>NZ_CM151094.1:380000-4687500 GCF_056480345.1 Stenotrophomonas sp. 107298_Sma
CCCGAGACTCAGTGAAATTGAAATCGCTGTGAAGATGCAGCGTTCCCGTGGCAAGACGGAAAGACCCCGTGAACCTTTACTATAGCTTTACACTGAACGTTGAGTTCGTCTGTGTAGGATAGGTGGGAGGCTATGAAACTGTGGCGCTAGCTGCAGTGGAGCCATCCTTGAAATACCACCCTGTCGTGCTTGACGTTCTAACCTGGGCCCATTATCTGGGTCGGGGACCGTGTATGGTGGGTAGTTTGACTGGGGCGGTCTCCTCCTAAAGAGTAACGGAGGAGCTCGAAGGTACGCTCAGCGCGGTCGGACATCGCGCACTGTGTGCAAAGGCATAAGCGTGCTTGACTGCAAGATCGACGGATCAAGCAGGTAGGAAACTAGGACTTAGTGATCCGGTGGTTCTGTATGGAAGGGCCATCGCTCAACGGATAAAAGGTACTCCGGGGATAACAGGCTGATACCGCCCAAGAGTTCATATCGACGGCGGTGTTTGGCACCTCGATGTCGGCTCATCACATCCTGGGGCTGTAGTCGGTCCCAAGGGTATGGCTGTTCGCCATTTAAAGTGGTACGCGAGCTGGGTTCAGAACGTCGTGAGACAGTTCGGTCCCTATCTGCCATGGGCGTTGGAGATTTGAGAGGGGCTGCTCCTAGTACGAGAGGACCGGAGTGGACGAACCTCTGGTGTTCCGGTTGTCACGCCAGTGGCATTGCCGGGTAGCTATGTTCGGAAGCGATAACCGCTGAAAGCATCTAAGCGGGAAGCGCGCCTCAAGATGAGATCTCCCGGGGCACAAGCCCCCTGAAGGAACCATATAGACTATGTGGTTGATAGGTCAGGTGTGTAAGTACAGCAATGTATTGAGCTAACTGATACTAATGATCCGTGTGGCTTGACCATATAACCTCAAGTTGCCTTGGCTTTACGACAACGTCGTAAGAGCATCCAAGTGCACGCTACGTCACAAGAACTATGCGAGGCTGGCGCCTTGTCCTCCGGGACGAGTGCGACTCTCCAAAAGCCTCCCTGGTGAAATTAGCGCTATGGAACCACCCGATCCCATCCCGAACTCGGAAGTGAAACGTAGCTGCGCCGATGGTAGTGTGGCCTAAGCCATGCGAGAGTAGGTCATCGCCAGGGTTTATACCCGAGAACCCCGCTGCTCACGCAGCGGGGTTTTTCTTATTAAGTGAAGGCACTGCTTTTTGAGTGGCTTCCGCCCCGAGGGCAAGATCGCGATGCTGGCGCTGCAAGCGCTGCTGCAACCGTCTCCCTGGTGAAATTAGCGCTATGGAACCACCCGATCCCATCCCGAACTCGGAAGTGAAACGTAGCTGCGCCGATGGTAGTGTGGCCTAAGCCATGCGAGAGTAGGTCATCGCCAGGGTTTACACCCAAAACCCCGCTGCTCACGCAGCGGGGTTTTTCTTTGTGCGCAGGAAATGCGGGTAGTGCCGGCCGCTGGCCGGCAACCCGATGGCGTTACATCACCCGGTAGATCCACGACATGCGTGGATGCCCTCCGCGAGGAATCACGGCGCCAACCAAGGTTGGCAGCTACCTAGGGCAGGCGAACCCACAGTAGATCCACGCAATGCGTGGATGGATTGTTCCCGCAAAGAGCGGCGCCAACCAAGGTTGGCATCTACCACCGCGCTGCAATCGCACGCACAAAAAAGCGGCGCCCTTGCGGGCGCCGCTTTGGATTGCTTCAGTACTGAGTCGAGCAGGCTCGACGCTACTTCGCCGCAGCCGGTGCCTTGTCCTTCATCATTGCATCGCGGGCCGCCTTGAACGGGTTGCCTGCATACCAGTTCGGCCAACGATCGCCGCCGGCCAGTTCCTTGCCGACGCCGTACATCAGTTGCAGGTCTTCGACAGTCCCGTCCAGCTTCCAGGTGGCCGCGTCGAACTCGTCCTTCGGGCCGTGGTAGCGGTTGGCGCCGTAGTCGGCTGCAGCCTTGCGGCCGGCGTCCACGCCACCCTCGCGCAGGTCCTCGCCACCATCGGCGTACAGGGCCGGCACGCCGGCCTTGGCGAAGTTGAAGTGATCCGAGCGGAAGTAGAAGCCACTCTGCACCGAGGTCTCACCGTGCAGGGTACGGTCCTGGGCCGCGGCCAGCGGCTTGAGAATGTCTTCCAGCTCCGAGCTGCCGAAACCGGTGACAGTCACATCCTTGGCACGGCCAGCCACCGACATCGCATCGATGTTGATCACGCCGGCGATCTTGTCCAGCGGGAAGGTGGGGTGCGTGACGTAGTACTTCGAACCCAGCAGGCCGGATTCTTCCAGGGTCACCGCCAGGAACACCACCGAACGCTCCGGCTTCGGATCCTGGTGGGCCATTGCTTCAGCCACCTCGAGGATGCCGGCCACGCCGGTCGCATTGTCGACTGCACCGTTGTAGATGTTGTCGCCGGTCTCGCCCTCGTGCTTGCCCAGGTGGTCCCAGTGCGCCATGTACAGCACGGCCTCGTCGGCACGCTTGCTGCCCGGCAGCACGCCCACCACATTGCGCGACTGCTTCCGCGCGATCTGGCTCTTCAGGTCGACCGCGGCGGTGGCCTTCAGCGGAACCGGCTTGAAGCCGCGCTTGCTGGCGTCCTTGTACGCCTGTGCCAGGTCCAGGCCGGCGCCGGCGAACAATGCCTTGGCGGCTTCCGCACTCAGCCAGCCCTGCACCGGGATGCGGGCTTCCGGGTCGTCCTTGGCCGGCAGGTCGTACTGCGGGCCCGCCCAGGAGTTCTTCACCACGTCCCAGCCATAGGAGGCGCCGGCGGTGTCGTGCACGATCAGCGCGGCGGCGGCGCCCTTGCGTGCGGCTTCCTCGAACTTGTAGGTCCAGCGGCCGTAGTAGGTCATGCGCTTGCCGTCGAACAGCTTCGCGTCATCGACGTGGAAGCCCGGATCGTTGACGAACATGACGACCGTCTTGCCCTTCCAGTCCTGGCCGGCGTAGTCGTTCCACTTCTGCTCCGGCGCATCGACGCCGTAGCCAACGAACACCAGGTCGCTGGCGTCGACCTTCACTTCGGCCTGGCCGGTACGGGTGCCCACCACCATGTCGGTACCGAACTTCAGTTCGGTGGTTTTGCCGCCCTGGGTGATCTTCAGCACGGTCGATTCGTTGGCCGTGGTCTCAGTCATCGGCACGTCCTGGAACCAGCTGTCGCCGTTGCCGGGCTGCAGGCCGATGCGCTGCATCTGGTCACGGATGTAGTTGACCGTCAGTTCTTCGCCCTTGCTACCCGGGGCGCGACCTTCGAACTCATCCGAGGCCAGGGTCTTGACCATCTCGGCGAAGTCCCCGGCGTTGATTTCCGGCGAGAACGAATGGGCTGCCGGCTTCGCAGCGGCAGTGTCAGTGGCCGGCGCGGGCGCCGGAGTATCTTCGCCTTTGCAGGCACTGAGCGCGGCCGCAGCGGCCAGGCACAGGAGGAGTTTGCGGGGCATCGTCGATTCCTGGAAAACAAAGGGCGGCCACACCTCGTGCGTGGCCGGTAACAGCGAGTATCACCGAACCGAATGGCCCGGTGCGCTCAATCCGCCGGAGCGGTTTCGGCGTCGAACGGGATCGGCTCGGCGCCGGTGACCGGCCCGATACGAGCGGTGCGATGCACGTACAGCACCACCTCGCGTTCGAACTGCAGTGGGCCGTTGACCACGGCGTTCGGGCCGATGATCACGCGCGGCTTGCGGCTGGCGGTGAGCGAGACGCTGAAGTTCGGCTTGCGCACATGCACGCCACCGTTCACCTGCGAACCGATGCCGACGGTGATATCGCCGTTGACGGTCTCCACGTCCTTGCCGACGCGGCTTTCGACCAGGCCGATGCCACCGTTCACGGTTTCGACGCCGCCTTCGATCTGGCTGCCGCGATCGCTGAAGATGCTGCCGTTAACCGTGCTGACGTCGCCACGGGCGATCACCTCGCGGCCCAGGCGCACGCCGCCGTTGACCGTCTCGATCTGGCCGGTGCGTGCGCGGTCGGCGACCTTCACCCCACCATTGACGGTGTCGATACTGCCGGTCTCGACGCCTTCGCCGACACGGATGCCGCCGTTGACGGTATCCAGTTTGCCGTAGCGCTGGCCGGCGTCGGCGCTGATGCTGCCGTTGACCTTGCTGATGTCTTCCTGGGCCGCAACCGGCCCGGTGGCCAGCAGCACGCCCAACAGCAGCGGAATGGAAAGAGTTTTCATGGGGACCTCGATGGATGTGCGGCTGGCAGGCCGCGTGCGGAGATGTCACCATTCCCCGGTACCCCCTGCAACTGCCTGAAGTCACTGGAAAGCCCTTGCGCGACAACGCCTTCCCATCACGCCGACATCACATCGCCGCCATCCGCGGCGGGCGCTGCCTGCTGCTGGGGCTGGCGTTGGCCCTTGCCCTGCCCTTGCCCGGTGCTGCGCAGACCACCCGCGAGACCGAGCGCAAGCTGCAGAAGCTGCGCACCGAACTGAAGGGCGTGGCGCAGGAGCGCCGGCAGATCGAAGGGCAGCGCGGCCAGGCATCACAGCAGCTGCGCGAGGCGGATGAGAAGGTGGCCCGCACCGGCCGTGCGCTTGCGCAGACAGAAACCGCGCTGCGCGAGCAGGGAAGGGCCCTGGCCGAGGCCGAACAACGCCGCAGCACGCTGCAGGCCAACCTCGCCCAGCAGCATCGCGAGCTGGCCGGCCTGCTGCGTGCGGCCTACCAGCTGGGCAACCACGCACCGTTGAAGCTGCTGCTGTCGCAGGACACGGTGGCCGATGCCAATCGCGCCCTGGCCTACCACCGCTACCTGCAGCGCGAGCGGGCAAAGCGCATCACCGCGCTGACTGCTGACCTGAAGGAGCTGGAGGCGCTGCAGGCGCAGATCGCTGAGCGCAAGCAGAAGCTGCAGGGCGCGCAGCAGAACCAGAAGCAGCAGGCAGCGGCGCTGGAAGTCGACCGCCGCGATCGCGCAAAGACTGTTGCCTCGCTGGACGAGCGCTTCAAGGACCAGCGCGAGAAAGAACAGGCGCTGGGCCAGGATGCCAAGGCGCTGGAAACGCTGCTGGCCAATCTGCGTGCGGCCGCCGCCCGTGCCGAGGCCGAGCGTCGCGCGGCTGCGCGCCGTGCGGCAGCGGAGAAGGCCGCCGCCGAACGTGCCGCACGCCAGGCGGCGGCACAGGGACGGCCGCCGCCGCCCACCAAGGTGCCGCCTGCCGTGGCCTCGGCGCCTGCGCCGAAGGTTGGAGGCCTGGGCTGGCCGTTGTCCGGCAATCTGCTGGCGCGCTATGGCGGCAAGTTGCCTGACGGCCGCACCAGCAGCGGTGTGCTGATCGGTGCACCGGCCGGCAGTACCGTTACTGCGGTGGCCGATGGCACCGTGGTGTTCTCCGACTGGATGACCGGCTACGGCATGATCCTGATCGTCGACCACGGCAACGGCTACATGAGCCTGTATGCCCACAACGACACCCTGCTGAAGGATGCCGGTGCCCGGGTCAGTCGTGGCGACGCGGTGGCCAAGGTCGGTAATTCCGGCGGCCAGGGCGTGACCGCGCTGTACTTCGAGCTGCGGCGTGGCGGGCAGCCGGTCAATCCGGACAGCTGGCTGCAGCGGCGCTGAATCCAGCGCTACCGCAGGCATGGCGGATTCAACGGGAATTTAGCTGTGCTTCGCGCATAATCGGCGCATGTGCCTTGGGCACGATGCCATCGTCGACAGGAGTGATCCATGCGCGCAGCCCGTACCGCCACCCTCTTGCTGGCTCTGTTGCCAGCGCTGTCCTGGGCGCAGCAGACCGCGCCCGCCCCGAGCCAGGAAACCAGCGGGCAGGCGGCGAACAGCGAGGAGGCGGTGACCTCGAAGGTGCCGCTGGAAGAGATCCGCCGTTTCGTGGCCGTGTACAACGCGGTGCGTGCCGCCTACGTCGACCCGGTCGATGACAAGAAGCTGATGCAGTCGGCGGTGCGCGGCCTGCTGCTCGACCTTGATCCGCACAGCACCTATTTCAACAAGGAAGACGCGCAGGCTTTCGACGAACAGGCCAGCGGCGCCTACGAAGGCATTGGCGTGGAGCTGCAGCAGCAGCCGGACAACGCCAGCATGAAGGTGATCGCGCCGATCGACGACACGCCGGCGGCCAAGGCCGGCATCCTCGCTGGTGACCTGATCATCGCCATCGATGGCAAGCCGATCAGCGCGATCGACGCCAGCGAGCCGCTGCGGGGCGCCGCCGGAAGCAAGGTGGTGCTGACCATCGTGCGCGAAGGCAAGCCCAAGCCGTTCGATGTCAGCCTCACCCGCCAGACCATCCGCGTGACCAGTGTGAAGAGCCGCATGCTCGAACCGGGTTACGCCTACATCCGCCTGAGCACCTTCCAGGCCGATACCGGTTCTGATTTCCAGAAGCACGTGCAGCAGCTGCAGAAGCAGTCCGGTGGTCAGCTCAAGGGTCTGGTGCTGGATCTGCGCAGCAACCCGGGTGGCCTGCTGACCGCCGCCGTGCAGGTGGCCGATGATCTGCTCGACAAGGGCAATATCGTCAGCACCCGTGGCCGCATCAGCATCAGCGATGCACGCTTCGATGCGACCCCTGGCGATCTGTTGAAGGGCGCACCGGTGGTGGTGCTGGTCGACGCTGGTTCGGCCAGCGCATCGGAAGTGCTGGCCGGCGCGCTGCGCGACAACAAGCGTGCGCGCGTGGTCGGCAGCCGCACCTTCGGCAAGGGCTCGGTGCAGACCGTGCTGCCGCTGGACAACGGCGATTCGGTGAAGCTGACCACGGCGCGCTATTACACGCCCAGCGGCAAGTCGATCCAGGCCACCGGTATCGTGCCGGAGGTCGAGCTGAAGCCTGCGGCGCGCCCGGAAGAAGAGGCGCTGCCGGCCAGCCTGAGCGACTACAGCGAAGCGACCCTGCCGGGCCACCTGCGCGGCGACGACGAAGGCACCGAGGGCTACCACGCCGGTGCGGTACTGCCGGGTGATGGCCCGATCAACGATGCGCTGGCCGAGCTGAAGAATCCCGGTTCGGTGGCTGCACGGTTGAAGGCCGAAGCGGCGAAGGCCGCTGCGGCCAAGGCTGCGAAAACGGCGGCCGCGAAGCCGGAGGCCACGCCGGATGCGAAGGCCGAGCCGAAGGCGGAGAGCAAGCCGGAAGCAAAGCCCGCTCCGGCCCCGGTCAAGCCCTGACGGTAGTGCCGGGCCATGCCCGGCGACGAAACCCGCAGTCGAGCACGCTTGACGCTACGAACGAGCGGGTGAGCGTGGAGCTGGCCAGCGGCCGGCACCACCGGACCGGTCAGAATCCGTGGCGCTTGCGCAGCTTGCGGGCGATCGCGGCGCGCACGTAGACCCCGTACACCAGGCCGAACATGAAGCCACCGATGTGCGCCCACCAGGCGACCATGCCGAAGCTCGGGCCGATGTGGGCGAACACCACCTGCAGGGCGGCCCAGACGCCGATCAGCAGGTAGGCCGGGGCGCGCACGAACTCCAAGAACAGGCCGAGCGGGATCACCACGCCCAGCCGCGCGCCCGGGAACAGCGCCAGGTAGGCGCCGATCAAGGCCGAGACCGCGCCGCTGGCGCCGATGATGATCTGGTCCGGGCTGCCCATGGTGTAGATCGCCACCAGGTTGGAGACCGCACCGCCGACCAGGAACAGCAGCAGCAACCGCCACGGGCCCAGCACCCGTTCGGCGGGCAGGCCGAAGATCAACAGGAACACCAGGTTGCCCAGCAGGTGTGACCAGTCTGCGTGCAGGAACAGGGCCGTGAACAGTCGCAGCACGCTGCCGTCCTGCAGGGTCGCCCACCAGTCCAGCGGATGGGTCAGGCCGGTGGACAGGGCGCCCCAGTCCAGCCAGAGGCTGCCCCGGGCGTCGTCCGGACGCGAGATCGACCACAGGAACGCCAGCCACAGTGCCGCAAACAGCACGGGCGTGGCCCAGCGCAGGGCCGCCTTCTTGCGCGACGGGAGGGAGACGAACATGGGCAATAGCCTAGCGTGCGGGCGCCTGCGGCGGGATTTGTCCTGTTCAGCTTTTGAGACGAAAAAAGCGCCTGCGCTGTTATTGTTTCATTAACAGCTCTGGGTAATACTCGCATACGGCGTCGTATGTCGGGAGGGGAATCCGGCGCGCTCCGAAGGGCCCCAAGGCCTGCCGGGCGCAGGCGCACTCAGAGCACCATCACCGCTTACCGGAGAGAGAACTACGATGCAAACCGCTTCCACCATTGCCCGACTGACCCTGCTGGCCGTCGGCGTTGCCGGTGCGCTGGCCGCCGCCGATGCCAACGCTGCCGCCTTCCAGCTGAAGGAAAACAGCGCCAAGGGCCTCGGCCGCGCGTTCGCCGGTTCCGGCAGCGCCGAGGGCGACGCCTCCATCATCGCCGTCAACCCGGCCGGCATGCGCCAGCTGGAAGGCACGATGGTCCAGGGCGACCTGAGCGCCATCAGCTTCAAGGCCGAGTTCAAGGGCCAGGGCCGCAATGCGGCAGGCCGCCCGCAGACCGGTGGTGACGGCGGCGACGCCGGCATGATCGCTCCGGTTCCGGCCGCGTACTTCCACATGCCGGTCGGCGAGAAGGCCCACTTCGGTGTGTCGCTGACCGCACCGTTCGGCTTCAAGACCGAATACGACAACGGTTGGGTCGGTCGCTACAGCGGCCTGAAGACCGACCTGAAGGCCATCGACCTCGGCTTCGCCGCATCGTATGACGTCAACCCGTACGTGTCCTTCGGCGCGTCGGTGTTCGTCGAGCACCTGACCATCGAGCTGAGCAACGCCGTCGACTACGGCAGCATCCTGGCCGGCGCCGGTGCTCCGGGCTTCGCCCCGGGCAGTTCGGATGGCACCCTGAAGATCGAGGGTGACAACAATGCCGTGGGCTGGACCGTTGGTGGCCTGTTCTCGATCGACGAGAACACCCACATCGGCCTGAGCTACCGTTCCAAGGTCGAGCACAAGATCACCGGTGGTGATGCGACCTTCAGCGGCGCCGACCGCGCCCGTTCCCTGCTGACCAACTCGCCGCGTACTCGCGGTTGGTTCATGGACACCAGCGGCAAGGCCACGGTGACCATGCCGGCCTCGGCCACCCTGAGCGTGACCCACAAGGTCAACGACCGCTGGACCGTGATGGGCGACGTGACCCGTACCGCCTGGTCGACCGCGTTTGACAGCGTGACCGTTGACTACGCTTCGCCGCAGCCCGATTCGGTTCTGGAGTTCGGCTACCGCGACACCACCTTCGTGTCGCTGGGCGCCGACTACAAGCTGAGCGACACCGTCACCCTGCGCGGTGGTGTTGCACTGGACCAGACCCCGACCACCGACGCCCACCGCGACGTCCGCGTGCCGGATACCAGCCGCAAGTGGCTGTCGCTGGGCGTGGGCTGGACCCCGTCGCAGAACACCGAGTGGAACATTGGTTATACCCACCTGTTCACCAGCGATCCGAACGTGAACGTGCCGGCGACCACCGCCAACCAGGGCAACTCGCTGTCGGGCAAGTACAAGGTCCGTGGCGACGTGCTGGCAGCTTCGTTCCAGTACAAGTTCTGATTCGGGCTTCCGCCTGACGCAGTACACGGAAGGCCCCGCGCAAGCGGGGCCTTCTTCTTTTGTGGCCTCGGGTCATCCACGCGTGGCGTGGATCTGCTGAAGAGCACCGCCATCCACGGCGTGGATCCACGACAATAGCGCCATGAACCTGTCCGACCCGAACTTCCAGCTGGAGCTGGCTGCCAACATCGCCGTCGCCGGCTCGATCCTGCTGGCCGGGCGCAACAACGTGCACACCTGGTGGCTGGGCATCGTCGGCTGTGCGCTGTTTGCCGCGGTGTTCGAGCGCTCGCATCTGTATGCCGACATGGTGCTGCAGTTCTTCTTCATCGCCATCAGCGTGCTGGGCTGGTGGCAGTGGCTGCGCGGCGACCATGGTGCGCCGCTGCCGATCACCTCGCTGCGACCACGTGCATGGGCCTGGCTGGCGCCGCTGGCGGTGGTGGCGACCTTCGGCTACGGCTGGATGCTGACCCGCCTGACCAATGCCTATGCGCCGTACATCGATTCGGCGGTGCTGGTGCTGAGCGTGATCGCGCAGATCCTGATGATGCGACGCAAGCTGGAATCGTGGTGGGTGTGGCTGCTGGTGAATACCGTCGCGGTGCCGCTGTACTACAGCCGTGGCCTGCACCTGACCTCGATCCTGTACGTGGGCTTCTGGATCAACGCGCTGGTGGCATTGCGCCACTGGCGCAATCTGATGCGGGTGTAGCGCCGAGCCCATGCTCGGCTGCACCGTGCAAGCTGAGCATGGGCTCGGCGCTACAGGAAACAAGGCACAAAAAACCCCGCTTTCGCGGGGTTTTTCGTTTGCCGCATGACGCCTGGGATCAGTCGCCCAGGGTCAGCAGCGAGGCATTGCCGCCGGCAGCGGTGGTGTTCACCGTCACCGTCTTTTCGGTGGCGAAGCGCAGCAGGTAGTGCGGGCCGCCGGCCTTGGGGCCGGTGCCGGACAGGCCCTGGCCGCCGAACGGCTGCACGCCGACCACCGCACCGATCTGGTTGCGGTTGACGTAGACGTTGCCGACGTGGACGCCGTTGCTGATGCGGTCGACGGTTTCGTCGATGCGCGAATGCACGCCCAGGGTCAGGCCATAGCCGGTGGCGTTGATCTGGTCGATCACCGCGTCGAGCTGGTCGCCCTTCCAGCGGATCACGTGCAGGACCGGCCCGAAGATTTCCTTCTGCAGCTGGCCCAGGTCCTTCAGTTCGTACGCACGCGGTGCGAAGAAGGTGCCGTTGGCCGCTTCGGCGGACAGTTCCGCCGCAGCGATCAGGCGCGCTTCGCGGTCCATGCGTTCGGCGTGGTCCTGCAGGATCTTCAGTGCATCGGCGTCGATCACCGGGCCGACGTCGGTGGACAGCAGGCCGGGGTTGCCGACCTTCAGTTCCTTCATCGCACCGGCCAGCATGGTCATCACCTTGTCGGCGATGTCGTCCTGCACGAACAGCACGCGCGCGGCCGAGCAGCGCTGGCCGGCCGAGGTGAAGGCCGAACCAATCGCATCCTTGACCAGCTGTTCCGGCAGCGCCGAGGAGTCGGCGATGAAGGCGTTCTGGCCACCGGTTTCGGCAATCAGCACGCCGATGGCGGCGTCACGTGCGGCCATCGCGCGGTTGATCGCACGGGCGGTCTCGGTGGAGCCGGTGAAGGCCACGCCGGCCACGCGCGGGTCGGCGGTCAGCGCGGCGCCCACGGTCGCGCCGTCGCCCGGCAGGTACTGCACCACGTCGGCCGGCACGCCGGCATCGTGCAGCAGCTTCACTGCGTAGTAGCCGATCAGGTTGGTCTGCTCGGCCGGCTTGGCGATGACGCTGTTGCCGGCGGCCAGTGCGGCAGCCACCTGGCCGAGGAAGATCGCCAGCGGGAAGTTCCACGGGCTGATGCAGACGAACACGCCGCGGCCATGCAGCTGCAGTTCGTTGGATTCGCCGGTCGGGCTGGGCAGCTTCTCGGCGTGACTGAACTGCTCGCGTGCCTGCTTGGCGTAGTAGCGCAGGAAGTCCACGGCTTCGCGTACTTCGGCGATGCCGTCGGGCAGGCTCTTGCCGGCTTCCTTCACGCACAGCGCCATGAATTCGGGCATGCGCGCTTCCAGCTGGTCGGCGGCGTGCTCGAGGATGGCAGCGCGGCTGGCCGCCGGGGTGCGGTTCCAGGCCGGCTGTGCGGCCACGGCATTGGCCAGTGCCTTCTGCACGGTGGCGGCATCGGCGGCCTGCCACTGGCCGACCACCTCGCGGGTATCGGCGGGGTTGGTCACCGGCTGTGCGGCGCCGGCCGGGTTGGCACCCGGCACCAGCGGCGCGGCCGACCAGGGCTTCACTGCAGCGTTGAGCTGCTCGGCCAGGGCGCGCAGTTCGTTGTCGTTGGCGAGGTTGGCGCCCATGGAGTTCTTCCTGTCGTGGTTCTGGCTGCGCAGCAGGTCAACCGGCAGCGGGATCTTGGGGTGCGGAATCGATTCGAACGAGGACACCATCTCGACCGGATCGCGGATCAGGTCGGCGATCGGCACGCGCTCGTCGGTGATGCGGTTGACGAAGCTGGAGTTGGCGCCGTTTTCCAGCAGGCGGCGCACCAGGTACGGCAGCAGGTCTTCATGCGAACCAACCGGCGCGTACACGCGGCACGGCAGGTTCAAGCGGTCGGCCGGCACCACTTCGGCGTACAGGTCGTCGCCCATGCCGTGCAGCTTCTGGTGCTCGTAGACGCCGCCATTGGCGATGCTGCGCACCGCCGCGATGGTGTGCGCGTTGTGCGTGGCGAACATCGGGTAGATCGCGTCGGCATGGGTAAACAGACGCTTGGCACACGCCAGGTAGGACACGTCGGTATTCTGCTTGCGGGTGAACACCGGGTAGCCGGCATAGCCTTCGATCTGCGCGCGCTTGATCTCGGCGTCCCAGTAGGCACCCTTGACCAGGCGCACCTGCAGGCGACGACCGGCGCGGCGCGCCATGTCGGCCAGGTGGTCGATCGTGTACGGCGTACGCTTCTGGTAAGCCTGCACGACCACGCCGAAGCCATCCCAGCCGGCCAGCGAGGCATCGCCGAACACCTGCTCGATGATGTCCAGCGACAGTTCCAGGCGATCGGACTCTTCGGCGTCGACGGTGCAGCCGATGCCGTAGCTCTTGGCCAGCTGTGCCAGTTCCAGCACGCCTGGTACCAGGTCCTTCAGCACGCGCGCGCGCTTGGCGTGCTCGTAGCGCGGGTACAGCGCCGACAGCTTGATGGAGATGCCCGGGGCGTTGTTGACGTCGCCGTCCGGGCGGCCACCGCGGGCCTTGTGGTCACCACCGATGGCGTGGATCGCACGACGGTAGTCCTCCAGGTAGCGCAGCGCGTCCTTCATGGTCAGCGCGCCTTCGCCCAGCATGTCGAAGGAGTAGCGGTAGCTGGCGTTGTCGCCCTTGTGCGAGCGCGACAGTGCTTCGCTGATGGTGCGGCCCATGACGAACTGGTGGCCCATGATCTTCATCGCCTGGCGCACGGCCAGGCGCACCACCGGTTCACCCACGCGGCCGACCAGGCGCTTGAACGCGCTGGGCGCATCAGCGCGGGTGGCATCGTTCATCTGCACCAGCTTGCCAGTCAGCATCAGGCCCCAGGTGGAGGCGTTGACCAGCACCGAGTCGCTGCCGCCCAGGTGCTTTTCCCAGTCGGCATCGGCCAGCTTGTCGCGGATCAGCTTGTCGGCGGTGTCCTGGTCCGGAATGCGCAGCAGCGCTTCGGCCACGCACATCAGCAGCACGCCTTCCTCGCTGCCCAGGTCGTACTGGCGCATGAAGGCTTCGATCGCCCCCTGGTCCTTGGCGCGCACGCGCACCCGGCCGACCAGATCGGCGGCCAGCGCCTGCACCTTGGCCTGTTCCTCGGCGGGCAGGCGGGCCTGCGCCAGCAGTTCGCGCACGTGGCTGGCCTCGTCCTTCAACCAGCCATCGGTGATGGCCTGGCGGAACGGGTTGGGGGACGCCGGCAGTTCCGGCGACAGCAGCGCGCCGGGACGCGGAGCGTCGCTGGCGGCAGGGGAGGAGAAGGGTGCGTTCATGCCGGTCCGGCCAATGGAAAACTTGGCGATTTTAATCATTTTTGCGTCTTGGGGAAGTGCCCCGCAGCCACCTTCGTGAAGGGCTGATAGCCTCTAACGGTGGTGGGTTCAGCCTGTTCAGAAAGTCCTGCAGAATTTGTGCCGAATTCGTCATTCGCGTTGCCGGGGTCATGCTGTGTTGCAGCATCGGAAAAAGTGTGAATGCACCCTTGCTACTGGCGAGAGGGCGGGGCTACCATCGAGACGTTTCCCGCGGCAGGAACGCGGTTGCGACATGATCGAGGTGCTTACAGCTCCAGATGGATCAGGTACGCAGCTGCGACTGCGTCCCCCACGGGCGCTCGATGCCCGGCAGTTCGTCCTGTTGTTTGCTGTGTTGTCGGGAGCGATGTGGCTGGTGTCCGCCCTCGGGTGGTTGGCCGGCAATGCATTCGCCCCCCTGTTCGCGCTGCTGTACAGCCTGCTGTTGGCAGTCGCGTTGCGCGCGTTGTGGCGCAGCGGTGAACGGCAGGAGGAGATCCGGGTAGTGCCAGCGTGCGTGGAGGTCATCCCCGTACCTGGTGGATCGCCGGTGTTCCGGGCCCATCCCCACTGGGTGCGCCTGCTCACCGACGACGAGAAGGTCCGGCTGGCATCCAGCGGCCGGCAGGTGGAGGTGGGGAGTTTCCTCGCGCCGGCCGAACGTCAAACGCTTGTTGAAACGCTTGAAGATTTGCTCGCCGCCAGCGATGGCGGCAACCGACGACGCTAAGGGTCTAGGCAATGAAGCAAAGCAGAGGGTGGGGCACGAAGTGCGTTGCAATGGTCGCCACGATGGCGGCCCTGCTGTCGATGCCGGGGACGGCACTGGCCCAGGCGGCCGATCCAAAGCCGTGGCAGCTGAACATGGGCAAGGGGGTGACCCAGACCTCACGCCTGGCCTGGGAATCGAACAATCTCTCGCTGATCGTCTGTACGGTGATCGGCGTGATCGTGTTCGGCGCCATGGCCTACGCCATGTTCAAGTTCCGCAAGTCGAAAGGCGCGGTGGCCGCCACCTTCAGCCACAACACCAAGGCCGAAATCATCTGGACAGTGATCCCGGTGATCATCCTGGTGGTGATGGCGTGGCCGGCCACGGCCAACCTGATCAAGATGTACGACACCCGCGATGCCGAGATGACCGTGAAGGTCACCGGTTACCAGTGGATGTGGAAGTACGAATACCTCGGTGAGAACGTCACCTTCACCAGCCGCCTGGACCGTGAATCCGATCGCATGCGGCAGAGTGGCAAGGTGCCGACCCGCGAGAGCCATCCGCATTACCTGCTGGACGTGGACAACCGGCTGGTTTTGCCGGTTGATACCAAGGTGCGCTTCGTCATCACCTCCGACGACGTGATCCACGCCTGGTGGGTGCCGGCGCTGGGCTGGAAGCAGGACGCCATTCCCGGCTTCATCAACGAAGCCTGGACCAGCATCGAGCAGCCCGGTGTCTACCGCGGCCAGTGCGCGGAGCTGTGCGGCAAGGACCATGGCTTCATGCCGATCGTGGTCGAGGCGGTGTCCAAGGAAGAATTCAAGCAGTGGCTGGCGCAGCGCAAACCCGCGCCTGCACCGGCAGCGCCTGCCGCGCCCGCCGAACCCACCGCACCTGCCAGTGAAACGCCGGCGCAGCCGGCGGCACCGGCAGCCGCCGAGGCCGGCAACGCGCCTGCGGCGGCGGCCAGCGGAGCCTGATGTAACTGCCCGCGGCCGTATCGCGGCTGCGGCGACAACCGATCCTGAGAGGTGTTTTGCAATGGCGCACTCGGCAGTTGGGCACGACGATCACCATCACCCGCAGAGCTTCTTCGAGCGTTGGTTCTTCTCGACCAACCACAAGGACATCGGCACGCTGTACCTGGGTTTCAGCTTCATCATGTTCGTCATCGGCGCGTTCATGAGCGTGCTGATCCGGCTGGAACTGGCCCAGCCCGGCATCCAGTACATCCGTCCGGAAATCTTCAACCAGCTGACCACCGTACACGCGCTGGTGATGATCTTCGGCGGGGTGATGCCGGCCTTCGTCGGCCTGGCCAACTGGATGATCCCATTGCAGATCGGCGCGCCGGACATGGCGCTGCCGCGCATGAACAACTGGTCGTTCTGGCTGCTGCCGGTGGCCTTCAGCCTGCTGCTGCTGACCTTCCTGCTGCCCGGTGGCGCGCCGGCCGGTGGCTGGACGCTGTACCCGCCGCTGTCGCTGCAGGGCGGCTACAACGTGGCGTTCACCGTGTTCGCCATCCACGTGGCCGGCATCAGTTCGATCATGGGCGCGATCAACATCATCGCCACGGTGCTGAACATGCGCGCGCCCGGCATCGACCTGCTGAAGATGCCGATCTTCTGCTGGGCCTGGCTGATTACCGCGTTCCTGCTGATCGCGGTGATGCCGGTGCTGGCCGGTGCGGTGACGATGCTGCTGACCGACAAGTTCTTCGGCACCAGCTTCTTCAATGCGGCCGGTGGTGGTGACCCGGTGATGTTCCAGCACATCTTCTGGTTCTTCGGCCATCCCGAGGTCTACATCATGATCCTGCCCGCCTTCGGCGTGGTCAGCGAGATCATCCCGACCTTCAGCCGCAAGCCGCTGTTCGGCTACCAGGCGATGGTGTACGCCACCGCCGCCATCGCGTTCCTGTCGTTCATCGTCTGGGCCCACCACATGTTCACCGTGGGCATGCCGCTGGGCGGCGAGATCTACTTCATGTTCGCCACCATGCTGATCTCGATCCCGACCGGCGTGAAGGTGTTCAACTGGGTGAGCACGATGTGGCGTGGCTCGCTGACGTTCGAGGCGCCGATGTTGTGGTCGGTGGCCTTCGTGATCCTGTTCACCATCGGTGGATTCTCCGGCCTGATGCTGGCCATCGTGGCGGCTGACTTCCAGTACCACGACACCTACTTCGTGGTCGCCCACTTCCACTACGTGCTGGTGACCGGCGCGGTGTTCGCGCTGATAGCGGCGGTGTACTACTGGTGGCCGAAGTGGACCGGCCGCATGTACAGCGAGAAGTGGGCCAAGGTGCACTTCTGGTGGTCGATCGTGTTCGTCAACCTGCTGTTCTTCCCGCAGCATTTCCTGGGCCTGGCCGGCATGCCGCGCCGCATCCCCGATTACTCGGTGGCGTTCGCCGACTGGAACCTGATCAGCTCGATCGGTGCGTTCGGCATGTTCGCCACGCCGTTCATGATGGCTGCGATCCTGCTGTCCTCGCTGCGCAATGGCGAGAAGGCCGAGGCCCGCTCCTGGGAAGGTGCGCGCGGCCTGGAATGGACGCTGCCGTCGCCGGCACCGGCGCATACCTTCACCACGCCGCCAACGATCCGCCCGGGCGACCTGGCCCACGACGATATCGGTCATTGAGGTGATGCATGCATAACGAGAGCCCGATCACCCCGGCCAGAGCCGAGCCACGCTTGGCCGCAAGCGCATCGGCAGGCCAGCGGCCGGGCACCGCGCCGCTTTATGCGGAGCAGCGCCAGCGCGCCAGGCGCACCGCGTTGTGGGTGGGCGCGATCGCCGTGCTGGTGTACGTCGGCTTCATCCTCAGCGGCGTGATCGGTCGATGAGCGAAACACCGGCCACCGCTCCGTCACGCAGCGCCGGCCTGCCGCGCCTGATCGGCGTTGCGGTGGTGGTGTTCCTGCTGACGTTCTCGCTGGTACCGCTGTATCGCATCGCCTGCGAGAAGGTATTCGGCGTGCGCCTGGAACGTGGCCCGGGCAGCGAAGCCAGTACCGGTGCTGCTACCGGCAAACGCACCGTGCGGGTGGAATTCGATGGTGGCGTCAATTCGCGGCTGCCGTGGTCGTTCCATCCCGAGCAGCTGACCATGGATGTGGTGCCTGGCGAGCTCAACGAAGCTCTGTACTTCGCCCGCAACGACAGCCAGCAGGCCGTGGTCGGCAGCGCGGTGCCGTCGGTGGCGCCGGCACGCGCGTCCGGGTTCTTCAGCAAGACCGAGTGCTTCTGCTTCACTGCGCAGACCCTGCAGGCCGGCGAGAAGCGTGACATGCCGGTGCGCTTCATCGTCGATCCGGACCTGCCGCCGGAAATCCGCACGATCACCTTGTCCTACACCTTCTACCGCAACGATGCGTTGTCCGATCGGCTGGCGCCCGCCGCCACGTCGGAAGGCGCCCACGCTGCTCCCTGACCCGGATACCGACCATGGCCCAGACACCTACCGACGCCAACGTGTACTTCGTCCCGGCCCAGAGCAAGTGGCCGTTCGTCGGTTCCATCGCGATGATGGTGACCATGGTCGGCGTGGCCAGTTGGCTCAATGACGCCAGCTGGGGCCGCTGGACCTTCTACATCGGCGTGGCGATGTTGGTGCTGACCCTGTTCTGGTGGTTCAGCGACGTGGTGCGCGAATCGCAGGCCGGCAACTACAACCATCAGGTCGATGGGTCATTCCGGATGGGGATGATCTGGTTCATCTTCTCCGAAGTGATGTTCTTCGGTGCGTTCTTCGGCGCGCTGTTCTACACCCGCAACCTGGGCCTGTCGTGGCTCAGTGGCGAAGGCCGCGGGGTGATGACCAACGAACTGCTCTGGCAGGGCTACTCGGCGGGTTGGCCCACCAATGGCCCGGCGGCGATCGGTGGCACATTCCAGACCATTCCGGCCTGGGGCCTGCCACTGATCAATACGCTGATCCTGCTGACCTCCGGCGTGACCCTGACCATCGCCCATCACGCGCTGAAGGCCGGTAACCGCCGCCAGCTGCTGATCTGGCTGGGCCTGACCGTGGTGCTCGGCCTCGGCTTCCTGACCCTGCAGGCGGAGGAGTACATCCACGCCTACAAGGAACTGAACCTGACGCTCGGTTCGGGCATCTACGGTTCGACGTTCTTCATGCTGACAGGCTTCCACGGCGCGCACGTGCTGCTGGGCACGATCATGCTGATCGTGATGTGGCTGCGTTCGGCGAAGGGACACTTCACCCGCGACAACCATTTCGGTTTCGAAGCCGCCGCGTGGTACTGGCACTTCGTCGACGTGGTGTGGCTGATGCTCTTCATGTTCGTCTACGTGCTTTGACCGAGCACGTATCGGTGGCCTCAGCCGCCGATGCCGTGCGGTTTGATCCAGCCCATGTAGATGCTCACGATCACCAGTACGATCAAGGCCACCGACACCCCGATGCGGCGTGTCAGTGCGTTGACCGTGCGCTTGGTCTGGCCGCGGTCGACCAGCAGGTAATACAGGCCGGCGCCCAGATTCCAGACGATGACGATCAGAAACGCGATTACCAGCAGGGTCTTCAGCGAATCACTCATGCGCGGCTCGAGGGCAGGGTGGATGCGCCTATCTGACCGCGTTTGCGCGGACTTGTCATGATGCGCCAGCACACGCGCCTGATCGGCTGGCTGTTGGCGCTGCTGGCGATGGCCGGTTTCAGCGCATTGGGGCTGTGGCAACTGCAGCGCATGCATGCCAAACAGGCAATGTTGGATGCGCAGGGTCCAGCTGTGGCACAGGCGTTGCCGCTGTCGCAGGCACTCGCGGCCCCCGGCGCGTTGCACGGTGTGGCCGACCATGGCCGTTTCCTGCCCGGCGTGGTGCTGCTGGACAACCAGACCCGGCATGGCCGCGCCGGGGTGAAGATCTATCGCCCGTTCCGCAGTGACGAAGGCAGCGTGCTGCTGGTCGATCTGGGGTGGCGCGCGCTGCCGCCGGATCGCACGCTGCCGGATGTGCCGGCACCCCCTTCGCCAGTGGCCGTGCGCGGGCTGCTGGCGCCGCCGCCGTCAGCGGGACTGGCACTGGGGCCCGCGTTCTCCGCTACCGATGAGGCCGGGCGTTGGCTCGCCAGCCGCTTGCCCGCCAAGGGCCTCGCGGCGGCGCTTGGCCTGCCGGCATTGCCCGACCGCGTGCTGCGGCTGGATCCGGCGCTGCCCTTCGGCGACGAACGCGATATGGACCTGCTGCCGAACACGCTGCCGCCGCAGCGCCACCTGGGCTACGCCGTGCAGTGGTTCGGGCTGGCCCTTACCGTGCTGGTGGTTGCGCTGGTGCTGGAGCGGCGCAGGAGACGGCCCGTTGCCCGGTAGTGCCGGCCGCTGGCCGGCATCCCTTTCCCAACCATGAGAAAATGACCCGCATGAACACTGCTACGTCCCCGCAGGCGCGCGGCTCCGGCCGCCGGACCCTGGTGCTGCTGTTTGCCGTGTTCTTCGGGGCGATGGCGCTGGCCGCCGTGCTGCGCTTCACCGGCTGGCAGCCGACCGGGCACCGCAATGCCGGCCAACTGCTGAAGCCGCCGGTCGACCTGCGGCAGCAGGCTCCGGCCCTGGCCAATGGCCAACCCTACCCCTGGAACCCCGAGGCGCGTACCTGGCGTCTGCTGGTGGCGCCGGCCGGGGCCTGCGATGCGCAGTGCGTCACTTTGTCGCAGGGACTGGGCAAGGTGTGGCAGCTGTTCGGCCATAACGCCGATAATGTCGAGATTCTGTGGCTGGGAACGCCACCGGCGTCGATCGCCTCGCTGCCCGCGTTGCGGCCGCTGGCTCCGTCGCCAGCCCTGCGCGCGGCGTTGCCGGGCGTCGATGATCCGGCGGGCCTGCCGGTCTACGTGATCGATCCGAACGGCTTCGTGATCATGCGTCATGCCCCGGGCAGCGACCTCGGTGGCCTGCGCAAGGACATGGCCACGTTGCTGAAACTGAAGTGAGTCCTGTTTGATGAGCCTTTCCGCGCGTCCGGCGCTGCACCGCAATTTCCACCGCCTGGCGTGGTTCGCCATGATCATGACTGCGAGCACGATCATGTTCGGTGCGTTCGTGCGCCTGTCCGATGCCGGCCTGAGCTGCCCGGACTGGCCGACCTGCTATGGCCAGGCCACCTGGCCGCAACACGTGGAAGAGACCATTGGCCACCCGGCGGCGGAGATCCGTCCGCTGGAAACACACAAGGCCTGGCGTGAGCAGGTGCACCGCTTCCTGGCTGGCGCGCTCGGCATCGAGATCCTGACCCTGGCCCTGCTGGCCACGCGCAAGCGGCGTTTCGGAAGCACGGCGGTGGTGACCGCCTGCGTGCTGGTGGCCGCGGGCATACCGCTGTACATGATGGGCTGGCATTGGACGGCCAGCGCCCTGGCGCTGATCGGCGAGGCGATCCTGCTGATCGCCGCGCTGCGCTGGAGCAACATCGACCTGGCGCGTGCTGCGTTGCTGACGCTGGCAGTGGTGATCTTCCAGGCCCTGCTGGGCATGTGGACGGTGACCCTGCTGCTCAAGCCGATCGTGGTGATGGGTCATCTGCTGGGCGGCATGTTGATGTTCGGCCTGCTGGTGTGGATGGCCTGGCGTGCCACGCACATGCCGATCACCCTGGCTGAGGCGCCGAAGCTGAAGTGGCTGCTGCGCATTGGCGTGGCGGTGCTGGTCACCCAGATCGCGCTGGGTGGCTGGGTCAGCGCCAACTACGCGGCGCTGGCGTGTGGCGGCGGCAGCGCCTCGCTGGACAACTTCCCGCGCTGCGCCAACCAGTGGTGGCCGCAGCACAACTTCGCCGAGGGCTTCACCCTGTGGCGCGGTATCGGTGTGGACTACGAAGGCGGCGTGCTGGATGGCGCTTCGCGTATCGCCATCCAGATGGCGCACCGCATGTTCGCGGTGGTGGTGGCCGTCTACCTGCTGTGGCTGGGCGTGCGCCTGTTCCGGGTGCCGAGCATGCGTGGCTGGGCCAGCGCGCTGATCGCGCTGCTGGTGCTGCAGGTCACCCTCGGCATCCTCAATGTAAAGCTGGCGCTGCCGCTGGAAGTGGCGGTGGCCCACAACGGCGTGGCCGTTGCCCTGTTGTTCGTGCTGGTCAGCCTGCTGGCCCGCCTGCGTGCCCCGGACTGATTCCATGTTTTCCAATTACCGCCAGTACTGGGACCTGACCAAGCCCAAGGTCGTCGCCCTTATTGTTTTCACTGCCCTGGTCGGCATGGTCCTGGCCATCCCCGGCGTGCCCAGCTGGGAGCAGGTGCGCGCCGGCGTGCTCGGCTTCCTCGGCATCTGGCTGGCGGCGTCGGCCGCGGCCGCGATCAACCAGCTGCTGGATGCGCACATCGATGCGCAGATGGCACGTACCTCGTGGCGGCCGCTGGTGGTGGGCAAGGTCAAGCCGTGGCAGGTGCTGGTGTTCGCCAGCGTGCTGATCGTGCTGTCGATGGTGATCCTGGTGCTGTGGGTGAACCTGATCACCGCGGTGCTGACCTTCGCTTCGCTGATCGGTTATGCGGTGATCTACACCGTCTACCTGAAACGTGCGACCTCGCAGAACATCGTCATCGGTGGCCTGGCCGGCGCGATGCCGCCGATGCTGGGCTGGGCCGCGGTGACCGGCATGCAGGGTTCGTCGGACTGGGCGTACTCGTCGCTGCTGGTGCTGATCATCTTCATCTGGACGCCACCGCACTTCTGGGCGCTGGCGATCTTCCGCCGCGAGGATTACGCCAAGGCGGAAATTCCGATGCTGCCGGTGACCCACGGCGTGGTGCACACCCGCAAACAGATCATGGCGTATTCGGTGGTGCTGGCACTGGTCTGCCTGCTGCCGTACCTGGTGGGCATGAGCGGCGTGTTCTACCTGGGCGGCGCGATCGTGCTCAACGCCGTGTTCCTCTGGTACGCCTGGCGCATGCTGGACCCGCCGGACGAGCTGTTCTCGATGAAGATGTTCTATTACTCCATCGTCTACCTGATGGCGCTGTTCGCCTTCCTGCTGGTGGATCACTGGATCCTGCCCTGGTTGTAGCGGGTGGATCCGCCGGGCATGGTCCGGCGCTACCTGTGGATTCGAGCAATGCTCGACTCAGGGTCAGATCCCCGAAGGGGCTCTGACCCCGTATGCACCCAGCCGAGCATCGGCTCGGTTCTACAGTAGATCCACGCCACGCGTGGATGTTTCTTCCGCAGCAACCCGCGCGTCGGGTCAGGGCTTGCGCCGCGCATACCGCTGCGCGATCACGCCGCAGACGATCAGCTGGATCTGGTGGTAGATCATCACTGGCAGCACGATGGCGCCGAGGCTGCCACCGGCGAACAGCACCTTGGCGATCGGCACGCCGGTGGCCAGGCTCTTCTTCGAGCCGCAGAAGACGATGGCGATTTCATCTTCGCGATTGAAGCGCAGGCGGCGGGCGATGAAGGTGATCAGCGGCATGGCGATGCCGAGCAGCACCGCGGCGACGACGGCCACGGCCAGCAGCGACAGCAGCGGCGTCTTGCTCCACAGGCCCTCGGTGACGGCTTCGCCGAAGGCCGAGTACACCACCAGCAGGATGGTGGCCTGGTCGGTGTAGCGCAGTAGCGCGCGCTGCCTTTCCACCCAGCCGGCGATCCACGGCCGCAGCAGATGGCCGGCCACGAACGGCACCAGCAGCTGCAGCATGATGCCGCCGATCGCATGCAGTGGGTCATGCACGCCGCCGGAGGTACCGGCCAGCGCGGTCAGCAGCAGCGGCGTCAGGAACACGCCAAGGATGCTCGACAGCGAGGCGCTGCACACCGCGGCAGGCACGTTGCCGCGTGCCATCGAGGTGAACGCGATGGACGACTGTACGGTGGAGGGCAGGGTGCACAGGAACAGCACACCCAGATACAGCTCCGGGGTCAGCAGCCAGCCCGACAGCGGCTTGAACAGCAGGCCCAGCAGCGGGAACAGGATGAACGTGCAGGCCAGGATGGTCAGGTGCAGCCGCCAGTGCAGCATGCCGCCGATGATCGACTCGCGCGGCAGGCGCGCGCCATGCAGGAAGAACAGCGCGGCGATGGCGACGGTGGTGACATCGTCGAGGACGATGGCGGCGGCGCCCTTCATCGGCAGCAGCGAGGCCAGGCCGACGGTGCACAGCAGGGCGAGGGTGAAGTTGTCCGGTCGCAGGCGCGACCACCAGCGGGTCATGGTGGGCAGGGTCCTTGGTGCGGAGGGTTCAGGGCGAGGTGACCGGTGTGGCCAGGCGCTGGCGGGTAGCGGCTTCCAGCGACTTCAGGCCGGCGCGCTGGCCGAGCTGCAGTGCCTGTTCTGGGCTGGCGTGTTCGTAGCGTGCGTTGACCAGGGCGAGCACGGCGCCGGCGCGGTTGCCGGAGGCGCAGTGCAGCAGCACCGGTCCCTGGCTCTGCTGCAGGGCCCGGTGCACGGCGCGCACGTTGACTGCATCGAGGCCGTCGGCGCCGGCCACCGGAATGCGTACATAGCGCAGGCCCAGTGATTCGGCCACGCGCGTTTCATCGAAGCCGCGGTCTTCGCCGGGCTGGCGCAGGTCGATCACGGTGCGCACGCCCTGCGCGGCCAAGGCCTGCAGCTGTGCGGCGCTGGGTTGGCCACCTGCATACAGGCCGGGGCGAACTTCGTTGAGGGGCGCGTCTTCAGCCCAGGCCACCCGCGGCAGGCAGAGCGACAACAACAGCAGGCAGGTCAGGCGCAGCAGCATGGTCCTCTCCGTGAAAACGTTCTGCCGCTACAGGCGCAGTCCGGCGCGGGCCTTCAGCAGCTCGCGCAGTTCGTACTTGTCAGTATCGTCCAGGCCCTGCTGGCGCTGCTTTGCCAACAACTCTTCCAGACGTTGCACCAGCAGCTGTTTCTCCAGCTGGGCGACGGCATCGTGCAGTTCCTGGGTCCACATCGCGTCGTCGCCGGGCATCGTCTGCGCGGCCAGTGTGTGCAGTGATGCCTGCTCCTCACGCCCGTCGAAGTGCTCCAGCAGGGCGCCGGTGCTGATGTCCGGTCGCTGCTCGACCAGCCCCAGCAGCTCCAGCAGCAGCTCCACGCCGGGCAGGCGCAGGCCCTGGAAGTGGTGCTTGCCGCCCAGCGTCAGCGCCAGCGAGGGCTGCTGCAGCAGCACGGCGATCGCGCCGCGCACCAGGCTGCGCTTGGCCACTGGCTGGATCGTTCGCGAGGGCTGGCGCTGCGGCATCGGCGCGCGCGCGGCCTGGGCGTTGCCGCCGAGCCCGGTCAGCTGCGCCAGCTGCTGCTTCATCAGGTCGCCGAAGGCGCCGTCGGGAATCTGCGCCAGCATCGGCTTGGCCCGCTCGGCCAGGCGCGCCTTGCCATCGAGCGTGCCCAGGTTGACCTCGCGGGTGAGCTCGTCGAAGAAGAACTGCGACAGCGGCGTGGCCTGCTTCAGGCGTTCGTTGAACGCCTCGGCGCCTTCCTTGCGCACGATGGTGTCCGGGTCCTCGCCATCGGGCAGGAACAGGAAGAAGGCCTGGCGGCCATCCTTCATGCGCGGCAGCACCGACTCCAGCGCCTTCCAGCCGGCGCGGCGGCCGGCGGCGTCGCCGTCGAAGCAGAAGAACACGTCCGGCGCGTTGCGGAACAGCAGTTCGGCATGGTCCGGCGTGGTTGCAGTACCCAGTGTTGCCACCGCCTGGGTGACCCCGAACTGGAACAGCGAGACCACGTCCATGTAGCCCTCGACCACGATCAGCCGCTCGATCTTCTGGTTGGCCTGGCGCACCTGCCACAGGCCGTACAGTTCGCGGCCCTTGTGGAACAGCGCGGTCTCGGGCGAGTTGAGGTACTTGGGGCCGTCGTCCTTCTCGAACACGCGGCCGCCGAAGGCGATCACCCGGCCGCGGCGGTCGAAGATCGGGAACATCACCCGGTCGCGGAACTTGTCGTAGACGTGGCCGCGGTCGTTCTTGGAGAACAGGCCGGCGCGGTCGAGCAGCTTCATGCGCCGCTCGTCCTTGCCCAGCGCATCGCGCAGGCCGCTGTAGCCATCCGGCGCATAGCCGATCTGGAAGCGGGCGCGGTTCTCTTCGTCCACGCCACGGCCATCCAGGTAGCTGCGTGCCTTTTCGCTGCCCTGCAGGTTGCTCTGGAAGAACTTCGTGGCCGCCTCAAGCGCCGAATACAGCTCGCGACTGTCGTCCTGCTGCTGGGGGCTGCGCGGGTTCTCGCTGCGGGGCACTTCCATGCCGGCGCGCTTGGCCAGTTCATCCACCGCGTCGAGGAATTCGAGGCGGTCGTAGTTCATCAGGAAGCTGATCGCGGTGCCGTGCGCGCCGCAACCGAAGCAGTGATAGAACTGCTTGGTGGGCGAGACCGTGAACGACGCCGAGCGCTCGTCATGGAATGGGCAGCGCGCTGCGTATTCCTTGCCCTGTCGCTTCAACGGCACGCGGCTGCCCACCACCTCGACGATGTCGGAGCGGGCGAGCAGGTCGTCGATGAAAGCGTCGGGGATACGGGCCATGGGCAACAGAACGGGGCGCGGCCGCCAGGGCGCGCAGCAGGGGCGGCAGGTTCCCCTAGTTTACTCGCTGGCGATGCCGGGGCTGGCCTGTTCGGACTCGACCCCAGCCCTGGCTAGTTGCGCCCGTGCATACTGGCGTTCGTCGATCACCGCAGTCATCAGCGCGCCGACGAAGAACACGGCGGTGGCGTAGTAGATCCAGACCAGCGAGATCACCAGCGCGCCCATCGAACCGTAGGCACTGCCCGGGGCCACGGTGGCGATGTAGACGCCGATGCCATAGCGGCCGAGGGTGAACAGCACCGAGGTGATGGCACCGCCGATGAAGGCCTGCCGCCAGGCCACGCGGCGGTCCGGCAGGTAGTGGTAGAGGAAGGCGAAGGCCAGCGTGTACAGCAGCAGCGAGGTGAGGTAGCCGATTGCCGGCAGTACCGAGGGCAGTTGCGCGAACACCACCTGCAGCGCAGTGGTGGCGGTCATCGACAGGATCAGCAGGAAGCCCAGTGCCAGCACCACGCCGAACGAGAACACGCGCTTGCGCAGCCAGGCCTTGATGCCTTCCAGGCGCTGGCCGCTGGTGTGGAAGATCCGGTTCAGCGCGTTCTGCAGCTGGGCGAACACGGCGGTGGCGCCGATGAACAGCAGCAGCGTGCTCCACAGCCCGGCCAATGAACCGACGCTGGGCTGGCTGTTGGCGTTGTGCAGCACGGTGTCGGCAACACTGGCCACGCTGCTGCCGGCCACTGAACCGATCTGGCTGATCAGCGTCTGTTGTGCAGGTGGGTACAGCGAGGCGGTCAGCCACAGCAGCAGCACCAGCAGCGGTGCCATCGACAGCAGGGCGTAGAAGGAGACCGAGGCGGCCTGGGTCAGCACGTCGATTTCGACGAAGCGCTTGGCGACGGCCATCGGGAAGCTGTCCTGCAGGCGGTCAGCGTAGTGGCGAAGCCGTGCGGGAATGCCGTGGGGACGCGTGTCGGCGGGGGAGTGCGATTGCTCGACCATGGGGATGTTGTAGCAGCCGGGGGTCGAAGGTGCGGTGAAGCGGGTGCATCAATGGGGTCAGAACCCTTCCGCGATGCGAAAGGGATCCGACCCCGGCAATGGCTTACGCCAGCTGCTGCTTGACCAGCTTGGAGACCAGGCCCATGTCGGCCTGGCCAGCGAGCTTGGGCTTCAGTGCGCCCATCAGCTTGCCCATGTCGGCCGGACCGGAAGCGCCGGTTTCGGCGATGGCGGCCTGGATCGCGGCGACGATCTCGGCTTCGCCCATCTTGGCCGGGAGGTAGGCTTCGATGACCACGATCTCGGCGCGCTCGATCTCGGCCAGGTCTTCGCGGTTGGCGGCTTCGAACTGGCTGACCGAGTCCTTGCGCTGTTTGACCATCTTGTCGAGCACGGCGATCACGGCGGTGTCATCCAGCTCGATGCGCTCGTCCACTTCGCGCTGCTTGATGGCGGCGTTGATCAGGCGGATCACGCCCAGCTTGTGCTTCTCGCCCGCCTTCATGGCGGCCTTCATGTCTTCGGTGAGCTGCAGCTTCATGCTCATGAGGAACCTCGTGGTGGTGGTGGGGCGGGGCGGATGCCCGAACCCGGAAACGCAAAAAGCCGGCGACGCTCGCGCGTGCCGGCTTCGGCTCCATCGCGACAGGCAAGCCCATCGCAATGAAGATGCGTCCGATCAGTACAGGCGCTGACGCTTGGTAACGTCGCGCGACGAGCGGCGCAGCTGACGCTTCACAGCAGCGGCGGCCTTGCGCTTGCGCTCCTGGGTCGGCTTTTCGTAGAACTCGCGCTTGCGGGTTTCGGCCAGCACACCGGCCTTTTCGCAAGTGCGCTTGAAGCGGCGAAGAGCAAACTCGAAGGGCTCGTTCTCGCGGACTTTGACGCTGGGCATGGAATCTCCGGGACACAGTAGAACCGGGTCACGCCCGGCGAGCCGCACATTATAGCGGCGAATAGACAAACTGCAAGCGGCCAACCCTGAATACGGGCCAGAGGTTCGAAAGCAGTGAGACCTGCGCGTCCCCCGAGGGGGCGGCAGGGGCGTCATAATAGCAGGCATGCGAGTCCTTGGCATCGAATCTTCCTGTGATGAGACCGGCGTGGCGGTGTATGACACCGACCTGGCCGGCAGCGCGGCCCTGCGCGCCCATGCGGTCTACAGCCAGATCGCCCTGCACGCCGAATACGGTGGTGTGGTGCCCGAACTGGCCAGCCGCGACCACGTCCGCAAGCTGCTGCCGCTGGTGCGCCAGACCCTGGCCGAAGCCGGCCTGGGTGTAGGTGATATCGACGGCGTGGCCTATACGGCCGGTCCCGGCCTGGTTGGCGCGCTGCTGGTCGGTGCGGGTGTGGCCCGCTCGCTGGCCTGGGCGCTGGAGGTACCGGCGGTGGGCGTACACCATATGGAAGGCCACCTGCTGGCCCCGCTGATGGAAGACGACCCGCCGCAGGCGCCGTTCGTGGCGCTGCTGGTGTCCGGTGGCCATACCCAGCTGGTGGCGGTGGATGCGATCGGCCAGTACCGCCTTCTGGGCGAGACCCTGGACGATGCGGCCGGCGAGGCCTTCGACAAGACCGCCAAGATGATGGGCCTGCCCTATCCGGGCGGTCCGCAGCTGGCCAGGCTGGCCGAGCAGGGTACGCCGGGTGCCTACCGCTTCGCGCGGCCGATGACCGACCGCCCGGGGTTGGATTTCAGCTTCTCCGGCCTGAAGACCCAGGTCCTGATGGCCTGGCGCGACAGCGATCAGAGCGAACAGACCCGTGCCGACATCGCCCGCGGCTTTGAAGATGCGGTAGTCGAGACTCTGTCGATCAAGTGCGAGCGCGCGCTGGAAGCGGCCGGGACCAACGTGATCGTGGTGGCTGGCGGCGTCGGCGCCAACAAGCGCCTGCGCGCACGCCTGCAGCAGATGGCCGAGCGCCTTGGCGGCCGTGCCTGCTTCCCGCGGCCGGCGTTGTGCACCGACAACGGCGCGATGATCGCCTTCGCCGGCGCGCTGCGCCTGCAGGCGGGCCAGCACAGCCCGCCAAAGGTCGAGGTCACCCCGCGCTGGGACATGGCGACCCTGCCGGCGGTCTGAGCCCGTAGCGCCGGGCCACGCCCGGCGAACACATTACGGACGCCCTGCCAACGGCGACGCCGCCAACACCGTTGTCGCCCGCTCATGGCGCTGCAGCCAGCCCAGCGTATGCGGGCAGCGGGCATGGATCAGCCGCCCGATCGCGGCCAGGTCGGCGCCGATGTCGCGCTCGAGGATGGGCTCGTGGTGCGCGATGCGGTTGCGCAGGAGGCGGATGCGCCCGATGTCTGCGTGGATGTTCGTGCGAACCACGCTGAGAGCATTCTGTGGCGCGTTCGGCAACGCAATCTTCAAGCCCCGCGTCCAGATGGCTCCCTCGAAGCGCCGCGTGAAAAGCTGCTGCCAGAACGCGAAGCGAAGGCTGGCGATGATCTCCTGAGTGTCCATCCGACGATCTGCCTGTCTATGGATATCCTGCAAGGCCGACAACGCGCCATCTGCTGGCATCCGCTGCAGCAGTGCAGGATGCCAAGGCCAGCGCGGCCCATAGGCATGCGCCAGCGCCGCGGCCACCGCGTTGCGGATCACGATTTCACAGACGTGCAGGGGGGATAGCAGCGCGCCGCACATCTGCATGTTCCATACGTAAAGCGAGGCGGCATCCAAAGAGTGCCGGTCCGCGATACGTTTGTACGTCGCCCATCGTGGGCGTGACAGCGCTGCCTGCAGTATTCGTTGCTCTCTCATCAAATACGGACCACATGGCGGATCACCAGCCTGCGCTGGTTGCCGCTGGCGTGATATCGGGCAACGCCGCTGCGTCAGACAGCAGAATTCCTCTATCACCTTGAGCTTCCACCAACATGTCGCGACTGACTCTGGACCGTAGAGGGAATGAACGTCATGATCTGCATCGTGTGCTCCGGGACTCGCGGCTGGATTCCGGCTCCCCCCGGGGACGTTGAGAGGTACCAAGGGGCCCCGCTAGCAGGGCCCTTTGTCTTTTCTGGAGCCGCGTCCCTACCGGCCACCCGCCGCCCGTTCCGGGCAGGCTCACCGCCGTGCCGTTACCATGGCCCCCTGTATTCGGGCTGGTAAGCGCAATGGACAAGGTTTTCATCGAGGGGCTGACGATCGACGCCCTGATCGGCATCTACGATTGGGAACGACGGATCCGCCAGGACCTCGTGTTCGACCTGGAAATGGGCTTCGACAACCGTCGTCCTGCGGCCTCCGACGACATCGCTCACACCCTGAACTACAAGGCGGTCAGCAAGCGCCTGGAGCAGTTCGTGCGTGAGTCGGAATTCGGCCTGGTCGAAACCCTGGCCGAGCGCTGCGCGCAGATCGTGCTGGACGAATTCGACGTGAAGTGGCTGCGCCTGAAGCTGAGCAAGCCGGGCGCGGTGCGTGGCGCGCGCGCGGTCGGCGTGATCATCGAACGCACGCGGGACTGATCCGGTAGTGCCGGCCGCTGGCCGGCAACCTCAACGGCAATGACGAAGGAGACAACTGATGGTGGACGCGGTGGTGGCGGTACAGTGGCTGGAACGGCTGCAGAACACACTGGAACCCTATCCTGGCGCCTACCTGGCGTTGATGATCTCGGCGCTGCTGATCGCAGCCGGCCTGGCCAACTGGGTGACCAAGCGCATCCTGGTGCGTGGCCTGCGGCGCCTGCTGCAGCGCCTGCCGGGCGCCGAGTCCGGGCGTGGCAGCCACCTGATGCGGGTCATCTCGCGCCTGTCCAACGTGGTGCCCAGCCAGGTGATCGCCTCGGGCATCACCCTCATCCCCGACCTGCCGCCCGGCCTGGTCAACGTGATCATCAAGCTGTGCATCGTGTGGGCCGTGCTGACGGTCTCGATGGCGTTTTCGCATGCGCTGGACGCGGCCAACAGCCTGTACGAGCGCAAGCCCGATGCGCGCAACAAGCCGATCAAGGGCTACCTGCAGGTGGTCAAGATCGTGGTGTTCGTGGCCGCCGGCCTGTCCATCATCGCGACCCTGCTGGGGGTGAAGCTGGGCCCGCTGGTGACCGGCCTGGGCGCGGCTACGGCGGTGCTGATGCTGATCTTCCAGGACACCATCCTGTCGCTGGTGGCCAGCGTGCAGATCAGTGGCGATGGCCGCGTGCGCATCGGCGACTGGATCGAGATGCCCAGCCAGAACGCCGACGGCGATGTGATCGATATCGCGCTGCACACCATCACCGTGCAGAACTTCGACAAGACCATCACCACCATCCCGACCAAGAAGCTGGTGACCGAGTCGTTCAAGAACTGGCGCGGCATGCAGGAGGCCGGTGGCCGCCGCATCAAGCGCGCGCTGTACCTGGACCAGCACAGCGTCGGCTTCCTGGACGAGGGCGACCTGGCCTTCCTCGGCCAGTTCGCGCTGCTGCGTGATTACCTGCAGGAGAAGGAGCAGGAGCTGGGGCAGTGGAACGGGCGCCTGCGCGAGCAGGGCGTGGCCGAGGTCAACAGCCGTCGGGTGACCAACCTGGGTACCTTCCGTGCCTATGTGGAACGGTATCTGCGCAGCCACCCGGGCATCCATACCGACATGACCCTGCTGGTACGGCAGTTGCAGCCGACCACCGAAGGCCTGCCGCTGGAGCTGTACTGCTTCACCCGCAGCACCGCCTGGGGTGAATACGAGGCGGTGCAGTCGGACATCTTCGACCACCTGCTGGCGATCCTGCCGGCCTTCGGCCTGCGGGTGTTCCAGGCCTCCAGCGACGCCATGTTGATGGCCGGGCAGCGCCAGTTGGCCGGCTCGGAGTAAGCTGCGATGCCTCCGGCGGGGCCATACGGACCCCGCTGGTGGCTGAAACTGAATTAAAAAACCTCTCGCCAAATCGCCCGGGATCGCTAGAATGCCGGGCTTGTAAACGTTTTCATCAAGGACTGCCGGTGGCCTCCGATCGCATCGAATCCCTCATTGCCCAGATGACCGTCGAGGAAAAGGTCGGCCAGCTGGGTGTCTTCGCGGACATGGTCCGCCCGTTCGCCCCGGACGTGAACCCGGAAGCCAACGTGCGCAATGCCGACCAGGTGCTGCAGCAGGTGCGCGAGGGCAAGGTCGGCTCGCTGTTCAATGGTGTGGGCGCCGAGCTGGGCCGCCGCATCCAGCAGGTCGCCACCGAAGAGAGCCGCCTGGGCATCCCGGTGATCCTGGCTGCTGACGTCATCCACGGCATGCGCACCGTGTTCCCGATTCCGCTGGGCGAGGCCGCCAGCTTCGAGCCGGACCTGGCCGAGCGCACCGCGCGCGCCACCGCCGTCGAAGCCACTGCCGCCGGCCTGCACTGGACCTACGCACCGGCCGTGGACATCGCCCGCGACCAGCGCTGGGGCCGTGGTGCCGAAGGTGCCGGTGAGGACGTGGTGCTGGGCTGTGCATTCGCCGCCGCCCGCGTGCGCGGCTTCCAGGGCAGCGACCTGCGCGCCGACGATTCGCTGCTGGCCACGCCCAAGCACTTCGCCGCCTACGGCGCGGTGATGGCCGGCATGGAATACAACATGGTGGACATCTCGCCGCAGACCCTGCGCGACGTGCACCTGCCACCGTTCAAGGCCGCCTTCGACGCCGGCGCGATCACCGTGATGTCTTCGTTCAACGACATCAACGGCGTGCCGGCCAGCGCCAACGCCGAGCTGCTGACCGACATCCTGCGCGGTGAATGGAAGTTCCCGGGCGTGGTGATCTCCGACTACACCGCCGACATGGAACTGGTCGCGCACGGCTATGCCGCCGATGACCGCGATGCCACCGCCAAGGCGTTCACCGCTGGCCTGGATCTGAGCATGCAGAGCGGCTTCTATGCCGAACACCTGCCGGGCCTGGTCGAGAGCGGCGAGGTGCCGATGGCGGTGCTGGATGAAGGCGTGCGCCGCATCCTGTGGCTGAAGGAAACCATCGGCCTGTTCGACGACCCGTACCGTTCGCTGGACCCAGCGCGCGAAGCCGACACCTCGCACATCGCCGCGCATGACGAACTGTCGCGCGATGCGGCGCGCCGTTCGATCGTGCTGCTGAACAACCGCGACAACGTGCTGCCGTTGCAGAAGACCGGGCAGAAGATCGCCCTGATCGGCCCGTTCGTGCAGGACCGCGAAAACATCGAGGGCTGCTGGACGCTGTTTGGCGACAAGCAGCGTTACGTGGACCTGGAAACCGGCGTGCGTGCCGCCATCAGCGACGAAGCGCTGCTGGAGATCGTGCCAGGCTGCGAACTGGAAGTGGCCATCCCCGGTGGCACCGAAGCGGCCGTGGCCGCTGCGCTGCGCGCCGACGTGGTGGTGCTGGCGCTGGGCGAGCCGCAGCGTTACAGCGGCGAAGCGCAGTCGCGCGTCGAGATCACCCTGCCGCCGGCACAGCAGGCGCTGGCCGAGGCCGTGGCGATGACCGGCAAGCCGCTGGTGGTGCTGCTGCGCAATGGCCGCGCGCTGGCCCTGCAGGGCGCCGTGCGTAATGCGCAGGCGGTGGCGGTGACTTGGTACCTGGGCACGCAGACCGGCCATGCCGTGGCCGATGTGCTGTTCGGCGATTACAGCCCGTCGGGCCGCCTCCCGGTCAGCTTCCCGCAGGTGTCGGGCCAGCAGCCGTACTTCTACAACCACCCGCGTACCGGTCGGCCGGAACTGCCGACCATGTCGGAGTTCAAGGCGCGCTGGCGCGAGATTCCGAACGAGCCGCTGTATCCGTTCGGGCATGGCATCGGCTACACCACCTTCGCCTACGGCGCGCCGCAGCTGAGCGCAGCCCAGCTGGGCTGGGATGAGACCCTGACCCTCACCACCACGCTGACCAACAGCGGTGATGTGGCCGGTGAAGAAGTGGTGCAGCTGTACATCCACGACCGCGTGGCCAGCCGCGTGCGTCCGGTGCGCGAGCTGAAGGACTTCCGCAAGGTGGCACTGCAGCCGGGCGAGTCCACCGAGGTGGTGTTCACCCTGACCCGCGAGCAGTTGGCGTTCACCGGCCGCGATGGCGTGCTGCGTGCCGAGCCGGGCCTGTTCGACGTGTGGGTGTGCGCGTCTTCGGCCGCCGGTGAAGCGGTGCAGTTCGAGCTGCTGAAGGGCTGATCGCGGGGTGGTAGCGCCGGGTCATGCCCGGCGTCCTCACCCATGGCAAACACGCCGGGCATGGCCCGGCGCTACCATCGGCATCCTTGAACCGATGGATGCCCGCGCATGCGCATGATCGCTGTGTTGATTCCCGCCCTGTTGCTGGCGGCCTGTTCGCAGCCGGCGCCGCCGGCCGAGCCTGCGGTGGATGCACCGCCGCCGATGGAGGCCAGTGCTGCAGCGACGCCTGCGGCTGAACCTGCCAAGCCTGCCGCCGAACCCGCCTCAACTGCACCCACCGCTACGGATGAGCCTGCGGCGGATGCGCGTGCGCGCATTGAAACCCTGCTCGGCGATGCCGCGCAGTACGAGAAGGTGTTCAACACGTTCAAGACCGCGGTGATCGGCGGTGATCGCGCTGCCGTGGTCGAGGAAGTGCGCTTCCCGTTGAACATCAGCGGTGGAAAGAAGATCACCGGTCCCGGTGAGTTCCAGCGCAACTACGAGAAGATCATCACCCCGGCGGTGGTCAAGGCGGTGTCCGAGCAGGACTTCAGCAAGGTCTTCGTCAACCAGCAGGGCGTGATGATCGGCGATGGGCAGGTGTGGTTGAACGGCCAGTGCCTGGACCAGGCCTGCACGAAGACCGAGGTGAAGGTCATCACCATTCAATGAACGCAGACGGCCCCGCGTGCGGGGCCGTTGCAGACAAACGTGCCGGCCAGCGGCCGGCACTACCACCCTGTCAGGTCTTCGGGGTGAGCTTCAGCAGACGCGCCTTGTTGCCGTCTTCCAGCAGCCACAGTGCGCCATCCGGGCCCTGTTCCACTTCACGGATGCGTTCGCCCATGTTGAAGCGTTCGGCTTCGCGCGCGCTGTCGCCATCGAAGGCCACACGTACCAGCGAGGTGGATGACAGGCCGCCGATGAAGCCGCTGCCCTTCCACTGCGGGAACAGGTTGCCGCTGTAGATGACGAAGCCGGCCGGCGAGATCACCGGCGTCCAGGTCACCTTCGGGGCGGCGAATTCCGGGCGGGTGCTGTGGTCGGGAATCGGGCGGCCGTCGTAATGGTCACCATTGGAGACGATCGGGTAGCCGTAGTTGGCGCCGCGCACGATCAGGTTCAGTTCGTCGCCACCGGCCGGGCCCATCTCGTGCGCCCACAGCTTGCCGTTGGCGTCGAAGGCCATGCCGAGGATGTTGCGGTGGCCCAGCGACCACACCTGCGCGGCAACACCGCCCTGCGAGGCGAACGGGTTGTCGGCGGGCAGGCTGCCGTCGTCGTTGAGGCGGATGATCTTGCCGAGATTGCCGCCCATGTCCTGTGCCGGATCGAACTTCTGCCGTTCACTGGAACTGATCCACAGCTTGCCGTCCGGGCCGAAGACGAGGCGGTGGCCGTAGTGGCCCTCGCCGCTGACCTTGGGCGTCTGTCGCCAGATCACCTTCAGGTCCTTCAGCTCACCGCCACCCTTGGCATCCAGCGCCAGCGTGGCGCGTGCGACGGCAGCGCCACGGGTGTCCAGCGTGCCCTCTTCGGCATAGCTGAAGTAAATGACGTGGTTGCGGGCGAACTGCGGATGCAGGATCACATCGCCGAAACCGCCCTGGCCACCGTAGGCGACCTTGGGCACACCGGTGATTTCATGCTTCTGGCCATTGGCCAGGTCCAGATGCTGCAGCTTGCCGCGCTTTTCGGTCACCAGCAGGCTGCCATCGGGCAGGAACGTCATTGCCCACGGCTGGTCGAAACGACTGATTTCGGTGGCGGTGAACGGTCGCTGGTCGGCAGCGTCTGTGCTGGCGGCGGCAGCCTTCTGCCCACTGGCATCGGGGCCGGCGGCACTGCAGGCCGTGGTGGCGAGGATCGGCAACAGGCCGAGGGCGAGCAGCAGGGGCGTGCGGGTCATGGGTATCTCCAGCGGAAGGGGATGCGGATGGCCAGGCTCTCCCTTGTATACCACCGGGGCGGTGACGGTCCTGGCCCGAAGGTCCTGTTTCCCCCTGTGCGGCGGCGGCGGGATCGTCTAGGGTGGGTTCGCCCGGGCAAAGCATGCCCGCCTGACTGCAAGGAACCGCAATGAACGCACCGATCATCCATCGACCCTCGCCGGCCTTCATTGCCGCCTCCTGGGTGGCCCTGCTGCTCGGCGCGGTGGCCTACCTGGTAGGCCTGTTCAATGCGGAGATGCCGCTGAACGAGAAGGGCTACTACCTAACCCTGCTCCTGTTTGGCCTGTTCGCAGCGGTGTCGCTGCAGAAGAGCGTGCGCGACCGTGTCGAGGGAATTCCGGTGAGTGGCCTGTATTACGCGCTGTGCTGGTTCGCATTGCTGTCTGCGCTGCTGCTGCTTCTGGTTGGCCTGTGGAACGCGACTCTGGTGCTGAGCGAGAAGGGCTTCTATGGCATGGCCTTCGCGCTGTCGCTGTTCGGCGCGGTGGCGGTGCAGAAGAACACTCGTGATCTGATCGCCGCCGGTGACGGTGAAAGCAAGCGCAGTGCGGGCGTGCCGCCGCTGCCGGAACAGGATTGACAAACGACCGGTAGCGCCGGGCCATGCCCGGCGCTACCGGCATCCGATCAAGTCAGGTGCCGCGAGGCACGCCCTTGTCCAGCCGCTGGTCGAGATTGATCGCTTCCTCCCAGCCTCGGCGTACGGCATTGCGGGCCTGCGCCCACTCCAGCCGGCTCTTGCCACGTTCGCTGGCCCAGCGTGATTCCAGTTCGCTTTCCACTTCCTCGTAGGCGCGGATCATGTCCTGCGCGCGGGCCGAGTGGCCAATACGGTAGGCTGGTTCGTAGTCGTCGAAGAACAGCTGATCGTCATAGTACGGTTCAGAGGTGTAGCGCTCGCGCCAGTAGTTGCTGACCGCGTCGCGCGGGGTGCTGTCGTCCGGCACGCGGCCGGGAATCTGGTAGTCGGTCATGGAAGGGCTCCGTGGTGGACGAAGCCTGATCGTGCCTGCGCGGCGGTTAACGGCCCGGTCCGGCAGCGTGATCGTCAGATCAATCCGCCGGGCATGGCCCGGCGCTACCGATCACCCGGCGTCGGCATCCTTTCGCGGCAACTTGTAGATCACCGCGCCGATGGCGAAGGCGACTAGCGCGGCGGCGATGTTCTGCCAGCTGGCACTGGCGAACAGGGCCAGGCACAGCAACAGCGCCAGCACCGGAATCAGCGGGCCACCGGGCAGCTTCAGCGTACCGGGGCGGTCGGCGTAGCGTTTGGCCAACACCAGTACTGCGGCGGCAGTACCGATGTAGGCGAACAGGCGCGTGGTCATCGACAGCAGCGCCAGCTGCACGAATGACCCCGACAGCGCCAGCCCGAGCGCGATCAGGCCCTGGCACAGGATCGATGCGGCCGGTGTATGGAAGCGCGGATGCACCTGCGCCAGGATCTTCGGCCCGTAGCCATCGCGCGCCAGCGCGAACAGGAAGCGCGGGCCCATCATCATCGTGTTGCTGTTGGTGCCGAGGATGGAAATGGTCGCGCCCACGGTCAGGATCAGCGCGAGTGCCTCACCACCGAAGCCGGCGGCGGCGTCAGCCAGCGGCGTGGCCGAGCTGGACAGCCCGGCCAGCGTGCCCTGCGCCACCACCTGCACCGCTCCATAGATGACGGTGACGGTGATGATCATGGTGATCAGTGCGAACGGAATATCGCGGCGTGGGTTGCGGTACTCGCCGGCCGCAGCCGGGATGTTCTCGAAGCCCGCGTAGGCGTACAGCAGCAGCAAGGCGGCTTCACCCATGCGCTGCAGGTCGTGCGGGTCCGGGCGCTGGCCGGAGAACACCAGCTGCGGATCGATGTAGAACGCGCCGATGGCCACGAACAGCAGCAGCGGCAGCATCTTGCCGATCACCAGCACCACGCCGGTCCGCGCGGCCGAGCGCACGCCGATGATGTTGACGCCGGTGAGGAAACCCAGCGATACCACGATCACCGCGATGCGGCCCATGCCGGCGCCGGCCCACGGCCAGAAGCGTGCCACCGCATCGGCCAGCGCGTTGCTCAATGCGGCCGCCGAGCTGATGCGGGTCAGCCAGATCATCCAGCCGATCTCGAACCCGGCGAAACGGCCGAACGCCTCGCGGGCATACAGGTAGCTGCCACCGGGCTCATCGAAGTAGCTGGCGGCCTGCGCATAGCACAGCACCAGCAACGCAACGACGATGCCGGCGGCGACCACGCCCCACAGGCTGAAGGGGCCGAGCAGGGCGACGGTGGCGGCCGGCAACAGGTAGATGCCGCTGCCGATCACGTCGTTGATCGACAGGCCGACGATCTGCCAGCGGCTGACCGCGCGCTGCAGCTGCGGTTCGTCCGGGGTGCTCAACGGGCGTCTCCGCTCAGTGCGGGCAGCTGCCACTGTGCCTGCAGGCGCTTGTACTCGGCGCGCGGCAGCAGCACGAAGCGCGGCGTATCCTGCGGCCGCAGCCAGTCCAGCAGCGCCTGCATGCGCGGCTGCGGCATGGCGGTGCAGCCGGCCGTGGCTTCACGGGGCGCGCGCCATAGATGGGCGAAGATGCAGCTGCCCTTGCCGGGCAGGTTGTCCGGGTTGTGGGCAATCACGAAGCCTTCCTGGTAACGCACGTCGCCCTTGTTGTGCAGGTCCAGCCGCATCGGCTCGGTGGAGCCCTTGATCGCGGCGCTGCCGACCTTCTTCGCATCGACGATGCGGTTGTAGAACGGTGAACCGGGCACATCCATGCAGTAGCTGCTTTCGAGCATGGGTTGGTAGGCCATCGCGGTGCCGGGACGGGTGATGGCATAGCCGAAGGCGCTGCCGAGCGCGAACACGCCGGCCGGGCTGCGGCCATCGCCTTCCTGCTTCTGCGGGCCATCGCCCTGTGCCGGATGCAGGCCCAGGCCCCACGCGCTGCCGGTACGGCCGAGCGCGACCGGGAAGGCTTGCCCGTGCGCGTGCCAGCCCTTGCCGTCGCGTACATAGGCCTGCAGCTGCCCCTGGGTGCTGTCCCAGTTGTCGCTGGTAACCACGATCAGCTGGCGTGCACCATCGAGCGGCGCGGCGTGGACGGACACCGCAGCGGCAAGCAGCAGCGCAGTGGTGGCGAGGCGGGCCAGCGATTTCATCAACGTGCGCTCCGGTCAGGAATCCAGCAGGTGGTCGATCCGCTCCAGGTTCACCGCCAGTTGCTGCTGGCGGTCCGGATTGGCGTGGCAGAGCAGCACGAACAGGAAATCGAGCAGCGCGTGCATGGCGCTACGGTACAGCAGCTGCGCGACCTGCGGCGTCCGGTCGTGCGCGCACACCGCCAGCGCGGCATCAGCATGCGCGCGCAGCGGGTTGGCGGTGTGGCGGGTAATGGAAATCACCTTGCCGCCCATGTCCTGGAACTGCCGCGACAGCTGCGAGAGCTGGGGCAGGTTGCCGAACTCGGAGAACATCAGCAGCGCGTCACCAGGGCGTGCCGCTGACAGATTGGCCAGCATCAGGATCGGGTCGGTATGTGGCACCACCAGCAGCCCGAGCAGCGACAGCCGCATGGCGAACTCACGCGCGTACAGGCCGTCATCACCCAGGCCGTACACGAACAGCTTCGGTGCCCCATCGAGCAGCTGCACGATGCGCTCGATCTCCTCTCGGGGATTGGCCTGGCGGGTTTCCTCCTCGGCCAGAGCCTTGCTGCGGCGCAGGGCGTCGCCCAGGCGCAGGTAGTCATCGCCGCTGTCGGGTTCGCTGGGCGCCTGTTGCGGGTCGGCACCCGCGCGGGCCACGTCCTGGCCGATCGAATACTTCAGGTCCGGGTAGCCCTTGAAGCCGAGTTTCTGGCTGAACTTGACCACGCTGGACTGGCTGATGCCGAGCGCACTGGCCAGCTGCTGCGAGGAGTAGTCGCGCAGCAGGTGCGCGTTGTCGAGGATGAAGTCGGCGATGCGGCGCTCGATGGCCGACATCTGCCCGCGCTCGGTGCGGATTTTCAGCAGGGGCGGCATGCGGGGCGTCCGGGCATGGATAGGCGCGTTGCGGTTGGCAGCGTAGAGCAGATTATGTGGTGGGTCGGGCGGGCGGGGTTTGCGGGGGACGCCGCAAGTACGTCCGTGTAGGCTTGGCCGCGCTTGCTCGTTTGCGCTGTCCTGCGCAAACGGCAAGACCGGGGTTGGGCATCCTGCCCAGCCCGCCCGAGGCATGCCTCGGGCCCATGCGGCGGACACCCCCGCAAGCCCCGCCCGCCCGACCCCGGATAGATCGCGCGCGTGCCAGCCGCGAGGGGGGTACGGGGTAGAGCAGAAGCAGGAGCATCCACGCATGGCGTGGATCTACGGGGTGCAGTTGTTGCCTTTGACGTTGAGTCCGCCTTCAAGCGAGCCGAGCACCGCAGGTCCGGCGAGGGCGAAGAGGCGCGGGTGTCTGAGCGCAGCGAGTTCCGCGCTGTCCCTCGGCGGCCCGAGGAGCGCAGGGCACCGGCGTGCGCAGCACGTCGGCTCGCGGCCGGCGGAGCGTTTCTTTTGGTTACTTTTCTTTTCGCGAAAAGAAAAGTAACGCCCGACCCAAAGTCAGTTGTACGCCAGGCCAGCCGCAAGGCAGAGATCAACCCAGCATCTCCAGCCCGCGCACTTCGGTGATACCCAGCCCCGGCACGTCGCTGATGCTGATCTCCGATTCGTTGAAATGCACGCCGCCGCTGACCGGGTCGAACTGGCCCAGCGATGGGCCGTCGAGGTCGACCTTGGTGATCACATCGCTCTTGGCCACAGCCAGATGCACCGCGGCGGCCACGCTGATGCTCGATTCGATCATGCAGCCGATCATGCAGGGCACGCCGTAGATGCCGGCAATATCGGCAATGCGGATCGCGTTGGACAGGCCACCGGTCTTCATCAGCTTGATGTTGATGATGTCGGCCGCGCGCTGCTGGATCAGGTCCATCACCTGGCTCGGGCTGAACACGCTTTCGTCGGCCATTACCGGCGTGTTGACGCGGTCGGTGACGTACTTCAGGCCGCTGATGTCGGCCGCCTTTACCGGCTGCTCCAGCAGTTCCAGCACCACGCCGGCTTCTTCCAGCGTGCGCATTGCGTGCACGGCCTGCTTGGCGGTCCAGCCCTGGTTGGCGTCCAGGCGAAGCAGGGCGCGGCCTTCCACGGCGGCGTGGATCGCCTTGACCCGTTCGATGTCCAGACCGATGTCCTTGCCGACCTTGATCTTCAGCGACTCGAAGCCGCGTTCGATCGCCGACAGCGAGTCAGCCACCATCTTGTCGATGTAGTCCACGCTGATGGTGATGTCGGTGGTGATCACCGGGTCGCCGCCACCCAGCATCTGGTACAGCGGCGCGCCATGCAGCTGTGCCCACAGGTCGTACAGCGCGATCTCCACCGCCGCCTTGGCACTGCTGTTGCGCTCCATCGCGGTCTGCACCAGCGTGCACAGGCGGTTGAGGTTGGCCACGTCCTGGCCGATCAGGCGCGGGGCGATGAAGTGCCGGATCGCTTCGATGATCGAGCCGTGGGTGTCACCGGTGATCACCGCAGTGGCCGGCGCTTCGCCGTAGCCGGTGTGGCCGGTATCGGTGCGGATCAGCACCACCACGTCTTCCACGGTTTCCACCGTGCGCAGGGCGGTCTTGAACGGTGTTTTCAGCGGCACGCGCAGCATGCCCAGTTCGATGGCAGTGATCTTCATTCAGGGGGTCTTGGCACGCAGGCGTTGGATGTTGGTGATGCGGTCGATGTAGCGGACGCTGTCGCTGGCCATCATCGGCTCCAGCGGGGTGACCGAAACACCATTGAGATGGGCCTGCACGCGCTTGCCGTCGGCACCGAACCAGCTGCCGCCCGCGGTATCGTGGATCACCCAGGTGCGGCCGTCGACGTGGCCGATGGCCATCATCACGTGGCCGGGGATGTAGACCAGGTCGCCCACCTGCAGGTCGGTAACGGCGCGGTCGCGCACGGCCTTGCCGTCCTTGGTGGTGAACGGCAAGCGGTCCAGCGCCGGGCTGACCGCTTGCGCGCTGGTATTGCGCGGCAGCAGCACGCCGAAGCTGCGGTAGATCTCGGAAACGAAACCGCTGCAGTCGCGGGTGTCGTAGTCGTGGCCCCAGCCGTAGCGTTCACCGAGGAATTTGAAGGCCTGCTGCAACAGCAGGCGCGGGGTCAGCGGCAGGTAGTCGGCTGCGGTGTCCTGCGAACGCGGCAGCAGCGCCGGCACCAGCTTCAACCGGCCATCGCTTTCGCGCACCGGCAGCTGCACCACCCACGCGGCATGTGCCTGCTGGCCGTTCACCGGCTCGGCGGCCGGCCACTCGGCCAGCACCGGCAGGCGCACGCCCATGTCCAGCTGTAGGCGCGACACGCGGGGTTCCTCCGGGGCGTAGGTGGTCTGTGCGGTGGCGCCGGTGACGATCCGGTACGGCCCCTTCGCGCCGTAGCCGAGCACGGTGGCTTTGTCGCCGCTGGCGATGGCATCGGCCTCGATCCACGCGCTGTAGCGTTCGCTGTGCACGAACAGCCAACGGCCATCGGCGCTGCGATGGACCACGGCGACCTTGTCGCCGGGGAACAGTGCCGATTCCTGGAAGCGGTCGATGTCGGTGTCGCCGACGGTGCTGAAGACGCGCTCGCGGGTGGGGAAGGTGCGCAGTGCGGCGCGCTTCACCACCAGCCCGTATTGCGGTGTCGTCTGCGCGGGAATCGCATCAAGACCGAGGTTGGCTTCGATTGCGCTGCGCAGTGCTGGGGTGATGGCCTGGCCCTTGTCGTTGTACAGAGTGCGGGCGGGCCAGCTCGACAGTGCGGTGATGCTGCCGCGCACCGCCGCCGCATCAAGCTGTGCGGGCAGCACGGCGATGTCCTGGATGTGGCTGTCCTGCGCCCGCATCCGCGCGTTCTGGGCGTCGATCTGCGTGCGGTCGAGGACCGGGGTGTCGGCGTTCTCGAGCCGTGCTGCCCAGTAGTCCGGCGTGAGGTAGGCCTCGTGCAGGCCGATCACATAGGGCAGTGGCGCGCCGGGATCAGGCGTCGGGGCAGCGAGTGCGAAGGCCGGGGCGGCCAGCACGCACAGGGCCAGGGTCAACCGGCGCGGCCAGTGCCGGCGCGGTTCGCGGGAAGCCAGGATCATGCGCTGCACACCCTCCTCGAATGCCTGTTGGAATATTTATTCCTTTCGGAGTCGAAAGCAAGAATAAATTATTGACCGGTCTCCCGGCCCGTGTTACACAGCCGTTACCACCCGCGCATGGGAAGTGTCGCTGTGGATCCTGCCGTTCGCAAACTGCGTCTGCCTGCTGCTGCCGGCCTGAGTGCCGCGCTGCTGCTGTGCGCGTGGTCCGCAGCAGCGCAGCCACCGCCGTCGGCCACGCAGTTCGCGCAGGTGGTGCAGCTGATCGATGTCGGGCGGTTCTCCGAAGCCGGCAGCGAACTGGATACCTGGTCGGCTGCTGACGCAGCCGAGCCTGGCGTCAGCGAACAGGACATCGCCTTCCAGCAGGAGCGCATGCGGCGAATCCGCCTGGATTTCTCCTTGGACCAAGCCGCTGCCAAGGCGGCGGTGCGGCGCTGGATTCCCGACCTGACTGACGAAGAATTCGCACGCTGGGACCAGCTTGGCCTGATCGAACATCTCGATATCGACGGCACGCGCTGGTACTTCAAACGTGCACCGTCGAACCTGTTCCTGCTCAGCGACGAAGCGCGCGCACGCCGCCGCGCGGATGCGCCCATGCCGGCGCCCGGCCCGAACGAAGTGCTCAATGCTCACCATGCGCGCGTGATCGCGGCGGCAGAACAGAGTGGCCAGGCCTCGGTGCTGCCGCAGCGCATCGAATTCACCCAGTCGCTGACGGTCAAGGCCGATGCGGTGCCTGCCGGCGAAATGGTTCGAGCGTGGATTCCATACCCGCGCGAAATTCCTGGCCAGCAGGAGCAGGTGCAGTGGCTGGGCAGCACCCCCGGCAGGGCGCGCGTGGCACCGGCCAGCACGCAGCAGCGCACCGCCTATCTGGAAGCAAAGGCGGTGGCTGGGCAGCCGATGCGCTTCGAGATCCGCTACGCGCTGACGATCTTCGCGCGCCACACCGCGATCGATCCGGCCAAGGTGCAGCCGACACCGGCCGACCCGGCACTGAAACCCTACCTGTCCGAGCAGCTGCCGCATGTGCGCTTCACCCCGGCGCTGAAGCTGTTTTCCGACCAGGTGTTGCAGGGTGAAACACGCCCATACGAAGTGGTGCGCAGGCTGTTCGCCGCGGTCGATCGCATTCCGTGGGCCGGCGCGCGCGAATACTCCACCATCAGCAACATCAGCGATTACGCACTGCGCGCCGGCCATGCCGACTGCGGACAACAAACCTTGCTGCTGATCACGCTGCTGCGCATGAACGGCATTCCCGCGCGCTGGCAGTCGGGCATGGTGTTCTCCGACGATGGCAGCGGCTACAACAACCTGCATGACTGGGGGCAGGTCTACCTGGCGCCGTATGGCTGGCTGCCGATGGACGTGACCACTGGTGCGCTGGCCAGCGATACGCCCGCCCTGCGTGATTTCTACCTCGGTGGCCTCGACGGCTACCGCATCGCCTTCAACGACGATTTCGGCCAGGCCCTGGTGCCGGCCAAGCAGTACTACCGCTCGGAAACGGTCGACTCGCAGCGCGGCGAGGCCGAGTGGTCAGGCGGCAACCTGTACTTCGACCAATGGAACTACGACTTCCAGTGGCGGGTACTGCCAGCCGGGCAACGCTAGCGCGACACACCACCCACACCACCATTCAATTCTTGCAGGAGAGAGCAGGGGATGAAGGCTTACACCATCAAGCGGGCGGCCTTGTGCATCGCCCTCGGCACGTGCCTGGCAACACTGGCACCCAGCGCACTGGCACAGGATGGTGCCGTGGTCGGTCGCCTTACCAGCGACGCCGGCAGCGTACCCGCAGGCGCCACGGTCACCGTACGCAATCCGGCAACCGGCTTTGTGCGTTCCGTGCAGGCCGACAGCAAGGGCAGCTACCGTATCCCGCTGCTGCCGGTCGGCACCTACGACATGGAGGTGAGCCTGCCGGGCGGCGCGGCCAGCCGCGTGGGCCAGGTTACGGTCGGCCTGGGCAGTGCAACCACGGTGAACGTGCCGCTGGGTGCGGTCAGCACGCTGGGCACGGTCGAGGTGCGCGCTCCGCAGGTAGTGTCGATGGTGGACGTGAAGTCCACCGAATCAGCCACCAACATCACCCGCGAGGAACTGGCGCGGTTGCCGGTGGATCGTGACATCACCGCAGTGGCGCTGCTGGCGCCTGGCGCAGTGAAGGGCAAGGGCTCACTGGGCGGCCAGGGCATCTCATTCGGCGGCTCGTCGGTGGCCGAGAACACGGTCTACATCAACGGCCTGAACGTCACCGATTTCTACAACCGGGTCGGCTTCTCGTCAGTGCCGTTTGCCTTCTACCAGGAATTCCAGGTCAAGACCGGCGGTTACTCGGTGGAGTTCGGGCGCAGCACCGGCGGCGTGATCAATGCTGTTACCCGCTCGGGCAGCAACGAGTTCAAGGCGGGCGCCGAGCTGGTGTTCGAACCGCGCGCGTGGCAATCGCAGGCACGCGATCGTTATGACAGCACCGGCAGCCGCTACATCAGTGCTCGCCAGGACGACTACAGCCGCAGTGCGCTGAACGTGTTCGCCTCCGGCGCGCTGGTGCAGGACAAGCTGTTCTTCTTCGGCATGTACGAAGCCCGTGACTATCGGCCGAAATCCACCAACGATGCCGGCACGTTCCTCAACCAGGGCAAGGCCGATGAACCCTTCTGGGGCGGCAAGCTGGACTGGCAGATCACCGACAACCAGATGCTGTCGCTGTTCGGCTTCTCCGACCGCAACAAGACCCTCACCGATGTCTATCGCTACGACTACGGCAGCGGCGACATCATCGGTGAGCGCAGCAACCAGGTCGTCAATACCGTGGGCGGAAAGAACTGGTCGGGCACCTACAGCTGGCAGGTCAACAACGATCTGACCATGAAGCTGATGTATGGCGAGAACAAGCGCAACCGCGTGCAGAGCTCGCTGATGGACGACAACTGCAACCGCGTGTTCGACAACCGCACCGCGGCCGACGGCATTCCGCCCAGCCTTCAGGGTGACCGCAGCTGCACCAGCAGCTCGCAGCTGGAATCGGCGCTGGATACGCGCAAGGCGGCCCGCGCCGACTTTGAATGGTCCATCGGCAATCACCTGCTGCGCTTCGGCCTGGATCGCGAGGAGAATACCTCCGACTACGAGCGCGCTTATCCTGGCCCCGGTGGCCTGCGCTATGACATCTACTACCGCACGCCGGGCAGCCCGCTCAATGGCGGTACGGTACCGGCCAGCGGCCTGGTGGCACGCACGCGCCGCTATGAAGTGGCCGGCTCGTTCGAGACCATCAACTCGGCGTATTACCTGGAAGACAACTGGCAGGTCACCCCGAACTTCCTGCTCAACATCGGTGCACGGGTGGAGAGCTTTGACAACAAGGGTGGCGACGGCGACAGCTACATCAAGATCGACAACATGGTCGCGCCGCGTCTGGGCTTCTCGTGGGATGTGCGTGGCGATGGCACCACCAAGGTGTTCGGCAACCTGGGCCGCTACTACCTGCCGGTGGCCAACGTCATCAACATCAAGCAGGCCGGCGGCTTCCTCGATGAGCGCACCTGGTATGAGTTCCTGGGCTACACCGGTGCCAGCAACAACATTCCCAACCTGGGCGCGCAGATCGGCCCGGTCGACAACTCGCAGGGCGATGGCAGCGTGCCGGACCTGCGTGCGGAAGTGAACCGCGACATGGACCCGGTCTACCAGGATGAAGCCATCCTGGGTTTCCAGCACATGCTGAGCGCGTCGTGGTCGGTTGCCGCCAGTGTCACCTACCGGCGCCTGCACAACGCCATCGATGACATGAACATCACTGCTACCGGTCAGTGTGGTGCGATCGACGGCGTGTGGATCATGGGCAATCCGGGGCGCACCAACAGGGTGTGGGGCGATACCAACTGCGATGGCAGCAACGATGGCTGGATCGACATCGATACCTCCAAGGAAGGCTGGGCGTTGTACGACGACGATGGCAACTACGTGGGACAGCGCGGCTGGGTGAAGCCCAAGCGTGACTACAAGGCGCTGGAGCTGCAGGTCGACCGGGCCTGGGACGGCAAGTGGGGCTTCAATGCGTCGTACACCCTGGCTTATGGCCGCGGTAACGCCGAAGGACCGGTGAATTCGGATACCGACTTTGCCGATGCCGGCCGCACCGAGAACTTCGACAACCCGTGGGTCAACTACCGGGGCTACGGCTACCTGGCCAACGACCGTCGCCACCAGTTCAAGTTCCGTGGCAGCTACGCGTTGACCGAGAACCTGAGCGTGGCCGCGACCCTGGGCGTGCAGTCGGGCAGCCCGATCACCCGCTTCGGCGCCGGCAACCCGTTCGACGACACCGACTTCCACAGCTACTACGTGTGCGTGTCCAACTGCCAGTCGACGGTGCCGTCCGAGCGCGTCTTCGTGCATTCGCCGCGCGGTGGCGACGGCCGCACGCCGTGGACCTACGACCTCGATGTGAGCGTGTCCTACAAGGTGCCGATTCCCACCGATCTTCGTCTGAAGCTGGCGGTGTACAACGTACTGAACCAGCAGCGCGTGGTCACGGTGGACCAGGATTACGAGCCGCAGGACAGCATCGGCACGCCCAATCCGATGTATGGCTACGGTACCGGCTTCCAGTCGCCGCGCTATGCGCAGCTGACCGTGACCTGGGCCTACTGAGCTGAGGTCCCGGAGATCAAGGCGCCCATGTACAGCCTGCTGATTCTGGCGGCCTTGGCGGTTCCTTCCGCTTCGGCGGTCGATACCGCATCCATCGATGCGGATATCGCCGCCGTGGTCCGCGTCGAGCATCTGCCCGGGCTGGCCATGGCAGTAGTCGAGAACGGGCGCGTGGTCTATCGCCATGCCGAAGGGGCGCGCGGTGATGGAGGCCGCATCGACGAGGACACGCTGTTCAAGATCGCCTCCAACAGCAAGGCGATGACCGCCGTGCTGCTGGCGCGGCTGGTGCAACAGGGCAAGCTGCGCTGGGACGATCCAGTGCAGCGGCATCTGGCGGGCTTCCGCATGCATGACGCGTGGGTCGGCCGGCAGATGCAGGTGCGCGATCTGCTGATCCACAACAGCGGTCTCGGCCTGGGCGCTGGTGATCTGATGCTGTGGCCGGAGCCGAACACGTTCACCCGCGCCGATATCATCGCCGGACTGGCGCACCTGAAGCCGGTTAGCAGCTTCCGCAGCCACTATGCCTACGACAACCTGATGTACGTGGTGGCCGGTGAAGTGGCTGCTGCGGCCGGTGGCAAACCGTACGACCAGCTGATGCGCGAGCAGGTGTTTGAACCACTGGGCATGACGCGCTGCCAAGTGGGGGCATGGTCGGTGAAGCGCGTGGGCAATGTGGCGCAGCCGCACGCCTGGCGCGGAGATCGCAATGAGGTGGTGAACGCCGACGGCGAGACCAGCCCTGACCTGCCGTCGATGGCAGCTGGCGGCATCCGCTGTTCGCTGCGTGACATGACGCGTTGGATGCAGGTGCTGCTGGATCCTGCCCTGGTGCCGGACTGGCTGGGCAACGAGCAGCGGCGCACGTTGTGGACCCTGCACATGCCGATGCCGCTGGGTGAGCGCCAGCGGCGCTGGGACAACGCGCACTTCCATGGCTACGGCTATGGCTGGCGGGTGTCCGACATGGATGGACAGTGGAAGGTGGCGCACACCGGCACGCTGTCGGGCATGTATTCGTCGCTGGCGCTGCTGCCCGATCGCAAGGTGGGCGTGGTGATGCTGATCAATGGCGAAGGCGAGGACGCGCGCACGGCGTTGATGCAGGCTGCGCTGAAGCGCTTCACCGCAGCGGACCGTGCGCGGCCTGCGATGGAGTACCTGGCCGAATTGAAGGCAGACCAGGCAACGCGGGCAGCGTCCGGGCATCAGCGGCCAGTGACGTCGGACGCGCGGCAGACGTCGGCGTCCGATCTACAGCACTGGCAGGGCCGCTACACCGACCCCTGGCTGGGCCCGGCCTCGTTGTGCCCGGGCAAGGACGGCCTGCGCTTCAGCGTGGACAGATCGCCGCGGCTGCAGGGTGCCGTGCTGCAACTGCAGGGGCGTTGGCTGCTGCGCTGGGATACGCTGGGCGAAGACGCGCAGGCGTGGCTGCAGCCCGGTGACGGTGCGCCGCCCACGCTGGACCTGCGTGCCATCGACCCGGACATCGACTTCAGCTATGACTTCCAGGACCTGCATTTCACTCGTACTGGCGATTGCCCTGGCGGCGAGCGCCAGCGCCGCTGAGCCACCGCGCGTTTCACCGGCCACCGATGCAGCCAGCGCCGGATTGGTGGAGATCCGCACGTTGTCGCCAGGCATCGAGATGGACATCCGCTACGCCGGCGCCAACAACTTCACTGGCGCGCGCGTGCCGGGCTACGAGGCACCGTCCTGCTATCTGCTGGCGCCGGTGGCGAAGGCGCTGGCGCAGGTGGAACAGGACCTGCGCGCGGATGGCTTTGGCCTGCGCCTCTACGACTGCTACCGGCCGGTGCGTTCGGTGCAGGCCTTCATGGCCTGGGTGAACGACCCCAGCGAGCTTTCGCGGAAGGCGCTGCAGTACCCGGACCTGGACAAGGCGCGCCTGCTGGCCGACGGCTACATCGCCGAGCGCTCCGGCCACAGCCGCGGCGCCACGGTCGATCTCGGTCTGCTGGACTGCCGCAACGGCCGCTGCAAGCCGATGGACATGGGTACCGACTTCGATTTCTTTGGCCCGCGTGCGCATACGCAGACGAGCGGACTGAGCGATGCACAGCAGGCCAATCGGCAGCAGCTGGTAAGCGCGATGGCCCGGCGAGGCTTCGCCAACTACCCGAAGGAGTGGTGGCACTACACCCTGCAGCCCGAACCGGACCCCGGCACCGCGTACGACGTGCCAGTGCTTTAGGGGGTATAGGCAGGGGGCGCCCTCGACAATTTTCCGCTGCTCTTGGTAGGTGTCGACCTTGGTCGACACGGTTGATCCACGTCGTGCGTGGATGCCTTTCGTTCAATTCTCGAGATATTCGATTTCGACGGAGATTCACCCACGCATGGCGTGGATCTACCGTGGTTAACGGATTGGGTCCGGGACAGATCCCTTACACTGGCCGCCTCTTCATCCCAGCCCACCCGATGAACCTTCCCCTGCACTTCGGCCTGCTCGGTACCCTGGAAGCCGGCGCCATCGCCCTGCTGGTCGGGCTGCTGGTGTACTTCCTGTGGTCGCAACTGTGCCGGCTTCTGCACTGGACGGTCGGCCACGCCATCGGCTGGTCGTGTGTCATCGCCGTGATCATCTCCGCCGGCATCGATGCCTGGAAGCTGTTCTACATGGGCATCGTGCGCCTGGAGTCGCCGCTGTATGCGCGCCTGTTCCTCGCCACCATCCACGATCCGAACGAACTCGGCAGCCGCGTGGTGCTGGAAATCGCCGGTGCACTCGCCGGTGTTGCCCTCGGCTGGGTGGTGTTCAGTTCGCGGTCATCGGCGCAAAACGTCGACTGACGCAGGTTTTTCGTTCGCTGCCGGTTAAATCCGGCAGCGCTGAATGCGCAGCTTATGAGCCACTCACTCCACCCTAACCACCGCGCTAATGCATGCGCGCGAGCCAGTGGTTAATCGTGCGTGTGGAGGCGGATCATGGCCCAAAATCGATTCAGAAAGGCGGTGGCAGGGTAGGTGCCGTGCGGAGACAACACGCCGCGCAACACCACCCAATTGGTAGGAGACACCCCTGATGACTATTCGCAACCGCAAGCCCCTGATCGCCCTGATCGTCGCCGCCGGCAGCGTGCTGGCCATTCCGGCGATGGCCCAGTCGGCCAAGCAGCAGGCCGCGCAGGCACAGAATGAGGCCGCGCAGGCGCAGCAGTCGGCGGCGCAGGCAGGGCAGGCGGCTGACCAGGCGACCAATGCGGCCGCAGCGGCCTCGGCACAGGCCAACGGCGGTGGCCAGACCTGGGCCAGCATCGATACCGATGGCAACGGCACCATCAGCAAGACCGAGGCGCAGGTGAACGCTGGCCTCGCCCAGGTGTTCGACCAGGCCGATACCAACAAGGACGGCGAGCTGAGCGCCGATGAGTACAAGGCCTACGTGGCCGCGCAGCAGGCCGGTGCGGGTGCCGGCGCGGCGCAGGGCCGCTGATCGACGCCTGATTCGGGAAGACCGGTGCATGGGGACCCGGGCGGCTGCGGCCGCCCGGGTTTTTCTCGTCATCGCCGCCCCTGTATCCTTGCGCGATGAACACCTCCACGCCTGCGCCGTCGCGCGCCATCGGCCTGGTCGGTTTTGACGGTGACGATACGCTGTGGAAGAGCGAGGACTACTACCGCAAGGCCGAGCAGGATTATCTTGACCTGCTGTCGCGCTACGTCGACGTGCATGACACCCAGACCGCGCGTCACCTGCTGGAAGTGCAGCAGCGCCATCTGGGTACCTTCGGCTACGGCGTGAAGAGCATGACGCTGTCGATGATCGAAGCGGCCATCGACATCACCGGCCAGCGCATCGAGGCCAAGGACATCCAGCGCATCCTGGAGATCGGCCACGACACTCTGCGCCACCCGGTCGAGCTGATCGACGGCGTGCGCGAAGCGGTGGCTGCGATCGCCGAAGATTATCCGGTGGTGCTGATCACCAAGGGCGACCTGTTCCACCAGGAAGCCAAGATCAAGGTCGCCAATCTCGCCGAGCTGTTCCCGCGCATCGAGATCGTCTCGGAGAAGGACCCGGAAACCTACGCCCGCGTGCTGGCCGAATTCGACCTGCCGATGCAGCGCTTCGTGATGGTCGGCAACTCACTGCGTTCGGACATCGAGCCGGTGGTGACCCTGGGCGGCTGGGGCGTGCATACCCCGTACGCAGTGACCTGGGCACACGAGACCCAGCACGGCGTGGCCGACGACGAACCGCGCATGGTCACCGCCGACACCGCCCACGATTGGCCGGCCGCACTGGCGGCGATCGAGGCCAAGGCCTCGGCGGCGGCCTGACAGGACCCGGCGGCTGCGGCAGAATCGGGGCATGAACCTGCGACTGCGCGCACTGTTGTTGTCCCTGCTGCTGGCGCCGGCCACCGTGCTGGCCCAGCAGACCGCCGCGCGCTCGGCGGCCTACGAGGTGGAAACCGGCGACAGCTGGGTCGATGTCCAGCTGCAGGACGTCAATCACTACGCCGAACGCTACCCGGACGCCTTCCTCGACGAAGTGTCGCGTTATGCCAGCGTGCCGCGCGGCTACATCAGCGCGCTGTTCACCACCCATGGCTGGCAGGCCGGGGACATCTACTTCGCCTGCTTCTGGGCCAAGGCCAGCGGCCAGACCTGCCGCGACAGCGTGCGCGCCTTCAGTCAGGACCCGGAGGGCGGTTGGGAGGCGGTGGTGAAGCGCATGCCGACCAAGCCGGACAACCTGCATTACCGCGCCGTGCGCCACGCCATCGTGGCCAGCTACCAGCACTGGGACCGGCCGATCACCCTGGATGCCACCCTGAAGCACCAGTTGAAGCGGTAGTGCTGGCCGCTGCCTGATTCTGGTGGGTGCGAACCTTGGTTCGCACGCCTTTTGCTCCTTCCCCCCAGACCAGTGCGAACCAAGGTTCGCACCCACCGGCCTACCGGGCTGGGCGCCATGTTGCTCTGCATATCGCCGCCGCGCCGCGCTCCGGCGACAATACGGGTTCGAGCTGTTCCCCGTTCCCGTAATCGAGTGACTGATGAGCGCCTCTTTCGTTTCGCCTGATGTGATCCGCCGCCTGTTCGCGCAGGCCATGTCCCGCATGTACCGCACCGAAGTGCCGTTGTACGGCACGCTGGTGGAACTGGTGGAGCGGATCAACGCGCAGGTGCTGGAGCAGGACCCGGCGCTGGCCGCGCAGCTGCAGCGCAACGACGAGCGTGCGCGCCTGGACGAAGAGCGCCACGGCGCGATCCGCGTCGGCACCGTGCAGGAGCTGGCCACGCTGCGCCGCCTGTTCGCGGTGATGGGCATGTACCCGGTCGGCTACTACGACCTGTCGGTGGCTGGCGTGCCGGTGCACTCCACCGCATTCCGCCCGCTCACCGGCGCGGCGCTGGCGCAGAACCCGTTTCGCGTGTTCACCTCGCTGCTGCGCCTGGAGCTGATCGAAGACGAAGCGCTGCGCGCCGAATCGGCGGAGATCCTTGCCGGCCGCCGCATCTTTACCGATGGCGCGCTGGCACTGATCGACCAGGCCGAGCGTGACGGCGGGCTGTCGCAGGCCGACGCCGAGCGCTTTGTCGATGAAGCCTTGGAAACCTTCCGTTGGCACGGCGATGCCACGGTCGATCTGCCGACCTACCACGCGCTGCACAACGCGCACCGGCTGGTGGCCGACGTGGTCAGCTTCCGCGGCCCGCACATCAACCACCTGACCCCGCGCACGCTGGATATCGACGCCGCACAGGCGGCAATGATCGAGCACGGCATGGCGGCCAAAGCGGTGATCGAAGGGCCGCCGCGCCGTGCCTGCCCGATCCTGTTGCGCCAGACCAGTTTCAAGGCGCTGGAAGAAGCCGTGCATTTCCCGGACAGTGAGGGCGGCGACGCCGGCACCCACACCGCGCGCTTCGGCGAGATCGAACAGCGTGGCCTTGCCCTGACCCCGAAGGGCCGCGCACTGTACGATCAGCTGCTGTCGCAGGCACGCGATGCCGGTGGCGAAGGCAGCACCGGTGGCGGCTACGGCCAGCGCCTGCAGGCGGTGTTCGCCAGCTTCCCGGATGACCATGACACGCTGCGCCAGGAAGGACTGGGTTACTACCGCTACCAGCTGACCGACGCCGGCCGCGCCGCACCGGAGCGCGTGGCCGGCCTGCCGGCCGAAGTGCTGGTGGCCGCAGGCCTGGCCACGGCCGACCCGATCGTCTACGAGGATTTCCTGCCGGTCAGTGCCGCAGGCATCTTCCAGTCCAACCTGGGCGGTGAAGAACAGCGTGCGTATGCCGCACACGCCAACCGCGAGGCCTTCGAGCAGGCGCTGGGCGTGGCGGTGAATGACGAGTTCGAAATCTACGAGCGGCTGCAGGCCGAATCGCTGGCGGCGCTGCGCACCGCGTGAAGGTAGAGCCGGCCGCTGGCCGGCTGTTCTGGGGAGCCGGCCAGCTGCCGGCTCTACCCGATGTCCGTCCCTGGGGTCAGAGCCCTTTACAATGGAAAGGGATCCGACCCCGACGGCAATCAGCCCTTCATCGTGCCGGTATCCAGCCAACGCTGGTGCCACGACAGCGCTTCCGGCAGCAGGTGCGGGGTGTGCTTGCCGTAGCTTTCGCGGCTGGCACGGTCGAAGTAGTCCTGCAGCTGCGGGCGGAAATCCGGGTGCGCGCAGTTGTCGATCAGCACCTGCGCACGCTTGCGCGGGGTCAGCCCTCGCAGATCGGCCAGGCCCTGTTCGGTGACGATCACCGACACGTCGTGTTCGGTGTGGTCCACGTGGCTGGCCATCGGCACGATCGCCGAGATGGTGCCGTTCTTCGCGGTGGACGGGCTCAGGAACGCCGACAGGAAACCGTTGCGCGCAAAGTCACCCGAACCGCCGATGCCGTTCATGATCCGGGTGCCCATCACGTGCGTCGAATTGACGTTGCCGTAGATGTCCACTTCGATCATGCCGTTCATGCCGATGCAGCCGAGGCGGCGCACCAGCTCCGGATGGTTGGAGATTTCCTGCGTGCGCATGATGATGCGCTCGCGATAGAAATCGATGTTCTCCTTGAACGTCTCGTTGGCCTGCGGGCTCAGCGCGAAGCCGGTGCACGAAGCGTAGCTCAGCACGCCGTCGCGCAGCAGATCGAGCATGCCGTCCTGGATGACTTCGGTGAACGCGGCCAGGTCGCGGAAGCCGCTCTTGGCAAGGCCGGCCAACACCGCGTTCGGAATATTGCCCACGCCCGACTGCAGCGGCAGCAGGTTCGGCGGCAGGCGGCCCTTCTTCACCTCGTGCTTGAGGAATTCGATCAGGTGCGAAGCGATCTGCTCGCTGGTCACATCGATCGGGCTGAATGGGCTGTTGCGGTCCGGGCCGTTGGTGCGCACCACGGCCACGATCTTGTCCGGGTCGCAGCGCAGCGCGGTGTCACCGATGCGGTCGTTGGCGTTCACCAGCGGAATCGGCTTGCGGTGCGGCGGCAGCGCTGTGCCGTAGTAGATGTCATGCATGCCGTCGACGCCGGCCGGCTGCCATTCGTTGACCTCAACGATCACCTTCTTGGCCAGGTCCAGCCAGGTCTTGTTGTTGCCGACCGAGGTGGACGGCACCAGCGAACCGTCTTCGCGGATGGCCGAGACTTCGATCACGGCGGTATCGATCTCGCCATAGAAACCGAACCACACATGCTGGGCCACGTGGCTGAGGTGGATGTCGATGTAGTCCAGCTTGCCCTCGTTGATGCGGTTGCGCGCATCCGGATCGCTCTGGAACGGCATGCGCATGGCGATGCCATCGGCCTTGGCCAGTGCGCCATCGAGTTCCGGCGCAGTGGAGGCGCCGGTCATCAGGCTGATCTGGAAGGGCAGGCCCTGGGCGTGCACCGCTTCGATGCGGCGGGCCAGTTCGACGGGAACAGCCTTGGGGTAACCAGAGCCGGTAAAGCCGCTCATGGCCACGGTTTCACCGGGCTGGATCAGCGCGGCTGCGGCCTCTGCGGAGACCACGCGGTCACGGAGACGCGCGTTGGCGATGCGATCAACAGACATGACGACACGTGTTGCTGGGGGGAATCCCGATTATCGGCCATCCCCCGCCGTACGGGGGGTTCTACCTTCGTGGAATGGCTTTTCCCGCAGGGGTCACCCAAACCCGCCGGTTTTGTTTTGCAGTGCAGCGTGCAAAGTGCTTTCGCAGCCCGCACGATGGACCTGCATCCCGACGTGGGGGAGGGAGCAGAGCCCGCTGGCAGTTCGCTGCAAGCGGGCTTTTTTATTGCCTGTCGCCCAGTATGAATGCGCGGCTCCCATCGGGGGTCGGATCCTTTTGCCACAGGCAAAAGGCTCTGACCCCACCAGCGGCATCAACCGGCGGCATCTCGGGGTCAGAGCCCTTCGCCGTTGGCAAAGGGATCCGACCCCGTGAGAATCAGCCCATGACCCTCGCCCCCGCTGACCTGCCCGCCTCCCTGCAGCCCCTTGTCGACCGCGCTTTGGCCCGTCTGGCCCAGGTCCTGCCCGAGCCCGTCCCGGCCGATCTGCTGCCGTTGCTGAACCAGCTGGCGGTGGCCAGCGACTTCGCGCTGGACACCCTCGTGCGGCAACCGGCCTTGCTGGCACAGCTGGCCGCCCCCAGCTGCCCGCCGATCCCGGCGCCGGTGCTCGATCCGCTGCAGCCCAGCGACTGGCCGGCGCAGATCCGGCGCTGGCGCACCGCGATGTCCACGCGGCTGATCTGGCGTGACCTGGCCGGCCTCGACGACGTGCCGCAGACCCTCGCCGGTGCCACCACCCTGGCCGAGGACTGCCTGCGTCTGGCACTGGATGCCCTGCAGCAGGAATTCGCCCAGCGCCACGGCGTCATCGCCGATGAACACGGCAACCCGCAGCAGCTGGTGGTGTTCGGCCTCGGCAAGCTCGGCGGTGGCGAGCTCAACTTCAGTTCCGATGTAGACCTGGTCTACGCCTATCCGCAGGGCGGTGAATCCGATGGACCGCGTCCGTTGGCGGCCGAAGAGTATTTCGCCCGCCTCGGCCAGCGCCTGGCCAAGCTGCTGGACGAAACCACCGTCGATGGTTTCAGCCACCGCGTCGACCTGCGCCTGCGTCCGTTCGGTAGCGCCGGCCGCGTTGCGCTGTCGTTCGCGGCGATGGACCAGTATTTCCAGCGCGAGGGCCGCGACTGGGAACGCTATGCCTGGCTGAAGGCGCGCGCGGTGGCCGGCGACATCGATGCCGGCGAGGCGTGGCTGCAGACGCTGCGCCCGTTCGTGTACCGCCGCTACCTGGACTTCACCGCGCTCGACGGCCTGCGCGAGATGAAGGCGGCCATCACTGCCGAAGTCGCGCGCCGGGAACTGCACGACGACATCAAGCGCGGCGCCGGAGGCATCCGCGAAATCGAATTCCTGTGCCAGGCGCTGCAGCTGATCCGCGGTGGCCGTGAACCGGCACTGCGCGAGCGTCGCCTGCTGGTGGCGCTGGACGCACTGGTGGCCGCCGGACAGATCGCGCCCGAGGATGGCAGCGCGCTGCGCGAGGCCTACCTGTTCCTGCGCCGATTGGAAAACCGCCTGCAGATGCTGCGTGACGCGCAGACCCATGTGCTGCCCAATGATGCACTCGACCGCGAACGCATCGCCGTGGGTCTGGGCTATCCGGATTGGGACGTGCTGCGTGCGGCGCTGGCGGAACAGCAGCAGCGGGTCAGTACTGAATTCGCCGCGTTGCTGGCGCCGCGCAAGGGCCAGGCCGCGCCCGACGCGCTGGCCAACTATTGGCGCAGCCTGCCCGAAGGCAGCAATGCACCACTGCTGGCCGAAGCCGGTTTCCTCGATGCCAACGGCGCCGACCAGTCGCTGCGCGATTTCGCCCAGGGCACCGGCGTGAAGTCGTTGTCTGATGCCGCGCGTGCGCGGCTGGATCGCGTACTGCCTGCGCTGTTGCATGCGGCCACGCGCTCGCCACAGCCCGATGCCGCGCTGAAGCGCGTGCTTGGCCTGCTGCAGGCGGTGCTGCGCCGGACCAGCTATCTCGCCTTGCTGGACGAACAGCCCAGCGCACTGGCGCGGCTGGTAGACGTGCTGGCGCGCAGCGCGTTGCTGGCCGAGCGCCTGGCAGCGTATCCGCTGCTGCTGGACGAACTGCTGGACGTGCGCGTGTCCGGGCCGATGCCGGATGCCGCTGGCATGCTGGCCGAGTGCCAGCAGGTGCTGACGGTGGAAGATCCCGAATCCGCGCTGCGTTGGCTCAATGAAACGCGGCTGGCACTCAGCTTCCGCATGGCGATGGCCACGCTGGATGGCCGCCAGGGCGCGGTCGACAGCACCCGGCAATTGGCCGAACTGGCGCAGGCGGTGGTGGTTACCGTATTGGCGATGGCCGAGGCGGACATGCGCGCCGCACACGGCGAGATTCCCGGCGGGCGCTTCGCGATCATCGGCTATGGCAGCCTGGGTGGACTGGAGCTGGGCTTCGGCTCCGATCTGGACCTGGTGTTCCTGCACGACAACCCGGCCGGCGTGGATGCCAGCGATGGGGCACGGCCGCTGGAACCGGGGCGCTGGTACGCACGCCTTGCGCAGAAGGTGATGGCGTTGCTCGGTGCAGTCACCGCCGCCGGCCGCCTTTACGACATCGACGTTCGCCTGCGCCCGGATGGCGGCAAGGGCTCACTGGTCTCTTCGCTGGCCAGCTACACCGAATACCAGCGCGAGCGCGCGTGGACCTGGGAACACCAGGCTTTGGTGCGCGCGCGGGGCGTGGCCGGTGATGCCAGTCTGCTGGCCGACTTCGAACAGGTGCGTGCGCAGACGCTGGGCCGCGAACGCGACACGGGTGTGCTGTACGCGGACGTGCTGAAGATGCGCGGCCGCATGCGCACCGAACTGGACCGCAGCGATGCCGCGCGGCTGGACCTGAAGCAGGGTGCCGGTGGCGTGGTGGACCTGGAGTTCCTGCTGCAGACCGGCGTGCTGGCGCGTAGCGCGCAGCATGTGGCGTTGCTGCAGCCGCGCGATACGCCGTCATTGATCGATGCGCTGGCGGTCGTTGGTTTCCTGCCGGATGCCACCGCGCAGGCGCTGCATGGAGCGCATGCCACGTTGCTGGACGTGGGCCTGGCCTGCACGCTGGACCGGCGGCCGCGACTGGCACCGACGACGCCGGCGATTGAAGATGCATGTGCCGCGATTGCGGCGGCGTGCATCGCCGCGGAGCTGCCGTTCGCCTGAAGGGTTGCACCCACCAGAGCAATGGCTCGGCGATGACCTGCCGGATCAATGATCTGACCGTTGGCCTGCTGTTGGTAGGTGCCAACCTTGGTTGGCACAACCCATCAGCGTCCATGACCCCGGCAACGGCGTGCCAACCAAGGTTGGCACCTGCCAGAGCATGTGCGGTCAGCTGGTGGTGCGCAGCGGCGCCATCTTCCACAGCAACGCGCGGAACGGGGCCAGCAGGCACACGCCGATCGCCAGCTTCACCGCCAGGTCGCCGGCGGCCCAGCTCACCCACGGCAGGGTCGAACCGGCAAACGCGATCGACCAGAAAATGGTGGTATCCACCGTCGCGCTGCAGGTAGTGGCCACCATCGGTGCACGCCACCAGCTGCCACGGCGCAGGCGGTCGAACACGGTGATGTCCAGCAGCTGCGCCACGATGAAGGCCGAGCACGAGGCAATCGCGATGCGCGGGGTGGCAACCCACACCGACAACAGCACCGCCACCGCGAAACCAATCCACGCCACGCGGCGGGCAGGGCCCGGGCCGAAGCGGCGGTTGATCAGGTTGCTGACCAGGAACGCGACCGGGTAGCTGAAAGCACCCCAGGTCAGCCAATCGTTGATCGGGTACTGCACCAGCACGTTGGACAGCAGCACCACCGCGCCCATCGCCAGTACCGCCAGCACCAGGGCGCGGGCGGTCAACGGGGCAAACACAGGGGCAGGACGCACGGACATGGCGAGCCAGGGGGACAAAGGGGATCGCCCATTATCCGCCCGGGCTGCGGCAAAGCCAAAACCGGTCGTTCAGCTTTACAGCGCTTCGCTCATCACGTCGCCGGCGGCGTAGGCGGTCGGCACATAGGCCAGCGCCTGGCCCTGCGCGCTCTTCACGGTCCAGCCGGCACCGGCCTCGGTGGGGTCGAAATGCACCTGCTGGCCGACCACGAAGGCCGCCGTCTGGTCCTCATGCACGCGCGCCGGCCAGCGCAGCGTGGCGGTCTGGTCGGCCTTGTCGGGCACCTGCAGCTGCACCTGGCGTTCGCCCGCCGCCGTAGTCTCCACCTTCTTCACTTCCATCGGTGGCAGCGGCACCGCCTTGGTGCGGTGGGCTTTCTCACGGCGCTCGCTGGCCTTGAACGGCGCCTTCGACAATTCAGACAAGCCCGCCGACGCAGCGAGGGGCACTGACACCACGATCAGCGAGGTGATCAGCACGCTGGCCTCGCTGCTGTTCAACTGCGGCGCAGCGCCAGCGTGGACGGTGGGCACCATCAGCGCCGAAAGCAGCAGAGCAGTGGTGGGAATGCGCAGGCAACGGAACATGGAGACCTCCTGGTCAACGTGGGGACGGCGGCTCAGCGCCGGGTATCGAAAATGTCGCGCGGGCCGGTGGCCTCGGGCAGGTATTCCAGTGGACGGCCCTGGTTGTCCTTCAGCTGCCAGCCCTGGTCGGCCCCGGTCGGCTCGAAGTTCACGGTCTGGCCCACGGTGAACTGCACGGCCGGATCGCCGATGCCGCGCGGGTACTGCATGGATGCGGTGTTCTGCGGATCGTTGGCATCACGCAGCAGCACTTCGCGGCGGCCATCCACGGTGGTGGCGATGGCGCTCACCTGCATCTGCGGCAGCTTGATCTGCTGCTGACGGGCCAATGGGCGACCCGCGTCGGCTGCATCCTGGGCTTCCTTCGCCGCTGCCGCGCGGGCCGACGCCACCATCTGCGTGGACATCTCCAGGCTCGGCCCCTGCGGGCCCGGGTCGTGGATGATCACGATGCGGCGTTCGGCGTGGGCGGCGGTCGAGCAGGCCAGGCCGGTGAGAATCAACAGCGGCATCAGGACAGCGTGCGAAAGGCGCATCTCGTTCTCCTTGCGGGATTCAGGGGCTGGCTGCGGCGGCACCGGCCACCGGCACGTGAGGGATCACCAGTTCCTGCTGCAGCTGGCTGCGCTGGTGCAGGAAATCGAACACCGATTCCACCGTCACCACCGAATAGTTGCCGGAGATGCGCTCGCCGGCCGGATGGTCGGTGGTGGTGGCGTTGGCCACGAACAGGCGCGCACCCACGCGCTTGCCGAGGCCGATATGCAGCACGCTGGGCTGGTACTTCTGCTGGCGCAGCCACTGCTGGGCCTGCTCACGCTTGACGATGGCCGGCGCGCCATCGGCCTGCGCCATCGCCGCCGCCAGCACTTCCAGCACCCACTGGTTGGAGTTCTGGTAGTCGGTGGCGAACGGGTAGGCGACCACGTTGTACCTGGTTTCGTGCAGCGCTTTTGGCTGGATCGACGGTGACACCAGCATCGCGCGCAGTGCTGCACGCAACGGTGCGGATGGCACGCCGATGCGCAGGTCGGTATGGCCGCCGCTCTCGCCGACGAAGTTGCCCAGCCCTTCGTGGAACAGCTGCGAGCTGTCGGTCTTGCAGCGGTTGAGCAGGTGCATCGCGCGCCAACGGCCATCGTCCTCGCGCAGCAGGAAGGCCAGATGGCTATGGCGCAGGCCGTAGCGGCTCAGGTCCTGGCCGCCACGTGCGGCTACCACCACGTCCACGTCGGGCAGCGCGTCCAAGCGCTCGGCGGTGGTCCAGGCCACGTCCAGCATCGCCGCCTGCGAGGCCACGCTCGGGTAGCGCTCGCGGCACTCGGTGCTGTTGGCCCATGCCGGTGCGGTCGCCAGCAGGCTGGCGATCAGCAGCGCGGCGCGGGGCAGGCGGGAAAAACGATCCATGTCGATACCTTCAACGGCGGGCAGGCCCGCGCGCCGATCATACGCCGGTCAGCGCAGCGGGCGGTCCACGCCCTTGCGCTTGAGTTCCCGGTCACAGGCGTCGCTGATCGGCGCGATCGGCAGCGGTGGGCGCTCGCCAGTCTTCGGATCGCGCAGCGCTGGCTGTTCGCGGTATGCATCCAGCTGCTGCTGGCACTGGTAAGAAATCGGGTCCAGCTCGGTGGGCGTGGTGGAGCAGGCAGCGAGCAGGGCTAGGGGCAGCAGGAGCAGGGTACGCATGAAGACGTTCAGTGTGATGGGGGAAGCTGGACTCTAACCGCGCAGGCGGATCCAAGTGTTCAGAAATCGCTGGACGAACGGGGTAGTGCCGGCCGCTGGCCGGCAATGGCAGGGGCTTCGGTAATGCATATAGCGTTGCCGGCCAGCGGCCGGCACTACCTCAATGCCAAACGCTGCTTCACTTCCGCAGCGATCCGCGCGGTTTCGCGCAGCGGCTCGATGCGGTCGTACTGCCAGTCCAGCCAGTGCGGCTGCAACCGCCCGCGCTCGCGCAGCTGATGCTGGAAACGTGCCAGCCGCCCCTGCGCGGTATCAGCCAGCGCCACCATCACCGGCATGCGCGTGGCACAGGCTTCAGAAAGCAGGTTCACCGAATCGGGCGAGACGACCACGCGGTTGGACCAGCCCAGCAGGCCCGCGTACGGGTTCACGCCATCGCCGCCATCGCCCCAGATCACATGTGGCAGGTCGGCGAACTTCGCGCGCAGGATCTCGGCCAATGCCGGTGGCGTGCGCCGCGAAGTCGTGGCCAGCAGGCTGCCGCCCTCAGCGCGGATCTGATCGGCCAGCGCCTGGAACACGCCCACCATCGCTGCCTCGTCCCACGGGGCCAGCGGCGTCGGTCCACCCACCAGCAACGCGGTGCGCGGGCCGGGCAGGGTGCTGAAGCTGGCGAACGCGGCACGACCCCAGGCCAGCCAGTCGTCGTCCACCGGGTTGAGGCTGCCGAGCAGGGTCAGCACATTGCTGCCACGCAGAGCATCGTGCTCGGGCACCACCACCATGTCCCAGTGGCGGGCGCTGATGCGCGGGTCGAGGATCTGCACCACCTGGCTGCCACGCGCACGCAGCACGCGCAGGGCGCCGGCGGACTGGCGGCCACAGCCGATCGCCAACGGCGGGGCGTCCGCAGCCAGTGTCGTGAAGGCCTCGCCGTAGCCGTCCACATCGCCCGGCAGCCGCCGCGGCGACAACCAGCGCCAGGGCGCACGGGGCTGCAGGACCAGCGGCTGATGGGTACCCAGACGCAGCGCCGAGGCCAGCGCGACCGCCTGGCGGACATTGCCGGCACGGCCGTCAGTGACCGTCCAAGGCGCGCTCGATCGTTTCACCATTGGCATTAATTCGTTTCAGTCCTGCTGGGTGTTGCAACAGTCGCGACACTCTACACTGCGGCTCGTCGATTCGCCCCGCGCCGCCCGCGGGCACTGACCTTCCCTTAGCCGCCCTGGAGATCCACTGATGTCCCACGCGCTCGACGCTGCTGCCCTCGACCAGCTGTTCCGCACTGCCCGCACCCAGAACGCCTTCCTCGACAAGCCGGTCCCGGCCAGCCTGCTGCAGGAACTGTACGACCTGGTGAAGTGGGGACCGACCGCGGCCAACACCACGCCGGCCCGTTTCGTCTTCGTCACCTCGAAGGAAGCCAAGGCCAAGCTGGCCCCGGCCCTGTCCGAAGGCAACCATGACAAGACCATGGCCGCCCCGGTCACCGTCATCATCGGCTTCGACCTGGATTTCCACGAGAAGCTGCCGTACCTGTTCCCGCACACCGATGCCAAGGCCTGGTTCGACGGCCCGCAGGAAGGCCGCCACGAAGCCGCCATCCGCAACGGCAGCCTGCAGGGTGCCTACCTGATCCTGGCCGCGCGCGCGCTGGGCCTGGATGCCGGTCCGATGTCCGGCTTCGATGCGGCCAAGGTGGATGAAGCCTTCTTCGCCGGCACCTCCATCAAGTCGAATTTCCTGGTCAACCTGGGTTACGGTGACTCGGCGGGCCTGTTCCCGCGTCTGCCGCGCCTGTCGTTCGACGAAGCGGCGCGCATCGCGTAAGTCGTTGTATCGGTTTCGGGCCCGCCGTCCCGCGGCGGGCTCTTGCTACACCGTGTACCCACCCTACGATCCGGAGAGTTCCTGAGATGAGCGCCACCCGTAAACTGCTGCTGCCGCTGGCCCTGACGCTGGCCATCGCCGCCTGCTCCAAGCCGGCCGACACCGCTGCCCCGGCCGCCGATGCCGCCGCCCCGGCCACCACCGAGCAGGCCGCCACCCCGGCCGCCGATGCCGCTGCTGCCGCGCCGGCCGCCGAAGCGATCAAGATCGCCTCGGGCACCTACAAGCTGGACCCGACCCACACCGACGTGCTGGCCCAGTGGAGCCACTTCGGCTTCTCCAACCCGAGCGCACACTTCGGCAACGTTGAAGGCACCCTGGTGTACAACGCCGAAGACGTGACCAAGTCCACCGTGGAAGTGAAGCTGCCGCTGAGCGGCCTGAACAGCTTCACCGCCAAGTTCGACGAGCACCTGAAGAGCGCCGACTTCTTCGACGCCGCCAAGTTCGCCGATGCCACCTTCAAGAGCACCAAGGTGGAAGCTGCTGGCACCAACAAGCTGAGCGTGACCGGTGACCTGACCATCAAGGGCATCACCAAGCCGGTCACCCTGGACGTGACCGTCAATGGCGGCGGCGAGCACCCGATGGCCAAGGTTCCGGCCGCTGGCTTCGATGCCACCACCACCCTGAAGCGCAGCGATTTCGGCGTCGGCGCGTATGCCCCGAACGTCAGCGATGAAGTGAAGATCCGCATCACCACCGAAGCCACCGGCGAAAAGCCGGCCGCTTGATGCACCCCACTCACTCGTCGTGAGAAGGCAGAAGGCCCGCTGAAAAGCGGGCCTTCTTTTTGAGTGCTGGGGAACACGCCCTGGTAGATGCCAACCTTGGTTGGCACACGGGCACTCCGCAGGCCAACCAAGGTTGGCCACTACCGGGTATGCGCGCTCAGCGCAACGCGCCCAACCACGCCACGCACGCCTCGCTCGGGCTCTGCTTGGCCTTCACCGTCATCCCGCTCACGCGCGCGAAGGTCTGCGCGGCCTGCGCCACCACCTGGCGCGCGATCAGCGCTGCCTGCTTGGTCGCGGCCTGTTGCTTGCGCAGCTGCACGATGTTGATCGAAGGCCGGCCCACCGGCGCGTACTTCTGGTCGCGGCGCAGCACGTCGGCCACCTGCGCTACTTCGAATTCGGCCTGCAGGTAGCGGTGCTGTGCCTCCACCAGCTCACGCAGCGGTACACGCAGCGCAGCGGTGTCGGCGAAGGCGCCCAGTGCCGCGTCGCAGGCGGCGTCATCGGCAAAGCGGGTACGCAGCGCGTCCACGCTGGCCAGGGTCAGTTTGGCCATGTGGGCCTCGTTGCTGCAGGAAAGGAGCGCGATTGTCGCATTGCTTGCCGGCTGATGCGTTGAACCGGGCGGCGGAATACCTGTAGAGCCGAGCCCATGCTCGGCTCATCGCGCGCAGCGCGAGGGTTCTCCGATGGCGGAACGAAAAGCAGCCGAGCATGGGCTCGGCTCTACAATGGCCCGCTGTACCACCCACGGAAGGAAGACCCATGCAGGACACGCAGTACTGGTTGAACGAATTCTGGACGGGCCTCAGCGTGCTCGATCTGCTGGGCGGCAGCCTGCTCGGCACGTTGCTTGGCCTGGTGCTGGGCATCTTCGCCTGGCGCTGGCTGCACCGCCGCGGTTGGCTGCAGCGGCGCAAGCGCTGGCATCACTGGCTGCTGGCCAGCTACGTGGTGCTGCTGCCGCTGGCCACCGCCTTCTTCGGCCTGCAGCTGGGTTTCACCGCCGGTGCGCACCGCGCGCTGTTCAAGCAGCTCGATCATTTCCAGCCGCACCTGCAGACCCTGGTGGAAGGCTGGAGCGAAGGCTTTACCGACTCACTGGACGACCCGCGCATGCGCGAGGCATTGCGCAGCCAGGGCACGGTGGGCGATGTGGCCGACACCATCGCCTCGGCCTACCTCAGCGAACACCCGCTGCCCGGCCTTGATCGTCTTGGCAACGGCTCGTTGGCACGCGGCACCGGCTGGGTGATCGGCAAAGTGCGCGAAGGCCTGCTGCGCGGCATGCTGGAAGACACGCTGGTGGACAAGGCCGGCACGATCGGGCTGGAGCCCAAGGTGGTGCGCGAGGCGCTGACCATGCATGTGGATGAGCTGCTGCACACCCGTGGCGTGCTGCGGCTGGTGAAGGCACAGATCAACGGCATGATGCCCGGCGTGTACTTCGGGTTACTGTTGCCGTTGCTGATCATCGCGCTGCTGGTGGCGCTGGAGATCTGGGCCGCGCAGCGGTTCGGGTGGACGCGGCGGGTGGCATCCAGCGCGGTAGTGCCGGCCGCTGGCCGGCAGCTGCAGGTTCCTGCCGAAGGTTCATGAGGTTGCCGGCCAGCGGCCGGCACTACCCATCGGAGGGCGTGCGGACCAACGGTCCGCACCTACCGTCCTTTGCTCAATCGCCGTCGGTTTCGTCCGGGTGGGCCTTCCAGTAGCCGGTCGAGCGGATCCAGTCGCGCGGCACGCCCAGGTGGCCTTCGATGAACTTGCGCATCATCCGGGCGCGGCGCGATTCGGTGGCGATCCAGTAGAAGACATCGCCGTCCGGGGCCTCAAAGTCGGTCAGCATGTCTTCCAGCAGCGTGCTGCTGGCCGCCGGGAAGCCGTTGCGTTCCAGCCAGTGGATGCGCACGTTCTCGTACTGCGGCAGGTCCTGGCGCTCGGCCTCATCACTCACTTCGATGAAGGCCTGCACCTCGGCACCGTCCGGCAGTACGTCCAGCCAGCGGGCGATAGCCGGCAGCGCGGTTTCATCGCCGATCAGCACATAGGCGTCGTAGCTGTCGGCCACTACGAACGAGCCGCGCGGGCCGCCGATCACCAGCACGTCGCCCGCCTGCGCCTGCTCGGCCCACGGCCCGGCGATGCCTTGGTCGTGCAGCACGAAGTCGATGGCCAGCTCGCCGGTTTCGTGGTCCCACCAGCGCGGGGTGTAGTCGCGCGACGGCGAAGGCTCCTTGCCGGCCGGGTAGCTGCGGCCTTCGGCGGTCAGCACCGGCAGCACCATCTCGCCGCTGGCGTTGGGGAAGAACAGCTTGATGTGGTCGTCGGCGCCGGGCGAATCGAAGCCGGCCAGATCGTCGCCACCCAGCACCACGCGGCGCATGTGCGGGGTGACCTCTTCGGTGCGCAGCACGGTCAGTTCACGGAAGCGCACATCCAGGCGCAGGCGCGTGTTGTTGTGTTCGGTCATGGGGCTACCTGTAAAGGTGTCGCGCGGGGGCGCGCGGCGTAGGGGCGACCTGGCTGGATTCAGTCTGGCTGGGTCGTTGAAAAGGATTGGGTCTCGCTACCGGCCGTACCGTTGAGCAGCGCGGACGCCCGCGTCAGCAGCGCCGCTACTTCTTCCGCCTCGCCCTCGGCCCAGCGGCCGTGGTGATGCACCAGCGCCCGCTTGAACTCGCGCAGGGCGCCGGCCAGCGGCGGCGGCAGCGAGGCCTTGGTGATCTCGCGGGCGCGGTCGAAGGCGCGTCGCTGCGCCAGGCGCACCTGGGTGCGTTGCACCTTCAGCTCGAACTCGCCGGCGGTGGTGATGCGGAAGATCCGCTTGCCGTCCACTTCCTCGGCCTCGATCCAGCCGGCCTGCTCGAAGCTGGCCAGCAACGGGTACATGGTGCCGGCGCTGGGCGTATAGGCCTGCATGAACTGGTTGCTGATCAGCTGCATCAGCTCGTAGCCATGGCGCGGCTGCTCGCCGATCAGGGCCAGCACCAGCAGGCGCAGGTCGCCGCGGCTGAGCACCCGCGGCTGGCCGTTGCGGCGTGGCACTTCCGGATTGGTGGAACGGGCTCTGGGAGAAGCGGTACGGCTCATTTCGATATATCGGTAAACGAGTGTGCAAACGATATATCGATATATCGAAGCCGACAATCACCGATCCGGCCACAAGCAGGTCCGTTTTGGGCCACGGCCGGCCGCGCGCACAGCAAAAGGGGCGCCCCCTGCGAGGCGCCCCGGCGATGCTGTGGAAGGGAGCAGGGCCACCTGGCCCCTCACTCGTGGTCTACCCTGGGCCCAATGCCAGCGCCGATCCAGAGGCGGGTGCGACACGTTGTCGCCGGTTCAGCGCCAGCACCGGGGCGCTCGCGAGCAGGTTCGCCACGCTGCCCTACAACCGTCATCGGCAGCGGTAACACTGCGTCCTGCACATGGGCGCAGCGGCCCGCAAGCGACAGCCCGCGCAGCCGCCAAGGCCCGCCGCAGGGCCTTCAGCGGGCCCGGCAAGCCCCTTGCGGACACTGGCCGGTTGCATCCATACGCCTGCGTAGCCAAGTGACGAAAGCCCTTGGTGCGCTACACTTTGCGGTCTAGAAATCTATACAACAGTCGCGCGCGTGCGTGCGGTTATGGGAGCGCTAATGAACTGGTTGAACGAGGTGCTGAACAACGACCCGAATCCTGTGGAAACCCAGGAGTGGATCGAGTCGTTGAAGGCCGTTATTGATGTCGAGGGCTCCGAGCGCGCGCATCAGCTGCTGGAAGGCATGGTGGAACTGACCCGTCGTTCGGGCGCCTACCTGCCGTTCTCTCCCACCACCGAGTACGTCAATACCATCGAGCCGCAGCTCGAGGCCAAGAGCCCGGGCAATGCCGAGCTGGAATGGCGCATCCGTTCGATCATCCGCTGGAACGCGATGGCCACCGTGGTCCGCGCCAACCGCAAGCCGGGTGACCTGGGCGGCCACATCGCCTCGTTCGCCTCCGGCGCCACCCTGTACGACGTGGGCTTCAACCACTTCTGGCGCGCCCCGAGCGAAAACCACCCGGGCGACCTGCTGTTCATCCAGGGCCACAGCGCCCCGGGCATCTACGCGCGTTCCTTCCTGGAAGGCCGCATCAGCGAAGAACAGCTGGACAAGTTCCGCATGGAAGTGGACGGCGGCGGCCTGTCGTCGTACCCGCACCCGTGGCTGATGCCGGAATACTGGCAGACCCCGACCGTGTCGATGGGCCTGGGCCCGCTGGCCGCCATCTACCAGGCGCAGTTCATGCGCTACCTGGAAAACCGTGGCCTGATCGAGAAGTCCGACCGCAAGGTGTGGTGCTTCATCGGCGACGGCGAGAGCGACGAGCCGGAAACCCTGGGCGCCATCGCCCTGGCCGGCCGTGAAGGCCTGGACAACCTGATCTTCGTGGTGAACTGCAACCTGCAGCGCCTGGACGGCCCGGTGCGCGGCAACGGCAAGATCATCCAGGAACTGGAAGGCGTGTTCCGTGGCGGCGGCTGGAACGTGATCAAGCTGCTGTGGGGCGGTTACTGGGATGCCCTGCTGGCCAAGGACAGCGACGGCGTCCTGAAGAAGCTGATGATGGAAACCGTCGACGGCGAATACCAGAACTGCAAGGCCTTCGGCGGCGCGTATACCCGCGAGCATTTCTTCGGCAAGTACCCGGAAACCGCTGCGATGGTTGCCGGCCTGAGCGACGACGACATCTGGCGCCTGAACCGTGGTGGCCACGACCCGCACAAGGTGTACGCCGCCTACCACCAGGCCGTGAACACCAAGGGCATGCCGACCGTCATCCTGGCCAAGACCGTGAAGGGTTACGGCATGGGCAGCGCCGGTGAGGCACTGAACCCGACCCACCAGACCAAGAAGCTGGACGATGAGGCGGTGCGCCACTTCCGCGACCGCTTCAACATTCCGGTGACCGACGCGCAGCTGGCCGACGGCCAGGTGCCGTTCTACCACCCGGGCCCGGATTCGCCGGAAGTGCAGTACCTGCAGGAACGCCGTGCCGCGCTGGGCGGTTACCTGCCGCAGCGCCGCCGCAAGGCCGACAAGACCTTCGTGGCGCCGAAGCTGGAAGCCTACGACCGCCTGCTGAAGAGCAGCGGCGAGCGCAGCTACTCCACCACCATGGCCTTCGTGCAGAGCCTGAACATCACCCTGCGCGACAAGGAACTGGGCCCGCACATCGTGCCGATCGTGGCCGACGAAGCCCGTACCTTCGGCATGGAAGGCCTGTTCCGCCAGATCGGCATCTACGCGCCGTTCGGCCAGAAGTACAAGCCGGTCGACGCCGACCAGCTGATGTTCTACCGCGAAGACCAGAGCGGCCAGGTGCTGCAGCAGGGCATCAGCGAGCCGGGTGCGATCAGCTCGTGGATGGCGGCCGGTACCAGCTACTCGGTCAGCAACGTGCCGATGCTGCCGTTCTACATCTACTACTCGATGTTCGGCTTCCAGCGCGTGGGCGACATCGCCTGGCAGGCCGCCGACATGCGTACCCGCGGCTTCCTGCTGGGTGGCACCGCCGGCCGCACCACGCTGAACGGTGAAGGCCTGCAGCACGAAGATGGCTTCAGCCATCTGGTGGCCGGTGGCATTCCGAACGTGCGCAGCTACGACCCGACCTTCGGCTTCGAAGTGACCGTGGTGCTGCAGCACGGCACCAAGCGCATGATGGAAGACCAGGTGGACGAGTATTACTACGTCACCCTGATGAACGAGAACTACACCCACCCGGAAATGCCGGAAGGCGCGGCCGAAGGCATCGTCAAGGGCATGTACCTGCTGACCGACGCCGGCAAGCCGAAGAAGGGCGAGCTGCGCGTGCAGCTGCTGGGCTCCGGCACCATCCTGCGCGAAGCCATTGCCGCGGCCGAGCTGCTGGACAAGGACTTCGGCGTGACCGCCGACATCTGGAGCTGCCCGAGCTTCAACGAACTGCGTCGCGATGGTTTCGACGTGGAACGAGCCAACCGCCTGCATCCGGAAGGTGAGCAGCGCAAGGCCTACGTGACCGAGCTGCTGGAAGGCCGCCAGGGCCCGGCGATTGCCGCCACCGACTACGTGCGTGCGTATGCGGACCAGATTCGTGCGTTCGTGCCGATGTCGTACACCGTGCTGGGTACGGATGGGTTTGGCCGTTCGGATACGCGTGCGAACCTGCGCCGGTTCTTTGAGGTTGACCGGTACTACATCGCGCATGCCGCGATTGCGGCGCTGGCGAAGGAAGGGAAGATGACCGCGAAGGATGTGGCCCGGGCGATCAAGCAGTACAAGATTGATCCGGAGAAGGCTAATCCTGTTGGGGTTTGAAGAAAGGGGCGCTTCGGCGCCCTTTTTTTTCCAAACCACAATGCCTAGGCATTCTTGTTTCGAGCGTTCTGTTGCTTCCTGATTATTTGGAGAAGCGCAATAAATGGGGGATTTGTGGAGCTTATATCAACGCTGCATGATGGTCGTATCGATGCGAAGAATGTCTTGGTGCTGGTCAGCATTTCCGAGTACTTGGCGATCGCGAAAGAGATTATTAAGAACAACGAATTTCAGCGCAGGCGCGTGAAGTCATCGCCGACCATCTATTCGCTCCTCAAGGAAGACATTCAACGAGGCTGTGTGATTCCTCCGATTGTCCTGGCTCTCAGTGGTGATGGTGCTGATGAAATTCCGGCTGGCGGCGAAGTGGAGTACATACTGAAGCATAGTCGCGATTTGCTGATTCTCGATGGCTTGCAAAGAACTTCGTCGATGATCGAGCTTGAAGCGGAGCTAAGTGCCCTTGGAGATCGTGAGGTTGTTCGAAAACTTGGAGAGCAGAAGCTCCGTCTTGAAATCTACATTGGTTTGAACAGACTTGGCGTTCTCTACCGCATGCTGACGCTAAACACTGGCCAGACGCCGATGAGTTTACGTCAGCAGGTAGAAATTCTCTTCTTGGACTATTCGCGTGTGCCCATGGGTGGGATAACGCTGGTTCGGGAGTCGGATGACGAAGCTGTTGATCAAGTGGGCAAGTACTCATTCAAAGCGATTATTGATGGCTTTAGTTCTTATCTTGAGCGGAATGAGCTTCCTATTGATAGATACGATTTGCTGGAGAGCGTAAAAAGCCTTCAGAAGCTCTCCAAAGAGGACAGTAATCAGAATTTGTTCAAGGAGTTTACTGAGACCTATCACGCGTTGGTGGTGAAATTGAACGAGGCCACCAATGGTAAGGTTTACAATTCACAAGAGCTGGACATAAGGGGGCAGCCATTTGGATTGGATGCCAGGCGAATTTTCTCGAAAGAGCAGGCCATGGCAGGATTTGGTGCTGGCGTAGGTAAGCTCCGCGATTTCAATAAGGTCGGCTCTTTCGATGATCTGCGTGACTCAATCGATAAATTGATTATTGGGGAGGATGATCTGGATGTCCTTCTTAAGACGCTTGAATCAATCAGGCTTAGCTCGAAGAAGATAGGGAATTCGCAAAGATTGTATTTTCACTTTTTCTTTAGGGAGCTCTTTAATCCCGAAGGCGATGCGTACAGGAATCTAGGTGGTGCGGTTGATGTGGCATATGAAAAATACCAGTCGCAGACCCTCTAGCTATGGACGAAAAAATTGATTTCCATGGCCACGGGCTCCAGGTGCTTGGTAGTGTCGATTTTTCTAACGATGCGTTGGCATTCATTGTTACTGCGGGTGTGAAAAACGAGTTTTCCTTCACGGTCTCGTATCCATTTAGTCCGCAAGGGCCGGGTGCAGAGGAGGCGCACGTGCGAATTCTCTACCATGCTAATCATGCTGAGAGTAACGTAAAGCCAATTCTTCTCGATGGAAAGACCGTTGGCTGGCTTTGCACCGTAGCTGCGCTTTACTCGAAGGACCACGATTATTATGAGGACAAGTACTTCAGGCGCGCCGCATACGCGGCAACTCATGCGCTTCTTCTGCGCGGAGGTTACACGAAAAGAGTTCCAGTGATTAATAATCAGGAGTTTAGGCTTTCTGATTTCTTCGAAGAGGAACATTCGCTAATAATTCTACACTGCCCTAGTGTGGGTGATCGGCTAGGTCCAGGGTTTCGTATGGCACTCCCCTGTCTTCACCGGTACGGGTTTGTACCAGCTGAGGGTGGCCCTGGGGACGTCTCGTTTAGGACTGCCCCTGTGGAATTGTTCGGGACGGTTGGGAAAAATTTTAAATTAGAAGTTCCCTCGGTGGATCTTGGTTTCGACGATTTCATCGAGCAGGTATTCAGTCGGCTCCTTCCTTCAGCAGATACGCCTTTGCTTGGGTTTTTCCTCTATTATCAGCTCATCGAAATGATGATGGCTAAAGTTTTTTCTCATAGGCAGTCATGTACTATCGAGGAGATGCAGTCCGTCAAAGACGACCCCTTTAGGATTAGGCCTCTTTTTGATCGTCTGAAGGAGGACATGGCCGAAAAGAAGCGAATAAAGCTTCTGTTTGGCGATTACACCGGGGTCTCCAGAGATGCTGTGGAACTTATGCAATTCTGCAACGACTTCTTGCAAATTTGTGGAGTTGGCGAAGAGTGCTCGCCAGAAGCTGCTTTATATCAGGTTAGAAATTTAATTTTTCATGGAATGAGGGCGGTTCCAGCTGCTGCGTTTGATTCACTCAATCAGATTGTTGGTCAGCTTGCGATCATTGTCCCTGAGCTGCTCATCGCCTTTTCCCTTCCAGAGACCGTCACCGCTGAAGTAGCAAAAACGGAAGTCTTGGAGGTAGAGGTGGTGGGGGGATGAGGCCGAAACGTACGGCCTCTTCCATTCGTTAATTGATCTCTGAAATTTTCGTTCGGATCGGACTAAGTTTGATCGTCTGCAAGGCGAGCCAACACTCTTCCTTCTTTGCCCACTCGCTGATCATCTTCCCCTTGGCTGAAGCGTGGAGGGCCAAATTGACCTCTTTAGCCCATATCCGGATCTGATCCTTGAAGCCATCAGAGAGACCCTGTTGCTCCCACACTCGCATCAGATCGATCTTTGATCCGTGCTGCTGGGACAACAATGCGACCAGGTAGATGGCAACATTGCCTTGGAATGCAGGCAATAGAGGACGCACGAGCGACTGAACCTGTTTGAATATGATGACTTTGGCAATCATCTGCTTGAACCCAGTTGCATCCGGGACCACAGATTCTCCAAGCTCTTCCCGTTCTTTCACATCGTCCATGAAGCGGGCGAAGTTCTTTTGACCGCCGAGACTGGCTTGGTGTGGTCGTCCATCCCAAGAGTTCAGGAACTTGGCGAGGTCTGTCTTGACCAGGCGCCGGGCCGGCGGAATAACTGTGGTCTTGAGGGCCCGGTACTTGGCAGGCGTACTGCCTTCGCGCGCCAGCTTGGTGTTATAACTACCTGAGGCACGTTCATAGAACCACCGGCCGACACCGTCTGGTAGATAGACGGTATCGGAAAGCTTCTCGAGTTCAACATGGAACGGTGAGTTGGCAGACAGATCGGACTGCTTGACCGTGTTCTGGCTGTTCGCGAACCGCGAGATGTCGCTGATAAGCGCCTCTTCCGCGGCGGAGTTCTCTGTCTTGAGAATTACGACCTTCGCCGGAACCTGTACCTTGGACAGGTCGGTGTCTGCAAACTTCTTCTTGGTGAAGTAGATGGATGCGGTCGTTTGACCACCGTTGACGATTTGCATTCCCTTGAGCCATGCAATGCCTGGTCCCCCATCGTTGGTCTTCCCAAGGCTGACCTCGTCGGCGACCACCACAATGCCATTGTTGTAGGCGACAAATTTCTCTGGCTCTGAGCGCAGCGTGGCTTGGATGCCTTTGTTGACCTTTCCGGTTGCACTCAAGAATGACCGTACATTCGCCTCAAGGAGTCGGGCGCCGTATTTGTCATACAGATGGCGTAGCACATCGGCCGGGAATACGGTCATCGCGTAGTCATAGCTGTCCTCCTCGCCCCGGATATACACGCATGGGAGCGGAGTGCCTGCAACTTCCGCAAAATTGACTACCAGCTCGTCCCTCGGCTTTCCCTCTGACAGGTGGCGGTTGAGCCTCTCGATGTCCATCACCTCAAGTCGTACGGTCCGGCCTCCAACCTCCTGCGACTTGAAGTTCTTGGTCTTTACCTGACCATCCGTCAGCACGTAGATCCGGATCTCCTCGAAGTCCCGATAGCCACGTTCAATATGCACCGCGAGTTCATAAGCATCGTTCGATGGATCGAGCGTCTTCGTCATCTTTCCTTGGGCAGATTGGGAAAGAAATCGGAAGCAGTACTCTGCGGCTTGCTTTGCTTCAGAGTCAGGAACGGCCTGGACCTTGTCCGAATTCTTGTAGGACGTCACGAACAGGTCAAGGCGTTCACCGTCCTCAGAGATGGAGTATCCGCTTAGCCTGATGTTTCCGACATGGACGCGCGTATCAACGTGGCAGACCTGTGGCTCGTAGGTCATGCCCACTTCTTCCATGTGGCGCATCGTAATCTCGGCGAAAACCAGCTCGGGATAGGGATACGCGGCCCCAGAAACGGACATTCGATCCTCTATTTCATCCTGTACTTCCGCGCGAATCTGCAAAAGGAAATCGGTCAATTCCATTGATTCTTCACTCCAAGACTAGTCGAAATATCAGCGTAAGTGGACGCCGCAATCGGAAATGCATCCAGATCGAGCGAGTAACGTGCCTCATGGATTGCTGCGGGCACGCTGGAACGAGTGAGGCGAGGCGAGTCAGCGCATACGATTCGATATGTGAGCTCACTGGACCGAAAGCGCCTTGTGTACTCGGCTCGAGTCATGTCCATGTAGCCAGCCGAAACGAGCCGACTGTTCAGCAAGGCAGATGCGCCGGGATCGTGGATTCGTCCAGCCACTTGGTCAATCAAGTCGGGAAGGGTTGATCCCCCCCCCAGTTGAGTCAGACGAACCGCCGCAACAAAGAGGGGCCGGTGCAGGCTGTCATCCAACTGATCAAGGTTGGAAACCGTCGCGATAAATCCTGCCGGTGCCAAGGTTGTCTTCACTTCGATTGCACCATTACCAAGCAGGAAGTCGTGTAGTCCATCGTCAGGCCCGGCCCAGCTGTCGAGAGCGTCGAACTCTGAAACTCCATCGTCCAGAAGGTTTTGAAGAACCAAGAGTTCTCCAAAGAGCCCAATCTCTTCCTCCGTGGAAAGAACGCCATCGCTGTCGCGCTTCATGAAGGCTTGCCAAGCACGGATCCTGGAAATCATTGCACTATGAATCCGTAGGCCGTCCTGAGCGGACGTGCTCTCCATCAGGTTCACCAGATCTACCGCCACTTTGGTAAAGAGCTCAAGCGATCCTGACTCCTGTCGAACCAAGGCAAACCACGAGTGGCCTGCATGGTGGCCCTGAAGCTCCGTGCTTATGAGGCTGAAACCCTGGCCGCGTGGCAGCTGAAATGGTTGGGATGGCACGTTTCCCTTGACGCCGACCAGGACGCTCTCTTCATTCCGCGCGCCACGACGGCCTGCCATGACGCAGCAGTTTCCAATGCTGAAAAGCTCGATAACCTTCCAGCCATCCCCTGTGGCAAGGCCGCTCAGGGCGCGCCACGCGGCGACCAGCTCTGTGTCACTGCTGGAGCTGAGCATTCATATCCTCCCAGCCGATGTTGTTGATGACGTACTCGGGGATGTCGGAATACTCGCTCTCCCAACCGACGTTATTCACCTTGTAGGGAACCTTGATATCGGAGCTGCTTCCAGGGAAGCTCACGGCAAATGCCAACACGGGTGGGGCGCCTGCAAGATTCTTCGGGCGTTCCCAATCTGCCCCTGTCTTGGCGCCCGCACGAGCTGGATCAAGAACATACAGAATCAGGAGGCCCTTCTCTGGTTCCGCCCTTACGGTCGAAGTTCCCTTGCCTCGAACTCGGCGCAGCGCTACGCCGCTGGGGGTGTCCGGAGCCGAAGCACTTTTCTTCTCCTCCTTCTTCTCCCAAGTGGACACGGTGAGCGCGAGCGCGGCGTCCCATTGATCCTGGCTCACGTCAATTGACTCGTCGGTTGGATCAAGGAGGACACCAATCGAGTACCGGCTCCCCTCCATCGAATCCGCCTTTCTGCGCGCCATGCCAACACTAATCCCTGGAGCAAGCTCGTAGGGCTCACCCGATTGAGTCCCCAAAACAGCCACTGTCCACTCCGTGAGCTCGCTTGCTTCCGCCATCTTGCGGATGAACTGAGCAATCACGTTGCTGTTTACCCGGTGGGCGGCTGACAGTGTGCTGTAGCTGTCAAGGAAGTCGGCTACGGTTGTGAAGTCGACACCTCGCCAGAGATGCCCCTGCCATTCCTTGAAGCCCCCTTGGGTTGCCGCCTTTATGGGGTTGCTCTCGTCAGGTTTTCCCATTTGAACGGCAAGCCGATTACCTGCATCCAGGTTTCGATTCAGAGTCGGTTGATCAGTCGGGAAGCTGACTGTCTGAACAAGCTCTCCACTGTACGAAAGATGCAGTGTCTTCGCGCTCCGCATCTTGATCTGCGACGTAACCATCATCTCGGGATGCGACTGGACCTTCAGCCCAAACTCCCTCGGCGTCGCCCCAGAGTTGGCCATGAGATCGAACTCTTCTCTCAGCTCTGCTGATGCATCAGAAATGTGCTTGAACCAGCGGATGAGGTCCGGGGATGTATAGAGACGGCAGAGATCAAGGTAGCCCGGACGGTATCCGAACCACCGACCCATCTGCATCAGCGTGTCGTACATCTTTGATGCGCGCAAGAAGTAGCTGGTGCAGAGACCTTCCAACGTAAGACCGCGCGCAAGCTTGTCGCCACCGATGGCGATGACTTTGAGGCCTCGATCCTTGTTCTGCTCGTAATCCAAGGCATCCTTGGCAGTTCCGTTGATCATTCGCACTTCGATATCATCGAGTACTCCCGGCAGCGCAGACGCGACGTCTTGCCAAGTAGCATCTGCACTGGGAAGGTCACCCAACCCAAGCTCACGAATCGCGGCAGAAGCAGGAAGGAAGTCACGGTTCCACAGTTCCTGCAGGCTGGATAGGGCGTCGGCGTGGTCGATCCCGCGCCCAATCGCCTGTCGGGCATGCTTGACGTAATCGTCAATGTCAGCCTTTACCACCTTCTGAACGTTGTTGAATCGCGTGACGTGAACGAGCATCGAACTATGCTTCTTTCCTTGGCCACGGAGCTTCCTGACAGTGCATGCCAAGATAAAGGAGTCGACTGCCTCTCTCAGGCTTGGTGGTAGCGCGTGTGCCTTGCTCCACTGCGGAACATGATCGATCTTGTGGCCCGTAGGCATCCATCCCGTTGTCTTGTCGTCTGACTGGTAGTCGCCCACAGGTCGGGTCAGGGGAAGCTGTCCCTTGCGACCCTCCGGGGATGCCTGCCCAAACATCGTCGTAGGGCCAACGTAGTTGTCGGGCGCTGCCAGGTTCTGGATGAAGGCAGAGGGGAACAGGTCCGGCCCTTCGTTTCGTGTCTCACCGCGCTCATGAATGAAGATGTTTGCGAAAGGCGTAGCGGTATAGCCCACGTACGCTGAGCGCGAGAACGAATTCAGTATGCGCCGGATAAGTTTGTTGATCGCTGTTGGGTCATGTTCCTCATCGGGCTTTCCATCCTCGTCGACTACCTCTTCACCTGTGTCAACCGAGGCATTGTCAGCCTCGTCATCAATGATGAGCAACGGGAACTTGGTCGCCCTTTTTGCCACGATAGGAAGCCCTTTCGTGTTCGCGGAGGCGGGCTCCGCGCCTGGAACAGGAGCGTCCGCGACGTGCGTCTGAATCCACCTGAGAAGCCTGACAAGTATCGATTTGTTCTTCTTGACGACAAACAGCCAAGGCCGCTGTTCGGGGCTGATCGAAAACTGTTTTCCGGCAAGCCCACCAAAATCACCGTTGTCGGCTCGCGTTGTAGCGCAATTGGGCTTGATGGACAGGTCGGTGTCGATCAAGCCGACGCCCACGCGCTTGAGTACATCATGCATAGAGTTTGTCTCATACCCCAGGAAGCCTTCCTCAAGCCGTATCTGGGTCTGGGATCGCAGGTTGTTGTGCAGGCCGGCGAGGACGATGATTATCTTGTACTGCGCATCCGCCGCCTTGCATACGAGACCGGTATAGCTCGCCGTCTTGCCTGACTGCACGTGCCCGACAACAAGCCCCCGGCGACTCCACTGGCCAGAGCGCAGAGGATCCTCAAGCATTCCCAGAATCTTGTCGGTTGATTTGTCCAGCTTGTCAGCGATGTCCCAGGACAAGTCCTTCTCGATCATCTCCCGATAGCGCTGCCAGTAACGCCAGTCCTCTTTCCTGGAGGAGTCGAGCCAGGGTTCATGGCCACGATCGTCGGAGAGACTGATGTCATCACCGATCCATACACTGAATCGCCGGATAAGCTCGTCCGTAACAGCGTCACGATCAAGATCGGCTGCCCACTTTCGATTCATCATCAGCACCAGGCTGATCTTCTCGTCAATCAACGTTGGAGTGATCGGTCCTGAATCTTTCTCGCCAGCAAGAAGCTCCTGGACAATCTTGATAACGCTGCTTTCGCTTGAGTCACTCATGGTTCTCTCTTCAGTCCTTGGAGATATTGTCCGGCAAATTCTTGACCAGCTCTGGGTGCAGATCGAAGGGTTCGGTTCTTAGAAGTTGCCGCTTGGCCATGCTCGGCGACATGCCCTTCTTCTCAACCAGGCTCCGGTAGATCACGTTGAGAACCTCTCGAACTGAGTCGTCAGTCTCCCCTGTGAATCCGCCCTTTGCATGCTCTCCGCTTTCTGCAGCTTCAAGCCAGATCCTCTGTACGGGGATAGTTTCCTCGAGGACACGCAGCATCGCTTCAACCTTGGTGCCGTACGCTGCGTCATCCAGCAGTTCTTTCACCGCTGCATGTGTACGGTCGACGCGGTAACGTCGCCCTGTCGCCGTCTCTCTGGACTGCCACACGGGTACAACCTCGTCGCGGCGGCCCAGCGATGAATTTGAGTGCGCCCGATGCAGGAATACCTTGCGCGCCCTGTCGCGCGCGTCTTCGGCCAAGCGGTAGAGCTGATCCCGCAGTGCAGCGGGAGGATGAGCGGATGACTTGCGGATGTCGATCTTCCATTGCGCATCAAGATCGTTGGGTAGGTCCAGCCGGATGCGTGCGAGCCTGTGAGCCTCGTCCTTGGACCAAGAGCGTCCACGTCCCAGACCGAGCCAACTGCCTGCAACCAACAGTCTCCGTTCACGATAGATGTAGAAGCCTTGCTGACTCGACCATCCCTCGATTCCGCCCGCTTCAGCGTAGGCCTTGTCGTTGAGACGGTCCTTGTGGGGCAGCACGAAGGCTTGGCTGGTGATTCTCAAACCACCTTCGCCAACGCTCGACTCGGGTGACCTCCAAGTTGCCGGATTCGATGACAGAAATGGGTCCCATGGTCTCACTGTTTTCCCGTTGAGCCGCAGCTCAATTCCGGGACCGCTGCCATCAAGATAGCGGTGGAAGATCATTGCGAGGTGGCGCTCCACGTCGTCAATGAGATCAAGGAAATGCCTGCTTGTGAAGCCTTCAGTGACAATCCGATCGAGTTGTTCCCACAGAACTACCGTCCCTGATGACTGCGCAGCGTGCTGGCCGAGGCGTGGCTCGGAGGACGACTCGGGTCCATCAAGAAGGTGCCACTCGCCGTCAGGATCTGAAGCCAAGACATCCAGATCCCAGCGCAGGCAGCTCGACTGACCATCCTTAACGCTCAAGACGGTCAGCCTTCTGGCTTGTGAGAACGATGCTGTCTTGAGTCCCAAGCCAAAGCGACCCAAGTCCGAGGCCCCCCGTACGTCCAAGGGGTTGCGGTCACCGAGGCGCATTGCGCTGAACAGCTCAGCATCGTTCATACCTCTGCCGTCATCTGCAATGGATATCCAGCTGTCTACGCCATTCCAATTGAACCCGATCTCTACATGGCCGGCGCCAGCGGAAATGCTGTTGTCCACCAGGTCTGCCAGCGCCGTGGCCGTCGTGTAGCCCAGGCCGCGCAGTGCCTCAACCATGGCGTCAGCCCTGGGGGGAGCATTTCGGCCTTGCGGCCTACCGTTACTGTTCTGCTGCATCGTCAGCCTCTGGCTTTCCATTGACCAACTCCCTGAGACGTCGCGAAGGATGGCGCATCAGTCTTAGTGCCTTGGATTCAATCTGACGTATGCGTTCCCGTGTCACGCCAAAGATCTGGCCAACTTCCTCCAATGTCTTGTCGCTGCCGTCGATCAATCCAAACCGATGTCGGATGACTTCAGCTTCTCTTGAACCAAGCGCACCTAGGCAGTCATCGATCGCTCGCCTACGCAGATATCCATCAGTGAATTCCTCAGGCGGCTGAAAGGTATCTGGAGTGGCGAGGACCAAATCTGCTGTCTCATCCTGCTGGTCCCAAGAGACCGCGTCGTGCGCCACATTCAGCAACTTTGCTACATCCCCGACTGATAGATCGCAGGCCTTTGCGATGTCCTCGGCGCGCACGTCATCGAATGAGTCTTCACGGAGGACTCTGACTGCCTTTGAAACCTTGTTGACCCTTTCCATGACGTGTATGGGTAACCTTATGGCACGCGCTGTGTCTCCGATGGCCCGTCCAACGGACTGTTTCAACCACCACATCGCATACGTGGAGAATTTGTTGCCCCTTGCGTAATCGAATCTGTCGATAGCCTTGAGCAGGCCTATCAGGCACTCCTGAATGCGATCCATGCGTGGCAGCGTGCTCCACGCGTGGCTGTCTGCCACGTGCACTGCGAGTCGAACGTTTGCATGGAACATCTCGAGCTCAAGGCGCGACAGACGCTGCACCGCTCTACGCAGTAGTACGCTTGTGCACCCAGCTGCCCTGAACTCCTTGTCAAACCGTTTAACGGTCGATGAGGTCAGCTCCAGCGCACATACAGCGGCCAATGCATCCCTAGCAAGGCCTTGGTTGTCTGGATTTTCCTGGGAGGCGAAACATCTGCAGCGTGCGCTTTCCAGCATGTCGCTCAGGTTGGGTCCGCTGACGGGCCGGGCCGGGGCTGGATCATCATCGGCGTCATCCGAGGCGTCGAGAAGATCGCTGGCGCGCTCATCGTCTTCGCTGCTGATGTGGCTGATTTGGCCGACTGAGAGGCGACCCCGCTCAAAGTCTGTGGCTAGGCGTGCTATCGACGCGACAGCATGCGGGCTCTCTGCGATGGCGCGATACGCATCCTTGAGGGACAAATCTAGCAGAAGCCCAATTCGCTCTTCGCCCGTACGGTCAAGCAGGACAGACGACTGGGCAACCTTTGCGAAGTGGAAGTAGGGGTCGTTCGTCATTGACGCGAGATCCTGCATGAACTGCTCCAGTTCACCGATATCGCTGTCCGATGCTGGTTCGCTATCCTGTTCTAGATACAGAGGAGGTAGCCATTCATCATCGTCTTCCGGTACGGCATCAATCTGGCCCATAAGGACAGTGAGCTGGCGAAATACATCGCCCCTCTCATCGCCTTCAATCTCACGGGAGATGACCTCAAGGTGAAGAGGATTGAAGTTGCCCTCCATCTGGGCGCGATGAACTAGCGCTTCGAAGAGTCCATGTGTCGAGCTGTGATTGAGCTCCCGGACCAGTGAAATTTCGGCGTGACTTGGGAGCAGCTTCGCCAGGCCATTCCAATCCTCATCGTTATCGACAATTACGTGCCTGGAAATCACCTCCTGCACAATCTGTATTGTCGATCGAAGCGAAGGATCCTCCAGCGGCGCTTCGGTCGCAACTTCTTCCTCCCAAGTGGCAAAGAACTCGGATTCGAATTCAGCACCGTCGTGAGAGGAGTTCTGTGTGGAATCAGTGGCTCGCGTTTGAGCAGATTCCTCGGCCTCACCATTACGTTCATTGCTCCAGAGGCTGTCCAGCGCGACTGGTGAGTCGTCAGCCTTCTCGACTGCAAGCCGCTGAACTTCGAGAGCATGCTCCGAAATCAGGCAGCAGAGATCCAGATGCCCTTTGGAAGCGGCAAGCATATGTAGTGTCCGCCCCTGCCGGTCGCGTGCCTCTACGTCACCCCCGAGTTGAAGGTAGCGCAGAACATGCTCCGCATCGCCGCGAAGCGCGGCGAGTCGAAGGAGCGGCTTCAGCGATGATTGCCGCTTGTCCCCGGCGCTGGCTTCACTGCCAGCCCGGGTACCTGTAGAGCCCAGGGACTCCATTTCCCCTTGATTCATTGGTTCCCCCTGTTGAACCCTTTGCCTAGCTGAGTATCGACCACACCACTCGGGCGATCTGTCTGGCAATCAAAGGCGGAACTGCATTTCCGACCTGTACAAACTGTTGAGTCCTATTGCCGAGGAAAACATAGTCGTCCGGGAACGACTGCAACCGAGCGGCCTCTCTGACAGTGAGACTTCGGCACTGGCGAGGATCCCAATGGATGAACGCATGACCATCTCTCGAAAGGTGGCTGGTCACCGTATTTGAAGGCTTGCCCTTGAGCTGAACGCGGAAGCGATCCGAGAACGAACCGCTTTCCCAGTTCAAGTGATCAGGCGCGAGCTTCTTTGGGAAGTCACGGCTGGTCGGTGATCTGTCGTGCTCGCGCGCGAATGCCGCGCAGAAGAGGTAGCGCCCGAGGTCGGATTTCATGTGTCCCCGAGTCTCATGGTTGAGCACGGAGTGCTGCGAGTCGCTCTTGAGCTGCTTGACGTAAGGGTTGCTTTCCTGGGTGTACTTGATCGAGCCGCGCGGAAGCCCGCCGGATGGAACAATCGATCTGAGCTTCTCGATCAGCTCTGGATGGGATTTGTCCAGAATCCTGACCAGGCGATCCCTCTCCGATTCCATGGCTTTCCGCCATTCTTCGGGATCGTCCTGTTTGCGGCTCAGTCCGCTTCTCAGCCTGGGAAGCCCCTCGAGGGCTTTCTTTACACTGACCGGCTCTGCGGCATTGAGGCCGGGCAAGTCCTCGATTCCATCGGGAAGAAGATCTTCCCGGACACCCATGATGATGACCCGGTGTCTCGCCTGTGGAATTCCGTGGTTCTCACACTTGATAATGAATGCAGACGGATCCTCCGCGACAAGTTCGCTGGTCCGCTTCTGATTCGCCTCAACGTGGATAGGAAGAAGCACATAGCGATGCCCGTTCTTCCCCCCCTTCTTTTCCCTTTTCAGGGCTGCAGCAGGGTCGGAGAGATCGCGCATGATTGCAGCGAACATCTCCTTGTTGCCAACCTTGGAAGTCAGGATTCCCTTGACGTTCTCCATGATGAAGACAGCGGGTGAGAACTCGTCAAGAAGACCCAGGTATTGCTTGTAGAGGAAATGCTTCTTGTCGCCCTTTGAGGAGAACCCCTCCACATGCCGCTGGCGAGCCCGGCCTACGACGGAGTAAGCCTGGCACGGGGGTCCTCCGATGAGGATCATCTTCTCGTACTGATCCTTGACCTCGTTGATCCGTGAATAGAGAGCCTGATTGTCCCGCTCTTCTCCCAGGGTGAGGTTGAGCGCCTCTCGCTCGGCTTCAGCCCACAGGTCGCTCCATCGACCGTTTCCGAAGTGTGCTGCCGGAGGAAGGGCGTCGCCCTTCGCAATTTCATCCAGATAGTCGTAGTACTCTTGCGGGACCTGGCCTTCCTGCCGGATGAGAAGGCGATAGAAGGCCCTGAGACGGAGAGTCGAATGCGCAGACTTCTCCATTTCAGCGGATACCGCGAGTTCGAAGGGGTACTTGGCACCTTCTTCGGGCTTGAAGCTGCTGAACCCTTCGCCCAGGCCACCGGGGCCGGCAAAGATATCAATTACACCGATGGGCTTACGTACTGCGGTCAAGACGGAGTCTCTGCTAGATGGTTGATGTGATGAGCCCGGCTGTTCGATCAGCACTGATGTCAAGAATCAGGGCCAGGAACACTAAGCCGGAGGTCACTGTCCGAAGGCATCTCTGGGCGCGCGGCTTCCGCTTTCGACTTCATACGAAGGGTCTCGCCGGAAAGCCAGACCTTGTGCTTCCGAAATGGAAGGCTGCGGTGTTCGTACACGGGTGCTTCTGGCATCGCCATGAGGGTTGCCCTCTTTTCAGACTGCCGAAGACACGAGCAGTCTTCTGGGATGCAAAACTCTCCGCTAATCGACAGCGCGACCTGGCGGTAGTCAGGTCGCTTCTGGACATGAGCTGGCGCGTGGCAGTTGTATGGGAATGCGCTATCCGACTCGACTCGAGTGTCGCGAGTGATCGTCTTTCGGAGTGGATATCCAGTGAACGCAAGGGAATAGAGATCCTGGCCAGCGACGGCACAGTAATCTGTGGAGACTTGGATAGCGGTTAACCGTGAAAAATCCATCTGCCTACGACCATTCCCTAGTTCATTTTCGCGTTCAGAAAGGGAGGTCGCTTTTGATCCAGGATGCCGGCCCCAATCTGTCTGCCGCAGGGTTCAGTGCTCCACTCTGAATGTCTGAGCCGCGCCCCCCGACGCCTGACGGAATCATACCAGGGTGGAAGCCCCTATCGCTGATTCTTTAGTGGCGCCGGATGGCGATAGGGGCGATTGCCGAATGCCTGAGTCGTAGGGGGCAGCTTCTGGGGCATCATGCCCGATTGTTTTGGGCCGCAGAACGCAAGCCGGGCAGGCGGCCGCCAGAGCCTTGATGGAGCTTGGTCGACCCAGACTTCATCGACCCCGTGAGCAGGAAGATGAGCGTGAAGATGGGCGGGGTTGGGAGCATCTCACTCGCCCGGAAGGCCAGATCACTGGCGTCGTGGGTGTTCATGGGGGTGAGGCCGGACGGGAGCTCGTCCAGCATGCTCACGCACTCAGGACTAGTGACCACTACTCCGCCACAATCCGCTCACTCCAATGCGATAGCAGCGGCACAACGCACGGAACATCAATCTGCCTATTCGCATACAGCACGATTACAAGCTGCTCCAATGAGTTATCCACCATCACGAGTATGCCGTCACAGCTGACCTCGAAGTATCGGTCTCCCGAGTACCGCGCATGCTGTACTAGGCCCTCGCGCACCGGTCGAACGGCTTCCTCGCGCATTACAACAAATTCAGCGTCGGACACCTTCCGAAATGTCCGCAGTTCCAGGCTTGCCTTGGGCACATGTCGGCTGGCGATCGTGGCAGACAGCGCCGCCAGCAGCACAGCGCCATAGATCACAGGCTTCATTGGACGCTCTGCAGATAGGGGATGGACCAGAAGGCGAACGGTCCGCCGATAGCGAGTGGGTGAACAGCAGCCAGGCGACAGATAGCCAGGCCCAACTGCGCTACTCCCTCACCTGCAACCGCTCAGCCACCTGCGCAGTCAACGCCATACACGCCATCTTCAACCCTTCCATCACCCGATCCCCGAGGTACTCCTCGGGCGCTCCGTTCTGCCGTGTCCGCTCCGCAGCCAGCATCAGCTCGGCCACCACGCGCAGCCCGGCTAGCGCGCAATCCGCATCCGCCAGCTGAAGGCAACGCCCAGGCAGCTGATGCCGCTCCGGCCAAGGCTGGCCATCCGCAGCTGCACCGGTTCCGATGCGATGCAGCGTGGCGACGAAGGCGTTGGGATCGGCGGAAGGTTCGCGCTCGGCCTCGGCCTCAACCGGATCGTACTGCGCGTGCAGGGAACGGAAGTCCGATGTGTTCATGGCAATGCTCCGTACAGGACAGATAGCAGCGCCACCTAAAGGCGGCGGACGATGCGTGGTTCGAAAGCCGGACAGTAACCAAGCCGGTGGGTCCGAAGACCCCCACGCACCGCCCGCCATGGAACGCGAACGGATTGCCAGCCGGCGCCACGCAAGGTGACGCCGGCTGACAAGCGCAAAACACAAGGCTACTGAACGGGCTTTCGAACCCCGCGCCACCCTTTTCCGGTGGCACGCCAAGAGATACCCGTGCAGCAACCAAATGCCAAGAAACCACAGGACTGATGATTGCCAGCCCCGACGCTTTCGGCATTGTCGCACACGGTGTTAAGCCGGCAAGCGATTGCGCCGCAACGGTCTTGATGGGCTTGGCGCTATTGGCCCCAAGCGCAGGAATGCCCGCAGCTAGGGCCATGGCCTAGTGCCAATCGCGACAGATTAAACCAGCGGCTCAGCCGGGCGGCGCCTCGGCCGTGGGCGCGAAGGTCAGACGGACCCGAACCCGCGCATGCAGCGCGACACCCTCAACCACGACCGGATCAAAGCGCCACTGGTCCACTGCGGTAAAGGCCGCACGATCAATCTCCCGCAGCCCGCTGGACCGCGCCACCATCACGTTGGAAACGTGGCCCAGCTCATCCAGTTGAGCAACCAGCAGCACCGCCATGGGAGCCTGCAGGAAGGTATCGGGCGGCGTGGCAGGGGCCGTTGAATACTCAATGGCAGGTGCCTGCTGCAGCCTGAAGGAGGGGTTGTCACCGGCCTCTACAAACACTTCAGTGGAAACCTGCGGGTCTGCCGCCATGGCCATGGCAGGTGTAGCGCCCAGCAGCATCAGAACGAGGTTCAGTGCCAGGGGGGTGTTCAAACGAGGCATACTTGGTTTCCATTCCGGTGCGCTACCAGCATAGCGGCCATCCCCTGGCATCGCCTGCCTTGAATGCCGGCGTGCTGGACTGCTGCGCGGATCACACAGGCGCGCCCGGCCGTGGCCACAGCACATCGTCGCGCTCCAGGTCGTAGTCGCTGCCGAATGCCAACGCCGCCTCGCGCGGCGGCAGGTCTGCGTAGCAGCCCAGCAGGCATTCATCCATACCGGCATCGCTATGGTCGATGGCGAACAGGTGGAGGAGCTCCTTGTCGAAGGCATTCAGCCATGCGGGGTCGATCTTGGTCATGGTCATCCTCCAGTGGGGGAGGGGAGAATCGCCCGGAGCTGTCTCACAGCGCGGGACCAGTCCCACATGCACCCTGGCGGACAGCTCCCTCCGCTGGATATGCTCCCCCCGCCGATATCCGGAGTCATCGTCATGGAAGACCTGCTCAATCGATCCGCGCTGCTTCGCCAGGCGATCCTCTCCACGGTGGATCACCCGCTTGCGGATGACTCGCCCAGATTGCTGGCGTCAATGGACGCGGCATTGCTGAGCCTCGAGCATGCAGAGGCGCTTCGGACGCTGTTGCAGGCCGGCATGGTGCCTTCTGCGATGGCGTTGATGCGCTGCCAGTACGAGGCCTTCACGCGTTCCGTCTGGATCCTGCACTGTGCAACCGACGATCAGGTCGAGCTGCTCTCCCTGCCGCCGGAAACTGGAACGAGCGAAAAGGGGTTGCCGATGCTGTCGAAGATGCTGGATGCGTTCGCGAAAGTATCCGAACTGGACAATCTGCTCCCGCACCTTATCGAGCTGAGGGTCCACGCCTGGGCTCCGCTGAATTCATTCGTACACGCAGGAGTGCACGCGATGAGCCGGAGCCGCGATGGCTTCCCCGCGCCATTGGCGATCAACGTCATCCGGATGAGCAACAACCTTTCGATGATGGCGGGGCAGCACCTCGCCATCCTGACCGACGTCCCAGGTTTGCAGAAGGAAGTACTGCGGCTCAACGAGACGTACGCGGACTGTCTGCTCTTCGATGAAGAGAAACGCCGGGCCATCCATGCGGATGCACAGTCTAAGCAACCGAGCTAGCTGACAGCCTACTTCGGCGGCACGGGGGCCGTTGCTGGGTAGCTTCTGCTGTTGCCATCTGGACATGAAATGACGAGCACGGGACAACCGCCGGTTCCGCGGCCATCCGAACCTGACCCTTACCCAATGCTTGCCGCACGTACCTGGATATCCTGCTGTGCTCGCTCATCCTGCAGTTGCTGCTCCTGCTGATTGGCCAGTGCGCGCTGCTGCGCCTCCCTGCTGACCGAATCAAACTGCAGCAGTGATTCCTCCACAGGCGTCTGTGCAGCCTCTGCCGTTAGCATGGAGGCGCGCAGATGGGCAGGATCGTTCGCCTCGCCCTGCACCACGAAGAGGGTATGGCCGGCGGGATGCGTTGCCGTGGCGTTGCTTACGAGCACATGATCAACGTGGGACAGATCATTGTCCTTGGCCAGAACCAGTAGGCTTGCGGTCATTCTTTCGCTCGTCGCATCGAAGCTGCGGCCATGCTTGGCGTCCAGCTCCTCCACGCCCTCGCGGATCTGCTGATAGAGCGCGTGATCGGGATGGCCGGGCTGCATTGGATTGCTTTCCGCCAGAGTGGCAGACGGCGGCGTTACATGCGCAGGGAGGTCGCGGTCCTCATCTGAAGGGAAGGAGGGAAGCGCTGCCTGATGGGTAGCGTCTCCGCCAACGTCAGCGGCTCGGGGGTTTGCAGGTTCCAGCCCTGGATTGTCCCGCGTCGGTGGCGACGGGAGTGGGGGATCCAACGCGACGTCCTGCGTAACCCCTGGCGCATGCTCGGTCTCATTAGATGGCAGCAGCGGCTTCTCTGCTTCGTCTTGAGTCGTAGAGGTGGTCGGCTGCGCAGGCAATGAGCCGGTAAGTTGCTGCGGCTCAACACTGCCCTGATGCACGCGGGGCTCAGCCTTCGGCTCCTGCATCTGAGCTGGCTGGGCTGAGCCTGCACTGGCCGCAGTACTTACGACCGAGGCGTTCTGCTCCTGACGGGCCTGCTCTGCATTCGGTTCATGCTGCGATGCACTTTGAGGATTCACCACCGGTGCGGTTGGTACTGCTTCGTCCTTCCGAGCATCCCGCTGGGCAGCTTCTTCTGTGCGCTGCGCCGAATCGGCTTGCCGTTCAGAGCGACTCTCGACTCGTTGCTCACTCTCACGCGAAGGACGCGTGCGCTCTGGCTCAACAATCTTCACGGAGGGCGCCGCGATGACAGGAGTGGGCGCCGGAGCTGGATCGCGACTTGGTTCAATGGCAGCGTTGGTTGCCGCACCTCGTTGCGGGTCAGTGTCGACCTTCAGTGCCTCAACCGGGTCAATCGTCACCCCTCGCGTCTGCAGCACGGCCGCGGACGCTGCTTGATGCGCATCCACCGTCGCACTGCCTTGGCGATTGGCCTCCTGCAAGGCTTGCTGATGTGCGTCCTGCTCCTTGGCAGTCAACGCAGCAATGCGTAGCTCGGGCACGTCGGGCGTCGTCGCCTGATCCGCAGGCGTAGCGCCTTGGGCTGCCAGCGAAGTTTCGGGCCGAAGCTGCGATTGAGCGCGCGCAATATCTTCAATGGTGGTGGTGCCGGTGAGCACCATCCGGTTGCCGCCCGCGTCACCGAAAGTGGCGATGGCGCTATCTGGGCCGGGCGCGTGGGTACGTGGGTCTGGCATCAGTTCCAGAACCACGTCGGCTGTTCTGCCTTGCAGGTTCAGCGTCTGCTCCACAGCGACGGCTGTCGCCGCAAGCTGCTGCTCGGTCAGTTCGATGCCATGCCTTGCATACAGCGCATCTACCTGGCCGCGAATGCCCTCGGGTGCAACCTGCGCGGTGTCTTTCAGCTGTGTGGCGATGTCGTGCAGCCCGGCGATACCTTCATTCTGGCTTTGCCAGGTGATCTCCAGTTCGTCGCTCAGGTTCCGGTTGGCGGTGCTGTCAAAGATCATGCCCTTGCTGACCCATTTGCCGTCCGCCTGCCGTGTGTAGGCGCTGCCGTCGCTCGCGTTCAGCGTGTTGGCGCTGGCTTCCGCATCCTGGATGGCGCGGGGAACAGATGGATTGTTTGCGTCGCCGAAGTCGTTCCATCGCCCTTGCTCGTGGGCAACCATGTAGCGCGCAGCCATCGCGGCTTTGGTGTTTGACGCGTTCTGGGCGATGACCGTGCGTGACTGTTCATCGAGCGCCTGTGCCTGCTCCGCAGAGACCGGCAGGTGGCGGCTGTTGGGCACTCGCCCATCCACCATCTCCTTGATTTCCAGTTCCCATTGCCCCGAGCTGGAATCGCGTACAAAGGCGCGATCGGTTTCGAAGGCACCTTGCGCAGGCTCGGCCAAGCCATTGGCGTTCACCCGGTAGGGGTTCTGTGGTGGTGGCGGGTTCGACAGGCCCAACTCATACGAGGCCCGAGCCGCCTGCCAGTTCAACTGGCGCTCCAATGTGCCGGTGGCAACGTAGTTGGTGCGGAAGGTGACGTCGTCACCCTGTGCCGTCTGCACCGGGCGGACTTCTACGCCGGTGCCGAGGTCGCTGCTCTGGACCTGCTGCTGTTCACCGGCTCGCAGCCATCGCCCATTGGGGTCGGCCGGGTCGCGTGTCCAGGTGCGTCCCATCGGGTCAACCTGGGAGTAGACGCGTTCGATGTCCTTCTGCTCGGCCCAGCGTTCGCCGAGGTACGCACCCAGAACGCCGCCACCGATACCCGTCGCAATGGCGCCGGGCCCTGTCCACGAGCCCGAAGCGAAGCCGACACCAGCGCCGCCAAGAAAGCCACCCACTGCGCCGCCGACGTTGCGGCCGACGAAGTGTGCAGCGGTGGAACCTGCGCCTGCGGCATTGCCCTGCGAGTTCAGTTCAATCCACTTGTGCCCGGAGGTGGCGAAGTCGTGCGCCAACAGGGCGACACCCGCAACGCCGGCAACCTTGATGGCAGGGTTGATTCCGGCGTGCATGCCATGCGGTGCAACGTCGGCCACTGCTTCGGCAACGGCTGCCGCTTGGGGAGGGCCGCGTGGAGCTCCCGGCTGCAGGGGCGCGTGTGATGGTGGTTCGGGCAGATCAGCGAACAGGCGTGGCCCTTTGCCCAGGTTGGCATGCGCTGCGACCCAGTTCGCGCGGGTGGTCGACATCTCGCTCAGGTTCAATGCGCTGTAGTCGTGCAGCGGTCGTTCGAAGAGCGTCTTGCTGACAGCGTCATAGCCATCGATGGGTTTGAGATGCAGGCGCACCTGCGCGACGTCGACGGGGTGTGCGCTGTTGGTGGTGGCATGCTGCGCGAGGCTGCGCTCAAGCGCCTGGTACTCAGCGGCGGACTGGCTTGCGAAGGCCAGTGGCTCGGGCCCGAAGGCGCTTATGGGGTAGCCGTTGATGCGGAGTTGCGGGTGTTCGAGCGCGGTGGGCAGTTCGAAGTTGCTGAACCCACGATTGGCGGGCGCCCCATCTACGAAGGCGACAAGCGGCTTGCCTGTGGAGATGGCGTTTTCGAGGAACTGGGAACTGCCGGCGTTCCACATCATGTCCTGGAGCGCGCCTTTGTAATCGCCCAAGGGAACGAAGCCCTGGGTCTTCATGAAGCTCTCAAACTTATCCGTAATCGCTAGGAAGTCTGGGTGCTGGGAGGGGCGATCTCCGGCATCGGTGATGTATTTTCCCCATGGCGTGTTGCCAATAATCCCAGCTTTGTAGTCCGCGTCTTCCACATACGCGACGGCACTCAGGAAGTTGGAGGCGCCAGCTCGGTCCTTCCCTGAGAAAGCGACGTAATCAATGCTTGGCGGAAGCTTCGGCGGATGACTAGCAATCTTCTGCTTGAGAAAATCCTCGTAGCTTGTAAGCGTGTCGGGTCCCGAGCCCGGGGATTTCAGGTAGTCAAGAACGACTGCCTTCTGTTGGTCAGATAGCAGGCTGCCGTCCCCCGCATTCGTTGCGGGATTCAACGTCGTAAGCGCAAAGTCATCAAACGAGAACGTAGGCACCGCGTATCACCTCAAGGAACACCGGCAGGAACGTGAAGCTCTGCAAGAATGACCCAGTCATTCGGCAAGTCCGTATAGCTCTCAGGTGGTGACGCTCCCAGCCGGACCAGCTCATCAACCTTGGCCAAGGCCACATAGCGGCGACTCTCCGGGTTGTTGACCTGGCCGGAAAATACATTCACGAGCCCCTCCGCAACACTGCAGATGAAGGAGTACTTTTCCTCGGAGTTTCCCAATGTCTTCTGCAGCCTAAGGATGGACTCGAGAACCTGGTGCGGACTCAATTCCAGCGTGTAGCGAACTTCGCGACGTCCATGCTGTTCGACGACCTGCCTGGTGCCAAAGAATCCTGTCGCGCCAACTTGATTTTCATTGCGACGGAACATGTATTGGTACTCAATCTCGTCGCTCCCATCTCGCCCGGTTGCTGGCAGCATTCTCGGGAAGGAAATGGTCACACCGCTTTCCGGGTCAAACGCGGTGTTCTCGACTGGCATGAATCGGATAGGCATGGTTCTTCCCTGGAAGACCTTGTTGGTCGAAAGTTGAGTTTCGCGGTTTCGTTCAGTCCAGCTCTTAATGGCTGCCTATCTGCCAGGTGGCTGAATGGGCAGGATGAATCCGACTCCCAGCGACATGAGTATTGTCACGGAGAGCGCAGGAACTCATCGATCTGAAGTCAGGAACGTGCGTCCAAGAGTCTTTCATCAGCAAGTCCCTGGGGGGGGGCCAGCCCCTATAGGGGGGGGGGCCCAACCCCCCCCCCCGCGGGGGGGGGGGGGGGGGGGCATGCTGGTTCACACATTCAGAAAGCCGATCCCGCAGCTTGGGCCTCTCCACCTGCCCCCCATCCCACCTATGCCATCATCCGGCCAGGACCGCAGCACCCATCAAGGCTGAACAGGCATGGAGCAGGCAACACGCTACACCGCAACGCTGTACCTGGCCGCACCCGGCACCCCGCTGAATAGCGGAGGCATCTCGCCGCGCGGCCATATGTTCCTGCAGGTGGCGGCAGACGACGAGGCCCACAGCTACGGCTTCGCACCGCCGCGCCAGGTGCTGGGCGATACCCACACCGGCGTGCAGTACGCGCAGGTGCGCCACGACGATGCCGATGAGCATCTGGACCCGTATTACAGTCGCACTCTGGAAATCACCGAGGAGCACTACGGTTGCCTGCGTGATTTCGCCGAGGAACCGGCCGAGTTCGAATTCGATGTGGATCGCCCGGCCACCATCAACCGCTGCAGCGATTTCGTCTGGGCAGCGCTGCACTACGCTGGCCTGCATCCGCTGCCGGCGCCGCTGGACGGCGGCAGCAACCTGGGCGAGTTCGCGGTGCTGTTCAACCTGCCGGAAATCCAGTGCATTGCTGCGCCGTTCCCGGGCAGCGATCTGAATGCCGAAACCCACCATGCGATGCCCGAGCGCGAGGCCGAACACCATCGCCAGAGCGACCGCGCCAGCGATGAGCCGCCGCCGACGCCGATTGAAGTGGCCGGCACGCTGCTGGACCCTTCGCATCCGGACCATCGCCTGTTCGCGCAGCTGATTCAGAAAGTGGCTGAGCTGGACGCCGCGCATGGCCGCCCGTTCGATGCCGCCAGCCAGCGCATCAGCGCCAGCCTGCTGGTGCTGGCCAAGCAGAACAATCTTTCGCGGGTGGACCACGTGCTGCTCAGCCAGCCGACCCAAAGCAGTCATGCCGCCGAGAGCATCTTCATCGTGCAGGGCGATCGCAACGACCCGGGGCACCGTCGCGCCAGCATCGCCACCGAGGTGGCGGCCAAGACCGATGTGGCCGATTCGCTGCGCTTGAAAGAGCAGTAATCCGCACGCCTGCCATACGCGCGCCGGCGCACGCCACGCCCCCCACCTGCTACCATTCTCCCGCTACCCAGCCAGCCCACCCCGCGCAGACAGATGCAGGTCGGGCCGTCGTAGAACGGCCCAGCGAGCCAGGACACCCTCCCGTGCCCATTCAAGGACGCTCGCATGTTCCGTAATCCTCTCTTCCGCTCGGCCGCCCTGGCCGTTGCCGTTTCGCTCAGCCTCGGCGTGCCCTCCGCGTTCGCCGACAACGCACCCGCCGCCAGTGCCACCGCCTCTGTGCAGCGCCAGGCCGTGGCCAAGGGCCTGTACGAGCTGGCCTACAGCCCGAAGCAGAACGCCGTGTTCGTGGCCTCGTCCGGTGGCTTCGGCGATGACGCCGGCCCGGCTCAGGTGCTGCGCCTGAACCCGGCCACGCTGGCCGTGGAAACCCGTATTCCGCTGGAGCGCAAAGCCTTCGGCGTGGTGCTGGATGACGCCCACAACCGCCTGTACGTGGGCAACACCGTGGACCTGTCGGTGACCGTGGTCGACACCGCGCAGAACAAGGCCGTCGGCACCATCCAGCTGATGGAGAAGAAGACCGGCAAGGACGGCAAGGCCGCCTACACGCACGACCTGCGCGAGCTGGTGGTCGACAGCGCCGCCAACCGCCTGTACGTGACCGGCCACAGCAGCCAGCCGGACGTGAGCAGCGTGCTGTTCGTGATCGATACGAACACGCTGAAGGTGATCAACACCATTGATGGCCTGGGCAATGCCAAGGCGCCGGGCCTGGCGCTGGATGCGGCCAACAAGCGCGTCTACACCAGCAACCTGCTGGCCGATCTGGTGGTGGTGGGTACCGATTCGAACAAGGTGGTGGCGCAGCACAAGATCGCCGCCGAGCAGCCGATGAACATCGCCCTGGACCCGGCCGGCAAGCGCCTGTTCGTGACCGACCAGGGCTCGGAATTCCTGCGTGGCTACCAGGCCAAGAGCAGCGGCCTGGTCAGCAAGCACCCGGGCCAGCGCGTGCTGGTTCTCGACCGCAGCACCGGCAAGGAACTGGCCAGCATCCCGACCGATGCCGGTCCGCTGGGCATCCTGCTGGACGCACCGCGCAAGCGCCTGTACGTGACCAATCGCGAAGCCGGTACGGTGACGGCCTACAACAGCGACAGCTACCAGAAGGTGGCGACCTACACGGTGCCGACCCACCCGAACAGCCTGGCGCTGGATGCGAAGAACAACGTGTTGTTCGTGAGCATCAAGAACGGCGAGAAGGACGACAAGGGCGCTGACGAGAGCGTGGCGCGGATTCAGCTGTAACGTTCGCGCTGGATTGAACGGGCCCGCGTCCTCGGCCGTCGGTCGTGGAGCGGGCCTTTTCTATTGATGCGGATTGCATGACGCTGGACTAGGAAGTGTTGCAAAAGCAGGGAGGCCGCTTGTTGCGGTGGGGTAGTACATGTAGCGTCATCAGCCTTCCAGGGGAGGCTTATCCAATGAGTACGTATACCGCGTTCGTCGAGCTGGCATTTGAGAGGCTGAACAAAGAGTTGGCGATACCGAAGGGATTCGCCGTGGCACTCTACAAAGAGGAGGACTCGTGGAGCTTCATCTCGAAGCTGGCGCAGCTCGTCGAGGCGGTCTTCACGCGGGCTGTCGTCGATGCCCTGCGCGAGCCGCTGATACTCGAAGTGATCAGCAATCTTCCGCAGGAAGTGAGGATCAACTTTCTGCGCAAGATGAACATCATCGACAGCGAACAGAAATCGATGTTCAAGGCCGTTGCAGAGATCAGGAACCAGTACATCCATGACCTCTCCAACATCGACGTTCCGCTGGATGCCTACATCAAGAATCTGGAGGACGGCGCAAGGAAGGGACTCTTCAAACGGTTCAAGCCGTACTTCGTCGACCCGAAGATGTCCATTGAGGAGTTCATCTCAGAATGCAGGCCACAGGTTTTCCATGTGTGCGTGCTGGAGCTGCTGAAGGTGCATGGAGCGGTGGCCTCCATGAACATCAAGAAGGATCACGAGGCATTCCTTCTGGCACAGACAAGAAGGTTGCTTCCGGAGAGGAATGAAAAGCAGTTCCTGCAGACTTACGAATTGGATGTGATGGAATACGTGCGTAAAGCGAAGGACGTCCTGAAGCGCGAGGGGTTGTACACCCTCCGGTTTCAGTAGCCGGGCGCCAAAACAGCCTCCGCGCCTGCTTACCCCATCCGCGGCGCGGGATTCTGCATCTCCTGCGCCTGAGCCTCGACCTGCTGCGGCATACCCAGCCCCAGCTTCTGCATCGATTGCTCCACCGGCGTCTGCGCCGCCACAGCGGTCGACATCATCGCGCGCAGGTGCGCCGGATTGGCCGGGTCGCCCTGCACCACGAAGATGCTGTGCCCGGCCGGCTGGTTGGCCGTGGCGTTGCTGACCAGCACATGGTCGACCTGCTGCAGGCCCTGTTCGCGGGCGAGCACGGTCAGGCTGGCAGTCAGGCGTTCGCTGGTCTGGTCGAACGGACGGCCGTGCTGGGCGTCCAGCGCGGCCACGCCTTGGCGGACCTGCTGGTTGAGGCCGTAGTCGGGGTGGTTGGGGGTGATCTCTGCCATGGCGATCGAGCGTTAGCGGTGGGTCGTGGTGGGCCCGGTCAGTATAGATCCGGCCCGTGAAGCGCGCCCGAGGGGTCAGTCCGCCGGCCGATGGTCGTAGCTGATCACCCGCTCGGCCAACCAGCGCCCGTCCACGCGGCGCCAGACCTGGATGAAGCGGGCCTGGCCCACCCACCGCTCCACGCCGTCCTTGCCGCGTTCATGGAAGCGGTGGTCGCCGATCTCCAGTGCCCGCTCGTCGTGCAACGGGAACACCTGCAGCGAAGGTTCCACCAGCTCACGGCGCAGGCTCCAGCCGCCCTTGCGCGCATTGCTGCACATGGTGGCCACGCTGCGGCGGAAGTCCTCGCGGTTGCTGGCTGACTTGCCGTCCTTGTCATGGAAGAACTCCATGTCTTCGGTGGTCATCGCGGCGGCCTTGTCGGCATCGCAGGCCTCGAAGGCCACAGCAAAGAGCTGGGTGTCGGCCTGGCGGATCTGTTGGCGCAGGTCATCGGCGGGCGACGGTGCGGCAGCGAGACCGGCGGCGAGCAGGGGCAGGGTGAGCAGCAGCATGGCGAAACTCCCGGGGATGGTTCACGCAGGCTCGCATGGCATCTGGGCCGCTGCAGCCGACCTGCGACGAAACGAGCTTTCCGCGGAGCGAATGCCCGCATTGGCGGCCCGACCCAGGCGGCGTCGCCTGTGCAGGCGATGTCATGGCGACCGGCGATTCCATCACGGTCGCGATAGGGGCCCGCCACTAGTCTGAAAGCCTCCCCTTCCACAGGAGCTCCCATGCCTGCTTCCCGCATCCGCCTGCACGTTGAAGACACCGGTGGCGACGGTCGCCCGGTCATCCTGATCCACGGCTGGCCGCTGTCCGCCGATGCCTGGAAGACGCAGGTGTCGATCCTGCGCGATGCCCAGCACCGGGTGATCAGCTACGACCGGCGCGGATTCGGGCGTTCCGACAAGCCGGCCGAGGGCTACGACTACGACACGCTGGCGGCGGACCTGGCCGGGTTGATCGAGGAGCGTGACCTGCGCGACGTCACCCTGGTCGGTTTCTCGATGGGCGGCGGTGAGGTGGCGCGCTATGTGGCCAATCACGGGCAGGATCGCCTGCACAGCGTGGTGTTTGCTGCTGCGGTGCCGCCGTATCTGCTGCGCAGTGACGACAATCCGGAAGGGCCGCTCACCCAGGAAAAGGCCGATGAAATGCGCAGCGGTCTGGACAAGGATCGCGAGGCGTTCTTCGATGGCTTTACCCGCGACTTCTTCAGCGCCAATGGCCAGTTGATGGTGACCGAAGAGACGCGTCAGGCGGCGATCGCGCTGTGCCATCAATCCGACCAGAACGCAGCGCTGGGGTGCATGAAGGCGTTTGCTACCACCGACTTCCGCGAAGACCTGAAGAAGATCACGGTACCAACCTTGATCCTGCACGGTGACAGCGATGCCATCGTGCCGTTCGAGGGTTCTGGCGAACGTACCCATCAGGCGATTGCCGGCAGCGAAGTGGTGATCTTGAAAGGAGCGCCGCATGGCTGCAACACCAGTCATGCTGATCACTTCAATCTGGCACTGCTGAACTTCCTGAAACGGTAAGCTTCCTCGATGCGCGAACCGAAGACACCGCCGTGGAAGAAGCCCAACCCCAAGGGCCAGACATCGCAACCGCTGTCGGCCGCCCAGAAGGAGGCGGCGCGGCAGCGTGCGGAAGAGAACGGGCGGCGCTACCCGAACCTGGTGGACAACATGTGGGCGGCGAAGCTGCCGCGGGGATCCTGATCTGTAGTGCCGAGCCATGCTCGGCTCCGCTCTGCATCCATCAACGCATGGCGTGGATCTACTGCAACAGCAGCCGAGCATGGGATCGGCTCTACTGTTCGGGCACTGGCATCCAACCCGATTCCAACCACGGGGCAACCTTCATATTTCGAACCGTGATTGCTTCAATCGACATTCCCGCCAAGCGCGCAAGCTCTGCGCGAAGCTGCTCGGCGTCCACCGGCACGGCCGTAGCCACCTGCAGCCGGTCACCATGATGCCTCACCTGCACCGGTAGCATGGCCCGTGCATCATGCTCGCCGCCGGTGCGCCCGATCGGGTAGCGCATTGTTACCGGTCGCGACAACTGCGCCAGTGCTGGCTGCCACGCCTGCAGCACGAGAGGCTGTCTGGCAGCGGGTACATGTACTTCAGCAATCGTGGCCGTGTAGCCGGTGATGCTCTCGACCATGACCTGGAAGCGCGCACCATCCGGCATGACGAGCACGGCGGTGATCAATGCGGAGAGCGAAACGAGCACTGCCGCGAGGTTCCAGCTGTGCGGCGCGGTGGCCGGGCGAGTTGCGATGCGCAGGCCCGGTTTGCGCCACAGCTTGCGCGCGTAGATGCGCCGGTCCTTCCGGCGCGGGCTGCTGCTGTGCTCGGGCAGGTTCAAAGGAACCCGTGGAAGGCGCGCTGCGCGGGCCTTGATCAGGCGCGACAGCAGCATCCACGCGATCACGAACGCCAACAGCGGAAGCAGCGTTCGCACCCACAGATACAGCGTGACCATCCACAACACCTCTACAGACGACCATCCATGCTCATCCACATCCTACCGGGACCGCGTGCCGGTTGTCGTATCCGCCAGCCGACAGGCACAGGGCGCTTGGTTAGGATGGTCCTTTGTTGTCACGGATGAACCGATGGTCTCTGCTGCTACCCGCTTCTGTCGTATCTGTGGTCCCGGCCCGATCCTGATGGTGCTGCAGGTGGTGGCGCTGCTGTCGATGGCGCTGGCAGCCGGCTTCTTCCACTACCGCGTGGATCTGCTGCTGGAGCCGGTGGATGAAACCTGCGGAGGCCCGGATCCGGTGGCACGCATGCAGGTGGCGGAGCAGTTGATGGCCCGTTCGCTGGCGCTTGAGCCTTGGCAGCCGTTGCATTGGATTCCGCTGGCCGGCGTGGTGCTGGCCATGCTGGGCGCGATGTCGATCAGTCTCTATCGGCTCGGGCGCCTGCCGGGGAGACTGCGCCTGGCCAACTGGGGAATGATGGCACTGCATGGCGTGATACTGGCGTTGGCCAGTTGGGCGCTGCGTCTGTACGACACGGCATGGACCAGCGTAGCCACACTGTCTCCTGCGGCGTGCATGGTTGAGCTGGGTGAGCAGGGCAGGTTGCCGCTGGCGCAGGCGCAGCAGGTGGTGTTCGAGATCCTCACCCATGAGCATGCGCCGCTGCTGCGCAACCCTGATGACCTTGCCCTGGTGCTGGTCGCGTTGATGCTGATGGCGATGACTGCAGGATTCATGCTGTGGCGGGCGATCGTGCGCGAACGTCAGGTGCCGTCGCCCAGCCCATAGCGGGTGTGTGACCAACCACGCGCCCGCAATCGCGCTAAAGTCAGCACTTCGCTCCTGCAAGGATGTGCCGATGCGTTGGTTGCTGCGTGCTGTGCCGTTGCTGCTGTGTTCGTTGGGGGTACACGCCGCCGAAGTGGACCGCCGGATTGCGGTGACCATCGACGACCTGCCGTGGGCACGGGTGGATGAGATCGTGCCGCCGGACCTGCAGGCACGTCATGAAGCGCTGATGGCGCAGCTGCGCCAGGCGGGCGTGCCGGTGGTCGGCTTCGTCAACGAGAACAAGCTCGAGATCGACGGGCAGGTGCAGCCGGCGCGGGTGCAGATGTTGCGCGACTGGCTGGACGCCGGCTACGCGCTGGGCAACCACACGTACTCGCACATGGATCTGAATGCCAAGGGAGTACCTGCGTTCCAGCAGGATTTTCTGCGTGGCGAGACGGTGCTGCGGCCGTTGCTGGCCGAGCGCGGCCTGAAACCGCAATGGATGCGCCATCCCTATCTACGTGCCGGGCGCACGCCGGAAGAACGCGCGGAGATGGATGTGTTCTTCAAGGAGCACGGCTACCGCGTGGCCCCGGTGACGGTCGACAACGGCGAGTGGGTCTGGGCGTTCGCCTATGCCAACGTGATGAACGAACAGCCTGACTCACCCGAGCGCGAGGCGACGCTGGCACAGCTGCGCAAGGGCTATGTGCCCTACATGCTGAACAAGTTGGACTACTACGAGAAGCAGTCGCAGGCGCTGCTGGGCCATGCGCTGCCGCAGGTCTGGCTGATGCATGCCAACGAACTCAATGCAGCCACGTTTGCCGAACTGGTGGCGGCGACGAAGCGGCGCGGGTACCGCTTCATCTCGCTGGAGGACGCGATGCGCGATCCTGCTTACGCGCGTGGCGCCGAGGGCTACAGCGGTCGCTACGGTCCGAGCTGGCTGCACCGTTGGGCGATGGCCGAGAAGAAGCCGAAAGACTTCTACGCCGGTGAACCGGTGGTGCCGGCGTGGGTGATGAAGCTGGCGAAGGTGGATTCGGAGTGAGCCTCAGCGCTTGACGGCCAGCACACCGTCCAGCGCCAGTTCGGCCTTGAAACCGGCCTTTTCCAGGCGCTTGGCGACTTCGCGTGGGACATCGCGTCCGCTGGTCAGCTTGTTCGGCGCACCGGTGTAGTGGAACAGACGCCCGCCCTTGCGGATGACGCGGGCGAGGTGGTCGTAGAATACCTGCGAGTACAGTTCGCCGGCGATGCCGAAGCGCGGCGGGTCGTGCAGTATCGCGTCGACGCTGCTGCTGGCCACCTGTTCGATCTGCTGCGAGACATCGCCATGCCTGAACTGCAGGCGGCCACCGGCGGAGGCCGAGTCCGGATCCGGCGACCACGGGTTGAGCGTGCGCAGCCACATCACGTCGGCATTCTTCTCGAACGAGCGGATCTGGCCCACACCGGCTTCGAGCGCGCAGGCGGCGAAGTAGCCCAGGCCGCCGCAGGTATCGAGGATGATCTTGCCGGCCGGGGCGACCAGCTCGACCTTGCGGCGCGCGTCCTCGAACGGTGACAGCTTCGAGCTGGGCAGCATCTTGATGCCGTCGATCTCGAAGGTCGGTGCGCCCCATTCGGTCGGTACCAGCTTGATCAGCGAGCCGCTGTAGCGCGAGATTGGCGCGAAGTCCCCGCCGTCCCAGAAGTACAGCGTGCGGTCCTTCAGCTTGCCCGGCCACGGGTAGGCCTGGCCACGGAAGTGGAAGCCGTCGGTGTTCAGGGCCACGGTGTCCTGGCTCCGGCCCAGGTCGAGCGATCCCTGCCAGTCGGCAGCGCCCTTGTCATGGGCACGGCGCAGGGTGTCAGCGCTGTCGCGGGTCAGCAGGGGGCCGGTGTAATGGGGCACGGCGGGTACCGGGGCGGTTCGGGGGAGGGCATGGTACCGCAGCTGTTGTAGAGCCAAGCCGATGTCAAAGTAGATCCACGCCATGCGTGGATGCAGGCAGGGAGGAGTCGAGCGTAGGCCCGACGCTACCGCTGGTACAGCTGAAGCCGTGCGTGGCTCCTTCCCCAGAGATCATGCCGACGCCACGCGATGGCTGCATGCCCTGCAGCGCGCACGACCGACGATGGACCTCCTGGGTTTCCGTTGGCTGCCGATCAAAGTCATAGCGCAGGCTGCCGTCTTCCTGCAGCAGCCAATGCACGGTAACGCGCTCATGGCGACCATCACCGAGATCCCAGTCAAGTGTGCGCATGATCAGGGTCTGGCCATCGGGCAGTTGCCGGACTTCGTCATAGGCGCCCTGGGTCTTCGGCGCGCTTACCGCAAGCAGCAGAAACAGCAGCATTGGCATCGCTCCTCAAAGAAGACAGGTTGTACCCATAGTGCCCTGCGCCGCCATCAGAATCATTGCGTCTTACGGGCACTTCACCGCATACACCGGCCCGGCCCCGATCAGCATCAAGGCCATGTAGTCACTGTCGCCGGCCTTGCCCTTCAACATCGCGCCCTTGTTGAAGTGGAAGATACCGAAGCCACCGGCCATGCGGATCAACGCGCTATCGATCTGTTCGGCGTCGTCGCGGAAGTAGCGGCTGATTTCACTGCGGGTGGCCTTGTGCAGGGCATTCGGCTCGCGCTGCCACTGGTCGCCGCGGCTGAAGGAGACGAAGTACTGGCCGCCTTCCTTCTCGATGCGGAAGTCGGCCGGTTTGCGCGCGCTGGTGGCGAAGCAGCCCTGCAGTGGGTCGGCGGAGAAGGGAAGCCCGGCGTCACCGTTACAGGCAGTGAGCAGCAGGAGTGCACCGGGCAGCAGCAGGCGGAGCGTGCGCATGGGATGTCCCGACGGGGCAGGTGCGGCTAGTGTAGGCAGCACACGGGCACGGTCCGTACAGAAATTCGGCAAGCGCAAAGGGGTTTTCGGATGGCGCAGGGCAAGGCACCGTGGTGCGGCGTGGCCAGTTGGCTGGGGATCGTGGTGGGCTGGGGCGCGGGCACGCTGGCGGCGCAGGCGGCGGGAGACAACAGCCTGGCGGCGGGGCTGGGCGTGGGCGTGCTGGGCGCGGCACTGGTGGGCGGTGGCTTGGCAGTAGCTTCGCGCGTGCGCGGTGAGCGCTGGCCGTGGATCGGCATTGCCGGCGCGGTGCTGAGCGCGCTGCCGCTGCTGATGTACCTGCTGCGGATGATGTTGAAGCTCTAGCGGTAGTGCCGGCCGCTGGCCGGCACCAACAGGGTGCATCCGTCGTTCATGAGGTTGCCGGCCAGCGACCGGCACTACCCGGCGTGGATCATGCGCTGCGGTGAATCTCCACCGTCACGTGCACCAGCTCCTCATGAATCGCCAGCGCGTTGCGCACGGTATCGGCATCCAGACTGACGTCGCTGGTGACCACGCTGGCGCTGACCGCGTACTTGCCGCGACCCACTTGCCAGACGTGCAGGTCCGCCAGACGTGCCGGCCACGGACCCTGTTCGATCACTTGGCGGACTTCGGCCACCACCGGTGCATCCATCTGCGCGTCGAGCAGGATACGACCACTGTCACGCAGCAGGCCGATCGCCCAGACAGTAACCAGCACGGCGCCGACCAGGCCCATCACCGGGTCCAGCCAGGTCAGGCCGAGCAGCTTGCCGCCGAGCAGGGCGACGATGGCCAGTACCGAGGTGGCGGCGTCGGCCAGCACGTGCACGTAGGCCGAGCGCAGGTTGAGGTCGTGACCGTGTGCATGGCCGTGATCGTGGTGTTCGTGGTCATGCCCGTGATGATGGCCATGGTCATGCCCGTGGTGATGATGCGCGTGGCCCGGGCTGTCGTGCAGCCACCATGCGCAGAGCAGGTTCACGCCCAGGCCCACCGCAGCGATGGCGATGGCTTCGTTGTAGTGGATGGGGGCGGGCACCCACAGCCGTTCCAGCGATTGCACGGCCATCAATGCGGCGACGCCAAGCAGGGCGATGGCGCTGGTGTAGCCGGCCAGGATCTCGATCTTCCAGGTGCCGAAGGCGAAGCGCGGATCGTGTGCGTAGCGCCGCGCACAGCGGTAGGCGAACACCGAGAGGCCCAGCGCCAGCGCGTGCGAACTCATGTGCCAGCCGTCGGCGAGCACGGCCATGGAGTTGAACCACCAGCCGCCGACGATCTCTACCAGCATCATGGCGACGGTGAGCCACAGGGCGCGGCGGGTATTGCGTTCGGCCAGCGGGTTGCCATCGTCGAAGCGGTGTTCGTGGCGGCGGGCGGCGGCGAGGGCGTCCAATTGCATGGCGGTGGGAGCTGGAGTGGATACCCCCATAGGGTATATGATCCCGCCATGGCCCATGTACACAAGAATCGAAAGCAGCTGCTGACACGGGTACGCCGTATCGCGGGTCAGGTGGCGGCGTTGGAGCAGGCGCTGGACACCCCCGAGGGGGAAGCGGGTGACTGCGCGGACGTGCTGGTGCAGGTCGCCGCCGTGCGCGGTGCAGCCCACAGCCTGCTGATGGAGCTGCTGCACGAGCACCTGCAGGAACACGTGGTGGGTGCCGACGACCCACAGCAGCGGGCCGCCGAGGCCGAAGTGCTGGTGGAGCTGCTGCGCCGCTACGGCAAATAGCAGGGGTAGTGCCGGCCAGCGGCCAGCACTACCCGTGCCGGTGCCGCGCGTTCCAGATATGCGTGGCGGCCAGCAGCAGGCTGCCGGTGACGGTCATCGGTGTTTCCCAGGCATGAGTTGGCAGCGCGAGCGCGCCGGCCAGCAGCAGGCCTAGACCCACGCCGGCGGTGGCCCAGGCCAGTACCGGCAGCGGGTGACGGCGCTCGGCCCGCCACAGCGCGTAGCCGGTCAGCGGCAGGGCGATGGCCACGAACAGCAGGTGCACCCATTCCGCTTCGGCCCAGGTGCCGAACAGCGGCAGCGCGGCGGCAAGCAGGGGCAGCGCCAGGCAATGCAGCAGGCACAGGCTGGACAGGGCGACCGCGCCGGCATCAAGCAGGGCGGCAGAAGGCGACTTCATCGGGGGAGGTTCCTTGCGCGACAATTGTTATACAGTAACATTTCCGTTCCGCAGCCAACCCGCTCCGACATGAACACTGTTTCCCGCGCCGACCGTCGCCTTCCGGTCACCGTGCTGTCCGGCTTCCTGGGGGCCGGCAAGACCACCCTGCTCAACCAGATCCTGCGCAACCGCGAGGGCCTGCGTGTGGCCGTCATCGTCAACGACATGAGCGAGGTCAACATCGATGCGCAGCTGGTGCGCGAAGGCGGCGCCGAGCTGCGCCGCACTGAAGAGACGCTGGTGGAGTTCAGTAACGGCTGCATCTGCTGCACGCTGCGCGATGACCTGTTGCAGGAAGTCCGGCGCCTGGCCGATGCCGGCCGCTATGACTATCTGTTGATCGAATCGACCGGGATCGGCGAACCGATGCCGGTGGCCGCCACCTTCGCGGTACGCGACGAGCACGGCTTCAGCCTGAGTGACATCGCGCGCCTGGACACGATGGTGACGGTGGTCGACGGCAGCGCGTTCCTTGCCGACTTCGGTTCGACCCTGCGGCTGGCCGAGCGTGGCCAGCAGGCCGGGCCGGATGACGACCGAGGTGTGGTCGACCTGCTGTGCGAGCAGGTCGAGTTCGCCGACGTGATCGTGGTCAGCAAGGTCGACCAGGTGGACGACGAGGTGCTGCAGGACACGCTGGCAGTACTGCGTGGCTTGAACCGCGACGCCAAGCTGCTGCTGTCCAGCTTCGGCGACGTGCCTCTGGCCGAGCTGCTGGATACCGGCCGCTTCGACATGGAGCGTGCGCAACGCGCGCCGGGTTGGGTGAAGGAGCTGCGTGGTGAGCACACGCCGGAGACCGAGGAGTACGGCATCGGCAGCTTCGTCTACCGCTCGCGTCGTCCGTTCCACCCCGCGCGATTCGCCCGCGCGCTGCAGTCGGGTATGCCCGGCGTGATCCGCAGCAAGGGCTGGTTCTGGCTGGCCAACCGCATGGATTGGGTAGGTGAACTGAACACCGTGGGCGCGGCGACGCGCACGCAGGCGGCGGGCTTCTGGTATGCCGCGCGCGACCGCGTGCGGGCTGGGCTGGAAGACACCACACCGTTGTTGCCGCCGACGCCGTTGCCTTACAGCGACCTGGGATGGGCGCGGCAGCAGGCCGATTGCTGGAGCGCGCCGCTGCCGGGGCTTGAGGAATTCCCGGATTCGGCCGCGCACACGGCGATGCAGCGGCTGTGGCACCCACTGTGGGGTGATCGCCGCCAGGAGCTGGTGGTGATTGGTGTGCACATGGACGAGCGCGCGGTGCGTGCGGAGCTGGATGCGTGCCTGCTCAACGACCAGGAGCTGCGTGCGGGGCCATTGTTGTGGCACCAGTTGCCGCAGGCGTTCCCTGTGTGGAAGCGTTGACGGTGCATTGATGATCCATGGGTTGCCGGCCAGCGGCCGGCACTACCCCTGGTCGATACGTCATGCGTGGATGGATGCATGGCGGAGTCGAGCATGGCTCGACTCTACAGACTGTCGCGCCATTGCCAGCTGTTGGCGGTGACCTGCAATACCTGCGTCGGCCGCAATGCCTGCAGCAGATGCAGGTCGTGGCTGACCATCATCAAGGCACCCGGCCATGCCGCCAGCAGTTCTTCCAGTGCCTGCAATGCGCTTAGGTCCAGTGCATTGCCGGGCTCGTCCAGCAGCAACAGCTGCGGCGCGGGATCGGCGTACAACACGCTGGCCAGTGCGCCTTTCACCCGTTCGCCATCGCTGAGGCTGCTGGCGGGGCGCTGGATGCGCTGCGCATCCAGTCCCAGCAGCGCGAGCCGGGTGCGCAGTTCGCCCGGGTCCGCACCCGGATTGGCGGCCTGTACGCTATCGAGGATGCTGTGCTCGCCGGACAATCCCAGCAGTTGCTGGTCGAGCAGCGCCAGTGGCGCGTGGCGTTGCACCGTGCCATCGCGCGCTCGCAGCTGGCCGGCCAGCACACGCAGCAGGGTGGATTTGCCACTGCCGTTGTCACCGACCACGGCGATGCGCTGGCCGCGACGGATCTCCAGCTGCAACGGGGCACTGCAGCCATGCGGCAGCACCAAGGCCTCGGCCTGCAGCAGGCGCGTGCTGCCACGTTCCCCCGCACCGGCAAACAGCGCCAGCTCCGGTGCCGCATGAACCGCGGATGCCGCTGCACGCAGCTGCTCTGCACTGGCCTGCAGGCGTTCTGACTGCACCTGCTGCGCGCGCCCGTGACTGGCTTCGGCACGCTGCTTCTGCCGGCCGAGCAGGATCGGTGCCTGGTTGGCCTGCTTTGCATCTCGGGTGCCACGTACCTGGCGTTGCTGTTGGCGTTCGTGCTGTTCGCGCGCGCTGCGTTGCTGCTGTCGGTGCTGGGCGCGTGCATGGTCGAGCTGGGCGGCGGCGGCTTCGCGTTCGGCGGCGCGCACTTCGGCATAGTGCTGCCACGCGCCGCCATAGCGATGTAGGCCACGCCCATCGAGTTCGACAATCTGCTGCATGCGGCCCAGCAGCTCGCGGTCATGGCTGATCGCCAGCAGGCCGCCGCGCCATTGCTGCAACTGCTCGTACAGTTGCTGGCGATGACGGGCATCGAGGTGGTTGCTGGGTTCGTCCAGGATCAACCAGTCGGCATCGCTGGCCCACGCGCCGGACAGTGCCACCTGCATCACCTGGCCGCCGCTGAGGCGCGCAGCAGGCTGGGCGTGATCGAGATCATCGGGCAAGCCCAGCGCCTGCCATTGTTGCTGCAGGCGTTCGCGCAGGTCCCAACGGTCGCCAACGCAGGCGAAGTCGGCCTCGTTGACGCTGCCGGCTTCGATGCGTGCGAGCGCGGACAGCGCTTCACCCACACCGGCCAACTCACCCACGGTGCCGGCTGGTGGATAGCCCGGTGTGGGCAACAGGAACACGCGGCCACTGCCACGCACTTGGCCACTGTCGGGCGATAGCCGTCCGGCCAGCAGGCGTGCGAGCACGCTCTTGCCGGCGCCATTGGCACCGACCAGGCCGGTAGCAACCGGTTCGAAGGAAAACGTCAGATCGGAAAACAGCGGACGGCCGTCGGCCAATCGATACGACACGCGATCGAGCGTGAGGGAATGCGGGGTCATGCGACCTCCATGGATGCCGGGATCTCCCCTGCGCGCAGGGGCGGGAAGAGTCAGGCCGTCTGTTGGGAAGACGGCGGCATCAATGGCGCATTGGTCGCGAGCCTCTGGGAGGAATGAGCGGCCAGTATAGCGGCAGTGGCTGAATGGTCAGGTGTGCGGCCGCCGGGCATGGCCCGGCGCTACCGGTGTTTGGGTGGTTCCGTTGTAGAGCCGAGCCCATGCTCGGCTGCGCTTCGCTTGGCATCTGGTGAGTCGAGCATGGCTCGACCCTACAAGGGCATCCACGCATGGCGTGGATTTGTTGGGCCTACGGCACGGTTTCCAGGCGCTCGCTGACGAAATCGATGAACACCCGCAGCTTCGGCAGCACATGGCGGCCGGAGGGCCACAACAGGTGGAAGATGCCGCAGGAATGCACATGCTCGTCCAGCACGGTGACCAGGCGACCATCGGCCAGCGCATCGCGTACCGAGTGCACTGGAACGAAGGCCAGTCCGATATCGCGCAGTGCCAGTGCCACGCGCGCTTCGATGGTGTTGGCCACCATGTGCACGGGCAGTTCCTGCGGGGCTTCATTGCCGGGCCACTGGATCGGCCACAGCTCCAGCTTGCCGGTGCTGGGGAAGCGGTAGTGCAGCAGGGTGTGTTGGAGCAGGTCGGCCGGCGCACGCGGAACGCCGCGGCGCTGCAGGTACGCCGGCGAGGCAACGATGCGGCGCGGGAACACGCCAAGGCGTCGGGCGTTCATGCGTGAGTCGCTGGGTTCGCCGACGCGCAGCACGGCGTCGAAGCCTTCCTCGATGACATCGACCAGCCGGTCGCTGAAATCCAGGTCCAGACGGATGTCCGGGTAGGCGGCCATGAACTCGGCCATCAGCGGCAGGGTGAGATCACCCACCAGCGGCAGGCCGATGCGCAGCGTGCCGCTCGGTGCGGCATGCGGCTGCGCCAGTTCGGTGCGCGCGGCATCGCGCTCGTCGAGGATGCGCCGGCAGCGCGCCAGGAACAGCTGGCCCTCGGCGGTGAGGGTGATGCTGCGCGTGCTGCGGTGGAACAGGCGCACGCCCAGTGCGTGCTCCAACCGCGCAACGCACTTGCCGGCGGCCGAGGCGGAGATGCCCTGCACGCGGCCGGTGTCGACGAAGCTGCGGGTGTCGGCGGCATGCACGAAAGTCTGCAGATTGGCGAGGTTGTCCAGGACTGACATGGGCGTGTGGGGGAATGAAAGCGGCAGGGTAGGTGGCTGCGATCACGTGGGAAGGCACCGCCACCGCAACACTGTGGTGCGGGGCGGCGCGGCGACCGTTGCGGCCTTGCAGTTCCGGCCATCATGCCGATTGCGGACTGCACGGTCCATGATGCCCGGAGCGGCAACCGGCTTTTTGCACGGTGACATGCTGCCTAACGTGGCGACCTCTCCCCACGGATCACCGCGATGAACGCTGCCCTTTCCCTTGACCGCGCGCCGGCCCTGCCGTCGGTACAGCGGTTGCTGCAGCAGGTCCACCCACAACGCCTGGTCGGCGCGGTGGTGCTGGTGCGCGAGCACGGCGTGCTGCGTCATGCCAGCGCCACCGGCCTGGCTGATCGCGAGTCGGCCACGATGATGCGCCGCGACCAGCTGTTCCGGCTGGCATCGGTGAGCAAGCCGCTGCTGACCACGGTGATCCTGCGCCTGGTGGCCGAAGGTGTGCTGGACCTGGATGCGCCGGTACAGCGCTGGTTGCCGGACTTCCGTCCGGCGCTGGCCGATGGCAGCACGCCGCCGATCAGCCTGCGCCAACTGCTCAGCCACAGCAGCGGGCTGGGTTACCGCTTCCTCGAAGCCGATGCGGATGGCCCGTACGCACGGGCCGGCGTCAGCGATGGCATGGATGCGAATCCGCTGACATTGGCCGACAACGTGAATCGCATCGCGCAGGCGCCGCTGCTGTTCGCACCAGGCAGCCAATGGTTGTACTCGTTGGGCGTGGACGTCGCTGGCGCCGTGGCTGAAGCCGCGACCGGTGAAACCCTGCAATCCCTGCATGCGCGGCTGCTGGCCGCGCCACTGGGGCTGGCCGACACCGCATTCGCGACCACCAACGCGGCGCGGCTGGCCACGCCGTATGTGAGTGACGCACCGCAGCCGCATCGCCTGCAGGAAGGCGAGGTGGTCGCACCCTTCGAGGGTACGGTCGGCATCGAGTACAGCCTCGCCCGTGCTACCGATGCCAGTCGTTACCCCTCGGCCGGTGCTGGACTGATTGGCAGCGCCGACGAGGTGATGGCGGTGCTGGAAGCACTGCGTGACGTACAGGCCTCGAATCTGTTGCCGCCCGCGCTGGTGGCGGAGATGGCCGCTCCGCAGGTGGGCGAGCAGGGGCCGCCGGAGCCGGCCGGCTGGGGCTTCGGGCTGGGATTTGCGGTGCTGCGCGATGCCGCCGCCAGTGGCACGCCACAAAGCGAAGGCAGCTGGCGCTGGGGCGGTGCCTACGGCCACAGCTGGTTCGTTGATCCCGCGCGCGGACTGAGCGTGGTGGCGCTGACCAACACCCTGTACGAAGGCATGGATGGCGCCTTCGTCGATGAACTGCGTGACGCCGTCTATGCCGATCTGGAGGCTGCGCGATGAGCGGCCATGCCATTGATGCGGCGAGTCCTGCCGGCGAAGCTACACGCCTGCCGTGGGCCGGCCTGCTGGCGCTTGCGGGTGGCGGCTTCATCACCCTGCTGACCGAGACCCTGCCCGCCGGTGTATTGCGGCCAATGGGCGAGAGCCTGGGTGTGAGTGATGCCGCGGTGGGCCAGCTGGTCAGCGTGTATGCGCTGGGATCGGTGATGGCCGCACTGCCGATGACCGCGTTGACCCAGCGCCTGCCACGACGCCCCTTGTTGCTGGCCGCCATTGCCGGCTTCGTGGTGGTCAACACGCTGACCGCCGTGAGCAGCAGCTATCCGCTGATCCTCGCCGCGCGCTTCCTTGCTGGCGTCTGTGGTGGCCTGCTGTGGTCGCTGGTGGCCGGCTACGCCGCTCGCATGGTGGTGCCGTCACTGCAGGGCCGCGCGATTGCGGTGGCGATGGTCGGTTCACCGTTGGCGCTGTCGCTGGGTGTACCGGCGGGCACGTTGCTGGGCCAACAGATCGGCTGGCGCTGGGCGTTCGCGTTGATGAGCGTGCTGGGTGTCGGGCTGCTGGCGTACGCGCGCTGGACACTGCCGGCGTTGCCGTCTGCCGGTGCCGGCCAGCGCATGTCACTGGGCACGGTGTGGCGCATGCCCGGCGTACGCAGCGCGCTGGCGGTGATGGTGCTGTACGTGCTGGCGCACAACGTGTTGTACACCTACATCGAACCGCTGGCGGTGGACGCCGGTGCCGGTCCATGGCTGGACCGCCTGCTGCTGGCCTTCGGTGTGGCTGCCATCGTCGGTATCGGCATTGCCGGTTGGGGCGTGGATCGCCACTTGCGTGCGCTGGTGTGGGCGGCGGTGATCGGCTTTCTGCTGCCGGTGCTGGCCCTGCTGCTATGGCCGGGACAGGCAACGGCGCTGCTGCTGGCGACGATCCTGTGGGGCGTGGCGTTCGGCGCCGTGCCAACCCTGTTCCAGACCGCACTGGCACGTCGCGCGGGTGCTGCCGCGGATCTGGCGCAGTCGATGCTGGTGACCGGCTGGAACCTGGCGATTGCCGGCGGTGGCGTCGCCGGCGGCGTGCTGTTGCAGGCCAGCGGCCCGAGCCAGCTGGGCTGGCTGCCGTTGCTATTGCTGGCGGTGACCGTGGCGTGGCTGCTGGCACGGCCGAAGGCCTGGGCGTAGCTGTTGATCAGCGATGACGCGGTACCGGCCAGCGGCCGGCACTACCGTGGTCCACGTCATCCACGCATCGCGTGGATCCACCGAGCGCAGCGACCCGCGTTTGCTTTTGCTTTCTTCTGTTGATTCCGTGGTGGGACGCCGCCGGAACCTGTCAGAGGCCGGGGCGGTCGGGTTCGCGGGGGTGTCTGCGGCATGGATGCCGCGGCCAAGCCCCCATGGACGGGTTTACGGCGTCCCCCGCGAACCCGACCGTCCCGGCCAACCCCGGGATAGCCGTACGCGACCCACCGCGAGGGGCTCCGCCGTTGGCCGTCCTACTCGATCCCCTCACGCTCGATCGGCACACTCCGCGGGTTCTGCATGTGCTCCCGCGCCGCGCCATAGCGCTGCTGCCGCTTCTGATGGAACACCACGAACTCATCCCGTGGCAGCGGCCGCGAGAACAGCCAACCCTGCGCGAACTCGACCTTCCGGGTATGCAGATACGCCAACTGTGCCTCGGTCTCCACGCCCTCGGCGACCACCCACAGGCCCAGCTCCTTGGCCATGTCGATGATGTGCGGCGTGACCGGACTGGTCGCACTCTCGGTGCCGATCGCATCGATGAACGACTTGTCGATCTTCAGTGCATCCAGTGGCAGCTGCTCCAGGTACTGCAGGCTGGAAAAGCCCACGCCGAAGTCATCGATCGCCACGCTGTGGCCGGCCCGGCGTGCCTGCGCCAGCATCGTGCGTGCGCGGTCCAGGTCGAGGAAGCCGTGCTCGGTCGCTTCCATCCAGATCTGCTGCGGCAGGATGCCGCTGCCGGCCATGTGCTTGGCGATCAACTTCAATGCACGACCACTGCTGATGTCCTCGGCGGCGAGATTGATCGCGATGTGCGCGCTGCGGTCGGCCACCAGCAGCTCGCGCATGTCGCGCACCACGTTCTCGATCACTAGATCGGTGATCGCGCCGATCATGCCGGTCTCTTCGGCCAGGGGAATGAACAGGTCGGGGCGGACCTGGGTGCCATCCTGACGCTGCCATCGAATCAATGCTTCGGCGCCCACGCAGATGCCGGTATCCAGTTCGATGATCGGCTGGTAGTGCAGGTACAGCTCGCGGCGGCGGATCGCGGTGGCCAGTTCGCCGCGCAGGGACAGCCGGCGGCGCGACAGCCAGATCACCAGGCCGGCACCCACGGCAGCCATCAGCAACCCGAGCGGCACGTACAGCCATGCCTGCTGGCGGAAGGTGGCGGCCAGTGCCGTGCGTGGCGTGGTGGCGATCGCCAGCCATTCGCCATTGCGGGCGGTGGCGTAGAGGGTGTTGCGGTCAAGCCCTTCGCCCGGGTTGCGCAGCAGGGTCTCCAGCAGCGCCGGATCCATGCCGTCCTGCTTGGCCAGCAGGCGGCCGTCCGGGCTGGCCAGGGCCAGGCGCACGTTGGGGTCGGCGATGACATCGACGAAACGGCGCGGGTCGACCAGCACGTCGTAGGCGCCGTACAGGATCGACAGCACCTGGCGGCGCCCGCTGGTTTCGGGGCGCACGTCCACCGCGATGCCGGCCCCTTCGCTGGTCACATGATCGGCCTTGGGCTGCTTCACATCGGCCAGGAACGGGCCCCACGACGTGCAGCGCAGCGTGCCGCCTTCGAAATAGCCCATCTGGTCGATCGACGGCGTGGTCATCACCAGGGTCTGCATGCGCCGGATATGGTCCGGGCTGCACGGCACGTGGACGCCTGCCTCCGCCGACTTCAGCGCGGCCAGCGCGTCATGGTAGGACTGGTCGGAACGGCGCAGGGCGCGGCCGGCGATGTCGCGCAGGCGCTGCTGCTCGACACTGACCGCACGGTCCCAGGTGGCATAGGCCATCACCGCGATCGGCACAGCCGCGGCCAGCAGCGCCAGCGCGGTGCCACCAATGATGATGCGCAGGCGGCTCATGGCTGGAGCTCCGGCGGGGCAGGCAGGTCAGGGCGCATGGTCAGGGCCGGTCCTTGGGCAGGTGCGGCTATCTGAGCATGGCGCCGGGCCGGGCGGAATGGGACGAATCCGGTATTCGGTCACAATGTGGTGAAAGCGACCGCCATTGACGTAATCGGGCCATCCGGCGCTGGCGCTCCTGGCCGGGGAGGACTAACGTCGAACGCTTCGCCCGCCCCAGTCCACGCCCATGACCGAGCCCGCAACGCCCCCCGAGCACCTGCGCCGCAGCCTGTCCAACCGCCACCTGCAGCTGATCGCCATCGGCGGTGCCATCGGCACCGGCCTGTTCATGGGCTCGGGCAAGACCATCAGCCTGGCCGGCCCGTCCATCGTCTTCGTCTACCTGATCATCGGCGCGATGCTGTTCTTCGTGATGCGCGCGATGGGCGAGCTGCTGCTGTCCAACCTGCAGTACAAATCCTTCATCGACTTTTCCACCGACCTGCTAGGTCCCTGGGCCGGCTTTTTCTGTGGATGGACGTACTGGTTCTGCTGGATCGTCACCGCCATCGCCGATGTGATCGCCATTGCCGCCTATGCGCAGTTCTGGTTCCCGGGGCTGGATGCCTGGATACCGGCACTGGCCTGCGTGATGCTGTTGCTGGCGCTGAACCTGGTGACGGTGAAGCTGTTCGGCGAAATGGAATTCTGGTTCGCGCTGATCAAGATCGTGGCGATCTGTGCGCTGATCATCACCGGTGCGGGCCTGGTGGCGTGGGGCTTCACTTCGCCCAGCGGCCATACCGCCGCGCTGTCCAACCTGTGGAATGACGGCGGCATGTTCCCGATGGGCCTGGTCGGCTTCTTTGCTGGTTTCCAGATCGCGGTGTTCGCCTTCGTCGGCATCGAGCTGGTTGGCACCACCGCCGCCGAGACCGCCAACCCCGAGCGCAACCTGCCCAAGGCGATCAACTCGATCCCGGTGCGCATCATTATTTTCTACGTGCTGGCGCTGATCGCGATCATGGCGGTCACCCCGTGGCGCCAGGTGGTGCCGGACAAGAGCCCGTTCGTGCAGCTGTTCGTGCTGGCCGGCATCCCCGCCGCGGCCGGCCTGATCAACTTCGTGGTGCTGACCTCGGCCACGTCTTCGGCCAACAGCGGCATCTTCTCCACCAGCCGCATGCTGTACGGCCTGGCCGAGGAAGGCCACGCGCCGCGCGGGTTGTCGAAATTGTCACGCGCCGCAGTGCCCGCCCGTGGTCTGCTGTTCTCCTGCCTGTGCCTGCTCGGCGGCACGCTGCTGATCTACCTGATCCCCAACCTGGTGACCGCCTTCACCCTGGTCACCACGCTGGCGACGGTGCTCTTCATCTTCGTCTGGTCGCTGATCCTGGTGGCCTACATGGTCTACCGTCGCCGCTACCCGGAGCGCCACGCCGCCTCGATCTTCAAGATGCCCGGCGGCGTTGCGATGTGCTGGGCCTGCCTGGTGTTCTTCGCAGGCGTGCTGGTACTGCTGAGCCTGCAGGCCGACACCCGCCAGGCCCTGATCGCCAGCCCGGCGTGGTTCGTGCTGCTGGGTGTGGGGTACTGGGTGCGTCGCAGAACGGCGAAATGACCGGGAATGCGGGGTTTCGGGAACTTCGGGAATCGGAAATCGGTAGAGTCGACTGTTAGTCGACTGCTCTTCCATGGGCCTCCGGAAAACCCCGCGCTGCGCGCGATAGTCGACTAACAGTCGACTCTACCGGTGCCGATGCCGGGATTCGTCCCATCCCCCATTCACTTGGTGTTAGCGGGCGCGGCCGGATCATCCGGCCGCCATGTCCCGCCACCCCTTCCTGCTCGCGCTGTTGCTGCTGCCCAGCCTGTGGCCCGGGCTGGCCGCCGCGCGCACGGTCTACCGCTGCGTGCAGGGCAATACGGTCAGCCTGGCCACCGCTCCCGAACCCGGCTCGCGCTGCACGCCGAAGGAGATCGACGACAACGCTGTCCAGGCCCCGAACCTGTGGGGCAACATGGGCGTGTTCAGTGGCGTGCTGTACGAACGCGAGCAGGACGGCGCGCTGGTCTATTCCACCCGCAACCTGCCCGGTTCGCGGGTGTTCCTGAAGTTCACCGTAGCCACGCCGCCGGGCGAGCCCGCGCACGAAGGCCTGGGCAAGGTCGGCAAGCCGCAGCTGGCGCAGCATGCCAAGCAGTTCAAGGCCGCTGCCAAGGCCACCGGCGTGGATGACGCATGGTTGCGCGCGATCGCCCACGCCGAAAGCAATTTCGACGCGCTGGCGGTCTCGACCAAGGGCGCACAGGGCGTGATGCAGCTGATGCCGGATACCGCGCAGGAGTACGGGGTGAGCGATCCGTTCTCGCCGCAGCAGTCGATCGATGGCGGCGCCCGCTACATGCGCGCGCTGCTGCGCCGCTACAACGGTGATCGGCCACTGGCCGCCGCCGCCTACAACGCCGGCATCGGAGCGGTCACCCGCTACAAGGGCGTGCCGCCCTATGCCGAGACCCTGGCCTACGTGGACAAGGTGATGGCCCTGTATGCGCGCTACCGCGAAGCGATGGGCATCCGTGCCGAAGTGCCCGCGCGATAGGCTGGCGGTGCTGGATGTGTCGTGTAGAGCCGGGCCCATGCTCGGCTCATGGTGCCGGCAGCCGAGCATGGGCTCGGCTCTTATCTCTTGCGACTCTGGCACCTTAGGTGCCGAGAGCCCGGCGCGGGCGACCGTTCGGCTCTAGGTCTTCTCGATCGCTCTGTAGCAAGGATCTCCGCGCCGGTTTCTCCCTGATCCGCCCGAACAGTTGATCGAGTTGGCGCTCGCACTGATAAGACTGGGCAAGCGGGGGGAGCTCTCGGCCCTGTCAGCCTAGCGGAGTTACCTCATGTTTGGGATCGGGATCGATGTCAGTGGTGAGAATCTGGATGTTGCCGTCCATGAACAGGCCTTTCGCCAGTTCAAGAACAGCAAACGTGGCTGGAATAGCCTGATCCGGTGGTTGCAGCAGTGGCCAGCCAAGCAGGTCGTGCTCGAGGCCAGTGGCGGCTACGAGCAAAAGGCACTGGATGCGCTGCATGAAGCAGGCCTGCCGATGGTACGAATCAATCCTGGCCGTGGCCGCAGCTTTGCCTCAGCCACGGGAAAGCAGGCCAAGACCGATCGTATTGATGCCATGGTGCTGGCCCACATGGCCGATGCCCTAAAGCTGACCCGCTACGTACCGCCAGCGGCTTGGCAGCGCCGTCTGGGTGAGCTGTGCCAGCGACGTCGCCACCTGGTCCAGATGCGGGTGAGCGAGCATCAGCGCATGCGCGCGTTCAGCGAACCCAGCCTGATTTCCATGCTCAATCAGCACCTGCGCGAGATCCAGAAAAGCATCAAGCAGCTCGACGCCACCATCGCAGCGCTGCTGGCCGAACAGGAAGGATGGCGTGACTTTGCCAAGCTCAAAGGTGCCGGCCCGGTGTTGATGGCAACCCTGGCCTGCGAGCTCCCTGAGCTGGGCAAGCTCAGCGGGAAAGCCATCTCGGCCTTGGTAGGGGTTGCCCCCATGAACCGCGAAAGCGGCACCTGGAAAGGGAGACGGAGCATCACCGGAGGCCGCGCCGTTGTACGCGAAGCACTCTACATGGCGGCGCTGACCGCCAAACGCTATGAGCCCAGGCTCAAGGAATTCTTTGAATCCCTCGTCAACCAGGGCAAGCCGGGCAAGGTGGCTTTGGTCGCGGTGATGCGCAAGATGCTGGTGATCCTCAACGCCCGCAAAAGGGATGCGGAGGCCCAGATGGCCTCCGCCTGACAAGACAGTTGCTACAGGGCGTCTGCTCAGCGTGAGGTCGCGCTGCCGACCAGTTCGTAGCGTTCGACGCGGCCGACGCGGGTGATTTCTGCCTGCACGTCGGCGCGCTGCTTCAGCGCACGCCAGGCCGCATCGATCTTCACGTCACCCGGCAGCGACGGATAGGTACGCATGTCCTGCAGGCTGGCCAGTGTTTCGCCACGCTCGACGGGGGAGCGCAGTTGTTCGATCAGCACGGCGGCCGCGCCATCCAGATTGCCCTCGTCCAGCAGCATTTCGCGATGGAACAGGCGGGCGTCATCGCCCTCGGCGAGGATCGCCGCGCGAGCGACGTCCATTGCCTTGGCATTGCCACGTTCGCGCGCGGCGGCAAACTGCAGCAACGCCTGTGCTGCCTTGCCGTAGCCGCCGAGGCCCGGCATGTCATTCACCGCTGCGGTGGCGTCCTGCAGGCGGCCCAGCGAGCTGAGCACGAAGCCGACGTTGAACTGGTGCTCGGCGCCATCCGGGCCCAGCGCACCGATGCGCGCAGCCAGCTTCGCGGTGGCCAGCGCGTCGTCGGTGCGTCCCAACCGACGCAGCGCGGTGAACCGGCTGTTGAGCAGCCACGCGACCCATTCGGCTTCGGCCGCCGACGGGGATTCACCTTCGGCCGCTGCGCGGGCCATGCCATCGGTCAGGGCCAGGACTTCCTCGTTGCGGTCGAGCATCAGCAGCGTATTGCTGAACTCTGCCATGCGCGCGTCCAGGGCGCGGTCGAGCAGGCCGGACACGCGCAGCTCATCGAGATGCTTCTGTGCGGCCTGCACCGGATCGAAGCGTGCATCGCCGCGGTCGACATAGCGATCGAAGCGCTTGTCACTGCGCAGGCGGATGATTTCGGCCGGGCCATTGATGCGTGCCAGCGTGGCCGGGATGCCGTCGCCGCGACCGTTGTCGGCCTGCAGCGTCGCCAACGCCAGCCACAGCCCGGTCGGCTCCACGCCACCGCCTTTCCAGCCGTTGTCGAACAGTGCCTGCAGCAGTTCCATGCGTCGCTGTGGCTGGTCGCGCAGGCGGTACTGCAGGTAATTGATCGGCTGGCGCTCGATCGGCAGCGGGCCCTCGGCGTGCTTCAGTGCCTGAACCAGGTACCGGGTAGCCGGAGCCGGCTGGTTTTCGGAAAGTTCCAACGACACCAGGGTCAGCAGGATCTGTGCATCGTCCGGCAACGATTCCTGCGCCTGTTGCAGATAGCGCCGGGCCTGTGCCGGCTTCTTCTGCATCAATGCGGTCCAGCCCGCTACCTGCGCGGCGCGACCACGATGCTCGGCATCGAAATCATCCAGCAGCGGATCTTCCATCAGCTGTTCCATGGCGATCAACGCGCCCAGCGTATTGCCGCTGCGTGACTGCTGGATCGCTTCGTCCCAACGGGTGGCATAGGCCGTATGCACCGCGTCGCTGGTGACGGACGGCTTCTGTGGCGCCACCGCGATGGAGGCGGAGGCAGGGGCAACCGACAGGGCGGCGAGCAGCAGGGCAGTGAGGGGGAGAAGGCGGGGCATGGAGATTCTCCATCCGTGGGAAGAGCATTGAACCTGCTGCAGCCAGCGAGGACAAGCGCGATGGATGGAACTCTGGCGATCAGGAGTACGTTTGGCCATGGCGGATCGCGCGCGCAGCGTCTATCGTCGGTGCCTCTTCAGATTGCAGGCAGAGGCAACGCAGCACGATGGCACGGTGGCAATGGATGGCGGCGGGGGTCGCGTTGGCAACGGCGGTGGCATTGGCCGCGACCTGGTGGGATTCACCGCTGCAGACCTTGGCTGAACCGGCAGGCCCGGCGCCCACGCCGCTGGCCTGGACCGCACAGATCGAGATGCTGGCCGGCGACGGTCATCCCGGTGACCGCGATGGTGCGTCTGCGCAGGCCCGCTTCGCCGATCCCCATGCGTTGCTGCGCAGTGCCGACGGCAGCATCTACTTCACCGATGCCGGCGACAACAACCGCATCCGCCGCCGCCTGCCGGATGGCCGCATCGAGACCGTGGCCGGGCAGGGCGAGGGGCGCATCGACGGCCCTGCACTGCAGGCCAGTTTCAATACGCCCTCGGGCATCGCCGCCGATGCGAAGGGCAACCTGTACGTAGCCGACACCGGCAACCACGCGATCCGCCGTATCGGCACCGATGGCCAGGTGACCACGCTGGCCGGTGGCGAGCAGGGTTACGCCGATGGGCCGGCCGCGCAAGCGCGCTTCGATGCACCGATGGGCATCGCGGTGGACGCGCAGGGCCAGGTCTATGTGGCCGACACCTTCAACGACCGCATCCGGATGATCGGTACCGACGGCAACGTGCGTACCCTGGCCGGCGGCGAGCGCCCGGGGTTGGCCGATGGCCTGGGCGTCGCGGCGCGCTTCGATACGCCGGTGGCGCTGGCCTTCGATGCCCATGGCGCGCTGCTGGTGGCCGACCTGTTCAACAACGCGGTGCGTCGCGTCGGTGCCGATGGCACGGTCAGCACGCTGCTGGGCGATGGCGGCGTGATCAATGGGCCGCTGTCGCTGGCCACCACGCACGATGGCGTGCTCTACGTGGGTGACCTTGATGGCCGCATCGTGCAGGTAACACCGCAGGGCCACCAGATCGCACTGGTGGGCAACGGCCGCCTGCCGCGCCTGGCCCGGCCCAGCGGTCTGGCGATGGATGCCGACGGCAGTGTGCTGGTCGCCGATTCCGCCAGCTATCGCCTGCACCGCCTGCGCCCGCTGCCAGCGGGTGATTTGCCGGCACCGGCGCTGGTCGGGCCCGCTGCCGATGCAGCGTTGCCGGACACCGGTGGTCGCTGGCCATTGGCACCGCAGGACGGCTGGCATGAAGTGGTCGGCACGCTGGGCGAGGTGCGCGGCAACTTCAAGGGCGAGAGCCGCCACCACCTGCACGGCGGTTTCGATGTGCGCGGCGATGTCGGCCAGACCGTGTTGGCGATCGCCGATGGCAAGATCAGCAGCCCGGTAGCGGCGTGGAGCCTGGGGGGGCAGGCCGAGGGCCTGGCAGTGGACCGCCTCAAGTACATCCACATGCGGGTCGGCCGCACCCCGCGCGACCAGCCGTTCGATGCGCGCTGGCAGGCGCTGTACGACGAACAGGGCAAGCTGGAGCGCATGCGGGTGCGTCGCGGCACGCGCATCCACGTCGGCGATCGCCTGGGCAGCATCAACAACCAGGCGCACGTGCACCTGGCGGTGGGCACCGGCGGCTTCGAAACCAACGCCGTGGCGCTGGGCTTCCATAACTACGCCGACCACTTCGCACCGCGCATCACCGATGTCGCGCTGCTGGACGACAACGACCAGCCGCTGGCGGCTGGCAGCGACGGCGTGGTGATGCTGGCGCGGCAGGGACGTGGCGTGCAGATCGTAGTCGAGGCCTGGGACCAGGTTGACAACAACCTGCCGCGGCGCCGGCTGGGTATGTACCAGGTGGGCTACCAGATCCTCGATGCCGGCGGACAGCCGCTGCAGGGCTATGAGCAGCCGCGCTGGAACATCGTGTTCAACCGCATGCCGCCGCAGAACGAAGCGGTGCGCGTGGCCTATGCGCCGGACAGCGGCATCACCGTGCATGGCAGTGCGGTAACCCGCTTCCGCTACCTGGCCACCAACACCGTGCGTGATGGCCTGATGGAAACCGGGCGCTGGCAGCCGGCGGCATTGCCACCGGGCGAGTACACCGTGCGCGCCAGCGTGCGCGACTACAGCGGCAACGAAGGCGTGGGTCCGCGCGAGATCAGAGTACGGCTGCTGCCATAGCCGCAGCCGGGGCGCCGCAGCGTTCGCGCTCGGCGTCCATGTCTTCCAGCGGCCGCACTTCGATGCTGCCGAAGCGCGCCCACGGGAAGTCGCGGGCGACGCGCATGGCTTCGTCGCGGTCGCGGGCGACGATCAGGTTGAAACCGGCCAGCAGTTCGCGGGTCTCGGCGAACGGGCCATCCAATACACGGCTGTGGCCATCGCGCACGCGCAGGGTCTGCGCGGTGTCGACCGGCTGCAGCTTCTGCGCGGCAAGCAGCGTGCCTTCGGCCTGCAGCTTGTCTGCGTGGGCCAGGCAGTCACGCATCAGCGCGTTGAATTCTTCGGTGGGCAGGGCCTGGAGCAGGGCAGGCTCGATGTAGATCAGAAGCAGGTACTGCTGCATGGCACGGTCCTGGCGGGGGCGGGGTGTCCATGATGGCGCAGGTTTGCCTGCGGGCATGCTGCAGCGCGAAAAGCCGCCTGCGGCGGGCGATCGGCGAACGGCGGAGCCCCTCCGTGGTGGGTGGGTTGGTCGCTGAAAGCTCGGGTTCTTGGATTTGGCCGGGTGGGGAGGCAGGGCAGGGGGCGCTGCAAGTACGTCCATGTAAGCTCGGTCGCCGCATCCATGCGGCTCACGCCCCTGCCCTGCCTCCCCACCCGGCCTTGGACAGATCTCTGCGGCTGACCCACCACGGAAAATCACAAACAAGAGCAAAAGCGGGTCGCTTCGCTCGCAAAGCCGAGGCCGCCGGCCAACCGCCGTTGCCGTTGCCTTTGCTTCTGCCTTTTTTCTTGATCTTCCCGTGGCGGCCAAGCCCCATGGACGGGTTCACGGCGTCCCCGCCAATCCCACCTGCCCGGACCACCCACAGGAAACCAGCTTCCAGCGACCAACCCACCCACCACGGAGGGGCTCCGCCGTTCGCCGACCTCCGCCGAAGGCGCGCTTTCCACGGAAGAAATAATTTTCAGAGGACGTGTCGATTTCCAGCCCCCTGGTTCGTTGTACCCAGTGAAGGGCACGCACCACGCGTCCCCACGGGAGACCGCAATGAAAGTGATGGTGATCGTGAAGGCCAACGCCGACTCCGAAGCCGGCCGCATGCCCAGCGAACAGGAACTGTCCGAAATGGGCGCCTTCAACGAACAACTGGTGGCCGCCGGCATCATGCTGGCCGGTGAAGGCCTGCACGCCACCCAGCGCGGTCGCCGCATTCATTTCGGCAGTGGCGCGCCCAAGGTCGAGGCCGGTCCGTTTGGCCCCGCCAGCGAGCAGATCGCCGGCTTCTGGCTGTGGGACGTGCGTTCGCTGGATGAGGCCGTCGAGTGGGCCAGCCGCGCGCCGTTCAACAGTGGCGGCACGCTGGAGCTGCGCCCGCTGATCTCCGCCGAGGATTTCGGCGAGGCCTTCACCCCCGAATTACAGCAGCAGGAACAGCGTCTGCGTGCACAGCTGGAAGGTTGACCCGATTCATTTCCCCCGCCGGGCATGGCCCGACGCTACCACCCTGAAACCCACGACGGAGCATTGCCATGAAATTGATTCCCTTCCTCGGCTTCAGCGGCCAGGCCCATGAGGCGATGGCGTTCTATGCCAAGGCACTCGGTGGCCAGGTCACCTCGGAAATGAAGTACCGCGACATGCCGCCCTCCGATGGCTCGCCGGGCTGCAACGAGATGCCGCCGGAAACCCTGGACCACGTCGCGCACAGCCAGCTGGAAATCGGCAGTGCCATCGTGATGGCGGCCGACGGTCCCGGTGGTGGCGAGGGTGGTTCGACCACCATCAATGTCGACGTCGACAGCATCGAAGAAGCCGAACGCGTGTTCGCGGCGCTGGCCGAGGGTGGCCAGGTGCAGATGCCGATCGCCGAAACGTTCTGGGCGCATCGCTGGGGCATGCTGATCGATCGCTACGGCAAGCCGTGGATGGTCAACTGCATGAAGCAGCCGTGATTCCTGCCTCTTTCATCCACAAGGAGCTTCACCGATGAGTGCACCGCAACCGCAGATGATCTTCGTCAACCTGCCCGTGCAGGATCTGAACGCGTCCAAGGCCTTCTTCGCCGCACTGGGCTACAGCTTCAACCCGACCTTCACCAACGACGATGCGGCCTGCATGGTCGTCAGCGAGAGCATCTTCGTGATGCTGCTGACCCAGCCGTTCTTCAGGCAGTTCACCAACAAGGCGATTGCCGATGCGCACAGCCACACCGAGGTGATCACCTGCCTGTCGGCCGACAGCCGCAAGGCGGTGGACGTGATGGTGGACAAGGCGCTCGCGGCGGGTGCCAGCGAACCGCAGCCGGCGCGCGACTACGGCTTCATGTACCAGCGCGGCTTCCAGGACCTGGACGGCCATCTCTGGGAAATCGCACACATGGACGGCGAGCCGGGCTGACGGCCGCCGCAAGGGAGAACCCTCATGGCTTACGTGGATGCTTACGTGCTGCCGTGCCCACAGGACAAGGTGGCGGCCTACCGCCGCCTTGCCCGCAAGGCCGGTGCGGTGTGGAAGGACCATGGAGCGCTGCAGTACATGGAATGCGTGGCTGACGATGTGGAACCGGGAAAGAGCACGTCGTTTCCGCGTGCGGTCAAGGCCAAGCCTGGCGAAACAGTGATCGTCGCCTTCGTGGTGTTCCGTTCGCGCGCGGCGCGCGACCGTATCAACGCGAAAGTAATGGCGGACCCGCGGCTGGCATCGCTGGGCCCGAAGGACATGCCGTTCGATACCAAGCGCATGTTCTGGGGCGGCTTCAAGCCGATTGTTGAAGCGTGAGCTGCGGCGCTTGTGCGGGCCCGGCGTGCGTGCTGTGATCGGCGCATGCTCGAGCCCGCACTGACGCAGCGTCTGGAAACCCTCTGGCGGATGGAATCGCCGGTGTTGATCGCGCGCCTGGCGCGGCTGCTCGGGGGCGATGTCGGCCGCGCCGAGGAGCTGGCCCAGGACACCTGGCTGGCCGCGCTGGAGCGCTGGCCGGAGCAGGGCATCCCGGACAACCCCGGAGCCTGGCTGATGACCACTGCGCGCAACCGTGCCATTGATGTGCTGCGCCAGCACCAGCGGGTGGCGCAGCAGCATGCGCAATGGGGCGAGGAGCTGCATCCGGCACCCTTGCCGGCACCGGATGACAGCCAGGCGCTGGAAGATGATCTGGGTGACGACCTGCTGCGGCTGATGTTCGTGGCCTGCCATCCGGTGTTGCCGGCTGACGCACGGGTGGCGTTGACCCTGCGCCTGCTTGGTGGCCTGACCACCGTGGAGATCGCGCGCGCGTTCCTGCAGCCCGAGCCGACCATCGCCCAGCGCATCGTGCGTGCCAAGCGCACGCTGGCGCAGAAGCAGGTGCCCTATGAAGTGCCGCGCGCGGAGGCGATGCCCGAGCGGCTGGGGTCGGTGCTGGAGGCGATCTACCTGGTGTTCAACGAAGGCTATGCGGCCAGTGCCGGTGACGACTGGATGCGTCCGGCGCTGTGCGAGGAGGCACTGCGGCTTGCGCGCATCCTGGCGCACCGGCTGCCGGTGCCGCCGGTGCTGGGCCTGCTGGCGCTGATGGAGCTGCAGGCCTCGCGTGCCGCAGCACGGACCGATGCGCACGGCGCGCCGGTGCTGCTGGACCAGCAGAACCGTGCGCGCTGGGACTGGCTGCAGATCGAGCGCGGGCAGCAGGTGCTGGCACGCGCGCTGGCAGCCGGTGGTGGCGATGATCCCTACGTGCTGCAGGCACGCATCGCGGCCTGCCATGCGGCTGCGCGCCGCGCCGAAGCCACTGACTGGCCGCGTATCGTCTCGCTTTATACACAGTTGCTGCAGGTGCAGCCTTCGCCGGTTGTCGCATTGAACCGGGTAGTGGCGGTGCTGCGCTGCGAAGGTGCCTTCGCTGCATGGGCACAGTTGCAGCCGTTGCTGGACGATGCGCGCCTGCGCGATTACGCACCGTTGCAGGTGGTGCGTGGCGAGGTACTACAGTCGTTGGGGCGCGAGCACGACGCACGTCACGCTTTTGCGGAAGCCGCCAGACTCAGCCAGAACCAGGCAGAGCGCGGCCTGCTGCGGCAAAGGGCCGGTCTGCCCCCCGTGGAGTGACCCCGACGAAGGCAGCACTTGTCGGCGGGCCCGCGAGCCGTTATGTTTCGCGCCCAGTGGACGCATGCGCGTCTGCTTTCCGTGCGTATTGACCGAGGAGCGGTTGGATGTATTCAAGGACGAAGAGCGCATCGCGCGCTTTTGCGCGCCTGCTTGCCTGTGCCCTGTGCGTGGCCGTATGGCCGATGGCCACGCAGGCCGCAGACAAATCGCAGCAGGCCTACTGGGCCGGTTTTGCCTATACCGCCGATGCCGCCGCCGTGCAGGCGACCACGCCGCATGCGCACGCGGTGCTGGAAAAGCGCGGCCTGATTCCACTCAACCAGACCCTGGTCCAGGCGCTCAAGCGCCGTGCGCCGGCCCACCTGGAGCTGATCGACCAGCCGGTCGCGATGCTCGACGGCACCACAAGCGCCACCGTGCTGGCCGCAGCACTGGATCGGGAGCTGGTGTCGGTCGAACCGATCGGCAACCAGTACAAGGTGCTGGTCGAGGTGGCGCTGCAGGCGCTGTTCTTCGACTTCCGCGAGCGCCAGGTGATCGCTTCCTATCCGCTCACCCTGCAGCGCATCGACGTGCAGGACTACCGTCCTGACAGCGACGATATCGACGCGATCGTCGCTGATCTGCTGTATGGCAACGCCAGCACCAGCCTGTCGCAGGTCCTTGCGGCCAGCCTGGCCCAGGCCAAGCTGCCGGATGCTGCGGTGCGCCGCCTGCAGGTGGGCGGTGTGACCCTGTCCGATGCAGTGCGGGCCAAGTTGCCGGACCCGAAGTGGGAAGCGCCGCTGCGCGCCACCCTGGCCCATGAACTGTCCAAGACGCTGTCGTCCAACACCGGTGTCGGCCTGCTGCCGCCGGCCTCGGGCCAGGCGATCGGTGGTGCAATGGCTGCACGCTTTGCCGACGGCAAGGTCTACCAGCTGAAGATTCCCGAGCCGGACTACGTCATCAACGTGCAGGTCGATGCGCTGAAGAACGGCGTCATCGAAGAAACCGCGGCGATGAAGACGATGCTGTTCGGCGCCTTCTTCACCGCCAAGGTGACCGAGCCGTTCTCCGGCAAGGTCTATTTCGAACAACCGCTGCGCAAGGGTGCCACCAAGGTGGTGCCGGTCACGCAGTGGCAGGTTGACCAGTGGTCGGCCAGCTACGAAACCCTGCTGGCCGGCTTTGATGCCTTCGCCGGCGCCGCCGCCAAGCGTGCCGATTCGCGCGCCTGGCTGGACGAGCAGAAGCCGGGCGGCCGCCCGTTGCAGCAGCAGACCCAAGCCCTCCAGGAGTTGATCAAGTCATGTCGTTGATGCGTACCATCCTGCTGTTCCTCATCGCCCTGGCGGTGGCCTCGCCGGTCGCCGCGCAGACCGCCAGCTCGCGTGGTACCGGTTCGGCCAGCTACAGCCTGCGCCTGAGTGCCGACACCCGCGCCCAGGCCATGAACAAGGCCAAGGTCAATGCGCTGGAGGCGTACATCGCTGAAACCGGTGCGGCCAAGCTGCGCCTGTTCGAAGCCCGTCGCGCCGAGTTCATCGGCGAGATCGACCGCTACGTGCTCAGCGCCGTGCAGCTGTCGGACACCGAAGACAAGAAGGCCAAGACCTACAGCGTCACCGTCCGCGCAGAGATCAATACCACCCTGCTGCAGACCAAGCTGGATGCTGGCTCGGCCGTTGCTGGCGCCACCGCTGCGCAGCGCTCGCTGTTGACCTTCCTGTTCATGGCACGCTCGCAGGACACCGTGCAGTCGTTCCAGGACAAGGAATACCGCCGCACCGACGTCAGCTCCAGCTACAACGAGAACACCCGTGAAGGCGACAGCTTCCGTGGCAACTCGGTCAGCACCAACGGCAGCATCAACCAGAATGCGTCGATGTCGGTCACCAGCGGCGGCAGCACCACCCAGCGCAGCGACAACATCAGCTGGAAGGTGGCCAATGCCGCCGAGGTCAACACCGCGATGACCGGTGCCTTCAGCGCCGCCGGCTACGAGGTGGTCGAAGCCGAATACGTGGAAGGCGAGTCGCGTGGCCTGCTCAGCATCGAGCGCATCCGCAAGGATTTCAGCACCGGCAACGATCTGTCTGCGGCCACTCTGCGTGACACCGCCAACGGCATCCGTGCAGCCAACATCCCGTATATCGCCGTCGGCACCCTCGACGTCGGCATGCGCGACCGCGACCCGGCCAGTGGCAACACCCGCGTGTTCGTTACCGTCACCGGCAAGGTGCTGGACGTGACCGGGCGCTTCCCGCGCACCGTGTCGTCGGTGGGTCCGGTGCAGTTCTCCGGTACCGGTCCGAATGAAACCGTGGCCCGCACCAATGCCCTGCAGCTGGCCGCCGAGAAGGCTGCCCAGCAGATGATCAACGAGCTGAACGTCAAGGCGGTTCGTTGACGTTACCGCTGCGCTCGCCGGGCATTACCCGGCGCTACCGGCTCTGGTGGGTGCCGCGCTTGCTCGGCACTGAACCGCTGCAATACCCGTTCTTGCGCGCCGCAGTGCGGCCGTCTCTCCCAAAGGAATCTCACATGATCCGTACCACTGCTCTCACCCTGGCCATCGCGGCTGCGACCCTGTCGATGCCGGCCCACGCCCAGTTCGGCAAGCTGAAGGACCTGGCCGGCGCCGCTACCGGCACCTCCAGCAGCAGCGCCTCCAGCGCCGCCGCTCCGGACGAAGCCGCGCAGGAAGCGCTGGTGCGTCGTTTCGTCAGCTCGCAGTCGCACTCGCTGCAGGCCCAGACCTCGTTCGCCCGCGCCTTCGGCCTGGCCGAGCAGGTGCAGCTGCTGGAAGCGGAGCGCCAGGCGCTGTCGTCCGGTTCGGTCAGCGTCGATGCCATGAAGAAGTCGGTGTCGGTCAGCGAAGCCGCCCAGGCGGCGATCAATGAGCGCCAGGCCGCACAGCCGGAACTGAACGCTGAGTCCAAGCAGCACTACGCCGAAGGCCTGGTCTCGCTGCTGTCTTCAGCCGCTGAAGCGCAGAAGCTGGGTGGCGAAGCCAGCAGCTTCACCGCCGGCATGAAGAACCTGGGCGCGACCCAGCTGGCCACCGTCGGCCGCAAGCTTGCTGCCGGTGCATGGGTGGCCAAGGAATCGCCGGGCTTCATCAAGGGCCTGTACGGCTCGTCGAAGCAGGCGCTGACCTTCGCCAAGCAGAGCAAGGTGAAGGTGCCGTCCAACGCCGACTCGATGCTGGGCCAGCTGGACAAGATGGGCTGATCCGAGGCGAATCTCCATGCGTATGACTACCCGTTTGATCGGCCTGGGCCTGGCCGCCACGCTGCTTGCAGCGTGCGGCAAGCAGGACGCCCCGGCCGCCGCGCCTGCCAAGGACAAGGCAACCAGTGCACTGGCCAGCAATGCGCCAGTGGAAGCAGCGCCGCTGCGTGGCACGCCGGATTTCGGCGGTACCACCCAGGTCGCGCGTGAAGCCGACGGCATCGGCAGCACCCCGGAACTGGCGGTGCTGGCGGCATTGCAGTCGGCGGTGGCGCAGGTCAACGGCGTACGCGTGGCCAGCCAGATGCAGAGCCTGCGTGCAGGCCTGCATGTGGATGTGGATGGCGAACACGTCGGCGATATCCGCGCCGACGCGTTCACCCAGCAGATGATCGCCGGCTCGCAGGGCGCAGTGCTGGGTTATGAAATCCTGTCGCAGGATGAAGTGCGTCAGCTTGACGAGGAAACCATCGCCCGCGTGCGTGCCAGCGATGAAGGCTGGAGCTTCAAGGGCTCGGCCTCGGCCAGCGCTTCCGGCGAAGCCTCGGCCAAGGGCGGTTCGGCGTCGGCCAGCGTCAAGCAGAGCTATGACGAGAAGGTCAACGTCGATGCCAAGCGTGGCGCCAGCTCCTACGATTCCGATGTGACCCATCGCAGCATGCGCAGCTACTGGAAGGTGCGCGTGCGCGCACAGATCGCCCAGTACCGCGCACCGGACGAGCAGGGAAAGCCGAAGATCGTGGTCGCCCTGCCGCGCACCAAGGCCGGCAGCTATGCCGTCGGCGACGGCCGCGTGGACGCGGACGAAGTGGCCGATGCGATCCGCGCACGCCTGTCCGACACACTGACCCAGACCCAGCGTTTCATCGTGCTGGATCGCGAGTTCGGCGACGAACTGCAGGCCGAGATCGACCACATCAACAGTGGCAACGTGCGTCTGCAGGACACCGCTCGCGTCGGCCAGCAGCTGGCAACCGACCTGATCCTGATCCCGACCATCGAACGCTTCGAGTACCCGCGCAGCGTGCGCAACCTGCGCATGTCCGACCGCCAGGTGACCTCGTACTCCGGTGGCGGCCGCATCACCCTGCGTCTGATCAACGCCACCACCGGCCAGGTGGTGATGTCCGACAGCTTCGATCATCAGCTGGCCTCGACCGGTCCGAGCACCCTGCCGCGCGTGGTCAATGGCCGCAACATGGCCGCGGCGATGATGGAATCGCTGTCCGGCCAGATCGGCACCACCATCGTCACCACGCTGTTCCCGGTGTCGGTGGTTTCGGTGGACGGAGACCAGGTGGTGCTGAGCCAGGGCGGTGACACCGTGCAGGCCGGCCAGCGCTGGCAGGCCGTGCGCCTGGGCGAAGAACTGAAGGACCCGCAGACCGGCCGCTCGCTGGGCCGCAGCGAGCACCCGTGCTGCACCATCCGCATCGACCGCGTCGCCGCGCAGACCTCCTACGGCACCATCGAAGACGGCGTCGACGCCATGCGCGGCGGCTTCCGTCCGGGCCAGATCGAACTGCGCCAGAAGCTGGGCAGCAAGCCGGCTGCCGCCGCTGCTGGCGGCGCGACTGCCTCGGCTGCGCCGGCCGCCGCTGCACGCCCGGCAGCCAAGCCGAAGCCCAAGCCCGCCGCCGCCCCGGCCGAAGACCCGAACTGGTAACACGCCGAGGCAGCACACAGATGGGGTCAGAGCCCTTTCCCGCCGGGAAAGGGATCTGACCCCTTCTTGTTTCCGCCCGTGTCGACCAAGGTCGACACCTACCAACAGCGGTGTGTCGACCAAGGTCGACACCCACCAACAGCAGCAGAAATCTGTCGAAGGCGGGGTGGGTCCGGTTGCGGGGGTGTCCGTGGCATGGATGCCGCGGCCAAGCCCCCAGGGATGGGTTTACGGCGTCCCCCGCAACCGGACCCACCCCGCCTACCCTCAGGAAGCCAGCTTCTGCTGTTGCTTCGGCCGTTGCCGTTGCTTCGGCAGGTGCAGGGCGCAGCCCTGCCGAATCCCATTACACTCCAGAAGGATTTCCCTGCTGGAGAGAGCAATGAAACGAGCAGTACTGGGCCTGCTGGCCCTGTCAGTGTCGAGCGCACTGATGGCGGCCACCCCGAAATTCGATGGCGCGCGGATCTCCGCCGACGTCAAGGAACTGGCCTCCGACGCCTACGAAGGCCGCTCCCCGGCCACCGCCGGCGAACAGAAGACCATCGCCTTCCTCAGCAAGCAGTTCGCCGACGCCGGCCTGCAGCCGGGCGGCGATCTCAAGGACGGCAAGCGCCTGTGGACCCAGGCGGTGCCGCTGCGCAAAGGAGACATCGTCGGCGCACCGCAGCTGGCGCTGCACCAGGGCGGCAAGACCGTGCCGCTTGAGCAGGGCAAGCAGATTGCCGTGCGCGCTGCCATGAACGGCGCCAGCAACGTTGACATCAGCAAGGCCCCCCTGGTGTTCCTCGGCTACGGCGTGAAGGCGCCGGAACGCAACTGGGACGACTTCAAGGGCGTGGACCTGAAGGGCAAGATCGCCGTCGTGCTGATCAACGACCCGGACTTCGAAACCGGCCAAGGTGATTTCGACGGCAAGGGCATGACCTACTACGGCCGTTGGACCTACAAGTACGAAGAGGGAGCACGCCAGGGCGCGTTGGGTGTGCTGATCGTGCACGAGACCGCACCGGCTTCCTATGGCTGGGCCACCGTGGCCGGCTCCAACACCAACACCATGTTCGACGTGGTGCGCGACAACCCGGCCGAGAGCCATCCGCTGCTGGAAGGCTGGATCCAGCGCGACCTGGCCGTGGAGCTGTTCCGTTCGGCCGGGCAGGATTTCGAAGCGCTGAAGAAGAAGGCGCAGCAGCGTGACTTCACGCCGGTGCCGCTGACCGGTGCCAGCCTGGATGCGAAGTACGCGGTGAAGACCGAAGTGATCACCTCGCACAACGTAGCCGCGCGCCTGGAAGGCAGCAGCCACCCGGACGAGACCGTCATCTACAGTGCGCACTGGGATCACATCGGCGTGGGCGAGCCCGACGCACGCGGCGACCGCATCTTCAACGGCGCTCTGGACAATGCCAGCGGCACCGCATCGCTGATCGAGCTTGCCCGCGGTTTCGCCAAGCAGAAGCGCCCGCAGCGCTCGGTGCTGTTCCTGGCGGTGACCGCCGAAGAGAAGGGCCTGCTGGGTTCGGAGTACTACGCCACCCATCCGCTGTATCCGCTGGAAAAGACCGTGGCGATGATCAACATGGACGGCATGGCACCGTTCGGTCCGTCACGTGATTTCGGTATCTATGGCGCAGCGCGCTTCGAGTTGCTGGACCAGCTGAAGGACGTCGCGAAGGGCTGGGACATCCGTTACACGCCGGACCCGAAGCCGGAAGCCGGCCTGTTCTTCCGCTCCGATCACTTCCCGTTCGCCAAGCGCGGCGTGCCCGCGCTGTCGTGGTCGGCTGGCCAGGACTGGGTGGACGGCGGCGTGGCCGCAGGCAAGAAGGCCTCGGAGGACTACACCGCCAAGCGCTACCACCAGCAGGGCGACGAATGGCAGCCGGACTGGGTGTTCGCCGGTGCCGCCCGCGACCTGGAAGTGCTGTACACGCTGGGCAATCAGCTGGCCAACTCGCGCAGCTGGCCGAACTGGAGCAAGGACGAGTCGTTCCGCGCCGTGCGTGACGCCAGCGCCGACCAGCGCAAGTAAGGCAACGCGCCGGGGTTTGCCCGGCGCCTCCTGGTAGTGCCGGCCGCTGGCCGGCAACCCTGTGATGCATGCGGAGATAATGGGGAGCCGGCCAGCGGCCGGCACTACCAGATGGGCTTCCATCCCCGCTTTCCGGCCCTTCGTCGCAGGCCGCTTGCTTGCCCGATGGGCCGCCCTATGCTCGGCTCACCCCCTTCCACCAAGGCGCCGCCGTGATCGCCAGCCTCTCCCTCATCCTCCGTCACCTGCTGGCCTGGGCCGCGGCACTGTTCGTGGCCGGCATGGTCTGGAGCGGCATTTTCAGCGGCATGAACGACGGCCCCGGCTGGGTGTTCGGGCTGCTGGTGATGTTCCTGATGATCTCGGCGCTGGGCAGTGCGGTGACCCATGTGCGCCGGGTCTGGCTGGTGGCCGGCCGCCTCGATGGCGCCACCCTGTCCGGGCGCCAGCGTCGGCAGATCGAACTGCCGATGGATGCCGGCCACGCCTTCGCGGTGGTCGAGGCGGCGGTGGGCGAGCTGCCGCGGGTGGAGGAAGTGGAAAGCTCGGCCGGCAGCCTGCAGATGCGCGCCTATGTACGCCGCGTCGATCTGTGGAATGGCCGCCAGCCATCGCGCTGGAACCTGCCGGCGCGGCTGGCGATCAAGCGCAACAGCGTGCTGGCCACGGTCACGCCGGGGCAGGGCACCAGCACCGTCACCCTGCTGTTCGAACCGGACGCAGGCTGGTGGGCCGACCTGTTGGCGCTGGATGAGGGCAGCAACTACGAGAATGCCGAAGCGGTCACCCGCGCGATCAGTCGACGCGTTGCCGACCAGCGTCGCGACGAGCAGGCCGCCGCCGAACAGACCCAGGTCGAGAAGGAGCTGTCAGTGGCGCGGCTGAACCTGCTGCATGCGCAGGTCGAACCGCATTTCCTGTACAACTCGCTGGCCAACGCACAGGTGCTGACCCGCACCGATCCTGCGCGCGCAGAACAGATGCTCGGCCATCTGATCCAGTACCTGCGCAGTTCGCTGCCGCAGGTGGACGAATCGGTGTCCACCCTGGGCGTGGAGCTGGAGCGCACCCGCGCCTACCTGGAGATCCTGCGTATCCGCATGGGCGCGCGGCTGGCGGTGGAAGTGCAGGTGCCAACCGAACTGCATGAGGTGAAGCTGCCGGCGATGGCGCTGCAGACGCTGGTGGAAAATGCCATCAAGCACGGCCTGGAACCCAAGCCCGGCGGCGGCACGATCTGGATCCTCGCGCGTGGTTTCGATGATCATGTGACGGTGACGGTGGCCGACGATGGCCTCGGCTTCGGCCAGGGCACCAGTGGCACCGGCATCGGCCTGAAGAACCTGCGCGAGCGCCTGCGCCTGACCTGCGGCGAGCAGGCCGGTGTGGCGATCGTTGCCAACTTCCCCAGCGGCGTGGCCGCGACCATGACACTGCCGCAGTCGGCCAAGGAACGCAGCCATGCCGCTTGAAGCGCTGATCGCCGAAGACGAAGAACTGCTGCGGCAGTCACTGGTGGAGCAGCTGGGCCGGCTGTGGCCGGAACTGAAACTGGTGGCCGAGTGCGAGGACGGTGCCAGTGCGCTGGAGCAGCTGGCCGAGAAGCAGCCGGATATCGCCTTCCTCGACATCCGCATGCCTGGCATCAGCGGCATCGAGGTGGCACGTTCGCTGTCCGAATTGAGCCCGCGTACCCAGGTGGTGTTCGTCACCGCCTATGACCAGTACGCCATCGATGCGTTCGAGCAAGGTGCGATGGATTATCTGCTGAAGCCGGTGAGCGACGAGCGCCTGTTGGCCACGCGCGAGCGCATCCTGTCGCGGCTGCCATCGACGCGCCAGGACGACGCGGTACTTGAACGCCTGCTGCAACGGCTGGGTCCATCGCAGGGCAGCGCCGATCACCCGCCGCTGGCCTGGATCACCGCCAGCAACGGTCGTGAGACGCAGCTGATCATGCTGGAGGACGTGGCCTACTTCCGCGCCGACAACAAGTACACCACGGTGGTCACCGCCGCCGGCGAAAGCCTGCTGCGCACGCCGCTGCGCGAGCTGCTGGAAGTACTCGACCCGCAGCACTTCCGCCAGATCCATCGTTCGACCATCGTCAACATGAAGGCGGTGGCGGCGGTGAGCCGCGACGATACCGGGCGCGGTGTACTGCGCCTGCGCCAGCGTGCGGAAACACTGGTGGTCAGCCAGCCCTTCATGAGTCTGTTCCGCGGCATGTAGCCGCCCCGCATCTTCCGATACGCGGAGCTTTCCATGCGTTCCTTCCTGCTTATGGGCCTCGCTGCTTTGGCACTTGCCGGTTGCCAGAAGTCCACCGAGACCGCGATCACCCGCACCAACGCCAATGGCGTGGACACGCTGTACAGCAAGCGCACCGTGGTGGATGGGGTGGCGCGCTTCGAGTGCATCGCCAGCCGCAGCGGCCAGTGCCACTACCTGGTGCTGGACCCGGCCTGCAGTCCCGATGCCGTATGTGCGAAAGCGCCGATACGGTCGTTCGCGGTGGCGGTGGGCGAGACGCGGGAGTTCAGTGACCTGCCGAAGGGCTTCAACCAGTGCGTCAACGAGGAACGGAAAGAACAATGCCACCGTGAGTGATCACGGTGGCATTGTGGGTCCCCCCGCTTCCCCGAAGGGTCAGTAGGCTGGCTGCAGCGTCAGTTCGTGGTGGTGCTCGGTTTCACCCACGTGGTTGAGGCGTCCCACCAGTTCCGAATGCTGCTTCATGCGCCCGATCTCGGTCATGATGCGGATGTCCTCGTGGCGCAGTTCACGCCGGGCGGTGACCGCCTGCTTGTAGTCCAGCACTTCCGGATAATGCTCGGCCAGGTCCAGCGCCTCGGCCACGTGCTCGACGCTGTCGGCCTTGGAACTGATCCGCGCGCGGCTGTTGAACGCCTTCATCCAGCGCTCGAAACCGGCGGTGTGGTCGAACATGTTGGCCATGAACCAGATCACGAACAGGATCGATACCCATGAGCCGAACACGATCACCACGCGGGTGAAGGTGATATGGAAATCGTCGCGCCACAGGTAGTTGGCAATCAGGCCGAGGATCAGCAGCGACGCCGCCTGCCAGCCCACGATCGAGGCGATCAGCCATTGGCACTTGGCCTGGGCCAGCACAGCCACTTCGTCGCGGATCTGCTGCTCGCTGAGATTGCGCCAGTGCGCGACCTGTTTATCGAACGGGCTGCTGTAGAGCTCGTTGTCGCGAAGCAGAATTCCCAAACCCTTGAACAAAGCAATCATGGCTGGCTCCTTGTGGAACGTGCGTCGATCAGCGTTGGACGGTGTGGCGGGTTCAGTTCTAGCACTTCCAGCGAGCCGTGCAATGGGGCCAAGGCCAAGCGGCGTAAGGCTTCTGTCTGAATGAGTGAATGTTGCTGCGTTGCAGCATCGCGGCTGCAGCCTGCGACAAGATGTCGCAGGGTGAAACGTGCTGCGGCCGCACATGAAACCGTGGCTGAGTGCGGAGACTCGCCGTTGGCGTCGTGATCGCCCAGAATCGGGGCCGACCGCGCAGCGCGTGGCCGTTCTTCCGCCTTTCCTGGACCTGTGATGCCGGCTCTGCTGCAGCGATTCTCCCGCCCCGTGACCGCGCCGATCCGGCGCTGGGTCCTGGAGGCCTTCCCGCGTGGCCAGAGCGGCATCGATTACGACCATCCGCTGGGTGACCCGGGCTGGTTCGGCCCGGACAGCGTCACCTGGCGGCTGCACGCCGAATTTCCATCGATGCTGGCCGGCGGCCTGTGCGCACTGATGCTGCAGACCCTGCACCCGCGCGCGTTGGCCGGGGTCTACGACCACTCCAATTTCCGCCAGGACCTGGTGGGCCGCCTGCGCCGCACCACGGCCTTTGTGGCCGGCACCAGCTATGCGCCTGCCGGCGAGGTCGAGATGCTGGTGGCCAAGGTGCGCCGCATCCATGCGCAGATCCGTGGCCAGACCGCGCAGGGTGAGGGGTATGCCGCCGATGATCCGCAGTTGCTGACCTGGGTGCATGTGACCGAAGCATTCGGTTTCCTGCAGGGTTTTCGCCGCTACGGGCGCGAGGTACCCGAGCCCATTGCCGACCGCTATTACGACGAGTACCGCCGCGTGGCCGAAGCGCTGGGTGCGGTGGATGTGCCGCGCAGCGAAGCGGAAGTGGCGGCGTACTTCTGTGCGCGGCAGCCGGAGCTGCGCGTGGACGAGCGCTCGCGCGAGGTGCTGGAGGTGTTGTCCGGTGTGCGTCTTCCGGTGCCGGTGCCAGGCCTGTCGCGCGAAGTGTTCCTGGGGGCCGGTGCCGCGCTGCTGCCGGACTGGGCCGAAGGCATGCTCGAACGCAATGGCCGCCAGCGGGCGCAGGCGGCCGCGTCGGCGAAACTGATGCGGGGCATGGCGCCGCTGTTCCGCCGCGCACTGCCCGATGGCCTCGCCAGTCGCGCCTGCACGCGCGTGGGCGTGTCAGTGGCGGTGTTGCGCGAGTGGCCTGAACTGCTCCGGTAGGTGTCAACCTTGGTTGGCACGCATTTCGCGCGGTGCCGCAGAAGCGCCAACCAAGGTTGGCATCTACTAGGGCGGATTCCGTAGTAGATCCACGCCATGCGTGGATGGGCTTCACCCGGCCGACTTCAACCCGCGCAACAGCATCTCCAGCGCCGCCGTCGCCTGCCGCAGGCGCGCGTCGCCATCCTCGCCCTCGGCGATCCAGAACGCGGCCTCGGCCAGGCTGCCGTAGATCAGCGACGCCAGCGCCTGCGCGTCCACCGGCGCCACCACGCCCTGCGCCACCAGATGTTCGATCAGGTGCTGCATCGAGTACACGCAGTGGCGCTGCGATTCCGGTGAGGCGCCACCCAGTACCGCGCGCGCATCACGCAGCACGATGCGCTGGATCTCCGGTTCCAGCGCCATCTGCAGGTAAGCGCGGCAGCGCTGCACGAAGCCGTCCCACGCGTCATCTGCAGCATCGCTGATCGCCTGCAGGCGTACATCGGTCTCGGCATCGAGCTGGGCAACCACCGCTGCCAGCAGCCCTTTCTTGTCGCCGAAGTGGTGGTACAGCGCGCCGCGGGTCAGCCCGGCCTGCGCGGTCAGGTCGTCCATCGAGGTGGCGGCATAGCCATGCTCGCTGAACACCCGGCGGGCGGTGGCCAGCAGGCTGGCGCGGGTTTCTTCCATCTCGGCGCGGGTGCGGCGGACCATTCGATGCTCCTTACATACGTGGCGCATGATTATTTACATACAGGACGTATGAATGTAGTGTCATATTCATACGCTCTGTATGTATTGTCGTGGCGCTTCCCGCGCCAGGCAAGTCGCTGCCCTGGAGATTGCGATGGCCACCCCTTACCGCGACCTGTTCGCCGCCCCCGGCACCGCCGGCCTTGCCCTGGCCGGGCTGCTGGCCCGCCTGCCGCTGCCAATGACCGGCATCGGCATCATCACCCTGCTGTCGCAGCTGCGCGGCAGCTACACACTGGCCGGCACGGTGTCGGCCACCTTCGTGCTGACCTACGCGCTGCTGTCGCCTCAGGTATCGCGCTGGGTCGACCGCCATGGGCAGGGCAGGGTGCTGCCGTGGGCCACGGCGGCCAGTGCGGCCGGTCTGCTGTTGCTGATCGCGTGCACGCTGCTGGCCGCACCGGACTGGACCCTGTTCGCCATGGCGATGCTGGCCGGCTGCATGCCCAGCGTCTCGGCGATGGTGCGCGCGCGCTGGACCGCGATCCATCGCGGTCGCCCGCAACTGCAGACCGCCTACTCGCTGGAGACGGTGTTCGACGAGGTCACCTTCATTGCCGGGCCGCCGTTGGCGGTGGGATTGTCAGTAGCGGTATGGCCACAGGCTGGCGTGCTGGCTGCAGCCCTTCTGCTGGTGATCGGAGTGACCGCACTGGTCCTGCAGCGTGGCACCGAGCCGCCGTTGCAACCGGTTGACAGCGCCACACCACGCCGCTCCCTGTTGCGGCAACCGGAGATCCGCCTGCTGGCGTTGCTGATGCTGGCGATGGGAGTGATCGTCGGCACGGTCGACATCACCAGCGTGGCCTTCGCCGAACAGCGTGGCCAGCCCCTCGCAGCCAGCGTGGTGCTGTCGGCCTATGCGCTGGGCAGCTGTGCGGCAGGCCTGCTGTTCGGTGCGCTGAAGCTGCAGGTGCCGTTGCAGCGCCTGTTGCTGCTGGGCGCAGCGGCCACTGCGCTGACCACGCTGCCGCTGCTGGGGGTTGGCAGCGTGCCGGCACTGGCTGCAGCCGTGCTGCTGGCCGGGCTGTTCTTCGCGCCGACGATGATCGTGGCGATGTCGCTGGTCGAACAGCACGTCCCCGAATCGCGCCTGACCGAGGGCATGACCTGGCTGCTGGCCGGATTGAACATCGGCGTGGCACTGGGCGCGGCGCTGTCCGGGCAGAGTGTCGATGCGGGGGGTGTGCGCAGCGGCTTTGTCGTTGCGCTGGTGGCAGGCGGTGGCGTGCTGCTGTTTGCCGTGCTCGCGCAACGTGCACTGCGCCCGTCTGCGTCGACCACATCCCCTGAAGGAATCGTCCCGTGAGCGCTTCATCGCCTGCGCATGCCGCGCCTGTGCATCGCCATCCGTGGTGGGCGGTTTCCGCCGTCGGCCTCGCCACGTTCTCGGTGGTCACTACCGAAATGCTGCCGGTGGGCCTGCTGACGCCGATCGCCGACAGCCTCGGTGCTTCCGAAGGCACCGCCGGCCTGATGATCTCGCTGCCGGCCCTGCTGGCGGCGTTGTTCGCGCCGCTGGTGGTGGTAGTCGCCGGTGGCATTGATCGCCGCCGCATCCTGTGTGGGCTGCTGGGCCTGTTGCTGGTGGCCAACATCGCCTCGGCTCTGGCACCCGGTATCGCCTGGCTGCTGGCCGCGCGCGTGCTGGTGGGGCTTTGCATGGGCGGCATCTGGGCCGTCGCCGGGGGCCTCGCGGCGCGCCTGGTGCCAGCACAGCGGATCGGCCTGGTCACCTCGATCATCTTCGGTGGCGTGGCCGCCGCCTCGGTCCTTGGCGTGCCACTGGGCGCGCTGATCGGTGATGCATTGGGTTGGCGCTGCGCATTCGCGGCAATGACGCTGTTCAGTGCGGCGGTCCTGCTGCTGCATGTGGTGGTGGTTCCCGCGTTGCCGGTGGCAACGTCGGTGCGGCCAGCGCAGTTCGTGCAGCTGCTCGGCCATCGCGGCCTGCAGCGCGGCCTGTGGTTGACTGTGCTGCTGGTGTCCGGGCACTTCATCGCCTTCACCTACGTGCGGCCGCTGCTGACGACGGTGTCGGGCGTGGATGCGAAGTGGATCGGCGCCCTGCTGTTTGCCTATGGCCTGGCCGGCATCGCCGGCAACTTCATCGCCGGTCCGATGGCCGCACGGCATCCGCGTGGAATGCTGCTGGCGATTGCCTTGGGCCTGCTGCTGACGCCGCTGTTGCTGCTGTGGGTGGGCAGTACGCCGGCCGGCGGCATTGCGGTGCTGCTGTTGTGGGGCCTGGCCTACGGCGGTGTGTCGGTGGGCCTGATGGGCTGGATGATGAAGGCGGTGCCGCAGGCCGTCGAGATCGCCACTGCGCTGTATGTGGGCGTGTTCAACATCGGCATCGCAGCGGGCGCGTGGGGCGGGGGCCGTCTGCTGGATGGCATCGGGTTGCACGCCAACCTGTGGGCTGCGGCGGTGTTGGCTGCGAGCGCTCTGCTGATGGTTGCCACCACCCGCAGGTAGATCCACGCGATGCGTGGATTCCCACCCCGTGCCGACCAAGGTCTGCACCCACCAGAGCGAGGCATGTGCCGACCAAGGTCTGCACCCACCAGAGCGAGGCATGTGCCAACCAAGGTCTGCACCCACCAGAGCGAGGCATGTGCCAACCAAGGTCGACACCCACCAGAGCGAGGCATGCGCCAACCAAGGTTGGCAGCTACCGGGAAATGGAACGGGCGCCTTGCGGCGCCCGTTCCAGTTACATCACCACACCTTGACCCGCTTGTCCGGGGCCAGGTACAGCTTCTGGCCTTCCTTCACTTCGAACGCGGGGTACCAGGCGTCGATGTTGCGCACGGTGAGCGCGCGGAACTGGCCCGGTGCATGCACATCGGTCAGCAGCGAGTTGCGCAGCGCCTGCTCGCGGCTCTTGCTGCGCCAGGCCTGGGCAAAGCCGAGGAAGAAGCGCTGGTCCGGCGTGAAGCCTTCCAGGGTCTGGCCCGGCTTGCCCTGCAGCGACAGCTGGTAGGCATCGTAGGCAGTGCCCAGGCCGGCCACGTCGGCAATGTTCTCGCCCAGGCTCAGCTTGCCGTTGACGTGCACGCCGGGGAACGGCTCATAGCTGCTGAACTGCGCGGCCAGCGCATCACCGGCGGCGTTGAACTGCTTCAGGTCCTCGGCGGTCCACCAGTTGTGCAGCTTGCCGGTCTCGTCGAACAGCGCACCGGCGTTGTCGAAGCCATGGCTGATCTCGTGGCCGATCACCGCACCGATCGCACCGTAGTTCACCGCATCGTCGGCAGCGCCGTCGAAGAACGGCGGCTGCAGGATCGCGGCGGGGAACACCAGGCGGTTCTCCAGCGGCACGTTCATCGCGTTGATGGTCTGCGGCAGCATCGCCCACTCGCTGTGGTCGACCGGCTTGCCCAGCTTGGCGATGTTGCGCTGGTACTCGAACAGTTCGGCACGCTGCGCATTGCCCAGCGCATCATCGCGGCGGATCTCCAGGCCGCTGTAATCACGCCACTTTTCCGGGTAACCCATGCCCACGGTCAGGCCGGCGACCTTGGCCTTGGCGCTGGCCTTGGTCTGCGGTGACATCCAGGCCAGCGCATCGATGCGCTTGGCGAAGGCCGCGATGATGTTCTTCGCCATCTCGTCGGCGCGTTCCTTGGTCTTCGCGTCGAAGTGCTTCTCGACGTAGCGCTTGCCGATGGCCTCGCCTACTGCGTGGTTGGCGTCATCCACCGCGCGCTTCCAGCGGTCGCTCTGCTGCGGGGTGCCGCTCAGCGCGGTGCCGTGGAAGGCGAAACGGGCGTCGGCGAACTTCTTCGGCAGGTACGCCGCAGCACGGTCCAACGCGTGGAAGGCCAGGTAGTCCTTCCAGGCGTCCAGCGGCTCGGTGGCGACCAGCTTGGACAGGCCAGCCACGGCCTTGGGCTGCCACACGATGAAGTCCTGCTGCTTGCCCAGCGCCGCTGCATCGAGGAAGGCGTTCCAGTCCATGCCCGGTGCCTTGGCATTGAAGTCGGCCTGGGTCCAGGGGTTGGCACCCTTGGTCACGTCGTTGGTTTCTTCCTGGGTGGCGTGTGCCTGCGCGATCTTTGTCTCCAGTGCGAGGATGCGCTGCGCCTTGCCGGCCGGGTCGGCAACGCCGGCCAGCTGCAGCATCTGCGCGATGTAGGCCTGGTACTGCTTGCGCAGTTCGGCCATGCGGCCACCACCCAGGTAGAAATCGCGGTCGGGCATGCCAAGCCCGCCCTGCACCAGGTACGGCGCGGTGCGGTCCGGCTGCAGCATGTCCACCGACACCCACAGGCCAAACAGGCGGTCGGTGTAGAAGTTGGTCGCATTGAGCAGGTCGACATCGGCGCGCATGTCGCCGCCGAGCGTGCGCGCCAGGCCGGCCTTGTCTGCGATGGCTTCGATCGCCTTCAGCTGCGGCTGCACCGGCGCGAGGCCGTGCTGCTCGATGCCGGCTTCATCCATGAAGGCGGCGTAGTAGTCGCCGATCAGCTTGTCGTCACCGTTGGCCTGGGCGTTGCCGGCAGCACCTTCGAGGATGGCGCGGGTATCGGCCAGGGTCTTTTCGGCGATGACGTTGAAGCTGCCGAAGCGCGAGCGGTCGGCGGGGATCTCGGTGTTCTTGACCCAGGTGCCGTTGGCGAAGCCGAAGAAGTCGTCGCCGGCGGCGATGCTGCGGTCCATGCCGCCGGCATCGAAGCCGAAGCTGCCCAGCATCGGCTTGGCCGCTGCGGGTGCGGCATCGGCCGGCGCGGCGGTACCGGCGGCCGGTTCGGCCGGGCGGTCGCAGGCGGCCAGGGACAGGCTGGCAACGATGGCCAGTGCCAGGGTGGGACGGCGCAGCTTGGACATGGACTTCTCTTGCAGCGGAAAACCCCAAGTCTAATCCGCCCCGGCCCAGCTGGCCGTTCCGTTGCACCGCAGCGCCTGTGCAGGATCTGGCTGAACGCGCGGATACGATCTTCACGGCGCCAGCTGCGTGGTGCATGCTGGCCGCTGGAACCCTGCGCGGACACGGGGAGGTGGCCATGCGGGGCGGTGCCAGGCGTCAAGAATGGCGTCCGCCGGCCGTTGAGGTCGGGGACGTGGAGGATTCGTTCGCGCATGAAGCCAGCCGACTGCACAAGGAAGACCGACCGATGCCCGCGCTGAAACGGGCGTTGGCCCGGCCGCTGCGCGCCATCACCTGGGGCGGCGTGCTGCTGGGCGTGTTGCTGGTGGCTGGCTTGACCACCATGCTGGCCAACGACCACCACCGCCGGCTGGAGGCTGCGCAGCGCCAGAGCCGCGCGCTGGCGGTGGGCAGCGAGCGCCTGCTGGCGCTGGAACTGCGCAACCTGGAACGGGCGATGTCCGGCATCGCCGCCGACGCCGCCGAACTGTTCCGCCGCGTGCCGGTACAGGCGCCGGCACTGCTGGATGCCGCCATCGGCGGTGTGCTGAGCCGCCATGCCGAGCTGCACAGCATTGTGGTGCTGGACCGCCACGGCCGCGCGATCACCGCCGGCAAGGGTGATCTGAACCTGCCGCTGTGGACCGACCCGCAGCGGCGCGGGCAGGGCAGCGCGCTGTACATCGGTCCGCCGCAGCAGGCCGGCGACGATGGCTGGGTGGTACCGCTGGCGTTGGCGATGGCCGACGATCGCTGGCTGCTGGCGCGGCTGCGCTGCGGCGAACTGCAGCGCATCATCGGCGGGCTGGATGTGGGCCCGAACGGACTGGTCTCGATCAGCGATGCTGAGGGCTACATGCTGGCGCGGGTGCCGGATCCGCATGGCACGGTCGGCCGTCGCTTCGACCTGCCTCGGCGTGACCTGCTCGGCAAACAGGCGGTGGTCGAGCTGGGCAGCGTGCCGGGCGTGGTCGATGGCGTGCCACGGATCATCACCATCAGCACGCTCGAGCGCAGCCCGCTGGCGGTGCAGGTCGGGTTGGCCGATGAGGACGTGCTGGCGCCATGGTGGCCGTACCTGCAGGCGTCAGTGGCGATCGTGCTGGCCTACGTGGGAGTGCTGCTGGTACTGCTGTACGCCGTGCGCCGCAGCACCCTCCGCCAGCAGTCGATGGCGGAGGAACTGAAGACCGGCCACGCCGAACTGCGGCTGGCGCACCAGGTGGGCCGTGTCTGCACCTGGTATGTGGACGAGGACGCGGCACTGCTGCGCTGGTCGCCGCTGGCCCGTGAGATCTTCGGGGTGCAGACCGATGCGCTGCCGGTGGCTGATTTCTTCGCGCGCGTGCACCGTGATGACGCCGCGCGCCTGCAGCACGCCTTCGACCAGGCGTTTGCCGGTAGTGCGGTGCTCGACCAGGTGTTCCGGCTGGTGCTGCCCGGTGGCGAGGTGCGTTGGGTCGGTGCGCGTGGCCAGCGGGTGGAAGTGGCTGACAGTGAGCGGCGCATGATCGGTGCACTGACCGACCTGAGCGAGCGCTACCAGGCGCGGGAGCAGATGGGCGAAGCGGAGCGTCGCTTCCGCCTGCTGTTCGACCGCAACCCGGCGCCGTTCTGGGTATTCGATCCGGACACGCTGCGCTTCATCGAGGTCAACGATGCCGCTGTGCGCCAGTATGGCTACAGCCGCGAGGAATTCCTGGCGATGAGCATCCTCGACATCCGCCCGCGCGAAGGCTGGGACGAGGTGAAGGGCGCGATCGCCAAGGCCCGGGTCGGCGAGCTGCAGGACGCCACCGTGCGACTGCACCGGCGCAAGGACGGCAGCGTGTTTGAAGTACGTGCACATCTGTCCCGGCTCGACTTCGACGGCCAGCCGGCATGCCTGGTGCTGGCCGAGGATGTCAGCGAACGGCTGGCCTATGAGCGCGACCTGGCCTACCAGGCGCGGCACAACCCGGCCACCGGCCTGCTCAACGTGCGCGCGCTGACCGAACAGCTGGACGAGCACGATGCGGGCTACACCATTGCGTTCGTACAGCTGCGCGGCCTGCAGCTGGTGGCCGATACGCTGGGACGCGAGATCGGCGATGCGGTGCTGCAGTCGATGGCCACCCGGCTCGGCGGGCTGGGTGCACGCTGCGGCACGCTGGCCTTCCAGCCGGCAGAGGATTTCGTGTTCGCCATCAGCACCGGGCAGGATGTCCAGCGCGTGCTGGACGACCTGCTGCAGATCGTATCGGCGCCGATGCGCGGCAAGGATTCGCTGCACCAGTTCGAGCCGCGTATCGGCGTGGCTACGCACGTGGCCGGTGACGGGCACAGCGCTGAGCAGGTGATCGGCATGGCGGCACAGGCCGCGCATGCAGCGCGCGCCGAGGGCAATGTGGTGGTCTGGTTCGACGCGGCGGTGACCACGCGGCTGGCCGACCGCCTGCGCCTGGCCGGGCGCATCCATGCCGCCATCGACAACGAATTCCAGCTGTACTTCCAGCCGATCCGGCACGCCGGCGATGGCAGCCCGGCAGCGCTGGAGGCGCTGCTGCGCTGGCCGCAGGCTGATGGCAGTTTCATTCCGCCCAACGAGTTCATCCCGTTGTGCGAAGACACCGGACTGATCCTGGCACTGGGGCGCTGGGTGATCCGCGCGGCGGCGAAGGCACAGCGGCGGCTTGTCGATGCCGGTTGGGGCGAGCTGCCGATCGCGGTCAACGTGTCGGCGGTGCAGTTCTTCAACAGTGACCTGGTAACCGAGTTCACGCGCGCGCAGCAGGACTTCGGCCTGGCTCGCGGCGCGTTGCACGTGGAGCTGACCGAGAGCAGCCTGATGCGCAAGCCGGCGCAGGCGATGCAGACCATGCAGCGCCTGCACGAGCAGGGCATCAGCGTGTCGCTGGATGATTTCGGTACCGGCTACTCGAGCATGTCCTACCTGCAGCACCTGCCGCTGGACATCCTGAAGATCGACCGCAGCTTCGTTGCCGACGTGGAAACCAACCCACGCAATGCCTCGATCTGCCGCGCGCTGCTGTCGCTGGGCCACAGCATGGGGCTGACCATCATCGCCGAGGGCGTGGAAACGCCCGGGCAGCTGGACTGGCTGGCCGCGCACGGCTGTGACCAGGTACAGGGCTATCTGCTGGGCCGGCCGGCGCCGCTGGAGCAGATCATTGATGCGCTGGACGAGGTTCCCGCCTGATCGGGTTTCGCATCTGCCGGCCAGCGGCCGGCACTACCCGAGCGAAACATGACAGTAGTGCCGGCCGCTGGCCGGCAGACGCCAGACTCGGCTACACCCCCGCATCCACCAGATGGTCGATGAAGCTGCGCACCTTTGGCGCCAGGTGGCTGCGGCTGGTGTAGACCGCGAAGATGCCGATCGGCGAGGCCTCCCATTCGGGCAGGATGCGCACCAGGCGACCATCAGCCAACGCGTCTTCCAGCAGGAAATCCGGTTGCAGGATCACGCCCATGCCGGCGATTGCTGCTTCGCGCAGCACGTCGCCGTTGTTGGCGTGCAGCAGGCTGCTTACTGCCACCTTCACTTCGCCACCGGGCCCCTGCAGCGGCCAATGGTCACCGGCGGACCAGTAGCTGTAGCTCAGGCATGCATGTGCCTGCAGCTCCTGCGGGGTCTTCGGCGCACCGTGCACGGCCAGGTACGAAGGTGCGGCGCACAGGCTCACCCGCGATTCGCCCAGGCGGCGGGCGATCAGCGTGGGGCCGGGCTCGCGGGTGATGCGGATGGCCACGTCGTAGCCTTCTTCGACCATGTCCACCAGGCGGTCGGACAGGGCCAGGTCCAGTTCCACCTGTGGAAAGCGCTCGCGGTAGCTGGCCAGTAGTGGCCCGAGGCGAGCGATGCCCCAGCTGACCGGCGCGTTGATCCGCAGCGTGCCCGAGGGCTCCAGCGCCTGTGCACCGATGCTGGCCTCCAGCGCGTCGAACTCGGCCAGCAGGCGCACGCACTGGGCGTAGTAGGCGGCACCGGCACTGGTCGGGCTGACCCGGCGCGTGGTGCGGTGGAGCAGGCGCGTGGCCAGGCGCTTCTCCAGCGCGGCGACGTGGCGGGTGACGCCGGCGGTGGACAGGTCCAGGGCCTGCGCGGCAGCACTGAAGCCGTTGCGCTCGACCACCGTCACGAACACGCGCATCGCCTCGAGGGTGTCCATTGTTGCGCCTTTTGAAATAAATACGGTCGAAAGATCGTATTTATCGATCCGTGAAGGCGCAATAACCTGTGGTCACTCCCTCAAGGTGTTTCCCCCATGCACACCACGACTGCTCCTGTTTCGCCGCTGGCCCCGTATGGCGCCACCCTGCTGCGCCTGGCCCTGGGCGTGCTGTTCCTGGTCCATGCGCTGACCAAGCTGCTGGTGTTCACCCCGGCCGGTACCGCCGCGTTCTTCGAATCGCTGGGCCTGCCTGGCGTGCTCGGTTACCTCACCATCGGCGTTGAGCTGGTGATCACCGCCGCATTGCTGCTGGGCATCTACGCACGCTGGGTGGGCCTGATCGGCGTGCCGCTGCTGCTGGGCACCATCGTCACCGTGCATGGCGCCAATGGCTTCAGTTTCGCCAACGCTGGCGGCGGCTGGGAATACCCGGCGTTCTGGGCGCTGGCGCTGGTGGTGCTGTTCCTGGTCGGCGACGGCAAGTGGACCCTGCGTTCGCGCTGATCGCCGCTTGATCCTGCAACTGGAGAATTCCATGTCCCGCCTGCCTTCGCTGTACATCTCACATGGTTCGCCGATGACTGCCCTGCATCCGGGCCAGGTCGGCGTGCGCCTGGCCGAGCTGGCGCGTGACCTGCCGGCGCCACGTGCCATCGTGATGGCCTCGGCGCACTGGCTGGGCCGGCAGCCGCTGGTCGGCGCGCACCCGCAGCCGCCGACCATCCACGACTTCGGTGGCTTCCCGCGCGCGCTGTTCGAACTGCAGTACCCGGCGCCGGGTGATCCAGCGCTGGCCGAAGAGGTGGCCGGCCGTATCGCCGCCGCTGGCCTGCCGGTGGCGCTCGACCCGCAACGTGGCCTCGACCACGGTGCGTGGGTGCCGCTGCGGTTGTTGCGCCCGCAGGCCGACATCCCGGTGGTGCCGGTGTCGATCCAGCCGCTGCTTGGCCCCGAGCACCAGTTCGCGCTGGGCCGCGCGCTGGCACCGCTGCGCGAGCAGGGCGTGCTGCTGGTCGGCTCGGGCAGCATCACCCACAACCTGCACGACTGGGGCGATTACCAGGACGGCAAGGAAGCGCCGTACGTGCGGCCTTTCATCGAATGGGTGGAGCAGCGCCTGGCTGCTGATGATCGCCAGGCCCTGTTGGACTATCGCCGGCAGGCGCCGTTCGCCGAGCGCGCGCATCCCACCGATGAGCACCTGCTGCCGCTGTTCTTCGCAATGGGCGCGGCCGGCGAGAGTGGCTTCGGTGCCCGTCGCATCGATGCCGGCATCGACGCCGGATTCCTTGCCATGGACCTGTACCGCTTCGACGGGGCATGAGCTGGGGCTGACGCGCGGCGGCCGTGGTCGCCGCGGTCGTGGCCGCGTGTGGTAATTTTTTCCGGGTTTCCGGCGCTGGCCCCCCGTGCCTCCCCGCGCGCCGCTTCCTGGAAGAAGCATGCATACCATCGAAGTCGTCCTGGCGATGCTGGTGGCCGTTGTCGCCAGCGGCTACCTGGTTCGCGTCCTGCCGTTCTCATTGCCGCTGCCGCTGGTGCAGATCGGCCTGGGTGCGGTGATCGCCGGGGTGTTCAACCGCGGGCACGCGCTGGAGCCGGAAGTGTTCTTCCTGCTGTTCCTGCCGCCGCTGCTGTTCCTCGACGGCTGGCGCATCCCCAAGCAGGGCCTGTTCCGCGATAAAGGCGCGATCCTCGAGCTGGCGTTCGGCCTGGTGGTGTTCACTGTCATCGGTGCCGGCCTGTTGATCCACTGGATGATTCCGGTGATGCCGCTGGCGGTGTGCTTCGCGCTCGCGGCGATCGTGTCGCCGACCGACCCGGTGGCGGTCGGGGCGATCGCCTCCAAGGCGCCGATTCCCAAGCGCCTGATGCACATCCTGGAAGGCGAGTCGCTGCTCAACGATGCGTCCGGCCTGGTCTGCTTCCGCTTCGCGGTGGCGGCGGTGATGACCGGTACCTTCTCGCTGGCCACGGCCTCGCTGACCTTCCTGTGGGTGGCGGTGGCTGGCCTGGCGGTGGGCGTGGCGGTCACCCTCGGTGTTTCCACCTTCCAGCGCTGGCTGTGGCGCCGCTTCGGCGAGGAGCCGGGTGCGGCGATGCTGGTCAACCTGCTGATTCCGTTCGCGGCCTACCTGCTGGCCGAAGAGATCAATGCCTCGGGCATCCTGGCTGCGGTCGCGGCCGGCATCTCGATGAGCTACGTGGAAATGACCGGCCGCGTCTCCGGCAGCATGCGCGTGCAGCGTGCCGGGGTCTGGAACATGCTGCAGTTCAGCTTCAACGGCATCATGTTCGTGCTGCTGGGCGAGCAGCTGCCGGGCATTGTCGAACGTGCCACCACCACCATGAACGAGAGCGGCCACCAGAGCGCGTGGTGGTTGCTGGTCTACGTGCTGGTGATCAACGCCACGTTGATCACGCTGCGCCTGCTGTGGGTATGGCTGTCGCTGCGCTGGAACCTGCTGCGCGCGCGGCGTCGCGGGCTGGAGCGTGGCGAGGCACCGAACTGGCGCATCGTGGTGGCCACCTCGGTGGCCGGTGTGCGCGGTGCGATCACCCTGGCCGGCGTGCTGACGCTGCCGTTGTTCCTGCCTGATGGCAGTCCGTTCCCGGCGCGCGACCTGGTGATCTTCCTGGCCGCGGCGGTGATCCTGTTCTCGCTGGTCGGCGCCAGCGTGGCGCTGCCGCAGTTGCTGAAGGGCCTGCAGCTGCCGGCCGATTCGGGCGAACGCAAGGAAGAAGACCTGGCACGCAGGCTGTCATCGAAGGCCGCGCTGGCGGGGGTGGAGCGCATGCGCCAGCAGATGGTGATGAACCAGAACACCGAGAACGTGCAGTTGTACAACGACGCCGCCTCGCGGGTGAGCCTGCTGTACCAGCGGCACCTGGAGAAGGACAGCGACGGGCCCGACGTGGACCCGGAGAAGGTGCAGCGCATGGAACTGGGCTATCGCCAGCTGCGCAGCGCCGGCCTCAATGCCGAGCGCGAGGAACTGTTCCGGCTGACCCGGCGCGGGGTGATCTCCGATGAGATCTCGCGACGCCTGATCCGCAACCTGGACCTGCTGGAATCGCGCAAGCGCGAATGACGTTGCGGTCGGGCGCCGTCGATCGGGGTCAGATCCCTTTCCGCAGGAAAGGGATCTGACCCCAGGATCGGAGAGCCGTGCTTATTCCGGCTTCGTTTCCAGGAAATACGCCTCGACCTTGCCCTTGACCTTGATCGTCATCGGGTTGCCACGGCGGTCGCGGGCCTTGCCGGCCTGCACGCGGATCCAGCCTTCGCTGACCGAATATTCTTCGACGTTGTCGCGCTCGACGTCGTTGAAACGCACGCCGACGCCGCGCTCCAGCGCCTGCGCATCATGGAAGGGGCTGGCCGGGTTGATCGCCAGGTGGTCGGGAGGGGTATCGCTCATCGCTTCATTCAGGGTGACGGCCACCAAGGCCGGCTTCAGCGCTACAGGATAAACCGTAGAATGCCCGCCTGCCCCAAGGAGTGCCCGCCATGCCCGACAACAGCGATTATTTCGACTTCGAAGAAGACGTCCAGGATTTCGACGAGGCCGATTTCGAGGCGCGTGTCTGGAACCTGCTGGTGCTGATCAATCCGGGTGATGACGAACAGGCCCTGCAGCAGTTCAACCGCTGGCGCGAGCAGCTGGCCGAGCAGGGGCAGCCGCTGGAGGCTGACAGCGACTGGCTGCCGGCCCTGTTCACGGCCATCGCCTGGCAATCGGGCTTCGACGTGGAGCGCGACGACCTGGATTCGCTGCAGTCGGCGGTCAATGAGCTGTCGGCGCGCTTCAACGTACAGCTGGACTGGGGTGGTGACCTCGATGACGAGGACTTCGCCGAGGACCTGGACGGTGTGCAGCTGATGTCCACCGCTTTTGATCGCCTGCGCGAACACAACTACACGCTGTGGAGCGTGGATGCCGGCAGCGATGGCTTCACTGGCGTGATGGCACTGACCCGCGACGATGACGCGATGCTGGCGCTGTGTTCGCTGCTGAACGTGGAAATCCGCTTGGGCAGCGACCCGTTCTGAGATTGATCGGTAGCGCCGGGCCATGCCCGGCGGCTTTTCACCGCGCTGCGCGCTCGCAGGGCATGGCCCGGCGCTAACCATCTACGGCCGGTACTGCGCCCTGGCGTTGGCGATCACCGCTTTCACCAGCGCGCGGTCGGTATGCCGGGAAATCGCGCGGGCACCCAGCGCGATTGCCTGCGCACGCAGGTCTGCAGTGACATCGTAATGCGCGCCGCTGGCCTTGTTCTGGAAGGCCCGCGGTGGAATGCCGAGCTGCGCGGCCATGGCGTGCAGCTCGGGCAGGGTGTCGGCCATCAGGTGCGCCCAGCGCTGTCCGCGCCAGGGATGCACCGCGTCATCGACGTAGACCGACACCGCCGCGGCCGGATCAGGCCTGCGGCTTACCGTCGGCGTCGGCGGCCGGGGCGGCCTCGGCGTCGGCAGCGCCTTCGGCGCCGGTGGTCTCTGCAGCAGCCTCATCGGCAGCTGCTTCGCCTTCAGCGGCTGCGCCTTCGGCCTGCTCGCTGGCGAACTCGGCCACCAGCTTGTCCAGGTACTCCTCGGCGGTCTGGCCGGCTTCAGCGGCCAGGGTGTCCAGCAGCTTCTGCATCAGCTCGGAGTATTCCAGGGTGACCGTGCGGCCTTCGGCTTCCTGCATGTTCGACAGGTGCTTGAGCATGGCCAGCATCGGCACCGGGTTGTCGGCGTTGCCCATGGTCTGGCCACCGATGGCCAGCAGCCACTCACGGCCCTGAAGGCCGATGGCGGCCACGGCCTGGCCGTCTTCGCTGAGCAGCACGGCATGGTTCTGCACCTGCTCGCGCGCGTTCAGACGGAGGAACGGACGCTTGGCCTGCTGCTTCTTGCGCTTGTCGCGCTTGGCCTTGGAGTTCTGGGACATGGGGTGGAATCACCTGAAAAGGAAAGACCGCCATTGTAGCGGCCGGGCGCAGGTGGGGTCAGATCCCTTTCCCTTGGAAAGGGATCTGACCCCGATTCAGCGCACCGGCCCCTGCGCCGCCTGCACATCCGGGTCGGCGGTGGTGGCCGACAGCCCCACCTGCGGGCCGGCACCGGCCAGTGCGGCCTGCTCGGCGGCCTTGGTCATCACCACGATGCTGATGCGGCGGTTGATCGGGTTCTGCGGATCGGCCTTGTCAAACAGCACCGACGAAGACAGGCCGACCACGCGGGTGATCTTGCTGTCTTCCAGGCCGCCATCGATCAGCGCGCGGCGCGCGGCATTGGCGCGGTCGGCGCTCAGTTCCCAGTTGCCGTAACCGCGCGCGGCCGAATAGGCAGTGATGTCGGTGTGGCCGGTCAGGCTGATCCGGTTCGGCACGTGGTTCAGGTACTCGGCCAGTTCGTGCAGGATCTGCTGGGTGTACGGCTTCAGGGTGGCGCTGCCGAGGTCGAACATCGGCCGGTTCTGCTTGTCCACGATCTGGATGCGCAGGCCTTCCGGGGTCAGGTCCAGCAGCAGCTGGTCCTTGAACGGTTCCAGCGCCTGGCTGCGGCTGATCGCTTCCTGCAGTTCCTTCATCAGCGCTTCCAGCTGCTGCTTGTCGCGCTGCTGCTCGTCCACCGGCTGCGGTATCGACTTCTGCTGGTTCTGGAAGGGATCGTTGCTGTTGCCGCGCGAAACATCGGTGGCGCCGCCGAGCTTGATCATCGAGGTGCTGGCACCGCCCGGCCCGGCCATGCCTGGCGCCGGCGTCGCGCTGGAGCCGACCAGCGGGCTGGGGTTGCGGAAGTACTCGGAAATGGCTGCGCGCTCGGGCTTGCTGGTGCTGGCCATCAGCCACAGCACCAGGAAGAAGGCCATCATCGCGGTCACGAAGTCGGCGTAGGCCACCTTCCACGAACCGCCATGGTGGGCGGCGTGGCCGGCCTTCCTGACCCGGCGGACGATGACAGTGGGCTTGGTTTCGGCCATGGCTTACTTGACTGTCTTCAGGTGCTGCTCGAAGTCGGAGAACGCCGGGCGCACGTTCGACGGCAGCGTCTTGCGGGCGAACTCCAGCGCGATCTTCGGGTTGTAGCCGCGCAGGCAGGCCAGCAGGGCGGTCTTCACCGACTCGTAGATACGGCTGTCCTGCTCGGCGCGGGCTTCCATCGCCGCTGCCATCGGGCCGACGAAGCCATAGCCCAGCAGGATGCCGAGGAAGGTGCCGACCAGCGCGCCGGCCACGTGGCCGCCGACCTCGACGATGTCGCCGCCGATCGAGCCCATGGTGATGACGATGCCCAGCACCGCCGCGACGATGCCGAAACCGGGCAATCCGTCGGCGACCTTGGTCAGCACCTGCGACGGCGCCATCGCCTCGGCGTGGTGCTTTTCCAGCTCCAGTTCCAGCAGCGGCTCCAGCTCGTGCGGCTCGATGTTGCTGCCGATCATCAGGCGCAGGCAATCGGTGATGAAGTCGATCAGGTGATGGTCGGCCTGCACCTTCGGGTAGTTGCCGAACAGCGCGCTTTCAGCCGGGCGCTCGACATGGTCTTCCAGCGCCATGAAGCCCTCGCGGCGGGCCTTGTTGAGCAGTTCGTACACCAGGCTGAGGACGTCGATGTAGTCCTGCTGCTTGTAGCGCGGGCCCTTGAACACGCCGACCATGGCCTGCAGGGTCTGCTTGACCGTCTTGGCCGGGGTGCCGACCAGGAACGCGCCCAGTGCGGCACCGCCGATGATGACCAGTTCGTAGGGCTGCCAGAGCGCACCCAGGCGTCCGTGGGCCCCGAGGTAGCCCCCGAGCACGCTGATGATGACGACCAGGAATCCAACGATGATGAGCATGGGGCGACGCAAGGAGGGGGGATATCTCCTTGTCGGCCCGTCGCCCGGTTTTCTGAAGAGGGAATTCTGTGAAATCGGTCAGCGGGGTATTTCAGCCCGCCACGCCGCTTTCCGCACCGCCACGCTGCAACGGGTCAGGCCAGGGCTCGCCGTTGCCGGTGAACGAAAGTGAGACGGAGTTCAGGCAGTGGCGCTCATGGGTCGGCGGCGGGCCGTCGGGGAACACATGGCCCAGATGGCTGCCGCAGCGCGCGCAGGTGATCTCGGTGCGGACCATGCCGTGGCTGGTATCGCGGATCTCGCGCACGTGCGCCGGGTCGAACGGAGCAAAGAAGCTGGGCCAGCCGGTGCCGGAATCGAACTTGGTGCTGGAGCGGAACAGCGGCAGCGCACACAGCCGGCAGCAATAGACGCCCTCGCGCTTGTTGTCGAGGAACACACCGCAGAACGGCGCTTCGGTGCCGTGCTGCAGCAGCACGCGGCGCTCCTCATTGCTGAGACCGGCAACCAGCGCCTCGGTCTGGGTGGTGGTCGGGGGCGTCAGGTCGAAGGCAGTCATGGCGGCGCTCCGTGGGGTCGATGGCCTGGGGATGCCCACAAACGTGGGGTTGTCGGCGCGACCTTGCAAGTGTGATGGCCGTTCATGGGCGGCACACAGGCGCAGGCGCAAGGTGAATGCGATCCATACCGGAGCGTGCCATGAAACTGTCCCTTTCCCTGCTGCTGGCCCTGCTGCCCGCGCTGGCGCTGGCTCAGGTGCCGACCGGTAATCCGACCGTCACCCGCAGCAGCACCACCGTAGCCCCCCAGCCGGTGGTGCCGCCCGTGCAGCCAGCGAGGCCGCAGCCGCAGGTGCTGCCTTCGCCGCAGCCAGTGCAGCCGATCAAGTCCACCGGCCCGGCCCAGGTTGCGCCGGTCCCGGCGCCGAAGCCGTCCAGCAAGGTCTACGACCGCAACGGCCGCATCATCCCGGGTGTGCGCCCGGCCGGCCCCAACCGCGTATTCGATTCGCGTACCGGCCGCTATTACGACAGCATGCCGGCCGGTGACGGCCAGCAGATCAAGCGCTGATCTCGGATGTCAACCAAGGTTGGCAGCTACCGCACGCTGTCCGGCCTGAACGCACGAAAACAACATCCTGCCGATCACTGCTTTTTCGCCTGCGATTAACCGTTCCGGGACCAACTTGACCGTGCGGCGGCATTCCGCCGCCGCATGTCCTTCGTCCACTGGATCGCGATCATGAAAAACCAGCAGAACCGTCATCCCGGCAAGGAACCGCAGGGCCGTAACCCGCAGCAGCAACAGCAGCAACAACAGCAGCAGATGGACCCGCAGCAGCCGCACAAGGGTGGCAAGCAGCAGGAGCAGCGCTCGCAGAAGCACCCGCAGCAGCGTTGACGGTTGCCATGACCGGGGTCAGAGCCCGCTGCGCGGGATCCGACCCCTTGCCGAATCCTGACCGGGGTCGGATCCCGCACCGCGGGCTCTGACCCCAACCGCAGCCGCGGCTCAATCCGGAATCGGCAGGCTCAGCGTCTCCTTCACCTCTTCCATCACGATGTAGCTCTTCGACTCACGTACGTGCGGCAGCGTCAGCAGCGTGCTGCCGAGCAGCTTGCGGTAGGAGGCCATCTCGCTGATCCGCGCCTTCAGCAGGTAATCGAAGTCGCCCGACACCAGGTGGCACTCCAGTACGTTCGGCAACTTCAGCGCCGCGCGCCGGAACTCCTCGAAGATGTCGCCGGACTTGTAGGCCAGGCTGATTTCCACGAACACCAGCAGGCTGGCCTTCACCGCCGCCGGGTCCAGGTGGGCGTGGTAGCCGGTGATCACCGCTTCGCGCTCGAGCCGGCGCACGCGCTCGGTGCATGGCGTGGTCGACAGGCCGACCCGCTCGCCCAGTTCGGTGAAGGAGATACGGCCCTCGGCCTGCAGGATGCGCAGGATCTTGCGGTCGATCTTGTCCAGTTCGCGGGTACGGGTGGCCATGGCCGTCAACCTTGGGGAATGAATTGCAGGAGAACATCCTGCCGGTTGATTGCAAATCAGGCAAATCAACTGGTATTGGCTGTCTATACTTCCCCAATTATGGTCCCGGCACGCTCCAGTGCAGGGAATGATCGGGTTGGAGAAGTCCCATGCGAGTCCTAGTTCTCGGCAGCGGCGTGATCGGCACCACCAGTGCCTGGTACCTGCGACAGGCCGGGTTTGAAGTCACGGTCATCGACCGCCAACCCGGCCCGGCGCTGGAGACCAGCTTCGCCAATGCCGGCCAGCTGTCGTTCGGCTACACCTCGCCGTGGGCGGCACCGGGCGTGCCGAAGAAGGCGATCGGCTGGCTGTTCGAGAAGCACGCGCCGCTGGCGATCAAGCCGGGCATGGACCTGGCTCAGTACCGCTGGCTGTGGCAGATGCTGCGCAACTGCACGCATGAGCGCTACGCGATCAACAAGGCGCGCATGGTGCGCATGTCCGAGTACAGCCGCGACTGCCTGAACGAGCTGCGGGCGCAGATCGGTATCGAATTCGAAGGCCGCGACCTGGGCACCACCCAGTTGTTCCGCACCCAGCAGCAGTTGGACGCCTCGGCGCAGGACATCGAGATCCTGGCCCAGTACGGCGTGCCGTACGAGGTACTGGACCGCGCCGGCATCATCCAGGCCGAACCGGCCCTGGCCCATGTCGACGGCCTGGTCGGCGCGCTGCGCCTGCCGCGTGACCAGACCGGCGACTGCCAGCTGTTCACCCGCCGCCTGGCGCAGATGTGCGTGGACGCCGGCGTCGAGTTCCGCTTCGACCAGGACATCACCGGTCTGGTCTCCGATGGCGAGCGCATCACCGGCGTGCACGTCAACGGCACCCTGGAAACCGCTGACCGCTTCGTGGTCGCGCTCGGCAGTTACTCGCCGGCGCTGGTCGCACCGCTGGGCATGCGCCTGCCGGTGTACCCGCTGAAGGGGTATTCGCTGACCCTGCCGATCACCGATCCGGCGATGGCACCGACCTCGACCATCCTCGATGAGAGCTACAAGGTGGCGGTCACCCGTTTCGACGACCGCATCCGCGTCGGAGGCATGGCCGAAGTGGCCGGCTTCGACCTGTCGCTGTCGCAGCGCCGCCGCGAGACCCTGGAACTGGTGGTCAGCGACCTGTACCCGAAGGGCGGCGACCTGTCGCGCGCGCAGTTCTGGACCGGCCTGCGCCCGGCCACGCCGGATGGCACGCCGGTGATCGGCGCCACACCGTTCCGCAACCTGTACCTCAACACTGGGCACGGCACGCTGGGCTGGACCATGGCATGCGGCTCGGGCCGCTACCTGGCCGACCTGATGAGCGCACGCCAGCCGCAGATCAGCACCGAAGGCCTGGATGTTTTCCGCTATGGCCAGTACGGTCACGCCCCGCAACATGAGAACCGCACATGCGTCCTGCCCGCGCGCTGATTGATCTGGGCGCCCTGCGCAGCAACTACCGCCTCGCCCGCGAACTGGGCGGTGGCAAGGCCCTGGCGATCATCAAGGCCGATGCCTACGGCCATGGCGCGGTGCGCTGTGCGCAGGCGCTGGAAGGCGAGGCCGATGGTTTCGGCGTGGCCACCATCGAAGAGGCGCTGGAACTGCGCCAGGCCGGCATCCGTGCGCCGATCCTGCTGCTGGAAGGCATCTTCGAAGCTAGTGACATGGCGCTGGTGGCCGAGCACGATTTCTGGTTCGCCGTCGGTTCGCCGTGGCAGCTGGAGGCGCTGGCCGCCTTCGACAGCCCGCGTCCGTTGACGGTGTGGCTGAAGCTGGACAGCGGCATGCATCGCCTCGGCCTGGGCGTGGACAGCTTCCGCGCCGCGCATGCGCGCCTGTCGGCGCTGCCGCAGGTCGAACGCATCGTGCTGATGACCCATCTGGCACGTGCCGACGAGCTGGACAGCGAACGCACCCACGAGCAGGCGGCGACGTTCGCCCTTGCCATCGACGGCCTCGAAGGCGAGACCAGCGTGTGCAATTCGCCGGCGCTGCTGGGCTGGCCGGATGTGCGCAGCGACTGGGTGCGCCCGGGCCTGATGCTGTACGGGGCCAATCCGTTGCCGGACAACACCGATCTCACCGCGCGCCTGCGCCCGGTGATGACCATGCAGTCCAAGGTTATTGCCGAGCGCTGGATCGAGTCGGGGGAACCGGTGGGCTATGGCGCCCGCTTCGTCTCCAAGGCACGCACCCGCGTCGGCGTGGTCGCGTTGGGGTATGCCGATGGCTATCCGCAGTTCGCGCCGAATGGTACCCCGGTGCTGATCGATGGTCAGCCCGGCGTGCTGATCGGTCGCGTGTCGATGGACATGCTGACCGTGGACCTGACTGCACATCCGCAGGCGGGCGTTGGCAGCGTGGTGGAGCTGTGGGGCAATGCGCCGACGCTGTCCGAGCTGGCGCCGCGCTGCGGCGTGAGTGCGTACCAGCTGCCGTGTGGCGTCAAGCGCGTGGCCAGGGTGTACATGTAGAGCCGAGCCCATGCTCGGCGCTGTGACTGCGTGTCGACCAAGGTCGACACCTACCGATGGGCTTTACGCGCAGCGGTCGCCCGGTACGCGTCCCCGGGCGCGGCTCTGGTAGCGGCCGACCTTGGTCGGCGCCGTGAATGCGTGTCGACCAAGGTCGACACCTGCCGATGGGCCTACCGCGCAGCGGTGGCCTGGCTGGCCAGCTGCCGCTTCACCCAGTCATCGATCAGGCGCTTCTCATAGCGCAGCGGATCACTGTCGCTCTTCAGCCCTACGTTGTGCAGATAGCCGGTGTCGCTCAGGCGCGCATCGCCTTCGCTGATGATGCGGCCGCTGGCATCCTTCAGCGTGTACTGCAGGCTGATCCGCGGCGGGTAGATGTCACGCATGATCCGGATGTCACTGCCGCGGGGGCCATGCCAGGGCTCGTAGTCGCCGGCGCGCTTGATGTCGACCAGGGTCACGTCGAGGGTCTGGCCAGGCTGCAGCGGCTTGGCCGCCGTGGTCTGCAGGTAGCGCGCCAGCTGCTGCACCCAGTCGCCGCGCTCGGCTTCGAAGCGGTTGGTGCTCTGGCGGATCTCGGTGAATTTGGCCGGATCATCCCATTTCACGCTGACCGGGCCATCGGCCTGTAGCGCACGTGGTGCCTGCGCATCGGTCACGGTGCGCGGGGCCGCGTTGGCGCCGCCCGCCACCAGGGCGCCTGCCAGCAGGGCAATCGCGAGTGAGCGTTTCATGACGGTCTCCTGCGTCCCACCGATGGGGACGATGTTGATCACGGATCGAGTGTGATCCTGCTTCCAGGCAACGGCAATGGCCGATTGCGTCACATACAAGAGTGGTTGCCGCCAATTCATTGTCGTCAAGCATGACTGACGGCGCTTGACGCTGTGAATACGCTCTTTGGAAGATGCTGTGCCTCCAACCCGGCCTGTCCAAACGCCCTTGTCCACACTGCCGCCCCTAGTGGAGCGCCCACCGATGATGGTGCCGGCGCCCGAACCCGACCTGCATCATGGCGTGCTTGAGCGCATCAACGCAGGTTTCTGCGTGATCCAGGTGCTGTTCGATGGTGATCGTGCGGTGGACTACCGTTTCATCGAGGTCAACGATGCCTTCGAGCGGCATACCGGACTGAAGGACGCACGCGGCCAGCGCATGAGCGCGCTGGAACCGCACCACGAGGAAGACTGGTTCCGCATCTACGGTGAAGTGGCCCGCAGCGGCCGCCCGGCGCAGTTCGAGATGGAAGCGCGGGCGCTGGGCCGCTCGTTCGCGGTCGACGCGGTGCGCGTGGGGCGCCCGGGTGAGGACAAGGTCGGCATCCTGTTCTTCGACATCACCGCGCGCAAGCAGATGGAAGTTGAGCTGGGTGAAAGCGAAGCGCGCTTCAGTGCGCTGGCCGATGGCCTGCCGATGCCGGTCTGGGTGCTGGACGAGCGTGGCCATGCACGCTTCGTCAACAGCGCCTTCAGTGAGTTTTTCGGTGGCGACGAAACGCGCGTTCCCGAGGATGTGTGGCGTGGGCTGGTGCATCCGGACGACGCCTCGGTGTTCGAGTACGAGCTGCAGGAGGCCTTGAAGGCGCAGCGCTCGATGCATGCGTTGGTGCGTGCGCGGCGTGCCGATGGCCAATGGCGCTGGCTGGAGATGAATGCACGTCCACGCTTTTCGCGGATGGGCCGCTTCATCGGCCTTGCCGGCAGCAGCCCGGACGTGACCGAGCGCCGCGAAATCGAACTGGCCCGCGAGGAACTGCTGCAGTCCGAGCGTGCCGCGCGCAGCGCGGCCGAGAACATGGCGCGGCTGAAGGACGAATTCCTGGCCACGTTGTCGCATGAGCTGCGCACGCCGCTGACCACCATCCTGGGCTGGAGCGAATTGTTGCTGCAGCGCGTGGACACACCAGCCCGCTGTACAAGGGCCTGGGCGTGATCGCCAACAGCGCTGGCGCGCAGAAGCGGCTGATCTCGGACATGCTCGATCTCAGCAGCATGCTGCTGGGCAAGGTGCAGCTGGAAGTGGAAGTGCTGGATCTGTGCGGCGTGCTGGGCGAAGCGATCGGTGCGCAGGAGCTGGTGGCCGAAGGCAAGGCGCTGGATGTGCACCTGCAGCTGCCTGACCGGCCCAGCCTGGTGCTGGGCGATGCCACCCGCCTGCAGCAGGTGTTCTGGAACCTGCTCTCCAACGCGATCAAATTCACCCCGGCCGAAGGCCGCATCGACGTGGCCCTGCAGGCCGATGGCAATCACTGGGTGATCACCGTGCGCGATACCGGCGACGGCATCGCGCCTGAGTTCCTCAACCACCTGTTCAGCCGCTTCCGCCAGGCCGATGGCACCACCACCCGCCGCCATGGCGGCCTGGGCCTGGGTCTGGCGATCGTGCAGCAGCTGGTCGAGCTGCACGGCGGCACGGTCACCGCCGCCAGTGAAGGGCACGGCCACGGCGCTACCTTCACCGTGCGCCTGCCGCAGCACCTTCCGGATGCCGAGCGCCGTCCGCTGCGCGAAGTAATCAGCGGGCCGATCCTGGAGCCGGTGATCGTTGAACCGTATCCGCTGCGCGGCATGCACGTGCTGGCGGTGGAAGACCAGCCGGAAGTGCTGGAGTACCTGCGGCGCATGCTGGAAGAGCAGGGCGCGAGCGTGTCCGCGGCCAGTTCCGCAGGCGAGGCATTGGCATTGCTGGCCGACACCGGCCATCTGCAGTACCACGTGATGCTCACCGATATCGGCATGCCCGGCATGGATGGCTACGGCCTGGTGCGTACGCTGCGCGAGGACATGGGCGTGGACGCGCTGACCCTGCCAGCGGTGGCGGTGACAGCACTGGCGCGCGCTGACGATCGCCGCCGTGCGTTGGCGTCGGGCTTCCAGGAGCATGTGGCCAAGCCCTATTCGGTGGCGCAGCTGGTGTCGGCGGTACGCAAGGTGCAGGTGCCGCGCGCCGACAGCGCGCTGCACTGAGCATTCACGGCTGATCGGCGACCCTGCACGCAGGAGGTCGCCGATGTCCCGTATTGCTCCCCGTATCCATACCGATCCGGCGCAGATCGCGCGCCTGGAGGCCCTGTTGCCGCAGCTGGAAGGCGAAACGCAGGTGGAACTCATCCTGCAGGACGGTCGCCGGCTGCTCGGCACCGTCGCTGTGAAGCCGACCGTGCAGCAGTACCGCAACGATGCCGGCGACGAAGGCAGCAACGGCCAGCTGCGTTTGGACGACTACGACACGCCAGTGCAGCAGCACCATGTGTGGTTGGACGAGATCGCCAGCATCAACCGCCTGCCACCCAAGGCACCTTGAGCCGGTGTAGAGCCGAGCCCGCCGCTCGGCTGCCGCCCGTGCGGCTGCGCCACCGCCCGAGCATGGGCTCGGGCTCGGGCGCTGCGGTGATGTCAATGCTCGAACAACGTCGGGGTCGCTTCGAAACGGCGTGCGTATGCGCGCTCCTCTGCGACCCTCGCCACCTCGTCGTCGGCCAGGTCCGGCGCGCCGTAGACTGCATAGGCCACGCTGCCATCGGCGCCGTGGCCGACCTGGTGCAGGCGGTAGCGTGAGTGGCCACCGCCGGTATCTTCGGGGTAATGCACGGGCGGATGGCTGCCTTCCAGGTCCATCTCGCTGTTGTCTACCACGCCACCGACGAACAAGGCACGCATGCAGGCTCTCCTGGGGATTGGGGGAGCCTTTACCCTGAACGCTGCGATGTTTCCGGGGGATCAAGGCCCCGTTCGGGTTTCGCAAAGTGGCCGGCGAGGGCTGCGCGGCCAAGCCGGTACAATGGACGGCCCTCACGCTTTGAAGTAACCGTGCCGATGGCCTCCAGCGACGACGCCCCTCTGCAGACCCTGCTCCTGCCGTTCTCCCAAGGCGCCCTGCGCTGGCCGGAGGGCCCGGTGGCCTTCCTGCGTGCCCGCGATGGCTGGCCGCTGCGCGAAGTGGCCGGTGGCCGTGAAGTGCACTGCGAGCAGAGCTTCGCCCCGTTCGCGCAGCCGCTGCAGCAGGCCGCCGGCTGGACCGTCAGCGGCCAGCTGGATGACGAAGCCGGCAAGGGCCGCTACCCGCTGGTGCTGGTGCTGCCGCCGCGCCAGCGCGAGGAAGCCCGTGCGCTGTTCGCCCGCGCTCTGGCGCTGGTCGCTGAAGGCGGCCGCATCGTCGCCTGCCAGTCCAACAACGAAGGCGCGCGTTCCGGCGAGGGCGACCTCAAGCAGCTGACCGGCCTCGGCGGCAGCCTGACCAAGAACCACTGCCGGGCGTACTGGACCGCGCCGATGCAGGGCCAGCACGATGCCGACCTGGCCAAGCGCTGGTCCGCCCTGGACGCGGTCCGCCCGATTGTCGGTGGCCGCTTCCTCAGCCGGCCGGGCGTGTTCGCCTGGGACCGGATCGACCCGGCCTCGGCGCTGCTGGCCGAGCACCTGCCGGCCGACCTGGCCGGTCGCGCCGCCGACCTCGGTGCCGGTTACGGCTACCTGTCGCGCGAGCTGTTGGAGCGCTGCCCGAAGATCACCGCGCTGGACCTGTACGAGGCCGAGCAGCGTGCGCTGGCGCTGGCCGAGCTGAACCTGGCGCCGCCGCCGCGCCCGCTGCCGCTGCGTTTCCTGTGGCGCGACGTCACTGCCGGTATCGAGCCGGACTACGACGTCATCATCAGCAACCCGCCGTTCCACACGCCCTCGCGTGCCGACCGTCCGGACATCGGCCAGCGCTTCATCGCCGTGGCCGCGCAGGCGCTGCGCCCGGGCGGACGCCTGTACGTGGTGGCCAACCGCCACCTGCCGTACGAGTACACGCTCAATGAGAGTTTCGGTGCGGTGCGCGTGGTTGCCGAGCGCGATGGCTTCAAGCTGGTCGAGGCAGTGAAGGGCAGGGGGAAGGGCAAGTGAAGCTGGTCAAGCTCATCGCCAACCTGGGCTATGGCAGCCGCAAGCAGGTGCAGTGGATGTTCCGCGAAGGCCGCGTCACCGACGCCGATGGCGAGGTGCTGTACGCCGACGACCAGGTGCCGCATGAAGCGGTGCGCGTCGATGGCGAGCCGCTGGACCCGCCGGTGGGCCTGTCGATCGCGCTGCACAAGCCGGCCGGCTACACCTGTTCCACCAAGGACAAAGGTCGCCTGATCTACGACCTGCTGCCGCCGCGCTACCGCGACCGCGACCCGGTGCTGTCCACCGTCGGCCGGCTGGACCGCGACACCAGTGGCCTGTTGCTGCTGACCGACGATGGCGGCCTGCTGCACCGGATCATCTCGCCGAAGTCGAAGCTGCCCAAGGTCTACGAAGTGGAACTGAGCGAGGACCTGCGCGGCGATGAAGGGGCGCTGTTCGCCAGTGGCACGCTGATGCTGGAGTCCGAGAAGACGCCCTTGCTGCCGGCTGAACTTGAAGTGCTGGATGCGCGCCGCGCACGCCTGGTGCTGCATGAAGGCCGCTACCATCAGGTACGCCGCATGTTCGCCGCCACCGGCAACCATGTGCAGGCCCTGCACCGCAGCCGAGTCGGCGGGCTGGACCTGCAGGGACTGGACGAAGGGCAATGGCGGCAGCTCACTCCCACCGACCTGGATACGCTGTTCGCTCCATGACCACCATCGCTGCGCTGCCGTTCCTGCCCGACGCCGTCATCTTCGACATGGACGGCCTGATGATCGACAGCGAGCGGGTCTCGCTGGCCTGCTGGAGCCAGGCCGCCGATGAATTCGGCCTGGGCCTGGATGAAACGGTGTTCCTGCGCATGGTCGGTCTCGGCGACCGCGATACGCACGCGTTGCTGCGTGCGCAGGGGGTCGAGGACAGCGTGATCGAAGCCGTGGCCGCACGCTGCCACGACCTCTACGAGGAACGCACGCAGACCGGCCTGCCGCTGCGGCCAGGCATTCTCGAATTGCTGGAACTGCTGGAGGCGCACGCGATACCGCGTGCGGTCGCGACCACCACGCGGCAGCCGCGGGCCAACCGCAAGCTGTCCGCCGCCGGCCTGCTGCCGTATTTCGATGCGGTGATCACCAGCGGCGACGTGGCGCGGCCGAAGCCGGCACCGGACATCTACCTGCTGGCTGCGCAGCGGCTGGGGCAGCTGCCAGAGCGCTGCCTGGCGCTGGAGGATTCACCGGCCGGCACGCGCGCCGCGCTGGCTGCCGGCATGACCGTGATCCAGGTGCCGGACCTGGTGCATCCGGATGAGGAGCTGCGCGCATTCGGCCACCGCATCGTCGGCTCGCTGCTGGACGCGCACGCGCTGCTGCTGCCGTTGCTGCCGAGGTAACAGCCCGCCCCTGACGGTGGGTGCCGACCGTTGGCCGGCACGCCTTCCCATCACACCCGGCCGAACACCAGCGCCGCGTTGGTGCCACCGAAGCCGAAGCTGTTGGACATCACCGTATCCAGCTTCTGCTCGCGGCTCTCGCGCAGGATCGGGAAGCTTTCCACCTTCGGGTCCAGCTCGCCGATGTTGGCCGAACCAGCCACGAAGCCATCACGCATCATCAGCAGGCAGTAGATCGCCTCGTGCACGCTGGCCGCACCCAGCGAATGGCCGGACAGCGCCTTGGTCGAGGACAGCGGCGGCACCGCATCGCCGAACACTTCGCGGATCGCGTTGAGCTCGGTGACGTCGCCCAGCGGCGTGGAGGTGCCGTGGGTGTTGAGGTAGTCCAGCGGACGATCCACGCCCTGCAGCGCCATCTTCATGCAGCGCACCGCGCCTTCACCGGACGGCGCCACCATGTCCGCGCCGTCGGAGGTCACGCCATAGCCGATCAGCTCGGCATGGATGTGCGCGCCGCGCGCAACGGCGTGGTCGTAATCCTCCAGCACCAGCATGCCGCCGCCACCGGCGATGACGAAGCCATCGCGGTCCTTGTCGTACGGACGCGAGGCGCTGGCCGGGGTTTCGTTGAAGCTGGTCGACAGCGCGCCCATCGCATCGAACATCACGCTCATCGACCAGTGCAGGTCTTCGCCACCACCGGCGAACATGATGTCCTGCGCGCCGTGGCGGATCATGTCCGCGGCGGCGCCGATGCAGTGCGCCGAGGTCGCGCAGGCAGCCGACAGCGAGTAGCTGACGCCCTTGATCTGGTAGGCGGTGGCCAGGCAGGCCGAGACCGTCGAGCACATCGTGCGCGGCACCATGTACGGGCCGACCTTGCGCACACCGCGTTCGCGCAGCAGGTCGACTGCGCCGATCTGCCATTCGCTGGAGCCACCACCGGAACCGGCGATCAGGCCGGTACGCAGGTTGCTGACCTGCTCGGGGCTGAGCCCGGCATCGGCGATGGCATCGCGCATGGACAGGTAGGCAAAGGCCGCCGCATCGCTCATGAAGCGCTTCTGCTTGCGGTCGATCAGCGCGTCCAGGTCGAGGTCGACGCGGCCGCCGACCTGGCTGCGCAGGCCCGCGTCGGCGTGGTCGGACAATGCCGTGATGCCGGAGCGCCCTTCGCGCAGCGCATTCGAAACGGTATCCAGATCATTGCCGAGGCAGGACGTGATGCCCATGCCAGTGATGACGACGCGACGCATCAGAAGCTCCCGGTTTCAGTGAACAGGCCGACGCGCAGATCGCGCGCGCTGTAGATTTCGCGGTCATCCACGTACATGCGGGCGTCCGACTGAGCCATCACCAGCTTGCGGTTGATGACCCGGCTGATGTCGATCTCGTAACGCACGAGCTTAGCGTCCGGCAGCACCTGGCCGGTGAACTTCACCTCGCCGCAGCCCAGTGCGCGGCCCTTGCCGGGGGCGCCCAGCCAGGTCAGGAAGAAGCCGGTCAGCTGCCACATGGCATCCAGGCCCAGGCAACCAGGCATCACCGGGTCGCCGATGAAGTGGCAACCGAAGAACCAGAGGTCGGGGCGGATATCCAGTTCGGCGCGTACCATGCCCTTGCCATGCGGTCCGCCGTCCTCGCGGATTTCGGTGATGCGGTCGAACATCAGCATCGGATCGTTGGGCAAACGGCCGGCAGCGGCGCCGAACAGTTCACCGCGTGCGCTGGCCAGCAGCTGTTCGCGGTTGAACGCGTGGAGACGGGTCATGAAGCACAATCCTGGAAGCGAAGAACAGGGAAACAAGCGCCCGAGAATGCCCGTGGAAACTGCGCCGATCAAACATTTCAACCGTACGCAACCGTAGTGTTTTCAAGGGAATACGCGCATCCTGTTGATGTGCAACGACCATACCTGTGCGTGTGGTCGGTTCAGCCTGCCTCCGCCCTTTACGCCTGACATGACCCGACTGCGCAAGATCATCCACGTCGACATGGACGCCTTCTACGCGTCGGTGGAGCAGCGCGACGATCCGTCACTGCGCGGCAAGCCGGTGGTCGTGGCATGGCGTGGCGCGCGTTCGGTGGTGTGCGCGGCGTCCTACGAGGCGCGCGTGTTCGGCGTGCGCTCGGCGATGCCGGCCGTGCGTGCCGAGCGCCTGTGTCCGGATGCGATCTTCGTACCGCCGGACTTCGCACGTTACAAAGCGGTGTCACAGCAGGTGCGCGGGATCTTCCTGCGCCACACCGACCTGGTCGAGCCGTTGTCGCTGGACGAGGCCTACCTCGATGTGACCGAACCGAAGAGTGGCATCGAACTGGCCACCGACATTGCCCGCACCATCCGTGCGCAGATCCGCGAGGAGACGAACCTGACCGCTTCAGCCGGGATCGCGCCAAACAAGTTCCTGGCCAAGATCGCCTCGGACTGGCGCAAGCCAGATGGCCAGTTCGTGATTCCGCCGCAGCGGGTGGATGCCTTCCTGCTGCCGTTGCCGGTGAACCGGGTGCCCGGCGTCGGCAAGGTGATGGAAGGAAAACTTGCCGCGCGTGGCATCGTCACCTGCGGCGACCTGCGGCAGTGGGCACTGATCGATCTGGAAGAGGCGTTCGGCAGCTTCGGCCGCAGCCTGTACAACCGCGCACGCGGTGTCGATGAACGGCCGGTGGAGCCGGACCAGCAGGTGCAGTCGATCTCTTCCGAGGACACCTTCGCCGAGGACCTGCCTCTGGAAGACCTGGGTGAGGCGATCGTGCAGCTGGCAGAGAAAACCTGGAACGCCACGCGCAAGACCGAACGTGTCGGCCACACTGTGGTACTGAAACTGAAGACCGCACAGTTCCGCATCCTCACCCGCAGCTTCACCCCGGACCGCCCGCCGGAATCGATGGAAGAACTGCGCGACATCGCTTTGGCCCTGCGCGCCCGCGTCGACCTGCCGGCCGAGACCCGCTATCGGCTGGTCGGCGTCGGGCTTGGTGGGTTCCGCGAAAAGGAGCCGGTGGTGCAGGGGGAGTTGTTCGAGCACGACATGAACAATCCCACAGATACCTAATCATCAAACAGTGGGGTCAGAGCCCGTTGCGCAGCAGCGGGATCCGACCCCGTGCCGACCAACGGTCGGCACCCACCACCAGCAGCAGGTTCCGACAGATAGCGGGAAACTGTCGAAGGCGGGGTGGGTCCGGTTGCGGGGGCGTGAGCGCCATGGATGGCGCGACCGAGCCTCCATGGACGGATTCACGGCGTCCCCCGCAACCGGACCCACCTCGCCATCCCACGGATAGCCAGCTGCTGCTGTTGCTTCGGCTGTTGCTGTTGCATTGAGCGGGTGCAGGGCGCAGCCCTGCAAAAGAAACTCCTACTTCATGGCCACTGCATCTCGCCCTTGGCCACCTTCGCACTCAACTCCAGCGACTCCACGCCTGCCAGCTTCGGATAGCGCGACTGCATCGCCTTCACCAGCGCCGCACTGTCCTTCGCCTTCGCCGCCTCAACATCGAACGCACGAATGTAGTCTGCGGTGAAGCGCAGCGCACTGGCATCCAGTGCTGCACCCGGCGCGTAATGCCCCGGCACCACCACCTTCGGCTTCAGTGCCTGCAGCCGCTGCAGGGTCTGCAGCCAGTCGGTGTGCGACTTCGGCGTCTGCGTGTCGGCCATCCACACGTGCTCGCCCGCCACCACCGGAATGCCACCGACGATCGCGCGCAGCGACGGCACCCACAGCACCGTGCGATCCGGGGTCGGGCCATCCAGGCCGATCAGCGGCAGGCGCTGGCCTTCCAGCTGCAGGGCATCGCCGTCCAGCACCTGTGGCACCACGATGCGCACGGGCACGTCGGTGCCCATCTTCGGTCCCCAGTAGGCCAGCTTGCCGGCCTGGGTCTGCTGGATGTGGGCGACGGTCGGCGCAGTGGCGACGATGCGTGCCTGCGGGAACGCGTCCTGCAGGGTGGCCAGGCCGAAGTAGTAATCCGGATCGCCGTGGCTGATGTAGATCGTGGTCAGCTGCTTGCCGCTGGCGCGGATCAGCTCGACCAGCTTGCGCGCGTCGCTGGCACCAAACTGCGCATTGACCAGGATCGCGTCGTGGCGGCCTTCGATCAGCACCGAGGACACCGAGAACATCGCCTGCGGGCCGGGATGGAAGGTCTGCAGGTGCAGCTGGGATTTCGTCGCCATGGCCGGCGCCGCGGTGGCCGGTGCGGCCAGCAACGGAGCGCTGGCGAAGGTGGCGGCAAGGGCGAGGGGAAGCAGCAGGGCAGCGGTACGCATGGGAATTCCTTGTGGCGGATGGCGAGCCGAGCGTGGGCGCGGCTCTACAGGTGGGTAGCGCCGGGCCATGCCCGGCGGCCTGGCATCAATACGCCGCGGTGATGATCTGCTTCGGATAAGCGTGCGCTTCCAGCTCAGCAACGAACGCGGCGCCGTAGTCGGCGTAGCTGATGCGGCTGTGGCCGCTTGCATCAGCGAGGAAGGCCTTGGCCTGCACGCGGTACTGACCGCGCTCTTCACCCGGGCCGATTTCGGCGGCCGGCGAGAAGAAGGTCCAGTCCAGGTCGTCCACCGCCTGCAGGCGGTTGAACGCCTCACGGTGGGCCAGTGCGTAAGGCTTGTAGGCCTCCGGGAAGGTGGGGGTATCGACCAGCTGCACGCCGGGTGCGACTTCCAGGCTGCCGGCACCGCCGACCACCACCAGGCGCGGCACGCCGGCCTTGCGTGCGGCGGCAGCCAGCTGCGCGGCGACCTCGCCGACGCGGCCGATGTCATCGCCCGGGCGCGGGCCGTAGGCACTGGCCAGCACGTCGTGGCCGGTGATGGCGGCAACCAGCGCGTCCTGGTCATCCAGCGAAGCGATCACCGGGTGGGCGCCGGCCAGTTCAGCCGGGAGGTCCTGTGCGCTGCGCACGATGACGGTGAGTTCGTGGCCGCGGGCCAGCGCGTGGCGGGCAATCTGGCGGCCGATGTTGCCGGTGGAACCAACGAGGGCGATCTTCATGGCAGGACTCCGTGGAGCGGTGTGGGGTGGGAATGGGGCCACTCTAGGCCGCTGCAGTCGCTCGAAAAACAGCGTATAACGCGCTTGTTTGTTGCATGGATCGAGCATATGGACCGAATGACCGCCATGACCGTGTTCGTCGAGGTGGCCGAGCGCGGCAGCCTGACGGCCGCTGCTGAAGTGCTGGACATGTCGCGGGCGATGGTCAGCCGCTACCTGGCCGAGGTCGAGGGCTGGCTGGGTGCGCGCCTGCTGCACCGGACCACGCGCCGGGTCAGCCTGACCGGACCCGGCGAGTCGGCGCTGTTGCGCTTCCGGCAGATGCTGGCGATCGGCGAAGAACTGCAGGGCGAGCTGGCCAGTGATGATCCCGAGCCGCACGGCACGCTGCGGGTGACCGCCAGCGTCTCATTCGGGCAGAGTCACCTGGCACGGGCCGTGGCCGGCTTCGTCGCGCGCCATCCAGCGGCACGCATCGAGCTGCTGCTGGTCGACCGCACCGTGAACCTCGTGGAGGAGCGGGTGGACCTCGCAGTACGCATCGCGCGCCAGATCGATCCCAGCCTGATCGCACGGCGGTTGGCCATCTGCCGCTCGGTGCTGTGCGCGACGCCGTCCTACCTGCAGGCGCGTGGCACACCGACCGCGCCCGAGCACCTGGCCGCACACAACTGCCTGACCCATCACTACGTGGGCAAGAGCCTGTGGCAGCTGCACCGCGATGGGCGTTCGCTGTCGGTGGCGGTGGGCGGCAACATCAGCGCCAATGAGGCTTCGCTGCTGCTGGAGGCGGTGCGGGCCGGTGCCGGCATCGCCATGCTGCCGACCTACCAGGTGGCGCCGCTGCTGCGCAGTGGCGAACTGATCGAACTGCTGCCCGAATTCAGCCTGGACGAACTCGGCATTCATGCGGTGTACGCGTCACGGCGCCAGCAGCCCGCTATCATGCGGCGATTCCTGGACTTCTTGGCCGAGTGCTTCGCCAGCCCGGCCTTCCAGGATCTGGATTGGCGCCCACCGGGCAAGGAGAACACATGAACCATGGACAGGCCTTGATCGACCACAACCGTGCTGCCTGGGACCGCCAGGCCAGCGAAGTGCGCGAATGGTCGCGCCCGGTGGAAAGCTCAACGATTGCTGCCGCGCGCGAGGGCCGCTGGCAGGTACATCTGACCCCGCGCGCGCTGCCGCTGGACTGGTTGGGTGATGTGCGCGGCCGTCGCATCCTGTGCCTGGCGTCGGCCGGTGGCCAGCAGGCGCCAGTGCTGGCCGCGGCCGGTGCCGAGGTCACCGTGTTCGACCTGTCCGATGGGCAGCTGGAACAGGACCGCGCGGTCGCCGCGCGCGATGGCCTGCAGCTGCGCACCGTGCAGGGTGACATGCGCGATCTGCACGTGTTCGCCAACGACAGTTTCGATGTGGTGTTCCACCCGATCTCGAACCTGTACGTGCCCGATGTGCGCCCGGTGTGGACCGAATGCCGGCGCGTGCTGGCGCGCGATGGCATGCTGATGGCCAGCTTCTACAACCCGGTGCTGTTCGTCGGCGCGCGCGATCCGCAGCTGGATGCACAAGGCCTGATCCGGCCGCAGTACGCCATTCCCTATTCGGACCTGGAAGACCTGGCACCGGCCGAGCGCGAGGCGAAGCTGGCCCGTGGTGACGCGCTGACCTTCGGCCACAGCCTGACCGAACTGATCGGCGGCCAGCTCGATGCCGGCTTCGTCATCGATCGCTTCATGGAAGACTGGCAGCCGCAGCCGCGCTTCCTGATCGACCGCTATCTGCCCACCTTCCTGGCGACCCGCGCACGCCGGATCGGCTGAGGCGGAACTGCCAAAAAGGGGCGACGTACAATGGACGGCCCCACGTCATGCAGGTGCCGTTCCTTGTCGTATCCTTATCCGCTGGTCGTGTTCGACCTCGATGGCACGCTGGTCGACAGCGCCGCCGATATCGCCGAAGCACTGAACCGCACGCTGGAAGACATCGGCGTTGCGCGCGTGCCGGAGGCTACCGTGCTGGGCTGGATCGGCGACGGAGTGCGCCGCCTGGTGGAGCAGGCCGTGCATGCGGCCGGCCGCGAGGTCGACATGAGCGAGGTGATGCCAGTGTTCATGGTGCACTACCGCGAATGCCTGCTGCGCAGCCCGCGCCTGTTCGATGGCGTTGCTGAAGCGCTGGCGAAGCTGCGTGAACGCAATGTGCCGCTGGCGATCTGCACCAACAAGCCCGAAGCACTGGTGCCACCGCTGCTGCAGCACCTGGGCATCGGTGATGCGTTCGCGCTGATACTGGGCGGCGATTCGCTGCCGCAGCGCAAGCCCAGTGGTGAACCGCTGCGGCACATCGCCGCGCACTTCGGCTTGGCCGTGGGGCAGTGCCTGATGGTGGGTGATTCGCTGACCGACTACCGCGCCGCCGAAGATGCCGGCATGCCGATCGCGCTGGTGCGCTACGGCTACCCGCGCGGCCTGGACCTGGCCACTGCGCATGCGGTGGCGGTGATCGACGACCTGCGTGAACTGCCGGGGTTGCAGGGCTGATTCAACGGATAACGCCGGTCGCCGGGCGGTAACCCGGGCCGACGCAATGGGTAGTGCCGGCCAGCGGCCGGCACTACCATGAACGTTGCGCTCACTTCGGCTGGTAACGCACGCTCAACTGGTACTCGCGACCGGGCTGGTTGAACCACGCCACGGTCTCGTAGCTGCGGTCGAACACGTTGGCGGCACGCGCCAGCAGCGACCACGATGGCGTCAGCGCGTACTCGGCGCGCAGGTCCAGCGTGCCGTAGCCGCCAACCTTCACTCTGTTCGCCGCGTCGTCATAGCGCTTGCCCGCACCCTGCACGGTCAGGCCGGCGCGGAAATCGCCGAAGCGGCGGTCGATGTCCAGGCGTGCGGTCTGTTGCGCGCGGCGTGGCAGCCAGTTGTCGAACTGGGTGCTGCCGTGGGTGCGGTTGCGCGGGTCGGTGTAGCTCAGCTGCGCATTGATGTCGAAACCGGCCAGCAGCACGCCACCGGTCAGTTCGGCGCCACGGATGCGCGCCTTCTCCACCTGCTGCATTTTCATCGTGAATGCATCGTAGGTGATCAGATCATCGATGCGCGTTTCGTACACGTCCAGGCCCCAATGCCAGCCCTGGCCCTGCTGCGAAACACCGAGGTTGGCGCTCTTGGACTTTTCCGGGTTCAACGTCGGCACGCCGCTCCACGGGTCGTACAGGTCGCTGAAGGTCGGTGCCTTGAACGCCGTGCCGTAGCTGGCATTGACGCGCAGGCCGTGGCCCAGTTCCATGGCCCAGCCAACGCTGCCGGTGGCGTGATTGCCGAACTGCTGGTTGTCGTCGTTGCGTGCGCTGGCCTGCAGCTGATGGCGGCCGAAGCGGCCCTGGTACTGCACGAACACGCCGGTGTTGCGGCGGCTGTCGACGAGGTAGCCGGCACTGCTGCCATCCAGGTTGTCTTCGCTCCAGTCCACGCCGGCACTCAGCAGCTGGCCCTCGGCCAGGCCGAAATCACCCTGCAGCGAGGCGCTGTTGCGATGGGTCTGCGCACTGCCGAACACACCCGGTGCGCCGAAGTTGTCTGACTCGTTGTCGCTGCGGCCGACATTGGCGGTGAATGCCAGGCGTTCGGACGGGGTGTAGCGCACCTTGCCGGCCAGCACCTGCTGGCGGGTTTCGGAGTAGTTGTAGTAACCGTCGTAGTGGTTCTTGCCGTCGGCGCGCAGTGCGCTGCCTTCCACGGTCCACTGGTCATTGAAGCTGTAGCCACCGCGCAGGCTCTTGGACAGGTTGCGGTAACCGTCGCGGTCGTGTTCGTCGGCAAAGCAGCCGGCGAACAGCGTAGCCGAGCCGCGGCAGGCATCAATGCCGTCGGAGTGCTGGTAGGCGATGTCGGCGCCGAACCAGCCGCGCTCGGTACCACCGCCGATGCCGCCGCTGGCTTCGCGCAGGCCGTTGCTGCCGCCACCGAGCTGGAAGTGCGGGGCGAAGTCGCCCTGGTTGCGGCGGGTGAAGATCTGGATCACGCCGCCGATGGCATCGGCACCGTACAGGCTTGACTGCGGGCCGCGTACGATTTCGACGCGTTCGATCTGCGCCAGTGGCAGGTCCTGGTACATGGCCAGGCCGAGGTCGGCACTGTTGATGCGCACGCCATCGACCAGCACCACGGTGTGGCCCGAGTTGGTGCCGCGCAGGAACAGCGAGCTCTGCTTGCCGAGGCCGCCGGAGTTGGTCAGGTTGATGCCGGCACGGCCGCGCAGCAGTTCCTGCAGCGAGGTGGCCTGGCTGGATTCGATCTGCGCGCGGTCGATCACCTGCGCCGGCGCGATGCTGTCCGGCAGGGCGATGGGGGTGCGGGTGGCGGTGACCAGGATCTGGTCGAGCGCGGTGGTGTCATCGGCGGCCTGGGCCAGCGCGGGCAGGGCGGCCAGCACGGCCAGGGACAGCATTCGGGACTGCAGCTTCATGGGGGACTCCAGGTGCCACGCACGCCCGCGTGGCGAAGGGGAGGAGCCGCGAAGGCTGGCACGCGCCGATGCCGCAGCACAGGCCGCGTCATCCAGCGCCATGCCCACCGCATCGCGACCTGAGGCTTCCGGGCCGGTCTCCGGGCTTGCCGCCAGGTGGCGCGAGGCCACCGTCCAGGCGCCTTCCCATGCCTGCGGCACAGTGGCGGTCTTGCCTGGAACTGACGTGCTTACCGTTGCGGGGGCAGCGCCGGCATGGCGTGGAATCACGCGTCACCGGCTTCCCGTTTCAACCTGCCGGCCATGGCTGCAGGTCACCTGGAAGTGCGCGCAGTCTACGGCATCGCAGGCAGCGCGTAGCGTCGAGCTTGCTCGACTGCCCTTAGAATGGCCCCTCAGATCCCGTGGTGCAGTTGCCGATGTCCGCCCGTTTTCCGTTGTACCTGCGTCGCCCGCATGGGACGCACGCATGATCCTCGACCTGGTCCGCCACGCCGGCAATGGTCGCGATGAATTCCTTGATGGCCGCAGCGATCCGCCGCAGCTGGCCCGCCTGCCACAGGAACTGGTCGAGGCCTACGGCGGGCTTCCCTGGGAGCGGGTGATCAGCTCGCCGCGGCTGCGCTCGCTGCACACTGCCATGGCACTGGCCACCCCGCGCGGGCTGGACGTGGACGCGGACGAGGAATGGGAAGAACTGGATTTCGGTGATTGGGACGGGCAGTCGCTGTTCGACCTGCCGGAGGATGCACTGGCGGCCTTCCACGCAGATCCGCATGCGTACCCACCGCCGAACGGTGAAAGCTGGGGCCACTTTGAGCGGCGCATCGCGCGCGCGCTGGATCGCCTGCTCGATGATGACGATCCGGTGCCGACGCTGGTGGTCAGCCATGGCGGCCCGCTGCGCATGGTGCTGTCGCAGGTCTGTGGCCTGCCGATGTCGCTGTGCTGGGCCTTGCGCATCGACCACGGCACCCGCCTGCGGGTGAGGCTGGAACGCGGTGAGGTAAGTGTGGTGGGCGAGCTGCTGGAGCTGCAGCAGCCCTGAGCCCACTCGCCGGGCATGGCCCGGCGCTACCGATCCCGCATCACAGTGGTAGTGCCGGCCGCTGGCCGGCATCCCCAGGAACGCGGAGGCTTCAATCCTCGTCGGCGCTCTCGGCCACGCTGTCTTCCGCGTCATCATCGGTGTCGAAGCGCTGCTCATGCACCGGGCCCGAGGCCGGGCCGGCCGCTTTCAACGGATGTGCGGCAATGCGCGCCTCATAGTCCTGCACCAGCGCCTCGCGCTGCGGCTCGCTCAGTTCCTGCCAATGGCAGTCCAGCAGTGCGCCTTCCAGCGAGTACAGCAGGTTCAGGCTGGGCTTGAAGCCTGCGCGCTTGACCTTGACGAAGGCGCCCACGGCACCAATCGCAGCCAGGTCTTCGCGGCTGCGCAGGCCGACCTGGCGCAGCCACGCCGCACTCTTCGGGCCGATGTTGCGCAGCTTCGGTGCGCTCATCCCAGCGCCTCGACGAACACGCGGGCGATGGCTTCCAGGCCGGCCTGGTCGTCGGCATCGAAGCGGCCGACCTTGGGGCTGTCGATGTCGAACACGCCGATCAGTTCATCGTCACGCAGCAACGGCACCACCAGTTCCGAGCGCGAGGCCGAATCGCAGGCGATGTGGCCGGGGAAGGCATCGACATCATCCACGCGCTGGGTCACGCGCTGGCTGGCGGCGGCACCGCACACGCCCTTGTCCAGCGGGATGCGCACGCAGGCCGGCAGGCCCTGGAACGGACCGACCACCAGCTCTTTGCCGTCGTACAGGTAGAAGCCCACCCAGTTCAGGTCGGGCAGGGCGTGGTAGACCAGTGCCGAGAGGTTGGCCGCGTTGGCGATGCGGTCGGACTCGGCGTAGACCAGGCCACGGGCCTGTTCCAGCAGCTGGGCGTATTGTTCCGGCTTGCTGCCGGTAAGCGAGGCATTGGCGAACATGCCCGCAGTCTAGCAAGCGCGCCGGGCCGGCGATAATGCACGCTCTGTTGCCCCGCTGGAGCTTATCGATGCCGTTGCCCGCCACGCTGCCGCCTGCCCTGTTCGTCACCGGCACCGATACCGAGATCGGCAAGACCGCGGCCAGCACCGCGCTGCTGCATGCACTGCGCCGGCGCGGCCTGCGCGCGGTCGGCATGAAGCCGGTGGCCAGCGGCAGTGAGGATCTGGGACAGGGCCTGCGCAACGAGGACGCGCTGGCGCTGCAGGCGGCCAGCTGGCCGGTGCCGGACTATGCCGACCTGAACCCGTATGCGCTGCGGCAGCCGCTGGCGCCGGAGCTGGCTGCTGCCGAGGACGGCGTGCAGGTGGAGCTGGCGCCGATCGTGGCTGCATTCAAGCGCCTGCGCGCGCAGACAGACATCGTGGTGGTGGAGGGCGTTGGCGGTTGGCTGGCGCCGGTCTCGGCCACGCTGGACCAGCTCGATCTGGTGCGTGCGTTGCATCTGCCGGTAGTGCTTGTGGTCGGCATGCGGCTGGGCTGCGTCAACCACGCACGGCTGACCGCGCAGTCACTGCAGGCCAGCGGCGTGGAGTGCCTGGGCTGGATCGGCAATCATATCGACCCGGCGATGCAGCGCCAGGATGACAACATCGCCACGCTGCAGCAGCGCCTGCCAATGCCGTGCTGGGGGCGGTTGCCCAACCTTCCGGGGGCGAATGGCGAAGCGTTGGCGGCGCACCTGCTCGAGTGACCCTGAGTAGTGCCGGCCGCTGGCCGGCAACTGCATCCACCCGGCGATCCCGAGGTTGCCGGCCAGCGGCCGGCACTACCGTGTTGCAGCTGCCAGCTCCTTCGCGATCGCACCGAGCCGCTCCACCGCACCGATGAAGCGCGCATCCAGCGTCTGGCAGCATGAGAGTCGCAAGCAGTGACGGTAGCGCGCGCCGCGCGAATACACCTGGCCGGGCATGAACACGATGTCTTCCTGCAGCGCACGTTCGAACAGTTCGCGGGTATCCACCCCCGGCAGTTCCAGCCACAGCAGGAAGCCACCCTGTGGCTCGGTGGCACGGGTGCCGGCCGGGAAGTGTTCGGCCACCAGCTGGCGCAGGCGACCGACCTGTTCGCGGTACAAGCGGCGCATGCGATGCAGGTGGTGTTCGTAGCTGCCTGCTTCCAGATACGCCGCCACCGCATCGCCCAGCAGCTGCGGTTCGCCACCGGTGGACTGGAACTTGAGCAGTGCGATGCGCTCGGCGAAGCGCCCCCCGTCCAGCCAACCGATGCGGTAGTCCGGCGCCAGCGTCTTGGAGAAACCACCGACCACCATCACCCAGCCATCGCGATCAAACGCCTTCAGCAGCGGTGCCGGCGGCTCGCAGAACTGCAGTTCGGCGTACACCGCATCTTCGATCAGTGGCAGCTGGCGCGCGTTGACCAGTTCGGCCAGGCGTTGCTTGGCCACTGTCGGCATGGTGCAGCCCAGCGGGTTGTGCACGGTCGGCATCACCACCAGTGCGGCCAGCGGCGTGTGCTCCATCAGTGCGTCCAATGCGTCGACGTCCAGCCCGTGCTGCGGATGGGTGGGCAGCTCGATGGCCTGCAGGCCGAGGTTGGCCAGCAATGGGTACAGGTTGAAGTAGGACGGTGCTTCGATGCCGACCGCATCACCGGGTTGGGTCACTGCACGCAAGGCCAGCTGCAGGGCTTCCATCGCGCCGTGGGTCAGCAGCAGTCGCTCGCTGTGGGTGTGCAGGCCCATGCGCGGACCGCGCCGCACGATCTGCGCCAGCAGTCGCGGCGAGCCGTTCGGGCGCGCGTAGGTTTCCACTGTCTGCTGACCGTGGCGCAGTACCTGCGCGGTGTGCCGGGCCAGCTGTGCGCCGGGATAGAACTGGCGTCCGCGCGGACCGGCAAAGGCCAGATCGATCACACCGGAGCGGCGTTGTGCCTCCAGCACGCGGGCCATCAGTACCTGCTGCAGCGGCGCGGTGGGTGCGGACGGAGTGTCGCGCAGCGAACGTTCCGGAACCGACAGCCGCGGCGCAACTTCGAAGCCGGCCTTCGGCCGCGGAATCACCAGGCCGGCATCTTCCAGCTGGCGATAGGCCGCGATCACCGTGTTCAGGCTGAGCCGGCGCTGCGACGCCATCTGCCGCAGCGAAGGCAAGCGGCTGCCAACCGGAAGACGTCCGCCGTGGATGGCTTCGGCCAGTTCATCCGACAGCCGTTGGTAGCGGGGTGGGATCATCGCGCTCTGGTCATCTGTATCCATCGAACTTCCCGCCATCTGGTTCTGTACCCATGATGATGGCGAGCCTAGCATGTCGTTGTCGGACGGGCCTGATCGGGGCGCGGCCGGTCTTTCGAAACGCACGGCCGGATGGCCGTGCGTCTTTTTTTGTGTGTAGAGCCGAGCCCATGCTCGGCTGCACTTCCGCCAACAGCAGCCGAGCGTGGGCTCGGCTCTACAGAAGAGCACCGCCGAGCGTCGGCCAGCCCAAGGGGAAATGCCGGCTACCGCATCGGCACCAGCGCCGCCTCGCGCCGGTACAGCGCCGGGAACTGCTTGCCCAGCGCGGCCAGCTTCGGTGCGTCGTAGTAGCGGATGTAGGCCGCCTGCGGGTAGTTCGTCATGTAGTTCTGGTGGTAGCTCTCGGCCGGATGGAAGCGCTGGCCGCTGACCAGCTGGGTGACGATCGGGGCGCGGTAGCTGCCGGCCTGGCCGAGCTGGGCGATGTAGGCGCGGCTGGCCGCCTGCTGGCGGGCGTCATCAGTGAAGATCGCCGAACGGTACTGGCTGCCGTGGTCGGGCCCCTGGCGGTTGAGCTGGGTCGGGTCGTGCACCACCGAGAAGAACACCTGCATCAGCTGCCCATAGCTGACCTGGCGTGGGTCGTAGTCGACCTTCACCGCCTCGGCATGACCGGTCTGGCCGCTGCTGACCCGCTCATAGCGTGCATCGGCGGCGCTGCCGCCGATGTAGCCGGACACTGCATTGCTCACGCCTTTGACGTGCTGGAATACGCCCTGCACGCCCCAGAAGCAACCGCCGGCGAACACCACGCTGGCGTGGGTGGCGTCATCGCGGAACGCGGCGTCGCCGCTGGGCGCCGGTAGTGCCTTGGCCTGCGCGCTGGCTTCCAGCGGTGCCGCGACTGCACCGTGGTCGACCAGCAGCACGCCAGCGATCAATGCAGTAGCCACCAGGCCGGCGACACCGGCGGCGATACCTTGTTCAAAAGAGAGTTTCATCGTGTGCTCCCGTTTCAACCGAAGGTGAAGGCGTAGGCCTGCACGCCCGTGTCGAGGAATTCGATCTCGAAGCGGTGCGGGCCGACCGTGCCGCGCTGGCGAACCAGCTGGTACAAGCGGTGCTCATTGACCACGCCGCTGCCATCGGCACCGACATCGCTGCCGGCATCGGCAGCGGTCAGCGGCTTGCCGTCCAGCCAGACGCGGAACCGTACCGGCGTGCCGTCCTGGCTCGGTGCCAGCACCAGGTGCAGGTCCCGCGCGTGGAACTGGAAGGCGATGCGGCCACCGGCCTGCTGCAGCTGCGCGGCCTCGTCGGTGACGGTCCAGCGTCCGGACAGGCCCCACTGGTTCAGTGCCAGGGTGGTTGGCAGCGTGTAGTCGAACGGGCTATCGCTGCGTTGGCCGCCGGGTGAGGCGAACTGCTCGGCACGCGCGTGGCCCAGATAGGTCTCCGGCGAGCGCAGGTTGCTCATGTCGGCCTGCACGGCCACGCCCTGCAGGTCGGCTGCGGCGGGGTCGGCCGGTGGTGGCAGGTTGGTCTGCCCGGCTTCGGTCAGCAGCCGGCGGATCACTTGTTCCGAGCGTGCATAGTTGCCCTCGCCGAACTGGTGGCCGCGGATGTTGCCCTGTGCATCGACGAAGTACTGCGCCGGCCAGTAGCGGTTGTTGAACGCGCGCCAGATCGTGTACTGGTTGTCGAGCGCCACCGGGTACTCGACCTTCAGTTCCTGCACCGCCTTCATCACGTTGCTCGGGTTGCGTTCGAAGGCGAACTCCGGCGTGTGTACGCCGATCACCACCAGCCCATGGTCACGGTAGCGACGTTCCCATTCGTGCACGAACGGCATCGCGCGCAGGCAGTTGATGCAGGAGTAGGTCCAGAAGTCGACCAGCACCACCTTGCCACGCAGCTGCTGCGCGGTCAGCGGCGGACTGTTGAGCCAACCCGTGGCACCGTCCAGTGCGGGCAGGGTGCCTTCCACTGGCAGCGGTGCATCTGCACCCGCATTGGGGCCAGCCATCATCATCATCGGCGGTGCCGCCGGCTGCGCACCGGGCACGGCGTCCAGCAGGCCCTGCTCGATGCGCGCGGTGCTGACCGTGGACAGGCGGGTCAGCAGGCCAGTGTCCCAGCCCAGGCCGATCGCCACCACGGCCAGCAGTGCGGCCACGCCCAGCACCTTGCGCAGTGCGTCGCCGAGGCCGAGCCGCGCCTGCAGCGCACGGAACACGCGGCCGCCGACCCACACCGCCAACGCCAGCGCAGTGATCGCACCCAATGCATAGGCAAGCAGCAGGGTACTGGTGCCGACGCTGGCACCGTGCAGCGCGGCACCGGTCAGCACCAGGCCAAGAATCGGACCGGCACAGGGCGCCCACAGCAGACCGGTGGCGACGCCGATCAGCAGCGAGGTCCATGCGCCGCCACGTCCTGCGGCGTCCGCGGCATCGGCGCGTGCGCTCAAGCGTGCACCCACACGCTGGAACGGCGCCAGCAGATGGTCGGCCAGTCGTGGCCACAGCAGCGCCACGGCAAACAGCGCCATCAGCAGCAGGGCGATCCAGCGCCCGACCTGGTTGGCCTGCGCCACCCATTGGCTGCCCACAGCGGCCAGGCTGGCGACCACGGTGAAGGTGAGCGCCATGCCCAGCAGCAACGGCAGCGTGCTGCGCAGGAATGGACGGTCGGCGCGTGCGAACACGAACGGCAGCACCGGCAGGATGCAGGGACTGAGCAGGGTCAGCGCGCCCCCGAGGTAGGCAAGCAGCAACAGCAGCATCGTCAGGCTCCGGAAGCAGGGGAAGAACCGACCGGCACCCGCCAGCCATCGGCGGTGCCATCAGTGGCGCCGGGAACGAACACCATCGCCGCACCGTTCATGCAGTAGCGCAGTCCAGTCGGACGCGGGCCGTCGTTGAACACATGGCCGAGGTGACCACCGCAGCGGCGGCAGTGCACCTCTACCCGCAGCATGCCGAAGGTGACGTCGCGGTCTTCGCCGATGGCGTTGTGCAGCGGCGCCCAGAAGCTGGGCCAACCGGTGCCGCTCTCGAACTTGGTGGAGGAAGAGAACAGCGGCTGCGCACAGCCGGCGCAGGCGAAGGTGCCTTGCCGATGTTCCTTGTTGAGCGGGCTGCTGTACGGGCGCTCAGTGGCCTGCTGGCGTAGCACCGCGTACTGCGCCGGGGTCAGGCGCTGGCGCCAGTCGGCATCGCTGTGCATCACCTCGAACTGTCGCGACGGGCGCGCTTCGGCGGCGGCCGGAGCAGCGCGGCTGCAGGCCCCCAGGCCAAGCAGGCCGGCGGCGGTGGCAACACCGCCCAGGCCCAGCAGATGGCGGCGGGTGAGGGACATGGCGGACTCCGGGAAGGGGCGACGGGGCCATGCTGCGCCCGCCCGGGTCAACGAATCCTCACGCAGGATTCAATTTTTCGTGAGGTATCGGCGGCCGTCCCGCGCCACAATGCGGGCAGCCTCCCCACTGGCCCCGAGCTGCCGATGTCGACCAAACGCGTGCTGATCGTCGAAGACGATGCCCACATCGCTGACCTGCTGCGCATGCACCTGGCTGACGAAGGCTATGACGTCGCCCATGCTGCCAGCGGAGACGCCGGCCTGCGCCTGCTCGAGCAGGACGGCCCATGGGATGCGCTGGTGCTGGATGTGATGCTGCCCGGTGTCGACGGTCTGCAGGTGTGCCAGCGTGCACGCGCGATGGCGCGCTACGTGCCGATCATCATCATCAGCGCGCGCGGCAGCGAGACCCAGCGCATTGTCGGCCTGGAACTGGGCGCGGACGACTATCTGGCAAAACCCTTCTCGATGCCGGAACTGGTGGCACGGGTGCGCGCCCTGTTGCGCCGCGCCGAGGCGATGGCGCAGAGCGCACGTATCGATGCTGGCGCGATCGAGCTGGGTGGGCTGCAGCTGGATCCGGTCGCGCGCACCGCCTCGGTGGATGGCAACGCGTTGGAACTGACCCCGCGCGAATTCGACCTGTTGCTGTTCTTCGCACGCCACCCGGACCAGGTGTTCGCGCGCATGGAACTGCTCAACCAGGTCTGGGGTTACCAGCACGATGGTTACGAGCATACGGTCAATACCCACATCAACCGCCTGCGCAGCAAGATCGAGCCGGACCCGGCCAACCCGCGGCGGCTGCTGACGGTGTGGGGCCGCGGCTACAAGCTGGTCGACCCGGCCGGAGCGGCGGCATGATCAAGCCCAATCTGTGGCAGAAGCTGGCAGCGGTGATCGCCGCGCTGATGCTGATGTGCTGCATGGCGCTGCTGGCGCTGCAGATGCGTGCCAATACCCGTCACGAACAGGAGGTGGTGCAGCGGTTGTCGCTAGGCCTGGCCGAACACATCGCCCAGCGCAGCGAACTGATGGACACCAGTGGCATGCGCGATGCGGCGGTACGCGCGCTGTTCGGCCAGCTGATGGCGGTCAATCCCAGCGTCGAGGTGTACCTGCTGGACGATCAGGGCCGCATTCTCGGCCACGATGCGCCCAGCGGCCATCTGGTGCGCAACAAGGTGGACGTGGCACCGCTGCGCCGCCTGCTGGCCGGTGCGCCGCTGCCGATCCTCGGCGATGACCCGCGCAGCGCTGATGGCCGCAAGGTGTTCAGCGCCGCACCGTTGATCGTCCAGGGTCGCCAGGCCGGCTACGTGTACGTGGTGCTGGTCGGCGAACACCGGCAGATGCTCGCCGACGACCTCGCGGCCGGCAGCCAGTGGAACACCACCTGGTGGTCGGTGATGCTGGTTGGCAGCCTCGGCCTGCTGGCCGGGTTGGTGGCGTTCTACTGGGTGACCCGTCCGCTGCGGCGGCTTACCCGGCGCATCCAGGCCTTCGACATCGATGCGCCGACACCGTTGCCGCCACCCGAGCCACTGCGCCCAGGCGAGCGCGACGAACTGGTGATCCTTGAACATGCGCATGCGCAGATGGCGCAGCGGCTGGGTGAACAATGGCAGCAGCTGCGCCAGCAGGACCTGCAGCGCCGCGAGCTGGTCGCCAACATCTCGCACGACCTGCGTACGCCGTTGTCGTCGCTGCATGGCTACCTGGAAACGCTGGCGCTGAAGGACGCCACACTGTCGCCGGACGAGCGCCGCCGGTACCTCGGTATCGCGCTTGCACAGAGCGCCAAGGTTGGTCGGCTGGCGCGCGCGCTGTTCGAGCTGGCGCGGCTGGAGCACGGCGAAGTGCGCCTGGAGTGGGAAGTGTTCGCGCTGCCGGAACTGCTGCAGGATGTACTGCAGAAGTTCGAGCTGGCCGCGCAGGCGCGCAACCAGCGCCTGCACGCGGAATTCCCGCCGGGCCTGCCGCTGGTACGTGCCGACCTGGGCCTGGTCGAGCGGGTGCTGACCAACCTGCTCGACAATGCATTGCGGCACGCACCGGAAGGTGGCCGGATCGAAGTGTGCCTGCGTGCGACCGCGGATAGCATCGAGGTGAGCGTGGCCGATGATGGTCCCGGCGTGGCAGCGGCGCTGCGAGCGCAGTTGTTCCAGGCGCCGGCCGCGCTGGGCGCACGGCGTGGCGAGAACGGTGGGCTTGGCCTGCTGATCGTGCAGCGGATCGTGCAGCTGCATGGCCGCCGCATCGAACTGCGCGACAGTGAGCGTGGCGCGCTGTTCGTGTTTGCCTTGCCGCGTGCGGAACCAGCGGCCTAGCAGGCCGCTTCGCACTCTACGATGCCGCCGGTTTCCAACGGCAGGTGCAGGCGGATACAGGCACCGCCCAGCTCTGAATCGGTTACCTCGACGTGGCCGCCATGCTTGTCGGCCACCACCTGCACCAGTGCCAGGCCGAGACCGAAACCGGGGCTGCCCGGATCCAGCCGCACATACGGCTGCAGCACCTGGCCGCGCAGTTCGGGCGCAATGCCCGGGCCGTCGTCCTCCACCTGCAGGCACAGCCAGCCGTCGTTGACCGTGCTGGCGATGCGGATCTGCCGCCGCGCATAACGCAAGGCATTGCCGAGCAGGTTGCGCAACGCGAGTTCCAGCATGTGCCGGTTGACGTTGACCAGGCCGGTAGGTGAGAGCACCTGCTGCACCGGCATCGGCAGCGGTGCGAACTGGGCCACAACGCCGCGCACCAGCGCGGCCAGCTGGAGGCGCTGGCGGGTCAGCTGATGGCAGCGGCCAAGCGCGGCGTACTCGACACCGGCATCGGTAAGGTGCTGCAGCCGGTCAACGTCGGTGCGCAGGCCACCCAGCGCATCGCGCTGGATCTCGTCGAGCGCGGTGTCCTCCAGATCGGCCAGGCCGAAGCGCATCCGTGCCAACGGTGTGCGCACTTCATGCGCCACCGCCTGTGCCAGCACGCGCTGGCTCTCCAGCAGTTGCTGCAGCTGCTCGGCCATGTGGTTGAAGGCATTGGCCAGCGGCCGCACCAGCGCGGTACCGGCACGCGGCGCACGCGTATCCAGCTGGCCGTCGCGCATCTGCCGCGCGGCCTGTGCCAGCTGCGACACATCGCGCCACAGGCGGTAGACCATCACGTACATCGGCAGGGCTACGGCCACCATCAGGATCAGCAGCAGGATCGCCACGCCGGACACTTCGCTGTCCTGCCATCCCTCATCGGGTAGCGCTTCGTCCAACGGTCCCAGCATCACCGCATAGTCGCTGTCGCCGATCCGCTGCAGGCTGCGCATGTGTTCCAGGTCGATCTGCACGCGGCCGTTGTTGAAGGCGGGACGCTGGCTGGCTGGCAGTTCCTTCACTGCCTCGGCCAGTGGCAGCATGCGCAGCGCATAGGCGAAATCAGCGTCGAGTTCACGCGCCAGCGCGGGCCACTGGTCGCGCGGTGTCTCGGCGAAACGGTGCTGCAGCAGCGAGTGGGTACCGCGCATCTCGGCCTGCAGGCCGGCCTCGGTGCGGTCTTCCAGCAGGGCGTCCCAGGCCCACAGGCCGAGCACGATCAGCAGCAGGTGGGCGACCAGGAAGCCGATGCCATAGCGCAGGAAGTGGAAGGCGTGGCCGCGCATCGCCGAGGGCGTGCGCTTCATCCCCATGCCGAGCGGCTGAACAGGTAGCCGCGGCCGCGGACGGTCTTGATCCGTTCCGGCTGTTCCGGGTTGTCGCCCAGTTTGCGGCGCAGGCGCGAAATGCGCGCATCGATCGAACGGTCCAGGCCGTCAAAGGCGATGCCACGCAGGCCGCGCAGCAGCGCATCGCGGTCGAGGATCTGCCCGGCGTTGCTGGCCAGCAGGAACAGCAGGTCGAACTCGGCGGTGGTCAGCTCCAGCAGGCTGCCCTGCAGGTGCACGTTACGGGTGGACGGGTCGATGTTCAGCTCGCCGAAGCGCAGGCTGCCGTCACGCGGCTCGACCCGGCGGTGGCGGCGCAGATGGGCACGCAGGCGCGCCAGCAGCACCCGGGGTTCAATCGGTTTGCCGATGTAGTCATCGGCGCCCAGTTCCAGCCCGAGCACCTGGTCGATGTTGTCGGTACGCGCGGTCAGCACGCAGATGATGCCGTCATAGTGGGGCCTGATCTGCCGACACACTTCGAAACCATCCTGGTCGGGCAGGCCGACATCCAGCAGGACCAGGGCGGGCTTTTCGGCCAGGATCCGGGCCACCGCGCGTTCGCCACTGCGCTCGTGGGCGACCTGATAGCCATGCCGCTGCAGATAGTCGCTGACCATCGTACCGAGGCGGGCATCGTCTTCGACCAGTACGATATCCAGCATTTTCAAGGCCTCCGTGGGGCGTACGTACCGCCACGGCACGAGCGCGGCGATGCTATCCCAGCCATCGGGCCGCCCGGGTCCTGGGGGCGGGCGCCATTCAGCCGGGGTTGCTGGCGCGCGGGCCGGGCCTCAGGCCTGGCAACAACTTGGCGTCCAGCATAGCTTGTTGCCGTTACAAAACGTTACCTTTGTGATACGTCCGGTGACCATCGCTGACAGCAAAGCGACTGACGCGGGGCAGGGGCCGGGCCGAGCATGGAGTCTCCTCCGTTCCGCGTGCCGTCCTCATGTCGCCCGCTGCCTTCTCCCTGCCGAACCTGTCCCGCCGCCGCCATTGCGGGGGTATCCGATGAGCGGCGTGGTCGGCGCCTGGCTGCCGCCGGCCGAGGACGAGCACCTGCTGCAGCAGCTGGCGCCGATGCTTCGCGCCCTGCAGCAACGTGGCCGTGGCCGCATTGGTTACTGGACCGATGCCGAGGCTGGCCTGGCGCTGGGCCACTGCCGGGCGCCGACCGACACCCCGCTGCAGCCGCTGAGTTCGGACTGTGGCCGTTACGTGCTGTGCCTGGACGGTCGCCTGTACAACCGGGCTGACCTGCAGTCGCAGCTGCGCGATCTGCCGCGCAGCTGCAGCGATGCACGGCTGCTGCTGCAGGCAATTGTCGAGTGGGGCGTGGAGCGGGCGCTGTCGCGTATCGAGGGCGCGTTCGGTTTCAGTGTGTGGGACCGCGAGTCGCGCGTGCTGTGGCTGGCACGTGACCCGGTAGGCGAGCGGCCGCTGTACTACGGTTGGTACCAGGGCCAGTTCCTGTTCGCCTCCGAACTGAAGGCGCTGCAGGCGTTCGCCGGTTTCGCGCCGAGCATCGACCAGGATGCGCTGAGCCTGCTGCTGCGCCACGACTATGTCCCGGCGCCGCACACCATCTACCGCGGCATCCATAAGCTGGTGGCCGGCGCGATGCTGCGTATCGATCTGAACGACCACGCCGCCGGTGGATCCAGCCAGGCCGCGCAGGGTGGTTCGCGCTACTGGTGCGCACGCGATGCGATGCACAGCGCCCTGCAGGAACCCTTGTACCCCGCACCCAGCCTGGAACAGGCCACCGACCAGCTCGAAGCAGTACTGCAGAAGGCCATTGCTTCACGCATGCATTCGCCGCTGGCCTGCGGCGCGTTCCTGTCCGGCGGCACCGACTCCTCACTGGTGACGGCAATGATGCAGGCGCAGTCGACGCTGCCGATCGAGGCATGGACGGTGGGCTTCGACGATCCGGGCCACGATGAGAGCGACTGGGCTTCGCAGGTCGCGCGCCACTTGGGTGTGCAACATCACCTGCACCGCATGGACGCGCGCCAGGGCCTGGACCTGCTGCAGCGCCTGCCGCAGGTCTGGTGCGAGCCCTTCGCCGACGCCTCGCAGCTGCCGACGCTGCTGGCCAGTGAACTGCTGGGTGCACGCAAGCCGGTTGCCCTGACTGGCGACGGTGGTGATGAACTGTTCTTCGGCCACCCCAGCTATGGCCGCGCACTGCGCAATGCGCGCCTGTGCGGGGGCCTTCCGGACTGGGTGCGCGACCTGGCGCGGCGCAGCGGCAACCGCATGAACGTCGAACGCGGCCGCCTCGGTGGCTGGCGCGCACTGGTGGCCGAGGTTGCCGCCAACGATGTGGAAGGGCATTACCTGCAGCGAGTGACGCGCTGGCGACAGCCGGCGCAGGTGGTGCTGGGCGCGCGCGAGCCGATGACGATCTTCCAGCAGCAGGACACCGCGCTGCCGGCCGAGGCGCGCATCCAGCTGTTGGATTTCCGCATGGACCTGGCCGAGGGCATCCTGGCCAAGGTCGATCGTGCGGGCATGGCAGCGGGCGTTGAAACCCGTGCGCCGCTGCTGGACATGGAGGTGGTGCGCCTGGCCTGGCGGCTGCCGCAGCATTTGAAATACCACGACGGTGAGCACAAGCGGATCCTCAAACACCTGCTGGCGCGTTACCTGCCGGAACCGCTGGTGTACCGCCCCAAGCGCGGTTTCGGCCCTCCGATGGCACGCTGGCTGGCCGGTCCGTTGCGCGACTGGGCCGAGGCGCTGCTGGACCCGCAGTTGCTGCGCAATCAGGGCTGCTTCGATGCAGTACGCGTGCGCGGCATCTGGGAGGCCTTCCTGCGGGGTGAGCGCAAGTGGCACACGCACCTGTGGAACGTGCTGATGTTCCAGGCGTGGCACCAGCACTGGCACGGTGGCCGCGGGCGCTGAGCCGTTCCTGCATCGCGAGCGGCGGGTTCAATCTGCATGGCGCGGCGCGGATGCCCATGCGTACGAATGTCCTCCGGCGCCGGCCGTTGGCCGTCACCTCCCCCTTTACTTCGTACGCAAGGGCCTCCGCCCTGCGTTCGGAGTTCGTCGGCGCCCCGTTGAAAGGCTGCCACGAACACTGCGCTTTACCTGCCGCAAGCCGAGCCTCGTCGGGGTAGGCAGGGGTCTGGGCAAAGTAAAGGAGGAGGTGACGGCCAACGGCCGGCGCCGGGGGACATTTGCCCAGACCCCTGCCTGCCCCGGCGGGGCCCTTCAGTTCGCAAAGATGCCAGACGAAGAAGCGCTCTTCCATCCAGACAACAGGCAAAAAAAGACCCGGCAGAGGGAGGGATCTGCCGGGTCCGGATTGCATGGGGGGAGGGACCCATGCAATGAGCGTTGCGTCGCGTCAGTGGCTGTTGCCGTTCGCGTCCGCAGTTGATTGGTTGTAGCCCTGCACCAGTTCGGACCAGGCCTTGCCGGCCTGGAGGCCGAGGCCGACCACGTCCTGCTGGGCCTGGCCCAGCCGCTGCAGGTTGTCCTGCCACAGCTGTGCGCCCTTGTTGAGCACCCCGGCCGCGTCGTCACTGCGGGCCAGCTCGCCGAGCCAGCCGCCGGTCGCGGTCAGGTTGCGTTCCATTGCCTTCAGCTGCACCCCGAACATGCTTTCCGCGTTCTCCAACGCCAACCGGTTCGCGCGCGTTGCCGCGGCGGCGAGCTGGCGGGTTGCATCACTGAAGCGATCGCTGAAGGCGGAGGCCATGGGGGCATCAGGGAGTGGCTTGATGCAATGCAGCATACGCCGTTGATGCGGCAATGCAACAAAAATAACAAAGGCGCCCAAGGCGCCTTTGAAACACCTTTCAGATCAATGGGTTGATCAGGTCGTCGGGCCGCGGTAGCGGCAGCCGGAGGTGCAGGTTTCGTGCACGGTGATCTCGCTCAGCGCCGGCAGGCTGGGCTTGAGTTCGTTCCAGATCCACACCGCCAGGTTCTCGCTGGTCGGGTTCTCAAGGCCGGGGATGTCATTGAGGTAGTGATGGTCCAGGCGGTCGTAGATCGGCTGGAAGGCCGCCTTCACGTCGCCGAAATCCATGATCCAGCCCGTCTGCGCGCCGGGCTCGCCCTCGACCTTCAGTTCCACCCGGAACGAGTGGCCATGCAGGCGCGCGCACTTGTGCCCCGGCGGCACGTTGGGGAGGCGGTGCGCCGCCTCGAGCATGAAGACTTTGAAGATTTCCATGGCGCGATTGTACGCCGCACGCGGGCAGCGAGCCTGAGCGGATGTTGGGTCCCGGTGAAGAAATTCTTTCCATCCGGATGAAGAGATGATAGTTTCTCTTATATCCGTATGAAGAGATGTTATTGGCCGCCCCCCGGCCACGCATGGATTACTGCGGAACTTCGTCGCCCCTACCACCTCCCCCACATCGTCATGCCCAAGCACACCCTGCTCGTGGCGGCCCTGGCCGTCGCTCTGGCCGCGCCTTTGTCCGCCGCCGCCGAAACCTCCGCCGACGCCAGTGGCGAAGCCAGCACCCTCGCTGCCGTGCGCGTCACCGGTTCCAACATCAAACGTGCCGATACCGAGGCCTCAAACCCGGTGCAGGTGATCGGTCGCCAGCAGCTGGAACAGACCGGCAAGGCCACCGTGGCCGACGTGCTGCGTTCGATCTCGGCCAATACCGGCAACGCCAGCAACGAAACCACCAACAACGGCTGGGCCTCCGGCTCGGCCGGCATCGGCCTGCGCGGTCTTTCGCAGAAGAACACGCTGGTGCTGCTCAACGGCCGCCGCCTGGCCAACTATGGCTTCCCCGCTGGCGGCCTGTCCGACACCTTCGTCGATCTCAACGCGCTGCCGCTGGTCGCAGTCGAGCGCATCGAAGTGCTCAAGGACGGTGCCTCGGCGGTGTACGGCTCCGACGCCGTGGCCGGCGTGGTCAACATCATCACCCGGCAGAACTTCGAAGGCGCCGAGATCGGTGGCAGCTTCGGCGGCGCCGACCAGGGCGGCCTGCACGAGCAGAACCTGAAGTTCGTTGGTGGCCTGGGCGACATCGACAAGGACGGCTACAACATCCTCTTCAGCCTGCAGGGCTACAACCGCGAGCGACTGGACCAGGACGAGCGCAACCTGACCAAGAGCGGCATCTACACCGACAAGCCCGGCGGCCGCTGGAACGGCTGGTCGGCCAAGGGCGCACGCTATCTGGTCAATGGCACCTCCGTGCCGATGCTCGATGCCAACGGCAACTGCCCCACCGGCACCACCCGCGTTGCCAGCGCGCCGATCGACGGCCTGGCCGGTGATACCTGCGGTTTCAACCAAGCGCCGTTCACCACGCTGATCCCTTCGACCAAGCGCTACCAGGCCTATGCCAACGGTACCTTCCGCCTGAACGACAACGTCGAAGCCTTCGGCGAAGTGCTGTACAGCCAGATCAAGAGCACTGCGTGGTTCGGCAGCAGCCCGTTCTTCACGCTGGAGAGTGGCCGCTTCGCACTGAACGCGGACAGTGGCCTGGCCGAGCCGGTGTCGTCGCTGCTGCCGGCCAACAATCCGTACAACCCGTACGGCCGTGCGATCCCGATCGAATACACCTTCTTCGACCTCGGCGGCACCCTCAAGACCAACCGCTCCACCGCCTACCGCGGCGCGTTCGGCCTGCGTGGCACCACCGCGAAGTGGGACTGGGAAGTGGCGGCGTTCGGCGCGCGCAGCAGCGAGCGCGAAACCGTCTCCGGCGGCTTCGCCAACCGCTGGGCGCTGGCCGATGCGCTGGCCACCGGCAGTTACAACCTGCTGAATCCGGCCGCCACGCCGCAGTCGGTGCGTGACTCGATCAACATCGCCACGCTGCGTCCGGCCGAGTCCAAGCTGCAGGGCATCGACGCGAAGATCTCCGGCAGCCTCGGCCATACCTGGGCCGGCGAGATCGGTTTCGCTGCCGGTGCCGAGTGGCGCCGCGAGAAGCTCGACTCCAACAACCCGTGGCAGATCGATGCCGGCCTGCAGGTGCGCCCGGCCATTGCCGAAGTGCACGGCAAACGCCAGGTCAGTGCGGCCTACGCCGAAGTGAACGTGCCGCTGGCCTCGACGCTGGAGCTGTCCGCCGCCGCGCGCGCCGATCACTACGATGATTTCGGCGATGCGTTCTCGCCGAAGATCGGGCTGCGTTGGCAGCCGTTGGACTTCCTGCTGGTGCGTGCCTCGGCGTCGAAGGGCTTCCGTGCGCCATCGCTGTCGGAGAACTCCAACAGCACCAGCATCGCCTACGGCAGCGTGGTCGATCCGCGTGATCCGGACGTGCCTGGCTCGCGGCAGAACCCGACCTTCTTCACCGTTGGCAACAACGAATTGAAGCCGGAGCGGACCAAGAGCCTGAACTTCGGCGTGGTGCTGTCGCCGTGGGCCAATACCAACCTGAGCGTGGACTACTACCGCATCCAGCTGGACAACCTGGTCGGTACCAACAACACCCAGACCCTGGTCAACGACAATGTCGCCGGTGCGGTGCAGCGCGACGAGCGCGCCAAGCTGCAGGCGGTCTACAACCGCTACCAGAACCTTAGCGAGTTGAAGACTTCGGGCATCGATGTCGAACTGCGCCAGCGGATCCCGACCGCTGCGTTCGGTGACTTCACCGTGTCTTCGGCCTATACCCATGTGCGCGATTACCGTCGCCCGACCGTGGTCGGTGGCCCGCTGGTGGACTATGCGGGCAGCAACCTGGGCGCGACCCTGCCCAAGGACAAGGCGACCACCACGTTGGACTGGAAGTACGGCGACTTCAACGCGGCGGTGACCTGGTACTACACCAGCAGCTATCGCCAGGAAGCCAGCACCGCCGCCAAGGCCGTGCAGCAGCAGGTCGGCAGCTACAGCCAGTACGACCTGTACCTGGCCTACACCGGCATCGACAAGCTGACCGTGTACGCCAAGGTGCAGAACCTGGCCGACAAGACGCCGCCGTACGACGCCTCGTTCCCGGGCATCCGCGCGCCGTACGACTTCAGTCAGTACGACCTGCGTGGCCGCTACTTCACGCTGGGCTTCGACTATCGCTTCTGATCCATCTGCCGCGGCCGGTCACCTGAAGGGACCGGCCGCGCGATCGTCTGCCGTTGTGTTCCAGGGGAGTCACCGTGTCCTTGCATCGCCATGCCGTTCTTCCGTTGCTGCTTGCCGCCGCCACCGCACTGTCCTCGCCGCAGCCGGCGCAGGCGCAGAGCGCCTACTTCTTCCCGCAGGTCAGCGACGCAGCGGCGTTCGATGCATCGGTGCCCACGCCCGAGCAGTTTCTCGGCTACCCGATCGGCAGCCGTTACACCCGGCACGACCAGCTGGTGGCGTACTTCCAGGAACTGGCGAAACGCTCGGACAAGATCAGCGTGCGCGAGATCGGCCGCAGCTATGAAGGTCGCCCGCTGCTGATCGCCACCGTCACCGCTGCAGGCAATCATGCGCGGCTGGAACAGATCCGCCAGCAGCACGCGACCCTGGCCGATCCGGCGCAGCCGCGCAGCGCCGCCGGTGACAGCCCGGTGGTGGTGTGGCTGGGCTACAGCGTGCATGGCAACGAGACCTCCAGTGCCGAGGCGGCGATGTTGACCGCCTACTACCTGGTGGCCAGTCGTAGTGCCGAAACCCAGCAGTGGCTGCAGCAGGCGGTGGTGCTGTTCGACCCGGCGCAGAACCCGGATGGCCGTGATCGTGCGGCCAACTGGCACAACGCGTGGGCCTCCGATCCAGCCTCGGCCGACCCGGCCGACAAGGAGCACGTCGAGCCGTTCCCGCAGGGCCGCACCAACCACTACTTCACCGATCTCAACCGTGACTGGCTTGCCCTGACCCAGCAGGATTCGCGGCCGAAGGTGGAGGTGTTCCACCAGTGGTACCCGAACGTGCAGATCGACTTCCACGAGATGGGCAAGGACAGTACCTACTACTTCGAGCCCTCGCCGAAGAGCATGCACAGCCCGCTGATTCCGCCGGCTTCGTACGAGTTCAACAAGACCCTGGCCAAGTACCACGCGCAGGCGTTGGATGCGTTGGGGTCGCTGTACTACACCGGCGAGAATTTCGACAACTTCTCGCCGGTCTACGGCTCAACCTATCCGGACTTCCATGGTGCAGTGGGCGTCACCGTTGAACAGGCCAGTTCGCGCGGCCGCGTGCAGGAATCAGTGAACGGCCTGTTGACCTTCCCGTTCACCATCCGCAATCAGGTCGCTACCGGTCTGGGTACAGTGCGCGGCGCGGTGAGCGAGCGCAGCGGGCTGTTCGACCTGCAGAAGCAGTTCTTCCAGAGCGCGCTGAAGCAGGCCGCGCAGCAGCCGGTGAAGAGCTTCGTGTTCGGTGATGCGCATGACCCTGCATTGACCCGGCGCCTGCTGGAACTGTTGCTGCTGCATCGCATCGAGGTGCGCGCGCTGGATCGTGCAGTCAGTGTCGATGGGCAACACTTCGAAGCGGGCAGCGCCTACGTGGTGCCGGTACAGCAGGCGCAGTTCCGCCTGGTGCATTCGATTTTTGCCGAGACACCGCCGATCAAGGGCGATGTGTTCTACGGCAGCACCAGCTATGCGATCGCACCGGCGTATGGCGTGGCCTTCGCCGGCAGCCGCAGTCGTATCGAAGGCGGCGCGCGCGTAAGTGCGGTGCCGGCGGAGCAGGGCGCGGTGCTGGGTGGCCAGGCCGGGTTCGCCTATGCCATCGACTGGCGTGACTACAATGCCGGGCGCGCGCTGGCCGCGCTGCAGGCCAAGGGATTGAGCGCGCGTGCCGCGTTCCAGTCGTTCACCACAGCGACCGCACAGGGCGAGGTCAACTTCGCTGCTGGCAGCCTGGTGATTCCGGTCGCCGGTCAACCGTTGCAGGATGCGGCGTTGCTTGAGGCGGTGACCGCCGCCGCACGCGACGCCGGTGTGCAGGTGCACTCGCTGGCGAGCGGCCGCAGTCGCGAGGGCATCGACCTCGGCAGTGACGGTGTCAAGGCGCTGCGCAAGCCCGCCGTCGCGCTGGTGATGGGCGAGGGAGTGGCCGCCACCGAAATCGGTTCGGCCTGGTTCCTGCTCGATCAGCAGCTGCACCTGCCGGCCAGCAAGCTGGACCCGCAACAGCTGGGCAAAGTGCCGCTGGACCGCTACACCACCATCGTGCTGTCGGGCGGCACGTACACCGGTGTCGATGCCACAGCGGTGGCCGCCCTGAAGCGCTGGGTACAGGCCGGTGGTTCGCTGGTGACCTACGGTAGTGCCTCGAAGTGGGCGATCGAACAGAAGCTGGCCGACGGCGAGAAACTTGGCAAGGAAGAAGACGCTGCTGACGAAAGCCGCCGCGCGTTCGGCGACCAGCGCGATATCGCCGCCATTGAACGCGTCAGCGGCAACATCCTCAGTGCCGATGTCGATACCAGTCACCCGCTGGCCTTCGGCGTGCCGCGCCGGCAGCTGGCGATCAACAAGGAGAACACGGTGACGCTGCAGCCGAGCGCGAACCCGTTCTCCACGGTGGTGCGCATCGATGACACGCCGCGGGTGAACGGCTATCTGTCCGAGCGCAACCGCAGCCGCGTGGCCGGCAGCGCGTGGCTGCTGGTCTCGGCGCAGGGGCAGGGCAACGTGGTGTTGTTTGCGGATGATCCGGCGCACCGCAAGTACTGGCACGGGACCGATCGGCTGTTGATCAACGCGATCTTCTTCGGGAATCTGGTGAATCCGAGTAAAGCGCGGGGTTGAGGCGTTTGGCGCCTTGTTGGCGCCTTGATTGATGCGTGTATGGGGAGGCCGGGCGGGCTGCGCAGGACACGCCGTAAACCCGTCCTTGGGAGCTCGATGGCGCCATCCATGGCGCCAACGGTCCTGCGCACCCCGCCCGGCCTCCCCTCGACAGTTTCCTGCGGGCGCGGACGCATCGAACCGCAAGGCGGGAGCAAGGGCAAAAGCAAAGCCAGGAATTGCGACTTCGGCTTTTGCCTTTGAATTTGAACTTGAATTTGAATTTGATCTTTCTTCCCACGGCTACCCGGAGGGAGAAGAAGGCGCAGGTAATGCTTGAAGCGGATGGGCGTGGGGCCAGCGCAAAACCGTGAGGCGCATGGATGCGCCGACCGAGCCCCCATGGATGGGTTTACGGCGTGTTTTGCGCTGGCCCCACGCCCATCCGCCCTCAGCGCAATACACCGCCGGCTCTACTCACGGTAGCTGGCAACAAAAAAGGGACGGCGCGTCAGCGCCGTCCCTCGATAGCCCCCCGCGCAGCGGGAAGCGCCATCCATGTCAGCTGGGATCAGCTGGCGCGACCGCCGCCGCCGCCGCCCTGGCCGCGGCCACGGCCACCACCATTGCCAGCACCGCCACGACGCTGGCCCTGACCGGCGCCTGCACCGGCACGCTGCTGGCCATTGCCACCGCCCTCACGACGACCACCGCCAGCCTTCTTCGGGCCGGCATGTGCGTGACGCGGTGCATCGCCGTGCGGACGGCGCGCGTGGTTCTTGCGCGGTGCGCGCTCACCGGTTTCGTGCTCGGCCTTGCCCGGTGCACTGTTGCCCCAGCGGATCGGCACCTGCAGCTCGAAGCCCGGCACATCGCGGATATCCATGTCGCGGCCGAGCAGGCGGGTGATCGCACGCAGCAGCTTCACTTCATCCTGCGCGACCAGCGAGATTGCCTGGCCGGTGGCGCCGTTGCGGCCGGTACGGCCGATGCGATGCACGTAGTCTTCGGCCACCATCGGCAGATCGAAGTTGATCACCTTCGGCAGCTCGTTGATGTCGATACCGCGCGCAGCGATATCGGTAGCCACCAGCACGGTCACCCGGCCGGCCTTGAAATCGCCCAGTGCACGCAGGCGCTGGCCCTGGCTCTTGTTGCCGTGGATCGCCGCGGTCTTGATGCCGGACTTTTCCAGGAACGCGGCCAGCTTGTCGCTGCCGTGCTTGGTGCGGGCAAACACCAGGGTCTGCTCGCGGCTGTCCTGCGCCAGCAGGTGCAGCAGCAGGTCGCGCTTGCGGCCGCCATCGACCGGGTGCACGCGATGGGTGATGGTTTCAGCGACGGTGTTCTTCGGCGTGACCTGGATCTGCTCCGGGTTGCGCATGAATTCCAGCGCCAGCTGGCGGATGTTGTCCTCGAAGGTGGCCGAGAACAGCAGGGTCTGGCGGTTCTGCTTGGGCAGCTTGGCCAGGATGCGCTTGATCGAGGGCAGGAAGCCCATGTCCAGCATGCGGTCGGCTTCGTCCAGTACCAGCAGTTCAATGCCGGACAGGTCGATGCTGCGACGCTCCAGGTGGTCGATCAGGCGGCCCGGGCACGCCACCAGCAGGTCCACGCCACGGCGCAGGATGTCCAGCTGGTTGCCCATGCCGACGCCGCCGTAGATGCAGGCGCTGGGAATGCGCAGGTACTTGCTGTAACCGCGCAGGCTGTCATGCACCTGGGTGGCCAGCTCGCGGGTCGGGGCCAGGATCAGGGCACGCGGCTTGCGCGGGCCGGTGCGCACTTCCTGCGAAGCGGTGCCGAGGTGCTGCAGCAGCGGCAGGCCAAAGGCGGCGGTCTTGCCGGTACCGGTCTGCGCGCCGGCCAGCAGGTCGCGGCCGGCCAGCACCAGCGGGATCGCCTGCTGCTGGATCGGGGTCGGGGTTTCGTAGCCCTGCTCGGCGAGCGCACGCAGCAGGAAGGGCGCAAGGCCCAGTGATTCAAAAGACATTGAGATTGCTCCAAGTACAAGAAACGCCTGTCCGAACGGACAGACGGGGGCAGATCAAACTGATCGGCTGACTCGGAGCGTTCCCGTGAACCGCGCTGCGAGAATTGGGTGCAGCCGGCACGGAGCGCAGGCTGGAATGCGTGACGAACGGCGTCGGAGTGGGGGCGGGCGAAGTGGGCGGACCCAGGTCGCCGGCGATCCCGGAGGGAAACGGACGGCCGCTGCAGACCCGCATAGTCTAACCGATGGTTGAGACCCCGCGCAAAACGGCCTGTTCAGGTAGTGGTTCTGTCTGCAGGGCTGCGCCCTGCACCCGCAGAGGCCGGAGCCAAGGCCAGAGCAACGTCAAAAGCCGGGTTCCTGTGGGTAGGCGGGGTGGGGCCGGTTGAGGGGGACGCCGTAAACCCATCCATGGGGGCTTGGTCGCGGCATCCATGCCGCTCACACCCCCTCAACCGGACCCACCCCACCTTCGACAGTTTTCCGCGATCTGTCGAATCTCACTCGATCAATATCGATATCTGACGGATTTCGACGACGAACGATGTGGATGTTCGATCCGTCATCGGGAAATTGGCGGGGGTGGGACGGTGTGGGTGGGCAGGACCGTTGGCGCCATGGATGGCGCCATCGAGCCCCCAAGGACGGGTTTACGGCGTGTCCTGCCCACCCACACCGTCCCGCCCAACTCACAGACAACCCAGAGCCGGCTGTTGCTGTTGACGTTGCCCTGGCTTGAAGCAGGTGCAGGGCTGCAAGCCCTGCCGAACCCCCCACTACGGTAGGGTGGGCCGATGCGGCGCTGCAGCTTGGCGTCGCCGCATATTTGATTACACTTGAAACTTGTTTGCCCATGACTCCGGACACCCACCCATGAAGCTTGGTTCTTTGAAGGAAGGCGGCCGTGACGGCACCCTGATCGTCGTCTCGCGTGACCTGCGCCACGGCGTGCGCGCCACCGGCATTGCCGTCACCCTGCAGCAGGCCCTGGAAGACTGGAGCCACATCGCGCCGCGCCTTAACGCGCTGTACGAATCGCTCAACGCCGGCGACGCCGATGGCGTGTTCGACCTTGACCCGCAGGCACTGGCCGCGCCGATGCCGCGCGCCTATGAGTTCGTCGATGGCAGCGCCTACCTGCCGCACGTCGAGCGCGTCCGCCGCGCGCGTGGTGCCGAGGTGCCGGAGAGCTTCTACACCGATCCGCTGATGTACCAGGCCACCAGCGCCGGCTTCCATGGCCCGCGCGATGCGGTCAAAGTGGTCAGCGAGGACTACGGCATCGACCTGGAAGCCGAGATCGTGGTGATCACCGACGACGTGCCGATGGCGGCCACCCCGGAACAGGCTGCGGGCCATATCCAGCTGGTCGGCCTGGTCAATGACGTCTCGCTGCGCAACCTGATTCCGGGTGAGCTGGCCAAGGGCTTCGGCTTCCTGCAGTCCAAGCCGCGTTCGGCGCTGTCGCCGGTGTTCGTCACCCCCGATGAGCTGGGCGCCGCCTGGCAGGACAGCAAGGTGCACCTGCCGCTGCTGACCCACATCAACGGCCAGTGGTTCGGTGCGCCGGAAGCGGGCGTGGACATGCAGTTCAACTTCGCCCAGCTGGTCGCGCATGCGGCCAAGACCCGTCCGCTCAGCGCCGGCACCATCGTTGGCTCGGGCACCATCGCCAACGAAGACACCAGCAAGGGTGCCTCCTGCTTCGCCGAACAGCGCGTGGTCGAAACCCTGCGCGACGGCAAGCCGAGCACGCCGTTCATGTCCTTCGGTGATGTGGTCCGCATCGAGATGCTCGATGCCGCCGGCAACAGCATCTTCGGTGCGATCGAGCAGCGCATCGAACAGGCGGCCAAGCCCTGAGCATGGAGGCGGCGATGGAGATCCCGGTCGACGACGGCATCGTGCTGTACACCTACTGGCGATCCAGCGCCGCCTACCGCGTGCGTATCGGCCTGGAGCTGAAGGGCCTGGCCTGGGAGGCCCGGCCGGTGCACCTGGTGCGCGAAGGCGGCGAGCAGCATCTCGACGCCTATCGCGCGCTCAATCCGCAGCAGCTGGTGCCGACCCTGCTGCATGAAGGGCATGCGCTGACCCAGTCGCTGGCGATCCTGGAGTACCTGGATGAGCGCTTTCCGCAGGTGCCGCTGTTGCCAGCTGATGCTGCCGGTCGTGCGCGGGTGCGTGCGCTGGCCCAGCTGGTGGCCTGCGACATCCACCCGATCAACAACCTGCGGGTGATGCAGTACCTGGAGCGCAGCCTGCAGGTGCCGGCCGACGCCCGCACGCAATGGACCCTGCACTGGATCGCCGAAGGCTTTACGGCGATGGAGGCTATGCTGGCCAACAGCCGCGACACCGGCACCTTCTGCCACGGCGACCGCCCAGGCCTGGCCGACATCTGCCTGCTGCCGCAGCTGTACAACGCGCACCGCTTCGGCCTGGACCTGGCGCCGTACCCGACTCTGCGCCGCATCGAGGCCGCCTGCCAAGCGCTGGACGCCTTCGAGCGCGCACGCCCGGAAAACCAGCTCGACGCGGCCTGAAAGAAAAAGGGGACGGAGGGGATTAAGTCGTATGTGCACTTACGACTTAATCCCCTCCGTCCCCTTTCTGCTGCAATCGGGCCAGGTCATCGCGGAACAACCGGTAGGCATCCTCGCGGCGCGCATCGTCAGTCTGCCGCAACACCCATGCCGGGTGCACCGTGGCGTACCCGCGCGTGCCTTCCTCGAGGGCGTGCCAGCGTCCGCGGTCGCGTGAGAGGTCGAAATCACGACCGAATACCGAGGCTGCCGCTGTCGCGCCGAGGCACACGATCACCTGGGGTCGCACGCGGGCGATCTCACCCATCAGCCAAGGGCGGCAGGCCTGGATGTGGCGGCTTTCCGGCCGCTTGTGCAGCCGCACCTTGCCGCGCCGTTCATGGTGGAAGTGCTTCACCGCGTTGGTGAGGTACAGCTGGGCGCGATCGATTCCCAGTTCCACCAGTGCGCGGTCCAGCAGCTGGCCGGCAGGTCCTGCGAACGGCTGTCCGCGCAGGTCCTCGGTATCGCCAGGCTGTTCTCCGACCAGCATCACCTTGGCGTCTGCCGGCCCCTGCCCGAACACGGTCTGCGTGGCCTGCTCCCAGAGCGGGCACTGGCGGCAGGCGCTGGCCTGTCCGCGCAGATTCTCCAGGCTGCTGGCTTCGGTCGCCGATGTCGCAGCGTTCGCTCGCAGGGGAATCCGGCGCTGCGGTGCCTGCGCGGGACGGTCATGCATTTCCTGCACGCGGTCGGCCGCATCGCGCACCAGGCGTGGCAGCAGCTGAGCTTCCGGCAGGTGGTGCCAATACTTCGCCGGCATCTCCTGCATCATCATCCGTGTATTGAGTCGCGCCGGATTGAAGATGCTGGCGTAGTAGGTCTGCCACAGTGATTCGAGCGCATCCTCGGCCGGGGCATCCTCGCGCCGTGCGCCGGGGCCGAAGGCAAGTGCCTGCCCATCCCAGGCGACGCTGCGCGAAGGCGTGAGAATGGCCCAGCGCATGCCGGTGAAGCGGCGCGCGAAGAACGGCGCGACCCGATCGACAATGTAGTGCTGTGGCTCGAACCAGGCGATGAACGCATCAGGTTGGCCAGGCACCTCGCGGAAGCGCACGAATGCCTTCATCTTGTGCGTGTCACGGCGGACCGCCTGGGCCATGGCCATCGCCCGCAGTACGTCGGCATCGGCGGGGTTTGACAGCACCGAGCGTTCGCCATGGGTGATGCGCCACAGCAACCGGTACAGGAGGGCCATGCGCTGCCCGTCGCGATGACACAGGCAGGTGGCCGCCAGCTCCAGGAAGTCGCGCGGTACGTTCGGTGTGCCAGCATTGGCCTGCACGGGCGCCGAGGTGACCGCGGGTGCATCCAGCAGTGATGCGTCGCTGCCCTCCAGCCAGTCCAGCTGCTCCGGCACGACGTCGCGCAGCAGGGCTTCGCGCGCACCGTTGCGCCAGGCCTCCAGCGACCATGGCGGATCCACCCGCAGCGACCAGCGCTGCGCGTCAGGCCGCGGACGGTGCATCGAACAGCGAACCCTGTCGCGGGGGCGGGGCCAGCTGCGCGCGCAGCGCCGCCGGGTCGTCCAGCGCCTTGCGCGGATGATGGTCAGCCAGCAGCACGAACGGCAGCATCTTGCTCATCGGTGCCTTCAGGCGCGCGATGTCGGCCACGCGCAGCCGCCCGTGGCGGCGTGCCATCAGCACGCGCTTGACGTTGCGCACGCCGAGGCCGGGAACGCGCAGCAGCATTTCCTTCGGTGCCCGGTTCAGGTCGACCGGAAAGCGCTCGGGGTGGCGGATCGCCCAAGCCATCTTCGGGTCGATGTCCAGGTCCAGCATGCCGTTCTGGGCGGTATCGGTGATTTCTTCCACGCCGTACCCGTAGAAGCGCAGCAACCAGTCGGCCTGGTAGAGGCGATGTTCGCGCTGCAGCGGGGGCGGTTGCAGTGGCAGCTGCCGGCTGGCGTCCGGAATCGGGCTGAACGCGGAGTAGTACACCCGGCGCATGCGGTAGTTGCCGTACAGCGCATCGGCGCTGGCCAGGATCTGTTGGTCGTTGGCCCCGTCCGCGCCGACGATCATCTGCGTGCTCTGCCCGGCTGGTGCGAAACGGGGAGGGCGCGGGCGTGTACTGCGGCTGGCCGTCGGCGCCAACGCTGCGGGGGCTTTGCGCGCCTCCTTGGCTTCCTCGATGCGCCAGCGTAGTTCGCCCATGGCGCCGCGTATCGAATGCACCGTCTTCTCCGGCGCCAACGCGATCAGGCCGGCTTCGGTCGGCAGTTCGACGTTGATCGACAGGCGGTCGGCGTAGCGCCCGGCACTGGCCAGCAGCTCGGGCGAAGCCTCGGGAATGGTCTTGAGGTGGATGTAGCCGGCGTAGCGGTGCCCTTCGCGCAGTTGCCGGGCAACTTCCACCATCTGCTCCATGGTGTAGTCCGCATTGCGGATGATGCCGCTGGACAGGAACAGCCCCTCGATGTAGTTGCGCTTGTAGAAGTCCAGGGTGAGCGCGACCACCTCGTCCACGCTGAAGCGTGCACGGGCTACGTTGCTGGAGACCCGGTTCACGCAGTAGGCGCAGTCGTAGACGCAGAAGTTGGTCAGCAGGATCTTCAGCAATGAAACGCAGCGGCCGTCCGGCGTATAGCTGTGGCAGATGCCCATGCCTTCGGTGCTGCCAATGCCGCCGCTGGCGCGCGAATCGCGCTTGCCCGAGCCACTGGAGGCGCAGGAGGCGTCGTACTTGGCGGCATCGGCCAGGATGGCCAGCTTGCGGATGGTTTCCATTGAGGAAACCTACGGATGAGGGGTCTCATTGGATGAGACCGCCCCTGAATCCTTCAGGCTTTCGCCGGGCATGGCCCGGCGCTACCGGTATGGAAAGAGCAGTGCGGGGATCAGAAGCCGTGGGTGATGCTGGGCGCACCGGCCGAGAAATCGGCGTACGGGTCGTGGTCGCCGCTGCTGCCTTCGGACAGGCGGAACTTCAGGGCCAGGCCATCACGCGAGTCAGCCGCACGCAACGCTTCTTCCTGCTCGATGGTGCCGGCCTTGGCCAGCCGGAACAGGCACTGGTCGAAGCTCTCCATGCCTTCTTCCAGCGAGCCTTCCATCGCCGCCTTGATCTCGTGCACCTGGCCGCGGCGCAGCAGGTCGCGGATCATCGGCGTATTGATCAGGACCTCGGTGGCTGGCAGCCGGCGGCCTTCCTTGTTCTTCACCAGGCGCTGGCTGACCACCGCACGCAGGTTCAGCGCCAGGTTCATCAGCACATTCTTGTGCGCGCTTTCCGGGAAGAAGTTGAGGATGCGCTCGATGGTCTGGTCGGCGTTGTTGGAGTGCAGGGTGGCCAGGCACAGGTGACCGGTCTCGGCGAAGGCGATCGCCGCCTCCATCGTTTCCGCGTCCAGGATCTCGCCGATCAGGATCACGTCCGGTGCTTCACGCATCGCGTTCTTCAGCGCGTTGTGGAAGGCATGGGTGTCCAGCCCGACCTCGCGCTGGTTGACGATCGACATCTTGTGCTTGTGCAGGTACTCGATCGGGTCCTCGATGGTGAGGATGTGGCCTGTGGTGGTGCTGTTGCGGTGGTCGATCATCGACGCCAGCGAGGTGGACTTGCCGGAACCGGTGGACCCCACCACCAGCACCAGCCCACGCGGGGTCATGATGACGTCCTTCAGCACCTGTGGCAGGTTCAGCTCTTCGATGCTCGGGATGCGGCTGCGGATGGCGCGAATGACCATGCCGACTTCGCCGCGCTGCTTGAATACATTGACCCGGAAGCGCCCGGCATCAGGCAGGGCGATGGCCATGTTCAGCTCCAGCTCGCGCTCGAACTGCGGCACCTGGCCCTCGTCCATCAGCGAGTAGGCGATCTTCTTGACCATGCCCGGCGGCAGGCCGGTATTGCCCAGCGGATAGAGCTTCCCCTCGATCTTGATGTAGACCGGAGCCCCGGTGGTCAGAAACATGTCCGAAGCGTTCTTTTCGGTCATCAGCTTCAGGAAGTAGCCGATATCCATTGCGAATTTTCCCCAACGAAACGGTCGACGCCCGTTGCCAGCACGGTGTCGGCTTGACGACAATGGCCGTGAACCGACAACCGGTACGGCCTCCCCAATGAAACGACTTAGCTTCGCACGAATGCGCCATGGCCTGTATGTGATGGCGTTTGCATTCGCACTGTCTGCCCCCGCTTGGGCGCAGGACGCCGCACTGGAACTGGCGCAGGCCCGGCAGGCGGTCGACAAGGCCACCCAGGCCGATGCCGACCAGTACGCTCCGGACCTGATCGGGCTGGCCCGGCAGGGGCTGGAGCAGGCCCAGCGCGCCGCCGGCGACCGCCGCGAGCGCAAGAACGCCCCGGCGACGGCCCTGCGCGCTGCCGTCGATGCCGACCTGGCCCGCGTCCGCAGCGAGGAAGCCACCGCCACCGCGCAGCTGCAGCTGCGCCGCAACGAGGTCAACCAGCTGCAACGCCAGCTGTCGACCGGGGAGGACCGCCGGTGAAGCCGATGACCGCCGCAACCCTGGCCGCGCTGCTGGCGCTGCCGACCCTGGCCGTGGCCGCTGACAACCCGATGGTGGCGCAGCTGAGCCAGCGCCTGATGGCCATCCAGGCCAATCCCGACACGGCTGAGCTGGGCGCTTTCGAGCGCATGCAGGCGCAGCAGGCCATCGCCACCCTGGACAAGGCCAAGCGCCGCGACCAGGAATTGGCCACCTACCTGGCAGAACGCCGCGTCGAGATCGCCGAGACCGCCGTGCGTACCGCACTGGCGGCGCGTGAGGTCGATCGTCTCGAGCGTACCCGCAGCGACCTGCTGATCGAGGCCAGCCGCCGCGATGCTGCCCGTGCCCGCCAGGAAGCCGAGCAGCTGCGCATGCAGGCGCAGATGCAGGCCGAGGAGGCAGAGCGCCTGCGTCAGGCCGCCGAGGCCGAGACGCTGGCCCGCCAGGATGCCGAGAATGCCCTGACCAGCGTGGCCGGCAAGCAGCAGCAGCGCCTCAGCGCCGCGCAGCAGAACGCTGCCAAACTGGCCCGCGAGGAAGCCGAGCTGGTGTCCGGGCAGAAGCTGCCGGGCTCGAAGTTCGACGGCCGCGGTGAGGTGTTCACCTTCAATGGTGACGCCTTCGCCGCCGGTGCCTCCAGCCTGTCCGGTGGTGCCCGCAACCAGGCCAAGGCACTGGCCGAGTATCTGAACATCGGCAAGAAGGGCCGCCTGCGCATCGAGGCGTATGACAGTGCCAATGGCGTCGGCCAGAAGCGGGCCGAAGCGCTGCGCGATGCCCTCGTTGCCGGCGGTGTCGCAAGCAACCGGATACAGCTCAGCGGCAAGAAGGCAGCGTCCACCCGGGCGCGTTCGGCCGAGGTCATCATCGCCCCGTAATTGATTGATATTGTTTGTTTTTCGTTGTGATGAGCATTCAGCCTGAACCCCGCCCCGGCGGGGTTCGGTCTTTTTGACGCAGGGGCTTGAACCCCGCCCGGAGCAGGCGTAGGGTCAATCGTCCGGGACGCAATGCCGCGGACCGGACGATGGGAGGGCCGGGCCGATGCAAGCAGGGCGCGAACCGCAGCGAATCGACGTGCGCAGGCCAGTGCCGCAGGTCGTTGCAGGCGTCCAGGTGGCCATCGACCGGCGCTCCTCCATGAACAACGCCCCGTGCCTTGCAGCCGGGGCGTTCGTGTATCTGTCGAAGGAGGTCCATCATGTTTGAAGATCAGCCCCAGAGCGAGATCGACGCCCGCCGCGCGCGCGATCCGGAGTTCCGGGCACTCCATGACCAGCACCGCAAGTTGAACAAGAAGTGCATGGACGCGGAGTTGGGTGTACTCCCGATCGATGATGTCACCCTGGGTCGCATGAAGCGTGAGAAGCTGCTGGCCAAGCAACGTCTTCTGCGAATGTACGAGACACCGCTTCCAACGACGTCCCCCGCGCATTGACGCACCCCGTCACGCCCGGAACGGCGTGACCTGGCCAGAGATGGCCCCGCCGGGCGCTCATGCCCCGGCATCGCGGCACCGCCGATGAGGCGGCCGCGCCAAGGCACCACAGGCGGTGGTGCCTTGGCCTGCAGGCACAACTCACCGATGCGGGCGGTACCGGTCTCCTCGTCGATCCGGGGCCGTCCGCATCCCTTTTTTACGGTGGGCAGGCTGCGGCCATGCCGACCTGACTTTCATCGCCATCCGTCGGATAATCATCGGTCCGGCCCTGCGTGGCGCGAACCGAAAGTCCCCGAATGCCCATCCACTCTTCCGTCCTCGAACTCATCGGTCAGACCCCGATCGTGAAGGCCCAGCGCCTGGACACCGGTGTCTGCGAGCTCTACCTGAAGCTGGAGAGCGCCAACCCGGGCGGATCGATCAAGGATCGCATCGGCCTGTCGATGATCGAGGCCGCGGAAAAGCGCGGCGACCTGAAGCCAGGCGCGACCCTGGTCGAGGGCACCGCCGGCAACACCGGCCTGGGCCTGGCCCTGGTAGCGCAGCAGAAGGGCTACAAGCTGATCCTGGTCGTTCCCGACAAGATGAGCCGCGAAAAGATCTTCAATCTGAAGGCGATGGGTGCCGAAGTGCGCTTGACCCGCTCGGACGTGGCCAAGGGTCATCCCGAGTACTACCAGGACCTGGCCAAGACCATCGCCGAGCAGACCCCGGGCGCCTACTTCATCAACCAGTTCGGCAACCCGGACAACCCGGCCGCGCACGAATTCGGTACCGGCCCGGAAATCCTGGAGCAGATGGACGGCGACCTTGACGCCATCGTGTTCGGCTGCGGCAGCTCCGGCACCATGACCGGCCTGTCGCGTGCCTTCGCGAAGCTGTCGCCGAAGACCGAGCTGGTGCTGGCCGATCCGGTCGGCTCGATCCTGGCCGAGTACATCAACGACGGCAATCTGAACGACAAGTCGGGCAGCTGGCTGGTGGAAGGCATCGGTGAGGACTTCCTGCCGTCGATCTCCGATTTCAGCCGGGTGAAGAAGGCCTACGCCATCTCCGATGCGGAGAGCTTCCACACCGCGCGGGAGCTGCTGGGCAAGGAAGGCATCCTCGGTGGTTCCTCCACCGGCACCCTGCTGGCGGCGGCGCTGAAGTACTGCAAGGAGCAGACCACGCCGAAGAAGGTGCTGGTGCTGGTGCCGGATACCGGCAACAAGTACCTGTCGAAGATGTACAACGACTACTGGATGCTGGACAACGGCTTCCTGCAGCGCCCCCAGCACGGCGACCTGCGCGACCTGATCCTGCGCCCGTACGGCCAGCGCGACACTGTCGTGATCGGCCCGAACGACCTGCTGACCACCGCCTACCAGCGCATGAAGCTGTATGACGTGTCGCAGCTGCCGGTGATGGACGGCGACCAGCTGGTCGGCATCGTGGATGAAAGCGACGTGCTGCTGCATGTCTACGGCGATGAAGCCCGTTTCCGCGACCCGGTGGCCACCGCGATGGTCAGCAAGCTGGACCGGCTGGACGTGAAGTCGCCGATTGAAGCGCTGCTGCCGGTGTTCGACCGCGGCCAGGTGGCGATCGTGATGGACGGTGACGCCTTCCTGGGCCTGATCACCCGTATCGACCTGCTGAACTACCTGCGTCGGCGTGTTCAATAAGCCGCTGATCGCAGATGTTCGCCGCTGAATCCTGGTTTATCCGCGTCAAAGGTCGTTAAGGCCGCGCTGATAGACTTCCGCACCTTCGATGGCGCCGTGCGTCGGCGCCCCTCAGGAAAGAACATGTCCAACGCTACTTCCCAGGATCGCGCCCTGGCCCTGGCTACCCTGGCCATCCACGGTGGCCAGTCGCCGGACCCCAGCACCGGTGCGGTGATGCCGCCGATCTACGCGACCTCGACCTATGCCCAGTCCAGCCCGGGCGAGCACCAGGGCTTCGAGTATTCGCGTACCCACAACCCGACGCGCTTCGCCTACGAGCGTTGCGTGGCCTCGCTGGAAGGCGGTACCCGTGGCTTCGCCTTCGCTTCGGGCATGGCCGCCAGCTCGACCGTGATCGAGCTGCTGGACGCCGGCAGCCACGTGGTGGCGATGGATGACATCTACGGTGGCAGCTTCCGCCTGTTCGAGCGTGTGCGTCGCCGTACCGCTGCGCTGGACTTCAGCTTCGTCGACCTGACCGATCTGGCCGCGTTCGAGGCCGCCATCACGTCGAAGACGAAGATGGTCTGGATCGAGACCCCGACCAACCCGATGCTGAAGATCGTCGACATCGCTGCGGTCGCCGCCATCGCCAAGCGTCATGGCCTGATCGTAGTCGTCGACAACACCTTCGCCTCGCCGATGCTGCAGCGTCCGCTGGAACTGGGCGCGGACCTGGTCCTGCATTCGGCCACCAAGTACCTCAACGGGCACTCGGACATGGTCGGTGGCATGGTTGTGGTTGGCGACAACGCCGAACTGGCCGAGCAGATGGCCTTCCTGCAGAACTCGGTGGGTGGCGTGCAGGGCCCGTTCGACAGCTTCCTGGCCTTGCGTGGTCTGAAGACCCTGCCGCTGCGCATGAAGGCACATTGCGCCAACGCGCTCGCCCTGGCCCAGTGGCTGGAAAAGCATCCGGCGGTGGAGAAGGTGATCTACCCGGGCCTGGCCTCGCACCCGCAACATGAGCTGGCGGGCAAGCAGATGGCTGGCTACGGCGGCATCGTCTCGATCGTGCTCAAGGGCGGCTTCGACGCGGCCAAGCGCTTCTGCGAGAAGACCGAACTGTTCACCCTGGCCGAGTCGCTGGGCGGCGTGGAAAGCCTGGTCAACCATCCAGCGGTGATGACGCATGCATCGATCCCGGTGGCGCGGCGCGAGCAGCTGGGCATCAGTGATGCGCTGGTAAGGCTGAGCGTGGGTGTTGAGGATCTGGGGGATCTGCAGGTGGATCTGGAAAAGGCGCTGGCGTGATGATCAGTGGCGTACAACGCAAGGCTGAGCTGCTCTGGGCATTGTCCCGGCGTGAGATCGCTGCACGGTTCAAAGGATCCTACGGTGGCCTCTCCTGGTATGTGATCCAGAACCTGCTGTTGCTGACGCTTTACTCGTTCGTGTTCGGTACGCTGTTCAAGAACCGATGGGGGCAGGGTGATCATCCGTCGGGCAACTTCACCGTCGCGCTCTTCATCGGCTTGATCGTGTTCAATCTATTCGCCGAATGCGTCACGCGTGCGCCAACGCTGATCCTGGCCAATGCGAACTACGTGAAGAAAGTTGTTTTCCCCCTTGATGTGCTGCCCGTCGTCACCCTGATCACGGCTGTGTTCAACGCGTTCGTGGCGATGCTGGTGCTCATTGCCGTGTCCTGGTACCTGGATTCGCCCATGCATTGGCAGGGGCTGTGGATCCCGGTAATTCTTCTGCCGCTGATGGTGTTGATCTTGGGAGTGACCTGGTTGCTGGCGGCACTCGGAACCTACATCCGCGACATCAACCAGATGGTGACGTTGCTGATCAGTGCCTTCATGTTCCTGTCGCCGTTGTTCTACCAGATCACCGCGTTGCCAAAGGCCGCGCAGACCTGGGTGATGTTCAATCCGTTGACATTGCCGATGCAGGAATCACGTGCGGCATTGATGCTTGGCCAATCCCCGGATTGGGCTGCGCTGGGGGTCTATCTGCTGATCGCCCTGCCGGTGGCCGCCTTGGGCTACATGTTCTTCCAGAAGATGCGTGGAGGCTTCGCCGATGTCATCTGACGTCTCGATCCGGGTCCACAATCTGTCCAAGTGCTACCACATCTATGAGAAGCCCGCGCACCGCCTCTGGCAGGGTCTATTGGGTGGACGGCGAAAGTTCTACCGCGATTTCTGGGCGCTGCGTGATATCGACTTCAGCGTGCGGAAGGGCACGACGTTCGGCGTCATCGGAAAGAATGGCTCTGGAAAGTCGACCTTGCTGCAGATCGTGTGCGGCACGTTGTCGCCTACCAGCGGCAGCGTCGAACGTGTCGGCAAAGTGGCAGCGCTGCTGGAACTGGGGGCAGGCTTCAATCCCGAATTCACCGGGCGTCAGAACGCGATTCTCAGTGGCGGCATCTATGGCCTGACCACTGCGGAAATCAACGAACGCCTGCCGTCGATCATCGAATTCGCAGAGATCGGTGAATTCATCGATCGCCCGGTCAAAACGTACTCCAGTGGCATGTTCGTGCGCCTGGCCTTCTCGGTGATCACCCACGTCGACGCTGACATCCTGGTCATCGACGAGGCGCTTGCCGTGGGGGATGCGCAGTTCACGCAGAAGTGCATGCGCTGGCTGCGCAAGTTCAAGGAGAACGGCACGCTGGTGTTCGTCAGCCATGACAGTGGCGCGGTGCGAAGCCTGTGCGACCAGGCCATGTGGATCGAGCATGGCCGGGTGCAAGCGATTGGCGATGCCAAGAGCGTGACAGAGAAGTACCTGGCCTCTTTGTTCAACCAGTCGCAGAGCAGCGCACCGGAACGAGACCATGCCGTGCAGGACATCCTGTCGGCCGAGGACTGGAAGGATCAGCGCCAATCGATGATCAATGGCAGCACGCTGCGCAATGACATCCAGGTGATGCAGTTCACGCCGGAGAGTGCATCCTTTGGTCAGGGCGGGGTGGAAATCACCCAGGTGGTGCTGGAGGACCGCGAACATAACCCGCTGTCGTGGGTAGTCGGCGGCGAGGCGGTATCGCTGGTCGTGCAGGCGCGCGCACTGGTTGATCTGCAGCAACCCATTGTCGGCTTCTTCCTGAAGGACAAGCACGGGCAAACACTGTTTGGCGACAACACGTACCTGACTTACCTGGATGCCCCCCCCATGGTCAGTAGCGGCGAGCGCTTCCGTGCGGTGTTCAGCTTCCCGATGCCGATCCTGCCGGTGGGTGACTACAGTTTTGACGTCGCTATCGCCGAGGGCACCCAGCTGGACCATCGGCAGCTCAAGTGGGGGCATGACGTACTGATCGTCCGCTCAGTGTCGACCAGCGTCTCCACGGGGTTGGTGGGCATTCCCATGCTGGAGGTCGCAATCGAGGTGGATGCCAATGAAGATTGAAGATCGCGTTTCGCCATACGACTACAGTTTCGATCCGGAAGGGCCGAGTACCGCTGCCCGCATCTCGCGGATGGTGGGACAGGGGCAGCGGGTGCTTGAACTTGGCTGCGGCTACGGTGTCATATCGCGTCAACTCAGCCAGGCACAAGGGTGCACAGTGACCGGCGTGGAGATCGATCCGATCAGTGCCGATCAGGCTCGTCCCTACCTGAATGCGTTGCATGTTGGAACTCTGGAAGGTGACGACTGGTTGGCCGCGGTTCGCGGCACCTACGATGTGATCGTCTGCGCGGACGTGCTGGAACACCTGCGTGATCCTGCATACACACTCGGCCAGCTACTGACCCTGCTGGCTCCGGACGGCCGTCTGGTGGCGTCCGTGCCCAACGTGGGTCATGCCGGCATCATCGCTGCATTGTTCTGCGGGCGCTTCGACTACACGCCGACAGGGCTGCTCGACGAAACCCACCTGCGCTTCTTCACCTGGGATTCGCTGGAGCGCATGCTCAACGCACAGGGCCTGGAGGTTGCCAGGCGCGAAGCAGTCAATGCCGGCGGAAACCACGAGCAGTTCCTTGAGTACTGGCAGCCTCTGCCGGAACCGATCAAGCACATGCTCAACCGACATCCCACCGCCAACGTGTTCCAGTTCGTGCTGGAGGCGCGTCGCAGTGAAGTGCCGCAGCGCCCGTGGCGGGTCGAGGATGCAGAAGCGCTGCAGCGCTGGGCCGACGAGGTGGCGAGTGGCTGAAGTGACCCTCGCAGACCACGCTGCACTGCCACGCGTGAGCGTGGTGATCCCGTCCTACAACCACGCGCGCTTCATCGGTGAGGCCATCGAGTCTGTGCTGGCACAGACGATGTCTTCTCTGGAACTGATCATCATCGATGATGGTTCCAGGGATGATTCTGTGTTGGTTGCAACTGCCATGGCGGCAGAGGATGACCGGATAAGAGTGGTGCGCCAGGACAACGCGGGGTCGCACGCGGCGATCAACCGTGGCTTGTCAAAAGCGCGGGGCGCATGGCTGGCGGTCCTCAACTCGGACGATATCTGGGAGCCTGAGCGGCTGGAGCAGATGCTCAAGCACGCCGAGCGCGAAGATGCGCAGTTCCTGTTCAGCGATATCCGCCTGATTGATGCCGATGGCGAGTTCATCGATGACCCGTCTCATTGGTGGAACTTCAGCGTGCAGCGTTTGCGCGAGCGCGTGCGCAGCGAAGGTGTGGTGAACGGGCTGCTGTATGGAAACTTCACTGTTTCCACGTCGAACTTCCTGTTCCGCAAGGAGTTGTTGGCCAGTGTTGGCTGGTTTCGGCGCTTCCGCTACAACCTGGACTGGGACTACGTGCTGCGCTGTCTGGATACCGAGGGCGTGAAGGTGGAGTTCGTCGACCAGCGTCTGATGCGCTATCGGTTGCACGGTGACAACGCGATTCTCAGTGGCATGCCCGGCGCTGCGGCCGAGGCTCAGCTGATCACGCGGCAGATCTACCGTCGTCGGATGCATGCACCCCAGAGCCTGCTGCTCAGTCACCACCGGCATGACCGCCTGTTGCGTCGCTACCTGCAGGGCCAGGTCAACAAGTACCGCGAGTCATTCCATGCAGTTGAAGCAGATCGCGATGCTCATGTAGAGCTTCTGAAACAACGCCAGCAGTTGATCGAGGCGGAGCGGCGCCAGCGGGAGCAGGCCAGCGAAGCCGAGCGCCGGCAAGCGCAGGTGGTCGAAGCAGAGCTGCGTGAGGCGCTGATAGTGCAGCAGGAGCAGCAGGCGTCGCTGGAGCAGGTGCACGAGGAGTATCGCAAGCGTGCACACGCCCAGCGCATGGATGTATACGGCGATTCTCTGCGGGTGAGGTACGAGCGGGACCTGCAGCGTTGCCGCGAGGTGCGGATGCTGGAACACCTTGAAGGGCGAAATCTGCCAGGCTCCCCAGCCTACGGAATGCCGTTGAGTTTGCGTCAGCGCGTGTCGCGCGCCATCAGGAGCGCGCGCCGCATCAACGAATCCATCGGCTTCCTGCGCAATGGAGTCACGGCTGGTACGGTCCGGCATGTCGCGCGTGATCCTCTGCCGATCGTGCCCTTGGTAGCAGAGGTGGCGGTCCATCTGCACATTTTCTACCGTGATCTTGCCCCCGAACTGATCGCCGATGCGCTGCGCATACCGAACCTGCGCAAAGTGGTCATTACCGGACCCTGGAGTCGCGAGGACTTCGACGGTCCACTGGATGAACTGGTTGCGCGCGGTGTGGATGTGCAGATTCTGGTCGTCCCCAATCGCGGCAAGGACGTGGGCGGATTGCTGGCGGCGATCCGTGATGGAGGTCTCCTCGATTCAGATCTGGTGCTGAAGCTGCACTCCAAGAAGAGCCACAATCCGGAAAGCTACTTCCAGGCAATTTCTGCCTTGTTCGGGCAGGAAATACGCGATGGCGATCATTGGCGCCGCGCGCTTGTGCAGCCATTGACCGGCAGCACCTGGCAGATCAACAACGTGCTGAAACTGTTCCAGGATGATCCGGCGATCGGCATGGTGGGAGCACGACCGTTCATCACCAGTGTTCCCGATGCCAATGCAGCGCTCAGCCAAGCGGCGTACGAGCGCTTTGGTGTGCCGCAGGGAGCTCCGTTCGTGGCCGGCACGATGTTCTGGATTCGATCCTCATTGCTCAGGCCGCTGCTCGAGCTTGGCTTGTCGCTCGATGAGTTCAGTCTGGACAGCAGGGAGGTTGAGGGCGGGCTGGAGCATGTAATGGAAAGGATGCTTGGCGCCCTTGTGATTGGGCGCGGCTTCGACATCTTTGGAGTGGAAGGATGAGCGTACTGTCCAATCGTACCGTTCCGGTCTTCATCATTTCCTACAACCGGGTCGGCTACATCAGGAGCGTGATCGAGCGGCTGGAAGCGCTGGATTTCCAGAATCTCATCGTGGTCGACAATGCGTCGACCTACGAACCACTGCTGGACTATCTCAACCACAGTCCGCATCGCGTGGTCCGGCTCGACAAGAACTATGGCCATCTTGCGCTTTGGCGCAGTGGTCGTTTCGACGACGTCATCCAGCGCGAGCGTTTCATCCTGAACGACAGCGATGTCATGCCGGCCCATGATTGCCCGTCCGACATCACCGAGCACCTGGCTGAGCTGCTGGAGCGCTATCCGCGGCACAACAAGGCCGGGCTGTCACTGAGGATCGATGACCTGCCTGACCACTATGCGTTCAAGCAGCAGGTGATCGCCTGGGAATCGCCGTTCTGGCAGAACCTGCTGGAGGACGGCAACTATGAGGCGGCTCTTGATACCACGTTCGCTCTCTACCGCCCTGGCGTCCACTGCGACGAGGAGCGTTGGTGGCGTTCGATCCGCACCGCTCCGCCATATTCAGCGCTGCACTTGCCCTGGTATCAGGACACCTCGCTGATCTCGGACGAGGACATGTTCTACCAGCAGGCGGTTGCCGGCATTTCCAGTCAATGGAGCATCACCGATCCGGTATTGCTGAAGAAACAGAACACCGAGCTGCAGCACGAGATCGCGGCCCTCAAGCGTACAATCAGCGAGCTTCGCGGTGAGGTTGCGCCGGCGGGCTCAACGGCATGGCGCAACGCTGTCCGATCCACCCTGGGTGCCACCGGGCTGTTGCCGCTGGTGCGCCGCTTGCGCGACAACATGAAGAAGTGAATCCCATGATCGAATGCATCTTTACCTCCATCAACAACGGTTACCTGCCGAAGGCGCGCATCCTCGCCGCTTCGGTCCGCCGCCATCATCCTGAAGCCAAGATGGCGCTCATGCTGAGCGATCATCAGGACCCGGCCCTGGACTATTCCGATTTCGATATCGTCCTGACCCCGGATGATGTCGTCGAAGGTGTCGGCGAACTCCAGTCATGGTTGTTCGATCATACGGTGGTGGAATTGTGCACGGCAGTGAAGCCCTTTGCATTTGCACACCTGTTCCAGAAGCATGGTTTTGCCAATGTCGTCTATCAGGATCCTGATACGGTGTTGTATGCACGGCTGGAGGAGCTGGAGCGGGAGATGGTCAGCCATCCGATCGTGCTGACTCCGCATGTATCAGTGCCCGCGACGGATACCGATGACCTTCAGGATGGAGAAATGCTCGGTTGCCTGCGCCATGGCGTGTTCAATCTGGGCTTTCTCGCGCTGACCCGTGAGGGAGAGGGCCCGGCGTTCCTGCAGTGGTGGCTGGATCGCTGCCGCGACTACTGCTTCGACGATAACCAGCGTGGGCTTTTCACTGATCAGAAGTGGGTGGACCTGGCTCCCTGCTTCTTCCAGACGCTGGGAATTCTTCGTGTGCCGTCCTACAACGTCGCGACCTGGAATCTTTACTACCGCGAAGTCAGCACCCGCGCCGACGGCACGATCGTGGTCAACGGCAGCTATCCGCTGCGCTTCTATCACTTCTCAGGCTTCGACATTGGTACGCATGAGAAGATGCTGGGCAAGCACGACGCAGGCAACACCACCCTGCAGGCGATGACCCAGTGGTACACCTCGGAACTGGAGCGACTGAAGAATCCGGCGGGCCTGCCTGACAAGTACGGCGTGTTTGCCAACGGTCGCAAGATTCCGGCCGATTGGCGCCGCTACTATCGCAGCCAGCCCGCGCTCAAGCGCATGATCCCGCGCCCGTACGAACAGTACGAGGCCATCATCGCGCATTTCGACTCGGCTCCGGACGAGGTCGCACTGGATCCTTCCTCGTCGTCGCTGGAGCGTTTTGTTCGTCGTCGGCCGGGACTGGCATCACTGGTACGCAAGATGGTGCCGGCATCCGTCATTCGCCGTCTGCGCGGTTGAGTCACCGGCCTGCACGCACAACAGCATGGTCCCGCAGGCAGAGCGTGCGAGGACCATGTTGTTGCCTGCATGGACACCAGCGTCCGGGCAAGGGCTCGGCCCTGTTTTTCGGGCCTAGGGTAGGGGGCAGCCCGGCGTAACGCGTCGGGTGCCGTCGGTGGCATGCACCGCCAGGCAGCTGGTGCGCTGGCCGGTGTCGTCAACGGCTTCCCATAATCCAACCTCAGCTGTGCCATCGATCCGGACATCGCCCCTGACATAGGCACGCGCGTCAACCGGCACGCTGTGGTAATCGTCGTCCCCGATTCCGGTCAAAGGCAGTTCGAAGCGATGTTCGCTGCCGTCCGAGTCCCACAGGCGCAGGCTCGCCTTGGCCCGCGGATCGGTGATGGCTTTCCTGATGTCCAGCAGGATGGAGACCGAATCGATGGCTGTTTCAGGTCCCGTCACTGCTCGTGGAAGCTGTAGTTGGGTGGGCGCGTCCGTGGCGATCGCCTGCCCCGCCTCCAGCGAGTACGCTGGCAAGGCCACAGGGCGTACCGGCTGCATGTAGTAGCGGTCGGCCAGCAGTTTCGCGGTGCCATAGCCGGAGATGAGCACCAGACCGGCCAGCAGCAGGTGTGACACCAGGTGCAGCGCACGCGGACGCGGTTGCGGCTGGGCCAGAAGCGCGTAGGACAGGCAGACGGCAGGAATCAGGAAGTAGCGTCCCTGCACGCCTTCGATCAGGCGCGAACCAGGCTCGGTCCATTGCACCAGCAGCGCAAGGAAGGTCAGCAGGATTGCCGAGAAGCAGACGACCACCAGCAGAGTACGAGCCAAGGCCAGGCTGCGCCAGGCACCGGTGGCAACGGACGCGGCCACTGTCGCCAGGAAGGCTGTGCCCGCCCAGAGATAGAACGAGGCAGGGAAGCCGATGTCGAGCCAGCCCAGTACGCCCAGGAAGGATTCCCAGTACTCGCTCATGCGGACCGGGTGCGACCAGGTCACCCAGAGCATGTGCCAAAGCTCGGAAGGGTGGGTGAGATAGTGCATCAGGCGCGCTGCGTGATCCGCGTCGCGCGGTCCGGGGGCGTATACCGTTGTCTTGATGGTCACCGCCGTCCAGCCCAGTACGAACACTGCCAGGGCCAGGGCGATCCAGAAGCGACGGCCGCAGCGCGCGAACCATGCGGCAGCAAAGGGCAATGCGAGCATCGGTAACATGTGCGCGCGGCTTGCGCAGACAAGCAATGTGGCCGCGACCAATGCAATGAAAATGCGAGCGTTGGCCTGGCGTCCGTCGACGGCAAGACGCATGAAAGCAGCGACGGCCACGAAGGTCAGTCCGGTGGCAACCGGGTCCAGCACGGCGCCGCCAAACTGGAACAGCGTCATTGGCAGCACTAGCAGGGCCAGTGCCCCCGCAGGTGGAGCAAAGATCCGGAATGCCAGGGCCAGCAGGGCGATGGCTGCGGCCAGCGAGAGGTAGCGGGCCAGCCGGTAGGAATCCGCCACGGTCCATCCCAGCACCCGGCCGGCGGCCAGTCCAGTGGCCTGGGGCAGATAGACGGCGGGAAAGTAATAGGCGGTGCCAGAAGGCGCCTGGTACACCGTTTCACCGGACCAGGCGATCGACTCGGACCGGGCAAGCTCCTCGGCGGTCAGCTTCTGTGCGCGCTTGCCCACGAGTTGCGTGAACTGCTGCATGTAGGACAGCAGGCCGGTATCGACCTCGCCGCCGGAGGGGTTGCCATCGCGTGCATGCAGCAGGAGCTGGCCCTTGCTCAACAGATAGGCACGCTTGACATGGTCCAGCTCATCCGGGGTCTGGAACGATGGGGTCAACGCGGAGAGAACGATCGACAGCAGCATCGCGAACGCAAGGAAGAATGGCCACAGTACAGGTTGCTGCGGCGGCAATGCGGTCCGGGTATCCGTCACGCGCTCGGGCCCCGCAGCGCCGAACGGGCCAGGCGGCGATGGATCGCGCGGCGCGGGGTGCTGGCGATGTCCTGGCCGAAGAATGCAAGCAACAGCTGCACGCCGACCAGGACTGGCATGGCGGCGAGCATGACGGTGCCGCTGCTGGCGACCTGGCCGCTGTCGATGCTGAACAACCAGTGCTTGATGCCGTAGGCAAGGCCGAACAGCGTGAATGCAAGCCCGAGCGGAAGCTCCAGCGAAGCCAGCGTCAAGTTGCGCAGATAGTAGTTGTAGAACACGCGCTTGCCGAAGTTCGCCAGGTTCTTGCCAAGAAATTCGGTCATTACCTTGGAGATCTTCAGGTTGCTCACTTCGTCACCGTAGCGAGCGTGCATCGGCACATCGACCACGACTGCCCGCAGCGTGTTGAGCCGGAACAGCATATCCGTCTCGAAGAAGTACCGGCGGCTGATCTTGGTCAGCGGCAGGTGTCGAGCAACATCGCGATGGATGGCCGTATAGCCATTGGTGGGATCGAACAGGTCCCAGTAGCCGGATGAGAGCTTGGTAAGGAACGACAGGCCGCCATTGCCGAACAGGCGCAGCGCAGGCATCTGCTGGATCTGTTCCAGATCGAAGAATCGGTTTCCCTTGGTGTAGTCTGCTTCGCCGGCCACAATCGGTGCTACGAAATCTGGAATCAGCGCGGGATCCATCTGCCCATCACCGTCCACCTTGACGATGATATCCATGCCGTCCTCGATTGCCGCGCGATACCCGGTCATGACTGCGCCACCCACGCCCTGGTTCTCCGCATGGCGCAATACCTTCACGCGCGGATCCGTCGCATGATTTTCGATGAAATCACCACTGCCCACGGGGCAGCAGTCATCGACGGCATAGATGCGGGCAACGTCTTCACCGATGCCGGCGATGACATCAAGAATGTGCTCCTTGACCTTGTAGCAAGGAATCACAATCGCAATCAGAACGGTCATTCAATGATCCAGGTGGTTTGCAGGGCTGGATGGACACGCGTCGCGCCAACCATGCTTGGGAAAACACATCGGGGCCAGCGCTGGATGTGCTGGCCCCGACATGATTCAGCAGTACGGCATCGGCTTCAACCCAGCGCCGCTTCCAGCTCCGGCAGGATTGCGAACAGATCCCCTACCAGACCGATATCGGCAATCTCGAAGATCGGCGAATCCGCGTCCTTGTTGATCGCGACAATGGTGCCGGCATCCTTGATGCCGGTCAGGTGCTGGATCGCACCGCTGATGCCAACGGCCACATACAGTTCCGGCGCGATGATCTTGCCGGTCTGGCCGACCTGCAGGTCGCTGGGCACGTAGCCTGCGTCGACCGCGGCACGCGAGGCACCCACCGCGGCACCGAGCTTGTCGGCCAGCTGGAAGATGACCTTGAAGTTCTCTTCCGAACCGACACCACGGCCGCCGGAGACCACGCGCTTGGCGCTCTGCAGGTCAGGGCGGTCGCTGGCACCAGCGGCCAGGCCGACGAAGCGGGTGTGGGTCGGCAGGGCAGCATCGACGCTGGCCGCTTCGATGGCGGCGCTGCCGCCCTGGGCGGCTTCCGGCCACGAGGCGGCACGCACGGTCGCGACCACGATCTGGTCGGCCGGGGCTTCGACGGTGATGATCGCGTTGCCGGCGTAGATCGGGCGCTTGAAGGTGTGGCTGCCTTCGACGCTCATCAGGTCGGAGACCTGGTTGACGCCGAGCAGGGCGGCCACGCACGGCATCAGGTCCTTGCCGAAGGTGGTCGACGGGCCGAACACGTGGCTGTAGCCCTTGGCCAGCTGCGCGATCTGCGGGGCCAGCACCTGGGCCAGGGCCTGGGCATTGGCGGCGTTGGCCACGGTCAGGACCTTGGCGACGCCGGCAATCTTCGCCGCTTCAGCGGCAACGGCGGCCGGGTCGGCGGCCAGCACCAGCACGTCGATGCTGGCACCGGCGATGGCGGTGGCGGCGCTGACGGTCTTGGCGGTGGCGGCGTTGAGCTTGCCGTCGTGGTGCTCGGCGATGACGAGAATCCTGCTCATTACAGCAACCCCTTCTGCTTGAGTGCGGCAACCAGTTCGGCCGCGTCCTTGACCATCACACCCTTGCTGCGCTTGGACGGCGCGGCGTACTGGGTGGTCTTGAAGGTGTCGGCGGCTTCAACGCCGAGGTCGGCCAGCTGCAGGGTCTCCAGCGGCTTGGCCTTGGCCTTCATGATGTCTGGCAGCTTGATGAAGCGCGGTTCGTTCAGGCGCAGATCGGTGGTGACCACGGCCGGCAGATCCACTTCCAGCGTTTCCAGGCCGGCGTCGACTTCACGGGTCACCGTGGCCTTGCCATCGGCAATTTCGAGCTTGCTGGCGAAGGTCGCCTGTGGGCGGCCCCAGAGCGTGGCCAGCATCTGGCCGGTCTGGTTGGCGTCGTCATCAATGGCCTGCTTGCCAAGGATCACCAGGTCCGGCTGTTCCTTTTCGATCAGCTTGAGCAGGGTGCGCGACGCGGTCAGCGGCTGGATGGCCTGGTCGGTGACGACGTGGATGGCACGGTTTGCGCCCATGGCCAGGCCGTTGCGCAGGTGCGCCTGGGCGTCGGCCGGGGCGATGGTGGCAACCACGACTTCGCTGGCGATGCCCTTGTCGCGCAGGCGCAGGGCTTCTTCCAGAGCGATTTCATCGAAGGGGTTGGGGGACAGCTTGACGCCGTCGGTGACCACGCCGGAACCGTCCGGCTTGACCTGAATGCGGACGTTGTAGTCCACCACGCGCTTGTACGCGACGAGGATTTTCATCTGGTACGGGGTCCTTCAGTAACAGGGAGAACGTCCGGTCCTGCAACAGCAACCGGTTCGGGGGTGGGACCCTGATTCTAGCTGGCTTGGGGTGACCATGCGAATGCGTATGGTGTGTCTCGTCGTACAGAGCCGTTCCGCATTTCCGGAACATCTGGCGCCTGTATATGCTGTATGACCATGAACCACTCGCTGAGGCGGAGGACTACACCGGCATGCGCAGGTTTAATGTTGCAATGCAGCTCAATCACGCCGCCCCGCTGTAGCGCCCCGCCAGGAATCTTCGATGACCCGTTCTGCCGCTGTACTGACCCCTGCCGTGATCGCGATGATCCTGACCACCCTGGCCATGCTGGCCAGCGGACAGGTCCTCTTCAAGCTGGCATCTTCGCAGTTGTCGTTCAGCCGTCCGGCCAGCTTCTTCTCCGGCACCCTGATCCTGGCCTTGTTCGTGTATGGCGCAGCCACGCTGTTATGGCTGGCGGTTCTGGCACGTGTGCCGCTTTCAGCCGCATTTCCATTCTATGGCCTGACGTTCCTGCTGGTGCCCGCATTCTCCTGGTGGCTTCTGCACGAGCCGATCCGGCCGCAGACTTGGGTGGGCTCGGTGGTGATACTGATTGGTGTGGTGATCTCTTCCTGGAGTGGCCGAGGCAGCTAGTTTCCTGCTCGGCATTTGACACCATCGGGTTCGCCGGTACGCTCTGTCCACCCTTAGCGTGACCCCGTGGGAAGAACCCGAGGAGAAAATGGTGACTGGACCTGACGAGCTTTGCCCTGGCTGTCATTCCACGCTGAAGGTGGGCCTCCGGCCCTGGCACCGTGTATGCGACGACTGCACCTACGAAGGAAGCACGCTCAGCGTTGACATCGATATCGATGGAAGCGTTGAAGTTGTCGATGAGGCCATGCGCGAGGAAGGGCTGGAGCATCTGCGGCAACGCAATTTCCAGACATTGACCACGGATCTGGGGGCGCGGATCACGCGTACCGATGGCAGACGCCCACGCCTGCTGGACGTCGGATGCGCGCACGGCTGGTTTCTTGAAGCAACCATGCCCCACTTCGAAGTGGTTGGAATTGAACCGGATGCACGCATCGCGGCGATCGCCGCAGCCAAAGGCCTGGATGTGCGCAGGGGTTTCTTCCCTGGCGTGCTAGCGGACGAAGAACGATTCGACGTGATCATCTTCAACGATGTCCTGGAACACATTCCGGACATCGATTCCGCCCTTGAGGCCTGCATCCGCCACCTGACTCCCGGAGGCTGGATTGTTGTCAATGCCCCGGCCCGGACTGGGGTGCTGTACCGCATATCCAGGGCGATGGCCAGTCTCGGGATGCCGGCTTCGTTCGACCGCATGTGGCAGAAGGACTTCCCATCGCCACATGTCCATTATCTGGACGATGCCAGCGTGGCCGCCATCGCCGCGCATCATGGGCTGCGGGTGTCTGACGTCCGCACCTTGCCGTCAATGAGTACCCGGGGGCTCTACGCCCGCATCCGCACCGACCGCAGCGTCTCGTTCGCCAAGGCGATGGCGGTCACGTCGGTGCTGACCCTGGCCAGCCCGATCCTGTCCATGATGCCCGCAGATATCAGGGTCTGGCTGCTTCAGGTTGGCTGAACCCCGGTCGGCGCTCCCCACGTCGGGCGAGGCTGTTCAAGGTCTCGGCGCGCAGTCGTTGTATCCTTCAGCTTTGGAATCCGGCCGCCCCGATGCGGTTGGTATGAAAACTGATCAGGAGAACAGGTAGTGCCCACATGGCTTGTCACCGGCGGCGCCGGATTCATTGGCGGTAACTTCGTTCTCGAGGCAGTTGCCCGCGGCGTAAGGGTCATCAACCTCGATGTGCTGACCTACGCCGGCAACCTGAAGACCCTGTCCAGCCTGGACGGCAATCCGAACCATGTGTTCGTGCAGGGTGACATCGGCGACAGCGCCCTGGTCACCCGCCTGTTGGCCGAACACCGGCCGGATGCCGTGGTGAACTTCGCTGCCGAAAGTCATGTCGACCGTTCCATCGACGGCCCGGGCGCGTTCATCCAGACCAACGTGGTGGGCACCCTGGGCCTGTTGGAAGCGGTGCGGGATTACTGGAAGACGCTGCCGGCCGAGCAGGGCGCGGCGTTCCGTTTCCTGCATGTGTCCACCGACGAGGTGTACGGCACGCTGGGTGAGACCGGCAAATTCAGCGAAACGACCCAGTACGCGCCCAATTCGCCGTACTCGGCGTCCAAGGCAGCTTCGGACCACCTGGTGCGTGCGTTCCACCACACCTATGGGCTGCCGGTGCTGACCACCAACTGTTCGAACAATTACGGCCCGTACCACTTCCCCGAGAAGCTGATCCCGCTGGTGATCGCCAAGGCGCTGGCCGGCGAGCCGCTGCCGGTGTACGGCGATGGCAAGCAGGTGCGCGACTGGCTGTTCGTGTCCGATCACTGCGAAGCGATCCGTACCGTGCTGGCCAAGGGCCAGGTTGGCGAGACCTACAACGTTGGTGGCAACTCGGAAAAGCAGAACATCGAGGTGGTGCAGGCGATCTGTTCCCTGCTGGACCAGCGCCGCCCGCGCGAGGATGGCCAGCCGCGCAGCAGCCAGATCACCTACGTCACCGATCGCCCCGGTCATGACCGCCGTTATGCGATCGATGCTTCCAAGCTGAAGAACGACCTGGGCTGGGAGCCGGCCTATACGTTCGAGCAGGGCATTACCTTCACCGTCGACTGGTACCTGGACAACCAGGAATGGGTCAACGGCGTGCTCGACGGCAGCTACCGACTGCAGCGCATCGGCACCACGGCCTGAACCCGGGAGACAACATGACGCAGCGCAAGGGCATCATCCTCGCCGGTGGCTCCGGCACCCGGCTGTATCCAATCACCAAAGGCGTCAGCAAACAGCTGCTGCCGGTGTACGACAAGCCGATGATCTACTACCCGCTCAGCGTGCTGATGCTGGCGGGCATCCGTGAAGTGCTCATCATCAATACCCCGCACGAGCAGGCGCTGTTCCAGCAGCTGCTGGGTGATGGTTCGCAGTGGGGCATGGACATCCAGTACGCGGTGCAGCCGAGTCCGGATGGCCTGGCCCAGGCCTACCTGATCGGTCGCGACTTCGTCGCCGGCAAGCCGAGCTGCCTGGTGCTGGGCGACAACATCTTCCACGGCCACGGCCTGCGCGAAGTGCTCAAGCGTGCCGATGAGCGCGTGGACGGTGCGACCGTATTCGGCTACTGGGTGAACGATCCGGAGCGTTACGGCGTGGCCGAGTTCGACACAAGCGGTAGGGTCATTGATCTGGTGGAGAAGCCGGAGAATCCGCGCTCCAACTATGCGGTGACCGGCCTGTACTTCTATGACGGCAAGGCCAGCGATCATGCGGCCGAACTGAAGCCGTCGCCGCGTGGTGAGCTGGAGATCACCGATCTCAACAAGCGCTACCTGGAAGAAGGCAATCTTCACCTGGAGGCACTCGGCCGTGGCTATGCCTGGCTCGATACCGGCACCCACCAGTCGCTGCTGGAAGCGTCCAACTTCATCGAGACCATCCAGACTCGCCAGGGCCTGCAGGTCTGCTGCCCGGAAGAAATCGCGTTCGGCCAGGGCTGGATCAATGCAGAGCAGCTGGAAGCGCTGGCTGCGCCGCTGATCAAGAACGGCTACGGCCAGTACCTGCATAAACTCGCTTTGCGTGGAGTTGTTCCGTGAAAGTAATTGAAACCAAGTTGCCCGGCTGTGTGGTGATCGAGCCGGCCGTGTTCGGCGATGCCCGCGGTTACTTCTTTGAAACGTGGAATGCCGAGCGTTTCGCCGCGCTGGGCCTGCCGGATCGCTTCGTGCAGAGCAACGTGTCCACCTCGGCGCAGGGCGTGCTGCGTGGCCTGCATTACCAGTGGCCGCGCCCGCAGGGCAAGCTGGTCAGCGTGCTGGAAGGCGAGGTCTACGACGTGGCCGTGGACATCCGCCGCGGCTCGCCGACCTTCGGCCAGTGGGAAGCGGTGGTGCTGAGTGCGGAAAACAAGAAGCAGTTCTGGATTCCGGAGGGCTTCGCCCACGGTTTCGCCGTGCTGTCCGAGCGTGCGGTGTTCAGCTACCTGTGCACCGAGGTCTACCTGAAGGACTTTGATGCCGGCGTGCGCTGGAACGATGCCGACATTGCCGTGGACTGGCCGGTCAGCGCGCCGACCTTGTCGGCCAAGGACGAGAACGCGCCGTTCCTGAAGGACATCGCTGAAGATCGCTTGCCGGTCTTCGTGCCATGACCGTTCTGGTGTTCGGTGGCAATGGCCAGGTCGGCCAGGAGCTGCTGCGTGCGCTGGCGCCGCTGGGTGAAGTGGTTGCCACCACCCGCAGTGGTCAGCTGCCTGATGGCGGCGCCTGCGAGATGGCTGATTTCGGCCAGCCCGATAGCCTGCCGGCATTGCTGGACCGCCTGCAGCCATCGGTAGTGGTGAACGCTGCGGCCTATACCGCAGTCGATCGTGCCGAGCAGGACACAACGGCCGCCTTCGCCGCCAATGCGGAGGCGCCGGGCGTGATCGCGCGCTGGTGTGCGGCCCATGGCGTGCCGTTCGTGCATTACTCCACCGACTACGTGTTCGATGGCCAGGGCACGGCCCCGTACCGCGAGGATGAACCGACCGCGCCGCTGGGGGTTTATGGCACCAGCAAACGTGATGGCGAAGATGCGGTGCGTTCGGCCGGTGGCCGCCACCTGATCTTCCGCACGGCGTGGGTATATGCCTCACATGGCGCCAATTTCCTGCGCACGATGCTACGGGTGGGCGCCGAGCGCGACCAGCTGCGGGTGGTTGCTGATCAGATCGGCACGCCTACACCGGCCGCGCTGATTGCCGATGTCACTGCGCAGGCACTGCAGCATCCGGGGCAGCTGTCCGGTACCTGGCATCTGACCGCCAGCGGCCAGACCAGCTGGCATGGGTTTGCAGAGGCGATCTTCGCCGAGGCGCTGGCGACCGGTGTGTTGGCGAAGGTGCCGGCCGTCGAGGCGATTCCCAGTTCGGAGTATCCGACCCCGGCCAAGCGCCCGGCATGGTCGGTGCTGGACAACCGCAAGCTGCAGCAGGATTTCGGTATCGAACTGCCAACGTGGCAGGATGGACTGAAGCGGGTCATGGCAGAACTGACCCGCTGACGGTAGCGCCGGGCCATGCCCGGCGCATGCATTGAACCGCTGCGCTCGCCGGCCATGGGCCGGCGCTACCTCACTAGCTGCGCCCGTACGTATCCTCGAAACGCACGATGTCGTCTTCACCAAGGTAGCTGCCGGACTGCACTTCGATCAGCTCCAGCGGCAGCTTGCCCGGGTTGCGCAGGCGATGGGTCACGCCCAGCGGAATGTAGGTGCTCTGGTTCTCGCTGAGCAGGATCACCTCGTTGCCCCGGGTCACTTCTGCGGTGCCGCTGACCACGATCCAGTGCTCGGCACGATGGTGGTGCATCTGCAGGCTCAGCGTACCGCCGGGCTTGACCGTGATGCGCTTGACCTGGAAGCGCTCACCATTGTCGATCGAATCGTAGGCGCCCCACGGGCGGTAGACCTTGCGGTGCCACGTCGCTTCGCTGCGACCGTCGGCCTTCAGCTGCGCCACCACGGTCTTGACCTCCTGCATGCGGTCGGCCTTGCCGACCAGCACCGCATCGTCGGTCTCGACCACGATCACATCGTCCAGGCCGACCAACGCCACCAGGCGTTGCGCGTAGGCGTAGGTATTGCGGCAGTCGATGGCGATCACATCACCCTGGTGGGCGTTGCCGTCGCCGTCCTGCTGCGAGACATCGCGCAGTGCCGTCCACGAGCCGACATCGTTCCAGCCCGCGTCCAGCGGAATCACCACGGCGTCTGCGGTCTTTTCCATCACGGCATAGTCGATGGAATCGGAGGGGACGATGGCGAACGCCTCCTTGTCGAGGCGGGTGAAATCCGAATCGCGACGGGCCTGCTGCCAGGCCTGGCGGCTGCCGGCCAGCATGTCGGGCTGGAAGCGCTCCAGTTCCTGCAGGTAGCGCGAGGCCTTGAACAGGAACATGCCGCTGTTCCAGTAATACTGGCCGCTGCTGACGTAACCGGTGGCGGTCTCAAGGTCGGGCTTTTCGACAAAGCGCTCGACCGCACGCAGACCTTGGCCATCAGCGGCCTTGATGTAGCCATAGCCGGTTTCCGGGCCGGTCGGCACGATGCCGAAGGTCACCAGCTTACCGGCCTCGGCAGCGCTGGCTGCAGCCTGCACGACTGCGCGGAACGCGGCCTCATCGGTGATCACATGGTCCGAGGGCAGCACCAGCAGCAGCGCATCGGCGCTGTCACGGGTGGCCTCCAATGCCGCCACTGCGATGGCGGGCGCTGTATTGCGGCCCACCGGTTCAAGGATGATCGCGGCCGGTTCGGCACCCACCTGCTGCAGCTGCTCGGCAGCGACGAAGCGGTGTTCTTCGTTGGCGATCACCAGCGGGCCATGCGCGGCGATGGGTGCAACGCGCTGCCAGGTGGCCTGCAGCATCGTCAGCTCGCCCGCCAGTGGCAGAAACTGCTTCGGATAGGCCTCGCGCGAGAGCGGCCACAAGCGGGTTCCGGAACCACCGGAGAGGATGACGGGCTGGATGTTGCTCATGATCTTCCTTGATTACTGCTGGACAAGACGGGAAATTTCGTCGGTGCGCGCCTGCATCAACGCTGCGTCACCACGTGCCTCGACGTTCAGGCGCAGCAGCGGCTCGGTATTGGAGCTGCGCAGGTTGAAGCGCCAGTCGCCGAAATCGGCACTGATGCCGTCGGTGTGGTCCAGCGCGGGCGACTGCGTTGCGAAGTGCTCCATCACGCGTGCCACGGCAGCCTTGGCATCTGCAACCTTGAAGTTGATCTCGCCACTGCAGGGATAGGCCGCCATGCGGTCCTCCACCCAGTCGGCCAGCGAACGTCCACTTTCCGAGACGAGCTGCGCGATCAGCAGCCACGGGATCATGCCGGAGTCGGCATAGGCGAATTCGCGGAAGTAGTGGTGGGCGCTCATCTCGCCGCCATACACCGCATCCTCGGCGCGCATCTTTTCCTTGATGAAAGCGTGGCCGCTCTTGCACAGCACCGGCACGCCGCCTGCCTGCTCCACCATTTCCACGGTGTTCCAGACCAGGCGCGGGTCATGCACGACCTTGCCGCCCGGATTGCGCGCGAGGATGGCCTTGGCCAGCAGCCCGACCAGGTAGTAGCCCTCGATGAAACGCCCGCTGTGGTCGAAGAAGAAGCAGCGGTCGAAGTCGCCGTCCCAGGCGATGCCGAAGTCGGCGCCGTGCTCGCGCACGGCTTCAGCGGTGGCGGCACGGTTCTCCGGCAGCAGCGGGTTGGGAATACCGTTGGGGAAGTTGCCATCGGGTTCATGGCAGATGCGGATGAACTCGAACGGCAGGTGCGGGGCCAGCAGGTCGACGATGGCACCGGCGCCGCCGTTGCCGGCATTCACCACCAGCTTCAGCGGCGTGAGCTTGGCGGCGTCGACGTAGCTCAGCAGATGCTGGATATAGGCGCTCTTGTCATGCTGGGCGGTCTGCCCGGCGCGCGGCGGCTGGGCCTCGGACGCATCGGCGGCGACCGCATCGGAGATCGCGAACAGGCCGGTATCGGAGCTGATCGGACGGGCATTCTCCTTGACCAGCTTCATGCCGTTGTAATCCATCGGGTTGTGGCTGGCGGTCACCATCACGCCGCCGGCCGCGCCGAGGTGATCGGTCTGGAAGTAGACCTCTTCGGTGCCGCACAGCCCGATGTCGATCACTTCGCGACCCACGCCACGCAGGCCCGATGCCAGCGCATCCTGCAGCGCCGGGCTGGTCAGGCGAACGTCGTGGCCAAGCACCACCGGACCGGGAGCGAGCTGCGCAGCCAGGGCGACGCCAATGCGGCGGGCCAGCTCTTCGTTCAGTTCTTCCGGCACACGGCCGCGGATATCGTAGGCCTTGAAGGCGGGCAGGGGCATCGATCAGATCCTTTGTGAGCTCAGTCTTTCATTGTAGCGCCCGACCCGTATGGGAATCGTTTCCATCAGGCAACGCCAGGTGACTGATGTTCGATATCAGGCCTGCGCTGGCCGCCTGCCGGCCCGGCCAGGGCGTTTGGCCGGTGCGCCCGGCAACGGTGCCAGCAGCGCCTGCACGTCCTCTTCGCTGAAGCGTGGTCCGGCGCTGCCGCCGCCTTCAAGAATCGATTCGGCCAGCATCGCCTTGCGCTCCTGCAGTTCGGCGATCCGTTCTTCGATGCTACCGGCGGCAATCAGCCGGTAGACGAAGACCGGCTGCTGCTGGCCGATGCGATGGGCACGGTCACTCGCCTGGTTCTCAGCCGCCGGATTCCACCAGGGATCAAAGTGGATGACGGTGTCGGCGGCGGTCAGGTTCAGCCCCACGCCACCGGCCTTCAGGCTGATCAGGAACAGCGGCACTTCGCCCTGCATGAAACGCTGTACCGGCGTGACCCGGTCCTGGGTATCACCGGTCAGGGTCACATAGGCCAGGCCCAGCCCGTCGAGCGCCTGCGCGATCAGCGCCAGCATGCCGGTGAACTGCGAGAACAACAGGATGCGGCGGCCTTCCTCGACCATCGACGGCAGCATCTCACGCAACAGCTCCAGCTTGGCCGAACCGGCATTGCGTGCCGGTGTTTCGCCCGGCAGCAGGCGCGGATCGCAGCAGACCTGGCGCAGCTTCAGCAGCGCATCCAGTACCCTGATGTGGCTGCGTGCCAGTCCGCTGTCGCTGATCGCCTCGCGGACCTGCTTCTCCATCGCCGCACGCACGGTTTCATAGAGATCACGCTGCCCGCCCTCCATCGTTACCGCACGGGTGATGAGGGTCTTTGGTGGCAGCTCGGCAGCCACCTGGTCCTTGCGCCGGCGCAGGATGAAAGGGCGCAGCCGCTGTGCCAGCAGCTGGGCACGGCGCTGGTCGCTGCCGCGTTCGATGGGGTGGCGCCAATGCTGGTTGAACTGCTTTTCGCTGCCGAGCAGCCCGGGCAGCAGGAAGTCGAACTGCGTCCACAATTCGCCCAGATGGTTCTCCAGCGGCGTACCGGTCAGGCATAGACGGTGGCGGGCCCGCAGCGTGCGCAGCGTGACTGCCGCACGTGATTTCGGGTTCTTCACCTGCTGCGCCTCATCCAGGATCAGCAGATGGTAGGAGTGCGCCTGCAATGCCTGCTCGTCGCGCCACAGCAGGGGATAGGTGGTGAGCACGAGGTCATGTGCGGGAATCGCGTCGAACAGCGTCTCGCGGGCCGGTCCGTGCAGGGTCAGTACGCGCAGTCCCGGGGTGAAGCGCGCGGCTTCGCTCTGCCAGTTATGCAGCAGCGAGGTCGGCACCACCAGCAGCGTCGGCCGGTCCAGACGGCCGCTTTCCTTTTCGACCAGCAGATGGGCCAGGGTCTGCAGGGTCTTGCCCAGCCCCATGTCATCGGCCAGTACGCCGCCCAGCCCCTGCTGGCGCAGGTACTGTAGCCACGACAGGCCTTCCAGCTGGTAGGGGCGCAGCGTAGCGTGCAGCCCTTTGGGTGGCGGTACCGCGGCCATGGCCGGCGCATCCAGCAGGCGTTGCACGCGCGCACGGGTATCGTCGCTGGCGTGCAGGCGCAGCTGGGCGGCTTCCTGCAGTGCCTGCAGGCGGCCGCGGTCATGTGCCTGCAGGCGCAGGGATTGTCCAGAGTCGCTGAACAGATCCGCCAGCAGCGCGATCACCGGTTTCAGGCGACCCGCCCGCAAGGCGAGGCGTTCATTGTCCGCCGTCGTCAGCAGCACGTTTTCGTCATCGCTGATCGCATCCAGCTGGCCGCGCAGCCAGCGTGGATCCGATTGCAGTACGGCCTGCAACAACGGAACCAGCGCGACGCTGCGGCCATCGACCTCGATGGTCAGGGCCAGGTCGAACGTGGCGCTGTCGGCCGGCGCCGCCTGCAGGTCCAGATCAATCTGGTCTACGCGGAAGATGCGATGGCGGAAGGCATCGTCGGTCTCTATCTTCCAGCCCAGTGCCTCCAGCCGCAGCACGTCCTCCAAAAGGAAGCGGGTCCAGTCGAAACTGCGCAGCTCGAACAGTGGCCCACCACCATCCAGCGCGATGCGCGGTTGCCGTTCGCGGTGCAGGTGCACGCTGTGAAGTTCAGTTTCCCGCCGTGCCTCCTCGTGCAGGTCACGCGGCAGCAGGTAGAGCTGTCCCTCGGCGTCATGCACGAACAGCGACGGGTCATCGAGAAAGCGCACGTGCTCGTCGTACTCGAAGGCGACGGTAGCGACGTCCAGCCACTGCGAGGCATCGCGCTCGGTAAGCCAGGCAGGACGGTAGTCCATGCTGTGCAGATGGAGAATAGGCGTCATCGCCTGGATCTGCAGGGTAGGCAGTGTCGGATGGGCGGCCGGACGCAGCGAGCCGCTGTCTCCCTCCAAGGAGGTCTCCAGCGCAGCCAGCAGCACGGCGGCAACATGCTCGCAGTGACCTCCCGCAGGACAGGTGCAGCGACTCTGCAGGGGGCTATGCGGTGTGCGGGCGCTGGCTTCCAGGTCGATCATCACCTGCCGGGCTTCGACCTGCGCGGTCAGCAGCGGCGCCCTGTAGCCCAGTTCACGCACTGCCGATACGCGTTGTCTGCCCTTTTCCAGTGTCCCCGCATCCAGCCAGCGGGACAGTTCCCCTCCGGTGAATACTTCGGCCATGCGTCGTCCTGTCCTCTCCATCTGCAGCAGGCGTTGCCCGGGGCACGCAAGCGGGGAAGGGGACATTCTACGGATTGGCAGCCCGTCATGCCGAGTCATGCTGCGGCGCATCCCAGCCGGTAACGGGTGTGCCGCTAGAATGGCGGGATTCTCACCGGGTAGGGCAGTAGAGATGCAGCAATCGACTTCCAGCAGCACGCGCAGCAAGCGTTTCGCCTCTGCGGCAGACGCACTGCAGGGTGTGATCGCCGATGGCCAGACCCTGGCCGTGGGCGGCTTCGGCCTGTGTGGCATTCCCGAGGCGCTGATCGCCGCGCTGCGCGACAGTGGCGCCAAGGGCCTGACCGTGATCTCAAACAATGCCGGCGTTGACGGCTTCGGCCTCGGGCAGCTGCTGGAAACCCGGCAGATCAGGAAGATGATCTCGTCCTACGTGGGCGAGAACAAGGAATTCGAGCGCCAGTTCCTGGCCGGCGAGCTGGAGCTGGAATTCAATCCGCAGGGCACCCTGGCCGAGCGCCTGCGTGCCGGCGGCGCGGGCATCCCGGCGTTCTTCACTGCCACCGGCTACGGCACCGTGGTGGCCGAGGGCAAGGAAACCCGCGAGTTCGACGGCAAGCACTACGTGATGGAGACCGCGCTGCGTGCCGATGTCGCGCTGGTCAAGGCGTGGAAGGCCGACGAGGCTGGCAACCTGGTGTTCCGCAAGACCGCACGCAACTTCAATCCGGCCTGCGCGATGGCCGGCAAGGTCTGCATCGTGGAAGTGGAAGAGGTGGTGCCAGTCGGCGCGATCGATCCCGACCAGGTGCACCTGCCGGGCATCTACGTGCACCGGATCGTGCACAACCCCACCCCCGAAAAACGTATCGAACAGCGCACCATCCGCGCGGAGGGCAACTGACATGGCGTGGACCCGCGATGAAATGGCGGCACGCGCCGCCCGCGAACTGACCGACGGTGCATACGTGAACCTGGGCATCGGCCTGCCGACCCTGGTTGCCAACCATATTCCCGAAGGCGTGGACGTGTGGCTGCAGTCGGAAAACGGCCTGCTTGGCATCGGTCCGTTCCCGACCGAAGCCGAGGTCGACGCCGACCTGATCAACGCCGGCAAGCAGACCGTCACCGCGCGTGCCGGTGCCAGCTACTTCGGCAGCCACGACAGCTTCGCGATGATCCGCGGTGGCCACGTCAACCTGGCCATCCTCGGCGCCATGCAGGTCACCGACAAGGGTGACCTGGCCAACTGGATGGTGCCCGGCAAGATGGTCAAGGGCATGGGCGGCGCGATGGACCTGGTGGCCGGCGTGCAGCGCGTGGTGGTGCTGATGGAGCACACCGCCAAGAACGGCGAACACAAGATCCTCGCCGAATGCACGCTGCCGCTGACCGGTGTGGGCGTGGTCGACCGCATCATCACCGATCTGGCTGTGTTCGACGTGACTGACCAGGGCCTGTTGCTGGTGGAAGCGGCACCGGGCGTCAGCGATGACGAGCTGAAGGAAAAGACCGGCGTCGCGTTCCAGCGTGGCTGATCGATACGGGGAGGGGGCGTTGTGCCCCCTTCATCCTCAGCTGCGTCGGGCGTAGGCGTACTCGTCGCTGCTGGCATCGGCCTCGCCGAGGCACGCTGCGGCTGTCGTGACGCGCAGTCCGGCGTGTTCACAGCAGGCGCCCAGCACACGTTCAATGGCATGGGCCAGCGTTCCGTCGATCTGGCCCTGCTCGTCCTCGAACGCGCTGCGATGCAGATGCGCGTCCAGCAATGGACGCAGGGCCTGCAGCCGCCACCAGCCCATGCTGCCGGCGCCAAATTGACTGGCGTCCGCTGGTGTTTCCAGCCCAAGTCGCGCCTGCAGTCGTGCCAATGCGGGACCATTGCCGCCTATGAAATCGGCGACGGGCAACAGATGTCCTTCGGCGACCACCATGCCCAGTGCGGGGTCGGCCTGGAACGCGGCATGGATGCGTGCGGCACGTCCGCCCTGTACCAGTCGTTGCAGTAGTTCCTGCCGCCACTGGTCGCCATCGGCGCGATGGGTTGAACGCTTCGTGTGGAGTTTCAGCACCACATCGTGACCAGCCTGCAGCAGCCGTTCGGAGACCTCAAGGAACGGAAGAATGTCGCGACCATGGTTATCTACGGCGATGACCTCACCCTGCAGCCCATGTGCCACAAGAGCCTGCCTGGCCAGATCCACCTGTTGTGCCGGCGTAGTCACCACGATTGTCCAGTCGAGGGCGGCCTCGCGCAGTGCGGACAATACCTCCGGCAGCGTTTCCAGATACCAGGCGTGGAGATGTACTGCCGGTTTCTGACGCAGTGCCGGAGCAGGCGCCAGCGCATCGCGGGTGGCCTGCAGCCAGGCATGACCCAGCCGCGCATCCGGTTCCAGCACGGCGCCTTCTGCCCATTCGTTCCAGGCGTTGATGAAGACCATGCGCTGCGCCTGCGGTGCAGCGGACAGGCGCTCATGGATCGTGGTGCGCAGCCAGTCGCGATAACCGCGCGGTGATGCATGCAGGTAGACGCGGCCGCGACCGGAGCGACGCGCCTCATTGTCCCAGCCGGGGTTCACGCCAGGGTAGAGCGGATAGTCTGGCAGCGGCCGTGATGCGATCTCGGTGGCCAGTTCGCGCCAGTCGCGGACATCGCCATTGAAGGCCGGATTGAGCAGCCATTGCTGCGCCGACAGAGAGCGCGGATTGCTCATGTTCGGCGGGAACTCTACTGCCGCATCGAAGCCGATGTCGCGGGGATCCGGGCGCTCGAAGCCCTGCACGTACGCCAGATGGATTTCGCCGACGCCATTGTCGCGGCACCAGCGGCGCCAGCGCTCGGTGGTCGCCCGGGCGTCGGGCAGCAGGTGCGGGCGATAGACCAGCAGCATGGGCCGGCCCTCGACCTTCAATGCGCGGCGGTCGCGCAGGTAGGGCGCGACATGTGCGATGAAGGCCAGATCATCCTCGGCGCTGTGCTGCTGGCCGATCAGGATGTCCTCGTCGCGGCCGTCCCAGCGTCGTGCCCAGTTCTCGTTGGCCCAGCACAGGCAGAACGGCAGTTCGATGCTGTCGTCGGCCAGCCAGTGGCGCAGCGGGTCCTCCATCAAAGTGCGGCCACTGAACCAGTAGTAGTAGAAGCAGAACGCGCCGATACCGTACTCAGCTGCGAGGCGTGCCTGGTCCCGCATTACCTGAGGGTTGCGCAGGTCGTAGAAACCCAGGTCTGCCGGCAGGCGCGGCTGGATGTGGCCCTCGAACTGAGGCAGCGCGCGGGTCACGTTGCGCCATTCGGTAAAGCCCTTGCCCCACCAGGCGTCATTCTCGGGAAATGTGTGGAACTGCGGCAGGTAGAACGCGACCAGCGTCGCCGGCAAAGGAGACGGCAAGGTCGCCTCACGCCATGGCACGTGGCCGATCGCCGGCTCGTCTGCACGCCAGCGCAGCTGGGCGCTGGCGCCGGTGCCCCCCTCAGCCTGCTGGCCCTTGGGTGGCGGCGGTACCCAGTCGCCATGCCGCGCCAACAGCCGGGTGCGCAGCCGGTCACGCTGCGCCTGTGGCAGCGGCAAGGCCCGGAACATGGCGCGCAGCAACGGGAACAGCGACTGGCGTACGCTCATCGGGCTGGGCCCCACGAAAGGGGGCAAGCGGACGGCATCAGCATCTGGGCAATGGTCATGGGGCCATTTTCGGTGCTGGCGGTCATGACAGCAAACGCCGGCGTGCTAGCGTGTGGCCATGCTGTTCCCCGATGACCTGCCCGATGCCGACGTCCAGCACCTGCCGGGCTGGCTGGCCGCAGCCGATGCCGATCGGCTCCTGACCGCGCTGCAGGCCGAAGTCCCGTGGGAGGTCCACCGCATCCGCATGTTCGGCAACTGGGTGGATTCGCCGCGGTTGAGTTGCTGGATCGGCGATCCGCAGGCGCGCTACCGCTATTCCGGTGCTGAATTCGTGCCGCACCCCTGGCCGCTGTCGCTACAGGGTGTGCGTGAGCATCTGGAAACCGAAGGCATCGGCCGCTTCAACAGCGTGCTGCTGAATCGCTATCGCGGTGGTGGCGACTACATGGGCTGGCACAGCGACGACGAGCCGGAGCTGGGGCCGGCGCCGCTGATCGCCTCACTCAGCCTGGGCGCAGTGCGGCGGTTCCTGCTGCGCCGGCGCGATGACCCGGCGCGGAAGGCCGAATTCCTGCTTGGCCATGGCGACCTGCTGCTGATGGCCGGCCAGACCCAGCGCTTCTACCAGCATGCGTTGCCGAAGACGGCGCGGGTGCAGGGTGAGCGCATCAACCTGACCTTCCGCTGGATTACGCCGCGTTGACGAAGAAGGGGTCAGATCCCTTTCCTGCCGGAAAGGGATCTGACCCCGTAACTCACGTGCCCGGCGAATGCGGCGATCAGCGCGCGATGGTCGGCTGGTCGGCCTGCCCGCTCTGCAGCGTCCAACCGACCACATCCTGCGCCAGCTGCTGCAGGCCACGTTCGAAGGCGGCGGTCACCGCCGGCACGTCGGTGCTGCCGACCGGCTGCGACTGCCGGAAGGTACGGTCAGCGACCACGCGCTGGTCGGCGACGTGGATCAGCTTGGCGTTGACCTCGATCACCACCGTCGGCGTCGCCTGGCCCTGGTAGTCCGATTCGAAACGGCGCACGTCGGTGGACAGCTTGTAGTCGGCACGGATGCCGGCGGTGCTGCGGGCCACGCCACGGATCCGGCCGGAATCCTCGAAGCCGCGCAGCAGGGTGTCCTCGATCATGTCGGTGGCCGGCTGCGCCCAGCTGGCCCCCTTGTAGATCTCCAGCTGCGATGGCGTCGGCCGCACGTTGATGCGTGGGCTGTCGACCATGCGTGCGGCGCTGGGCTTGGCCAGCACCAGCTGCCAGCTGGCCTGCGGCCACGCCGGATCCGGCTTCACCTGCACGGACGGCGAATACAGCGTCACCGCGGTCTTTTCGCTGCTGCCGAGGATGGAGCAGCCGCCCAGCAGGGCGACCATCGAAGCGGCCAGCAGCAGGCGCGGAAGGGTGGTCGGGCTCATTGGGGTTCGAACTCCTTCGGGGCGTCGCGGCCAAGCAGGTAGCGCGCGGGGTTGTTCTCGAGGCGGTCGCTGACCCGGCGCAGGTCGCGGATCAGCCCGCGCAGTTCGGTCAGCGTCGGGCCCAGCTGGCCGAGGCCGTCGTTGGCAAAGCTGTTGATCGCGGCACGGTTCTCGCCAAGGATCGAATCGGCGTTGCCGGCGGCCGAGTCGAGCTTGACCAGGGTGCCGTCGAGCTTGTCGATGATGCCCGGCAGCTGCTGCACCAGGTTCTTGTCCAGCCGCTCGATGGTGCCGTTGGTGGTCTTCAGCGTGGTGTCGAGGCTGCGTGCGGCGTCACGCGCGCTGAGCAGCAGTGCCTGGGTGCCCTGGTCGCGGTCGGCCAGGCCGCCGCTGATGGTTTCCAGGTTGGCCAACGTTGCGTTGATCGACGCAACGTTGCGGTCGCTGAGGATCTGGTCCATGCGCTCGACAATGCGGTTGGCGACGTCGGTGATGTTCTGCAGGGCCGACGGCGTGGTCGGAATGATCGGCGCCGGGTCCTTGTTGACCGTGGTCAGTGCCGGCGACTGCGGCGTACCACCGCTGAGCTGGATGATCGACGGGCCGGTCAGGCTGGTGATCGCCAGCTTGGCACGGGTATCGGTCTTCACCGGCGTGTTGGAGTTCAGGCGTATGCGTGCCACCACCTGGCGCGGGTCGTCCGGTACCAGGTTCAGTTCGGTGATCGAGCCCACCGCGATGCCGTTGTACTGCACCGGGCTGCCCACCGACAGGCCGGTGACCGCCTCGCGGAACACCACGCGGTATTCCTGCCAGGTGCGGTCGGAGGAGTACTTGGCGGCCCACAGGCCGAAGGCCAGCAGGGCCAGGCCGGTGATCAGGGTGAACGCGCCGATCAGCACGTAGTTGGCTTTGGTTTCCATGGCTCAGGCACTCTCGATCTGTTCGCCACGCGCGGCGCGCGCGCGGGGTCCGTGGAAGTATTCCTGGATCCACGGATGATCCAGTTTCTCGATGTCAGGCAGCGGCGCATTGGCCACCACCTTGCGGTCGGCGATCACCGCCACCCGGTCGCAGATCGCGTACAGCGTGTCCAGGTCGTGGGTGATCAGGAACACGGTCAGGCCCAGTGCTTCCTGCAGGGTCTTGATCAGGCGGTCGAACGCCGCCGCGCCGATCGGGTCCAGTCCAGCAGTGGGTTCATCCAGGAACAGCAGCGGCGGGTCCAGGGCCAATGCACGGGCCAGGCCGGCACGCTTGCGCATGCCGCCGGACAGCTGCGAGGGCAGCTTGTTGATCGCATCGGCGGGCAGGCCGGCCAGCTTCACCTTCAGCAGCGCCAGTTCGTAGTGCCAGCGCTCGGGCAGTTCGCGGTGATGCTCCTTCAGTGGTACCTGCACGTTCTCGCCCACGGTCAGCGAGGAGAACAACGCACCGTCCTGGAACAGCACGCCGGTGTTGCGTTCGATGTGCAGGCGGCTCTCGGCGTCGTCGGCGCGCGCATCGCGGCCGAGCACTTCGATCTGCCCGGCATCAGGCACGCGCAGGCCGAGGATCGAGCGCATCAGCACCGATTTGCCGGTACCCGAACCGCCCACCACGCCGAGGATTTCGCCTCGGCGCACGTCCAGGTCCAGGTCCTCGTGCACAGTCTGGCTGCCGAAACGGTTGACCAGTCCGCGCACGCGGATGGCCAGCTCGTGGCCGTCGTCGTCCTGCATGGGAATTTCTTCGGGCGTCGGATGCGTGCTCATGTCACCAGTCCATGTGCATGAACCACAACGCCGCGAAGGCATCGATGATGATCACCAGCGAAATCGTCTGCACCACGCTGGAGGTAGTGCGTTCGCCGACCGACTGCGCCGTGCCTTCGACCTTCAGGCCTTCCAGGCAGCCGATCAGGCCGATCACCAGCGCGAACACCGGCGCCTTGGACAGGCCGACCAGCATGTGCCGCACTTCCATCGTGTCGTGCATGCGGGCGATATACATCTGCGGCGGGATATCCAGGTCGAACGCGCCGACGGTGATGCCGCCGGCCAGGCCGGCGACCATTGCAATGAAGGTCAGCAGCGGCAGGGTGACCAGCAGCGCCAGCAGCCGTGGCAGTACCAGCAGGTCGATCGGGTCCAGGCCCAGCGTGCGCATCGCATCGATTTCCTCGCGCGCCTTCATCGCACCGATCTGCGCGGTGAACGCGCTGGCGGTGCGGCCGGCCAGCACGATTGCGGTCAGCAGCACGGCGAACTCGCGCAGGAAGGCGATGTTGACCAGTTCGACCACGTAAATCTCGGCGCCGAAATCGCGCAGGATGGTCGAGCCGAGGAAGGCGATCACCGCGCCGACCAGATAGGACAGCAGCGCCACCAGCGGTACCGCGTCCAGCCCGACCTGCTCCATCTGGTGCACGGTCGCGGTCATGCGGAAACGGCGCGGCTCCTTGACCAGGCGGGCGGCCTTGACCAGGTTCTCGCCAAGGAAACTGCACAGCGCCTTGATGTTGTGGCCGGTGGTGTGGACGCTGACACCCAGCCGCTCCAGCGCGGCCAGCACGCCGAAATCGCGCTTGGGCTTGGGCCGGTCGTCGGCCACTTCCTCGATGGTGCACACCAGCGCCTGATGGTCCGGACGGAACTGCAGCGCGTCCTCGCCGAGGTCGGCGCGATGGGCCACGCGCAGCACCTGCAGCACGCCCGCCGAATCCATCTTCTCGATGCCGGTGGCATCGATGCCGGTCAACGTGTCGGGAACGTCGCGCAGGACTTCGGCCGCGGCCAGCGCGGTCTTCAGGGTCCAGGTACCGGACAGGCGGATCAGGCCCGGGTCATGGGCATCCTGTTCGAGCTGGGGGGCGTGGTTCGGGGTCACTTGGGCCATTCGGGTCGCAGCATAACCGTTCTGAATCGGGCTTCGCGTCGAACTCGGATGAATTTCTCCGGTAAGCCCCAGCCTAGGTAATACTACGGCGCATGTCCGCAGACGCTCACACGATCCCCACGCCCCAGGCCACCTACGCACAGCGCGTGGCCTTTGTTTCCGAGATCGCCGGACGCCTGCACAGCTACGGCACAACGGCCCAGCGCCTGGAAACGGCAGTGGTGGCACTGGCACGCCAGCTCGATCTGGATTGTGAACCGTGGTCGAATCCCACCGGTATCATTCTCAGCTTCAGCGACCCGGCGCAGGCGATCGGCTCCAGTGACATCACCCGCGTGATCCGCCTGGCGCCCGGTGAAAACGATCTGCACAAGCTCAGCGTCGCCGACCATATCGCCGAGGAAGTGGCCAATGGGCGGATGAGCATCGCCCAGGGCCACACCGCGCTGCGCCAGCTGGACAAGGATCCGGGCCGGCGCGGCAAGCTGCGCACCATCCTTTCGTTTACTCTCGGTGCGGCCGGCGTGGCCGGCATGTGGAAGCTGCCGTGGCTGGACATCGCCACCGCCGGTGTCATCGGCTTGATGATCGGCCTGCTCGGCATGGTCACCGATCGCCGCCCGGCCACCCGCGAGGCAGCCGAGGCACTGGCTGCGCTGCTGGCCGGCCTCGTGGCCACGCTGGTGGCCTCCTTCGTTGGCGCGCTCAACCTCAACACGGTGATCATCGCCTCGCTGGTGGTGCTGCTGCCGGGCATGTCGCTGACCAATGCGGTCAACGAGCTGGCCAGCCAGCACTGGGTGTCGGGTACCGCGCGCTTCGCCGGTGCGTTGACCACCATCATGAAGCTCAGCGTAGGCGCGATGATCGCGGTGACCCTGGCCGACGTGCTCGGCCTGGATCCGGTGATCCGTGCGACGCGTCCGCAGGGGCCGTGGGTCGAGTGGGGTTCGCTGCTTACCGCGGCCTTCGCTTTCGCGATGCTGTTCAAGGCCAACCGCCGCGACTATCCGTGGGTGATCGCCGCCTCGGTGGCCGGCTATGCGATCTCAAAGTTCGGCGGCCATGCCTGGGGAGCGCCGGCAGGCATCTTCCTGTCGGCGATGCTGCTGACCGCCGGTGGCAACCTGTTCGGCCGCCTGGTCGGGCGCCCGGGCGCGATCATCCGCCTGCCCGGCATCATCATGATGGTGCCCGGCAGCACCAGCCTGCGTGGCGTGCTGACCCTGGTCCAGCAGCAGGACGTAGGCGCCGGCCAAAGCGTGTTCCTGACCGTACTGAACGTGGTGATGGCGCTGGTCGCCGGCCTGCTGTTCGGCAACCTGCTGATGCCGGCCCGCAAAACCCTGTAGGTGTGGACCGTTGGTCCACACACCGAAGAATGAAAAACGCCGGCTTTCGCCGGCGTTTTTCATTGCATTCCAATCCGGCCTCAGGCCTTCTTGATCAGGAAATCTTCCGGCTTCTTGTTGCCCTTGGAGGTCAGTTCGGCCATCCAGCGCGGCTGCTTGCCACGGCCGGTCCAGGTTTCCTTCGGGTTGGCCGGGTTGCGGTACTTCGGCGCAACCTTGCCCAGCTTGCGGCCAGCGGTCTTCGAGGGGGCCTTGGCGACCTTGGCCACCTTGCGCGCGCGCGGGGCCGGGGCATCGCCGAACAGTTCCTCGATGGTGTAACCCTCGGTCTTGGCCAGCTTGATCAGCTGGGCCCGGACCTTGGTGATCGGCCGGCGCTTGGCGACGATGGTCTGCTGCTTCTTGGCGGTGCGGATCAGGGCGCCCAGCTCGCGTGCCGACAGGCCGGTCAGGTCAATGCTCATTTACGGTTACTCCGGAAACTAATGTGTGGACGGGACGAGCCAGTCCATGGCGTCGGCGGACAGAATAGTGATGAATTAATCAGAGCACAAATGCAGGCAGGACAGGGCTTGGCGGCATGCCGGCTGCATTGCGTCGATTTTGACCGGATTATGTCCGCTGCAATATCGATCAGATGAACACAACGCAAAAAAAGACCGGGGCATGCCCCGGTCATTTCTTGATCAACCCTGCAGGCGCTGCAGCAGGGTGGCCTTGTCCAGGCTTTCCGCTTCGCTGGCGCGGCGCGAGCGGTACTCGTAGGTACCGGCGGCAAGGCCACGTTCGCTCACCACCACGCGGTGCGGAATACCGATCAGTTCCATGTCGGCGAACATCGCGCCCGGGCGCAGGCCACGGTCGTCCAACGCAGCGTCCAGGCCCGCATCACGCAGTTCCTGCAGCAGGTTGGCGGCGGCGTCGGCCACGGTGGCGTCCCCCTTCGGGTTGATCACGCACACCACCACCTGCCACGGCGCCATCGCGTCCGGCCAGATGATGCCGGCATCGTCATGGTTCTGTTCGATCGCGGCAGCCACCACGCGCGAGATACCGATGCCGTAGCAACCCATCGCCATCACCGCCGCCTTGCCGTTCTCGTCCAGCACGGTGGCATCAAGCGCTCGGGCGTACGTACGGCCGAGCTGGAACACGTGGCCGACTTCGATGCCGCGGGCGATTTTCAGTTCGCCGCCATCCAGCGCACGATCACCGGCGCGCACGTTGCGGATATCGGCCACTTCCGGTTCGGCCAGGTCGCGGCCCCAGTTGACGCCGGCCAGATGGAAACCGGCCTCATTGGCACCGACGACGAAGTCGGACATCGCCGCCACTTCGCGATCGGCGACCACGCGGATCGGCTTGGCCGGGGCGACCGGACCGAGGAAGCCCGGCACGCTGCCGAGGTATTCGGCGATCTCTGCTTCGCTGGCAAAACGCTGCTCGTTCAGGCCAGCAACCTTGGCCAGTTTGATCTCGTTGACCTCGTGGTCGCCACGCACCAGCACCAGCACGAACTGCTGTGCCTTGCCTTCGCCGGCGATCAGCGCCACCGATTTCACCGTGCGCTGCAGGTCGATGCCGAGCAGCGCCGCGACATCCTCGCAGGTCTTCTGGGTGGGGGTATCCACCTTGCGCATCGTTTCGGTGGCGGCCGCACGCGGCGCCGGATCGGCGGCGATCGCCGCTTCCATGTTGGCTGCGTAGTCCGAGCCGGTGGAGAACACCAGCGCGTCCTCACCGGAATCGGCGATCACGTGGAATTCCTGCGAGGCGTCACCGCCGATCGCGCCGGAATCGGCCTGCACCATGCGGAAGTCCAGGCCGAGGCGGGTGAAGATGCGGCTGTAGGCCGACTTCATGTTCTCGTACTCGCGCACCAGACACTCATCGTGCAGGTGGAACGAATAGGCGTCCTTCATCAGGAACTCGCGTGAACGCATCACGCCGAAGCGCGGACGGATCTCGTCGCGGAACTTGGTCTGCACCTGGTAGAAGTTCACCGGCAGCTGCTTGTAGCTGGACAGCTCGCTGCGCGCGAAGTCGCAAGCGGCTTCTTCGGCGGTCGGGCTGTAGCAGAACACCTGGTCCTTGCGGTCCTTGATCTTCAGCAGCTGCGGTCCGAACTTCTGCCAGCGGCCGGTCTGCTCCCACAGTTCCTTCGGCTGGATGGTCGGGATCTGGAATTCCACGGCACCGGCACGGTCCATTTCCTCGCGGACGATGCGTTCAACCTTGCGCAGCACGCGCAGGCCCAGCGGCGACCAGGTGTACAGGCCGGATGCGAGCTTGCGGATCATGCCCGCGCGCAGCATCAGCCGGTGGCTGGTGAGCTCGGCGTCGCTGGGGGTTTCCTTGGTGGTGTGCAGGTGGAACTGGGAGAGGCGCATCGGCGGCTTCGGATAACGGCAGAGACGCCTATTCTGCCAGCCCGGCCGGGGGGAGGGGTATCGGCAGGGCTGCGCCCTGCACCCGCCTCAAGCAACTTCAACAGCAACAGCAACAGCAACAACGGGTTTCCCGTGGTAGGGCGGGGTGGGTCCGGTTGCGGGGGACGCCGTGAACCCGTCCTTGGGGGCTTGGCAGCCGCATCCATGCGGCTGACACCCCCGCAACCGGACCCACCCCGCCTCTGACAGTTTTCCGCGATCTGTCGCCCTTTTGTAGAGCCGAGCCATGCTCGGCTGTTGTTCGATCAATTCTCGAAATATTCGATTTCCATGGAGATTGATCCACGCATGACGTGGACCTACTGACCGCCGGCCAACTGTCGAAGGCGGGGTACTGTGGGTTTGCGGGGTGTGAGCCGCATGGATGCGGCGACCAAGCCCCCACGGACGGGTTTACGGCGTCCCCGCAAACCCACAGTGCCCCGCCATCCCTCAGGAAGCCGCTTTGGCATTTGACGTTGATGTGGCTTGAAGCAGGTGCAGGGCTGCAAGCCCTGCCGATACCCTCACTCCGCCGGGCAGTAGGCCTTGATGGCGGCTTCAGCCAATCCCTTCTGCGCGCTGCGCTGGTCCTGGGTCAACGCGGTATCGGCCTTGCCGTCGCCGTTGGTGTCCTGCATGACGGTGCCGGAGCCTTCCAGCAGGGCCAGGTTGGCGCGGGCGGTGCTGCACTGCTCGGGAACCGGGGTGGCTGCGGGAGCGGCGGGCGCGTCTGCTGCCGTCGCCTGCGGGCTGCGGGCCTGCTCGCGGGTCTCGAACGTCTTGCCCGCCGGCGGGGTCTCCGAATACTGGGTCACGCCATTGGCGTCCTTCCATTTATAGACCGGGCCGGCCACGGCGTTGGCACTGGCCAACAGCAGCAGGCATCCAAGGCAGGACAGGGCACGCATGGCAAACTCCACGGAATGGGCGTAGAACGCCGATTGCAGCATTGCCGCCGACCACTGGCAAGTCGATTAAACTGGATTCCATGGACCCGATCACACCGCCGCCGCGCTCGCGCACGATTTACCTGCTGCCCAACCTGTTCACCACCGCCGGGCTGTTCGCCGGCTTCTACGCGATCATCGCCGCGGCCAACGGGGATTTCGTCAATGCCAGCATCGCCGTGTTCGTGGCGGCGGTGATGGATGGCCTGGACGGGCGCGTGGCGCGCCTGACCGGCACCAGCAGCGAGTTCGGCGTGCAGTACGACTCGCTGGCCGACCTGGTCAGCTTCGGCATGGCCCCGGCGCTGGTGATGTACCACTGGTCGCTGTCGTGGCTGAAGTTCGATGACCCGCTGCTGGGGCGCGTCGGCTGGGCCGTGGCCTTCCTGTATGCCGCCTGCGCGGCACTGCGCCTGGCCCGCTTCAATACCCAGGTGGCGGTGGTCGACAAGCGCTGGTTCGTCGGCCTGGCCAGCCCGGCCGCGGCCGGGCTGATGATGTCCTTCGTCTGGGCCTTCGCCGATGGCAACCTGGGCTGGGACGGCAACCAGCTGCGCTACGTGGCGCTGGCGGTGACGATTGTCGCTGCACTGCTGATGGTCAGCCGCATCCGCTTCTGGAGCTTCAAGGGCGGTGCCGCCAAGGGCGGTCGTTCGGACCGGGTGCCATTCCTGGTGCTGGCACTGGTGCCGGTTGCCATCGCCATCGCGGTGATCGATCTGCCGCGCGTGCTGTTTGCGGTCGGCATCCTGTACGCGCTGTCCGGCCCGGTGATGTGGGCGGTGCAGCGCCTGCGCAAGAAGCCCGAGGCCGCGTGAGCCAGGACCTGCCCGTGCTGTGGTCATCGGCCCAGCAGGCCTGGCTGCAGGCCATGGGCTACACCGTCTATCACGACGGCCAGCTGGCCGCCGAACTGGATGCCGCGCTGCAGTTGAGCGTGGCCGAAGCGGAGGCCGTACAGCCGGCGGAACCGGCGCGGGCGAGCAGCCCAATCGCCCGCGAGCACCCCGCCGAAGCCGTCCCCGCACCCCGTGCGGAACGCCCGCCACCGCCGCGCCGCGAGACGCCGGTCAGCGCACCGGATACGGCGCCTGCGCCGGCACGGCCGCTGCCCAGCGGCAATGCGCGGCAGCCGGTCGTGCGCCTGCCGGATCGTCTGCAGATCGCCTTGTTGCGCGCCTCCGGCTGCAATCCCAACGATCCGGCCACACAGACACTGATGGAGGGGTGGCCGCTGGACCAGCTGCGTCACGATCCGGCCGCCAAACGCGCGCTGTGGCCGCAGCTGCGCGCCCTGCGCAAGCGGGGTACGCCGTGAGTGCGGTCCGGCAGCCCGGTCCGGTCAGCCTGCGCGCGCTGCGCGAGAGCGACCTCACGGTGGTGATGGCGATCGAGGTGCGCGGTTATCCGTTTCCTTGGACCCGCGGCATCTTCGTGGATTGCCTGCGTGCCGGTTACCCCGGCCTGGTCATGGAGCGCGACGGCGAGCTGATCGGCTACGGCATGCTCAGCATCGCCGCCGACGAGGCACATGTCCTCAACATCTGCATCGATCCGTTGACGCAGTCGCGTGGCCTGGGTCGCCAGTTGCTGCGTGCGCTGGTGCAACTGGCCGGCGACCGTGGCGCGCAGCGCGTATTCCTGGAAGTGCGGCCTTCGAATACACCGGCGCTGGCGCTGTACCACAGTGAAGGTTTCAATGAGATCGGCCGTCGCCCGCGCTACTACCCGGCGGCACAGGGCCGCGAGGACGCGGTGGTGATGGCGATCGAACTGGTCCACGGTGACCTGCAGGTGATGCCGCCGCTGTAACGAAGAAGGGTTGCCGGCCAGCGGCCGGCACTACCGGTAGCGGCCAACCTTGGTTGGCAGGAATGCGCTGACCAAGGTCGGCCACTACCAAGGCGTGCAATGGCATCTCCGGTAGCGGCCAACCTTGGTTGGCACGCTCTGCTCACGCCAACCGCAACGCCAACACGCCGCCCACGATCAGCGCCGCCGCGAGCCATCGCGCACGCGGAACGCGCTCGCGCAACAGGAATACCGAGATCAGCAGCGCGAACAGGATCGACGATTCGCGCAGCGCTGAAACCATCGCCACCGGTGCCTGGGTCATTGCCCACAGCGCCATCGCGTAAGAGGCGGTGGTGCCAGCGCCGCCGGCCAGCCCCAGCGGCCAATGCTGCCGCGCATAGGCCAGCACCGAGCCGCCGCGGGTGTACAACGCCCACAGTGGCAGTGGAATGCCTGACAGCAGGAACAGCCACAGCGTGTAACTGAGCGCGCTGCCGGACTGGCGCGCGCCCTGCGCATCGACCAGGGTGTAGGTGGCGATCATCGCCGCGGTCAGCAGCGGCAGGCGCAGCTGGCCGCCACGCGCACCCAGTGCCATGCAGAGGATGCCGGTGCTGACCAGCACAACGCCCAGCCACGCCGCCGGTGGCAGCCGCTCGCCCAGCAGCGTGCCCGCCAGGGCAACTAGAATCGGTGCGCTGCCACGCATCAGCGGATAGGCCAGGCTCATGTCGACCTGCTGGTAACAACGTGCGACCAGGCCGTAGTAGGTCACCTGCAGCAGCACCGACGCGCCCAGCCACGGCCAACTGTGTGCTGCGGGAAATGGCAGGAAGGGCAGGGCAGCGGCCGACAGCAGCGCGGCACTGCCGGTGACCAGCACCGTGCCGAGGAACTTGTCTGGTCCGCGCTTGACGATCGCATTCCAGCTGGCATGCAGGGCCGCAGCCGCGAGGACCAGCAGGAAGATGGAAAGAGGCATCCAGCGATGATGCCATGCGGGGAAATGAAAACGCCGGGCATCGCCCAGCGTTTCCGATTCTGCTTCGGTGGGTGCCAACCCTGGTTGGCACATTGCATTGGTGCGGACCGAGGTCCGCACCCACCAGCCCGGCGCTTACAGCTTCGCGCGCTGCTCGCGCAGGCCGGCCAGCTGGGTGTTCCAGTCGACCAGACGCACGCGCTCCTGCTCGACCACCGCCGGTGGCACCTTGTCGGTGAACTTGGCCAGCTTGGTCTCGCTCTTCTCCTGCTCGCCTTCCACGCGCTTGATCTCCTTGTCCAGGCGCGCACGCTCGGCGTCGAGATCAACCAGGCCTTCCAGCGGCACCAGCAGCTTCAGCTCACCGACGATCGCGGCGGCAGCTGGCGGTGCACTTTCGCCTTCAGCCAGCCACTGGATGCTGTCCAGCTTGAGCAGGAACGACAGCGACGCGCTGAAACGTTCGATGCGCACGCGATCCTGCTCCAGCCCGGCCTGCAGGCGCAGCGGCACCAGCTTGGAGGGCGCGACGTTCAGTTCACTGCGCACACGGCGCACTGCACTGATCACGGCCTTCAGCCATTCGACGTCGGCCTCGGCCTGGGCGAAATCGCCTTCGAACTCAGCGGCGGTCGGGTACGGGCGCAGCGACAGCGTGGTTTCGGCCAGGCCCAGGCGCGGCGCCAGCTGCTGCCACAGCTGTTCGGTGATGAACGGGGTCAGCGGGTGCAGCAGGCGCAGCAGCGCTTCCAGCACGTACAGCAGGGTGTGACGGGTGCTTTCGGCGTCGGCGGCATCGGCACCGTTCAGCGCCGGCTTGCTCAGTTCCAGGAACCAGTCGCAGAACTCGTTCCATGCAAACTCGTACAGGCACTGCGCCAGCAGGTCGAAGCGGTAGTTGGCGTAGTGGCCCTGGGCCTCGCTGGACACGGCCGCAAGGCGCGAAAGGATCCAGCGCTCCGCATCGGTCCGCGGGGTCGGCACGCCGGTGAACGCTGCACCCTCGGTGTTCATCAGGGTGAAGCGGCTGGCGTTCCACAGCTTGTTGCAGAAGTTCTTGTAGCCCTCGGCGCGGTTCATGTCGAACTTGATGTCGCGGCCGTGGGTAGCCAGCGCGGCGATGGTGAAGCGCAGCGCATCGGCACCGTGGGCGGCGATGCCGTCCGGGAATTCCCTGCGGGTGGCCTTCTCGATCTTCTCCACCATCTTCGGCTGCATCAGGCCGCCGGTGCGCTTGGCGACCAGGTCGTCGATGCTGATGCCGTCGATGATGTCCAGCGGGTCGAGCACGTTGCCCTTGCTCTTGGACATCTTCTGGCCCTGGCCGTCGCGGATCAGGCCGGTGAAGTAGACGTCCTTGAACGGGATCTTCCCGACCAGGTTGTCGGTGGCCATGATCATGCGCGCCACCCAGAAGAAGATGATGTCGAAACCGGTGATCAGCACCGACGACGGCAGGTAACGGTCGAAGCCACGCTCGGTCATGGCCTGCTCGTTCGGCCAGCCAAGGGTGGAGAACGGCCACAGCTGCGAGGAGAACCAGGTCTCCAGCACGTCGCTTTCCTGGTTCAGCACCACGTCGCTGCCCAGGTTGTGCTTCGCCCGCACTTCCTCTTCGCTGCGACCGACGTAGCAGCTGCCGGTGGCTTCGTCGAACCACGCCGGAATGCGGTGGCCCCACCACAGCTGGCGGCTGATGCACCAGTCCTGGATGTTGTTCATCCAGTGGCGGTAGGTGTTGATCCAGTTCGGCGGCACGAAGGAAATACTGCCGTCTTCGACCAGCTCCAGACCACGCTTGGCCAGGTCGTCCATCTTCACGAACCACTGGTCGGTCAGGTACGGCTCGATCACCTGGCCGGTACGGTCACCGCGCGGCACCTGCAGCTTGTGCGCCTTGGTCTCGACCAGGATGCCCAGGTCTTCCAGCTCGGCCAGCACGGCCTTGCGGGCTTCGTAGCGGTCCAGGCCCTGGAAGCGTTCCGGCGCATTTTCATTCAGCGCCGCCACCGGGGTGAACAGGTTGATCATCGGCAGGCTGTGGCGCACGCCCACTTCGTAGTCGTTGAAGTCATGCGCCGGGGTGACCTTGACCACGCCAGTGCCGAAGGCACGGTCGACGTAGTCGTCGGCGATCACCGGCACGCGGCGGCCGGTCAGCGGCAGCACCACGCTCTTGCCGATCAGGTGCGCGTAGCGCGCGTCTTCCGGGTGCACCATCACCGCGGTATCGCCCAGCAGGGTTTCCGGACGGGTAGTGGCGACGACCAGGTAGTCTCGGGTTTCGCGCAGGGTTTCCACGCCGTCGGCATCGCGCTCGACGTGCTCGTAGCTCAGGCCGTCATCCAGCGTGTAGGCGATCGACCACAGGAAGCCGTCTTCCTCGGCGCTCTCCACTTCCAGGTCGGAGATGGCGGTCTTCAGCACCGGATCCCAGTTGACCAGGCGCTGGCCGCGGTAGATCAGGCCCTGTTCGTACCAGCGCACGAAGGCTTCGTTCACCGCCGCCGAGGGCTGCGGATCCATGGTGAAGGTGCTGCGCGACCAGTCGGCCGAGGTACCGAGGCGGCGCATCTGGCGTTCGATGATGTCACCGGACTGCTGCTTCCACTCCCAGACCTTGCCGATGAAGCCCTCGCGGCCCAGCGAATCGCGGGTCTCGCCCTTGCCTTCCAGCGCCAGGTTGCGGCTGACCACCATTTCGGTGGCGATGCCGGCGTGGTCGGTACCCACCTGCCACAGCGTGTCGTAGCCGCGCATGCGGTGGTAGCGCACCAGCGCATCCATCAGGGTCTGCTGGAAGGCATGGCCCATGTGCAGGGTGCCGGTCACGTTCGGCGGCGGCAACAGGATGGTGTACGGCTCGCCCGTGCCGGACGGCTTGAAGTGGCCGGCCTTCTCCCAGGCCTCGTAGAGGTCGGTCTCGAAGGACTTCGGGTCGTAGCTGGAGGCGAGTTGGGTCATGCGGGGCAACCGGTAATCAAGGCGGAAGGGAGATCAGCGCGGCCCGAGGGCGCGCCGGATCTTCTGGTCGGTGTGGTACTGGCTGACCGCGTAGGCGGCCCAGATGGCGGCGGGCAGCCAGCCGATCAGGGTGATCTGCAGGATCAGGCAGACGATGCCGGCAAACGGCCGGCCGATGGTGAAAAAGGACAGCCAGGGAAGAATCAGGGCGATCAGCAGGCGCATCAAGGTGTCCTCGCTGGACTTACATGTCGTGCTTGTTCAGGTCGTAACCGGCGGCCTTGTACTGGCGCCAGCGCTCGCGCAGCGGTTCGCGCGCTTCCGGGTCGGCCGGGACCACTTCCAGCACGCGCTCGCACTGGCCCAGCCAGGGTTCGTCGCGCAGGTTGATCACCAGCGGGCGGGCTGGCGCTTCGGTGCCGGGCACGGCGATCAGCACCAGGGCTTCTTCCTCGTCCATGTCTTCGCCGGCGATCTGGTGCGGGATGTAGGCATCGTTGTCGAACGCCCACAGCAGTTCGTCCAGCTCCTCGGCCTGGGCCTGGTCGCGGGCCAGCACCAGGGTGAACAGCCCAGCGTCGTTGGCCTTGCGCGCCAGCTCGCAGACCAGGCGCAGCGGCTCGGTCAGGAAGCGGGGCTTGGCGATCAGGTAGAAGTCGGCGCGGGGCATGGCAGGATCCGGGTCAGGCAGGGGCCCGGCGCTGCCGGGCGAGGCCCTGGCCGGCGGGCGCCGGCCAGGGTCGGGTACGGCATCAGGCGCGGGCGACCTGGTCCAGCAGCCACTGGCTCAGCAGGCCGACCGGGCGGCCGGTGGCCATGCCACGCTTGCCTTCATCGCTGGCCACACCGGCGATGTCCAGGTGGGCCCAGCGCTGGCCTTCGGCGAAGCGCGACAGGAAGCAGCCGGCGGTGATCGCACCGGCCCAGCGACCGCCGATGTTGTAGACGTCGGCGAAGCTGGAATCCAGCATCGGCTGGTATTCGTCCCACAGCGGCAGGCGCCAGGCGCGGTCGAACACCTGCTCGCCGGCGGCCAGCAGCTCATTGGCCAGGTCGTCGTGCTTGCTCATCAGGCCGGCGGTCTGGTGGCCGAGGGCGACCATGCAGGCGCCGGTCAGGGTGGCCACATCGACCAGCGCCTGCGGTTCGAAGCGCTGCGCGTAGGTCAGTGCGTCGCACAGGATCAGGCGGCCTTCGGCGTCGGTGTTGCCCACTTCGATGGTCTTGCCCGACATCGAGGTGATGACGTCGGACGGACGGTAGGCATTGCCGTCGATGGCGTTTTCCACCGCCGGGACCACCACCACAAGATTCAACGGCAGCTTGGCCTTGACCGCGGCGACGAAGGTGCCGATGACGTTGGCGCCACCGCACATGTCGTACTTCATCTCTTCGATGCCGCCCTGGGTCTTCAGGTTGACGCCACCGGTATCGAAGGTGATGCCCTTGCCGACCAGCACGTACGGCTTGGCGTCGCCGCCATTGTTCCACTTCAGCACGACCAGGCGCGGGCGGTTGGCCGAGCCACGGGCCACGGCCAGCAGCGAGCCCATGCCCAGCGCTTCCATCTGGTGCTCGTCGAGGATCTCGGCTTCGGCACCCTCGTGCTCGCCGGCGAACTTCACGCCGACCTCGGCCAGGTAGGCCGGGGTGCAGTAGTTCGGCGGCAGGTTGCCCAGCTCGCGGGCGAATTCGACGCCGGCGGCAATGGCCTGGCCCTGGGCCAGCGCCAGCGCATCGTCACCGGCGATCGCCAGCTGGGCCAGGCCGGCGTCATCGGCCTTCTTCTTGCCCAGGGTGGCGGTGTAGCGGTAGGCGGCGTGGTCGGCGGCGATCACCGCCTGGCGGATCGCCCAGGCCGCGTCGCGGTCCTTCACTGCCACTTCGGACAGGGTGAACAGTGCGCTGCGGACAGCGCCGGCCTTCAGCGCGCGTACGGCATCGCCGACCGCCTTCAGGTACTGCGGCACGCCGAAACGGGCCGCTTCGCCCAGGCCGACCACCAGCACGCGCGGGGCGGTCACGCCCGGCAGGTCGTGCAGCAGGGTGGTCGCGCCGGTCTTGCCGGACAGGTCGCCACGCTGGGCCAGGGCGGCCAGGCGGCCACCGCTGGCGGCATCCAGTGCCTGAGCGGCCGCAGTCAGGGTATGGTCGGCATAGGCGCCGACGACCAGGCAATCAACGGCGGCCGAAGCGGCGGCGAGGTGGTTCAGGGTGAATTCGAGAGCCATTGAGCAGATTCCATTGGCAAGTCCGTACAATCGCGGACCGTTTACGCCCAGACAGTAGACTGGGCGGCACCGCGAACGAACCCCAGAGTTTAAACCACCGCCCCATGTTGAAGCTCGACCGATACCTGCTGGGCGATTTCGTCCAGAGTTTCCTGGCTACCCTGATCGTCCTGCTGGTGGTCAGCGTGGGCGGCGTGCTGGTGGACATCCTCGGCAACATCGCCGATGGGCGCCTGCCGGCCAAGCTGCTGTTCTCGCAGCTGGGCCTGCAGTTCATCGCCTACCTGCCGCTGATCCTGCCGCTGGCGCTGATGCTGGGCCTGCTGCTGGCGGTCGCCCGCCTGTACCGGGACTCGGAAATGGCGGTCATCACCGCCGTGGGCGTGGGCCCCAAGCGCCTGCTGCGGCCGCTGCTGATGCTGGTGCTGCCGGTCGTGGCCCTGGTGGGTGCCTGCTCGCTGTGGCTGGGGCCCTGGGCCGGGCGGATGGCAGAGCAGATGATCATCGAGGCCAACCGCAGCGTGCTGATGGCCGGCCTGGAGCCGGGCCGCTTCACCCCGCTGCCCAATGGCGGCGTGGTCTACCTGTCCTCGATCTCGCCCGATGGCACCCGGCTGGGCAAGGTGTTCCTGCAGCGGCAGAAGGACGACCGCCTCGAGGTGGTGTCCGCCGCCGGTGGCCGGATGTTCTTTGAAGGCGCCCGCCAGCGCTTCCTGGAGCTGGATGACGGGCACCAGGTGGAGGGCCCGGTAGCGGGTGGGCTGGACTACCGCCTGGCGACCTTCGCGCGCAACGACGTGGCCCTGCCCGACGGTGCGCAGACCCGTACCGAGAACGATCCGGAGCTGATGCCGACCACGAAGCTGTTCGGTGATGCCCGGCCCGAGGCACAGGCGCAGCTGCATCGCCGGCTGGCCCCGCCGCTGATCGCACTGGCCTTCGCCCTGTTGACCGTGCCGCTGGGCCGCAGCTCTCCGCGCCAGCAGCGCTACGGACGGATGATGCTGGCCCTGCTGGCCTACATGGTTGGCACCAACCTGATGTTCATCGGCAGCGGCTGGATTGCCACTGGCAAGATCCCGGCCGCGCTCGGCCTGTGGTGGCTGACCCTGCCGCTGTTGGGGCTGGCGATCTGGATGTATGCACGTGATGGCCGCCTGGGCCGTCCGAAGGGAGCCCACGCATGAGGCTGCGCCCGATGCGTTTCGATCTGTACCTGGGCCAGTCGGTGTTCACCACGGTGCTGTTGACCTGGGCGGTGCTGGTCGGCCTGGACGTAGTGATGGCGTTCTCCGGCGAGTTCAAGGACATCGGCAAGAACGGTTATTCGCTGGGCCATGCCGCGGCATGGGTGCTGTATACGGTGCCGCGCCGCGCTTACACCATGTTCCCGACCGCCGCGGTGATCGGTGCGCTGATGGGCCTGGGCCAGCTGGCGGCCACGTCCGAACTGACCGCGCTGCGCGCGCTGGGGCTGTCGCGCAAGCGCCTGAGCGTGTCGGTGGCGATCGCGCTGTCACTGCTCACCGCAATGATGGTGCTCAGCGCCGAAACGCTGGGACCCTGGGGCCAGGATCGTGCCGATGCGCTGAAGTCCAGCGCCAAATGGGGCCAGGACATTTCCACTGCACGCTACTCCGGGCTGTGGGCGCGGGAGGGCGACACCTTCCTCAGCGCCGCCGGTGGCGAAGAGCAGCTGGTGGGTGACAAGGGCACGCGGTTGACCCTGCGCGACGTGCGCCTGTACCGCATCGCCGAGGACGGACAGATCGCCTCGCTGACCCACGCGGCCACCGCCGAGCACGACAACGATGGCTGGGTGTTGACCGGTGTGCGCCGGGATACGTTCGGCGAACGTTCGGCCACGCGCGAGGAAGTGGCGCGCGAGCCGTGGAATTCCAAGCTGGATGCCGGCGCGCTGGCGACCGGTATCGCCAAGCCGCGCAACCTCAGCGTGGCCGAGCTCCGTACCAGCATCGAGTACCGCGAACGCAATGGGCTGGATGCGCGCGACTATGAGGATGTGTACTGGAGCCGTTGGTTCTACCCGATGAACGTGCTGGCACTGTGCCTGGCGGCGGTGCCGTTCGCATTCGGCTCGCTGCGTAGCGGCGGCATGGGCAAGCGCCTGTTCCTGGGCATCCTGTTCGCGCTGGGCTTCTGGTTGCTGCAGCTGTTCTTCGGCCGCATGGCCGGTGCGCTGAAGTTCGATTACCGCATTGCCTATGCGCTGCCACCGATCGTGATGCTGGCGATATCCGGACTGCTGTTCCGGCGCAAATCGGGCTGATTCCGGTAGCGCCGGGCAGGACGGCCAACGCGCGGATTTCTGTAGAGCCGAGCCTATGCTCGGCTGCTTTTCGCGCACCGCAGGCCAGCCGGGCATGGGCTCGGCTCTACATGAGCGCCGTGCAGCATCGGATTTGAAGGGTGGCGGATCACCGCTTCGGCATGCGCACCAGCCGCGTGCCGCTGGCACGGTCGTGCCAGGTCCGCCGTTGGCCGTCGAACCACGCCCACCAGAAGCCGATGCCGCCCAGCAGCAGCGACAGCGTGCCCACTGCGAAACGCAGCCACAGCTGCCGGCGTCGCAGCGGCGTGCCATCGCTTGATTCCAGCTTCAGCCGCCATGGCCGCATGCCCAGTGTCTGCCCGCCGCGGCGCCAGCTGGCGGTGGCGTACCACCCGGTGATCGCCCAGCACACCGCCCACAGCAGCCACTGCCAGGCACTGAACGGTGCGATGTTCTCGCGCTGGGTGTGGCCGTCGAGGGTGTAGGCGAGGGTGAACAGCGTGCCGGCCAGCATCCACAGGGCCAGCACCGGCAACGTGTCGTAGACCATTGCCAGCATGCGCCACAGCAGCAGTGCGCGCGGGCGGGGCATCTCGGTGGCGGCCGCAGTGGCCGTGTCGGTGGCAGGGCGGGACATGCGCCGAGCATACGCAATGCTGGCCGCATCCGCAGTCGCCCTCGTATCCTGCACGCATGGCCCTTGTTTCCACCCCCGCCGAACGCCGCCAGCTGGTGCAGCAACTGCCCGAGCTCCGGGCCGATGACAGCCTGCGCATCCAGCGGTTCCTCGATGCGATCTGGGCCGAGAACGGCCTGGCCCGCGCCACCCTCGACAGCTACCGGCGCGACCTGGAAGGGTTGGCACGCTGGATCGATGGGCGCGAGGGTGGCCTGGCCGGCATCGAACGTCCCGGGTTGTTCGACTACCTGGCGTGGCGTACCCGGCATGGCTGGTCGCCGCGCAGCAACGCGCGCCTGCTGTCGGCGCTGCGCGCGTTCTTCGCTGATGGTCTGCGCCGGGGTGATCGCAGCGAGGACCCCAGTGCACTGCTGGATCCGCCGAAGCTGCCGAGGCTGCTGCCCAAGGCGTTGGCCGAAAGCCAGATCGACGCACTGCTGGCGGCGCCGGACATCGACAGCCCGCTGGGCCTGCGCGATCGCGCCATGCTGGAGCTGATGTATGCCGCCGGGCTGCGCGTGAGCGAGCTGGTGCTGCTGCCGGCCACGGCGGTCAACCTGCGTCAGGGGGTGTTGCGGGTCACCGGCAAAGGCAGCAAGGAACGGCTGGTGCCGTTGGGCGAGGAGTCGCAGCATTGGCTGGAGCGCTATCTGCAGCAGTCGCGGCCGCTGCTGGTCGGCAAGGGCAAGGTGCAGGCCTTGGCCGATGGGCAGACCCCATTGTTTGTAGAGCCGACGCTGCATGCGCTGACCCGCCAGGCGTTCTGGCATCTGGTCAAGCGCCACGCGCAGGTGGCGGGCATCGATCCGGCACGGATCAGCCCGCATGGCCTGCGCCACAGCTTCGCCACCCACCTGCTCAACCGCGGTGCCGACCTGCGCGCGCTGCAGATGCTGCTGGGGCACAGCTCGCTATCGACCACCCAGATCTACACGCTGGTGGCGCGCGAACACCTGCAGAAACTGCACGCCCGCCATCACCCGCGCGGCTGAGCGGGGGCCTGAACCCGGGCCCCGGGCCGTGCGCAATGTCGCGGCCCGGTACAGGTGGCTGTGTCAGAATCCGGGGTCTTCTTCTGCTGCGGACCGCTCCATGCTCCGATTTGCCATCGCCGCCGTGTTCGGTGCGCTCAGCCTGACTGCCTGCGCCCAGCCGGCCCCGCCGGCCGCCAAGGCACCCGCTACCGCTGCTGCGGCCAAGGCTGCCAGCCCGGCTGCCAACGGCTCGGCCGACCAGGCCGTGCGTGCCGCGCTGACCGCGCTCAATCCAGGTTTCGAAGTGGATTACATCGGCGCCGCGCCGTTCCCCGGTTTCCGCGAAGTGGTGGTCTCCGGCCAGCTGCTGTACGTGTCCGATGACGGTCGCTACCTGTTCCAGTCGCAGCCCTACGACACCCGCGCCAAGGGCCCGGCCAACAGCGAGGGCCTGCTGGGCTACCGCCGCGACCTGCTGGCCAAGGCCAACCACGGCGACCGCATCGTGTTCGCTGCGCCCAATGCCAAGTACACCATCAGCGTGTTCACCGACATCGAGTGTGGCTACTGCCGCAAGCTGCACCAGGACATCGCCGAGCTCAACCGCAACGGCATCAGTGTCGAGTACCTCGCGTTCCCGCGCATGGGCCTGGGCAGCAAGGACTACACCGACATGATCTCGGTCTGGTGTGCGGCCGATCGTCGCCAGGCGCTGACCAGCGCCAAGCGAGGTGGCAGCGTGCCGGCCAAGAACTGCACCAACCCGGTGGCGATGCAGTACGCACTGGGCCAGCAGCTGGGCGTGAACGGTACCCCGGCGATCTTCGCCCCGGACGGTACCCAGCTGGGCGGCTACCTGCCGCCGGCGCAGCTGCGCGCCGCGTTGGAAAAGCTGTCGGCCAAGCGCTGATCAGGACACCGCCGGGCCATGCTCGGCGGATGCATCATGCGAGCGAAGCCGGGGATGCGTGTCGCACCCCCGGCTTTTTTCTTATTGCAGGCCGTCACTGACCGCCTTGGTCAGCGTGCCCTGCGCATCGTCACCACTGAACTCCCAGACGAACGCGCCACCCAGGCCCTGGGTTTTCACGTAACCCATCTTGCGGGTGATGTTGGCCGGGGTATCGAAGCTCCACAACGTGCTGCCGTTGTAGATCCAGGTGGCACCGGCGGTGTTGTCGGTGTAGCCCGGCCACGCCAGGTTCTTCAGTACCTTCCAGTCTTCGATGCCGGCCTCGTAGGTGCCCGGGGCGGCGCCGGTCGCGGTCTGGTACAGGCCGTTGTTGGCGTTGGCCACACCGGTCCAGCCACGCCCGTAGTAACCAATGCCCAGGTTGAGCTTGGCTGCAGGCACGCCACGGCTGATGAAGGCCTCGATGGCGTCGTTGCTGTTGTACAGCTTCTGGTCGCCGGTCGAAGGATCATTGGGTGAATCGAACAGCGCCGACTGGTGATTGGTCTTCGCATCCCACGCGCCGTGGAAGTCGTAGGTCATCACGTTGATGTAGTCCAGATACGGGTGGTACGCGGCCGGATCGGTGACGCGGATCTTGTCGATGCCGGCGCCCACCGCCACCGTCAGCAACAGGCCCGGGCGCACCGCATCGAGCTGGCGGCGGAATTCGGCCATCAGCGCGGTGAAGTTGGCGTTGTCTTCCGGCTTGCCACATTCGATGCCACACGCCACCGGGTATTCCCAGTCGATGTCGATGCCGTCGAACACGCCCAGCGCGGCACCGGCGCCACCGGCACCGTCGGTCACCGGCAGGTTGCCCTTGATGTAAGCGTCGATGCACGAGGCGACGAAGGCCTGGCGGTTTTCCGGGCGCGCCGCGCTGGAGAAGCCGCGCGACCAGGTCCAGCCACCCAGCGAGATCAGCACCTTCATGCCCGGGTACTTGGCCTTGAGCTGCTTGAGCTGGTTCCAGTTGCCGCGCAGCGGCTGGTCCCAGGTATCGGCGCTGCCACTGACACTCTCGGCGGCGCTGAAGGCCTTGGTGTAATCGGCGAAGGCGTCGCCACCGGCACCGCTGTTCGGATCCGACGGTTGGGTGATGCCCACTTCGCAGCGGTTGTTGCGCACGTTGCCGAAGGCGTAGTTGATGTGGGTCAGGCGCGCGGCCGAACCGCTGCTGTCGATGTTCTTGACCCGGTAGTTGCGGCCGTAGATGCCCCACTGGGTGAAGTAACCGATGACCCGCTTGCCGGTGCCGCCGCCATTGCCGGCCAGCGTGGTGGCGCTGATTTCGGTGCCCTGTGCCGACGCATTGCCGGCGTTGTCGCGGGCGCGCACGCGGTAGCGGTAGGTGGTCGACGCGGTCAGCCCGCCATCGACATAGCTGGCACTGGACGGCGAGCCGACCAGGCTGCCGTTGCGGTACACGTCATAGCCGGCCAGGCCGCTGCCGCCGGTGTTGTCGGTGGAGGGGCTCCAGCTCAGCGCGATGCTGTTGGCGGTGCGGGTGCCGACCGCCAGCCCGCCCGGCACGCTCGGCGCGGTGGTATCGCCACTGGCGGCGTTGACGGTGATGCTGATGGTCGCCGTGCTGGCGGTGGCGTTGTTGTTGTCGGTGGCTACTGCGCGAAGGGTGTGGCTGCCGGCGCTGGCATTGGCCCAGCTGGCCGCATACGGCGCATTGGTGGCCACGCCCAGCGAGCTGCCATCGCGGAAGAATTCGACCTTGGCGACGCTTCCGTCCGCATCGCTGGCATTGGCGGTCACGTTGACCGTGCTGCCGGCGCTGAAGGTGGCGCCATTGGCCGGCGAGGTCAGGCTGACCACCGGCGGCTGGTTGCTGCCGCTGCCATCACAGGCACCGAGGTTGGTGTAGTAGGGCGCACCGGCCGGATGGTCCGGCGGCGCGTTCCAGATGTCCTGGTTCGCCCGATAGAGGACGCCTCCCTTCTGCAGGGTATCGCCGGCCCGGTAGATCTTGGCCTGGTCCCACTGGGCCACCCCGGCACAGCTGGCGGCCTGCGCCAGGCCGGGCAGGGCAACGGCCCCGGCAAGGGCCAGCAGCCAGGCCAGACGGCGCGGGCGACAGCGGTGGAGGGAGCGTTCGGCACTGCGGACATCGGCACTCAGCACAAGCGGGTCGTACATGGTGTGTCTCCGATCGATCGGTTGGCGCGCGGGCCCGGATGGCGCCGCACGTAACGCAGGTCCGGACATCGCCCGGGAAGGCGACGGAGGGGGACGGACGGAGGTACCTGGGAGGCCGGGGAGAGAGTCCGGCGCCAGGTAGGGACAACGTTGTCATCAATTGCGTGGTCAATCCGTGAGCGAGTGCATGGTTCGGGGATTCGGGCGGAGAGCGGCGCTGCGCGCGGTCGGTAGCCATCGGCGGAGCCCCCTCGTGGCTGGGGTGGGTCGCTGAAAGCGGGTTTCTGAGGTTTGGCCGGGTGGGTGGGGTCAGGCGGGGACGCCGTGAACCCGTCCATGGGGGCTTGGCCGCGGCATCCATGCCGCGGACACTCCGCCTGACCCCACCCACCCGGCCTCTGACAGGTTCCTGTGCGGCCAGCCACGGAAGACAGAACAGAAAATCAAAAGCAAAAGCAAAAGCCGGTCGCTTCGCTCTTCAATGCGTGATTTCTGATGTTCCCTGGTTGCCGGCCAGCGGCCGGCATTACCGCAGAGCATCCACGCATGGTGTGGATCTACCGCAGATCGCGGGAAATTGTTGAAGGCGGGGTGGGTCCGGTTGCGGGGGTGTGAGCGGCATGGATGCCGCGACCAAGCCCCCATGGATGGGTTTACGGCGTCCCCCGCAACCGGACCCACCCCGCCATCCCACAGGAAACCCGCTATTGCTGTGGCTTTTGCCCTTGCTCTGGCTGTGGCCTTGGCTTGGGCGCCTCTGCGGGTGCCGGGCGCCGCCCGGCCAGAGCCCATCCGCCGCTTCCGGTACAATGTCGGGCCCGTTTCCCAACTACGGTTCCCCGGACATGATGGTCCTCGAGGGCGCGCCCGCCCTGTCGCCGTTCCGCCGCGAACGTCTTGAATCCCGCCTGCAGTCCATCGCTCCCTCCCTGCGCATCAGCGGTGCCTGGCACGTCTACTTCGTGCAGGCCGAGGGCACTGCCGCCCCCGACGTCGATACTCTGTGCCGCATCCTGGAAGCCCGCCCGCAGTCCGAGGCGGTCGCTGACGGTGCGGTCAGCCGCATCGTGGTGCCGCGCCTGGGCACGCTGTCGCCGTGGTCGAGCAAGGCCACCGAACTGGTGCGCGGTGCTGGGCAGCCGGTCAGCCGGGTCGAACGTGGCCTGCGCCTCGATGTGCAGGGCTGGCCGGCCGATGCCGCCGCCCAGCAGGCGCTGGTCAAGGCGCTGCACGACCCGATGACGCAGTCGGTGCTGGAGAACGTCGAGCAGGGTCAGGCCCTGTTCTCGACTCCGGCCCGGGGCGAACTGGAGCGTGTGCCGGTGGACCAGCTGGAGGCCGCCAACCAGCGCCTCGGTCTGGCCATGGCGCAGGACGAGATCGATTACCTGCGCGAGCGCTTCAGCGCGCTGGGTCGTTCGCCGTCGGACGTGGAACTGATGATGTTCGCGCAGGCCAACTCCGAGCACTGCCGCCACAAGATCTTCAATGCCAGCTGGACCATCGACGGCCAGGAGCAGGACCGCTCGCTGTTCCGGATGATCAAGAACACCCACCAGCAGACCCCGCAGCACACGCTCAGCGCGTACAGCGACAATGCCGCAGTGATCGAAGGGCATCCGGCGTCGCGCTATCGCCCGGACCCGGCCAGCGGCGAGTACCGCAGCGAGCCGAGCGTGCCCAGCGCGTTCCAGATCAAGGTGGAAACGCACAACCATCCGACCGCGATCGCTCCGTTCCCGGGCGCCTCGACCGGCGCCGGCGGCGAGATCCGCGACGAAGGCGCGACCGGTCGCGGTGGCAAGCCGAAGGCCGGCCTGAGCGGCTTCTCGGTCTCGCACCTGCGCATTCCCGAGCTGCCGCAGCCGTGGGAGGCGCCGCGCGCGCTGAACCCGCGCATGGCGCCGGCGCTCGAAATCATGACCGACGGCCCGCTGGGCGGCGCTGCATTCAACAACGAGTTCGGCCGCCCGGCCCTGCTCGGCTACTTCCGCAGCTTCGAGCTGCCGGAAGGCGCCGACCTGGTGCGTGCCTACGACAAGCCGATCATGCTGGCCGGTGGCCTCGGTGCGATCGACCGCGTGCAGGTCGACAAGATCCTGCTGCAGGATGGCGACGCCGTGATCGTGCTCGGCGGCCCGGCGATGCTGATCGGCCTCGGCGGCGGTGCCGCCAGTTCGGTGGCCTCCGGTGAAAGCGCCGAGGACCTGGACTTCGCCAGCGTGCAGCGCGACAACCCGGAAATGGAGCGCCGCTGCCAGGAGGTCATCGACCGCTGCGTGGCGATGGGTGCCGACAACCCGATCAAGTTCTTCCATGACGTCGGTGCCGGTGGCCTGTCCAATGCCATCCCCGAGCTGCTGCACGACTCCAAGGTCGGCGGCATCATCGATCTGGGCAAGGTACCGACCGACGACCCGTCGCTGTCGCCGATGCAGTTGTGGTGCAACGAGTCGCAGGAACGCTATGTGCTCGGTGTCGCGCAGGAGCGCCTGGCCGAGTTCGCCGCACTGTGTGCCCGCGAGCGCTGCCCGTTCGCCGCGGTCGGCGTGGCCACCGCCGAAGAACACCTGGTGGTGGCCTACGGTGCTGTTCCGGGCAACATTCCGGCCGATGCGCCGATCGACCTGCCGATGGACGTGCTGTTCGGCAAGCCGCCGAAGATGCACCGCGACACTGCGCACCCGCCGGCACCGCGCTGGCCGGCGCTGAAGACCGGCGGCCTGGACCTGCAGGAAGCCGGTCTGCGCGTGCTTTCGCACCCGACGGTGGCCTCGAAGAACTTCCTGGTCACCATCGGCGACCGCAGCGTTGGTGGCCTGACCGCGCGCGAGCAGATGGTCGGCCCGTGGCAGTTGCCGGTGGCCGACGTGGCGATCACCCTGGCCGACTTCAACGGCGTGGCCGGTGAAGCCATGGCGCTCGGCGAGCGCACCCCGCTGGCGCTGCTGGATGCCGCAGCGTCGGCACGCATGGCGGTGGGTGAAGCATTGACCAACCTGTGCGCTGCGCCGGTCGATGCGCTGGACGAGATCAAGCTGTCGGCGAACTGGATGGCCGCTGCCGGCCACCCGGGCGAAGATGCGCTGCTGTACGACGCGGTGAAGGCGGTGGGCATGGAATTGTGCCCGCAGCTGGACATCAGCATCCCGGTCGGCAAGGACTCGCTGTCGATGCAGGCGCAGTGGCACGACCAGGGTGAGGCGCACAAGAGCGTGTCGCCGGTGTCGCTGGTGATCACCGCGTTCGCGCCGGTCGCCGACGTGCGCCAGCAGTTGACCCCGCTGCTCGATCGCGAAGTCGAGAGCGAGCTGTGGCTGATCGGCCTCGGCGCCGGCAAGCAGCGCCTCGGTGGTTCGATCCTTGCCCAGGTGCATGCCGATCATGGCGACCTGCCGGCCTTCGCCGGCGCCGCGCCGGACCTGGATGACCCGCAGCGCCTGCGTGGCTTCTTCGAACTGATCCGCGATGCGCGCCAGTCCGGGTTGCTGCTTGCCTACCACGACCGCAGCGACGGTGGTGCCTTCGCCGCACTGTGCGAAATGGCCTTCACTTCGCGCCTGGGCCTGGACATCACCCTCGATGCCTGGGGCGATGATCCGTTCCGCAGCCTGTTCAACGAAGAACTGGGTGCAGTGGTGCAGATCGCGCGCGAAGACCGCGCTGCCTTCGCCGACCTGGTCGAGCGCCATGCCCTGACCGAATGCGCGCAGCGCATCGCCAAGCCGACCACCGCACCGGTGGTGCGCGTGTCGCTGGGCGGCGAGAACCTGGCTGAATGGCGCTGGGACGCGCTGTTCGATGCCTGGTGGTCGGTCACCCATGCCATGCAGAAGCGCCGTGACAATCCGGCCAACGCCGACGCCGAGCGCGAGATTGCCCGCGCCTTCACGGCGCCGGGCCTGAAGCCGAAGCTCAGCTTCGACCTCAACGAAGACGTGGCCGCTCCGTTCATCAGCACCGGTGCGCGTCCGCGCGTGGCCGTGCTGCGCGAGCAGGGCGTCAATGGTCAGATCGAAATGGCGAATATCTTCGAACGTGCAGGCTTCCGCGCGTTCGACGTGCACATGAGCGACCTCATCGAAGGCCGCGTGGCGCTGCAGGACTTCACCGGCCTGGTCGCCTGCGGTGGCTTCAGCTACGGCGACGTGCTGGGTGCCGGCCGTGGCTGGGCGACCTCGATCCTGGAGCGCAGCGCGCTGCGTGATGCCTTTGCTGCGTTCTTCGCCCGCGAGGACAGCTTCGCGCTGGGTGTGTGCAACGGCTGCCAGATGATGAGCCAGCTGAAGGGCATCATCCCCGGTGCCGAGCACTGGCCGCAGTTCCGTCGCAACGCCAGCGAGCAGTTCGAAGCCCGCACTGCACTGCTGGAGGTGGTGGAATCGCCGTCGATCCTGCTGCGTGGCATGGCCGGATCACGCCTGCAGGTGGCGGTGGCGCATGGTGAAGGCCAAGCGGTGTTCGACAACGCCGTCGACCAGGCCGCCGCGCGCGTCTCGCTGCGCTACATCGATGGCAATGGCAACGTCGCCAGCCAGTACCCGCTGAATCCGAACGGTTCGCCGGACGGTATCACCGGCCTGACCAGCACCGACGGCCGTGTCACCATCATGATGCCGCACCCGGAACGCACCCCGCGCGCGCTCAACATGAGCTGGGCCCCGGCCGAGTGGCAGGGCGATTCGCCGTGGATGCGCATGTTCCGCAACGCGCGGGTGTGGTGCGGCTGATCGCACTGCATCGCGCAGGCCTCAATGCCAACGCGTATGGAAAAACCCGCCGTTGATCGGCGGGTTTTTCTTTGCGCGATTGAAACTCCAGTTGTGACCGCTAGTTACATGCATTTTCATGCGTCGAGGAATCGTCACGCATGCATAACAAAATCATTTCATAAACAGGTGAAATAGTGATGTGCTTCACGGCAATAGGATTTGCCGTGTCAAAGTCTTGACGATCTGCAAAGTTGCCGTTAACACTTGAACCCCGTTTCAGAATCATTCATTTCGCAGTAACCGCTTGGCGCACGCGCTCGGTTTTCTGTCGCTGCGCGCCGTTCGGCAATACCCCGCAGTAAATCACGCGAATAAACGCCCCCAGGGGACGTTGGGCCGGAAAGCCCAGCGGTGGCGTTGCTTTGCCCAAAACCAGTCCAATCAGGAGCCGTACCGATGAATCGGATTTATCGCAAGGTCTGGAACAAAGCATTGGGTCAGTTGGTGGTGGCCTCGGAACTGGCCTCCTCCGGCAGCAGCGGCGGGGTCGTCGACCAGCGCCGCGATGCAACGCAGGCTGCGCCCGCACGGTTGGCGATGGCACTGGGCCTGGTATTGGGATTGGGCATGAGCGCTATCGCTGCGGCACAGTCGGTGCAGATCGGCGGCAGCGCCACCTGCGTCGCATTCAGCGGCAAGCTGCTCGAAAAGTGCCTGATCGAAGGCACGGCTACGGCCAAGGGCAGCAACGCGGTGGCGATCGGCAGCAACAGCAGCGCCAGTGCTGCCAACAGCGTGGCGCTCGGCGCCGGCTCCAAGGCCACCCGTGCAAACACCGTGTCCGTCGGTGACACCGGCAAGGAACGGCAGATCACCAATGTTGCCGCAGGCAGCCAGGCCACCGATGCGGTGAACAAGGCGCAGCTCGATGCGCAGGCGCGTGCAACGCAGGCCGCGCTGGCCGACGTCGCCGCAGACGGTAACCGTTATTTCAAGGCCGACGGCGCTGGCGATGACAGCGACGCGGCGAAGATCGACGGGCAGGGCGCTCTGGCGGCGGGTGCCGGCGCACAGTCGCTGGCCAACGCCACCACGGCAGTCGGCACGCAGGCCATCGCCGCTGGCATCGGCGCGAGCGCCTTCGGCCAGGGCGCACTCGCGCTCGGCGATGCCAGCGTCGTGGTCGGGCAGAGCGCCGCGGCATTCGGTCTCGGCGACACCGCGGTTGGCGCAAGCGCTACCGCGGCCAGCGAAAACGGCGCGGCTACCGCACTCGGTGCACTGTCCGAAGCCACCGCTGATGGTGCGACGGCCGTCGGCGGCGGTGCCGTTGCGATGGGCCCGGGCAGCACCGCGCTCGGTCGCGGCGCTACCGCCGCCAACGAAGCGTCGATTGCAGTGGGTGCATTCAGCACCGCCGTCGGTGAATACAGCACGGCGCTGGGCTCGAACTCCGCTGCGGTGGCCACCGGCAGCGTGGCGCTCGGTGCCGGCTCGCTGGCCGACCGCGTTGATACCGTGTCCGTCGGTGCCTCCGAATACGGCCTGACCCGCCAGATCACCAGCGTGGCTGCCGGTACGGAAGATAACGATGCGGTCAACGTCGGCCAGTTGAAGGGCGTTGCCGCCGTGGCCGATGCCACCGCCAAGCGCTTCCAGGCCACCGGCAGCAGCAACAGTGATGCCGGTGCGCTGGCCGAGGGCGACGACGCACTGGCTGCAGGCGAGGCCGCCAACGCGATCGGCAACGGTGCTACTGCAGTTGGCGCTGGTGCTGGCGCCGTCGCGCAGAACGCGACCGCCGTCGGCAACAACGCGTTGGCCTCGGGCCAGAACAGTGCAGCGTTCGGCAACAACGCACAGGCCAACGGCCCGGGCAGTGTTGCCGTGGGCGGTGCTGCGGTGGACGCCAACGGCAACCCGCTGATCACCAGCGGTGGCGTACCGGTGGAAACCGGCGCCACCAGCGCCGGCGTCGGTGGCACTGCCGTCGGTGCCAGCGCTGAAGCCAGCGGTTTTGCCGCGTCGTCCTACGGCGTGGGTGCCTATGCTGCCGGCGCACAAGCGTCGGCGTTCGGTGCGGTGGCCAATGCCATCGGTGATTACTCCACCGCGTTGGGTACGCAGAGCAATGCCACCGGCACCAGCAGCGTCGCCATCGGCGGCCCGGCCGATCTGATTCCCGGCCTGGGCTTCTTCGTGCAGACCCAGGCCAGTGGCGAAGCCGCGACCGCCGTCGGCGCGGGCGCCATTGCCAGTGGCGATCGCGCGGTGGCCAACGGCAGCCTGAGCGAGGCCTCCGGTGCCGAAGCCACTGCCGTTGGCTACTTCGCCTATGCACCGGGCGAGAACGCCAGTGCCCTCGGCGCTCAGACCTGGGCCAGTGGCGCGCAGAGCACTGCCGTGGGCTACTACGCCACCGCACGCGGCGCCAACAGCGTCGCGCTCGGCGCGAATTCCGAAGCGGTGCGCGCCAACAGCGTGGCGGTGGGCAGTGCCGGCAACGAGCGGCAGATCACCAGCGTTGCCGCCGGCAGCGAAGCTACTGATGCGGTGAACAAGGCGCAGCTGGATGCCGTGGCCAGCACCGCCGACACCACCGCTCGTTTCTTCCAGGCGCAGCCGGAGGCGGGCAGTGACGCCGGCGCACTGGCTGATGGCGAGGGCGCCATCGCCGTCGGTTCCTCGAGCAATGCGATCGGTGCCGGCGCCGTTGCGCATGGCGCCGCCGCGTCGGCCATCGGCGATGACAGTGTGGCGGTAGGCCGCAACAGTGCTGCCACCGGCAATGGTGGCGTTGCCATCGGTGGCCTCGGCCAGGCCTATGATGAATTCAACCAGCCGATCATCGGTGCCGACGGCAAGGCACAACAGGTCGGCACCACCGCCGTTGCCGATGCCACCGCAGTCGGCAGCGGCGCACAGGCCACCGGGGCTGCCAGCAGCGCATTCGGCAATGCTGCCAAGGCCAGTGGTGACAACAGCTTCGCCGCAGGCGGCAAGTCACGCGCCACCGGCAGCTATGCGGTTGCAGTCGGCGACAGCGCGTTCGCCAGCAGCGATGACAGCACCGCCGTCGGTGGATACAGCTGGGCCACCGCCAGTGGCGCCGCGGCATTCGGTTCGGGTGCATGGGCGACTGCCACCAACGCGTCGGCGTTCGGCAACGCGGCCTGGGCCAGCGGCAGCGGCGCAACGTCCATCGGTTACAACAGCTGGGCCAACGGTGCCAGCTCCACCGCTGTCGGTCGCGGCGCCTTCGGCTATGGCGACAACAGCGTGGCGTTGGGCTTCCAGGCGCTGGGCAACAGCATCAACAGCATCGCCATCGGCACCAATACGGTGGCCGGTGGTGAAAGTGCCATCGCGCTCGGTGCCGGCAGCAATGCCAGCGCCAGCAACACGGTCGCGCTGGGCGCCGGTTCGGTCGCCAATCGCGCGCGCACGGTGTCGGTGGGCAGCGCCGGCAACGAACGCCAGGTCACCAACGTCGCCGCCGGCACCCAGGCCACCGATGCGGTGAACAAGGCGCAGCTGGATGCGGTTGCGACCACGGCGACAACCACCAGCCGCTTCTTCCAGGCCAGCGGCAACGGCGATGACGTAGCCGGTGCGCTCGTGGACGGTGACAACGCACTGGCCGCCGGTGATGCGGCCAATGCCATCGGCAATGGCGCCACTGCGCTGGGCAGCGGCGCCAATGCGTTGGCCAACAATGCGCAGGCGGTGGGCTTCAATGCCCTTGCCAGCGCAGCCAATGCCAGCGCCGTCGGCGCCAACGCACAGGCCACCGGCGAGTACGCCACCGCGCACGGTGCGGAAAGCGAGGCCAGCGGCGAGCAGAGTGCAGCGTTCGGTGCGGCCAGTATCGCCAGCGGTGCCGGCAGTACCGCTACCGGCGTGCTGTCCGAAGCCTCTGGCGAAGAAGCCGTAGCTGTGGGTTACTTCAGCAATGCCAGCGGTGACGCGGCAACCGCCGTGGGTAGCGAAAGCGTGGCCAGCGGCACGGCGTCAGCGGCGTTCGGTATCGGTGCCGAAGCCACCGGTGGCTACAGCACCGCCATCGGTGGCTATGCACAGGCATCGGCCTTCAATGCCACGGCGTTCGGCAATTTCGCCAATGCGTCCGGTTCCAGCAGTGTGGCAGTGGGTGGCGACTCGGAAGCGTCCGGCGCCTACAGCACCGCCACCGGCCAGGGCAGCCTGGCCACCGGCACCAACAGTGTCGCCGTCGGCGGCTCGCTGTTCGGCGTGCTGGCCACCGAGGCCTCGGGCAACTACTCCACTGCGGTGGGTGGTGGTGCCTGGTCGGGGGGCATCAACAGCACCGCACTGGGCAACGCCGCCGAATCGCGTGGTGCCAACAGCGTGGCGCTGGGTGCGGACTCGATTGCCGACCGCGACAACACCGTATCGGTGGGTGGCGGTGGCAACACCCGCCAGATCACCAACGTGGCCGACGGCACCCAGGGCAACGACGCGGTCAACAAGAACCAGCTCGATGCGGTGGCCGCTGCGGCGGAAAAGACCAGCAAGCAGTTCCAGGCCAGCGGCAATGCCGATGGCGAAACCGGGGCGCTGGTCGAGGGTGACAATGCGCTGGCCGCAGGTGACGCCGCCAATGCCATCGGCAACGGTGCCACCGCGCTCGGCAGTGGTGCCAACGCGATCGCGGCCAACGCCACGGCGGTAGGCTTCGATGCGCTGGCCACCGGCAACAACGCGGCTGCTCTGGGCAGCACGGCACAGGCCACCGGCGAAGACAGCCTGGCGCTGGGCAGTGGTGCCAGTGCCAGTGAACTGGGCGCCAGTGCCACCGGCGCGCGTGCGCAGGCCAGTGGTGCGTACAGCACCGCCAGCGGCGCCGAAGCCAATGCCAGCGGCACCCAGGCATTGGCCAGTGGCTTCCGCAGCGCGGCGTCGGCCGATGGCACCACCGCCGTCGGCGGCTATGCCGAAGCCAGCGGTCGGCTCGGCACGGCATTGGGCTACGGCTCGGCAGCCAGTGGTGCCAACACCACGGCAGTCGGCTTCGGTGCCGCTGCGGCCGGTACCGGCGCCGTTGCCGTGGGTCAGTCCAGCGAAGCCAGTGGCGAAGAAAGCGTGGCGATCGGTGGCAGCACCTTCTTCGGCCTGATCCCGTCGCGTGCCAGTGGCACCGGTGCGGCAGCGTTCGGCGCAGGCGCCTGGGCCACCGAAGACTACGCCACGGCGATCGGCTGGAACTCGTGGGCGGCAGGCGGCAGCGCCACCGCACTGGGTGCCAACGCCACCGCCAATGGCAGCAACAGCGTCGCGCTGGGCGCCGGTTCCAAGGCTGACCGTGACAACACCGTGGCTGTCGGCAAGACCGGTAGCGAGCGCCAGGTGACCCATGTCGCAGCCGGCAGCGAAGCCACCGATGCGGTGAACAAGGGCCAGCTGGATGCAGTGGCCAGTGTCGCCGACAAGACCAGCCGCCAGTTCCAGGCCAGCGGCAATGCCGATGGCGAGGCCGGTGCACTGGTGGATGGTGACAACGCACTGGCTGCCGGTAATGCGGCCAACGCCATCGGCAACGGCGCCACCGCACTGGGCAGCGGAGCCAACGCGATGGCGGCCAATGCCACCGCGGTGGGCTTCGATGCGCTGGCTACCGGCAACAATGCCGCTGCACTGGGCAACACGGCGCAGGCCAGCGGTGTCGACAGCGTCGCCCTCGGCAGTGGCGCCAGTGCCAGTGAGCTGGGTGCCAGCGCCACCGGTGCCGGCGCCCAGGCCAAGGGCGCCTACAGCACCGCCAGCGGTGCGCAGGCCACCGCCAGCGGCACGCAGTCGCAGGCCAATGGTTTCCGCGCCAGTGCTTCGGCTGACGGCGCGTCGGCCATCGGCAGCTACGCCGATGCCAGCGGCCGTCTTGGCACCGCCGTCGGTTATGGCAGCAAGGCCACCGGCGCCAATGCGACAGCGGTCGGTGTCAGCGCCAATGCCAGCGCTGCCGGCAGCGTCGCGCTGGGTGCTGGTTCGGTTGCCGACCGTGCCAACACCGTGTCGGTTGGCAGTGCCAGCAGCGATCGCCAGATCACCCGTGTCGCCGCCGGTACCGAGCGTACCGATGCGGTCAACCGTGGCCAGCTGGATGCCGTTGCCGCCACCGCAGACGGCACGGCGCGCTACGTCAAGGCCACCGGCAACGGCACGGCCAGCGCCAGCGGTACCGACGCCGCAGCCATCGGTTCGGCAGCCAGCGCCAGTGGTGCACGCAGCAACGCGCTGGGTGCCAATGCGCTGGCCATCGGCAACGGTGCATTGGCGCTGGGTACCAGTGCCGGTGCAACGGGGGCCAACTCGGTCGCGCTCGGCGCGGGTTCGCGAGCGCTCGATGCCAACGTGGTGTCGGTCGGTGGTGGCAACGGCACCGACGGTCCGGCCACGCGCCGCATCGTCAATGTGGCCGATGGCCGCATCGCCGCCGGCAGCACCGATGCGATCACCGGTTCGCAGCTCAACGTCACCAACCAGCGCGTGGGCGCAGTGGAAACCCGCGTCGGTGATTTCGATTCGCGCATCGCCACCGTTGAAACCACGGCGGCCAGCGCGGTGGGCTACGACGACGCCAGCCGTGATCGCCTGACCCTGTCCGGCTTCCAGGGCACCACCATCGACAACGTCGGTGCCGGCAGCATTGCGGCAGGCAGCCGCCAGGCGATCAACGGCGGCCAGTTGTTCCAGTCGCTCAGCGATGCCGCCAGCTTCCTCGGCGGTGGTGCCAGCGTCGGCATGCAGGGTGTGTTCGTGGCGCCGAACTATGTGATCCAGGGTGCTACCTACAGCAACGTCGGCGATGCACTGGGCGCACTCGACCGCAAGGTCAGCGAGATCGACCGCCGCAGCGCCGGTGGCACGCGTGCCGGTGCGTCCAGCCTGCGCGCGATGAGCGCCTCGCTGGATGACACTTCGTTGGCCAGCACCGCCGATGCGCCTGTGACGGCGGATGCGGCAGCGGCCAGCACCGCACGCGTGCAGGGCACGCCGACGGCCGCCGCAGCAGGTGCCGGCATTCCGGTCGGCACCCCGGCGAGCGGCCTCAATGCCGTCGCCATGGGGGATGGCGCCGTCGCCAGCGGTGCCTCGTCCACTGCCATCGGCCAGGGGGCGAATGCCAGTGCCGCCAATGCTGTAGCGCTGGGACAGGGCTCGGTCGCCGATCGGGCCAACACGGTGTCGGTGGGCAGCGAGGGCAACGAACGCCAGGTCACCAACGTGGCGGCCGGTACCACGGCTACCGATGCGGTCAACAAGGGCCAGCTTGATCGTGGCATGGCCACGGCCAACAGCTACACCGACAGCCGCGTCCAGGCTGTCACCGACAGCTTCGATGTGTTCAAGGGCGAGATCGACGGACGCCTGCGCCACATGGATCGCCGCATCGACCGCCAGGGCGCGATGAGCGCTGCAATGCTCAACATGGCCACCAGTGCTGCCGGTATCCGTACCCAGAACCGGGTCGGCGTCGGCATCGGTTTCCAGGGCGGCGAATCGGCGTTGTCGCTGGGCTACCAGCGTGCGATCAGCGATCGCGCCACGGTCACCTTCGGCGGTGCCTTCAGCAGTGACGACAGCTCGGTCGGCGTCGGTGCCGGTTTCGGCTGGTAAGCCATTCCATCGCGCCGGCGGCCACCCACGCCGGCGCAGCACCTGCAGTGAGGGCCTGGGGGGAGGTCACGGCAATCCCGGCTGGGCCGGCCGGGAGTCGTCAAGGAATGATGGCCGCAGTGTTGGTTCGAACCATGACCCAGAAGAGGAATTTCGACGTGATCAAGAAGCAGAACCTTCGCATCAATGTGCTTGCCGCCGCCGTGCTGTCGATGACGGCCGTCGGTGCCGTCCACGCCGCCGGCCTGCCGACCCGTGAGCCGGTGCGCCAGGCCAGCACCGCCCAACCGGGTGCTGAGCGCATCATCGTCAAGTACCGGGCCGGCGCTGCTGCCGCCACCGACCGCTCGGCGAAGCTGTCCACCGTGCAGTCGGCGCTGACCCGGGCCAGCCTGTCCGGCGGTACCTCACGTGCCAGTACCCTTGGCCCGCAGGTGGTACGCAAGCTCGCTACCGGTGCGGACCTGATCCGCGTGCAGGGCCGCCTGGCCCCGGCCGAACTGCAGCGCGTGCTGAAGGAACTGAAGGCCGACCCGTCGGTGCAGTACGCCGAAGCCGACGTGAAGCTGCGCCGCACCGAACTGCGTGCCGGCAACGTACAGCCGGCGCTGGTGCCGAACGATCCCTTCTACCAGCAGAACCAGTGGCACCTGCACAACGCCGTCGGCGGCATCAACGCACCGGCGGCGTGGGATGTCTCGCAGGGCGAGGGCATCGTGGTGGCGGTGATCGATACCGGCATCCTGCCGCAGCATCCGGACCTGGTCGGCAACCTGCTGGAGGGTTACGACTTCATCAGCGATGCGGAGACCTCGCGGCGCCCGACCAACGATCGCGTGCCGGGCGCGCAGGACTACGGTGATTGGGTCGAGAACGACAACGAGTGCTATGACGGCTCGCTGGCCGAGGACAGTTCCTGGCATGGCACGCACGTCGCTGGCACCGTGGCCGAGCAGACCAACAACGGCGTCGGCATGGCCGGTGTTGCCTACAAGGCCAAGGTGCTGCCGGTGCGCGTGCTGGGCAAGTGTGGCGGCTACCTGTCCGACATCGCCGATGCGGTGGTCTGGGCATCGGGTGGCACGGTGACCGGCATCCCGGCCAACACCAATCCGGCCGAGATCATCAACATGAGCCTGGGCGGCGGTGGCGCCTGTGCCAGCACCTACCAGGACGCCATCAACGGCGCCATCTCGCGCGGTACCACGGTGGTGGTGGCCGCCGGCAATGAAGCCGACAACGCGTCCAAGTACCAGCCGGCCAGCTGCGAAGGCGTGGTGACCGTGGGTGCCACCCGCATCACCGGCGGCATCACCTACTACTCCAACTACGGTACCCGCGTGGATCTTTCCGGCCCGGGCGGTGGCGGCAGCGTCGATGGCAATCCCGGTGGCTACATCTGGCAGACCGGCTCCAATGCGGCTACCACGCCGGAATCGGGCACGCCGGGCTACATGGGCATGGGCGGTACCTCGATGGCCTCGCCGCATGTGGCAGCCGTTGCCGCACTGGTGCAGAGCGCGCTGATCGCCAAGGGCAAGGATCCGCTGACCCCGGCGGCGATGCGCACCCTGCTGAAGGAAACCGCGCGTCCGTTCCCGGTCGCCATTCCGGCGGCCACCCCGATCGGTACCGGCATCCTCGATGCCAAGGCCGCGCTGGCCAAGGCACTGGAAGAACCGTGCACCGAGAACTGCGGGCCGGTGGCCACGCCACTGACCAACAAGGCGGCCATAGGTGGCCTGTCAGGTGCAGCCGGCAGCAGCAGGCTCTACAGCTTCGAAGCGGCTGCCGGCAAGCAGTTCAGCGTGATCACCTACGGTGGCACCGGCAACGTTTCGGTCTACGTGGCTGAAGGCCGTGAGCCCAGTGCCAGCGACAATGATGCCAAGTCGACCCGTCCGGGCACCTCCGAGACAGTGCGGGTGACCAAGCCGGTGGCGGCCACCTACTACATCAAGGTGGTGGGTGAAGCGGCCTACAGCGGGGTGAGCATTCTCGCCACGCAGTAAGCTTGAACTGTCGTAGTTGAATGGCCGAAGCCCGTCATCCCATGTGACGGGCTTCGTCTTTTTACGAAAGGTGGCGCAGGGGCGGCGGAAATCATGGCTTAACTGCTAAAGTCGAACCGATTGACAGGAGAGTCATGTGAACGCGCTTGCTGCAACCGCCGCCGACACCGCCGAAGGTCGCATCCTGGATGCGTTGCTGGCGCGTGGCCGGCTGAAGGAAGGCGACCTGGCACGGGCGCGGCCGCTGCACGCCGAAGCCGGTGGCAGCCTGCTCGGCCTGCTGGTGCGGCTGGGGCTGGTCTCCGAACGTGACCAGGCGCAGGCCAGCGCCGAGGTGCTGGGGCTGCCGCTGCTGGAAGGCAAGCAGCTGCCCGAGGCGCCGCCACAGGGGCTGGCCGAGGGCCTGCCGCTGTCGCTGCGCTTCCTCAAGCAGTTCCATGTGTGCCCGTTGGCGCTTGATGAACAGGGCGTGCGGCTGTGGCTGGCCGATGCCCACGATCCCTATCCGCAGCAGGCCGTGCAGCTGGCATTGGGCGTACCGGTGACGCCAGTGCTGGGCATGCGCGCCGAGATCGATGATCTGGTCGAGCGCTGGTTCGGCCAGGGCCGTAGTGCGATGGGCGCGATTGTCGAGACCGCCGATGGCGAGGGCGGTGCGGTGGATGACATCGAGCACCTGCGCGACCTTGCCTCGGAAGCGCCGGTGATCCGCCTGGTCAACCTGGTGATACAGCGCGCGGTGGAGCTGCGCGCCTCGGACATCCATGTCGAACCGTTCGAAAGCCGGTTGAAGGTCCGTTACCGCGTCGATGGCGTGCTGGTGGAGGGCGAAAGCCCGCCGGCCAACCTCACCGCGGCGGTGATCAGTCGCATCAAGATCATGGCCCGGCTCAACATCGCCGAGCGCCGCCTGCCGCAGGATGGCCGCATCATGCTGCGCGTGCAGGGCAAGGAACTGGACCTGCGCGTCAGTACCGTGCCGACCGCGCACGGCGAAAGCGTGGTGATGCGCCTGCTCGACCGCGAAACGGTGGTGTTCGATTTCCACCGCCTCGGCTTCACCGACGCCTTCCTGCCGCAGTTCCGCAAGGTGCTGGAACAGCCGCACGGCATCCTGCTGGTGACCGGCCCGACCGGTTCGGGCAAGACCACCACGCTCTATACCGCGCTGAGCCAGCTGAACACTGCCGACGTCAAGATCATCACGGTCGAAGACCCGGTCGAGTACCAGATCGAGGGTATCAACCAGATCCAGGCCAAGCCGCAGATCGGGCTGGACTTCGCCAATGCCCTGCGCAGCATCGTGCGCCAGGACCCGGACATCATCATGATCGGCGAAATGCGCGACCTGGAAACCGCGCGCATCGCGATCCAGTCGGCGCTGACCGGCCACCTGGTGCTGTCCACCCTGCATACCAACAATGCGGCCGGCGGCATCACCCGCCTGCTCGACATGGGCGTGGAAGACTATCTGCTCACCTCCACCATCAACGGCATCCTCGCCCAGCGCCTGGTGCGCCGGCTGGAACCGACCCACGCCGAACGCTACGAAGCCTCGCCGGAGGAGATCGAACGCTTCGAACTGCGCCGCCTGCAGCCGCAGGGGCCGATCCACCTGTACCGCCCGAAGCCCTCGGCGCTGGCACCGACCGGCTACCTGGGACGTACCACCATCATGGAATTCCTGGTGATGAACGACGCGCTGCGGCGTGCGGTGATGCGCCGTGATGGCATGGGCGAGATCGAGCGCATCGCCCGCGAGGCCGGCATGCGCACCATGTACGAGGATGGCCTGTCCAAGGCGCTGAGCGGGCAGACGACCATCGAGGAAGTGCTGCGCGTGACCGAGGAAAGCTGATGCGCGCAGGACGCAGGGGCTGACATGCCGAACTACCGCTACAAGGCGCTCAACACGCACGGCGAGATCTTCGACGGGCAGATGGAAGCGGCCAGCGAGGCCGAGCTGGTCGCGCGCCTGCAGGACCAGGGCCACCTTCCGATGGAGACGCAGCTGGCTGACGGCGGGGCGATCGGCGGCAGCACCTGGCGCAACCTGTTCCGCCAACGCCCGCTGCAGGGCGCGGCACTGCTGCAGTTCACCCAGCAGCTGGCGACACTGCTCGGTGCCGGCCAGCCACTCGACCGCGCGCTGTCGATCCTGCTCGGCCTGCCGGAAGACGAACGTTCGCGGCGTGCGATCACCGACATCCGCGACGTGGTGCGCGGTGGTGCGCCGCTGTCCACTGCGCTGGAGCGTCAGCACGGGCTGTTCTCGCGCCTGTACGTGAACATGGTGCGCGCCGGCGAGGCGGGTGGCAGCCTGCACGACACCCTGCAGCGGCTGGCTGACTACCTTGAACGCAGCCGTGCGCTGCAGGGCAAGGTGATCAACGCGCTGGTGTACCCGGCCATCCTGCTGGTGGTGGTGGGCGGTGCACTGCTGTTCCTGCTCGGCTATGTGGTGCCGCAGTTCGCGCAGATGTACGAGAGCCTGGACGTGGCGCTGCCGTGGTTCACCAACGCGGTGCTGCAGTTGGGCCTGTTCGTGCGCGACTGGTGGGTGCTGCTGCTGGTGGTGCCCGCCGTGCTGGCGCTGTTCTTCGAACGCAAGGCGCGGCAACCGGTGTTCCGCCTGGCGCTGGATGGCTGGCTGCTGCAGCGGCGCGGCATCGGCCGACTGCTGGGCGAACTGGAAACCGCACGGCTGGCACGCACGCTGGGTACCCTGTTGCGCAACGGCGTGCCATTGCTGGGCGCGCTGGGCATCGCCCGCAACGTGCTGGGCAACCGCGCGCTGGCCGCCGATGTCGAGGCCGCCGCGGATGAAGTGAAGAACGGCGCCGGCCTGTCGCTGGCGCTGTCGCGCGGCAAGCGGTTCCCGCGGCTGGCCCTGCAGATGATCCAGGTGGGCGAGGAATCCGGCGCACTCGATACCATGCTGCTGAAGGCGGCCGATACCTTCGAACAGGACAGTGCCCGCCGCATCGACCGCCTGCTGGCAGCGATGGTGCCGGCGATCACTCTGGTGCTGGCCTCGGTGGTCGGTGCGGTGATCGTGGCCGTGCTGGTGCCGCTGTACGACCTGACCAATGCCATCGGTTGACGATGGATTCCTACGCAACCCCGACACTTCGTAACTGAAAGGACCGACCATGATTGCTTCCCGTCGACCGATCCGCCTTTCCTTCACCGCCGCGCGCAACCAGTCAGGCATGAGCCTGCTGGAAATCATCATCGTCATCGTGCTGATCGGTGCGGTGCTGACCCTGGTCGCGAGCCGCGTGCTGGGCGGCGCCGATCGCGGCAAGGCCAACATCGCCAAGGCGCAGGTGCAGACCGTCGCGTCCAAGGTCGACAACTACCAGATCGATACCGGCAAGCTGCCTGGCTCGCTCAACGATCTGGTGACCGCACCGGCGGGCGTCGGCGGCTGGCTGGGTCCGTATGCCAAGCCGGCTGACCTGAACGATCCGTGGGGCCACGCGCTGGAATACCGTGCGCCGGGTGAAGGCCAGCCGTACGAGCTGATCAGCCTCGGCAAGGATGGCAAGGCCGGCGGCAGCAGCGTCGACGCCGACATCCGCTACCAGCCTTGATCCTGCATGACGTATTTCCTGCCGCGCCGGCTGCCTCGCCCGCGCCTGCACGGCAGGCGCGCAGCGGGCCTGTCGCTGCTGGAAATGCTGCTGGTGATCGCGCTGATTGCAGCGATCGGCCTGATCACTGCTGCCGGCCTGTCACGTGGCTTTGCCGGCATGCAACTGCGCAGTGCCGGCAAGGACATCGCCAACCAGCTGCGGGTGGTACGCGCGCAGGCGATCACCCGGGGTGAACCGCAGCGCTTCGTGATTGAACCGGCGCGACGCCGCTGGGAAGGTGCCAATCAACGCCAGGGTGAAGTGCCTGCGCAGCTGCAGGTGCAGTTCGAAGGCGCCGCGCAGCTGGCCACCGCACCGGGGCAGGGCGTGATCGAGTTCCATCCCGATGGTGGTTCCAGTGGCGGCCGCATCCGCCTGCAGCGCGACGGTGCCGAGTGGCGCATCGATGTTGGCTGGCTGACCGGCGAAGTGCGCTCCGGCCCATGGCGGGCGCAATGAAGCGGCGTGCGCGTGGCTTCACCCTGCTGGAAGTGATCATCGCCTTCGCCCTGCTCGGGTTGGCGCTGACGCTGCTGCTGGGCAGCCTGTCCGGTGGTGCGAAGCAGGTACGTGAGGCCGGGCTGCGCACGCGCGCGGTGCTGCATGCGCAGTCGCTGCTGGCCGAGACGGGAGTCGCCACGCCGCTGCAGGTCGGCCGCCAGCAGGGCGACTGGGAGCAGGGCCGCTATCACTGGGAGCTGCAGGTGCAGCCGTGGGTGGAGCCGCGTGCAGGTAGCGTGGTGCAGTCACAGTCGCCGGGTGCGCCCTGGCTGGCCGAGCTGCAGCTGCAGGTGCGCTGGGGTGACAGCGAGCGCGAACAGCTGCGCTGGCGCAGCCTGCGCCTGTTGCCGCCGGATCTGGAGAGCGCGCGATGAAACGGCGCGCTGCGGGTTTCACCCTGATCGAGGTGATGCTGGCCACGGTGCTGCTGGCCGGTGGCCTGGCCCTGGCGTTCGCCAGCGTGCGCTCGGCGATGGCGGTCAGCCAGCGCGGCGAGCAGATCGCTGCCGAGAGCGAACGCATGCGCGCGGTGCAGGCGCTGCTGCGGCGTCAGCTGGCCGGCGCGCTGCGCACACCGCTGGAAGTACCCGACCCCACCCGTGAGCCGATCTTCTTCCAGGGCGAAGAACAGCGCATGCTGTTCGCCGCCGACCTGCCCGGCTATCTCGGCCGCGGCGGACCGTACCTGCACGCGTTGCAGGTGGACGGCCGCAGTGGCCAGCAGCGCCTGCTGCTGGACCTGGTGCTGCTGCAGGAGGGCGAGCGCATCGCAGAAACGCCGCCGCGTCCACCGGAAGTGCTGGTGGACGGCCTGAAGTCGGTGCAACTGCGCTATCGCGGCATTGACGCCAGCACCGGCCAGGTGACCGATTGGCTGCCGCGCTGGGACGATACGCGGCGCCTGCCGATGCTTGTGGAAGTACAGATCGTGCCGGCCAAGGGCGCGCCCTGGCCGGTGCTGGTGGTCGCACCCCGTGCCGGTGGCAGCGGAGGTGCGCGATGAACCGGCAGGGTGGCGCCGCGCTGGTGCTGGTGTTGTGGCTGATCGCGTTGATGACTGCACTGGTCGGCGCCTTTGCACTGAGCGCGCGGGTCGAGCACCTGCAGCAGCGGGTGCTGGATGACGACGCGCGCGGCCAGGAGCGTGCACGGGCCGGCCTGGAATACGCGCTGATGCGCCTGTCCGCCGATCCGCAGCGGGCCCCGTGGCGGGCCGATGGCCGTACCTATCGCTGGACGTTCGATGACGCCAGCATCGAGATCAAGGTGCTGGACGAGAACGGCAAGATCAACCTGAATCTGGCCGATGTGGCTCTGCTGACCGCTTTCCTCAAGGCGCTGGGCGAAGACGAAGGAGCCGCACGGCAGCTGGCCGGTGCCATCGTCGACTGGCGCGACGAGGACAGTCTGCTGCAGCCCGGTGGCGGTGCCGAGGCGCCCGACTATGCCGCGGCCGGGTTGCCGTATGGCCCGCGCAACAAGCGTTTCGAGACCCTGGGCGAACTGCAGCGGGTGCTCGGCATGCCCGGGCCGTTGTACCAGAAGATGCTGCCGCACCTGACCCTGTACAGCCGCCAGGCACGCCCGGATCCGCAGTTCGCCAGCGCACCGGTGCTGACCGCATTGGGGCTGGATGCCGACACCGTGCTGGCCCAGCGCGCCCAGCAGGAGCGTGATGCCGATACCGCTGCGGGTGCGACAACGCTTGCCAGCAGCAGTGGCACCTATAGTATCGAGTCCCGTGTCATCGACGGCAGTGGACGCCGGTCGGTGTTGCAGGCAGTGGTTCGCAATGGCTCGGGCGGGGTTCCCGGGCAGTCCTACACAGTGCTTCGCTGGGAGCAGGGAATGACAGCAAGATGACGGCTTGGCAGGACAGTCTGCGGCAGGTTCAGGGCCGGATCGGCCCGGGCGCTGGCCGCTTCCTGCGCTGGTGGCGGCAATCGCTGCTGGCGTGGGTGCCGGCACGTTGGCAGTGGGCGCTGGGTTGGGCACAAGCGCGCCTGCTGCTGCTGCGCGAGGGTGACCAGCTGCAGATCTGGCGTGAGGCCGGCGAACGCCGCGAAGCGGTGGCGACCTTGCCGTGGCCGTTGTCGCCGGCCGAACTGGACCGCGTTCTGGAGCCGCGCCTGCGCAGCCTGCCGCGGGTGTGGCTGTTGCCGGCCAGCGAAGTGCTGCGTCGCCATCTGCGCCTGCCGGCGGCGGCGGCCGACCGCCTGCGCGCGGTGGTCGGCTTCGAGATCGACCGGCAGACACCGTTCGAATCCAGCCAGGTCAGCTATGACGTGCGTGAACTGGGCAGCGCCGGTGAAGGCCAGTTGCAGGTTGAACTGATCGCCTGGCCGCTGCGCCAGCTGGAGGCCTGGCGTGGCAGCGTGGGCGAGTGGGCCGATACGTTGGCCGCCGTCGACGCGATTGATGCGCAGGGCGATCCGCTGCACGTGAATCTGCTGCCGCCCGCGCAGCGCCAGCTGCGACCGGACCCGATGCGGCGCTGGAACCTGCTGCTGGCCCTGGCCGCGCTGGTGATGCTGGTGCTGGCCGCCCTGCAGCTGCTCGACAACCGCCGCGCCGCCGCCGATGAACTGCGTGCCCAGGTTGAACGCAGCGCGCGCAATGCGCGTGGCGTGGCCAGCGAACGTGCGCAGCTGCAGGCGCTGATCGACGGTGCCGCGTTCCTCGAAAAGCAGCGCAGCCAGCGCGCCGGCACGGTGGAAATCTGGAATGAACTGACCCGGCGCCTGCCGGAGGGCACCTACCTGGAAAAACTGGCCATCGAGAACAACAACCTGCAGCTGATCGGGCTCAGCCGCGAGGCCTCGCAGCTGGTGCAGCTGCTGCAGGATGCGCCGCAGTGGCGCAAGGTCAACCTGACCGGCGTGCTGCAGGCCGACGGTGCGGCCAGTGGCCGTGACCGTTTCACCATGACCGCTGAACTGCAGCCGATGGCGGCTGCGGCTCCGGAAGGGGAGGCGGCCGATGCCGATGCCAAGCGCGCGCCGTGACCGCTGGCTGGCACTGGCACTGCTGCTGGCAGTGCTCGGCCTGGCCTATCTGTTGCTGGTGCACCCCTGGTTCACCCAGCCGCTGCGTGAGATCGATGCCGATGTCGCGGCCCTGCGCGAGCGCGAGCAGCGTGTACAGGCGCAGCTGCAGCAGCAGCCGCAGATCGAACAGCGCCTGCGCGCTACCCGCGAAGCGTTGCAGCAGCGGCCGGGCTTCCTGCGCGAAGCCACCGCCGAAGCCGCCGCCGCCGCGCTGGGTGGCAAGCTGCAGGATGCCGTGGCGATGGCCAGCCCGGGTAACCGCAGCTGCACCATCAGCAACCGTACGCCGCTGACCGACAACCGTCGCGATGCCGAGTTCGTGCGCGTCGCCATGCAGGTACGCCTGCGTTGCGGCGTGGCCGAACTGGCCACCGTGCTGCACAGCCTGGAAACCGGCAGCCCGCGCCTGTTCGTCGACAACCTCAACCTGATCGCACAGCGTTTCCAGCAATCGCCGAACGAATCCGGGCTGGGCCTGGATGTGTCCTTCGAACTGGCCGGCTATCTGCTGCCGGGCGCTGCGGCCGAAGGGGCCACGCCAACACCCGCAACCGGGCCGGCCGGCACCCCGCAGCCGCCTGCAGCGGCACCGGTGGCTGCACCGGTACCGGATGCACCGGCCGAGGGACAGGAGGTGGCTGATGAAACTTGAGCAGATCAGCCTGCGCACCGGTTTCCTGCTGGCCCTGGCGGGCTGGGCGGCAGCAGTCTGGCTGGCCACCGGCTTCGGCCTCGGCAGCCAGTTGCCGGGCGTCGATGGCAATGCCGATGCGGCGCCGTCACTGCCCGGCCTGCCGTCGCTTGCCGCCGAACGCATGGCCAGTGCGGACAGCTACAGCGCGATCGGCGAGCGCCCGTTGTTCGCCGAGGACCGCAAGCCAAAGCCCTATCTGCTTGGTGGCAGCGAGCCCGCTGCCAGCGCCGCATTGCGCCTGACCGGCGTGCTGCTGACCGGCGATTTCGGCATGGCCACCTTCACTACCGAACAGAACCGCTCGCTGCGCCTGCGCCTCAATGGTGAGGCCGTTGATGGCTGGCAGCTGGTCGCGCTGGCGCCACGCCAGGCTACTGTGATCGGTCCCGGTGGCAACCAGGTGCTGGAGCTGGCGGTGTTCAACGGTCAGGGCGGTGAGCCGCCCACCGTGCTGCGCGGCGCCAACGGTGCACCGCCGGCGGGTGGAATCATTGTGCCGCCCCCGGCAGGTGCTCCGCCGCCACCGCCTGCCGCTGCAGCAACGGCACAGCAGCCGCCAGGTGGCAGCGCAGCACCGGCGGCCACACCGGCGGCCGCTACGCCTCCCGCCAACACCAACGGTCCCAGCGAAGCGCAGATGCAGGCCATCCGCGAACGCATCCAGGCCCGCCGCCGCCAGCTGCAGCAACAACAGCAGCAACAACCGTCGCCGCCCCCGGGCGATGGCACCAACCGATAGAGTGAATGCATGAACCTGCGTTTCCTTCCCTGGTCCTTTGCCCTCGCGCTGCTGGTTGGCTGCAGCACGGTGTCCGCGCCGCACGTGCAGCGCAAAGGCAACCTGACGTCCACGACCGATGCCGGCCAGGCGGCGGAAGTGGCTGCCGATGCCGCCCGTGACAGCCAGGGCGCGCCCCAGGCGGTCATCCGCCGCGGCACCGGCACCATGATCAACCGCGAAGCCGCGCGCGCGCCGGCGCCGGCACTGCACGGGGCCAGTACCGGCGAGGCCACCTTCAACTTCGAGGGGGAATCGGTGCACGCGGTGGTCAAGGCCATCCTCGGTGACATGCTCGGGCAGAACTACGTGATCGCACCGGGCGTGCAGGGCACGGTCACCCTGGCCACGCCGAAGCCGGTGTCGCCGGCACAGGCGCTGAACCTGCTGGAGATGGTGCTGGGCTGGAACAACGCACGCATGGTGTACAGCGGTGGTCGCTACAACATCGTGGCTGCCGACCAGGCATTGGCCGGCACTGTCGCACCAAGTACGGCGCCGGCGGCCAGCGCACGCGGTTTCGAGGTCCGGGTGATCCCGCTGCAGTTCATCTCCGCAACTGAAATGAAGAAGGTGCTGGAGCCGTACGCGCGCCCCAACGCCATCGTCAACGTCGACAGCGGCCGCAACGTGATCACCCTTGGTGGCACCCGCGCCGAGCTGGAAAACTACATGCGCACCGTCGAGATCTTCGACGTCGACTGGTTGTCGGGCATGTCGGTGGGCGTGTTCCCGATCCAGTCGGGCAAGGCCGAGCAGGTTGCAGCCGATCTGGAAAAGGTGTTCGGTGAAGAGAGCAAGACCCCCAGCGCCGGCATGTTCCGCTTCCTGCCGCTTGAGAACGCCAACGCGGTGCTGGTGATCACCCCGCAGGTGCGTTACCTGGACCAGATCCAGCAATGGCTGGATCGCATCGATACCGCCGGTGGCAGCGCCCGCCTGTTCTCCTATGAGCTGCGCTACATCAAGGCACGCGACCTCGCCGAACGCCTCAGTGAAGCCTTCGCCAGCAGCGGCAACCGCGGCGGCTCCAGCTCCGGCTCATTGGCGCCCGGCGCGATTCCGTCGCAGTTGGGCAGCGATGGTGATCGTGGCATGGACAGCAACAACAGCAGCAACTTCGGTTCGACGTCAGGTAGTGGTTCCAGTGGTACCGGCAACGGCAGCATGAACCTGCCGCAGCGCCAGGCCGGCAACGTCAGCGTCAGCCTGGAAGTGGAGGGCGACCGTGTCGGCGTGTCGGCGGTGGAAGAGACCAACACCCTGCTGGTCCGTTCGAGCCCGCAGGCCTGGCGCTCGATCCGCGAGGTGATCGAGAAGCTGGACGTGATGCCGCTGCAGGTGCACATCGAAGCGCAGGTGGCCGAAGTCGCACTGACCGGCGACCTGAAGTACGGCGTGAACTGGTTCTTCGACAACGCCGTAGCCGGGCGTGCACTGGGCGGCGCGCTGGGTGCGCTGACGCTGCCGCCGGCCGCCGGCGGTTCGTGGAGCACCTTCGCGGGCGCGGTGACCGGTGCCGAAGGCGCTGGTTGGGCGTTCACCGGCCACAATGGCGCAGCGGTGGTGAGCGCGCTGGACAAGGTCACCGATGTACGCCTGCTGCAGACCCCGTCGGTGTTCGTGCGCAACAACGCCGAAGCCACGCTCAACGTGGGCGACAAGGTGCCGATCAACACCACCACGGTGAACACCGGCATCGGCACCAGCAGCTACAGCTCGGTGCAGTACATCGACACCGGCGTGATCCTCAAGGTACGCCCGCGGGTGACCCGCGACGGCACGGTGTTCCTCGACATCGTGCAGGAAGTGAGCAGCGCTTCCGACGTGCCGGAGAACTGCAACCCGACCGAGCGCAACTGCAACCCGCGCATCTCCACCAAGAAGCTGTCGACCGAAGCGGCGGTGCAGAGCGGTGACACCATCATGCTGGCCGGCCTGATCACCGATACGGCCACCGATGGCAGCAGCGGCATTCCAGGCCTGAGCCGGATTCCGGTGGTGGGCGCGCTGTTCGGGCAGAAGACCCGCACCAGCCGTCGTTCTGAAGTGATCGTGCTGCTGACGCCGAGCATCGTCCGCAACAGCCAGGAAGCGCGCAACCTGACCGACGAGTACAGCCAGCGCTTCCGCGCGATGGAACCGCTGAACCAGCCGCGCGCAAAGAAGTAAGGGGTTTACGGCCGGGCTGCGCCCGGCAACCGCAGAGGCCAGAGCTGGAGCAACAGCAACAGCAACAGCGGGTTTCTGCGGGATGGCGGGGCGGTGTGGGTTGTCAGGACACGCCGTAAACCCGTCCCTGGGGGCTCGATGGCGCCATCCATGGTGCCAACCCACACCGCCCCACCCCTGACAGATTCCTGCGGCTGTTGGTAGGTGTCGACCTTGGTCGACACGGTAGATCCACGCCATGCGTGGATGAATGTCTGTCAGATTTCGAAATCAGAAAATGGGGGTCAGATCCGTTTTCCTCTGGAAAACGGATCTGACCCCCATCGGCATGTCCAGCAGATCGCAGAAATCTGTCGAAGGCGGGGTGGGTCCGGTTGCGGGGGACGCTGCAAGTACGTCCATGTAAGCTCGGTCGCCGCATCCATGCGGCTCACGCCCCTGCAACCGGACCCACCCCGCCATCCCACACGAACCCAGCCTTTGCTTCGGCTGTTGCTGTTGCTCCGGCCTGAAGCGGGCGCCGGGTGCAACCCGGCCGATACCCTCCCAGTGCTAGGCTGTGTCCACCGACAACCACGGAGGCGGGATGGGGGCGATCGTGTTGTTGCCGCTGTGCGTGGACGATGCTGCGCTCGACCGCTGCCTGGCCGCGCTGGATGCCGGCACCGCGCCGGGAACCGCGGTCTGGCTGGCCGATGACGCGCAGACCGGGCCGCGTGCGCAGGCGGTGGTGGAGCACTGGTTGGCGCATACGCCGTTGCAGGCCGAATACACCCGCCGCGCGCGGCCGCTGGGCGAGGTCGCCCATCTGGATGAGATGCTGCGCGCCTGCGAGGGCCTGGACGTGGCCGTGCTGGCGCCGGACAGCGTGCCCGCACCCGGCTGGCTGCAGCAGCTGCAGGACGCCTTCGCCCGCGATGCCGCCATCGCCACCGCAACACCGTGGTGCAATGCCGGCGAAACCGCCGCGTGGCCGCGATTGGGCGAAATCAATCCCGAGCCGGAGGACCCGGCGCTGCTGGCACACGCCTGTGCCACGCTGCCAGTGCTGCATCCGGAGCTGCCCTCGGCAGTCACCCACGCGGTACTGGTGCGCGGCAACGCGCGTCGCCGCGCCGGTGGCCTGGACGTGGAGAGTTATGCGGGGTGGAACGCGGCGCTGGTCGACCTGAGCCTGCGCATGGCCGGGCTGGGCTGGCGCAATGTCCTGTGCGAAACAGCCTTCGTCGGCCGCGCAGGGGAGGCCATCAGCCGCGATGGCGATCTTGAAGCGCTGGCCGCGCGCTGGCCGGCCTGGGTGCCGCGGCTGGCCGATTTCCTGATGCACGATCCGTTGCACGGGATGCGCGCCGATCTGCAGCAGCGCATGCAGCAGGCGATAATACCGGCCGAGCAGGGTGACCTGTTCGTCCCGTCATCCGCGCCGGAGCCTCACGCTTGAATGTTGCCATTGCCGCCATCGTCGTCACCTACCAGAGCGGCAGCACCATCGATGCCTGCCTCTCACGGCTGCGCCAAGCGCAGGACGTGGCCGAGATCCGGGTGATCGACAATGGTTCGGTGGATGGCACGCTGGAGATCGTGCAGCGACACGCCAGCCATGACCCGCGTGTGCGCTTCATCGGTAATCCGGACAATCCCGGCTTCGCCGCCGCCAACAACCAGGGCGTGGCCGATTCGGGCAGCCCGTGGCTGGCCTTCATCAATCCGGACCTGATGGTCGAACCGGAAACGCTGGCCGGATTGCGCAGCCGCGCCGACGCGCTCGGTGACTGCCTGCTCGGTGTCGAACAGCTGGATGAGCATGGCCACGCCGATGAGGCCGTGCGCCGCCGCGACCCGGATTTCCTGTTGATGCTGCGCTCGCCGGGCAAAGGCTCGAAACTGGCCGTTCCCCGTGACCCGCAGCAGGCACTGCAGCGGGTACCGGCGTTGTCCGGTGCCTTGCTGATGATGTCGCGCGCACTGTTCGACCGTATCGGTGGCTGGGACGCTGGTTACCGCCTGCATGCCGAAGACCTGGACCTGTGCCGTCGTGCCCGCGAGGCCGGCGCAGTGGTGGCGATCGCCAACGATCTGCAGGTCACCCACGTGCGCGGCGTATCCAGCCGCTCACGTCCGTTCTTCGTCGAGTGGCACAAGCACAAGGGCCTGTGGCGCTATTTCCAGAAGTTCGAGGCCAGGCAGCGTTCGCTGCCGGTACGCGTGGCGGTGTGGGGCGCGATCTGGGCGCACGCGCTGATGCTGGTGCCGCGCCTGCTGCGCAGGTCGTTGTAGAGCCGAGCCCACGCTCGGCTCAGGCAACAATCCAGCCGAACGTGGGCTCGGCTCTTATCTCTTGCGACTCTGGCACCTTAGGTGCCGAGAGCCCGGCGCGGGCGACCGTTCGGCTCTAGGTCTTCTCGATCGCTCTGTAGCAAGGATCTCCGCGCCGGTTTCTCCCTGATCCGCCCGAACAGTTGATCGAGTTGGCGCTCGCACTGATAAGACTGGGCAAGCGGGGGGAGCTCTCGGCCCTGTCAGCCTAGCGGAGTTATCTCATGTTTGGGATCGGGATCGATGTCAGTGGTGAGAATCTGGATGTTGCCGTCCATGAACAGGCCTTTCGCCAGTTCAAGAACAGCAAACGTGGCTGGAATAGCCTGATCCGGTGGTTGCAGCAGTGGCCAGCCAAGCAGGTCGTGCTCGAGGCCAGTGGCGGCTACGAGCAAAAGGCACTGGATGCGCTGCATGAAGCAGGCCTGCCGATGGTACGAATCAATCCTGGCCGTGGCCGCAGCTTTGCCTCAGCCACGGGAAAGCAGGCCAAGACCGATCGTATTGATGCCATGGTGCTGGCCCACATGGCCGATGCCCTAAAACTGACCCGCTACGTACCGCCAGCGGCTTGGCAGCGCCGCCTGGGTGAGCTGTGCCAGCGACGTCGCCACCTGGTCCAGATGCGGGTGAGCGAGCATCAGCGCATGCGCGCGTTCAGCGAACCCAGCCTGATTTCCATGCTGAATCAGCACCTGGGCGAGATCCAGAAAAGCATCAAGCAGCTCGACGCCACCATCGCAGCGCTGCTGGCCGAACAGGAAGGATGGCGTGACTTTGCCAAGCTCAAAGGTGCCGGCCCGGTGTTGATGGCAACCCTGGCCTGCGAGCTCCCGGAGCTGGGCAAGCTCAGCGGGAAAGCCATCTCGGCCTTGGTAGGGGTTGCCCCCATGAACCGCGAAAGCGGAACCTGGAAAGGGCGACGATGCATCACCGGAGGCCGCGCCGTTGTACGCGAAGCGCTCTACATGGCGGCGCTGACGGCCAAACGCTATGAGCCTCGGCTCAAGGAATTTTTTGAATCCCTCGTCAAGCAGGGCAAGCCGGGCAAGGTGGCTTTGGTCGCGGTGATGCGCAAGATGCTGGTGATCCTCAACGCCCGCAAAAGGGATGCGGAGGCCCAGATGGCCTCCGCCTGACAAGACAGTTGCTACAGAAGGCCGGCGCGCCCACGGTTCACTCCGTCGGGCGCATAATCCGCCCCATGCCTATCATCCAGTCCCTGCTCGACACCGACCTGTACAAGTTCACCATGATGCAGGCGGTGCTCCACCAGCATCCCGGCGCCCAGGTGCAGTACCGGTTCAAGTGCCGCACGCCCGGCATCGAACTGGCCCGCTACATCGACCAGATCGACGAAGAGATCGACCACCTGTGCAGCCTGCGCTTCAGTGACGTGGAGCTGGACTACATGCGTGGCCTGCGCTTCGTGAAGCCCGACTTTGCCGACTTCCTTGGCCTGTTCCACCTCGACCGCAAGTACATCCAACTGCGCGCGTCGAAGACCGTGCCCGGCGAGATCGAGCTGGATATCACCGGCCCGTGGCTGCACACCATCCTGTTTGAAGTGCCGCTGCTGGCGATCATCAACGAGGTCTGGTTCCGCAACACCACCACCGCCGACTTCGCCGAAGGCGAGCGCCGCCTGCAGGCCAAGGCCGCGCTGCTGCGTGATACCCCCGGCTTCGAGCAGTGCCGTATCGCCGACTACGGCAGCCGCCGCCGCTACTCGCGTGACTGGCATGCCCGCCTGCTGCCATTGCTGCGCGATGCACTCGGGCCGCAGCTGGTCGGCACCAGCAACGTGCACTTCGCGCGCCTGTATGGCATGACTCCGCACGGCACCATGGCCCATGAGTACCTGCAGGCGTTCCAGGCGCTGGGCCCGCGCCTGCGTGATTCGCAGGTGGCGGCACTGGAGTCATGGGCACGCGAATACCGTGGCGACCTCGGCATCGCGCTGTCCGATGTGGTCGGCCTGGACGCGTTCCTGCGCGACTTCGACATGTACTTCTGCAAGTTGTTCGACGGCGTGCGCCACGACTCTGGCGATCCGTTCGACTGGGGTGACCGCATGCTGGCGCATTTCCAGCAGCGCCGTGTCGATCCACGCAGCAAGGTGCTGGTGTTCAGCGATGGCCTCGACATCGTCAAGGTGATGCGCCTGTACGACTACTTCCGTGGTCGCTGCCAGGTCGCCTTCGGCGTCGGCACCCACCTGACCAATGATCTGGGGCCAACGCCGCTCAACATCGTCATCAAGATGGTCCGCTGCAACGGCCAGCCGGTGGCCAAGCTCAGCGATTCGCCGGGCAAGAGCATGTGCGACGACCCTGGTTACCTGGCTTACCTGCGCCAGGTCTTCGAGCTGCCGCAGCCGGAGTAATGCCGGCCTGCGGGTCTTACAGGTAGTCGACCACCACCAGGTAGGCGCCCTGCAGCGGCTGCTGCTTCGAGGCCTGCACGCTGTAGCGCTCGGAGAAGGCGATATCACCGGCGCGCATCGCGCTGGCCGACACCGACAGCTTCTGGCCCTGGCGCTTGCCATCGCGCAGCGTTGCGGCCTGGCCATCGGCCAGCGCCGTCACGGCCACCGTCGAGCCCTTGGCCGATGGCGGGCAGGCCGCCAGGCTCAACTCGCCCTGGGACAGGTTCGTCGTGCAGCCCGGCTCAGCGATGCGACCGCTGAAACGGATGCTGCCGCTGCTGGCCTGGGCCAGTGCACTGACGGACATCAGGGCCACACACAGCAGGATGGAGTTCCTCATGACACGTTCTCTGGTTCGGTGTGTCCTAGTTAGCGACAGGTTCGATCCGTCTTTAATAGGACGTTTCCGAATCTGCTAGGGCCATCACCAAGAAAGAGTGATGCGCATCAAATAAGGCGATTTCCCGCTGAAAAAGCCTGTTCTTGCGTTGGCGCCGCAGGTAGCCAAATGCGTCAGCGGGTGGCGCTCACCGCCGATCATGGCGCCCGTCAAATCCCTCATGCCCCCGATTCCGGCGTTCCGCCTACCACGTCACATTTCGAGCGTCAATAAATCGTCGTTCAGAAAAATAATGAGACTTTCATCACAGTTGTGCCTATACTTGCGTCACGGATTCAGGGGAAGGTATGTCCGAGTCCGGCCACAGGTGAGACGCAAGGATGGGTCTTGATAGCCCGGCAGTGCTCCTTGCTTCCTCCTCTACTTCTCATCTCTTCAGTAGGGTTAGGTAAAAGCGAATGCACAAGATCAATATCATCGCCGCTCTGATGCTGGCCGCCGCTCCGCTGGCCGCCAACGCCGCCGACGGCACCATCACCTTCAACGGCAAGGTGACCGACAAGACCTGCACCATCTCGACCCCGGGCGGCAAGGACTTCGCCGTCAACCTGCCGACCGTGTCCAAGAACACCCTGGCCAATGCCGGTGCCGTTGCGGGTCGTACCCCGTTCGCGATCAACCTGACCAAGTGCAGCGCCGGCAACGTCGCGACCTACTTCGAGCCGGGTTCGACCGTTGACTTCAACACCGGCCGCCTGCTGAACCAGGCTTCGGCCAACGCTGCCACCAACGTGCAGCTGCAGCTGCTGGGTTCCAACAACCAGGTCCTGCCGATCAAGGCAGCCGGCGCTGGCCTGGCCCAGACCAACTCGCAGTGGGTCACCGTCGGCACCGACGGTTCGGCCGACCTGAGCTACTACGCTGAGTACTACGCCACTGCCGCCGCCACCCCGGGCGACGTCACCAGCAGCGTCAAGTACACGATCATCTACAACTGATCGTAGCCGTACCCGCATTGGCCGGCGTACGCGCCGGCCAATGCTCCGCGGCCTCTGGCCACACACCTCGAGCGTAGTACTTCCGATGAAAGCAATCTTTCCCCGGGCGCTGCTGCTGGCAGCGTTCACGCTGCCCTTCTGCCAGAACGCACTGGCCGGCGTGGTGGTCAACGGCACGCGAGTGATCTATCCGGCGCAGGCGCGCGAAGTCACCGTGCAGGTCGACAACGTGGGCGAATCGCCGGCGCTGGTGCAGGCCTGGATCGACAGCGGCGACGCCAACCAGACCGCCGATACCAGCGATGCACCGTTCGTGCTGACGCCGCCGATCGCGCGCGTCGAGCCGGGCCGCAGCCAGGCGCTGCGCCTGATCTTCTCCGGCGCGCAGCTGCCGACCGACCGCGAGTCGGTGTTCTGGCTCAACGTGCTGGATGTGCCGCCGTCGCCGGACAACGCCGACAACAGTGGCGAACAGAATTACCTGCAGGTCGCGTTTCGTTCGCGCCTGAAGCTTTTCTACCGGCCGCAGGGCCTGAAGGGCGTCGCCAACGACGCACCGGCAGCACTGCGCTGGACCCGCAATGGCGACCGCCTGCGGGTGGAAAACCCGAGCCCCTTCCACGTCACGCTGGCTGAAGTGCATGCCGTGACCGGCAGCAGTGAAAAGGCCGTCGAGGACAAGGGCGCGATGGTCGCGCCGAAGCAGAGCCTGGAGTTCGCCGCACCGGCGGGCACCGACCAGGTCCGCTTCATCACCATCAACGACTACGGCGGCCGGGTGGAACACACCATCCGCCTCGGCAGCACCGGGGGCTGAACGCGCCGCGCCGGCCCATGGCCTGCGCATCCCGCCACCGCCGCCGTGCGGCGAATTGAAGGAATGTCAGTGTGATCGGAAACAGATTGACATTGTCGATCCATCAGGCGCTTTGCCTGTTGGTTGCTGGCGTGGCCTGCCCAGGATGGGCGCTGGCTGCCCCGGCCAATCTCGGCGAACAGGCGCTGATGGCGCAGAGTGGTGCGGCCAATGCGCGTGCACCGGAATCGGCCCAGTTCAACTCCAGCTTCCTGTCCGGCCAGGCCAAGCAGGTCGACCTGGCGGCCTTCAGCAACGGCAACCCGATGGTGGCCGGCACCTACCGCGTCGACGTCTACGTCAACGGTGCCTGGCAGGGACGTCGCGACCTGCAGTTCAAGGCCGATGCGCAGGGTCGCGTCGACGCCTGCCTGCCGCTGCCGATGCTGGAAGAAATGGGCGTGGACAGCGAGGCCGTGCTGCTGCAGCAGGACCCGTCCGTGCCGGCCGACAAGACCAGCTGCGTGCCGGTGCAGCAGCGCATGAGCAACGCCTACGGCATCTATGACAGCGGCAACCTGCGCTACGACCTCAGCATTCCGCAGGTGTTCCTGCGCCGCGAGGCGCGCGGCTACGTCAACCCGGCGCTGTGGGACCGCGGCATCAATGCCGGCTTCGTCGGCTACAGCTTCAATGCGATCAACAGCGACAGCCGCGTCGAAGGTGGCCAGCGCAACCGCAGTGCCTACCTCGGCCTCAATGCCGGCCTGAACCTGGGCGGCTGGCAGTTCCGCCACGACTCGAACCTGACCTGGTCCGAGGGTGACGGCCGCCATTGGCAGAGCATCGCCACCTACGCACAGCGCGGCATCCCGCAGGTGCGCGGCATGCTCACCATCGGTGAGGCCTACACCACCGGTGAACTGTTCGATTCGATCGGGTACCGCGGTGCCAGCCTGGCCAGCGACGACCGCATGCTGCCCGACTCGCTGCGCGGCTACGCGCCGGTCGTGCGTGGTATTGCTGAAACCAACGCGCGCATCGAAGTGCGCCAGAATGAGCAGTTGATCTACTCCTCGACGGTGTCGCCGGGCAGCTTCGTCATCGACGATCTGTACCCGACCGGCTATGGCGGCGACCTGGATGTGAGCGTGATCGAGGCCGATGGCCGCCGCCGCGAATTCAAGGTGCCGTTCGGTTCGGTGCCGCAGATGCTGCGCGAAGGCGTGTCGCGTTACGCGCTGACCGCCGGCCAGGTGCGCAACAAGCTGCTGGCCGATGAGCCGTGGCTTGTGCAGGGCACCTATCAGCGCGGTATCGGCAACCAGCTGACCCTGTACGGCGGCACGGCGCTGAGCGATGGTTACCTGTCGCTGCTGTACGGCGTCGGCCTGTCCACGCCGGTCGGCGCGTTCGCCGCCGACGTCACCCATGCACGTACGACGTTCGACCACTACGGCAACCACACCGGTGCCAGCGTGCGCTTGAGCTACAGCAACATGATCGGCGAAACCGGGACCAACCTGACCCTGGCCGCCTACCGTTATTCGACTGAAGGCTTCTACAGCCTGCAGGACGCGCTGTATGGCCGTGATTCGGACAAGCGCGGCATCGACCCGACCACCCGCGGTCGTCAGCGCAGCCAGTTCCAGGTAACGCTGAACCAGCCGCTGGGCCGTCGCGGCGGTGCGCTGTACGTGACCGGTTCGGTGCGTGACTTCTACGATCGTCCGGGCACTTCCAAGCAGTACCAGGTGGGCTACAACAACGCCTGGCGCTCGGTGAACTACGGCTTCTCGGCACTGCGCACCGAAGAAGGCGTGCTCGGCCGTTCCGATACCCAGTACCTGCTGTCGATGAGCGTGCCGCTGGGCCGTGGCAGCCACCCGGTGTCGTTCAGCGCCGATGTCGGCGTGCGCGAGCGCGGTGGCTACGACAACAGCCGTGTCGGCATTACCGGTTCGACCGGCATCGACAACAACTTCAGCTACGGCGTGGCCCTTTCCGACTCCCGCGAAGGTGGTACCACCGCGGTCGGCAGCGCCGAATACCGCAGCCGCTACAGCGCGTTGAACGCCACCTACAGCCACTCGCGCGATTTCCGCCAGGCCTCGGTCGGCGCCAACGGCAGCGTGGTCTTGCATCCGGGCGGCTTCACCTTCACCCCGCAGCGTGGCGACACCATGGTGCTGGTCGAAGCACCGGGCGCGCGCGATGCGATCGTCAGCAATGCCCCGGGCCTGCGCGTCGATGGCCGCGGTTACGCTGTGGTCCCGTACGTGTCGCCGTACCGCCTCAACACCGTTACCCTCGATCCGCAGGGCATGGCCCACGACGTCGAGCTGGAAAGCACCAGCCAGTCGATCGCGCCGTTCGCCGGTGCCATCAGCTACCTGCGCTTCGATACCCGCAAGGGCAACGCGCTGCTGATCCAGGTGCGCAACACCGATGGCCGCACCATGCCGTTCGGTGCACAGGTCAAGGACGAGCAGGGCCAGCCAGTGGGCATGGTCAGCCAGGGTGGCCGCCTGTACGTGCGCAGCGAGAAGAACCAGGGCCAGTTGCAGGTCGAGTGGGGCGCAGGTGCCGACCAGCGCTGCACCATTGATTACCAGGTACCGGCGGGCGCCGATGCGTCCAAGACCGGCTTCATCCCGCTGGAGGCAGCATGCCGATGATTTCTTCCCGTGGCCGCAAGGCATTGGCCGCGTTGGCTCTGCTGGGGGGCGTGCTGCTGGCGCAGCAGGCCAGTGCGGCCTGCCGCATCCAGGTCAACGGTTTCGTTGCGCAGGACGTGCAGATGGACATGGGTCAGATCGTGATCCTGCCCAGTACACCGGTGGGTGGCGTGATCAAAGAGATCAGTGTGCCGATCAACCAGCAGAACAACGTTGCCCGCTGCGACTACTGGTATAGCGGCTACTCGACAGGCGAGTACGTCAACGCGCCGCAGAAGCGACCGGTGGCCGGCTTTGCCAACGTCTATGAGACCGGCGTGGCCGGCGTGGGCATCCGCCTGTTCCGCGACTCCGGCGCGATCCAGGCCTATTACCCACATACCATCAATTTCGCGGCCAACTCCACCATCTCGCTGATCGGCGGCCAGTTCCGCATCCAGCTGATCAAGACCGCCGCACAGACCGGTTCGGGCGTGATCGCACCGAACGGTCGCTTCACCACCTACTACTTCGATGGTGATGGCCCCAGCCGCCCGGTGCTGACCTCCACCTTCAGGGGCTCGGGCACCACCGTGGTCAGCCCGACCTGCGAAGTGCAGGCCGGCAGCCGTAACATCGCCGTTGATTTCGGCAGCGTGCCCAACACCACCTTCACCGGCGTTGGTTCGCGTGCGGTCGATCGTGATTTCGAGATCCGCCTGAACTGCCAGGGCAGCAATGTCGCTGCCTACCAGAGCAAGATCGGCATCCGCCTGGACGCCGACCAGGACAGCTCGAACATGCCCGGCGTGCTGAAGCTGAGCGCGGCCACCAACAGCGCCACCCGCATCGGCATCCAGATGGTCCAGCGCGATGGCAGCACCGAGCGCGAAGTGCGCTTCGGCCAGACCGTCAACGTCGGTACCACCACCACCGGTACCAGCACCATGACCTTGCCGCTGCGTGCCCGCTATGTGCAGACCCAGGCCGGTACCGTCGGTGCGGGTGTCGCGAACGGCCAGGCGACCTTCACCATCCAGTACGAGTAAGACGGCCGCAGGCCGCCGCCACCGCTGCGTTCCACCGCAACGTCACCTGTTTCGCAGGTGGCGTTGACTGCGTCTTGATCTTCCAACGATGAAGATCGGTGCCACGACGCACGTACAACCACATGAATGTGATGTATGTCGCGAATTTGGAGTTTCCTCATGAGGTGACCGTCTCCTGCCTGCGGGTATTGGACGGCAACGCCGAAAGGATCCAGACGTGGCTACAGCTGCCTGCATCCCCCCGCGCCACCCTTCGGGAGCGCTGCGGTGAAGGTCCTGTCCGTGTTCGGCACACGGCCGGAAGCGATCAAGATGGGGCCGCTGGTGCGGGCCTTGGCAGAATCTGCCGACATCGAGTCGGTGGTCTGCATCACGGGCCAGCACCGGGCGATGCTCGACCAGGTGATGTCGCTGTTCGAGATCACCGCCGACCATGACCTCGATGTCATGGTGCCCAACCAGACCCTCAACGGACTGTGCGCCAGGCTGTTCGAGCGGCTTGACGCGCTCTACACACAGGTTCGCCCGGACCGCGTGCTGGTGCATGGCGATACCACCACGGCGATGACCGCCGCGCTGGCCGCGTTCCATCACCGCATCCCGATCGGCCACGTCGAGGCCGGCCTGCGCACCGGTGACATCAACCGGCCATGGCCGGAGGAAATGAACCGGCGGGTGATCGACGTGGTCGGCCACCAGCTGTATGCGCCCACCGCCAGCTCGCGCGCCAACCTGGCCCGCGAGCATCTGGGCGGGCAGATCCTGGTCACCGGCAACACCGTCATCGATGCCCTGCAGCAGACCGTACAGCGGTTGGATGCCGACCCGGCCCTGCGCGCGCAGGCCGACGTGCCCTTCCACATGCTCGACCCGCGGCGGCGCCTGCTGCTGGTCACCGGCCACCGCCGCGAGAGCTTCGGCCAGGGCTTCGAGGATATCTGCCGCGCACTGGCCGAGCTGGCGCGGCGGCCGGACCTGCAGGTGCTGTACCCGGTGCACCTCAATCCGAACGTGCAGGGTCCGGTCAACGCCCACCTCGGCCATCTCGACAACGTGCACCTGGTGCCGCCGCAGGACTACCTGCGTTTCGTGCGCCTGATGCAGCGCGCCGACGTCATCCTCACCGATTCCGGTGGCGTGCAGGAAGAAGCGCCGGCGCTGGCCAAACCCGTTCTGGTGATGCGCGATGTCACCGAGCGTCCGGAGGCGGTTGAGGCGGGTGTGGTGACGCTGGTCGGCACCACGCCTTCGCGCATTGTCGAGGCGGTCAACGCAGCGTTGGCACAGCCACCGCAGCCGACCCACTTCGATCCCGATGCCAGTCCCTATGGCGATGGTCGCGCCAGCGCGCGCATCGTCGCCGCCCTGCGTGGCACGCCCCTTCCCGAATTCTCGCCCGGTCTCCGCAGCGGCGGGGCCATCCACCCTCATCCCCATGAAGTGATGCCATGACCCAGACCGGCCGCTCTCCTTTGTTTGCTTCCGCTGCCGCGTTCATCCTTTCGGGTGTGGTCGCCAGTGCCCATGCCGCAGACAGCGTTGCCGGCCAGTTCGCCGAATGGAGCGGCGACAGTACGGTGAACCGGCAGATGAGCCTGCGCGAACTCGGCTTCCGCCAGCCATTGGTGTTGAGCGGGCAGGAGAGCCAGCGCGAGATCTACCTGCCGGTGCCGGCCGGCGTCGCCACCCGCGATGCGCAGCTGCAACTGGACGGGCGCTACGTGCGCGGGCATGCCGGGCGCACCTCGGGGTTGTGGTCGGTCGACGGAGACCCGATCGCCGCGCGTTCGATCACCGATGCGCAGGGTGATGCCAGCCAGCTGCTGGCCATCGATGGCGAACCCCGCCAGAACGGTTTCGTGCGGGTCGGCGTCGGCTGGTGGTCGATCGTTTCCGATTACCAGTGCGCCGATCAGAGCGCACCGGCCAACGTGCTGCGGCTGTCGCCGGATTCGCGTTTCAGCTATCGCTTCGACGGCCGCGCCGTGGACACCGTGTCCAAGGCCTGGGGCGCGCTGCCGCCACGGGTGCGCCTGCTGGTGGATGGCAAGGCTCTGCAGGCGCCTGTCTATGATGCCGCCTGGCGCATCGGTACCGCGTTGCAGGCCGGTGGCAAGCAGGTGCAGGTGGTCGCACTGCCTAAGGTTGGTGACAGCGTCGACCTGACTGGCATCAGCATCCCGGCCAGCCTGCAGGGCGTGCCGGCCTATGCCGCGCTGGCGTCGGGCGAACGTGCGTATGTGCTGAAGGATCTGGCTGAAGTGGGGGCGCTGCTGTCGCTGCGTGACAGCGGGCCGTTGGCCGCCGATGTGATGATCGGCAGCAACGCGTTGCGGGCTGGAGTACGCGCGGCGCTGGACGCACTCGCTGCACAGGTCGGCGGCGCTGGCGCTGATGCCGGCACGGCGTTCGCCGCGTGGCGCCGTACCGGCATGGACGGCCTGGAAAAGCCCGCGGCCAACGCCTCGGTCAGCGTGGTCGCCATTGCCGGCCGTCCGACGCTGGTGGTCGACCCGGCGGCGGCGGGCAAGGTCGCCGGATTGTTTGCGGAACACTGGCGCAGCTATGCGCTGGGCCGCAGCCTGCAGGTCACCGCGGCCGGCACGCCGAAGCTCGACGGCGACCAGGTGCTGCTGAGCCGGCTCGGCAACATCGCCGGCACGATGGACGTGGTCACCCGCGCCGATCGCAGTGCCAGCTTCGACCTCGGCGCGCTGTCGGCCGATGGCCGCCTGCCCGAGGAAGTGGTGATCGATGTCTCGGCGGCGCCGAACGCAGCCGGACAGGGCGCGGTAGCCACGATCTACTTCAATGACTACCTGCTGGGCGGCAAGGTGCTGTCGGCCAATGGCCAGCCGCAGCGGCTGGTGGCCAAGGTGCCGGCCTATGCGCTGTCGGCGCGCAACGAGATCCGCGTCAGCTTCCTGCGCCAGCCGGCACGCCCCTATTGCCACGATCCGGCCACCGCTTATCCAGTCTCGATCCTGCCCAGCAGCCACCTGACCCTGGCCAAGCGTTCGCTGGGCAGTGACTTCGTTGGTGCCAGCAGCCAGCTGTCACGCGGCAACCAGGTGTTCGTGCCCGCCACGTGGCTGCAGGATGCACCGGCATCGCTGGCCAAGGTCATCGCTGTGGCCAGTGCAGTGGGTGCGTCGCCGGAGGCATCGGAACTGAAGGTGGTCGATGCCGGTGCGGCGGTCAGCCCGGGTGCGCCATGGCTGGCCTTCGGCGTGGCACCGGCCGGTGTCGATGTGGCCGGCCTGAAGGACGGGCACCTGCTGATCGGCGGGAAGCCGCAGCCGCTGCTGGATGTCAGCGGCCTGGACCGCGCAGCGGTGGTGCAGGTCGGCACCTCCGGCGGCCAGCTCGGCATGCTGTACAGCGACCTTGGCGCACAGGCACCGCCGTTCGGCGCACCGTTCCGGCTGCTGCGCGGTGATCTCGCCGTGCTCGACGGCAGTGATGCCGTGCGCGAATTCGACCGCCAGGATCCCTATGGCACGCGTGTCGCGCAGGACGGCAATCCGCAATCGAAGTGGGAACGGCACATGGTCTGGTTGCTGCTGCTGGTCGGCGTGATCGTGTTCGCGCTGCTGGCCGCCCGCGTCACCCAGGTGCGCCGCCGCAAGTCCGCCAACACAGGGCACTGATCCACCGTGGACGGTCTGTTCTGGAACATCCAGCTGGCAAACTACTACGCCGCCCTGGAAACCACGGCGGCGGCGGTGGCCGTGCTGATCCTGATCTCCAGCCTCGATGACCTGTTCATCGATGTCTGGTACTGGGTGCGCGAGAGCTGGCGCGCGCTCACCATCAAGCGTCGCGAAGCGTATAAACCGCTGACCCAGGAAGACCTGCTGCAGCGGCCGCAACAGCCGCTGGCGATCATGGTGCCGGCGTGGATGGAGTACGACGTCATCGCGCAGATGGTGGAGAACATGATCAACGTACTCGACTACCGCGAGTACGTGGTGTTCGTCGGCACCTATCCCAACGACCAGCAGACCATCGATGAAGTCGAGCGCATGCGCCGCCGCTACAAGCGCCTGCGACGCGTGGAAGTGCCGCATGACGGGCCGACCAGCAAGGCCGACTGCCTGAACTGGCTGATCCTGGCCATCTTCGATTACGAGAAGCGCCACGACATCGAGTTCGCCGGCGTGATCCTGCACGACAGCGAAGACGTGCTGCACCCGATGGAACTACGCTTCTACAACTACCTGCTGCCGCGCAAGGACATGATCCAGCTGCCGGTGACCTCGCTGGATCGCGAATGGTATGAGCTGGTGGCGGGCGTCTACATGGACGAATTCGCCGAATGGCACGCCAAGGATCTGGTGGTGCGCGAGAGCGTGTCCGGCATGGTGCCCTCCGCGGGCGTCGGTACTTGCTTCTCGCGGCGCGCGCTGCTGGCATTGAGTGCGCAGACCGACAACCAGCCCTTCAACACCGACAGCCTCACCGAGGACTACGACGTCGGTGCACGACTGGCGGCGATGGGCATGCAGTCGATCTTCGCGCGCTTCCCGGTGCAGTTCCGCGTGCGCCGTCCCTCGTGGTTCGGCTGGGGTCCGGTGCGCGAACGCACCCAGCAGATGGCCCTGTGCGTGCGCGAATACTTCCCCGACAACTTCCGCGCTTCCTACCGGCAGAAGGCACGTTGGGTGCTGGGCATCGGCCTGCAGAGCTGGGAGTCGCTGGGCTGGCGCGGCTCGCTGGCCACCAAGTACCTGCTGGCGCGCGACCGCAAGGGCATCATCACTTCGTTCGTCAGCATCATCGCCTACGTCATCTTCCTGCAGCTGCTGCTGTTCTGGCTGCTGAAGATGGCCGGGGTATGGACGATGCAGTTTCCCAGTGTGTTCCAGGCCGGTACCTGGCAGATGAACGTGGCGCTGCTGACCACGGCTGCATTGGTGACCCGCGTCGTGCAGCGTTTCTACTTCGTCAACCGGCTGTATGGCTGGGAGCATGCGCTGATGTCGATCCCGCGCATGGTGGTCGGCAACATGATCAATTTCATGGCCACCGCCCGTGCCTGGAAGGTGTTCCTGGCCTACCTGCTGTTCGGCAAGCGCATGGTCTGGGACAAGACCATGCACGATTTTCCCGATGCGGCGCAGCTGGTGCAGACCCGCAAGCAGCTGGGTGAACTGCTGGGCACCTGGCAGGCCGTTGAACCCGAACGCCTGCAGCTGGCGCTGGACCAGCAGCATGCCGGTCGGCAGCAGCCGCTCGGCCGCATCCTGCTTACCCAGGGTTGGTTGGATGATGAGACGCTGGCCGAGGCGATCGCCTTCCAGGGTGACCTGCAGCGCGCGGTGATCGATGTGGACTACCTGCGGGCCTGTCAGTTCCCGGTCAGTGCCGATGCCTGCGTGCAGTGGCGCATGCTGCCGCTGCCTCCACGCCAGGAGGGAACACTGCGGCTGGCAGTAGCCAGCCCATTACCCGAAGAAGCGTTGGCACTGCTGAAGCAGGAAACCCGCAGTGATCACGTCGAACAGAGCATTGCCCGCGAAAGCGAAATCAACGCTGGCCTGCGCCTGATCGGCGGCGACCGGCAATGGCACCTGGACAACGTGCCGCTGCTGGGCGACCTGCTGGTGGAGATGCGCCTGATCGACCACGCGCGCTTTGAGATTGCACTGGACGCGTACAAGCCGCAGCGCGACGGCCGCATCGGCGACTACCTGGTGAAGCAGGGCATCACCAGCGAAGAGGCCGTGGCCCAGGCCATGCAGGAACAACGCCGGCGCGCGGCCACGCTGCAGTCGCCGCCTCCCGGAGCCTTGCCGGCATGAAGACCACGCTGCTCTCCACCGTCATTGCCGTGGCATTGGCCACGGCCACCACGCCGGTGCTGGCACAGGCCGATGCGCCGCTGCCATTGTCCGGTGCGGCCTACCGCATCGCCGAGCAGGCCTTTGCCGCCTATGAACGTGGCGATTACCCCACGGCCTACCGGCAGTCCAGTGAAGCGATCCGGCTGCGCCCGGACGTGGTGCGGCTGCGCCTGCTGCAGATCTATGCGCTGCAGAAGCTCGGTCGTGGCGCAGAAGCGCAGCAGCAAGCGCGCCGTGCGCTGGACGTGGGGTTGAAGGATCCTGCCTTGCCTGCGCTGGCGGCGGCTACCGCTGCACGTAGCGCGTCCACGGACGGCAAGGGCGTGCGCACCGCATCCCCATCGCGTCCGGTCGGCAGCGCCGCAGACCGCGCCAAGCAGCGGGCCTACTCGCTGGCCACCGAGGCCTACGCGGCCTATGACGCCAAGCAGATGGGCGTGGCGGCCAGCAAGGCCGAACAGGCGTTCCGCCAGCAGCCGGGGCAGGGGGCGTGGGCGCTGTTGTGGGTAGCTGCACTGGAGGCCCAGCAGCAACCCGAGCAGGCCGACGCCGCGATCAGCACCGCGCTGCGGCTGGGCGCCCCCAACATCGAGGAGCTGCGCGAAAGGCGTGCGGCGCTGGACCGCCAGCGCGCACTGCTGCAGGCTCAGCAGGCCTACCGATCACTGTCCGCACGTAACGATGCCGCCGCCATTGCACAGGCGCGCGCGGCAGTGGAACTGGCGCCGGATATGGCTTCCTACCGGCTGCTGTTGATCACCGCGCAGCTGCAGGGTGAGCAGCTGTCCGAGGCTGAACGTAGCGCGGACCTGGCACTGCAGACCGACGCCAAGGACCTCAATGCGCAGGTGATGCGGGGCTATCTGCGCCAGCGCCAGGGCAATTCGGTGCTCGCCAATGAGGACTTCGACACCGCACTCGCCACGCCCGGGCAATCAGCCCAGCAGCAGCGCAACGTGCGCCTGCTGGCGGTGGATGCGGCGCTGGCTGCAGGCGATCGGGAGCGTGCGGCTGCACTGCTGGCACCGCTGCAGGCAGCAGGTCCCGCAGGTGAAGGCGATGCACGGACACGGCAGCTGCTGCAGCAGGGCATCGAGCAACGCGCCAAGGCGATCCGCACCAGCGGCGAGCCTCCCCGAATGAGTGCGCAGAGCTACCCGGCTCCGTTCCAGCACTGCCAGGTGAGTGACACCGGCAACGCGTGCGAGCTGATGCCGGCCGACCTGCAGGGTGATGGCGGTGCCGCGCAGCGTGCCTACGCGGCTTACGCACGCCGGGACTACGCTGACGCCATCGTTGAGGCGCGGCAGGCCGTGCAACTCGCGCCGGAGGACGAGAACCTGCAGGGCTTGCTGACCACTACCCTGGCAGCGGGCAACCGCGGCCAGCAGGACGAAGCACGGCAGCGCCTCGGTGCAGCGCTGGCACAGCATTCTGATGACGCGGGTTCGCTGATGCAGCGTGGCTATCTCAACCAGAAGGCGGGTGACCCGGCACAGGCGCTGGCAGACTTCCGCGCCGCAGAGGCCACCGGCAAGGCGCCAAAGACCGTGGTGCTCGACCAGGCCTACGCCAGTGCCGCCAACGGCGACCATCCACAGGCGGTGACCCTGCTGCGCAGTGCCATTGATCGCGCCGATGCCGGCGAGCTGACACTGGATGAGCTTCAGCGCTACAACGTGCGCAATGCCATCGCCAACTATTCGCGCGAGTGGGGCGTGATTGCCTCGGCCGGTTTCCGAGGCGCACGCCAAGCCGCAACCAATGTCGGCGGTGCGGCGATCAGCACACCGGGCGATTCGGTGTTCAGTACGCTGGAGGCGTTCTGGCGGCCCCCGGCCTTCAACGACCGGCACGGCACGCTGGAGCTCTACGCGCGGCTGCTCAACACGCTGTATGACGAAGGCGGCACCTACGAATCCATCCGTGCGGTGGATCCCTGCACGGGTGAATCGACACCGGATGCACGCGCACGCGCCGAGCGCCTCAGTCATTCGCGTTCGACCACCGGCTGGCCGTCCACCATCGCGTCCTTCGGCATGCGCTATGCGTTCGGCCAGACTGGCCTGAGTGCCGGCATCGAGCGCCGCCAGTTCCTCGGCAGTGCCACCCGCCAGGGCGAGGTCTACCCCGCATCGGCGGCCGTGCAATGCCGCCTGCAGCTGGCGCTGAACCCACCACTGGAAGCCAGTACGCTGGCGCGATACCGGTTGGCCAGTGGCTCCGGTGGATGGATGTCCTACCTCACCTACGGCTACTACCACGGCACCGATCTACGCACCGATGTGAATCAGTGGTGGATGGTCAGTGGCTACGCGCAGGGGGGATACACCTGGGACGACAACGGTGCCACCTTCACCCTCGACGCGCTTGATGCCAACGGCACGCCGGTGCGGCGCCTTGGCGAGGCCAATGGCCGCCTGCATCGCGAACAGTGGTTCGCTGCCGGTGAACTGCGCGCCGGGCGAAGCTTCCGCTTCGGTGCAGGGCAGACCCACTGGGTGGTCACGCCGTACGTGGTGGTGGGAGCGGACTGGCTGGATCAGCGCTCGCGTGTGCGCGACATCCGCTACTCGCCGTTCCCGGCGCAGTCGTTCGCGCTCAACGACACGCAGCGCAGCTGGTCACTTGGCGCGGGCCCGGGCGTAGGCGTGCGCTACTGGTTCCGCGAGGACCACTACAACGCTCCACGTTCCTACCTGGATCTGACCGTGCAGTACCGCATCGCCATCGGCGGCGGTGATACGCAACGCGCCAAGGGTCTGTTCGCCACCGCCATCCTCTACTACTGAGGCAGGCCCCAGCGTCGCCGCAACGCTGCGGCCTGCGGCGTATCCTGGGTCAGCCACGGCTCCAGCGCATAGACCAGCACGTGTTGCGCGCCGCCGTCGCGTGCCCACGCGAGCTGGCGCTGGATGCGCGCGGCGTCGGCGGTTTCGCCCTTGAACGCGCTGCCGTCGGCAGGGCCGCCGGGCAGTTCGCGGAACAACTCAACGATCGCATCGAAACCGATGCTGTGTGCATGGAAATGATCGAGCAGCGGTTGCAGCTGCTGCACGTTGCCGGCACCGGCCACCCCCACGCCGTCCTGCACCATGGGCCGCACCGCCGCTTGGGCCAGCACGGCCTGCCACAACGTGACCAGGTTGCCGTCGGTCTGCAGGCGGCTGAAGTAACAGGAGATCGCACAGTCGCCGCCGCGTGCGCTGGCGGCCTGCACCAGCCCGTGCAGCCACTGCGCCAGCCATTGCTGGCGGGCCGGATCGGCCCAGTGGTACTGCTCCAGTTCGTAGGGCAGGTACCAGCCCCCGAAGGCCGGCTGCTGTGCCCAGGGCGCCTGTGCCAACCAGCTGCGTGCGTGCGCCAGGCTCTCGGCCAGGAAGGCCTGCAGCGTTGCGTCGTCTGCGCCGATGGCCTGCCACCAGCGTTGCTGGAAGGGCAGGCCGACGCGGATGCGGATGTCGTTCTCGCTGGCAGCGGTGAACAGCTGCTGCAGGCTGCCGTCGGGCAATGACCAGTCGCCGTCGCTGCCACCGACGATGCCGGTCCACTGCAGCACCAGCTGCCGGCAGCCCAGCGTACGTGCAAGCTTCAGGGAACGCTGCCAGTCGGCCAGGCCCCACTGCAGGTGGCTGCGCCACGGCTGCAGGAAGGTGCCATCGATCTGCACCGGCAGCGAGCAGCCGGGCAGGGTGGTCAGCGCAGCGGCCAGCGGTGCCAGCACTGCCGTACGCAGCAGCCGGCGGCGCAACGGCGAGGACGGATCAGCAGGAAGGACTGGCGGCGGCATGCCCGCATCATCCCAAAGCATCGTGCGCGGCAGGTGAACCACCGCCGGTAGTGCCGGCCGCTGGCCGGCACCGCCCAACGCTTACTCCAGCGCGTAGCGCAGGGTGAACAGCAGCGCCACCAGCCACACCGCCGGATGCACTTCGCGCCAGCGCCCGGTACCGGCCTTCAGTGCGGCATAGGCGATGAAGCCGAACGCCAGGCCATTGGCAATCGAGTAGGTGAATGGCATCGCCAGCGCACACAGCGCGGCCGGCACCGATTCGGTCAGGTCGCTCCAGTCCACTTCCACCAGTTCGCGCAGCATCAGGCCGGCCACGAACAGCAGTGCTGGCGCGGTGGCGTAGCTGGGCACCATCGCCGCCAGCGGCGAGAACAGCAGCGCGGCCAGGAACAGCGCCGACACCACCAGCGCGGTCAGGCCGGTACGGCCACCGACCTGCACGCCCGAGGCGCTTTCAGCGAAGGCGGTGGTGCTGCTGGTGCCGAGCATCGAACCGGCCACGATCGCGGTGCTGTCGGCCAGCAGAGCGCGGCCGAAACGCTTCTGCGCGCCCGGCAGCTTCAGCAGGCCGGCGCGGCCGACCACGCCGTACAGCGTGCCGGTGGCATCGAACACTTCCACCAGCACGAACACCAGCACCACCTGCAGCAGCACAGCGATCGGCGCGCCGCCGTCATGGTGCAGCAGGCCCGGCAGGTCCAGCTGCAGGAAGGTGGGTGCCAGGCTCGGCGGCAGCGAGACCAGGCCCTGGTACTGCACGTCGCCCAGTGCCCAGCCAGCGCCGGTCACCGCCAGGATGCCGATCAGGATCGCACCGCGGATGCGGCGCGCTTCCAGCACCGCGATCAGCAGGAAGCCGGCCAGCGCCAGCAGCGGCGGTGCCGTGTTCAACGGGCCCAGCGCCACCAGCGTGTCTTCATTGCCGACGATCACGCCGGATTTCTGCAGCGCGATGATCGCCAGGAACAGGCCGATGCCGGCCACGATCGCCGAGCGCAGCGACGAAGGAATGCCCGACACCAACCACGCGCGTACACCGGTCAGCGACAGCACCAGGAACACCAGGCCGGAGATGAACACCGCCCCCAGTGCCTGCTGCCACGGCAGGCCGGCGGCACCGACCACGGTGAAGGCGAAGAACGCGTTCAGGCCCATGCCCGGTGCCATGCCCACCGGGAAATTGGCGGCCAGTGCCATCACCGCCGAACCCAGCGCGGCGGCCAGGCAGGTGGCGACGAACACCGCGCCGGCGTCCATGCCGGTGGTGCCGAGGATCTCGGGATTGACGAAGACGATGTAGGACATCGTCAGGAAGGTGGTGACACCGGCCAGCAGCTCGGTGCGCACGGTGGTGCCGTGTTGCTGCAGCTGGAACAGGCGTTCGAGCAGTGACATGGGGAATCTCGCGACAATAAGGTGTCACGACCAACGGTCGTGACCTACCCGAATGCAGAACGTGGGTACCGACCGTTGGTCGGTACGCCTCCAGTCACCACCAACGGTGGTGACCTACCGAAATGAGAAAGGCCGCGCGAGCGCGGCCTTTCCGGTTGCCTTACTTCAGCGCCTTGAAGCGCAGGCGCTTCGGCGCGGCGTCGTCGCCCATGCGGCGGCGCTTGTCTTCTTCGTACTCGCGGTAGTTGCCCTGGAAGAACTCCACGTGCGAGTCGCCTTCGAACGCCAGGATGTGGGTCGCGATGCGATCCAGGAACCAGCGGTCATGCGAAATGACGAAGGTGTTGCCCGGGAATTCCAGCAGCGCATCTTCCAGCGCACGCAGGGTTTCGATATCCAGGTCGTTGGACGGTTCGTCGAGCAGCAGCACGTTGCCACCCTGCAGCAGGGTCTTGGCCATGTGCAGGCGGCCACGCTCACCACCGGACAGCGAACCGACCATCTTCTGCTGGTCCTGGCCCTTGAAGTTGAAGCGGCCGATGTAGGCGCGCGACTGGATCTCGATGCCGTTGATGTTGAGGATGTCCAGGCCGCCAGCGATTTCCTGGAAGACGTTGTGGTTGCCTTCCAGCGCGTCGCGGCTCTGGTCCACGTAGGACAGCTTCACGGTCGGGCCGACCACGATCTCGCCGGTGTCCGGCTTTTCCTGGCCGGTGATCATCTTGAACAGGGTCGACTTACCGGCACCGTTGGGGCCGATGATGCCGACGATAGCGCCGGCCGGCACCAGGAAGCTCAGGTTGTCGAACAGCAGGCGGTCGCCGAACTTCTTCGAGACGTTCTTGAACTCCATCACCGCCTGGCCCAGGCGCTCGCCCGGCGGGATGAAGATTTCATTGGTCTCGTTGCGCTTCTGGTAATCGACCGACTGCAGCTCTTCAAGGCGGGCCAGACGGGCCTTGCCCTTGGTACGGCCGCCCTTGGCGTTCTGGCGCGACCACTCCAGCTCCTTCTGGATCGCCTTCTGGCGGGCCTTTTCCTGATTGTCTTCCTGCTTCAGGCGCTCATCCTTCTGGGTCAGCCAGTCGGTGTAGTTGCCCTTCCACGGAATGCCGCGGCCGCGGTCCAGTTCCAGGATCCACTCGGCGGCGTTGTCCAGGAAGTAGCGATCATGGGTAACGGCCACGACGGTGCCGGTGTAGCGCGCCAGGAACTGTTCCAGCCATTCCACCGACTCGGCGTCGAGGTGGTTGGTCGGTTCGTCCAGCAGCAGCATGTCCGGCTTCTGCAGCAGCAGGCGGCACAGCGCCACACGGCGCTTCTCACCACCGGACAGCTTGCCGACGATGGCATCCCACGGCGGCAGGCGCAGCGCATCGGCGGCCACGTCCAGCTGGTTTTCCAGGGTGTGCGCATCGCCCGCGGCGAGGATCGCCTCCAGGCGCTCCTGTTCCTTGGCCAGGGCGTCGAAGTCGGCGCCTTCTTCGGCATAGGCCGCGTACACCGCTTCCAGCGCAGCCTGCGCCTGCAGCACTTCGCCCACGCCTTCCTCGACCGCTTCACGCACGGTCTTGGTCGGGTCCAGCTCCGGTTCCTGCGCCAGGTAGCCGACCTTGATGCCAGCCTGCGGGCGGGCTTCGCCCTCGAAATCGGTGTCCACGCCGGCCATGATCTTCAGCACGGTGGACTTGCCGGCGCCGTTCAGGCCCAGCAGGCCGATCTTCGCACCCGGGAAGAACGACAGCGAGATGTCCTTGATGATCTGCCGCTTGGGCGGGACCACCTTGGACACGCGGTTCATGGTGTAGATGTATTGCGAGGACATGAGGTCTCCGTAGGCGCGGCCCTGCGCCCGATCCGTCACGGGGAGCTTCCCGTTGCGGCAGCGGGCACAGACTGAAAAGGAATACCGCCAATTATAGCCGGAACCGGTTCCGCGCCGCGCCCGGGAAGGGCTGCCGGGCTGGCTGCGGCCTGAATACTCCGTCACAGTCCCGCGGCAGGAAGCGTTTCCAGCTGGAAACGGTTCAGATCGGGTGCGCAATATGGGCTCACCACCCACCCAAGCAGAGGTCTGACATGCGCATCAATCGAGTAATGGCCGGAGCCGTGGCCTCTGTGCTGGCGCTCGGCGCGGTGGCCCCGGCCTTCGCCGACAACGATCACCGCCGCGACCATGACCGCCGCGAGTGGCGCGAGGATCGCCGCGAATGGCGCCAGGATCGCCGTGAGTGGGAACGTGATCGCCGCGAGGCCCGGCGCGACTATCGCCAGGACCGCCGTGAATGGCACCGCGACCATGACCGTTACTACCGCCCAGCGCCGCCGCGCGTGGTCTATCGCCCAGCCTATGGCCCGGGCTATGGCTGGAAGGTCGGCCACCGCTACCGCGACTATTACCGCGGCCCGATCTACGTGGTGAACGACTATCCGCGCTATCACCTGCGCCGCCCGCCGTACGGGCACCAATGGATCCGCGATGACCGCGGCAACATGTTGCTGGTGGCCATCGCAACCGGCGTGATCGCCCAGTACGTGCTCAGCAACCGCTGAAGATCGCGGCAGGGGTCGGATCCCTTTCCACCGGAAAGGCCTCTGACCCCACTGACGAAACCATACGGGGCCGGATTCCTTCGGGGATGCCGGCCCCGTCCTTTTCGGCCCCAGCAGGCCGGTGCGGGGCTACAATCAAGGGCTGAGTCGTACCCCTTTCCCTGCCTGCTGGAGTACCCGATGTTCCCGCGTGACGTCCGCATCGAATCCTACGATCCCGAACTGGCCAAGGCCATCGCCGCTGAGACCCAGCGCCAGGAAGACCACGTCGAGCTGATCGCCAGCGAGAACTACACCAGCCCGGCGGTGATGGAAGCCCAGGGCAGCCAGCTGACCAACAAGTACGCCGAAGGCTACCCGGGCAAGCGCTACTACGGTGGTTGCGAATACGTGGACATCGCCGAGCAGCTGGCGATCGACCGCCTGAAGCAGCTGTTCAATGCCGACTACGCCAACGTGCAGCCCCACAGTGGTTCGCAGGCCAACCAGGCCGTGTACTTCGCCCTGCTGCAGCCGGGTGACACCATCCTCGGCATGAGCCTGGCCCACGGCGGCCACCTCACCCACGGTGCCAAGGTGAACGCCTCGGGCAAGCTGTTCAACGCCGTGCAGTACGGCGTGAACGACCAGGGCCTGATCGATTACGACGAAGTCGAGCGCCTGGCCCTGGAGCACAAGCCGAAGATGGTCGTGGCCGGCTTCTCGGCCTACTCGCAGGTGATCGACTGGGCGCGCTTCCGTGCCATCGCCGACAAGGTCGGTGCCTACCTGTTCGTCGACATGGCCCACGTTGCAGGCCTGGTCGCCGCAGGCGTCTACCCGAGCCCGCTGGAACACGCCCATGTGGTCACCTCGACCACCCACAAGACCCTGCGCGGCCCGCGTGGCGGCATCATCGTCGCCAAGGGCGCCGACGAAGACCTGGTCAAGAAGCTGCAGTCGATCGTGTTCCCGGGTATCCAGGGCGGTCCGCTGATGCACGTCATCGCCGGCAAGGCCGTGGCCTTCAAGGAAGCGCTGGAACCGGGCTTCAAGGCCTACCAGCAGCAGGTGGTGAAGAACGCCCAGGCGATGGCCAACACGCTCATCGCGCGCGGCTACAAGATCGTCTCCGGTGGCACCCAGAACCACCTGATGCTGGTCGACATGATCGGCAAGGACGTGTCCGGCAAGGATGCGGAAGCCGCGCTGGGCAAGGCCCACATCACTGTCAATAAGAACTCGGTGCCGAACGACCCGCGTTCGCCGTTCGTCACTTCGGGCCTGCGCCTGGGCACCCCGGCGGTGACCACCCGCGGCTACGTCGAGCAGGACTGCGTGGACCTGGCCAACTGGATCGCCGACGTGCTCGACGCGCCGAGCGATGACGCCGTCATCGCCCGCGTGCGCGACGCCGTCAGCGCGCAGTGCCGCAAGTATCCGGTCTACGGCTGATCGAAGCAGGGGGTCGGATCCCTTCCCGCAGGGAAGGGCTCTGACCCCGTCATCAGGAATCCCGCGCATGGATGAGCGCCACCTCAAGTACCTCTACACCGCCCTGGCGGTGCTGTTTGGCCTGCCCAGCCTGGCGATGGGCGGCGCGGCGGCGACGATGCTGCTGCTGATGGGGCTGGGCCAGTTCGGCCATGGCACGCTGGCCTCGGTGACGGTGATGCCGCTGTGGGGCCTGGCCGGCATTGCCGGCTGCCTGGCCTGGTTGTGGCTCAGCGCGGGTTTTCTGATGCAGGGGCGTGCCGGGCTGCACGTGCACCGCCTCTGGTGGTGGATGCTGCTGGCGGGCGGTCTCGCCGCCTTGCCCCCACTGGGGCTGGCGCTGTGGTGGGGCGTCACCGTGCACGCCGAAGGCATCAGCTTGTTGCTGCTGGGTCCATCGATGCTGGTGCCGGCAGCGATGCTGGTGTGGATCAAACGCCGCGCATGACGCGGCCCACGGAAGGAAATCGAACGCATGGATGAGCGTCTGCACAAACGCTGGATGGCGATCGCCGGCCTGCTGGTAGGCCTGCCCACCGTAGCCGCCGGAGGCACGGCTGCGGTGCTCGGGCTGATGGTCGTATGGGATGGCAAGTATCTGACGGGCGACGAGCACACGCTGTTGCTGCTGTGGTCGTCGGCCGGGATCATCGGCCTGCTGTCCTGGCTGTGGCTGAGCGGCCTGTTCCTATGGCGCGGTCTTGCAGGCCTGCGCCAATCGCCGGTTGTGGCCTGGGTGGGGCTGGCGCTGGGGGCCTTGGCCGCGTTGGGTGTGGTCGCCGCCACGCTGTACTTCACCTTCAAGCAAGGGGAAATCTCGACATTGGCTTTCCTCGGCTTTGGCCCACCGCTGCTGGTGATGGCGGGGCACCTGGTGTGGTTGCGCTGGGCTCGCGCCGCCTCGGTGCCGCCCGCACCCGGTTGAGTGGGTAGTCCAGACCTCGCTGGACGATTGGATTGGCTGAAATGCAGGTGCTTCCGCGCAGCCAGCATTTGCTGCTGCGGCCCTTCTCAGGTACCTTTGCGACGCTGCCATGACCGTGGCAATAGGTACTCCCTGAGCCAGGCGTTCAATGCACTGCCCCTTCTGCCAACATGCCGATACCCGGGTCATCGACTCGCGCGTCTCCGAAGACGGCGCGACGATCCGTCGTCGGCGTGAATGCGAAGCTTGCGGCGAGCGCTTCAGCACCATGGAAACGGTCGAACTGAAGCTGCCCGCCATCGTCAAGAGCGATGGCACCCGCGAGGCGTTCGACCAGCGCAAGGTGCGTGCAGGCTTCGACCGCGCGCTGCAGAAGCGTGCCGTGGCCGAAGACAAGATCGAAGCGGCGGTACGCGCCGTGGTCCATCAGCTGCGCATCAGCGGCGAACGCGAAGTGCCGTCGATCAAAGTGGGCGAGTTCGTGATGAACGAACTGCGCAAGCTTGACCATGTCGGTTATGTGCGTTTCGCTTCGGTCTATCGCAGCTTCGAGGACGTGGCCGATTTCCGCGAGGAGATCGAGAAGCTTGAACGCGACCTGCCTTCCAGTACCGAACAGCTGCAGCTGCTGGGCGATGTGATTGCCCTGACCAAGAAGAAGAAGGGCTGGCCGCCCCGGTAGATGCCAACCTTGGTTGGCGCCGTACGCTTCATCCACGCATGGCGTGGATCAACACCGGCGGCGTTACCATGGCCGCATGACCACCCTGTTCTCCGTCCTCGACCACCTGCACATGGCCAACGCACTGCGTCTGGCCGAGCGTGCCGCCTACACCACCCGCCCCAACCCGATGGTGGGCTGCGTCATTGCCCACGGCGAACGTGTGGTCGGGCAGGGCTGGCACCAGCGTGCTGGCGGCCCGCATGCCGAAGTGTTCGCATTGCGCGAAGCCGGCAGCGAAGCACGTGGAGCTACTGCCTACGTCACCCTGGAACCGTGCGCGCATTACGGCCGCACGCCGCCGTGCGCGTTGGCGCTGATCGAAGCTGGTGTGTCGCGCGTGGTCGCGGCGATGCGCGATCCATTCCCGAAGGTCGATGGCGGGGGCTTTGACCTGCTGCGCAACGCCGGCATCGACGTTGCCGAGGGCTTGATGGCGGCGCAGGCGCGCGAACTCAACAAGGGCTTCCTGTCCCGCGTGGAGCGCGGCCGTCCGTGGCTGCGGGTGAAACTGGCCGCCAGCCTCGATGGCCGTACCGCGATGGCCGACGGCAGCTCGAAGTGGATCACCGGCCCCGCCGCTCGCGAGGACGTGCAGCACTGGCGCGCGCGCGCGGGCGCGATCCTCACCGGCGCCGACACCGTGATCGCCGACGACCCGATGCTGACCGTGCGCCTGGCCGACACCGAAGTGTTGCCGCCACTGCGCGTGGTCCTCGATTCACGCCTGCGCTCGCTGGAATGCAGCCGTGTGCGCGAAGGTGGAGGTCCGACGCTGTACCTGCACGATGCGATGGTCAGCCCGCCTGACGCAGCCGACGCGGCCTTCGCCAGCGTAGCCATGCGCCACGGCCGACTTGATCTGGGCGCGGTGCTGGCTCTGCTGGCCGAACGCGGTATCAACGAGGTGCATACCGAAGCCGGTGCAACCCTGGCCGGCGCGCTGGTGCGTGGTGGCTGGGTGGACGAACTGCTGCTTTACCAAGCACCCACACTGCTGGGCGACAGCGGCCGCCCACTGCTGGCCGACCTCGGCATCGGCGCGATGGACCAGCAGCGCCGACTGCGCGTGGTCGACCAGCGCCAGGTGGGCGACGACCTGCGCCTGCTGCTGCGGGCATGAAAAGGGGCTCAACGATCCTCGCCGGGCGGGTGCTCGTTCCACTCGAAGAAGGGCAGGAACGCATCGGCCAGCCCGCCCATCAGCGGGGCCGGGTTCTGTACGCGCCAAGCACCGCTGCCATGATCGCGCTCGAATGACACGGTGATGATCCTTTCGCGGTCTGGTGCCGATGCGATCATCTGCGTATACACCGTCGCCAGTTCGCTCGACATCTGCGGTGGATGTGGTCCGTTGAATGGCACCGGGTGCTGCCGATAGACGGGCAGCAGGCCCGTCAGGTCCGGCAGGTGGCAACGGTAGTCAACATCGGCGACGTCTGCCTGCGGATGATGCACGCTGCCGACACTGCAACGCACCGATGTCTGGCGCCTGCGCAGGGCCGCGGCGGCCTGCGGCCAATCGGCCATTTCAGGCGCTTGCTCGAGATGGCTTACGCTCGCCAGCGCCGCCGCGATCGCCGGGCCCTTGGCTGTACCCAGATAGCGGCCCAGCTCGGCCTGGGCCGCGGTATCGCCGTGCACGATCACCTGTGCGTACAGCTCGAACACGTGTCCGGACGTCGGCACAGGCGGCGCCGCCTGTGCCGCAACCGGGGCCAGCAATGCAGCCAGCCCCAGTCGCTTCAGCGCAGCGAACTCACGCGCACGCATCGGTCCACATCATCTCGGCCATCGGACGCAGCGCCTTGCACTCCTGCGTCATCTCATCGGCCGACTTCACCTGCGCCTTGGCCTTCAGTTCCTCGGCCATCGCATCCACGCCGCTGATCTGGTCCGGCGCGATCTTCGCCACGCAGGCGCGGTGCTGCTGCAGCAACAGGTCGCAGCCAGGTACGCCGGTTACCTTCGGCGCGTTGGCCGCCTGCGCGTCCTGCATCCAGTCCTCGAACGGGGCCAGCGCACCGGCGACGGTGCCCACCAGGTCATCGAAGTTGCCGCTGTACCAGTAGCCGTTGTCCTTGGCCGGGTACAGGGTGAAGGTGCCGCTGACCAGCACGCGCGCGCCACTCTGCAGTGCCTGTGTGTAGGCGTCGGTGAACTGCTTGCGCGAGGCCGGGGTGGCATCGGCGGCCAGGCTGGCGGCGAACAGCGGGCGGACCTTGCCCAGGTCGGGCACCTGGCAGCTGAAGGTGATCCGCGCCAGCTTCTGGTCGTCCACGTATTCGTTGTCCTCGATCACGCTCTTGGTCGCGCGGCACTTCGAATCGCGCAGGGCCTTGGCATACAGCGCTTCGGTGGCGGCGGCGTCGGCCTTGGCGCCGGCGCTTGCGAGCACCGTCTGCCAGGGTTCGGCCAACGCCTTGGCCAGCGCACCCGGGGACGGTGTCACTGCATCCTGGCCCTCGAACGCCGGCTTCAGTGCGTCGTTGAGCGCACGCGTGGCGGCAGCGTCGTCCTCCAGCAGGGTGCGTGCATACAGGTCGAACGCCTGTTCGGGCGACAGCGTGGCCGGGGCGGCCGTGGCGACCAGCGGGGCGCACAGCAGCACGCTGGCCAGAAGGGTACGGGTGGGGGTCTTCATGACGGTGTTTTCCTGTTCCAGAGGCGCGCAAGACTAGCGCATCTGCCCACGCTTTCGATGGCGAGAAGCAGCTAGGTGACGGTGCGCAGCGGACAAAAAAACGGGCCCCTTGCGGGGCCCGTTCGATCGCACGACGAGGAGCGATCGTTGGATCAGAAGCTGGCGCGGACGCCGGCGGAGTACTGGGTAACGTCGCGGTAGCCGGAGATCTCACCCACCAGACCCCAGGTCTTGGTGAAGTTGATCTGGCCACCGAGAGTGCCGACCCAGGTGCCCTTGTAGTTGTTGCCGCCGTCCATGTAGCCGGCCTTGGCCCAGGCTTCGGTCATGCGCGACGGCTTGCCGCGGATGCCCATGGTGGCGCGGGCCAGGTTGGTGTGGTCCTTGTAGCGGTCGCTGTAGCCGTCGTAACGATCGGTCAGTTCAGCGTTCTGACGCACCCAGGCGATGTCGGCGGTGAAGTCGACGCGGTCGGTCCACGGCATGTGGTAGCCGATGCCCAGCTCCGGCTGATTCAGTTCAACCTTCAGCGAGCCATCGCTGTAGTGGTAGGTCTTGCTGGTGCGCGACCAGCCACCGAACACGTAGACCTGCTCGGCCACGGCGACCGAGCCACGCAGGTAGCCACCGTCGACCTTCGGGTCGTCCAGTGCGTTGTCGTCAACCTTGACCTGCGTCCAGCCGCCTTCGACGTAGGTGTAGCTCAGGGCGTCGGCGGAGGCCGAGAACGGAGCGGCGGCCAGCAGAGCGGCCACGATCAGGATCTTGCGCATGGGAATTCCTGTGAATTTCAGTCCATTGGCGGGTCTGCCCAGCGGGCGGCCCGTGGCGACCTCATGTCGTCCGGTGCGCATGTTAATGAAATTTTTACAGATTGCGAGCGACGGCCGTCACAGGCTGGGGCGGGCCGGGGTTGGGGGCGGATCTGTTTCCCATCGGGAAACGGCTCTGACCCCAGTCCTGCTGCGCCACCGGTCCCTGGGCTCAGAGCCCTTTCCTGCGGAAAGGGATCCGACCCCGTCATCCACCCCGTTCAGCAGGGGCTGGTACACTACGCCGGCCGGTTCGCCGGTACACAAACGTCTTCAGGGCGGGGTGCAATTCCCCACCGGCGGTAGGTGCGCAAGCACGAGCCCGCGAGCGCCCCGGCCTTACCGTCGGGGGTCAGCAGATCCGGTCCAATGCCGGAGCCGACGGTATAGTCCGGATGAAAGAAGACGGTGCCACAGGGCCTTTGCGGCCCTGCGCCCGCCTGTTTGCCTTGCGGCGTTTTTCGCTCACTTTTCGCGGAGAACGTTACTTGTTTACTGGAATCATCGAAGGCGTCGGCCGTCTGGCCGCACGCGAATCCATCGGCGGCGATGTCCGCTTTACTTTCAATGTCGGGAATCTGCCGTTCGACAACGTGCAGATGGGCGAGAGCATCGCCATCAACGGCGTCTGCCTCACCGTCATCGCATTCGACGCCGGCAGCTTCCAGGCCGATGCGTCCACCGAGACCCTGGGCCTGACCACGCTGGGTCAACTGGCCGAAGGTGCGGTCATCAACCTCGAACGTGCCATGCGCCCGACCGACCGCCTCGGCGGCCATCTGGTCAGCGGCCACGTCGACGGCCTCGGCCAGGTCCTGTCCATCCATGAAGATGCGCGTGCCCAGCGCTGGCGTTTCGCCGCGCCGGCCGCCCTGCGCCGCTACATCGCCAAGAAGGGCTCGATCTGCGTGGACGGCGTCAGCCTCACCGTCAACGAAGTGGACGACGAGGGCTTTGAAGTGGCGCTGATCCCGCACACCGTGGCCAATACTGCGTTCTCCGCCACCGGCGTGGGCAGCGCGATCAACCTGGAAATCGATCTGGTCGCTCGTTATGTCGAGCGGTTGTTGGGTGAAGGAGCCCGCGCATGAACTTCGCCCCCATTCCCGACATCCTGGAAGACATCCGCCTCGGCCGCATGGTCGTCATCGTCGATGACGAAGACCGCGAGAACGAAGGCGACCTGATCATGGCCGCCGAGCTGGTCAAGGCCAGCGACATCAACTTCATGGTCACCCACGGCCGCGGCCTGGTGTGCCTGCCGCTCACCCGCACCCGCGCCGCCGACCTCGGCCTGGCGCCGATGGTGCAGGCCAATACCGCGCAGTTCCAGACCAACTTCACCGTCAGCATCGAAGCGGCCGAGGGCGTGACCACCGGCATCTCGGCACACGACCGCGCGCACACTATCCGCACCGCGGTGAAGCCCAATGCCAAGCCGTCGGACCTGCACCAGCCGGGCCACATCTTCCCGCTGATCGCCCAGCCCGGTGGCGTGCTGACCCGCGCCGGCCACACCGAAGCCGGCGTCGACCTGGCCATGCTGGCCGGACTGGAACCGGCCGGTGTGCTGGTGGAGATCCTCAATCCGGACGGCAGCATGGCGCGCCGCCCGGAGCTGGAAGTGTTCGCCCGCGAGCACGGCCTGAAGATGGGCTCCATCGCCGACCTGATCGCCTACCGCTTGGCCACCGAAAAGACCGTCGAGCGCGTGGACGAACGCGAGATCGAGACCGAGTTCGGCCCGTTCAAGCTGGTCACCTACCGCGACCGCATCGCCCACGACCTGCATTTCGCCCTGGTCCGCGGCACCCCGGATGCGGACACGCCCACCCTGGTGCGCGTGCAGGTGGAAAACCCGCTGGCCGACCTGCTGCACTGGCGCCGCGATGACTTCGGCGTGGCGGCCACCGATGCCCTGCGTGCCATCGATGCCGAAGGCAGTGGCGTGATGGTGGTGCTGTCGGCCCCGCGCGATGGCGAAGGCCTGCTGGCCCGCCTGCGCCAGCAGCCGGCGCCGGTCGTGCCGGGCAAGGACAAGGACGTGAGCCAGTGGCGCCGCAACGGTGCCGGCGCGCAGATCCTGTCCGACCTGGGCCTGGGCAAGCTGCGCGTGCTGGGCACCCCGCGCCGCCAGATCGGCCTGGCCGGCTACGGCCTGGAAGTGGTGGAGACGGTCACGCCGTAACCGCTTCGCCGGCCGCCCCATGACCGGTAGTGCCGGCCGCTGGCCGGCAACCGCATTCCCCGTGATTGCCGGCCAGCGGCCGGCACTACCGGTGGGTGCCGACCGTTGGTCGGCACGCCCCCGGGCCCCCGCCAGCCACGGCCGGGGCCCATCCACGGTAGAATTACCCCTTAATCGAATCCCAAGCCGCATATGAGCCACTACGAAGGCGATCTTCGCACTCCCGAGTCGGCGCGCTTCGCCATCCTGGCCAGCCGCTGGAACGCCCGCATCACCGATGTGCTGGTTGCTGGCGCCCGCCAGAGCCTGGCCGGCAACGGCATTGCCGAAGCCAACATCGACGTGATCCGCGTGCCGGGTGCCTGGGAGCTGCCGCTGGTCGCCGCGCGCCTGGCCGCCGCCCATGAACACGCCGCCATCCTCACCCTGGGCTGCGTGATCCGTGGCGACACCCGCCACTACGAACACGTGGCCGACCGCTGTGCCGAAGGCCTGATGCGCGTGCAGCTGGACTTCGGCGTGCCGGTGCTGAACGGCGTGCTGGCAGTGGAACGCGTGGAAGACGCCGAGGCCCGCGCAGGCGGCAGCCACGGCAACAAGGGCGAGGAAGTCGCACTCGCCGCATTGGAAATGGTCAACCTTCTGGAGCAGCTGCCATGAACAAGAACACCCAGGGCAAGCCCTCCGGTAAACCCGTCCGCCGCGATGGCATCGATCCGGTGCTGCGCTCGCGCGCACGCCGTCGTGCCGTGCAGGCCATCTATGCCTGGCAGATCTCCGGTGGCAACGGCCAGTCGCTGATCGCCCAGTTCGCCCACGAGCAGGCCCGCGAAATCGCCGACCTGGCGTACTTCGAAGCACTGGTGCATGGCGTGCTCGACAACCGTCGCGACATTGACGAAGCCTTCGGCCCGTACCTGGACCGTGGCATCGACGAAGTGGACGCAATCGAACGCGCCGTGCTGCGCCTGGCCGGTTACGAACTGCGTTACCGCCTGGACGTGCCGTACCGCGTGGTGATCAACGAAGCCATCGAATCGGCCAAGCGCTTCGGTTCCGAACATGGCCACACCTACGTCAACGGCGTGCTGGATCGTGCCGCCGTGGAATGGCGCAAGGTCGAATCGGGTCACTGACCCACCTGTGGTAATGCCGGCCGCTGGCCGGCAACTGCAGGGATTCTGAGGTTGCCGGCCTGCGGCCGGCACTACCGCCCACCGCGCACGGCGCGGCACGTACAAACGCGGGAGCGCCCCATGTCCCTGGCCGAATTCGCCCTCATCGACCGCATCCGCGCCCGCACCGTCGAGCGCGACGACATCGTGCTCGGCATCGGCGACGACGCCGCGCTGCTGCAGCCGCGCCCGAACGAACAACTGGTGGTCACCGCCGACACCCTCAACAGCGGCGTGCATTTCCCGACCGAAACTCCGGCGTTCGACATCGGCTGGAAGACGCTGGCCGTCAACCTGTCCGACCTCGCCGCGATGGGCGCGCGCCCGGCCTGGTGCACGCTGGCGCTGTCGCTGCCCGAGGCCAGCGAAGACTGGATCGATGCCTTCGCCGATGGCTTCTTCGCGCTGGCCGACCAGCACGACATCGCCCTGATTGGCGGTGACACCACGCGTGGCCCGCTGTCGCTGTCGGTGACCGCGATGGGCCAGGTATCTCGCGGCCAGGCGCTGCGTCGTGATCGCGCACAGATTGGCGATGACATCTGGGTCAGCGGCACCCTCGGCGATGCTGCCGGTGCGCTGCGCCTGTGGCAGCAGGGCGCATTGAACGTCACCGCCGCCACCCTGCTGGCCGACTACGAAACCCTGCGCCTGCGCCTGCTGCGTCCCACCCCGCGCGTCACCCTGGGCCTGCGCCTGCGTGCATTCGCGCATGCCGCCGTGGACATCTCCGATGGCCTGCTGGCCGACCTGGGCCACATCGCCGCACGTAGCGGCGTACGCGCCGAAGTCGACGCCGATGCATTGCCGATGTCTTCGGCACTGCGCGAACTGCTCGGTCGTGACGGCGCCCGTGATTGCGCGCTGCACGGCGGCGACGACTACGAACTGTGCTTCACCGCCGCCGCCGACCAGCGCGACGCGCTGCACTTCGTCGCCGAATCGCTGGACGTGCCGATCACCCGCATCGGCCGCATCATGGAAGGGCAGGGCGTGCACACCGAAGGCCACGACGGCCCGAGCGGATACGAGCACTTCGCCTGACACATGAGAACGCCGGGCATGGCCCGGCGCTACCGTGTTGTCCTGGTGGTTGCCAACCTTGGCTGGCACGGATGTGTCAGGCCTTCGTGCCGACGCTGTGTCGACCAAGGTCGACGCCTACCCATTCGTGTTGCTCGTTTCTCTTTCGGTAGAGGCGAGCCATGCTCTGCAGCTCAAACTGGCCGCCGTCCCCTGAGCTACTCGCCGTCGACGCAGCCACACGCCCGTACACGCCCGGCGCTCCACCGCGATTCCAGCATGCGTCAACGAATTCCGGATCAACGTTCGGGCGCAGCTCCGTAGAGATTTTCGCCCTCTTGGCCTGGACGAAGCATGTTCAACAGCACAAAGGCGGGGCCGAGCATGGGGATCATCAGAACAAGGCACATCCACCCGGATTGCCCGAGGTCACGAAACCTGCGCGCGACTACTGCATAGAACGGAATCACACTGAGCAGGATGTAGCCGAACCAGACATAGGCAAGTAGATCGTTCAATCGGATGCCACCGGCCGCAGAGCCGGACGGAACTCGGCGCGAGATGTATGCAATCGCACCAACGATCAGTGCATTCACTATGAATTGGAGGAGGAAGAACAGCCAGAATTCGAGCCTCGATGATCGCCCTCTAAAGCAAGCGAACAGGCGGAAGGGGCGTAGTGCAAGACTGATCATTTGAAATTCCGATAGTGATGGGATTGGCCAACTTAGTGATCACGCCGTCTGCGCGCGATACAACAAGTTGTAGATTGATAGAGCACGTTGACTTCGACGGGCGGGTTCTTCAGTGCGGAAAGATGCTGCTCACATCGAGGCATGGATCTGGACTATGGGCCTAGGGCAACTGCTTCGCCCTATCGCCTGATCACAGGGAGGAGTTGTGCCCGAGTCACTTTGATCCGGTAAGGCGGTCGAGATCAGGGGCGTGCGTGGTCTCTGGTCGTCAGCCGGATCTTCTCTGACTTTGCAAAGGAGTCCTGAGCGTCACTCAGGATCTGCAAATCTGTATCCATACGCTCGGTAGCGTGTTCCAGGCGGGTCAGGAGCGACGCAGCCTGCTCGGCGGTATACCCTTTCGGCAAGTCTGCCAGGTTCACCATGATGGAGAACATGTCAGCGGTGCTCTGTAGCGACGTGAGCAGATGCTGGTGCAGATCGTCCGCCTCTTTGCGGTGCGTCAAACGCTCGGCATCTACACGTCTTTTGACGGCCGAATCGTGTGCAAGATTCAGGCGAAAGCGAAACTTGGATAGGTCATCTCCGCTTTCAATCGCAGCACGGAACTCATCTGCGAGTGGGCTATCGTTCCACGCGTTGATGGTTTTGATCATGCTGTTCCACCTCGCTACGTTCTCCTCTAGATAGCGATCATTGGAGTAAACGTAGGCACCCGCAAAGGGCTTGGAGTCACAAGCTGTAAGCAGGCCCAAGCATACGAGCAGGGCAAGGCAAGTCGCGGTTTTCATGTGAAGTACCATTGGCTGAGGAAGATGGCTGAAGCATGGAGCGCACCGGAGTTCAGCGGACAGAGAGTCTAGGAGTGCGGACTCGCGACCCTCAAGGTCAAACGCGACATTGGCCACCTGGCTTGCGCGGGGCCCGACGGAACGGTGATGGCGAGGATGGATGCATTGCTTCGGCAATGGGTCCTGACCCAGCGATATCGGTAGCGGTTGGCCATGGCGGCGTCACCGGCTTTACGCCACCCGCAACTGCACATCCACATACTCGGCCAGCCCACGGCAGGCCAGCAGCAACCCTTCGCGCACGTCATCGCCCACCTGCTGGTCGGCATCGCCGTCCACGCGTACACGCTCGATGGCGTGCAGCAGTTCCAGCAGCAAGGTCAGCCCGGCATTGGCGCGGTCGATGCGTGCCATCGCAAAGCCGAAGCACTGCTTGCGTCCCTTGTCCGGCCACGGCTGCCCATCGGCAGCGTCCACGTGGCGGATGCGCTGCAGGCAGCCGAGCAGGGTGATGCCTTCGTTGGCGTGGGTGCCCATCGTGCTGCCCAACGTGGTTTCCAGTGCGTTGGCCAGGTCATCCGGCAGGCGTTCGACGGCGTCGCCCAGTGTGGCGAACAGATAGGGATAGAGCGAAGAAGTCATGGCGGCGTCCTTGAGTGCGAAGCAAGGGGCCGCCCTCGCGTTGGGCAAGGGCGGCGGACGGTGCGTGGTTGCAATACCGGGGACCAACGCGCGTTAGCCGGCGGGCGCAAGGCCCCCACGCACCGCCCGCCATAGGGCACGGACGGATTGCCTGCCGACGCCGCCCAACAGGAAGGAGCGACGCCGGCAGACAAGCGTAAACAACGCGATAGTCCTACGGGATTGCAAGCCCGTGCCACCCGTTGTCGGTGGCGCGCCATGATGTGCACGCAGGTGCTGCTATACCAATCAGAAAAGTTTCAATTTTGAAAACGTTGCAGATGCGTGTCGCATGCGCTGCGCTAAACCAAGCGCACATGCGCGTGCCAGTTGCGACATTCCTGCATGGCAGATGTCGAACGCATGCCCGGCTGCGTTCAACGCGCGACCGCAGCTTCGGCATCGCGCGGGGTGCCGTAATCGTCCAGCCACTGGAACGTCACCGACGACGGCATCGCCGCACCGCTCGGCAGCGGCAGCCGCACCTCGGCCCCTGGCGCGATCATATCCGCCTCCACCTTGCGGCCGTCGGGCAGCGTCAACGTACTGATGGTCACGTGGTAGGCGCTGGGGTTGCTCACCTGCAGAGCGCCGCCCTGTGCTCGCCTCTGCAGCTGGCCTGCTGCATCACGGGCATTGCCGGGCAGGCCAGCCGGGCGATGGAACAGCTTCACCCGGGTGCGCACGGCGAACTGCAGCAGGTTCTTGCTGGCGGCATCGGTGGGCTTGGGGGGAATATCCAGCAGGTTGAAGTAGAACACCGATTCGCGGTCGGTGGGCAGCGGCGCTTCCGATGGCCGTGGCGCATAGGTCACGCGGTACGCCTGGCCCTGGTGCGCCTGCAGCAGGCGCGGGTCGGCCGGGGTCAACCGGAACGGGGTGCGCACGTTCTCTGGCCGCGCATGGCTGTCGCCGTCGTCAATCCAGACCTGCACCATGGCCGCCTGATCGCCACCGTTGGTGGCGCGCACGGTCACGTCGCGTCCCTTGCCGGCGTCATGCACGATACGCGTGCCCTGCAGCGTCACCGCTGCCGATGCAGGCAGCGCCAATGCGCCAGCCAGCAGCGCGGTCATCCACGTCATTGCACGAATCTTCATCGTCATTCCTCATCGGGTGGGAAGTGCCGGCCCGCTGACGGGCCGGCATGGCAGTGCTCAGTCGTACAGAACGACAAAGTCGCCAGTGGCGTTGGCGGAACCGGCAGTGGCGTTGCGGCCCGGCGACGAATACCAGGCGCTGTAGTCCAGCTGGCCCGTGCCGGCGGCCGGAATGTCGACCCACTGCAGCGGGTCTTCGCCCAGCTTCTGCTGGTTGCCGCTGGCGTCATACAGTGCAACGCCCACATTGGTGGCAACAGACGTCGCATCCAGGGCCAGGTTACCGGTGCTGCCATCGGGGGTGCCGCCGAAGCGCACGCCCACCTTCTGGGCTGCGCCGGAACCGGTGCAGTCGAGCAGGATGCTGAAATTCTTCATGCCGGCGCGGTCGGCGGCATTGACGGACGCCACATCCACTTTGCCCATCGGCACGGTGACGGTGCCGCCGGTGGCATCCACGGAACAGGTGCTGGTCATCAGTTCACCGGTGATCTCCAGCTTTTCGGCAGACGCGGCGGGAGACAGGGCCAGCGCGAGCGCGCCGGCAGCGATCAGGTTGAATCGGTTCGACATTGCAATGTCCTTGGTTGGGTAAACAGGGGATCCGCACCGGACGAGCCGGCGGATGCGCACAGTGTTCCCGGCCACGCCCGGCGGGAACATGCAATTAGTTGCAAGGTTCTTGTGTGATGTGCGAGTTCGTGCTTGCGGTAAAGCGCGCGGTCAGGAAACGACACATCGCCCTGCGGCAGCCGGTTGCAGGCAATCGGTGCGACAACCGCAACACATTCGATTGACTGTCTTTGCGCGGTGAAAACAAGCCTGAATTGCCCTGAAACAGTCAGTGCATGGAAAGTCGCGTCTTTTCGTGCTTCGGTGTCGCTTTGCAACAAATTGCATGGGAAGGCGGAGGGCGGCTGTCTACGCTTCGGCCCACTTCGACTACGAGCGATGTCGGCTTCGGCCTCATCGAATGACGTTTTCCATGCAGAAGCGCCCTCTCCATTACCGCACACAGCGTCCTCTCATCAGCCGTCCGCTGGGAGCGGCCATCGCCCTTGCAATGGCGATGACGCTCAGCAGCTACGCCCATGCCGAGGCCGGTGAGCCACTGCAATTCAGCGAAGGCTTCCTGATCGGTGGCAAGTCCATCGACATGCAGCGCTATGCACAGGGCAACCCGATGGAGCCGGGCGTCTATCCGCTGGACGTAGTGGTGAATGGCCAGTTCCTGGAGAACCGCGACATCCGCTTTGTCGAGGCACCCGCACCGGTGGGTGCCACGCCATGCCTGCCCGTGGCCCTGTTGCGTCGATTGAATCTGAAAGACAGCTACCTGGCGGATCTGGAGCAGGACGACGATGCCTGCATTGCATTGGCTGCGCTGGTGGAAGGCGCAACGGTGGAGTACGACGCGGGCAACCTGCAGTTGCTGGTGAACGTGCCGCAGGCCGCACAGGCGCGCAATGCGCGCGGCTACGTGGCACCGGACCAGCGCGACCATGGCGTTACCGCAGCTTTCTTCGACTACAACATCAACCACAACCGTGCGCAGGGCCAGAACGCCACGTACCTGGGCTTGAACACGGGCGTGAACCTCGGCGCCTGGCGTCTGCGCCATCGTTCCTCCTTCAGCCAGAGCAGCTACGGCTCGCGCCACGACGTCATCAGCAGCTACCTGCAGCGCGACCTGCCGGCGTGGAACAGCCAGCTGCTGCTGGGGCAGGGCAACACGGGCGGCGAGCTGTTCGAGTCGCTCTCGTTCACCGGCGTGCGCGTGGCCAGCGATGAACGCATGTTGCCTGATTCGCTGCGCGGCTTCGCGCCGGTGGTGCAGGGCATCGCCGAAGGCAACGCGATGGTGACCATCCGCCAGAACGGCAACATCATCCATGAAGTCAGCGTGGCCCCCGGCCCGTTCTCCATTGAAGACCTGTACCCGACCAACTTCGGCGGCGACCTCGATGTCACCGTCACCGAAGCCGACGGTCGCCAGCAGACGTTCACGGTCAACTTCTCCGCCGTGCCGCAGGCCCTGCGACCGGGGGCCAGCCGCTTCAGTGCCACGGCCGGTGAGCTGCGCGATGCCCGTGGCGTGCGCGAATCGCTGCGCTTTGCCGAAGGTACCTATGCGCGTGGCATCAGCAACCACTTCACCGCCCTGGGCGGCATGCAGGTGGCAGAGGATTTCCAGTCCGCGCTGTTCGGTGGGGCCATCAACACGCCGCTGGGCGCGTTCGGTGCCGACGTCACCCACTCGCGCGCACGCCTGGCCAATGGCGAGCAGATCACCGGCAACAGCTTCCGGCTGAACTACCAGCGCTACGTTGCGGCCACCGGCACCAACTTCGGCCTGGCCGCGCACCGCTACAGCACCCGTGGCTACCTCTCGCTCAACGACTTCGCGCAGGCGCGTGCGGACGATTGGGGCTACAGCAGCCGCGCCCGCCAGCGCTTCCAGTTGAATTTCTCCCAGCGCATGGGTGAGCGCAGCACGCTGTCGCTCAGTGGTGGCCACGTCCGCTACTGGGATGGCGCTGCAACGCAGAACGACCTGCAGCTGCGCTTCCAGAGCACGCTCGGCCGTGCCAACTACAGCCTCTCGGCAATGCGCTACCGGCAGGGTGATGGCCGCCAGGACACCCGCTACTCGGCCACCTTCAGCATTCCGCTTGGCAAGGCGCCCAGCGCACCCCGCCTGAGCACGCAGCTGGCACAGTCGGCCCGCGGCGAGCAGGCACAGCTGGGCGTGAGCGGCACGCTGGGTGCAGACCAGCAGCTGAACTACAACGTGTCCGCCAACGCTGCCAGCGAGGGAGCGAGCGGCGCCAGCGCCTATGCCTCCTACCGCGGTGGGCATGGCACCGTCACCGCCGGCTACAGCCGTTCGGGTGACTACAACGCTTTCAACGCCAGTGCGGCCGGCAGTGTGGTGCTGCATCGCGATGGCATCAACTTTGGTGCGCCGGTGGGCGATGGCTTCGCCCTGATCCAGGCCGACGGTGCGCAGGGCGCACGCATCGGCTATGGCAGCGATGTGCGCATCGGTCGCAACGGCTACGCGCTGCTGCCGCACGTCAGCCCCTACCGCTGGAACCAGATCGAGCTGGATCCGTCCGGCCTGTCGATGGACGTGGAGCTGCTGCAGACCTCGCAGCGGGTGGCACCGACCGCAGGCAGCATCGTGCGCGTCGCCTTCAACGCCACGCGCGAGCGCACGCTGTTCATCGATGCCACCGATGCGCTGGGCCAACCACTGCCGTTTGCCGCGCGTATCGAAGATGAGACCGGCCGCAGCTACGGCGCGGTGGGCCAGGGCGGTGTGATCCAGCTGCGCGGTGCACCCGAACAGGGGCAGTTGATCGTCGACCCCGATGGCCCGCAGCGCTGCCGCCTCGAATACACCACCCCCGCCGCACCGGATGCCTATGGGCTGTCCTGGAGCCAGGCGGTGTGCACGCCCTTGCCGCCGCCCAGCCCCGGGTTGCAGGCCGCCTTGACCGCGGTCGATGCCACCTCGCTCTGAATCCTTTCCCTTACGTCACTTGCAGGAGTTTTCCATGAAGCTGTTCAACCGCATTGCCCTTTCCACCGCTCTGCTGGCCGCTGCACCGGTGGCCCTGGCCGACAGCGCCACCCTCACCATCACCGGCCGGGTGCTGCCCGGCACTTGCACGCTTACCGCCGCGCCGATCGACCTGGACCCGGTGAAGGCCAGCGACCTCACCCCCGGCGCGGATGCACAGATCAAGGCCGGCGCGCTGGAGTTCACTGGCTGCGTGGGCGTGAGCAAGGCCGTGCTGTCCTTCGCCGGCACGCCCGCCGATGGCGATGCCGAGCGCTGGAAGAACACCGCCACCACCGATGAGGCCAGTGGTGTGTCGATCTCGCTGCTGGCCGGCACCACCGGCACCACTTATCTGAAGGACGGCGACACCGGCATCGATGTGCCGGTGACCGGCGCCACCGCGCGCTACGACCTGCGCGCGGCGTACTACGTGCCCACCGGTGCGGCGTTGAGCGCCGGTGACGTGTCCACCGAGATTGTGGTTACCGCTGACTACGAGTGAGTTCTCTCTCACCCCAAGCGAACTGGAGACAGCTGATGAGGTTCATCGACAAGCAGAAAGCAACATCCCGCCGTAGCCGTCGGTGGCAGGCCCGCGCCATCGCGCTGATGGCCGCACTGGGCGTGGCCGGCGCAGCACAGGCCTGCGTGAAGGAATGGCACGGAACACGCGCCGAGCACAAGGTCATCGATACCTATCCGACCGATCGCGAGCGCCGTATGGGCCAGTTGGCCTGGGCGTTCACGTTCGACGGGTGCGTGCAGCATGACGCCTTCGACGTGGATGTGAGGTTTGAGATGCCCGGAATGACGTACGTGGGTGAGATCACCTACAAGGGAATCACCTATCCCGCGTTTGAGGCCAACCCCGAAGCGCCATTGATGATCTTTCTGTTCCAGCAGGTTGTTGGTTTCCCAGAGTTGCCGATGCGGCCGGGAGTTACTTACCCTTACCGGGTCGAGGCCATGTCGCCCAACCCCACTTTCAACGCGACGTTCAACTTTCGTCCCCAGTACTTCTCACGTGGTGGACGCATGCGTTCCTACGCCAACACCGGTCGGGTGGTCTGGAATGTCGCCAGGTTCCCACACCTGGATGGTGAGCTACCCGTGGATCACAGTTTCACCTTCCCTGCAGTCACCTGCCCACTGCAGGACAAGGCCGAAACCCTGCAGGACGTGCAGACAGCGGAGCTTGCCGTCCCCGGTTCCACCGCGAAGGAGAAGCTGGTCGCGATCCGCATGGACTGCGGTGCCGAGGCGCCGCGTGCGCGGATGACGCTGAGTGACGCCGGCGATGCCAGCAACACCGGCAGCCAGCTGACCCCCACCGCCGATTCCGATGCCGAAGGCGTGCGCGTGCAGTTGCTGCGCAACGGCAGCGAAGTGCAGTTCGGCCAGACCTGGGATTTCGATCCGAGCGTGGGTGGCGTGCACGATCACCAGCTCACCGCGCGCTACATCCGCACCAACGATGCGCTGGTACCCGGAACCATCAAGGGCGAGGCCGTGCTGAACGTTGATTACTGGTGACGTTGAAGTGGCTGCACTGCGTCCCCCCTGCACCTGCGCCGGGCAGCTGGGCGTTCGCGCAGCGCGGTAGTGGGCGCTGCCCAGGCGCACTGCGGCCCCTGCCTCGCGAGGTCGCTGCCATGCCGCTAGCGAGATTGCAACTAATTGGATGGTGGGTGCGCAACGCGACATCCACCATGCCGCTCCCGACAAGAAGAGACCCCCCACATGCGACCCCATCACATTCACTACTCAGCGCTGGCCATGGCCCTCGCCGCCGCGCTTGCCGCTGCAATTCCTGCCCGCGCACACGCCCAGCAGGTCATTGCCGACGGTGATGAACAAACCCCTGCAGCGGGTGATTACAGCGCAACCGGAGTGCGTAATCATGCCTTCCATGCGCTCAACGGCGGCAGCATCGTGCCGCTTGGGCCGGTCAACGTGAGCGCCAGCGGCGATGGCGCATCCGCCGCCCGTGCCGAAGGAACTGGCAGCCGTATTGAGCTGGATGGCTCCACCCTGGTCACCACCGGTGCCGGTGCCACCACGGCACTGGCAACGGCGGGCGGTGCGTTGCAGTTGTCTGCCACCGACGTGATCAACAAAGGCCCGACCGGCATGGGCGTTGTGGCGCATGCCGGCAGCCAGGCCACGCTGCAGGATGTGAACATCCGCATGGAGGGGGCGGCGTCGATCGGCCTTGCCGGTGGCGGCGACATCACGATGACCGGTGGCTCGATCTCGGCCATGGGGCAGGGCAGCAGCGCCGTGCAGGCAACGGGGGCGAACCTGGCCTTGTCCAATGTGGCGATCGAGGGAGAATCGGGGATCTTGCTGCGGGCCAACAACCAGCTTGACCTTGCAGGAAGCACGGTGAGCGCTACCAACAGCGCGCTGGACCTCAATAGTGGCGGCAACACGGTCACTGTGGCCGACTCCACACTGCACAACACCGGCAACGGGGTTGGAACCGTGGTCATGTTTGCCGATTCGACACTGGCGATGTCACGCAGTGCGATCATCAGCGAGGGAGATCGTGCGGTCGGCATCGATGTGCGCGCCGGCACCGCGGATCTGGAACGCGTGGATGTGACCACGTCCGGCGAGAGCAGTCATGGGCTGTATGCCGACTTCACCGCCTTCGGCGCGAGGGCGACCATCAACGCACGCGCTGCCCAGGTCCACACCTCTGGTGCCGGTGCGATTGGCGCGGTGGCGCGCCAGGGTGGCAGCCTCCACCTGCAGGACAGTGTCATCCTCACTGAAGGACAGCAGGCGCACGGCGTACTGACCGGTGGCGGCGGTGGGATGACATTGACCAACACGCACGTCCGCACCGAAGGCGAAGGCGCGTGGGCCGCGGTGATCAACGGCAACGGCAGTCTGGGCATCGACGGTGGTTCGCTGGCAAGCGCGCAGCATGGCGGCGTGTGGGTGCGCAGCAGCCGTGATGCAGGGCTGACCCTGGCCAACGGTGCACACGTATCGGGTGGCAACGGCATTGCCATCGCGCTGGATGCAGCCGTGGCCGGGCGTTTTGACGTGGTGTTGGATGGTCACTCGCAGATGGGCGGCGACATCGTCATCACGCCCGAGGACGAGGACGCCGGCCTGGTGCCGCAGTCCGATGTGCATGTGCGCCTGGCGGACGGGTCGCTGTGGCAGGGTTCGTCGGATCTGGTGCAGACGATGGCGATTGAAAGCGGCAGCCAGTGGACGCTGACCAGCGACGCCACGGTGGGTGAACTGCAGGTGCTCAACAGTGGCGTGGCGTTGTCCGACGGCAGTGGTCGATTCAACACGCTCACCGTGGACGGTGATCTGCACAGCGAGGACGCGACGTTCCTGTTCCAGGGGGCCTTGGGCGGTGACGACAGCGCCTTTGATCGCCTGCATGTGCGTGGCGATACCTCGGGAGACGCGAGGATCGCGGTGAAGAACATTGGTGGTGTCGGCGGCCAGACGACCGACGGCATCCAGCTGATCGAGGTGGACGGCGCATCGCTGGCGACCTATGCGCTGGCCGGGCGTGCAGTGGGTGGTTCCCATGAGTACTTCCTGTTCCAGGGCGGGCTTGCCGATCCTTCCGATGGCAACTGGTACCTGCGCTCGCAGTGGTTCGATGTCTGCAAGGACGATCCGGGTGCGCCGGGCTGCGCGGTCGATCCTGGCCCGGGGCCGGGGCCTGACCCGGGTGAAGGCGGCGAAGAAGGTGAGGGCGGCGAAGAAGGCGAAGGTGGCGACACCCCGGTGATTCCGCCGCCGGTGCTGCGCCCGGAGGCAGGTGCCTACCTGGCCAATCAGTCGGCCGCCATCAACATGTTTGCCCATCGCCTGAACGACCGTATTGGCGCGGTGTCGCTACAGGACGGTCCCACGGCATGGGCGCGCGTGGGCCGCCAACAGGCGGATTTCAGCGCGGTCGGCGGTCAGCTGTCGGTGGATGGCAATACGTCGGTACTGCAGATCGGCAGCGACGTGCTGCGCCGGGGTAACGCTGCCTTTGGCGTGATGCTGGGCAGCGGTCGTGCCGACAGCACGGTAGTGTCCGAGCTGACCGGCTACAGCGCCAAGGGTCGCGTGCGCGGTAACGCGGCGGGGGTGTATGGCACCTGGATGCAGGATGCCGATGGCACGCAGGGTGCCTACATCGATGCAAACCTGCAGTACGGCCGTTTCGACAACCGGGTGCAGGGCATCGGCCTGGAGCCGGAGCACTATGATTCGCGCGTGGCCAGTGCATCGCTGGAGACCGGCTACACCTTCAATGTGTGGCAGGGCGCCGCCAGTGCGCTGTATGTGCAGCCGCAGATGCAGCTGACGTATGCAGACTACCGCGCGGATCGACACGTGGAGACCAATGGCACGGTTATCGACCATGCCGAGGCCGGTGGCCTGAGCGGGCGTTTGGGCGCGCGCGTGTTCGGCCATGGCACCGCAGCCGGCAACATCGTGCAGCCGTACCTGGGCGTCAACTGGCTGCGTGGCAGCGGTACCAGCACGTTGCAGTTCAACGGTGAGACGCTGGGCGCGGAGGTACCGCGCAACCGCTATGAGGTACAGGCCGGCGCCGAGCTGAAGCTGGGCCAGCGCTGGGGCGCATGGGGTGGCATGACCGTGCAGCGCGGCGACCACGGCTACCGCAACGTGGGTGGCCAGGTGGGTCTGCGCATGGCCTGGTAAGCAGTGTGGGTGGGGTCGGATCCGCTGGGATCCGACCCCTGCAGAGCGCCGATCGATTCTGCGAACGACACAACGTTGTAGAACCAGCGGTCTACACCGGCGGCAGCACCTTGCCCGGGTTGAGGATGCCATCCGGGTCCAGCGCGGCCTTGATCGCGCGCATCGCCGCCAGCGTTTCCGCGGTGAACGCCTTCGCCATGAAATCACGCTTGGCCAGGCCGATGCCGTGTTCGCCCGACAGCGTGCCACCCAGCGCCAGCGTCAGCTCGAAGATCTTCGGCAGCGCGGCATGCGCGCGCGCGTTCTCGTCGGCATCATCGGGGTGGTAGAGGATGTTGACGTGCAGGTTGCCGTTGCCGGCATGGCCGAAGGTGACGATGGTCAGCGAATAGTCGTGGGCCAGTACCTGCACGCCAGCCACCAGATCGGGGATGCGCGATACCGGTACCACTACGTCTTCGTTGATCTTGCCCGGGGCGACGCTGCGCAGCGCGGGTGACAGCGCTTTGCGCGCCGCCCACAGCTGGTCGCGCGCGCGGCCTTCCATTGCCACGTCCAGTGCGATCATGCCGTCACCTTCGGCGGCGGTCGCCAATGCCTGCAGCAGGTAGGGCAGGGTGTCGTGGTCACCATCGGCCTCGACCAGCAGCATCGCGCCAGCGTCGGGTACGTCGGCACCGTTGAGGCGCAACAGCTCCAGGCTGCGTGCGTCCATGAATTCCAAGCGCGTGGGAACGACCGGCTGCGACATCAGCCGCGACACGGCAGCGGCGGCCGCGTCGGCATCGCGGTACAGCACACGCAGCCCGGCCTGGCTGACCGGCAGCGGGGTCAGCTTCAGCGTGGCTTCCACGATCAGCGCCAGCGTGCCTTCACTGCCCACCAGCAGGTGAGTCAGGTCGTAGCCGGTGGCGTCCTTGGTGTAGGCACCGCCGCAACGGATCAAGTCGCCGGCACCGGTCACCGCCACCAGGCCCAGCACGTTGTCGCGACTGGTGCCGTACTTCACCGCGCGCGGGCCACCGGCATTGCACGCCAGGTTGCCGCCGATGCTGCAGATCTCGGCGCTGGAAGGATCGGGTGCCCAGAACAGGCCGTGCGGTGCCAATGCCTGCTGCAGCGTTCCGTTGAGCACACCCGGCTGCACCACCGCGCAGCGGTCACCGGCGCGGATCTCGACGATGCGGTCCATGCGGGTGAACGACAGCACGATGCTGCCGGGCACTGGCACAGCGGCGCCGGTGGTGCCGGTGCCCGCACCGCGCGCGACCAGGGCCACGCCATGCGCGCGGCAGGCACGCACCAGTGCCTGTACCTGTTCGATGCTGGCGGGCAGCGCGACGGCGGCAGGGCGCTGGTGGCGCCACGAGTTGTCCTGCGCGTTCGCCTCCAGCGCGTTGTCATCCATGCGCCAGCCCTCCGCGCCCAGCAGGGCGGACAGTTCGGCAACCAGTGCAGCGGGTAGTGCGGTACTCATGACGGATCTCGTGGGGCAGCAGGAGCGGGTTGAATCAGTTTCCAGGCAACAACGGCGCCGGCCAGAGGCAGCCACACCCAGCGCAGTTCGGAGAGCAGGGTGGCCAGGCCGCGCGCGCTGAAGAACTGCGGGGCGAACGGCGATACGCGGATCGGCCGCCAGGGCGCGAAGAAGCGGTGCTCGCTCCAAGGCCAGGCCAGGGCAACGCCCAGCCCGCCGGAGGTCAACGCATCCAGCAGCGGATGGCTGGCGGCGCAGACGAACACGAACACCGCGGCTTGTACGGTCGATGCCACCGTTGGTCGCGCTTTGGTAGGTGCCAACCTTGGTTGGCACGAAACCGCCGACCAAGGTCGGCGACTACCGGAGCTGCGGGGTGCCGACCAAGGTCGGCCTCTACCAAGGTTCAGCAATAACGCCGCCAATATGGCCAGCGCGCAGGCAAACAGCAACGAATGGCTGGCACCGCGATGGCCGAACGCATCGGCATAGGGAATGTGCAGTGCAAAGGCCAGTACATCGGCATCGGGCAGCATTGCCGCGACCACACCGGCCGCCAGCAGTCGCGGCGGGATGCGGCCACGATCAGCGGCGCACCACAGCGCCAGCGGCACGGCTGCGTGGGTGATGATCGAAGGCATCAGTCACGCACCGTGGTAGTGCCGGCCAGGCTGCGCTCTGGTAGGTGCCAACCTTGGTTGGCACAGAAGCGCCGACCAAGGTCGGCCTCTGCCAGAGCGGACGGTACCCATCAGCAGTCATCCAGCCGGAACGCATCACGCAGCCACCGCAGCTGCGGCGGCTCGCCCGTGGCTTCAACCACATCAAAACGGCAGGGCGCATTGGCCAGCGCCGGGTTGTCCTGCAGGTACAGCTGCGCGGCATGCGCCAGGCGCCGGCACTTGCGCGCATCCACCGAAGCGGCGCCGCCACCGAAATCCGATCGCGCGCGGTAGCGCACTTCCACGAAGACCACGGTGCCGGCGTCATCCATCACCAGATCCAGTTCACCGCCGCGATAACGCACGTTGCGCGCACGCGGCCGCAACCCAGCCTGCTGCAGATGCTGCTCGGCGGCGGCTTCCACCGCCGAGCCACGTTGGCTGCGCTCAGCGACCACCGACGATCGGCATCGGCCGGCCGCCATTGAAGGTGGACCACGCCGGTTGGCGCAGGATGTTGCCGTTGCTGTCCAGGAACAGGGTACCGGTGGCACCGTCCAGGCCGCCTTCGTTGGACAGCTTGTCCAGGTAGGCGGTGATCTTCCAGGCATCGGCACCGAAGGCGAACAGGCGGCCAGCCGCACCGCGCGCGCTCGGCAGGGTGCTGGCCACCTGGCTGGCCGAAGGCAGGCCGGACACGCTGCGTACGTTCCAGGCTTCGTTCGGGTAGACGATGCCGTCCAGCGCCACGTCTTCTTCCACCTTGCCGCTGCCGACCGTCAACTGCGAGGTGCCGACGCGGGTGGCGCCACCGGCACCGGCCAGCGCCAGCTGCGGCGCCAGCAGGCGGGCCTGCGGCGCGCGCACGGCAAGGAACACGGCGTCGACCTGGCCGGCATTGCGCACCTGCGCGCCGACATCACCGACGGCATCGCTGACGTTGAAGGTCGCCACGACCTGGCCGCCGCGCTGGGCAAAACGCTGTGCGAAGGCAGCGGCGGAACGGCGGCCGGTATCGTCATTGCTGCTGATCACCAGCGCGCGGTTGCGTTCGCGGCCACGCAGGTACTCGGCGGCGACGATGCCGTCGTCTTCCGGTGCCAGCGAGAAACCGGCGCTGCCGGCCGGCGGCGCATCCTTGCCACGGTTCAGTGCCAGCACCGGTACCTGCAGCTGCTGGCGGCCATACACCGCGTCCACCTCGTCGCGGCCCAGCGGACCGACCACGAAGTCGACACCGGAGGCGACGGCCTTGTCATACGCGGCCAGCGCACCGGCCGCGGTACCGGCGGTGTCGATGAAATTGATCTCCGGGCGACGGCGGGTCTCGCCGTAGTAAGCGGCCAGCAGGCCATCACGTACCGGCTGCGCGGCGGTGGCCAGGCGACCACTGAGCGGCAGCAGCACCGCCAGTTTGGCCGGCGGACGGTAGCCGTCGCTCATCGCCGGCGGGCGCTTGCTGGTATCGAACTGGGCGGCGCCATCGCGGTCGAACGGGCGCGGCAGCGGCAGGCCACGCGCGATCAGCGCGCGGCCGGCGAAGTTGTACAGCGGATCGTTGGCCGGCAGTGCGGCGGCACGGCTGCGCAGGGTGGCATCGTCGAGGGTGCCGAGCAGGCCGGAGATTGCAGCCTGGTTCTCGCTGCGCGCGCTGCCGGTCAGGCTGGCATGGGCGCGGGCCCGCTCGTTGGCGGCACCGAAGGCATCGCCGGTGCCCTGCAGGGCCTGGGCGCGGGCCAGCAGCCAGCGCGTGCGCAGGCCGACCGCAACGCTGTCGGCATGGTCCTTCAGCAGTGCCAGTGCCTGCGCCGGTTGCTTGTCGGCCAGCGCCAGCTCGGCGCCGGTCAGCTGGTAGCGCTGCAGGCTGGCGCCGGTCAGCTGGCGGGCGGTGAGCTGGCCCAGCAGGCTGCGCGCGCGAGCGCTGTCGCCGGCCAGGTTCCAGGCCCAGGCCGCGTCGGCCAGCGCGTTGCTGCGGGAACCGCCGCGCAGGGTTGCAGCCAGGGCTTCCAGCTGCAGTGCGGCGTCGCGCGGCTTGCCCTGTTCGATCAGCGCCAGCGCCTGGCTCTGGGCCGGCGATTCGGGTGCACTGGTCAGGCTGGTGGTGGCACAGCCGGCCAGCAGCATCAGCGACAACGACAGGGCGGAGATCCGTGCGGCGGGCTTGTTCATGATCGGGTCCATGCGATGAGGGCAGCGGCCTTGGCCGGGTACACGCTACGATTCTACCCTTGCCCCGTGAGTACCGCTGAAATGAGTGTCCCAACCCTGTACGTCGTCGCCACCCCGATCGGCAACCTGGCCGATCTGAGCCCGCGCGCGCAGGAGGTGTTGCGTTCGGTGGCGGCCATCTGTGCCGAAGACACCCGCCGCAGCGGCCAGCTGCTGTCCCATTTTGGCATCCAGCAGCCGTTGGTAGCCCTGCATGAACACAATGAGGAAGCCTTGGCCCAGCGCCTGGTCTCGCGCCTTCAGGCCGGCGAGTCGCTGGCGCTGGTCAGTGATGCGGGTACGCCGCTGGTCAGTGATCCGGGTTTCCGCCTGGTGCGTGCCGCGCGGGCGGCAGGCATCAAGGTCAGCCCGATTCCCGGTGCCTGCGCCGCCATCGCCGCGCTGAGCGTGGCCGGCCTGCCCAGCGACCGTTTCAGCTTCGAGGGCTTCCTGCCGGCCAAGGCCAGCGGACGCCGCGACCGCCTGCAGGCGCTGGCCGGTGAAGTGCGCACGATGGTGTTCTACGAATCCTCGCACCGCATCACCGAGTCGCTGGCCGACATGGCGGCGATCTTTGGCGGCGAGCGCCCGGCCGTGCTCGCGCGCGAGCTGACCAAGCTGTTCGAGACCGTGCTGGATGGCAACCTGGCGGGGCTGCTGGCGCAGGTGGAAGCCGACGAGAACCAGCGCAAGGGCGAGTTCGTGGTGATGGTGCAGGGCGCCGGCGACGATGAGGAAGCGCAGCTGGCGCATGGCCGTCGCGTGTACGCCAAGCTGAGCGAGCACCTGCCGCCGTCGACCGCGGCCAAGCTGGCGGCCGAATTGACCGGCGCACCGCGCAAGGCGTTGTACGGCAGCTGATGGATCGTGCGGACCAAGGTCCGCACCCACCAGAGCAGCGGAACCGGTAGATCTACGCCCCGCGTGGATGGATGAACCGCACGCCGCGGTCAGCACGGCAGGAAGGGCGTGCGTAGGCTAGAATGTGCGCTGGCGGAGCCGGCCAGACAGTCGCGTCATCCCTTCGGGGGTGCCGAGGAAAGTCCGGGCTCCATAGGGCAAGGTGCCAGGTAACGCCTGGGCGGCGCAAGCCGACGGAAAGTGCAACAGAAAGATACCGCCTACGTCTTCTTCGGAAGGCCGGTAAGGGTGAAATGGTGCGGTAAGAGCGCACCGCGAGTCTGGCAACAGACCGGCACGGCAAACCCCACCTGGAGCAAGACCAAATAGGGATCCTTTGGCGCGGCCCGCGTTGGATCCGGGTAGGTTGCTTGAGCGTTGCGGTGACGTAACGCCTAGAGGAATGACTGTCCACGACAGAACCCGGCTTATCGGCCGGCTCCGCCTCCTTCTTCATCCACGCATGGCGTGGATCTACCGTGATTGCGGGGTCGGACCCCTTTCCGGAGGAAAGGGCTCTGACCCCACGGTGCTCAGCCCGGCGTACGGTACTGCCCGGCGGAAATGAACTGCGAGAAACGCTCGCACCACACCACCACCGTGGTGTAGTCGTCCACGTCCACGTTGTCGGGCACGTCCACCAGGAAACGGCTGAAGGTTTTCACCTCGCCGATGCGCTGGGCCTGTGCTTTGATCTTCAGGAAGTCGGCCTTGTTGTCGACGAAGTCGCGAACCAGGTAGACCTTGTAATCCGGGCCCGGTCCCATCTTGCCGTCGAAGGCGACCTGGCGCGGGCTGACGCTGACCTTGCCTTCGGCCCAATGCACTGCATCGCTGCCCTTGAGGTCGCGACGGAAGGTGGTGTGGTAGGTGGCGTCACCCATGACCGCCTGCACCTGCGCCGCCGGCGGGTCGTCAGGGGCGATCAGGATCGGCAGGAGGTAGATGCCCAGGCCAAAGCCCAGGCCGAGGGTGAGCAGGTGGGTGACGACAAGTACGAGAACACGGCGCATCAATGACTCCCTGTGGATCGGTGAGGCGCGCGGCAGGACCGCGCCAGATCATCGTGTGGCGTGCGTGCAGACATTTATAGACACAGAAAACAGGTACAGGGTCAGAAATCGACCTGGCTCTGGCCCAGGGCGACGCCCTGCGGGCCAAAGCGACGTTCGTGGATCTGCCCATGCCCGTTGGCATCGATCAGCAGCACGGTGCTGGCGCGGGTGCCGTAGTCGTCGCCGCGGATGAAGGCCGGGCTCAGCCAGCGCTCGCGCTCCAGGCCGATGCCGGTGTCGGGAAGGTCGCCGTCGGCGGGGCGGTGCTCGTCAGCCAGGGCATCCCAGAGCGGGGTCAGACCCCTTTCCCCCTGGGAAAGGGGTCTGACCCCGTCTTCCTGCAGCCATGCTTCAAGGGCGTCCATCAGCCGTCGGGTCTTCGGCCACGGCGCGTCCAGCGCGCCGTTGGACATGCCATGCACGCCCGGGCCCAGGCGCTGCCGTTCGGCGGGGTGGTTGCCCAGGTACTCCAGGCTGTCGCCATCGGCCAGCAGGAGGTTGAACGGGGCGTAGGCGCCGGCCACGGTCGCCAGCCGGTCGATATGCACGGCGGCGGCATCACGGCCACGCAGGAAGTCGGCCACCAGTGCGCCACGCGAGGGGCCGGTCTGTGCGGCCAGCGGATCGCGCACGTTGGTGACCACCGCCATCCGGCCCTTGGCGCCGACCCCGGCCCAGCCACCACCGGAGCGCAGGTCGCGTCCGCCGATGACGGAGGTCTCATCTTGCCAGGGGGCCAGCGCCGCCGTGGGACGGGCGTGGAACTCATCACGGTTGCCGGTCATCACCAGCCGCCAGCGCGGGTGGTGCATCCAGCCAAGAGCGAGCAGGCACATGGCCTCATTGTGCACGGTTTGCGCAGTCTGGCGCCGCTTCCGGCTCGTTTTGGATGAATGCGCGGCCAATGTTTCACGCGCTGTCTACAGCCCTGAACTTCCGTTCAATCTCAAAAATTGAGACGGATCAGCAACTTGTGGATAAGCCTTGAACAATTCTCTAAAGGTTGTTGCAAGCCATTGATGCGGCTGGCGATTTCCCCGCTGAAAAGTTGTTGACAACCTTCGGGCCGCTGCTAAGGTGGGCATCAGAGGGAAATCCGGGTGTTTTGTGGGTTTTCGTGGTTCAATGTTTCACCGGGCGAAGGATAGGTGCACGCGTCGTGTTCCAGGGCGAGACGGCCATCACAGTTGACGATAAAGGGCGCATGGCGGTTCCCACCGCTTACCGCGACCTCGTCGCGCGCGCCAGCAACAACCGTCTCGTGCTGACCTACAACCCGTTCGAAGCCGGCTGCCTGTGGCTGTACGCAGAGTCGGAATGGGAGCGGGTCCGCGACGATGTGATGTCCAAACCCAACACCCAGCGCGTCGTGCGCCTGTTGCAGCAGAAGCTGGTCGGCTCGGCCGCCCATCTGGAGCTGGACGGCAACGGTCGCATCAGCATCCCCGCCAGCCACCGCGGTGCGGTGGGCATTGAGAAGAAGGCGGTACTGCTCGGTATGGGCGACAAGTTCGAATTGTGGAGCGAGCAGGCGCATCGGGCCCTGATCCAGCAGACGTTGTCTGACGAGGATCTGGGTGATGGGTTGCTCGACCTGAAGTTGTGAGCCGGGGTGCCCGGATGCGCCCAGAAGCGCAGGCCGGTCACCTTCCGGTGTCGCAGTCGCCGGCGGTGCATCTGCCGGTCCTGTACACCCAGGTCCTTGAAGGCCTGAGGGTGATCGAAAACGGACGTTATCTGGATGGCACGTTCGGTCGTGGCGGTCATGCACGTGGCGTGCTCACCCAGCTCGGTCCCGAGGGGCGCCTGCTGGTCATGGACAAGGATCCGGAAGCCATCGCCGTTGCCGAGCGTGATTTCGCGCCGGACCCGCGCGTGTCCATCTTCCGTGGCAGCTTCGCCCAGCTGCTGCAGTGGGATGCGACGGCCGAAGGCCTGGACGGCGTGCTGTTCGACCTTGGCGTGTCGTCGCCGCAGCTGGACGTGGCCGAACGTGGCTTCAGCTTCGGCAAGGACGGCCCGCTGGACATGCGCATGGACCCGGACAGCGGTGAAAGCGCCGCGCAGTGGATCAACCGCGTCGAAGACCGCGAGATTGCCGACGTGCTGTGGACCTACGGCGAAGAGCGCCAGAGCCGCCGTATCGCCCGTGCCATCGTGGCGCGTCGCGAGAAGCAGCCGTTCACCCGTACCGCAGAACTGGCCGAGCTGATCGCCTCGGTGATGCCGCGTGGCAAGGACAAGATCCATCCGGCCACGCGCAGCTTCCAGGCCATCCGCATCCACATCAACCGCGAGCTGGCCGATCTGGAAGCCGGCCTCGATGCGGCGGTGGAGCGGCTCAAGCCCGGTGGTCGCCTGGCGGTGATCAGCTTCCACTCGCTGGAAGACCGCATCGTCAAGCAGTACATGAACCGCCTGGCCAAGGCACCGCCGGCCAACCGCCGCTTGCCCGAGGCGGAGGTGTTCGTACCGACCCTGGATCTGATCGGCGGTGCCATCAAGGCCACCGACGAAGAACTGGCGGCCAACCCGCGTGCCCGCAGCGCCGTGCTGCGCGTGGCCCAGAAGCGGGAGGCCGATGCATGAGCCGGCTGCTGCTGATCATCCTGTTGGCCTCGACCGTGGCCTCGGCGATCGGCGTCGTGTTCGTGCGTCACCGTCACCGGCAGACGTTCATCGAGCTGTCGCGCGCCGAGCGCAAGCGCGATGACATCAATCTGGAATTCGGCCGCCTGCAGCTGGAGCAGGCAACGCTGGCCGAAGCCAACCGTGTCGATCGCATTGCCCGCGAGAAGCTCGGCATGAAGTTCCCAGAGGCCGCCGACATCGTGGTGGTGCGCCCATGAGCAAGACCGGTCGCAACCGCCCGCGCAACGCCTTCAACCTGCGCCAGCGCCTGCGCTGGGTTGCCCTGGCGCTTGGCCTGTGCTCGGTGTCGCTGGTGGGCCGTGCGGCCTACGTGCAGATCATCAACAGCGATTTCTACCAGCGCCAGGGCGAGGCCCGCTACCTGCGCGAGCTGCCGATCAAGACCTCGCGCGGCATGATCACCGACCGCAACGGCGAGCCGTTGGCGGTGTCGACCCCGGTCGCCTCGATCTGGGTCAATCCGCAGGACCTGCTGCGTTCGCCCGAGCGCATTCCCGAGCTGGCGCAGGCAGTCGGCATGTCGGTGGATGAGCTGAGCAGTCGCCTGTCTCAGAAGTCGGACAAGGAATTCATGTACCTGCGTCGCCGGATCAATCCGGACGAGGCAGAGAAGGTGGTCGCGCTGAAGATTCCGGGCGTGGCCGCGCAGCGCGAGTTCCGTCGCTTCTACCCGCAGGGTGAGGCGATGGCACACGTGCTGGGCTTCACCAACATCGACGACCGCGGCCAGGAAGGCCTGGAACTTGCGTTCGACGAATGGCTGCGTGGAAAGGCCGGCGCCAAGCGGGTGATCCGCAACCGCAAGGGCGAGACCGTCGAAAGCGATCTGCTGCGCGCCGCCGAACCGGGCAAGGACCTGACCCTCAGCATCGACCGCCGCATCCAGTACCTGGCGTTCAAGGAACTGCGCAACGCACTGGTGGCCAACAAGGCGGCCGGCGGTTCGATGGTGATCATGGACGTGACCACCGGCGAGATCCTGGCGATGGTCAACCTGCCGACCTACAACCCGAATTCGGTGGGCGGCGCGGCCCCGGATACCCGCCGCAACCGCGCGGTGACCGACCTGGTCGAGCCGGGTTCGACGATGAAGCCGCTGACCATCGCCACCGCGCTGCAGTCCGGCGCGGTGACCAAGGACACCATCATCGACACCAACCCGGGCTACATGACTCTGGGTCGCTTCACCATCCGCGACGTGCCGCGCAACAACGGCGTGCTGAACGTGACCGGCGTGATCACCCGCAGTTCGAACGTGGGCGCGGCCAAGGTGGCGGCGAAGATGCCGGACCAGGTGTTCTACGACGGCGTGCGCCGTTTCGGCTACGGCTCGGTGCCGCACAGCGGCTTCCCGGGTGAGTCCGGCGGCGTGGTGCTGCGCCCGGCGCGCTGGTCGGGCACCACCAAAACCACCATGTCCTATGGCTATGGCCTGAACGTGACGCCGCTGCAGATCGCCACTGCCTACTCTGCGCTGGCCAACGGCGGCAAGTTGATCGCGCCGACCTTCGTCAAGGGCCAGCGCAACGAAGGCCAGCAGATCATCGACGAGAACGTCGCCAAGCAGGTGGTGGCGATGATGGAAACCGTGGTCACCCAGGGCGGCGCCAAGCAGGCGGCGGTGCTGGGCTACCGCGTGGCCGGCAAGACCGGTACCGCGCGCAAGGCCGGCCCCGGCGGTTACGAGCGCGGCCACTACAACGCGCTGTTCGCCGGCGTGGTGCCGGCCACCAATCCGCGTTTTGCCACCGTCATCGTCATCAACGACCCGCAGGCCGGCAAGTTCTACGGTGGCCTGGTGTCGGCGCCGGTCTACCACAACGTGATGGAAGGCACCCTGCGCCTGATGGACGTGCCGCTGGACGACCTGCAGTCGTGGCTGGCCGCACAGCAGTCCGGCAAGGTCGGCCATTCGGCCTCGATCCTGCCGGCGCCACCGGCCGAGGCCGCGCTGCCGGTCGATGCCGCCGCTGAATTCGATGCTGCGCTGCCCAGCGCGCATGCCCAGACGCCGCCCGCTACGGGAGGCACGCAATGAGTCCTTCGATGTTGCTTTCGCAGTTGCTTCCGGACGTTGCTCTTGCAGGGCACGACCCTGTTCTGACCGGCCTGGTGCTGGACAGCCGCGCCGTGCGCCCCGGCAATGCCTTCGTCGCCATCGCCGGTTTCGGCGCGCATGGCCTGGGGTTTGTCGAGCAGGCCCGTGCGGCCGGCGCCGGCGCCATCCTGTTCGAGCCGCCGGCACCTGCCGAGCTGCCGGCACCGGCCGATGCGATCGCGGTGCCTGGCCTGCGCGCGCGCATGGGCGCGATGGCCGACCAGTTCCATGGCGCACCGTCGCGGGCAATGGCGATGGTGGGCGTGACCGGCACCAACGGCAAGACTTCCACCGTGCAGCTGCTGGCCCAGGCCTGGCACCTGCTCGGAACGCCCAGTGGCAGTATCGGCACGCTGGGCGCCGGACTTTATGGTGCGGTTGAACCGACCGGCTTCACCACGCCGCTGGTGCTGCAGATGCATGCGCTGCTGGCGCAGCTGCGCGACGCCGGCGCGCGCGCGGTGGCGATGGAAGTCAGCTCGCACGCGCTGGACCAGGGCCGCGTGGATGCGGTGCACTACGACGTGGCGGTGTTCACCAACCTCACCCGCGATCACCTGGACTACCACGGCGACATGGCCAGCTACGGTGCGGCCAAGGCGCGCCTGTTCCATCGTCCGGGCCTGAAGGCCGCGGTGATCAACCTGGACGATGCGTTCGGTCGCCAGCTGTTCGCCGGCCTGCCGGCGGGCGTGCAGCCGATCGGCCTGAGCTCGCGCGGTGCCACCGACGCCAGCGTGCGCGCCGAAGCGCTGCAGCTGGACGGCCGTGGCATCGCCTTCGAACTGGTCATCGACGGCCAGCGCGCGGCGGTGCAGTCGCCGCTGCTGGGCCGCTTCAACGTGGACAACCTGCTGGCCGTGGCCGGCACCCTGCATGCGCAGGGCCATCCGCTTGCGCGCATTGCCGAGGTGCTGTCGGCGCTGCAGCCGATCCGCGGCCGCATGAACCGCCTCGGTGGCGAAGAGGGCCTGCCGACCGTGGTGGTGGATTACGCGCACACCCCGGACGCACTGGAACAGGCGCTGGACAGCCTGCACGGCCACCTGCAGGGCACGCTGTTCTGCGTGTTCGGCTGCGGTGGTGAGCGCGATACCGGCAAGCGTCCGCAGATGGCCGCGATTGCCGAGCGCTTGGCCAACCAGGTCATCGTCACCGACGACAACCCGCGTGGCGAAGATGGCGACGTGATCGTGGCCGACATCCTGGCCGGCTTCACCGATGCCTCCGCCGTGACCGTGCAGCGCAGCCGCGCGCGCGCGATCGGCCTGGCGGTGAAGCGCGCCAATGCAGGCGACATCATCCTGATCGCCGGCAAGGGCCACGAGCCGTACCAGGAAGTGAATGGCGTGCGCCATGACTTCGATGACACCGAAGTGGCTGCCGCTGCGTTGGCCGCCAAGGTCGGCGTGCTGAGATCGCAGGCCGGGGAGGGCATCGCATGAAGCGCACCCTGCTTTCACTGATCGCACACTGGGCCGGCGGCGAGATCCACGGCGACGACGTGGCCATCGACGCGATCAGCAACGACACCCGCAGCCTCGGCCCGGGCAGCCTGTACGTGGCGCTGCGTGGCGAGCGTTTCGACGGCCATGACTTCGCCGCCGACGCACTGGCACGCGGTGCCAGCGCGCTGCTGGTCGAGCGCCTGCTGCCGATCGAACTGCCGCAGGTGCTGGTGGCCGACAGCGAGCTGGCGCTGGCGAAGATCGCCACCGGCATGCAGCGTGACCGTGATACCGAGGTGTTCGCGATCACCGGCAGCAACGGCAAGACCAGCGTGAAGAGCCTGCTGCTGGCAATCCTGCAGCAGGTGGCCCGCCACGCGCACAAGGTGGTCTACGCCAATCCGGGCAACCGCAACAACGAAATCGGCCTGCCGCTGGCAGTGATTGATGCACCGGAAGATGCTGACTACGCGGTCTACGAGATGGGTGCCGGCAAGCCGGGCGACATCGCCTACCTGACCGACATCGCCCGTCCGCGCTATGCGCTGGTCAACAACATCGCCCCGGCGCACCTGGAGCGGATGGGCAGCCTGCTCGGCGTCGCCGTCACCAAGGGCGCGATCTACGCCGCGCTGCCGGCTGACGGCGTGGCCGTGATCAACGTCGACGATGCCTACGGTCGCTGGTTCGAACAGCACTTCGTCGGTACCCCGGCGCGCTGCAGTGTGCTGCGCTATGGGCTGGAACATACCGCCGATGTCACTGCGCGTGATATCCGCGCCGGTGCGCAGGGCAGCCAGTTCACCCTGGTGTCGCCGATGGGCGAAGCCCGCGTGGTGCTGGGTCTGCCGGGCCGCCACAACGTCAGCAACGCGCTGGCCGCGGCCAGCCTGGCACTGGCCGCCGGTATCGAGCTGGCGCTGGTTGCAGCTGGCCTGGCCGATGCGCAGCCGGTGCCCGGCCGCCAGATTGCCCATCAGCTGCGCAACGGTGCGGTGCTGGTGGACGACAGCTACAACGCCAACCCGGGTTCGCTGGCTGCGGCCATCGATGCCCTGGCTGCTGCTCCGGAAGAAGGCTGGCTGGTGCTTGGCGACATGCGCGAGCTGGGCCCGGATGCCGAAGCGCTGCATGCGCAGGCCGGCCTGCGCGCCCGCGCGGCTGGCCTGAAGCGCCTGTATGCGCTGGGTCCGCTCAGCGCCGCTGCCGCCACTGCCTTCGGCGAAGGCGGCCGTCATTTCGCCACCCATGACGCGCTGTCGCAGGCGCTGAAGGACGAGCTGCACGCTGGCGTGCGCTGCCTGGTCAAGGGTTCCCGTGGCAGCGCCATGGACACGATTGTCAAAGCGCTGCTGGCGCAAGGAGAGGAATCCCCGCATGTTGTATGAACTGGCTCGATGGTTGCAGCAGTTGGAGAGCCTGTTCGGGCTGTTCAACTACCAGACGTTCCGCGCCATCCTTGCCGCGTTGACGGCCCTGTTCCTGTCGCTGTGGCTCGGCCCGGCGATGATCCGCAAGCTTGCCCAGTTCAAGGGCGGCCAGCCGATCCGCAAGGACGGTCCGCAGACCCATTTCTCCAAGGCCGGTACGCCGACCATGGGAGGTTCGCTGATCCTGCTCACCATCACCCTGTCGGTGTTGATGTGGGCCGACCTGCGCAACCGTTACGTGTGGCTGGTGCTGGCGGTCATGCTCTGCTTCGGCGCCATCGGCTGGTACGACGACTGGATCAAGATCGTCCGCCGCGATCCCAACGGCCTGAAGTCGCGCTGGAAGTACCTGCTGCAGTCGATCTTCGGCCTGGCTGCGGGCCTGTTCCTGTTCTATACGGCCGATGTGCCGGCCGCACTGACCTTCTACATCCCGATGTTCAAGTCGGTGGCGCTGCCGCTGGCCGGCATCGGCTTCGTGACCATCGCCTACTTCTGGATCGTCGGCTTCTCCAATGCGGTGAACCTGACCGACGGCCTGGACGGCCTGGCGATCATGCCGACGGTGCTGGTGGCCTGCGCGCTGGGCGTGTTCGCCTATGCCTCGGGCAACGTGGTGTTCGCCAACTACCTGCAGATCCCGCAGATCCCGGGCGCCGGCGAGCTGGTCATCATCTGTGCGGCCATCGCCGGCGCAGGCCTGGGCTTCCTCTGGTTCAACACCTACCCGGCCATGGTCTTCATGGGCGACATCGGCGCGCTGGCGCTGGGCGCCGTGCTGGGCACGATCGCGGTGATCACCCGCCAGGAGCTGGTGCTGGTGATCATGGGCGGCGTGTTCGTCATCGAAACGCTGTCGGTGATGATCCAGGTCGCCTCGTTCAAGCTGACCGGCAAGCGCGTGTTCCGCATGGCGCCGATCCATCACCACTTCGAACTGAAGGGCTGGCCCGAGCCGCGCGTGATCGTGCGCTTCTGGATCATCTCCGTCGTGCTCGTGCTGATTGGCCTGGCCACGTTGAAGGTGCGCTGAGATGAACGACCTGTCCCGCCAGGCAACACGCCTTGAAGCCATCGAAGGCAGCTACGACAAGTGGCTGCTGGGCGCGATCATCGCGCTCACGGGCATCGGCGTGGTGATGGTGGCGTCCAGCTCGATCGCTTTGATGAGCAGCCCGTTCTACTACCTCAACCGCCACCTGATCTTCCTGGCGGTGGGCATCGTGCTGGCGGTCGTTGCCGCCCGCACCGAGCTGAAGTCCATCGAGCAGTACAACCAGATGCTGCTGCTGGGCTGCTTCGTGCTGCTGCTGGCGGTGTTCGCGCCGGGCCTGGGCAGCACCGTCAACGGTGCGCGCCGCTGGATCAACCTGGGCATCTCCAAGTTCCAGACGGTGGAAGCGGTGAAGGTGCTCTACATCGTCTGGCTGTCCAGCTACCTGGTGCGCTTCCGCGACGAGGTCAACGCGACCTGGCCGGCGATGCTCAAGCCGCTGGGCGTGGCCGGTGCGCTGGTGCTGTTGCTGCTGCTGCAGCCGGACTTCGGTTCGTCCACCCTGCTGCTGGCGATCACCGCCGGCATGCTGGTGCTGGGCGGGGTGAACATGCCGCGCATGTCGATGCCGGTGATCATCGGCCTGGTCGGCATGAGCGCGCTGGCGATCATCGAGCCTTACCGCATGCGCCGCATCACCTCCTTCCTGGACCCGTGGGCCGACCAGCAGGGCGACGGCTACCAGCTGTCCAACGCGCTGATGGCGGTGGGCCGCGGCGAGTGGACCGGCGTTGGCCTGGGCAACTCGGTGCAGAAGCTGTACTACCTGCCGGAAGCACATACCGACTTCATCTTCTCGGTCACCGCCGAGGAGTTCGGCTTCCTGGGCACCTGCGTGATCGTGGCCCTGTACGCGCTGCTGGTCGGCCGCACCTTCTGGCTGGGAATGCGCTGCGTGGAAATGAAGCGCCACTTCTCCGGCTACATCGCCTTCGGCATCGGCCTGTGGATCAGCATGCAGACCTTCGTCTCGATCGGCGTGAACCTGGGCATCCTGCCGACCAAGGGCCTGACCCTGCCGCTGATCTCCTCCGGTGGTTCGTCGGTGCTGATGACCTGCGTGGCGATGGGCCTGCTGCTGCGCGTGTCCTATGAACTCAAGCGTGCCGAGCGTCGCCAGGCCGTGCGTATCGGCGGTGGCGACGAGGCCGTGGCCGATGCACCCGTGGACGCGCCGGCCGCACCGGCTGCGGCCAGCGTGCCGATGAGCGCCGAACCGGTGGCCGCCGCTGCCGGGCCGGCCGCCGCACGTGGCACCAGCCGCCTGCAGTCGCGCATCGAACCGACCTTCGGGAGGCTGTCATGAGCGCAGCCACCAACACTGCACGGCCGGTGATGATCCTGGCCGGTGGCACCGGCGGTCACATCTTCCCCGGCCTTGCCGTGGCCCGCGTGCTGCGCGAGCGTGGCGTGCCCGTCACCTGGATGGGCGCCGATGGTGCGATGGAAACCCGTCTGGTGCCGCAGCACGACATTCCGATCGACACCCTGGCCATCACCGGCCTGCGCGGCAAGGGCAAACTGGCCCTGCTTGGTGCACCGTGGCGGTTGATGCGCGCGCTGCGCGCCGCCGGCATGATCATCCGCAAGCGCCAGCCTCGCGCGGTGGTCGCCTTCGGTGGCTTTGCCTCCGGGCCGGGTGGCATGGCCACGCGCCTGCATGGGCTGCCGTTGATCGTGCATGAGCAGAACCGTGCGCCGGGCCTGACCAACCGCATCCTGTCGCGTTATGCACGCCGCCTGCTGACCGGTTTCCCGGGCACCTTCGCCAAGCGCGAGGAGTTCGTCGGCAACCCGGTGCGTGCCGAAATCGCCGCCATCGCACCGCCGGAACAGCGCTTCGCCGACCGTCATGGCCCGCTGCGCGTGCTGGTGGTCGGTGGCAGCCAGGGCGCGCGGGCACTCAACAACGGCGTGCCGCAGGCGATCGCCGCGCTGGGCGCCGGGGTGCCGCTGCAGGTGCGCCACCAGAGTGGCGAGAAGATGCATGCCGAAGCGGTCGAGGCGTATGCCAAGGCCGGCGTGCAGGCTGACATCACCCCGTTCATTGCCGACATGGCCGAGGCCTTTGCCTGGGCCGACCTGGTGGTGTGCCGCGCGGGCGCTTCGACGCTGGCCGAGCTGTGCGCGGTGGGTGTCGGCAGCGTGCTGGTGCCATTCCCCGCTGCCGTCGACGATCACCAGACCCGCAATGCGGAGTACCTGGTCGAGCGCGGCGCGGCGGTTTTGCTGAAGCAGGACGGAACGCTGGCTGACGGCATTGCCGCACTGCTGCGTGATCTGTCCGAAAATCCCGCCCGCCGCATGCAGATGGCGCAAGCCGCGCGTGCCCTGGCAAAGGTCGATGCCGCCGAGCGCATCGCCGATATCATTCTTGAGGAAGCTGTATGAAGAAGGCATGCCACCGCGCCTGCCCTGCGCGAGGCCGCGCATGATCCGTCGCCTGCACGACACCAACGACCTGGTGCGCGCGTTCCCGCGCGTGCATTTCGTCGGCATCGGCGGCACCGGCATGAGCGGTATCGCCGAAGTGATGCTGACGCTGGGCTATGAGGTGTCCGGCTCGGACAACGCCGACAACGTGGCGACCCGTCGCCTGGCCAGCCTGGGTGCGCGCATCATGCGCGGCCACTCCGCAGCCAACGTGCTGGGCACCGACTGCGTGGTGGTCTCCAGTGCCATCCGCGAAGACAATCCGGAACTGATGGAAGCGCGCAGCCAGCGTATTCCGATCATGCCGCGTGCGGCGATGCTGGCCGAGCTGATGCGCTTCCGCCGCGGCATCGCGGTGGCCGGTACCCACGGCAAGACCACCACCACCAGCCTCACCGCTGCGGTGCTGAGCGAAGGTGGCCTGGACCCGACGTTCGTGATCGGTGGCCAGCTGCTGGCTGCCGGTGCCAACGCCAAGCTGGGCGGTGGACAGTGGCTGGTGGCCGAGGCCGACGAAAGCGATGGCAGCTTCCTGCGCCTGAATCCGCTGATGTCGATCATCACCAACATTGATGCCGACCACCTGGAGAACTACGGCAACGACTTCGCGCGGGTGCAGGCGGCGTTCGCCGAGTTCCTGCAGCGCCTGCCGTTCTACGGCCTGGCGGTGCTGTGCATCGATGATCCCGAAGTGGCTGCGCTGGCCGCCAAGACCCCGCGCCACGTGATGAGCTACGGCATGAGCCCGCAGGCCGACGTACGTGCCGAGAACGTGGTGCAGGAAGGTTCGCGCATGCGCTTCACCCTGCGCCTGCCGCAGGGCACCAGCCAGGAAGTGGTGCTGGCGCTGCCCGGCAAGCACAACGTACTCAACGCGCTGGCCGCCGCTGCGGTGGGCTGGCAGCTGGGCGTTGCGCCGGACGCGATCGCGCGTGCGCTGGAAGGTTTCGCCGGTGTTGGCCGTCGCTTCAACGATCTGGGCGAAGTGACCACCGCCAGCGGCGCCAAGGTCCGCATCATCGACGACTACGGCCATCACCCGAGCGAGCTGGAGGCGGTGTTCGCCGCCGCCCGTGGTGGCTGGGCTGACAAGCGCCTGGTGGTGGCCTTCCAGCCGCACCGCTACAGCCGTACCCGCGACCAGTTCGACAAGTTCGCCGCGGTGCTGTCCAGCGTCGATGCACTGGTGCTGAGCGAGGTCTACCCGGCCGGCGAGGAACCCATTGCCGGTGCCGATTCGCATGCGCTGGCCCGCGCCATCCGTGCGCGTGGCCGCAGCGAGCCGGTGGTGGTGGGCAAGGCCGCCGAGCTGGCCAGCGTGCTGCCGGACGTGCTGCAGGACGGTGACCTGCTGCTGATGATGGGCGCCGGCGACATCGGTGCCGTGGCCACCCACATCGCGGTGGAAGGCTTCAAGGGGGAGAGCGAGGCGTGAGCGCGCTGACCTTCCCGCCGCTGCGAGTGACCGACCCGGCCGTGTTCGGCCGCGTCGCCGTGCTGCTCGGCGGCAGCTCCAGCGAACGCGAGGTGTCGCTGGACTCCGGCCGCAACGTGCTTGAAGCCCTGCAGTCGCGTGGCGTCGATGCGTTCGCGGTGGATGGCATTCCGGCGCTGGCCAAGGCGCTCGCCGGCGGTGGCATCGATCGCGTGTTCAACATCCTGCATGGCCACAACGGTGGCGGTGAGGACGGCATCGTGCAGGGCCTGATGGAGGCCTTCGGCGTGCCGTACACCGGCTCGAACGTGCTGGGCTCGGCGCTGAGCATGGACAAGATCCGCACCAAGCAGGTGTGGCTGTCGCTGGGCCTGCCGACCCCGCAGTACCGGAAGGTCACTGCCGAGGACGTGCACGCCAATGCCGCCGAACTTGGCCTGCCGGTGGTGGTCAAGCCGGCCAACGAGGGCTCCAGCGTGGGCATCAGCCGGGTTACCGATGACGCCGGCCTGGACGAAGCGGTGGCCCTGGCCGCGCGCTACGACGGCCAGCTGCTGATGGAACAGATGGTGGTGGGCGACGAACTGACCGTGGCCATCCTCGGCGATGTCGCGCTGCCGTCGATCCGCATCGTGCCCAAGGGCCAGTGGTACGACTACAACGCCAAGTACATCGCTGAAGACACCCAGTACCTGTGCCCGGGCCTGGACGGTGATGCCGAAGATGAAATCCGCCGCATTGCGCTGGCTGCATTCCGTGCTGCCGGCTGCCGTGGCTGGGGCCGCGTGGACGTGATGCGCGACCGCGACAGCGGCCGCTTCTTCCTGCTGGAAGTGAACACCGCGCCGGGCATGACCAGCCATTCGCTGGTGCCCAAGGCCGCACGCCAGGCCGGCATCGGTTTCGAGGAACTGGTGTGGCGCGTGCTGGAACAGACTCTGGAGGCATCGCACGCATGAACGCGCTGCTGCGCATCTTCGTCTGGCTGTTGGCCCTGTCGGTGGTTGCACTGCCGGTGGTGGCCGTGGTCAATGGCTGGGTCGGCGCCGAGCGCTGGCCGCTGGCGAAGCTGCGCGTGCACGGTGAGTTCAAGCGGGTGCCGGCCGAGCAGTTGCAGCAGGTGCTGATGCCGTATGCGCGCTCCGGTTTCTTCGCAGTCAAGCTGCAGGACGCGCAGGACGCGCTGGAAAAGCTGCCGTGGGTGGAGAGCGCGCGGGTGCGCAAGCAGTGGCCGGACGTGCTGGAAGTGACCCTGGTCGAGCACAAGCCGTTCGCGCGCTGGGGCAACGACCGCCTGGTTTCCGAGCAGGGCAAGCTGTTCCCGACGCCGAAGAAGCTGGCCGACCTGGCGCTGCCCGAACTGGACGGCCCGGACAGCCAGACCGAAGAAGTGATGAAGCTGTACAGCGACTCGCGTGCATTGTTCGCACCGGCCGGCGTGGACGTGCGCCGGGTGACGATGGATGCGCGCGGCAGCTGGTCGCTGGTGCTCAGCAATGGCACCGAAGTGGTGGTCGGCCGCGATGACGCGCGCTCGCGCATGCAGCGCTTCGTCAAGGTGCTGCCGCAGCTCAACCGTCAGGACGCGCCGATCGAGCGCGCCGACCTCCGTTACACCAATGGTTTCACGCTGAGCTGGGGTACCCCGGCCACGTCGGCGAAAACGCCGGCGACCCCGGCCAGAAGCACGCAGGAAAGAACATGAATCGCAAGGGTGACAAATCGCTGATCGTTGGCCTGGACATCGGCACCTCCAAGGTGGTGGCGCTGGTGGGTGAGTACTCGCCGGGCAATCCGATCGAAGTGATCGGCATCGGCTCGCATGAATCGCGTGGGCTCAAGCGCGGCGTGGTGGTGGACATCGAATCGACCGTGCAGTCGATCCAGCGCGCGGTGGAAGAAGCCGAGCTGATGGCCGGCTGCGAGATCCGCTCGGTGTATGCCTCGATCTCCGGCAACCACGTGCAGTGCAAGAACTCGCCCGGCATCGTGCCGATCCGCGACGGCGAAGTGACCTGGGGCGACCTGGATCGCGTGCTCGATGCGGCCAAGGCGGTGGCGATCCCGGCCGACCAGAAGATCCTGCACGCGATTCCGCGCGAGTACGTGCTGGACGATTCGCAGGAAGGCATCCGCAACCCGGTCGGCATGACCGGCGTGCGCCTGGAAGTGCATGCACACCTGGTGGTGTGCGCGCAGTCGGCCGCGGCCAACATCAGCAAGTGCGTGCAGCGCTGCGGCCTGCAGGTGGACGACCTGGTGCTGTCCTCGCTGGCCTCCAGCGTGGCGGTGCTGACCGCCGACGAGCGCGAGCTGGGCGTGGTGCTGGTCGACATGGGCGCCGGCACCACCGACATCGCGGTGTTCGTGCAGGGTGCGATCTGCCACACCGCCTCGCTGCCGATCGCCGGCGACCACGTCACCAACGACATCGCGCACATGCTGCGCACGCCGACCCCGGAAGCCGAGCAGATCAAGGTGCGCTACGCCTGCGCCCTGGCCCAGCTGGCGACTGCCGAGGAGAGCATCCAGGTACCGTCGGTAGGCGATCGTCCGCCGCGTCGCATGCCGCGCCACTCGCTGGCGCAGGCGGTGCAGGGCCGTTACGAGGAAATCTTCGAGATGGTTCAGGCCGAACTGCGCCGCTCCGGCTTCGAGGAACTGGTGCGCGCCGGCATGGTGCTGACCGGTGGTGCTTCGAAGATGGAGGGCGTGGTGGAGCTGGCCGAGGAAATGCTGCAGATGCCGGTGCGCGTGGGCATCCCGCAGCACGTCACCGGCCTGGGTGAAGTGGTCGGCAACCCGGTACACGCCACCGGCGTGGGCCTGCTGCTGATGGGCAGCCAGATCGAGCACCCGCGCCGGCCGTCGCTGCCGACCGGGCGCGCGGGAAGCATGTTCAAGAAACTCAAGACGTGGTTCCGCGGCGAGTTCTGACGCGGAACCGGTAAACCCCGGCATCGCCCGGGCGCAACACCCGCAGTACCCGCAACACAACGCAGCACCGGCAACACACAACCCACACAGCCGCAACGCCGGCATGCAGCAGGAAGGCAGGACGCCCGAATGCCCATGCCAGCCGAAGCGGATACAACGAGGACACGGACATGGCGCATTTTGAACTGATCGAAAAGATGGCACCCAATGCGGTGATCAAGGTGGTTGGCGTGGGCGGCGGCGGCGGCAATGCCGTGGCGCACATGGTCAACTCGGCGGTGGATGGCGTGGAGTTCATCACCGCCAACACCGACTCGCAGGCCATCAAGAATTGTGGTGCCAAGCTGCAGCTGCAGCTGGGTACCAACGTGACCAAGGGCCTGGGCGCAGGCGCGAACCCGGAAGTCGGCCGCCAGGCTGCTCTGGAAGATCGTGAGCGCATCATGGACGCGCTGCAGGGCGCGGACATGGTGTTCATCACCGCCGGCATGGGCGGCGGCACCGGCACCGGCGCTGCGCCGGTGGTGGCACAGCTGGCCAAGGAAATGGGCATCCTGACCGTGGCCGTGGTCACCAAGCCGTTCCCGTTCGAAGGGCGTCGCCGCATGCAGGTCGCGCTGAAGGGCATCGAAGAACTGAGCCAGCACTGCGACTCGCTGATCACCATCCCGAACGAGAAGCTGATCACCGTGCTGGGTCGCAACGCGACCATGATCCAGGCCTTCCGTGCCGCCAACGACGTGCTGCAGGGCGCCGTGCAGGGCATCGCCGACCTGATCGTGCGTCCGGGCCTGATCAACGTCGACTTCGCCGACGTGCGCACCGTCATGTCCGAAATGGGCCTGGCAATGATGGGTACCGGCACCGCCCGCGGTGATGACCGCGCGCAGGCCGCTGCCGAATCGGCGATCCAGAACCCGCTGCTGGACGACGTGAACCTGGCCGGTGCCAACGGCATCCTGGTCAACATCACCGCCGGCGCCGACTTCACCATGGCCGAGTTCGACGAGATCGGCCGAACCATCGACGGCTTCGCTTCGGAAGATGCAACCGTGGTGGTGGGTACCGTGCTCGACCCGGACATGCAGGACGAAGTGCGCGTGACCGTGGTCGCCACCGGCCTGAACCGCGTCTCGGCCAGCAAGTCCCAGCGTCCGGGCGAGCGTGCGCCGATCAAGCTGGTCCGCAACGCCACCACCGGCCAGCCGGAGTTCGGCGAGTTCGACAATGGCGGCGACGCCGTGTCGAAGGCGGTGGGTGGCATGGGCCTGGGCCTGCGTCGTGCCAGCAGCGATACCGCGGCAGCCTCCGCTCCGTCGGCCCCGGCCGCTTCGGCCCCGGCGGCGGCGGAACTGCCGAACGATTACCTGGACATCCCGGCCTTCCTGCGCCGCCAGGCGGACTAAGCGGCCCGGCCCGGGGCTTGTCCTCCCCGGGTTGCGCCACCATGTCCTGAAAACGCGGGCGCCGGGCCAGGATGGGCCCGGCCGCCCTGCTTCACGCGCGTCCTACCGGCGCGCCGGTGTGTCCTGCCGGCGTTTCAGTCGGGGTAGGGGACCCTGCGTGTTAATCTAATGTGTCACTTCCGGTCCACCCCCATGATCCAGCAACGCACCCTCAAGAACACGATCCGCGCCACCGGCGTTGGCCTGCACAGCGGTGACAAGGTCTACATGACCCTGCGCCCGGCACCGGTCAACCATGGAATCGTGTTCCGCCGCGTGGACCTGGACCCGGTCGTGGAAGTGCCGGCCAAGGCTGAACTGGTCACCGAAGTGACCCTGTGCACCGGCCTGACCTGCAACGACGCCAAGATCCAGACCGTCGAACACCTGATGTCGGCGCTGGCCGGCCTGGGTGTGGACAACATCATCGTCGAACTGTCCTCGGCCGAGCTGCCGATCATGGACGGTTCGGCCGGTCCCTTCGTGTTCCTGTTGCAGTCGGCAGGCATCGTGGAACAGGGTGCGCCCAAGCGCTTCATCCGCGTGCTGAAGACGGTGGAAGTGACCGAAGGCGACAAGGTGGCCCGCTTCACCCCGTACGAGGGCTACAAGCTGGGCTTCACCATCCAGTTCGACCACCCGATGATCCCGGCCAAGCAGTCGCGCCAGGAAATCGAGTTCTCGACGCTGGCCTACACCAAGGAAATCTCCCGCGCGCGCACCTTCGGCTTCATGCGCGACCTGGAGTACATGCGCGAACGCAACCTGGGCCTGGGCGGTTCGATGGACAACGCCATCGTGCTGGACGAGTTCCGCGTGCTCAACGAAGACGGCCTGCGCTACGCCGACGAATTCGTGCGCCACAAGATCCTCGACGCGATCGGCGACCTCTATCTGGCCGGTGGCCAGGTGCTGGGCGCCTACGAGGGCTTCAAGTCCGGCCACGCGCTCAACAACAAGCTGGTGCGGGCGCTGATGGCCGACGCCACCGCCTGGGAATGGGTCAGTTTCGACTCCCCGGCCACCCCGGACCCGGTCGAGTATGCGACGCCGGCTTACGCCTGATCATCATAGGCTGTTGAATTCAAAGACAAAAACGCCGCCTTCGAGGGCGGCGTTGTCGTTTCAGGCGCCCGCCGCGCATTCAGCGCGCTTGAGGGGCGTCAAGGCCGGTTCGAGGTCACGGTTTTGTGAACCTGTTGGATCGGAAGCCTGAATTTAACGTAGTTTTAACAACAATCTAACGACAGGGCCCCGGATGGCAGCTAGGATGCGACCCGGCCCCCGAAATGTTTCACGCCGTGGTGACACGCGCGACGGGGAGCGGAGCCGGATGCTCCGTTGTCATCAGGACCGTTTCTTCGGCTTTGAAGGAACGTCCTGCAGGCAAGCCAAGGCGTCGCGTAGCCCTTTGTGCGTGGCGGCTGAAACTGCGTGGGGTCCATTCCGGTTGTCGAGCGCTGGGGAGCGCGTGGGAGTGGAGGACGCAGTCTTGATGGTCACCTTGGTGGCCTTCAGCCCGATGGAACGGGCCGCGTCGAGCAACTGGGCTTCGGCAAGCCGCAACTTGGCATGCCAGACCGGGGATTCGACGAGAAAAACGAGGTGTTCCCCGTCCACATTGGCCAGCCGGCAACGGCTGCGCAGAGGTGGCGGCAACTGGGGGCGCAACTGACGGTCCAGCGCGTCGAGCCACAAGGCACGCCGCAGCGGGTTCCCGCTTTTGTCAGCCATCACCGCATCCAGCGCCGGTTTGGGCTTGGAGGCGGGGCGAACGCTGGATTTCGGCTCAGACATGAAAACTCACTGATGGCATTCAAAAAGATCGTAATCAAAACGCGTGAAGGACAGGCCAAATCGTCGCCCATCGCGCGTTTGCGGTTCTATTTCGAGGACCGCCCCCGTGCCCTGCTGGGCAGCGTGCTCGGGGTAGGCTGCATTATCGGCCTTGCTGGCGGCATTGGCGCCAGCGCGCTGAATGATTCCCGGCTGCAGGCCAAGGTCGAGCGCCAGGACGCGGAGCTGGCCAAGGTCCGGCGCGACGCGCAGACCCAGGTCAACGCGCTGGCAGCCCGCCTTGGCGAGCTGCAGGCCCAGGCCACCCGCCTCAACGCCCTCGGCGAACGCCTGACCCAGATGGGCAAGCTGGAAGACGGCGAGTTCGACTTCAACGAGACCCCCGGCCTCGGTGACGGCGATGCTGGTGGCCCGACCACCGACATCCCGGTCAAGGACGTCAACGCCGACTTACAGGTGCTGGAGCAGCGCTTCGCTGCTTCAGGCCGCCAGCTGTCGGTGATGGAATCGCTGATGTTCGACCACCAACTGCAGCAGAACGCCGTGCCGTCGCGCATGCCGATCCGCAACAGCTACGTGACCTCCGGCTTTGGCACCCGTGCCGACCCGTTCGGCCGCGGTGCGGCCACCCACAAGGGCATGGACTTCCACGCCAGGGTCGGTGACCCGGTGATGGCCGTGGCCGAAGGCGTGGTCAGCTTCTCCGGCGTGAAGGGCGGCTACGGCAACGTCGTCGACGTCGACCACGGCAATGGCTATGTCACCCGCTACGCGCACAATTCGCGCCTGGTGGTGAAGGTCGGCGACCTGGTCCGTGCCGGCCAGGAAGTGGCCAAGGCCGGTTCCACCGGCCGTTCGACCGGTGCCCACGTGCACTTCGAGGTGTGGGAAAACGGCAACGTGGTCAACCCGCGCAAGTTCCTCGGCGACGGCGGCAACACGCCGGTCGGCCGCATCAGCCGCGGCTGAACCCTGGTCTGGGGTCAGAGCCCTTCCGCGCTGCGGAAGGGATCCGACCCCGATCCCGCACGGGGTCGGATCCCTTCCGCAGCGCGGAAGGGCTCTGACCCCATCGCCGAAGGGTTGAAACCTCAGCCGGCCGTCCCAAGCTACAATGGGTGTTGCCATCGACAGGGCGCCAGGCGCCCTGTTTCGTTTGCGACGGACGGATCCCAAGGGGGAGGCCGGGCGTCGTGTCCATCCAACCCGGTTCCTTCAATGATCAACAGCCTGCTTACCCGCGTATTTGGCAGTCGTAACGAACGACAGCTGCGCCAGCTCAACCGCATCGTCGCCAAGATCAATGCGCTGGAGCCGGAGATCGAGAAGCTTTCCGACGAGCAGCTTCAGGCCAAGACGCCGGAGTTCAAGCAGCGCATCGCTGGTGGTGAAGCCCTGGACAAGGTGCTGCCGGAAGCGTTCGCGGTCTGCCGTGAAGCCGGCCGCCGCGTGCTGGGCATGCGCCACTACGACGTGCAGCTGATCGGCGGCATGGTGCTTCACCTGGGCAAGATCGCAGAAATGCGCACCGGTGAAGGCAAGACCCTGGTGGCAACCCTGCCGGTGTACCTCAACGCGCTGGAAGGCAAGGGCGTGCACGTGGTCACCGTGAACGACTACCTGGCCCGCCGCGACGCCGCGCAGATGGGCAAGCTGTACAACTGGCTGGGCCTGAGCGTGGGCGTGGTATACCCGGGCATGCCGCACAGCGACAAGCGCGAAGCCTACGCCTCGGACATCACCTACGGCACCAACAACGAATTCGGTTTCGACTACCTGCGCGACAACATGGCGCTGTCCAAGGCCGACCGCTACCAGCGCGGCCTGCACTACGCCATCGTCGACGAAGTCGACTCCATCCTGATCGACGAAGCGCGTACCCCGCTGATCATCTCCGGCCCGGCCGATGATTCCCCGGAGCTGTACATCCGCGTCAACCGCGTCGTGCCGAACCTGGTCAAGCAGGAAGTGGAAGACGGCGAAGGCGACTTCTGGGTCGACGAAAAGGGCAAGCAGGTGCACCTGTCCGAAGCGGGCATGGAGCACGCCGAGCAGCTGCTGGTCGAGGCCGGCATCCTCAATGCCGAGACCGAAGGCCTGTACGCGCCGCAGAACCTGACGGTGGTCCACCACCTCAACGCCGCGCTGCGCGCGCATGCGATCTACCAGCGTGACGTGGACTACATCGTGCGCGATGGCGAAGTGGTCATCGTCGATGAGTTCACCGGCCGCACCCTGTCCGGCCGTCGCTGGTCCGATGGCCTGCACCAGGCGGTGGAAGCGAAGGAAGGCGTGCCGGTCCAGCGCGAGAACCAGACGCTGGCCAGCATCACCTTCCAGAACCTGTTCCGCATGTACAAGAAGCTGTCCGGCATGACCGGTACGGCCGATACCGAAGCCTTCGAATTCCAGAGCATCTACGGCCTGGAAGTGGTGGTGATCCCGACCAACCGCCCGACCATCCGCAAGGACAGCCCGGACCAGGTGTTCCTCAACCGCAAGGGCAAGTTCAACGCGGTGCTGGCCGACATCGAAGAGTGCGCCAAGCGTGGCCAGCCGGTGCTGGTGGGTACCACCTCGATCGAAACCTCGGAAATGCTGTCCGAGCACCTGCGCAAGGCCGGCGTGAAGCACGAAGTGCTCAACGCCAAGCAGCATGACCGCGAAGCGACCATCGTCGCCAATGCCGGCCGCCCGGCCGCGGTCACCATCGCCACCAACATGGCCGGCCGTGGTACCGACATCGTGCTGGGTGGTTCCCTGGAAGCGGAGATCCATGAGCTGGGCGAGGACGCCACCGATGCGCAGAAGGCCGCGGTCAAGGCCGATTGGCAGCAGCGCCACGAAGCGGTGAAGGCTGCCGGCGGCCTGCACATCGTCGGCACCGAGCGCCACGAATCGCGCCGTATCGACAACCAGCTGCGTGGCCGTTCGGGCCGCCAGGGTGACCCGGGTTCGTCCCGCTTCTACCTGTCGCTGGAAGACAACCTGATGCGCATCTTCGCCTCCGACTGGGTGCAGAAGGCCATGCGCATGATGGGCATGAAGGAAGACGACGTCATCGAGGACCGCCTGGTCAGCCGCCAGATCGAGAAGGCGCAGCGCAAGGTCGAGGCCCACAACTTCGACATCCGCAAGAACCTGCTGGACTTCGACGACGTCAACAACGACCAGCGCAAGGTGATCTACGCCCAGCGCGACGAGCTGCTGGACGCCGAGTCGGTGAAGGACAACGTCGATGGCATCCGCGACGACGTGATCTTCGACATCGTCGCCCGCTTCGTGCCGCCGAACTCGATCGACGAGCAGTGGGACCTGCGTGGCCTGGAAGCGACCCTGGAGTCGGACTTCGGCCTGCAGATGTCGCTGACCGGTCTGGTCAAGGAACACGAGGAGCTGGACGCCGAGGCGATTGCCGCCAAGGTGCAGGAGCGCGTCAACCAGCACTTCGCCGAGAAGGAAGCCGGCGTGGGCGAAGAGACCATGCGCGCGCTGGAGAAGCACGTGATGCTGACCGTGCTGGACCAGAGCTGGAAGGAGCACCTGGCACGCATGGATTACCTGCGCCAGGGCATCTACCTGCGTGGTTATGCGCAGAAGCAGCCGAAGCAGGAGTACAAGAAGGAAGCCTTCGAGCTGTTCTCGGACATGCTGGAGAACGTCAAGCGCGAAGTGGTGACCCTGCTGTCGCGCGTGCGCATCCGCAGCGACGAGGAAGTGCAGGCACTGGAAGCGGCCGAGCGCCAGCAGGTCGAAGCCCGCCTGAGCCAGTCGCAGTTCCAGCACCAGGACGTTGGCAGCTACAGTGCCGACGAGGAAGCGGCGCAGGTGCAGGCCGCCCAGCAGGGCATCGCACAGGCGCAGCGTGACGAGCCGAAGATCGGCCGCAACGATCCATGCCCCTGCGGCAGTGGCAAGAAGTACAAGCACTGCCACGGCCAGCTGAGCTGACCCGAAGAGCCCCGCGAAAGCGGGGCTTTTCTTTCATGGCGGCTGTTTCGCGCGGCTGATCCGGCCAGATCCGAGATTGCGCGGCCCGCCCTGTTCTGGGCATGCTTCCCCCATGCCTTCCCCCACCCGATCGATCCACGTCGTGGCCGCCGTCATCACCGACGCCCGTGGCCGCGTGCTGCTCAACCGCCGTACCGAGAACCGCGACATGGCCGGCCTGTGGGAATTCCCCGGCGGCAAGCGCGAATCCGGCGAAACCTCCGAACAGGCGCTGGTGCGCGAGCTGCGTGAGGAACTGGGTATCGAGGCGGATGTCGGCGAGTGGCTGATGGACGTGCCACAGCGCTACCCGGACAAGCACCTGACCCTGGAAGTGCGCCATGTACGTAGCTGGAAGGGCACCCCGCGCGGGCGCGAGGGCCAGGCGATCACCTGGGTGGCGCCGGACAAGCTGGGCCGCTACTCGATGCCGCCGGCCGACCTGCCAGTGGTGGCCGCCCTGCGCCAGCCCGACAGCTACCTGATCACCCCGGCGCCGGCCGACGATGACAGTGGCATACAGCACTGGCATGAGCAGCTGCAGCGCGCGGTAGGCGCGGGCCAGCAGCGCATCCAGTTGCGCCTGCCTCCGACGCATCCACAGCGGCAGGCGATGCTGGAACAGGCCCTGCGCACGCATCGGCGCAGCGGCGTGCAGTGGCTGCTCAACCGCGATATCGAACTGGCGCGCGCACTGGGCGTGGGCGTGCACCTGGGCAGCGAACAGCTGCTGGAACTGGAGAAGCGACCGCTGCCAGAGGGACAGCTGGTTGCCGCGTCCTGCCATGACCTGCGGCAGCTGCAGGCTGCGCAGCGGCTGGGCTGTGACTTCGCCGTGCTGGGCCCGGTGCAGGCCACGGCCAGCCATCCTGCTGCCACACCGATGGGCTGGGATGCCTTCGCCGCATTGCGCGCGCAGGTATCGCTGCCGATCTATGCACTGGGTGGCATGGGCAGCGGCCACATCGCCGAGGCGCGCCGCCATGGCGGGCAGGGCATCGCTGCGATTCGCGGGCTGTGGCCAGCGTAACGCCGTGCACGCGGGGTCAGAGCCCTTTCCGCTGGAAAGGGATCCGACCCCCACCGGATGCAGTAGATCCACACCATGCGTGGATGAACCCCTCCCGATTACAACGTGATCCAGAAACACCCGTATTGCCGTCGCAATCCCAGCACCGTCGAAGCGCGCGACGCGCTGCCGGGCAGCGTCTGCTCCAGGCGCAGACCGACCGGATGCCGCGCGGCACGAGGCTCAGGGTCGGATCCCTGCGCAACAGGGCTCTGACCCTCCTCCTGCGAGGACGCCAGCGCCTGTGACGGATACACCGGCACCACGTCCACCAACGGCCGCCGCGCCAGCGATTCCAACTGGCCGAGGATGCGTTGTGCGCCTGCGTCGGAGACTGCGCTCCACAGGTACAGCGAAGACAGCCGGTTCACATCGTTGCTGACGATGCCGGTGCGCAGCGCTTCCACCAGCTCACTCAACCGTCGCGGACAGCGCGCGCCCAGGGTATCGCGCGGCATCGTGTTGCCGGCGGGCGCAGGCGGTGGCAACCGCGACCGCGCGCCCATGCTGTCGCAGGGCCGGTCGGTGTAGACACTCTGGCCCTGCGCATCGGTGCAGCGGTTCAGGCGCATGGACTGCGCATGGGCAGCGCTCGTTGCCGACCACAGTGGCAACAGCATCAGCAGGAAGAAAAGCCGGTTCATCGACGCAGGGTAGCGCCGTTCAAGGCGATGTGGCGTGCTTTCAGCCCTGCAGCAGCTTCAGCACCGAGGTGGTCGGCTTGGCCAGATTCAGGGTGTAGAAGTGCAGGCCGGGCGCGCCGCCTTCGATCAGCCGTTGGCACAGCCGGGCCACCACTTCGGTGCCGAATGCACGCACCGATTCGGCGTCATCGCCATAGGCCTGCATCTTGCGGCTGATCCAGCGCGGAATCTCCGCACCACACTGCTCGGAGAAGCGGCGCAGCTGGCTGAAGTTGGCGATCGGCATGATGCCGGGGGTGATCGGTACCTGCACACCGAGCCGGCGCACTTCATCGACGAAGTGGAAGTAGGCATCCGGGTTGAAGAAATACTGGGTGATCGCCGCATCGGCACCGGCATCGATCTTGGCCTTGAAGTGCTTCAGGTCGGCCAGTGCGTCGGAAGCCTGCGGGTGCGTTTCCGGATAGGCACCCACTTCGATGTGGAACGCATCGCCGTGCTCGGCACGGATGAAGTCGATCAGTTCGGCGGCATAGCGCATGTCGCCGGGGAAACCCATGCCCGAGGGCAGGTCGCCGCGCAGCGCGACCAGACGCCGGCAACCGATCGCGCGGTACAGCTTGAGCAGCTCGCGGATTTCCTGACGGGTGCCGCCGACGCAGGACAGATGTGGTGCGGCATCGAAGCCATGGTGCTGGTTGAGGTGGCGCACGGTCTCCGAGGTATAGCTCAGGGTCGAGCCACCGGCACCGAAGGTGCACGACACGTACTCGGGGCCGTAGTCCTTCAGCTTGGCGGCGGCGCGGTCCAGCTGGCTGCGCTGTTCGTCGGTCTTGGGCGGATAGAACTCGAAGCTGATGGCGGTCATGGCACGGGCGGCAGCGGCGGGTGCGGACCAGTATATCTCTTCATCAAGATAGATGTTGTCAATTTTGTGCGGGTGTACATCGTCCGCGGCCTGCGACCGTTCGCCCCGGCGCCCGGCCGTTGCTCCGGAATCGCAACCGGGGTGCCGCCGCTGCGGCCACGCTGACCTCAGACCCGGCAACACCCACCCGATGAAGGAGCAGACGATGAAGATCTTCCTGGCACTCTGGTACGCACTGAAGGCGCTGGCCCGGCTGGTCATGATCGGCATGGCGATGGCCGTGCTTGGCTCCGGTTCGGCCCATGCGGCCGCCGCCACCGGCACCGGCAAGGTGCAGGTCGAGGTAGTCGGCAACGGCCGCCCGCTGCTGCTGATCCCCGGCCTGAACAGCAGCGCTGAGGTCTGGCGCGAGACGTGCCTGGCGCTGAAGGATGTGCAGTGCCGCCTGGTGCAGCTGCCCGGCTTTGCCGGCGCCGCACCGGCCGATCCGCGCCCGGCCGAATTCCTGCCGGCGATGCGTGGGCAGCTGCTTGCCTACCTGCATGACCAGCACCTGGGCCCGGTGGTGGTGATCGGCCACAGCCTCGGTGGCCTGCTGGGGCTGCAGATGGCGCAGGCCGAGCCGGCGGCGGTCAGCGCACTGGTGGTGGTCGATGCGTTGCCGTTCCTGCCGGCCGCGCGTGACCCGAACGCCACGGCTGACAGCGTGCGGCCGATGGCCGACCAGCTGCGCAAGGGCATGCTCGCCGCCGATGCCGCGCAATGGCAGGCGCAGTTGAAGGCAGGTCTGCCGGGGATGACCCGCGATCCGCAGCACCAGGCGGAGCTGGGCCGCTGGGGCGAGGGCAGCGACCGCCAGACCACGGCCGATGCCATGCATGCGGTGATGACCACCGACCTGCGCGGCAGCATCGCCTCGATCAGCGCACCAACCCTGGTGCTGGGCAGCTGGGCCGGCTACCAGCCGATGGGCGCTACCGAGGACAGCACCCGGGCGGTGTTCCAGGCCCAGTACGCGAAGCTGCACGGCGTGCAGATCGCGATGAGTGCGCGGGGCTTCCACTTCCTGATGTGGGATGATCCGCGCTGGTTGCAGGAGCAGGTGCAGCGTTTCCTCGCCGCACATCCCTGACCGTTGTCCGCCCTCCTGCCACCGCCGAGAGCCCGCATGGACGCCACCACGTCATCCCGTCGTTTCTGGACACTCAACGCGTTGGCGTGGGCCGGCTACGCGATGTACAGCCTGTGGGTCGGGATGCGGATCGGGGGCGGCGTACTGTTCAGCGGCGTGGCCTTGATCAGCGTCAGCATCGCGGTCACGCTCTGGCTGTGCAGCGGTGCATTGCGTTCGGTCGCGCTGCGCCAGCGCTGGTGGGACGGCGGGCTGGGCCTGCTGGTGTTGAAGCTGGCTGCCGGGGTGATGATCGGCGCCAGCGTTGCACAGGCGGTGACGGCTGCACTGCTGCTGCCGTCGCTGGCACTGGACTGGGTGCGGTTGCCCGGAGGGCACGCCGACTACCAGTGGTCCTCGCTGCTGGTGTACTGGATGAACACCGCGCTGTTCCTGCTGATGTGGACCGGCCTGTGGGCCGGCCTGCATGGCCTGCGCCGCGCACGCCACAGTGAGCTGGCCCGCCTGCGTGCCGAAGCCGAGCGCAGTGCGCTGGAACGCGATGCCCTGCGCGCACGGCTCAATCCGCACTTCATGTTCAACGCGTTGAACAACCTGCGTGCCTTGATCCTGGAAGATCCCGAGCGCGCACGCGACATGGTCACCCGCTTGTCGCGCACGCTGCGCCAGGCGCTGGCGCACAACCGCAGCGAGCAGGTGACTCTGGCCGAGGAACTGGCGGTGGTCGACGACTATCTCGCCATCGAGGCGATCCACTTCGAACAGCGCCTGCAGGTGCAGCAGCACATCGATGCCGATGCCACGCAGGCGCAGTTGCCGGCGATGGCGTTGCAGCTGCTGGTGGAGAACGCGATCAAGCACGGCATCGCCAGTCGCCCGGGTGGTGGTGACGTGCAGATCCGTGCCACGCTGGACAATGATGTGCTGCGCCTGCAGGTGGACAACCCACTGGGCGGCGTCAGCGAGCCCACGCATGGCCATGGCGTCGGCCTGGCCTACCTGCGTGCCCAGCTCGGCACGCGCGGTCGTTTCATCCTGCAGCCGGTTGGTGACCGCATGCAGGCCCTGCTGGAGATTCCGCAATGAGTGGCGTGCTGCGCGTGTTGATCGTTGATGATGCGCGGCTGGCGCGGCAGGAGCTGCGCACGCTGCTGTCGGCGCTGCCGTGGGTGCAGTGCGTGGGCGAGGCCGACGATGTGCCTGCCGCACGCGAGGCGATCGCCATGCTGGCACCAGACCTGGTGCTGCTGGACGTGCAGATGCCCTCCGGCAGCGGCTTCGATGTGCTGGATGGTCTGGAGACGGTGCCGGCCGTGGTGTTCGTCACCGCCTACGACACCTACGCAGTGCGCGCGTTCCAGGCCAATGCGCTGGACTACCTGGTGAAGCCGGTGGAAGCGCCGCGCTTGCTGGAGGCGCTGCAGCGGGCGCGTGAGCGAGAAGTCGTGGCGGCAGAAACGCCGGAATCGCGCGGCACGCTGGGCGCGCAGGACCAGGTGTTCGTGCGCGAGGGTGAGCGCTGCTGGTTCGTGGCGGTGTCCGAAATCCGCCGGCTGGTGGTGGATGGCAACTACACGCGGCTGTGGTTCCGCGACCAGAACGCCCTGCTGACCCGCAGCCTGAGTGCGCTGGAAGCACGCCTGCCGCCGGATCTGTTCTTCCGTGCCAACCGCAACACGCTGGTCAACCTGCGGCGCATCCGTGGTGTGACGCCCAGCATCGGCGACGGCTACGACCTGGCACTGGATGACGGCAGCGAGGTGGAGGTGTCGCGGCGGCAGGCGCGTGAACTGCGCGAGCGGATGGCGTTGTAGCTGCCGCTACAGCTCGGCACTGACCGGGCTGGTGATGAAGCCCCACAGCAGGCGCGCCATCACCGCCGGTGAACGTGCCTGCGCACGAGCGTAGGCAAGCAGTGCATCCAGCCGCGGGCGGTCGTAGAGGTGCCCGGCCAGAAGCACCGCGTGCACACGACGGGTGTTGGCGGTGTCCTGGAGCGGATTGCCATCGAGCAATACCAGGTCGGCGGCTTTGCCGACTTCGACACTGCCATGCAACGCCTGTAGGTCAAGATGGCGCGCCGCGTGCAACGTTGCCGCGCGCAGCACCTCGGCCTGGCTCAGGCCTGCCTGCCGCAGCCACTGCAGTTCATCGTGATAGCGCAAGCCGCCCAGCCCGGTATCGGTGCCGACCAGCACGCTGACGCCGGCACGGTGCGCGGCACCGGTCAGGACCAGTCCATGCGCGAAGTACGCCTTCAACGCGTCTTCGCCGCGCAGGCCAGGATAGCGTTCGGTGGTGGCCGTCAGATCATCGCGCCATGCCCAGCGCGAAAGTGGATCGAGATAGGCCAGGCGTGGATCGTTGATGAAGGCGGGGTCGCGTGCACGCGCATCCTCTTCGCGGGTGACATGGGTGGGTACGAACGCGGCGCCGCTGGCCTGCATCAAGCCGAATGCCTCATTGCACACGGAAGGCTGATAGCCGCCGACCATGCGTTCGGCCAGTGCGGTCGGGTCTTCGCCATCCAGCGTACCGCCGCGCCACGCGGCGGCGTTGTCGAAGCAATGACGCACGAACAGATGGGCGTGTTCGAAGCTGCGCTGGCCTGCCTGCGCCGCGTCTTCCAGAGGCACGGCCCTGGGCAGGTGGCCGACCAGCGGACGGCGCAGCTGCTGCGCCTCGGTGGCCAGCCGCTGGTAGGTATCCGCACGCAGCCGGTTGTAGACCTTCAACGCGTCGACGCCGCGCGCGCTGTACGTGCGTGCACGCTCGGCGGCGGCCTCCGGCGCAAGCGACGGATCTTCGAAGTAGAAACTGGCGATCTGCACGAAGCGCGGTGCCGCCTGCTGCCCGGCAATGGCCTGTGCGGTCCAGCGGCGCTTGTCGGCCACGCAGGCGATCAGCGGATCGGCAGCCTGCGGGCAGTCCATCATGTCGCGGGTGCCGGTGATGCCGTTGGCCAGCATCAGCGGGAACTGCAGCTGCGGCGACAGCTGCAGGGCGTGGGTGTGCATGTCCCAGAAGCCGGGCAGCAGCCAGCGGCCACCGGCGTCGAAGACCGGCAACGCTGTATCGGCAACGCCTTCGCCGACGGCGGTGATCGTGCCGTTGCGGATGGTGACCGTGGTGGGTTCACTGGCTTGGCCGCGAATGACGTCCACCACCCGCGCATTGATGATCATCCGGTTGTCGCCGACCTCGGGCAGCGGCGGTGCACGCAGCGGCCAGAGCAGGGCGGCGATGAACAGCAATGGCGGTGCCAGCAGGACGACCGCCAGCACCTTCAGCCATCGGCGGCGGACGGGGTGGGGCAACGCGCGTGCTGCTTCCATGAGCCGGCGATCCTTGCGGTGGGTCGTGCGCAGGGTGCGGCAAGAGGGCGGGGGATGCCAGTGACCATCGGCATGCCGTCCTCCCTGGCGCCGGGGCGGTTACCCTGTGCAGCGGATTCCCTGACCACGCCGCGCCATGTCCATCGTCCTTACCGATTTCGCCCGTCCCCGCCTGTTCCCGCGCGTGCCGCGCGGCAACACCATCCAGGACTGCACTGCCGAGCAGTTCGAGGCACACCTCAATGCGCACGCGCCGCTGAAGGTACTCGACGGCTACGCCCCGTTCTGCAAGTTGTTCGTCTATGAGAACTGGACCAGCACGCGCTGCCTGACGGTGCCGGTCACCGACGCCAACCGTCATCTGCTGCGTAGCGGCTACGAGGCACGCAATCGCGAGGAGCTGCCGGTGCTGGTGCGCTGGTTCGAGGGTGTGGAGTCGCCGCGTGCGAGCTACCTGGTGGTGATCCTGTACAGCGCCGAGCAGCTGGCGAAGGAAGGTTCACCGATCGAGGCCGACTGGGGCATCGTCGGCTGCATCTACACCGCCGAGCCCGAGGAAGTGCCGATGGCGCCGATCACGATGATGCGCAATGCGCTGGGCGTGGAAGAGGGCGGCTCGGGCGTGCCGCTGGATCGCGAGGCCTACCGGCGTTCCGTCCAGTTCTGGGAGAACAACGCCAACTGGCGTCCCTGACTCGGATCTCCGTAACGCGGGGCGCTGACCCGATCATTCGACCCCATGCGCCCGTGCCATGCCCGGCTGATCTATGATCGGGCCAGACCAACGCACGGAGGGCGGAGCATGGGTACCTGCGCAAGGATGATCCTGATGGTGCTGGCTGGCCTGCTGCCGGCCACCACAGCACTGGCGGCGGCGCCGGTTGCAGAGACGGCCTGTTCGCCCTTGGCGGCGGTTCCGGGACTGCGCGACAGGGGCGTGACCGCGTTGTCGATGCGGCCCGAGGGGGGGCGTTGCGTGGTCGAGGTGACCGCTGCCGGCGGCAAGGCGCTGCTTCGGCAGCAGCAGATGCTGAATGTACTGGCACAGCACGCCTGTGCAGCGCCTGCGGAGGTGACAGTGGACGGCGCGCAGATGTCTCTTCAGTTGCGCCTGCCGAAGCATTGCGCGGCGCGCGGCGGCCGGGACCTGTTCGCGGGCGAGGGCATCCCGTGGATGCAGCCACGCGGCGTGTCGCCACGCTACCCACCAGAGGCCATGCAGCAGGGACTTTCCGGACGCAGCCAGCTGAAGGCGCTGATCGATGCGCAAGGAACCGTTGCCGCGGTGATCGTGGAGACCTCCAGCGGCTACGCGCTGCTGGATGAAGCGGCGGTGGAAGAACTGCGCGGCTGGCGTTTCGTCCGCGCCGACGCGAAGAGCACGGTGCCGGAGTTGACCATCGTGCGCGTGCCGATGCGGTACGAATTGGTGGAGTGATAGCGATCCACGCACGGCCCGGAGCTGCGCGCTGCCGCAGTAGCGCCACGCCATGCGTGGCTGCATCCCGTCAGGCGGCCATCCACTCCCACCAAGGGTAGTGGTACTCGCGGTCGATGGCCTGCCAGTGCCGGGCGCACTGTGTGCAGGCAACCGCGTGGCACTCGCCCCAGCCACCTTCGGCTTCGCCCACCGAAAGCAGCCGCATCTGCCCCTGTTCAAGCAGACGACGGGGATCGAAGAACGGGTAGCCGGGATTGAGCGCACACAGGCAACCCTCGCGCGCACGCCAGTAGCGCAACCGTTTCAGCGCGGCTTTCAGGTGCGCCTGATTGCTGATCAGCATGCCACCGAGCGCGATGCCCTGGCAGCGCTGCTCGATCAGGTCCGCCTGCGTGGCCAGTGCTTCCAGCGAGGACGCGCTGAACAGCCGTGCGACCGTGCGTGCGGCGTTGGTGATGCGCGCGCCGTCGCGCGACAACAGGTCCTGCAGCAATACATCGGCCTGTGCGTCCTCAAGGCGGGGCGGTAGTGCGGCGGACCACGGCCAGCGCATCAGCGCGCCTTGCCGATGGCAGCGAAGTGGCCGACGGTCAGGCGCAGCAGATCAGCCGGTGCCAGTTCCACTTCCAGTCCGCGGCGCCCGGCGCTGACATGCAGCGTGGGCAGTGCCTGCGCACTGGCATCCAGGAACGTGCGCAGGCGCTTCTTCTGCCCGAGCGGGCTGATGCCTCCGACCAGGTAGCCGGTCGCGCGCTGTGCAGAATCGGCGGCGGCCATCTCGCACTTCTTGCAGCCGGCCGCTTCGGCCAGCGCCTTCAGGTCCAGCTGGCCGGCCACCGGCACGATCGCCACCAGCAGTTCGTGTGTCTCGGTGCTGGCCAGCAGGGTCTTGAACACCTGGGCCGGGTCGAGGCCGAGCTTGTCGACGGCTTCTCCGCCATACGATTCGGCGTGGGCGTCGTGCACGTAGCTGCGCACGGTGTGGGCGATCTTCTCGCGCTTGAGCAGGTTGATGGCCGGAGTCATGGGCACATCGTAGCGTGGCGTGGAGGCGTTGCCTTGACCGAGGCTCGCCCCTCGGTCCGGTGGACGCGTGGTGCATGGCTCCACGCAAACGCAGAACGGGCGCCCGAAGGCGCCCGTTCTTCCTGCTTCCGTTGCTGGGGTCAGAGCCCTTTCCTGCGGAAAGGGATCCGACCCCGGCACGATCAGTAGCGGTAGTGGTCCGGCTTGAACGGGCCTTCCACCGGCACGCCGATGTAGTCGGCCTGTTCCTGGCTCAGGGTGGTCAGCTTCACGCCGATCTTTTCCAGGTGCAGACGCGCCACTTCCTCGTCCAGCTTCTTCGGCAGCAGGTACACCTTGTTCTCGTAGCTGTCCTTGTTGGCCCACAGGTCGATCTGGGCCAGGGTCTGGTTGGCGAACGAGTTGGACATCACGAAGCTCGGGTGACCGGTGGCGCAGCCCAGGTTGACCAGGCGGCCTTCGGCCAGCAGGAAGATCGCATTGCCGTTCGGGAAGATGTACTTGTCCACCTGCGGCTTGATGTTGACGTGCTGCACGCCCTTGAAGCCCACCAGCGCATCGACCTGGATCTCGTTGTCGAAGTGGCCGATGTTGCAGACGATGGCCTGGTCCTTCATCGCGCTCAGGTGCTCGATGCGGATGATGTCCTTGTTGCCGGTGGTGGTGACGTACAGGTCGGCACGGCCCAGGGTCGATTCGATGGTGTTGACTTCATAGCCTTCCATCGCCGCCTGCAGGGCGCAGATCGGGTCGATCTCGGTGACGATCACGCGCGCGCCGTAGGCACGCAGCGACGCGGCGCAGCCCTTGCCGACGTCACCGTAGCCGCAGACCACGGCCACCTTGCCTGCCAGCATCACGTCCATCGCGCGCTTCAGGCCATCGGCCAGCGACTCGCGGCAGCCGTACAGGTTGTCGAACTTGCTCTTGGTGACCGAGTCGTTGACGTTGATCGCCGGGATCAGCAGGGTGCCGGCCTGGGCCAGCTGGTACAGGCGGTGCACGCCGGTGGTGGTCTCTTCGGAGACGCCCTTCCAGTCCTTGACCACGCGGCCCCAGTAACCCGGGCGCTCCTTGGCAACGCGCTTGAGCAGGTTCTTGATGACCTGCTCTTCGTGCGATGCAGCCGGCTCGTCGACCCAGGTGCTGCCGTTTTCCAGTTCGTAGCCTTTGTGGATCAGCAGGGTGACGTCACCGCCGTCGTCGACCACCAGCTCCGGACCGGTCAGGGTCCCGTCGGCCAGGGTGAAGGTCAGCGCGTCCAGGGTGCAGTCCCAGTACTCTTCCAGCGACTCGCCCTTCCAGGCGAACACCGGGGTGCCGGTAGCAGCGATGGCGGCAGCAGCGTGGTCCTGGGTGGAGAAGATGTTGCACGAGGCCCAGCGCACGTCGGCGCCGATGTCCTTCAGGGTCTCGATCAGCACCGCGGTCTGGATGGTCATGTGCAGCGAACCGGTCACGCGCACGCCCTTCAGCGGCAGGCTGGCGGCGTGCTTGCGGCGGATCGACATCAGGCCCGGCATCTCGTGCTCGGCGATGTCCAGTTCCTTGCGGCCCCAGTCGGCCAGGGTGATGTCGCGGATCTTGTAATCGCCTTCGGTGGAGAAGGTCTTGGCAACAGCATTCATGCAATAGCTCCGGTTGTGGACGAGCGGATGCTCGCTTCTGGCCGGGCGCCGTTGTTGCAGTACCACCTGGCCGAGCCTGGCCGGCCTCAAGGGATCCGGTCGCAGCGCCCCTCGGCAGGGGAGGACGGCCATTATATCGCGCCTCCGGTGTGACACGCCGATGACCCAACCATCGGCAGGTGGGCGGGCGGGCATGGCCTGTTAAGGTCGTTGTTTTCACGCATCACACAGGTGGAACGATGAGCATGCACCCGCGCCGCAACCGGCGCTTGACCGGCCTGGTCCTGTCGATGGCCCTGCTGGCGGTGGCTCCGCTGGCGCTGGCCGCTGCGCCAAAGGCCGCTCAGGGCCAGACGCAGGCGCAGGGCGCCACCGGCTACGAGCTGCCCTCGGCGGCGCTGCAGGCGGTGGTCGACGCGCCACGCGCACCCTCGCTGTACCTGTCGCCGCGCCGCGACGTGGCCGCGATGATGCAGATGCCGTCGCTGCCGTCGATCCAGGTGGTGGCGCAGCCGGAACTGAAGCTGGCCGGCCTGCGCATCAACCCGCGCACGTTCTCCGACAGCCGCTTCAGCTTCGGCGAGAAGCTGTGGCTGATGAACGTGGCCGACGGCAAGGAACGGCAGATCAGCGGCCTGCCGGCCAAGTTGTCGATCGCCAGCGTGATGTGGTCGCCGGACCAGAAGTGGCTGGCCTTCAACCAGGTCGATGCCGCCAGTGGCGCCAATGAACTGTGGCTGGTGGACGTGGCGGGCGGCAGCGCCCGCCGTCTGGTCGCCGGCCTGAACACGGTGATCGGCAGTGGCTACCAGTGGCTGCCGGACAGCCGCGGGTTGGTGGTGTTCACCCGCCCGGCCAACCTCGGTGCGGCCCCGGCCGCCGACGGCATCCCGACCGGTCCGGCCGTGCAGCAGACCAGCCAGGGTGGCGGCGTAGTGTCGATCCGCACCTACCAGGATCTGCTGAAGAACGAGGCCGACGCGCGCCAGTTCGATTACTACGCGACCACCCAGCCGATGGAAGTCAGCCTGGATGGCAGTACCCGCGCGATCGGCGCGGCCGGCATCTTCATGGGCTTCGCGGTGTCGCCGGATGGCCGCTTCGTGCTGCGCCAGCCGGTGCAGCGCCCGTACTCGTACGTGGTGCCGGTAAGCAGCTTCCCGCGCCGCATTGAAGTGATCGACCGTGCCAGCGGCAAGCTGGTGCACACCGTGGCCGTGCGTCCGCTGGTGGAAGGCCTGCCGACCGGCAACGATGCCGAAGTGACCGGCGTACGCGATATCAGCTGGCGCGGTGATGCCGATGCCACCCTGGTCTGGGCCGAAGCGCAGGATGGTGGCGACCCGAACAAGGACGCCAAGGTGCGCGATGCGGTGCTGATGCAGGCCGCGCCGTTCGACACGCCGCCGGTGACGCTGGCCCAGCTTGGCAGCCGCCTGGCCGGCATCAGCTGGGGCCGCGGTGACCTGGCGCTGCTGACCGAATCGTGGTGGAAGACGCGCAAGACCAAGACCTGGCTGATCGCCCCGGACAATGCCAGCGCCGAGCCGCGCCTGCTGTGGGATCGTGACGCGCAGGACCGTTATTCCGATCCGGGCCGGCCGCTGTTGTCCAGCGACGACCGCGGCCGCTCGCTGCTGCAGACCAGCACCGATGGCAGCAGCCTGTATCTGGCCGGTGCCGGTGCATCGCCGGAAGGCGATCGTCCGTTCGTGGACCGCTTCGATGTCGCCACGGGCAAGGCCTCCCGCCTGTTCCACTCGCAGGCGCCGAGCTACGCGCTGCCGGTGGCGCTGCTGGACAACCAGGCCAGCTCGCTGCTGCTGAGCCGCGAGAGCCCGGACGAGCCGGCCAACTTCTACGTGCAGTCGCTGGCCGACGCTGGTGCTGCGCCGCGTGCGTTGACCCACTTCGCGCATCCGCTGCCGCAGCTGAAGGGCGTGCAGAAGGAACAGATCCGCTACAAGCGCAAGGACGGAGTAGATCTGACCGCGACCCTGCTGCTGCCGCCGGGCTACGACCCGAAGCGCGATGGTCCGCGCCCGCTGCTGATGTGGGCCTACCCGGGTGAGTTCAAGAGTGCGGCCGCGGCCAGCCAGGTCACCGATTCGCCGTACCGCTTCAATGCGGTCAGCTACTGGGGCCCGCAGGCGTTCCTGGCCAAGGGCTATGTGGTGCTGGCCAGCCCGTCGATGCCGATCATCGGCGAGGGCGACAAGGAGCCGAACGACACCTATATCGAACAGCTGGTGGCCAACGCGCAGGCGGCGGTGGATGAAGTGGTGCGTCGTGGCGTGACCGATCGCGATCACATCGCCATTGGCGGTCATTCCTATGGTGCGTTCATGACTGCCAACCTGCTCGCGCACACGCGCTTGTTCAAGGCCGGCATCGCCCGCAGTGGTGCCTACAACCGCACGCTGACGCCGTTCGGTTTCCAGGCCGAGGAGCGCAACTACTGGCAGGCGCAGGATGTCTACCAGAAGATGGCGCCGTTCAATTACGCCGACAAGATCAAGGATCCGATCCTCTTCATCCACGGCGTGGACGATAACAACTCCGGTACGTTCCCGATCCAGAGCGAGCGCATGTTCGCTGCGGTGAAGGGCCTGGGCGGCACCGCGCGCCTGGTGATGCTGCCGAACGAATCGCATGCCTACCGCGCGCGCGAATCGATCATGACGATGCTGGCCGAGAGCGAGCGTTGGCTGGAGCAGACCATCGGCCCGGCCGATCAGGACAAGGCCAAGAAGAAGCGCTGACCGGACCCGGTAGTGCCGGCCAGTGGCCGGCACTACCAGATGAAACCATTTTTGCATCGCAGCACGACGCCCGTTCTGGTTTAGGCTTGGGGTCTGGATCCGTTGACCGAGGCCTGTGCGTCGCCGATGAACGAGTACCGCAGCAGTATCGAGTTTGCTTCCCCCGATCTTCCCCTGCGTGACGACGTACGCCGTCTGGGTGCACTGGTCGGCGACCTGCTGTTCGAGCAGGTGTCGGCCGCCTTCCTCGATGACGTCGAGGACGTGCGTACGCGTGCCATCGCCCGCCGCGAGAACCAGGCACCGCTGTCCGAACTGGCCGAAGGCCTGGCCGGGCGTGCGCCACAGCAGGCCGAGACCATGGTGCGTGCGTTCAGCACCTACTTCCAGGTGGTCAACATCGCCGAGCGCGTGCATCGCATCCGCCGCCGCCGCGACTACCAGCGCGCCGTCGCAGCCGCACCGCAGCCCGATGGCCTGCAGGATGCCCTGCAGCACCTGAAGGCACAGGGGGTGGGCCTGGACGAGCTGGCGCAGTGGCTGCCGCGCATCGACATCGAACCGGTGTTCACAGCACACCCGACCGAAGCGGTACGCCGCGCGCTGCTGGAAAAAGAGCAGTTGATGGTGGCCAGCCTGGTCGACAACCTCGACGGCCAGCGCACGCCGGGTGAAGCGGCTGCCGATGCCGCTCGCTTCCGCATGGCGCTGACTGCGTCATGGCAGACCACCGATTCCTCACCGGTGCGGCCCACCGTCGATGACGAACGCGAGCACGTCGGCTTCTACCTGGTGCAGGTGCTGTACCGGGTGATTCCGGTGCTGTACGAATCGCTGCAGCAGGCGTTGCGCGATACCTATGGCGAAGAACTGCCGCTGCCGCGACTGCTGCGCTTCGGTACGTGGGTGGGCGGCGACATGGACGGCAATCCCAATGTGGATGCGCACACCATCCGCAATACGCTGGATGCACAGCGCGTTGCCGTGCTGGGCCGTTACCAGAAAGAACTGCTGCAGCTGGCCAGCCTGCTCAGCCAATCCACCGAACGGGTGGGGGTGAGCGATGCACTGCAGGCGCGTGTCGCGCATTACCAGCAGTTGCTGCCGCAGGTGCAATCGCGGCCACGCCATGCCGACATGCCGTACCGGTTGCTCAACGACCGCATGCGCGCACGCCTGCAGGCCACGCTGGATGATGCCGACGGCGCCTATGCCGGCCCGGACGAGCTGATCGATGACCTGCAGCTGATCCTCGACAGCCTGCGCGCGAACCGGGGCGAACATGCCGGCGGCTTCGCTGTGCAACGCCTGCTGTGGCGGGTGAAGACCTTCGGTTTCCATCTGGCGCGGCTGGATGTGCGCCAGGAATCGAGCGTGCATGCGCGCGCGCTGGCGGCAGTGCTGGGTGGCGACGCTGCGTGGGAGGGCTTGGATGTACTGGGTCGTGCGCGCCTGCTGGCGCCGCATGCCGGTGGCGAGGTGCCTTTGCCGAAGGGCGAGGACGAAGGCAATCAGCGTTTGGATGCAGTGTTCGCCGCATTGGCGGATGCGCGTGCACGCCATGGTGGCGATGCACTGGGCAGCTACATCATCTCGATGGCACACGACCGCAGTGATGTGCTGGCGGTGCTGGCGCTGGCACGCCGTGGTGGTCTGGTCGATGACGCCGGTCACGTGCCGCTGGATATCGCGCCGCTGTTCGAAACCGTGGACGATCTCAAGCGCGGCACCGCGACGCTGCGCGACCTGCTGGCCGACCCGGTGTACCGTGCGCATCTGCGTGCACGCGATGACGTGCAGATGGTCATGCTGGGCTATTCGGACAGCAGCAAGGACGGCGGCATCGCCGCCTCGCGCTGGGGCCTGCAGCGTGCGCAGGTGGAACTGCTTGAGGTGGCGGCCGAGGCCGGCATCCGCCTGACCTTCTTTCATGGCCGCGGCGGCTCGATCAGCCGCGGTGGCGGCAAGACCACGCATGCGGTCGATGCCTCGCCGCGCGGCAGCATCGATGGCCGCCTGCGCGTGACCGAGCAGGGCGAGGTGATCCACCGCAAGTACGGCATCCGTGCATTGGCCCTGCGCTCGCTGGAACAGGCCACGGGTGCCGTGCTGCGGGCCAGCCTGCGCCCGCGTGCAGCGGAGCCGCGCGAGGATGACTGGCGGCCGGTGATGGATGTGGTCGCTGGCTCCAGCAGCGAGGTGTATCGCGCCTTCGTCGGCCAGGCCGGCTTCATGGACTACTTCCGCACGGCGACACCGATCGATGTGATCGAGCGGATGACGCTGGGTTCGCGGCCGTCGCGCCGGCTCGGCCAGGACGCGGCGTTGGGCAATCTGCGCGCGATTCCGTGGGTGTTCGCCTGGAGCCAGGCGCGTGCAGTCATTCCCGGGTGGTATGGCGTGGGCAGCGGCCTGCAGGCGGCAGTCGATGCTGGCCACGAGCAGACGCTGCGCGAGATGGCGCGTGACTGGCCGTTCTTCCGCACCTTCCTCGACGACATCGCGATGGTGCTGTCCAAGGGCGATATCACCATTGCCGAGCAGTTCTCGCGTTTGTCGGGTGAGCTGCACGACGCGTTCTTCCCGCAGGTCGAACGCGAGCTTGAACTGACCCGGCACTGGCTGCTGGCGTTGATGGAGCAGCAGACCCTGTTGGACCACGACGCGCGGCTGGCACTGTCGATCCGCCTGCGCAATCCCTACGTGGACCCGATCAGCGTGCTGCAGGTGGACCTGCTGCAGCGCTGGCGCGAAAGCGGACGCGAGGATGATGACCTGCTGCGTGCGCTGGTGGCCTGCGTGAATGGTGTCTCGCAGGGCGTGCAGAACACGGGTTGATCCGCGCCGGGCATGACCCGGCGCTACCTGCCTCGGTGGGTGCGGGGCTTGCCCCGCACGCCCTCAATCCTCCGGCGACGGCGGATTGGACGCCAGCAGTTCCAGATGGCGCTGCTCCATTTCCTGCCGCAGCTGGCGGCGGATCAGCGCTGCGGCCTGCCGGCGCTTTTCGTCCGAACTGGCCGGCTGCAGCGATGGAACCGGCGTCGGCCGGCCGTCCTCGTCCACCGCCACCATGGTGAAGAAGCAGCTGTTGGCGTGGCGCACGCTGCGCTTGAGGATGTCCTCGGCCACCACCTTGACGCCGATTTCCATCGACGAGGTGCCGGTGTAGTTCACCGAGGCCAGGAAAGTGACCAGTTCACCGACCGCGATCGGCTGGCGGAACACCACCTGGTCCACCGACAGGGTGACCACGTAGCGGCCGGCATAGCGGCTGGCGCAGGCATAGGCCACCTGGTCGAGCAGGCGCAGGATGGCGCCGCCGTGGACCTTGCCGGAGAAATTGGCCATCTCCGGCGACATCAGCACGGTCATGGACAGCTGGTGGGTTTTCAGTTCGGTCGACATGGCCAGATTGTATCGGCAACCGGGTAGTGCCGGCCGCTGGCCGGCAACCACGCGATTGTTTCCGCAGGCCATGAAAAAGCCGGCCAGCGGCCGGCTCTACCAGAAGCAGAAGGGCCGCTTGCGCGGCCCTTCGTGTTTCTTACTTCAGCTTCGCATCGGCGCGCAGGGCGGCGGCGCGGTCGGTCTTCTCCCAGGAGAAGGCCGTGGCGTTGACGGTCTCGCCTTCGCCGTTGAGGTAGCTGAACTCCTTCGGCTTGCGGCCGAAGTGGCCGTAGGCCGCGGTCTGCTGGTACATCGGGTGCACCAGGTCCAGCATCTTGATGATGCCGTACGGGCGCAGGTCGAAGTGCTTGCGGATCAGCTTCTCGATCTTGTCGTCGCTGATCTTGCCGGTGCCGAAGGTGGTGACCGAGATCGAGGTCGGCTCAGCCACGCCGATGGCGTAGGAGACCTGCACTTCGCAACGGTCGGCCAGGCCGGCGGCAACCACGTTCTTGGCGACGTAGCGGGCCGCGTAGGCAGCCGAACGGTCGACCTTGGACGGGTCCTTGCCGGAGAACGCGCCACCACCGTGACGGGCCCAGCCGCCGTAGGTGTCGACGATGATCTTGCGGCCGGTCAGGCCGCAGTCGCCCACCGGGCCGCCGATCTCGAACTTGCCGGTCGGGTTGATGTGGAACTTGGTGCCCTTGTGCAGCCACTTGGCCGGCAGCACCGGCTTGATGATCTCTTCGCGGACGGCCTCGATGAGGTCCTTCTGCTTGATGCCCGGGGCGTGCTGGGTCGACAGGACCACGGCGTCGATGGCCGAGACCACGCCGTTTTCATAGCGCAGGGTGACCTGGCTCTTGGCGTCCGGACGCAGCCACGACAGCGGCGAGTTCTTCTTCTTGCGGATCTTGGCCTGCTGCTCGACCAGGCGGTGCGACAGGTGGATCGCGGCCGGCATGTAGCTGTCGGTCTCGTTGGTGGCATAGCCGAACATCAGGCCCTGGTCGCCAGCGCCCATTTCTTCGGGCTTCTTGCGGTCCACGCCCTGGGCGATGTGCGGCGACTGCTTGCCGATCAGGTTCAGCACGCCGCAGGTGGCGCCGTCGAAGCCGACGTCGGAGCTGTCATAGCCGATGTCCACGATGACCTTGCGGGTCAGCGCTTCCAGGTCGATCCAGGCGCTGGTGGTGATTTCACCGGCCACGATGGCAACGCCGGTCTTGACCATGGTCTCGCAGGCCACGCGGGCGCGCTGGTCCTGGGTCAGGATCGCGTCCAGCACCGCATCGGAGATCTGGTCGGCAACCTTGTCCGGATGGCCTTCAGAGACCGACTCGGAGGTGAAGAGGTAGCTGGACATCAGGCTTAATATCCTTTGATTCGGATGGAAAGATGGGCGCGAATGATACACGGGGTGCGCCGCCTGTGCATTGTGAACCTGTACCGGTTGCCGGTGGTTAAGCCCATGTAGGCCTGCAGGGCCCGCTGCAGGGGGATTGAGGCCCAGCCTCGACGCCCAGTGTTCCACCAGCGTGACAACGGCGCGGGTCCTGCCTGGCCCCGGCCGCGCAGTCTGCGACCCCGCTCCGGGGCACCCGGCCGTCATCGTTCTGCCCCGAAACCGCCATCTGGCTGCCGCCTGCCGGGCGCAGGCTGTCGGCCAATCCGGCCGCCGGGCACGAGCGAACACGCCATGCAGGAACTCGAACAGCGTCTCCAGCAACGCTTTCCCGATTGGTTCCATGGTCGTCGTGGCCAACTGGCCCGGCCCTTGCTGCGCAGCGTCGGACGCTGGTCGCGCCTGGACCAGATCGAAGCGTTCCTGCAGCGCAGTGCAGGATTGCGCGGATTCGGGTTCGTCGCCGCCGGCCTGGAATTCATCGATGGCCAGTACCAGGTGGATCCAGCCGCGCTGGCGAAGATTCCCGCCACCGGCCGCCTGCTGATCGTCGCCAACCATCCGTCCGGGGCGCTGGACGCGCTGGCCCTGCTGGACGCGGTCGGCCGCATCCGCCGCGACGTACGGATCGTGGCCAACGACCTTTTAGGTGCGATCGCGCCATTGCAGGACCTGCTGCTGCCGGTGCGCATCCTCGGTGGCAAGGCCCAACGTGGCAGCCTGCATGCGGTCGAAGAAGCGCTGGCCGCCGAGCAGTGCGTGATCGTGTTCCCGGCCGGTGAGGTCTCGCGGTTGTCGCTGCGCGGCATCCGCGATGGCCGCTGGCAGCGCGGTTTTGTCCGCTTCGCCCGCGCTGCCGGTGCGCCGGTGTTGCCGGTGCGGGTGGAAGCGCGCAACTCGGCGCTGTTCTACGGCGCCTCGACCCTGTTCAAGCCGGCCGGTACCGCGCTGCTGGCGCGCGAGATGTTCACCCGTCGTGGGCGCCCGCTGCGGCTGTGCATCGGTGAGCCGATGCAGCTGGGCAAGGGCGGTGACCCGGGCGCGCAGCTGCTCGCGGTGCGTCGCGCGCTTTACGCGCTGGGTCGCAATGGCGCGGCCGCAGATGCCGCTGTCTGCGCAGGTCCCGAGCCGCTGGCCGCGCCGGTGCCGCCCTCGCAGGTCGCCGCGGGTATCGCGGCCGCTACCCAGCTGGGCCAGACCGCCGACGGCAAGCAGATCCTGCTGGCCACCTGCGCGGCCGATTCGCCGCTGCTGCTGGAACTGGGCCGCCTGCGCGAGCTGACCTTCCGCCAGGTCGGCGAGGGCACCGGCCGCAGCCGTGACCTGGACGCCTTCGATCCGCAGTACGAGCACATCGTGATATGGGACGCGGCCGCGCAGCGCATCGCCGGCGCCTACCGCATCATGCGCGGTGCCCATGCGCTGGCCCGGCATGGTCTTTCCGGGCTCTACAGCGCGTCGTTGTTCCGTTATTCCGACGACGCCATCACTCACATCGCCGAGGGCCTGGAACTGGGGCGCAGCTTCGTGGTGCCCGATTACTGGGGCAGCCGCAGCCTGGACTACCTGTGGCAGGGCATCGGTGCCTACCTGCAGTGCCGGCCGGGCATCCGCTACCTGTTCGGCGCAGTGTCGATCAGCGCGGCACTGCCGCGTGATGCGCGCGAGCAGCTGGTGGCGTACTACCAGCGCTATTACAGCGGTAGCGCCGGCCTGGTTGAATCGAACCGGCCGTTCCAGTACTTCGCGGCACCACCGAGCTTCGGCGAGCTGGATGCCGGCGCCGCATTCGATGTGCTGAAGGCCAACCTGGCCGCACTCGGCACCGGCGTACCGACGCTGTACCGCCAGTACACCGACCTGTGCGAACCCGGCGGCGCCCGCTTCCTTGCCTTCGGTGTCGATCCGGATTTCAGCGATTCGATCGATGGCCTGATCGAAGTGGACCTGTGTGCGATACGGCCCAACAAGCGCAAACGCTACCTGCGCGATGCGGGGATGCCGGCATGAGCACGCTGGCGAACCTGTCGCCACACCGGCGCGCAGTGTTCGTTTCCGACGTGCACCTGGGCTCGCGCCACTGCCACGCCGCCGAGCTGGCCCGGTTCCTCTCGCAGTTGCGCTGCGAGCGGCTGTACCTGGTCGGTGACATCATCGACCTGTGGTGGATGGCCCACCGCCGCGCCAACTGGCGGCAGTCGCACAGTGAAGTCATCCAGGCCCTGCATGCGCTGCGCCGTGCTGGCACCGAGATCATCTACATTCCCGGCAACCACGACGCCTCGCTGCGCCAGGTGTGCGGGCTGATGCTGCCGGCGATGCAGGTGCGTCGCCGTGCGATCCATACCACTGCTGACGGCCGCCGGCTGCTGGTCGTGCATGGCGACGACTACGATGGCGTGACCCACTTCGGGGGGCTGCAGGAGAAGTTCGGCGACTGGCTGTACTACCGGATCCTCACCGGCAACCAGGCATTGAACGCGGTGCGGCGCGTGCTGGGCATGCGCTACTGGTCGCTGTCTGAATTCCTGAAAAAGCGTAGTGGTGCAGCCGAGCGCTACATCGAGCGCTTCGTGCAGGCCGGGCTGGACGACGTGCGCCGGCGCGGCCTGGATGGCATCGTCTGTGGCCACATCCACCGCGCCGCGCTGATCGAGCGCGATGGCCTGGTCTACGCCAACGATGGCGACTGGGTGGAGAGCCTGACCGCGCTGGTCGAAGACCACGATGGCGCGCTGCGCCTGCTCGACCACAACGGGCAGACCCTGGTGGAACTGCCGGGCGCGCGGCTGTCGCAGGCGGCGTAACGCGCGTCTGTTCTCCTGTAGCAACTGTCTTGTCAGGCGGAGGCCATCTGGGCCTCCGCATCCCTTTTGCGGGCGTTGAGGATCACCAGCATCTTGCGCATCACCGCGACCAAAGCCACCTTGCCCGGCTTGCCCTGCTTGACGAGGGATTCAAAAAATTCCTTGAGCCGAGGCTCATAGCGTTTGGCCGTCAGCGCCGCCATGTAGAGCGCTTCGCGTACAACGGCGCGGCCACCGCTAATGCTCCGTCTCCCTTTCCAGGTGCCGCTTTCGCGGTTCATGGGGGCAACCCCTACCAAGGCCGAGATGGCTTTCCCGCTGAGCTTGCCCAGCTCCGGGAGCTCGCAGGCCAGGGTTGCCATCAACACCGGGCCGGCACCTTTGAGCTTGGCAAAGTCACGCCATCCTTCCTGTTCGGCCAGCAGCGCTGCGATGGTGGCGTCGAGCTGCTTGATGCTTTTCTGGATCTCGCGCAGGTGTTGATTCAGCATGGAAATCAGGCTGGGTTCGCTGAACGCGCGCATGCGCTGATGCTCGCTCACCCGCATCTGGACCAGGTGGCGACGTCGCTGGCACAGCTCACTCAGACGGCGCTGCCAAGCCGCTGGCGGTACGTAGCGGGTCAGCTTTAGGGCATCGGCCATGTGGGCCAGCACCATGGCATCAATACGATCGGTCTTGGCCTGCTTTCCCGTGGCTGAGGCAAAGCTGCGGCCACGGCCAGGATTGATTCGTACCATCGGCAGGCCTGCTTCATGCAGCGCATCCAGTGCCTTTTGCTCGTAGCCGCCACTGGCCTCGAGCACGACCTGCTTGGCTGGCCACTGCTGCAACCACCGGATCAGGCTATTCCAGCCACGTTTGCTGTTCTTGAACTGGCGAAAGGCCTGTTCATGGACGGCAACATCCAGATTCTCACCACTGACATCGATCCCGATCCCAAACATGAGGTAACTCCGCTAGGCTGACAGGGCCGAGAGCTCCCCCCGCTTGCCCAGTCTTATCAGTGCGAGCGCCAACTCGATCAACTGTTCGGGCGGATCAGGGAGAAACCGGCGCGGAGATCCTTGCTACAGAGCGATCGAGAAGACCTAGAGCCGAACGGTCGCCCGCGCCGGGCTCTCGGCACCTAAGGTGCCAGAGTCGCAAGAGATAAGAGCCGAGCCCATGCTCTGCGGACGTGGCGCGACGGGGGGCGAACCGAAAAACAGGCGAGCATGGCTCGACTCCACAAGGGCGCGAGCGGGGCGGATGCTTCCCCGCGCATTGCGATGCGCCCTACGGACTGGCGCCCTTGATCAATGGTGGCGCGGCTCGGCTCTACATACACCGCGCGCAAGCCGCTAGCATCGGCCCATGGATTCCCTGACCCAGATCGTGCTCGGTGGCGCCGTCGCCGCTGTCATCGCTCCGCCCGGCCATCGCCGCGCGGCCCTGCTGGCCGGTGCCGCACTTGGCACCCTGCCGGACCTCGATGCTCTGTGGTTGGGCTTCACTGCCGCAGACCCGGTGGCGAACATGGTGGAGCACCGCAGCTTCAGCCATTCGTTGCTGGTGCTGCCGTGGGTGGCCGCGCTGATCTGGTGGTTGTTCAAGCGCTTCGGCAATGGCCGCGTCGCGCAGTCACCGGTGCGCTGGTTCTGGGCGATCCAGTTGGCGCTGGTCACCCATCCCGTGCTGGATGCGTTCACCGTCTACGGCACCCAACTGTGGTGGCCGTTGCGGCCACACCCGACCATGGGTTCCAGCGTCTTCATCATCGATCCTGGCTACACGGTGTGGCTGCTGCTGGGCTGCGTGCTGGCCTGGTTTGGCCGCGCCCGTCCCTGGACTGGCAAGGTGCTGGGTGTGGCGCTGCTGATCAGTAGTGGCTACCTGGGTTGGGGCCTGATCGCCAAGGCGCAGGTCGACCGTGCCGCGCAGCAGAGCCTGGCGGCGATGGGGCTGGGCGATGCGCCGCGCTTCTCGGTGCCGATGCCGTTCAACACGCTGCTGTGGCGGGTGGTGGCGATGACGCCGAACGGCTACGTGGTGGGCGACCGCTCGCTGGTGGCCGACCATGGGCCGATGCAGTTCGAAGGGTATGCGTCCAACGTGCAGGCATTGCGCGAAGCGGAGGGCATTCCTGCGGTGCAGCAGCTGCAGTGGTTCAACCGCGGCTTCATGCGTGCGCGGGTGGTTGACGGCCGGCTGGTGCTTAGTGATCTACGCATGGGCCTGGAACCGGACTACACCTTCAACTTCGCGGTGGCCGAACAGGTTGATGGCCAGTGGCGGGCGATCACGCCCGAACAGCTCCGGGTGGACTACAGCAGCCCGGCCGCGCGTGCCGATGCCGGGCGCCGGCTGGCAGCGATGTGGCAGCGGATCTGGCAGGAGCCGGCAGTGCAGCCCCGGGGGGATGACACTGCTGTGCATTGATCGCGCGGTGATTGGCGGTTGCGGCAGATGCTCAGCGTTCGGTGGGCGGAGCCAGCATTACCTTCGCTGGGACTTCCACCAGATCTGCCTGCAACAGGCGAGGGATATCGCTGCTTGGGTTCACGCTGACATGATGATAGCGGTTGAAGATGAAGTTGAAATCTCGTTCCGGCATCGTCGGGAAGTACCTTCGGAAGTAACCCATCTGCGGCAGATACAACACGTGATTTACTGCCGGAATGCCAGCGCCGGGAAGTAGACCACCCAAGCTGCCCGTCGCGACCAGCGCGCCATCCGCATTGATGCGCGCGCCGCGCGCCTGCTGTGCCTGCAGCACCGCCTGGCGATCAATCGAAAAGATGGGCCCCGCCGGCTGCACCGGATTGAACAGGCCGTTGCCCAGCAGATTGGTCAATGCGGCGGCGGCCAGTACCAGCGTGGGTGCATTCTTCGACCACTGAGGGCGGCTGGCAGCAACTGCGAGAGCGGCAAGGCAGAGATAAGGAACTATGTCGTAGGCGCTATACAAATGGTGGAAACCATCGTTACCGAGCGGGTACTTGGCCAGGCTGCCGATGGCCAGCAGACCTGCTAGCAGCAGTAGGCGCCCGCGTTGAAGAAGCGCGCCGCACTGGATGAGGATAATGGCGCAGGCGATGTTGAGCAGCAGGCCAAAGGCAAGCAGGGCACGGATAGGTGGTACCAGCGACAGGCCGGTGAGCTTGCCGATCAGTGCCGGAACCGGCAGAAACATCCAGCACGCCACCAAAAGCAGGCCTGCGACCAGGATCGACAGCGCGCGGCGGTTGTTGCGCACCCAGCAACGGAACCGGCTCCCGTCGATCAGCACCAGCGTGAATAGCGGCAACAGGCTGCCCAGTACTGCGATCTCGCATTCGTTGGATGTCGTGAAGGACGGCAACGGCACGAACTTGTAAGTCATCAGGTTGGGAAATACATGCGCCAGCAGGGACACCGGGCTTACCCCACCTCCTGCACTCACACGCTGCCCAGGGTAGACCGTGTCGCGGGCGATCTGGATGATCTCGTGGAAGTAGCCGAAGAACACCGCCAACGAAAGCAGGCCGGCGGCAACTGCATCGAGCAACCGGGGAAGCGACAACGTCTCACGGCGAAATGCCAGAACCAGTAAACCCATCGTCAGCAGCGAGCCGATGGTGAACGGGGGATAGGTTGCTGCCACCAGCCAGGCAGACAGCGCATATGCGCTGGCCAGTATGCGCAGCCAGCGGTTGCCGATGCCGAGCCAGGCGACTGCGCACCAGGGTGCAAGGGCGAACGCACCAGCGTTGCTGGACCACCAGACCTGCACGAACGGCGAGAAGAACAGGATGCTGGCGATCAGCAGTGCGGGAAGCGGAGGTAATCGAAGTTGACGCAGGAACGTTGTCCAGCCGGACAGGAATGCCACGGCCATGAAAACGAAGAAGAACGAATAGGCGTTTGCCGGAGGCAGAATGAAGAACGCCCAGTGGTAAGGCTTGAACAATAGACCCCAGTCAAGCAGCGGAAGCGCCTGAAAGGTGCGCAGCGACTCACGATAGGGTGAGTGCGCATTCATCTGGCCGAAATCGTTAGCGACGGCGATCTGTACGTAGGGCGTGTAAACCATCCACTCATCCGAGCGGATAGACCGGGCAGAGCCGAGCAACGGCTGCAAAGGTTCCAGGCCCATACGCTCGAATGCCAGCGCGTAGGACGAAGGAGTCAACGCAAAAGCAACATACAGGATGCAGAACGCGGCCAGCAGGCCCAGCAAGAGCCTTGCCTGATTTGTACTCCATCCACCTGGCAGGCCCGCATCGTGCGCAGGCGTTGGCGGTCGTCCGCTGTCGGTCATCTTTCGCTCACAGATCAGGTGCCGCCGGTGTGGCGCGCATGCCGTCCGGAATCCGGCTGGCAGCATGGGACGCGGCATGCACCTTGTGCAGCCATGTTGGCGAAATTCTAGCGGGTTGCCCTCGCCACGGCGAGGTTGCGTTCAATACACCGTCGCGCGGCCCTGCACGAACGAGTAGAAGAACACCGCGTTCGGGTCGTTCTGCACCAGCCGGAACTCGCGGCGCATGCCTTCCACGGTTTCCTCGTCCACCGAGCCGGCCTGCAGCAGCTGGTCGGCCGCCGACAGCAGCAGCTGTTCCCAGAACGCGATCATCGTCTTGCGACGGGCCGGTTCGCGGTTGTCCAGGTGGATGGTCTTGATCTCGGTCTGCACATCGCGGAAGCCGCCGGCCAGCAGCAGGTTGCCCAGCTTGGCGCCGACGAACGGGTCGCCGCCGTGGTCGTACTGGAAGTCGTTGAAGGCCATCCAGTAGCGCCAGATGTGCGGTGAGTACGGGTCGAGCAGGAACGAGGCGTTCATCACCTCGGTGATGTACACCGGCGAGCCCGGGGCCAGCACCCGGCGCACTTCGCTCAACACGCGCGCCGGTGACGGCACGTGCTCCAGCACCCAGCACAGGAACGCCGAATCAAAGCTGCGGGCCTCGAACGGCAGTTCGCCGGCATCGGCCTGCTGCAGGGTGTAACGGTCGCTGCACCACGGCGTGCGCGCCAGGTTCTCGCGTGCGGTGGCCAGCTGCGTTTCGCTCAGGTCCACACCGGTCACGTGCAGCTCCGGGAAGCGGCGCAGCAGGATCTCGGTCTGTGCGCCGACGCCGCTGCCGACTTCCAGCAGGCGCCGCGCGCCGCTGTAGTCGATCTGGCCGAAGATGCTCGATTCCAGCAGGCGGGCCTGGGTCATCAGGCGCTGCTGCTCGGTGCCGGAGAATCCGTGCAGGTAGGTCGGGGAGGAGATCGGCGGAGTCATGACGGCGGGCTCTTGTAGCGTCGAGCTGGCTCGACTGTTCGGAAACGCGGGGCGGGCGGCTCAGGCCGCCGAAGACAGCGCCGGTTCCCCAGCGATCAGGCGGTCGAAGTAGTCGGTGGTCAGTGCGATCTGGCTGGCCGGATCCTCGGCACGGTTGACCACCGCACGGAACGCCGCGTTTTCCGGCCGGTCCTTGGCGTACCAGCCCAGGTGCTTGCGTGCGATGCGCACGCCCTGTGGCTCGCCGTAGAACGCGTGCAGTGCGTGCAGATGGCCGAGCAGGATGTCGCGTACTTCGGCCAGCGACGGCGGCGGCAGTTCCTCGCCGGTGGCCAGGTAATGCGCCACCTCGCGGAAGATCCACGGCCGTCCCTGCGCCGAGCGACCGATCATCACTGCATCCACGCCGGTCTGCTTCAACACAAAGGCGGCCTTCTGCGGCGAATCGATATCGCCATTGGCGATGACCGGTATGCGCAGCGCGGCCTTGATCTCGCCGATGGTGGCGTACTCGGCCTGGCCGGTGTAGTGCTGGTCGCGGGTGCGGCCGTGCACGGCCAGCGCAGCAATGCCGCTGTCCTCGGCAATGCGCGCGATCAGCGGGCCGTTGCGATGGTCGCAGTCCCAGCCCGTGCGGATCTTCAGGGTGACCGGCACGTCCACCGCGTTGACCACGGCTTCGAGGATGCGCGCCACCAGCTGCTCGTCGCGCATCAGTGCCGAACCGGCCCAGGCGTTGCACACCTTCTTGGCCGGGCAGCCCATGTTGATGTCGATGATCTGCGCGCCGTGGTCGACGTTGTAGCGCGCGGCCTCGGCCAGCTGCTGCGGCTCGGTGCCTGCGATCTGCACGCTGATCGGTGCCGGTTCGCCGTCGTGGTCCATGCGGTGGATCGACTTGCGCGTGTTCCAGAAGCGCGGGTCGCTGATGGTCATTTCCGAGGCAGCCAGTCCCGCGCCCAGCCGTTTGCACAGCAGGCGGAAGGGCTTGTCGGTGACGCCGGCCATGGGCGCCAGCACGACGTTGGGAGCAATGGAGTACGGGCCGATCTGCATGCGCCCATTGTAGGGCGCGGGCGCCCACGCGAACGTGTCCGGCACGGCCGGGTTCAGGCCGATCCGGACCGTTCTCATGCCGCACGGGTATCAGCAGATGCTTGACGGTTGCTTCCGCCGCCCCCATGGGCAGGCGATGGTAGGCGGCTGGGTGAGGGCCTAGCCCAAAGCCTGCCAGGCCTGGCGGGTGCCCAGGGCGAAGGCCAGGCCCAGCCCCAGGCAGGCCAATGAGCTGGTCACCCAGAAGCGTGAGCCGTTGTACCCCGGCCGGAACAACGCCAGGCCGAAGCCCATCGCTGCACGCAGCAGCAACAATGCAGCGATGCAGGGCAGAACCAGACGGCTGGCCGGCAGCGGCGAATGCCAGCCGGCGGCTGCCAGCGCATACAGCGTCCAGGCCACCAGCACGGCGGTGATGGCGGCGGTCATCAGTGGTGGCCACCAGTGGCCGGCCCGGGCCAGCCGCACCATGCGCGAGCCAGCGCCGAAACGCTGGTACCACGGCGCGCCGAAGGCGATGCAGCCGATGTGCAGCAGTGCTGCGATGGCACTGCCAGCGGCTGCGACCAGCAGCCAGGGGAATCCGTCCATGTCCTGCCCGTGCAAGGAAGCTGCGCGGATGGTGGGCGAGGGCCGCAGTGCGGGCAATGCGACGGGTGGTCGCAGCCGGAATCAGTGCGGAGGGTCGATCCGCAATCCGGTGCCGAGATGGTCCAATGCCACATCCACACGCGGCAGCCGTTGCCGGCCCTGCGGCCACAACAGCCGCAACGGCAGGCCACGGCAGTCCAGCGCCGGCAGGATCGAGACCAGGCTGCCACGTGCCAGCGCGTCATCGACCAGCCAGCTGGCCAGCTGGGCGATGCCGAAGCCCGCCTCGACGGCCGCCACCTGTGCTTCGGCACTGCCGACCACCATCCGTGCGCGGGCCTGCAGCGGTGCGCTGCGCTGCCCTCCATCGGCCACCTGCCACGGGCCGATACTGCCGTCGGCACGGCCGAACAGCACGCCATCGTGGTCGGCCAGCTCCGCCCCGGAGGTCGGCAGGCCGTGCTGCTGCAGGTAGGCCGGTGAGGCGCAGAAGCGCAGGCATTCGTAACCGAGCAGGCGGCTGCCGAGGGTGGCCGGCAACGGTTCCGGGCCGCCGATGCGCACGGCCAGATCGATACCGTCCTCGGCCAGGTCGATGAAGCGGTCGCTGAAGGTCACTTGTGGCCGCAGCCGGGGAAACTCGGCGGCCAGCTGCAGCAGCAGCGGCCAGACTTTCAATCGCCCGAAGGTGGCCGGTGCGTCCACCCGCAGGCGGCCCACCGCGGCATCGGCATGCGCGGCCAGCACCGATTCGGCATCGGCCAGTTCGCCAAGCACGCGCACGCACGTGCGGTAAAAGCCCTCACCGGCCTCGGTCAGGCGCAGGCGGCGGGTGCTGCGTTCGAACAACCGCGCGCCCAGGCGCGCTTCCAGCCGGGCAACGGTCTTGCCGACCGCCGAACTGGTCAGATGCAGCCGCTCCGCGGCGGCGGTGAAGCTGCCAGCGTCGGCGGTGGCGACGAAGGCCTCGATGCCGCGCAGCCGTTCGTTGGGAAGCATGGGTGAATATCTGTCCGGAATGGATGGAAAACATAGCAGTAATCGGAATTAGGGGAGGAAATAGGCTGGGCGGCCCTTGTCCCTGGCGGTCCTGCATGTCTTCCCTCGATTGTTCCGTTGCCACCGGTCACCGTGCTGCCCGTGCCCGCCTGTCCGTTGCACTGTTGGCGGTCTCCGCGTTCGTCATCGTCACCACCGAATTCCTGATCGTCGGCTTGCTGCCGGCGCTGGCGCGCGATCTCGGCCTGGGCATCGCACGCGCCGGGCAGCTGGTCACCTTGTTCGCGTTCACCGTGATGCTGGCCGGACCACCACTGACCGCACTGTTGGCGCATCTCGACCGGCGTCGCCTGTTCGTGGCCATCCTGCTGCTGTTTGCGGCCTCCAACGCGCTCGCGGCGGTGGCCACGCTGCCGTGGTTGCTGGCCCTGGCGCGGGTGCTGCCTGCGTTGGCGCTGCCGGTGTTCTGGGGCACGGCCAGCGAGACTGCCGCGCAGCTGGCGCCGGCGGGGCAGGGGGGGCGTGCGGTGGCACGGGTCTATCTGGGCATCACCGCCGCGATGCTGTTCGGCATCCCGCTGGGTACGCTGGCCGCCGAGGCCATCGGTTGGCGCGGCAGCTTCTGGCTGCTGTCGGCGCTGTCGCTGCTGATGGCGGGCGCACTCGCACTGTGGATGCCGGGCACCGCAGTAGAGTCACGGCGCGCGCTGGGCGAACAGGCGCGCGTGCTGCGGCAGCCGTGGTTGCTGGGCAACGTGCTGCTGTCGGTGCTGGTGTTCACCGCCATGTTCACCGCCTACACCTATCTGGCCGACGTGCTCGAGCGCCTGTTGCAGGTTCCCGCCGCGCAGGTGGGTTGGTGGCTGATGGGCTTCGGTGCGGTCGGGTTGCTTGGCAATGCACTGGGCGGGCGTTGGGTGGATCGTGCACCGCTGGCCGCGACGCTGGCGTTCTGCACGGTGCTGGCGCTGGGCGTGCTGGCCAGCGTCTGGCTGGCCGGGCAGGGAGGGGGGGCGGTCATCGCACTGGCGTTGTGGGGTGTTGCGCATACCGCGCTGTTCCCGCTGTGCCAGGTGCGGGTGATGCGCGCGGCGCCGCAGGCACAGGCGCTGGCCGGCACCTTGAATGTGTCGGCCGCCAATGCCGGTATCGGCCTGGGCGCGTTGCTCGGTGGCGGGGCCATCGAACGCTGGGGCCTGGGCTCGCTGGGCATGGCGGCCGCCGCGGTGGCGCTGCTGGCGATTGCAGCGGGGCAGCTGTTGCGACATGCGGAAGAACCATAAAAAAAGCCCGGGCATCTGCATGCCCGGGCTCGTTCATCCACGCGTGAGGTGGATCTACTTTGCTTCAGAATCAGCCGGGGTGAAGCGTGGCATCGCCGCAGCGGCGCCTTCCTTCTCGGTCGAACGGCCGGCGAACTGGTTGGCGAAGCGCACGTGGCGGGCGAACGGGGCGTCGGCCACCTGCGCCAGCGACGCGGCCAGCGCACCGTTGAAGGCGTCACCGGCACCGGTGGTGTCGATTGCCTGCACTTGTTCGGCACCCACGCGATAGTACGGCTGGGTATCGCCGCGCAGGTTCTCGTCGGCATGCGACACGAACACACCCACCGAACCCAGGGTCACCACCACCGTACCGTTGCCGACCAGCTTGCGGCACAGCGCATGCAGGCTGGCGCCATCCAGCGCAGCGACGTCGTTGGCATCCACGCGCTCGCCGACATGACGGCCAAGCAGGGCGGCGAACTCGGTCTCGTTCGGGGTGATCACATCGGCCAGCTTGAGCAGGCCGATGGTGGAGGGGGCATCGGCCGGCGCGGTGTTGAGCACGGTGGTGACACCGGCCTCGCGGGCGCTGGCCAACGCTGCTTCGATGGTCGGCACCGGCGATTCCAGCTGCACCAGCACCACCTTGGCGCCGGTCAGCAGCGCCTGCTGCTGTTGCAGGAAGTCGGTGCTCAGTGCGGCGTTGGCACCCGGGCCGATCACGATGGTGTTGCGGCCGCGGGCATCCACGTAGATACCAGCAGTGCCGGTCGGTTCGCTGCTGGCTTCGGCGATCAGCCCGAAGCCATCCTGTGCGGCCAGCTCGCGGGCGGTGGCGCCACCGGCGTCATCGCCCAACGCGCACACGAAGTGGGTGTCGGCACCGGCGCGGCAGGCCGCCACGGCCTGGTTGAAGCCCTTGCCACCGGGGCCGGTGCTGTAGCGGCCGGCAATGGTCGCACCCGGTGCCGGCAGCGACTCGCACCGCCACACGTGATCGACATTGAAGGAACCGACGACAACGACACTGCTGCTCATAGGGAATCTTTTCTCAACCAAGGGTTCAACTGAAGTGCGTCAGCACGCCGGCGATGGTCGCCGTCATGAAGGTGGCAATGGTACCGCCCAGCACCGCGCGCAGGCCGAACTTGGCCAGATCGTGGCGACGTTCCGGGGCCAGGCCGCCGATGCCGCCGATCTGGATCGCGATCGAGCTGAAGTTGGCAAAGCCGCACAGCGCGTAGGTGGCGATCAGGCGACCTTCGTCAGACAGGCTCACGCCCGCCACCTGGCCGTTCACGATCTGCGACAGTTCGGTATAGGCGACGAATTCGTTGATCACGACCTTCTGGCCGATCAGCGAACCGACGGTGGTGGCATCGGCCCACGGCGTGCCGATCACCCAGGCGATCGGTGCCAGCACGTAGCCGAAGATGGTCGACAGGTTGGTCGGCTTGCCGATCTGCGCGGCCAGCCCGGTCACTTCACCGATCCAGGTCAGCGGGGCGTTCAGCAGCGCGATCAGTGCGATGAAGGCCAGCAGCATCGCGCCGATGTTCAGCGCCAGCTTCAGGCCGTCACCGGCGCCAGCGGCCGCGGCATCGATGATGTTGCTGGAGGTCTTCTCCACTTCCATCTTCACCGTGCCGCGGGTGAGCGGGGTACCGGTTTCCGGAATCAGCAGCTTGGCCACGACCAGCGTGGCCGGCGCGGCCATGATGCTCGCCGCCAGCAGGTGCTTGGCGTAGAAGGCCTGCTGTACCGGGTCGCCGCCGCCGAGCATGCCCACGTAGGCCGCCAGCACGCCGCCGGCGATGTGGGCCATGCCGCCGATCATCATGGTCAGCAGCTCGGACTGGGTCATCTTGGCGATGTACGGGCGCACCGTCAGCGGCGCCTCGGTCTGGCCGATGAAGACGCTGGCGCAGACGCTGGTGGTTTCCGCACCGGACACGCGCATCACCTTGGTGATCGACCAGGCCATCACGCGCACGATGCCCTGCATGACGTTGAGGTGGTACATCACCCCCATCAGCGCCGAGAAGAAGATGATGGTCGGCAGCACCTGGAAGGCGAAGATGAAGCCGTAGTTCTTGACGTCCATCAACGAGCCGAAGATGAACTTCGAACCTTCGTTGACGAAGCTCAGCACCTTCACGAAGCCGTGGCCCAGCGCATCGAACACGTCGCGGCCGCCCGGCACCAGGATCACCAGCGCCGCGAATGCGATCTGCAGGGTGATACCGGTGGCAACCAGCTTCCAGTCAACCGCACGCTTGTTGTTGGAAAACAACCAGGTGATGCCGATCAGCACCGCCAACCCGAACAGGCCGAAGCCGATCCTGCCCAAACCTTCGACCATGTGAGTGACTCCCCTGGGGCGTCGCGAAAAACGGGAAGCCTAGTGCAGGGCAGGGGCCGGGGCAAGGAAAAGCAGCGTGCGCGCGGCCATCGGTACCGATCAGGCCAGCAACGGCAAGGGGTTGCGGCCGGCAGGGGCAGGTAGAATGGCGGTTCGATCCCGGCCCGGATGCGGGCCCGCAGCAGGAGATTCGCATGCAATACCGTCGCCTGGGCTCCACCGGCCTGCCGATTTCCGCCCTGTCCTTCGGCGCCTGGGTGACCTTCGGCGACCAGATCCCGCGCGACGAGGCCCGCAACCTGGTGGCCGCCGCCTGGGATCATGGCGTCAACTTCTTCGATAATGCCGAGGGCTACGCCAACGGTCGCGCCGAACAGGTGATGGGCGATGTGATCACCGACCTGCGCCTGCCACGCGATGGCTTCTGTGTCTCCAGCAAGGTGTTCTTCGGCAGCGCCAAAGACCCGCGACCAACCCAGCGCGGGCTGTCGCGCAAGCACGTGACCGACGCCTGCCACGCCGCGCTCAAGCGCCTGCGGGTGGATTACCTCGACCTCTATTACTGCCACCGCCCGGATCCAGACGCACCGATCGCCGAGACCGTGCACGCCATGGACACCCTGGTGCGGCAAGGCAAGATCCTTTACTGGGGTACCTCGGAGTGGTCGGCGGCGCAGATCCAGCAGGCGCTGGACATCGCCGAGGCGCACAACCTGCAGGGCCCGTCGATGGAGCAGCCGCAGTACAACCTGCTGCACCGCGAGCGTGTCGAGGTCGAGTACGCGCCGCTGTATGCCGGCGCCGGCCTGGGCACCACGATCTTCTCGCCGTTGGCGTCAGGCCTGTTGAGCGGCAAGTACGACCAGGGCATCCCGGCCGATGCACGGCTGGGCCGCGAGGGCATGGAATGGCTGCAGGACCTGGTGCTGGGTGCTGACGCCGAGGCTCGCCTGGCACAGGTGCGCCGTTTCAGCGAGGTCGCACGCGCGCTTGGCCATGCCCCGGCGACGCTGGCGATTGCCTGGTGCCTGCGCAACCCGAACGTCTCCAGCGTGATCCTGGGCGCCAGCCGGGTCAGCCAGCTGCTGCAGAACCTGCAGGCGCTGGACGTACTGGAGCAGGTCGATGCCGCCGGCTGGGCCCAGCTCGAAGCTGTCTTCGGCTGACCGGCAGCAGCGCCATGTAGAGTCGAGCCGTGCTCGACTCTGCGCGCAGCGCGGGTTTCACCTGGCAGGACTCGAAGAGCAGTCGAGCACGGCTCGACTCTACAAAAGCCGCCCGCCCTATCTTTCAATTGATGATTTCTATCGAATTTCCGGATTCGATCATTAATCTCATCAATGAAATTGAGAATGGTTGTTGATTGTCAACTGAGAATCATTATCATTTAACTCGTCCCTCGCACGAGTCCAGATGCTCATGAATGCTCAACCTGTACTGCTGCGCCCCGAAACGCTGACCCTCCGCGATCGTCCGGTCCGCGTCGTTCCGCCGGAAGAGGTCATCGACAGCGAAGCCCTGCTCAAGGGCCGTCGTGAAATCCTGATCCAGCACGGCGACCGCTTCTATCGCCTGCGCCACACCAGCAACGACAAGCTGATCCTGACCAAGTAATCGCGGCCTGGTCGCCCGCCTCCCTCCCTCCTGCCGGCAGCGCCGACAGGGTGGGCGACCCGCCCGCTCCCGCTCTCTCCCCCTCGGTCTACCGCGTGCACCTTCCGGGTGTGCCGGTAACCGGGGGTTCCCTTGCCTGACCGAATGAACCCGATGACCCGCCATACCGCCCTGAGTCTCGCCCTCTGGATGGCCTTGCCGCTGTCCGCCCACGCTGCTGCTGCCGCCGCGCCCGATGCGCGCGAATTTGACCGGGTGCAGGTCACCGCTACCCGCACCGAACGGGCCGTGAGCGACGTTGCGGCCACCGTCGACGTCATCGACCGCGAGCAGATGGACCGGCACCTGGTACAGGACATCAAGGATCTGGTGCGCTACGAGCCGGGCCTGTCGGTCACCCGCAGCGCCACCCGCTTCGGCCTGGATGGTTTCCGCATCCGTGGCCTGGATGGCAACCGCGTGCGCATCCAGACCGACGGCATCGTCATGCCGACCCGGTTCGACATCGGTTCGTTCGCCAGTTCCAACCGCAACTACACCGACCTGGACACGCTCAAGCGCGTGGAGATCGTGCGTGGCCCGGCCAGTTCGCTGTACGGCTCCGATGCACTGGGCGGCGTGGTCGCGTTCGTCACCAAGGACCCGGCCGACTACCTCAAGGACGGCAAGGACAGCTACTTTGGACTGAAGTTCGGCTACGACGGCGAGTGGAAGGGCCTGCTTGGCGGTGCCACCGCTGCCTTCGGTGGCGAGCACTGGAGCGGCCTGGTCAACGTGAACCATCACCAGGGCCAGGAGACGGACAACAAGGGTACGGTGCGCAGCGACGATCGCACGCGCACTGCGGCCAACCCGCAGGACCGCGACGGCCGCAGCCTGCTCAGCAAGCTGGTCTATGCGCCCAGCGAGGACCAGCGCTTCCGCCTGACGGTGGAAGGCAACGAAGACACCACCGACACCAACGTGCTGTCGTCGGTGGGTGTCAGTTCGGCCACCGGCATGAAGGGGCATGACACGCAGAAGCGCACCCGCGTCTCCTTCGCCCACGAGATGGATGCTCTGGACCAGCCGTTCGCCGACAGCCTGCATTGGCAGGTGTATGCGCAGAACAGCGAAACCCGGCAGCAGACCGACGAGACACGCACCGACGGCAGCCGCCGCCACCGCGTGTTCTCCTTCGACCAGCATGCCTATGGCCTGCAGGCGCAGTTCAACAAGGCGTTCAGCACCGGCACGATCGAACATGCGTTGACCTACGGCTTCGAGGGCACGCGTACCGAGATCCGCCAGAAGCGCGACGGCTACCAGGTCAACCGCGCTGGTGTGGTCAGCAATGCCATCGTCCCCGATGTGTTCCCGGTGCGGGACTTCCCGATCAGCAAGACCACCGAGTTGGGCCTGTATGCACAGGACGAAATGCGCCTGGCCGACGGCAGGCTGTCGCTGGTGCCGGGCGTGCGCGTTGACCGTTACGAGCTGAAGCCGGAGGTGGACGGCATCTTTGCCGAAGACAATCCGACCACGGCGGTTGCGCAGCTGAAGAAGACCAGCGTGTCGCCGAAGCTGGGCATGGTCTGGCGCTTCACTGACCAGTGGTCGCTGTTCGCCGGCTATGCACGCGGCTTCCGGTCGCCGCCGTACAACGACGTCAACATCGGCCTGACCAACGTCGCCTTCGGATACACCGCCATCGCCAACCCGGACCTGAAGCCGGAAACCAGCGACGGCTACGAGCTGGGCCTGCGCTTCATCGCACCGGCCGCGTACGTCAGCGTCAGTGGCTACTACAACGACTACAAGGACTTCATCGAGTCCAACGTCAACACCGGCCGCAACGCACAGGGCCTGATGGTGTTCCAGTCGCAGAACATCGCCGACGCGCGCATCTACGGTGCGGAAATGAAGGCCGGCATCGAATTCGGTGAACTCAGCCCGGCGCTGAAGGGTTGGGCGCTGCGCAGCGCACTGGCGTGGTCGCGTGGCGACAACAAGACCGACGACGAACCGCTGGCCTCGGTCGATCCGCTGCGTGGCACGCTGGGCCTGATGTACGACACCGACACCTGGGGTGTCGAGCTGGCCGGCACCTTCGTGCAGCGCAAGAAGCATCTGCCGCCGCCGGCCGCGCAGACCAACCCGAATGCACCGGCGCCGTTCGTCTACCAGCCGGCTGGCTACGGCGTACTGGACCTGATGGCGCACTGGAACTTCGCACCGGGTGCCACCTTAAATGTCGGCGTGTTCAACCTGGCCGACAAGCGCTACATCGAATGGTCGTCGATCACCCCGAGCCTGATCACCGATCGCACGCTGAGCGATCGTTTCAGCAGCCCGGGCCGTACCTTCTCCGCCAGCCTTGCCGTTTCCTGGTGACCTCATGAGCCGAGCACTGTCCGCCCGCAGGAATGACTCCATCGCCGTGCCGAACAGCGCGGCCTGGCCGACCCCGGCACAGCTGGCCACGCTCGGCACCGTGTTGTGCCTGTACCACGCCGACGGCAATGAGCTGGGTGGCTGGCGCCAGGCGGTGCGTGTACATGCCTGCCAGGGCGTGGACAGCGAGGGCCTGCGCGAAAGCCTGTGCTTCCTCGATGGCCGCGGCCGCTGCGTGTGGCGCCTGTACCTGCTGCCAGACAGCGACTTCCTGGCCTGGGACCGGCTGGTGGCCGCGCTGCCGCCGGGCCCGGAACACGACAGCGATGCCAGCGTCGGCGAACGCCTGTGGCGGCGCCTGGCCGGCCATCTGGGTGGCCAGCGCTGGCGCCTGTGCGCGCTGCGCCTGCATGCCGCCGACGATGGCCGCACCTTGGCCGCCAGCCTGTCGACCCTGTCTTCGCTGGGCGCTGCCACCGCGCGTCGCATTGCGCGCCTGGAGAGCGCCGAGGGCGAGTTGGCGATCGACGACTGCTGCTGTGCCGATGCCGCACGGCGACCGACCCCGCGGGTTCCCGGCGATCTGCCGCTGATCCGCCTGTGACCCATTGCTGATGGAACGCCTGTCGGCCACGGACGGCCTCTCAACGAATCTGCAACCCCGAAGGAAGACCCGATGAAACTCCAGACAGCCAGCGTCATGCTGCTGCTCGCCGCCAGCGGCGTGGCCAGCGCGCAGCCCTCCGACATCGCCCGCGACCACGACAGCATCCTTGCCATGCAGGGTGAGTACACCGTGGACTTCGCCTTTGACGAGACCGTGCTGCTGAAGCCGGGCTACGAGCGCGCACCGGCGATGCGCAGTGGCGGCAACGAAGTGGTCATCGTGGTCGAAGACACTCCGAAGCGCATCGTGCTGCAGCATTTGCTGCTGGACGAGAAGAGCGGCCACATCACCAAGCACTGGCGCCAGGACTGGGTCTACGAAGCGCCGAACCGCTTCGAATTCAGTGCCGACCAGACCTGGCAGGTGCGCAGCATTCCGGCGGCGGTGAACCAGGGGGCCTGGACCCAGTGCGTCTACGAAGTGAGTGACGCGCCGCGCTACTGCGGCACCGGCAAGTGGACCTACACCAACAACGTGCCGAGCTGGAGCAGCGACCTGAGCTGGCGTCCGCTGCCGCGCCGTGAGTACACCAAGCGCAGCGATTACAACGCGCTGGCCGTGATCAACCGCCACACGCTGACCCCGAACGGCTGGACCCACGAGCAGTTCAACACCAAGGTGCAGCGCAACGCCGACGGCAGCCAGGTGGAGATCGCACGCGAGTTTGGCTTCAACGACTACGTGAAGACCACCGAGGTCGATTTCACCCCGGCGCGCAACTATTGGAAGGCAACTGCCGGTTACTGGGCCAAGGTGCGCCAGCGCTGGGACGGCTTCCTCGGCCAGGCGCCGGGCGTGCACCTGAAGACCAAGATCGACGGCATGGCGATGATCATCCCGATGTTCACCCAGGCCGAAGAGATCCAGGCCGGCAAGAAGGTGAAGGACAAGCAGATCGACGAAGTGTTCGCCAAGTACGTGGAAAAGGCGCCGAAGGAAGGTTGATTGCTGTCTCGCTGGTGGGTGCCGGGCGTGCCTGGCACCGCATCCACCCACGGCGTGGATCTACTGAGCGTACCTTCGCTTTGGTATAGGTACCGAGCTTGCTCGGCACGCTCTCGGCGATGATCGCAAGCGCGGGGTGCGATGCACTCAGGACGCCGGCCCACCCAGCGTGGTCAGGTCCAGTCCCGCGTTCTGGAAGGCACGCAGGGTGGCCTGCAGGCTCGCCTCGTCATCGCGGGTGCGGACACCCATGACAGCTTCGTGGCAACGTACTCGATCCGTGCTGCAGGCGCTCCGGTCCGGCAGCAGCAGCGCGGTCTGTGCGACGAGGATCGCCATGTGCGCCACTTCCTTTCTCGGCTTCGGTTGGCCCCGGTAGAACCGGTCGAACTCAGCACGCAGGTCGGCCACCACGTCGGCATCGCTGCGCGTGCGTGACACGCTGGCCGGAACCAGATAGGTCGGATGGCCCTCGTGGAAGGCTTGCGCCTCGTCGGCCAGCACCGTTTCCAGCACGAAGGCCTGCACCGCGTCCGGGGCATAGCCTTCCGCCGCGCGGGCGCCTGCAGGCAGCATCGCACCGAGCAGCGGGGAACTGGCCAGAAGGATGCGCAGACAGAGGCCGTATTTCATCTTCATTCCTTGAACCTCGGGAGCGGGGGAGCAACGTTCAGCGCTTCCGGACGATCTGATCGAGTGGGGCGCGCAGCATACCGCCCGCCCCACCCGTGTGTGTCGCAACCGCATCACGCCTCGCGCAGTGCCAATGCCGGTGGCGTGTGCAGGATTGCCCGCGTGCCCCACCAGCCGGCCAGCAGGCTCAACCCGACGCCGACCAGACCGCCGAACAGCAGGCCCGGCCACGGCGGCAGCAGTGGCAGCTCGAACACCTTCTGCGAGACCGCCACGCCGATGGCAGCAGCTGCGCCCACCGCCAGCAACGCCGCCAGCGTGCCCAGCGCACCGAACTCCACCAGCACCGCGCCGCGCAACTGGCGCCGGGTCGCGCCCAGCGTGCGCAGCACCGCGCTGTCGTAGCGACGCTCGCCGGCCGTGGCCTGTAGTGCGGCCAGCAGCACCAGCACGCCCGCCAGCAGGCTGAACACCATCACCAGCTGCACCGCCTGTGCCACCCGCTCCATCACATCGCGCACCTGCGAGATCACCGCATCCACGTCCAGCAGGGACAGGTTCGGCTGCGCGCGGACCAGCTCGCCCAGTCCGGCTGCCTCGCCGGCCGGCAGATGGAACGCCGACAGCAGGTTGTGCGGCGTATCGCCCACCGCGTTCGGGTTCAGCAGCACGAAGAAGTTCGGCCGGAAGGTGTTCCAGTCCGCCTTTCGCACGCTGGTGACAGTGAACTCGCGTTCCTGCTCGCCCACCGCAATGGTGATGCGGTCACCGGGGTACACGCCGTAGCGCTTGGCCCAGCCGATCTCCACGGATGCCTCGACAGCGGTGCTGTCCGGCTTCCAGAACGTGCCGTTGACCAGCGTATTTGCCGGCGGGAACGTGCTGCGCCAGCTGAAGTTCAACGGCCGGTTTTCATCGTCGTCGTCGCGCTGGCCTTCGGCCTGTGCCGGTTGCCCCTCCTGCGCTGGCGAGCGGTCCACGCGCAGCGGCGGTTTGCCGTTGATTGCAATCAGGCGGCCGGTGGCCATCGGTTCGATGCTGGCGTCGTGGGCGCCCAGTCCACGCAGCGCGGCCAACACACTGTCGCGCTGCTCGGGCTGGATGTTGATCAGGAAGTAGTTCGGCGTATCCGCCGGTAACCGCTCGCGCCACTGCTGCAGCAGACCGGGGCCGGTCACCGCCAGCAGCAACAGCGCGCACAGCGACAGCGACAGCCCCACCAGCTGCATCACCGCCAGCATCCGGCGCCGGGTCAGGGCGGCCAGGCCCAGTCGCCAGTTGCCATGCAGGCGGTGCTGCAGGCCGCGCAGCAGCTGCAGCAGCACGAAGCCGAGCACGCCGGCCGCCACCGCCAGCGCGGCCAACCCGCCCAGCACCCACAGCGCCAGCTTGAGATCACCGGTGACCTGCACCGCCAGCAGCAGACTGGCGGCCAAGGCAGCCACGTAGGCCAGCAGCGAGGCCGGTGGCAGGGCGGCGAAGGAACGGTTGAGCACGCGCATCGGCGGCACCCCACGCAGGCGCAGAAGCGGCGGCAGGCCGAAGCCGAACAGCAGCAACAGGCCGATGCCGGCGCCGGTCAGGGCAGGCATCGCTTCCGGCAGCGGCAGGCGTTGTGGCACCAGGCTGCCCAGCACCTGCACAAGGCCTTCCTGCGCAGCCATGCCGAGAGCGATGCCGAGTGCGCAGGCCGGAACCGCCAGCATCAGCAGCTGCAGTGCCAGGCCGAACAGGATGTCGCGCTGGCGGGCACCCAGGCAGCGCAGGATCGCCACCTGGTCGATGCGGCGCAGGGCGAAGCGGTTGGCGGCCAGTGCCGTGGCCACGCCGGCCAGCAGCACCGCCAGCAGTGCGCTCAGGCCGAGGAAGCGCCCGGCCAGGTCGAAGGCCTGGCGCACGCCACGCTGGGTGTCGTCCACGCTCAGCAGGCGCAGGCCCTTGACCTGCGGCAGCAACCACTGGCGCAGCGCGGCAATCTGGTCGGCCGGCCCGGCGAACATCAGCCGGTAGTTGATGCGGCTGCCCGGACCGAGCAGGCCGGTGCCTTCCACATCGGCGCGGTTGACCAGCAGGGTGGGGGAAAGCGTAAGCAGGTCGCCGCCGGTATCCGGTTCGGCCTCGATGATGCCGGCGATGCGCAGCGTGCCAGCGCCGAATTCAAGGTCGTCACCGGCTTTCAGTTCCAGGCCCTGCAGCAGGCGCGGGTCGGCATAGGCCTGGCCTTTGGCCGGCATGCCGGCGTTGTCGATCAGGGCGCCCCCGGGCGAGGCCCGCACCCGCAGCGTGCCGCGCAGCGGATAGCCGGCTTCCACGGCCTTGATGCTGGCCATCTGGCTGGCCTCGCCATGGAACAGCACGCTGCCGAAGCTGGCGATGCGGGTATGCGCCAGACTGCGTCGCTGCGCTTCTTCGGCGAAGGCTGCCGGTGGGTCGTCGCGCCCGGCGATGCCGAGGTCACCGCCGAGCATCTCGGCTGCGCTGCCGGTCAGCGCCAGGTTGACCCGGTTCACCAGCGTGCCCACCGCCGTCATCACCGCCACGCCCAGCACCAACGCGGCGAATACGGTCAGCAGATCGCCGGCCAGCGCCTCGCGACGCAGCGCGCGCCATGCATGGCGCAGCAGGTTCATGCGTCGGCCCCGTGCTCGACCGGCAGCAGGCGGCCGTTGTCGATGCGCTGGATGTACTGGCAGCGCTGCGCCAGGCGCAGGTCGTGGGTGACCAGCACAAGCGTCGTGCCGCTGCCGGCGTTGAGTTCGAACAGCAGGTCGCTGATGTGCTGGCCGGTAGCCTGGTCCAGCGAACCGGTGGGTTCATCGGCGAACAGGATGCGCGGGCGGGTGACGAAAGCCCGGGCCAGCGCCACGCGTTGCTGCTCGCCACCGGACAACTGGCGCGGGTAGTGGCGTGCGCGATGGCCCAGGCCGACCTGCGCCAGTACCTCCTCGACGCGTGCGCGGTCCTCGCGCCCGGCCAGCTCCAGCGGCAGCGCGACGTTCTCGGCGGCGGTCAGCGCCGGCAGCAGGTGGAAGCTCTGGAACACGAAGCCGACCTCGCGTGCGCGCAGCTGGGCGCGGGCTTCCTCGTCCAGCGCCGCCAGATCCTGGCCGGCCAGCGCGATGCTGCCGCGGCTGGGCAGGTCAAGGCCGGCCAGCAGGCCGAGCAGGGTGGTCTTGCCGGAACCGGACGCGCCGACGATGGCCACGCTGGTGCCTTCATGGACGGTCAGGGTGATGTTGTCCAGTATGTGGACTTCACCCTCCGGGCCCTGCACGGATTTGCCGACCTGGTCGACGGCGATGGCGACGGGCGCGCTGCGGGGGGACAGGCTGTCGATGAGGAGACTCCAATGTGCAAGACGGGATGGAGCCGGCGAGCCGGCGCGATGATGGTGCTGTTGCTGGGGTTCCTGCTGCTGTCTGGGCTGGCCTCTGCCAAAGGTCCGGCCGGCACGGTGCTGGTGCTCGGCGACAGCCTCAGTGCTGCCCACAATATCCCCGCCGACGCCGGCTGGGTCAGCCTGCTGCAGCAGCGGGTCAGGCAGCAGTCGAAAACACCGGCGCGCATCGTCAATGCCAGCATGAGCGGTGAGACCACCGCCGGCGCGCTGACCCGCCTGCCGGGCCTGCTGGCCAAGGAAAAACCCACCGTAGTGGTGATTGCCCTAGGCGGCAATGACGCACTGCGCGGGCTGACCCCGGCGCAGGTGCAGGGCAACCTGGAAAAGATGGTGCAGGCCAGCCAGAAGGCCGGTGCCAAGGTGTTGCTGCTCGGCATCGATGTGCCGCCCAACTATGGGGCGGGTTATCGCCAGCGGCTGGCGGCGGCCTACAAGGCACTGGCCACGCAGTACAAGGTACCGCTGCTGCCGTTCCTGCTGGAGGGCGTGGCACTGCAGCCGGGGCTGATGCAGGCTGATGGCCTGCACCCGACCGCGCAGGCGCAGCCGAAGGTGCTGGACAACGTCTGGCCATTGCTGCGGCCCCTGCTCTGAACGATTTACATCCCTCTTGACGGAACTTCACATCGCGTCCACCGTCGATCCGGCATGTTTCACAAAGCTGAAGTTAGAGGGAATCACATGCGTCAGACGAAGGAGACCTCCGGCTTGGTGCTGGTGGTCGAAGACAACCGCAACATCTCCGAGATGATCGGGGAATACCTGGAAGGTCGCGGCTTCGAAGTCGACTATGCACAGGACGGCCTGGATGGCTACCGCCTTGCGGCGGAGAACAGCTATGACGTCGTGGTGCTCGACTTGATGTTGCCGCGCCTGGATGGCATCGAAGTGTGCCGTCGCCTGCGCAACGATGCGCGCAAGTCCACCCCGGTGCTGATGCTCACGGCACGCGACACGCTGGATGACAAGCTCACCGGCCTCGGTTTCGGCGCCGATGACTATCTGACCAAGCCGTTCGCGATCCAGGAGCTGGAAGCACGCCTGCGCGCGCTGATCCGTCGCGAACGCCGCCAGGTCGGTTCGGAAGTGCTCAAGGTCGCCGACCTGGTGCTCGATCCGGTCAGCATGCGCGCCACCCGTGCCGGCACCGAGCTGCAGCTGTCGCCGATCGGCCTGCGCCTGCTGACCATCCTGATGCGCGAATCGCCGCGCGTGGTCACCCGCCAGGAGATCGAACGCGAGATCTGGGGCAACGGGCTGCCGGATTCGGACACCCTGCGCAGCCATCTGTACAACCTGCGCAAGATCATCGACAAGCCGTTCGACCGCCCGCTGCTGCACACCGTACAGAGCGCCGGTTACCGCATTGCCGATATCGCCCAGCCGATGGCCTGAGCAGGGCCATCGCCGGTGCAGCAGCAAGCCCGGCCGGGCAACGGCCACGCACCAGGGCAGGGCATGACCGGCAGGCAGTACCGCCGGTCAGCGCCCATGCACGACTACGGCGCGGTGCGCTGCCTATAATCGCAGCGCTCCGACCGGGACCCCGCAATGCCGCACGGCCTGCCGCGCAAGATCCGTATCGCTTTCATCCTGCAGGCAGTGCTGGCCAGCCTGGGCATCCTGCTCGGTGCCTGGCTGGTATCGCTGGTGATCAAGCACAGCCTGGTCGGCGCGGCCCTGCGCGAGGAAGCGGCGTACTTCTGGACCCTGCACGAGGCCTCGCCGGTGCAGCCGCCGCCCAACACCCAGAACATCCGCGGCTACCTGCTGGAAAGCGGGCAGTCGGCGTTGTCGTTGCCGGCCAACCTGCGCAATCTGGAGCCGGGCTTCCACGAACTGCGCAAGGATGACCAGCTGGTACTGGTCGATGTACGCCCGGCCGGTCGCCTGTACCTGGTGTTCCTGCGTTCGCGCGCGGAGATGCTGGCGTTCTGGTTCGGCATCGTGCCGGTGCTGCTGACCCTGCTGGCGGTTTATGGCGCCAGCTGGGTGACCTATCGCGCCTCCAAGCGGCTGGTGTCGCCGGTGAACTGGCTGGCGCGCCGCGTCTCGCGCTGGGACCCGGGCCATCCCGAGGCGGCCGACCTCGAGCCGAACAAGCTGCCGGCGGACATGCAGGGCGAGACCCGGCAGCTGGCTGCCGCACTGCATTCACTGGCCAACCGGGTCAGCGCGCACGTGGCCCGTGAGCGCAACTTCACCCGCGATGCCAGCCATGAGCTGCGCACACCGCTGACCGTGATCCGGGTGGCCAGCGACATGGCGCTGGGCGATGACAGCCTTGAGCCGCGCCTGCGCCGCAGCCTGCAGCGTATCCAGCGCGCCGGGCGTGACATGGAGGCGGTGATCGATGCGTTCCTGATCCTGGCCCGCGAGGCCGATGTCGAGCCGCAGATCGAGCTGTTCGACGTCAACGACATCGTCCGCTACGAGGTGGACAACGCCAACGAGCTGCTGGGTACGCGCTCGGTATCGGTGCACCTGCACAGCGATGGCCCGGTGCAGCTGCATGCGCCGCCGCGGGTGCTGCAGGTGGTGGTCAGCAACCTGGTGCGCAACGCCTGCAGCTACACCGATGAGGGGCGCATCGACGTGCATGTGCACAACGACCGCGTGGTGGTGCGCGATACCGGCATCGGCATGTCCGCCGAGGCGCTGTCGCGCGCGTTCGAGCCGTTCTACCGCGCCGAGCCGAGCCGTCCGCAGGGCACCGGCCTGGGCCTGTCGATCGTGCGCCGGCTGTGCGACCGCTTCGGCTGGAAGGTCAGCCTGGCCAGTGAGCCTGGCAAGGGTACCGAAGCCACGGTGATTTTCCGCTGAGGCGGCACCAGCTGCCTCGGTAGATGCCGACCTTGGTCGGCGCTTTCACTGGGATGCAGGTGGACGCATTCATGCCAACCAAGGTTGGCAACTACCGGAGCACGCGCATTGTCGCCGTAGATGCCGACCTTGGTCGGCGAACGCACGCCTCAGTCGCACTTCACCTTCGGCGCCAGCGCCTTGGTCCAGATCGCATAGCCGGCTGGGGTCATATGCAGCATGTCCTCGCGGAACAGCGCCGCGTCCGGCTGTCCATCGGCGCCGAGCATCGGCGTGTAGACGTCGGTGAAGCCGGTATTGGGCAGCCTGGCCAGGGCGACCTTGATCAGCGTGTTGGCTTCGTTGATCGCCGGCAGCAGGTGCGCACGCGACGGGCTCGGTTTGATCGACAGGTACTCCACCTTCGTCTTCGGCAGGTCGCGGTGCACGCGCTGCACGAAGGCGACCACATCGTCGCGCACCTGCACCGCGCTGCGGCCGCTGTTGAGGTCGTTGTCGCCGGCGTAGAAGAACACCTTGCATGGCGCATACGGCACTACGATCTGGCCGGCATACCAGGTGCTGTCGCGCACTTCCGAACCGCCGAAGCCACGGTTGAACACCGGCTGGCCGGGGAAGTCGGTGGCCAGGCTGTTCCACATGCGGATGGAGGAGCTGCCGATGAACTCGATGCCGCCGCGCGGCGGCGGGCTGGTCTGGTCGGCGCTGGCGAAGTGGGCCATGTCGCCGGCCCAGGCCACGTTGGAGACCTGCTCGGGCACGCGCGGCGGCTTGGTCGGGCTCAGCGCCTGGGCCAGGGGGGCGGCGGTCAGCAGGCCCAGCATCAGCAGGCAGGTACGGCGACGGGACATCAGGCGCTCCAGCAGGGAAGGGGACATCCATCATAGGAGCTGGGGCGGGCCCGGGCTTGCCCTTGGCAGGCCATTGGCCAAGCGCTGCCCGGGATGCGGCCGGCGGCCTTGTGGCAAAATGGCGGCCATCTGCCTATCCCTGTGCACCCATGATTCCCTGCCGTGCGTCTGAGCGGTCGCTGCGCCGCGCCCCTGTTGCTGGATGTCTCACCCGTGGCTGATCAGTTCGGCCACATGCCCCGCGGCCCGCGCCGCATCTTCCAGGCCGCCCGCTGGTCCTGGCAGGGCCTGCGCGCTGCCTGGCTGCACGAGTCCTCGTTCCGGCTGGAGGTCTACCTGCTGGTGCTGCTGACCCCGCTCGCGGTCTGGCTGGGCCAGACGCCGGTCGAACGCGCGCTGCTGATCGGCTCGATGCTGCTGGTGCTGGCGATGGAGCTGGCCAATTCGGCCATCGAGGCGGTGATCGAGCGCTACGGCAGCGAGATCCATGAGCTGGCCGGCCGGGCCAAGGACATGGGCTCGGCGGCGGTGTTCATGCTGATGATGAACGTGCTGCTGTGCTGGGGCCTGGTACTGGTGCCGCGCCTGTTCCCGGCCAGCGCCGGCTGATCCTTCTTCCTCCCCCTTGTTGAAGACTTCCCATGTCCCTTGAGTTTCTCGCCGATCCGAACGTCTGGTTGACCTTGTTCACGCTGAGCGCGCTGGAAATCGTGCTCGGTATCGACAACCTGGTATTCATTTCCATCGCGGTCAGCAAGCTGCCCGAGCACCGCCGCCCGTTCGCGCGCCGGCTCGGCATCGCCGTGGCCTGCATCACCCGTATCGGCCTGCTGGTGTCGCTGGCGTACCTGGCGCACATGCAGGCGAACCTGTTCACCGTGGCCGGCATGGGCATTTCCATCCGCGACCTGGTGCTGATCGTCGGTGGCCTGTTCCTGATCATCAAGGGCTGGATGGAGATCAAGGAAATGATCACCGGTGGCGAGGATGAGGACCCGAGCACGACCAAGACCTCGGCCGTATTCGGCTACGTGATCGCGCAGATCGCGATCATCGACATCGTGTTCTCGCTGGACTCGGTGATCACTGCCGTCGGCATCGCCGACCACGTGCCGGTGATGGTCGCCGCGATCCTGCTGTCGGTGGCGGTGATGTTGCTGGCGGCCAACCCGCTGGGCCGCTTCATCGATGCCAATCCGACCGTGAAGATGCTGGCCCTGGCCTTCATCCTGCTGATCGGTGCGGTGCTGATCCTGGATGGCCTGGACGTGCACGTGCCCAAGCCCTACATCTACGCCGCGATGGGCTTCTCGGTGCTGGTGGAGTGGCTGAACCTGCTGATGCGCCGCCGCGCGCGCGAACACCACGTGCCGGGTGCCGGCGACTGGTAAGCAGATCACAGGCAAGCGTGTCACCCAGAACCCCCGGCCAGCGCCGGGGGTTCTGCGTTGCGAGGCCCACCGCGCTCGCCGGGCATGGCCCGGCGGGGAGGTTCCCGCCAGCTGTGAATTGAGATCAACAGTGTTTTCCCGGGGCGAGGCTTAATCCGGGCCGACAAAGCGCGCAGGCTACGCGCTCTTTTCCAGGACCTGCCCCACGCAGGATGACCTCATGAACTCCAGAGCCGCTCTGCTGGCCCTCGCCGTCGGCGCCTTCGCCATCGGCACCACTGAATTCGCGCCGATGGGCCTGCTGCCTGTCATTGCCGACGGCGTAGGCGTGAACATTCCCACCGCCGGCATGCTGATCACGGCCTATGCCGTGGGCGTCATGCTGGGCGCGCCGGTGATGACCCTGCTGATGGGACGCTTCGGCAAGCGCACTGCGCTGATGCTGCTGATGTCGATCTTCGTGGTCGGCAACCTGCTGTCGGCACTGGCCCCGAACTACGGCCTGCTGTTGTTGTCGCGCCTGGTCACCAGCCTCAATCACGGTGCCTTCTTCGGCATCGGTGCGGTGGTCGCCGCGAGCCTGGTACCGAAGGAAAAGCAGGCGGCCGCCGTGGCGACCATGTTCATGGGCCTGACCATCGCCAACATCGGTGGCGTGCCGCTGGCAACCTGGGTGGGCCAGCAGTTGGGCTGGCGCCTGTCCTTCGCCGGTACTGCGGTGCTGGGCCTGGTGGCGATCACCGCGCTGGGCCTGGCCCTGCCGGCATCCGCGCCTGATGCGCGTCCGGACGTGCGCCGCGAGATGAAGGCGATCCTGCAGCCGCAGGTGCTGCTGGCCATGGCCACCACAGTGCTAGGCGCCGGCGCGATGTTCACCCTCTACACCTACGTGGCGCCGGTGCTGACCGAGCTGACCGGTGCCTCCAACGCCTTCATCGCGATGTCGCTGGCCCTGATCGGCATTGGATTCACTTTCGGCAACGGCATCGGCGGGCGCATGGCCGACTGGTCGCTGGATGGCGCCACCCGCATCCTGCTCGCGGTACTGGCCGTGTTGATGTTCGTGCTGCCGCTGGCCTTCATGAATCACGCCACGGCGGCGCTGGGCGTGCTGCTGTTCGGTGCCGCGACCTTCGCGATCGTGCCACCGCTGCAGATCCGGGTGATGCAGGCCGCCAGCGAGGCGCCGGGCCTGGCGTCGTCGATCAACGTTGGTGCGTTCAACCTCGGCAATGCACTGGGCGCGGCGCTGGGTGGTGCGGTGATCAGCCTGGGGCTGGGGTACGCGGCGATTCCGGTGGCCGGTGGCCTGCTGGCAGCGTCCGCGCTGCTGCTGGCGTGGCTGGGGCGTGCGCGCGCCCCGGTGGCTGAGGCCTGTTGAACGGTGTGGGGTTCCGGCAGGGCTTGCAGCCCTGCACCCGCAGAATCCAGAGCAACAGCAACAGCCCGCATTCCGTGGGTTGGCGGGGTGGGTCAGCTTGCGGGGGACGCTGCAAGTACGTCCCTGTAAGCTCGGTCGCGCCATCCATGGCGCTCACGCCCCCGCAAGCTGACCCACCCCGCCTTCGACAGGTTCCTGCGATCTGTTGGAACCTGCTGCTGATGGTGGGTGCCGACCGTTGGTCGGCACGAATGCCTGGAGCATGGGCTTTCGCTTTTGCTCTTTTTTGATCTTCCCGCGGTGCGCAGGAAACCGTCCGTGGCCGGGAGGGTGAGTGGGCTGGGGGCGTAAGCGCCATGGATGGCGCGCCCGAGCCTACAAGGACGTATTCACGGCGTCCCCCAGCCCACTCACCCTCCCGGCCCACCCCGATATCCAGCAGACATGACCACCGCGGAGGGGGCGGCGCCCGATGGCCGATCTTTCACCCCATCCGTGGCATGCTCGGCGCTCAGTCCACCCGGAACCTCCGCCATGCGCCTGTTCACCCGCGTCCTGCCCTTGATGCTGCTGGCCTCCCTGCTCTCCGGCTGCGGCTACAACGCCATCCAGCAGAAGGATGAAGCGGTCAAGGCCAGCTGGTCCGAAGTGCTCAACCAGTACAAGCGCCGCGCCGACCTGGTACCCAACCTGGTGCAGACCGTGAAAGGCTTTGCCAGCCAGGAAGAGCGCGTGCTGACCGAAGTCACCAACGCCCGCTCGCGGGTCGGCCAGATCAACGTCAACGCCGACGACGAAGCCTCGCTCAAGCAGTTCCAGAAGGCCCAGGGCGAACTCGGCAGTGCGTTGTCACGGCTGCTGGTGGTCACCGAGAACTACCCGGTGCTCAAGTCCGACCAGAACTTCCGCGATCTGCAGGCGCAGCTGGAAGGTACCGAGAACCGTATCACCGTTGCCCGCGGTCGCTACATCCAGCAGGTGCAGGACTACAACACCTACATCCGCTCGTTCCCGCAGGTGATCACCGCCAAGATCTTCGGCTACAAGACCAAGCCGAACTTCACCGTGGACAACGAAGCGCAGATCTCCAACGCGCCGGCGGTGGATTTCGGCAGCGCGCCGCAGCAGCAGCCGGCTCCGCAGCCGGGCCACTGACCCATGCGCCTGGCCACTGCGCTGCTGGCCCTGCTGCTGTGGCTGCCGTTGGCGTCGCAGGCCCAGCAGCTGGCACCGATTCCGGCGCTGGACTCGCCGGTGGTCGATACCACCGGAACGCTGGATGCCGCGCAGAAGCAGGCGCTGGTGCAGCAGGCATTGGACCTGCAGCAGCGCAAGGGTAGCCAGCTGCAGGTGCTGGTAGTGCCCAGCACCCAGCCGGAAGACATCGCCCAGTACACCACGCGGGTCTTCGACCAGTGGCAGATCGGCCGCAAGGGCGTGGATGACGGCGTGCTGCTGGTGGTGGCCAAGGACGACCGGCGCGTACGCATCGAACCGGGCTACGGCCTGGAGGGTGCCATTCCCGATGCCATCGCCAACCGGGTCATCCAGGAATACCTGGTGCCGCGCTTCCGAGCCGGCGACTACGCCGGTGGCATCACCGATGCCACCGCGGTACTGGTGAAGATCGTCGATGGCGAGGCACTGCCGGCGCCGGTCAGCGGCCAGCGGGGCCGCGAGCCCGACGGTGGCGGCGATACCTGGATCCTGGCGTTGTTCATCGGCGTGTTCGCCGGCAGCATCCTGCGCGGCGTGTTCTCGCGGGTACCGCGTCCGCTGCGCGGCCTGCTGGGTGGCGCTGGAGCGGCGGTAGCGGCCTTCCTGTTCACTTCCACCTTGCTGGCCAGTGGCCTGGCGGGCATCGTCGGCCTGATCGTCGCCATGCTGTCCGGCCATCCCGGGCGCTTTGCCGGTGGTGGAGGATGGGGTGGTGGCAGCTGGGGCGGCGGAGGCGGATTCGGCGGGGGCGGCTGGGGCGGCTGGGGCGGTGGTGGTGGCCGTTCCGGCGGCGGCGGTGCTTCGGGAGGCTGGTGATGATCCAACGTCTGTGTCGCCACGTGTTTTCGCCGTCGGTGCGGCGTGCGTTCCCGCCGGCCACGCTGCAGGCGATCACCGAGGCCATCGCCGCCGGTGAGCAGCGCCATGGTGGCCAGGTGATGTTCGCGGTCGAAGCCGACCTGCCGTGGGTCGCGTTGTGGCACAAAGTGACCCCGCGCCAGGCCGCCGAACACGCCTTCGCCCGCCTGCGTACCTGGGACACAGCCTACAACAACGGCGTGCTGATCTACCTGCTGCTGGCCGATCACGCGATCGAGATCGTCGCCGACCGCGGCCTGCACGGCCGGGTCAGCCCGGCGCAGTGGCAGCGGGTCTGCACCCATCTGCGCGAGGGCCTGCGCGGGTCCAATCCCGTGGAAGCGCTGCAGGATGCGATCGACGAGGTCTCCAGCCTGCTGGAAGGGCACTTTCCAGCCTCGACGCGGTCGAACGATGACGCGTTGCCGAACTCGCCACAGATCCTTGGTTGAGCCGGGGCGGCACTGGCCCGAGAATAGACGTTCAACCGCAAGGCACCTTCCATGATCTATTTCCACGACATCGACCCCATCGCCCTCTCGCTGGGACCGATCAAGGTGCACTGGTACGGCATCATGTACCTGCTCGGCTTCACCGCAGCATGGCTGCTGGGCCGCAAGCGCATCGCCGACGGACGCCTGCCGGGCGTCGATGCCAATGGTTTCTCCGACCTGCTGTTCTACGCCATGCTGGGCGTGGTGCTGGGCGGACGCGTCGGCTACATGCTGTTCTACGCGTTGGGTGATTTCCTGCACAACCCGCTGCTGCTGTTCAAGGTGTGGGACGGCGGGATGAGCTTCCACGGTGGCCTGCTGGGCGTGATCGCCGCCTGCTGGTGGTGGTCGCGCAAGCACCGCCTGCATTTCTTCGACACCATGGACTTCATGGCGCCGCTGGTGCCGCTGGGCCTGGGCTTCGGCCGCATCGGCAACTTCATCGGTGCCGAGCTGTGGGGCAAGTACACCGACGGCAGTTGGGGCGTGGTGTTCCCGTCCGGCCTGCCGGCCCCGTTGAACCAGCTCGACCACGCCACCCTGCAGGCGCAGTTCGCCAGCGGTGCGCTGAACCAGTTCGCGCGCCATCCCTCGCAGCTGTATGAAGCGTTGCTGGAAGGCCTGGTGATGTTCGTTGTGCTGTGGGCGGTGTCGGCCAAGCCGCGCCATCGTTACCTGGTGGGTGGCCTGTTCGCACTGCTGTACGGCGTCTTCCGCTTCGCGGTGGAATTCGTGCGCATGCCGGACAACGGCGTCTACGTGGCCTTCGGCTGGCTGACCAAGGGCCAGATCCTGTGCGTGCCGCTGATCGCCTTCGGCCTGGTGCTGCTGGTGATGTCGCGCCGTGCGCCGGTGCTGCAGCCGCAGCCGCTGGTGACGGCAGAGGGCAAGGCATGAAGGCCTACCTGGACCTGCTCTCGCACGTGCTCGAACACGGCGCGGAGAAGAGCGACCGCACCGGTACCGGCACCCGCAGCGTGTTCGGCTGGCAGATGCGCTTCAACCTGGCAGACGGTTTCCCGCTGGTCACCACCAAGAAGCTGCACCTGCGCTCGATCATCCACGAGCTGCTGTGGTTCCTGAAGGGCGATACCAACATCGGTTACCTCAAGGACAACCAGGTGCGCATCTGGGACGAGTGGGCCGACGAGAACGGCGACCTCGGCCCGGTGTACGGCAAGCAGTGGCGCAGCTGGGCCACGGCCGACGGCGGCCAGATCGACCAGATGCAGTGGCTGGTGGACGAGATCAAGCGCAATCCGGATTCGCGGCGGCTGGTGGTCAGTGCCTGGAACGTGGGCGAGCTCTCGCAGATGGCGTTGATGCCGTGCCACAACCTGTTCCAGTTCTACGTGGTGGACGGCAAGCTCAGCTGCCAGCTGTACCAGCGCAGCGGCGACATCTTCCTCGGTGTGCCGTTCAACATCGCCAGCTACGCGCTGCTGACCCACATGGTGGCGCAGGCCACCGGCCTGGGCGTGGGCGACTTTGTGCACACGCTGGGCGATGCGCACCTGTATTCGAACCACTTCGAGCAGGCCCGCGAGCAGCTGTCGCGTGAACCGCGCGCGCTGCCGACGCTGTGGTTGAACCCGGAGGTGACCGATCTGTTCGGCTTCCAGTTCGACGACATCCGCATCGACGGCTACGATCCGCATCCGGCGATCAAGGCGCCGGTGGCGGTATGAGCGCGCGCATGCTTTCCCGCTGCCTGTTGGCGCTGTGCGTTGCGCTGCCTCTGGGCATGGCCCAGGCCGCAGCGGCGGATACACTGTCGCTGGCCAGGCAGGTCAATGAGCAGATCGTGCACAAGCACATGCGCGAGGAAGTGCAGGCGTTCGCCGGAGCATTCAACGGCAGCACGATGCTGCCTCAGGATGTGCCGGCAGGGTGCCGGGCGCAGATGCGTGAGGCGGTAACCGGCATGTACGCGGCGATGACCGAGCACCTGAAGGCGGGTGTCGAGGATCCGGCCTATCAGCGTGAGCTTGAACAGCGCCTGGCCACCGTCTACTCCAGCGACCAGCTGAAGGCGTTCCTCGCGCGTGGTGCCGGCACCGACAATGCGGCGTTGTCGGCGGAGATCCTGTCGGGGCCGGGCCTGAAGGAGATCGAGGAAGCGCAGAAGCAGAAGATCATCAGCGGCCTGGATGAGCAGTCCACGTCGAGTCCGGCGCTGGCTGCAGCATTGCGGGCCGCCAGTGCCGCGAACGCTGCCTGCGAACGCCTGCAGATCGACGCCAGCTGAGGAGATCGCACTGATGAAGCTGTCGATGATCGTGGCGCTGGACCGCAACCGTGGCATCGGCCAGGGCAATGCCATGCCCTGGCATCTGCCGGATGATTTCAAGCACTTCAAGGCGCTCACCCTGGGCAAGCCGATCCTGATGGGGCGCAAGACCGCCGAATCGATCGGCCGTGTGCTGCCGGGGCGGACCAACCTGGTGCTGACCCGCAGCAGCCAGGTGCCGTTCGAGGGCATGCGCGCGGTGGCGTCGCTGGACGAGGCGAAGGCGATTGCCGAAGGCGAGGGCGCCAGCGAACTGTGCATCATCGGTGGCGGCGAGATCTTCCGTCAGCTGCTGGGCCAGGCCAGCGACCTGTACCTGACCTGGGTCGATGCCGAAGTGCCTGCCGATACCCACTTCCCCGAGGTGGACGCGCGTGACTGGCGGGAAGTGAGCAGCGAGCCGCACGCGGCCGACGAACGCCACGCCTACGCGTTCCGCTTCGTGCACTACGTGCGCCGTTGACCGCCGCGCATCTGTAGCAACTGTCTTGTCAGGCGGAGGCCATCTGGGCCTCCGCATCCCTTTTGCGGGCGTTGAGGATCACCAGCATCTTGCGCATCACCGCGACCAAAGCCACCTTGCCCGGCTTGCCCTGCTTGACGAGGGATTCAAAAAATTCCTTGAGCCGAGGCTCATAGCGTTTGGCCGTCAGCGCCGCCATGTAGAGCGCTTCGCGTACAACGGCGCGGCCTCCGGTGATGCATCGTCGCCCTTTCCAGGTTCCGCTTTCGCGGTTCATGGGGGCAACCCCTACCAAGGCCGAGATGGCTTTCCCGCTGAGCTTGCCCAGCTCCGGGAGCTCGCAGGCCAGGGTTGCCATCAACACCGGGCCGGCACCTTTGAGCTTGGCAAAGTCACGCCATCCTTCCTGTTCGGCCAGCAGCGCTGCGATGGTGGCGTCGAGCTGCTTGATGCTTTTCTGGATCTCGCCCAGGTGCTGATTCAGCATGGAAATCAGGCTGGGTTCGCTGAACGCGCGCATGCGCTGATGCTCGCTCACCCGCATCTGGACCAGGTGGCGACGTCGCTGGCACAGCTCACCCAGGCGGCGCTGCCAAGCCGCTGGCGGTACGTAGCGGGTCAGTTTTAGGGCATCGGCCATGTGGGCCAGCACCATGGCATCAATACGATCGGTCTTGGCCTGCTTTCCCGTGGCTGAGGCAAAGCTGCGGCCACGGCCAGGATTGATTCGTACCATCGGCAGGCCTGCTTCATGCAGCGCATCCAGTGCCTTTTGCTCGTAGCCGCCACTGGCCTCGAGCACGACCTGCTTGGCTGGCCACTGCTGCAACCACCGGATCAGGCTATTCCAGCCACGTTTGCTGTTCTTGAACTGGCGAAAGGCCTGTTCATGGACGGCAACATCCAGATTCTCACCACTGACATCGATCCCGATCCCAAACATGAGATAACTCCGCTAGGCTGACAGGGCCGAGAGCTCCCCCCGCTTGCCCAGTCTTATCAGTGCGAGCGCCAACTCGATCAACTGTTCGGGCGGATCAGGGAGAAACCGGCGCGGAGATCCTTGCTACAGAGCGATCGAGAAGACCTAGAGCCGAACGGTCGCCCGCGCCGGGCTCTCGGCACCTAAGGTGCCAGAGTCGCAAGAGATAAGAGCCGAGCCATGCTCGGCTGCTGTTGCCAGATACATCCCGTAGCCGAGCATGGCTCGGCTCTACACGATTGCCTACGGCATCCGGTAATGCCCGATGATCGTGTGTTGGAACAGCAGGTTCTCTTCCCGCGTGCCGCGCGCGATGTTGTGCAGCACCAGCGGCGTGCCATCGGTCAAGCGCCGGTCGGAGACGATGCCCACATGCAGCAGGCCGTTGCCGCTGAGCTTCCAGGCGACGATGTCGCCGGCTGCGTAGTCGGCGGCGGCGGTGCTGATCGGCTGCTGCCAGCGCTGCCGCTCGAACCAGCGCATCAGGTTCGGTACGCGACGATGATCGATGTTGCGGTCCGGCCGTGACAGGCCCCAGATCGATGGGTAGGCGCTGAAGTTGCCGCGCATGTCTTCGTGCACGCGGGCCTGGAGGTCCAGGCCCTGGCTGCGCAGAGCGCGCACCACCACGTCGGTGCAGACGCCGCGATCCAGCGGGACGTCGCCGCCGGGATAGGCCAGCACCTGGTAAGCAGGGTCGTAGCGGGTGGTGACGCCGACCTGCGCGCGTGCCGCATCCACCAGTGGCGGTGAAGCGGCCTGCGGTTGCGTCGGTGCGCGTTCAGCGCCGCCCGCAGCGGTGGAAGCAGGCGGCGAGCCGGGCTGGCAGCCGCTGGCCAGAGCCAGCGTCAGCAGCAGCACCGTCCATGGTGCGCAGCCAGGTCGTGTCATGCCTGCGGTGGTGCGCCGTTGTTGTTGCCACCACCGCCGTTGCCACCACCGCCGTTGCCGCTACCGCCAGCGCCGCCACGACGGCGACGGCGACGCGGACCACGGTTGCCCGGGTTGGCAGCGGGCGTGTTGCCGCCGCCCTGTTCCTTGCCCTGCGCCGCAGCGGCGGGCCGCTCGTGCGCCGGTCGCGCCGGCGGACGTGCATGCGGCACCGGTGCCGGCACATCGCGGCCCGGTACCTGCACCACGCGCAGTTCTTCGGTGTCGAGCTGGATTGCGGTGAGCTTGCCGCCCCACACCGCACCGGTATCGATGGCGTGCACGCCCTGGGTGATGGTCAGGCCGAGCGCCGACCAGTGGCCACAGACAATCTTGAGGTCGCGCTCGACCCGGCCCGGCACTTCGAACCAGGGGTACAGCCCCTGTTCCTGCGTGCCCGGCGTGCCCTTGTCCTCGATGCCGATGCGCCCACGCGGGGTGCAGTAGCGCATGCGGGTGAGCACGTTGATGATCGCGCGCGAGCGGTCGTAGCCGGACAGGTTCGGTGCCCAGCTCGGCTTGTCGCCATACATGTTGCGGAACAGCTTGCGGTAGCCGGCGCCGTGCAGCTGCACTTCGACTTCAGCGGCATGCCGCTCGGCCATCTGCGTGGTCCACTTCGGCGCCAGGCCGGCATGCACCATCATCCAGCCCAGCTCGCGGTCCACGTGCACCAGCTTCTGCAGGCGCAGCCAGTCCAGCAGTTCGTCGCGGTCCTCGGCCTGCACGATGCGCAGCAGGTCCGGATTGACCTTGCGCTGTTCCTCTTCGGTGCGCGCACCGACGGCCAGCAGCGATAGATCATGGTTGCCCAGCACCACCACGCTGTGCTCGCGCAGCGAGTGCACCAGCCGCAGCGTTTCCAGCGACTGGCCGCCGCGGTTGACCAGGTCGCCACAGAACCACAGGGTGTCCTGCGCGGGGTCGAAGCGGATCTTCTCCAGCAATCGCTGGGTGACGTCATAGCAGCCCTGCAGGTCGCCGATCGCCCACACACTCATCGTTCGGCCTCCGTGTCAGTGCAGGGTGCGCGGGATGGCCAGCACGAAAGGTGCGACCGCCGCAGCGAATTCGGTGCCATCGTCGGCAACCATGTCGTAGTGCCCCTGCATGGTCCCGTGATCGGTCCCCAGCATGACACCGGAGGTGTAACGGAAGTCTTCACCGGGGCGGAGGCGTGGCTGCTCGCCGATCACGCCATCGCCATCGACGTGCTCGACGCGGCCGTTGGCATCGGTGATGCGCCAATGGCGTGCGATCAGGCGCGCGGCGACCTGCCCCTGGTTGTGGATGCGGATCGTATAGGCGAACGCATAGCGGCCGTCTTCCGGCGCGGATTGATCGTCGAGGAAGCGCGGTGCGACTTCGACGGAGATGGCGTAAACGTCAGCGTCTTCCATACCGGCAGTGTAATCAGGAGGCATTGGCCAAAGCGATGAATTCGGCCACGTCCAGCTGTTCGGCACGGGCATCGGGACGCACGCCGGCGGCAGCGAACTGCTCGGCGGACACCACGTTGTTCAGGGCATTGCGCAGGGTCTTGCGGCGCTGCCCGAAGGCGGCCTTGACCACTTCGGCGAAACGCTTGTGATCGCGGATGTTGATCGTGGCCGGGTCACGAGGCACCAGCCGCACCACGGCCGAATCGACCTTCGGCGGCGGCCGGAACGCGCCCGGCGGCACCACGAACAGCGAGGTCACCTCGCAGTACGCCTGCAGCATCACGCTGAGACGGCCGAACACCTTGCTGCCGGGGCCGGCGGCCATGCGGTCGACCACTTCCTTCTGCAGCATGAAGTGCATGTCGCGGATCATTGCGGCATGTTCCAGCGCATGGAACAGGATCGGCGAGGAGATGTTGTAGGGCAGGTTGCCGACCAGGCGGATCGGCTGGCCGTCGGCCAGTTCGGTGAAGTCCACACGCAGCACATCGCGGTGGACGATGGTCAGCTCGCCCAGCGGCTCGGCGGCCGCGGTCAGCGGCGCGATCAGGTCGCGGTCGAACTCGATCACCGTCAGCTTCGGGTGCACGCGCAGCAGCGGCAGGGTGATCGCACCCTGACCCGGGCCGATCTCGACCAGGCGGTCACCGTCTTTCGGGTTGACTGCCATCACGATCTTGTCGATGTAGTGGCGGTCGGCCAGGAAATGCTGGCCAAGCTGCTTCTTGGCCGGTGCGGTGAACACCGGGCCGGAGGGGGAATGCGGGGAATTCATGCGCTCAGTGTACGTTGCCGCGCAAGCTGCGCACACAGCGTCGTTGCCGCCTGCAGGCTGGAGGGATCGGCGATGCCGCGGCCGGCAAGATCCAGCGCGGTGCCATGGTCCACGGCCACGCGCGGGTAGGGCAGGCCCAGGGTCAGGTTCACCGCCTGCTCGAAGCCGGAGTACTTCAGCACCGGCAGGCCCTGGTCGTGGTACATCGCCAGCACGGTGTCGAAGCCGGCCAGCTTGGCGGGCAGGAAGGCGGTGTCGGCCGGCAGTGGCCCGACCAGGTCCATGCCCTCGGCGCGCAGGCGCTGCAGCAGGGGGATGACCAGGTCCAGCTCCTCGCGGCCCAGATGGCCGTCTTCGCCGGCGTGCGGGTTCAGACCGAGTACGGCGATGCGTGGCGCGGCCAGGCCGAACTCGCGGCGCAGCGCGGCATGCACGGTGCGCAGGGTGCGTTCCAGGCCGGGCGCGGTGATCGCATCGGCCACGTCGCGCAGCGGCAGGTGGGTGGTGACCAGCGCCACGCGGACGATGTGGTTGGCCAGCATCATCACCACCTTTACCCCGGCCTGGTCGGCCAGCAGTTCGGTAGTGCCGCTGTAGGCGATGCCGCCCTCGTTGATGACCGCCTTGTGCACCGGGCCGGTGACCACGCCATGCAGCTCGCCGGACAGGCAGGCCTGGCCGGCACCGAGCAGGGCGCTGATGACCGCGCCGGCATTGGCCGGATCGGCCTGGCCGAAATGGCTGGTTACGGCATTGGGGACGGTGCGCAGGCGCAGATCGCCGGGGACGCGTGCTTCGGCGTCTTCGGGCAGCAGCTGCAGCGGCAGATTCAGCGCGGCAGCGGCCGCGCGCAGGGTGTCCGGGTCGGCGAAGGCCAGCAGCCGACAATCTTCACGCGGCTGCTGGACAAGGCGGACGCACAGCTCCGGGCCGATCCCGGCGGGCTCGCCCGGTACCAGAGCGAGCTCGGGGCGCATCGGTCAGGACTGCGGCGGGGTCGCGGTATTTTCCGCGCGGTCGCCGCTGCGGAAGCTGACGTAGGCTTCGCCACGCAGTTCCTGCAGGAAGCGGTTGTACTCGTCTTCCAGCTTGCGGCGGCCGATGGTCTCGCGGACCTGGGCACGCTGGTTGTCGGTGGTCACGTCGGTCTGGCGGGTGGCCACGCGCTGCACGATGTGCCAGCCCGCATCGGTGCGGAACGGCTGGCTGATGCCGCCATCCTGCACGCCTTCCACCTGCTGGCCGAAAGCCGGGCCGAACGCATCGGCCGGGAACCAGCCCAGATCACCGCCCTGGCCCTTGGTGTTGTTGTCCTCGGAGGACTCCCTGGCCACGGCCTCGAACTCGGCGCCACCGGCAATGCGGGCGCGCAGGGTATCGATCTTGGCCTTGGCAGCGGCGTCGGTCTGGTGATCGTCCACGCGCACCAGGATGTGGCGGCCGTGGTATTCGGTGACCGTGTGTTCACCCGCACCGGCGGCGCTGGCATCGCGCACTTCCACCAGCTTCAGCAGCTGGAAGCCGCTGGGACCACGGATCGGGCCGACCACTTCACCGGCCTTCATCTTTGACATCGTCTGTGCGAATGCGGCCGGGATTTCATCCAGGCTGCGCCAGCCCAGGTCGCCGCCTTCCAGCGCGTTGGGGCTGTCCGAATAGCGCACCGCAGCCGCATTGAAGTCCAGCTCGCCCTTGTCCAGCAGCGCCTTCACGCCGTCGGCCTTCTTCTGGCCGGTGGCGATCTGGTCGGCGTTGGCACCGTCGGGCACCGCGATCAGGATGTGCGCCAGGTGGTACTGGTTGCCGACCGTGGCCTGCTGCTTCAGCGCGGCATCGACTTCACCCTCGCTGACGCTGATGCGGCTCTGTGCGAAGCTCTGGCGCAGGCGCTGCACGGTGATCTCATCACGCACCGAGGCGCGGAAATCGGCGAAATCAATGCCGTCCTGGGCCAGGCGCTGGCGCAGCGCGTCCAGGTTCGAGCCGTTCTGCTGGGCGATGGCATTCATCGCCTGGTTCAGCTCCTGGTCGCTGACCCGGATGCCGCTGCCCTGGGCGCGGGCCACCTGCAGCTTGACCAGCACCAGGCGCTCAAGCACCTGGCGGCTGAGCACGTCTTCCGGCGGCAGCTGGGCCTCACGGCCGACGTACTGCGCCTTGATGTTGGCGATCGCACGCTGGAGTTCGCTCTGCAGGATCACGTCTTCATCGACGACGGCGGCGATGCGGTCAAGCGGCTGCGCCTCCTGGGCAAGCACCTGCAGGGGGGCGGACACGCTGGACACCGCCAGCAGCGAGGCGAGAAGAACGGGGAAGCGCTTGGTCATGGGATCAGATTCGGATCGTAGTCATCGCGGGTCACTCCGGTGTTGCTGGGCGGCACGAGATAGAGGTCGTCGCGGTTATAGCCGAGGATAGCACGGCGCAGAGTGCGGTCCGTGTCCTGGCCGATGGAGCTCAAGCCCTTGAGCACGAACTCGAGCTGGATGGAGTTGTTCATGTCGCCTTCGCGGTTGCGCACGTAGCGACGGGCCACCGCGCGCACGGCCAGGCAGCAGCTGTCCCACTGCACGCCGGCGATGATTTCCAGCGGTTCCTTGTCCTGCAGCGAGTAGTAATAGCGGCCGACCAGGCTCCACCGCGCATTCAGCGGGTACAGGAACGACAGGTCGGCCTGCTCCAGCAGGGTCCGGTCATGCTTGTTGGCGGTCGCCGGGGCGCCCGCATTGATGCGATAGCGGTAGCTCAGGTTGACCACGCCGTCGTTGGGCATCAGGTAGCGGGCGCGGACGCTGGCCAGGTCCTCGCGCTTGTACTTCGGGTCCCACTGGTAGGTGGCACCCAGCGTCCAGCGGTCGTTGATCATGTAGTTGCCGTCGGCGATCCAGGCCGACTTGCCCTTCTCCACCGGCGCCCCGCCCGGCGTGGTGCTGACCCGCGATTCATCGAAGTACTGGATCTGGCCGATCGCGGCCGAGAAGCGTTCCTTGCCGGTGGTCTGGTCGATGAAGCGGGTGCCCAGCGCCAGGGTCAGCTGGTTGGCATCGTTCTGGCGGTCGGCGCCGGTATAGCGCGAGTCGCGGAACAGCTGGCCCCAGCTGAAGGTGAAGTCGCGGGTATCGAAGATCGGCAGCTCGTCCTGGTTGCGGTAGGGCGTGCGCAGGTAGAACAGGCGCGGCTCCAGGGTCTGCAGGAAAGACTTGCCACCGATCGATGTCTCGCGATCGAAGAACAGGCCGGCGTCGATGCTGCCGATCGGCAGGCTGCGGCTGGGCGAGGTGTTGCCGCGCAGCTGCTCGGGCGTGGCGGTGTTCGGGTCGATGCCCTGCGAGCTCAGCACGGTACGACGGACACTGTCGGCAAGGCCGCGATCCAGCTCATAACCGGTGTAGCGGTAGGCCAGGGTCGGGGTCACGTACCAGGCTGCGCCGCTGATCGGGAATGACACGTAGGGCTTCACGTCCAGGCGCGAACCACCGTACATGCGCTGGACCTGACCTGTGCGGGTGTACTGCAGGTCGGTGCCGGCACTGGTGTCGTACTTGAAGTTGATGTCGTCGTGGGTGAAGCGCACGGCTTCGGTGTAGACGCCGGTCTCCAGCCACGACAGCACCGGCTTGTTCCAGTTGAAGAACAGGCGCGGTTGGCGGTTGTACGGCAGGGCGCTTTCGTTGAGCGTGTAGTCGGTCAGCTGCCAGCGGTCGGCCATGATGCCGGCCGTCCAGTTCTGGCCGGTGCCGTACAGGCCGATGGTGCTCTGCAGGTTGGAGGCGGTCACGCCCACCAGGCGATTGGCGAAGTCCTCGACATAGCGCTCGTCGCTGACCCAGGCCAGGTTGGCGCGGGCCTGCCAGTGGCTGTTCACGTTGTGGTAGCCGTCGAACATCACCCGGCCGCGGTCGCGGTCGCGGAGCTTGTCGTTGGGCATGTAGCTGGTCAGCACCTCGCCACGGCCGCCGTTGTAGAGGTAGCGGAACTCGTTGTCGAGCAGCAGGCCGCGCCGGCTCATGTAGCGCGGGGTCAGGGTGTCGTCGTAGTTCGGCGCCAGATTGAAGTAGATCGGCTGCGCGTAGTCGACACCGTTGCGGCCGGACATGCCCAGCTGCGGGAACAGCAGGCCGGTCTTGCGGCGGTCATCGATCGGGAACTTGAAGTAGGGCGCCCACAGCACCGGCACCTTGCCGATGCGCAGTACGGCGTTGCGGGCCGTGCCGAAGCCTTCGTCGTTGTCCACCTCGATCTGCGGCGCCGACAGCTTCCACACCGGCTGCGACGGGTCGCAGGTGGTGTAGGTCGAGCGGTGCATCTGGCCGACCGCGCCCTGCAGGTCGACCGATTCGGCATCGCCGTTGCCCCGGCGCGACACCAGCTGGTACTTGATGTCGGAGATCTTGTGGGTGTCGCTTTCCTGGTTGCCTTCGGCGCGCTTGGCGACCATCCGGATCGACCCGTCCTGGTAGCGGACATTGCCGTCGGCGATGTAGTTGCCGGTCTCGGTGTCGAAGCTGAGCTTGTCGGTACCGACGAACTGGTCACCCCGGCGCAGCGCCACGTTGCCCTCGTACTGCGGCACGGTGGTGGTGCCCAGCAGCTGGTCGCCTTCGATGTCGGTCGGCTGGTTCTCGCGGGCGGCCGCGGCGGCAGCCTTGTCCTGGGCGGGGACCGGAGTGGGGGCGTCGGTGAACGCGGGAATGACGTCGGTGGCCGGGCACAGGCCCCAGTTGAGCGGCTTATCATCGGCCATCGCCGGCAGGCTGATGGCGATGCTCAGAGGCAGGGGAAGCAGGCGGAGGGCTCGGCGCACGCGGTTCGGATTCGGGCGAAAACGGACGGTAGCTTGCCCCATCCCTTGCATAGGGGCAATGAAGGGCGCGGGAGGCTGCCGGTTCGGGTTCATCCGGCGGAGGCACCCGCAGAGGGGGTGATCATGGCCTGGACATGGGCGACGCTGCACTCCGCCAGGGCCTGCAGGTCGTAGCCTCCCTCCAGCATCGAGACCACCCGGCCGGCGGCGTGACGGCGTGCCAGCGCATGCAGTTCACGGGTGATCCAGGCGAAATCGTCGGTCTCCAGCATCAGGTCCGCCTGCGGATCACGCAGGTGGGCATCGAAGCCCGCCGAGATCAGCAGCAGCTGTGGGCGGAAGTCGTCGATGGCTGGCAGCATCTCGTCGGCCCAGACGTTGCGGAAGCGGAAGCCGCCACTGCCCGGCGGCAGCAGGATGTTCATCAGGTTGCCCGCGCCGCGGTCGCGGCGCAGGCCCGAGTTGGGGAACAGCCCGGCCTGGTGGGTACTGTAGTAAGAAACGCGGGCGTCGTGCTGGAAGATGTCCTGGGTGCCGTTGCCGTGGTGCACGTCGAAATCGACCACCGCGATCCGCTCCAGGCCATGGCGGTCGCGGGCATAGGCGGCGGCGATGGCGATGTTGTTCAGCAGGCAGAAGCCCATCGCCGTGCTGCTGGTGGCGTGGTGGCCCGGCGGGCGTACCGCGCAGAAGGCCAGCGGGTCCTCGCCCAGCATCACCGCATCGACCGCGGCCACGCCGGCACCGGCGGCGTGCACGGCGGCGCTGGCCGAACCCGGCGAGGTCCAGGTGTCCATATCCAGCTGGCGCAGCGGCGCGGTCTGCGGCTGCAGCACGAAGTCGAGCAGGGCGCTGTCGTGGACCCGGGTCAGTTCACCGAACTTGGCTGGCGGCGCCTCGCGCCAGTCCAGCTGGCCGGGGAAGGCAGCGTGGAGTGCGTCCAGTACATGCTGCAGGCGTTGCGGGCACTCGGGATGGCCGGGGCCGGGGTCATGCAGCAGGCAGGACGGATGGGTATAGACCAGCATCGTGCCGACTCAGCGCTGGCGCTGCTGTGGTTGCCACAGCGCTTCGCCGTGGCCATCGGCACGGGCCAGCACCCGGGCCAGCACGAACAGCAGGTCCGACAACCGGTTGAGGTACTGCAGCGCCTCGCTGCGCACAGCCTCGTGGCGGGCCAGGGTGACCGTCTCGCGCTCGGCGCGGCGGACGATGGTGCGCGCCAGGTGGCAGCGTGCAGCGGCCTCGCCGCCGGCCGGCAGGATGAACTCCTTCAGCATTGGCAGGCCGGCGTTGTAGTGGTCCAGCTGCTGCTCCAGCGCGGAGACATCGGCGGCGTGGATCGCAGCATGGCCGGGGATGCACAGCTCGGCGCCGAGGTCGAAAAGCTGGTGTTGCAGATGCACGACCAGCGCGCGCACGTCCTCGGGCAACGGGGCGGCCAGCAGCAGGCCGAGCGCGGCATTGGCCTCGTCGACGGTGCCGTAGGAGGCAACGCGGGCGTCATCCTTGGCCACGCGCTGGCCGTCACCGAGGCCGGTGCTGCCGTCGTCGCCGGTGCGGGTGTAGATGCGCGAGAGGCGATGACCCATGGTGCGGCTCAGTGGCGGATGTCGCGGCGGGCCTGCTGGAGCTTCAACATCTGCTCCACGGCCAGCTGCAGGGCGGCGGCCAGCGCCACATAGATCGCCGTGGTGCGCAGGTAGGGCCCGAACCACTGCGCGTAGTTCTGTGCCCAGCCGGCCAGGGTCGGCTCGGCCACGTTGCGGCTGCTCCAGTAGAAGCCGCCCTGCGCCAACAAGTGGCAGACCGCCACCGAGGCGACCAGCAGCAGCGCCCCCTTGGCCAGCACCGACCAGCGCGCGCTCTGGTAGTTGCGGCCCAGCAGCATCCCGCCAGCCCACAGCGAGAAGTACGCGGGCAGCAGCAGCCAGTAGCCCGGCGACACGCAGTAGTGCTGCCAGAAGTCCAGGCCGCTGCTGCGGATCACGATCCAGTCGACCAGCACCGCGAACAGCATCAGCAGTGGGAACGCCCAGCGCGTCCAGCGCGCCAGATAGAAGCCACCGATGAAGAACACGGCCCAGGAGGCATCGGGAATCGCCGCGAAGTGGTTGACGCGGGTCGCCGCCAGCAGCAGTACGAGTACTGACAGGACGAAGGCGCGGTTGGCGGTGTCGGACATGGCAGCGGGCCCGGAGCGGATTCAGGTTTCATTCTAGCCCGCCGCGCGGGTTGGCGCAGGCGGGATGCATTGGGCTTGCAGTGGGGGTGAGCGCGTATCATGAGCCCATGAGTGAACGACATGACGTGCTGATCGTCGGTGGCGGGCTGGTCGGCGCCAGCCTGGCCATTGCCCTGGACCGCCTGGGCCGCGACGTGGGCCTGCTCGAGGCCAGCCCGGCAGGTGAGCTGCCGGCGGTGTTCGACCAGCGCAACCTCAGTTTCGCCGCCGCCACCGTCAATGCGCTGACCGCGCTGGGGGTGATGCAGAAGCTGTCGATGGCCCCCGGCCCTATCCGCCGCATCCATGTCAGCCGTGCCGGCGACTTCGGACGGGTACAGCTCGAAGCGGCCGATTACGACAGGCCGTGGTTTGGCCAGGTAGTGGTCGCGCGGGATTTCGGCCAGGCGCTGGAAGCACGGCTTCTGGAACTTCCGCGCCTGCGCCGTTACCGGCCGATGCGGTTCCTGGGGCTGGGCGACGTGGTCGACGGCTACCGCCAGGTGCGGGTGGCTGACGAGGCCGGCGAGCGCGTGCTGCTGGCACGTCTGGTGGTGGGGGCCGATGGCACCACCAGCGGCGTGCGTGGCGCGCTGGGCATCGAGGTCGACCGCCATGATTTCCAGCAGACCCTGTTCGTGGCCCGCGTGCGCAGCCAGCGCGCGCCGGACGGCACCGCCTGGGAGCGGTTCACCGATACCGGTCCGACTGCCCTGCTGCCGCGTGGCGATCGTCACTTCGGCACCGTGCACGGCGTAGCGCGCGATCAGGCCGATGCAGTAATGGCGCTGGACGATGCCGCCTGGCTGCAACGCCTGCAGAGCGCGATCGGCTGGCGTGCCGGCCGCCTGCTCGAGTCCGGCCCGCGCAGCGCCTATCCGCTCATACAGGTGCTGGCGCGCGCGCTGGCCGGTGAGCGTACGGTGTTGCTCGGCAATGCCGCGCAGACCATCCATCCGTTGGGTGCACAGGGCTTCAACCTGGGCCTGCGCGATGCGCTGACCCTGGCCGAACTGCTGGAGGATGCGCATGAGGATGCCGGCAGTGATGCATTGCTGCAGGCCTATGTCGCGCGCCGCGAGGAAGACCGCCGGCAGACGGTGGCGTTCTCCGGTGGCCTAGCGCGCCTGACCAGCAACCCGGCACCGTTGATGCGGCCGCTGCGCAGCCTCGGCTTGGTGGCCGCACAACGCGCGTCGGTGCAGTCGATGCTGGTCGGTGGCGCGATGGGCTTCCGTGGCGACGTGCCGCGCCTATGCCGCGGAGAAGCTGCATGAGCCGGCGCATGCGTCTTGATGTGGCCATCGTTGGTGGTGGCGTGGTCGGTGCCGCGTGTGCGTTGGCGCTGGCCGATGCCGGCCTGTCGGTTGCGCTGGTGGAAGGCCGTGAACCGGCACCGTGGCAGGCCGCCCAGCCGGACCTGCGCGTGTTCGCCTTCGCCGCTGACAACGTACAACTGTTGAACCGCCTGGGCGTGTGGCCGGTGATCGCGCAGGCCCGCGCCTGGCCTTACCGGCGCATGCAGGTGTGGGATGCCGCCGGCGGTGAGGATCTGTTGTTCGATGCCGACCGCTTCGGTCGTCGCGAGCTGGGCTACATCGTCGAGAACGGCTTGTTGCAGGACCGCCTGTGGGCGGCACTGCCAGCGGCGGGCGTGCAGCTGCATTGCCCGGCACGGGTGGAAGCGCTGGAACAGGATGATGACGGTGTTCGCCTGCGCCTGGACGACGGTCGCCGCCTGGAAGCAGCGCTGGCAGTGGCGGCCGATGGCGCCGAGTCGACCCTGCGCCAACTGGCCGGGATCGAGGTGGAGCGGCATGACTACCACCAGCGTGGCGTGGTGGCCTATGTGGACAGCGAACTGCCGAACCAGGCCACCGCATGGCAGCGCTTCCTGCCGACCGGGCCGCTGGCGCTGCTGCCGGTGGCCGAGCGTCGCAGTTCGATTGTCTGGACTCTGCCCGAGGATGAAGCAGCGCGCGTGCTGGCGCTGGACGAGGACGCCTTCGACCGCGAACTGACGCGTGCGTTCGCCGCGCGCCTGGGCGAACTGCGGCTGGCATCAGCGCGTGCGGCGTTCCCGCTGCGTCGGCAGCTGGCCCGTCACTACGTGGCCGGCCGCGTGCTGGCATTGGGTGATGCCGCGCACGTGGTGCATCCGCTGGCCGGGCAGGGCGTGAACCTGGGCCTGCGCGATGTTGCCGCTCTGCAGCAGTGGCTGGCGCCGTCGGCCGAACGTCGCGGACAGCCGCGGCTGTCGCCGCAGCGCCTGCAGCGCTGGGCACGGGAACGGCGCAGTGACAACCAGATCGCCGCCTACAGTTTCGATGCGATCAATCGGCTGTTCTCCAACGACGAGATGCACCTGACCCTGGCCCGCGGCCGCGCGCTGGGCTGCGTCGGCAAGTGGCCGCCGCTGGTGCAGGCGTTCTGGAAGCGCGCCGCCGGGGTCTGACCGGAATACAGGCCGCTCTGGCAGGTGGCAACGCCGCTCTGGTAGGTGCCAACCTTGGTTGGCACAAGGCTGGAAACAGCCTCGCCTCATCTGGGTCCAGGATGCCTGATGGATGTGCCAACCAAGGTTGGCACCTACCAGAAGCGGGCTCCGCTACCGCCGTTGATCCAGTAGCTCCACGCCATGCGTGGATGAAGATCGCGCCGGTGAATCAATCAACCAGCCAACCGGCCAGATCGGCACGGTCCAGCTTGCCGCGACGCTTCACGTCCAACGCATTGAACTCATCGGCCAGCGCCGGATTCGCCTGCGCTTCTTCGCGGCTGATGAAACCATCGCTGTTCACATCCAGCGCAGCGAAGTGGATGCGGTACTGGCCGACCACGCTGCTGGGTTCCAGCGAGCGCACGGTCACCTGTGCCTCGCCGGCCGGCCGTGCAATCTCGACGCTGCCGCTGACCCGGCCGGCATCCAGCGGTTGCTGGCGGATCGCTCCGCCGGTCCGACCCAGCGGCTGGCTCTGCGCCGGCATGGGCGGCAACTGCTGTGCAATGGCCGGCGCCGTTGCAAGCAGCGCGATCAGTATCGGAATCGAGCGGTATCGCATGATTGCCATTCCTCGGTAGCGCCGGGCCACGCCCGGCGGGCGCGATGGCCTCACCGCAGCGGCGAGGCCAACACCGTGATCTCCTCACGGTCGTGATACAGCTGCTTGGCACGCACCACCAATGGCTTGCCGGCCTGCTCCTGGAACAGATCCAAACACAAGCGGGTTTCGTCCCAGCGCTTCTTCATCGGCAGCTTCAGATTGAAGATCGCGTGCCTGCACCATCCTTCGCGGAACCAGGTAGCCATGCGTTCGGCCACGCGGCGCGGCTGCTCGACCATGTCGCAGACCATCCAGTCCAGCGGCTGTTCCGGGTGCCAGTGGAAGCCGTCGGCGCGCAGGTGCTCGACCAGGCCGGTGTCCAGCACGTGCTGGCGCAGCGGGCCGTTGTCGATGCTCAGCACGTGCATGTGCTGGCGGGTCAGCACCCAGGTCCAGCCGCCCGGCGCGGCGCCCAGGTCAGCCGCGCGCATGCCGGGCTTGGCCAGTGCCTCGCGTTCTTCCGGGGTCAGCAGGGTCAGCAGCGCTTCGTCCAGCTTCAACGCCGAACGCGACGGCGCTTCGGGCAGCAGCTTCAGGCGCGGGATGCCCAGTGCCCACGGTGCGCTGTCGCCCGGGTCAGCCACGCAGACGAAGGCGTGGGTGCCGTCGACAAACACCACGTGCAGGCGCGGCAGGCGATTGTTTGGCTTGTCGGTCAGCTTGCCGGCCTTGCGCAGCGCCGGGCGCAACGCATTGCCGAAGGCGCGGGCCAGCCCGGACAGCGGCTTGCCGGCGTCCGAATCGGGGTGCTCCACCCACAGGTCGCCGAAGCGCGGCGCATCGGCCAGCACCTCCAGCATCGGGGTGATGCGGTCAGCCGGGTCCAGCTGCGGCAGTTCGGCCAGCACCACCAGCTTCTGCCGCGCGAAGATCAGTTCGCGCCAGCGCAGCCGTGGTGCCAGCGCGGCAGCTTCGTCGCACATGAACAACACGTAGCCGTCATTGCGCTGGGTGCGCGCATAACCGGCGAAACCGGCTTCACCAGCGCGGAACTGCAGCTCACCTGCCAGCTCGGGTTCGAAGCCCTGCCGGCACAGGCACAGCAGGCCGATGCCGGTTTCAGTAACGGGCGCCATCGCTTTCCCCATAGGCACGCAGCACACTGCGTGCGGCGTCGCGGTTCAGGCCCTGCACCACTTCGATGCCGCGCTTGTTGAGTTCGCCGACCCAGTCGGCCGGCAGCGGGCCTTCATCGAATGGGGTCAGTTCTTCGACGTCGGCCGAGTTGGCACCGATCAGCAGGCGGTCGATGCCGGCCCACACGGTGGCGCCGTAGCACTGGCAGCACGGCTGCGAACTGGTGGCCAGGGTGACCGGCGACAGCACCGCGTTCAGGCGCGGGGTCTGCAGGCGCTGCTGGGCCAGCATGTAGGCCATGTTCTCGGCATGCGCCAGCGAGGTCGAGTGCGGCATGACCCGGTTCACGCCGGCGGCGATGACCTTGTCTTCAGGGCCAAACACCACGGCGCCGAACGGGCCGCCACTGGCGTGCTCGACGTTCAACCGCGACAGCTCGATCGCCAGCGCGACCTTGGCCTCATCGCCCGGATATCGACGATCCAGGTCGATCTGGTCGTGGATCCAGGCGGGAAGGGTCAGGTGGACTTGCGCGTACAGCATCGCGGGGGTGCCTCGTAATGGGATGGAAGAAGGTGCGGTTGCTTGGGAAACCGGCGCGCAGTGTAGCTGCACCGGCCTGTATCGGGTGTGGCGGTGGGTCAGCCCGGCGAGCCGGTGCGGATCACCACGTACTGCTTGCGGAACTCCAGTCCGGCCTGCGGCCAGCTGGCGGCGTAGGTGCGCAGCAGGGGCAGAGCGGCGCCGAAGTCGTGGCCGTTGACCCGGCAATCGGCCTCGCACAGGCCGTCGGCATCGCGTGAGGCGAACAGGCGGATGGCGAGGAACTGGCGCGCCTTCAGCAGCGCGTCGAAGGCGTCCATGCTGCGGGTGAACAGGCAGCAGGGGCAGGAGCCGTGGTCGTCCTCGCTGCAGGTGGATGCATCCACCTCCTGCGCGCGGTAGTGCGCCAGCGGCCCCAGTACGACAGTGCGATGGTGCTCTTCGCCGTCGTCGCTGGCCGGATAGGTCAGGCCCATCATCGGCAGGCCCTGCGCGTCTTCGGCGCCGATCGCGGTCTGCAGCGTCGCCAGGTCCACCCGCACCCAGGTCTGGAAGCCGGACAGCAGCGATGCCTGCTCATCGGCACCGTTGGCGTGCTGGTACTCGAACAGGCCGTCGGCGAACAGCACCGGATGCTGGCTCTCGATGACGGTGGAGGTCTGCCAGCCGCCGTTGTCGCGCTCCTGCGCGGCCATCGCATGCGGGGTCAGGCGCAGGCCGCTGTCCAGCAGCAGCGCGCCACCGTCGGCGCGGCTGGCGATGCCGGCGCCCTGCAGCACCTGCTGCAGCAGCGGGAGGAGATCAGTGGAGGTCGTGGTCATGTCAGGCCTGTGGATGGATGGGGCGGAACATCCAGGCAGGGCCTGGAACTAGCGCTCGAGCGCGTCGAGTTCGGCGCGATATCGCTGCGCATCGGGCTGCTGCTGCGGGTCGTTGCCGTGGTCGCGCAGCCAGGCTTCCAGTTCGCGGCGATAGTCCGCGCGGAAATCGGCGTTGCCCGGGCTGAAATGCAGCTTGCGTGCCGCCACTTCCACCCGCTCGCGCGCGCTGGCCCGGGCCTGGGCGATGCCGTGCGGTGATTCGTTGGTGAGGATGACGAAGTTGCGCGGGAAGCCCGCCGTGTACTTCACCACGAATGGCTGGTCGGGTGCCGGGATGCGGATCGCGTTCTCCAGCGGCCACAGCGAGGCGGTGTTGGTGTGGAACACCACTTCCACATCGCGGCCCTCGACCGTGCGCAGCACCGCTTCGTAACGCCAGATGTACTGCTCGTTGAGCGTAGAGCTGGTTTCCTCGGCCTTGACGATCACCGCTTCACCGCGCTCGCCCACCACGTTGAGGAAGGCGGCGTTGAGGAAGTGGCCGAGGAAGATGTTGAGCATCGCCAGCGGGAACACCACGATGGCGTAGCCCGGAAAGCGCCGCCACCACGAGACCAGCCCGGCCAGCACCATCGCTGCAAAGAACGTCAGCAGCGGATGCTGCGAAATGAACCAGAGCAGGGCGGACAGGGCGGTGATCATCGTCGGGGTCGTGCGGGCGCCGTGCTGGCGCCCGCTCGGGTCCTCAGGCCGACCAGGTGTCGCGCAGGGTCACGCTGCGGTTGAACACCGGCTTGGCTTCGGTGTGGTCGCGGCGGTCGGCGACGAAGTAGCCGGTGCGTTCGAACTGGAACGACTGCTCCGGCGCGGCGCTGGCTGCGGCCGGCTCGACATAGCCGGTGACAGTGCGGCGCGATTCCGGATTGAGGTAGTCGCGATAGGTCTTGCCTTCCGATTCGTCGTCCGGGTTCGGCACCGAGAACAGGCGGTCGTACAGGCGGATCTCGGCCGGCACGCCATGCACGGCGCTGACCCAATGGATGGTTCCCTTGACCTTGCGGTTGGCGCCTTCCATGCCCGGACGCGATTCCGGATCCAGCCAGCCGCGCAGCTCGGTGATGGTGCCGTCGGTATCCTTGATCACTTCGTCGCAGCGGATGATGCCGGCGCCGCGCAGGCGCACTTCGCCACCCGGCACCAGGCGCTTCCAGCCCTTCGGCGGCACTTCGGCGAAGTCCTCACGGTCGATCCACACCTCGCGTGCGAACGGCACTTCGCGGCTGCCGAAGCTCTCGTCCTTCGGGTGGTTGCTGAAGGTCAGCTGCTCTTCATGGCCTTCCGGCAGGTTGGTCAGTACCAGCTTGACCGGATCGACCACCGCCATGCGACGCGGTGCGGCGCTGTCCAGGTCTTCGCGCAGCGCGCCTTCCAGCACGCTGAAGTCGATCAGCGAATTCTGCTTGCTGATGCCCACGCGCTCGGCGAACAGGCGCATCGCGGCCGGGGTATAGCCACGGCGACGCAGGCCCTGCAGGGTCGGCATGCGCGGGTCTTCCCAGCCGTCCACCAGCTGTTCGGTGACCAGCGCCATCAGCTTGCGCTTGCTCATCACCGTGTAGTTGATGTTCAGGCGCGAGAACTCGATCTGGCGCGGCTTGGCCGCTTCGCGCGGCAGGCCGGCGTCGACCAGTGGCTGGGTCAGCGCGTCGTCATGGGCGAAATCGACGTTGTCCACGCACCAGTCGTACAGCGGGCGGTGGTCTTCGAATTCCAGCGTGCACAGCGAGTGGGTGATGCCCTCGATCGAATCGCCCAGCGCGTGCGCGAAGTCGTACATCGGGTAGATCGGCCACACGTTGCCGGTGTTCTGGTGCTCGACGTGCTTGATGCGGTAGAGGGCCGGATCGCGCAGGTTGATGTTCCCGCTGGCCATGTCGATCTTCGCGCGCACGGTGCGCGCGCCATCGGGGAACTCGCCGGCACGCATGCGACGGAACAGATCGAGGTTTTCCTCGACGCTGCGGTCGCGCCACGGCGACGGGCGGCCCGGCTCGGTCAGGGTGCCGCGGTAGGCGCGCACTTCCTCGGCCGACAGGTCGCAGACATAGGCCTTGCCGTCGGCGATCAGCTTCTCGGCGGCCAGGTAATAGGTCTGGAAGTAGTCCGAGGCGTGGCGCAGCTCGTTCCACTCGAAGCCCAGCCAGCGCACGTCGTCCTGGATCGCGGCCACGTATTCCGGATCTTCCTTGGCCGGGTTGGTGTCGTCGAAGCGCAGGTTGCAGACGCCGCTGAACTCGCCGGCGATGCCGAAGTTCAGGCAGATCGACTTGGCATGGCCGATGTGCAGGTAGCCGTTGGGCTCTGGCGGGAAGCGGGTCTTGATCGCCTGGTGCTTTCCGCTGGCCAGGTCCTCGCGCACGATCTGGCGGATGAAATCGCGCTTTTCGTGGCTGTCGGCGGGGGTCTCGGGGCTGGCGGGGGTGTGCTCGGACATGAGTCGGCGAAGAGAAAGGCAGAAAGACCAACAGTTTAGCGCGTAAGGGGCGGGGCTGCCCGGTGGCGATCGGGGTTGCCGGCCAGCGGCCGGCGAAATGTGGATCGACGTACAGATGGGTAGTGCCGGCCGCTGGCCGGCAGAACGGTCATGCGCCGTCACCACCACCATTCAGCCCCCGGGCGTATGCTGGAATCCTGTCCCACGGAGCCGCCGCATGCACATCGTGTACAAGGCCGACAACCTGTTCGACGCCCACCTGGTCAAGCACGCGCTGGAGGATGCCGGCATCCCGGCCTTTGTGTTCGGCGAGTCGTTGCTGGGCGGCATGGGCGAGCTGCCGTTGTTCGGCGTGCTGCGGGTGGGCATCCCTGATGCGGCACGGCCGCAGGCCGAGGACATCGTGGCCGCGCTGGACTTGGGCCACGCCCCGGACGACCCCATTTCAGATGCAGACGACATTGCCGGCCTTCCGGCGTAGGAGCGCATCATGTTGGGAATCGGACAGGGCATCCTTGGCATCGGCGCCTTCAAGCAGCGCCTGCCGCGCGCGGAAGAGGCGCTGCCGGGCCGAGAGCAGCCGTTGCCGCTGCACAGCAACCAGCATTTCGTGAACAGCCATCCGCTGAAGGACCGTTTTGCCGGCCTGCAGCAGATCCGTTTCGCGCTGGGCTGCTTCTGGGGCGCCGAGCGCAAGTTCTGGACCGAACCGGGCGTGTACAGCACCTCCGTGGGCTATGCCGGTGGCATCACCCCGAACCCGACCTACGAAGAGGTCTGCTCGGGCCTGACCGGGCATACCGAAGTGGTGCAGGTGGTGTTCGACCCGGCGGTGGTGAGCCTGGAACGGTTGCTGCAGCTGTTCTGGGAAAGCCACGACCCGACCCAGGGCATGCGCCAGGGCAACGACACCGGTACCCAGTACCGCTCGGCGATCCACGCCACCGACGAGGCCCAGTACGCCGCCGCGCTGGCCAGCCGCGAGGCTTACCAGGCCCAGCTGGATGCGGCCGGCTACGGCCCGATCACCACCGAGATCGTGTACCCGGCGCCGGAGTACTACTACGCCGAGGACTATCACCAGCAGTACCTGGCCAAGAACCCGAACGGCTACTGCGGCATCGGCGGCACCGGCGTGAGCTGCCCGATCGGGTTGGATGTGGAGGCGCCGCGCTGACGCGCGGTGGTCCGCCTGCGGCGGGCAGAAGCCAAAGCCAAAGCCAAAGCGGTTCTGGGTTTCTGTGGGTTGGGCGGGGCGGTGTGGGTTGGCAGGACACGCCGTGAACCCCCTCCGGGGTCCGGCCCAGCCGCTGGCGGCTGGGCGTTCGGGCGCTTGCGAAGCAGTGCTTCGCAAGCAAAGCGCCCTCACCCCTGGGGGCTCGATGGCGCCTTGCTCGTGTGCGCTGTCCTGCGCACACGGCAAGACCGGGGTTGGGCGTCCTGCCCAACCCGCCCGAGGCATGCCTCGGGCCCATGGCGCCAACGGTCCTGCCAACCCGCCCGGCCAAGCGCGGCTTTTGCTCATAGCCCCCCGCCACGAGGGGCTCAGCCGTTGGCTGGAATCACAGTTCCGAGCGAATGCGCTCGCGCAGCGCCTGCAGATCCTTGGCAAACGCATCGATACCCGTCGCCAGCTTCTCGGTCGCCATCGGATCGGCGGCCAGGTCGGCTGCGAACTTTGCCGCGTCGATCGGCGTCACCTGCACCGCTTCAGCGGCACCGGCCACCAGCTTGCGCGGCAGCGCGCCGTGGTCGGCGTCGAGCTTCTCCAGCAGGTCCGGCGAAATGGTCAGGCGGTCGCAGCCGGCCAGCGCTTCGATCTGCGCGGTCGAACGGAACGAGGCGCCCATCACCACGGTCGGCGAACCGCGGCGCTTGAATTCGGCGTACACCCCGCGCACGAACACCACACCCGGGTCCTCGTCGATGTTCGCCGGGGTCTGGCCGTTGGCCACGTACCAGTCCAGGATGCGGCCCACGAACGGCGAGATCAGGAACGCGCCGGCTTCGCTGCAGGCCAGCGCCTGGGTCGGGTTGAAGATCAGGGTCAGGTTGCAGTCGATGCCTTCGGCCTGCAGCACGCGCGCGGCTTCCACGCCTTCCCAGGTCGCGGCGATCTTGATCAGGATCTTCTCGCGCGGCACGCCTGCATCGGCGTACATCTGGATGAACTGGCGGGCCTTGGCCACGGTGGCAGCGGTGTCGTGGGCCTGGTCGGCGTCCACTTCGGTGGACACGCGGCCCGGCACCAGCGTGCTCAGCAGCGCGCCGACGCCGATGGTCAGGCGGTCGGCCACGGCATGCACCACGGCTTCGCGGTCGCCACCCTGCTGGCGGCCCCAGGCCAGTTCGCGTTCGATCAGCTCGGCGTACACCGGCAGGTCCAGCGCCTTCTTCACCAGGGTCGGGTTGGTGGTGCAGTCCACCGGCTGCAGGCGCTTGATTGCCTCGTAGTCACCGGTATCGGCAACGACCACGGACAGTTCGCGCAGCTGGGACAGTTTGGACGGGGTACTCATTACGGCTCCTGGTGCAGGGGGATCGAATCGCGCGCGGTGCGCAGCGGTAATCAGGGGCGGTCGTTGTGGACCGCAGTCACGCGCAGGCGCAGCTTGCGGCCGCCGGGCGCATTCCAGTCGATGCTCTGGCCGATGGCCAGACCAAGCAGGGCACTGCCGACCGGGGCCAGCACGGAAACCTTGCCTTCATCGACGTTGGCTTCGCGGGGGAAGACCAGGGTCAGGACGTGCTTCTCGCCCGACACTTCATCTTCGCACTCCACGCGCGAATGCATCATGACGATGCCTTCGGGAATCTGGTCCGGTGCCAGCACGGTGGCACGGTTGAGTTCTTCGGCAAGCGCGAGCGCGGCAGGCGTCTGGCTCAGCGCAGGGGATTCGAGCATGGCGTCCAGGCGGTCCATGTCGAAGGTAGAAACGGTGATCGACGGCGGCAGGCCGCTGGCGGTGTTCATGATGAAGCTCCTTGGTTGAAAGCCATGCAAAAGGCGGCACCTGCTGGCGCCGCCTGTCTGTATTGTGGGGACAAATGCGACCGGAATCGACTCCCACCGATTCCGGGCCGGTGCTGCGGGGGATCAGCCGTTCAGCGCGGGGCCGGGCAAGGCGGTCGCGTCGCTGGTGGCATTCAACGCATCAAGGGTGAACAGCGCCTGTGGCAGGCGCTTGAACTGGTCGGCCAGCTCCATCAGGAAGTCGTTCATGGCCGAGCTGCGGCGCCAGATCATGGCGATGCGGCGGCTGGGGCGGCCTTCGCCGGTGAAGTCGAGCAGGCGGATGTTGTTCGAGCGCGGCACCGGCGGCTGCACCGACAGGCTCGGCAGCAGGGTGATGCCGACGTCGGCAGCGACCATCTGCCGCAGCGTTTCCAGGCTGGTGGCGCGGAACTCGGACTTCTCGTTGGCACCGAACAGGCGGCAGACTTCCAGTGCCTGGTCGCGCAGGCAATGCCCGTCTTCCAACAGCAGCAGCTTCTGCGTGGCAAGTTCCTGCACGTCCAGATGTTCGCGGCGGGCCAGCGGGTGGCGCCCGGAAACAGCCAGCAGGAACGGTTCCTCGAACAGGAACTCGGCATGCAGCTGGTCGTCGATCACCGGCAGTGCCAGCAGCGCAGCGTCGAGCTTGCCTTCGCGCAGGCGGTCCAGCAGCACATCGCTCTTTTCCTCGACCAACAGCAGTTCCAGCTCCGGGAAGCGATCGCGGATGCGCGGAATCACATGCGGCAGCAGGTACGGACCGAGGGTCGGGAAGATCCCCAGGCGCACCGTACCGGCTTCCGGATCGCGGCTGCGACGTGCGGCTTCCTTCAGTTGTTCCACCTCGGACACGATCACGCGTGCCCGTGCCGCCGCTTCCTGGCCGGCCGGGGTCAGCATCACCTTGCGCGGTGCGCGTTCCACCAGCGGCAGGCCCAGCTCTTCTTCCAGCTTGCGGATCTGCGTGGACAGCGTCGGCTGGCTGACGAAGCAGGAGGCGGCAGCCCGGCCGAAATGCTTGTGGTCGGCCAGGGCTACCAGGTACTTCAGATCACGTAGGTTCATCCTTACACCCCAGGGGTAACGGACCGGCTGACGGCATGGTTACCCGACAGGCAGACAATGTTCCCGGTGATCTGGGAACGATGGATCAGGCAGCTTCAGCAACAGCACCACTGCTGCTGCTCACCGACGAGCGGATCAGGTGGTCGAACGCACTCAATGCGGCGGTCGAACCGGCACCCATGGCAATGATGATCTGCTTGTAGGGTACCGTCGTGCAATCGCCAGCGGCGAACACGCCCGGCAGATTGGTCTGGCCGCGATCATCGATGACCACCTCGCCACGCGGCGACAGCGCCACCACATCCTTCAGCCACTCGGTGTTGGGCAGCAGGCCGATCTGCACGAAGATGCCTTCCAGCTCGACGCGGTGGGCGTCGCCGCCGACGCGGTCCTTGTAGACCAGGCCGGTGACGCGGCTGCCGTCGCCCAGCACTTCGGTGGTCTGTGCGCTGGTCAGCACGGTGACATTGGCCAGGCTGCGCAGCTTCTTCTGCAGCACTTCATCGGCGCGCAGGCTGGAATCGAATTCCAGCAGGGTTACATGCGACACGATGCCAGCCAGATCGATGGCTGCCTCCACGCCGGAGTTGCCGCCGCCGATCACCGCCACGCGCTTGCCCTTGAACAACGGGCCATCGCAGTGCGGGCAGTAGGCCACGCCCTTGTTGCGGTACTGGTCTTCGCCCGGCACGTTCATCTGGCGCCAGCGTGCGCCGGTGGACAGGATCACCGAACGCGACTTCAGCACCGCGCCGTTTTCCAGCTGCACCTGCACCAGGCCGTCTTCACCGGCCGGCACCAGCGCGCTGGCGCGCTGCAGGTTCATGATGTCCACTTCGTACTCGCGCACGTGCTGTTCCAGCGCCGTGGCCAGCTTCGGGCCTTCGGTCTCCTTCACCGAAATGAAGTTCTCGATCGCCATGGTGTCCAGCACCTGGCCACCGAAACGCTCGGCGGCGATGCCGGTACGGATGCCCTTGCGCGCGGCGTAGATCGCCGCTGCGGCGCCGGCCGGGCCACCGCCCACCACCAGAACGTCGAAGGCGTCCTTGGCGGCGATCTTCTCGGCATCGCGCTTGCTGGCATTGGTGTCCAGCTTGGCCACGATCTGCTCCAGGGTCATGCGGCCCTGGTCGAACACTTCACCGTTGAGGTACACGGTCGGCACCGACATGATCTCGCGCTTCTCGACTTCGTCCTGGAACAGGGCGCCGTCAATGGCTACGTGCTGGATGCGCGGGTTGAGCACCGCGGCCAGGTTCAACGCCTGCACCACGTCCGGGCAGTTCTGGCAGGACAGCGAGAAGTAGGTTTCGAACCTGTAGTCGCCTTCCAGATTCTGCACCTGCTCGATCAACTCGGCGGTGGCCTTGGACGGATGGCCGCCGACCTGCAGCAGTGCCAGCACCAGCGAGGTGAACTCGTGGCCCATCGGCAGGCCGGCGAAGGTCAGGTGGATGTCCTGGCCCGGGGTGCCGAGGTCGAAGGACGGCACGCGGCCCTGGCCATCGCGCAGCACCTGCAGCGAAATCTTGTCCGACAGGCTGTCCAGGGTCTGCAGCAGTTCCAGCATTTCCTGCGACTTGGCGCCGTCATCGGCGTGCGCGGTGATCTGGATCGGGCGGGTCACGCGCTCCAGATAGGTCTTCAGCTGCGACTGCAGGTTGGCGTCCAACATCGGGTCATCTCCTGGCTTCAGGCAAACAGGGGGCGTGGCACCGCTGTAGAAGGTAGCGGACCAGCAGGGGGTAGGGGTGAACCCAAGACAGCGACCGTGGAAGGGGCTGGCTGGCCAAGGCGGGCGAGCGTTGGCTGTCTTGGGTTCACCCCCACGCCGGCGGGGGGACCGGCACGGGGATGAAAGGCGCGCCGTGGCGTGGGGCCACGGCAGGCCGGTACTGCTTTAGATCTTGCCGACCAGGTCCAGCGACGGGGTCAGGGTCTTCTCGCCTTCCTTCCACTTTGCCGGGCACACCTGGTTCGGGTTGGCGGCGGTGAACTGGGCAGCCTTCAGCTTGCGCAGGGTCTCGGAGACGTCACGGGCGATCTCGTTGGAGTGGATCTCCAGGGTCTTGATCACGCCTTCCGGGTTGATGATGAAGGTGCCGCGCAGGGCCAGGCCTTCTTCCGGAATGTGCACGCCGAAGGCGTTGGTCAGCTGGTGGGTCGGATCGCCGACCAGCGGGAACTGGGCCTTGCCGACAGCCGGCGAGGTTTCGTGCCACACCTTGTGCGAGAAGTGGGTGTCGGTGGTGACGATGTAGACCTCGGCGCCGGCCTTCTTGAACTCGGCGTAATGGTCAGCGGCGTCTTCGATCTCGGTCGGGCAGTTGAAGGTGAAGGCGGCCGGCATGAAGATCAGGACCGACCACTGGCCCTTCAGGGTGCTGTCGGAAACCTTGATGAACTCGCCATTCAGGTAAGCATTGGCTTCGAACGGCTGGATCTGGGTGTTGATCAGGGACATCGTTTTTCCTCTGGGTGAAGGGGAGTGGGTGAATCGACAGGACCTAGGTTACCGGCTCGCTATCGATAAGAACAATCCATTGATTGCATCTATTTGATAGGTTCAGCCTATCAAAAGGCCACGAGCTGACACTGAACCTTGCCACCCTCATCCTGCAACTGCCTGTGTGACAAGAGAAATCTTCCCAAGGCATGGAAAGGGGCCGATAGCCCCTCCTTATTCCCTCCGGCGGAACCTGAACGGATCGCAGGTTTTTGTAGCGTCGAGCCACGCTCGGCTGGGTCTACCGCGAACAGCAGCCGAGCATGGGCTCGGCTCTACAATTGCGGAATGCCTTTCCAACCCGAACCCTCCCTGCGCCAGGTCGTGGCCGAGGCCAGTGCCCGCCTCGGCGGCGTAGAGGCCCGCCACGAGGCCGAACTGCTGCTGCTGCACGTGCTGGACCGCCCACGCAGCTGGCTGTTCGCGCATGCCACCGATCCGCTGGCCACCGCCGATCAGGCTGCCTTCGAAGCGTTGCTGGCACGCCGCGTGGCCGGCGAGCCGGTGGCCTATCTGACCGGCCGCCGCGGTTTCTGGACGTTGGATCTGGAAGTCGACCCGGCCACCCTGATTCCGCGACCGGAGACCGAACTGCTGGTCGAGCTGGCGCTGGAGCGCCTGCCGCCGGAACGCACGCTGCAGCTGGCCGACCTCGGTACCGGCAGCGGTGCCATCGCTCTGGCCCTGGCCAGCGAGCGGCCACAGGCCCAGGTGCTGGCCACCGATGCCAGCCCGGGTGCACTGGCTGTGGCTGCGCGCAATGCGGCCCGCCATGAGCTGCGCAACGTCCGCTTCGCCGAGGGCGGGTACGACTGGTATGCGCCGCTGCAGGGCGCGCGCTTCGACCTGATCGCCAGCAATCCCCCGTATATCGCCAGCGATGATCCGCACCTGGAACAGGGCGACCTGCGTTTTGAACCGGCCACCGCACTGTCTTCCGGCGTGGATGGCCTGGACGACATCCGCCGCATCGTCGATGGTGGCCAGGCCCACCTGCTGCCCGGCGGCTGGCTGCTGATCGAGCACGGTTGGGACCAGGGCGCCGCGATCCGCGCGCTGTTCGAGGCGGCGGGTTTCACCGATGTGCAGACCGTGCAGGACCTGGAGCAGCGCGACCGGATCACCCTGGGCCAGCGTCCGGCCTAGAATGGAGGTTCTCCTGCCCCGGCAGGGCATCACCCTGGAGCTGCAAGCATGCGTACGCTGTACCCCGCCATCACCCCCTACGACGTCGGCACCCTGAAGGTCGACGACCGCCACACGCTGTACTTCGAACAGTGCGGCAACCCGGACGGCAAGCCGGTGGTGATGCTGCACGGTGGCCCGGGCGGTGGTTGCAGCGACAAAATGCGCCAGTTCCACGACCCGTCCAAGTACCGCATCATCCTGTTCGACCAGCGCGGCGCCGGTCGTTCCATCCCGCACGCCGACCTGGTGGACAACACCACCTGGGACCTCGTCGCCGATATCGAGAAGCTGCGCGAGCATCTGAAGGTCGATCGCTGGCAGGTGTTCGGCGGCAGCTGGGGCTCGACCCTGGCGCTGGCCTACGCCGAAACCCATCCGCAGCGAGTGACCGAACTGGTCCTGCGCGGCATCTTCATGCTGCGTCGCTGGGAGCTGGAATGGTTCTACCAGGAAGGCGCCAACCGCCTGTTCCCGGATGCGTGGGAGCACTACCTGAAGCCGATCCCGTCGGTGGAACGTCATGACCTGATCTCGGCCTTCCACCGCCGCCTGACCAGTGAAGACGAAACCACCCGCCTGGAAGCGGCAAAGGCGTGGGCGGTGTGGGAAGGCGCGACCAGCTTCCTGCATGTGGATGACGACTTCATCAACAGCCATGAGGACCCGCACTTCGCGCTGGCGTTTGCCCGCATCGAGAACCACTACTTCGTCAACGGTGGTTTCTTCGAGGTGGAAGACCAGCTGCTGCGCGACGCGCACCGCATCGCCGATATTCCGGGCGTGATCGTGCATGGCCGCTACGACGTGGTCTGCCCGCTGGCCAACGCCTGGGACCTCACCAAGGTCTGGCCGAAGGCGAAGCTGGAGATCACCCCGGCCTCGGGTCACTCGGCGTTCGAAGCCGAGAACGTGGACGCGCTGGTGCGCGCGACGGACAGCTTCGCCTGATTGCAGGTAGTGCCGGCCGCTGGCCGGCAACGCCTTGCCGGTAGCGCCGGGCCATGCCTGGCTGCATTCCATTCCGCCGCCGCAATGCGGCTCGCCGGGCATGGCCCGGCGCTGCCAACGCTCATCCACGCAAGGCGTGGATCTACCAATCCCCGGCCAGCAACGCGTCGGCCAGCACCTGCAGTTTCGGTGAATGCTGCCGCGAAGGCGGATAGATCAGCGACAGCGCGCGGCTGCGGCCTTCGAACGGCTGCAGCACGCGTTGCAGGCGGCCGTCGGCCAGCGCATCGGCCACCGCGAAATCCATCACCTGCACGATGCCGATGCCCGCAATCGCTGCCTCCACCAACGGGTCGCCGCAGTCAAACACCATCCGCGTCGGCGGCGTGACCTCGCGCAGCTGCCCGTCCTGCAGGAACTGCCAGTCCACCAGCCGGCCGCTGCGCAGGTTGCGCACCGCCAGGCAGGCGTGATCCTGTAGCGCCGCCACATCGACCGGCGCGCCGCAGCGGGTCAGGTAACCCGGGCTTGCCACCGTCACCCAGCGCAGTGGCTTCAACGGACGCGCCACCATGCGCTGATCAGCGATGGTGCCGGTGCGCAGGGCGGCGTCGAAGCCTTCCTCCACCAGATCCACCAGGCGGTCGCTGAGCACCGCTTCCACCTGCAGGTGCGGATGCTGCTGCAGCAACGGCCCAAGCAAAGGCACCAGCACCCTGCGCCCGAACATCGACGGCGCGCTGATCTTCAGCGTGCCTGAGGGCGTGCACGGACGGTCGGCCAACTGCCGCTCGGCATCGTCGAGGCCGGCCAGCAGCGGCGACACCTGTTCGACGAATTGGCGGCCGTCCGGAGTCAGTGCCACGTTGCGGGTGTTCCGCTGCAGCAGCTTCACTCCCAGGCTGGCCTCCAGCCGCCCGATCGCGCGCGACAGGCCGGATTGGCTCAGGCCGAGCTGGCCGGCGGCCACGGTGAAGCTGCGGGCTTCGGCCACCCGCACCAACATGCGCACTGCGTTGAGGTCCATCGATGCTGCATTCATGCTGAAAATCATGACAGATATGGTCGCTTAGGGGTTTATTGATTGGGCTGCATCAATGAGACTGCGTTCCCCCACCGTGCCAGACCGCCGATGCCTCCCCTCAAATACCCGCGCTGGGCGCTGACCCTGCTCGCCACCGCCCAGCTGATCATCGCCCTGGATGCCACCATCATTTTCGTCGCCCTGCATGACATGGGGCGCGCGCTGCAGATCAATGCGCAGCAGCTGCAATGGGTGGTCAGTGCCTACACCGTGGCCTTCGGTGGCAGCCTGCTGCTGGGCGGGCGCGCCGCCGACCTGATTGGCCGCCGTCGCTTCTACCGGCTGGGCATGCTGCTGTTCGCGCTGGCCTCGCTGCTCGGCGCGCTGGCGCCGAATGCCACGCTGTTGATCATCGCGCGCGCCGCGCAAGGCGTCGGGGCGGCGCTGCTGTTCCCGGCCACGCTGGCGCTGATCAACACGTTGTACGCCGAAGGCCCGGTGCGCAATCGTGCGCTGGCGATCTGGAGCATGGCCAGCGCAGTTGGTCTGGCGCTGGGCACGCTGCTTGGTGGCGTGCTGACCCAGGCGTTCGGCTGGCCGGCAGTGCTGGCGGTGATCGTGCCGCTGGCCACCGCCTGCGCGCTTGCTGCCGGTGCGTGGCTGCCGGCCGACGGCCCGCGCGTGCACGGCCGTTCCTTCGACCTGGCCGGTTGCCTCACCGTCACCGCCGGCGGCAGCCTGCTGGTTACCACCTTGGTGCAGGGCCCGGAATGGGGCTGGACTGCGCCGGCCACGCTCATCTGCCTGCTGCTGTCAGCCGTACTGTTGACGGTGTTCGTGCAGATCGAAAAGCGCAGCCGTGACCCGCTGATGCAGTTCGCGCTGCTGCGCTTGCCCGGCCTGCGCGCGGCGCTCGGTCTGACCTTCGCCTTCATGAGCAGCTATGGCGTGCAGTACTACTTCCTGGCGCTCTACTTCCAGGATGGTTATGGCTGGAGCCCGCTGCAGGCCGGCATGGCCTTCCTGCTGCCGACATTGGTGTGCACCTTCGGCATCCGCATTGCCGAACGCATGCTGCGGCGCCGTTCGCCACGGCAGGTGCTGGCCTGGGGCTTCGCCGCCGGTGCCATCGGCATCACCGCGGTGGCGCTGGCGATGCCGCATGGCGCCAGCTACTGGCCGCTGCTGCCGGGCATCGTGGTGCTCAGCGTGGGCCAGGGCATGAGCTGGACGGCGATGTGGATCGTGGCCGGGCACGGCGTGCCGGGGCCGCAGCAGGGTGTGGCGTCCGGCATGGCCGCCACCGCACAGCAGATCGGCGGCGCGTTGGGACTGGCGGTACTGGTGATGGTGGCCAACGCCGCGCGCGGCACTCAGGCGGCAACCAGTCCTGATGCGCTGCAGGGCATGGTCAATGCACAGTACGGCGCCGCGCTGTTCGCCGCGTTCGGCGTGGTCATCGCGCTGGGCCTGCGCCCGGCAACAGTAGTGGTGCCGGCCGCTGGCCGGCAAACACAATGATCCAACTACCCTGAGGTTGCCGGCCAGCGGCCGGCACTACCAACCCCGGATGGATCCACGCGCGTTCAACCCAATGCCAGCAACTGCGGCTGCAACGCGCTGAAGATCCGCGCCAGCCGCTGCGCCCACGCCAGCTGCCCGGCGGCATCGGCGATCAGATCCTGGCGGATTTCCAGTTCCACATGCACCAGACCGCGGCCCTCGCCATGCACAGGTACCGCGTAGTCGCTGGTGCTGCTGACCGAATACGGTTCGTTGTCACCCACCACCAGATCGCCTTCCTCGCGCAGTGCCTGCAGCAAGGCATGGGCAAAACGCGTGTCCTGGTGGTACAGCACGCCGGCATGCCACGGTCGCTGTGCGCCGTTCATCGCCGGGGTGAAGCTGTGCATCATGACCAGCAGGGTGGGGCGACCGGCATCGCGGCGTGCGTCCAGTTCCGCGTCGATGCGTGCGTGGTACGGCGCGTGGACAGCATCAATGCGCTGCTGCCGCTGCGCCGCCGACAGCCCGGCGTTGCCCGGTACCACGGTGTGGTCGCTCACTTCCGGAATCAGCGTCGGCGAGGCCAGCGGGCGGTTGCAGTCGATCAGCAGCCGCGAATAGGTCTGTTCGATTGCCCAGGCATCCAGCCGTTCGGCCAGTGCGCGGGTGGTGCCGGCAATGCCGATGTCCCAGCCGATGTGGCGATCCAGTTCGACCTGCGGCAAGCCCAGGCCGGCGAGGGCGCGCGGCACCTGCTGGCCGGCGTGGTCGGCCAGCAGCAGGTACGGCGAAGCGCCCTGCGGCCGGTGGATCGTGTAGATCGCAGGATCACCGGCACCCAGCAGCGCCGGTAGTGAGTGCAGGTCGGCGTCAGCCACGTGGGCGCCCGTCCAGGTGATGCTCGATCATCCACAGGCCGGCCCAGAGCTTGGCGTCCAGCTCGTAGCCTTCGCCCATCTTCTGCACCAGCCACGCCGCCGCCTGTGCACGCGGGATCTCGTGCACGGTGATGTCCTCGCTGTCATCGCCTCCACCTTCGCCGATCCGGCGCAGGCCGGTGGCACGGACGAAGGCGATCTTCTCGCTGCTGGCGCCGGAGGACGTCGGGCCGATCATCAGCACTTCGGCGTGATCGGCGGTCCAGCCAGTTTCTTCTTCCAGTTCGCGTACGGCCGAGACCTCGATCGATTCGCCGGCATCGACGTCGCCGACCAGGCCGGCCGGCATCTCGATGGTGGGCGCCTGCAGCGGCACGCGGAACTGTTCGACGAACAGCACCTTGTCCTCCGGGGTAACGGCGATGATGATCGCCGCCAGGCCACCGGCGTGGGTGCGTTCGCTGTATTCCCAGGTGCCACGCACGACCATGCGCTGGTACTTGCCTTCGTAAACGACGCGCGGTGCTTCGGTGTTTCTCTGGCTCATGCGGGCTCGCTGGAAGTGGGGAAAGGGTCGGACATGCCGGCTGCGGTGGCAGCACCGGGATCGTTCACGCCTGCGGCGCTGAACAGGCGGCGGCGGGTCAGCGGGCCGAAGCGCAGCGCCTGGCACAGGCCGCCCAGCAGTTCCGGGTCGGCTGACTGCCGCAGCAGGCCGGGCTGGCAGCCTTCCAGCGGCGCGTCCAGGGCAATGGTGGTCAGCTGCCGCCAGAGCTGGGCGTGCTCGCGCTGTTCGCGCAGGCGCACGGCCATCTGGGCGGCGCCGCGCAGGCGCAGGAAGGGCACTTCGTCCAGGCGTTCGTACAACGCGTCCAGGCTGCCGAAATGGGCCAGCAGTACCGCCGCCGACTTGGCGCCCACGCCGCTGATGCCGGGAATGTTGTCCACCGCATCGCCGCACAGCGCGAGGTAATCGGCGATCTGGTGCGCATGCACGCCGTGCCGCGCCTTCACCCCGGCTACGTTCCAGCGCTGGTTGCGTGCGTAATCCCACTGCTCATCGTGGTCCAGCAGCAGCTGCGACAGGTCCTTGTCGGCGGAGATGATCAGGCCGCGATGGCTGTGCCGGTGCTGGTGCAGCGCGCTGCCGATCAGGTCGTCGGCTTCGTAATCGTGGTGTGCCAGCACCACCAGGCCCAGCGCCGCACACAGGGCCTTGCAGTGCACGAACTGGCGCTTCAGCGCTTCCGGCGCCGGGTCGCGGTTGGCCTTGTAGGCCGCATACAGGCGATGGCGGAAGCCACTGTCCAGCGCCTCGTCGAAGGCGATGGCGATGTGCCGGGGGCGTTCGCGCTCGAGCAGGTCCAGCAGGAAGCGGGCGAAGCCGTGCACGGCGTTGGTCGGCCAGCCCTGGCTGTCCTGGAACTCGTCCGGCAGCGAATGCCAGGCGCGGAACACATAGATGCTGGCATCGACCAGATAAAGCGGCGGCGGCACCGGCGGAACACTTACGGCGCTCACTGCCCGGTCCAGTCCTGCAGCAGGGCGGCGGCGTCGGGGCGCTCGCGCTCGGGCACTTCGGCCTTCGGCGTGCCGATGTGGATGAAGCCGGCGATGCCCTCGCCCTCGGCCAAGCCCAGATGGGCATGCACGGCTGGATCGAAGGCCATCCATGCGGTCAGCCATTGCGCACCGAAGCCCAGCGCCTGCGCGGCCTGCAGCAGGGCGAAGCAGACGCAGCCGGCGGTCATCAGCTGTTCCTGCTCGGGCACCTTCGGGTCCGGGCGCGGGCTGGTCACCACCACGATCACCAACGGCGCATGGCTGAAACGCTGGCGGTCTTTCTCGAACACGGCGTCGCCCGCGTGCGGGTCGCGCTGGCGGCTGCGCTCTGCCAGGAAGTCGCCCAGAGTGTGACGTGCATCGCCAGCGATCTTCAGGAAGCGGAACGGCACGCGCTTGCCGTGGTCAGGCACACGCACCGCGGAGACCAGCATCCGCTGCAGAGTAGCCGGGTCCGGTCCAGGCTCGCCCAGTTGCCGCGAGGGCACTGAGCGGCGGGCATCCAGGGCGAGCAGGGCGGCGGGGTCGGGCATGGAGTCTGAACCGGTCATCACGGGTGTTTGATTATAGTCGGGGTGGTCAAAGACGCCGTTTGTGTCGCGTCCGGACCTTGAATATCAAACTGTGATGAACGTCATGCCACTGGCGGGAAAAGGACGGCCGCTTCCCCTCGCCTCGCAGGCCTTGCACGGCTTACGATATCTATCTTGCCGGGCCGCCGGTCATGAGGTTTGAAGTGAGGACTGTTTCACTGTCCGTGATGGGCTGGCCGGCCTACCATCGACGTACCGGTACATGGGGTGTACCGGTCGTCGCGATGTCCATGCTGTCTGTCGAACCAGAGAAGGTGGGGAGCCTTCCCGAATGATGAGCGCGCCCACACCGATGGGATCGCCGGGCCGTGACCCGGCACAGCTCCAGCGTGCCCGGGAGGTGGTCCTGCCTGCCCTGTGCCAGGCCTTCGGGGCCGCACTGGCGCGTTTCGACGATGCCCTGTTCGACCGTGCCGGCAATGCCGGCTCGTCGCAGCTGTTGTTCCTTGATGCGATGCGCGAACTGCGCCGCCGCCGCGAGGACATTGCTGCCGCCTTCGCCAGCCACCTGCAGCTGGCCTGGGATGCGTTGGCCAACGGTGAGCCGCTGTCGGCCGAGGCGACCCTGTCGGGTCCGGCCGAGGACAGCCTCAGCCTGCTGGATGAACACGTACTGGAATCGCGGCTGGCGGTGCGCAACTTCGCCACCGTGCTGCTGCGCGACTTCAAGCCGGTGCTGGCGCGGCTGGATCGCCGCCTGGGCCGGCTGATCGGTGGACCCGAACTGGATGCCGACCACAACCCGATCAGCCCCGAGCACCTGGGCGTGGCCATCCACGAAGCCTTTGCCGGCTGCGAGCTGGCCCCGGAAGTGCATCTGGTGCTGATCAAGCTGTGCGAGCGCGACCTGCGCGCGCCGGTGGGCCGCATCTACGAGAAGCTGGACGAACAACTGGCTGCTGCCGGGGTGATGTCGCAGATGGGGGCGCAGCAGCGTCCGTTGTCAGCCGCGCCCGAGCCGCGCGTGCCTTCAGGCCTGGACGATCTGGTCGAGCAGCGTCAGGGCGTGGGCTTCGATGCTGAATCCGGCGATGACGAACAGGCCGCACCGGCGTGGGCGCAGCGCTTCGCCGCACGCTGGTCCGAGCGCCGCGGCCACATGCAGCAGCATCTGGCTGGCGAAGACGGCGGAACCGGCGAGGCCTACGTGGGCCAGCAGGGCATGCTGCTGGAAGCGCTGCACGAACTGCTGCAGCAGACCCGCCATGTGCGCGAGGATGCAACGTCGGCCGCACAGGTTGCAGTTGGCCAGCATCGCCCGTTGAGCCAGCGCGAGATGATGTCGGTGTTGTCGCTGCTGCAGGCCACGCCCAGCGCGACCCTGCGCGCAGCCATCGGTGAGGACGGCGAATCGCTGGCGCAGCGGCTGAAGAGCGAAGTCCTGTCCAGCGCCACCCGGCTTGGCGTCGACCCCGGCCAGAGCCGGTTGGATCCGCAGGACGAAGATGCGATCGACCTGGTCGGCATGTTGTTCGACGTGATGCTGGACGAACGCGAGCTGGAGGGCCGCTCGCGCGAACTGATCGGCCGTCTGGTGGTGCCCTTCGTCAAGGTCGCCATGCTTGATCGCCGCATGTTCGTGCAGAAGACCCACCCGGCGCGCAAGCTGCTCAACTCGCTGGCCGAGGCCTGCGAAGGCAACACCGGCGAGAGCCAGGCCGAGCGCATGCTGATGGCCAAGGTCGAGGAAATCATCGAGCGCCTGGTGGCCGAGTTCAACGAGAACCTGGCCATCTTCCTGACCCTGGAAGAAGAGTTCCGCGAATTCCTCGTGCAGCATCGCCGCCGCGTGGAAATTGCCGAGCGTCGCGCCGCCGAAACGCAGCGTGGCCAGGAAAAGCTGGAAATGGCTCGCAGCCGTGCCGGCGCCGAACTGGACCGCCGCATCGGCGATGCTTCCCTGCCGCCGGCCATTGCCGAGTTTCTGCGCCAGCCGTGGCAGCACCACCTGACCCTGGCGCTGCTGCGCGAGGGCGAAGAAGGCGCGTCGGTGGCCGAGGCATTGAGCCTCGGCGACGGCCTCCTGGAGGAAGTGGCCGAGGCACGCCGGCAGATTGTCGGCAAGCCGTGGCTGCAGGCCTGGCAGCCGGTGCTGGCCAAGGTGTTTGCCAGCGTCGGCGTGCACGGCGATGCGGCTACCGGGGCGATCGACGCCTTGCATGACACGTTGCAGGGCATCGCCGAGTCGCGCCCGGAACTGCAGCGCGCGCTGCCGGAGCTGCCGCAGGTCGCATTGCCGGCGCCGCCGGTGGCCGAGTCGCCCGCAGTGGAGTTGAGCGGTCAGATCGACGCCGATGACTTCGACAATGCCGACGCCGATCGCTTCCGTCGCATGGAGATCGGTAACTGGCTGGACTTCGTCGACAAGGACGGCAAGGTCCAGGCCGGCAAGCTGTCCTGGGTCAGCCCGATTTCCTCGCGCCTGTTGTTCGTCAACCGCCGTGGCGTGCGCTTCTGCGTGGCTTCGCCGGAGGAACTGGCGGTGATGGTGCGGTTGGGCCGCCTGCGTGCCCACGTTGACGACGGCGCCTTCGACAGCGCCATGCAGGGCGTGATCGATCGGCTGGACCCGGGCAACGCCACCCTGCACTGAGCAGTGACGGCCTGCTAGGATCGGGAAAACACACCGATCAGCGGGGACCTGCATGGCCGTGGCGTTGCTGGGGATCAAGGAGTCCGCGCCGGGTGAACGGCGCGTAGCACTGACGCCGGAAACCGCGCGCAAGCTCGGCGCGCTGGGCGTCAGCGTCTGGTACGAAGCCGGTGCCGGCCTTGCTGCCGGTTTCACCGATGCTGCCTATGATGATGCCGGCGCGCGGGTCTTCGACGCCAGCCGTTGGGGCGAGATCGACATCCTGCTGTGCGTGCAGGCGCCGCCGGCGGCGGTGCTGGAGCAGCTCAAACCCGCCGCCAGCGTGGTCGGACTGCTGACCCCGGCCAGTGATCCGGCGCTTGCAGCATTGGCCGCTGACGATCGCCTGCACCTGTTCCCCCTGCAGCAGCTGCCACGCACCACCCGCGCGCAGGCGATGGACGTACTCAGTTCGCAGGCCGGCATGGCCGGTTACAAGGCCGCGCTGATCGCGGCCGAGCGCGCACCGCGCTTCTTCCCGATGCTGACCACGGCAGCCGGAACCGTGCGTCCGGCCAAGGTTCTGGTAATCGGTGCCGGCGTGGCCGGCCTGCAGGCCATCGCCACCGCGCGCCGGTTGGGTGCGCAGGTGGAAGGTTTCGACGTGCGTCCGGAAACCCGCGAGCAGATACAGTCGCTGGGGGCGCGTTTCCTCGACCTGGGCGTCAGCGCGGCAGGCGAAGGCGGTTACGCGCGTGCGCTGACCGATGAAGAGCGCGCCGAACAGCAGCGCCGGCTGGCCGACCATCTGCGTAGCGTGGATGTGGTGATCTGCACCGCAGCGGTACCGGGGCGACCGGCGCCGACGATCGTGACTGCCGCAATGGTGGAAGGCATGGCCACCGGCAGCGTGATCGTTGATCTGGCCGCCGAAAGTGGCGGCAACTGCGCGCTGACCCGGCCGGGTGAGTGCATCGAGCACCAGGGCGTGACCATCGATGGCCTGCTGGGGCTGGCCAGTCGCGGCGCGACCCAGGCCAGCGAGATGTACGCGCGCAACCTGCTGAATTTCGTCGCGTTGTTCGTGCGTGAGGGGCAGCTGGCGTTCGACTGGGACGACGAGCTGCTGGCGAAGACGCGCTGGCAGGCGTGACCCGGTAGCGCCGGGCCATGCCCGGCGAGCGCAGCGGAAGGCACTGGATCCGCCGGGCATGGCCCGGCGCTACCGTGTTACCGCGGCTTCGCCGGCGGCGGATTTTCCCGCACCCAGTCCTTGCGCTGTTCCGGCGTCATCTGTGACCAGCGCTCGCGCAGGGCGTCGCGCTGCGCCGGTGGCAAATCACGCATCTGGCCGAACAGGGCACGCGCCTGCTCGCGCTGCTCCGGGCTCATGTGTTCAAAGCGGCGTAGCCCACGGCGGGCCTTGTCGCGTTCCTCCGGACTCATCGATTGCCAACGCTGGCCATGCGAGAGCATGCGTTGGCGCTGGCCAGCGTCGGCGCTGTTCCAGCGGTCGCGCAGCGGCGCCAGCAGGGATTCGCGCTGGGCGTCGCTCAGTTGTTCCCATGCCGGCAGCGGTGCGGTCGGCACGGGACGCGGGGCAGGGGCGGGTGCGGCGCTCTGTGCCAGCGCCGGGACGGCCGGCAACAGCGACAGGGCCAGCAAGAGTGGCAGGGTATGCAGTCGGGACATGGGTTCACTCCATCGCCAGGTCGTTGTCGCCCAGCCACAGGTACAGATCAGGATTCTCGTCGTACAGCGCGCTGTTGTCTTCCACTGCCGCCAGCACCGGTGCTGGCGCAGGGCCCGTCAGCGTGCCATGGCCAGTGAACTGCAGGCCGATACCCAGTGCCACCACCAGCGAACAGGCGCTGGCCAGCCACCAGCGCCAGCGCCCGCGATGGGCCGCGCCGGCGCCATGGCGGGCCTGGCGCAGCCGTGCCAGCGTCGCCGGCGACAACGCCTGCAGCGACTGCGCGTGCAGGCTGCGCAGGGTGTCATCGGAAGGCAGGGGGCGGTTCACGGGTGGGTCTCCAAGTAGTCCTGCAGCGCTTGCCGGGCGCGTGCCAGATGGGTTTTTACCGCGCCTTCGCTGCAGCCCATGGCGCGGGCGGTGGTGGCCCCGTCCAGGTCCTGCAGCACGCGCAGGGTGAAGGCCTCGCGCTGGCGGGCGGGCAGGGTGCGCAGTGCCTGCACCAGCTGCTGGTACTGCTGGTGTTGCTCATGCGCCTGCGACGGGTCGGGGCCGGGGTCGGCCCAGTCGATCTCGCCGCCGTCGGCGTCCTGGTTGTCACGCCAGAACGGCAGGCGGAAGCGGCGCCGGCGCTGCAGGTCGATCACCCGCCGGCGCAGGATGCTCCAGAACAGCGGTGCCCATTCGGCGGCCGGCTTGTCGGCGTAGTCCAGCATGCGCAGCAGGGCATCCTGCACCGCGTCCAGCGCATCCTCGCGCTGGCGCAGGCCGGCCTCGGCGAAGCGGAACGCACGCGGGCCGACGCTGGCCAGGAACGCCTCCAGCGATGCCGGCAGGGCATCGGTCTCGGCGCTCGGGGGGAGGGGGCTGCTCACCAGCACAGGGTACGGTTCCTCGCTCGGGGTCACCATTGGCAACGCGTGAGCGCGGCTTTGGTTGACGCCGGGCGCGCGCCGGGTTCAGCCCATGGTTATGATGGGGCGACGAAGACAGAGCGGGAGCGTTGCCAGTGAGTGACGGGTTCGTAGCGCTGTACATCTTCATGCTGGCGGCCATTGCCGGCCACGTGATCATTTCGCGGGTGCCGGTGATCCTGCATACCCCGCTGATGTCGGGGTCCAACTTCATCCACGGCATCGTGCTGATCGGCGCGATGGTGGTGCTGGGTCACGCGCAGACGCCGCTGGAAAAGGCACTGGGCTTCCTGGCCGTGGTGCTCGGTGCCGGCAATGCCGCCGGTGGCTACGTGGTCACCGCACGCATGCTGGAAATGTTCAAGCCGAGTGCGCCCAAGCGCGACAAGGACGAACCGAAGGAGCCGCAGGCTTGAACATCAGCACCATCGAACTGCTCGATTGGCTGGTCAAGGCCAGCTACCTGGTCGCCGCCACGCTGTTCCTGCTCGGCCTTCAACGCATGGCCTCGCCGCTGACTGCACGCAGCGGCATCCGCTGGGCAGGGCTGGGCATGCTGCTGGCCACCGTGGCCACCTTCTTCCTGCCCGAGCTGCACAACGTGCCGCTGATCCTGGTGGCACTGCTGCTGGGCGCCGGCCTGGCCTGGTGGTCGGCGGGCAAGGTCGCGGTCACCGACATGCCGCAGATGGTGGCCCTGTACAACGGCATGGGCGGCGGCTCGGCCGCGGCCATCGGTGCAGTGGAACTGTTGCGCTACGCCTTCCTCGCCAACCGCGATACCAGCCACTGGAGCGCACAGGCGCTGGCCGACCTCGCTGCCCGCCAACCCTCGGGCATGGTGCTGCTGCTGGCGGTGGTCGGCGCGGCCATCGGTGCGGTGTCGCTGTCCGGCTCGGTGATTGCCTGGGCCAAGCTCGACGGTCGCCTCGACAAGCGCGTGACCTGGCCCGGGCAGCAGGTGATGAACCTGGTGGTGGCACTGGCGGTGGTGGTGCTGGCGATCATCGCGGCCAGCACGCTCAACACCTGGGCGATCGTCGCCTTCTTCGTGCTGGCGCTGGCGCTGGGCGTGCTGATGACGCTGCCGATCGGTGGTGCCGACATGCCGGTGGTGATCTCGCTGTACAACGCGTTCACCGGCCTGGCGGTGTCGTTCGAAGGCTATGTGCTGGGCAACGAGGCGTTGATCATCGCCGGCATGATGGTCGGCGCGGCGGGCATCCTGCTGACCCGGCTGATGGCCAAGGCGATGAACCGGCCGATCCGCAACGTGCTGTTCTCCAACTTCGGCGGCGCTGCGGCGGGCGAGGCGCAGGCGATTTCCGGTTCGCAGAAGCCGATCGAAGCAGCTGACGTGGCGGCGATGATGGCCTTCGCCGAACGCGTGGTGATCGTGCCCGGCTACGGCATGGCCGTCGCCCAGGCCCAGCACAAGATCTGGGAGCTGGCACAGCGGCTGATCGCACGCGGGGTGAAGGTGAAGTTCGCGATCCACCCGGTGGCCGGACGCATGCCGGGGCACATGAACGTGCTGCTGGCCGAGGCCGGCGTGCCCTACGACCTGATCGCCGACATGGATGACATCAACCCGGAATTCGCCAACACCGACGTGGTGCTGGTGATCGGCGCCAACGATGTGGTCAATCCGGTCGCGCGTACCGACCCGGCCAGCCCCATTTACGGCATGCCGGTGCTGGATGTGGTCAACGCCCGCAACGTGGTGGTGATCAAGCGCGGCAAGGGCACTGGCTTTGCAGGCATCGAGAATGCGCTGTTTTACGCTGACAACACCCGCATGCTGTACGGCGATGGTGCAGAAGCCGCGGCCTCGCTGGTCAGTGAGCTGAAGGGGCTCGACGGGGGGCATTGAGGGAACGGGGTCGGATCCCTTTCCGCAGGAAAGGGCTCTGACCCCACATCCAACATCCGCCATCCACGCATGGTGTGGATCTACGCGCTCAGCGTGCCAGCCAGGCGCCCACAGCCACACCCAGGGCCAGCCACAGCCATTCCATCGCGCCATTGGCGAGGGTGATCAGCGTCCAGGCCAGGTGCGGACCCATCCGCGTGGTCGCATCCCACAGGTCCAGCCCGATCGAGCCACCCATCCAGGCGCTGGCGATGGTCCAGTTGGCCACCGCAGCCACCAGCAACGTGCCCAGCACCACCAGGGTGATGCGCAACCGGCCCGGGCCCAGCGTGCCCATGCGCAGCATGAACACCAGCTCCAGTGCGGTCACCACGGCCATCCAGCCGACCTGCCGGCCGGTCATCAGGGCCAGCACCATCCAGGCAAGGGGAGCAACAAGCAGGCCCAGCAGCAGCATGAGGGGCCAGAGCCAGGTCACGGTCCTGGCACGCGCGGCATTGGAGGACATCGAAGCTCCCTGAAAGTCATCCACAGGATACTGTGGTTTGCCGCAGTGCACCGGCGAGGGTAGGGCGGCTGGGCTAGAATGCCGTCTTGCGTGGCCTTGGCCACGGCCCCATATCGGTCCCCATGTATTCCCGTAGCAGCGAACCTGTCCACTTCGAACGCGATTGCGAGGCCGTGATGGTCCCGCAGGGCGACACCGTGACCCTGCCCGCCGGCAGCTATGGGTACATCACCCAAGCGCTGGGCGGCAGCTATTCGGTGTTCGTGGAAGGCAACCTGTTCCGTATCGCCGGCAAGGACGGTGACGCCATCGGCAAGGAGGCGCCGGCTCCGCTGGAGCTGCCGGCCGATGCGACCGACGAGCAGGTGGAGCAGTTGGTGTGGCAGCAGCTGCGCACCTGCTTCGATCCGGAAATTCCGGTGAACATCGTCGAACTGGGCCTGGTCTACGAGGTCGAGATCAAGCACCTGGACGAAGGACAGCGCGAGATCGACGTAAAGATGACGTTGACCGCGCCGGCCTGCGGCATGGGCGACATCCTGGTCGACGACGTACGCAGCAAGCTTGAAATGATCCCGACGGTGGCCGAGGCCGACGTCGAGCTGGTGTTCGACCCGCCGTGGAACCAGCACATGATGTCCGAGGCTGCCCGGCTCGAGACCGGCATGCTTTGACCCACGGCCCGCAGTGACGCGGGCCCGGTACTACCCGCAACCAGAACAGGAAATCTCCGGTGTCCCAGTCCATTCCCAGCTTCGCCGTCACCCGTTCGGACCACCCGCGCAGCGCTGAAGAGCGCGCCCAGATCCTGGAGAAGCCGGGCTTCGGCCTGCACTTCACCGATCACATGGTGGAAGTGCGTTGGGACAAGGACACTGGCTGGCACAACGCCAACGTGCGTGCCTACGGCCCGCTGCAGCTGGACCCGGCCGCCGCGGTGCTGCATTACGGCCAGGAAATCTTCGAAGGCATCAAGGCCTACCGCCATGCCGACGGTTCGATCTGGACCTTCCGCCCGGATGCCAACGGCCGCCGCCTGCAGCGTTCGGCGCAGCGCCTGGCGCTGCCGGAACTGCCGGTGGAGATCTTCGTTGAATCGCTGAAGCAGCTGATCGCCGTCGACAGCGCCTGGGTGCCGTCGGCCGATGAGTCGAGCCTGTACTTCCGTCCGTTCATGATCGGCGACGAAGCCTTCCTCGGCGTGCGCGGCGCGCACAAGGCCGGCTACTACGTGATCGCCAGCCCGGCCGGCCCGTACTTCGCCAAGGGCGTGGCGCCCGTGTCGATCTGGCTGTCCACCGAGTACGCACGTGCGGCCAAGGGCGGCACCGGTGCCGCCAAGTGCGGTGGCAACTACGCCGCCTCGCTGCTGCCGCAGCAGAAGGCGCAGGCGCAGGGCTGCTCGCAGGTGCTGTTCCTCGACCCGGTCGAGGGCAAGTACCTGGAAGAACTGGGTGGCATGAACGTGTTCCTGGTCTACAAGGATGGCACCCTGGTCACCCCACAGCTGTCCGGCAGCATCCTCGAAGGCATCACCCGTGAGAGCATCCTGCAGCTGGCCCGCGACCGCGGCATGAAGGTCGAAGAGCGCAAGGTCAGCATCGACGAGTGGAAGCAGGGCGTGGCCTCCGGCGACATCGCTGAGGTGTTCGCCTGCGGTACCGCCGCAGTGGTCACCCCGATCGGCCAGCTCAAGGGCGAAGGCTTCTCGGTGGGCGACATCAATGCACCGGCTGGCGAAGTGACCATGTCGCTGCGCAAGGAACTGACGGATATCCAGTACGGCCGCCTGCCGGACCGCCACAACTGGCTGGTCAAGCTGGGCTGATCGCCCGCGTTGAACCTGTAGCGCCGGGCCATGCCCGGCGGCTCTTCTTGAAAGCCCGTCCCAGTGACGGGCTTTCTGCGTTGGGGCCCGCCCGTCGACCGCAGCAGATAGGCGCTTGACGCAAATAAGTTTGCGATGCAAACTTAATTCAAGCGACCCCGATGGAGCGTGTCATGCAGCAGCCGTCCGTCATTGATCCTTCCTCGCGCCTGCAGGCGTTGACCCGTGAATACTCGCGTTACTCGCGCAGTGCCGGTGGCCTGTCGGCGATCGCGGGCGGTGTTGCCTGTCTGGCCTCCTTCCTTGCGGGCGCGCTGTTGCCGACCACCCTGACGCTGCGCGTCGTGCTGATCGCCGTACCGGTGCTGTGGATCGTCGGCAAGCAGTGGCTGGCGCGTCGCTACTACCAGCGTCTGGGCCAGGTCGAGGAGCAGGTGACGCCGGCCGAGCGCAACTTCCAGCGCTTCTTCATCGCCTTCACCGCCTTGGTGAGCGTGCTGGTGATCGGCAGCGTGCTGACCCGGCTGGCGCCGATGGGCGAACGCCCCTGGGACCTGCGCGCGATTGGCTACCTGGTCGTGGTGGCACTGTTGCCCTGGGTGGTGTGGCGCTGGCTGCGTACGCCGCTGGAGTTCATTGTGGGGGTATTCCTGCTGTGCCAGGCCGCGCTGGCCTTCACCGGGCAGGCGTATGGCTTCGGCGCGAGCACCGTCGTGTTCCCGCTGGCATCCATCGCACTGATCGTGGCCGGCTGGCGTGACCACCAGCGCTTCCAGCGGCTGCAGGTGGAGATGCGCGCGTTCATGGCGGCGCGGACGAATGTCGAATGACCCAGCTGCCTGATTCCCGAGCGCTGCTCCAGCTCGATCGCTTGATCCATGAGCCAGCACGCCTGCTGATCCTGTCGATCCTGGCAGGTGCCGAATCCGCCGAGTTCGGATTTGTCGAGCATCTCAGCGGTTTGAGCAAGGGCAACCTCTCCAGCCATCTGAGCAAGCTTGAAGCGGCAGGGTTGGTCGCCATCGACAAGTCGTTCCGCGGCAAGCGCCCACTGACCACCCTGCAGTTGACGCCGATGGGCCGCACTGCCCTGGCCGAGTACCGCACGCAGCTGGCGGCGATCGTTGCCGGCATTCCCGATCCGGATCGAAAGGACTCCTGACATGACATTGCTCCCGCGCCTGTTTGCGGTTCTGGTTGTTTCCTTTTCTGCCCTCACAGGCGTGGCCGCGGCCGCAGATCCGCGCCAACAGGGAGCTGCGCTGACCACGCAGTTCTACGAAGGGCACATCGACGCCCTGTGGGAACGGATGACGCCGCAGATGCGGGCGGGGCTGCAGTCCCCGCAGAACCTGGTGACGCTGCGCGAGCAGGTGCTGGCGGGTTGGGGCGCAGAAACCGAGCTGGTCAGTGAGAAGGTCGAGAAGGTTGATGGATTCGACACCTATCTGCGACAGGCGCGCTTCGCCAGGAGCCCGGCCATCATCCAGGTGCTGTGGGCCATCGATGCCGACGGGCGGATCGGCGGCTTCTACATCCGCCCGCTCCAGACCACGCCGCCACAGGCCGCGGCGAGCGGGTTCCTCGACTACCAGACCCGCACACGGCTGCAACTGCCGTTCGAGGATGAGTACTTCGTATTCTGGGGCGGGCGTAGCGTCGAACAGAACTACCATGCGGCCCATGCCGGTCAGCGCTTCGCGCTGGATCTGCTGGTGGTCCGCGATGGCCGCTCGCACCGTGGCGATGGCCTGCGCAATGATGACTACTACTGCTTCGGTCGCCCGATCCTTGCGCCGGCTGACGGTACGGTGGTGGACGTGATCGAGGGTGTGGCCGACAACGTGCCGGGTCAGATGAATGCCGCCCAGCTCACCGGCAACCGCGTCATTCTCGATCACGGCAACGAGGAGTACTCGGTGCTGGCGCACCTTCGCCAGGGCAGCGTGCGCGTCGCGCAGGGGCAGGTTGTCCGCAGCGGCGCGCACCTCGGTGACTGTGGCAACAGCGGCAATTCCTCCGAACCGCACCTGCACTACCAGCTGCAGGCCGGGCCGGTGTTCGGTGTCGGCGAAGCGTTGCCGGCACAGTTCTCCGATTACATCGCCGATGGCCAGCCGGTTGCACGCGGCGAGCCGGTCAAAGGGCAGCGCATCCGGCCAGCGGACGTTCCGCGGGCGAAGTAGTCAGCGCGTCCGACGAGGGCCGGCCGGGGCACCGCCTGGATGCTGCGCGGTCGTTGCGGGGGGCGTGGACGCCGATGTCGGCAAAGTCATCACAGGACACGTGATGACCCAGTCAGGTGCGTGCAGGGCACGAGAAAGTTCCTTCACCTTCACAAACCCTCGACCCGAAAAGTCTCAGAACGAACATTTCATCTTGCTGAAAAGACGCTGAAAATCTTGTGGTGTCCGGTTTTGGTCATTAGCGTCATCTGCACGGCGGATCGTTAGGGGGATCCGCTGACTCGCCGGACTTCGAACCTCGCCAATGCAAGCCAGCCCATGGTTCGGGCCGGTGCTTCTGCCGATTCCGGCATTCACACCACAAGAAAGGGAAATACGATGTCCCAGGTAACGCAACCGCGTGTGCGTCGAGTGTGGGTGGTCCTTGGTGCGTCCGTTCTGTCATCGCTGCTGCTGGCCACGCCTGCGCTGGCCGGTGACGTCCAGCTCAGCGGCCTGCAGTCCGCGCAGACCCACCAGCGTTTCATCGTGAAGTACCGCGACGGCAGTGCCCCGGTGGCCAATACCACCGCACTGGCCTCTTCACTGAAGAGTGCCGCCGCCGGCCTGGCCAGCAGCCAGGGCCGCGCGCTGGGCCTGCAGCAGGTCCGCAAGTTGGCCGTCGGCCCGACCCTGGTCAAGACCGATCGTCCGCTCGACCAGGCCGAATCCGAGCAGCTGATGCGCAAGCTGGCCGCCGACCCGAACGTGGAATACGTCGAAGTCGACCAGATCATGCGCGCCACGCTGACCCCGAACGACACCCGCTTCAGCGAGCAATGGGGCTTCGGCACCTCCAATGCCGGCATCAACATCCGGCCGGCCTGGGACAAGGCCACCGGCACCGGCGTCGTAGTCGCGGTGATCGATACCGGCATCACCAACCATGCCGATCTCAACGCCAACATCCTGCCCGGCTATGACTTCATCAGCGACGCCGCGATGGCGCGCGACGGCAACGGCCGCGACAACAACCCGAACGATGAAGGTGACTGGTACGGCGACAACGAGTGCCAGGCCGGCTATCCGGGTTCCAACTCCAGCTGGCACGGTACCCACGTCGCCGGCACGGTGGCGGCGGTGACCAACAACAGCACCGGCGTGGCCGGTACCGCGTTCAACGCCAAGGTCGTGCCGGTGCGTGTGCTCGGCAAGTGCGGCGGCTACACCTCCGACATCGCCGACGCGATTGTGTGGGCTTCCGGCGGCAGCGTCAGCGGCGTGCCGGCCAATGCCAATCCGGCCGAAGTGATCAACCTCTCGCTCGGCGGTGGCGGCAGCTGCTCGACCACCTACCAGAACGCGATCAATGGCGCTGTCGGCCGTGGCACCACCGTGGTGGTCGCAGCCGGCAACAGCAACACCAACGTGTCCTCGTCGGTGCCGGCCAACTGCCCGAACGTGATCGCGGTGGCAGCCACCACCTCGGCCGGTGCGCGTGCCAGCTTCTCCAATTATGGCAACGGCATCGACATCTCGGCACCGGGCCAGGGCATCCTGTCCACCCTCAACAGCGGCACCACCACCCCGGGCAGCGCCAGCTACGCTTCGTACAACGGCACCTCGATGGCGGCACCGCACGTTGCCGGCGTGGTCGCACTGATGCAGTCCGTTGCCCCGAGCCCGCTGAGCCCGGCGCAGGTGGAGAGCATCATCAAGAGCACTGCACGTCCGCTGCCGGGCGCCTGCTCGGGTGGTTGCGGCGCCGGCATCATCGACGCCGACGCGGCCGTGGCTGCGGCGATCAACGGCGGTGGCCCGAACCCGGGCGGCAACGTGCTGCAGAACAACGTCCCGGTCACCGGCCTGGGCGCTGCCAGTGGCGCCTCATTGAGCTACACGGTCAACGTTCCGGCTGGCAGCACCCAGCTGCGCGTGGCGATCAGTGGCGGCAGCGGTGATGCCGACCTGTACGTGCGCCAGGGCAGTGCCCCGACCGATACCGCGTATACCTGCCGTCCGTACCTGAGTGGCAACAGCGAGACCTGCACCATCAACAGTCCGGCCGCCGGCACCTGGTATGTGCGGGTGAAGGCCTACAGCACCTTCTCGGGCCTGACCCTCAACGCCCAGTACTGAGCCCAAGCCCCTCTCCATGGGCACGCCCCGGCTCCGGCCGGGGCGTTTTCTCTTTGGGTAGGTGCCGACCCTGGTCGGCACGCTGTTCCTCAAACCGATTCGAAGCGGTTCGCGGCCACGTTCTTGCGCACGTGCTGCGGATCGAAGATCCGGCCGTTCATCGCGATGTACACGCCGGTCGGCAGCGACTGCACTGCACCGATCGCACAGCCGATGTTGAACTCGGCATCCGACCCGCGGAAACGTGCCGGGCTCAGCGCACCGGTCATCACGATGGTCTTCTCCGGAATCGTCGCCAGCACCTGGCCGGTCTGCACCATCGAATCGGTGCCGTGGGTCACCAGCACGTGGCGGGTCGGCTGCGCGGCGATGGTGGCGCGGATCAGCTCGCGGTCCTCATCGTTGATGTGCAGCGAATCCTTGCGCAGGATCGGAATCACGTTGAAGCGGAACGTCACGCCCAGCTCGCGCAGGATCATGCCGATCTGGGGGTCGCCGATCTGGTAGTCCGACTTGTCGTCGAAGTAGATCTTGTCGATCGTGCCACCGGTGGTGACGACCAGGAGCTCTTCCATCATGTGCATGCGCGAAACCAGGACAGGTACAGCGGCGCGGGGCCAGGAACATAGATGATACGGCCCGGCGGCCGCAGCGTCAGCGTCGCTTGCCGAAGCGGGCGCGCAGCCCGGGCAGGCTGGCGCTGAAGATCACCAGCAGCGCCAGCGCGATCTCGATCAGCGCCAGCCAGCGCGTCTGCGGGTGGCTCCAGGCGCTCATCACGCCATGGCTGAACCAGCCCAGCGCCAGCACCGAGGCCCAGAAGCCAGCCTTGCGCCAGCCCAGGCGCAGCGCCACGGCCAGTGCCAGCGGCGGTGCGGTGAACACCAGCTGGGTGGCCAGCCAGTGCTTGTCATTGATGAACCAGCCGGCGAACAGCGCCGCCAGCCCCATCAGGGCCAGCAGCAGGACCGTGCGCGGCGGGCGGTTCATCGGGCCAACCGCTGTGCGATGTCAGCCACGCGGCGTCCCAGCGCGCGGGCCAGAACGGCCTCGTCGTCGGTCGGCTGCGGGTCATCGGCCGCGCCGGCCACATGGCTGGCGCCATAGGGCGTGCCACCACTGGTGGTATGGCTCAGCGCCGGCTCGGTGAACGGGATGCCGACGATCACGCAGCCGTGGTGCAGCAGCGGTACCTGCATCGACAGCAGGGTCGATTCCTGGCCACCATGCATCGAGGCGGTGGAGGTGAACACGCCGGCCGGCTTGCCGGACAGAGTGCCGTTGACCCATTCGGCGCCCAGCCCATCCAGGAAGTGCTTCACCGGCGCGGCCATGTTGCCGAAGCGGGTCGGGCTGCCCAGCAGCAGGCCCTGGCATTCGACCAGGTCCTGAACGCTAACGTAGGGCGCGCCATCGTCGGGTACCGGCGGCTGCGCGGTCTGGGTGACGGCGGCCACCGGCGGCACCGTGCGCAGCCGCGCTGCCATGCCCGGAACCTCGCCGATGCCCCGCGCGATCTGGCGCGCCAGCCGTGCCACTGAACCGCCCCGGCTGTAGTACAGCACCAGAATCTCGCCCATCGTGACCACTTCTCCTCGTCGTGTGGCCACCAGTATGGCTATCCTGCGACCATTCCGCATCGGGTACCCTTTCGCCGATGGAACCTTTGGATACGCTCAACCTGTGGATGGAGCGCGCGCGGGATCGCGCACGCGCCATCAGCTTCGGCCGCTTCCTGTGGCATCGCTTCCTCGACGACCGCCTGTTCCAGGCAGCGGCGGCGCTGGCCTACACCACGGTGTTCGCGCTGGTGCCGCTGGCGATCGTGGTGTTCGGCGTGCTCTCGGCCTTCCCCGTCTTCGACCGCTGGAGCGACCAGCTCAGCGATTACGTCTTCTCCAACTTCGTGCCCAACGCCGCGCGCGCCGCCGAGGGCTACCTGCGGCAGTTCTCGGCCAGTGCCGGCCAGCTCACCGCGGCCGGCTTCATCGCGCTGGTGGTGTCGCTGCTGATCACCCTCAACAGTGTTGAAGAGACCTTCAACCAGATCTGGCGCGTGGGCTCGACCCGGCCCAAGCTGACCCGCTTCCTGGTCTACTGGACCGTACTGACCTTGGGCGCGATGCTCGCCGCCGCCTCGCTGGCAGTGTCGGCGCGGGTCTTTGCGATGCCATTGTTCGGGACCCAGGAGGGCCGCTGGCTGGCCGACCTGGCGCTGCGGCTGGCGCCGATCCTGATCGAATTCGTCTGCATCACGCTGATGTTCCGGGTGGTGCCGCACCACACGGTCAAATGGCGGCATGCGGTGCCCGGTGCGATCCTCGCCGCAGTCATCCTGGAACTGGTGAAGTGGGGCATTGGTGCTTACCTGGGCAGCTTCCAGTCGTACCAGAAGCTCTATGGCACGGTGGCCTTCGTACCGATCCTGCTGCTGTGGATCTATCTGTGCTGGGTGGCGGTGCTGCTGGGCGCGTCGTTGTCCTCGTCGATGGCAGCGTTCCGGTACCAGCCGGTCGAGCTGCGCCTGCCGCAGGGCTACGAGTTCTACGGCCTGCTGCGCCTGCTGGGACGCTTCCACCATGCACGCGCGAAGGGCAAAGGCCTGGCCGACGACGAGATCCTGCGGCTGGAGCCGATGCTGACCGATTCGCTGCTGCAGGACCTGGCCTGCAACCTGCAGGAAATCGGCCTGCTGCGCCGTGATGAGCGCGGTGAATGGCTGCTCGCGCGCGATCTGGAGCAGGTCAGCCTGTCTGACCTGTACGAATGCACCCAGCTGCGCATTCCAGTGGCCGAGCAGCACCTGCCGTACCGCGACGACACCCTGGGCCGCGCCGCACTGGCGGCCCTGGACGACCTGCGACTGCCCCTGCGCGAGCGCCTCAAGCGCAAGGTCAGCGACATCTACACCGATTCTGGAGACGCACCATGACCCGCAAGACCTCGTTGCCGCTGATGCTCCCGCTGGCCCTGCTGCTGGCGCTGTCGGCCTGCAAGCCGGCGCAGGAGCCGACCCCGGCCAGCAGCCAGCCGCCGGCACAGGCACCAACGCCGACCACGCCGGCGCCAGTGGATGAGACCCCGGCCGAGCGCATCACCGCCGAGTTCCCGACGTTGAAGATGAAGGCGGTGGACGGCAGTGATTACGATCTGGCCGCGCATCGTGGCAAGTGGGTGGTGGTGAACTTCTGGGCGACCTGGTGTGCACCGTGCCGCAAGGAGATGCCGGAGCTGTCGGCGTTGCATGCGATGCGCAGCAACATCGAAGTGGTTGGTCTGGCCTACGAGGACATCGAAGTGCCGGAGATGCAGTCGTTCCTGACCAAGCATCCGGTGACCTATCCGATCGTGATCGTGGATCCGTTCGATCCGCCGGCGGACTTCGCCACGCCGCGAGGCCTGCCGTTGACGCATCTGCTGGATCCGCAGGGCAAGCTGGCCCACACCTTCCTTGGCCCGGTGACCGCCGCCGACATCGAAGAGCAGATCGCGGCGGCCAAGTAGGTTGGGTATCGGCAGGGCTGCGCCCTGCACTCGCCGAAACATTCAAGCAACGGCAACAGCAGCAGCCAAAGCGCGATTTCCGTGTGGTGGCGGGGCGGTGTCGGAGTGCGGGGACGCCGCAAGTACGTCCATGTAGGCTTGGCAGCCGCATCCATGCGGCTGACACCCCGCACTCCGACACCGCCCCGCCTACCCACAGGTAACCCGCTTCTGCTTCGGCTGTTGCTGTTGCCTTGGTTCGTAGCAGGTGCAGGGCCGCAGGCCCTGCCGACCCACCCTAATCTTCGACCGGGAAGTCCTCGATCGGCTTCAGTACATCGTAGTGCTCGCGATGCAGCTTGCCCTTCAGCTTCGGCAGCTCCGGCAACGGTGCATCCACCCGGGTGTCCGGCAACCGGTCGAGCAGGTTGCGTACCAGGGTCAGCCGCCCCAGCCGCTGGTCGTTGAAATCCACCAGCGTCCACGGCGCATCCGCGCGATGGGTGGCACGCAGCATCGCCTCGCGCGCTTCGGTGTACGCGCTGTACTTGCTGCGTGATTTCAGATCCACCGGTGACAGCTTCCAGCCCTTCAGTGGATCGACATGGCGCTCGGCGAAGCGCTTCTCCTGCTGCTCCTGATCCACGCACAGCCAGTACTTGAACAGCAGGATGCCGTCATCCACCAGCAGTTGTTCGAACACCGGCGACTGGCGCAGGAACTGCTGGTACTCGGCCTCGCTGCAATACCCCATCACTCGTTCGACGCCGGCGCGGTTGTACCAGCTGCGATCCATCAGCACGATCTCGCCGGCCGCCGGAAGATGCGAGGCATAACGCTGGAAGTACCACTGCGTGGCTTCGCGGTCGGTAGGCTTGGGCAGCGCCACCACCCGGCACTGGCGTGGGTTGAGGTGCTGGCTGATGGCCTGGATCGCGCCGCCCTTGCCTGCGGTGTCGCGGCCTTCGAACAGCACCAGCAGGCGCTGCCCGCTGTGCTGCACCCAGCGCGCCATCGCGGTCAGCTCCAGCTGCAGTGGCTGCAGCAGTTCGTCGTATTCCTTGCGCTTGAGCTTGGCCATCGTCACACCCTGCGGGGAGGAAGCCCGAGCGTAGCGCAGGGATCGCTCAGGCGATGTCGAGGCCCTGCCACCCATGCTCGCCGGCCAGCCGCTGCAGCAGCGCTGAAAGGTCGTGGGCAAATCCGGCCATGTCGAACAGGCCGCTGCCTTCGCGTGCCTGTCCCAGTTCTGCGCGCAACGCCGCCAGTGCCGCCGGGTCATTGCCCAGCGTGCTGGCGGTAGTGATGAACGCTGCATCGTCGGCGACATTCATCCGTGCCAGCCCCAGATGGTGGTTGAGGCTGCCGGCCACGCGCGAGGCGAAGGTCTCGCCGGGGCAGGTCAGCACCGGGCAGCCGGCCCATAGTGCGTCCGATGCTGTGGTGTGCGCGTTGTACGGGTTGGTGTCCAGGAACAGATCGGCCAGCTGATAACGTGCAAGGTACTGCGGATGCGGCAGCTTGGCCATGAACACCAGGCGTGCCGGGTCCAGGCCAGCGGCCTGTGCGGTGCTGCGCAGGCGGGCATCGGCCTGACCGGGCCCGGACAGCAGCCACAGCACGCTGCCGGGTACCGCCTGCAGCACGGCGAAGGCGCGGCCCATGCTGCGCGGATTGAGCTTGTAGCTGTTGTTGAAGCAGCAGAACACCACGCCGTGCTCGGGCAGGCCGCAGTCCGCACGCGTCGGCGCGGCTTCCAGCGCACGCGTGTTGTCCGAGGGCTGGAACGCACGCGGCAGGCGCAGCACGCGTTCGCTGTAATGCGGTTCCAGCGATGGTGGTAGCGCGAAGTCATCGCCAATCACCGCATCCATCCACGGCGCACCCGATGTGCCGGGGTAGGCCAGCCAGTTCAGCTGCAGCGGGGCAGGACGCATCGCCAGCACTTCCGGCGCACCGCCGCCGCCCCAACCGCGCAGGTCGAACAACAGGTCGATGCCCTGCGCGCGGATGCGGGTGGCGATGTCGGCATGGCGCAGGCCGGCCACGTCGTGCAGATGCGTCGCCGCCTGCAGGCGCTGGCGGATGCGGCTGCCGTCGTCGCGGTTCAGTGCGAACAGATGCAGTTGCAGCGTCGGGTCAAGGCGCAGTTGCTCCAACAGGGCTACAGTCAGCAGCCCGGTGGGATGGGCGCCAAAACCATTGGAAAGGAAACCGACGCGCAAGGGGCCGTGCCCGCGCGCCTTTACGGCAGGAAGGGGACGCACCCCCGAAGCAACCACCGCAGCACGTGCACGCGCACAGGCCAGCTGTTCGGCGGCGCTGGCGTCCTCGCTGAGGAAGGCGAACGGTTCGACAACACCCTGTCCGGAGGCCAACGCACCGCGCACCTGTGCAGCCAGCGCGTCCACGTCCTGCCAGTCGCACAGGCGGCGCTGCCAGGCCAGCCGCTGGGCGGCGATGTAGGGCTCGGCCGGCATCAGGGTGTGCGCGCGCCGATAGGCGGCCGATGCGCCCTCGGCATCATCGGCATCTTCCAGCGCGTGGCCCAGCCACAGCGCGATGCCTGGATGCTGCGGTGCCAGCGCCGAGGCTTGGCCGAGCAGCGTCGCGGCGTCGGTATGTGCGCCGGCCATCCACGCCACGCGGCCCAATCGCGCCAGCGCTTCGGGATGGTTCGGACGCAGCTGCAACGCACGGCGCGCGGCCTGTTCGCCAGCAGCGATGTCGCCGGCTTCCAGTTCAAGGTCGGCCAGCATCACCCAGGCGACAAAGTCGCCGGGCTGGCGAGCGATCGCCTGTTGCAGTTGTTGCCGCTGCTGCCAGGCCGTCATCGTGCTCAGCTCGCCGACAGCTGGGCCAGGGCGTCGACCTGGTGTTCGTGGCTGAGCCGCTGCAGCAGCGGATCGAGATCGCCGGCGAGGATGTTCGGCAGGTCATACAGGGTCAGGCCTTCCACGCGGTGGTCGGTGATCCGGCCCTGCGGGAAGTTGTAGGTACGGATGCGCTGGCTGCGGTCGCCACTGCCGACCTGCAGGCGCCGCGACTCGGCCTGTGCCGCATCCTGGCGCTGGCGCTCGGCGTCCAGCAGCTGCGCCTTCAGGCGTTTCATCGCCTTGTCGCGGTTGGCGTGTTGGCTGCGTTCGGTCTGGCATTCCACCACCACGCCGGTTGGCACGTGGGTGATGCGGATGGCCGACTCGGTCTTGTTGACGTGCTGGCCACCGGCGCCGGACGAGCGGAACGTATCCACCCTCAGGTCCGCCGGATTGATGACGATGTCATCGACTTCATCGGCCTCGGGAATGATCGCCACGGTCGCCGCCGAGGTGTGGATGCGGCCCTGCGATTCAGTGGCCGGTACACGCTGCACGCGATGCGTGCCCGATTCGAACTTCAGGCGCGAGAACGCGCCACGGCCGACCACGCGCGCCACCACTTCCTTGTAGCCGCCATGTTCGCCGGGGTTGTCCGATTCGATCTCGACCTTCCAGCCCTGGCGTTCGGCATAGCGGGCGTACATGCGGAACAGGTCGCCGGCGAAGATTGCTGCTTCGTCGCCACCGGTACCGGCACGCACTTCCAGGAACAGGTTGCCTTCGTCGCGTGGGTCGCGCGGCACCAGCAGCAGTGCCAGTTCCTGTTCCAGCTCCTGCAGGCGGGCTTGGGCGTCGGCGATCTCTTCGTCGGCCAGCTCGCGCAGGTCGGGGTCGGCACGCATGCCTTCGGCCGCGGCCAGGTCGGCCTTGGCACGGGCTTCATCGGCGAGGGCGGTGGCGATCGGCTCAAGTTGGGCGAATTCGCGCGAAAGGTCGCGGAAACGGGTGTTGTCGGCGACCACATCGGGTTCGGCGAGCAGGCGTTCCAGTTCTTCGCGGCGCTCGGCCAGCGCTTCCAGCTTACGGCGCAGGGTCGGCGTCATCGGGTCTCACGGGTGGGTGGCGGTAACCCGGCGTGGCCGGGAACAGGCGCTCGGCGGCGCGGGTCAGGTCGGCGTCGCCACTCAGCGCGGCCGCGCGCAGCGCAGCGGTCGGCGGATGCAGCAGGCGGTTGGTCAGGCCATGGGCGAGCAGTTCCAGCACTTCGTCAGCCGGCTTGCCGTTGGCCAGCTGCTGGCGCGCGCGCTCCAGCAGTTCGGTGCGGGTGGCCTCGCCGAACGCGCGCAGCTGCCGCAATGGCGCCTGGTGGGCGCTGGCCTGCTGGGTCTCGACGAAGCGCGACACCTGCAGGTCGATGATCGCCTCGGCCTCGGCGGCGGCCTCGCGGCGGCCACGGCGGTTGTCTTCCACCGCCCGCTCGAGATCGTCCACGGTGTACAGGAAGGCATCGTTGAGCGTGGCGACCTCGGCTTCGATGTCGCGCGGCACGGCCAGGTCGAACAGCAGCATCGGCTTGTGCCGGCGCGTGCGCAGCGCCTTGGCCACCATCTCGCGATGGATCACCGGCTCGCGTGCGGCAGTGGCCGAGAACACCACGTCGGCCTCGCTCAGGTGGCGGTCCAGTTCGGTCAGCGGCAGGGCCACACCGCCGTGGCGGCTGGCCAGCTCCTGCGCATGGGCGAGGGTACGGTTGGCGATCAGCAGCCGCCGCACCTTGCCTTCACTCAGGTGGCGTGCAGCCAGCTCGATGGTCTCGCCGGCGCCGACCAGCAGCACGGTGGAATCGTCCAGGCGCGCGAACGCGTTCTGCGCCAGTCGCACTGCGGCCGATGCCACAGATACGGGGTTGGCGCCCACCTGGGTGTCGGTGCGTGCGCGCTTGGCCACCGAGAAGGTCTGCTGGAACAACCGATCCAGGCGCTGGCCAAGCAGGCCATGATCGCGCGCGGTCGACCAGGCATCCTTCACCTGTCCGAGGATCTGCGGTTCGCCCAGTACCATCGAGTCCAGCCCGGTGGCGACCCGGAACAGGTGGCGTACCGCTTCGGCATCGGCATGTTGGTACAGGTAGCCCTGCAGGTCGCCGGCCTGGGTGTGCAGCCATTGGTCCAGCGCCTGTGCCGAGTCGGCCACCGCGTACAGCTCGGTGCGGTTGCAGGTAGACAGCAGCACCGCCTCGGCGATCTGCGGGGTATCGCGCAGCGAACCGAGCGCGCGCGGCAACGCCTCACCGGCGAAGGCCGCGCGTTCGCGCAGTTCCACCGGTGCGGTCTGGTGATTCAGTCCGAGCACCCACAGGGTCATTGTTCAGTTGCTTGCGATAAGCTGCTGGCCATTGGACGACATTTTAAGGCCCCGATGCCGACGATGCCCGCATTGATTCGCATCCCCAGTGTTCTGCTGCTGTCCCTGGCCTGCGGCCAGGCCCTGGCGGCGGTGCCGGCCAAGGCCCCCGTGCGGGCCCCGGCCACTGAGGAACTGGCGCTGGAACCGGTGATGGCCGGTGAATTCGCGCTGCAGGCCGGCAAGCTGGCCGAGGCTGCGCGCTGGTACCTGCAGGCCGCCCAGCAGACCGACGGCGACGCCGGCCTGGCCGAGCGTGCGACCCGTATTTCCATGCTTGCCAACGATGATGCCAGCGCGGCCAAGGGCTTGGCCCTGTGGCAACAGCGGGCGCCGCGCTCGCTGACCATGCGCAGCGCCGCCGGCGCGCTGGCCATGCGCCAGGGCGACGTGAAGGCGGCCCGCAGCGAACTGCAGGCGCTGCTGGCCGACCCTGACGAGCGTGGCTGGAAGTTCGCCCTGGCGGCCTTGATCGGTGGCGGCCGCGACCCGGCGGTGCCGGCGCAGGTGCTGGGCGAGCTGGTCGACGCCAACGCCATTCCGTCGAAGATCGAGGCCTGGCAGGAGTTCGGTCGTCTCGCCCTGCGCATGGACAAGCCCGAGCTGGCGCGGCGCATGATCGATGAAGTGGTCAAGCGCTTCCCCGAGGAGCCGCGCGTGGCGCTGCTGCGCGCCAGCCAGCTGCAGCAGGCTGGCGAGACCGGCAAGGCGCTGTCGCTGCTGCAGGACGTCGAACCGAAAACCCGCCAGGACCCTGAACTGCGTAACGCGGTGGCCATCGCCTACGACAGCCTTGGCCAGCCGTCGGCCGCCGAGCGTGTGCTGGCGTTCGGGCCGCAGGACGTGCAGACCTGGGGCATGCGCGCTTCGCTGCTGGCCAAGCAGGGCGACAAAGCCGCGCTGTCCAACCTGTACAACGAACTGTCGCGGCAGGCGGCCAAGCCGGACCCGGCGCAGCGCCTGCTGCTGGGCAAGATCGCCGAGTACCTGAAGCGTTATCCCGAGGCGGTGCAGTGGTACCACAGCGTGCCCGGTGGCGATGAGCTGAGCGAAGCGCGCCTGCGCGCGGCCAACGCCCAGGCCCTGGCCGGGCGCCTGCCGCTGGCGCTGGATGAAGTGCATGCGATCCAGTCAGATGCGGTGGTCGACGACGACGTGCGCCGCGACGCCTACCTGCTGGAAGCCGAGCTGCGCCAGCGCGCCGACGACAGTGCCGGTGAACTGGATGCGCTGGCCCGCGGTCTGGCAGCGTACCCGGATGACAACGGCCTGCTGTACGCCCGTGCGCTCACCTGGGAGCGCCGTGACGATATCCCGCGTGCCGAGGCCGACCTGCGCAAGATCCTGGTGACCGACCCGGAAAACGTGCCGGCCCTCAACGCGCTCGGCTACACCCTGGCCGACCGTACCGGTCGCCTGCAGGAAGCGTTGGAGCTGATCGACCGCGCCCGCGTCGCCGAGCCGGACAACGCGGCCATCGTCGACAGCTACGGCTGGGTGCTGTATCGCCTGGGCCGCAAGGAAGAGGCGCTGGTGCAGCTGCGCCGTGCCTGGACCCTGGCCAAGGACCCGGAGATCGCTTCCCATGTCGGCGAAGTGCTGTGGGTGCTGGGCAAGCACGATGAGGCCCGCCATTTCTTCGAAGAGGCGGCCAAGCTCGACCCTGAAAACCGCGCGCTGCTGCGCGCCCGCGAGAAATTCAATCCATGAGTGTTTCCCTGATCCGGCCGCTGCTGCTGGCGGTCGCGACCGTGGCGGTCACCGCCTGCACCACCGTGGGCACGCAGAAGACCCCGGCGCCTGCCGTAGTCGAGACGGTGTCGGCTGAAGCTGCGCAGGCCGAGACCGTGCGCGTGGCCGCACTGCATGCGCAGCCGGACTGGGCCTTCCAGGGCCGGGTCGCGGTCAGCAAGGGCAAGGATGGCGGCAGTGGCCGCATCGACTGGAAGCAGGACGGCCGCCGCTATGTGGTCGAATTGAGCGCGCCGGTGACCCGGCAGAGCTGGAAGCTGACCGGCGATACCCATTCCGAGGCCGGCCGCCTGGAAGGGCTGGCCGGTGGCACCCGTGACGGTGAGGACGCCCAGCAGCTGCTGCTCGAGGCGACCGGCTGGGACATTCCGGTCAACCAGCTGCCGGAGTGGATCCGTGGCCTGGTGGCCGGCGATGCTGCCGGTCCGGAGAAGGTCGAGCGCGACGGTGAAGGCCGGCCGCGCCGCATGCAGCAGATGGGCTGGCAGGTGCAGTACCTGGAATGGTACCCCGCCGAGGCCGGGCGCCCGGCGCTGCCGCGCCGGATCGAGGCCAGCAATGGCGATGCCAAGGTGCGCCTGCTGGTGGACCAGTGGGGGCAGGGCGCGCCATGAGCGGGGCAGTCGACGATGCGGGCTGGTCCTGGTGGCCGGCCCCGGCCAAGCTGAACCTGTTCCTGCACATCATCGGCCGTCGTGCCGACGGTTACCACGAGCTGCAGACTGTGTTCCGCCTGCTGGACTGGGGGGATCGCATTGGCCTGCGCCTGCGTGAAGACGGCCAGGTTCGCCGTGAAGGCGAAGGCCTGGCCGGCGTTTCCGAGGCCGATGATCTGGCAGTACGTGCCGCACGCCTGCTTAAAGATGTGGTGAATGTCGCGCAAGGTGTGGACATAATCGTTGAAAAACATGTTTCTGCGGGTGGTGGTTTCGGCGGCGGTTCGTCCGATGCCGCCACCGTGCTGGTGGTACTGAACCGGCTGTGGCAGGCCGGTCTGGACGAAGACGCGCTGGCCGCGCTGGGGCTGCGCCTGGGTGCCGACGTGCCGGTATTCGTGCGTGGCCACAATGCCTGGGCCGAAGGGGTCGGTGAGCGCTTGCAGCCGATCACGCTGGCGCCGGCCTGGTATGTCATCGCCGAACCTGGGGTTCATGTCCCCACCCCGGCGCTGTTTGCTGATCCGGATTTGACGCGCGACTGCCCACAGGCGAAAATAGACGACTTCGCTTCCGGCGCTCTGGTCGGGAACGTGTTCGAGCCGGTGCTGCGCCGCCGCGAGCCTGCCGTAGAGGCGGTGCTTGCCGCGTTGAGCGGTATTGGCAGGGCACGTTTGACCGGGTCCGGAAGTGGTTGTTTCGTCGAGTTCGATTCGCAGGCTGCCGCAGAGCAGGGGCGAGCGGAGTTGCCGAAGGAGTTGCGGGCAAGGGTGGCCGCGGGCGTTGCACGTTCGCCACTGCTGGATGCACTCGAGCAACACTGATTCATCAATGCAGGGGCGTCGCCAAGAGGCCCAAGGCACCAGGTTTTGATCCTGGCATTCGGAGGTTCGAATCCTCCCGCCCCTGCCAATGCGGCTGTGTCCGCGCCATCCAGCGCATCGACCGCGCGGGACGTGGAAACAACCGCGGTGTTGTAAGCAGCAGGGGCCGAAGCGGTCCTTGCCGCTACCGGATCCCCGCCACTCGTCCCCGCCCGAGACAATCATGATGCAAGAGTCCCCGAACCTGCTGGTCTTTTCCGGCAACGCCAACAAACGTCTGGCGCAGAACATCTGCAAGGAACTGGGAGTACGCCCGGGCAAGGCGCTGGTCTCGCACTTCTCCGATGGTGAAGTGCAGGTGGAAATCGAAGAGAACGTCCGCAAACAGGACGTGTTCGTGATCCAGCCGACCTGTGCGCCGAGCGCGGAAAACCTGATGGAACTGCTGGTGCTGATCGACGCGCTGAAGCGCGCATCGGTGGCCAGCGTGACCGCCGTGGTGCCGTACTTCGGCTACTCGCGCCAGGATCGCCGCATGCGTTCCTCGCGCGTGCCGATCACCGCCAAGCTGGCCGCAAAGATGTTCAGCACCGCTGGCGCTGATCGCGTGCTGACCGTTGACCTGCACGCCGACCAGATCCAGGGCTTCTTCGATATCCCGGTGGACAACGTGTATGCGTCCCCGCTGCTGCTGGCCGACATCTGGCGCGCCTACGGCACCGAGAACCTGATCGTGGTGTCGCCGGACGTGGGTGGCGTGGTCCGCGCCCGTGCGGTGGCCAAGCGTCTGGATGACGCCGACCTGGCGATCATCGACAAGCGCCGCCCGCGCGCCAACGTCTCCACCGTGATGAACATCATCGGTGACGTCGAAGGCAAGACCTGCGTGATGGTCGATGACATCGTCGATACCGCCGGCACCCTGTGCGCCGCTGCCGCTGCCCTGAAGGCGCGCGGTGCGCTCAAGGTCGCCGCATACTGCACCCACGCGGTGCTGTCGGGCCCGGCGGTGGACAACATCACCAATTCCCAGCTCGACGAGCTGGTGGTGACCGACACCATCCCGCTGAAGGACGCAGCGCGGGTGTGCAGCAAGATCCGCCAGCTGAGCGTGGCGGAAATGCTGGCCGAGACGATGCGCCGCATCGCCTTCGGTGAGTCGGTCAGCTCGCTGTACGTCGACTGATTTTTCGTCCCCGCCGGCAACGGCAGGGACACACCGGGCGCTTCTGGTCGCGGAAGCGCCTTCAACCGCCAAGCCGCAAGGCAAGGCAACAACCTGAGTAGTCGAAAATGTCGAAGACCCATGAAATCAAGGTCACCAAGCGTGAACTGCAGCGTAAGGGTGCGAGCCGCCGCCTGCGTCACGCTGGTGTGATCCCGGCGATCGTGTACGGCGGCAACGCCGAGCCGGTCGCCATCAGCCTGGACCACAACGAAATCTGGCTGGCCCAGCAGAACGAGTGGTTCTATGCCTCGATCCTGGACCTGAACCTGGACGGCCAGGTGCAGAAGGTGCTGCTGCGTGACATGCAGCGCCATCCGTACAAGCAGCTGATCATGCACCTGGACTTCCTGCGCGTGAACGAGAACGAGAAGCTGACCGCTTCGGTTCCGCTGCACTTCATCAACGAAGACACCTCGCCGGCTGGCAAGGCTGCCGACGTCGTGGTCGCCCACGAACTGAAGGAAGTGACCATCAGCTGCCTGCCGAAGGACCTGCCGGAGTCGATTGAAGTCGACCTGGCCGACCTGAACGCTGGCGACGTGGTGTACCTGTCCAACATCAAGCTGCCGAAGGGCGTGGAAATCCCGGCGCTGGCGCTGGGCAAGGACCACGACGACGCCATCGTCACTGCCAAGCACGGCAAGCAGGATGCTGCCGACGCTGAAGAAGCAGCGGCCGAGTAATACCCCGCGGCGCCTGTCCTTCGGGGCAGGCGCCGTATCTGGATGGAACGATGGCAGGATTGCGACTGATCGTCGGTCTGGGCAACCCCGGATCGGAGCACGCCCGGACCCGGCACAATGCCGGGTTTCATTTCGTTGAGGCTCTGGCGGAAAAAGCCGGTGCACGATGGAATGTGGACAGCAAGCTGTTCGGTGAGACCGCCAAGGTCGAGATCGCCGGGCAGACGGTGTGGCTGCTCAAGCCTGCCACCTTCATGAACCTCAGTGGCAAGTCGGTCACCGCCGCACAGCGGTTCTGGAAGATCGAGCCGGAAGAAACCCTGCTGGCACACGACGAACTGGACCTGGCGCCCGGCGTGGCGCGGTTGAAGTTCGACGGCGGCCACGGCGGCCAGAACGGCCTGCGCGACACCATCCGCCTGCTCGGCCACGGCAAGTTCCACCGCCTGCGCGTGGGCATCGGCCATCCCGGCCACAAGGACCGCGTGGTGGGCTGGGTGCTGGGACGCCCTTCCAAGGACGATGAAGTACTGATTTCGCGCGCCATCGACGATGCGATCGACGTGCTGCCGCTGGCGGTGCAGGGCGATTTCAGCGAAGCGATGAAGCGCCTGCACACTCCGAAATAACCGGTGGGTACCGGCCGGTGGTCGGCAACGGGCATCAATCGGCCCCGGTAGTTGCCAACCTTGGTTGGCAGATGTTGAACACCGAGATGGATTGGCCAAGCAGCGCGCGCGCTGTTTCACCAATCACTTTCACCCCAGAGAGCTGTCACCCATGGGTATCAAATGCGGCATCGTCGGCCTGCCCAACGTCGGCAAGTCGACCCTGTTCAATGCGCTGACCAAGGCGGGTATCGCCGCGGCGAACTTCCCGTTCTGCACCATCGAGCCGAACGTCGGCATCGTGCCGGTGCCGGATCCGCGCCTGAACGAGCTGGCAGCGATCATCAACCCGCAGAAGGTCATCCCGACCGCGGTCGAGTTCGTCGACATCGCCGGCCTGGTGGCCGGTGCCGCCAGCGGTGAAGGCCTGGGCAACAAGTTCCTGGCACATATCCGCGAAGTCGATGCGATCACCCACGTGGTGCGCTGCTTCGAGAACGCCGACGTCATCCACGTCAACAACAAGGTCGACCCGATCTCGGACATCGAAACCATCGATACCGAACTGGCGCTGGCCGACCTGGACAGCGTCGAGAAGGCGCTGAACCGTGCCGAGCGCGCGGCCAAGGGCGGTGACAAGGACGCAGCGGCGCGCAAGCCGGTGCTGGCCAAGCTGCAGGCGGCGCTGTCGGACGGCAAGTCCGGCCGTTCGGTTGGCCTGGACGAGGAAGAGAGGGCGCTGGTGCGCGACCTGTTCCTGCTGACCCTGAAGCCGGTGATGTACATCGCCAACGTGCTGGAAGACGGGTTCGAGAACAACCCGCACCTGGACGCCGTGCGCGCGCATGCCGCCGCCGAAGGCGCGCAGGTGGTGCCGGTGTCGGCCGCAATCGAAGAAGAGCTGTCCCAGCTCGATGACGAAGACCGCGATACCTTCCTGGCCGATCTGGGCCTGAGCGAGCCGGGCCTGAACCGCGTGATCAACGCGGCCTACAGCCTGCTCGGCCTGCAGACCTACTTCACCGCTGGCGTGAAGGAAGTCCGCGCGTGGACCGTGCGCAAGGGTGCCACCGCCCCGCAGGCTGCCGCGGTCATTCACACCGACTTCGAGAAGGGCTTCATCCGCGCCGAAACCATCGCGTATGACGACTTCATCAAGTACAAGGGCGAAGCCGGTGCCAAGGAAGCTGGTCGCCTGCGCCTGGAAGGCAAGGAATACCGTGTGCAGGAAGGCGACATCCTGCACTTCCGCTTCAACGTCTGATCCAGCTGCATCGGATCGACCCCGGACGCCCCGCCTTGTGCGGGGCGTTCGCGTTTCCGGAGATGGACAAAAAAACACCACGTTGCGAAACGCTTGCTGTGTGATGCTCGCCGGCACTTGTCCACAGCAAACTCCCATCGCTTTCCACGCCGGATGTGGAAAACCGTGGGTCGGATCCCTTTCCACGGGAAAGGGCTCCGACCCCGATCAGTGCAGTCGGGCCGTGGACAAAATTTCACCACGCTTCGAAACGCTTGCGCTGCAATGCTCGCGCCCACTTGTCCACACCAAGTTCCCATCGCTCTCCACGTCCGGTGTGGAAAACAGTCGAAGGGCATGGACAAAAAGTCACCACGCCCGGAAACGCCTGTGAGACAAGGATCGCGCCCACTTGTCCACACCAAGTTCCCATCGCTTTCCACGTGCGGTGTGGAAAACCCGCGTGGCCCGCTCTGGTAGTCGCCCACCTTGGTGGGCGCGTGGCAGATCAGTGCCCACCAAGGTGGGCATCTACCAGAGCCAGGTTCCCAAACAACAAGGCCCGCCAATGGCGGGCCTTGTCGTCCACGTTCTGCAATGCGGCATGCCTTACAGCGCGCTACCGCCGAACTTGTGGGTGTACTGCAGGTTGATCGTGCGGCCGATGCTGTCGAACCAGGACACGTCGTAGTACGGGTACGCCGTGTACGTGGCGTCCTTCGGCGGCATCTTGTTGAACACGTTGACCACCGACAGCGACAGGCGCGAATGATCGTCGAAGCGGTACTGCAGCGACGCGTTGTAGCGGTAGGTCGCCTTGATGTACGGGCTGTCACCGCTGTCCCACTTGAACACCTGGTCGTAGCTGTCCGAGGTCGGCAGCTTGCCCAGGCGCGAACCGTAGACCGTGGCCGACCATGCAGCCTTCTCCCAGGTCACGCTCAGGCTGGTCTTGGTGCGCGGGATGTCGAAGTTGCTGTTGACCGCGAACTGGTCCTGGATCGGATCACCGGGGTAGCGCTGGAAATCGTGCTTCTTCACCCAGGTGTGGGTGCCGCTGAGGATGAAATCACCGATGCCGGTCTGCAGGCGGTAGCGCAGGCCGACGTCGATGCCGGAGGTCGATTCGCGGGCGACGTTGATCGGGGCGACGCGCACGCCGTACAGGCGGCCATCACTGGTGCGGGTGATGCGGTCGAGCGCGTCCACGCAGGTCGGCGAATTGATGTCGACGCTGCCGAGGCGGCAGTTCGCTTCGCTGGCCAGGATCGTGCGCACGTCCATGTCCTGCACCTGCTTGCGCATGTCGATGTCGAACCAGTCCAGCGACAGGTCCAGGCCGATCGCCGGCGACCAGACCAGGCCCGCACTCCACGAGGTGCTGGTTTCCGGGTCGAGCTGGCGGTTGCCGGTGCGGCTGCGGATCAGGTTGCGCTCGTAGTCGGAACAGTCGGTGGCGCCGTCGGCGCGGCAGCTGTACAGGTCCTCGGCGCTGGTCTCGTCATTGCCCGGGCCGGCGAATACATAGTGCAGGTCCGGCGCGCGGAAGGCAGTGCCGTATGAACCGCGCACCAGCAGGGTGTCGATCGGGCGCCATTCCAGGCCGCCACTCCAGGTCGCCTTGCCGATGGTGTTGCCGGAATAGCGGTACTGGTCGTAGCGACCGGCCACGCTCAGGTTGACCGTCTCGTGCAGCGGCATGCGCAGCTCTGCGGCGGTGGCCCAGCGGTTGCGTGAGCCCTTGCCGTCCGAATCCTTCCAGCTGTAGTAGTAGTACTGGGTGGCCAGCGGATCGGGGTTCAGCGAATACGCCTGCTGGCCCACTTCCACGGTCGCGGCGAAACCAGCGTCGCCGCCCGGCAGGCCGAACAGTGCGGAGTTGGTCACAGTGAAGGCAGCCGTCTCGGTGCGCGACTTCGGGGTGTAGGTGGTGCGTGCGGCGATCGAATCGTACTCGGCGCGGGTCAGCGGCCGGTACAGGCGTGACGGGTCGGCGTTGTAGATCGGGAAGCCGTCATCGTCCACGCCCAGCTGCGGGCCCAGGAACAGGTCATTGGCCTTGGCGGCGATGATCTGCGCCCAGCTGATCCTCGACTGGTACTGCGAGTGGCTCAGGGCCGCTTCGTAGTCCCAGTTGCCGGCCAGATTGCCCTTGAAGCCGGTGGTCACGCTGAGGGTCTTTTGCGTGCTGCGTACCATCGCATTGCGCAGGCCGCCCATTTCTTCAGGCGAGAACTGGCGCTGCCAGAACTCGACCTCGCCGGTGGCCTGGTTGTTGAAGTAGCCCGACTCATCGCCAGTGGCATCCATGCGGCCCCACTTGGTGACGTCGCGCATCAGCGACATCGTGTGGTAGCCCAGCTGCACATCGGCGAACCACTGCTGGCCGTTGTCGAAGTCGTAGCTCAGCGAGGCGTAGCCATTGGCGCCGCGGCGCTTGCTGAGGATGGTGCCGTAGCCGATCGAGCTGTCGCTGCCGCAGTAGTAACCGTACTTCGGCCGATAGGCACGGTAGGTGCTGCCCTGGTTCTGCCCGGCCAGCGCTTCGCAGGTGGCCGCGCCCGGGTCCAGGTAGTCGTCGTTGTAGTCGGTGCGCAGATATGCGCGGCGGGCGATGCGCGAGCCTTCGGTGGGGCCGTCCTGGGTCGAATCCTGGATGTCGCGCTCGTAGGCCCACAGCGGGGTCTGCGATTGCAGCTCAACGCTGTACACCGCATTGAAGTTGCCGTGGCTGAAGCCGCTGGCGATGCTCACGTCGAACGACTCGCCACCGCCTTCGCTGGTGGTGCCCATGCGCATGTCGACGGTGGTGCCGTCGGCCTTCTTCTTCAGGATGAAGTTGACCACGCCGGCGATTGCATCCGAGCCGTAGATGGCCGAGGCGCTGCCGGTCAGCACTTCGATGCGTTCGATCATCCCCAGCGGGATGTTGGAGACGTCGGTGAAGTTGCTGCGGCCCTTGAACGGCATCGGGAAATCGGCGATGCGGCGGCCGTTGACCAGCACCAGCGTGTGGTTCGGGCCCAGGCCGCGCAGGTCCACCTGCTGGGCGCCCGGCGAGAAGTCGGCGCCACTGGACGACTGCTGGCTCTGCGTCTCGCCGCCGTTCTGGGTCATCGACCGCAGTACGTCGGGCACGGTGGTGAAGCCGCTGGAGCGGATCTGCTCGGCGCTGATCACCGTGATCGGGGCGGGGCCTTCAACCTGGGCGCGCGGAATGCGCGAACCGGTGACCTGCACCGCGTCCAGCTGTTGAACCGAAGAGGAAGCCGGAGCCTGGGCCGCCGCGGAAGCAGCCACGCCCATCAACGCCAGCTGGATCGACCACGCCATCGCCTTTCTACGCATGAGGAATTCTCAGAAATGAAGCCGGCCCGCAGAGGTGGGGCCCTGTCCCCCATTCAGATTTCTGGAATGGGCGCGCGCATTTAACGCCTTTTTTATGTCCTTGACTACTGGGTTCCTATCTGGCAAAGAGTGAAAACGCTTGCAAGTCGATTTTGTTCAGGGAGATCAAGATGCGACGCCTCCACAGAACCCTGCACGGCCCCTTTTCCTGGCTGGCGCTGCTGGCCCTGGCCTGGCCGCTGGCGGCGCCTGCGCAGGACCTGCAGGGCCCCGGTTTCGCCTATTACGAAGTCGGTGATCTGGAAGCCCCCCGGCCTGGTCCGCGCGCGCCAGCGATGATGCTGATGGGGGGCGGCGAGTGGGTGCCCGAGGCCTTCCAGTGGTGGCTGAAGCAGGCCGGCAACGGCCGTGTGCTGATCCTGCGCGCGTCGGGCAGCGATGAATTGCAGGACCGCCTGTACCGGGACATCGGCGGCACCACCGCCGTGCAGACCCTGGTCTTCGACAATCGCCGTGGCGCCGACGATCCGGCGGTACTGCGCGTGGTCGCTGCGGCCGACGCCATCTTCATTGCCGGCGGCGACCAGTCGCGCTACATCCGCTTCTGGAAAGGCACCGCGCTCAACCGCGCACTCAATGCCCACGTGCGCGCCGGCAAGCCGATTGCCGGCACCAGCGCCGGGCTGGCGATCCTGGGCGGCTATGCCTATGGCGCGATGGATGGCGGCAGCGTCACCTCCGCCGGTGCGCTGGCCGACCCGAAGGGCAGCGCGGTGACCATGGACAGCGGCTTCCTGCAGATGCCCTATCTGCAGCGCGTGGTCACCGATACCCACTTCGACAAGCGCGACCGCCTCGGCCGCCTGATCGTGTTCGTCGCCCGCGCCGTACAGGACAGTGGCGACCCGGACATCGTCGGCATCGGCGTCGATGAAGACACCGCCCTGTGCGTGGAGCCGGATGGCCAGGCGCAGGTCTACAGCGCTGATGGCGAAGGCAAGGTCTGGGTGGTCAGCCCCGGCCGTGATGCCGATCGCCTGGTCGAAGGCGAGCCGCTGCGCTTCCACGCCGTGCCGGTGACCGTGGTCGCCAGCGGCAGCCGCATGCGCCTGGACGACTTCCAGGCCGAGGCCGGCTATCAGGCGGTGGCCGACATCAGCGACGGCGAGATTGAGTTCACGCTTCGGTAGTGCCGGCCGCTGGCCGGCAACTCACTTCCCTGATACGCCCCTTGCCGGCCAGCGGCCGGCACTACCTTGCAATCCATTCCCTCGTTCTGCTGGAGACGTACCCGATGAAACTGCGCCTGGCGCTGTCCGCACTGTTGTCCCTGCCCATGCTTGCCCAGGCCGCGCCGGCCACCTCACCGCTGCTGGTCATCCACGGTGGCGCCGGTGTCGAGCGCAAGGACCTGTCGCCGGCCGAGGAAAAGGCTGCGCGTGACGCGCTGCGGGCGGCCCTGTTGAAGGGGCATGCGGAGCTGGCCGCCGGCCGTCCGGCGCTGGCAGCGGTCACCGCAGCGATCACCGTGCTGGAGGACGATCCGACCTTCAACGCCGGCAAGGGCGCGGTGTTCACCCACGATGGCCACAACGAGCTGGACGCGGCGGTGATGGATGGCGCGACCCAGGCCGCTGGTGCGGTGGCCGGCGTGCAGCGGGTGCGCAATCCGATCCTGCTGGCACAGACGGTGATGCAGAAGTCCCGGCACGTGATGATGGTCGGGCAGGGCGCCGAGTCCTTCGCGGTGGAGCAGGGCATGACCCTGGTCGATCCCTCGTACTTCCGGACCGACAAGCGCTGGCAGCAGCTGCAGCGGGCACTGAAGGAAGAGGCCAGCGGCCAGGCGCATGCTGACCTGGAGACCGCAAAGCACTTTGGTACCGTCGGCGCGGTTGCGCTGGATGCGCAGGGCCATCTCGCCGCCGGCACCTCCACCGGTGGCATGACCAACAAGCGCTACGGCCGTGTCGGCGACTCGCCGATCATTGGTGCCGGTACCTGGGCCGATGCCCGCTGTGCGGTGTCCGGTACCGGTTGGGGCGAGTACTACATCCGTACCGCGGCCGCGCACGAGATCTGCGCGCGCATGCGCTACCAGGGGCAGACGCCGGAGCAGGCCGGCAAGGGCGTGATCAACGAAACGATTCCGCAGATGGGTGGCGACGGTGGTGCCATCGTGCTGGCCGCAGACGGGAAAATGGCGGCGCCGTTCAACACCCAGGGCATGTACCGCGGCTGGATCGGGTCGGACGGAATCCCCCATGTCGCAATTTTCGCCAGCGAGTCCCTGGCAGTGCCCGCGCAATAGCCTTGCGTATCAATGGCTTTGCGACGCATGTGAAAAAAAGTGAAAAAAAGCGTTGACAGGTCTCCGCTTCATCTCCAGAATTGCGGGCTCACCACCACACACCGCAACGCTTCGGCGGCACGGAATGGGGTGGTAAGGAGGGATACCCAAGCGGCCAACGGGGGCAGACTGTAAATCTGCTGGCTTACGCCTTCGGTGGTTCGAATCCACCTCCCTCCACCAGTTTCACGTTGTGACATTCCCGGCGCGGGAGTAGTTCAATGGTAGAACCTCAGCCTTCCAAGCTGATGGTGCGGGTTCGATTCCCGTCTCCCGCTCCATTGAATGAACTTTGAATATTATCGAGTTCATGTCATAATGCAAAACTCGGCTCACGTAGCTCAGTCGGTAGAGCACTTCCTTGGTAAGGAAGAGGTCGAAGGTTCGATTCCTTTCGTGAGCACCATCTTAAGCACCACCTCTCAGACGAATTCGAGATAAGCAGCCATGGCCAAGGGTAAGTTCGAGCGCACCAAGCCGCACGTCAATGTCGGCACCATCGGTCACGTCGACCACGGCAAGACCACGCTGACCGCCGCACTGACCAAGATCGGTGCCGAGCGCTTCGGTGGCGAGTTCAAGGACTACTCCTCGATCGACGCCGCGCCGGAAGAAAAGGCTCGTGGTATCACGATCTCGACCGCGCACGTCGAATACGAATCCGAGAAGCGTCACTACGCCCACGTCGATTGCCCGGGCCACGCTGACTACGTCAAGAACATGATCACCGGTGCTGCCCAGATGGACGGCGCGATCCTGGTCTGCTCGGCCGCTGACGGCCCGATGCCGCAGACCCGCGAGCACATCCTGCTGTCGCGTCAGGTCGGCGTGCCGTACATCGTCGTGTTCCTGAACAAGGCCGACATGGTCGACGACGCCGAGCTGCTCGAGCTGGTCGAAATGGAAGTGCGCGAGCTGCTGAGCAAGTACGACTTCCCGGGCGACGACACCCCGATCATCGCGGGTTCGGCCCGTCTGGCGCTGGAAGGCGACCAGAGCGACATCGGCGTGCCGGCCATCCTGAAGCTGGTCGACGCCCTGGACAGCTGGATTCCGGAGCCGGAGCGTGCGATCGACAAGCCGTTCCTGATGCCGGTGGAAGACGTGTTCTCGATCTCGGGCCGCGGCACCGTGGTGACCGGTCGTATCGAGCGCGGCATCATCAAGGTCGGCGACGAAATCGAAATCGTCGGTATCCGTCCGGTGCAGAAGACCACCGTGACCGGCGTTGAAATGTTCCGCAAGCTGCTGGACCAGGGTCAGGCAGGCGACAACGCTGGCCTGCTGCTGCGCGGCACCAAGCGTGACGACGTCGAGCGTGGCCAGGTTCTGGCCAAGCCGGGTTCGATCAAGCCGCACACCAAGTTCGAAGGCGAAGTGTACGTGCTGTCGAAGGATGAGGGCGGCCGTCACACCCCGTTCTTCAACGGCTACCGTCCGCAGTTCTACTTCCGCACCACCGACATCACCGGTGCAGCCCAGCTGCCGGAAGGCGTCGAAATGGTGATGCCGGGTGACAACGTCAAGATGGTCGTCACCCTGATCAACCCGGTGGCAATGGACGAAGGCCTGCGCTTCGCCATCCGCGAAGGCGGCCGTACCGTCGGCGCCGGCGTGGTCTCGAAGATCATCGAGTAAGCCTGCAGTACCGGCGGTTGCATAGCGCCGCCGGTTACGCGAATGGCGGGCCGGGAACCTCGGTCCGCCTTCGCCGTCTAAGGGAAGGCAAGTTTTATCACGTACGCCAGTAGCTCAATTGGCAGAGCAGCGGTCTCCAAAACCGCAGGTTGGGGGTTCGAGTCCCTCCTGGCGTGCCATCTGCCCACCTTATCCAGCGGCCTGGGCCGCTAAAGCAGACACAGCCGGATGAATAGCAAGATCGAACATTCCAAGGACAACTCCGCCAACGGCGGGGATATCGTCAAGTACGTTGCCGCATCACTGCTGGTGCTGGCGGGTCTGTTCGTCTGGTTCTGGTTCTCCGCCGACTCCGGTCGCGCCGCCCAGCTGGGTGCGTGGGCGGGTCAGCTGCGTGCGTTGGCGGTTGTGGTCGGTCTGGTTGGCGGTATCGGCGTGTTCATGCTGACCGGCAAGGGGCGCGACACCCGCGAATTCCTCTCCGAGTCGCGCTTTGAACTGCGCAAGGTTGTCTGGCCGACGCGCCAGGAAGCCGTCCGCATGACCTGGGTCGTGATCGTCGTGGTCCTTATCCTCAGCCTGCTGCTGGGTGGCTTCGACTTCCTGATCCAGAAACTGACTCAGTGGTTCCTGAGCCGCTAAGGAGAATTGCATGAAGCGTTGGTACGTCGTTCACGCCTATTCGGGCTTCGAGAAGTCGGTGGCGCAGGCCCTGCGCGATCGCATCGTCCGTGACGGCATGGAAGAGCGCTTCGGCGACGTCCTGGTTCCGACCGAGGAAGTGATCGAGATGCGCGCCGGCCAGAAGCGCCGCTCCGAGCGCAAGTTCTTCCCGGGTTACGTGCTGGTCCAGATCGAGACCCACGAAGAGGCGGGCATTCCGCGCATCGACAACGAAAGCTGGCACCTGGTCAAGGAAACCCCGCGCGTCATGGGCTTCATCGGCGGTACCGCCGATCGTCCGCTGCCGATCGCCGATTCCGAGGCCGAAGCCATCCTGAATCGCGTTCAGGAAGGTGTCGAGAAGCCGCGTCCGAAGGTGCTGTTCGAGCCGGGCCAGATGGTCCGTGTCACCGACGGTCCGTTCAACGATTTCAATGGCGTGGTCGAAGAAGTCAATTACGAGAAGAGCCGTCTGCGCGTCTCGGTGCTGATCTTCGGTCGTGCCACTCCGGTCGAGCTCGAGTTCGGCCAGGTCGAAAAGGCCGTCTGATCCGGCTGTAGAGTCGAGCCATGCTCGACTGCGGGGTCTGGATGGCGGTGCAGTCGAGCATGGCTCGACTCTACAGAAGGAACCGGGCCTTGCCCGGTTTCCTTCGTTTATGTGCCGCTTCAGGCATGTGAAGAAAAAACCTGATATAGTGCGCGGCTCCCCGCTGGGAAGCCAGCAGGACGAGGCCGCCGCAAGGTGGCCTTCAGCATGATTTCAAAACGCGATGCCGGGACGCGTGATTCCCGGTCCGATGGGGAGCCTGTTGTCGCAAGGCGCTAGCACCCGGAGAGCATACTCATGGCAAAGAAAGTTGTCGGTTACATCAAGCTGCAGGTGAAGGCCGGTCAGGCCAACCCCTCGCCGCCGGTCGGTCCTGCGCTGGGTCAGCGCGGCCTGAACATCATGGAATTCTGCAAGGCGTTCAACGCTGCCACGCAGAAGCTCGAGCCGGGTCTGCCGGTTCCGGTGATCATCACGGCCTACTCGGACCGTACGTTCACCTTCATCACCAAGAGCACCCCGGCCACCACTCTGCTGAAGAAGGCCGCTGGCATCTCGTCGGGCTCCAAGCGCCCGAACACCGAGAAGGTCGGCAAGGTCACCCGTAAGCAGCTGGAAGAGATCGCCAAGGCGAAGGAACCGGATCTGACTGCCGCCGACCTGGACGCCGCCGTGCGTACCATTGCTGGCTCTGCCCGTTCCATGGGCCTCGTGGTGGAGGGTTAAGAAGATGGCACAGACCAAGCGTGAGAAGGCCATCAAGGCCGCTGTCGTTCCGGGCAAGGCATACGCCTTCGAGGACGCGATCAACATCCTGAAGACCGCCACCAAGGCCAAGTTCGTCGAGTCGATCGACGTGTCCGTGCGCCTGGGCGTCGATGCGAAGAAGTCCGACCAGCAGGTCCGTGGCTCCACCGTGCTGCCGGCTGGTACCGGCAAGTCGGTCCGCGTCGCCGTGTTCGCTCCGGCCGGTGCCAAGGCTGACGAAGCCCTGGCCGCTGGCGCCGAAGCCGTCGGTATGGACGATCTGGCCGAGAAGATGCAGGCCGGCGATCTGAACTACGACGTCGTCATCGCGACCCCGGATGCCATGCGCGTTGTCGGTAAGCTGGGCACCGTGCTGGGCCCGCGCGGCCTGATGCCGAACCCGAAGGTCGGCACCGTTTCCCCGAACCCGGGTGAAGCCGTGAAGAATGCCAAGTCGGGTCAGGTGCGCTACCGCACCGACAAGGCCGGCATCATCCATTGCACCATCGGCAAGGCCGACTTCGCCGAAGACGCGCTGAAGTCGAACCTGACCGCGCTGCTGCTGGACCTGATCAAGGCCAAGCCGGCCACCTCGAAGGGCACCTACCTGCAGAAGGTTTCGGTCAGCTCGACGATGGGCCCGGGCGTCACCGTCGACCAGTCGTCGCTGACCCTGAAGTAATTGTTTCAAGCGGTCACGGTGCCCTGGGTGCCGTGACCGTGACATTTGAAGGCATCGCCGGCAGCACATCGCCGGTGGTAGCCGTCAAAGACCGCAGGCGCGGTCATGGCAATACCGGCGACGGGCACGGAAGCTCGAACTGGCAGGGAGTCGCCGCCGGAGCAGTCATGAGCGCTTAATCGATTCCCCGGAATCACCCTGCGTAGATGGTGCCCTTCTGGAGTTTTTCTGGTTCACGCATGTCTGGGATTTCCCTGATTGCCTCCAGGTCTGGAACGGCCCACCCCCCGGAGCATCATTCCGATGTTCCCGGCGTCCAGGACGGATGCTGCACAGGACCGCACACGGCAGGAGCCGTAAGCGGAGTTCAATAGGAGGAGTGCAATGGCTCTCAATCTGTCCCAGAAGCAAGAAGTAGTCGCCGAGCTGGCAGACATCGCCGCCAAGGCCCACTCCTTGATCGCAGCCGAATACGCTGGCACCACGGTCGCCCAGATGACCGCGATGCGCAAGCAGGCTCGTGAAACCGGTGTTTTCTTGAAGGTTGTCAAGAACACCCTGGCTTCGCGCGCCGTTGAAGGCACCGAGTTCGCAGTCGCCCAGGACCAGATGGTTGGTCCGCTGCTGTACGCGTTCTCGCTTGAGGAGCCCGGCGCAGCCGGTCGCCTGATCAAGGAAGCTGCCAAGGGCAACGACAAGCTGAAGGCTAAGGTCGTCGCCATCGGTGGTGAAGTGTTCCCGGCAAGCCATGTCGACGTGCTGGCCTCGCTGCCGACCCGCGACCAGGCCCTGGCAATGCTGGCCCGCGTCCTGACCGAGCCGGTCACGATGTTCGCCCGCGCCATCAAGGCAATTGGCGACAAGCAGAATGGTGGCGACGTCGCCGCCGACGCTGCTGAGCCGGCCGCCGAGACCGCCTGAGTTTCGACTTACCGTGGTTCCTGACGGAACCTCAACCCAGAAAATCATCCAAAGGTATTAATCATGTCCCTTACCAACGAACAGATCGTCGACGCCATCGCCGAGAAGTCCCTGATGGAAGTGATGGAGCTGGTCAAGGCCATCGAAGAGAAGTTCGGCGTCTCCGCCGCTGCTCCGGTTGCCGTGGCTGCTGCCGCTGGCCCGGCCGCTGCTGTTGAAGAGCAGACCGAGTTCACCGTCACCCTGAAGTCGGCCGGCGACAAGAAGGTCGAAGTCATCAAGGCCGTCCGCGCCATCACCGGCCTGGGCCTGAAGGAAGCGAAGGACCTGGCCGAAGCCGGTGGCGTCCTGAAGGATGCCGCTTCGAAGGACGAAGCCGAGAAGATGAAGAAGGACCTGGAAGCTGCTGGCGCGACTGTCGAAGTCAAGTAAGCACTTCCTTTGCATCGTCATCGATTCACGGCGATGCAGCCAAGGCTGGGGGCGTAAGCCCCCGGCCTTTGGTCGTTGTTGCGGTGCGGGTAGAGTCGACTGTTAGTCGACTGCTGTGAAAAAGGTCGACTAACAGTCGACTCTACCGTTCCAGATGCAGAAAAAAGCCCAACACGGGCTGCAGTCAAACCCCGGCAAGCCAGCGCGGAGCGCGGCAGCAGGGGCGTGGTAGCAGACGAGTTGGCAGTTGGAAGTAGCGGGAGAAGGCGTGCTGGTGCCGGCAATACCAGCGACTTCCAACTGACAATTTCAAGTTCCCTTCGGATCGTGGGCGCACGATCCGCACAACAAGGTGGAAGACCTCATGACGTCCTATTCGTTCACCGAAAAAAAGCGTATCCGCAAGGATTTCGGCAAGCAGCGTTCGATTCTCGAAGTGCCGTTCCTGCTCGCCATCCAGGTGGATTCCTACCGTGAATTCCTGCAGGAAAACGTCGATCCGGCCAAGCGCACGGACCACGGCCTGCACGCTGCGCTGAAGTCGGTCTTCCCGATCGCCAGCTACAGCGGCAATGCTGCCCTGGAATACGTCGGCTACAAGCTGGGCGAACCGGTCTTCGACGAGCGTGAGTGCCGCCAGCGTGGCATGAGCTACGGCGCGCCGCTGCGCGTGACCGTGCGCCTGGTGATCTACGACCGTGAGTCGTCGACCAAGGCCATCAAGTACGTGAAGGAGCAGGAGGTCTATCTGGGCGAAATCCCGCTGATGACCGAAAACGGCACCTTCATCGTCAACGGCACCGAGCGCGTCATCGTTTCGCAGCTGCACCGTTCGCCGGGCGTGTTCTTCGACCACGACCGTGGCAAGACCCACAGCTCGGGCAAGCTGCTGTACAGCGCCCGCATCATTCCTTACCGCGGTTCCTGGCTGGACTTCGAGTTCGACCCGAAGGACGCGCTGTTCACCCGTATCGACCGCCGTCGCAAGCTGCCGGTGTCGATCCTGCTGCGCGCGCTTGGCTACAGCAACGAAGAGATGCTGGCCGAGTTCTTCGAGATCAACACCTTCCACATCAACCCGGATGAAGGCGTCCAGCTGGAGCTGGTGCCGGAGCGCCTGCGCGGCGAAACCCTGGGCTTCGACCTCGCCGACGGCGACAAGGTCATCGTGGAAGCCGGCAAGCGCATCACCGCGCGCCACATCAAGCAGCTGGAAGCCTCGGGCATCGCCGCCCTGGCCGTGCCGGACGACTACATCGTCGGCCGCATCCTGTCGCACGACGTGGTCGATGCTTCGACCGGCGAACTGCTGGCCCAGGCCAACGACGAGATCACCGACGAGCAGCTGCAGGCCTTCCGCAAGGCCGGTGTGGATGCCGTGGGCACCCTGTGGGTGAACGATCTGGATCGTGGCCCGTACCTGTCCAACACCCTGCGCATCGACCCGACCAAGACCCAGCTGGAAGCCTTGGTCGAGATCTACCGCATGATGCGTCCGGGCGAACCGCCGACCAAGGACGCCGCGCAGAACCTGTTCCACAACCTGTTCTTCACCTTCGAGCGCTACGACCTGTCTGCGGTCGGCCGCATGAAGTTCAACCGTCGCGTGGGCCGCAAGGAAACCACCGGCGAAGCCGTGCTGTACGACCGCAAGTACTACGGCGAGCGCAACGACGAAGAGTCCAAGCGACTGGTTGCCGCCCACGGCGACAGCTCGGACATCCTGGACGTGATCAAGGTCCTGACCGAGATCCGCAACGGTCGCGGCGTGGTCGATGACATCGATCACCTGGGCAACCGTCGCGTGCGTTCGGTCGGTGAAATGGCCGAGAACGTGTTCCGCGTGGGCCTGGTCCGCGTCGAGCGCGCGGTCAAGGAACGCCTGTCGATGGCGGAGTCGGAAGGCCTGACCCCGCAGGAGCTGATCAACGCCAAGCCGGTGGCTGCGGCGATCAAGGAATTCTTCGGCTCCTCGCAGCTGTCGCAGTTCATGGATCAGAACAACCCGCTGTCGGAAGTCACGCACAAGCGTCGCGTCTCGGCCCTGGGGCCGGGCGGTCTGACCCGTGAGCGCGCCGGCTTCGAAGTGCGCGACGTGCACCCGACCCATTACGGCCGCGTCTGCACCATCGAAACCCCGGAAGGCCCGAACATCGGCCTGATCAACTCGCTGGCCGTGTACGCCCGCACCAACCAGTACGGTTTCCTCGAGACCCCGTACCGCAAGGTCGTGGACGGCAAGGTCTATGACGAAGTCGAGTTCCTGTCGGCCATCGAAGAAAACGAATACGTCATTGCGCAGGCCAACGCGCTGACCAATGCCGACAGCGTGCTGACCGAACAGTTCGTTCCTTGCCGCTTCCAGGGCGAATCGCTGCTGAAGCCGCCGGCGGAAGTCCACTTCATGGACGTCTCGCCGATGCAGACCGTGTCGATCGCGGCCGCGCTGGTTCCGTTCCTGGAGCACGATGACGCCAACCGTGCACTGATGGGCGCCAACATGCAGCGTCAGGCCGTGCCGACCCTGCGTGCGCAGAAGCCGCTGGTCGGTACCGGCATCGAGCGCGCCGTGGCGCGTGACTCCGGTGTGACCGTGAACGCCCGTCGTGGTGGCGAGATCGTGCAGATCGATGCCGCCCGCATCGTGGTCAAGGTGGTCGAGGAAGAAATCGTCGGTGCCACCGACGCCGGCGTCGACATCTACAACCTGGTCAAGTACACCCGTTCGAACCAGAACACCTGCATCAACCAGCGTCCGCTGGTCCAGGTGGGTGACATCATCGCCCGCGGCGATGTGCTGGCCGACGGTCCGTCCACCGACATCGGCGAACTGGCTCTGGGCCAGAACATGCTGATCGCGTTCATGCCGTGGAACGGCTACAACTTCGAAGACTCCATCCTGCTTTCCGAGCGCGTGGTGGAAGAGGATCGCTACACCACGATCCACATCGAAGAGCTGACCTGCGTCGCGCGTGATACCAAGCTGGGGCCGGAGGAAATCTCCGCCGACATCCCGAACGTTTCCGAGCAGGCGCTGAACCGCCTGGACGAAAGCGGCGTGGTGTACATCGGTGCCGAAGTCCGCGCCGGCGACATCATGGTCGGCAAGGTCACCCCGAAGGGCGAAAGCCAGCTGACCCCGGAAGAGAAGCTGCTGCGCGCGATCTTCGGCGAGAAGGCGTCGGACGTGAAGGACAGCTCGCTGCGCGTGCCGCCGGGCATGGATGGCACCGTCATCGACGTGCAGGTCTTCACCCGCGACGGCATCGAGAAGGACAAGCGCGCCCGTCAGATCGAAGAGTCTGAAATCAAGCGCGTCAAGAAGGACTTCGACGACCAGTTCCGCATCCTGGAAGCGGCCATCTACATGCGTCTGCGTTCGCAGATCGTGGGCAAGGTGGTCAACGGTGGCGCCAGCCTGAAGAAGGGCGACGTCATCACCGACGCCTTCCTGGACGGCCTGAAGAAGGCTGACTGGTTCGCCCTGCGCATGAAGGACGAAGACGCTTCGGAAGCCATCGAGCGCGCCCAGAAGCAGATCCAGGCGCACGAGAAGGAATTCGAGCGTCGTTTCGCCGACAAGCGCGGCAAGATCACCGCTGGCGACGACCTCGCCCCGGGCGTGCTGAAGATGGTCAAGGTGTTCCTGGCCGTGAAGCGCCGCATCCAGCCGGGCGACAAGATGGCAGGCCGCCACGGCAACAAGGGTGTGGTGTCCAACGTGGTGCCGGTCGAGGACATGCCGTACATGGCCTCGGGCGAAACCGTGGACATCGTGCTGAACCCGCTGGGCGTGCCGTCGCGTATGAACATCGGCCAGATTCTGGAAGTGCACCTGGGCTGGGCAGCCAAGGGCCTGGGTCGCAAGATCCAGGCGATGATGGAAGCCCAGGCTGCGGTCGCCGACCTGCGCAAGTTCCTGGACGACATCTACAACCACGACGACACCAACGTGGCCAACCGTGTCGACCTGTCGCAGTTCAGCGACGAGGAGCTGCTGCGTCTGGCCCGTAACCTCACCGACGGCGTGCCGATGGCCACCCCGGTGTTCGACGGCGCCACCGAAGCGGAAATCAAGCGCATGCTGGAACTGGCCGACCTGCCGAGCAGTGGCCAGACCCAGCTGTACGACGGCCGCACCGGTGAAGCGTTCGATCGCCACACCACCGTCGGTTACATGCACTACCTGAAGCTGAACCACCTGGTCGACGACAAGATGCACGCGCGTTCGACCGGTCCTTACTCGCTCGTCACCCAGCAGCCGCTGGGCGGCAAGGCGCAGTTCGGCGGCCAGCGCTTCGGTGAAATGGAAGTCTGGGCGCTGGAAGCCTACGGCGCGGCCTACACCCTGCAGGAAATGCTGACGGTGAAGTCCGATGACGTGCAGGGCCGCAACCAGATGTACAAGAACATCGTCGACGGTGAGCACGAGATGGTCGCGGGCATGCCGGAATCCTTCAACGTGCTCGTGAAGGAAATCCGCTCGCTGGCCATCAACATGGAACTGGAAGACAACTGATCCATGCCGGCGCGGCGGTCCGCCGCCGCGCCGCTGGCAGTCAACTGAAAGCCCATCGACACAGCATTCCTCCTTCTGGAGAACACCATGAAAGACCTGCTCAACCTCTTCAACCAGCAGCGCCAGACGCTGGACTTCGACGCGATCAAGATCGCGCTGGCCTCGCCGGACCTGATCCGTTCGTGGTCCTTCGGCGAAGTGAAGAAGCCGGAAACCATCAACTACCGTACCTTCAAGCCGGAACGTGACGGCCTGTTCTGCGCCGCCATCTTCGGCCCGGTGAAGGACTACGAGTGCCTGTGCGGCAAGTACAAGCGCATGAAGCACCGTGGTGTCGTGTGCGAGAAGTGCGGCACCGAAGTGACCCTGGCCAAGGTGCGCCGCGAGCGCATGGGCCACATCGACCTGGCTTCGCCGGTCGCACACATCTGGTTCCTGAAGTCGCTGCCGTCGCGCATCGGCCTGATGCTGGACATGACCCTGCGCGACATCGAGCGCGTGCTGTACTTCGAAGCGTACGTGGTGACCGAGCCGGGCCTGACCGCCCTGGAGCGCCGCCAGTTGCTGACCGAAGAACAGTACCTCCAGGCCCGCCAGGAGCACGGTGACGACTTCGACGCCGCCATGGGCGCCGAGGCCGTGTACGAGCTGCTGCGCACCATCGACCTGCAGTCGGAAATGACCCGCCTGCGCGAAGAAATCGCCAGCACCGGTTCGGAAACCAAGCTCAAGCGCCTCACCAAGCGCATCAAGCTGATCGAAGCCTTCCTGGAATCGGGCAACCGTCCGGAGTGGATGGTCATGACCGTGCTGCCGGTGCTGCCGCCGGACCTGCGTCCGCTGGTTCCGCTGGATGGCGGCCGCTTCGCCACCTCCGACCTGAACGACCTGTACCGCCGCGTCATCAACCGCAACAACCGCCTGCGCCGCCTGCTCGAACTGAGCGCGCCGGACATCATCGTGCGCAATGAAAAGCGCATGCTGCAGGAATCGGTCGATGCGCTGCTGGACAACGGCCGTCGCGGCCGTGCCATCACCGGCACCAACAAGCGCCCGCTGAAGTCGCTGGCCGACATGATCAAGGGCAAGCAGGGCCGCTTCCGCCAGAACCTGCTCGGCAAGCGCGTCGACTACTCGGGCCGTTCGGTCATCGTGGTCGGTCCGTACCTGCGCCTGCACCAGTGCGGCCTGCCGAAGAAGATGGCGCTCGAACTGTTCAAGCCGTTCGTGTTCGCCAAGCTGCAGCGTCGTGGCCTGGCCACCACCATCAAGGCCGCCAAGAAGCTGGTCGAGCGCGAAGAAGCCGAAGTCTGGGACATCCTGGAAGAGGTCATCCGCGAACATCCGGTGATGCTGAACCGTGCGCCGACCCTGCACCGTCTGGGCATCCAGGCGTTCGAGCCGGTGCTGATCGAAGGCAAGGCCATCCAGCTGCACCCGCTGGTCTGCACCGCGTTCAACGCCGACTTCGACGGTGACCAGATGGCCGTCCACGTGCCGCTCTCGCTGGAAGCCCAGCTGGAAGCGCGTGCGCTGATGATGTCGACCAACAACATCCTGTCGCCGGCCAACGGCGAGCCGATCATCGTGCCGTCGCAGGACGTCGTGCTGGGTCTGTACTACATGACCCGCTCGCTGGAAAACAAGAAGGGCGAGGGCATGGCCTTCGCCAACATCGCCGAAGTCAAGCGCGCCTACGACAACCGCGTGGTGGAACTGCACGCACGCGTCAAGGTCCGCATCACCGAGGTGGTGACCGACGAAGACGGCATCAAGCAGAACAAGACCTCGATCGTGGACACCACGATCGGTCGCGCCCTGCTGGCTGAAATCCTCCCGGAAGGCCTGCCGTTCGCGCTGGCCAACACCGAGCTGACCAAGAAGAACATCAGCCGCCTGATCAACTCCAGCTACCGCCAGCTGGGCTTGAAGGACACGGTCGTGTTCGCCGACAAGCTGATGTACACCGGCTTCGCCTACGCGACCCGCGCCGGCGTCTCGATCGGCATCGACGACATGCTGATCCCGGACGAGAAGAAGGGCATCCTCACCGAGGCCGAAGCCGAAGTGCTGGAAATCCAGGAGCAGTACCAGTCGGGCCTGGTCACCGCTGGCGAGCGCTACAACAAGGTGGTCGACATCTGGTCGCGCACCAACGAGCGCATCGCCAAGGCGATGATGGACACCATCGGTACCGAGAAGGTCGTCAATGCCAAGGGCGAGACCATCGACCAGAAGTCGATGAACTCGCTGTACATCATGGCCGACTCCGGTGCCCGTGGTAGCCAGGCGCAGATTCGTCAGCTGGCCGGTATGCGCGGCCTGATGGCGCGTCCGGATGGCTCGATCATCGAGACGCCCATCAAGGCGAACTTCCGCGAAGGCCTGAACGTGCAGGAGTACTTCAACTCCACCCACGGTGCCCGTAAGGGTCTGGCCGATACCGCGCTGAAGACCGCGAACTCGGGTTACCTGACCCGTCGTCTGGTCGACGTGGCGCAGGACGTGGTGATCACCGAGGTGGATTGCGGTACCACCGAAGGCCTGATCATGACCCCGATCGTGGAAGGCGGCGACGTGGTCGAGCCGTTGAAGGATCGTGTGCTGGGTCGCGTGGTTGCCGAGGACGTGTTCCTGCCGGGCAACGACGAAGATCCCATCGTCACCCGCAACACCCTGCTCGACGAAGCCTGGGTGGCCAAGCTGGAAGATGCCGGCGTGCAGACCATCAAGGTCCGCTCGACCATCTCCTGCGAATCCGCCTTCGGCGTCTGCGGTCGCTGCTACGGCCGCGATCTGGCCCGTGGCCACATCGTCAACATCGGTGAAGCGGTCGGCGTCATCGCCGCACAGTCCATCGGTGAGCCGGGTACCCAGCTGACCATGCGTACGTTCCACATCGGTGGTGCGGCGTCGCGTGCGGCTGCGGTCGACAACATCACCGTCAAGACCACCGGCTCGGTCAAGTTCAGCAACCTCAAGTCGGTCGAGCATGCCAATGGCTCGCTGGTGGCAGTGTCGCGTTCGGGCGAAATCTCGGTGCTCGATGCTCACGGCCGTGAGCGTGAGCGCTACAAGCTGCCGTACGGCTCGATGATCGCCTCCAAGGATGGCGATGCAGTGAAGGCTGGCCAGACCGTGGCCAACTGGGATCCGCATAACCACCCGATCGTTTCGGAAGTGGCCGGTTTCATCCGCTTCATCGACTTCATCGACGGCGTCACCGTCATCGAGAAGACCGACGAGCTGACTGGCCTGGCCTCGCGCGAGATCACCGATCCGAAGCGCCGCGGCGCCCAGGCCAAGGATCTGCGCCCGATCGTCCGCATCGTCGACGCCAAGGGCAACGACCTGACCATTCCGGGTACCGATCTGCCGGCGCAGTACCTGCTGCCGCCGCGCTCGATCGTCAACCTGCAGGACGGCGCCGCTGTCGGCGTGGGCGACGTGGTTGCCAAGATCCCGCAGGAAGCCTCCAAGACCCGTGACATCACCGGTGGTCTGCCGCGCGTGGCCGATCTGTTCGAAGCGCGCAAGCCGAAGGATCCGGCGGTGCTGGCCGAGCGTTCGGGCATCATCAGCTTCGGCAAGGACACCAAGGGCAAGCAGCGCCTGATCATCAAGGACACCGATGGTTCGGAGCACGAAGAGCTGATTCCGAAGTACCGCCAGGTGATCGTGTTCGAAGGTGAACACGTGACCAAGGGCGAAACCATCGTGGACGGCGAGCCGAGCCCGCAGGACATCCTGCGCCTGCTGGGTGTCGAGCCGCTGGCTGCCTACCTGGTCAAGGAAATCCAGGACGTGTACCGCCTGCAGGGCGTGAAGATCAACGACAAGCACATCGAGGTGATCACCCGCCAGATGCTGCGCAAGGTCGAGATCACCGATCAGGGCAGCAGCAAGTTCCTGAACGGCGAACAGGTCGAACGCCAGCGCGTTATCGAGGAGAATGCACGCCTCGGTGCCCGCAACGAGCTGATCGCCCGCTTCGATCCGGTGCTGCTGGGTATCACCAAGGCCTCGCTGGCTACCGAGTCGTTCATCTCGGCGGCCTCCTTCCAGGAGACCACCCGCGTGCTGACCGAGGCTGCCGTCCGCGGCACCAAGGACAACCTGCGCGGCCTGAAGGAAAACGTGATCGTCGGCCGCCTGATCCCGGCCGGTACCGGTCTGTCGTACCACAGCAACCGCCGCCGCGGCGCTTCGGGTCTGACCGACTCGGAGATGCAGGCCCTGACCGGCACCCCGGCTGCAGTCGAGGCGCCGGCCGTTGAAGCCGAAGCTGAACAGGCGTCTGGCGAAGAATGAGGTATCAGGTCCGGCCGAGAGGCCGGACCACCCCATCGGTTCATCGATGGGATTGGGAAAGGGCAGGGGGGATCGTCCGCGATCCACCCTGCCAACCTGAACGGGGTACATGGAGGCCCCCCAGTAACGTTCCAGGATCAGGAACGGGCTTGACAGGAGGCGTTTGACTGCTTTCCTGGCAGGTTGCTACAATCGTCTGTCTCAGCAGGCCAGAATTTTGGCCTGCTTTAACATTTCCGCATCTCTGGCCGGATTTCCGGCCACCAATCAGAAGAACCTACTGATGGCGACGATCAACCAGCTGGTCCGCAAGCCGCGGCAAGCTACTACGTACAAGAGTGCCTCGCCGGCGCTCGACAAGTGCCCGCAGCGCCGTGGCGTCTGCACCCGCGTTTACACCACCACTCCGAAGAAGCCGAACTCGGCTCTGCGCAAGGTTGCCAAGGTTCGCCTGACCAACCAGGAAGAGGTGATCTCCTACATCGGTGGTGAAGGCCACAACCTGCAGGAGCACTCCGTGGTCCTGATCCGTGGCGGTCGCGTCAAGGATCTGCCGGGTGTGCGTTACCACACCGTTCGTGGCTCGCTCGACGCCGCCGGCGTCGCCAAGCGTCGCCAGGCCCGTTCCAAGTACGGCGCCAAGCGTCCGAAGGCCTAAGGAGAGAGCATATGTCGCGTAAGGGTAATACTCCGCAGCGTTCCGTCCTGCCCGATCCGAAGCACGGAAGCGAAACCATCGCCCGCTTCATCAACATGGTCATGCAGAGCGGCAAGAAGTCCGTCGCCGAAAAGATCGTGTACGGCGCCATGGACGTGATCACCGAGAAGAACAGCAGCGCCAACGCCATTGAACTGGTGCAGAAGGCGCTGGACAACGTTGCTCCGGCGGTCGAAGTGAAGTCGCGTCGCGTCGGCGGCGCCACCTACCAGGTGCCGGTCGAAGTGCGTTCGTCGCGCAAGATGGCCCTGGCCATGCGCTGGCTGATCGACTCCGCGCGCAAGCGTGGTGAGAACACCATGCCGAAGAAGCTGGCTGCTGAACTGATCGACGCCTCGGAAAACCGTGGTGGCGCCATCAAGAAGCGCGAAGAAACCCACCGCATGGCCGAAGCCAACAAGGCATTCGCCCACTACCGCTGGTGAGTTTGACGGCCTTGTAAAACAGGCAGGGCAGCACCATTACGGTGCTGCCTCGCGGTCCCGGAAGGACTGCGCCAATCCGAAGGCCGCCGCAAGGCGGCGTTCGGCCATCCGAAATCCAAGAAATCTGAGAGGCTCCCCGTGGCCCGTTCCACTCCCATCGAGCGTTACCGTAACTTCGGCATCATGGCCCACATCGATGCCGGCAAGACCACCACGTCCGAGCGCATCCTGTTCTACACCGGCAAGAGCCACAAGATCGGTGAAGTGCACGACGGCGCCGCCACCATGGACTGGATGGAGCAGGAGCAGGAGCGTGGCATCACGATCCAGTCCGCTGCGACCACCGCGTTCTGGAAGGGCATGGACAAGTCCCTGCCGGAGCACCGTTTCAACATCATCGACACCCCCGGGCACGTTGACTTCACCATCGAAGTCGAGCGTTCGCTGCGCGTGCTCGACGGTGCGGTGTTCGTGCTGTGTGCCGTCGGTGGCGTGCAGCCGCAGTCGGAAACCGTGTGGCGCCAGGCCAACCGTTACAAGGTGCCGCGCATCGCGTTCGTCAACAAGATGGACCGCACCGGTGCCAACTTCTACAAGGTCCGTGACCAGCTGAAGGCAAAGCTCGGCGCCGTCGCCGTGCCGATGCAGCTGCCGATCGGCGCTGAAGAGGGCTTCAAGGGCGTTGTCGACCTGCTGAAGATGAAGGCCATCCATTGGGATGAAGCCTCGCAGGGCATGAAGTTCGAATACGGCGACATCCCGGCCGACCTGCAGGAAAAGGCTGAAGAAGCCCGTACCTTCATGATCGAAGCCGCGGCTGAAGCCAACGAAGAGCTGATGGAAAAGTACCTGGGCGGCGAAGAGCTGGCCGAGGCTGAAATCATCAACGCGCTGCGTACCCGCACCCTGGCCACCGAGATCGTGCCGATGTACTGCGGCTCGGCGTTCAAGAACAAGGGCGTGCAGGCCATGCTCGACGGCGTGATCCAGCTGCTGCCGTCGCCGGTCGACGTGCCGGACGTGACCGGTACCGACGTGGACGACGAAAACGTCGCCATGAGCCGCAAGTCGGACGACAAGGCTCCGTTCTCGTCGCTGGCCTTCAAGATCATCACCGATCCGTTCGTCGGCGCGCTGACCTTCTTCCGCGTCTACTCGGGCACCCTGAACGGTGGCGACACCGTGCTGAACTCGGTGAAGGGCAAGAAGGAGCGCATCGGCCGCATCCTGCAGATGCATTCGAACAACCGCGAAGAGATCAAGGAAGTTCTGGCCGGTGACATCGCCGCTGCCGTGGGCCTGAAGGACACCACCACCGGTGACACCCTGTGCTCGATCGACCAGCCGATCATCCTGGAGCGCATGACGTTCCCGGAGCCGGTGATCTCGATGGCTGTCGAGCCGAAGACCAAGTCGGACCAGGAAAAGATGGGTCTGGCTCTGGGTCGCCTGGCGCAGGAAGATCCGTCGTTCCGCGTCAAGACCGACGAAGAATCCGGCCAGACCATCATCTCGGGCATGGGCGAGCTGCACCTGGACATCATCGTCGACCGCCTGAAGCGCGAGTTCAACGTTGAAGCCAACGTCGGCGCGCCGCAGGTGGCCTACCGCGAAACCATCACCCTGGCCGACGTCAAGTCGGACTACAAGCACGCCAAGCAGTCCGGTGGTAAGGGTCAGTACGGTCACGTCGTGATCGAGCTGTCGCCGCTGACCGCTGCAGACCGTGCCGATGCCAAGCTGGCCCCGGCGATCAAGGATGACTTCCTGTTCGTCAATGACATCACCGGCGGCGTGATCCCGAAGGAATTCATTCCTTCGATCGAAAAGGGCCTGCGCGAAACCATCACCAGCGGTCCGCTGGCTGGCTTCCCGGTGGTGGATGTCAAGGTCAAGCTGGTGTTCGGCTCGTACCACGACGTCGACTCCTCGGAAATGGCGTTCAAGCTCGCTTCGTCGATGGCCTTCAAGCAGGGCTTCGCCAAGGCCAAGCCGGTTCTGCTGGAGCCGATCATGAAGGTCGAGATCGTGACCCCGGAGGATTACCAGGGTGACGTGATGGGCGACGTCAGCCGTCGTCGCGGCGTGCTGCAGGGTTCCGACACCACCGGTGACGGTTCGGCCAGCATCATCAACGCGATGATCCCGCTGGGTGAAATGTTCGGCTACGCCACTGCGCTGCGTTCGCAGACCCAGGGCCGTGCCACCTTCACCATGGAATTCGATCACTACGAGCCGGCGCCGAACAACATCGCCGAAGCCGTCATGAAGAAGGGCTGAGCCTCGCTCAGCCTCTCCTGAAAACCACTTACAAAATCAAGGTATACAACAATGGCAAAGGGTAAGTTCGAGCGCACCAAGCCGCACGTCAACGTCGGCACCATCGGTCACGTCGATCACGGCAAGACCACGCTGACCGCCGCACTGACCAAGATCGGTGCCGAGCGCTTCGGTGGCGAGTTCAAGGACTACTCCTCGATCGACGCCGCGCCGGAAGAAAAGGCTCGTGGTATCACGATCTCGACCGCGCACGTCGAATACGAATCCGAGAAGCGTCACTACGCCCACGTCGATTGCCCGGGCCACGCTGACTACGTCAAGAACATGATCACCGGTGCTGCCCAGATGGACGGCGCGATCCTGGTCTGCTCGGCCGCTGACGGCCCGATGCCGCAGACCCGCGAGCACATCCTGCTGTCGCGTCAGGTCGGCGTGCCGTACATCGTCGTGTTCCTGAACAAGGCCGACATGGTCGACGACGCCGAGCTGCTCGAGCTGGTCGAAATGGAAGTGCGCGAGCTGCTGAGCAAGTACGACTTCCCGGGCGACGACACCCCGATCATCGCGGGTTCGGCCCGTCTGGCGCTGGAAGGCGACCAGAGCGACATCGGCGTGCCGGCCATCCTGAAGCTGGTCGACGCCCTGGACAGCTGGATTCCGGAGCCGGAGCGTGCGATCGACAAGCCGTTCCTGATGCCGGTGGAAGACGTGTTCTCGATCTCGGGCCGCGGCACCGTGGTGACCGGTCGTATCGAGCGCGGCATCATCAAGGTCGGCGACGAAATCGAAATCGTCGGTATCCGTCCGGTGCAGAAGACCACCGTGACCGGCGTTGAAATGTTCCGCAAGCTGCTGGACCAGGGTCAGGCAGGCGACAACGCTGGCCTGCTGCTGCGCGGCACCAAGCGTGACGACGTCGAGCGTGGCCAGGTTCTGGCCAAGCCGGGTTCGATCAAGCCGCACACCAAGTTCGAAGGCGAAGTGTACGTGCTGTCGAAGGATGAGGGCGGCCGTCACACCCCGTTCTTCAACGGCTACCGTCCGCAGTTCTACTTCCGCACCACCGACATCACCGGTGCAGCCCAGCTGCCGGAAGGCGTCGAAATGGTGATGCCGGGTGACAACGTCAAGATGGTCGTCACCCTGATCAACCCGGTGGCAATGGACGAAGGCCTGCGCTTCGCCATCCGCGAAGGCGGCCGTACCGTCGGCGCCGGCGTGGTCTCGAAGATCATCGAGTAATCTGGTAGTATCTGCGCCCCGATGTTGCCTGGGTAGGGCATCGGGGCGTATCAAAATGGGAAAGCAGGCACAGGATGTGCCTTGTGTTCCCCGGACCAGGAAGGGTCAATGCCATTCAGGCGGCGTCAACAGGAGACTGTTGACAGCTGCCTTGCGTGCCATTATGCTTCTACGTCTGGGCAGACCGGGAAACGGGTCTGCCTACGTTTTTGAGGTCCATGGATTGACCTTGTCGGCCTGCAGGAGTGCGGGCCGTCTGTATTCAGGAATTTCATGGGACAAAGCAACCCAGAGGCTTTGTCTGTCGCTCTTTTAACGAAGGAACCTACCGCCATGGCGGACCAAAAGATCCGGATCCGGCTGAAAGCGTTCGATCATCGTCTGATCGACCGTTCGGCCAGCGAGATCGTTGAGACGGCCAAGCGGACCGGCGCGCAAGTGCGTGGCCCGATCCCGCTGCCGACCAAGATCGAGCGTTATACCGTTCTCGTCTCCCCGCACGTCGACAAGGACGCGCGTGACCAGTACGAGACCCGCACGCACAAGCGCGTGCTCGATATCGTTGACCCGAATGACAAGACCGTGGACGCGCTGATGAAGCTCGAACTGGCTGCCGGCGTCGACGTTCAGATCAAGCTGACCTGAGGACTACGACCATGACGAAGAAGTATTCGTTGGGCTTCGTGGGCCGCAAGGCTGGCATGAGCCGCGTGTTCACCGAAGATGGTCGTTCCATCCCGGTGACCCTGATCGAAGCAACCCCGAACCGCATCGCGCAGATCAAGACCGTCGAAACCGACGGCTACAGCGCCGTGCAGGTGACCGTCGGCGCGCGTCGCGCTGCCCTGGTCAACAAGCCGGAAGCCGGCCACTTCGCCAAGGCGAAAGTGGAAGCGGGCCGTGGCCTGTGGGAATTCCGCGTTGAAGACGCGCAGCTCGGCGATTTCGCCGTTGGCGGCGAAGTCAAGGCGGACATCTTCGAAGTCGGCCAGATCGTCGACGTCCAGGGTGTCACCAAGGGTAAGGGTTTCCAGGGCACCATCAAGCGCCACAACTTCCGTATGGGCGATGCAACCCACGGTAACTCGCTGTCGCATCGCGCGCCGGGTTCGCTGGGTCAGCGCCAGACCCCGGGTCGCGTTTTCCCGGGCAAGAAGATGTCGGGCCACATGGGCGCGGTGCAGCAGAGCACCCAGAACCTGGAAGTGGTCAAGGTCGACGTGGAGCGCGGTCTGATCGCGGTTCGCGGCGCCGTTCCGGGCGCGGCGGGTGGCGATGTGATCGTCCGTCCGGCGAGCAAGGCATAAGGAGAGATGACGATGGAACTCGTTATCACGGGTAGCAACAACAAGGTCTCGGTCTCCGACGCCGTGTTCGGTCGCGATTTCAGCGAAGATCTGGTCCACCAGGTCGTCGTTGCCTACCGCAACGCCGGTCGCGCCGGCACCAAGGCGCAGAAGACTCGCTCCGAAGTGGCAGGTACCACCAAGAAGTCGAAGAAGCAGAAGGGCGGCGGCGCGCGTCATGGCGCACTGACGGCTCCGATCTTCGTCGGCGGCGGTGTCACCTTCGCGGCAAAGCCGCGCAGCTTCGAGCAGAAGGTCAATCGTAAGCAGTACCGTGCCGCCATGTGCGCGATCCTGTCCGAGCTGAACCGTCAAGGCCGTCTGACCATCGTGGAGTCCTTCGATGTCGAAGTGACCAACACGAAGGGTCTGATCGCCAAGCTGGCCGGCCTGGAAGTGGGCAAGCGCCCGCTGATCGTCACTGAAGAAGCCTCCGAGCACCTGTACCTGTCCGCCCGCAATCTGCCGTACGTGCAGGTGCGTGACGTCCAGGGCCTGGATCCGGTGTCGCTGGTCGGTGCCGACACGGTCGTCATCACCGCTGACGCGGTCAAGAAGGTCGAGGAGTGGCTGGCATGAACAGCAACGAAAAAATCTTCAGCGTGCTGCGTGCCCCGCGTGTCTCCGAAAAGACCGCGCGCCTGCAGGAACTCTCCAACCAGTATGTCTTCGAAGTTTCGAACGAAGCCACCAAGGCCGATGTAAAGGCCGCGGTTGAGCAGCTGTTCGACGTCAAGGTCGAAGCAGTCAACGTGGTCAACGTCAAGGGCAAGAACAAGTCCTTCCGTAACCGTGCTGGCCGCCGCGGCGATTGGCGCAAGGCGTACGTTCGCCTGGCCGACGGCCAGTCGATCGATGTAACGGCCAAGGCCTGAGGTACATCCCATGCCATTGATGAAATTCAAGCCCACTTCCCCCGGCCGCCGTTCGGCCGTGCGCGTGGTCACTCCCGACCTGCACAAGGGTGCTCCGCACGCCGCGCTGGTCGAGTCGCAGAGCCGCTCGGGTGGTCGTAACCACCATGGCCGCATCACCGTGCGTCACGTCGGTGGTGGTGCCAAGCAGCACTACCGCATCATCGACTTCAAGCGCAACAAGCTGGGCATCCCGGCGCGTGTGGAACGCATCGAATACGATCCGAACCGCACCGCCCACATCGCCCTGCTGTGCTACGTCGACGGCGAGCGTCGCTACATCATCGCCCCGAAGGGTCTGAAGGCGGGTGATCAGGTGATCGCCGGTTCGGACGCCCCGATCAAGGCGGGCAACACCCTGCCGCTGCGCAACATCCCGGTGGGTACCACCATCCACTGCATCGAACTGAAGCCCGGCAAGGGCGCTCAGATCGCTCGCGCCGCTGGTGCGGCCGTGCAGCTGGTGGCTCGTGAAGGCATCTACGCCACCCTGCGCCTGCGCTCGGGTGAAATGCGCAAGGTTCCGGTCGAGTGCTGCGCAACCATCGGCGAAGTCGGCAACGACGAGCACAGCCTGGAAAAGCTGGGCAAGGCCGGTGCCAAGCGCTGGCGCGGCGTCCGCCCGACCGTTCGTGGTGCAGCCATGAACCCGGTTGACCACCCGCACGGTGGTGGTGAGGCGAAGGCCGGCCAGGGTAACCCGCATCCGGTCACCCCGTGGGGTGTCCCGACCAAGGGTTACAAGACGCGCCATAACAAGCGCACTCAGCAGTTCATCGTCCGCGATCGTAGGGGCTAATCGACCATGGCACGTTCACTCAAGAAGGGCCCGTTTGTCGATCACCACCTGGTTGCTAAGGTGGCTGCCGCTGCGGGTAGCAAGCGTCCGATCAAGACCTGGTCGCGTCGTTCGATGATCCTGCCTGACATGGTAGGCGTCACCATTGCCGTGCATAACGGCAAGAACCACATCCCGGTTCTCGTCAACGAGAACATGGTCGGCCACAAGCTCGGCGAATTTGCCATCACCCGGACCTTCAAGGGTCACGGTGGTGACAAGAAGTCGGGCAAGTAAGGAGAGATGACAATGGAAGCGAAAGCCATCCTGCGCACTGCGCGCATCTCCCCGCAGAAGGCTCGTCTGGTCGCTGACCAGGTGCGCGGTCTGCCGGCCGAGCGTGCGGTCAACCTGCTGAAGTTCTCGGACAAGAAGGCTGCCCACCTGATCAAGAAGGTGGTGGAGTCGGCTATTGCAAATGCCGAGAACAACCAGGGCGCCGACGTCGACGAGCTGAAGGTTCAGACCATCATGGTTGATGAAGGTCCGACCCTGAAGCGTTTCATGGCGCGGGCGAAAGGCCGCGGTACCCGCATCCTCAAGCGCACCAGCCACATCACTGTGGTTGTGGGCGCCGCCAAGTAAGCGGATAAGGAAAAGACCATGGGTCATAAAGTTCATCCGATTGGTATCCGCCTCGGCATTTCCAAGGACTGGAACTCCAAGTGGTACGCCAACAAGGCCGAGTTCGCTGGTTACCTGGCAGCCGACCTGAAAGTTCGCGAAATGCTGCGCAAGAAGCTGGCTCAGGCCGGCATCAGCAAGATCCTGATCGAGCGTCCGGCCAAGACCGCTCGCGTGACGATCCACACCGCCCGTCCGGGCGTGGTGATCGGCAAGCGCGGTGAGGACATCGAGAAGCTGCGCAAGGAAGTGAGCGAGATGATGGGCGTCCCGGCGCACATCAACGTCACCGAAGTGCGCAAGCCGGAGCTGGACGCACAGCTGGTTGCCGAATCGATCGCGCAGCAGCTGGAGCGTCGCATCATGTTCCGCCGCGCCATGAAGCGCTCGGTGGGCAACGCGATGCGCCTGGGTGCCCTGGGCATCAAGGTCAACGTTGGTGGCCGCCTCAACGGTGCAGAAATCGCCCGTTCGGAGTGGTACCGCGAAGGCCGCGTGCCGCTGCACACCCTGCGTGCCGACATCGACTATGGCTTCGCTGAAGCCAAGACGACCTACGGCATCATCGGCATCAAGGTCTGGATCTACAAGGGCGAAGTCTTCGATTTCTCCCAGGTTGGCCAGGAAAAGCAGGACGACACCCCGTCGCGCAACGATCGTCACGATCGCGGCGACCGTGGTGACCGTCAGCGCCCGGCCCGTGAAGCGAGGTAACGACAATGTTGCAACCCAAGCGAACCAAGTACCGCAAGGTACACAAGGGCCGTAACGAAGGCCTGAGCTGGAGCGCCAACGCTGTCAGCTTCGGCGAATACGGCCTGAAGGCAACCGCCCACGGTCAGCTGACCGCGCGTCAGATCGAAGCGGCCCGCCGCTCGATCAGCCGCTACGTGAAGCGCGGCGGCAAGATGTGGATCCGCGTGTTCCCCGACAAGCCCATCACCAAGAAGCCCATCGAAGTTCGAATGGGTTCGGGTAAGGGCAACGTGGAATACTGGGTGGCCCAGATCCAGCCCGGCCGCATGATCTATGAAATCGAGGGTGTTACCGAAGACGTGGCACGCGAGGCATTCCGCCTGGCCGCCGCCAAGCTCTCGGTCACCACCACTTTCGTGACCCGGACGGTGCGCTGATGGAACTCAAAACTCTCCGTGAAAAGTCGGCTGACGAACTCAAGGCCCACCTGATCGACCTGCGTAAGGAACAGTTCTCTGTCCGTATGCAGCAGGTCACCGGCCAGCTGCCGAAGACACACGACATCCGCCGGGTCCGTCGCGAGATTGCTCGCGTCAAGACCCTGCTCGGCAGCACGAAGTAAGGATGGCCGCTATGAGCGACAATACTGAAAACAAGGCGCTGCGCACGGTCGAAGGCCGTGTCGTCAGCAACAAGATGGACAAGACGGTTACCGTCCTGGTTGAGCGTCAGGTCAAGCACGCGCTGTACGGCAAGTACATCAAGCGCTCGACCAAGCTGCACGCCCACGATGCCGACAACGCCTGCAAGGAAGGCGATGTCGTCCGCGTGACCGAGATTGCTCCGATGTCCAAGACCAAGAACTGGCGCGTGGTGGAAGTCATCACGCGTGCGGCTGAATAAGGAGTCTGAATCATGATCCAGATGCAGAGCTACCTTGACGTCGCGGACAATTCGGGTGCCAAGCAGGTGATGTGCTTCAAGGTGCTGGGTGGTTCCAAGCGCCGTTACGCCGGTATCGGCGACATCATCAAGGTCACCGTGAAGGATGCAATTCCGCGCGGCAAGGTCAAGAAGGGTGAAGTGTATGACGCCGTCGTGGTGCGTACCCGCAAGGGTGTGCGTCGCGCCGATGGCTCGCTGATCCGCTTCGACGGCAACGCTGCCGTTCTGCTGAACAGCAAGCAGGAGCCGATCGGTACCCGTATCTTCGGGCCGGTGACGCGTGAACTTCGTTCGGAGAAGTTCATGAAGATCGTCTCGCTCGCTCCCGAAGTGCTGTGAGCGACAGGAGATAATCATGGCTAACCGTATCAAGAAGGGCGACCAGGTTGTCGTCAACGCCGGCAAGGACAAGGGCAAGCAGGGCGAAATCGTCCGCGTCGACGGCGACCGTGTGGTCGTCGCCAACGTGAACATCGTCAAGCGCCACACCAAGCCGAACCCGCAGGCAGGTGTTGCCGGCGGCGTGGTCGAGCGTGAAGCGTCGATCCATATCTCCAACGTGAATGTGCTGAACCCGGCTTCGGGCAAGGGCGAACGCGTTGGCTTCAAGGTGCTGGAGGATGGACGCAAACTGCGTGTGTTCCGCTCCAGCGGTGAGGCGCTCGACGCCTGAGGAATGTGAAGATGACTTCCCGTCTCGAAAAGTTTTACAAGGAAGAAGTGGTGCCGGCGCTGATGAAGCAGTTCGGCTACACCAATCCGATGGAAGTGCCGAAGCTGGTCAAGGTCACCCTGAACATGGGTGTCGGCGAAGCGGCCACCAACAAGAAGATCCTGGAAAACGCCGTCGGCGACATGACCAAGATTTCCGGCCAGAAGCCGGTTGTCACCAAGTCGCGTATCTCGGTTGCGTCGTTCAAGATCCGTGATGGTTGGCCGATCGGCTGCAAGACCACGCTGCGTCGCCACAAGATGTACGAGTTCCTGGACCGCCTGATCAACATCTCGCTGCCGCGCGTGCGCGACTTCCGTGGTGTTTCCGGTCGTTCCTTCGACGGTCGCGGCAACTTCAACATGGGTGTGAAGGAACAGATCATCTTCCCGGAAATCGACTTCGACGCTGTCGACGCGATCCGCGGCATGGATATCGCCATCACCACCACTGCGAAGACCGACGCGGAAGCGAAGGCGCTGCTGGCAGCGTTCAAGTTCCCGTTCCGTAACTGATCCGTCGAGGAAACCGAAATGGCAAAGACCTCCATGGTCAACCGCGACATCAAGCGGAAGAAGCTGGCTGAAAAGTACGCTGTCAAGCGTGCGGCTCTGAAGAAGATCGTGTCCTCGCAGGACGCGACCTACGAAGAGAAGATCGAGGCCGCCACCAAGCTGTCGAAGCTGCCGCGCGATTCGTCGCCGAGCCGCCACCGCAGCCGTTGCGAACTGTCTGGCCGCCCGCGTGGCGTGTACAGCAAGTTCGGCCTGGGTCGCAACAAGCTGCGCGAAGCCACCATGCGTGGCGACGTTCCGGGCCTGCGCAAGGCCAGCTGGTAATCCCAGCCGGTCCTGCGATCAGGGGCCCCCTCGGGGGCTCCTGAACCGGGAAGGGAAGGCGTTCAGCTTTCCCTCTGCGAAAAAACCCGAAGAGCCCGACGCAAGTCGGGCTCTTTTGGCGTATAATCCCGCGTCTTGCCCTGCGCAAACGGGGATGTAGGGGTGGGCTTCCGGCCCACTGCATGAAGGGACCTGGCCCGTTTCCAGGAGACAACAGATTTTCGCGAAAGCGGATATCGGTGCACTCAAAGGTACTCATATGAGCATGACTGATCCCATCGCCGACCTGCTGGTCCGCATCAAGAATGCGGCCGCGGTTGGCAAGCAGACGGTGAAAGCCCCGTCGTCCAAGATCAAGGTTGCGATCGCCCAGGTCCTGAAGGACGAGGGTTACATCACCGACCTGCGCGTGACCGCGCTCGAGAACAACAAGTCCGAGCTGGAAATCGTGCTGAAGTATTTCGAAGGCAAGCCGGTCATCGCGACCCTGAAGCGCTTCTCGCGTTCGGGCCTGCGCCAGTACCGCGGCAAGAGCGAGCTGCCGAAGGTCATGAACGGCCTGGGTATCTCCATCATTTCCACCTCCAAGGGCATCATGACTGATGCGCAGGCGCGCCAGCTGGGCGTCGGCGGCGAAGTCCTGTGCTTCGTGGCCTAAGGCGAAAGGAGTAGAACTATGTCCCGCGTAGCCAAGAAGCCGATCGACCTGGGTAAGGTTGAACTGAACGTCCAGAACGACAACGTCACCGCCAAGGGCCCGAAGGGCACCCTGTCGCTGGCCAAGCCGGCTGGTATTGCCATCAACGTCGAGAACGGCGTTGCCACCCTGAGCACCGAAAGCGTCGATCTGATCCCGCTGACCGGTACCGTCCGCGCCATCCTGTCCAACATGGTCAAGGGTGTTTCCGAAGGCTTCGAGCGCAAGCTGGAGCTGGTCGGCGTGGGTTACCGTGCCGCCATGCAGGGCAAGGACCTCAGCCTGTCGCTGGGCTTCTCGCACCCGATCGTGTTCGTGGCGCCGGAAGGCATCACCATCACCACCCCGACCCAGACCGAAATCCTGGTGCAGGGCGCTGACAAGCAGGTCGTCGGTGAAGTTGCCGCCAAGATCCGTGCGTTCCGCAAGCCGGAACCGTACAAGGGCAAGGGCGTGAAGTACTCCGACGAAGTCATCATCCGTAAGGAAGCCAAGAAGGCGTAAGTGCGAGTCCCTCGCAAGAGCCCGCACATCCCTGTGCGGACTCCTCAGGGAAAAGCCCATCCTTCAGCTTTCAAGGAATAATCAAAATGAACAAGAACATCGCCCGCCTGCGTCGCGCCAAGTCGACCCGCGCCCACATCCGTGAGCTCGGTGTCGCCCGCCTGTCGGTGCTGCGCACCGGTCAGCACCTGTACGCCCAGGTCTTCACCGCCGACGGCTCCAAGGTGCTGGCTGCTGCCAACACCACCCAGGCCGACATCAAGGACGGCCTGAAGAACGGCAAGAACGCTGATGCTGCTGCCAAGGTTGGCCGTATCGTTGCCGAGCGCGCCAAGGCCGCCGGCGTCGAGAAGGTTGCCTTCGATCGTTCGGGCTACCGCTACCACGGCCGCATCAAGGCCCTGGCAGAAGCCGCCCGCGAAGCCGGCCTGCAGTTCTAAGGGACAAGGGCAGGGGGCCTCTGGTCTCCTGCCCGCCTGCTCGCCAGCCTGAGTGAGGCTGGACGGCGCCGCTCTTCTGCAGCGGTCCACCGGTACAACGCGCCACTCCACAACCATAAGCGGCCTCGAGCCGTACATACCCAAACAACCAAGGAATCAAGATGGCAGAAGAACGTCAGCAGCGGGGTCGCGATCGCGACCGTAACCGCGAAGAGAAAGTCGACGACGGCATGATCGAAAAGCTGGTCGCGGTCAACCGCGTCAGCAAGACCGTCAAGGGTGGCCGCCAGTTCACCTTCACCGCCCTGACTGTTGTCGGCGACGGCGAAGGCAAGGTCGGTTTCGGTTATGGCAAGGCCCGCGAAGTGCCGGTCGCCATCCAGAAGTCGATGGAGCAGGCTCGCAAGAACCTGGTCAGCGTTGACCTGAACAACGGCACCCTGTGGCACACCATCAAGGATGGTCACGGCGCAGCCCGCGTGTTCATGCAGCCGGCTTCCGAAGGTACCGGCGTCATCGCCGGCGGTGCCATGCGCGCCGTGCTGGAAGCGGTTGGCGTGAAGAACGTGCTGGCCAAGGCCACCGGTTCGCGCAACCCGATCAACCTGGTGCGTGCCACCGTGAAGGGCCTGTCTGCTGCGCAGTCGCCGGCTCGCATCGCGGCCAAGCGCGGCAAGAAGGTGGAGGAACTCAACCATGGCTAATGAGTCCAACAAGACTGTGAAGGTGCGCCTGGTGCGTGGCCTGCGTGGTGCTCAGTCGCGTCACCGCCTGTCGGTGCGTGCTCTGGGCCTGAACAAGCTGAACGATGTGCGTGAACTGAAGGACAGCCCGCAGGTTCGCGGCCTGATCAACACCGTTCACTACCTCGTCAAGGTTGAGGAGTAATCGATCATGACTCTGCGTCTCAATGAACTGAGCCCGGCACCGGGCGCCCGCACCGAGCGCACCCGCGTCGGTCGCGGTATTGGCTCGGGCCTGGGCAAGACTGCCGGCCGCGGCCACAAGGGTTCGTTCGCCCGTAAGGGTGGCGGCAAGATCAAGGCTGGCTTCGAAGGCGGCCAGACCCCCATGCAGCGTCGTCTGCCGAAGATCGGCTTCCGTTCGCCGATCGCCAAGGACACCGCTGAAGTGCTGCTGTACGCGCTGGACAAGCTGCCGGCCGGTGAGATCGACTTCGCCGCCCTGCGTGCTGCCAAGCTGGTCCCGAGCACTGCAAAGAAGGCCAAGGTCGTCGTCAAGGGCGAAGTGACCAAGGCGTTCACCCTGAAGGGTATCGCTGCCACGGCTGGTGCCAAGGCCGCGATCGAAGCTGCCGGCGGCAGCGTAACGGAGTAAGAAAATCATGGCGCAAGCTGGCATCGGTAACCTCGCGGGCGGAATGGGCAAGTTCACTGAACTTCGCCAACGTTTGCTGTTCGTCGTCGGGGCTTTGATCGTCTATCGCATCGGCTGCTATGTGCCGGTGCCGGGCGTCAATCCCGATGCCATGCTTGCCATGATGCAACAGCAGGGCGGCGGCATCGTGGACATGTTCAACATGTTCTCGGGCGGCGCCCTGCACCGTTTCAGCATCTTCGCGCTGAACGTGATGCCGTACATCTCGGCATCGATCGTGATGCAGTTGGCCGTGCACATCTTCCCCGCCCTGAAGGCGATGCAGAAGGAGGGTGAGTCCGGTCGCCGCAAGATCACCCAGTATTCGCGCATCGGCGCCGTGCTGCTGGCAGTGGTGCAGGGCGGTTCGATCGCGCTGGCCCTGCAGGGCCAGGTCTCGCCGTCGGGCGCTCCGGTCGTGTACGCACCAGGCATGGGCTTCGTGCTCACCGCCGTGGTCGCGCTGACCGCCGGCACCATGTTCCTGATGTGGGTCGGTGAGCAGGTCACCGAGCGCGGCATCGGCAACGGCGTGTCGCTGATCATCTTCGCCGGTATCGTGGCCGGCCTGCCGGGTGCGGTCATCCACACCTTCGACGCCTACCGCGACGGCAACATCCAGTTCATCCAGCTGCTGCTGATCGCCATCGTCGTGCTCGCCTTCACCTTCTTCGTGGTGTTCGTCGAGCGTGGCCAGCGCCGGATCACGGTGAACTACGCGCGCCGCCAGGGCGGTCGCAACGCGTACATGAACCAGACCTCGTTCCTGCCGCTGAAGCTCAACATGGCCGGCGTCATCCCGGCGATCTTCGCCTCGAGCCTGCTGGCCTTCCCGGCCACCCTGGCGATGTGGTCCGGCCAGGCTGCGAACCAGAGCAGCACCGGCCAGATCCTGCAGAAGGTGGCCAACGCCCTCGGTCCGGGCGAGCCGCTGCACATGATCGTGTTCGCCGCTCTGATCACCGGTTTCGCGTTCTTCTACACCGCGCTGGTGTTCAACTCGCAGGAAACCGCCGACAACCTGAAGAAGTCGGGTGCGCTGATTCCGGGCATCCGTCCGGGCAAGGCCACTGCTGATTACATCGATGGCGTGCTGACCCGCCTGACCGCGGCCGGCTCGGCTTACCTGGTGATCGTCTGCCTGCTGCCGGAACTGATGCGCACGCAGCTGAACGCCTCGTTCTACTTCGGCGGCACGTCGCTGCTGATCGTGGTGGTGGTGGTGATGGACTTCATTGCCCAGGTGCAGGCGCACCTGATGTCGCACCAGTACGAGAGCCTGTTGAAGAAGGCCAACCTGAAGGGCGGCAACCGCGGCGGTTTTGCCCGCGGCTGATTGGCCTGTTATACTTTCGTCTTCCTGACGTGATGGTCCCTCCGCTTCGCGGACTCCGGCCACACAAACGAAGGGCGGCCCCCGCAGCGGTTCCGGGTGGGGGTGTGATGAGGTGGTCCCGCGCTGGAGTAGCGCGGGCGACCCCGGGGGAAACCCCAGGATCAACCCCATCCGGCGCCGGAGCCTGGGCACACTCCCCAGGCCGGGTTCATGAAACCAATGGTTTCACGGGCTTCCATGTAAACCGGAACCTTGTTAGTATCGCTAGTTCACTTTTTTGATCCATCCTGCCGGATTGGCGTGCCCGAGGCGCGCTGTCGGCCATCACTCAGCTGGAGAACCGCGTCATGGCGCGTATTGCAGGCGTCAACCTGCCAGCCCAGAAGCACGTCTGGGTCGGGTTGCAAAGCATTTACGGCATCGGCCGTACCCGTTCGAAGAAGGTCTGCGAAGTCGCAGGCGTTGCTTCGACCACCAAGATCCGCGATCTGTCGGAGCCGGAAATCGAGCGCCTGCGCGCCGAAGTCGGCAAGTACATCGTGGAAGGCGATCTGCGCCGTGAAATCGGCATCGCGATCAAGCGCCTGATGGACCTGGGCTGCTACCGCGGCCTGCGTCACCGTCGCGGCCTGCCGCTGCGTGGCCAGCGCACCCGTACCAACGCCCGCACCCGCAAGGGCCCGCGCAAGGCGATCAGGAAGTAAGGGACCTATAAATGGCTAAGCCCGCTGCTAAAACCAAGAAGAAGATCAAGCGCGTCGTCACCGACGGCGTCGCCCACGTCCACGCTTCGTTCAACAACACCATCGTGACCATCACCGACCGCCAGGGCAATGCTCTGTCGTGGGCGACCTCCGGTGGCGCTGGCTTCCGCGGTTCGCGCAAGTCGACCCCGTTCGCTGCCCAGGTGGCTGCCGAAAAGGCCGGTCGTGCTGCGCTGGACTACGGCGTGAAGTCGCTGGAAGTCCGCATCAAGGGTCCGGGTCCGGGCCGTGAGTCGGCCGTGCGTTCGTTGAACAACGTCGGCTACAAGATCACCAACATCATCGACGTGACGCCCATCCCGCACAACGGGTGCCGTCCGCCGAAGAAGCGTCGCGTCTAAAGGGAGCGATAAGAAATGGCTCGTTATATCGGTCCTACCTGTAAGCTCGCCCGTCGCGAAGGCGCCGACCTGTCCCTGAAGAGCCCGGCGCGTGCGCTGGACTCCAAGTGCAAGCTGGAGCAGAAGCCCGGCCAGCACGGCGCCACTGCCCGCAAGGGCAAGCTGTCCGACTACGCCACCCAGCTGCGTGAAAAGCAGAAGGTCAAGCGTATCTACGGCCTGCTGGAGCGTCAGTTCCGCAACTACTACAAGAAGGCCTCGACCAAGAAGGGCAACACCGGCGAGAACCTCCTGCAGCTGCTGGAAACCCGCCTGGACAATGTCGTCTACCGCATGGGCTTCGCCGTGACCCGTCCGGCTGCCCGTCAGCTGGTGTCGCACCGCGGCGTCACCGTGAATGGCAAGTCGGTCAACCTGGCTTCGTACCAGGTCAAGGCTGGCGACGCCATCGCCCTGTCTGAAAAGGCTGCCAAGCAGCTGCGCGTCCAGGAAGCCCTGACCGTCGCCGCCCAGCATGACCTGAGCCCGTCGTGGGTTGAAGTGGATTCCGGTAAGTTCACCGGCATCTTCAAGGCTGTTCCGGATCGTTCGGATCTGCCTGCGGACATCAACGAAGCGCTGATCGTCGAGCTGTATTCGAAGTAATTCACATTGGAGAGCCCCCGGCGACGGCCGGGGGTTCACTAGGAGAACCCGCAACATGACGGTTACCGCCAACCAGGTTCTGCGTCCTCGCGGTCCGCAGATCGAACGCCTTACCGACACCCGTGCAAAGGTCGTTATCGAACCTTTGGAGCGGGGTTACGGGCATACGCTGGGTAATGCCCTGCGTCGCGTGCTGCTGTCGTCCATCCCGGGCTTCGCCATCACGGAAGTCGAAATCGACGGCGTGTTGCATGAGTACACCACGGTCGAGGGTCTGCAGGAGGACGTGCTCGAAGTCCTGCTGAACCTGAAGGACGTGGCCATCCGTATGCACTCCGGCGACAGCGCCACCCTGTCCCTGTCCAAGCAGGGCCCGGGCGTTGTCACCGCTGCCGATATCAAGGTCGACCACAATGTGGAGATCCTGAACGGCGACCATGTCATCTGCCACCTGACCAAGGACACGGCAGTCAACATGCGTCTGAAGATCGAACGTGGTTTCGGCTACCAGCCGGCTGCCGCGCGTCGTCGTCCGGACGAAGAAACCCGTGCCATCGGCCGTCTGGTCCTGGATGCCTCGTTCTCGCCGGTTCGCCGCGTCGCCTATGCCGTGGAAGCGGCCCGCGTCGAGCAGCGTACCGACCTGGACAAGCTGGTCATCGATATCGAGACCAACGGCACCATCGATGCCGAGGAAGCCGTGCGCACCGCCGCCGACATCCTCAGCGACCAGCTGTCGGTGTTCGGTGACTTCACCCACCGCGACCGCGGTGCGGCGAAGCCGGCCAACAACGGCGTGGATCCGGTGCTGCTGCGCCCGATCGACGATCTGGAGCTGACCGTGCGTTCGGCCAACTGCCTGAAGGCCGAAAGCATCTACTACATCGGCGATCTGATCCAGAAGACCGAAGTGGAGCTGCTGAAGACCCCGAACCTGGGCAAGAAGTCGCTCACCGAAATCAAGGAAGTGCTGGCCCAGCGTGGCCTGTCACTCGGCATGAAGCTGGAGAACTGGCCGCCGGCCGGCGTCGCCAGCCACGGCATGCTGGGCTGATAACGCCTTTCTGCAAGACCGCATGGCCCCGTCGGCAACGGCGGGGCCATTGCACCCAGGCAACACCGCCACGACGAACGAAGGTTCGCGGGCAGGTCGTCCAGGATGGATGGCCAGGACCAACCGCAGTCCGCGCAGCAACGCCATGAAGGCGACAACGATCCGCACAGCCACATCATTAACCAAGGAATATCACCATGCGTCACCAGAAGTCTGGCCGTAAGTTCAGCCGTACCAGCGCCCACCGCGAAGCGATGTTCAAGAACATGGCCGCCTCGCTGTTCAAGCACGAGCTGATCAAGACCACCCTGCCGAAGGCCAAGGAACTGCGCCGCGTTGCCGAGCCGCTGATCACCCTGGCCAAGGTCGACTCCGTCGCCAACCGCCGTCTGGCCTTCGCCCGTCTGCGCGACAACGAAGCCGTGGGCAACCTGTTCACCATCCTGGGCCCGCGCTACGCGAATCGTCCGGGCGGCTACCTGCGCCTGCTGAAGTGCGGCTTCCGCGCCGGCGACAACGCGCCGATGGCCTACGTCGAGCTGGTTGACCGTCCGGTCGTGGCCGAGGCAGTGGCCGAGTAATCGGACCGCTCCAACGCGACACAGCGAAAGCCCGGCCTCTGCCGGGCTTTTGCGTTTCCAGGTGTCGGATCTCTTCCAGGGGGCGGATCCCTTTCCGCAGGAAAGGGCTCTGACCCCATGCCCGTAGCACAGCGGGTCCGGGCCCTTTGCGTTCGCAAAGAGCGTCTGACCCATACCGTTCCGACAGGCGTCACCTGCAGCGGTTCGAATGGCGCGCACTCTCGGTTACGCTTGGCGCCTGATCCGTTTGAGCGTTGACGATGAATCCATTGCGCTGGCCCTTCCGCGCCCAGTTCTTCCTGGGCTTCCTGATCTGCGCGGGCCTGCTTGGCTACGCGATCTTCCTGCAGCTGAAGATGGGGCTGGAGCCGTGTCCGCTGTGCATCTTCCAACGCCTGGCGTTCGCCGCACTCGGCCTGCTGTTCCTGATCGGTGCACTGCACGGGCCGTCCAACCGCGCTGGCCGCGCGACCTATGGCGTGCTGGCTTTCATTGCCGCGGCGGTGGGCGTCGGCATCGCTGCCCGCCACGTCTACGTGCAGATGCTGCCGCCGGAAATGGGCGCCACCTGTGGCCCGCCGCTGAGCTTTCTGAGCGAGACCATGGGGCCGCTGGAAGTGTTCCGCACGGTGCTGACCGGTACCGGCAACTGCGGCAACATCGACTGGACCTTCCTGGGCCTGACCATGCCGATGTGGTCGGGCGTGTGGTTCGTGCTGCTGGCGCTGTGGGCACTGGTGGTGTCGCTGCGCAAGGTCAAGCGCTGAAAGCAGGTTAGTGCCGGCCGCTGGCCGGCACACCGTGGGAATGCCGGCCAGCGGCCGGCACTACCTCAGAAGTCCTGCTGCAGGCTCAGGTAGGCGCCGCGGCGCGGCCCCCACTGTGGTGCGAAGACGCCCACGCCACCGCCATCGCGCAGCTGGTAGCTGCGGTCCAGTGCGTTGATCACCGCCAGCTGCACGTGCAGTGGATGGCCGCTGTCGGCATTGAAGTCATGTCCTGCACTGAGGTTCACCTGCAGGTATGACGGCAGCTCTCCACCGTTGGGGACGCCCTCGACATCCGAACGCAACCCGCTGCCGAACACGTAGTTGGCACCGATCCGGTTGTGGCCGGCGAAGGCGTAGCTGAAGCCGCCTGACGACGTCAGCTTCTGGTCGTGGTCCAGGTGGATCCAGTGGTTGGCCACGTAGGCCAGCGCCTCGGGATCGAGGTTGTACTGGCCGGTGATGACGTCGGTGCCGATCGCCTTGCTCAGGGCGGCATTGACGTAGGCGCTGAACGGGCCGTTGCTGTAGTCGGCACTGAACTCCAGGCCACGGATGTGGCCGCGGCGGTAGTTGAACGTCGAATAGATGTACGCGGCGCCGAACTGGCCTTCATCCTGCAGCCGCGCAACACGGCGGTCGTACGCGTCCAGGCCCAGGGTCAGGTGCTCGCCCAGCTGCTGGGAGACGCCGATGTCGTAGTAGTCGCTGCGTTCGGCCAGTGGCGTGCTGTTGCCTGCGCTGGACTGCTGGTTGCTGGTGCCGTCGTACAGGGCGATGTCGCTGCTGGCGATCAGTTCACTGGCCGGTGGCGTGAAGTAGCGCGAGTAGCCGGCGTGCACGGTGGTGCTGCTGCTGGCATTCCAGACCACACCCACGCGTGGGCTGAGCTGGCCCTCGGTGTGGCCAAAGGCCTTGTAGTGGTCGCCACGCAGCCCGTAGTTCACGGTCCAGTCGTCGCCGATCTTCCATTCGTCCTGCACGTACAGCGCCAGCGTACTGGCGTGGAACGCGCTGCGATCGGGAATCAGCCGTGGCGTGGTGCTGGACTGCTGGCCGTCGGCGCCGACCGGGAACACCCAGCTGTCGTTGCTGGCCCGCGCGTTCTCGTAGTTGCCGTACAGGCCGTAGCGCAGGGTGTGGTTGTCGCCCAGTGGCGTCGAGAAATCGGCCTGCAGGGTGTTGGCGCGGTTGCTGCGCTGGACCTGCGAGGCGACGCCACTGAACACCAGGTCGCCGGCCACGTCGGGATTGAAGCCGACATCGCTGTAGCGCTGGCCGGCGGACAGCTGGTAGGCGGTGCTGCCCAACGTGCCTTGCAGCACCAGCATGCCGAAGCGGGTGGTCTCGCGCTGGGTCTCATCCAGCTGGCTGGAGTCGAAGGTGGTGGTGTCCAGGTAGCCGAACTGTGGCGTCTGGCCGGGGTTGACCGGAATCTGGAAACGGTTGTTGGCGAAGCCGGCGAACACGCTCAGGCGGGTGTTCTCGTTGACCAGATAAGTGAGGTCGGCGAACGCCTTGCCCTGGTGGGTGTCGTCGTGGAGCGGCCTGCGTGAGTTGGTCGGGTTCTCCAGGCCGACCTCGTTCTGGTCGTAGTTGCCGGTCAGGAACCAGCTCCAGCGCCCCTGTGAGCCCCACCAGGAGGCATTCGGATTGACCTTGCCGAATGAGCCCGCGGTCAGCCCGGCGCTGCCGCCGTTGCCCAGCTCGGCGCCACTGCGGGTAGTGATGTCGACCACCGCAGCAGTACGCTCACCAAACTGCGCCGGCAGCGCGCCGTCCATCAGGCGGATGCTCTTGATGGTGCGCGCATCCAGGGTCTGGCCGAAGCCGGAGATCGATTCGGGCAGCAGTACGCCGTTGATGCGGTACTGCAGGTTGGCGTGGTCGCCGCGCACGTGCACGCCGCCGTAGGAGTCCTGGACCACGCCCGGGGCCTGCAGCAGCACTTGGCTGAGCGGGGCGGAAGCGCCCAGCGGCTGCTTCTGGATGTCCTCGGCGGTGATCTGGTACTGGCTGCTGCCGATGTCCGGTGACAGGGCGTTGCGGGCCTGGTCGAGCTGAGCACTGACGGTGACCGTATCCAGGTCCTTGACCGAGGTTCTGTCGTCATCGGTGGAGGCCGCGAAGGCGGGCAGGCTGGCCAGGGCCAGGGCGAAGGTGATGCCGGTAGCGAGGGGCGAGGGCTTCATGATGGGAAGAGTGATGGCAGGGCGTGGAAGGGGCCGATCCATGACATGAGAGTGTTACTCCGTAACAAATCATGCGCTTGTCCCGGGCGGCTGACCATGCTCGATCTGGCTGCTCGCGTCGGCCTTTCTCTGCCGTTCAGGCGGCCGCGCCGGACCGGTTGGGCCTTTGCGGCAGCAGCTGGCGATGCGACCATGGCGGCCCCCCACCCCGGAAGTCTGCAATGAGCCTGTCCGCCGTTCCGCCCGTCCCCGAACCCGCTGCGACCGCCGCTGGCGCTGCCTGGTCGCCGGAGAGCTGGCGTGGCAAGACCGCGCTGCAGATGCCGACCTATCCCGATCCGGTGGCGCTGGACGCGGCCCTGCACGAGCTGAAGCGGCTGCCGCCGCTGGTGACCTCCTGGGAGATCCTGGCGCTGAAGCAGCAGCTGGCCGACGCCCAGGAGGGCAAGCGCTTCCTGCTGCAGGGCGGGGACTGCGCCGAGAATTTCAGCGACTGCGAGTCGGGAACCATCTCCAACCGGTTGAAGGTGCTGTTGCAGATGAGCCTGGTGCTGGTGCACGGCCTGCGCCAGCCGGTTATCCGCGTCGGCCGCTTTGCCGGCCAGTACGCCAAGCCGCGTTCGGCCGATACCGAAACCCGTGATGGCCTGACCCTGCCCAGCTATCGCGGTGATGTCATCAACGCGCCGGCCTTCACCGAAGCGGCGCGGCTGCCGGATCCGAAGCGGATGCTGCAGGCCCACGCGCACTCGGCGATGACCATGAACTTCGTGCGTGCGCTGATCGACGGCGGTTTCGCCGACCTGCACCACCCCGAGTACTGGAACCTGGAATGGGTGAGCCATTCGCCGCTGGCCGCCGAGTACCAGAAGATGGTGGCGTCGATCGGTGATGCGGTGCACTTCATGGAGACCCTGGCCGGGGCCCGCGTGCACAACCTCAACCGCATCGATTTCTACACCTCGCACGAAGCGTTGCTGCTGCCCTACGAGCAGGCGCTGACCCGCCAGGTGCCGCGCCAGCAGGGCTGGTTGAACCTGAGCACGCACTATCCGTGGATCGGCATGCGCACGGCCGCACTCGATGGCGCGCACGTGGAATACCTGCGTGGCGTGCGCAACCCGATTGCGATCAAGGTGGGCCCGTCGGTAACCCCGGACCAGCTGCTGCGCCTGATCGACGTGCTCAATCCGCATGACGAGCCGGGCCGCCTGAGCTTCATCCATCGCATGGGGGCGTCGCAGATCGCGCAGAAGCTGCCGCCGCTGCTGGATGCGGTCAAGCGCGACGGTCGTCGCGTGCTGTGGGTGTGCGATGCGATGCATGGCAACACCGAGAGCACCGCCAACGGCTTCAAGACGCGGCGCTTCGACAACGTGCGTGGCGAAGTGGAGATGTCGTTCGATCTGCATGCGGCCGCAGGCACGCGCCTGGGCGGCGTGCACCTGGAGCTGACCGGCGAAGACGTGACCGAGTGCACCGGTGGCGCGCGTGAGCTGACCGAGCGTGACCTGGAGCGCGCCTATCGTTCGACGGTGGACCCGCGGTTGAACTACGAGCAGTCGCTGGAGATCGCGATGGCGATCGTGCGCAAACAGGAACAAGTGCGGTAAGTGTGTTTCGGCAGGGCTGCGCCCTGCACCTGCCGGAGGCCAGAGCAACGTCAACGTCAAAAGCGGGCTATCCGTGGGTTGGCGGGGCGGTGTCGGAGTGCGGGGACGCCGCAAGTACGTCCCTGTAGGCTTGGCAGCCGCATCCATGCGGCTGACACCCCGCAATCCGACACCGCCCCGCCTTCGACAGTTTTCCGGTGTCTGTTGGATTCACGCCATGCGTGGATGAATCTCCATCGGAATCGAATATTTCGAATTGAATTTGAAGAGCATCCACGCATGGCGTGGATCTACGTGTCGACCAAGGTCGACACCCACCAACAGCGGCGGGAAATTGTCGAAGGCGGGGTGGGGCCGGTTGCGGGGGTGTAAGCGCCATGGATGGCGCGCCCAAGCCTCCAGGGACGGATTCACGGCGTCCCCCGCAACCGGCCCCACCCTGCCATCCCGCAGTAAACCGGCCTTTGCTTTTGCTGTTGCTGTTGAGGTTGCCGGCCAGCGGCCGGCACTACCGCGGGTGCAGGGCGCAGCCCTGCCGAATACCTCCGCCTACATTCTGCTTACGAACGGCTGACATCGCGCTCATGGTGCATGCGCCACGCTGGCTCCTTGATGCAGACAGCGAGAATGCGCAGTGATATGGCAACACCTGCAGCAGTATCTGTGGCCGATCGGAACCGCTTTGGTGGTCGGTGGCCTGGGCGCTTGGGTCGTACTGGCACTGTACCGCCGCCTGCGCGGGCGTGACCGGCGCCGCGCGCGCATTGGCCGGGTGATCGGACCGCCGCTGGCCCTTGCACTGCCCCTGCTGTTGCTGGTGCCGGCGCTGCAGGCCACGCCATTGCCGGAACACACGCTCGATCAACTGCTGCGCGTGCTGCACATCGCCCTGACTGCCTGCTTCATCTGGTTGCTGGTTCGGGGCGTTGCGGCGGGCGAGCGCGCGATCCTGCGCAGCCATCCCATCGATGTCTCCGACAACCTGGAGGCGCGCCGCATCCAGACCCAGACGCGGGTGCTCAGCCGTGTGCTGATGGGCGGCATCATCGTGCTGGGCGCGTCGCTGGTACTGCTGACGTTCCCGATGGTGCAGAAGATCGGCACCGCGCTGCTGGCATCGGCAGGCCTGATCGGCCTGGTGGCCGGCATCGCGGCCAAGCCGGTGTTCGGCAACCTGATCGCTGGCCTGCAGATTGCGGTGACGCAGCCGATCCGGCTGGATGACGTGGTGATCGTCGAAGGCGAGTGGGGCCGTATCGAGGAGATCGGCAGCAGCTACGTCGTGGTCCGCATCTGGGATGAGCGACGCATGGTGGTGCCGCTGACCTGGTTCATCGAGAACCCGTTCCAGAATTGGACGCGGCGCAGCGCCGATCTGCTCGGCACGGCGTTCCTGTGGCTGGACTACCGCGCCCCGATCGCGGCGATCCGCACCGAGCTGGAGCGCATCTGCCGTGGTGAGGCGCTGTGGGATGGGCGGGTCTGCGTGACCCAGGTAACCGAAACCAGCGAACGGGCAATCCAGGTCCGCCTGCTGGTCAGCGCACGCAGTTCCGGTGATGCCTTCGACCTGCGCTGCCTGGTACGAGAGCGGATGCTGGATTTCCTGGCGCGCGAGCATCCGCAGTCGTTGCCGCAGGTGCGTGCGCGCGTGCAGCACGAAGACGAACTGGACATGCCGCGAGGACCTCGCGCACGCACCGCGGATGTACGGTCGCCGGGTGCGGAAGATGGTGAGGCGGCGATCGTGCCGGAGGAGCCTGCGGATCGGTAGTGCCGGCCGCTGGCCGGCGCCCCGGGATCTGCTGGCCAGCGGCCGGCACTACCACGCCGATCAAGGCTCGCCAGCGTCGATCAGCGCGTCAGTATCGAAGTGCGGCGGCCGTCGTGCGCGGGTGCGCTGTTCGTAGGCATAGGCCATCTCGATCAGCTTCGGTTCGCTCCAGGCGGTACCCATGAACAGCAGGCCGACCGGAAGGCGATCGATCTGCCCCATCGGCACGCTGAGGCTGGGATAGCCGGCTACGGCGGCAACGCTGTAGCTCTCGCCAGGGAAGTCGTCGCCGTCACTGCGGATCGGCCACGCCACGCCCGTGGTCGGTGCCACCAGTGCATCGAGCTGATGGGCGGCGAGGGCGGCATCGATGCCTTCCGGGCCGGCCAGGCGGCGCGCATCGGTCCGCGCGCGGATGTAGGCCGGGTCGGCCAGGCCGGCGGTGGCATCTGCCTCAACCAGCAGTTCCTGGCCGAACAGGCCCAGTTCCTGCTTGCTGTGTGCCTGGTTGAAGGCGATCAGTTCGGCAAGGCTGCGCAGCGGCGCGCGATGGGTGCTGAGGTAGCGCTCCAGGCCGGCCTTGAACTCGTACAGCAGCACGCTGCGTTCGGCCTCGGCCCAGGCGCCCTGGTTGGGCAGTTCCACCGGCACCACCACTGCGCCGGCGCGGCGCAGCTCGGTGGTGGCCTGTTCGATCAGTGGCGGCATGCCGCGGTACTTCAGCAGGGGCGTCTGCAGCAGGCCGATGCGCTTGCCACGCAGGCCCTGCGGGTCCAGGCGCGCGGTGTAGTCGTAGACCGCGCGGCCAGGCATGGTTGCGGTGGCCGGGTCGGCGTCATCGCGACCGGCAATGGCGGTCAGCACGGCGGCGGCATCGGCGACGCTGCGTGTCATCGGCCCGGCGGTGTCCTGGCTGAAGGAAATCGGGATGATGCCGTCGCGGCTGACCAGGCCGACCGTCGGCTTCAGGCCGACCACGCCATTGACCGCAGCCGGGCAGACGATGCTGCCGTCGGTTTCGGTGCCGATCGCCACGCTGGCGAGGTTGGCGGCTACGGCCACTGCGCTGCCGCTGCTGGAGCCGCAGGGCGAATGGCTGAGGCGGTAGGGATTGCGGGTCTGGCCGCCGCGCGCGCTCCAGCCGGACACCGAATCATTGCCGCGGAAATTGGCCCATTCGCTGAGGTTGGTCTTGCCCAGCACCACGGCACCGGCCTCGCGCAGGCGACGTACCAGATAGGCGTCGTCCGGGCGGAAGCCCTGCAGCGCCAGCGAGCCGGCCGTGGTGGCCATCGGCGCGGCGTTGATGTTGTCCTTCAGCACGACTGGGATGCCGTGCAGCGGGCCGCGCAGGCGACCGTCACGACGCTCGCGATCGCGTTCGGCGGCTTCCTTCAGTGCATCCGGGTTGAGTTCGATCACCGCGCGCAGTCGGGGGCCGGCACGGTCCAGCGCGGCGATGCGCTGCAGGTAGGCCTGGGTGAGGGTGGTGCTGTCCAGTTCGCCGGCGGTCATCCGCGCCTGCAGGTCGGCGACATCGGTTTCGGCGTAGGGGAATGGCACGTTGCGGCTGGCAGGTTCGGCGGCGTGGGCGCTGGGCGTGGCCGGGCTGCAGGCAGCGACAAGCAGCGCAGGCAGCGCAGCGAGCAGGCAGATCAGGAGGGGCGGCAAGGACGGGCGCATGGGGCGGCTTGGTCGGCTCCAATCCCCAGTGTAGCCGGAGCTCAGCGGCGGCGCTTGCGCAGGTCGCGGGCCAGCACGTAGACCACGATCAGGTTGATCGCCAGGATCGTCCACGAGGGCCAGCCAGGATGGCGGATGATCGCGAAGATATCGAACGGCAGGTACAGCGAAGCGGTCAGGCAGCCCAGCCAGGAGGCCCAGGCCTTGGCACGCCACAGGCCCCAGGCTTCAACCAGATGCAGCAGGCCGTAACCGATCATCCCCGCCGCGGCCAGGTGCACCGCGTCGGGGCTGATCATGTGCAGCAGCGAGGGCAGGGTGCCATGGTCCGGATCCAGGCTGAAGCGCCGGATCAGGGCCATGATGCCGTGCCGCAGCGGCTGCGGTCCGAGCACTTCCAGCCCGGTTGCGGCCAACAGCGCCAGCATCGCCTTGCTCGCTTCGAGCAAGGCGATGACGTGCAGACCCGGATGCCGGTGTGGATCCGGGTTGTAGCCGCTCTGGTTCACGGGGTGCTGGCTCAGCCGCCGCGCGAAGCCTTCTTGCGGTCGCTTTCGGTCAGGAACTTCTTGCGCAGGCGGATCTCCTTGGGGGTGATCTCGACCAGCTCGTCGTCTTCGATGAAGTCCAGGGCCTGTTCCAGCGAGTACTTGATCGCCGGGGTCAGCTGGATCGCATCGTCCTTGCCCGAAGCGCGCATGTTGGTCAGCGGCTTGGTCTTGATCGCGTTGACGGTCAGGTCGTTGTCCTTGGAGTGGATACCGACCAGCTGGCCTTCATACACGTTGTCGCCTTCAGCGGCGAAGAGCTTGCCGCGCTCCTGCAGCGGGCCCAGCGAGTAGGCCGGCGTGGCGCCCGGCGCATTGGCGATCATCACGCCGTTGATGCGCTTGGCGATCGCGCCCTGCTCCTTCGGACCGTAGTGGTCGAAGACATGGAACAGCAGGCCCGAACCCTGGGTGAGGGTCTTGAACTCGTTCTGGAAACCGATCAGGCCACGGGCCGGGATCTGGTACTCAAGGCGCACACGGCCCTTGCCGTCCGATTCCATGTTCTTCAGCTGGCCCTTGCGGGTGCCCAGCTTTTCCATCACGCCGCCCTGGTGGATTTCTTCGATGTCCACCACCAGCTGCTCGATCGGCTCCATGGCCTGGCCGTCGATCTGCTTGATGATCACTTCCGGGCGCGACACGGCCAGCTCGTAGCCTTCACGACGCATGTTCTCGATCAGCACCGACAGGTGCAGTTCGCCACGGCCGGAGACCAGGAACTTGTCGGCATCTTCCAGCTGTTCAACCTTCAGCGCGACGTTGTGGACCTTTTCACGGTCCAGACGGTCCTTGATCTGGCGGCTGGTCAGGAACTTGCCACCGGACAGGTCCTTGTTACCGGCGAACGGCGAGTTGTTGACCTGGAAGGTCATCGAGATGGTCGGCTCGTCGACGGTCAGTGCCGGCAGCGCTTCCGGGGTGTCCGGGGCGCACAGGGTGTCGGAGATGGTCAGCTCCTGGATGCCCGAGATGGCGACGATGTCACCGGCCTCGGCCGAATCCTGCTCGATGCGCTCCAGGCCCAGGAAGCCCAGCACCTGCAGCACCTTGCCGTTGCGCTTCTTGCCTTCACGGTCGATGACCGCGACCTGCATGTTCTTCTTCAGGGTGCCGCGCTGGATGCGGCCGATGCCGATCACGCCCACGAAGTTGTTGTAGTCCAGCTGGCTGATGCGCATCTGGAACGGGCCTTCCGGATCGACTTCCGGCTTCGGCGCGTGCTGCATGATTGCTTCGTACAGCGGGGTCATGTCGCCGTCGCGCACGGTGTCTTCCAGGCCAGCGTAGCCGTTCAGGGCCGAGGCGTAGACGATCGGGAAGTCGAGCTGCTCATTGGTGGCGCCGAGCTTGTCGAACAGGTCGAACACCTGGTCGATCACCCACTCCGGACGCGAGCCCGGGCGGTCGACCTTGTTGACCACGACGATCGGCTTGAAGCCCATCGCGAAGGCCTTCTGGGTGACGAAGCGGGTCTGCGGCATCGGGCCGTCCATCGCGTCGACGAGGATCAGCACGGTGTCGACCATCGACAGCACGCGCTCGACCTCACCGCCGAAGTCGGCGTGTCCGGGGGTGTCGACGATGTTGATCCGGTTCTTGATACCGGTCTTCTTGTCTTCCCAGGTGATGGCCGTGTTCTTGGCCAGGATGGTGATGCCGCGTTCCTTTTCCTGGTCGTTGCTGTCCATCACGCGCTCGGCGAGGACGGTACGCTCGGACAGGGTGCCGGACTGCTTCAGCAGCTGGTCGACCAGGGTGGTCTTGCCATGGTCGACGTGGGCGACGATGGCGATGTTGCGAAGATTTTCGATGGACATACGAAAGGGGGCCAGTCGGCGCCGGATTTGGAAAAAGAAGTCCAACATTATACGTCGAAGTTGACGATTGGCGAAAACCCGGATTTCACATCGGTCATGGTGCCCATTCAGCTGGGTGTCCCCCAAGCTGGGCCGGGGCCTGGGGGCCGTAGGTCTGGCCTCCCCCTTCCGGAGGCTGAAGCAGGGATCTGCGCCCATGGTCGAAGCCGCCGTCGCCACGAGGCGGGTGTAAACTAGGTGGCTAGACGCATTCCCCTCTGCATCAAGGATCTTCATGTCCCTCATCGCCACTTTCGACACCACCCAGGGCCCGATCAAGGTCGAGCTGTTCGCTGACAAGGCGCCGCTGACCGTTGCCAACTTCGTGAACCTGGTCAAGCACGGCTTCTATGACGGCCTGATCTTCCACCGCGTGATCGCCGACTTCATGATCCAGGGCGGTTGCCCGCAGGGTCGTGGCACCGGTGGCCCGGGCTACAAGTTCGAGGACGAGAAGAACGGCGTGAAGCACGAAGTCGGCTCGCTGTCGATGGCCAACGCCGGCCCGAACACCAACGGCAGCCAGTTCTTCATCACCCACATCAAGACCGATTGGCTGGACGGCCGCCACACCGTGTTCGGCAAGGTCCTGGAAGGCCAGGCCATCGTCGATTCGGTCAAGCAGGGTGACGTGATCCATTCGATCACCCTGGAAGGCGATACCGACGCCGTGCTCGCCGCACAGGCCGACCGCGTCGCGGAGTGGAACAAGCTCCTCGCCGCCTGATCCCCCTTCGAAACGGCCACCCATCGGTGGCCGTTTCCCTGTTCCCCGCCGCCCGCCAGGCCTGCTCGGCCACGCCCGCGGCGTTCCATCAAACGCTTGCAAGCAAGAGGAAACCCCCATGAAAGCACCCGTTCGTGTTGCCGTGACCGGCGCCGCCGGCCAGATCGGTTATGCCCTGCTGTTCCGCATCGCCTCCGGCGAAATGCTGGGCAAGGACCAGCCGGTCATCCTGCAGCTGCTGGAACTGCCGGTCGACAAGGCCCAGGCCGCCCTGAAGGGCGTGATGATGGAGCTGGAAGACTGCGCTTTCCCGCTGCTGGCCGGCATGGTCGGTACCGACGACGCCGAAGTGGCCTTCAAGGACGCTGACATCGCCCTGCTGGTTGGCGCGCGTCCGCGCGGCCCGGGCATGGAGCGCAAGGACCTGCTGCTGGAAAACGCCAAGATCTTCACCGCCCAGGGCGCGGCGCTGAACAAGGTCGCCAGCCGTGACGTGAAGGTGCTGGTGGTAGGCAACCCGGCCAACACCAATGCCTACATCGCCATGAAGTCGGCCCCGGACCTGAAGCCGGAAAACTTCACCGCCATGCTGCGCCTGGACCACAACCGCGCCCTGAGCCAGCTGTCGGCCAAGCTGGGCAAGCCGGTCGGTGGCATGGAAAAGCTGGTCGTGTGGGGCAACCACAGCCCGACCATGTACCCGGACTACCGTTTCGCCACCGCCGATGGTGCGTCGATCGCCGATGCGATCAATGACCAGGAATGGAACGCCAACACCTTCATCCCGACCGTGGGCAAGCGCGGCGCGGCGATCATCGAAGCCCGTGGCTCGTCCTCGGCGGCTTCGGCGGCCAACGCAGCCATCGACCACGTGCGTGACTGGGTGCTGGGCAGCAACGGCAAGTGGGTCACCATGGGCGTGCCGTCCGACGGTTCCTACGGTATTCCGGAAGGCGTGATCTTCGGCTTCGCGGTGACCACCGAGAACGGCAAGTACACCCTGGTCAAGGATCTGCCGATCGACGACTTCAGCCAGAAGTACATCGACAAGACCCTGGCCGAGCTGGAAGAAGAGCGCTCCGGCGTCGCCCACCTGCTGGGCTGATGCGGTCTGTGCCGGCAGCTTGCCGGCACTGCCTGAAATGAAACGGGGAGGCTTCGGCTTCCCCGTTTTCGTATGGAGCACCTGGCAACGACATGATCCATCTGCATTACATCGACGACACGCTGCTGGTGGCCGAGAAGCCGGCCGGACTGCTGTCCGTGCCCGGTCGCAGCGCCGAGAACCAGGACTGCGTGATCGCACGGCTGCAGGCGCTGTACCCGGACGCGCTGACCGTGCACCGCCTGGACCAGGTGACCTCGGGCCTGCTGCTGCATGCGCGTGGCAAGGACATGCAGGCGGCGTTGTCGATGCAGTTCGAACAGCGCCAGGTCGGCAAGCGCTACGAAGCGATCGTGCAGGGGGAGCTGGACGCCGAAGCCGGTGAGGTGGATCTGCCGCTGATCGTGGACTGGCCGAACCGGCCGAAGCAGATGGTCGACCACGAACGCGGCAAGCCGGCGCTGACACGCTGGCGTGTACTTGCCCGTGATGTTGAAGCGCAGCGCACCCGCGTGGAATTGGAACCGATCACTGGCCGCAGCCATCAGCTGCGCCTGCACATGGCCAGTCTCGGCCATCCCATCGTTGGTGACGTGCTGTATGGCGCAGAGGCAGCGCAGCGCGTGTGCCTGCATGCACGGAAGCTGCAGTTCACTCATCCGGTGACAGGCGAGGTGCTCGCGTTCGAGTCTGCGACTCCGTTCTAGAAGGGTAGGGTGTTCGGCAGGGCTGCGCCCTGCACCCTGCTACGAACCGAAGCAATGCCAAAAGCCAAGGCAGCTCTGGTTTTCTGCGTGTTGGGCGGGGCGGTGTGGGTTGGCAGGACACGCCGTTAACCCATCCATGGGGGCTCGATGGCGCCATCCATGGCGCCAACGGTCCTGCCAACCCGCACCGCCCCGCCTTCGACAGATCTCCGGTGACGGAGGTCTGTCCGCGCTTTGCGTGGATCAAATCCATCGGAATCGAATATTTCGACAATTCATCGAAAAGCATCCACGCATGGCGTGGATCTACGTGTCGACCAAGGTCGACAGCTACCAACAGCAGCCCAACAGCAGCGGGAAATTGTCGGAGGCGGGGAGGGGGCAGATGGCGGGGGCGTGAGCGCCATGGATGGCGCGACCGAGCTTACAGGGACGTACTTGCAGCGTCCCCCGCCATCTGCCCCCTCCCCGCCAAACCCGGAATCTGCCATTGCTGTTGCTTCGGCTGTTGCAGTTGCCATTGCCGTTGCCGTTGCTTCGGCGGGTGCAGGGCGCAGCCCTGCCGGCAACACACCCCCTACCAAGGTAGGGCGGCCCGCGCGGCAGCGCCGGACTATCCTCGAACCCATGACTTTGTCTGGGAGGGCTGCGTCATGAACTACGAGGAAACCTACCGTCGCTCGATCGACGAGCCGGAGGCCTTCTGGGGCGAGGAAGCCAAGCGCATCCATTGGCACAAACCGCCGCAGCAGGTGCTCGACTACAGCAATCCGCCGTTCCGGCGCTGGTTCGTCGGTGGCGAAACCAATCTCTGCTACAACGCCGTCGACCGCCACCTGGCCGACCGCGCCGACCAGCTGGCGTTGGTCGCCATCTCCACCGAGACCAACAGCACCCGCGAGATCACCTATCGCCAGCTGTATCGCGAAGTGAACGACTTCGCCGCCGTGCTCAGGCACCTGGGCGTCGGTCACGGTGACCGCGTGGTGATCTACATGCCGAACATGGCCGAAGCGGTATTTGCCATGCTCGCCTGCGCGCGCATCGGTGCGGTGCACTCGGTGGTGTTCGGCGGCTTCGCCGCGCACAACCTGGCGCTGCGCATCGACGATGCCAAGCCCAAACTGCTGATCGCCGCCGATGCCGGCATGCGCGGCGGCAAGCTGATTCCGTACAAGGCGATGGTCGACGCGGCCTGTGCCGAGGCCAGTAATCCGCCGCCACATGTGTTGATCGTGTCGCGTGGGCTGGACCCGGCAGAACCGCGTGTGGCGGGGCGCGATGTGGAATACGCCACCCTGCATGCGCAACTCGGCGAAACCGATGTGCCGGTACAGTGGCTGGAATCAAGCGAGCCGAGCTACCTGCTGTACACCTCCGGCACCACCGGCAAGCCGAAGGGCGTGCAACGCGATGTCGGCGGCTATGCGGTGGCGATGGCGCAGTCGATGGAGACCGTGTTCGACTGCCGGCCAGGGCAGGTGATGTTCTCCACCTCCGATGTCGGCTGGGCGGTCGGCCATTCCTACAACGTGTACGGCCCGCTGATCGGTGGCTGCACCTCGCTGCTGTACGAAGGGCTGCCGACCAACCCGGATCCGGGCATCTGGTGGGCGCTGTGCGAGCAGTACAACGTGCGCACGATGTTCTCTTCGCCCACCGCCATCCGCGTGCTGAAGAAGCACGACGCGGACTTCATCCATCGCCACGACCTGGGCGCACTGAAGTACCTGTTCCTGGCCGGCGAGCCGCTGGATGAACCGACCGCGCACTGGATCAGCGAGGCGCTTGGCAAGCCGATCATCGACAACTACTGGCAGACCGAAACCGGCTGGCCGGCGCTGACCCTGCTGCCGGGCCTGGAGATGAAGCCGGTCCGGTTCGGTTCGCCGGGCTTCCCCAATCTCGGTTACCGCATGAAGGTGATCGACGAGAACACCGGCGAAGAAGTGGCGCCGGGGCAGAAGGGCGTGCTGGTGATGACCCCTCCATTGCCGCCGGGCTGCATGAGCACGGTGTGGAACGACGACAGCCGCTTCCTGCAGAGCTATTTCAGCCACTTCAAGGAGCTGCTGTACAGCTCACTGGACTGGGCGATCCGCGATGACGATGGCTACACCTTCATCCTCGGCCGCACCGACGATGTGATCAACGTGGCCGGTCACCGGTTGGGTACGCGCGAGATTGAAGAAGCCATCTCCAGCCATCCGCGTGTGGCCGAGGCCGCCGTGATCGGGGTCAAGGATGAGCTGAAGGGGCAGGTGCCGCTGGTGTTCGTCACCCTCAAGCAGGGCCTCGATGGTGAGGATCCGGCGCCGGTGGTGGCCGAGATGATGGCCACGGTGACCGCATCGCTCGGTGCGGTTGCACGCCCGGCGCATGTGCACGTGGTCAACGCGTTGCCCAAGACCCGCTCGGGCAAGCTGCTGCGGCGTTCGCTGCAGGCGCTGGCCGAGCAGCGCGACCCGGGCGACCTGTCGACGCTGGATGACCCCGGAGCGCTGGAGGAGATCCGCCGCGCGCTGGGCCGCTGATCCGGTAGTGCCGGGCGCTGGCCGGCAACCTCGGGAATCATGGGGTTGCCGGCCAGCGGCCGGCACTACCCTCCGCGCCCAGAACATGCGCTAAGCTCGGACTGTCATCGACCTGCAACACGCGGCGCGCGCCGGGGAAGGCGCGCCCCGTCCGGGGATGGCACACAGGGGGGCGTGCCCGCAAGGGTGCGCCGGCATTGCGCATCGAGGGAGGGGGAGGCAATGGCATTGCTGCACGCCAAGACGGCTGCTGGCCGTCAGGAAATAGAGGACCGTGGCCGGCGCCTGCCGGCGGCACTGCGTTCGATCCTGCTGATGGTTGACGGCCATCGCGATGACACCGAACTGCGCGGCCTGTTCGAAGGCCTGCGCGCACCACCCGATGCACTGGAGCAGCTGGCCGCACAGGGCCTGATCGAAGTGATCGGCGGAAGTGCCGAGGTGACACCGCTGCGTGGCATCAGCACCGGGCGCGAACAGGATCCGGCGCTGTACCAGCAGCTGTACGACGCGATGAGCGAGGCCGTGCGCCGCCACCTGGGCCTGAAGGGCTACTTCATGCAGTTGAAGATAGAACGCTGCACCGATGCGCTGGCGCTGGAGCGCTTGTGCCCGGAACTGCTGGCGGCGGTGGGCAAGGCGCGCAGCCCGGCGCTGGCCCAGCGCTGGTGGCAGGAAACCCAGGCGGCCGTGGTGAATGACGGTGGCGAGGTCGTGCAGGCCTGAGCCACCGCGTAAAGTGACCGGTTCACTTCCCACAAGGAGTCTCCCGTGCAGGACGACCACGACGACACCGACACCCCAGGCTGGGACGCGATCAACGCCGCGCTTGCGCCGTTGCATGCCGGCCAGGAACCGCGGCATTACGGCACTGCATTGCCATACACGCTGGGTGGCCAGGATCCCCTCGATGGCATCAGCGTGTACTGGGCGGATGCGCCGGTCCCGCACTGGCACTACATCACCTATGGATTCTCCGAGCTGTACGCCAAGGAGAGCAGCGATGCCGCCAACAGCGGTTATGGCTTCGAACTGACGTTCCGCCTGGCTGCGAGCACCGGCGAGACCACAGGCAGTGAGCCGCCGGTGTGGCCGATGAACCTGCTGCAGAACCTGGCGCGCTATGTGTTCGGCAGCGGCAATGTGTTCGAGGACGGTCACCACCTCAATGCCAATGGTCCGATTGCGCTGGAGACCGACACGCGGTTGTGCCACCTCGCCTTCATCGCCGACCCGCAGCTTCCCGCGCGTGATACCGCCAATGGTCATCTGCAGTTCCTGCAGCTGGTCGGGTTGACCGACGAAGAAATGGAGGCGGTCAAACGCTGGTCGACGCGCGGTGTGCTGCAGGTGCTGCAGCCGGCGATGCCGCTGTGGATCAGCGACCTGCACCGCGGCAACCTGCTGGACGATGCGGGGTTGGCGCAGCAGGTGAGGGCCGGCAGCGAGCGCGAGGGCTCCAGTACCGGCATGTTGTTCATCGAGACACTGGATTGGCGGCAGGAGGCGGGCATCACTACCCTGGTGCTGGGGGCCGGCCAGGTCGCCAGCGTGTGCGAACTGCTGCCGCTGCGCCTGCGCCATGGCAAATCGCTGGAACTGGTCAGCCGCGAGCGGCAGTGGGAATTCATTCCGGCCGGGCGCAGTGACGTCGGCGACGTGTCCGCCGACAGCGCGCGCTGGGCACTGGATGAGCCGGGACTGCAGGCGCTGGCGGGCGTGCGTGCCGAGCGCGGTATCTACCCGGTGGCGGCGGCGCTGCGCATCGAAGTGGTGCCGACCTACCTGCGCGATGCCAAGGGCGAAGTGATCCGCCAGATCGGCTGATCGGGTCGATGGAGCCGATGGGTCAGAGCCGCCTGCTGCGCAGACGGTTCCGACCCCGCCTCGGGGCCTCTGGGGCCGGATCCGCTCGCCACGCGAACGGCTCTGACCCCTGACCAGGGTCAGGCCAGGCCTTCGGCCTTCAGCACGGCCTGCACGCCCGGATCGGCATCCATGCGCGCTTTGTAGGCGGCAAGGTTGTCCAGGCCGGACAGATCGACCTTGGTACCGGCGGCCCAGCGCAGGGTGATGTAGAAGTACGGATCGGCGAAGCTGCGGAAGCCGGCGAGCCACGGCTTGTCGGACAGCTGCTTGTCGGCGGTCTCGAACAGGCCACGCAGGCGCTTGTGTGCGGCGGCGCGGATCGCATCGAACTGGCTTTCGTCGGCAATGAACTTGCCCGGCGCGAACAGCGGCGAGAACGCCGGATGCACATCGGAGTTGACGAAGGCGAGCCAGCGGGTGGCTTCGGCGCGCTGGCGCGGACTACCGTCGCCGCCGAGGCCGGCCTGCGGGAAGCTGTCAGCGATGTAGCCCATGATTGCCGCGTTCTGCAGCAGCACGAAGTCGCCATCGACCAGCGCGGGTACCGCGCCGGCCGGATTGATCTTGAGGAATTCCGGACCCTTCAGGGTGTCCTTGTTCAGCAGTTCAACCTCGAACGGCTGGCCGGTCCATTGCAGGGCGATGTGGTCGGCGGTGGAACAGGCACCGGGCTTGCTGTACAGCTTCATGGGAACTCCAGGTGATGCGTGCGGGAAGCACCCACTATCCCAGAGCCTGGCGGCGGGCGGCAACGCTGCCGCCAGCACGGATCGTTACGACTGCCGTGGCTTGAGGTTCTGCACCTTATAGAAGGTGTGATCGCCGATGGTGGCCACCTGGTAGGCGTTGCGCCAGTTCGGGCTGGCGATGGCCAGCGCGGCGAAGTGACTGGCACCGGGCACGATCTCGCGGCGCTCGCCGGCCGGCAGCGCCCAGTTGCGCTCGGCGTCGAAGGCCACGTTCATCGCCTCGCTCCAGGCCGCGTCGTTCCCCAGCTGGGTGCCGGGGGAGACGATGGTCGGTGCGAACTGCTTGCGCGCGGTCACCACCTGGCACATCGAGTCACCCCACAGGCCGCTGTCGAGGCGGCGCAGGGCAACCTCGGCCACGGCCTGTTGGCCACGCAGGGTCTGGTCGCGGGCTTCCAGGTACACGGTGGTGCTCAAACACAATGAATCAGCGGCCGGCTGCGGCAACAACTGCGACAGCCAGAGAATCCAGGCCAGTTTCATATAACTCCTTGCTCCGTATGGGCCGCACGCTCCGGTTCCGGCCGCGGGCGCGACAGGAGGCGGGGTACGACTTGGCGTCATGGGGAGGCGGCCATCGGGGCCGCCCCGTGGGCAGCCCCAAAAGAACGATCAGTACCGATCGAGGGGGCCGCGCCGGCTCACCGGAAACTGGCTGGTGAGCGGAAAGATGGCGCAAGGTAGGGGGGGATAGCCGAACGCATCGTGAATCGCCCGGCTTGACATTCAGGTTCGGCAGGGGTGACGGAAATCACATTCCGCCCCCCATTCAGGTACTCATCAAAGCGCAGCGGCGACCCGGCTGCCCTGGTCGATCGCCCGCTTCGCATCCAGTTCGGCGGCCACATCCGCGCCGCCGATCAACTGTGCGTTGATGCCGGCGGCCTGCAGTTCGGCCTGCAGCGTGCGGTTCGGTTCCTGGCCGGCGCAGATCACCACGTGATCGACCGGCAGCAGTTGTTCGCTGCCTTCAACGCGGATGCGCAGGCCTTCGTCGTCCACGCCCAGGTACTCGACGCCGCCGAGCATGCGTACGCCCTTGGCCTTCAGTGTGGCCCGGTGGATCCAGCCGGTGGTCTTGCCCAACCGCGCGCCGGGCTTGCCCGGGCTGCGCTGCAGCAGCCACAACCGGCGCGGCGACGCCTCGGTCTGCGGCCGCGCCAGCGAGCCGCGGGCCTCGAAGGTGGCGTCCACGCCCCATTCGGCCATCCAGCGCTGCGGGTCCAGCGACGGCGACTCGCCCGAATGGCTGAGGAACTCGCCGACGTCGAAGCCGATGCCGCCGGCGCCGATGATCGCCGCATTGGCGCCGACTTCGACACGGCCCAGCAGCACGTCCAGGTAGTTCACCACCTTGGCGTGGTCGGCACCGGGGAAGTCGACCCTGCGCGGGGTGATTCCCGTGGCCAGCACCACCTCGTCGAAGCCGGCCAGATTGGCGGCATCGGCGCGGGTGCCGAGGCGCAGCTGCACGCCAGTCTCGCCCAGCGTGTGGCGGAAATAGCGCAGGGTCTCGTGGAATTCTTCCTTGCCCGGGATGCGCTTGGCCACGTTGAACTGGCCGCCGATCTCGTCGTTGGCATCGAACAGGGTCACCTGGTGGCCGCGCTGGGCAGCGACGGTGGCGCAGGCCAGGCCGGCCGGGCCGGCGCCGACCACGGCGATCTTCTTCGGCGCGGCAGTGGGGTGGTAGACCAGCTCGGTCTCGTGTGCGGCACGCGGATTGACCAGGCAGCTGGCCAGCTTGTTCTCGAACACATGGTCCAGGCAGGCCTGGTTGCAGGCGATGCAGGTGTTGATCGCCTCGGCACGGCCGGCACGCGCCTTGTTCGGCCACTGCGGGTCGGCCAGCAGCGGCCGCGCCAGCGACACCATGTCGGCGCCGCCGCCGGCCAGGATGCGCTCGGCCACGTCGGGCATGTTGATGCGGTTGGTCGCCACCAGCGGCAGCTTTACGTGCGGCTTGAGCTTGGCGGTAACCCCGGCGAAGGCCGCGCGCGGTACCGAGGTGGCGATGGTCGGAATGCGCGCTTCGTGCCAGCCGATGCCGGAGTTGATGATGGTCGCACCGGCAGCCTCGATGGCCTGCGCCTGCTGCACGATCTCGTCCCAGTTGCTGCCGTCTTCCACCAGGTCGACCAGCGACAGGCGGTAGATGATGATGAAGTCCGGGCCGCAGGCTTCGCGGATGCGGCGCACGATTTCCACTGCGAAGCGCATGCGCTGGCGTGCGTCGCCGCCCCATTGATCAGCGCGCTTGTTGGTACGCGGGGCGATGAACTCGTTGATGAGGTAACCCTCCGAGCCCATCACTTCGACGCCGTCATAGCCGGCCTCGCGGGCCAGCTTCGCGCTGCGTGCGTAGTCGGCGATATGGCGTTCGACACCACCGGCCGACAGCGCGCGCGGGGTGAACGGGTTGATCGGCGCCTTCAGCTTCGACGGTGCTACCGACAGCGGGTGGTAGGCATAGCGGCCGGCATGCAGCAGCTGCAGGCAGATCTTCGCGCCATGCTGGTGCGCGGCAGCGGTGAGCTGCCGGTGCGGGCGCACTTCCCAGGGCCAGGACAGTTTGCCGCCGAATGGCTTCAGCCAGCCGACCACGTTCGGCGCGAAGCCGCCGGTGACGATCAGGCCGACGCCGCCCTCGGCGCGCTCGGCAAAGTAGGCCGCCAGCCGCGGGAAGTCGCGGGCGCGATCTTCCAGGCCGGTGTGCATCGAGCCCATCAATACGCGGTTGCGCAGCTGGGTGAAGCCCAGGTCCAGCGGGGCGAACAGATGGGGATAGGCGCTTTCGTTGGCTGGCGACATGGTCGATACGCTTGCGTACGGAAGCGCGAAGGGTGCCGCGAAACGGCGGCCGGGGCAAGGGCCGGCCTTTGGGTAGTGCCGGCCGCTGGCCGGCATTCGGGGTAGCTCAGGGGGACTGCGGCTGCCGGCCAGCGGCCGGCACTACCGCGGGACGACCAATCCCGAACCAGCCCAGCGTCACCCCGCACAGCGGGCCGATCAGCAGGGCGAAGGCCAGCGTACCCAGGCCGACATTGCCGCCCAGCCACCAGCCCAGCAGCAGCACGCTGCCCTCGATCAGGCTGCGCACCTTCCAGATCGGCCAGCCAGTGCGGGCGTGCAGGCCGGTCATCAGGCCATCGCGCGGGCCCGGGCCGAGCTTGGCACCGATGTACAGGCCGGTGGCCAGCGCGACCAGCAGCATGCCGGCGCAGAACATCGCGAGCTGCCAGCCGAGGCCGACTGCTGGCGGCAGCAGCCACAGCCCGAACTGGGCCGAGGGACCGATCAGCATTACGTTGAGCACGGTTCCCACGCCCGGCTTCTGCCGCAGCGGCCACCACAGCAGCAGCACCAGTGCGCCGATCACGTTGGTGGCCAGGCCGAAGGACAGCGGCGTCTGCGCGGCGATGCCCTGCGACAGTACATCCCAGGGCGCCACGCCGATGGCGGCGCGGATCATCAGCGAGGCACCGAAGCCGTACAGGAACAGGCCGATGATCAGTTGCAGCAGGCGCAGGGGCAGAGCGGTGGGCATGGCGGTCTCGGGGGGAGGGGAATCTGTTTCCACCGTAATCCCGATTCCGTTGATTCAATAGATACAGATGCAGGCCAATCCACCGCCACAGGCGGGCCGCACAGCCGAGCATGGGCTCAGCTCTACATCAGCATTCGAGCAAAGCCGAGTGTGGACGCGTTCCTACCCGACCGCTCACTCGCCCCAGCCCACCAGTGCCAGCTTGCCGAGCGTGCGTCCGCTGGCCAGGCGCTGATGCGCGATGTCCAGATTCGCCGCATTGATCGTGCCCAGCGTCTCGCTGAGCGTGCCACGCAGCTGGCCGGCATCGATCATGCTGGCTGCGCGACTGAGGATGCGGTGCTGCTCGATGCGGTCGGCCGTGGCGAAGCGCGAGCGCGCGAACATGAATTCCCAGTGGATGCCGATGCACTTGGCTTTGTAGGGATCGCCGATACGCAGCGGGCCGCGCGGTTCGACGATGAGGCCGACATGTCCCTGCGGCGCCAGCAGCAGGCCCAGTTCGTCCCAATAGTGATCAGTGTCGGCCAGGTTGAGTGCGACCTGCACCGCATCGATGCCCAGTGCCTGCAGTTGTGGCAGCAGCGGTTGCCGGTGGTCGATCACGTGCTGGGCACCCATTCGCCGGCACCAGTCGATCGAGGCCTCGCGGGATGCGGTGGCGATCACCTCGAAGCCTGCGTGACGGGCCAGCTGGATCGCCATCGAGCCGACGCCACCTGCGCCGCCGATCACCAGCAGGTGCTGGCCGGATTGGCGACGGTCATCCAGCCGCAGGGGCATCCGCTCGAACAGCAGTTCCCATGCGGTGAGGGTGGTCAGTGGCAATGCGGCGGCCTCGGCGAAGTCGAGGGTGGTCGGCTTGCGTGCGACCAGGCGCTCATCCACCAGCTGGTACTGCGCGTTGCAGCCTGGGCGGGTGACATCACCGGCGTAGTAGACCTCGTCACCGGAGGCGAACAGGCTGGCCTCGTCGCCGATCGCCTCGACCACGCCGGCGGCGTCCCAGCCGAGGACGCGGGGGGCGTCGAGCGTGGCCGGATCGGTGGCGGCGCGCTGCTTGCTGTCGACGGGGTTGACCGAGACCGCCTCGACCCGCACCAACAGGTCGCGGCCGCCCGGAGGCAGCGGTGGAGGCAGATGAATATCGTGCAGGGCGGGGGCGGATTCACGAGTCAGGGCGACGGCTTTCATCTCGGCTCCGGCTGGGTTCGTATCTGCATCATAAGGTTCCTCACCTTTCCGCAAACGCGCTGAATCGCGTGATGCAGTGTGTGGCGAAGAATGTCGCTTTTCGCACTTAAACCCCGTCAAACCCTTGCAGCGTGAGGGTCTTGCGGATTTTCATCATCCTGTATAGGGTTTCAACGTCGGACCGGTGGAGGGTCGGGCACAACACTTCACATGTTACGGGACTGTTAACATGACCTTCACCCGCCTGAGCATAATGTTCGCGGCGGTGGCGTGCTGAATCGGCTGTCGAGCTTCGACGCAGTAGTGCTGGCCCATGCCTCTACCGGTTTCATACCCCCGAAATAGGAGCTGTACTCAATGAACAAGAAGATCCTTACTGCCGCGCTGCTGGGCGGTCTGGCTTTCGCCCAGGCTGCTTCCGCGCAGGAGTTCGATGACCGCTGGTACCTGACCGGTTCGGCCGGCTTCAACTTCCAGGACAGCGACCGTCTGACCAATGACGCTCCGTTCGTGACCCTGGGCCTGGGCAAGTTCATCAGCCCGAACTGGTCGCTGGACGGTGAGCTGAACTATCAGAACCCGAACTTCGATTCGAACAAGGACCTGAACTGGTCGCAGTACGGCGTCTCGCTGGACCTGCGTCGCCACTTCATCAAGGAAGGCCGCGGCTGGAACCCGTACATCGTCGGTGGCCTGGGCTACCAGAAGTCGGAAGAAGAGTACCCGGCGCTGAATGCCAATGGTCCGCGCCAGCGTAAGGACGGCAACGTTGCCGCCAAGCTGGGCGTCGGCCTGCAGACCACCTTCGAGAAGCGCGTTGCTGTCCGCGCCGAAGTGGCCTACCGCGCTGACTTCGACGACCAGAGCGTTGCCGCTCCGAAGGAAGACTGGTTCGGTGACGTGCTGGCTTCGGTCGGCGTCGTGATCCCGCTGGGCCCGGCCCCGGTGGCAGCTGTGCCGGCTCCGGCTCCGGTTGCCCCGAGCTGCGCCGACCTGGATGACGACGGTGACGGCGTCAACAACTGCGACGACAAGTGCCCGAACTCGCAGCCGGGTCAGACCATCGGTCCGGACGGTTGCCCGGTGCCGGTCTCCATCGACCTGAAGGGCGTCAACTTCGACTTCGACAAGTCGAACCTGCGTCCGGACGCCGTGGCGATCCTGAGCGAAGCCACCGAGATCCTGAAGCGTTACCCGGATCTGCGCGTTGAAGTCGCCGGTCACACCGACTCGAAGGGTACCGACGCTTACAACCAGAAGCTGTCGGAGCGTCGTGCTACCGCCGTGTACAACTACCTGACCAAGAACGGCGTTGACGCCGGTCGCCTGGTCGGCCCGATCGGCTACGGCGAGAGCCGTCCGATTGCCCCGAACACCAACCCGGATGGTTCGGACAACCCGGAAGGTCGCGCCAAGAACCGTCGTACCGAGCTGAACGTCCAGAACTAAGTTCTGACGCTCTGCCAGTAGGACACAGCAGGACCCGGCTTCGGCCGGGTCTTGTTGTTTCTGCGGCCTGGACTGTCCGGCCCCCCCGAAGTCGCCCGCTGACGGCCAACCGTTCGTCGGTAATTTTCTTCTAGAACCAATGAGTTGCCGTATTCATTGAAAGTGGCGCTTGAAAGCTGTCGCGGCATTGCTAAACTCGCCGCGTCACTTCCTTTCCTGGATGCCCTTCATGCTGCGCTCTGCATCGGCCGCCGTCCTGGCGCTGGCCCTGGTTCCCGCCGCCCACGCTGCGGTCGATTGCTCGGTCAACACCAGCGCCTCGCCGCTGCCGTTGCCGGCCACGACCATCGCACCGGTGGCTGACGAGCTGTACATCCGTGGCAACCAGCTGGGCATGCCGGCCGGCGTGCTGAGCGGCAACTACGATCCGTCGCAGTCGCTGGACCAGGTGCTGCAGCGTCTGCGCATTGATGGTTGCCAGAACATCGCCAAGGCCATTCCGAGTGCACCAGCGGTGAAGCCGAACGATCCGGCCGCCTACAAGCCGCAGACCGAGTTCGACAATACGCCGTGGCGCTTCGACATGAGCCAGAACGGCAAGCGCATGACCGCCGAGGAGTTCGACGCCTGGATGAAGGCGCGTGGTGTGCGCGTGGTCAAGGCGCGTCCGGCTCCGGCAGCGACCCCGGCAGCCACCCCGGCCGCAGCCGAAGTACCGGCTGAGACCAAGCCGGTCGACAAGAAGTAAGCGACGCGGGGAGCAGAGGCTTGCGCACGCGCCGCCCACCTGCCGCCCCCGCCGCCCGCTCCCACGCCCCGCGTGGGCGTGCGAACCCGAACGCCTCCAGTGGTGTGCGCCATGGCCTGGCGCGCGTGCTGTCCAAGGCCGGCGTGTGCTCGCGCAGCGAGGCCGCGCGCTGGATCGCCGAAGGGCGGGTACGCGTCTCTGGCCGCATCGTCCGTGATCCTGAATTTCCAATTGCCAGCCCGGCACCGCTGATCGAGGTCGACGGCCAGCCGATGGCTGCGCCGCAGCGCCTGTACCTGATGCTCAACAAGCCACGGGGCGTGGTCACTACCGCACAGGACGAGCGTGGACGTGACACGGTCTACCGTTGTTTCGATGGTGCCGGCCTGCCGTGGATCGCACCGGTCGGGCGCCTCGACAAGGCCAGTGAAGGCCTGCTGTTGTTCAGCAATGATCCGCAGTGGGCGGCGCATCTGACCGATCCGGAGACCGGGCCGCAGAAGACCTATCACGTGCAGGTGGACCGCCTGCCCGACCAGGACACCCTGGCCGCGCTGCGCGCCGGTGTCGAAGACGAGGGCGAATTCCTGGTCGCCCTGGCCGTGCGCGTGCTGCGCAGCGGCGACAAGACCGCGTGGCTGGAGGTGGTCCTCGACGAGGGTCGCAACCGCCATATCCGTCGCCTGTTGGCGGCCTTCGACCTGCAGGTGCTGCGCCTGGTCCGGGTTGCGATCGGAGAGCTCACGCTCGGCGATCTCGGCAAGGGCCAGTGGCGGGTGCTTGAGGTCAGCGACCAGCAGCGGCTGGGGGCCGCTGCAACAGGCTGATCATCGCCTGCGGCCGGCAACTGCCGGTCACCGTTCCAGGCGTAGGGGGCGCCTGGTTGTTGAATTTCCCGAACGGAGCCTGCCCACCATGTACCACCCGACCCTCAACCAAACCCTGCGCTGCGCAGGCCTGCTGCTGCCGATGGTGCTGCTCACGGCCTGTGGCGGCCACAAGAAAGTGGCCAAGGCGGAAACGCCTGCCGAAACCCCGGTGGTGGAAGTGAAGACCCCGGAACTGGACGGTCGCGGCAGCTACCGCTTCCTGATGAGCAACGGCGACAAGAAGATGACCGCCGACGAGTTCGATGCCTGGATGAAGGCCAACGGCATCCGCGTTGCCAAGGGCAACGGCCAGGATGCCGCTGCCAAGCCGGTGGTGGTGGCCAGCAAGGACGAGCCGAAGGGCAAGAAGAAAAAGAAATGACGCCTGTGGGTGTCGACCTTGGTCGACACGCCTTGACCGATGGGTCAGAGCCCTTTCCGCAGGAAAGGGATCCGACCCCGGCCATGATCAACCCTTGATCACGCCCAGCTCGACGCCGATGCGGGTGAACGCATCGATGGCGCGATCCAGGTGCGCACGCGTATGCGCGGCGCTGATCTGGGTACGGATGCGGGCCTGGCCCTTGGGCACCACCGGGAAGAAGAAGCCGATCGCATAGATGCCTTCCTCAAGCAGGCGCTCGGCGAACTTCTGTGCAAGCGGTGCGTCGTACAGCATCACCGGGCTGATCGGGTGCACGCCCGGCTTCACGTCGAATCCGGCGGCGGTCATCTTTTCGCGGAAGTAAGCGGTGTTCTCGGCCAGGGCGCCGCGCAGGTCATCGGCGGCGGCCAGCATCTCGAATGCCTTGATGCCGGCAGCAACCACGTGCGGCGGCAGCGAGTTGGAGAACAGGTAGGGACGCGAGCGCTGGCGCAGCAGTTCGATCACTTCGGCGCTGGCGCAGGTGAAACCACCCAGCGCACCGCCCATGGCCTTGCCCAGGGTGCCGGTGATGATGTCGATCTTCTCCAGCACGCCCTTCACTTCGGCCGAGCCACGGCCGGTGGCGCCGAGGAAGCCAGTGGCGTGGCACTCATCGATGTGCACCAGCGCGTTGTACTTCTTCGCCAGTGCGGTGATCTCGTCCAGCGGGGCGATGAAGCCGTCCATCGAGAACACGCCGTCGGTGGTGATCAGCTTGGTCTTGCAGCCGGCGGCATCCGCGGCCTGCAGCTGCGCTTCCAGGTCGGCCATGTCGCAGTTGGCATAGCGGAAGCGCTTGGCCTTGCACAGGCGCACGCCGTCGATGATCGAGGCATGGTTCAGCGCGTCGGAAATGATCGCGTCGTTCTCGCCGAGCAGCGGCTCGAACAGGCCGCCGTTGGCATCGAAGCAGGCCGCGTACAGGATGGTGTCCTGCTTGCCGAAGAACTCGGCGATCTGCTTTTCCAGCTGCTTGTGCAGGTCCTGGGTGCCGCAGATGAAGCGCACCGAGGCCATGCCGAAGCCGTGGCTGTCCAGTGCGTCCTTGGCCGCCTGGATCAGGTCCGGATGATCGGCCAGGCCCAGGTAGTTGTTGGCGCAGAAGTTCAGCACCGTGCGGCCGTCATCGAGGGTGATCTCGGCCGACTGCGGGCTGGTGATGATCCGCTCGGACTTGAACAGGCCCTGGGCGCGGATGGCGTCCAGTTCCTCGGCATAGTGGCGGGTCAGGGCGGAGGAGGCGTCGGTCATGGCGTGGGCACGGCTCTGAACGGGGAAACCACTGATTCTACCGGGCATCGCCGCTCGCCAACCGGCCCGGATGGAGCATCGCCACGGCCGGCACATGTTGCATCGCAATAGCAAACTGGTTAAGAATTCGTGAACCGGAGCTGTCGGGCTCCGGCCGCTACGCCCGCTCCTGCCTTCCACGCCACCGCCCCCACCGGAGACGCTCATGACGCACGCCCGTGCCTGCCTCGCCATTGCCGCTGCCCTGACCCTGGCCGCCCCGTTCGCCGCCAGCGCCCAGGAAAACGAATCGCCGTACAGCTGGAACGTCACCGCTGTTTCCGATTACCTGTTCCGTGGTGTGTCGCAGACCGATGAGGATCCGACCTTGCAGGCTGGCTTCACCTACACCAGCCCGGTCGGCCTGTATGCCGGCGTCTGGGGCTCGGGCGTGGACTTCGGTGCAGGTGATCCGAAGACCGAGGTCGACTACCTGATCGGCTACGGCGTGGACGTCACCGAGCGCGTCAACTTCGACGTACTGCTGAACCGCTATACCTACCTGAAGTCCAGCCACCAGAACTACAACGAGCTGATCACCACCACCACGCTGGATGACACCTACAAGCTGACGGTGGCCTACACCAACGATGTATGGAACAGCAGCACCGATGGCTGGTACTTCGGCCTGGGTGGCAGCTGGGGCCTGCCGAAGGACTTCACCCTGAATGCCAATGTCGGCCGCAGCACGTTTGAAGACGGCATCGCCAAGGATTACACCGACTGGAATGTCGGCGTTGAGCGCCAGTTCGGGATGGCCAAGGTCGGCCTGGGCTACTACGGCACCGACGGCAACGGCCGCGACAACTCCGGCAAGCTGGCCCACAGCCGCGTGATGCTGAGCGTGGCCATCGGTAAGTAACGCCGCAGGCGTTACGGTAGGTGCCAGGCTTGCCTGGCACGCTTTACGAAAAAGGCGCCCATCGGGCGCCTTTTTCAATTTCAAGGTGTGCCGAGCAAGCTCGGCACCCACTCATCGCGCGCGGCGAAGGGTCAATTCCAGCTCAAAACAACCTTGCCGGCCTTGCCTTCTTCCATCAGGTCGAAGCCCTTCTGGAAGTCGTCGATCGGCAGCTGGTGGGTCATCACCTTGCCGAGCGGGAAGCCGGACAGCACCAGCTGGGTCATCTTGTACCAGGTCTCGTACATCTTGCGGCCGTAGATGCCCTGCACGGTCAGGCCCTTGAAGATGATCTTGTCCCAGTCGCAGCCGGCGCCCTTGGGCATGATGCCGAGCATGGCGATCTTGCCGCCGTGGTACATGCAGTCGAGCATGTCGTTGAACGCACGCGGGTTGCCGCTCATTTCCAGGCCCACGTCGAAGCCCTCCATGTGCAGTTCCTTCATCACGTCCTTCAACGAGGTGTTGGCGACGTTGACCACGCGGGTGGCGCCCATGTCGGCGGCCAGCTTCAGGCGGAAATCGTTGACGTCGGTGACCACCACGTTGCGTGCGCCGATGTGCTTGCAGATGCCTGCGGCGATGATGCCAATCGGGCCAGCGCCAGTGATCAGCACGTCTTCACCGATCACGTTGAACTCCAGCGCGCAGTGCGCGGCGTTGCCGTACGGATCGAAGAACGCGGCCAGCTCGGACGGAATCTGGTCCGGGATCGGCCACAGGTTGCTGGCCGGCATCACCATGTATTCGGCGAACGCGCCGTTGACGTTGACGCCGATGCCGACGGTGTTCGGGCACAGGTGCGGGCGGCCGCCACGGCAGTTGCGGCAATGGCCGCAGACGATGTGGCCTTCGGCCGAGACGCGCTGGCCGATCTCGTAGCCGGTCACGCCCGGGCCGATCTCGGCAATGCGGCCGACGAACTCATGGCCGATGGTCAGGCCCGGCTTGATCGTGCGCTGGCTCCATTCGTCCCACAGGTAGATGTGCAGGTCGGTACCGCAGATCGCGGTCTTTTCCAGCTTGATCAGGACCTGGTTGGGTCCCGGAGTCGGCACCGGAACCTCTTCCATCCAGATGCCCTTGGCTGCTTCGCGCTTGACCAGGGCCTTCATCGTTTGCTGCGCCATCGGGGTGGAACTCATCAGGGGGAAAACGCGGATTATAGAGGCCCGCGCGGAATTCCCATGTTGCGCTGCGGGTGCAGTGGCGGAACGAAAGGCGTGTGCTGGCGGGCGTTTCGAACGTGGCCGCTGTGCTCGCCGGGCCATGCCCGGTGGATGCGCGGGTGCCAACCAAGGTTGGCTGCTACCGGGGCATCGGTGAGCCAGGTCCATGACTTCCGGGGTTCGGGGCGGGGCAGGGCGGCGGGCTACAATCGAAGGTTCCACTACCAGGGGCCGCTCCATGCGCTCGAACCTGCTTGCATTCTCCATCGTCGCCAGCCTCGGGCTGGCCCAGGTCGCCCATGCCGCTGAAGGCATGTGGGTGCCGCAGCAGCTGCCGGAAATCGCCGGCCCGCTGCAGAAGGCCGGCCTGAAGCTGTCCCCGGAACAGCTGTCCAACCTGACCGGCGACCCGATGGGCGCGGTCGTCGCCCTCGGTGGCTGCACCGCCAGCTTCGTCTCGCCGCAGGGCCTGGTGGTCACCAACCACCACTGCGCTTATGGCGCCATCCAGCTGAATTCGACTGCGCAGAAGAACCTGATCAAGGACGGCTTCAACGCGCCGACCCTGAAGGATGAACTGAGCGCCGGCCCGAACGCCCGCGTGTTCGTGCTCGACCAGATCACCGACGTCACCACCCAGGCCAAGGCCGCCATCGCTGCCGCCGGCAACGACCCGCTGGCCCGCAGCCGCGCGTTGGACGCCTTCGACAAGGCACAGGTCGCCGCCTGTGAAGCCGACGCCGGCTTCCGCTGCCGCCTGTACAGTTTCTCCGGTGGCAACACCTACCGCCTGTTCCGCAACATGGAAATCAAGGACGTGCGCCTGGTCTACGCGCCCCCGGGCAGCGTCGGCAAGTTCGGTGGCGACGTCGACAACTGGATGTGGCCGCGCCACACCGGTGATTTCTCGTTCTACCGCGCCTATGTAGGCAAGGATGGCAAGCCGGCCGCCTTCGCCGCCGACAACGTGCCGTACCAGCCCAAGCACTTCCTGAAGTTCGCCGACCAGCCGCTGGGTGCCGACGACTTCGTGATGGTGGCCGGCTACCCGGGCCGCACCAACCGCTACGCACTGGCCGGCGAGTTCAACGAAACCGCCAGCTTCACCTACCCGACCATCGCCAAGCACTACAACGCAGTGCTGAAGATGATCGCCGATGCCGGCAAGGCCGACGCCGACGTCAAGGTGAAGTACGCCGCCACTGCCGCCAGCATGAACAACGTGGCCAAGAACTACCTGGGCCAGCTGGAAGGCTTCAAGCGCATCGACGCCGCCGGCCAGAAGCAGGCTGAAGAAGCCGCCGTGCTGGCCTGGCTGAAGAAGCAGGGTGCTGCCGGCAAGCCGGCCCTGGCCGCACACGCGCAGCTGCTCAAGCATCTGGATACCAGCAAGTCCACCCGCGAACGCGACCTGTTCGTCGGTCAGTTCAACAACACCTCGGCCGTCGGCGCGGCGATCACCCTGTACCGCCTGTCGATCGAGCGCAGCAAGCCGGATGCCGAACGCGAAGCTGGTTACCAGGAACGCGACCTGACCACCATCGAAGGCGGACTGAAGCAGATGGATCGCCGCTACGTGGCGAAGATGGACCAGCAGTTGCAGGCCTACTGGCTGGACCAGTACGTGGCTCTGCCGGCCGCGCAGCGCGACAACGAAGTGCTGAACAAGTGGCTTGCCGGCAGCGATGCCGCTGCGGTGAAGTCGCTGGTGGCCAAGCTGGGCGGCACCGAGCTGGGCAGCCTGGACACCCGCCTGAAGTGGTTCAAGGCCGACCGCGCTGCGTTCGAAGCCAGCAACGATCCGGCCATCCAGTACGCCGTTGCGGTCATGCCGGCGCTGCTGAAGCAGGAAGAGCAGAAGAAGATCCGCGAAGGCGAATCGCTGACCGCACGTCCGCTGTACCTGCAGGCGGTGGCCGATTACAAGAAGAGCCAGGGCGAGTTCGTCTATCCGGATGCCAACCTGTCGCTGCGCATCACCTTCGGCAACGTCATGGGGTACGGCAAGGACGGCGTGAAGTACACCCCGTTCACCACCCTGGAAGGCGTGGCGGCGAAGGAAACCGGTGAAGATCCGTTTGATTCGCCGAAGGCGCTGCTCGATGCGGTCAAGGCCAAGCGTTACGGCGGCCTGGAAGACAAGCGCATTGGTTCGGTGCCGGTGAACTTCCTGTCCAACCTGGACATTACCGGCGGCAACTCGGGTTCGCCGGTGCTGGATGCCAACGGCAAGCTGGTGGGCCTGGCATTCGACGGCAACTGGGAATCGGTCAGCTCCAACTGGGTGTTCGACCCGGTGATGACCCGCATGATCGCCGTGGACAGCCGCTACATGCAGTGGATCATGCAGGAGGTGGCGCCGGCGCCGCAGCTGCTGAAGGAACTGAACCTGGCGAAATGAACCGGTTGCGGTAGTGCCGGCCGCTGGCCGGCAACCTCGACCAGATAGCCGGAGTTTCCGAAACCCCGCGACCTACGTCGCGGGGTTTTTTCGTGCCCGGCCCGGCCGGGTCCGCCGAACAGGTATCATCCCTGTTCCGTGGACTTCACAGGATGTGAACGAAACGCGGAAACCTCCTCCCCCCAGGACCCCTTGCACGCATGCGCATCCTGCTTGCCCGCCACGGTGAAACGCCGTGGAACGCCGAAGGCCGCTACCAGGGCCAGATCGATATTCCGCTTTCGCCGATCGGCGAAGCTCAGGCCCAGGCCCTCGGTGCCCGCCTGGCTTCGGTCGACATCACCCGTGCGGTGGCCTCGCCGCTGTCGCGCGCCCAGCGCACCGCGCAGCTGGCGCTTGGCGCCGCGCGTGCCGACATGCTGCTGACCGAGCCGGAGCTGCAGGAAATCGCGCACGGTGAGTGGGAAGGCCTGCTCGCCAGTGAGATCAACGAGAAGGACCCGTCGCGCCTGCAGGCCTGGCGCGAGGAGCCCGATACCGTGCTGATGCCCGGCGGCGAATCGCTGCGCCTGGTGCTGGAACGCAGCTGGCGTGGCCTGGCCCGTGCCACCGAAGGTCTCGGCGAGCACGACACGCTGCTGGTGGTTGCCCATGACGCGGTCAACCGCGTGATCCTGTGCAAGGTGCTGGGCCTGCCGATTTCCCGCCTGTGGACCTTCCGCCAGGCGCCGACCACGCTCAACCTGCTCGAAGGCGCCGATCTGGACAGCCTGGAAGTGGTGCGCCTGAACGACTGCGCCCACCACACGCCGTTCTTCGGCGAAGCCAAGCACCGCGCACTCTGACCCGCCACACCGAACCACCTGTACCTGCTGGAAGCACTGCCGTGACGAACACCCCGACCACCCTGGCCGATTGGCTGGATTACATTGAACGCCAGCACCCGGCGAGCGTCGACATGGGACTGGAGCGCGTGCGCACCGTTGCCACCGCGATGGGCCTGGGTGCACCGGCCGGGCGCACCATCGTGGTCGGTGGCACCAACGGCAAGGGGTCCACCGTGGCCTTCATCGAGTCCATCGCGCGTGCTGCCGGCTGGAAGGTCGGCGCCTACACCTCGCCGCACCTGCTGCGCTACAACGAACGTGTACGCATCGATGGCCAGGATGTCGACGATGCGGCGCTGGTTGCTGCGTTCAATGCCGTCGAAGCGGCGCGCGGTGACACCACGCTGACCTATTTCGAGTACGGCACGCTCGCTGCGCTGCAGCTGTTTGCCGACGCCGGGCTGGATCTGGCCGTGCTGGAAGTGGGCCTCGGTGGCCGCCTGGACGCGGTCAACATCGTCGACGCCGATGTATCGGTGATCACCACCGTGGACATCGATCACGCCGAATGGCTGGGCGATGACCGCGAAGCCATCGGTACCGAGAAGGCCGGCATCATCCGCGGCTGGAAGCCGGTGATCCTGGGTGAGACCGATCCGCCATCAAGCGTGCTGGCGCGTGCCTACCTGGTGGGTGCCAACGCGATCCGCGGCGGCAGCGACTACTTCTACGAGCCGATCGATGCCCAGCGCTGGCGCTGGCGCGATGTCGGTACCCGTCTGGAGCTGCCGACCCCGGCGCTGGCCGGGCCGATCCAGCTGGCCAATGCCGGTGCTGCGATCGCTGCACTGCGTGCGCTGGACAAGCCGGTGCCGCGCGCCGCGTGGGCCGAAGGCGTGGCCGCCGCCCGCATCGCCGGCCGCCTGCAGGCGTTCGAGCGTGACGGCGTGCAGATCCGCGTGGACGTGGGCCACAACCCGCAGGCCGCCGGCCAGCTGGCGCGCGCGCTGAAGGCCGAGGCGGTACCTGGGCGCACCCTGGCGGTGTACGCCGCGCTGCAGGACAAGGACGCGCTGGGCGTGGTGCAGGCACTGCAGGACGTGGTGGGCGAGTGGACCCTGGCCGGCCTGGACGGCCCGCGTGGGCAGAGCGCGGCGCAGCTGCAGGCGCGCCTGGCCGATACCGCTGCCGCTGCCGCACAGCTGTCCGACAGCGTCGAACAAGCGCTGGCGCAGGTGCTGGCCCAGGCCAAGCGCGGTGACCGGGTGCTGGTGTTCGGCTCGTTCCACACCGCCGCCGCGGCCCTGCAGTGGCTGCAGGACCCGGCCTGATCCACGTTCAGCCAACGCCGACGCCGTCCGGTCCGGCACCCGTATAATCGACCGCAACCCCCGGACAGTTGCCTGCCTCACGTGGATACGCCTCTGAAACAGCGTCTGATTGGTGCCATCGTGCTGGTAGCGCTGGCCGTGATTTTCCTGCCGATGCTGGTCAAGGGGCCGGCCCCGGACAGTGGCGTGGCCAATGTGCCGATCGCCGCGCCGGATGCGCCAGCCGATGGCCAGTTCGAAACCCGCGAACTGCCGCTGGTTGCGCCGGCGGGCGGTGCCACCGGCCTGCAGACCGGCCAGACCAAGCCGCTGCCGGATGCTGCCGCACCGGCCACGCCGCCGACCGTGGACACCTCGCCTGCGGTGGCCGCCGGCAACTACGCGGTCACCTTCGGTGCCTACGGCAGCAAGGCCGACGCCGATGCGGTGATTGCCTACCTGAAGCGTTCGCAGCTGCCGGGCTTCGCTGAGAGCGCCACCATCAACGGCCGCCAGGCATGGCGCGTGCGGGTCGGGCCGTATGCCGACCGTGCCCAGGCCGAGGCGGCCCGGCTGCAGGCGGTGAAGATCCGTGCGGATGTGAAGGCTGAGGTTATTGCTCTGGATGCGGCGACGGGCGGCAACGCCGCAGTTGCCGCCACTCCGGCGCCTGCGCCGGCGAGTGCGAGCACCCCGGCGGCAGCCACCGCACCCTCGGCCAATGGCAATCCGGTGCGCAGCGAAAGCCTGCCGCCGAGCACGCCGACTGCCACCACCACCCCGGTGGCCAAGCCGGAGCCGCCGAAGCCGGCACCGAAGCCGGAAGCCAAGCCTGAGCCCAAGCCGGAAACCGCGGCCAGCAAGCCGACGACGACGCCGGCCACGCCTGCAGCCCCGGCCGCCAGTGGCGTCGGCTTCGCGGTGCAGCTGGGCGCGTTCGGCCAGGCCAACGATGCCAATGCCCTGCGCGACAAGGTCCGCGCCGCTGGCTTCAGCGCCTTCGTCGAGCAGGTGCGTACCGACAAGGGCACCCTGCATCGTGTCCGCGTCGGACCGGTGGCCAACCGCGCCGACGCCGAACAGCTGAAGGCGCAGGTCGCCGCCAAGGTCGGCGTGGCCGGCATGGTGCGACCGCACCCATGACCCACGCGCAGCCCCGTTGCCAGCGCCGCCGAAGGAGCGGGGCGCCATGATCGACGTGGTGCTGCTGATCGTGATCGCCGCCTCGGCCCTGCTGGGGATGCTGCGCGGCTTCGTCGGCATCGTCATCGGCACCCTGTCGTGGCTGTTGGCCGCGTGGGCCGCCTTCGCCTTCGGCAATGACGCGGCCCACTGGTGGGCCGCACCGGCCGCACCGGGCGGCGAGCACTTCGTCGGTGGCTACCTGGGCGTCGGCATCGGCGTGATGATCGTGGTCGCGGTGATCGGCATGGTCATCAAGGCCATGGTCCATCGCAGCATGCTGACCAGCCTGGACCGCCTGCTGGGCGGCGTGCTGGGCGTTGTCCGTGGCGGCCTGATCGCCGCGATCCTGCTGCTGCTGGGCAGTTTCACTCCGCTGACCGCCGAGCCCTCCTGGCAGCGTTCGGCGGTGCGCCCACTGCTGAACCCCACCGTGGCCTGGATGAACAGCAAGCTGCCGCACTGGGAGGTTCCCGGGGCCGATCTGCTGCCCAAGGCCTTGCCGACCGACGCGCTGTCCCCATCTGCATTGATGGAGTTGGGCAAGAACGCAGGCGCCGGGTTGGGAAAGCCGGGCGCGGCAGGCGATAATGGCATCCTCAATCAGGTAGTGGCAGGCAGCGGATGGCTGCGGCCTGCGAAAGCGGAACAGGGCGATTCCTACGATCCGGCCGAAGTGCGTCCGGACGCCCCAGCACTGCCGGACAGTATCGAGCCGGGCGATCCGGCCAATGTCGACCGCGCGCGCGGCGACCACCGCGGCCAGGTACGGCCACCTTCCTTGTAACTGGGCACAGCCCAGCGGAGACCTCGCACCATGTGTGGCATCGTCGGAATCGTCGGCAACCAGAACGTCGCCGGGCAGTTGTATGACGGCTTGACCGTTCTCCAGCATCGCGGCCAGGATGCGGCGGGCATCGCCACCGTCAATGGCAGCCGCCTGCGGGTGCAGAAGGCCACGGGCCTGGTCCGCGATGTGTTCGATGCACGCACGATGTCCACCCTGGAAGGCAGCGTCGGCATCGCCCATGTGCGTTACCCGACCGCCGGCTCGGAAGGCATGGACGAGGCACAGCCGTTCTATGTGAATTCGCCCTACGGCATCGCGCTGGCCCACAACGGCAACCTGATCAACACCGAGGCGCTGCGCCAGCAGGTGTTCGAGCAGGACCGCCGCAACGTCAACACCGATTCGGACAGCGAAGTGCTGCTGAACGTGTTCGCCTACGAACTGGAGCAGCAGCGCCAGCTCAGCCCGGAAGCCGCGATCCGCGCGGTGGCCGGCGTGCACCGTCGCTGCAAGGGCGGTTATGCGGTGGTCAGCGTGGTGCTGGGCCTGGGCCTGGTCGCCTTCCGCGATCCGCATGGCATCCGTCCGCTGGTGCTGGGCAAGCGCAGCCACGCCGAGGGTGACGAGTACATCGTCGCTTCCGAATCGGCTGCGCTGGACGTGCTGGGCTTCCAGCGCGTGCGCGATGTGCAGCCGGGCGAAGCGCTGGTGATCACCGCGCGTGGCGAGCTGTTCTCGGAGATCTGTGCCGAGCCGGCCGAGCACACCCCGTGCATCTTCGAATACGTGTACTTCGCGCGCCCGGATTCGATGATCGACAACGTCTCGGTGCACAAGGCGCGCATGCGCATGGGCATCAAGCTGGGCGAGAAGATCCTGCGCCTGCGCCCGGACCACGACATCGACACCATCATCCCGATCCCGGATACCTCGCGCGATGCCGCGCTGGAGATCTCCAACGTGCTTGGGGTGAAGTACCGCGAAGGCTTCATCAAGAACCGCTACATCGGCCGCACCTTCATCATGCCGGGCCAGGGTGAGCGGGTGAAGTCGGTGCGCCGCAAACTCAACCCGATCCACCTGGAGTTCCGCAACCGCGTGGTGCTGCTGGTGGACGACTCGATCGTGCGTGGCACCACCAGCCAGCAGATCGTGCAGATGGCCCGTGATGCGGGCGCACGCAAGGTCTACCTGGCCAGTGCGGCACCGCCGGTGCGTTACCCGAACATCTACGGCATCGACATGCCGGCGGCCGAAGAGCTGGTCGCGCATAACCGTACCGTGGAAGAGATCGAAGCCCACCTGGGCTGTGACTGGCTGATCTACCAGGACCTGGAAGACATGGAAGCGGCAGTGAGCGAGGGCAACCCGGCGCTGCGCAACTTCGATTCGTCCTGCTTCAATGGCCATTACCCGACCGGCATCGAGCCGGGCTACTTCGAGCGCATCCAGCAACTGCGTTCGGATGACGCCAAGCACAAGCGCCGCGCCTGAGGTCCAGGCGTGATTGACGTGCCCGACGTCGGTGGCGATCTGCTGCGTGCCGCGCAGCAGTGCCTGGCGGAAGCCGACGCGCTGCGCAAGGTTGCGCTGACCCAGGCTTATGCGGCCGCGTTCCGTGCTGGCCGCCTGAAGGTGGCGGCCGATGCGCCGCCGCCCGAGCCGATCCGCATGCCGGGCCGGCCGGCGCAGCTGGTACTGGTGCATCCGCGCGAAGTGCCGCGGCGCGGGCTGGGCGGCGTGGAAGGGCGCGCTGCCTTCATCCATGCCATCGCCCACATCGAACTCAACGCGATCGACCTGGCCTGGGATGCGGTGTATCGCTTCCGTGGCCTGCCGTCGGCGTTCCTTGCCGATTGGGTGAGTTGTGCCGACGACGAATCCCGGCACTTCATGCTGCTGCGCGAACGCCTGCAGGCCCACGGCCATGATTACGCCGATTTCCCCGCGCACAACGGCTTGTGGGAGATGTGCGAAAAGACTGCGCATGACGGCCTGGCACGCATGGCATTGGTGCCGCGGGTACTGGAAGCACGTGGCCTGGACGTGACTCCGGGCATGATCGAGAAACTGCGCAATGTCGGTGACGCTGAAACCGCCGATGTGCTGGAGGTGATCCTGCGTGAGGAAGTGGCGCACGTCGCTGCGGGTTCGCGCTGGTTCCGCTGGTATTGCGACCGTGCCGGTATCGAGCCGCGCGCACGCTTCAAGGAGCTGCTGGTCGAATACGCTGGCGGCTATCTGTATGGCCCCTTCAACCTGGAGGCGCGACTGCTGGCCGGCTTCGATGCCGACGAACTGGCCAACCTGGTCGAGCAGGCCGGCTGAAAAAAGGGACGGAGGGGATCAGGTCGTTTGAGGCACAAACGACCTGATCCCCTCCGTCCCTTTTTTTGCTTCACCCGTTCGGCAACACCACGCGCCTGCCATCCACCGTCGGCCGGTTGATGTAGAACAGGCCGGGCCCTGGCCGGTAGGGCAGTTCGCTCACCCCGGCATCGGCGGCATAGGTCAGTGCGGTATCGCCCAGTGCATCGAAATTCCAGTGCGCCGACTGCATCAGATAGCGCCGCCTCAGCAGCGACTCCTGGGTCGGGGTCAGCGTCTGCCCGGCGACCAGTCGCCGTGCAATCGGCAGCAGCGCGGAGGGGAGCGCCCAGCCTGGAACATCGGCTGCATCGGCACGCCACTGAACGCCGGCATCGCGTGCGTGCTGCTGCATCACCTGCAGCGCAATCAGCTGGTACCGCCAGTCGATGCGCCGGCGCAGCACCACGGCAGCAGTCACGTACAGCACCGGTGACAGCAGGACGCTGCGGCTGCCTGCTCGACGCTGCTGCTGCCACTGGTGCCAGACATCGACCCACACTTCCTTCTGGTCCGCGCCCAGCTGCTGCCGCCAGCGCTCGGCATCGGCCTGCGCTTCGGCATAGGCGGTGGTTGCCTGCAGCACCGTCAGGGGCGGTATCTGGTAATCGGCAATGGCCGTGCGACGCAGCTGCTGCCGACGCGGACGACTGAGCAGCTTGGGGCCTTCTTCGATCTGGTTGTAGCCACCGCCGATGTTGGCGTGCACGCCCGGCAGTGCGATTTCGGTGAAGGGAGGGGCCACGCTGGTGAGCGGATAGTGCTGGCGGTGTTCGTCGCGTGCGCTCAACTGCAGCACCTGACCGGCGATGCCGGTACGCAGCGCGAGCCGTGGCTGTTCGTCGGCGCGGCCACCATTGACTGCAACCACGGTGTCGAACAGGCCGATGAAGCGCAGTGCCGGTGTTGCGGCAGCGAAGTCACCGGTACAGGACAGGCCGGACGACTGCAGCAGTTGCCGCCAGCGTGCGTTGTCCCAGGCCTGCAACTGGTTGGCGAGATCACGTGCAGCGGCGGCACCGCGCGAATAGCCGAACAGGTCGAGCTGCACGCGGCGCAGCGGCTGCTGCCAGCGTGTGGCCAGTTCGCCCAGCGCGGCCGGCAGCAGCACCTGCAGCGCGCGTTGCACTTTGGCCCGCACGCCGCTGGCGCCGATACCGAAGGCCAGGCCGATCAGGTCGTCGTCTGCATCATCGCGGGTGCCGACGCCTTCCACATAGATCGACAGCGATGCAGTCGCCAGCGTATCGCGGCGACTATCCGGGTACAGCTGCTGCAGGCGGGCGATGTTGGTCAGGCCGTTGTCGTAGCTGCTGGTCAGCCGGCTCTGGTAGGTCGAATCGTCATCGGCGCGGAGCTGGGCCGGGCGCGGCTGTGGCAGCTGCGGGCGGCCGCGTTCCAGATTGTGTGCGTTGTTGCGGGTGCCATCGAAGAACAGGCCGATCCGCAGCAAGCCGACATCTTCGTCCGTGTCCTGCGATGGTGCCATGTGCATTCCCCGTCGTGGCTGCGTCGCGGTAGCGCGAAAGCGATGTGTTGGCGAAGTGTAGTGACGCTTTTGACCTGACTGAACGCAGATGCGGTCGATCACACTTCCTGATTTTCATTCCCATCTTCTATTGAATTCACACGACCCGCGCAGGCCAGATGGCCAGACCCGGCAAACCCGGGCGTGCTGCATCAACGCTGTTCACATCATTCAAGGAGCGACGCAATGTTGTCCAGATCGATTGGCAAAGCGGCAGGTGGCCTGGTGTTGGGTTTGTCGGTGGCGGCGGCCGCGCACGCCGCACCGTTGTTCGAGCCGGTGACGGTCATCAGCCGGGCATCGGCAAACAGTGAGCCCGCGCTGGGCAAGCTGCTCGCCACCCCGTCCACAGCGACGGTACAGGAAGTGCGTGTCGATGCTGCTGCCACCGCGCAGCCGCAGCTGGAGTTCGAACTGCTCGGCCAGCGCGTACAGGCACTACGCAGCAAGGTCGAGTCGCTGCCCGATGGCGGCAGCATCTGGTATGGGCAGTTCCGCTCGCCCTCCGACCGGCTGACCGCTGCCACTTCGAACGGCCAGGATGATCCTGGCAATTCAGTGATCCTGGTGCGTTCGGGCAACACCATCACCGGTTCAATCCGCAAGGACGGCAAGCTCTACCGGCTGCGTCCGCTGGGTAACCGCCATGTGCTGGTGGAAGTGGACGAGTCGCGCATGCCGGCCGACCATCCGGCCGACTACAACCAGCTGCCGAAGATTCCGATGGGCGACAACGATCGCATCGGCATCGCGCAGGCTTCGTCCGGTACGCCGGCGACCATCCGCGTGCTGGTGGTGGCGACCAATGCCGCCGTCGCAGCCTATGGCGGCAACATGCAGTCGCTGGTGCAACTGGCGGTAGCCGAATCCAACCAGGGCTACGTCAACAGCAACGTGGGCATCACCATGCAGCTGGCCGGCTACGAGACCACCAGCTACACCGAGTCCGGCAACTTCACCACCGACCTGACCCGCTTCCGCAACACCAGCGACGGCTACATGGACAGCATCCATAGCAGCCGCAACAACACCGCTGCCGACGTCGGTGTACTGCTGATCAACAACACCAGCTACTGCGGGTTGGCTTCGGGTATCGGTTCCACCGCATCGACCGCGTTTGCCGCGGTGTACTGGGATTGCGCCACGGGCTACTACTCGTTCGCTCATGAAATCGGCCACCTGCAGAGCGCACGGCACGACATCGCCAGTGATCCGAGCACGTCACCGTACGCCTATGGCCACGGCTATCGTTATGAGCCGGCGAGCGGATCGCGCTGGCGCACGATCATGGCCTATGACTGCTCGGCCGGCTGCCCGCGGCTGAACTACTGGTCCAATCCGAACATCAGCTACAACGGTGTGCCGATGGGCATCGCCAGCAGTGCCGACAACCAGCGTGTGCTGGTCAACACCAAGGCCACCATCGCGGCCTTCCGCTGAGTCCAGGCGCCGGCCAAGGTCGGCGTCTACCAGGGCGCGTGCACCTGCTCTGGTAGATGCCAACCTTGGTTGGCACCCTGCGATCCATCATTCGCGGCTGAGCGTGTCCAGGGTCCAGCCATTGGTGTCCACGCGCAGCACCGAACCCTGTTCGTACCAGTCGCCCAGCACGATGCGGGTGCAGGCACGGCCACCGACCTGCAGTGCATGGATGGCCGGGCGATGAGTATGGCCGTGGATCATGGTGTCCACCCCATGGCGCACGAAGGTGGCATCGACTTCGGCCGGGGCCACGTCGGTCACGGTCTCGAACTGCGCACGATCGCCCTGCTTCATTTCCGACTGGCGGGCCTGGCTGGCGTCGCGTGCCTTCTGTGCGAACGCGATGCGCGCGGCCAGCGGCTGTGACAGGAACTGCGCCTGGAATGCGGGGTCGCGCGTCTGTGCGCGGAACTGCTGGTAGGGGATGTCATCGGTGCACAGCAGGTCACCGTGCTGCAGCAGCACCGGGCGGCCGTACAGCTCGATCACGCACGGGTCGGGCAGGATGCGCAGGCCGGCGCGGCGTGCGTAGTCCTCGCCGAGCAGGAAATCGCGGTTGCCACGGATGAAGTATGCGGGCACGCCGCTGTCGGTCAGCACCTTCAACGCATCGGCCACCGCATCGGCGGCGGGCGAGGGGGTGTCGTCGCCGATCCAGGCTTCGAACAGGTCGCCGAGGATGTAAAGCGCATCGGCGGTGGGCGCCTGCTCGCGCAGGAAGCGCAGGAACAGGTCGGTGATCTCCGGACGGCTGGGGTCCAGGTGCAGGTCGGAAATGAACAGCGTGGTCATGCCTGCATTCTAGGGCATCCGCCCGCCGGGGATGCCGCTGCGCTCGCCGGACACGGCCCGGCGCTACCAAGGGGCTGCTGCGCTCGCTGGGCCTGGCGCGGCGTTGCCCGGGAATCGCGTGCTGACCGGTGGCGCCGGGCCATGCCCGGCGGAAAGCACGTCACACCGGCAGCGGCAACCAAGCCAGGCTGGCCGCGGCCAGCAACGCGGCGATGCCGGTGGCAGCGAGGACATCGCTGGGGTAGTGCAGGCCCAGCACCACGCGCGACAGCGCCACACCGACGGTGAACGGCACCAGCAGCGGTGCCAGCCACGGATAGTAGGCCAGTGCGACGATGGTGAACGACACTGCGTGCAGGGTGTGTCCGGAGGGGAAGCTGAATTCGTCCAGCGGTGCCACCCAGGCGCGAATGCGGAGGTCGGCGGCGTACGGGCGCGGGCGCCGGATCCAGCGCTTGAGGCTCTTGTACAGCAGCAGCGCGGCCAGGCCGGTGGCTGCCATGTGCACCGAGGCGCGCAGGCCATCGAAGCCATCGAGCAGCACCAGCGCGCCCATCAGTACATACCAGAACACGCCATCGCCGAGCCGGCTGATGACCGAGAACAGGCGGCGCACGCGGCGGCGCCGGCAGTAGTGGTTGGCCCGCCGGCACAGCCGTGCTTCGCGGCCGGCCAGCAGTTCAAGCGGCGTGGTGCGCATGGCCGCTCCTCCGCGACTGGGCCAGCTCGGCCAGCAGGGCATCGAACTCGGCCACCACCTGCTGTGGATGCAGGCGTTTCATCGCCTGCGCGGCATTGCTGCCCAGTGCGTGGCGCTGCGCATCATCAGCGGCCAGTTGCACGGCCGCTTCAATGAACTGCTCGTCGTTATCCACCGCTGCGCCGTTCTCGCCGTTGCGCAGGTACTCGCGGGCGGCACCGTAGTCGAAGGCCACGGTTGCCAGGCCGCTGGCCATGCTTTCCAGGGTCACGTTGCCAAAAGTCTCGCTGCGGCTGGGAAACAGAAACAGATCGCCGCTGGCGAAGTGCCGTGCCAGGGCATCTCCGCGCTGGATGCCACAGAAAATGAAGTCGGGGTTTTCATGCGCGAGCTTCTCGCGGGCCGGGCCATCGCCGACCCACACGAAGCGTGCCTTCGGCCGGATCTGCTGCAGCCTGCGGAACGCCTTCACCGCCAGGCCGAGGTTCTTTTCTGCGGCGATACGCCCGACGTAGATCGCTACCAGGCCGTTGCCGTCCACACCCCATTCCTCGCGCAGCGCAGGGTCACGACGGCTCGGATCGAACTGCTGGCTGTCGACTGCGCGCGCCAGCAGGCGCACGCGTTCGAAGCCCTGTTCGCCGAGGAACTGCTGCAGCTCGCGGGTTGGCACCAGGGTCGCATCGGCCTGGTTGTGGAAGCGACGCATCCAGCGCATTGCCGCTGCCTGCAGCCAGGCCACGCCGTAGTCGGGCAGGTACTCGTCAAAGCGGGTGTGGAAGCCACTGGCGACCGGGATGCCGAGGCGGCGCGCGGTGCGCAGTGCCGACCAGCCCAGCGGGCCTTCAGTGGCGACGTACACTGCATCCGGGCGTTGCTGCTGCCAGTGGCGGCCGAGCCGGATCGGTGCGGGCAGGCCGAAGCGCAGGCCGGGGTAGCGCGGCAGCGCTGCACCCGGGACCAGCAGGGTGCCGGGTGCTGAATCCAGCGCTTCGCTGGCCTGGCGTGGCCGGATCAGGTCGATGTCATGCCCCGATGCGCGTAGCCCCTGTTCCAGGCCCTGCACGGTGAGGGCAACGCCATTCACTTCCGGCGGATAGGTCTCGGTGACGATGGCATAGCGCATGGCGGGCCTCCGGGTTTCCGGCATGCTCGGTCCTGGCGATGTAGCCGATATGACCGCTTTGCGACCGCCAGATGACGCAGGCCTGGACGCGCGACGCCACGGCCCCGAAGGGCCGTGGCGTAACAGCTCACGCCGTGTGGTGGATCAGAAGCGCTGCTGGTATTTCATGTAGATGAAACGGCCGATGTCAAAACCACCGTAGTAGGAGAAATTGGAACTCGGCTGGCTGTACATGACCGGGCCCTGGCGGCCGAACACGTTGTTGGCGCCGATTGAAACAGTGGCGTCCCATGGCAGGTTGTAGCGGGCCTGCACGTCGTGGAAGGTGACCGATCCGCGGCGGTTGTAGTCGCGCGTGCCACTGAACCACGGTGCGCGCTGGTTCGGGTGCGAGCACTCGTTCGGATAGTCCGCCAGGCCCAGGCAGCGTTCCTTCACTGCGGAGAAATAGCGCAGGCTCCATGTGAGGCCGAAGTCGCCACGCTCCCAGCCCAATGACGCGTTGGAACGCACGCGGAAGCCGATGCCCCCATTGGTGGCGATGCCATTGCTGGGAATCGGCGGTACATCGACCTCGTTGGTGGTCCGTTCTTCCGCAGCAACCACATAGGTGGTTTTCCAGTCGGCGCTCAGCGTGCCCCAGGACGTTTCGATCTTGTGGCCGACCTCCAGGTCATAGCCTTCGGCCTGGCGGAAGCCGCTGTTGCGGCTGCCATAGTTGAGCTTGTTGACGATGCCCAGCTCCGGATCGCGGGTGAAGCTGCCGCAGCGCTCGGCAATGCCCAGCTCGTAGCAGTCGCGAAGGATGTCGTTGGGGTGGTCGGCGACGATGGTGTTGTCGATGCGGATCTTCCACCAGTCCAGGGCGATGTTCAGCCCTTCGGCGAACGTCGGGCTCCAGACCAGGCCCAGCGTACGGCTGGTCGAGGTCTCGGGCTTCAGGTTGGGATTGGAGCCGTTGGTGAAGGGCAGGGGAGTCTGCCCACTGCTGCCGGTGATCGGTTCATTGCCCTGGCCGAGCTGGCGGTAGCTGTCCGCATTGGCAATGTCGGCGGCGCAGCGTGCACGCACTTCCGGACTGCTGGCCGCAGCGCCGTATACGGTGTCGCAGGGGTCACGGAAGCCGGTGGTGAAGGTCTCCGAGCCACCGCCGTACAGGTTGGAAATGGTCGGTGCGCGGAAGCCCTGGGCCCAGGTGCCGCGGACCAGCAACTGGTCGATCGGCTTCCAGGTGAAGCCGAACTTGCTGTTGAGGGTACCGCCGAAGGTGGTGTAGTCCGAGTAGCGAGTCGCAGCGCTCAGGCTCAGCTCACGTGCACCGGCCAGGTCACGCAGCACCGGCACGCTCAGCTCCAGGTACGCCTCGTCGACACGATAGCCGCCGCCGGTAGGACCTGAGGCCAGGTTGGTGGTGGCGCCGGTCTGTGCCAGTGCATCGGGGATGAAACGTCCATCTTCGCGACGGCTCTCGGCACCGACGGCGAAGCCCAGCTCACCGGCCGGCAACGTGGCGAGGCTGCCGCTGAGGCTGGCGAACAGGTTGCGGGTGGTGGTACGGCCACGGGTGAGTTCTTCCGGGAACAGCCAGTCCTGCAGTTCCGGATTGCCGGTCAGGCCATAGGGATCATCCTGGCCATACGGAACCAGCGGGTTCCAGGGCTTGCAGCCGGCAATCGGCGCCTCCGGCGTACCGCATTCGACCTTGCCGGTTGCCGGGTTGTAGAACGAGGGGCCGGTGGCATCGGCAACGCGCTGCTTGTGCAGGTTGCCGGTGGCGCGCTGGCTCAGTTCACTGCGGTTGTACTGGTAGCCTGCTTCCCAGTCGAATTCGCGACCGCCGAACGCGAAGTTGCCTTCAAATGCTGCAACGCCCTGCCAGGTGGTCAGTTCGCTGGTGCTGACGCGTGGAATCTCCCACGTGCGGCGGTTCCAGTGCACGTCGCTGGGGCTTTCATAGCCATGGTGGCTGCCGAACGGATTGAACCAGCTGTCGGCGGACATCGGCGTGATGCCGGCGGCAGCGGACTGGAACGGATAGCCCGCGATCTGGCGGGTGGTGGTGCGCCGGTTGTAGGCCAGCTGGGTGTTGAAGCGGACCTGGTCATTGAGATCCATGCGTGCGTCGACGAAGATCGAGTCGCGCTTGATCGGCGTCTGCACGTGCATCTGCTCGTTGCTGTTGCTGACGTCGCCGGTGAACGGCGTGTTGTCGCTGAGATGGAAGCTGTCCGGACCGCCCGGCTGGCTGCCACGGTCGAGCGAATAGCTGCAGCCACGGCTGTTGCTGCAGCCCGGGCCCTTGAAGCCGGTGATGCGGCCCCACTGGCCGACCGTGGTCCAGCCGTCGTCCGGATGGCGATCAGTGTAGGTGTAGGCACTGAAGCCACGGTCCTTTGCCCACACGCCCTTTTCTTCGACATGCTCGGCGGCGACGCTGATCGAGGCGCGGTCATTGGACCAGCCGGCCACCACGTCGTACTGGGTGCGGGCGCCGTCGCCCTCGCTGTACTGGCCGTGGTAGACGCTGGCGGTCACGCCCTCGACGTTGCGGCGGGTGATGATGTTGACCACGCCGGCCATCGCATCGGAACCGTAGATGGCCGAGGCGCCATCCTTGAGGACTTCCATGCGCTCCACGGCAGCGGCAGGAATGCTGGAGATGTCCTGGTAGCCGGAGGTGGTCATGCCCAGGCGCTTGCCATTGACCAGCACCAGGGTGCGCTGCGGGCCGAGGCCGCGCATGTCCACGTAGCTGCCACCAGAGGCCTCGCCCGCGCTGAGCGGGCTGGCACGGCTGAGGGCAGGGCTGCCGGTCGCGGTCAGGTTCTGCAGGATGTCGGCGACGGAATTGAAGCCCTGCCGCTCGATGTCGGCACGGCTGATGGTCAGCACCGGTTGCGCGGTTTCCAGGTCGACCTGGCGGATGCGCGAGCCGGTGATCTCGATGCGATCGAGCGTGGTGGCGTCCGGCGCGTGCTGGGCGAATGCAGGAACGGCGAGCGCAGTGGCTGCGGTCATCGCAAGCGCGCGACGGATCGCCAACCCCAGTTCGGGAGTACGGATGGTCATGGGTCTCTCTCTCTTCTAGGTCTTCGGTGCGCTGCCAAAGCGGACGGCGCAAATACCACCGCAGACGGTGGAGACTCGACGCTAGTGAAGGCCCGATGAGAGAGGTATGGGAAAGGTACGAATCTGCAATCGGCGAGGCTGACGCATCTGCACAAAGTCGATGCGAATCAGGTGGCTGCGCTGTTCGATGACGCGTCACCGCCATTCCGGGATTGCCGCGATGGAGACGCAGCGAAGGAGGCCGAGCCTGTCAAACACGTCAACCTGCGCAGAAACAAAAAAACCACGGCCCCGAAGGGCCGTGGTCGTGGTGCATTGCCGCGCGATGGATCAGAAGCGCTGCTGGTACTTCATGTAGACGAAGCGACCGATGTCGTAACCGCCGTAGTACGAGAAGGCCGAGTTCGGCTTGCTGTACATGACCGGGCCGTACTTCTCGAACACGTTGTTGGCACCGACCGAGACGGTTGCATCCCACGGCAGCGAGTAGCGGAACTGCACATCGTGGAAGGTGACCGAGCCACGCTCGTTGTAGTTGCGTGCACCCTTGTACCACGGGGCGTAGACGTTCGGATCCGAGCATTCACCCGGGTACGAACGGATGTCCACGCACTGTTCCTTCACGCCGGAGTAGTAGCGCGCGGTCCAGCTCACGCCGAAGTTGCCCAGATCCCAGCCCAGCACCAGGTTCGAACGGACGCGGAAGTTGCTGCCGATGCCGTTGGAAACAGTCGGCACCACCGTGGTGTCGTTGGTCGAGCGGTAGATGCTCTTGCTGACATAGGTGGTGGCCCAGCCGGCGTTGAACTTGCCGACGCTGGTATCCAGGCGGTAGTTCAGGTCCAGGTCGTAACCTTCGGTCTCCATGAAGCCGGAGTTGCGGCTACCGAAGGTCAGCTTGTTGACGATGCCGGCGGTCGGACCCGTCGAGGTGTCACGGGTAAAGCGGGCGCAGCGAGCAGCAACGCCCTGCTCATAGCAGTCGATCAGGATCTGGGTCGGGGTATCGGACACGATCGTGTTGTCGATACGGATCTTCCACCAGTCCAGCGAGGCGTTGAAGTTCTTGATGAAGCTCGGGCTCCAGACCAGGCCCAGCGTCTTGCTGGTCGAGGTTTCCGGGGTCAGCTTCGGATCCGAGCCGGACACGAACGGCACCGGGGTGGCGTCGGTGGCGGTGGTGACAGCCTGGTTGCCCTGCTTCAGCTGGCGGAAAGTGTCGGCATTGGCGATGTCACGCGCACAGCGGGCACGCACTTCGGCACTGGTCTTGGACGAACCGAACTGGACGTCGCAGGGATCGCTGAACTGGGCGAAGGTTTCCGAACCACCGCCGTACAGGTCGTTGATGGTCGGGGCGCGGAAGCCCTCGGCCCAGGTGCCACGGACCAGCAGCGAATCAAACGGCTTCCACTTGAAGCCGAACTTGCTGTTGAGCGTGTTGCCGAAGGTGTCGTAATCGGAGAAGCGGGTCGCGCCGTTGAAGGTCAGTTCCTTCGCACCCGGCAGGTCGGCCAGCACCGGCACGTTGATTTCCAGGTACGCCTCACTGACCTTGTAGTCGCCACCGGTCGGGCCAGCGGCCAGGTTGGTGGTGGCACCGGTCTGCGCCAGCGGATCCGGGCGGTACTGGCCCGATTCCTTGCGGCTTTCGACACCGAACGCGAAGCCCAGGTCGCCGGCCGGCAGGGTCACGATGGAACCGGCGATGTTGGCGAAGAAGTTCTTGCTGGTGGTCTTGCCGGTGGTGACCTCCGGCGGGAACAGCCACTGCTGCAGAGCCGCATTGCCATCGATGCCGTTCGGATCGATCTTGCCGTACGGCACCAGCGGGTTCCACGGCATGCAGTTGGCGATCGGCGCGCCCGGGCGGCCACACTCGACCTTGCCGGTGGCGGCGTTGTAGTACGACGGGCCTACGCCGGCGGCGACGCGGCCCTTGTGCAGGTTGCCGGTGGCGGTCGATTCCAACTCGTTGCGATTGTACTGGTAGCCCACTTCCCAGTCGAAGAAGCGCTCACCAATCTCGAACGAACCGTCGAACGAAGCTACCGCGCGGTAGGTCTTCAACTCGCTGGTGGTCACGCGCGGCACTTCCCAGGTGCGGCGGTTCCAGGCCACGGCGGTCGGGTTGGCGTAGCCGTGCTGGTTGCCGAACGGGTTGAAGTAGCTGTCAACCGACATCGAGCCGATACCCGGGGTGCTCGACTGCAGCGGGTAGCCGGCGATCTGGCGGGTTGCTTCGCGCTTGTTGTAGCCCAGCTCGGCGCGGAAGTTGACGTTGTCGGTGATCTTGAAGCGGCCGTCGAAGTACACCGAGTCGCGCTTCAGCGGATAGTTCACGTGCATCTGCTCGTTGGCGTTGCTGACATCGCCGGTGAAAGCAGACGGATCGGTGAGGTGGTAGTTGGCCGGGTTGGTCGGGTCGGCGCCACGGTTGAGCGAGTAGTTGCAACCGGCAGCCACCTTGCAGCCCGGGCCGCCCTTCAGGCCGGTGAACTGGCCCCACTGGCTGATGGTGGTCCAGTTGGTCAGGTTGTCGGCATGGCGGTCGGTGATGCCGTACTCACTGAACCAGCGGTCGCGTGCCCACACCGACTTTTCTTCGGAGTGTTCAGCGGCCAGGGTCAGCGAGATGCGATCGTTGTTCCAGCCGGCCACCACGTCGAAGCGGTCGCGCGCGCCATCGCCCTGGCTGTACTGGCCGTGGTAGACGTTGGCCGTCACACCGGTGACATTGGAGCGGGTGATGATGTTGACCACGCCGGACATGGCATCGGAACCGTAGATGGCCGACGCGCCATCCTTCAGTACTTCGATGCGCTCCACGGCCGAGACCGGGATCGTGGAGATGTCCTGGTAGCCCGAGGTGCTGATGCCCAGGCGCTTGCCGTTGATCAGCACCAGCGTGCGCTGGGTGCCCAGGTTGCGCATGTCGATGTACGAACCACCCGCATTCTCACCGGCAGTCAGCGCGTTGGCGCGGCTGATCGCCGGGCTGCCCATCGCAGTGACGTTCTGCAGGATGTCGGCGACCGAGCTGAAGCCCTGCTGCTCGATGGCCGAACGGGTGATCGCGAACACCGGCTGGGCGGTTTCCACGTCCACCTGGCGGATGCGCGAACCGGTGATCTCGATGCGGTCGAGGTTGGTGGGAGTGGCGCCGCTGCCGTCCTGGGCGAACGCAGGCAGCGAAGCTAGCGCTGCGGTGGTTGCCAGGGCATAGCGGATGGCCTGCCCCAGTGCGGTGGTGCGTGAAGTCATGGCGAGCTCTCTCTCTCAGGTCGTGCAAAAGACGCCAAAGTGGGCGTCGAAGAAGCCGGCGGGTCCAAGGACTGAGCCGGTGACCTGATAGTAGTCTCGTTGGTTAATGATCTGTAAAGACTTCGTATCCAATTATTTCGCGATACGCCGCTTCTTTTCACAAAAAATGAACAAAAGCATCGACTTACGCGAAGCGGGCCTGACGCGCAGTCGTTCGAGGTCGCTGCATCGCAACAAAAAAAGAGGCCAGATTGCGCAAAGTGTGACGGATTCGGCCCCGAGCACGGTCCACATAGACCCGAGGCCAACCCCCCTCGATCAAGCCACGAACGGACGGAACTGGATGCCCAGGCCGGCGATGCCGTCGGTTTCGCCGATCAGGTCGGCGCGCAGCAGCGGGCGCGCATCGATGAATGCCTGCGGCACGATCAGCGACAGCCGGTTGTCGTCGGCGGTCAGCTCCAGCACCGGCATAGGGTCGTCTTCGTGGGCACGGTTGAGCAGCACTGCCAGGCGCAGCAGCGCGGCCAGCCGGCGTGCGGTCAGCAGCAGTCGCTCGGGCAGGGCATCGAAGGCGGTCTTGGTCACGCTGCGACGGTGGCTGCGCACCAGCGCGGCCAGCATCTGCTGTTCCTGCCGCGAGAAGCCGGCGATATCCGAGTTCTCCAGCACGTAGCTGCCATGCACGTGGTAACCGCTGTGGGCGATCATCAGCCCCAGCTCGTGCAGGCGCGCGGCCCAGCCAAGCATGCGCGCATCGTCGGCGTCGAGCTTCCAGCGCTCCTGTACCTGCTCCAGCAGCGACAGCGCGGTGTCCTGCACACGGTCGGCCTGCACCGTGTCGATGCCATAGCGCTGGGTCAGCGCGGTGACCGATTCGTCGCGCAGGTCGTTCTCGCCGGCGCGGCCGACGATGTCGTAGAGGATGCCTTCGCGCATCGCCGCCTTGCTGACCAGCAGCTTCTGCAGGCCCAGCGCCTGGAAGGCAGCCTCCAGCACCAGGATGCCGCCGGCGATGATCGGGCGGCGATCGCTGGACAGGCCCGGGAGCTCGATGTCGTCGATCTTCTTGGCTTTCAGCAGTTCGTCGCGCAGCTGCGGCAGGGCTTCGGCGGTGATCGCGCCCTTGCTCAGCTTCATCGTCGCGCAGATTTCGCTGATTGCCTTGTGCGTACCCGATGAGCCCAATGCTTCCTGCCAGCCCAGGGCGCGGTACTTGCTGGCAAAGGGCTGGAACTCGCGGCCGATCTCGGCCAGCGCATCTTTCCAGCGCTTCTTGCTGAGCTTGCCGCCCGGGAAGAAACGACGGGTGCTGGCGATGCAGCCGGCCTGCAGGCTTTCGCGCTCCAGGGTCTGCATGCCCATGCCGATGATGAACTCGGTGGAGCCGCCGCCGATGTCGATCACCAGCCGGCGCTGGCCGGGCTTGGGTGGCTGCGCGTGGGCCACGCCAAGATAGATCAGGCGCGCCTCTTCTCGGCCGCTGACCACTTCGATCGCATGCCCGAGCGCGGTCTCGGCCGGAACCAGGAACGATTGCGGCGAGCGCAGCTGGCGCACGGTATTGGTGGCCAGCGCGCGTACCTGGTGCGGCGGCACATTGCGGATGCGTTGGCCGAAACGGGCCAGGCACTCCAGCGCGCGCTGCCGCGCGGCGGCGGAAAGTCCACCCTTGCCATCCAGGCCATCGGCCATGCGCACCGTTTCGCGCAGGCGGTCGATCACCCGCAGCTGGCCGAGCGTGTAGCGCGCGATGACCATGTGGAAACTATTGGAGCCAAGGTCGATGGCGGCCAGCAGGTCGCCATCCTGCAATGCGGGCGGAGTCGTGGTGGTATGCGGCATGGACGAATGTTAGCCGAAGGGGCGGTGTGCTCGTCACCGCGCGGCCTTCACATTTTGGAAGAGGAGGGGGCGGCAGGGCTGCGTCCTGCACCTGCCGAATCAACGGCAACGGCGGGCTATCCGTGGGATGGTGTAACGGCGCGCGATAATTCGCCCGCCAGACGTGAGATAAACGGTCGGGCGCCAATGTTGCGCCCACGGGAATGAAATTGCACGGGGCGGAAACCGCCCCGTGCCCCGGCCGGACTACCAGGTCGTGTAGATCAACTCCCGCCGTTGTACCGCCTGCCGGCCGATCGTGTACCGGATCGGCACCACTCGGCACCTGAACTGGCCGAACACGTCTCGCATGGCCGGATGGTCATTGATCGTCAGGATCGCCGTGCCCCGCAGCCCCGCCATCTGGCGTGCCAGCTCCTGGTACTGCTCCATCCCAAAGGGAGCGCCATACCCTTCGGTCTCCCAGTACGGAGGATCCAGGAAGAACAGGGTGTCGGCGGCATCGTACTTGGCCATGCACTGCTGCCAGGCGAGATGCTCGACGGTGACCTTGTGAAGCCGGAGGTGCGCGGCGCTCAGATCCTCTTCGATGCGCAGCAGATTGAGGCCCTTGCCGCCCCGGCCGAACCCTGGGGTCTGGCCAGTCGCCTTGCCACCCCAAGCCAGTCGCTGCAGGTAGTAGAAGCGCGCAGCTCGCTGGATATCGGTGAGAGTGCCTGGGTGCTGGAGTTGGCACCAGCGGAACATTTCCCGGCTCGTCAGGGCCCATTTGAACTGCCGGACGAACTCCTCAAGGTGGTTGGCTACCACCCGGTAGAGGCGCACCAGCTCGCCGTGGCAGTCATTGAGCACCTCGGCCTTGGCCGGCTCTCTCGCGAACAGAAGAGCACCGCCGCCGGCGAAGGCCTCGACATAGGTACGGTGGGAGGTTTCGGCTACCAGAGGCAGCAGGTGCGGTAGCAGGCGGGTCTTCCCGCCCGGCCAGGGGAACAGCGTGGTCGTCTTCATTCTCAGCCTCTGCGATGGGTTTGGGCGAGGCTTGTCTCCCCCGCGCGGGGAGCAGGGCCTCGGCCAATAGCACGCGGGCTGTACGCGTGTGTTGCGGCGCCGGGTACGCAGTTGCAGCTGCCTACCCGGCGCCCTGTCTTCACTTACTTCATCGACTCAAGGGCAGCCAAGCGCTGCTCGATGCTGGCCAGGTGCAGCTCGGCCGCCTCTCGCTCGCGGCGATCCCTACGTGCCATCGCGGCCAGAATCCACGCGTGCAGTTCAGATACGCGGAAGCTGTAGCGGTCTCCGGCGGCAACAGCAGGCTGGACTAGTTCGCGCCCTGCCTCGATTGCTTCCTTCAAAACGACTCGCCCCGCTGGCGTGGCCGCATGGATCAGTTCACGCCGTGCAGGCACGATGACCTCGCCGGCGTCATCGACTTCTGCAGGGATGTCCGTCCAAAGCTCTGGCACCGCCGGCCATTCGATGACTTCGGCTTCTTCAGCGGGCCACTCCCTCCACACCTCGTCTTGGGCCGACCATGAGTCGTAGCAGAATGCACCGTAGATGAAGGCCTCCAGACCGTGCTTCTTCATGATCGCGATTGCCGCTTGGACGGAGGGGCCTGCGTGCCAGCGCGCAGCATCACCCTCTTCTGCAACACGCGCGAGCCACTGCCACTTCATTGGCAGCTCGCTGATTTCCAGAAAGGCGGCCTCCTCCGCGTCCGTCATGGGCAAGAGAGGCGTCTTCAAGCGTTCGTCCGACGTACTGATCGTGCCATTGGTCGCGCACACCTGAGTCCAGAGATTGGATGGCGTACCGCACGACATAGTGTTGTTCTGCATCGGGTAGAAGTGCGTGTCCATACGCCAGCCACCGGCGGGAGCGGTCGACCCTACGGCGGTGCTGACCAGCATGCGCACGAAACCAGCCCCGAAGTGGATGTCGTGGCGATACTGGTTGTTGACGTCCGCTGGGTCCCCGTTGCGACCAACAATGCCTGGAAGACCCGTCGGCGACTGGATCTCCACGCCCCCGATAGTGCCGGTGCGCTGGGTGATCGATCCCGTGAAAAGGGATGCGCCAGAGAACGTCTTGCTGCCCGCAATCGTTTCATTCCCTGCCAGGCCAACCGCTCCGAGGCTGCTACGACTGCGCGCTTTGGCCGCTTCGTCTCCCGTCAAAGTCAGCTCAGCGGTGAACGCATTGAGCCACGCGTTACCACTCGTGCCCAGGCTAAAGATTCCAGGGATGGTCGGCCGTAGGTGCGTCGGCCCGATACTGACCCAGTTGACGGGAGCCGAATTGTCGGGCGCCGCTCCGCAACCCAGTAGCAGATCGCCGGCACGGGCACGAATGTCTGAACGGCGCGCAGCCCCTGCGGCCCAATCACCACGGAAGAGCGATATCCCCGCCGAGTCGCCACCGGGCTCACCATAGATGATCCGGCCGTTGTTGGAGAGGTTCCAGGTGCCAATAGAGGTGAATGTCTTGGCACCGCCAATGATCTCGTCACCAGTACGGTGAACGACGTTGTCGTCCGCCGCGAGACCCGCGCGGACTGCACTCACCAGCACCTTGACAGTGGCGCCACCTTGGACCGCAGGGAACAACTCCGCGCCGGTGAGGGGGGCGGCTGCCGGCAGGGCAGGAATCTTGACGTCGACCATTTTCGTTACTCCAGAATCAGGGGGTCGCCCGCTTCGGTGACCAAGCGATCGCCTGCCTCGGTCACCAGCTGCGCGCGGTACAGGAAGGTGTGCTGCTGGATCTGCCAGCTGCGGTAGCCATCACGGATGGCTTCGACTTCGACACGGATCTGCTTTCCACCGCTGCCGGCGGGCGGCGTGTAGGTGTCGGTCGTGCCGCTGATGGCGGCCTGCGTCCGCACCAATGCCCCGGCGAGGTACCAGCGGACGGTGTAGGTGGTGCCAGGCTCCGGCCCGATGTTGCCCTGCGTCGTGTCGACCAGCTGGTCGGCCTGCAGGAGGCGATCGCGGTGCGCCCACTGCACCGTCAGCTCGGTGCCGAAGGTCCACACCTCCGGCGGATAGGCCTCGCCCTGCAAGAGCAAGCGGCCGGGCGGGTACGGCCGGATCTGTCTGCGCTGCAGCACCAGCCCTATCGTTGTGGCCAGATCCGGGTTCAGTTCACCCTGGCTGGTGCGGGTGATCAGCTTCGCCTGGGGCGATTCGTTGGCCAGGTACTCGCGGCCATCGAATCCGACGTATTCGTCGGTGAACCACACCCGCGCACCCACGGCATGGGGCACCGGCACGGTGTCCACGCAGCCACGGGCCACGGTCAGCGTCGCCGCCACCGGGTCGATCGATACCACCCGGACCAGTTCATCATCGATCAGCGCCTCGGTGCCGACCTCAATCATGTCCAGGCTGACGCCGGCGGACAGGGCGATGGCCGTGGTGGTGGCCGTCATTGCGGTGATCAGTAGGCCGGTGGGGGCGAAGTCGGCCGTACCCGCCTCGGCGAAAGCAGCGTTGCCCAGTCGGGTCTGCAGCGTGTAGCCGAATGCCACCGAGGAAGGCCGCACGCCGATCGAAGTCAGGTAGCCGACGTCCGGCGACAAGGCAGCGAGATCCGGCGCCCCGAGCGTAGTGGCCAGGTCGCGATAGCTGGCCTCCTGCAGGCGCTGCACCGTGACCGGCTTGGGTTTGGTGTCCGGCTCGACCCAGGCGCTATCTGAGGGCTGGATGTAACTGGCGGCGGCCATGCCGGCAACGTCCTGGCCAACAGTCAGCACCACGGCCGTCTCGGTCTGCGTGCCTTCGTCCACGTCCAGGATCCGCACCGGCATGCGCGCTACGCCGCGCCGTGGCCACGACAGGGCGCGCACCTGGCCACGCTTGAAGGGGCCAGCATCGCGCCGCACCCGGATCTTCACCCTGCAGGGCAGACTGCTCACCGCCGCCACCTCGCGCGCCGCGACGCGGCCGGCCAGCGTGGCGTTCCACAGGCCTGGGTAGTTCTTCCGGCTGCTGACCACTCTGCCCTGGGCCTGCACGCTGGCGAGATTCTGATAGGTGACCGCAGCGTCCTTATTGGTGGCGATATCGCGATAGACCACCGTGATCTCGTTGACGCTGTTGTCCAGCATCGGCTGTTGCCACTCCATCAGCTCGATGATCTGGCCAGGACCAATCTCTGCCAGTGCAGCCGGATCGTAGTCCGGGCGCACCAGGACCAGCTCGGTCAACCCCGTCAACGTGTCCTCGATGCGCATGCCGCCGATGTGGTCGCACACCATGTCCATGAACTCACCGGCAGGGACCGACTTGGACCACTTCAAGCACAGGCCAAACCCTTCAGCCTTCAGCACCTGGGCTGCGGCGAGGAAGCTGGCCTCGTTGATTACGTCGACCGGGTGGCCCATACCCTCGGTACGGACCTGATAGATGATGTGGGCCGGATTCATGCCCTCATCGATCTGCACCAGGTCGCCTCGCCATACACCGTTCTTCCACCCTTGCTTCCAGCGGGAGACCTTCTTGGTCCAGTTCTTGATGTAGGGGTTCATGGCCGACACCTGGCCATTGAACACGGTGGTAAACAGGCCGCGCGCCGCCGGCCAAGGCCCAGGCACCAATGACTGAAGGTAGGTGCTGGGCATCTGCGTGGGCTCGCCCATGCGCACCTCCAGCGTGCCGACAATCCCGCCTTCACCCTTGTCACCGCCGAACACCTCGGGGGCGAGAATCGTGATGGATCGCGAGGTGGTGATCGGGCCCGTGGCCGGCACCGTGCGGGGCACATTCATACCGAAGATCTTGGTCCACACCGTCTGTGCGCTGCCGTCCCAGACGGTGCGATCGCCGACGCGGATTTCCCGCAGCGCATCCACCGGACCCAGGCATTCGCCAAAGTAGATGCCCATGTAGTAGCGATAGCCGACGGTCTGCTTCTTGCCACTACCCACGGCTGGCCTCCTCGCGGGCGATCGCGGCCAGGCGCCGGGCGAAGGCATCGTCCAGGGCTTCGAACTGCTCTACCGGCAAGCCTTCGTCCAGGAACTGGCGCAGATCCAGTCCATGCCGGTCCATCCACGTACGGATGCCGGCAGCGCACAGCACCCCGCTGTGCTCGCCCAGCTTGGCGGCGCGCGCGTGCTCAACGGTGACCAGAACGGGGCCGCCCATTACTTCTTACCGCCCTTGACCTTGATCGGCGTAGTGCGCAGATCCCCGTAGAACAGCACGTTGGGGTCATCGATCCAGTTCGTGCCGAAGATCATTGCGCACTCGCGACCATCCTCGACGGTGGGCACGTTGAAGTCCTCCAGCGCCGCTGGCTTGGGCACGGCCGGCTTCGCACGGAACACCACGCTCATGACCAGCGAAACCACCAACGCGGCTATCTGAAACCACATGCTCTATCTCCTCAGAAAATGGGGGCCGGGCCGAAGGGATTCTTCTTCGGGATGGTGTGCTGACCGCCGTAGTTGAGCGCGTTGTTGAACTTTTCGTGGCACACCGATAGCGCGTGGCCGCAGCCGGGGTAAGCCGAAACCAGCTCGCCCGCAGCAAGCGGCGCGGCGGTCAGCAGGGTCAGTACGGGCCCGACATGACCGACGACAAAGCGGTACTCGGTAGCAGCGCCCCTTTTCCACTTGATGAAGCCGCCCACGAACCAGCCATCCGGCTTGGCAGCAAAGGCATTGGACGTGACCGTCTGCGTGGAGGCGGCTGACAACACGCCATCGATCCGGAACGCCTCTGGATTGAGCCCACAGTCCTCATCGAACAGCGCAAAGGGGCACGGCCCTTGCCAGCAGCGGCGCAGGCCATTGGTGGCGGCTGCGCCGATGTTGCTCTGGCAGGTCAGCACCAGGTCGTTCTGACGCTCGGTGAAATCGCTCAGTACACCATTCCAGGTGTCGCGGATGACGCCATCGCTCTTGCGCACCCTGCGCCAGCGCACCGTAATGCGCTCGGTCGGCGGGAACGGGCGAAGCACCGATGCCAGGGGCAGCGACAGCGGCACGGTCACCTCCAGATTCGACCGAGCCTCCTGCGCCGACTGACCCAGACGGCCGCGCTTGATGGCCACGGCAGTGAACTGCTGCGAGTCGTAGACCTCTGCGCTATCGCTGGAGGTGTAGCGCCAGCGCTGAGATCCGCGGCCGAACTCGTACAGCTCTACATGGCGGGAAAACACGCTCACGGTTCGCTCTCCTCAGCGCCAATGCCGGCGAAGGACACGCGGCAACGCGCCACACCCTCGCCATCGGTTTCGTGGGACAGCTCGACGGTGTCGGAGCTGAGACGGGCCAGTACCATCCAGCTGATCAAGCGAATGGCGCTCGGCTGCAGGGCGATCCCGTGGGGTACGTCCAGCTGCAGGAATTCACGCTGGGCGTCGAGTTCCGTGGCCTGGACCAGCTGGCGGTAAAGCACCTGACCATTGAACAGCTCGATACGAAGATGCCGGCGGCCTGGCTGAGCGCGCCCAAAGCGGGACACGCCCGCCCACGCCACCACGATGCCACCGGAGGTGGCCAAGGCCGGCTCGACCAGCTCTAGGTCATCGGCCCAGGATGGCACCCACAGCGACGCCACGCGCCCCTGCAGCCAGTACAGCAGGCTGCGCAGGTTCACCTGCTCGGTGCGGCCCCAGGTCTGCCAGGCATGGGACTGGACTGGCCATGCCTTGCCGGTGATGTCATCGATCGTGACCGGACCGATATCGCCGTCGATCACCACCAGCTGCCTGCCGAATTCGGCGGTTGGCGCCTGGTCCAGATCCGGACGCTGCTCGAGCACTGGTCGACCGCGATAGGTGGCCGCCGGTGCTACGGCTGGCCAGTCGCAGGTTTCCACAGACGTCAGGCGCACGGTGGAGCGAATAGCCTGGTCGGTCAGGCGCTCCAGGCTGGGCGTCTCCGCAAGACGCGCCGTCCTGCAGGGCAACACCCGCGTGCCCGGCGCCCAGGCGTTGGCCGTGGGCCGAGCCAGCTGCAGGGCGTTGCCGGCGATGCCGGCAACCTCGACCAGTTCATAGGTGGTGACGTCTTGCCACAGCATCGCCAGACCGCCCTGCCGGTAGTCCCGCTGTGTGGCGGCCGGCACCGGAATGGATTGCACGCCGAGCGCCAGGCGCGACTGCAGCCAGGACACGTCATTCCAGATGGGCAGTGCCCAGGTGCGCGCCGACCAGTCGAACAGCGCGTGTTCCAGCACCTGGCGCTCACGGCGATCGGCCAGAACGCTGAACTCCCACGAGCGTCGCGGGGAGCCTCGCAGCGGGAAGCGAGCCTCAGCGCCATCGGCCGCCTGCTGCACATCGGTTGCCCACGCCAGAGTTTCCGACACCGGCCGGGACCAGTCTGGCGGCAGCATCCATGCCGACATGCGATTGCCGGTGATCGTGACGGTGCGCCGCCCAAGCGCCACGAAGTCGTAAGACAGCGTAGCCGCAATGACCGGCGGCCCCTCGGTCGTGATCGACAGCTGCCACCGGCGCAACTGCAGCGGCGCGAAGGGCAACGGCGGTGTGCCAGGCCCCACCAGTTCGACGCCCTCTCCGTTCTCCAGGACGACCGAGGCCAGCGTTTGCGGCTGCAGGTAGGCATTCCAAACCTGCACGAATCGCACCTGGTTGGTCACCAGGTTGCCCAGGTCGATGCGCAGCGGCAACGTGTGGATGCGGTAGTACCAGTCGTCGAACGAGGTGCGCAACGCAGGCCCCGCCGTGCGCTGTTCGGGCTCAACAATTGTGGACTCACGCGCCGGACCGGCCAGAAGGCGAGCGCTGGCCAGCGCGCCACGAAATGGCACGGGAATGCGGGTGCGCGCGATGCCCAGGTTCTGGCTTCGCCAGCTCGGGCCAGTGCTGATGGAGGTGGACAGGAGCAGCGCCATCAGGACTTCCGGATTGCCCAGCCATAGGCGTTACTGGCCGGAGACTGGCCCGAGCCGCTGACCATCGTCAGCTTCCGCACCCAGGGAAACACGACCCAGGTCTCATCGCCGATCGTGATCTCCTGCTCGGGCTCCAGCTTCTCCAGGTAGCACGCCCGAAGGCCAATCACCTCGCCGATCGGGGACAGGTTGGGTGTCGTCCCAGCCCGGCGAACCCACAGCTGGATAGGGTGAAGGATGCTGCGGCCGGAGAAGACGTTCTCGTCGGCATTGCCCAGCGCCCGGCCCAGCCAGAGGTGATCGAGCGTGACGTCGCTGGACGAGCCCTGGTAGCTGGGTCCAACCCCGCTACCGGCCTGGCCCTCGGTGCCGAGTGAGCCACCGTAGGTGTTGCAGATCATGTGGTAGCTGTTGCTTCGCCCATCCTCGACAGAGTCGGCCCGCACCTGTCCGCAACCGAGCCCATTGGAGTTGTATCCGAACGGCACCACCGTGGGAGTGCTGGTGCTGATCACACCGCTGGAGCTGGTGTTCAGTGGCCAGTACGTGCCATCCACATAGGTGCCACCGTCGTAGGCGCCGGCCTTGGCAAGAACTCCGAACACATGGTGGCGATACTCGCCGGCAGTGGCCTGGGCAATGGCAGCATGGATCGCGGTGCCATTGGCGAACAGCTTCACACGCGGGAACGGACCGACCAGGTCGCGTGTCGACACGGCTCGGGGAGACTGCAGCGGCTGCGAATTGGGATCGAGCGCGCCGTTGTATCCGATCGAGAGGCGCGACTGCAGGCTCAGCTGGTCGGTGTTGAACAGGTGCACGTAGTCGGACACGCCGGGAATGCGAACGGTGGCGGTTCGATTGGCACCTGTCAGAGTGTTGCGTTCAACGGTCCAGCCATTGGCCTGTGCAAACTGCACGACCAGATCAATCAGGGTCTGCACATTGGGAACGTTGCTGAATTCGGCGTAGGCCATCTCTACTTCACTCCAAGGAAAACGCTGCGAACTCGCCAGAGCCAGTGCGGTACACGTTGGGCACCAGCAGATGGTCTACACCTCCCACCGTGGCAATTTGCTCCGCCGTTGCACCGAAGGAAGGCGTGTAGAAAACACCGTCAAAGTCGCCGTAGAACTGCCCCTTCTCGGGCATCTGGTTGTAGGGAAAACTCCTGTCGGTGAGGCTGCCTCCCCACGCGAAGCCCGCCAACTGGCCGCGCTGCACCCACCGCTGGCCGTCCAGACAGTTGCGCACGTTCTGGTTGCAGACCGCCTTTGCCCACGGCAGGGTCATGCGCCCAGTGGCCTGAGAGCCATTCCGCGAGAGGTTGCGGATAGGCACCCAAGCCTGCATGGGCGAGAACAGGTACGCCTGGCTGGGGTTGTTGTTGTCGGTGCCGTCAGCATTGGCACTCCAGAAGTTGGAATGCTCGAAACTGTCGGAGGAGGCCAAGAAGTCCCTGCCCAGGCACGATCCACCGATGAAAAGCGGGTAACTCCAATCGCCAGGCAGATGCTCGGGCAGGATCAAGCCGGCATAGATCGCGTCGTAACGACCGTTGATTCGCGTGATGACCTTGAAGCAACGGCCATTGGCAACGAACCAGTATTTGATCGGCGAGTTGACGCCCAGCAGTGCGACCGGGTTTGAATTGGAGCCAGGAGGATCCAGACGCGGCTGGGCCGGGTTGTAGCCGGTATGGCCGATGACCGCCATGTTGTAGTAGGCGCTAGCCGGAACCACCCATGCCTGCAGCGAGAGGTAGATCTCATCCTCGCCCGCCAGCCCTCGACCCTTCAGCGATACGAAATCGTTGGCCGCGATCGGGCCGCTGGCCACGCCGCCCACCACCTGCCACTGCTGGTTCGCCGCCACCAGAGCGGCATTGGAGGTCAGGAAGTCCCGCAGCCGGGTCATGAGGTCGGTGATGTTGGCGGCGGTGTCGGTTACCCAGGCCATAGTCAGAGTTCCAGTGCTTGGCGGATCGCCGCAGCGTTGCGGCTGATCTTGTTGATGATGGTTTTGTCGCTGCCTGGATCGTCCATGTAGTCCTCGAACAGACCCGGCGACACTTGGTTGATCAGGCGCAGGCCCAGTTGGGCCGGTGAGCTCGTAGGCGCCGCGGCCACTGTGTTGAACACGGGCGAGCGTTGCAGCGTGGGCATCTGGCTGACCAAGCCGCCATCGGCGAAGGCATAAGCACCCCAGCGACGCACGGCGCTCATGCCCTCCGCGTTGAACGCATGCAGGAACGCCAGTGCGCCCGGCTGGGAGACGACCTTGGCGCGGGCGACGAACTCACCATTGGAGAGCCAGGCCGCGATGCTGTCGCTGGTGCTGCTGCCGGGACCACTGACAGGGCCGCCCGACGCACGCAGGATTGGTGTCATTGCGCCAACAGTCACTTTGCCTGCCGCGCTGCCCCCTCCTGCGAGACCTGCCAAGCCACCCACGATTCCGCCGGCTGCGTTTGCGGCTGCCAACGCAGATGCCGCCACCTGCAGCTGGATGGCGGCCGCAGTCAGGGCTCCTGCACCGGTGATAAGGCCGCCGCCCGCACCCGCCAATGCCGACGCGCTCCCAGTTACGGCAGTGGCGCCGGCAGAGACCACGCCGCCCGCAGAAGACAAGGCGGCCGCTGAGGCCTGAGTTGCGGTCGCGGCTGCGGCTTGCGTACCGACTTCAGCGCCCTTGTCGAACAGCTTGCCGGTTAGCGTCGACGCCAGCTTGGCTGACAGCTCATCGGCCACGTACCCAGCCAGGCCACTGGCGATGGACTGGAAGAAGCTGCGTACGATATCGCCCAGGGTGGCGTTGCCGTTGGCCAGCGACATCAGGGCATCACGGAATGCACCTTGGAACGTGGTGCGCACGTTCTGCTGCAGCAGGTTGGTGGTGGCGGCCATCTCCTTCAGCTTGACGGCCATCTGCTCAGCCGCCTGCAGCGCCTCGGGGTTGTTCAGTGCTTCAGCCGTTGCCCGCATGCGATCGGGAAGATCGCCCAGGGCGGACAGTTGCTGCCGGGACAGATCTACCAGCTTCTGGCGGGCCTGCGCCTCGGTGATCAGCCCCGCCTGCAGCTCAACCCTGGATGCGCTGCTGGGCCAAGCCCATTTCGCCCATCGCGCGGTTGTAGGTCTCCTGCATCTTCTGCAGGTCCGCTGTCAGGCGCACCAGCTCCTTTGCACGGTCGACCTGCTCCACACCCGTCTGGTTGCCGGCCTCGACCATCTGCCGGCGCGTGACCTCCAGCTCGCGCAGGCTCTTGGCCTGCTGCGCGTCGGGGCCGCGGCCTTCGAGGTTGGCGATCTGATCCTGCACTTCCAGCAGCTTCTTTGCCGCCTCTACGCGAAGGCGATCGGAGTCCAGCTGCTTGGCAGTGTCCAGCAGCTCCTGCTTGGTCTTTGCCGATGCGTTCTGGAAGTTCCCTTCCTTGATGGCAGCCTCGATCTCTGCGGTCTTGGTGGCCTTCTTGCGGGTTTCATCCAGCGTGCCGACCAGCTCGATCTCTTGCTTCAGACGCTCCAGTTCGCGCTGCGCCGCTGCCTCATCCTTCTGGGCTTCGGTCTTGGGACCCTTCGGCTTCTTGGGAAGGCTTTCGGCGTAGCGTGCTCGAGCCTCTGCCTCCAGACTCTTGATGGCCTTGTCATCCAATCGGCCGGCCTTGCCCAGCGCCCAGATCTTGACGATCTCTTCTTCAAGCTTCTTCGCCTTGCTCAGGTTGCTCAGGCGCAGTCGTTCAAACTCCTCCCTCGCTTTCTCTTCCTCCGGCGTAATAGGCGCATAAATGCCAGCCATCTGCACCTTCACGGGCGCATTGGTTGCCGAAGCCGCTCGGATGCGGGCGGCCATCTTGCCGGTCAGGTCAGCGAAAGAAGGAAGATCAAAGTTCTTGGCCAGCGTGCTGCCGACCACGCCCATGCCCAGAAGATCGGAAAGCCGCGGCAGCTTGGCGAGCACGCCCCATTCGCCCGCCAGCTGCACAACCGCGTTGGTGAAGTCGCCCAGGGCGCCCCAGGCGCCGCTGACGTCCTTCTTGACGTCCCGCCAGCCGCGGGCGAGCGCCGGCATCGTTTCATCGCTTTGTGCCGCGACCTCATCGAGGCGATCGGAGTAGATCTTGATCGCCTCGGCCACGGCCTCCTGCTGGTTGCCCTCCTTGACCAGGGCACGCACCCGCGCCAACTGGGCTGCGGTCAGGAAGTTCTCCGACTCGGTCAGCGCCAGCAGGCCCTCGACCGGATCCTTCTTCAGGGTCAGGAACTTGGCGACGGTGGTGTCGATGGCCTGGCCGGCAGAGGCCTGCATCCTGGCTGCGCTGCGCGCGACCAGCTCGAACTGCTCGCCGGTGAAGCGACCGGTCTGCGCCACCTTCGTCAGCGCCTCAGCAGCGGTGCCGCGGGAAACGCCCTGGAGGCCGGTGAGCTGATCGCGCCGGCCCTGCAGTTTGGCAGTGCTGGTGGCGGCATGGTTGTTGGTGACGATCAGCGCTCGCTGGAACGCCATCTCTTCATCAACCGCTTGCTTCCACGCCAGCGCCAGGCCGCCGACCGCCACGGCCAGGCCACCGACCACAGCCACGGTGGGGGTGATGGCACCAGCCAGCGCACGCGCGGCCGGCACCACCCCGCCAAAGGAATCCTTCAGCTGGCCGCCCTGCTGGATGGCCACCATCCAGATCGGCATGCCGCTGACGATGCTGGTAGTGATATCGGTGATCTGCGCCGGCAGCTGGCGCATGGCCATCTGGTACTGACCGGCCGAGATGGCACCCGGCCCGCGCCCACGGCTGTTGGCTTCGGCCAGGTTGACAGCATTGCGTTGGATATTGATGCCGGCCAGGGCACGGTTGTACTGCTCGCGGCTGATGCGGCCGGCATCCACCGCCGACTGGAGCTCGCGCTCATCGCGCTCGAGCTTCTGCAGCTTGGCCGAGGCACTGTCGTAGCGGCCCATGACGCCTTCCAAGGAGCGCTGACGCTGCTGCTCAGTGCGGCTCAGCGATGCTTCCTGCTTATCCAGGGTCTTGAGCGCGTTGTTGTAGTCCTCGTGGGTGATCAGCCCTCGCGCCATGACCCGATCGAGCATGGCCTCGGTATCGGCCAGCTCGGACATGCTGGCCGCGCCCTGCTGCAGGCGAGCATCCAGCTCGGAGATCGAGCGGATCTCATCGGCCACTGTCTGGCGCACAGCCCCACCGGCGGTGCGAACGCGATTGGCGGCCTCAGCACTGCTGCGGCTGGTCTGATCCAGTGCGCTGGCGGCCTTGTCGGCGCCTTTCGTGGCCGCCTCCAGACCGGCGCCAGCGGCAGTGCCCGCATCCTTGACCGAGGCCAGCCCGCGCTGCAGCACCGGCAGGGCTTTCTGGGCCTGCTCGATGTCCAGGGCGATGCGCATCGCCAGTTCAAGGTTGCGGGTGGCGGCCATTGTTACTCCAGTTCCTTCAGCAAGGTGGTCGCCGGATCACCCCCGGCATAGGCAGCGCTGGTGTCGGTAATGCGCTCCCGCCGCGCTCGCCGCTGCTGGGCTTGGACATGCTCCCAAGCGAGCAGGATCTGGCGCTGCGTCATCCGACCGATATCTGCAAAGCAGCGCCCGTAGCCAGCACAGATCAGGTCGGTGAAGACGCGTCCGTAGCCGACTGGCTCACCTTTTTGCCGACGGCGTTGCGCAGCAGCCGGCGCAGCAAAAAATTTCCATTGGCCTGCCACCACAGCAGCAGCATCTGCTCGCCATCGGTTTCATTGAGCGTTTCCAGCCACGCTTCCTGCGCCCGCACCTCGGCGGCAGCATCCTGGACCTCACCCGATGCAGGGGCGATGGCGCAGGCCAGAAGGTGCCGAATCAGGTCAGGGTGCGAGAGCAGCACATCGGTGACCTCCAGCATTGAAGGTGCGTCGCGCCCCTCGAAGAGCGGCTGCAGGTCGGCCAGCAGCGGCGCGGCGGCCGGCAGGATCCGGGCACCTTCGAAGAATCCGTACTCGCGCACGATGATGGTCTTGCCGCCGACCTGGCGCTGCTGCTGCGCGGCCAGGATGTCCAGTTCGTCGGCAATGCCCTCCGGTTCCGGCGCACCGGATCCGGAGGGCACCTCGGCCTGGTTACCGATTCGGGTGGCCATCAGGCCGCATCCACCAGCATGACGCGGGCGTACAGGCCGAATCGTGGATCGGACTGGCGGACCGGATCGATCTTGGCCTCGCCATTGAGCACGATCTCACCGAAGGTATCGTTGATCAGCGGCAGGGATTCAGCCGCCGGGAACGAAATGCGGTTCACGTCGGCGCGGACGCGCTGGGTGGCACCGTCGACACTGTTGACGGCGTCGAACAGTGCGTAGTACTCCGACTTGCTGCTCTCGAGCACCTTGACCACGCTGTGTGCGGCGTACTGGTAGGTCTTGGCGACCACCGCGGTCTTGGTGGTCAGGAAGGTGATGATGCCGGTAGCGAGATTGACGGTGTAGTCGGTGTCGAGCACCAGCGGTGCCGCCGGCGTGCCACCCTCCAGCACCAGCGTACTGATCGCGGCGTACTCCAGCGCGACCACGTCGCCCGGCTTGACGGCACCGATGGCTTCGTTGGCGGCCGAGCCCGACGCCAGGTCCAAACGCGTGCCGTCGGTGGCCAGCGCCAGGTTTTCGGTGTTGATCTGACCCAACGTCAGCCTTACGCCCAGGGTGCGCTCGGTGGTCATGGTGGCGGCCACGCCGCGCACACCCGACCAGCTCTCCTTCTTGTTTTCACGGGTGCTGGACATGGCCAGCTCCAGGACGCTGCCGTCATACACCCAGCGCGCCGGCGCACGGCTGCCGTCAGCATTACGCAGGCCCAGATACACGCGGCCTTGGAACGAGAAATATTCGGTCTTGGACATGGCTTACTTCGCCTCCTGGGCGATGGCAGCGGCCGGCAGGCTGTTGGCCTTGCGCGACGTGTTGGAGGTGGAATCGGTGTCGGGAGCGTCGATGAAGCCCTGCTCAACCGCCCAGGGCACCAGATCGGCGGGGATCTCCACTGTTTCGCCGGCGGCAATGGGCTTGCGCGACAGCGTCAGGCCCGGCTTCTTGATCGTGTACTTCTGGGTGGTCATCGCGGGATCTCAGGTTGAAGAAGGGCTTGGGTCTTCCATACGTCGACCCACAGCGCGATAGCGGCGTCGTAGTCCTCGAGGTTGCCCTCGATGAGCTGACAGGCACGGCCACCGGCAACGGGCGGCGCCCAGCCCAGCAGCGGTTGGCGAACCTTGCCCAGCAGGATTCGGAGCTCGTCGATCACCTGGGCGCCGCGCTGTTCGCGATAATTGCGGCACACGGTCACCACCGCAAAATTCACTTCGACCAACTGCGCCAGGCGCGTTTGCTGGCCGGGAAGCGAAGCGCCGGTCTTGGTCTCCAGCGGCATCTCGCGGGCCAGCAGCACGTAGCAGCACGGCGCAGGGAAGTCGCGCAGCGCCTGGACGGCGGCGTAATCGGCACTGCCCTGGATCTGACGCAGATCCTTGTCGCTGACGCCATGACGGATGCGATCGCGCACCAAGCCAATGTCGAAGGGCTGCGTACTCACCTGCCGTAGTCCTGCAGAGTGCGGTGGCTGAACTCCCGCGGCGGTGCACAGACCTCGGGGGCGCCACCGCTCGGGGCCGGCAGCGGGTCATCGGCGCCGAGGCTGAACTTGCCATCGCGTACCAACTCCAGAAAGCGCAGGGCTTCCTTGTAGTCGCGCACCACCGGATCAGTCCGTTCCTCGGTGTTGACCCGATCCTTGTGCAGCAGGTAGCGCGCAATCCATCGCGCCCAGGTGGACACGATGCCCGGTACCGGCGCCGGCAGCGGCACCGGATAGGGTTTGGGTTTGCGCATGACCAGGTAGCCGTTGATCACGCCATCGGCATCGTCCAGGGCGCGCTGCACGTGCGCAGCTGCCTCATCGGCGATCGCCACGTCGGCCGGGCCGAAGGCGCTGCGATCCCTGCCGAGCAACGTGGCATCCATCAGCGCATCGTCCACGATCGGATAGCGCTCCGGCGTGGCCACCTGCGCCAGTTCCTGGGTGAGCTTGGCCGCCGACAGTAGGGCGAGCGTGCAGTAGGACATGGCGGCCGGTTACTCCAGGCCTTCCGGGTCTGCGGCTTCGATACCGAGGACGCCGGCATCCTGGTAGTCCTGCGCTTCTTCCCAGCTCATCTCGATCCAAGCCGGTGGCTTTACGACCACGCCGTTGTGCTTGAACGGGCTGAGTACTTCGAAGCAGGCAGACAGCCAGAGACCATTGGACAACGCGGGATCCGTCGAATGGTCGCCCGTTGCAACAGCATCGAAAGAGGTAGAGGCGTCACCCGAAGGCGTACCCGCCTCGGCGCCGGCATCCTGGTCCGTTGCAGACTGATCGCCCGGCGGTTGGTCGACGGCAGCGCCATCGGTCTTCGAGGCGACCGTCTCGGTGGGCTGCAGTTCGCCGCGGCCCTCCTCCGGAATCGAGCCGTCCTGCGCCGGCGACGCGTCGGCAGCATTCTCTTCCGTGACGTCCGGCACATCGGCCGGCTTGCCGTTCTGGACGGGCTTGGGTGCGCTGGGCGGCGCAGTGCGGGGCTTGGCCACGACAAGATCTCCGAATAGGTGTGGTGCCGTGCTCTCCGGCTGTCACGCATGGTTTTGCTGTGCTGCGCACGGCCAGGTCCCGCGTTCGCCTGGTGTTGCCGCTCGCTGGGTTGTACGGATGAGCGACAGCCAATCCGGCGACGTCCTGTCGCCGGCGGCCAATTACAGACCGGCGCCCTGAATCAGGTAGCCGGCAGCCATACCGGCCAGAACAGGCGTGGCATCGTTGCTGACGCCGTAGATCCAGCTCTTGGCGCTGTTGTCCCAGTAGGGAACTTCGACCAGCGGCATGCCTTCGATGCGATAGCCGTAGCCGTAGCTGGGTTCCTCGACGTTGGCGTTCACGTCAGCGCCAGGGCTGACGTAGGCCAGGACAGCCGAAGTACCCCAGACATCACCGAATGCGCCGTTGTCATCGGCCACCACACCGCCGCCGACGACAATGTTGTCGATCTCGAAGATCTGCTTGAGCAGGTCCAGGGTGACCTTGCGAATGCCGGTACTGGCCGAGCGATCAATCAGCTTCGGATGCTGCTTGAGCTGCTTGAACGACTTCGCTGACAACAGCATGGTGTTGGGATACAGGCCGATGCTGTCACGTACCGCTTCCTTGCCGGTTTCGACGTCCTGCGCCGGATTGGAAGCGGCGTTGGACCACACGTTGTTGCCAGCCAGCGCGACCTTGTGGTCGTTGTCGTAGTTGGCAGCAGTGGTGGCGATCTTGGCGCTGTCCACCTCATATTCCAGCAGGAGCGAGCGCAGCACGGTATTCACGGCGCGGGTGCTCAGGTTGATGCCCGGCACCTGGCTTGCATCACGCATGTGCTCACGCGGCACCGGCGCTTCCAGTGCGCTCGGCACAATGGCGTACGGCTTGCCCTCATAGCCGAAGCGGATGCGCTTGGTGTTGGCACCCGGAGCGCGCTTTGCGTTGTAGATCTTGAAGGATTCCTTGCCGAACTCGATCACCTGGCCGCCGTAGGCGGCGACGTCAGCGAAGGGGAACAGCGAGGTGGCCACGAGCTGCGCCTGGCGGTAGCCACGGGCGTGTTCGGAGAGGATCGGGTCAACGACGCGAACCTGGCCGGGGGTCATCTGTGCGGACATGTAAATCTCCTGCGGCGCTTGCCGGTCAGTTCGGGATGAGGATCACTTCGAGCACGTCGCCGTCGGCGGCGGCCTTGGCGCCAGGTGCCGCGCGGGCCACGACCTTGCCTGCATCGGCAGTGATGGCCTTGCCATCTGCGCCCACCTGGATGGAGGCGCCAGCTGCGATCGCGCCACCAGCGGTGACCTGGGTGGTTCCCAGGACGTCAACCGGAGCAAGCTGCCCGACCGCGGCATCGGAGCGCGTAACGCCGTAGCTGTTGCCGCCGGCAGCTGCTACGCCACCGGCCGGGGATACGAAGCGGTTGTTGGTGAGGGCTGCCGTGGCCAGCACGGACAGAGTGAGCAAAGCGATGTTCTGGGACATGGTGGGCTCCTGGATAGATGAGTCAGCCGCCGACCGCGGCGACTGCAGCTGCCCAGGGCGTGCCAGGGTGCTGCTGTTGATAGGCCTTGGCCTTGTTGAAGAGATCCGCACGGCCCGCATCGACATGCGTCCCCGGCGGCGCCGCGAAGCTCACCGCTGCGTTGGGCACGTCTCCACCGGACTTCTCACTGAAGTCCACCGCCTTGGGCAGGCTGGTCAGCAGCTCGCGCAGCACCGATTCGGCCGGCTTGGATACCGTCGTTTCGCCCTCGGCGAAGTTCAGCGGCTCCTTGCCATTGGGCTGAGCCAACAGCAGTTCCACCACGGCCGGCTGCTGGCGCGGCAGCAACTTGCCTTCCTTCACCAGGCCTTCGGCGAACGCCACCGCGTCTTCGCGTCGCGCGGTCTGTTCACGGGCGGCGAGGGCCTTTTCGCGAGCGTCCAGGGTGGAAGCCTGCTGGTCGAGCTGCTGCTGACGCTGCGCCTGTTCGGCGTTGTGCTGCTGGGACATGGGATCGATCTCCGATTTGACCTGTTCACGAGTGAGAGGCGTTGCCTGGACGGGCGCAGGCGCATCCAGGGCGCTGCGCGGAAGCTGGGTGAGCAATGGCGACGCGAAGAGGGCCGACGTGCGCGAGTTTTCGTCATCGCGTGTGCTGCTCTCGATGCCGCGGATCTGCCAGTCCGGAATGACCTGGTCAGCCGTCTCCAGGCCCTGGGTATCGATCAGCCAGTCGCGGAAGCGACGGAACAGATCCGTCAGCGTCCAGCCCAACGGGGCCAGCGACATGGCAAAGCAGGCAGCGTCATCGCCGTCGGCGAACGAGGCCGACTTGAGCCCCTTCACTGCCGGCGGCTGTGCGCCCAGGAAGCCGATGTGGCGCAGGTAGTACTTGCCCGGTGTCGGGTTGCCCGGCGAATCGGGCATGAAGATCGACGCGCTGATCTTCTTGAAGCGGCCGTTGTTGGCCAGCTCCGCGAAGGCAGGATCGACCTGGTGCGGTTCGGCCATCAGCAGGCCATCCTTGGCCAGAAGCGCTTTGCCCCAGCCATAGGCCGGATCGTCGGTCTTGGGATGGCCCACCACGATGGGCGCTTCGTGCAGCGCCGGGTCGTAGCTGTCGGCGATCTGCTGCACATCCGCTTCGCTGAAGGTCAGCTCACGGCCGTCTTCGGCAACGTGCGTGCCGGCTTTGAAGATCTGCAGGGTGGCGGCGGGCTGGTTCATGCCGCCAGTTTTCCCGCGTCAGAGCGCACTGTCTTTGAAACTGGTTTCCAACTTTCGAAGGTGGCGACGGACTGGCTCATGCCCTCCGTTTTCCCGCAGTACCGTCTCACGTATTGGGACGGCCATCCGTGAGAAACATCCAGCGCTGATGCGCATCGCGCATGCGGCGATCAGCCTGCGCACAAAAACGCATTGGCGCGCGCCGCAGAGACGTGTCAGACACCGAGCAGGGCCGGGGCAGGTCCGAGTGTGGCGCGTCGCATGTAGAGGCGCGCACAGCGCCTCCTACGCGATGATTACTTGAAGGCGTCGCTCACATGATCCTGGGCGATATCCAGCAACTCCTTCTCATCCTCGCGACTGACGCCAAGCCAAGGGCGAGCCGGCATAGTGATCGTATAGGCAGGCAGCGTGACCCAACGCCGATAGCGCTCATTCTGGCGGCTGGCTTTGACGAAACGACCTCCGCCTTTTCCCTTCTTCAAATGCACGCGGGTCGAGCGCGCCGGACGACTGATCGTTCCGCCACCCTGATGGATTGCGCCATAGGGTGCGTTGGTTCCCACCAGGATCGCTTCAGTTCCATCCAGCTGCCACGACGCCATGTCACCGAGCATGTGGAAGTCGAATTCCAGGATTGGCCGGCCTGGACGCTTCCGCTGCTTGTAGCGCTTGTACGACGGTGACAGCGCTCGCCACTTCCGACCTGATGGGGCGACCTGCTGTTTGCCGCGGCGGCGCGTAGAGCTCAGCAGGTACTCGCCCCAGTCCTTCAGGAGCAGTTGCCGTGCTTCGCCCTCCAGCTGGCGCAGTGCATCGGCCAGTGCGGGCGTTGCCGTATCCAGGGTGACTTCAAGACGCGCCATCAGAGCGCTCCCTGCAGCAGCTGCAGTGTGCCGTCGGCGACGCTGCGTTTGAGATCAGAAGGCATCAGCATCTGCAGCTGGGGTTGAATGATGCTGACGCCCGTTTCCGAGATGGCCACGTCGACCACCATGAAGGCTGGCCGGCCCACCGCCAGGACATAGCGCAGGCGGCCGGCGGCCACGTCCAGCAGGATGGCCACCGCATCGAGCAGGCGGATCGGCAGCTCAGCCGCAGCGATGGCCACTGCACCAGGACGCGTGATGGGGAGCTGCTCGGCCAGCACAGCGAAGGCGGCCGTCGCTGGGCGAACGGTGGCACGCTGCAGCTGCGACACCAGCCCGGGAGCCAGCGCGCCGGCCAGGTAGCGGGCAGCATGTGCTGTGTCGGCATCAATGCTGGCCAACCAGCTGGCATAGCCGGCCTGCAGCGCGTCCCTGGCGCGCGGCCGCGCCAGTGCCTGGGCCGCACTAGCGGCGGCCGGTGCTGGCGGCAGGCGGGCTCCCGTTTCCAGCACGTTCTGCAGAGCGGAGGTCAGTTGCCCGGTCAGCGATGGAGGTGTTGCCGGACCGCCACGGCCACTGGGCCAGTGGTCGGCCGTAGCACCTGGCGCGTAGCCGAAGCCAGGATCGACGCCTGCTGGCGTCAGCACGGTACGCGGCCCGCCCGGACTGCGCTGCCCGACCATCACCGACTGCATGACGATCTCGGGAGCCGTGTCGGGGCCGTCCTTGCCCAAGCGGCGCAGATCGCGCTCGTTGAGCGCATCGACATAGCACTGGCAGCCCCAGCCGTTGGCCGGATAGTGGTAACGCCACCACGGATCGTCGTGGCGCAGCACCAGGCCATTCCAGGACACGTGCAGCGGACGCGGATGTTCGACGGCATCGTTGTGGTTGTAACGCCAGAACGGCCGCACCTTGATCAGCTGCTGCAGCTGGGCCCACCGCCCGGCGTTGTAGCTCTGCCGCAGGTTGGTCTCGTAAATCACCCGCGAGCGCCAGTTCCGGCCGCCGTTGTAGTCCCAGCCATGCGTGGCCACGATGCGGTCGAAGTCCTCGCGGAACTGCTCCAGCGTGCGGCCTTCGGCGATGACCCGGTCAATAGACTGTCGGAAGTCGGCAAGCAGCGCGTCACGATTGGCGCCGGCCACCATGAAGCTGGTGTCGTGCTCGGACTCCCAAACGTCCAAGTAGCTCTCGGTGAGCACGTTCTTCTTGCGACGGAAGAACTCGATCTGCTCCTGGAATGGAAGTTGGGCGTAAGCAACCCCGGCCATTGGTCAGTCTCCTGCGCCCTGGACGTCGGTACGACCAGCCAGCGTCGCTGCCGTCATCGCATCGGCCATCACCGACGCGTAGTCGTCCAGGGTCATGTTCGGGTGCAGCTCGAACAGGCGGTCGCGCAGCTGCTCCAGCGAATCGACCTCATCGACCAGCTGGCGGATCTGCTCAACCCAGCCAGCACCAATGGGCGACAGCCGGCGATCGAGCTGCCGGCCCAGGTCGACAGCGGGATCCGGAGTCCTCGGCGCACCGTCGGCAAAGGCGGCTGGATAGTGCCTGCGCAGCAGGCTGGCCACAGTACCGCCGACATCAGCGAACTGGGCGCCATCGATCGCCGTCGGTAACGCAGGCGGCTCCTGCGGCGCCTGGACAGGCTCGTAGTTGTCGCCGTAGGTCTGATCCATGTAGACCTGTTTGGGCTTGTAGCCCAGGTCGAGGATCTTCTTGTCACGGCTGGCCGTAGCGTCCAGATCCTCCGGCTCTTCGGTGACGCGGTAGACCCGCGGGATGGCCGCGCCGGGGAAGTTCCATTCGGTGAGCCAGCGCGCCGGGCCCTTGTTGAAGGACTCGCACACCAGGTCGGCATCGGAGGTGATGATGTCGCGGCGCACTTCGCGCTGCAGCTGGTCGTTGCCCAGCTTGCCGGGGGAGCCCCGGGTGCTGGCGGTCTGGCCCAGCACTACCTTCTGGATGGTGGCGTCCATGTAGTCCTGCAGGGCTTTGTAGTCGGCCGTGCCACTACGCCCGGCCTCCAGCAGCTCCAGCTCCATGCCCTTGGGCATGATGATGCCGCTGTCGGTCTGGATCGCGCGTGTGGCCTGCAGCAGCTTGGACTTCTCCGGATCGGTGGCCTCGCTGTCGTACTTGCCCACCGCGGTGGGCATGCCGAACTTCTCGAGGAAGATCAGCCAGAACTTGAGCCCGTTGCGCTTGAACAGCACGGGCCAATAAAGCCAGTGCGCCAGGCCCAGGCCGTAGGGCTCATCGTCGTGGTCGGCACCGGAGCAGAAGTTCCAGAAGTACGGCGCGAGTGCCGGCACGCCCTCCGTCATCTCCGTCTGGGTGAGCAGGCGCAGGTCACCTTCCTTGCCGTAACGGAAGCGCCGGCGGTTGCGGACCTTGATGTCCTGTAGGCCGATGCGGGTGCCGTCGACCTTGTACAGGATCTCGGCCACGCCATAGCCGTAGAACACGCCGAACAGCATCTTGCGGGTGACGTTGTCCCAGCCGATGCCATGCAGCTGCTCCTGCAGATACTCCGCGGCCTGGCGATCGATGCGCTTCTCGCCACCGGGCTCCACCTGCCACTCGCAGGCCACCACCGAGTCCTGGCGCGAGCCGAAGGTGGTTTTCACCTCCGGATCGGACAGCACCTGCTCGTAGATCTGCAGGTCATAGCCGCCTCGATTGCGCAACACGCTGTCAAAGGGCAGCAGCAGCGGCCCGGTGTAGCCACGGGTGATGTCGATGCCATCGGCGGTGGTGGCGATCTCGCGGCCGATCTCTGGGCGGGCGATGGTCATGCGAATCCTCCAAAATCATTGCCGCCGCTGACGGTGCCGAAGGCATCGTCAGTCACGACGGTGGCCACGCCGTCCGCCCGGCCATCGCCGATGTAGGCGCGGGCGCCAGCGGCCTGAAACTCGATGGGCACCGAGGTGACGTGGTTGAGCGCGGCAAACTGCATCAGTACGCCTGCGATCGCGCCGTCGCCGTGACGCACCAGCTCGGGATCCTGCAGATCCTTGCGCTCCAGCCGCGGCACCATCGGGATGCCATCGACGTACTCCACGGCGCGGTGGTCATCCTCCAGCGATGCGTCCCTGGGCAGGGTGAGGAAGCCGTCTTCGAACAGCGCGATGTACTTGGGCATCCATTCGCTGTACCACGGCCGCGACAGGGTGACCTCGTGGATCGGGCCGCCGCTGTAGCGCCCCGTCTCGGCATCGAGCTCGGCCCGGCCGTAGCGGTCGCCGGTGTATTCCATCAGGGTCTGGCCCGGCCCGGTGGCGTCGCCAGCGAACGACCAGCGGCCAGGGAATCCTTCCTTCAGCGCGTCCAACAGCGCCCACAGGATCTGCTCCTGCTGGCGGGTGGGCGCATTGGCCATCTCGATCAGGAATGGCACGTCGCGGCGCAGGTCCTGACCGACCTTGGCCGGGGTGATCACGGAAAAGTGGCGGTGGCGAGCGAAGTCCATGCCGATCGCCCAGCGCCCCGTGAAGCCTGCGACCGCAATGCGCAGTGCCGGCAGCAGCGTGGTGGCGATCCAGACCGCGCACCAGATCTCGCGCTCCTTCTCCGAGCGCTTGGGGAAATCATCATCGAAGACCAGGCGCAGCACAGGCCGAGCCTCGGGCATGGCCCGGTCGATCCAGACCGAGGGGATGGCCGAGCCATCGCCATCGCGCGGGATGACGTCCAGCTCCTCGCGCATGGCGGCCTTGCGCGGGCCATAGGCCGAGCGGATGGCGGTGTACCACTCCTTCTTGCCCTCGGCGGTGGCCACCTTGCCGCGCATGGCGCAAACCCGCTCGTACAGCCCGTTGGACACGGCATCATCGAAGCTGATGCGGATGACCCCGGCCTTCTTGCCGTAGCGACCGGCCTGGACGTCCTGCACCAGCTGGTTGAACGGGTTCTTCTTGCCGCGGTGAGTGGACCACACGCGGATCCGGCCACCCCAGATCAGCAGCGCGGTGGCCGATTCGAGCACCTTGGCCACGTCCTTGTGCAGCGCCGCTTCGTCCAGATCGACCACGCCCTGCAGGCCGTGGATGTTCTCTGGGCGAGAGGACAGTGCCGTGATACGGAACCCGCTGGCGAAGCGAACGCGAAATGCCTGGATCTGCCGGCTGGTGCCGTCTGGCTGCTGGTCCTGGAAGATGTGCTGCTCGATGCGCGAGGCTTGGCCCTGCGCAATGATCGGCGCGAATTTGGCCACATAGCCGATGAACTCCAGACCCTTTTCCTTGGTGTCGGCCATGTACCACACGTTGTCGCCGCCGGCGTCCTTCGCCGAGGCTGCGGTGATAGTGTCGCTCAGCGCCTGGGCGAAGGTGATGCCGGTGCGGCGCCCCTTCTCGCAGACCGCGATATTCAGCCCTTCCTGCATCCGGATCCATTCGGACTGATGGGCCATCAGCACACCGGCCTTGCTCGGATCGAAGTTGGCCGAGATTGAGCGCACGCTCTCAGGCAGCTCATCCCAGTCCAGGACGCGCTCGGTATCCGGCAAGGAACCCAATGTGCTCACTTAGCCGACTCCATGCAGCACCCTGTTGCGCCAGAATTCCACGCCCTCGGCGTCCAGGCCCTTGGCCCGTGCAGCCTCTTCAACCCGGCTGGCCGCGTCGATCAGCGCCTTCTGACGGATCTCGCCGGCAAACTTCTCGCGCACAATGGAAGAGCGGGTCAACTCGGCAATGGCCTTGGCCGCCTTGCTGTACAGCGCAATGCGATCGGCGGGGGAAATGCTCTCATCGTCCTGGTCGGCCGCCTCCTGGAACTGCAGCAGTGCTTCGAACAGGTCGGTCTGCAGCAGGCCCATCAGCGCGCTGCCGCGCTCAGCGGCGCTATCTGGCGCCTGCTCGGCCACCAGCTTCATTGCCTCGGTGCTGGCACTGATCGAAGCCAGGCGGCGCTTGAGCCGCTTGGCCCGCTCGTTGACGGTGGTCTTGCTGATCTCGTAACCCTGCTCGCCCAGCCACTCGGACAGCGAGATGCTCCCGCCGAAAGCATTGGCGACCAGTCGCCGATCCAGTTCGTCGCGCACCTCTTCGGGCAACAGGTCGATCTTGCTCACGGGAGGCATGGCGTCACCAGTACTTGACCGGCCGGGCAATGCCCGGTCCGCAGTCAATGGCGTACTCCACAATGTCCACACCGTGACGGGTCAGCTCCGCCGACCACGGCCCGGAAGGGGATTTGGTCAGCTCGATCAGGCGACGGGTGTCCAGGTAATCCAGTTCCCGGCGCACTTCCAACGCGGTGGCATCCGGGTACATGTCCTGAGCGGCGCCGGCCAGAACCGATTCACCGATCGGATAGGGGCGAGAGCGATCCAGCACCAGCAGCATGAGCCAGCGCAGCTGCTCTCGACGCAACTTGCCCAGATCCGGGCCCTGATTTCCGTGACTCACGACTTGCTCCCCTTGTCCTTCATATTCATGATTTCCTTCGCCACCGCATCGATCTTGGCCTCGATCACGCTCTGCCCGCGGGCGTAGTCCTCACGCCGGACGTAGTCTTTGGCCACTTCGATCCGGAAGTTGTTGAGCTCGCCCTCGACGTCGCGCCAGCGCTTACTGTCGTTGAGCAGGATCGCCAGCTGCTGATCGGTGCGCTGTTGGAGCTGGGCAACGAGCCAGCGACCACCCGCGATCAGCCCGCCGAGCAGGCTGAGCCCGATACCGGCAAACCACACCAGGTAGATCGGCTGCATCTCAACGATCACGGGGCGACCTCGGCGGCTGGGCGTTGTCCGGTGAGGACACCGATGACGCGCTGGCAGGAGCGGACGTGGTCTTCGGCTTCGGTGACGATTTGAAGAGCAGCTCCCGCAATCTCTGGACGTAGTTGGGCGCTCGCATCACGTTCGATGGCGCCAGCGACGGCTTGGGACAGGCGAGCGGTGTGACAGGTGGCGAGGTCGTCGCGCAACTGGAGATCGCCAGCACGCACGCCAGCCACAACAGCAGCAGGGATGGACGCGGACGTCTCCCGTTCGGTTTCATGTTCGTCTCCGATCTGAGCCATTGCCTTGGCTTGGGTGTGCTCGGTGTCCCGAGCACTGCGCTCGCTGTCCAACTGCGATTGAAGTGTGATCACGTGCTGCCGCGCCTTTGCATCGCTGGCCTGCGCGTCCAGGGCATTGCCGCGATAGAGAAGTGCTGCGGCAATGGCGATCAGCAGGAGCACCAGCAGCAGGGAAACCGTTGCGGTCAGAGCGCGGAGCATCAGTACCGCCCCTCGCACATCGCGCGCTCAGCCGCGCGGCGACGCTGCAGACCCTTGTAGGGCTTGCCGCCGGCATTGGCCCACTGGCTCAGCTGCGCACAGGCCAGATCCCAGCGCCCCTGATTGGCGTACACACGAATGCGCGGTTGCTGGCCGTTGCGCAGGAAGCACAGGCCATCCTTGACCCCAGCGCCACCGGGACCGACGTTGAAGGCGAACGACGTCAGGGCAGCTGCCTGGTAGTCCGTCATCGGCACCTTGATGCAGCTCTGCACGGTGTTCCAGGCGACGCCGAGGTCCGACTGAAGCAGGCGCTCGCATTCGGCGCGGGTGTAGGTGCGCTGTTCTACCTTGGCCGTATGGCCGTAGCAGACCGTCAGCTTGCCGACGACATCACGATAGGGCTGGGCCGAGTAGCCCTCGAAGGGCTGCACCAACCCGAGCAGCAACGCCAGCATGGTCGCCAGCATTCCTCCCGCGATGGGCAGTGCCTTGTTACCGGGTTGCTCTGCTGCCATGCGCCATCTCCAGGGAAAGATGGCCGACGGGCAGACGAGGATGCCCGTCGGCCAGGTGCGCCAGTGCGCGCCAAACCGATGGGCAGAGTTTCAGCGTTTGGCTGAGCGTCGTCTTTGAAACTGGTTTCGAGGAATCTCACGCGCGCGCGTGAGAGGGTGGGCACCCGTCACGATGTGCTTAGAAGCCGAAGACTATTCGCTCTTGGGCTTATGTGCTTCCCACCAGCTCTTACCGGAAGATGCCGGCACCTCGCCCTTCACCCTGTCCAACTCAGGCTCGACCGTGTGCCCTGCAGCTGTTGGGCTTTGCTCGCCACGCGCGTCATTTTGAGTGAGACCTTGCGCGGCAAGGGCAGTTTGGATCCGCCGTGTGGCGTCCGCCGCCGGATCAATGAACAAGCGCTTCATCGTGGGTGGATCAAGTGCAACACCCTGCATATCCGATATGCGTTGGAATGAACCATCAGGATTGAAGACGAGGACGACTTGCTTGGTTTCGACGCTGCCTCGAGCGGTGAACCAGTTGACCTTCGATTCAACAAACGTCCACGTGTAGACGGCCGACCCAGTAATTCCAATCTGCGAGTTCTGAGGCGACGTGCCGAGTGCAGTTATGGCGTCCTGAAGTGTCGATTTACCCACTTCAAGCCGAGCAAGCTGTTCGGCACGGAAGTCCGCACCAACTGTAGCCTTTGCGGCACAAAGCACCAGAACAAGCAGCGCACTCGAGGCGATGCGAAGCAATGCCGATTTCGGCTTGATGGAAGATTCGTTGCCATACAGTGCCGACGCGAATTCCGTGCTTTTCATGTATTCAACTCCCTGCAGATGAACTGTCACCCGGTGACCGGTATCAGGGCACTAACCCTGATGTTTCGTTGATCGAAGCTCGGCGAGGCCACGACGTTCGCACTACGCCCTTGTTCGCTTCCGAACTGCGCGAGACGCTCCCGCCTTGATGTCCTTCAATAGCAGTCCCTCCAGTAGCCCGAGAGCCACGGAACGGCTGGTGTCGGAAAGTGCCCAGAAGGTATCTACCAGTTCATTGAACTGCATGACTTCGGGTTCCGACATTCCTGGCCGGGCAATGCTGCGTAGCCCCGTCAAAACATAAAGCGGATCCACCCCGGAGTCCGCCAGCGCCGCAAGCCTGGCGGCTGGCGGACTGGATACGTCCCTCTGCCAGTCGATCACCGTGTTTTTCTTCGCGCCAGCGAGTTCTGCGAACTCGGGCAGCGTGAGCCCCAGGCGCTCCCGCTCAGCCTTCAGACGGGTTCCGATAGTCATACGAAATTCCATGCCATATGTGTTGACAGGCACGGAAATCCGTACCATGATTACTTCCACTGGCAGCGCTTAGAGCAGCCAACCAATGGAACAAGGATCAAAGGATACACGCGATGAGCGAACCCGCCCCCAGCCTGGATCTTCACCTCAAGGTCCGCACCGCCTTCGTTGGCAAGGGCACCAGTCTTCGCGGCTGGTGCATGGAGAACGGCGTTCCGCCGCAGAACGCCCGAGACGTCCTCATCGGGCGCTGGAATGGCCCGAAGGGTCAGGCCCTGCGGCGCAGGCTGCTGAAGGCCGCTGGCCTGAGTGCCTCGGCATGAACGCCCCCGGCCGCCCCTTGGATGAGATTCCGACCCGCGAACTGGAGCTGCGGCTCGCCTCAGCCCGCGACCAGTACGCCACCGCCGTCAACAACTGGCAGCGGGCCGTCGAGTCGGACGAGCCGCTGGCCAACACCCTGCCGCTGGCTGGTGCCGTGGACGCAGCCGACCGCCGCGCCGTCCGGATCCTGAAGGAGCTGGCACGCCGTCAACAGGGTGCTGCGGCATGAGCGAGCAGAGCATCTTCGCCCGCCTGCTGTTCGGCCTCGCTGGGCATAGCCGCTCCGGCCTGCGCCTGAAGCAAATCGCCGATGGCATCGGCGAATCACCCAGCACCACGCTGCGCAACCTGCAGCGCCTGGCCGAGGACGGCCTGGTCGAGCGCTCCCCCTATGACCAGGACAACTGGCGTCTGTCCCCCCGAATTGTCCAGATCGCCTTGGCACATCTCGACGAGGTGCTCCGCGAAGAGCGGCAGCTGGACGACTTCAAGAACCGCTACAGCCGTAGCCCCAACTGATGACGAGGATCGAAATGGCAGAGAAGCAACCCAACAAGCGTGGCGCTAAGCCGCTCGCCCAAGCCGAGTCTGTAACCCCGGAACTGGATACAAGCAATCTGGCCGACCGCAGCCAGGAGTTGGTCATCCTGGGCGAACACCAGGGTGAGGTGGTGGATCAGTTCGGTGACGGCCTCCCGTGGCACCCGGACCACTATGAGAACGCCATCCGGAGCGAACTGCGGCGCGGCTGCGAGGCCTTCCTGCGTGCAGGCCGCTATCTGGTCGTGGCCAGGGAATGCGCTACACACGGCGAGTGGTCCGGGATGCTGGATCGACTGGGAATTGAGGGTTCCCAGGCTCGCCGAATGATGGAAGCCTCCAAGCGCGTAGCCGCGCTGCCAAATCGTGCGAATTCGCACGATTTGATCGCCGCCACCAAGAGTCAGAGCCGTCTTATCGAGCTCCTCTCTCTGCCGGAGGAGCAGTTCACCGAACTGGCCACGGAGGGCGAAACCAACGGCCTGACGCTGGACGACGTGGAGCACATGTCCTTCCACGAACTGCGCGCCGCCATCCGCGACGCGCGCGCCGACCTGGACGCAAAGGATCAGCGCATCACCAAGTTGAGCGACGATCTCAACAGGGCGGAGGAGAAGACGGCAAAAGCTCAGAAGAAGTGGAAGAAGGCCACGCCTGACGAGCAGTCCCAGGAGCTGCTGACCCAGCTGGAACAGGCGGCCGGCCAAGTGCGCATCGCCATCGCCAGTGGCAGCGAAGAAGCCGGATTCAGCGGTGCAGTGATCACGCTCATGCAGCACGCCGAGCAGCACGACCTCAATGTTGATGAGCAGGTGGCCGGGATCATCGCCAGCCTGATCAACGACCTGCGCCTTGTCCGCGACCACCAGGAGGTGGGCGTCACGGTGATTCATGACCGCCGCCTGGCCGACTGGAAGCGGGAGGGCTGATATGGCTCTCAGCGCCAGCTTGATCGAGCAGGCCGCCGCTGACCTGCTCTGCGCTGGGCACGGCCAGAAGCGCGCCATTGCCGAGCGATATGCCGCCGAATGGGGCTGCAGCGTACAGACGTTGTACCGACAGGTCTCGAAGCTGACCTGTTCGCTGAAGCCTCGCAAGCGCCGCAGCGATCGGGGCAACTCCGACTGGACCCAGCAGGAACTGGAACTGATTTCCGCTGTGTTGCTGGAGTCGCGTCGCGGCACCGGCAAGCGCCTGGCCAGCATCGGCGAGGCCATTGACATGCTCCGCGCCAATGGCATGGTGCGCGGCGAGACTGTAGATGCCGGTACCGGCGAGATCCGACTGCTGAGCGAGAGCTCTGCAGCCAAGGCCTTGCGCACCAACCGCTTGCACCCCGATCAGCTGTCGGCGCCCGCACCGAAGGTGCAGCTGGCCAGCGAACATCCCAACCAGGTGTGGCAGGCCGATCCAAGCCTGTGCGTTCTGTATTACCTCAAGCGGCAGGATGGCCTGCATGCGATGCCGGCGAGCGAGTTCTACAAGAACAAGCCCAAGAACTTGGCTCGCGTGGAGAACGAGCGTGTCTGGCGCTACGTGTTCACCGATCACACCACCGGCACTTTCTACGTGGAGTACGTGCTGGGTGCCGAGAGCGGCGAGAACCTGTGTCGCACCTTCATCAACGCCATGCAGTACCGCGGTGCCGCTGATCCGTTCTGTGGCGCGCCGATGATGGTGATGGTGGATCCGGGCAGCGCCAATACGGGTGCGATGTTCAAGAACCTGTGCGCTGCCCTGGGCATTCGCATCTGGATCAATCAGCCAGGCCAGCCGTGGGCGAAGGGCCAAGTCGAGAAGACCAACGACCTGATCGAGCGCAAGTTCGAGCACCGCCTTCGCTTCGACAACGTGCAGAGCTTGGAGCAGCTCAACGCGTCGGCGTGGCGCTGGATGCGCAACTTCAATGCCACCGCCCAGCACACCCGGCACAAGTCCTCGCGCTACCAGGCGTGGATGACCATCAAGCCCGATCAGCTGCGCTTGGTGCCGGCGGCGGAGGACTGCATGAAGCTGGCCACTCGCGCCCCGGAACTGCGCAAGGTCAACCCGCTGCTGCGTATCAGCTTCCTGGGCAAGACCTTTGATGTGTCCGGCGTGCCGGGCGTGATCGTGGGCCAGAAGCTGACCGTTGCCCGCAATGCCTTCGGCAGCGAATTCGGTGCACAGGCACTGTTCACCGACGACGCTGGCCGCGACACCTGGTACACGATGGAGCCACTGGAGGCGGACGCATACGGGTTCACCGGTGCTGTGGCTGTCGGCACATACCGCGCGCACGCCGACACACCGGCGGACACAAACCGCAAGCGGGTCGAGCGCCTGGCGATGGATGCCGAGACCGATGAGCAAGCCAAAGCCCAGCGCAAGGCCAAGGCAATGCCGTTCGGTGGCCGTATCGACCCCTACAAGTCAGTACAGCAGGCGCCGGAGATCCAGCACCTGCCACGCCGCGGTCATCGCGTCGACGTCGCGGTCCCCGACGTGGTGGAAGCCCCTCGCTTCACGGTCGATTCGGTCACGCCCATCCGTTCCGAACTGCCGCCACTGAACCATGTGGAAGCGGCCATGCGCCTGAAGCCTCTGCTGGAGGCGGCGGGTTCGGCCTGGACGGCGGATCACTATGCCCGCACCGCCCAGCGCTGGCCTGACGGGCTGCCGGTGGATCAGGTCGAATCCTGGGCGCAGATCCTGGCAACACCGGAGCGTGGCGGCCTGCGCCTGCTGGAAGGGGGCGCCGCATGACGCTGCGTTTGAAGCGCCTGCTCACCGATGCCGGCATCAAGCAGGGAGACCTGGCCAGCGCTGCAGGCCTGAGCCGTCCGGCCCTCAATGCCTTGATCAACCACGGCCAGCTGCCCACCAGCTGCGATCCGGCAGCGGTGCGCGCTGCCATCAGTTCCTGCCTGACCCAGCACGGCGTAACCGACGCCCACTGGCATGAAAAGGAGGGGCCGACGTGCGGAAACACGCCGGCCCCGGTTTCCCCACCGCAAGACACCAATAACGACAACGACATCCACGACGAGGAAGATCCCATGCTACTGCGTTTCCAGGTATTGACCCCACAGGCCAAGCGTCACTTCGGCCTGACCACCAATCCTTTCGCTGACCCGGCCAGCGCCGAAGAGGTGTTTCTTTCGCCGGATATCCGCTATGTCCGCGAGAGCATGTACCAAGTAGCCCGTCACGGCGGCTTCGCTGCGGTGATCGGCGAGAGCGGTGCGGGCAAGAGCACCCTGCGCGAAGACCTGGTCGATCGCATCCAGCGCGAGGAGCAGGCGATCATTGTGATCCAGCCGTACGTGCTGGCCAGCGAAGGCAGCGATGCGGTGGGCAAGACCTTGCGCAGCCACCACATCGCCGAGGCGATCATGGCCGCCGTCGCACCGCTGGCCAAGCCCAAGAGCAGCCCCGAGGCCCGCTTCCGCCAGCTGCATGAATCGCTGCGTGACAGCGCTCGGTCCGGGCACAGTCACGTGCTGGTGATCGAAGAGGCCCACAGCCTGCCGCTGCCGACGCTGAAGCACCTCAAGCGCTTCCGCGAGCTGAAGGATGGCCTGCGCCCGCTGCTGTCGGTGATCCTGATCGGTCAGCCCGAGTTGGGCGTGAAGCTCTCCGAGCACAACCCGGAGGTACGCGAAGTAGTACAGCGCATCGAGATCATCACGCTGCCGCCGCTGGACAACGAGCTGGGCGCCTACCTGGCACACCGCTTCAAGCGTGCCCAGGTGCCGCTGGACAAGGTAGTGGAACAAGGTGCCATCGACGCGCTGCGCACGAAGCTGGTTCCTTCGCGCGGTGCTGGCTCGCTGCTGTACCCGCTGGCGGTGCAGAACGCGCTGACCGCCGCAATGAACCGCGCCGCCGACCTGGGCGTGCCGACTGTCACCGTTGACGTCGTGCGGGGGGTGTGAGATGGCGATCCGAACCAAAGGTTGGCCGGCGGCGGAGGCGATGGTGCGGGTGCCTCAGGGCGAAGTGTGGCCGTTCGCCACCCAGGCGATCCTGATTCCCTTCGAGATTCAGGATAAGCCGGAGCCGATCAACGTGGACATCCTCCAGGTGGTGATCGTGCCGCGCGCCAACTGGGAGCGCATCACGGCCCACGTTCCGGCTGAAGTGCTTGAGCGCGAGGGAGTGGCTCGTGACTGATCGCACCGCCACCAATGGACTGCAGTACCTACGCGGCTTCGCGCATCAACTGCTGCGCGAGGCCGAGCTGCCCGATCGGCAGGTGACGGTCATGCACCGCGACCTGTTCCGCCGCGCTGGTATCGAGTGGCGCGACGGCCAGAACATGGCCTCGCTGCTGGACAGCCTCACCCTGCAGCAGCTGCGTGCACTGGTCGACCAGCTGCGCGACGGCGATGACGACGAGGAGGAATGATGGCCGTCCCGACCCTCAAGCGCTGCCGCGGCCAAGTACGCAACCGCAAGAGCCACAGCGCCCATCCCAAGCACCGCAGGTTTGTTGGCGTGGTCGCATGCAAGCCGCTGTTTCTGGACGACGCTGCGGTGGCCACGCTGTACATGCTGGATCCGGTGACCAACTGCGAGTACGGCATCGATCTAGTGTCCGGCTATGGCATCCAGGTCACCACCTCCAGCACCAGCAACCGTTGGTACTTGGATGCCGACGGGATCGTCGACCTGGCCATCGCCGCTGGCATTGATCGGAGGGTCGACTGACATGCAGCTGGCCCTGCTACCGCAAGAGCTGTCCCCACAGACGGTGCTTTTGCAGCTGCAGGGCCGTCGTGGCGCCGTCAACGGCATCACCGCACGCGACCTGGTGCAGCAGATCACCTCACGCACCAGCACCGCCGACGAGCGCCGCCTGCGCCAGATCATCGAACAGCTGCGGCGCGAGGGGCACCCGATCTGCGCCCACCCGGCTCACGGCTACCACCTTGCCGCCAGTGCGGCCGAACTGGACCGCGCCTGCACCTTCCTGGTCGGGCGCGCCATGACCTCCCTGGAGCAGGTCAGCGCGATGAAGCGCGTTGCGCTCCCGAATCTGTACGGACAACTCGGGCTGGACAAGCCCGCTACCGACGAGGAATCCAACCATGAACCATGAACGCAATTCCGACGTGCTGTATGCCGCCGTCAACACCGCACGCGAGCTGGAGAACACCGGCATCGAGATTTTGGGCCTGCACAGCAACGGTCGCCGTGCCGTGCTGATTCTGGACCGCCCGCCAACGATGGTAGGTGGCCACCTCAAGCGCCGCCAGCCCAACGGCAGCGGCGGCCAGGACCGTGTGATGGCCGCCGAGTATCAGGGCGTGCAGCTGGAGTGGACCCAGCGTCCGCCGCTGCTGCAGGAGGTGGCACATGGCTGAGCATGCACGCTACCTGATCGTGCCCGCCGAGTGGGCCAGTGGGGACGGCTTTGCCGACTTGGAAGAAGTGCTAGGTGCGGCCGCGCTGAAGACCAAGGGCGATGGCAAGCACCGCGCCGTGGTACGCGTGGTAGCACGGGTGGATCCAGATCCGACCCCGACGGCGGTGGTCACCCGGTTCGAAGAGGGTGATGCCCCGGCGGAGGCGTCATGAGCGCCATCCCCAGCATCGCGCTGCAGCACGCCATCGCCCTGTCCCTGGGCGCCAGCGTGGTCCGCTCTGCGGATCTGATCGACCGGGTGATGGAGCATGGCTTCCAGTACCGCGGCTACGTGGCCAACGCGGTTGCCAAGGCGGTGCGGTGCGGGATGATCCTGCGCGTTGGTGACGGGTTGGCCCGCGACTACCGCCTCAACCCGGATTGGAAGATCGACCAGGCGTCGCTGGCTGCCGCGCATGCCCAGCGCGTACGCGGCACCCGGCCGGGCACGACAGGGGCGCAGAAGGCCTTGCAAGCTGCTTGCGGCTACGAAGGCCCAGTCTTCGACAAAGGCCCGCTGACGCCGTCTGTCGGCACCGTGTGCCAGTCACAAGAAGATCTGGAAGGCGAGCTGCCGCCCTACCTTGGGGGCCGCCTGGTCGATTCGCTGCACAACCACTTCGATCGCATCTTCGGCGGGGTGGAGTGATGGCACGCACCGGCCGCCAGCGCCACGACCACCTGCGCGCAATGCGCTTCGCGTTGTGGGCCCGTCTGCAGAACCCGCGCCACCTGACGCCGAAGCGTATCTCCTGCCTGCTTGGCATCTCGCTGGATGCGGCCCGCCGCTGGCGCGCCGACTGGTTCACAGCCACCAGCCCTATCCATGTCGAAGGCGTCCCCGACGTCCTTCGACCCACTCAACCGTTTGTCACCCCCGCCGCCCAAGGAGGCGCCCAATGACCTCATCCATTCCCAAAGGCTACCGCGAGGACCGCAACGGTCGGCTGGTGCCTGAGGCTCAGATCAAGCCAATCGATCTGGCCCGCGACCAGTTGGTGCTGGAGAAGATCCAGCGCGCCCTGCAGCTGCGCGAAGAGCTGCGCACCTTCAAGGCGGACACGTTCGCCGACATTGCGGCCTTCGTGCAGCTCAGTGGCGAGCAGTACGGCGCCAAGATCGGTGGCGACAAGGGCAATGTGAGCCTGTACACCTACGACGGCCGCTACAAGATCCTGCGCGCCTGCCAGGACAGCATCCAGTTCGATGAGCGCCTGCAGGCCGCCAAGGCCCTCATCGATGAATGCCTGAACGACTGGACTGAAGGCTCTCGCGCCGAACTGCGCACCTTGGTCAACAGCGCTTTCAAGGTGGGCCAGGACGGCAGCATCAAGACCGGTGAGGTGCTCTCGCTGCATCGCCTCAAGTTCGATGATCCGCGCTGGCAGCAGGCGATGAAGGCCATCAGCGACGCGGTGACTGTGGTGGGCAGCAAGACCTATGTGCGGTTCTACGAGCGCGACGCACGTGGCCAGTACCAGCCGATTTCTCTCGACGTGGCGGGGGTCTGACATGCCGAAGATCCGAGACACATGCATCTTCCGCTTCGACGGCGTTCGCGGTGCACTGAATGCCAGCACCTTGGCGCTGGCAGTGGAGATCGCCGACCGGGCTGCACGGGCTGACGTTGAGATCCACGCGACGGCCGTAAAGATGGATGGGCTGCGCTTCTTCGATGCCACCTGCGGCAACATCCAGGGCGAAGACGCGACCGCTGCTCGCTATGCCATCCGCCAGGCGGTGCGGTACATCGAAGCGCGTGGGGACGTGTTCCCTTGGCGCCTGAAGCGTCATATCTCCCAGCCGAGCCTGCTGCACTTCGAAGACCGTACCGACGTTGAGGTGGCCACCTTCGGCCCGCGCCACGCGTGCGTCAACTGCGACATGCCCACCGGCTCGGCGGAATCGCCGATGTGCGGCCCGTGCGCCCAGCAGGCGTTAGGTGCGATGGCGTCTACCACGGCTGACGCGATCCGGCGCATGGACGGGCTCTACTTCGTGTGTGGCCTGCGCGACCCGCAGACGAAGCGGAACGTGGCCACGGCCATTGCTCGCCAGGTTGGGCATGGCATGGCCGAGAAGTGCGAAGCCCAAGCACAGGCTGCGTTGGATGCCATTCTCGCGCTGCTGCTGCACCCGCCGGTGCTGGTGTGGCAGGGCCCTTGCCAAGTAGATCCCAGGAGGAATGTGTAATGGGTCAGATCCAACTTACCCGCCCCAACTGCGAGACCCTTCTTCAGGACGCGTCCACTGAACCAGGCATGCGCGCTGTGGCAGCACTCGGGGTCGCCTTCTTCGAAGTCAACGATCAGGCCGGGAAGCTCGATGGCACTCATCGGGGCATCTGTCTGAAGCTGATCTACATGTGCCAAGAGGCCATCCACACCGCCGAGCGTGAGCAGGCCGAAGAAGAGGAGGACGACGATGCTGATGCGTAACTTGGTGCTGTTCCGCTTCCCGACCAGCACCGACTTCTCCGAGGTCGAATCCGTGTTGCCGTATGGCGTGCTGAAGCCGGTCGGCCCTCTGGAAATGAACTCGCGCGGCTTCATTTCCCCCTTCGGCCGCGAGGAGCAGGAGCACCTGTCCTGCCGGCAGGGCGACTTCCTTTGGCTGACCGTGGGCGGCGAGGACAAGATCCTGCCCGGCGCGGTGGTCAACCGTGCGCTGGAGACCCGTCTTCAGGTCATGGAACAGGAACAGGGGCGTCGACCGGGTGGCCGTGAGCGCAAGCGCATGAAGGACGACATCCTGCACGAACTGCTGCCCAAGGCCTTCGTCAAGAACAGCCGCCACGACGCCATCTTGGACCTTGCCAACGGCTATGTGGCCGTGGACACCTCCAGCCGCAAGGTCGCTGAGGCTTTCGTGTCCGATATCCGTGGCCTGCTCGGCAGCTTCCCGGCAATGCCGCTGAACGCCGAAGTCGCACCGCGCTCGATCCTGACTGGCTGGATCGCTGGTGAGCCCCTGCCGGATGGCTTGTCCCTTGGGGAGTCCGCCGAGCTGCGCGATCCGGTCGAGGGGGGCGCCAAGGTGCGCTGCAGCGACCAGGAGCTGCGCAGCGACGAGATCGACAAGCACCTGGATGCCGGTAAGCAGGTCACCCGTCTGGCCCTGGTGCTGGAGGACGCGCTGTCCTTCGAGCTGGGCGATGACCTGGTGGTGCGCAAGCTGAAGTTCCTGGACGGTGCGCTCTCGCAGCTGGAGCAGGCCGATGACGACGACCGCCGCGCCGAGTTCGATGCCCGCTTCGCCTTGCAGAGCGGCGAGATCCGCCGCCTGTTCCAGGTGCTGGAACAGGCCTTCCGGCTTTCCGGTGCGGAGGTGCAGTATGGATGAGACCATCTACGACGCCGCATGGCATGCCTATAAGGCAGCACCTCGTGCCGTGGCCAATGGTCCCTCACGCTCGGCAGTGAGGGCTGCAGTGGATGCGGCCCTTGCCGCATACCAGCCGGCAAGCATGGTTGTGCCGTATGAGCGAGCACTTGACCTCGTCGAAGATGCTTATAACGCCGGCGGGCGCCGTAGTGGCTACAACCAGCAGGCACTGGACCTGCATGACGCCATCATGGGAGCCACGCCGGCCCAAAGCTGGGTAGTCGCCGACGGGCAAGGCACCCGCTGGCGGAAGTGGGGCGACTTCGGTCCCGAGTGGACAGCCGACAGGGACGAAGCGCTGCACTTCGCTCGCCGCACCGACGCCGAGGCCTTCGCCAAGGAGGATGAAAACGCATGGCTGATTCAGTCGATCTTTGTGCCGACCAAAGCCCTGGAGCGGCATCACTGTGTACCGCCGATGTGGCTGAGCGAACAGATTGGAGGCCCGCTTGATGACCTGACGCCCGGTCAGGCATGGCGCGACGGCTTCAACGAGTGCCGCGCGAGGACACTGTTGCTGATCCAGCAGGAACTGACCGAAACCGGCAGCGAAGAGGAGACCACTGATGCGCCGTGATCCGCTGACGAAGAAGAGCCAGGTCGCGGAAGTGCTCAAGGCCGGTGGCCGTATCGTGCCTGGGACCCGGCCCGGCCTGCTGCAGCTGCGGGATCATGCCGGGCAGGACGTGCCGGCATGGCAGACCGCTCTCAGCGCCGCCCAGGGCGTACGGAGCAAGGCATGACCCGCACTCGCAAGGCCGGCGACGGCCGTAACCGCGTCTTGGCCGCGATCCATGCCGGCGCCAAGAAGCTCGGCCTCTCCGACGACGTCTACCGCGACCTGGTCGAGCGCGTATCCAAGGAGCACGGGGCTGCCCAGCGCAGCGCCGGCAAGTGCGATCGCCGGCAGCTCGATGCGATCGCCAACGAGCTGCGCCGCCTGGGGGGCATTCCAGCCAAGGCGGCATATGCGGCCAAGCGCTGGGCTGGCCGCCCCAAGGGTGACCTATCCCCTCAGCTGGCCAAGATCGAGGCTCTGCTGGCCGATTCGGGGCGTGAGTGGGAATATGCACATTCGGTGGCCCGCCACATGTTCAAGGTAGGACGCCTGGAATGGTGCAACCCGGATCAGCTGTCCAAAGTGATTGCCGCTCTTCAGATCGACGCCAATCGCCGCGCCCGGCGGGAGGCTCCTTCGGCATGAAGTCGATGGAGGCCCGCCGTAACGAGCTGCTGGCCAATGCCGCTTCGGCGGCGGCTACAGCTGCGCGCGCGCTTGGCCTCGGCGATGACTTCGCGGAGCAGATCGGCGCGGTTGTTGCGGACACTCTGGCCGAAGACTGGGGCGGCCAGACGATCTACTTCCCCCAGGACGCCTCATTCAAGCTCAGCCCCCGCGAGCGTGAGATACTGGACGCCCATCGCAATGGGGCTACCGTTCCAGGCTTGGCGAAGCGATACAGAATGTCTGAGCAAGGGATCCGCAAGCTGCTTGCTAGGGCGAACTTCCGGGACCGAAACCTCAATCAGATGAGCCTGTTCCGCTCAGCGCCCTGATTGCACCAGGCGCAATGGCTTTTCATATCGATCCGCCATTGCCAGCCTTCTTCCGGGTTCTTCCGGCTAGATATCTCGCAGCCCCCCCTGATATATCTCACCCCTGAACAGGATGGCGGGGTGGGTCCGGTTGCGGGGGCGCTGCAAGTACGTCGATGTAAGCTCGATCGCCGCTTGCTCGTGTGCGCAGTCCTGCGCACACGGCAAGACCGGGGTTGGGCGTCCTGCCCAACCCGCCCGAGGCATGCCTCGGGCCCATGCGGCTCACGCCCCCGCAACCGGACCCACCCCGCCTTCGACAGTTCTCTGCGATCTGCCGGGACGGCGTTCTGCGCGACTGTTGGTGGGTGTCGACCTTGGTCGACACGGTAGATCCACGCCATGCGTGGATGAATCCAAACGTGCCGACCAAGGTCGGCACCTACCGGGTCAGAGCCCCTGCATCAATGCCATCTGCGCAGAATGCGGGGCTTCGTCGTGGGCCGGGGTGCGCTTGTGGTAGATACCGTCGGCGTCCAGGTCCCAGGCGTTGAGATTGTCATCGAGGTAGTTCTGCAGGACCTCGCGGTACACCCGCTTGGCCAGTCCCGGGTCGAGGATCGGGAAGCAGGTCTCGACCCGACGCAGCAGGTTGCGTTCCAGCCAGTCGGCGCTGGCGCAGTAAAGCTCCGGTGCACCGTCGTTGCCGAACCAGTACACGCGGCTGTGCTCGAGGAAGCGGCCGACGATCGAGCGCACGCGGATGTTGTCCGACACGCCCGGCACGCCGGGGCGCAGGGTGCAGGCTCCACGGATGATCAGGTCGATCTGCACACCGGCCTGCGAGGCGGCGTACAGCGCGCGCACCACCTGCGGTTCGTTCAGTGCGTTCATCTTGGCGATGATCCGCGCCGGGCGCCCGGCAGCCGCGATGCGCGTTTCGCGTTCGATGCGGCCGAGGATGCCGGTGTGCAGGGTGAAGGGCGACTGCAGCAGGCGCTTGAGTTTCATCTTCGAGGCCAGCCCGGACAGCTGCTGGAACAGCAGGTGCACGTCGTTGCCGATGTCCGCGTCGGCGGTGATCAGGCTGATGTCGGTGTACGCCCGGGCAGTGCCGCTGTGGTAGTTGCCGGTGCCCAGGTGCACGTAGCGGCGCAGCTTGCGGCCCTCGCGGCGCACGATCAGCAGCATCTTGGCGTGCGTCTTGTAGCCGACCACGCCATACACCACCTGCACGCCGGCTTCCTGCAGGCGATCGGCCAGGCCGAGGTTGGCCTCTTCATCGAAACGGGCGCGCAGCTCGACCACCACGGTCACGTCCTTGCCGTTGCGTGCGGCCTGGATCAGTGCGTCCACGATCAGCGAATCCTTGCCGGTGCGGTACAGGGTCTGCTTGATCGCCAGCACGTTGGGGTCGATCGCCGCCTGCCTGATCAGGTCAAGCACGGCGGTGAAGGCATCGAACGGGTGGTGCAGCAGCAGGTCCTGGCGGGCCGTGGTCTCGAAGATGCCGTCGCTGTCGCGCAACGTGCGCGGGGTCATCGGCGGGTACTTCAGGTCGGGCTGTGCGATCAGGTCGTACAGCTGGATGATGCGGTTGAGGTTGACCGGGCCGTCAATGCGGTACACCGCGTTCTCGGTCAGGCCGAAATTCTGCAGCAGGGTGCGCACGATCTCGCGCGGCATGTCATGGGCGATCTCCAGCCGCACCGCCGGGCGGTAGCCACGGTCGACCAGCTCATCGCGCAGGGCCAGCGCCAGGTTCTCCACTTCTTCCTCGTCCACCACCAGCTCGGAGTTGCGCGTGACGCGGAACTGGTAGGCGCCCTGGACTTCCAGGCCAGGGAACAGCTCGTCGACGAAGGTGGACAGCACCGAGGACAGGAACACGAAGTTCTGCGGCCCGCCGAGCTTCTCCGGCAGCTGGATGATGCGCGGCAGCGAGCGCGGCGCGCGCACGATGGCGAGGTGGCCTGTGCGGCCGAACGCATCGGTACCCTTCAGCACCACCACGATGTTCAGCGACTTGTTGAGGATCTTCGGGAACGGGTGCACCGGGTCCAGGCCCAGCGGTGACAGCACCGGCATGATCTCGTTGCGGAAGTACGCGCGCAGCCAGCGCTTCTGGCGGTGCGTCCAGGAGTGACGGCCGAGCACGCCGATGCCGGCCTCCATCAATGCCGGGCGCAGTGTCTGGTTCCAGCAGCGGTATTGCTGGTCCACCAGTTCCGCGGCGCGGTCGTGGATGGCGTTGAGGATGGCCTGCGGGCTCATTCCATCCGGCGCCGGTGGCAGGCCGAATTCCTGCGCATGGCGCACCGCGGCGGCGCGGATCTCGAAGAACTCGTCGAGGTTGGTGCAGGAGATGCACATGAAGCGCAGGCGCTCCAGCAGCGGCACCTGCGGGTCCATCGCCTGCGCCAGCACACGGAAGTTGAAATCCAGCTGAGACAGTTCGCGGTTGATGTACAGCGCCGGGTCGCGCAACGGATCGTTGTCCGGGCTCACGGGGAGGGGGAGGGATCCGAGGCTGCTCATGGCGTCATTCTTCGATGGAGGTCAGGGGGGCGGACTCGCGCGGGCGCACGTGGTCGGCATCGAAATGGCAGGAGAACACCGAGCCCTTGCCGACTTCGCTTTCAATCTCCAGCCGTGCGTGATGCAGGCCGAGGATGTGCTTGACGATGGACAGGCCCAGGCCGGTACCGCCGCTTTCGCGCGAACGGCTGCTGGAGACACGGTAGAAGCGTTCGGTCAGGCGCGGCAGGTGGCTGGCCGGGATGCCATAGCCGGAGTCGCGTACCGCCAGCACCGCGCCATCGCCTTCGCGACGGAACTCGACCGCGATGCGGCCCTCGGCCGGGGTGTAGCGCACGGCATTGGTGACCAGGTTGGAGAACGCGCTGTGCAGTTCCTTGGTCGAGCCCTGCAGGTCGACGCCGGCCAGGTCGTCGATGCTGATCTGGTGGCGGCCCTGGCTGTGCGCTTCGGCCTCGCGGCGCAGCGTCGCCAGCATCGGCTGCATCGCCACGGTCTCCTCCTCGCTGTGCTCCTGCGACTCCAGCCTCGACAGGGTCAACAGGTCTTCCACCAGCTGGGCCATGCGCTGGCTCTGCTTGCGCATTTCTTCCAGCATCGGTCCGGTTCCCGGGAAATCTTCCGGGTCCATCATGTCCAGGTAGCCGTGGACCACGGTGAGCGGCGTGCGCAGCTCATGTGAAACGTTGGCCACGAAATCGCGGCGCACCTGTTCCAGGCGCAGCAGCTTGCTGACGTCGCGGGCGATCAGCAGCCAGTAATCCGACGAATAGGGAATCAGGCGCAGGTTGAGGCGGATTGCCGGATCGACCGGCGAGGGAACATCCAGGATCGGCTCGGCATTGCGGCCGCCGGCCAGCCAGTGCGCCAGCGGCATCGGCTGCAGGCGCTCAACCAGCGCCTCACCCAGGTCGCCGGGATGGTGCAGGCCGAGCAGGGCGGTGGCGGCCTCGTTGAACCACTGCACACGCTGGCTGTTGCGATCCAGCACCACCACCGCATCGGGAAGCGCGGCGGCCGCGGCGCGATAGCTGCGCAGCATGTCCAGCAGGCGGCGCTTGCGCACGCGCATCTCCACCTGGTTGCGGTACAGCAGGCGATCCAGCTCGTTCCAGACGCCGGTGCCTTCCTCGGCGGTGTCCCAGCGCTGGCGCGCGGTCAGCCGGCGCAGCACGGTTCGCAGGCGCCAGTAGTGCCAGGTGAGGGTCGCCAGCGCGCCCAGTGCGATGCACAACCACAGGTGGCCCGTGAACCACCCCACCAGTCCGGAGAACAGCAGTACCGCGGCGACAGTGGCCAGGGTCTTCAACCAGGCAGAGCGGATGTGGCGGGGCATTGCGATCTCGTCGTTGAAGTGCGGCGGTTCACTGGGGTGAACCGAGGGTTATAGCAGAGTTGCCGGTGCCGGCACCCGCGGGTGCGCGGCGCCGGCACGACGAGACTCAGGTGGACGTGGAGAAGCGATAACCAGCGCCGCGCACGGTCTGCACCATGTTCTCGGCGTTGAACGGTTCCAGCGTCTTGCGCAGGCGGCGGATGTGCACGTCGATGGTGCGCTCTTCCACGTACACGCTGCCGCCCCATACATGGTCCAGCAGCTGGGCGCGGGTGTAGACGCGTTCCGGATGGGTCATGAAGAAGTGCAGCAGCCGGTATTCGGTCGGGCCGATCGGCACCGGCTGGTCGTTGGCGAACACGCGGTGGGCGGCGCCGTCGATGCGGATCGGGCCGACCGCGACGCTGCCGTCCTCGTCGTCCTCGCGGGCACGGCGCATGACCGCGCGGATGCGGGCCAGCAGTTCGCGCGCCGAGAATGGTTTGACCACGTAGTCGTCAACGCCGGCTTCGAGGCCACCGACGCGGTCGTTCTCTTCGCCACGGGCAGTCAGCATGATGATCGGCACTTCGCGGGTCAGGGTCTCCTTGCGCCAGCGGCGGGCAAGGTCCAGGCCGCTGGTGCCGGGCAGCATCCAGTCCAGCAGGATCAGGTCCGGAACGCGATCGGCGATCGCGGTCTGGGCCTCGCGGGCGTCGCCGGCGTGGACCGGTTCGTAATCGCCCTTGCGCAGGGCGAAGGCGACCATTTCACGGATCGCGGGCTCGTCGTCGACGATCAGGATGCGTTTCTGCACGAGGACACCGTAGGGCTCGGTTACTGGAGTGGTGCCAGTAGACTACGGTTTGATGACATGTTTGTGACCAACCGGCCGGAACCCGCGCTCAGTGCCATCGGCCGGTCATGCAGCGCTCAGCGGCGGTCCAGATCGGGGTCCTGCACGCCCTGCCGGCGCAGTTCCAGCACGGTGGGGGTGATCGCTTCGATGCGCGCGTCCACCCGGGCCCGCCCCACATAGTCCAGCGCCGGATTGCGCTTGAGCGCCTGCAGCTGCATCAGCGACTGTTCCGGCCGCCCGCTGAGGAACGCTGCCTCGGCATAGGCCTCGCTGGCCCGCACGCTGTCACCGGCCAGTTCGCTGGCGCGGGCGTAACGCTGCTGGAAGACCGGATCGTTACCACTTTGCGACAGCAGAGGCCGCAACATGGCCTGAGCGCGCTGGCCGGCCTCGCGGTTGCCCTGTTCGTTCAGGATTTCGGCATAGGTCAGCGCCACCGGGCGGCTGTTGGGGTGTTCGCGCAGCAGCTGCTCGAAGCGGCTGTTGGCCTGGGCGGTCTGCCCGGCGCGCAGTTCGGCCTCACCCAGCGCCAGCGCCAGCCACAGGTTGTCCTGGCGGGTCTGCAGCAGGCCCGCCAGCGTCTGCCGGGCCTGCGTGGCGCCGCTGCGGCCGCCGCGCATCATGGCCAGGGCCTGGCCATAGCGCTGGGCATCGTTGAGGCCGTCCTTCTGGCGTTTGGCCATGTCCGCATACTCGCGCTCCAGCTCAGCGGTGGAATCCGCGCTGAGCACGCGCAGGCGCTCGCGTGCCCAATCGAAGTCGCCGCTGGCGCCACGGCTGAGCTGGCCCATCGGAATGCGCAGCACGCTGCTGGGCAGCAACGGGTTGTTTCCACGCAGCAGCGGTTCGGCCAGGCTTGGATCGGCCGGGTCCACCCGTTCCTTGCGCTCGCCGCTGGGGGTACTGGTGGTCAGCAGCACCGTGTCCTTCTTCATCTGGTCGGCGCGGGCCTTGGCTTCGCTGATGCGGGTGATGTTGACCGGGTGCGTGCGCAGGAACTCGGGGACGCTGTAGCCGCCCTCGTTGCCGCGCATTGCTGCGGACATCCTCTCGAAGAAGCCGGCCATCGCATCCACGTCGTAGCCGCTGCGCGCCAGCGTGCGGATGCCGAGGCGGTCGGCCTCGGACTCGTTGGAGCGGGTGTAGTTGATCTGGCGCTGCTGCATCAGGCCCATGCCCGAGCTGATCGCGGCCATGGTCGCGTTGCCCGAGGAGGTGCTGTTGCTGGCCTGGGCGGCCACTACGGCCGCCAGCATGCCGAGCAGGATCGGGATCTGGTCGCGCTGCGCGCGCTCGACCCCGCGCAGCACGTGCTGCTGGGTGACGTGGGCGATTTCGTGGGACAGCACGGCGGCCACTTCGTCTTCGCGTTCGGCCGTCAGCACCAGGCCGGCATTGACCCCGATGTAGCCGCCCAGGGTGGCGAAGGCATTGATCTGCCGGTCCTTCATGACGAAGAAGGTGTAGGGCTGGCGTGGCTGGTCACTGTTGGAGCCGAGCCGGGTGCCCATGGTCTGCAGCCAGTCGTTGACCAGCGGATCGTCCAGCAGGTAGCCGTAGTTGCGCAGCTCGCGCAGCATCATCGCGCCGTACTCGGCCTGGCGCGCCGGGGTCAGCAGCTCGCCGGCCGAGGAGCCGATGTCGGGCAGCTTCTCCTGGGCCTGGGCCAACGGCATGGCCAGGGCCAGGGTGACGGCGGTAGTCAGCAGCAGGGCTCGCAAGCAGAAGGTCCTCGGGCGGGGCGCACCAAGCGTGGCAGGGCAGGGGGCAACCATTCGTTAATCCACAGTGTTGCGGCCGTGGCGTGGAAATTCCAGCGCACCGGTACCATATATGGACCGTCGATCCATCGTGGAGTTTCCCGTGACAGCCCAGACCGCCGGCGGTGCCCCCGCCATCACCATCTATTCCACCGCCGTCTGCCCGTACTGCGTAGCCGCCAAGAACTTCCTGAAGAGCAAGGGACAGCAGTGGACCGAGGTCCGCATCGACCTGGATCCGGTCGAGCGCGAGAAGATGATGGCCAGGACCCGCCGTACCAGCGTGCCGCAAATCTTCGTCGGCGACGTCCACGTGGGCGGCTACGACGACATGATGGCCCTGCACCGTGAAGGCAAGCTCGAGCCGCTGCTGGCCGGGCAGGGCCAGGCATGAGCGCGGCCGACGACGGCAGCAAGGACCGCATCGCCGAGTTCACCGACTTCCGCAAGCGCATGAACGAGCGCATCCTGGGCGAACCGAACCAGGTGGTGCGGCGCTTCTTCGCGCTGGACACGCAGACCTACCAGGCCGGCGCGCTGGATGTGAAGACCAAGGAGCTGCTGGGCCTGGTGGCCTCGATGGTGCTGCGCTGCGACGACTGCATCAGCTACCACGTAGCCCAGTGCAAGGATGCCGGGGTGACCCGCGAAGAGTTCTTCGAGACCTTCTCGGTCGGCCTGGTGGTCGGCGGTTCCATCGTCATCCCGCACCTGCGCCGAGCGGTCGACTTCCTCGACCAGCTCGAAGGCGGTGCTGCCGCCCCCGAAGCGCACGAGCACTGAGCCTGGCGGGGGCCGGGAACCGGGCCCTGTGGCCCTCCCGGTAGTGCCGGCCGCTGGCCGGCATCCCGTTAACCCGACATGGCCGAGGTTGCCGGCCAGCGGCCGGCACTACCGCACCGGCGAGGGGCCTTTCCCGCGATCCAACAACCCAGGAGCCCCTTCTTGTTGGAGGGGCGCGCCGAAGGCGGGGGTAGAGGAGGAACGCGTGGGCAATTCTGCCTGAGCCGGGGAGTGGGACCATGGTCTATTTGGGACCTCGGCCCCGGCTCAGGCATAATTGCGGGTGAAACTTCCTTTGCGCCGGCGTTTCCGGGCACGTCCGGACGGCGTTTTTCCCCCTGTTCGGAACATCGATCAATGACGCAGAAAATTACGGTCATCCGCGGCGACGGCATTGGCCCGGAAATCATGGACGCCACCCTGTACGTGCTCGACCAGCTCAAGACTGGCCTGGAGTACGAAGACGCCGACGCCGGCCTGGTGGCCCTGGAAAAGCACGGCGACCTGATGCCGGCGGTGACCCTGGAATCGATCGCGCGCAACAAGGTCGCGCTGAAGAGCCCGCTGACCACCCCGGTCGGTGGTGGCTTCACCTCGATCAACGTCAGCCTGCGCCGCCACTTCGACCTGTACGCCAACGTGCGTCCGGCCCATACCTTCCCGAACACCAAGTCGCGTTTCGACAACGTCGACCTGATCACCGTTCGTGAGAACACCGAAGGCGCCTACCTGGCTGAAGGCCAGGAAGTGTCGGCCGATGGCGAGACCGCCTTCTCCGGCACCCGCATCACCCGCAAGGGCTCTGAGCGCATCGTGCGCTATGCCTTCGAGCTGGCCCGCAGTGTCGGCCGCAAGAAGGTCACCGCGGTGCACAAGGCCAACATCATCAAGTCGACCTCGGGCCTGTTCCTGAACGTCGCCCGTGAAGTCGCCGCCCAGTACCCGGACATCGAATTCCAGGAAATGATCGTCGACAACTGCTGCATGCAGCTGGTGATGCGTCCGGAACAGTTCGACGTGATCGTCACCACCAACCTGTTCGGCGACATCATCTCCGACCTGTGTGCCGGCCTGGTGGGCGGCCTGGGCCTGGCCCCGGGTGCCAACATCGGCAAGGACGCGGCAATCTTCGAGGCCGTGCACGGCACCGCGCCGGATATCGCCGGCCAGGGCAAGGCCAATCCGTGCGCGCTGCTGCTGGCAGCCGCGCAGATGCTGGACCATATCGGCCAGCCGGAAAACGCCGAGCGCCTGCGCAAGGCCATCGTGGCCACCATGGAAGCCAAGGATTCGCTGACCGGCGACCTCGGCGGCACTGGCAACACGATGGGCTTCGCCAAGGCGATCGCCAGCCGCCTGTAAGCGGTCTGGATGTGCACAGCGGGACGCGGCACGCGACTCCCGATGTGCACCGATACCGATGCATGCAATGCGCGACAGGCCCGTTGAAGCGGGCCTGTCTGCGTTTTCGCTCCTCAACTGCTACGGGCGCAGGAGTCCTGCATGTCCTCTACGACCTGGTGGGTCCTCGTCGCCGTTGCGATCTATATGCTCGGTGTGGCTGTGTACTCCGTTTACTTCTGGCCCGCCTCGCGCGCGCAACGCGCATTGTCCCGCCTGAGCCGCGAGGGAGCGCCGCTGCGCCGGCTCACGCCGAGTGAGGCGCGCTGGATGCAGGTGTTCGCTGTTCCTGCCGATTCCCCGGTGTATTCGCTGCACGGGCCGTACGTGTTGCTCACCTGGGGAAGTATGAGCGGGCCGCAGCAACTGCACACCCTGGCCGGCGTGCCGGTGAAGTTCGCGTCCGGCCAGGAGCAGGCCTTGCGTGCTGGCGACAACAACGCCGAGGTCGTAGTCGGCAGTCAGCATGCTTGGGTGCTGCGCCTGAACGGCACTGCGGTGTAGTCACGTGCTTTTGACCAGTAGCGCACCCTCGCTACGCCTTCTGGCTGGCCCGCAGCACCGGCGGAGAAGTGTTCACCAAGGTGCACAAGACCAACAGCATGACGTTCCAGGGGTTTCTTTCTGTGCAAGAAACGCACAGATCATGTGCGCTTTCCTGGCTGGTCCGTGCATGCCGCGTTCCGCATCCTGTGTCCACTTTCCAGCGCACAGGAGCGCGACGATGAACCTCAATACCTTTGGCCTGGCCAGTCTGATCGGCATGGCGACCCTGTCCCCGCTGGCCGCCGCCGAGCCGGCGCATCCCACCATCCGGCATATGGCGGGCGCACCGGTCGCGACCTCGTTGGATGCGGCCAGGACCGCCGTGCTGGTGATCGACTTCCAGAACGAGTACTTCGATGCCAGTGCCGCCTCGGGCTTTGCCGGTGGCCGCATGGTCATCCCCGATGGCGTGGCGGCGCTGCGCCAGGCGAAGCGGGTGGTCGAATTTGCCGATGCCCAAGGCATCCGCGTGATCCACGTGCAGCATGTGCTGCCGGCCGGCGCGCCGCTGTTCGCGCAGGGCAGCGTCAACGCCGCCTTCCATCGTGATCTGCAGCCGCGCCAGGGCGAGACCGTGGTGCAGAAGGACAACGTCAGCGTGTTCGCCGGTGACTCGGCGGCCGTGCTCGACCAGGTGCTGAAGGATGCCGGCATCGACACCCTGATCGTCACTGGCCTGCAGACCCATGCCTGCGTGGCCGGTGCCGCCCGCGATGCCGCAGCCGCACCGCGTGGTTACCGGGTGATCGTGTCATCCGATGCAACCGCCAGTCGCGACCTGGACCTGGCCGGTGGCCAGCGCATCGGTCATCGCGCGCTGCATGACGCCTCGCTGGCGCAGATCGAAGACACCTTCGGCGATGTCATGAGTACCGACGCGATCCTGGCGCTGCCGGTGCACAAGGCCGGCGACCGCGCTTGATAAGCTGGTGGGGCCCGCATGCCGTGGGCCCCGACACGTGGAGCCGCCCGCCGATGGATCACTTCGCCGCCCTGCGTGCGCTGCGCGCCATCGTCGACGCAGGCAGCTTCACTGCTGCCGCCGAGCGCCTGGGTACCACCCATTCGGCGATGTCGCGGCAACTGCGGCAGCTGGAAGAACACCTGCAGGTGCGCCTGCTCGATCGCAACAGCCGCCGGCTGTCGCTGACCGAAGCCGGGCGCGATTACTACCGGGAAGCGGCAGCGCTGCTGGATCGGCTGCAGGAAGCGGACGAGCATGCGCGTGCCGGCCAGGCACAGCCCAGTGGCACGCTGCGGATCAGCGTGCCGCAGGTGGTTGCCAGCCAGGAGTTGCCGCACTGGCTGCCCTCATTCCTTCAGCGCTACCCGCAGGTGACGCTGGATCTTTCTGCCGATGACCAGCTGGTCGACGTGGTCGGCGGCGGCTTCGACCTGGCGCTGCGCATCGCGGCTTCGTTGCCGGACAGCCAGTTGGTCGCGCGCGAACTGGCCAGTTGTCCACGCATCCTGGTGGCGGCGCCTGCTTACCTGGCCCGGCACGGCCTGCCACGGCAGGCCGCGGACCTGCGGCAGCACACCCTGCTGGGCTTCAGTCCTACGCCTGCGATGTCGCCATGGCAGTTGCAGGGGCCGCGCGGTGCCAGCGCCAGCATCGAGGCCGGCCAGCGTCTGCGCGTGGATGCCACGCCGGCGCTGCATGCCGCCGCGTTGGCCGGCATGGGCATCAGCCTGTTCACTGCGCTCACCGTGCAGGAAGACCTGCGCGCCGGTCGACTGATCCGCGTGTTGCCAGCGTGGCATGCAGGCCAGCGCCGCTACTTCGCGCTCTATCCGCATGCCAGGGCACTCGCCCCCAAGGTGCGCGCGCTGGTCGAGCACCTCGCCGCGCACTACGCTGCACAGATCGGCGCAGCAGGTTAGCCGCGCGGTCATAGCGAGGGTGGTGATGGAATCGGTGTATCTGCTGGTCGCGCTCGGTGCGATCGTCGCCGGATTCGTGCAGGGGTTGTCCGGTTTCGCTTTCGGCATGGTGGCGATGTCGTTCTGGGCGTGGGGGCTGGAGCCGCGATTGGCGGCCACGCTGTCGGTGTTCGGCGCGCTGGTTGGCCAGCTGGTAGCCGTGTTCACCGTACGACGCGGCTTCAACCTGCGCCTGCTGCTGCCGTTCGTGCTCGGTGGATTGGCTGGTATTCCGCTGGGCGTGATGGTGCTGCCGCAGCTCGATATGAACTGGTTCAAGGCGCTTCTGGGTGGCTTCCTGGCGCTGTGGTGCCCGGTGATGCTGATGGCGCGCTCGTTGCCGCCGATCACCGTCGGAGGCCGTTTCGGGGACGCGATCGCCGGCATGGCCGGTGGCGTGCTCAGCGGCATCGGTGGCTTTGCCGGCCCGGTGCCGACGCTGTGGAGCACGCTGCGCGGCTTCGGCAAGGACGAGCAGCGCGCGGTCATCCAGAACTTCAACCTGGCGATGCTTGCGGTGACCATGGCCACCTACGTCGGCAGTGGTCTGGTAGACCGCCAGATGCTGCCCTATTTCGCCATCGTGGCACCGGCCATGCTGGTGCCTACGTTGTTGGGCGCGCGGGTCTACATCGGCATCAGCGAGGCACGCTTCCGGCAAGTCGTGCTGGGCCTGCTGACCGTGTCAGGCATCGCGTTGCTGGCGTCGTCGCTGCCGGTGCTGCTGGCACGCTGAGGGAGGAACGAAAAAGGGCGCCAGGAGAGGCGCCCTTTGTCGTCTATGGCATGTTGCGGCTCAGCGCTGCTGGATCTTCGACAGCAGGCGCAGGAACTCCACATACAGCCAGACCAGGGTCACCATCAGGCCGAATGCGCCATACCACTCCATGTACTTCGGCGCGCGCTGGGCGACCCCGGTTTCGATGAAGTCGAAATCCAGCACCAGGTTCAACGCGGCCACGACCACCACGAACAGGCTGAAGGCGATGCCCAGCCAGCTGGAGTCGTGGATCACCGGCACGTTGATGTTGAAGAAGCCCAGTACGAACGAGGCCAGGTAGAGCAGGGCGATGCCGCCGGTTGCCGCGACCACGCCCATCTTGAAGTTTTCGGTGGCCTTGATCAGGCCGCTGCGGTAAGCGAACAGGAGCGCGAACAGGGTGCCGAAGGTCAGCAATACCGCCTGGAACACGATGCCGGGGAACTTGGCGTTGAACAGCGCCGAGATCGCGCCCAGGAACAGGCCTTCGACCAGCGCGTACATCGGTGCGGTGACCGGCGACCATTCCTTCTTGAACACGGTGATCAGCGCCAGCACCAGGCCGCCGATGGCGCCGCCCATGGCATACAGCTTGGCGCCGGCCATGACCTGGCCGTAATCATCGATGGTCTGGTTCCAGGCGAAGGCGGCGGTCAGCACGGTCAACAGCAGCAGGAAGCCGGTCTTGTTGACGGTGCCGTTGAGGGTCATGGCCTGGTCGGGGCTGGTCACCACCGAGCCACTGGCAAGGTCGAGGAAGGTGGACTCGGAAAGAGCCGGGTTGCCGCTGCGCATGCGTGTTCTCCGTGCGAATGAAGGTCAGGACGGCCATCCGGCCGATGGTCGCGAGCATAGCCGATGACTGCTTTCGGCGCTGTGGCAGGCTTCGGGTCTGCACATCCCGCGTTGACAGTTCGCGATGCGCTTGGCGACAATGGCGAGCTCCCCGGGCACGGCCCGAGGGGATTGCAAGATCGGGGTATAGCGCAGTCTGGTAGCGCGCCTGCTTTGGGAGCAGGATGTCGGGGGTTCGAATCCCTCTACCCCGACCAATCCCACGCCATGTCGGATTGGACGCCGTTCGGTCTGGGCGCCCGTAGCTCAACTGGATAGAGCACCGGCCTTCTAAGCCGGCGGTTACAGGTTCGATTCCTGTCGGGCGCGCCATTGAAATCAATGGCTTACTGAATTCAGCTCCGTTTTGACTCGGCGTCTCCGTGAGTGTGGCGGCTTGGTCGTAGCGGAACGAGCAACGAAAAAAGCCAGCGCACTGCGCTGGCCTTTTTTCTTTGTGTCGCGGTGCGGTGGGTTACATCTGTTCCAGCTCGCCTACCCGTACCTTGCCGCCGCCGCAGTTGCCGTAGCAGCCGCCGCCGATCGGGCCGCTGCCACCACCACCACCGCTGCCACCACCGCCGCCGCCGCCGCCGCCACCCTGGGAGTTGGGCGGAAGAACGGTCGAGATAACTTCACCGGAATCGAATTTCCCGTTTCGCCAGGTGTAGTTGACGCAGGAAATGCCGTTACAGACGGTCAGGACGTCGCCTGACTGGACTCGGGTCTGGGCTGTCCACACGGTTGTCCGCCCGTCGTTGAGCTTTGCAACCTCTTGGGAAAGCTGCTGGTTGGTCACCGGGTCCGGATAGGGAGTTGCCAGCGTGCACCCGGCGGTGCAGTTGATGACGCCAGGAAGCTTTTTCGCTTGAACACTCCCTGCCGCCATGAACAGCAGGACGCCTGCAACGGCGGGGATGGAGCTTCTACCAAGCGAAGGGATAATCCCAATCAGTCTAGCTTTCACAATATGTCCTTATCGTGGGATGCAACAGTTCTTGAAGATCTCGTTGGATGACAGGCGGGCTGTTTCTTTCTGTTGGCTGCTCAGGTTTTTCTCACGGGTTGCAATGTCATTGGTTGTGGCGAATCGCGGGTCCAGTCTGTTGAGGACGCGGGTGTAAGCCAGGGCGGCGACAGGATCTGCAGGAACGATGCCGCCGTAGGTGTAGGCCATTGCCATGTCGCTGATGACGTTGACGTTCCCCTGTGCTTCCAGCTCGCGCAGATACCCGGTGGCTGTCTCCTTCCATGCCTCAAGCTTCGCCGGGTCACGGATGGCGTCATCAAGCGAACCGATGGCCTTCTCTGGAGAGAGTGAGTAGGCGCGCATCGCTTCCTGCGAGCCCATGGCGGCGGCTTTCGAGAGCCAATCGGCGTGATAGATGTCCTGATCCAGAGCGAGCGACTCGCACTCCTTGAGGATTCGCTCGGATCTTTCCAGGAACCAGTTGCCTGCCCCGACGCTGGCAGCTGAATCGGCCAGGTTGTCAGCGCGATCGGAGATGAAGGTCTGGCATTGCTCGACGGTCCGATAGATTTCGTAGGTCGCCGTGGCATCTCCAGATTCGGAGCGCTGCATCAGTTGCTTGACGTGGGCGAGCGCGTCACCAGGAGGGCGGAATTCATTTCCCCTGACGATTTCGTAGGCTTTGGGTCCCACTGCCTTGTACGAGCCCCGAGGAATCTTGTTCTCGCTTTCAAGCGTCTGTGCGGCCGTTGCGCGTGATGCAGGAAGCTGCTTTCCATGAGCAGGCGTGCCTTGCTGGCTTCCGCTGCTGTCGGATTCCTGCGGTGTGGTGCCAGCCGTCTCCTGCTGCCGATAGCTGGACACTGCAACGGCTGCCACTGCCAGTGCCGCTGCCAGCGTGACGAATCCGATTAGCCGCTTTCTCATTTACTGATCTCACCTTCGTTGCAGGAACCGGCATGGTTGCAAACGCGAGCGCCGCGTTCCATGTCAGCAGCTAACGTTGCATGAACAGATCTCCCCCATTCCCATTCCGGATTTGTTCACGATTCATTCACTTTTTGTTCACTCGGCGAAAGCGGGCGAGACGGGCAGGCGCGAGTCAGGCGAAGCGGGTGGCTGGGCTGCTTCCAGGCGTTGTTCGACGCGATCGGTGCGTAGGACCTCAACATCGAGGACCGCGATGGCACGCGGCATCTGGTCATTTCCAGGCGCATGCGGCTTGTTGGCGGTTTGATGTCGCCGATGGGTCGCGGTGCCTCATCTTCTCTGTCGAAGATCAACACCCGAGCAATGCGGTGCGTCGTCGGTCACTTGCCGCGTTTCCCGGCAATGCGGAATCGTTCAACGCGATGCTCCAAATGGGCACCGCCCTCTGATCCACCGTCCACCAGGTGTGGTGTGGTGACTGCCGACGCAGCAGTGGCAACGTTGGGTTGAACAAGGGGTGGGGGAGAACGGCAAGCCTTGGCCCTGCCCCTGCACATCAATGTGAAGAAGTGCTTGCAATTCCCTTGCGGCTCCCGGAAAATGCCGGACTCGCTTCGGGGGACGGACTTCTGGTTCCACCCGGTCGCAACGCATCAAGTCCAGGTGTCAGTGGTATCGATGCAGGGACGAAAGTTTCAGTGGTGGCTGTAGCTCAGTTGGTTAGAGTACCGGATTGTGATTCCGGTGGTCGGGGGTTCGAATCCCCTCAGCCACCCCACTGATTCAACCGCATCGGCGCAGCCGACACGGTATTGCAATAAACAGAAGGCACGCTACAATGTGCGTCTGAGTTTCACGGGCCGTTAGCTCAGTTGGTAGAGCAGTTGACTCTTAATCAATAGGTCCAAGGTTCGAATCCTTGACGGCCCACCAAGACAGAAGCCACCTGGCATGCCAGGTGGCTTTTTTCTTATAAGTGTGACCCCTTCGATTCGATGGCGGACACGCTGCGGAGTCCCGCCTGGTGCGGGTCTTCTGCGGGAGCGGGATCGTAGTGCTGCTTTCAACGCTGTTGAAAAAAGTGCTTGCGCCCACCGAGCGGATCGGGTCATAATTCGCGCCCCGATTTCGGGCTGTTAGCTCAGTTGGTAGAGCAGTTGACTCTTAATCAATAGGTCCAAGGTTCGAATCCTTGACAGCCCACCAGACAAAAGCCACTTGGTCCGCCAAGTGGCTTTTTTCTTGCCTGCGCTCGGGCGATCAGCTGTAGTCGCACATCCACGCATGACGTGGATCCACCAGGGATGCCTGAAACCGGGTTGCATGCGTCATCAGTGTTTTCAATGCTGTGCTCTGCATCTCACCGGGCGCGCGCTGCATCACTCCCAATGGATGTTCCGCGCAAAGCGCATGTTGGAGAGCACGTCGATGTTGCGAGTGAACCGAAGCACGAAGCTGGTTGGAGCGGGCCTGTTGGTGATGGCATTGTCGGCCTGCGGCAGAAGCGAAACGCCGGAGCAGGATCCCTCCCGCACGGTCGAGCGGCCGGCCGGTACCGATTCGATTCCCACGCAGCAGGCCGGAACTGGCATGCATGCCGGTGAAACGGGTGCGACGCCCGCCGATCCGGCGGCGGCCGATGTGGAGATTCGCCATTCGACCGATGGGCAGGGCGTCGAGGTACACAAAGTGGACAAGGCGGGCGCGGAGCTGGTCGCGCCGGTGAAGTAACCTGCCGGGCCCGGAATGGCCCCGGTCCTCCGGGCCCTCTGGCTGTCGCACGACCTGCCTTGCGCGCTTGGATTGCGGGACGGGCGCACATTCATCTTTGTCATGCCTTTCGCTTTCCAGCCCCGCCTGCGACAATGAATCCCTGTGCCGGCCACGCGAAAGTGGCGGAATTGGTAGACGCCCTGGATTTAGGTTCCAGTGTCGCAAGGCGTGGGGGTTCGAGTCCCCCCTTTCGCACCAGTGCCGGCCTGTCCCCGCCCTGATTGGGCCATCTGCGCCCCTTGACCGGCACGCGCTGGCAGTGCAGGCCAAATTGGGCGAAACTAAAGGGCTGCGGCAAGCAGGCGCGTCCCAGACGTCGTGTCCTTACAACCGTTTCATCCCAATCATCGAGCCGGGGGCCTGGGCCACCGGTGGCAGGAGTCAACATGCAAGCTTCGATCGAATCCACCGGCAACCTGGAACGCCGCCTGAGCTTCTCGCTGCCGGAAGACCGTCTGCAGAGCCACATCGTCGGCCGCCTGGGCGAAATCGCCCGTACAACCCGCATCAAGGGTTTCCGTCCGGGCAAGGTGCCGGCCAAGGTGATCGAGCAGCGCTTCGGCGCGCAGGTCCGTGGCGAGGCGCTGGATGGCCTGCTGCGCGAGACCTTCGACGCGGCCGTGCGCGAGCACGACCTGCGCATCGTCGGCAGCCCGCGCATCGACAAGGGTGACGAAGGTGAATTCTCCTTCGTCGCCACTGTGGAAGTGGTGCCGGACTTCGGCGACATCGACGTCAGCAAGCTGACCGTCGTGCGCCACAGCGCCGAGATCACCGATGCCGACATCGACCAGATGATCGAGAACCTGCAGAACCAGCGTCGCACCTGGGCCCCGGTCAGCCGTGGCGCGCAGGACGGTGACCTGGTCGCGGTGGAAACCTGGTCGCAGGCCGGCGAAGAGCGCCTGCCGGCCGAGGGCACCGAGAAGGGTTCGATCGTGCTCGGCCAGGGCATGATGTTCGAAACCATCGAAAAGGGCCTGGTCGGCCTGGCTAAGGGTGAAGAAAAGACGCTGGACGTCGAGTTCCCGGCGGACTGGCGCGTGCCGGTGCTGGCTGGCAAAACCGTGCAGGTCACCGTCAAGGTCGCCGAAGTGTCCGAGCCGGTCGTGCCGGCGGTAGACGAAGCCTTCATCAAGAGCTTCGGCGTGAAGGGCGGCGACGTCGAGCAGTTCCGCAGCGACATCCGCGCCAACCTGGAGCGCGAGCTGAAGGGCGCCCTGATGAACCGCCTGCGCCGTGAAGTGGGCGAGCAGTTGATCGCCGCCTATGCCTCGGTGGAGATGCCGCCGCGCCTGGTCGAGAACGAAGCCCGCGCCATGCTGGCCCAGCAGGTCGAGCAGATCCGCCGCAATGGCCAGAACGTCGGTGAGATCCCGGCCGATGCCCATGAAGGCTTCAAGGATGCTGCCGCCAAGCGCGTGCTGGTCGGTCTGCTGGTCGGTGAAGTGGCCCGCGTCAACGATCTGCGCCTGGAAGCCAAGCGCCTGAACGAAACGATGCGCCTGATCGCTTCGACCTATGAAGAGCCGGAACAGGTCATTGAGATGTACCGCAACGACCCCCAGCTGATGTCTGGCCTGCAGAACCGAGTGATGGAAGAGCAGGTGATCGACTGGATCGCCGAGCGTGCCCAGCACACTGAAGAAAAGCTGTCGTTCCAGGACGCGATCCGCCAGTAAGTCCGGGCGGATCACCGGATGCCCCGCGCCTGTCCCGGCGCGGGGTTGTTTTCCCCCAAGATAGGTACCTCACGTAATGGACAACCGAACCAAAGCCCTGAACCTGGTTCCGATGGTGGTCGAGCAGACCAGCCGCGGCGAGCGTGCCTACGACATCTATTCGCGCCTGTTGAAGGAGCGCCTGATCTTCCTGGTGGGCCCGATTGACGATCACATGGCCAACGTGGTGGTGGCGCAGTTGCTGTTCCTGGAATCGGAAAACCCGGAAAAGGACATCAACATCTACATCAACTCGCCGGGTGGCGTGGTCACCGCCGGTATGGCGATCTACGACACCATGCAGTACATCAAGCCGAATGTGAGCACCACCTGCATCGGCCAGGCCGCCTCGATGGGCGCCCTGCTGCTGGCCGCGGGCGAAGCCGGCAAGCGCTATGCGCTGCCGAACTCGCGCGTGATGATCCACCAGCCGCTGGGTGGCTACCAGGGCCAGGCCACCGACATCGACATCCACGCGCGTGAGATCCTGACCCTGCGTTCGCGCCTGAACGAAGTGCTGGCCAAGCACACCGGCCAGTCGCTGGAGACGATCGCCCGCGACACCGAGCGCGACAACTTCAAGAGCGCGTTCGAGGCACAGGCCTATGGTCTGGTCGACCAGGTTCTGGAGCGTCGTCCGGATGAGTCGATCCAGGCCGGCTGAGCCATCATCACGGGGCCCTGGAGGTCCCGTTCCTGCAGGGTCGGGCGGGACTGGTGTCCCTCCGGCCCTGTGCTATTCTCGAATCGAACCCCCGTTCAGCGGGTGGGGTAACTGGGTAAGCGAAGCATGAGCGAAGACCGCCAAGGTCGTTCCACGGACACCGGCAAGATCCTCTACTGCTCTTTCTGCGGCAAGAGCCAGCATGAAGTGCGCAAGCTGATTGCGGGTCCGAGCGTGTTCATCTGCGATGAATGCGTGGAGCTGTGCAACGACATCATCCGTGAGGAACTTGAGGAAAAGGCGCAGTCGGCGCGCAGCTCGCTGCCCAAGCCGCGCGAGATCCTCGAGGTCCTCGACCAGTACGTGATCGGCCAGAACCGTGCCAAGCGTACCCTGGCCGTGGCTGTGTACAACCACTACAAGCGCATCGAAAGCCGGCAGAAGAACGACGAGGTCGAACTGGCCAAGTCGAACATCCTGCTGGTCGGCCCGACCGGTTCGGGCAAGACGCTGCTGGCCGAGACCCTGGCCCGCCTGCTCAACGTGCCGTTCACCATGGCCGACGCCACCACGCTGACCGAAGCCGGTTACGTGGGCGAGGACGTGGAGAACATCATCCAGAAGCTGCTGCAGAAGTGCGACTACGACGTCGAGAAGGCACAGCAGGGCATCGTCTACATCGATGAAATCGACAAGATCTCGCGCAAGAGCGAGAACCCGTCGATCACCCGCGATGTGTCCGGCGAAGGCGTGCAGCAGGCCCTGTTGAAGCTGATCGAAGGCACCGTGGCCAGCGTTCCGCCGCAGGGCGGCCGCAAGCACCCGCAGCAGGAATTCCTGCAGGTGGACACCAAGAACATCCTGTTCATCTGCGGCGGCGCGTTCGCCGGGCTGGACAAGGTGATCCAGGCCCGTTCCACCGACGTCGGCAGCATCGGCTTCGGCGCCAAGGTGAAGAGCGCCGAGCGCAAGCAGGAAGTGGGCAAGGTGCTGGCTGAAGTCGAGCCGGAAGACCTGATCAAGTTCGGCCTGATCCCCGAGTTCGTCGGCCGCCTGCCGGTGGTGGCGACCTTGGAGGAGCTGGACGAGCCGGCCCTGATCAAGATCCTGACCGAGCCGAAGAACGCCATCACCAAGCAGTTCAAGAAGCTGTTCGAGATGGAGAACGTCGAGCTGGAGTTCCGTCCGGACGCGTTGTCGGCCATTGCCAGGAAGGCGCTCAAGCGCAAGACCGGCGCCCGTGGCCTGCGCACCATCGTCGAATCGGTTCTGCTGGACACCATGTACGACCTGCCGTCGCAGGAAAACGTCAGCAAGGTGGTGGTGGACGAGTCGGTGATCGAGCACAAGTCCGAGCCGTACCTGATCTACCAGACCCCGGCGGCCCCCGAACAGAAGGCCGCAGGCGCCGAGTGATCCTTTCAAGTTTTTGATTTGAAAGGATTTTAAACGAACGCCTTGCATCTGAAAGCCGATGGCCCCATAACGGGGCCATCGGCTTTTTTTGTCTCCGGAAGATGCCCTCCCGGAGGCGGTTTTCCCCTTCCCTGGAGCCCCCATGGCCCGTTCCCCAAGTGAAACCCTCGACCTGCCGGTCCTGCCGCTGCGCGACGTAGTGGTGTTCCCGCACATGGTCATCCCGCTGTTCGTCGGCCGTGACAAGTCCATGCACGCGCTCGAACAGGCAATGGAAGCGGACAAGCGCATCCTGCTGCTGGCGCAGAAGTCGGCCGAGACCGATGACCCGCATGCGGCCGACCTCTACCAGGTCGGTACGCTGGCGCAGGTGCTGCAGCTGCTGAAGCTGCCCGACGGCACCATCAAGGTGCTGGTCGAAGGCCTGTCGCGCGTGCAGGTGACCCACGTCGACGAGCGCAACGGCTCGCTGCATGGCCAGGCCGTGGAGATCGACGCCACCGACGAACGCGAAGCGCGCGAGGTCGAGGCGATCGCCCGCTCGCTGATGTCGTTGTTCGAGCAGTACGTGAAGACCAACCGCAAGCTGCCGCCGGAGTTGCTGCAGACCCTGTCCGGCATCGATGAGCCGGCGCGTCTGGCCGACACCATTGCCGCGCACATCAGCGTGCGCCTGTCTGACAAGCAGCGCCTGCTGGAAACGCTGGCGGTGGGCGACCGCCTGGAGATGCTGGTCGGCCTGGTCGACGGCGAGATCGACGTGCAGCAGATGGAAAAGCGCATCCGCGGCCGCGTGAAGTCGCAGATGGAGAAGAGCCAGCGCGAGTACTACCTCAACGAACAGATGAAGGCCATCCAGAAGGAACTGGGTGACCTCGACGACGCACCGGGCGAGCTGGAAGAGCTGGCCCGCAAGATCGCCGAAGCCGGCATGCCGAAGGCTGTTGAAGCCAAGGCGCGCAACGAACTGAACAAGCTCAAGCAGATGTCGCCGATGTCCGCCGAAGCGGCGGTGGTGCGCAACTACCTTGAGTGGTTGCTGGGCGTGCCGTGGAAGAAGCGCAGCAAGGTGCGCAAGGACCTGAAGGCCGCGCAGGACACCCTGGACGCCGATCACTACGGCCTGGAGAAGGTCAAGGAACGCATCCTTGAGTACCTGGCAGTGCAGTCGCGGGTGAAGCAGATGAAGGGGCCGATCCTGTGCCTGGTTGGTCCGCCGGGCGTGGGCAAGACCTCGCTGGGCCAGTCCATCGCCAAGGCCACCAACCGCAAGTTCGTGCGCATGTCGCTGGGCGGCGTACGCGACGAGGCTGAGATCCGTGGCCATCGCCGCACCTACGTCGGTTCGATGCCCGGCCGCATCGTGCAGAACCTCAACAAGGTGGGCAGCAAGAACCCGCTGTTCGTGCTGGATGAGATCGACAAGATGTCGATGGACTTCCGTGGCGATCCGTCGTCGGCGCTGCTGGAAGTGCTCGATCCGGAGCAGAACAACGCCTTCAACGACCACTACCTGGAAGTGGACCTGGACCTGTCCGAAGTGATGTTCGTGGCCACCTCGAACTCACTCAACATTCCGGGCCCGCTGCTGGACCGCATGGAAGTGATCCGCATCCCCGGCTACACCGAGGATGAGAAGCTCAACATCGCCACCCGTTACCTGTCGCCCAAGCAGATCAAGGCCAACGGCCTGAAGCCGGAAGAGCTGGAAATCGGCGCTGATGCCATCCAGGACATCGTGCGTTACTACACGCGCGAATCGGGCGTGCGCAACCTGGAGCGCGAGATCGCCAAGATCTGCCGCAAGGTGGTGAAGGAAATCGCGCTGGCCGGCCCGCAGCCGGTGAAGGCGAAGAAGGGCGCGAAGAAGTCCAAGGCGCTGGTCAGCGTGACCGGCAAGAACCTGGACAAGTACCTGGGCGTGCGTCGCTTCGACTTCGGTCGCGCCGAGGAAGAGAACGAGATCGGCCTGGTTACCGGCCTGGCCTGGACCGAGGTGGGCGGCGATCTGCTGCAGATCGAATCGACGCTGGTGCCGGGCAAGGGCCAGCTGATCCTGACCGGCCAGCTCGGCAACGTGATGAAGGAATCGGCGTCGGCGGCACTGTCGGTGGTGCGTTCGCGTGCGGTGGGCTTTGGCATCGACAGCGACTTCCTGCAGAAGCACGACGTGCACGTGCACGTGCCCGATGGCGCCACGCCGAAGGACGGCCCCAGCGCCGGTGCAGCGATGGTCACCTCGCTGGTGTCGATGCTGACCAAGGTGCCGGTGCGTGCCGATGTGGCGATGACCGGCGAGATCACCCTGCGTGGTCGCGTCACTGCCATCGGTGGCCTGAAGGAGAAGCTGCTGGCCGCACTGCGTGGCGGTATCCGCACCGTCATCATCCCCGAAGAGAACCGCAAGGACCTGGCCGACATCCCGGCCAGCGTCACCCGCGATCTGCAGATCGTGCCGGTGAAGTACATCGAAGAAGTCCTGGACCTGGCGCTGGAGCGTCCGCTGGCACCGAAGAAGGCGCGCAAGAGTGCGCAACGCGTCACGGTGCGTAGCAAGGCCAAACCGAGTGGAAGCGCGCGCGTCAAGCATTGACGCGCGCTGTCCAATGGCTTGAAACCCGCGTCGTTGCTGGCTTTCCAGCTTGCGTGGGGGTAGGGCCACTGGTATAAAAGCAGCACTCGCGAATGAGTGATCGCTGTCGGCGATGACTGAATCAGCGAACCGTTTCCACATGGCGGCCGCATGCAGAAGGCGTGCGGTTGCTTCCCTGTCGAATCTGCGGAACCCACCGCCAAAGGAGTTGTAAAGAATGAACAAGACCGAATTGATCGATGCCGTTGCTGAAGCTGCCGACCTGACCAAGGCCGAGTCCAGCCGCGCTGTCGATGCCGTCGTTGCTGCCGTCACCAAGGCGCTGAAGGACGGCGATGCGGTCACCCTGGTTGGCTTCGGTACCTTCCAGGTCCGCGACCGTGCTGCCCGCACCGGCCGCAACCCGAAGACCGGCGACACCATCAAGATCGCTGCTTCGAAGAATCCGTCGTTCAAGGCTGGTAAGGCCCTGAAGGATGCTGTAAACTAAGCGGCTCGCTGGGGTGCTTAGCTCAGCGGTAGAGCGTCTCCTTTACACGGAGAGGGTCGGGGGTTCGAAACCCTCAGCACCCACCACAGCACCGCGGTAAAAGTTTGAGTGTGGAGCGGTAGTTCAGCTGGTTAGAATGCTGGCCTGTCACGCCGGAGGTCGCGGGTTCGAGTCCCGTCCGCTCCGCCATTCAACGAGGCCTCCGGCCAAAAGCTGGAGGCTTTGTTTTCTCCCCGGTCCAGATCGGCAGAAAACAAAGAAGGTAACAATGCGGAGCGGTAGTTCAGCTGGTTAGAATGCTGGCCTGTCACGCCGGAGGTCGCGGGTTCGAGTCCCGTCCGCTCCGCCATTACATCGAGGCCCCCAGTCGAAAGCTGGGGGCCTTGTCTTCTCCCCGGCAGGTCCGGGAGGAAGACGAAACGTTTTTTGCAAGAACGGAGCGGTAGTTCAGCTGGTTAGAATGCTGGCCTGTCACGCCGGAGGTCGCGGGTTCGAGTCCCGTCCGCTCCGCCATTGCAGAATTCTTAAGTCCCTGTGAAAAAACTTTGAAAAAAGTGTTCATCGGGCTGGGTTTCCAGGGTGTCTTCGGATATACTGGGCGCCTGCAAAGTTCAAGCGCGGAGCGGTAGTTCAGCTGGTTAGAATGCTGGCCTGTCACGCCGGAGGTCGCGGGTTCGAGTCCCGTCCGCTCCGCCAACTTTAAAAGCCCTCGGCGCAAGCCGGGGGCTTTTTCTTTGTGTTGTTCGCGCGGTCGGACGCGAGGCATGCATCTGCCAGTGGCGGGTTGCTGCGAGGATGCGGCGCAGGCCGCGCCGGGGCTGCTTTTGGTCCCTGCGACGAAGCGGGTTACACTGCCGGGCTCGCCAATCAGGCCTTGTGATTCCTCACCATGCTGCAGAAACTCCGCGACAAGACCTCAGGCTGGATCGTCACTGTGATCCTGGGGCTGCTGATGATTCCGTTCCTGTTCGTGATCGACAACAGCTATCTCGGTGGCGTTGGCGCACAGAACGTGGCCAAGGTTTCCGCGCCTCCGACCTGGTGGCGTTCGGCCCCGTCGTGGTGGCCGGTGCGCATGCTGTGGCAGCACCATGAGATCAGTGCGCAGGATTTCCGCACCCGCTTCGAACAGGAGCGCATGCGTGAGCGCCAGCAGCAGGGCGAGAACTTCGACCCGCGCGCGTTCGAGAGCACTGAAAGCAAGATGGCCGTGCTCGATCAGTTGATCGATGAGCAGGTCGTGCGCCTGGTCGGCGAGCAGGCTGGTGTCGTGATCGGCGATGGCGCGGTGCGTGAGTACATCACCACCATTCCGGCCTTCCTCGATTCGAACGGCAAGTTCAGCGAGAACAACTACCGCCTGGCCCTGGCCGGCGGCAATCCGCCGCGTACCCCCACCCAGTTCCAGGAACTGGTGCGTGAGAGCCTGCAGCAGTCGGTGATTCCTTCCGGCCTGCAGAACTCCGGCTTCGTTACCCAGGCCGAAACCGAGCGCCTGCTGAAGCTGCTGGGTGAAACCCGCGACGTCGAGCTGGCTGCGCTGCCGGAAGTGCCGGCCGATACCGCGCCGGTCACCGACGCGCAGATCAAGCAGTGGTACGACAGCCATGGCAAGGATTTCCGCCAGGCCGAGAGCGTGTCGCTGGAGTACGTCGAGATCAACGGTGGCAACCTGCCGGCGCCGACCGCGGCCGACGAAGCCACCCTGCGCAAGCGCTATGAAGACGAGAAGGCGAAGTTCACCTCGCCGGAACAGCGCCAGGCCTCGCACATCCTGCTGACCGGTGACGGTGCCGAAGCCAAGGCGAACAAGATCGCTGCCGAGGCCAAGGCTGCCGGCGCCGACTTCGCCGCGTTGGCCAAGGCCAACTCGGAAGATCCGGGTTCGAAGGACCAGGGCGGTGACCTGGGCTGGGTCGAGCGTGGCGCAATGGTCAAGCCGTTCGAAGACGCCCTGTTCGCCGCCAAGGCGGGGGACGTTATCGGCCCGGTGAAGACCGACTTCGGTTACCACGTCATCAAGGTCGCCGCCGTGCGCGGTGGCGAAGGCAAGTCGTTCGAGGAAGTGCGTGACACGCTCGCCGCAGAGCAGCTGAAGGCCGACGGCGAGCGCGGTTTCAACGAGCTGGCTGGTCGCCTGGTCGACGCCATCAACAAGAGCCCGAGCGATCTGGCCGCTGCGGCCAAGGAAGTGAACCTGCCGCTGCAGACTCTGGGCCCGATCACCCGTGCCACCGCCAGCGGTATTGCCACCGATCCGGCCGTGCTGCGTGCCGCGTTCTCCGACGTGCTGGTGCAGGACGGCACCGCCAGCGACCCGATCGCCCTGGGTGGCGCCACCAACCACAGCGTGGTCATCCGCGTGGCTGCACACACCCCGGAACAAGCGATGCCGCTGGACAAGGCCCGCGAGCAGGTAATCGCCGCGATCCGCGCCGACCGCCAGCGCCAGGCCAGCGACAAGGCGGCCGACGCCGTGCTGGCCAAGCTGAAGGCCGGCGCCACCCTGCAGTCGCTGGCCGCCAGCGAGAAGCTGCAGCTGAGCCCGATGCCGGGCCTGCCGCGCAGCCAGCCGGTGCCGACCCCGGAAATCAATCGCGCGATCTTCAGCGCACCGGTCCCGGCCGAAGGCAAGCCGAGCTACGGCAAGGTTGACGTCAACGGCCACGCGCTGCTGTTCGCAGTGAACAAGGTCAATCCGGGCGACATCAAGGAAGTGACCGCCGAGCAGCAGAAGCAGCTGAAGGACCAGCTGAGCCAGATCGACGGCATGGCCGCAGCCAAGGCCTACATCGAGGCGATGCGCAAGAAGTTCGTGATCCAGACCACCGAAGCGAACCTGTAAGCCTCATCGGTTTGCAGGAGCGAGAAAGGCCCGGCATTGCCGGGCCTTTTTTTTGTTGGTGTGTGGGTGCGTAGAGTCGAACTTGCTCGCCTGCACATGTGGAGGCATTCGAGCAAGCTCGACTCTACGAGAAGCATGTCGAAGCAGCCGCACCGCGCAAGAAAAAGCCGAGCGTGGGCTCGGCTCTACAGGGAGTGCTTGGCTGGCGCGTCAGTCTTCGACGCGCAGTACCGCGCCCGGCTTCAGCACGCTGCTGCCGCTCAGGCCGTTCAGCGACAGCAGGGCCTTCACCGGCATGCCGTAGCGGCGGGCGATGGTCCAGGCAGACTCGCCATTTCGCACGGTGTGGCGACGGCTGCGCGGACGGTCGGCGATGGCCGCGACGGTCTTGGCCACCTGGGGCGTTGGCGCGGCTGCGGCGACCGGAACGGCGCTGGCGACCAGCGCGGTGGCAGCCTCTGCTACTGTCGCATTGGTGGCCGAGACCGGCGCCAGCACGCGAGTGGTGCCGGAGGCGCGGCCACCGCCTGCCAGGGCGGGGTTGAGGCGGGCGATCCTGGCCGGGTCCAGGGCGCGCTGTGCGGCCCATTGCTGGACGCTGGTGCCGGCCGGCAGGGTGTGGTCCTTCAGCACCGGCACGGTGCGGTCCAGCGAGGCCATCACGCGCGGCTGGTCTTCCACGTCTTCCAGCACGCAGGCCAGGGCATGCAGCTTCTCGACGTAGGCATAGGTGACCGGCGACAGGCCGGGCAGCGCCGAGGGCTTGGCGTTCTGCGCATTCATGCCAGCCTTGCGCAGCGACTGCAGCACGCGGTACTCGCCGGCGTTGTAGGCCATGGTTGCCAGGCGCCAGTCGCCACCGAACATGCCGTGCAGGGTCTTCAGGTAACGCACCGCGGCCTGGGTCGAATCGACCGCAGAGAGGCGTCCGTCATAGCCGTTGGCCATCGGCACGCGATGGTTGCGTGCGGTGGTGGCGATGAACTGCCACAGGCCGGTCGGGCCGCTGCCGTTGCGGGCATTGGGCCGGTAACCGCTTTCCACGAAGGGAATCAGGGCGAATTCGGTGGGCAGGTTGGCTTTGCGCAGTTCTTCAACCACATAACCGAACAGCACCAGTGCGTCGTCATCCTGATTGGCCAGGCGGGACGGCGCGTGGGCGAACTGCTTCTGCCAGCGCGGGCTGGTGGCTTCGGCATCGCAGCTGGGTTCGGCCAGGCCATCGCGGAAGCTGGTGAAGATCTCCTGGCCATTGCGCACCGAGGGCGCAGGCAGCGCGGACGGATCCAGCGGCAGCGCCGCAGCGGCGGTCAGGTTCTGGCTGATGCCGGCGCCCAGCGACTGTGCGCCTGCGGTTCCGGCCAGCCCCAGGACAAGGCCCAGGGCCAGCGGCAGACTTCGGCGCATCATGCGCGGAAGCCGTCTTTCCAATGCCGGAGACCGGCCATCACGTCGACGTCGTCAACGACGTCACGGCCCAGGTGTGCCGACACCGACGCACGGATCGGCGCCGTGTGCACACGCAGGAAGGGATTGCAGTCGAATTCGTTGGCCAGGGTTACCGGCAGGGTGGAACGGTCATCGCGGCGCATGGCCAAAGCCTCCTCTTGGCGCTGCCACAGGGCAGCGTTGGCGGGGTCGACATGCCGCGCGAAGACGGCATTTGACACGGTGTACTCATGAGCGCAACACAGCAGCAGTTGCGCGGGCAGGGCACCCAGCTTCAGCATCGATGCCAGCAGCTGGGACGGCGTACCTTCGAACAGGCGCCCACAGCCCAGGCTGAACAACGAATCTCCGCTGAAAAGGTGTTCAGCAGTGTGAAACGCGATGTGGCTGCGGGTATGCCCGGGCACGGATAGTACGTGGAACATCCGGCCCAGTGCCTGAACGCGTTCACCTTCGCCGACCCGCTCGGTCGCCGTCGGGATGCGCTCCTCGGCCGGTGCGATTACCCGCACACCGGGAAAACGCGCCTGCAGTGCGGGCACGCCGCCAATGTGGTCATCGTGGTGATGGGTGAGCAGGATGCTGTCCACGCGCAGGCCCTGGTCGGCCAGCGCGAGCACCGGCGCAGCATCGCCGGGATCGACGACCACGGCTGCACCATCGTCGTCGATCAACATCCAGATGTAGTTGTCCGCAAATGCGGTCAGGGCAGTCAGTCGCATAGAATTGGACCATGCCCGCGCTGCAGAGCACCCGTCAAGCGAGCCAGGCCCCGTGGTTCGACAGCGAACCGGCGGTGGCATTGCGCGTGCTGGAGCGGCAGTTGCTGCTGCCGCAGCTGTCGGTGCTGCCGACGCAGCCGTGGCTGTGGATCGCACCAAGTGCGGCCTGGCTGGACGATGCACAGCTGGGCGGACGCGGTCTGCGCCTGTTCCGGCAGGGGCAGGGCTATGCCGGCGACACCCGCTGCGCCCTGCCATTGCCGCTGGCCAATGAGAGCGTCAACGCCATCGTTCTGCAGCATGTGGTCGCGGCCGATGCGGACCAGCTGCTGGATGAGTGCGAACGCGTGCTGATGCCGGGCGGCCACCTGTGGCTGAGCAGCCTCAATCCGTTCAGCCCGTACCGCACGCGCTGGCGCCAGCATGGGCTGGTGGTGCGCACGCCGCAGCGGATCCGCCTGCTGCTCGGCCGCCATGGCCTGGAGTGCGACGATATGCGCTACCTCGGTCCGCTCTGGCAGGGCGGCGGCAGCCGTCGTCCCGGCGGCTGGGCACCACTGCGCGCGGCCTGCCTGTTCCATGCCGAAAAACGCACGCTGGCCCTGCCCGGGCCGAAACCGCTGCCGGTGCGCTGGCACGGCACTGTTGCTACCTGATTCTGGAGTTGTATTGAAAACCATCGAAATCCACACCGACGGTTCCTGCCTTGGCAATCCCGGCCCCGGCGGCTGGGCTGCGCTGCTGCGCTACAAGGGCCACGAGCGTGAACTGAGCGGCGGCGAAGCGCACACCACCAACAACCGGATGGAGCTGATGGCGGCCATCTCCGGCCTGGAGTCGCTGACCGAGCCGTGCAACATCGTGCTCTACACCGATTCGCAGTATGTGCGGCAGGGCCTGACCCAGTGGCTGCCCGGCTGGATCCGCAAGAACTGGAAGACCGCTGGCGGCGACCCGGTGAAGAACCGCGAGCTGTGGGAGCGCCTGCAGGCGGCCACGCTGCGCCACCAGATCGACTGGCGCTGGGTGAAGGGCCACTCCGGTGACCCGGACAACGAGCGGGTGGATACCCTGGCCCGCAATGCGGCCATCCAGATCCGCGACTCCAGCCCGGTAAACTGAGCCCATGCGTCAGATCATCCTCGATACCGAAACCACCGGCCTGGAATGGAAGAAGGGCAACCGCATCGTTGAAATCGGCTGTGTGGAGCTGTTCAAGCGCCGACCGACCGGCAACAACTACCACCAGTACATCAAGCCGGACTGCGAGTTCGAACAGGGCGCGCAGGAAGTCACCGGCCTGACCCTGGAGTTCCTTGATGACAAGCCGGACTTCGCGCAGATCGCCGACGAGTTCCTGGCGTTCATCGATGGCGCCGAGCTGATCATCCACAACGCGGCGTTCGACCTGGGCTTCCTCGACAACGAGCTTTCATTGCTGGGGCCGCAGTACGGGAAGATCACCGACCGCTGCACCGTGATCGATACCCTGGTGATGGCGCGCGAGCGCTTCCCGGGCCAGCGCAACTCGCTGGATGCGCTGTGCAGGCGGCTGGGCGTGGACAATTCGCACCGCGCACTGCACGGCGGCCTGCTCGATGCGCAGATCCTGGGCGACGTCTACATCGCCCTGACCTCGGGCCAGGAGGAGATCGGTTTCGGGCTGGGCGATGACGATGCCGGCGCTGCCGGTGCGGCATTGCTGGCCTTCGATACCAGCAAGCTGTTGCCGCGCCCGCGCGTGGTGGCCACGCCGTCGGAACTGGAAGCGCACACCGCACGCCTGGAGCGGCTGCGCAAGAAGGCCGGCCACGCGCTGTGGGATGGCCCGAAGGTGGAAGAGCCTGCCAGCGTGTAATGCCTGGGATGGGGTAGTGCCGGCTGCTGGCCGGCAGCGCCGTATCCACGCGTGGCGTGGATCTACCGGTTAGTGGCAGCGCACCAGGATCACGCTGATGTTGTCGCGGCCACCGCCATCGAGCGCGGCCGCGACCAGCGTATCCACGCATTCCTGCGCGCTGGCATCCTCGAAGGCGAGGGTGCGGGCAATGCCGCGGTCGTCCACTTCCTCGGTGAGGCCGTCACTGCACAGGAGCAATTGCATGCCCGGGCGCAGTTCGCCGCTGGTGGTGGCCACGTTCAGATGCGCTGGATCGGTCACGCCCAGTGCCTGGGTGACGACGTTGCGGTGCGGATGCGCACGCGCCTGTTCGGCGGTGAGATTGCCCTGGGTGACCAGTTCCTGCACTACGCTGTGGTCCTGGCTGAGCTGGGCCAGCTGGCCGTCGCGCCACAGGTAGGCACGGCTGTCGCCGACCCACGCCACTTCATAGCGGTTGCCGTGCACGCGTGCGGCCACCACGGTGGTGCCCATCGGCAGGGTGTCGTTGCGGCGGCGCGAGGCGCGGATGATCTCTTCATCGGCAGTACGGATGGCCTGCGCCAGCGGTGCCCCGCGACGGATCTCGCGCACGATGGCCTCGCGTGCCAGCGCGCTGGCGACCTCGCCGCAGGCGTGCCCGCCCATGCCATCAGCCACCAGCCAAAGGCCGAGCTCGCTGTCACCGTAGTAGGTGTCCTCGTTGAGCTCGCGGCGCATGCCGGGATGGGTGAGATGTCCGAATTCGATCATGGTGGGCAACGGGCGCGGTATTGCGGGGGAGACGGGCATCATCGGGTGGTGGCCGGGATCCGGCAAGGCATGCACCCGGGAAATTTTCATCGGGTTGTTCGTAATGACTTGTCGTCGGCCTCACTTCCTCGTATGATGCGCGTCCCCGGTCCGCCGGGGACCACCCGGAGAGGTGGCAGAGTGGTTGAATGTACCTGACTCGAAATCAGGCAGGCGTTTATAGCGCCTCGGGGGTTCGAATCCCCCCCTCTCCGCCAGATAAAAGAAAAAGGGCTGCCGAAAGGCGGCCCTTTTTCTTTTATCTGGCGCGGGACGCGACGCGCTTTGCGCGTCGCCCCACACGTTGCTGCGCAACCTATGGGCCCCTCCCTTTGCCTGCCTCTCCCCGCCCCTGTCGGGGCAGCCTCTCAACAGAGGGGCTTGTTGCTCCAGATGCATCTGTACATCCACGCCATGCGTGGATCTACCCATTCCATCGCGAGCTGCGAGTTAAACTGCCTGCCTCACCTGCTGGAGCTTTCCCCATGACCGCTGAAATCCTCGTCCCCGTTTCTTTCGGCGAGTTGCTGGACAAGATCTCGATCCTGCAGATCAAGTCCGAGCGCATCAGCGACGAAGGCAAGCTGGCCAACGTGCGCAAGGAGCTGTCGGCGCTGGAGCAGACCTGGATGGCGCACCCGGCGGCGGTGAAGGACATCGCCAAGCTGCGTGCCGAGCTGAAGGCGGTCAACGAGCAGCTGTGGGATATCGAGGACGACATCCGCCTGAAGGAGAAGGCGCAGGCGTTCGACCAGGGCTTCATCGACCTGGCGCGCAGCGTCTACCTGCGCAACGATGAGCGCGCGCGCATCAAGAAGGCGATCAACCTGGCGCTCGGTTCGGCGTACGTGGAAGAGAAGTCGTACCAGGATTACGCGCAGCGCGCGTAATCCCGGCCAAAGGGGAGATCCACGCCATGCGTGGATGGCGACTGTCGCTCACCCCAGGTGGTCGGCGACGTAGCGTTCGAACGCAGCGATACCGTCTTCGACGCTGATCAGTTCCATCACGTCATCGAACTCGATCTTGGTGCCCCACTTCAAGTCGGCAGCCTGCTTGCCCAGATACTTGCGCGCGGCGTCGTCGTAGCGGTCCACGCAGTAGCGGCGGTCCGAGTAGGGGCCGCTGCGGTGCGGGTTGCTGGCCGCGTGCAGGCCCAGCACCTTGGCACCCATGGCATTGGCGATGTGCATCGGGCCCGAATCCGGGGTCATCACCAGGTTGGCGCGGGCAAGCAGGGCAGGCAGCTGCTTGAGCGTGTCCTTGCCGACCAGGTCCAGCGCCGGTGTATCCAACTGCGCCAGGATGGCGTCGGCCATGCTGCGCTCCAGTTCGCTGCGGCCGCCACACAACACGACCTTCCAGCCACGCTGTGCGGCGTGGCTGGCAACGGCGGCATAGCGGTCGGCGTACCAGTTGCGGCGCACGTGGCTGGAGCACGGCGAGATCATCAGCACCGGACGGCCATCGTCCTTCCACTGCGCGGCGGCCCAATCAGAGGCCGCCGGCGGCACGGCCAGGTCCCAGCTGACCTCGGTCTGGCGCAGGCCCATCGGCTCGCAGAAGCTGCCAATGGCGTCGAGCACGTGGATGCCGGGGCGGTCGGGAATGCGTTCGTTGATGAAGAGACCATGCAGGTCCTTGGAGCGGCTGCGGTCATAGCCGATGCGGCGTTCGGCCGGAATGAACGCCGACAGCAGGTTGGCGCGGAACGCGACCTGCATCTGCAGCAGTGCCTCGAAGCGACCCGGCGGCAGCTGCTTGCGCAGCTCCTTGACGCCGGCCATGCCGCTCTTCTTGTCATAGGCATGGAAGGTCACGCCGGGCAGGCCCTCGAGGAGCTTGTGACCGGCCTTGTCGATGATCCAGTGGATCGGCGTGTCCGGCCGCGCAGCCTGCAGCGTGCGCACCAAGGGCACCACGTGGGTGACATCGCCGAGTGCGGACAGGCGCAGGAGGCACAATGAGGAGGACGCTGATGCCATGTGTTGTTAGACTCAAAGAAATGGTCGCATTCGACGCCAATGAAGCGCTGACGCCATGCCGCGAGGGTCGCGGCATCGGGGCCATTCTGTTCGACCGCGAGCGGCTGCGGCAAGCCGAGGCCGACCTGTTCTCGCCCCAGCACTGGGGCAGCAAGGCCCGGCCGGTCGGCGAGGGTGGCCGTGGAAGCGCCTGGTTCATCGATGCGCCGTTCGGTACCAGCGTCCTGCGCCACTACCTGCGCGGCGGCCTGGCGGCGAAAATCAGCCATGACCAGTACCTCTGGCGCGGCGCCGATCGGACCCGCAGCTTCGCCGAATTCCGGCTGATGCGCGCATTGCGCGAGAAGAAGCTGCCGGTACCCCGGCCCCTGGCGGCGTTCTACATGCGCGAGGGCCTGCGCTACCGGGCGGCGATCCTGATGGAGCGGATCGAGGGCGTGCGCTCGCTGGCCGATCGCGCGCTGGTTGCCGGCCGTGGAGCGCCTTGGGAAGAAACCGGGCGATTGATCGCCCGCTTTCACCGGGCCGGGCTGGATCATGCCGACCTCAATGCGCACAACATCCTGTTCGATGGCAATGGTCATGGCTGGTTGATCGACTTCGACCGCGGGGTGATCCGCATCCCGGCCACCGCCTGGCGCGAGCGCAATCTGAAGCGCCTGCTGCGCTCGCTGGTCAAGCTGCGCGGCGAGCGCAGCATGGAAGACGTGCAGAAGGACTACATGCGGCTGCGCCGCGCCTATGACATGGCCTGGAACCGGGGCACCTGATGGACTGGTCGTTGCGTTTCCTCGGCGTCGGCAATGCGTCGGCGGTCGAGCTGGGCTCGCCGATGTCGGTGATCGAGCGCGAGGGGAGGCCGTGGCTGACCATCGATTGTGGTGGTGAGGGCCTGACCGCGTTCAAGGGCCACTACGGGCACATGCCGCAGGCGCTGTTCGTCACCCATGTGCACCTGGATCACGTGGCCGGCTTCGAACGGTTGTTCGTCGACACCTTCTTCAGTGGGCAGCGGCGCGGCAAGGTGCGCCTGTACGTGCCGGCGACGGTGGTGCCGCTCCTGCACAAGCGCATCGGCGATTACCCGAACGTGCTGGCCGAGGGCGGCGCCAACTTCTGGGACGCGTTCCAGCTGATCGTGGTGGGCGATGCGTTCTGGCACGAGGGCGTGCGCCTGGAAGTGTTTCCGGTGCGCCACCACTGGCCGGAGACTGCCTATGGCCTGCGCCTGCAGGGTGCGCTGACCTGGAGCGGCGATACCCGGCCGATTCCGGAAATGCTCGCCCGCTTCGCCGATGACAATGAGCTGATCGCCCACGACTGTGGCCTGCACGGCAACCCGTCGCATACCGGCGTGGATGATCTGGAGCGCGAGTACAGCGCTGAACTGCAGGCGCGGATGATGCTCTATCACTACGCCAGCAAAGCCGACGGCCAGGCGCTGGCCGCGCGTGGACACCGTGTAGCCCAGCCAGGGCAGTGCGTGCCGCTGGCCAATCCGACCGCCCCGCACGTCCTGGCCCAGGACCCGCCGTGAGCGCTGCCGGCCGGCCTGCCGATGCGGCGCTGGCTGCCGCACTGGAGGCGCTGGAGCGCGCCCTGCACGGGTCACAGGTGCGCGGTGACCGCGAGCGCCTGGAGGCGCTGCTGGACGAGGATTTCAGCGAAATCGGCAGTTCCGGCCGCTGTTATGGGCGTGCCGCTGCGCTGCAGGAGATTCCGCAGGAGCGGGCGGAGGTTGAGATTGAATCGGGCGACTATGCCGTGTGGCTGCTGTCCGACGGCCTGGCACAGGTGCGCTACCGCAGCCGCTACCACGTTGATGGCCAGGCCCAGTGCTGGGTGTTGCGCAGTTCGCTGTGGCGACGGCACGCGCAGGGATGGCGGGTGGTGTTCCACCAGGGCACGCCTGAAGCACGTTAGCGCCGGGCCATGCCCGGCGAAGAGCGCCAACCAAGGTTGGCAGCCACCAGAAGTGGGGCAGTGCCCGAAAAGGCGGTGGCCCCGCCGGCTGACCTCGGCGCCCGCGTCGATCGATACCGTTGCTGCCTTCCGGCCCTGGCGGGATTTTCGACCTAGCGTCGCGAGGGGCCGACGGGGCCACCATAGAGACGTTGGCCGCCCAGAAGGCGGCCAGTTCGCGGATCAGGGGAAGCAGCGCGCGTCGCGCCGGAGACCACAGCCGGACTGCGCATCGGCTGGCCGATGGCAGGCGCGTATTCTAGCCCAGGCATGCACGCCGGCGCCAGCTTCATGCGCTGAATCAGCTGTAACCCCTGACCGCAGGCAACGGCCCGGGCCAACCGGCGTTGCTAGAATGCCGGCCAGGAGGAACGACCTCCCCCACATCGGGAATCAATGACCAGGACGGCCTGGCCCTACCAAGAGGAGGGCTGTCATGGCCTGGATCTATCTGTTGTTCGCCGGCCTGCTGGAAATCGTCTGGGCCGTGTCCATGAAGCAGTCTGAAGGCTTCACCAGGCTCACCCCTACCGTGGTCACCATCATCGGCATGATCGCCAGCTTCTGGCTGCTTGCGGTGGCCATGCGCAGCCTGCCGCTGGGTACCGCTTATACGATCTGGACGGGCATCGGGGCGGTTGGCGCCTTCGTGGTCGGCATCGTGTTCCTTGGCGAGCAGGTCAGCCCGATGCGGATCGGTGCGGCGCTGCTGATCGTTTCCGGCCTGGTGCTGATGAAACTCTCGAGCAGCTGAATGCATTTAGTTGGGCGGAGAAAGGAATCTCCGCCTGCTGCAGGTATATGCATTTTCGGCAAAACCATTTTGTCCTCCCGTTTTATTTGACGTGCGTCATGAAAATAACGAGCGTGATTCACATGCCGCTGGCGCCATCGGCCGCACAGTGCCGCCATTCGTCATCCGAAATCGGGGAGTTTTCGCCTTGACGGACGCGTTGGCCTGCCTGTTCCAGGTGCGGTCGCGTGAAGATGTGAAGATTTTCAGAAGTTAATGAAGCCAGGCCTTGTTCCCATGTCGGGAACCGGGGTGGGCCGCATTGTCTTCAAAAGAACCTGCCTGCAGTGCCATCCGGTCTTTTCATGGAGATTTACCGATGAACCGCATTTACCGTCTGGTTTTCAATCGTGCCCTCGGCGTAATGCAGGTTGCTTCGGAGGTCGCCCAGAATCCCGGCGGAAGCGCGGTCTGCGCAGGGCGGGTGCCGCGATTGCGGGCGCACCAGTTGGCGGTGGCATTGACTGCCATGCTGGCCAGTGGTTCGGCGTTCGCGGCTTGCTCGACACCGGGACCGAATATCAACTGCACGGGTACCACCAACAACTTCGCGGATGCCACCAATGGTGTCAATGTAACCGTGGCGGCCGGCGCGAATGTAGGAAGCACTGCCGGCCTGGGCAACTCGATGACGTTGAGCGGTAACGGCATCCAGCTCACCAACAACGGCACGATCGGTACCAGCGTAGGTATTTTTGCCGCCTCCGGCGCGGTGCTGGGCAATGCGAGTGGCCAGACGATCACCGTCGACAACACTTCGACCGGCACCCTGCAGGGCTTCATCGATGTCGCCGCCCTGTTGGGTGCGAGTGGGCGTGCGCTGTCCGTGCAGAATGGCGCAAGTGGCGTCACCACGATCAACAACGCCGGCACCGTCAACATGAATTTCCTGTTGGGCGGAATCGGTACGGCCGATGCGCCGGCCATCGTCAGCTACGGCGGGGCGCGAACGGTTCTGAGCAATACCGGAGGGATTACCGGGCGGGTCGGTCTCGCCGGATCGGCGGCAGGCAATTCGGTGACCAACAGCGGCACGATCACCGGCAGCGTCTACCTCGGCGATTCCACGCTGGGGAATACCTTTACCGCCGTATCCGGGTCCAATGTGGCAACTGGGACCGGGGCGTCGGCGGGCATCGATGTGCTGGGCGGTATCTCGGTCTCGCTGGCAGCGGCCGGTACGGTCAACGCAGGTGTCGGTACTGGTGCAGCCAACAACACGCTGGTGCTGCAGAACAGCCCGACCGGCCCAGGCTCCGGCACCGGCGGGGCGCAGACCACGCTGGGCTGGAACCAGTACCTCAACTTCCAGCGGCTGACCGTCAACAGCGGTACATGGAACCTGCAGGGAGCCTGGACCGGAACCGGGCCCACGACGCTCAATGACGGTCTGGTCAATTTCAACAATGCTGCCTCCTTCGGCACCGGGCTGTTCACGGCCAACGGCGGTGCCATTGCCGCCTCCACGGCGGGCCTGAACCTGACCAACGCCTTCAACCTTGGCGGCAACCTTTCCCTCGGTGGAACCAATGCGTTCGGCCTGGGGGGCGTGCTTTCAGGCGCTGGCGGCCTGGCGGTCAACAACACCGGCATCGTCACCCTCGGCGGCGCGAACCTGTTCTCCGGCGGCGTCAACCTCAATGCCGGTGGCCTGCTGCTGGGCAATGCGGGTGCTCTCGGCTCAGGCACCCTCACCGTGGGTGGTCTGGCGTCGCTGGACACCACCGCCGCGTTCAACCTGAGCAACAACCTGATCGTCAGCGGGGGCGGCACGCTCAACCTGCTCGGCAACAACAGTCTCGGCCTCAACGGTTCGATCTCCGGCGCCGGCAACCTGGTCAAGGCGGGGCCGGGTACGCTCACCTTGAATGGTGCCAACCTGCTCACGGGCTCCTTCTCGGTCACCGGTGGTGCGCTGGCATTGGGCGCCGGTGGCAGCCTGTCGCCGACAAGTGCGATCTCGCTGAGCGCAGGGACCAACCTCGATCTCTCGGTTGCGGCCAGCCAGACCATCGGCTCACTCGCCGGATCCGGTGCGCTCAACCTCGGCGCGCACAGCCTCACCCTTGGTGGCCTGAACACCAGCACCAGCTTCTCCGGCGTCATCGGCGGTGTCGGTGGCGCGCTGGTCAAGGTCGGTACGGGTACCCAGACCCTGTCTGGTGCCAATACCTTCACCGGTGGCGTCGCGCTAAACGGCGGCGGCCTGCTGCTGGGCAATGCTGCTGCGCTGGGCAGCGGTGCACTCAGCGTCGGCGGCAACGTGACGCTCGATGGAACCACGGGAGCGCTTGCACTGGCCAACGCGGTCAACCTGGGTGCGGGCAGCATCCTCAATCTGCCCGGCAACCAGGCGCTGACGTTCAACGGCGTGATCGGCGGCACCGGCAGCCTGGTCAAGAATGGGGCGACCACGCTGACACTCAACGGTGCAAATACCTTTGGTGGTGGGCTGGGGCTCAATGCCGGTGGCCTGGTCCTGGGCAATGCCGGCGCGCTCGGAACCGGCACGTTGAATGTTGGCGGTGTGACAACGCTCGATGCCAGCGCGGCGCTGAGCGTGGGCAATGGCATCAACCTCGGTGCAGGTGGCCTGCTCAATGTACTGGGCAGCAATGCACTGACGCTGGGCGGCTCCATCGGTGGTACCGGCAGCCTGGTCAAGAACGGTGCTGCCACGCTGACGCTGGGCGGCGCGAATACCTTCACCGGCGGTCTGGCGATCAATGCCGGCAAGGTCGCGGTAGGCAGCGGCGGAAGCCTGGCGGCCGCTGGTGCGGTCAACCTGACCGGCGTTGGCGCGGACCTGGACATCTCGCTCGGCGGCAACCAGACCATCGGCGCGCTGTCCGGTATCGCCGGCAGCACGGTGACGCTGGGCAGCAGCACGCTCACCTTCGGTGATGCCACCAACCAGACGTTCGCGGGCGTGATCGGCGGTACCGGCGGCCTGGTCAAGCAGGGCACGGGCATCCAGACGCTGAGCGGCGCCAACACCTTCAGTGGGGGCGTTAATCTGGCGGCGGGCGGCCTGCTGCTGGGCAACAACAGTGCGATCGGCAGCGGTGCGTTGACGGTCAGTGGAAACGGTACGCTCGATGGCTCGGCCGCACTGAACCTCGGCAATGCCATCAACCTGAGTGCGGCGCTGGCCCTGCCGGGCAGCCAGAACCTCACGTTGGGCGGCAACATCACCGGCACCGGCAGCCTGACCAAGAACGGTGCCTCGCTGCTGACCTTGAATGGCACCAACACTTTCAGCGGGGGACTGAATCTCAACGCGGGCGGCTTGTTGCTTGGCAATGGCGGCGCGCTTGGCACTGGTGCCCTGAACGTGAGTGGCAGTGCGTCGCTTGACGGCAGCGCGGCGCTGAGCCTGGCCAACAATGTGACCCTGGGCAGTGGGGCTGTGCTGTCGCTGCCGGGTTCGCAGGCGATCACGCTCGGCGGGGTGATTTCCGGAGCCGGTGGCCTGGTCAAGAACGGCGCCAGCACGCTCACGCTCAACGGCGCCAACAACTTCGCCGGTGGGCTGACGCTCAACGGCGGTGGCCTGATGCTGGGCAACGCTGGCGCACTGGGAACCGGGTTGCTTGCCGTGGGCGCGAACGCGACCCTGGGCAGCACGGTGGCATTGAACCTGGGCAATGCCATCGATCTCGACGCCGGTGCGCAACTGAGCCTGACCAGCAATGAGAATGTTGCTCTGGGCGGACTGATCACCGGCACCGGTGGCCTGATCAAGACCGGCACTGGCGTGCTGTCGTTGAACAACAGCAACACCTTCAGTGGTGGCCTGGCGCTGAACGCGGGCGGCCTGTCGGTTGGCGCCAGCGGTGCACTGGGTACCGGTGCGCTGAACATCGGCGGCAATGTTTCGCTGGATGCGAGTGCGCCGGTTTCGCTGGTCAATGCAGTGAACCTGGGCGCCAACACGCTGACCCTGCCGGGCAGCAACAATCTCACCCTGAGCGGCGTGGTGGGGGGAACCGGTGGCCTGATCAAGAACGGCGCCTCGACGCTGACCCTGTCCGGTGCCAATACCTTCCTCGGTGGCGCTACGGTCAACGCCGGTACGCTGGCGCTCGGCGCGGGAGGCAGTCTTGCCGCCGCCGGTGCGGTGGACCTCGCCGGTGCCGGCGCGACGCTGGACATCTCCGCGGCGGGTGCAGGGCAGACCATCGGTGCATTGAACGGCATCGCCGGCAGCCATGTGGCGCTGGGCACGCAAACGCTGACCTTCGGCGGCGCCGGCAACGGCAGCTTTGCCGGTCTCATCGATGGCAGTGGTGGATTGATCAAGGCTGGCGCGGGCGTGCAGACGCTGTCCGGAGCCAATACCTTCAGTGGCGGCGTCGCGCTCGATGCCGGCGGCCTGATCCTCGGCAATGCCGGGGCGTTGGGTACTGGGGCGCTGGGCATTGGCGGCAACGTCAGCCTGGACACGACGGCTGCGCTGGATCTGGCCAATGCGGTGAACTTCGGCGCGGGTTCGCAGCTGACGCTGGGAGGCAGCAATGACCTCAGCCTGGCGGGCGTGCTGGCCGGTGGCGGCAGCCTGGTCAAGAACGGTACGGGCCTGCTGACGCTCAACAACACCAATACCTTCGGTGGTGGCCTGACATTGAACGGTGGTGGCCTGGTGGTCGGTGCGAACGGCGCACTCGGTTCCGGCGCGCTGGCGGTGAATGCCAGTACCACGCTGGATGCAGGCGCCGCGGTGACACTGGGCAATGCAGTCACGCTGGGCTCGGGCGTTGCACTGACATTGCCGGGCAGCAATGCGTTGACGCTGTCGGGTGTGATCGACGGCAATGGCAGTCTGATCAAGAACGGTGCCACCACGTTGACGCTGTCCGGTACCAATACCTACACAGGAGGTACCACCATCAACGCCGGCACACTGGCGCTGGGGGCGGGTGGCAGCCTTGCCGCAGCGGGTGATGTCACGCTGGGCGCAGGCGCTGGCTTCGATATCTCCGGTGCCGGTGGCAGCCAGACCATCGGTGCGCTCAACGGTGCGGGTGGAAGCACGCTGGCGCTGGGCGCAAACTCGCTGACCTTCGGCACAGCGACGAACGCCGCGTTCGATGGCGTGATCAGTGGCGGCGGCGGTCTGGTCAAAGTGGGCGCGGGCGTGCAGACGTTGTCCGGTGCCAACACGTTTGGCGGCGGCGTGACGCTCAACGCAGGCGGGCTGGTGCTCGGCAATGATGCGGCGCTGGGTACCGGTGCATTGACCGTCGGCGGTGCCGCCACGCTGGACACCACCGGCCTGGCAACGCTGGCCAACAACATCGCGCTCAATGCCGGGCTGACCGTGCTCGGCAGCAATGCGCTGACACTCAACGGTGTCCTTTCCGGGGCTGGCAGCCTGACCAAGAATGGCGTCGCGACGCTGACCTTGAACGGCATCAACACCTACACCGGTGGCACCAACATCAATGCCGGCACGCTGGCGCTGGGTGCCGGTGCCAGCCTGGCGGCGAGTGGTACCGTCAACCTCGCCACCGGTGCCACGCTGGATCTGTCTGCCGGCAGCGGCACGCAGGTGTTCGGTACGCTGGTCGGCAACGGTACGGTGAACCTTGGTGCCAACTCGATCGAAGTCGGCGGTGCCACCAATGGCACGTTCAGTGGCTCGATTGCTGGCACGGGTGGCCTGACCAAGGTCGGTTCGGGCATTGAAACGCTGACCGGCACCAATACCTATACCGGCGGCACCTTCATCAACGCCGGCACGCTGGCGATTGGTCCGGGTGGCAGCCTGGCTGCGGACGGGGCGGTGACGCTCACTGCGGCGGGAACCGGCTTCGACATCTCGGCGTCCGGCGCCAGCCAGACGATTGGTTCGCTGGCCGGCGTGAGCGGCTCCACGGTCAGCCTGGGCGCGCAGTCGCTGATCCTCGGCGGCATCGGCAACAGCGTGTTCGACGGTGCGATTTCCGGCACCGGCGGCCTGGTCAAGAATGGCGCCGGCATCCTCACGCTGGGTGGCGCCAATCTGTTCAGTGGTGGCGTTGCACTCAACGGCGGTGGCCTGATGGTCGGCAACAACGCTGCGCTCGGCACTGGTGCGCTGACGGTGGGCGGCAACGCGACGCTGGATGCAACGACAGGCGTCAGCCTGGCCAACAACATCGGGCTTGCAGCGGGTGTCAACCTCGACCTGCTCGGCAGCCAGGCGCTGACACTGGGCGGTGTGATTTCGGGTACCGGTGGCCTGATCAAGAACGGTGCGGCTACCGTGACCCTGACCGGTGCGAATACCTACACCGGAGGCACCACCATCAACAGCGGCACGCTGGCTATCGGTGCTGGTGGCAGCCTGGCGTCGACCGGTGCGGTGAACCTGGCCGGTTCCGGCACCCTCGACATTTCGGCCGGCAACCAGAGCATCGGCTCGCTTGCAGGTGTGGCCGGCAGCACCGTGGCCCTCGGTGGCAGCTCATTGAGCCTGGGCGGCACGGTGGACAGCACCTTCAATGGCGCGATCAGCGGCAACGGTGGTTTGATCAAGAACGGCGCTGGCGTGCAGACGCTCAATGGTGCGAGCACCTTCAGTGGTGGCGTAACGCTCAATGCCGGCGGCCTGGTGGTCGGCAACAATGCTGCACTGGGCACCGGCGCGGTAACGGTGGGGGGTAATGCCACGCTCGATTCGAACACCGCGGTGACGCTGGCCAACAACTTCATCCTCAACAACGGGTTGACTGTACTCGGCAGCAACAACCTCACCCTCAACGGCAGCCTGAGCGGCACTGGTTCGCTGACCAAGGACGGCGCGGCGACGCTGATCTTGAACGGTACCAATACCTATACCGGTGGCACCTTCATCAATGCCGGTACGCTGGCATTGGGCGCTGGCGCGAGCCTGTATGGCAGTGGCATCGTCAACCTGGCTTCGGGCGCGACCTTCGACCTGTCGGCGGGCAGCGGCACGCAGCAGTTCGGCACCCTGGTCGGCAACGGTACGGTGAATCTGGGCGGCAACACCTTGACCATTGGTGGTCCCGTCAATGGCACTTTCGGTGGTTCGGTGGGGGGGACCGGTGGGCTGATCAAGGAGGGCAGCGGCACCCAGACCCTGACCGGTGCCAATACCTTCACCGGAGGCACCACCATCAATGCGGGCACGCTGGCGATTGGCGCCGGTGGCAGCCTGGCATCGAATGGCGCGGTGACATTGGCCAATGCCGGTACAGCGTTCGACATTTCTGCCGGTGGTGCGCAGAGCATCGGATCATTGGCCGGTGTTGCCGGCAGTACGGTCGCGCTCGGCGGCAGCACACTGACCCTCAATGGCGTGGGCAACACCACCTTCGCTGGTGACATTACCGGCACCGGCGGGTTGGTGAAGAACGGGGCGGGTGTGCAGGCCCTGACCGGCGCGAACACGTTCAGTGGCGGCGTGGCACTCAACGCCGGTGGCCTTGCCTTGGGCGACAACGCTGCACTGGGAACCGGCACGCTGACCGTGGGTGGCGACGCCAGTCTGGACGGCACCAGCGCGCTGACGCTGGCCAATACCGTGCAGCTGGCCAGCGGCACGTTGACTCTGGCCGGCAGCAACGCGCTGACCTTGAACGGCCCGATCAGCGGCGCTGGCGGCCTGCTCAAGGATGGCGCAGCAACGGTCACCCTGGGCGGTGCCAGCACCTATACCGGCACCACCACCATCAACAGCGGCACATTGGCGGTGGCGGCCGGTGGCAGCCTGTCCGGTGCCAGCACGGTCAACCTGACCGGCGCCGGCACGTTGGACATCAGTGCCGGTGGCAATCAGAGCATCGGAGGCCTGGCCGGCGTAACCGGATCCAGCGTGGTGCTGGGCGGTGCGACCCTGACCACCGGCGGCAACAACGGCAGCACCACCTTCGGCGGTGTGCTCAGTGGCACCGGCGGCCTGGTGCAGAGCGGCACCGGCACGCTGACCCTGAGCGGCGACAATGTGTATACGGGCGGCACCACCATCAATGGTGGCAGCACGCTGCAGATTGGCAACGGTGGCAGCACCGGCTCGGTGCTGGGCGACATCACCAACAACGGCAGCCTGGTCTACAACCTGGGCAGCACCGCAACCGTAGGCGGCGTGGTCAGTGGCAGCGGTGGCCTGACCCAGGCTGGCAGCGGCACGCTGGTGCTGACCGGAAACAACACCTACACCGGCGGTACCACCATCAATGCCGGCGGCACGCTGCAGGTCGGCAACGGCGGTGCGACCGGCGCGATTGTTGGTGACATCACCAACAACGGTGCGCTGGTATCCAATGTGGCCGGCAACACCACGCTGGATGGCACCATCAGCGGCAGCGGCGGCCTGACCCACGCCGGCGCCGGCACGCTGACCCTGACCGGCAACAACACCTATACCGGCGGCACCACCATCAACGCCGGTGGCACGCTGCAGGTCGGCAATGGCGGCGCGGCTGGCGCCATCACCGGCAACGTCGCCAACAACGGCAGCCTGGTCTTCGACGTGGCGGGCAACACCACGGTCGGCGGCGCGATCAGTGGCAGCGGTAGCCTGACCCAGGCGGGTAGCGGTGTGCTGACCCTGGTCGGCAACAACACCTACTCCGGCGGCACCACCATCAATGCCGGCGGCACGCTGCAGGTCGGCAACGGTGGTGCGACCGGCGCCATCGCTGGTGACATCACCAACAATGGTGCGTTGATTTCCAACGTGGCTGGCAACACCGCGCTGGGCGGCACCATCAGCGGCAGTGGCGGCCTGACCCAGGCTGGTAGCGGTACGCTGCTGCTGACCGGCAACAACACCTACACCGGCGGTACCACCATCAATGCCGGCGGCACGCTGCAGCTGGGCAATGGTGGTGCGACCGGTTCGATCGTGGGTGACATCACCAACAACGGCACGCTGCTGTCGAACGTGGCCGGCAACACCACGCTGGGCGGCACCATCAGCGGCAGCGGCGGCCTGACCCAGGCCGGCAGCGGCACGCTGACCGTGACCGGCAACAACACCTATACCGGCCCGACCACCATCAACGCCGGCGGTACCCTGCAGGTCGGCAATGGCGGCGCCACCGGTGCGATCGGCGGCAGTGTGACCAACAACGGCAGCCTGGTGTTCAACGTGGGTGGCAACACCACCGTCGGCGGCGCCATCAGTGGCAGCGGCGGCCTGACCCAGGCCGGCAGCGGCACGCTGATCCTGGGCGGTAACAACACCTATACCGGCGGCACCACCATCAACACCGGCGGCACGCTGCAGGTTGGCAACGGCGGCGCGAGCGGATCGATCGCCGGCAACATCAGCAACAACGGCAGCCTGGTGTTCAACGTGGGTGGCAACACCACCGTGGGTGGCACCATCAGTGGCAGCGGTGGCCTGACCCAGGCTGGCAACGGCACCATTACGCTTACCGGGAACAACACCTATACCGGTGGCACGACCATCAGTGCGGGCGGCACCGTGCAGGTGGGCAACGGTGGGGCCAGCGGTTCAATCACCGGCAACATCACCAACAACGGTGGCCTGGTCATCAACACCGGTGGCACCACCACGCTGGGCGGCACCATCAGCGGTGGCGGCAGCATCGTGCAGGCAGGTCCGGGCGGCCTGAACCTCGGCGGCAACAGCGGTGGTTTCAGCGGCACCGGTCAGGTCACCGGCGGTGGCCTGAATGTCACCGGCAATATCGGCGGCCAGTGGACCATTGGCAGCGGTACCACGCTATCCGGCACCGGCACCATCGGTGGCACCGGCGGCGGCGTGACGGTATCCAGTGGCGGCGTGCTATCGCCGGGCAATGGCCCGGGCAATGGCAGCGGTGCGGGCAACGGCACCGGCACGATCACGGTGGGTGGCAACCTGACCCTGTCGCCGGGCAGCACGCTGGGCATCGATCTGGGTGCCACAGGCAGCGACACGGTGCAGGTGGGGGGAAGTGCCAGCGTGGGTGGCAGCACCGTGCAGGTGAACACCATTTCACCGAGCACCAGCTACCAGCAGGGCCAGCAGTACACCGTGATCAATGCGGGCGGTGGCGTAAGCGGGCAGTTCGCCTCGGCGACCACGCCGTCGGCCTTCCTGACCATCACCCCGGTCTACACGGCGAACACGGCCAATCTGCAGATCGATGTGGCGCAGACCGCGGCCTTCACCACGGCGGCGAAGACGCGCAACCAGTACAACACCGCTGCAGCGCTGGACAGCCTGCCGCAGAGTGGCTCGGCACTGGGGCTGTACAACACGCTGCTGATGTATGACGCGGGTACCGCGCGCGCGGCGTTCGACCAGCTGTCCGGTGAAGTGCATGCGGCCAGCCGTGCGGTGCTGCTGTATGACAACTACCTGGAAGAAGGCATCCGCCAGCGTCTGGGCAGCGAGCTTCCGACCGTGCGCGGCGAGCGCGCGTCGGCCTGGCTGGCCGGCAGTGGCAAGGTGTTCCGCCAGGACGGTGACGGCAACGGCGATGACATCCGCTCCAACCGCAATGCGCTGATGGCAGGCGTGGACTGGCAGCTGGGCGAGCACGTGGTGCTGGGTGCAGCGGCCGGCAACGAACGGCTGGATACGCGCCTGTACGATCGCAGCTCGCGGGCCCGCCTGCGTGGCAACACCTTCGGCCTGTATGCACAGGGCCAGTGGAGCAACGGCTTCGCGGTCGGTGGCAGCGCGTCGCGCGGTGACTACCGCACGCGCACCACGCGTGAGGTGCCGCTGCTGGGCCAGACCCTGTACAGCCGCCAGGATTCGGACGTGACCATCGCCCAGGTGGAAGGCAGCTGGACCTGGACCCGCGGCAGGACCCAGCTGCAGCCGTATGTGCAGTTCACCAAGCACTGGGTCGACAGTGATCGTGCGGTGGAACAGGGCGGCAGTGCTGCGCTGGTGCTGGAGGGCGGCAAGGACACGCTCAATGTCAGCACCGTGGGCGTGCGTGGGCGCTGGGACGTGGGCAGTGGCGAGCGCTTCCCGGCGCAGCTGACGGTCGGCCTCGGCTGGCAGCATGCATCGGGCGATACCGACGTGGCCAGCCGCAACCGCTTCGCGGTCGGTGGCAACGCGTTCGATGTGTACAGCGCGGTGATGGCACGCAATGCGCTGGTCAGCCAGCTGGGCGTGGCGGTCGGCCTGGGCCGCAACAGCCAGCTGTCGATGTTCGTGCAGGGCCAGCACGGCGATGGTCGCCGCGATGTTGGTGGTCAGATCAACCTGCGCGTCGGATTCTGAGCAGGGGATGCCAGCGGCAGATCCACGCCTGCGTGGATCTGCCGGCTGCGGGAGCCTACAGCACCCGTTCCATTTCCACGGCGTCGATCCCGGCGCCGTGGCCATCGGGCACCACACGTGTCACCTGGAAGCCCAGACCGGCGTAGAAGCCCTGGGTGTGCTGGCTGGTACTGAGTGTGATGCGATTGATGGCTGGATCAGTTTCGGCCTGACGCAGGCGCGCCAGCGCCAGTTTGCGCCCCAGCCCCTGCCGGTGCAGCGCGCGCTTCACCATGCCCCAGCAGAAACCGGCACTGCCATCACCGCGTCGCGACAGGCCGCCACAGGCCACGAGGCTGCCATCGCGCTCGATGACCTGGAATGCACAGTCCATTGCCTGCTCACGCAGGAAGCGTTCAAAGTCGCTGCGCTCTTCGGGCGCGAAGTAGGTGGGTACGTTGCTGTCGAAAATCGACAGGCAGGCGGTTACGTCACTGCGGCAGTAGGGGCGGGGTGTCATGAAGGAACGTCAGGGTGGTGGCGGACACATTGTGCGCGAGGTCCGTGCCATTGATGTCTGAACATGGCGAGCCCGGAAACCGGTTCGGAGGCAGACTGCAGGTCCCCGTCATCAGGAGTTTCCATGTCCAACGCTCACGCCAGTTTCGTGCAACTCCACCACGGCGCCGATCTTTACGTGCTGCCCAACGTATGGGATGCCGGTGGCGCCCGCCTGGTCCAGCAGCAGGGCGCTCGCGCGGTGGGAACATCGAGTGCTGCGATGGCGTGGTCCTGCGGTTATGCCGATGGCGGTGCGCTGCCTGATACCGCGCTGCTGCAGCGGGTTTCCGAAATCGCTCGTGTGGTCTCGTTGCCGGTCACGGTCGATATCGAGGACGGCTACAGCGATGTTCCCGATGCGGTCGCTGCGCGGGTGCTGCGCCTGGTGGAGGCGGGTGCGGTCGGGATCAACATCGAAGACGGCGCCGGCAGTCCTGCGGCGCTGGTGGACAAGATCACTGCCATCCGCTCGGCGCTTTGCGGGCGATCGCTTTTCATCAATGCGCGCACCGATGTGTATCTGCGCAGCCTGGCTGAAGGTGATGAGGCCGTCAGGATGAGCATCGATCGGCTGCAGGCCTATGCACGTGCCGGTGCCGACGGCGGCTTTGTGCCGGGGCTGCGTGCGCTGGACGAGGCTGATGCGGTTGCCAGCGCCGTGCCGCTGCCCCTCAACCTCATGTGGCTGCCTGGAATTGCGTCGCTTGCTGCGCTGTCGCAGGCCGGCGTGCGGCGGCTGAGTGCAGGGCCCGCGTTGTTCATGCACGCATGGGCGGCGACGGTTGCGGCGACCACGGATTTTCTCGGCGGCACGATGGCGATGCCCGAGGGCGCACCGGGGTATGCGGCCTTGAACCACCTGTTCAGCGAAGGGTGAGGGTGCTGGGGACGGGAGCAGCGGGAGGCTGGGGCATGGGCGGATAGTCGATTCGACCGGGCCGAGTCATCCACGCATGGTGTGGATCTACTGATGCAGCTGGAGGAACAAGCCCCTCTGTTGAGGGGCTACCCCGACAGGGGCGGGGAGAGGCGGGCGAAGGGAGGGGCCCGAACGTTGCACCGCAACGTTTGGGGCGAAGCGCGCGCAGCGCACTTCGCGTTCCGCGCCAGATAACTGAAAAAGGCCGCCCCTAGGGGCAGCCTTTTTCAGTTATCTGGCGGAGAGAGGGGGATCCAGTTGAGTCCGACCCAATCCATTGAACCGCTTGGCATTCACAAACCGGGAGTGCCCTGTTTTGTGCCCGGCGCATTGTAGGACTATCCAAGCATGCACGGATAGCTCCGGGGCTCCTCCGTGTGCCTTTAGAGAATGCCGCCTGGGTCGCCGAGGGCTGGTCGCGGGATAGCTACTCCAATTGGTCCTACCCGCTGGACCCGACTGCTCAATGAGTCATCTCAGGGCCTCCTAGTGGCTAACCACTTCGCTGCGAACAACGGGCACCCGGCGAGGGGAGAGGGTCGAGTCAGTATCGCGTCGGGGGAACGCTGACCAAGCCGGAACAGTATTGTATCGAGATGCTGAAAGCATTCGATGCTGAGGCCAACGACAATCAGAATTTCATGATTTGGTTCATTGAACATCAACGAAAGGTTGGCGTGCCCCTCGAAAACTACGTTCCGTATGGGATCGTCGAGCTCGTTGACACGCGAAACTCTATCGGCGAGAAATGGCGTGCAGTGACGGAAGACGCATCCTGCTCAAAATGGTGGACACAGGTCCAGAAAAACATGTGTGGGGTAAAGTAATGCGCGCGAGATCGATTCTGTTTACGGCCATTTTGGCAGTCATCGCCACGGCTTGTTCAGAACAACCCGCCCCAGACAAGGGCGCAGTGACACCGGCGGCAGAAGGCGGCGCGTCGTCCCACTCTGTTCCGGGACAGACACCACGCGCTACCACGTCCCAGCACTCAACGGGTGGTCAATCCCATAGCTTTGACGCGGCCGTGGTTGCGCAGCGCTTGTGCACTGGAGACTGCCGTGACGCCGGCCCTCTGCAAGCAAGATCGCAAGAAGAGGCCGAATGGCTAATTCGGCATCAATATCCTTCGCAGGCTGAACTCGAGCGGCTTCGATCTGAATCGCTGGATGTATTGCAGCAAAAGGCGTCAGTGGGCGACTCCACCGCAGCCGCGGTGCTGGGAAAACGGATTGCCTTGGAGAAAAACTTCATGGACGGCCAAGTCATGCTCCGAAATCAGGTGCTATCGGGCAACCTCTATGCGCTTTACGCTATCTCAGAGTCGTATCGCGAATCGAAAGTGCCAAACGCGGTAGATGGTGCAGCATATCTCCGTTTGGCTTACATCATGGGCGACCACAAAGCAGCGACCGAGATTGCGAAGATGGGTCTCAGCTCTGCGGAGCTGGCGGCTGCCGACAGGAGAGCGTCTTTGCTCTACAAGGGATTCGCAGGAGACCAGGTGCCTGATCCGCGCCCACAAGGGTAGTCGTATATGGTGCAGCAGGGTGCCCTCTTAAGGGCACCCTGACTTCGCAGGCATGGGCAATAATGCAGTGCTGGTCGATGTAAGCCATCGACCAGCGCGCCAGAGCTCTCCGCATTTTTCCCTTCTTCTTCCCTTGCTTGGCGGCATTGGCTGCTTTTCGCTTTTTCTTCATGGTTCGGCGCAAGCTTCGCCGCTCGTGTCGTAACCAGCGGCTTTCAGGAGTTTGTCGGCGGCGCGTGCCGCTGCTAGGACGTTTGCCCCCCTAGTGCTTAACGCGTTTTCGCCGTTGCGCAAGCCCGGCGGCGCAGGAGCGCCGCCACTACCATTTTGCCGACAGGGAGCCGAGCGGCAGCGAGGCCAGTCGATCTGCCAGTGCTCGGTCACCGTCCCGTCTGCCGCCTTGGTCCGGTTCAAGATCAACTGCTGTAGCGGGTCACCATCGGTCAGGTGCTTGGCAGCGCGTCGATGTCCTCTTCCTTGATTCCCATACGTTGCTCTCTCAGCGCCTCGAAAGCCCGGGCATAGCGCGCCGTCAGTTGCAGGGCGCAGCTGGGCCACGGCCAGCTCGGTCGTGCGCAGGCGGCGTTTGAAGACGCGATGGCCTGGAGATCGGTGGGACCCGTTGCCGGAACGACCAAAGCTCAGAGGGCGCGCGAACGAGATGGTGTGGGATGCGCATCGAGAGATGTGTCCCGATTTGTGTCCCGCCGGAGGTCATCCCAGAAAAGCAAAAACCCCTGCGTTAACAGGGGTTTGCGTAATCTGGCGGAGAGAGGGGGATTCGAACCCCCGAAGCGCGGTTTAGACGCTTACACACTTTCCAGGCGTGCTCCTTCAACCACTCGGACACCTCTCCGGATCCCTGCCATCGGCAAACGCCTCAGCAGGGGCGCAGATTCTAGCGGGCGGCGCGGCCGGACACAAGCACCCCGATCAAGGGCGTATCCATGGCCATGGGAGGCGAGGGGGCTGGACAGGCATGGCACAATGGAACATCCGATGGAAAACGGTGGCCTGATGTCCTATCTCGTCCTTGCCCGCAAGTGGCGTCCGAAGCGTTTTGCCGAGCTGGTGGGCCAGGAACACGTGGTCCGTGCGCTCAGCAACGCACTGGACAGCGGCCGGGTCCACCACGCGTTCCTGTTCACCGGCACCCGCGGCGTGGGCAAGACCACCATCGCGCGCATCTTCGCCAAGTCGCTGAACTGCGAGCAGGGCACCAGCGCCGATCCGTGCGGCCAGTGCGCGGCCTGCCTGGACATCGACGCCGGCCGCTACATCGACCTGCTGGAAATCGACGCCGCCTCCAACACCGGCGTGGATGACGTGCGCGAGGTGATCGAGAACGCGCAGTACATGCCCTCGCGCGGCAAGTACAAGGTCTACCTGATCGACGAAGTGCACATGCTGTCCAAGGCGGCGTTCAACGCGCTGCTGAAGACGCTGGAAGAGCCGCCGGAACACGTGAAGTTCCTGTTGGCCACCACCGATCCGCAGAAGCTGCCGGTCACCGTGCTCAGCCGCTGCCTGCAGTTCAATCTCAAGCGCCTGGATGAGGACCAGATCCAGGGCCAGATGACCCGCATCCTGGCTGCCGAGGAGATCGAGGCCGACAGCACTGCCATCGTGCAGCTGGCCAAGGCCGCCGACGGCAGCCTGCGTGACGGCCTGTCGCTGCTGGACCAGGCGATCGCCTACGCCGGCGGCGCGCTGCGCGAGGATGTGGTGCGCACCATGCTGGGCACGGTCGACCGCACACAGGTGGCAGCGATGCTCGATGCGCTGGCCGAAGGCGATGGTCCGCGCCTGTTGCAGGTGGTGGCTGCGCTGGCCGAATTCTCGCCGGACTGGAGTGGCGTGCTGGAAGCGCTGGCCGAAGGCCTGCACCGCATCCAGGTGCAGCAGCTGGTGCCGGGCGCTGCGGCTGCCGCCGAAGGCCTGGACGCGACAGCCTTTGCCGAACGGCTACGCCCGGAAGTGGTGCAGCTCTGGTACCAGATGGCCTTGAATGGTCGTCGCGACCTGCCGCTGGCGCCGAGCCCGCGCGCCGGCTTCGAAATGGCCGTGCTGCGCATGCTGGCGTTCCGCCCGGCCGCGGCGGTCCCGCCGGTGCCGAAGTCGGTGGACGGTGCAGGCAATGCGTCGGGCGGCAATGCTGCCGGTGGCGGCACCGGTGCGGGTACCCATGAAGCGACGCCGGCGACTGCCGCCGCTTCGGCAAGCCCGGCCGTGGTGGCGCAGTTGGCCGCTCCGGCGCAGGCTGCGCCGCGCGAGCCTGAACCCGAACCTGAGCCGGCCCCGCAACCGGAGCCGGATCCGACGCCGGAACCCGAGCCGGTTCCAGTGGAAGAGCCCGTGTCGTCGCCGCCGGTAAAGGCCGAAGCAGCGGCGCCGCCGTCCGCTGAAGCAGAAGCGGGTGATGACCTGCCGCCGTGGGCCACCGACGAAACCGGGGCGCGTGACGAGGCGCTGGCGGCCGAGATGGCTGGTCCGGATGCGGCGATGGTCGCGCCCTGGCATGAGCCGCCGGCTCCCGTCGCGGTCCCCAGCGAGCCTGCGCAGCCCGAACGTCCGTTCCGCGCCGAAGGCATTGCCATCGCGCCGGCCGAACCGCCGGGGCCGGCGCGTGATGCCCCGCCGCTGGAAGGTGTCAGCGATCTGGCCAGCGCCGAGGACTGGCTGGACCTGGTCGCCAACAGTGGCCTCAGTGGCCCATCGAGGCAGTTGGCCGCCAATGCCGCGTTCATCAGCTGCCAGCACGGGACCTTGAAACTGGGCCTTTCGCCCGGATTTGAATACCTGCGCTCGGAGCGCGCGCTGGCTGCGCTGGGCGAGATGCTGGAGAAGGCCCTCGGCCAGGCGCCGAAGATCGTGGTCGAGACCGTGGAAACCGAACACGTTCCGGCCGAGACCCTGCACCAGCGTGCCGATCGCCAGCGTGGCGAGCGGCAGCAGGTGGCAGAGGCTGTTTTCATGGACGATCCGGAAGTGCAGGTGCTGATCCAACAGCACGGTGCCCGGGTTGTTTCCGATTCCATCCGTTCTTTTGACGAGTAAGACACTATGCGCGGCAACATCGCCCAACTGATGCAGCAGGCCCAGAAGATGCAGGAAAACCTGCAGAAGGCCCAGGAAGAAATCGCCAAGATCGAAGTGACCGGCAGCGCCGGTGGCGGCATGGTCAGCGTGACCCTGACCGGCGCCAAGGAATGCCGCAAGGTGCGTATCGACCCGTCGCTGGCCAGCGACCCGGAGATGCTGGAAGACCTGATCGCCGCCGCTTTCAACGACGCCTCGAACAAGATCGATGCCGAGTCGAAGTCGAAGATGGGGTCGGCCACCGCCGGCATGCAGCTGCCGCCAGGCATGAAGCTGCCGTTCTGATCTTCAGCGGGGTGCCTGTTGTTGCGGGCACCCCGCAGAGTCGAGCTTGCTCGACTGTCTGCAGCAGTCGAGCAAGCTCGACTCTACACATACCCGTCGGGCATGCCCGGCACGATCGAAGCACCCTGCCGTGTCCGCACCCCTGCTTGAACAATTGATCGACGCACTGCGGGTGCTGCCTGGCGTTGGCCAGAAGACCGCGCAGCGGATGGCCTACCACCTGCTCGAGCGCGAGCGCGAAGGTGGCCAGCGCCTGGCTGAAGCGCTGTCGCTGGCGGTGGAGCGCATCGGCCATTGCGCACAGTGCCGCGATTTCAGTGAAACCGAGCTGTGCCCGACCTGCGCCAACGGCAGCCGCGAGCGCAGCCAGCTGTGCGTGGTGGAATCGCCGGCCGACCGCCTGGCGATCGAGAACGCTACCGGTTTCCGTGGCGTGTACTTCGTGCTGCAGGGGCGGCTTTCGCCGCTGGATGGCATCGGCCCGCGCGAGCTGGGCCTGGAGCAGCTGGAGCGGCGGCTGGCCGAAGGCGAGGTACGGGAGCTGATCATCGCCACCAGTGCCACCGTCGAGGGCGAGGCCACCGCGCATTACCTGGCGCAGCTGGCGCGCGCACGAAAGGTTCAGCCGAGCCGTTTGGCGCAGGGGCTGCCGCTGGGTGGTGAACTGGAATATGTCGATCGCGGCACGCTGTCGCACGCGTTCGGGACGCGCAGCGAGTTCCGCGATTGAGCGCTGGCCGGGCATCGTCCGGCGCGGCCGGCCTACAATGCGGGAGACATTCCCGCCGAGGCTGACCATGAGCAACGAAACCCTCTTCAGCAAGATCATCCGTCGCGAGATCCCGGCCACCATCGTCTACGAGGATGACGAGGTGCTGGGCTTCAAGGACATCGCACCGCAGGCGCCGGTGCACGTGCTGTTCATTCCGAAGAACGAGATCATCCCGACCCTGGACGACCTGCAGCCGTCGCAGGCGCACCTGATCGGCAAACTGGCGCTGGCCGCTGCCGAGTATGCGCGCCGCGAAGGCTTCGCACGGGACGGCTACCGCATCGTGATGAACTGCCGTGAGGACGCCGGGCAGACCGTGTTCCATATCCACATGCACCTGCTGGCCGGTGGGCAGCTGGGGCATTTCGGTACGCCGGGGCGTTGAGCGCAGGGCATCCATGCCATGCGTGGATGAAAAAAGGCCGCCCGAGGGCGGCCTTTTCCGTCATGCCTGTGCGGTGACGATCACCACCAGCCCCAGCGTCCATAGCCACCCCAGTACGGGCCATACGGGCCCGGGCCCCACGGGCCGTAGGGGTAGGGCACCACATCGACCTGGCGCTGTTCCGGCCACAGGTAGATCACATCGGCCGACAGCTTCGGCAGGCGGTAGTCATAGTCGCCGATGCGGGTGTTCTGGTAGCCGTCGATCTTGCCGATGAAGGTCACGTCACGGCCGGCTTCGAACACGGCCGGGTCGTAGAAGCCGGCGCGGCAGGCGATGAAGCGGCCGTCGCTGGCGTCTGATGAGGTGGTGTTCGGGCGGCCACTGGCGTTGAGCGGGCGCGAGATCATCTGGAAGCAGGTCTCGCCCTGGCCGGGCTTGGTTTCGATGATGCGGCCGCCCCAACGGACGGGCGTGCCGACCTGCTGGGTGGCGACCGAGTCGCGCGGGGAGACCAGGCTGAACTGTCCCTGCAGCGGCTTGGGGGCCGTGGCGCAGGCCGACAGGGCCAGCGTGGCCACAGCGGTGAGGAAGAACTTGGTGTTCATGGGGAGGCTCCGGAAGTCGGGCGATGCCTGCGCAGGTCCCGCAATAATGAAGCGAGGTCGGTGCAAGTTCCAGCGTAGCGCGCGTCGTCGAAACGCTGGCTGAGCGCCAGCAGTGCAGGATCGGGGCGGCGGGCATGTACCCGACGCGCCCAGTCCTGTGCGGTTTCATGCGGTTCGCGGGCCAGGCCGAGGCGGGCGTAGCGGCGGCCCAGCCGGTGCCAGGCGCACAGCAGCGGATCACGTTCGCGTTCGCCGCGGGCCAGCAGCCAGGCCATCCACGCCAGCGCTATCAACGCAGCCGTCACGAAGCCGGCTATCAGTTGTGCCGGCCCCAGGTCATCCAGCCCGAGCGGCTTGAGCAGCTGCTGCTGGCGGCGGGCATCGAAGGACAGCACCAGATCGTTCCAGCCGCGGCGCAGCCAGTCGCCCATCTGCCCCAGTTGCAGCCAGCGCTGTTGCAGCGGGCTGTCCGTGCCGGCCTGCAGGCGGTCGTCGAGGGTGTCGAGAATACGTTCGGGGGCGACGGCAGCGGTGGGATCGACGCGCACCCAGCCACGTTGCGGCAGCCATACCTCGGCCCAGGCGTGGGCGTCCATCCGCCGTACGATCCAGTAGTCGCCAAGGCGGTTGCGGGTGCCGCCGGCGAAGCCGGTCACCACGCGTGCCGGAACGCCGGCGCCGCGCATCAGCACCACGAAGGCGGCGCTGAAGTGTTCACAGAACCCGGCTTTGTAGCCGAACAGGAACTCGTCGACCGGATCGCGTCCTGCCGGGGGCGTTTCCAGCGTGTAGGAGAAATCGGTGGTGATCCATTGCAGCGCGCGGCGGACGATGGCTTCGTCATCGCCACCGGCGTCCTGCCGCCATTGCTGGGCGAGGGTTGCCGTGCGTGGATTGAAGCCGGCGGGCAGCTGCAGCGTCGCGCGCCGGAGGTAGGGCGAGAGCGTGCTGTCGAAGTGCTGTGGTGGTGCCGAATGCAGTCGCCAGCGGCTCAGCGAGGCCAGCGAGCGCTCGCTGCTCAGGCTCATGTCCGCGTCCAGCGTGCTGCCGGCAGGGGCGCGGCTGGGCAGGTCCAGCGCCACCAGCTGACGGCGGTCGGTGGGCTCGTAGTCGATCTGGTAGTCCCAGCCCTGCACACCGGCAACGACGACTGCCGCAGGCCGCCGTGCGCTGGCGCGGTCGCGCGTCCAGCGCCGGCCATCGAAGGCAGTCAGCACCGGGCCACGCCAGTAGCGTTGCGTCGGCTCGGGTACGGCACCGAAGAACTGCACACGCAGCGCCGGGGTGTCGTCGGCCATCAGGTCCAGCCATTGGCCGGGTTCCATGCTGTCGGACAGCCCCGGCGTGCCGACGGCACGTTCGGGAACACCCCACAGCGGCGTTGCCAGGCGCGGGAACAGCCAGAAGCTGGCCAGTGCCAGCGGCAGGCCGATCGCCAGCAGACGACCGACACTGCGCAGCTGCCCACGCAACGGCAGGCGGCCGGCATGGCCTTCATCCTGGGCCAGGCGTTGCAGTGCAAGCAGGGCGCCGACACCGGCCAGGGCGGCCAGGGTCGTGGTCAGTGGTCCCTGGTCGAGCAGGAATGCGGCAAACGGAGCAAACAGCGCAAAGCCGAGCAGGCTGCGCGCGTCACGCAGGCTGCGCAGTTCGCTGGTTTTGATCGCCAGCATCGCCGCCAGCAGGGCGCAGCCGGTATCGCGCCCCGGGCGCGCCATGCCCATCTGCCAGACGATGGCGGCGAGCATGCCCAGCACCAGCAGCAGGCGTATCGGCATCGGCAGCACGCGTCGCCAGGACAGGGCAGCGGTCAATATCGCAGCGATCGCGATCACCACCGCCAGCAGCGGTGGCAACTGCAGCAGCAGTGGCAGCAGGGCCAGCGCCGCACAGGCCAACGTCCAGGCACGTGTGCTGCGATCCAGTTGATCGAGGGGATCAGCCATATGGCATCAGCGCCAGCGCGCGCAGGCACAGGTGGTGATGGTTCGCGCCCTGGCCGGGCCCGAACGGCGGGTGCGCCGGCAGCAGCAGGGTGTAGCGGCGGCCCTCGCGTTCGGCCATGCCGACCCAGCGCGCCAGCCGCGCGATGCGTGCTTCGTGGCCCAGCGGTGCCAGCATGCGCCAGTCCAGCACCACTTCGATGCCGGCCGGCTTTTCGTACTCGCGCACCAGCAGACTGTCGCGGCGTGCCGAGTGCTTCCAGGAAATGCTGCGTGGCGCGTCGCCGGCGCGGTAGGGCCGTAGCTGATGCAGTTCCTCACCACTGGCATGGGCACGCGTGTGCAGGGGATCGTTGCCACTCTCCGGAAGTGCAGGTGCGGTTGTCTCGGCCAGTGGATAGACCAGCAGCGGTTGTTCCGGCCACACCCACGACCACGCCCGCACCAGGCCCAGTGGCTGGGTGGTGGACAGGCGGATGCGCGGCAGCTCCAGCCAGCCGCGGCGTTCGCTCGGTACCTCCAGTTCCACCTCACCGCGACCGTGTGCCGGCAGTGAGGTCCAGGTTTCGCTGTCGCCCAGCTGCAGGTGCAGGCCATGGCGCGCGCGCGGATCGCGCAGCGACAGGTCCACGCGCAGGCGCAGCGGTTGCCCGGCCGGCACCGGCTCGGCGGAGATCGCATCGATCTGCACGCCGGACAGCTGCAGGTGCGCGGCAATGGCACTGGCGATGGCCGCTGCCGCCAGCAGCAGGGCCAGCAGCAGCGCTGGATTGTTGTTGTAGTTCAGCGCGCCGAGGAGCATGGCGGCCAGCAAGGTGGCAACGAACAGGCCGAAGCGGGTGGGCAACACATAGATGCGATGGCGATCCAGTCGCTTCGGCAAGGCTTCTGGCCTGCGCGGCCGGGCCATCAGCTGCAGTCGTGCCCAGCGTGTGGCCACGTTCAATCCACCGCGACGGTCTGCAGGATCGCACGCGCCAGTGCCGGCCCCGAGCTGGATTCCGCCTCCGCCACCAGCCGGTGGCCGGCCACTGCCACGAACAGGGTCTGCACGTCTTCGGGCACTACATGGCTGCGGCCAAGCATCAGCGCATGCGCCTTGGCCGCACGTAGCAGGGCCAGGCCTGCACGCGGTGACAGGCCGACGCGTACACCAGCGTGCTGGCGGCTGCGGGTCAGCAGCGCCTGCACGTAGTCGATGAGTGCGTCGCTGGCATGCACCTGGCCGACCGCATCGCGCAGCGCACGCACCTGGGTATCGTCCAGCTTCGGTACGGCGCGTGCGATCAGGTCGCGGCGGTCGGTGCCACGCAGCAGCTCGCGTTCGGCCTGTGCACTGGGGTAACCCATCGCCAGCCGCAGCAGGAAGCGATCCAGCTGCGAATCCGGCAGCGGGAAGGTGCCGGACAGGTCCACCGGATTCTGCGTGGCGATCACGAAGAACGGATCGGGCAGCGGATGGGTCTGTCCATCCAGAGTGACCTGCTGCTCGGCCATTGCCTCCAGCAGTGCGCTCTGCGTGCGCGGTGGCGCGCGGTTGATCTCGTCGGCCAGCAGCACGTGGGTGAACACCGGGCCGGGATGGAACTGGAACTGGCGGCTGCCCGCTTCATACACCGAGACGCCCAGTACATCGGCGGGCAACAGGTCGGAGGTGAACTGCACGCGCTGGAAGCTGAGGCCGAGGCTGCTGGCCAGTGCATGTGCCAGCGTGGTCTTGCCCAGGCCAGGCAGATCCTCGATCAGCAGGTGCCCACCGGACAACAGCGCGACGAAAGCCAGCCTGACTTCCGGCACCTTGCCCAGCACCAGTGCATTCACCTGATCCTGTGCCTCCCGCAGGGCCTGTCTCAATTGATCGGTTAGCATGCTGGGGTTGGGGGACGAAGCTGGCATGATCGTCTCAGTTCTGGAATCCACTCGATTATCCATAGAGCGATGCAAGGCGAACAGCGCGCACGAACGATATTTCTCTGGTTATGGACGCTGGTCACAGCGGCCAAGCTGGTGGTGGCCGCGCGCCTGCCACTGTTTGTCGATGAGGCGTTCTACTGGCAGGAAGGCCAGCATCTGGCGGCCGCCTATTCCGATCTGCCCGGGTTGACTGCATGGCTGGCACGACTGGGCGTGGAGATCGGTGGCCACCACGTCCTGGCGTTGCGCCTGCCGTTCCTGGCCATTGGTGCATTGCTGCCGCTGCTGGTGGCGCGCATCGCCACGCGTTGGTTCGGCAACGTGGCCGGATGGCAGGCCGGCAGCCTGACACTGTTGATGCCGTTGTCGGCCACGCTGGGACTGCTGGCGGTGCCGGACGTGCCGATGGCACTGGCGGCCGTGATCTGCCTGCACGCCGGTGCGCGCCTGCTGCACAACGTCGATGCGTCTTCGGCGATGAAGCTGGCGCTGGGCCTGATGATCGGTGCGCTCAGCCACTATCGCTTCATCGGCGTCATCGGCGTGGGCTTTGTTGCCTTGCTGGCGCTGCCGCAGGGACGGCGCATGCTGGCTGATCCACGCGTATGGGTGGCGCTTGCAGTGGGCGTGCTGGCCTGGCTGCCGCTGCTGGCGTGGAATGCGGACAATCACGATGCCGGGCTGAAGTTCCAGGTGGTTGAGCGCCATCCCTGGACTTTCGAATGGGCCGGGCTGTGGTTCCTGCTGATCCAGCCGATGCTGGTTACGCCGATCCTGTGCATCGCGATGTGGAAGGTGGCGTTGGCGGGCACCCGCAGCGGTGGCGGCGCGCGCGTGCAATGGCGTTACTTCGGCCTGGTCGGTGGCGTATCAACGCTTGGCATCTTCCTGCTGGGATTCTTCACCGACGTCGAGCGGATCAGCTTCCACTGGCCACTGCCGGGCTATCTCGCGCTGCTGGTGGCGGTGCCGGTGGTGCTCAACGGCTGGCCGCGCTGGCTGCGCCGTACCGGCTGGTGGCTGGCTGGCGCCGGCATGGTGCTGGCATTCGGTTATTACCTGATGGCATCCACGCCTTCGCTGCGTGAGCAACTGGCGGGCAGCAAGTACTACCCGCGCAACTTCGCCGGTTGGCAGCCGCTGGCGGTGGCGGTGCGCGATGAGCTGCAGCAGATGCCAGCCGGCACGCGCGTGCTGGCCGGCAACTTCAAGGTCGGGGCCGAACTGGGCTTCCAGCTCGGCAATGGCGATATCGAGGTGCTGCCGCATCCGCTCAACGACAAGCACGGCCGCACCGCGCAGCTGGCGCAGTGGGGGTTGCTGCACGAGGGCGAGCGTGCGGCGCCGATGCTGTTGGTGCTGTCGCCCAGTGACCAGCGTTACCGCGATCTGCTGGCGCGCTATCACGCCATCTGCGGGCAGGTCGGGCCGTTGCCCGCGCCGCGGGTGGTCAGCAGCGATCATGGTTTCCAGCGTTTCCTGCTGTTCCGCCTGCCGGCACAGCGCGCGGCGGGTCCGTGCGTGACCCCGGCGATGGCGTGGCTGGATGCGCCATCCAACGGTGAAAAGGTTTCGGGCACGCTTGCCATCAAGGGCTGGGCGTTCAAGGACGGCGTCGGCCTGGCGCGTGTCGAGGTGCTGGTCGATGGCCGCTCTATCGGTAGCGCGCAGTACGGGCGTGTGTTCGACGTACGTCACACCTGGCCGGACAGCACCGACCCGCGGCATCCGGCGGTGGGCTTCGATGCGTCGCTGGATACCGCCACTCTGGCACCGGGCCGGCATTGGCTGGGCCTGCGCCTGCATGGCAACGATGGCAGCGTGGAAGAGTGGCAGGAGCAGCCGTTCGAGGTTCGTTGAGTCCGGCTTTTGCAGAGTCAAGCCATGTTCGACTGCTTCTGTTCCAGAGGGCAGGTGGCCAGGGAAATGCAGTCGAGCATGGCTCGGCTCTACAGTTCAGGGCACCGCGAATCCCGCTCTGCGCAGCAGCCCGCACAGCGCGATCAGCGGCAGGCCCACCAGTGCCGTCGGGTCGCGGTTGTCGATCGCCTCGAACAGGCTGATGCCCAGGCCCTCGCACTTGAAACTGCCGGCACAGTCCAGTGGCTGTTCTGCGGCTACGTAGCGAGCGATCTCGTCCTCGCCCAGCGCGCGGAAACGCACTTCGGTCAGGTCCGTCGCTGTGAAGGATTCTCCGTTGCACGTGAGACTGATGGCGGTATGAAAGTGTACGGTGTGCCCGGACATCGCCTTCAGCTGCGCGCAGGCCGCCTCGACCGTGCCAGGCTTGCCCAGCGGCTGGTCGTTCAGGTTCGCCACCTGATCCGAGCCGATCACCCAGGCGCCCGGATGACGGGCGGCCACCTCGGCGGCCTTGGCGGCCGCCAGTCGCATGGCCAGGGCCAGCGGGGCCTCGCCGTCCAGCGGGGTTTCATCCACGTCCGGGCGTGCGCAGTCGAAGGGCAGGCCCAGCCGTTGCAGCAGTTCACGGCGGTAGCGGGAGGTGGAGGCTAGGATCAGCGGCATGCGACAATACCGGGGCAGGGCGCGGCAGTCTGGCCCGTCCGCAACGCCAGCGGCAAGTCCTGTATGGCGGGCATTTGACAGCCGCCGCCCCGATCCTTAGTATTCAGCGGCTTATGTCCGCGAACGTGCCCGAAACGCTGGATGCCTGGCGGATGGTTGTAGCGCGAAGGCGCTTCGACGGCCAGGTCTCCCTGGCTGAATTGACCCGCCTGCAGGGGTTGGTCGCCGATACCGACGGTGAGTGTGCCTACTCGCTTGAATTCGGTCGCGACGACATCTTGCGGGTATCCTATGTGGAACTGACCATCGACACCGCGTTGCCGCTGACCTGTCAGCGCAGCATGCAGCGATTCCTGTTGCCGGTGAAGGTGACCCAGAGGCTTGGCCTGATCCGCGACGAGGACGAGGAATCGTCCTTGCCGGAGGAATACGAGGCGTTGCTGGTGCCGGAAGATGGCCAGCTGCGTCCGCTGGACCTGGTCGAAGACGAGTTGGTGCTGGCGGTGCCGGTGGTACCGCTGTCGCCCGATGGTGAAGCAGTCGACAAGGACTGGGCACCGAGCGAAGAAGAAACAAAGAAGGCCAACCCGTTTGCGGCGTTGGCGGCCTTGAAGAAACAATAGCAGCCGGATTGTCGTCGGCGGCTGCGGCGAAAGCGAAAGTGTGCTGGGCGCTGGCGTCCTGCGCGACGATACGACGAAGCAAAAACGAACCGAGTTTGGAGCAATCCCATGGCTGTCCAGAAATCCCGTGTCACCCCGTCCCGCCGCGGTATGCGCCGTGCGCATGACGCCCTGAGCGCCAAGCAGCTGTCGACCGACCCGACCACCGGCGAAGTGCATCTGCGTCACCACATCACTGCCGATGGTTTCTACCGCGGCAAGAAGGTCATCCAGACCAAGACCTCGGCCGTCGAAGAAGATTGATGTGCCGGGAAGGCCGCTGCCTCCGGGCAGCGGCCTTTGCCTTCTTTCCCGGGCTTGCCGGTGATCGGCGGCCTGCGCAACAGGAAACATGATGAGCAAGCGGATCTATTCGAGGATCGCGGGCACCGGCAGCTATTTGCCGGAAAAAGTCCTGACCAACGCCGACCTGGAAAAAATGGTCGAAACCTCGGATGAGTGGATCCAGTCGCGCACCGGCATTCGTGAACGGCACATCGCGGCCGAAGGCGAAACCACCAGCGATCTCGGCTACAACGCCGCGCTGCGCGCGCTTGAAGCGGCCGGCATCGACGCTTCGCAGCTCGACATGATCGTGGTCGGTACGACCACCCCTGACCTTATTTTCCCGTCCACCGCGTGCCTGATCCAGGCAAAGCTCGGTGTGGCCGGATGCCCCGCCTTCGACGTCAACGCGGCCTGTTCGGGTTTCGTGTTCGCGCTGGGCGTGGCCGACAAATTCATCCGTTCCGGCGACTGCCGGTACGTGCTGGTGATCGGCGCCGAAACACTGACCCGCATGGTCGACTGGAACGATCGCACCACCTGCGTGCTGTTCGGTGATGGTGCCGGCGCCGTCGTGCTCAAGGCCGACGAAGAGACCGGCATCCTCAGCACCCACCTGCATTCCGATGGCAGCAAGAAGGAGCTGTTGTGGAACCCGGTGGGTGTCTCGACCGGGTTCAAGGACGGCACCAACGGTGGTGGCACCATCAACATGAAGGGCAACGACGTGTTCAAGTACGCCGTCAAGGCGCTGGACTCGGTCGTGGACGAGACCCTGGCTGCCAACGGCCTGGACAAGTCCGACCTGGATTGGCTGATTCCGCACCAGGCCAACCTGCGCATCATCGAAGCCACGGCCAAGCGCCTGGACATGTCGATGGAGCAGGTCGTGGTCACGGTTGACCAGCACGGAAATACCTCGTCCGGCTCAGTGCCGCTGGCGCTGGACGCTGCAGTGCGTTCGGGCAAGGTCGAGCGCGGCCAGCTGCTGCTGCTGGAAGCCTTCGGTGGCGGCTTCACCTGGGGTTCGGCCCTGCTGCGCTATTGATAGTGCAAGTTACGACAACGTGAAGTCTGTCGTTACGGCCCCTCTGGGGCCGTAACGCGTTTAAGGAGGACCTGTCATGGTTGAGCCCATCGTCATCGAAGGGCAGCGTGCCTGGCTGAAGCAGTACGGCAAGGGAAGCCGGGCGCTGGCTCTGGGCCTGCTCAATTTTGTTGCCCGCCGTTTCCATCTCGATGCCCTGCGCCCGCCACCGCATCGCGGCGGTGATGCTGCACGCGAAACCGAAGCCCGTCGCCTGGCTGAACTGCAGGCGCAGGGAGTAAACGTGCCGGATGTGCTGGGTACCGGTCATGCCGCGCTGGTGATCGGCGACAACGGCAGTTCGTTCAATACCTGCCTGCGCGAAGCCGACGAGGCTGGTCGCGACCGGTTGGTGATGGCGGCGATGCTGGCCATTGCCGAGGCGCATGCGCGCGGGGCCTATTTCGGCCAGCCGCTGCCGCGCAATCTCACCTGGGACGGCCAGAACGTGGGCTTCATCGACTTCGAGGAAGATCCGCTGGAAGTGATGGATCTGTCCGAAGCGCAGGCCCGTGACTGGCTGATGTTCGGCTATGGCGTCGCCAAGTATTACGCCGACCGGCCCGAGCGCCTGCAGGCGATGATGGCCGAGGCGATGGGCGACGTTCAGGCACCGGTGCGCGAGCATGTGCATGTGGTCAGTGGCCGCCTTCGCAATCTGGCCAGGGTCTGCATGAAGCTGGGCCGTTCAGCGCGCGCGCTGGCGCATTCGATCTTCATCGCCCATGGAGCCAGTACCGCTGGCGTGCTGATGCTGGTGGGCCTGTGCGTGGATTTCCTCGCCGACGGCGATCTGGACGTCCTGCAGCTGTTCTGCTGATCGTCGGCTGGGGTCAGATCCCTTTTCCATGGGAAAAGGGATCTGACCGCGGATCTCCAGCGCCCTGCGACCACCATGGACCATACGCGTGCATACGCGCACGTACAGACGACACGGCATGTTCCCCCTTATCATGGCCCGCTTCGATTGCAACAAGCGGATGACCGCGTGACCGTATCCACCCTCGCTTTTGTCTTCCCCGGCCAGGGCTCGCAGTCTGTGGGCATGCTGGCCGAGCTGGCTGAACTGCACCCGCAGGTGCGTGAAGCCTTCACCGAGGCATCCGATGGTGCCGGCGTCGACCTGTGGGCACTGTCCCAGGGCGGCCCGGAGGAAATGCTCAACCGTACCGAATACACCCAGCCGGCCCTGCTGGCCGCAAGCATCGGCGTGTGGCGCGTCTGGAATGCCGTGGGCGGTCCGCGCCCGTCGGTGCTGGCCGGTCACAGCCTGGGTGAGTACAGCGCGCTTGTCGCCGCTGGCGCGCTGAGCCTGCACGACGGTGCGCACCTGGTGCGCCTGCGCGGCCAGCTGATGCAGGAAGCCGCGCCGGCCGGCGTCGGTGCCATGGCCGCGGTGCTCGGCGCCGAGGACCAGCTGGTACTGGACGTCTGTGCCGAAGCCGCGGGCAGCCAGGTGGTGGTGCCGGCCAATTTCAATTCGCCGGGCCAGATCGTGATCGGCGGCGACGCCGATGCGGTCGATCGTGCGCTGGCGCTGCTGGCCGAGAAGGGCGTGCGCAAGGCGGTCAAGCTGGCGGTCAGCGTGCCGTCGCATACCCCGTTGATGCGTGAAGCTGCCAACCGCCTGGCCGAAGTGATGGCCGGCCTGTCCTGGCAGGCGCCGCAGCTGCCGGTGGTGCAGAACGTCGATGCCAAGGTGCACGACGGCGTGGATGCGATCCGTACCGCGCTGGTGCAGCAGCTGTACCAGCCGGTGCAGTGGACCGGTTGCGTGCAGGCACTTGCCGCCCGCGGTATCACCCAGATTGCCGAGTGCGGTCCGGGCAAAGTGCTGACCGGCCTGGTCAAGCGCATCGACAAGGCCATTGACGGCCGCTCGCTGGCCACTCCGGGCGACTTCGAAGGCGCCCGCGAGGCGTGGTCGGCCTGATTGCCCCTGTTCCTGCCGACCGTGCCGGTCGCCGCTGCAAGCGGCATGGGCGCGGCGGCCGTCCCAGCCTGAGGAAAACATCATGAGCAAGCCCCTGCAGGGTGAAATCGCACTGGTCACCGGTGCCAGCCGCGGCATTGGTGCCGCCATCGCCGATCTGCTGGCCGCCCAGGGCGCCACCGTCATCGGTACCGCCACCACCGAGTCCGGCGCTGCCGCGATCGGTGAGCGCCTGGCTGCCCACGGTGGTCACGGCCGTGCCCTGAACGTGACCGACGCTGCCGCACTGGGCAGCGTGCTGGACGGCATCGCCAAGGAATTCGGCCCGATCTCGATCCTGGTCAACAATGCCGGCATCACCCGCGACAACCTGCTGATGCGCATGAAGGACGAGGACTGGGCGTCGATCATCGACACCAACCTGACCAGCGTGTTCCGCACCAGCAAGGCGGTCATGCGCGGCATGATGAAGGCACGCAAGGGCCGCATCATCAACATCGCATCGGTGGTGGGTGTGACCGGCAATGCCGGCCAGGCCAACTACGCGGCTGCCAAGGCCGGCATCATCGGCTTCAGCAAGTCGCTGGCCAAGGAAATCGGTTCACGCGGTGTCACCGTCAATGTGGTCGCTCCTGGCTTCATCGACACCGACATGACCAAGGCGTTGCCGGAGGAAGCGCGTACCGCGCTGATCAACGACATCGCCCTCGAACGCCTGGGTTCGCCGGAAGACATCGCCCATGCGGTGGCCTTCCTGGCCGGCCCGGCTGCCGGTTACATCACCGGCGAAACCCTCCATGTGAACGGTGGCATGTACATGCCGTAAGCAAGGGGCGCAGGGATTGCGCCGCAAGTGGTTGATCTGCTGGGCTTTTTGCTGCGATGCAAGGCCGCGCTGGTTTCCACTACACTATCCCACGGCCATCGCCTTTGATGGCGACCACTTTTGAACCACAACTCCATCTGGAGCGAGATCCCATGAGCACCATCGAAGAACGCGTCAAGAAAATCGTCGTCGAACAGCTTGGCGTCAAGGAAGAAGAAGTCACCACCAGCGCATCGTTCGTCGATGACCTGGGCGCTGACTCGCTGGACACCGTCGAGCTGGTGATGGCGCTGGAAGAAGAATTCGAGTGCGAGATCCCGGACGAAGAAGCCGAGAAGATCAGCACCGTCCAGGCCGCCATCGACTACGTCAAGGCCCACGTCAAGGCCTGATGTCAGACGGCAGTGCGCGCGCGGGCTCAGGCTCGCCGCGCACCGCACCCCATGGGGCCGCTGTTGCGGCCCCGTGTGTTTGGGCATTACATCGAAGCAAACCGAGTTACCCGTAGAAACCATCCGGGTCAGGAGAAACAGCAATGAAGCGTCGCGTCGTCGTAACCGGCCTGGGTATCGTCTCGCCGTTGGGCAATGATCTGGCCAGCAGCTGGGAAGGCATCACCCATGGTCGTTCGGGCATCGGTCCGCTGACCAACGTTTCTGATGCCTATCTGGATCGGTTCACCACCAAGATTGCAGGTGAGGTCAAAGGATTCGACATCACCGCCGACAACGAACTGTTCGGCAAATTCCGGGTCAGCGGCAAGGATGCCAAGAAGATGGACCCGTTCATCCATTACGGCCTCGGTGCCTCGTTCATGGCCCTGCATGATTCGGGCCTGGAGATCACCGAAGCCAATGCCGATCGCATGGGTGCCATCGTTGGCGCCGGCATCGGCGGCCTGCTCGGCATTGAAGAGCAGACCATCGAGTTCCACGAGGGCAAGAAGATCTCGCCCTTCTACGTGCCCAAGACCATCATCAACATGCTGCCGGGCCAGCTGAGCATCATCACCGGCCTGAAGGGCCCGTCGTTCTCGGCGGTGTCGGCGTGCGCGACCTCGAACCATTCGATTGGTACCGCGATGCGCATGATCCAGTACGGCGATGCCGACGTGATGGTGGTCGGTGGTGCCGAGCGCGGCTCCTCGCCGACCGCGGTGGGCGGCTTCTGCGCGATGAAGGCCATGAGCACCCGCAATGACGCCCCGGAACAGGCCTCGCGCCCGTGGGACAAGGACCGCGACGGCTTCGTGCTGGGCGACGGCGCCGGCATCCTGATCCTGGAAGAGTATGAGCACGCCAAGGCGCGTGGCGCGAAGATCTATTGCGAACTGGCCGGCTTCGGCGCCAGCTCCGATGCGTACCACATGACCGCGCCAAGCGAGAACGGCGAAGGTGCCGCGCGCTGCATGGTCATGGCCATGAAGGACGCCGGCGTGACCCCGGAGCAGGTGGGCTACCTCAATGCGCACGGCACCTCCACGCCGCTGGGCGACCTGGGCGAGACCATGGCGATGAAGACCGCCTTCGGCGACCACGCCTACAAGATGATGGTCAGCTCCACCAAGTCGATGACCGGCCACCTGCTGGGCGCTGCCGGCGGCGTGGAAGCGATCTTCTCGGTGATGGCGCTGCAGGACAACGTCATTCCGCCGACCATCAACCTGCAGCAGCCGGGCGAAGGCTGCGACCTGGACTACGTGCCCAACGAAGCGCGCCAGGCCAAGGTCGATGTGGTGATGTCCAATGGCTTCGGCTTCGGCGGCACCAACGGCACGCTGATCTTCAAGCGCGTCTGACCGAGTTGTAGAGTCGAGCCATGCTCGACTCCACGTTCTACGGAGCCGCCGCAAGGCGGCTTCCGTGCATCTGAACCCCCGAACTGGCTGCCATGACCCACGCACCAATGATCCACCCACTGCCGCATCCGATCGACCTGCTGGCCCTGCAGCAGCACGACCCGGTGCGCTTCCCGCTGCTGATGGAATCCACTGCCTCGGGCACCGCCCAGGGCCGCTGGAGCCTTCTGCTGGCCGCGCAGGGCGATTGCCTGCGGCTGGATGCCGATGGCCGGGTGCGTGATCAGCGCGACGTGGTGCAGGCCGGCAGCTTCCTGCAGGCACTGGACCGTGCCTGGCAGCACGAACGGCTGCCGCATGATGGCAGCCACAGCCTGCCGTTCCGCGGCGGCTGGGCGTTGATGCTGGACTACGAAGTGGCCAGCCAGATCGAAACCGTGCTGCCGGCGCGTGCACGCGATGACGGCCGCCCGACCGCGTTGGCGCTGCGTTGCCCGGCGGCGGTGCTGCACGATCACCACAACGACGCCAGCTTCGTCATCGCCGAAGCCGGTGAGCACGCGCTGCTGGATGCGCTGGTGGAACTGGCCTCGGCCGCACTGCCCGATGCAGGGCAGGGCTGGCTGCCGCCGCAGTCGGTCGGCGAGGACGCGCCGCAGCGCTTCACCGACGGCGTGCGCCGGGTGATCGAATACCTGCGTGCCGGCGACGTGTTCCAGGTGAACCTGTCGCGACGCTGGAGCGCGCAGTTCGCCGCACCGGTCAGCCCGCAGGCGTTGTACGCGCAGCTGCGCCGTGCCAACCCCGCACCGTTCGCCGGCCTGTTCAGTGCGCACGGCCGGCACGTGGTCAGTTCCTCGCCGGAACGGCTGGTGTCGGTGCACGCCGGCCATGCGCAGACCCGGCCGATTGCCGGGACGCGTCCACGTTTCGAGGGCGACGACGATGCCGCGCGCATCCAGGAGCTGGTCGGCCACCCGAAGGAGCGTGCCGAGCACGTGATGCTGATCGACCTCGAGCGCAACGACCTTGGGCGCATCTGCCTGCCTGGTACCGTGGTGGTCGATGAACTGATGACCGTGGAGAGTTACGCGCACGTGCACCACATCGTCAGCAACGTCAGCGGCCATCTGCGTCCGGACGTGACCCCGGGTGAAGTGATCGCCGCCACCTTCCCTGGCGGTACCATCACCGGCTGCCCGAAGGTGCGTTGCATGCAGATCATCGGCGAGCTGGAGCAGGTGCCGCGCGGCGCCTACACCGGGGCGTTCGGCTGGCTGAACCGCGATGGCGACCTGGACCTGAACATCCTGATCCGCACCGCCGAAGTGGACGGCCACGAGGTCAGCTTCCGTACCGGCGCCGGCATCGTGGTCGATTCGGATCCGGACAAGGAACTGGACGAGACCCGCGCCAAGGCCCGTGGCCTGCTGCGCGCGCTGGGCCAGCAGGGCTGAGGGCAGGGCCTCCCGCCGGGCATGGCCCGGCGCTACCGATTCCGGTTTTGATGGGTGCCGACCTTGGTCGGCACGGATGCGGGTGTCTGCCACCCCGGTCATGACCCCACACCACCGGCACGGTATCCTGCACGACGGAATCGAGTTCAGAGGTAGTCCATGGCGGGAGCCAAGCGCGGGTGTCTGTTCGTGGTAACGCTGGTGGTGGTGCTGGCCGCCGTCGTGGCCGGCGCGGGCGCGTGGTTCTTCTACCAGCAGACCCGGTTCGCCGACACCCGGATCACCCCCTCCGCCGAGAGCGTGGTCATCGCCAGTGGCGACGGCATGAACACGGTGCTGCGCAAGCTGCGCGACGCCGGCGTGGACGAGGGCCAGGACGCGCAGTGGCAGCTGCTGGCGCGCCAGCTCGATGCTGCCGGCAAACTGAAGGTGGGTGAGTACGCGCTCAGCGGCGACCTGACCCCGCGTGAGCTGCTGCTGCGCATGCGCGCCGGCAAGGTGCTGCAGCATCGCGTCACGCTCATTGAAGGCTGGAATATCCGCCAGCTGCGTGCGGCACTGAAGCGTGCCGAACCGCTGCTGCACACCACCGACACCCTTGATGACGCAGCGCTGATGGACCGCCTCGGTTTCGCCGGCCAGCATCCGGAAGGCCGCTTCCTGCCGGAGACCTATGTCTATCAGCGCGGCGACAGTGACCTGGACGTGCTCAAGCGCGCCCACGGTGCGATGGAGAAGGCGCTGGACGAAGCCTGGGAAAGCCGTGCGCCGGACCTGCCGATCAACACGCCTTATGAACTTCTGATCATGGCGTCGATCATCGAGAAGGAAACCGCGCTGGCCAGCGAGCGCCCGCAGATTGCCGGGGTGTTCATGCGTCGCCTGAAGATCGGCATGCGCCTGCAGACCGACCCGACCGTGATCTACGGCATCGGTGCTGCGTACGACGGCAACATCCGCCGCCGCGACCTGACTACCGATACGCCTTACAACACCTATACCCGTGCGGGCCTGACCCCGACCCCGATCGCCATGCCCAGCCGCGATGCGCTGATGGCGGCTGCACAGCCGGCCGCAGGTGACGCGCTGTACTTCGTCGCCGTAGGCGATGGCAGTGGCGCGCACGTGTTCTCGCCCAGCCTGGACCAGCACAACGCCGCCGTAGCCCGCTACCTGCAGCAGCTGCGCCAGCAACGCACCAAGGAGACCCCGGCGCAATGAGTCCCGCGCTGCTTCGCCATCCCCGTTTCGTCAGCCTGGAAGGTGGCGAGGGCGCGGGCAAGACAACCGCCATCAACGCCATCCGTGACTGCCTGCGCAGCCACGGCCACGAAGTGGTACTGACCCGCGAACCGGGCGGTACGCCGTTGGCCGAGCGCATCCGTGGCCTGGTGCTGAAGCCCGATGCCGAAATCGCTGCCGAGCCGCTCAGCGCCGAAGCCGAGCTGCTGCTGGTGTTCGCTGCACGCGCGCAGCATGTGCGCCAGGTGATCCAGCCTGCACTGCAGCGCGGCGCCTATGTGCTGAGTGATCGCTTCACCGATTCCAGCTATGCCTACCAGGGCGGTGGCCGTGGCCTCGACCCGCAGTGGATTGCCGACCTGGAACGCCGCGCGGTGGGCCTGCTGCCGGGACTGACCCTGCTGCTGGATGTGGACGTGGCGGTAGGCCGCGCGCGTGCCAACGGCCGCGACCTGTGGCCGGACCGCATCGAAAGCGAACAGGACGACTTCTTCCAGCGCGTGCGCGAAGTGTTCCGCAGCCGTGCGCAGCAGGACCCGCAGCGCTTCGCGCTGATCGACGCTGGCCAGGTGCAGGCGCGCGTGGCCGCGGATGTGGTGGCGCGTGTCGAGCGTTGGCTGCAGGACGGGGAGGGCGCATGAGCACGTTCTCGCCCTGGCAGCAACGCGCGTTCGAACAGACGGTTGCCGCGCTCGATGCTGATCGGCTCGGCCATGGCCTGCTGATCTGTGGCCCGGCCGGGCTGGGCAAGCGCGAGGTGGCGTTGGCCCTGGCCGACCACGTGCTGGCGCGCGGCGATGCCGCGCACGCCACCCGCACCCGCCAGCTGATCGCCGCAGGCACGCACCCTGACCTGCAGCTGGTCAGCTTCATCCCGAACAAGAGTGGCGACAAGCTGCGCACCGAGATCGTCATCGAGCAGGTGCGCGAGATCACCAACAAACTGGCGTTGACCCCGCAGTACGGGGTGGCGCAGGTGGTGATCGTCGACCCGGCCGATGCCATCAATCGTTCCGCCGCCAACGCACTGCTGAAGACGCTGGAAGAGCCACAGTCCGGCCGCTATCTATGGCTGATCAGCAGTGACCCGGCGCGCCTGCCGCAGACCGTGCGCAGCCGCTGCCAACGCCTGGAATTCAAGCTGCCGCCGCGCGATGAAGCGCTGGCGTGGCTGCAGCAGCAGGGCCACAGCGAAGCGTCGGCGCGAGAAGCGCTGGACGCCGCGCGCGGCCATCCCGGCCAGGCCGACAACTGGCTGCGCGAAGATGGCCTGAGCCTGCGCCGCGAAGTGGGCCGCGAGCTGGAACAGCTGGCCGCCGGCAAGACCGGCGCGGTAGAGCTGGCGCAGAAGTGGTGCGCCGATGACAACGCGGCGCTGCGCCTGCGCTTCGCTGCCGACCTGGCGCTGGCCCAGGCCAGCACCGATGCCTTGACCACGCCGGAGCGATTGCACAAGCTTGCAGCCTGGTTCGATGCGGCCAACCGCACCCGCGACCTGCTGCGCACCACGGTGCGTGCAGACCTTGCGGTGGTCGAGTTGCTGCTGGCCTGGAACAAGGTGAACGAGCGGCCTGCCGCAAGGGGAAATCGATGAGTGCCAGCAACGCCCGCCAGGGCATCCTGTCCCTGGCCGTGAAGGACAAAGCCGCGCTGTACAGCGCGTACATGCCGTTCGTGAAGAACGGCGGCATCTTCGTACCCACACCCAAGCGTTACTTCCTGGGCGACGAGGTGTTCCTGCTGCTGACCCTGCCCGATTCCAGCGAACGCCTGCCGGTGGCCGGCAAGGTGATCTGGGTGACCCCGGCCGGAGCCCAGGGCAACCGCACCGCCGGCATCGGCGTGCAGTTGGCCGAGGGTGCCGAAGGCGAGGGCGTGCGCCACAAGATCGAGACCCTGCTGGCCGGCCTGACCGGCTCGGACAAGCCGACGCATACGATGTGAGGTGGCGCTGGGCCACGCCCGGCTGCGCACACCGAAAACGCCTGTGAACATCCATGTGAAAATGTGTTGACGGCCTCTGAAAAGCCCCTATAATGAGCGGCTCAGCAACACCGGGCGGTTAGCTCAGCGGTAGAGCATTGCCTTCACACGGCAAGGGTCACAGGTTCGATCCCTGTACCGCCCACCATGTTGCAGAACGAAAGAAGCCTCCAGCAATGGGGGCTTTTTTGTTGCCTGTGATTCCGTAGTGCCCGCCGAAGCGATCGCCGTTTCAGCCGGGATCCTCCAGCAGCTCGCGCGCGATCATCGCCGTTGCATCCAGCAGGTCGTGGCCGCTGCCAGCGCGCGCCACCACCGCCAGCAGACTACGGCCCACCTCGGCATTGCCGCTGGTCAGTTCCATCTCGCCTTCAAAGCACAGATCGGCCAACCATTCGTGGGCCTGTTGCAGCCCGCGCTTGCGGACGCGGCGGAACTCCGTGAGCAGCTTGGCCTGGCCGGCCTCACGCTCCCCATCGGCAAGCAGGCCGATGGCACCGCCGTGCGCCGCGCGCCAGATGGCCGGCAGCGGGCGACCGTTCGCGTCCACCACGTCCGCTGAGAACTGCGCGCAGTACATCTCGTAGCGTTTGCCCGCCGTACTGCGGGGCGCGATGCCGGCCGCGGCGAGCAGGCGTTCGGCTTCATCCAGTTTGCCGAACTTCAAGCGCAGCAGAGCAGGGCGGCTCAGCTGTTGTGCCAGCGCCTGCTGGTTGGCGGCGAACCAGACGTTCCAGCCCACGCTTGCGCGACCTTCCAGTGCGGCCTTGAAGTACTCCAGGTGTTCGGCGTTCATTGCGGCCTCCTGCGTTTCCGGCGCGATTGTAGCGGGCGCACACCCGAGCCGGTCAGGCATCGCCGGCGGAGAGGCAGTGATGTGCCTGGCGCACCAGTTGTCCTGCGGCCACGATCAGCCCGTCGGTATGGAAGGCGCCCAACTGTTCGTCCGGGCCGCCTTCGTTACGCGCGCGGTCGGCGGCCTGCAGCCGCCCACTCCGACCGTGCATATGACGACTCCAGAGCGGCGCCGCCATGGCAACTCCGTCACCCGGCGCACGCCGGCGGGAATGTGTCGCGGATGAAGGCAGAGGGTTCCATCCCTGCGCTGTCCCACCGCCCCGGGCAGGCGTAGTCTCAGCCCATTGCCGTGCCCATCCGCCCTGGAGTGCCACCATGCCGCTCGCCCGCATCGATCTTCGCAAAGGTAAATCCGCCGACTACCTGCAACGCGTCGGCGAAACCATCTACCAGGCCATGCGCGCGGTGGGCGTGCCGGAAAACGATCGCTTCCAGATCTTCCAGGAACACGAGCCCGGCACGCTGATCTACGACCCGGGTTACCTGGGCGTGGACCGCACCGACGACTTCATCTGCATCCAGATCACCTGGAACGAAGGACGTACGCTGGAGCAGAAGAAGGCGCTGTACGCCGGCATCGCCGATGGCCTGCACGCGGCGGTGGGCATCCGCCGCGAGGACGTGTTCATCAACCTGGTGGAAGTGAAGAAAGAGAACTGGTCGTTCGGCAATGGGCAGGCGCAGTATGTGACTTGATGCGGAGAGCATCCACGCATGGCGTGGATCTACACCTCGCTGCCCACCTGCTCGTCCTCGGTCGCTGCGGCGCTGCTGGCCGCTTTCACTGCGTCGGCACTGTTGGGCTGTTCGCATTGGATGCTGGTGACGTAACCCTCGCTGCCGATGCTGTGCTCGGCATGCTTGACCAGCCACCGCCCATCCACGCCGTCGCGGAAGCCCTGCATCACCACCGTGGCTTCGGCCATCAACGTCTGGCGGCCGGGCAGGGTGTAGCTCAGCTTGCGCGTCTGCCGCGCCTGTTCGCGTTGCTTGGCGCGGGCTGCTGCTTCGGCGGTCGCGCGGTCGGCGTAGGCCATGCGCAGGCGCACGATCGGTTCACCGCTGCCCACCTTCACCTCCTGGCGGTTTGCGCCGCGTACATCGCGGTAATAGGCGATGGTGGTCCCGGCCTTCTCGCGTGAGGCGATGGTGACCTTGTAGGCACTGCCATCGGCGGGGGTAAGGGTGACGTCGGGAATGCGCTCGCCACTGGCCGTGGTGGATTCGCCGCGGGTGACGAACATCAGGCGTCCGCCGCCCGGCTTGGCGATGGCGTCATGCTGTTTGCCCAGCCGCAGCAGCAGGTTCATGTCCGACTCCTGCGACTGCACGGTGAGCGGCAGCACGATCGACGCCAGCGATTCACTCACTGCTGCGCTCAGTCCGTGCTCGCCCGCCATGCGCTGCACCATGCCGCCGATCGTCGTGCCCTTTTTCCAGGTGCGCGTCTTCTGCGTCTGAAGATCGTTCTTGCCACCCTTGCTGGCCTCGAAGGGCGCCGCGCGTGCGCGCAGGGTCATGCTGCCTGGATAGCCGGAGATTTCCACTTCATCGCAGATGTACAGGCCCATGCGCCGCACCTCGCCGTCATAGCCGATGAAGGCCTCCAGCTCGGCACCCACGGGAGGCAGCTGGATCGGATCGGACGGATCGTGGTCAGCCAGCTGCAGCTCCAGCGTGTCGGCGGTGTTGCCGGTTTCGTCCGTGATGCGCAGCGACTTGAAACGCGACATGATCTTGTCGGTGATGTCTTCGCTGTTGGCCACCACACGGAAGGCCGGTTCGACGTTCAATCCCACAGCGATACTCCCGAGCGTTCATTGGCTGGACGCTGTACATCCGGCAGGGTGATCACCAGGCCCGCAGGCAGTACCGCGCCGCGTGCGGCCAGGCCGGGGTTGGCATCGAACACCGCGCGCAGGATGGCCGGTGATTGCTCGCCGTAGAGCACGTAGGCGATGCGGTCGACGACGTCGCCGTCGCGGGTGTTATACGTTCGTGCCATGGCTGTGCTTCCGCAGGGAGAGGGTGAAGGTCTGCTGGCGGATGTCGCCATCGGGCGTGAAGTGCTTGCTGGTGGCTTCGATCTTGTCGATCACCCACAGGCCGAGGTTGCCACCACGGCCGGTCAGCAGCCGCTGTGGCTTGCCCTGTGCGGCCAGCCTGCGCAGCTCCGACATCTGGTTGCCCTTGCCACGGAACTCGTGGTTCAGCACGCCGGGCAGTGTCATGGTGGCCTGGCCCGGACCGGTGTACTGCAACGCGGCCAGCTGGCCGACGCGTTCCTGTGCCTGCCAACGGAACTCGTTGGATTGCTGGATCTCCTGGAACACCGCAGTGTTGAGGCTGAACTTGAAGCCGCCCAGCATCAGCAGCACGGGTGCGTTGCCTGAATCGTTGCTCTGGAAACCGGACAGCAGCTTGTCGAGGGTTGCGGTTACGAACTCGCGCTTCATGCTTAGTTCCTGTCTCCGAGGGTGGCGCGGGCCTGTACGGCCTGCTGGTGCTGCAATGCATTGGCGGTACGCCGCGCCAGTGCCTCGCTGGATTCCCCCGGTTGCTGGTGGATGGTGATGTTGTTGGTCTGTTGCTGCTGCACGGTGGTGGGCATGCGTGGAGTGCCCGAGGGCATCGACGGTGCCTGTCGCCCCTGCTGCGCGCTGCCGAGGTCTGCCATGCGCCGCTTGAGGCCATCGCCGTCGTTGGTGCCGACCGCGTACGCGACACGTGCCATGTCACCAATGCCGCCGCCGCCGTTGGCTGCCATCGCGCCATAGGCCGCCTTGCCCACGTTTGCGCGGTCAAGGGCGATACCGGCGCCTTCGACGGCCTTGTCCTTGAGGAAGCCCAGGCCACCGCCCACTTTGCCTGCCACCCAGCTGATGCCATCCAGCAACGGCTGCAGCTTGCCCATGATCCAGTCGATGGCCGCGCCTGCCGACGCCATGATCGCGTCCCAGGCACCGCCGAGCGTGACGGTGATCCAGCCGGCAGCGATGCCCAGCGTTTCGCCCAGCCAGACAACGGTCTGCACCACGCCCCCGATGACCTGGATGACCATGCGGAAGTTGGCCAGCAGGGCCTCACCCACCAGCGAGCCGATCTCGGCCACACGCGAAAGCTCGTTGCCGGTGTACTGCGCCGGCTCCAGCATCTTCGACAGCCAATCCCAGGCCTGCCCGATCAACCCGCTCATGACTTCCCATGCCGGGCGCAGCGGTTCGACGGCGCGCATCAGTTCGCCCATGGCGGCAGTGCCCGCGCCACTGAGACCGTCCCAGACGCCACCGAGGAAGGCCTTGATGGGTTCCCAGTACTTGCGTACCAGCAACGCGCCGGCGGTGATGGCGGCGATGGCCAGCGTGATCGGCCCACCGCCGATGGCACCCACGGCGGTGGCCACCACGCGGAAGCCGGACGCCAGGCGCATGGCGGTCGGTCCGAACTGCCCCAGCTGGGCCAGCAGGCTGCCGCCGCGGAACAGTTCGAACGCCTTCTGCACGGCCAGGATCGGGCCCTGCAGGAAGGTCCAGGCATAGCGCACGCCGAGCACGGCGGTGCGCATGCCCATCATGCCGACCACTACCTGGGTGGTGTTGGCAATCAGCTTCGGGTTTTCCTGCACGAACGAGGTCACCCCGTTCAACAGCTCGGTCAGCTTCACCGCTGCTTCGCCCACCGCCGGCAGCAGCGCGCTGCCGAAGGCCTTGGACAGATTGTCGACGGCGATCTTCGCGCCTTCGATCTTTTCCGGATCGCTCTGGATCTTTGCCGCGAAACCGGCATCGGTGGTGCCTGCCGATGCGTAGAGGGCCTTGTCGCGGATGCGGGTGTATTCGTCCCAGTTCTGGATCATCGGGCGCACGAAGTTCTGCGCCTGCGCATCGCCGAACAGCTTGCCGATCTTCGCCTGGTCACCCGAGGTGGCCTGGATGATGCCCTGCATCGCTGCATCGAACGGATTGCCGCCGGTGCTCTGCGCCTCATTGATGATCCTGCGCAGGTCCAGCTTGAAGCCCTTCTTTGCCTTGGCCTGCAGGTCCGGCGAGAGGATGCTGGCCATGAAGCGCTGCATGTTGCCGGCGGCTTCGTCGGCGCCACCGGCACCCTGGCGGGCGACATCCAGCGCCGCGCCCATGGTGGCTGCGGCCGCATTGCCATGCATCTGCAGTGACTGGAACGCGCTGCCCAGCACCGGCAGCGCGCCCGCCATGTCCTTCAGGCCGACACCGCCATCCTTGCCCGCCACGACCAGTACGTCCAACGCCGATTGCAGCCCGCTGGGGTCGATCTTCAACGCCTGCTGCAGGCCGGACGCAGCAAGGGTGACATCGTCGATGCTTTCGCCGGTGGCGGTGGTGGTGCGGCCGATCGCACCGAGGCTGGCCTGTGCGGCCTGCGCGTCGATGCCGGCGCCGACCAGCTGGCCGATCGCGCGCTGCAGCTCGCCGGCGCCCTGATAGGTGCGCCCGGACTCGGCCAGGATGGTCTCGCCCAGTGCCTTGACCTGGGCGCGGGTCAGGTTGGCGGCATTGCCGATGGCCTGGTTCTCGCGCACGAAGCCGGCGGCGTTCTCCACCGGCTTGGCCAGCGTGGTGATGGCATTGCCGAGCATGCCACGTGCATCGCCGAACGCCGATCCGAGTTTCTCGCGCTTCTCGAGATTCGCCGTGCGCTTGTCTTCGATGCGCTGCAGTGCTTCCTGCGACGCTCGCAGCGCATCGGCTTCAATGCGCATGCGGGCGAACTGGCTGCTCGACCTGCCCATGACATTGAGCTTGCGCTCGAGCTTGTCCGCTTCATCGCCAAGGCGCTTCAGGCCATCCCTGCTGAAGGACAGCGCGTCCTGCAGCGACTTGGAGACGGAGCCGCCGATCGTGATCGTTGTCGTTTGAACGTTACTCGCCATGTACCGGCAATCCCTGTATCCACCAGATGAACTTCGACACCCGCAGCGTCATGATCTCGCCCAGGCCCCAGCCGGTATGCCCGGCCAGGGCGAGCGCTCCCTGCCTGATCTGCGGCAGGGTCAGGTGGTAAAAAGCGCGACACCGGCCTGCAGGCGGGCGTAGTCGCGCAGCGGCATCCTGCGCACGTCGTCGGGTGCGATCTCGCACAGGTTGGCGATCATCCGCACTTCGCGCTGGGCATCGGTGCCCTTGTCGTCCTGGTAGCGCTCCATGTCTTCCACGGTCGGCTCGCGCATGCGCAGCACTGCGGTGTCCATGCCATTGACCTGGCGCGGGCGGGAGAGGGTGATTTCGGCATAGCCGTCGCGCTCGATGACGGTGTCGGCGGTGGTCTTGGTCTTGCTGGACATGGATGTGTTCCTGGGTATCGGTGGAGTGCGGTGGATGCGGGGGCGCGATGCGCCCCCGTGTACTTCAGTGCGGGGTGGGCTCAGATGCCCAGTGCACCGCGGATGCCGGCCAGGGCGTCCACGCCGCCCTGGCGGGCGATCATGTTGGTCACGTCGATCTCCTGCACCACTTGCGCGCCATGGGTCAGCTTGTAGTAGCTCAGCGCCAGGCCGACCTTGACCGTGCCCTTCTCGCCGACCTTGGTCTCGCCGCGGTCCAGCGACTTCACCTTGCCGCGCATGTTGTGCACGACCTGGGAGACCGTACCGTCGTCGGCTTCCAGCGCCTCGCGGGCGGTGAAGCCGTACTCCTTGCTTTCGATGACGTGGAACTTGGACATGATCTCCGCGTCATCGGAGGCGAAGGTCACTTCGGCAGTCAGCTTTTCGTGGCCGAGGACGATTTCGGTCGGTGCGAGCATGCCGCCGGCCTGGAAGTCCTCGGTCTTCAGCGTCAGCTTGGGAGCGGTGAAGGACATCACGCTGCCGGCATAACCCTTGCCGTCGACGTAGAAGTTGAAGTTCTTGCGGATCTTGCGCGCCATGCTTAGAAGATCTCCGAGACGTAGTTGTTGTTCATGTGCATGCGGAAGGTCAGCTGCTCACCCGGGTAGGTCGGAGTGAAATCGAAGTCCCAGTAGAAGCGGCCCTGGGCCACGCTGTCCGCTGCGTTCAGTTCCGGGTCGATCCAGCAGTTGCCGCCGAGGATCGCGCCCTGGGTCTTCAGGCCGCGCAGGAAGGCATTGACGCCTTCGCGCACGTCATCGACGTAGGTCTTGCTGATGCCGCGGTCGACGGCCCACAGATGGGCGGCCTCGAGGCTGTCGGCGATGATGTCGGCAGTGCGCACCACGCACAGGAACTGCCATTTGGCGTCGATGCTGGCGGTGCGGTTGCCCCACAGGCGGAAGCCACCTTCGCGGATGATGGTCGCCACGTTCGACTGGTTCAGCAGGTTCGCGCGGCTGCTCGCATCGGACAGCCCGAAGTCGATCGCACGTGCGGTACCGACCACACCGTTGAGCTCCAGGTTCGACGGCGATGCCCACCAGCCACGTTCGTTGTCGCTGCGGGCGATGGCGCCGGCCACGGCACCGGAGGCGTAGCGGGTGACGATGGCATCACCGGACTGCACCAGCAGTGCCGGGTCGACCACGTAGACACGCTTGGAGCCGGTCAGGGTGGTGGTGCTCTTGGCCGCGTCGTCGTTGCTGTTCGGGCCGTCCTTGATGATCACCGCGCGCAGCTTGTCGGCGATGCCCAGCAGTTCGGCTACGACCGGGTTGGCCAGCAGCTCCGTGTCGCGCTTTTCGTGGGTATGGGTGAAGCCCGGTACCGCCAGGATGCGCGGCTTGATGCCGACCACCGACTTGGCAGCCAGCAGCGCGTGTACGCCGGTGTAGGCACCGGTCTGCGCGTTCACGCCGCCCAGCACGTTGGCCAGGGTGTCGTTCTCGGTGGCGCCCTTCTCGACGCGGATGACGACGACGACGGCGTTGGACTGGTCAAAGATGGCGTCGAGCTGGCCCGGAAGGGTACCTTCATCGACTTCGGTAGCCGCGTTTGCGAGCAGCTTTGCGGCCTGCGAACGCGAGGTCACCAGGACCGGGGTGTTGTACGGGAAGGCGTTCTTGTCGGCGCGGGGCGCGGTGCCCACGATGCCGATGACGCTGGTCGAGGCAACAGCGATCGAGCGGGAACCACCATCGATGTTGACGACCTGCACGCCATGCAGAAATTCGGCCATGCGTTGTTTTTTCCTTGGTTGGGTGGGTGCTGCGGTCGCGATCTGCGCCGCATGGGTACATGTTCGTATCTGGCCGCGGCTGGATTAATTGCAGCCGTGGCCCGGCATCACGGTTGCGGCAGCGGCGCCACTTCGGGTTCGGGTGCAACCACCATCACCCACGCCGTGCTGGCTTCGTCGAAGGTGACCGGGTAGCTGCGGTCGCGGGGCGGTGCAAGGTCGGTGACCGTGGACGGCAGCGCAACGCCGCGGGGTACGGCGGTGGCGAAACTCGCATCACGCTTGTTCCACAGCGGCCGCGTGCTGTAATCCGGCAGCAGGGCCCATTCGCGGCGGCTGGCGTTCCAGGCGTTGTACTGCGCAGTGGTGCCATCCAGCTTGAACGGTTCCGAAAGGGTCACGTCCTGGGGCAATGGCTGGCCGAGCACGAGGCGATTGGGCACCGCCATCGCCGTGCGCGTGTCCCACAGCATGCAGTTGCGGAAATCGGCCACCATTTCCCAGCGTGTGCCGTCGTCGGCCAGGCGCAATGCCTGGTACTCGCCTGCAGGTTGGCGGGGGGCGACATCCACGGTGAAGTCGGGCAGGTTCCATGCACCATCGGGCGATGGCTGCAGGCGGACCTTGCCCATGTAGGCGCGGGTGTCGGGATCGTAGGAGTGCGCGAAGCGCGGTTCGGTAGGCAAGCTCATGTCCTCAGTACGCGATGCAATAGATCATCCGCAGGCCGGCCGGCAGGTTGCGGTCGCCACCGGCGTTCTCCACCACGATGGTGTGGGTGTGTGAACCGGCGTCGGCAGCCGAAGCGGCATGGCCGTGGTCACCCACCTGGGCGATGGAGATGGTGTGCGAGTGGGCGCCGGCGCCGTTCATGCCGATGTTGTGGCCGTGCGCGCCTGCACCGTCGGTGGTGAAACTGTGCGCGTGGCCACCGGCCGGGCTGGTGTACGGCCAGGGGTTGTCGTAGTCCAGGTTGCCGCGCGAACCGGCGTGATTGTTGTAGTCGGCGCCCCACGGATAGGTGGTTCCGGATTCGGCGAATGCGGTGAGATGCTGGTGATCACCAATCCAGGAGGTGCCACCGGTATGCCCATGGTGACCCTGCGAATCGGTCCATGCGCCGTGCGCGTGGTCACCGACGGCGCTTGCGCTGGCACCATGGGAATGGGCACCGCCTGCACCTACCGAAATGGCATGGCTGTGGTTGCCTGCCGCTGCCGTGCTTGCACTGTGGGCGTGGCGGATCACCTCACCCTGGGTGAAGCTGCCGACAGCGTCCGGGTTCAGCGTGTGGGTGACCACCGTACCTTCCTGCATTGCAGGCAGGTTGAAGGTGGTCGCACCATCACCAGCGCCGTAGCGGGTACCAATGGCGGCAAACAGTGCCGGATAGCTGGCACGCAGCACGGCGGCACCGTTGCACAGCAGCATGCCGCTCGGTGCGGTGGCACCGGCGAACAGGATCACCTGGCCGGGCACGTGCACGCTGGACGGCACGCCGGTCATGTTGCGCCAGTCCAGGTAGTGGGTGCCGTGCCGGCCATCAAGCAGGTCGGCGTCCAGGCCCTTGTCGGCTCCCTCGTCCTTCAGCGCCGCCGATTTCAGGCCCAGAGCGGAACGGAACGCGGCATCGGTGGCGACCGACAACAGCGTGCGCACGAACTGGGTCGGTGCGCTGGCGCCGAAGCGCTTGTCGATGAAAGCGCGCAGGCCACGCGGGGTGACAGCGCGTTGTGCATCGGCACCGTCCTCGGTTTCGGTGGAGGTGGCCAGCTCGACCACGCCCTGTACCTCGGTGGTGGAGGGCGGGTAGATGAATTCGGCATTGCCGAACTCGATCAGCGCGGTATCCACTTCGCTGAAGCGGATGTCGGTAGAGAGCAGCAGCATCGAGGCCGCGGTCTTCTCCATGATCGGATCGGCCTGGCCGAAGGTTGCGAACAGCGTGCCGTCGCCCAGGTACAGGCCGAAGCCCCGCAGGCTGTAGGCCGTTGCGCTGTCGTCGCGGATGGTCACGTGCAACGTGTCATCGCCCACGGCCTTGCCGCCGAAGGTCGAGACGCGCTTGATCTCGCCGGGCAGCGTGGTCTGCCCGGCCGACGGCGTGAACGCGGTGGAAGTCAGGCCGATCTCGGTGATCAGTACGGCGCTGGTGCCGGTATTGGGTGGATTGACCAGCTTGGCGAAGCCGGCTTCGGTGATTTTCAAGCGCATGCGGGGTTTACTCTCCGATCAGTTGGATGCGGCGGAAGGTGGTGCCATGGGCGCCGGCAAGCGCACCGATACCGGTGCTGGCCTGCATGCCCTGGGTGAAGGTGAAGTGCGAACGCACCGGCTTGGTGCGGGTGATCTCGCCGATCACGTCGTCGACGAACTTGGCGGTGGCGGTCTCGCCGCCCTGGTTGGCGATGGTCATCACCGCTTCGAAGGTGTGTGGCGCGCCGGGCGGCTGCATCTCCCACCATTCGCGGATCAGGATCGAGCCACCGAAGGCGGCGACCACGTCGCGCACGCTGCCCCAAGTGCCTTTGCGGCGCTGGATCGCGATCGCGGCGCGAACGCGTGCACGCTTCACTGCCTCCGGCCAGTAGGCCTTCCATTCGTCGACGGACAGCGCCCAGGCCAGCCACGGCAGCAGCGCGGCGGGGCAGCGATCGGCATCCCAGAGTGCGGTGATGTCCACCGGCAGGGGACGAGTCACCGCAGCACGTGCCAGCGCCCGCTCCGCCTGGGTGGCGTTGGGCGGCAACAGGTTGGCTGTGGTCGGTACCCTGACCAGGGCATCGCCGTCGATGATCGCGCCGGGCACGGGCAGCTGGCTGAGTGTGATCACGTTGTTGGTCACGCTGTAATCAGTCACACCCACCGGCACTGGCATGGTGCGGATGTAGCTGGTTGCCTCACGACCTTCCTCCACCTGCACGCCCCACAGATGGATGCGGCTGTCCGGCTTCAGGTCGGTGTTCCCGGTTGCCCGTCGATCCAGCACGATGCTCACGCCCCGTGGTGCGTCATCCGCGGTTGCGGCATAGGTGTAGCTGTAGCGCTTCCACTCGGTGCCCACCTGCAGACGTGTCCTGCCTGGGCCGGTCGTGCGCATGCCGAAGTCGATGACGCATGGCTCGGTTGCACGCAGCCAGACGCTGATGGTGCGCACGGCACCATTGGGAAACATGCTGCTGTCCTCGTCCACCAGGCCGGCGAAGTTCTGGTCCGGACCCCCGGTCGCGTCGGAAACGGGGAAGGACCAGGCAGTGGGGCTGCCATCGGGAGCGGGATGATAGAACGACAGGTTCGCCGGCTTGACGTGGAAGCCTTTCCACCAGGTGTGACTGAAGGCACCCGAGAACCGCTGCAGGTTGCGCCGCAGCGTATCCGACAACTTAATCCGACCTTGCCAGTCGGTGCGGTACACCGATTGCAGGGTGGCCAGCGAGCCACCGGGATGGCGGAACTGCAGGTTGTGCCCATCGACCGCGCCGCGCAGGCGCGCATTGATCAGGCGCGTGGTGGAATCACTCATCGTTGCCGCCATGGGTCAGGGTCACGGCGGTGCAGTAGGTGGCCTGGGTACGGTCCACCACCACGTCGGCTGCCGGGCTGGCAATCTCCACGCGCTGCACGCCCTCAGCATGCAATGCGGCGAACAGGCCCGAGCGGGTGACGTCGCGACCGAGACGGTGCGACTCGGCGATGTAGCGGTCCAGCCGCGTGCGCGCTTCCGCCAGCACGACCTGCGAATCCGGACCTGCGAAGGTGTAGAGCGTGGCACTGACCATGTAGTTGACGATGGCAGCGGTACGCACCAGCACGTGGTCGGTCAGCGGACGCACATCGGCTGCACCCAGCTTGGCTTCGACCGCGTCGAGCAGGCCCTGGGTGGCAGTGCCATCGGCTTCGCGCGACAGCACCGATACCACCACCTCGCCGGGCGAGGAGCTGGTCGCGCTGGCATCAAGCACGCGCGGGTCCGCGCTCAACGCGTGGAAGATGTAGGCGCCTTCCGGTCCGGCCACACTGAAGCCTTCCGGACCCAGCTGGATGCGGCGACGGAAATCCTCATCGTTCTCGTAACGCGGCGGGATGCCCTCCTGCGGCTTGCCAGGGTCCAGCATCTGGCGGCCGATGCCGAAGATCGCGGCCAGCTGGTCCAGGTCACTGCCGACCGCGTAGGCCAGCATCACGCCGCGCGCCGCATCGTTGACGCGCTGGCGGTCGAGCAGGCGCAGGTAGGTGCAGACCTCCAGGATCTTGAAGGCCGGGTCCGACGGCAGCAGCGCATCGAAGGTGGGATCCAACGCCTGCAGCGCGGTCAGTGATTCATCGAACAACGTCTCGAAATCGAGCACTTCGATGACCGCCGGTGCGGGCAGCTGGGAGAGATTGACACTGGTGAACGAGCCGGATGTCACGGTTAGCGAACCTCGATTCCTTCGATGGTGATGGCCTCGCCGTCGGGCAGATGGATTCCGGTCACTGCCAGGATCATCACGCCAGGGGCGGGGAGGGAGACGTCGACGTTCTCGACGTGGAGCCGGGGTTCCCATCGCGCGAGTGCGTCGACGGTGGCCGCGATCAGGTCCATGCGCAGCGAGCGGTTGGTCGGCGCATCGATCAGTTCGAATACGCGCGAGCCATACTCGCGACGCAGTACGCGGGAACCCAGGGGCGTGGTGAGAACGTCACGCACGGATTGATGCAGATGGGCCAGCCCATCCAGTGGTTTGCCGGTGTTGGCGTCGATTCCTCGCATGGCCTCTATCGTCGTGGAGTGCGGGTTTTCAGGGCATTGCACGCGTGGCCGTTCAGGGCTGCGCGGGCGTGGTCGGTGCAGTCGGTCCCTGCGCGGTGTGCGTATGGGCCTTGAGGCCGATGGCGCCGGCCTTGATCTCCGCCGGCGTGCTGATGTCCTTGCCGGCGGTGATCGCGCCGGCAACCTCGAGGTCGCCGGTGGCCTTGATCGACGGCGTATCGAGCAGCACCGATTGCGTGGCCATCACCTGCGCATTGCTGCAGTGGACAATGACGTTGCCACTGCCGGCGTGGACGGTCAGCGTGGTGGTTTCCCGGTCGTACTCGACAAAGCTGCCGTCGGCGAATTCAGTGCGCTGCCGCAGGCGTGAATCGGCCGGTGCCGGGAAACGATCCTGGTACAGGCTGCCCAGCACCAGCGCCTGGCCTGGATCACCGTAGGGGCAGGCCAGCACCACCTGCTCGCCCGGCTCCGGTGCACACCAGCTGCGCACGCCGGGCCCGGCACGCCGCTCCAGCCAGGGAATCCAGTCGGTGAGCATGCCGTCGGCATCAATGCGCACGCGGCCATTGGCCTCATCCAGCTCGCGCACGACGCCGATCATCAACAGGTTGGCGATCAGCCTGGCGTGTTCGGCGCTCATGGTGCCGCTCCCTCGATGGACTGGTAGCGGGCCTGGTGATCGCTACCGATCTCCGGCACGAAGCTGTAGAAGGCCTGCGGCACCACGCCACCGGTTTCTTCCCAGCTGTTGCTGCCCAGGGCGACCGGCAACGACCACTCGACCACCCAGGTGCGAAGCCCGGGCTGTGCCGTTGCGGGATCCTCGGGCAGCGCGGCGATCACCTCGATCGCCCCACTGGGTGCGCCTGGGAATCGGCCGAGCTGATGCAGCCAGCTCGCCAGGCCAACAGCGGCGTTGCGCAGCTGCAGCGCTGCGCCTGCATTGGCGGAAGCCACGACGATGCGCGCTTCGAAACGCAGCACGGCCTGCAGCTGACCGCTGCCGTCGTCGTTGTCCTTGCCGCGATCACAGCGGGTCAGTGCCAGCAGGCAGGCCGGCGTGACCGGCCCTTCGGCGCTCGCGTCGCGATAGAACTCGACGGTTGCGAAGCCCGGAAAGCGCGCGCGGATCGCGGCTTCGATAGCGGCATGCAGCGCGTCGAGAGTGGAAGGTTGGGAGTCGTTCGCCATGTCAGCTCGTACGTTGAATGGGAGGACGCGCGCGATCGGGGGCAACGCGCGCTGTCTGCATGTAGTGTTGCCATCACCCGGGGGGGGGCGGCATTGCAGGCGTGGCCTTAGCCGGCTCAGTACGGGCCGTGCGCGCCTGTGGTGTCACCGGCGGTACATCCGGCTGGTTTCACCAGTGGCGCGCCATTGAGGGTGAAGCCCTGCTGGCTGCCGAGGCTGCACAGCAGGGCGCGCAGCTGGTCAGCCAGTTCGTGGTAGTACCGCGCCACGGCGACGTGGTTGCGCAGCAGCGCATCGTCGTCCGCGGCCTGCAGGTCCGGCAGGGCTCGCGGCGCGCGCAGCTGGGCTGGCGCGATGTGCAGATCAATGCTGAGAGGAGCCTGCGTTGGCTTCGCGCCAGATGCGCACGAACTCAGCGTCAGCATTGCCGCGATCACGGCGAGGGGTCTTGGCATGGGTCTCGATGTCCTGTTGCAGTGCGTTGAACTGCTGGCTGCGCGCGGCCTGTGCGGCGACGTGCTGTGATTCGGCCTGTGCTCCGGCACGTGCGTTGGCCTGGTCCTGCTGGTGGGCGGCCTGGGCGATGCCGGCGCGCAGGGCCTGCTGCGCCGCCTGCGCCATGGCGACGGCGCGGTCGGCACTGCGGTCGCGCAGTGTCCAGCCCAGCCAGGCGCAGACCACATGGCTGGCGACCAGTGCAAGCAGGGCGATGCGCATCCGGAGCAGGATCGGCATCAGGAAAGGCTCCCACCGGCGGCGCGATAGGCCGCGCGCAGCGTCTCCAGCGCATGCTCCTTCTGCCCATATCCGGCGCCCGGCAGCGAGGCCCAGATCCCCCGTGCCGCGCTGACGGCGGCATCGAAGCGGCCGAGGCGGACCAGTTCGTAGGCACCGCATTGCTTGAGCAGGGCCACCGCAGCACGGTCCTGGGACACCGGCCCGAAATCGGGCAGGGCCAGGCGAGCGCGCAGGTCGTCCCAGGTACTGCGCAGGAACTGGTAGCGGCCGGCCGCACTGGACTTGATGCCGTAACGCGGCAGCGATACCAGCACGCGCGGATGATCGCGGTAGTCGCTGAGCAGCTGGCCACCGACGATCACGTCGTAGCCACGGTCACGCGAACGCTGGCGCGGAATATCGGTGCCTTCGGACACGGCCAGCATGTCCAGGAACGCGGCGACGTTGGTGCCGCCGAGGGCGCTGGCTGCAGCGGCGGTCATGCGGCGGCTCCCGGCTGCTTGCGCACCAGGTCCAGCAGCGCAGCTATCTGCACGCTCTGCTGGGTGACCTGGGCACGCAGGGCGCTGACTTCACCGCGCAGCTGGCCGATCTCCTGGGCCATCGCTTCGCGTTCGTGCATCAGTTCATCGGCACGCGTGCGCTCGGCCGCCAGCTGCTCCTGCAGGGTGCGCAGGGTGTTGCTGGTGGCCTCGTCGGCGGTACGGTCGACCTTGGCCGAGGACAGCCATTGTCGAAGCCACAGCGATACCGCGATCACCACGCCGGAGGTACCGCCCAGGTACTTGGCCCAGTCCGGCACGCCGGCCAGCAGGTCGCTCTCGTTCATGCGCGTGCGTACCCCTTGAGCAGGGCCGGGTGGACCGGTGGTGGCGGCGTGGAACGGGCACCGCGCAGCGCGCGCTTGATGGTGGTCTGCGAGACGCCGAACTCGCGCGCGACATGCTCGCGGGGCGTGCCGCTGGCCACCGCGCGTGCGATCTGCTCGCGGCGCTCATGTGCACTGGCGGCGAAGCACGATGCCAGGAACAGCAGCTCGCCACCGAAGTGAGCAACCAGTCGCTGCGCGACCTCAAGGCCAAGGATGTCGATCAGCCGGTGCTGGTCGGGCAGCCTGGAGGGGACGTAGACGATGACGCGATGGCGTCCGGTGGTACTGGAGGTGGAAGGCGGCCACGCACGCACAAGCGTGAGGGCTGCGGATTCGCCGATGACCTCGGCCAGGGTCTGGATGCTGTCGGGCAGGGCGTTCATGGGAAGACTGTTCAGTGGCATGGATATCCACTGTTGCCATCCCGAGCTCTTGGTCAACACCTTTCATCTACTTTCAGCGCGACGTGCTGAAGGCGTTCAGGGCCGGCGGTGAGGATCGATGAGTGCCTCCAGGTGCAGGTTTCTGAAGCGCTTTTTCAGGTTGTCCCGCTGTGTCCGGACTTCTGCCGCTTTGCAGTACTCCTTGTCCTCACCGCGAGAAAACAACGGCAGGGCAAGGGCAGGCGGCAGGTACAGGGTGAGCATGACGCAGGACGGCCCATCCTCATGGTGCGTGACCCCTGAAACGAAAAAGCCCCGGACGATGCCGGGGCTTCAGGACTGCAGGTCAGGCTGGATCAAAGATCGAACACCAGGTTGCCGCCGGTCTTGCGCGGTATGTAGCCGGCATCGCGCAGCCAGCGCGCCGCGTTGACCTGGTCCATGCGCTTGACCGGGAAGCGGTTGGCGAACATCAGGAAGCGTGCAACGGTGATCGACTCGCCCTTGCCCTTGAGAGCAGCCAGGGTTTCGGTGAACCATGGCGCAGGCGGCTGCTGGCTGCCCGGACGGGCGGCGGTACGCGGCTGCAGGGCATTGCTGGTCCCGGTTTGGGCATTGGCCAGCGAGCACAGCGAAATGAAGATCGCATCCAGGCTCACGATGTCCTTGCCACCCTTGGGCTGCGACTTGAACAATTCGATGGCCTTCTGGCGCGTCGACGTGAACTGTTCGACCTCCATGACATTTCCTCTTTTCTAAAGCGGTTGGGGATGCAGGGTGACGGCAGGTGCCGTCGGTGTTGGGGGACGACCTTACCGCATTTTCGCCGATGATGGGCCACAGGCCGGCATCAGGCCGGGATCAAGAGGCGCTGCGCGCTTCATCATGCAGGCATCTGCGCCATGCGTTCAGATCCACCCGCGGCGCATCAGCTGGTCCAGCGTATTGCGTACCAGGTCGGCTGGCGTACGGTCGTTGCATACCTCGATGTCGATCAGTTCGTCCGGCAGTGGTTGCTCACTGGCGTGCAGGTCGCTGCTGTGCTGGCCGGGGCGGACGACGCGGATCACGACGCCCCCGCGGCGACGAATGGCCTGGGCCTCGCTGGCGAAACGGACATCGGGAACCAGGCCACCTTCTGGCAGTCGCGAGAACAGCGAGCGCACCCACAGCTCCGGGTGGACGCGGTCGCGCCCCCATTCAGTGCCGGCACTCTGCATCATGTGGCGAGGCGTGAGGTCGGCGAGCCAGTCGATGGCATCCTCCTTGCGGCTGTCCAGTTCGCGCAGGGACATCCCGAGGATGGAGGCGACGAACTGCCGCAGCGGTGCGGCGAAGCTGTCGCATGGCAGGGCCAGCGCCGAAGCGAGGCCATTGGCAAGGGTGTCCTTGCCGGCACGCTTGCCGCCTGCAATACCGATATAGAGCGGTGGCCGCGCCAGTGATGCGCTGCGCAGCGGCACGCGGCCGAGTGCGGGGCCGGCGCGGAATGCGGCCAGTGTGGCGGCGATCATGCGGTGACCGTTGTCGAGCGAGGTGGGGATCATGCGGTATCTACTCCTGGGAGGATGCGACAGGCGCGGCGGCGATCAGGAATCGCGGCTGGCCACACTGCGGGCGCGAAGCATGCGCTGGGTGATGCGTCCGCCACGTGCGGCAGCGGCGATCGGATCGAAGCACAGCATGGCGGAGCGGGTGCGACGGCCAGCCGCCAGGTGGTCGCGGATGGTGCGCTCGGACAGGATGGGGACGCGTTGATGGATCTGCTGCACGGTCAGCTGTTCGCCTTCGAAGGCATGCAGTCGGGCGCGAGGCATGGCGTGTGCTCCTGGAAGGTGGCGTAGCCGGTGCATGCATCTTGCCTTTAGCGATGTTCTTAGTCAACACCTTTCATCTACTTTTATCCATGTGTGCATTGTCCGGATGGGCGGAGGCCCATATCCGCAGTGCCAACGCCGAAAGACGGTCGCGCTCGGCATGGCCACGGATTGCCTGCACACGTTCCAGATACTGCTGACGATGCCGGCGCGGGCTGACCATCCTCCAGCGGCCACAGGCATCAATGCAGCGGTAGCCCCCAAGCTGCAGCAGGCGGCGTGCTTCGCAGGCGAGTCGCCAGTCCGTGGTGTCGGTGCCGGCCTCGCGACCATCGAGGGTGCGTGGCATCAGAACGGGCCCGCCGCGTGTTCGGCGAGGGTGAGCTTCCGTAGCGGCATCAGCCAGACCTTGGCGCGCTCCTTGCCCACCACTTTGGTATGCACGCCATGACGCTTGACCACGTAGGCGGCGGCCTCGTTGACCTCGCGGCGGTTCGGCTTGTCGATGCCTACGGCGATGACGATCTCGGTGGCGCGGTACTGTGCGCTCCAGTGCTCGGCGGGGAGGGACCAGTCGAAGTGGCGGTCGATCAGCTCGGCGATCGGCGAGATCGGTTCGTGCTCGCTGTTGGTGGCATTGAGCGCATCCAGCTCCTCGCTGGACAGGTGCCAGGTCTCACCGTTGCAGTACAGCGCGTGGGCCTCGGCCCAGACCTGCTGCATGTCGATCCGCGCCGGTTCGCCCAGTGCCACGGCATGCACGGTCCACCAGCGGCTGTTGCCGGTGGCATCACGCAGGAAGCGCTCATCGTTGACACTGGCGAACAGGATGGTGCGCCGCGCATAGCGCGATTCCGTGCGCGCATAGGGACGGCGGAGCTCGTCGTGGCTGCGCGAGATGAACGACTTCAACGCCGCGATGTCGGTGCGGCGGAAGGTCGCGTCGACCTCACCCAGTTCGACGATCCACTTGGAGATGACCTGCTTGACGCTGTCCTTGTTGGCCGGATCAAGCACCACGCCGTCGGCGATCAGCTGCAGCCCGGCGGGTGCCAGCTGCCGCGCCCAGCGTGTCTTGCCCAGGTTCTGTTTCGACACGAATGTAAGTACCCCACGGGCGACCACGCCGTCCGGTTCGAACGCCGCGGCCACACCGGAAATCAACCAGCGCCGCATCAACACCTCTTTCAGGATGCGGCCATCGGCCATGCGGGTCGGTTGGGCCTCCTGCACGGTATCGAAGAAGTCCTGCAGGCGTGACTGGCCATCCCATGGCTGCGAAGTAATCCAGCTGGCGACCGGGTTGTAGGGATTTGCCTCGGCCACCTGGCACAGGTTGGTCTCGAAACTGGCCGTGGCCATGCCGGCACGGTGCATGCAGTCCATCACTTCGCCGGCGGCGACCTCCTTGGCATTGTCCACCGTGGCCTGCAGGCCCGGTACCAGGATCTCCAGGTCCTTGCGGATGACGTTGTAGCGCACGGTCACCCCGGTACGCCGGCACAGTTCGGCCAGATTGCGCGCGGTCGGCAGCGGACGGCCACGCGCGCTGATGTCCGGGAACGGAGTAAAGGTGTCGAACGCGGACAGATTGCCGGGCACCAGGTAGCGCGCGGCGTGCGCCCGCTGCGGTTCGTTCTCTGCCGGGCATACCTCCGGTGCCGTCGCTGGCAGGGGCAGCAGCTGGGCGCGTAGTACCTCCAGGCCTTCGCGCAGATGCAGGTCGTTGAAATCGGTGGGGCGGTCATCAGCGCCATGCTTAATGGCGAACTCCGGCCACACCACGCGTGCGTCGATCTCCGCCGCAGCATGGGTGGCCTGGGTGACGCCGGGGTTGTCCAGTGGCTGCCGGGTCCATTGGTCGTTGTCGGCGCAGAGTACGAAGGTGGCGTCGGGCACGGCATTGCGCCAAGCGCGGGCCACCGATGCAAGGTTGCCCGCGTCCCAGGCGACCACCACGCACCAGCCGGTGGCCTGGTGGATCGATTCTGCGGTGGCATAGCCCTCGGCGATGGCGATGGGGTGGCCCGGCTGTGGCTTGCCGATGACGTGGAAGCAGCCTTGCTTGCGGCCGCCCGGCAGGAAGTCCTTGTCGCGTGCGAGTGCGGGGTCCACGCGAGGAAAGATCGCCTGCAGCGAGACGATCCGGCCCGCTGTGTTCATCACCGGCACCAGCAGCGCGTTGTCGATGTGACGGAACACCAGCCCGTCGCCGTTGCGTACCGGCCATGCTGCCACGCGCAGGCCATGCGCCTGGATGCCCTTGCGCACGAGATAGGGATGGCTGCCATCGGCAGGCACGGCACGGTTCCACAGTACGTTGGCGGCCTTGGCTGCTGCATCCTCGCGCTCGCGCTGCTGCTGTTCGCGCTCGGCGCGGGCCCGTTCCTGGCGCTGGCGGATCGCACGCTGTTCGGTTGCGCTCAGTGTGGTCGGTGATTTCGCGCACCAGGCATGGCGGGTTCCGGTACGCCAGCTGCCGAACTCACCTGCGGGGACGTTGTCACCGAACAGGACGGCCCAGCCGTTGCGGGTGCCGCGGCGATCGCCCTCCACATGGAAGCGCACCAGCGTGCCGTCGGCATTGAGTGCATCGCGTCCGCGCGCGTCCGGCACGATGCCGTGTGCATGCATGGCCTGCAGGAACGCGGGAACGACGTTCTGTGCTGGGTGCGGTGTGTGCATTCGGCGGGATCCCCTTGAAACATGGTTCGATTCACAGCGACCGGTGGCAGCAAGGGTGCTGTGTGTTGCCTGCCGTGCGCAGGCCATGCGGCGGCTGCCCGACGCGAGGTGGTCAGTAGGTGGTGGGAGGTGCTGAGGCGATCATGGTGTCGGATCACTTCGCCTTTTGCAATCCCTTCCACTACCTTTCATCCCCAATTGCTTGCGGGGTGTGGAAGCTCGCTTGGGAGATGCGATGGCGGTCGCAGATCGCCTTCATAGCGTGTTCCGTCGCAGTTGGCGAGAACCGGTTTCCCGATGATGGCGTCGCCGTGCCGCACGGCCGCTTTTCCTCTCTCAATCGCCCTGTCCGGGCGTCCATGCACAAGGAGCCTGCATGCCTGAAACCGACCTCGCCGAAGCACACCGATCCGATGAAACGCGCGCGTCGTGCATTGCCGCCGCAGCGTTCTCATTCGGTGCGACCACCCCTCGATAAAATACGACTGGCATGACGGACACCATCGACGAAGCGCAGGAACTGGAAGCGCGCCACCTGCAACGCGCATTGGCCCAGCACGCAACGCGGGCCAGCAGCGTTGCCCCTCTCACGCCCATTGGGGAATGCCACAACCCGGACTGCAGCGAAGACTTCGACAACGATCCGGCCAGGCTGTTCTGTGGGCCTGCCTGTGCCGAGCGTTTCGAAGCCATCCATCAACACCGCAACGCATAGGAACAGGGGACATGTCTCTGAACAGCAACGACGCTGGCTTCACCGAACGCATCGCCGGATTGTCGGCCGAGCTCGCCATGCTGGTGAGCCTGGTTGAGAACCACATCCATCTGCAGCTGGCCGATCTGGCGGATGCGGGGGACGTGGATGCACAGGAGCGATTCGCGATGGCCGACCCGGAGCGCTGGTTGGAGAACGCCCGCAACAGCCTGCAGGCGGGTGTCATGTTCCTGGAGCGCGCAGTGCAGCAGCCGGTGCGGTTCTAGCGTTGCCGATCGGGGGCGGAAGGGGCCGGCCAGGCTGGGCGCCCTTCCGTCCCCTCCGGGGTGATCAGTGCGCCTCGCGAGCGAGGCTGCGTCATAACGTCGCACCACCTGCGGAGCAACCCTGAACGTGGTCCAAGGTTGGCTGCAGCCCCGTAGAATGGCGGCGTGCGACGTTCTGCTCTCCACCGCCGGTTCCAGGCCCTGGCATGGCTTGCCATGCTGCTGGTGCTGCTCGCCCCGCTGGTGAGCCGCTGGCTGGCGAGTGGTCACGTTGCGGCCACCGCACCGGTGGCAGCCATGAATCGCGCGATGCACGCAGAGCATGCGCAGCACGCGATGGAAGGGCACCACGACCATCACGCGATGGCGATGCAGCACGGTGAGGCCGCGCCAAAGGCACGTGTCGATCCACATGCTGATCATGAGTTGGGCGTGGACTGCGATTACTGCCTGATCGCCGGCCGGCTGATCACCCTGCTGGTGGCAGCGCTGTTGCTGTTGGCGCCGATGGCACCGGTGTGCCGCGCGCTGCGTGGTGCGGTGCGGGCGTTGCCGCAGCGGATTGCAGGAACGTTGGGTGCACGGGGACCGCCGGTGGCTGCGGCTGTCTGAGCCGAACACGCGGTCATTCATTCGATTCGATTGAAGTCGCCGGGCATGGCCCGGCGCTACCGCGTGCGCATTTCTTTCTGCTGCCCGGCCGACCGGGCGGCCCTGCATGCCGTGAACAAATGAAAACGAGCCCCAACTCCGTGCGCCTGCGCAGGTCGGCGTTGCCTGTCCTGTGCGCGTTGCTGCTGCACACCGCTCCCCTGCTTGCCGCCGACACGGCTCCCCCCACCACGTTGGATACGGTGCGCGTGGTCGACACCCGCAGCGGTGAACTGTCTTCTGCCGCCAGCGCCGGCTCTGCGCTGGGCCTGAGCGTGCTGCAGACGCCGGCCAGCCTGACCATCGTTTCGCGCGATCAACTGGAGCAACGTGGTGACAGCAACCTCAGCGAGGCGATCAGCCGCGCCGGCGCGATCAGTGCCATGCCGCACCCCGGCAACGGCCTGAGTGCACTGTCCAGCCGTGGCTTCACCGACGGCGCCTCGGTGATGCGGTTGTATGACGGGCTGCGCCAGTACGGCGGCGTGGGCATCACCTTCCCGTTCGACACCTGGTCGATCGAGCGCATCGAAGTGCTGCGTGGACCGGCTTCGGTGATCCATGGCGATGGGGCGATTGGCGGCGTGATCAACATCGTGCCGAAGAAGCCTTCGCGCGGTGCCATCGAGAACGAGATCAGCGTGACCGTGGGCAGCGAAGACACCGCGCGCCTGGGCTTCGGCAGCGGTGGCGCGCTGACCCCGGAGCTGGCCTACCGGCTGGATGTGAGCGGGAACTACGGCGGTGGCTGGGTCGACCGCGGCCGCAACAGCGATGCCACTTTCTCCGGTGCATTGCTGTGGCAGGCGCGCCAGGACCTGCAGCTGACCCTTACCCACGCGCAGGGTTACCAGAAACCGATGCGCTACTTCGGCACGCCGCTGGTCGAGGGGCGACAGCTGGAGGCGCTGCGCCACCGCAACTACAACGTGGAAGACAGCGACATCCGCTACCGCGATCGCTGGACCCAGTTCGATGCGCTGTGGACGCCGAACGCGAATGTGGAATGGCGCACGCGCCTCTACCAGATCGACAGCCAGCGCGATTGGCGCAATGCCGAGGCCTATGTCTACAACCGCGCCACTGGCTTGATCGATCGATCGGGCAATACCGAGATCACTCACAACCAGGACCAGACCGGGCTGACCTCCACGCTGCGCGTGCAGGGAACGGCGGGTGGCCTGCAGAACAGCTTCGCGGTGGGCCTGGACACCAACCGCGCGCACTTCAAGCACACCAACAACACCTATGCCGGCAGCTCGGGCCCGGTCGATCCGTTCGATCCGGTGCCGGGCCAGTTCGCCAGCGATGCGCCGAACCTGCCGCGCTACCGCAACAGTGCCGAGCAGTTCGCGCTGTTCGTGGAAGACCGGTTGGCGCTGAGCGAGCGCTGGTCGGTGCTGGGTGGGCTGCGCCACGACCGTGCACGTATCGATCGTACTGATCTGATCAGCGGCCAGAACGCGTTTTCGAAGACCTACAGCAGCACCGGCTGGCGTGCAGGTACGGTATTCGCGATTCGGCCGACGCTGAGCCTGTATGCGCAGTACTCGCAGGCGGCGGATCCGGTCAGCGGCCTGCTGATGATCAGCCCGGCCAACGGTGCATTCGACCTGGCCAAGGGGCGGCAGATCGAGGTCGGCCTGAAGCAGGCCTTCGAGGGCGGGGAGTGGACGCTGGCCGCGTATCGCATCCGCAAGACTGGCCTGCTCAGCCGCGACCCGCTGGTGCCGGATCGCCGGGTGCAGGTGGGAGCACAGACTTCCCGGGGCATCGAGGCGTCGTTGAACTGGAACTTCGCGCCGAAGTGGTCGCTCGATGCCAATGCCACCGTGCTGAAGGCCGAGTTCGAGGATTTCCTGGAAACTACCGGCTCGCCGGCGGTACTGGTGTCGCGTGATGGCAACGTGCCGCCGAACGTGGCCGAGCGGCTGGCGAACGCATGGCTGAGCTGGCAGTTCCTGCCGGACTGGAGCGCAGGCGCTGGCGTGCGCTATGTCGGCAAGCGCTACGCCGACAATGCCAACACGCTGGAATTGCCCGGCTACAGCACCACCGATCTGGCGCTGACCTGGCAGGCAGCACCGCGCACGCGCCTGACCGCTCGCATGTTCAACGTGTTCGACAAGGCGTACTACGCAACCGCGTACTACACCAGCACGCAGTGGCTGCTGGGCGCGGATCGCCGCGTCGAGTTCACCGTCGATCATCGCTTCTGAGGACGCGCACCATGTCGCTGCGATCGAAGGCCAAGCGCTGGACCTATCTGGTGCATCGCTGGCTCGGCATCGGCGGATGCCTGCTGATGCTGCTGTGGTTTTTCAGCGGCATGGTGATGCTGTTCATCGGCTACCCGAAGCTGACGCCGGGGGAGCGCTTGGCAGCCTTGCCCGTGCTGGGGGACGCCCGCGACCTGCAGGGGCTGTCGGTACTGCCTGCCGCGGTGCAGGCCGAGCCGGAGGCCGTGGCCCTGACCACGTTGCGAGGCGCGCCGGCGTATGTGGTGCGCACGGGAAGCAACGTTGGGGCGTGGTCAGCCGTCACTGGCCAGGCGCTGCTGCCGGTGTCGGCACAGCGTGCCGAAGCATCAGCTGCACAGTTCGCCGGCGGCCAGGCGTTCGTGGGCGCGATGCGGGTGGACGAGGACCGCTGGACGCATTCGCGTGCACTGGACGTACATCGGCCGCTGTACCGGGTGGAAGTGGGAGGTACACAGCCGGGAGACCTGTACGTGTCCTCGCACACCGGCGAAGTGGTACTGGATGCACCACGGGTGCAGCAGCGCTGGAACTACGTGGGCGCGTGGCTGCACTGGTTGTACTTCCTGCGCATGCAGTCGGTGGACCCGGTGTGGACGTGGGTGGTGATCGTGTTGTCCGCGCTGTGCACGGTGGCGGCGGTCAGCGGCATCGTGGTGGGTGTGTGGCGCTGGCGTTTCCGTGGGCACTACCGCTCGGGTGCGAAGACACCGTATGTCGAGCCGTGGATGCGCTGGCACCATCTGATCGGATTGGTGGCTGCGGCCTTCGTGTTTACCTGGATCTTCAGTGGGCTGATGTCGATGAATCCGTTGGGGATTTTCAATAGCACACGCGAGGCGATCGACAGTGGACGCTATCGCGGTGCTGCGGTGGTGGTGGATGGCGCATTGGGTGCCCCAGCGGCGCTGCTGGCGGTGGCCGACACTACGCGGTTCAAGCCGGTGGAGATCCAGTGGCGGCGCATCGGTGGTGAACTGTTTGCGGTGCTGCTGGATGGACAAGGCGATACCCGCATCGTGTCCCAGGTTGAAGGGCAGTTGCAGGTTGCGCGCGTGTTGCCCGCAGAGTGGCTGCGGCAGAAGGCAGGGGCGATGTCCGACGTGCCGATGCAGGGTTTCGCAGTCCAGCAAGCGCCGGATGCGTACTTCTATCCGCGTGCACCGGAGGCCATGAATGGTGCGGCGGTGCGCCGCTTTCCGGTGGCAGTGGCGGACTTCGGCGATGCCGAGGCGACGCGCGTCTATCTCGATCTGGCCACCGGCGATCCGTTGCTGACGATGGGGCATCGGGAACGGGTGGGGCGCTGGCTGTTCTACTTCCTGCACAGCTGGGATCTGCCAGCGATGCTGCGTCAGGAAGGTGCGAGGCTGGCTGTGTTGCTGCTGCTGAGCGCTGCTGGCACGGCGTTGTGCGGGACGGCCACGGTGATCGGCTACCGCCGGTTGCGGATGAAGGTGCGGCGGCGCTGATGCTGCCAGTCACACCCGCAGCCAGCGCGTCGACATGGCGACCATCAGCAGCGCCACGGCGACGCCGATGAACGCAGCGATCAGGCCGAAGTGGTTGGCAGCAAAGCCGATCAGTGCCGGGCCAGCAAGGATGCCGGCAAAACCCAGCGTGGACACGGCAGTAATCGCCAGCGCACCCGGCATGCGGGTCTGGTGCCCAGCCAGCGAGAACAGGGCCGGGGCGATGTTGGCGCAGCCGAGGCCGACCAGCACATAGCCCACCAACGACGCCTGCCACGGCGTGACCAGGGTCAACACCAGCACGCCCGCGGCGGCGAGCAGGGCGCCAAACACGATCGCGCGCTCACGGCCCACACGCGCTACCAGCGCATCGCCGAACAGGCGTGCGACGGTCATGGTCAGAGTGAAGGTCACATAGCCGATACCGGCAATGCTGGCATCGACGCGGCGCACATCGCTGAGGAAGACCGCACTCCAGTCCAGCATCGCGCCTTCGCCAAGGAAGGCGACGAAGGCGAGTACGCCGATGAACAGCACGATGCCGTGCGGAATGGCGAGCATCGGTGTGTCGTGCGGCATGCGCTCGCTATGCCAGTACGCCGCCGACAGCAGCATCACCAGCAGCATGGCGCCGACACCGATCAGCACCGATGCCAGTGGCGGCAACTGTGCGGAGAGCAGCACGGTCATCGTTGCCGCGCCGAGGAAGCCGCCGATGCTGAAGAACGCGTGGAAGCCGGACATCATCACCCGCCGCGCTTCGCGCTCGACGATGACGGCCTGCACGTTCATCGTGCAGTCCATCGCGCCGACAGCTGCGCCGAACACGAACAGCACCATTCCCAGCGCCCAGGCCGAACCGGCGAGTGCCAGGCCGGGTACCGTCAGGCAGATCAGCAGGCTGCTGGCCACCATCACCCGGCGGCAGCCCAGGCGTGCGGCCAGCACGCCGGACAACGGCATGGCCAGCAGCGAACCGGCACCGAGGCAGAGCAGCACCAGGCCCAGCGTAGCGTCGTTGATGTCGGTGCGCGCCTTGGCGAACGGCACCAGGGTGGCCCACAACGCGGTGGCGAAACCGGGAATGAAGAATGCAGCGCGGGTCGCGTGCTGTTCGGCACGTGGGCGGTTGGCGAGGGACATGAGCGGTACGGTCAGGGCGGGGTGGGGTGTACCGCGATACCGGCGGCGCGGAAGCGCGCGGCCAGTGCGGGCGGTGCCGAGGTGGTCAACACCAGATCGTCGATCTCGTCGAGGCTGGCGATCTGCCAGTTGCCCCGGGCACCGAGTTTTTCGGTGGTGGAGGCGACGATGACGCGGCTGCTGCAGGCCACCATCGCGCGCTTCAGTGTGGCTTCTTCCGCATCCATCGCCCACACGCCGGTGTCGCCATCCACCGCGCATGGGCCGGGCAGGTACACGTCGGCGCGCAGGCGCTGCACCTGGGCCAGTGCTTCGGCACCGACCGCGCCGCCGCCGCGGGCGAGGCGGCCGCCGATCAGCTGTACCGAGGTGCCCTCGTGCAGGCTGGCGGCGGTGGCGATCTGCGGGGCGTTGGTGATCACCGTCAGACCGAGGGCGGCTGGCAGCTGCTGGGCGATGGCCAGATTGGTCGAGCCTGCATCGAGCAGCACTACCTGGCCGGGCTGCAGCAGGGCACAGACGCGGGCGGCCAGTTCGGCCTTGTCGCCACGGTCGCGGGTCAGGCGCTCGCGCAGCGGGCGCTCCTTGGGCGGCGGCAGCACGGCGCCACCGTAGACGCGTTGGCACAGCCCCTGGGCAGCCAGCTCGCGCAGGTCGCGGCGGATCGAATCCTCGGAAACCGCATAACGGCGCGCCAGTTCAGCGGCCACCACACGGCCCTGTTGGCGCAGTTCGTCGAGGATCAGCTGGGTCCGCTGGGCGGGAAGGGGGCTGGGATCGGAACTCATGCTGGGAGTGTGCATGTTCGTGCATTAACGTGCAACAACGTGTGATCCGGGATAGGTGGACGCACGCCGGCTGGACTGCCGGTGAACCCGCCCACGTCCGGGTCTATGGATCACCTTCGTGGCCCGGCATCATGACGGGGCCACCGGCATGGAATCCCCGATGTCCCCCACCGTTCACCGCAAGCTGCGCATCGGCGCGGACCAGTACACCGGCCAGAAAGTGGTCGACCAGCAGTTCCACGAATGCGACTTTTCCGGCGCGGACCTCACCGCCACCGAATTCATCAACTGCAGTTTCTACGATGCCGACAGCCGCGCCGGCTGCCGCTTCAATGGTGCCACGCTGAAGGAAGCCAGTTTCCGCAGCTGTGACATCAGCATGTGCCATTTCAGTTTCATCAAGGCGTTGGGGCTGGAGATCAGCGAGTGCCGCGCACAGGGTGCGGATTTCAGCAACGCCAGCTTCATGAACCAGATAACCACGCGCAGCTGGTTCTGCAGCGCCTTCATCAAGAAGTCGAACCTGCGCTACGCCAATTTCTCGCGGGTGACTCTGGAGAAGTGCGAACTGTGGGAGAACCGCTGGGACGGCGCCAACGTGAACGGTGCCAGCTTCGCAGGATCGGACCTGTCCGGCGGCCAGTTCGAGGGTATCGACTGGAACAGTGCCAACTTCACCGACTGCGACCTGACCAACTCCGAGCTGGGCGAGCTGGACCTGCGCAGCACCAACCTGCGTGGCGCCACGCTGGACGTGCAGCAGGTGGCGCTGTTGATGCAGCGCATCGGTATCACCGTGGTGCCGTAGGCTTCATCCGGCGTACGCCACCCAGCCCTTGAAGCTGAAGCCGGCATAGAACAGCTCCACGTCGTCGAAGCCGGCCTCCTGCAGCAGCGCGACTTCCTGCTCGGGCGCCAGCAGCGGCAGCCGCTCGGCAATCGCTTCGATCGCGCGCTGCGCATCGGCGTGGGCAACCCCCGAGGCTTCCGCGAACGCCGCGTAGCGCTGCAACCAGCGCAGCTTGCCGACCGGATCCTGCGGCACGCTGTGGTGGGCGACAACCAGAGGGGCACCCTGGCGAAGTCGCTTGTGTAGCTCGCGCAACGTATGCAGGCGTTGCGTGGCGTCGAGGAAGTGCAGGGTCAGCAGGCAGCTGGCACCATCGAAGCGCACGTCCGGGGCATCGTCGATGTAGCCTTCCAGCAGCTCAACGCGTGCGTTCAACGGGCCCAGTGTCTGCTCGGCCAGGGCCAGCATCGGCGCAGCCGGGTCCACGCCCAGCAACTGCCAGCCCGGCTGCGCCACGGCAAAGGCCTTCAGCTCCAGCCCCCCACCCGCACCCAGCACCAGCACGCGGCCCTCCGTCGGGACGCGTTCGGCCAGCAGCAGGCGGCTCATCTGCTGCAACGCGAGGAAGCCCGGCACCTGGCGCTGCGGCGCTTCGGCATAGCGGGCCACCGCCTGCGGGTCGGAGAACGTGGACATGCGCGGATTCCTGCGGAGGGGACATACCACTGTAGCGCGCCGTGCAAGTGCCTTTGCGGCTGGACGCTCCCGCCTGCGCTGGCCGGTTCGCAACCAGCTCAGCGCAGTTCCCGCGTCAGCACCTGCCAGATCCGCGGGTCCTGGCACTGCGAGACGTTGAAACGTACATAGTCGGCCGCGCGCTGCGACTGGCTGAAGGCATTGCCCGGGGCCAGCACGATGCCTGCGCGCAGGCATCGCCGGGCCAGTGCGGCGGCATCGCGACCGTCTGGCAGCTGGCACCACAGGAACAGGCCGGCTTCCGGCTGCAGCCACGGCGTGATGCCCAGAGTCTGCAGTTTCCGCTGCGTTTGCCGGCGCGCATCGGCCAGCCGCGAACGCACCGACTGCATGTGGCGGCGGTAGCCGCTGTCGGTCAGCGCGATGTGCATCAATTGTGCCGCGAGGTGTCCACCGCCGAAACTGGTGGCCAGCTTCAGGTCGGTCAGCGCTTCGATCCAGTCATGGCGTGCGGCGATGTAGCCGCATCGCGACGCTGCCGACAGTGTTTTGGAGAAGCTGCCGACGTGGATCACCCGTGACAGCCCATCGAGTGCGGCCAGCCGTGGCGCGGGGCTCAGCTCGAAGTCGGCGAAGATGTCGTCTTCGACGATGATCAGCTCGCTGCGTTCGGCCAAGCCAAGCAGACGATGGGCGGTGCTGGCCGACAATACGGCGCCGGTCGGGTTGTGCAGCCCCGAGTTGGTGATGTACAGCCGCGGCGAATTCGCCTGCAATGCGTGTGCGAATGCTTCAAGGTCCGGGCCGGTGGCAGTGTAGGGCACGCCGATCGCCTGCACCTGGTGTGCCTTCAGCAACGCGTGGTAGTTGAAGTAGCTGGGGTCATCGACCAGCACACAGTCGCCGGGTTTGAGCAGGAAACGGCAGATCAGCTCGACCGCATGGGTGCCCGATTCGGTCAGCAGGATCTGTTCCATGGGCGCATCGATGCCCACGGCAGCCGAACGCCGCTGCAGCAGCTGGCGCAGCGCGGGCAGGCCGAGCGGGCCGGCGTAGTCGACCAGCTGTGACGCATCGGCGCGTGCCAGCCGGCGCAGGCCACGACGCATGCCGTCGTGGTACAGCCAATCGCTGGGCATCCAGCCACAGCCCGGTTTGAGATGGCCGGCCGGTGTTTCCAGCGATTGCCGCGACACCCACAGCGGGTCCACCGCGCGATCCAGCCGGGGCTCCATTTCGGCAAGGGCGAGTGGTGCAGCAGGCCCGCTGACGTAGAAGCCCGAGCCTGCGCGTGCGCTGATCACACCCTCGGCCGCCAGGCGCTCATAGGCCTCGACCACGGTGGAGACGGAAACCCCCATGGCGCTGGCCTGTGCACGGACCGAGGGCAGGCGCGAGCCGGGTCCATCGATGCGCGCGCTGATGCGGGTGCGCACCGCCTGGATGACGGATTCGATGCGGGTGAGGGGGCGTGGCATGGCGGACTGTAGTGGAAGTGTGGGCAGTACAGTTACTTGCGACTGTACTGGATTGTAGCTGGGGCCGCGCCGTCTCGGGTGCTTCCATGGAGATCCCGCCGGGTGCTGCCCGGCACGACAGGAGTACAGGCGTGGAACGGTCGGCGAGTGGTTGGATCAATGGCTTCATCGGCGTGGTGATTTTCGCGGGCTCGTTGCCGGCAACCCGTCTGGCAGTGCTGGAGCTGGACGCCGGATTCGTCACCGCTGCGCGTGCCACCATCGCCGCCGTGCTTGGCGTCAGCCTGTTGCTGCTGCTGCGCCAGCCGCGTCCGCAGCGCACCGATCTGGCGGGCCTGGCCGTGGTCAGTTTCGGCGTGGTGGTCGGCTTTCCACTGCTGACCGCACTGGCCCTTCGCCACGCTTCATCGGCACACACCATCGTGTTCCTCGGCCTGCTGCCGCTGAGTACTGCTGTGTTCGGTGTACTGCGCGGTGGCGATCGGCCGCGTCCCGCATTCTGGTTGTTCTCGCTGCTGGGCAGTGCCTGCGTGGTCGGCTATGCGGTACGCAACGGCATCGAGACCTCGCTTCAGGCTGACCTGCTGATGCTGGCGGCAATCGTGGTGTGTGGGCTCGGCTATGCCGAAGGTGGTCGGCTTGCCCGTCACCTTGGCGGTTGGCAGGTGATCAGTTGGGCGCTGCTGCTGGCACTGCCGGTGATGCTGCCGTTGGCGGTGCTGATGCGCCCGGCCTCGTTCGCGGCAGTCGGTGCTTCGGCGTGGTGGGCACTGGGCTACGTGGCGGTGTTCAGCATGCTGATCGGTTTCCTGTTCTGGTATCGCGGGCTGGCCCAGGGCGGGATTGCCGCGGTTGGCCAACTGCAGCTGCTGCAACCGTTCTTCGGGCTGGCTCTGGCTGCGCTGCTGCTGCACGAATCGGTCAGCCTCAGCATGGTGCTGGTGACCGTGGTCGCGGTGATCTGCGTGGCAGGCGCGCGCCGCTTCAGCCGCTGAGCGAAAAAGGGGACGGAGGGGATTAAGTCGCAACTGGCCACACTGTGCCAGAAACGCCTTAATCCTCTCCGTCCCCTTTTCGACGATAGCGTGCGCGTATCGTGGAGGGCGGCGAACGGTATTGGCTGCGGCCCGCGTGTTTGGTTGAAGCTGTGCGGATGAAGCCGATCTCGCGTATTTCCTTCGAAGGCCAGGTGGGCCTGGTGACCGGCGCCGCCGGTGGACTGGGCCTGGCCTACAGTCGCCTGCTGGCCGAGCGTGGCGCGCATGTGGTGATGCATGACGTCGGTGCCGGCACCGATGGCCGTGGTACCGATCCGCTGCGCATCCAGCACAGTGCCGAAGCGTTGCAGGCGCGGGGGCTATCGGTGCAGGCCGTCAGTGATCCCATCGACCATCGCGCGGGTTGCCACGGGCTGGTGCAGGATCTGCTGCAGCAGCACGGCCGTATCGATTTCCTGATCCACAACGCCGGCTGGGTCGAGTACCAGACGCTGGAAGCGATCGAGGACGAGGCGCTGGAGGAGATGCTGTGCCTGGCCGCGAAGACGCCGCTGTGGCTGGCGCAGACGGCGTGGCCGGCGATGCGCGCGGCGGGCGGTGGGCGCATCGTCATCACCACGTCCGATCGCGCGCTGTATCCGCAGTACGCACAGCGCGGGCTGTCCGCTTACGCGATGGGCAAGCTGGCCGCGCTTGGCCTGGTCAATGTGCTGGCACTGGAAGGCGCCGAGCACGGTATCGTGGCCAACGCCGTTTCGCCGGTGGCGAAGACCCGCATGTGGGGCGTCGACGGCGAGCCCGACGAGCTGCATCCGGACGCGGTCGCACAGGGCGTGGCCTATCTGGCGTCCACGCGCTGCCAGGACGGCGGATGGGTGCTGCGCGCAAGCAATGGCCAGTTCCACGCACTGCGCCTGCAGGAGGCCGAGCATGTGGCGTATCCGCGGGATCTGCGCGCGGTCAGTGCCGACAGCATCGAGTCGGTGGCCCTGCAGTGGCCGGCCATCGCCCGCGCCAGCGTCGACGTGCGCGGCTGAAGGCGTACTCTAGGCGGGTTCCCACTGCCTGCATCGAGATGATCGACCTGCGCCTGCTTCGCCAGTTCGTGGCCGTGGCCGAAGAGCTGCACTTCCACCGCGCCGCGGCCCGCCTGCACATGTCGCAGCCACCGCTGACGGCGGCGATCCGGCGGCTGGAAGACGAACTGGGCAGTGAACTGATCGTGCGCGGCAATCGTACCCTGGGCCTGACCACGGCCGGGCAGACCTTGCTGGTTGAGGCGCGGGCAACGCTGCAGCAGGCCGAGCAGGCATTGCAGCGCACGCGCGAAGCCGCCGCCGGGCAGTCTGGCAGCCTGCGCGTGGGCCATGTGGGTAGTGCGCTGTATGGCCGCCTGCCAGGCCTGATCCGCCGCTTCCGCCAGCAGTACCCGCAGGTGCAGCTGCATCTGCAGGAAGCGACCTCGCGCCAGCAGCAGCTGTGGCTGCGTGAGCAGCGCATCGATGTCGGCGTGCTGATTCCACCGATTCCCGCGGCCGAGCTGGTACTTCACGACTTCGACCACGACCGCCTCGCGATTGCGCTGCCGCGTGCACATGCGCTGGCCGACGCACCAGAGGTCAGTGTGGCGATGCTCGCCGATGAGCTGTTCGTTTCATGGCCGGCGGGCGAGGGCATCGGCTTTCATGCGCAGGTGCTGGGCCTGTGCACCGCGGCAGGATTCACCCCGCGCGTGGTGCAGGAAGCGCATGGCATGCACGCGGTGCTGTCGCTGGTGGCGGTTGACGCCGGCGTGGCGATCGTGCCGGCCAGCATGGCCAGTTTCCGTTCGCAGGAAATCGTCTATCGGCTGTTGGCCGATGAAGCAGCGCGCTTCGCGCTGCAGTTCTGCACGCGGCCGGAAGCACCGTCGCCGGTGCTGCGCAATTTCCTGGATGCCGCGGCCGCGCGCTGATCCGGTGGATCAGCTGGTCCTGAGCGCTGCGGAGCAGATGCGCAACGGCATCGTCGATTACACCTGCAGGCGTGCGCCAGGCCAACGCGCCGGGACCTGACCGCCGCCTGCGCTGTGCTGTTGCACCTGCTGCTGCGGCGGCCCGCGCTGGTCGCCATCAGAACCGATAGCTGATGGTGCCGCTCACCACGCGCGGGTAGCCGGCGAAGCAGTCGCCAAAGGTGCGGCACGGCGCGTAGTAGCGCTTGCCGGTGAGGTTGGTGATGTTCAACGCCATCGTCCAGTCGGTCACCTGCACTTCCATCAATGCATCGGCCAGCGTGTAGCTCGGAGTGATGATGCGCCCTCCATTGCCCAGCGACACCGTATTGCCCACATGGCGCACGCCCAGGCCCAGCCGCAGGCGTGCGGCATCATCCAGCTGGAAACCCTTCGACACCCAGGCCGAGGCCAGGTCCTGCGGGGTGTCGTTGAGGCGCTGGCCCACTTCCAATGCGAAATTGCTGCGGCTGACCTCAGCCTCGTTGCGCGCAACGGCGGCGGTAACCGTCAGGTCGTTGGAAAACTGGAACTGGCCTTCCAGCTCCACGCCCTTGGAGCGGATCTGGCCGGTCTGCACCACATTCAACACATTGTCCGGATCGTTGGTCTGGCGATTCGTTTCGGTGATGCGGTACGCCGCCAGCGTCAGCAGCAGGTTGCGCGCGGGTTGCCACTTGATGCCGGCCTCGGACTGGCGGCCGCGCATCGGCTTGAAGGCGCTGCCGAACAGATCCTGCCCCGACACTGGCAGGAACGATTCGCTGTAGCTCAGGTAGGGCGAAACGCCCGCACCCAGTTCGCCGATCAGCCCGGCGCGATAGGTGGTGGCGTTGTCGGTCTGGCTGGGCTGGCCTTCCGTCTTCGAGCGGGCATGGTCGCGGCGCGCGCCCAGCACCAGCGAGACACGGTCGGCCCAACGGATCTGGTCCTGCACATAGACACCCAGCTGGGTGGAGGTCTGGTCCGGCTGACGATCCCAGCCACGCACGATCGGTGCTACCGATACCGGGGTGTAGATGTCGATCGGCGTGCCGGTGGCGTCCAGCCGCTGCAGCTGCTCCTTGTACTGGCTGTAGTCCACGCCGGCCAGCAGCAGATGCTGGAAGGCACCGGTGGCGAAGTCGAACTGCAGTGCATTGTCGGCGCTGAAGATCTGCACGTCGGGGCGGGTGCCGTAGGCGGTGCGGTTGACCACGCGCCGCTCGGCGTCGATGAAGGGGTTGGTCGGATTGCTGTAGCTGTCCACGTACATCTGCTGCAGGGTGGTCCTGCCATCGATGTAACGCACTGCCGAGCGCAGGCTGAGCATGTCGTTGAAGCTGTGGTCGAACAGCGCGGTCAGGCTGTACACACGCGAGTCGATGCGGTCGAAGCCGGGATCGCCGATGAAGGTGGACGGGTCGAGGCGGCGTCCGGGCGGGGCCAGCAGGGTCGCGGCCAGCGGCAGGAACTGCTGGCTGGAGCCGGTCTTGTCATGCTGGTAGCTGGCCAGCAGGGTCAAGGTGCTGCGTTCGCCGCGCCAGCTGATCGACGGTGCCAGGTAGACGCGGTCATCCTTCAATACATCGGTCTGCATGTTCGATTCGCGCACCAGCCCGACGAAGCGGCCGGCAAGCGTGCCGGCATCGTTCAATGCGCCGCTGATGTCACCCTGCAGCTGCCTGCGGTCGAAACTGCCGAGCTGCACGCCGACCTCGCCGTTGAGGGCGCCGAAGGTCGGGCGCTTGCTCATCGCATTGATGATGCCGCCTGTGGCGCCGGCACCGTACAGCACCGAAGACGGGCCGCGCAGCACTTCCACCCGTTCCAGGCCGTAGATCTCCGGGCGGGCGAGGGGACTGAAACCGTAGCTGCGGCGCAGGCCATCCTGGTACTGCACCGGGTCCAGCCCGCGCACCGAGGTGGCGTCGTTGCGGGTATCCAGGCCCCAGGCATCGGCGGTGACGCCGGCGCTGTAGCGCAGCACTTCCTGCAGGTTGTGTGCGCCGCGATCGGTGAACAGCTGCTGGGTGACCACGCTGATTGCCTGCGGCGTCTCGGTCAGGGCGGTGTCGGTCTTGGTCGCGGTGCTGGCCCGCTCGGCCACCACCGTTACCTTGTCCAGGGTGCGCGCCGCCGGGTTGTCCTGGGCCTGGGCGAGGGCCGAGGCCAGCAGGGTGGGCAGGGCGAGCGTGTACAGCAGCGGACGCGACGGCAGGGCGGGCATCGGGAATGATCCGGGAAGGGCGGTGACGGCGGATTATCCGGATGCTCGTCCTCAAATACAAATGATTCCCAAATGCACTTGCCGGTGATGAGCCCGCTTCAGGGCAGGCCGTCTGCGGCGCCGCGGATGCTCATCCAGGCGCCGCCGTCGGGGGCGCTGCCGGCGCGGACACGGAAGCCGTGCAGACCGGCAATGGCGGCCACGATCGACAGCCCCAGGCCAAAGCCGGGCCCTTGCCCGGCACTGCTGCTGCCGCGGAAGAAGCGCTGGTAGATCAAGGTGCGGTCCTGCGGCGGGATGCCCGGCCCGTTGTCGATCACATCGATCCGGGGCGCGCCGTGGTCCTCCACCGCGCGCAGCAGGATGCGCCCGTGCGCAGGCGTGAACTGCAGGGCGTTGGACAGCAGGTTGGCCACCGCTTCGAACAGCAGTTCGCGATCACCGCGCAGCATCCCGATCTGCGGCGCCACCTGCAGCTGCAGATCCTGTTGCTTCTCTTCGGCCAACGGCAGGTAGAACTGGTGCAGCTCCTGCAGCAGGTCGGCGATGTCGACCTCGTCGAAGGCCGAACGGCGCTGGTGGCTTTCCAGCTCGGACACGCGCAGCAAGGCGGCGAAGCGCGCCATCAGCATGTCGGTCTCCGCCAGCGCCTTGTCCAGCGGGTCCGCATGCGGGTCGTGTTCGTCCAGGCCCACGCGCATGCGGTAGAGGTGTGCACGCAGGCGCGTGAGCGGTGTACGCAGGTCATGCGCGATGCTGTCGCACACGCCTTTGACCTCGGTCATCAGCTGTTCGATGCGTTCCAGCATCGCGTTGACGATGCTCGACAGCCGGTCGATTTCATCGCGGCGGTTGGACACCGGCAGGCGCTGGCCGAGGTCGCCGGCAATGATGCGGTTGGTGGCCGCTTCGATCTGTTGGATCCGCTTCAATGGGCGCCGGCGCAGCAGATGCCAGCCCACAAGCCCGGGGATGACAGTCAGTGACACGCCCCACAGCAGTGCATCGAGGATGATGCTGTTGACCGCCATCAGCTTGCCGTTCTGGCGCACGAACACCAGTGTCCGGCCATCCCGGGTCACCACGCCGAGCGCGCTGCCACCGCTCTCGTGGCGGCCATCGACCAGCGTCCAACCCGCTACCTGATGCGAGTTGCCATCCAGCGGCAGTCCTTCGGGGATGGCCGTCAGCGGGCCCGCCATCGCCACGCCGGCCTTGTCGAACAGCCCGTACGTATACACCTGGTGCAGGTCGAAGCGCTGGCTGTCGCGCAGCGCGTCATCCAGCGCCGGCCCGTCGAAGCTCATGAACAGATGGGCGCGCTGCTGCAGGCCCGATTCGGTCAGGTCGTTCAGGTAGTCCGAGATGCGCCAGTACATCACCCCCAGCAGCAGGCTGGACAAGGCCACGAACAGGATGCAGTACAGGCCCAGCAGGCGGCTGCTGGATGAGCGCCAATGGTCAGGATTGCGCGTCGAAGACATAGCCGGTTCCACGTACGGTCAGGATCGGCTGCGGCCGGCCGGGTTGTTCGATGCGTTTGCGCACGCGGCCGATATGCACGTCGATCAGGTTGGTGCCCGGATCGAAGTGGTAGCCCCAGACTTCCTGGAACAACATGGTGCGGGTGACCACCTGGCCGGCGTTGCGCACCAGGAATTCGAGCAGCTTGAACTCGGTCGGCAGCAGCGCGATTTCATGCCCGCCGCGTCGCGCCGAACGGGTCATCAGGTCCAGTTCCAGGTCACCGGCGCGCAGTACGTTGTCGATGGCGCCAGTCGGGCCCTGGCGCCGGATCAGCACTTCCACGCGTGCAGCCATCTCATCGGAGGCGAAGGGCTTGGTCAGGTAGTCGTCGCCACCGGCGCGCAGGCCACGCACGCGTTCATCCACGTCCGACAGCGCGCTGATCATCAGCACCGGCGTGGTGATGCCTTCACGGCGCAGCGTGGTGACCAGGGCCAGCCCGTCGATGCCGGGCAGCATGCGGTCCAGGGTGATCACCGCGTAGTCGCCTGCACGTGCCAGCGCCAGGCCACGGCCGCCGTCGCTGGCCAGGTCCACGTCGAAGCCGTGGCTGCGCAGTTCAGTGGCGATTTCCTCTGCGGTGACAAGATCGTCCTCGATGGTGAGTACGCGCGGCATGGGCCAGTGTGCAGAGTGGGACAGGGGCATCCTCGCAATCGTGGGCAGCGACTGCAAATGAAAAATGTTTCATGCGTGATTTAGCAGGATCGTGCCGCCGCGTCTTCTATATTCGGCGCCGAACGCTCCCCCACGCGTGGAACCTGCAGCCGATGATCCCTCCGAACCGCTCCCGTCCGTACCGCGCCTGGCGGCTGCCGCGAACCGCGGGCCTGCCGCTGTTGGCGCTTGCCCTGGCCGGCCTGCTCAGCGCCTGCGGCAAGGACGCGCCCAGGCCGGGCGCCACGGCACCGGAGGTGACCGTGCTGACCCTGCGCAGTCAGCCGCTGGCACTGCAGCAGGAACTGCCCGGGCGCAGCGTCGCCTCGCAGGAATCGGATGTGCGCCCGCAGGTCGATGGCGTGCTGGTGAAGCGCCTGTTCGAGCAGGGCCAGTGGGTGAAGGCCGGGCAGCCGCTGTTCCAGATCGAGCCCGCGCTGTACCAGGCTGCGCTGAACGAGGCGCGGGCCAACCTGAAAACTGCCGAGGCCGCTGCGGTGACCGCGCGCCTGCGGGCGCAGCGCATGCAGGCGCTGGGCAAGGACCAGCTGGCCGCGCGCCAGGACGTGGATGATGCGGTGGCCGGCGACCAGCAGGCCGCCGCCGCCGCGCAGGCCGCACAGGCCGCGCGTGACACGGCCAGCACACGGCTGGGGTTTGCCACGGTGACCTCGCCGATCGCAGGCCGCATCGGCCGCGCGCTGTTCACGCCGGGTGCGCTGGTTACCTCCGGCCAGGCCGATCCACTGGCACGGGTGCAGCAGATGGACCCGATGAACGTGGACATCACCCAGTCCAGCAATGAGTATCTGGCACTACGCCGCGCCATCGCCGACGGTGGTGTGCAGGCCGATACTGCGCCGGTACGGCTGCGCCTGTCCGATGGCACCGACTACCCGTTGCCGGGGACGCTGGAGTTCGCCGACATCGACGTGCAGCAGGAAACCGGCAGCATCACCCTGCGTGCGCGTTTCCCCAACCCCGATGGGCAACTGCTGCCAGGCATGTACGTGCGCGCGCTGGTGGGGCAGGGGACCCGCCAGCAGGCGCTGCTGGTGCCACAGGCTGCGGTGGATCGCAGCCCCAAGGGTGAGGCGCAGGCATGGCTGGTGGACAAGGACGGCAAGGCACGGCTGCGGCTGTTCCGCACCGCGCGTGCGATCGGCGACCAGTGGCTGGTGCTCGATGGCCTGGCTGCCGGCGAGCAGGTGGTGGTAGCCGGCGCGCAGGGCCTGGCCGATGGCATGACGGTGCGGGTGAAGCCTGCGCCAGCTTCCACCGCGAAGGACTGAGCGCATGCTGCCGCGCTTCTTCATCCATCGCCCGGTATTCGCCTGGGTCCTGGCGATCTGCATCATGGCCTTCGGCACCATCGCGGTGACCCAGCTGCCGGTGGAGCAGTACCCGGACATCGCACCGCCGCAGGTCAACATCACCGCCAATTACACCGGGGCCTCGGCGCAGACGGTGGAAGACAGCGTCACCCAGGTGATCGAGCAGCAGATCAAGGGTATCGACCATCTGCTGTATTTCTCGTCCACCAGTTCCTCGTCCGGGCAGGCGCGCATCACGGTCACCTTCGACCAGAGCGCCAACCCGGATATCGCCCAGGTGCAGGTACAGAACAGCGTCAACCAGGCGATCAACCGGCTACCGCAGGAAGTGCAGCAGCAGGGTGTGACGGTCGCGAAGTCGCAGGGCGATTCGCTGATGGTGGTCTCGCTGTACGACACCAGCCGGCGCATGGAGCGGGTGGATGTTTCCGATTTCCTGGTCAGCAACGTGCAGGACCCGATCAGCCGCATTCCCGGTGTCGGCGAAATCAACGTGTTCGGCTCGGCCTACGCGATGCGCGTGTGGCTGGACCCGCACAAGCTGCGTGCCTACGACCTGATGCCATCGGACGTGCGCAGCGCGATCCAGGCGCAGAACACCCAGGTGACGGCCGGCGAACTCGGGGCGATGCCGTCCAGCCCGACGCAGAGTCTCAACGCTACGGTGACCGCGCAGTCGCGCCTGCAGACCCCCGAGCAGTTCCGCGCGATCATCCTGCGCACGTTGCCCAATGGTGCGGCGGTTCTGCTGGGCGACGTCGCGCGGGTCGAGATCGGCGCGGAGAACTACCAGACCAGCAGCTATCTCAACGGTTATCCGGCGGCTGGCTTCTCGGTGACCCTGGCCTCCGGCGCGAACGCATTGGCCACTGCCGACGCGGTGCGCGCGGAGATTGAACGGTTGCGGCCGACTTTCCCGCCCGGCCTGCAGGTGGCCTACCCGCGTGACAGCACACCGTTCGTGCGGGTCTCGATCGAGGGAGTCATCCATACCCTCATCGAAGCCATCGTGCTGGTGGTGGTGGTGATGTTCCTGTTCCTGCAGAACCTGCGTGCCACGCTGATCCCGGCGATCACCGTGCCGGTGGTGCTGCTGGGCACCTTCGGCGTGCTGGCCGTTGCCGGATTCACCATCAACACACTGACCCTGTTCGCGATGGTGCTGGCGATCGGCCTGCTGGTCGATGACGCGATCGTGGTGGTGGAGAACGTGGAACGCATCATCCACGAAGAGCATCTGCCGCCACGCGAGGCAACCGAGAAGTCGATGGGCGAGATCACCGGTGCGCTGATCGGCATCACCGTGGTGCTCGGTGCGGTATTCCTGCCGATGGCGCTGTTCGGCGGTTCCACCGGCATCATCTACCGGCAGTTCTCGATCACGATTGCATCGGCCATGGCGTTGTCGGCGCTGGTCGCGCTGACCCTGACACCGGCGCTATGCGCGACCCTGCTCAAGCCCTCGTCGGCGCAGAAGCCACCGGGGCGCTTCTTCGCCGCGTTCAACCGCGGCGTCGAACGCAGCCAGTCGGCCTACCAGGGCAAGCTCGGTGGCGTGGTGTCACGTCCGCGCCGCTGGATGGCGTTCTACCTGCTGCTGGTGATCGCCATGATTGCCTTGTACGCACGCATGCCCACCGGCTTCCTGCCGGTGGAGGACCAGGGCCAGGTGACCTTCCAGTTCTCCACGCCGGAAGGCACGCCGATGGCGCGCACCGAGGCGCTGGGCGAGCAGATCAGCCGTTACTTCATGGAGCACGAGAAGCAGAACCTGGACGTGGTGTTCGTGGTGGTCGGTCGCAACAACGCCGGTACCGGCCAGAATGCGGGGCAGGGCTTCCTGGCACTCAAGCCATGGGACGAGCGCAAGGGCGACAACACCGCAGCGGCGATCATCGCGCGCGCCAATGCCTATTTCCGCAAGCTGCCCGATGCCAAGGTCAACGTGCTGGCGCCACCGGCAGTGCGCGGCCTGGGCCAGTCCAGTGGTTTCGAACTGTGGCTGCAGGACACCAGCGCGGCCGGACGCGTGGCGTTGCAGGCTGCGCAGGAGCAGGTGGTGCGCGCGGCGGGCGAAGACGACGGGCTGACCTCCGTGCGCTTGAACGGGCTGGGCGACAAGGCCGAGCTGCGGTTGGACATCGACCACGCCCAGGCCAGTGCGCTGGGCCTGGCACAGGCCGACATCAATTCCACGCTGTCTGCCGCCTGGGGTGGCAGCTACATCAACGACTTCCTCGACCGCGGCCGGGTCAAGCGTGTCTACATGCAGGGCGACCAACCCTACCGCAGCGTGCCCGACGACATTGGCCAGTGGTACGTGCGCGGCGGCAACGGCCAGATGGCTTCGTTCGCCAGCTTTGCCAGCAGCCACTGGGCGCGTGGGCCGCAGCTGCAGCAGCGTTTCAACGGCCTGCCGGCGATGCAGATCCAGGGCAGCGCAGCCGAGGGGCGCAGCTCGGGTGAAGCGATGCAGCGCATGCAGGCGCTGGTTGCCGATCAACCCGGGTTCGACCTGCAGTGGAGTGGCCTGTCCTACCAGGAACAACTGGCCAGCAACCAGACGTTGTGGCTGTACACCGCCTCCATTGCTTTCATCTTCCTGTGCCTGGCCGCGCTTTACGAGAGCTGGACGGTGCCGGTGGCGGTGGTGCTGGTGATTCCCCTGGGCGTGATCGGTACCGTGCTGGCGACCACCGCGGCCGGGTTCGTCAACGACATCTACTTCCAGGTCGGTCTGCTGACCACCATCGGCCTGTCGGCGAAGAACGCGATCCTGATCGTTGAGTTCGCCGAAGCACGCTACCGCGCCGGCAGTTCAGCGGTGGAAGCGGCACTGCAGGGCGCGCGCCTGCGCCTGCGCCCGATCGTGATGACCTCACTGGCCTTCGTGGCCGGCGTGATACCGCTGGCGCTGGCCACCGGTGCCGGTGCGGTCAGCCGCCGTGAAATCGGCATGAGCGTGATCGGCGGCATGCTCTCCGGCACTGTGCTGGCGGTGGTGCTGGTGCCGTTGTTCTTCGTGCTGGTACGCCGTCTGGGACGATCACGGCTGCAGCACTGAGAGTGGGCCGCGGTTGTCATCTGACTGCCGCAGGGCCCTCACCGGTTCTTTGCCCAGGCATCGCTAGCGTACAGGTCCCCGTCCCCCACGGAGACCCGCCATGTGGCTGCTCGACCATCTCTGGCCTGGCCGCAGGCCGTCACCTGCCCCGGTTGAAGCGCAGCCCCAGGCCGCGCCGCGACGGCCCTGGCTGAAGCGCCCGGTGCGCGCCGGGCGCAGTGGCATGGCACCGTGGCAGAAGGTCGCCGCACCGCCTCGGCGCACCCGCCACTAGGTGCGGCGGTCGGCCGGGTGGTTGACCCCGTCGTTGACCGGTATCACGCCCAGCGCGAACGGGTCGATGCCCTCCAGGCAGGCCACGTTGTAGCCGTACTGGTCGGGGTTGGAGCGCCGCCGGTGGTGGGTGTAGATGCCGCAGATACCACAGAAATAGTGCTCGGCCACATGGGTGTTGAACTGGTACAGCTGCAGGTGGTCCTGCCCACGTACCACCTGCAGGCCCTGGCGGGTGACGCTGGCGGCAATGGCGCCGCGGCGCCGGCACATCGAGCAGTCGCAGCGGCGAGGTTCGACAATACCGTCCGGCAGGTCCAGCAGCAGTTCGACCGTGCCGCAATGACAGCTGGCGCGGTGCAGGGGTTGGACCGGAACGCCGGCCACGGAAGTGATGCCCATGGTTTCTCCTCGGGGATGGAACGCGACCGCAGGGCCGCTGCCGACGCTGCGCCAGCCTGCCTGAACGGACCGTAGATGCCACGGTGAACCCGCTTGTGGCTAACTATGCGGCTTCGAGACCGCGACAGGATGCCAGTGAAAGCCGCAGGACGTTGGATGACAGGAAGTGCCATGGTGCTGCTGGCGCTGTGGGTGAGCGGGCTGCTGGCCTACCAGTTGCCGGGGCCGGGTTGGCTGGCCAACGGCGTGGCCGTGCTGTGGCTGCTGGTTGCGCTGTGGGCATCGTGGCGGGTCGCGCGGGGCCGTGCCTCGCGCCGACTGGGCCTGGCCTTCGGGGCATCGCTGGCACTGGCCGGCCTGTGGTGGCTGCTGCTGACCCCGCGCCAGGACCGCGTGTGGGCCGATGACGTGGCCCAACGCCTGCACGTGGTGTCCTTCGACGGGCGCCACGTGGTGCTGGACAACGTGCGTGACTTCACCTGGCGCAGCGAAACCGACTACGACGCGCATTGGGTGCGCCGCGAATACGACCTGGACCAGCTGCGCTCGGCCGACCTGGTGCTGTCGTACTGGATGGGCCCGGCGATCGCCCACACCCTGATCTCGTTCGGCTTCGAGGATGGACGCCACGTGGTGTTTTCGCTGGAGATCCGCAAGGAGCGCGGTGAGTCGTTCTCGGCGCTTGGCGGCTTCTTCCGCAAGTTCGAGATGACCCTGGTGGCTTCGGAGGAGACCGACATCATCCGCACCCGCACCAACGCCCGTGGCGAAGATGTCTACCTGTACCGCCTGCACGGCATGGACCGCGCGCAGCTGAAGGAACTGTTCGCTGCGTATATCGCGCAGGCGCGCGAGCTGGATGCGAAGCCGGGCTTCTACAACACGCTGACCAGCAACTGCACGACCATCGTCTTCGACCTGGCCCGGCATATCGCACCGCGCCTGCCGCTGGATTACCGCCTGCTGCTGTCCGGTTACCTGGCCGAGTACGCGCAGGAGGTCGGTGCGCTCACGCCGGGTGTGCCGTACACCGAACTGCATGCCAAGGGCCGCATCACCCAGCGCGCGCTGGATCTCGGTGATGGCGCCAATTTCTCCACCGTAATCCGCCAGGGCGTGCCCGGCACCGAGCAGGACCCGCAGTAATGACCCAACTCTTTCTGACCCGCTGGCAGCGCCTGCTGCCGGTGTTGTTCGCCGCCTTCCTGCTGCTGGGAAGCAGCGGCTGCGCGATGGTCACCGTCAAGCAGGTCAAGTCCAGCGATTCGCTGGTCAACAAGCGCGCGGATGTGCTCAACACCGGCAAGCTCAGCCCGGCCGCGCGTGAAACGCTCAGCGCAGCGGGCCTGGACGAATCGCAGTGCGAGAAGGACTTCCTGGTCTGCCGCAGCACACTGCTGATGACCGACGACCTCAACGTCGAACAGCGCCTGTCAGCATTGTCCGAGTTGTGGGTGAAGGCCGCGCTGGCGCTGACGCCGAAGAAGACCGCTGCCGGTGATCCGCCGATGAGCGATGCGGCGCTGGATGCGTGGCTGGAGGCCGCGCGCTATGCGTACGCGTACCTGTTCTACAGCGGCCGCTCGCCGTCCGATCGTGCCTTCGAGGACCGGCAGACACAGGTGCGTGACTACTACAACTACGCGGCCGAAAAGGCGGCAGTGGTGTTGTTCGTGCGCGCGCGTGCCGCTGCACTGGCCGGCGAGGACTATACGAAGCCGATCACGGTTGGCACCTGGTCGCTGGCGTCCAACTACCAGCAGCTGGGTCTGAAGAGCATTCCCGCGCAGCTGGTTCCGGCCGGCACCGTCAGCTTTGTCGGCCTGCGCAGCACCTATCGCCGCGATGGCTTCGGTGCCGAGCTGGTGATGGTGATGGATCCGCCGAAGCTGGTCGCACCGGTGATCGCGCCGGATGGCCCGAAGGCCGAAACCACGCAGGACGACGAGAACGACGAGCGTCGTGGCCGCCGTCATCGCCATGACGATTCGGTGCCCGAGTTCAGTGAGATGTCCTCAATCAACGTCACTGCGCTGCTGCGGTTCGAAGGCAGCAGCCTGGAAGACGTGATGCGCACGCGCCGGGTCGAGCTCGATGCCTATTCGCCGGAAGCCACCGAGCGCATCACCCTGCACGGCGAGCAGGTGCCGCTGGCCGGCAACTTCACTGCCGCCTACGGCCTGTGGCTGGCGCAGAGTGGCTTCGCCCGGCAGTCGCTGCGCACCCTGTTCGGCATGAGCGAGGGCATCGGCGAGCCGCACATCTACCTGATGCAGCCGTGGGATCCGAACCGCCGCATCATCTTCATGCTGCACGGCCTGGCCAGCAGCCCGGAAGCGTGGGTGAACCTGGCCAACGAAATCATGGGTGATCCCGAGCTGCGCCAGCAGTTCCAGGTGTGGCAGGTCTACTACCCGACCAATGCGCCGATTGCGTTGAACCGGTACGAGATCGCCAACGCGTTCAACGACACGCTGAAGCATTTTGATCCCAATGGCAGCACGCGTGCGTCGAAGGACATGGTCTACATCGGCCACAGCATGGGTGGCGTACTGGCGCGGCTGCTGGTGAGCGATTCCGGCGATGTACTGTGGAACGACCTGCTGGCCAACTACGATCTGAAGGGTGAACGGTTGAAGCGGGTGCAGAACAAGCTGGGGCCGCTGCTGCATTTCAAGGCACAGCCGAACGTGGAGCGTGCGATCTTCATCGCTGCCCCGCACCAGGGCACCGACATCGCAGGCAACAAGGTCGGGCGCCTGATCGGTCGCCTGGTGCGGCTGCCGCTGACCATCCTCGGCAAGTTCGAGGATGTGTTCCTGGCGCTGGCGCAGGCCGAGCAGCAGGTCGACGGTACCGCCAAGCCGAAGATTCCCAACAGCATCGACAACCTCAAGGCCAGCGACCCGTTCGTGAAGGCCGCCGCGCAGCTGCCGATTGAAGCCGGCCTGAAGTACCACTCGATCATCGCCCAGCGCAAGCCGGAGCTGCCGGTGGAGAAGTCCGATGATGGGCTGGTGCCGTACTGGAGCGCGCACCTGCCGGGTGCATTGTCCGAGAAGGTGATCATTTCCGGCCACAGCGTGCAGGAAACCCCGCAGGCGGTGCTGGAGGTGCGGCGCATCCTGCATCGCGACGTCGATGATGTGGGGACCGGCGCGAGACCCTGACCGCTGAGGTCGCCGGGCCATGCCCGGCGGAATCCGTCCGGCGGCGCTACACCCGCCGCGCGATCACCGTGGCCAGCAGTGCCAGGCCGAAGGTAATCACCAGGCACAGCAAGTAGCCGGTGTGTGGTGCGGTTTCCACGAACAACGCGAACAGCGCACCGGACACCGCCAGTGCGGTGGTCACCGACAACGCTTCGCTCAGCTGCAGCGCCGAGGTGTTGGCGCCCTGCTCATGCGGCGCCGACAGCGAAAGCGTCAGCACCGACAGGCTGGCGTAGATCATGCCCATGCCGAAGCCGGTCAACGCCCAGCCGACCAGTGCGACCGGCAACGGCACCGCATTGAACAGCACCGCCAGGGTGGCGGCGATACCGATCGTCATCAGCGGCGTGCCCACGCGGAGCAGCTGCTGGCGCGACCATCCGCGCTGTTGATGGCCCTGCAGCCAGGAGCCCGCGAACCAGCCCAGCGCACCGAGGCTGAGCACGGCACCGGCCCAGCTGGGCGAGAGTCCGCGCTCGCGCTGCAACAGCAGTGGCAGGTAGGCCTCGCAGGCGAAGAATGCTGCTGCAGCGATGCCGCGCAGGGCGATCACGCTGGGCAGGCCGCGGCGCAGCAGCAACGTGCCGGCTGGCAACAGGCGGTGCACGCAGAACAGCAGCGCCAGCAGCGCCACGCCGATGCAGAGCAGGGCCGGCACGCCGCGTTGCTGGCCACCGAAGTACAGCAGCAGGGCCGCCAGCGAGGCACCGCCGGCCCAGCGCACCACGTTGCCGCGTCCATCGTCGCTGCTGGCAGCATCAGTGGATTGCATGCGTGCCAGTGCCGGGCGCAGCAGCAGCGCGGCCGGGACCGCCAGCAGCGGCACCGCCAGGAACACCCAACGCCAGCCGAGGTGCTGCACGATCAGGCCGCTCAGTGCCGGGCCGATCATCGACGGCACTACCCAGCCTGCGGAGAACGCGGCAAATACCTTTGGCCGCAGGTGCTCGGGGTAGCTGCGCCCGACCATCACATACAGCGACACCGAGATCGCCCCTGCGCCCAGGCCCTGCAGCAGTCGGCCCGCCACCAGCATGCCCATGCGCATCGCGAAGCCGGCCAGCAGCAGGCCCAGCACGAAGCAGGCCAGCCCATACCACAGCGGCCGCGCCGGCCCCTGGCGGTCGGCCCAGCGCCCGGCCAGGGTCATGCCGATCACGCTGGTGGCCAGCGTTCCACCGAACGCAAGTGCATACAGGCGCAGGCCATCCAGCGCCTCGGCTACGGTTGGCATGGCTGCGGCTACCGCCAACGCCTCGAAGGCGTGCAGCGCGACCAGCGCGACCATGCCGACGGTGGTGGCGCGGTAGCGTGCTGACAGGATCGAAGTGTCGGCCGACGTGCTGGCGTCGATGGAAGAGGCAGTGGGGGTCATACGGGTCAGGTGCGGGCCGTGCTTGTCAACTGGCGGCGAAGATAGCAGCATGACACCTCAACTGCAGTTGAGGTCAAGCAATGGTGTCCCAGGATCTGAGCGTTGGCGAGGTATCCCAGCGCAGTGGCGTGGCCATTTCCGCGCTGCATTTCTATGAGCGCAAGGGGCTGATCAGCAGCCTGCGCACCTCGGGCAACCAGCGCCGCTACAGCCGTGACGTGCTGCGCCGGCTGGCCGTGATCCGCGTGGCGCAGCGGGTGGGCATGCCACTGGAAGCCGTTGGCCGCGCTTTTGAAAGCCTGCCCGAGGGCCGCGCACCGACCAAGTCCGACTGGGCCAAGCTGTCCGCACGCTGGCGCACCGAACTGGAGGAGCGCATCCACATGCTGCAGCTGCTGCGCGACGAACTCACCGGCTGCATCGGCTGTGGCTGCCTGTCGCTGCAGCACTGCCGCCTGGCCAACCCGGGGGACGTCCTCGGCGAACGCGGTGACGGCCCGATGCGCTGGGAATGACGCACGGGAAAGGGCCCGGCTCCGGGTAGCGCCGGGCCATGCCCGGCGGATCACCAGACCGTGATCGTCTCGCCGCTCTGGATGCCTTCCACCGCGCGCTGGAAGGCCAGTGCCGCGCGCTGTGCGCTCACCGCTTCAAAGCCGGGGAAGTAGGGCCCGTAGGCGGCCATCGATTCGATCAGCACGTTCGGGCTGACCACGTTGATGCGCAGGCCGCGCGGCAGCAGTTCCAGCGCAGCGGCACGCACGAAGCCTTCCAGCGCGGCATTCACCGAGGTGGCGTTGGCGCCATCTCTGATCGGCTGTGCGCTGACGATGCCGCTGGTCAGGGTGATCGAGCCCCCGGCGCTGAGATGGTGCTGCGCGGTCAGTGCCAGCCGCACCTGGCCCAGCAGTTTGTCCTGCAGGCCGACGTTGAACTGCTCGGGCGTCATGTCCTGCAGGGGGCCGAAGTGCAGCTTGCCGGCGGTGGAGATCACCGCATCGACCGGGCCGGTGCGCGCGAACAGTTCGGCGACGCTGGCGTCGTCGGTCAGGTCGACGCGCAGATCGCCGCTGTTGCGGCCGGCGGTCAGGATCTGGTGCTGCTGGCCAAGCTGGCGCGCGACTGCCTGGCCGAGGGTGCCGCTGGCACCCACAAGGAGAATCTTCATGGCGGTTCCTTGCGAGAGGGGGATGAGCGCAGTCTGCGCCCTCACATATGGGTTCGGTAAGGGGCGTATGCTTCGAAGATTCCTAACTAAGGGTTAGCAATGGATACGCTTCGCTGCATGCAGGCCTTCGTCGCGGTGGCCGAGCGCGGCAGCTTCACTGGCGCCGCCAATCAGCTGCAGGTTTCGGCGGTGATGGTGGGCAAGTACATCCAGCAGCTGGAGGCGCACCTGGGGGCCGCGCTGCTGCAACGGAACACCCGCCGCCAGCGCCTGACCGAAGCCGGCAGCGCCTACCTGGCCGGGTGCCGGCAGGTGCTGGAGCAGGTGCAGCAGGCCGAGGCCGATGTCGCCGGCCTGCAGGTGCAGCCACGTGGCCTGCTGCGGGTCAGCGCGCCGACTACCTGGGGCAGCTGCGTGCTGGCGCCGCAGCTTGCCGGCCTGCTGCGCGCGCAGCCGCAGTTGAACATCGAGCTGGACCTGAGCAACCGCCGCGTGGACCTGATCGAGGACGGCTTCGACGTGGCAATCCGCGTTGGGCCGCTGCCGTCACAGGAAGTGGTGGCGCGGCCGTTGCCGCCGTACGCGATGAGCCTGTGCGCGGCACCGTCCTACCTGCGTCGGCGTGGTACGCCGCACACCCCTGGGGATCTGGTCGGGCATGACTGCCTGAGCCATTTGGCCTGGCGCGGCGGCCATGGTTGGCAGCTGGCCAACGGTGAACAGGTTGATTGGGAGGCGCGGCTGACCTGCAACGATGGTGTTGCACTGCGCGAGGCCGCCGTGGCCGGCGCAGGGCTGGTGCTGCAACCGACCGCGCTGCTGGCCGGCGAGATCGCGGCCGGGCGGTTGAAGCCCCTGCTGCGCGACTACCTGCCGGAACCGCGGCCGATGCACCTGATCTACCTGCCGGATCGACGGCCGCGTCCGCGCCTGCAGTGCTTCGTCGATTTCGTCATGGCCACATTGGCGGACTGATCACAAGCGTGGGTGGTTGCCGACCGTTGGTCGGCACCGACCTGGATCAATCATTCGCCGCAGACAGCTCCTGCCCACGCACCTGCGCGGCGCGCAGCGCCGTGTCCACCAGCGCCTCGAAACCACCGGCCTGGAAGCTCTGGATCGCCGCCTGGGTGGTGCCGTTCGGCGAGGTCACTCGGCGGCGCAGTTCGGCCGGGCTTTCGCCGGCTTCATCGAGCATGCGCGAAGCACCCAGCAGTGTCTGCACCACCAGCGTGCGCGCTGCTTCTGCAGGCAGGCCCTGGGCGATACCCGCTGCTTCCATCGCTTCGGCCAGCAGGAACACATAGGCCGGCCCGCTGCCGGATACAGCAGTCACCGAATCCATCAGCGCCTCACTATCGATCCACACCGTGCGCCCGGCACTGGCCAGTACCTGTTCGGCGCGCGCGTGCTGCTGCGCATCCACTGATGGCGTGGCGTACAGCCCGGTCACACCGGCGCCGAGCAGGGCCGGGGTGTTTGGCATCGCGCGCACCACCGGCAGGTTGCCGCCCAGCCAGCGTTCCAGCTGGGCGCTGGTGATGCCGGCGGCAATGGACACCACCAGCGGCCGGTTCGCCTGCGCCAGCGCCTGCAGCGACTGGCACACATCGCGCAGTACCTGCGGCTTCACCGCCAGCAGCCAAGTATTGCCCTGTGTGGCAGCATCTGCGGCGTTGTCGTGCACCTGTACGCCGAAATCGGTGGCCAGTGACTCGCGCAATGCGGCCACCGGTTCGGCCACGTGGATGTGCGCGGCGGGTACGCCCTGGCGGATCAGGCCGGCGATCAGGCTGCGGGCCATGTTGCCGCCGCCGATGAAGGTGATGGAATCAGCTGCCATGGAAGTCTCCTTGGAATATCAGGCCGGGCGCGGGCGCGCGCCGAACAGAGCGGTGCCGATGCGCACCAGGGTGGCGCCCTCGGCGATGGCCTCGGCGTAGTCGCTGCTCATGCCCATCGACAGCGTGTCGACGTGCGCGTGCTGGGCAGCCAGCGACTGGAAAAGTGTGCGCATGCGCACGAATGCATCCCGGCGGCGCTCGGCCTCGGGCCACGGCGCGGGAATCGCCATCAGGCCACGCAGGCGCAGCTGGGGTTCGGCGGCGATCGCAGTGGCCAATGCGTCCACCGCCTCCGGCGCGCAGCCGTGTTTGCTGGACTCATCGTCGATGTTGACCTGGACCAGCACGTTCAGCGGGCCGCGCGCGGCCGGGCGATGGCGTGCCAGTGCGGTCACCAGCTTGGGCCGGTCCACGCTCTGTACCCAGTCGAAGTGGCTGGCCACGGCCTCGGCCTTGTTCGACTGCAGGTGGCCGATCAGGTGCCATTCCAGTTCCAGGTGCTGCAGCACCTGCATCTTGGCCAGTGCTTCCTGCACGTAGTTCTCGCCGAAGGCGTGCTGGCCCTGTGCGGCCAGCGCGGCCACGGCCTCGGCCGGCTGGGTCTTGGACACCGCCAGCAGGCGTGGATCGGGCCTGCCAGCGGCCTCGGCGGCGGCATGCAGGTTGCTCAGGATCTGGGGCAGGGGAGTGGCCACGTAACGCGTTCCGTTGAATCAGGAGGCTATACTGCCGCCCGGGGAAAGATCCTTCCAGTCGAAGCCGTTATTGGGGAGTAGCCGCTCATGGATATCGCCGAGCTGTTGGCGTTTTCCGTAAAGAACAAAGCGTCCGACCTGCATCTGTCTGCAGGCCTGCCGCCGATGATCCGCGTGGACGGCGACGTTCGCCGGATCAACATCCCAGCCCTGGACCACAAGCAGGTCCATGCGCTGGTGTACGACATCATGTCCGACAAGCAGCGCCGCGATTACGAGGAATTCCTCGAAGTGGACTTCTCCTTCGAGATCCCGTCGCTGGCGCGCTTCCGTGTCAATGCGTTCAACCAGAACCGCGGCGCTGGTGCGGTGTTCCGTACCATTCCGTCCGAAGTGCTGACCCTCGAGGACCTGGCCTGCCCGCCGTTGTTCCGCGAAGTGATCCAGCAGCCGCAGGGCCTGATCCTGGTCACCGGCCCGACCGGTTCGGGCAAGTCGACCACGCTGGCGGCGATGATCGACTACATCAACAAGAACGAATACGGCCACATCCTCACCGTCGAGGATCCGATCGAATTCGTGCACACCTCGCAGAAGTGCCTGATCAACCAGCGCGAAGTGCACCGCGACACGCATGGCTTCAACGAAGCGCTGCGCTCGGCACTGCGTGAGGATCCGGACATCATCCTGGTCGGCGAACTTCGTGACCTGGAAACCATCCGTCTGGCGCTGACCGCGGCGGAAACCGGCCACCTGGTGTTCGGCACCCTGCACACCAGTTCGGCCGCCAAGACCATCGACCGCATCATCGACGTGTTCCCGGCCGGCGAAAAGCCGATGGTGCGTTCGATGCTGTCCGAGTCGCTGCGTGCAGTGATCTCGCAGGCGCTGCTGAAGAAGGTCGGCGGCGGTCGTACCGCTGCGTGGGAAATCATGGTCGGCACCCCGGCCATCCGCAACCTGATCCGCGAGGACAAGGTGGCGCAGATGTATTCGGCCATCCAGACCGGCCAGCAGTACGGCATGATGACCCTGGACCAGCACCTGCAGGACCTGGTCAAGCGCAGCCTGATCACCCGCAACCAGGCCCGCGAGTACGCCAAGGACAAGCGTCTGTTCGAGTAAGGCGAGGCAATGGCGGGGCAGCGCGCAGCAAGGCGCGGCTGTCCCCGCGATGTTCCCTCCACCGACCGATTCCTGGAGCCTTTCGTGAACACCACTGCCACCACCATCGATTTCACATCGTTCCTCAAGCTGATGGCGCACCAGCGCGCCTCGGACCTGTTCATCACCGCAGGCATGCCGCCGGCGATGAAGGTCAACGGCAAGATCTCGCCGATCACGCAGACACCACTGACCCCGCAGCAGAGCCGCGATCTGGTGCTGAACGTGATGACCCCGGCGCAGCGCGAGGAATTCGAGAAGACCCACGAGTGCAACTTCGCCATCGGCCTGTCCGGTGTCGGCCGCTTCCGTGTCAGCTGCTTCTACCAGCGCAACCAGGTGGGCATGGTGCTGCGTCGTATCGAGACGCGCATTCCGACGGTGGAAGAACTGAGCCTGCCGCCGATCATCAAGACGCTGGCGATGACCAAGCGCGGCATCATCCTGTTCGTCGGCGCCACCGGTACCGGTAAATCGACCTCGCTGGCGGCGATGATCGGCTACCGCAACCAGAACTCGACCGGCCACATCATCACCATCGAAGATCCGATCGAGTTCGTGCACAAGCACGAGGGCTGCATCATCACCCAGCGCGAGGTCGGCATCGATACCGACAGCTGGGAAGCAGCGCTGAAGAACACCCTGCGCCAGGCGCCGGACGTGATCATGATCGGCGAGGTGCGTACCCGCGAGGGCATGGACCACGCCATCGCGTTCGCGGAAACCGGCCACCTGGTGCTGTGCACCCTGCATGCCAACAACGCCAACCAGGCGATGGACCGCATCGTCAACTTCTTCCCGGAAGACCGTCGCAACCAGTTGCTGATGGACCTGTCGTTGAACCTCAAGGGTGTGGTTGCGCAGCAGCTGGTGCCGTCGCCCGATGGCCGTTCGCGCAAGGTGGCGATGGAGATCCTGCTGGGCACGCCGCTGGTGCAGGACTACATCCGCGACGGCGAGATCCACAAGCTGAAGGAAGTGATGAAGGATTCGGTCCAGCTGGGCATGAAGACCTTCGACCAGAGCCTGTTCGAGCTTTACCAGGCTGGCGAGATCAGCTACGAGGACGCGCTGCGCTACGCCGATTCGCAGAACGAAGTGCGCCTGCGCATCAAGCTCAGCCAGGGCGGCGATGCCCGCACCCTGTCGCAGGGGCTGGATGGCGTGGAGATTTCCGAGATCCGATGACCGGACGGGCGCCTGCGGGCGCCCTCTGCTCCGGGATGACTACAGCGCCGGATGCACGCCGGCGTGAACCTGCCAGGGAGGCCTGCATGCGTGCGACTGTGAGCGTGATACTGGCCATCGCCGTGCTGCTGCAGGCCGGCTGTGCCCGTACCCCCGAACCGGCTGCCCCGGCCGAGGACTGCGACGATCCGCAGGCGCATGCCTGGTATCTGCTGCCACCGCCTGCACAGAGGCGTAGCAGGGACCCGCTTCCGTTCCTCGATTTCACCGGGTTTGCGAGGGCATCCTACAGAGACGCGTTGCGGGATCTCGATGGCTTGCCGGAGCCGTCGTTCCGCTGTGGCAGCGTACCGGTCCAGGCGTATCGCTTCGTCTGGCATACCCCATTCTTCCCGGGCGTGGTAGTACGCGCCCAGCGCAATGCAGCGGGCCAGGCGTGGATCGTCGGGCGCAGTGTGCGCGATTTCGAGATTCCCGGATCGTCACCCGGGCGTCCATCCACCGTCATCAAGGGCGGTACGTGCTCTCCACCGCGCGCGCTGAGTGCGGAGGAATGGAAGGCCATCGCCGCCGCGTTTGCGCTGTTGCAGGGCGAAGACTCGAGCGCTGGGCTTGATGGCTCATCGTGGATTTTCGAGTCCGTGGTGGACGGCCAACAACGCTGGTTCGCGCGATGGGTGCCGCGGGATCCGGCGTTCCGCAACACTGGCAGGATGATGGTGGAACTGGCGGGTTGCACTGACACGCTGCAGGCCATGGAATGACCGGCGTGCTGCCGATTGATGAATTCCAGTCATGACCGACTGCCATCCAGTCGGTTCAATCCTCACCTGCTGCAGGCGTATCGTCAGCGCTCCCCCTCTGGAGCACGACGATGCAGACACGTGAACTCGGCCGCAGTGGCCTGAAGGTTTCCGCCCTCGGCCTGGGCTGCATGGGCCTGAGCCATGGCTACGGCCAACCGGTGGAGCGCAGCCAGGGCATCGCTCTGCTGCACGCCGCCGTCGAGCGCGGCGTGACCTTCTTCGACACCGCCGAAGTGTACGGCCCCTACACCAACGAAGATCTGCTCGGCGAGGCGCTGGCGCCATACCGCGACAGGCTGGTGATCGCCACCAAGTTCGGCTTCAAGGATGCGCGCGTCGATACCGGGCTGGACAGCCGTCCCGAGAACATCCGTGCGGTGGCCGAAGCCAGCCTCAAGCGCCTGCGCACCGACCATATCGACCTGTTCTACCAGCACCGCGTCGATCCCAACGTGCCGATCGAAGATGTCGCTGGCACCGTGCGCGACCTGATCGCCGAAGGCAAGGTCGGCCACTTCGGCCTGTCCGAGGCCAGTGCCGCCACAGTGCGCCGTGCGCATGCGGTGCAGCCGGTCGCCGCCGTGCAGAGCGAGTACTCGCTGTGGTGGCGTGAGCCGGAGCGCGAGCTGCTGCCGACGCTGCAGGAACTGGGCATCGGCTTCGTGCCGTTCAGCCCGCTGGGGCGTGGCTTCCTGACCGGCGCGATCAACGCCGCTACGACCTTCGACGCCAACGACTTCCGCAACACCGTGCCGCGTTTCGAAGTGGAGGCGCGTCGTGCCAACCAGGCGCTGGTCGACCGTATCAGTACGATTGCTGCAGCACGTGGCGCGAGTCCGGCGCAGGTGGCGCTGGCCTGGCTGCTGGCGCAGGCGCCGTGGATCGTGCCGATTCCGGGCACCACCAAGATCCATCGCCTGGAAGAGAACCTGGGTGCGGCCGACCTGCAGCTGGCACCGGAAGAGCTGCAGCGCATCGCGCAGACGTTGGAGGAAATCTCCATCGTCGGCGAGCGCTACAACGCGCAGCGCGCCGCGCAGGCCAAGGGCTGACCGCCGGGCCATCTTGCCTCTGGTGGGTGCGGACGGAAGTGGGTGCGGGCCGTTGGTCCGCACTCCTCAGCTCATCCAGCCATCGGCCCACGCAGTGCGTCAAGCACCGTCCGCATCGCCACGGTGACATGGCGGCGCGACGGGTAGTACGCGTAATAGCCATCGAAGTGCGGGCACCAGTCGTCCAGCACCGACTGCAGGCGGCCATCGTCCAGCATCGGCTGCACCTGGTCTTCCGGCAGCCAGGCCAGGCCGCTGCCGGCCAATGCGGCAGCACGGGTCATGCCCATGCTGTTGAAGATCCACTGTCCGCTCACGCGCACGCTCAGTTCGTTGCCGTCCTGGCCGAAATCCCACGGCATCAGCCCGCCATGCGTGGGCAGGCGCAGGGTGACGCAGTTGTGATCTGCCAGCTCGTCCGGATGCCGTGGCACCACGTGCTGGCGGAAGTAGCTGGGTGCACCGACCACGCGCATGCGCAGTGGCGGGCTGACCGGCACGGCGACCATGTCGCGCGCCAGCCGTTCGCCGAGGCGGATGCCGATGTCGTAGCGCTCGGCGACGATGTCGGCCAACCCGTAGTCGGCAGCCAGTTCCACCTTCAGGTCCGGATACTGCTGCAGCAATGGCGCCAGCCGCGGCCAGGCGATGTACTCGGCGGCATGGCCGGTGGCATTGATGCGGATGGTGCCGGCTGGTCGGTCGCGGTACTCGGCCAACGCGGCCAGTTCGTCCTCGATCTCGGCCAGGCGCGGAGCGAGGGTCTCGAGCAGGCGGGCTCCAGCCTCGGTGGTGGACACGCTGCGGGTGGTACGGGTCAGCAGGCGCACGCCGAGTCGCTCTTCCAGGCCGCGCATGGCATGGCTGAGTGCGGACTGTGAAACGCCCAGCTGGGCGGCGGCCCTGGTGAAGCTGCCCTCGCGGGCGACGTGGACGAAGGCCTGCAGGTCATTGAGGTTTTCACGGGGCATGACGGGATGATACGGCTCCCGGATTGAACGGATCTGTCGATTTCCTGCTCCCCGGTTCGTCGTACCGGTACATCCATCGCAAGGAGCTTCCGCATGAGCACTGAAAAGCCCAAGGGCCCGGCCTCGTACTTTCCCTCCATCGAGAAGACCTACGGGCAGCCGGTGGCGCACTGGTTCGGGCTGCTGGCGAAGCAGCCTGGCCTGAAACACATGGAGCTGGTCAGTTTCCTGAAAAGCGAGCATGGGCTGGGCCATGGCCACGCCAACGCGCTGGTGGCGCACCATCTGGCCGGGAAGGGATGAGGCAGGCAACGCTGCGCTGAACGGTCGTGTGGGGTCAGGCCACACGGCATCCAGAGTCAGGCAGACTGGGCGTTCATCCCGAGGCAGGACGCCCATATGCAGGTCACGCTGGACGCGATCACCGTCGACAACTACGAAGCCGTGTGCGATCTCGACGTCAGTGAGGCGCAGCAGGATTTCGTCGCCGGCAACACCTGGTCGCTGGTGCAGGCCGCGTTCCATCCCGGCTTCCAGACCCGTGCCATCCAGGCCGACGGCGAGCTGGTCGGATTCTTCATGTGGGTGCCGGAGACGCCGCAGCGCATCTCGATATGGCGCTTCATGGTCGATCAGCGCTGGCAGGGGCGTGGCATCGGGCGCCGCGCGCTGGAACTGGCGCTGGAGCAGATCCGGGATACGCCCGGCCTGGTCGAGATCGAGATCTGCTACAACCCGCACAATCCGGTGGCGGGAGCCTTCTATGGCAGCTTCGGTTTCGTAGAGACCGGCATGGACGATGATGGCGAGGACATGCTGGCCGTGCTGCCGGTGACGCCTCCGAAATAACCTGAATGGACGAGCGCAGCTGAACGATTTCATCTGCAACTGTCATGCAGATCGTGTCTAATATCGCTCCCCACCTGCTGTTCCCCCGCCCGTATGTCCCTTCCCGCCCATGGCTCCGCGCCGTGCGACGACGCTGACGGCCACCTGGTCACCGCTGGTCCGCTGACCCCACCGCCCGACAGCGCCGGCACCACCGCCGACGAAAAAGCGCTGCGCCACTCGATTGCCGAGGACGTGCAGGGCATGGTGCTGGCCACGATGGTGGCCTCGCTGGGCCTGGCCATCTTCGCCAAAGGTGGGCTGATGATCGGCGGCATGGCCGGCATGGCCTTCCTGCTGCACTACTCGATGGGCTGGAACTTCGGCCTGGTGTTCGTGCTGGTCAACCTGCCGTTCTACTGGGTGGCGCTGCGGCGCATGGGCTGGGAATTCACCCTGAAGACCTTCGCCGCGGTCACCGCCTGTGGCGTGCTGACCGACCTGCTGCCGCGCTGGATCGATTTCTCGCACATCAACCCGCTGTATTCGGCGATCGTCGGTGGTGCGTTGTCTGGCCTGGGCATCCTGTTCTTCATCCGCCACCGCGCCAGCCTCGGCGGCATCGGCATTCTTGCCGTGTACCTGCAGCGCACCCGTGGCTGGAGCGCCGGCAAGGTGCAGATGTCCTACGACGCCTGCCTGATGGTGGCTGCGTTCTTCGTGCTGTCGCCGTCGAAGGTGTTGTACTCGGCCATCGGCGCGGTGGTGCTCAGCCTGGTGCTGATGTTCAACCACCGCCCGGGCCGTTACATGGGCGTGTGACGATTCGACGGTAGTGCCGGCCGCTGGCCGGCAACACCTGCAGCATTCCGGAGGCTGCCGGCCAGCGGCCGGCACTACCGGGAGGCCTGCAACCACGGCGGCGACAGCTTCAGCAGCCGCGCGTGCACCGGGCAGTCCTCGGCGTGCGCACCGGGCAGGTAGCCCAGGCTCATCAGGAACTCGCCGGTGATCTCACCGCCGGTGAAGCGGAACGTCTTCTTGAACAGCTTCACCCAGTCGGCCTTGCTGCGCGGATGGTGCGCGTCCAGCCAGCCCGCGAAGCTGCCGTGGCTGGCCCGCAGCTGCTGGATCACCTGCGCGTTGTGGATCGCCGCCAGCACCTTCAGCCGGTTGCGGATGATGCCCCCGTCCGACAGCAGCCGCTCGATGTCCTGCTCGGCGTAGGCTGCAACCCGATCCACATCGAAGCCGTCATAGGCCGAGCGGAAGCCCTCGCGCTTCTTCAGGATCGTCTCCCAGCTCAGCCCGGCCTGGTTGATTTCCAGCACCAGCCGCTCGAACAGCTCGCGCTCCTCACGCTGCGGAAAGCCGTACTCGTTGGCGTGGTAGTAGTCGTGCACCGGATGACCCGGGGCGATGAGGCAGTAGCCGCTCATGGGGAAGACTCGTTGGATTCGGGTTCGGGATCGATGGCCAGCGCGGGGCGCCCGCCGATGGACAGCATCGGCCAGCGCGGTGGCACAAGCGTGAGTTTGCCGTCACGCAGGGCCTGGTTGATCGTCTCGGCTTGGCCGCTGACGGTGCCGAACAGCGAACCGGCCCGGTACCACTGGGCATCCCTGCCACGTGCGTACAGCACGCAGTCCGGCCCACGGTGGGTGTACAGCTCGCACAGCAGCACCTCGGTGCTGCCGTCGCCATCCAGGTCGCGATGCACGATCAGGCAGTCACGCTCGCTCTCGGCACAGGATTCGCCGTTGATCGCGCGCGTGGCCAGCGCCTGCCACCAGTCGGCGGGCGGCGAGGTGGATCCCTTGGCCAGCTTCAGCGCGCGCTGCAGGGCGGCGACATCCTGCGGGCCCTTGTCCAGGCGGGTGCCGCTGTCCCAGCGTGAGGTGCGTGCCAGCGCATCGGCGATCACCTGCGGCGCGTTGGCATCGGCGCGGATCGCCGGATCGTCCTGCAGTCCGCGCAGCGCCTGCACGCCGCGGCGGCCGAGGTCGAAGCGCAGTACGTTGACGTCGCTGCTGGTGATCGCCGGCGGGTCTGCACGCAGCCGTGCCAACTGGCTGGACAGGGTCAGCCGCACCGGGTCCAGCAGCGGCGAGTTGCCCAGCAATGCCAGTGCCAGCACGGCCCAGCACATCCAACGGTTGATCGGCTCCAGCGTCTGCAGCCAGCGGCCCTGCCGGCGCACTACCGCCAGCGCGTAGCCCAGCGCATAGCCGGCCACGGCCAACGCGATCAGCACCGCCCAGAAGCGGTCCAGGGTCCAGCCGTACTGCACCACGCGCAGGCCCAGTGCATACAGCGCCAGCACCGCATAGACCGGCAGCGCCAGCAGGCTGGCCTCGACCAGCCGGCGCAGCACGACGGGGTAGGGCGCGGTGTCGTCTCCCTGCTGGTAGACCGCATTGGTGAACGACACCAGCAGCAGCGACAGCACCAGCAGCAGGCTGGCGGCCGAACGGGTCTTCCACAGCGGTTCCAGCCCGGTCAGCGGCAGGCTCAGCACGAACAGCACGGCGATGAACGAGAGCAGCGGCAGCAGCCCGCGACAGATCGCGAACAGCACCTGGCGGGTGATCTGGATCGCGCGGTGCTGGGTGCGCCCGATCAGCACACCGAACCCGGCCAGGCTGCCGGTGGCCAGCGCGATGAACGCGTCCTGCCGGAACAGGTCGCGGAAGAAGGTCACGTCCAGCAGCTGGAACAGGGCCGCCCACAGCCACAGCAGCAGCCAGGTCAGCCCGGTGAACAGCGCCGCCAGGGCCAGGGTCAGGCCGTTCTGCCAGGCACGCTCGAACAGCTCCGGATAGCTGGCGCGCCAATGCCCGTGCTGCAGCTGGAACTGCCACCAGGGCAGAGCCACGAACACCGCCACGGCCATGCCCAGGGTCAGCGGGAACTGCAGCGCGCCCGAATCCAGCGCGGTCTCGCCGTTGAGGTTCCAGCCGATCCAGGCGGCCAGCGCCAGCACCACCGCCGAGCCGAGCGCGGCCTGCAGCCACAGGCGGCGCTGGCCCAGCTCGACCAGGCTCAGCGCCACCGCGCTGGGAATGGCCAGCACCCAGGCGTACCAGCAGTAGCGCCAGCCGATATCGCGGAACGGCCACGCATCGGACAGCTCCTGCGCGGCATACAGCATCAGGCCCTGCAGCAGCGCGATCAGAACGATGGCGCTGCGTGCCGGCAGGGTCAGGGGCGATGAAGACTGCATCGACGACCTTCCATGGCAAAGCACCATCCTAGCCGATCGCCGCACGCGTCCATCGCGCGACCATCCCGCCCCCAGCAGGTAGAATGGGGGCATGCCTGTTACGCCGACTTCCCTTGCCGATCACCTGCTCGTCGCGCTGCCCTCGCTGCTCGACGCGACCTTCGCCCGCAGCGTCGCGCTGATCTGCCAGCACGACGAGAACGGTGCGATGGGCGTGCTGGTCAACCAGCCTTCCGAGTACACGCTGGGCGAAGTGCTGGCACAGATGGACATCACCACCGTTGATGGCGACCTGCAGGCGCGCATGGTGCTTAACGGCGGCCCGGTGCATCCCGAACGTGGCTTCGTCATCCATGACGATGCGCGGGCATGGGATTCCAGCCTGATCGTGGGTGAAGGCCTGTACCTGACCACCTCGCGCGACATCCTCGAAGCGATGGCACGTGGCGAAGGCCCGGCCAATGCTGTGGTCACCCTCGGCTGTGCCGGTTGGGGCGCAGGGCAGCTGGAAAGCGAACTGTCCGAGAACAGCTGGCTGACCGTACCGGCCGACGCCGAGCTGGTGTTCCAGCTGCCGCTGGAGCAGCGCTGGCAGGGCGCGGCCTCGCGCATCGGCGTGGACCTGTTCCGCCTGACCGACTACAGCGGCCATGTCTGAGCCGGCGGCGCCCGCACCGGTTTCTTCTGCTCCGGCCATCCGCCGTGACGGCACCGTTCTGGGTTTCGATGTCGGCTCGCGGCGTATCGGCGTAGCCATCGGCAGTGCCTTCGCTGCGCATGCGCGCGCGGTGGCCGTGGTCGATGTGCACGGCAACGGCCCGGACTGGACCGCGATCGAACGCCTGATCAAGGAATGGAAGCCCGATGGCCTTGTAGTGGGCGATCCGCTCACGCTGGACGGCCAGGACCAGCCCAACCGCAAGCGGGCGCGGGGCTTTGCCCGCCAGCTGCGGGAACGTTTCAAGCTGCCGGTGGTGATGATCGACGAGCGTTCCAGCTCGGTCGAGGCCGCACGCCGCTTCGCTGTCGAGCGCGCCGAAGGGCGCAAGCGCCGCCGTGATGCGGCCGCCCTCGATGCGGTGGCCGCGGCGGTGATCATCGACCGCTGGCTGTCGTCGCCGGACGACGCCACTCCCATTCCCTGACTGCCCGACACCGCCATGACCGCCCAGCAAATCGATGCCTCCGGACGCCTGCGCCACCTGTTGACCCTGGAGGGCCTGCCGCGCGAGACCCTGCTGCAGCTGCTTGACCGTGCAGGTCAGATCCGCGATGCCGCAGTCGGCCGCGTCGGCAACAAGCGCCAGGTGCTGGCCGGTTCGGCGGTATGCACGCTGTTTTTCGAGCCGTCCACGCGCACCCGCAGTTCGTTCCAGCTGGCGGCGCAGCGACTGGGCGCCGATGTGCTCAACTTCGATGCCTCGACCTCGTCCACGCGCAAGGGCGAAACCGCCTGCGACACGCTGCGCAACCTGGAAGCGATGGGCGTGCGCGGCTTCGTGGTGCGCCACCCGGATGACGGCGCCGTGGCCGCACTGGCCGAAGCGGCGGGCGAGGGCACTGCACTGATCAACGCCGGTGACGGGCGCAGCGCGCACCCGACCCAGGGCCTGCTCGACATGCTGACCCTGCGCCAGGCCAAGGGCCCGGATTTCTCGAAGATGAAGGTGGTGATCGTCGGCGACGTGAAGCATTCGCGCGTGGCCCGCACCGACCTGCATGCGCTGCGTACGCTGGGCGTGGGCGAGATCCGCGTGTGCGGCCCGCAGTCGCTGCTGCCGGATGACGAGACCCTGAAGGGCTGCGTGGTCGGTGATGATTTCGACGCGATGCTGGAAGGCGTCGACGCGCTGATGATGCTGCGCCTGCAGCGCGAGCGCATGGAAGAAGGCCTGGTGCCGTCGCTGGAGCAATACCACGCGCAGTACGGCCTGACCAACGAACGCCTGGCCCGCGCCGGTAAGGACGCAGCGGTGCTGCACCCGGGCCCGATCAACCGCGGCGTGGAAGTCACCGACGAGGTGGCCGACGGCCCGCAGTCGTGGGTGCTGCGCCAGGTCGCCAACGGCGTCGCCGTGCGCATGGCGGTGCTGGAAACCCTGCTGGGCTGACCCCCGCTCTGGTAGGTGTCAACCTTGGTTGGTACTGCTGGTGTGGTGGGTGCCAACCTTGGTTGGCATTGGCCTACCCGGGCGAAGGTGATTTCCCGATGTTCAAGGAACATGCGCCCGCCCATGCTCTTCTGCATGAACAGCACCCGCCTCCTGCTAGGCCGTCATTCCCGTATCGGCCAGAGCTACATCCTCACCACGAACGTGGATGGCCGGGCGGCTCTGTTCGCCAATGACGCCGTTGCGGTTACCGCCATGCAGGAGTTCCAGCGTCTGGATCTGGAAGGTCTGACCCATTCGATCGCCTACGTTGTCATGCCGGATCACGTCCACTGGTTGATGCAGCTGCGCGCGGCATCGCTCGACGTTGTCATGAGGCGCTTCAAGTCGCGTACGGCCGTGCACGCAAACAGGGTACTGGGCAGGGTGGGGCGCTTCTGGCAGTCCTGCTATCACGATCACGCGATCCGCTCTGATGAATCGCTGTTCCGGCATGCAATGTATTTGATGGCGAATCCGATCAGGGCGGGGCTGGCAACGCAGCTTGGCGAGTACCCGCATGCGTGGTGTGGGTGGGAACTCGAAGGTTCCTGTGCCAAGGCGGAGTTTATGGGGGCGGACAGATAGTGCCAACCAAGGTTGGCACCCACCGAAAGCAGGTTCCAACCTTAGTGGGTACCTACCAAAACCAGGCTCCAACCAAGGTTGGCAGCTACCATGAGTTGGGGTTCAGCGCTTCTGCGCGAACAACCATGCCCACATCGTGGGATCCGCATACGTGGCGTCCCAGGCGTTGTGGTTGCCTTCGGGGTATTCGGTGTAGCGCACATCGCGTGCGTTGGCGCTTTGGAATGCGACGTGCAGCCTGCGGTCGTCGTCCGGTGGCACCACGTCGTCCAGCGCGCCGTGGAAGATCCAGATCGGCGTGTGCTGCAAGCGCTGCGCGATCACGGCATACGGATCGGTTTCCTGCGCGACCTGCTCGACGAACAGGGTCGGCCGCTTCGCACGCGGTGCCAGCACGGCACCGCACACCGGCACGATCGCAGCAAAACGGCGTGGGTCGTCCAGGGCGATGTTCCAGCTGCCGTAGCCGCCCATCGACATGCCGGTCAGGTATTGCCGTGCCGGGTCGGCGCCGAATTCGGCGATCGCTGCATCGAGTGCCGCCAGCGCGACACGGTTGTTGTGGCTGCTCCATTCCTCGTGTCCTGGCACCTGCGGGAACACCACCAGCGCAGGGAAGTCGGGGTGCTCGCGCAGATAGGGGCCCAGTCCCGAGTAGGTCTGTTTGACACCATCGCTGCCGCGTTCGCCGGAGCCGTGCAGGAACAGGATGACCGGAAGGTTGGTGGGAGCGGCGGCCTGCACGCCGGCCGGAATGAACACCTGGTAGTAGGCGGTCTCGCCATCCACCTTCACCGCGCGGGCTTCGAAGCGCCCGCGCGCGCTGTCTGGAAGCGATGTGCAAGCGGTCATCGTCAGAATGGCCAGCAGTGGCAGCCAGCGCGACAGCGAACGGACCATGGGCTTTCCCGTAGCGGCAGGATCGTCTGCATCGTAGTCCGCCGCGATCAGCCTGGCATCGTGCGCTGCGTCACTCCGGGCGCGGGAAGCTGGCGATGATGTCCAGCTGCTCCTGTGCTTCGGTATTGCCTTCGGCGGCGGCTGCCTGCACCTGCGCCATGTCCGGATGCAGCACCACCAGCAGCGGGTTCTCGCAGACCGGGCAGTCGTACTCGGTGGCGTCTTCGTCCAACTCCATCACCATGGCGCGCGAGCTGCCCTTCCATTCGCAGGCCGTGCAGGTGTACTGCTGGTCGCGCCAGCCGGGCTGGAAGTAATTTTCGATCGTCGTTGCCATGGGTGTTCCAGTGGGGATCGGGTCAGCGCCCCGCGCGGCGGGGATCCGACCCTTGATACGGTCAGTGCAGCAGCACCAGGGTGGCCAGGCCGAGGAAGGTGAAGAAGCCCATCGAGTCGGTCACGGCGGTCAGGAAGATGCCGCTGGCCAGCGCCGGGTCGAAGCCGAAGCGTTTCAGCGTCAGTGGCACCAGCACGCCGGCCAACGCGGCGAACAGCAGGTTGCAGGTCAGCGCGATGGCGATCACCGCCGACAGGCCAGGCGAATGGAACCAGGCGAGTACGATCAGGCCCAGTATCGAGCCGAGCACCACGCCGTTGAGCAGGGCCACCCGTACTTCCTTCCACAACAGCGTGCGTGCGTTGGAACTGCCGACCTGGCCCAACGCCAGGCCACGCACCATCAGCGCCAGTACCTGGGTGCCGGCGTTGCCGCCGAGGCCGGCAACGATCGGCATCAGTACCGCCAGCGCCACCAGCTTGTCGATGGTGCCTTCGAAATGGCCGACCACGCTGGAGGCGAGGAAGGCGGTGCACAGGTTCACCGACAGCCACATCAGGCGTCGGCGCATCGCGCGCCAGACCGGGCTGAACAGATCCTCGTCCTCGTCCAGGCCGGCGGCGCCCAGCGCCTGGTGCTCGGCCTGGCCACGGATGATGTCGACCACGTCATCGATGGTGATGCGGCCGATCAGGATGTTGTTGTCATCCACCACCGGCGCGGAGATCCAGTCATGGTCGGAGAACTGCCGCGCCACTTCCTGGTCGCTCTCGCCGACATCGATCGCCGGTTGCTCATCGTCGATCAGGCGGTTGATCGGCGTGGTGTCCTCATGGGTCACCAGCGAGGCCAGTGAAACCCGGCCCAGGTACTGGTGGCGACGGCTGACCACGAACAGGTGATCGGTGTGGTCGGGCAGTTCGCCGCGCAGGCGCAGGTAGCGCAGCACCACGTCGACGTTGACGTCGGCGCGCACGGTCACCACGTCCGGGTTCATCAGGCGGCCGGCGCTGTCCTCGGGGTAGGACAGCACCTGCTCCAGGCGCTCGCGGTTCTCGCGGTCCATCGACTTGAGGACTTCGTCGATGACCGTGTCCGGCAGATCCTCGACCAGATCGGCCAGATCGTCGATGTCCAGGTCTTCGACCGCGGCGATGATCTCGTCCGGGTCCATGTCGGCGAGCAGGCTTTCGCGCACGTCGTCGCCGACGTGGACCAGCACCTCGCCGTCATCTTCCGGATCGACCAGGCCCCAGACGATCTCGCGTTTGCCGGGCGGCAGCGATTCGAGCAGGTTGCCGATCTCGGCCGGCGCCAGGGTATTGACCAGGCGGCGCACCGGGCCCAGTCGGCCGCTGTCCAGCGCATCGGACAGCATCCGCAACTGGCGCGCAGTCTTGTCGTGGCGTACAGCCTCAGCCATCGCAGCTCCCGCGGGATAAGAAAAGCCGCGATCCCGGCAAGGATGCGGCAACAGGGGTGTTCAGCGCGTCATTATCGCAAGGGGATGTTTCACCGGATACCCCGGCGGCGACGAGACGGGGTCAGATCCCTTTTCCCGCGGAAATGGGATCTGACCCCAAGCGTGCATGCCCGGCGAGCGGGTGGTATCAGGCCGTATCCGCCACCAGCGCCAGCCAGCGCTCGATGGCACGGCGGTCGCGGGCGGCAAGCAGCTTGGGAGCTCGTGCGCGCAGTGCGCCCAGGTCGGCGTCGCGGATCGCGCGGCGTACTTCCAGCAGGGTGCCGGGGTGCAGGCTGAATTCGGTCAGGCCCAGCGCCAGCAGCAGTGGGGTCATCCGTGCATCGCCGGCGATCTCGCCACACACCGCCACCGGGATGCGATGGCGCACGCCGGTCTCGATCACCATCTGCAGCAGCCGCAGCACCGCCGGATGCAGCGGCGAGTACAGTTCGCCCAACGCTTCGTTGTTGCGATCGGCCGCCAGCAGGTACTGCACCAGGTCGTTGGTGCCGATCGACAGGAAGTCGGCCAGATCGATGAAGCTCTCCAGCGCCAGCGCAGCGGCCGGTACCTCGATCATTGCCCCCAACGGCACATGGTCGGACACCATGTGGCCTTCGCCGCGCAGCTGTTCGGTCAGCTTGAGCATGCGCCGGCGCACCGCCAGCAGTTCCTCGCGGGTACTGACCATCGGCACCAGCACGCGCAGCTTGCCGTAGGCCGAGGCGCGCAGGATCGCGCGCAGCTGGGTATCGGCCACCTTCGGCCGCGCCAACGACAGGCGCACGCCGCGCAGGCCCAGTGCCGGGTTTTCCTCGTTGCTCAGGGTCAGGCCGGTGCGATCGGCCTTGTCCGCACCGAGGTCGAGGGTGCGGATGGTCACCGGTCGCCCGCTCATGCCCAGTGCGGCATCACGGTAGGTCTGGAACTGTTCTTCTTCGTCCGGCAGCTCGTTGCGCTGCAGGAACAGGAATTCGGTGCGGTACAGGCCCAGCCCGTGTGCGCCCAGCGCATGCGCCTGGGTCACGTCCTCCAGCGATTCGGCATTTGCCAGCAGAGCAATGTCGACCTGGTCGCGGGTGCGGCTGGGCTTGCTGCGCAGGCGGCCAAGTTCGCGCTGCTCGCGTGCGTGCTCTTTCAGCCGTGCACGGTAATCGCGCAGGTTGTCGGCCTGCGGGTTGGCGGTGATGCTGCCGTCGGCGCCGTCGATGATCAGCACGTCGCCATCGGCGATGCGGCTGAGCAGCTGCGGCACGTTGACGATCAAGGGCAGGTGCAGGCTGCGCGCCAGGATCGCACTGTGCGACAGCGCGCTGCCGGCGGCGGTGACGATGCCGACCACGCCCTGCGCCTGCAACTGGGCAAGCTCGGAGGGCGCGATGTTGTCGCAGACCAGGATTTCACCGGCCAGGCCTTTCATCGCTGGCGGCCGCTCGGGCTGCAGGAAGGCGTGGATGCGGCCGATCACATGGTCGAGGTCGTCCATGCGGCTCTTCAGATAGGCATCGTCCATGCCATCGAAGACCTTGGCCAGGCGGTCACGCTGCAGGCGCAGCGCATAGCCGGCGCTGTAGGGGCCGCTGCGGATCAGCTCGTCCAGCCCGAACAGCAGCTCGGGGTCGTCCAGCAGCAGTGCATGCAGGTCGAGGAACTCACCCACTTCCTGGTTCAGTGCACCCTGCAGGCGCTGTCGCAGCTCGTGCATTTCCGTGCGTGCGGCATCCACGGCACGGTGCAGGCGGGCCAGTTCGGCCTCGACCTGGTGGACGGCGACCCGTTGCTCGGCAACCTCCAGTGCATGCGGCAGGCGCACCCGGGCGCGGCCCATCGCGGTGCCACGGGCCGCACCATGGCCGGCCAGCAGCTGTACCGGCCGTTGGCCGGAACTGACCTGACCGGCGCGTGCGCGTGGCACGCTCAGTTGTCCTCGTCGAAGCGGCGCTCGAACAGGCCTACCACCGCCTCCATCGCGGCGGCTTCGTCCTCGCCGTTGATCCGCACGGTGACTGGGGTGCCCTGGCCGGCGGCCAGCAGCATCACGCCCATGATGCTCTTGGCGTTGATCTCACGGCCCTTGGCGGCCATGGTCACGTTGCAGCGGAACGGCGCCAGGGTCTGCACCAGCTTGGCGGTGGCCCGGGCATGCAGGCCCAGGCGGTTGCTGACGGTGAGTTCTCGTTCAAGCATCGTCGACTATCGCTCCATTACGGGTACCCGCCGCGGCTGTGGCGGGCAGTTGATCCAGTCCCTGTTCCGGATAATTCATCACCCGCAGCAACATCGGCAGGCTCAGCGCCGACACCCGGCGAACCGGGGTCCCCAGCCGGGCCAGCTGCCCGGCAAGGTTGGCGGGGCTGGCACCGTACAGGTCGGTCAGGATCAGCACGCCATTTCCCCCATCGACCCGCCGCAGGGCGGCCGAGGCGAGCGGAAGCAGGGCGTCCAGGTCTGCGTCGAACGGTACTTCGAAAGCTTCTGTTTTCAGCGGCAACTGCCGCAGGAGCCGGGTCGCCACGTCAAGCAGGGCGGTCCCGACCCCGGGATGTGTTACGAGGAGAATGCCACAGGTCATTACTGCACGTTAACAGGTCAAGGTGAATTGGCGATAGCAGCAGGAGAGGGGCACAGTGTCCCGTATTCAGTGTTGCTCGGGTCAGAGCCCTTTTCCGTTGAAAAGGGATCCGACTCCATCCGTTTTTTCGATGCCTGACAGAGATTCATCCACGCATGGCGTGGATCTACCGTGTCGACCAAGGTCGACACCCACCAACAGCACCCGGAATCTGTCAGAGGCGGGGCGGGGCGGGGCGGGTCCGGTTGCGGGGGTGTCCGCGGCATGGATGCCGCGGCCAAGCCCCCATGGATGGGTTTACGGCGTCCCCCGCAACCGGACCCACCCCGCCATCCCACGTAATCCGGCTCTTGCCGTTGACGTTGCCGTGGCTTCTGCGGGTGCCGGGCGCAGCCCGGCCGACCCCCCTCAATCCTGTTCGCGGTGGTAGGTCGCCACGTCTTCCCAGCCCATCTCGCGGGCATGCCGGGCCATGCGCTCGGCCAGGAACACCGAGCGGTGCTTGCCGCCGGTGCAGCCAAACGCCACGGTCACGTAGCTGCGCGTGCCATCCCCCAGCTTCGGCAGCCAGGTATCGAGGAAGTCCATCAGCTGGGCCAGGTAGCGCTGCACGTCCGGTTGCGCTTCCAGGTAATCACGTACGCCCGGTTCGCGGCCACTCAGTGCGCGCAGGTCCGGATCCCAGTGCGGATTGGGCAGCACGCGCGCGTCGAACACGAAGTCCGCCTCGGCCGGCACGCCGCGCTTGTAGGCGAACGATTCGAACAGCAGCGACAGGCGCGTGGCGTGGTCCAGTGCGAACTCGGTGATGATCCGCCGCCGCAATTGGTGCACGTTGAGCGCGCTGGTGTCGATCACCGCATCGGCTTCGCGGCGCAACGGCGCGGTCAGCTCGCGCTCGCGGGCAATCGCTTCGGGCAGGGACAGGCCCAACTGGCTCAACGGGTGGCGACGGCGGGTGTCGGCATAGCGCTTGAGCACCGCTTCGTCGCTGGCTTCGAAGAACAGCACCTTCACTTCCACGCCGGCATCGGTGGCCAGCTGCCGCCAGTTGTCCAGCTGGCTCAGGTCGGACTGGCCGCGCACGTCGATGCCCACCGCCAGGCGGCGCGGAGCACTGCCGTCATGGTTGGCCAGCAGGCTGCGCACGAAATCGGGCAGCAGGTTGATCGGCAGATTGTCCGAGCAGTAGTAGTCCTGGTCCTCGAAGGTCTTCAGGGCGACGGATTTACCCGAGCCGGACAGGCCGCTGACGATGATCAGGGTCGGGGCGGAGGGGATTGCGGTGCTCATGGACAGGCTCTTCGAGGGACGGGGGAATCAGGGTGTTCGCCGTTCCAGCAGGTTGCTGTGGCGGGCGATGAACATGGCCGCCGGGTCGATCCCCTTGGTGCGAAGGATGTGCAGGCGGGTGGCCGCCTCGGTCAGCACGGCCAGGTTGCGGCCGGGCATCACCGGCAGGGTGATCAGCGGAACATCCAGGTCCAGCACATGGCGGGTGCCCGAATCGCCGGTCAGGCGCTCGTAGCCATGTGGGGTGGGTTCGGTCATCGGCTTGGTCAGGTGGACGATCAGCCGAAGGTACTTGTTCTTCTTTACAGCCGTGTCGCCGAACATCTCGCGCACGTTCAGCACGCCCAGCCCGCGCACTTCCAGCAGGTCCTGCAGCAGTTCCGGGCAGGTGCCATCGAGCACGTCGGGGGCGATCTGAGTGAACTCGGGGGCGTCGTCGGCCACCAGGCGGTGACCGCGGCTGAGCAGTTCCAGGGCCAGCTCGCTCTTGCCTGATCCCGCTTCACCGGTGATCAGCACGCCGATGGAGTAGATCTCCATGAACACGCCATGCAGGATCACCCGCGGCGCCAGCGTCCGGGCCAGGTGGTAGGACAGATGGTTGAGCAGTTCGTGGCCGCGCTTGGGTGACAACCACAGCGGCGTGCCGGATTCATCGGCGGCCGCGCGCAGGTCTTCCGGGCACGGCTGGTTGCGGGTCAGCACCAGCGCCAGCGGATGCGACTGCATGATCTTTTCGATGGTTTCCCAGCGCTGGCGTGGTTCCAGCGCGTCCAGCCAGGACAGTTCCTCGGTACCGAGGATCTGCACCTTGTTGGGATAGATCGCATTGAGGTATCCGGCCAGCGAAGGGCGACGCGACACCGTGTTGCCAGCCTCCAGCTCACGCTTCTCGCCGGACTTGCCTGCGGCCCAGCGCAACCCCAACCGCTCGCGCTGCTGTTCGAACAGTTCACGGGCGGTGATGCTGGTATTCATGCGGCGCTCGCAGGTGGGGTCAGCTCCAGGGCCTGGCGCAGGGCCCGCGCATCGCCGGCCGCGCGCAGGGCATCGCGGATGGCGGGCGTCGAGAACAGCTCGGCCAGCTCGGACAGCAGCATCAGGTGCTGGTGGGTGTAGTGGGAAGGGACGGCCATCGCGAACACCAGGTCCACCGGCTCATCGCCACCGAAGTCGACCGGGGTGGCCAGCCGCAGCAGCGCGCCACGGGGGCGGTCCAGGGTCGGCGCGCGGCCGTGGGGGATGGCGATACCGTGGCCGATCGCAGTGCTGCCCAGCGCTTCGCGCTGGCACAGGTTCAGGTAGATCTGTTCAGCGTTGGCCTGGCGGCAGGCCAGCAACCCGGCGGCGGCCTTCAGGACGCTGTCGCGGTCGGTGGCCGTGCAGAGCTGGGTCTGCACGGCCGCCAGGAGGTCAGTCAGGGGCATGTCTGCGGGGAACGGTGGCGATCAGCCACCATTGTCGCCCACCGGCAGTGGCGCGTGCTGCTGTTTTTTCTCCTTGTGCTTGATCACCAGACGGTCAAGCTTGTCCGCAAGCAGGTCGATCGCGGCATACATGGTCTGGGCATTGGCCTCAGCGTGCAGGGTCTGGCCGGGAATGTTGAGGCTGGCGTCGACGTGGTGTTCGGTCTTCTGCAGCTTGAGGGTCACCCGCGCTTCGCAGTGCTGGTCGAAGTGTTTGCCGATCCGGGCCAGCTTCTCCTCTACATAGGACTGCAGGGCCGGGGTGACTTCGACATCTTTGCCAAACGTTTCGATGCGCATCGGGTTTCTCCTGTGTTCGGATGTGCCAATGAACCTCTCCGCCGGGCGCGGCGGCGCGTCAAGCGATTCTGACCCTTTCGTGCGAGGCGGAGATGTTCATGGCTTCACGATACTTCGCCACGGTGCGCCGCGCTACTGGAATTCCCGACGATTTGAGCAGGTCAGCCAGCTTGGCGTCAGAAAGCGGCTTGCGTGGATTCTCTTCGTCGATCAGGCGCCGGATCATCGCTTGGATGGCCGTGCTGGATGCCTCGCCGCCGCCTTCGGTATCGATGCCCGAGGCGAAGAAGGCGCGCAGGGGCAGGGTGCCGCGTGGCGTACGCACGTGCTTGCGGGCAATCGCGCGCGACACCGTCGATTCGTGCAGGCCGAGCTCGGCGGCGATCTCGCGCAGGGTCAGCGGCCGCAGCGCCTGTTCGCCGAATTCAAGGAAGCCAGCCTGTTGCAGGATCAGGCTGCGTACCACCCGCAGCAGGGTTTCGCCGCGCTGCTGCAGGCCCTTCAGCAGCCAGCGCGCTTCCTGCAGCTGTGCACGCAGGTAGCCGGCATCGGCCTCGCCACAGCGGCGGATCAGCTGTTCGTAGCCGCGGTGGATCACCACCTTTGGCCCGGCATGCGCGGCCAGTGCAGCGCGCCACACGCCGTTCTGCCGCCACACCACGACATCGGGTACCACGTAGGTGTCCTGCGACAGGGGGGCGATCTGCGTGCCCGGCCGTGGATCCAGCGAACGCAGCAGGGTCACTGCAGTCTCGACCTCGGCCAGCGGCAGTTTCAACTCGTGGGCCAGCCCGGCCACGCCGCTGCGCGGCAACCGTTCCAGCGGGCCCGCGGCAATCTGTCGCGCCAATGCCAGGCCCGGTGTGGTGTCGTCCAGCACCTCCAGCTGCAGCTGCAGGCATTCGCCGAGGGTGCGCGCGGCCGCGCCGACCGGATCGAAACGCTGGATCCGGTGCAGCACGGCAAGAATCTCGTCCTGGTCGGCATGGATGGCCGGCAGCAGGGTTTCGGCGATGCCTGCCAGCGGTTCGCGCAGGTAGCCATCGTCGTCCAGTGCATCGATCAGTGCGGCACCGATGCTGCGATCACGTGCGGACAGGTGCGACAGGTGCAGCTGCCACAGTAGATGATCGGCCAGGGTTTCGGTTTCGGCCACGCGTTCGGCGGCGCTGCCGGTATCGTCGTCATCGTCGAAGCTGCCGCCGCTGCCGGTCGCGCTCCAGTCCAGTTCGGCCGGCGCCCAGTCGTCGCCGTTGTCGGCACGTTCGGCCGCTGCATCGCCGTCGGGGTTGTCACTGGTTTCGTTGGCGGCGCTGCTGCTGTCACTGCTGTCGGCCCAGTCCAGCAGTGGATTGCTTTCCACTGCCTGCGCGATTTCCAGTTCCAGCTCGGTGCTGGACATCTGCAGCAGCTTGATCGCCTGTTGCAGCTGGGGCGTGAGCACCAGCTGCTGTCCCAACGATGTCTGCAGCCGAGTCTTCATGCCTGTGCCGAAAGGAAGGAGAGGGACCCGGCGCTTGCCGTCACAGCTTGAAGGAATCCCCAAGGTAGACGCGACGCACGTCGGCGTTGTCCAGAATCGCTTCCGGCGAGCCCTGGGCGAGCACGCTGCCCTCGGCGAGGATATACGCGCGGTCGCAGATTCCCAAGGTCTCGCGCACGTTGTGGTCGGTGATCAGCACGCCGATGCCACGCTGCTTGAGGTGGGTGACGATGCGCTGGATCTCCCCGACCGAGATCGGGTCCACGCCGGCAAAGGGCTCATCGAGCAGGATCAGGCGCGGTTGTGCCGCCAGTGCACGGGCGATCTCGCAACGGCGGCGCTCGCCGCCGGACAGGCTGGCACCGAGCTGGTCGGCCACGTGGCCCAGCTGCAGTTCGTCGAGCAGGCTGTTCAATTCGCGCTCGCGGCCCTTCGAATCAAGGTCCTCGCGCAGTTCCAGCACCAGGCGGATGTTGTCGGCCACGCTCAGCTTGCGGAACACCGACGGTTCCTGCGGCAGGTAGCCCACGCCCTGCTTGGCGCGGGTGTACATCGGGTCGCCGGTGATGTCCTTGCCGTCAAGCACGATGCTGCCGGCATCGGCGGCGACCAGGCCGACGATCATGTAGAAGCAGGTGGTCTTGCCGGCGCCGTTCGGGCCGAGCAGGCCGACCACTTCACCGGCGTCGAGGGTCAACCCGAAATCCTTGACGACTTCGCGTTGCTTGTAGCGCTTGCGCAGGCCCTTGGCGACGAGCATTACTTCTTGCTCCCGGCCGGTGCCGCCGGCGTGCTGGCCTTGGGCTGTGCCGCCGGCGCCGCCGGCGTCTTGTTCTTCGGTGGAATGACGGTGCGCACGCGGCTGCCGTCGCCGCCGGAATTCATTTCACCGCTGCGGGTGTTGTAGACCATGCGCTGGCCGGCATTGGTGCCGCGCGCGCTGGTGACCTTGTAGTTGCCGGTCAGGGTGATGATCTCGGTCTTGATGTCGTAGTCGATGCGGTCGGCCAGGGCGTCCATCCAGGTGCCATCGTCGAGCTGCTGCTTCATCTTGGCCTGCTTGCCGGTGAATACCACGCGCACCGCTTCACCGTCCTTGAGGTAGATCTCGGCCTCGGACGAGCGCAGGTCCAGCGTGCCCTGGGTGATGACCACGCCCTGCGACAGCACGGTCTTGCCGTCGCCGGTGAGCATGCCCGACTGCGCGCCGGAATCGATGTGCATGTCTTCGTTGCGATCGGTGGACTTGGCGAAGGCGGCGCTGGGGACAAGAAGACCAAGCGCGAGTACGGCTGCAAAGGGAATCTTCATCGGGGTCCGTTCTACCGGTGGGGGCCTCCCGGGTGGACCGGGGGCGTGCAGGTGGGGCTGCCGGCCCTGCGCCTGTCCGGAGACGTCGCAGGCTGGCGGCGGAATCAGTGCTTGGGCGTGTAGCGGCCCTTGGACTGGCTGAGGAAATGATACGTGTTGTTCTTCGAATCCACCTCGAAGCCCACGCCGGACTGTTCCATGCCGGGGCGGGTCATGGTCACCAGAGCGTCGGTACGGGCGCGGTTCTCCTTGGGGAACACGTCCAGGTGATCGGTGCGGAAGGTGGTCGGCACCGTGCCCGGTGCGGCCGGGCTGTCGCCGGCCACGTTGCCGCGCAGCTTCATCTCGTCGCCCTTGGCGCTGAGCCAGCCGGTCTCGGCGCGCAGGGTCCAGTGCTTGCCATCCTTGTCCGGCATCTCGAACAGCGGGGTGGCGATATTGATGGTCTGGTCGCCGCGCTGGCGCTCCAGCAGCGGCGCACGCAGGGTGGTGGACTCCTTGCCGTGCTCATCCAGGGCGACGATCTGGAAGTCGTGCAGGATGTAGTCCACGCCGACTTCCTTGCCGTCATTGGCCGGTCCCTTGTCCCGGTTGCGCAGCGCCGCCCAGCTGCTGAGCAGGGCCGCCAGCAGCAGGCCGATACCGAGGAGGGTGCGCCAGTTGAGCGAAGGAGCATTCATGCGCCGAACCTCGCCAGCACCGCATCGACATGGCCCTGAGCGGCCAGCAGGACGTCGCACAGTTCGCGTGCAGCGCCACGGCCACCGTCGGCGCGGGTCTGCCAGTGCACGCGCTCGGCGATCCACGGGTGCGCGTTGGCCGGCGCCACCGCCAGCCCGACTGCGCCCAGCGGTGCCAGGTCGGGCAGGTCATCGCCCATGAACGCCACCTGTTCCAGGCCGATGCCGTGCTGGGCACACAGGGCCTGCACGCTGGCCAGTTTGTCGCCCACGGCGATCTGGGTATCGATGCCGAGGTCGGCGCCGCGCCTGAGCGCGGACTGGCTGTTGCGCGCGGTGATCAGCACGGGGTGGATGCCGTGCTGCTGAAGCAGTTTCAGGCCCAGGCCGTCCTGCACGAAGTACGCCTTGCTCTCGTTGCCGTCCTTGTCGTAGTACAGCTGACCGTCGGTGAGGGTGCCGTCCACGTCGAAGCAGGCCAGGCGGATACGGGCCGCAGCGGCATGCAGGTGGGCAGGGAAGGCGGGCAGGGGGGACCAGGGCATCAGGGCGACAGGCTCGGTGGGGGCGGGTGCGGCGTTACAGACTGAATGGGGTCTACGGACTGTCGGTTAAACCACCCGGGCCCGCAACAGGTCATGAATGTTCAGGGCACCGACCGCCCGGCCCTGGCCATCGACCACGATCAGGCCGGTGATCTTGTGGGTCTCCATCAGGCGCGCGGCCTCGACTGCCAGCTGGTCGGCACCGATGGTGCGCGGGTTGCGGGTCATCACATCGGCGATCTTCGCCGTGCGCACATCCAGTGCACTGTCCAGCGCACGGCGCAGGTCACCATCGGTGAACAGGCCGATCAGCACGCCGTCCGCGTCGACCACGGCGGTCATGCCGAGCCGTTTGCGGCTCATCTCCATCAGGGCTTCGCTGAGGCTGGCGTCGGCGCCGACGCTGGGCAGGTCTTCGCCGGTGTGCATGACGTCGGTGATGTGCAGCAGCAGGCGGCGGCCGAGGCTGCCGGCCGGGTGCGAGCGGGCGAAGTCATCGGCGGTGAAGCCGCGCGCGTCGAGCAGGGCCACAGCCAGCGCATCACCCATCGCCAGCGAGGCGGTGGTGCTGGAGGTCGGGGCCAGCGCCAGCGGGCAGGCCTCGGCCGGCACGCTGACGTCCAGATGGATGTCAGCGGCGGTGCCCAGGCTGGACTGCGGGCGCCCGGTCATGGAAATCAGCACGTTGCCCTGGCGCTTGAGCACCGGCAGCAGCATCAGCACCTCGTCCGACTCACCCGAATAGGACAGCGCCAGCACTACGTCGTCCTCGGTGATCATGCCGAGGTCGCCATGACCGGCCTCGCCAGGGTGCACGTAGAAGGCCGGGGTCCCGGTGGAGGCCAGGGTGGCGGCGATCTTGCGGGCGATATGCCCGGACTTGCCCATGCCGGTGGCGACCACTCGGCCGCGGCTGCCCAGGATCGCCTGGCAGGCCTGCTGGAAGGCCTCGCCGAGGCGGTCGGCCACGGCATCCAGCGCCTGCCGCTCGATCTCGAACACGCGGCGGCCACTGGCGACCAGGCCGGCAGGGTCGACGGAACGGGGGGGCAACAGGGATTCGGCCATGCGGACGCCACGCAGCGGAAGTAGAATGGACGTACATTTTATTAGGAAAGCCCGTTGGACGCCGACACCATCCGCAATCTGATCGAAACCGGCCTGCCCGGCGCCCGCGCCGACGTGCAGGGCGACGATGGCGTGCATTTCGAAGCGACCGTGGTCTGTGACGCCTTCGCCGGCAAGATGCCGCTGGCACGCCACCGCATGGTGTATGCCACTCTGGGCGACCTGATGGGCGGCGCGATCCACGCGCTGGCACTGAAAACCGTGACCCCGGCCGAAGCCGGCTGAACCGCAGAAGATCCCGAATACATGGCCAAGATCGTTGTGACCGGCGGCGCTGCGCTGCACGGTGAAGTGAGCATCTCCGGCGCCAAGAACGCCGTCCTCCCCATTCTCTGCGCGACCCTGCTGGCCGACGAGCCGGTGGAGATCACCAACGTGCCGCACCTGCACGACGTGGTCACCACCGTGAAGCTGCTGGGCGAACTGGGCGCGAAAGTGACCATCGACCAGGGCACCCTGTCGCGCGGCAGCGCGATCGTGGTCGACCCGCGTTCGGTCAACCAGCACGTGGCACCGTATGAGCTGGTCAAGACCATGCGCGCCTCGATCCTGGTGCTGGGCCCGCTGCTGGCCCGCTTCGGCGCGGCGGAAGTATCGCTGCCGGGCGGCTGCGCGATCGGTTCGCGTCCGGTCGACCAGCACATCAAGGGCCTGCAGGCCCTGGGTGCCGAGATCGTGGTCGAGAACGGCTTCATCAAGGCCACCGCCAAGCGCCTGAAGGGTGGGCACTTCACCTTCGACATGGTCAGCGTCACCGGCACCGAGAACGTGCTGATGGGCGCGGTGCTGGCTGAAGGCACCACCATCCTCGACAACTGCGCGATGGAACCGGAAGTGACCGATCTGGCGCACTGCCTGATCGCGCTGGGCGCGAAGATCGAAGGCCTGGGCACCGCCCGCCTGGTCATCGAAGGCGTCGAGCGCCTGTCCGGTGGCCGCCACGAAGTGCTGCCCGACCGCATCGAGACCGGCACCTTCCTGGTGGCCGCGGCGATGACCGGTGGCAAAGTCACGGTCAACCGTGCGCGCCCGAACACCATGGACGCAGTGCTGTCCAAGCTTGTCGAGGCGGGCGCGAAGATCGAGACCACCGAAGACACCATCACCCTGGACATGCAGGGCAAGCGACCGAAGGCGGTCAACCTCACCACCGCGCCGTACCCTGCGTTCCCGACCGACATGCAGGCGCAGTTCATGGCGCTCAACTGCGTGGCCGACGGCGTCGGCGTGATCAACGAAACGATCTTCGAGAACCGTTTCATGCACGTCAACGAACTGCTGCGGCTGGGCGCGGACATCCAGGTCGAAGGGCATACCGCCATCGTGCGTGGCAACGAACACCTGAGCGGCGCGCCGGTGATGGCCACCGACCTGCGTGCGTCGGCCTCGCTGATCCTGGCCGGGCTGATGGCCAGCGGCGAGACCACCATCGACCGCATCTACCACCTTGATCGTGGCTACGAGAACATCGAAGAGAAGCTGTCTTCGCTCGGTGCCACCATCCGGCGCGTGCCATGATCCTGCGCGGCAGGTTCAGCCCGCGTCGCAAGGCGCTGCTGGTGCTGGTGCTGATCGTGCTGGCGTGGCTGGGCTATGCCTGGTACGCCAACCTGGCCATCACCCAGGGCATCGAGCAGAAAGATATGGACTGGAACGGCGACGGCACGGTCTCGCGTGACGAGATCATCCAGTCGTTCTATGCGGTGTCGGTCAATGACAACCAGGACGGCAGCCGCCATTGCCGGACCTTCGTCTGGCGCAGCACCGGCGAGCAGATCCGGGTGGATTGCCGGACCGAGTTCAAGCCGGCCGAGGAACAGAAGCCGGCTGAAGCGAAGAAATAAGAAAACGCCCGCGAAAGCGGGCGTTTCTTTTCGGTAGTGCCGGCCGCTGGCTGGCAACCCCATGAACCTCGCGGAGCATCGCGAAAATGCCGGCCAGCGGCCGGCACTACCGGATTGCTGGTCAGTTCATCGCCCTGATGGTCAGGTCCAGCGCATCGCGGCCGCTTTCACGCTGCAGCATGCGCGCCGGCACCGGGAACTCGGGCACGATCCAGGCGATCAGTTCCTTGTTGCCGTCGGCACGCGAGACCTTGGTGGCTTCATAGCTCTTGCCGCCCACGGTGATCGACTCCTTGCCGATCACGCGGTAGGTCATGTTCTTGATGCGGCCTTCGTCGACCATGCGATAGGTCAGCGGCTTGCCAGCAGCCAGGTCACGGGCGATCGCCAGGTTGATCAGCAACGCGTCCATGTCACCGGCCTTCAATGCGATCGGTCCGGCGCGGTCCGGCTTGATGTCGCCGGTCCAGGTGGCCTGGTTGCTGCTCCAGTTGTAGTTGGCCTGCACGTTGCGCTTCTTCACCAGCAGCGCAGAACGGTCCTGGCTGCTGAGCGGGCGCAGCTGGCCACGCACTTCCTCGAACACCGTGCTCTGGCTGAGATCGGCCAGCTGGTTCTTCACCTGCAGGCTGTAGCGCCACTTGTTGGCACCTTCGCTGGCCAGGGTCATGGTGCCGTTGGCCTGCATGCCCATGTAGCTGGCCAGGTAATCGGCCTTGAACGGTTCCAGCGCCATGGCCGGCAGGCTGGCCACGGTAAGTGCGGCCGCTGCGATCCAGGTGAGGGGGCGGGTCAGGGTGTTCATGCTCAGACTCCTTGGTATTCGATCAGGCGCAGATCGACGCGATCTTCGCCGTCTTCGCGTTGCAGGATGCGCACCGGGGTGGGGACACCGTTGGCGATCCAGAGAATGGTTTCGTTGTTGCCGCCGTTGGTCCGGTAGACCCGCAGCGCGTTGTAGGACAGGTCGCCGACCTCGACGTTCTCGGTCTGCGCTGCGGCCTGGTAGTCGTGCTGGCGGACCTTGCCCATGTCCACGTAGCGGTAGTGCATGGCGGCACCCGGGCGGGCATCGCGCATGATCGCCAGATTGATCAGCAGCGCACTCTGGTCACCGGCCTGCAGCGGGATCGGTTGCGCGCGTTCCTTCTTCACGTCACCGGTCCACTGTGCGGTGCCGGCCTGCCAGTTGTAGGTGCCCACGGCCTTCTTGCCGAGGAACAGGCCCTTGCGCACGGTGCTCTGGCTGAGCGGTGCATAGATGCCACCGCGCTCCTCGAACACCGTGCTTTGTTCGATGTTCAGGCCGAGCACGCTGGCGAAGCCGCGGCGACCGACCACCTGCATGTCCACCCGCCACTGGCTGCCGCCGGTATGGGTGACCTGCATGCTGGCATCGCCGGCCTCCTTGCCCTTGTAGAAGGCCTGGTAAGTGGCGCTGAACGGCTGCAGCGGCGGCGGCTCCCAGGCCAGCTCCGCCGGCATCGGTACGGCCGGTTCGGCGGGCGGCTGCACCACGGGCACTGGTGCTGGCGTAGCGGCAGGCGCCTGCGCCTGGCTCCAGCCCACGGCGGGAAGCACGGCAAGCGACAACAGCAGTGAAGTGGACAACAGGGTCGTGGTCTTCATGGAGGACAGGGACCGCAGGAGGAGGCAGGATGCCAGCCCCGCAGTCAGCGGGGCGTGTGCAAAGGGTTTACCGGTTCAGGTTACCGGCGGAATCTAGGGCCAATGGACTAAACAGGGGGTGACCGTCGAGCCAGGGTTGTCCCTCCCGTTCAGCCAGGCGGCCGCCGCACAGCAGCTGCAGCGTGGCGATCAGCAGCGGATGCTCCACCGCCAGCACGCGCGCGGCCAGGCTGTCCGCGTCATCGCCCGGCTGCACCGGGACACGCACCTGGGCCAGCACGGCGCCGGCGTCCAGCTCTGGCACCACCAGGTGCACGCTGGCACCGTGCTCGGCATCGCCGGCCTGCAGGGCCCGTGCATGCGTGTCCAGGCCCTTGTGCAGCGGCAGCAGCGACGGGTGGATGTTGACCAGGCGGCCATCGAAGCGCTGCACGAAGCCAGCGCCGAGAATGCGCATGTAGCCGGCACAGATGATCCAGTCCGGTGCGACCGCGGCCAGCGCATCACTCAGTGCCTGCTCGTAGGCGTCGCGGTCGCTGAATTCCTTTGGTGCATGCGCCCAGCGCAGTGCCGGTGCCACGCGTTGCAGCGCCTCCGCGGTGGGGCGATCGGAGAACACGCCGACCACTTCAGCCGGCAGGCGCCCGCTGCCGATGGCATCGAGGATGGCCTGCAGGTTGCTGCCGCGGCCAGAGGCGAGCACGGCGATACGGGTAGGGGTGGTCATTGCAGCGAACTCCGGCGGATCAGCGGCCAGGTCAGCAGGCTGCCCACAGTGGCCATCAGCATGTCGGCATGCGCGTCCCACATGTCGCCCTGCTGGCCGTTGTAGGCCTCGGCGGCATCCGGCGACAGGGCCAGCGCGATGGCCCACTCGAACCACTCGTAGACCAGGCTGGCACACATCACCGTCATCACCGCCAGGGTGAAGGCCTGGCCCACCCGCAGCGCCGGCCAGGCGTGGCGGGCCAGCTGCAGCAGGGCGGGGGTGAAGCAGACGCCGAACAGGAAGTGGATGAGGCGGTCGAAGTGATTGCGCTGCCAGCCGAACGCCGCGTTGGGCGACCAGCCGAACAACGCCTGCGACCACGCGTCATAGGGTACGTTGGAATACAGCCAGCGCGCTGCCACGCAGTGCAGGGCGATGAAGCCGCAGATCGCGATAAAGGCGCCATTGCCCAGCCAACCGCCACGACGGTCGACCCACAGCAGTGCGGCCAGGCCGATCACGGTCAGCGTGCTGTGCAGGGCTTGCTCGATCGGCCACAGTGGATGGATCCAGCTGATCGCGAACACCGCCAGTACGGCGGCGAAGGCCAGCTTCTTGGGGCCGGAGAAACGGTAGGCGCTTGCAGCGGCGGTGGTAGCGATGGCAGGCGAGGACATGTCGGGTCGATCGAAGGGGGATGGTTCGTCTGCCTGCCGGCTCAGACGCTGAGGTGGTCGCCGCGGTCGAACAGCGCAGCCATTTCCGGCTTGCCGAGGAACACCCATGCATAGGCGGCCAGCGCTATGCCCAGCGGACCGGCCAGCACCGCCAGCCACGCCGCGCGCCGGCACCAGACCAGCCCGGTGCGGGCCGTCAACAGACGCGCGGTATGCAGCTGCACGAAGCCGAGCACGATGGCCAGCACGGCCATCGAGGCATAGACCGTGGTCAGCATCCAGGCATCGTCCAGCCCGCGCGAGTGGGCCACCCAGCCGCTGAGGCCGAGGAAGGCCACTGTGGCGACCCAATGGAAGCCGGCCAGCGCGTAGAACAGCACTTTCAGCGTCTGCAGATGGCTGGTCAGCTGCAGCTGCGCCAGGGTCTGCCGCGGCAGCGGCGGCGGATTGCCGGAGGCGGTCATGCGGCCGCGGCAGGCAGGTCGAAGGCGGCCTTGACCTGCGGGCGCAGCAGGGTGATCAGGCTGAACACCCCCAGCACGGTGCCGACTGGCGCGAACAGGCAGGCCAGGCCGGCCACGATCAGGCACAGCAGGTAGCGGCGGCGACGGGTCAGGCAGCGGCCGGCATAGGCCACGAACGCGCCCAGGGTGACGCCACCGAACACGATGACGCAGCCGATGATGGTGAACATCCAGCCGAACAGGCGTTGCTCCGCAGGCGACGACGGCTGGCCGCTGGAATTCATCGGCAGGTTGCCGGTGAGCGCGGCGATGCCCAGCACGATGTGGATGATGAAGATCAGCGAGAACAGCGCGATCAGGCCGCCGACCACATAGTGCGCGATGGCCAGCATGCGCAGGTGGTCGGCATCCTGCGCACTGAACACCGGTACCGTCGCCAGCGGCGGCGGCACCGGAGCGGGCGACAAGGGGGGCGTTGCGTCCATGCGGGCTCCTGGGTTGCCGGGATCAGCCGATGTGGACGCGCTCGGCGCCGTCAGCGGTGACCACTTGGCCGATGGTCCAGTGGTCCAGGCCCTGGGCCTGGACAGCCTCGGATACGGCATCGACCTGGTCCGCTGCGACGATCAGCACGAAGCCGATGCCGCAGTTGAAGGTCCGCCACATCTCGCTGTCGGCCACCGCGCCTTCCTTCTGCAGCCACTGGAACACCGGCGGCAGGGTCCAGGACGAGGCCTGGATGTCCAGGCCGAGGCCTTCAGGTACCACGCGGATGATGTTCTCGGTCAGGCCGCCACCGGTGATGTGGGCCATGCCGTGGATAGCCGCGCCGTGCGACTTCAGCAGCGACAGGATCGGCTTGACGTACAGGCGGGTCGGCGCCATCAGCGCGTCGACCAGCTTCACGCCGCCTTCCAGCTCCAGCTCGGCCGGGCGGCCGGCGCGGTCATAGATGCGGCGGACCAGCGAGTAGCCGTTGGAGTGCGGGCCGGAGGAGGCGATACCGATCAGCACGTCACCGGCGGCGACGCTGGCGCCGTCCTTCAGCTCGCTCTTCTCGACCGCGGCCACCGTGAAGCCGGCCAGGTCGTACTCGCCCGGGGCATACATGTCGGGCATTTCAGCGGTTTCGCCGCCGATCAGCGCGCAACCGGCCTCGGTGCAGCCGTTGGCGATGCCGCCCACGACCGCCGCGGCGGTGTCGATGTCCAGCTTGCCGGTGGCGAAGTAGTCCAGGAAGAACAGCGGCTCGGCGCCCTGCACCAGCACGTCGTTCACGCACATGGCGACCAGATCGATGCCGATCGTATCGTGGCGGTTCAGCTGGTGGGCCAGCTTCAGCTTGGTGCCCACGCCGTCGGTTCCCGACACCAGTACCGGCTCGCGGTACTTGTTGGAAAGGTCGAACAGGGCGCCGAAGCCACCCAGGCCGCCCATCACTTCCGGGCGGAAGCTGCGCTTGACCAGGGGCTTGATCCGCTCGACCAGCTCGTTGCCGGCGTCGATGTCGACACCCGCATCACGGTAGGTGAGGGGGGAAGGGGCGGAAGACGGGGTGTTGGTCACGGGCGTCGGCGCTGGCAGGGGTTGAACGGGCGATTTTAACAGGCCGCATTGGCGCAAAGGCCGTATTCGGGCAACAATTCCCCCGGATACGTCGAGCCAATGGATGTCCTGATGCGCCGCAGCCTGATTTTGACCCTGCTCCTTGCGCTGAGCCTGCCGGTGGCCACGATGGCCCAGAGCGGCCTTCGCACCGAGGGTGATGTCGCCACCGCCAGTGGCGCGTACGAGGCCGAAGTGCCCGTCAACAGCCAAGCCGAGGCCGATCGCAACGGCGCCCTGGCCCGCGCCCTGAGCGTGGTGCTGGGCAAGTTGTCCGGCGACCGCAACGCCATGTCCCGCCCCGGCGTGGTGCAGGCGCTGCGCAATGCCAAGGATTACGTGGCCAGCTACGACTACAAGCAGGACCAGAGCGTGGGCGCCGGCGGCGCCCCAAGCTTCCGGACGCTGCTGGTCGCCCGCTTCCGCGAGGATGATGTTGATTCGCTGGTGTCGGCGCTGGGCCTGCCGCTGTGGCCGCAGCCGCGGCCGAAGCCGGTGCTGTGGCTGGCCGTCGACGACGGCAGCGGCCCGCGCCTGGTCAGCGTGCAGCAGGCCAACGCCGCGCGCCCGCTGCTGAACCGCGCCATAGAACGCGGCTACAAGCTGGGCCTGCCCAGCGGCGGTGCCGCCGAGCAGGCCCTGGCCGGTGCCATCTGGCGCCAGGACAGCGCCGCGGTGGCCCGCGCCTCCTCGCGCTACTCGCCGCCGATGCAGCTGATCGGCAAGCTGTACCGCGCCAATGGCGGTTGGCAGGCGGACTGGGTGTTCGTCGACAACGGCCGTGAACTGAACAAGTGGACCAGCAAGGACGCCAACGCCATGCGCGCGATGGCCGCTGGTGCCGACGGCGCCGCCGATGCGCTGGTCAAGCGCTATGCCAAGGCCGGCGTGGCCACCGGCCAGGCCGGGACCTACCGCGTGGTGGTGACCGGCATCAACAGCGCCGACGACTACCTGCGCCTGGCCGCTGGCCTGCGCGAGGTGCCGGTGGTGCGCAACGTCACCCCGCTGCATGCCTCGGCCGGCCAGCTGGAGCTGAGCCTGGAGATGACCACCGGCCTGGCCGGCTTCAACCGCATGCTCGGCGACGGTGGCGTGCTGGTGCCGAGCGCACCGCTGCCGGCGCTGCCGACGCCCATCGATGACACCACCGGTACCCCGGTGGCCCCGCCTGTCAGCAACGAGTACCGCCTGCGATGACCCTGACCCCGGAAGCGGAAATCGCGCAGTTCCTGCGCCGGTTGAAGTACATCCTGTTCGCTGGCCTGATCGGCTGGATCGTCTGGCTGCTGGCCCCGATCCTGACTCCGTTCGTGCTGGCGTTGGCACTGGCCTGGCTGGGCGACCCGCTGGTGGACCGCATCGAGGCCACCGGCCGCTCGCGCATGACCGGCGTGGTGCTGGTGTTCGCGGCGATGGTGCTGGTGATCGTGGCGCTGCTGCTGGTGCTGGTGCCGATGATCGAGCGCCAGATCACCACCCTGATCGCGGTTGCGCCGCAGGCGCAGGCGTGGCTGATGGAAAAGGGCATTCCCTGGTTCGAGCAGAAGACCGGTCTGGAAGTGATGCAGTGGATGGATCCGGACCGCCTGATCGAATGGGTGCGCAGCCACTGGCAGCAGGCGGGCGGCTTTGCCACCACGTTCATGGGTTACGTCTCGCGCTCGGGCTTTGCGATGGTGACCTGGGTGGTCAACATCCTGCTGCTGCCGATCCTGGCGTTCTACTTCCTGCGTGACTGGGACAAGCTGGTCGAGCGGGTCGCGTCGGTGATCCCGCGCAACCAGATCGGCACCATCTCCGCACTGGCACGCGAATCCAACGAAGTGCTCGGTGCGTTCATCCGCGGGCAGTTCCTGGTGATGCTGGCACTGGGCGTGATCTATGCCGGTGGCCTGTCGCTGGTCGGCCTCAAGCTGGGCCTGTTGATCGGACTGATTGCCGGCCTGATCAGTTTCATTCCCTACCTGGGCGCGACTACCGGCATCCTGATGGCCATCGTCGCCGCGCTGGTGCAGGCGCAGGGCTTCGACCTGAAGCTGCTGATCCTGGTCGGCGTGGTGTTCACCGTGGGCCAGTTGCTGGAAAGCTACGTGCTGACCCCGCGCATCGTCGGCGACAAGATCGGCCTGCACCCGGTAGCGGTGATCTTCGCAGTGATGGCCGGTGGCCAGCTGTTCGGCTTCCTTGGCATGCTGCTGGCGCTGCCGGTGGCAGCGGTGACCAACGTGCTGCTGCGCTACGCGCACCAGCGTTATCGCCAGAGCGAGCTGTACGTGGGTGAGAAGCCGGCGATCGTGCTTGATGGCGTGGTCGATGCCCCCCATATCATCATTCCGAACGACAAGGGCCCCGACCTGAAGTGATGGGTGTGCCGCAACTGCCGCTGGCCCTGCATTACCCGAGGGACCAGCGCCTGGAGACATTCATCGGCGCGCCGGATGGCGCGCTGGCGCAGCTGCGTGCGATCGCGGTCGGCGCCAGCCACGATTGGATCTACCTGGAAGGCGCGGCGGGCACGGGCAAGACCCACCAGGCGCTGGCGATGTGCTCCAGCGCCGAGCAGGCCGGGCGACTGCCGACCTACGTACCGCTGGCCAGCGCCGCCGGCCGCGTACGCGCGGCGTTGGATGGGCTTGAGGCGCGCGAGCTGGTGGCGCTGGACGGCCTGGACGAGGTCGCCGGCAACCGCGAGGACGAGATCGCGCTGTTCGATTTCCACAACCGCGCGCGCGCTGCGGGCGTGACCGTGCTGTACACCGCGCAGAAGGCGCCGGAAGAACTGGGCCTGGTACTGCCCGACCTGCGTTCGCGGCTGGGCCAGTGCGTGCGTGTGCTGCTGCAGCCGCTGGACGAGGAAGGGCGGGCAGCGGTGCTGCGCGAGCGTGCGCTGCGGCGTGGCCTGGCCATCGACGAAGCGTCCATCGAGTGGCTGCTGTCGCACACCGGGCGCGAGCTGGGTGGGTTGATCACGCTGCTGGACTGGCTGGACCGCGAGTCGCTGGCGGCGAAGCGGCGGATCACCGTGCCGTTCCTGCGCCAGGTGCTGGAAGAAGGCCGGCCTCGTTACTGAGGTTGGGGTTTGCTTTGCAGGGCTGCGCCCTGCACCCGCCGAAGCCGAAGCAACGTCAACGTCAGAAGCTGGCTTTCTGAGGGGAGGCGGGGTGGCTCAGGTTGCGGGGGACGGCGCAAGTACGTCCATGTAGCCTCGGTCGCGCCATCCATGGCGCTCACGCCCCCGCAACCTGAGCCACCCCGCCTTCGACAGGTTCCCGCGATCTGCCGGAACTGCGTATTGCACTGCTGCTGGTGGGTGTCGACCTTGGTCGACACGTGTCTTGCTTGTGGTGGGTGACGACCGTTGGTCGTCACCAGAGCAAGCGCAGCGAAGCGACCCGCTTTTGCTTTTACTTTTTCTTTTTCGTGGCTGGACGCCCACGGAAACTGTCAGAGGCCGGGCGGGTGGGCCATGCAGGGGCGTTGGCGCCATGGATGGCGCCATCGAGCTTACAGGGACGTACTTGCAGCGTCCCCTGCATGGCCCACCCGCCCGGCCAAGCACGGCTTTTGATCTGAGCGTCCAACCACGAGGGGCTCAGCCGTTCGCTGCCAACTCAACATCCAACGCACGCAGGCGATCAACGGTGCCGACATCGGTCCAGCGCCCGCGATGGTGCTGACCGCTCATCAACCCCTGCGCCATGAAATGCTTCTGCAGCGGCACCACCGAGAACTTCGGCGGCATCCGCTCGCTGCCCGGCGCATCGCCGATCACCGTGCGCCAGTCGGCCACGACGGAAGGGCGATACACGCCGATGCCGGCATAGGTCAGGCACGGTCCTTCGCGGTCGTGGTGCAGCAGCCCCTGCGCATCGAGGCGGTAGTCACCTTCGGGGTGCTGAACCGGATTGTCGACCAGCACCAGGTGCGCCTGGCCCTGCGGCTCGCGCGGCAGCGTGGCGAAATCGAAATCGGTCCAGATGTCGCCGTTCACGACCAGGAACGGGGCGTCGCCCAGCACCGGCAATGCGTTGAGGATGCCGCCGCCGGTTTCCAGCGGGGTCGGCCCTTCGTACAGGAAATGCAGTTGCAGGCCCCATTGGCTGCCATCCCCCAGCGTCGCGGGGAACTGCTCGGCCAGCCATGCGGTGTTGACCACCACCTCGCGCACACCCAATGCCGCGAGGCGCTCCAGGTGCCAGACGATCAGCGGCTTGCCGGCCACTTCCAGCAGCGGCTTGGGCGTGTGCAGGGTCAGCGGGCGCATGCGCTCGCCCAGGCCGGCGGCAAAGACCAGTGCTTTCATCGGGCCACGCGCATCGGTGCCGCCAGCTCGGCCAGCGCCGGCTTGATGCGGTCTTCGAGCAGCAGCTGCAGCGGCGCCAGTTCGCGGTAGCGCGGCAGCACTTCATCCAGATAGGTGATGAAGCGCGGCGCGTCGTCGAGGTAATGGCCCTTGTTGTCGCGATAGCGCAGGCGGCAGAACAGGCCGAGGATCTTCACGTGGCGCTGGATGCCCATCCAGTCTGCATCGCGCAGGAAGGTGGCGCGGTCGGGCACCGGCAGGCCAGCGCTGCGCGCACGCTCGTGGTACTGCGCCAGCCACTCGTCCACGCGCTGCAGTGGCCAGCTCAGGAATGCGTCCTTGAACAGGCTCACCGCGTCGTAGGCGATCGGACCACGCACCAGGTCCTGGAAATCCAGCACCGCCGGACCGTCGTCGACCGGCATCAGGTTGCGCGGCATGTAATCGCGATGGGTCAGCAGCTGCGCCTGGCCCAGGGCGTTATCCATCAACCGGCGGTGTACCAGCTGCAGGCCTTCGATCTCGCCGCAGTCCAGCTCCAGGTGGAGGTGGCGCTGCAGGAACCATTCGTCGAACAGGCCGGCATCGCGTTGCAGCAGCGCTTCACCGAACTGGCCGAAGTCAGCCGGCACCGGGATCGCCTGCAGGCGCAGCAGCTGTTCGATCGAACGGCCGAACCATTCGTCAGCGTTGCGCTCGTCGAGGATCTTCGCCAGGGTCGGGCCGCCGAGATCTTCCAGCAGCAGGAAGCCGGCATCCAGATCCTGTGCCAGCAGCGCGGGCACGCGCAGGCCGTTGTCGTGCAGCAGGCCGCGCATGCGTAGCCACGGGCGCGGATCTTCCAGCCCCGGCGGGGCGTCCATCACGATGTGGCTGCCGCGCGTGCTGGTGGTGCGCCAGTAGCTGCGCATGCCGGCATCGACCGAAGCGCGTTCGACCACCGCACTGGAATCATCGAGCTGGGTACGGGCCCACTGCAGGCGCTGCGCGCTGCGCTGGGGATCGGAGGCGGGTTCGGTCATGCAGGCATATCCGGGCGCGCCGGGCGCGCCAACGTCGGCAACAGGAAAGGAAGGAGGGGCAGGGTCAGCGGCGACCGCTGAACAGGCGCAGGATCGCCAGCACGACGACGGCGCCCACCACCGCACCGAAGAAACCGGCCGGCTCACCGGCGGCGTACCAGCCCATGTACTGGCCGAACCAGCCGGCCAGCAGCGCACCGAGGATGCCCAGTACGATGGTCAGCAGGCAGCCCATGCGGTTGTTGCCGGGCATGAAGAAACGCCCGAGCAGGCCGACGAAGAAGCCGACCAGGATGATGTAGAGCCAGCTGCTGCTGCCGAACAGACCATTCATGCGTGCGATTTCCACCAAGAGTGGACGCAGCCTAGCAAGGCCAGGCTGCGTCCGTCACGGTGTGCCGGATTCAGCAGCAGCCGTGGTCGCCGTGGCGGGTGCCGCTGTCGGCAGCCACCGGCGAACCGCTGGTCTCGCCACGCAGGCTGGCGGCATAGTGCTCGCTGATCACCTTGGACACGCAGGACGTGACCTTCTTGCCCATCGGGATGTGCAGGAACTCGTTCGGGCCGTGCGCATTGGAGTGCGGGCCGAGCACGCCGGTGATCATGAACTGGGCGCCCGGGAATTTCTCACCCAGCATGCCCATGAACGGGATCGAGCCGCCTTCGCCCATGTACATCGCCGGCTTGCCGAAGAAGGCCTGGCTGGCGTCGTCGATGGCCTGGGTCAGCCACGGTGCCATGGCCGGGGCGTTCCAGCCGGTGGAGGCCTTTTCCAGGTCCAGGGTGACCTGGGCGCCGTTCGGCGGATCGCGCAGCAGGGCTTCCTTCAGCAGTTCGCCGCAGGTCTTGCCGTCGGCGGTTGGCGGCAGGCGCAGCGACAGCTTCACCGAGGTCTGCGGGCGCAGCACGTTGCCGGCCGATTCCAGTGCCGGCATGCCACCCACGCCGGTGACCGACAGCGCCGGGCGCCAGGTGCGGTTGAGCACCAGCTCGGTCAGGTCCTCGTTCATCGGACGCAGGCCGTCGACCATCGGGAATTTCTCGAAGATCTCGGTATCGACCACTTCGGCGGCGCGCTTGGCCTGCGCCTGGCGCTCGGCCGGAATTTCAACGTTCATGCCGTCGATCAGGATGCGGCCGGTGTCCTGGTCCTCGATGCGCGACAGCAGCTGGCGCAGCAGGCGGAAGCTGGACGGCACCACGCCGGAGGCATCGCCGGAATGCACGCCTTCGTTGAGCACCTTCACGGTGAAATTGCCGCCGGTCAGGCCGCGCAGCGAGGTGGTGCACCACAGCTGGTCGTAGTTGGCGCAGCCCGAATCCAGGCACACCACCAGCGACGGCTTGCCGATGCGGTCGGCCAGGTGGTCGACGTAGGCCGGCAGGTCGTAGCTGCCCGACTCTTCACAGGCTTCGATCAGCACCACGCAGCGGGCGTGCGGCAGGCCCTGGGCCTGCAGCGCCAGCACGGCGGCCAGCGAGCCGAAGATTGCGTAGCCGTCGTCCGCACCGCCGCGGCCATACAGCTTGTCGCCGCGCAGGACCGGGGTCCACGGGCCAAGGTCGTCGTCCCAGCCGGTCATTTCCGGCTGCTTGTCCAGGTGGCCGTAGAGCAGGATGGTGTCGTCGCCGGTTTCGGCGCCGGTAGCCGGGATTTCCAGGAAGATCAGCGGGGTACGGCCTTCCAGGCGGACCACTTCAACCTTCAGGCCGGGCAGCTGCTGGGCCTTGGCCCAGTTCTCCATCAGCGTGACCGCCTGTTCCATGTAGCCGTTCTGCACCCAATTGGCGTCGAACATCGGCGACTTGTTGGGAATGCGGATGTAGTCGACCAACTGCGGGACGATTTCGCTGTCCCACTTGTCATTGACGAATTGGCCGAGCTTGGCGCTGTCCATCTGAAACTCCGGTTGCATGGGCTGATCCGGCCATTCTACGCCTGTGGCCCGGGTAGGGTTTTTCCTACATCACGTCGGGTATTTGGCTGGCTTTTAGAAATCCAGGAAACCGATAGGCTGTGTGCATGTGGTGACGGACACTGTTCCTACCGACGGGATTGCCGGTCGGGACGGCCAGAATCACAAGGAGATACACGTCGTGCCTTGGAGTGTCGTGTTGAGGGCACTGGTGCTGGTCATGTGGATCGCTGGGGCGCATGCCGCCGAACCGATCGACATCAACCGCGCCGATGTCCAGGCGCTGCAGCAGGGATTGACGATGGTCGGAGCCGCCAAGGCCGAGGCGATCGTCGAGCACCGGCGCAGACACGGCCCGTTTCATCGCGTCGAGGACCTGACGCAGGTGAAGGGGATAGGGAAAGCAATCGTCGAACGGAATCGACAGCGGATCACCGTAGGCAACAGGTTGTTGCCGGCGGATCCGGTACCCGGATCGGTACCGGTGCGAACCGTACCCAGGCGTTGACAGCAGGAATCGTCGGAACCGGCAGGAAGCTGGTTCACCGGTCGCGGACAGGAAGGCCGTGACCACCGACCGCCGCAGGACGCGGCACCAATCACCAGGATGGTGGCATCACAGACCTGTGGAAGGGGCTGAGATACAAGCAGGACAGACGCGGCCGCGTGCAGGATGCAACGCTACCCCCACAGCGCAGGATGCGAGGGGGCGGCAGCAGGCCGACAAGGACGTAACGATTGCCCGGTACGACACATGGCTGTGTCGCCGGGCAGTTTCATTTCCGGCGCCTGGTTTTGCCGCGGCCACCACAGGCCGATGGTGTACGGTGGCCGCTCCGCATGGAAAGGACACCCGCTGGATGCTTCTGCACCGCCCCACCACCCTGATGCTCGCCCTTGCACTGGCGTTGCCGCTGCTGGCCCATGCCGCTGCGCCGGCGTCGGCTGCCAAACCTGCAGCTGCCGCAGCCAGCACCGCCGAAGTGCGCGGACCGACCGACCTGAAGCCGGGCGAGTACCTGTGGCATCCGGAAATCTCGCCGACCGGACCGATCGTGCTGGTGGTCAGCCTCGATGAACAGCGCGCCTACGTGTACCGCAACGGCATTGCCATCGGCCTGACCACGATCAGCTCGGGCAAGGCCGGGCACGAGACGCCAACGGGTGTGTTCACCATCCTGCAGAAGGACAAGGACCACAAGTCCAACCTCTACAACAGCGCGCCGATGCCGTACATGCAGCGGCTGACCTGGGACGGCATCGCCCTGCATGGCGGCAGCCTGCCCGGGCATCCGGCCTCGCACGGCTGCGTGCGGCTGCCGCAGGCTTTCGCGCAGAAGCTGTTCAGTGAAACCCAGCGCGGCGACACCGTGGTCGTGGCCGATGCCAAGAGCTCGCCGATGACCCTGGCCTATCCGTCGGTGCTGGCGCCGGTCAACGCGCGCGGCCAGGCCCTGCCGGAGACCGAGGGTGGGGCGCCGGTGCAGGCCTGGTGGAACGACAGCGCGGCGCCGGCGGGGCAGGTCGGCATCCTGGTCAGCCTGCACGACCAGCGCCTGTACGTGCTGCGCGATGGCGTGATGATCGGCGAGTCGCCACTGAAGGCCGACGCCCTGCCGGCCTTCCAGGGCACCACGCTGTTCGTGATGGGGCAGGGTTACAGCGACACACCCAGCCCGCTGGACGTGAACCAGCGCCTGCACCAGTGGACGGCCTATCCGCTGCTGGGCCAGGACCGTGCCCAGGCCACCCCGGACCTGCTGGCCACGCCCTCGCTGCCGATGGCGCTGCCGGCCGATTTCGCCCGCCAGCTGTACCAGGTGCTGGTGCCGGGCACGACCCTGCTGGTGACCTCGCTGCCGGCGGTCCGCCCAAGCCCGGCTGAATCCGGAATGCAGCCGGTCTTGGAATCCGAGCCGCCAGGGTCCACCCTCAAGGGCAACTGAGTCCCCCCTGTTGTGCCCATGACTGCATCCCGCCTGTGCCGGCTGGCCGCGTTCGGCCTGCTGGCGACCTCGGCCAGCGCCCCGGCGCTGGCACAGACGCCCGCCCTTGCCACCAGCGCCGATGATCTGGCTGCCTTGCTGTCGCGCAGTGCGCCCAAGGCCGACCGCCACGTGTTGCAGTTGGCGGCGCACGCCATGCGCTGCGCGCTGCAGCGGCCGGAGCTGGGCATCAATGGCGATCGCCTCAGCGTGATCGACTATTCGCGGCCGTCCACCGAGCCGCGCCTGTGGGTGTTCGACCTGGCCCACCAGCGCCTGCTGTTCGAGGAATGGGTGGCGCATGGCCGCAACAGCGGCGAGAACCGCACTGAGCACTTCTCGAACCGCGATGGCAGTTTCATGTCCAGCCTCGGCGCGTTCACCGCGCAGGAGACCTACATGGGCGGCAACGGCTATTCGCTGCGCCTGGCCGGGCTGGAACCGGGCTTCAACGACCGCGCGCGTGACCGAGCCATCGTCATCCATGGTGCGCCGTACGTGAACCCGGCTACCGCGCAGCTGCAGGGGCGGCTGGGCCGCAGCCTGGGTTGCCCGGCGGTGCGGCTGTCGGTGGCCAAGCCGCTGATCGATGCGTTGCGTGGCGGCACGATGGTGTTTGCTTACTACCCCGACCAGGATTGGTTGAAGCACTCGCAGCTGCTGGCCGGCGAGTGCGGTGGCCAGGGCACGCTCGCCACGCGGTGATGCACGACGGCGCGCGGCATGATGCAATGCGCGGATGAACATCGACTCCCTGCTGCACACTCCGAGCCAGGTGATCTCCAGCCTGGACTACCGCCGCGAACGTTGGCGGAATGGACTTGGCTGGACCCGCGAGATCCTGCGCCTGCCGGCGCAGGGCGATGACTGGGCGCTGCGCCTGTCGGTGGCCGAGATCGAGCAGGATGCCGCGTTCTCTGCCTTCCCCGGCGTGGAGCGTGAGCTGGTGCTGCTGCAGGGCAATGGTGTGCGCCTGCGCTTCGACGCTGGCCGTGTGGCCGAGGTGCTGCCACCGCACGGGCGCGTGCGTTTTGCCGGTGAGGAAGCGCTGCACGGCGAACTGGTCGATGGCACCACCCACGACTTCAACCTGATGTGGAAGCGCGAGCTGCTGCAGGCCGAGCTGCTGCACCGGCCGCTGGTGGGCGCCATGTTCTTCTTCTGCGAACCGGGTGTGGCCTGGGCGCTGCATCTGCTGGCAGGTCAGGCGGAGTTTGGTGCCGACAGTGGCCTGCCGGCGCTGCAAGCGGGCGATACCGCGTGGTTGGCGGCCGGTGAGCGGCAACGGCATGCGCTGCAGGGAGGCGGCGAGTTGTTGGCGATACGGGTCAGCGCGGCAATGGCGGCATGACCGTGTAGAGCCGAGCCGTGCGTGAATGCGGCCACCGACACCGCGTCACGGTGCGAACCAAGGTTCGCACCCACCAGAAGGCGGCGACCTCAATACACATCGCGCCGGTAACGACTGGCCAGCAGCAGCGCTTCCTTGCCCGGGGCACCCAGCACCTGCTCGATCACTGCATCCACCGCCGGGGCCATGCCCTGCAGGCTGCCGCAGACCAGGATCGTCGCGCCTTCATCGACCCACTGGCGAAGCGTTGCCGCTTCGGCCAGCAGCCGGTCCTGTACATAGCGGTGCGCGTCGCCATCGCGGCTGAACACCGCATCCAGCCGCGCCAGCCTGCCGTCGGCCAGCATCGCCTGCAGTTCTTCACCGAAGTGGAAGTCGTGCGCGGCGGTGCGCTCACCGAACAGCAGCCAGGTGCGCCGTGCACCATTGCGCGTGCGTTCGTGCAGGTGCGCGCGCAGGCCGGCGATGCCGGTGCCATTGCCGATCAGCAGCAGCGGCACGTCGGCGGCCACGCCGTGGAAATTGTCGTTGCGGCGCAGGCGCAGCTGCACCGCTTCTCCGATGGCTGCGTAGTCGCACAGCCAGCCGCTGCCGATGCCGGGCGTGCCATCGGCGCGCAGCTGACGGCGCAGCAGCAGCTCGACCGCACCGTCGGTCATCACCGAGGCGATCGAGTACTCGCGATGCGGCAATGGCTGCAGGGTCGCCAGCAACGCAGGCAGGTCGCCCGGTGGAACCAGCGAAGGCAGGTGCGAGCGTGCGACACGGGCCAGCAGTGTCTGCCCGTCATCCAGCATGGTGTCCGCATCGAATCGTTGTGCGTCCAGCCAGGCACGCACGGTGTGCGATGCATGCTGCGGACCAATCTCGGCGATGTCGCCGGCCTGCCATTGCACATCAACACCAACGGGTGGCTGCAGACGCAACCAGTACACCGGGCCGCCAGGGCTGCCCGGGTTCAGATGCTGGCGCTGCAGCAGCGACCACGGCTGATATTCGGCCGGACTCCAGTCGGGTAGTTCACTGGCGCCACCGCCGAGTTGACCCAGCAACTGCTGCCAATGACGCAGCGCCGCCGGATCGGCGTTGTCGACTTCGATCGCATCGAACAGCGGATGCGCACCGTGCTGGCGCAGCCACTGGTCGAGCTGGTGGCCGAATCCGCAGAAGTGGCCATAGCTGCGATCACCCAGAGCCAGCACGCCGTAGTGCAGGTGCTGCAGCGGCGGCGGTATGGTCATCACCCCGCGCAGGAAGGGCAGGGCATGGTCGGGCGGGTCCCCTTCGCCGGTGGTACTGGCGATGAACAGCGCGCGCTGGCTGCTGGCCAGCAGCGCCGTGTCCACTTCGTGCAGGCCGCGCACGCGTACCGGCAGGCCGGCAGCGCGCAGGGCCTCGGCGCTTCGCTCGGCCAGCTCACGCGCGAAGCCGGTCTGGCTGGACCAGACCAGCAAGATCGGTGGGGTGTCTCCGGTTGCGGCATCGTCGCGCGCGCGCCCGCGCCACCACAGGGCCGCGCAGGCCAGCGCATACAGCGCCGTGGCGAGCACTGCGATCTGCGATTGCCGCGCCGGCGGCGCGCCCTGCCACCAGGCCTCGCCCAGGTGCAGGCGCAACAGCACCCAGCCGATCACTGCCAGCAGGAACAGCACCAGAGCGTTGCCGAGCCACGCGCGCGACGGACGGGTGCTCATGCGCCCTGCTCGTCGAGCAGGTGCTGGAAGGCGCTGCTGAGGAATTCGCGTGGACCATCCGCTGCGCGTTGCAGGTAGCGCGCAGCCAGTCCTTCGCGCTCGGCCAGTGCCATGCCCGCGTCACGGCCGAGCACGGTCAGTGCCGTGGCCCAGGCATCGGCGTGCATCGCATCGTCGGCCACCACGGTTACCGCAGCCGCAACCTGGCGCACCGGTATGCCGGTACGTGGGTCGAGACTGTGGCTGTAGGCCTCGCCATCGGCCTGGTACTGATGCCAGCGATCGCCGGAGGTGGCCACCGCCTTGCCGTCCAGCGCCAGCACCCGTGGCGGGGTATCAGTGTGCGCGTCTTCTTCGGGTGCGGACTCCACCAGCACCCGCCACGGCTGGCCGTCCGGCTTGCGGCCGTAGCCGGCCAGTTCGCCGCCGACTTCGATCAGCGCAGCAGAGATACCCTGTCCACGCAGCCAGGCAGCGACGTGATCGACGCCGAAGCCCTTGGCGATAGCAGAGAGATCCAGTTCCAGCCCGCCCGGTTGCAGCAGCGCATCGTCCTGCCACTGCAAGCGCTGCCAACCGCAGCGATCGCGCGTGGCCTGCAGGCGTGCGGGATCGGGCTGAGTGCGTTCACCGGCGTGTGCGCCGAAACCCCACAGCGCCACCAGCGGGCCGATGGTGGGATCGAAGGCGCCGCCACTGGCGGAAGCGATAGCCTGTGCGCAGGCCAGAACGTGGCGGGTCTCGGCCGGCAGCACGCACCATTGGCCAGCGTCGGCGCGGTTGTAGCGGCTCAGATCCGAACCGTGTTCCCAGGTGCTCATCTGCGCGACCACCTCATCCAGCCGCGCTTGGATGCCGGCATGCAGCGGATGCAGGTCGCGCTGGGGCGGCGCGACCAGCGACACGCTCCAGGTGGTGCCCATGGTGGTGCCACCGAGGCGGGCGATGTCGAGCAGGAGATCGGTCATGGTGGTGTGCTGTAGATGCGATGCCGGGTCTGCCCGGCATCGCGGTCCACGTCATTACTGCGGCAGCACTTCCAGCGTGGCGACGTAGCTGAGGCGGCGCTTGGCGGCCTGCTTCACCGACGTCTTGTTGTCCTCGGTGCCGGTTTCCAGCCAGTACATGCCGGCTTCCGGCCAGGTCACCTTGATCTCGCCCTTGGCATCGCTGGTGACCTTCAGCTCGTCCTGCGCGTTGCGGTAGCGGGTGGCACCACGCACGATCTCGAACTCCAGGCCGGCGGCCGGCTTGCCGTCGACCAGTACCCGGAAGGTGGCTTCCTCGCCGGCGAACAGATCATTCGGGTGGCCGACGGCGACCAGCTCGATGCCACGATTGGTCGGCTTCAGCGCGGTGTCGTTCGGCGCGCCGTTGGTGACGAAGGTTTCCACGCGGCCCACCGACTGGCTCACTTCCAGCTTCTTCGCATCCTTGGGAAGTTCGCCGAAGGTGGCGGCGGTACCACGCCAGCGCTTGCGCTCGCCGTTCTGCTCGTAGGTGGCAAACAGGCCGTCATTGACCGACGCGATGCGGTAAGTGCCCTGCTGCTTCAGCTCGACATCGAACACGCTGCGGTACTTGCCGGTGGCGGCGTTCTGCGCCTGCACGGTGCTGCCATCCGGCGCGGTGATCACCACCGACTCCAGGCGCAGCGGCACGTGATTGAAATAGAACAGGTCATTGGAGACCGCACCGTCGACGGTGATCCACGGCGCGTTGCCGGCGATCACGGTCTGCGAGGGCAGCAGCCATGCCTTGTGGGCCAGGGCCGAGAACGGAAGGGCAGCGGCCAGAGCGGCGGCGAGGACGAGCGTGCGCTTCATGCGGAAGACTCCAGGGGTGGTGGTGGGGTCAGAGCCCTTCCTGCGGAAGGGATCCGACCCCAAGGGTGCTGCGATGGGGTCGGATCCCTTTCCAGCGGAAAGGGCTCTGACCCCGGCTCAGGCAATTACGGTTTGACGGCGAGGGTGACCTGGCCCAGTTCGGTGGCGCCCTGCGCCTTGCCGTTCTGTGCGGCGGTGGCCGGCCAGGTGAAGGGGATCTTCAGCAGTTCACGGCCGCCGACTTCGCGCACCGCTTCCACCACCAGGGTGTAGTTGCCGGGGGCCAGCTGCTTCAGCGCCGGCTGCCTGTCGTTGAACGAGAGCGCGTGCTTGCCGGCCGGGCGGGTCGGGCCGGTCACGCCGTCCACCGGCACCTGCAGGGTGCGGCCGCTCTTGCGCCACCACTGGCGCAGGTCGGGCAGCCACTTGGTGCCGTGGCCTTCGCTGTTGCTGGTCTGCTGGTACCAGACCGACAGGTTGGCCGCGACCTTCTGGTCGGCGCCTTCCAGCCACACCGCCACGTACGGGCGGTGGTACTCGGCCACGTTGAGCTTGGGCACTTCGACGTTGATGTCGAGGGTGGTGGCGTAGGCCGGCGAGGTGGCCAGCAGGCCGCTGAGGGCGATGGTCAGGGTGACGCGCATGGGGCGGCTCCGGGGAAACGGATGGAATTCATGGGGGGAAGTCAGTGGATCAGCAGCAGGGCGATCAGCAGCGGGATCATCAGGCCGAGGCCGACCAGCGGCCAGGTCATGCGGCGCTGCCGTGCATGCAGGTGCAGCAGGAACAGGCCGGTGATGCAGAACACCAGGCAGGCCACGGCGAACAGGTCCAGGAACCAGCCCCACGCCGGGCCTGCGTTGCGGCCCTTGTGCAGGTCGTTGAGGTAGGACACCGCGCCGCGCGAGGTTGATTCGTACTCCACCGCGCCGGTCTCGCGATCGATGCTCAGCCAGGCGTCGCCGCCGGGGCGCGGCAGCGACAGGTAGATCTCTTCGGCCGACCACTCGGCCGGGCGCCCGCCGATGGCGATGCCCAGCTGCGTGTCCAGCCATTGCCGTGCCGGGCGCGGAATCGGCGCGTTGCCGTCTTCGCGCGTGCCCAGTTGGCCCAGCAGTTCGGCGGGCAGTTCCAGATGCTGGTTCTGCACCTGGGGCTTGGCCTCGATCTTCGCCGCATGGTTGAGGGTCAGGCCGGTCACCGCGAACAGCAGCATGCCGATCAGGCACACCGCCGAACTGATCCAGTGCCACTGGTGCAGCGTCCGCAGCCAGAAGCCACGGTTCTGTTGCTGCTGCACGGAGGAGAAGGCAGGACGGCTCACGGCACGGTTCGGGGCTGACGGGGACTGCCCATTACATCATTGATGAGAATAGCTCGCAATTGCGTATCGTTCTGTATCCCTGGGGGATTGCCGGCCAGCGGCCGGCACTACCGACTGGCCGGCAATCCCGCAGATCAGTAGATCCACGCCATGCGTGGATGGAGCGCTAACGATCAGAACTTGAAGTTCAGGCTCACCCAGACGCTGCGGGCCTTGTCCTTGTTGTTGTAGTCGTCTTCGAACAGCACTTCATTGCTCGAATCGCCATATACCCCACTGCCGTCCAGGTCGGTGAAGCTGGCTTGGTAAGTGGTGAAATCGCGGTCCAGCAGGTTGTTGATACGTGCATTGACCGTCAGCCACTGCGTCGCTTCGAACGAAGCACCCAGATGCAGAGTGGTGTAGTCCTTGTAGTAGAGCTTCTCGCGCGTAGTGGCGTTGAGCCCACGGAAGCGCTTGGAGCGCGCCTCTGCAGTCAGAAACATATTGAAGCGCTCGCTGACCTGCCAGTCGAAGGTCGCATTGGCCATGTGCCGCGCGCTGTTGCCCAGCGGGAGGCCCCTCTCCGCGCCGCTCTTCTGCTCACTGTCCGTGTAGGTGTAGTTCGCACGCAGGCCGAAACGCTCGCCGATGTTCCATCGACCAGCTACTTCGGCGCCCTGAATGATCACTTCATCGATGTTCACCGTTTTGCTGCTGTTGGCGTAGCCCAGCTCGGCGTAGTCGCCCGTTGAGGTGCAGGCCAGAGCGAAGCGGCCGCCGCAGGGTTGTGAGGCGATCTTGTCGTCGAAGCGGTTGTGGAACACCGTGGCATTGAAGTTGTGCCCGTCTGGATGCTGCCAGTAGACCGCCAGTTCGGTGCTGGTGCTGGTTTCGGGCTTCAGGTTCGGATTGCCGAACATCGGTAGCGTGCCTTGCGCGCCGAAGCCGGTGACGCCGTCGTACAGCTGAGTGGTCTTGGGTGTCTTGAAGCCCGTGCTGACACCACCCTTCACCGTCCACTGTTCATTGACGGTGTACACACCGTACAGGCGCGGGCTCAAGTGGTCGCCGAATACCTCGTGGTCGTCGTAGCGCAGGCCATAGGTGATTCCCAGCGGCGCGATGACGGTCCAGGTGTCCTCAGCGAACAGCGAGTACATGTTGTGCTCCTGCTTCTGGCCGGGCATTCCGCGCTCGGTGCCGAACACGCCGTCGGTCAGTTCACCACGGATGACCTGCGCACCGACAACAGCGACATGCTGGCCTGCGGCCTGGAAGGGAATGTCCAACTTTGCATCGAAGGTGTACTGGGCGCTTTCGAGCGTGCGTCGAGGCCGTGGCAGGAAGGTCGATTCAGCCAGCGCGCGGCGTTCAGCCGTTGAGCGGCCACTATAGGCACCGGTGCCGTCGATCATCTGCAGCAGCAACTCGCGTTCCGCGACAGTGAATGGCATCGTCCGGCCATCGTTGTTGGTTGATACGTGCGAGAGGGACACCAGGCTGTTACCAAAGCCCCACTTGCCCTCGTGGGTCAACGCCCATGCATCGCGGGTGAATTCCTGGGTCGGTCCATAGCCCACGCGCGGGTCGGCCCGGCGTGCCCACGTACCGCCACTGGTCCGGCACGCGTTGGCATTGGCACCGCTGCCGTTGCGGCAGAAATTGGCCGTGCGCCAGATGCTGTTGATGTTGTCTACCGTACCAACCGGGTACTCCTCGACACCGGCATCATTGATCTTGATCGAGTTGTCGTATTCCTGGCGCGAGGTGTCGTAGTCAAGCGTCAGGCGTTGATCTTCGTTGATGTTCCATTCAAGGCTCAGACCACCTGCTTTATTCGTGTTGTCGACTGTTTTACCACCGCCGCCAAAGCCCAGCGTGCGCGCATGGGGGGTGCCGTTGGGGTCGATCGCCGGCGAGTAGACGGGATTGGAAGCATCGCGGTCATACCAACTGGCGCGTGCGCTGAGGTTCAGTACACCGGGAACGATTGGGCCGGTCACATACAGGTCTGCAGTGCGGTCGTCACCGAAATCGTCATCGGTCTCGAAGGTGCCTGCAAGGGTGGCCGAGCCACTCCAGCGGTCCAGCGATCGCTTGGTAATGATGTTGATGACGCCACCCATGGCGTCGGCGCCGTACAGTGTGGAAGCCGGGCCGCGGATGACTTCGATGCGCTCGATCGCGTCCAGCGGTGGGATGTGGTTGAACTGGTTGCCGCCGAAGTTGTTCGGGTAGATGTCGCCGTGATTGTTCTGGCGGCGGCCATTGATCAGGATCAGCGTGTAGTCCGAGCCCATGCCGCGCATGGAAATGGTGCCTTGGCCCGTCTTGTCGCGGGTCTCGCCAACGTCCACGCCTTCCAGATCGCGGACTGCATCCAACAGGGTCATGTATGGGCGCTTGGTCAGCTCTTCCTGGGTGATGACTGAAATGCTGGCCGGCGCGTCAGTAATTTTTTGCTCAAAGCCGGAGGCGGTGACCACCACCTTGTCCAGCGTCTGTGGCGCGCCGGAAGCGTCACCGTGGGCGAGGGCAGGGGTGGCCATGGCCGCCAGCACGGCGCTGGTCAGCAGGGTACGGGACAGGGACGAACGGACACGATGGCGCTGGGCCATGGCAGTAACCTCGAAGGATGCAGGGTGGTGCGACGCCGTGCGCGAAGGGCGCGGCAGGCACGGAAGGCCCGGTCAGGGGCGGCAGGGATGAAGCAGGCAGCGGCGTGCAGGTGCGACCGCGCGGGCGGTCACGTCGGGCCGTGGATCAGGCGAGCGGCGGCGCCTGGCCGCGTTGCTGGCGACGCCCGGGCGCATCGGCCCAGGGCGTGTCCGGAGCGGCCAGTGGCCAGTCCAGGCGCACGCCGGGCATGGCCGGCGTGGCGGGTACGAGTTCCAGCTCAGTGCGCAGCCAGTGGCTGGCCAGCAGCAACGGCGGGCGTGCCTTCTCGGCTGATTTCACCGGAGCTGCAGCACAGCGGCGCAGCTTGGCCGGTGCCTCTTCCTGCAGCGGCGCTTCGCCACCGCGCTCTTCCAGCGGCATCTGCACGGCCATTCCGGCCTGGTCGTGTGGCAGCAGCGGCAGGGTGCCCAGCAGCAAGGCCAGCATCGCCACCCACGCCAGCAGGCTGGCCAGCGCGGGACGCTGGCCGCGCATGGCGGTGCCCATCTTGCGATGGATGAGTGGACGAGGGCGAAGCGGGCGCAGCAAGCGGGGGTCCCCAAGGGTCTGCCGGCAGCGGCCGGCATCAACGGGGCGTGATTGTAATGAGAGCTGTTAGCCGTTGCAAATGAGAATGATTGCCAAAATGTCGCAGGCCGCCCCGACGGGGCTCAGACTTCGCTCCAGCGCCGCAGCAGGTTGTGGTACACGCCGGTCAGCTGCAGCACCGCCTCGGCGTCGCCGCCGGTCTGCCGCAGGCGTTCGATCGAGCCATCCATTTCCCACAGCAGGCGCCGCTGCACGTCGTCGCGGATCATGCTCTGCACCCAGAAGAACGAGGCCATGCGCGCGCCGCCGGTGACCGGCCGCACCTGGTGCAGGCTGCTGGACGGATACACGATCAGGTCGCCGGCCGGCAGCTTTACCTCGTGTTCGCCGTAGGTATCGCTGATGATCAGCTCGCCGCCCTCGTACTCCTCGGGCGCGGACAGGAACAGGGTGCAGGAGATGTCCGAGCGCAGTTGCTCACCGTTGGCCAGGTTCATCACCGCACCATCGACGTGGAAGCCATAGGTGCCGCCCCCGCTGTAGCGGTTGAAGCGCGGCGGCAGGTACTTCAGCGGCAGCGCGGCGCTGAAGAACAGCGGGTGCCGGGCCAACGCGACGAGGATGATCTCGCCCAGTTCGCGGCGCAGCGGCGAGGCCTCGGGCAGCTGCTGGTTGTGCTTGGCCTGTGCGCCCAGATGCCCCACGGTTTCGCGGCCATCGGTCCAGTCGGCGGCGTCGAGGCGGCGCCGGAAGTCGGCGACCTGGTCGGCGCTGAGAATGTCGGGGATGTGCAGCAGCATGCGGGACTCCTCAGAGGGACGGCGGTGCGACCAGTGCGCGCACCTGCGGATGCGGCGACGCGGCCAGTTCCGGCACGATGTGCGCCATGAACGCCGGGCTGCCGTGGGCCAGTGCAAGCCGCAGCCAGTGCACGGCCTGCTCGATCTGGCCGGCCTGCAGCAGGATCGAGGCGTAGTTGGCCTGGCCGCGGAAATCACCGGCCTCGGCCGCGCGCTGGTACCAGGCCAGCGCTGCCTGTGGATCGGGCGCGGTATCCAGTCCGTCTTCGAGGTGGCGGGCCAGCAGGTTCATCGATTTGGCATGGCCCAGGTGTGCGGCACGGGTGTACAGGGCCAGTGCCTGCGCGCGGTCCTGGGTCACGCCGCGGCCGGTGGCCAGCAGGTTGGCCAGGTTGTACAGGCCCCAGTCCAGGCCGGTGTCGGCCGCGCGCCGGTACCACACTGCGGCGAGTGTCGGGTCGGGGGCGGTGCCCTGGCCCAGTTCGTGGCAGCGGCCAAGCATGTTCATCGCCATCGGCGCGCCGTTGTTGGCGGCGGTTTCGTACCAGAGCAGTGCCGCCGGGGCGTCCTGTGCGGTGCCTTTGCCTTCCATGTGCATCTGCGCGAGCAGCAGTTGTGCCTCGACCTGTCCGGCCTGCGCGGCGTCGCGCACGCGCGCGAAGGCAGCCTGCGGGTCGTGCTGCAGCAGCTCGGCCAGAGCATCGCTGTCGATGGGGGTAAGGGTTGCCATGGGGGTGAGTATCGCCGGAAACAAAAACGGCGGCAGGAGAGCCTGCCGCCGTGGTGGAGCCAAGTTACATCAGAACTTCACGTTCAGTGCCAGGGTGGCCGAGCGACCCGGGGCGATGCTCGCGTAGTGCGAGGCATAGGCCTTGGTGAAGTAGGTCTTGTCGGTCAGGTTCTGCACGTTGAGCTGCAGGCTGATGTTGTCCTGGATCGCGTAGCTGGCCATCGCGTCGAAGCGGGTGTAGCTGGCGATCCACTTGGTGTTGGCCACATCACCGTACTGCTTGTCCGAGTAGAACGCACCGGCACCGACGGTCAGGCCGATCGGGAAGCGGTAGGTGGTCCACAGGTTGGCGCTGTGCTTGGCGGTGTTCGGGAACTCGTTGCCGTTGTTCGGCGACGGCACGTAGACGTTGGACGGGCAGGTGCGGCCGGACACGGCACAGACGAAGCCGTTGTCCTTCAGTTCCGAGTCCAGGTAGGTGTAACCGCCATACAGGCTCCAGGCGTCGGTCAGCTGGCCGTTGAAGCCCAGCTCGAAGCCGTTGATCTCCTTCTTGCCGGCGTTCTGACTGGTGCCGTTGTCGATGGTCACACGTGCATTGTTCATCACGGTGTGGAAGATCGCCGCGGTCAGGTTCAGGCGGTTGTCCAGCAGGTCCCACTTGGTACCCAATTCGAGGTTCTTGGTGTCCTGCGGCTTGAGGTCGGCCACCAGCCCGGTCAGGCCGTCGGAGCCATCGCCACCGTCCATGCCCGGCGGGGTCGAGGAGGTGCCCCACGACAGGTAAATGCTGCCGTTGGCCGCCGGCTTGAACACTACGCCGGCCTGGTAGTTCACGAAGTCGTTGTCGTTGCGCAGGCGGGTCGGCGCTGCGTTGAGCACCGGCGTGGTCAGCGTGGTGCTGTAATCGTCATAGCGCAGGCCGACGTTGAAGCTCCACTGTGCATTGAGCTCGATGGTGTCGAACAGATAGGCGGACTTGGTCTTGGTGCGCTGTTCAACGTCCAGCGCCTTGTTGCTGCGATAGACGATCTGACCGGCAGCCCACAGATCGTTCGGATTCGGGTTGTTGAAGTCGGTGCAGTTGTAGTTGGTGGCGGCGCCGGACACCCGGCACACGGAGCTGTTGGCGGCGGTTTCCAGCGGGTTGGCGGTGCCCGGCGTCATCAGGTAGCTGCCGCGAGTCATCTTCTCGTCGCTGTATTCCACGCCGGCGCTGTAGCTGTGCTTGAGCGCGCCGGTCTGGAAGGCGCCGGTCAGACCGAGCTGGTCGGCGAAGCTCTTGACGTCGACGGCGCGGCTGTTGGTGCGGCGCCACAAGGTGCCGTAATTGTTCGGGTTGCCCTTGCTGTCGTCCGGCTGGGTCCACAGGTAGTCGTTGCTGGTGTTGCCCAGGCGCGCGATGTTGCGCAGCTTGTGGCCGCCGAAGTCGTAGCTGGCGTCCAGGGTGCTGATGTCGGCGCGGGTGCGCTGGAAGTCGCGGTCGACCAGGCCGTAGTAGTTGTTGCGGTCCGGCACCATCGGGCGGCCATCGCCGTTCTTGGCCACGTTCGGGCCGCTGGCGAACGGATTGTTGTACGGGAAACCGCCTGCATCCGGCAGGTCATCGCTCTGCATGTGGTAGTGGCTGGCGATCAGCTGCGCCGGACCGTTCAGGCCAAACGCGATCGACGGTGCGATACCCCAACGGCTGACATTGGCAGCGTCACGGCCGGCAATGTCCGACTCGTGCTTCATCAGGTTCAGGCGGGCGGCGATGCCATCGCCCAGCACGTAGTTGGCGTCCACGGTGCCGCGCGCGTAGCTGTCGGTGCCGATGCCCATGCTTGCGCTGGTCTCGTTCTTCAGCTTCGGCGTCTTGCTCACCAGGTTCAGGCTGCCACCACCGGAGTCACGGCCGCCGTAGGCCGAGCTCGGGCCCTTGACCACTTCCACCTGCTCCAGGTCGAAGATTTCGCGGGTCTGCGAGCCGACGTCGCGCAAGCCATCGACAAACATGTTGCTCTGCGAATCGAAGCCACGGATGAAGGGGCGGTCGCCGGTCGGGTTGCCGCCTTCGCCGGCACCGAAGGTGATGCCTGGGACCATGCGCAGCGCATCCTGCAGGTTGGTCGCGCCGGTTTCGGCAATCAGCTTCTCCGACACGATCGACACCGACTTCGGAGTGTTCAGCAGTTCAGCGGTGAACTTCGGCGAGGACGGATTGAACCAGCTGCCGCGCACCTGCACCTTGTCCAGGTCGGTGGCCTTGCGGGAGCTGGCATCGGCGTTGTCGGCGGCCTGTGCGACCAGCGGTGCGAAGCCGGCGGCCAGGGTGGCGGTAGCGAGCAGGGAAACGCGCGGGGCGTGCTTGCGGGACGTGATGTGGGTCATGGTCTGGGTGGCGGTGGCTTGGATCAGGAAAGGGCGAGGGCCGAAGCGCAGACAGCGCGACGGCACGTAGAAAGCGGTTTCTGTAGAGCTGAGCCGATAGAGCTGAGCCGATGCTCGGCTACGCGGTGAACGACCTCAGGCACACGCCAACGGCCGCAGGGCGCCTCAGCTGGCGTGCGGTGCGGGCGGTGCGTGGCCGGGGTTCAACCGCAGCGCGGGATCATGCAGCTGCCAGCGCAGGGCGTCGGAACGCCACAGCGGAACATGCGCGACCAGGGCGGCGCGCGGGGGAGCCAGTCCGGTACAGGGCGTGGTGCCCTCGCCATCCAGCGGCGGCTCCGGTGCTGGCGCGGCATGGTGCGGGCATTCGTCCGCCGGCGGGGCCGGCATCGGCATGACCTGCTGCAGATCGTCAGCGTGTGCCTGCCAGCCGTGGGCAGCAGGGCCGTTGCCGCGTCCTTCGTGCAGTGCCGACCAGCCCAGCAACAGCGTCAGCAGCGCGGCCACGAGCAGCGGCCACCCTTGACGGGCGAGCTGGCGCAGCGTGGCGGTGGGCGCGGGCGAAGCCATGGCGCGGAGGCGGAGTCGTTACGAAGATGTTACGTAGAATAACATCAACGATAATGATTCGCATGTGCGCAATCGGGCGTGCGATCTCGATGCCCCCGAAAGGCCCTGGAAGGCCGCTCAGGGCGATCCGGTAGATCCACCTCATGGGTGTGCTCCCCGGCAGGCGCGCGCATGGGCGGGTCCCTGCCGGGCGGCACCGCCTCAATCGCGGTCGTCGCGGGTCCAGATCGCGTCGTGCTCGCGCTTTACCGGGAACTTCGGCACCGGGCTGTAGGCCGGGGCGCACAGGGCACGGCCATCGCGCACGTCGAAGCGCGCGCCGTGCAGCACGCACTCCACGCTGCCCTCGGTGGTGTTGAACTCGCCCGAGGAGAGCTCGAACTCTTCATGCGTGCACTGGTCTTCCAGGGCGTACAGCTCGCCGTCGAGGTTGAACACCACGATCGGCGTTCCGGTCACCTCGTCGAACACACTCTTCATTTCACCCGGCAACAGCTCGGCGCCGGCACAGACAAAGGTCCAGGCCTCGCTCACGTGGCGGCTCCGGCCAACGGCTTTTCCAGGATCTCGAAGCGCAGGTCGTCGCGCTTGGGGATGCCGAAGCGTTCGTCCCCATACGGGAACGGCTTCTTGATGCCGGTACGCTGGTAGCCGCGGCGTTCATAGAAGGCGATCAGCTCGTCGCGCACGTCGATCACCGTCATCTGCATCACTGGCACGCTCCATTCGCGCGCGGCATGCGCTTCGGCAGCCTCCATCATCTGCTTGCCGACACCGCCGCCCTGTTGGGCCGGGTCGACCGAGAACATGCCGAAGTAGCCCTTGCCATCGACATCGGCAACGTGGGCGCAGGCCACCAGCTGGTTCCCGCGCTCGGCCAGCAGGATGGTGGAGCGCGGGCGGTCCAGGTCGGCCTGGATGCCTTCGGCGTCGATGCGGGCGCCGTCCAGCAGGTCGGCTTCAGTGGTCCAGCCGACACGGCTGGCGTCACCACGGTAGGCGGAGGTGACCAGGGTGATCAGGGCGGGGATGTCGGCCGACGTGGCGGCCCGGTAGGTCAGGGTGCTCATTGCCCCATTCTAGGTGGGGCGTGGGCGGGCGCAAATGGGGAGGTGGGGTCAGATCCCTTTCGCAAAGCGAAAGGGATCTGACCCCGACGTCTACTGACCCAACGGCAGGCCATGGACCGACTGGCACAGGTTCGGAATTGGCAGATGCTCGGGGTCAGATCCCTTTGTGCAGCAAAGGGCTCTGACCCCTCAGCCCCAGGAAACGCTCATGCCACGCCCCCGAAGGATCGATGCGCCCGGATACCCGCAACATGCCATTCAACGTGGCAACAATCGCCAGCCCGTGTTCTTCACGGATGACGACCGCGTGGCCTACCTGCGTCTGCTGTGTCATCACGCAGGCCAGCAGCACTGTCGGGTCCACGCTTATGTGCTGATGGACAATCACGTCCATCTTCTGGCAACGCCTGATGTCTGCGGCGGGCTGTCACGGATGATGCAGGCCGTGAGCCGGACCTACGTACGTCGGGTGAATGATCGGCAGGGCCGCACCGGCACGTTATGGGAAGGGCGCTTCCACTCCACGCTGGTGGATACGGATCGCTATCTGCTGGCCTGCCAGCGCTACATCGAGCTCAACCCGGTTCGGGCGGGGAAGGTGGCGCATCCTGGTGACTATCGCTGGTCGAGCTATCGCGCGAATGCGCAGGGCAGGGTGAACGCATTGCTCGTGCCGCATCCGGCCTTTGAGTTGATTGCCACCGATGCGGATGAGCGGTGCAGGTGCTACGCCGAGTTCATCGAGCAGGGTATCCCTGCGCAGGATCTCTCTTCGATACGGAAGGCGGTGCAATCGCAGCGGCGGATGGCGGCAACGTTGATGGGGTCAGAGCCCTTTCGCCAGGCGAAAGGGATCTGACCCCGGTCTGCGGGCTCACCCCAACAGCTTGCGCACCTTGGTCAACGCGGTCATGAACCGCTCGATCTCGGCGTGCGTGTTGTAGAACGCCAGCGAGGCACGGCAGGTGGCGGCGACGCCGAAGTACTGCAGCAGCGGGTGCGCGCAGTGCTGGCCCGAGCGCACGGCCACGCCTTCCAGGTCGAGCAGGGTCGCCAGGTCATGCGCATGCGCGCCGTCGATCAGGAACGAGACCACGGCGGCCTTCTCCGGCGCTTCGCCGATGATGCGCAGGCCGTCGACGCGGCGCAGCTCTTCGGTGAAGTGTGCCAGCAGTTCGGCTTCGCGCGATTCCACGTTCTCCTGGCCAAGCTGCTGCAGGTAGTCGGCGGCCACGCCCAGGCCGATGAAACCGGCGATGTTCGGGGTGCCGGCTTCGAATTTGTGCGGGGCATCGTTGAACACGGTGCCGTCGAAGCTGACTTCCTTGATCATCTCACCGCCGCCGAGGAACGGCGGCATCGCGTCCAGGTGCTCGCGACGGGCCCACAGTGCGCCGGTACCGGTCGGTCCGCACATCTTGTGGCCGGTGATGGCGTAGAAGTCGCAGCCGATCGCGGCGACGTCGACCTTGCGGTGCGGCACCGCCTGCGAGCCATCGACCACGGTGATGATGCCGCGCTTGCGCGCTTCACGGCAGATCTCGCGCACCGGATTGACCGTACCCAGCACGTTGGACACGTGGGTGACGGCGAGCAGCTTGACCTCGGGGGTCATCGCCGCGCGCAACGCGTCCAGGTCCAGCGCACCATCGGGGGTGATCTCGGCCACGCGGATGGTGGCGCCGGTGCGCTGCGCAACCAGCTGCCACGGCACGATGTTGGCGTGATGCTCCATGCGCGTGATCAGGATCACGTCACCGGCCTTCAGCCGTGGCAGTGCCCACGAGTACGCCACCAGGTTGATGGCGAAGGTGGTGCCGCTGCACAGCACCAGGTCGCTGGGGCGCACGTTGAGGAAGCGCGCCAGCTTGTTGCGTGCGCCTTCATAGGCATCGGTGGCTTCGCTGCCCAGTGCGTGCACTGCGCGGCTGACGTTGGCGTTGTAGCGGCGGTAGAACTCGTCCACCGCGCCGATCACCTGCACCGGCTTCTGGCCGGTGTTGGCATTGTCGAAATAGACCAGCGGCTTGCCGTGCACTTCGCGCATCAGCAGCGGGAAGTCGAGGCGGACGCGGTCCCAGTCGGGGCTGCCGGTGCGTTCTTCGATCGGTCGCGGCGAGGACAGGTTCATGCCACACCTGCCTCGGCCAGCGCCTTGTCCAGGCGGCGTGCCAACTGCGCGCGCAGCGCTTCGGGCAGCACCTTCAGCGGCTCGTGGCAGAACGCGGCGCTCAGCAGTGCCTGCGCCTGCGCCTGCGGCAGGCCGCGCGTGCGCAGGTAGAACAGCGCATTGGCATCGAGCTGGCCGACGGTCGCGCCGTGCGCTGCCTTCACCTCGTCGGCGTCGATCACCAGCGTCGGCTGGGTGTCGATCTCGGCGTCGGGCGACAGCAGCAGGTTCTTGTTGGACAGGTTCGCATCGGTGCCGTCGGCGCCTTCGCGGATCTGGATGCCGCCATGGAACACCACGCGGCTGCGGTTGGCCGCAACGCCGCGCCACAGCAGCTCGCAGTTGGTATCGCGCGCGATGTGGTCGATGCCCAGGCGGGTCTCGACGTGGCGGCGGCCATTGCCGAGCAGCACGCCATTGGCGGTCAGGTGGGCGTTGTCGCCTTCCAGGCGCACGTTCAGTTCATGGCGGCTGAGCGCGGCACCCAGTTCCAGGTCGACGCGGTGGTACTGCGCGTCGCGGGCCAGCACCGCATCGGTGCGCAGGAAGCTGGTCTGGCGCGCGCTGCCGGCCTGTACGCGGGCATGCTGGAGCACTGCGTCACGGGCGACGTGGGCATGCAGCACGGTGTTGTCCAGATGGGCGGCATCGCCGACGCTGAAGCGGTGCTCGACCACGCCCAGCTGTGCGCCGGCACGCAGTTCGATCAGGTGACGGTGATGCCAGGCCAGGTCGGTGTCGCCGGCCACGCTGGCGAACACCAGCTGCAGGGGGGCTTCGACCTGCACGCCTTCGTCCACCCGCAGCACCACGCCTTCATCGGCCAGGGCGGCGTTGAGTCGGGCGAAGATTTCTTCGCTGCGCTCGTAACGGCGGCCGAGGAAACGAACGGCATCCTCACCGTCCGCCAGCGCGGCCGACAGCGGCTGCAGCTGCACGCCGGCCGGCAACGCCTGCACGTCGCTCAGCGTGGCATCCAGGCGACCGTTGACGAACACCAGGCGCGGCGCCGGAATGTCTTCCAGCAGCGCGACGTCCAGGGCCGGGCCCTGCAGCGGTGCCGCGGCGAACGCGCGGCGCTCCAGCTGGCGCAGCGAGGTGTACTTCCAGGCTTCGTTGCGGGCGGCCGGCAGGCCATCGCGCAGGGCCGCATCCAACACTTCGCGGCGCGCATCGCTGCCGCAGAAGGCCTGGGCCATCGAGTCGAGCAGGGCGCTCATCAGACCGCCGCCTCGCGCACCACGCGATCCTTCAGGAAGTCATAGCCGTGCGCTTCCAGCTCCAGCGCCAGTTCCGGGCCGCCGCTCTTGACGATGCGGCCGTCGGCCAGCACGTGCACCACGTCCGGCTTGATGTAGTCCAGCAGGCGCTGGTAGTGGGTGATGACCAGGAACGAGCGGTCGGCGCTGCGCAGTGCGTTGACGCCGTCGGCGACGCTCTTCAGCGCGTCGATGTCCAGGCCCGAATCGGTCTCGTCCAGGATCGCCAGCTTCGGCTCCAGCACGGCCAGCTGGAAGATCTCGTTGCGCTTCTTCTCGCCACCGGAGAAGCCTTCGTTGACGCCACGGTGCAGCAATTCGTCCTTCAGGTGCAGCACGGCCAGCTTCTGGCGCACCAGCTTGAGGAACTGCATGGAATCGAGTTCTTCCTCACCGCGTGCCTTGCGCTGGGCGTTCAGTGCCGCGCGCAGGAAGTAGGTGTTGTTCACGCCCGGAATTTCCACCGGGTACTGGAACGCCAGGAACAGGCCGGCGGCGGCGCGCGCTTCCGGATCCTGGTCGAGCAGGTCGGTGCCTTCGAACTGCACGCTGCCTTCGGTCACGTCATAGCCGTCGCGGCCTGCCAGGACATTGCCCAGGGTGGACTTGCCGGCGCCGTTGGGGCCCATGATGGCGTGCACCTGGCCGGGCTTCACTTCCAGCGACAGGCCCTTGAGGATTTCCTTGTCGCCGATGCGGGCGTGGAGGTTTTCGATCTTCAGCATGGTGGGGGTTTCCGTGGTGCGGGCCGTGGCCCGCCGGTAAAGAGAATGCGTTGTGCGAGGGGCGGCAGGCGGTCAGCCCACCGAGCCTTCCAGCGAGACTTCCAGCAGCTTCTTGGCTTCCACCGCGAACTCCATCGGCAGCTCGCGGAACACCTGCTTGCAGAAGCCGTCGACGATCATCGACACCGCGTCTTCCTGGCTGATGCCACGAGCGCGGCAGTAGAACAGCTGGTCGTCGGAGATCTTGGAGGTGGTGGCCTCGTGCTCGACCGTGGCGCCGGGGTTCTTCACCTCGATGTAGGGGAAGGTGTGGGCACCGCACTGCTTGCCGATCAGCAGTGAATCGCACTGGGTGTAGTTGCGCGCGCCATCTGCGTTGCGGTCGACCCGGACCAGGCCGCGGTAGGTGTTCTGTCCGCGGCCGGCGCTGATGCCCTTGCTGATGATCTTGCTCTTGGTGCGCTTGCCGATGTGGATCATCTTGGTGCCGGTGTCGGCCTGCTGGCGGTGGTGGGTCAGCGCCACCGAGTGGAACTCACCGACGGAGTCGTCGCCCAGCAGCACGCAGGACGGGTACTTCCAGGTGATCGCCGAGCCGGTCTCGACCTGGGTCCAGGTGACCTTGCTGCGTGCGCCGCGGCATTCGGCACGCTTGGTGACGAAGTTGTAGATGCCGCCGACGCCGTTCTCGTCGCCCGGGTACCAGTTCTGCACCGTGGAGTACTTGATTTCCGCATCTTCCAGCGCGACCAGCTCGACCACCGCCGCATGCAGCTGGTTCTCGTCGCGCATCGGCGCGGTGCAGCCTTCCAGGTAGGACACGTACGCCTTGTCCTCGCAGATGATCAGCGTGCGCTCGAACTGGCCGGTGTGGCCGGCGTTGATGCGGAAATAGGTGCTCAGCTCCATCGGGCAACGCACGCCCTTGGGGATGAACACGAAGCTGCCATCGGAGAACACCGCCGAATTGAGCGCGGCGAAATAGTTGTCGCCGACCGGCACCACGGTGCCGAGGTACTGCTTGACCAGCTCCGGATGTTCCTTGATCGCTTCGGACATCGAGCAGAACACGATGCCCTTCTCGGCCAGTTCCTTGCGGAAGGTGGTGCCGACGGACACCGAGTCGAACACCGCGTCCACCGCCACGCCGGCCAGCTTGGCGCGCTCGTGCAGCGGCACGCCCAGCTTGTCGTAGGTGTCGAGCAGTTCCTTGGGCACGTCATCCAGCGAGGCGTACTTCGGGCCCTTCGGCGCGGAGTAGTAGCTGAGCGCCTGCAGATCGATCGGGGCGATCTGCAGCTTGGCCCAGTTCGGCATCGGCATGGTCAGGAAGTGGCGGTAGGCGTCCAGGCGCCACTGCGTCATCCATTCCGGCTCTTCCTTCTTGGCCGACAGGGCACGGATGGTGTCCTCGTCCAGGCCGGCGGGAAGGGAGTCTGATTCGATGTCCGTGATGAAGCCGGCCGAATACTTGCGGCCGAGCTGCTCGTGGATCTCGCGGTTGGGGGTGTCGTCGTGGGCGACGTTTTCGATGGTTTCGGTGGCCATGGGGGGCTGCCTACGGATCAGGAGACGACGTCGACAGCGATGGTGCGGCGCTGTTCGTCATCGGCAAGGGGGAGAGGGGGGAGAATCTGGGCGAGGGTGACGTCGCGCAGGGCCTCGGAGACCACGTCGTTGATCAGCCGCCAGCTGCTGCGCGCGCCGCACTTGGGCGCCATGCCGCACTGGTGGTGGTCGTGGCTGCATTCGGTCAGGGCCAGCGGCCCTTCCATCGCTTCGACCACTTCGAACAGCGAGATCTCGACGGCCGCGCGGGTCAGCCGGTAGCCGCCACGGACGCCGCGCAGGCCCTCGACCAGGCCGGCCTGGGCCAGCGGCTTGAGTACCTTGCTGACGGTCGGCGGTTCCAGACCAGTGAATTCGGCCAGCTCGGTGGCACTGAGCACCTCGCCCGGGCGGGCGGCGAGTACGGTCAGTACCACGGTGGCGTAATCGGTGAGTTTGGTGACGCGCAACATGGGGATGCGAGCGGTTCTTAAAGCGGACTGAAATTGTACGCTTTTATTCGCCACCATCCAAGCCGGGCATTCAGCTGGCGCCGGGGGCCGGGCCGGGAGCACTCACCGGGGCCGTTGCCAGGGCGCCAATGCTGAGCCAACGGGATGATTTTCGCAATCACCCGGAATGGGCGAGAATCAACGTTCCTTTCGCTGCAGACCTCCCTTGCCGATGCCCAAGAAGATCCAAGCCCGCAAGTCCGCCATCCACGGCAACGGTGTGTTTTCCGTGGCCCCGATCAAGCAGGGCGAGCGCGTGATCCAGTACAAGGGCCTGCTGCGCAGCCACGGCGACGTCGATGCCGATGACAGCGGCGATGTTGAAAGTGGCCATACCTTCCTGTTCACCCTCAACGACGACTGGGTGATCGATGCCAACTACAAGGGCAACGACGCGCGCTGGATCAACCACAGCTGCGACCCGAACTGCGAGGCGGTGATCGAGGAAGACGAGGACGGCGACAGCCGCGGCGACAAGGTCTTCATCGAGGCACTGCGCGATATCAAGGCGGGCGAAGAGCTGACCTACAACTACGGCATCACCCTGGCCGAGCGCCATACGGCCAAGCTGAAGAAGATCTGGGAGTGCCGCTGCGGTTCGCCCAAGTGCACCGGCACCATGCTGCAGCCCAAGCGCTGATTGCGGTAGCGCCGGGCCATGCCCGGCGATCGCGGTGCGCGGGAGAATCAGAAGCCGCCGGGCATGGCCCGGCGCTGCCTTGTTTTATTTTCCGAGCACGCCTGCCGGTACCAGGTTGCCCAGGTTCTGGTTGAAGGTGACCACCAGCTTGCCGTTCTTCACCTGTGCCGACTGCACCTGCAGTGCACCGAGCACGCCGGCCATGGCCGGGTCCAGCTTGTAGATTGGCTCGCGCTGGGCGTAGTCGCTCAGCCAGGCATTGAGCAGGCCGCGGGTGCGCGAGTCGAGGCGACCGCCCTGGTTGGCCGGAGTGAAGTCATCGACGCTGGGCTGCTGCAGATGGAAACCCTGGGTCTGTGCGTCGTAGCGCAGGCCGCTGCTGAGCTTCACCGTACCGAGCTTGGCCGGGTTGCCGCCAGCGGTCGCCAGTGCCACATCCATGCCCAGGTTCAGTCGTTCGCCGGCCGGCAGGCTCAGCTGCGGATGGCTCATGGTCAGCGCGATCAGGCCACCCAGGGCGTCCTGGGTACGGGGGAAACTGCCATCGAGGTACTGCTGCACATCGCTGGCGCCGACCGACAGTTCGCGGCCGGAAATGGAAGGGGCGGCCTGCGCGCCGATCGCCGCGGCGATCAGTACGGTGGAGGCGGCAAGGCGGGTCATCAGGGAACGCAGGCGCATGGCGGTGACCGGTGAATGCAGAATGGATGGATCAAAGAGTAGCCTTGCCGGCTGAATCGTGCGTGCATGCCGCTGCAACGGTTCAGTCCAGCGTTGGCCGCAGTTGCGCCGACTGGATCTGCCAGGCGCGGCCATCGCTGCTGGGGTGCACCCGGTACCAGCCGCCGAAGCGGAACGTGCCCTGGGGGGTCGCTGCACGGATCTGTACCGGGATCTCCAGCAGCTGTGGTGGCTGGTGGCCATCGCGGGCGATCGGCGACCCGGTCGTCAGGCGCAGGCTGCGGACGTCCTCCAGCTGGCGCAACGCGGCGTCGTCCGCGCGTCGTGCATCGCTGGGCGGGAAGGTCCAGGCGGCATCGGCGCCTTTGCGGTCCCGGTTGAGCAGTGCCATGACATAGCGATTGAGCATTGCGGCCGGGAGCTCGGCTTCGGCCGCGACGGCGGCAAACAGCGGGTCGACCGCGGTGGCTTGCAGTGCGGGCGCTTCGGCCTCTGCACTGGCAGCGGCCGGAGCCGGCGGCGGCGCAGGAGCGCTGGTTGGATCCGGTTGCGCCTCCGGCCGCGAACAGCCGAACAGCACCAGCGGCGCGATCAACAACAGGAACCTGCGCATGCCTGCCTCCTCCCCGGGGCGACGTGAAGGAGGGCAGTGTATCGACTGCGCCGGTCTCAGCGGGAGGACGGCAGCTGTTCCAGCGCATCCAGCGCCGGCAGCACCTGCGTGGCGATCGCGCCCAGTGCGTGGCCTTCGGTTTCGGCATGGCGCTGCACGATATCGCGCAGCAGCTGGGTGGCGATCACGACTGTCGCACGCTCGTCGCCGCTGAGCCCAGCGGTGCGCGGTGCAGCTTCCAGCAGGCGCATCAGGTCGCGGCTGGCGCGGTGCTCCAGTTCGATGGTGCAGCGCCCGGTGCACTGCACCCCGTCCTTTTCGATGGGGGTCACCGAGATCCGGTAGCGGGTGGAGGGGCTGGCCATGAGGGTGTGCTCGCCGTAGCTGTGGAGGATGTGCCCACGATAGGCAAGGCCACGGCCGGCGGCGATGGCCGGCGCTGCACGCAGTGTTCCACCCGGTAGGTTCCGTGCCGGCAGGTAACACGCTCATCCAATGGCGGCGGGCCTGTGCGGGCAATCCGCTGGCTGCGGCAACGCTGTGTTGCGGCCTGCGGTTCGGACAAAAAAAACGGGACGGCCTGAGCCGTCCCGTCGGAATCCGCGTTGGGGCGCGCGCTTACAGCGCAGCGTCCTTCAGCTTCTTCAGCGGACGCACCTTCAGCTTGGTGGTGGCCGGCTTGGCGGCGAACCACTGTTCTTCCTTGGTGAACGGGTTGATGCCCTTGCGCTTCGGCTTGGCCGGCACATTGACGGTGCTGATCTTCAGCAGGCCCGGCAGGGTGAACGAGCCAGCGCCCTTCTTGTGCACCGAGGAGGCGACAGCGCTTTCCAGCGAGGCCAGCACAGCGCGGACGTCCTTGGCGATGACGCCGGAGGCTTCAGCGATGTGTGCAACCAGGCCGGACTTGGTCAGCACTTCCTTGATCGGCTTCGGAGCGGCCGGCTTGGCGGCTGCCTTCGTCGCGACTTTCTTCACTGCCTTCTTCGGGGCAGCCTTCTTAGCGGTCTTTGCCATGGTTTCCTGTTCCGTGAACGGTTGGTTGTTTGGTCGGCGCCGAACCCCGTCGGCAAGCGCAATGTAGGGCAACTCTCGGGCGCCGCCAATAGCCTGGAGTGCGGAAAGTGCATGTTTTTTCATATCCAGGCCGATTCAGTACATGGCCGGTGGTGGGGGCTGGGGGTACCGCGGTGCGGCCGGCAATGCTCGTCCCGGTCGCACGGGGATGCGCGAAATTACTGAAAACAAGGGAAAAATGCGCGTTCTCATGGCGAGGAAGTGTCCACGTGCCTGCGTCCAGGGTGACGTCCGGCGTGCAGCGGAGCGACGCAGGGCTAACGCATGCCGTGCGAGGGTAAACGTTCATCACCGCCACGCAGGAGCAGCACATGGGAATCTCGCGACACGCCACCGCGCACTGGGAAGGCGATCTGAAGTCAGGCAAGGGACAGTTGAGCACGCCGCAGAGTGGCCTGCTGGACAAGACGCGCTATGGCTTCAACAGCCGTTTCGGCGACGAAAAAGGCACCAATCCGGAAGAGCTGATCGCTGCTGCACATGCAGGCTGTTTCACCATGGCGCTGTCGGCCAAGCTCGGCGAAGCCGGCTTCACCCCGACCTCGCTGGATACCGAGGCCAAGGTCGATCTGTCACTGGAAGGCGGCCCGCAGCTGTCGCAGATCCGGCTGAAAGTGAAGGCCGTGGTGCCCGGCATCGATGCGGCACAGTTCCGTGCCATTGCCGATGACGCCAAGCAGAACTGCCCGGTGTCCAAGGCGCTGAGCGCGGTGCCGATCAGCCTGGAAGCCGAGCTGGGTTGAGGTCGGTAGCGCCGGGCATGGCCCGGCGCCACCACGCCGTACGGGATCACCAATCAATGGTGCCGCTGATCACTGTCTGAACCTGCCCACCGGACCAGACTTCCCCGTCTTCATCGACGAAAAGGGTCAAGCGCGCATCGTGACCGACTTCGCGACCCTGGCTGACTTCAAACGGTGCGCGGCCCTTGGGCAAGGCGTCGCGCAGGTCCAGCCATGCGGCGAGCACGGCGTTGGCGGCGCCGGAAGCGGCGTCTTCGAAGCGACGGCCGTTGCCGACGAAGGCGCGCACCGCCAGGTCGAACCCCTCGCTGCCATCGCTGAAGGCATAGGCGAACAGGCCCATGCTGTCGGTGGACTCAGCCAGTGCGGCCACCGCATCCCAGTCCGGCTGCAGCGCGCGCAACGCGGCCTCATCGGCTACCTGCACCACCCACCAGCTGCGCCCGCCCTGCATGCGTGCCGGCGGCAGCGTGCCCAGCGGCCACCCTTCCAGGACTGCCTGCAGGCGTGGATCGGTGGCGTCGGCGGTCTCGGCCAGCTGCGCGCGCGGGGTGCGTATGGCGATGCGCTGCTGCGCAGCCTCGCCACTGACGCGTAGCGGCAGCGCGCCGGCAATGCCGTCCTGCACAAGGACGCCGTCGACCGGCGCGGCCAGGTTTGCCTGCAGTACCGCGTGCGCGGTGCCGACGCTGGGGTGGCCGGCGAACGGTACTTCCTTCTGCGGGCTGAACATGCGCAGCCGATAGCTGGCGCCGGCGGCCTGCGGCGGGAACACGAAGGTGGTTTCCGGCAGGCGCGTCCAGCGCGCGATGGCCTGCATGCTGGCGTCGTCCAGGCCTTCGGCATCGAGTACCACGGCCAGCGGATTACCCGCGCCGGGGCGCGGCGAGAACACATCCAGCTGCAGGAAACGGCGGGTGGTCATCGGGTTGAAACTCCAGGAATGAAGGGGAATACGGTAGCGCGGGGCCATGCCCCGCGAGTGCGCAGCGCGGCAAGGCCGCCGGGCATGGCCCGGCGCTACCAGCGGATGTTGCCGTCGATGACCGGCTGCACCTGGCCGCCGATCCAGACCGTGCCCTCTGCATCGACTTTTACCTGTACGCGGCCATCGCGGCCGACTTCGCGGCCCTGGCTGGCCTCGTAGCAGCCCTCGCGGCCGGGCAGGGCGTTGCGCTGCCGCAGCCAGGCGCCGATCAGGGCATTGGCGCTGCCGGTCACCGGATCCTCGGGCACGCTGGCCGCATCCGCAGGGCAGAACGCGCGCACCACGCGGGAATGGTCAGTACCGGCTTCGTCAGCGAACACGGCCACGCCGGTTGCGTCGGTGGCCAGGCTCCAGTCACGCAGGGCGGCCATGTCCGGCACCAGGTTGCGTACGGTGGTGGCATCGCGCAGCGGCAGAAGCCACCAGCGCGCGCCGTTGTCCCATAGTTCCGGCGCATGCCCGTTGGCGGCGAGGGCCAGCAGCGTTTCGGGCACCCCGTCGGCTGTCGTCGCCCGTTGCCGCGCCGGCGGACTGGCCAGCTGGATCTGCAGCGCCTCAGCCGGGCCGCTCACCCGTACCGGCAGCAACCCTGCGGCGCACTGCTGTACCAGCGCACCCTCGCGCGGTTGGGCCAGGCCGCAGGTCACCGCCGTCCAGGCCGCGCCAACACTGGGGTGGCCGGCGAAAGCCAGCTCACGGGTCGGGGTGAAGATGCGGATGTGGTAGTCGGCGTCGGGCGCGCTGGGGCGCAGGAAGAACACCGTCTCGGACAGGTTCAGCCAGGCCGCCAGAGCCTGCATCTGCTCGCCGGAGAGATCGTCGGCGTCCAGCACGGCGCCCAGGGGGTTGCCGGTACCGGGGCGGGGGGCGAAGACATCGAGCTGGAGGTAACGGAGGACGGCCATCTACGGGGATATTGCGCTTAGAATCAAAGGTTCCGCCCCCGAGGGCGGCTTCCCCACATTCTACATAGCCAATCCATGTCAGCTTCCCCCCTTGTCGATCGTTGGATCGTACTGAAGTTCGGCGGCACCTCGGTGTCGCGTCGTCACCGCTGGGACACGATCGGGAAGCTGGCGAAAAAACGCGCGGAAGAGACCGGCTCGCGCGTGCTGGTGGTGGTGTCGGCGCTGTCCGGGGTCACCAACGAACTGACCGCGATTGCCGATGGCGCGCCGGACAGCCGTGATCGCGTGGCCGCGCTGGTCGAGCGCCACCAGGGCTTCCTGCAGGAACTGGAGCTGGGCGCCGAGGTGCTGGCCGAACGACTGGCCGTGCTGCAGGGCCTGCTCGATGACCCGCGCGCCGCTGCTCGTCCGCTGGACTGGCAGGCCGAGGTACTGGGCCAGGGCGAGTTGTTGTCGTCCAGCCTGGGTGCGGCCTACCTGCGTGCCAGCGGCCTGGATTTCGGCTGGATGGATGCCCGCCAGTGGCTGGATGCACTGCCGCCACAGCCGAACCAGAGCGACTGGTCGCAGCGCCTGTCGGTGAATTGCCAGTGGCGTGCGGACGCAGCCTGGGCGCAGCGCTTCCGCGCGCAGCCGACCCGGCTGCTGATTACCCAGGGCTTCATCTCGCGCCACGCCGACGGCGGCACCGCCATCCTCGGTCGTGGTGGTTCGGATACCTCGGCGGCGTACTTCGGTGCGCTGCTCGGCGCCAGCCGCGTGGAGATCTGGACCGACGTGCCGGGCATGTTCAGCGCCAATCCCAAGGACGTTCCGGATGCGCGGCTGCTGACCCGGCTGGACTATTACGAAGCGCAGGAAATCGCCACCACCGGTGCCAAGGTGCTGCACCCGCGTTCGATCAAGCCGTGCCGCGATGCTGGCGTGCCGATGGCGATCCTCGATACCGAGCGTCCCGAACTGCCGGGTACCAGCATCGACGGCAATGCCGCGCCGGTGCCGGGGGTGAAGGCGATCAGCCGTCGCAACGGCATCGTGCTGGTGTCGATGGAAGGCATCGGCATGTGGCAGCAGGTCGGCTTCCTGGCCGACGTGTTCAATCTGTTCAAGAAGCATGGCCTGTCGGTAGACCTGATCGGCTCGGCCGAGACCAATGTCACCGTGTCGCTGGATCCCTCCGAGAACCTGGTCAACACCGATGTGCTGGCCGCGCTGTCGGCCGACCTGTCGCAGATCTGCAAGGTGAAGGTGATCGTGCCGTGCGCAGCGATCACCCTGGTCGGTCTCGGCATGCGCTCGCTGCTGCACAAGCTGTCGGACGTGTGGGCGACCTTCGGCCGCGAACGCGTGCACATGATCTCGCAGTCGTCCAACGACCTGAACCTGACCTTCGTCATCGACGAAGCCGATGCCGATGGCCTGCTGCCGATCCTGCACGCCGAACTGATCGACAGCGGCGCGATGCCGGTGGAAGAGACCGAAGTGTTCGGCCCGCGCTGGCGCGAGATTGCCGGTACGGTGCGCCCGCGTGGTACGCCTTGGTGGCGTGGCCAGCGTGCGCACCTGCTGCAGCTGGCCGATGCCGGTACGCCACGCTACGTCTATCATCTGCCGACCGTACGTGCCCGTGCCCGCGCGCTGGCGGCGATCAAGCCGATCGACCAGCGCTACTACGCGATCAAGGCCAACAGCCATCCGGCCATCCTGCAGCTGCTGGAAGCCGAGGGCTTTGGACTGGAGTGCGTATCGCATGGCGAACTGAAGCACGTGTTCCAGCATCTGCCGGAACTGTCGCCCAAGCGCGTGCTGTTCACCCCCAGCTTCTGCCCGCGCGAGGAATACGAAGCGGCATTCGCGCTGGGCGTGACCGTCACCGTCGACAATGTCGAGGCGCTGCAGCGCTGGCCGGACCTGTTCCGCAACCGCGAGCTGTGGCTGCGCGTTGATCTGGGTCGTGGCGAGGGCCACCACGCCAAGGTGCGTACCGGTGGCAAGGATTCCAAGTTCGGCCTGCCGATCGCCCGCGTCGACGAGTTCGTGCGCGCGGCTACCGAACTGGGCACCCGCGTGGTCGGCCTGCATGCGCACCTGGGCAGCGGTGTGGAAACCGCGCAGCACTGGCGCCTGATGTGCGATGAGCTGGCCGGTTTCGCCCGCCGCATCGGCAGCGTACAGACCATCGACATCGGTGGTGGCCTTCCGATTCCGTACAGCGACGAAGACGAGCCGTTCGACCTGGAGGCCTGGGCCGAGGGTCTGGCCGAGGTCAAGGCGCTGCATCCGGCGTTCCGTCTGGCGATCGAACCGGGCCGCTTCCTGGTGGCCGAATCGGGCGTGCTGCTGACCCATGCCACCCAGGTGGTGGAGAAGGATGGCGTGCGCCGGGTCGGCCTGGATGCGGGCATGAACACCCTGATGCGCCCGGCGCTGTACGACGCCTGGCATGACATCGAGAACCTCAGCCGCCAGGGCGGTTATGCCGAAGCGGCGTTTGATGTGGTCGGCCCGATCTGCGAATCCAGCGATGTGTTCGGCAAGCGCCGCAAGCTGCCGGTGTCAACCGCGCCGGACGATGTGATGCTGATCGCCGATGCCGGTGCCTACGGCTACGTGATGTCCAACACCTACAACCAGCGGGCGATGCCGCGCGAAGACGTGATCGAGTGATCGCTGCCTTCCGCGCCCTGCACCCGCCCACCGACACCTCCCGCGCCTGCGCGCGGGCAGGTGCCTGACCGGATACACCATGACTGCTTTCGATAAACACCAGGTTTCCCGCTTCCGCTTCGTCCGCTGCGAATTCGCCGCGGACACTGGCGTGGCCAAGCTGGTCTACGCCTTCGACGACGGCCCGGAAATGGTGGAAACCATCACCGTTCCCGGCGCGCCGTTCGTACTGGACCAGGCGCGTGCCGCCGCCGTGCAGCGAGCGCTGCAGCTGCTGCACCTGATTGCCGGTGTCAGCTACTACAAGGCGGGCGTGCCGGAGACGGTCAGCATCGACAGCTACAACATTGATGCCGAAACCGCTGCGCTGGTGGAGACGGTCTACCTCAATGGCCTGGGCGAATTTGCCTACCGCAACGGCCTGAACCTGCGCGGGCGCTTCCGCCTGCCGGTACAGGGCGAAGCGGTGCAGGCACCGGTGCTGGGCCTGCAGCCGCACGCGCTGGTGGCAATTGGCGGCGGCAAGGATTCGCTGGTCAGCATCGAAGCGCTGCGCCGTGCCGGCGTGGACGAGACGGTGACCTGGATCGGTGGCTCGCAGCTGATCCGCGCCTGTGCCGAGCGCACCGGCCTGCCGACGCTGAACCTGGGCCGCGCGCTGGCGCCGGAACTGTTCGAGCTCAACCGCCAGGGCGCCTGGAACGGGCATATCCCGGTTACCGCGGTGAACTCGGCGATCATGGTGCTGGCCGCGCTGCTGCAGGGCGTGGACCAGGTGGTGTTCTCCAACGAACGTTCGGCCAGCTACGGCAGCCAGATTCCGGGCACCGGTGAAGTCAACCATCAGTGGTCCAAGGGCTGGGCGTTCGAGCAGGCGTTCGGCAGCCATGTGCAGAAGCAGCTGGCCGCCGATCTGCAGTACTACTCGCTGCTGCGGCCGATGTCCGAGTTGGCGGTTGCGCGCCAGTTCGCCAAGACCGATTTCTACGACGCGCACTTCTCCAGCTGCAACCGCAACTTCCACATCCTCGGCGAGCGCCCGGTGAACCGCTGGTGCGGCGTCTGCCCAAAGTGCCATTTCGTGTTCCTGGCGCTGGCCCCGTTCATGCCCAAGACGCGCCTGGTACGCATCTTCGGTCGCAACCTGCTGGATGACATCGAGCAGGCTGGCGGCTTCGACGCACTGCTGGAATTCCAGGACCATAAGCCGTTCGAATGTGTAGGCGAAGGCCGCGAATCGCGCGCAGCGATGGCAACCCTGGCGCAGCGCGCCGAGTGGAAGGAAGACGTGCTGGTGAAGCGCTTCTGCAATGAGATCCAGCCGCAGTTGGATGCCGCCGAACTGGAACTGGCACCGCTGTTGCAGCTGCAGGGCGAACACCGTATTCCGGCTGCGCTGTGGGAACGGGTACGTGAAGATTTCGAAGCTTGAAGGAAAGCGCGTTGCGCTGTGGGGCTGGGGCCGCGAGGGCCGCGCCGCGTTTGCGGTGCTGCGTTCGCGCCTGCCCGGGCTTGGCCTGAGCCTGTTCTGTCCAGCTGCCGAAGTCGAGGCAGCGCGTGCGGAAACACACGGTGCGCTGGACGTCCGTGGTGAGCCGTCGGCCGAGGCGCTGGCTGCCTTCGATGTGGTGATCAAGTCGCCGGGCATCAGCCCTTACCAGCAAATCGCGCTGGCCGCCGCCGCGCAGGGCACCACTTTCATCGGCGGCACTGCTCTGTGGTTTGCCGAGCATGCGGGTGCTGATGGCATCGTGCACGACACCGTGTGCGTGACCGGTACCAAGGGCAAGAGCACGACCACCGCGCTGGTCGCGCACCTGCTGCGTGCCGCCGGCCACCGCACCGGCCTGGTCGGCAACATCGGCCTGCCGCTGCTGGAAGCGCTGGACCCGCAACCCGCGCCCGAGTACTGGGCGGTGGAACTGTCCAGTTACCAGACCGGCGAAGTGGCCCGCAGTGGCGCCCGCCCGCAGGTGGCGGTGGTGCTGAACCTGTTCCCGGAACACCTGGACTGGCACGGCAGCGAGCAGCGTTACATCGACGACAAGCTGCGGCTGGTGACTGAAGCCGCACCGCGCATCGCCGTGCTCAACGCCGCCGATCCGCATCTGGCCGCGCTGTCTCTGCCTGACAGCGAAGTGGTCTGGTTCAACCAGCCGCAGGGTTGGCATATGCGCGGTGACATCGTGCATCGCGGTGAGCAGGCGGTGTTCGACACCCGCAACACGCCACTGCCGGGCCGCCACAACCGTGGCAACCTGTGCGCGGTACTGGCCGCTCTGGAAGCGCTGGGGCTGGATGCCGTGGCGCTGGCGCCGGCGGTGCAGGACTTCCGTCCGTTGCCGAATCGCCTGCAGCGCATCGGCGTGGCCGATGGCCTGACCTACGTCAACGATTCGATCAGCACCACGCCGCATGCCAGCCTGGCTGCGCTGGAGTGCTTCGCCGGCCAGCGCATCGCGCTGCTGGTGGGCGGACATGATCGCGGCCTGGACTGGAGCGATTTCATGCAGCACATGGCCCACGACGTGCCGCCGGTGGAGATCGTGACCATGGGCAGCAACGGCCCGCGCATCCACGCGATGCTGCAGCCGCTGGCCGATGCCGGCCGCTTCGGCCTGCACGCGGCCGGTGACCTGCCCGAAGCGATGGCGCTGGCACGCGCGGCGCTGGGTACGCAGGGCGGGGTGGTGCTGCTGTCGCCGGGCGCGCCGAGTTTTGGTGCCTACCGCGATTACGTGGCTCGTGGTCGCCATTTCGCCGAGCTGGCCGGCTTCGACCCGGACAGCAACAGCGCGATTCCGGGGTTGGGCATCGTTTGAGCCACCGGTCCGGGGTCGGATCCCTTTCCGCAGGAAAGGGCTCTGACCCCAGCGGGATCCTGTGCATCCCATCCACGCATGGCGTGGATCTACTGTAGAGCCGAGCCCACGCTCGGCTGGGTTTCAGTCGTCCTGATCGATGAACGCGTAATCGCCATCAATCAACTGCTGCAGGTACGCATCGAAGCTCGGCGCGATGACTGCATGGCTGTCCGGATCGTGCAGGTAGCGCACCACCTGGCCGACGGTGCCGCCTGGTGCCGGGTCGAAATCCAGGTAGAGCATCGAGGTGCCGCCGTTGTTCATGCAGTGCGAGAAGCACAGGCGACGGTCCATCGGCAGATCGGGGTCGATGCCATCGCCGAGGATCTCCGGCTCGTCGTCCAGCCACTCTTCGTAGATCGAGCGGATGCTGTCGTCCCACTGCCGCTGGTCTTCGAAGACCTGCGCCACCGAACGCAGGTAGTACGGATAGCCACCTTCCTCCACGTCCGAGCCGAGCATCAGCACGCAGACCTCGCCGCCGGGGTACTCGCGGAAGTGCGTGCCATCCACGCGCGACAGCAACGCGACCAGACTGTCCGGAACCTGCGGCCACTGCGCACGCAGGCGCTGCAGGTCTTCGGCGTTGGCGCCCTGCACGTGGCCCCACTGCGGGGCATCGTCGGCAGGCAGGCGTGGAATCAGGCCAGACAGAAAGCGATCAACCAGGTTCATGCGAAAAAGGGGACGGAGGGGATTAAGTCGTATCCAACCACACCTGCGTCACGTCGCCAATGCAGAATGCGACGCGGGAGGGGCAAATACGGCTTAATCCCCTCCGTCCCCTTTTTCTTCAACCACACCTGCGTCACGTCGCCAATGCAGAATGCGACGCGGGAGGGGCAAATACGGCTTAATCCCCTCCGTCCCCTTTTTCTTGCGGAGCAGGCGCATGAATCGTTGGCGATGCGGTGTAGCGGTGATGCTGGGGCTGGCGGCGATGCCGGCGTGGGCGGCAATGAAGACGCAACCGGTGGAGTGGAAACACCAGGGCACGACCTTCAGTGGCGTGCTGGTCTATGACGACGGCGACAACGACAAGCGTCCCGGTCTGGTGATGGTGCCGAACTGGAAGGGCGTGAACGAATCGGCGGTCGAGAAGGCCAAACAGCTGGCTGGCGATGACTACGTGGTGCTGGTGGCCGATGTGTACGGCAAGGGCGTGCGGCCGAAGACCGATGCCGAGGCCGGGCCGGTGGCGACCAAGCTGCGCAATGACCGGTCGCTGCTGCGCGCACGCGCGCTGGAGGCGGTGAACGTGCTCAAGGCCCAGGCCGGCAAGACGCCGCTCGATGCGAGCCGGATCGGCGCGGTGGGCTTCTGTTTCGGCGGCACCACGGTGCTGGAGCTGGCCCGTGCCGGTGCGCCGCTGGCCGGTGTGGTCAGCCTGCACGGCGGGCTGGGTTCGCCGCTGCCGGCGCAGGCCGGTGGCACGCACCCATCGGTGCTGGTGCTCAATGGCGCCGATGACAAGAGCGTGAGCGCCGAGGACATCGCCGGTTTCCAGAAGGAAATGAACGCGGCCAAGGTCGACTGGGAATTCACCAACTACAGCGGGGCAGTGCACTGCTTCGCGGAGCGCGATGCCAACAGCCCGCCGGGCTGCCAGTACAACGAACGGGCGGCCAAGCGCGCGTGGAAGGCGCTGGATGAGTTCTTCGAGGAGCGCTTCGAGAAACGCTGAAGAGATATGCCGACCAACGGTCGGCACCTACCGATGTTTCAGTGCCGACCAACGGTCGGCGCCTACCGGTCATTGTGGGTGCCGACCGTTGGTCGGCACACCTCCGCTGGTCAATGCGAACGCTGCACCGCGTAGCGGGCCAGGCCGCGCAGGGCGGCCACGGCATCGTTGTCGCCCAGGCCATCGAGCGCGCGCTCGGCGGCTTCGGCATACTCCTCGGCACGCGCACGGCTGTACTCGAGTCCGCCGGTGGCGCGGATCGCGGCCAGCACTTCCGGCATCGCCGAGGCGTCGCCGTCCTGCACGATGGTGCGCAGGCGCTCGCGGGTGGCGTCGTCGGAGTGGGCCATCGCGTGGATCAGCGGCAGCGTCGCCTTGCCCTCGGCGAGGTCGTCGCCCAGGTTCTTGCCCAGCTCCTCGGCATTGGCCGAGTAGTCCAGCACGTCGTCGGCGATCTGGAACGCGTAGCCCAGGTGCATGCCGTAGTCGAACAGGGCCTGCTGGGTGGCTTCGTCCACGCCGCTGGCCAGCGCGCCCAGGCGGGTACCGGCAGCGAACAGGACCGCGGTCTTGCGCTCGATCACGCGCAGGTAGGCCGCTTCGTCGGTATCCGGGTTGTGCACGTGCAGCAGCTGCAGCACTTCACCCTCGGCGATGCGGTTGGTGGCATCGGCCAGGATCTGCATCACCGACATGCGCTCCAGCTCGACCATCAGCTGGAAGCTGCGCGAGTACAGGAAGTCGCCGACCAGCACGCTGGGTGCGTTGCCCCACAGCGCGTTGGCGGTGCTGCGGCCGCGGCGCAGGCTGGATTCGTCCACCACGTCGTCGTGCAGCAGGGTGGAGGTGTGGATGAACTCGATGATCGCCGCCAGCTGGTGGTGATCCGGGCCGGCCTGGCCGACCGCATGGCCGGCCAGCATCACCAGCATCGGGCGCAGGCGCTTGCCGCCGGCGGAAATGATGTGATCGGCGATCTGGTTGATCAGCACGACGTCCGAGGACAGCCGGCGCCGGATCAGGGCGTCGACGGCGGCCATGTCGGCCGCGGCAAGCGACTGGATCTGGGGCAGGCCCAGGGCGGGACGGGTGTCTTCGGTGATGGTCATGCGATCAGGCTTTCAGGCTCATCGCTGATTATAGGCGTTGCCTGTGAATTCGGGCGCAAACCGGGCTGGCCGACGTCCTTGGCCCGGCCAAGGCTGCCGCCCGCGTGAATACGTATGCAGGTTGCGCCAAGCCCGGGGACCCACCGCTAAGCTTGCGGCATCAGGATTTCGGCCCGCTCCCGGCGGGTCCCGCACGCCCGGAGGGGGGCTGTCGATGTCGCACTATCCATGGTGGCGCGGAGCCGTCATCTACCAGATCTATCCGCGCAGTTTCCTCGACGCCAACGGCGACGGGGTAGGCGACCTGCCCGGCATCATCCAGCGCCTGGACCACATCGCCGCGCTGGGTGTGGACGCGATCTGGATCTCGCCGTTCTTCAAATCGCCGATGGCCGACTTCGGCTATGACATCGCCGATTACCGCGACGTCGACCCGCTGTTCGGCAGCCTGGAGGACTTCGACCGCCTGCTGGCCAAGGCCCACGGGTTGGGCCTGAAGGTGATGATCGACCAGGTGCTGAGCCACACCTCGATCGAGCATGCCTGGTTCCGCGAGAGCCGCCAGGACCGCACCAACCCGAAGGCGGACTGGTACGTCTGGGCCGATCCGCGCGAGGACGGTACCCCACCCAACAACTGGCTGTCGCTGTTCGGCGGCGGCGCCTGGCAGTGGGAGCCGCGCCGCGAGCAGTACTACCTGCACAACTTCCTGGTCGACCAGCCGGACCTGAACTTCCATCACCCGGACGTGCAGCATGCGACCCTGGACAACGTGCGCTTCTGGCTGGACCGTGGCGTGGATGGCTTCCGCCTGGACGCGATCAACTTCTGCTTCCACGATGCGCAGCTGCGCGACAACCCGGCCAAGCCGGCCGAAAAGCGGGTAGGGCGCGGCTTCAGCGCGGACAATCCGTACGCCTACCAGTACCACTACTACAACAACACCCAGCCGGAAAACCTGCCGTTCCTGGAGCAGCTGCGCGCGCTGCTGGACGAGTACCCGGGCGCGGTGAGCCTGGGCGAGATCTCCTCGGAGGACTCGCTGGCGACCACGGCCGAGTACACCCGCGATGGCCGCCTGCACATGGGCTACAGCTTCGAGCTGCTGGTGGACGATTACAGCGCGGCCTACATCCGCGACACGGTCTCGCGGCTGGAAGCGGCAATGACCGAAGGCTGGCCGTGCTGGGCGGTTTCGAATCACGACGTGGAGCGGGCGGTCAGCCGCTGGGGCGGCCACCCGGCCGATCCCCGCCTGGCGCGGATGCTTGTGGCGATGCTGTGCTCGCTGCGCGGTTCGGTCTGTCTGTACCAGGGCGAGGAACTGGGCCTGGCCGAGGCCGAGGTGCCGTTCGAGGCCCTGCAGGACCCGTATGGCATCACCTTCTGGCCGAACTTCAAGGGCCGTGATGGCTGCCGCACCCCGCTGCCGTGGACCGATGCGCCGCTGGCGGGTTTCACCACGGGCCAGCCGTGGCTGCCGATCCCGGCCGAGCACCGGGCGGTGGCGGTGGCCGTGCAGGAGCGGGATCCGCACTCGGTGCTGGCCGCGTTCCGGGCATTCCTGGGCTGGCGGCATAGCCAGCCTGCGCTACTGCATGGCAGCATCCGATTCATCGAAAGCGCCGAGCCAGTGCTGCTGTTCGAGCGTATGCTTGCAGATGAAACCCTCCTGCTGGCGTTCAACCTGTCGGCCGAGGCGGTGAGCCATCCGCTGCCGCCGGGCAACTGGCAGCAGGTGGCGGTACCGGGCCCGGATGCGGGCACGGTGCAGGGCAATGAACTCCAGCTGCCGCCGCGCGCGGTGTATTGCGCCCGACGCAGCTGACCGTTTTCTCCGGTGGCGGTACTTGCGGGGACGGGGCCGAAGCGCCCCGTCCCTTTTTTGTGGGCGGGATTCCGGCGAAACGCATCCACGCATGGCGTGGATCTACTGCCGGCATTCGCGCAAAAGAAAACCCGCTGCCTGCGCAGCGGGTTTCCGATGGGTCGTTGCCGGCCAGCGGCCGGCACTACCCGGTCGTGGTCAGAACTTGTAGTTCACGCCCAGCATGTAGGTGCGGCCCCATTCGATGTATTCCAGCGGGCGGTCCTTGCTGCCGGCGTAGGTGCGGTACGGCTCGTTGGTCAGGTTGCTTCCCTGCAGCAGCAGGGTCAGGCCGCGCAGGGTGCTGCTGTCGCTGAAGGTGTAGCTGACCTGGGCATCGGTCACGTTCTCGCCCACCACGTAGCGCAGGGTGCGGTTACCGTTGAAGTTGCCGATCTCGCCGATGAAGTCCGAACGGCGGCGCTGGCTCACGCGTGCTTCAAAGCCACTGCGCTCGTAGTAGGCAGTGAAGTTGTACACGCGCTTGGACAGGCCGGGCAGGCTGATCGGGTCGGTGCCCACGCTGGACGCGCTTTCCGGATCCAGGATCTGGATGTCGCTCTTGTTGAAGGTCGCGCTGGCCTGCACGCCGAAGCCACGCAGGCTGTCGGTCAGCATTTCCAGCGGGAACGACGCGGTCAGCTCCAGGCCCTTCAGGGTGCCGCCCTTGCCGTTCACCGGGGTCGAGAAGGTGCCGGTCGGCAGCACCGGCACCACCATGCCCGGCGGCGGCACATAGTTGCCCAGCAGGCCGGTGAAGTCGTAGTTGTCCACCGACTGGGTGTAGACGTAGCTCTTCAGGTCCTTGTAGAAGATCGCGGCGGCCACGTAGGCCTTCTCGCCGAAGTACTTCTCGTAGGACAGGTCCAGCGCGGTGGCACGCCACGGATCCAGCAGGGGGTTGCCGCCACTGCCGCCAGGGCGGCCGGTACCGGTATCCACGCCGAACTCCAGGCCCGCGCGCATCTGGTCCACGCGCGGGCGCGCGACCTGCTTGGCTGCAGCAAAACGCAGGGTCTGCTCATGCGGGAACATGAAGGCCAGGTTCAAGCTGGGCAGCCAGTCGTTGTACTTGCGGCCGTCCGAGTAGGGCTGGATGTTGTTGCCGGCCGCCTGCGAGCTGTCCCAATAGCGCGAGTCCGAGCTCTGGTCGGTGTGCTGCATCTGCACGCCGATATTGCCGCGTACGCCCACCACACCGATATCGGTGTTGATGTTCAGGCGCGCCCAGGCGGTGGTGATCTTTTCCTGCACCGTCCACGACTTGGGAATCAGGTAGTCCAGGTTGTCGACCGGATTGAAGGTCATGTAGCGACCGACCGCGCCAGGCACGTTCCAGGCCGGGATGGTGCCCAGGCCGGCGAAGCCGAGGTTGACCGGGCGGTACTGCAGATCCGATGCGATGTTGGCATCGCCCTGCGCGCCGAGCAGGATGTTGCCTTCGGACTGGGTCTTCACCTTGCGGCGGTCGGCATAGTTCACGCCGATATCCAGATCCGGTGCCCACGACGCCATTGCTTCGGGCAGGGCGATGGTCGCGGCCAGCTTGCCGCCCTTCAGGCGGTCTTCCACCTTCGGCACCTTGCCGTAACCAGAACCGTAGATGGTGTTGGTCAGGAACAGCGCGTCCGGGTTGGAGTAGTTCAGGCCCGGGCTGATCTGCGAGAAGCCATCCTGGCGGAACTGCACACCGACCGTATCCAGCTGCGGCATCGGGGTCAGCTGCAGGTTGTTTTCCAGGTTCAGTTCGTCGCGGGTGGCCTTGGAATAGTTCAGGTCGGCGACCAGCTTGACGCTGCCGAAGGTGAACTCGTTGTTCCAGCCGAACGCATCGATCTTGTCCTTGCGCTTGTTGTACATGCCGCGCACCAGCGGGTACACGCCACTGGCGGTGCCACCGGTGAAGGTGCCATTGGCATTGACCTGCGGGTTGCTGACCAGCAGGCCCGGGGTGTAGTTGCCGTTGTAGTTGCTGAGGTTGAGCTCGAACTGGTTGGCGGTGTCGATCTGCTCTGCTTCGGTATGGAACGCATCGAAGGTGCTGGTCCAGCTGTTGTTCGGCCGGAACTGGATCGTGGCCATCACACCGTCGCGCTTGTTGTTACCGGTGCGGCGCAGTGCCTTGATGCCATCGGTGAAGTAGGTGCCAGCGGCAACGCCGGGGCGGTTGCCGTTGGTGGTGTGCTCGGTGGTCCACGGCTCGTACAGGCCCACCTGGTTTTCCTGGATCGGCATGTCGCTGTGCGCGTAGCCGATGGCAATGCCGAGGGTCTTGTCCAGGAACTGGTCGATGTAGCTGGCGCTGAAGCGGTTGCCGTACGGGTCGGTGTCGGCGGCGCGGCCCAATGAACTCTTCTGGTAGCGGCCGCTGACGGCGATGACGCGGTCGGGGAAGCTGAGCGGACGTGCGGTCTGCATGTCGATGGTGCCCGACAGGCCCTGGCCGACCAGCGCCGCGTCGGGGGTCTTGTAGACGGTCACGCCGTTGACCAGCTCGGATGGGTACTGGTCGAACTCGACACCGCGGTTGTCGCCGGTGCTGACCACTTCGCGACCATTGAGCAGCGTGGTGGCGAAGTCGGGTGACAGGCCACGCACGCTGATCACCTGCGCACGGCCGGCAACGCGCTGGGCGGCCAGGCCTGGCAGGCGCGAGATCGATTCGGCGATGCTGACGTCGGGCAGTTTGCCGATGTCTTCGGCGGAGATCGCTTCGACCACCGAGGTGGCGTCCTGCTTGATCGCGATCGCGTTCTCGATGCCGCGGCGAATGCCGGTGACCTGCACCGTATCCAGGTTGGTGGCGGCGGTGGCGGCCGGCGTGGTGGTGTTCTGCGTGGACTGTGCCGACGCCAGCGTCGGCGCCAGGACAACGGCCAGCGCGATGCTCAGCGCGCTGCGCTTGTGGTTCAACATTTTCCCCTCCCAGGCAATGTTGCAGATCGATTCGTGAACGTCCCGGAGTGACCGTGGACGTGCGACGCGGTGGCCGCTGTCGTCGCCGCTATGGTAGGCAGCGCATTCTTCGCGGGAATCACCCTGCATACGTATTCAATGGCGTTTGCAGGGTTGTAATCGCTTTCAGGTCCTGTTTGCGGTAGTGCCGGCCGCTGGCCGGCACTAGCGTTCCATTCAGAGCGGCGTGAACCGGATCGCCTGGCCACCGCCCGGCGCCAGCACCAGGGTCAGTGCATCGGCGCTGGTCACCTCGCGTGTTTCGCGCTTGAACGCGAACGGATTGCTGCGGAAATCAGCGCCGTCGCCATCGCGGTAGATTTCGGCGCGGTAGCGCACGCCCGGTTCCAGGAAGCCCAGCGATACCGGCAGCACGCGGCCGTGTTCATCGGTGATGCTGCCGAGGAACCAGTCACGGCTGTTGCGGTCGCGGCGCACGATCGTCACGTAGTCGCCCACTTCGCCATTGAGCACGCGGCTCTGCTCCCAGTCCACTGCCACGTCCTCGATGAAGCGGAACGCCTCGCGGTGCTGCAGGTAGTGATCGGGCAGGTCGGCGGCCATCTGGATCGGGCTGTACAGCACCACGTACAGCGCCAGCTGGCGGGCCAACGTACTGGGAATGGCCTGGCCGTGGCGGCCCTTCAGGCTGAGGATGCCGGGGGTGTAGTCCATCGGCCCGGCCAGCATACGGGTGAACACCAGGTTGACCTCGTGTTCCGGCGGATTCGGTGGCTGGCCCCAGGCGTTGTACTCCATGCCGCGCGCGCCTTCGCGCGAGATCCAGTTCGGGTAGGTGCGACGCAGGCCGGTGTCCTTGATCGGCTCGTGCGGGTTCACCGACAGGTGCCGCTGTGCGGCTTCCTGCACCACCTTCAGATGGTGGCGGGCCATGAACTGGCCGTCGTGCCACTCGCGCCACAGCGGGCCGCCGGACGGATTGCGGCGGTCGATCTGGCCGTCATCGCAGACGTAGCCGGTCTTGAACTGGTCAATGCCCAGCCGCGCATACAGGTCCAGCGCGGCGCCCAGCTGGTCCTCGTAGTGCTCGATGGCGCAGCCGGTTTCGTGGTGGCCGATCAGGTGCACGCCCTTCTTCAGGCCGTAGGCGGACAGCGCCTCGATATCGAAATCGGGCGTGGCGCGGGTGAAGTCGAAGTCGTAGCCGTTGCCCACCCACATACCGTCCCAGCCGGGATTCCAGCCTTCCACCAGCACGCCGCGGAAGCCGTGTGCGGCGGCGAAGTCGATCACCTTCTTCGTCTTGGCGGTGGTGGCGGCATGCTTCGGGCCGGTCGCCCAGCTCTCGTTGTCCAGGTGCATCGACCACCACACGCCCAGGTACTTGGCCGGCTTCACCCAGCTCACGTCGCCCAGCGCATTGGGCTCATTGAGGTTGAGGATCAGGTCCGACTCGACCAGGCCACCTGCACGGTCGGCGATCTGCAGGGTGCGCCACGGCGTGGCGAAGGGCAGGGCGCGGCGCACCTTCCAGCCTTCGGCCGAGGGCGACAGCTGGGCGCGCAGGCGCTGGCCCTCGGTGCGGCGCAGCCACATGCCCGCGTAGTCGACCAGTGCCGCCTCATGGATGGCCACGTGCAGGCCGTCGTGGCTGCGCAGGGTCATCGGCGTGTGCACGAGCGGCACTTCGCGCAGCGGGGTGCGCTGGTACAGGTATTCATAGTGGATCGGTTCCCCGGCAGGGATCCACCACGCGGTGGAATCCTGTGCGATGGCGAACTCGGTCAGCTCGTCATCGATGGTCGCCTCGCGCAGGTTCGGCTGCTCAGGGAATATGTAGCGGAAGCCGAGGCCATCGTCGTACACGCGGAACACCACATCCAGCCGGCGCTTGCTGCCGGTGGTCTCGGCCAGCTGCACGGTCAGCTCGTTGAAGTGGTTGCGGGTGGCCCGGCGTTCGCCCCAAGGCTGCTCCCAGGTGTCATCGAGGCTGCGCCGCTGCTGGCCGAGCAGTGCGAAATCACGGTCCAGCCGGCCGTCGCGCAGGGCGAAGCCAAGCTTCGAATCCTCCACCACGACCTCACCGAAGCGCTCGACGCGATAGCGCGCGGTGCCACCGTCCAGCACCAGACTGACCTTGAGCACCTTTCCCGGTGATTCGACGCTGGCCACCTGCGGCGCGGCATGTGCCAGCGCGGCCAGGCCCAGCAGGGCCAGTCCGAGCACATGCGCGAACACCGCGCGTACAGCAGTGGGTGACATCGGCATTTCCCCTCCCAAGGCGCCGTTGGCAGACCGGGACCATAAGCCAGCACGGCAGGCCCGCTACCGCGCAACGCCATGAATACGTATGCAGCTGGACGCAGCCGACAGCCCCGCGTCTACCATGGGGCCAAGGCACCTTGAGGGAGGGGCCGCGCCCGCACGCCGGCAACGGCAGTGCGGACCCACAACGGTGCAGAGAGGGAGGGAGGTCGACGGGCGCAAGCCGGTCTGCCGCTTCGATGCTGAAGATCATTTGCCTGACCGCTGCCCTGGGGGCAGCGCTGGGGACGACCGCGCACGCGGCCGACCTGACATTCGACGGCCGCCAGGCGCGCGCCGAAGCCGCTGCCAACGGCAGCTTCGTGCTGCACGCGCCCAAGAGTGAGGTGCGCATTGCGCCCATGCCGATGCGCAGCCAGACCGGCAGCGTGATGTTCGATGCGTTGTTCGCGCTGGCCCAGCAGGAGATGGACCAGGACCGCGTGGATGCGATCCGCGATCCTGCATTCGATGAGGGCAGGCCGGTGCCGTGCGAGTGCTTCCAGACTGGTGCGCGCTGGCCCTATGTGTGGACCCGTGATGTCAGCTTCGCCGCCGATCTGGCGCTGGCGCGGCTGGACCCGCAGCGCACGCGGCAGTCGCTGCAGTTCAAGCTGTCGGCGGCGCGCGATGGGCACACGCCCGGCCTGTTCGTCGCGCAGGACACCGGTTCCGGCGGCAGCTGGCCGATCAGCAGCGACCGCGTGGTGTGGTTCCTGGCGGCGCGCCACCTGCTGGATGATCGCGCGTTTGCCGACCAGGTCTGGCAAGCGCTGCAGGGTACGCTGGCGCAGGACCGCGCGATGGTGTTCGACGCGCAGATGGGCCTGTATCGCGGCGAGACCTCGTTCCTGGACTGGCGTGAGCAGACCTATCCGGACTGGACCCGCGAGGACGTGCGCTTCATCGGCGACTCCTATGCGCTGTCCACCAACGTGCTGCACTACCAGGCGCTGCGCCTGGCCGAACGCCTGGCCGGCCAGCATGGCGATGGCCGCGCGGCCGACTACAAGGCGTGGGCCGATGCGCTGGCGCAGCAGATCGATGCGCGCTTCTGGCGCGAGGACATGGGCCAGTACATGAGCTACATCGGTGAAGCCGCGCACCCGGTGCCCTATGCCAAGGTTGATCTGCTCGGCCTGTCGCTGGGCATCCTCGCCGAGGTGTTGCCGGGCGAGCGTGCGCGCCGTGCGCTGGCGGCCTACCCGGTGGGGCCGGCCGGCAGCCCGGTGGTCTGGCCGCAGGAGGCGCCGCAGCCGATCTACCACAATCGCGCGATCTGGCCGTTCGTCAGCGCGTACTCTCTGCGTGCGGCGCGGCAACTGGATGATGCACCACGCATCGCCGCCGAGATCCGCTCGTTGATGCAGGGCGCAGCGCTCGCCGGTTCCAACATGGAGAACTACGAGCTGGTCAGCCAGGCCGTGCATGTCGAGGAAGGTGGGCTGAGCGGCCCGGTGGTCAACTCCGAACGCCAGCTGTGGTCGGTGGCCGGCTATCTGTCGATGGTGCTCGAAGGTGTGTTTGGCGTGCAGGACGATGGCCACGTGCGGCCCAAGCTGCCGGCCGTGCTGGTGCCGGAGCTGTTCGGCACGCAGCGTCGCATCAGCCTGGACGCCGGTGGCAAGCACTACGTGCTGGAGCGCCCGCAGCAGCTGGGTGATGGCCTGCTGGTGGCGGGCAGGACGCTGACCCAAGGCAACACGACCACGGTGCAGCTGATGGCTGCCCCGTCCGCGACCGGCTTCGGTGGCACAACCGCCGACGCCAATGCGCGTGCGCCGGTAACGCCAACCACTCCGCAGGCCATACGCAATGGCGCTGGCTGGAGCGTGCCGGTCACGACTGGGCAGGTTCTGTGGAAGGACGGCAGGGTCGTCGCTGCCAGCAATGGCCAGGTGCACATCAGCGACGATGGCCTGCAGCACTGCTTCAGCCTGACCCGGCGCGAGGGTGCATTGGAATCACTGCACAGCCCGATGCTCTGCGTCGGTCCGCAGCAGGTGCTGAAGGGCGAGGAACGCTGGCAGTTCACCGCGGCCCAGGCCGGGCAGGTGCGCCTGCGCCTGCAGTACCGCAACGCGAACGGGCCGATCAACACCGGCGTGACCGCAGCGGTGAAGCAGTTGGTGCTGCAGTGCCCGGGCCAGCCGCTGCAGCGGCATACGGTCACCCTGCCGCACAGCGTGGCGGTGCAGGATTCGACCTCGGCAACGTTCGCGGTGCCCAAGGGGCGGTGCACGGTCACGCTTGAAGCTGGCTTCAACATGAGCGCGCTGCAGCACTTCGCGCACTACACCGGCGGCAAGGGCGGGCGTGATGGTGTGCTCAACCAGGCCCAGGTGCAGGCGCTGAAGGTGGCGCCGGTGGCGATGGAAGAGGGCGCACGATGAGTCGTCCCGCCAAACCGCAGCTGTCGTTCTGGCAGATCTGGAACATGTGTTTCGGTTTCCTCGGCATCCAGTTTGGCTTCGCCCTGCAGAACGCCAATGCCAGCCGCATCTTCGAGACCCTGGGCGCGGACATGGACGCGGTGCCGGGGCTGTGGATCGCTGCGCCGTTGACCGGCCTGCTGGTGCAGCCGGTGATCGGCTACCTGTCCGACCGCACCTGGACGCGCTGGGGCCGCCGCCGTCCGTTCTTCATGATCGGTGCGGTGCTGACCACACTGGCCCTGCTGGTGATGCCGAACTCGCCAACGCTGTGGATTGCCGCTGGCACGCTGTGGGTGCTGGACGCCTCCATCAATGTGTCGATGGAACCGTTCCGCGCCTTCGTCGGTGACCAGCTGGCGCCGCGCCAGCGTCCGGTCGGCTACGCGATGCAGAGCTTCTTCATCGGTATCGGTGCCATCGTCGCCAGCTTCCTGCCGTTCATCCTCGCCCACTTCGGCGTGGCCAACACCGCAGCTGCCGGCGAAGTGCCCGATACCGTGCGCTATGCGTTCTACTTCGGTGCGGTGGTGCTGCTGGCGGCGATCACCTGGACGGTGGTCAGCACCCGCGAGTACTCACCAACGGAGCTGGCTGGCTTCGACGATGCCGAGCCGCCGGCGCACCACGCAGGGACTGCCATCAGTGGCCCGGCGCCGTGGACGCAGGTGGCTCTGTGGCTGGGGCTCGGCGTGTTGCTGGCGCTGCTGATCGCCTGGCGGCAGGGCGACAAGATGCTGTACGTGCTGGCGGGCTTGTGTGCGGGTTACGGCTTGCTGCTTGCGCTCGCCCGTGCGCTGCCGGGCACACACATGCTGGCCGTCATCGTCGGCGACCTGCGCGCGATGCCGGTCACCATGCGCCGCCTGGCGTGGGTGCAGTTCTTCTCGTGGTTCGCGTTGTTCGCGATGTGGATCTACACCACCGCCGCGGTGGCCGGTACCCACTTCGGTTCGACCGATCCGCAGTCGGCAGCCTACAACGAGGGGGCCAACTGGGTGGGGGTGCTGTTCGGCGCCTACAACGGCTTCGCAGCGCTGGCCGCGGTGCTGATCCCGCCGATGGTGCGTGCGATCGGCCTGCGCTGGAGCCACCTGGTCAACCTGTGGCTGGGCGGCGCCGGCCTGGTCTCGCTGATGTTCATCCGCGACCCGCACTGGCTGCTGCTGTCGATGGTCGGCGTCGGCTTCGCCTGGGCGTCCATTCTTTCGCTGCCATACGCACTGCTGTCCGACAGCGTGCCGGCATCGAAGATGGGCGTGTACATGGGCATCTTCAATTTCTTCATCGTGATCCCGCAGCTGGTTGCGGCCAGCGCGCTCGGCTTTGCCCTGCGCGCCTGGCTGGGTGGCCAGCCGATGCATGTGCTGGTGCTGGGCGGCTGCAGCCTGTTCGTCGCCGGCCTGTGCGTGCTGCGGGTTCCGTCCCGTCCGGAGGTGGTGTGATGCGTGGTGCGCTGTCTGTTGCTGTTTCTCTGGTACTGCTGGCCGGCCATGCGACGGCCGCGCCACGCCCGGACTATGTGGGCACCACCGAGCCGTTCGCCAGCGATGCGGTGTACTTCGTGGTCACCGACCGCTTCGTCAACGGCGACCCGTCCAACGATCATCGCGACCAGGGCGGCAAGCACCGCACCTTCGATATCCCGGTGCCGTGCCCGGACAAGGTGGACGGAAACATCGGCTACCTCGGCGGTGATTTCCGCGGCGTGCTCGACAATGCGCAGTACATCCGCAACCTCGGCTTCGGCGCTGTATGGATCACGCCCATCGTCGACAACCCGGACGAAGCGTTCACCGGCAGCAAGCCGATCAGCTGTACCAGCACGCTGACCGATCGTGGCAAGACCGGCTACCACGGCTACTGGGGCATCAACTTCTACACGCTGGACGAGCACCTGCCCAGCCGCGACCTGGACTTCGCCGGGTTGACCAAGGGCCTGCACGGCGCCGGCCTGAAGGTAGTGCTGGACATCGTCGGCAACCATGGTTCGCCGGCCTGGACCATGCCCAAGCGGCAGCCGCAGTTCGGCCAGATCTTCGCCAAGGACGGCACACTGATCGCCGATCACCAGAATCTGCCACCGCAGAAACTGGATCCGAAGCACAACCCGCTGCACGCGTTCTACAACAACATCGGTCCGGTCGACAGCAAGGACGGCTCGATCTTCGATGGCAACCTGGCTGAACTGTCCGACTTCAACCAGGACAATCCGGCGGTGATGGATTATCTGGTGGGCGCCTACCTGCAGTGGACTGCACAGGGGGTGGATGCGCTGCGCATCGATACCATCGGCTGGCTGCCGCATCCGTGGTGGCATGAGTTCGTCAACCGCATCCGCGCGCAGCACCCGGGCATGTTCATGTTCGGCGAGGCGTTCGACTACAACGCGGCGAGCATCGCCGAACACACCTGGCCGTCCAATGCCAACGTAAGCGTGCTGGATTTCCCGTTGCGCGGCGCGCTGGAACAGACCTTCGGCACCGCAGGCAAGGGCTTTGAAACCCTGGCCGAGCCGCTGCACCTGACCGGCGGCCCGTACGCCAATCCGTACGAGCTGATGAGCTTCTACGACAACCACGACATGCCACGCCTACAGGCCAGCGACAGCGGCTTCATCGATGCGCACAACTGGCTGTTCACTGCGCGCGGCATTCCGGTGGTCTATTACGGCTCGGAGACCGGCTTCATGCGGGGCCGCGCCGAGCACGCTGGCAACCGTGCCTACTTCGGCCAGCCGCGCGTGGACGCTGCGCCGCAGAGCCCGATCTTCGCGCCGCTGCAGCGCATCGCCAAACTGCGCGAAGCCATCCCGGCCCTGCAGCGCGGCCTGCAGGTGAACGAACGCCTCAAGGGCGATGAGGCGGTGTTCTTCCGCGTGCTGCAGCATGGTGATGTAGCGCAGACCGCGCTGGTGCTGCTGAACAAAGGTGACCAGGCAAGGACCTTCACCGTGGCGCGTTTCGTCCAGAACGGCCACTGGCGCGACGCGCTGGAGGGCGGTTCATTGCGGGTGGACGGCTCGCTGAAGGCGGAAGTGCCGGCGCACGGGGTGAAGGTCTACGTGCTGGATGCCGCCGTGCAGCAGCCGGCGCTGCAGGCCGAGCTGGACAAGGCGATGGCCGACCAGCAGGCTCGGGACCTGCGGCTGGGGCGGTAGTGCCGGCCGCTGGCCGGCAACCCCGGATTCCTGGCACCTGCCTACCGCTCTGGTGGGTGCCAACCTTGGTTGGCACGCTTTTCGAGCAGTCGAGCAAGCTCGACTCTACAATAGGCGCCCCTCACGCCCCGCAGTATCGCCATGACCGACCTCGCCCCGCAGACCCCGATCGAAACCCTGCTGAAGGCGGCGATGGACGGGGCGGTGCCGATCCGCGCCTTCATGGCGGCCTTCGTCGCCTCCGAGGTGGTGCTGCTGACCGGCAGCCTGATCACCCCTGACGGCAGTGGCTTCGACCCGCTGCTGTTCGACAAGCAGGGCACCCTGCATGTGGCCGTGTTCACTGATCCGTCGCGGGTGGGCATCTACAGCCAGCAGGCCGAACACCAGATCCGCTGGCTGACGCTGGACGTGCTGCGCCGGGTGCCCAGCGGCTACGGTGTCGTGATCAACCCGGGTACGCCTCTGGGCTTCGAGATCTCGCCCAGTGGCGTTGGCGAGATCCTGAAGGACTTCGCCCAGGGCTGAGCCGTCGCCGTGCTGTTTGCAGAGTCGAGCATGGCTCGACGCTGCAGAAGGCTTCCCTTCGAGCGCCGTCCGTGATCCCCTTGGATGACATTGGGATAGAGGCATTGCCATGGAATTCAGGGTATTAACCGCCGACGCACCGGAACGGCAGCAGTTGGCCCGGTGGTACCACGCGGAATGGGGCCAGGACGCCGGTCTGTCGCTTGAACAGGAACTGGAGCGGCTGAATCCGCCGCAGGATGCCGAAGGCTTTCCGCACCTGATCGCCGCCTTCGATGACGGTCAGGTGGTCGGCGCGGTGCAGCTCAAGCGCAGGGAGATGCCGGCTTTCCCGCAATACGAGCATTGGCTGGGCAGCGTGTTCGTGGCCGATAGTCATCGCGGGCGTGGGCTGGCTGGCGCGCTGGTGGAACAGGCCGCGGCGCAGGCGGTGCGGATGGGCGTTTCCGACCTGTATCTGCAGACCGAAGCGCTGGATGGCGGCCTGTACGCTCGGTTGGGCTGGAAGCCCCTGCAGGAAGCTGACAGCCATGGCCATCGCGTGCTGGTGATGGTGCGCAGGGTGGCTGCATGAATGCCCCCGCACCTCGCCATTCCCGGTCGGCCCTGATCTTCCTGATCGCGGCCATCGCCGCCGCGCTGGTGGCCATGCCCTTGCTGCGCGCGGTGGGCATTGTGCAGTGGCCGGTGTTCGTCATCGCCTGGCTGATCAACCTGGGCGCGGCGTGGCATCTGGCGCAGTGGGCGCGCCAGCAGGGCCGTTCGGCCTGGGCCTTCGGGGTACCGGCGGTGCTCGGCACCGTCGCTTCGATCGTGGTCTATGTGCTGCTTGCGTTGCTGGGGCCGAAGGCCACGGTGCGCTGAAAGCGCTGTGCCGAGCATGGCTCGGCACTACATGCGCCATGCGGAGCGCCGACGCAACCGCCGGCGCTCCATTACTTCACAGCGTCACCTTGCGCCGGTTGTCATCGCTCACCCGGTCGATCAGCTTGTTGTACGGATCGAAGCCCGCTTCATCCGGCTTTTCATCCACGGTCACCGTGATCTTCGGCGCGGCGCTGGTGATGTGGTGGCGCTGCAGATACAGCACCTTCTGGTCGCGTTCCTTGCCCGAAGGCCCGTTGGCAAACACGCCGATCTCGACCCAGTCATCCATCTTCCCGTCGCTCTCCTTACCCTTGCCATCGGCGTACTGCTTTGCGGCGTGCAGGTCCAGGGTCACGTCGTAGCGGCCGTCATCGCGCTTGCGCGCGCTGGCGGCCAGCACCCGGTTGTCATAGAAGCTGATCTTCTCGAACAGGTCGGTGACCAGCTGCTGGCGATCAGCCGGGGTCTCGGCACGGATGTAGCCCAGCAGTTCGCGTGAGGTGGTGTACGGGGGTTGCTGGTAGCCCTTGTCCTGCAGGAAGCGCTTCAGGGCGCGGTTCAGGGCCTGCTCGCCGATCTCCTCGCGCAGCCGGTAGAACACCAGCGAACCCTTCTGGTAGTGGATGTACTGCTGGTTTTCCACGCGCTCCAGCGGCTGCTCCTCAATGGCCTCGCCACCGCGGCCAGACAGGTAGCCGTCCAGCTCGCGCTTGAGGAACTGGCGCATGTGCTGGCGGCCGTACTCCTGCTCCATCACCATCAGCGCCGAATACTGCGACAGCGACTCGGACAGGACCGTGGCGCCCTGCACATTGGCACCGATCACCTGGTGCGCCCACCACTGGTGTGCGATCTCGTGCGCAGTCACGTAGAACACATAGTCCACCTTGTCCGGGTCACGCAGGTCGGCGATGAAGCCGATGGCCTCGGAGTAGGGGATGGTATTGGCGAACGACTGCGCGAAGCGGGCATAGCCCGGGAACTCGATGATGCGCACCTGCCGGTGCTGGTAGGGCGTGAAGTTCGCTTCGTAGTAGGCCAGCGATTTCTGTACCGCTTCGATCATCCGGTCCACGTTGTAGCCGTGCGCCGGGTCGAAGTAGACCTCGATCGGGATGTCCTTGTACTTCGCCTTGCGTACCTCCCAGCGTGCCGACAGGTAGGCGTAGAAGTTCAGCATCGGGCGGTCCATCGCGTAGCTGAAGCAACGCCGGCCGTTCACCGTGGTCTCGTGCTGCAGGTAGCCCGGGGCAAGCGCCACCTGGTCCGGCGCCGTGCAGACCGTGGTACGGAAGTCGAGCCAGTCGGCATCGTTGGAGATGTAGGTGTTGGCACGCGCGGCTTCGTCTTCCAGCTTGGGCATGCGCCGCGGCTCACCCAGGTCACGCTTGCGCCGCTCGTTGCGGTCGCTGATCTCCGCACCTTCGTTGTAGCCGAAGGAGGGCAGCACGCGGCTGTTGAAGAACGTGCCGTTGTCCACGATGTTGCTCGGTGCCTGGCCGGCGGTAATGCCGTTGGGCTTCTGCACCACCCGGAAATGGACGTTGCGGCTTTCACCCGGCTTCAGTGGCGTGGCCAGACGGTAGATGCGGTAGCCGAGGTCAGCGTCGTGCATCGCCAGGGTCTGCCCGCCCAGATCGACCGCGACCAGCTGCTTGTCATCCCCCATCGATACATGCACGTCCTGGATCGGCGTGGCGTGGGTGTTGCGCACCGTCCAGTTCGCATCGATCACCATCGACTGCGATTCCGGAAACAGGTCCACGCGGTTGTCCACCGCCACGATGCGTGGTTGCGGCAGATTGCGGTACTTCGACAGCTCGCGCTCGTAGCGGGCCTGCAGGTCCAGCTGCTGGTCGGGCGAGAGGAACTCGTTGCGGATGTTGGTGCTCCAGTACAGCCAGCCACCCACACCGATGAAGGCCAGTGCCGCCAGTGCTGCGAAGGCGCCGGTCGGACCGCGCAGGCGACGACCGGCCAGGGCCAGACGCTGGCGCAAGCCCTGGCTGACACCGCGTACCCAGAACGCCGAGGCCAGGCACATCAATGTCAGCAGGAACAGCGCCCAGTAACCCTGGAACGCCAGCTGTCCGGTCAGGAAGTGGCCGTAGCCGTTCATGTCCGAATAGGGCGCGTTGGGCCAACTGCCAAAGTTGTACAGGTTCTGCGTGTAGTCGAGCAGGCCGAGCACACCCTGGCCGATCATCACCACGATCAGCAATGCGTAACCGACGAACTTGTTGTTGGTGAGCACCTGCAGCACCAGCGCCAGGCCGCCCATCAGGATGTAGACCACCGAATCCAGCGCCAGGCTGCGCAGGTACAGCAGCGGCTCCAGATGCGTGTAGCCCTTGGCCAGCTGCACGCTCATCGCGGCCAGCGCGCCGGCTGCCTGGAAGCAGACGATCACTGCCAGCAGGGCAGTGAACTTGGCCAGCAGCGGCACCCAGTTCGGCACCGGCATGGCATCGGTTACTTCGTTGATGCGCGCACTGCGTTCCTTCCAGACCAGTTCACCGGCGAAGAACAGCACGATGATCACCAGCAGCCAGCTGAAGGCACCCTGCAGGCCCATGATCATCTGCGAGGTGACCGGCCAGATCGAGGTGCCGTACAGCGTCTGCCGGAACAGCGCGCTGGGCAGGAAGTTGGCCAGGCCCAGTACCAGCAGCACGATGAACGGCACGCTGCGCAACACGCCACGTGTATCGAAGCGGACCTGGCGCAGGAACTGCTGCCACGCCGTGGTGGCGGTGAACGCCGGTACCACGCGCGGCAGTGTTGCACGGGTCGGGCGGACCGCACTGGCATCGGCAACCGGCTGCGCCTGCCTGCGGCCCCATCGACGACGGCCACTGCCGCTGCGTTCGGTGCGGAACAGTGCGAAGGTAGCGGCGAACAGCGCGGCGGCCACACCCAGCCACAGAGCGCGGTTGGCCAGCAGGTAGCCGGCCAACTCGGGAATTCCGCTGTTGCGTTCGGCGGTGGACCAGTAGCGGATCGTGCGGCTGAGCGCACGCATGCCCAGCGGCTCGCTCAGCACTGCGATCCACGTGTTGTCGATGTCGCGCAGCAGGGCCGCGCTGGCGCCGTACAGCACCAGGTAGGCCACCAGCCCGATGTACACCCACAGGATCGAACGGGTCAGCGCTGCCAGCAGCGACAGCAGTGCGGTGGTGAACAACAGGTTCGGGATGACGATGACCGCGAAGGTCCAGGCATAGCCCTGCCAGCTGATCGGGCCCATGCGTTCGGGATCGATCCACGGCATGAACGGCGCCAGCCACAGGCCAAACGCAATCACGATGTAGACCAGCAAGCCGGCGGCCAGGGCGGCAGCGATGCGCCCAGCCAGGTAGTCGCGGCGCTTCACCGGGCTGGCGAAGATCAGCTCGGCTGTGCCGAGCTCGAAGTCACGCAGCAGCGCGTTGCTGACGAACAGGGCGGTGACCAGCATGCCGAGCAGGGTGAAGATGCCCAGCATCTGCGCGATCACGGTGGGCGCGTTGCTGTGTACGTTGCCGCTGCCGCCACCGATCTGCACGGCGTCGCTGGAGGCAGCGGCGAAGGCGAGCAGGGCGAACAGGCCGGCCAGCAGCCACAGCAGGGGAGAACGCAGCTGCTCGCGCAGCTCGAAGCGGAAAAAGTTGAGGATCATGGCGTGCTCCGCTCAGGCTGCCGCGCGGGCACGGGCCTGCAGGCGCAGGCGCTGGAAGTACACGTCCTCGAGGTCGGGAGCCACCGCCGCGAAGCCGTCGCCGGGATCGTTGGCACTGTGCACGTGGATCACCGGGCGGCCACCGACCAGACGGGTCGACAGCACTACGTAGCGTGCTTCATGGTCGGCCAGTTCCGAAGGATCGACCTGCTTGCGCCAGACCTGCTGCTGCAGAGCATCGATGGCTTCGGCGGGGCGCCCGGTCAGCAGCACCTGGCCCTTGTTCATGATCGCCATGGTGGGGCACAGGTCGGTCACGTCCTCGACGATGTGGGTGGACAGGATCACCGCCACGTTCTCGCCGATGGCTGCCAGCAGGTTGAGGAAGCGATTGCGTTCCTCGGGGTCGAGGCCGGCGGTGGGCTCGTCGACGATCACCAGCCGCGGGTCGCCGAGCAGTGCCTGGGCAATGCCGAAGCGCTGGCGCATGCCGCCGGAGTACGTGCCGAGCTTGCGCTTGCGCGCGTCCCACAGATTCACCTGCTGCAGCAGACCATCGACCACCTCGCGGCGCTGCGCGCGCTGGGTCAGCCCCTTGAGCACCGCGAAATGTTCCAGCAGGTCCAGCGCGCTGACCTTCGGGTACACGCCGAAATCCTGCGGCAGGTAGCCCAGCCGGCGGCGCACCGCGTCCTTGTCGCGCAGTACGTCGATCGGCGCTTCGCCGGGAATGGTGAGGATGGCCGAACCGCTGTCGGCCTCCTGCAGGGTGGACAGCGTACGCATCAGCGAAGACTTGCCGGCGCCGTTCGGCCCGAGCAGGCCGAACATGCCGCGCGGGATGTCCAGGCTGACATTGTTGAGAGCGTGCACGCCGTTGGCGTACGTCTTGGACAGCGAATCGATCTTCAGCATGCGACGTACACCTTTCCGTGTGTGATCGCGCTGTTTATCACCCGCAACCGGGCTGCCGTCATGCGCCGTTGGTCATGGTGCCGTGCGGGTAGCAGGTGAGGGCGCCCCACCGTTGAAGGCGCGACAGGGGCGGCTTCCAGTGCGTGGGCCTTCGCCAAGGCGGCAGGGGGCCAGCCTGTGAAGTCTTCCTGAATGCGTTGGGAAAGGTCGGCCGGATCACACAGGACGTCGACAGGGGCATCGATAGTCTTTGCGCCTCTCAGGGCCATTGCCATGCAGGCGTACATGCGGACTGTTACCGGAGTAGAGGGACTGGACAGCATTCTTGGCGGCGGACTTCCGCAGGCGCGGCTGTATCTGCTGGAAGGGCCACCGGGTTCCGGCAAGACCACGTTGTCGCTTCAGTTCCTGCTGGAAGGCCTGCGGCGCGGCGAACGCTGCCTGTACATCACGTTGTCCGAGACCGCCGAGGAACTGCGCGAAGTCGCCGCTGCCCATGGCTGGTCGCTGGATGGCCTGCACCTGTTCGAACTGGGATCGGCTGAAGGCGCAATGGGCAACGGTCGCCTGCAGTCGGTGCTGCATTCGTGGGAAATGGAGCTGGACGAGACGGTCAATCTGATCATGTCCAAGGTGGACAGCATCGGGCCCACCCGCGTGGTGTTCGATTCGTTGTCCGAACTGCGCCTGCTGGCCCAGGACTCTCTGCGCTACCGGCGCCAGATCCTTGCGTTGAAGCAGTTCTTCGCGCCCAAGAGCGCTACGGTGATCCTGGTCGATGACCTGACCTCTACCGGCGAAGAGCGCGATGGGCAGTTGCACAGCCTGTGCCACGGCGTGCTGTCGCTGGAACGCCTGACCCTGGATTTCGGCCCGGCCCGGCGCCGCATGCAGGTACAGAAGCTGCGCGGCGTGGATTTCATTGCGGGCTACCACGATATGGTGATCCGTCGTGGAGGACTCGAGATTTTCCCCCGCTTGATCGCCTCCGAGCACCACGACCGGTTCGTGGGTTCGCCGGTGAGCAGTGGCGTCGACGAGATCGATCGCCTGCTGGGCGGGGGCCCCCTGCGCGGAACCTCGACCCTGTTGACCGGTCCCGCTGGCAGCGGCAAGACCAACGTCGCCCTGCAGTACGTGTGGGCGGCCTGCGAGCGTGGCGAACGCTGCTGCATCTTCGAATTCGACGAGCGGGTTGGTACCTTGCTGGCGCGTGCATCGGCACTGGACATCGACCTGGACAAGCATCTGCACTCGGGCCTGCTGGAGATCCTGCAGATGGATCCGGCCGAGGTGTCGCCGGGTGAGTTTTCCTGGAACCTGCGCAAGGCGGTCGAGCAGCGCAACTGCAGCGTGCTGGTGATCGACAGCCTGAATGGCTATGTCACGGCAATGCCACAGGAAAAGCAGCTGATGCTGCAGCTGCACGAGATGTTGTCCTATCTCAACCAGAAGGGTGTAGCGACGTTCCTGATCAATCCGCAGCATGGCCTGGTGGGCACCATGTCCACCGGCAGCCTCAATGTGTCCTACATCGCCGATGCGGTGGTGCTGTTCCGTTTCTTCGAGGCCAAGGGGCGCATCCGCAAAGCCGTTTCGGTAATCAAGAACCGCGGCGGTGCGCACGAAGACACCATCCGTGAGCTGAAGATCGACGGGCGTGGCATCACCGTCAGTGCGCCATTGGCAGACTTCCAGGGCATCCTGACCGGCACGCCCGAATTCGTGGGTGACAGCGCAGCGCTGCTGGGCCAGTCCGATGTCCGATAGGGACGAAGGCTGCACGGTCGTCCGCATCGTGGCGCCCTTCGGACGCGATGCCGACAGCATTGCCGCGGTACTGGAGGGGGTAGGGCTGGCAACGCGCATCGCCGGCAACCTGGAGGAGCTGGCCGAGCATCTGGATGATCGCACCGGCCTGGTGGTGGTGACCCAGGAAGCGTTGGTGCGCGGTGCCGACGGTATGCTGCCTGCATTGCAGCAGCAACCGGCCTGGTCGGATATTCCATTCATCCTGCTGCGCTCGGCGCGGTCGTACCGCCGTTCCACCCGCGAGGCACTGTTGCCAGCTTCGATCAACGTGGTGGAGATGGACCGGCCGCTTGGCAGCATGTCCCTGATCAGTGCCGTCCAGGGCGCACTGCGGGCCCGTGACAAGCAGTTCCTCGTGCGTGATCAGATGGCGGCATTGGCGGACGGGCGGGCCGCACTGTCCCGCAGTGAAACCGAGTTGCGCCTGATCGCCGATGCGATGCCGGTCCTGATCGCCTTTGTTGATCGTTCGATGTGCTTCCGTTTCGCCAACCGCGCCTATGAGACCTGGTTCGATCTCGCCACCGGCGAGGTGATCGGCAGGCACGTTCGCGAGGTGATCGGCGAATCCGTATGGCAGCAGCGCAGGGCGGCGATGGAGCGCGCGCTGGATGGCCAAGCGGCGCTCTTCGAGATCACCTGGCCCCATCCACTACGCGGCCGGCGCGACTGCGAAGTGCGTTACTCGCCGCGCACCGATACCGAGGGCCGGGTCGACGGATTCCACGTCTTCGTTACCGATATCACCGCCGCCAAGCTGGCCCTGAGCAACAGCCAGCAGCACGCACATGCACTGGAGGCCATGGTGGCCGAGCGCACGCGTGAGCTGGAAGCGCAGATGGCTGCACGCGAGGCCAGCGAGGCCGCCCTGCGGCAGTCGCAGAAGATGGAAGCGATCGGCCAGTTGACCGGTGGCATCGCGCACGATTTCAACAACATGTTGACTGGCATCCTGTCCGCGCTGGACATCGTGCGCCTGCGCCTGGACATGGGGCGGGTGGATGATCTGGAGCGTTTCCTGGATACGGCCACCACCTCGGCGCAGCGTGCCGCCGCATTGACCCAGCGCCTGCTCGCGTTCTCGCGCAGGCAGTCGCTGGACGCGCGGCCGGTGGAGATCAACACGTTGCTGGTATCGGTGCAGCACCTGTTGCACAGCACGATCGGGGAAACGGTGCGGCTGCGTACCGAAACCTGCCCGGTGCCGCTGCACGCCACGCTGGATGCCAACCAGTTCGAAAGTGCGGTGCTGAACCTGGCCATCAATGCACGCGACGCGATGCCTGATGGCGGCGAGCTGATCCTGCGCACTGCGGAAGCAGATGTGCATGCAGGCCAGTATCCGGCAGTGCCGGCAGGGCACTATGCGGTGGTGGCAGTCGCCGACACGGGCGCCGGCATGGCGCCGGAAGTGGTCGAGCGCGCATTCGAGCCTTTCTTCACCACCAAGCCCATCGGCAAGGGAACCGGGCTGGGCATGTCGATGGTGTATGGCTTCATGCAGCAGTCCGGTGGTCACATCGCGATCGAATCGCGCCTGGGTGAGGGCACCACCATTTCCCTGTTCATTCCACTGGTGGAGGCCGCGACCAGCGAAGCGGTGGCCGCTCAGGCCAAAGCCATCCGGCTCGGCGCTGGCCAGTCGATCCTGGTGGTCGAGGATGATGAGCAGGTGCGCATGCTGGTCACGGTGGTGCTCGAGGACCTGGGGTACCAGGCCCAGGTGGTGGGCGATGCGGACGCCGCGCTTCCGATCCTTACTTCGAACCAGTGCATCGATCTGTTGATCACTGACGTCGGCCTGCCTGGGCTCAATGGCCGCCAGCTCGCCGAAATAGCCCGTCACTCGCGGCCGACTTTGCCAGTGCTGTTCATGACCGGCTACGCGGAGAAGGCGCAGGAGCGCTCGTCCTTCCTCGATGCGGGCATGGCGATGATCGCCAAGCCGTTCCTGCTTGACGAGTTCAGCGCAGCGGTTCGCACCGCGATGCCTGAAACGGCAGGCGGCAATCCGTAGAGTCGGGCCTGCTCGACTGTTTTTGTGCAGCGCCGAGCCATGCTCGGCTGATCTTTCCCGACTGGAGTCGCATCCGCTGGTCGAGCGAGCTCGACACTACCCGCGCTGCGATGATTCCCGCACCACCAGCTTTACCGGGATGCTCTGGCTGTCCACTGCCTGCCGGCCGATCAGTGCCAGCAGGCGCTCCACCAGCAGTTGCCCGGCCTGCTTGGTGTCCTGCTGCACGGTGGTCAGCGCGGGAGATACCGATGCTGCCAAGGGGATGTCGTCGAAGCCGGTCACCGCCACGTCCTGCGGCACCCGCAGGCCGGCTTCGCGCAGGGCCCGCATCGCGCCGATGGCGATCAGGTCGCTGGCCGCGCAGATCGCATCGATCGGCTCGCCGCGCGCCAGCAGTGCCTGGCAGGCCTCCTGGCCGGAGGCTTCGGTGGTGATCGCATCGTGCTGCAGCGCCGCCTCGGCAGCCAGGCCGTGGTCCCGCAGGGCCGCGGCATGGCCGCGGTAGCGCTCCTGGAATTCGGGGTAGTGGCTGGAGGCATGGCCGAGGAAGGCGATGCGGCGGCAGCCCTGTTGCAGCAGGTGGGTGGTGATGTCATGCCCGCCCTGGAAGTTGTCGCTGCCGATCGACACGCCGGGTTGGCCGGGCAGGGCGGCGCCCCAGCGCACGAAGTGCGTACCCTGTTCGACCAGCCGCTGCAGGCGGTCGCGCGATTCGTGGTAGTCGCCGTAGCCGAGCAGGATGATGCCGTCGGCCTTGTTGCTGTCCTCGTAATCGGCCTGCCAGTCGGTGGACAGCTGCTGGAACGAAACCAGCAGGTCCTGCCCGTGCAGGGCGCAGGCGCGGGTGATCGAGCCCAGCATCGAATGGAAGAACGGGTTGATCAGCGAGTCGTCGTTGGTCGGGTCTTCGAAGAACAGCAGGGCCAGCGTGCCCGCATTGCGCAGGCGCAGGCTGGAGGCGTTCTTGTCGACCTTGTAGTTCAGCTCGCGGGCGATGCGCAGGATGCGCTCGCGGGTCTCGGCATTGACCATCGGGCTGCCACGCAGGGCCCGCGACACGGTGGGCTGGGAGACCCCGGCCAGGTGGGCGATGTCCAGGGAGGTGGCTTTGCCTTTGATTGTCATGGGAACTGATAGGGAACGTGCAGCGATCATGATGCCATGAGGCTGGCCCGCTGCTTGCAGGTGCGCTCCTGTCTGAATGAATGGGGTTGATGTTAAAAAATGTGACCAACTTGTCACTTTGACCCGATTTGCACAAAAGCGCATTCAGCAGATGGACAGCTGCCATGGCATGGCCCTAGAGTCCGCGCACCAGGGGACAACAAGGCAGTTGACGTGGGCAGCAACGGATCAGGGATCGATCTGCAGGAGTCGCTGTGCGTGGACGATGGAGGCGCGCTGGCGTGCTTCGTCGCCCTGTTGGGGTTTCTGGATCGGCCTGCCGACCCCGACCAGCTCCGGCACCAGCTGGGCCACCCCGAAGGCCGTATCGATACACAGGATCTGTTGCGCCTGGCCAAGCGGATGGACGTCAAAGCACGCGTGGTACAGGCGCGGGTTACCGCGCTGCGCGATCATCCGCTGCCCGCCATCGCCTGCCTGGCCGACGGACGCTATACGCTCGTGCTCAAGGCCGACGCCGAGAACGTGTTGTGCTTCGACGCGGCGGCCGACGGACGCCCGGTCACGCTGTCCCTTGGCGAGTTCTCGCAGGAGTTCGATGGCCGCCTGTTGCTGATGACCACGCGTGAAAGCGTGGCCGGCGCCGCGAGGCGCTTCGATGTCGGTTGGTTCATTCCTGCCCTGGTGAAGTATCGCCGCCTGCTGCGTGACGTGCTGGTAGCCTCGTTCTTCCTGCAGTTGATGGCACTGATCACGCCGCTGTTCTTCCAGGTGGTAATCGACAAGGTACTGGTGCACAAGGGCATCACCACCCTGGAAGTGCTCGCCCTGGGCCTGCTGGTGGTTTCGGTGTTTGAAGTGGTGATGGGCGGGCTGCGCACTTACCTGTTCTCGCATACGACCAGCCGTGTGGATGCTGAGCTGGGCTCGAAGCTGTTTTCGCACCTCACCCATCTGCCGCTGGCGTACTTCCAGGCGCGCCGTGTCGGTGATTCGGTGGCGCGCGTGCGCGAACTGGAGACCATCCGCGAGTTCCTCACATCTTCGGCGCAGACCGTGGTGCTGGACCTGTTCTTTGCCATCGTGTTCCTGGCCGTGATGTGGCTGTACAGCCCTGCATTGCTGTTGATCGTGCTGATCACGCTGCCGCTGTACGCCGTGGTGGTGATGGTGGTCGGGCCGATGCTGCGGCGCCGCCTGGATGAGAAGTTCGTGCGCGGTGCCGAGAATCAGTCGTTCCTGGTCGAAGCAGTAACCGGTGTGGAAACCATCAAGGCGCTGGCGGTCGAGCCGCAGGCGCAGAACCGCTGGGACAAGCAGCTGGCGGGCTACATCCAGGCCAGCTTCCGCGCCAGCATGCTGGCCAACTGGGGTTCGCAGGCGGTGCAGCTGATCCACAAGCTGGCCACGGTGGCGCTGCTGTTCTTCGGCGCGCGGCTGGTGATTGACGGCAAGCTGACCGTGGGCGAGCTGGTGGCGTTCAACATGCTTGCCGGGCAGGTTGCCGGACCGGTGCTGCGCCTGGCGCAGTTGGCGCAGGACTTCCAGCAGGCGCGCATTGCCGTGGAGCGGCTGGGCGACATCCTCAATTCCCCTACCGAACCGGCCAGCTCACCCTCGCGTGCCAGCCTGCCGGCAGTAGATGGCCGCATCGCGCTGGAGCATGTGTCGTTCCGCTATCGGCCTGAGGGACAGGAAGTGTTGTCGTCGGTCAGTCTGGAGATCGCTCCAGGTGAGATCCTCGGCGTGGTCGGCCCCTCGGGGTCCGGCAAGTCGACCCTGACCAAGCTGATCCAGCGCCTGCACATCCCGGAGCGTGGCCGTGTGCTGGTGGATGGTGTCGATCTGTCCATGGTGGATCCGGCGTGGCTGCGGCGGCAGGTGGGTGTGGTACTGCAGGAAAACCTGCTGTTCAACCGCAGCGTGCGCGAGAACATCGCCATGGCAGACCCGGCGATGCCGATGAGCCGGGTGGTGGAAGTGGCCAAGCTGGCTGGTGCGCACGATTTCATCCTGGAGCTGCCCGAGGCCTACGACACACGCATCGACGAGCGTGGTGGCAATCTCTCCGGCGGCCAACGGCAGCGTCTGGCAATCGCGCGTGCATTGGCGATCGATCCGAAGATCCTGATCTTCGACGAGGCGACCTCGGCGCTGGATGCGGAGAGCGAGGAAGTCATCCAGGACAACCTCAAGCGGATGTCCGCCGGCCGCACCGTGATCATCATCGCGCATCGTCTGTCGGCGGTACGCCAGGCCAACCGCATCGTGACCCTCGAACGTGGCCGCATCACCGAGACCGGCACGCACGAGGATCTGCTGCGCGCGGGAGGCCGTTACTCACTGCTCTACACCAAACAGATGGGCCTGCCCGCCGTGGCGGCCCCGCTGAACTGACCACCACGCGCCCAGCCAAGGACAGCACGCATGTTGAAGGGACTGAGGCACCACCTGGGCATCCTGCGCGAGAGCCTGCGCGCGGAGCGTGCGCAGCCGGACCAACGCGATTCGGCGGCGCCGGACTTCCTGCCGGCGGCGCTGGAGATCCTGGAAAAGCCACCGAACCCGATCGGCCGCACCGTTCTCTGGTTGCTGATCGCCTTTCTGGCCATTGCATTGATCTGGTCGTGCCTTGGCCGCCTGGACATGGTCGCCGTGGCCGAAGGCAAGGTGATTCCGCGCGGCAACGTGAAGGTGATCCAGGCCGCGGACCAGGGTGTGGTCCGTGCGATCCATGTGGTCGAAGGGCAGTCGGTGAGGGCCGGCACGCCGCTGCTCGAACTGGACCCGACGGTCAGCCATGCCGAAGTCGAGCAGGCGCGCCAGGCGTTGCTGACCGCGCAGATCGATGTGGCACGGGCGCAGGCCGTGGTTGACCACGTTGCTGGCCGGGCCGGTCGCTTCATCGCACCGGAGGGAACGCCTGACAGCATCGTTGCCATCCAGCAGGCACTGGTGGCCGCCAAGCAGCGCGAGTTCGATTCCACCGTGGGCGGGCTGCAGCAGGAGCGTAGCCAGCGCGATGGCGAGCACGGCATGATCCTGGCCGAGATCGCCAAGTTGGAAGAGCAGCTGCCGCTGGCCACCGATCAGTTGAACAAGCTGGAGGAACTGAGCCGCGACAACTATGTGCCGCGACTGCAGGTGGCCGAAGTGAAGGAGCGTGTTGTCGGCATGCGCCAAGACCTGGCGATCCGTCGCGAAGAGCAGCGCAAAGCGACCGCAGCGCAACTGGCGGCCAGCCAGCAGATGAGCAAGAGCCGCAGCGAGTTCGCACGCGAAGCATTGGATGCCCTGACCGAGGCCGAAGCGGCGCGCGCGCTGCGTGGCGAAGAATTGAAGAAGGCCCATGACAAGGCCGGCCACACGGTGCTGCGCGCACCGGTGACCGGCGTGGTGCAGCAGCTGCAGGTGCACACCATCGGCGGTGTGGTGAAGCCGGCCGATGCGCTGATGGTGCTGGTGCCGCATGACGGCGAGCTGGTGGTCGATGCGATGCTGCCCAATCGCGATGCCGGCTTCGTCCGCGACGGGCAGCCGGTGGAGGTGAAGCTGGAGGCCTATCCGTTCACCCGCTACGGTGTGGTGGATGGCGTGGTCGAGACTGTGGGCCGCGATGCGGTACAGACCGAGAAGGAAGGGTTGCGCTACCCGGCCCGCGTGCGCCTGCTGCAGCCCTGGATCGAGGTGGATGGAAGGCGTCGCGCGCTGGCGCCGGGCCTGGCCGCTACGGCGGAGATCAAGACCGGTGATCGCCGCATCATTGAATACCTGCTGTCGCCGCTGTCGCGGCGTGTGCAGGAGGCGGGGAGGGAGCGATGAAGAACGGTGTTCAAGTCTCAAATGGCGACCGTATAACCATGCGGCTCCTTGGTCTGATTCTTGTACTGGCTCTTCTCCCGTGGCATCTACAGGCACGAGATCATGCCCCGGTGAGGTCGGTGGATCTGCAGGAGCGCCTAGTTGCACTGCTCTCCCATCAGGGCGGGGAACACTGGAAGGGCATCCCGCCGAGTGCGCTGGAACAGGCAATGAGGGTCAGATGGCGGCGTGGAGAAGGCTTGCCCTCTTCCGGCAGAGGGGAAGGGATTACTGTCGAAGGCTGGTCCTTCTGGATGCAAACCGAGTTTCGCAACGGTCGCTATCAAACGCTTCTCGACACCTACGTTGCCACGCCAAGGAACACCTGCACGTTCAATGCCGATCAGTTTGCCCGGAGGCTCAGGGCCATCGGGATGACGGGCGGGCCAGTCAGATCAACGCTGCTTCCCGAGACCTGGTACCTCGGCGCCAGAAACGTGGAAGTTGCGGTCCGGACATACACAAGCACTACCAATGGTCAGCGCCATCAGTGCGTTGAAACGATCAGCATCGGTCCCCGGGAGTTCTGAACATGCCATCGATCAACAATGAGCTTGAAGCCGTACTGCAGAGTCTCCGTCAAAAGGGGGGGCAGTTCTCCAGGGCCGAGCAGACCATTCGGCGGACAATCGAGAGTTCACCCGAACTCATGATTCGTTTGAACGTATCCGCCAAGAATGGGACCCTGAAGGGAATTGAACTGCTTCCCTCCGGTGCGACAGAGGGAGGACACTACAGCGCAGGATCCGGAGTCATCCGCATAAGTCGCGATCGGTTCACTGCTGGAGGTGAAGCTGCGTTGGATGCGCTGGCATTCGTGCTCGGCCATGAAACCGCACATAGCATCTATGAAGTTGAGAACGCCAAAGCGCTTGAAACATTCCGACAGCAGGTATACGCACTCTCGGTCGTGAAGGGTGTCAGAGACTATACGCCCATCTTGGACGCTTACCTTAAGGCCACGCGTCGAAACGAAGCGATTGCGATGATCGGGGGGTGGAACGCGGTTTGGGGACGAGCCGTGCTCAATTCCAACAATGGCATCGACCAGCAGTCGTTCCTGGCCAGGATGTATCAGGCGATGCCACCGGGATGTATCGTCAAGGAACCCAATGGTAGTTACAAGCTCGCACAGGGCATCACCATGCGCAGCAACTACTCCATTGAGTCCAGCAGGACTTCGCCGAACGTCGAGGGATTCGGAGTCTGCTACTACGATGGCACGGGCGCCGGGCTTGGCCAGTCCGGGGGGCTCAATTACCCGAACTATTACCTGGGTCCCCAGCTGGAGTACATCATCGAAGTCGAGCTGCAGATGCAGCGGCAGATGCCTGCGGGAAACCAGCCTGGTGACGTTCGGATTGATCTCGAGGCGATAGGCGGCAATGCATCGGCGCTTGAGGCAGACGGCTTGTACTTCAGCGGAAGAGATAGCCAGTTCATTTTCTCAGATGGCCGTGGGCCATTGCGAGTCTTCAATAGGAAGGGTGACGCTTCGCAGAAGCCGCGGAGCCCATCACAGTTGCAGCTCCCCGTTGACAGTGAAACCTTGCAGCGAATCACCATGGCTGGGGGATTGGGCGGGTCCATTGGCGGCGCGATCGCCTCTGCGTTGAAGATCAACGATCCGCTGTGGAAGGTGCTTGCTTCAGCCACGTTGAAGACGGTAGGTAAGAACCTGGCCGAGATTGCAGCTGCAGGTGGAACGAAGGTCGTGACGCGGGCGGGCGTCCTGGATCTGCTTTCTGATATCCCGGAGGAGTTTCGAGCAAGCCTCCAAGGGGCCGCCGCTGGCACGGTTTCTGCCTATCTGACGGCTGAGCTGATCAGTTCGCTTGGCATCAAGGGAACGTTGGGTGAGGTCGGACAGAGCGTTGCTGCAAGCTCGCTCAGCCAGATCATTGAGAACGCGATCAAGATTGCTGATGGCGCCACGATCAGCATCACAGATGGCTTGTCAACGGGTCAGGTCTTTACCGCAATCGGTGGATATATTGGCGCTCGCCTGGGCGCCAGTCTCGTCCAGTTCGAAACGGTGGGTGGACAGCTAGGCGCTCAGATCGGCTCCGCCGTGGGCGCCTATGTTGGTGCGACGATGGCGCAAACTTGGAGTGCTCTGCTGCAGGCCGTTGGCACCACCTATGCGGGCCCCATCGGCGCTGCCATTGGTGCGTTGGTAGGGTACATATTCGGAGGATTGATCGGAAGTCTGTTCTCCAGCGGAAAGCCGCGCTCCTGGGCATCGGTCACCTGGGACGAGGCGAATTCGACCTTCGCCGTCTCTGGTGTTCGCGCCCGTTCAGGCGGCGTGAGTATCGGAGCTACGCTGCTTGCCAATCAGGTCGCAGGCACCATGAACGCGGTTCTGGAGATATCCGGGAGCCGGTTGGCAACAGGCGCGACGGTAGATGGCGGTACCTATGGAACGTATGGCAAGAAGTATCGCTACTGGTCGGAGCCGTCATTCACGACCTCCAAGGCCGAGGATGTAATTTCCTACGGTACGGTGCGGGCGCTGTCCAATCTTCTCGATCGGATGATTGGTGGAGATGTATACATCAAGCGTGCCATTGGAAAGAACCTTGTCAGCCTGGATGCACCGACAAGTTTCAGTCCGACCAATCTATTTGGTGACATGGCCGTTGCTACCGACTATGCGAGATATATTGCCTCTCCGTGGGAAATCAACACTCTGATTGCGGGAGCGCCCGAGAGCGGATTCGCCGCGCAGTGGGCCATTACACTTGTCCGTGTCGAAGAGCTTGGGCTCAACCGGCGTGCCGCATCTGATTGGACGGGAGGGTTCGCCGCGTGGCTTGATCAGCTGGCAGATGGCGTTGTGGATGGTATTGGTCTGATTGCCTCCAATATGACATTGGCGCTCGATCCCGATGGAGGACGAAAGCGCACTTTGGTCAGCTGGACTGGAGACGAGGTTCACTCGTTGGGCGACACCATCGTTACCGCAGACAAGGATCGCATCCTCGGCAGTGCCGGCAACGACAGCATCATCGTCAACGGTGCAACGTTGTCCAGTACCACCGGCCTGCTGATCAACGGCAAGACCCCTTCGGCCACGCATCGCATCGAGATCGCGGCCGTCATCGATGCCGGTGCAGGCGACGATCTGGTCCGGGGTGGAGACCTCGGCAACGATCTGCTCGGAGGCAGCGGCAACGATACCCTGGTGGGCGGCCTGCTCGATGACTGGCTGTTTGGCGGTGACGGCAATGACGTGCTGTTCGCCGGCAATGTCACCAATGTGAACTTCGCCATCGGTGATGCCGGCGCACAGGCGCTGGCGATCGCTGTGCGTGGTGGCAACGGCAACTATCTCGACGGCGGTGCCGGCGATGATCGCCTGTATGGCAGCACCGGTTCGGACTGGCTGGAAGGTGGCGCCGGCAACGACCTGCTGGTGGGTGGCGAGGGTGGTGACATCATCGGCGGTGGCGCCGGCGATGATCGCGGTGCCAATGGCGAAGCGCGCCTGTTCGGTGGGGGCGGCGCGGACCAGTACCTGTTCCGGCTCGGTGACGGCCGCGATGTGGTCTACGACGAAGAGGGGGCGGGGGCCATCCGCGGCAGTGGCGACAGCTTGAATGACCGCCTCGCCAAGATCGCCAATGGACAGCTGGCGCGCAACTGGGCCGGTGGTGGCGAGTACGAGGTCAACGGCTCGGTGAAGGGGGGTGAGGACGCGATCGTGTTCGGCACCGGCCTGTCGCTGCAGAACATCCAGATGCGTCGCTCCTCGGCCAGCGGTGCCGGCAACGACCTGATCATTGCCTTGGTCAGCTATGACGCCGCCGGCAACGCCACTCTCACCGGCGATGAGCTGACCATCAAGGATTGGTTCGAATCCTCGCATCGCGTGGAGTGGCTGCGGTTTGCCGACGGTGAGGACATTCGCATCGGCGACATGACCTCGTACATCATCGGCACCGGTGGCTCGGATGTAATCCTGGGTACCTACGGCGCGGACTTCCTGTATGGCGGCGCCGGCGATGACGAGATCCGCGGTCTGGCCGGCAATGACTTCGGCAATGGTGGCTCGGGCGACGATTTCGTTGCTGGCGATGGCGACCAGGACTGGGTGATGGGCGGCTCCGGCAACGATCAGGTGCTGGGTGGCGCGGGCAACGACACGGTGTTTGGCGATGATGGCAATGACCGGGTGTATGGTGGTACGGGTTCGGACCTGGTGGTCGGCGGCCGTGGCAACGACGAAGTGGTGGGCGGTGAAGGCGATGACGTCTTCCGCTACCAGCGCGGCGATGGTGACGACATTGTCATGGACGACTATGTCGACAACTGGGATCTGGTCTGGGAGAAGGGCGCCTACGTCAACGGCTATGTACGCAATGCCGATGGCACCGTCAGCAAGGACGGCGTGGTCTATTTCGACGGTTCCACCTGGATCAGCCACAACGACTGGAATGATGAGGCGCAGGTACTGCGCCGGCACAAGGGCGCGCTCAATGGCCTGATTGCGCGCAATGCGGGCGTTGATTCGCTGGAGTTTGGCGTTGGCATCGACATCCAGGATGTGATGTTGCAGCGCGATGGCAATGACCTGCGCCTGGTGATCGGCCGCGATGGCGAGAAGGAGCGCCTCTCGGCGTCCAGTGACCGGATCACGATCAAGGACTGGTACGCGCTGGGTGGATCGATCGAGAACATGGTGTTTGCCGCGACCGGCCGCCATGCGCTCACCGACATGACCCTGCTCGGGGGCGGCGATGGCAATGACACGATTGCCGGAACGGCTGGCAAGGACTGGTTGACCGGCAACGGTGGCGATGACGTCATCGACGGCGGCGCGGGCAATGACCTGCTGATGGGCAACGAAGGCGACGATACGCTGCGTGGCGGTGCGGGTGACGACATCCTGTACGGCGGTCAGGGCGACGATCTGCTGCACGGCGGTGCCGGCGCGGACACCCTGTTCGGTGGCGGTGGCGTGGACATCGCGTCCTACGCGGGCAGCGCGGCGGTGCGCGTCTACCTGGAAGGCACGTTCGCCAATACCGGCGATGCCAAGGGCGATGCCTACAGCAGTATCGAGGGTATTGAAGGCAGTGTCGGTGCCGACCGCCTCGGCGGCAGCATCGGCGCGGACGTGCTGCGCGGCGGCGGCGGCGCGGACGTGCTGTATGGCGGTGAGGGCGACGATGTCTATGAGTACAACATTGGCGACGGTGACGACCAGATTTTCGACGGGGCCTTCTCGCTGGAAGAGATCGTCACGGCAAGCGGCGAAGTGGGCGCAGGCTATGCGGCAGCCTGGAACTACCTTGGGGTGGGCGCGGGTGGCAAGCACGCCTATCAGCTGATCCTGACCAGCCGCGAGTCCGGCCAGGTCGTGTACAGGAGTTCGGCGCAGATCGACTTCCTGTTCGCGACCCAGCAGGCAGCGATGCCTCCGGTGTTGACTTGGCCGTTCGGCGTAGGCCGTCTGGTGGGCGGCGCTTGGCGCAATTCCGACAATGGCCTGCAGATTGTCCGTGAGGCCTTCCAGGACGCCGACGGGGGGAGCGATACGCTGTCCTTCGGGACCGGTATCAGCCTTTCCAATCTCAGCCTGAAGATCGCCAACGGCAATCGCCTGGACATCACTGCGGCGCAGAACGGGTCAGTCCTGCTGGAGTCTGCAAACAATGAAAAGCGCTTTGTAGAAAAGCTGCAGCTCAGCGATGGCCTGGTGGTCGATCTGATCAACCTGCGGCAGCTGGCGCAGGGTGGCACCGATCTGGACGATTTCGTTCTGGGCGGGACCGGCGCCGACACCATCAACGGCGGGATCGGGCTGGATGTGCTGTCCGGTGGTGATGGCAATGACACACTGCGGGGCGGCGACGGCGACGACACGCTGGAGGGCGGCGCCGGTGCCGACATCCTCGACGGCGGCAGCGATCGCATCAGCCTCGGCCAGGCGGCGGTGGCGGGTGAAGCCTATGGCGATACCATCCGCTATGTGACCTCCACTGCGTCGCTGGTGCTGGACCTGGCTGCGGGTACTCTGTCGGGCGGGCACGCCGATGGCGATACCCTGGTTGCAGTCAACGGCGTCAGCACGCTGGAGAACGTGGTTGGCAGCGACGGCTTCGCCGATACCATCAGTGGTGATTCACGCGCGAATCGCCTGATCGGGCTGGGCGGCAACGACTGGCTGGATGGGCGTGGGGGCGATGACGTGCTCATCGGTGGTGATGGCAACGACACCCTGATGGGCGGCGACGGCAACGATGCGTTGTCCGGCGATGCCGGCGATGACCGACTTGAAGGTGGCGTGGGCAACGATGTGCTGGCCGGTGGCGCGGGTGCTGACGAGCTTTACGGTGGGCTGGGCGACGACCAGATCAGCGGCGATGTAGGCAACGACAAGGCCTGGGGCGGCGAAGGTAATGACACCCTGGGGGGCCAGGACGGAGACGATCAGCTCTACGGCGAGGCCGGCAACGATACCCTGGTGGGTGGCGCAGGCGACGACCTGCTGGATGGCGGGACCGGCAACGACACCCTGGCCGGTGAGGCCGGCCACGACCTGCTGCGGGGCGGTGATGGCAATGACACCTACCTGTTCGATCGGGAGGGTGGCAACGACCGCATCGAAGACGCACTGGGCGTCAATCGCATCGTGCTGCAGAACGTGGCCAACCACGAGGTCTGGCTGCAGAAGGTGGGCAACGATCTGCTGGTCAGCGTGATCGGTGGCAGCACCCGGATCACTATCGCGGGCTACTACTCCGGCGCCAGCCGGATCACCGAGATCGCGACCGGTGCAGGCTCGCTGTTCCTCGCCCACGCCGAGCCGCTGCTTGCGGCAATGGCGGCAGAGTCGGCGTCCGTGCCGGCCGGGATGTCCTCCAGCTTGCAGGGCCTGCTCGGCAGCTACTGGCAGAACTCGAGCAAGCCGGCACCGCTGGTCGAAACGCAGTACCTGGCCACCGATGAGGACGTGCCGCTCAGTGGCAGCGTCAATGCCGTCGACCATGACGGGAACATCACCGGGTACACGGTGATCACCGCACCCGGTATGGGGACCGTTGCCCTCAATGCGGCCACGGGTGCCTGGGTCTATACGCCGGCGGCAGACCGCCACGGCACCGACCGCTTCGTGGTCCGGGTGACCGATGCCGACGGCAATACCGCCGACCAGATCGTCGATCTGGTGGTGCGCTCGGTCAACGACGCGCCCAGCGACATCCTCGCGCCGGGGCCGCTGGCGGTGGACGAGAACGCTGCCAACAATCTTTCGTTGGGCCGCTTTGGCCATGTCGACCGTGACGGCGCCGAGGACACAGCCACCTTTACCCTCGTCAATGACGGCGGTGGCCGCTTCCAGATTGCGGCCAATGGCACGCTGAGCGTTCGTGATGGCACCAAGCTGGACTATGAAACCGCCACCGCGCACACCATCCGGGTGCGCGTGACCGACGGTGCCGGCGCGTGGTTCGAGAAGGACTTCACGATCGACGTACGCAACATCAACGAGGCGCCGTTCACGCCGACGCGGCCACCGAACACCGCGCCCGTACTGGCCGGTGAAAAGACGGGCGCCGGTACGCTGGTGGGCACCTTCGTGATCGGGGATCCTGACAAGACAACGCCGACCCTGCAGCTGGTGACCAACCCGGGCGGTCTGCTGGAGGTTGTGGGTAACCAGGTACGCGTGCGTGCGGGCGTTGCGATCGACTTCGAGACGCTGGCCGCCGCCCAGGGCGCGACCTTGGTCGATCTGGATGGCGACGGCATCAAGGAGGTGCTGCTGACCGCAAGCGTGAGGGCGTACGACGGCAGCCTGGCATCTGCTTCGACGCTCAGCTTCACCTATGCCATCGAAGACGAGAATGAAGCACCGACGGCGGTGGTGTTCGCGGCCACCACCACCAGCCTCAGCGAAACCGATCGGGTTCCCACCGGAACTGCGCTGCCGGCGATCCTGCTCGGCACGCTGTCGGCCACCGATCCAGACACCATGGCAGGCAGTGATTTCGCCACGATGGTGTACAGCGTGTCCGACAGCCGCTTCGAGATCATCAACGGCAACCAGCTGCGCCTGAAGGCCGGTGCGATCGTTGACTATGAAGCGGGAAGCAACGTCACCGTGACGGTCACCGCGACCGATCGCGGCGGCGCCGGGTTGAGCGTCAGCAAGCAGTTGGTCTTCACCGTGGTCAACCGCGATGACTACCTGTACGGCACTGCCGCTGGAGAAACGCTGGTCGGCCAGGCCAACCGGGACGTGATCCAGGGGCTCGGCGGCAACGACATCATCAACGGCGGCGGTGGCAACGACGACCTGTACGGCGGCGATGGCGATGACAATCTGCGCGGTGAGGCTGGCGACGACAAACTGTGGGGCGAGCTGGGTCGAGACACGCTGTACGGTGGCGCAGGCGTCGACGAGCTGCGTGGCGGTGATGGCGATGACAACCTGTATGGCGAAGACGGTGATGATCGCCTGTACGGCGACGCCGGCAATGACATCCTCGATGGCGGTGCCGGCAATGACCTGCTGGAAGGGGCCATCGGCAATGACACGCTGCGCGGCGGCGTCGGCAACGACATCCTGCGCGGTGGCGATGGCGACGATATCCTCGATGGCGGTGCCGGTGCCGACACCCTGTCCGGAGGCGCCGGTGTCGATACGCTGACCTATGCATCGGCAACGGCCGGCGTGGTGCTGAACCTGGCGACGGGAACCCATGGCGGCGCAGCGGCCGGTGACGTGCTTGAAGATGCATTCGAGCGGATCATCGGCAGTGCATTCAACGACACCATCACCGGTAGCGCGGGTGATGACTACATCGAGGGCGGTGCCGGCAATGACACGCTCTACGGTGGGGCCGGCAATGACACGCTCTATGGTGGTGACGGTGATGATCTGCTGGATGCGCAGGCCGGCAACGATACGCTGTATGGCGGCGCCGGCAGCGACATTCTGATCGGTGGCGATGACAGTGACGTCTATCTGATCGATCGCGATTCGGGTGCGGATGAGATCCGCAATTACGATTCCAGTGGCGACGACATCGACGTCATCGGCTACCGCGACATCAGTCGGAATGATCTGTGGTTCAGCCGCACCGGCGATGACCTGGTGATCTCGGTGATCGGTACCAGCGTGGTGACCACGATCAAGGGCTGGTACACCACCACCAACGCCAATGATCGCGCCAACTACAAGATCGATTTCTTCCTGGCCGGCGAGCACGCCAGCAGCACGATCAATGCAGAGGCACTGGTCGCGCTGATGGCCGGCCGCACCAAGCCCGTCACGGTCGCGGCCTATCAGGCATTGCATGCCGACGGCACGTTCGAGAACCAGTGGCGGCACTATTGGGATGGCAACGGCCTGCCGTCGATCAGCATCGTACCGGATCAGTCGATCAACGAGGATGGCCAGGTCGCCCTGCAGTTCACCGTCGGTGATGACCTGACCCCGGCATCCGGGGTCACCGTGCGTGCCGTGGCGGTGGATGCGACTGACCTCACGACGGTGGTTGCCTGGATGAATACTCCGACCATCACTGCGGGAGCCAACGGCGAGCGCACGGTGACGCTGGTGCCGAAGGGCAACACCAGCGGACGCGTTGCGATCAAGCTGATCGCAACCGATGCCGGTGGGCTGGTGACCGAGCGCGTGTTCTTCATGAATGTGGCGCCGGTAGTGGACGCGCCGGTGATTACCCGTGCCGTGCAGGTCGGCAAGACGCTTGATGGCGGAACGCTGACGCTGGACGTGCAGGCTGCCCTCACCGACACCGACGGGTCGGAAACGCTGGAGATCCGCATCTCCAACCTTCCGACCGGGCTGACCCTGAACAAGGGAACGAACCTGGGCAACGGCGTGTGGTCGCTGACGCCGGCGCAGCTGGCCGGTCTGGCGCTGGTCGGCCCGGCCACGTGGTCGGCCGATCTGACCGGCACTGCGGCGCTGACCGTGACCGCCATCGCCAAGGAGACCGCCACCGGCCTGACCAGCAGCAAGACGCAGACCCTGTCGGTCTCCATCAACGCGCGTCCGACCGACATCACGGTCGACCGCGCGTTGAGCACGGTCGAATCCACGGCGGATGCGCCGGTGGCCAATGGCACGGTGCTGGGCAACTTCGCCCGCGTCGACGCGGACAACGATGGCTTCACCTTCAGCCTGACCGACAATGCCGGTGGCCGCTTTGCGATTTCCGCGGCGGGTGTACTGACGGTGGCCAATGCCAGCCTGCTCGACTACGAGACCAACACATCGCATCAGATCGTGGTGCGCGTGACCGACGCCGGTGGCCTCACCCGCGACAAGACCTTCACCGTGGCGGTGACCAACGTCGATGAAGCTCCGGCGATACCGACCGTGTCCAGCCAGCCGGTGGCCATCGCTGCCGAAAATGCCGCGTTGGGCGGTGTGGTGATTGCCAACCTGGCTTCCAGCGGCGGCAATGGCAGCTACAGCTATGTGCTGGAGGGAGACTCGCGCGGCTGGTTCACTCTGGTCGGTAACCAGCTGAAGTTCCGTGACGGCCTGGTGCTGGATTTCGAGGCGCTGAAGGCCGCTGGCATGACACTGAGCGATGCTGACAGCGATGGCCGCCAGGAGGTGGTGTACTCGGTGTCGGTGAAAGCGGTATCCGGTGGATTGACCTCGGCAGATGCGCGCACCATTACCGTGCGCCTGGAGGACGTCAACGACGCGCCTCATGGCATCACTGCCGACCGCTCGCTCAGCATTGCCGAGAACACGGGCAACGGCACCGAGGTCGGCAGGTTCAGCGGCCAGGACCAGGATGCCACCGACGGCCTGACCTTCACCCTGGTCAACAATGCCGGCGGCCGCTTTGCCATCACTGCTGCTGGTGTACTGAGCGTCGCCAATGGTGGGCTGCTGGACTACGAGGCAGCCACTTCGCATGCAATTACAGTGAGGGTGACCGACACCCACGGCGCGACCCGCGACCAAGTGTTCCAAGTGGGCGTGTCCAACGTCAACGAAGCACCACGAACGCCGGACGTCGTGCAGCACGTGGCCCTCACCTCCGAGAACACCGGCGTGTCCGGGCAGGTGGTAGCCACGCTGTCCTCGTCTGATCCGGACGGGACCACACCCTCGTATCAGATCATCAACGACCCCTTTGCCTGGTTCGTCATTTCCGGAAACCAGCTCAAGTACAACGTCAGCAGTTTCGATTTCGAAGCGGTTGCACCGTACCTGCAGCTGATTGACGGCGACGGCGACGGCCAGCTGGAGGCTTACTACAACGTCACGGTCCGTGCCACGGATGGTGCGCTGGTGTCGGGCAACCGCGAGATCACGGTACGCATCGAAGACGTCAACGAAGCGCCGACAACCTGGGGCCAGAGCCTGACGCTGGCTGAATCGTCGCCGGGTGCAGGGCAGACCGTGTTCCAGTTCACCAACTGGTCCGACCCCGACAGCCAGTGGTACAACCGCGACCACCGTTTTGCCATTACCGGCGGCGCCAGCAATCTGTTCGGCATCAATGCCACCACGGGTCAGATCGCGCTCCACGGACAGCTGGACTATGAAACCGCACAGAGCCACCAGATCCAGGTGACCGTCACCGATCGCGGGGGCCTGTCCAGCAGTACCTGGGTGACGATCAATGTGCAGAACGTCAATGAGCGGCCGACGATCGCGACCTGGCAGGATGGAAATTTCTACCAGGTGCTTGCTGCGAATGACCAGGAGGACTTCTACGCCATCATGCATGTTACCAGTGCAGTGGAGTTCACTGGCGTCTCCGGCCAGTATTGGGATACTTACTCGGGTGACACCTACACGTTCGATGGAGGTACCACAACGCGCGGTATCTCGGGTGATGGTTTCCTGACTCCTTACGGAAGCAACATCTTCGATTCGCGCATTGTGGGCCGTGGCGGCCGCCGAACGGAGACATCTGGGGACTGGGGCGATCCGCGAGGTAGCGGCGCGGGCTACTTCCAGGAGACCTACTACGACACATGGTATGAGATCGTCGTCCAAGCGGTGGATTCTGCAGGGCTGTGGAGTGATCCTTTGAAGTTTGTCGTCAACCAGTGGGGCGGGCGCCTGGGCCCAGTCGTACTTGATTTGGATGGCGACGGCGTCGAGACCGTGGGCTGGGCGCAAAGCGCCACACGCTTCGACATGAATGGTGATGGCGTGCGTGACCTGACAGGCTGGGTCGGGCCACACGATGGCCTGCTTGTCCTGGACCGCAACCGCAACGGCACGATCGATTCCGGCGCCGAAATCTCGTTCACGATGGATCTGGAGGGGGCCCATTCCGACCTTGAAGGCCTGGCTGCCTATGACAGCAATGGTGACCGGCGCCTGGATGCCAACGACGCTCGCTTTGCAGAGTTCCAGGTCTGGCGCGACGCGAACCGCGATGGCATCAGCCAGATCGGTGAACTGTTGACGTTGCAACAGGCGGGCGTGGCGTCGATCAATCTTGATGCGCGCCGCACCGGGCAGATGCCCGGTACATCGCCGGACAACACCACCTACGCCAACGGTCAGTACACCCGTACCGATGGCACCCAGGCGGCCTTGTCGGACATGTTCTTCGCATTTGGAGAGCGGGAGGAGGACGCTGACGGGGACGGCTTGAATCTCAACGGTGGCGCCGGCAAGGGCGGACGTGACCTGGGCAGCGGTGATGCCGCCTCCGGCCGGGTCAACCGCCGAGGCGGCGATCCACGCTTCGCGCCTGCAGCTGACCTGTCGCAGGCCCCGGCGGAACTGGCGGCGGCAGAATCCCGGGATCGCTTCGGTGGCGTTGAGCCCACCGAAGCCGAGCGTATGCAGCAATCGGCTCGGTCGGAACAGCGTGCCCCCATCGACGAAAGCATTCCGTCCGGCCCGGCTACACAGCGCTCAGCCTTGCATGACAATCTGGCGCTGGCGCAGAAGAAGCGCTTCCAGATGATCGAAGCGATGTCCACGTTCGACGCCCAGCCCTATGCCCAGGGCATCAGCACGGCCGCGCGCGATCCGGCCACCATGGAACTGTTGACCGCCATTCCCGACTACAGGATTTCCCGTTCATGATCACTTCCACGACAGACACCGCCGCCGCCGAAGGGGCACCGCGCACTGTTGCCGAGGCTCTGGGCCAGATCGTCTGGCTGCTTTCGCAATCGCCGCTGCACCGTGAGATGCAGCTCAAGGACCTGGAATGGTGGTTCATGCCGCCGCTGCTGAAGGAGCAGTTCCGGGTGTTCCGTTTCGGCACACTGCCGCCGCTGCCGGGCATGCAGGAAGCCGGTGCGGCCTTCGCCGGGTTGACCCAGCAGGCGCTGGAGCAGCTGCCGCTGGGCGTTGCGATCTGGGCGAACCTGTCCGAGCAGGCCGAGCAGAAGCTGGAGCAGGGCGAGCGGCTGGAACTGGACGACTGGAACAGTGGCGATCGCCTGTGGCTGATCGAGTTCATCACCCCCTTCGCCCAGCCCGGCAACGGCCTGGCCGAGGCCATGCTGGGCGATCTGCTGACCGGGCCGTTCGCGGGGCGCAGCCTGTCCATGCACCGGACCGATCCGGCCACCGGCCGGCGTGACAAGGTGACCCTGGGCGGCGTGCCGTCGCAGGCGGCCTGATCCGGGAAGGGTGAACGTCCGCCCCGGCCGCCACTCTGGCGGTCGGGGGAACAGCGGCAAGCCCGGTGGGCTGGGGCTCGATGATAGAATGCCGGGTTTCTGGCAGTGCCCACCCATGGGCGGCCGGGTATCGGCAACTCCGGCTGTGTGCTATGACAGGCACCAGCCCCCGGACAATGGAATCACTTACCTATGGCGCGCGGCATCAACAAAGTCATCCTGGTCGGCAACCTCGGCAACGATCCGGACGTGAAGTACACCCAGGGTGGCATGGCGATCACCCGCATCAGCCTGGCCACCACCAGCGTCCGCAAGGACAAGGATGGCAACCAGCAGGAACGTACCGAATGGCACCGCGTGGTGTTCTTCGGCAAGCTCGGCGAAATCGCCGGCGAGTACCTGCGCAAGGGCAGCTCGGTGTATGTCGAAGGCAGCCTGCGCTACGACAAGTACACCGGCCAGGACGGCGTGGAGAAGTACTCCACCGACATCATCGCCGACGAGATGCAGATGCTGGGCGGCCGCGGTGAAGGCGGCGGTGGTGGTGGCGGCAATTACGGCGGCGGTGAGCGCCCGCAGCGCCAGCAGGCGCCGCGCCAGGAGTACGGCGGCGGCGGCGGCGGTGGCCAGCGCGGAGGCCAGGGTGGTGGCTATGGCAACCAGGGCGGCAACCAGGGCGGCGGCTACGGCAACCAGGGTGGCAACCAGCGCCCGCAGCCGCAGCAGGCGCCGCCGATGGACGACTTCGCTGATGACGATATTCCGTTCTGATCGAACGGTCGCCTGCAGCAGAAAAGAAAGCCCCGCGATGCGGGGCTTTTCTTTTTCCGGAATCCCTTTGGAGTTGTGCCCCGCAGCATCGGTTTTCGTGCACCGCGACTTGCAAACAGACAATTTCCTCCCCTATGGTGCAATCGATTGCATTGCTGTGAATCGTTGCGTTTGATACCGGTTGGGAGGCCGGCAGGTGGATGTCCATCCATTCGATCAGACCGGCCCCGGCGACGGGCCTCACGCGGCGCGATGCGCTGCGTCTCGCAGTTGCCGGCAGCATTGGCTTGGGGGCGGCAGGCATGCTCCCCGCATTCGCCGCCACTGCGCAACTCAAGGGCAACCTGAAGCATTCCGTCGCCCGCTGGACCTTCCCGCAGCTGTCGGTCGCCCAGCTCTGCACGACAGTGAAGGACATCGGTTTTGCCGCGATCGACCTGGTCGGTCCGGAGGACTGGCCGACGCTGAAGGCCAACGGCGTGTACAGCTCGATGTGCAACGGCGCGGAGCTGGGCCTGACCAAGGGCTTTGCTGGCCGCCAGTTCCATGACCAGTTGGTGGAACGCTACACGCGGCACATCGATCTGGTCGCCGATGCCGGTTATCGCAACCTGATCTGCTTCTCCGGCAACCGCAACGGCATGGACCCGAAGGAAGGTCTGGCCAATGCAGAGGCCGGCCTCAAGCGCATCCTCGGGCACGCCGAGAAGCGCGGTGTGGTGCTGGTGATGGAGCTGTTGAACTCCAAGGTCGATCATCGCGACTACCTGTGCGACCACTCCGCATGGGGTGTGGAGCTGTGTCAGCGGCTCGGCTCGGACAACTTCGGCCTGCTCTACGACATCTACCACATGCAGATCATGGAAGGCGACATCATCGCCACCATCGGCAAGCATCATGCCTGCTTCAAGCATTACCACACCGCGGGCGTGCCCGGCCGGAACGAGATCGGAGACCAGCAGGAGCTCCACTATCCGGCCATCTGCCGCGCAATCCGCGACACCGGTTTCAAGGGATATCTGGCGCAGGAGTTCATGCCTGCAGCGCCCGATCCCGTTGGCTCATTGCGCGAGGCAATCCGCCTCTGCGACGTCTGAAACGATATCCACCCAGGTGAGAAACCCATGGCAGATAATCACTACGACGCCATTGTTGTTGGCTCGGGAATCAGTGGCGGTTGGGCAGCGAAGGAGCTGACCGAAAAGGGCCTGAAGGTCCTGATGCTGGAACGCGGACGCAACATCGAGCACGTGAAGGACTACGTCAATGCGATGAAGGAGGCATGGGATTTCCCGCATCGAAACCGGCCCACCCAGGCGATGAAAGCCGATTTCCCGGTGCTGATGCGCGACTACGGGCTGGCCGAAAACCTGGAAGGAATGTGGGCCAACGAGCAGGACTCGCCCTACGTCGAGACCAAGCGCTTCGACTGGTTCCGTGGTTACCACGTCGGCGGCCGCTCATTGTTATGGGGCCGGCAGAGCTATCGCTTCTCCGACCTGGACTTCGAGGCGAACCTCAAGGACGGCATCGCGGCCGATTGGCCGATCCGCTACGCCGATATCGCGCCGTGGTACGACCATGTGGAGAAGTTCGCCGGTATTGCTGGTACGCGTGAAGGGCTGGACGTGTTGCCGGATGGCGAGTTCCTGCCGCCTATCCCATTGAACATCGTCGAGAAGGACGTGGCCGCACGGATCAAAAAGGCATTCGGCGGCACCCGGCACATGATCCACTCGCGCACTGCCAACATCACCAAGCCCATGCCCGAGCAGGGCCGCGTCAACTGCCAGTACCGCAACAAGTGCATCCTGGGTTGCCCCTTCGGCGCTTACTTTTCCACCCAGGCAGCGACACTGCCGGCGGCGATGAAGACCGGCAACCTGACCTTGCGGCCGTTCTCGATCGTCAAGGAAGTGCTCTACGACAAGGACCGCAAGCGTGCCCGCGGCGTGGAGGTCATCGACGCCGAGACCGGCCAGACCTACCAGTACACCGCCAAGGTCATCTTCCTCAACGCCTCGTCGTTCAACTCGACGTGGCTGTTGATGAACTCGGCCACCGATGTCTGGGACGGCGGGCTGGGCTCCTCGTCGGGCGAGTTGGGGCACAACGTGATGGACCATCATTTCGGTGCGGGTGCCTCCGGCCGCGTCGAGGGATACGAAGACAAGTACTACTTCGGCCGTCGTCCGTGCGGTTTCTACATTCCGCGTTTCCGCAACGTCGCGGCCGACAAACGCGGCTACCTGCGCGGCTTCGGCTACCAGGGCGGTGCCAGCCGCACGGGGTGGTCGCGCGAGATCGCCGAGCTCAACATCGGTGCCGACCTTAAGGAAGCGCTGACCGTGCCGGGCGACTGGCGCATCGGCATGACCGGCTTCGGCGAAATGCTGCCGCACCACGACAATACGATCCGCTTGGACCGGGAGCGCAAGGACAAGTGGGGGCTGCCGGTACTGGCGATGGACGTTGCCATGCGCGCCAACGAACTGGCGATGCGCAAGGACATGGCCGCCGATGCCGCAGAGATGCTGGAAGCGGCCGGCGTCAAGGACGTGAAGATGCATGACAACGACTACGCCCCGGGCAAGGGCATCCACGAGATGGGGACCGCGCGGATGGGACGTGATCGGAAGAGCTCGGTGCTGAACCAGCACAACCAGGTCTGGGATGCGCCCAACGTGTATGTCACCGACGGTGCCTGCATGACCTCCAGCGCCTGCGTGAATCCTTCGCTGACCTACATGGCGCTGACGGCCCGGGCCGCCGACCATGCGGTGCGCGAACTGAAAGCGGGGAACCTCTGATGGATCGCCGTGAACTGTTGAAAATGATCGTCGCCGCCACCGGTGCGGCCATGGTCGGCCTGCCTGCGCTCGTGCAGGGGCAGGCCCCGGCCGCCACTGCGAAGATCCATTTCTCCGACGCCGATGTCGGCACGCTGGACGAGATAGCCGAGACCATCCTGCCGCGGACCCGGACGCCAGGCGCGAAGGATGCCGGCGCCGGCCTGTTCATGGCGACGTTCGTCAGCGACTGCTACACCGCCCGGCAGCAGGCGACGTTCCGCGCCGGCCTGGCCGACATCGACAAACGCGCCGGCGGCCGCTTCGTGTCGCTCACGCCAGAAGCCCGCACCGGGCTGCTGCGAACGCTGGACGCCGAAGCCAAGGCACGTCATGCCGATGTGACCGAAACCGGTACGCCTGAAGAAGGCGAGGCGATGCCACACTACTTCACGATGCTAAAGCAGCTGGCCATCTTCGGCTTCTTCACCTCCAAAGTCGGCGCGACCGGGGTGCTGCAGTACGTTGCGGTGCCGGGGCGCTACGACGGCGACCTGGCCTATGTTCCCGGCACGCCCGCGTGGGGGACCAGCTGATGGAGCGCAACAGGATGATCAAGCCTCTGCTGATCGCGGCTGCCGTGCTGGTTGCCGCACCTGCGTTCGCGCAGAACGGTGCCGACGCTGCACGCGATCCGAAGAAGACCGAGGTGTGGACGCCAGTGCCTGCGACCGTGGCTACGCCGCCAGGCAAGGCACCGTCCGATGCAATCGTGCTGTTCGATGGCAAGGATGTCTCCGCGTGGGAGGCGGAGCAGGGCGGTCGCGTGCCCTGGAAGGTTGCCGATGGCGCCATGACCGTCGTGCCCGGCAGCAAGGGTATTCGCACCAGGCAACGCTTCTGCGATGTCCAACTGCATGTCGAGTGGCGCACACCCGCCGACACGAAGGGCTTCGACGGACAGAACCGGGGCAACAGCGGCATCTTCCTGCAGGAGCTGTATGAGCTGCAGGTGCTCGACAGCTACAACAACCCGACCTATGCCAACGGCCAGGCAGGCTCGGTCTACAAACAGGCGATGCCGTTGGTGAACGTCTCGCGCGCACCGGGTGAGTGGCAGGCCTACGACATCCTCTGGAAAGCACCGCGCTTCTCGGCGGGCGGCGGCCTTGCGTCGCCCGCGCGCATCACGGTGCTGCACAACGGCGTGCTGGTGCAGGACGACACCGTGCTGGCAGGCAAGACCGAATACATCGGTGCGCCTTCCTACGCGCCACATGGGTGTGCGCCGCTCTACCTGCAGGAGCACGACTCCAGGGTCAGCTACCGCAACATCTGGGTGCGCGAGCTGTAGTGGCACGCGGCCGGCGTGGTTGCCGGCCGCTTACTTCGCCAGGTAGCTGGCGATGTCATCGATTTCCTGCTGCGACAGCTGGGAGAAGGGCGGCATCAGCCCGCCGCCCTTGCTGATCTTTTCCTTGATCTGCGCGGGTGCCATGCGCTTGCCGATATCGGTGAGCGCCGGGAATGCGCCCGGCATGCCCGCGCGATCCGCACCATGGCAGGCCACGCAGTTCGCGGTGTAGAGCTTTGCACCGGCGGCCGGGTCATCCTTGCACCATGCTGCTGTCGCAAGGCTCATGCCGCCCAGGGCCGCCGCCATTGCCAGGATCATTTTCATGTGGGGCTCCTTGATGCGTCAGCGCCGCGCATGGGCAGGCGCTTTGGTGGTCAGGTGTTCACGCAGATAGTCCGCACCGGTCTGGACGACCTTGGCCGGATCGCGTGGCTGGTCGTGCTCGATGATGTACCAGTGCACGCCGGCGGCTGCCGCAGCAGGCAGGATCGCGTTCCAGTCCAGCACGCCCTGGCCCACCGCAGCGAATCCGCCTTCGTCTTCGGCCTGGTCCTTCGGCGCATTGTCCTTGGCATGCACGGCGAACATGTGGCCGCGGAATTTTCCCAGCATCACCGCCGGATCCAGGCCCGCACGCGCGACCCAGGCCAGGTCCAGCTCGGTCTGCAGGTCGGGGCCGGCCGCGGCGAACAGCAGTTCCAGGCCCGTCCTGCCGTTGAAGTCGACCAGCTCGAAGTCGTGGTTGTGGTAGGCCAGGCGCATGCCCTTGGCCCGCACCTGCCTGGCGATACTGCCCAGTTCCTGGCCCAGCGCGGTCCAGCCTGCGGCGTCGCTCGGGCGATCCTTCTTGTCCAGGTACGGTACCACCAGCGTCGTGTTGCCGATTGATCGGTTGAAGGCGACCACACCGTCCAGGTTGCTGCGCAACTCGGCCAATGGCACGTGCGATGAGATCGCCTTGATCGAATACCGGTCCAGCAGCTGCTTGAGTTCCGTCGCGCTGGTGTCCTGGGTGCCGACTGTTTCCACCGCGTGTACGCCAGCGTCGTGGACGATCTTCAACTGCTGGTCGAGCGAGCCGGCGTTGCGCAGGGTGTACATCTGCACCGCGATCGGTTTCTGCGTGCTGGCGGCTTCGCCTGCGAAGGCGGGCAGGGCAGTGAGCAGCAGGATGAGACTTGCAGTTCTACGGACAAGGGTTTTCATCTACAGATCCTCCCGGGTTTTCAACCGATGGCAGTCCAGGCGCGCGACCTGGCCGATGCAATGACACGATCGACGATCTGCGCCGAGCGCAGCCCATCTTCGAAGGTCGGCAGTCCCTGCGGGCGCTCGCCGTTGATGGCGAGATAGGTATCCGCAACAAATGCTTCGAAACACTGCGCGTAGCCCTGCGCGTGACCGGCCGGCAACACCGACAGCCGGCGTTGCTCGGCACTGCCGGCGCCGGGCCCACGCACGAAGATTTCCTCGCGCTGGTCGGGCAGGCCGATCCACAGCCGCTCGGCGTCTTCCTGGTTGAACGCCACGCTGGCGTTGGCGCCATCGATCTCGAACCAGAGGCGATTGCGGCGTCCGGCCGAGACCTGGCTGACCGTCAGCGCCGCCAGCGTCCCGGCGTCGGTTCTGAACAATGCCGCCGCCACGTCCTCGCTCGTCACCGCCTGCATCGGGCTGTCCCCCGTCGGCGTGCTGAAGCTCTGACCGGTGTCGGTGCCACGTTCGGCGATCACGGTATCGAACGCCGCGCTGACTTCGGTGAAGCGCTCGTCGCTGACCCATTCCACCAGGTCGCACCAGTGCGAGCCGATGTCGGCGAACACGCGCGATGCGCCACCCAGCGCCGGGTCCACGCGCCAGTTGTTGCTGGCAGGGTCCAGCAGCCAGTCCTGCAGGTAGCTGCCGTGGATCAGATGCAGCGGCCCCAGATCGCCTTGTGCGATGCGTGCGCGCGCCTCGCGCACCACCGGGTGGTAGCGGTAGACGAAGGGCACCGTAGCAACCAGTCCGGTCGACGCGGCCAAACCTGCCAGCGCCTGCGCATCTTCCAGCGTGGTGGCCAGCGGCTTCTCGCAGATCACGTGCTTGCCGGCTTCCAGCGCAGCCTGCGCCATCGAGCGGTGCAGATGGTTGGGCGTGCAGACGTGTACGACCTGCACCTGCGGATCGGCGACCACCTCCTCGATGTTCCGGTAGGCGCGCGGCACATTCCACGACTGCGCTGCCTCACGCGCGCGCTGCGGTGACGAGGCCGCGACGCCGCGTACCTCGGCACCAGCCAGCAATGCCGCACGGCGATGCACGGTACCGATCATGCCGGCGCCGATGATGGCGATTCCAAGCTTTGGCATCGGCTGCGGTCCTCAAGGCGTGGAAGGTGTGGCCGCGGCGGCAGGCCGCTCGCGGAACAGCAGCAGGAAGGTGACCAGCACGACCAGTGCAACGCCGGCCGGGAACAGCCAGATCTTCTGCCAGTCCGGCCCTGCGGCCGTCGTGTAGTGCTCGACCACCGCGCCGGACAGGAAGGTGCCGATCAACATGCCCACGCCGTAGGTGGCCAGGGTGATGAAGCCCTGCGCGCTGCTGCGTGCATCAGGGCCGGCATGCGCATCGGTGTAGATCTGACCGGTGACGAAGAAGAAGTCGTAGCAGATGCCGTGCAGCACGATGCCGATCACCAGCAGCGAGAAGCCGCCACCCGCATCGCCGAAGGCGAACATGACGTAGCGCACCACCCAGGCCGCCATGCCGACCGCCAGCATGGTCTTCACCCCCAGCCGCACGAACAGGAATGGCATGGCCAGCATCAGCAGCACCTCGGAGACCTGGCCCAGCGACTGCAGGCCCGCGGCGCCGCGCACGCCCAGGTCGTTGAGATACGGATTGGTGAAGTTGTAGTAGAACGACAGCGGGATGCAGATGGCGATGGAGGCCAGGAAGAACACCAGGTAGGCGCGCGACTTCAGCAGCCGCAGCGAGTCCAGCCCGAGGATCTGTCCCAGCCCAGCATCGCGCTGCTGTGCCAGTGGCGGCGTGTGCGGCAGGGTGAACGCATACAGGCCGAGCACCAGCGATGCCAGCGCGGCCATGCGGAAGGTCAGTTCAAGCCGATGCGCCTGCTCCCACCCCAGCCAGCCGATCAGCACGCCTGCGACGATCCAGCCGATGCTGCCGGCCACGCGTACCAGCGGGAACTGTTTCTCGGGCGACTGCATGTGCCGCATCGCTACGCTGTTGGCCAGTGCCAGCGTCGGCATGAACAGCAGCATGTAGCCCATCACGCAGGCCGAGAACACGCTGAAGCTGGTGGCGGTGGACGCCAGCCACATCAGTACCGCGCCGGCCAGGTGCAGCACCGCGAGGATGCGCTGCGCGGCGAAGTAGCGATCGGCGATCAGGCCGACCAGGAACGGCGCCACGATCGCGCCGATCGACTGGCTGAGGAAAGCGGTGGCGACCTGGCTGGCGCTGGCCTGCAGCGGGCCCTGTACCAGGTACGTCCCGAGGGTCACGAACCACACTCCCCAGATGAAGAACTGCAGAAACATCATCGCGCCCAAGCGCGACATGGCGTGCGACATGGCTTGCCCTCCCGGGGCGGTAATGGCTCAGATTCCCAGCATGCGGTGCAGTGATGCGGCGTCCGTGCCGCTGTCGGCGAAGTCATCGAAGGCGCGCTCGGTCACCCGGATGATGTGGTCGCGGATGAAGGCGGCACCTTCGCGTGCGCCGTCCTCCGGGTGCTTCAGGCAGCACTCCCATTCCAGTACCGCCCATCCGGGGAAGTCGTACTGGGCGAACTTGGAGAAGATCGCCTTGAAGTCGATCTGGCCGTCACCGGGCGAACGGAACCGGCCCGGGCGATCGATCCAGTCCTGGTAGCCGCCATACACGCCGCTGCTCGCGCTGGCGCGATACTCCGCGTCCTTGACGTGGAAGATGCCGATGCGCGCGTGGTAGCGGTCGATGAAACCCAGGTAGTCCATCTGCTGCAGCAGCAGGTGGCTGGGGTCGTACAGGATCTTGGCGCGGGGGTGATGGTCCACCACGTCGAGGAAGCGCTCGAAGGTCGCGCCGTCGTGCAGGTCCTCGCCGGGGTGGATTTCAAAGCACAGGTCCACGCCGCAGGCATCGAAGGCATCGAGGATCGGACGCCAGCGACGGCCGAGTTCGGCGAAGGCTGCCTCCACCAGCCCCGGTGGGCGCTGCGGCCAGGGATAGAAATAGGGCCAGGCCAATGCGCCGGAGAACGTGGCATGCGCGGTCAGCCCCAGGCGCTGGCTGGCTTTGGCGGCCAGCAGAAGCTGCTCGACTGCCCAGGCCTGGCGGGCGGCCGGGTCGCCTCGCTTGTCCGCTGGCGCGAATCCGTCGAACAGGCTGTCGTAGGCCGGATGGACCGCCACCAGCTGCCCCTGCAGATGGGTGGACAGCTCGGTGATCTGCAGGCCATGACCGGCCAGCATGCCGGCGACGTCGTCGCAGTACGCCTGGCTGCGCGCCGCCTCGGCCAGGTCGAACAGGTGGGGCGCGCTGGTGGGGACTTGTACGCCAGAATAGCCCAGGCCCGCGGCCCACCCGGCCAGCGTGTCCAGCCGATCAAAAGGAGCTGTGTCGCCGATGAACTGCGCCAGGAATAGCGCTGGACCCTTGAGCGTCTTCAAGATGATTCGCCCTGATGCAATCGATTGCATTACCCTAGCATGGGCCTCCTGCAGACCCGTTGTGCACTGCACAGCGGCTGGAACAACGTAACGCCATGGCAACCATCTACGACATCGCAAAGCACGTTGGCGTTTCCGCTGGCACGGTGTCGCGTGCGCTTTCGCGGCCGGACAAGGTGCTGCCGGCCACCCGCACGCGCATCGAACAGGCGGCCGCTGCCCTGGGCTATGTGCCCAACACGGTCGCCCGGACGCTGAAGACCCAGCGCAGCGGCAAGATCCTGGTCACCGTCCCGGACATCGCCAATCCATTCTTCGCGCAGATCCTGCAGGGCGCGGAGGACGCGGCGCAGGCGGTCGGTTACGCCGTGCTGCTGGGCGATACCCAGAATCTGCCCGAGCGCGAGGAGCGCTACGCGCAGATGCTCCGGCGCAACGAGGCCGACGGCCTGATCGTGCTGGGGCACCGCCTGCCGCCGACGGCCCACGAGATCGTCCAGCAGCGGGGCACCGCTGCACCGGTGGTCAATGGCTGCGAATTCGATCCCGCGCTGGGCATCCCCAGCGTGCACATCGACAACGCGGCCGCCGCGCGCGCGGTGATGGACCATCTGTATGGACTGGGGCACGAGCGCATCGCCGTGGTCGGCGGACCGTCCGACAATCCGCTGCACCAGCAACGGATGGAAGGGGTCCGGGCCGCCGCCAAGGCGCGTGGCCGCCTGCGCCAGCTGGGCATCGTGCCGGGCGATTTTTCCCTGCAGTCCGGCCATGCGGCTGCGCAGGGGCTGTTGGCCTCGGCCGCCGCGCCGACGGCGATTTTCTGCTTCAGCGACCAGATGGCGCTGGGCGCCCTGGCGGCCTGCCGGGATCTGGGCATCCGCGTGCCGGATGACCTGTCCATCGTCGGCTTTGACGATCTGGCATCGTCGCGTTACCTCACGCCGCCGCTGACCACCATCCGGCAGCCCATGCGCGAGATCGGTGAGCGCGCGGTCAGCCTGCTGCTCGCCATCATCGAGCAGGTCGATGTGCCGCTGCAGCAGACGCTGGATTTCAGCCTGATGCTGCGCGGCTCGACGGCTGCACCCAGGAACGGCTGAGGGCGGTGCGCGGCAATGGACGTGCGGCCGCCGGCCCGCGCCGTTGCAGCCAGCAACCCTTGATCCGGAATTGACGCGAAGCTGTCAGACTCGGCACAGGCAGCCCGCCAGGCTGCCAGGGGGGAACGTGCGATCGCTCAAGGGGGTCGGCCATGCCGTTCTTGATTGACGCGACGGAAGTCGCAGTCGAGGGCATCGGCGCGGCGCGGCGCATCGGCTGGATGCGCTTCGTCGGCAATGGGCTGGGGGCGATCCCCATCGCTTCGATCATTCTCGAACGCCAGGATGGCGCCTGGGCGTGGGTACTGTTGCTGCTCAACGCGTTGGCGTGGCCGGCGCTTGCACTGCTGCTGACCCACCGATCCCGCCAGCCCGCAGTGGTCCAGTTCCGCTGTATGGTGGCCGACTCCTTCTTCGGCGGCGGCTGGATCGCCTTCATGGCGCTGAGCGCGGTCCCCAGTGCGTTGTTCGCCGCGCTGCTGGTCGCCGACAAGATCGCTGCCGGTGGCGTGCGGTTGGCGATGCGGGCGACGCTGGCACTGGTGCTGGGCTTTCTGCTCAGCTGGTGGGCGCTTGGATTTCCCTACCAGCCCATCTCCTCGCAGCGCACGATCGTGCTGAGCGTGCCGTTCCTGTTCGTATATGGCATCGGGCTGAGCATCCTGAGCTGGCAACTGGCACGCCGGGTCAAATCACAGAACCGCCAGCTGCAGCGGCTGAGCCGGATGGATCCACTGGTGGAGCTGGCCAACCGTGGCTTTCTGATCCTTCGCGCGCAGCAGGTGCTGGACAAGGCGCAGGGACAGGGTGGATTCGCCTGCCTGCTGATGCTCGACGTTGACGACTTCAAGCGCATCAACGATTCACATGGGCACCGGGCCGGGGATGAGGTGTTGCGGCAGATCGCCGCCACCTTGCGCGAATTCGCGCGCCCGGGCGACATACCGGCACGGTTGGGTGGCGACGAATTCGTGGTGCTGCTGCGTGATTGCACAACGCGTGATGCGATGCATGTGGCCGAGCGGATCCGGCTGCATCTGCTCGAAGCGGCAAGGCAGGTGGCACCGGGCGTGGAGTTCAGTGTCAGCATCGGTATCGCGGCGACGCCGGGCCAGGGCACCGTGGAAGACTGGTTGGCCACGGCCGACAAGGCTCTCTATCACGCCAAGCGCCAAGGCAAGAATACGGCCAGCTGGGCGGACTGATATACGGCACCGCGCGCCGTGCGCATGCGGGTATCAGAGCGCTCGTTCCCAGACCTGGCCGAGCAGATCGTGGCCAAAGCTGTGGTGGGGTTCTTCCTGCACCAGCTGGAAGCCTGCGCGTTCGTACAGGCGCCGGGCATCGGCCAGCACGCTGTTGGTCCAGAGCGTCATCCGCGTATAGCCGGCGGACGCCGCAAACGCGATGCACTCTTCCACCAACCGGGCGCCGATGCCCATGCCGCGCGCGGTGGCATCCACATAGAGCAGGCGCAGCTTGGCGGTGCTGTCGTCCTGCCTGACCACGAACACCGAGCCCACCATGTCGCCGTCCTTCTCGGCGATCCAGCAGCGTTCACGCGCCGGGTCCAGTTCGCGCAGGTACCTGGCAACGATCTCCGACACCAGCGCTTCGTACTCCGCATTCCAGCCGAATTCGCGGGCGTACAGCGCGGACTGCCGCGAGACCACCAGCCCCATGTCGCCCGGCCGCGGGTCACGCAGCAGGTACGAGGGAGACCTGTCGCCCAGCACGCTTTCGATCTGGCCCATGGCCGAAAGCAGCATCAGCTGTGCCGTCTCGGGCAGCGTCGCCAATAGCTCGGCCATTTCCCGCCGCGAGGTTTCTTCCAGCGGCGCGAACACGCTGTGCCCAACCGGAGTCAGGGTCAGAACGACCACGCGCGCATCCCCGGCCGAGCGGTCCTTGATGAGATAGCCCTGCCGCTCGAACCTGGCGATGACCCGGCTCACATAGCCGGCATCCAGGCCCAGCTCGCGGCACAGGTCCGAGGGCGACAACGGTGCGTGGTGGGCCAGTTCGTACAGGATGCGGACTTCGGTGAGGGACAGGCCACTGCGCAGGAGCGATTCCTGCAGTACGCCGATCTGCCGGGTATAGAAACGGTTGAAGCGCCGCACTGCATCGGCGCGTTCGGAAAGCGTACCCGTTGTCATGGCCGTTCCACTTGTTTGACTTTGTCAAATAATTACTTGCCTAAGTCAAATAATCAAGGGGTAGGCAGCTCTGTGCTGCGGGCGTCGCCCGGCACCGGCGGCGGCTGTGCGCTGCTGCATGCACAGCGCAGTAGCGCGGCGGCCAGCGCGGGATGCTGGCCGCGCATGGCCAGCTGCAGGGCGGTGATCGGCATGCCTAGTTCCAGCGCGACGAAGGCCAGGCCCGGCCGATGCAGGGTCTGCATCGAGGCCGGCACGATGGCGATGCCCAGGCCCGCTGCGGCCAGGTTGATGGCCGAGGCCACCTGTGGCGCTTCCTGCTGGATGGTGGGGGTGAAGCCCTGGCTGCGGCAGGCAGCGACGACATCGGCGCTCAGGCCATAGCCGGATTTCCGCGAGAACAGGATGAAGCGCTCATCGCGCAGCTCGGTCAGTGCGATGCCCGCCCGGCAGGCCAGCGGGTGTTCGGCCGGTAGTACCGCCACCAGTGGTTCGGCGCTGAGCTGCTGGATCACCAGCTCGCCGGGATGCGAGTACGGTGGGCGCACGATTACCGCGTCCAGTTCGCCGTCGTCCAGGCGCCGGATCAGGGATTCACTGCCGTCTTCGACCAGTTGCAGCTGCACCGCCGGATGCGCCTGCCGGAACCTGCGCAGCAGGGCGGTCACCGCGTCGTTGTATGAGGCCGATTCGGTCAGCCCCAGCGTGAGCGTGCCGACCTCGCCGCGTGCAGCGCTCAGCGCCTGTTCCTTGGCCTGGTCGACGCGCGCGAGGATGTCCACTGCAGCCGCCCAGAACACGCGGCCAGCGTCACTGAGCACGATGCCGCGTCCCTGGCGATGGAACAGCGGCGTGCCGATCTCTTCCTCCAGGGCGCGGATCTGCTGCCCGAGCGGTGGCTGGGCGATATGCAGGGCCTCAGCGGCCTTGGTGAAGCTCTGCAGTTGGGCGGTCATGACGAAGTAGCGCAGGTGGCGCAGTTCCATTGGAACCTCAGGCGTTCTGGTGCTGTACGAACACGGTATTGGACGGTCGCCGGTGGCGGCAACATCATCGGTATCCCACGACAGATGACCAACTACAAGGGAGACCACATGAAGAAGACACGTCGGCTGCGCGATCTGCTTCGGCAAGGCAGCGTGATCGCACCGGGCGTATTCGATGGCTTGTCGGCACGCCTGGTGGAGCTGGCCGGCTTCGATGCGGTGTACGCCAGCGGCGGGGCCATCGCACGTTCGGCCGGCGTGCCGGACATCGGCCTGCTCGGTCTCAGCGAAGTGCTTGCGCAGGTGGAACGGATCGTCGATGCCTGCGACCTGCCGGTGATCGCCGACGCTGACACCGGCTTCGGCGGCACCGCGAATGTTGAACGTACGGTGCGCGCGTTGGAAAGGGCAGGGGTTGCCGCCCTGCATATCGAGGACCAGGCCTTCCCCAAGCGCTGTGGCCACCTGGATGACAAGACGCTGGTGGACGTGGGCGAGATGTGCACGAAGATCCGCGTCGCCTGCCAGTCGCGGATCGACCCGGAGCTGATGATCATCGCGCGTACCGACGCCATCGCCTGCGAAGGCCTGGACGCGGCGATCGAACGCGCGCGTGCGTATGTGGAGGCGGGCGCGGACATGATCTTCGTTGAAGCACCGGAAACGCTGGAACAGATCGAGGTGATTTCGCAGCGTGTTCCCGGGCCGAAGTTGATCAACATGTTCCACAGCGGCAAGACGCCGCTGGTGCCGGTGGCGCGGCTTGCCGAACTCGATTACCGGTTGGTGATCATTCCCTCGGACCTGCAACGCGCGGCGATCCGGGCCATGCAACGCACCCTGCAGGAGATTGCTGTGACCGGTGACAGCGGACGTGTCGCCAATGCGCTGGCCAGCTTCAGCGAGCGCGAGGAGATCGTGCGTACCGGTCGTTATCTGGCGCTGGATCGCGCCTGAGTCGAGGAAGCCTGCCGGGGGCAGGGAGGCGGCCTGTGCAATCGTGGCGTAACGGCCATTCATCCTGCACGCGGCATCGCCACGGCAATCCTCTACCATGGGCCACCCCGCCCGGACCTGCCCTGATGCATGACGCCCTTGTTGCCCAGCCCAAGCCCCCCGTCCCGAGGATCGCGGCCTGGCTGATGATGCTGCTGGGCATGTGGCTGGCGTTGAAGCTGGGCCTGGTGGTGACCCTGCTGTCGGGCCTGCTGGTGTTCCAGCTGACCCACCTGCTGGCTTCCACCGTGGAGGGCAAGCTGCCGCCAGGCCGGGCGCGGGCCATCGCGGTGATCGTGCTGTCAGCGGTGATCATCAGTGCGCTGGTGCTGGCCGGAATCGGCGTGGCGTCATTTTTCCGCAACGAGACCGGTGGGCCGGACGCGTTGCTGGCGCGGCTGATGGAGATCCTCAATTCGTCGCGGCACCAGGTGCCGGCGCTGCTGCAGCCGTACATCCCCGAGGACATGCCGGCACTGCGTACGGCGCTGAACGACTGGGCCGCCGAACATCAGCGCCAGCTGGGCGTGGCCGGTACCTCGGTGGTGCAGGTGGGTGTACGCGTACTGATCGGTATGGTGCTGGGCGCGATGATCGCGCTGTACGACGAACTGCCGCTGCCGAAGATGGGCCCGCTGGCGCAGGAGCTGATCGGCCGCACCAGCCGCCTGGCCACCGCGTTCCGCCAGGTGGTGTTCGCGCAGGTGAAGATCTCGCTGCTCAACACCGTGTTCACCGCCATCTTCCTGCTGGGCGTACTGCCGTTGTTCGGCGTGCACCTGCCGTTGTCCAAGACCCTGGTGCTGATCACCTTCATCGCCGGCCTGCTGCCTGTGGTGGGCAACATCATCTCCAACACCATCATCACCATCGTCGCGCTGTCGGTTTCGTTCTATGTGGCGGTGGCGGCGCTGCTGTACCTGATCGTGATCCACAAGCTGGAGTACTTCCTCAACGCACGCATCGTCGGTGGTGAGATCCAGGCCCGTGCCTGGGAGCTGCTGCTGGCGATGCTGGTGATGGAAGCGGCGTTCGGCCTGCCGGGCCTGGTTGCCGCGCCGGTGTTCTACGCCTATGTGAAGCGCGAACTGGTCGACCAGCGCTGGATCTAGTACGGCAGGGTGTGACGCATTTGCCCCGGCCAGGCGCTTGGTGAGGCCTTGCCGGCGCATTCGCGGTGACTGCGGTATACCCGTGGTCACGGTTCGCGCGGCACTGGCTTGGCGCTACCGGGACCGGCGGCTACAGTGATCCGCACTTCAGGGGAAATTTGCATGGCCGGCAAGGCATCGCCCATCGGGTTGCGGACCTGGGTCTGGATCCTGGCGGGGTTGTTCGTGGTCTGTACGCTGCCGTTGATGGCCATCGCGCTGGTCCAGGGCACACTGCGCTACAGCGCCGCCGAAGACAATCTGGTCAGCCTGCGCCAGCTGCGGCAGACCTTCGACCTGGCCAACCTGGTCTCCGCCGAACGCGGCCCGGCCAACAGCCTGCTCGGCGCCGACCCGGCCGATGCCGCCGAACACGCGCGGCTGGCTGCGCAGCTGGCGATGGCGCGCAGGCGGGTGGATACCTCGATGCAGCAGCTGGACAGCGTGTTCAGGGCTGCTCCCAGCGTAGTGGATGAGCAAGGCCTGCTGGCCGATGCGCAGCGTCGGCTGAAATCGGCGCGTGCGGCGGTCGACCGCGTCACCGCGCAGCCGCAGGAGGCGCGCCGGGTGGAGGAAGTGGAGCGGGCGATCAACAGCATGTTCGCGGTCGTCGACCGGCTGCACCTGCTGACCTCGGCGCAGATCAATCTGCTGGTCAGTGTCGACCGTGAAGCAGCCATTCCGGCGATGCAGGGCCAGGTGCTGATCGATCTGCGCGAGCATGGCGGTCGCCTGGCGTCCAATGTAATGGCACCGGTGGCGGTGCGGGGTGCTTGGCGCGACGAACAGGTACGCGCTGCTCTGCAGACCGAGGGCCGCCTTCTGGAGCTGTGGCGGCTGGCTGGCAGCCACCAATCGGTGTTCCGCAGTGACCCGGCGCTGTCCTGGCATTGGGATATGGCTCGCCGGCAGTTCTTCGGCGAGTCGCTGCCGATGATCGAGCAGCTGATCGAGGACGGTCGCCGCGGCGTGCCGCCACCGTGGACCGCGGCCGAGTTCACCGCACGCTACGTGCCGACACTGCAGTCGCTGGAAGCGCTGCGTGATGGTTACCTGAGCGTGTCCATCGCCCGTTTCGAGCGCACCCGCAACCGCGAGGCGACGCGGCTGGCAGTGCTGCTGGCGACTGCGCTGGGCACGCTGGTGGTGCTTGGGGTGGCCCTGCGCATTGCCCATCTGCAGATCCTGCGGCCGTTGCTGCAGGCACAGCGGCAGGTGATCCAGATCGCCTCCGATGTACCCGGGCCGGAGCAGCACGTCACCCATCCGCTGGCCGAAATGCAGCGCCTGTTCGATGCCATCGAAGTGCTGCGCGAGAAGTCGCGGGAGCGCTCGGCGTTGACCAGCGAGCTGCGCCAGCTGGCCGGTACCGATGAGCTGACCGGCCTGCTGAACCGGCGCGCGCTGGAGGAAGTGGTGCAGCAGCGGCACGCCGAGGGTGAGGCCAGTGCGGTGGTGATCCTGCTGGACGTCGACCGCTTCAAGGCGATCAACGATGGCCATGGCCACGATGCCGGTGATCAGGTGCTGGAACAGGTGGCACAGCTGCTGCAGCGCCACCTGCGCCGCAGTGACAGCATTGCCCGCTACGGTGGCGAGGAATTCCTGGTGCTGTTGGCCGACGGTGATCTCGCGGGTGGCCTCCGCCTGGCGGAGTCGCTGCGCCTGGCGCTGCAGCAGCTGGACATCGTGATCTCGGGTGGCATCGAACTGCGGGTGACCGCCAGTTTCGGCGTGGCCCAGGGCGGCACCGATGCACTGGGCTGGCGCACGCTGCTGCGTGCCGCCGATGCCGCCATGTACCAGGCGAAGGCGCAGGGCCGTGATCGCGTCCGGGTGGCCGGTGGTGGGCGCGTTCCGCGCTGAAACGCCACGTTCATCGCTGGCGCACGCAGTGCCATCTAGACTGACCCTCTGATCGCTTGGAAGGAGCCATCATGACCGCTCGCCCTGTTGTCGCCGCAGTGCTGCTGGCCGGGTTGTTGGCCGGCTGTACCTCCACCGCTTCGCAGACCGCTGCGGATGCGCCGCGCCATCCTTCGATCGCCGCGGACCTGAGCCCGGTGCCGGCCTTCACCGGTGGCGGTGCGGGTTGGAGCATCGAGATTGCTTCTACCGGCAAGGGCAACCACGATGCCAGCCTCAGCGCTGACGGCCGCACCCACAAGGGCACGCTGCGCTATATGGGGCAGCCGGCGGATGCACCCAGCTCGCTGATCGTGCTCAACGGCGAACTTGGCAGGCAGCCGGCCGTCGTCGAGATCAAGCGCGAGTCGTGCCGCACTGCCGAAGGTGTCGACACCCTGGCCAGCGTACAGGTGACGATGGAAGGGCAGCCACAGCACCGCGGTTGCGGCCACCTGGCGGTGTATTGAGGTCGCGCGACGGCATGCTTGAGATTCCCACGCTTTACACCGAACGCTTGCGGCTGCGCCCGCAACGGCTCGATGACTTCGAGGTCTACGCCGCGTTCCTGGCATCGCCGCGCGCGGGCGGCATGGGCGGTCCGTTTGGTGAGGTCGCCGCGTGGGGGCAGTTCTGCCACGATCTGGCCAGCTGGCAGTTGTTCGGCCACGGTGCGCTGATGATCGAGCGTGGTGACAATGGTGCCTGCATCGGCCAGGTTGGTATCAACCACGGTCCGCTGTTCCCGGAAAAGGAACTGGGCTGGCTGCTGTACGACGGCCATGAGGGGCAAGGGTTCGCCACCGAGGCGGCCGGCGCGCTGCGCGACTGGGCCTTCGTGGTGGCGCAGCTGCCGACCCTGGTGAGCTACATGGCGCCGGACAATATGGCATCACAGGCCGTTGCGCAGCGGCTGGGCGGCGTGCTCGATGCGCAGGCCGTGCGCAGCGATGCTGGCGATCTGGTGTACCGCTACAGCGCGGGATAGCGTTGGCCGCTGGCCGGCATTACCTGGGCGCGGGGTGTCCCGCCCAGTCACCGATGCCGTCCAGTTCCGGTGCCAGTGCGTGCTCGGCCGCACGCCGCAGCAGTGCCGGTGCGACGTAGTGGCGATGCGTGCTGTCGATCAGCGCCATGTAGATGCGACCGAACGCATTGTGGGTCTGCACGCGCGAACCGAGACTGATCTCGACGCCACCATCCGCACGCAGCTGCACCCGCACGCTGCTGCGGAAACGCAGATGGCGGTCGTCGGCACCGAGCAGGACTTCCGCGCAGTGGTCATCTGCATCGACCCGCGAATCCAGCACTGGATAACGGCCAACAAACAACCGGCTGCGGTCATTGGACAGCAGCGACGATACCGGGCAGCCCAGCGGTGAGGTGCGCAGCCTCAGCGGCGCAACCAGGCGGTTGCGCAGCGCCATCAACCGGCCCACGCCGCTGGGGGGATTGCGCAGGAAGCCTTCCAGTACCTCGGCCAGCAGTGTCGACGCGGAACGCTGCCGCACCTGCGTACTGTCCAGCAGTAGCGTAGTCAGGTCCTGGTAGTGGCTGAGCGGTAGCGCGGTGGCCAGCAGGCCGTCGTTGTGTGGCGGCTGCGACTGGATGGGGTAGGCCGGCGTAGCGCGTTCGACGAACCCACGCAGCGGCTGCAATGTGATCCGCCGCAGCGGGCCGAACCATGCGCGGGTGCGCGCGCATAGCCGGGCACGCAGGCTGGGGGCCGCAGCTTGCAATGACAGCTGTACCAGCGGTGTGGCCGTCAGTGCGGCGGCCGTTGGCCAGCAGGCTTCCGGCAGTACGTCGGTCAGGCTGGGAATGTCGCCGGCATTGCGCTGTACCTGCGCACGGGTGTGCTCGCTCATCGCACCGGCCAGTTCATTGCTGTGGCACGACAGCGCGAACAGCGCCGGATGGTTGCGGTGGTTCGATGCGAACTGGTGCCAGGTGCCGCCGCCGAAGCGCACGGTGAACAGGCAGTCCGGCGGGATGCGGACGCGCCGCAGCGTGCGCGCGAAGACGCCGGGATCGCTCGCCAGCTCGGCGTCGGAAGCGCTGGCGAAGCGCAGCTCGGCACCAGCGCTGCCGGCGATGGCCGTGAACATGCGTGGACCGGCATGGCGATGGAACGGATGGCCACCGGCACCAACAGAGAAACTGTACAGCGAGGACGGATCACCCTGCTGCAGATGCATGCCGCCCAGCCGTGCGGAGGGCTCATCCAGCGCATCGATGAAGGCCGGATGGTGGCGCTGGCGCTGGCTGGCGTCGGTGATCAGTGCATCACCGGCACCGATGCCCAATTGCGCGATCAGCGTGACTTCGGTCGGGCTGGCTCCTTCCCGGGCGGGAAGCTTGACTGCTGGAAACGAACGGCGGTCGCGGGTCGATCCAGGCATGGTCGCGCTCCTTGGCAGGGATGCTCAGCGGGCAGGGGACTTGCGGCGGGCGCGGGCTTCGCGCTTGAGCGGGCCACCGACCGGACAGACTTCAGCGGCCCAGGAGAACAGCGTATTGGCCAGGCGGTCCGGCACCTGCCGGAAGTACACGAACTGGCCACGCTTCTCGCGTTCGATCAGCCCGGCTTCCTCAAGGATGCGCAGATGGCTGGACAGCGCGGGCTTGCTGAAATCGAAGCGCTCGGCCAGTTCACCCGCGCTGAGCTCGCCGGCGCTGAGATAGGCCAGGATCTGTCGGCGGGCGGTGGAGGCGAGGGCTTCGAAGATGCGGTCCATGGCGAGCTAATTAACTAATTCGTTAATTGATAGTCCTCCCGCTACGGCCGGCTGTCAAGCGTCGGCCAGTTGCACGGCCCGCATGCCCTTTGCCATCCTCCCTGTTGCTTTCCGCCCTTGGAGTTCCGATGCGCGCTGCGTTCTGGCTGGTCCTGGCCCTGCTGCCCACCCTGGCAGTGGCACAGCCCGCGCGCACGACCAAGGGCAACGCCCCCGCGCAGGACCCCTTCAGCGAACTGTTCGATACCGCCTGCATGCAGCACATCGGTGCCCCGGCGCGGCTGCAGTCGTTGATGGAATCCAATGGACTGTCGCCATTGCAGCCTGCCGAAGCGGCCACGCTGCTGCAGGGCCAGCCGGGCGTGGCCTGGATGGTACCGCTGGCCAGTGGCCGCTATGCGGTGAGCTGGGCCGACGATGGCACCTGTACGGTATATGCGGAGAAGGCCGATGCGGCGGTGGTGCAGAAGGGCTTCGCACGGCTGATGCTGGCCGCACCGAAGCCATTGCAGGCACGTTCGTTGCCTGGGCGCGGACCGCTGTCGGCCGACCAGGTCGCCATCCAGTACGGCTGGGCCGCACCTGGCCAGAGCAGGCTGCAGGTCCGTTTCCGCCTGGTCACGCGGCAGGCACCGGAGGCCGGCGTGCAGGCGATGGCATCTGCGACCCCGGGTGAGGCGATGCTGGAACAGGCCGCGCCCGGACGCTAGCGCCGGGCCAGGCGCGGGGCCACGCCCGCGATTCAGCTTTTGACCGGGGATGTGGTATATCGTTTATCGATAAATCCACCCCGGGGCGGCGAAGCCACCCCAACACCGGAGGCCGCTTGACCGCTCGTCCCGCCCGCGCCAGACCTGCGCGAGGCTTGTTCACCCTGGCCCAGGCCGCCGTACAGGCCGTCCGGGCAATGTGCTGGCTGGGCATCCTGGCCGCACTGCTGGCCGTGCCGCTGGTTGCCCACGATCGTCGCTGGCTGCTCGACAGCGTCCACGACGCCAATGCTGCCGCCGCGCATGGCAACGATCTGTTCCTGCATTTCTGCCTGGGCCTGGGCGCGATCGTCGCGCTGCTGGTGCTGTGCCTGGTGTTCCTGCGCCACCTGCTGCGGCTGCTGGCATCGGCGGCACGCGAGCGGCCGTTCACCCATGCCAATGCGCAGCGCCTGCAGCGCATGGCGTGGTTGATGCTGGCGATGGAACTGCTGTCGATCCTGATCGGCGCCTACGCCGCATGGATGGGCCCGGACTTCACCTGGATGGAAGTCGGTGGCGGCATGTCGATCACCGGCCTGGTCGCGGTGCTGATGCTGTTCGTGCTGGCGCGCGTGTTCGCGGTGGGTGCGGCGATGCGCGATGACCTGGATGGCCTGATCTGATGGGTATGTACTGATGGCGATCGTCATCACCCTGGACCGCATGCTGCAGGAGCGGGGCATGACCCTGTCCGAGCTGGCCGGGCGCATCGACATCACCCTGGCCAACCTGTCGATCCTGAAGACCGGCAAGGCACGCGCCATCCGCTTTTCCACGCTCGATGCGATATGCCGCGAACTGCAGTGCACACCTGGCGACCTGCTCGGGCATGACCCGGCGCAGGCGCAGGAGGCTGACTGAGTGTTTCCCCTTTTCCCTTACCTACTGACGAAACGGACCTGAAATGGAATGGTTGGCTGACCCCTCGATATGGATGGGCCTTGCAACCCTGGTCGTGCTTGAGATAGTTCTCGGCATCGACAACCTGGTGTTCATCGCGATCCTCGCCGACAAACTGCCGCCGCACCAGCGCGATCGCGCGCGGGTGATCGGCCTGGCCCTGGCCCTGCTGATGCGGCTGGTGCTGCTGGCCGCGCTGGCATGGATCATGAAACTGACCGAGCCGCTGCTCACGCTGTTCGACCACAGCTTCTCCGGGCGTGACCTGATCCTGCTGGGCGGTGGTCTGTTCCTGCTGTTCAAGGGCACGATGGAACTGCACGAACGGCTGGAAGGCCGCGAGCATCACGAAGATGGCAAGAAGGTCTATGCCAGCTTCGCGATGGTGGTGGCGCAGATCGTGGTGCTCGATGCGGTGTTCTCGCTGGACTCGGTGATCACCGCGGTCGGCATGGTCGACAACCTGGGCGTGATGTATGCCGCGGTGACCATCGCGATGGTGCTGATGCTGGTGGCCAGCAAGCCGCTGACCCGCTTCGTCAACAAGCATCCCACGGTGGTGGTGCTGTGCCTGGGCTTCCTGTTGATGATCGGTTTCAGCCTGGTGGCCGAAGGCCTGGGCTACAAGATTCCGAAGGGCTACCTGTACGCGGCCATTGCCTTCTCGATCCTGGTCGAAGCCTTCAACCAGTGGGTGCGTTTCAACCGTGAGCGCAACGAGCGCCGCCAGCCGTTCCGCCAGCGCACCGCCGACGCCGTGCTGCGCATGCTCGGCGCGCGTCCGGCCAATGGTCATCACGATGAAGATGCGAGCGAGCAGGTGGATGCCGAAGAGCGGTTGCAGCCGGCCGAGCACGAGATGATCCGCAGCGTGCTGGGCCTGGCCGATCGCCCGGTGTCGAGCGTGATGACCGTGCGTGCCGACGTGCAGTGGATCGACATGGCGCGTGGGCCGGAGGATGTGGTGGCACGCCTGGTGGCGTCGCCGCACACTCGCTTGCTGGTGGGCGATGGCGATCTGGACAGTCTGCGCGGCGTGGTACAGAGCCGCGACCTGCTGGCCGACCTGCTGCAGGGCAAGCCGCTGCAGCTGGAAGCCAACCTGCGCGAGCCGCAGTACGTGCTGTCCAGTGCCAGCGCATTGCAGGCGCTGGAACTGATCCGCCAGCACCCGGTGCCGCTGGCGGTGGCGGTGGACGAGTACGGCAGCGTGGAAGGCCTGGTGACCGCCAACGACCTGCTGGCGGCCATTGCCGGTGACCTGGTCGACACCCAGGACGAACGCTATGGCGTGGTCGCGCAGGGTGACGATTGCTGGGAGGCCGATGGCGCGCTGACCCTGGACGATCTGCAGCGGCTGACCGGTGTGTCGCTGCCGCGCAGTGACGACTACATGACCATCTCCGGGCTGGTGCTGGAACAGCTGGGTCGCCTGCCGGACGTTGGCGATGCGGTGGGTGTGGCCGGTGTACGCGTCACTGTGCTGGCGATGGAGAAGCGCCGCATCACGCGACTGCGGGTGGAGCGCCTCGACGGAATGGCTTGACCTACCTGTTGTTGTAGAGCCGAGCCCATGCACGGCTGCATGTTGAGAAGCCGAGCATGGGCCCGGCTCTACATTCAAAGCAGCGCCGCATGGCCCGGCTCTACACAACACTGCCGGCAACCGTCACCATGGCGGGCCCGTTTTCCTTCCCGGATGATTGCAGTGCTGAGTACGATCGGTTTGTTGATGGGCCTGTACGTGGCCTGGCGCCTGTTCTGGCCGCTGCGTATGCCCACCGGGCTGAAGGTGGTGCTGTCGCTGCTGCTGGTGGGCGTGGCCGTGCAGCTACGCATTGTTGCTACCTTCTGGGGCACGATGGCCTCGCCGGAAATTCCGAAGCTGTCCATCGCCACGTTGGCCACGGGTTCGACTGCCGTACTGCTGCTGGCGCTGGTCCTGCTGGTGCTGGACGCGGGCCTGCTGGTGTCGCGCATCCTGCGCAGGCCACGTGCTGTATCGGCGTTGCGCGCGCCGAAGCTGCGGCCGGTGGCGGGTGTGCTGGCGCTGCTGGTCAGCGGCTATGGCGTCAGCCAGGGCATGGCCGTACCCGAGCCCCGGCAGATCGAAGTGAGCATCGCCGGACTGCCGGCTTCGTTCGACGGCTATCGCGTGCTCCAGCTGACCGACATCCATGCCAGCCGCCTGTTGACCGGTGACTGGGTGCGCAAGGTCGTGGACGAGAGCAACGCACTGAAGCCGGACCTGATCGTGATCACCGGCGACCTGATCGATGGCAGCGTCCAGGCCCGCCGCGATGACGCGCGCCCGTTGGCTGACCTGCAGGCGCCCGACGGCGTCATCGCCATCACCGGCAACCACGAGTACTACGCGCAATACCAGGAGTGGATGCAGGCGTTCCGCGCGCTGCACATGCAAGTGCTGGAGAACAGCCACCTGCAGGTACGACGCGGTGATGCAGCGCTGACCATCGCCGGCGTCACCGACCCGGTGGCGGCCCGCTATGGCCTGCCTCTGCCGGACCTGGAGGCCGCGCTGGCGGGTGCCGATCCGGCGGCACCCGTGATCCTGCTTGATCATCGCCCGCGCAATGCACGCGAGGCGGCGGCGCGTGGCGTCAAGCTGCAATTGTCCGGACATACCCACGGCGGGCAGATCATCGGTATGGACCAGCTGGTGAAGCGTGCCAACGGTGGCTTTGTCTCCGGCCGCTACGACGTGGATGGGATGACCCTGTACGTGAGCAACGGTGCAGGCCTCTGGGCGGGTTTCCCGGCACGCATCGGCGTGCCATCGGAAATCACCCTGATCACCTTGCGCCGCGCACCGTGATGCAGACCGGGGTCGGATCCCTTTGCCGTTGGCAAAGGGATCCGACCCCGGTCTGACCCTGCACGCAGGTGCACCGCGCCATCACCCTGCGCATGACACCCTGCGGCGATGAATGAAATGACGGCGACGCGGCAGCGCTCGATGTGGGTGGCCGGCTTGTCCACGGTGGTGGAGTGGTACGACTTCACTCTGTACCTGTACTTCGCCACGGTGCTGTCGCGGGTGTTCTTCGGCGGCGGCAAGGAGGCGATGCTGGTGACCCTGGCCGGGTTCGCGGTGTCCTATCTGATGCGTCCACTGGGTGCGCTGTGCTTCGGCCACCTGGGTGACCGGCTGGGCCGGCGCTGGATGCTGCTGGCGTCGATGGCCTTGATGGCGGCGGCGATGCTGGCCACTGCGCTGCTGCCGACTGCGGCCACCGCAGGTGCCACGGCGGGAGTGCTGCTGCTGGTGCTGCGCTGCGTGATGGCGTTCTCGGTAGGAGGCGAATACACCGGCGTGGTGGCGTACCTGCTGGAAAGCGCGCCGGTGCGGCGACGCGGCCTGGTGACCTCGCTGGCTTCGGCGGCCAGTGAAGTGGGTGCGCTGCTGGCAGTGGCGATCTCCGCGCTTACGGTTGCGCTGCTGCCCAGCCCGCAGCTGGACAGCTGGGGCTGGCGTATTCCCTTCTTCGTCGGCGCGGCGTTGGCGGTTGTGATCCTGGTCGCGCGCTCGGGCATGCACGAGTCGCCGGAGTTCGAACGCCAGCGTCGCGAGGGCAGTATTCCGGCTACGCCGCTTCGCCACGTATTGCGTAACCATCCGCTGGCGGTGGCACGCACCTTCGCGATCTCGGCGCTGGGCTCGATCACCTACTACGTGGGCATCACCTATGTGCCGGCGTTCCTGCATGCACAGGGCCACGACGAGGGCGATGCGTTGTGGCTGTCGACGATTGCGGCAGTCGCGGTCATCGCGATCACGCCATTGTGTGGTGCCTTGTCCGATCGCGTAGGGCGACGGCCGATGCTGCTGGGCCTGACCCTGCTGGCAGCGCTGCTGCCGCTGTCCCTGTTCGCGTGGATGGCGCAGGCGACGGCGCTGGGCATCGCGCTGGCGGCGGTGCTGCTGGCCTGTGTAGCCGGTGGTGTGAGCGCGGTGGCGGCCCCGGCCACGGCCGAGCAGTTCCCCGGCGAAGGCCGGGTCAGTGGGCTGGCACTGGGGGTGACCATGGCCACCGCATTCTTCGGCGGGGCAACACCCTGGCTGGCGCAATGGTGGGTGGAGCGCAGCGGCTGGGCGGCCGCGCCGGGCGCGATGATCGCGCTGGTGGCGGTGCTGGTGTTGCCAGTGCTGTGGACCCTGCCCGAGACGGTCCCGGGCAGGGCCAAGCGCTAGGCGATCAGACCTTCAGGGTCTGCTCGATGTCGGCCAGTACGGCGGCCGCATCCACGCCGATGGCAATCGACTGCACTACATGGCCGTCCCACACGCTGGGACCAAAGCCCATGCCTTCCGGCTTGGGAATGGTCATCCCACGGGCAACGCCATCGGTGGCCACGCGCACGCTGGCACGTTCGAACTGGAACAGCTCCGGGCGGGTCAGCGCGATGCAGGCGCAGCAGTCATGCACGACCATGCCCTTGTGGCCGGCCTGCAGGTAGAAGTCGACGTAGTCCTGTGACAGCGCACGGACCAGCTCGGCGTCGGCACCGCCGAGGGCGGCCAGCTTGTCCAGGCCGTCGCGGTTCATTTCCACGCGGGTGGTCACGTCCAGGCCGATCGCGGTGACCGGCCAGCTGGCGGTGAACACCACGTCGGCGGCTTCGGCATCGCCCCAGATGTTGGCCTCGGCGGCCGGGGTGATGTTGCCGTTGACGTGGAAGGCGCCGCCCATGATCACCACGCCGCGCACCAGGCCGGCGATGTCCGGCGCCTGCTGCAGGGCAAGGGCCAGGTTGGTCATGCGGCCGACCGCGACCAGGGTCACTTCGCCCGGATGGGCGCGGACCAGGTCGATGATCAGCTGGTGGGCGGGGCGTGCGTCGGCAGCCACGTCCAGGTTGGCCGGCACCGGGTGGTTGCCCAGGCCGTTGTGGCCGTGGATGTGCACCGGCCAGGCTTCCGGAGTGGCTTCCGGCTGCAGCGGGCCTTCGGCGCCGCGCGCGACCGGCGCGGACAGGCCCCAGGCCTGCTTCAGGTACAGCGCGTTGTGGGTGGTCGACTCCACCGAGGCATTGCCGAAGGTGGTGGTGACGCCGATCAGGTCGATCTGGGCGTGCTTGTGCAGGTACAGCAGGGCCAGGGCGTCGTCGACGCCCGGGTCGGTATCGAAAATGACTTTCAGCATGTTGTTGTTCTTCTTCTTCCGTGTGGTGCAGGGGGCCGGCGGCCTTGCGGGCAGGCCGGCGCGCCCTACATTGTCCCATCTTCATGACAGGCAGGGCCATTGCCGGGGTGGCAGGCCATAATGCCCCCAGTCCAGGCACGGAGCCGCCGAATGCTGATCGTTGCCCTTCTGCTGGTCCTGCTGGTGCTGGGCCTGAACGTGGTGGCCACCGTGGTGATCGCGCAGCGTGACGGCCTGACGGCGGGCGGCCGGACGGTGCAGTTGCTGCTGGTCTGGCTGCTGCCGCTGGTCGGCGCGATCCTGTGCATCGCGGTGGCCACGGCCGATGGCTCGGGTAGCCGGGGGGATGGCGGCGGAAGCTACGACAGCACAGGCGGCTATTCCGGTGACAACCACAGCCATCACAGCCACAGCAGCTCCGACTGCAGCAGTGATGGTGGTGGGGGTGACGGTGGCAGCTGCAGCGATTGAAGCTCTCTGTAGAGTCGAGTCATGCTCGACTGCACTTCGCTCTCAACGCCGCGATGCCCGATCGAAAAGCAGTCGGGCATGGCTCGACTCTACAAAACAGCGGTTGGCCGCGGTCGGTAGCGCCGGGCCATGCCCGGCGAACAATGGCAGGCTCAGCCGCCGCCTGCGGTCGGCAACGGTGCGGGAACGTTCAACAGGCCCCCTGCCGCCACGTAGGCGGCCAGTGCCTGGCCCTGGCTCAGCAGATGGCGTTCCATGGTGCGCTCGGCAGCCTGTGCGTCGCGGCGGCGGAAGCACTCCATCAACTCACGGTGTTCGGCCAGTGACTGCGCGGTGCGCCCGGGGGTCAGCAGCTGACGGCCGCGATGCATCTTCAGGATGCGGTGCAGATCGTGGGTGATGCGGATCAGCCACGGGTTACCGGCGTAATGCTGCACGGTTTCGTGGATCAGGTAGTTGTTGCGGTAGTACTCGGCGATGTTGCCCTCGGCTGCTGCGGTTTCCATCGCCGCATGCAGGTCTTCCAGCTGCTGCACGCCGGCGTCGTCGATGTGCTTGACCGCCTCATGCGCGCAGCGGCCTTCCAGCATCGCCATCACCGGGAACAGCTGGTTGAGGTCTTCCAACGTCAAACGGGTGACCCGGCTGCCACGACCGGCATCGATCTGCACCAGGCCTTCGGCTGCCAGCAGCTTCAGCGCCTCGCGTAGCGGTGTGCGGCTGATGCCCAGTTCTTCGCACAGCGCGGGCTCGTCGATCCACTCACCGGGCGGCAGTCGGTAGTCGTAGATGCGTTCGCGCACGTGTTCGGCCACCTCTTCATACAGAGGCGCGCGCTTCTTCGGTGAACGTGGGGCAGGGGCAATAGCCATGCGCAGAGTGTAACGCCAGGTCGTACCGACCAGCGGTCGGCACGACCGGATGGCGGTTACATCCAGCCCGGTACCACGAACACCAGCCAGGCCAGCAACGGCCCCAGCGCCACCACCAGGCCGCTGTAGACCAGGAAGCGGCGGAACAGGGTCTCGCGTTCTTCCTTTGCGGCGGAGGCCACCACCAGTGCGCCATTGGTGGAGAACGGGCTGACATCGACGATGGTGGACGATACCGCCAGCGCGCAGATCACGCCGGCGGCGCTGAGGTGACCCTGCATCAGGAACGGCACGGCCAGTGGAATCGTCGCGCCCAGCACCGCTGCCGACGAGGCGAATGCGGAGACGATGCCGCCGACGTAGCAGACCAGCAGTGCGCCCAGCAGCGGGATGCCGATGTCGGAGACACCATTCCCGATGAAGTCCACAGCGCCAGCATGTTCCAGCACGCCGATGTAGGTCACCACGCCACAGATCAGCAGTACGGTGGACCAGCTGATGCCATCGACCGCGCCTTTCTGGCTCTGCGGCGAAAGCAGTGCCAGCACCACCGCCACAGTGATCGACACCAGACCTACGTTGAGGTTGTAGATCAGCGCGGCCACGCCCAGGCCGAGCAGGCCGATCAGGGTGAACAACCGTTCGCGGGTCAGGCTCACCGCATCCAGTGCCGCCGGATCATTGCTGAGCGTGCCGCCGCCTGCTGCGACCAGCGCGCCGTGGCCTTCGATCGCGAACTGGCGCGACGACGCCTGCGGGCCACCGGCCATCGCCAGCTCCGCGTTGCCGACTGTTCCCGCCGCGGTGATCGAACCACGACGCAGCAGGGCGATGCCACCGAAGGCGAAGAAGCAGATCGTCGCCATCATGAAGTTGAAGCCCAGGCTGGTCAGGAACACCGCCATCTCGGTCACCTCCAGCCCGGCCTTCTGCACCACGCCGTTGGTGATGCTGCCATACACGCTGATCGGCGAGAAGCCGCCCGCCTGTGCGCCGTGGATGACCAGCAGGCCCATCATCAGCGGGTTGATGTTGTACTGCTTTGCGAAGCGCAGCGCGACCGGGCCGATGATCGCCACCGCTGCCGGGCCCAGCGCACCGAAGGCGGTCAGCACCGCAGTGATCACGAACATCACCCACGGAATGGCCACGATATGGCCGCGCACGGCTTTCACTGCCCAGTGCACCAGCAGGTCGATGGTGCCGTTCTTCTGCGCGATGGCGAACAGGTAGGTGATGCCGACCAGGGTCAGGAACAGATCGCCGGGGAAGCCGGCCAGGACTTCCTTGCCCCCCATGTCGACCCACAGCCCGCCGATGATGAAGGCCAGCGCGAAGGCGACGGCGCCCATGTTGATCGGCATCGCAGTGGCAACGATGAACATGATCACCAGACCGATGATCGTTGCGATTTGTGGACTCATGCGCCCTCCCAGACACGTGACTCACGTACAGCGCGGATGGAGACCCGCCATCCCGGGGTAAGGCGACGTACTGCGTGTTGCGTGATACGTATTGCTCGAACCCGTTACTGCAGCCGCTCCAGCGCGCTGTGGACCCATGCCGCCGCGCCTTCAAGGCTGTGGAACTCTTCCACTGCGCGCACCTCGCAGCACGGATAGGCCGGCGCGATCATGCGTGCCAATGCGTTGCCCGGGCCCAGCTGCAGGAACACCCGCGCGCCGCGCTCGAAGGCCTGGCGCATCACCTGCGCCCATTCGATGGTCTGTGCCAGCTGCGCCGACAACGTGTGGACCATCGTGGCGCGATCACGCACCGGGCGCGCATCGATGCCGGCCAGAAGAGGTAGGCGTGGCGCCTGCAGTGACGCTGCTTCCAGTGCGGCGGCAAACGGTGCCACTGCGCCAGCCAGCAGCGGCGTGTGCGCGGGCACATGGACCGGCAGCGGACGGATCTCGGCACCGTGCGACTGCGCGTCCTCCGCCAATGCGTGCAGCGACCGCCATGCGCCGCCTACGATGAAGTGGTCGTGGCCGTTGGCGATCGCGATGAAGGCGCCATGCGCATCGCACAACCGCTGCGTGGCAATGCGGTCAACTCCCAGGACCGCTTGGAGCCCAGCATCGTCGGGGCTGGCGGCATCCATCAGGTGCGCACGCTGCGCGGACAATGCCAGGCAGGTGGCTGCATCGATGCTTCCAGCGATGGCGTGGGCGGCCAGTTCGCCGATGCTGTAGCCCGCGATCACTGTCGGCGTTGGCAACACCTCGCGCAGGCCCTGCCAGTGCGCCAGGCTTGCCGCGCACAGCAGGGGCTGCGCCTGCACATTGTCGAAGCGGTCGTCGGCCGTCGCGGCGGCGAATACATCGCGGCCCAGCAGTTCGCTGGTGGCATCGAGCACCGGCCGTGCGGCAGCAAGGTCGCGCACGCGATCGAACATCGCCGGATGCTGTGCGCCTTGTCCGGGGCAGAGCAGGGCAAGGCTCATGCGCGCTCCTGGTGCAGCAGGAACACGCTGCATGCCAACAGATCGGCGCTGCCGCCCGGGCTCAGCCGACGCGCAACGAAGGCATCAGCGACGAGCTTCAGGCGTGCGCGCCAGTCCGGTGCAAAGGCTCCGCCGGTAGCAAGGAAATCCTGCGCCTGCTGCTGTGCCCAACGCAGGCCTTCAGCACCACCGCGATGCAGCAGGTTGAGGTCGTCGGTGTGGGCGACCAGCTGCATCAGCGTGTGGCACATCGCGGCCTCACGCGTCAGGCCACTGGCCAGCGCATCGCGCAGGCTGGGCAGCGCCACCTCGCGCAACAGCGGGTAACCGGCGGCGGCTTGCTCGCGCACGCCCGGCACCTTGTGCAGGGCGCGCACACGCTGGCCTGGGCTGGCTGCATCCAGCGGGGCGTTTGCGAAATCCGCAGCCCAACGGCGTACCTCCAGGCAGATCTGCTCACCGGTGGCGGCATGGCCCAGGCGGAAGCGACAGACAGCGGCGGCCGCCACCAGCAGGCCGAGGCTGAAGATCGCACCGCGATGGGTGTTGACGCCCGAGGTGGCACGCAGCATCGCTGCTTCGGCCGCGATACCGTGCTGGCGCAACGCCTCGAACGGGGATTCCGTAGCGCCGGCGCGGGCCACGGCGGTGAAATAGTGGCGCAGCGCAAACAGGCTGCGCAGGAACGTGCCGGCATCCATGTCGTGGTGGCTGCCGCGATCGAACGGTGTGACCAGTCCCGGCTTCGGTGCCAAGGCCAGTTCTGCATGCAGGCTGGCAACGGCGAGACGCCCCAGGCGCGCGCAGTCCACGGCCGTTGCTGGCCGGACAGTCGGCTGCGCAACGGCGTTCATGCGCTCACCCCGGCGGAGGCGAACACGGACTCGCGCAGTTCCAGTGCGGCGCCTTCCGGGCGCTTGACCAGTACCTCGCGGGTGCGTCCCGCGTACTCCCGCCAGTTCACGGCGGCACCGTCGGCCAGGCACAGCTCGCCATCGACCCGGCGACCGTATCCGGCTTCCCATGCCTGCAGCTTTGCAGCCAGGGCATCGGCCTGCGCGGTGGTGTCGATCCGCCACAGCAGATCGATGTCCGAGCGCGCGTGCACATAGTGCAGTCCAGTGAGGTACTGCCAGGCAAACGCTCCGAACACGCGTGCTGCTGCGATGTCCTGCAACGCCAGCAGGGGACGCTGCCAGTCCGGTGCAAGGTCGCTTTCCAGCACGGCCTGCAGCGTCGGTGGCGGCGCGGTGCGCAGCACATCGCGTGCCGGCACGCGCAGAGCGAGGCGCAGCTTGCCCTCCATCGGGGGCAGCGGCACGCCGAGGCGCAGGCGTGGGTCGGCATCGTCCGCGGCACGACGCGCAACGATGGCCGGCAGACCCTGCGCAAACCAGTTGGCCAGGCGCGGCTCATGCGCAGCGATGTCCGCCTGCCAGCCGGCGCGCGCCGACAACCAGACCAGCGTATGGCGGGGCAGCCGCTCAGGCATCGCCCTGGCTCACGGCTGCCGCCACGCTTGCGGATAGTGTGCGCCCACCACGTTCAGCACCCCGCGCGGCGCGGCAGTCGCCTTCGGCGGGCGTGCGCAGAGCCTGAAGCAGGTGCGTGGCCAGATCGCCATCCCACAGCGATTCCACCGCACCCATTGCCACGTAGTTCTCCACACCCGGCGCGAACACCGGCGAGCTCTGGCTGAGTGCCTGAAGTTTCTCCAGCGGCTGCTTGGTCACCCTTGCCATCGCGCGCAGGTCCATTACCCGCACCTGCGCATCGGGCAGGGCGTGGATGTGGTCAGCCATCAAGCCGAACGACAGGAAGCCGCCGCTGACCGACTCGCCATAGACCAGGGTCACCAGCCGCGCACCGCGTCGGCGAGCCAGATCCAGCGTCTGCGCCAGGTGCGCGAAGTAACCGTTGATGCCAAGCAGTTCGTCACGGCGCGCCAGGCGCTGGCCGGCGGTGTCGACCAGCATCACGATCGGTTGCTGTGGGTGCGCGGCGGTGCTGGCCAGCACGGTTTCGGCCAGTGTCATCGCGTGGTCCACACCCACCTCAAGCTTGTCGGCGGTGCCGATCACGGTCACGTCGCCTTCGTCCGTGGCGGCGCTGCCGGTCAGTACCGAATCGTTCACCGCAATGGCGTGGCCACGCGGGAACAGGGCATCGAGCAGCGCGTGCAGCGGAAGGCTCATGGCAGGCTCCGATCGGCGGTGGCGGCGAGGAAGGCATCGGTATCCAGCAGCGGCAGCCGCTCGGGTTCGGCGATGCCCTGGAGAGACCAGATCTCAAGTCCATCGCGGCATCCGCCCCACGCCTGCACGCGTGCCTTCAACGCGACATGGCGGGCCTGCAGCGCACTCAATGCCGCATCGGCATCGGTGCTGGCCGTGTCCGGCTGTAGTGCATCGAATGCTGCCTGCGCGAACGCCTCGATGGCATCGGGCACCAGTACCTGCGCCTGGTCGATCAGGTAGCGGTGCTTGCCACCGGTCACCCGCCAGACCAGTGCGCGGTCGCGGGAATCGAACTCTTCCACGCCGCGAACCGTCTCGATCACCTCCGGCCCGGACAGCGACAGCCGGCCTTCCTCCGACATGATCACGGTGCTGCAGCAGCGGGCGACGATGCCCATGCCACCGAACGCGCCGTTGCCGCTGCCAATCAGTGCCACCACCGGCACGCCTGCAGCGCGCGCATCCAGCGTGGCGCGCATGATCTCGGAAATGGCAATCAATCCCGCATTGGCTTCGTGCAGGCGCACGCCGCCGGTATCGAGCAGCAGCAGTACGCCTTCGGGCCGGGTCGTGGCTGCGCGGCGCAGCAGGCCAGAGAGCTTGGCACCGTGTACTTCACCGACGCCGCCGCCCATGAACTGGCCCTGCTGTGCGGCAAGCAGCACGCGCCGGCCACGCAGGGTGGCTTCACCCACAACGATGCCGTCGTCGAACGCCGCCGGCTGGTCCAGCTGCGCCAGATGCGGGCTCATCATCCGTCGCGCAGGGCCCAGGAATTCCTGGAACGTTCCGGCATCGACCAGGCCGGCGATACGCTCGCGGGCGTCGGCTTCGTAGTAGCTGTGGCGCTGTACGCGGTTCATGGCGTGCCTCCGGCCAGTAGCGTTTCCACTGCCTGGTCAAGGCGCAGGCTGACCACCGCCGGGGTTGCGCCGGCATCGTTGATCGAGATGCGCACATCGCGCAGCGGATGGCGTCGCGCGAAGTCGGTGATCACCGCTTGCCACACGCTGCCGAAGCCCTGCGCGGAGGTGATGATGCGCACCGTCATCGCGCCGTCCAGTGCGGCCGGCTCCAGCAGGATTTCCAGGTTGCCCGATGCCAGCACGCCGACCAGCACCGCATCGGTGGGGAAGTGTGCAGGCGTCGTGCCGTCGAATTGATAGTCAAGGGTTTCCATGCTCTGTCCCTTACCAGTTGCGGAAGCGCTTGGGCGGGTCGTACAGTCCGCCGGACCAGCGAACCAGGTCCTTCACCGAGCGTGCGGCCAGCAGATCGCGGCTGGCATCGCGCACGGAGATACCAAGGTCATCGGGACGGCGGATGACGCCACGGTCGCGAAGGTTCTCCACCATCGCGCGGTCGCGGCCCATGCCCACTGCGGTGTAGCCGGCCACGCCACGGATCGCCTGTTCGCGCTCCTCAGGAGTGCGGCACAGCAGCAGGTTGGCGATGCCTTCCTCGGTCAGTACATGGCTGACGTCGTCGCCGTAGATCATCACCGGCGGCAGCGGCATGGCCGCGCGCTCGGCCAGGTCCCAGGCATCGAGGCGGTCGACGAAGGCCGGCGCCATGTGCTCGCGGAAGGTTTCCACCATCTGCACCACCAGCTTGCGTCCGCGTGGCATCTCGCCCGGCCGCGCGGCTTGCTGGCCCGCCTTGATCCAGGCGTCGCTGGCATGGCGGCGGCCGCGTGCATCCGAGCCCATGTTGGGTGCGCCACCAAAACCGGCAATACGGTCGCGCGTTGCGGTGGAACTGTTGCCCTGCAGGTCGATCTGCAGGGTGGAGCCGATGAACATGTCGCAGGCATACAGCCCTGCGGTCTGCGAGAACGCGCGGTTGGAGCGCATCGAACCATCGGCGCCGGTGAAGAACACATCACCGCGCGCAGCGATGTACTTCTCCATGCCCAGTTCCGAACCGAACGAGTGCACCGATCTGACGAAACCCGATTCGATGGCAGGAATCAGCGCCGGGTGCGGATTGAGCGCCCAGTGCTGGCAGATCTTTCCCTTCAGCCCCAGCGATTCGGCGTAGGTCGGCAGCAGCAGCTCGATGGCGGCGGTGTCGAAGCCGATGCCATGATTGAGGCGGTTCACGCCGTACTCGGCGTAGATGCCCTTGATCGCCATCATCGCCATCAGCACCTGGATCTCGGAGATCTGTGCCGGATCGCGGGTGAACAGCGGTTCGATGTGGTTCGGCTTCGGCGCCTGCACCACAAAGTTGACCCAGTCGGCCGGAATGTCGACGCGGGGAAGGGTGTCGACGATCTCGTTGACCTGGGCGATGACGATGCCGCCACCGAACGCGGTAGCCTCGACGATCACCGGGGTGTCTTCGGTGTTCGGGCCGGTGTAGAGGTTGCCGTGGCGGTCCGCCGCCTGCGCCGCGACCAGCGCCATGCGCGGCGTGAGGTCGATGAAGTAGCGGCCGAACAGTTCCAGGTAGGTGTGGATGGCACCGATCTGGATGCGTCCTTCGGCCACCAGATTCGCCAGCCGCACCGATTGCGGGCCGGAGAACGAGAAGTCCAGTTTCGAGGCGATGCCGCGCTCGAATACATCCAGGTGCGAGGGCAGCGACAGCACCGACTGCACCATGTGCAGGTCATGCACCCGCGTGGGATCGAGGTCGGCCAGGCACTGGGCAAGGAAGTCGGCCTGCTTCTGGTTGTTGCCTTCCAGGCAGACCTTGTCGCCCGGCTCCAGCAGTGCGTGCAGCAGCTCGCCGACGTCGGCGGCGGCGACCTCATGGCCGCGTGCCCAGGGCGAAGCACGCTCCAGGCGCGCCTGACGGCTGCGTTCCAACGTATCCCAGCTCGGGTTCATCGACCGGCTTCCGATTGGCGTTGAGATAATTACGCCATAATTACGAACGGGCGTGCAACCCGCAATGCAGCAAAAAGAAGGGCCCGCGCGGAGGCGGGCCCATTCAGGGTTGGGGTGTGCCGACCAACGGTCGGCACCCACCGGTTCGCGGGCCCCTCAGAACTTCCAGCGCAGGCTGGCCGACACGAAGCGTGGTTCGCCGTAGTTGTTGTAGTCCAGGTTGGCCCAGTAGGTCTTGTCCAGCGCATTGCGCACGCTCAGCGTCGCGGTCCAGTTGTCGCTGATGCGATAGTTGGCGTTGAACTGCACCAGCATGTAGGCCGGCTGGTTCACGGTGACCGTGCCGCCCAACGGGTAGGCGATGTTGTAGCCCTGCACCTTGCTCTGCCACTGCAGGCCACCGCCGATGCTCAGGCGCTCCAGCGCGCCGCGCAGCTGCAGCTGCGTGTTGAGCTGCAGCAGGTCCTTGGGCGGATTGGCGTACAGCAGATCGGTGGCGGCGCGGGTGACCTTGACGTGGGTATAGCCGGCATTGACCGTCCAGCCCGGCAGGATCTCGCCGTTGACGTCCATCTCCCAGCCGCGGGCCTTGGTGCCGTTGATCCCGATGTAGGCGGAGGTGCCATCGCTGAGCGAACCGTCCGGCACGCTCATGTCACGCACCGCGTAGTTGTCCTGCTTGGCCTCGAACACGGCGGCATTGGCAGTCAGGCGGCCATCGAGCCACTGCGTCTTGATGCCTGCTTCCAGGTTCGAGCCCTGCACCGGTGCCAGCAGGTTCTCGTTGCGGTCCTTGAAGTTCTGCGGATTGAAGATCTCGGTGTAGCTGGCGTAGGCCGACACGTTCGGAGTGATGTCGTAGACCAGGCCCACGTATGGGGTGACTTCATCGCTGACCTTGTACGCACCGCTGGTGCCGGTGTAGGTACCGGTCGCGTTGTACGAGCGGCTGAGGGTTTCCCAGCGGCTCAGGCGTGCACCGGCAATCAGCGACAGCGGATCCGCCAGTCGCAGGCGGGTGGCCAGGTAGACGCCACTCTGCGTGGTCTTGGCCACGCGGCGCGCGCCGGTGCGGCGGTAGGTCACCTCGGAGATGTCGCCGTTCCAGCTGTACACGTTGGGAATGTAGTAGCAGCGGTCGCTGCCGCAGCGCGCCCAGTCGGTCGGGAAGTTCAGTGCGAGCGTGTTGGTGGTGCCTTCAAGATCCGACCACTGCGCACCGAGGGTGACATCGTGGTCGCGGCCGAACAGCGGGAAACTGCCGGTCAGGTAGGCATCGACATTGCGGCGGGTGTCCTTGGAATCACCGGCAGCGGCACGCAGGTAGATGCCCGAGCCGATCACCGGGTCCGGGTTGCCGGTGCCGTACAGGCGTACGTTCTGCACGTTGCCGCGGGTGTAGGCGGTGTTGATCTTCAACAGCCAGTTGTCGCCGAAACGCTGTTCCAGGTTGGCGAAGGCGGTGTTGCTCTCGCGCTTCCAGTAGCTCCACTTCGGCGACAGATTGGTCGAGCGCGGCAGGTGCGCGAAGTTGCCCTGGCTGTCGAAGAACGGCACGGTGCCCCAGGTCGAACCGGTGGGGTTGTTGTCCTGGCTCTGGTAGCCGAGGGTGAGGGTGGTGCTGTCGGTGACATCGCCTTCCAGCACCGCCATGCCGGCCATCTTGTTTTCGTCGTAGCGGTCGTAGTACAGGCCACGATCGGTATAGGCGGCGACCACGCGGCTGCGGAAGCGGCCGTCGGCGGTCAGCGGCGCGGTCACGTCGGCTTCCATGCGGCGATAGTCCCAGCTGCCGGCGCTGACCGAGAACGAGGCGTCGAACTCCTTGCCCGGGCGCTTGCGCAGCAGGTTGACCGTGGCCGACGGCACACCGGCACCGCTGAGCAGGCCGTTGGCGCCGCGGATCACTTCGATGCGGTCGTAGAAGGCGGTGTCGTATTCCTGGTTGGTCGAACCGCTGTAGGTGGGAATGCCATCGACCTGGAAGTCGGTGATGGCGAAGCCACGCGCGTAGTACAGCGGGCGCTGGGTGTCATAGAAGGACACGCTGACGCCGGTGACGTTGCGCATCACATCGTTGATGCTGAACAGCGATTCGTCCTGCAGGCGCTTCAGGCTGATAGCGGTGGCCGACTGCGGGGTTTCCTGCAGGGTGATCGGCAGGCGGGTGGTGCTGGCCGGCGGCGCGGATTTTCCGGCGCGCACGCTGACCCGGTCCAGGGTTTTGGCATCGGCAGCACCATCGACGGCGGCCTCGGCGAACGCCGGAGACGCGACCACTGCGAGCGAGGACAGCAGGGCAGCCGGCAGCAGCGCACGGCGGGGCAGGCGATTACGGAACGTCAGGGACATGGCGGGTTCGAAGCTCGGAGACGGGAAGGGGGCGGCAGCAGTCGTCCAGCACCCGGGGCGGCGGCTTCGGGCACGGCAGGTCCATCTGGGAGAGGCGCGGTCACTGCGCAGGACGCAAATGTAAATAATTCTTAACAACATTACAATTCTCGTCATTGCGCAGAGGCTTCCCGGCATGCAGCAGCGCCCGTTTGGGGGTCGGATCCTGTTGCCGCAGGCAACGGGCTCTGACCCGCAGCCCTGCAAACGCGAACGGCCACCCGAGGGTGGCCGTCCGTGTCTGCAGCAGGGAGTCTGCCTGGCTTACAGCGCCTGCAGTTCCTCGTTGGCGTTGCGCTTTTCCTTGGCCGGTGCCGGCACCGCTGCCGGCGCGACCGCCGGGGCCGGCGCCGCCGCGTCCGCGTCCACCGGCACCTCCAGGTACGGCAGGTGCAGGCTCTGGCTGGTCAGCGTGCGGATCTCATTGACCAGCGCCGCGCTGTCGTTGAGCTTGCGCCCGTACGACGGCACGATCTCGCGCAGACGGCTTTCCCAGCCGGCCTTCATCTGGTCCGGGAAGGCCTTGGCCATCAGGTCCAGCATGATCGGCGGCGAGGTCGACGCACCCGGCGAAGCGCCGAGCAGGGCGGCGATGGTGTGGTCCTTGTCGGTCACGATCTCGGTACCGAACTGCAGCACCGCGCCCTTCAGCGGATCACGCTTGATGATCTGCACGCGCTGGCCGGCGGTGACCAGCTTCCAGTCGCCCGGCTTGGCATTGGGGAAGTACTTGACCAGTTCGGCCTGGCGATCGGCATCGTTCAGGCGCGCCTGGCCCATCAGGTACTGCACCAGGTCCAGGTTGTCCTTGCCCACTTCCAGCATCGGGCCGACGTTGTTGTGGTTGACCGAGGAATACAGGTCCCACCACGAGCCGTGCTTGAGGAACTTGGTGCTGTACAGCGCGAACGGCCCGAACAGGACCACCGGCTTGCCATCCAGCTTGCGCGCATCCAGGTGCGGCACCGACATCGGCGGCGAACCGGTCTCGGCCATGCCATAGGCCTTCACGCCATGGCGCGAGGTCACGTCCTGGCCCTGGAAGGCGAGGAACTGGCCGCCCACCGGGAAGCCGGCGTAGTCCTTCGATTCCGGGATGCCCGACATCTGCAGCAGCTTCAGCGCCGCGCCACCAGCACCGATGAACACGAAGCGGGCGTGGGTGGTGGATTCGGTGCCGGCCTTGAGGTCCTTCACCGTCACGTTCCAGCTCTTGTCCGCGTTCTGCCGCAGTGCGCTGACCTCGTGGTTGAGGTGCAGGCCGAAGTTCGGGCTGTGCTGCAGGCCGGCGGTCAGCTGGCGGGTGATGACGCCGAAGTTGACGTCGGTGCCGAGCGGCATCCACGTTGCGGCAACCTTCTGCTTCGGATCACGGCCTTCCATCAGCAGCGGTGCCCACTGCTTGATCTGCGCCGGGTCCTCGGAGTACTGCATGCCGTAGAACAGCGGGTTCTTCACCAGCGCCTGCTGGCGCTTGTGCAGGTAGGCGATGTTGTCATCGCCCCAGACGAAGCTCATGTGCGGGGTCGGGTTGATGAAGTCGCTGGGCTGGCTCAGCCGCCCTTCCTTCACCTGGTGCGACCAGAACTGGCGTGAGACTTCGAACGATTCGGCGATGCCGACCGCGCGCTTGGTCTCGATGCTGCCATCGGGCAGTTCCGGGGTGTAGTTCAGTTCGGCGAAGGCCGAGTGGCCGGTGCCGGCGTTGTTCCAGCCGTCGGAGCTTTCACCGGCGACGCCGTCGAGGCGTTCGTAGATCTGGATGTTCCAGTCCGGCTGCAGTTCCTGCAGGTAGGTGGCCAGGGTGATGCTCATGATGCCGGCGCCGACCAGTACAACGTCGACGGGCTTGTCGTTGCTGGCGGCGGGCACCGAGCGCTTGGTCAGCGGCCAGTACAGGAACAGTGCGGCGGCCAGCAACAGCAGCACGAGCAGGGCGAGCAGAACCTTGCCAAATTTCTTCATGGGGGCGGGATCGTTGGCGGAGGGGAGGGGGTCAGGATGCGCGAGGGAACGCGAAAGGACGTGAAGAAACAAGGCGTTGCGCCATCCATTCGCGGATTTTAACCGCTTCTGGTCCTTTTTTGATGCAACGCAGCATCCGGCGTTTCGCGGCACCTTCACCCGGTAGCGCCAGGCCATGCCTGGCGACGCCTTCAATCAGACCAGTTCCAGAATCTCGTCTCCGGCGTCGTCGATCTCACCGGTCGGGCGCCAGCCCAGGCGGCGGTAGAAGCCGTGAGAGCGCGAACGGGGGTCTGCCGAACAGGCCAGGAACAGGCGCTGGTGGCCGGCGTCGCGGGTCAGGCTGACCACTTCCTGCAGCAGCTGCCGGCCGATGCCACGGCCTTCGTAGTCCGGCAGCAGGGCCAGTACCAGCACCTCGCCGCTGTCGCGGTCGGCGAAACAGTAGCCGGCCATGCGCTCGCCTTCCCAGGCAACACGACCGATCGAATCGCCTTCGGCGATGCCTGCGGCCCAGCTCTGCTCGGTGATGCCCAGTTCTGCCAGTTGAGCGGCACTGAAGGCGTTCTCGCGGGTACGCCCGCGCAGGTCGATGCAGGCGGCGGCATCGTCGGGGTGGGCATCGCGCACGGAGACGGGCATGCAGGACATCCTTGTAGTGATTGGCCGATCAGTATCCGCATCGCGCATGGACCGGATGTGGAGGTTTCGTGGAGATCCGATGGAGCAAAAAGGGGACGGAGGGGATTAAGTCGTCTTTGTCCCGGATGTCATTTGGGTCTTAAGCGACTTAGTTCCCTCCGTCCCCTTTTTGGTGGCTCTTCATCAGCGCTTGCGCCGCACCAGCGCCGACGACGCCTCCAGCACTGCGCGGGTCAGCAGCGCCATGGTCTGCACGTCGCCCTTCCAGTGCTGCCAGTACAGCGGCACGTCTTCCCACGCGCGCTGGCGAACGTAGACCAGGCGTCCGGCGTCCAGATGCCGCTTGACCAAGGGCAGGGGATTCATGGTCCAGCCCATGCCGCCCAGGTTGGCCTGCACAAAGGCACGGGTGGAGGGAATCCACCAGGTCGGTGCGGTGCTGGGCAGGTCGTCGCCGGCCATGCGTCTCGCAAAGCGTGACTGCATATCGTCCTTGCGGTTGAACACCAGTACCGGTGCCGTGGCCAGGGCCTGGGCGGTCACACCCTTGGCAAAATGGCGCTCGCGGAACTCCGGGGTGCAGGTGGCGGCATAGCGGATGCTGCCCAGCGCATGGATCTGGCAGCCCTGCACCGGCTCGTCCAGGGTGGTCACCGCACCCAGCACGGTGCCCTGGCGCAGCAGTTCGACGGTGTGGTCCTGGTCTTCCACGCGCAGGTCCAGGGTGGTGCCGGTGCTCTGCGCGAACTGGAAGGCCGCCTGCGGGAACCAGGTTTCCAGGCTGTCATGGTTCACCGCCACCGGGATGCTGGCCTGCGGCAGGTCCTCGTCGGCCAGGCCCATCCGGTGCAGCGCATCGTGCTCAAGCAGGGCGGTCTGTTCGGCCAGCTGCACCAGCACCTGGCCCTCGGCGGTGGCGGTGGCCGGAGTGCCACGCTTGACCAGCAGGCGGCCGACTCTGTCCTCCAGTGCCTTGACCCGCTGCGAGATGGCCGACGGCGTGACATTCAGCGACTGCGCGGCGCGGTCGAAGCTACCTTCGCGGATCACTGCAGCCAAGGCGCGCAGCTGGGCATGGTCGATACGCATCGAATTAAGCTCCACTAATGTTGGATTAGTAAGTTTAGCTCGTCTTTTTAATGTTGCGGCGCGACAATGGCGCCAGTTCCGGTGCTGTCCGCCTTCGCGAGGCACCGCCCCCAAGCAAGCAAAGGCAGTGAATCCCATGTTCTCGGTCATCTCCGCCAGCACCGGCCTCGGTGCCTGGTTCTCTGGTGCAGCCACCGGCATCGGCTTGTTCGCCGTGGTCGGGGCCCAGAGCGCCTTCATTCTGCGCCAGGGCATCCTGCGCAAGCACATCGTGCCGGTGGTCGCCACCTGCGCGGCCATCGATGCCATCTTCATCTTCGCCAGCGTGGCCGGCCTGCGCACGCTGACCTCGGCGCTGCCGTGGCTGACCACCGCAGTGCTGTGGACCGGTGTCGCGTTCCTGGCCTGGTACGCGATGAAGTCGGCACGCCGTGCGATCGCCGGTGGCGGCGGCATGGGCGAGGCTGACAGCGACGACGGCAGCCGCCGCGCGGTGCTGATGGCCGCAGTCGGTTTCTCGCTGATCAATCCGCACTTCTGGCTGGACATGATGGTGATCGGTTCGATCGCCGAGAACTTCGGCAATGCCCGCATGGCCTTCGCGGCCGGCGTGGTCACCGCCAGCTGCCTGTGGCTGACCGCGCAGGGTCTCGGCGCGCGCCTGCTGGCACCGTTGTTCACCAAGCCCAGCACCTGGCGCGTGCTGGATGGCACCATCGCCGTGATCCTCAGCATCCTGGCCCTCACTCTGGCGGTGCGCGGGGTCCATTGACCCGGCGCACGCCCCCCGAACCCACGTCCTGACTCTCTCTCCAAGGTAGTGGTAACGACGGCACCGGCAACGGTGCCGTCGTTTTTTGTGGGGCCGCTTCGTCCACCTCTGGCGGGAAGCATCGGGGCCTGCCTAGAATCGGCGACCAGGACAAGGTGTCCGAAGGAGCAGGGGGAAGGATGCGCAGGACGATGTTGGCGGCTGCACTGGCCGCTCTGGGGTGCGTTGCCATGGGCAGCGTGGGTGCGGTGGATCTGTCGCAGTACGTGCGGCAGGAAGCCTTCACCGACATCAAGATTTCACCGACTGGCGAGTACGTCGCGGCGACCGTGCCGCTGGAGGATGCCACCGCGATCGTGGTGCTGCGCCTCAAGGACAAGCAGATGGTCGGCAATTTCCGGCCACCGGACAAGAATCACGCCTACCAGTTCGATTGGGTCAGCGACGAGCGCCTGCTGATCGGCCTGGCCCAGAAGTGGGGTTCGCTTGACCAGCCCAACCCGACTGGCGAGCTGTACGCGATCAATGCCAATGGCAACCGCGGCGAGCTCTTGGTCGGCTATCGGGTGGAAAGCAAGGGGCCGGGCACCCTGATCCAGCCGAAGAAGGTGGAGGCCGTTGCCGCATTCCTGGCCGATGACCTGCCAGGCGACGAGCGCAATGTGCTGGTTACCGTGTGGCCGCTTGCCGAAGACCCCTTCACCCGTGTCGATCGGATGGACGTGACCAGCGGCCGTCGCTCGCGGGTGGCGTCGTCGCCAGTACGGCGTGGCGAGTTCACCACCGATGGTGCCGGCGAAGTCCGCTTCGTGCACGGCGCCGGCAGTGACAACGTCAACAAGCTCTACTTCCGTGAGCGTTCCGGCGACAACTGGAAGCTGATCAATGACGAAGCGGTCAGCAAGCGCATCGAAACCGCCATCGGTTTCTCCGCTGGTGACGGCCTGGCCTATCTCAATGTCGAGCAGGCGCAAGGGCCCAACGCGATCGTCAGCTGGAATCCGCAGACCGGTGAGCGCGCGACGCTGCTGCGCGACGAGGTGGTCAATCCGTACCGGATCATCCATCGACCCGGGACCCATGTGCCCGTGGGTGCGCTGTACCTCGGGGACAAGCCGCGGACCCGCTTCTTCGACGACAGTTCGGCCGAGGCGCGCCTGTACCGCAGTCTGGAGGCGGCATTCGGAAGCGCGGTCTACATCACCTCCAGTACCCGCGATGGTCGCGTTGTGCTGGTGGAGACCTGGTCGGGCGCGAACCCCGGCGATTTCTATCTGTACGATACAGTGGCACGCAAGGCCGAGCACCTGATCAGCCGCAGTGAGTGGATCGATGTGGACCGCAGTGCCAGCGTGCGCCCGGTTGCATTGAAGGCTCGCGACGGACTGCCGCTGCATGGCTTCCTGACCCTGCCGGCCGGCAGTGACGGGCGCAACCTGCCGATGGTGGTGATGCCGCATGGCGGCCCCTTCGACATCTTCGATTCGGGCCAGTACGACCGTGAAACCCAGATGCTGGCCGCTGCCGGTTATGCCGTGCTGCAGGTCAATTTCCGTGGCTCCGGCAATTACGGCCGTGCGCATACCCAGGCCGGTGCGCAGCAGTGGGGCGCGGCGATGCAGGACGATGTCACGGATGCCACGCGCTGGGCGATCACCGAGGGCATCGCCGATGGCCGGCGCATCTGTATCTATGGCGCCAGTTACGGGGCCTACTCGGCGATGATGGGCGCTGCCCGCGAGCCAGGCTTGTACCAGTGCGCGGCCGGCTATGTCGGTGTCTACGACCTGCCGATGATGTACACCCGCGGCGATATCCAGGACCGCGGTTCAGGTGTGACCTACCTGCGCGAATGGCTGGGAGATCCGGCCAAGCTGGGCGCGGTCTCGCCGGTGAACCTGGCCGAGCGGATCAAGGTACCGGTTTTCCTCGCAGCGGGTGGCGAAGACAAGCGCGCGCCGATCCAGCACACCGAGCGCATGGAAGCAGCGCTCAAGCGCGCTGGTACCCCGGTGGAAAGCCTGTACTACAAGACAGAGGGCCATGGCTTCTATACCGAGGCCCACCGCAGCGAGTACTACGGCAAGCTGCTGGCCTTCCTGTCGCGCAGCCTGGGTGGCAAGACCGCGACCACCGCACCCGTGGCCGGCAAGGACAAGGCGCCCTGACGCAAAGGGCGGCGGATGCTCGATCCGCCGCCCTGGCTTTCCACACGCGCGGAAGTTACTTCACCCCGTGCATCATCCGCTTCAGTAGTGGCGCAGCAATGAAGGCCAGCACCGCGCAGCCCAGGCCGATCCACATCAGCAGCCAGAACAGGTGGGCATAGGCGCCGGCCGCGGCCACCATGTCCAGCGATTCGCCTTCTGGCACCTCGATCGCGGCCAGCTTGCCGAACAGCGCGGCCAGCGTCTCCGAGAATGCGGTGGCCAGGAACCAGGTGCCCATCATCAGGCTCATCACCCGCGGCACGGCCAGCTGGGTCACCGCCGACAGGCCGACCGGCGACAGGCACATCTCACCGCTGGCCAGCAGGAAGTAGGCCAGCACCAGCCACCACACGCTGGCCATCTCGCCGGTGGCGCCGACCTGCTGTGCGGCCAGCGCCAGTGGCACGAACGACAGCGCGCCGATCACCAGGCCCCACGCTGATTTCACTGGCTTGCCCGGCTCCCAGCCGCGGCGGTCCATCCAGGTCCACAACGCCGCGAAGGCCGGTGCCAGCAGCACCAGGAACAGGCCGCCCAGGTAGGTCAGCGAACCGGCGGTCTGCGGAATCACCAGGCAGTCGCGCACCAGCAGCACCAGCATCAGCGCAACGATGCCGATGAAGAACGCACGCGGTGCGGTCGAGCCGGGGCGTCGTTCGGAAAGGCGCGCGCTGACCACGAAGCCCAGCGGCGCCAGCAGCAGCGAGATGATCGACCACGGCAGCGGCGTGCCGCCGGTGATCACCAGCGAGGGCACGATGTCCTTGGTCAGCAGGCGGTCGGTGAAGGTCACCCACGAGCCGTAGGACTGCTCGTACATGATGAAGAACACCAGCGCCATGAAGATCAGCACCATCAGCGCGATCATCTGCTGGCGCTGTACCGGCGTGCACTTGCTGCCGGTGAACCAGGCGAACCAGACCAGTACGCCGCCCAGCACCACCAGCATCAGCATCAGCGCCAGGCTGATTTCACCGCCCAGCGCGAACGCGCCGTTGCCGGCCGCCCACATCAGCCACGCGACAGGCAGCACACCGAGCACCGCGCACAGATAGATGAGCCATTCGCGCGGCAGGCCCAGCACCTTCTGCTTCAGCGCGGCCGGCTGCGGCGGTTCGGCATGGCCCTGCAGGTACTTCTGGCCCCACAGGAACATTGCCAGGCCGGCCAGCATGCCGATGCCGGCTGCACCGAAACCGTACTTCCAGCCGTAGGCCTCGCCGAGGAAGCCACACACCAGCGACGAGAACAGCGCGCCAAGGTTGATGCCGGCGTAGAACAGCGAGAAGCCCGAATCACGGCGCGGGTCGTCCTTGGCGTACAGCTTGCCGACGATGGTGGAGATGTTCGGCTTGAGGAAGCCGACGCCCATGATGATCAGCGCCAGCGACAGGTAGGTCACCGCCAGTGCCGAGGTATCGCGCACCACTTCGCCGTTGACCCGATAGGCGGCGTGACCCTCGAAGGCCATGCCCAGATGGCCGAGCACCAGCAGGATGCCGCCGAACAGCACTGCCCGGCGCATGCCCAGCCAGCGGTCGGCCAGCATGCCGCCGAACACCGGAATGCAGTACACCAGGCCGCCATAAGCACCGAGCAGGTCCAGGCCGGCCTTGTCGCCGAACAGGTGGTACTTGGTCAGATACAGCAGCAGCAGCGCCTTCATGCCGTAGAAGGAGAAGCGCTCCCACATTTCGGTGAAGAAGCAGACGTAGACGCCCTTGGGATGGCCCAGGAAGTCGTTGGAAGCAGTAGCGGCAACGGTCATCGACGGCAGGGACAGCAGGAAAGGGCGCGATTATAGGCCCGTAACCGGCGCCGCACCCGGTAGCGCCGGGCCATGCCCGGCGAACGGAGTCACAGGTACCGCAGCCACGCCAGATCGCGCCTTCGTGCCTTGAACCGCGCGAACGCCCGCGTCGGCGGATACATCACCACCGCCAGTGCACAGGCCACCAGCAGCAGGCCGCTGACCGAATCCAGCGCATACAGCTCGCCGTGGGTCGGGCCCCAGGCCGCCAGCGCCGCCAGGTACAGCCCCTTCAGCACATACAGGTGCAGCAGGTAGAAGAACATCGGTGCTGCACCAATATCGGCCAATGGCTGCAGCGCATGTGCCAACGGCGGCCATTCGTACAGGCGCAACAGCAGCAGGCCCACGCCCAGCGTCAACAGCAGGAACTGCAGCGACGGCGGGTACTTGGTGAGGTTGAAGATGCTCAGCCAGGTACGCAGCGCGGTGGTCTGGTACTGCCAGGGGGAATCGCCGTATTCGTTGGCGAAGCGCAGCAATGCGAACAGGGCCAGCGCCCCCGCACCGGCCCTGAACAGCCAGCGCCGCCGCTGCTCCGGCGCGCGCTCGCGGGCGAACCACGGTCCCATCAGGTAACCCAGGGCGATCACTCCGATCCACGGCAGCACCGGGTAGGAGGTGCGCAATCGCAGTGTCCCGGCCTCGATCCAGTCGCGCTGGTGCAGCACCTTCCACAGTACTGCCAGCGCGCCATTGCCTTCCACGCGCACGCCGTCGAGCAGGTCATGGCCGGCCACCAGCGCAATTGCCAGCACCAGCAAGGCCGGGCGCGGCAGCCATAGCAGGCCGGCCAGCGCGATCATGCTGAGGCCGATAGCCCAGATCACCTGCAGGTACAACGTGTCCGGCGGCAGCTGCAAGGTCCAGGCGAAGTTGACCAGGGTCAGTTCCAGCACCACCAGGAACAGGCCGCGCTTGAGCAGGAAGGCGGCCGTGGCCCGTCGTGGATCCGGCTGGCGCTGGCCGTACAGCCAGGCCGACAGGCCGGTGAGCAGCACGAACGCTGGCGCGCACAGGTGGGCCAGCAGGCGGCAGGCGAACAGGGCGGGAGAGACCGTGGACGCATCCATCGGGTCGCTGACCTGGTACTGCAGGAAGAAGGTCTCGCGGACGTGGTCGAGCAGCATCAGCAGCATCACGGTGCCGCGCAGCTGGTCGATGGAGGCCAGGCGCGGGGCGGGGGAAGGGGGCATGCGATGCAGGATGTGAAGGGGCAACAGAAAGATATAACATATCAATTGAGTTCATGCCCACTCCGGCTTTGCTGCATCGGTCGGTTGCCCGTGCATGTGCGGGTCCATCGCACCGCAGCATCGGGCCCCATCCTTTGGCACGCTGGACTTGCCGGAGCCTGAACGCTAGCGTGGCAGGGATTTTTTGCCAGCAGGGGCTTTCATGAACCATGACGCTGCGCCCAAGCAGCTCACTTTCCGCGCGGTGGTCCTTGCCATCGTGCTGGCGGTGGTGCTGTCGGCCGCAAACGCCTACCTCGGTCTGTTCGCAGGCCTGACCATCGCCACCGCGATTCCCGCCGCGGTCATTTCCATGGGCGTGCTGCGCCTGCTGGGTGGCGGTTCCATCCTTGAAAACAACATCGTGCAGACCGGTGCCTCGGCTGGCTCGTCGATCGCCGCCGGTGTCATCTTCACCATCCCCGCGCTGGTGATCATGGGCTACTGGCCGGACTTCAAGTACTGGTGGGTGCTGGGCATCGCCGGTCTCGGTGGCCTGCTGGGCGTGCTGTTCTCGGTGCCGCTGCGGCGCTCGATGATCGTTGAAGACCCGCTGCCGTTCCCGGAAGGCAAGGCCGCGGCCGAAGTGCTCAAGGCCGGTGAGAACCCGGGCCCGGGCCTGAAGATCCTCGGCCTGTCGGCGGTGATCGGTGCCTTCGTCAAGCTGGCCGCGGAAAGCGGCATGCGCCTGATTCCCGATGCCTGGGCTACCTCGGCCTACGTCGGCAGCTCCAAGGTCACCGCCTTCATCGGCACCAACCTGTCGCCGGCGCTGCTGGGCGTGGGCTACATCGTCGGCCTGAACGTCGGCATCGTGGTGGTGTCCGGCTCGATCCTGACCTGGCACATCGCCATTCCGATCTACCAGGCGTTCTTCATGAACACCGATCCGGGCCTGGCCGCCTCGGTCGCTACCGCATCCTCCACCGAGGCGGCGTTTGCCATCTGGGGCGCGAAGATGCGCTACCTGGGTGTCGGCGCGATGCTGATCGGCGGCATCTGGACCCTGATCTCGCTGCGCAAGTCGCTGCTCAACGGGGTCAAGAGTGGCTTTGCCGCTGCCCGCAAGAGCGGTGGTCCGGTACTGGCGCACACCGAACGCGACCTGCCAATGAAGTGGATGCTGGTGGCCCTGGTGGTGTTCACCCTGCCGCTGCTGGCGCTGTACCAGGCCATCGTCGGCCAGTGGCACGTGTCGATCCCGATGACCCTGATCATGATCGTCGCCGGCTTCCTGTTCGTGTCGGTGTCGGCCTATCTGGCCGGCCTCATCGGTTCGTCCAACAACCCGGTCTCGGGCATCACCATCTCCACCATCCTGTTTGCTTCGGCGGTGCTGGTGCTGCTGCTGGGCAAGGATGGCCTGCAGCCGGTGGGTGCCTTCGGCGCACCGCTGGGTGCGGTGGCCGCAATCATGATCGGTGCGGTGGTGTGCTGCGCCGCCGCCGTCGGTGGCGACAACCTGCAGGATCTGAAGGCTGGTTACATCGTCGGCGCGACCCCTTGGAAACAGCAGTTGATGCTGGGCATCGGCGCATTCTCGTGCGCGCTGATCATGGCCCCGGTGCTGAACCTGCTGGCCACCGCCTATGGCATCGGCGTCAAGTCCGAGCTGCACCCGAACGCGCTGGCCGCGCCGCAGGCCAACCTGATGGCCTCGGTCGCAAAGGGCCTGTTCGGTGGTGAACTGCCGTGGACCTTCATCGGCATCGGTGCAGTGGTCGGTGCGGCCATCATCGCCTTCGACAGCTGGCTCAAGTCGCGCAATGCGCGCTTCCGCGTGCCGGTGCTGGCCGCCGCGATCGGTATCTACCTGCCGCTGGAGCTGATGGTGCCGATCTTCCTCGGCGGCCTGATCTCCTACCTGGTCGAGCGTTTCCACAAGGTGCGCGCCGATGATGAAGAAGGCCGCGACCGCGTGCACAAGCCGGGCGTGCTGTTCGCTGCCGGCCTGATCACCGGCGAGGCACTGATGGGTATCGCCATCGCCGTGCCGATCGTGGTCAGCAGTCGCGCCGACGTGCTGGCCGTGCCGTTCCACCTGCCGGCCGCGCAGTGGATCGGCCTGGCCGTGCTGTTCCTGGTCGGCTGGCTGATCTACCGCACCGGCAAGCGCGCCGTGGCGTAAGGGCCATGGGGTCGGATCCCTTCCCGCAGGGAAGGGCTCTGACCCCATGCTGGCAGCGTCTGGGGTCAGAGCCGATTCCCATGGAATCGGATCCGACCCCGACCTCCGACAAACCGCGCTACGGCGCGGTTTGCTTTTTCTGGCGGCAGCTCAGCCGCGGCCATGACCGATGGCCTTGGCAGGCCCGCCCGCACGGGCCTAACATCGGTTTTTTGCCGTCCTGCGGAGACCCCGATGAAACTGCGTCATGCCCTGCTGCCACTGAGCCTGCTGGCTGCCCTGCCCAGCGTTGCCGCTGCCCGTGGCCTGGAAGTCCGCGACATGGTGGCCATGGACCGCGTTTCCGCGCCGGTACTGACCGCAGACGGCGGCACCGTGGTGTTCGCCAAGCGCAGCGTGGACGCCAACCTGAAGGCCTCTACCGCACTGTTCGCGCGCAACCTGCGTACCCGCGATGCAGCGCCGCCGAAGCAGATCACCCCGGCCGGCTGGAACGTCAACTCGGCGTCGCTGTCGGCCGATGGCCAGACCGTGTACTTCCTCAGCGCCAAGAACGGCAGCCAGCAGCTGTACGCGCAGCCGATCAGCGGCGGCACCCCGCGCCAGCTGACTGACTTCCCGGTGGACGTGGACAGCTACCACGTGTCGCCGCAGGACGACCGCGTGCTGTTCAGTGCCGGCGTGTTCCAGGCCTGCGCCTCGGACCTGGCCTGCACCGAAAAGAAGCTGAAGGAAAAGAAGGACGCCAAGGCCAGCGGCCAGGTGTGGGATTCGCTGTTCGTGCGCCATTGGGATACCTGGAACGACGGCCGCCGCAACACGCTGTTCGTGGCGCCGCTGCCGGCAGGCAAGGCCGGTGCGGTCAAGGGCGCCTCGGCGCTGAGCGCGACCATCGATGGTGATGCGCCGTCCAAGCCGTTTGGTGGCAACGATGATTTCGCGTGGTCGCCGGATGGCGCCAGCGTGGTGGCCAGCATCCGCGTGGCCGGCAAGCAGGAGCCGTGGTCGACCAACTTCGACCTGTACCGCTTCGACGCTGCGGGCAAGCAGGCACCGGTCAACCTGACCGCCTCCAACCCCGCCTGGGATGCCGGCCCGGTGTTCAGCGCCGACGGCAAGACGCTGTTCTACCGTGCGATGAAGCGCCCGGGCTTCGAGGCCGACCGTTTCGGCCTGATGGCGATGGACGTGTCCAGCGGCAAGACCCGCGAGATCGCGCCGCAGTGGGATCGTTCGGCGGGCGGCATCACCCTGTCCGCCGATGGCAGCAGCATCTACACCACCGCCGATGACCTCGGCGAACACCCGCTGTTCCAGATCGACGTGGCCAGCGGCAAGGCCACCAAGCTGATCGGCGACGGCAGCGTGACCTCGGTGGACGTGGCCGGCACCAGCGTGGCGATCACCCGCAACAGTCTGAAGAGCAACGACCAGGTGCTGGTGGGTCTGCTGCCGACCGCAGGCGAAGCCATCGGTGAACTGCGCGCGCTGACCCCCGCCGCCGGCGAGGTCCTGAAGGACGTGTCCTTCGGCGACTACGAGCAGTTCGAGTTCAAGGGCTGGAACAACGACACCGTCCACGGCTATGTGGTCAAGCCGCACAACTACCAGGAAGGCAAGTCCTACCCGGTTGCGTTCCTGATCCACGGCGGCCCGCAGGGCAGCTTCGGCAACGGCTGGAGCTACCGCTGGAACCCGCAGACCTACGCCGGCCAGGGCTACGCCGTGGTGATGATCGACTTCCACGGTTCCACCGGCTACGGCCAGGCGTTCACCGATGCGATCAGCCAGCATTGGGGCGACCGCCCGCTGGAAGATCTGCAGAAGGGCTGGGACGCCGCGCTGAAGAAGTACTCCTTCCTCAACGGCGACAAGGCCTGTGCACTGGGCGCCAGCTACGGCGGCTTCATGGTCAACTGGATCGCCGGCAACTGGAACAGCCCGTTCAAGTGCCTGGTCAACCATGACGGCGTGTTCGACCAGCGCATGATGGGCTACGCCACCGAAGAACTGTGGTTCACCGAGTGGGAGCAGGGCGGCACGCCGTACCAGAAGGCCGCGAACTACGAGAAGTTCAACCCGGTCAACCACGTGGCGGACTGGAAGAAGCCGATCCTGGTCATCCACGGCCAGCAGGACTTCCGCATCCCGGTCGAGCAGGGCCTGGCCGCGTTCACCGCCGCCCAGCGCCAGGGCATCGAATCGAAGTTCCTGTACTTCCCGGATGAAAACCACTGGGTGCTGAAGCCGAACAACAGCATCCTGTGGCATGACACCGTCAATGCCTGGCTGAAGCAGCACATCGGCAACTGATGACTGCAGCGCCGCCCTCCGGGGCGGCGCTCTGCTTTCTGGTAGTGCCGGCCGCTGGCCGGCAACCGCTTGCTGCTTCCCACCTGAACGAGATTGCCGGCCAGCGACCGGCACTACCCAGAGCACCTGCATGATCCAGAACGACATCGTCGTCTTCGGTTTGATCGCCGCCACCCTCGGCGGCGTGTTCTGGACCGCCTCGCGCGAGCAGGGGCTGTGGAAGCGTTTCTACACCTTCGTGCCGGCACTGCTGCTGTGCTACCTGATTCCCGGCATCTACAACACCGTCGGCCTGATCGACGGCCAGAACACCAAACTCTACAACCCGATCGCGCGCGACATCCTGTTGCCGGCGGCGCTGATCCTGCTGACCCTGGCGGTGGACATCAAGGGCATCCTGCGGCTCGGCCCGAAGCTGGTACTGATGTATCTGGGCGCTTCGGCCAGCATCATGCTCGGTGCGGTGGTGGCCTTCCTGCTGATGCGCGCCGTGCATCCGGAAACCGTGGCCGGCGATACCTGGGCCGGCATGGCCGCGTTGGCGGGCAGCTGGATCGGCGGCGGTGCCAACATGCTGGCGATGCGCGAAGTGTTCGACGTCAACGCCACCACGTTTGGTCAGTTCGCGGTGGTCGATGTCGGCGTGGGCTATGTGTGGATGGCGGCGCTCATTTTCCTTGCTGGGCGCGCGGCGAAGATCGACGCGCGCAGTGGTGCCGATACCTCGGCGATCGATGAGCTGAAGGAGCGCATCGCGCGCTTCCAGGCCGAACACGAGCGCATTCCCAGCCTGACCGACCTGATGCTGATCGTGGCGGTGGCTTTCGGCGGCGTCGGCCTCTCGCATGCGATCGGTGCGCCGTTGGCGGCATGGTTCAAGCTCAACGTCAGCTGGGCCTCGCAGTTCAGCCTGGACGCACCGTTTGTCTGGGTGGTGGTACTGTCGACCACGCTGGGCCTGAGCCTGAGCTTCACCCGCGCACGCACGCTGGAAGGCGCGGGTGCCTCGCGGCTGGGCTCGCTGCTGCTGTATTTCCTGATCGCCTGCATCGGGATGCAGATGGATCTGCTGGCGTTGCTGGACCGCCCGTGGCTGTTCCTGCTTGGCATCATCTGGATCAGCGTGCACATCGTGCTGCTGTGGTGCCTGGGCAAGCTGCTGAAAGTGCCGTTCTTCTACTTTGCCATCGGTTCGCAATCGAATATCGGCGGACCCGCGTCGGCGCCAGTGGTGGCGGCCGCGTTCCATCCGGCGTTGGCACCGGTGGGTGTGCTGCTGGGCACGATGGGCTATGCCACCGGCACCTACCTGGCCTACATCGTCGGCATCACCCTGCGCGCGCTGGCGGGGCAGGGTTGATGGGTAGTGCCGGCCGCTGGCCGGCAACCAGGTGATGCTTCACTGGTTCATGAGGTTGCCGGCCAGCGGCCGGCACTACCGATGATTCAGGACGAAGGGATCTGACCCCGGTTCACGGTGGTTCACGCTACCGGCAACCCGCGTTCGATCAACCATGCTTTCGCGTCTTCCGCGTCCTGCTCGAACCACGCCTTCGTAGATCCCAACCGATACGTATACCCCCACGCATCCATGTCAGCCATCAGCTGTTCGCTGCCGACACCGGGCAGGTGGCCGGCCAGCACGATCTGCAGGTAGCAGGTGGCGTCCTCTTCGGGCACCGAGTCGGTGGCATCGGTATGCACCTGCGCGCGGCGCTCGGGCGGCAGCACGATCAGGTGGCAGGCCTCGTGCAGCATCGAGTGCACGGGGGTGTCATCGCGCACGTACACGTCGCTGGCGATGATGCCGGCCTCGGGCTCGCCCCAGTAGCTGCCGGGAATCGGCGCGCCGGCGGCGACGTGGTGCAGCCGCAGGTCGTGTGCGGCGAGCAGGCGCTGCGCATCGGCGAAGGCGATATCGCCGACGCGGGTGACGTTCGGTTCGGGCGTGGTGTCGGTCATGCAGGTCATGCAGCCCCGCCCATGCAGGCACGGGCGGGGCAGGGGTCAGGGTTTGTCCGGGCCTTCCGGCAGCGCCACGGAGATGTCCAGCACATCGTGCTGGCCATCCTTGACCAGGTCGACCTTCACCGCATCGACGTCGATGTTGACGTACTTCTTGATCACTTCCAGCAGCTCGCGCTGCAGCAGCGGCAGGTAATCGGGACCGCCGCGGTTGCTGCGTTCCTGCGCGATGATGATCTGCAGGCGGTTCTTGGCGGTTTCGGCGGTGGTCTTCTTCGCTTTGAGGAAATCAAACAGGCCCATGCTTACCCTCCGAACAGCTTGCTGAAGAAGCCCTTCTTCTCGACGTTGGTGAAGCGCATCGGGCGTTCTTCGCCGAGGATGCGCGCGACGGCGTCGTCGTAGGCCTGGCCGGCAGCGGACTCGACATCCAGGATGACCGGCTCGCCTTTGTTGGAGGCGTTGAGCACGTCACCCGACTCGGGGATCACGCCGATCGCCTTCAGTCCAAGCACTTCCTCGACGTCGGCGATGCTGAGCATCTCGCCGCTTTCCACGCGCACCGGGGTGTAGCGGGTCAGCAGCAGGAAGGCCGGCACGTCCTGGCCGGACTCGGCCTTGTGGGTCTTCGAGTCGAGCAGGCCGATGATGCGGTCCGAGTCGCGTACCGAGGACACTTCCGGGTTCACCACGACCACGGCGCGGTCGGCGAAGTACATCGCCAGGAAGGCGCCCTTCTCGATGCCGGCCGGGGAGTCGCAGATGATGTAGTCGAAGCCGTCGGCGGCCAGGTCCTTCAGGACCTTGCCCACGCCTTCCTGGGTCAGCGCATCCTTGTCGCGGGTCTGCGAGGCAGCCAGCACGTACAGATTGTCGAAGCGCTTGTCCTTGATCAGGGCCTGCTTGAGGGTCGCTTCGCCGTGCACGACGTTGACGAAGTCGTACACCACGCGGCGTTCGCAGCCCATGATCAGATCGAGGTTGCGCAGGCCGACGTCGAAGTCGATCACCGCCACCTTCTTGCCGCGCCGTGCCAGGCCGCAGGCCAGGCTTGCGCTGGAAGTGGTCTTGCCGACGCCGCCCTTGCCGGAGGTGACTACGATGATTTCAGCCAAAGGACTTCTCCTGATGATTCTGTTTGGGTGCTGCGTCAGTCCAGCGCAGCGATCTTGATCTGGTCCTGTTCCAGCCACACCTGCACGGCCTTGCCGCGCAGGGTGTCCGGGACATCGTCCAGTACCTTGTAGTGGCCTGCAATGGCGACCAGTTCCGCATGGAAATCACGGCAGAAGATGCGTGCCGCGGTGTTGCCCTGGGCCCCTGCCAGCGCGCGGCCGCGCAGGGTCCCGTAGATATGGATGCTGCCGTCGGCGATGACTTCGGCGCCAGCGCCGACGGTGGCCATCACGGTCAGGTCGCAGTTTTCCGCGTACAGCTGCTGGCCCGAGCGCACGTTGCCCAGCTGCATGCGGCCCGGTTGCGGTGCGGCCGCATCGGCGACCTTGGCTACCGGCGTGGCCGGTGCCGGCTTCGGTTCGGCGCGCGCGGCCCGGCGCGGTTCCGGTGCGGGCGGTGGCGGAGCCGGTTCGGCCTCGGCACGTTCGTACTGGGCGCGGAACTTGGCCAGCAGCGGCAGTCCGAGCTGCTGCGAGAGCAGGTCGACCGCGCTGGTGCCATAGGCCAGTGCCACCGGCAGCACGCCGGCACTGCGCAGGCCATCGACCAGCGCCTGCGCGGTGGCCACGTCCGGCACCTGGCTGAGGCCGCCGAAGTCGAGGATCACCGCCGCGCGGCCGAACAGCTTCGGCGCGCGGGTCACGCGCTCGTGCATTTCCTGTACGAGGCGCTCGACATCAAGGGTGCGGATGCGCAGGTTGGCGATGCCCACCTGGCCGATCTTCAGTTCACCGGCCTGTTCGTAATCGAAATTCACCGCCACGCTCAGGTCCCCGTCGGCCGCTGTGCCTGTGCCGGCAGCTGCCGGGCACGTGTCCATGCCACATCCGGCAGCTTGTCACCGTAGGTCTCCTGGACCCACGGGTAGCTGCACAGTTCCTTGGCCAGCATGCTGGCGCGCACATCGACGTGCGGCATGGTGTTCTGGCCCAGCTCGCGGAAGCCGAAGCTGCCGTGGAAGAGCAGGGCGGCATCGGCGCCGTGGTCGAGGAAGACCTCGCAGGTCATCTGCGGATAGCGCAGCTCGGCGAAGCTCTGCGCGTCGGCATAGAACGCACGGCCGACGCCACCGCCGCGACGGCGGCTGGCGACCACGATGCGGTCGATATAGAAGAACGGGGTGTCCAGTTGCTGCTTGAACCAGGCGAAGTTGCTGCTGTCGTGCTGGCTGTCGCTGCCGAAGCCGATCAGGAAGCCGGCCAGGTTGCCGTCGCGCTCGGCGACGCGGAAATATTCAGCGGTTTCATAGAACAGGCGCAGGCGTGCCGCATCCAGGGGAAGGATGGCCAGGCCAGCGTTGTTGTTCAAAGCCAGGACGGAATCGAGCTCGTGCTCGCGCACGTCGCGGATGACAATCGACATTGTGACTCCGTGGGGTAACGCGGTTGGTCCATCAAAGGACCCTGCGCACGATTATTGCATGCCCGGGGTGGGCTGCGGCATGAACAGGCGACCGGGCGGGCATGACTTCCGTGGGGTGCGGGACGCAGGCTGGGCCCGTAGAGTGCTGGCATGTTGGGAGTCCTCAGCCATACACGCGTCCTCCGCCTGGCCGGCCTGTTCACCTGGGTCATGGTCGGACTGCCGCTGGCGTATTCGCAGTTCGAGAACCTGCACAGCCGCAACGACATGGGCGGTTGGGCGATCCTGCTGTTCGTCGCCTATCTGTCCTTCGGCACCGCCTACTACTGGCTGACCCGCATTCTGCGCAGCGACAGCCATACCACCTGGCTGGACCGCGGGCTGCTACTGCTGTTGACCGTCTCGGCGCTGGCGGTGAGCTTCCTCAGTGGCTCGGGCCTGGGCAGCATCCTGATGATGGTCGCCGCCGGGGTCATTCCCTGGATGCTGTCGGTGCGGCTGGGCGTGCTGTGGCTGCTGGTCAGCCAGCTGGCGGTGGCCCCGGTCTACTACATGCTGCTGCGCTTCCCGCTGTTCGAGGCGGTGATGCAGTCGCTGCTGTACGGCGGCTTCTCCATGTTCATCTTCGTGACCAGCCTGGTCGCCCGCCAGCAGACCGAGGCCCGCGACGAGCAGCGCCGGCTGAACGCGGAGCTGCGCGCGACCCGCGCCCTGCTGGCTGAAAGTGCCCGGGTCAACGAACGCACCCGCATTTCGCGCGAGCTGCACGACCTGCTCGGCCACCAGTTGACCGCGCTGACCCTGAACCTGGAAGTGGCCAGCCACCTGGCCGAGGGCCAGGCACTGGAGCATGTAAAGCGTTCGCATGGCCTGGCCAAGCTGCTGCTGGGCAACGTCCGCGAGGTGGTCAGCCAACTGCGCGAGACCGGTGCCATCGACCTGGCTGCCGCGCTGCGGCCGCTGACCGAGAACGTGCCCTCGCTGGACATCCAGCTGGAGATCGAGGACTCGCTGAACGTGGAGGACCCGCAGCGGGCCCACGTACTGCTGCGCTGCACCCAGGAGATCATCACCAACGCCGTGCGCCATGCCGGTGCGCGCCACCTGTGGATCAAGGTGTACCGTGAAGCCCCCGACCGGGTCGTGATCGAGGCCCGCGACGACGGTGTCGGCGCGGAAATGGTCAATGTCGGCAATGGCTTGCGCGGCATGCGCGAGCGCCTGCAACAATGTGGTGGCCAGCTGCAGGTCGAGACCCGTCCCGGCGAAGGCTTCCGCCTGCGGGCGACGGTGCCGGCAACGGTGCTGGTGGCCGCCCTTACCAAGGTTCCTGAAGGAGTGCGTTGATGATTCGCGTCTGCCTGGTCGACGACCAAACCCTGGTGCGGCAGGGAATCCGCTCCCTGCTGGCGCTCGACGACGGTATCGAAGTGGTGGCCGAAGCCGGCGATGGCCGGCAGGCGGTTGAGCTGATCCCGCAGGTGCGCCCGGACGTGGTGCTGATGGACATGCGCATGCCGGTGATGTCCGGGCTGGAGGCGCTGCAGATGCTGTCCCGGCAGGAACAACTGCCGCCGACCATCATCCTCACCACCTTCGATGACGATCAGCTGGTGCTGGCCGGGCTCAAGGCCGGTGCCAAGGGCTATCTGCTCAAGGACGTGACTCTGGCACAGCTGGTCGGCGCCATCCGCACGGTGGCCGACGGGGGCTCGCTGGTGCAGCCGGCGGTGACCCAGCGCCTGTTGTCCGGCCTGGAGCACATGCGCAACGACTTCGTCAGCCTGGATCGCCCGGATCCGTTGACCGACCGCGAGACCGAGATCCTGCGGCTGATGGCCAGTGGTTTCTCCAACAAGGAGATCGCCAATTCGCTGGGCGTGGCCGAAGGCACGATCAAGAACCACGTGTCCAACATTCTCTCCAAGCTGGGCGTCCGCGACCGTACGCGTGCCGTACTGAAGGCGTTCGAACTGCAGCTGGTCTGAGGAAAATCGTTCCCGGACAACGACTTGGACCGCAACCCCGGACCCTGGCCGGGGTTGACCCCTACATGCCGGGCACCGGTATGCGTTACCCTTCGAATTCTTTGTCCATACAAATACGCAGCCGGCAGGGAAACCGGTGCGCCAATCCCGATAAACAATGCCCGCGAAGCCTGCTAGGATTGGCGCTTCGCTTCAATCAACCCGGCCGTGGGATCGGCCCCGGAGACTCTCTGAATGACCCGTATTATCGAGTTCCTGATCGCCTTGGGGATCGTGGCTGGCCTGTTCGTCATCATTGGCGTATGTCTGCCGGGCGAGCGTCACATCACCGAAAGCATCGAGACCAACCGCAAGATGACGATCGTGTACGACACGGTCAGCAGTCTGCGCCGCTTCAAGGACTGGAACCCGCTGGTACTGCGCGATCCCGCCGTTGAACTGAAGCTGTCCGGCCCGGTCTCCGGTACCGGTGCCACCCTCGACTTCACCTCCAAGGACCTGGGCACCGGTTCCTGGAAGATCACCGAAGCCGAGGAAAACAAGCGTGTTGTGATCAACATCGACGACGCCACCAAGGGTCACGACAAGGTCACCACCTTCACCCTGGAGCCGACCGGCAAGGGCGGTCGCAACGTCAAGATCACCCAGGACTACTCGGTGAAGTACGGCTTCGACCTGTTCGGCCGTTACGCCGGTCTTTATGTCAGCCGCCAGATCGGCGACGACATCAAGATGGGCCTGTCGCGCATGGCCAACATGCTGGCCAGCGTTCCGAACGTGGACTACCGCACCCCGGAAGCCCCGCTGACCGATCTGGCCATCGTCGATGTGCCGGCTGAAGACCTGCTGGTCGTCAACGCCGGTAACGTGGACCGCGGCCAGGACAGCATCACCAAGTCCATCAAGGACAACCAGGAGTGGATCAAGCGCGTGATGGAGGCCAATGGCCTCGAAGCCGCCGGCCCGTTCCGCATCATCACCACCGACTTCGGTGCTGAGAAGTACGCCTTCGACATCGCCCAGCCGGTGAAGAAGAAGGGTGCTGAAGGTGCAACTGCTGAAGCCCTGACCGTCAAGATCGACGGCGGTGCTCCGGTCAAGTACGTGCACGTTGCTCCGCACCGTTCGGCACATGCGGCCTACACCGGCCACATGGCGGGTCTGGACGTGGCGCGCAGCGGCCTGCGTGCCTGGGCCGTGACCTCGGGCAACGAAGTCATCGACCGTCCGTACGAAACCTGGAAGGACGGCCTCGACAAGTCGTTCACTCCGGAAGCCACGTACGACATCTACTGGGCCGTCAAGTAAGCCTCGGCTGACCCATGTAGTGCTGGACACGAAAACGCGCCGCTTCCTGCGGCGCGTTTTTTTTCATCCCGCGCCCGGCATCGGGCGCTGCGCAAGGAGCAGTCATGTTCAATGTTGAACGACGCGCACGTAAGCCCTCGCTGCTGGCCTGTCTGGGGGCGTTGCTGGCGGCGGCTTCGATCGGTCTGTCCGCCTATGCTTCGCACGGTGCTGCCGATCCGCTGGCGCAGCAGCATCTGAACATGGCGGCGTTGTATGCGTTCGCGCATGGCGCGGTGCTGGTGGCGCTGGGGCCACGTGCGCAGGGCGCGATCGCGCACCTGGCGCTGTACGTGCTGCTGCTGGGCGTGCTGCTGTTTTCCGGCAGCCTGGTGGGCGGCGCGTTGTGGCAGTGGCCGACGCGGCTGGCGCCGATCGGTGGCACCAGCATGATGGCCGGATGGGTGCTGCTGGCGATCAATGCGTTGAGGCGGTAACTGAGTCGAGATTGTCGCTTCAATCCATGCTGATGCGATCTGCACCGTTCATGGGCGTTACTTTTCTTTTCGCGCGAAAAGAAAAGTAACCAAAAGAAACGCGCCGCCGGCGGCGAGCCGGTGCTGCGCACCGGTGCCCTGTGCTCCTCGGCCCGTCGAGGGGCGGTGCGGGAACTCGCTGCGCTCAGACACCCGCACCTCTTCGCCCTCGCCGGACCTGCGGTGCTCGGCTCGCTTGAAGGCGGACCCAACAGCTGCACGCTGATCCGTTGTAGAGGCTTCGAGCTTTGCCTTTGCCTTCTTGTTCCATTTCGTGGCGGACGCACGCGGAATCCGCCCGGACAGCTCCATGAATTTCGCCGTGCAGCCGCCACGAGGGGCTCAGCCGTTGGCCGGTCCCCAGCACCAATGCCACGGTTCGTAGACGATCCCGTGTGGGTTGTCGCGCGGGTAGCTCAAGTGGAAACCATGCTCGCCGGCATGTGCCTGCAGCCACGCGAACGCGTCGGTGGCTTCGAACGATTCTTCGGCCGGCGCATCGCCCGGTGTGCCGATGTCCAGCGCGTGGCCGCTGTGGTGTTCGCTGAAACCCGGCGCGGCGTTGACCTTCAGAATCTCCGCCACGCTCAAGCCGCGCGCCAGCTTCCGTTCGAAGATGCCCAGCTGGTAAGCATGGCTGCGGAAGCCGGAGATCGCGTCCAGCGCAATGCCGTCCCGCGCGGCGTGCAGGCGCATGCGGCGCCAACCCTGCGCGGCACCGCGGCGCAGCCACAACGGGCGGGCGAAACGATCACGGCCGGCGAAGTGCAACAGGCAGGGCTCGGGTTCCAGTGGAAGGCCGCTGTCGTCTGCATAGCGCTGTGCATCCAGACCCAGCTGCTGCAGGCGATGCTGCAGCCCGGCCAGCGGCAGCCATTGCTCTTCCAACGCAGCGCCGAACGGGCGTGCCACTGCCGCGTCCAGCAGCGCCAGCGCTTCCTCGACCCCGGGCTCGCGCGGCAGGCTCGGTACCAGCGAGTGCACGCCATGCGCCAGTACCGCCGCAAGGTAGCGGCCATCGCGTTTGCGTCGCAGCACCCAGCGCGCACGCGCCAGCAGGCGTGCATCGAGGTTGCTGCGCGCGCGCAGCAGGTTGGCGGGCCACAACTCGATGGCTTCGGTATTGATCAACAGCGGCGTGGTGCGGTGCATCGATCCAGCTTACTGCGGCAGCGCGGTGGCGGCCACCTTGCGCAGGGCATCGAGCAGCGCCTGCGGCCGGTCCAGGCTGAGCAGCAGCGTGCTGCCATCGCTGACCGGAAGAGCGAGAACACGTGCACGGTCGGTGACCAGCGCGAAACCCTTGCCACCGCCCTGCAGGCGGAAATGGCCGGAATGGAAGCCGGGCATCGAATAGCCGTTGGTCTTGAAGCGGATGCCATAGCGACGATCACGGCTGAGATCGACCACCTCGGCCTGGTCCAGCCGCAGCTGTGCCACCGGCACACGCCGACGGTACATCGTCGAGCGCACATCCAGCACGTCACCGGCCAGTTCCACCCGGCGCCGGAAGAAGGCCGTGCCCAGCCCGATGCCCATCAGCGCGATCACCACCAGGCTCCACGCTGCGCTGCCACCCATCCGGAACCAGGGCGGGGAGAGCGTCACTTCGATCCAGGGTGCAGTGGCCGGTGCCTTGTACAACTGCGCATACACGCAGGCCACGAACGCCGCAAGCAATGGAAGGACCACCCAGAGCACGCGCAGTGGCGAGCTCTCGGCCACTTCAAACGGTTTCGGATCGCTGCCGCTCATGGCTCAGGATTCCTTCTTGAACACCAGCATGGCCGGGCGCATCGGCGCGGGGATGATGATGTTGACCAGTTCCCAGCCCAGCTGGCCCTGCCGGCCCAGCTCGGCCTGGACATCCTCGGCCTTGAGTACGCCCATCATGGAGGTCTTGACCTCGATCGTCTGGTAGCTCCAGCGCTTGCTCATTCCTTGTCCTCCGGCGATGCCTTGGGTTTGGGCAGGCGTCCTGCCTTGCGCAGCGCGTCGCGCAGCACGTATTCGATCTGAGCGTTGAGGCTGCGCAGTTCGTCATCAGCCCAGCGCTGCGCCGCGGCCAGGACCTCGGCATTGATGCGCAGCGGATAGGCTTTCTTCTCACTCATGGGGGCTCCTGGCGGGGCGGTGGGGCGCCCCGTTGCGAGGGTGGCTCAGTACAGCGAGCCGGCGTTGACGATCGGCTGGGTGCCGCGGTCCGAGCACAGCACGGTCAACAGGTTGCTGACCATGTGCGCCTTGCGTTCCTCATCCAGCTGCACCACGCCATTCTTCTGCAGTTCGGCCAGTGCCATCTCCACCATGCCGACCGCACCGGCAACGATGCGCGTACGTGCGGCGATCACCGCATTGGCCTGCTGGCGCTGCAGCATCGCCTGGGCGATTTCGGCGGCGTAGGCGAGGTGGCTGATGCGTGCGTCGATCACCTGCACGCCGGCATCGGCCAGGCGCTCGGCCAGTTCGTTCTTCAGGTGCTGGGAGATCTCGCTGGCGTGGCTGCGCAGCGCGAGCTGGCCTTCTTCGTGCTGGTCGTAGGGGTAACTGGTGGCCATCGCACGCAGCGCCGATTCGGACTGGATGTGCACGAAGCTCTCGTAGTCGTCCACGTTGTAGACCGCTTCAGACGCATCGACCACCTGCCACACGATCACCGCAGCGATCTCGATCGGGCTGCCATCGAGCTCGTTGACCTTCAGCTTGCCGCTCTCGAAATTGCGCACGCGCTGGCTGACCCGGCGCTTGCTGTAGAAGGGGTTGTTCCAGCGCAGGCCGTTGTCCTTCACCGTGCCCACGTATTTGCCGAACAGGCTCAGCACGGCCGCCTGGTTGGGCTGGACCGTGTACAGGCCGGCCAGAGCGAAGATCGCCAGCGCCGCCACCAGGATGCCGACCAGCATCAGCAGCAGGTTCGGGGAGCCGGTGCTGGCCTTGGCTGCCACCCCCAGTACGAACAGGGCGCCGCCGGCGAGGGCGACAAGCAGGGCGCCGGCCAGCGTGCCGAGGCCGTTGAGGGAAGACAGCGACTTCTCTTTCATGGCGGTACGTCCTTGAGGGTTCGAAATGAAGATATCAAAGTGATATCACATAAGGGCGACCGTTCGTCGGATGCCATGGCCTGGGTGCCCGGCCAGCTAGAATGCCCACCCGCCTTCACATTGCTGCTGGAACCGCCATGGCCAAGCTTGGAACTCCGTTGTCCCCCTCTGCCACCCGCGTGCTGCTGCTGGGCTCGGGCGAACTCGGCAAGGAGGTGGCCATCGAGCTGCAGCGGCTGGGCGTGGAAGTGATCGCCGCCGACCGCTATGCCGATGCCCCGGCCATGCAGGTGGCGCACCGCTCGCACGTGATCGACATGCTGGATGCGATGGCCCTGCGTGCGCTGATCGCCCAAGAGCAGCCACACCTGGTGGTGCCGGAGATCGAGGCCATCCACACCGAGACCCTGGTGCAGCTGGAACAGGAGCAGGGCCTGCGGGTGATCCCGACCGCACGCGCCGCACGCCTGACCATGGACCGCGAGGGCATCCGCCGCCTCGCCGCCGAAACCCTGGGCCTGCCGACCTCGCCGTACCGCTTCGTCGATACCGAAGCCGAGTACCGTGCAGCCGTGGCTGCCATCGGCCTGCCGTGCGTGGTCAAGCCGGTGATGTCGTCCTCGGGCAAGGGCCAGAGCACCCTGCGCAGCGAGGCGGACATCGCCCCAGCGTGGGAGTACGCACAGACCGGTGGTCGTGCCGGTGCCGGTCGCTGCATCGTCGAGGGCTTCATCGACTTCGATTACGAGATCACCCTGCTGACCGTGCGCCATGCCGGTGGCACCTCGTTCTGTGCGCCGATCGGCCATCTGCAGAAGGACGGCGACTACCGCGAGAGCTGGCAGCCGCAGCCGATGTCGAGCAAGGCGCTGGCGCGTGCCGAAGAGATCTCGCGTGCGATCACCGATGACCTCGGCGGCTGGGGCCTGTTCGGCGTCGAGTTGTTCGTGAAGGGCGACGAGGTGTGGTTCAGCGAAGTGTCGCCGCGCCCGCACGACACCGGCCTGGTGACGCTGGTATCGCAGGAACTGAGCGAGTTCGCGCTGCACGCGCGCGCCATCCTCGGCCTGCCGATTCCGGTGATCCGCCAGAGCGGACCGTCGGCCTCGTGCGCGCTGCTGGCGCATGGTGAGGGCGTGCCGTACTTCAACAACGTCGCCGCCGCACTGCAGGTGCCGGATACCGCCGTGCGCCTGTTCGGCAAGCCGAGCGTGCATGGTCACCGCCGCGTGGGCGTGACCCTGGCGCGCGCGGAAACCATCGACGAAGCGCGCGCCATCGCGCGTGATGCTGCCGACGCCATCGGCGTCGAACTGCGCCCGTAAACCGGTAGCGCCGGGCCATGCCCGGCGACCGCATTTCGGTGGGTACCGACCGTTGGTCGGTACCCACCGACACCGGTTACGGCTTCACATCCACCCACACCAGGTGGTGGTCGCTGCCGTCGGCGATCTTCGCTTCCGGGCTTTCATTGGCCGGCCAGAACACGCCGCTGCCGATGTACTCGAAACCGGTCGAGGGAAGCACGTAGTCCAGGCGCATGGTGCCGGACTTCGGGCCGAAATCGCCGGTGGCGTGGAACGGTGCGCCCTTGCGCTCGATGCCCTTGGCCGCATAGGCCAGGCTGGTCTGTTCGGCACCGACGCTGCGCGGGGTGGGGTAGCGCAGCACGCGGGCGTTCTCGATCAGTTCGACGATCGCCTCATGGCGGCCATCACCATCCACCGGGTCGTTGTTGAGGTCGCCGAGGATCACGAAGCGCGCGTCCTGCGCCAGGCCGCCGCACTGGCCCTTGTCGTCGCACAGCCACGGCTTGTCACCCTTGGACAGGTATTCCTGCCACAGGCGCAGTTCGTCGTGGTTGCGCGCGGCATTGCGCTTTTCCGGGCCATCGAACACTGGCGGCGTCGGGTGCGAGACCAGCGCGTGCACCACGCCGGCCGGGGTCTTCACCGGCACGTCCCAATGCGACTTCGACGACAGCCGCAGCTGCGACCACACGTGGTCGTTGTAGAAACTCTTGCCGGTGCGCGGATCGACCGGGCGGATCGCGCCTGGCATCGCACTCCACCTCAGCAGCTGGAAGCTGCGCACCTTGGCTTCATCGATCGGGTAGCGCGACAGCACCAGCATGCCGTATTGGCCTGGATGCAGGCCGTAGCCCCACGCGTCGTTGCCGCGGCCTCGGCCTTCGCCGCCGACCACGCCGTTGTTGTCCAGGTCCAGGCCGCTGGGCACGCCGGTGTTGACCGGGGCCAGGTAGCGGTAGGCGAAGTGCAGCGGCTTGCCGCCGCCGGGCTGGGCCACTTCCAGGTAGCGTTTCTGGAACAGGTCGGCGGCGCGGTGGGCGTCGTCGAAATCGAATTCGTTCAGCAGCACCAGGTCCGGGCGCGCCTGCTGCAGCACCGCGGCGATCTTGCGCGCGTGCTCGCTGTCACCTTCCAGCTCCTTGATCAGGCCACCGGTCTCATCGGAGTACAGCGAGGTGTTGTAGGTGGCCAGGCGCAGCGCAGCGGACGGCTTTTCGGTCATCGCAGGGGAAGTGGCGAAGGCGGGGGCGGTGGCGCCGCAGAGCAGGGCCAGGGCGAGGATCTGGGGTCGGAGGTTCATGCGCCGTATTGTGCACCCGGCCCGGTGTCAGTGGTTTGTCAGCGTCCGTCCAGTTCGTCGTCGAAATCGTGCCAGCGGCGGCCGTCGTAGGCTTCCAGCGGTCGATAGCGCCGTTTGTAGTCCATCTTCTGATGCCCGCGGATCCAGTAGCCCAGGTACACGTGCGGCAGGCCCTCGCGGCGGGCCCATTCGATCTGCTGCAGGATCGCGAAGGTGCCCAGCCCACGCGCGGCATGGTCCGGGTCGAAGAAGGTGTAGACCGCCGACAGGCCATGCTCGGTGACGTCGGTCACCGCCACACCCAGCAGCTGGCTGGGCTGGCCATCTTGGCCCGGCAGGCGCATTTCCATGAAGCGGGTGTGTGACCAGCTGCCGATCAGGAACTGCTCGAACTCGTGCGGGCCGTGGTCATCCATGCCGCCATTGGCGTGGCGATGGGTGAGGTAGCGGTGATACAGCGCGAACAGGTCGTCGCGGGCGGTGGCGGCGGTGATCCGCACTTCCAGGTCTTCATTGCGGGCGGCACAGCGGCGCTGGCTGCGGTCGGGGGCGAAGCGAGCCACCGGAATACGCACCGCCACGCAGGCCTGGCAGTGTGCGCAGTGCGGGCGGTAGACCAGGTCGCCGCTGCGGCGGAAGCCCCAGCTCAATGCCAGCGGGTACAGGCCGCCGAGACGACGGTCGTGCGGGTCCAGCACCAGGTCGCGTGCCGCCCGGTCCGACCAGTACCCGCAGGGGTGCTCGCCGGTCTGGAAAAGTCGCAGTTCGTCGTCTCTGTCGCCGTGAATCGCCATGGGCACAGCATAGCCCCAGCCTGTCGCAGTGGCGGCGACTGTCCGCCGGATGAATGGAATCGGCAGCGGCGTCAACCGATGTCGCGCCCGGGCGTTGTTGTCTCCCGAGGGTGAAGTGATCACCCCGACGCAATCCCCATCCCCAGGAGTGACCCCATGATCCGTACCCCCCTGCTGCTGGCCCTGCTGCTCGGCACTTCCGCTACCGGTATCGCGCTCGCGGCCGACACCCCGACCACGCCGGCGCAGCGCCCGGCCAAGCTGGACACCAACGGCGACGGCGTCATCGACCGCAGCGAGGCCGCTGCCAACCCGCGCCTGGCCGCGAAGTTCGACGAGCTGGACAAGAACAAGGACGGCAAGCTCTCGCGCGATGAGCTGCCGCGCTGGCAGCATGGTCGCCGTGGTGGCCACGGCGGTGAGCGCTGGGCCAAGCTGGACGTCAACAAGGACGGCCGCATCAGCCGCGAGGAAGCCAAGGCCGATCCGCGCCTGGCCGCGCGCTTCGATCAGCTCGACCTCAACAAGGACGGTTACCTGGACAAGGCTGACCGCGAGCTGCGCATGAAGCAGCATCGTGATGCCTGGTTCGCCGCCGCCGACACCAACAAGGATGGCCAGCTGAGCAAGGCCGAGTTCGATGCCGCCAAGGGCCCGATGCACGGTGGCCCGCGCCACGGCGGCCCGCGTGACGGTGCCGCGCCGAAGCCGCAGCGCTGAGTTTCATTGCAATGATCGACGACAACGCCGGCGCACTGCCGGCGTTGTCCGCTACAGGCGGCCGCTGCGTGCCAGCGAATACAGCACCAGCGCGATGACCATCAGGTTCATCGCGATGATGCCGGTGCGGCCATACATGGATTCGTACTTCCAGTTGGTCCCGGTGCGCCCGCGCCGTGCCGAATCGCGCGCGATCATCGGTGCCATCACCCGTTGCAGCGGCACCAGGCACTGGTAGTTGACCACCCCCAGACCCACGGCCAGTACCGTCAGCTGTGCCCAGACCGGTGTCTGCAGCAGTACCGCAAGCAGGATCGCCAGGCACCAGAACATGCCCGTGATGATGTTGAGGTAGAGGAAGCGGCGCACGTCGGCGCGCTCGGACGCCGTTTCGGTGTACGACATCAGGAAGCGTCCGCCCAGATAGCTGCCGATCGCACCACCGACCACGCCGCCAATGACCGCCCCCCAGCTTTCGGCCGGCAGCACGTGCAGTTGGCCCAGCGTGGCGGTCAACGAGCCCATCGCGGTTCCGCCCGCAGCGCTGGCGCCGCCGAGGCCAAGCTTGCTGCCGCCGATGCCGACGCCGGTGCCGAGCAGGATCGCGGCGCTGGCCGTGCCGGGCGCGGCCACCAGCACCATCGACACCACGGCGGTGGCGAATGCCGCGCTCGGCGCACTGTTGCGGGCGAATTCGCCGAAGCGCTGCAGCAGGCCATCGCGCACCAGCGCGCGGGCGCGCGACAGGCGCTTGCGCACGGCCGCATCACTGAGCCCGAGCAGGTCGGCCACCTGCTGCGAACGCTGGCCTTCGCGGTAGTACAGCAACAGCACTTCGCGGCTGTCGGCGGGAAGGGCGGAGATGATGTCCTCGGCGGCGATCTCTTCTTCCACCCGCTGCAGGCGGTCGGCGGCCCCCGGGGTTGGATCGGCGGCCATGCCCAGTGCCACTTCGGCCGCCTCGCCGGTCAGTGGCCGGCCGCGCTGCGCGCGCAGCCAGTCGCGGGCCAGGTTGCGGGTGATCTGCCGCAGCCAGGGCAGGAAGCTGGTCGAGCTGCGCAGCTGATGCAGCTGCTGCCAGCCCTTCACGAACGCTTCCTGGGCGATGTCCTCACTGGCCTGGCGGTCGCGGGTAATGGCCAGCGCGATGGCGGTGACCGTGTTCTGGCAGGCCAGCACGATGCGGCCATAGGCATGCTGGCAGCCGCCAGCGGCCGCAGGCAGTTCGCGTTCCAGGGTCTGGTCGATCGATGCGGCGAAGGTCGTCATGGCGGCGGCTCTCCTGCTGGGATTGTGTCCCATGACGGAGCCGCGTGCCGGTTTGTGACCGGTCATTTGTCACGGTAGCGCCGGGCCATGCCGGCGGCCCTTCTACAGGGCGACACGGCTGCTGATGCAGGCCGCTGCGCTCGCCGGGCATGGCCCGGCGCTACCGCACCCGGTTACTTTGCGGGCTGGATCCGGACCCGCACTTCTTCCTCTTCCGGTGCCGCCTGCGGGGCCGGTTGCGTCGGCTGCGGCTGGGCCTGCGGGGCAGCGGCCGGTGCGACCGGCGCCGGGGCGCCCCGATGGCGCAGGCCGATCACCAGCGCCACGCCGGCGATGATCACCAGCAGGCCGATGCGGATGCGCCAGGCCCAGCCGCGGCCGCCGCTGGGGGCGGCGACGTCATCGCGGAAAGCGAACTCGGCGGTGGGATGATCGCGGCGGGTGGTGTCGAGCAGGCGTGCGTCGCGCAGGATCTCGCGGGCGCGCGGCTGGTCGTCGGCACGCACGATCCACACAGCGGGGTAGGCGTTGGCGTTGCCCAGTTCGGTATAGCTGAACTGGCCACGTCGACGGGTCTTGTACGAGCGCCCATTGGTCACCTTGACCTCGATGCCATGCTCGCGCAGGAGCTCGGCGACGCCTTCGACGGTTTCCACGCGCTGGCTGCTGAAAATCTGACGCATCGGATCAATCCTTGGCCGGCACGGCGGCCGCTGCTGCCTGGTCGGGAACGACGCGGATCAGGCCTTCCTGCGCGGTGCTGGCGACGAGTACGCCGTTGCGGGTGAAGAACTGGCCGCGGGCCAGACCGCGCGAATCCTGCGCGCTGGGGCTGTCCAGCGAGTACAGCAGCCAGTCGTCGGCGCGGAACGGGCGGTGGAACCAGATCGCGTGGTCGAGCGAGGCCATCTGCACGTGCGGGTGGTAGTAGCTGATGCCGTGCGGGAACGTGGCGGTGCCCAGCAGGTGGAAGTCCGAGGCATAGGCCAGCAGTGCCTGGTGCAGCTCGGGCGCATCGCCGACCGGCTCGCTCAGGCGCAGCCACACCTGGTGGTAGGGCGGGCGCTTGGGCGGATTGAGTTCATCGCGCGGATAGACATGGCGGAACTCGAACGGGCCGCCGCGCGACAGCCAGCGCTGCACCTTGATCGGCAGCCGTTCCAGCACTTCAGCCGGCAGCGGCCGGTTCGGCTCGATGTCTTCCGGCTGCGGCACCTCGGGCATCTTGTGCTGATGCTCGGCACCGGTTTCGGCCTGCTGGAACGAGGCCGCGCAGAAGAAGATCACCTTGCCGTGCTGGATCGCAGTGACCCGGCGCACCGAGAAGCTGCCGCCGTCGCGGGTACGGTCCACGTCGTAGACGATCGGGTGGTCGATGTTGCCGGCGCGCAGGAAGTAGGCGTGCAGCGAGTGCACGTGGCGGCCGTTGTCGACCGTGGCCTGTGCCGCAGCCAGCGCCTGGCCCAGCACCTGCCCGCCGAACACGTACTTGGTTCCGATGTCGCGGCTCTGCCCGCGGAACAGGTTGTCCTCCAGCCGCTCCAGGGTGAGCAGGTCGATCAGCTCGGAGACGACGGGTTCGGGCGTGTCGTTCAAGGGGGCGGCCACAGCAATGAAGAAGGCCTGATTATACCGGTCAGGGGTCAGATCCCTTTCGCATTGCGAAAGGGATCTGACCCCGGGCGCCACCCCGGGCGCGGGCGACCGTTACTTGCCCAGCCGGGCGACCAGCGCCTGCAGGGCGTTCTGCGCATCCGGGGCGAACCAGGCCTCGACGAAGCGGTCGAGCTGGATCAGGTCCGGTTGCAGCGCCACGTGCAGGTCGGCACGGGCAATCGCGCGGGTCAGCAGCATCGGCTGGCGCGGTTGCTTGAGCAGGTTCTGCAGCCAGGCCACCGCACGTGCCACCACCAGGTCGCCCTCGGCCAGTTCATCGACCAGACCGATCTGCACGGCCTGTTCGGCAGGCACCAGCGAACCGGTGGTCAGCAGGACGCCGGCGCGGTGCACGCCGACTGCGCGGCGCAGCAGGCGCTGGATGCCCTCCGGCGCGATCAGGCCCACCTGCACTTCGTTCAGGCCGATCGCATACGGGCGCGACGGATCGGCGCTGCGCGCCATCACCCGGTAATCGCAGCACAGGGCCAGCACGCAGCCACCGGCCGGCGCGTGGCCGGTGATCGCCGCGACCACCGGAATGCGGCTCTCGGCAAGTGTGCGCACGGCGCCGAAGAAAGCGTTCCAGGTGTCCAGAAGCTTGTGCTTGTCATCGCCATGCGAGAGCAGGTGCGGCACGTCCATGCCGCCCGTGAAGACGCGCTCGCTGCCCGACAGCACGATGCCGTGCGCGTCTTCAGCCATGGCCAGCTCGATGGCATGGATCAACTGCCGGCACAGTTCGGTGTCCAGCGCGTTGACCGGCGGCCGCGCCAGGCGTAGTTCGCGGATGGGGCCATGGTTGATCACCTCGATGAGCGTCGTCATGCTGCGGTCTCGTTGCGAAGAAGGAACCTGGGCGATGATAACCAAACCATTCGTTGGCGTACTGTTGGTTCTGTGTGCGGCCGCAGCATCGGCGTCGGCGGCGGAACCGGACTGCGTCAAGGTGGAGCAGGGCTGGGCGCGGCTGCCGCCGAACCCGGCGATGCCGATGACCGCCGGCTACGGCGTGATCCACAACGGCTGCAGCAAGGCGGTGGCGATCACCGGGGCGACCAGCAGCGGCTTCGCTGATGTGTCGCTGCACGAGACCACGATTGTCGATGGCGTCAGCCGGATGCGCGCGATCGAGCGCCTGCCGCTGGCACCGGGCGCGCGCGCCGAACTCAAGCCCGGTGGCCTGCACCTGATGCTGATGCAGGGCAAGGGCCCGTTGAAGGAAGGCCAGGCGCTGCCGCTGCGGCTGCAACTGGAAGGCGGCAGTGAAGCGAGCGCGACGCTGACCGTGCGCAAGGCTGCCCCGTGATGCACTGCCCGTTCCGCCGGGCCATGCCCGGCGAGCGCGTAGCGCGGTGAGGCTTTACGACCAGTCGTACGAGAACAGCACCGTGCGGCTTACCGGCTCGTACAGCATCACGATCGCATCGGCGCCAGTAGCGCACCAGTTGTAGCCGGCCACTTCGGCCACTGCGAAGAACGTGTTGCCATCGCGGCGGATGATTGCCAGCTCCGCATCATCCGGCGCATGCCGGTCGTTGGCGGCGTCGGTGAATTCCAGAGTGAAGGCGTTCGGGATGTCAGCCGTCTCGATCCAGTTGCCGCAGGAAATCTGTCCCCCCAGCGTATCCAGATAATCGCGCTCGCTGGGCTCACCCTTGCCGTAGCGCGAGTAGCAGGCGAGGCGACCGTGCGTGGCATGGTAATCGCGGGCCTTGGCGTAGCTCTCGCGCATCTGCGCGATGTGCTCCTGCGCATCCTTGTCCTGCACAGCATCGCCGATGAAATAACCCTCGTTGCCGAGGAAGCGCATCTCGTTGCAAGCGGTCAGCTCGAAGGCGATCCAGTTGGTGCCGGTGAACGCGTTGTGGTGCTCTTCGGTGGTCTCGCCGATGCAGCCGTCATACGGCTCGATCGGGCACAGCATTGTTGCCACCTGGCCGGCCAGTTCCGGTCGCAGTACGCCCAGGTCGATCTTCAGCAGCGGCAGCAGGTGCTGGCCGAGCCAGGCCTGGTCGGCAGTGAAGACGTCGGTGGGGAAGGGGACCATGCCGGGCAGCAGGTCGCGCAGTTCAGTCTGGTGGATCATGTCAGTCCTTTGAACGGGATCGGTAGCGCCGGCCGCTGGCCGGCAACCTCATTGCCGCCGAAGCGTGCCGACCAAGGTCGGCACCTACCAGGGCATGTCAGCTGGAGGCGCTGCGGATCGCGTCCGGCAACGGTGCGCTCTTGCCGGTCTGCGTATCCATCCACACCACCACCACGTTGCCATCCGAATACAGCTTCGACTCGTCCTGCTGGTCGACGATGCGGTGGCCGATGGTCACGCTGCTGTTGCCCAGGCGCTCGACGAACAGTTCAACCAGGATGTCGTTGGGCCATACGATCGGCAGCCGGTAGTTGACGTTGGTCGCGGCCACCACCGGTGCGATGCGGTCGGTCATCGACACGCCTTCCACACCCAGCATCCAGCGCACGCGCGCTTCTTCCAGGTAGGAGATGTACTTGGCGTTGTTCACATGGCCCATGCTGTCCATGTCACGCCAGCGCACGCTGATCGGAACGCGTGCCAGGATCTTGTGCTCGTTGCTCATCAGGCATCCTTCTTCTTGCGGGGCGAAGCGGTCTTGCTGGCCTTGCCGGTGCTCTTGGCAGCGGCCGCCTTCTTCGCCGGCTTCTCCGGCTTGACCTTGCGCGGCGGGCGCGCATCGGGCTTGTTGGCCACGGCGGCGGGCTGGTCCGGGCGGGCGCAGGTGGAGGGCAGCATGCGGGCCAGGAACTGGCCGGTATACGACTGCGGGCAGGCCGCCACGTCTTCCGGCGTGCCAGTGACCAGGATGGTGCCACCGCGATGGCCACCTTCCGGACCCAGATCGACGATCCAGTCGGCGGTCTTGATCACGTCCAGGTTGTGCTCGATCACCACCACCGTGTTGCCTTCGTCGCGCAGCTTGTGCAACACGCCCAGCAGCGCTTCGATGTCGTGGAAGTGCAGGCCGGTGGTCGGCTCGTCGAGGATGTACAGGGTGCGCCCGGTATCGCGGCGCGACAGTTCCTTGGACAGCTTCACGCGCTGCGCTTCACCGCCGGACAGCGTGGTCGCGCTCTGGCCCAGCTTGATGTAGCTCAGGCCGACGTCGACCAGTGTCTCCAGCTTGCGCGCGATCGATGGCACGGGCTCGAACAGCTTCAGTGCATCCTCGACGGTCATTTCCAGCACGTCGCTGATGTTGAAGCCCTTGTAGACGATCTCCAGCGTCTCGCGGTTGTAGCGCTTGCCGTGGCAGACATCGCAGGGCACATACACGTCCGGCAGGAAGTGCATCTCGACCTTGATCAGACCATCGCCCTGGCAGGCCTCGCAGCGGCCACCGCGCACGTTGAAGCTGAAGCGGCCCGGCGAGTAGCCGCGTGCACGTGCTTCGGGCACCTGGGCGAACAGTTCGCGCAGGGGGGTGAACAGACCGGTGTAGGTGGCCGGGTTCGAGCGCGGGGTGCGGCCGATCGGCGACTGGTCGATGTCCACCACCTTGTCGAACAGATCCAGGCCATCGATCTCCTTGTAGGGGGCGATCGGGTGCGAGGCACCGTTGATCTCGTTGGCAGCCAGCGAGAACAGGGTGTCGTTGATCAGGGTCGACTTGCCCGAGCCGGACACGCCGGTCACGCAGGTCAGCAGGCCCGACGGAATCGCCAGGTCCACGCCCTTCAGGTTGTTGCCGCTGGCGCCGCGCAGGTGCAGCGTCATCTTCGGGTTCGGCTTGTGCCGGCGCGCGGGGATCTCGATCGCACGCTTGCCGGACAGGTACTGGCCGGTCAGCGAGCGCGGTGCCTCCAGGATGTCCTGCAGGGTGCCCTGGCCGACGATCTCACCACCGTGCACGCCCGCGCCCGGACCGATGTCCAGCACGTAGTCCGCCAGGCGGATCGCGTCCTCGTCATGCTCGACCACGATCACCGTGTTGCCCAGGTCGCGCAGGCGGGTGAGCGTACCGAGCAGGCGTTCGTTGTCGCGCTGGTGCAGGCCGATCGATGGCTCGTCGAGCACGTACATCACGCCGACCAGGCCGGCACCGATCTGGCTGGCCAGGCGGATGCGCTGTGCCTCGCCACCGGACAGGGTGTCGGCCTTGCGCTCCAGGGTCAGGTAATCCAGGCCGACATCGACCAGGAAGCCGAGGCGTTCGCCGATCTCCTTGACGATCTTCGCGGCGATCTCGCCACGCCAGCCCGGCAGGCTCAGTTCACTGAAGAACTTCAGTGCCTCGTCGATCGGCAGCACCACCAGCTCGGGCAGCGGGCGGTCGGCCACGAACACGTTGCGCGCGGCCTTGTTCAGGCGCGCGCCGTTGCATTCCGGGCACGGCCGTTCGCTGATGTACTTGGACAGCTCCTCGCGCACCGCCGGCGACTCGGTTTCCTTGTAGCGGCGTTCGAGGTTGGGAATGATGCCCTCGAAGCGGTGCTTGCGCTGGGTACGGCCACCGGCTTCGGTGAAGTAGGTGAAGGTGATCGCTTCATCGCCGCTGCCATACAGCACGGCTTGCTGCACGCTGTCCGGCAACGAATTCCACGCCGCGTCGACATCGAACTTGTAGTGCTTGGCCAGCGAGGCGATCAGCTGGAAGTAATAGGCGTTGCGACGGTCCCAGCCACGCACGGCGCCGGCGGCCAGCGACAGCTCCGGGTGCACGACCACGCGCGAGGGATCGAAGAACTCGGCCATGCCCAGGCCATCGCAGCCGGGGCAGGCGCCCATCGGCGCATTGAACGAGAACAGGCGCGGTTCCAGCTCAGGCAGCGAGTAATCGCAGACCGGGCAGGAATACTTGGAGGAGAACAGCGTCGGCGTGCTGTCGGCAGTGTCCAGGCTCTGCACCGAGGCCATGCCGTCGCCCAGCTTCAGCGCAGTCTCGAAGCTCTCGGCCAGGCGCTGCTTGATGTCCTCGCGCGGGCGGAAGCGGTCGATCACCGCTTCGATGGTGTGCTTCTGGCGCAGTGCGAGCGCTGGAACCTCGTCGATCTCGTACAGCTCGCCATCCACGCGCACGCGTACGAAGCCCTGCGCGCGCAGCTGGTCGAACACCTGGGCGTGCTCGCCCTTGCGGTCGCGGATCACCGGCGCCAGCAGCATGTAGCGCTGCTCCGGATCCAGCGTCAGCACGTGGTCGACCATCTGGCTGACCGTCTGCGCTTCCAGCGGGTAGCCATGGTCCGGGCAGCGCGGAGTGCCGACGCGGGCATACAGCAGGCGCAGGTAATCGTAGATCTCGGTGATCGTGCCGACCGTCGAACGCGGGTTGTGCGAGGTCGACTTCTGCTCGATCGAGATGGCCGGAGACAGGCCTTCGATGTGGTCCAGGTCTGGCTTTTCCATCACGCTCAGGAACTGGCGCGCATAGGCCGACAGCGACTCGACGTAGCGGCGCTGGCCTTCTGCATAGATGGTGTCGAACGCCAGCGAGGACTTGCCCGAACCGGACAGGCCGGTGATCACGATCAGCTTGTCGCGGGGCAGGTCGAGGTCGAGGTTCTTCAGGTTGTGCGTCCGCGCGCCGCGGATGCGGATGAAATCCATCGCCATGGGGGATCCGGTTGTGGGGGCGTTGGCTGGATGCCGGGCCAGCAGGGAACGGCAATCGGTCAGCCTACCGAGGTGACCAGATGGGGGCAATGGGCGACAATGCCAGCCCGGAGTCTCACCTGCTGAGACCGCCCGACAGGCGGGGGTCAGATCCCTTTTCACACGGTGAAAAGGGATCTGACCCCGTTCCGGCCCGGCCTCCAGAGCCGTTCAGGGGTTGACTTGACCCGTCCCCGGTGGTCCACGTACAATTCCGCTCCTGTCCGCCCTCGATGGCGGCAGTCCATAGACCACAATAACTACAGAGGAAGTCTGGTCATGTACGCAGTACTGGTCACCGGCGGTAAGCAATACCGCGTGGCGCAGGGCGAAAAGCTCCGCATTGAAAAGCTCGAAGTCGAAGTCGGCAGCGAGATCAAGTTCGACAACATCCTGCTGCTCGGCGACAGCGATGGCATCAAGATCGGCGACGCCCTGAGCGGCGCTGCGGTCACTGCCACCGTCCTGTCCCAGGGTCGTGCTGACAAGGTCCGGATCATCAAGTTCCGTCGCCGCAAGCACCACATGAAGCGTCAGGGTCACCGTCAGTACTACACCGAAATCGAGATCACCGGCATTGCCGGTGGCAGCAAGTAAGGAGATAGGTCATGGCACATAAAAAAGGCGTAGGCTCTTCGCGCAACGGTCGCGACTCCAACCCGAAGTACCTCGGCGTCAAGATCTTCGGTGGCCAGGCCATCGAAGCCGGCAACATCATCGTGCGTCAGCGCGGCACCCAGTTCCACCCGGGTTCCGGCGTTGGCCTGGGCCGTGACCACACCCTGTTCGCCCTCGTGGACGGCAAGGTGGAGTTCTCGGTCAAGGGCGCCAAGAAGCGTCGCACCGTCAGCGTCGTGTCGGTCGAAGCCTGATAAGGCTTGGCTGGCTGCCATGCCCCGGCATGGTGTTGCTGGTCGAATCGCACGCTGCATGAAGAGCCCCGCTTCGGCGGGGCTTTTCGTTGGAATCAGTGGTACAACGGGCACGGCCCGATCGCGGGGCGCGGCCCCGGCAGCCGGAGCACATCCGGCCCGACATTCAAGCAAGGCGGCGGCACGCAGGCCGCGCCCATCGCAGGCATCGAAACAATGAAACTGGTAGACGAAGCAGAAATCGAAGTGTTCGCCGGCAACGGCGGCAACGGCTGCATTGGCTTCCGTCGCGAGAAGTTCATTCCGCTCGGCGGCCCGGACGGCGGCGACGGCGGTGCGGGCGGCAGCGTGTACATCCGCGCCGACGAAAACCTGAACACCCTGGTCGACTTCCGCCATGACCGCATCTTCAAGGCGCAGCGCGGCGAGAACGGCATGGGCCGCCAGGCCTATGGCAAGGGTGGCGAAGACCTGACCATCACCGTGCCGGTTGGCACCGTGATCATCAACGTGGCCACCGACGAAGTCATCGGCGACCTGACCCAGCATGGCGACCGCCTGCTGGTGGCGCAGGGCGGTCGTGGTGGCCTCGGCAACATGCACTTCAAGAGCTCGACCAACCGCTCGCCGCGCCAGGCGCTGCCGGGCGAGCCGGGCGAAGAGCGCACGCTGAAGCTGGAGCTGAAGCTGCTGGCCGATGTCGGCCTGCTGGGTTTCCCCAACGCTGGCAAGAGCACCCTGATCCGTGCCGTTTCGGCGGCGACGCCTAAGGTGGCCGATTACCCGTTCACCACGCTGTACCCGAACCTGGGTGTGGTGAAGGTGGAGAACTACCGCAGCTTCGTGATTGCCGACATTCCGGGCCTGATCGAAGGCGCCGCCGACGGTGCCGGCCTGGGCGCGCAGTTCCTGCGCCATCTGCAGCGCACCCGCCTGCTGCTGCACCTGGTGGACATTTCCCCCATGGAAGGCGGCGTGGAAGGCATTTCCCCGGTCGAGCAGGTACGTGCCATCGAGCGTGAGCTGGAGAAGCATGACCCGGAGCTGCTGCAGAAGCCGCGCTGGCTGGTGCTGAACAAGGCTGACCTGATGTTCGAGGACGAGGCCAAGGCTGCGGCCGAGCAGATCGTCGCTGAGCTGGGCTGGAAGGAGCCGTGGTTCCTGGTTTCCGCGCTGGGTCGCGAAGGCACCTTCCCGATCATGAGCCGGATCATGGCGTTCTTTGATCGCCAGAAGGAAGATGAGCTGGAAGCTGCCCGCAACGCGTAACGATGACGTTGTGGTTCCGCGTGAAAAACCCGGCTTCGGCCGGGTTTTTTTGTTGTTGGGGTCAGATCCCTTTTCCGCTGGAAAAGGGATCTGGCCCCGGGCGTGCAGGCAACAAAAAACCCGGCCGAAGCCGGGCTTTTGCGTGCTGCCGGAACCGAAGCCCCGGCAACCAACCGGATCAGGCGGCCGCGAGGGCCTTGATGCGGTCATTCAGGCGGCTCTTGTGGCGGGCAGCCTTGTTCTTGTGGATCAGGCCACGCGCGCTGAAGCGATCCAGGATCGGCTGGGCAACGGCGAAGGCGGCTTGGGCGCCGGCGGCATCGTTGGCGTCCAGCGCCTTGATCACTTTCTTGACAGCGGTGCGCAGCATCGAGCGCTGAGCCACGTTGCGCGCGTTGCGCACGACGGTCTGCTTGGCGCGCTTCTTGGCGGACTTGATATTGGCCACGGTGGTGGTTTCCTGAAAAAATCGGTGTTATGGGAACAGCTAGCTAGCTAGTATGATGGCCCGAGAAATGCACGTCAAGTCGATTGTCAAGAGGGACGCTGAGTGAGTTCACCGAAGATGTTGCGAGGCCTGCTGTCGTTCAGCAGCATGACCATGGTCTCGCGGGTGCTCGGACTTGTCCGTGACCAGGTGATCACCACCACGTTCGGCACCAATGCGGTCACCGATGCGTTCTGGGTTGCCTTCAGGGTACCCAATTTCCTGCGGCGATTGTTCGCCGAGGGCTCCTTCGCCACCGCATTCGTGCCGGTGTTCACGGAAGTGAAGGAAACCCGCAGCCACGCCGAGCTGCGCGAACTGATGGCCCGCACCGCCGGTACCCTGGGCGGCATCCTGATGCTGGTGACCGCGCTGGCGCTGATCTTCGCCCCGCAGCTGGCCTCGGTCTTCTCAAGTGGCGTTGATACCGACCCGGTGAAGCAGGGCCTGCTGGTCGACCTGTTCCGCCTGACCTTCCCGTTCCTGCTGTTTGTCTCGCTGACCGCACTGGCCGGTGGTGCGCTGAACAGCTTCCAGCGCTTCGCCATGCCGGCGCTGACCCCGGTCATCCTCAACCTGTGCATGATCGCCGGTGCGCTGTGGCTGGCCCCGCGGTTGGGCGGTACCCCGGAAAAGCAGATCCTGGCCCTGGGCTGGGCGGTGCTGGCCGCAGGCATCCTGCAGCTGCTGTTCCAGCTGCCCTCGCTGAAAGGCATCAACCTGTTGACCCTGCCGCGCTGGGGATGGACCCATCCGGGCGTGCGCAAGGTGATGACGCTGATGGTGCCGACCCTGTTTGGTTCCTCGGTGGCACAGATCAACCTGCTGCTGGACACCGTCATCGCCGCCAAGCTGACCGACGGCTCGCAGTCCTGGCTGTCGCTGGCCGATCGCTTCCTGGAGCTGCCGCTGGGCGTGTTCGGCGTGGCGCTGGGTACGGTGATCCTGCCGGCGCTGGCTCGTCATCACGTGAGCACCGACCGCGAGGGCTTCTCGCGCTCGCTGGACTGGGGCCTGCGCATGACCCTGCTGATTTCGGTGCCAGCCATGCTGGGCCTGCTGCTGCTGGCTGAACCGCTGATCGCGACCATCTTCCAGCACGGCCAGTTCAGCGCCTTCGATACCCGCATGACCGCGCTGTCGGTGTACGGCTTGAGCTTCGGCCTGCCGGCGTTCGCCTTGCTGAAGGTGGTGCTGCCGGCGTTCTATGCGCGCCAGGACACCAAGACCCCGGTGCGCGCCGGCGTGGTCGCACTGGTGGCCAACATGGTGTTCAACTTCGCCCTGCTGGCGGTGCTGTACCAGGTGATGGTGCCGGACGAACTGAAGGCGCAGGGCGTGATGGCCGCCATCGGCAAGCAGCCGGGCCTGCACCTGGCGCTGGGCATTGCCAGCGCGCTGTCCAGTTACCTGAACCTTGGCCTGCTCTGGTACTGGCTGGGCAAGACCGATGTCTACCAGCGTCGGCCGGGTTGGGGCGGCTATCTGGTACGCCTGCTGCTGGCCTGCGCGGCCATGGTCGGCGTACTGCTGGCCCTGCTGTACTGGCTGCCGGGCTTCTCGGCAATGGGTGCATGGGAGCGGATCGGCGCACTGGCACTGCTGGTCGGTGGCGGTGGCGCGACCTATGCGGTGGCCATGGTGGCGATGGGCTTCCGCCCGCGCGACCTGCGCGGGCATTGATCACGGCCCGTGGCGGCTATACTTCAGGGTTACACCATTGAAGCGGCGGCCCCGGTTGGGCCGGAACGAGAGTTGATGAGCAGGCTGTTCAGAAGCGTCGAGGGCGGGGAGCTGTTCCCCAACGGAAGCGTGGTCTGTATCGGTGCATTCGACGGCCTCCATCTGGGCCATCGTGCGCTGGTCCGCCACGCGGTTGCCCGCGCGCGCGCCTTGGGCGTGGCCGCGGTTGCCGTGGCGTTCGAGCCGTTGCCGCGTGAATTCTTCGCCCAGGGCATGCCGCCGCCGCGGCTGACCCTGGCGCGCAGCAAGGTCGAGATCCTGCGCGAGCTCGGCGTCGATGCGATCGGCCTGCTGCGTTTCGACGCAGCGATGGCGGCGATGCCGGCCGAGACGTTCGTGCGCCAGCTGCTGGTCAATCGCCTGAGTGCGCGTGAGGTCTGGATCGGTCCGGAGTTCTGTTTCGGCAACCGCCGTCGCGGCGACCTGGCCCTGCTGCAGAAGCTCGGCGCCGAGCTCGGTTTCAGCGCTGGCGAGATCGAAGCGGTCGACCTGCATGGCGAGCGCATTTCCAGCACCCGCATCCGCCAGTTGCTGCAGGACGGCGACTTCGCCCGTGCGGGCGACCTGCTCGGCCGCCCGTATGCGATCAGCGGCCGGGTGGTGCGTGGGCGCCAGCTTGGCCGTACGCTGGGCTTCCCCACTGCCAACCTGCGTTTCCCGAAGACCCCGGCGTTGTCGGGCATCTACGCAACCTGGGTGCACGGCGTGTTCGACCAGCCGTGGCCTTCGGTATCCAGCTTCGGCACGCGGCCGACAGTGGAGGGTGTGGAGCCGTTGCTGGAAGCCCACCTGTTCGATTTCCAGGGCGATCTGTACGGGCGCCACATCGAAGTCGAATTCGTCGCCAAGCTGCGCGACGAAGAAAAATTCAATGATCTGGCGGCGCTGACCGACCAGATGCACCGTGACGCCGAACAGGCGCGCGCCATCCTTTCCGAACATAGATTGCGAGCCACTGCGTGAGCCAGGACTACAAGACCACCCTGAACCTGCCAGCCACCGAATTCCCGATGCGCGGCGACCTGCCCAAGCGCGAGCCGGGCATTCTGGCGCGGTGGGAAGAGCAGGGGCTCTACCAGCAGCTGCGCGACAACGCCGCCGGCCGCCCGCTGTTCGTGCTGCACGACGGGCCGCCGTACGCCAACGGCCGCATCCACCTGGGCCACGCGGTCAACAAGATCCTGAAGGACATCATCGTCAAGTCGCGCTACCTGGCCGGCTTCGATGCGCCCTACGTGCCGGGTTGGGACTGCCACGGCCTGCCGATCGAGATCGCGGTCGAGAAGAAGTGGGGCAAGGTCGGCACCAAGCTCGACGCCGTCGAGTTCCGGCAGAAGTGCCGTGAGTTCGCCGAAGAGCAGATCAACATCCAGCGCGTGGACTTCAAGCGCCTGGGCGTGACCGGTGACTGGGACAACCCGTACAAGACCCTGAGCTTCGACTTCGAAGCCAACGAGATCCGTGCGCTGGCCAAGGTCGTGGCCAACGGCCACCTGCTGCGTGGTGCGAAGCCGGTGTACTGGTGCTTCGACTGTGGCTCGGCGCTGGCCGAGGCCGAGATCGAGTACCAGGAAAAGGAATCGCCGGCGATCGACGTGGCCTACACCGCGCGCGACGCGCAGGCCATCGGCCAGGCGTTCGGCGTGAGCGTGCCGGCCGATGTCGAAGTGGCTGTGCCGATCTGGACCACCACGCCGTGGACGCTGCCGGCTTCGCTGGCCGTTTCGCTGGGCGCGGACATCCGCTACGTGCTGGCCGAAGGCCCGGCCAACAACGGCAAGCGCCGCTGGCTGGTGCTGGCTGCCGCCCTGGCCGAGCGCGCACTGCAGCGCTACGGCGTGGAAGCGGTGGTGCTGCACGGTGAGGCGGACGGTTCGGCGCTGGAAAACCAGCTGCTGGCGCACCCGTTCTACCCGGAGCGCGGGATCCTGGTGCTCAACGGCGAGCATGTGTCCGATGAGGACGGTACCGGTGCGGTGCACACCGCCCCCGGCCACGGCCAGGAAGATTACGTGGTCAGCCAGAAGTACGGCCTGCTGGACAAGTACAACGCCGGCCAGGTGACCCCGATCGATGGCCGTGGCGTGTACCTGGAATCGACCCCGCCGGCCGGTGACGTGGTGCTGGCCGGCCAGCACCTGTGGAAGGCGCAGGAGGCCATCGTCGGCGTGCTGCGCGACAACGGCGCGCTGCTGGCCTTCCACCCGATCCGCCACAGCTACCCGCATTGCTGGCGCCACAAGACGCCGGTGGTGTTCCGCGCCACCCCGCAGTGGTTCATCTCGATGGACAAGGCCAACCTGCGCAACGATGCGCTGGCCGCCATCGACAACGTGGGCTGGTTCCCGAGCTGGGGCAAGGCACGCATCCAGAGCATGGTCGATGGCCGCCCGGACTGGACCATCTCGCGCCAGCGCACCTGGGGCGTGCCGATCGCACTGTTCACTCATCGCCAGACCGGCGAGATCCACCCGCGTTCGGTGGAGCTGATGCAGCAGGTCGCCGACCGCGTCGAAGCCGAGGGCATCGACGTGTGGTATTCGCTGGATGCCGCCGAACTGCTGGGCGCTGAAGCGGCCGACTACGAGAAGGTCACCGACATCCTCGATGTCTGGTTCGACTCGGGCGTGACCCATGAAGGCGTGCTTGCGGCGCGTGGCTTCGGCAAGCCGGCCGACCTGTACCTTGAAGGTTCCGACCAGCACCGCGGCTGGTTCCAGTCCTCGCTGCTGACCGGCGTGGCGATCGACAAACGCGCGCCGTACAAGCAGTGCCTGACCCACGGCTTCACCGTGGACGAGCACGGCCGCAAGATGTCCAAGTCGCTGGGCAACGGCATCGAGCCGCAGGACATCATGAACAAGCTGGGCGCGGACATCCTGCGCCTGTGGATCGCCTCGGCCGACTACAGCAACGAGATGTCGCTGTCGCAGGAAATCCTCAAGCGCAACGCCGACGCCTACCGCCGCCTGCGCAACACCGCGCGCTTCCTGCTCGGCAACCTGGACGGTTTCGATCCGGCCCAGCACCTGCAACCGCTGGACCAGATGGTCGCGCTGGACCGCTGGATCGTGCATCGCGCGTGGGAGCTGCAGGAGAAGATCAAGGCGGCCTACGACGGCTACAACATGGCCGAGATCGTGCAGCTGCTGCTGAACTTCTGCAGCGTGGACCTGGGCTCGCTGTACCTGGACGTGACCAAGGATCGCCTGTACACGATGCCGACCGATTCCAGCGGTCGCCGTTCGGCACAGAGCGCGATGTACCACATCGCCGAAGCATTCACCCGCTGGGTCGCGCCGATCCTGACCTTCACCGCCGACGAGCTGTGGGGCTACCTGCCGGGCGAACGCGCCGAGCATGTGCTGTTCACCACCTGGTACGACGGCCTGGCGCCGCTGCCGGCCGATGCCCAGCTCAACGCCGCCGACTTCGACCAGCTGCTGGCCGTGCGCGAGCAGGTGGCCAAGGTGCTCGAGCCGATGCGTGCCAACGGCGCCATCGGTGCCGCGCTGGAAGCGGAGATCACCATCGCCGCCAGCGAAGAGCAGGCCGCGCGCTGGCAGCCGCTGGCCGATGAACTGCGTTTCCTGTTCATCAGCGGCGACGTGCAGGTGCGCCCGGCAACCACCGACGAGGTATTCGTCAGTGCCCAGCCGACCACCAAGGCCAAGTGCGTGCGCTGCTGGCACCACCGCGCCGACGTCGGCAGCAACGCCGACCATCCGGAACTGTGCGGCCGCTGCGTGAGCAACATCACCGGCGCCGGTGAAGTGCGGAGCTGGTTCTGATGGCCGCGCCCCGTCCGCATCCGAACGCCCTGGTCTGGCTGCTGCTGTCGGCGGCCATCATCGGCCTGGACCAGTGGTCCAAGGCGTGGGTCCTGTCGAGCCTGCCGGAGTTCCAGCCGGTGGTGGTCATCGACGGCTTCTGGAACTGGTACCGCACCTACAACACCGGTGCGGCGTTCAGTTTCCTGAGCGACGCCGGTGGCTGGCAGAAGCACTTCTTCACCGTGCTGGCGATCGCCATCAGTGGCCTGATGGCCTGGTGGCTGCGCGGCACCGCCCGTGGCAACTGGAAGGCGGCGGTGCCGTATGCGCTGATCATCGGCGGCGCCATCGGAAACGTGATCGACCGCCAGGTGCACGGCCACGTGGTCGATTTCATCCAGTGGTACGTGGGCAGCTACACCTGGCCCTCGTTCAACATCGCCGATTCGGCCATCGTGGTCGGTGCCGTCGGCATCGCCCTGTTCGGCCTGTTCGACGGCAAGTCCGCCAAAAAGGCGGATAATGCCAATCCGAAACCGTAAGCCGGCCGCTGCCGGGAGACTGAACTGATGGATGTGCTGCTCGCCAACCCGCGTGGATTCTGTGCCGGCGTCGATCGTGCGATCGAGATCGTCAAGCGCGCGATCGAAACGCTGGGCGCGCCCATCTATGTCCGCCATGAGGTGGTGCACAACCGCTTCGTGGTCGATGACCTGAAGCAGCGCGGCGCGATCTTCGTCGAGGAACTGGATGAAGTGCCGGACAACAACACGGTCATCTTCAGTGCGCACGGCGTGTCCCAGGCCGTGCGCCAGGAAGCCGAACGCCGTGGCCTGAAGGTGTTCGACGCCACCTGCCCGCTGGTGACGAAGGTCCACTTCGAAGTTGCCCGCCACTGCCGTGCTGGCCGTGACGTGGTGCTGATCGGCCACGCCGGTCACCCCGAAGTGGAAGGCACCATGGGCCAGTGGAACCGCGAAGCCGGTACCGGCCAGATCTATCTGGTGGAAGACGTGGAGCAGGTTGCCACGCTGCAGATCAAGCAGCCGGAAAACTTCGCCTACACCACCCAGACCACGTTGTCGGTGGACGACACGCGCGGCATCATCGATGCGCTGCGCGAGCGCTTCCCGGCAATGCAAGGGCCGAAGAACGACGATATCTGCTACGCCACCCAGAACCGCCAGGATGCCGTGCGCGACCTGGCCAAGCGCTGCGATCTGGTGCTGGTGGTCGGTTCGCCGAACAGCTCCAACTCCAACCGCCTGAGTGAGCTGGCCCGCCGCGAAGGCGTGGAGTCGTACCTGATCGACGGTGCGCACGAGATCGACCCGGCGTGGGTGGTGGGCAAGCAGCACATCGGCGTGACCGCTGGTGCCTCGGCGCCGCAGGTGCTGGTCGATGGCGTGCTGGCGCGGCTGGCCGAGCTGGGTGCCAACGGCGTCGGTGAGCTGGATGGCGAGCCGGAATCGATGGTGTTCGCACTGCCGAAGGAACTGCGCCTGCGCCTGGTCGACTGATCGGGCCTGACTCTGGTGGGTGCGAACCTTGGTTCGCACTGCCGGATGGCGTTTTGCCACATCAGGCCGGAGCGCCACCGACCATGACCTTCGGCCATGGGGCCGCGCACTCGACAGGCCTAGCATCAAAGGTTCTACCGCTGCTGGAACCTGCCCGATGAAGATCCGTGCCCTGGTGATGTCCGTGCTGTTCGCGCTGGCCGCCACGCCTGCGCTGGCGCAGACCTCGCCACAGGCGAACGCGGCGGCCCCCGGCCTGCTGCGCATCGATGTGGACGCGCGCGATCTGGCCCGGCGCATCTTCAAGGTGACTGCCACGGTGCCGGCCAAGCCCGGCCCGATGACCCTGCTGTACCCGCAGTGGATTCCAGGCAACCATTCGCCGACCGGCCCGATCGACAAGCTGGCCGGCCTGCGTGTGACTGCCAACGGCAAGCCGCTGGCCTGGCAGCGCGACCAGTTCAACGTCTATGCGTTCAAGGTGAACGTGCCCGAGGGCGTGAGCGAGATTGTCGCCCACTTCGATTTCCTGTCCTCGCAGGGCGGCAGCCAGGGCCGGGTGGTGATGACCCCGGAAATGCTCAACCTGCAGTGGAACGCCAACTCGCTGTATCCGGCCGGTGTCGATGCGCGGCAGCTGCAGGCGCAGGCCAGCGTGACCCTGCCCAAGGGCTGGTCGTTCGCCACCGCGTTGGAGACCGCGCGCCGCGACGGTGACACCGTGGTGTTCAAGCCGATCTCCTATGACCACCTGGTCGATTCGCCGCTGTTTGCCGGCGAGCACCACCAGCGCATCGACCTCGACCCCGGCGCGAAGGTGCCGGTGCATCTGAACGTGTTCGCCGACGACGCCAAGTCGCTGAAGCCGACCGACGAACAGATCAAGCTGCACCGCGCGCTGGTGCAGCAGGCCGACAAGCTCTATGGCGCGCGCCATTACAACCACTACGAGTTCCTGCTGGCGTTGACCGACCGCCTCGGCGGCATCGGTCTGGAACACCACCGTTCCAGCGAAAACAGCGCCGAGCCGGGCTACTTCACCGAGTGGGAAAAGAGCGCGTGGATGCGCGATCTGCTGCCGCACGAATACACCCACTCCTGGAACGGCAAGTACCGCCGCGGCGCGGACTTGGCCACTGCCAACTTCAACGTGCCGATGGGCGACAGCCTGCTGTGGGTGTATGAGGGGCAGACCCAGTTCTGGGGACAGGTGCTGGCCGCACGCTCGGGGCTGTGGTCCACCGACCAGGCACGCGACATGCTGGCCAACGTGGCCGCGACCTACGACCGTGGCCGTCCGGGCCTGGCCTGGCGCCCGCTGCAGGACACCACCAACGACCCGACCATTGCTCAGCGCCGTACGCTGCCTTATCGCAACTACCAGATGAGCGAGGACTACTACTCCGGCGGCCAGATGCTGTGGCTGGAAGTGGAGGGCAAGCTGCGCGAACTGAGTGGCAACCGGCGCAGCCTGGACGACTTCGCACGTGCGTTTTTCGGCGTCGGTAATGGCGATTGGGACGTCAATCCGTACACCTTCGATGATGTAGTCGCGACCTTGAACGGCATCGCGCCGTATGACTGGGCCACGTTCCTGCGCGGGCGCCTGGACGGCCATGGTTCGTTGACCGGCGGCCTCGAACTGGCGGGCTGGAAGCTGGTCTATCGCGATGCCCCGAACGATGCCTACAAGGCGCAGGAGAAGCGCGCCAAGGCCGCGTTGCTGGCCTATTCGCTGGGCGCGACCGTGCTCGACAACGGCACGGTCGGTGACGTGATCTGGGACAGCCCGGCGTTCAACGCCGGTCTTGCACCCGGCATGAAGGTAATCGCGGTTGGTGGCCGCGAATACAGCAGCCAGCGCTTGAAGGATGCAGTGGCGGCCGCAGCAAAGGACAAGGCGCCGATCGTGTTGCTGGTGAAGCAGTTCGATCGCATCGAAACGATGAGCATCGCCTACCACGGTGGCCTGCAGTATCCGGTGCTGGAGCGCATTGCCGGCAAGCCTGACCGCCTCGCAGAGCTGTGGAAGGCGCGATGAAACCGCGCGCCCGCGATGGTCTGATCCTGCTGATGGCAATCCTCGCCATCGTCGGGGCCTTCCTGCAGGGTGATGGGCGCTGGCTGCACTGGCTGGCCAAGCCGGCCACCACGCTGCTGATCGCTGCCATCGCCTGGCGCGTGCACGATCCCGCACAGCCGTTCTACCGCCGCGCGGTGCTGGCCGGCATGCTGCTCTCGTGCGTGGGCGACATTGCGCTGATGCTGCCGGTGGACGCGTTCGTGCCGGGCCTGGTCGCCTTCCTGCTGGCGCACGTCTGCTACATCGTCGCCTTCCGCGATGGCCTGCGTGCCGGGCGTGGGCTGGTCGGCGCCGGTGTGCTGCTCGGTGCGTTTGCCGTGCTCAACGTGCTGGGCCTGTGGCCGCACCTGCCGGCGCCGATGCGCATTCCGGTACTGGCGTATGTGGTGGTGCTGGCGTCGATGGCGGTGCTGGCCCTGGCACGGCAGTGGCGCAGCCCGCAGCCCGATGCCGTGGAAGCCCGAAGCGCCCGCTGGGCCGCGGCAGGTGCATTGCTGTTCGTGGCCAGCGATTCACTGCTGGCCTGGGACCGCTTCGCCGGCGGCCTGCCGTTGGCCAGCCTGCTGGTGTTGTCCACGTACTACGGCGCGCAGTACGCCATCGCGCGCTCGGTGAAGTAGCAGAAAGGGGACGGTGGGGATTAAGTCGTGTACGACCTGATGCCACATACGACTTAATCCCCTCCGTCCCCTTTTTTCGTCGGCTACCGGCGGCTCACACCGCGCAGGGCACCCTGCGCATCGAACTGCAGGCGCACCGATTCGCGGTCTCCGGCGATTTCATCCGGCAGCCACACCAGCTTGCCCGCCTTGCGTACGACTACGTAGACATGGCCGACTTCGGAGGCTGGGTTCTGCAATGCGTTGCGTTTTTCCTGCAGCGCCTGGGCTACGCGTGGCACGGCATCGAAATCGATGTTGGCCAGAGGCGTGCTGCTGCGCTGCAGGCTGATGGTGGGAGCGAACTGTTGTGGGTTCACGGGATTGCCCTTGCGCCACTGGCCGCGTTCGAAATGGTAGCTGTCGACGTGGGTTGGCTGTTGGGGGTCGACCAGATCGAGGTTGATGCGCCCGTCGTCGTAGAAGTGGATGCTGTGGAACACGGTCAATCGCTGTCCGGCCAGCGCCGGCAGCTGCTCCAGCGCCTGGCGTGCGGCCTGCAGGTAGTCCGCATCGAACAGACGGTTGCTGCGTTCGGGAATGGAAATCGGCCGTGGATCGGGAATCGGCGCAAGTGATGCGGGATTCTCGCGCGACGGCTGCGTACCGGTGGGGGCTGGCAACCGGTCGCGCTGCACCGAATGGCCCAGCGTTTCGCCGATCGTCTGCAATCCGCCGCCAGCAACGGCCACGCCCGCCAGTACCAGCAGCACCAGCGAGAACACCAGTCGGGTGGAGGGAGGCTGTTTCATACCTCCTCCATGCGTACGTTTCCACGATCATCCGGGTCGTACAGCAGCGTCACGTGCTCGCGCGGGATGTTGGCCAGTTCGATCAGCGGGATGAAGCGACGCACGCTGGCCTGCCGCATAGCGCCTTCGCGGTCGGTGTACTCCAGCTGGAATTCCACCTGCGGCTGTTCGTTGAGATATGTGCCGGTCTGGCGCACCTTCAGCACCCTGGCCTCCACACCGATGCCACGGTACTTCAGCGCATCGCCACGTGCATCGGCGTGCAGCAGTCGGCCGAGCAGGCGCAGGCCCAGTGCGTAGCCGCACAGCACCAGCGGGCACACCAGCAACGGGTGGCCGAACGACAGGAAGGTCCAGCCCAGGCCTTCGCTCTGCAGCCGGTAGGTGAATACATAGGCACTGGCAACCACCACGATGGCGATGCCACCGCCGATCCCACGCCGCCACAGGCTGGCAACATCCAGCTCGGGATGGGCGCCGTCGAGCACCACGTTGGGGAATTCGCCTGGCGTGCGGCTCAGGCGTGCATCGAGGTGATTGCCGACGACGAAGCGCTGCAGCTGGGGTTTGCTGTCGACCACCAGCATCTGCTCGCTGATCGGCGTGCCGGACAGGTTCTGGAAGGCCAACTGCAGCTTCCACTGCGCGAAGCCACGCACATGCACGCCAGTCTGTTCGGCCTGCTTGATCAGTGTAGTGCGTGGCTCACCGTTGGCGAGGATCGAGCGCACCCGATGCAGGGCACGTGGTGGGCCGAGCAGCAGGTAGTGCAGGAAGGCGAGCAGCAGGACCAGCCACAAGGCCAGCGACAACGCCAGCAGCAGCACTGCCAGCCACGGTGCACTGCGATCAGCCAGCGCCACCGGCCATGACGTGCCGAAATAGAGGATGCAGGGAAAAGGCAACGCGAAGAACAGCAGGAACGCGCCCCAGAACCAGAGATAGGCCTTCATGGGGTGGAGGTGGCAGACCGGTGGAGCAGGGCGCGTAGGTTACTACGCTTCAGCGGAATTGCAGGGTCAGAAGATAGTATCGGCCGAGTGGGTCGTCCAGCCCGGGCATCTGTCCGCCGTTGCCGACCAGATAGTTCACCGGCTGCGTGTCGAGCACGTTGTGCACATCCACCGCGGCGACAATGCGGGGGCCCAGCCGGCGTGCGAGGTGCAGGTTCCAGCGAAGCTGCCGCGGGTTCATGCAGTGGCTCAGTTCGATCTGCTCCTGCGGGCACTCGGCACCGGGCAGCCACGCACGCGTGCGTCCGGTCTGGTTGCCACGCAGCGCGATATCCCAATTGCTGTTCTGCCATTGCACGTTCAGTACGGCGGCGATCTCCGGCGTCACATGGCCGCGCAGGTCCACCGCAGGCTCATGGTCGCGGCGACGACGCAGTTCCTGCTGCTTCAATGCATCGAGCGAGAACAGCCACTGGCCGTTGCTGCCGGCATCGATACGGTACTCGCCGCGCAGCACCCAGTTGCGGGACGTGGTGCGCCCGATGTTGTCGAAGGACAGGCGCAGGCTGCGCAGCTGGCCGTCTTCGTCCAGCTGCCAGGTGCTGCGGTTCCACGCTGCGTCGGATGGCTGCAGGGCCAGGATCTCGTTGCGCAGTTCGACGATGTTGTGGGTCAGCGACAGTGAGAAGGTGTCGTTGGGTGTCCAGGTGGCGGCCAGCGAATGACTGCGCGAGCGCTCGGCTTTCAGTGCGTCGTTCTCCACCACCTCGGCGGTGACGCTGCAACGACCATCACTGATGGTCATCGCGCATTCCGGCAGCGCGCTGGAGGCGGGCAGCGTGATCGAGCCGAAGTAGCCGGGCGGTCGCCGCTGTTCAAACAGGCTGGGAGCGCGATAGCCGCGTCCACTGGCCAGCAGGAACGACCACTGCGGCGTCGGGCTCCAGCGCAGGCCGGCCCGGGGCGAGAACGCCATGAAACCGCCATCACGATCCCAGCGAGCGGCCAGATCCGCGCGCAGCGTGGGCGCAAGCGGCAGGCCGAGCTCGGCGTAGACGCCGCTGCTCTGCCGCGACAGGCGACGTTGCTGCTGTGGCAGCCCCAATGCGAGGTCACCCTGGCTGAGTAGCGCGTCGGGACGCGATGTCCAGCGCTCATGGCGCAGGTCGATGCCGGTGGCCAGCTGCGCAGGGCCACCGGGCAGCGGCATCAGTTCGCGCTGCATACCCCACCAGCCCTGCCATTGTTCGGTACTGCCGCGGTTGCGGATCGATGGGAACAATGCCTCTGCTTCGGCGGCAGGTGGTGCGTCGAAGCCGGGCAGGAACCGTCGCGACTGCGTGGCTTCCAGCAACCGGGTCGCACGTACGGTGCCTGCGGTGGACAGCGTGACTCCGCTGCGTTGGCCGCTGATTCCCGCTTCCCAGCTGCGCCGGCCTTGGTCGCGGCCGATGCCGAAGGTGACATCCGTATCGGTGGCGCGAACGCTGGGGCGCACATTGCCGGCTTCATGCATGACGCTGTTGAAGGTGATTCCGCGCGCGACCACGGCGATGGCGGTTGGACCCAGGTCGAAGCGCTGCCGGTTGTGGCTGGCGCGTGCTTCGACATAGGCATAGCGTCCTTCACCGCGTTCGTGCCGGTAATGCAGGTAGGCCGATGCGGTATCCGAGGCCGGTTGCAGCGAGCGCGGGCGGGCACTGTCGAACCAGCAGCCATCCTCGCGGCGCTTCAACGGGGGCTCGCAGCGCCGGGCCGGCACGTACCAGTTGCCGAAGATCGCGCCGATCGGATACAGCGAGGTTTCCGCATGCCAGTCGCGGCGATCACCGGCCACATGTTCGACACGATGCAGGTCAAGGCCCGCAAACCAGCGGTCGCCGTTCTCGCGCAGGCCACCGGTGGCTGCCTGCACCCGGTACTGCCCGGCATCGCCGCGGCCGCTGAGCCCGGTCTGCAGCATGGCTTCGGGACCATCGGCCTGGTCGCGCAGGATGATGTTGACCACGCCGGACATCGCGTCGGCACCGTAGATGGCGGAGGCGCCACCGCGGACCAGTTCGATGCGATCGACGAAGCTCAGCGGAATGCCGCCCAGATCGGTCAGTCCGCCTTGTTCCAGCGACACCATTGGATAGCGGGGCAGGCGCCGGCCATTGACCAGGAACAGCGTCGCTCGCGGTCCCATGCCGTCGAGACTGGTTGTCGCGGCCGCTCCTACTGGCAGGTACTGCGAATCGCCGCTGCGCGAGGTGCTCATGGCCGGATGGCCGTTCATGCCCGGCAGGTGCCGCAACAGGTCGAACAGGTTGCCGTAGCCGCTGCGCAGGATGTCGTCGCGGTCGATGGTGGTGACCGGCAGCGTTGTCTGCACCGAGGTGCGCGGCAGGCGGCTGCCGGTGACGTGGATCGGTGCCAGTTCCACCTGCGGTGCTGCATCGGGCGCGTTGGGCACGGTGCGTATGGCGTGGGCCGCTGCCGGGGCTTTCGATACCTTGGCCGGTAGTTCGGCGTGAACGCGGCGGATGACAAAGGCGCCTGAGGATGTGCGCAGGATGTTCACCGGCAGGCCGCCGACCAGCTGTTTCAGTGCGGTTGCCGTATCACGCTGGCCATGGCTACCGTTGGTGCGCAGCCCCTCCAGCTCACGTGCGTCGAACAGCAGGGCGGTACCGCTCTGCCGTGCCCATTGCTGCAATGCCGGGACCAATGGTCCGGCGCCCACATCGATCTCCAGCGTGCCGGCAGGCTCGCTGGCATCGGCCACCGGTAATGCCGCTATACCCACTGCCAGATAAAGCAAGGCGCGGAGCAGCCCCCACTGCAGCGCACCCGGACCTGCCTTCACTGCCGGCCTCCTCAGTACGTGCGGCGCAGTTCCAGCGCGCCATCCGGGCGCGTCTGGCCAGCAACGGACCAGCCCAGTTCCAGTGCGGACAGCAGCTCCTGTGCATCCCCCGCGCGGAACGTGCCACTTACCGCCAGATCGGCGATCTCCGGATCGGCGATCACCAGCGGCGTGCGGCCATAGCGGTTCATGCGCTCGACCACGATGGACAGTGGCGTGGCATCAAAGACCAGTTGCCCGTGCAGCCACCCTTCGGCGGCCGCGTTGGATGACAGCGCCGGGCCAGGCTGGATGCGCCCGGAGGGCAGCACCTGCAGCTGCTGGCCAGGTGCCAGCATGTGCTGGGCCGTGCCGCTGCTGACTTCCACTGCGCCCTCCAGCAGTGCGACCTCGACCAGGCCATCGTGCAGGCGCTCGACCTGGAAGGTGGTGCCGATGTCGCGGATCGTGCTGTTGCCAGCCTGCAGCCGCAGTGCCTTGCTCGATGGCGCCACCTGCAGCTGCAGGCGTCCGCGCTCCAGATCCAGTTCGCGATGTCGCCAGCCAAAGCTGGCGCGCAGCGTGGTGCCAGCATCAAGCGTGGCCACGCTGCCATCGGCCAGGGTCAACTGGCGCGGCAGGCGGGTGTCATTGGCGTACAGCTGCGGTGTCGGATTGCCATCCACCGCAACCATCCAGCCGATGCCGATGGCCAGGCAGATGCCGGCGGCCGCGGCCAGGCCGGGCAGCAGGCGACGGCGGGCAGGTCGCGCGGCGCGCGCTGCGGCGGTCCGCAACCAGGGGTCGGTGGCCAGCCCTTCGCCCTGCTGGAACAGGGTCTCGGCCTGTACCCAGGCTTTGACATGGGCAGGGTCCTCAGCCAGCCAGTCTTCGAACGCTTCACGCTCGTCCGCTGTGCAGTCCGGGGCTTCCAGCCGCGCCACCCAGGTGCTGGCGCGTTCGAACACCGAGGCGTCTTCCATGTGCCGGTGGCGGCTCATTCAGCGTCCCTGTCGTTGTGCAGTGGATCCGGCCCCAATTCCTGGCGCAGGCCCTGCAGGGCGCGGGCAATATGTTTTTCCACGGTCTTGGCAGTGATTCCACAGTGCCGCGCAATCTGTGTATAGCTCATGCCCGTGATCCGGTTGAGCAGGTACACCTCGCGCGCGCGCTCGGGCAGTTTGAACAGGGCCTGCCGCAGCAGGGAAAGCATCTGCCCGGACTCGGCTTGGCGCAATGGATCGGGCGAGGTACTGGAAGGCTCGTCGCTGCCATCGTGCTCGGCCAGCGGCAGGTGCGGCCGCGACTGCGGCGAACGGCCGCGGTCTGCCAGGCGGTTGCGGGCGATACGATACAGCAGCAGGCGCAGTTCGTCCGGGCCCTGCGCGCGATAGCGGATCAACCGCTCCATGCAGTCCTGTGCGATGTCCTCCGCATCTTCCGGCCCGACCCCTCGCGTGCGCAGGAACGCGCACAGCGGCGCGCGTTCTTCGCGTACGAACGCGATGAAGGCATCCGCAGGCGCGGGCAGCTGCGGCGCGCGATGGAGCAGGGGGGACGGGGTGGACAGGGCAGGCCTCGCGTGTCGGTGGCAGATGCGTCATCGAGTTTTACGCGACGATGACCGGATGGGGAAGAGTGTGCATCGATCGAATTCTCATTGTGAATGTATTCATCTTTCGGCGCCGGATCCACTGGGGGGGATCGCCCCGCTGCGGCGTTGATCGTTCTACCCGCGTGTTGCGGGTGGAGAGAGAACACATGAAGTATTCGAAGTTGAGCCTGGCCCTGGCCGGGCTGATGGGTGTCGCCACCATGTCCGTGGCTGATGACGTCATGGCAATGAATTATCACGTGCTGGGCGATCGCATCTTCCTGAGTGGCGATGTGACCTACGCCGACGTGGTGTCCCTGCCGGCACTGCTGGCCAAAGCGCAGGCCGAAGGCCGGCCGATCCGCGAAGTGGTATTGCGCACCTCCAATGGTGGCGCGTTGATCGCCGGCGAGTGGCTGCAGGGAGTGATCCGCACCTCCGGCCTCAACACCATCGTGTCCGGCAACTGCATTTCATCCTGCTCGATCATGCAGTCCGGTGGTGTCGAGCGCTATCTGGCCGGCGACCTGCCGATCATCGACTCGGTGCAGATCCACGCGGCCAGCAGCGGTGGCAAGGTGATCTACACGCCGTCGCCGCGCATGACCCAGATCTACACCGGCAACTATGGCGGCGGCATGGATGCCGGCCTGCTGCACAAGGCCATGTATGAAGTGGTACAGCCGAACGGGCTGCTGGTGTTCCGCGATCCAGCCCGCAGCACGGGGGCCTCCATCACCTTTGATCCGGATGGCAGCGGCAGCAAGCTGGAATCATTCCCGGGCCAGGACATCTACAGCAACAGGATCATCACCGCCAACGGGTACCGCGATCCGGGCGACACGTTGAATGTGAGCGCGAACGTGAGCGGCGATATCAATCCAGGCTACCTGCGTACCGGACGCCAGCTGCAGGCCTTCGTCGATGATGATTTCGCGCGCTGGAATACCGACTGGCAATCCACCTACATCAACCTTGCGCAGAGCATCTACAACGCCTCGAGCCGCGGTCCGCAGGGCATCGGCCCGCTGTCGGTGCAGGGTTACCTGAATGACCCGGATATCCAGGACCTGCTGCTGTCCAAACTGCGTCTGGCGGATCTGGATGCCTCTACGCTGGACAACGCCATGGGTGTGATCCGCGTGACCAATGGCGCCACCTGGCGCACGTCCGCTACCACGGGTGCGGACTTCATGCTGGTGGACAACGGCACCATCGCCCTGGAAGGCGGTGCCCTGCGCGCCTCGGAAGTGCGCGTGCTCGGGGCTGGCATGCTGGTTGGCCACGGCGACGTTGCCGGCACGGCGATGGATCTCAATGCACTGGGCGAAGGCACTGGCCCTTCCTACCGTGAAGACGGCTTCAATCGCCTGCGCGTGTTCGGCACACTGATGCCGCGCGGTGGCGATCTGGTCACCCATGGTTACGTCAATATCATGCCGGGCGGCAAGGTGCTGTTCGATGTGACCGAGGGCGGCGGCACGGCCACTGGCCGCCTGCGCGTGGACACCTTCTTCGATGACGAACAGACCGACGGCGCGCTGGTGATCTCCAAGGGCGCCTTCCTCGAACTGAACGTGGCACAGGGCTACTACGGCCAGGACTTCCGTCGCGATCTGGTGGAAGGACCGATCTACCAAGGTGGTTTCGAAGAAGCCGTGCGCTTGGGGGATACCGGCTACAGTGCCAGCATCACTGGTGGTGATGTGTTCCGCCCGCGCCACAACTCGCTGTTGAGCTTCAATGTGAAGCAGACCGCCGATGGTCTGTGGTTGACCGCCAACCCCGGCTTCGACCAGGTGGGGCTGTTCGCCAACGGCACTTCGGGCGATGGCTTGGGCCGCGCATTGGCAACCGCCTCCGATCGCCAGGACAAAGGCCTGAAGTCGCTGCTCGGTGCACTGCAGTTCGCTGATCGCGACGTAATCGCACAGCAGGCCGGAGCCCTGCGCGGTGATGCGCACGCCAGCCTGCGCCTGGCCGACACTGCGCTGGTGGGCAGCATCGGCAACGTCGTGCAGCAGCACCAGTCGGCACTACGCAGCGGCGGTGATGCCGACGGCCTGGCCTCGCAGGTTGCGCAGTCGGTCTCATCTCAACCGGGCATGCGCCATGGCAGCCTGTTCAACCAGCTCGCCATGCATCTGGTCGAGCCGGCGTCGGGCAGCGCTGCGGGCAGCGGTGATGCTGGCCGCAACCATGGCATCTGGGCCCGCGGTTTCGCCAGCCATGGCCGCATCGATGCCGACGGTGGCGTGGCGGGGCTCAGCCACAACATCGGCGGCATCGTGATCGGTGCCGACACCCGCGTGGCCGATGACCGCGTTACCCTCGGCGTCAGCGTGGCAGCGGCCGACATGTCGACCAAGGCCAGTGACGGCGCCGGGTTCACCGGCGATGTGCGCGCGCTGGACGTGGGCGGCTACCTGGATGCGACCTACTCGCGGGGCTACCTGTCGGCAGCGGTGCGCTACACCGACCTGCGCCACGATACCCGCCGCAGCATCGGCGGTATCGATGGCCTGCAGCAGCCACTGCGCGCCAGGTACAGCAACGATGCGATCTCCGCACGGGCGGAGCACGCGTTCTCCTTCACCACCGGCAAGGGACTGGTGATCCAGCCGTTGCTGCCGGTGGTGGACTACGCGCGTACCTCGGCCACCCGCTTCAATGAAGGCCAGGGCGCGGGTGCCTTGGTGGGGCGCAGCGGCAGCCTGGAGAGCATCCGCGTGGGCGCAGGCCTGCAGCTGTTCAAGACCTTCGAGGGCAACAACGGCGAGCGCATCACGCCGCGCGCCCGCGTGGTCTGGCAGAAGGAACTGGGCGACTCGCAGGCCCGTTACAGCACCGGTTTCGCCGCTGCACCGGATCTGGTGTTCGGTGCCAGCAGCCAGGCCGTGGGCGAGCAGGTGCTGGCTTGGAACCTGGGTGTGACCAGCCGGGCCAGCGAGCGTCTCTCGATCATGGCCGATTATGTAGGCGAGCGCCGCGACGGGCAGATCCAGAATGGCGTGATGCTGGGGCTGGGCTACAAGTTCTAAGCGGTACACGGCACCGGCGATGTGGACATCGCCGGTGCCGTCCCCAGAAGGCGCGTTGCTGCGGTATGGTCGGCGTGGCATCCCACACAGGCTCTTCCATGCAGATCGCCGTCTTCAGCGCCCGCCCTTACGATCGTCGTTTCCTTGAGGAAGCCAACCAGCGCGACGCCGCTGGAGAAGGCTTCGTGTTTGTCTACTTCGATGCGGCCTTGGATGTGCTTACAGCTGCTCTGGCCCAGGATTGCGCGGCGGTCTGTGTGTTCGTCAATGATCGACTTGATGCACCGACGCTGTACGCCCTGCATGCAGTGGGTGTGCGGGCAGTGCTGCTGCGCTGCGCGGGCTTCAACAATGTGGATCTTGCAGCGGCAAAGGCGCTTGGCCTGTTTGTTGCCCGCGTGCCGGCCTATTCGCCAGAAGCGGTGGCCGTGCATGCACTGGCACTGGTGATGACCCTCAACCGTCAGACCCACCGCGCCTACAACCGCGTGCGCGAGGGCAATTTCATGCTGGATGGCCTGCTTGGGCGCACCCTGCATGGCCGCACGGTCGGCATCGTCGGCACCGGCAAGATAGGCTTGGCCACCGCGCGCATTTTCAAGGGCATGGGCTGCACCGTGCTGGGCCACGACCCGTATCCGTCGGCAGGCTTTGCGGATGTGGGCGAGATGGTAGGCATGGATGAACTGCTGGCCCGCGCAGACATTGTGTCGCTGCATTGCCCTTTGACACCGGACACCCAGCATCTGATCAACGACACCTCACTGGTGCGGATGAAGCCGGGCGCGATGCTGGTCAATACCTCGCGCGGCGGGCTGGTCGATACCCATGCGGTGATCCGCGCGCTGAAGTTGCGTCGGCTGGGTCATCTGGCCATCGATGTGTACGAGCAGGAGAGCGCGCTGTTCTTCCAGGACCTGTCCGGAGAGATCATCGACGACGAGGCCTTCCAGCGGTTGATGACCTTCCCCAACGTGCTGGTGACCGGCCACCAGGGCTTCTTCACCGTAGAGGCGCTGCAGGAGATCTCGGCGATCACGCTGGGGAATCTGCGGGATTTCGCGGCGGGGCGGGTGTGTGCGAACCGGGTGGCAGCCGGCTAGGCAACGCTGTGGACACGGACCCCGTCCAAGCGCTCATCAGGGGTATTTACTTTGGGTGAATATCGTATGAAGCTGTCGTGAAGGGAGGCTGTGCTTCTCGGTGGTACAGGGGGCGCAAGGGACGGCGCAGCTGCTTTTCGGCCGGAACATGACGCCAGCACACGTCGGTGGCTTGCCGGACGTCTGGTGATTGCCGACGCATTTGGACAAAGGGACGTTCCATGCGTATCTGGCAGTGGCAGGCGTTGTTGGGCGCGGCATTGGTCATGTCATCGGGGTGGAGCTGGGCGAGCAGCCCGGTGACGCCACATACCGAGTACTACAAGAGGATCAAGACGGGTGAAGGGCTGGCGCCGCTGACCTCGAGCCTGTTCGGGGACAGCATCAGCCCGAGCTCCGGATCGACAGAATTTGTCGTTACCGACATTGACCTGCCAGGAAACAACGCGCTGCCGGTGCGATTGCAGCGTCGCCTCGCTGTGCAGTCCTTCAAGGACCGGCAGCCATTGGGGGGATTCGGCAGCTGGGATATCGAAGTCCCTTTCATGCATGCGACCTTCGATTCCATCTGGAAATGGAACGAGTCGGGCAACGGCGCTACCCAGCGTTGCTCGCAGTCGTTCTACCCTAAGACACGTACCGGCGTAGGCACCTTCGAGATCTGGACCGGCGTGCAGGTACGTGTCCCCGACCAGGGCGAGCAGGAGATGCTGCTGATCGCCAACGCGTCCAACCCCAAGCCCACCAATGGCGAAACCTATCGCTGGGGTACTCGGGGCAACATGCGCCTAAGCTGCCTGGCGTCGACGGCCAACGGTTATCCAGGGGAGGGCTTCCTGGGTGTGGACGCCTCGGGAAACCGGTACTTCTTCAATGTGGGCATTGAGCGAAAGGCCGGCTTCATGGAGCTGGGTCAAGGCGTCGGTTCGCAGCTGGTGCGCGTGCTGCTCATGGCCAGCCGGGTTGAGGATCGCCATGGCAACTGGGTCGCCTATGACTATTCGGGCGACAAGCTGGTTGGCATTCGCGGCAGTGATGGTCGCGCCATCTCCATCGCCTATGCCGGGGACCGCATTGCCAGCGCGACGGCCAATGGCCGGACCTGGAGCTACGAGTACAACGACGGCAACAATGCAATGGGGTTTGCGCGTTGGCCTGCACTGCGCGCTGTACAGCAGCCGGATGGCGCGCGATTCGGCTACGAATACAGCTGGCAGGACGGCGGATTCGGGGGGCTGAATCCGGAGTATCAGAGCTGGGACGGAGAGCCCAAGCTCTGTACCAAGCCCATGTTCGAGCAGTCTGCGTTTACCTTGATCGCGAACCACCCAGCGGGAACGCGTGGACAATTCGAGTTCAAGTATGTGCGCCGTACCCGGCTGGGTGTAAAAAGTACGGCCTGCGCAGACATGGGCGGTGGGCGCTACGCACAGCGTGCCTCCAATGCGTTCGACCTCTTCGCGATCACCAGCAAGACGCTGACGGGGCCCGGGTTGGGCAATCTGACCTGGACATACGAGTCTGGGGGATACGACTCGGGTCTGGCCAACTCCGCAGTGTCGACGATCGTGGAGCCGGACGGGACGCGTCGCCACAGTGTGTTTGGACGAAAGTTCGACGAGAACGAGGGGCAGTTGTTGCAGGAGGCGATTCGCGCGCCCAATGGCCAGATCGTCCAGGTCACCACCAACACCTACATGAGTTCGGCTGAGGTCCAAGGAGGGCCGTTCCCTGACAGCTATGGTTCGCTGACGGCGGCCGATGACCCCTTCGCCAACAAGATCCGCCCTGTGAAGCAGTCCGTCCTCAGCCAGGATGGCGTCAACTTCATCAACACGACCGATCAGTTCGATGCGCATGTTCGGCCGGTCGTGCAGACCGAAAGCAATTCGCTGGGACGCGCGAGGACGCTGAGGACCACGTACTTCGACGATACCGGTCGCTGGATCCTCGGTCAGATCGCGCGCAGCACGCAGACCGTCGGTGGCGCTGAGATCGAGACCGAACGTACAGACTTCGACTCGTTGGCACGCCCGCAGCGGACCTATGCCTTCGGCGTGCTGCAGCAGACACTGGGGTATCACCCGGATGGAACGCTCGCCTCCGTGGCAGACGGCAAGGGCAATGCCATTGCGCTTGGCAGTTGGAAGCGGGGCTTGCCGCAGAGTGTTGCCTTCCCCGACGGCAGCAGTGCCTCGCTGCAGGTCGATGACAACGGCTGGGTGCGCACGGCGGTGGAGCCCAATGGGGCCAGCCGGAGTTTCGATTACGACGGGATGGGACGGATCGTACAGGCGACCCAGGCTGCCAATGACAGCGTTGCCTGGAATCCTTCAACTACCCGGTTCTTCCAGGTGCCTGGCGCGGAGATCGGGCTGGAAGCAGGACACTGGAAACGCGAGTCCAGTACCGGCAATGCACGCGCGGTAACGTACTACGACGGGCTGTGGCGACCGGTGCTGGAAGAGTCGTTCGACGCCGCGGACCGCGGCGGTACCCTGCGCCAGACAGTGACCCGCTATGACAGCAATGGGCGGCCGATCTTCACCTCCTATCCCACGCGCGCGGCATCCGACTTCCGTTCGGCGCTGCCCGGCACCTACACCGGTTATGACGCACTTGGTCGCCCTGTCCGCAGTGAGCAGGACAGCGAGCTCGGCCGCCTGGTCACCACGACGGAGCAGCTTGGCGGAGGCAGCGTAAGGGTGACCAATCCGCGCGGCATTGCCACCACCACCGACTATCTGATGTATGGCAAGCCTGCCCAGGACACGCCCATCCGGATTCTCCACGCCGAGGGCGTGGTGACGGAAATCCAGCGCGACACGCTGGGCAAGCCGCTGTCGATCCTGCGGCGCAATGGCGATGGCAGCATCAGTGTGCGTCGACAGTATGTCTATGACGGCGCCCAGCGGCTGTGCAAGAGCATGGAGCCCGAGACCGGTGCAACCGGCATGGGCTACGACGCGGCAGGCAATCTGCTGTGGTCTGCCTCGGGCCTCGCGCTGCTGGGCCCCCAATGCGAGAGCGAAGGCGCCTATGCGTCACCTTCGCGGGCTGACCGTGGCTACGACAGCATGAACCGCCTGGTGACGTTGCGCTTCTCCGATGGCCAGGGTGATCAGGACTGGAGTTATTGGCCGGGTGGGAAAGTGAAGCGCGTGCAGACCCGCAACAACGGTGCCAGCACCATCAATGAGTACAGCTACAACCTGCGCGGGCTGCCCACCTCCGAGAGCGTGCTGTATGACGGCGGCGAAGTATGGGCACTGGGCTACGGCTACGATGCGAACGGTGCCCTGGCCACCCATGTGCAGCCGTCTGGCCTGACGATCAGCTACAGCCCGAATGCGCTGGGGCAACCAACACGGGCCGGAACCTACGCCACCAACGTGCGCTACTACGCGAACGGTGGCATGAGCGGCTTCACCTATGGCAACGGCGTCGCCCATCAGATGACGCAGAATGCGCGCGGCCTCCCCGACAGGAGCACGGATAGCAGCGCGGGCGGCAAGGTCATCGATGATGGCTACGATTACGATGCCAATGGCAATGTGGCGGCCATCAGCGACGGCTTGCCAGCAGCTCCGGGAAACCGCGACATGCGCTACGACGGTCTGGATCGTCTGACCGCCGTGACAGCTGCCAGCTTCGGGAACGCAAGCTATGCCTACAATGTTCTGGACAACATCGTCGCCGCCAATGTGGGCGCAAGGCGGCAGGCCTTCGAGTACGACTTCAACAATCGGTTGACGAACGTGCGGGATGTCGCCAGTGGTGCGACCGTGACCGGGCTCGGGTATGACGCACAGGGCAACCTGAAGGTGCGCAATGGCGTGGCGTTCCGTTTCGACTATGGCAATCGCCTGCGCGAGGTCGATGGCAAGGAGGCCTATCAGTACGACGCGCATGGACGTCGCACCCTGGCCAGTGCGTCCAATGGCAACATCCGCTCGTTCTATGGACAGGATGGCGTGCTGCGCTACCAGCACGATCAGCGCCAGGCCAAGGGATTTGACTATGTCCAGCTCAACGGCAGCCTAGTTGCCAAGCGTGCGGTGGATATTGCTCCTGCGGCGCTGGTGGTGACTGTTCCGGGATACAGCGGCAACGGTGCGTTTGCCGTGCAATGGACTGCCGTCGCAGGTGCACAGCGCTACGAAGTACAGGAGTCAGTGACGGGAGCGTGGCAGACCGTCTATCAGGGAGCGGCGTTGACGGTAGCGTTGACCGGGCGCAGCTCCGGTGCGTATCGCTACCGAGGGCGTGCCTGCAATGGCACTGTCTGTGGCGCGTGGGGCGTGGAAGCCTCCATCCAGGTGGAGCTTGCACCCACGGCTGCACCCGTGATCACGGCACCAGGACAAGGTGTCAACGGAACCTACTCGCTGAGCTGGTCGGTGGTGCAGGGTGCGGCTCGCTATGTGCTTGAAGAAGCCGTAGGCGCGGGCTGGAACGTGGCCTTTGATGGTTCTGGCCGCACCTATCAAGTAACCGGCAAGGCGGCGGGCGCCTATCGCTATCGGGTCAAAGCGTGCAATCCACAGGGGTGCGGGGCCTACTCGGCCGAAGCGACGATTACGGCGCTGTACGCGCCTTCCGTGCCGACGTTGTCAGTACCTGCTGCAAGCTACAACGGCAGCTATATCCTCTCGCTGTCGAGCGTGGCCCAGGCCAGCAGCTACCGCATCGAAGAGCAGTTCAATGGAGGGGCATGGACTGAGATCAACCGGATCAGCGGCAGTCAGCTGGCCATCAGCGGGCGAATTGCCGGCAGTTATGTCTACCGCGCCTTCGCATGCAATGACGCGGGGTGCAGTGCGGCGAGTTCCACAGGTGCCATCCTGGTGACATTGCCGCCTGTCCAGGCGACAGGGATCAACCTTGGCGGTACAAGCTACAGCTCCACCGTGAGCATGGGGTGGGCGGCAATTCCTACTGCAACACGCTATCAGCTGATGGAACAACTCAATGGTGGCGGCTTCGGCCTCGCGCAGGACGACGGCGCGACCTCGGTGGCCCGTAGTGGTCGCTGGCCCGGCCAGTGGGACTACCAGGTGCGCGGTTGCAACGTTGCCGGTTGCGGGCCGTGGTCAGCAGTTGCGGGCGTGCGCGTGATTGGGCCTCCGGCCACCCCCGTTCTGCGCGTGTCCGATGGGGTGGGAATCGGCGCGGCGTACTCGATCTCCCTGTTGGAAGTGGCAGACGCGACGCGCTATGAAATCGACGAGAGCACTGACGGCGCCAACTGGTCGCTGATTGCAGGGGACCGGACGGTTTCCTTGACCAAGGGCGCTGGCGGCAACTTCTACTACCGCGGGCGTTCCTGCAATCCGGCGGGTTGCAGCGCCAGTACTGCTGCTGGCTTGGTTGCGATTTCCAGTGCACCGCCGGTGCCGACGGGTGTGAAGATCCTGAAGAGCGGCCCCAACATCTGTTCGGTCATCTGGAACGCGTCGCCAGGTGCCACCTACTACAACATGCGTTCAAGCAGTGGGGGCGCGACCTATAGGGCGGAAGGCATCGGGTATGACCTCGATACGCGCTGCCAGGGTGGCTACAAGGTGCGTGCCTGCAATGCGCAGGCGTGCTCGGCCTGGTCGAACTGAGGTGGATGCCATGAACGCAGGAATGAAGACGCTGCTGGTTCGAGCCGCTGCCGGTGCTGCACTGATTCTGTGTGGGCTGTTCAATCAGGTTGCTGCGGAAACGGTTACCTACATCCATACCGATGCGTTGGGGTCGCCGGTTGCTGAGACTGACGCGGCAGGCAACGTGATCCGTCGGACTGTCTATGAGCCGTATGGCGCGGTGGTCGGAACGCCGGTTGCTGACGGGCCTGGTTATACCGGTCATGTAAGTGATGCTTCGACGGGCTTGAGCTACATGCAGCAGCGGTACATGGATCCAGGGCTGGGTATGTTTCTGAGTGTGGATCCTGTGACTGCCTACGAAGCTCCCGTGGTGCAGTTCAATAGATACCGTTATGGGAACGGAAGCCCTTATCGATTCGTTGACCCAGATGGACGAAGTGCGATGAGAACTGACTCGCGCGTATGTGGTGGTGCCTCACATGTTTTAGTCGGGAATAGACTGTTCGGTTAATGCTCCCACCGGTGGCGAAAGCTCTATTCACGGGCATCCTCTCGTGAGGGACCACGGAGGAAGCCATTCGCCCTTCAGTCCAGGCGATGTGAACTGGTATCGGACTACACCTGGTGTTCCTCATTTCCTTACAACCCCTAATGGTGTATTTGAGTTCAGTAGTGAGTCTTCACCTGTGTTGCAGATTGGGAAGTAATATGAAGAACCATGGCTTGATGATCGGTGTAGTAGCTGTGTGCGCGATGTTGGCTGCGGTGCCTGCATGTAGCAGGCGCACAGATGATGCCGGGCAGGATTCAGCAAAATTGGATGCCTGCTACTACAGGGTGAAAAATTCTCAGAGATGTGACTCAAGTTTCCAGCGGCTTATGTTGAATCCGGCGTCCGCTGCTGGTCGACAGGTTGGGCTTGTCGGGTATCTGGCGCCGAGAAGTGGAGTGGCGTTGCTCTATCCAGATGAGCAGTCATATCTCAATGACGTAGTGGTCAACGCCGTCGCTCTCGAGGGAGATCTATCTCTGTTGAGTGGCAAATGGTACAAAACTGTGCGCCTGAGGGCTGTGTTTCATCTGACGGATGACCCGATTGCTCCGTGGTTTGGCGTCATGCGCGGCCTCAGCGTTGCAGATCCGGTCGTCCCTTTGGAAAGGGAGGATCCAGTGGTGATCCACGAGGACGTATCCTCTGAAGGTCAACGCTGATGTTCGTTGGAGCACCTTGTGCAGCGCGCGGTCGGCACCTGTTCGGTTTGCGGGTTCGGGAGCGTTGCCGGCGTTCGGCTCGATCGCCGCAGAAGTCTTGAAGGGCAGTAGATCCCCATGGCATCGCCTTCTGGCGATTGACCAAAGTGCCAGGCACCTACTACAATGACCAGCTTGGCCGGAATAGCTCAGTTGGTAGAGCGGCGCATTCGTAATGCGTAGGTCGCAGGTTCGACTCCTGTTTCCGGCACCAGTTGCATGAAAAGCCCCGGCCTAGGCCGGGGCTTTTTTTGTGCTTTGGTAGCGCCGGGCCATGCCCGGCGGAATGCCGGCCCCAGTAGTGGCAGCCCATGGCTGGCAGCCCCTAATTTCCGAATCTCGCGGCCAGCCCGGCTTCCCAGGCGCTTAGCGCCGCGCCCTGTTCCCGATCTGGAAACCGCACCCGGCCATTCCTGTGCTATGAATACACGGCCTTGCTTCAAGGCACTTTCAGGGATTGGAAGGATGCGCAGGTTCGGGGGAACTGCAGGCGGTGTGTCGACCAGCTTCAGGGGAGTTGAAGATCAAATTCACAAGCTGGGTGCCTTAGGCGCTTGGCTGTGCTGCGTGCTGCTGATCGGCCTTGGCGTGTCGCCAGCCGCAGTTGCCCAGACGACGGTCACGTACATCCACACGGACGCGTTGGGCTCGGTCGAGGCTGAAAGCGATGCCAACGGCAACGTGATCAAGCGCTATGACTACGAGCCCTACGGCGCCGTGGTAGGTGGTCAGGTCACGGACGGACCGGGGTATACCGGGCATGTGAGCGATGCGGCCACCGGGCTGAGCTACATGCAGCAGCGGTACATGGATCCGCAGCTGGGTGTGTTCCTGTCGGTGGATCCTGTGACGGCGTATGAGCAACCGGTTGGGCAGTTCAATCGCTATCGGTACGCGAACGGGAATCCGTACAGGTTCACGGATCCAGACGGGCGGGAGAGTGGTGCAGCCTTCAAGGTAGTCAACGACGCCACGAATGGGCAGCCGATTACTCCACCGCCCAAAAATCCAAGCGACAGACTCGGGCCGGCAATTGGCGCTGCACTGACAGCAGTTCTGGCCGCTCCAGTGCTGGCCGAGGTAGGTCTGGTCGCAATGGCAAATCCAGGAGCAGTTGCCACGGCAGCCGAAATTGGTGCAGGAGCTGCTGGTGTCACGGGCACCTCTGGCGCGGTGGCGGGAAAGATCACCGGGTACACGAAGCATGGGTTGAATCAGGCGATCTCCCGCGATGGTGGCAGAGGTGTTTCTGCAAAGGCCATACTATCGGCGGTAAAAGACCCTGCGAAGGTCGCCGAGCAGGTCGGTGGCAGGACTGCTTACACCGGGAAAGATGCGAAGGTAGTCCTGAATGGTGAGGGGAAGGTCATAACTGCCATTCCAAGAAGCAGCGATGGGTTGAGAGACCCGAAGGTGAAGTGAAATGAAACGGTCTATCTCGTCCCGTCTGCATTCTCTGTTGGTTGAAATCGCAGCGAAGCACAGCCTTCACTTGCCTGAAGAGGGCATCAAGCACCTTGTCAAACAGGACCGCGAGTCGCTGATCGATGCATTAGTGCAAGAGTTTTCGGAGACCGGTTTGGGATCTGACGATGAGCCTAATCAACGAGGCGTCGAGATCGAAGAGATCATCGATTTCGTTGGCGCTATCGCTAATCAGACTGATGCGTCCAGCGACTAGGCAATGGTTTATTTGGAGTCGTAGGCGGCTGGGTCGCAGGTTCGACTCCTGTTTCCGGCACCAGTTGCAATGAAAAGCCCCGGCCTCTAGTTGGGGCTTTTTTTGTGCTCTGGTAGTGCTGGCCGCTGGCCGGCCCCCCAGTAGTGCCAGCCCATGGCTAGCAGCCCGCGATTCCCGAACCTCGCGGCCTGCTGCCCCCCCCGGCTTCTCAGGAGCCTAGCTCCTAGCACTGTTCCTGACCCGGAAACCGCAGCTGGCCATTCCTGTGCCATGAATACCAGCCTTGCTTCAAGGCTCTTTCAGGGATTGGAAGGATGCGCAGGTTTGGGGGAGCTGCAGGCAGCGTGTCTACCTGCTTTAGGGGATTTGAAGATCGAATTCGCCAGCTTGGCGCCATAGGTGCTTGGCTGTGCTGCGTGCTGCTGATCGGCCTTGGCCTGTCGCCAGTCGTAGTTGCTCAGACGACGGTCACCTACATCCACACGGACGCTTTGGGCTCGGTTGTGGCCGAGAGCGATGCCAGCGGCAACGTAATCAAGCGCTATGACTACGAGCCCTACGGTGCCGTGGTGGGTGGTCCGGTCACGGATGGACCGGGGTATACCGGGCATGTGAGCGACTCGGCCACTGGTCTGAGTTACATGCAGCAGCGGTACATGGATCCGCAGTTGGGCGTGTTCCTGTCGGTTGATCCGGTGACGGCGTATCAGAAACCGGTTGAGCAGTTCAATCGGTACCGGTATGCCAACGGGAATCCTTACAAATTCACCGATCCTGATGGACGGGCCGTCACGTGCGATGAAAAGCGGTGTGCTGGTGAGGTCAATACCATAGCCGATGCTCTAGCTCTTCCTGTCATTCTAACTGTGGCCTACGGCGGTCGGTTGCTTTCAAACCTGATCGATACGGTTCAACGAAATGAGTCGGCTGATCCGTCCGGCTCTATAGCAGCCCCCAGTGGCACGAAGCCACCGGCATTGCCAGTGGATCTGGTAGGTGATCAGAGCAGCCCCTTGGCAGGGTCGAATAAGAACGGCACGCGGCATACAAGTGGCAATCTGAAGCCGGAGTTCGGTGGCACCGGGAACTACGACGAAGACCTCAAGACTCTCGCCGGAGAAACAAGGCCCGCGGTTCGCGGGGACAGCGCTCCTCCTGGAGCACAGATCGGAGAGAATGGCGTCTTTGGTCGCCAGACGAACAGCTCGGGCGGCAAGAGTATCGACATCCCGGCAAATGGTGACAAGCCACATGAAACCCTACACTACGATTGAAGTACTTCCGGACGGCACGCGTTATTTGCCGATGCAGTGGAATGGTGCGAAGCCGAGTGAAGTGGCTCAGCTGCTCCAGGGGCGTCGGCTTCTGGCTTGCAGGTTTCCCTCTACGCAGACGGCGAACCTAGCTTGGCAAGTAGTCTTTAGCTTTGATTCCAATGTGTCTCTTGAAGTGACATCGTCCAGTACCGTTGTTCATGGATGGGACGAATTTGGAACCATTAATGTTGAGATCTTGTCGAGTGCTCTGACTGAATCGGAATGTGAGTGGGTCAATCTAGAGCTTTCGGAAGCACTTGACGTTACGTGTGTTGAAGTCGTTCGTTGGCAACGTGCTGGATTGATCGTTGACTCTGGTATTCGCCTGCGCTTCTCTGATGACCGTATCCTCTCAGTCGTTGCGGTGGACGTGCCGGGTGCACTGCTCTTGACTTTGCCGGGAGATGTAGCCCCCTGTTCGTGGCAATTTCCGGCAAATGACTACGTCTACGTATCGATTGAAGAGGTGGGCTGACTCTTTCACTGGGTATGCCCAATCGTCTCAGTCATGTCTGCCGCCCGACAATGCGTAGGTCGCAGGTTCGACTCCTGTTTCCGGCGCCAGTTGTAGAAAAGCCCCGGTCTTGGTCGGGGCTTTTTTTGTTGGGGGGCGTTGGAACCCGTTGATTGGAGAGAGGTTTGCGCCGAGCGGGGGGCTGGCCCGGCTTCATTGTCGCTGGTTGCGGATGGTTCGTGTCCGTACCTTTGCTTCGCTAGTGCTGATGATCCGGCTTCGTTGCGACTTAGGCGAACCATTCAGTGCTGGCCCCGCCTATGACGATCAATCGTTCGCAAGGTTCTCAAGAAAGGTCGCAACGCGCCCAGTGAGCTGAACGAGGTTGTCCACTTTGATGGCCTTGTCCGCCAGGGAATTCATCCTGTGCCAGAGTCCGCTTAGCGTCTTTCTCTGTTCGGTTGAGAGGCTGGACACTTCGGACTCGCTGAGAAAAATATCGCCGGTCGCGACCTTCACTGCGTCCCTGATTGCGGAGGCACCCCTCAATGGGTAAAGACTATTGATTTTACTGACCACGGCCGGCCGGGCAGTCATACGAACCCGCACGAACATCCTTACGAGCCGAGTGCTACCGGGGGCACTCCTTCACGCGGACCCGCGCGGCCGCTTAACGGAGGCGGATAGTCATGACCGTAAACGCTTGGGACTTTCCAATCACGGGAGACAGGGTAGTTGAGGCGTTAAGAGAGAGCTTCAGCACGAGTGATATTTGGCTGCTATCGCATTTGGATGTCCCTTCGGGAGCGAAGTCAAAAGCGACCTTGGGTCATCTTCGAGAGCGGATGGTGAACAGGCCGTTAGAGGTGTCTACAGGTGATCTGTGCGATGCGCTTGCTGGCGCGCCGCAAGTATGGGTACTGGACATCCGGCTATCATCCGACCACGAAGTTCAGCTCTACATTGAAGATGGTGAGGTATTTGAGGAGAGTCTGGACAGGATGGTCGGAACCGGAAATATCGCTGGACCGACAGACCCGGGACTGAGATGAAATGCAGGTTCGACTCCTGTTTCCGGCACCAGTTGTATGAAAAGCCCCGACCCTGGTCGGGGCTTTTCGTTTGTGCGTCTGGGAGATCGTCGGTGGCCGCGGCACCGGTAGCGGGGCGACCTTATCCACGCCCCACAATCACCGCATCCCGCGCCAACCACCACGCGAGCTGCCGCAGATACCCGCCCGCTGCACCGGCCAGCACACCCAGCAGCAACCGACGCAACACGCGCGCCGATCGCACGCCAGCCTCCCGCAGCCAAGGCAGCATCGCCATCACCTGTGCACCCAGCAACAGCGCCAGCACATCCAGCCCCAGCGCATCCACCACCGGCAACAACGGCAGCAGATCCGGATTGCAGGCCAGCACGATCACCAGCACCGTACCGAGCACGGCCATCACGCGGCGCCCAGCGGGCAGGGTGGTCCAGTGCAGCAGTCTGGCAATCAGGCGCATGGCGTTCCTTGTGTCATGGGCGTGAGCCCTCACCAGGGCGCAAGCGCACCGGCTGCCGCAGCACGGTCTTCAGCCGAGCGGCTTCGGTCCTGCGCGGGTCGCTCAGGTAGATCTCGTGATGGGGGCCGGCAAAGGCATATCCCAGAGCAGGCATCAGCTCGTCATGAAGATGCGCCAGGATCGGCCCTTCGTCATCGTAGGCACCCACATGCAGGGTCTGCAGGCAGAGACCTTCCTCGAGCGTTTCATGGCGAAGGCTGGCCGGCGCCTCACCCAGCTTCTTCCGCGCCTTGCCGAGGACAGCCTCCAGCTGCTCTGGACTGATCCCCTCCGGCGTACGGATCATTACCGTCCACACCCACTCATCCTTGCGGCGTGCCACGAAGCTGGCGGGATCCTCGGCCGTCCACAGCGCTTCCAAGGGCGGCACCACGTAGTCCTGTCCGTCGGCTTTCAACGCGAACTTCAGCGCATAGCTCACCGCGTACAGCCACTGCACCGCCTGCAGGTAGGCCGGGGCGGTGTTCGGGTCGCCGTGGCCGTCGACCATCAGGTAGGGCAGCGGCGGTACGTTCACCGTCACGAAGCGGCCCGCCGGGGGCTGGTACAGCGCGCGATCGCGTCGCTTGAAGTCGATCTTGTCCATGGGCCTTCCTCCTGCGTGGAGCATCCCATGTCCATGCCCCGGCAAACATGCCTGAACAGGTTCAGTCGACTTTGCCGAACCCGGTCGGAGCCCCCGCCATCGCCCGGTGCCAGGATGCTGCGCTCGGGCGTTCTGCCCGCCATGCCACGCAGTGCGACAACGTGTCGCAGTCAGAATCAGGCCTTTCCTGCGCTCGATCATTGTCAATGCCTTTCTTAAATGGTGCGTGACGGCCTAAAATTGAAAGGCTGACTCGACCCCACCTCCCTGCCTGTCTTCCGGACAGGTGGGACCGGCTTTGGCCGGAACAGGCAGGACGGGGAACGGCATTCCCTCGCAATTGGATCGACCGATGATTCCGTTGAAAACCCTTGGGCGCTGGTTGCGCCCGGGCCTGCTGCTGTCGTTGCTGGTGATGCTCACCGGCTGCGATGCCGTGGCCATCCTCAGTCCGAAGGGCCAGATCGGCCAGGATGAGAAGACCCTGCTGATCACGGCTACCGTGCTCATGCTGCTGGTCGTCATCCCGGTCATCATCATGACCCTGACCTTCGCGTGGAAGTATCGCGCCTCCAACACCAAGGCCCGCTACGAGCCGAAGTGGTCCCACTCGACGGCGATCGAGGTGGTGGTGTGGTCCATTCCCTGCATGATCGTGCTGGTGCTGGCGGTCCTGACCTGGCGTTCGTCGCACGCGCTGGACCCGTACAAGCCGCTGGAATCGGACGTCAAGCCGGTCACCATCGAGGCGATCTCGCTGGACTGGAAGTGGCTGTTCATCTATCCGGAAGAGAAGGTGGCGGTCGTCAACGAAATCAAGTTCCCGGTCAACACGCCGCTGAACTTCAAGATCACGTCCGATACGGTGATGAATGCCTTCTTCATCCCGCACCTGGGCAGCATGATCTACTCGATGGCTGCGATGGAGACCAAGCTCCATCTGATCGCCAATGAGACCGGTGAATTCCCGGGCATGTCCTCGCACTACAGTGGCGCGGGCTTCGCCAAGATGCACTTCACCGCCTACTCGGTTACCGATGCCGAATACCGCCAGTGGCTGGACCAGGTCCGCGCCGGCGATCAGACCCTGGACAAGGCTTCGTTCAAGGCCCTGGGTGATGCGCGCAACGCCGAGTGGTATCCGGTCACCTACTTCGGCAAGACCGAAGAAGGCCTGTTCGACTGGGTCCTCGCCAAGCACATGGGCGACAACAAGCATTACGGCATGAAGCACTCGCACGCCGGTGCCGCCGCTGCCGATGCCGCCAGCCATGAAGCGCACGAGGGCCATGCCCCCAGTGATGCACATGATTCCAAGGAATCGGGTGAAAACCTGGATGCCAACGAACACGAACACGCAGGCCATGCCGGCCACGCGGGCTCGGGAGAATGAACATGTTGGGAAAACTCTCTATTGAGTCGATCCCCCACGATCCGATCGTCCTGACGACGTTGATCGGCGCAGTACTGGGTGGCCTGGGCGTGATGGCCCTGATCACCAAGTTCAAGCTGTGGGGCTATCTGTGGAAGGAGTGGTTCACCTCGGTGGATCACAAGAAGATCGGCGTGATGTACCTCATCGTCGCCTTCGTCATGCTGCTGCGCGGTTTCTCCGACGCGATCATGATGCGTACCCAGCAGGCCCTTGCCGTCGGCGGGTCCGAGGGTTACCTGCCGCCGCACCACTACGATCAGATCTTCACCGCCCACGGCGTGATCATGATCTTCTTCGTGGCGATGCCGCTGATCACCGGCCTGATGAACCTGGCCGTGCCGCTGCAGATCGGTGCGCGCGACGTCGCGTTCCCGTTCGTCAACTCGCTCAGCTTCTGGCTGTTCGTGTCCGGCGCGGTGCTGATCATGCTGTCGCTGTGGATCGGTGAGTTCGCCGCCACCGGCTGGCTGGCGTTCCCACCACTGTCGGGCATCGAATACAGTCCAAGCGTCGGCATGGACTACTACATCTGGGGTCTACAGGTCGCAGGCCTGGGTACCACGCTGAGCGGTATCAACTTCTTCATCACCATCCTGAAGATGCGTACCCCCAGCATGAAGCTGATGCAGATGCCGGTGTTCACCTGGACCGCCCTGGTGACCAACGTGCTGATCGTCGCGGCTTTCCCGGTGCTGACCATCACCCTGGTGCTGCTGACCCTGGACCGTTACCTGGGTACGCACTTCTTCACCAATGACGGTGGCGGCAACGCCATGCTGTACATCAACCTGATCTGGATCTGGGGTCACCCGGAAGTCTATATCCTGGTGCTGCCGGCGTTCGGTGTGTTCTCCGAAGTCATCGCGACCTTCTCGCGCAAGGCGCTGTTCGGCTACAAGGGCATGGTCTACGCCACCGCCTGCATCGGCGTGCTGTCGTTCATCGTGTGGCTGCACCACTTCTTCACCATGGGTTCGGGTGCCAACGTCAATGCCTTCTTCGGCATCACGACGATGATCATTTCGATTCCGACCGGCGTGAAGATCTTCAACTGGCTGTTCACCATGTTCCGCGGTCGCGTGCAGTTCACCACGCCCGTGCTGTGGACCATCGGCTTCATGGTCACCTTCACCATCGGCGGCATGACCGGCGTGATGCTGGCGATCCCGGCCATCGACTTCGTGCTGCACAACAGCCTGTTCCTGATCGCCCACTTCCACAACGTCATCATCGGCGGCGTGGTGTTCGGCATGTTCGCCGGCATCACCTACTGGTGGCCGAAGATGTTCGGCTTCCGCCTCAATGAGTTCTGGGGCAAGTGCGCGTTCTGGTGCTGGTTCATCGGCTTCTACGTGACCTTCATGCCGATGTACGTGCTGGGCTTCATGGGCATGACCCGTCGTCTGCAGAGCACGGTCAACCCGGCCTACGAGCCGCTGCTGCTGGTGGCTGCCGCAGGTGCCTTCATCGTGGGTGCCGGCATCCTGTGCCAGATCATCCAGGTGGCCGTGTCGATCCGCGACCGCAAGAAGACCGCCGACCTGACCGGCGACCCGTGGGATGCCCGTACGCTGGAGTGGGAAACCTCTTCGCCGCCGGCCTTCTACAACTTCGGCAGCCTGCCGGAAGTCACCGAGCTGGACGATTTCTGGGAGCGCAAGCAGCGTGGTGAAGCCTGGCCGAAGCCGGCCAAGTACACCGACATCCACATGCCGCGCAACACCGGCACGGGCGTTGTCATCGGTGCCTTCAGCCTGGTGTTCGGCTTCGCGATGATCTGGCACATCTGGTGGCTGGCCATCGTCGGCTTCGTCGGCATGATCGCCACGTTCATCTACCGCACCTTCGACCAGGACGTGGACTACTGGGTCCCGGCCGCCGAGGTGGAACGCATCGAGAACGAACACCGCAAGCACCTGGAATCCCAGGGCCTGGTGAAGTCGGAGCTGAAGGCATGAGCACCAATACCTCGACCCTGAGCCACGGGCACGCCGCGCAAGCGGCGGCCCATGGCCATGACGACCACGAGCACCACGACACCGGCGGCAACACCGTCTTCGGTTTCTGGGTGTACCTGATGAGCGACTGCCTCATCTTCGCCTCGCTGTTCGCCACCTACGTGGTGCTGGCCGGCGGCACCGATGGCGGCCCCACCGCGAAGGACCTGTTCGAACTGCCGTTCGTGGCATGGGAAACCGCGCTGCTGCTGACCTCCTCGCTGACCTTCGGCCTGGGCATGATTGCCATGCACCGCAAGCAGATGGGGCAGATGTACCTGTGGCTGGGCATCACCTGGCTGCTGGGCTTCGGCTTCATGTGCATGGAAGTGTGGGAATTCCAGCACCTGATCCATCAGGGCTATGGTCCGGACCGTAGTGCCTTCCTGTCGGCGTTCTTCGCCCTGGTCGGTACCCACGGTCTGCACGTCAGCGCCGGCCTGCTGTGGCTGCTGGTGATGTTCGTGCAGCTGAAGAAGTACGGCCTGACCCCGACCAACAAGACCCGCATGGCGTGCCTGAGCCTGTTCTGGCACTTCCTGGACCTGATCTGGATCGGCGTGTTCTCCGTCGTCTACCTCAATGGAGCGCTGTAATGGCACATGACAACCATGCACACGACCATGCCGCCGGCGGCGAAAGCCATGGCAGCGTGAAGTCGTACCTGATCGGCTTCGTGCTGGCGGTGGTGCTGACCGTCATCCCGTTCTGGATGGTGATGTCGGGCGACTTCTCGCGCACCGTCAACGGTGTGGTGATCGCGATCACCGCGGTACTGCAGATGCTGGTCCACCTGGTGTTCTTCCTGCACCTGGACCGCTCTTCGGAAAGCCGCTGGAACGTCAACGCTGCGGCCTTCACCGTGGTGGTGATCGGCATCATCGTGGTCGGTACCCTGTGGGTCATGCACAACATGAACGTGCACATGATGCACTGACGTCTTCGCGACGTTGCCACGCAGAAAGGCCGCCCTCGGGCGGCCTTTTTGTTTACTGGTAGCGCCGGGTGATGCCCGGCGACGCATCAATGCCGCCGGGCATGGCAGGTGTGTGGTGGTAGTGCCGGCCGCTGGCCGGCAATTGCGGGAAGCCGGCCAGCGGCCGGCACTACCCGTAGATCCACGGCATGCGTGGATGAACCGCCGGCTCAACCCACCCGGCGCAGGAACTCGTCCGCTTCCATCGGCCGCCCCAGGTGGTAGCCCTGCAACTGGTCGCAGCCCAGTTCGCTCAGGTACTCACGCTGTGCCTGCGTCTCCACGCCTTCGGCCACCACCTGCAACTGCAGGGTGCGGCCCAGCGCGATGATCGACGACACGATGGCGGCGTCTTCGTCGTTGCGCTCCAGGTCGTGCACGAACGCACGGTCGATCTTGAGTTCGGTGGCCGGCATCCGCTTCAGGTACAGCAGGCTGGAGTAGCCGGTGCCGAAATCGTCGATGGCGATATGCACGCCCATCGCGGTCAGATCGTTGAGGATCGCCAGGCTGGCGTCGACATCCTTCATCGCCGTGGTCTCGGTAATTTCCAGGGTCAGCCGCGCCGGTTCGATCCGGTGCCGTTGCAGCACCTCGCGCACGCTGTCCAGCAGCGCCGGCGAGGCGAACTGCAGCGGCGACAGGTTCACCGCCATCGACCATTCCGTATGCCCGGCCTCGTGCCATGCACGCAGCTGCGCACAGGCGCGGTCCAGTACCCAGTCGCCGATCGGCAGGATCAGGCCGCTGCGCTCGGCGATGGGAATGAACACATCGGGCGCCAGCAGGCCCAGTTCCGGGTGCTGCCAGCGCAGCAGGGCCTCGGCGCCGGTAGCCGGTGCGCCAGCGGCCGGGAACTTCGGCTGGTAGTGCAGCAGCAGCTCGTCACGCGCGATCGCCTTGCGCAGGTCCTGCAGCAGGCGCAGCTGGCGGTTGGCACTGAGCTGCATCGACGGGGTGAAGAAGGTATAGCCGTTACGGCCGGTTTCCTTGGTGTGGTACATCGCCGCATCGGCATGCGCCATCAGCTCGCGCTCGTTGCTGGCATCGTCCGGGTACAGGGCGATGCCGAGACTGGCGCTGACCTGCAGTTCGGCCGCATCCAGCGTGAACGGCTCGCCGGCGGCGGCAATGATGCGTTCGGCCACCACCACCGCGTCGTCCGGGATATCGATGGCCAGCACGATCACGAACTCGTCGCCGCCGAGGCGGGCGAAGGTGTCCTGCGGCCGCAGCAGGCCGCCGATGCGCTGTGCCACCGCCACCAGCAGGCGGTCGCCCAATTGGTGGCCGTAGGCATCGTTGACCGCCTTGAAGCCGTCCAGGTCGCAGAACATCACCGCCACCGCGCGGCCACGACGGTGCGCCTTCTCGATGGCCTGCTCGATGCGGTCCTGCAGCAGCATGCGGTTCGGCAGCTGGGTCAACGGGTCATGCAGGGCGGCCTGGATCAGCTTGTTGTTGGCGTGCGCCAGCGAATCGGCCAGCAGGCCGGTGCGCACGCGCATCTGCCGGTCGAACAGCGAGGCGACCAGAGCGATGCCCAGCGTGGCCACGGTGGTGACGATCACCAGCACCGCCAGCCAGCGGGTGTCGATGCCGCCACTGCCGACCGCGCCGCAGATGCTGCCTTCAGGGAAACGTGCGGCGGCCATGCCGGTGTAATGCATGCCAACGATGGCCAGCCCCATCACCAGCGAGGCCAGGGCGCGCAGGCGCAGCGTGTTGCGCTGCTCGGCCCGCAGCCGGAACGCGATCCACAGCGCCGCACCTGCGGCACCGATGGCCACCGCAATGGAGGCGGCGAACCAGCCTGGGTGATATTCGATACCCGGCTGCATGCGCATGGCGGCCATGCCCAGGTAGTGCATGGTGGCGATGCCCAGCCCCATCAGCACCGCCCCGGCCAGCAACCGTCGCCAGGGCAGGCTGGGCCGCGACACCAGCCATAGTGCATAGGCCGAAGCACCGATCGACACTGCCAGCGAGTACAGGGTGATGCCGAGGTCGTAGCCGACCGGGATCGGCAGGTCGAAGGCGAGCATGCCGATGAAGTGCATCGACCAGATGCCCAGGCCCATCGCCGCCGCGCCACCGGCCAGCCACCAGCGCGCCACGCGGCCTTCGGCCGTGGCCAGCCGGCCGGCCATGTCCAGCGCCGTGTACGAAGCAAGAATGGCCACCAGCAGGGAGATGGTGACCAGGCTCTGACTGTAACTGCCAGTCATGTCGGATCCAGTGGGGGAGGGAGGGGCGCCCGCAAGGCGCACGCCCGCGACCCCTATCGGCGCAGGTGGGCGGGACTTGAGCGGTCGCAGCAGCTGCGACCCGGCTCGGCTATCCTGCCACGCCTGTTCCCGTTGCTGGAAATCATCCGATGGCTAAAGCCCGCACCGCCTACGTCTGCAATGAATGCGGCGCCGAATTCAGCAAGTGGCAGGGCCAGTGCACCGAGTGCAACGCCTGGAACTCGCTGTCGGAAATCGTGCTGGAAAGCGCGGCGGCGGCCAAGGCGCCGGCCTCGCGCCGGGCCGGCTGGGCCGGCAAGATCGACCCACCGAAGATCACCGCGCTGAAGGACGTCGAGCAGACCGAGCATCGCCGGGTCTCGACCGGCATCGGCGAGTTCGATCGCGTGCTGGGTGGTGGCCTGGTCGAGGGCGCGGTGGTGCTGGTCGGTGGCGACCCGGGCATCGGCAAATCGACCCTGCTGCTGCAGGCGGTGGCTAAGATGGCGGCCGTGCTGCCGGTGCTGTACGTCACCGGCGAGGAATCGCTGGCCCAGGTAGCCGGCCGCGCGCATCGCCTGGAACTGCCGCTGGACGGCGTCAACGCGCTGGCCGAGACCGGGGTCGAATCGATCCTGCAGCATGCGTCCAAGGCCGGCCCGCGGCTGATCGTGGCCGACTCGGTGCAGACCCTGTGGACCGAGAGCCTGACCGCCGCGCCGGGTTCGGTCAGCCAGGTCCGCGAGAGCGCGGCGCGTCTGGTGCGCTTCGCCAAGGAGACCGGCACCGCCGTGTTCCTGGTCGGCCACGTGACCAAGGAGGGCGGCATCGCCGGCCCGCGCGTGCTCGAGCACATGGTCGATGCCGTGCTGTACTTCGAAGGCGAGAGCGGCAGCCGCTTCCGCCTGCTGCGCGCGTTCAAGAACCGCTTCGGTGCGGTCAACGAGCTGGGCGTGTTCGCGATGGGCGACAAGGGCCTGAAGGAGGTCTCCAACCCGTCGGCGATCTTCCTGTCTGGTGGCAGTACCCACCAGCCGGGCAGTTGCGTCATGGTCACCCGCGAGGGCACGCGGCCGCTGCTGGTGGAAGTACAGGCGCTGGTCGATGCCTCGCCGCTGTCGAACCCGCGCCGTGTCGCGGTCGGCCTGGAGCAGAACCGCCTGGCGATGCTGCTGGCGGTACTGCATCGCCACGGCGGCGTGCTGGTCGGCGACCAGGACGTGTTCGTGAATGTCGTGGGTGGCATCCGCGTGCAGGAAACCGCGGCCGATCTGCCGGTGCTGCTGGCGGTTCTGTCCTCGCTGCAGGACCGCCCGCTGGCGGAAAAGACGATTGCTTTTGGCGAAGTCGGCCTGTCCGGCGAGATCCGCCCGGTGCCCAACGGCGAGGACCGCCTGCGCGAAGCCGCCACCCATGGTTTCAAGCGCGCCATCGTGCCCAAGGCCAATGCGCCGAAGGGTGGTTCGGTGAAGGGCATGGAAGTGATCGCAGTGGAGCGCCTGTCCGAGGCCATCGACGCGGCGTGACCGCGCCGGTAGCGCCGGACCATGCCCGGCGCTACCGGCGCGGATCTGGAATACGACCTCAAACACGGCAACGGTCAGCCTCCCTGTGCTAGTTTTTCCCGCTCGACGAAGGCGCCCTCTGGCGTCTTTCCGTGCCCAGGAGTAACCGATTACATGCAGGACACCGCACTCACCGCCCCCAACGCCGAAATCCGTCGCGCCGGGGTCGATCTCAATGGACTGATGACGGTGCTGGGCAAGCACCTGTATTCCACCCCGGTGGTGGCGCTGCGCGAGCTGGTGCAGAACGCGCACGACTCGATCATCCGCCGTCGCATTGAACAGCCTGGCGTCGAGGTGCCCTCGCGCATTTCGGTGCAGGTCGATGCCGCCGCTGGCGTGCTGCGCATCAGCGATACCGGCGCCGGCCTGACCCGCCAGGAGATCCATGATTACCTGGCCACCGTCGGCGTTGGCTACACCCGTGGCCTGCGCCAAGGCGGCGAGGACGATGAAGGCCTGATCGGCATGTTCGGCCTCGGCTTCCTGTCGGCGTTCGTGCTGGCACGCCGGGTCAGCGTGCGCACCACCTCGTACCAGACGCCGGAGCTGGGGCACCTATACGTGTCCAGCAACGCCGAGCAGTACACCGTCAGTGAAATGCCTGCGCGTGCGGTTGGCACCGAGGTGGAGCTGGAGCTGCATCCGGATTTCCTGCCACTGGCCAACGAAGCGCGCTTGCACGAGGTGCTGGGCCGCTATTGCGCGCTGCTGTCCGAGCCGATTTTCATCGGTGCCGGGGCCGAGGCGCTCAACCCTGAGCCGCCGCCCTGGCGCGGCCAGGGAGAGGTCGCCGTGCATCCGGTGCAGGCGCGGCGCCAGGCGCTGCAGTTTGCGGCGCGCTTCGAGCATGATTTCGAGCCCATCGTGACTGTGCCGTTGCGTGCCGATGGCGACAGCGATGCCACAGGCATGTTGTGGGTACAGGACGGTGCCACTTACGGCACCAGTGACAACCGCAACCTGTCGGTGTTCGTGCGCGGGATGCTGCTGGACGACGATGCGCGCGACCTGCTGCCGCCGTGGGCCGGCTTCATCGGCGGTGTGATCGAATCCTCGCGGCTGACGCCCACTGCCAGTCGCGAGGACCTGCAGCGTGACGACCAGTACCGCGCCGTGCAGCATGCATTGCTGGAAGCGCTGATCGATGGCCTGGCCGACGTCGCACGGCAACAGCCGGAAGCCTGGCGGCGCGTGCTGAGCCGCCACAACGAGGCACTGCTGGGCGCGGCGCTGTGTGATGACCGCCTGTTCGAACTGCTGCTGGAGCATGTTCGCGTGCCGACCTCGCAGGGCGACCTGCCGGCCAGCGCGTTGCCGGCACGTGGCGCGGTGCACGTCATCCTCGACAACGGCGGCGGCTTCGAGGAAATGCTGTTCCGCGCGATGGGCGTACCGGTGGCGCACGGCCATCGCTATGCGGTGGTGCCGTTCCTGCGGCGCTGGGCCCAGGCCAAGGGCCTGCGTCTGGTCGAACTCGGCACCGAGCAGGGCAATCGCGCGCTGTTCCGTACCGATGACAGCCTTGATGAGACGCAGCTGGCGTGGCTGCGCGAGCAGCTGGGCGATGGTGAACAGCTGCTGCCGGCACGCTTCAGCCCGGAGGCGCTGCCGGTAGTGGTGGTGCCCGACCGCGAGGCCGAGCTGAAGCAGCGCCTGGAAGACGACGAGAACGACAAGCGCGTTTCAATGGCGGCGCTGCGCCTGGCCCGGCAGTTCACCGCGCGCATCGAATCGCGCGCGCCGTCGCGGCTGTACCTCAATCTCGACAACCCGGCGGTGCAGGCCCTGCTGCGCGCCCAGCGCGACGGACATCCGCAGGCCGAAGCCGCTGCACGCCTGTTGCGTTCGCTGAAGATCATCGTCGCCGCGCAGGGCCGTCCGCTGGCCCGCACGGCTGCCACGCCGGGCCCGGATCTCAATGGCGCCTTCGCCGATATTGCCGGTGCCCTGCAGCAGATGCTGCGTTGAGCACCACCCCTTCTCATCCAGCCTTCGCTAGACAGGAGCATTTACCCCATGGACATCTGGAACTGGGTCGAAAAACTGCAGGGTGACCTGCGCCAGGCCGGCCAGGCGCAGAACGCGCACCTGCTGAACCGTCTCGCCGACGAGGTCAGCGAACTGCAGGTCGACCGCGTTGACGCACTGCTGCCCGAAGCGCGTGCGCTGGGCAAGGCGCTGGACAACCCTTGGGTCGATGTCTACGTCGGCCACTGGGCACTGCGCAACCGCGTCGGCAACCGCGTCGAAGGTGAAAGCGCGCTGGGCGAAGCCGTGGCGCTGTTCGAGCGTGCGCACCGCGAGGACACCCTGGAATGCCCGCAGTCGATCTGCGTGACCCAGGACCTGGCTGCCTGCTACGGCAACATCGATGGCCCCGGCTGGGTGCCGGAACGTATCGAGGTGTGCGATGAAACACTGGGTCGCATCGACCCGAGCTGGGCCTGCTTCCAGTGCCTGAGCTGCGAGAAGGCCGATGCACTGCTTGACGATGGTCGCGGCCAGGACGCGCTGGACTACCTGCAGGTGCAGTCGGATGCGATCGAAGCCTGCGGCAAGGAAGTGTTCGACAGCTTCCCGGAGATGCAGATCAAGATCCTGCTGGGCATGGGCCGCGCCGAAGAAGCGCTGGTACTGATCGAGAAGCGCGAGGCCGAAGTGGCCGCGTCCGGCGAGTACGAGCCGGCCAACTGCACGGTGCCCCGCCGCTTGTCCAAAGCCTGGGCGCTGGCTCAGTTGGGTCGCGACGAAGAGGCGCTGCAGCAGCTGGTGCCATGGAGCGAACTGACGCCTACCTACTGGCGACTGTGGGCGAACACCGCCGCAGCGCTGTGCCAGCGTGATCCGGCGCGCAATACCTGGGACCTGGGCACGCGCTTCAACACCATCATCGAACACTTCGCCCGCGTCGGTTCGCATCGGCTGCTGATCGAGGTGGCCGCGCTGAGCCTGGAGCTGGCCCTGCAGCGTGGCGCGCGCTGGGTCGCGCAGCGCCAGCTGGAGCTTGCCCGTAGCCATCTGGCGCAGTTGCGCCAGGACCGCGGTGCGGCTGCGCTGGTGGCGGGCCTGGCTGCGCGCATCGATGCCTTGCCGGAGGTCGCACCGCTGCCGGTGCCGGCCGCTGAATTGCTGGCTTGGCTGAACGAGCAGGGGGAGCAGAATCAGTCGCGCGATCCCGAGCGTGAGGCGCAGTGGCTGCTGCAGGCACAGGCGCAGCTGCCAGATGATGAGGCGCTGGCCGAGATGGCCGCCTCTGCGCTGAGCGCCTGTGGTGCACAGACGGAAGCGCGCGCATTGCTGTGGCGCTTCGTGCGCGCGCACGCGCAGGATGATGGCCCGGCCGCCTACACCCTGATGCGCTGGCTGACCGAGCAGGGCGACGACGATGGCCTGCGCCAGCTGGCGGATACCTATCGCGGCAGCGTGCCGGTGTTCGCACACTGGTGCGAGGTGCAGCGCGCCCGCCGCGTGTCGGACTGGCCGGCGCTGGAGCAGGCCGCGCAGGCGCTGCTGGCGGCCTCGCCGGGCTCGCATGGCGCACGCGGCACGCTGGCGCGGATGTACATGGAAACCGGTCGCTTCAGCGAGGCGCAGGCCAGCTATGCGCAGCTGGTGGAGTTGCTGGAAGAGCCCAACGCCGCGCACTGGGACCACATGAGTGCGGCCAGCGCGGCACGCGACTGGGACGCGGTACGTCGCTCGGCGGCGGCGATCGGCATGGAGCTGTCCAGCCAGGACGGCGTGGTCGAGGAGCCGTGGGGCTGGGTGATCATCCGCAGCGAAGAGAACGGCGAGCCGATGGAGTACTACGCACGCCGTAGTGGCCCGGTGACCGCACGCATCGTCGAGAACGCGCCGGCCAATCGTGCGCAGCAGGTGGGCGACTGGGTGGTGTTCGACGCTGCGCTGGTGCATCCGGCGCCGGAGGAAGAGGAAGCGCGCGAGCATTTCATCCCGACCTATGCGCAGGTGCATGTGCTGGAGCGCGGCGGCTTTGCCCGCAGCTGGCTGGTCGACGGCGCGCACCCGGGCGAAGACGCGTGGAATGCCTTCGTCGAAGCCGCCGAGGCGCAGGGCTGGAAGGTGTGGTCGCACAGCCGTGCGGACTACACCGTGACCGATCCGGACATGGAGGAGGGCACCCTGCCAGGCGTGCTGTTCACCGTCGCCCAGCCGCAGGATCATGCGCCGCTGGCGCTGCACCGCCTCCTGCAGCAGGAGACCGCGAAGTGGCCGCACCCGCACTGCTGGCTGCGCCTGGCCGAGGCCTGTGACCAGGATCGCCAGCCGCACCTGGACGTGATCGAGCGTTACGGGTTGTAAGCGTGATATCGGGCAGTGCCGGCCGCTGGCCGGCAACGCCATGAGATCCTGTGTTGCCGGCCAGCGGCCGGCACTACCTCAAGGAGATACACATGCGAAAGACAGGGATGTTCGTGATCGCCGGGCTGCTGCTGGCCCCCGCCGTGCAGGCCGCGCCGGCCTGCCAGGAACCAGTGGCTGTGGCCCGTGCCTTCTACGAGGCAACCACCGGCAATGGCGATCTGCTGGAACCGCCGCCGGCGCTGGTCAGCCCGGCCTTCGTCAAGGCCCTGCGTGGCGAGCGCGCCTGCCAGACGCGTGAGGAAGGCATCTGTACCATCGATTCCGATCCGTGGCTGGACGCCCAGGATGGTGACATCGACAGCCCGGTGCGATACAGCTGGAAAGAGATCTCGGCCACTACGGGCCAGGTTGAAATGCGCTATTCGGTATGGAATACGGCCTACCTGACCCGCCTGCCGATGGTGCGCGAAGGCCAGGGCTGCTGGCAGGTGGACGACATCCTCACCAACAGCGGTCGTTCGGTACGCAGGATCCTGGCCCAGCCGGTGCCCTGAACTGCCGACGGCATCCACGCATGGCGTGGAGCTACTCCATGTGCGATTGCCGGCCAGCGGCCGGCACGCCTTTATCGCGAATGCCCGAACACCAGTTCGATCACGAACTGGCTGCCGAAGAACGCCAGCAACAGCAACAGCATCGCCGCCAGCGTCCAGTGCACCGCTTTCATGCCGCGCCAGCCGTAGCGTCGGCGGCCGATCAGCAGCACACCGAATACGATCCACGACAGCACGCTCAGCACGGTCTTGTGCACCAGCTTCTGCGCCAGCAGGTCGTCGACGAACAGCACGCCGGTGACCAGGGTCAGGGTCAGCAGCGCGAAGCCGACGGTGATCACCCGGAACAGCAGCGATTCCAGGTCGGCCAGCGGCGGCAGCGCCCGCAGCCACGGGCGGAACTCGCGGCGACGCAGGGCGCGCTCCTGCAGCCACAGCATGATTGCCAGCAGCGCGGCGATGCTCAGCGTGGCGTAGGCCAGAAGCGCCAGCCAGGCGTGGCTGGCCAGGCGCCAGCCCAGCACCTTGCTCGGTTCGTGGCCGTAGCCGTGGTAGGCCAGCAGCAGTACCGCGGCCAGCGGGAACACCACCACGCCCAGTGCCGACATGCGCCCGCGCGCGCCGACCAGCGAGGTCAGCCAGGCCATGCCCAGGCCGACCAGCGACAGTGCGGCGAAGAAGTGCATGTCCGGCCCGCCGTTGGTGCGCATCGCCACCATCACGTGGTAGCCGCCATGCAGCAGCATCGCTGGCAGGGCCGGCCACAGCCAGACCGGGGAGCCGGTGGTTTCATCGCGGCCGAGCGCGCGCACCAGCAGGACACTGGCAGCCAGGTAGAGCAGGACGGCGATGAGAACGATTGTCATCGTTGCAGTTTCGCATACCCCCGCGGTGGTGGCGACGGCCGTAGCGTCGCAGTCCGGCGGGCAGGGCGGACCCGCTATACTGTGTGCCTTATTGTCCCCCGTTTTCAGACAGGTCGTACCGCATGTTCGAGTCCCTGACCCAGCGCCTTTCCGGCACCATCGAGCGCCTGCGTGGCCGCGGCCGCCTGACCGAAGAGAACATCCGCGAGGCGACCCGCGAGGTCCGCATCGCGCTGCTCGAAGCCGACGTCGCGCTGCCCGTGGTGCAGGCCCTGATCGAGCGCATCAAGGTGCGTGCGGTCGGCCAGGAAGTGCTGAAGTCGCTGACCCCGGGCCAGGCCCTGATCAAGGTCGTGCGCGACGAGCTGACCGCGGTGATGGGCGCCGAAGCCAGCGACCTGAACCTGAATGTCCCGGCCCCGGCGATCATCCTGATGGCGGGCCTGCAGGGCGCCGGCAAGACCACTACCGTGGGCAAGCTGGCCAAGCACCTGAAGGAAAAGCGCAAAAAGAAGGTGATGGTGGTCTCGGCCGACGTCTACCGTCCGGCCGCGATCGAACAGCTGAAGACCCTGGCCGAGCAGGTCGGCGTGCTGTTCTTCCCGTCCAGCGCCGACCAGAAGCCGGAAGCCATCGTCCGCGCCGCCATTGACGATGCGCGCAAGTCGTTCGTCGACGTGCTGCTGGTCGATACCGCCGGCCGCCTGGCCATCGACGAAGCGATGATGGCCGAGATCAAGGCCCTGCACGCGGCGGTCAACCCGGCTGAAACGCTGTTCGTGGTCGATGCAATGACCGGTCAGGACGCGGCCAACACCGCCAAGGCCTTCGGCGATGCGCTGCCGCTGACCGGCGTGGTGCTGACCAAGACCGACGGTGACGCGCGTGGCGGTGCCGCGCTGAGCGTGCGCTACATCACCGGCAAGCCGATCAAGTTCGTCGGTGTCAGCGAAAAGCCGGAAGGCCTGGACGTGTTCCATCCGGACCGTATCGCCAGCCGCATCCTCGACATGGGCGACGTGCTGTCGCTGGTCGAGCAGGTCGAGCAGCAGGTCGACAAGGACAAGGCCGCCAAGCTGGCCGAGAAGGTCGCCAAGGGCAAGAAGTTCGACCTGAACGACATGCGTGACCAGCTTGAGCAGATGCAGAACATGGGCGGCATCGGCGGCCTGATGGACAAGCTGCCGGGCCTGGGCAACATCCCCGACCACCTGAAGCAGCAGGTCAGCCAGGGCAAGGAAGTGCCGCGCATGATCGCCATCATCAGCTCGATGACCAAGAAGGAGCGGCGCAACCCGAACCTGCTCAATGGCTCGCGCCGCGCGCGCATCGCCAAGGGCTCGGGCGTGACCCCGGCTGACGTCAACAAGCTCATGAAGCAGTACATGCAGATGGAAAAGATGATGAGCAAGATGGCCGGCGGCGGCATGAAAGGCATGATGCGAAGCATGAAGGGCATGATGGGTGCCATGGGCGGCCGCGGCATGCCGTTCCGTTGATACGGGCCCCGTCCGCACTCTGATGTAGCGCCCGAGCCCATGCTCCGGGCGGCGCCGAGGCGCCGCATCACACAGTCGAGCAAGCTCGACTCTACCCCCGTCCTGCGCGCACCATGGAGGCCTGTCCGAAACGATGGGCCGCCATGCAGATGTCCGCTGTTACTTCCCGCGCCGAGGCGTTCTGCCAGCGCTTCGACGTTTCCGTTCCGATCCTGCTGGCACCGATGGCCGGTGCCTGCCCGGTGCCGTTGTCGGCCGCGCTGGCCAATGCGGGCAGCATGGGCGCGATGGGCGCGGTGTTGTCGTCGCCAGCCGATATCGGCCGCTGGATGGATGACTTCCGCGCCGTCTCCACCGGCCCGGCGCAGGTGAACCTGTGGTTGCCGGACCCGGCAGCGACCCGTGACGTCGCCGCCGAGGCAGCCAGTCGTGCTTTCCTCGCGCAATGGGGACCGGATGTACCGGCCAGTGCTGCCGACGCCACGCCCGCCGGTTTCGAAGAACAGTTCGCAGCGCTGCTGGCCGCCTGCCCGGAGGTGGCCTCGACCATCATGGGCGTGCTTTCGCCGCGCCACGTGCAGCAACTGAAGGATGCGGGCATTGCCTGGATTGCCTGTGCGACCACGCTGTCTGAAGCGCGTGCTGCACAGGATGCTGGCGCCGACGCGGTGGTGGCGCAGGGCGTGGAGGCCGGTGGTCATCGCGGTTCATTTGATCCGGCGATGGCCGAGCGTCAGCTGGTTGGACTGTTCGCGCTGCTGCCACGCCTGGCCGACCACCTGCAGATTCCGGTGATCGCCGCCGGTGGCATTGCCGATGGCCGTGGCATTGCCGCCGCGCTCACCCTGGGTGCCAGCGCGGTGCAGATCGGCACTGCATTCCTGCGCACGCCCGAAGCGGCGATCGCTTCGGCGTGGGCCGATGGATTGGCGGCCAGCGAACCAGAAGACACCTGGCCGACCCGTGCTTTCAGTGGCCGCCTGGGTCGCGGCCTTGCCACGGCCTACGTGCGCGCTGCCGCCGCCGAGGGTGCGCCGGCGCCGCGCCCGTACCCGGTGCAGCGCGGCCTGACCGCGCCGATGCGCAAGCAGGCAGCGCAGGAAAACCGGCTGGCCGCAATGCAGGCCTGGGCCGGCCAATCGGCATGGATGGCACCGGCACGACCGGCCGCCGATGTGCTGCACGACATGTGGAGCCAGACGCAGGCATTGCTGAAATGACGGTGACCTGCAACGGCCGGCCAGCACAGGTCGAGGATCTGCTGCCAGCGCTGGTCAACTACGGCCACTTCACCTCGCTGCAGGTGCGGGGTGGGGCGGTGCAGGGACTGGACCTGCATCTGGCGCGGTTGTCGCACGCTACCCGTGAACTGTTCGGCAGCGAACTGGTTGTGGTGCAGCTGCAGGCCTGGATGGCGCAGGCCCTGCAGCTGGCTGGGCTGGCTGATGCCTCGCTGCGGGTGACGGTGTACTCGCGCCACTTCGATTTCCGCAATCCGCTGGCCGTGGTACCGGTGGACGTACTGGTGGCGGTGTCCTTGCCGGTGACGCTGGCCGCACCCAAGCGTGTGTGCAGCGTGGCCTGGCAGCGCGAACTGCCGCACATCAAGCATGTCGGCACCTTCGGCCTGTTCGCCGAGCGCCGCGCGGCAATGGCTGACGGTTTCGACGATGTGCTGTTCGTGACCGCCGATGGCGAAATGGGTGAAGGCAGCACCTGGAACCTGGCCTTGCACGATGGTGAGCGGCTGCTCTGGCCGCAGGCGCCAGCCCTGCGCGGTACCGCCGAGGCCTTGCTGAAGCAGCACTGGCCCGGCCCACAGGCCACGCGACCGCTGGCGCTGGCTGAACTGGGGGGTGTGAAGGCGGCCTTTGCCTGCAACGCCAGCGGCCTGTGGGCGCTGGACGCCATCGACGGGCATGCCCTGCCGGGTTCGCAGGCGCTGGCGGAACAGGGCAGGGCGGTGCTGGCGGCGGTGCCCTGGCGGGGATTGGGGTCAGATCCCTTGTCCCCTGCAAAAGGGATCTGACCCCGGCTGGCCAACCCCGGGGTTGGCTCCGGCCGACACTGCCGCTATAATCGCCGGCTTACCGCGCCATCCTGGCGACTGGGCAATAGGAAAAAAAAGACCATGGTCAAGATTCGACTGACCCGCGGCGGCGCCAAGAAGCGTCCGTTCTACCACATCATCGTGACCGACGTTCGCAGCGCCCGTGATGGCCGCAACATCGAGCGCGTCGGCTTCTACAACCCGGTTGCACAGGGTGGCGAGAAGCGCATCGAGCTGGATCTGGCCCGTGTTGACCATTGGGTCAAGAACGGCGCCCAGCCGACTGAAAAGGTCCGCAACCTGATCAAGGAAGCGGCCAAGTCCCAGGCCGCTGCGGCCTGATCCCGAAGGGCCGCGCCTGGCGCGGCCCGTCTGGTTGAACGCAGATGAAAGATAATGAGCGCCGCATCCTGCTGGGCAGGATTGTCGGCGCTTTTGGTGTGCGCGGCGAAATAAAGCTCGAGTCCTGGACCGAGCCGCGTTCCGCTATTTTCCGTTACCAGCCGTGGATCCTGCGCAGCCCCAACGGGCAGGAATCGACGCTTGAAGGCGCCCGTGGCCGCGACAGCGGCAAGCATCTGGTGGCCCGTTTTCCGGGCATCGAAGATCGCGATGCGGTCGAGGCGATGCATGGCACCGAGGTCTACGTGGCCCGCAGTGCACTGCCACCGCCGAATGCCGATGAGTATTACTGGGTCGACCTTGAAGGCCTGGATGTGAAGACCACCGAGGGCGTTGCCCTGGGCCAGGTCTCGCACCTGTTCAGCACCGGCGCCAACGATGTGGTGGTCGTGCGCGGCGATCGTGAGCGGATGATTCCGTTCGTGTTGCCGGAGTTCGTCAAGTCGGTCGACTTCGAGGCCAACCTGGTCGTGGTCGACTGGGACCCCGAGTTCTGAGTGTGAGCATGCGTTTCGACGTCATCACCCTGTTCCCCGAGTTCCTCGCCCAGTCCGCCGGACTGGGCGTGGTCGGGCGTGCGCAGGAGAAGGGCCTGTTCAGCCTGCACGGCTGGAACCCCCGTGATTACGCTGAAGGCAACTACCGCCGGGTGGACGACCGTCCGTTCGGCGGTGGCCCGGGCATGGTGATGCTGATCGAGCCGCTGCAGGCCTGCCTGCAGGCGATCCGCGATGCTGATCCGACCCCGGCGCGGGTGATCCATCTCAGCCCGCAGGGTGCGCCGTTGACCCAGGCCAAAGTGCGGGAACTGGCGGCGTTGCCGCGCATGGTCCTGCTCTGCGGCCGCTACGAGGGCATCGACGAGCGCTTCCTGGAAGCCAATGTCGACGAGGAGATTTCCCTTGGCGATTACGTGCTGTCCGGCGGTGAGCTGGGCGCGGCGGTGATCATCGACGCCGTGGCCCGTCTGCAGGACGGTGCCCTGAACGATGCTGAATCGGCCGCCCAGGACAGCTTCGAAGGTGACCTGGGCCTGCTCGACTGCCCGCATTACAGCCAGCCGGCCCAGCATCCGCTGGGTGACGTGCCGGAGGTGCTGCGCTCGGGCAACCATGCGGCCATCGCCGCTTGGCGCCGCCAGCAGTCGCTGGTCCGGACCGCGCAGCGGCGCCCGGACCTGCTGGATGAACAGGCACTGGGCAAGACCGACCGAAAACTGCTCGACCAGGCCCGCCAGGCCCGGAAACAGAAGGCCAGCCCCTAGCGCAGGGCTGGCTTTTTCGGCTATCATGGCCAATTACCGCCAGCTTCGGCCGGCGCGCGCAGTACCCACAACAAACGTGCAGCACAGTCCAGTGACTGCATCAGCCTACGTTGTCGAAACGACACGCCCACCCGAACAAGAATCGGTGTAACCCATGAGCAAGCTGAACAAGTCCATCGTCGCGGAATTCGAATCCGCCCAGATCACCCGCGAACTGCCGAAGTTCAGCCAGGGCGACACCGTTGTCGTCAACGTGAAGGTGAAGGAAGGTGCCCGCGAGCGCGTGCAGGCCTATGAAGGCGTTGTGATCGCGACCAAGAACGGCGGCCTGAACTCCTCGTTCACCGTCCGCAAGATCTCGCACGGCTACGGCGTCGAGCGCGTCTTCCAGACCCACAGCGCCATCATCGACTCGGTCGAGGTGAAGCGTCGTGGTAAGGTCCGCGCCGGCAAGCTGTACTACCTGCGTGGCCTGGAAGGCAAGGCTGCCCGCATCAAGGAAGACCTGGCTGCCGCTGCTGCCGCCAAGGCTGCCCGTCTGGCCGAAAAGGCCTGATAAACAACTTCGGTTGTTGCCGCGACGGCCACCTTCGGGTGGCCGTTTGCGTTTTCGGCATCGCATCGGCCACGATCAGGCGATGAACGAGATCAACCCACGCTATCCCGCCGTGATCCAGGCCGCGCTGCGCTTCCTCGACGGCAAGGGGCTGGCGCGGGTGCAGTCGGCACCGTTGCTGCACCGGTTGTTGTGGCGCATGGGCATCGCACTGCCGCCGCCGATCCTGGCCGGCTTCGCCACCAACGCGCTGGTGCAGGGCCTGCTGTTCGGGCTGTTCTGGACCGGCCTGATGTGGCTGATGTTGTGGCAGGGCAGCGAGCGCCCACTGGTGCTGCTGTTGTTGGCCGGTCTGTTGGCCGGTGCCCTGTTTGGTATCGTGATGGCGGCCCTGATGCGCTCGCTGCGACGCCACCGCAAGCTACCGGACTGGCGGCAGTTCCTGGCCCGTCAGGCGGACTGAGCCGATGGCGCACCGCGCCGTGACCGACAGGCACCCGTCGCGCTAGGCTGCCGCTTCATCCTGATGGACGTGCCGTGCGATGCCTGCCAAGCGAACCGCACCCTCCACCGCGCCCAAGCTGCTGTCCGGTGGTAACCCGCAGATCGCCAAGGGCGAGGGCGATGCTACGGTGCAGGCCTATATCGCGGCGATGCCGGACTGGAAGCGACCGCTCGGCGCGCGGTTGGATGCGCTGATCGAGCAGGCCGTGCCCGGCGTGCACAAGGCGGTGAAGTGGAATTCGCCGATGTATGCGGTTGCCAAGGGCGAGGGCTGGTTCCTCAGCTTCCATTGCTTCACCCGCTACATCAAGGTGGCATTTTTCCGGGGCGCCGCACTGAAGCCGATACCGCCCGAGCCGTCCAGGAGCGCAGACACGCGCTACCTGCACATTGCACAGGACGGCGTGCTGGATGAAGCCCAATTCCTTGACTGGGTGCGCCAGGCCGCGGCATTGCCCGGCGAGCGCATGTAAGCCCACCGTTCCGATCTGCTTGCCGACGAGAACCGCTGATGGCCACGCACGCGCCGAACCCTGATGATGCCGGAACCCCGGCTGCCGAACTGATCGATGCACGCATCGCCGAGCTGGGCGACTGGCGTGGCGAAACGCTGACGCGCGTGCGCGCGTTGATCCATGAAGCGCTGCCCGACGTGCAGGAAACCTGGAAGTGGCGCGGCACGCCGGTGTGGGAGCACGACGGCATCCTGTGCACTGGCGAAACCTACAAACAGGCGGTGAAGCTGACCTTCGCCCATGGTGCGGCGCTGGCCGACCCGAAAGGCCTGTTCAATGCCAGCCTGGAAGGCAACACGCGACGTGCGATCGACATCCATGAAGGCGCGATGCCCGATGCCGCGGCATTGAAGGCGCTGCTGCGCGAAGCGGCTAAGTTCAACGCGGCGAAAAAGAAGCGGTAGAGCCGGCCGCTGGCCGGCTGTTGCGTGATGCTTCCGGAGAGGCATGAAGCTGCCGGCCAGCGGCCGGCACTACCGTGGTAATCACCGGCGGTCAGTACTAACGTGGCGGCGCTGACTCCAGTGCGGCATCCGGGTCGGCCACCGGCGAGGGTGGGCAGGCCGGGATCTCCGACGGCGTGGCCAGTTCCTCGGCATGCGACGGCTTGCCGATCATCGTGGCCTTGCGCCAGCCACCCCAGCGGTAATACGCCAGCGACAGCAGCATCGACACCAGCGAGCTGACCGGGAAACTCCACCAGATCGCATCGGCGCCCCAGTACGGCTGCAGCAGCTCGGCGAACGGTACGCGCACGCCCCACAGCGAGCCGGCCAGGATCAGCAGCGGCGGAATCACCGCGCCGGTGGAGCGCACCACGCCGGAGATCACGAAGCTGACGCCGAAGAACAGGAACGAACCGATCACCACATGGTTGAGGTGGCGGGCGATGTCCAGCGCCTCGCTGGCCGGCGGCAGGAACAGCGCCAGCAGCTGCCGATCGAACAGCACCAGCGGCAGGATCAGCGCGCCGGTCAGCAGGAAGTTGAACAGCACGCCCTGCCGCGCGGTGCCGCGCACGCGGTCCCAGCGCTGTGCGCCGACGTTCTGCGCGGCCATCGTCGAGCATGCCGCACCGATTGCCATCGCGGGCATCTGCAGGTAGTTCCACAATTGCAGCGCGGCGCCGTAACCGGCCCCGGTGTCGGTGCCGTACTGGTTGACCATGGTCATCAACAGGATCACCGACAGTGAGATCAGCACCATCTGCAGGCCCATCGGGACGCCCTTGATCACCAGCGCCTTGAGGATGGTCAGGTCGAGCTTGAGCAGGCGCATGTCGGCACGGCCCAGCCACAACGTGTGGCGCTTGTGCCGCATGTACAGCAGCAGGCCGGCCAGCGACAGCGTCTGCGCGACCAGCGTGGCCCAGGCCGATCCGGCGATACCCAGCGCGGGGAATGGTCCCATGCCGAAGATCAGCACCGGATTCAGCACGATGTCCAGCGCCACCGACACCATCAGGAAACGGAACGGCGTGCGTGAATCACCGGCACCGCGCAGCGCGGCGGTGAGGAAGGCGAACGCGTACAGCGTCGGCATCGCCAGGAAGATGATCTGCAGGTAAGCCTCGGCCAGCGGCAGCGAGGCAGCCGGCGTGCCCATCGCTGCCAGCAGCGGATGCGCCATGAACCAGCCGGCGATGGCGATGATCACCGACAGGCCGATGAAGAAGGTGGCGCTGGTACCGACCACGCGCCGCGCCTGCGCGATGTCGCGCGCACCGATGGCCTGGCCGATCAGGATGGTCGAGGCCATGCCGAAGCCGAACACCGAGCCGATCAGGAAGAACATGATGTTGTTGGCGTTCGCGGTGGCGGTCAGTGCCGCCTCGCCGAGGAAGCGCCCCACCCATACCGCATTCACCGAACCGTTCAGCGACTGCGCGATGTTGCCGGCCAGGATCGGCAGGGAGAACAGCAGGAGATTGCGGCCGATCGGGCCGGAGGTCAGGTCAAGCGGCGCTTTGGCCATGGAGTGGTGATCGAATCCCGGGAGGCGCACACTAGCACCAAGCCGGTTTGCGGGATGTGGCAATGCATCAACGACTGCGGGTGAAGCGGAGCATGGCCTTGGCCTTGATCGGCGTTGTACTGGCCGCATGTTCGACAGGTGACCGGCTGGGCGATACCCAGGTGCGGCCGACCGACCGTCCCGAGTGCCTGGTCGGCAGCCAGCGCCAGGACCTGTCCGCCGGTGTACCCACGTTGATCGGGGGCAGCGGCTGCCGCACCGACCCCGACCATCCGCGCCCTCTGAACAAGCCACCGGAGTAGTCCGCACCGATGCCTGAGCTTTCCCCGTTGTCGCCCAGTGTCCGCCTGGACATCTGGTTGTGGGCGGCCCGTTTCTTCAAGACCCGCAGCCTGGCCAAGCAGGCCATCGAGACCGGCAAGGTCAGCGTGGCCGGGCAGCGCCCGAAGTCCTCGCGCGCGGTACGCGTGGGTGAACAGCTGCAGGTGGATCGTGGCGAGGAGCATTTCGAGATCCAGGTGCTGGGCCTGAGCGACCAGCGCGGGCCGGCGCCAACGGCACAGCAGCTGTATGCCGAGAGCGAGGCTTCGAAGGCGCGCCGTGCCGAACAGCGTGCACTGCGCATCGCGGCACGCGATGGTTTCCAGCCGCCGGAACACAAGCCGGACAAGCGCGCGCGGCGTTTGATCCGGGCGTTGGGCGACATCGACGCGCTGTAGCGAAATCCTGATTCCAACGGATTGTTCCTATCGCGGTGCGAAAGAGGGCGCCGGTCACGGTGCGTTCGGATTGCGCTGGGCAGGCTGGTTTTTCACCTATCGGAGGCCTGCCCATGCGTCGTCTGCTGTTATGCCTGTCCCTGCTTGCTGCTGCGCAACTGCACGCTGCCGACATCACCTTCTGGGACGTACCGCAACGCGGTGGCAACAGCATGAACATGTCGCCTCCGGACCGGAAATACTTCGAGGCGCTGCGTGCGACCGGTGCGACCTGGGTGCGGCTGGTGCCGGACAAGTGGAAGGGGCAGGGCGGTCGTGACTTTCTGATCGGCAACGCCGATGACTATCGTGGACTGGTTCCGGCCGACCTGGCCACGCTGCGGCGGGTGCTGGATGACGCCGATGCGGCCGGGCTGAAAGTGGTGCTGACGCCCCTGTCGCTGCCGTTACTGCGCTGGAAGCAGCACAACGGCGATGTGGTCGACCAGCGCCTGTGGCAGTCCTTCGACAACCAGGAGCCCGCCCGGCGTTTCTGGCACGATCTGGCCACGGCGCTGAAGGATCATCCTGCCTTGGCCGCCTACAATCTCATCAATGAACCGGTGCCCGAGTACGGTGCAGGCCTGGCCGAGCATGCGTCCAGCGAGGCGATGAAGCAGTGGTATGCCGGTGTGCAGGACGGCCCACGCGACCTGCGCCGCTTTTATTCCGGGTTGATTGCCAGCATCCGCGAGGTCGACGCCACGATGCCGCTGATGCTGGATGCGGGCTGGTACGCCGCCGCCGACGGTTTCAACTACTGGCCGGCACCGTTGGCGGATTCGAAGCTGCTGTACAGCGTGCACATGTACGAGCCGTACGCGGCAACCAGTGCGTCGAACCAGACGCGCGCCAAGCCCTGGCGTTATCCGGCACAGGTGCCGTTCGGTGGAGGCAGCGAGCGTTGGGATGCGGCGCGTGTACGCCGTTACCTGCAGCAGCCGATGACGTGGGCCGCCTCGCATGGTGTCGGTGCCAACCGCATGGTGGTGGCCGAATTCGGCTGCATGCGGCGATGGCCGGACTGCAGCCGCTACCTGCAGGATGTGCTGCAGGTGCTGGAACAGGACAAGGTGCACTGGGCCTTCTACGCCTTCCGCGAGGATGGCTGGGACGGCATGGACTACGAACTGGGCGACAAGCCGCTGCCGTGGTCGTACTGGCAGGCGCAGGAAAAGGGCCGCCATGTCGAGCCGCCGCGCTTGATGCAGGCGCCCTTGTTCGCACCGATCCTGCAGCGTTTGAAGGCGGGCAACCAGTAAGCCGCCGGGCATGGCCCGGCGCTACCCATGGAGATGCCGATAGCGCCGGCCCATGCCCGGCGAGGCTTTCCGTCAGCGCTTGCCGCCGAGCAGATTGCCGCCCAGCTTGAACAGATCGCCCACGCCCAGCTGACCATCACCGTCCTGGTCCAGCAGGCTGCCGAGCAGGCCACCGGCCAGGCCACCCTGCTGCTGCACCTGCTGCTTTTCCTGGCCCAGGGCCTGGCTGAGCGAGCCGGCATCGGCCTGGCCGCCGCCCAGGCGCTGTGCCAGGAAGGCCATCACGATGGGAGCAAGGATCTGCAGCAGCTGGCTGGTGCGGCCGCTGTCGAGTTGGGTGGCCTGGGCCAGGCCGGTTTCCACCTTCTGCTGGCTGCCGCCGAAGATGTGGCCGAGGATACCGGCGCCATCGCTGGCCGCACCGCCGCCGCCGCCCAGCACCGAACCGAGCACGCTGCCCAGGTCCAGGCCGCTGTGATTGTTCTGCAATGCGCCGAGCAGCGCCTGTGCGCCCTGTGGCTGCGAGGCGTTGTTGCCCAGCGCGCCCATCAGCACCGGCAGTGCGGCACTGATCGCGCCGGAAGCCTGGGTATCGCTGATGCCAAGCTGCTGCGACACCTGTTGCAGCGGGGCGCCCTGCAACTTGGTCAGAAGTTCATCGGTCAGGCTCATCTGGGGAATCCTCGATTGGGGTTGGGCGTGCAGAAGGTACGACGCGGACCGTTAAAACGGCGACGCCGCCTCACGGGGAGGCGGCGTGCCGTACGCAGGGGAGGGCGATCAGAGCTCGATGTCTTCCGCACCCGGGGTCGCAGCGGGGAAGTCCGCGTCCGGCTGTGCAGGCTTGAACGGGTCGGACGGTTGGCCGGCCAGCGCCTTCAGGGCCGCAGCGATGCCGGCACCATAGGCCGGGTCGGCCTTGTTGCAGTTGTCGATGTGGCGCTGCTTGATGAAATCTGGCGCATCGCCGAGGGCGCGGGCGGTGTTGGCGAACAGGCGTTCCTTCTGCGCCTGGTTGTAGCTGCGGAACAATGCACCGGGCTGGCTGAAGTAGTCGGCGTCGTCCTCACGGAAGTTCCAGAAGTCGGCGTCGCCCCGGATCTTCATCGGCGGCTCGCGGTATGCCGGCTGCTCCTGCCACTGGCCGTAGCTGTTCGGCTCGTAGTGCGGCAGGCCACCGTAGTTGCCATCCACGCGCATCGCACCATCGCGGTGGTTGCTGTGCACCGGGCAGCGCGCCGCGTTCACCGGAATCTGGTGGTGGTTCACGCCCAGACGGTAACGCTGCGCATCGGAATAGGCGAACAGGCGTGCCTGCAGCATCTTGTCCGGCGACGGGCCGATGCCCGGCACCAGGTTGCTCGGTGCGAACGCCGACTGCTCCACGTCCTGGTACCAGTTGACCGGGTTGCGGTTCAGTTCGAACTGGCCCACTTCGATCAGCGGGTAGTCGCTCTTCGGCCACACCTTGGTCAGGTCGAACGGATGCACGCGGTAGGTTTCCGCGTCCAGCTCAGGCATGACCTGGATGAACAGCTTCCACTTCGGGAAGTCGCCCTTCTCGATGGCGGCGAACAGGTCGCGGCCGTGGCTTTCGCGGTCATGGCCGACCAGGATCTGCGCCTGCGCGTCGGTCAGCGATTCGATGCCCTGTTGGCTGACGAAATGGAACTTGACCCAGAAGCGTTCGCTGTCGGCATTGGTGAAGCTGTAGGTATGCGAGCCGAAGCCGTGCATGTGGCGGAAGCTGCGCGGGATGCCGCGGTCGCTCATCACCACGGTCACCTGCAGCAGGGCTTCGGGCAGCAGCGTCCAGAAATCCCAGTTGTTGCGCGCGCTGCGCAGGTTGGTGTGCGGGTCGCGCTTGACCGCCTTGTTGAGGTCGGCGAACTTGCGCGGGTCGCGCAGGAAGAACACCGGGGTGTTGTTGCCGACCAGGTCCCAGTTGCCTTCTTCGGTGTAGAACTTCAGCGCGAAGCCGCGGATGTCGCGCTCGGCGTCGGCGGCACCGCGCTCGCCGGCTACCGTGGTGAAGCGGGCGAACATCTCGGTCTGCTTGCCGACCTTCTCGAACAGCCTGGCGCGGGTGTACTTGCTGATGTCGTGGGTGACAGTGAAGGTGCCGAACGCGCCCGAGCCCTTGGCGTGCATGCGGCGCTCGGGAATGATCTCGCGGTTGAGGTTGGCCAGCTTTTCCAGCAGCCAGACGTCTTCCATCAGCAGCGGGCCGCGCGGGCCGGCGGTCTTGCTGTTCTGGTTGTCCACCACCGGTGCGCCGAAGGCCGTGGTCATCGGCGTGACCGGATCGTCACCATGCTTCTGCTTCGGCGTGGTGCTCAGCTCGCGCTGCTGCTGGGCGCCTTCCTCAGGCGACGGGGCGCTGTGGTAAGGGCACTTGGCGTTGTTGTTGTCGGACTGGCTCATCGGCTGGCTCCTGGTGGCGGTGAAGACGTGGGAGAAACATCTTCACTCGACTTTAGCTATGGCCAGATGAAATGAATAATCGAATGATTCATTCAGGTTGATAGATTCTGTCAATTGGAACGCAGAATCAGATTTGCGCAACCTTTCGATGGGCCTCCCGCAAGGCGGCGGGAGGCCATGGGCGTGCGCTGCGGTTACAGCAGCGCCTTCAACCGGTACAACGCTTCCAGCGCCTGCTTCGGGGTCAGTTCGTCGGGGTCGATCGCGGCCAGTGCTTCCTGTGCCTTGCTCGACGGTGCCGCGAACAGGCCAAATTGCTGCGGTGCATCCAGCGCCTGCGGCGCCAGCTCGGCGGCATGGCTTTCACCGCCGCGCTGCTCCAGCTCGGCCAGGCGGCGCCGTGCCTGCGCCACGGTGGCGCGCGGCAGACCGGCCAGCGCGGCCACCTGCAGGCCGAAGCTGCGGTTGGCCGGGCCATCCTTCACCGCATGCATGAACACCAGCGCCTCACCGTGCTCGACCGCATCCAGGTGCACGTTGGCGATGCCGCTGCGGCCGCCTTCGTGCTGCTCGTCGGCCAATGCGGTCAGTTCGAAGTAGTGGGTCGCGAACAGCGTGTAGCAGCGGTTCTCATAGGCGAGGTGGCGCGCCACGGCATCGGCCAGGGCCAGCCCGTCGTAGGTGGAGGTGCCACGACCGATCTCGTCCATCAGCACCAGCGAATGCGCGGTGGCGTGATGCAGGATGTAGCTGGTCTCGGCCATCTCGACCATGAAGGTCGACTGCCCGCGTGCCAGATCATCACCGGCGCCGATGCGGGTGAGGATACGGTCGATGGGGCCGATCAGCGCACGGCTGGCCGGCACGAAGCTGCCGATGTGGGCCAGCAGCACGATCAGCGCGTTCTGCCGCATGTAGGTCGATTTACCACCCATGTTCGGGCCGGTGATGACCAGCATGCGACGGTCCGGATGCAGGTCCAGGTCGTTCGGTTCGAACGGCTGCTCGCGCACCGCCTCGACCACCGGGTGGCGGCCACGCTCGATCTTCAGGCAGGGCTCGGCCTGCAGTTCCGGGCGTGCCCAGTCCAGCGCCTGCGCGCGTTCGGCGAAGCCGGCCAGCACGTCCAGTTCGCTCAGCGCGGCAGCACACTGCTTCAGCGGTTCCAGCTGCCCGCCGAGGGTATCCAGCAGCTGCTCGTACAGGTACTTCTCGCGCGACAGCGAACGGTCGCGCGCGGACAGCACCTTGTCCTCGAAAGCCTTCAGCTCTTCGGTGATGTAGCGCTCGGCATTGGTCAGCGTCTGCCGGCGGGTATAGTGCACCGGGGCACGATCGGACTGGCCCTTGCTGATTTCGATGTAGTAGCCGTGCACGCGGTTGTAGCCCACCTTCAGGGTGGCAATACCGCTGCTTTCGCGCTCACGTGCTTCCAGGTCGACCAGGAACTGGTCGGCATGGGTGGACAGGCGGCGCAGTTCATCCAGCTCGGCATCGAAGCCGTCGGCCAGCACGCCACCATCGCTCAGCTTCAGCGGCGGCATCTCGGCGATGGCGCTGGCCAGCAGGTGCGCGCATTCGTCGTGCTCGCCGAGTGCGGCGTGCAGGGCCTGCAGGCGCGGCGAATCCAGCGGTGCCAGCACGTCGCGCACGGCTGGCAGCAGGCCGAGGCCATCACGCAGGGTAGAGAAGTCGCGCGGGCGCGCCGAGCGCAGGGCGACGCGGGTGAGGATGCGTTCGAGATCGCCGAGGCGACGGAACTGCTCGCGGATGTCAGCATCGCTGCCGCGGTCGATCAGCGTTTCCACTGCGTGGTGGCGCTGTACCAGTACCTCGCGCAGGCGCAGCGGGCGATGCAGCCAGCGCCGCAGCAGGCGTCCGCCCATCGGCGTCACCGTGCTGTCGAGCACGCCCAGCAGGGTATTGCGGGTATCGCCGTCGACGCGCGTGTCCAGTTCCAGATGGCGGCGTGTTGCTGCATTCATCGCGATCGCTTCGCCGGCGGTTTCCATCGCGATGGAGGTCAGGTGCGGCAGGCGCTGCTTCTGGGTCTCCTCCACATAGCCGAGCAGGGCGCTGGCTGCTGCAGTGGCGCGCGGCTTGTCATCGATGCCGAAGCCGCTCAGATCATGAAGCTTGAAGAAGGCCAGCAGCTGGCGGCGCCCGCTGTCGGCGTCGAACAGCCACGGTGCGCGGCGGCGCACGCCGGTACGCTGGCGCAGGAATTCCGGCCAGTTTTCCTCGTCGGGCACCAGCAGTTCGGCCGGTTCCAGCCGTGCCAGCTCGGCTTCCAGTGCGTCGTCGGTTTCCACCTCGTTGACCAGGAAGCGGCCACCGGCCAGGTCGGCCCACGCCAGGCCGTAACCCTGCTTGCTGCGCGACAGCGCCATCAGCAGGGTGTCGCGGCGTTCATCCAGCAGGGCCTCGTCGGTGACCGTGCCGGGGGTGACGATGCGCACCACCTTGCGTTCGACCAGGCCCTTGGCCAGGGCCGGGTCGCCGATCTGTTCACAGATCGCCACCGATTCGCCCAGTGCCACCAGCCGTGCCAGGTAGCCTTCGTAGGCATGCACGGGTACGCCGGCCATCGGGATCGGCGCGCCGCCGGAGCTGCCGCGCTGGGTCAGGGTGATGTCCAGCAGCCGTGCCGCCTTGCGGGCGTCATCGTAGAACAGCTCGTAGAAGTCACCCATGCGGAAGAACAGCAGCAGGTCCGGATGGTCGGACTTGGCCGCGAAGAACTGCTTCATCAGCGGGGTGTGGTCCTTGGACGCCTTGGCGTTGCTGGTGTTGTCTTTTGTATCAGTCACTTGGGGCGTTTCGCGTCTTGGGCAGGGCGTCGGGGCGTGGCCATGCGACCACGGCCGGCAGGGCCGTTAGTGTAGCGACCTGGGGCGGTCGGTGATCCGCAGCGTCGGTGCTCCGGGCAGGGCCGTTGGCCGGGCTGTCTGCAGGCCAACGCCACACGCCCATACACCTGTGGTTTGGTTGATTTCCGTAGGCCCCCACGGTAGTGTCAGCCCCGGCGATTTCCGCCAAACGGCCTCCATGGAAACCGGGGCAACTCATCCCCGGGCGGGCGTTGATGGAAAGAACAAGCATGACTGCAGCCAGCACGGCCGCCGAACCTCGTTACACCTGGCGTACCGTCCTGCTCAGCATTCTGGTCGCCCTTGTCCCGCTTGCCGGATCCGCACCCTACAACCTGCTGAAGGCGGTGCTGCTGCTGGCCCTGCTGGTCACCGGCGTGGTCCTGATCCGCCGCCAGCCCGATGTCCGACTGCGCTACCACATCGCCCGGTTCATCGTGATCGTCTGCTTGCTGCGCCTGGCCTACGCCTTTTACAGCATCGGCTGGCACGGCCTGCGCTGGAACGAACTGGACCTTCCGGCACAGACACTGATCTACCTGGGCACGGCCGCGGTGTTCGCCACCGCCCTGGACTGGCGACTGATCTGGAAGATCTTCGCTTTGTCGACCCTGATCTTCGGTGGCTCGTGCATCGTGCAGCACCACATGATGGGGCTGGAACGCGCACATGGTTTCAGCGGTGGTGAGTGGACGGCCATCGAGTTCACCATGGTCACGCTGTGCATGGCGCTGTTTTCGGTCATCCGGCTGATCCAGCCGACCGTCCATCCGGCCGAGCGCTGGCTGCACAGCATCGCCATCGCGGTGGGCGTCTACGGTTCGATCCTGGCGCAGAGCCGGGGGCCGATCCTGGCGTTCATTCCCGCAATGCTGATGGTGATCGCCGTGCACGTCCGGCGCACCCGGCGCTGGCGCGGCGCGTTGGCCTTTGTCGGGGCGCTGGTCATCGGCGTGGCCGGTGCCACCACCATGCTGAACCATCAGGTCATCCAGCGCTTCGGTGAGGTCAGTGGCGAAATCTCCGGTTTCAGCCAGGAGAACGAGGTTGGCTCGGTCCGCGAGCGCATTGCCATGTGGGGCGTGGCGGTCGACGCCTTCGCGGAGCACCCGTTGGCCGGTGTTGGCCTGAACCAGTTCGGCACCTATGCACGCGAAGGTATCGCCCGCGGCGAGGTCTCCGACTCGATCGTACGTTACAACCACCCGCACAACGAATACCTGGAAGCGGCGGCGACCGGAGGTGTGCCGCTGTTGGTGATCATGCTGCTGATCTTCATCCTGCCCGGCATCCACTTCGCGCGACGTCTCGGCCATGCCGATGAGACGACCGCGATGATCGCCACCGCAGGACTTGCCGTGGTCATTGTCTACGCACTCTCGGCGTTCACGGACAACGTGTTCTACCGGGCGATGCCGCATTCGTTCTATTTCTACCTGGTGCTGGGCTTCATGCTGGCGACCGCATTGCCTGCGCGCAACCTGCACCGGGAAGGGAGTGCCCGCTGATGGCACATATCCATCTGCTGGCCGCCGACAACCAGCGTGGCCTGTCCCATGACATCCAGGTGATCGAGCGCTCGCTGCAGCAGCTCGGGCACGAGGTGACCGTCAGCCGTCTGGATGCGGTACGCAATGGCGGCGCCTGGAAGCTGCGCGGGATGCGCCTGCGCAGGCTGCTGGCCTCGTGGCTGAGCCTGGGCCGGAAGCCGGCACGGTTCGACATCAACATCTCGCTGGAGCATGTCCGGCCGGCAAGCTTCGGCCTGGCGAAGGTCAACCTGCTGATTCCGAATCCGGAATGGGTGTCTGCACGCAGCCTGCGCATCCTGCCGCGGTTCGATGCACTGCTGACCAAGACCGAAGAAGCCACGCGCATCTTCAATGCGCTTGGCCTGCGCGCGCTGGAGGTCGGCTTCTGCAGTCGTGACCGTCACGACCCTTCGGTACCGCGCAAGCCGCGCAGCTTCCTGCATGCAGCTGGTACCAGTCGCATGAAGGGCACGGCAACGCTGGTCGAGGTCTGGAAGCGCCATCCGGAGTGGCCGTTGCTGACCGTCCTGCGGAGTGGTCCTTCGGACGAGGACGAGGGCGGTGCCGCGAACCTGCGGATCGTCCGCGAGCGCCTGCCCGATGAGGAAGTGCAGCGCCTGCAGAACGAACATGCGTTCCACCTGTGCCTGTCGCAGACGGAAGGCTGGGGCCACTACCTGGTGGAGGCGATGAGCTGTGCGGCGGTGGTGATCACCTGCGATGGCGCGCCGATGAACCAGATGATCGACGACAGTCGTGGCATCCTCGTTGCTGCCCATGAGGGCCAGCCCTGCCACTTGTCCAGGACCTGGCACGTGGACGAGGCGGCGCTGGAACAGGCCATCGAGCGTGCCTTGGCGATGGATGCGCTGGAGTGGAGCCGTTTGGGCGCGGATGCGCGCGCGTGGCATCTGGCCAGCGAGGTCGCGTTCCCGAAGCGGCTGGGTGAGGCCCTGGCCAAGCTCTGAGGCGAACACGCTGTGGTTGGTGCGTGCTCAGGCGGGGACCAGCGTGACCTGCGGGTGGCCGTTGAAGATCTCCATCACGATCTCGAAGTAGGTCTGTCCCTGGCCCTGTTGCAGCGCCGCCAGCTGGTCGGCGATCACCGCGGTGTTGAAGGTGCCGGCCTGATCGAGTTTTGACTGCGGCCAGGCCTGGGTGGTCCTGCGGCCCAGTGCTTCGCGGCTGTGCTCGATGTCGCGCCACACAACCGTGGTGGAGGCATGACCAGCGAGAGCGCCGTAGCCACCCCACAGCAGATCATTCAACGCGTCCAGGCTGGGTCCCAGCTGCCAGTCTTCGTCGGCCATGAACACGCGATTGATTTCCACGTAGAGACTGGCGATGTCGTTGATGGACGCGCCTTCGATGTGCAGGATCCGGGTCATCTGCCGACTGTAGCCGTCCCGGGCGTCGCCATGTCATGACATGCCCGGTCCGGGACAGTTCTGTCATGTGCAGATAATCCAGGATCATCGTGCACAGGGCCTGGCGTGATTATGGCGTTAAATCCATGTGATTTTCATCGGGCGCTGGCGTGTCAGCGGTATTCGATAAATGATATGGCGCCATTATCCGCTTGTTTATTTTCTGACTACCTGCACAGTTTCATGTATTTGGATCGGTCCATATATAAAGTCCCGTAAAGTTTCCCGTCGCTGCGCCGCCATCGAACGTACGGCCACGATCAAGGGAATTGAGATGCTTGCCTTACGTAATCTCCGTGTGGGATCCCGGCTTGGCGCCGGCTTCGGTCTGCTGCTGCTGTTCATCATGGCCATCGTCGGCCTCGTGCTGTATGGAAATCACCTGAAGTCCGCCCAGTTCGAGAAAGTGGTGGACGTCAACATGGTGAAGATGCGTTTGTTGAATGACATGCTTGATACCAACAACGCAGTGCTGATGCATCGCCGCCTGATGGTGATCAAGCGTGGTGACGAGTTCGACAAGGATTACCAGCGTGCCCAGGAGTTGTCGCGGACCTATGACGGTATCTGGGCCAAGTACATCAAGATTCCGCGTGATGCTACCGGCGACACCCTGGTTGCACGCATCGAGGCCGCCCGCAAGGCCACCGATGCGTCAACCCAGCAACTGCATGAGCGCATGAAGTCCGGGGATTTTGATGGCGCAGCGAAGGAGCTGCTGGCCGAGCACGGATTGGCAACGGCCTGGAATGAATCCATTTCGGCCCTGCTGCGCCATCAGGAAACGCTGACCGAACGCAGCCGCGAAGAGTACCGCGCAACAGAATCGTGGACCGGCACGCTATCGATCGCGTTCGGGGCACTGAGCCTGTTGCTGGGCACGTTGGCGGCCTGGGCGATCACCCGCAGCCTGACCCGCCCGCTGGAAGGAGCGGTGAAGCTGGCCGATGGCATCGCCAATGGCCGTCTGGACAGCAGCATCGACGCCACCGGCAATGACGAGGTGACCCAGCTGCTGAAGTCGATGCAGCGCATGCAGGCACAGTTGCAGTCGGTGATGGCGGCACAGGGCGAGCTGGCCCGCCAGCACGATGCCGGCAGCCTCAGCTACCGCATGGATGAAAGCGCGTTCCCCGGCGACTACGGGCGCATGGTGCACGAGACCAATGCGCTGGTCGGCTCGCACGTGCAGGTGCAGAACCGCTTGATCGAGGTGATGAAGCACTACGCGCGTGGCGACCTGTCGGTGGACATGGATCCATTGCCCGGCGAGAAGGCGGCGATCACCCAGGCGATGGATGAGACCAAGAGCAGCCTGTCGGCGATCAACAGCGAGATCCGCCGCTTGGCAACCGCCGCTGCGGCAGGTGACTTCAGCCTGCGTGGTGACGAGGATCGCTTCGCCTACGATTTCCGCGACATGGTGGCGGGGCTCAATCGCCTGATGCAGACCACCGACGAGAACCTGGTACAGGTCTCGACCCTGCTGCAGGCCATCTCGCGCGGTGACCTGACCGTGCGCATGCAGGGCGATTTCCATGGTGTGTTCGCGCGCATGCGTGATGACTGCAATGCCACGGTCGATCAGCTCAAGCAGATCGTCGGTCGCATCCAGGCCAGTGCATCCAGCATCAACCTTGCGGCAGGTGAGATCGCCTCGGGCAACACCGACCTGTCGCGGCGTACCGAGCAGCAGGCGGCTAACCTGGAAGAGACGGCGGCATCGATGGAGGAGCTGACCTCCACCGTGAAGCAGAATGCCGAGCATGCACGCCAGGCCAACCAGCTCGCCATCGGCGCGCATGGTGTCGCCTCGCAGGGCGGCGAGGTGGTCGGCCAGGTGGTCACCACGATGACGGCCATCGAGGCGTCGTCGAAGAAGATCGCTGAGATCATCTCGGTCATCGACGGTATCGCGTTCCAGACCAATATCCTGGCGTTGAACGCCGCGGTGGAAGCCGCGCGTGCCGGCGAGCAGGGCAGGGGGTTTGCGGTGGTTGCCAGCGAGGTACGCACACTGGCGCAGCGTTCGGCAGGCGCGGCCAAGGAGATCAAGGGCCTGATCGAAGACTCGGTCGGCAAGGTCGCCGACGGATCGGCCCTGGTCCGCCAGGCCGGCACCACGATGGGTGAGATCGTGGCCTCCGTGCAGCGGGTGACCGACATCATGGCCGACATCTCCGCCGCCTCGCAGGAGCAGAGCTCGGGTATCGAGCAGGTCAACCAGGCGGTGGTGCAGATGGACGAGACCACCCAGCAGAACGCGGCCCTGGTGGAAGAAGCGAGCGCCGCCGCACGCTCGATGGAGGAGCAGTCCAACCTGCTGGCCGAGGCGGTATCGGTATTCCGCACCGGCGCAATGACGGCCGCAGCTGCGGTACGCCCGGCCTTGGCTGCAGTGGCTGCCACTGTTAGCCCGGTGCGCCGTTCTGCACCGCTGTCGCCACGCATCGAACCGACGCTGGCGGCCAATGCGGGCGGCTGGGAAGAGTTCTAGCAGGGTTGAAATGCCGGCAGGGAGACGGCGCCCATCGCGATGGCTGATCGCGATGGGCGCGAATTTTCTTCCTGAACGGCTGATGGCCGATGAAGTGGCGGACACATGCATTTCACTTCCGGTTGCCAACCGCGGGAGGAAACTTGTGCCATACCGGACCTCAGGAGATGGCCATGAAGACTTCGACCCGATTGCTTGTGCTGGGCACGCTGCTGGCGGCATCGTCCGTTGCCGGCGCACAGACCTACGGACCACGTGATGAAGGACGCAAGTTCAATGACGGCAGCCGCGTGGTCTGCAAGAACGTGGAAGTGCAGCGCAACTCGCGCGACCCGAACCGCATCACGGGTACCGCGACTGGCGCCGTGATCGGTGGCCTGCTCGGCAACCAGGTCGGCGGCGGCAACGGCAAGAAGCTGGCCACCGTGGCGGGTGCCGTCGCCGGTGGTGCGGCGGGCCGCCAGATCCAGGGCAACAGCCAGCAGAAGAATGGTGATCGCGTGGTTGAACGCCGCTGTGAGCGCGTCTACCGCTGATTGATCGACCCGTCACCCCTTCCACACTGCAGTACTCGGACGCCGGCCCCACGCCGGCGTTCGTCGTTATGCGAAAAGGGGACGGAGGGGATTAAGTCGCAATCCCCCAACCGGCCGCTTACGACTCAATCCCCTCCGTCCCCTTTTTTGCGAGGAGGCGCCAGGCGGCGAGGGCACCGTAGAGCAGCAGCAGGGTGCTGAGGGTGATCAGCTCGTGGCTGACTTCCGCAAGACTGGCATCCATCTGGTTCAGGCGCACCATCAGGTTGATGCCCGAGGTGGTCGGCAGCAACTGCGCCAGCCAGACCAGCGGTTGCGGCGTCATCACCGCCGGCCACGACAGGTTGGCCAGGAAGAACAGCGGGATCGAGGTGGCAATGATGTACTGGAACGCACGCTCGCGGGTGCGGAAGAAGCTGCCGACGAACAGGCCGAACGCCACCGTGGCGGCGATGAACAGGGTGCCGCCCAGCAGCTGGCCCAGCGGGTTGCCGCCGCGCGGATAGTCCTGCACCCAGGCGGTGAAACCGGCGTAGTAGAACAGGCCGAACAGTCCGATCAGGCCGAAGCCCAATGCCATGCCCCCCAAAGTCGGGAGGTCGAAGCGCAGTCGCCGACCGAGTGCGAGGCGGCGGCCGCCGAGCAGGACGCCGATGCCCATCAGCAGCGTCTGGTGCACGATCAGCTCGGCCACGCCGGGCACGATGGCGCTGCCGTAGCCTTCCTGGGTGTTGTACAGCGGGCGCTGCACCAGGGTGATCGGTGGTGCGTGCGGCGCGCCCATGAAGGCGGCCTGGCCGACCACGGCGTCACGCCCGAAGGCACCCAGTGCATCGGCCACGCTGCCCAGCACCCAGCTGGCGCGGCCCAGGTAGGCACCGTTGCCGAGCAGCACCAGCTTGGCAGGATGGCCGCGCAGGATGTCGCGCTCCAGGTTGGCCGGGATCAGCACGACGCCTTCGGCGTGGCCGGCTTCCAGCTGTTGGCGTGCGCTGTCGATGTCCGCCGGTTGCCCGACCACGCGCGCGACCCGCAGTGCATCGAGCTTGCGCAGCAGTTCGCGGCTGGTCGCGCTGTGGTCTTCATCCACCACCAGCACCGGCAGGTTGCCGGCCACCTGGTGGCGGTATGCGGCCGGGTAGAAGAACGAATACAGGATCACCGCGCCGACCATCACCACGATCGCATAGCGGTCGCACAGCACCGCCATCAGGGTCTGCCGCAGGCTGCGCCACAGTGCGCTCATGCGTCGGCCCCTGCCGGTTGTGCGGCCTCGGGCGCACGCGCGAAGGCGATCAGGCGCAGCCCACCGATGCCGCCGGCTACGACTGACATCAGCAGCAGCGTGGCCAGCGGCCACGACGAGACCAGCAGCGGCGAACCGATGAACTGCTGCTGGGTCTGCAGCTTGATGTAGGCGCTCAGTGGCAGCAGCTGGTGCCAGATGCGGGTGAACAACGGGCCGTCCAGCACCGGGAAGGTCGCGCTGGAGAACGCCAGCGCGGTGCCGATGCTGAGGCCGACCGCGGACAGCGCGGTGCCCATGTCGCGGGTGACGCCGACGAAGAACAGCGCGTAGGCGGCGGTAGCCAGATAGAACAAGGGTTGTGCGAGCAGCAGCAGGAGCACGCTGCCCGCCACGCCATCGCCGCGCAGCCAGGCGAGGTAGCCGATGCCGAGTGCGCCATACACCGAGAACAGCAGGATGTATGGCGCGACCTTGCCGGCGATCGCCGGCCACGGCGTGCGGCCCAGCCAGGCGCGCAGGGTGCCGTCGCGGATCTCGCGGCCGAGGCTGCCGGCCACGGCAAGCGCCAGTACCAGTGACAGTACCGCCGGGAAGATCAGCGGCAGCAGGAACAGTTCGTAGCTGCGTGCAGGGTTGTAGAGGATGTCCGACTGCACCGCGATCGGCGCCGCACGCAGCTTGCCCGGGCCGACCTGCAGGCCGATGCGCTCGCGCAGCAGGCGCGCGTTCCAGGCCGAGACCGCGTCGCCGATATCGCGCGCAGCGGATTGTCCAGTGGTCATGTAGGTAGCGTTGTAATAGGCGAACACCGTGCCCTGGCGGCCACGCAGCGCCTGCCGGGTGACGTCGCGCGGCACCAGCACGATGGCGAATACGTCCAGGCTGCGCAGCTGCGAGCGTGCGTCTCCCAGGTCCGCCGGCTGGCTGGCGATGCGCACGCCGGGACTGGCATCGAGCATGCGCAGCAGCAGGCGGCTGTCACCGCTGTGGTCGAGGTCGACCACGGCGATGGGTATGTCGCGCATCACCGAGGGCGTGAACATCCACGCCATCAGGGCCAGCATCAACAGCGGCAGCAAGGTGACCAGCATCAGATCGGCGCGGCTGCCGCGCAGCGCACGCAGTTCGCGCCGCCAGGAGCCGGCGAAGCCGCCGCGGTCTGGGCTCAGTGCTGGGGCCATGCGAACAGCACGCTCATGCCCGGGCGGAAGCCCTCGATGCGGCGTACCGGGCGCACCCGCACCTCGAAGCTGCGGACGTCGTAGCCGGACGACTGGCGGGTGGTGCGCCAGGTTGCATAGTCGCCGGCCGGGTTGATGAAGTAGACCTCGAATTCGCCGTCCTGGCCGAGCGCCGGCACGCTGCCGCGCAGCTTGCTGCCGACCTTCAGGCCCTGCATCTGCGATTCGCGCAGGTTCATCGCCACCCACATGCGGTCGATGTCGACCAGTGTGAACACCGGGTAGCCGGCCGGCACCAGTTCGCCCGGGTCGGCCATGCGCTTGTTGATCTCGCCGGCCACCGGTGCGCGCCCTTCGACCTCGACACGCGCAGCGTTGACTTCGGCCACCGCGCCCTGTGCCTGCTGCACCTGGCCCTGCGCGGCACGCTTGTCCTGCTCGCGTGCGCCGGCCAGTGCCATGTCGTACTGCGCACGGGCGGCACGCGCCAGTTCCCGGGAACTGGTGGCCTGGGCATGCGCCTCATCGCGCTTCTGCCGGGTCATCACTCCTTCGTTGAACAGGTTCTGCACGCGCCGGTAGGTGGCTTCAGCCAGCGTCGCACCGGCTTCGGCCCGCTTCCAGTTCGCTTCGGCGGCGCGGATGTCTTCGCTGCGCGCGCCTTCGTCGGCCTTGTCGGCCACCGCCTGTGCGGCGGCCAATGCACCGTGCGCCTGCTGTTCCTTGGCGGCCACTTCGGGGCTGTCGAGCAGGAACAGCACCTGCCCGGGCTGCACGCGGTCGCCCTCGCGCACCTTCAGCTCGGCCACGCGCGCGGTGATCTTGGCGGCCACGTTGATGGTGTCCGCATCGGCCATGCCCTGGATCTGGTCGCCTGGGCTGCGCCAGGCCAGCCACAGGCCGAGCACCACCACGACCAGCAGCACCACTATCAGGATCGGTCCCAACCGGCGCTTGCCCGGGGGCGTCGTCGCATCGTCGTGCAGCACATCACTCATGGTCGATCACCTCGTCCGCACGGCGCCGGAATTCTTCGAAACGGTCCATCTGTCCACTTATCTCCAGCAACTGTGCCAGCGCAATATCGTATTGATAGGCGGCCTGCGCGCGCTCGACGCGGGCGCCGCCGAGGCCGAGCCGTGCATCGATCACATCCAGCGAGGTGGCCTGGCCCTCGCGGAACGCCAACTCCTGCAGGCGCAGGTTTTCCTGTGCCTGGGCAATGCTGCTGTCGAGCAGCACGTACTGCTGACGCGCGGTTTCCAGCTCGTTCCAGGCCTTGCGCACGCCCAGCGCGACCTGGTTCTCGGCCTCACGCAGGCCCGCTTCGGCCTGGTCCTGCTGCGCACGCGCGGCGCTGATCTGCGCCGGTCGCGAGTTTGGCGACAGGAAGGTGTACTTCAGGCCGATGCCGAACGCCCAGTCCGGATCGGTCAGCATCTCGTCGCGGCGACGGAAGTCGTACTGGCCGAAGGCGAAGATCTGCGGTTTCAGCTTGGCCTGCTGCACGCGCACGCCCTGTTCGGCCTGCGCCACCATCGCCCGCAGGCGTGCGATCTGCGGCTGGCGTGCCTGCGCGGTGCGCTCGAAGCTGGTGACCGGATCCAGCGGCACGCGCTGCACGAACAACGGTGATACCGGCTGTACTTCGCCACCACTGCGCAGCAGTGTGGCCAGCGCCGCCTTCAGCGTGGCCAGGTCGTTCATTGTCTTCTGGTACTCGCGCTCGGCCTTGTCGCGGGCCACGGTGGCCTGCAGGCGCTGTGCACGGGTGGCGAAGCCCTCACGTTCCAGCTTCTCCGCGTCGGACAGGTGGCGGTTGAGGCCATCGCGCACGTCGCGCCGCACATCCACCGCCTGCTCGGCCAGGCGCTGGCCGAAATAGGCCTGGGCCAGCTGCACGGTCAGCGATTGGCGTTGAGCCTCGCGCTCGGCGCTGGCCTGCTCGTGGGCAGCGCTGGCGGCACGTTGCGCGGCCGGAATCACGCCGCCGGTGTACAACGGCAGCACCGCAGTGACCACGGGCCGGGTACGCCAGTCGCGTTCGGTGAATGACAGCGGCGAGTCGATGCCATAGGCCTCGGCCACCGGCGCCAGCGAACCCAGTGGCAGGGTGAGGGTCTTCTGGAACTGCAGGCGGCGTACCTCGCCGGTGATCTCCGGCAGGCGCAGCAGGCGCGTGGCTTCCTGCAGGTCCTGCTTGTTGCGTACGGCGGCATCGGAGGCGGCCAGTGCGTCGGAGACCTGCTCCAGCCGCTGCCGAGCCTGTTCCCAGTCCAATGCGGGTGCATCGGTGAGAGTCTGCGCCGCTGCAGCCAGTGGCAGGCAGGCTGCCAGTGCCAGCGCGGCCTTCGCGCAGTGCATCCTTGTACGTCGGCCGATCACGCCCATGCCGTCCCAATGGTGAAGAAGTGCGCAAACGGTAGTGCGCGCGGCGTGAAGCCCGGGTCTGCGGTCATTGGATTGTCCTCATCGTAGGGTGCCGCTGGCCGCAGTGCGCAGCGCCTGGGTGATGTGCTGCAGCGTGCTTGAGCGTACGGCGGCATGCTGCCAGTACAACGGCACATCGAGCCAGCGGCGGGGTTCCAGTACCACCACGCGGCCCGCGCGCACGGCGGGCGCGACCAGGGTTTCCGGGGCCATGCCCCAGCCGAGTCCGCACGCAGCGGCTTCGACGAAACCGGTGGAGGAGGGCAGGTAGTGTAGCGGTGGCTGCAGGCGGGCGCGGGTCAGGCGCCGCACGAAGCGCCATTGCAGTTCATCCTTGCGGTTGAACACCAGCATCGGTGCGCGCGCCAGTGCCGCAGCCTGCATGCCGTCGCTGAAGTACTGGCGGGCGAAGCCGGGCGAGGCGACAGCGTGGTAGCGCATCGCGCCGAGCGGGTGCACGTTGCAGCCTTTCACCGGCTGGCTTTCGGCGGTGACCGCGCCGAGCACGCTGCCATCGCGCAGCAGCTGCAGGGTGTGATCCTGGTCGTCCATGCGCAGGTCGAACAGGTAGCCATGGCGCTGGTGCAGTTCGGCGATGGCTGGCACGAACCAGGTATCAAGCGAGTCGTCATTGACCGCCAAGGGGATCGGTGTGCGCGCGGCATCGCTGCCGCGTTCGGGCAACAGCTCGGCCAGTGCCTCGGCCTCCAGCGCCTGCATCGGCCGTACCCGGCGCAGCAGCGCTTCACCTGCGGCGGTGGGCCGGCACGGTGCCTGGCGCACGACCAGCACCTGGCCGAGCCGATCCTCCAGTGCCTTGATCCGCTGCGAAAGTGCCGACGGGCTGATCGACAGGCGGCGTGCCGCAGCCTCGAAGCTGCCTTCTTCCAGCACCGCAGCGAAGGCGGCAAGTTGCGGATGTACCAGGTCCACGCGGAAGCCTCTTCAGTTTTTCTGCACAGGATAAAGAAAAAACAGATTGTCTTAACAGGACCGTTGGCCGCACCCTGCGCGTCCCTTCACTGCCTGCCCCGTCCCTGATGTGGATTGCCGCTACCGCCGCCGGCCTGTTCGCAGGTGCCGGCCTGATCATCGCCATCGGTGCGCAGAACGCCTTCGTGCTGCGCCAGGGCCTGCAGCGGCATCATGTGGGAACAGTGGTACTGGCCTGCGCCGGCGCAGACATCGTGCTGATCCTGGCCGGCGTGGGCGGGATGGGCGCGCTGGTGCTGCAGTGGCCGCTGCTGCTGCAGGTGCTGCGCTTCGGTGGCGCGGCATTCCTGCTCTGGTACGGCCTGCAGGCGGGGCTGCGTGCGTGGCAGGGTGGCGGTGCGCTGGCCGCCGCCAAGGCGCAGGGCGGCAGTGGACGGCAGGTGCTGATGACCTGCCTGGCCTTCACCCTGCTCAACCCGCACGTCTATCTGGATACCGTCGTGCTGCTGGGCAGCCTGTCCACGCGTTACCCCGGCGATCTGCGCTGGGCCTTCGCCGCCGGTGCCTGCGTTGCAAGCGTGGCCTGGTTCTGCACGTTGGGCTATGGCGCGCGCATCCTGCAGCCGGTGTTCCACAGGCCGGCTGCGTGGCGTGTGCTGGACGCAGGCGTGGCGGTCTTCATGTTCTGCCTCGCCACGCTGCTGCTGTTGCGTCCGCTCTCGCCATGAGTGCATGACGCACGCCGGTGTTGCGTGTATGTTCCACCGACACGGTTCACGCGGCCGGGTGCTGCGCGTTTGAGTTGTACCCCGTGCATATGCTGATCACAGCGGGAGCTCCCATTGCAGGCGAAGACCGGGCACGGAACGTCGGGTGTTGCGAAGTACCTGCGATCCGCCTTCGTCGAAACGCCACTGGCCGGTCTCGAGGTCCTGCGCCAACAGGTTCGAGGCGGTCAAGCGCAGCTTGCCGCGCCGTTCGCTTGCGTACTGCGCCCAAGCCTCCAGCTCGCGTCGATAGGACGTGATGTCCAGCTCGCTCAGGCTGTAGCGTATTCTGCCTCCGCTGCGATGGGTGTACGCCAGGCCACTGCTCCAGCGCGATGAAATGCGGTAATCGAGCGACGCACTGGCGGTGAATGGCACCTGGTCTTCAATCCGATTGTCAGGCCCGGGAAGATCCCTGACTCGGGAGTGGTTCCAGGTGGCGTTGCCGCGCAGCTCGATATCCGGCGCTCTGCGGTACAGACGTGCCAGCGGCATCCTGCCATCCATTTCGATGCCCCAGGCCGTGGCGCGGGTACCGTTGACCGGCGTCGATACCCAACGCCCTTCACGCAGGATGGTTTCATTGCGGATCGGCGCGTCGATGCGGCGCAGGTAACCGCCGATGCTCCCCTGTGTACCTTCACGGCCGTGCATTTCCCAGGCCGCATCCAGACCCCATGCCAGTTCCGGACGCAGCGCTGGATTCCCGATCTCGTCGGGGTTCAGTGGGCGGTTGTTGGTGGAGGTATACGGCCGCGGGACCAGTGAGCGCAGTGCCGGTGCGCGGAAACTGCGGCTCAGTGATACCCGTAGCTGGTCCTTGCCCTTTGCGCGCTTCCAGAGACCCTGCAGGACTGGCGTGAAAACGCTGGCCCGGTGACGCATCGCAGCGAAGCCACGCCCTTCGCTGCGGGTCTGCAGTTGTTCCCAGCGACCGCCGACATAGAAGGCGCTGCGCGTTCCCAGTGGGAACTCGTCCTGCGCATAGACGGCGATGCGGTGCAGGCGCGCATCAAAGGAAAGGTCGCTGATCGTCGATGGCTCATCCGGGGAATAGCGGAGTTGCTGCAGGCGTGATTCGCGGCGCGAATCCATGCTGCTTTCGGCACCGACCTGCAATGTATGGCGACCCCGCGCCGGCAGAGTCCACTGCACGCGGGTAGTGCCGCCCAGCACATGCAGCTGCGCATCGGTGCGATCGAGAAGGTTGTCCTGCTGCCCCGCATCCTGTCCCTGCTCGCGGAAGCGGTAGTTTTCGCGGTTGCCATCCAGTGCCAGACGCAGGTTCAGGCTGCCGCCGTCCGGTAGCTCCTTCTCCCACTCCGCGCTGGCCTGGCCCTGGTCAAGGCGCAGGCGCGTGCGCTGCTGGTAATGTGGAGTACGCAGTTCCGTACCCAGCGCCGTTTCCCAATCGATGTACATGTCGCGACGGAAGTCGGATGCATCCACCAGGGCCTGCAGTGAAAGAGTGGTGTCCTCGCTGGTTCTGAGCGTCAGTGAGGGGGCGAGCGAGACGCTGTCACGATGCCCGGTGGCGCGCAGGCGGGATTGTCGATGCAGCAACGGCGCGCCAACACCATCCCAAGCATCTTCTCTGCTGCGTTCCTCCACCAGGAAGCCACGGGCAGTAGCTGTGGCGGTCAGTGCAAGATCTCGGTCCAGGCCGGCATGGGTCTGCCGCCAGCTTGCCGATGGGGTGCTGCGACCCTGATTTTCGGCCCATGAAAGTGTCAGTCGCTGGCTGTCTTTTGCAATCGGCGCGCGGGTGACGATGTTGAGTGTACCGGCGACGGCACCCATGCCCTGGTCAGCAGTAGGCGCGCGCAGGATTTCGATGCGCTCGATCAGATCGGTGGCCAGCGAGTCCAGGCTGAAGCCAGCGGGCGTACGCTGGCCGTCCAGCAGGATCTGCGTGTAGCCGGCGCCCAGGCCGCGTAGTGATACGCTGCCTGGGCGGCCCGGAGCACCACTGGAAACGCTGATGCCGGGCAAGCGCTTGAGTGCCTCCAGCAGGTCGGTGTCGCCATGCCGTTGCAGTGCCTCGCGGTCCACCACGATGCGACTCGCGGTGTCGTCACGGCGAGCATCGTAACGCTCGGCCTGGACGTGCACTGCATCCAGATCGGTCGTGTTTGAAGGGGCGGGTGTCGTTGGTGGAAGGGCCGCAGCATTCGCTGGCGCCATCAGGCAGCCAATAGTGAGCCACATGCCAGTGTGTGGCCGCAGCGTTGTCGGGGAAGGTGATGATCGTCGCATGGTCGTGCAGTTCCTTTGTCACGGCGGGACAGCGGGCCGCAGCAGGTCCTCCCGCGGCCGGGTATCGAAACGATGCATGGAGGGCGGCGGCAGAGCGCCGATCAGTGCATTACTGCAGCCAGTCCTGCGGGTCCACTCGTGTTCCGTTGCGCAGCAGTTCCATGTGCAGGTGTGGCCCGGTGGTACGCCCCGTGTTGCCGCTGCGGGCGATGGGATCGCCCCTGCGCACGCGCTGGCCTGGCTGTACCGCGAAGTCCTGCAGGTGCGCAAACAGCGACTGCCAGCCAGCGCCATGATCAATCACGACAACCGTGCCGTAGTTGGCGCCATCGGGATAGGCGTGGGTGGCAGCGATCACAGTGCCGTCGGCGGGGGCGAGCACGGCGGTGCCTCGGCGCGCGGCGAAGTCGGTGCCGCGATGGGCGCGCTGGCGGAAGTCGGAAACATGACCGAACACGCTGGTAACCCGCGCATTGGACAGCGGCGCAGCGAATGAAGGGGCTGGCGGCAGCGCGGCTTCCAGAACTGTTACTGATGTGACCGGCAATGGCAGCGGAAGAGACGGCGGCCCTGCCATCGCGGCGGCATGGACGGTGGCCAGACCGACCGTGCAGGCGGCGCCCAGCGCGACCAGCAGCAGGACGCTGGTGATACCGGGGCGGCGACCCGCATCGCCCTGCAGCATATGCTGCAGGCGTAGCTGGTGGCCGCCGAAATCGCGATGGGTCAGGGCACTGGCTGGCTGCTCTCCTGTAGCATGGCGAAGTGTCTGGATATAGGCGTGGGCCAACAGGCGGCCATCGTTGCTGGCGCCCCCCTCGGCCAGTGCACGCGCATCGCATTGCAACTCGGCGGCCAGCTGCACGCGCGCGGCAATGCGTCGTACGAACGGATTGAACCAGTACAGCGCACCGACCAGTCGCATCAATGCAGCGCGCTGGGGATCGCGGCGCTGCAGATGGGCCGCCTCATGGCCAATGACCAGGCGTAGCGTTCGATCCGGCAGGGCCAGGCTGGCCGCCGGCAGGATGATCTGTGGTTGCGGCCTGCACAGGGCAAACGGCGTGCCGTTGCCGGCTACAAAACGCAGCGCGACCCCTTTCTGCTGCAGCTCCCGCATGATCTGGCGCGATTGCGGTCCCGGCAGTTGCATTGACTGCAGCGGCTGACTCTCGCGCAACAGGGCGCGCAGCCGGAGGCTGGCCAACGCCCACCGAGCGAGGGCCAGCAGGGCCCCTGCGATATGGACGGTCAGCAGCAGTGGCGTCAGCCAGGCCATCAAGGGTTCGGTCGCCGCGAGTGCAGGCAGCTGCACGGACAGCAGTGCGCCGGTGCCGCTGTCCAGCGCAACCGGCAATGTGCTGGACAGCTCCTGCAGCGGCGCGGCCTGCATCGGCAGCATCAGCGCCAGCAAGGGGGGCAGCACAGCGCACAACCACGCCCCCAGCCAGAAACGCGCCGACGCATGCGAGAGCCCGAGCTGGCGCTGCAACAGTTGCGCGCCGTACCAGACCAGGCCAGCCCCGAACAGGCTTGCAGTGAGGCTGATCATCCACAGGCCGGTTGATGACAGGCTCATGGCTGGTCCTCGTCGCCCTGGAGCAGCAGCGCCTGCAGTTGCTCGATTTCCTTGTCGCTCAGCAGGCGGCTTTCGGCGAAGGCCTGGGTCGGCAGCGGCCCGTCGATCTCCAGTACGCGGCGAGCGAAGTCGGCACTGAGTGCGGCCAGGGTGGCCACCTTGCCGACCTGGGCGCTGTAGACATTCAGGCCGTGCTGGCTGCCCTCTTTCACCAGCCCCTTGTCGACCATCCTTTCCAGCGTCTTGCGCGTGGACGAATACGACCAGTCCAGTGCAGCAGCTGCCGCGTTGTGCAGTTCACGCGCACTGCAGGCGCCATCGCGCCACAGGCACTTCAGCAACTCCAGTTCGGCGTTCGAAGGTGTTGGGGGGCGGGGCATGGCCAGACCTGTGCGTGCGATTGATGTCGCGAGTGTGCGACATCTGTCGCATGCCATGCAAGAGGGGCATCGAAGCGCGGAAGTGCTGAGGTCAGTCGATCGCCATCCGGTCGATGTCGCACAACGGCGTTTCGCCGGGGCGCAGGGTCAATACGCGCACGCCGCTGCGGGTGACCGCCACGGTGTGCTCGAACTGCGCCGACAGCTTGCCGTCGCGGGTGTAAACCGGCCATTCGTCAGGCTGTTGGCGGATGGCCGGCTTTCCCTGGTTGAGCATCGGTTCGATGGTGAACACCATGCCTTCTTCCAGCACCATGCCGGTATTGGGATGGCCGTAGTGCAGGATCTGCGGTTCCTCATGCATCTCCTGGCCGATGCCGTGGCCGCAGTATTCCTTCACTACGCTGTAGCCGTGGCTGCGCGCATGGCGGGCGATGGCGTGGCCGATGTCGCCCAGCCGCGCACCAGGACGCACGGCGGCAATGCCTTTCCACATCGCCTGGTAGGTGGTCTGCACCAGCCTGCGCGCGGCGTAGTCGACCTCACCGACCAGATAGGTGGTGCTGGAGTCGGCAATGTACCCGTTCTTTTCCAGGGTGATGTCGAGGTTGACGATCTGGCCGTTGCGCAGCACGTCGGTGGTGCTGGGCACGCCGTGGCAGATCACGTTGTCGATCGAGGTGTTGAGCACGTAGGGGAAGCCGTACTGGCCCTTGCTGGCCGGCCGCGCCTGCAGTTCATCGATGATCATGCGTTCGACGAAATCGTTGATCTCCATGGTGCTACGGCCCTGCAGCGGCAGCCGGTCGAGTGCTGCGAACACCTGCGCCAGCAGGCGGCCGGATTCGGCCATCAGCGCGATCTCGTCGGGACGCTTGATGATCGCCATTGGCTCAGGCCTGGCCCGGCGGCAACAGCGGCGGCTGCACGCCCGCCGCCCGCAGTTCGTTGGCGACGATGTCCTGGAAGCTGAGCGTGGGGTTCAGCTCGCACAGCATGCCGACCCTGATCCAGAAATTGGCCTGGGCATTGATCGAGCGGCTGGAAACGGTGCAGGCACGGCGCAGTTGGTCGTGCAGGGTGTCATCGATGTTGACGATGCCCATGGGCGGTCCTGGAGGAGTTGATATACGAATCGTATACGTTTCGTATATCCACCTCAAGGCCAGGCGGTTCAGCTGGCGTCGGTGGCAAAGCGCAGGCGGTTGCCGTCCGGGTCGTGTAGCAGCATCTCCCGGCTGCCCCATTCGGTGTCGTGTGGCGGTTGCTCGATCGGCACGTTGGCGGCACTGAAGGCGCGGTGCAGGCTGTCGACGTCGTCGACGATGAAGTACACCGCGCCGCCGACCTCGCAGTCACCGCTGTGTTCGGTGAGGAAGATCGTCTGGCCGTCGCGGGTGAGCTGGGCGAACAGCGGGAAGCCGGGTTCGAAGCGGTGTTCCCAGTCAACCACGAAACCGAGCCCCTGTACGTAGAACGGCACGGTGGTATCGGCGTGGCGCATGCGCAGCTGGGGGATGACGGTCTGGGGCATGGCGGCGGCTCCTGGGGTGGGAACCCAGTGTAGTGTCGGCCGCTGGCCGGCATCCTCGTGAGCCCCGGAACAATGAGGTTGCCGGCCAGCGGCCGGCACTACCGACTCTGCCTGGGTCTGGTAGTTGCCAACCTTGGTTGGCATTGCCGGCCAGCGGCCGGCACTACCGAACCGAAGCCACGTCGGCCAGCGGCCGGCACGATCAACGCGGTCAGCAGGCCGTCGGCACCGAGGCCATCGCCGCCAGCAGCTCCCGGTTCACCTGCTGGTGCCGCGCCTGCCACACCGGCAGATCCCCGGCGCTGACGTCAGGCTGGCCATCCAGCGACGACAGCCAGCGCTTGAAGCGGCTCTGGTAGTGGGCCAGCGACACTTCGCCGGTGATGTCACTGCCGGCCAGGCCACCGGCGCGCAGCGCTTCGATCACCACCAGTGCGTGTTCCAGCTGGAAGCGGCCCTGGTCCCAGTTGCTGCGGGCGACGTCCTCGGCGAACACGTCCTTGTCGATCGACAGGTAGGTCGGCTGCGGCGACTTGGCCTGCTCGGCGGCGAATGCGGCGACCAGCGCCTCCGGATGCTCGAAGCGGCGGAATGCATGGCCCATGCCCAGGCGGTGACCCCAGCCCACGTCCACGTCCATGCACCAGTACGTCAGCCGGCCGCTCATCAGCGGGCGCCAGTGGTTCTCCCAGGCATGGCCGAGGCCGATGTCGCTGGAGGTGATGCCGAGCACGTGGATGTGCGAGATCTGTGGCAGCTTGCTGGCGGCGTTCACCCACGAACCGCAGTGCATGCCGAACGGGAAACGCATGTTGTCCGGATGGTTGTCCAGCACCACCAGCTGGAACGGCGCCTGCATGCGCATGCGCTGCAGCAGCGGCAGGCTGAGGTGATGGAAGTCGCCACTGCCGAGCATCACCGTGCCGAGCTGCGCGGGCAGCGGTGCCAGCACTTCAGTGGCGAAACGCTCCAGGGTCGCATTGCTGCAGGCGAAGCGCAGTGGATCGTGCCACTGCGACAGGGCCAGGGTCTGCGCTTGTGGCAGCGGCAGCACGCCACCGTCCAGGTCCAGGATCAGCGGGGAACGCAACGGCATCGTTCAACCGCCTCCATCAGGTTCGCCCTGCAGGTACGGTGCCAGCCTGCGCAGGGCAGCACGCAGCAGCGGGGAACGGGCGTGGATCGCATGCCGGGTGGAGGTGAAGCTGGCACCCAGTTCGGCCTTGATCCGCGAATCGGTCCAGCCGGCCACGTAGTGGCTCAGGCCGTGCTGCAGCGCGTACTCGAGGTTGTGCATCCAGCTCACCGCGTACAGGTTGTGCTCGCGCGATTGCGGATAGGCCAGGCCGATGTACTTGTCCACCAGCTTGCCGGCATGCACGTAGCACAGGTTCCAGCCGATCAGCTGGCCCTGGTGGCGGTACAGGAACATCCGTCCCTGGCCCTGGCTGTCGGCCAGAAGGTACTGGAAATAGGGCAGGTCGAGCTGGTCGAAATGCACCGCGCTCTGCGCGAACACGCCCAGGTACAGCGCGTACAGTTCGGCCTGCAGCTGCGGGTCGGCCAGCGCCGGATCACCAGTGGCGACGCAGTCGATCTGCAGGTCATCACGCGAGCGCAGCTTGCGCCGGATGTTCTTGCGGCGCGAGGACGACAGGCGGCCGAGATAGCCGTCGAGCGAATCGAAATCGATCGCCACCCAGGCCAGCGGCATGCCTTCCAGTTCAACGAAGCCGCGTTCCAGCAATGCCTGCAGGAACGCGCCGCTGTGTGCGTTGGCGGCGTCGTCCAGCAGCGGTGAATCGATGGCCAGGTCCTTGACCACCAGCAGGCGCGTATCGCCGGTCGCGTGACGCGTCACGTCCTCGGCCAGTGCCTGCGGCGCGACGTGCGCCGGCAGCGGGGTGTACTCGGTGCTGGTGGCACCGATGAAGCGGGTCTGCCAGGTGATCCACGGCCGCCACAGGCGCGACAGCGGCAGGCCGAGCAGCTTGCCGCGGAGTGCGTCGTCCATCGTGGTGGTCAGGTCCAGCGGCGCACGGAAGGTCGGCAGGCCACTGGGCAGGCGGCCTGCCTCGAAACCGAGCGGCGGGTGGGCCAGGAAGCCTTCCAACAGCGCGGCCGGTTCCAGCGCAGTGCTGGATGCACGTGACGTCATCTCCATCGGCACGGGAACCGGCAGCGCACCCGACCTCAGCCCTTGGCCTTGGTCAGCGCCTGGTCGAGCAGGGTGATCGCCAGGTCGATCTCTTCGTAGCTGATGTCCAGCGACGGCGCGAAGGTGATCACGTTCTTGTACCAGCCACCCACGTCGAGCACGAGGCCCATGCGCTTGCCGTCGTGCAGCAGGTCACCGGCCAGGCCGATGTCGACCATGCGGTCCAGCAGTTCCTTGTTCGGGGTGTAGCCGTCGGTCTGGCAGATTTCCGCACGCAGGGCCAGGCCCAGGCCGTCGACATCGCCGATTTCCGGGTGGCGCTTCTGCAGGCCACGCAGGCCGTCGAGGAAGTACGCGCCCTTTTCCGGCACGGTGCGCTCGTAATCCATTTCCTTGCCCAGCTTCAGCACTTCCAGGCCCAGGCGGGTGCCCAGCGGGTTGGAGTTGAAGGTGGAGTGGGTGGAGCCCGGCGGGAACACGGTCGGGTTGATCAGCTCTTCGCGCGCCCACAGGCCCGACAGCGGGTTCAGGCCGTTGGTCAGCGCCTTGCCGAACACCAGCACGTCCGGGGTCACGCCGAAGTGCTCGATCGCCCACAGCTTGCCGGTGCGCCAGAAGCCCATCTGGATTTCATCGACGACCATCAGGATGCCGTACTTGTCCAGCACGCGCTTGAGGCCGGTGAAGAAGTTGCGCGGCGGGATGACGTAGCCGCCGGTGCCCTGGATCGGCTCGACATAGAACGCGGCGTACTCGGCCTGGCCGACCTTGGGATCCCACACGCCGTTGTACTCGCTTTCGAACAGACGCTCGAACTGCCACACGCAGTGGTCGGAATACTCGTCCGGGGTCATGCCCTTCGGGCGACGGAACGGGTACGGGAACGGGATGAACATCGCGCGCTCGCCGAAGTGGCCGTAGCGGCGGCGGTAGCGGTAGCTGGAGGTGATCGACGACGCACCCAGGGTGCGGCCGTGGTAACCACCTTCGAAGGCGAACATCAGGCTCTTGCCGCCACGCGCGTTGCGCACGATCTTCAGCGAGTCTTCAATGGCCTGCGCGCCGCCGACGTTGAAATGCACGCGGCCGTCGAGGCCGAACTTCTCGTGCATGTCCACTGCAATGGTCTTGGCCAGCTGCACGCGGGTCGGGTGCAGGTACTGGCTGGCCACCTGCGGCAGGGTGTCGATCTGGTCCTTCAGCGCGTCGTTCAGGCGCTTGTTGCTGTAGCCGAAGTTGCAGGCCGAGTACCACATCTGCAGGTCGAGGTAGGGCACGCCCGCACCGTCGAACATGTAGCTGCCTTCACCGCGCTGGAAGATCTTCGGCGGGTCGACGTAGTGGACGGTGTCGCCGAAGGAGCTGTAACGGGCTTCGTCGGCCAGCAGCTGCGCGTCGGAGGCGGCTGCGTCGGCGTTCTTGTCAAAAATGTTCATGCAGTTCGGTTCCGTGAAGGACGTTCGAAAGAGGACAACAGGGGGCGTGCTTGGAAGGGAGTGCTCAGGCGGTGGCCAGCAGCAGCGGCAGTGCGGCAGGCTGCGGGCTGGCGTCGATGCGACGTGGCTGCAGCAGGCTGCCATCAAGCAGGCGCGGCAACAGTGCGATTGCATCGTGGAAGGTGTCGATGGCGGCATGCTCGATGCCGGCATTGCTGCAATGGGTGATCAGGCGACGCTTGGCGAACACGAAGTCGGCGTCTTCGGACACGCAGAAGTCCGAGCTGCCATCGCCGATCATCAGCACGCGCGGTGCTTCTTTGGCGCGTGCCTGTGCGGCGCAGGTGCATTTGCAGGTGCCGCTGCGGCAACCTTCGGCCTGGTAGGGCGATTCCAGTTCCCAATGGTCATCGCACCAGCGCAGGTGGTTGGCCACCACCGGCAGCGGCGGCAGGCCATGGTTGGCGAGGATGCGGTGGATCGCATAGTCCAGACCATCACTGACGATGCGCAGCGGCAGGCCGAGCTGGTCGGCACGGGTGACGAAGGCGGCGAATCCCGGATCGATCTGCACCTGGTCCAGGTGGGCATCGAGCGTGGCCGGGTCGAGCTTCAACAGCTGCACCTGGCCCTGCATGCATTCACGCGAACCGATCCGGCCGGCTTTCCACTGTTCTTCCAGGTCCTGCCAGCCCGGCTGGCCGTACTTCTCCAGCAGCGAGTCGATGACATCTTCGAGGCTGATGGTGCCATCGAAGTCACACAGGATGCTCCAGCGCATGGGCAGGTCCGTCGATGAAAGAAACGTCCGGCGCGATGCCGGGGCAGGCTCAATGTAGGCAGGCAGCCTTTCTCGTTCCTTTCCTGTTGAAAGCCCGCATTTCCGGTCGGGGAAAGCGTTCAGGAAGGTGCAGGGATGAATGCGTGTGGCGCAGGTCATGCCTGCGCCTGAAGGTCAGGCCCGGGCGAGTGCCTGCAGGATTTCGGCGGTGTCTTTACGGGTCTGCCAGGCGCTGTTGCCGAGCGTCAGCATGCGTGCGGCGAAGTCGCGCGCGTTGGGCATCGGGTCACCCGGCACGATGCCGCGCAGGTAGGTGTAGTCGGGCAGGGCATGGATGAACATGCGGCTGACTCCGAGCCCGCGCGGCCACAGCTCTTTCAGCACGCCATCGCGGGCCTGCTGGCTGGGCAGCAGCAGCATCAGCATCGGCCAGGTGCCGCCGGTACCGGCCAGTCCATCGACCACTTCCACCGCCGGAAGTTGCGCCAACTGCACCCGCAGTTGCAGGGCGCGCAGGCGTCCGGCCTGCAGGAAGGCAGGCAGGCGCCGCGCGGCATTGGCTCCGATGTTCTGCCGCCATCGGCTGACCCGGTGCTGCGGGATATCCAGCGCGAAGATGTCACCCACCGCTTCTTCGAGATCGCCACGCTGCAGCGCACGGCGTAGCGGATTGCCATACACCAGCGACAGCAACGGCGGGCGGTAGCAGGCGGCCAGGCCGAACAGCTGAACGCTGCGCAGCAGCTCCCACCGAAGGTTGAAACGCGTCTGCTCGGCGGCATGCTCGGCCAGTGCCGCGCGCAACGCATCGTCACGACTGACCAGCAGGCCGCCTTCATGCAGGCTCAGGCCCTTGCCAGCGGCGAGGCTGAAGAATCCGATATCGCCACGCAGGCCGACACTGCTGTTGCCGACCCGTGCACCCAGCGCCTGTGCGGCATCTTCGATCACCCAGGCGCCTGCGGCGCGCGCCACTTCATTGGCCAGATCCACATCGGCAATGCGTCCTCCCAGGTGGGTAGGCAGGATCGCAAGCGTGCGCGCATCGGCCAGCCGCTTGAGCTGGCCCGGATCGAAGTCGAAATGACCGCGACGGGTGTCGCACAGCTGTACACGCAGGCCCAGGCTGTGCACCGCGATCGGTACCAGTGGGCAGGTATAGGCCGGCATGATCACGGTATCGCGCCTGGGCGCGCGCCTGCGCAGCGTACGCAGCGCGATCAGCAGCGCGTGGGTACCGGAGCAGGTCAGCTGCAGCGGAGGGGTACCCAGTTGGCTGGCCAGGATCTCGCGCAGGTCGCCACCGCCGGGAAGGAAGTCGCTGGCCTGCATTGGCAGGCCAGCAGTGGGCGGCAGTTCGCGCGCGAACAGGCTCATCGCAACGCGCTCACGTCGTGGCTTCGGCAGGGCTGTGCGGGTCGTCCGCCTCGGCACGGCCGAGGCAGACGATGCCGGCCACGATCAGTACCGCACCGAGCAGATGATGCAGCGTCAGTGGTTCATTCAACAGCCACGCCGACAGCAGCAGCACGCTGATCACCTCCAGGTGCGAGGCCGCGAAGGCAGGTCCGATCGGCGCGTGGCGCAGCAGGCTCATCCAGGTGAAGAACGCGCCCACGTAGCCGAGGATCGCGCCGTACACCCAAGGCTGCGACAGCACGCGCAACAGCCAGGCGGTATTGGCTTCGACCGGCAGCGCGGCATCGCCGGCGTACTTGAAGCACAGCTGGGCCAGCGTATCGAAGGCCATCAGCAGCGGGAAACCGATCACATACAGGCGCCTCACGAGCCGGCCCCCACCACCGCCACGCCGGCAGTGACCAGCAGCATGCCGGTCACCCGCAGCGGTGTCAGTTTCTCGCGGAACAGTATGCGGCCGGCGATCATCAGCGCGACGATGTTGATCGAGCCGAGCAGCACGCCCTTGGACAACGGCACCAGTGACAGGAACGCGATCCAGGCGACGAATTCGAGTACATAGCAGGCGATTCCCAACCACAACCAGGGCCGGCTCAGCATGTGCTTCCAGCGCTGCAGGCCCTCTGCTTCATTCGGGTCGCTGGCGGCGGCCTTGAACGCAAGCTGGCCACCGGTATCGAGCACCACGTTGACCAGCCACAACAGCGTGGCGAGTGACCCCATTTCAGGCCACCGCCTTGAGGACGCCGCTGCGTTCACCGATCTCGCTGAAGAAGCGCGCGCTGCGACGGATCACGTCGCGCCGTTCGCGATCGATGGTGATCATGTGGTAGCTGTCTTCCAGCACCACCAGTTCCTTCGGGCCGCTGACCCGCGCCATCACCAGCTCGGCGTTGCTCATGCTGGCCACGTCGTCCTCGCGGGCGTGCATCACCAGACAGGGAGCGGTGACCTGGTGCAGGTGGCGGCGGGTCCAGTTGCTAAGGGCGCGCATTTCGGCCAGGGCATGCCAGGGGTTGCCAGGCAGGCCGGCGGCGGCGCTGTCGCCGGACAGCATGGCTGCGCTGACCTGCGCGCGCAGGCGCTCGTCACGCAGGCCGTAGGGCGGCTCTTCCATGAACATGCGATCGCGGCCGATGTTGAAGCGCTTGAACCACGGCAGCAGGAACGAGAAGCGGGCCACGGCCGGAATGTTCCAACCATCGTAGCGGAACGTGGCGCCGTATACGCCCACGCCGGAAACCCATTCCGGGCGGCGCGCAGCTAATGCCAGCGACAGTACCGCGCCCATCGACAGGCCGCCGACGAACAGCTGGTCAACCTTGCCGCGCAGGGTCGCTGCCGCATCTTCCACGCCCTGGTACCACTGTTCCCAGGTGGTCGCCAGCAGGTCGTCGACGCTGCCGCAATGGCCGGGCAGCTGCACGCCGTGCACGGTGAAACCGGCATTGTTCAGGCCCTTGCCCAGCATGCGCATTTCCGCTGGCGTGCCGGTCAGGCCGTGAACCAGCAGCACGCCCTGCGGGCCACCGGGGAGGAAGAAGTCGTGCGTTTCGGTCACCTGGCGGCTCCGGGGCGGCAGTGGGGATGGTCAGGATCGCAAGCGCGATTTTCACCAGCCTTTCAGCGCCCCGGACCGGGTCAGGGGGCCTTCAGCAGCGGCAGCGTGATGGTGACCTTCAGTCCGCCGCCGGCACGGTTGAGGAAGCCCAGTCGTCCACCGAAGTGCTCCACGGCCTCGTGGGCGATGGCCAGGCCCAGGCCGGTGCCGCTGGACGTGGTGCCCGGGGCGCGGAAGAAACGCTCGCCCAGCCGTGGCATCACGTCCTCGGGCACGCCGGGGCCGTTGTCCTCCACGTACAGCTCCACATCATTGTCGTCCAGCGCCTGCACGCCGACCGTGACGGTGGCGCCGCGGCCTGCATAGCGCAGGGCATTGTCGATAAGGTTGTCCAGCGCATCCTGCAGCAGGGCGCCGTTGCCGAGCACACGCAGCGGCTGGCTGCTGCCGCGGTAGCCGAGGTCGATGCCATCGCGGATCGCTTCCGGCACGCGGGTGCCCACCCATTGCGGCAGCAGGGTGCCAAGATCCAGCGCTTCGACGGTTTCCGGCACGGTCTGCGCGCGGCTCAGCGCCAGCAGCTGGGTGCTGACCCGCGCGGTGCGCTGGTTGAGCCGGCGGATGTGCTGCAGCGCCTCGCGCACGGTGTCCGGGTCGCCATGTGCCAGCGCCTGGTCCACGTGCAGGGCCATGCCGGCCAAGGGCGAGCGCAGCTGATGCGCGGCATCGGCGATGAAGCGGTTCTGCAGCGTGATCATCTCCGCCTGGCGGGCGAACAGGCCATCGATGGTGCTGATCAGCGGTTGGATTTCTTCCGGCACGTCGGCATCGGAGATCGGCGCCAGCTCGCCACGGCGCTGTGCCAGGCGGGTGGTCAACGGGGTCAGGATGCGCAGGCCATAGGTCACGCCGAACCAGACCAGCGCCGCGGTACCCAGCGCCAGCATGGTCATCAGCGGGATGATGATCATCAGGATCTCGCGCGCACGCTGTCGGCGGTCGGCCATGCTCTCGGCCACGGTCACCGCCAGCTGGTCCTGCGGGTCGTTCATCGCCTGCGTGCAGACGGTGGCCATGCGCACCTGCTGGCCGTTGAGGGTACCGTCGTAGAGCGCAGGATGCACACCGGTGCAGTCCTGCGAAGGAGCGTACGGGCTGAAGTCCGCATTGCCGCTGAGCGTACCCATGCGGCTGCTGTCGACGTTGAAGTAGCGATGGCCGTCGGGGTCGTACTCGATCAGGAAGCGCGCCTGCGGAGACAGGTCGCTGGTCACCGGCATGGTGCTCAGCATCTGTGCGAACGAATGCGTGTCGTCGATCAGGTTGCGGTCATGGATGCGATTGGAATAGTCCAGCGCAACGTAATAGGCAAGGACCGTGTTGAAGATCAACAGGCCCAGCATCGGCAGCGCCAGGAAGGCGAGCAGGCGCCGGCGCAGGCTGGGCGGGCCACTGATCACGGCGTGCTGTCGTCCTGCGCGTCTTCCAGCATGTAGCCCAGCCCGCGTACGGTGCGGATGCCGATGCCGCCGGGTTGCAGCTTGCGGCGCAGGCGATGCAGGGCGATGTCCAGGCCGTTGTCGGTCAGGTCCTGGCCCCAGTCGCACAGCGCTTCGACCAGCTGTGCGCGCGAGACGATGCGTTCGGCACGCACCGCCAGTGCGGACAGCAGGCCGAATTCGCGTGCGGTCAGCTCCAGCGACTGCTCGTCGATCCACACGCGGTGTCCGGCCAGATCCAGCCGCAGGCGGCCGATGCGCAGGTCCGGGTTGCCATTGCTGGTGACCCGGCGCAGCTGCGCACGCACGCGCGCCTCGAATTCGTCCAGCGCGAACGGCTTGACCAGGTAGTCATCGGCGCCAAGGTCGAGCACCCGCACGCGTTCGGCCAGGCCGTCACGGGCGGTCACCACCAGCACTGCCAGGCCATCACCGCGCTGGCGCAGGCGCTGCAGCACGTCACGGCCGTCCAGCTGCGGCAGGCCCAGGTCCAGCACCAGCAGCGCGTACTGGGTCGAGCCCAGCGCGGCATCGGCGTGCGCGCCGTTGTCGACGTGGTCGACCACATGGCCCTGCCGGCGCAACGAGGCGCACAGGCCGGAGGCGATGTCCGGGTCGTCTTCAGCAATCAGAACGCGCATGCGCGTGGGCTCCAGTAGCAGTCAGGCCGGCCGGATGATCGCGGTGGGCCTCTCGGCTGCCGAGGGTAGCCGCAAACCGGGTGAAGGGGGAGCGCGCTGGCGCTTGCAGGCGCCGCCGCGCTGTCCTTCCATTCAGTCCTGCAGGCCGGGCTCGCCCTGCGCCAGCGGCACCCGCGAGCCATCCAGCAGGCCCCGGCTGAGCGTGCCGTTCTCGATGAACAGCAGTTCGCCGTTTTCACCGTTCTTGATGCTGCTGTCGATGGCGATCACGCGGTCGCCATGGAAACTGCTGACGTGCGGCATCGAGGTGTGGCCGACCACGATGCGCTTGAGCTGCAGGCGATCCAGCACCGCCTGTACGCCCTGCGTATCGAGGCGGCCATCGAAGTAGCCGCGGTACCAGATCGGGCTGGTCTTGCCGTCATACAGCGGCGCGGTGGCCGGGTCGGCCTTCACTTCGGCCTTGGGCAGGCCCAGCGACGCCTGGTAGGCCGCATTGGTGCGAGCCGGTTCCAGCGCCAGCTCCACCGCCTCGGGCGAGATGCCGCCATGCAGGAACAGAGTGTCGCCGATCTTCAGCAGTACCGGGCGGGTGCGCAGCCACTGCCCGATCACCGAATCGGCACCGTACAGCTGCGGGTAGCTGCGGCCGAGCAGCTGCGCGCTGCGCAGGTACTTCGGATTGACGTAGCGGAGGTCGTCGTACAGCACCATGGTTTCGTGGTTGCCCAGCACGAAATGCACCGCGCCGCCGGCGGCGGCCGCCTGCTGCTGCAGGCCGTACAGCAGCCAGAACGCCTCGGTTACCTGCGGGCCGCGGTCGAACACATCGCCGGCGACCACCAGCGTGTCCTTGCCCAGTGCCCAACGGTCCTGCGCATCGATGACCTGGTGGGCGCGCAGCAGGCGCACCAGCAGCCCGTACTGGCCATGGATGTCGGACAGCGCGACGATGCGCGGCGCAGCCGGAAGCACGGAGGCCGAAGGCGCGTTCGGTGCCGCCACATGCACGGTGTGCCCGTAGCCACAGCGCGCTGCGATATCGGTGCCTGCAGTGCCCATGGCAAGTGTGCGCGACTCGACCTTGTCGGCGCAGATCCACTTGGCTTGCAGTTGCTCGCCCTGGCGGAACACATAGGGGCCATCGGCGTCCACATGGGCGGCGGGGGCCGCGACCTCGCGTGCCTGCGTGGTTGCTGCGGCGCAGGCCAGCACCGGCAGCAGCAGGGCGGTCAACAGGGAAGGGCGATAGCGCGACATCGGCAGCATCCGGCAGCGGAAAGGCCTGATCCTAACCGGCGTGGCCGGGCGGCGGTGTGCGCGAACGGGCGGGTCAGCTGCTGCCGCTCCCGTCCTTGAGCTTGCGCACACGGGTGGCAGAGGCTGGCAGCGGTTCGCCATCGCGACCGCGTGGCTGCATGTAGGGCAGCGGTCGCCGTGTGCTCGACTCGATCAGCTGGGAGTGCGCTTCACCGGCGCCGAAGCGGTGGCGCTCGCCCCACTGGCGCAGGGCGACCAGCAGCGGGAACAGTTCCAGGCCAGCGGCGGTGAGCACGTATTCCTGATAGGCCGAGCCGTCGGAGGCGGGCTGCAGCCGCAGGATGCCTGCTTCGACCAGCCGGCGCAGGCGGTCGCTGAGGATATTACGGGCCGCACCGAGGCTGCGCTGGAAATCGCCAAAGCGGGTGACGCCATCGAAGGCATCACGGATGACCAGCAGCGCCCAACGGTCACCGAGCAGATCGGCGCTGCGGGCAACGGGGCAGGGGCTGTCGGCGTGCATGGTGGACCTCTCTGATGTGGTTGCAGTTTAAAACCAATGGCAGTAGCCTGCATCAAGTTTCAAATTGCAACTACATCATGACTGCAGCACCCATCCCACGCCCCCTGCTGGTCCTGCTCGCGGTTGCCGCAGGTGCCAGCGTTGCCAACGTCTATTACGCACAGCCATTGCTGGAACGCCTGGCACAGGCCTTTGCGCTGGACCCCGCGCTGGCCGGGGCGGTACTGGCAGCGACCCAGGCGGGCAGCGTGCTGGCCTTGCTGGGCCTGCTGCCATTGGCCGACAGGGGCGATCGCCGGCGCCTGCTACGCCTGCAGTTGATGGCGCTGGTGGTCGCATTGCTGTGGTTGGCGGCCGCGCGAACGGCCGTGTGGCTGTTGTCGGGCATGCTTCTGGCCGGCCTGCTGGGCACCGCGCTGACCCAGGGGTTGATCGCCTACACCGCATCGCTGGCACCGGCTCAGCAGCGCGGGCGCGTGGTCGGCATGGTGCAGGGCGGTGTGTTCATTGGCCTGCTGCTGGCGCGTGTAGTGTCCGGCGTGGTGGCGGCCGCTGTTGGCTGGCGCGCGGTCTATCTGCTGTCGGCGGCGCTGATGGCGGCGTTGGCAGTGCTGCTGTGGCGGCGTCTGCCGGCGGTGCCGGTACCGGTGGTGCCGCCGGGCTGGCGTGCCTTGATGGGGTCGATGCTGGGCATGCTGCGCGATGACCGGACGCTGCGTGAGCGCGGTCCGTTGGCACTGTTGCTGTTTGCCGGCCTCAATGTGTTCTGGGCGGCAGCGCCACTGCCGTTGTCGGCGCCACCGCTGCACTGGTCGACTGCCGCCATCGGTGCGCTGGGCCTGGCTGGGGTGATCGGTGCGCTGCTTGCGGCGCGGGTCGGGCACTGGATGGACCGTGGATTCGCGCATCGGGTCAGCCTCGGCGCGCTGCTGCTGATGCTGGTCGCGTGGTGGCCGCTGCTGGGGTTGCCGCATTCGGTGGGCATGCTGTTGCTGGGCGTGGTCGTGCTCGATCTGGGCGGGCAGGCGCTGCATGTATCGAACCAGGCCCTGTTGCTGCGCGCGCCGGGCGAACAGCATGGGCGCCTGGTGGCGCTGTACATGCTGTTCTATGCGCTGGGCAGTGGTGCTGGTGCAGCGGCCGGGCCCTGGATGCAGGCGCGCCATGGCTGGCCGGCGGTATGCCTGCTGGGCGCCGGCATCGCGTTGCTGGCGCTGCTGTGGTGGGCGGCGTGGCGGATACCGCGCCGTACCGCAATGTAGCGACGCGCGCGCCCGGGGTTGCCGCTACCGCTGCAATGCCCGCCGCCCGGGGGCTTCCTGCAGTGCATCGCTGGCCACCACCACTCGGTTGCGGCCACTGCGTTTGGCCTCGTACATCGCCGCGTCGGCACGGGCCATCAGCCGCTCGTAGTCCGGATGACCATCATGGCCGGCGACACCGATGCTGGCGGTCAGGCTCAATACCTGGCCGTTGGCCAGCGGTACCGGCGATTGTGCGATCTGCCGGCGCAGGCTTTCGGCAATCACTGCCGCCTGTGATTCGCTGGCGGCGACCAGCACCACCACGAATTCCTCGCCACCGTAGCGGAACAGATAATCGCTGCCACGGGTGAGCTGGCCGAGCACCCCAGCCACATGCTGCAGTGCGCGGTCACCCGCATCGTGGCCGTGGCCGTCGTTGATCGCCTTGAAATGATCCAGGTCGAGCAGCAACAGCGAGAACGGCGTACGGTTGCGTGTAGCCAGCTCGATTTCCCGGCGCAGCACGGTCGGCAGGAAGCGGCGGTTGAGCAGGTTGGTCAGCGCGTCGCTGCCGGCATCGAGTTCGCCGATGCGCTCGAACAGCAGGGTCATCAACGTGCGGATTGCGGCCAGGTCCTCGCGGATCGCTGGCAGCACTGTAAGCCGCTGCGCAGGATCATCGGCGGCGGCCCGCTGCAGGCAGCCGTCGATACGCGCCATCAGCTGGTCGACCTGCTGTGTCTCGCTGCTCTCGCCGAAGCTGGGAATGCCCTTGTGGGTGAACCACAGGCCAAATTCGGAAGTGGCCAGGCTGGCGCCGTCGCTGCCCTGCACATGGCCGGCCAGGGCGTAGAGCAGCGCGTTTTCCCAGTCCAGCAGCAGCGCGCGCTGGCGCTCGCGCTCGGTGCTGACGTTCTGCACCAGCGAGAACAGCCGGTACGCAGCATCGGCGCGGGTGGAGCGTTCGCGGGCATGGGTGTAGGCCAGGGTCATGCCTTCCATGGCGATATCCATGATCGCGCTGAGGCAGTCGATGGCGGCGAACGCAGTGTCGCTGTCCGGCGCATCGTCGCGCAGGCGCACGAACAGTTCATGTTTGAGCACGCGTGCGCCACGGGTGACCAGGTCGACCGGAATGCCGACGCGGGCGTGCACGTCGCCGATGATCCGTTGCGAGGCCACCGTGTTGGCGATGCCGCTGGCATCGGTGGTCAGCAGCTGCGCCAGCCAGCGCTGCATGGCCGGCTGCAGGCGCTGCTTGACCTGGTCGTGGGAAAGGAAACGGCGCGCACGGGTGTCCTGCAGCAGCACTTCGTAGAAGCGTTGGGCCAGGGCCGGTGGGGCATCGGCGGCCGCGGCATGCAGCAGCGCGGTGGCGGCAGGGCCGGCCTGCAGCAGGCACTGCTGCCAGGCCTCGGCCAGCGGCTGGCTGGCGTCGTCCAACTGGGGTGGTTCCACGTCGATCTCTGATTGCGTACGGCAAACCACGGGTATCGGCCGTGGCGGCGTGCGGTTGATGGCGGGCTAGCCGACCAGTTTAAGCGCGATGCAGGCTTGCGCGGTGCGCAAAGCACATCGGCACGGCTGCGGCAATGCGTGAACGCATTTGAGAATCACTCGCATTGATGGGAGAATGCGCGCACGGATCGGGCTGTGGCTACCTGCAGCGGCGCTCCGCCTCCCCTCGTCGTTGCCTCAAGCCCTTTGCCAGAGGCCCCGTTGCCCTGCCAGAAGGTCCAGATCATGTCCCGAGCCGTTGTCCCTTCGCCGCGCCCGCTGGCGCTCGCCGTTGCCGCCCTGCTGGCCGGCAGCGCGCTGACCGCCCACGCTGAAACCGACGCCACCGATATCGACACGGTGCATGTCACCGCTTCACAGATCGCACGGCAGGCGCTGGGCACCTCGACCATCACCGCCGAGGACATCGCCAAGCGGCCGCCGGCCAACGACATCGCCGAACTGTTGCGGACCATGCCAGGTGTCAACCTGACCGGCAACAGCGCGTCGGGCCAGTACGGCAACAACCGCCAGATCGATCTGCGTGGCATGGGCCCGGAAAACACCCTGATCCTGGTCGACGGCAAGCGCATCGGCGCGCGTGATGCTGTGCGCATGGGCCGCAGCGGTGAGCGCAATACCCGCGGTGATACCAACTGGGTGCCGGCGGAAATGATCGAGCGCATCGAAGTGCTGCGCGGCCCTGCAGCGGCGCGCTATGGCTCCGGTGCTTCCGGTGGCGTGGTCAACATCATCACCAAGCGCCCGACCGGCGATCTGACCGGTGCGGTCGACCTGTATGGCCTGGTGCCCGAGCACAGCGCCGAAGGCGGCAGCGAGCGCGTCGGCCTGCAGCTGAGTGGGCCGATGACCGACACCCTGTCGTTCCGCTTGTACGGCAATCTCAACAAAACCGATGCCGACTCACTGGACCTCAACCGCCAGTACGCCACCAACCCCAACGCAGTGCCGCCAGCCGGCCGCGAGGGCGTCAAGAACCGCGACGTCAACGCGCTGCTGCGCTGGGACGTAACCGCCAACCAGGTGGTCGAGTTCGAAGCCGGCACCAGCCGCCAGGGCAACATCTATGCCGGCGACCGCGCCGTCAGTACCACCGGCACCTCGACACCGATCGATCTGGGGGCTTTGGCCGAGCAGCAGGCCGAGACCAACCGCATGTACCGCAATACCGGCGCGATCACCCATCGCGGCCGCTGGGGAGACGTGACCTCGCGGGTAACGGCGGCAGTGGAAGCGGTGAACAACTCGCGCATCAATGAAGGCTTGGCCGGTGGCCCGGAAGGCAGCTTCAACGGCACCGACTGGTCGACCTCGCGCCTGCGCAATTACCAGCTGGACGGCGAAGTGAGCTTCCCGACCACGCTGGGCGGTGCCGAGAACATCTGGACGCTGGGTTTCGAGTACCTGGACAGCCGTCTGACCGACCCGTATTCGATGAGCCAGTCCAGCAGCAGCGGCGGCGGCTTCCCGGGGCTGTCGGCCGACCGTGCGCGCGGCAAGGCCGATGCGCAGACCACCGCTGTATTCGTGGAAGACAACATCTATCTGGGCGAGCGCTGGATCGTTACCCCGGGCCTGCGCTTCGACCATCACAGCCAGTTCGGCAACAACACCAGCCCCAGCTTCAACGCGCAGTTCCGTATCAACGGCGACTGGGTGGTGAAGGGCGGCATCGCGCGTGCGTTCAAGGCGCCGAACCTGTACCAGTCGAATCCGGACTATCTGTACTACACCCGTGGCAATGGCTGCCCGAACGCACTGCCGAGCCTGGGTGCCGGCTGCTACATGCGCGGCAATGCGGACCTGAAGGCGGAAACCAGCCTGAACAAGGAACTAGGCATCGAGTGGGCACCGCAGAGCGGCTGGCAGGCGTCCTTGACGTACTTCCACAACGACTACAAGGACAAGATCCAGGCCGGCTACACCCAGATCGGGCTGACTGCCGATACAAAGGGCCGCATCTTCCGCTGGGAGAATGCACCGAAGGCGATCGTGCAGGGGCTGGAAGGCAACCTGGTGATTCCGCTGCTGGGCGAGCAGGGCAACCGCCTGAAGTGGAGCAACAACTTCACCTACATGGTGGAGAACGAGAACAAGAGCACCGGCCAGCCGCTGTCGGTGATTCCGAAGTACACGATCAACACGATGCTGGACTGGCAGGCCACCGACAAGCTGTCGCTGCTGCTGACCGGCACGTTCTATGGCAAGCAGAAGCCGGCTACCACCAACATCAACAATGATCCGCGTTGCACCGGCACCTGCGATCCGTCGATCGCACTGCAGGATCGCGGTGCGTACAACATCTGGGGCGTGAGCGCACGCTACAAGGTGACCGAGACGGTCAGCTTCGGCTTCGGCGTCAACAACCTGGCCGACAAGCGCCTGTTCCGCGAGGCCAACAGCAGCGATGCCGGCGCGGCCACCTACAACGAACCGGGCCGCGCCTACTGGGCCAGCCTGCGTTTCGGGTTCTGAGCACACGCGGGTAACGGCCCGCTGCGTTCGTCAGGCATGGCCTGGCGCTACGGGGTAGCGCCGGGCCGTGCACGATGGTATCGCCCAGCAATCCGCGCCCCGGTAGCGCCGGGCCATGCCCGGCGAAGGTATCGGTGGCCTGCAATGTTATAAACACCGTGATAGTTTCCCAACGCCCTCCGGCGTAGCCTGCCTCCCATCGCAAAGGAGCTGTTGCCATGGGCCACGACCACGATCACCTGCCGTCCGAGATCCGCCACGAGAAACCCTTGTGGTGGGCACTCGGCCTGACCTCCACCTTCCTCGTTGTCGAAGTGGTGGGTGCGTTCTGGACCAACAGCCTGGCGCTGCTGTCCGACGCCGCGCACATGGCCACCGACGCTTTGGCGCTGATGATCGCGCTGGTTGCGGTGAGGCTGAGCCGGCGCCCGCCGGATGCGCGTCGCACCTACGGCTATGCACGCCTGGAAGCGCTGGGCGCGATGATCAACGGCGCGATGCTGTTCGTAGTCGCTGGTTACATCCTGTGGGAGGCGGTCGGGCGCTTCCGCGAACCGCAGGAGATTGCCTCCTCCGGCATGCTGGTGATCGCCGCCGCGGGCCTGGTCATCAATCTGATCTCGATGCGCCTGCTGCAGGCCGGTAGTGGCGAGAGCCTCAACGTGAAGGGCGCCTACCTGGAAGTGTGGGCGGACATGCTTGGCTCGGTGGCGGTGATTGCCGGCGCGTTGTTGATCAAGTGGACCGGCTGGAAGCCGATCGACCCGATCCTGGCGGTACTGATCGGCCTGTGGGTGCTGCCACGTACCTATGTGCTGATGCGCGAGGCGATCAACGTGCTGCTGGAAGGCGTGCCCAAGGGCATGGACGTGGCCAAGGTGCGCGACAGCCTGTCAGATCATGCCGCCGTGCTGGACGTGCATGACCTGCATGTGTGGGCGTTGGCCTCCAGCACCCCGGCGCTGACCGCGCACATCGTGATGCGTGATGGAACCGACGCTGATTCACTGCGTCGAGAGCTGGGCGGCCGCCTGCACGATGACTTCGGTATCGAGCACGTGACGCTGCAGATCGAGGCGGATCATTGCGGTGAAGCCTGTGGCGAGCCGGCGCCGGCCAAGGGCGGTGAGCACGAGGGCCATGAAGGCCACGACCACGGCGAGGACGCGCAGGGCCACCGCGGCCACGTGCATCGCTGATCGAGGATGGCGACCGCGCTGGATGATGCCCGGTGCGGTCATTCGCCCCGCCGTGAGGCCAGCCGATCCGCCAGCCGGGTCGGCTCCGGCAGCCGGTAACCGCGCAGCGTGCGCTGCACCCAGTCCAGCGCAGTATCGGCGCTGACCCGATGGCCACCGGCCACGAACAGCGGCTTGCATTTCACCTTGCTGCGCAGCACCCAGCCGAGCTGCTCGTTACCGTCCAGCAGCGGCGTATGCGCGCCGGCGTCTGTGCCCGGTTCGACGAAGCGGCCCACCAGTTTCGACTTGGCGACGCCGATGCTTGGCAGGTCGGTGACCACACCGAGGTGAGCGGCCACCCCCAGCCGGCGCGGGTGGCTGATGCCATGGCCATCGACGAACACCAGGTCCGGCGTGCGCGGCAGCAGCGCCAGCGCGGCCAGCAGCGCCGGCAACTCGCGGAAGCTGAGCAGGCCGGGGATGTAGGGCATCACAGTAGGGATGCGCGCGATTTCCTGCGCCACAGGCAGCAGCGTCTTCGCATCCAGAAGTACCGCCGCAGCACGGGTGGTGGCGCCGTCATCCTCGAAGCCAACATCCAGCCCGGCCAGCCAGCGCACCGTGCGTGACAGCCGGTCCTGGCGTTCCACGCGACCGGCCAGCTGGATCTGCTGCTCGCGGGCGGCGGCGACGCTGCCTTCCCAGCGTCCGGGGTCGATCACCGTATTCATTGGTTGCAGCATCGCATGTGTGGGGCCACGGCGCGGTGAGCGGCGCCCGGGGCTACAATGGCGGCCTGCCTTTCCTCGCGTTGGAGACCCTGCAGTGACCCGTAAACTCGTACTGTTGCGCCATGGCCAGAGCCAGTGGAACCTGGACAACCGCTTCACCGGCTGGGTCGATGTCGACCTGACCGAACAGGGGCGCGGGGAAGCGGCCGCCGCTGGTCGCCTGATGCGCGAGGAAGGCCTGCAGTTCGACGTCGCCCACACCTCCGTGCTGAAGCGCGCCATCCACACCCTGCAGGGTGCACTGGCCGAGCTGGAACAGGACTGGCTGCCGGTGAACAAGTCCTGGCGCCTCAACGAACGCCATTACGGTGGCCTGCAGGGCCTGGACAAGGCCGAGACCGCCGCCAAGCACGGCGAGGATCAGGTCAAGGTGTGGCGTCGTTCGTACGACATCCCGCCGCCGGCCATGGACCTGGAAGATCCGGGCCACCCGATCCATGACCGCCGCTACGCCGGCCTGGATCGCAACGCGCTGCCGGGCACCGAATCGCTGGCGACCACCCTGGATCGCGTGCTGCCGTACTGGCACGACGCCATCGCGCCGCAGCTGAAGGACGGCAAGACCGTGCTGGTCACCGCCCATGGCAATTCGCTGCGCGCGCTGTACAAGTACCTCAACAACGTGTCGCGCGAGGAAATCCTCGAGCTGAACATCCCGACCGGCATTCCGCTGCTGTTCGAGTTGAACGACGACCTGACGGTGAAGTCGTTCCGCTACCTGGGCGACCCGGAAGCGGCCCGCAAGGCCGCTGAAGCCGTGGCCAACCAGGGCAAGGCGAAATAACAACGAAGGGCCGGCGCAAGCCGGCCTTTCGATTTGTAGAGTCAGGCCATGCTCGATTGCTCTCCGTTCCGGGTTCATGACCCCTGCGGCAAGAGACCAGCAGCAGTCGAGCACGGCTCGACTCTACAGAAGCGGTGCCCTGTGACCTTTGGCGGTCCCCGCCGCGGGCCTGCCCGGCTACCCTGTGAAATTACCCGCAGGAGAGCCTCATGAACTTCCGCAACCTGGCCCCGTTGGGCCTGACCATCGCCATCGCCGCCTCGCTGGCTGCCTGTGGCAAGAATGAAACCGCGCCGGCCGCCAACGTCGACGCCAAGCCGGCCTTCGACCAGTCGCAGATCAAGACGCCGCTGATCTCGCTCAACAGCGCCGACCTCGATCCGGCCATTTCGGCCTGTACCGACCTCAATGGCTTCGTCAACAGCAAGTGGCTGAAGGCCAACCCGGTGCCGGGCGACCAGACGACCTGGGGCAGCTTCGAGATCCTGCGCGAGCGCTCGCTGGAAGTGCAGCACGCACTGGTGCAGCAGGCCGCCGCCAGCCAGGCCAAGGCCGGCTCGGTGGAAGCCAAGATCGGTGACATCTGGAAGACCGGCAACGATGAAGCCAAGATCGAAGCCGCCGGCCTCACTCCTCTGCAGCCGCAGCTGGACAAGATCACCGCGCTGAACGACACCGCCGCCATCACCCAGTACCTGCGCGACAGCCAGGCCGAGGGCAAGGGCGTGCTGTTCTCGCTGTTCGCCAATGCCGATTACAAGGATTCGGCCAACGTCATCGCCTACGTGGGCCAGGGCGGCCTGGGCCTGCCGGAGAAGGGTTACTACTTCGACGATGCGCAAGCCAAGATCCGAGACGCCTACGTGGCCTACATCGCGCAGGTGCTGACGCTGTCCGGCGTGGACGCGGCGCAGGCTGCCGAGCAGGCCAAGGCCGTGATGGCCTTTGAAACGCGCCTGGCCAAGGCCTCGATGTCGCGCATCGAAATGCGTGATCCGGCCAAGCGCTACAACCCGCTCAGCGCCGCCGACGCCGACAAGCTGACCCCGAACTTCAGCTGGACCGCGCTGTTCGACACCCTGAAGGTGCCGGCCGCGCAGAAGTTCTCGCTGGCCCAGCCGGGCTTCTTCGGTGAAATGGACAAGATGCTCGCCGACGTGCCGGCCAGCACCTGGCAGGCGTACCTGCGCTTCCACACCATCGACGACGCCTCGCCGTACCTGAGCAGTCAGTTCGAGAAGGCCAACTTCGATTTCTATGGCACCACCCTGCGTGGCCAGAAGGAAATGCAGCCGCGCTGGAAGCGCGTGCTGGAGTCGGTCAACGGCGGCATGGGTGAAGCCCTGGGCCAGCTGTACGTCGACGCCGTGTTCCCGGCCGAGTCGAAGGTCGCCATGCAGCACCTGGTGGAAAACCTGTCGCAGGCGCTGAAGGCGCGCCTGGAGCAGCTGCCGTGGATGGGCGAGGAAACCAAGAAGAAGGCGCTGGAAAAGTGGGCCAGCTTCACCCCGAAGATCGGTTACCCGGACAAGTGGCGTGAGTGGACGGGCCTGCAGACCAGCGGTGACAGCTACCTGGGCAACATGCAGGCAGCGCGTGCGTTCAACTACCGATACATGCTGGACAAGATCGGCAAGCCGGTGGACAAGACCGAGTGGGGCATGACCCCGCAGACCGTCAACGCCTACTACAACGCCACCAAGAACGAGATCGTGTTCCCGGCAGCGATCCTGCAGGCGCCGTTCTTCGACGCCAAGGCGGATCCGGCATTGAACTATGGCGGCATCGGTGCGGTCATCGGCCACGAAATGATGCACGGCTACGATGACTCGGGCAGCCAGTTCGCCGCCAACGGCAACTTCGACAACTGGTGGACCGACGCTGATCGCAAGGCCTTCACCGAGCGTACCGACCAGCTGGTCGCGCAGTTCGATGGCTACGAGTCGGTGCCGGGCGTGTTCGTCAAGGGCAAGCTGACCCTGGGCGAAAACATCGGTGACCTCGGTGGCCTGACCGTGGCGTATGACGCGCTGCAGATGGCGCTGAAGGAAGACCCGAAGGCGAACGTGGAAGTCGACGGCCACAGCCAGGACCAGCGCTTCTTCATGAACTGGGCCACCGTGTGGCGCCGCAACTTCACCGATGGTGAGCTGCGTGTGCGCCTGAACACCGACCCGCATGCCCCGGCCAACTTCCGTGCCAACGGCGCGCCGTCGAACATGCCGTCGTACGCCGCTGCATTCCAGTGCAAGGCCGGTGACGCGATGGTGCGTGCCGACGACAAGCGCGTGGTGATCTGGTAACCGATCGCAGGTGATGCGTGAAGCAGAAGGCCCGGCGAACGCCGGGCCTTTTTTTGTCTGATCGGTAGCGTCGGGCCATGCCCGGCGGATCTCAGGCCAGCGCCGGTTCCTGCGCCAGCATGCGATGGAAGCGCTGCAGCACGTAGGGATCGATCAGGCCGCCGGATTGCTCGTCGATGATCCGCAGCACCTTTTCGTGCTCCATCGCGGTGCGATAGGGGCGCACGCTTGTCATCGCGTCGTAGGCATCGGCGATGGTGACGATGCGTGCACCGAGTGGAATGTCCTCGCCGCGCAGGCCGTCGGGATAGCCACTGCCATCGAAGGCCTCGTGATGGGTACGGATCAGCCGTGCCACCGGTACGGCATCGCTGCGGCCGGTGGCCATGAAAATATGCTCACCACGCACCGGATGCTCGCGCATGATCGCGCGCTCCTCGTCGGTATGCCGGCGCGGGGCCAGCAACACATCGTCGGGAATGCCGATCTTGCCGATGTCGTGGAAACGGGCGGCCAAGCCGATCTGCGCGCAGGCTTCATCGTCGAGGTCGCAGCGTGCGGCCAGGCGCTGTGCGAGCAGGCCGACGCGGTCGCAGTGGTGGCGGGTGTAGGCGTCGCGCATCTGCAGCGACATCGAGAGGGCATCGATCAGGCAGGCCTGCGCATGCAGCAGGTCGGGGGCGGGTACGGCGTCAGGGAACATGGTCATCCGCCCGCACCGGGTGGGGGCCGGTGCGGGGTGTTCGGGGGGGCGATCAACCCGGGGCGAGGGTGGTCAGAAGGGCGCGGGCCGCATTGAAGCGGTCTTCCGGCAACGGCAGCGGGTGCTTGATGCGCAGCTTGTCAGGCCCTTCCATGGCGTAGAGGTTCGGTTGTTTCTGGATCAGCTGGATCACCGCCATCGGATCGATGTTCGGCTTGGACTCGAACACGATGCGGCCACCGTTCTCGCCCAGATCCAGCTTGCGGATGCCCAGCGTGTTGGCTTTCAGCTTCAGCTCGGCAATGGCGAACAGGTGCTTGGCCGCATCCGGCAGCAGGCCGAAGCGGTCGATCATCTCCACCTGCAGTTCGCGCAGCGCATCACTGTCGCGCGCGCTGGAGATGCGCTTGTACAGGGTCAGGCGAGTGTGCACGTCCGGTAGGTAGTCTTCCGGAATCAGTGCCGGCACGTGCAGTTCGACCTCGGCACCGCGCACTTCCTCGCCGGCATCCAGGTCGGGGAGCTTGCCCTGCTTGATGCTGCGTACCGCGCGTTCCAGCAGCTCGGTGTAGAGGCTGAAACCGACCTCGGCCATCTGCCCGCTCTGGTCTTCGCCCAGCAGTTCACCGGCACCGCGGATTTCCAGATCGTGCGTGGCCAGGGTGAAGCCGGCGCCGAGTTCGTCCATCGAGGCGATCGCTTCCAGGCGCTTTTCCGCGTCAGGGGTGATCGAACGACGGTCGGGGGCGACCAGGTAGGCGTAGGCACGGTGGTGCGAACGACCGACGCGGCCGCGCAGCTGGTGCAGCTGGGCCAGGCCGAAGCGGTCGGCGCGGTTGATGATGATGGTGTTGGCGTTGGGGATGTCGATGCCCGATTCGATGATCGTGGTCGACAGCAGCACGTTGAAGCGCTGCTTCTGGAAATCCAGCATCACCTTTTCCAGTTCGCGCTCCGGCATCTGTCCGTGGGCAATGCCGATGCGCGCCTCCGGCACCAGCTCGGACAGCTCGCGCTGCATGCGGCCGATGCTTTCCACGTCGTTGTGCAGGAAGTACAGCTGGCCGCCACGCGCCAGCTCGCGCTGGAAGGCTTCGCGCAGCAGCGCGTTGTCCCACTGGGTGATGAAGGTCTGCACCGCCAGCCGGTTCGGCGGCGGCGTGGCGATGATCGACAGGTCGCGCAGGCCGGCCATGGCCATGTTGAGGGTGCGCGGGATCGGCGTAGCGGTCAGGGTCAGCAGGTGCACGTTGGCGCGTAGCGCCTTCAGGGCTTCCTTCTGGCGCACGCCGAAACGCTGCTCCTCGTCGACGATGACCATGCCCAGGTCCTTGAACTTCACGTCCGGCTGCAGCAGGCGATGGGTGCCGACAATGACGTCGATGGTGCCGGCGGCAACCTTCTCCAGCTCCGCTTTGATTTCCTTGGTGCTCTTGAAGCGTGACAGTACCTCGACCTTCATCGGGTAATCGGCGAAGCGGTCGCGGAAGTTGCGATAATGCTGTTCGGCCAGCAGCGTGGTCGGCACCAGCACGGCGACCTGCTTGCCGGCGCTGGCGGCGGCGAACGCGGCGCGCACTGCGACCTCGGTCTTGCCGAAGCCGACATCGCCGCAGACCACGCGGTCCATCGGCTGGCTGCTGGACAGGTCGCGCAGGGTGGCGTCGATCGCAGCCAACTGGTCCGGGGTTTCTTCGAACGGGAAACCGGCGGCGAACGGCTCGTACATCGCGCGGTCCACCTGCAGTGCGAGGCCGGCACGCGCCTGGCGACGGGCCTGGATCTCCAGCAGCTCCGCAGCCACATCGCGCACCTTCTCGGCGGCCTTGCGCTTGGCCTTGCTCCACTGCTCGCCACCGAGCGAATGCAGTGGCGCGGTTTCCGCTGAAGCGCCGGAGTAGCGGCTGATCAGGTGCAGCTGGGCCACCGGCACATACAAGCGGTCGCCCTTGGCGTATTCGATTTCCAGGAATTCGCCGGGCATGCCGCCGACGTCCATCGCGATCAGGCCACGGTAGCGGCCGACGCCATGGTCCTCGTGCACGATCGGCGCACCCTCGGTCAGTTCACCGAGGTCGCGGATGATCGCTTCCGGTTCGCGGCCGGCACGGCGCGTGCGGCGGGTGCTGCCGGCGCGCTCAGGGAACAGCTGGCGCTCGGTCAGTACCGCGATGCGCGGATCGTCCAGCGCAAAGCCATCCTCCAGCGGCGCCACCGCGATCGCGAAGCGCGCGTCGTCGGCAAGGAAGCTGGGCAGGTCGGCCACCACCGGTGGCTTCAGCTCGGCGGCCTGCAGCACTTCCAGCAATGCCTCGCGGCGGCCGGGTGAATCGGCGGCGATCAGCACGCGGCCCGGGTAGTGGCCGAGGAAGGACTTCAGCGCATCGCCGGCCGGTGCTTCGCGTGCGGCCACCGGCAGCGGCGGCAGCGGCTGGTCGCCCAGCGCATGGGCATCTGCGATGCGCGCGTGGTCAGCCGACCATACCTCGATGCGAGGAGTGTCGTTCAGTCGCTCGCGCAGCAGCTCCGGCGACAGGTACAGCGCCGATGGCGGCAGCAGCGGCCGTTCCACATCGTGGCGGCGCTGCTCGTAGCGCTCGCCAGTCTGCGCCCAGAACACCTCGGCAGCTTCGCCGGCCCCGGCGCAGACCACCGGCAGGCTGCCGTCGGGCAGGTAGTCGAACAGGGTCGCGGTGCGCTCGAAGAACAGCGGCAGGTAGTACTCGACGCCGGCCGGGGCCAGCCCGGATTTCAGGTCCTGATACAGCGAACTGCGCCGGGTATCGACATCGAAACGCTCGCGCAGCGTGGCCAGCACGCGGGCGATGCTGGCTTCGTCCATCGGCACTTCGCGGCCCGGCAGCATGTGCACCGCCTCGACCCTGTCCAGCGAGCGCTGGCTTTCCGGATCGAAGGCACGGATCGAGTCGATGTCCTCGTCCAGCAGCTCCACGCGCAGCGGCTCGTCGGCACCCATCGGGTACACGTCGAGCAGGCCGCCGCGCACGGCGAAGTCACCCGGATCCATCACCTGCGGCACGTTGCGGTAGCCGGCGCTTTCCAGGCGGCGCTTCTCGGCTTCCAGGTCCAGGCGCTGGCCGACCTTCAGGTCGAAGCTGCCACCGATCACGTAGCTGCGCGGGGCCAGCTGCTGCAGCAGGGTCTGCACCGGCACGATCACCAGGCCGCGCTTCAGCGCGGGCAGGCGGTGCAGGGCGGACAGGCGCTGCGAGATGATGTCCGGATGCGGGCTGAAGCGGTCGTAGGGCAGGGTTTCCCAGTCCGGGAAGGCAACCACCGGCAGGGCAGGGTCGCCGCCGAGCAGGGTGTGCAGGTCGGCTTCCAGCTGGTTGGCGCCGTGGTTGTCACGGGCGATCACCAGCAGCGGGGCGTCGTGCGCACGCGCGGCCTGGGCCAGATACCAGGCCAGGGCGGTCGGCGAGGCGGGGGCGCGCCACCAGGCGCGGAGCTGGCCGGCGCGCGGCAGCGGCGGGGCGGGGTATGAGGTACGCGACATGGACCCCGGATTTTAGCAGAAGCCCGATCGAAGCCCGGTGGGTCGCGCCGGCCGATGGCCGGCAGCCTCATGTGCCGTTGGGGGAACGCAATGCCGGCCAGCGGCCGGCACTACCGGAATGCATCGCCGGGCACGCCCGGCGCATCCTTCAGTTGTCCAGTTCCAGCACCATCCGCACCAGGCCCTCGGCGCCGGTCGGGTGCGGGACCGGCTTGAAGCCCAGCGAGGCGGCCAGCTGCTTCATCGGCTCGTTCTCGGCGGCAACGTCGCCGTACAGGCGGTCCAGATACTTGCCACGGGCCCATTTCACCAGCTTGCGCATCAGCTGCCGGCCCAGGCCTTGGCCGATCAGGAAGCGACTGATCAGGATCGCGTACTCGGCTTCACGGGTACCGGGGATGATCGAGGCCCGGGCGACCGCGCCGACTACCGCCTCACCGGCGGGCAGGGATTCGGCAGCGACCAGGGTGATCTCGGTCTTCGGATTCGGGTGGGTCAGGCGCTGGGTGGTTTCCGGCGAGAGCTCGGTCACCGCCTGCAGGAAACGATCACGGATTTCTTCCGGCCCGAACAGGCTGAACGCTGCTTGCAGCGGCGCGCCATCTTCCGGGCGGATGGGGCGGATCAGCAGCTCGTGGCCGCTGGGAGCCTTGAAGATCTCATGCCAGGGCGGCATGCGGTTGCGAGTGGCCATACCGGGTGATTCCTTGGTGGTCCATCGATTGTGGCATCACCGGGGCTGCATTCCGTGAACGAAAGGCTCACGGCGGTACAGCCTCGTGAAGGCCGTTATTCGGGTGCTTTGAGCCAATCCAGGCGGGTGCTGGCGCCGGGCTCGCCCAGGTGCTGGCGCAAGGCCGGCAGGGCCGGGCCGACCACCCGGTCGAACTGCCAGGGTGGGTTGAGCAGCAGCATGCCACTGCCGTTGAGGCGCAGCGGTGAGTCGTCCGGGCGCACCAGGAATTCGATCGTCATCGCCGATTTCACCGGCAGCGCGCTGGCCTTGCGCAGGAAATGCAGGATGGTGCGGCGCTGCTTGATCGGGAACCAGACCGCACAGGTGGCCTGCGGCCAGCGCGCCAGGGTCTCGGCCAGGGCGGCCAGGACCGCCTGGTATTCGGCATCCTGGGCCTCGTAGGGCGGATCGATCAGCACCAGGCCGCGGCCGATCTTGCTGCCGTTGAACTTCGGCGGCAACAGCGAGCGCAGCAGCGCGTAACCGTCGCCCGGATGCACACCGACCCGGCTGTCATGGGCGAACAGCGCTTTCAGCGTGGCCGTTTCGGCTTCCTGCAGCTCACAGACCGCCATGCGGTCCTGTGCGCGCATCGCCTGCGCGCTCAGCAGCGGCGAGCCCGGATAGGTGGTCATCGCGCCGACCGGATTGCCGGCCTGTACCGCCTTCAGGTAGCGCTCGACCACCTCCGGCAGCTTGGGCTGGGCCATCAACCGCATGATCCCGGACTCGGCCTCCAGGGTCTTGCGGCTCTCTTCGCTGGCCAGCAGGTAGCGGCCGGCACCGCCGTGGGTGTCGAGCACGAAGAACGGGCTGTCCTTGCGCTTGAAGCTGTCGATCAGGGCCAGCTGCACGATGTGCTTGAGCACATCGGCGTGGTTGCCGGCATGGAAGGCGTGGCGATAGTTCATGGGCGGCAGTGTACGGGGCGGCGGCCGCAGCGGCTATGCTGCGCGCCATGACAGCTCCCGTTGCCCATGTCCTGCTGGTCGAGGACGAAGCCGCCATTGCCGAAACCGTGCTCTATGCGCTGCGCAGCGAAGGCTATGCTGCCAGCCACTGCCTGCTCGGCGGTGAGGCTCTGCTGCGGCTGCAGGCCGGCGGCATCGACGTGGTGGTGCTGGATGTCGGCCTGCCCGACCTCGGCGGTTTCGAGGTCTGCCGCCGGCTGCGCGCCTTGCCGGGCCCCGTGGCGCAGCTGCCGGTGATCTTCCTGACTGCCCGCAACGACGAGGTGGATCGCGTACTCGGCCTGGAGCTGGGCGCCGATGACTACATGACCAAGCCGTTCTCGCCGCGCGAGCTGGTGGCGCGGGTGCGCGCGCGCCTGCGCCGTGCGCTGCCAGCGGCATCGGCCACAGCCAGCACCGAAGGTGGCTGGCAGGAGCGGGGCACCTTCGCCATCGACCGCGAGGGCCGGCGTATCCGCTTCCGTGGCCAGGCATTGGACCTGACCCGCTACGAATATGCGCTGCTGGAGGCGCTGCTGCAGCGTCCCGGCGCCATCCTCAGCCGCGCCCAGCTGATGGACCGGGGCTGGGACAGCAGCGCCGACAGTGCCGACCGCACCGTCGATACCCATGTCAAGACGCTGCGCGCCAAGCTGCGTGCGGCCGGTGCCAGCGACGATCCGATCCGTACCCACCGTGGCCTCGGCTACGCGCTGGAGGTCTAGCGATGCGCCTGGTGCTGAAGCTGTTCCTCGGCTTCTTCCTGATCACCGGCATCGCCGCGTTCTTCGTGATGCGCGTGTTCGTCAACGAAGTGAAGCCCGGTGTGCGCCAGGCGATGGAATCGACCCTGGTCGACGCGGCCAACGTGCTGGCCGAGATGGCTGCCGCCGACGTCAAGGACGGCACCATCCGCAGCGGCAGCTTCACCCGCAATCTGGCCAAGGCGCGGCAGCGCGACCTGAAGGCGATGGTCTGGCGCTTCCCGAAGCGCTCGCTCGACTACCGGGTGACCATCACCGATGCCAAGGGCATCGTCATCTACGACTCGCTGGGCCGTGACCTGGGCCGCGACAACTCGCGCTGGAACGATGTCTACCGCACCCTGCGTGGCGAGTACGGCGCCCGTTCCAGCCCCGAGATTGCCGGTGAAGAGGGCGATACGGTGATGCACGTGGCTGCACCGGTATACGACCCGGTGGATGGCCGTACGCTGATCGGCGTGCTCAGCCTGGCCCAGCCCAACCGCAGCATCGATCCGTTCATCGCCGCCAGCCAGCGCGCCATCATCGAGCGTGGTGCGTGGCTGATCGGGTTGTCGGCGCTGGTCGGTGTGCTGGTGACGATGTGGCTGACCACCGGTCTCGGCCAGCTCAGCCGCTATGCGCGCGCGGTCACTGCCGGTGAACCGGTGCCACCGCCACGCCGCCGCCGCGACGAGATCGGCGATCTCGGCCAGGCGCTGGAAACCATGCGCCGCAAGCTGGAAGGCAAGGCCTACGTCGAGCAGTACGTGCAGTCACTGACGCACGAGATGAAGAGCCCGCTGGCAGCGATCCGTGGTGCCGCCGAGCTGCTGCAGGAGCCGCTGCCCGAGGCCGACCGCATGCACTTCGCACGCAGCATCGTCGACCAGCAGGAACGCCTGACCGAGACCATCGACAAGCTGCTGGCGCTGGCCGAGGTAGAGCAGCACGGCTGGCTGCAGACCCGCGACCCGATCGCCGTGCCGGTGCTGCTGGCCGACGCTGCTGCGGCGGCGCAGGTGCGCGCACAGGCGGCCGGGGTGCAGGTCCGCATCGGCAGCGTGCCCGACCTGCGCGTGCAGGGCGATACCTATCTGCTGCGGCAGGCGCTGCACAACCTGATCGACAACGCAATTGCGTTTTCTCCGGCCGGCGCGGAGATCGCGCTGCAGGCCGAGGTGGACGGGCAGGGCGTGCGCCTGCAGGTGGCGGACCGCGGTGCCGGCATTCCCGACTATGCGCGCGAACGCGTATTCGAACGCTTCTACTCGCTGGCCCGCCCCGGCAGTGGCCGGCGCAGCTCCGGGCTGGGGCTGCCGTTCGTGCAGGAGGTTGCGCGCCTGCATGACGGCCGCGCGAGCGTCGACGACCGCGAGGGTGGCGGTACTGTGGCCAGCCTGTGGTTGCCGCTGGCCGTGCCGGGCCAGCGCCCGCGGCGCTGACTTCACACTCGCTTCAAATTCGCCACAAACCCTGCTCACCGCAGCGGTCCATCCTGCAGCCCTCTCCAACGAGGATGGACCATGAAATCCCTGAAGATGCTGCTGAGGTTTGCCATTGTCGGCGGGCTGATCCTGCTGCTGCTGATCCCGCTGATGATGATCCGCGGGGTCATCAACGAGCGCAGCCAGTACCGCGATGAGGCGTTTGCGCGGGTGGCCGACAGCCGCGCCGGCGTGCAGCGCCTGGTGGGTCCGGTGCGTGTGGTGCCGTGGGTGGAACGCAAGGAAGTTGAACTGGGTCGACCCGCTGGGAGTCAAGAAGACCGAGGTGCAGGTCACCGAGGGCCATTGGCTGCAGATGCCGGCGTCGCTGGAGGTCGGCGGCGAGATGCTGCCGAGCCAGCGCGAGGTGGGCCTGTTCAAGGTGCCGGTATACAGCTGGAACGGCCAGATGAAGGCCACCTTCGCCGCTGACGACTATCCGGTGAAGGCCGGCCGCAGTTATGGCCAGCCGTACGTGGCGCTGGGCATTTCCGATGTGCGTGGCCTGGTTGGCACACCGAACCTGCGCGTGGATGGCAAGCAGCTGCGCCTGTTGCCGGGTGTGGGCGCGGCCAGTGAGGTGGGTCGTGGCCTGCATGCAGCGGTAGCCGGTTTCGCCGAGGATCACGGCGGTACCCTGGCCGGCAGTGAGGTTGAACTGGAGCTGCGCCTGGACGGCAGCCGCATGCTGTCGGTGGTGCCGGTGGGTGATGACACCAAGATCGCATTGCGCTCCAGCTGGCCGCACCCGTCATTCAGCGGTGCCTTCCTGCCCAACGAGCGTCGTGTCGATGCACAGGGCTTCGATGCACGCTGGGCGGTGTCCTCGCTGGCCTCCGATGCCCAGCGGCAGCTGCGCAGCGACGGTGCGATCGATTCGCAGGCGGTGACGGTGTCGCTGGTTGATCCGGTCGATGCCTATACCCAGGCTGATCGTGCTTCGAAGTACGGCGTGCTGTTCGTGGTGCTGACCTTCGTCGGCTTCATCCTTTTCGAGCTGATCAAGTCGCTGCGCATCCATCCGCTGCAGTACCTGATGGTCGGCCTCGCACTGGCGATCTTCTTCCTGCTGCTGATCAGTCTGTCCGAGCACATTGCGTTCTGGAAGGCGTACCTGGTATCGGCGGTGGCCTGTATCGGCCTGCAGGCGGTGTACCTGGCCAACGTGCTGGGTCACTGGAAGCGCGGCCTTGGCTTCGCTGCGCTGCTGACCGTGTTGTATGGCGCGCTGTATGGCCTGCTGGTATCGGAAAACAACGCGCTGCTGATGGGCTCGCTGCTGCTGTTCGTGATCCTGGCGCTGGCGATGTGGGTGACCCGCCGGGTCGACTGGTACGCGCTTGGCGCGGACCTGAAGTAAGGAGCAGGCCATGAGCTGGCGCCAGGGATTGCGGCAACGGGCACGGCAGGGCATTCCGGCCCTGCTGGAAGTGGATGCGCTGCTGCAGGCACATGGCGTGCTGGCGGCCCTGCCGGGGGCACGGATCGCCCCTGGCCTGGTCCGCTTCCAGCTGGCAGCGGTGACCTGCGAGGGATTGCAGGGCCAGGGACTGGCCTGGCTGCAGGGCGCGCGGCAGGGACGCGGCGCGCTGGCAGGCAGGGTGCCGCGCTACCGGCCATGGAAGGCCGGGGCACAGGCGCTGGCCGAGATCGGTATCGGTGGCCTGCCAGGTGACTGGCCCGCACATGCGGCGGTGTATGGCTGCAGCAGCATCGACCGGCGGCACTGGTTGCTGCTGCTGCCGGAACGGGCGCAGTTGTGGCTGGGATGGAGTGGATGAGGTGGCTGGCAGGTGCGAACCAACCACTCTCCCGTGGGTGCGAGCCTTGGTTTGCACGCTTCCATGCCGCCCATGACCGATGGGACGGTATCGCCGCGCCCCTGCTGGCTAGACTCGATGGGTTGATGATCGAGCCGAAGGGCAGGGGTGTGGCGTGTTGAAGTGGAGCGGGCTGAAGTGGGGCATGCTGGCCGCAGCGCTGGCAATGGGTGGCAATGCAGGCGCGCAGCAGCGCGAGACGGTGGACCTGGACATGGTCAGCCGCATCCGCCAGGAGGCCTTCCATCGTTCGCAGGTGATGGACACCTTCAGCTACCTCACCGAACGCATCGGCCCGCGCCTGACCAACTCGCCGGCGATGGGGCGCGCCAACGCCTGGACCCGCGGCAAGTTCAACGAATGGAAGCTGGACAACGTCCACGACGAAGCCTTCGATGACTTCGGCCGTGGCTGGGAGTTCACTTCAGCCAGCGTAGAGATGCTCGGTGACCGCGTGCAGCCGCTGCATGCGCTGCCCAAGGCCTGGACCCCCGGTACCAAGGGCCCGGTCGAAGGCGAGCTGGTGCAGGTCGAAATCAAGAAACCCGAAGACATCGAGAAGTACCGCGGCAAGCTGCGCGGCAAGATCCTGCTGCTGGGCGAGGCGCGCGAGTACAAGCGTGGAACCGAGGCGGATTCGCATCGCCACGATGCCACCTCGCTGGAGGGCCTGCAGGAGTTCACCCTGCCCAAGGACAAGGACGCCACCGCCGAGCGTGCGAAGCGGGTCAAGGAGTACCAGGAGCGCCAGCAGCTGGCGACCAAGGTCAATGCGTTCTTCGTGGAAGAGGGCGCGCTGGCCTCGATCAGCATCAGCAGCTGGGACAATGGCATCATCCGTGTCGCCGGTGGTGGTTCGCGAAAGGCCAATGAGTCGGTGGGCATCCCCGAGCTGGCGATGATCGCCGAGCACTTCAATCCGCTGGTGCGCGCACTGGAGGCCAAGCAGACCGTGCGCCTGCGCGTGGACGTGGCCGCGCGCTTCACCGATGAGGCCGACCAGCCCGGCTACAACACGCTGGCCGAGATCCGTGGCAGCAGCAAACCCGATGAGGTGGTGATGATCGGTGCGCACCTGGATTCCTGGCACAGCGGTACCGGTGCGGCCGACAACGCGGCCGGTGTGGCGGTGATGATGGAGGCGATGCGCATCCTCAAGGCCACCGGCGCCAAGCCCAAGCGCACCATCCGGGTGGCGCTGTGGAGCGGTGAGGAACAGGGCCTGATCGGCTCGCAGGCCTATGTGGCCAAGCACTTCGGCCGGTTCCCGGAACCCACCGACCCGGCACAGAAGGCGCTGCCGGCCTCGCTGCGCGAACCGACCGGCGCGCTGCAGAAGACCCGCGACTACAGCAGGTTCCAGGTCTACTTCAACATGGACAACGGCTCGGGTCGCTTCCGTGGCATCTATGCGCAGGAAAACCTGGCAGCGATGCCGATCTTCGAAGCGTGGCTGGCGCCGTTCCATGACGTCGGCGCCACCACCGTGGCCACTCGCAACACCGGCAGCACCGACCACATCAGCTTCGACCGCATCGGCCTGCCGGGCTTCCAGTTCATCCAGGACCGGCTGGACTACTTCACCAACGTCCACCACAGCCACTTGGACACCTGGGATCACGCCGAGCCGGAAGACCTGAAGCAGGCCGCCGCCATCGTCGCCTCGTTCGCCTACAACGCCGCGACGCGCGAGCAGTCCTTCCCACGCAAGCCCGAACCGCAGCCGTGACAAAAAGGGGACGGAGGGGATTAAGTCGTTTCTCCCCTCCGTTTCCCGGCCGCAGCCCCAGGAACTGGGCAGTCGCGACTTAATCCCCTCCGTCCCCTTTTTCCGTAGGCGGCGGTGGGCTGGTAAAATCGGGGAATTCCCGTTCCTCGAGCCGTCCATGACCTGCCGCACCCGCTTCGCCCCCAGTCCCACCGGCTACCTGCACATCGGTGGTGCCCGCACTGCGCTGTACTGCTGGCTGGAGGCCCGCCACCGTGGCGGCGAGTTCGTGCTGCGCATCGAGGACACCGACCGTGAACGCAGCACCCAGGGCGCGATCGACGCCATCCTGGAGGCGATGGAATGGCTGGGCCTGGACTATGACGAAGGCCCGATCTACCAGACCGACCGTGTTGCCCGTTACCTGGAAGTTGCCGAGCAGCTGGTGGCCGACGGCAAGGCCTACTACGCCTACGAGACCCGCGAAGAGCTGGACGCGATGCGCGAGGCGGCCATGGCCAAGCAGGAAAAACCGCGCTACAACGGCGCCGCGCGCGAGCTGGGCCTGCCGCGCAAGGACGACCCGAACCGCGTCATCCGCTTCAAGAACCCGCTGCAAGGCACCGTGGTGTTCGACGACCTGATCAAGGGCCGCATCGAGATCGCCAACAGCGAGCTGGACGACATGGTCATCTTCCGCCCGGACGGCTACCCCACCTACAACTTCGCGGTGGTGGTGGATGACTGGGACATGGGCATCACCGAGGTCATCCGCGGCGACGACCACATCAACAACACCCCGCGCCAGATCAACCTGTACGAAGGCATCGGCGCGCCGGTGCCGAAGTTCGGCCACATGCCGATGATCCTGGACGAGCAGGGCGCCAAGCTGTCCAAGCGCACCGGCGCGGCCGACGTGATGCAGTACAAGGACGCCGGCTACCTGCCTGATGCGCTGCTGAGCTACCTGGCCCGCCTGGGCTGGTCGCACGGTGACCAGGAGCTGTTCAGCCGCCAGGAGCTGATCGAGCTGTTCGACGTGAAGGACTGCAATTCCAAGGCCTCGCGCCTGGACATGGCCAAGCTGGGCTGGGTCAACCAGCACTTCCTGAAGACCGAGGAGCCGGCCAGCATCGCGCCGCACCTGGTCTACCAGCTGCAGAAGCTGGGCCTGGACGTGGCCGCTGGACCGGCACCGGTGGACGTGGTGATCGCCCTGCGTGAACGCGTACAGACCCTGAAGGAAATGGCCGAGAAGGCCGTGGTCTGGTACCAGCCGCTGAACGAGTACGACGAAGCAGCGGTGGCCAAGCACTTCAAGGCCGGTGCCGAGGTGGCGCTGGGCAAGGCCCGCGAGCTGCTGGCGGCCCTGCCGGAATGGACCGCCGAGGCGGTGGGCGTGGCCCTGCACGACACCGCCGCCGCGCTGGAGATGGGCATGGGCAAGGTCGCTCAGCCGTTGCGCGTGGCCATCACCGGCACCCAGGTCAGCCCTGACATTTCCCATACTGTGTATCTGGCCGGACGCGATCAGGCCTTGAAACGCATTGATGTGGCCATCACCAAGGTAGCAACGGCCTGAGGCATCCTTGCCAGGCCCGAACCGGAGAACACGCATGCCCGCCAAGACCGCCACTGCTTGTACCGCCCCGCACCATCACGTCCACGACGCATCGGATTTCGTGGCGGTGGTCGAGCGTGTCTCGCGCGAACGCGGGCTGCGCCTGACCCCGATCCGCGCCAATGTGCTGAAGCTGATTGCCGAGGCCGGCAAGCCGGTCAAGGCCTACGAGCTGCTGGAATGGGTGCGCAACGGCAAGGGCGTGGGCGCTGATGCCCCGCCTACCGTGTACCGCGCGCTGGACTTCCTGATGGCCAATGGCTTCGTGCACAAGCTGGAATCAGTGAATGCCTTCGTGGCTTGCCACCACCCCAGCAGTGCCGCGCACTCGGTGCCGTTCCTGATCTGCAACAGCTGCCACAGCGCGGTGGAACTGGAAGACCGCGAGATCGTCACCCAGCTGGAAAAGCGCGCCAAGGAGCTGGGCTTCCAGCCGCAGGCGCAGACGTTGGAAGTGCACGGCCTCTGCGCGCGCTGCGCCGGGTGACGCAACGGTAGTGCCGGCCGCTGGCCGGCATGAGGAGCGGGGGTCAGATCCCTTTGCCATTGGCAAAGGGATCTGACCCCGTTTCATGACAAGGCTAGTCCATCGGCTTGCTCGCCGTATCCACCCGCACGATCACCGACATGCCAGGCCGCAGCTGTGCTGCCAGCTTCTGCTCCCCGTCGATTGAAATGCGCACCGGTAGCCGTTGCACCACCTTGGTGAAGTTGCCGCTGGCGTTGTCCGGGCGCAGCACGCTGAATTCCGAGCCGGTGGCTGGCGCGATCTCCTGCACGCGGCCGCGCAGCACCTGGCCCTGGAACGCGTCCACCGAGAACGAGGCAGGCTGGCCGATCGCCATCCCCCAGGTCTGGCCTTCCTTGTAGTTGGCCACCACCCACAGCGTGTCAGGCACCAGGAACAGCAGCTGCGAACCGGCTGCGACGTACTGGCCCACGCGCACGCTGGCTTCGCTGATCTGGCCGTCGCGCGGCGCGTGGATCACCGTGTTGGCCAGATCGATGCGCGCCAGTTCCAGCTGCGCCTGCGCGCTTTCCACCTGGGCCTCCAGGCTCTTGCGCGCCACCTGGGTCGATACCAGCGTTTCCTCGGCGATGCGGATCTGCGCCTGCGACTGCTGCACGCTGGCTTGTGCCGAGGCCTGGGTGGTGCGGAACTTGTCGCGGTCGTTGATCGATACGAGCTGCTGCGCGGCCAGCTCCTCGTAGCGCTTCAGCTCGTTGCGCGAGCGTTGCAGCTCCGCCTGGCCGGCTGACAACGTGGCCTGCGCGGAGGCGATCTGCGCACGGTTCTGCGCCTGCGACTGGTCCGAGTTGGCCAATGCTGCGCGTGCGCTGTCCAGCGTCGCCTGCGCCTGGGCGACACGTTGCGTGTAGATGCGGTCATCGATGCGCAGCAGCGGCTCGCCCTCCCTCACGTGCTGGAAGTCCTTCACCAGCACTTTGGTCACGTAACCGTTCACCTGTGGCGCCATCACCGTGATCTGTCCGCGTACATAAGCGTTGTCGGTCACCATCACGCTGCTGGTGAACGGCCACAGGTGCCAGGCGCGCAGGATCAACGCGATGCCCAGCAGCGCCACTACCACCATCACCACCACGCTGCGCGCGCTGGGCTTGAGATATTTCGGCGCGGCAGCCGGTGCCGCCGGCGTGGGCGCAGGCGCCGCATCGGTCGGCGGCGGTGGAGTGACGTTGTCGGCGTCGATGTCGTCGGGGCGGGGGGGGACGGGAGGCATGGAGGAGGACTCAGCGGGGCGCGGCCGGCGTGGCCGCAGCGAGGGAGGTGGGGTGGCGCTTGCGCCATTGCTTGAGCACGGCGGTGCGCAGTGACAGCAGCAGCAACCAGCACAGGAAGCCGATCGCCAGCCAGCCGCTGAGGGTGAACACGTCGTTGAAGCCGCGCACGTTGGCTTCGCGGCGCGTGGTCTGCGCCAGCTGCGCGCTGCCCTGCGCACTGCGCAGCACCGGGTCGGTGATCTGTGCGCTGTACAGCTGTTGCTGGATGCGCAGGCGCTGCGCCACCACCGGGTCGGCCGGGTCGAGTTGGCTGGTCAACGCGCTGGAGTACAGCTGCTCGCGGTGCAGCTGGAAGGTGCCCAGCACCGCTGAACCGGCCAAGCCGCCCAGGGTCTGGGTGATCGACAGCGTCACCAGGAAGGTGATCATGTGATCCACACCCTGCTTCAGCGCAGCGGAAATGCCGAGCATGATCAGCGGACCCATGAACATGCCAGCGCCCACCGAAGCCAGGAACTGGCTGACGTAGAAATCGTGCGGTCGATCCATGCTGGTGCGGTGCTGATCGAAGAAGGCGGCAGCGCCCAGCAGCAGGATCGCCATCAGCAGCTGGGCGATCAGCCGCTTCGGGCCGAAGGTCAGCGATGCACCGGCGATGCCCGTGACCACGCCCGCGAGGATCACCACGAACAGCGGGCGCATCTGGTCCGGGCCCATGCCCAGCGTGCGCATCAGGTTGACCACGCCATAGGACTGTTCGGTGGTCAGGAAGCGGATCAGGAACGCGCCGACGATGAAGTGCAGCACCGGCAACTTCGATAACCAGCGGATCTGCAGCAGCGGATTGCGCCGGTAATGTTCGATGATGAAGGCGGTGGTGGACAGCGCGATCGAGGCGACCAGCGCCCAGCCCAGCCACGGTGTGTTGAGCCACCAGCGGGTGTAGCCCTGCGCCAGCACGATCACCAGCAGGGCGACGGCGGGGGCGAGCAGGGCGAAGGTGAGGAAGTCCAGCGGCTCGAAGGCCTTCACCTGGATGCCGGGCGGCAGCTTCAGCACCACAACTGCCGCGAACGCGCACAGGGCGAGCCCGGCTTCGAACGAGTACAGCTGGTGCCACTGGCCGGTATCGACCAGGCCTGGCGAGACGATCCAGGCAATCGGCACCGCCAGCTGCGACAGGCCCACGCCAACCACCAGCAGGTTGCCGGTGAAGCGGCGCGGCAGCGCCTGCAGCATGTACAGCGTGCCCAGTGTCGAACAGGCAGCGCCGGCGAAGCCACTGGCAGCACGGGTCAGCATCGTGGTCTCGAAGCTGCCGACGAACAGATGCAGGACGGCCAGGGCTGCGTACAGGCCCAGCCCGATCTCGGCGAACAGGCGGATGCCGTACTGCTGGCGGAACTTGAAGGCCAGCAGGTTGGCCGTGACGTTGACCATTGCATAGGCAGCCACCAGCCAGCTGCCCTGGGTCGGGGTCAGTGCCAGCTGGCCCTGCAGGAATGGCAGGTTGGCGGTGACCAGCGCATTGCCGAGGCCACCGGTGATCGCCACCAGCAGCGACACCAGTGCATAGGCCACACGTCGATACGGTGGGTGCCAGGGCATTGAAGCCGAGCCCGGCATGGTCGGCTTCTCGTGCTCCTCCCAATCCGGAACCGGCTTCAGATACGGCTGGACCATCAGCGGGCCTCGCTGGTTGCTCCCTGGAGACCCCCGCGCAGCAGCTGCAGGGCACGCCCGGCCAGGTGGGCGCGCTCGTCGCGGGTCTTGCCGCGCAGGGCTGCGCCCAGCATGCCCGAGATCAGTGAAATGTCCGTCTTCTCCAGGTCGGCACGGCACAGGCCGGCGGCCTTGGCGCGGGCGATCGGTGCTTCCAGCAGATCGCGCACGGTCTCGCGCGCGGTGCGCATGGCTGGCACATCCGAATCGACTGCACGCCAGTAATCGGCCAGTGCCGGCGAATCGATGATGCGCTGGGCCATACCCTCGAACACTTCGAACAGGGCATCGTCGCGGTCGCCGAGCTGTTCGACCTGGCGCCGGATGCGGTCGACCGTACGCTGCAGCAGCGCCTGGATCAGCGCGGTTCGGTCGGGGAAGTTGCGGTACAGGGTGGCGCGGCCCACCTGGGCGCGTTCGACCACCAGGTCCAGCGGGGCGGTGACACCGTGTTGGCCGAACACATGATCGGCGGCGTCGAGGATGAGGGCACGGCGGGCAGCAGCATCGGCACGTTGGGCAGTCATGGAATTATTTTCGGACAAAAGTGTCCGATTGGCGAGACTTTGAGTGACGGGATTGTCCGCTTGTTGTGGTACGCACATCTTTGTGACGGGTGCGTGATGGAGTCGGCCGAAACGAAAACGGGGGCCCGAAGGCCCCCGTGGGATGGCGTGGGGTCAGAGCCCTTTCCTTCGGAAAGGGATCCGACCCCGCCGTGCGCGATCAGAAGAACGCGCGGATGCCGAATGCGACGCCACGGCCCGGCAGCGGCGAGTAGTCGCGCAGCAGCGAGGTATGCGGGCGCACTTCGCGGTTGGTCAGGTTGCTGCCATCCAGGAACACCTCGTAGCTGTTGCTGGCGTTGCGATCCCAGCGGTAGGCCAGGTGCGCGTCGACCAGGGTGTAGCCGTCGCTCGGGGCTTCGTTCTGGGCGACATCCTTCTGGCGGCTGTAGCGCACCGCACCGACCGAGGCGCGCCAGCCGTCCTTCGACCAGCGCAGGTCGGCGCCGACGCGGGCCGGGGCGATGCGTGGCAGGTAGCCGGTGTTGGCCAGCTCCACCGAGTAGTTGTGGCTGTGGTCGCCATGCGGCACGGCAATGTCGAGGTTGCGGCTGCCGCTGCCATCCAGCTTGGCCTTCACGTAGTCGCCGAACAGGCGCAGATCCCAGTCACCGGCGCCACCCTCGAACAGGTGCACCAGCGCTTCGGCCTCGGCACCGCGGAACACCGCGTCCTGCTGGGTCCAGGCGCGAACCGGCAGCCCCTCGGTAACGCCGGTGTCGGCCAGGTAGATGAAGTCCTTGAACTTCGTCTGGTAGACCGAGGCGGAGAAGTCCAGGCGCTCGCTGTGGGTGTGGATGCCCAGTTCCACGCGCTGGCCGCGCTCGGTCTTCAGGTTGGCGTCGCCGATTTCCAGCGAGCGGGTGGCAATGTGCGCGCCGGCGGCATACAGCTCTTCGTTGGTCGGTGCACGCTCGGAGCTGTCCACGCCGATGCGCAGGTCAACGGCATCGTTGAGCTTCCAGATGCCGGCGGCAGACAGGTTGGTGGCGCCGAAGGTGCGGCGGCGATAGTCACCGGTCGGGTCCAGCTTGACCTGGTCGTGGCGGCCGCCCAGTTCCAGCTTGAACGGGCCGAACTGCTTTTCCTGCAGCACGAACAGGCCGATGTTCTTCGTGCCGGTATCCGGAACGAACGCCTCTTCGCCCTTGGCACCGAAATCACTGTTGCCGAACTGCAGGCCGAAGGCGCCGTCCCAGCCGCCGATCTGCTGCTGCACGGCTTCCAGGCGCGCCTCGATGCCGCGGTTGGTGAAGCGGGTGGACGGCGTGCCGGCCTCCAGCTCCACGTGCTCGTAGTCGGTGTAGGCCACGCGTGCATTGATGTTCTTCAGGAACGCGACCGGGTTGTAGATGCCGGCCTTGGTCTCGAAGCGGTTCTGCACCATGTCGATGCGCACGTCATGCTCGTCGCCGCCTTCCTCTTCATCGCCATGGTCGTGACCGTGGTCATGGCCATGATCATCACCATCGGCGTGCACGTGCGCGCCGTTGGGAATGCCGTAATTGGTGCGGTAGGTGCTGGCCGACGCACCGAAGTAGCCGCCTTCGCCCAGCCACGTTGCGCCGACGCCACCGGCGCGGGTACGGATCGAGCTGTTGTCGAGGCGGCCGCGACGCGGCTCTTCGCCTTCCTCGCCCGCGTGGTCATGGTCGTGATCGTGATGGTCTTCAAGGCTGTCGATCACTGCATAGCCGGGAATGCGGTAGTCGTCGCCATTGCGCACCAGGCCGTCCACATGCAGCACGACATTGCCGCTGACGCCATCGAGGCGGAACATGCCGCTGCGCTCGTTGTTCACCGAATTGCCGCGCAGTTCGGCGCGGCCGCTGAGCGGGCGCTCCGGCAGCTCGCGTGCGATGCGGCCATCCACCACATTGACCGCGCCACCGATGGCACCACTGCCGAACAGCAGCGTGGCCGGGCCCTTCAGCACTTCGATCTGGTCGGCCAGGAACGGCTCGATGCTGGTGGCATGGTCGGCGCTGACGGTGGAGGCATCCATGTTGCCCATGCCATTGGACAGCACGGCCACGCGCGGGCCTTCCTGGCCGCGGATGATCGGGCGGCCGACGCCAGGGCCGAAGAAGGTGCTCTGCACGCCGGGCAGCTTGGCTACGGTATCGCCGAGGGTGCCGGCCTTCTGCTCGTCCAGTCGTTCACCGGCCAGCACATCGACCGGGCGCGCCAGCGATTCGGCATCGCCCTGCAGCGGCGAGGCAGTCACCTGCACCGACGACAGTTCGGTCAGGTGGCGGTCACGATGCGAGGAGTCCTGGCCGGCTGCAAAAGCGGCGGACGGCAGCAGGGCGGCGAGGGCCAGGGCCAGGGAATGCGGCTTGAGCCGCGGGGTGTGGGCGGGCATGAAAGAGTCCTTTGTTACTGTATATCAATCGCTGGGCGCACGAATCCCGTCAGCGGGACAGGGGGAGGGAAACCGTGCGGGTCGGGAACAGATGTTATATTATTCCATAACGATTCGCCGACCCTGCTGGAAGTCATGTCCCTGTCCTCACGCCTGCGCCACCTGCTTGACCGTTTCGGCGCCACTGGTTCGATGCTGTGCGCGGTGCACTGCGCAGTGATCCCCGTGCTGCTGGCGGCGGCGCCGTCGCTGGGCCTGTCGTTCTGGCTGAGCGATGGGGTGGAACAGGCACTGGTGGTGTTCGTGACCCTGCTGGGGCTGTTCAGCCTGGTCTGGGGTTATCGCCGGCATGGCGCACTGCGTGCGCTGGGCTTCCTGATTCCCGGCCTGGTCGCGTTGTGGGCTGGCGTGCTGTACGACCCGCTGCACCACAACGCGGTGCCGCATGCGGTGGTGATGACCATCGGCGGCCTGCTGGTCGGTGTCGCGCATCTGGTCAACCTGCGCCTCAACCACGGCCACGTGCACGACGCCAGCTGCGCGCACTAGGCGCTCCGTGATAGGCTTTCTGATCGTGCGCGGGGGCGCCCAGCAAGGCGGCCCCGCCGAACCCGTGTCAGTACGGGGTAACCAGATTTCACATTTGAGGAGTTGAAGACATGGGTAAGGGTGACCGCAAGACCGCCAAGGGCAAGCGCTACAACGCCAGCTACGGCAACGCCCGTTCGCACACCGCGAGCAAGGTCGCCGTAGGCGCCGCCGCTCCGGTTGCCAAGAAGACCGTGGCCAAGGCTCCGGCGAAGAAGGCTGTGGCGAAGAAGGCCGTCGCCAAGGCCTGATCCGGCCGGTCGACTGCTTCGAAGAAAAACGCGACGCTTGGCGCCGCGTTTTTTTATGCCCGTCGTTCCGGTTGCTGCGTTCGCCGGGCCATGCCCGGCGGATGACGCTCGATCAGCGCAGCGTCTTCTTCAGCGTTTCCGCATTGCCGTCGTTCGGCGCCGTCGGTACCTGCAGCAGGTGGGCCAGCAGCGGGTAGACGTCGACATTGTCGAAGCCGTCGATCACCAGGCCCTGGCGGAACGACGGGCCGCTGGCCACGAACACTGCACGCATCGACGGCAGGGCATTGTCATAGCCGTGCGAGCCACGATCCTGATGGTCGCGCTTGGCGATCTTCTCCTGATGCAGGGCATCCCAGCCTTCATCCATCACGCAGACGATGGCCGGAATGCGCGGGTGAGTGCCGTAGTGCAGGCGCGCCGGCAGGTTCTCTTTCTTCCAGCACTCGTACCGGTCGTGACGACCGAGCAGGGCGCGCTCGGCGGCGGCTTCGTGACCGGCCAACGGCGCAAAACCCACCGACTGGCCCTGGCTGACATTGCGCGCGATGGCCGGGTCGACCATTGATTCGGTGGAGATCACCTGGCCGACCGGGACGCTGGCCATGCCATGGTCGGAGACCACGATGACGTTGGTGGTCGCGGCCAGGCCTCGTTGCAGCAGGCCGTCGAGTACCTGCCCGATGATCTGGTCGGCGCGCACGATGGCGTCGGCGTACTGCTTCGATTCGGGGCCGTGATTGTGGCCGGCCTTGTCCACGTGCTCCATGTACAGCGTGGTCAGGCGCGGTGCGTCGGCATCGGTCTGTGCAAGCCAGTCCAGCACGGTGCCCGCGCGTTGTTCCAGCGGTTCCTTGCCGTCGTACACGCGCCACTGGCTCGGGCGCACGCCACGGATTTCCGATTCGCTGCCCGGCCACGAGGTGGTGGCCGAACGTACGCCGGCGTTTTCGGCGCCGACCCAGATCGGTTCACCGCCCCACCAGCCGCTGGTGGTGACCGCCTCACGGTTGCTCAGCTCGAACCTGCCCAGCGTTGCATCGTCCATGCTGTTGTTGACGATGCCGTGGTGGTCCGGGCGCAGGCCGGTGACGATGGTGTAGTGGTTGGGGAAGGTCAGCGACGGATAGGACGGGGTCATCCAGCGAGCACGCACACCGCCATCGATCAGTCGCTGCAGGTTCGGGGTCAGGCCGCGGTCCAGCGCATCGGCGCGCAGGCCGTCGATGGAGATCAGCAGCAGCTTCGGCGGCACAGCCGCAGCGACGGAAGTGGAAGCGGAGGCGGAGGCGGAAGGGGCGGGCGCGGTGGTGGTGCAGGCGGCCAATGGCAGCAGCAGCGCCAGCGCGCAGGTCAGGCGTACGGAAGTCATCCGCCCATGATAAGCCGGTGCAATGACGCGCCCAAGACACGGCGCGCTATCGCGCGCCGTGTCCGCGCATTTTTCCTTGTCCCCGCGCCTGTCTGCGCGCCGTCCTCAACAAGAAGGGGCTTTTCCTCAGACATGTTCCTGATGCTTCCATCCACGCATGGCGTGGATCTGTCGTGTCGACCAAGGTCGACACCTACCCACAGCCGCGGGAATCTGTCGAAGGTGGGGCGGTATGGGGAGGCAGGACCGTTGGCGCCATGGATGGCGCCATCGAGCCCCCATGGACGGGTTTACGGCGTGTCCTGCCCACCCATACCGCCCCGCCCAACGCGTAGAAAATCGGAGCTGTATTGGCTATTGACCTTGCCCTTGCCTCTGCGGGTGCCGGGCGCAGCCCTGCCAGCCCTCTCAGGCGAACAGTGGAGCCTGGCGTTGTTCCAGTCGCAGCAGTGCGGCCTTGGTTTCCAGTCCGCCACCGAAGCCGGTCAGCGCGCCGTTGCTGCCTATCACACGATGGCAGGGCAGGATGATCGGCAGCGGGTTGCGTCCATTGGCGGCGCCGACGGCACGGGTCGCGCTGGGCTGCCCCAGATGCTGCGCCAACTGCAGGTAGCTCCAGGTCTGGCCGAACGGGATCAGCGCCAGCGCCTGCCACACGCGCAGCTGGAACGGCGTACCGCGTGGCGCCAGTTCAAGGTCGAAGCTGCTGCGTTCGCCGTGCAGGAACTGCAGCAGCTGCTCGCGTGCTTCCGGTAGCGCATCCGGCGCGTAGTGCCAGTCGTCGCGGCCGCGTGCCGGGTGACGGTTTTCCGGGAACAGCACGTGCGACAGACCACGCTCGTCACCGGCGATGGTCAGCACGCCGATCGGGCTGTCGAAACGGTCGAACAACAGGGTCATGTCGGTTCTCCAACGAATGTGCCGGACAGGTGCCAAAGATGCAGCACGGCATAGGCGCGCCAAGGGCGCCACGGTTGCGAGCGTGCTTCGGTGGCACGTTCGCTCAGGCGCTGGCCCTGCGCATGGCCGAGCACCTGCTGCAGTACGAGGTCGCCGGCGGGGAAGGCATCGGGCTGGCCGAGCCCGCGCAGGGCGATGTACTGCGCAGTCCACGGTCCGATGCCAGGCAGTGCCACACAGCGGGAAACGAACTCTTCCAGCGCCTGGCCCGGGCCGAAGTCGAGCGCGCCACTGGCACAGGCGGCGGCAAGCGCACGTACGGTGGCGGCGCGGCTGCGTGGCAGGCCGATCGATTCCAGCGGCGCTTCGGCCAGAAGCTCGGGGGCCGGGAACTGGCGATCGAATTCCGGCGGCATGCCCGGCAGGTGCGCGCCATAGGCATCCACCAGCCGCCGCGCGAAGGTAGTGGCCGCAGCCACGCTGACCTGTTGGCCGAGCACTGCGCGCACGCCTACTTCGAAACCATCCCAGCCGCCGGGCACGCGCAGCCCGGGGCGTTCGGCAATGCCGCGCGCCAGCAGCGGCTCTTCGCCGAGCGCGGTGTGTACCTGCTGCAGGTCGGCGTCCAGATCGAACACGCGACGTACGCGGCGCACGATGTCCGGGATCAGTCGCGGATCGACCGCGCCCAGCTGCAGCCGCAGTTCCGGGCGTTTCGGGTCGGCGGTGACGCGCAGCAGGGTGGGGCGCTCCGGTGTGCCGAGCACGCGCTGGTAGTTGTCTTCGCCGATCAGCTCGATGCCGGGCAGGCTGCGCTTGCGCAGGAAAGCCAGCATGCGCGGGAAATCCAGTGGTGGCCGGTATGCCAGACGCAGCACCAGGCAGCCATCGTCGGTGGCCAGCGGCTGGTGCTGGCGACGCAGTGCGGTCGGCGCCATGCCGCAGCCTTGCAGGAACGCGGTATTGAAACGGCGCAGGCTGTTGTAGCCGGCGGCCAGTGCGACATCGGTCACCGGAAGCGTGGTTTCGGTCAGCAGCTGCTTGGCCAGCAGCAGTCGATGGGTGGCGTGGATCTGCCCTGGCGTTGCGCCCAGATGTTCGACGAACAGGCGCTGCAGCTGGCGCGCGCTGAGTCCGATCTTCTCTGCGAGGTCGGCTACTGGCTGCTCCTGCAGAAAGCCGCCATGGATCAGGGCCAGTGCGCGCTGCACGGTCTGCCCGGCCAATGCCTGCTGCGCCTGCGGTGCCAGCTCGGGGCGACAGCGCAGGCACGGGCGGTAACCGGCTGCCGCAGCAGCGGCCGCCGTCGGGTAGTAGGTGATGTTGCGCGGCTTCGGTGGCGGTGCCGGGCACACAGGGCGGCAATAGATGCCGGTGCTGCGCACGGCGGTAAAGAACACGCCGTCGAAGCGTGCGTCGCGGGCCAGGCGGGCGCGGTCGCAGGCGGCGGTGTCGAGGGCGAGGGCGGTGTCCATGGCGCCAGTCTAGGCGCGTGCGGGCGGGGATACTCGCCGGATTCGGACATGGATGCTGGAGGGGGTTCTGGCAGGGCCGCGCCCTGCACCCGTCGAGGCCTGAGCAACAGCAACAGCGGACTTCCGGGAGGGCGGGGTGGGTCCGGTTGCAGGGGGCGCTGCAAGACCCACCCCGCCTTCGACAGGTTCCTGCGACCTGTCGGGACGGCGTTCTGCACTGCTGTTGGTGGGTGTCGACCTTGGTCGACACGCTTTCCCAAGGGTCAGAAGGGGTTCAGTGCCACGCGCTGAATGCGCGTCGTGGACGGGTAGACTGTGGCTCTTGTTTACATGAAGACCGGTTGCCCGATGTCCGCCAAATTCCGCTGGTTGCCCCTGTTGTGCCTGGCCCTGGCGGGCTGCAGTCAGTTGGAGAATCCGGGCAATGTGACCGCTGCCGACAAGGCGGCGCGGGCGCCGGCCAGTGATGGCGAGAACATGGTGTCGATCAATGCCGCCGATGCACCGCCGCCGCCGGCACCGCCGCGCAGCCAGGCGGATCGGCCGTGGCCGCAGGCGCAGCTGGAGAATGGCCGCGCCTGGGTCAGCTGCAGCACCGAGTATGCCGGCGATGCCGGCGACGGCACCGAGCTGGAAGGGCTGCAACGCGACCAGATCAGTCAGGCGCTGGCGCCGTGCGCCGAGCGAGGCCTGTTACGCGTGCGCTACGCCGGCAAGATCAATCCCGGCTTTGCCGAGATGATGTGGCGTTTGGCCGTGGTCGCCGACGAACAGAAGATCCACAAGCGCATCCTTGACCTGGACTCCAGTGGTGGCCAGGTGGAATCGGCGATCGTCGCCGGCGACAGCATCGGTGAATCGGGCTGGACCATCTGGGTGCGCGAAGGCTCGATCTGCCACAGCGCCTGCGTGTTCGTGCTGGCCGCCGGTGACAACCGCCTGCTGTCAGGCAAGGTCGGCATCCACCGCATGATGCGCATCAGTTCCAGGGCCACCTCGCGCGCTGAGCTCAACCGCGAGCTGCACGAGGTCTACGACAACGTGAAGGATTACCTGCAGCGCAACGGCGTGGCGGTAGGCGTGGCCGACCTGATGATGACGGTGCCCAATCGCAGCCTGCGCCTGCTGACGCCGGACGAACTGCGCCAGTACGGCCTGGACGGCACCAACGCGGTGCAGGACGACCTGGAGCGGATCAAGCAGATGCGTGCCTGTGGTGACGACTTCGTGCAGCGCAAGGACGCGTTCCTGATCGCCTTCGACCAGCAGTGCAAGCACGAAGGCGCCGACATGGAATCGATCAACAGCTGCGGCCAGGCGTTGAAGCAGCGCTTCGGATTCCCCGATGCGGTGTGCCCGGAAGAAAGCCCACTGTCGGAGATCGATGTAGCAACGCTGCCGCCCACGCCTTCGGAGCCACCGCCGGTGGCCGAACAGGCACCGGTGAACACTACCGCGCCCGCTGCACAGGCCGATGCAGCAGTGGTGGAAGGCAGCGCCCCGGCACGCTGACGGCGTAGTCACTGCGCTGGCGTAGACTGCGGTTCTTTCCCGAGAACCGGCGGTGTCCATGAAGCGCGTGCTCCTGCTGCTGTCCTTGCTGCCCCTGACTGCATTGGCGCAGGCGCCTGCGCCCGCCACGCCTGCACCGGCGCCCGCCCGCCCGGCACCTGCTTCGCCAGCAGCAGCAAAACCGGCCACGGCCGGCGCACCGGCGCTGACCGCCGCGCAGCAGGCGCAGGTACAGAAACAGGACGCGGAAATGGGCGCGGCCGCAGTGAAGGCGGCGCAGCTGGTCGATGCCAACCGCGCCGGCGAATTGTGGGATGGCGCTTCGGCCGTCGCACGCCGTGCTGTACCGAAGGCGGCCTTCGTCAGCCAGTTGGCCAGCGAGCGTGCGCGGCTGGGCGCCCTGGCTGGCCGCGGCCAGCCGACCATCACCCGGGTCAAGTACAACGCCGGTGCGGCGGTACCCGAAGGCCTGTACATCAACGTCAGCTTCCCGACCCGTTTCGCCAACAGCGCACAACCAGTACGCGAACTGGTGTCGTTCCGTTTCGACGAGGACCATGTGTGGCGCCTGGCCGGTTACAGCCTGCGTGCGTCGGCACCCTGAGGAGATGAACGATGGCAACTGAACTGACGATGCTGGCCTGGTCGGTGCTGCTGGGCTTCGTCTACATCTTCGCCACCTCCACCGTAGTCACCCGCGAGCGCGGGATGAAGTGGAATGCCTCGGCGCGTGATGGCGAAGCCAGGCCACTCAGCCCGCTGGCCGGTCGCCTGCAGCGGGCCCAGGCCAACTTCCTGGAGACCTTCCCGTTCTTCGCCGCTGCTGCGATCGCGGTGGTGGTGGCCGGGCGCGGCAACGACACCACCGCATTGGCGGCGCAGGCCTACTTCTGGGCACGGGTGGTCTACCTGCCGCTGTATGCCGCAGGCGTGCCCTACGTGCGCAGCCTGGTCTGGGCGGTATCGCTGCTGTCGATCCTGGCGCTGGTGTTCGCGCTGCTGTGATCGTGGCCTGATCCAGATCAAGGCCGCTCAGGTCCGCAGCGCTATGCTGGCGGCGACTGAATCAACGGCAGGAGGCGCGCATGCGCAGGATGGACGTGGTGGTGGTCGGCGCCGGACCGGCGGGTCTGTGCTTCGCGCGCGCGCTGGCCGGCAGTGGCCTGCAGGTCGGCATGGTCGAAGTACAGCCGCGCCAGGCGCTGGCCGAGGCTGCCTTCGATGGCCGTGAGATCGCGTTGACCCATGCCTCGCGGCAGAGCATGGAACAGCTGGGCCTGTGGCAGCGACTGCCGGACGCCGAAGTCGCCGAATTACGCGATGCCAAGGTGATGAACGGCAGTTCGCCGTTTGCGTTGACCTTTGCCAGCAGCCAGGTCGATGGCCAGCCGTTGGGCTGGCTGGTGCCCAACCATCTGATCCGCCGCGCTGCATGGGATGCCGTGCAGGACCAGGACGGACTGGAACTGTTTGACGGGCGCAAGGTGCAGAGCGTGCAGGCCGATGCGCAGGGCCATGTGGTCACGCTGGATGACGGCAGCACGCTGCACGCGCGCCTGCTGGTGGCCGCCGACAGCCGCTTCTCGGCAACCCGCCGCATGCTAGGCATCGGCGCGCAGATGCGCGACTTCGGCAAGTCGATGCTGGTGTGCCGCATGCAGGTCGAGCGTGATCATCACCACGCTGCATGGGAGTGGTTCGGCTACGGCCGCACGATGGCGCTGCTGCCGCTCAACGAAGGCCAGGCATCGGCGGTGATCACGCTGCCGCCGCGGCAGATCGAGGAGCTGCTGGCGATGGATGAGGTGGCCTTCGGAGACGCCATCAGTGACTGCTTCGAGCACCGCCTGGGCCGGATGCAGCCGGTGGCCACACCGCAGGCGTATCCGCTGGTCGGCGTCTATGCGCACCGTTTTGTCGGCGAGCGTTCGGCGCTGATCGGCGATGCTGCGGTGGGCATGCATCCGGTCACCGCACATGGCTTCAATCTGGGCCTGGCCAGCGCGCAGCGGCTGGCACAGGGCATCGTCGAACAGCAGCGTCGCGGTGCCGACATCGCCGCCGCCGGCATGCTGGCCAGCTACCAGCGCGGTCATCGGCTGGCATCGAGGCCGCTGTACGAGGCCACCAACGCGATCACCAGCCTGTATACCGACGATCGCCGCCCGGCGCGGCTGCTGCGCGCGGCCGGCCTGCGTCTGGCGCAGGGCGTTGCGCCGTTCAGGCAGCTGATCGCCTCGCACCTGACCCAGCGCGTGGCCTGAACGGATTCAGATCAGCCGGCGGCCAGCACGCGGATCTGGCTGTCGGCGAATTCAACCACCTGGCCTGCGCGGATCTTGCAGGCCTTGCGCAGTTCGACCTCGCCGTCGACCAGCACCTGGCCGTCGCTGATGACCATCTTGGCCTCGCCGCCGCTGGTGACCAGGTCGGCCAGCTTGAGCAGCTGCTTGAGCTCGACGTAGTCGCCGTCGAGGTCGAATTCGAGAATCTGCATGGAACGGGTTTCCTGGGAAGGGGCGCCGGATTCTGGCCGGGCCGGGAGAGGGCGCGTATTGTGCGCCAGCACAGGGCATGACGGCACACGCACGGCAACCTGTATGCATGGTTCAGGATCAATGCGGTATGATTCCGCTCTGAGCGAGTGAAATCTCCTCCAACCGAGCAGCGCCAGGGCACGCGATAAGAAGGGCGCCCAAAGCGCGGACCATCACCTTTTTTATCGCACTGCCAGGAAGACGGCAGTGTCTTCGGAGTTCCCCATGTCCCAAGAATCCCAAGCGCAGCTGCAGTTCGCGCAGCTCGGCCTGTCCGAGTCTGTCATGCAGGCGGTCACCGCCATCGGCTACGAAACCCCGTCGCCGATCCAGGCTGCCACCATCCCGGCGATGCTGGAAGGCCGTGACGTGCTGGGCCAGGCCCAGACCGGCACCGGCAAGACCGCCGCCTTTGCGCTGCCGGTACTGTCCAACATCGACCTGCAGCAGATCAAGCCGCAGGCGCTGGTGCTGGCCCCGACCCGCGAGCTGGCCATCCAGGTCGCCGAGGCGTTCCAGTCCTATTCCTCGAAGATCCCCGGCTTCCGCGTGCTGCCGGTGTACGGCGGCCAGCCGTACGGCCAGCAGCTGTCGGCGCTGCGTCGCGGCGTGCACATCGTGGTCGGTACCCCCGGCCGCGTCATCGATCACCTGGATCGCAGCACGCTGGACCTGTCCGAGCTGAAGACGCTGGTGCTGGACGAAGCCGACGAAATGCTGCGCATGGGCTTCATCGACGACGTCGAAGCCGTGCTGAAGAAGCTGCCGGCCAAGCGCCAGGTGGCGCTGTTCTCGGCCACCATGCCGCCGCAGATCCGCCGCATCGCGCAGACCTACCTGCAGGATCCGGTGGAAGTGACCATCGCGGCCAAGACCACCACCTCGGCCAACATCCGCCAGCGCTACTGGTGGGTGAGCGGCATGCACAAGCTGGACGCGCTGACCCGCATCCTGGAAGTCGAGCCGTTCGACGCGATGATCATCTTCGCGCGCACCAAGGCCGGCACCGAGGAACTGGCCAGCAAGCTGCAGGCCCGTGGCCTGGCCGCTGCCGCCATCAACGGCGACATGCAGCAGGCGCAGCGTGAGCGCACCATCGCCATGCTGAAGGAAGGCAAGCTGGACATCCTGGTCGCCACCGACGTGGCGGCCCGCGGCCTGGACGTGGAACGCATCAGCCATGTGCTGAACTACGACATCCCGTACGACACCGAAAGCTACGTGCACCGCATCGGCCGTACCGGCCGTGCCGGCCGCAGCGGCGAGGCGATCCTGTTCGCCACCCCGCGCGAGAAGGGCATGCTGCGCCAGATCGAGCGCGCTACCCGCCAGCCGATCGAAGAAATGCAGCTGCCGAGCGTGGAAGCGGTCAACGACAACCGCATCAACAAGTTCACCTCACGCATCACCGAGACCCTCGGCCAGGGCGGCCTGGACTTCTACCGCCAGCTGCTGGAACGCTTCGAGACCGAGCAGAACGTGCCGGCCATCGAAGTGGCTGCTGCACTGGCGAAGATGATGCAGGGCGATACCCCGTTCCTGCTGCAGCCGCCGGTGCGTGCACCGCGCGAAGAGCGTGCGCCGCGTGAGCGTTTCGAGCGCAGCGAGCGCCCGGAACGTGGCGACCGCAACGAACGTGGCCCGCGCTTCGAGCGTGGCCCGCGTCGTGACGATGCCGAGGGCGGCTTCGAGCAGCGCCCGCGCCGTGACGTGCCGCCGCGCGGTGCACCGGAGCAGGGCATGGAAACCTACCGCATTTCGGTCGGTCACCAGCATGGCGTGAAGCCGGCCAACATCGTCGGCGCCATCGCCAACGAAGCTGGCCTGGAGAGCCGTTTCATCGGCCGCATCGACATTCACGACGACTTCTCGCTGCTGGACCTGCCGGCGCAGATGCCGTCGGACGTGCTGACCCACCTGCAGAAGGTGTGGGTCTCCGGCCAGCAGCTGCAGATGCGTCCGCTGGCGGCCGGTGAAGAGATCAATCCGGCGCCGCGTCCGTTCAAGCCGCGCTTCGACAAGCGTGGTCCGGGCGGCCCGGGCGGCCCGGGTGGTCCGCGCCGCAGTGGCCCGGGTGGCCATGGTGGCGACCGCGGTGGTGACCGCGACAGCCGCCCGCCGCGCCGTGACGGCTTCAAGCCGCGCGGCCCGCGCAGCTACTAAGCCACACCTGCGGTCCTGAACAACGCCAGCCTCCGGGCTGGCGTTGTCCGTTGTGGGCCCGGAAAAGGGGACGGAGGGGATTAAGTCGCTTATGCCCGGCAGTGCGCTTATGCCGAAAACGACTTAATCCCCTCCGTCCCCTTTTCGCATGGCAAACACATTGGCGGTCATAGGCTGGCTCGGTTCCAAGGGAGGTTGTCACCGCAGCACATTCGGGGGGATCCGGGATGGGTAGGAGTGGCACGGACCAACATAGCCGGCGGGTGCCGATGACCCGTGGGCTGGGACTGCGATTTGCGTTGCTGACGGGCATGGCGATCGGATTGGTCGCCTTGTCCGCCCTTATCCAGGAGCTGCAGGCGGCGTCCACGGCCTGGATTGCCGGGCAGGGCTACTGGTCACGGGGGCAGCAGGATGCGACTGCAGCGTTGAGCCGTTATCTGGCGCGTGGCCATGCCCAGGATCTGAACGACGCGCGGCAGGCGCTGCAGGTGCCCCTGGGCGATCTGCAGGCAAGGCTGGCGCTTGAACAGGCCGAGCCCGATGAGTCTCGGGCGCGGCAGGGCTTCCTGCAGGGCGGCAATGCCCGCGCCGATATTCCGCGGTTGGTGTTCTCGTTCCGCTATGCGCGGGACCTGGGTGCGTTCCGCGAAGCGACCGCGCTGTGGCGGCAGACCGATGGCGACCTGATGGCGGTGCAGGGCCTGGTGGCGGAGCTGCAGCGGCGGCACGGCGGAGGCAGCTTGCCATTGACCGATCGTGATCGCTACCTGGAGCAGCTGCGGGATCTTGATCGACGCTTGCAGGTACAGGCGCAGGCGTTCTCGCAGGCGCTGCTGCGGATGGCCACGATGGTGCGGGTGGCGACGCTGATGGTCGGCGGCCTGTCGGTACTGGCGATCAGCCTGATGGCGGTGGCCCTGGCGCGTCGCGTCGGCAAGGACCTGACCGAGCATGAGAGCCGCTTCCGTGCCGCGTTCTACCAGGCCAACGTCGGCATGCTCAAGCTCGACACCGATGGCAAGGTGATGGAAGCCAACCAGGCGATGGCCGATATCCTGGACTATCGCCGTGACGTGCTGCTGCAGATGTCACTGGGTGACCTGCTGATGGAAGGCGAACTGGTCATCGATGGCGTGGGCCGCATCGACTGGGACCGGCAGCTGCGACCGAGCGAGCTGCGCTTCTGCCGCCGCGATGGCAGCCTGGTCTGGGGGCGCTGGAGTGGTACCGGCGTGCGCAGTGCCGGGGGTGGGCTGTCGGTGTTTGCGATCATCGAGGACGTCAGCCAGAACCATGCACTGGCGCGCGAGATCGAGCATCACGCCAGCCACGATCCGTTGACCGGCCTGATCAATCGTCGAGAGATCGAGCGGCTGCTGGAACGCTCGCTGCTGCAGGTGCGCAGCGAGGGCGGCACGCATTCGCTGTGCTACATCAACCTGGATCACTTCAAGCTGGTCAACGACAGCTTCGGCCATGCTGCCGGTGACCAGATGCTGCGCAGTTTCGCCGACTACCTGGTGGCCGCAGTGCGTGATGGCGACTGGGTGGGCCGGCTCGGTGCAGATGAATTTGCGGTGTTCCTCGCCCATGCCGGGCAGGACGAGGCCAAGCGGGTACTGCAACGGGTGATCCGCAACCTGGGCCAGGCCACGTTCCCGATCAGCGAGGGCAGCCCGCAGTTGAGCTGCAGCATCGGCGTGGTCGAGGTCAGTGCCGAGGCGCCGGACGCGAACTGGTTGATGAGCGCCGCCGACAGCGCCTGCTATGCGGCCAAGCAGGCCGGGCGCAACCGTGTGCACTGCTTCAACGAGAACCGCATGGCGCTGGAGGAGCGGCGCCAGGAAGCCGAGCGCCTGCAGGGCGTCAGCCTGGCGATGGCCGAGAACCGCATGCTGTTGTATGCACAGCGCATCGCCCGGGTGGGGGATCCGTCCTACCTGCACTACGAAGTGCTGGTGCGCATGCGCGGTAGCGATGGCAGCCTGCACCTGCCCGGCCAGTTCATGCCGGCCGTGGAGCGTTATGGCATGGCCGTGGCGCTGGACCGGCACGTGCTGGGGCTGCTGTTCCGCCACCTGCAGGTCTGCCCGGCACACGTGCGCCAGCTGGGGCTGTGCAACGTCAATGTGTCCGCGCAGTCGATCGCCGAGCCCGGCTTCCTGGCCTTCGTCTGCGATCTGCTCGAGCGCAACCGCGCGCTGGCCTCGAAGCTGTGTTTCGAGATCACCGAGACCGCGGCGATCAGCAACCTCAGCCAGGCCCGCGCTTTCATCGATGCGGTGAAGGCACGCGGCTGCCGGATGGCATTGGACGATTTCGGCTCCGGCCTGTCCTCGTTCGGCTACCTGCGCCAGTTGCCGGCCGACATCCTCAAGATCGACGGTGCATTCGTGCGTGACATGGATACCGACCCGATCAGCCACGCCACCGTGCGTGCGATCAGCGAGCTAGGGCGTGAACTGCAGATGGAGGTGGTGGCCGAATGGGTGGAGACCGCCGAGGTGGCCGCCGCGCTGACCCGGCTCGGCGTGCAGGGGTTGCAAGGGTATGCGATCGAGCGACCGCAGCCGCTGGAACGGATGACCCTCAGTGACCTGAGGCCGGTGCGCCTGGTGGCGGTGAAGGGGCCTCCGGCAGCTGGCTGAACGGCCGGTGGCGACTTTGGTCTACACATGCGCTGCGCGCCCGGCTGCGATAATGCGCGCCAGGGGCGACGCGCAGTGGGCGCGGACGTAAGCAGGAACAGGATGTGGCGTGGGCGTCAGGCAGTGGCGGTACGAAACAGGGACGCTGCTGGTCGTCCTGCTGATGGGAGTGCTGTTTCCCGATCCGGCGCGCGCGCGCATGGCCGAGGCCGGCCGGGATTTCCTGCTGGTTGGCGCACCTACGGATGAACCGACGCCGCATCGTGGCTGCACGCCCGCGATGCTGGCCGGGCCACGCGAGCAGGTAGAGGTACCGGCGCCACCCGGGGGCTGGTCGGGGCAACCCCAGGCCCTGGATGTGTTCAACGTGTTCGCTGGCGAAGTCCGCGTACAGCATGGCGACCGCGAGATCTGCGGCAACATGCACGATGCACGCACCCGTGATTCACGCTTCCGTGCCGGCATCGGCCTGGTGGCGGTGCCGGCAGCTGGCAGCCATGAGCCGTTCCTGGTGTCGTGGCAGGCGCCGCTGAAAGCGCGCTGGGTGCCGACCTTGCGGCTGGGTGCGCCCAGTCCGGTCCAGCAGAACGATACCGCCCGCCTGCTGGTGCGCGCGGCCTGCATCGCGGTGGCGATCGCGCTGGCGCTGTCGGCATTGATGGCCTACCTGACCACCCGTGACCGCAGCTTCCTGGTCTACATCGGCGCGACGTTCGTGGTGGTGGTGTGGCAGGCGATTCTTGGCGGCTTGAGCGGCTACCCCGAACCCTGGCTGCCGGTGGGGGAGCGTGGCGCATGGTGGCTGCTGGCGCTGACCGCTGCGACCCAGGCGCTGGTACTGCCCGCTCTGTGGCGCCTCAACGGCGGGGACCGCCTGCTGCCACGCTCACGGCCGGCACAGCAGGGCGTGCTGTGGGGCCTGATGGGATTGGCCGCGCTGGTACCGTGGCTGCGCTGGGAAACCCTGGCGCTGGTCGCGCAGGGCCTGCAGCTGAGCTTCATCCTCGGTTGCCTGCTGTCACTGGCCGCCGGCATGCGGGCGTGGTTGCGTGGTGACTGCTGGGCGCTGGCAGGCCTGGCGGCGCTGGTGCCGCTGCTGGTGATGATCGCCGCCGATGCCAGCAGTGCGGAGTGGCTGCTGGAGTACCGGGTGGAAGCACTGCAACTGTCGGTGACCTGGCTGCTGATGATGGCGGCCTATGCCCTGAACCAGCGGCTGGGGCGGCTGCGCCAGCAGCGTGATGAGCTGCGCCAGCTGGCCGAGACCGACGGCCTGACCGGATTGCCCAACCGCCGCGCCGGCCTGCAGCAGCTGGCCCGGCACCTGGAGCGGGTCGATCGTGAGCGTGGCCCGCTGGTGATCGGCTTCCTGGACATCGATCTGTTCAAGGACATCAACGACCGCCACGGCCATGCGGTGGGGGACCAGGTGCTGGTGGCGGTGGCGCGCGCGCTGCGGACTGCGGTGCGCAGCGAGGATGAGGTGGTGCGGATGGGCGGCGAGGAATTCCTGCTGCTGATGCCGGGCATGCCGCGCGAAGCGGCGTCGGCGCGGCTGGATCGGCTGCGCCAGCGCATCATCGAGGCTGGCCAGGCATTGCAGGTCCCTGGGCTGGAGGTCACGGCCAGCATCGGCCTGGCACAGTGGCGTCCGGGCGAGGATGACCTGGCCGCGCTGCTGCGCCGGGCCGACCATGCCATGTACGTGGCCAAGCGGGCGGGCCGCAACCGCGTCTTCGACGGCGAAGAACTCGATCCACCCGTGCCGGAATGAAGCGCAGCGGGCGGCGATGCCGGATAATGGGCCGATGACCACCCGACTCAACAAACATATCGCCGACACCGGCTTCTGCTCCCGCCGCGAGGCCGATCGCCTGATCGCCGCCCGCCGGGTCACCGTCAACGGCCACCCGGCCGGTACCGGCGCGGTGGTGGGCGAGGAAGACCAGGTGCTGGTCGACGGCCAGCCGCTGCGCGCGCGCGTTGCACGCAAACCCGGTACCCGCCGCCACGTCTACATCGCGCTGAACAAGCCGGTGGGCGTGACATGCACCACCGAAACCTCGGTCAAGGGCAACATCGTCGACTTCGTTGGCCATGAACAGCGCATCTTCCCGATCGGCCGTCTCGACAAGGAGTCTGAAGGGCTGATCCTGATGACCAGCAACGGTGACATCGTCAATCAGATCCTGCGTGCCGAGAACGGCCATCAGAAGGAATACCTGGTGGCGGTGAACAAGCCGGTCACCGACGAATTCCTGCGTGGCATGGCCCGCGGCGTGCGCATCCACGACCAGATGACGCTGCCGTGCAAGACCTCGCGCATCGCCAAGTTCGGTTTCCGCATCACCCTGCAGCAGGGCCTGAACCGGCAGATCCGCCTGATGGCTGCCGAGTTCGGCTATCGCGTGACCCAGCTGCGCCGCGTGCGCATCGACAACATCAAGATCGGCGCGCTGAAGCCGGGCCAGTGGCGCAACCTGACCGAGCAGGAACTCCAGGGCCTGCTGCCGAAGCAGCTGGACTGGTAACGCGAGGTAGTGCCGGCCGCTGGCCGGCTGCACCAGGCATCGGATGAGCGCGGGATGCCGGCCAGCGGCCGGCACTACCCGTTGCGCGGATTGCGGACCGGCATCGGCTAGACTCCGCAGTGACCTGCCGGAACGTGACGCTGCATGATCAAGCCCGACAAGCCTGCCAACGAAGCCCTTCGGCTCGAGGCGCTGTACCGCTACCGGATCCTGGATTCGCAGCGTGAGAATTCCTTCGACGACCTGGTCGCGATCGCCAAGGCGGTCTGTGGCACGTCGATGGCGGCGGTGACCCTGATCGATGTGGAACGGCAGTGGTTCAAATCGATCCAGGGCATCGACGCGGCGGAGAACCTGCGCAGCGATTCGATGTGCGGCCACGCGATCCTGCAACCGCAGCAGATCATGGTGGTCGAGGATGCGCTGCAGGACATCCGCTTCCATGACAACCCGGTGGTGGTGGGCGACCCGCACATCCGCTTCTATGCGGGCGCGCCACTGATCAGCTCAGATGGCCTGCCGCTGGGCACGCTGTGCGTGTTCGACGCGCATCCTCAGCACCTGCCCAGCGACAAGGCCGAGGCGCTGGCGGCGTTGTCGCGGCAGGTGATGCTGGTGATGGAGCTGCGCCGCTTTGCGCTCGACATCCAGAAGCACATGCTGGAACGTGATGATTACGAGCGCCTGCTGTCGGAATACCAGGACGTGCTGCTTGCGCAGAATGCCGACCTGGCCGAGCAGAGCCGTACCGATGCGCTGACCGGCCTGCCCAACCGCCGCGCGATGGCGGCGGCGCTGGAAGAGGCGGTTGCGGTGGCGGATGGTCAACCGGGCGTCGCCTGCGTTGCGCTGCTCGACATCGACCATTTCAAGCACATCAACGATTTCCAGGGCCACGCCACCGGTGACCGGGTGCTGGCCGAGCTGGGTGTGCTGCTGCGCTCGCACTTCACCGGCCGCGGCATGGCTGCGCGCTACGGCGGCGAGGAGTTCGTGGCGGTGATGCCGTCGACCGACCTGCACACGGCCGAACTCCAGTGCGAGTTCCTGCGCCTGGCGGTGGCCGACCTGCCGCTTGGATTCCCGGTCACGGTCAGCATCGGTGTTGCCCAGCACCAGCCAGGTGAAAGTGTGGATGACACGCTGGCTCGCGCCGACAAGGCGCTGTACCGGGCCAAGGGCAATGGCCGCAACCGGGTGGAACGGGCGGGCTGAAGCACCCTCAGGTAGATCAACGCCACGCGTGGGTGAAGAATCCATTCGAATGCCGTGCGCGTCGCATTCCCTGCGATCCACGCGCTGCACCATGGCGCTACTTTTCCCACGGACGCCGACCATGCTGCAGACCCTGGCCATCGCCCACTACCGTTCGTTGCACGGGTTGGTGCTGCCGCTGCAGCAGCTGAACGTGGTCACCGGCGACAACGGCAGCGGCAAATCCAGCCTGTACCGCGCGCTGCGCTTGCTGGCGGAGACCGCGCAGGGCGGCGTCGCGGCGGTGCTGGCCCGTGAAGGCGGCCTCGCTTCGGCATTGTGGGCGGGTCCGGAAAAACCAGATCGACGGGTCACTGCCGGCGAGATTCCATTGCAGGGCGGCCCACGCCAGGAATCGGTGGGACTGAAGCTGGGCTTCACCACTGACGAATTCGGCTATGCCATCGATCTGGGCTACCCGCCACCGAGCCGTTCCGCATTCGCACTGGACCCGCAGATCAAGGCCGAGGCGATCTGGGCTGGGCCCTTCCTGCGCAGTGCCAACCTGCTGGTCGACCGCCGTGGTGCAATGGTGCGGCAACGCCATGCGCATGGCTGGGATCTGGTTGACGACCACGTGTCACTGTTCGACAGCCTGTTCACCCAGGTCGGCGATCCGCAGCGCATGCCGGAGACCATCGCCCTGCGCGAGTACATCCGTCGCTGGCGCTTCTACGATCATTTCCGCAGTGATGCCGACGCACCGGCGCGGCAGCCGGCGATGGCCACGCGTACGCCGGTGCTGCATCACGACGGCCGCGATCTGGCCGCAGCGTGGGTGACCATTCTCGAGATCGGGGATCCGGGCGCACTGGCGCGCAGCGTGGACGATGCTTTCCCGGGTGCCACGGTCAGCTTCGAGCCGCTGGATGGCCGGCTGGCCCTGCGCTTCCACCAACCCGGCCTGCTGCGGCTGTTGTCGATGGCCGAGCTGTCCGACGGCACGCTGCGCTTCCTGCTGCTGGCCGCTGCGCTGCATACGCCGCGTCCGCCACCGTTGCTGGTGCTCAACGAGCCGGAGACCAGCCTGCACCCCGATCTCCTGCCGGCGCTGGCGCGGCTGATCATCGCCGCCAGCGCACGCAGCCAGGTATGGGTGGTTTCACATGCCAGCCGCCTGATCGCGGCGCTGGAACAGGCGCCCGGATGCCACTCGCTGCACCTGCAGAAGGAACATGGCCGCACGCTGTTGAGCGGGCAGGGCCTGCTGGATGCACCGGCATGGCATTGGCCGCAGCGTTGACACGGCCATCCACGCCCGGCGTGAATGCGCTCAGTCGGCGATGTTGCGTGCTTCGGCGGTACCGAGAATCTCCGGGTGCTGCACCGGCCTGCGGCGGTTCAACAACGGATGCAGGAATACCGCGCCGACGATGATCGCCACGCCCAGGTAGAACCACGGGGTGACCTCGTGCTGTTCACGCAGTAGCACCACCGCCAGCAGCACGGCATAGACCGGCTCCAGGTTGGTCACCAGCTGCACGGTGTAGGCGCTCAGGTGGCGCAGCGCGACCAGCGCCAGGGCGAACGGCAGCAGCGTGCAGAACCCGGCCAGCACCAGCAGCAGGATGCCGTCGTGCAGGTCCGGTACCACCCAAAGCGGGCTGGCCAGCGCCGGCAGCAGGTAGGGCATCAGCGGCGCCAGCAGGGTCAGGGTGAGGGTACCTGCACCCAGTTCCAGTGCCGTGACCGTAAGCGGATCGGCGTGGCTGACCATGCGCTTGTTGAGCGAGCCGAACACCGCCACCAGCAGCGCCGATATCGCGCCGATCAACACACCCAGGCGCATGCCGTCGGGCACGCCACCGACCACCAGTGCCACGCCCGGCAGCACGGCCAGGCCGAAGGCCAGTTCACGCAGCTGGAACGGCCGTTTGGCAACCCAGGGTTCGATGATCGAGGTGAACACCGGTGCCAGCGCGATGCAGGTGGCGGCCACCGAAGCGTTGGCCAGTTTCACCGCACCGTAGAAGGTCAACCAGTGCAGGGCGACCAGCGCGCCGATGCCGGCATAACCTGCCACCAGTCGCAGTGGCAGGGTACGCAGCCCGCGCCAGACCCGCGGCAGCAGGGCCAGCATCGCTGTCACCAGCAGCATGCGCCACCACACCAGCGGCAGCGCGGGCAGGGTGATCAGTTTGCCGAGGATGGCGGTGACGCCCCACAGCAGGACACAGAAGTGGATCTGCCACAGCGCTTTGCGGGTGTCGGGTGTGCTCATCGGCCTATTGTGAGGCAAGGCGGCGCCCGTCGCGCATCGGTCGTGCTATGCGCCGCCGTCTACGTGCCGCTGCAGCGCCATTGCCGCCGCAGGATTGCGCGCTTTGGCAGCGCCTATGCACAGCAGGTAGACCTCGCGCGGTGTTTCCGTGGCTGCCGTGGCGAGGCAGGGCAGGTCGGCCACCGGCTCGCCGCGTGACCAGCGTCCTGCGCGCTCCGCCCAGCGCTGCTGCACCGGGGCCGGCAGGCCCTCGTTCAAGCGTGCCTGGCTGCGCTTGATCCGCGCGTAGACGAAGCCGGTACTGACATCTCCATGCAATGGCGCCTCGTCGCTGTCCTCGATCACCAGCGCCACGCCATGGCGGCGCGCGGCGGCGACCAGTGCCGGGCCATGTGCTTCGGCGTTGCGAACCTCCAGCGCGTGCTGCAGCGGCACGCCGTCCAACTGCCTCGGCAGCTGTTCCATCATTGCGCCCAGCGCTTCGGCATCGGCCGGATGGCGTGGGTCGAACTGCCACAGCAAGGGGCCAAGCCGGTCACCCAGCGCGAGCGCCGCCTGCAGGAACGGCGCTGCAGCTTCCACGGTGCTGGACAGGTCGCGACGTTGCACCAGGTAGCGCGGCGCCTTCATCGAGAAACGAAAGCCCTCCGGCGTCTGCGCGGCCCATTGCGCGCACTGGGCGGCAGTGGGCGTGCGGTAGAAGGTGCCGTTGATCTCGATGCAGCGTAGCGCGCGGCTGGCATGGGCCAGTTCCTCGCGTTGCGGCAGGCCCGGCGGATAGAACATGCCGCCGCGCCATTCGGGAAACACCCAGCCACCGATGCCGCAGCGGATCGCGGCCTGCGTCGTTGCGGCCATCACTGGCCGTGGTCCACGCGCCACGGATCGTAGCTGCCGAACCACCACAGGTAACCTTCTGGGTCGGTACAGGCGTAGCCACGGCCACCGTAGTCCTGGTCGGCAATGTCGATGACGATGCGAGCGCCGGCGGCCTTGGCCCGCGCGTAGTGCGCGTCGGCATCGGTAACGATCACGCAGGCGCTCTGGGTCTGGCGGCCGCCGACCTCGTCCGGCATCACCGCCAGCTTGGACCATTCGCCGCTACTGCTGCTCGAGCCGAGCATGATCATGCCGCTGCCATATGTGAGCTGCGCATGGAACACGGTATCGCCGTCGGCATACACCGCCTGGACGTGAAAACCGAAGGCGCGTTGCAACCACTCGATGGCGGCCTGCGCGTCACGGTAGCGCAGGCACGGAATGATGGTCGACCCGTTGCTCGGTTGTCCGTTCTCGCCCATGACACCCCTCCTATGGCACAGGGCAGGCTGCGCCCGGGGCCGTTACCATCGCGCGAAACCCCGGTGACGGCCTGCACATGGCCGCCACCCCTGTTCGGAGATCGTGCTGGATGAAAACCTGGATTGGAGGAGCCGTGCTGCTGGCGTGCACGACCATGGCGAACGCTGCGACCCCGGAGCAGCTGCAGGACCTGGATGCCACCGTCGAGCGCGTGCGTGCACAGTTCGACGTGCCCGGCATTGCCGTAGCCGTGGTCAAGGACGGCCAGGTGGTGCTGGAACGCGGCTGGGGCGTGCGCGAGCAGGGCAAGCCGGAGCCGGTGCAGGCCGATACGCTGTTCGCCATCGCTTCCAACACCAAGGCATTCACCGCCACCTCGCTGAACCTGCTGGCTGAGGACGGCAAGCTGAAGATGGACGACAAGGTGATCGACCACCTGCCGTCGTTCCGCATGTCCGACCCGTTCGTGACCGGCCAGATGACGATCCGCGACCTGCTATCGCACCGCAGCGGCCTGAGCCTGGGTGCCGGTGACCTGCTGTTCTGGCCGACAACCTCCTACAGCAACGCCGAAGTGGTGGAGCGTCTGGGCAAGGTGCCACTGAAGGGTGGGTTCCGCGAAAGCTACGCCTACGACAACATCCTGTACGCGGTCGCCCAGCAGGTGATCGAACATGTCTCCGGCATGAGCTACCAGCAGTTCCTGCAGACCCGCATCTTCGACAAGGTGGGCATGGCCGGCACGCGCTACAACGCCGATCACCTGAAGCCGGGCGACAAGGCGGCGGTCGGCCACGCCAAGTTCGATTTCAAGGACCTGCGCACCGTCGCGCCGCTGACCTGGTCGAACAACGCCGGCGCCGGTGGAATCTATTCCAGCGCGCACGACATGGCGCGCTGGATGCAGGTACAGCTGGCCGAGGGCAAGCTGGCCAATGGCACGCCGCTGTTCACCGACAAGAGCCAGCAGCAGATGTGGCGGATGATCACGCCACAGTCGATCCCGGCGCCGAGCGTGCCGGAGCTGGCACTGGCGCGGGCCAACTTCGCCGGCTATGGCGAGGGCTGGAGCCTGAGTGACTACCGCGGGCAGAAACTGGTCTGGCACACCGGTGGCTGGCCGGGCATGGTTTCGCGGCTGACCCTGGTGCCGGGCGAGAAGCTGGGCGTGGTGGTGCTGACCAACCAGGAAGTGGGTGCGGCGTTCAACGCGATCACCCTGAGCGTGCTTGATGCCTATCTGGGCGGCGAGAAGCACGACTGGGTGGATGCCTATGCCAAGGCCGTGGCCAAGGGCCAGGACAAGGCCGACGAGGCCTGGGCCAAGCACCAGGCGGCGCGCGACAAGGGCAGCAAGCCGTCGCTGGCAATGGCCGGCTACAGCGGCACCTTCCGCGACCGCTGGTACGGCGACATGCAGGTCAGCGCCGAGGGCAAGGGGCTGCGCCTGCGCTTCATGAAGACCGCGCAGCTGAGCGGCCGGCTGGAGCATTGGCAGCACGACACCTTCATCGTGCGCTGGGACGACCGTTCGCTCAACGCCGATGCGTTCGTGAACTTCAGCCTGGACCCGGACGGCAGGGTGCGCGAGGTGCGCATGCAGTCGATCTCCGACCTGACCGATTTCAGCTTCGATTTCCAGGACCTGCTGTTCACCCCGGTGGCCCGGTAGGTGCCAACCTTGGTTGGCCTGCGGTAGGGCGCCCACCAAGGTGGGCGACTACCGGGGGGCTCAGGCGATCATCGGCTGGCGTACACATCCGGCGTGGGATACTTCGCCGCTTGCAAGAGGCGAGGGAATGCGATGTTCCGTTGGTTTGAATCCCTGATTCCGGTGTTTCCGCCCGTGGACGGGCGCATGCCGCCGCGCAAGGTGGTGCCGTTCTACCTGCACTACCTGCGCCCGGTGTGGCCGGTGCTGCTGGCCACGCTGATTGCCGGCCTGCTGCTGGCGCTGGTGGAAGTGGCGATGTTCGATTACCTGGGCCGCATCGTCGACATGGTCGCCGAGCAGCCCGGTGCCGGCTTCTTCCAGCGCCATGCCAACGAGCTGGGCTGGATGCTGTTCATCACGGTCATCGCTCGGCCGATCCTGGTCGGCCTGCACAACCTGCTGGTCAACCAGGCGATCGTGCCAGGCCTGAGCAACCGCTCGCGCTGGCTGATGCACAACTACGTGGTGCGGCAGAGCCTGAACTTCTTCCAGAACGACTTCGCTGGAAGCGTGGCCAACCGGGTGATGCAGACCGGTACCTCGCTGCGCGAATCGGCTGTGCAGATGGTCGATTCGCTGTGGTACATCGTGGTCTATACCGGCACTGCGCTGTACCTGTTCGCACAGGCCGACTGGCGCCTGATGGTGCCGTTGATCCTGTGGCTGCTGACCTATGCAGTGATCCTGATGTACTTCGTGCCGCGCGCGAAGGAACGGGCGTGGATCGCTTCCGAAGCACGTTCCAAGGCGATGGGCCGCATCGTCGACGGCTACACCAACATCCCTACGCTGAAGCTGTTCGCCCATGGTGGCCGCGAGCAGGCCTATGTGGCCGAGTCGCTCCAGGAACTGGCGGTGAAGCACCGCGCGCAGACCCGGGTCACCACCGGCATGGACCTGGCCATCGCCATCGTCAACGGTTTCCTGATCGCCGGTACCTGCGGCCTGGCGCTGTGGTTGTGGAACGGCGGCCACATCACCGTTGGCGCGATCACGCTGGCGACCGGCCTGGTGATCCGCATCCACAACATGTCCGGCTGGATCATGTGGACCATCAACGGCATCTTCGAGGACATCGGCACGGTACAGGATGGCATCACCACCATCGCCCAGCCGCTGACCGTGCAGGACCGCGAGGATGCGGTGCCGCTGCAGGTGACCCGTGGTGGCGTGCACTTCCAGGACATCCACTTCCACTACGGCAAGAAGGGCGGCGTGATCGCCGGACTGGACCTGGTGGTGAAGCCGGGCGAGAAGATCGGCCTGGTCGGCCCTTCCGGTGCCGGCAAGTCGACCCTGGTCAACGTGCTGCTGCGGCTCTACGACCTGGAAAGCGGGCGAATCCTGATCGACGATCAGGACATTGCCTACGTTACGCAGGAAAGCCTGCGCCAGCAGATCGGCGTGGTCACCCAGGACACCTCGCTGCTGCATCGCTCGATCCGCGACAACCTGCTGTATGGCCGCCCCGATGCCACTGACGAGCAGTTGCATGCCGCCGTGGCCAAGGCGCGCGCCGCAGCCTTCATCGATACGCTGGTGGACGGGCAAGGCCGGCGTGGCTACGACGCGCACGTGGGCGAGCGCGGCGTGAAGCTGTCCGGTGGCCAGCGCCAGCGCATCGCCATTGCCCGCGTGCTGCTGAAGGACGCACCGATCCTGGTGCTGGATGAGGCGACCTCGGCATTGGACTCGGAAGTGGAAGCAGCGATCCAGGACAGCCTGGACCAGTTGATGGGCAACAAGACGGTGATCGCGATCGCGCACCGCTTGTCGACCATCGCGCGCATGGACCGGCTGGTGGTGATGGACCAGGGCCGCATCGTCGAGACCGGTAGCCACGCCGAGCTGATCGAGGCCGGTGGACTGTACGCGCGGTTGTGGGCGCGACAGACCGGTGGTTTTGTGGCTGCCGATCGGTGATTGCTCTGCTGTTGGCGCTCAGCCTGGCGACCACGGCATCCATGCAAGGCGAAGCCCTCGAGCAGGTCATCCTGCTCAGCCGCCACAACCTGCGCGCGCCCGTGGTGGCGTCCGGCGCGCTCGCCAGCGCGACGCCCGAGACCTGGGCGCGCTGGGACGTGGGCGCAGGCGAGCTGACCACCAAGGGCGGTGTGCTCGAGGTCTACATGGGCCGTTACATGGGCCAGTGGCTGCGCCAGGCACAGCTGCTGCCGGCAACGGGCTGCCCGCAGCGGGATGACTTCCACGCGCACGCCAACAGCCTGCAGCGCACCCAGGCCACCGCACAGTTCTTCGTTGCCGGCGCTTTCCCGGGCTGCCATGTCGCGGTCGAACAGCGCATGCCGCTGGGTACGATGGACCCGCTGTTCAATCCGGTGATCCACCGCGATGACGCGGCGTTCCGCACACGTGCGGTGCCGGCGATGCAGCAGGCGCTGTCCGCATCCGATCTGGCACCGGCACTGTCCGTCGTGGAGGCGATCACCCGCTATCCGCAGTCGGCGGCGTGTACGGGCCGCAGCGACTGCCATCTGGCGCTGGCTGATACCACTTTCAGTGCGGAGCCGGGCAGTGAGCCTCGCGCTTTGGGTTCACTGGCGCTGGCCAGCGGGCTGGTGGATGCGCTGCTGATGGAGCACTACCAGGGACGTGGCATTCCACGCGAGGGTTGGGGCCGCTTGAACAACGAGGCGCAATGGCAGGCGCTGGCGCAGATCCGCAACCGCTACCAGGACATCCTGTTCGGCACCCCCGAGGTCGCCCATGACGTGGCCGCGCCGCTGCTGGCACGGGTGAGTGCATTGTTCGAAGATCCGGCGTCGCCGAAGGTGACCCTGCTGGTCGGTCACGATTCCAACATCGGTTCGGTGCTGGCGGCGCTGGGCATCTCGGACTACGCGCTGCCCGGCCAGTACGAAAAGACGCCGATCGGTGGCCTGCTGCAGTTCGAGCGCTGGCGTGACCGCCACAGCGGCGTGGAGCGGATCCGCCTGGCCTATGTCTATCCGACCACCGCGCAGCTGCGTGATGCACAGCCGCTGACCGAGGCACAGCCGCCGGGCCTCGTCGCGCTGTCCCTGCCGGGCTGTGACCGGCAGGGCTGCAGCAGTGCCCAGTTCCAGCAGCTGCTGCAGCAGGCCCGCCACTGAAACAGAGGTCTATCGCAGCGGTGTACGCACGAGGCCGTGCGCGGCCATCAGCGTAAGGTCGCCGCCCAATCGCGGTGAGTGGAACGGTCCGTGTGCATGTGCGGCATCGAACAGGCCGCCATCCGGTGAGCGCAACCGGTAGAACTCGACCCAGCCGCTGGCCTTCAGTGGCAGCTGTGTGATGCCGGTGTGTTGGTTGAACCACGCGGGATCGTTGCTGCCTTCGATCACTCGGCGTGCCAGGCGGTCGATGGCGTGATCCCGGCTGGCATACCAGTCCTGTCCGCGCAGCCGTGCCAGTTCGGCCATCATCACCAGTGGCGCCAGCGCGTAGTCGTGGTAGTGCAGGGCACGCTGCCCGCGCGCCATTTCCAGCGGCAGGCTGCCATCGTCCTGGATGTCATCGATGCCCTTCTGGAAGGCGGCGTGGCCGGCCTGCCAGAGAGCATCGTCCTCGGTGGCCAGGCCGGTGGCCAGTACGCCCAGGCCGCCCCAGTAATAGTGGTTGTTGCGGCGCCGTTTCGGGTTGTCCCAGTAGGCCAGGTTGGCGCGTGCCAGCTGCTTCAGCCACGGATCGATACGCGCGCGCTGCTGCGGGTCGGCCTGGTCATGCACCTTCAGGTAGGCCATGGCCACCGCATCCAGCATCCACTGCCGCATGTAGAACGACTGGTCGTTGTTGACCCGGATCATCTGCCCGAGCATCGCGCCGTCCTTCGCCCAGGCGCCGAGCCAGGCCAACGTGCACTGCGCAGCGGCACGATCACCGTCACGCAGATAGTCGTCGCTCATGCGTGCCACGTCGGCGGCATAGCGGTCCAGTGGCGCGGTGGCGTCATGATTCTGCTGGTGCAGCGCCGGGTCGATCACCGAGCCGGCCTTGTTGGTGTAGTAGCCCAGGGCACGGATGTCGGGCTGGCCGGGCGGCGGCGGGCAGGTGGCGAAGGCAGAGACGCTGGCCAGCAGTGCGGGTAGCAGGGCGAGGCGAAGCAAGGGAAGCGACATGGAAACCGGCGGAAGGGGGAGCCCGGCGAACGATGCGCCTGGCCATGTTGCCGGCATGTGATGCGGCGATGGCGTGGCGATCCTGCACGAACAGAACGGCCCGGGTTTGCCCGGGCCGCTCTCGTTCAACTCACACCCGATCCATCACTCGATCGGCTGGTCCAGCATCAGCTGGCGTGCGAAACGCACCGGCGGGGCGCCGTAGGACAGCATCTGGTCGTGGTAGGCCTTGAGGTTGAACTTGTCACCCAGCTTGTCCTGCATCGCCTTGCGGGTGTCGAAGTGTTCCTGCGCACCGACGAAGTAGGTCGGCAGCTGAGCCGAGGTCAGCTGCGCACGCACCCACTTGCCCGAGGCTTCGCTTTCCTGCTGGAAGGCGTCGTGGGTCATCAGGTGCATCGCCTTCTCGCGATCCCAGTTGTCCACGTGCACGCCCTGGTCGAGGATCGCGTTGGAGATCGTGCGCAGGTAGAACTTCAGCTGCACCAGGTGGAACAACGGGTCGTTGTTGAGATACCCCTGCTCCTGCATCATGCGCTCGGTGTAGACCGCCCAGCCTTCGGCGAACAGGCCCGAGCGCAGCACCGCACGCAGGGTGGAGGGGAACTTGGCCGAATGCCAGCCTTCCAGGTAATGGCCCGGCGTGCCTTCGTGGATGCTCAGCAGGTGGATCATGCGCGAGTTGTACTCACGCAGGAACGAATCAACCTGCTTGTCGTTCCAGTCGCCCGGAATCGGCGAGACGGCGTAGAAGGTCTTCAGGTTCTTGTCCAGCGGGCCCGGCGAATCGCAATAGGCCACGGCCACGCCACGCTGGAATTCCGGCATCAGGATGATGTCCACCGGCGCGTCGGGCAGGGTCATCAGGTCGTGCTCGCGGACGAACGCAGTGGACTGCTCCAGTGCGGCCTTGGCGTCGTCGACCACCTTGTCGCGCGCCGGCTTGTCAGCGTAGGCCAGCTCCAGCGCGGCCTCGATCGCCTTCTGCTGCTGCTCGTCGGTCGGCTGCGCCGGCATTTCCGGTGCGCCGGGCTTGTCCTTCAGCACGGTCTGCGCGATGCCGTACATGTCTTCGCGCACGCGCTTGAGTTCGGCGCGTGCCCGCTCGCCGATCTCCTGCCGCGACAGCGAGGAATTCAGCGCGAACTTCAGCTTCTGGTCGTACTTCTCCGCACCGATGCGGAAGTCGCCCTTGGCGTTGGGCACCAGGGTCTTGTCCAGCCAGGTCTGCTGCTCGTCCACGGCCTTCTTCAGGCCATCGATGGCGGCCTGCAGGCGCTGCTGGTCGGCCTGCGGCAGTTCGCCGATGTGCGGGGTGATGAAGGTATCGACGATGCTGAGAATGCCCTTGTTCTGCTTGGCCACCGTCTCGGCATGGATCTTTGGCACGCGGGCCGGATCCAGGTTCTCGCGGGCCTGGGCGAAGATCGCCGGCAGCTTCTCCATGCGCGCGGTGGCCGCCTTCAGGCGCTCGGGCAGCGGTGCGAATTCACGGGCCATCAGCCCGTAGATCGCGCTGCCGGCCACGCCGTTGTACAGCTGCGGGTCCCACTTGCCGGACTGCATGACCTCGGCATTCCAGATCTCCGACTGCAGCTGGTTGCGCAGGATCGCCGCGTCCACCTGGTTCTCGCGGCCCAGCTTGGCCACCTCGATCTTGTCCAGCTCGCCCAGCAGCGCCTTGTAGGCGGCCACGGTCTTCTGCTGGCCGGCGGCACTCAGATCGTCGATATCGCTGTCATAGCGGTGGTCGCCGATCTGGGTGGCGCTGACCGGCGAGAGCTGCATCCAGGTGTCCAGGGCGCGCTTGGACAGGTCGGCGAAGGCGGCATCAACCGCTGCGTCACCGGCCTGCTGGCTGGCGGCCGGGGTGGAACCGTTGGTCGGGGCGTCGGCCGGCTGGCAACCGGCCAGGGCGGCGACCAGGGCGAGGGCAAGAAGATGCGGGCGCATCGGCGTTCCTGTACTGGGGTCAATTCCCGAGCATAGGCCCCCGGAGCTGCTTTGTCCCCGTGCCATAGGATTACCATGGGCACTGACAAGGACCCTCCAGCGGAGCGCAGGACATGGAATACCAGGGAAGCTGCCATTGCGGCAGGATCGCATTCACCGTACAGGCCGAGGCGCCGATCAGCGACGTCATCGACTGCAACTGCTCGATGTGCCGTCGCCGCGGCAGCCTGCTGTGGTTTGCCCCGCGCGAGGCGTTCCAGCTGAGCACCAATCCCGCGGACGTGGCCACCTATCATTTCAACAAGGCCCACATCGATCATCACCACTGCCGCGAGTGCGGCGTTGCCCCCTACAGCGAAGCGGTGGACCCGCGCACCGGCACGCCGATGGTGGCGGTGAACGTGCGCTGCGTACCGCAGGTGGATCTGGCCACGTTGGCGGTGATGTCCTACGACGGAGCGGCACTGTGAGGCCGCTGCACGTGTGGATGCGCGTGGTGACGATGCCGGTGCTGCTGCTGGTGCTGGTGGCCTGTGCCAAACACGGCGATGTGGCGGCCGATGCAGGCGCCACCGCCGCCGAAGCTGCCGTTGCTTCACCGGAAGGCGCATTCCTCGCCTACGAACACGACGTGCAGGTGCAGCTGGAAGCGGCGCAGATCGCACCGCGCATCCAGCAGGTGGCGCAGGCCTGCCAGAGCGCGAAGTTCGGTGACTGCGCGGTGCTGCAGGTCGATCAGCGCAGTGGCGAGCAGCCCAGCGGCGAGGTCAAGGTACGCATTGCGCCGAAGGGCACTGAGCCGTTGATCGCGTTGGCCGGTGAGGGCGGCAAGCTGCAGTCGCGTAACACGCGCGCCGAAGATCTCGCGCAGCAGGTCGCCGACACCGCACTGACCAAGGCGCGGCTGGAGAAGGAACACGCGCGGCTGCTGTCCTACCAGGACCGCAAGGACCTGAAGATCGAGGACCTGATGGCGATCACTACGCGCCTGTCGGAGATCGAAGCGGGCGTCGAACAGGCCAACAAGGATTCGGCGCAGCAACGCCGGCGCATCGATACCCAGCTGGTCACGATGCACTTCGATACCACCTCGGGCCAGCGCAGCCGCAGCGAGATCGGTGAGGCGCTGAGCGAATCGGGCAGCATCCTCAGCACCAGCATTGCGTTCCTGATCCGCGCTGCCGCCGCGTTGTTGCCGGTAGCGGTGCTGGCGTTGATCGCGACCTGGGGTGTGCGGGCGTGGTGGCGTCGCCGTCGTCGCAAGCCGTAATCGCATGTGTTCGCCGGGCATGGCCTGGCGCTACCGGAACAGACGGCACATGGCCCGGCGCTACCGGGGTGCTTCGAGCATCGGGTAGCGCCGGGCCATGCCCGGCGGAATATCAACCTTCGTCGGTCTCGTACTCGACGAACACATCAAGCTCCAGCGCAAGCTCCTGTACTGCATCGCGCACCTTCTGCGCGGTGCTCTCGTTGCCCACTTCCACCTCCAGTTCGTGGGTGCCCGGGCCGATGTCATCGGACAAACCGGCCGAACTGGAATCGTCGTCGTCCATGTGCGGCATCAGGTCGTCGGTTTCCTCGACATGCTCGATGCCGTCCAGGCCAAGCAGCAGATCGCTGATCGCACGGGCGTCGTCTTCGGTTCCGGTAATACGCAGTCGTAGCAGGGCCATGGCAGAAGCACGTAGGGGAGTTCGCCTGCAGACTAGCCAGCCGCGGGCAAAGACCGGGTGAGGGCACGGTCAGCCGGCTGTGGGCATGCGCCCCAGCAGGCTGTCCGGCAGCGCCGGGATCGGCGTGCGTTCGTCCTGGGCCTGTTCCAGCAACCAGTCGATGAACAGGCGCGCGGCCGGGCTCGGCGCTTGTCCTTCGGCATGCACCACGTAGTAGGCATAGCGTGCCTTCAACGCTGGGCCAGGCAGGCGCAGCAGCTCATAGCGTTGCAGATAGGGCTGGGCGACATGCGTGCGGGCCAGTACCGCGCCCATGCCGTACACCGCCGCACGCATCGCATCGGTGCTGTCGGCGAAGGTGTGCATCGGCGGCATGGGCGAGGGCGGACGTACACCGGCGTGGCGGAACCAGTCGCGCCAACCCTGCGGTGACAGATCACTGAGCAGCGGCAGCTCGGCGATGCGTGCCGGGTCCTGCAGCGTTTCGACCCCGGCCAGCGCCGGTGAGGCGACCGGGAACAGGTTGTCGTCCATCAGATGCTGCGCATGCAGGCCGGGCCATTGGCCCAGGCCGTAGCGGATGCCGACCTCTGGCCCGTTGTCGTCGTAGCGGTCCAGGCCGCTGCCGGTGTGCAGCTCGATGCGTATGTGCGGATGGGCCTGGGTGAAGCGCGGCAGCCGTGGCAGCAACCAGCAGTAGGACAACGAGCGCAGCGTGGTGATCCGCAGTGGCACGCTGTCGGCGTCAGGCTGCAGATGATGGGCGACCGCAGCCACATCAGCGAAGGCCGCACTGGCGGCATCGGCCAGCTGCCGTCCCTCGGCGGTGAGGCGAACGCCTCGCGCATGACGCAGGAACAGCCGGGTCTCCAGCACCTCTTCCAGACGGCGCACGTGGTGGCTGACCGCACTGGCGGTCAGGTGCAGCTCCTGCGCGGCCTGGGCGAAGTTCTGGTGGCGCGCGGCGACCGCGAACACGGCTAGTGCCGGCAGCAGGGAAGGACGTAGCAGCATGTCGAGCCTCAAACGATATTTGTGGCTGGCAGCGATACTACGCGCTTGTGTGGCGGTCGTCTGCGGCCGATCCTGTGAGGCCGGACGAGGAATGCAGTGATGGTTGGAGAACGGATATGAATGCGGTGCCACAGGCGGCCGAGCGCGACTGGCGCACGCCGCTGGAATTGACCCTGCTGGGCGCCATCTGGGGCTGCTCGTTCCTGTTCATGCGGGTGGCGGTGCCATCGTTCGGCCCGTTCGCGCTGGTCGAGGTGCGGCTGGTGCTGGGCGCACTGGTGCTGCTGCCATTCCTGTGGCAAGCGCGGGCGCAGTTTCCGCCGCGGCGCTGGCTGTGGCTGGCACCGATCGGCCTGGTCAATTCGGCATTGCCGTTCGTGCTGTTCGCCTACGCGGCCGAGCGTGCACCGGCAGCGATCGGCGCGATCTGCAATGCGATGACGGTGCTGTTCGCTGCGTTGATCGCCTTCCTGTTCTTTGGCGAGAAGATCGGTGCGCGGCGTGCGGGTGCGCTGCTGGTTGGTTTTGCCGGCGTAGTGGTGTTGGCCACGGCCAAGATCTCGGGCCTGAGCGTCGGTACGGCCGTGCTGGCCGGTGCGGCCGCTTCGCTGTTGTACGGTCTGGGCGTGAACCTGGTGAAGCGGCACATGACCGGATTGCCTTCGGCTGCTGCGGCCGCCGCCACGCTGTCGTGCGCCTCATTGTGGTTGTTGCCGATGGCGCTCACCCATCTGCCGCAGGGCCCGATCCCGGGCAAGGCCTGGGGCGCGGCAATCGCGCTGGGCGTGGTCTGTACTGGATTCGCCTTCCTGATGTTCTATCGTCTGATCGGCCGCATCGGCCCGTCGCGTGCATCGACGGTGACCTATCTGGTGCCGTTGTTCGGCGCAGCGTTCGCGTGGCTGTTCCTGGGTGAAGCGGTCACGGTGCAGATGTTGATTGCCGGTGCGTTGATTCTGGGGAGTGTGGCGGTGAGTCAGAAGGGCTGAGGTGTTTTGCACGTGGTGCGTGCTGAAGGCGCTTCATTGTTCATGGGCGTCACTTTTCTTTTCGCGCGAAAAGAAAAGTAACCAAAAGAAACGCGCCGCCAGGTCGCGAGCCACCGTGCTTCGCACGTCGGTCCCCTGCGCTTCTCGGTGAATCAGGGGACAGTGCCGAACTCGCTACGCTCAGACATCGGCACCTCTTCGCCCCTGATTCCCCTGCGATGCTCGGCTCGCTCAAGGCGGATCCAGATCAAAGGCCACAGCTGCACCCAGTAGATCCACGCCATGCGTGGATGCTTTTGCGGTTGATCTTGACCTTCCAGTCCGCCTTGAGCGAGCCGAGCACCGCAGGTCCGGCGAGGGCGAAGAGGCGCGGGTGTCTGAGCGTAGCGAGTTCCCGCGCCGTCCCTCGACGGGCCGAGGAGCACAGGGCACCGGTGCGCAGCATCGGCTCGCGGCTGGCGGAACGTTTCTTTTGGTTACTTTTCTTTGCGTACAAAGAAAAGTAACGCCCATGAACAGTGACGCACCTTCAGCACGCGCCACGCGCAGAACCCGCGACGGCGTTACTTCACCGGCACCGGAATATTGCAAAGATCGATATGCCCCGCCGGGCGCTTGTAGAAATCATCCACGCGATTGCGTCGCGCCTCCACCGTATCGGCGAAGGTCTTCGAGTCGGTACGCAGTACCTGGATCGGTGTGCGCTCGGCCGCCGGCACGTCGCTGGCGCGGCGGATCGACACGATCGGCGTGCGCAGCTTCGGGTCGGCATAGAAACCCATCGGCGCCGGTCCGCGCGGGGTCGCGCTGAGTAGCTCCATGCCCTTCAGCACGCGACCGACCAGAGTGATGTTGCGGTCCAGCTGACGCGGCGACTGGCCGGTCACCACATAGAGTTCGGCACCGATGCTGCTGTCCTCTTCGTTGCTGCGGCCCGCGCCCAGCATGCCGTAACAATGCGCCAGCCAGGCCTTGCCGGCCTGCGGGTCCTGGCCGACCGGGAAGCCGTCGAAGAAACCGGTCTGCGCGGCCCAGCCATCGCGATCCGGCAGCACGCTGACCTTCAGGCCAGCGCTGGCGCGCTCGAACTCGGCCGGCAGCTTGCGCGCGGCACTGCCGAACGGCTTGGCCTTGGCCGCGTCATCGGCGTCGGCATCACCGAACTGCACCACGAAGTTGTCCTGCGAACGGTAGATGCTGGTGCCGTCCCAGAAGTGTTCGTGGGCGAAGGTCTGGATGTTGGCGACATGGCGCGGGGCGAATTGCGGAGCCAGCTCGATGATCACCCGTCCGGCCGGCAGGTCCATGTACAGCAGGTTGGCCGGGTCCGGCGTGCGCCAGTCGCTGGCCGCCGAGGCGTCGAGGATCTGCTGCGGGCTTCTGTAGGGCGAGGCCGCGCTGGCCATTGCGGGCAGCAGGCAGGTCAGGGCGAGGGCGGTCAGGGCAAGGCGTCGACGGTGCGGCATGGGATCCCCGGAACATGAACGAGGGTCTGATTCTGCGCGAGAGTACGCGCCTGCGCCACGGTGGCGTGCTGGCCCTGTCCATGCAGGTGCGGCACGATGGCCATTGTCTTTGATGGAAGCAGATGATGGTGATACCGCATCCGGAAGCGCCCGAAGCCGCACTGCGCGCGATGATCGACCAGATCCTGAAGGGGTTCGTCGATGAGGGGGTGGATCGTCTGCATTGGTTGCAGACGCTGTCGCCACGAGGGTTGTTCGATCTTGATGAGCGTCGACGCAGCTGGTGGGCCCCCAACGGCGATGGCCTGCTCGACTGCCTGAAGGCCTGCGCAGCGCCGCCGGTCGATGTGCAGACGGCGGCACTGTTCCTTGCGGGCTCGGATGGCAATGGTCACACGCGCGAGGCCGCGTTGCAGAAGATGCGCTCGGTGCCCAGCCATCTGACGTTGTCCTGTGCCTTGCTCCGCTGCAATGATTGGGTGGCCGAAGTGCGCGCGGTAGCGCGGGATGTTGTGATGTCCCTGCTCGAACAGTGTGCTGTGCACCACGTGCTGAAGGCTTGGCCGATCGCTGTCCGCTTGCGCGATGCACAGCGCGTGCAACGGGAGTGGCTCGACGGCGGCCTGTTCGCCTGGCTGTCGTCGCCAGCCGCTCTCCCCGTTCTTGAAGGGCTGCTGGGCCACCCCGAGGCAAGAACCCGGCTGGCCGCCTTCACCATCGCCCTGCAGATCCATCCAGACCCGGAGGAACTGCGCTCGCTCGCGCTGCTGGACAACAGTCCGCAAGTCTCGCACCTGGCACTTACACATCTCTTGGCGAACGGCGTGCCTGGGGAGATCGAAGAGAAATGTGTCGTGGCGTTGGCCGCGCCCTCCAGCGGGGTGCGTGCCGGCGCGTTGCGGGCACTGGTCGAACGTAACGTGCCGGGTCTCGATGCACACATCGAAGCTGCCGCATTTGACCGTTCGCGCAGCGTGCGCAGATTGGCGGCGTGGCTGCTTCAGCAGCGCCATGCTCCCCCCGCGATCACGTTGTGGCGCGATGAACTTCAGCAGCGTACCCGCGGGCGCTGGCGCGAGGCATTGGAAGCGTTGGGCGACCACGCCGAGGCTGCAGATGCGACCGCGCTGCGCGCGTTGTTGCCCCAGGTGTCGGCGCGCCATCGACGCAGCTGCCTGCGCGGTTGGCTGAGGGCTGGGGACGGCGCCAGTCTGGAATGGTTGCGTGCCGCACTGGAAGAGCCTGGGCGGACAGTGAACGAGCTGCTGGCCCGTGCGACGCCCCTGTGGGCCGGCGAGCTGGATCCGGTCCGGCTGGTGGCGTTCTGCCACGATGGTCCTTCGCACGTGGCACAGGTCGGCCTGCTGAGCCAGTTGCGCAGACTGCCCCTTTGGCAGCACCTCGATCTGCTGCTGGACGCGGTGCCGCAGCGCGAGGATGAGCGGGCTTGGCACCTGCGACTGGTGGAGAACTGGCTTCGGGCGAGCCAGCATTACTCACCACTGGGGGCCGCGCGCCGTCAGGCACTGGTCAGCCGGCTAGAAGAGGGCAGGCACACGCTGCCGGAGGCGGCCACCGCGCAGGTGCTGGAGGCGATACGTCGGGCCTGAATGTGCCTCGCCAGCCGTCAGAGTGACTAACGACACATTCGCTATACCGAACTTCGCACTACTGTGGACTTCAACGTAGTGGAGGGCCGGTCATGTCCGAGGACGATGTCCACCTGAAGAAGTTCCAGAAGGAGCTCAGCGCCGGAACCGTGTCGCTGGCCCTGCTGGCAGTGCTGGCCCGGGCCGGCGAGCCGCTGTACGGCTACCTGATTGCCAAGGAGCTGGAGCGGGTGGGCGAGGGCGTGCTGAGCGGCAAGCAGAGCGCGCTGTACCCGGTGCTGCGGAACCTGGAGGGCGCGGGCCTGCTGGAAAGTCATGTGGAGCCGTCCAGCAGCGGGCCGCCGCGGCGCTACTACCGCATCAATGAACGTGGCCGCGAGGTGTTGGCGCAATGGCGCCAGGCGTGGCAGGCCACCCGCGATTCCGTCGATTCCGTGTTGGAGGGGGTACCACAATGAACGACCCGAGCCTGGCAGGCAGTGCCCTGCCGACCACCATTCCGCAGTATCTGGCGCAGCTGCGCGCGGCACTGGAAGGCGCCGACCCGGCGATGGTGCAGGACGCACTGTACGACGCCGAGGAGTATCTGCGCTCGGAGCTGGCGGCGCAGCCCGGGCGCAGCGAGACCGAAGTGATCGCCGACGTCGCCGGCAGCTATGGCGCACCGGATGAAGTGGCCGAGATCTACCGCGAGACCGAAGTGACGGTGAATCGTGCGTTGCGCTCGCCGCGTGCGGATACCGCGCCGATGCTGCGTGCGGCCGCGCAAGCGAGCGGCGTGGAGCCTGCCGCGCCGCCGCCGACGCCGGTGCAGCGCTCGCTGCTGGCGCGTTTCTTCGGCGTGGTGGCCGATCCGCATACCTATGGCGCGCTGTTCTACATGCTGCTGTCACTGGCCACCGGCATCTTCTTCTTCACTTGGGTGGTGACTGGTCTGTCGCTGTCGCTGGGCCTGCTGATCCTGATCATCGGCATCCCGCTGACGGTGCTGTTCTTCGGCTCGGTGCGCGGGCTGGCGTTGCTGGAAGGGCGGCTGGTGGAAGCGCTGCTGGGCGAGCGCATGCCGCGTCGTCCGCGCTACACCGACCGCAGCCGCACATGGCTGCAGCGCATCGGCGACATGTTCACCGATGGTCGCACCTGGCTGACGCTGCTGTACTTCGTGCTGATGCTGCCGCTGGGCATCATCTACTTCACCATCGCGGTGACGCTGCTGTCGCTGTCGCTGAGCCTGATCTGGGCACCGGTCGCGGCGGTCTTCAGTGGCGACATCCCCGGCGTGTACATCAACGACGTGAACGTGTTGCCGATGGCGGCCTCGCCGCTGGTGGCGATCGCGGTTGCCGCAGTGGGTGCGCTGCTGCTGGTGCTGACCCTGCATCTGGCACGCGGCATCGGCAAGCTGCATGGCTTGATCGCCAAGAACCTGCTGGTGCGGCTGTAAGCGTGAATCCACGCTTTGGCAGGTGCCAACCTTGGTTGGCACGATCCATCGGATATCGGGATTCATGGTAGAGCGCCAACCAAGGTTGGCATCTACCAGGGGCGAGTTACCCCGCCTTGCGGCGCAACGGGGTGACGTTGCTCTTCTTCTTTGAGGCCTTCGCTGCCGGTGCTTCGGCATGCGCGGCGAAGAAATCGCGCACCTTCGGGTACACCACTTCGCGCCAGCGACGGCCGCTGAAGATGCCGTAGTGGCCGGCGCCTTCAACGATGAAATGCTCGCGACGGTCCGCGCCGATGCCAGTGCACAGCGCCTGCGCCGCTTCGGTCTGGCCGAGGCCGGCGATGTCGTCCAGCTCGCCTTCGATGCTCAACAGTGCGGTATCGCGGATCGCCGACGGATCGACCTTCTCGCCGTTGACCACCCACTCGCCACGCGGCAGCAGGAAGTCCTGGAACACCACGCGGATGGTATCCAGGTAGTACTTGGCCGGCATGTCCAGCACGGCGTTGTACTCATCATAGAAGTTGCGATGAGCGTCGGCGTCTTCCAGATCGCCCTTGACCAGGTCGGTGTAGAAATCCCAGTGCGAGCTGAAGTGGCGGCTGGGATTCATCGACAGGAAGCCGGCGTGCTGCAGGAAGCCCGGGTACACGCGACGGCCGGCGCCGGGATAGCTGGCCGGCACGGTGTGGATGACGTTGTTCTCGAACCACGACAGCGGGTTCTGCGTGGCCAGGTTGTTGACGGCGGTCGGACTGCAGCGCGCATCGATCGGACCACCCATCATCACCAGCGTGCGCGGCGTAGGTTCACCACGGCTGGCCATCAGCGAAACCGCCGCCAGCACCGGCACGGTCGGCTGGCACACGCTCACCACGTGCAGGCGCTCGACGCCGAGATGGCGAATGAACTCCTGGATGTAGGCGATGTAGTCGTCGAGGCCGAACTCGCCTTCGCTGGCCGGCACCATGCGTGCGTCGACCCAGTCGGTCACATACACGCGGTGGTCGCGCAGCAGGGTGCGCACGGTGTCGCGCAGCAGCGTGGCGTGGTGGCCGGACAGCGGCGCCACCACCAGCACGAACGGCTGGTTGAGCATGGTGTGCAGCTGGTCGGCTTCATTGCTGTGGCGCTTGAAGCGCAGCAGCTTGCAGAACGGCTTGCTCACTTCCTCGTGCACGACGATCGGCACGCGCTCGCCTTCGACATCGATTTCGTTGATGCCCCATTCGGGCTTCTCGTAATCCTTGCCGATGCGATGGAACAGCTCATTGACGGCCGCCAGTCGATCGGCGCCGGGCATCTGCGACCACCAGTGGCCCTGGTTGGCGAAGAACTTGGCGTTGGCCTGGGCCTGGTGCACCCAGGGGGCGAGCAGGTTGCGGGTCAGTTCGTGCAGTTGATAGAGCATGCCGACCGAATATGTATGGTCATATGTTGCCGCGCAGCATATCCCATCCGGGTGTCCCGCAGGTTAAGTTGGCTGAAAATAATGAATCCGGATTCACATCCGCTCCAACGCCGCCGCATCGCCTGCCAGAGCGGGGCCGAGCCAGCAATGCGACCCTGCCGGCTGCATGCCCTGCCGGGCCAGTTCACGCCGGTACCAGCGCGCCGGGCGGGCCTGGAAGCCATCGTGGTCGCCTTCGAACGCATCCTCGGCGGCGAAGGTCTCCAGGAAGGCCACCCCCGCGGTCAGTTCAGCCACGCCGGCCAGGCCTGCGCGCAGTTCGCGATTGGGTACGTAGTGCATCACGTCCGAGCAGATCAGCAGGTCGACCGGGGCACAGGGCCGCAGCCAAGCGAAATCACCGAAGCTGGCCAGGTGCAGGTTGCGGGTCCGACCGTAGCGGCGCACAGCGTACTCGCTGCTGTCGAAGCCGAGGTATTCGACCTTCGGACGCAGCTTCAGCAGCGGTGCGCGCCAGGCGCCTTCGCCACAGCCGATATCCAGCACGCTGCGGATCGGCCGTTCCAGGTAGTACTCGGCGCTGGCCACGGCCAGAGCGACCTTGCGCGCCAGTCGAGCGCTGCCGCCGATGTCGGCGCTGCGGTACCAGCGTTGGAAGTAGGCGGCGTCGTAGGTCTTGTCCATGGGTCGGTCGCAGTGGTGAAAACGGCGCTTATCGTACGGCGTTGCGGCGTGCCATGCGTCGATGTGTCGCGGCGCTGGCGCGAGGGGTGGCCCGGCCACGGCATGCGAGAATGGCCGCCAACCTACGCCAGCCGCCGGAGCGAGCGCATGCAGAGCTACTACTGGGTCAAGACCTTCCACATCGTGTTCGTGGTGGCGTGGATGGCGACGGTGTTCTACCTGCCGCGCATTCTGGTGAATCTGGCCGAGACCGCTGGCCAGCCGGCGGTGACCGAGCGCCTGCAGCTGATGGGCCTGCGCCTGTACCGCTTCGGCCACTCGATGTTCGGCCTGGCGTTCCTGCTGGGTCTGGTGCTGTGGCTGGGCTACAGGGTCATCCCGGATTTCCCGACCATGGTCGCCCCCGGTGGCGCTGGTTGGCTGCACGCCAAGCTGGGCCTGGTAGTCGTGCTGCTGGCGTACTTCATCTGGATCGGGCGGCTGCTGAAGGGCGTGGCCAAGGGCAGGGCGCTGCCGTCGTCGCGCGCGCTGCGCTGGATCAACGAGATCCCGCTGCTGGCGTTCATTCCGATCGTGTGGCTGGTGCTGGCCAAGCCGTTCTGAAGTCCCGCGCGTTCGAACATGTCACTTTCTTGCTCGTGCAAGAAAGTAACCAAAGAACTCGCCGCCGAACGTGGGCCGGTGCTGCGCACCGGTTCCCTGCGCTTCTCGGTGAATCAGTGGACGGTGCCGAACTCGCTGCGCTCAGACACCGGCGACTCTTCGCGCCTGATTCCCCTGCGATGCTCGGCTCGCTAAAAGGCGGACCCAACGTCAAACGCCACACCTGCACCCAGTAGATCCACGCCATGCATGGATGCTTTTCGCTCTGCTTTCCCAATCCGCCTTCAAGCGGGCCGAGCACCGGAGGTCCGGCAAGGGCGTAGAGGCGCGGATGTTTGAGCGTAGCGAGTTCCGCGCCGTCCCTTGGCGGACTGAGGAGCGCAGGGAACCGGTGTGCAGAGCACACCGGCTCGCGGCTGGCGGAGCGTTTCTTTTGGTTACTTTTCTTTTCGCGAAAAGAAAAGTAACGCCTCGAGCAGAGGCTCAGGCCGCTTCGTAAGTACCGTAGCTGCGCAGGCGGGTATAGCGCTGTTCCAGCAGCTGCTCGGTGGACAGCTTTTCCAGCGCATCCAGCTCGTTCAGCAGTACCGCCTTCAGGCGCTTGGCCATCTGCGTCGGGTTGCGGTGGGCGCCACCGGTCGGCTCGCGCACGACCTTGTCGACCAGGCCCAGGCTCTTCAGGCGCGGGGCAGTCAGGCCCAGCTGCTCGGCCGCGTCCTTCGCCTTGCCGGCGTCCTTCCACAGGATCGAGGCGCAACCTTCCGGGGTGATGGTCGAGTAGACCGCATATTCCAGCATCACGGTGCGGTCACCCACGCCCAGCGCCAGCGCGCCGCCGGAGCCGCCTTCGCCGATCACGGTGCAGATGATCGGCACCTTCAGCTCAGCCATCTCGATCAGGTTGCGCGCGATCGCTTCGGACTGGCCGCGCGATTCGGCGTCGATGCCCGGCCAGGCGCCGGCGGTATCGATCAGGGTCAGCACCGGTAGGCCGAAGCGCTCGGCCATCTTCATCAGGCGCAGCGCCTTGCGGTAGCCCTCCGGCTTGGGCATGCCGAAGTTGCGCTTGATCTTTTCCTTGGTGTCGCGGCCCTTCTGGTGGCCGATCACCATCACCGAACGGCCGTTGATGCGGGCCAGGCCACCCATGATGGCCTTGTCGTCGGCGAAGGCACGGTCGCCGGCCAGCTCCTGGAACTCATCGAACATCACGCGGAGGTAGTCGGCGGTGTACGGGCGCGACGGGTGACGGGCCAGCTGCAGTACCTGCCACGAGGTCAGGTTGCGGAAGATCTGCGCGGTGCGCAGGCGCAGCTTGTCCTGCAGCGCGTGCACTTCCGCCTCGACATTGACCGCCGGCCCGGCGCTGGCGTTGCGCAGTTCCTGGATCTTGGCTTCCAGGTCGGCGATGGGTTGCTCGAAGTCGAGGTAGTTCGGATTCATCGGAAGCCGTCGTGTAAAGAAGGGGGGAATTCTAGCCGAATGCGTGCAAAGCACCCGTACGCCTTCGTCTGGAAGGCGACGGTAGCGCAGCCGGGCAGGGCGCGCCAGTCAGCTCAAGGCACCACCAGCGCGCTGCGGCCCATCAGCTGGCTGCGCTGGGAAACGAAGTCGTTGTAGGCCTCGTTGGCCTCACGGCCCAGCCCACTGCCCAGAGTGGCGGTGGCCGAGGTGAAGGCCATCTGTGCGGCGAAGTCCTGCTTGCGCAGGGCCTTCTGTTCATCGGCGGTGGTCGCCTTCAGCCAGCGCGCATAGACCTCGCGCAGCGGCGCGGCATGCGCCTCGAAGGCCGGCACCAGCGCCGGCAGGCTGGCCGGGGCCGGTTCCAGGCCGAACGTCGGGGCCACGTAGCCGGCCGGCTGCTCGCGCTTGAACGCGCCGGGCTCGCCCATGCCTTCTTCCACGTAGGTGATGAAATCCGGCGCGGTGAACACCTTGGCCACGATCTGGCCGCCGCTGGAATCGACGTGGGCGACCACCTTTTCCTCGGGGAACGGTTCGCGCACGCCGTAGGTCCAGGTCTTGTCGATGAACAGTTCGTGGCTCTTCTCGAACGGGCCTTCGAAGTCGACACCGCCCAGCTCGATGCCGGCCTTGCCGGTGCCGAAGTTCTTCAGCTTGCTCTCGTCGGTGACATAGATCTCGCGGGCGACCACGTACTCGCTCAGGGTCGGGTTGATCAGCCCGCCACGACCGTCGACGTAGACGATGAAGCGCACATCACCGAGCTTGTCGGTGTGCAGGCGATGCTCGCCCACGGCCAGCGAAATCGGGCGCGAGCCCTGTGCGGCCACCGGCAGGTCCTGGCCGTCGATGCTCAACGCCAGCGGCGTGTCGGTCGGGTTGTCGATCTGGAACTCGATCTTCGACGGGGAGCAGGCGGCCAGTGCGAGCGCAGCGGCGAACGGGAACAACAGGGTCTTCATCGGTAATCGTCCTTGATACTTGGAACGGGGAAAACAGAAGTTTCAGGAAAACCAGGGAGCCAGCCTCAGCTGGCCCATGGCGGGCTGTAGCGCACCTTCAGCGTGCGCACGGCCGGGTCGGCGCGCAGCGCCTCCATCAGCTTGGAATCGATGCGTACCGCGCTCTGCCCGGACACATCGAGCATGCCGGCGACGCCGCCGTGCGGCCCTTTCAGCAGCAGGTCCAGGCGCAGCGGCGTGCGGCCGGGGCGGTGGCGGTCGAGCAGGGCGTCGATGCGCTCCCATACCGGGCGCTGCTGGCGCAGGTCCAGGCGCAGCGACAGCCGCGTGGCGTAGTTGGCGCAGACTTCGTCGAAGTCCCAGCACTGGCGGATGCGCAATGCGAAACCGCCGTTGAATTCGTCCTCGCGCAGGCCGCCCTTGACCACCAGGATGCGGTCCTTGGTCATCAGGTGGCCGAACTCGGCCATCGCGTCGGAGAACGCGCTGCACTCGACGCGACCGCGACCATCTTCGAGCTGGATGAAGATCTGGCTTTCACCCTTGCGGCGCACGCCGACCACCTGGCCGGCCAGCACCGTCTGCACTTCCGGGCGCCAGCGCTTCTCGCCGCCGCCACCGCCACCGCTGTTGGCGCTCCAGATCTTTTCCACTGAACCCAGGTCAGTACCGACCAGGTCGCGCACATCGTCGCGCCAGGGGTCGAAGGGGTGGCCGCTGAGGTAGAAGCCCAGCGTGTCGCGCTCGCCATTGAGGCGCTGCAGCAGCGGCCATTCCTCGGCTTCGGGAAGGTCCAGCTGGATGGTCACCGTGCTCGGGTCGGGGCCACCGAACAGCGAGTTCTGGCCGGAGGCACGCTCGCGCGCCATCTGCTCGGTGGCCTTGATCACTTCCGGCAGCTGCAGCATCAACGAGGCGCGATTGTGGCCCAGCTCGTCCAGCGCGCCGCAGTTGATCATTGCCTCCAGCGTGCGCCGGTTGAGCTTGGCCGAACCGACGCGGGTGCAGAAGTCGAGCAGGTCCTTGTAGTCGCCGCCCTTCAGGCGTTCGTCCACCACCGCCTCGCAGGCACCCTGGCCGACGCCCTTGATCGCGCCCAGGCCGTACTGGATGGTGTCCGGGGTGACCGCTTCGAACATGAAGGCCGAGTGGTTCACCTTCGGCGGCAGCACGGTCAGGCCCAGGTTGCGCACCTCGTCCAGGAAGCCCACCACCTTCTCGGTGTTGTCCAGGTCCGAGGACAGCGTGGCCGCCATGAACTCGGCCGGGTAATGGCGCTTGAGCCAGGCGGTCTGGTAACTGACCAGCGCGTAGGCGGCGGCGTGCGACTTGTTGAAGCCGTAGCCGGCGAACTTCTCCATCAGGTCGAAGATCGCGTCGGCCTTGGCTTCGTCCACGCCGTCCTTGGCCGCACCTTCGCGGAAGATCTCGCGGTGCTTGGCCATTTCGGCCGGCACCTTCTTGCCCATCGCACGGCGCAGCAGGTCGGCGCCGCCCAGCGAGTAGCCGCCGACGATCTGCGCCATCTGCATCACCTGCTCCTGGTACACCATGATGCCGTAGGTGTCCTTCAGGATGGCTTCGGTGCGCGGATCGGGATAGATGATTTCTTCCTGGCCGTGCTTACGCGCGTTGAAGGAAGGAATCAGGTCCATCGGGCCGGGGCGGTACAGCGACACCAGCGCGATCAGGTCTTCGAACCGGTCAGGGCGCGCGTCCTTCAGCAGGCGCCGCATGCCCGAGGATTCGAACTGGAACACCGCGCCGGTATTGCCGTTGGCGAAGATGTCCTTGTAGGTGGGCGTGTCGTCCAGCGGAATCGCGGCGATGTCCACCGGCGGAATGCCGGCGCGCTCATGGCGCTTGTTGATCGCCTTCACCGCCCAATCGATGATGGTCAGCGTGCGCAGGCCGAGGAAGTCGAACTTCACCAGGCCCACTTCTTCCACGTCGTTCTTGTCGAACTGGGTGACCGGGTTCTTGCCGAGCCCGTTCTCGTCGTGTTCGGCGTACAGCGGGCAGAACTCGCTCAGCGGCTCGGGACCGATCACTACGCCACCGGCATGCTTGCCGGCGTTGCGGGTCAGGTCTTCCAACTGCAGCGCCAGGTCGATCAGGTCGCGGACATCGTCCTCGGTTTCGTAGCGCTGGATCAGTTCGGCCGAGGCCATTTCCGAGCTGGGGCCTTCCTTGCCCTTGCCCAGCGCATCCTTCAGGTGGATGCCGAGGATGTTCGGGATCAGCTTGGAGACGCCGTCGACCAGGCCGTACGGGAAACCGAGCACGCGACCGGAGTCACGCACCACTGCCTTTGCGGCCATGGTGCCGTAGGTGATGATCTGGCTGACGCGCTCGCGCCCGTACTTGCGCGCGACGTAGTCGATCACCTCGTCGCGGCGGTCCATGCAGAAGTCGATGTCGAAGTCGGGCATCGACACGCGTTCCGGATTGAGGAATCGCTCGAACAGCAGGTTGTACGGCAGCGGGTCCAGGTCGGTGATCTTCAGCGCCCACGCCACCAGCGAGCCGGCACCCGAACCACGGCCCGGGCCGATCGGGATGCCCTGGTTCTTGCCCCACTGGATGAAGTCGGCAACGATCAGGAAGTAACCCGGGAAGCCCATCTTGATGATGGTGTTGAGCTCGAACTCCAGGCGTTCGAAGTACTCCTCGCGGGTCTTGCCCGGCGCCAGAGGATTCTTCTCCAGGCGCTCTTCCAGGCCGTCGCGCGACATCTTCTGGATCCAGGTGTCCAGGGTCTCGTCGTCGGGCACCGGGTAGTTGGGCAGGAAGTAGGTGCCCAGCCGCATCTCGATGTTGCAGCGTTCGGCCAGCGCCAGCGTGTTGTCGATCGCATCGGGGATGTCGGCGAACAGCGCGCACATCTCCTCGGCCGACTTCAGGTACTGCTGGTCGCTGTACTCGCGCGGGCGCTTGGGATCGTCCAGCACGCGACCGGTGGAAATGCATACGCGCGCTTCGTGCGCGCTGAAATCCGTCGGCGACAGGAAGCGCACGTCGTTGCTGGCCACCACCGGCAGGCCACGCTGGCCGGCCGCCATCAGTGCGAACTGGTTGAAGGTTTCTTCGCCTTCGCGGCCGGTGCGGGTCAGCTCCAGGTGCAGGCCGTCGCCGAACACGCGTTGCCAGTCGGCCAGCTGCTGCTCGGCCAGTTCATGCTTGCCGTCCAGCGCCAGGCGCCCGGCCAGGCTCTGCCGGCCAGCGAGTGCGAACAGGTTGGCGTTGCCGGCCTTCAGCCAGTCCGGGTGGATTGCAACGCCGCCTTCGGGGCGATGGCCTTCCATCCAGGCGCGGGTCAGCAGGCGCGACAGGCTCAGGTAGCCCTCGCGGTCGCGGCACAGCAGCGTCATCCGCCACGGGTCCTGCCCGTCCTCGGCGATCAGCACATCGGCGCCGGCGATCGGCTTGATGCCCACGCCTTCGGCCGCCTTGTAGAACTTGACCAGGGCGAACAGGTTGTTGAGGTCGGTCACCGCCAGTGCGGGCAGGCCAAGCTCGACCGAGCGCGACAGCAGGTTGGCCTGCTTGGCCTTCTTCGGGTCGGCCTGATCGGGTTTGGCCGGCACGCGGATGGTCGAGTCCGCCAGCGAGAACTCGGTGTGGACGTGGAGATGTACGAAGCGGGAGTTGGACATGCCGGACCAGGTTGGAGCGCGCGGGCCCCGGGTGCTGACGGGGGAATCGTCGCCGGGGTCGGGAAGCGCTGGAGTGCCTGGTCAGGGTAGCGAGGGCAGGGGGTGGCGACAAGGCTTGACGGTACGGCGATTGCGCGCATGCCGCCGGGCATGGCCCGGCGCTACCGGATGCGTTCATATTGCCGTGTACGTGGATTTCCCGGTCGCCGGGTGCGTCCACGCTGCCGTGGTAGCGCCGGGCCATGCCCGGCGGCCGTTGTTCAGGCGATCGCGATGGCGATGTCAGCCGCCGCGGGCGGCGTTTCCAGGCACTCGCGCACCGGGGCGAAGCTGCGCCGGTGCTCCAGGCAGGGCCCGTGCTCGCGCAGGGCGGCCAGGTGGGCGGGGGTGCCGTAGCCCTTGTGCTGCTCGAAGCCGTATTGCGGGTGGAGGGCATGCACGTCCAGCATGTAACGGTCGCGCGAAACCTTGGCCAGGATCGAGGCCGCCATGATGGCGCGGTCGATGCCGTCGCCTCCGACCAGCGCCTGTGCCGGCAGCACCAGGCCCTTCGGCACCACGTTGCCATCGATGCGGGCGAAGCCCGCCACATGGGCCACGGCCGCAACCACGTCGCGCATACCCTGCAGGGTCGCCTGGTAGATGTTCAGGCGGTCGATGGTGTCCACGTCCACCAGCACTACGTGCCAGGCCAGCGCCCGTTCGATGATGCGATCATGCAGTTGCTCGCGACGGGCCGCGGTCAGCTGCTTGGAATCGTCCAGGCCATTGATGCGTGGCCGCGATGGATCGAATACCACCGCCGCCACCGCTACCGGCCCGGCCAGCGGGCCACGGCCGGCTTCGTCGACGCCGGCGACCAGGCGCTCCGGTTCGATCACCGCGCCGCCGTCGAACAGCGCCAGGCTGGCCGCTGCGGCGTGGCGGCGGCTCATGCCTGGTCCTGTTCGCGCATCAGCAGTTCGCCGACGGCGTCGGCGGCGCGGGCCGAGGCATTGCGGCGCAGGCGCTCATGCAGGCGGGCATAGGTGCCCTGCAGATCGGTCACCCGCTGCGGGTGGTCGAACCATTGCTGGACCGCAGCCGCCAGTTTGTCCGGCGTGCAGTCGTGCTGCATCAGTTCCGGCGCCAGGTCCTGGCCAGCCAGGATGTTGGGCAGTGCGAAACGGTCCACCTTGATCAGACCCAGCGCCTTGACCAGCCGGTAGGTCAGCTCGTTGACGCGGTAGCCGACCACCATCGGCCGTTTCACCAGCATTGCTTCCAGGGTCGCGGTGCCGGAAGCCAGCACCACCACGTCGGCGGCGATCATCGCGTTGCGGGCCTGGCCGTCGAGCACATGCGAGTACGCCACCGGCAACGCCGAGCGCGACAGCTGCTCTTCGATCAGGCGCTTGCAGGCTGGGTTGGCGGCAGGCACCACCACATGCAGGCCGGGGATGCGCTCGGAGACCTGCCAGGCGGCCTCGAAGAACGGCTCACCCAGCCGCGAGATTTCACCCAGGCGGCTGCCCGGCAGCACCGCCAGCACCTTGGCCGAGGTCGGCAAACCCAGTGCGGCACGGGCTTCCTCACGGTTGCCGTGCAGCGGAATGTCATCGGCCATCGGATGACCGACGAAGCGCGCGTCGACGCCGTGCTTGGCATAGATCGGCGGTTCCATCGGGAACAGGCACAGCACCAGGTCGGCACTGCTGCCGATCTTCTCGGCGCGCTTCTCGCGCCAGGCCCAGACCGAGGGGCTGACGTAATGCACGGTGCGCACACCACGCTGCTTCAGCCAGCGCTCGATACCGAGGTTGAAGTCGGGGGCGTCGATACCGATGAACACATCCGGCTGCCAATCCAGCGCACGCTGGCGGAACGCCGAGCGCAGCTTCAGCAGGCGTGGCAGGTGGCGCAGTACTTCGGTCAGGCCCATCACCGCCAGTTCGCTGGCATCGTGCCAGGTCTGGCAGCCGGCGCTGCGCATCGCATCGCCGCCGATGCCGGCGAATTCGGCATTCGGGAAGCGCGCCTTCAGTTCACGCACCAGGCCTGCACCGAGCAGGTCGCCGGAGGCTTCACCGGCGACGAGGGCGATACGCAGTGGGCGCTCGCTGAGCACCCGCTGCGCAGGGACGCTGCCGGCCATCGAGGCCAGCGGGATCACGGCGGCGCTGGCCGGCGCCTGGCCGGTCGCGTTGCTCATCGCAGCAACGGCCTCTCGGCGTGCTCGATGAAGTCCAGCATGGCCTTCACGTCATCGCTGCCGCGCGCCTGTTCGGTCAGCTGCTGCTTGGCCTCGGCCAGCGGCAGGCCGGCCACGTACAGCGTGCGGTAGGCACGCTTGATGGCGGAGATGCGCTCGGCATCGAAGCCACGGCGCTTCAGGCCTTCGCTGTTGATGCCTCGCGGGCGCCCCAGAGAGTCGGTGCCGACCATGGTGAACGGCGGCACGTCACCGTTGGTCAGCGCGCCCATGCCGAGGAAGGCATGCGCGCCGATGCGGCAGAACTGGTGGGCACCGGCGAAGCCGCTGATGATCACGTAGTCGCCCACGGTCACGTGGCCCGCCAGGGTGGTGTTGTTGGAGAACACGCAGAAGTTGCCGACATGGCAGTCGTGCGCCACATGCGTGTAGGCCAGCATCCAGTTGTCGTTGCCGATGGTGGTGATGCCACCGCCACCGCCGGTGCCGCGGTTCACGGTCACGAATTCACGGAACACGTTGCGGTCGCCGATCACCAGCTCGGTGCGCTCACCAGCAAACTTCTTGTCCTGCGGTTCGCCACCGATCGCGGCGTGGCCGACGAAGCGGTTGTCGCGGCCGATCCGGGTCGGACCGTGGATGCTGCAATGAGGGCCGACCACCGTGCCGGCGCCGATTTCCACATCGGCACCGATCAGGGTGAAGGCGCCCACCTGGACGTCATCGGCCAGGCGCGCGGCCGGATCGATGACGGCGGTCGGGTGGATCCGGGGTGCGTTGTCAGTCATTCCTGCCTCCAGTGGATCAGCCCTTGGCGCCGGCGCACATGACTTCGGCCGAGGCAACGACTTCACCGTTGACCTTGGCTTCGCCGTAGTACCAGCCCATGTTGCGGATCAAGCGCTTCATCTGCACATCCAGCAGCAGTACGTCGCCGGGGACGACCTGCTTGTTGAAGCGGGCGTTTTCCACCTTGACCATGTAGAACAGCTTGGACTGCGAGTCGCGGCCGAGCGTGAGCTGGGTCATCACGCCACCGGCCTGGGCCAGCGCTTCGATGATCAGCACGCCGGGCATGATCGGGCGGCCCGGGAAATGACCCTGGAAGAAGGGCTCGTTGATGCTCACGTTCTTCTGCGCCAGGATGCGCTTGGCCTCGATGTCGAGCTCAAGCACCCGGTCGACCAGCAGGAACGGGTAACGGTGCGGGAGCAGTTCCTGGATCTGGCAGACGTCGATCGGAAGCTGCAGCGTGTCGTTCATTCTTTCTCCTTGCCAGCAGCCAGGACGCGGCGAGCCAATACGTCCAGCTGCTTGAAGCGCGCGGCGTTCTTGCGCCACGTGCGGTTATCGGTCAACGGGGTACCGGACGAGTATTCGCCCGGCTCATGGATGGAGTTGCGGACCACGGACTTGCCGGTGATCACGACCTTGTCGCAGATCTCGAGGTGGCCGACTACGCCGACGTGGCCGCCGAGCAGGCAGTAGCGGCCGATCTTGGCGCTGCCGGCGATGCCGGTGCAGCCGGCGATGGCCGAGTGCGCGCCGATCTGCACGTTGTGCGCGATCTGCACCAGGTTGTCCAGACGAACGTCCTCATCCAGCACCGTGTCTTCCAGCGCTCCGCGGTCGACGCAGGTATTGGCTCCGATCTCGCAGTCGTCGCCGATGCGGACACCACCGAGCTGCGGCACCTTGATCCACTTGCCGGCGTCCATCGCCAGGCCGAAGCCATCGGCGCCGAGCACGGCACCGGGGTGCACGCGGACGCGCTTGCCGAGCTTGACCCGGGTCACCAGGGTAACCCGGGCAATCAGTTCACAGCCGGAGTCCAGGCTGCAGTCTTCGCCGATCACGCTGCCGGTGCCGATGATGCAGTTCTCACCGACCACGCTGCGTGCGCCGATGGAGACGAACGGACCGATATGCGCGCTGGCCGCGACCTGGGCGCTGGGATCGATGACGGCGCTGGGATGGATGCCCGGCGGGCGCGTCGGCGCGATGTCGAACAGTGCAGCAATCTTGGCGAAGGTGGTGTACGGGTCCTTGGCCACGAGCGCGGCGCCGGGGGCGGCCTCGGCGTCTTCGGCACGCAGCACCACCAGCGAGGCGTGGCTGTCGGCCAGCTGCGCACGGTAGCGCGGGTTGGCGAGGAAGGTCAGCTGGCCTGGGCCGGCATGGGCGAGGGTGGCCACGCCATGGATGGCGGTGGCGGGTTCGCCATGGACCTGCAGGCCGAACTGCTCGGCGAGTTGCTGGGCGGTGTAGGTGGGAGTATTCACGGCGGGAGTTTAACGTGTGACGCCATTTCGGTCATGCAGGGTCAAAAGCGGCGCCTGCCTGATGTCCCGGGGTGATGGCGCAGGGGGCTGCCCAGGACACGCCGTAAACCCATCCCTGGGGGCTCGATGGCGCCATCCATGGCGCCAACGGTCCTGGTCAGCCCCCTGCGCCATCACCAGATGATTTCACGCGAGCGCGGGAAGTAACGGCGGCGGCGAGCAAGTAGAACGAAAACGCCGGGCAATGCCCGGCGCTTCGCACCCCGACTGGTGGAGAGCCCCCCTTTGTTAAGGGGGGGGCGCGCCAGCGGCGCGGGGGATAGGTGAAATGCGGGGGCAATTCACCGGAGGTGGATCAGTTCTGAGGAACGACGTTCCTCAGAACTGGCCACCGAACGTGAATTGCAGCCGCTCGACCTTGTCGCCGTCTTCCTTCTTCAGCGGGAAGGCGTAGCTGATCGAGATCGGGCCGACCGGGGCGCGCCACAGCAGGGCCACACCGGTGGACACGCGCAGTTCGTTTGCCTTGAAGTTGTCCACGCCGGTGTAGACGTTGCCGAAGTCGACGAAGGCCGACACGCGCGCCGACGGGCTGTCGAACAGGCGCGGGAAATAGGCTTCGACCGAACCGACGGTCTTCAGCGAACCACCCAGCGGCTGGCCTTCCGGATAACCGGCGGTGGCTTCACGCGGGCCGAGGGTGTTGTCCTCGAAACCGCGCACCGAGTTGGTACCACCGGCGTAGAAGTTCTCGTAGAAAGGCAGGCCCGATGCGGTGACCGAACGCAGGTTGCCATCCTTGTCCGGCACCATTGCGGTCTTGTCGCTGCCATAGCTGTCACCGTAACCAACTTCGGCGCGGGTGTTGATGACCAGCGACGGCATGATCGGCCAGTACTTGCTGATCTGGTAGTTCAGCTTGTAGTACTCGATGGTCGAGCCCGGCAGCGTCGTTTCCAGGCCAACGCGCTGGTAGGTACCGCGGGTCGGCATGAAGTAGTCGTTGCGCGAGTCGCGTGCCCAGCCCAGCTCCGTGCGCCAGGCATGGAAGGTCTTGCTGCCCAGTACGTTGATGTAGTCGATGATCGACTGCGGTGTCGAGCCCTGGTAGGTGGTGATCTGGTTGCTGTCGATGCCGAACATCAGCGAGACGGTATCGGTCTCGGTGATCGGCACGCCGAACACCACCTGCGCCGAACCATTGGTGCTGTTGTACTGCGCGGTGTTGAAGTCGGAGTAGTCCAGCTCGCGCCAGGACAGGTTGTAGCCCAGCGACACGCCGTCATCGGTGAAGTACGGGTTGGTGTAGCTGAAGCCGTAACGCTGCAGGTAGCTGCTGCGCGAGGCTTCGACCGACACGCGGTTGCCGCCGCCGAGGAAGTTGTTCTGCGACAGCTGCACCGAGGTGGTCATGCCGTAGGACTGCGAATAGCCCAGGCCGAACACGAAGCTGCCCGAGGTGGTTTCCTTGACGTTGTAGACGACGTCGACCTGGTCGTTGCTGCCGCTGACGGCCGGGGTTTCCACTTCCACCGACTCGAAGTAGCCCAGGCGCTGCAGGCGGATCTTGGAGCGGTCGATCGCGGCCTGCGAGTACCAGCTGTTCTCGAACTGGCGCATTTCGCGACGCATCACTTCGTCGGACGTACGGGTATTGCCGCGGAACAGGATGCGGCGCACCGACACGCGCGGGCCGGGAACGACCTGCATGTTGATGGCAACGGTCTGCTCGGGGCGGTTGGTGGTCGGAATCGGGTTCACCTTGGCGAAGGCGTAGCCGATGTTGGACAGCGAATTGGTGATGGTATCCGAGCTGAATTCCAGCAGCGCACGCGAGAACGTGTCGCCGGATTTCTGGATCACCATGCGCTCGACGTCCTCCTGCGGGAGGATGGTGTCGCCGCTGACCTTGATCTCGGAGATCTTGTACTGCGCGCCTTCGGTCACGCCGGCGGTGAGGAACATGTCGCGCTTGTCGGGGCTGATCGACACCTGGGTGGAGTCGATGCTGAAGTCGACGTAGCCGCGGTCCAGGTACCAGGAGTTGAGCTTTTCCAGGTCGCCGGACAGCTTTTCCTTGGAGTACTGGTCGTCACGGCGGTACCACGACGCCCAGTTGTGCTCCTTGGACTCCCAGGTTTCCAGGATGTCCTTGCTCTCGAACTTCTCGGTGCCGACCAGGTTGACGTGGCGGATCTTGGCCGCCTTGCCTTCCTTGATGGCGATCGCGATGTCCACGCGGTTGCGGTCCAGCGGGCTCACCGTCGGGGTGATCTCGACGGTGTACTTGCCACGGTCGTTGTACTGGCGGCGCAGTTCCTGGGTCACGCGGTCCAGGCTCAGGCGGTCGAAAGTGCCACCCTCGGTCAGGCCGATGTCGGACAGGCCCTTGAGCAGCTGCTCGGACTTGATGTCCTTGTTGCCGGTCACGGTCAGCTTGTTGATCGCCGGGCGTTCCTTGACGGTCACCACCAGGATGCTGCCCTGGCGGTCCAGCTGCACGTCTTCGAAGAAGCCGGTCTTGTACAGGGCGCGGATGGTCTCGCCGACCTTGCTGTCAGTGACCGTCTCGCCACGTTCCACCGGCAGGTAGGTGAACACCGTGCCCGAGCTGATGCGCTGCAGGCCATCGACGCGGATGTCGCTGACAGTGAAGGGCTCGGCTGCCTGGGCAAGGCCGGGGGCGCCGGTGACGGCGGCGAGGGCGAGGGCCAGCAGGCGGCGATTGGGGAGTCGCGTCATGTCACGTCCGGTAGGAAGGTCGATTTCATTGGTGCGGGATGCCGACGCTGTAGACGGCAACAACGTGGAAAAGTTCATCGCGGGACCAGGCCGAGGATGTCGTTGTAGAACGCCAACCCCATCAGCCCGGCCAACAACGCCAGGCCGATGTATTGGCCGGCGGCGATGGCACGCTCGCTCAGCGGGCTGCCCTTGACCAACTCGATAAGGTAATACAGCAGGTGGCCGCCGTCCAAGATCGGGATCGGCAGCAGGTTGATGATGCACAGGCTGAGCGACAACAGGGCAAGGAACTGCAGGAACCAGTCGAGGCCGCGCTTGGCCGAGACATTGGCCACGCGGGCGATGGTGACCGGCCCGGAAACGTTCTGCAGCGAGGCTTTGCCGGTGACGATGCGGCCCATCATGCCGAGCGAATCGGCCGCCAGGCGGCCGGTTTCACGTACCGCGACGGTGACCGAGTCCAATGGGCCGTAGCGCAGCAGGGTGTCGTAGGGTGGGCTGAATTTGGTCGGGAACTGAACGCCGATCTGCCAGGTGGGGTCGCCCTTGGCGTCCTGGCCCTTGCGTGGCGTGACTTCCAGCGCCAGGCGCTCGCCGCCACGCAGGACCTCGATCATGCCCGGGCCGCCGGCACGCCCCAGCGCCTGGATCTCACCGATCACCTGGTCGGCGCCGTCGATGCGCTGGCCGTCGATGGCCACGATCAGGTCGCCCGGCTGCAGTTGCCCGCTGACGACCGAATCCGGGGTCAGCGATTCCACCAGCGCCGGCTGCAGCCACGACTGCCAGTACAGGCCCGCCAGGATCGGCACCCGTCGTTCATCGAAACCGGCTGGCAGCTGCGACAGGGGGAGGGTACGCACGCGCACCTGTTCGGCCGGGTCCAGCACTTCCAGCTTCACGTCACGGCGGTCCATTGCCGCGGCGGTCAGCGCCATGCTGGCCTCGCCCAGGGTCACCACCTGGCGCTCGTCCACGCGCAGCACGCGGTCACCGCTGCCGAGGCCGGCTGTGGCGGCGATGCCGCTGACGCGGCCTATGGTCGGCGAATAGTCCTGCTTGCCGATCACGAACATCGCCCACAGCAGCAGGATGCACAGCAGCAGGTTGGCGATCGGTCCGGCGGCGACAATGGCGATGCGCTGCCAGACCGTCTTGTGGTTGAAAGCCTGGCCGCGTTCGTGCGGATGGACCTCCACCTCGCGTTCGTCGAGGAACTTCACGTAGCCACCCAGAGGGATGGCGGCAATGGCGAACTCGGTGCCGTGCTTGTCACGGCGCGACCACAGCGGGCGCCCGAAGCCGACCGAGAAGCGCAGCACCTTGACCCCGCACAGGCGGCCTATCCAGTAATGCCCGAATTCGTGGAAGGTGACCAGCAGCCCGAGGCTGACAATCATCCACCAGACCGATCCGATGAAATCAGTCATGCAGGCTCACATTGGCGGGCAGGGGCGGCGTCGTCATGCTGGGCGAGGCGTTCGTTCAGGCGGCGGCGATGGTGTTCAGGGTGAGCTGGCGTGCCCGCTGGTCGGCGGACAACAGAACCTCAAGTGTATCGGCTGCTTGGGTCGGCAGTGTTGAAAGAGCGTTAGCAACCAGTTCCGGAATGGTCAGGAAACCGATCCGGCCCTGAAGAAACGCTGAAACCGCCTCTTCATTGGCGGCGTTCAGCACGGCCGGGGCAGTGCCGCCGGCCTGCATGGCCTGCCAGGCCAGCGCCAGGCACGGGAAGGCTTTGGTATCCGGGGCCTCGAAATCGAGCCGGCCCTGCGCCAGCAGGTCCAGCCCGGCCACGCCCGATTCGATGCGCTGCGGCCAGCCGAGGCCAACGGCCAGGGTGGTGCGCATGTCCGGCAGGCCCATCTGGGCCAGGGTCGAGCCGTCAACGAACTCGACCAGCGAATGGACCAGGCTCTGCGGGTGCACCAGCACTTCGATGCGCTCGCCAGGGATGCCGAACAGGTGGTGGGCCTCGATCACTTCCAGGCCCTTGTTCATCAACGTCGCCGAATCGACCGAGATCTTCGGGCCCATCGACCACTTCGGGTGGGCCACGGCCTGCGCCGGGGTGACCGCGGCAAGCTCGGCGCGGCTGCGGCCGCGGAACGGGCCGCCAGACGCAGTGAGCAGGATGCGGCGTACGCCGGCGCCATCGACACTGGCGTCGCGCGAGCGCAGGCACTGGAAGATCGCGCTGTGCTCGCTGTCGATCGGAATGATCTCGGCGCCTGCCTGCTGGGCGGTACGGGTCAGCAGTTCGCCGGCCAGTACCAGTGATTCCTTGTTGGCCAGCAGGATGCGCTTGCCGGCGGCGGCCGCGGCCAGGGTCGAGGACAGGCCGGCAGCGCCGACAATCGCCGCGACCACGGTGTCGCAGGCGTCGCTGGCGGCCAACTGGTCCAGCGCGGCATGGCCGGCGTGGGCCTCGGTGGACAGGCCTGCCTCGCGCAGGCCGTCGCGCAGCTCGGCGAACAGCGATTCGTCGGCGATCACCGCATGCGCCGGACGGTGCTGCCGGCACAATGCCAGCAGCGCCTGCACCTGGCGGCCGGCGGCGAGCACGGTGGCCTGATAGCGCTGCGGGTGGCGGGCGATCACGTCGAGCGTGGAGGCACCGATCGAGCCGGTGGCGCCGAACACGGCGACCCGGCGCAGGTCTGCGACAGCATTCATGGTCAGAACCCGAAGATTTCCTTGCCCAGCGCGAACACCGGCACGGCGGCAAGAACACCGTCGACACGGTCGAGCACGCCACCATGGCCCGGGATCAGGTGCCCTGAGTCCTTGGCACCGGCATGGCGCTTGATCAGGCTCTCGAACAGATCGCCCAGCACCGAGGCGAACACCGCCACCACCGAGGTGATCAGCAGGCCCGGCAGGTGTGCGATGTCGATGCCGGCCAGCCAGCCCAGGCCGACGGCCACGGCGACACCGGCCAGCAGGCCACCGAACAGGCCTTCCCAGGTCTTGTTCGGGCTGATGCGCGGGGCCAGCTTGTGCTTGCCGAAGTGACGACCAGCGAAATAGGCGCCTGAATCGGCGGCCCAGACCAGCGCCAGTGCGGCCAGCAGCCACAGGTGGCCCTGCTTGCCGGGCGGATCGCCGCCGGCGTGGATCAGTACCAGCGCGGCCCAGGCCGGGACGATGGCCAGGGAGCCGGCCAGCATCTTCACGATCCGCGAGGGTGCCGAAGGCTGGGCACCGAAATTGAAGAAGCGCAGCCAGACCAGCGCCGCCAGCCACCAGGCAACGCCGGCCAGGGTGGTGATCTGGAACAGCACCAGCGTGCTGCCATCGGCCCAGACCAGCAGCACCATCAGCAGCAGGTTCAGCACCAGCAGCACGGTACGCGCCAGGGTGTCTTCGATCCCGGCCAGCTTCAGCCACTCCCACAGGCCGATCAGCAGCACGGCGGCGGCGGCGGCGGCCAGCCATTGCGTCGGCAGCAGCAGGATCGCGGCAATGGCGACCGGCGCCATGATCAGCGCGGCGAGGACTCGGGTCTTGGTCATGGGCTGGTGGTCTCGGTGGCCAGTGCGGCGATCTGGGCGCTGGTCAGGCCGAAGCGCCGCTCGCGGCTGCCATAGGCGTCCAGCGCCTGTTGCAGCAGGGCCGCATCGAAGTCCGGCCACAGCGCCTCGGTGAACCACAGCTCGGTGTAGGCCAGCTGCCACAGCAGGAAGTTGCTGATGCGGGTGTCGCCACCGGTGCGGATGAACAGGTCCGGCGGCGGCAGATCGGCCAGCGCGACCTGACGGCCCAGCAGCGATTCGTCGATCTGCTCCGGCAGCAGGCGGCCTGCCGCGACTTCGGCGGCCAGTTCGCGCGCGGCACGCGCGATGTCCTGGCGGCCACCGTAACTGGCGGCGATCGACAGGGTCAGTGCGGTGTTGTCGGCGGTGCGCTGCTCGGCCAGCTGCATGCGGCTGACCAGCCCGGCGCCGAAGCGTTCGCGCTCGCCGATGAAGCGTACGCGCACGCCACGCCGATGCAGCTCGTCCACTTCGCGGTCGAGCGCGCCGAGGAACAGCTTCATCAACGCGTCGACTTCTTCCTGCGGCCGGCCCCAGTTCTCGCTGGAAAACGCGAACAGGGTCAGCGCCGGGATGCCCAGTTCAAGGCAGCGCTCGATGGTGCGGTTGACCGCGCGCGCGCCGGCACGGTGGCCGATCACGCGCGGGCGACGGCGCTGCTGTGCCCAGCGTCCATTGCCATCCATGATGATGGCAATGTGGCGGGGCAGGGCAGCCGGCAACGGAGGCGGGACTGAAGGCATCGACTTCAGACCGACAGCAGTTCTTTTTCCTTGTCGGCGACGACCTTGTCGACGTCCTTGATATTGGCGTCGGTCAACTTCTGGATGTCGTCTTCGCCGCGCTTCTTCTCGTCTTCGCTGATCGCCTTGTCCTTGTCCAGCTTGGCGATTTCCTTGTTCGCGTCCTGGCGGATGTTGCGGATCGCGATCTTGGCGCCTTCACCTTCCTTCTGCACCTGCTTGGCCAGCTCCTTGCGGCGCTCTTCGGTCGGCGGCGGCATGTTGATGCGGATCGCGGTGCCCAGGGTGTTCGGGGTGAACTCGGCGTTGTAGAGACCCTTCTCGATCTCCTTGATCATGCTCTTGTCGAACGGCGTGACCAGCAGCGAGTGGGCGTCGGCGTTGGAGATCGACGCAACCTGGTTCAGCGGGGTGCTGGCATTGCCGTAGGCATTGACCGTAACCCGGTCCAGCAGGGCCGGCGTGGCGCGGCCAGTGCGGATCGAGGTGAGGGTGTGCTTCAGAGCGTCGATGCTCTTGGCCATGCGCGTCTGCGCGTTGTTCTTGATGTCGTTGAGCATCGCCCGGTCCTGGGTGTAACTGGAATCGGGCGATTATAGGCGAATACGGGACGCTGCCGGGCCTGAATCGACCCGCAGCTCGCCTGGCGCTCAGGCTCAGGCCGGATCGCGGCCCTGGACCAGGGTGCCGATGTTCTCGCCGTTGAGGATCTTCAGCAGCTCGCCCGGCTGGCCCATGTCGAACACGCGCATCGGCAGGTCGCTGTCGCGGGCCAGCGCGAAGGCGGCGGTATCCATCACTTCCAGGCCGCGGCGGATCACTTCGTCGTAGCTCAGGCTGTCGAAGCGGACCGCGTCACTGTGCTTGTTCGGGTCCTTGTCGTAGACGCCATCGACCTTGGTCGCCTTCAGCAGCAGGTCGGCGCCGATTTCGATGGCGCGCAGGGCGGCGCCCGAATCGGTGGTGAAGAACGGGCTGCCAACGCCGGCGGCGAAGATCACCAGGCGGCCCTTTTCCAGGTGGCGGATGGCGCGGCGGCGGATGTAGTCCTCGCACACGTCGTTGATCTTGATCGCGCTCATCACGCGGGCCTTGGCGCCCAGCTTTTCAAGGGCATCCTGCATGGCCAGCGCATTGATGACCGTGGCCAGCATGCCCATCTGGTCGCCGGTGACCCGGTCCATGCCGCCAGCGGCCAGGCCGGCACCGCGGAAGATGTTGCCGCCGCCGATCACCAGTGCCACTTCGGCACCGGCCTGCTGGGCTTCGATGACCTCGCGGGCCAGGCGGTTGATGATCTTCGGGTCGATGCCGTAGTCCTCATCTCCCATCAGCGCCTCCCCGGACAGTTTCAGAAGGATGCGGCGATAGGCGAGCTTGGACATAGGGACCTCGGGTGCGTGGAAATCGCGGGCGATTCTACGCGCATGCAGCGTTGCGCCAAAGTGTTTTGTGCACTGCGGCGCAAAATACCGGCGTTCACCCCGGTCATCCGGGGCGTTCGTTCAGCCCAGTTCGGCGCCGGCGGTGGCTGACAGCTCGTCGTGGCCGAGGGCGCCGGGCGAGCGGGCGATCACCCGGTTGCGGCCCAGGTTCTTCGAGCGGTACAGCACGTCGTCGGCGGCGCGCAGCAGGTCCTGCACGTCAGCGAAGCGCTCGTAGCCGCCCTGGGTGGCCACGCCGGCGGAGAAGGTGACGAACAGCGGGCCACCCTCGATCTCGGCCATCGGCGTGGCAACGATGTTGGCCAATACCCGGCGGATTACGTCCAGTGCCACCGACTCGCTGGTGTTGGGCAGCAGTGCGACGAACTCCTCACCGCCAAAGCGGGCCACGGTGTCGCTGTTGCGCAGCTGGCCCTGCAGCTTGCCGGCGAAGGCCCGCAGCACTTCGTCGCCGGTCAGGTGGCCGTGCGCGTCGTTGATCTTCTTGAAGTCGTCGAGGTCGATGAAGGCCACCGACAGTGGCCAGCCCTGGCGGCCGGCGCGCAGGAATTCCTGTTCCAGCACTGCTTCCAGCTGGCGGCGGTTGAGCACGCCAGTCAGTGCGTCGCGGTGCGCCTGGTCGGCCAGGCGCTTGGCCCGGGCCTCGAATTCGTCGGCGCGGCGGCGTGCCTGGTCGGCATCCTGCAGTTCGCGCAGGTTGCGCAGGGTCGCCAGTTCCTGGGCGTGGTCGATCAGTTCGCGCACCCGCGACGGCGAGTTCAGTCCGGCCTCGAACAGGCTGGCGATGTCCGGCAGGGCGGCACTGATGCGGGCCAGCACCTGGTCGAAGCGGGCGCTGTCCAGCTCCAGGCGGTCGTGTACCTGCTGCAGGGCGCGTTCGCGGGCGGCGTCGGCATCGGTATCCAGCCAGATGTCGGCCACCGCGCCGGACAGCTGCACGCACGCCTGGAACGGCGATTCGGCAGCGCCTTCATCCTCGCTGTGGCTGATGCTTTCCACCAGGTAGCGCGGCAGGCCCCATTGTTCGGCCACCCAGGCGCCGACATCGGCGTGGCTGCAACCCAGTTCGCTGCGCTCGCGCGCCACCAGGTCGGTGTTGTCGCCGGCCTCGCGCAGCAGCGGCAGGTAGCGTTCCGATTCGGCCTGGGCCAGGCAGAGTACGCCGAGGTCCTGTAGCAGGCCGGCCAGCATGAGCTCCTCCAGCCGGCGCAGGCCGCGGGCCTGGCCCAGCTGGCTGGCGGCCAGTGCGCTGAGGATGCTGCGCTTCCACGCCCGCTGGCGCAGGTCATGATCGGCCCCGGCGCCACCGGTCAGGCCCTGTGTGACGGTGAAGCCGAGCGCGAGGCTGATCGTGGCGTTCAGGCCGAGCATGGTCAGTGCCTGGCCGAGGTTCTCGATCCGGCGGCGGCTGGCATACAGCGGCGAATTGGCGATGCGCAGCATGCGAGCGCTCAGCGCCATGTCGATGGCGATGATGTCGGCGGCGGTGGCGATGTCCGCTTCCGGGTCCTGGGCCAGTTCGATGATGCGCAGGGCAATACCGGGCGGCGAAGGCAGGTTGCGGCAGAGCGCCAGGGCAGCTGTCAGCTCGGGAGGCATGTCGGATCGTTCAATTCCATTAGGACAAGAATACCTAGGAATACATCACAGTCCGCGACTTTCGTTCCTGCTATGTGACTGTGGATTCCCTGCGCCGAGTATCGGCCTGATTCGCGCGCAACGCAAAGACCCTGGGTGCCGGTATGCGCACCAACGGTGCGCACCCACAGATATGGCAGAGATGGCACCAGCGGTGCGCACCTGTCACCGGGGCGGGCATAAAAAAAGAGCCGCGGTTCCCCGCGGCTCCTTCTGGTCGCATCACAGCCGGGAGGCTGGAATCAGACCTGCATCGCCTTGGCAACTTCGGCGGCGTAGTCTTCCACCACCTTCTCGATGCCTTCGCCGACGACCAGCAGCTTGAAGCCTGCCACGTCGGCGCCAGCGGCCTTGACCACCTGCTCGACGGTGGTGTCGCCCAGCACGTAGGTCTGGCCGTACAGGGTCACGTCGCTGACGATCTTGTTGATCTTGCCGCTGATGATCTTTTCCAGGATCTCGGCCGGCTTGGCCTTGTCCTTTTCGGACATCTTGGCCAGCTCGATTTCCTTTTCCTTCTCGACGAACTCGGCCGGGACGTCCGCAGCCTTGTTGTGCGGCGGCTTCAGGGCAGCCACGTGCATGGCCAGGCCACGGGCCAGCTCGACGTCGCCGCCGACCAGGTCGACCAGCACGCCAACCTTGCCGTTGGTGTGGACGTAGGCGCCGATGGTGTTGTTGCCATCAACCTTCACCATGCGACGGATCTGGATGTTCTCACCCAGGGTCTGCACGGCGGTGGCGCGGGCTTCTTCAACGGTGCGGCCATCGGCCAGCTTGGCAGCCTTCACGGCTTCGACGTCGTTGGCGCCCGATGCCAGGGCGGCAGCGGCGACGGAATCGACGAAGTTCTTGAAGTTGACGTCGTTGGCGACGAAGTCGGTTTCCGAGTTGACTTCGACCAGCACGGCCTTGCCGCCATCCTGGGCCAGGCCCAGACGGCCTTCGGCGGCCACGCGGTCAGCCTTCTTGTCGGCCTTGGCAGCGCCGGACTTGCGCATGGCTTCAGCAGCAGCGTCGATGTCGCCGTTGGCTTCGGTGAGAGCCTTCTTGCATTCCATCATGCCGGCGCCGGTGCGCTCGCGCAGTTCCTTGACCAGGGAAGCAGTGATTTCCACGGGATTACCTCACGAAAGAAAGGGGTTGGGCCGGCATGGTGGCCGGCCCGTGTGACAGTGTCCTGTCGTCGCGCCATCGGCAGCGGACAGGACAGGTGGGCGCGTGGCGCCCACCGGGGCCTGGATCAGGCCTGGGCTTCGCCCTTGTCGGCAGCAGCCTTCTTGGCCGGAGCGCGGCGGGCCGGCTTGGCGTCTTCGGCCGGAGCGTCGGCGAACTCTTCTTCACGGACGGTGGCGGCGTGCGGAGCAGCAGCCTTGCCTTCCAGCACGGCGTCGGCGGCGGCGCGCGAGTACAGCTGCACGGCACGGATGGCGTCGTCGTTGCCCGGGATCGCGTAATCCACCAGTTCCGGGTTGTAGTTGGTATCAACCACGGCGATGACCGGGATGCCCAGCTTCTTGGCTTCCTTGATCGCGATGTCTTCGTGGCCGATATCGATCACGAAGATGGCGTCCGGCAGGCGGTTCATGTCCTTGATGCCGCCCAGCGAGGCTTCCAGCTTGTCGCGCTCGCGACGCAGGCCCAGCACTTCGTGCTTGACCAGCTTCTCGAAGGTGCCGTCGGTTTCACCGGCTTCCAGTTCCTTCAGGCGGGCAACCGACTGCTTGACGGTACGGAAGTTGGTCAGGGTGCCGCCCAGCCAACGCTGGTTCATGAACGGCATGCCGCAACGCTCGGCTTCTTCCTTGATGGTTTCGCGGGCGCTGCGCTTGGTGCCCAGGAACAGGACGGTGCCGCGCTTCTGGGCAACCGACGAGATGAAGTTCATCGCATCGTTGAACAGCGGGACGGTCTTTTCCAGGTTGATGATGTGGATCTTGCCGCGGGCGCCGAAGATGTACGGAGCCATCTTCGGGTTCCAGTAGCGGGTCTGGTGGCCGAAGTGGACGCCGGCTTCCAGCATCTGACGCATGGTGACCTGGGGCATTGCAATACTCCTGATATGGAACCGGCGATTCCGCCCGCGGGATAGGTATGCGGGACGCGTGGAAGCGCGGATGGTTCCGGGGTTGGGCTTCCCTGTTGCCTCCGTGGCCGAACTCCTTGCGGAGCACCCCGGCACGGATGGGGGCAGCAGGTGTGGATTCACCGGTGACGTCCGGTGTGGACGGGTTTCCCGCGCACGCAGGCGGCAGGAATCCGGACGATTATAGCCCGCTCGATGCGCTGGCTGCAATCGCAGGGTCTGGCACGGCCAACTCGACCTCGCGCCCGTCCTGCAGCCGGGCCAGGAACCGGCCACCAGTGTAGCCCTGGGCGCGCTGGGGCAGGGCCCAGCGGCGGACTTGGCCGGGCAGGATGTAGCCGGCCAGCCCCGGCAGCAGGAGGTTGCGGCGACCGCCATCGGTGATGAACGAGAGATCGTGGAGGCGGGCGTGCAAGGCGCCCGTGTTGTTCAGTCGCAGCACGGGTTGCGACATGCCCGGTTCGACGCGGGCATGCAGTCGCGGCTGCGCCACGGGTGCGGCCTGGCCACGGAAAAGCGGCAGCGAGTAACGAGGCAGGTCAGGTACATCTGGAGCCAGCACGATCCGGTAGGCCTGCTCGCCAACACTTGGCGCGGGCTGACGTGGCAGCAGCCAGATGCGTTGGCGTGCCCCGGGGGCGAGGTCCAGCTGCGTGGGGCTGGCCAGGATCTGGTCGCTGGGCCGCAACACTTCGGCATCGGGGTGCTGTTCCCACGCCAGTATGTGCACCTGGCCCTGCCAGCGGCTTGGGCCCGGGTTGTGCAGCCACAATTCGGCATGACCACCTTCGGCCGGCAGCTGCAACGTGGTCGGCATTAGCTCCAGCGCTGCGGCAGGCAGTGCCAGCAGCAACCCAAGCAGGGGCAGCAACAGGCGCATCAGTAGATGACGGTCACGGTGGGTGTTTCGTCGTCATCGGTTGCAGGCGGCACGAGCTCGCGGATCTGTGGCGGCAGCTGAGCTGCGTCGCTGCGCTGGTGGGGTACCGGGCAGCCGGCATTGCCTGTGTCAGCGCTGCAGGCTTCGACCACGGTAAGGCGGATCTGCAACGTGTTGCTGGGATCGGCCCACGCGGGCGTACTGGCGACCAGCATCGCCCCGATCAGAAGTGCGCGAACCACCTGCCATCCACCGTGCTTTAGGACTCGCTGCGCGGTATCGGCCGGATGCGCTGGAACTGTAGCAACTGTCTTGTCAGGCGGAGGCCCAGATGGCCTCCGCCTGACAAGACAGTTGCTACAGATCACTCAGGCAGTCGACTGCTCCCGGGGCAAGGGTGATGCGCGCATCCACGCATGAAGTGGATCTACCGAAACCTGCCCCGGTGTGTGCCGACCGTTGGTCGGCACACAGGTCAGTAAGTGATCGTCACCTGCACCAGGTCGTTGTAGGTACCGGCAGGGGGCTGGCCGGTCACCGGTGGTACCCGGCCGTAGATGGTCAGCTGCTGCGCACTTCCGGTGCCGGTTCCGCTGGCGGTATCAACGGTCAGCGTATTGCCCCAGCGCTGGGTCCGTGCCGAGTCCCGGTACAACTCGTAATTGAGGAAGTAGGTACCGGTGCCGATGGTGGTGGCCATGCGCCGGGTGGTAGTGGCAGCGGGGTTGTTCTGGCCGTTGTTGAGGCCGACCTGGAAGGCGGTGTTCTTCAGGCAGGTCAGCGTCAGTGTGGCAGTCTGGTCGATGTTGGCCGGAATGCCGCCGGTGACATTGCCGAAGTTCATGTTGGTGGTGACGTAGCTGCCGCATTGCGGCAGCACGTTGGCGGTGGCGGTGAAGCTGAAGGCGGCGCTGGCGCTGTTGGTACCGGTGGCGCCGCCGTTGCAGGTGGCGGGCACGGTGGCGGTGCCGAGCAGCACTTCATTCCAGGCCCAGGTCAATACCACGTTGGCACCATTGAACGAGCTGCTGTACGCGCCGGAAGCCAGAACCTGGTTGGCGGGGATCTGCGCGAACAATTGCGTGGTCTGCGCGCCGCTGCCGCCTGTCAGCAGCGGTACGTTGTAGGACATGGCCAGTTCCTGTGCCGGTGGCGTGCCGTGTGGGAGCAGGCCGGTGACCTGGCCGAAGCTGGCGTTGTTGTACAACTGGAAATTCATGGTGTCGCCACTGCCGGTGGCCATCGTCCGTGATGTAGTGGCACTACCGCCGCCACTGCCGGCACCGATGCCCACGCAGACGCGCACACCGGTAGTGGCCAGCAGGCTGAGGGCGGCGGTGGTGCAGGTGACCGTGATGTTCAACGTGGCTGTAGTGGGGCCGGGGGCATTGCTGTTGATGTTGCCGAACGGCAGGGTGGGGTTGGCGACGGCCGTACAGGCCGCGGTGGCGCCCGCCGGTGCGCTCGCCAGCAGGCCAGCCAACAGCAACAGGCCGAGCAGCAGCACCCTCACGGCGCCACCTCCGGGATGCACTGCAGCGGTGCCGGCTTCGGCCGCGCGCCGGCTGCCACCACCTTGGGCAGATCTGGCACCTTCACGCGGCACTGTCCGCGGCTGGTGGTGATGTACAGCACGCTGCCGGCGGCGACGTCTTCCAGATACAGCAGGCCATCATAGCCCACCGTCGTCTGGCGGCCATCGGGCAGTTGTACTTCGCTGCCCACTTCCAGTGGCTGTCCGTCCATCGCCAGCAGGGTCAGGCTCAGAGAGGGCCGCGAGCGCAGCTGGAAGGTCACGCGCGCACCTGCGCGCTGGCGCGGCGTCACCCAGTCCTCGATGCGGTCGGCACGCATGTCTTCGGGCAGGTCCAGAGTGTCGATCGAGACCCGGTTGCGCTGCCAGGACAGCAGCGGGCTGACCAGCAACAGGCCACGATCATCGGTGACGCCGATCAGGCGGTTCTCCAGCCGCACCGGCACGCCGCCGACGCCGTTGGTGCTGATCACCGCGAACGCGTCCGAGACCTCGCGGGTGGCGAACGCGTGCCCGCCCATCCAGACCAGGCTGCCACTGGCGCTGCCGTAGGCATAGTTGAGCCCGCCCTGGCGCGAGGCGCCGAACGAATAGCGGCCGATGTCATTGAGAATGCCGACCTCGGCCAGGCCACCATTGCCGTCTTCGCCATGGCGTACCTGTGCACGCCAGCCGACACCGCCAGCGCTGCCGTCGCCGGGCACCGGCTGGGTCACGTCGGCCACCCAGCTCTGGCTGTCGCCGTTGCGCTGGCTGGACAGGCTGGCCTGGCGGTTGTTGCCCAGGCTGGCGGTCACCGACAGATAGATGCTGCGGTCGTCGCTCTGGTCCAGGTTCTGGTTCACCGACAGGTAGGCTGACCAGCGCTGGCTCCAGGTGCGCGACCAGAACAGGCTGGCGTAGCGGTTGTCCTCGCCATCCGGGTAGCGCAGGCGCAGGTAGCTGGCGCTGAGCGTACCCAGCCGCAGCAGATCCATGCCGACCGTGGCCTGCTCGCTGATGCTGGGCGGCAGGTTGCCCTGTAATGCGCCCAGGTCGCGGTAGTCGCCGTGGCTGCGCACGCTACGCAGGTTGAAGTTGACGCGCCGGTTGTTCCAGCTATAACCCAGCGCCCACTGCCCGCCCTGCAGGCCGTGGTAATCGCTGTGCGCGTAAGCCGCGTTGAACACGCCGGCACCGCCGAGCAGCCACCAGCCGCCGACGCCGGCCTGGGTCAGGCCGCCGCCGCCTTCGGCATGGGCCTCGCCGGTGAACGAGTCGCTGATGCCGCCGCGCCAGCTGGCGTTGGCCACAGTGCGATCATCGTAGGCGAAGGAGCGCTGGCCGAAGTCCTCGCGCAGGCGGCCGACGCCGACCGACCAGTCCGACAGGCCCTTGGCCAGCAGTTGCTGGGTACCGTAGAAACTGAAGTCCAGCGTCTGCATGCGGCCGAACGCATCGGTGACCACCACCTGCGCGCTGCCGGTGCCACTGATGCCCGGCTGCGCGGCCAGCTGGAACGGGCCAACCGGCACCTGACCGCTGTACTGACGCAGGCCATCAACGTACAGCTCGACCGTGGACGGCACCACCGCCTGGCCGAGGAAGCTGGGCGTGGGGGTCAGGACGCGATAGGGCTGCAGCCCGTAGTTGCGGCCGATCTGCAGGCCGCCCAGGCGCACCGGTCGGGTCCAATCGACGAAGCCGCTATAGAAATCGCCGACCTCCAGTGTCATCGCCTTGTCGGGGAAATCCAGGCGCCAGCGTGTATCCAGGCGCACGCTTTCGCCGCGCCAGCGACGGTCGCCGGGCTGCTGGTAGCGACGGCTGATCGCGGTGTTCTCGAAGGTGCCGTCGCCGACGCCGAACAGGCGCAGCTCCGAGCTCAGGCTGAGGTTGCCGAGCGTGTCCACCCGGCTGCCGTAGATGTCGTAGTTGAGCAGCACGCCGGGCGAGGCGCTGCCGGCGGGCGCACGCGTCTGAGGGCGGCTGAGCACGGTGGTCGGCAGGGTCAGCTGGTCCAGCGGCACGTCCAGCGCCAGGGTCTGCAGGTGGGCGTCATAGCGAACCACCGCGCCGCTGATCTGGTCCAGGTACACCGGTGCATCGCCACTGGCATTGAAGCCGAGCTGGCGCAGAACCTCGGGGCTGGCCTGCAGGCGGCCGCGGTTCTCGATGAAGGGAAGCAGCCCGCGCGGCGTGCTGTTGAGCGACACGTCCAGGTACAGCGTCTGGCTGGCGGTCAGCGGGGTGGGGGGCGGCAGGATCGCATCGGCGGAGATGCCTGATACGTCGGCGGCCCCGGTGGCCGTTACGCCGGACACATCGGCGGCTTCGGTCGCCGCAGGAGCCAGGGCAGCAAGCAGCGCGCCCATCAACGCCTCAGCGAGCCGATGGGGGCGACAGCGGCGTCTGTTCCGACTCGCCATTGAGCTTGGCCGTGATCTGGTCGTTGTCGCGGTCGATCGCCACGCGCTCGATCGGCCAGCGCATCACCTGGCCGGGGAGTACATAGCCCAGCAGGCCAGGGTGCACGATGCGCGGGCGCTTGAGGCTGCCGAGTGCGAGATCGGCAATCTGTGCGTAGCTGTTGCCCGAATTGGTTACCTCGACGCCGTTGCGGCCATCGTCCAGCGTTACCAGGCGCGCCTGCAGTTGGGGGGCGAGTTTGCCGGACGCGGGTTGTACGAACACCGGGATCGAGTAGCGCAGGACGAACTGCATGCCCTCGGCACGGGTGGCCAGGTCCGGCACCTCGTCCACGATCAGGCGGAAATACTGTTGCACCGAGGGGGGCTCCCGGGTCGGGCGCATCACCCGCACCAGCTGCTGCTGGCCGGCGCCCAGCTCCTGCATCGGCGGGGAGGCCATCAGTTCATCGGTGGGCAGCAGTTGCTCCTGGCCGCCCTGCTGCACCCAGCGGAAGACGCGTACCTGCAGCTTCACCGGCGAGGTACCACTGTTGGTCAGCCACAGCTCGCCGGCACGCTGGCGGGCTTCCAGCTGCAGGCTGGTGGGGGCGACCTGCAGGCTGGTGGCACCTGCCATGGAGGTCGCCAGCAGGCACAGGGCGAGCAACGCCACGCCGGTGGCGCGCCACGGGCGGGGTCCGGCCATGCGGGCGTGCTCCATCAATAGGTGATCGTGGCGGTGACCGTATCCAGGTAGTTACCGGTGGCCGGGTTGTTGGTGCTCAGGTTGAGGATCTGGCCGTAGACGATGTAAGGCACGGCCAGGCCAGTGCCGATGCCGGCCTGCGTGTTGGTGCCGGAGGTGGAACCCCAGACCAGGGTGTGCGCGGCATCCTGGTACAGCTGGTAGCCCACGAAGTTGTTGGCGGTCACCGCGGCGTTGGTGTTCTTCATCCGGCGGGTGGTGACGTCATTGGCGGTGCTGGCGTTGGCACCCGCATTCAGTGAAATCGTGTACGGGGTCAGGGCCGAGCACTGTGCGGTCACCGTACCCTGGCCCAGGGTGGGAGTAGCGGTGGTCGAGGCGGCGGTACCGAAGTCGACGTTGGTGGCGGCCGCCGCCGTGATGGTGCAGGCCTTGGTAACCACCAGGGTGACGTTGAAAGTGGTGGTGTCGGCGGCCAGGGCCGGGCTGGACAGCAGGACCCCGGCCAAGGCCCAGGCAAGCGGCGAACGAAGCGGGAATCGCATGGACAACCTCCCTGACCCGAAGGTCCGTTGAACAAGGCGAAGGCGGCATGTTCGGCGCCGCTTTGACGACAGTGGCCCCAGCTTAGGTGCCGTAAGTGTCTGTAATCCGTGATAAATAGGCAGGCGAAAGGGCGGACTCCATCACGCTTTCACTTTCCTTGCCGGAACCGTGCATGGCCCGGATCGCCAGTTGGGTGGCGTTCGTTCAGATTGCGGCCGGATCGGCGATAATGGGCGCCATGAGCGTGAATCTGAAAACCCCGCAGGAAATCGAGATGATGCGTGTCGCCGGCCGCCTGGCCAGCGAAGTGCTCGACATCGTCACCCCCCACGTCAAGCCCGGTGTCACCACCGAGGAACTGGACCGCATCTGCCACGACCACATCGTGAACGTGCAGGGCACCATTCCGGCCAACGTCGGCTACCGCGGCTTCCCGAAGACCGTGTGCACCTCGGTCAACAACGTCATCTGCCACGGCATTCCCAGTGAAGGGAAGGTCCTGAAGGATGGCGACATCATCAATATCGACGTCACCGTCATCAAGGATGGCTGGCACGGCGACACCAGCCGCATGTTCTTCGTCGGCACCCCCTCGGTGATGGCGCGGCGTCTGGTGGAAGCCACCTACGAAGCCATGTGGCGCGGCATCCGCGCGGTGCGTCCGGGCGCTACGCTGGGCGACATCGGCCATGCCATCCAGAGCTACGCCGAAGGCGAGCGTTTCAGCGTGGTGCGCGAGTACTGCGGCCACGGCATCGGCAAGGTCTACCACGACGAACCGCAGGTGGTGCACTACGGCCGTCCCGGCCAGGGCCTGGTGCTGCAGCCGGGCATGACCTTCACCATCGAGCCGATGATCAATGAGGGCACCCGCTACAACAAGGTGCTGCCGGATGGCTGGACCGTGGTGACCAAGGACCGCAAGCTGTCGGCGCAGTGGGAGCACATGATCGCGGTCACCGAAACCGGCGTCGACGTGCTGACCCTGTCGCCGGGCGAGTCGCAGGTCTCCTGAGCATGTTGCCGGCGAGTTCGCTGCTGGACACGCCGGCCGCGTCGCTCAATGACACGGACTGGGCTGCTGCCGCGCGCCAGGCGCTGCAGCAGGCCGACGCGCGCCTGTACCGCCGATTCGACCAGGGCGACAACATCGAGCGACTGCTGGCGCTGCGCGCGCGCGCTGCCGACCACCTGATCCGCCTTGCCTGGCAGCGATGCCTGCCCACCGACAGCGGCCTGTCGCTGTTCGCGGTGGGCGGCTACGGGCGTGGGGAACTGTTCCCGTGTTCGGACATCGACCTGCTGGTGTTCGGAGAGCCGGCGGCGCAGTTGGCCCACGAGGCCGCGCTGGCGCGCCTGTTCGCGCTGTTGTGGGATTGCGGGCTGGCGGTCAGCCACGCCGTGCGCTCGGCCGCGCAGTGCCGTGAGGCCGCTGCCGACCAGACGGTGATGACCGCACTGATCGAGGCGCGACCGATCCTCGCCGAGGATGCGACCCGTCGCGCGTTGCGCGAGGCCATCGACGACCGTGAGCTGTGGCCGGCGCGTGCGTTCTTCCTGGCCAAGCTGGAAGAACTGCGCAACCGCCACCAGCGTTTTGGCGACACCGCCGATAATTTGGAACCCGACCTGAAAGATGGTCCCGGCGGACTGCGCGACCTCAACACGCTGGGATGGATGGCGCTGCGTGCGTTCGGCGTGCGTGACCTGGAGGCGCTGGTCGGGCTCGGCCATCTGGGCGCCGACGAAGCGGCAGCACTGAAGCGCGAGCGCGCGGTGCTGGCACGCCTGCGCTTTGGCCTGCACCTGGTGGCACGTCGCCCGGAAGAGCGCCTGCGCTTCGATTACCAGAAGACCCTGGCCGCGCGCCTGGGCTTCGAAGACGACGCCGAGAACCTCGGTGTCGAGAAGATGATGCAGGGCTTCTACCGCGCCGCACTGGTGGTGCGCCGGATCAGCGACCGCCTGCTGCAGCGCTTCGAGGAGCAGTTCGATGGCGAGGCACAGCCGGAACCGCTGACCGTTGGTTTTTCCCTGCGTCGTGGCTATCTGGCCGCCAACGAGGCCGAATGGCCGCGTGGCGACATCGGCCAGGTATTCGCGCTGTTCGCCGGCTGGGCCAACAACCCGCAGGTGCGGGGCCTGCATTCATTGACCGCACGCGCGTTGGCCGAATCGTTGCCGCAGCTGCCGGCCTACGACCAGGCCGATACCGATGCACGCGAACATTTCCTGGCGCTGCTGCGCGGCCAGCGCCCGGTCGATACGCTCTCGCGCATGGCGCGGCTGGGCGTGCTCGGGCAGTGGATTCCCGCCTTCGCCCAGGTCAGCGGGCGCATGCAGTTCGACCTGTTCCATGTCTATACCGTCGATCAGCACACGCTGATGGTCCTGCGCAACATCGGCCTGTTCGCCAGCAGCCGTGCCGACGAGCGCTTCTCGATCGCGCATGAAGTGTGGCCGCGCCTGCGCAAGCCGGAGCTGCTGTTGCTTGCCGGCCTGTTCCATGACATCGCCAAGGGCCGTGGCGGTGATCACTCGGAACTGGGAGCGGTCGATGCGCGTGCGTTCTGCCAGGCGCACGGGCTGAGTGCTTCCGATACCGAGCTGGTCGCGTGGCTGGTCGAACAGCACCTGCGCATGTCGATGACGGCACAGAAGCAGGACATCGCCGATCCGGTGGTGATCCATCGCTTTGCGACCCTGGTCGGCAGCCGCGACCGTCTGGACTATCTGTACCTGCTGACCTGCGCCGACATCGCCGGCACCAGCCCGAAGCTGTGGAACGCATGGAAGGACCGGTTGCTGGCCGACCTCTACTTCGCCACACGGCGTGCGCTGCGCGAGGGCCTGGAGCATCCGGTACCGGCCGCCGAGCGCGTGGCCGAAGCGCGCGACAGCGTGCGTGCACTGGTGCGCGAGCAGGGTTACGACGACGCCACCATCGATCGCCAGTTCGCGGTGATGCCCGACGAAGGCTTCATCCGCCTGCGCCCGGAGCAGCTGGCCTGGCAGGCCGCTGCCCTGGTGCCGGTGAAGCAGGGGCAGGCGCTGGTGAAGGTGCGCCGGATCAGCGTCGACGATCCCGCACTGGAAGTGTTCGTGCACTCGCCTGACCGCGACGGCCTGTTCGCCGCGATCGTCATGACGCTGGACCGCAAGGGCTACGGCATCCATCGCGCACGCGTGCTGGATGGCCCGGCCGATACCATTTTCGATACGTTTGAAGTGAGCCCGGCCGATACCTTTGCCGATGGCAGCAGCGCCAACCTGGAGGCCGCCCTGCGTGAAGCGCTCAGCGGCGACCTGACCCGCCTGCGGCCGTCACGCCGCGTGGTGCCACGGCAGCTGCGCCACTTCCGTTTTGCGCCGCGCATCGAGTTCCGCGATGAGCCCGGCGCGACCCGTTTTGCCCTGGTCGCCCCCGACCGTCCCGGCCTGCTGGCCGATGTGGCGTTCGTGCTGCGCAACCAGGGCCTGCGCGTGCAGGACGCGCGCATTGCCACCTTTGGCGAACGCGCCGAAGATACCTTCGTGATCAGTGACGAACACGACCTCCCCCTGACTGAACCCGCCCGGCAGCAGCTGCATGACGCAATGCTGGCCTGCCTGGACCCTGATCGAAACGCCGGAGACCCCGCCTGATGGCCACCAAGCCCGCCAAGAAGACCGCCGCGACCACCAAGAGCGCAGCGGCCCGGAAAACTGCTGCCGCCACGCCGGCCGCGAAGAAGGCCGTTGCGCCGAAGAAGGCCGCTGCAGTGAAGGCCCCGGTGAAAAAGGCCGCAGCAGCGAAAAAGGCTCCGGCCAAGAGCGCTGAAACCACGCGCGCCGAGACCATCGCCCGCAAGTCGTTGCGCAAGCCGGCCGCGCCGGGCGTGGAAGAGCTGAAGTTCGGCATCGAGAGCGCGTTCGAGCGGCGCGCCACGCTGACCCTGCACGAACTGGAAGGTTCGACCAAGCCGCTGGTCAACCGCGTGATCGATGGCCTGGAGAGCGGCGAATTCCGCGTTGCCGAGCCGGACGGCCACGGTGGCTGGAAGGTCAACGAGTGGCTGAAGAAGGCCGTGCTGCTGTACTTCCGAGTCAACGACATGGCGGTGGTCGATGCGCGTCCGGCGCCGTTCTGGGACAAGGTCGAATCGCGCTTCGCCGGCTACGACGAAGCCAAATTCCGCCGTGGCGGCGTGCGCGTGGTGCCGGGCGCGATTGCCCGTCGCGGCACGTACTTCGGCAAGGATGTGGTGCTGATGCCGAGCTTCACCAACATCGGCGCTTACGTCGGCGAGGGCACCATGGTCGACACCTGGGCCACCGTCGGTTCGTGCGCGCAGATCGGCCAGCATTGCCACCTGTCCGGCGGCGCCGGTATCGGTGGTGTGCTGGAACCGCTGCAGGCCAGCCCGACCATCATCGAGGACCACTGCTTCATCGGTGCGCGTTCGGAAGTGGTGGAAGGCGTGGTGGTCGGCCACCACAGCGTGATCGGCATGGGCGTGTTCCTCAGCCAGAGCACCCGCATCTACAACCGTGCCACCGGCGAGATCAGCTATGGCTACATCCCGCCGTACAGCGTGGTGGTGTCCGGCTCGCTGCCGAGCAAGGACGGTACCCATTCGCTGTACTGCGCGGTGATCGTCAAGCAGGTCGATGCCAAGACCCGCAGCAAGACCAGCGTCAACGACCTGCTGCGCGGCCTGGCCGACTGACGGTGACTGCGCCGGAGGATCTGGCGCAGTCCGCGATCTACCGGCATCCGTCCGACACCCTGTTCGGGCGGATGCTGCCGCGCCTGCTGCACGCCCTGCGCTGGACCCGTCTGCGCCGCGGGCTGTCGCGGCGCTGGCCGATGCCGGCCCTGGTCAGCGATGTGCGCGACGTGGTGTACGTGAGCTGGTGGGTCGACGTGCGCCACGCACCAACGCCACCGCCGGGCCATCATTACGTGGTCCATGCCGGACATACGCCTTACACCATCCTCAGCTACCGGCATGGGCACTTCGGGCCGGCGCTGGCTGGGCCGCTGCGTTCTCTGCTGCCGTCTCCCAGGCAGAGCAACTGGCGCTGGTACCTGCGCCGCGACGACGATCCGGACGGAACGCCGGTGGTGCTGTTCGATCGCAACGTGATGGACCAGCTGGCCTTCGTGGCCGGCGCACGCGCCTTCAGCGATGCCATGCAGCCGCATCTGCCGGCACGCTTCGCGCATGTGCTGGACGCCGAAGGCGGCGGCTGTACGGGGATCGAGGGTGGGGAGGGCAGTGCACCGGACCTGCGCCTGCAGTGGCGGGCCGCAGGCGCCTGGGAGGATGCGGCATGGTCGGCCGCTTTCGGTGGTCACCGCGCCGTGCTGAGCTTCCTGACCTGCCAGGACGAGGCCATCGCCCGTACCTGTGACCACCGCTGGGCCAGCACGCGCATTGCGTTGCCGGTGGACGTCGACAGCCTGCTGCCGCTGCGCCTGCTCGGGGAGTTGCATTGCCCTCGTCTGCAGGCGATGGACGTGGCGTTGCATGGGGGACTGGCCTTCCGGCTGCCCCGGGTGCCGTTCCGGGTCGTGTCCGAGCGCCTGTTGTGAGATTCTGGCCCTCTGTTTTCCAGCATCACAGATGGCCATGAGCACCACTGTCTACGGTTTGAAGAACTGCGATACCTGCAAGAAGGCGACCAAGTGGCTGGACCGCTTCGGCGTGCCGTACACCTTCGTCGACTACCGCGACAACACGCCCAGCCCGGAAACGCTGCTGGCGTGGGCGGCGCAGCTGGGCGGCCTGGGCGCGATGGTCAACAAGTCGTCCACCACCTGGCGGCAGTTGCCGGACAACCGCAAGTCCGCCGATTCCGAGGCCGAGTGGAAGCTGTTGCTGCGCGAGTACCCGCAGCTGATCAAGCGCCCGGTGGTGGTCACCACCGATGGCAAGGTCACCCAGGGGTTCAGTGACAACGGCTTCAAGGCGCGCTTCAGCGTGGGCGACGCATGAGCGCGGTGCTCGACCTGACCTGCGAGCTGATCTCGCGGCCTTCGGTGACGCCGGACGATGCCGGCTGCCAGGCATTGCTGGCGGCGCGGCTGAAGCAGGCCGGGTTCCATTGCGACCACCTGCGCCTGGGCGAGGTCGACAACCTGTGGGCGACCCACGGCCAGGGTGCGCCGGTACTGGTGCTGCTGGGCCACACCGACGTGGTACCGCCTGGCCCGCGTGAGGCCTGGGCCAGCGATCCGTTCACGCCGCAGATCCGTGATGGTGTGCTGTACGGCCGTGGCACCGCCGACATGAAGGGCAGCGTGGCTGCATTCGTGGTCGCCGCCGAGCAGTTCGTCGCCGCACATCCCGATCATCCCGGCACGCTGGCAGTACTGCTGACCAGTGACGAGGAGGGTGATGCGATCGACGGCGTGCGCCACGTGGCGCGGCTGTTCGCCGAACGCGGCCAGCGCATCGACTGGTGCATTACCGGAGAGCCATCGTCTACTTCGACGCTGGGTGACCTGCTGCGCGTAGGCCGTCGTGGCAGCCTGTCTGCCAAGCTGCGCGTGCAGGGCGTGCAGGGGCATGTGGCGTACCCGGAAAAAGCGCGCAATCCGATCCATCAGGCGGCACCGGCACTGTCCGAACTGAGCGCACGGCGCTGGGACGACGGTTATGAGAGCTTCCCGCCGACCAGCCTGCAGATATCCAACATCCACGCGGGTACCGGTGCCAACAACGTGATTCCCGGCGAGCTGGAGGTGGATTTCAACATCCGCTACAACCCGCACTGGGATGCGCCGAAGCTGGAGGCAGAGATCATTGCACTGCTTGACCGGCATGGCCTGCAGTACACGCTCAAGTGGCATCGCAGCGGTGAGCCGTTCTACACCCCGGAAGGCACGCTGCGTGCGACTGCGCGCGCGGTACTGGCCGAGCACATCGGCCGTGCCCCGGAAGAAAGCACCGGCGGCGGCACCTCGGATGCACGTTTCATCGCGCCGCTGGGCGCGCAGTGCATCGAAGTAGGACCGGTCAACGCCAGCATCCACCAGGTGGACGAGAACGTGCGCGTTGACGATCTGGAAGCACTGCCGGGGTTGTACCAGCGGCTGGTGGAACGGTTGCTGGTGTGAGCCCTGTGGTGGGGATACCCCGATCCTGCCGAGGTGGGTGCCGACCGTTGGTCGGCACGCCTCCCGCCGGGGCCGCTTCCCAGTAGGGCCGAGCCATGCTCGGCTGTTTATTCCACCAGAAGCGGCCGAGCATGGCTCGGCTCTACTCTGAAAAAATGAAGAACGGCGGCTCGATTGCTTTCTTCCAGTAGCTGGGCGCGGCCATGTAGAAGCGCTGCGCCTCGGCGCGCGCGAACCAGCGCGCGGCAGCATCGGTGTCCTTCTCCACGCCCGGCGCACTGCGGCCCAGCAGCAGCCCGGCGAAGTACTGGCCGAACACATTGCCCCGCTCACCTGCGCGCTGGTACAGCTGCAGTGCACGCGCTGGATCGCGTGGCAGGCCGACGCCTTTTTCCAGCAGTGCGCCCAGATCGACCTGTGCGTCGGCGTCACCTGCAGCGGCACGGCGTTGGATCCTCGCCACCAGCGGATGCACGGTATCGCCTGTGGCCGCTACTGCGCCGGGCAGTCCCGATGACGACGACGCATAGCGCTGGTAGACCATCGCGCGAAGGTCCCAGCGCAGCGCTCGCTGGGCATCGCCGCGCTCGCGATAGGCCTTGGCCAGGTCAAAGAACGCATACGGATTGCCGTGGTTGGCGGCGGCCATAGACCAGCGTTCGCCACGTCGCCAGGACGCGCGCAGCACCGGTGCCGGGTTGATGTGGGGGCTGTCGGCATGCTGCAGCGTGCCGGAGATCCAGATCCGGCCCAGTGCTTCTTCCGCCTTGGTGTTGTGGAAGGTCCAGGGTGTGATCGCTGCGGCACGCTCGTAGTAGGTGACGGCGCGCAGATCGTTGAAGCGCTCGAAGGTCCGCGCGGTTTCCCAGGCGCCGTCGAAGCTGCCGTCGGTTCCGCGTTGCTCCAGTACCTGTTGCTGGTCCAGCTGCAGTGTGGAAGGTGGGGGTAGGCTCTGGCAGGCGGCCAGGCCCAGGCAGAGCAGGGCGGCCAGCGCCCCGGTGCGTCCATTGCGGTGTTGCATTCCTGTTACACGGTTCAGGGTGGGCCATTATGCGCTGGCTGGCGCGGTGGCGGTCCTTCCGCGTGGTTGCCGACGCAACTGTTGCGCGGCGCCGAAAACCGGGGTAGGGTCGATGCCATGTCGATCCGCCTGGCCACCGCCGTCAATAACAACAACCGCAATAATCTGCGCGCGAATAATCGTGCGCGGCCGATGCGGGACTGCGCCCTGGGTAGATAGACAGCAACACACGCCCGGACACCAGAAAACCCGCATCAGCCGATGCGGGTTTTTTTGTGCCCGGGCGCAGTCCCCCCGGGCCTGGTTGCCGGTCGAACACCTTCCCCGTGAAATCCCCACAACAGGAGCTCTGCCATGTGTTCGATCTTCGGAATCTTCGGCCTGCAGGCCGGTGACGATCTTCCCGCCCTGCGCCGCCACGCGCTGGAGCTGTCGCAACGCCAGCGTCACCGCGGTCCGGACTGGAGCGGCGTGTACCTCGATGAAGGCGCGCTGCTGGTTCACGAACGGCTGGCCATCGTCGATCCGGCCGGTGGCTCGCAGCCGTTGTTGTCGGCCGATGGGCAGCTGGCGCTGGCGGTCAACGGCGAGATCTACAACCACCAGCAGCTGAAGGCCACGCTGACCACCGCCTACGACTTCCAGACCGGTTCGGACTGTGAGGTGATCAACGCGCTGTACCGTCAGGGCGGTACGCCAGCACAGTGGCTGGAACAGCTCAATGGCATCTTCGCCTTCGCCCTGTGGGATCGCGAGGCCGGACGGGTGCTGGTGGCACGTGACCCGGTGGGCGTGGTGCCGCTGTACTGGGGCCACGATGCACAGGGCCGGCTGCGCGTGGCCTCGGAAATGAAGGCACTGGTCGATACCTGTGCCGACGTCGCGCAGTTCCCGCCGGGCCATTACTTCGACAGCGCCAGCGGTGAGCTGGTGCGCTACTACCAGCAACCGTGGCGCGACTATGCCGACGTGCAGGGCCGCCAGGCCGACCTGGCCGAACTGCGCCAGGCGTTCGAGCATGCGGTGGAACGCCAGCTGATGAGCGACGTTCCGTACGGCGTGCTGTTGTCCGGTGGCCTGGACTCGTCGCTGGTGGCGGCGGTGGCCGCACGCTACGCGCGTCGCCGCATCGAGGATGGTGGACAGACCGAAGCCTGGTGGCCGCGCTTGCATTCGTTCGCGATCGGCCTGAAGGGCTCGCCCGATCTGGCGGCTGCGGCGATCGCTGCCGAGGCACTCGGCACCGTGCATCACGGCTTCGAATACACCTTCGAGGAAGGCCTCGATGCGCTGCCGGAAGTGATCCGCCACATCGAGACCTACGACGTCACCACCATCCGTGCCTCGACGCCGATGTTCCTGCTGGCACGGCGGATCAAGGCGATGGGCGTGAAGATGGTGCTCTCCGGCGAAGGCAGCGACGAGATCTTCGGCGGCTACCTGTACTTCCACAAGGCGCCGGATGCGCGCGAATTCCACGATGAGCTGGTACGCAAGCTTGATGCCCTGCACAACTACGATTGCCTGCGCGCCAACAAGTCGATGATGGCCTGGGGCGTGGAGCCGCGTGTCCCGTTCCTCGACCGCGAATTCCTCGATGTGGCGATGCGCTTCGATGCCGCGCACAAGATGGTCGGTGCCGGCTTCGGTGGCCGCCGCATCGAGAAGGCGGTGCTGCGCGAAGCGTTCGAGGGCTACCTGCCGGACAGCATCCTGTGGCGGCAGAAGGAGCAGTTCAGCGACGGCGTCGGCTATGGCTGGATCGACGGGCTGAAAGCGCATGCCGAAGCGCAGGTGAGCGACCGCGTGCTGTCGGCGGCCGACAAGCGCTTCCCGCACAACCCGCCGCAGACCAAGGAGGCGTACTACTACCGCCACCTGTTCGAACAGTTCTTCCCCAGCCGCGCGGCGGCCGAGACCGTGCCGGGCGGCAAGTCGATTGCCTGTTCGTCGCCGGCGGCGATTGCGTGGGATGCCAGCTTCGCGGCAGCAGCCGATCCTTCCGGCCGCGCGATTGCCGGCGTGCATGAGCAGGCGCTGGCCTGACGCTGCAATGATGGGGTCAGATCCCTTTTCTTTGGAAAAGGGATCTGACCCTGGTCGTCAACGCGCAGGGACCAGCGTCATCACGTGCTGCGCCTTGCCTGGCAGGAACGGGGTCGGTCGGCCATGCACCCAGTCTTCGTGGCCGGCCGCCCAGTACGGCGACAGCGGATGGCCGCTCTGGCCGCCGGGCATGTGCACGATGCCGTCGGCCTCGTGGCCGGGCGAAACCACCATGCGTTCGGAGGCACCGAAGTTCGGCGTCTGCACGCGTGGCATGTCGCGGTCACCGGGCAGGGGATCGGTGGGCATGCACAGCCAGCGTTTGGCGATGTCCGGCAATGCACGCGCGATGGGATGGCAGATCGCCGCGGTGTTGCGCTCGCCCCAGGTGCGCTGGGCCAGTGGGCCTCGCTTGGCCAGCTCGCTCTCGGTGCGGCGAGCTGCATCAAGCAGCAGCGCGTCCCAGCTGTCGAAGGCGGGAGGCAGCAGATTGGCCGGACGCTCTTGCAGCATCGGCCAGGCCACGCCTTCCAGCTGCGCCAGGCGCGGGTCCAGATAGTCATCGCCCAGTGCCGCGTTGGCCGGTGCCAGCAGTGCATCGGACAACGTCTCCATTACCTGTGTACGGAATTCACGCACCACCCGGTAGCTGACCGAGCTGGCCGAAGCGCGGCCGCCCCATTGATGGCTGACCTCCTTCAAACGCTTCAGGGCGGGGTCGTCACTGCGTTCGATGACATCGTGCAGCAGGGCCCACCAGCGCTGCAGGAATACGGCACGATCATCGAGCTGGATCGCCAGCAGGTCGTGCTCGTCGAAGCGCTCCTGGATTGCCAGCAGATCGCGGATCTGCCGCGCCCGGGCACCAAGGTCATAGCCGCCATTGCCGACGCTGGCCAGTGCTTCGCCGTCGAGGACGCGGCCGTTGGCGGTCCACAGGCGATGGTTGGGGGGATCGATCAGTGCCGGCGAGGCATCGCTGCGGATCGGCCACGGCGCGCAATCCTGGTTGCTGGCCGCAGTGAAGCCGGCCGGTGCACAGCCGGGGCCTCGGTCGGGGCGGGCGCCGATCAGGCGCCAGGCGATGCGTCCGCTGCGGTCGCCGACCACCAGGTTCTGCGCGGGGATGCCGGCGCGGTCGGCGAAGTGCAGGGCGCCATCCAGATCGCCGGCGCGGGCCAGGTCACCGAAGTCCAGGCGCACCGCGCCGGGCAGGTGTGCGACCCAGCGCAGGGCGTCGCCGCTGCCATCGGCATGGGTATGCAGGATCGGACCCCAGTCGGTTTCGCGCACCGGGAACACCACGTCGGCCTGGCCGGCCACCGCAATGCGTTCGTCGTGCACGGTCACAGCGGCGCTGGCCGGTTCAGTCCGGTAGTCGGCAGTATCGATGTAGCTGTTGGTGAAGCCCCAAGCGACGTGTCCATTGCTGCCGACGATCACCGCCGGCAGGCCAGGCAGCGAGAAGCCAGTGACGTCGACCTGGCCGCCTGCAGCCTGCGGGTCGGGGTAACGCAGGCGCACCCGGAACCACAGGCCAGGCGCGCGCAGGCCCAGGTGCATGTCGTCAGCCACGATCGCGCGGCCGTCGGCGGTGAGCGCGCCGGCCACCGCGAAGTTGTTGCTGCCGATGACGTCCGCCTCCTCCTGCTCGGTGCCCGGCTTTCCCTTCAATGTGCGCAGATCGAGCTGGCTTGCATCGGGCAGGGCCGCGTTGCCGGTGGCTTCGCCAAACAGCGGTGCATCCCATTCGGTGCCTTCGTGGGCGATCAGCGCGTACAGCGCCGGCGGCACCACCGCGCGGATGCGGCTCAGGGCAAGCTCGGTCTGGTTGCCTGGGTCCTGCAGGTCGGCGTACATGGCCAGTCCGGCCAGCACGCTGTCGCTGGCCTGCCACGGGTGCGGTGACTGCCGCAGCAGCAGGTAGGCCCATGGCCGCACGGAGAGATCAGCCAGGCCTTCATTGACGCCGTCCACATAGGCACGCACGGCCGCGCCGTTGTCGCCCAGCGCGGTATCCAGATGCGCCTCGGTGCGGGCGCGCAGGCGATGCACGCGCATGCGCTTGTCGGCGTCGATGGCTTTCGGCCCGAACAGCGCCGACAGCTCGCCGGCGGCACTGCGGCGCATCAGGTCCATCTCGAAATAGCGCTCCTGCGCATGCACGTGGCCGAGTGCTCGCATCGCGTCGGCCTGGCTGCCGGCAGTGATGGTGACCACGCCCAGCGCATCGCGTTCGACGGTGACCGGCCTGGCCAGCCCAGGCAGTGCATGTTCGCCATCGAGGTCGGCCAGGCTGCCGCGCAGCAGCAGCCACAGGCCCAGTACGGTAACCAGCACGATGGCGATCAGCACGCCCAGCACCCAACGCCATGTACGTCGCATCGCACGTCCTTTCCGAACTCGTGGGCCGATTGTAGCCGCAGGCGCAACTGCGACTGATTCCGATTAGATCACCGTATTTTGAAATGCGGCACCCTATGTCACATCGATTCACAGGAGCCCCCCATGAAAGGCAACCCGGACGTCATCGCCTGCCTGAAGGAACTGCTGCGCGGCGAACTCGCTGCCCGCGACCAGTACTTCATCCATTCCCGCCGCTACGAGGACCAGGGCCTGTTCGCGCTGTACGAACGCCTGAACCACGAGATGGAAGAGGAAACCCAGCACGCCGACGCGCTGCTGCGCCGGATCCTGTTCCTCGGAGGCGACCCGGACATGCGCCCGCATGCCACCGAGCCGGGCAAGACCGTGGAGGAGATGCTGCAGAAGGATCTGGATACTGAATACGCGGTTCGGAACAATCTCGCCGCCGGCATGAAGCTGTGCGAGGAGAAGGGTGACTACGTGAGCCGCGACATGCTGCTGGCGCAGCTGAAGGACACCGAGGAAGACCATGCCTGGTGGCTGGAACAGCAGTTGGGCCTGATCAAGCGCATCGGCCTGGAGCTGTACCAGCTGAGCAAGATCGACGGCAACGGCGCCCCGGCGCACTGAGCCGGCGCCTCGCGCCGACCCGGTAGGGCCGACTGTTAGTCGGCCGCTTTTGCAGGGCAGCCGACCAGCGGTCGGGTCTACCAGAAGCACAGCGTTCTGTCGCCCGCCAGCACCGGAGCACCGCCAGCCAGCTTTCGCCCGCCAGCTGCTCCACCGCCCGCCAGCCGACAACGAAAAAGCCGGGGAATGCCCCGGCTTTTTCGTGTCCGGGGTCAGATCCGTTTTCGACGAAAACGGCTCTGACCCCATTGGGATGGAAAACGCCAACCGAGGTTGGCGTCTACCGGGGCAAGGCGTGTCAACCAAGGTTGACACCCACCATGAGCAGGGCCGCGGCCCTCATTCCACCGACAGCCCTTCCACCTTCTGCCAGCCGCGCGGCAGCAGGTGGCCGCGGGTGGCGCGGGCGCCGAGGTAGGCGTCGAGCTCGTTGAACTTCAGGCCCATCGTGCGCTGCCCACTGCGCACCTGAAGGGTCTGGCCCGGGCTGATCGCCACGATGGCGACCACGCGTTCGGTGGCGAGCTTGGCCTTCGGGATCTCGATGATCTTGTTGCCCTTGCCCTTGTCCAGTTCCGGCAGGTCGTTGGCGGCGATTGCCAGCAGGTTGCCGGAACTGGTCACCGCCACGATGCGGTCGGTGGCGACGTTGGCCACCACCGACGGGGTCAGCACGGTCGAACCGGCTGACAGGTTCAGCATCGCCTTGCCGGCCTTGTTGCGGCCGATCAGGTTCTCGAAGCGGGTGACGAAGCCGTAGCCGTGGGTGGAGGCCAGCACGAAGCGGGTGTCCGGCTCGGCGCTGGCCAGGGTCACGAAGCTGGTGCCCGCGGCCGGCGAGAAGCGTCCGGTGAGCGGTTCACCGTTGCCACGCGCGGAGGGCAGGGTGTGTACCGGCGTCGAGTAGGCGCGACCCTCGCTGTCGAGGAACGCGACCTGCTGGGTGCTGCGTGCACGCACCGCGCCCTGCAGGGCGTCACCATCGCGATAGGACAGGGCGGACGCATCGACGTCGTGGCCCTTGGCGGCACGGATCCAGCCCTTCTCCGAGAGCACGACGGTCATCGGCTCGCTCGGCACCAGTTCGGTCTCGTCGATGGCCTGCGCGGCCTGGCGCTGCACCAGCGGCGAACGGCGTGCGTCGCCGAACTTCCTGGCATCGGCGGTCAGTTCGTCGCGGATCAGCTTCTTCAGCTTGGTCTTGCTGTCGAGGATGCCGAGGATCTTCTCGCGCTCCTTGGCCAGCTCGTCCTGCTCGCCACGGATCTTCATCTCTTCCAGGCGCGCCAGCTGCTTCAGCTTGGTTTCCAGGATGTACTCGGCCTGGTCGTCGGACAGGCCGAAGCGCGCGATCAGCGCCGCCTTCGGTTCGTCCTCGGTCCGGATGATGTGGATCACCTCGTCCAGGTTGAGGAAGGCGACCAGCAGGCCTTCCAACAGGTGCAGGCGGCGCTCGACCTTCTGCAGGCGGTGCTGCAGGCGGCGGGTGACGGTGCTGCTGCGGAACGCCAGCCATTCGCTGAGCAGCATCTTCAGGTTCTTCACCTGCGGACGGCCGTCCAGCCCGATCACGTTGAGGTTGACGCGGTAGCTGCGCTCCATGTCCGTGGTGGCGAACAGGTGGCCCATCAGCTGCTCGGCGTCGACACGGTTGGAACGCGGCACCAGCACCACGCGCACCGGGTTGGCATGGTCGGACTCATCGCGGATGTCCTCCAGCCACGGCAGCTTCTTGGCGCGCATCTGCGCGGCGATCTGCTCGATCACCTTCGACGGCGACACCTGGAACGGCAGCGCGGTGACGACGATGTTGTTGGCTTCCTTGGTGAAGGTCGCACGCGCACGCACGCTGCCGTTGCCGGTCTCGTACATGTTCCGCAGGTCATTGGCCGCGGTGATGATCTCGGCGCTGGAGGGGTAGTCCGGTCCCTGCACGTGCTCGCACAGGTCGCGCACGCTGGCCTCGGGGTTGTCCAGCAGGTGCAGCAGCGCGCTGACGATCTCGTTGAGATTGTGCGGCGGCACGTCGGTGGCCATGCCTACGGCGATGCCGGTGGTGCCGTTCAGCAGCAGGTGCGGCAGCCGCGCCGGCATCCAGGTCGGTTCCTGCAGGGTGCCGTCGAAGTTCGGCGCCCAGTCGGTGGTGCCCTGGCCCAGTTCGCCCAGAAGCACTTCAGCGATCGGGGTCAGCTTGGATTCGGTGTAACGCATCGCCGCGAACGACTTCGGGTCATCGCTGGAACCGAAGTTGCCCTGGCCCTCGATCAGCGGGTAGCGGTACGAGAACGGCTGCGCCATCAGCACCAGCGCCTCGTAGCACGCGCTGTCGCCGTGCGGATGGTACTTACCGATGACGTCACCGACGGTGCGCGCGGACTTCTTCGGCTTGGACGCGGCATTCAGGCCCAGCTCGCTCATCGAATAGATGATGCGGCGCTGTACCGGCTTCAGGCCGTCGCCGATGAACGGCAGGGCACGGTCCAGGACCACGTACATCGAGTAGTCGAGGTAGGCGCGTTCTGCGTACTCGCGCAGCGGCAGTTGTTCGAATCCGTGGAACACGGGGCGGGCAAGATCGGTCATGCGGCGTTGTTACCTATTGTCGGGAGGCGGCGACGGCGGTCGCCGCTCGCAATCCTGTGATTATCCGGATGCGGCCGGGGATGCCAAGCCGCGCGCAGGGTCCAGTCCGGTTTCCAGGCCATGCCCGGCCCGCGCCAGGTAGCGCCCGGGCGGCAAACCGAAGTGGCGGCGGAACACGGTGACGAAGGCGCTGGCGCTGCTGAAGCCCAGCGCGTGGGCGATATCGGCCACGCTGCGGCCGTCGGTCAGCTGGCGCAGCGCCTCGGACAGGCGGGCCTGCTGCCGCCACTGGGCGAAGCTGAGCGTGGTCTCGTCGCGGAAGTGGCGGGTCAGGCTGCGCGGCGACAGACCCGCCCAGTGCGCCCATTCGGCCAGGCTGCGCTCGTCGGACGGGTCGGCCAGCAGCTGCGAGGCGATCTTCAGCAGGCGCCGGTCGTGCGGCATCGGCAGGTGCATGCGCTGGCGCGGTGCGGTGCGGATCTCGTCCAGCAGTACATCGATGATGTGCTGGCGCTCAGGGGTGGTGGCATAGCCCAGCGGCCATTCGCAGATACGGTCGGCCAGCGCCTGCGCCAGCTTGGACAGGCCCAGCACGCAGGGGTCGGAGGGCAGGGTGGCGCAGGCGGGCGCGGCCAGCGCCATGCCCCAGCCACGCAATGGCCCGTCGAGGGTGACCGTATGCGGCTCCAGCGGCGGCATCCAGCCGGCCGAACCCGGCGCCAGCGACCACGTGCCGTGCGAGGTTCGGGTGGTCAACAGGCCGCGCTCGACACAGATCAGCTGTGCGCGCTGATGGTGATGCCAGTCCACTTCACGGACCAGGCCCTGCGGGCTGTCGAAGCGGAAAGCGACAACCGAAGGGCCGTCATTGCGCTCGAACCAGTCCAGTGCGTCATCACGCAGCAGGCGCTTGGGAGGGGGGATTTCTGCCTTGTTCATCATATCCGCTGGCTGAAATGTGTCATCCATTGGCTGAATTGTACTACCGGGCCAGCTGAGCAGGCCATTAAGGTGAGCGCCTTCACTGATCCAGCCCACTGCTGCAACACAGCATTCGATGCCAGATCGAATATTTCCATTGAGAAATATTTTTTTTGGAAGAGAATGCTCCCCCATGATCTGTCCTGCAACCACTCCCCCCAGCTTCGGCCTGCTGCTGCGCCAGGTGCGCGACGGCCTGGTCCGCCAACTCGACGCCTCCATGGCTGAAGAAGACCTCGGCATCGGCTTCACCCACTACATCGGGTTGAAGGTGCTTTCGAACATGGCGCCGTGCACGGCCAATGAACTGGCCCAGGCCATCGACCAGGTGCCCAGTGCGGTGACCCGTCTGCTGGACAAGCTGGAGGCACTGGGCTGCGTACGCCGCGAGCCGCATGCCCAGGACCGGCGTGCGCTGCAGATCGTGCTGACCGATGAAGGCCGCGCGCTGTGGGCGCGGCTGAAGCTGCGTGGCGACGCGGTGATGGATTACGCCCTGCGTGACCTGTCCGCCGACGAACGCACGCAGCTGCTGTCCCTCCTCACCCGAATCCGCGATTCCCTGACGACCCCATGAACCCGATCCCGCATTCCACTCTCCGCCGGTCCGGGCGCGCGCTGTTGGTATCAGCGCTGGCCCTGGCCTTGGCCGCCTGCGCCAGCAGCCGCGGCCTCAACCCGCAGGGCCACGTGCTCGATGTGGACAGCCTGCACAGCGAACGCACCCTGGCCGACACCGATCTGAGCGCCACCGGCTTCCCGGCGCAGGACTGGTGGAAGGCACTGGGCGATGCGCAGCTGGACGCGCTGGTCGCCGAGGGGCTGGCCGGCCACCCGAGCCTGGACGCTGCCGATGCGCGCCTGCGCCAGGCGCAGTCGCAGGTCGGTACCGCGCGTGCCGATCGCCTGCCCAGCCTGTCGGTGTCCGGTGGTTACACCGGTCTGCGCCTGCCCGAGTCGATGGCCGGCAGCGAGATGGGCGGCCATTACGCTGGCAGCAGCCAGGTCGCGTTTGATTTCAGCTATGGCGTGGACCTGTGGGGCGGCAAGCGCGCCGCTTGGGAAGCCGCCGTGGATGGCGCGCATGCCGCCACTGTTGAAGCCCAGGCCGCGCGCCTGAACCTGTCCACCGGCATCACCCAGGCCTATGCCGACCTGGCCTACGCGTGGCAGCTCAACGACGTGGCCGAGGAAGAGCTGACCCGCTCGCAGAAGTCGCTGCAGTTGACCCGCCAGCGCCGCAGTGCCGGCATCGACAGCGATCTGCAGGTGCGCCAGGCCGAGGCCCGCGTGCCGGCCGCGCAGCAGCAGGTGCTGGCCGCACAGCAGCGCATCGACGCCGCCCGCACCGCGCTGGCCGCCCTGGTCGGCAAGGGCCCGGACCGTGGCCTGTCGATCCAGCGTCCGCAGGCGTTGAATCCGATGGCGCTCCAGCTGCCGGGCGTGCTGCCCAGCGAGCTGCTCGGCCGTCGTCCGGACATCGTTGCCGCGCGCTGGCGGGTGGAAGCGGCCGACAAGCAGATCAAGGTCGCCAGGACCAAGTTCTACCCGAGCTTCAACCTGACCGCACTGGCTGGCGTCGTCGCACCGAACGTGGGCGATCTGCTGAAGAGCAGCTCCACCTTCGCCTACATCGGCCCGGCGTTGAGCCTGCCGATCTTCGAAGGCGGCAAGCTGCGCGCCAACCTGGCCAACACCGATGCGCAGTACGACCTGGCGGTTGCCAACTACAACCAGACCGTGCTCGATGCACTGCGCGACGTGGCCGACCAGGTCAACGCGGTGCGCTCACTGGCGCAGCAGTCGAACGCGCAACAGCAGGCGGTGGACACCGCGCGTTCGGCCTTCGACCTGGCCCAGCAGCGCTATCGCGCTGGCATCGGCAGCTACCTGGACGTGCTGACCGCGCAGTCCACCCTGCTGCAGTCACAGCAGCAGCTGGCCGGCCTGCAGTCGCAGCAGGTGCAGACCTCCGTGCGCCTGAGCAAGGCGCTGGGCGGTGGTTTCCAGCCCAGTGATGCCGATCACGCCGCGCCGCTCGCCTCCCATTCCGATTCCTCGCATTCCTGAAGATCCCTGCCATGAGCCAGACCCAAGACACCGCGGCCCCGGCCGCCCCCAACCGCCGCGGCAACCTGCTGCGCGGCCTGTTCGTGATCGTCGTGCTGCTGCTTGCCGCACTGGCGTTGTGGTACTTCATGTTCGGCCGTTGGTTCGAAGAAACCGACGACGCTTACGTGCAGGGCAACCAGGTGCAGATCACCCCGCTGGTGGCCGGTACCGTGGTCGCCATCAACGCTGATGACGGCATGCGCGTGGAGCGCGGCCAGCTGCTGGTGCAGCTGGATCCGTCCGACACCGCAGTAGCGCTGCAGCAGGCCGAAGCCAACCTCGCCAAGACCGTGCGCCAGACCCGTGGCCTGTACCGCAGCGTGGAAGGTGCGCAGGCGGACTTGAACGCCCGCCAGGTCACCCTGAAGCGTGTGCGCGACGACTTCGCCCGCCGCAAGGACCTGGCCACCACCGGTGCCATCTCCAACGAAGAACTGGCGCACGCCCGTGACGAGCTGGCCGCTGCCGAAGCGGCCGTGGCCGGTTCGCGCGAGACCGTCGAGCGCAACCGTGCGCTGGTCGACGACACCGTGATCGCCACCCAGCCGGATGTGCAGGCTGCCGCCGCGCAGCTGCGCCAGGCCTTCCTCAACAACGCCCGCGCTGGCATCGTCGCGCCGGTCACCGGCTACGTCGCCCGTCGTTCGGTGCAGGTCGGCCAGCGCGTGCAGCCGGGCAACGCACTGATGGCGGTGGTGCCGACCGAGCAGATGTGGGTCGAGGCCAACTTCAAGGAAACCCAGCTGCGCCACATGCGCCTGGGCCAGGAAGTGGAGCTGAAGTCGGACCTGTATGCCGGCGACGTGAAGTACAAGGGCCGCATCGACAGCCTGGGCCTGGGTACCGGTTCGGCGTTCTCGCTGCTGCCGGCGCAGAACGCCAGCGGCAACTGGATCAAGATCGTGCAGCGCGTGCCGGTGCGCATCGCCATCGATGCCAAGCAGCTGGCCGAGCACCCGCTGCGCATCGGCCTGTCGATGAAGGCCGAAGTGAGCCTGCGCGACCAGAAGGGTGAAGTGCTGCCGAGCACCCCGGCCAAGGGCACGGTGTTCGACACCGACGTGTATGCCAAGCAGCTGCATGATGCCGACGAGGTGATCCACACGATCATCCAGGGCAACCTGCCGCAGCAGGCGAAGGTGGGCTGAGGTCGCCATGTCCGCACAAGCTCCAGCCGCGCCCGGTGCTCCGGGCGCCCCGGCGGCGTCGGGTGCGGCCTCCGGGTTCCTGCCGCCCAGCGTCGCCCTGTGCACCGTGGGCCTGGCGATGGCGTCGTTCATGCAGGTGCTCGACACCACCATCGCCAACGTCTCGCTGCCCACCATCGCCGGTAATCTCGGTGCCAGTTCGCAGCAGGCGACGTGGGTCATCACCTCGTTCGCGGTCAGCACGGCCATCGCGCTGCCCCTGACCGGCTGGCTCAGCCGCCGCTTCGGCGAACGCAAGCTGTTCGTCTGGGCCACGCTGGCGTTCGTCATCACTTCGCTGCTGTGCGGCCTGGCGCAGAGCATGGGCATGCTGGTGCTGTCGCGCGCGCTGCAGGGCTTCGTGGCCGGCCCGATGTACCCGATCACGCAGTCGCTGCTGGTCTCGATCTATCCCCGCGAAAAACGCGGACAGGCGCTGGCGCTGCTGGCGATGATCACGGTGGTGGCGCCGATCTGCGGCCCGATCCTCGGTGGTTGGATCACCGACAACTACAGCTGGGAATGGATCTTCCTGATCAACGTGCCGCTGGGCATCTTTGCCGCGCTGGTGGTAGGCAACCAGTTGAAGGGGCGCCCGGAGCAGATCGAGAAGCCGAAGATGGACTACGTCGGCCTGGTCACGCTGGTGATCGGCGTCGGTGCGCTGCAGCTGGTACTCGACCTGGGCAATGACGAGGACTGGTTCTCGTCGATGAAGATCGTAGTGCTGGCGTGTGTGGCAGTGGTCACGCTGACGGTGTTCCTGATCTGGGAACTGACCGACAAGGATCCGATCGTCGACCTGAAGCTGTTCCGGCATCGCAACTTCCGCGCCGGTACGCTGGCGATGGTAGTGGCTTACGCGGCGTTCTTCAGCGTGGCCCTGCTGATTCCGCAGTGGCTGCAGCGTGACATGGGCTACACCGCGATCTGGGCGGGCCTGGCGACGGCGCCGATCGGCATCCTGCCGGTGATCATGACCCCGTTCGTGGGCAAGTACGCCTCGCGCTTCGACATGCGCATGCTGGCAACCATCGCCTTCGTGTTCCTGTCGATGACCAGCTTCCTGCGCTCTGGCTTCAACCTGCAGGTGGACTTCCAGCACGTGGCCGGCGTGCAGTTGATCATGGGTATCGGCGTGGCCTTGTTCTTCATGCCGGTGTTGCAGATCCTGCTGTCGGACCTGGATGGCCGCGAGATCGCGGCGGGCTCCGGCCTGGCCACGTTCCTGCGTACGCTGGGCGGCAGCTTCGCGGCATCGTTGACGACGTGGCTGTGGGCGCGCCGTACCCAGGTGCACCATGCGGACCTGACCGAGCACATCTCGGCCTACCAGCCGGGCATGCAGGACCAGGTAGCGGCGATGGGGCAGGGCGACCTGCAGCATGGCGCGGCGGTACTGAACAACATGATCAACCACCAGGCCTCGCAGATGGGCTTCAACGACATCTTCTTCCTGCTGGGCTGGATCTTCCTGGCGATCATCACCTTCCTGTGGCTGGCCAAGCCGCCGTTCGGTGCCGGTGCGGGTGCGGCCTCGGCGGGCGGTGGGCACTGATCTATCATTGTCGATGAAAAACAAAACCCCGCCGGAAGGCGGGGTTTTTGTTTGCGCGTTGCTGTCAACGCCAGGCCATGTCTGTCAGGTGGCGTACCGAAGGACATCCAGGCCAAGCGCATTGGTGCGAGTCTAGCGTGTGCGATATACGCGCTTGAAAACCACGCGATCGCGGAACAGCTGGGCCAGCGCCCACATTCCTGCCACAAGCACGACGCCGCCGCTGACCCAGCCGGCAGTGGCCTGCAGGTGGCTGCCGACGAATGCGCCGCAGACAAGGGCGGCAACAGAAACAACCGCGTACGCTTCCCTGGAAGCGCCATAGTGGACTTCGGCCTGGCATCCCACGCAGACGCTTACGCCGTGGTTGGAGGCAGTGTGGCAGTGGGGGCAGATGATGCTGCGCTGCATGGAGCGTCCTTTGTTGGGGGAAGGCGCGCAGGGGCAGGGCATGGTGGGGTAGCTGCACCCGGCATCCGAGAATCTGCCTGCCGGGGGCGAGGAATCGCGAGTGGATTCCTTCTAGGAGAAGTACGAATTCGAACGAAACGTGGAATGGATCCCGAAAAGGTTGTCGCTCAGGGCGTGATAGCGACGCGCCGGTGGGAGCTCGCACGAGCAGATGGCTGCCAGGGAGGTGCCGGATACGACACACTGAGCGGCAATCGCAATGCATCGCGCATCCCAAACCGCAGGCATGAAAAAACCCGCTTGCGCGGGTTTGATCATTTGCTGAGTCATGGTGCCCAGGAGAGGACTCGAACCTCCACGAAGTTGCCCCCGCTAGCACCTGAAGCTAGTGCGTCTACCAATTCCGCCACCTGGGCGACTCAGGAGAAGAATTCTGCGGCATGGCAGCGGATGTGTCAACACTGTTTCACACTTTTTTTTCTGCTTCGACGCCGAGGTGAAGCAGCAGGCTGCGCATTGGCGGCGAAAGCGCTTTCCAGTGTGGGAAACAGGCGCACAGGCGACGCTGTGCCCACGCATCGGCAAGCGGCACTGCAACGGTATGCGTACTGCACCGATGCTGGCGGGCGATGGAGCGCGGTACGATACCGAGGCCGATGCCGTGGCCGATCATGATGCACACGCCTTCGAAGGTTTTCATGCGGATGCGGACGTCGAGGCGGCGACCAATGTCGCGGGCCTGGTCTTCGATGTAGGTCTGCAGTGCGTTGCCGTCGGCCAGCGCGACGAAGGTCTCGCCCGCCACGTCCGCGAACGCCAGCGTGCGCTGCGGGGCGAAGCGGTGATCGGCCGGCAGCAGCAGCATCAGCGGATCTTCGGCAACCACGTGCTGCTGCAGTCCGTCAGCGTCGACCGCGTCGCTGATGATGCCGGCCTCGGCCTGGCCGGCACTGATCGCGCGTACAACCTCAGGGCTGGTGCGTTCCAGCAGTTCTACATGCAGTCGCGGCCGTTCGGCCAGCCAGGGGGCCAGCCGTGACGGCAGGTAGTTGGTCAGTGCGGCGGTATTGGCGTACAGGTGCAGGGTGCCGCGCGCGCCATGGGCGAACGCCTGCATTTCGCCGCGCAGCTGCGCCTGCTGCTGCACGATCAACCGCGCATGGTGGGCGAGGGCGGCACCGGCTTCAGTGAGGCTGACCCCGCGCGGGTGCCGGGTCAGCAGGGCTGTGCCGGCGTCGGCTTCGATGGCGCGCAGGCGTTCGCTGGCAGAGCCCAGTGCCAGGTTTGCCTGTGATGCACCGGCCGTGATGCTGCCCGCTTCGGCGATGGCCAGGAACAGGCGCAGGTCGGCGATGTCCATCCGCATGTGTTGTCCTCCTCGTGACACCAGAGCCTTCGGTTCAACCGAAGGCAGGGTCGGGAAGACCGCATTGTGCGCCGATGGCCTGCCCGATCCAATGACGGCATGAACGAAACGACGTACTTCTATTTTCTGCTGGTGGCGGTGTTCGTGCTGGCGGGCGTGGTCAAGGGTGTGACCGGCATGGGCCTTCCGACGGTGGCGATGGGCCTGCTGGGCAGCGCGCTGTCGCCGGTGGCGGCGGCCTCGATGCTGTTCATTCCCACCTTTGTCACCAACGCGTGGCAGTTGTTGTCGGGCCCGTCGCTCGGGCCCATCGTGCGGCGGCTGTGGCCGATGATGCTGGCCGTGGTGGTGGTGACGCTGGGTTCGGCCGCGCTGCTGGTACGGGTGGATCGCACCTGGTCGCGCGTGGCGTTGGGCATGGCGCTGGTGATCTATGCCGCGTACGCGCTGTTTGCACCGGTGTTCCGCGTGCCAGAACGGCGCGAACGCTGGCTGGGGCCGCTGGTGGGTGCACTGTCCGGCATGGTGACTGGTGCGACCGGCGTGTTCGTGATGCCGGCGGTGCCGTACCTGCAATCGCTGGGGCTGCAGCGCGAAGAGCTGGTGCAGGCGCTCGGGCTGGCGTTCACTGTGTCGACGATTTCACTGACGACAGGTCTGGTGCTGCATGGCGCGTTCGGTATCCAGCAGCTGGGCCTGAGCGCGTTGGCGGTGGTGCCGGCACTGCTGGGCATGTGGCTGGGGCAGGTGATCCGGCAGCGGATCAGCGCACGCGTGTTCCGCGCGTGTTTCCTCGGGTTCCTGCTGCTGCTCGGGCTGGAGCTGGTGCTGCGGCCGTTGTTTTGATGGAGGTCGCCGCGCATGGCCCGGCGAACACCGCGATCCGCCTTTGTAGAGTTGAGCAAGCTTGACTCTACGCGCCCCGAATCACAGACAAGAAAAAACCCGCTTGCGCGGGTTGTTTTCTTTCTCGACATGGTGCCCAGAAGAGGACTCGAACCTCCACGAAGTTGCCCCCGCTAGCACCTGAAGCTAGTGCGTCTACCAATTCCGCCATCTGGGCGTCGAGGAGGAGAATTATGGGGTGTTGTTACGGGGGTGTCAACACTTCTGGATGAATCCCGCGATGGATTCTGGCGATGGGGCCAGAGCCTTTTCTTCGCAGGAAGGGATCCGCCCCGGTGCCGGGGTCAGAGCCGGATTCCAGGCAAAAAAAATCCCCGCCGAAGCGAGGAGTTTTTTCGTTGGTGCCCAGGAGAGGACTCGAACCTCCACGGTTTTACCCGCTAGTACCTGAAACTAGTGCGTCTACCAATTCCGCCACCTGGGCGTTCCAGAGGCGCAATTGTGAAGATGAATTGGCAGCCTGTCAACGACTTCCCTCAAATTTCTCATGCAGGTTCTTCAAAAGGCGCGCTGACCCGTTCTGCACGCCATCAACGGCTACCATGTAGGGCGATGACTACCAAAAAACCAAGCAAGGGCGGGACCACGTCCCGCAGCCAGGCCCCGAAGAAGGGCGCCAAGGCGGGCGCAGCCCGCACCACCAAGCCGGGCAAGCCGCTGCCGGGCTGGCTCCCGGAACTGGCCGATGGTGGCGCTCCGCCACGTGGCCGCAGGATCCGCAGCACTGAGGCGCCGGGCCCGGCCCCGGGCCGCAAGCTGCCGCCGACCGGCAAAGTGATCGACGATCCCTATGCCGCCCGCGAAGCAGAGAAATACGAACAACCCATCGCCAGTCGCGAAGCCATCCTGGCCCTGCTCGAGCGTTGCGAAGGACCGCAGACTGCCGAGGAGCTGGGTGCACGCCTGGGCCTGGGCGCGCCTGACCGTGCCGAGGCGCTGTCGCGCCGCCTCGGCGCCATGGTCCGTGACGGCCAGCTGGTGCAGAACCGCCGCGGCGGCTTCGCGCCGATCCAGACCCTCAACCTGGTCACTGGTGTGGTGATCGCCAACCCGGAAGGGTTCGGCTTCCTGCGCCCGGTCGAGGGCGGCGACGACTTGTTCCTGCCGCCGTATGAAATGCGCAAGGTGATGCACGGCGACAAGGTGCTCGCCCGCGTCACCGGCATCGACCACCGTGGCCGTCGCGAGGGCAGCATCGCCCGCGTGCTGGAACGTGGCATGACCCGCCTGATCGGTCGCTTCAGCATCGAGATGGGCATCAATTACGTGGTGCCCGATGACAAGCGCATCCAGCGCAACGTGCAGGTACCGCCGGACCAGACCGGTGGCGCGCGCGACGGCCAGCTGGTGGTCTGTGAACTGACCCAGGCTCCGGACAGCCGGCGCCCGCCGATCGGTCGCATCATCGCGGTGCTCGGCGACAAGCTGACCGCCTCGCTGGTGGTGGAGACCGCCATCCACGGCCATGAACTGCCGTTCGAGTTCCCGCAGGAGGTGCTGGACGAAGCCGCATCGGTGCCGCTGGTGGTGGAACCGGCGATGATCGGCGACCGCGTCGACCTGCGCAGCACGCCGCTGGTCACCATCGATGGCGAGGACGCCAAGGATTTCGACGACGCGGTGTACTGCGAGCCGAACGCCGATGGCTTCCGCCTGGTGGTGGCCATTGCCGATGTCTCCAACTACGTGCGTCCCGGCACGCCGCTGGACGAGGAGGCACAGAAGCGTGCGACCTCGGTGTACTTCCCGGGCTTCGTGGTGCCGATGCTGCCGGAGACCCTGTCCAATGGCATCTGCTCGCTGATGCCCAAGGTCGATCGCATGTGCTTCGTCTGCGACATGCAGATCGACCGTGATGGCGTGGTTTCCCACTCGCGCTTCTACGAAGCGGTGATGAATTCGCACGCACGCCTGACCTACACCCAGGTCTGGCAGGCGGTGGGCGAGGACGATGCCGGCGCGAAGGCGTTCATCGGCGACCTGCTGCCGCAGGTGCAGCGCCTGCACCAGCTGTACAAGGTGCTGGCCAAGGCGCGCGCCAAGCGTGGCGCCATCGAGTTCGAGAGCAGCGAAGTACGCTTCGTTCTGGACAACCGAGGCGAAGTGACCCAGGCCGGCATGCTGGTGCGCAACGACGCACACAAGCTGATCGAGGAATGCATGATCGCGGCCAACGTGGAGGCAGCGAAGTACCTGCTGTCGCGCCATGTGCCGGCCCCGTACCGTGTGCATGAGAAGCCGCCGGAGACCAAGTACGCCGACCTGCTGGAGTTCCTGAAGGAATTCAAGCTGAGCCTTCCGCCGTGGTCGAAGGTGCGCCCGGGCGATTACACCAAGCTGCTGAAGAAGATCCGCGATCGCCCCGATGCAACGCTGCTGGAGTCGGTGCTGCTGCGCAGCCAGAGCCTGGCCGTGTACAGCCCGGACAACAACGGTCATTTCGGCCTGGCACTGGAGGCGTACGCGCACTTCACCTCGCCGATCCGCCGCTATCCCGACCTGCTGGTGCATCGCGCGATCAAGCACGCGTTGTCCGGCAAGCCGCTGGACAAGTTCACCTACAACGCGCGCGAGATGGCGGCGTTGGCGCTGCAGTGTTCCGAGCGCGAGCGTCGTGCCGACGAGGCCGAACGCGAAGTCGACGAACGCTACCGCGCGGCGTGGATGGAAAAGCACGTGGGTGGCCAGTTCGATGGCGTGATCAGTGGCGTGACCAGCTTCGGTCTGTTCGTTGAGCTGGCCGATTCGAAGGTGCAGGGCCTGGTCCACGTGACCCAGTTGCCGCAGGACTATTACAAGTTCGATGCGACCCGCAAGACGCTGACCGGTGAGCGCCGTGGCAGCAGCTACCGGTTGGGTGACCAGGTACGCATTCTGGTGCTGAAGGCCAGCATGGAGGAACGCAAGATCGACTTCCGCCTGGTCGAGCACAAGGGCGAGGAAGAAGGTGACGGCCTGCCGCCGCTGCCCGAGCGTGGCAAGCCGACCAAGCGCACGAAAAAGAAGTATTGAAAGGTGTGCCGACCAACGGTCGGCACCTACCTCACCTGGTAGGTGCCAACCTTGGTTGGCACGACGTTACGGAGGAACCCACCATGCAGGGCCAACCCGAATACAGCGGCGGCTGCCAGTGTGGCGCGATCCGCTTCCAGGCGCGCGGTGAACTGACCGACAGTTCGATCTGCCATTGCCGGATGTGCCAGAAGGCGTTTGGTGCCTACTACGCGCCGCTGGTCTCGGTGCGCGGCGTGCAGTTCAGCTGGACCCGCGGGCAGCCGCGCTATTTCCAGTCTTCCAACGTGGTGCGGCGTGGCTTCTGCGCCGACTGCGGTACCCCGTTGACCTATGAAGCCCCCGACGGCGTGGCCGTGGCCGCTGGTGCCTTTGACCAACCCGAACGCCTGCCGCCGACGATCCAGTACGGGGTGGAGCGCAAGCTGGGGTTCGTCGACAGCCTGTCCAGCCTGCCGGCGCGGCGCACGGAGGAGGACATCGCGGCCTTGGAATTCCTGGCCACGATCGTGTCCCACCAGCACCCCGACCACGACACCCCGCACTGGCCGCCACGCAGCCGCTCCGCCGAAGGCTGAGCGGCGGGTAGCGCCGGGCCGTGCCCGGCGAGCGCGCAGCGCGGTCGGCGCCGATGCTCTACCATAGCCACCCCCTATCCGGTTCGGCCCCCGCATGAGCAAGAACAGCCAGTGGATCGTCGGCGTCAACGCCGTCGCCTCCTCCATCGAGAACGACGCCGAGAACGTCCGCGAAGTGCTGGTCGAGGCCGGTGCAAAGAACCCGCGGCTGACCGAGATCGAGGAAAACGCCCGCCGCAAGGGCATCGACGTGCGCAAGGTCAACAGCCAGGCGCTGGACGGCGTGGGCGGTTCGGTACGCCACCAGGGCGTGGCCGCACGCTATGCCGCGGCCCGCACCTACAGTGAGAACGAGCTGGAAGGCCTGGTCACGGCCGCCGAAGGCAAGGCCCTGCTGCTGGTGCTGGACGAGGTGCAGGACCCGCACAATCTCGGCGCGTGCCTGCGTTCGGCTGCCGCGGCCGGCGCCACCGCGGTGATCATTCCCAAGGACAAGTCGGCCTCGGTGAATGCCACGGTGCGCAAGACCTCGGCCGGTGCCGCCGACCTCATTCCGGTGGTGGCGGTGACCAACCTGTCGCGCTGCCTGAAGGACCTGCAGAAGCAGGGTGTGTGGATCTACGGCCTGGCCGGTGAAGCCACCGCCTCGTTGTACCAGCTGGACCTGAAGGGCAATATCGCCCTGGTGTTGGGCGGCGAAGCCGACGGCCTGCGCCGCCTGACCCGCGAGAACTGCGATGGCCTGGTCAAGATCCCGATGCCGGGCGAGATCGAGAGCCTGAACGTTTCCGTCGCCGCCGGCGTCAGCCTGTTCGAGGCCGTGCGCCAGCGCGGTTGATCGGCTTTCCGGTAGCGCCGGGCCATGCCCGGCGGATTGCTTCGCCGGGCATGGCCCGGCGCTACCGGCGATCCGATTCACGCATGCGTGGATCGGCCGTGTCGACCAAGGTCGACACCTACCGGTAGTCGCCAACCTTGGTTGGCGCTCCCGCCGCCTTACCCCGCGCTGCCGCCCAGTGCCTTGAACAACGTCACGTCGTTGTTCAGCTGGCCCTGGCGCACACGCGCCAGCGACAGCTCGGCGTCGCGCCGGGTCTGCTGTGCTTCCAGCCAGGTGCGCAGGTCGGTGGCGCCCACGCGGTAGCGCACTTCCTGCGCGCGTTCAACTTCCACCGCTTCGTCGTACGAGGCCTGCGAGGCGGCGACCTGGCGGACCAGCTGCTCGCGTGCCGAGAGTGCGTTGTCCACTTCAGAGAGCGCGGTGTACAGCGTCTTGCGGAAATTGGTTGCAGCAATCTGGTACGTGGTGCCGGCGATATCGGTATCCAGCTGTGCGCGCTGCAGGTTGAGGAACGGCAGCGACAGGCCGGCGCCCAGGGTGGCCACCGGGTTGCGCAGCACGTCACCCAGCGAGGTCGCACTGGAGCCAAGGCTGCCAGTGAGGCTCAGCGCCGGGTAGTACTGGGTGGCAGTGACCTTGATGGTCTTCAGGCTGTTGCGCAGCCGCAGTTCGGCCGCGCGCAGGTCGGGACGGCGGCCAAGCAGGTCGGTCGGCAGGCCCTCGGCAATGCTTGGGCTGCGAGCGCCGAGCAGGTCCTGCGGTTCGTCCTGCTGCGGCCACGGCGTGCCGTCCAGCAGGACCGTCAGCGCATTGCGCACTTCCACACGCTGCTGTTCCAGTGCGCTCTGCGAGGCCCGCTGCGACTGCAGGTTCTGCAGCGCCTGGCGCACTTCCAGGCGCGACACCGCACCGGCGTCGAAGCGTGCCTGCACCAGTTCCCGGGTACGCTCCAGCCGCTCCAGGTTGGCCTGGCCGGTGGCGATCGACTGGTTGAGATAGGCCAGCGTCCAGTACTGGGTGATGCTGTCGCCGATTACCAGCAGCGCGGTGTTCTGGCGGTCTTCCTCACTGGCCTCGGCTTCCCAGCGGGCAATGTCGCGCTGGGTGCGCAGGCGGCCCCACAGGTCGACCTCCCAGCCCAGCGACACGCCGGTGGAATAACTGCGGCGCCAGTCGTCTGTCTGGTCGGTGGCGCGGCTGGCGCTGCCGCTTACGCCCGAGGACGAGGGCTGCGGCCACAGCGCGTTGCTGGCCAGGCCGGCCTGCAGGCGCGAACGCTGGACGGCCAGACCGGCAGCGGCCAGGTCGCTGTTGGCGGCCAGCGCCTGTGCCACCAGGCGGTCCAGGCGCTCATCGCCGAAGCCGGTCCACCAGGTGTCCTGGCGGATGTCGCGGCCGGGGGTATCCAGGCTGCTGCGTGGCTCATCGGCCGGTGCGTTGAGGCTGGCATCGCCACGCCCATAGGCAGCCGCCACGCTGGGGTCTGCCACCGGATAGCGGCCCATCGATGCGCAGCCGGACAGGGCGAGCAGTACGGCGCCCGCCAGCAGCAGGCGCGAGGGAGCAGGGAAGGGAAGTGGGGTCATCATCTTCATTCGCGGGCCAGGGCCTCCACCGGGTCGAGCTGCGCGGCATTGCGCGCGGGCAGGAAGCCGAACGCCACGCCGATCAGGGTCGAGCAGGCGAACGCGGCCACGATCGAGGCGGTGGAGAACAGCACCTGGAAGTCGCTGGCGAAACGGCCGATCATCGAGCCCAGCAGCAGGGCCAGGCCGATACCGAGCAGGCCACCGAGCAGGCACACCAGCACCGCTTCAATCAGGAACTGCTGGCGGATATCACTCTGCCGTGCACCGACGGCCATGCGCACGCCGATCTCGCGGGTACGTTCGGTCACCGACACCAGCATGATGTTCATCACGCCGATGCCGCCCACCAGCAGCGCGATGGCAGCGATGGCGCCGATCAGCAGGGTCATCGTGCGCGTGGTCTGCTCGATGGTCTGGCGGATCTCGGCGCTGTTGCTGAGGAAGAAGTCCTCGGTGCCATGGCGCATCGTCAACAGGCGGGTGATCGCTTCCTGCGCCGCATCCATCGGCGTGGCGTCGTCCACGCGCACGGTGATGCTGGACACGTGGCTCTGGCCGAGCATGCGCGACATCACCGTGGTGTAGGGCAGCCACACGCTCAGGCTGGTGCTGCCGCCGAACCCGAAGCTCTGGCGCTTGGCCACGCCGACCACGCGCGCCGGCACGTTACCGAGCAGGATCACCTGGCCGATCGGGTCGACATCGGGGAAGAACTGGGTCTGGGTGTTCTCGTCGATCACTGCGACCTGGCCGAGGCCCTTCACCGCGTCGCTGTCGAAGAAGCTGCCACTGAGCAGGGTCACACCCTTGACCCGGAAGAACTGCTCGCCAACGCCGCTGACCTGGGCGGTGGAGGACTGGTTGCGGTAGCGCGCGGTGACCGAGGTCGATACGCTGGGCGTGGAGCTGTCGACGTAGCTCTGCCGGGCCAGCGCATCGGCATCACTGGCCTTGAGCGTCTGCACGCGGGCCGAGCGCATGTCGCCGAACCCGCGGCCGGGGTAGACGTCGATGGTATTGGTACCCAGCGCACTGATGTTCTGCAGGATCTGCTGCTGCGAACCGTTGCCCAGCGCCACCACCGAGACCACCGAGGCGATGCCGATGATGATGCCGAGCATGGTCAGGAAAGTGCGCAGGCGGTGTGCGTTCATCGCCAGCAGCGCCATGCGGAACGCTTCGGTGAAGCGGTCGCGGGCGGCGCGCCAGCTGTTGCCGCGGGCCACGCCGGTGCTGGCCTCGCGCTGCGCCCGGTAGGTCGGCGCGTTCGGGTTGGCGCGGTCGGCAATGATCTCGCCGTCGCGGATCTCGATGATGCGCTGCGCGTGCTCGGCCACGCTCATGTCATGGGTGACGATGATGATGGTGTGGCCTTCGGCGTGCAGCTCGCCGAGGATCGCCATCACTTCCTCGCCCGATTTCGTGTCGAGCGCACCGGTCGGTTCGTCGGCCAGGATCACCTCGCCGCCGTTCATCAGGGCGCGCGCGATCGACACGCGCTGCTGCTGGCCACCGGACAGCTGGCCCGGCTTGTGATGCATGCGGTCACTCAGGCCCAACCGCTGCAGCAGCTGCTCGGCACGCGCGTTGCGCACCGGGCCGGGGCTGCCGGCATACACAGCCGGAACCTCCACGTTGCCACGCGCATCGAGGTCGCCCAGCAGGTGATAGCGCTGGAAGATGAAGCCGAAATGCTCGCGGCGCAGTTCGGCCAGCTCGTCCGGTTCCATCTTCCCGGTTTCGCGGCCGGCCACCTGGTAGCTGCCACGAGTGGGGCGGTCGAGGCAGCCGAGGATGTTCATCAGCGTCGACTTGCCCGAGCCGGATTGGCCGACAATGGCCACCATCTCACCGGCGTGGATGTCGAGATTGACGTCACGCAGCACGGCGATCACATCGTCGCCGGCCGGGAATTCGCGTCGCAGGTCGCGCAGGCGCAGCAGCGGCGCCATCGTGCTCATCGGCGCCCCATGCCCGGGCCGCCGCCCCGCATCTGCATGCCGCCGCGGTTGCCACCGCTGGCGCTGGCACCGGCCGCCCCGGCTTCGCCGACCACCACGCGCTCGCCTTCCTTCAATCCGGACAGGATCTCGGCCGAGGCGCCGTTGTTGATGCCGACGGTGACCTTGCGCGGCTGCGGCTGGCCGTTGCCATCCAGCACCCGCACCATGCGCTCGTCGCCACGACGCTTCGGCCCCAGTGCAACCGCCGGCACCATCAGTACGCCCTTGGCCTGCTTCAACAGCACCGAGACCTGCGCAGTCATGTCGATGCGCAGGGTGCCATCCGGATTCTCCACGTCGAACAGTGCGTTGTAGTAGACCGCGCTGCTGGAACTGGAACTGGACGAGCTGCTGGAACTGGACGAACTCTCGTTGGCGATCGAGGCCGGCGCCGGATTGATCTGGCGCAGCGTGGCGTGGTACTTGCGGTCCGGATCGCCCAGCGTGGTGAAGTACACCGGCATGCCGGCCTTGATCTTGACCACGTCGGCTTCGGAGATTTCGGCATTGACGGTGACCACGTCCAGCCGCGCCAGCATGACGATGGTCGGTGCGGTCTGGTTGGCGTTCACGGTGCGGCCTTCCTCGGCCACCACCGCCACCACGGTGCCATCCATCGGCGCAGTGATGCGGGTGTAGGCCAGGTTGGCGCGGGCGGTGCCCAGCTCGGTCTCGCGGCCCTTGATCTGTGCCTCGTAGGACTGCAGCTGGGCACGTGCGGTCTTCAGCTGTGCTTCGGCGGCATCGTATTCCTGGCGCGAGGTGGCCTCGGCGGCCAGCATCTGCTGCTGGCGCGCGAATTCCAGTTCGGCCTGGCGCAGGGTGGCCTGCTGCACGGCGCGCTGGGCGGTGACCTGGTCCAGCGAGGCCTGCGCATTGAGCACCTGGTTCTGCTGGGTGGTGGCGTCGATCTCGGCGATCAGGTCGCCTTCCTTCACGGTATCGCCCAGCTGCACCTTCAGCGATTTGATCTGGCCCGACGCCTGCGCACCGACGCTGACCAGCTTGTAGGCGTCGATCACGCCGGTGGCCTCCACCGTCTGCTCGATGTCACCACGGCTGACCGGGGTGGCGGCGACCGCCGGGGCGGCGGGCTTGCGCAGCAGCCGCCAGGCGGCCACGGCGACGATCAGGGCGAGCAGGGCGATCAGTATCAGGCGACCCCGGCGGGTCGCAGGCAACAGGCGGAACGTCACGTCGTGGCTTCACTCTCGGGGCCGCGGTGGCGGCGTTGGGGGGCATTGTGAAGACCGGGCGATGGACGGCTCAATCCTCAGGGTATGTCTCTATGTAACACTGTCGGTGAATACGCGTAACCACAGGTATCCCGCCCATGGCTGGATACACTGGTACGCATTGCCCCGGATGCGGTTCAGCTGCCGACACGGGATGATCGCGACATGGAGACTGAAAACCCGATGCATCGACTGCTGATCGTCGACGACGACAACGACATCCGCACCCTGCTGGCCGAGCAGCTCGGCCGTGCCGGCTACCAGGTGAGCACCGCGGCCGATGGCACCGCCATGCGGCAGCTGCTGGACCGTGAGCATGTGGACCTGATCGTGCTCGACCTCAACCTGCCCCGCGAAGATGGCCTGACCCTGTGCCGCGACCTGCGCGCGCGTTCGAACACGCCGGTGATCATGCTGACCGCACGCGCCGAGCCGATCGATCGCGTGCTGGGCCTGGAAATGGGCGCCGACGACTACCTGGCCAAGCCGTTCGAACCACGCGAGCTGCTGGCGCGGATCCGCAACGTGCTGCGCCGGACCGAGGCGCTGCCGGCCAACCTTGAGCCGCTGGCGGTGCGCCGCGCGCGCTTCTCGCGCTGGGTGTTCGACCTGGAACATCGTCACCTGGTGGACCCGGATGACCGCGTGGTGGTGCTGTCCGGCGCCGAATTCCGCCTGCTGCGGGTGTTCATCGCGCATGCCAACAAGGTGCTGTCGCGCGAGCAGCTGGTCGCGCTCAGCAGTGGCCGCAACTACGAGGCGCAGGACCGTGCGATCGACCTGCAGGTCAGCCGCCTGCGCAACAAGCTCGGTGACGACGGCGGCCCGGACGGGCTGATCAAGACCGTGCGCAACGAAGGCTACGTGCTGGCCTCGGCCGTCAACCTGGAATAAGCCGCGATGAAGCGCCTGCGCCACTTCATGTCCTCGATGGTCGGGCGCTTGTTCGTGATCCTGCTGCTGGGCATGAGCGTGGCCGCGATCGGCGCGACCATGCTGGCCACCTCCAAGCGCCAGCAGGAATTCGAGCGGCAGAACCTGAACCGCATCGCCGATCGCCTGCAGGGCTACGTCAACCTGCTCGATGGCAACCCCGAACTGCGCGAGCGCCTGCTCGAGATTGGCGGGCCGAGCGTGCGTGCGCTGCAACCGGGTGCACGCCTGGGGCGGGCCGATACCGCGTTGATGGAAGTGCTGGATGACCGGCCGGGCCCGGTGTCGCGTGCACACGTGCACTTCGCCTCGTTCCGCTCCTGCATTCCCAAGCTGCAGGACCTGTTGCCGCCACCACCGCCCGGGCACCGCAAGCGTCCGCGCGAGCGTGATCCGGCGTTCATCCCGCCCAAGTGCCGCGCGGTGGACGTGACCCTCAACGACGGCACGCTGCTGAAGCTGGCGCTGGATTCGCCGGCGGTGGCGCACAACGGCATTCTCGCCGTCGACCCGTGGTTCCTGACCCTGCTGGTGCTGGCGATTGCCGTACTGGCGTACATCGTCGCGCGCATGGCCAGCGCACCGCTGCAGGAACTGGCGGCGGCGGCCGAAGATCTTGGCGACGACCTGCAGCGCGATCCGCTGCCCCTGCGCGGTCCGCGTGAAGTGCAGCGCGCTGCCGAGGCCTTCAATGCCATGCAGCACCGCCTGCAGCGGCACCTGGCCGAACGCACGCAGATGCTGGCGGCGATCACCCATGACCTGCAGACGCCTCTGACCCGGCTGCGCCTGCGCCTGGAGAACGTCAGCGACGAGACCCTGCGCGAACGCCTGATTGGCGATCTGGCAGCGATGCAGGCACTGGTGCGCGAAGGCCTGGAGCTGGCCCGCAGCGCTGAGAGTGCCGAGCAGCGCGCCGCGCTGGACCTGGATTCGCTGCTGGAAAGCATCGTCGAAGACACGGCCGAGGGCGGTGGCGATGTGGTCTTCGAAGGCGGCAGCGGGGCGGTGCTGATGCTGCGTCCGCTGGCCATGCACCGCTTGTTCTCCAACCTGGTGGACAACGCGGTGATGTATGCCTACCGGGTGCGGGTACGGGTCGAGCGCAGTGGTGGCGCCATCACCGTGGTGGTGGCCGATGATGGCCCCGGCCTGGCCGAAGATCAGCTGGAGGCGGTATTCGACCCCTTCGTGCGGGTGGAGACCTCGCGTTCGCGCGAGACCGGCGGTGCCGGGCTGGGCCTGACCATCGCCCGCGCCTTGGCCGAAAAGGATGGTGCTCGCCTGTGGCTGCGCAACCGTGCCGAAGGTGGGCTGGAAGCGGTGGTGCAGTGGCCGGCCAGCGCGCAGGTGACGCCACCGGGGCGCGGCGGCTGACTATCGCCGTCCCCGAGCGGTGACGCCGGGGGCGGGGTTTCGCCTATCATCTGCGTACTTCCCCAGTTCCTCTTCAATGAGCCAGCCCGTACCCGCCGGCATGCCGTACCGCGTTGCCCGGCCGTTCCCGCACGCTGCCAGGCCTGGCAGCCGCACCTGGCCACCGCCGCTGCGCTGATGGGCGGACAGGGGGACAACGAGCGCTGGGTGGAGCGCTGTGGCACGGGATTCGGTCGGGCATTGCGGCAGGGCCTGCTGTGTCTGCTGCTGATGCTGTCCCTGCCGGCGGTGGCGCAGGAGGGCGCACCGCCGCTGCGCGACTACGCCATCGATGTATGGACCTCGCGCAACGGCTTGCCTCACAACTCGCTCCGGGACATCGCGCAGACCCCTGAAGGCCACCTGTGGTTTGCCACCTGGGAAGGCCTGGTGCGTTACAACGGCCTGGATTTCACCGTGTTCGACCGCAGTACCCGACCGGGACTGCGCGACAACGGCATCGGCGCGCTGCTGGTCGACCGCCAGGGCGGATTGTGGATCAGTGATTCACGCGGCAACGTCAGCCATCGCGGCAGCGACGGCCAGTGGCGGGTCTGGGAGCATCAGGCCGGTACCCCGCAGGTGCTGATCCAGTCCATGCAGATGGACAGCCAGGGGCGGCTGTGGCTGCTGTACGAGGGCAAGGGCATCGGCTACCTGGCCGCGGACAAGGGCATTGTCTATCAGGCGCCGGCGGCTGACCTGCCGTTGGCGATGAGCTTCACCAAGCTGGTGGTCGACGCACAGGACCGGGTCTGGATCGGCACACTCGACGGGCTGGTGCTGCGCGACAACGATGGTGTGCTCAAGCGTGCGCCGGCGGCCTGGGGACTGGGCGCGGGCAGTGGCCTGTCATGGCCATACCGGGCGCCGGACGGCGCGTTGTGGATCGTCGCCGGCGAGCGCCTGTACCGCGTGGAGGACGATCAACTGGTGCTGGTGCATCGCCTGCCGGGCCAGTTGCATCTGACCTCGATGCTGCAGGACCGCCATGGCGACCTGTGGCTGGGCACCGAGAACCAGGGGCTGCTGCGCATCTCCTCACATGGCCTGGAGCGGTTGCCGGCTGGCCTGAACCTGCCGGGCGGACGCGTGGTCAGCCTGCGCGAGGATGCCGAGGGCAGCATCTGGGTGGGTGCCAACGGCGGCTTGTACCGCCTGCGCGAAACGCTGTTCAGCAGCTACACCGAGCGCGACGGGCTCAGTGGCGACTACGTGCGCACTGTGTTCGAGGATCGCGACCGCCAGCTGTGGGTGGGCAGTGCCAGCGGCCTGGACCTGCAGGCGGCGGACGGTCGCTTTCGCGCGGTGCCGCTGCACAACCGCGGTGGCAAGGCACCGTCGGTATTGAGCCTGGCGCAGGGCCCGGACGGTGACCTGTGGGTCGGCACCTTCGGCGATGGCGTCTACCGGCTGGGCCGCGATGGTCGCCTGCGCCACACCTACGCAGCGGCCGACGGCATGCCTGGCGGCAACATCCGTGCGATCAGCGTCGACCCGCAGGGCGTGGTCTGGGCCGGCACGCAGAAGGGGGTGGTACGCATCGACGGCGACCGCGTGCAGGTATCGAGCGTGCCGGGCATGCCCAGCGGCCTGATCACCGCGCTCGAGCATGACCACCAGGGCAATCTGTGGATCGGCACCATCGAAGGCATCCGCGTGCTGCGCGGCGATCGCGTGCAGTCGATCGACCTTGCACCGTTGGGCGGTGGCCGCAGCGTGTTCGGTTTCCACCAGCTGGGCGATGCGATGTGGATCAGCAGCGACCGCGGCCTGTACCGCTGGCAGCACGGAACGCTGGCGCGGGTCGGGCTGGAGCAGGGCATGCCGGTGGACGCGGTGTTCCAGCTGGTGCCGGACCGCCTGGGCAACGTCTGGATCAGCAGCAACCGCGGCGTGCTGCGCACCGACATGGCCACGCTCAATGCGGTTGCCGACGGGCGCGCGCCGCGGGTGGTGGTGGAGCGCTACAACGAGATCGATGGCATGGCCAACGCGCAGGCCAACGGCAGCTCCAGCCCATCGGCGATCCTGCGCCAGGACGGCACGTTCTGGGTGGTCACCGCTGGTGGCCTGAGTACGGTGGATCCGCAGCGCCTGCAGCGTTTCCGCGAACGCCCCTCGCCACCGGCAGCGATCGAAAGCGTGCAGGTGGATGGCGCGCCGGTGCACTGGGAAGGCCCCGAGCGCAACTACATCCCCGGCGGGCGCCGGCTGGCGGTGAGCTATGTCGGCCTGAGCTACCTCATGTCCGATCGCATCCGCTACCGCACCCGGCTGGACGGACTGGATGCCGGCTGGGTCGAGCGCGGCCCGCAGCGCAGTGTCGAATTCGTTGGCCTGCCGCCGGGTGATTACACCCTGCACGTTGCGGCGGCGCATCCAGGCGGCAGCTGGGCGCAGCAGGAAGCAGTGTGGAGCTTCACCGTGGAGCCGTTCTGGTGGCAGCGACGCAGCGTGCAGGCGCTGGGAGGCCTGCTGCTGCTGGCCGCGCTGGTGGCGTTGTACCGGTTGCTGCTGCAGCAGCTGAAGGCCAGCAACCTGCGCCTGGCGCGGCGTGTGGACGAGGCCACTTTCGACCTGCAGGCCAAGACCGTGCACCTGCAGGCGCTGAACCAGGAAAAGACCGAATTGGCCGAACGGTTGGCGCGGCAGGCCGAGGCCTTCGAGCGCCAGGCGCGCGAAGACGCGCTGACCGGCCTGGCCAACCGTCGTGCCTTTGATGAAACCCTGGCGCGCGATTTCGCCCGCTCGCAGCGCAGTGGCCATCCGCTGTGCCTGGTGGTGCTCGACATCGACCACTTCAAGGACGTCAACGACCGCCACAGCCACAGCATCGGCGATGCGGTGCTGGTGCAGGTGGCAACGGTGATCGCCGCCGCCTGCCGTGACTCGGACCTGCCGGCGCGAACCGGCGGCGAAGAATTCGCGCTGCTGCTCAACGACACCCGCCTGGAAGAAGCCGCACAGCTGTGCGCACGCCTGCGCGGCCTGTTCCACGACCATTCCGACTGGGCTGGCGTGGACGGCCTGCGCGTGACCTTCAGCGCAGGCCTGGTGGAGCTGGATGCCGACGACCGCACCCCGGCGCTGCTGTACCAGCGCGCCGACCGCGCGTTGTACCGTGCGAAGAGTGACGGCCGGGATCGCACGAGCATCGGTTGATCCAATGCAAAGCATCCACGCATGGCGTGGATCTACTGGCATTGCCGTGCCAACAGTCGGCACCCATCGAGCGCAGCGACCCGCTGTTGCTCCCGCTTTTCTGATCTTCCCGTGGCGCCCGGGAAACTGTCAAAGGCCGGGCAGGGTGGGTTCGCGGGGGTATCCGCGCCATGGATGGCGCGGCTAAGCCCCCAAGGATGGGTTTACGGCGTCCCCCGCGAATCCATCCTGCCCGGCCTCACCCGCAATGCCGATTCGCCACGAGGGGCTCCGCCGTTGGCTGCTTCACCGCGGCCAGGCGTTGGCGATCGTGCAGAACAGCCGCGCCGTCTGCTCGGTGTCGTACACCGCGCTGTGCGCCTCGTTCGCATCCCAGCCCAATCCGGCGGCATTGGCCGCACGTGCCAGCACCGTCTGCCCGTAGGCAATACCGGCCAGCGTCACCGTATCGAACACGCTGAACGGATGGAACGGATTGCGCTTGTGGCCGGTGCGCGCCACGGCGGCATTGACGAAGCCGAGGTCGAAATGCGCGTTGTGGCCGACCAGGATCGCGCGCTGGCAACCGTATTTCTTCATGGCCGCGCGTACCGGGGTGAAGATGTGGTCCAGTGCCGCCTTCTCTTCCTTCGCCAGCCGGAACGGGTGGTCGAGGATGATGCCGGTCACTTCCAGCGACTTCGGATCGATCTCCAGGCCCTCGGCCGGCACCACGTGGGCACTGGCGGTCTGGCCCGGGTAGAGCAGGCCGTTCTCGTCCATCTCGATCGGCACGGCGGCGATTTCCAGCAGCGCGTTGCGCTGGCTGTCGAAGCCGCCGGTTTCCACGTCCACCACCACCGGCAGGAAGCCGCGGAAGCGTTGTGACATCGCGCGCTGCGCCTGGGGGACTGCGGAATCGGGAGCGGCGGCAGGTGCGGGGGTGGGGTCAGTCATGCGTGAATTCTAGCAGAGCGACCCTGAGCGCCCGGCTGGCCCGTGGTGCACGGGATGCCTGGGTGGGGGTGTGTCGCCCCAGGTCGACACCTACCGGTGCACCACACGCTCGGGATCCCGGTAGGTGCCAACCTTGGTTGGCGCACGGTGCGCCGACGAGGGTTGGCGATTACCGGACTGCGGGCCGCGCCGTCGTGGCCGAGGGAGACCACCGCGCCAACCACGCATCCACGCTCAGCCTGCCGGCACCGGTGAAGATCAGCGGCAGCAGCATGGCCATGAACAGCACCGGCAGCTTGAAGTTGCCGAAGCCCTGGTCGCTGATCGCATAGCCCATGGCGAGGTCGGCCAGCGAGTTCCATTCCATCGGCCAGTGCACCGCATAGGTGGCCACCACGGTCAGCACCAGCAGGCTGGCGGCAGCGAAACGGGTGCCGAACCCGAACAGCAGGCAGGCCGCGCCGATCAGTTCGGACCAGGTCGCCAGCTGCCAGTTCAGCGCGGCCGGCAGCTGGTCGAACGGGAACGGGAAGGCGTCCTGCAGGTCGGCGAACCAGTTCTGGCCGTGCAGTTTCTCGCGGCCGGATTCGAAGTATTCCCAGGCCAGCAGCAGGCGCAGGCCGAGCGGGGCCAGCCAGGGGGCGAGACGGTCCAGCTGGCCGCGCGCGGCGGCCAGGGTCGGAAGGTTCATCAGGGTCTCCGTGGGAGGGGCGTCAGGGAGGAGCTGTGAGCGGGCCGATCACGCCGGCCTGCAGGAACTGCTGCAGCAATGCGGCTCCGGGTCCGGCCAGTACGTCTTCGGCCAGACCATGCGCACTTGCCAGTTGCTGCAGATAGGCATGTCCATCGAGGCCAGGTTGTTCGCCGATGCTGGACAGCAGGTACACCGCCAGTGGACTGAGTGCGGCGAACCGAACTTCACCGTCAGCTTCGCGGCGCACCAGCAGGCCGGTCGGTTCGGCCGGCGGCTGCGTTGGTGCATCCTCTGCACCGAGTCGATGCACCGGCCACTGGTACAGCAGCGGCCAGGCCAGTGGTGAGCGCTGCAGCGGTACCTTCAGCGGATCGAAGTTGCCGGGTGCCGGCAGCGGCTCGGCCTGCAGCTGGTACAGCGCGGTCTCCACCCACTCGTAATGAGCAAGTTCGGCCAACGCCGGGTGCGGCAGTTGTGGCTGCGCCTGCAGCCACTGCACGAATTCGGCGGCCAGTTCGGTGAACAGCGGCGTCTGGCAGCGATGGGTGGCGAAGTACTGGCGGACCAGCGCACTCCAGGCCGGTTCTCCGAGCAGGCGCACGCAGACCGGGAAGCCGTTGCTCAACAGGCCGAGCAGGTTGTTGGACAGCAGCCGCTGGTATACCGCCACCCGCCGGGGTTCCAGCCCGGCCGGTGCGGCCACCGCCTGCGGATCACGCAGGTGCGCGGTGAACGCGTGCTGTTGTGCGCGCAGACTGTCGGGAGCATCAGCCATGCGCTTTCTCGGCGTGCGTGGCCTGCAGGCGGCGGATGGTCTGCAGCTCAGCCTGCAGTTCTGCATAGGGCGGGAAGTTGAAATCGCGTTCGAGCAGGGTCGGGCGCGCGCCGATGCGTGCATAGGTACGCGCCAGCAAATCCCAGACCGGGTCGATCACAGCACTGCCATGGGTATCGATCTTCAGGTCCGGGGCTTCGTCCAGGTGCCCCGCCACGTGCAGGCAGACGATGCGCTGCGCGGGCAGTCCGGCGATGAAGGTGTCGGCGTCATAGCCGTGGTTGCAGGCGTTGACGTAGACGTTGTTGACGTCCAGCAGCAGGTCGCAGTCGGCTTCGGCAAGTACCGCGTTGGTGAAGGCAAGTTCGTCCATCGCCGGTTCCGGTGCCAGGTAGTAGGAGACGTTCTCCACCGCGATGCGGCGGCCGAGAATGTCCTGCACGCACGCGATGCGTGCCGCGGTATGGCGCACGGCTTCGTCGGTGAAGGGAATCGGCAGCAGGTCGTAGAGGTGGCCGTCGTCGCTGCAATAGCTCAGGTGTTCGCTGTACAGCGGCACGCGGTGCGTGTCGAGGAACTGGCCGACCTGCTCCAGCAGCTGCGTATCCAGCGGCGCGCTGCCGCCCAGTGACAATGACAGGCCATGGCAGCTCAGAGGATGGCGCTGTGCCAATTCGGCCAGTGCATCACCGGCCGGGCCGCCGACATGGATCCAGTTCTCCGGCGCACATTCGAGGAAGTCGAAGTCACCGGCCGGCGCATCGCGCAGATCCTGCAGCAGCGCCCGGCGCAGGCCCAACCCGGCGGCCGCCGCACGAAGCGGCGACCGCGGGTGGACGACGCTGGCGCGGACGTCAGTGCTTGGCACCGCACTTGCCTTCGCCGCACTTGCCTTCGGCCGACTTCTTGTCGCCGGCCTTGGTCTTGGCACCCGCGGCAGCGCCGGTAGCGGCCTTGCCCTTGTCGGCGCCGCACTTGCCTTCAGCGCTCTTGCCGTCGGCACCACATTTGCCTTCGGCGTGCTTGGTCGCATCAGCGGCCATCTTGGTGTCCGCTGCCTTGGCATCGGTGGTGGCCTTGGCGGCCTGGCCAGCGACCAGATAGCCCTGGGCCAGGTCACTCATGCTCAGCGCCGAGGCGCTGGCGGTCATGCCCAGGCCAGCGGCCAGGGCGGTAGCAGTCAGCAGGGACAGGGTCTTGTTGGAACTGCTCATCGGTGGTGCTCCTGGGTGGTGTGGGCGGATGCCCGGGTAGCCGGCAGGGATGCCGGTGGAAGCGATGGTGCAGCGATCCTACTCAACGAATCCTCGCCAAGAACTCAAATTTTCGTGAGGTTTGTTACAGAAGGGGAGACCAGCGGCCCGGTAGGCCACGCCATGCTGGGATGAACCGCCGGAACGCCCAAAACAAAAAGGCCGCTGTCAGCAGGACAGCGGCCACCTTGGAGTCAACTCCGGTGTTGCAGTGCAGTATCAGATCTGGCCGGTGCTGGACGTCTCGTCGCGCTTTTCACGCGGCGGCAGCGGCTGCTCGCCATGCACCAGGAACCACACGTTCTCGGCGATGTTGGTGGCATGGTCGCCCACGCGCTCCAGGTTCTTGGCCATGAACAACAGATGGGTGCACGGGGTGATGTTGCGCGGGTCTTCCATCATGTAGGTCAGCAGCTCGCGGAACAGCGCGGTGTACTGCGCGTCCAGGCGGGCGTCGTCCTCGCGCAGTTCCAGCGCGGCGTCGGCGTCATTGTCGCGGTAGGCGGCAATGGCACGGCGGACCTGCTGCGCGGCCAGGCGGCCCAGCGCACGCAGGCCCTGGATCTGCGGCAGCGGCGGCACCTTGCCCAGCGCGATCGAGCGCTTGGCGACGTTGGCAGCGTAGTCACCGATGCGCTCGATGTCGGCCGGAATGCGCAGGCCGGCGAGGATCTCGCGCAGGTCGCGCGCCATCGGGCCACGCAGCGCCAGGCGCATCACATCGTGGCTGATCTGCTGCTCCAGGGCATCGATCGCTTCGTCGTTGGCGATGATGCGATGGGCAGCGTTCTCGTCGCGCTTCTCGATCACGTCCATCGCCGCTTCCAGCTGGGCGACGGCCATCTCGCCCATGCGCACGATTTCGGCCACCAGGCGCTGCTGCTCTTCGTCGTAGCTCTTGACGATGTGGTCGTTGGGAAGATTCATGTTCATTCCACTCTGTAGAGTCGAGCCTTGCTCGACTGACGTTGTCTGTAGAGTCGAGCCATGCTCGACTGACGTTTCAGCCGAAGCGACCGGTGATGTAATCCTCGGTCTGCCGCTGCGACGGCTGCGAGAAGATCACTTCGGTGCGGTCGTGCTCGATCAGGTCGCCCAGGTACATGAAGGCCGTGTAGTCGGACACGCGCGCGGCCTGCTGCATGTTGTGGGTGACGATGACGATGGTGTACTCGTGCTTGAGTTCTTCCACCAGCTGCTCGATGCGGCTGGTGGAGATCGGGTCCAGCGCCGAGGTCGGCTCGTCCAGCAGCAGCACCGACGGGCGCAGGGCCACCGCACGGGCGATGCACAGACGCTGCTGCTGGCCACCGGACAGGCCCAGTGCGCTCTGCCCCAGCTTGTCCTTCACTTCGTCCCACAGCGCGCCCTGGCGCAGCGCCTGCTCGACGCGGTCGGCCATGTCGGCCTTGCTCAGTTTCTCGTGGTGGCGGATGCCGTAGGCCACGTTCTCGAAGATGGTCATCGGGAACGGCACCGGCTTCTGGAACACCATGCCCACCTTGCTGCGCAGGCGGTTCATCGGGTACTTCGGCGACAGGATGTTTTCGCCGTCCAGCAGCACTTCACCACGCGCTTCCAGCTTCGGGTACAGCGCGTAGATGCGGTTGAAGATGCGCAGCAGGGTCGACTTGCCGCAGCCGGAGGGACCGATCAGCGCGGTCACGCGCTTTTCCGGAATCTCCAGGTTGATGCCCTTCAGGGCATGGAACTTGTCGTAGTAGAAGTCCAGTCCACGCGCAGCCAGCTTCACCGGCGACGGCGTGTGCAGGCTCTCGTGCGAGGACGGCACGGCGATGCGCTGCATCGGCACGGCGTTGGAAAGGTCGTTCATGGCGTTATCCACGGAAAGGTCAGTCATGGGAGATACGGTTGCGCAGCAGGATGCCGCGGGCGGCAAGGCTGACCAGCAACACGAAGACAGTCAGCACCAGGGCACCGGCCCAGGCCAGCACCTGCCAGGATTCATACGGGCTGCCGGCGAACTGGTTCATCACCACCGGCACCGAGGCCATCGGCTGGAAGATGTTGTTGTTCCAGTACTGGTTGCCGAAGGCAGTGAACAGCAGCGGTGCGGTCTCGCCGGAGATGCGGGCGAGTGCCAGCAGGATGCCGGTGATGATGCCGGCCGAGGCACTGCGGTACAGCACCTGCACGATCACCTTCCACTGCGGGATACCCAGCGACAGCGCCGCTTCACGCATCTGCGAGGGCACCAGGCGCAGCATCTCGTCGGTGGTGCGCACCACCACCGGCAGCACGATGAAGGCCAGCGACAGCGCACCGGCGAATGCCGAGAAGTTGCCGCCGGTCTGCATCACGTACAGCGTGTAGACGAACAGGCCGAGTACGATCGACGGCGCCGACAGCAGGATGTCGTTGACGAAGCGGACCACGGTGCCGGCCTTGCGGGCGTTGCCGTATTCGGCCAGCCAGGTGCCAGCCAGCACGCCCAGCGGGGTGCCGATGCCGATTGCCAGCGCACACATCACCGCGCTGCCGAAGAAGGCGTTGGCGAGACCGCCTTCCTGCATCGGCGGTGGCGTCATCTTGGTGAACAGATCCAGGTTGATGCCGGCCAGGCCCTTGGAGGCCAGGGTGAACAGGATCCAGCCCAGGAAGAACAGGCCGAACAGGGCGGTGGCGCAGGACGCGGCAATGGCGATGACATTGCCGATGCGGCGGCGCAGGTACAGCGAATCAGCGGTGCTGGACATCAGTTGCCCTCCTTGCGGGACAGGCGCATCAGCATCAGGCGGGCGATGGCCAGCACCACGAAGGTGACGATGAAGAGGACGAAGCCGAGCAGCAGCAGGGCCGAGCGGTAGGTTTCAGTGGCTTCGCCGAAATCATTGGCGATCAGCGCGGCGATGGTGGTGCCCGGTTCCAGCAGCGACGGCGACAGGCGCACGCTGTTGCCGATCACGAAGGCCACCGCCATGGTCTCGCCCAGGGCACGGCCGAGGCCGAGGAAGATGCCGCCGATCACCGCCGAGCGGGTGTAGGGCAGCACGATGTCCCAGCTCACTTCCCACTTGGTGGAACCCAGCGCATAGGCCGATTCCTTCAGGCGGGTCGGCACGGTCAGGAACACTTCGCGCATCACCGAGGAGATGAACGGAATGACCATGATGGCCAGCACGAAACCGGCGGTGAGCATGCCGATGCCCAGCGGCGGGCCCTGGAACATGGGACCGATGATCGGCCATTCGCCCAGGGTCTCGTTGAGGAACGGAGTGACGTACTCGGTCATCACCGGCACCAGCACGAACAGGCCCCACATGCCGTAGATGATCGAGGGAATACCGGCCAGCAGTTCGATGGCGGTACCGACCGGGCCACGCAGCCAGCGCGGCGCGACTTCGGTGAGGAAGAAGGCGATGCCGAAGCTGACCGGCACGGCGATGACCATCGCGATGGCGGCGGTGACCAGGGTGCCGTAGATCGGTGCGAGGGCACCGAACTTGTTTTCGACCGGATTCCAGTCGGCGGAGAAGAAGAAGCTCAGGCCCTGCATCTGCAGGGCATGGCGGCCGCCCCACAGCATCGACAGCGCGGCGCAGGCCAGGGCGATGAGGACGAAGATGACGGTGCCGACCAGCACCCATCGGAACAGTTTGTCGTTGCGGGCATCACGCGCATCACGCGTGGACGGGGCGGCTACAGGCTGGGCGATGGCATTCATGGGGACGGCGGGGCCAGGAAGGGGCGGGGCGGCACGGCGTGGCAGAGGCGGTGCCCGCGCAGGGCGGGCACCGTCATGTCCATCACTTCAGGTCGGTCGCCCAGTAGGCCTCGATCTGCTTGACCAGGTCGGCCGGCAGCGGCACGTAGTGCAGCTCGTTGGCCTGGGCCTGGCCGTTCTCGAAGGCCCACTTGAAGAAGGCCAGGGTGTCCTGGTTGCGCTTGGCATCCTTCGGCTGCTTCTGCATCAGCATGAAGTTGGTGGCGGTGATCGGCCACGCCTGCTCGCCCGGGGCGTTGGTGATGACCAGGTTGAAGTCCTTGGCGCTGGCCCAGTCGGCGCTGGCGGCCGCAGCGGCGAAGGTTTCCGCGCTCGGCTCGACCCAGTTGCCGGCGGCGTTCTGCATGGCGGTGTACGGCATGCCGTTCTGCAGCGCGTAGGCCAGTTCGACGTAGCCGATCGAACCCTTGATCTGCTTCACGTACGAGGCGACGCCTTCATTGCCCTTGCCACCGACGCCGTCCGGCCACTGCACCGAGGTGCCTTCGCCGACCTTGGTCTTCCACTCCGGGCTGACCTTGGACAGGTAGTTGGAGAAGTTGAAGGTGGTGCCCGAACCGTCCGAACGGTGGACCAGGGTGATCTTGCCGTCCGGCAGCTTCACGCCCGGGTTGGCGGCGACGATGGCCGGGTCGTTCCAGGTCTTGACCTTGCCCAGGAAGATGTCGGCCAGCAGGGCGCCGCTCAGGCGCAGCTTGCCGCCTTCCAGGCCTTCGATATTGACCACCGGGACCACGCCGCCGATGGCGGACGGGAACTGCGCCAGGCCGGCCTGGGCCAGCTCTTCGCTGCTCAGCGGCTTGTCGGAGGAACCGAAGTCGACCGTGCCGGCCTTGATCTGGGCGATGCCGCCACCGGAGCCGATCGACTGATAGTTGATCTTGGCACCGGTGCTGGCGTTGTAGTCAGCCGACCACTTGGAAACCAGCGGGAAGATGAAGGAAGCGCCGGCACCGGACACTTCGGCGGTCACCTTGGCACCGGCAGCGGCCGGGGCGGCGGCACCGTCGGCAGCTGGCTGCTGCGCGGCCTGCTTGTCGCCACCGCAGGCCGACAGGCCCAGGGCGATGGCCAGGGAAAGGGCGGCGAGGCCGGCCGAGTGCAGTTTCATGGTCACTCCATAGCGGGGTAGAGCCGACGGCGTCGGCGGATGCGGCTATGAAATGATGTTTTTGTTACAACCGTATTACGACCATGACAGAGGTGTCCTCGATCACGTTCCGACAAGGGTTTCACAGGGCTGGCTCCGACCCGGCAGGGGCCCGGAGACCCCGGATCTGCGCACCGACTCAACTACGGACCAGCGACAGCGCAGCGCCTTTCACGACCAACCCCAAAAAACAAGAAGAGCGCGAGATCTCGAGGATCTCGCGCCCGGGTGGGATCGGCGGGGGAGAGAGGGCCCGCCGATCCCATTCCTGCGGGGGAACGCGCTTACTTCAGGTTCTGCGTCCAGTAGGTCTCGATCTGGCGCACCAGGCTGTCCGGCAGCGGCACGTAGTCCAGCTGGCGGGCCTGGGCGTCGCCGCTCTTGTAGACCCAGCGGAAGAACTCCTGGGTGGCCTTGCCGTTGGCAGGGTTCTTCGGCTTCTTGTGCACCAGGATGAAGTTGGTGGCGGTGATCGGCCAGGACTCGGCGCCTGGCGCGTTGGTCATCACCAGGTAGAAGTCCTTGGCGCTGGCCCAGTCGGCGCTGGCAGCGGCGGCGGCGAACGAGGCGTCGCTCGGCTGCACGAACTTGCCGGCAGCGTTCTTCATGGCGGTGTACGACAGCTTGTTCTGCAGTGCGTAGGACAGTTCGACATAGCCGATGCCCCCCTTGATCTGCTTCACGTAGGCAGCAACGCCTTCGTTGCCCTTGCCACCGATGCCGGCCGGCCACTGGACCGAGGTGCCTTCACCGACCGAGGTCTTCCACTCCGGGCTGACCTTGGACAGGTAGTTGACGAAGTTGAAGGTGGTGCCCGAACCATCCGAACGGTGCACGACGGTGATCTTGGCGCTCGGCAGGGTCACGCCCGGGTTCAGCGCAGCGATGGCCGGGTCGTTCCAGGTCTTGATCTTGCCCAGGAAGATGTTTGCCAGCACGGTGCCGTCCAGCTTCAGCGCGCCCGGAGCGATGCCGGCAACGTTGACCACCGGCACCACGCCGCCGATCACCGACGGGAACTGGGCCAGGCCCGCAGCGGCCAGTTCTTCCGGCTTCAGCGGGGCGTCGGAGGAGCCGAAATCAACGGTCTTGGCCTTGATCTGGGCGATACCACCACCGGAGCCGATCGACTGGTAGTTGACCTTGTTGCTGGTGGCGGCGTTGTAGTCGGCCGACCACTTCGACATCACCGGGTAGATGAACGAGGCGCCCGCACCGGTGATTTCAGCGGCGTTGGCGGCGAACACGGACGACGCTGCGAAGACGGCAACGGCAACGCGCGACTTGAAGGCGTGGATCACGGGGTGGCTCCTGGGTTGATTGGGATGCGGGGTTACCCGCCCGGCGCACATTCCATAACGGTTCGATGACAGCGCAGGGACCGTTGTATGACGCAACCGTTACAGCGTTGTCCGGCGCCCGCACAGCAGGGGTGTGAAGGTTCTGCGTACCGCTGGCAACGTGATGACCGATGCGCCGGAGACGGGCGTGGCCCGGTTGCGATCACGCTCTATATGTCGCTGATGGCCTGTCCGGAGTGGTCGTCAATGCCGTCGCGGCATGGCATTCCGCAGTGATGCTGCGTCATCCACGCGAAACCAGCGGTGCCGGTGAAGGTCCCGCAGCGACAGGTCCGCGCATGAACGCTGATACGTGACGCCATATGCCGCAAGGGTTCGACAAGGATGTGGCGGCAAATGAGTCGTGCGCATGACCGCACGAAGAAATCTGTGGTTGGTGCTCAGGTTGTCATTCGGCTGTCATGGTTTTAACGGAATGTTCGCAAAACGCTTGACCGGCCTGCCGGCGTGGCGTTCTGCCCAAGCCATTCCAACCCTCTGGAGAAATCCAAAATGCGTTCCCATTTGCTCGCCGCCGCGGTCGTTGCAAGCCTCGGTCTGGTTTCCGCCGACGCCTTCGCAGCTCCCGCCAGCACGGGCGTATCCCAGGCACAGCTGCAGCAGCTGCAGGCGCAGATCGCTGCCCTGCAGGCCCAGGTCCAGCAGTTGCAGAACGATTCGCAGGCGCTGCAGGCACAGTCCGATGCGCAGTCCGAAGTGAACATCACCCAGGCCCAGGCTCTGGAAGGTGCACAGAAGACCCAGACCAGCGTCGACAAGCTGGCCAAGCTGGTCAATGACAACAAGATCGGCGGTCGCATGTTCTTCGACCTGACCAACATCGACAAGACCAGCAACGGCAAGGACACCGCCGCAAGCGGCACCGGTCTGGACGTCAAGCGCTTCTACCTGACCGTCGACCACAAGTTCAACGACATCTGGTCGGCCAACCTGACCACCGACTTCCAGTACAGCTCGGCCATCGGCAACACCGAACTGTTCGTCAAGAAGGCCTACGTGCAGGGCAGCTTCGACCCGGCCTTCAACCTGCGCGTCGGTGCCGCCGACATGCCGTGGATCCCGTACGTCGAGAAGTTCTACGGCATGCGTTATGTCGAGAACACCCTGACCGATCGCCTGAAGTACGGCAACTCGTCCGACTGGGGCCTGCATGGCTTCGGCAACCTGGGCAACAACTTCAACTACGCGGTCTCGGTCGTGTCCGGCGCCGGCTACAAGAACCCGACCCGCAGCAAGGGCATGGACGTGGAAGGTCGCGCGGCCTATACCCCGAACGAGAACTTCGTGGTTGCCGTCGGTGGCTACAGCGGCAAGCTGGGCAAGGAAACCGACATCCAGAGCGCCGAGAACACCTATACCCGCGCCAATGCGATGGTCGCCTACGCCAGCAGCGACTTCCGCGTCGGTGGCGAGTACTTCCAGGCCAAGAACCTCAACAACGTGATGACCGTTGCTACCGACAAGACCAGCGGCTGGTCGGTGTGGGGCAGCGTGCGCGTCACCGACGGCGGCATCAACGTGTTCGGTCGTTACGATGACACCGACGTCAGCAAGACCCTGGACCCGACCCTGAGCGACAAGTACTGGAACGTCGGTGTCGAGTTCCCGGTCATGAAGAACCTCAAGCTGTCGACTGTGTACAAGTACACGCACCTGGCCAACGCCGGCGACAAGAAGAACGACAAGACCAAGGAATTCGGCGTCTGGGGCGACCTGTCGTTCTGATCACCTGAAGCACCTTGTCTGCAAACGAAGACGGCGGGCCTTGTGCCCGCCGTCTTTGTTCTGTCACACCACGAACGCGGTCACGCCTCGGCCGTGGTCTTTTCCTTGAACCGGCACAGGTCGGCGATCACGCAGCCCGGGCAATCCGGCTTGCGCGCCTTGCATACATAACGTCCGTGCAGGATCAGCCAGTGATGCGCGTCGAGCAGGAACTCGGCCGGAATGGCCTTCACCAGTTTGTCTTCCACTTCGCGCACATTCCTGCCTGGTGCCAGGCCGGTGCGGTTGGAGACGCGGAATATATGCGTGTCCACCGCCATCACCGGCTCACCGAACGCAGTGTTGAGCACCACGTTGGCGGTCTTGCGGCCCACGCCCGGCAGCGCTTCCAGTTCATCGCGATCGCGCGGAACTTCACCGCCGTGCTTCTCCAGCAGGATCGCGCAGGTGGCGATCACGTTCTTTGCCTTGGCATTGAACAGACCGATGGTGGCGATGTACTGCTTCAGTCCGTCCTCGCCAAGTGCGAGGATCTTTGCCGGGGTATTGGCCACCGGGAACAGGCGGCGCGTGGCCTTGTTGACGCCCACGTCGGTGGCCTGCGCCGACAGCGCGACCGCCACCAGCAGTTCGAACGGCGAGCTGTATTCCAGCTCGGTCTTCGGGTGCGGATTGAGTTCGCGCAGCCGGGTGAACATTTCCACCACGTCGGCGCGCGGCATCATGCTGCCACGGCGCGCAGGTGCGCGCGCGGTCTTCTTCGCGGCCATTACTGTTCCTTGCCGGTGGCGCGGGCCTTGGCCCGGGCGAGAATCGCGGCCGCTGCGGCGGGCAGTGCGGGCTTCATATCCGGTGCTGCGGCGGGCGTGCGCCTTGCGTCGCGTTCGGCCTCACGCCGCGCCAGACGCACGGCACGGGTGCGGTAGCGTTCGCGTGCGGCCCAGGCGTTCTGCAGCTGCTGCTGGGCCTGGTGCAGGCGTTGTGGAAGCTCCGGGTGGCCGGGTACCAGCTGTTCGTCGCCGGTACGGGCCACATAGTCCATCAGGCCGGCCTGCAGGGCGCCATCGAGATCGTCTGCCTGGACCCGGGCGAACAGTTGCGCGGGGTTGGGTCGGGATGCCATGGCGTCAGCGGTTCTGGAAGGCCGGCGGGCGGCGCTGCAGGAACGCGCTGGTTCCTTCGCGCATGTCCTCGGTGGCGAACAGCAGGCCGAACTGCGCGCTTTCGTACTCCAGCCCCGCTTCCAGGCTGCATTCGCCACCCACGTGCACGGCATCAAGCAGGCCGCGCAGGGCCAGCGGCGCCGAGCGCGCCAACTGGCGGGCGACGTCCTGCACGCGATTGTCCAGTTCGGCGGCGGGGACCACCTCGTTGACGATGCCCAGTTCCAGCGCACGCGCCGCGTTGATCGGAGCACCCAGCAGGCACAGTTCCAGGGTGGCGGCGTGGCCGCACAGGCGCAGCAGGCGCTGGCTGCCACCAAAGCCGGGAATCAGGCCAAGGTTGATTTCCGGTTGGCCGACCTTGGCGCTATCGGCGGCGATGCGCAGGTGGCAGGCCATCGCCAGTTCCAGCCCGCCGCCCAGCGCAAAGCCGTTCACACGGGCGATGACCGGCTTGGGCATGCGTTCGATCTGGCGCATCAGCGCCTGGCCCAGCAGCGAGAAATCACGTCCCTGAACCGCACTGAGTGTGTTCATTTCGGCGATGTCGGCGCCCGCCACGAAGGCCTTAGGGCCGGCACCGGTCAGCACCACCACGCGCACCTCCGGGTCGGCGGCGGCCGCGCTGAACGCCTCGGCCAGGGACTGCAGGGTCGCGGCGTTCAGGGCGTTGAGCTTGTCCGGGCGCTGGACGGTCACGGTGCGGATGGCGCCGTCGTCGGCGACAGCGATCAGGGCATCTGCCACGGGGAAACTCCAGAAACGTTAAAAAATAGTGATATTGAACTCTGCAAACGCAGACGGGTCATAGCCTGCATCGTGAGTAGCGGTTACACGTTGCGCCCGTTATCCTAACCCGTCGCCTCAGGGCGGCGCAGAACGTCCCTGAGTTACCACCCCTGGAGAACTGTTTGATGAAGTTGCGTTCTATCGCGGTCGCCGTCGCGGCCCTGGCCCTGACGGGCAATGCCTTCGCCCAGGACATCGCGTCCGAGAAGGGCAAGCTGAGTTATTACTTCGGTTACGACTACGGCAACAACCTGGCGGAGCTGACCGGTCGCGGTGAGCAGCTGGACATCAACTCGGTGGTGAAGGGCCTGCAGGACGCCTACGCCAAGAAGCAGCCGGCCATCACCGCCGAGCAGCTGAAGCCGGCCGTTGAAGCGTTCCAGAAGCGCGAGCAGGGCCGTGCCCAGGCTGCCAAGGCCGAGTACGAAAAGGCTGCTGCCGAAAACAAGACCAAGAGCGACCAGTTCATCGCGGCGAACAAGGCCAAGGCCGGCGTGCAGTCCCTGCCGAGCGGCGTCCAGTACCGCGTGGTCGAAGCCGGCAAGGGTGCCAAGCCGACCCAGGCCAGCACCGTGCAGCTGGAAGTGGCCGGTCCGTTCCCGTACGGCCAGCGCCCGACCGAAGCCCGCCCGGCCCAGCAGATCCCGTCGATCAAGGTCAGCGAAGTCGAAATGAAGGCCATGCGCGAGACCCTGCTGCAGATGCCGGCAGGCTCGAAGTGGGAAGTCACCCTGCCGCCGGACCAGGCCTACGGTGCCGACCCGCGCACCCCGTTCCCGCCGAACGTGGCTGTGCAGTTCGAGATCAAGCTGGTCAGCGTCAAGTAAGAAACAGCGTCAACATCAACGCGCCGGTGATCCCACCGGCGCGTTTTTGTTTGCGCGCGGTCGCAGAGTCGACTGTCAGTTGACTGCTCTGCGGCCAGCCTGGGGAAATCCCCGCGCTACGCGCGATAGTCGACTGACAGTCGACTCTACCGTTCACGCTCCACCTCGCAGCCAGCGTGCCGAGCGCCGCATCTTCACCCCGCGCAAATCCAGCCTAATCGCGCTACTGTTGCCGGGTGCAAACAATGGAAGAAACGGCGCGTGTTGTCGCAAGTCCCTGCATCGGCGTGTGCAAGCTGGATCCAGACCGGCAGTGCACCGGCTGCGGGCGCCATCTCGATGAAATCGCACGGTGGTCGTCGATGAGCAACGACGAACGCAGTCGCATCCTGCATCGCGTGCAGCCATTGCGCGAACAACTCCAGCAATCCCTGCGCGGCTCACTGGCCGACCATCACCGTCTGATGCGCGCGCTGCATCCGCTGGCCGATCCCCCCGCGGGCGATGGCTGGAACCGCAGCGAACTGATCGACCTGCTGCTGCCGGGACCGCCAGTGGAAGCGGCGGTGCTGGCCGGTATCGTGCCGCGCGCCAACGGTGCACAGGTGATCCTCACCCGCCGCACCGAAACCCTGCGCACGCATGGTGGCCAGGTTGGATTCCCCGGTGGTCGTACCGAACCCGATGACCGCGACGCACTGGCGGCCGCACTGCGCGAGAGCCAGGAAGAGATCGCGTTGGCACCTGGCCAGGTGCAGGCATTGGGCTATCTCGATCCGTTCGTGACCATCACCGGCTACCGGGTCACCCCGGTGGTGGCGGTGGTCGATCCGGATTTCGTGCCGGTGCCGCAACCCAGCGAAGTGGCCGAGGTGTTCGAGGTGCCGCTGGACTACCTGATGGCCGCCGACAACCTGCGCCAGGTCGAAATCAATCATCGCGGCCGCGTCCGCCACGTCCTCGAATACGGCTGGCCGGGCCAGCGTATCTGGGGGGCGACCGCGGCCATCCTGTACAACCTGCGTCGCCGCCTGGAGCAAGTGCAATGAAGCCGATCGATCCGCCGTGGACCACCCTGGTCGATGTCGCCACCCTGGCCGCTGCCCTGGGCGAGGACGTACGCGTGGTCGACGCGCGTGCCACCGCCAGCACGGCAGTGCGCGTGGTCGATGCGCGTTCCTCGCTGGCCGATCCGCAGGCCGGCAGCGGCCAGTACCTTGCGGGGCATGTTCCGGGCGCGGTGTATGCCGATCTCAACCGCGATCTGTCCGATCTGGGGCGCGTCGGCCACGGCCGCCATCCGTTGCCGGACAGCGATGCCTTTGCCGCGACGCTGGGTCGATGGGGTATCGGTCCCGATACACAGGTGGTGGTCTACGACGGCAGCGACGGCAGCATGGCCGCTTCGCGTCTGTGGTGGCTGCTGCGCCTGATCGGGCACGACAAGGTGGCCGTGCTCGACGGTGGCATCGCCGCCTGGCAGGCCGCAGGTCATGCGTTGGCAACCGGCCAGGGCGAAGTAACGGCGCTGCCGGCTTACCCGGGCCGTTTCGACACCGCTCAGATCGCCAATGCCGACGAAATCACCGCCCGTTTGAAGCATGCGCCGGGTTGGCTGGTCGACGCACGCGCGGGCGAACGCTTCCGTGGTGAAGTGGAGCCGCTGGATCCGGTCGCCGGCCATGTGCCCGGTGCGGTCAACCGTCCGTTTGCGCTGAACGTAGTCGACGGCCACCTGCGCGATGCACAGGAACTGCGTGCCGAACTGCAGGGCGTGATTGGTAACCGCGATCCGCAGCAGGTGGTGCTGATGTGCGGCTCCGGCGTGACCGCCTGCCACCTGTTGCTGGCGATGGAAGCGGCCGGTCTGTCCGGCGCACGCATCTATGCCGATTCCTGGAGCGGCTGGGTGAGCGACAGCAGCCGCCCGGTCGCGACCGGCGCCTGAGCCGCGCGGGGTCGGATCAGTTTCCCAGCGGGAAACGGCTGTGCCCCCATCGACCGACCCCATCGAATGCAGATTGGGGTCAGAGCCCGTTGCGTAGCAACGGGATCCGACCCCGGGTATCCGGCAGATCGCGGAGATCTGTCGAAGGCGGAGTGGGTCCGGTTGCGAGGGTGTCCGCGGCATGGATGCCGCCGCCAAGCCCCCATGGACGGGTTTACGGCGTCCCTCGCAACCGGACCCACCTCGCCATCCCACGCAATGCCAGCGTTTGAAGTTGACGTTGACGTTGACGTTGCCTCTGCAGGTGCAGGGCGCAGCCCTGCTGCTTACTCCAACCCCTGCAGCGGCACCTTCGCCAGAATCCGTGCCCACGGGAACAACGGCCCCGGGTCGCGCTTGCGCGCCACCATCAGCGCCGGGTCATCGCTGGCCGGCACCTGCTCCAGGTCCAGCTGGTCGTGCCCGGCAATCCGCCGCAGCGACGGAAAGCGCGCTACCAGCGCCAGCAGCAGCTGCTCCAGCGCCTGCAGCTGCGCCTCGGTGTAGGCCTCGTCCATCGCCTGCTGGCGGCTGTCGAACCAGTGCGGGTAGCGGCCGGTATTGACCAGCTCGATGCCCAGCGTGTGTGCGTTCATGCCGCGCACGTGGTGGGCCACGCGTTCCGGTGCCACGTACTGCACCACGCTGCCATCGCGGTCGATGTAGAAGTGACCGCTGTTGCCGGCGCCGCTGTCGTACAGCACGCGCTCGCCGTACTCGCGGGCCATCGCCAGATCGGGCAGCTCGGTGCAGTGGATCACCACCATCTCCAGCGTGGCCGGGTCGCGCAGCGGCAGGCGGTCTTGGTAGGGCAGGGGCTGCAGCTGCAGGCCGGGCAGGAGCGGGTTGGGCATCTGGCGATGCTAGCATTGCGGCATGAACCTGCCTTTCCTTTCCTCGTTGGCCCGCTCGCCTGGAGCGCGCGCATGAGCCGCGGCCATTGCATCCTGTCCCACGGTTTCGAGAGCGGCCCGGAGGCGACCAAGGTCACCGCGCTGGCCGACGTGGCGCAGCGCCTGGGCTGGACCCATGAGCGCCCGGACTACACCGACCTGGACGCGATGAGCGAGGTCAGCCTTGTGGGCGACGTGCCGACCCGCCTGCGCCGCCTGGTCGAACGCACCGCCATCGCCGCCCAGCAGGGCCCGGTGGTGCTGGCCGGCTCCAGCCTGGGCGCCTATATCTCCGCCATCGCCTCGTTGCAGGTGCCGGTGGCCGGCCTGTTCCTGATGGTGCCGCCGACCACCATGGGTCCGATGCCGGCGCTGGACGCCGCGCCGGTGCCGACCACGGTGGTGCAGGCCTGGCATGACGAGGTGGTGCCGGCCGCAGGCGTGATTGCCTGGGCCCAGGCGCGTTCGGCGCAGCTGCTGCTGGTCGACGACGGCCACCGCCTGGAACGGCATGTGGAGGCCTCTGCGCAGGCCTTTGAGCGCCTGTTGCGCCAGCTGTGAAGCCCGGGCGCACGGCGCGCCCGCCCGCATTGACTACAATGGCAGCCCCGCCGCCCCCGGCGCGGGCCTGCCGGCCGTGTCCACGGCCCTCCCTCTTGAATGGCCCGGCTTCCTGCCGTGCCTGACCACCTGTGAACCGATCCCGTGAAATTTTTTGTCTCCTGCGCCAAGGGCCTGGAATACCTGCTTGCCGATGAGCTGTCGGCCCTGGGCCTGGAAAAGGCCACTGCTACCATTGCCGGCGTCAACGCCGAGGGCGAACTGGAGCAGGCGCTGCGGATCGTGATGTGGTCGCGCCTGGCCAGTCGTGTGCTGTGGCCGATCGACGCGTTCGAGTGCCCGGACGAGCAGGCCCTGTACGACGGTGTGCGCGCCCTGCCGTGGCACGAGCACATCAAGCCGGAAATGACCCTGGCGGTGGATGCGCACGTGTCCGGCGACAAGATCACCCATGCGCGCTTCGCTGCGCAGCGGATCAAGGACGCCATTGTCGACCGCATGCGTGACGAAGGCCTCGAGCGCCCTTCGGTCAACACCGACCTGCCGGACGTGCGCGTGAACCTGTCACTGCGCAAGGGCCGTGCCTCGCTGTCGATCGACCTCGGCGGCGGCTCGCTGCACCGCCGTGGCTGGCGAGGTGCCGCCCACGAAGCGCCGCTGAAGGAAAACCTGGCTGCCGCGCTGCTGCTGCGTGCGCAGTGGCCGCGCCTGCACGCCGCCGGTGGTGGCCTGCTGGACCCGATGTGCGGCAGCGGCACGCTGCTGATCGAAGGTGCGCTGATGGCCGCCGACGTTGCGCCCGGCCTGATGCGCCACGGCAGCCTGCCGCCGAGCCGCTGGCTGGGCTTCGACAAGGCCGCCTGGAAGACCATCCAGAGCGAGGCACGTGACCGCGAAGCAGCTGGCCTGGCCGCGCTGAAGCCGGTCATCCACGGTAGCGACATCGACCCGACCGCGATCCAGGCGGCGCGCGAGAACGCTGAAGTTGCCGGCGTCGCCCACGCCATCCGTTTCACTCGCGCAGACGTAGCCGACCTGGCTGCGCCGGAGCAGGAAATTGGCGCGGTAGTCTGCAATCCGCCGTACGACGAGCGCCTGGCCGCCGATCCGGCGTTGTACCGTGCGCTGGGCAACGCGCTGCAGAAGGCGGTGCCGCAGTGGCGTGCGAGCCTGCTGTGCGGCAACGACGAGCTGGCCTTCGCCACTGGCCTGCGTGCGGGCAAGAAGTACCAGATGTTCAACGGTGCGCTGGAATGCGCGCTGATCATCTGCGACCCGATCGCCGTGCCCGGACGCGACCCGGCTCAGCCGCGTGAGCTGAGCGAAGGCGCGCAGATGGTGGCCAACCGCCTGCGCAAGAACCTGAAGAAGTTCAAGAGCTGGCGCGCCCGAGAGGACATCACCTGCTTCCGTGCCTACGATGCCGACCTGCCCGAATATGCGGCGGCCATCGATGTCTACGAAGAAGACGGTGGTCAGCGCCGCACCTTCCTGCACGTGCAGGAATATGCCGCGCCGGCCGCGATTCCAGAGAACGACGTGCGTCGTCGCCGCAACGAACTGCTGGCCGCTGCACGGGAAGTGTTCGGCGTGCCGCCGGAGCAGGTGTCGATGAAGTCGCGCGAGCGCGGCAAGGGCGGCAGCAAGTACGGCCGTTTCGAACAGCGTGATGAATTCATCGTGGTGCGCGAGAACAATGCGCTGCTGCAGGTGAACCTGTTCGACTACCTTGATACCGGCCTGTTCCTCGATCATCGCCCGCTGCGCCGAATGATGGCCGAGCAGGCGCGTGGCAAGCGTTTCCTCAACCTGTTCTGCTACACCGGCGTGGCCAGCGTGCAGGCCGCCGTGGCCGGCGCGGCCAGCACCACCAGCGTCGATCTGTCGGCGACTTACCTGCAGTGGTGCTACGACAACCTGGCGTTGAACGGGCAGGGCGGCAACCAGCACCTGTTGGTGCAGGCCGATGCGATGGCATGGCTGGAAGGTGACCGCGGGCAGTACGACGTGATCTTCTGTGACCCGCCGACGTTCTCCAACTCCGCGCGTGCCGACGACTTCGACGTGCAGCGCGAGCAGCTGAAACTGCTGCGCGCAGCAGTGGCGCGACTGGCGCCGGGTGGCGTGCTGTATTTCTCCAACAACTTCCGCCGCTTCAAGCTGGAAGAGAACGCCATCGCCGAATTCGCCCAGTGCCGCGAGATCACCGCGCGCACCATCGGCCCGGATTTCGAGCGCAACGCGCGCATCCACCGCGCGTGGGAACTGAAGCGGTTGGGGTAAGCCGACGCCCGGGGTCGGATCCCCTGCGCTGCGCGCAAGGGATCCGGCCCCGGGGGCTCTGCTACACCAACGCCACCAGCAGCCCGATCACGGGCAGTGCCAGGGCCAGTGGTGCGATCCACTTCGGCCGGTACGGATACAACCCGAACGACAACACCACGCCGCCCACGGTCATCACCCCCAGCCACAGTACCGGGCCCATTGCCCAGCCGTGGTCGACCACGCACAGTGCAAACGCTACCGTCAGTAGCACCCAACCCAGCACCCGCCATTGCGTGCGACGTGCCGGCGCGGCCGCGGCCTTGCCATGCAGGTCATGCTGGTGTTTCTCCATCGCCAGCGACAACGCGGTGAACGCAGAGAACGACAGGGTCAATGTGAGCAGCATCATGCACTGGCCTCCGCTTCGGCGGTTTCCGCAGCGTCCACCGGGGCCTTGGCCGCCGCCGCCGCGGCACGCTTCTTCTTCTCGGCCGCAGACAGCGGCGGCGTCCAGCGCTGCATGCGCCAACCGCACAACGCCAGCATCGCACCGAAGGCGATCATCGACAGGTCAAAGCCGGCCAGCACCCAGTCGCCGTTGCGCAGGGTGTTGCCCAGGTGCGCATGCGTGGTCAGTGCATTGACCACCGGCACCAGCGCGAACGCGGCCGCGCCCAGGTACAGCTGCCATGCCCACATCATCCGCTTGGGCCAGATGAAGGCGGCCAGCAATGCCGCACCCCAGGCATAGAAGAACGTGTTGGCCTCGGCAGTGGAGCGTTCGGCGATGTCCAGCGGCAGCAGGCGATTGCCCCAGAAGTACGCGGCGAACGCGATCGGCAGGCCGGCGACGGTGCCGATGTTCAACGCGTCGACCAGGCGCAGGCCGAAGCCGATGCGGCCACTCTTGGCGTGCTTGGGTCGTTCCTTCACCGCCCACAGCACCACGCCGCTGGCGACCATCAGGCAGCCGACCAGGCCGGACAGGAAGAACAGCGCACGCAGGCCCCAGTCGGCGAAGCGCGCCAGATGCAGGCCGTACAGCACACCACGGGTAGCGGTGGCGCCGCCGGACGGCGGCGTCTCTTCCAGCAGCGTGCCGTTGACCATGTCGTAGCGCACGGCCGGGGTGTCGGTGGACAGGCGCTTGCCGTCACGCTGGCGGATGTCGATCACCGCATTGGCGGCGCCCGGATTGGACACAGTGAAACCGGCCACTTCCACGCCGTGCCAGTGTGCACGCGCGCTGTCCAGCAGCTGCGCGATCGGCAGCGGCGTGGCGTGGCCTTCGGCAGGTGCAGTCACCTCCGGCATGCCGCCGAAGGCTTCGCTGAAGAACTTGTCCTCGTCCTGTGGGTAGGCGACTTTCACCCCCCACGGCAGGTACATGATCATCAGGGTGACGATGCCGGTGTAGGTGATCATCGCGTGGTAGGGCAGGGCCATCACCGCGCTGACGTTGTGGAAATCGAGCCAGGACCGCAGGCCCTTGTCCTTGCGGAAGGTGAAGAAGTCCTTGAAGATTTTCTTGTGGGTGATGACGCCGGTGATGATTGCCACCAGCATGAACATCGCGCAGAAGCCGACCAGGTAGCGCGCCCACAGCACCGGGATGTAGTGCAGGTCGAAATGCAGGCGGTAGAAGAAATCACCGCCTCGGGTCTCGCGGGCCTTCAGTGCCTGCCCGGTGTTCGGGTCCAGTGTTGCGTCGCCGAAGCCACCGCGACGGCCACGGCTGGGGTCGGCCAGCTCCGGCGGCAGCCGCCAGAACATCTGCATGGCGGGGTTGCGCGGCTGCGGCAACGTTACGAACCAGTTCTCGGCCTGCGCGGCATTGGCCTGCAGGTAATCCACGGCACGCTGCGCGGCGACGTCGATGCTGACGTTGCTGGAGGGCAGCTCAGGACGCATCCAGCGGCTGATTTCCTCGCGGTAGTAACTGGCCGTGCCGGCCATGAAGATCAGCAGGAGCAACCAGCCGACCAGCAGGCCGGTCCAGGTGTGCAGCCAGGCCATCGACTGGCGGAATCCATTCTTCATGCCCAGGCCCCCAGCATGCGCGCGATGGCTGCCATCAGCAGGGTGGGGGCGAGGATGCCGACCCACGCACGCAGCGCGCTGCGGGTGGCGAACGCCCACAGCGCCGCACAGGCGGCCACCAGAATGGCCAGCAGCATGCCGGTCAGCACGGTCTGGCCACGTGCGCCGGGCAGGACCACCGCGCAGAACACGCTGGTCACCGCGGCCAGCGCGTAGCCGCCGAAGATCGCCGCCAGCGAGCGTGACAGCACGCCCCAGCGCGGGCTGGAGAAGAAGGTGCGGGGGCTGGCGGTTGCGGGCGAGCGGTCCACGGCATTCCTGCAGGTTTCAGTGAAAAGGAACCGGCGCACCGCAGCGCGTCGGGGTTGGCCATCCGTGGCCGGGCACCGGTCGCAGAACCGGTGCCATCCATCGAGGGTCAGAGCTTCCAGCGCAGTGTCACGGTGACATTGCGTGGCTCGCCCCAGTACACGCCGTTGTAGAAACCGACGTTGTTGAAGTACTTCTTGTCCAGCAGGTTGTTGATGTTCAACTGCGCGCTGAAGTTCTCGCTGAAGCGATAGCCGCCGGCCAGGTTCAGCAGATAGAAGGCGTCCTGGGTGATGTTGGCCTTGCTGCGATCCGCCTTGGTGCTGGTGTTCCAGATGCGGCTCTGCCAGGTCACACCGCCACCCAGCCAGAAGCGGCCATCGATGCCACCGGGGCGCCAGCTGGTGTTGAGGCGGAAGGTATCCTGCGGGGTCGTGGTCCGCTGCAGCACGCCATCCTTGTTGCGGATGACGGTGTGGGCGAAGCCTGCCGAGACGTTCCACTGCTCGCCGATACTGCCCTGGGTTTCGATTTCCCAGCCCTTGACCTTGTTGCCCTTGCCGGTGGAGCGGTAGGCCTGCTCACCGCCGGGCAGCGAGTTGACCGGTACCGAATCATCCTCCTCGGCGACGTTGTCCTGCTTGCCCTCGAATACGGCGGCGGAGGCATTGAGCAGGCCGCCGAAGAACTCGGCTTTGACGCCAGCTTCGTACATGTTGCCGACTATCGGCTCCAGGTAGTTGCCGTTGCGGTCGCGGTTGCTCTGCGGCTTGAAGATATCGGTGTAGCTGACGTAGGCGCTGAAAATCGAGTTGAAGTCGTAGATCAGGCCGGCATATGGGGTGAGCGTATCGTCGGGCTTGTAGCCGCCGCGCCTGGTGCCAGTGCGGTTGCCGGTGGCGTCGTAGGAATAGTCCCACTTACGGGTTTCCCAGCTGCCGTAGCGTGCGCCGACTACGGCCAGCAGCGGATCGGCAAGTCGCAGGCGCGCGGCGAGATAGGCGGCGCGCTGGCGCAGCTCATCCTGTGATGACAAGTGGCCGAGACGGGTGACCGGCAGTACCGGGACGTTGCCGGTCCAGTGCCGCCAGTCAGGCACCTTCGCATAGGCCGTGTCGTAGTTGAAATCCATTGCTTCCGATTCGCCCTTGCGAACCGATTGGCCCAGGCCGAACACAAGCTCATGCTCGCGACCGAACAGCTTGAACGGCCCGTCCACGTTGACGTCGAACACGTCCATCGTGCTGTGCTGGTTGAAGTGCGAGATGTACGCCGTTATGCCGGTGCCGTCCGCGCGCGGATTGCCGGCCGCACCGTACCAGACGCTGCCGTCGGTATCGCGCACCGCATGGCTGACGTTGCCCTTCACCGACCAGCCGTTGCCCAGTTGCTGTTCCAGCCGCGCGAAGGTGGTTTTCTCCACGATCGGCCAGCTGCTCCACGATGCGGACAGGTTGGTCGAGCGCGGCAGTTTGGCCGGCGTTCCGTCTTCCCCCCAATAGGGCACTACACCCCAGGTCACGCCGGTGGTGCGGGGTGACTGGTGTTCATAGCCCACTTCGAACAGTGTGCTGTCGCTCAGGTCGGCCTGGACAATGCCGTAGAAGACGTCCTTGTCCAGTGCGTAGACATCGCGGAACGAATCACTCTGCTGCTTGGCGGCCACGATGCGTGCACGAATGCGGCCGTCCCAGGCGACGGGGCCGCCGAGGTCGGCTTCCAGGCGCCGGTTGCTCCAGCGGCCGAGGGTCAGGTTGGCACCCATCTGGAAGGTGTCGGTCGGTCGCTTGCGGATCATGCTGATGGTGCCGGATGGATCGCCGGCGCCGGTGGTCAGGCCGGTGGCACCGCGGATCACTTCGATACGCTCGTAGATGACGTTGTCGGTGTTGGTCTTGACCGAGCCACCGAACGTATTGAGCATGCCATCGACCTGGAAGTTTTCGATGGTGTAGCCACGCGAGACATAGTTGATGCGCTCGCTGTCGGTGACCGATACGCTGACGCCGGTGACCTGGCCCATCACGTCCGACAACGAGAACAGGCCCATGTCATCCAGGCGCTGGCGGGTGATGACCGTCACCGACTGCGGCGTCTCGCGCAGTGACAGGTCGAGCTTGGTCGCACTGCGCGCACCCTTCACCGTATAGCTGTTGGGAATCTCGCCATCGGCGGTCACCTTCACGGTATCCAGCGTGCGCGCGGAAGGATCGGCAGTGCCGTCGGCGTGGGCCAGCGGGGCGATCATCAGTGCGGTCACGGCCAGGGCCAGCAGAGTGGGACGAGGGTGGTTCAGCGGCATTGCCATCGGTGCGATTCCATGCAGGACGAAACAAGCGATGGAATGCGCAGACGCAGCAGCCGTGCGCTCCGCGCACGTCGCCCAGCGAGTCCCATCGACGGTGCGCCACCCGTGTAGTGCGGGCGACCCGGTAGTCGGGGGATGTACACGGGCGAAGGGGCGGGTGGGTGCGTGCTTCCGTGCCCCGCTTGGCTAAGCGTACAACCGATCGGCAAATGATAGGCATTCGCATTTCGTTAATCAAGCGTGATGAATTCCGGCCTTTGCGCAGGGCGGGGATCGACTACCGCACGGGCGCCTAGAACCTGAACACCACCGTCGCTGCGTGCAGCAGCAGGCCGATCAGGCCGCCCACCAGGGTGCCGTTGAAGCGGATGAACTGCAGGTCGCGGCCCACGCTCAGTTCCAGCTGTTCGACCAGATGCCGCTCGTCCCAGCTCTTCACGGTCTGCGCGATGTGCGCGGTCACGCCTTCGCGCAGGCGGCCGGTGAGGCGCTGTGCGCCCTCCAGCAGATGCTGGTTGAGCGCCTCGCGCAGGGCCGGGTCGGCCTGCAGGCTGCTGCCCAGCGAGGCGAGGCTGCGCTGCAGGTGGCCGACCAGCGCCGAGTCTTCGCGCTGCAGGTCGCTGCGCAGGCTGGCGTGGATGCGCGCCCACAGACCCTGCACGTAGTCCTGCAGGGCCGGGTGATCGATCATTTCCTGCTTGAGCTGTTCGACGCGTTCGGCCAGGGCCGGGTCCTCGCGCAGGCGCTGCACGTAGTTCTGCAGCCAGCTCTCGTAGTCCTGGCGCAACGGATGCTGCGGCTCGGCCAGCACCTGCTGCAGTTCTTCCAGCACCGCACGCGCCAGTCGCTCGGCCAGGCTGTCGCCGATCTCGTCGATCGGCTTGACCCAGTTCACCGTGCTCGACAATGTCGGCCATTCGCGCTGGATGTAGCGCACGATCAGCTGCGAGGCGCGCTCCTTCACTTCCGGCTGCTCCAGCCAGCGGCCCAGGCGCTGCAGGCCCTCGTCCAGCACGCGCTGGTGGCGGCCATCGGCGGTCAGCAGGGCCAGCAGCTCACCGGCGGTTGAGGCGGCATTCCACTGCCGCAGCTGCTGCACCACGAACGCATGGAGCTGCCGGCGCACGGCGGCTTCGTCGAAGAAGTCCAGCGCCTGCAGCGCCCAGCCGCGGGCCATGTCGGCCAGCATCCGCGAGCGCGCCGGATCGGCCAGCCAACTGCCGAGGCGGCTGGCCGGATCGAACACCTGCAGCTTGGCCAGCAGCACCTGCGGCTCCAGGAACTGGTCGCGCACGAACAGGGCGAGGCTGTCGCCGATGCGTTCCTTGCTGCGCGGGATGATTGCCGTATGCGGGATCGGCAGGCCCATCGGCCGCCGGAACAGGGCAACGACCGCGAACCAGTCGGCCAGTGCGCCTACGGCTGCTGCTTCGCAGAAGGCCGAAACCCACGCCCAGATGCCGCGCTCGCCCTGCCAGTGGCTGACCGCGAAACCGGCCAGCATCAACAGCAGCAGGCCCAGCGCGAGGGCTTTCAGGCGCCGCAGCTGTGCGCGGCGCGGATCGTTGGCAGGCGTCATGGCGGAAGTCTAACCGGCACGGCATGAGCATCTGGTAGTGCCGGCCGCTGGCCGGCATCCGCAACGCACCCGGTACGTTCATGGGGTTGCCGGCCAGCGGCGGGCACTACCCGTTGCTTCAGAGCGCTTCGAGCTGCTTGCGCAGCGCGGCCAGCTGCGCGCGGAGGGTGTCGTTCTCGCGGGTCAGCGCGACCACGCGGCGGCGCAGCGCCGGGGCATCCTCGCCAAGCTGCTCCAGTGCCGACAGCACCTCGGCGTCGCGGCTGGTGATCTGCTCCTCGTCCGCTTCCTCGAAGTCCATCTCGGCTGCTTCCGGCTTCGGTGCGCGCGGCTTGCGCTTGGACTCGCGCACGCGCTTGGCGGCCTGCTTCAGCTCGTCCTTGCCACCAGCGGCAGCGGCGCGCTGTTCGTCTTCGGGCAGGTCCGCCACGGCAGCGGCGGCGCTGATCGAGATCACGCCGGCCTTCACCGCTTCCACTACCTCGGCCGCGGCCTGGGCGTGGATGCGTTCGATCATGCCGACCTGGCTGGTGCTCAGCTTGGCCTCGCGCGCCAACTCGGCACGGCTGATCTTCGGCGCCGGTTCCCACGGCGGGCTGTCCTCACCGGTCTCCTCGACCGCCTCGGCGGTGCCGTCGCTCTCGCGCTGCAGCTGGGCCTGCTCGACGTGCTTGCGGGCGGCCAGGATGTCGCGCTTGCGCAGCGCCAGCACGCCGCGCTGGAAGTCGGACACGCTCCGGCGGCCCAGGTGCTGCTCGATCATCCACAGGTGCACGTCTTCCATGCTCTGGAAGCGGGTGTTCTGCACGGTATTGAAGGGCAGGCCATGCTTCTGGCAGATGCCGAAACGGTTGTGGCCATCGACCAGCACATCACCCCACAGCACCAGCGCATCGCGGCAGCCCTCGGCCAGGATGCTGCGCTCCAGCGCGTCATGTTCGTCCGCGGTCAGCGGGTCGATGTAGGCCTTGAGTTCTTCTTTGACGACGATATCCATGGGCACGGCAACGAGCAGGAGCGGAACCGACCATTGTACCCGCTCGACGCCGCCGGCCCGGGCTCAGGCGGTGGCCCGGATCATCTCGCCCAGGGTGCCGGTGATCTGGTCGATCTGCGCCTTGTCCACGATCAGCGGCGGCGACAGCGCAATGATGTCGCCGGTACAGCGCACCAGCAGCCGGCCGTCGTGGAAGCAGCGCCGGAACACCTCGTAGCCGCGGCTGCCCGGCGCATCCCGGCGCGGCGCCAGTTCGACCGCACCGACCAGCCCGAAGTTGCGGATATCGATCACGTTGGGCAGGCCCTGCAGGGCATGCAGCCGCTCCTGCCAGTACTCGCCCAGCTCGATGGCACGCTCGAACAGGCGTTCTTCCGCGTAGACGTCCAGCGTGGCCAGCGCCGCCGCGCAGGCCAGTGGATGGCCAGAGTTGGTGTAGCCATGGAACAGCTCGATGGCCTGCGGCGGCGCCTGCATCAGGGCCGCATGCACGGCATCGCTGACCAGCACGCCGCCCAGTGGCACCGCGCCGTTGCTGACCGCCTTGGCGAAGGTCAGCAGGTCCGGAGTGACCCCGAAGCGCTGCGCGGCGAAGGGCATGCCGACCCGGCCGAAACCGGTGATGACCTCGTCGAACACCAGCAGGATGCCGTGGTGGTCGCAGAGCTCGCGCAGGCGCTGCAGGTAGCCCGGCGCGGGCAGGATCACCCCGGCAGATCCGGCGATGGGTTCAACGAACACCGCCGCGATGGTCGAGGCATCGTGCAGGGCGATCAGCCGTTCCAGGTCGTCGGCCAGCTCCGCGCCCTGGCGCGGCAGGCCCTTGCTGAACGCATTGCGCGGCAGGTCCAGGGTGTGCCGCAGGTAGTCCACACCACCCAGCTGCAGGCCGAACGCTTTGCGGTTGTTGGGCAGCCCACCCAGCGCCATGCCGCCGAAGCCCACCCCGTGGTAAGCCTTCTCGCGGCTGATGAAACGGGTGCGCTGGCCCTCGCCGCGCTGGCGGTGGTAGGCCAGCACGATCTTCATCGCGGTATCCACCGCCTCGGAGCCGGAACTGGTGAAGAACACATGGTTGAGCGGAGGCGGCGCCAATGCCGCCAGCCGCTGTGCCAGCGCGAATGCCGGCGGCGACCCCATCTGGAACGCGGGCGAGTAATCCAGGGTACGCGCCTGCTCGACGATGGCGTTGACGATGTGCGGCCGCGCGTGGCCGGCATTGCAGCACCACAGGCCGGCGGTGCCGTCGAGGACCTGGCGGCCGTCGACGTCCTCGTAGTGCATGCCTTCGGCCCGTACCAGCATGCGCGGTGCGGCCTTGTACTGGCGGTTGGCGGTGAACGGCATCCAGTACGCGTCCAGTGACTCGGGGCGCTGGGTGGCCAGGTCGTGCAGGTCGCTTTCGGGACGCTTCATGCCAGCTCCATCGGGTCCGATGCGATGAATGTAGCGCAGCTGCGTCACGGCGGAGTCGCGGCGGCCCCGGTATAACCAAGGCTCGTTGAATGTTGGAGCTTCCCATGGCCGATTTCCCCGACCGCAGCCATTGGCAGGCGCTGGTCCTCCAGCTGTCGATGCCGGGCCAGGCCTTCATCGACGGCCGCTATGTCGATGCCGCCAGCGGCGCCCGCTTCGACTGCATCAGCCCGATCGACGGTCGCGTGCTGGGCGCGGTCGCCGACTGCGACGCGCAGGATGTCGAACGCGCGGTACTCGCCGCGCGGCGCAGCTTCGATGTGGGCCACTGGTCGCAGGCGAGCCCGGCGCATCGCAAGCGTGTGCTGCTGGCGCTGGCGGCATTGGTGGAAACGCACGCCGATGAACTGGCCCTGCTGGAAACCCTGGACATGGGCAAGCCGGTGCGTGACGCCCGCCGTATCGACTTGCCCGGCGTGGTGCGCTGCCTGACCTGGACCGCCGAAGCCGTGGACAAGCTGTATGGCGAAATCGCGCCCACCGGCCCGCACGAGCTGGGCCTGGTCACGCGCGAGGCTGCCGGCGTGGTGGCCGCCATCGTGCCGTGGAATTTCCCGCTGCTGATGGCCTGCTGGAAGATCGCGCCGGCACTGGCGATGGGCAACTCGGTCGTGCTCAAGCCTTCCGAGCGGTCGCCGCTGAGTGCGCTGCGGCTGGCGGCGCTGGCCGCCGAAGCGGGCCTGCCCGAGGGTGTGCTGAACGTGCTGCCGGGCCAGGGTGCGCGCGTCGGCGAACCGCTGGCCCTGCACATGGACGTGGACGTGCTGGCGTTCACCGGCTCCACTGCCACTGGCGCCAAGCTGCTGGAGTACTCAGGCCGGTCCAATCTCAAGCGGGTCTGGCTGGAATGCGGCGGCAAGAGCCCGCACTTGGTGTTCGCCGACGCGCCCGACCTCGATGCAGCGGCGAAGGGCGTGGCGCAGGGCATCTTCTTCAACCAGGGCGAAGTCTGTACCGCCGGTTCGCGGCTGTTGGTGCAACGCTCGATCCGCGAGGATTTCGTGCACCAGGTGATCGCTTATGGCCAGCACATGCAGCCGCGTCATCCACTGGAGCCCGATGCACCGATGGGCGCGCTGGTCGATGCCGCGCACGTGGACAAGGTGCTGGCCGACATCGCGCGGGCCGAAGGCGAGGGTGCCCGGCTGTTGCTGGGAGGCCATCGTGCCGAGGTCGAGGCGGGTGGTTGCTACGTGCAGCCCACCGTGTTCGACCAGGTGCGGCCGGAGCAGGCATTGGCACGCGAGGAAGTGTTCGGGCCGGTGTTGGCCGTGCTCGGTTTCGAGGACGAGGCCGAAGCGGTGCGCGTGGCCAATGACAGCCGCTACGGCCTGGCCGCCGGACTGTGGACGCGTGACCTGGGTCGCGCCCATCGGGTCGCGCGCCAGCTGCGCGCCGGTAGTGTATGGGTGAATGGCTGGGACGGCGGGGACATGACCGCACCTTTCGGCGGCTACAAGCAGTCCGGCAACGGCCGTGACAAGTCTCTGCATGCGTTCGACAAGTACAGCGAGATCAAGGCTACCTGGATCCAGTTGTAACGACGCGGCTGCTCGGCTCTACATAAAGCATACAGCTGCCGAGCTACCGGCAGCGGGCGCTCACCTGCAGCACTGCCGCACGCAGCACGTCGCGGTCGGCTTCTTCGACGGCGTTCTGGAAATAGTCCATGTCCTGCTTGCCCAGCTCGCACGGGTCGACGATGTACCCCGGTGGCCACAAACCCAGCAGCTGTGCCACGCCATGCACGATCTGCTCGGGGGTCATCTGCCGACGGATCCGGAAGTAATTGCGGCGCGGCGCGAACGCGGGATGGACCCCGCGCCGACCGATCAGGCGCGGCGCCACGCCCGCTGCGCTGATGCCGTCGCCGCCATTGATGCTGCCCGCAGGCAGGTCCAGCATCAGTGGCGCCATTGCAGGCGATTCCTCGAACGCGGGTGTGCTGGCATCGTTAGGTGCCGCCGGGGGCGGGCGTGGCGCTGTCGATGCGGCCGGGCGCGCTGCCTCTGCGGTGGGCTGCGCCGGGTGCGGTTGCTGCGCAGGCACGGGCTGCTTCGGTGGCAGCCAGTACAACGTCATCCTGGCGCCTTCGTCGCTGCGCAGCGTCATCCTGCCACTGCCCAGCAGCCACACTGCCATCAACCCATGCACCAGCAGCACCACCAGCCATGCCGCCATGCGCGGCAGCTTCGGCGAATCGGACCACGACAGTGCGACTGCAGTCATCGGCAAAGCATCCATGCAGGGACCGGTGGCGCAGCCTAGCGGGCGGCCCGAAAAATTCCGTTGGCATCGGTGTCGGCTGAAACCATCGCCCCGTGCGGCCACCGGCCCGTGGCAGAATCGGGCGATCCGCCGTTACCCGTGTTGCCGATGTCGACGATCACCGCTGCCGCACCGCCCGTGAATTCCCCCCGCCGTGTCCTGCTGGCCAGCCTGATCGGCACCACCATCGAATTCTTCGATTTCTACATCTACGCCACCGCCGCGGTGCTGGTGTTTCCGCACCTGTTCTTCCCGGACAGCAGTGATCAGGCGGCGCTGCTGCAATCACTGGCGACCTTCGCGGTCGCGTTCATCGCGCGCCCAGTGGGCTCGGCGGTGTTCGGCCACTTCGGCGACCGCATCGGCCGCAAGGCCACGCTGGTGGCCGCGTTGCTGACCATGGGCGTGTCCACGGTGCTGATCGGCCTGTTGCCGACCCATGCGCAGATTGGGCTGTGGGCGCCGGCACTGCTGGCGCTGTGCCGTTTCGGCCAGGGCCTGGGGCTGGGCGGCGAGTGGGGTGGGGCGGTGCTGCTGGCCACCGAGAACGCACCACCGGGCAAGCGCGCCTGGTACGGCATGTTCCCGCAGCTGGGCGCACCGCTGGGCTTCCTGCTGTCAGCCGGTATCTTCCTGGTGCTGGGCCGCTGCCTGAGCCAGGACGACTTCCTGCAATGGGGCTGGCGCATTCCGTTCGTGGCCAGCGCGTTGCTGGTCGGCCTCGGCCTGTGGGTGCGCCTGAACATCCACGAGACGCCCGATTTCAAGCAGGCGCTGGAGCGCAAGGCGCCGGTGCGCCTGCCGATGTGGATCGTCCTGCGCGACCACGCCGTGCCAATGCTGCTGGGCACACTGGGTGCGTTCGCCACCTTCGTGCTGTTCTACCTGATGACGGTGTTCAGCCTTGGCCATGGCACGGCGGTGCTGGGCTACAGCCGTGAGCAGTTCCTGCTGATGCAGATGGCCGGCATGCTGTTCTTCGCGCTGGGCATTCCGCTGTCGGCACGCTATGGCGACCGCTGGGGCACGCGCCGCACGATGATCGTCGCCAGTCTGCTGATCATCGGTTTCGGCGTACTGTTCGCGCCGCTGTTCCAGCCGCACAGCCCGTGGCTGGTCACCGGTTTCCTGTGCCTGGGCCTGTTCCTGATGGGCCTGACCTACGGCCCCTGCGGCACCTTCCTGGCCGAGATCTACCCTGTGGAAGTGCGCTACACCGGTGCCTCGTTGTCGTTCAACCTGGCCGGCATCCTTGGTGCGGCACCGGCGCCCTACCTGGCCACCTGGCTGGCCGAACGCTTCGGCCTGGTCGCGGTGGGCTACTACCTGTGCCTGACCGCGGTGGCGACCCTGTGCGCGCTGGTGGCACTGCACCGGCGCGCCCTGCGGCTCAACCAAAGAAGCGCTTGAGCGTGCGCCCCAGCCAACCGCCGCCCTGGTGTTCGCGGGCGAACTGGTTCAGGTGCGCCTTGACCTGTTCGGCATAGGCCTGGTCATCGCCGCGGATGTGATTGAACAGCCAGCGCGAGAGCATGGTGCGCAGCTCGTCACTGATGTCTTCGCCGGCCTGGAAGCGCATGCGGTATTCCGATACCCGCTTGATGAAGACCTCATGCACGCGCTTGTGCGCGGCACAGAACGGATAGCCCGCTTCCTCCATCAGTTCTTCTTCGAATGCGAAGTGCGACATGGTGTAGTCCACCACCTCGTCGATCACTTCACCCACCGCCGCACGCTGCATGCTGGTCTGTGCCACGTGCAGGTGGTTGAGCATCTCGATGATGCGGCGGTGTTGTTGGTCGATCACATCGATGCCGATGTTCAGATCGTCCTGCCAGACCAGTAGTGCCATCCCCGGCTCCCCTTCATGCGTATGTCGGGGCCGACTGTAGGGCCGCCGCGCCTGGGCGGCGTTGATCTGGATCAAAGCAGGCCGGTCAGGGCAGGGCGGGCTCGCGCGGGCGCAGCTGGCTGGCCACCGTGGTGCAGGTGACCCGGTTGCGGCCACCGGCCTTGGCCAGGTACAGCTGGCGGTCGGCCTCGGAGATCAGCCGGTGCAGTGCATCACGCTGCGGGCGCAGGCAGCACAGGCCGATGCTGACCGTCATGCGCAGGGTGGCGGTGCCGATGTCCACTTCCAGTGCGGCAATGCGCTGACGCAGTTCCTCGAAGTACTGCAGTGCCTCGTCCTGTTCCATGTCCGGCACCAGCAGGCAGAACTCCTCGCCACCGAAGCGTGCGATCAGGTCCTGGCTGCGTGCATGCGAGGCCACCGCACCGGCCACCGCGCGCAGCGCATCATCGCCGGCCTCGTGGCCGTGGGTGTCGTTGATGTGCTTGAAATGATCGATGTCGATCATCGCCACCGCCACGCACTGGCCATGCAGCTGCAGCTGCGGCAACTGGCGCTGGCTTTGTTCCAGGAAGCAGCGGCGGTTGGGCAGGCCGGTAAGGAAGTCGCGGGTGGCCAGATCCTGCAGGGTGCCGATCAGTTCCAGCTGGTCCACGTTCTGCGAGACGCGGCAGAAGAACTCTTCGCGCGAGAATGGCTTGCGCAGGAAGTCATTGGCACCGTTCTTCAGGAAGCGCGGGATCAGCGAGGCGTCGGTGTTGCCGGAGATGCCGATCACCGCCACCTTGTCGCGCGAGCGCAGGGTGCGCAGGCGGCGGGTGAATTCCACGCCCTGCATGCCGGGCATTTCCTGGTCGACCACCGCCAGGCGGATTGCCGGATGCGCCTCGATCGCGGCCAGGCCCTCGTTGCCGTCGGCGGCTTCATGCACCTCATGGCCGTACATGCGCAGCAGGGCCGCGGCATAGCCACGCGCGGAGGGCGAATCGTCCACCACCAGCGCGGCGATGCGGCGGTTGCGTTCCAGCCGCTGTACCAGCCACACCAGGTAGTCGATGCTGCCGGGGGTGTTCTTCAGCACGTAGTCGATGATCTGCTGCTGCAGCACGCGCTTGCGCAGGTCCTCGTCATACACGCCGCTGACCACCACGGTGGGCAGGTCACGCTTGAGGAAGAACTCGACCACCGTGTCGCGGTCGCCATCGGCCAACACCAGCCCGGTCAGCACAAGGAACCAGCCGCCCCCTTCGCTGAGCAGGCGGTCTGCCTCGGCCAGGGTGGAGGCGATCACCACCGGCAGTTCCAGGCGTTGCTCGATGGCTTCGCGCAGCATGCCGGTAAAGGCACGGGAGTTTTCGACCAGCAGGATCCGCTGTGGCAACGGATCGGCCAGGTCGCCATCGACGGCGGCCTGCGGCAGGACGGGCATGATGCGGTGGCTCACGAAGGAGGGCTCGGCACGGATAGCGGCGGTTTCGGGCGTAACTTTAGCCGGGCAGGGGGCGCGGTTGGGCCGGCTGTGGGATCGTGGATTGAGGCGTCGTGGTCGGTTCGTGCAACACGAGACGCAGTCGGTTGCCACGACAATGCACCGCGCCGCCGTAGGCCAGCATCCTGCCGGCCAGACGTTCGAAGGCCTGGTGGGTTGTCTGCGGCGACAACGCACATCCGCGGTCAAGCAGGGCGATGACCGCTACGATGCCACGGCGGTTGCCAACACTGCCGCATCGCGCTCGCACGTAGACCTGCCCCGCTTCCAGTTCCAGCAGCAGCGAAACTGCTTCGATCAATGTGCGGTAGATCGCCAGTTGCAGATCCACATTCAGCGCGGAGGGATTGCCTGTCAGCCGGGGCTGCGTGACGCGGTGGGTGTTGCTCCATATTTCGTAAGCGCCGCCGCCCTGAAGGGCGACATAGAGCCCCACCTGCTCCAGTCCCGTAGGGTAGACCAGACTGGCCTGTTCACGAAACAGGCGCGAGTGCACGGAAGTAGCGTGTTGCAGGCTGTTGGCTACCGCGTGGTGGCCCTGGGACCTCAGCCAGCTGATCATCTCGCCGAGCGAATTATCCATGCCTTCGCCCAGGTGCTTGAGGTGGGCAGCGCGCTCGCGAAGTTCACGTTCGCTGGTCTGGTGTGAACTGCGTGCCAGGCGCAACGTGGTTTTCTCTGCCAGGCCGCGGGACCGTGCACGCTGATGGTGATAGCTGATGCTGGATCCCAGCGCGAGCAGTGCGATGCTCATGACTGCCATGTTCTGCTGGGTTGCGAACGTGCCGAGGTCGAAAGAAGACGGCAGGCCAGTGCTGGGCGTAGCGCCGTGAAGCGGGAGATTCAATAGCGGAATCGCGATGGCAGCGCCACGCCACCCATGCATGAAGGTCAGGGCGATGGCGGGCAGCGCGGCCAGCAGGACAAGGTGTGTGCGGGTGGTATGGGCACTGCCGGCTGTCAACTGCATGCCCAACCCCAGTATCAGCATCGCCAGGATCGCCGCAGCTGTAGGCGCTACAAAGCGGGTGCTCCAACTGGGATCCGCGTGCCGCTGCGCCCAAAGGAAGGCCAGTGGGAGCACGGTGATGATGGCCGCGAAGTGACCAAAGATCGTTCGGTCGACCGCGTCCAGCAGGTTGCTCGGCGGAGGGTTCGACCAGAGGATATATGAAATGCTCAGGTTTAGACCCGGGACGAACAGTGCCGTGCAGATCGATAACGACAGCAGCCAGAGACCGGTGACGGCCTCGGACGGCATTCTCCTGAGGTGAAGGTGGACCACCAGCATCGCCATCGGCATCAACAGTGTTGACGCCAGGATGACCCACGCCAAGCCGTAGGCATCAATCATGGGGATGCGCAGCGTCGCGAAGTAGATGTATTCGCCCAGCAACAGGTAAGGCCACAAGCGGGGCGGGACGATCAGCAGTGCCGCTGCCCGGATGCCTGCGGGCAGGAAGAACTGATCGAGCGAGAACTGACGCGATATGAGGCAGCTGGCCGCATAGGCGGCGGCCAGCACAAGACCGACCGGACGGATCCGGAAGCTCAGTTCAATTGCCTTCTTGAATCTGTCCAAAAACAAGACTCCTTTGCTCCCGCCCAGCCACCGCTGGCCGGCTACTGGACACTATCCAATAGATCGTCGCAGGCGCAATCAGCACCGTCCTTCTTCTGCAGATGACATGGTGCGGGCAGGGGGAAGGGGGCAGGGGTGCACGAATGAAACTAAATCGTCCGGATTATCCGCCAATCACTTTGTTGTGGCGGGAAGACGCTACTATCGTCTCGAGGTTGTTTGCTCTCATTCCGACCAGGAGGTCATTGTGCGATCCATATTTGTTGGTGTTGTGACCGGGGCAACATTGTTCGCCGCAGCTCCGGTATTCGCGGGTGATAAAGGGGGGGGGGACTACCACGGCAGTCCCTTGGCAAGTGCCGCAGTTTCGAAGGCAGGCCTTGGTGAGACCAGCCCTGCCGCCGCAGACATCAGCGCCGATCCCGCTTGGCAGGTGTATGCCTTCCAACGCGATGGCATGGTCTACCTACAGGTCAACGATCTGACCGGGCAGGTAAAGCTGATCATCGGCAATGCCGCTGGTGCGTACTTTGCATTGCCTGCCGGCAAGTCCGCAGCACTTGTTTCGCTTCCCGGTCAGCGACTCACTGTCCCATCCACTGCAAAGCGTTCCGAGGTGTATCGTGCGCAGGACGTGGTACTGGTGCGGTATGCCACCGCGGATGGCGACATCTGGTCTGTCGAAACACCGTAGCGCCCGGACCGGAGGGCTTGAGGCGTGCGAGCGATCAAAACCGCTTGCACGTTTCCGCGACCACGCTCAGGGGGGGGTAAATGCCTGCTATCGGAACAGAAGTCAGTAGACCTTGTCGTTCAAGCCTGAGCGCGTGAGGGGCCCGCTTCGAGTCCCGAAAGGCTGTTCCGGGCATCTGATGAAAAAGCATCCAGAGGAGCGGCTGTACCCGTTTCCTTCATTGCCAGCACGATGCGATTTCGGTTGCATTTCAGTGTGCCGCCGTAGGCAAGCGTCTTGCCGGCCAGTCGTTCCATCGCGGCGGCGACGGTTGTGTCCGAAAGGCGTTGATGTTGATCCAGCAGTGACACCGCTATCAGGATTCCACGATGCGAACCCGTCCGTCCGCAACGCGCCCGCACGTGGATCTGTCCCGTTTCACCCTGGATCAGCAGTGACACCGCATCTATCACAGTGCGGTAGGCAGCAAGCTGCATTCCGACACTGAGTTGACAGGGGTCGCCAAGCAACGACGGATTGGCGACGCGAGCCGTTTTTTCCCATGCTTCGCGAACGCCACCTGCTCGGAGGGCAACATAAAGGCCGAGCTGCTCCAGGGCGGTCGGATAAATCATGCTTGTCTGCTCGCGGAACTGGCGCGAATGAATCGACGCCACATGTACAAGGCTCTCCGCAATCGCATGATGGCCTTGTGCAGTAAGCCAGTTGATCACCTCGTCAAGCGCATGATCTATGCCATCCCCAAGCTTCCGCAGATGAAACGCGCGTTCGCGAAGATCCAGCTCACTGGCGACATGGGAGCTCCGAGCAAGTCTGATGGCATTTTTCTCGCCGACCTCCCGCAGTCGATAACGGTGATAGTAGTGAGTGATCCGGGAGCCCAGTATGAGCAGTGCTGCGCCCGTGACGGCCATGATCTGCTGGGTCGCGAACGATGCAGGATCGAATGACTCAGGGTGAGACGAGGGTGTTGTCAGACCGATAATCATGTTCAGGGTCGGCACGCCGATGGCGGCGCCCCGCCACCCATACACGCATGTGAGAAGAACGGCGGGAAGCGCCATGAGGAGTTGCAGGGACACTTTTGTCGTCACTGCATCAGCAGGTACGTCCGCAGCCCAAAGGCCGAACACGACCATCAGCGCAAGCGCTCCTGCCATCTGTGCGATATCCCGTTTCCGGACCTGCACTTCAGCCTTGCCTCGCGACCACAGCAGCACAAGCGGCGCAAACGTGAGTATGCCGATGAAGTCACCTACTACCAGGCGGACGATTCCGGTCAACAGCGGAAAAGCGGGGGGTGTTGGCCAGAGGGAGTTCGCCAGAAGCAGGTTGATCAGTGTGACGGAAACTGCAGCGAAGGCAGCAATCGAGATGAGCCAAGCGTTCTTTACTGCCGAGATTACATTGCGATGGAGATAGACGATCGTCATTACAACCGGCATCTGGAACACCGAGCCGAGAATGACCCATGTCAGCCCGTACCGATCGATCATCGGCACTCGCATCTGTGCGAAATAGGCGTACTCGCCCAGCAGGAGATAGGGCCAAAGCCGAGGAGGGCAGAGCAGTACCGCAGCCACGCGTACACCAGCGGGCAGATAGAACTGATCAAGGGACAACTGGCGGGTGGCCCAACAGGCAATGGCATACAGCACAGCCAAGGCAAGTCCTGCCGGATGGATGCGCAACTTCAGCTGCAGGCCTTCATTCCACCAATTCAATCGCACTACCCCTTCACAGTACGTTCCCTGTCAGCATCCATTCGCCGCGGGACCCGGTTCTTACCGACGGTATCGACACGCGTTCGATTATGCAATCACTGCAGCGCAGTGCCGGGCAAGTGAGAAAATCATCACATGAATTGCCGTGGCGACGGGTTTCACAGTTTCCGAGGCAGCTGATTCAGGGGGATCCCTGATCAACTCACCACAGCGCATCCCGCAATTTGTACCAGGACATCGCCGCCACCAGCAGAGGTGTGCGCAGCAGCCGGCCGCCGGGGAAGGGGGCATGCCGCAGGCGCTGGAACACGTCAAGGCGCTCACTCTGGCCGGCAATCGCGGCGGCGATCACCTCACCGGCCAGCCCGGCGGAGGCCACGCCATGGCCGGAGAAGCCCTGTGCGAAGTACAGGTTGCCATCCAGCCGGCCCCAGTGCGGGGCGCGGTTGCGGGTGATGTCCACATAACCGCCCCAGACCTGGTCCAGGGCCACGTCGGCCAGCTGCGGGAACACCTGGTGCATGCGCCGCTGCATCACGCCGCGCAGGCCGGGTGGGGGCAGGGCCGAGTAGCTGGCGCGGCCGCCAAACAGCAGGCGGTGGTCGTGGCTGAGACGGAAGTAATCCAGTGCCCAAGCGGTGTCGGCCACGGCCATATTGTTGCCAATCAGCGCCCGGGCGCGTTCAGCACCCAGCGGTTCGCTGGCACCGATATAGGTGCCGACCGGCATGATCCGCCGCTCCAGCTCAGGTAGCAGGCCCTGCAGCCAGGCGTTGCCGGCCACCACCAGATGCGCAGCGCGCACGCTGCCCTGAGCGGTATGCAGGGCAGGCTGCGGTCCACGCTGCACGCGGGTCACTGGGGAGTTCTCGTGGATCACCACGCCAGCGGCGCGCGCTGCATCGGCCAGTCCGCGGGCATAGGCCAGGGGCTGCAGGTGCGCGCTGAACGGATCGAACATCGCTGCGCGGTAGCGCGGGCTGTCCAGTTGTGCGCGCAGGGCATCACGGTCCCACCACTGCATGGGGTAGTCGTAGTGGCGTTGCAGATGCTCGCAGTTGGCCCGCAGGTCGCGCTCATGGCGTTCGCGGATCGCGACGCTGGCGTGGCCTTGCACCCAATGACAGTTGATGCCATGGCGATCGATGCGTGCGCGCATCGCCTGCACCGCGTCGCGTGACCAGTCGAACAGGTGGCGCGCGTCGTCGCGGCCGAGCTGGCGCTCCAGTTCGTCCACCTCGCAACCATAGCCGACCAGTGCCTGGCCGCCGTTGCGGCCGGACGCGCCCCAGCCGATCCGCTGCGCCTCCAGCACCACTACGCGCTGTCCACCCGCGGCCAGCTCCAGCGCGGCGGTCAGGCCGGTGTAGCCGGCGCCAAGCACCGCGACATCGGCCTGCACGTCGCCCTGCAGTGGGGGCAGTGCGGGTGGTTCGGGCAGGCTGGCGGCATACCAGCTGGGCGGGAAGGCGGCGCTCACCGCCGGCCTCGCAGGCGCAGTACGGAAGGACGGAGCGGGGGAGGACGATCAACGTTCACACGACTAGTTTCGCCGATGCGTGACGGCCATGGTGTGACGGCGACGACTTGCCGCATTCGCGGGCCGACGGGTAACGTGTCGGCACGCCAAGGAGTTTTCCCATGCGCCGCCTGCCCTGGGTGGGCCTGCCCACCGACAGCACCGTGCTCGGCCATCATCGTTTCGCGGTGGCCGGCGAGAAGTATGTGCGCGCGCTGGCCGATGCAGCCGAGGTCACACCGGTGGTACTGCCGAGCCTGCAGCCTCCGTTGCCGGCTGGCGACTGGCTGCACGGGCTCGATGGCTTGCTGTTGACTGGTGCGGTCAGCAACATCGAACCGCAGCACTACGAGGGCGGCCGCAGCTGGCCCGGCAATCCGCATGACCCGGCCCGCGATGCCAATGCGTTTGCGTTGCTGCACGAAGCGCTTTCGCTGGACATGCCGGTGCTGGTGATCTGCCGCGGCTTCCAGGAACTGAACGTCGTGCTCGGTGGCAGCCTGCATCCGCAGGTGCATGCCGTGCCGGGCCTGGCCGACCACCGCGAAGACCCGCAGGCGCCGGTGGATGTGCAGTACGGGCCGGCCCATGCGGTCACCCTGGTCGCCGATGGCTGGCTGGCGCAGTGGCATGGAGGCGATCGCGTGCAGGTCAATTCGGTGCATGGGCAGGGCATTGCGCGCCTCGCCGAAGGCCTGCAGGTCGAGGCCTGGGCCGACGATGGTCTGATCGAGGCTGCACGCAGTCCGCACCATCGTTTCGTGCTCGGCGTACAGTGGCACCCGGAATGGCGTGTCATGCAGGCGCCGTTCTATCACGCTATTTTCCGTGCGTTCGGCCAAGCTTGCCGGCAGCACCAACAGAACCGACTGGATTCCCGATGAGTTCCCGAACGCGCCCGCGCAAGACGGCCACGCCCCCCGCACCGCAGGAAAGCAGTCTGCTGCGCTGGCTGAAGGAGCGGCGCATCACCGAGGTCGAATGCCTGGTGCCGGATATCACCGGCAATGCCCGCGGCAAGATCATTCCCGCCGATAAGTTCTCGCATGATTACGGGACGCGCTTGCCGGAAGGCATTTTCGCGACCACCGTCACCGGCGAGTTCCCGGACGATTACTACGACCTGACCTCGCCTTCGGATTCGGACATGATCCTGCGTCCGGATCCGGATACCGTGCGCATGGTGCCGTGGGCCACCGATCCGACCGCGCAGGTCATCCACGATTGCTACACCAAGACCGGCGAGCCGCACGAGCTGGCGCCGCGCAACGTGCTGCGACGGGTGCTGGACGCTTACACGGAGCTGGGCCTGCGCCCGGTGGTAGCGCCGGAGCTGGAGTTCTTCCTGGTGCAGAAGAACACCGATCCCGATTTCCCGCTGCTGCCGCCGGCCGGTCGCTCGGGGCGGCCGGAAACGGCCCGCCAGTCCTACTCGATCGATGCGGTCAACGAATTCGACCCCATCCTTGACCTGATGTACGACTACTGTGATGCGATGAAGCTGGACGTGGATACGCTCATCCACGAGTCCGGTGCGGCGCAGCTGGAAGTCAACTTCACCCATGCCAACGCGATGGACCTGGCCGACCAGGTGTTCCTGTTCAAGCGCACCATGCGCGAATCGGCGATGCGTCACGGGGTGTATGCCACCTTCCTGGCCAAGCCGATGGAGAACGAGCCGGGCAGTGCCATGCACATCCACCAGAGCCTGCTGCGGATCAGCGATGGCCAGAACGTGTTCACCGGCGAACATGGCGGGGAAGATTTCAGCCCGTTGTTCGCCCACTACCTGGCCGGCCTGCAGAAGTATGTGCCGATGGCCATGGCGTTCTTCGCGCCGAACGTGAATTCCTACCGCCGGCTGGTGTTTGGCGAGGTCTCGCCGAGCAACGTGCACTGGGGCTTCGACAACCGCACCTGCGGCCTGCGCGTGCCCTTGGATACGCCGGAGAACATGCGTGTGGAGAGCCGCTTCGCCGGTTCCGACGCCAACCCTTACCTGGCGATGGCTGCGACCCTGGCCTGTGGCCTGCTCGGTATCCGCGAGCGGCTGGCACCGGATGCACCGGTGACCGGCAGCGCCAAGGAGCTGGGCTACAACCTGCCGCGCTCGCTGGGTGAAGCGCTGGACGGGCTGGAGCAGTGCAGCGAGCTGCAGGCCCTGCTGGGCGAGCGCTTCTGCCGTGCCTACATTTCGGTCAAGCGCAAGGAATACGAGACCTTTTTCCGGGTCATCAGTTCGTGGGAGCGCGAGTTCCTGCTGCTGAACGTCTGAGTATCTGGAATAGAAAAATCCGCCGCCGGGGGGTAGGCTGGCACCCGTCGCCGGCCCCGCCGGCCCCCCTTCCCGCATTCTGGAGCACCCGATGAAGCTGCGTATCCTCACGCTCGGCCTGGCCTCCGCCATGCTTGCCGCCTGCAGCGGTGGCAACGGCGGCGCGCAGGACAGCCAGGTCCTGAACGTCTACAACTACAGCGACTACATCGCCGAGGACACCATCCCGACCTTCGAGAAGGAGAGCGGGATCAAGGTGACCTACGATGTGTTCGACAGCGATGAGATGGTCGAGACCAAGCTGCTGGCCGGCAACAGCGGCTACGACGTGGTGGTGCCGACGCTGAACTTCTTCGGTCGCCAGATCCAGGCCGGCGTGTTCCTGCCGCTGGACAAGAGCAAGATTCCCAACCTGGCCAACCTCGACCCGGCGGTGATGAAGCGCATCGCCACCCAGGATCCGGACAACCAGTACGGCGTGCCGTACATGATCGGCACTACCGGCATCGGCTACAACGTGGAGATGCTGAAGGAACGCTTCGGCGGCAGCGCCGACATCGCCAACAGCTGGGACCTGGTGTTCAAGCCGGAGAACATCAGCAAGATGAAGGACTGCGGCGTGACCATCCTGGACACGCCGGCGGACATGATCCCGATCGCGCTGCACTACCTGGGCTTGGACCCGCACAGCGGTGATCCGGCCGAGCTGCAGAAGGCGGCCGATCTGCTGAAGTCGATCCGCCCGTACGTGCAGAACTTCCACTCCTCGCAGTACGTGGGTTCGCTGGCCAATGGCGGCACTTGCCTGGTGGTCGGCTGGTCGGGTGACATCATCCAGGCCCGCGACCGCGCCGAGGAAGCCAGCAATGGCGTGCACGTGGCCTACTCGATCCCGAAGGAAGGCGCCCCGCAGTGGTTCGACATGCTGGCGATCCCGAAGGATGCCAAGCATCCGGAAGCCGCGTACGCGTTCATCAACTACCTGCTGCAGCCGAAGGTTGCCGCGGCCAACACCAACTTCATCCACTACGCCAACCCGGTGCCGGCTGCGACCCCGCTGGTGGATGAAGCGATCCGCACCGACCCGACCATCTACCCGCCGGCCGACGTGGCCGAGAAGATGTTCACGTACTCGATCAACACGCCGGAGACCGACAAGCTCTACACCCGGCTGTGGACCGAGGTGAAGACCGGCCGTTAAGCCGGTCTGGCGCCGGCGGGCCATGCCCGTCGGATTGCTTCATCCTTGGCCCGGCGCGGTACCGCCGCCCTGGCCAAGGTGTCGCAGGATCGCCGGCAACAGGTCGCGCGCATCGCGGCCGCCGTTGCACAGGAACGACGAACTCATCCGCTGCAGGTTGTGCATGCCGATGAAGAACAGCCCCGGCTGCGGGGAAACGCCAAACTCGCCGAGCGGATAGCCGTGTGCATCCAGCGCGCCCCGCACGTCGAGCCACGGCCATTCGGCAACGAAGCCGGTGGCCAGCACCACCGAGCGGATGCCTTCCGCCTGCAGATCCAGTTCAAGCGGAGCGGCGTCCGGCTCCCAGTGCAGATAGACCTCTTCGGGAATGTAGCGGGCATCGTCGGTACGCGGTTCGGGCCGCGTGGCGTAGTACGCGCTGGCCAGCGAATCGAGATAGGCATACTCGGCGCGCGTGGCCTTGATCGCGGTATGCAGCTGCGGGCGCACATCGGCGAAGCGGGCGACGTTTCCTTCGAAGCCCTGCAACCGGCCCAACAGTCTGATGCCCGCGCGGTGCATCGCCAGCAGGCTGATCGAGCTCCCCAGGCCGGCACTTCCCTTCCCGGAAATCAGCGGGAACTCCGCGGTGCGGGCCATGCGCAGCGCATCCGGTTCGCCGGCCAGTACGGCGGCCGCTTCACTCACGTGCTGGTGGATGCGCCCGGCCATGTCCCACCAGGTCATCGAGTCCTTGCCGCGCAGCCGGCGGGTATGCGAATGCCGCTGGGCCAGTGACCAGTACACGCTGCGACCGCTGTCGCGCAGGTCCTGGGTGATCTGCGCACCGGACTGGCCGCCACCGATGACCAGCACGCCGCCGTCGGGCAGCTGGCGGGGGCTGCGGTAGTCGCCGGAGTGCAGCACCGTCAGACCCGGCGCGGGCGCGAAAGGGACCCTGGGCATCCGCGCGCGGCGGTATTCACCGGTGGCGACCACCACTGCGCGGGCGTGGATCGGCCCCTGGCTGCTGTCGATGGCGTAGGCACCGGACTCAGGTGCGACCCGACGTACCCCACATCCCTCGTTGATCGGCAACGAGCGCTCGCGGGCATAGTCGCGCAGCCGCCGGATCACCTCCGAGGCCCCCATGAAGCCTTCCGGGTCATCGCCCGCGTAAGCGTGGCCGTGCAGGGCCATCGTCGCGTTGGCGGTGTTGGTCTGGAACGAGTCCCAGCGCCGTTGCCAGCTGGCGCCCACGGTTTCGGCCTCCAGCACGCGATGCTCGATTCCGGCCTCCTGCAGGAGCGCGCTGAGGGACAGCCCGGCCTGGCCGGCGCCGATGATGACCAGCGGCAGCCTGGCAGGCAGGGAGTCCGGTAGGCGGGGCAGGAAGGGGGAGGGGTTGTCCGGGGAAATCACCAGGGTGGGTCCATGCAAGGCCTTGATCAGGGCCATTGCGCGGGGAATGCCCCGTGCCTTCAACAGATCCGGTTCTGAAAAACGTTGCAGAACGGGCCGTCGCCCGTGCTGTCTGGTCGGGACGGCGGCATGGGCGTCCGGGCGAGCCGCGGCCTTTGAGCGGACAGGCCACCATTGCGGGGAAAACCGACACCCCTCGGAGCCCCGGAGCCGGCCAGCGGCCGCTTCCGCCTGCCGCCGTCATATCCCCTGCGCCCACCGGCCGTTAGAATGGCGGCCGCTGTCCACCGCCCGCTCCCGGAGCCCCCATGCCCGTTGAAGCCCAGCCGGTAGCCGCCGTCGTCGACACGACCGGTGCGCCCGGCTATCTCTCCATTCGTGACCTGCGCAAGGAATTCGACGGTTTCGTCGCCGTCGACGACGTCAATCTGGACGTGCGCAAGGGCGAGATCTTTGCCCTGCTCGGTGGCTCCGGCAGTGGTAAATCGACCCTGCTGCGCTGCCTCGGCGGCTTTGAGACGCCTACCAAGGGCAGCATCACCCTCGATGGCCAGCGCCTGGACGCGCTGCCGCCGTACCAGCGGCCGGTCAACATGATGTTCCAGTCCTACGCCCTGTTCCCGCACATGACGGTCGAGCAGAACATCGCCTTCGGCCTGAAGCAGGACGGGATGGCAAAGGACGCGATCAGCAAGCGCGTGGGCGAGATGCTGGACCTGGTGCAGATGGGTCACCTGGGCAAGCGCAAGCCGCACCAGCTGTCCGGCGGCCAGCAGCAGCGCGTGGCGCTGGCGCGGTCGCTGGCCAAGGGGCCGAAGCTGCTGCTGCTGGACGAGCCGATGGGCGCGCTGGACAAGAAGCTGCGCTCGCAGATGCAGCTTGAACTGGTCAGCATCATCGAATCGTCGGGCGTGACCTGTGTGATGGTCACCCACGACCAGGAAGAAGCGATGACCATGGCCACCCGCATCGCAGTGATGGATGCCGGCTGGATCCAGCAGGTCGGCAAGCCGGACGAGGTTTACGAGCAGCCGGCCAACCGCTTCGTCGCGGGCTTCATCGGTTCAGTCAATTCCTTCGACGGCGTGATCGACGAGGACCTGCCCGAGTACGTGACCGTGCGCACCCCGCTGTTCCCCGCGCCGATCTACATCGCCCATGGCATCACCTGCTATGAAGGGCAACCGGTTGCGTTCGCGCTGCGCCCCGAGAAGGTGATGATCGGCAAGGACGAGCCGGAAGGGCACACCAACAAGGCGCAGGGCGTGATCGAAGACATCGCCTACTTCGGCAGCCACTCGGTCTACCACGTGCGGCTGCCCAGCGGCGCCAAGGTGCTGGCCAACTTCGCCAACTCGCAGCGCTGGGCCAGCGATGGCCTGACCTGGGGCGACGAAGTGTGGGTGCATTGGCGCGACAACGATGGCGTGGTGCTGACCTCATGAGCGTCGCCGGCCTGAAGCGCTGGCTGCCGGGGCTGCGTGCCACGGTGATCGGTATTCCGTACCTGTGGCTGCTGCTGTTCTTCGCGGTGCCGTTCCTGATCGTGCTGATGATCAGCTTCTCGCACAGCCGGGTCGGCTCGCCGCCGTACACCTGGCTGCTGCAGTACGTGGACGGCGCGTTCTCGCTCAAGCTCAACCTCGAGAACTACCTGGCCCTGTTCCGCGACTCGATCTATGCGCAGGCCTTCCTGAGCTCGATCAAGATCGCGGCCATCTCCACTTTCCTGACCCTGCTGATCGGCTACCCGATGGCCTATGCCATCGCCCGCCTGTCGCCGGCCGCGCGCAACGTGGCAATGATGCTGGTGGTGCTGCCGTCGTGGACCTCGTTCCTGATCCGCGTGTATGCGTGGAAGGCGATCCTGGACCGCAACGGCCTGCTCGACCAGTTCCTGCAGTTCACCGGCCTGCAATCGTTGATGACCAGCATGGGCCTGCCCAAGCTGCAGCTGATCGACACCCCGACCGCCGCTTACATCGGCATTGTCTACTGCTACCTGCCGTTCATGGTGCTGCCGCTGTACGCCAACCTGGTCAAGCACGATCACCGCCTGCTGGAAGCGGCCTACGACCTCGGTGCCAAGCCGTGGCAGGCGTTCCTGCGCATCACCCTGCCGCTGTCCAAGGCCGGCATCATCGCCGGTTGCATGCTGGTGATGATCCCGGCGATTGGCGAATTCGTGATTCCGGAAATGCTGGGTGGCTCGGAAACGCTGATGGTTGGCCGCCAGCTGTGGAATGAATTTTTCAACAACCGCAATTGGCCGGGCGCCTCGGCGATGGCGGTGGCGATGATTCTGTTGCTGCTGGTGCCTATCCTGCTGTTCAACCGGTCCCAGCAGCGCCTGCTGGAAGGGAAGCAGGCATGAGCCCGCGTTCCGCCAAGGGCCTGGGGCTGGGCGTGCTGCTGCTCGGCTTTGCCTTCCTGTACCTGCCGATCCTGTTGTTGATGTTCTATTCGTTCAACAGCTCGCGGCTGGCGATGGTCTGGGCAGGGTTCTCTACCCGCGCCTACAGCGACCTGTTCGCCGACCGCGCGCTGATGGATGCGATGTGGACCAGCCTGGTGGTTGCGTTCTGGACCGCCTGTACCGCCACCGTGCTGGGCACGCTGGCGGCGATGGTGATGACGCGCTTCAAGCGCTTCCGTGGCAAGCCGCTGTTCGGCGCGCTGGTGACCGCGCCGCTGGTGATGCCGGATGTGATCCTCGGCTTCTCGCTGATGGCGCTGCTGGCCTCGATGGGTGCGATTCCCGGCTTCCCGGCACGTGGCTTGACCACCATCTGGATTGCCCACGTCACCTTCACCCTGTGCTTCGTCACCGTGGTGGTGTCCTCGCGCCTGCAGGAAATGGACCTGTCGCTGGAAGAAGCCGCAATGGACCTGGGCGCGAGCCGGCTGACCGTGTTCGGGCGCATCACCCTGCCGATCATCGCACCGGCGCTGGTGGCCGGTTGGCTGCTGGCGTTCACCCTGTCGCTGGATGACGTGGTGGTGGCCAGCTTCGTCGCCACGCCGGGCTCGACTACGCTGCCGATGAAGGTGTTCGCCTCGGTGCGCATGGGCATCAGCCCGAAGATCAACGCGTTGGCCACCCTGCTGGTGTCGGCGGTGTCGATCGCCGCGGTGATCGGCTGGTACATCAACGCGCGTGCCGAGAAACGGCGCCAGCGCGACCTGCAGCTGGCACGCCAGGACAACGGCTGAGCACACGGTTTGTCGACAGCGTCGGCAACATCCGGCTCACGGCCGGCGGCGCACAATGGGGGTCTACCAGATGGAGATCCCCCATGACCGTCGAGATTGTCGACCCGGCCACCGGCCAGGTGACCTACCGCCATGAACTGATGGGTGCTGCCGACATCGAGCAGCGCCTGCAGGCCGCCGCCGATGCATTCCCCGGCTGGGCCGAGCGCTCGCTGCAGGAACGGGGGGCGATCCTCAAGCAGATCGCTGGCCAACTGCGTGCGCGCCGCGATGATCTGCAGCAGGCGATGACCCACGAGATGGGCAAGCTCAAGGCAGAGGCGTTGGCCGAGGTCGACAAGTGCGCGGCGGCCTGCGAGTTCTACGCCGACCACGCCGCCGATTACCTCAAGCCGCAGCTGATCGACACCGAAGCCCAGCGCAGCTATGTGCGCTACGAGCCGATCGGCTGCGTGTTCGCGGTGATGCCGTGGAATTTCCCGATCTGGCAGGTGTTCCGTTTCCTCGCTCCGGCGTTCATGGCCGGCAACGTGGCCCTGCTCAAGCACGCCAGCAATGTGCCCCAGTGTGCCGACCTGATCCTGGCGGTATGCCGTGACGGTGGCCTGCCGGATGGCGTGTTCGATGTACTGCACATCGACAACGACCAGGCGGCCGACGTGCTGCGCGATGCACGGGTAAAGGCGGTGACCCTGACTGGCAGCGAACGGGCAGGGCGCTCGATTGCGTCCAACGCGGGCAGCCAGCTGAAGAAGTCGGTGATGGAGCTCGGGGGCAGCGATGCCTTCGTGGTGCTAGACGATGCCGACCTCGACAAGACCGTGGCGACGGCGGTGAAGTCGCGTTTCGACAACAGCGGTCAGACCTGCATCGCGGCCAAGCGCTTCATCGTGGTGGACGCGGTGGCCGATGAGTTCACCCGTCGTTTCGTTGAAGCTGCGGGCGAGCGCCAATACGGTGATCCCGGCGAGCGCGGCACCACGCTGGCACCCATGGCCCGCGCTGATCTACGCGACGAACTGCACAAGCAGGTGCAGGCCAGTGTGGCCAAGGGCGCGCGGGTGCTGGTGGGTGGTGAGCCGATTGCGGGCACGCATGCCGGCTATCCGGCCACCGTGCTCGATCAGGTCGGCCCGGGCATGCCTGCCTACGACGAGGAACTGTTCGGTCCGGTCGCTGCGGTGATCCGGGTCAAGGACGAGGCCGAGGCGCTGCGCGTGGCCAACGACACCCGTTTTGGCCTGGGCGGCAGCGTGTGGACGCGCGATCCAGTGCGCGGCGAACGTTTCGCGCAACGCATGGAATGCGGCGCGGCGTTCGTCAACGCCATCGTCAAGAGCGATGCGCGCTTGCCGTTCGGTGGCAGCAAGCAGTCCGGTTTCGGCCGTGAACTGGCCGACCACGGCATCCATGAGTTCATGAACATCAAGACCGTCTACGTGGCTTGATGCCGAAGGGTAGTGCCGGCCGCTGGCCGGCATTGCCTGGTTGCCGGCCCGCGGCCGGCACTACCCAAAGCGGGCTACAACCACTTCGCGCGCTTGAACAACCGGTACAACCCCACGCACACGCCACCCACGCCCACGATCATCAGCGGGTAGGACCACGGTTCGCTCAGCTCCGGCATGTGGCTGAAGTTCATGCCGTACCAGCTGGTGATCAGCGTCGGCGCCGCCAGCAGCGCCGCCCATGCACCCAGCCGCTTCACCGTCTCGCCCTGCGCCAGCGTCACCAGCGACAGGTTTACGCTCAGTGCGGTGCCCAGCATCTCGCGCAGGGTGTCGATCACATCGCTGATGCGTACTGCGTGGTCGTGCACGTCGCGGATGTACAGCTTCACTTCGTCGGGGATCAGTTCGCCCTGGTAGCGGCGCAGCTGAGCCAGTACGTCCTGCAGTGGCGCCACCGCCATCCGCATCTTGTTCAGTTCGCGCTTGAGCTCGTACAGCCGCACCACCGTGCTGCGCTTGTAGTTGTCCGCAAAGATGTCCTTTTCCAGCAGGTCCAGGGTGTCGCGGAAGCGGTGCACGATGGGCAGGTAGTTGTCGACCACGAAGTCGGCCACTGCGTACAGGCAGTACGACGGGCCCATCTTCAGCAGCTGCGGCTCGCGTTCCACGCGTGCGCGCACAGGTGCATAGGACAGCGAAGCACCATGGCGCACCGTGACCAGGAAGCGCGGGCCGAGGAAGGCGTGGGTTTCGCCGTACTGGATACGCTCGTCGACCATCTGCGCGGTGGTCACCACCACGAACATTGAGTTGCCGTAGGTTTCGACCTTGGGCCGCTGGTGCGCGTTGCGCGCATCCTCGATGGCCAGGTCGTGCAGGCAGAATTCCTCCTGCAGTTTCAGCAGCACATCGTCGTTGGGGTCGTACAGGCCGACCCAGACGAAGCCGTTGCCACTGGCGATGACGTCGCTGATGGCATCCAGGCTGATGTCGTGGCGTTTGCCCTCGTCATCGTAGTGGACGCAGTTGATGACGCAGGCGGGGTTGGCCGAAGCAGGTGCGGAAGCGGAGGCGGGCAATGACATGCCCGCCATCGTGCGTCAGTGCCGTGTTTCCGACAAGTGAGGACGCCGGCCCAGTACCCAGGCCAGGGCCACATGGACCGGCAGCAGCAGCACGATCCACTGCACGTTGTACTGCGCCTGCAGGCTCAGCCAGTGCAGCACCAGCGCGGCTACGGCCTGTACCGCCAGCAGCCACAGCACGATCCTGAACATGCGGCCCGGCACACGTCGGCGCAGCAGGGCGATCGCACCCGGCAGCAGCAGCACCGCCAGCGGCGAGAGCAACAGCAGGTTGCGGTTGGCCCATGCGGCGTAGTGGATGCTGAAGCCCCACAGGAACACCAGCACGCCACCGAACAGGGCGCACAGCAGCCAGAACGGCAGGGCCAGCCCCGCCAGCAGGCGCGGGCGGTTGCGCAGCGCCAGCACGCCAGCGGCGATTACCAGGCCGCACAGCAGCCACGGCCACCAACGGCGTGCGAACTCCTTCGGCTCCGGGTCGATGCGGTGCGGCAGCAGTTCCTGTTCGGACTGCACCAGCGGACGGCCATCGCTGTTGCGTGCCTGGCGCAGTGCATCTGCCAGGCGCATCGGCACGAAGGCTTCCTGCCAGCGCGACAGCGGCTGGTCGGCGAACGGCCCAAGGCCTACATCGAAGCCCAGCCACATCCACGGTGCCGGCGATGCCAGGCGAACCGATTCACTGCGGTAGGTATTGCCACGCGAGCGGCCCGACAGCTGCGAGTGCAGGCCACCGCCGAGTGCCTTGTCCACCGTGTCGCGCACCATCGTCGCGCAGTTGGCGGTGTAGTAGTCGTAGTGGTAGCGCGCGTTTTCCGGCTTGGCCCGCTCGGCCAGATCGGCGGCCAGCGCACGTGCCTGGTCCGGGCGCAGGTCCAGCCACTGCACGCTGGCGCCACGGCCGGTCTCGTCGTAGTACGACAGGTCCTGCTGCAACGGCAGCGCCACCAGGTAATACATCATGTCGCCGCGTGCGAAGCGGCTGATGAAATCGTCCTCGGACGGGTCGAAGTAGCCGAAGTTGTAGGAGGTCGCCTCGCCGCTGACCGGATCAAGCACCACGATGGCGTCATGGCCGAAGCGTTCGAAGAACACCGTGCCCGGCTGCATGGTCACCACGCCGATGCGCGGGGCAGGGGCTTCGGCGTGGGTCGCGGGTACGGCAGGCGCGGCTGCCGCAGGCTGCGCGAAGGCGGCCAGCGGCAGGCCCATGGCCAGCACGCACAGTGCCAGCCACAGCGTCAGGATCAGGCCGCGGCGCTTCAAGCGTCGTCCTGCGCGTCCGGCGGCAGCACGGTCACGTGGAAGGCCTGCACCCGGCGCGCATCGGCGCGGGCCACACGGAACATGAAACGGTCCAGCGCCAGCTCGTCACCGACTTCCGGCAGATGGCCCACGGCCTCGGTGACCAGGCCGCCGATGGTGTCGTAGTCTTCGTCGGAGAACGTCGCGCCGAATCGCTCGTTGAAGTCGCCGATCGGGGTCAGCGCGTCGACCACGTACTGGCCGTCGGACTGGATGGCGATCTGTGCCGAGGGATCTTCAGCTTCGTCATGCTCGTCGTCGATGTCGCCGACGATCTGTTCCAGCACGTCTTCGATGGTGACCAGGCCGGCGACACCGCCGTACTCGTCGACCACGATGGCCATGTGGTTGCGCGACAGGCGGAACTCCTTGAGAAGCACGTTGAGCTTCTTGGCCTCCGGAATCAGCACCGCCGGGCGCAGCAGCTCACGCACGTTGGCCGGGCCGTTGTCGGCAACCACGCCGCGCAGCAGGTCCTTGGCCAGCAGGATGCCAAGGATGTCGTCCTTGTTCTCGCCGTGCACCGGGAAGCGCGAATGGCCGGATTCGACCACCTGCTTCATCAGTTCCAGGAAGGGCGCTTCGACCGGCAGCGAGACCATCTGCGAGCGCGAAATCATCACGTCGCCCACGGTCAGCTCGGCCACCGAAATGGCGCCTTCCATCATCTTCAGGGTATCGGCGGCAATCAGACCCTCTTCCTGCGCGGTGTGCAGGACAGCGACCAGTTCGTCGCGGGTGTGGGGTTCGCCGGAGAAGGCGGAGGTCAGGCGTTCAAGCCAGCCGCGCTTCTTTTCACTGTGCTCCGCGGGGGAGCTACTACTGTCGTCTTCTGACATCTCTGGAAAAAAGGCACCCGGCAGGCCGGGCGTTGGCCCAAGTCTAGCAGGATGTGGCGGCCTGTCAGTTACCGACGCTGCCCGGTCCAGTGATCGGCGGCGGGGCCAGTTCGGGCCGGGGGGCTTCCTCCTCGGGCAGGTCCAGGCTGTAGGTGCAGCCGGCCAGGGTCTTGCCGGGGTGGGAGGCCACGGTGGAGACGCTGAGGATGATCGACTCGATCTGGGCCTCGCCGGTCTTCGGGTCGGTCATATCGCGGCTGACCAGCTCGCGCCCGGCCATGAACTTGCCGTCCTGGTCGTAGCCGGTCTCCAGTTCCAGCTGCTTGGCCAGCGGCCGCGGGTCGGCCTGGTCGAGGACGGCCATGATGCTGGCGCCGGCCACGGCCACCCGCTCGGTGACTGTGCCAAATACGCTGATCGGCTGGGCCAGGCGGTACTCGCTCATGAACTGGTTGCCCTGCGGCAGCGGCTGCAGGCCCTGGGCCACGGCTTTCAGCGGGTCGGCCAGCAGCGGTGCCAGTGCGGCGTACTCGGCCATACCCTGGCGGCATTCGATCAGCGCCGGCAGGTCCAGGCTGGAGGCGACGGCAGACGGGGCCGCAAGGGCACACAGCAGGGGCAGGCAGCAGCGCAATGACACGAGCGGTTTCCGTGGTCGGGGGCCGCCATCATAGCTCCGGCGAACGCCCGGAAGGCCGGGTGAGAAGGCGCAGGAAGCCGACCATCGCCCGCCGTACGACCATCAGCGACAGGGTCAGCACGACCGCAAGCATGGCGACCTGCATCAACTGCCCCGCGATGCGCGCCACGGTCGGCCACAGGCCCGGGCTGGTCAGCCAGGGCATCAGTTCCGCTGCCGCGATCCTGGCCACTTTCATGTAGATCACGGCCAGCACGAACAGCACCAGCAGCGCGGTGCGGCTGGCATGGAAGAACGGCAGCGCGTTTACGGAGCGGCCCAGACGGCGGTGCAGGATCATTCGCCACAGGACCGGAAGGGTCAGTGCACCCACCAGCACCAGCACCATCGACGTTTCCCACATTCCGGGAAGATGGACCGGCTCGCGTTCGCCGGTGAGATGCGGGCCGATCAAGCCGATCGCCAGCCCGATCAGCAGACAGACGGGCGACAGCAGGGCCAGGCCGCGCAGCAGCCAGTGGCTGCCGGCGGGATCACGGGCGCCGATGCGTTGAACGGCATAGGCACCGAGCACCACCAGGACGGCAAACAGGCTGGCGCCAATCAGAAACGGAATGAAGCTGCCGTGCGAGGTCATCCTTGTTCCTCCGGTTTCTGGCCCCCGGCATGGGGCATTGGGGGCGTTTCCCGCTCAGCGCTCGCCAGCGTACGGATCGGCGATGCCGAGCTCGGCCAGGATGTCACGCTCCAGCTGTTCCATCGCCTCGGCTTCCTTGTCGTCTTCGTGGTCCCAGCCGAGCAGGTGCAGCACGCCGTGCACGGTCAGGTGCGCGTAGTGCGCGTTGAGCGCCTTGCCCTGTTCGTCGGCCTCGCGGGCCACCACCGGTGCGCAGATCACCAGGTCACCGAGCAGTGGGAACTTCACGCCCTTGGGCAGGCCTTCGGGCACTTCGGCCGGGAAGCTGAGCACGTTGGTGGCGTAGTCCTTGCCACGGTAATGGCGGTTCAGCGACTGCCCCTCCTTGGCATCGACCACGCGGATGGCCAGGTCGGCCTCGCGGATGCGGCCCTTCAGCGCAGCGGCCACCCACTTGCGGAAGCTGACGGCCGCCGGCAGGCCGGCACGCGGCAGGGCGTAACTGACGGCGACGTCCAGTCGCACGGGACCACGGGTCATGGAGTTGCTCCAGGTTGGATCTGATGCAGGTCGCGGCGGTCGTAGGCACTGACGATACGCGCCACCAGCGGGTGGCGCACCACGTCGCGGGATTCGAAGAAGGTGAAGCTCACGCCCTCGACCTCGCGCAGCACATCGATGGCATCGCGAAGGCCGGACTTCACATGCTTGGGCAGATCGGTCTGGGTCAGGTCACCGGTGACCACTGCGGTCGAGCCATAGCCCAGGCGGGTCAGGAACATCTTCATCTGCTCGATGGTGGTGTTCTGTGCTTCGTCCAGGATCACGAATGCATCGTTGAGCGTGCGGCCGCGCATGTAGGCCAGCGGTGCGATCTCGATGACGTTGCGCTCGAGCAGCTTCACCACCTTTTCCACACCCATCATCTCGTACAGGGCGTCGTACAGCGGTCGCAGGTAGGGGTCGACCTTCTGGCTCAGGTCGCCGGGCAGGAAGCCCAGCTTCTCGCCGGCTTCCACTGCCGGGCGCACCAGGATCAGCCGCTGCACCCGCGACTCGTTCAGCGCCTCGACCGCGCTGGCTACGGCCAGGAAGGTCTTGCCGGTGCCGGCCGGGCCGATACCGAAGTTGATGTCGTGGCTGGCGATCTGGTGCAGGTAGCGGCTCTGGTTGGCGCCACGTCCGCGCACCGTGCCGCGCTTGACCTTGATTGCCACGTCCTGTGCTTCGTAGGAGCGCTCGGCGATCTGCTCGACATTGGCCTGCGCCAGGCGCAGATGGATGGCGTGGTTGTCGAAGGTGGTCTCACCGGCTTCGGCGTACAGCGCCTCGACCAGCTTCTGCGCCTCGACGATGGCCTCGTTCGGCCCGCTGATGCGGAACACGAAGCCACGGTTGGCGATCTCCACGCCGAGCTTCAGCTCGATCTGGCGCAGGTGGCCATCGAAGGGGCCGCACAGGTTGGCCAATCGCTCGTTGTCTTCCGGCGACAGGGTGAAGTCTCGATGATCGATGCTTTTCATTGCTTTGGGTGGGGCGGAAGCCTTCCACCGCAGTGTATTCAGGGAGGACAAGGGTAGCGCGCGCACGGGGCGCACGGCCAGCAGGAGGGCGATACAGCGTTTTCCACACCCGGTGTGGACGGGAGCTGAGGAAACCTGTGGATAGACCTCTGCAGTGCTTGTGCCACAAGCCTCATGAGAAGGTGGTGAAAAAATCGTCACGGCCGCAAGGGCTCCCGCATCGAAAGGACAAACGCGTCGCAAGGAGGCTACTTCGCAGCGCACTCCGGGATTCATCGTGATGGCAGCGCATGTTCCACTGCCAGGCGAGCAACGGCAGCGTGCCGTGCCGGTTTTCCACACCCGCTGTGGAATGATGCTGAATCAACCTGTGGATAGGTGGCTCAGACCCTTGTCGCAAGGGCTTCGCCACGCCGTGGTGAAAAAACCGTCAGGGCTGATCGGGATCATTGTGGGTGCACGGAGCACATGGCACCGTAGCGCCGTCGCAGTAGGGGCTGGCATGGATATGTGCAACGGCATGCGTCGAATTGGGCTGGTAGGCATCGGTCTGCTGGCAGGGTGTGGGCAGGCACCGCCCATCGCACTGGGCACGCTGGAATGGGACCGGATCACGGTGCCGGCGCCGGCAGCCGAAGTAATCGCCACGGTGGACGTGCACGAAGGCCAGCAGGTCAAGGCCGGCGCGGTGCTGATGCAGCTCGACCCGGCCCGCGGCGACGCGCAGTTCGCTGCCGCTCAGGCCGACACGGCCCGAGCGCAGGCGCAACTGGAAGAACTGAAGATCGGACCGCGCCAGGAGCAGATCGCGCAGGCAAAGGCACAGCTGACCGCATTGCGCGCACAGGCCGCCGAGGCCAGTGCCTACTACCGCCGGGTGCAGCCGTTGGCGCAGCAGCGCCTGATCGCCGCCGCCGAACTGGACCGCGCACGCGCCGCCGCCGGCAATGCCGAGGCCAGCGTGCATGCTGCCGAGCAGGCCTGGCTGGAGCTGGTGCACGGCAGTCGCTTGCAGGACATCGCCCAGGGCCAGGCCACCGCCGAAGCCGCACAGGCACAACAGGTCGTGCAGGGGGTCAATCTGCAGAAGCTGCAGCTGCGCGCGCCACGCGATGGCGTGGTCGATGCCTTGCCGTATCGGCAGGGTGACCAGGCCCCCATCGGCGCACCGCTGGCGGTGATGCTGGTCGGCGAGCGTCCCTACGCGCGTGTCTACCTGCCGCAGCCGCTGCGCCTGCAGGTCACCGTGGGGCAGGCCGCACAGGTGCAGTTGGAAGGGGGCGGCACCGTGCTGAAGGGGCGCGTGCGTTCGATCCGCAGCGAGCCCTCGTTCACGCCGTACTACGCACTGACCGGCGACGACGTCGCGCGCTTGAGCTATCTGGCCGAGATCGAAGTGGACGAGGCTGCGGACATGCAGAAGCTCCCGGCCGGGTTGCCGGTGCAGGTGCGCTTCTGAACACCAGTGAGGACATCGCGGTCCGCGCACGAGGGCTGACGCGTCGCTTCGGCGAACTTCTGGCCGTGGACAACGTCGACCTGACCGTGCCGCGCGGCCAGGTCTACGGCTTCCTGGGCCCGAACGGGTCCGGCAAGTCGACCACCATCCGCATGCTGTGCGGCCTGCTGGAACCCAGCGCAGGGCAGATCGAGGTGCTGGGACTGGCAGTGCCCGAGCAGGCAGAGGCGCTGCGCCGGCGCATCGGCTACATGACCCAGCGCTTCTCGCTGTACGAAGACCTGTCGGTGCGCGAGAACCTGGAATTCCTCGCCGCCATCCAGGACCTGCCGCGCGCGCAGGCCCGACAGCGGATCGAAGCGCTGCTGCAGCAGTACCGCCTGCAGGACCGGCAGCCGCAGTTGGCCGGCACCCTCAGCGGTGGGCAGAAGCAGCGCCTGGCGCTGGCCGGTGCGGTGATACATGGGCCGGAACTGCTGTTCCTGGACGAGCCGACCAGTGCGGTCGATCCGGAATCGCGCCGCGATTTCTGGGAGGCCCTGTTCGAGCTGGCCGACGCCGGTACCACCGTGCTGGTTTCAACCCATTACATGGACGAGGCCGAGCGCTGCCACCGGCTGGCGATTCTCGATCGTGGCGCACTGGTGGCCGACGGCACGCCGGACGAGCTGTGTGCACAGCTGCAAGGCCGCACGTTGCAGGTCACGTCGGTGCAACCGCGTCAGGCCAGCCGCGCGCTGGCCGCATTGCCTGGCGTGCTGAGCGTGGCGCAGATCGGCACTCAGCTTCGCGTGCTGTGCAGTGAGGAGATGGCAGATGTTGCTGAGCTGCGCCATGCACTGGCCGGTGCCGATCCGCAGGCCAGCATTGAGCCGGTGGCGCCGAACCTGGAAGACGTCTTCGTGGCCGCCACCCGCGGCCGCGGCCGGGAGCCGGCGGCATGAACCTGCGCCGGCTGTGGGCGATCATGCTCAAGGAACTGCGGCAGCTGCGCCGCGACCGCATCACGCTGGCGATGATCGTCGGCATTCCGGTAATGCAGCTGCTGCTGTTCGGCTACGCGATCAATCTCAACCTGCGCCATCTCAACGCCGGTGTCGCCGACCAGGCCAACAGTGCGGCGTCGCGTGCGCTGGTGCAGGACATGGTGGCCACTGGTGTGATCACGCCGCGCAGCGACACCTACACGCCTGATGAGCTGATGCAGGCGTTGCGCCGTGGCGAGATCAGTGTCGGCATCGTGGTGCCGGCCGACTTCGAGCGGCGCCGTTTCGATGGACGCGAGGCGGTACAGGTGCTGGTCGATGGCAGCGACACGGTTGTACAGAGCGCGGCGATCCAGCTGGCGCAGGTGCCGCTGGAGACACGACCGACCAGCAACACGCGGCCACTACGCGAAGGCAGCATCGCCGGTGGTCCGATCAGTGTGACCAGTTTCTACAACCCGCAGCGGCGTTCGGCAGTGAACATCGTGCCGGGCCTGATCGGGGTGATCCTGACCATGACCCTGGTGATGTTCACTGCCGTGGCGGTGGTGCGCGAACGCGAGCGCGGCAACATGGAACTGCTGATCGCCACGCCGGTGTCACGCAGCGAACTGATGGTCGGCAAGGTGCTGCCCTATGCGGCCATCGGCCTGCTGCAGACTACGCTGGTGCTGCTGCTTGGCACATGGCTGTTCCAGGTGCCGATCCGCGGCAGCCTGTTGGACATCTACCTGGCGGCGGTGCTGCTGGTGCTGGCCAACCTGGCGTTGGGCCTGCTGATTTCCACGCGCGCACGCTCGCAGTTCCAGGCCATGCAGATGACTCTGTTCCTGTTCCTGCCGTCGATCCTGCTGTCGGGCTTCATGTTCCCGTTCGCGGGCATGCCGCGGCCGGTGCAGTGGCTGGCCGAGGTGCTTCCGCTGACCCATTTCCTGCGACTGGTGCGCGGCATCATGCTGCGCGGGGCCTCGCTGTGGGAGCTGTGGCACGACGCGCTGGCGCTGCTGGCCTTCATCGTGGTGATGATGACGCTGGCGATCCTGCGCTTCCGCAAGCGGCTGGATTGACGTGGCCGGGGTCGGATCCCCACAGGGGCTCTGACCCCAATGATCGGTGCAACGGGTCGGAGCCCCTGCGGGGATCCGACCCTGCCGGTCAGCCCGCGACCACGCGCGCGCGCAGCGAATTGGTCAGCGCTTCGGTGATCACCACGTCCACGAACTGGCCGATCAGCCGCGCCGGTGCCGGGAAGTTCACCGAACGCATGTTCTCGGTCTTGCCGGTCAGCTCGTTCGGGTTCTTGCGCGAAGGACCTTCCACCAGCACGGTCTGCACGGTGCCGACCATCTTCTCGGAGATGCCGGCGGCATGCGCATTGATGCGTTCCTGCAGACGCGACAGGCGTGCGTGCTTCTCGGCGTCGCTGATCGTGTCCTCCAGGTCCGCAGCCGGGGTGCCCGGGCGACGCGAATAGATGAAGGAGAAGCTGTGGTCGAAGCCGATGTCTTCGATCAGCTTCATGGTCTTCTCGAAGTCGGCATCGGTCTCGCCGGGGAAGCCGACGATGAAGTCCGAGCTGATCGAGATGTCCGGGCGCACCGCGCGCAGTTTGCGGATCTTCGACTTGAATTCCAGTGCGGTGTAACCACGCTTCATCGCCGACAGCACGCGGTCGCTGCCGGCCTGCACCGGCAGGTGCAGGAAGTTGGCCAGCTGCGGCACGTCGCGGAATGCATCGATCAGCGAATCGCTGAATTCCAGCGGGTGCGAGGTGGTGAAGCGGATGCGACCGACACCGTCGATCTCGGCGATGGTGCGGATCAGCAGGCCGAGGTCGGCAAATTCGCCGTCGCCATACGGGCCGCGGTAGGCATTGACGTTCTGGCCGAGCAGGTTGATCTCGCGCACGCCCTGCGCGGCCAGCTGCGCCACTTCCACCACCACGTCCTCGAACGGGCGGCTGACCTCGGTGCCGCGGGTGTAAGGCACCACGCAGAACGAGCAGTACTTGGAACAGCCTTCCATGATCGAGACGAAGGCAGAGGCACCGTCGGCGCGCGGCTCGGGCAGGCGGTCGAACTTCTCGATCTCGGGGAAGCTGATGTCCACCTGCGGACGCTTCTGCTCGCGCCGTGCGCGGATCAGTTCCGGCAGGCGGTGCAGGGTCTGCGGGCCGAACACCAGGTCGACGAACGGCGCGCGCTTGATGATCGCTTCGCCTTCCTGCGAGGCGACGCAGCCGCCCACGCCGATGATGACTTCACGGCCCTTGTTCTTCAGGCCCTTCCACACGCCCAGCTGGCTGAATACCTTTTCCTGCGCCTTCTCACGGATGGAGCAGGTGTTGACCAGGATTACGTCGGCGTCGTCCGGGCTGTCGGTCAGTTCCAGGCCATCGCTGGCGGCAAGCACGTCGGCCATCTTGGCCGAGTCGTACTCGTTCATCTGGCAACCGTGGGTCTTGATGTACAGCTTGCCCTTGACCTGGTCAGGCTTGCGCGGACCAGCGGGCAGGGCAACGAGCGGGGTACCGCCCGGCGCGGCGGGCGGAAAGACGTCTGGCGTCCCGGTCATGGCGCTTAATCCATTCGGGTGGCGGGAAAGCGGGCAATTCTACCCGCATCCTGCGCCCCCCGCCGCGCCTGTGTAGAGCCGAGCCCACGCTCGGCTGCTCCTCCATCACCTACGTGGCAGCCAGGCATGGCCTGGCTCTGCTGAAACCCAAGCCGAGCGTGGGCTCGGCTCTACAAGGGGGCGCTGCTTAAGCCGCTGCCAGCTCCGCATCGATCTGACGCGAGCGGTCAAAGGCGGTCATCGCGCTCATTCGCGCGATGTAGTCAGCCGTGGCCGGCGCCGGCTGCACCAGGCCGAAGGCGGTGGTCCAGGCCAGTGCATTGCCCCACAGCACGTCGGCGGCGCTCATCGTCTCGCCGAGCAGGTACGGGCCTTGCGCCAGCTGGGCTTCGATCACCTGCAGCACGGTCTCCGCGTCGTTGTAGGGCGACATCAGTCGCGGCGGCGGCTCGCGATGCATCGCCTTGTCGATCATCGCCGGCTCGAAGCAGGCGCCGTAGAAGGCCATCCAGCGCAGGTAGGGGCCGCGCAGGGCGTCGCCGATCGGCGGGGCCAGCCCGGCTTCCGGATACAGGTCGGCCAGGTACAGGTAGATCGCCACCTGTTCGGTCACCAGGGCGCCGTTGTGGACGATGGCCGGCACCTTGCCCATCGGGTTGATGGCCAGGTAGGCCGGGGCCAGGTTGGCGCCGGCCTTCAGGTCCAGCACCTGCATGCGGTAGTCGGCACCCAGCGCTTCCAGCAGGGCCACGGCGCCGCTCGAGCGTGAACGGGCGGCGTGGTACAGGGTGATCTGGCGTGACGTCATGGCATTGCTCCTTGCGGTGGGTGGTGAACTGGAGGCCATCCTGGGGCACTATTGCGGACGACTTTTGTCCTCGATCCTTCATGCGCCACACCGCCCATCGACTGCTGCGCCTGATCGCCCTGCTGCAGGCCCGTCGCCAGTGGTCCGGCGCCGAACTGGCCGAGCGCATGGGCGTGGACCGGCGCAGCATCCGCCGCGACATCGAGCGCCTGCGCGAGCTGGGTTACCCGGTGCAGGCCTCGGCCGGCGTCGGCGGCGGCTACCAGCTGGGGTCCGGCGCGCCAGTGTTGCCGATGCTGCTGGATGAGGAGGAGGCGACCACCCTGGCCATCGCGCTGCGTGCGGCATCGGCCACCGTCGCCGGAATCGACGACACCGCGCGTGGGCTGCTGTCCAAGCTCGACCCGCTGGTGCCGGCCCGCCGTCGCCAGCAGGCGGGCGAGGTGCATGCAGCGACGGCCACCTTGTCAGATCTTCCGTCCACCGATGCACGGCTGCTGGGACGGCTGGCCCTGCATTGCCGGCAGGCGGCGCGGCTGGCCTTCGAGTACCGCAGCGCGCAGGACGCGGTGACCCAGCGCGAGGTCGAGGCCCAGCATCTGGTCAATTACGGTCGGCGCTGGTACCTGCTGGCCTGGGATCTGGGGCGCCAGGACTGGCGCACCCTGCGCGTGGACCGGATGGGCGCGGTACGCGAATGCTCCGAGCCGGGCATGCACCGACGTACCCCGGCACCGCCGGATGTGATGGTGCGGCAGGCAGTCAGCCAGGCCCCGTTCGCGCTGCAGGCGATCCTGCGCCTGGCCGGCAGCCGCGCCGAGCTGGAAGGGCGCATTCCGCCGTGGTGCGGGGTGCTGGAGGCCGATGGCGCCCACCATTGCCTGCTGCGCATGGGCGCCGAGAGCCGCGGCATGATGCTGGCGCAGATCCTCAGCCTGGACCGCGTGCCGGTGGCGCTGTGGACCACGCCACCAGGCCTGCGCGACGAGCTGGCGCAGCGCTTGGCCGGGCTGGGCCAGGTGCTGGCTGTGGCGCCGGTCACAGCCTGAGCCGCATCGCTTGGCAAGCTCAGGCGAAGCTGGGACACTCGCCGCCATGAAGGGGATACTGGGGACAACGGCGATCATCATCGCTGCGCTGACCGCTGCGCCGGCCAGCGCCGGCAGCCTGTACAAGTGCCAGGGCGCCGATGGCGTCACCAGTTATGTCAGCAAGCGTGTGGCCGGGGCCCGCTGCAGCACCATCAGCTACAGCCGCGATAGCCGCCCGGCACCGCGCCCGGTGGTTTCCGCGCCGAAACCGTCTCCGGCCACCGTGGCCAGCATCGAGCGCAATCCGGTCGCTGTGGCGGCCGGTGTGGCGGCGCCGGCCGTGGTCGCGCCAGCACCAACGCCAACACCTGCAGCTGTTCCGGCGCCCCAGGCCACCCCGCGTGGCGGCCGCATGGTCAGCGGCCAGGTCTATTCCTTCATGAAGGACGGCGTGCGCCACTACACCAGCGCCCGGCCGACCCAGGTGGCCAATCTCGGCCCGGTACGCACCATCCGCTACAGCTTCATGGAGCGCTGCTACGCCTGCGGGGTCAATCCGCGCGTGGACTTCGGCACGGTGCGCTTGAACACCACGGCATTCCAGAGCGAGATCACCTCGGCCGCACGCGAGTTCGGCGTCGACGAGGCGGTGGTGCGCGCGATCATCCATGCCGAGTCGGCCTACAACCCGACCGCGCTCAGCCGCGCCGGCGCCCAGGGCCTGATGCAGCTGATGCCCCCCACCGCCGCCCGCTTCGGGGTTGGTGATTCCTACGATGCCGGACAGAACATCCGCGGCGGCGTGCAGTATCTTGCGTGGTTGCTGAAGCGCTTCAACGGCGATCTGACCCTGGCTGCCGCCGGCTACAACGCCGGCGAAGGCGCGGTCGACCGCCACGGTGGCGTGCCGCCATACAGCGAAACCCAGTATTACGTGCGCCGGGTCGGCCAGCTGGCCGAGCGTTACCGCACCGCCCTGAGTCACCAGTAGGTGCCGCTAACTGGTGGGTGCCGACCGTTGGTCGGCACTCATTTGAAAGGTAGTGCCGGCCGCTGGCCGGCAACCCCGCAATCAATGTTGTTGCAATGCGTTGTGTGGCGCGCGACGGTTCCGCTACACTCGGCCATGATTCAATGCGGCTCTGGCCCCCACCGGAACCGTTGGCAGCCTTAAAGCTACCTAATCAATATCGGAGTGCCGGATGGCAAACGATGGGGTACACGATCCAGTCAACACCGGACGTCGGCGTTTTCTTTCTGCCACCACAGCCGTGGTGGGCGCCGTCGGCGTCGGATTCACCGCAGTCCCTTTCATCAAATCCTGGAATCCCAGTGCGCGGGCCAAGCTTGCCGGTGCACCTGTGGTGGCCGACATCAGCGCGCTGCAGGAAGGCCAACGCCTGATCGTGGAGTGGCGTGGCCAGCCGATCTGGATCGTCAAGCGGTCCAAGGCCATCCTCGATGCGCTGCATGGGCTGGATGGCCGTCTCAAGGACCCGGAGTCCGGCGAGAAGGACCAGCAGCCGGACTACGTGCTGAAGCAGAATCCCGAGCTGCGTTCGATCAAGCCGGACATTTCCGTGCTGGTCGGCCTGTGCACGCACCTGGGCTGCTCGCCGGAGATGGTCGCCGAGATCCGGCCTGAACCCTACGACCCGCAGTGGAAGGGCGGCTACTTCTGCCCCTGCCACAAGTCGCGCTTCGACATGTCCGGCCGCGTCTTCAAGGACGTGCCGGCGCCGATCAACCTGAAGGTGCCCGCGCACCATTACCAGGACGACAACACCATCATCATCGGTGTCGATCCGCAGGGGGCTGCCTGATGGCCAATATCCTCAGCCGTACCGCCAGCGGCGTGGCCGACTGGGTCAACGCCCGCGCACCGGGCCTGATGCCGGTCTACCGCAAGCACGTCAGCGAGTACTACGCGCCGAAGAACTTCAACATCTGGTACTACTTCGGTTCGCTGGCGCTGCTGGTGCTGGTCAACCAGATCGTCACCGGCATCTTCCTGACGATGCACTACAAGACCAACGCCGCCGAGGCGTTCGGTTCCATCGAATACATCATGCGGGACGTGGAGTGGGGCTGGCTGATCCGCTACATGCACTCCACCGGGGCCTCGCTGTTCTTCATCGTGGTCTACCTGCACATGTTCCGCGGCCTGCTGTACGGCAGTTACCAGAAGCCGCGCGAGCTGGTGTGGATCCTCGGCATGCTGATCTATCTGGTGCTGATGGCCGAAGCCTTCATGGGCTATGTGCTGCCATGGGGCCAGATGTCGTTCTGGGGCGCCAAGGTGATCATCTCGCTGTTCGGCGCCATACCGGTGATCGGCAACGGCCTGACCGAATGGATCATGGGCGACTACCTGCCCAGTGACGCCACGCTCAACCGCTTCTTCGCACTGCACGTCATCGCACTACCGCTGGTGCTGCTGTTGCTGGTGGTGCTGCATCTGGGCGCGCTGCATGAAGTGGGGTCGAACAACCCGGACGGGGTGGAGATCAAGAAGGGGCCGAAGGGCAACCGCTGGTCGCCGAACGCACCGGCCGACGGCATCCCGTTCCACCCGTACTACACGCTCAAGGATGGCGTCGGCGCCGGCTTCCTGCTGATCATCGCCGCCTTCATCATCTTCTTCGCACCTGCATTCGGCGGCTTGTTCCTGGAGCACGACAACTTCACCGAGGCCAACCGCCTGGTGACCCCGGAGCACATCAAGCCGGTCTGGTACTACACCCCGTACTACGCGATGCTGCGGGTGGTGCCCAACAAGCTGGGTGGTGTGCTGGTGATGTTCTCGGCCATCGCCATCCTGTTCCTGGTGCCCTGGCTGGACCGCGCGCGGGTGAAGTCCTACCGCTATCGCGGCGTGCTCTCGAAGGTGCTGCTGGGCGTGTTCGCGGTGTGCTTCGTCTGGCTCGGCGTGATCGGCTCCGGCCCGGGCACCGACGCGCACGAGACCTACATCGGGCGAGTGCTGACCTTCCTGTACTTCGCGTTCTTCATCACCATGCCGCTATGGACCCGGTTGGACAGGACCAAGCCGGTACCGGAGAGGGTGACCACCCATGACTGAGCGCTGGATGGTCCGGCTGGCCCTGGCGGCCACCCTGATGCTGGGAAGTTTCCTGGCCTCCGCCGCCGAAGGCGGCACCAAACTGCTGCAGGCCGGCAACGACCTCGGTGACCGCGCATCGCTGCAGCGCGGCGCGCAGCTGTACATGAACTACTGCTCCGGCTGCCATGCACTGAAGTACCTGCGCTATTCGCGGATGGCGCAGGACCTGGGCTTGACCGAGGAAGAGGTGATGAACAACCTCAACTTCACCGGCTCGGCGATCGGTGACCCGATCCCGGTGGCAATGCCCAAGGAGAACGCTGAAAAGTGGTTCGGCAAGATGCCGCCGGACCTCAGCCTGATCTCGCGCGTGCGTGGCAGCGACTGGGTCTACACCTACCTCAAGTCGTTCTATCTGGACAGCAGCCGGCCACTGGGCTGGAACAACGCGCTGTTCGCCAACGCCTCCATGCCCAACCCGCTGTGGGAGATGCAGGGCCTGCAGCACGCCGTGCATGGAAAGCCGGAAGCGCCGGGCATGGACCCGCCGGTGACCGCCCTGCGCATCGACAGTCCGGGCTCGGTCGATGCCGGCCAGTACGACCAGGCAGTTCGTGACATCACCAACTTCCTCGAATATGCCGGTGAACCGGCCGCACTCAAGCGCCAGCAACTGGGCGTGTGGGTGATCCTGTTCCTGGCCCTGTTGACCTTCCTGCTGTACCTGCTGAAGAAGGAATACTGGAAGGACGTTCACTGATTCTGCCGCCGGCCATCGCACGGGCCTATTGGCTTTTGTGATGGTCGGTTGCACACTCGGGGAGGAGTCGATCGCCGGCACGGTGCCGGCGGCGCCGATGCGGCAGGCGGTCTCCTGTCGTGGGAGAGCCTTTGATGGCGGCGAGCGTACGCATGCGCAATACACTGACGCTGTTTTCCTCGAACGACGATGTACTGTGCCACCGTGTACGTCTGGTCCTGGCGGCCAAGGGTGTGAGCTTCGACTTCGTTCCGGTCGATCCACAGAACCCGCCCGAAGACCTGATCGACCTCAATCCGTACCATTCGGTGCCTACCCTGGTCGAGCGCGAGCTGGTGCTGTACGCGGCATCGGTGGTCAGCGAATACCTCGATGAGCGCTATCCGCATCCGCCGCTGATGCCGGTCGATCCGCTGTCGCGTGCCCGCATCCGATTGGCCATGCTGCGAATCGAGCACGATTGGGTGCCGCAGGTGCAGGCCATCCAGCTGGGCAACAAGACGCAGGCCGAAGCGGGGCGCAAGCGCCTGAAAGAATTGCTGACGGCTTCGCTGCCACTGTTCAAGGCCAGCAAATTCTTCCTCAATCCGGAAATGAGCCTGGCCGACTGCGCGATGGCCCCGATCATCTGGCGCCTGCAGTCGCTGGATGTGCCGCTGCCGAAGGACGGCAAGGCGATCGAGGACTACGGCAACCGCATCTTCCGTCACCCTGGTTTCATCCGCAGCCTGACCGAACAGGAAAAGAAACTGCGCGATCTGCCGGTCTGATCCGGTGCGCGATTACCCGTCTGCACGCCGACCGGCGTGCAGGCGATCTGCCCAGGCAGGGCGCCGGGCGCGTACACTTCACGCATGACCGAAGACTTCTTCCACATGACCAGCCACCGCCCGTACCTGCTGCGGGCGCTGGTGGAATGGATCAACGACAACCAGCTGACCCCGCACATCCTGGTCGACGCCGGCGTCCCCGGCGTGCAGGTCCCGCCTTCGGCGGTCAAGGATGGCCGGGTGGTGCTCAACATCGCCGAGCGCGCCGTCGTGCGGCTGATGATCGACAACGAGATGGTGAGCTTCTCGGCGCGCTTCTCTGGCACCAGCTATCCGGTGCAGGTGCCGATCAGCGCCGTGCTGGCCGTCTACGCCCGCGAGACCGGGCAGGGCATGGCGTTGCCGGATGACATTCCCGGCGCCGAAACCGCGCCGACCAGCGACGAACTGCTGCACGACGAAGACACGCCACCGGACGATACGCCGCCGGCCAGTCCGCCGCCGAAGGGGCGCCCGAACCTGCGCGTGGTCAAGTAACCTCTCCGACGCCGCCCCTCAAGGGCGGCGTTTTTCGTTTGATGGCGTAGCGCCGGTTGCCGTCAGGTTGTGGGGGCTAGATGGGGTGGGTGCCGACCGTTGGTCGGCACACCGATGCCGCTGTGCTCGCCGGGCATGGCCCGGCGCTACCGCCTAGATGTCCTCGGCATCATCCACGTCCGCGCGGATCTGGCTGATTCGCGCCGCGCCCGGGCCAGTGAACGAAATCAGCTGATCGCCGCGCAGCACCATGCGCCCCACATGGCGGTCGATGCCATCGTAGGAATACTCGAACTTGAAGGTGCGCTCGAAACCGAGCCGGCCGTCCTCGCCGCGCGACAGGCGCAGGCCGGTAGCGTGCACCGCCTGGTCCAGCCATTGCACATCGGCGGCACGGCAGGCGTTGCGGCCCAGTTCGACCGCGCGCTCGGCAGCCGAACGCGCGGCGTTCCAGAAGAAGTAGATGATTCCGCCGGCAATCAGCAACAGCAGCAGGGTGGGCATGGCGTCAGCCGTCAGGTGTCGATCCTGCAAAGATGGCGGCGAACGCGCGCTGGATCAAGCGCCGGATTCAATGCGTTGGCTGCGGGCCACCAGAGTCCGGTTGCGGCGGTATGACGACCGGCTGTGGCGCGGGTGAGGGCTGCATCGGCGTCGCTGTTGGTGTGGGCATCACCGACGGCGCAGTTGCGGTCAACTGCAGCAGCGCCGCCCAGTCCTGGCGGTTGAAGCTGCACTCGTCCTCGCGGCCCGGCGTGCAGCTGGGGTCGATGCCGGTGCTGTTGCGTTCGCGCGCGGGCGGCAGCTTGATCAGTCCGGTGCGGTCCAGCGGCAGCAGGCGCATCGCCACGGTGTTCATGACGTTGCCACCGATCAGGTACAGGGTCTGGTCGCCGCCGAGATTGGCCGCGACCACGACCTCGCAGTGCGACTTCCAGTGGCCGACCGAACCGTTGCCCAGCGCCTGCACCAGCCCGCCGTAGCTGAGCGTGCTGCTGCGGTCGCGCAGGAAGCACAGTAGGTCGCCCGGCGCGGGTTTGGCCGTGGCGGGGTCGACCAGCCGGTAGGGCACGCCCGACGGGCCACCCTGGTAGGCGGCACGGATGTAGTCGATGTGGCGTGGCGACGTGTTGAAGCCGGGAACGCCGGACTGCACCATTACCCAGGAAATGAACGCGGCCGACCACGGGTTGTCGATCAGGAAGGCGCGGCAGTCGCTGTCGGTGTAGCGCGTGCCCAGAGGTGCCAGACAGCTGCTGGCGCCCACGATGCTGCCCATCGCGTTGAGCGTGCCGCTGTTGCGCCAGTAGCCGGCCACGCGCTGCCAGGCGATCAGCCCGTTGTCGGCCAGGTGATCGCTTTCGGCTTCGGTGACGCTGAGGCTTGCGGCGCGGCCATCACGGTCGATGAAGGGCCGGTACCACAGACGGTGTTCGTTGCAGGCAGTATTGCGGATGGCCACCGCCAAGGGGCTCAGGCCAAAGCGTGGCGGTACATCGCAGGCTTCGGCGGCAGCCGCAGACAAGGGGGCGGCTGCCAGTAGCAGGCAGGCAGGCAAGAGCGTCCGGCGCATGCGCGGCTCCTGTGGGGGATGGCCGCAGCGTCGCAGTGCCGTCGTGAACGCCGGGTGTGAGATCGGGGTCAGATCCCTTTTCCCGAGGAAAAGGGATCTGACCCCAGCCCCGGCCTCAGCCCGGCGGCGGGCCCAGCTTCAGCGACAGATCAATCGCTAGCACGTGCTTGGTCAGTCCACCGATCGAGATGCAGTCCACGCCGTCTTCGGCGATCGAACGCAGGCCACCCAGGCCGACGCTGCCGGAGACCTCAAGCGGAATGCGTCCCGCCGTAATGCGCACCGCCTCGCGGCGCAGATCGGGACTGAAGTCATCCAGCAGGATGCGTTCGCAGCCGGCTTCCAGTGCCTGCCGCAACTGCTCCAGATCCTCGACCTCGACCACCAGCGGCAGCTGCGGCCATTGCCGGCGTGCAGCCGCCACGGCGGCAGCCAGCGAACCGGCGGCACGGATGTGGTTTTCCTTCAGCATCACCGTGTCGTACAGGCCGAAGCGGTGATTCTCGCCACCGCCGCAGCGCACTGCGTACTTCTGCGCCAGGCGCAGGCCGGGCAGCGTCTTGCGGGTGTCGAGGATGCGCGTGCCGGTGCCTTCCACGGCCGCCACGTAGCGGGCGGTGGTGGTGGCGGTGGCGGACAGCGTCTGCAGGAAATTCAGCGAGGTGCGCTCGGCGCTGACCAGGCTGCGGCTGCGGCCATGCAGCAGGGCCAGTACAGTGCCGGCAGTGACTGCATCGCCGTCGGCAACGCGCCATTCAATGCGCACGTCGGGGTCGAGTGCACGATGGGTGGCGTCGAACCAGGGGCGGCCGGCGATCACCGCATCCTGCTTGCACAGCAGATAGGCGCTGTCGGCCTGGTCAGGCAACAGGGCGGCGGTGACGTCGCCGCTGCCGAGGTCCTCGGCCAGCGCACGCGCGACATCGGCGGCGACCACGGCCGCATCCGGCGTCGGCAGCGTGCTCATGCGGCCGGGAAGTCGGCGATCTGCGCGGTGGGGATGGCTTCCTCGGCCAGCAGTACCGGGATGCCATCGTCGACGCGGAACACCTGCTTGCGGTCGCGGGTGACCAGCGCCTCGCGCAGCGGCTGCGCCAGCGGGTTGCCATCGGCCTTGTTCACCGCGCCGGTGGAAATGGCCTTGTTGAGGGCTTCCAGGCCCTTGCCATCCAGCAGGGACAGGGGCTGGCGGGTGTCCGGCGACACCAGCAGGTCGAGCAGCTTGCGATCCATGGTTCTTCGTCTTGCGTGGAAGATGGCTAGAATACGTCTTTAAGGCAGGTGACGGCCAATGACCCCCAACCCGATCGCGCCGCTTGTCGGCATCGTCATGGGTTCCCGCTCCGACTGGGAAACCATGCAGCACGCCGCCCAGAAGCTTGAAGCCCTGGGTGTTCCGTTCGAAGTGAAGGTGGTGTCCGCCCATCGGACGCCGGATGTGTTGTTCAGTTACGCCGAGCAGGCGGGCCCGCGTGGTCTGCGCGCGATCATCGCCGGTGCCGGCGGGGCCGCGCACCTGCCGGGCATGATCGCGGCCAAGACCGCGGTGCCGGTGCTGGGCGTGCCCGTGCAGTCCAAGGCCCTCAACGGCATGGATTCGCTGCTGTCGATCGTGCAGATGCCGGCCGGCATCCCGGTCGCCACCTTCGCCATCGGCAATGCAGGTGCCTCGAACGCCGCCCTGTTCGCCGCCGCGATGCTGGCCAGCGACCAGCCGGCGATCGGCCAGGCGCTTGACGCGTTCCGCGCACGCCAGACCGAAGACGTGATGGCCCACGACGATCCGCGCCAATGAGCTTGACCGTCGGCATCCTGGGCGGCGGCCAGCTCGCCCGCATGATGGTTCTGGCTGGTGCGCCGCTGGGACTGCGCTTCGAACTGTATGACCCGGCGGCCGACGCCTGCAGTGGCCCGCTGGCGCCGCTCACCGTCGGCGCGTTTGACGACCGCCAGGCTCTGGCGGACTTCGCCGCCAGGGTCGATGTGGTCACCTTCGATTTCGAGAACGTGCCTGCCGACAGCGCGCAGTTCCTGGCTGATCGCGTGCCGGTCTACCCGCCGCCGGCCGCACTGGCCGTGGCCCAGGACCGGCTGAGCGAGAAGATCCTGTTCCAGCAGCTGGGCATCCCGCTGCCGGCCTTTGCCGATATCCGCAGCCGTGACGAGCTGGCCGCGAAGGCCGCCGAGTTCGGCCTGCCGTGCATTCTCAAGACGCGCCGCCTCGGCTATGACGGCAAGGGCCAGTTCCGCCTGCGCAGCGAAGCCGACATCGACGCGGCATGGGATGCGCTGGGCGCCCAGGTCGAACGCACTGGCCTGATCCTGGAGGGCTTCGTGGCCTTCCAGCGCGAGGTCAGTGTGGTTGCCGTGCGTGGCCGCGATGGCAGCTTCCAGGCCTGGCCGGTCACCGGTAACTGGCACGTCGACGGGGTGCTGTCGGCCAGCGTGGCCCCGGCCGTGCTGTCGGCCGCCGAGCATGAGGCCGCGATCGGCTATGCGCGCCGCATCGCGGAGCACCTGCAGTATGTCGGTGTGTTCGCGCTGGAGCTGTTCTGCCGCGATGGCGAACTGCTGGCCAACGAGATGGCACCGCGCGTGCACAACTCCGGCCACTGGACCATCGAAGGCAGTGAAACTTCGCAGTTCGAGAACCACCTGCGTGCGGTGCTCGGCCTGCCGCTGGGCAGCACCCGCATGCTCGGCCATGCCTGCATGCTGAACTGGCTGGGCGCGATGCCCGACCCGTTGCCGGTGCTGGCCCAGGCCAGCGGCCACTGGCACGACTACGGGAAGGAAGCGCGCGATGGCCGCAAGGTTGGCCACGCCACCTTGCGCGACGATGATGCCGATGCGCTGGCCGATGCGCTGGAGCAGGTCGGCCTGGAGCTGGACCGCCAGGCCCAGGTGGCACCAGCGGTACGCGCGCTGCGCAATCGCTGAGGAGGGTAGTGCCGGCCGCTGGCCGGCAATGCAACGCTGTGGCGCGCCGGTGCAGGCATCGGCGCAACATTCCCGGTGGTAGCGTGGAGCTCCTTTCACAGGACTCATCCCCATGCTCGACTGGAATGCCTACCGCAAGGAACTGAAGGGCCGCATCGGCGAGATCGGCAAGCTTTCACCGGATACGGTCAAGGGCTACGCGACGCTGGCCAATGCCGGCGCGCAGACCCACCATCTCGATGCCAAGACCCGCGAGCTGATCGCGCTGGCGGTGGCGGTCACCACCCGCTGTGATGGCTGCATCACCGTGCACGTGGATGCTGCGCTGAAGCACGGCGCCAGCCGCGAGGAAATCGCCGAAGCGCTGGGCGTGGCGGTGTCGCTCAATGCCGGTGCAGCGCTGGTCTACTCGGCGCGGGTGATGGATGCCGTGGCCGCGCACGAGAGCGCATGAGGTCCACCTGTCGCCGGGCATGGCCCGGCGGATGTCCTCAGCGCAGCTGGCTTTCGGCGAACTCCCAGTTGACCATCTGCCAGAACGCGTCCAGATAACGCGCGCGATCATTCTGGTAGTCGGTGTAGTAGGCGTGTTCCCACACATCGCAGCACAGCAGCGGCGTACTCTCGCCGGTCAGCGGCGTGCCGGCATTGCGGGTGGCCTGGATGCCCAGCTGGCCGCCGGGATGCTGCACCAGCCACACCCAGCCGGAGCCGAACAGCCCCAGCGCGGTACGGTTGAACTCCTCGCGCAGGCGCTGCGTGTCGCCAAACTGGCGCTTGACCAGCTCGCCCAGCCGGCCCTGTGGCTCGCCACCGCCGCGTGGGCGCAGGCATTGCCAGTAGAAGCCGTGGTTCCACGCCTGGGCCGCAGCGTCGAACAGTCTGCCCTGGGTGTGGCGGACGATCTCTTCCAGTGACGCCTCCTCCCACTCGGTGCCGAGAATGCCGGCATTGACCGCATCGACATAGGCGCGATGGTGGCGGCCGTGGTGCAGTTCCACGGTCTGCGCGGACAGGTGCGGCAGCAGGGAGCCAGAGAGGTAGGGCAGGGCAGGCAATTCGACGGGCATGGACAGGTTCGTGGCAGGGGGCGGCGGCAGCCGGTTCCATCGGCTTACAATGGCGGCTACCTTGGGCAGTCTAGCCGACCATCGCGGTCGGTTTGTCCGGCGAAGCAAGGAGTGTGGTTGTGGCGGTAATGCAGCAAATCCAGGCCGAGGTCGATCGTTACCCGCTCGTCTTGTTCATGAAGGGCACCCCGCAATACCCGATGTGTGGCTTCTCCAGCCGCGCCGTACAGGCGTTGATGGCTGCCGGCGCCGTCACCCTGCGCACCGTCAACGTGCTGGAAGAGCCGGAGATCCGCGCCAATCTGCCGCGCTTCTCCAATCTGCCGACCTTCCCGCAACTGTTCATCAACGGCGAGTTGATCGGCGGCTGCGACATCGTCATGGAACTGTTCGAAGCCGGCGAGCTGAAGCGCATCGTCGAAGAGGCGACCCAGGGATGAGTGCCTGGCCATCGACGTCACCGACTGACGGGGCGCTCGATGGCCGCCCGTTGCAGGACCGCGTGGTGCTGGTTGCCGGTGCCGGTGGCGGGCTGGGCAGTGCCGCAGCGGTCGCAGCGGCCGCCGCCGGGGCCACTGTCGTCCTGATGGGGCGCAAGCCGCGCCGGCTGGATCGCGTCTATGCGCAGGTCCAGGCCGTCGGTCCGGAGCCTCTGCTCTACCCGCTGGACCTTGAGGGAGCCGGCCCCGATGACTATGCCGAGCTGGCTCAGGCCCTGCAGCGCGAGTTGGGCCGCCTGGACGGCCTGCTGGTCTGCGCCGCCCACTTCCCGGGCCTGACCCCGTTCGAGCTGGCCGATCCGGCCAGCTTCGCCCGTGCCGTCCATGTCACCCTGACTGCCCCGGCCTGGCTGGCCCAAGCCTGCCTGCCGCTGCTGCGGCAGCGTGAAGATGCAGCGATGGTGTTCGCCGTCGATGCGCCGGAACGGGTCGGGCAGGCCTACTGGGGCGGCTACGGCGTGGCCCAGCATGGCCTGCGCGGCCTGATCGCCAGCCTGCACGACGAACTCGGCCGCAGCCCGGTGCGGGTCAGCGGCCTGTATCCCGGCCCGCTGCGCACCGCGCTGCGTGCCCGGGCCTATTCCGTTGACCAGGACCCGGCCGCCCAGGGCCCTGAAGCGGCCGCGGCGGCGGCCGTGACCCTCCTGTCCAGCGCGGGGAGCGCGTGGCGCGGGCAGGTCCTTGACGCCAGTGGAATGAGCCCGGTCGAGTAAGTCCCGGGGAAAGGCGGAGTGAAGAACCCGTCACGATTGCGTTGCGATCCGGTGCCGTTTGTCGCACAACCGTCACATCCAAGGCGTAGCGTGTTAATCTAGTGTTAACCGTTTCGGCAGCTGCCGTTCACGGTAGGGAACCCCAGATAAATGTCCGAACAGCCGCCCGCAAGGCTGCTTGGATGCGCTTTTTTTCCGCCATCGCCAACTCGCATCGAGGCTACCGAAAAATGACTCACCCACTCCGGATGTCCAAGCTTACCCTTGGTCTCGTGGCTGCACTTGCTGCCGCTCCTGCCTTCGCCCAGAGCACCTCCGCCGGTGTCGGCGGCCAGGTCATGTCCGCTGCAGGCCAGCCTGTCGCCGGCGCTGAGGTCACCATCACCCACACCGAGTCGGGCACTGTTTCGCGTGCTACCACCGATGCGTCGGGTCGTTACAACGCGCGCGGCCTGCGCGTGGGTGGCCCGTACACCATCACCATCACCAAGTCTGGTGAAGGCACCAAGACCGAAGAAGGTGTCTTCCTGAACCTGAATCAGGTCAACACGGTCAACGCCAGCCTCGGCGGCGACTTGGCCGCCACCAACCTGGACGCCGTGAACGTCGTCGCCACCGCCGGCGGACTGGACCTGTTCAGCGCCACCAAGATGGGCAGCGGCACCAACGTGACCCGCGAAACGATGGACGCGCTGCCGTCGGCCAACCGCAACATCCAGGACTACATCCGCCTGGACCCGCGCATCTCGCAGGTCAGCAAGGCTGACGGCGCGATCTCGGCCGGTGGCCAGAACACCCGTTACAACGCCATCCGCATCGACGGCATCAGCGCCTCCGATCCGTTCGGCCTGGGCTCCAACAACCTGCCGACCGAGCGTCAGCCGGTGTCGATGGACGCCATCCAGGAAATCAACATCGACCTGGCCAACTACGACACCACCATCGCCGGTGGTACCGGTGCGGTGATCAACGCCGTGACCAAGTCGGGTACCAACGAATTCCACGGCACCGTGTACGGTTCGTACCGCGACAAGGACATGGTCCGTTCGCGTCTGGAAGGTGACAAGCAGGACTTCAACGGCTTCGAGGACGAGAAGACCTACGGCATGACCTTCGGCGGCCCGATCGTCAAGGACAAGCTGTTCTTCTTCACCAACTATGAAAAGTACGAGCGTTCGGCCGCCGGCATCAGCCTGAGCGATACGCCGATCGGCAAGGGCACCATCACCCAGAAGGACATCACTGACGTCCAGAATTACCTGGGCAAGCTGGGCTATGACCCGGGCTCGCTGTCCGCGCCGAGCAGCAAGACCGAGATCGAAGAGTATGCGGTCAAGCTGGACTGGAACATCAACGAGAACCACCGCGCGGCCCTGCGCTACAACAAGATGGAGCAGAACGTCGTTCGCTTCCCGCAGGTGAACAACAGTGCGATTTCGCTGAGCAACTTCTGGTACCAGCAGCCGACCGAATACGAAACCTGGATGGGTGAACTGTTCAGCGACTGGTCCGAGAATTTCTCGACCGAGTTCAAGGTCTCGCACAAGGATTATTCGGCCAATCGCGTTCCGCTGGTCGACATGCCGCAGATCCGCATCCGTTCGGGCAACGATTCGCTGTACGTGGGTACGGAGCAGAACACCCACGTCAACATCGTTGAGTCGAAGGAATTGAGCGCCTTCGGTGCCGGCACCTGGTACGTTGGTGACCACACCGTCAAGTTCGGTTTCGACTATTCGAAGAACGAGCTGATGAACTTCTATGGCCGCAACCTCAATGGCGCATACGAGTTCAACAGCGTCAGCGACTTCCTGGCAGGCAAGGCTGCGCGCTACCAGCTGCGTGCGCCGCGCGCCGATGGCAGCCGCAGCGACATTCCGGCTGACTTCACTCTGAAGAATACCGGCGTGTTCGTGCAGGATACCTGGGCGATCAACTACAACCTGAGCCTGATGTTCGGCGTGCGCATCGACATGCCCGACTTCAGCACCCAGCGCCTGTACAACCCGCGCATCGAGCAGCTGTACGGCTTCAACAACACCAAGCTGGTCGACAAGAACCTGGTGCAGCCGCGTGTTGGTTTCAATTACACCTTCGACAGCGAGCGTCCGACGCAGCTGCGCGGCGGCGTGGGCCTGTTTGGTGGCGCCGCCCCGAACGTGTGGCTGGCAGGTGCGTACCAGAACACGGGCCTGAACTACGTCGAGTATGACCAGCGCAATCCTCCGGTCGGCACCTTCAGTCCGGACGGCAACAACCCGTACGTTCCGGCTGGTGGCCCGGCGTCTGCCCGCCAGAACGTGGACATCATCGCTCCTGGCACCCGCCTGCCGTCGGTGTGGAAGGCCAACCTGGCGTTCGACCACGAACTGCCGTGGTACGGCATCGTGGCGTCGGCTGAAGTGCTGGTGACCAAGGTCAAGGACGGTATCTACTTCGATCGTCTGGACGTATCCGCACCGACTGCCTACGGCCCGGATGGCCGTGCGATCTACTGGAATCCGCAGGGTCGTAACCCGGCCAACACCCGTGGGGACCTGGGCATGACCACCGGCACCAATGGTGCTATCGATCGTGCCAACCGCCCGAATGATATTGGTGATGTGCTGGTGCTGCGCAACACCGACAAGGGTCGCGGTACCCAGGCCACCTTCTCGCTGGCCAAGCCGCTGACCGAGAACTGGGGCTGGTCGCTGGGTTACACCTATACCCAGTCGAAGGAAGTGAGCCCGCTGTCCAGCTCGCAGAACACCTCGAACTGGAACAACACCCTCAGCCTGAACGCCAACGACAACGTTGCGTACAACTCGCGCTATGCGATCAAGGACCGTATCACCGGTACGTTGGAGTGGAAGCACAACTTCTTCGGTGACAACGCCACCCGCGTCGGCCTGTTCTATGAAGGCCGTTCGGGCCGTCCGTATAGCTACATCTACTACAACGATGCGAACGGCGACGGTGCGACCACCAACGATCTGTTCTACGTGCCGAAGGGCCCGGGCGACGTGCTGTTCTCTGGCGGTGCCGACATGGAGAAGAAGTTCTTCGAATGGCTGGCGCAGAACCCGGAGCTGGATGCCTACCGTGGCAGCGTGGTTCCGGCCAACCAGCATCGCGCCAAGTGGATCAACTCCTTCGATGTCCGCATCAGCCAGGAGTTCCCGGGCTTCGTGAAGAGCCACAAGGGCGAGATCGCGCTGGACATCATGAATGTCGGCAACCTGCTCAACAAGAAGTGGGGTCTGATCGACGACTACGGCTTCTACTCGACCCGCCGCGTTGCCAACTACGCGGGTATCGATCCGGCTACCGGCAAGTACGTGTACTCGTTCACCGGTGCGGAAGATTCCTCGGTCCAGGAAAACAACAACGACAAGGGCAACACCGCCGTGTCGCGCTGGTCGATGCAGTTGACCCTGAAGTACAAGTTCTGATCCGTCAGAGCCTGAAGCAGTAAGTGGAAACGGCCGGGGAAACCCGGCCGTTTTCCGTTCAGGCGAAAGTTCTTGCAGGTCGCCTGGCATCGGCGTAGCATTCAGAAATGTGCGCGGTGCCAACGCCGCCGATGCGGTCCCGGAAAGGCGAACGCGGGAAGCACACATCCAACGGTCGGGCTTCCCGGCCGTTTTGCTTTTTAAGGGGGCGGCAGTACAGTCGGAAACCTTGAAGGAAGCGAAAAATTGGACATGACCACGAACGAAAAATCAGCCCGTGCACTGCCGGTGCAGGACGCGCGGATCTACCCGCGCGGTGGGCTGGATGTGCTGTCGCGGGCCGAAGTGGCCCGCCTGCGCGATGCGTCTGCCGGCGGTATGCACGAGCTGCTGCGCCGCTGCGCGCTGGCCGTGCTGACCAGCGGCAGCGCCTCTGACGATCCGCGCGCGGCGCGCGATCTGTATCCCGATTTCGACATCCAGGTGGCGCAGCAGGATCGCGGCGTGCGCATCGACCTGGTCAATGCACCGGCGATGGCCTTTGTCGATGGGGAGATCATCCGCGGCGTCGCCGAACTGCTGTTCGCAGTGGTGCGTGACCTGGCCTACATGGCCATCGAGATGGGCCCGGCCTACGCGGCCGAGCTGGAGTCGTCCGAGGGCATCACCAATGCGGTGTTCGGCCTGCTGCGCAACGCGCGCATCCTCAACCCGGGCGACCCGAATCTGGTCGTGTGCTGGGGCGGCCACTCGATCTCACGCGACGAATACCTGTACACCAAGCAGGTGGGCTACGAGCTGGGCCTGCGCGGTCTGGACATCTGCACCGGCTGCGGTCCGGGCGCGATGAAGGGCCCGATGAAGGGCGCCACCATCGCCCATGCCAAGCAGCGCCGCACCGTGACGCGTTACATCGGCCTGACCGAGCCGGGCATCATCGCGGCCGAGTCGCCGAACCCGATCGTCAACCACCTGGTGATCATGCCGGACATCGAGAAGCGCCTGGAGGCCTTCGTCCGCATTGGCCACGGCATCATCGTGTTCGCCGGTGGCGTCGGCACCGCCGAGGAAATCCTGTACCTGCTCGGCATCCTGCTGCGCGAGGAAAACAAGGACCTGCCGTTCCCGCTGATCCTGACCGGCCCGACCGTGGCCGCGCCGTACTTCGAGCAGATCGACCGCTTCATCCGCCTGACCCTGGGCGATGCGGCCGCCGAGCGCTACGAGATCGTCATCGGCGACCCGGTGGCGGTGGCCAAGAAGATGGCCAACGGCATCAAGCGCGTGCGTGAGCACCGCCTGGCGCAGAAGGACTCGTTCTTCTTCAACTGGTCGATCGAGATTCCGTGGGAATACCAGCAGCCGTTCGTGCCGACCCACGAGGCGATGGCTGCGCTGGATCTGCACCACGGGCGTGCCCCGCACGCACTGGCGGCCGACCTGCGCCGGGCGTTCTCGGGCATCGTCGCCGGCAACGTGAAGGAAGATGGCATGCGCCGCATCGAGCAGTTCGGGCCGTTCCAGATCCACGGCGATACGGACATGATGCAGGCGCTGGATGGGCTGCTGCGTGCCTTCGTCGAGCAGCGCCGGATGAAGATCTCCGGCGAGTACCAGCCCTGCTACCAGGTGCTGGCCTGATCGGCCCGGGGTCGGGTCCCATCGGGCTCCGACCCCCGCCACGGGCGGCCGACAGGGCAGGGGTCGTCAAGGCTTTGACGCCCGTCGCCCCGGATTGACCGTTCGTCCTGCCGCCGCTTGCCGGTGGCAGGGCGATGGCCCATCGTGGCCATCAACACGCTGGGGAGCGTCCAATGTCTTTGCGCCGGCCAAACGGCTTCACGCTGGTTGAGTTGATGATCACGCTGGTCATCCTGGTCATTCTGGCCAGCATCTCCTATCCCAGCTTCCGCACCGCGATGCGTTCCAACCGTTTGACCACCACCAACAACGAGGTGATCGGCCTGCTGTCGCTCGCTCGCAGCGAGGCCATCCGCAACCGGCACGGAGGCGCGGTCTGCGGCAGCAGCAACGGCACGTCCTGCGACGGTGACTGGAGCAAGGGCATGCTGGCCTGGGGCGACGCCGATGGCGATGGTTCGCTCAGCGGAAGCGAAAGCGTGCTGCGTTTTTCCAAGGGCAACAGCAGCCTGGCCGTCGAGGTTCCCAGCCAGGCCGTCATCGCCTTCGATTCCCAGGGGCGCCGCCGCGCTTCCGCCGACCAGACCGTGAGCCTGGTGCCGCAAGGCTGCAAGGCGGGTGACCCCATGCGGACCTTGACCGTGCTGTTCTCCGGGCAGGTCCGCTCCACTGCAGGAACCTGCAAATGAAGCGTCGTCTTTCCGGCCTGGGGGGGCATGCCCGCAGTCGTGGCTTCAGCTTGATCGAGGTGCTGATCGCGCTGCTGGTGCTGGCGTTCGGCCTGCTGGGCTTCGCGCTGCTGCAGACCATGAACGTCCGCTTCGTGCAGAGCGCCAGCCAGCGTACCCAGGCCACCAGCCTGGCCTACGACCTTATCGAACTGATGCGCGTGCAGCGCAGTGAAACCCTCAAGGGTGGCGAGTACACCAAGGCTTCCTTCACTGCAGGCTCGGTCACTGCGCCGGCCGGCCCATGCACCTGGCCCAACAGTACCGACCAGACAGCATCCAAGGCGAACGTGGCGCGCTGGCAGTGCCAGGTCGTCAAGGTGCTGGGGGGCAAGGCCAGTGCCAACGTGAGCGTCAACGACGGTCTGGTCACCGTCGGCATCGGCTGGGGGGACGAGCGCTGGAATGCCGCCAATCCCGACAGCATCACCACGTTCACTCTGGTTACCCGCCTATGAAGCGCGCCCCCTTCGCTGCCACCCATGCGGCCGGCCTTTCGCTGGTTGAACTGCTGATCTCGCTGGTCATCGGCCTGGTGCTGATGCTTGGCGTGACCCAGATATTCATGGCCTCACGCGCGGCCTCGCAGCTGTCCGAAGGCGTCGCGCGCACCCAGGAGAATGCTCGATTCGCACTTGAGTTCCTCGAGCGCGACATCCGCATGGCCGGGCACATGGGCTGCGTGAATGATCAGGCACACATCGTGCGCGGGCAGAACAGCATCAAGGTCAACATCGCCGGCGTGAAGCAGGGAGACGGCAGTCCGATGGACTTCTCCGTGCCGATCCAGGGATACGAGGCGGATGGTACGGCGCCGGGCAACAAGCTGACCCTCGGCGCAACCTGGGGAGCGGCCGGCAGCACACCGTCGGCGGTCACCAACCTCAAGCCCGCACCCCGTGCTGGCAGTGACATCATCGTGATGCGCTATCTGGCGCCGGAAGGCTCGCCGGTGCTTGCCATTGGCTCCGGCGCTTCGCCGGACATCACCATTGCCGCGGATGCGGCCGCACGCTTGTCGGCTGGTGCTGTCACGACGCCTTCGGCGTTTGCCGTAGCTGATTGCAGCAGGGTGAACGTGTTCGCCGGGAAAATCGCCGGCAGCACGATCACGGCCAGCAACGCCGATCTCTCGGCCTACTCGGCCAACAACGCAGTGACCATGGTCTACCGTGTGGAATCGATGGCGTACTACGTGGCCACGAACACGGCCGGCGAACCTGCGCTGTATCGTGCGCGCGGTACCGGCAACAACACCTTTGCCAACGGCGAAGAGCTGGTGGAAGGCATCGAGAACCTGCAGTTCCTGTACGGCCAGGACACCGAGACTGCGATCAGCAGCACCACGCCGCCGACCGGTGCGATCACCTTCCAGAAGACTGCCAGCGGCGTCAGCACCGGCACCGATGACGCCGCCGTCGCCGCGTGGCGCCGGGTTGGCCTGGTGCAGTTCGGTCTGCTGGTACGCAGCCCGCAGCGGGCCGCCGCCGAGCAGGCCAACACCGCGGTGGCCCAGCTGGGCGTGCTGGGCGTTGGTTTCAATCCGCCCACGAGCTACGACGATCGCTATCGCGCCTCGTATGAGGTGTCCGTGGCGCTGCGCAACCGACTGTTCGGAAACTGACCCATGAAGCCCTCCGTCTCCCGTCGTTTCCAGGGGCGCGCGCAGCAGCGTGGCGCGGTGCTGTATGTGGCCCTGATGCTGTTGATCCTGCTGTCGCTGATCGGCGTGGTCGGCATGCAGGTGGCCAGCATGCAGGAGCGCATGTCGTCCAATTACCGGGCGGCCAACGTCGCGTTCCAGGCGACTGAGCGCGCCGTCCGCGACGCCGAGCGGTCGATAGAACAGATCGACAACAATACCGGCGATGGCGGCTCGTTGAAGGCCGACGCCATCAAACGCATCTGCGATGACGGCTTCGACCCCACCCGTTGGGTGGGCCAGCAGAAACTTTCGGCGGCACCGGTGGTCAGCGTGCGCCGTATCGATTCCTGCATCCTGGGCGAGACGCCGCTCGGCATGGGCACGCCGGAAAGCGAAGAGCCCACACGCGTTTACCAGATCACCGCGTTCGGCTCCGACCGCGATGCCGCCACCAGCAACGAGGGTACCTCCTCGGCGGCTGTCGACACTGTTTTCAAGCTTTGAGGAATCCGGTCATGGCGACCCGAAAGATCAAGATCCTGGCCGGTTCCGGGCTGCTGCTGGCGGTGGCCGGCGGTGCCTGGCTTGCGATGAATCTGTTTGCCGCACAGGCGCAGGGCACGTTGTCGCAGCGTCCGATGAACCTGAAGGTATCCGCGCCGCCGTCGTTCATCATGGCGGTGGACGACTCGGGCTCGATGACCTTCCAGACCCAGTTCCCGGGGCAGGATGGCACGGCGTGCTGGAGCAATGCGCGCAAGAGCTTCTTCAGATCGGCCGGTGTCCTGAACAAGCCAGAAGACATCGTTGCCTACGATGCGTGGGGCAGGGCATACAACGATGGCCAGTGCAACTATTTCTACCTGTTGCCGGGGCCACGGATCAACACCAGTTATCTCGGAATTCCTGCGTTGGACGTGTTCGGGTTCGCCCGGTCGGCTGCCTACAATCCGGCCTATTACGATCCTTCGATCCAGTATCAACCGTGGCTCCGGATCGTCAATGAGGCCGTTGAATCCTACCCGCCGTCCACCGCCAGTGCCGCGCTCATTGATCCTCGCAGGGCGGGTGAGAGCGACTATGTCGTGAATTTGACGGGCACCTACCTGGGTGCTCTGTCCTGGGACGTGCAGCGTATGCAGGACGGCATGTATGCGCCGCCGGGGCAGAGGTACAGCACCGTAAGCGATTCCGGACGCTTCAGTGCCGTGCAGGCCAATAAATTCGGAGCTTCTTGGACGTCGGCCGGCAATGCGTCGTTGGAGTACACGCCTGCGACGTTCTATATGCCCTTCAAGAGCAATGGCGATCCTTATCCGCAGTTGGCGGGGGCGCCCGATGCCTACGCCAACGCAGGCAACAACCGGACCAAGGTTCTGGATGCCTGTGGCAAGGGCTGCCACATGTGGAAGTACGTGCTCACGACCAGTGATGCGGCGGCGATGCAGAACTTCGCCAACTGGTTCACCTACTACGGCAATCGTAACCGCGCGATGATCGCGGGCATGACGCATGCATTGAATGTCAATGACATGTATGTCGGCTACTTCAAGATCAACGATTTCCAGAAGTACAACAGCTCAACGGATCCAGCGAAGCGTCTGGCGGTCCAGGACATGAGCCAGATGCCGCAGAAGACGCAGCTGTACAGTGACATGATTTCGCTGACGGCCAGTGGTGGTACGCCAAACCGCAACGCGGTCAACGCGGCCGGTCTGCAGTTCATGCGCACCGACGATGCTGCACCGATCAAGCTGTCCTGCCAGAAGAACGCGGTGATGCTCTTCACCGATGGCTACAGCAACAACGGCAATGGATTCCCGGCGAGCTCGATTCCCACGCCGGGCAATATCGACGGTGGTCTCGGGGCCCCGTTCTCGGATGGCTACTCACATACGATGGCCGACATCGCGACGTACTACTACGTCAATCCACTGCGCACCGACGACAGGATGCCGCTGGGGCAGGTGCCGGTACCGGAGCAGTGTGCGACCAGCACTGACAAGTCGCTGGACTGCAAGAAAGACCTGCATATCAACTTCTACGGCATCACCCTGGGAGCACGCGGCAATCTGTTCGATCCGGACAGGCAGCAGAATCCCTATACCGATTCGACGGTCTACAGCAACTGGCCGGATCGCCAGAACGACAACCCCAGCACCGTGGATGACATCTGGCACGCGGCGACCAATACCCGCGGCGAGTACATCAACGCGCGCACGCCGGCAGACATCACCACGGCCATGCGCCGGGTGCTGTCGTCGGTTACGTCCGGGCCGGCACCTTCGGGCAGCCAGGGCCTGACCGGTGCGCGCATCGGCACCGGCTCGCTGGCGGTCACGCCCCAGTTCGAAGTGGCCAACGAGGAAACCGATTGGTTCAGCCGCCTGAAGGCCTCCAAGCTCACGGTGAACAACACGACCCGCCAGACCGAGTACACGCAGGTGTGGGATGCGGCCGAGAAGCTGGGCGCGCAGCGTTCGCGCAACATCGTCGCGGCCAAGGGCAATGCGGCTGTCGTATTCAACAGCACCAACATCTCCTTCACCGATCTCTGCAGCAAGGACGAGAAGCAGTATCCAGGCATCGTACGCTGTACCCCCACCGAGGCCGAGAAGCTGGGCGGGGATATCGGCACGGCCATTGCCTACCTGGGAGGCGATGCATCACGGGAAGTACGTAATGCGGGCGGTTTCTACCGGACGCGCACCACCGTGCTGGGAGACATCGTGAACTCCAGCCCGGTGATCAGCTCGCCGCGTGATGACTATGGTTATCAGCGCATCGGCGACGACATGGCCACGTCGTATGCCACGTATCTGGCCCGCAAGCGCAGCAACGGCCGCTACATGGTCTACGTCGGCGCCAACGACGGCATGCTGCACGCCTTCGATGGCGGCATGAACGGCAGTGGCGTGAGTGACAGTGCCGGCGGCAGCGAGACCTTTGCCTACATCCCCGGCACGGCGCTGGGGCACATGGCCAACCTGCTGTATCCCTACGTGGCGGCCAACAAGTCCGACCAGCGCTTCCGCCATCGCTATTACGTGGATGGACCGATTGCAGTGGCAGACGCGCAGATCGATGGCAACTGGGCCACGGCGCTGGTGGGTACGGCGGGCGCCGGTGGGCGCTCGGTGTTCGCGTTGGATGTGACCACGCCGTCCAGCTTCAGCACCGGCAACCGCCTGTGGGAAATCAGCGACGTGGCGCCAGGCCTCGACTCCACCGTCAAGGCCAATATCGGCCACGTCCTTGGCAAGCCGGTCATCGTGCCGGTGAAGAACGGGACCGGGGTGGCGTGGAAGGCGATTTTCGGCAACGGTTACAACAGCCTCAACCGGAAGGCGGTGCTGTTCGTGGTTGACCTCGGCTCTGGTGCGGTACGGATGATCAGTGCCAATGAGGCTGCGGCAACCGCACCGGCGGGTGACAATGGCCTGGGCAACATCGTGGCGGTTGACCGTTGGCGTGCCGACAGCAGTGGTGGAACGGGACGTGTGCGCGGCCGTGACGGCCTGGCCGACACGGTCTACGCGGCCGACCAACGTGGTGCGCTCTGGAAATTCGACCTGGAAGATGCGGCGACGTCGGTCACCACGCCGGTATTCACCACCGCGCGCCAGACCAACAACAACAACCAGGTATACCGCCAGCCGATCACCGGCGGGATGACCGCAGTGACCGGATCCGGCGGCGGTGTGATGCTGGTTCTGGGGACCGGCAGTTTCTCGTTCGACAATGATCCGCAGGACGTCACCGCGCAGTCCCTGTACGGTGTCAACGACACCAGCAAGGGGCAGCCCGACGCGACGATCGTTCCCTCCGATCTGGTGGCCTATTCGGTGACCACCAATGGAAAGCAGCGATCAATCGCCGCCAAGCCGTTCAGCGGGACCGCGCGTGGGTGGAGCATCGCGCTGCCGGGTTCCGGCGAACGCTTCGTCGGCAATCCTGCCGTGGCGTCGGGCACGGTGTTCATGCCCACCTACATGCCTACCTCGGGTGGTCGTGGTTGTTCGACCGAGGGCAGCAACTGGTTGTTCGGCCTCGACCCGGTCTCGGGTGGTGCATCGCTGGAACTTGCGCGTGTGGGATCCACTGACGGAAAGGCGTACGGATCCGGCACGGCAGCGGTCAGCCTGGATACCGGCGGCACCGCGCCGGTGAAGGACGTAAACGCTTCTGTGATGCCGCGCCTGGACAAGGGCGGTGGACGTGCCTGCTGGATGGCGATCAATGTGGCAGGTGCTCCGACGATGTACGTGCCTTACCCCTGCGGCCGCCAGTCCTGGCGTCAGATCCAGTAACGATCAACCAAGACGACCCCAATGAACCTGAACAGTGTTTCCAGTACAGTGCGACGCCCTCACCAGCAGCGCGGTTTCTCCCTCATCGAACTGATGATCGTGGTGATAGTGATCGGCATCCTGGCGGCCATCGTCGTTCCCTCGTACCAGCAGTACATCCGACAGTCCCACCGTGGCGTGGCCAAAGCGGATCTGGTGGAGTACGCGCAGCGCGCCGAGCGCTATTACTCGGTGAACAACACGTATTCCGGCTTCGCTCTGCCCAGCAAGGTGTCACCGCGGGAAGGGGGAACCACACGCTACGCAATCACGTTCGATGGAAAGGCGTCCTCGTTCACACTGACTGCTACGCCCCAGGGCAACCAGACCAAGGACAGCTGCGGGACACTGGGCGTGGACCAGGCCAACCGCAAAACCGCCAGCGGTACCGTTTCCGACTGCTGGTAAATCAGGTGTTGATCTTCCCGTAAACGGCCAGTACAATGCGCCTCCCCGCCCGAATAGCTCAGCCGGTTAGAGCACTTGACTGTTAATCAGGGGGTCGTTGGTTCGAGTCCAACTTCGGGCGCCAGATACTGCAGAAGCCGCGAGAAATCGCGGCTTCTGCTTTTTCAGGCCTGTCAGCAGGGCAGCGCGCGGTCGACGCGTTCGCTTCGGGTGCGGCCGCCGTTGTTGACCACCAGCCTGCCATGCAGCCGACTTCCCGCGCAGATGCGCAGGGTCAGATTGGCGCCGGGGCTGCGTCCGTCAGGCTGGAAGAAGAGCAACGGCCGTCCACTGCTGGTCTGTGCAACGATCGAGACATCTGAGCGGCCTTGATGATGGGCCAGGATGTCCTCCCTGGATTCCGGTGTGCCCCGCTTTCCGCCGCTGCGATAGATGATCCATCCAGCGCTCCAGTCGAGGGTGCAGTGCTCACCGTCATCGCTGGCGCACAGCCCGATCAGTTCCCGCCGCATCAGGGCTTCGCTGCGGGCACTGGAAAGGCTGGCGTGCAGGGTCAGTTGCAGGGCATCCGCGCGATGCCGCAACAACATCGGATGCAGGGCGGGCCAGCCTGCTGCCAGCAGCACGGCGAGTATGGCCACGACCACCAGCAGTTCGACCAGATGCATGCCTCGCGGCAGGGGAGGGCGGGGGAAGAGGGGGCGGCGCATGTGTCCAGACTCCCCGGCCGGCGCCGGCGCCGCCATCAGGCACCGCCGCGCCCGCCTGCCCGGAAACCCCTCAGCCGGCCGTCACTGCTTGCCTCGTATACTTACCTTTCCCGGGAACTGGCAACACCATGAGCGACCGTTTTGAACTCGTCTCGCCGTATTCGCCGGCAGGCGACCAGCCCGATGCCATCGCCAAGCTGACCAGCAATTTCGAGGCAGGCATCGCCAAGCAGACCCTGCTGGGCGTCACCGGCTCGGGCAAGACCTACACCATCGCCAATGTCATCCAGAACGTGCAGAAGCCGACGCTGATCATGGCGCCGAACAAGACGCTGGCGGCGCAGCTGTATGGCGAGTTCAAGGCGTTCTTCCCGCACAACGCGGTGGAGTATTTCGTCAGCTATTACGATTACTACCAGCCCGAAGCCTACGTGCCGTCGTCGGATACCTTCATCGAGAAGGACAGTTCGATCAACGAGCACATCGAGCAGATGCGGCTGGCCGCGACCAAGACCCTGCTGTCGCGCCCGGATGCGATCGTAGTGGCGACGGTGTCGGCCATCTATGGCCTGGGCGCGCCGGAAGACTACCTGTCGCTGCGCCTGATCCTGTCCAAGGGCGAGCGCATCGACCAGCGCGACCTGATCAATCACCTGACCCAGCTGCAGTACACGCGCAACGAGTACGAGCTGCAGCGCGGTACGTTCCGCGTACGCGGCGAGGTGATCGACGTGTTCCCGGCCGAGTCGGACAGCGAGGCGCTGCGCATCGAACTGTTCGATGGCGAGGTCGAGAAGATCACCCTGTTCGATCCGCTGACCGGTGAGACGATGCGCAACCTGATGCGCTTCACGGTCTACCCGAAGACCCACTATGCAACCACGCGCGAACGCGTGCTGGCAGCAGTGGAAACCATCAAGGTCGAGCTGAAGGAGCGGCTTGAGCAGCTGTATGCGCAGAACAAGCTGGTCGAAGCGCAACGCCTGGCCCAGCGCACCCAGTTCGACATCGAGATGATGGCCGAGGTCGGCTTCTGCAACGGCATCGAGAACTACTCCCGGCACCTCACCGGCAAGAATGCCGGCGAACCGCCACCGACCCTGTTCGATTACCTGCCGCCCGATGCGCTGCTGGTGATCGACGAATCGCACGTGACCATCCCGCAGATCGGCGCCATGTTCAAGGGCGATCGTTCGCGCAAGGAGACGTTGGTGGAGTTCGGTTTCCGCCTGCCGTCGGCGCTGGACAACCGTCCACTGCGCTTCGAGGAATGGGAAGAGCGCTGCCCGCGTAGCATCTATGTGTCGGCGACGCCGGGACCGTACGAGTATCGGGAGGCCGGCGAAGAAATCACTGAGCTGGTGGTGCGGCCGACCGGCCTGATCGACCCGGTGGTGGAGATCCGCCCGGTCGGCACCCAGGTCGATGATCTGATGAGCGAAGCCAACGAGCGCATCAAGGCTGGCGACCGCGTGCTGGTCACCACCTTGACCAAGCGCATGGCCGAGAACCTCACCGAATATCTCACCGAACATGGCATCCGCGTGCGCTACCTGCACTCGGACGTGGATACCGTCGAGCGTGTGGAAATCATCCGCGATCTGCGCCTGGGCAAGTTTGACGTGCTGGTGGGCATCAACCTGCTGCGCGAAGGCCTGGACATGCCCGAGGTGTCACTGGTGGCGATCCTGGACGCAGACAAGGAGGGCTTCCTGCGCTCCACCGGCTCGCTGATCCAGACCATCGGCCGCGCCGCGCGCAACGTTCGCGGCAAGGCGATCCTGTACGCCGACAAGATCACCCGCTCGATGCAGGCGGCGATCGACGAGACCGACCGCCGTCGTGCCAAGCAGGTCGAGTACAACGAGGAGCACGGCATCGTGCCGCGCTCGGTGGCGCGCCCGATCGTCGACGTGCTGGAAGGTGCACGTTCGGATGCAGCCGAGAAAGAGGCGAAGAAGGGTAAAGGCAAGGGCAAGGCCGGCGTGGCCGAGGAAGCGGCCGATTATCGTTCGCTCAGCCCGGCCCAGCTGGCGGCCCGGCTCAAGGCGCTGGAGCAGAAGATGTACCAGCACGCCAAGGACCTGGAATTCGAGGACGCCGCGCGCGTGCGCGACCAGATCCGGCAGCTGAAGGAGGCCAGCCTCGGCTGAACGCGGCAGTGCAGCATCATCTTCACAAAAGTATTGCGCTCAACCGCCGGCATCCGTAATATACGCGGCCTGCACCGACGCATTCGCGGAAATGCAGAAGCAATACGGGCGGTTAGCTCAGCGGTAGAGCACTACCTTGACATGGTAGGGGTCACAGGTTCGAACCCTGTACCGCCCACCACGAAGTCCTCGCAGGAGGGTTGTCGTGAACTGCAAAGCCCGGCCCTGGCGCCGGGTTTTTACGTAGCAAGGCCAGCTTTCGGGCGGCAATAACAAGATGGGCGGTTAGCTCAGCGGTAGAGCACTACCTTGACATGGTAGGGGTCACAGGTTCGAACCCTGTACCGCCCACCACCTGGCTCCCGGCACTGCCGGTGCAGCGGTGGATTACGATGAAAGCCGGCCCTGGGCCGGCTTTTCTCGTTTTTGGCATCGGCCACAGTTGCACATGGTCAGTGCTGCACGACCAGGTCTTCGACGCTGATCATCCGCTGCAGCTTCCAGTGGCCGTCCACGCGCTCCCAGAGCTGGGCAACGCGAACCGTCGCGCCAAGCGTGGGCTGGGTATCGGTGGGGGCGTGTTGCAGGGGCTGGTTGGCCAGCCGCAGGACCCGGTCCTGGCGCAGCCGGTACAGCAGCAGGGAGGGCGAGCCGCAATCCTGTCGTGCGGCTTCCGGCTGCTGGGTTTCGGCAAGCAGGATCTGGCTGCGAAGGGCCTCTTCAGTGGGCTCGTTGCCAGCGCTGAACAGGCTGGAGAGCAGCAGCATCAAGGCAAGCATCGGCATGGCACGGTGCTCCAGCGGGAAAGTGCACGCAGGCTGGCATGACATGTGGGGTGCTGCAGCCGGCCTGCGACGAAGGCCGGAATTGAACCGCCAAAGACGGCCGGGGAGCGATGAATCCGGGCCGTGCAGGCGTAGACTCCGGTCTACCGCGCAATCGCGCCGTCACTGCAAGGAGCTGCCGCATGAGCGATCACGTCCCGGTTTCCAGGCCCAATCCGTTTTTCGAACTGCTGTTCGGCGGCAACATGCTGGAAGGCACGTTCAAGGCGGTGATCTGGGTGGCCCTGCTGGCGGCGGTACTGGCCTGGACCACCTTCCGCTGAGTGGAAACCGCACGGCGCGGCACGGGGGCATGCGCCGGCACTGAAAGCTGGAGATCAGGCGCTGAAGGCCTGCCGCAGGCTGCGCAGCGTCGCCTGGCGATGTTCCTTGGCCGTCGCTTCGCCCATTTCCAGTTCCTGCAGGCGCAGCCCGACCAGGGTCATCGACAGCGCGTAGCCGCGTGCCGCATCGGCCACGCGGGACAGGCCCAGCGCCCGTCGTGCCAGTGCGTTCACGTGCTCAAGGTCGGGCATGAGGACGAGGTAGGCGCGCTCGGCGCTGTCCAGGTCGGGCGCACGCAGGATCGCGTGCGCTTCGGTGGTGGGGGAGACGGAGGCCATGTGGGGTGTCCTTGTCCGTAACGGGCGCTCGATCAGAACGAGCGCATCAGGGAAACGAAGGCTGACGTCTGTGTACCGCGTCGCGCCATCGGGCTGTCCTTCACTGCATCACCGAACCATTGGTTGGCGACCACGCCGGTCGCGCGCCACTTCGTGCCCAAGGGCGTGCTCACCGCGATCTGCAGGCTCGGCGACGTCGCGCTGCCCGGGTTGTAGGCGGCAAGCCCCGAGCGCACTGCTTCCGCGTCGCTGATGCCGTAGTAGTAGTCGAGCAGGCGTGCACTGGAATGCACCACACCCACCCGGGGCACCCAGGTGAAGCGTCCGGCCTGGATCGGATAGCTGTAATGCAGGCGCGATTCAATGCCGCCGCCATGGCCGGTGACCTCGCGCATCACGCTGGCTTCGACGATGCCCCAGTCAGCGCTGTATTCGCCGTTGAGGCCGGCCATGGCCGACATCTGCCGGCTGTGCAGGCGGCGCAGCTGCGGATCGTTCACGTCGTCGGTCTTGAAGCGCAGCGTGTACGGGGTGACCGCAGCCGACAGGCGCAGGCCCTGGCCCTTGTACAGGTACATGCCCAGCGAGCCGGGGCTGGCGAAGAAGCGCTGGCCCTGCCAGGCAATGGACGGTACGACCAGCGGCTTGACGTCATAGTGGGCGTAGGCCCCAGAGGTCGCCCCTGCGCTTATACCGGCCTGCACGCCCGGGTTCTGCTCGCCGGCGTACGCTGCCAGTGGCAGGCCAATGGCGGCGGAGAACAGCAACGGGCGCAGCAGTTTCGGGGGCAGCGACGGCATCGATCAACCACTTTGCGGGGGATGGCTGCGCATGGTGAGGGCTCAACATTGTCAGAACATTGCGCCGGTGCAATCGGCACGCCTGGGGGAAAAAGCTGGCGGCAGGCACTATGATCGGCACCGTTTCCGTAACCGAGCCGCTGATGCGCATCCTCCTGGTCGAAGACGATCCCGATCTGTCCCGTGCCCTGCAATCGGGCCTGGAGCGGCAGGGCGTGGTCGCCGACGTGGTCGGCAGCCTGGCCGAGGCGGCGATCGCATTGCGCGAGCCGGTGCACCAGCTGATGCTGCTCGACCGGCAGCTGCCCGATGGCGATGGCGCAGGTTTCGTCGCCACCGCGCGTTCGCTGCGGCCGAACCTGGCGGTGATCATGCTGACCGCCAAGGGCACGTTGTCGGACAAGGTTGAAGGACTGGATGTCGGCGCCGATGACTACCTGGTCAAGCCGGTGGCGATCGAGGAGCTGATGGCGCGCATCCGCGCGGTGTCGCGGCGGCCGTCGGCGATGGTGACGCCGAGCCTGCACCTGGGCCGGCTGGAATTTGACTTCGAGTCGCTGCAGGCGCAGGTGGAGGGCCAGCCGCTGGCGTTGCCACGGCGCCAGGTGCTGGTGCTGCAGGCATTGGCGATGCGGCAGGGGCGGACCGTCACCCGCAGCGCGCTGGAGGCGGCGGTGTACGGGTTCGATGATGAGATTCAGTCCAATGCGCTCGACGCGCATATATCCAAGCTGCGCAAGGCGCTGCAGCAGGCCGGGGCGGGCGTGGAAATTCATGTGATCCGCGGTGTCGGCTATCTGCTGGCGGAGGGCTGAGATGGCGCGTCCGATCCGTTCCATCACGCTGGGTCTGGCCTGGCGCCTGTTCCTCGCGCAGGCCTTCACCGTGCTGTTCGCGGTGGTCGCGCTGATCCTGACCTGGGGCGACAAGGACACCTGGGGCATGGACATGTTCATGGCCGAGGCAGTCGCCAAGGCGGTGCACAGAGACGGCGGCCATTTGGTCCTGGACGAAGCGCGCTGGCGCAGGCTGGACGCGGAGGCAGGGGGCAACCTGTGGTTCACGGCCGTCGACGACAAGGGCGCGTGGCTGGAGCGCGGCACGATCCCTGCGATCCACGCGCCGCTGCTGGCGCGTCTGCCGACGCTGGGCGCCACCGAACTCGGCTCGCTGGTGCCACCGTACCTGGACGTGGCGCGGGTGATGATCCGCAAGGAAGATGGTCGTCGCATCACGGTAATGGTCGGTGGCGCGCCGAAGGGCGGCCTGCTGGATGGTGCGCTGATGGTGCTGCGCCTGATCGGCCTGTGGTTCTTCCTGCCGTTGATCGTGGTCACGCTGCTGGTGATGCCGACGGTGATCCACCGCGCGATGCGCGGGGTGCGCCGCTCCGCGCAGCAGGCCAAGGAGCTGGATATCGGCCAGCCGGGTGCGCGTCTGGATGCGCAGCTGGTGTCGACCGAGGTCGCACCGCTGGTGGAAGCCTTCAACGACGCAATCGACAAGGTGCAGCAGGGGTATGCCGCGCGTGACAAGTTCCTCGCCGATGCCGCGCACGAACTGCGCGTGCCGATCGCAGTGGTGCAGGCGCGGCTGTCGCAGCTGCCGCAGGGCGAGTTGAAGTCGCAGCTGTTGACCGATGTCGCCCGCCTCGGCAACGTCGCCGAGCATCTGCTGGACCTGCAGCGGCTCGACCGCAATGTCGGCGCACTGCAGCGGCTGGACCTGGCGCTGCTGGTACGCGAAGCGGCCGCGGATCTTGCGCCGTTGGTGGTCGGCGCCGGCTATGGCTTTGAAGTGGATGCGCCGGAAGTGCCGGTGTGGATCCACGGCGACAGCCTGGCGCTGGGGCGGGTGATCGCCAACCTGGTCCACAACGCCATCGTCCATGGTGGCGGGCGCGGAACCATCTGCGTACGGCTGGACGCGCGCGGCCTGCTGGAAGTCAGTGACCAGGGTGCCGGCATTCCGGTCGGTGACCGCGAGGCGATCTTCGAGCCGTTCCATCGGCTGCGTGCGGCCGGCAGTGGTAGTGGCCTGGGCCTGCATCTGGTCAAGGAGATCGTGCAGCACCATGGCGGATCGGTCAGCGTCGGCGAGGCGGCCGGTGGTGGCGCCAGTTTCCGTGTCAATTTCCATCGCGGTAGCGTCCGCCGCTGACGCCAATACGGGCTATAACCCGATAGGCAAGCTGCTGCCCCGGCGCCAGGCTGGGGTGATGGTCGCCGAACGATCCGCCCCACCGCTGTTTGGCAGTGGTTGTGCCGCCGGTCTGGTGCTGGGTGCGCTGGCCTGCGTGCAGCTGCCGGTGCTGCCGCCGCTGTGGCTGTGCATGCCGTTGGCCATTGCCAGCGCCACAGGCTGGATCGTGCCTTGGCGCGGCCGCGCCTGGGCGGCTGCGCTGTTCGGCCTGTCGTGGGCGGCATTGCACGGACACTGGGTCCTGCAGGGCCAGCTTCTACCCGGAGGGCCCGCGCAGGACGTGCAGGTCCTTGGCCGAGTGGTTGATCTTCCACACAGTGGCCCCGGCTATACCCGTTTCGTGTTGAAGGTCGACGAGGCCGATGCGCTGCCCTCGTTGCGTGGCAAGCGCCTGCAGATCACCTGGAACGATCCATGGCGTGGACCGCCTGCGAGCGGTACCGATGGTGGGCGCCATGCGGTTCAAGCTGGCGCGCACTGGGAGCTGTCGCTGCGGGTGCGGGCACCGCGTTCGCGGATCAATCCTGGAGGCTTTGACGGCGAGCGCCATGCATTGCTGCGGGGTATATCCGGCACCGGTACGGTGCGCGATCCGGCGAGTGCGCGTGAGCGGCGACCCGCGCACGGCCTGCCGGCCTGGCGCGAGCGCAGCAGTGCTGCCATCGCCACCCAGGTGGCCCGTCCTGCCGCTCGCTTCGTACAGGCGCTGGCACTGGGCGATACCCGCGGCTTGTCCGATACCGACTGGGAACACCTGCGCGCTCTGGGCCTGACCCATCTGGTCGCCATCTCCGGATTCCATGTCGGTGTGGTTGCCGGCTTTGGCGTGATGTTGTGCCGGGGGCTGTGGTGGCTGTGCCCATGGTTGGCCCGCCGCTGGCCAAGGCCGCAGGCGGCCGCGTGGGGCGCCGCATTGGCGGCGGTAATCTACGCGGTGGTCGCCGGCGGCGCGTTGCCCACGGTGCGCGCCGCGCTGATGATCGGCGTGGTTGCGTTGGCTCGCGCCGGGCGTCGTCCGGTCGGCGCGGGGCAGGGGTTGGCACTGGCTGCCGTGGTGATGTTGCTGCCGGCACCGCTGTCGGTGCTGGCCGCCGGTTTCTGGCTCAGCTTCGGTGGCGTGCTGTGGCTGCTGTGGTGCCTGCCCCGCAGCGGGCCGGAGGGCGTCGGTGGTGGCCTGCGCGGATTCCTGTCCGCCCAGGGGGTGGCCAGCCTCGGCCTGCTGCCATTGTGCGTGGCGCTGTTTGGCGGCACTGCCCGCTTGGGCCCGCTGGTCAACCTGCCGATCATCCCCTGGTGGACGCTGCTGGTAGTGCCGCTGTCGCTGCTGGGGACTGGGCTGCATGCGCTGCACGACGGGGCGGGGCGCTGGGCATGGCGCGCCGCTGCTGGGCTGTTCGAGCTCAGCTGGCAGGCCCTGCAGCCGCTGGCCCTGCATCCGCAGGCGATGTGGTGGCTGGCCGAGGCGCCGCGCTGGGCGGTACCCGCAGCGTTGCTGGGGGTGTTCTGGTGGCTGCTGCCTCGCGGGAACGGCGGCGGCCTGGCCGGCCTGCTGTTATGCCTGCCGCTGCTGTGGCCGGCACGTGAGACACCGGCGGAAGGGGAGCTGGAACTGCTGGTGCACGATGTTGGCCAGGGCACGGCGGTGCTGCTGCGCACCGCGCGGCACGCACTCTGGTACGACGTCGGGCCGCCGACCGGCGGCGATGGCAACGAGCGGATCCTGATCCCGGCCCTGCGCGCGCTGGGGCAGGCGCCGCCGCAGCAGGTGATGCTCAGCCACGATCACCTCGACCACACCGGCAGCCTGCCCAGCCTGCGTCGCCAGCTGCCGGGGCTGCAGCTGCTGGCGCCACCGGGCAGCGCCATCGCCGGTACCCGGCCGTGCCAGCAGGGGCTGCGCTGGCAGTGGGACGGGGTCGATTTCCAGGTGCTGCACCCGGCGCCCGGCAGCCGCCACGCCGAGAACGAGGACAGCTGCGTGCTGCGCATCGCCAGCCGCCATGGCGTGGTGCTGCTGGCCGGCGATATCGGTCAGCCGGCCGAGCAGGCGCTGCTGCAGGCGTCCCCAACGGCACTGAAGGCGGACGTGGTGCTGGTGCCGCACCATGGCAGCGGCGGCAGCTCCAGCGGCCCGTGGGTGGCCGCGGTAGCACCACGGCTGGCGCTGGTTTCGGCCGGCCACCAGAACCGCTTCGGCCATCCCCGCCCGGACGTGGTCCGGCGCTGGCAGGCGCAGGGGGCCGAAGTGCTGGCCACGGCCGATTCCGGTGCAATCCGCGTATGGCTTGGCGCACAAGGGCTGCAGCTGCGTGAACAGCGTATCCACGCATCCCGGTGGTGGGATGCCGCTGGGCGGGCGCGGTCGGCTGCTATCCTATCGCCGATTGAACAAGCGGCCGCTGGGCCGGAGGGTTGAAACGTGTGGGAACTGGTCAAGGCCGGTGGCTGGCCGATGGTGCCGCTGCTGCTGTTGGGCGTACTGGCTTTGGCGATCATCCTGGAGCGTTTCTGGTCCCTGCGGCGTACTGAAGTGCTGCCGCCCGGCCTCGGCCAGGAAGTGCGCAACTGGGCGGCACGCGGCAAGCTCGACCCGGCCCACCTGCAGACCCTGCGCAGCAACTCGCCGCTGGGCGCGCTGCTGGCCGCTGCGCTGGAAGCGCGCAACCGGCCGCGTGACCAGATCCGTGAACGCATCGAAGACACCGGCCGCCACCTGGTGCACCGCATGGAACGCTTCCTCAACGCGCTGGGCACCATTGCTTCGGCCGGCCCGTTGCTGGGCCTGCTGGGCACGGTGATCGGCATGATCCAGATGTTCCTGGGCATCCTCGACCACGGCGTGGGTGATGTGAACCAGCTGGCCGGTGGCATCGGCAAGGCACTGGTGTGCACCGCCACCGGCATGATCGTGGCCATTCCGGCACTGATGTTCCACCGCTACTTCAAGGGCCGCATCCACGGCTATGTGGTGGAGATGGAGCAGGAAGCCAGCGCGCTGCTGGATACGCTCGACGGCCGTCCCGGGGTGTTGAACCCGGCCCCGGCCGCACGTCCAGCCAATGCTGCCACGGCAAAGGCCTGATCGATGCGTATCGGCAACGACCGATCCCAGGATGAGCCGCATATCGACCTGGTGCCGCTGATCGACGTCATCCTGGTGCTGATCATCTTCTTCGTGGTCACCACCACCTTCGATGCGCGCTCGACGCTGCAGGTGCAGCTGCCGACCGCCAGCGATCAGCCCAGCAACGAACCGCCGCGCTCGCTCAGCGTGTTGATCAACGCCGAAGGCCGCTATTTCATCAATGACCAGGAAGTGCTGCGCAGCGACGTCGAGTCGGTCAAGCAGACCATCGCCGCCGTGGCCGGCAGCGACCGCACGCAGCCGGTGCTGTTACGCGCCGACGCACGCACTCCCTACCAGGCCGTGGTGACCGCGCAGGATGCGCTGGGTCAGCTCGGTTTCCGCCGTATTGCCATTGCAACAGCACCCGAGGTGCGTCCATGAGTTCCAAACACGCGCCGGTGTGGCCGATCTACAAACGTCTGTTGGGGTATACCCGCGCCTACTGGGGCCTGATGGTTGCCGCCGTCATCGCCATGGTGGTGGAGTCGGTGGCCGGCTACCACTTCACCAAGCTGATGGAGCCGCTGGTCAATCGCGGCTTCGTCAATCCCGAGCCCAGAATGGCGGTGATCCTGCCGCTGACCATCCTCGGCCTGTTCCTGATGCGCAGCGCCGCCACCTGGGTCAGCGACTACGCGCTGGCCAAGACCGGCCGCAGCGTGGTGCGCGACCTGCGTGAGCAGGTGCTGGCCAAGTACCTGCACCTGCCGTCCTCGCATTTCGATACCGAATCGACGCCGGTGATGGTCAGTCGCCTGAATTTCGACACCGAGCAGGTCACCCAGGCCAGCGCCGATGCGCTCAAGACCGTGGTGGCCGATACCCTGACCATCATCGCCATGCTGGCAGTGATGCTGCAGATGAGCGTCAAGGTCACCGTGGCGATGCTGGTGGTGGTGCCGATGATCGGCGTGATCGTGTCCTACGTCGGCAAGCGCTACCGCCGTATCAGCCGCGGCATCCAGGACGGCATGGGTACGATGGCGCAGACCGCCGAGCAGTCGCTGGCCGCGCAGCAGGAAGTGAAGGTGCACGGCACCCAGCAGCATGAGATGTCGCGTTACTCGCGCCTGGCCAACCGCATGCTGGCACTGAACATGAAGGTGGAAATCACCCGTGCCGGTGCCTCCAGCGTGGTCCAGTTCCTGGCTGCGCTGGCCCTGGCGGTGATCGTCTGGGTGTCGACCCGTGAAGCCTTGGCGGGGCGCCTGAACGCCGGCCAGTTCATGGGCCTGATGATCTCGATGACCGCGATCATTCCGTCGCTGCGCCGGTTGACCAGCGTGCAGTCCTCGATTTCCCGTGGCGTGTCCGCTGCCGAGCGCCTGTTCGACATCCTCGACATGCCGGTCGAGCGCGACGAAGGCCGCAATGCAGCGCAGCGCGTACGCGGCGAACTGGCCTTCGAGCACGTCATGCTGCGCTACCGCGAAGACAGTGGCATTGCCCTGGATGACATCAGCTTCGTCGCCAAGCCGGGCACGGTCACCGCCATCGTCGGACGCTCCGGCAGTGGCAAGACCAGCCTGATCCGGCTGGTGCCGCGCTTCTACGAGCCCAGCGGCGGGCGCATCACGCTGGATGGTGTGGCGCTGGACGACTATCCGTTGGCCGACCTGCGCCGCCAGGTGGCAATGGTCGGGCAGAAGGTCATGCTGTTCGACGACACCATCGGCGCCAACATCGCCTATGGCATGGACGCGACCGACGAACAGATCCGTGCGGCGGCCGAAGCGGCCAATGCGTGGGAGTTCATCGCGCGCATGCCGCAGCAGCTGCAGACCCCGGTCGGCGAGAACGGCGCGCTGTTGTCCGGCGGTCAGCGCCAGCGCCTGGCGATCGCCCGCGCGATCCTGCGCGATGCGCCGATCCTGATCCTCGACGAAGCCACCGCCGCGCTCGACAACGAATCCGAGCGCCTGGTGCAGGACGCGCTGCAGCGCCTGATGCCCGAGCGCACCACGCTGGTCATCGCGCACCGCCTGTCGACCATCGAGCATGCCGACCAGGTGCTGGTGATGGACCACGGCCGCATCGTCGAGCGTGGCACCCACAAGGAGCTTCTGACCATGGGCGGCCTGTACCAGCATCTGCACAGCATGCAGTTCCGCGAAAGGCAGGACTGATGGCCGGCAAGGGTACCCAGACCCCGCCGTACTGGTACGACGGCAGCCCGGTTCCGTGGGCGATGCGCCTGCTGGCGCCGCTGTACGCCGGTGTCACCGCGTTGCGCCGGCGTGCCTACCGGCGCGGCTGGCGCAAGCACTACACGCTGCCGGTGCCGGTCATCGTGGTAGGCAACATCACCGCCGGTGGCACCGGCAAGACGCCGCTGACCATCGCGCTGGTGGAGCGCCTGCGAGCCGCTGGCTGGAAGCCGGGCGTGGCCAGCCGTGGCTACGGCCGCGAAGACGCCGACAAACCGCTGTGGGTACAGGCCGACACGCCGACCGCCAAGGGCGGTGATGAGCCGGTGCTGATCGCCTGGAAGACCGGCGTGCCGGTGCGGGTGGACCGCGACCGAGTGGCTGCAGGCAAGGCCCTGATCGAAGCCGGTTGCGACGTGATCGTCTGCGACGACGGCCTGCAGCACTATCGGCTGGCGCGCGACATCGAGATTGAAGTAGTCGATGCCCAGCGCCGCTACGGCAATGGCCGGATGATCCCGGCCGGGCCGCTGCGCGAACCGGTCAGCCGTGCCAGCGAATGCGACTTCCGTGTAGTGAATCTGGGCCAGGCCGACGAAGAGACCGCGACGCAGGCCTGTGGCTTCGGCCAATGGCCGATGGCGCTGCACATCGACAGCGCGCAGCCACTGGCCGGTGGCCGTGCGCGCCCGCTGGCGTACTTCAAGGGCCAGCGCGTGCACGCCGTGGCCGGTATCGCGCATCCGCAGCGCTTCTTCGACATGCTGCGCGCGCGTGGCATCGGCGTGGTGCCGCATGCCTTCGCCGATCATCAGGCCTACCAGCCGCAGGACCTGTCCTTCGGCAGCCAGCTGCCGGTGCTGATGACCGAGAAGGACGCGGTGAAATGCCGTGCGTTTGGCAATGATTGGCACTACGCGGTTCCGCTGCGTGCCGAGCTGCCTGCCGCGTTCTGGGTGGCGCTGACCGACCGCCTGGACAAGCTGCGACCGAACTGAGTGGCGCAGCGGCGCTTGCATTCACGCGCCGCCGGCCGCATTCCCGTTGTAACGAGCCTGCCGAGTACCGCCCGCATGACCGAATTCGTCGTCGCCATTCCGGCCCGCTATGCCGCCTCGCGGCTGCCGGGCAAGCCGCTGCGCCTGCTGGGCGGTGAGCCGCTGGTGCTGCATGTGGCGCGCCGCGCGCTGCAGGCCGGTGCCGGCGAGGTCTGGGTCGCCACCGACGATCAACGCATCGCCGACGCACTGTCCGGCCTGGCCGAAGTGAAGGTGGCGATGACCGCCGCCTCGCATGCGTCCGGCACCGACCGCCTGGCCGAATGCGCGCGCATTGCCGGCTGGGCCGACGACACCGTTGTGGTCAATCTGCAGGGCGATGAGCCGTTCGCACCCGCGGCCGGCATCCGTGCGGTGGCCGAGGCACTGGTCGGTGGCAATGCGCCGATGTCGACCCTGGCGACCACTGTTGAAGACGCGCACACCCTGTTCGACCCCAATGTGGTCAAGCTGGTACGCAACGTGCGCAACGAGGCGATGTACTTCAGCCGCGCACCGATCGCCTGGCACCGCGATGGTTTCGCGCGCAGCCGGGGCACGTTGCCGGAGGGCCATGCCTGGCTGCGCCACATCGGCATCTACGGCTACCGTGCCGGTTTCCTGCAGCAGTTCGCCGCGATGCCGCCGGGCCGGCTGGAGCAGGTCGAGTCACTGGAGCAGCTGCGCGTGCTGGAAGCTGGCTATCCGATCAGCGTGGCGATCTCGCCGGAACCGTTCCCGCCCGGCATCGACACCCCGGACGACCTGGAGCGCGCCGAAGTGCTGCTGCAGGCAATGGCCGCACGATGAAGCTGCTGGTCGTCTGCCTCGGCAACATCTGCCGTTCGCCGATGGCCGAAGGTGCGCTGCGCGCACGCCTGGAGGCCTCGCCGCTGGCGGGGCGGGTGCAGGTTGATTCGGCGGGCACCGGCGACTGGCACGTGGGTGAGCCGCCGGACCGGCGCGCGATCGCCTGCGCGGCCGGGCACGGCGTGGGCATTGGCAGCCTGCGTGCGCGCCAGCTGCAGGCCGTGGATTTCGACCGCTTCGACTGGATTCTGTGCGCCGACGAAGCCAACCTGCGCGATGCAGGTCGCCTGGCCACACCCGCCCAGCGCGAACGCCTGGCGCTGTACCTGCCGTGGTCCGGCGGAGAGGGCCGGGTCGCGATCCCGGACCCCTACACCGGCGGCAACGATCACTTCGAACAGGTCTGGACACTGGTCGATGATGCTGCAAAACGTGCCGTGGCACGACTGTTGCATGACGCCGACTCCGGCATAATCGGGCCATGAACGTCCAGCCCGTCCCGGACCTGCCCGAGTTCGCCACCTGGCTCAATGCCACCCCCTGCACCCTGACCGAACTGCGCGGTCGGCCGGTGGCGCTGTTGTTCGTCAACGCGGCTTCCGCCTGGAGCGCGCAACGCCTGGCCGAGTTCGGCCAATGGCTGTCGCGCCACCCCGGCAAGCTGCAACCGCTGGTGCTGCAGGTGCCTCGCTTCGATTTCGAACGCGAGGCCGGTGCCGCACTGAAGCTGCTGCGCCGCCAGGGGCTGACGATGCCGGTGCTGCTTGATGCCGACTGGGATGGCTGGCGCCGCTTTGGTGTCACCGCCTGGCCGACCATGGTGCTGCTGGATGCGCAGGGGCGCGAACAACAACGGCTGGTCGGGCAGGGCGCGCCGGGTGAACTGGAGCGTGCCTTGAATGCACTGTGCGAGGGCGCGCCATCGGCGCCGCCGCGCGGTGGCAGCGAACTGCATCCGGAGCCGCGCCACGCGCTGCGCTTCCCGCTCGGCCTGGCGGTCAGCACCGAACGCCTGTACATCGCCGACAGCGGCCATCACCGCATCCTCGAATGCAGCCACGGTGGCCGCATCCTGCGCCAGTTCGGTCTGGGCACCGCCGATTTCATGGATGGCAACCTCGCCGAGGCGGCCTTCCACCGCCCGCAGGCGCTGGTGCTGGAGCGCGATTCGCTGTACGTCGCCGACACCGGCAACCATGCCGTGCGCCGCATCAACCTGTTGACCGGGATCGTCGATACCCTGTGCGGCAACGGCCGTCCCGGTGCGCCGGTGGAAGGTCCGGTCGCACAGGCCAGGCAGGTGTCGCTGGATCATCCGGTCGGCCTGGCCATCGCCGACAACCAGCTGCACATCGCCATGGCCGGTGACAACCGCATCTGGAGCTACCACCTGGGCCAGCGCAGCCTGCAGTGGCGCGCCGGCAGCGGTTCCATCGACGAACGCGATGGCAGCGGCCACCTGGCTGCCTTTGCCCAGCCCACCGCACTGGCCGTGGTGCAGCAGGTGCTGTACGTGGCCGACGCGTTGGGTTCCTCGATCCGTGCGCTGCAGCTGCGTGGCGACCTGGTGCAGACGCTGGTCGGGCAGGGGCCCTGGCGCTTCGGCAATGAGGACGGCCCACGCACCCAGGCCAGCCTGCAGTTTCCCCAGGCGATGGCACTGAGCCCGGATGCGCCACTGCTGTGGATCGCGGATACGGGCAACGGCCGCCTGCGCACCCTGCGCCTCGGCGGTGGTGAACTGACCACCCAGCCGCTGCCGCGCCGCCTGCATGGTCCGGCCGGTCTGGCAGCCGGTGCGGGCGCGGTGTGGATCGCCGAGACCGATGCCCACGCCGTGCTGCGTTTCGACCCCGACAGCGGCGTGCTCAGCGAAGTCCCGATCAGCGAATGACCGACGTATCCGCTCCGGTCTTCGACGGCAAGGCCTTCGCGGCCCAGCTCAGCACCGCCCCCGGCGTGTACCGCATGTACGCTGCCGACGACACCCTGTTGTACGTCGGCAAGGCGCGCGCGCTGCGCAACCGTGTCGGCAGCTACTTCAACGGCAGCCCGAAGAACGCGCGGATCATGTCGATGATCTCGCAGATCACGCGCATGGACGTGACCGTGACGCGCTCGGAAGCCGAGGCGTTGCTGCTGGAAAACCAGCTGATCAAATCGCTGTCGCCGCGCTACAACGTCTCGCTGCGCGACGACAAGACCTACCCGCATGTGCTGCTGACCCGCGAGGACTGGCCGCGCATCGCGCTGCATCGTGGGCCGCGTGCCATTCCCGGTCGCTACTTCGGGCCGTACCCCGGCGTTACCGCCGTGCGCGAAACGCTGAACCTGATGCACAAGCTGTTCAAGCTGCGCAGCTGCGAGGACAGCGTGTTCCGCAACCGCTCGCGGCCGTGCCTGCAGTACCAGATCGGTCGCTGCAGTGCGCCGTGCGTGGAGCTGGTGCCGGCGCCGGAGTACGCCGAATCGGTGCGCCGCGCCGCGCTGTTCCTGGAAGGCAAGAGCGACGAGCTGACCCGCGAACTGGGCGAACAGATGCAGGCCGCCAGCGAGGCGCTGGAGTTCGAGCAGGCCGCACGCCTGCGCGACCTGATTTCTTCACTGCGCAGCATGCAGACCCGCCAGTACGTGGATGGCCGCGCCGCCGACCTGGACGTGCTGGCCGTGGCCATGCAGGGCTCGCAGGCCTGCGTGCTGCTGCTGGCCTTCCGTGATGGTCGTAATCTCGGCACCCGCCCGTTCTTCCCGCGCACCAATGGCGAAGAAAGCCCGGAAGAAGTGCTGGCCGCCTTTGTCTCGCAGTACTACATCGAATTCGAACCGCCGCGCGAGATCCTGCTGGACCGCGAGATTCCCGACGCCGACCTGCTGGTCGCCGCGCTGTCGGCCTCGGCCGAGCGCAAGGTGCAGCTGAAGTGGAACGTGCGCGGTGAGCGCGCCGGCTACGTGGAACTGGCCAGCCGCAACGCGCAGCTGACCCTGGCCACCGAACTCAACAGCCGCAATGCGCAGCACGCGCGCAGCGATGCCTTGCGCGACATGCTGGGTCTGGCAGAGCCGGTCAAGCGGGTCGAATGCTTCGACATCAGTCATACGCTGGGCGAGGCCACCGTGGCGTCGTGCGTGGTGTTCGACGCCGCCGGCCCGGTGCGTGCGCAGTACCGCCGCTTCAACATCAGCGGCATCGAGCCGGGCGACGATTACGCCGCCATGCGCCAGGCCATCGACCGCCGCTTCCGCCGTGCAGTGGAAGAGCAGGGCGTGCTGCCGGACGTGCTGCTGATCGATGGTGGTGCCGGCCAGCTTGCGCAGGCGCAGGCCGCGCTGGCCGACCTCGGCGTGGAAGGCGTGCTGCTGGTGGGCGTGGCCAAGGGCGTGGAGCGCCGTGCCGGCCACGAAGCGCTGGTGATGCCCGATGGCCGCGAGCTGCGTCCTGGCGCGGCCAACCCGGCGCTGCAGTTCATCCAGCAGGTGCGCGACGAGGCCCACCGCTTCGCCATCACCGGGCACCGCGGCCGCCGCCAGAAGGCACGGATGACCAGCAAGCTGGAGGACATTCCCGGTATCGGCCCGCGCCGCCGTGCCAGCCTGCTCAAGCATTTCGGTGGTCTTGTAGGCCTGAAAGCCGCTGGTGAAGCGGAAATCGCCAAGGTGGAAGGCATCAATGACGCCCTCGCGGCACGTATCTACGCTAACCTGCACGGGTTGGCCACGCCTGATCCGGCCGAGTAGAGAGAGAAGCACGCAAGCATGAAGTTGACCCTGCCCACCTGGCTGACCTTGTTGCGGATCGTGATGATCCCGGTGCTGGTGCTGGTGTTCTACCTGCCCTACACCTGGACCAACTTCGCTTCGGCGGCGATCTTCGGCCTGGCCGCGATCACCGACTGGCTCGATGGCTGGATCGCACGCCGTTACCAGCTGGAGTCGGCCTTCGGCGCTTTCCTCGACCCGGTCGCAGACAAGCTGATGGTGGCAGTGGCGCTGTTCCTGATCGTGCAGGGCCACCCGACGCCGTGGATGGCGTTCTGGGCGGCGGTCATCGTCGGCCGCGAGATTGCGGTGTCAGCGCTGCGCGAGTGGATGGCCGAGCTGGGCCAGCGCGCCAAGGTGCGCGTGGCGATGATCGGCAAGGTCAAGACCACGGCGCAGATGGTTGCACTGCTGTGCCTGCTGTATTCGGTGGCGCCGAACGTGCCGGTGCAGGACATCTGGATGGGCTGGCCGGTGTTCCACATCGGCGACTGGACCCTGGCGATTGCCGCGGTGCTGACCCTGTGGTCGGGCCTGCAGTACCTGCATGCCGCCTGGCCGAGCCTGCGCGATGACGAGCGCGCTGCGCGCGAGCGGGCGCGGCAGAAGAAGCTGGGCAACTGAGCCCCGGGGTCGGATCCCTTTCCGCAGGAAAGGGCACTGACCCCATCGATGCGCCTATCCACGCATGGCGTGGATACGCAATGTCAGGCGCATCGCAGATCTCCGAAAAAAGCGCTTGACGTCATCCTTGGAATAGGTAGAATTTCGCCTCCCAAGCGGGAATAGCTCAGTTGGTAGAGCGCAACCTTGCCAAGGTTGAGGTCGCGAGTTCGAGTCTCGTTTCCCGCTCCAGATTCAGGAAAACGCTCCCGAAAGGGGGCGTTTTTCGTTTGCGTCCAACGCGCTTCATCCCCACTTCACCGCCACCCCATCGCCGCACCACGCGAAGGTTCGATGCTGCGTCCTTCTTTCCCAGGGTGACGCCGCGATGCCTCATCAATCCTCCGCCTACGACCACGATGTGATCATTGTCGGCGCCAGTTTCGCCGGTGCCGCCTGTGCGTTGGCCGCCGCCCAGTACGGCTTGCGCGTCTGCGTGCTCGAACGCAAAGCCGATCCCGGCGAGCGCCTGCACACCACCGGCATCGTGGTGAAGGAAGCGATGGAGCAGACCTGGCTGGGGCGCATGCCCGAACACCTGGTGCAACGCGTCGCGAATGTGCGCCTGTATGCGCCGAACCTGCGCAGCGTGCTGCTGGCCGCACCGGGCTACTACTTCCTCACCACCGATACGCCGAGCCTGATGCGCTGGCTGGCCAGCGAACTGACGGCCAATGGTGTCGACCTGCGCCTGCAGCACTCCTTCACCGACGCCCATCGCAGCGGTGATGGCTGGCAGGTGGAAGGGGCAGGGCGATGCGCCTATCTGGTCGGCGCCGATGGTGCGCGTTCGCGCGTGGCCCAGCGCACCGGCCTCGGCCACGTGCGCGACAATCTCCATGGCGTCGAACGTGAGTTCGCCGGCCTGCAGCTACCCCAGGGCGATGCACTGCATTGCTTCGTCAGCAAGCGCTTTGCACCGGGCTACATCGGTTGGGTCGCACAGAACCCGACCGGGCTGCAGGTCGGCCTGGCGCTGCGCCATGACCCGAATCAGGTGCGGCCGCCTGATATCGATGGCTTCCTTGAGCATGTGCGCGATGTGGTCGGCATTCCGCCTTCTGCGCGTCCATCGGCCACCCGCGCCGGGCTGGTGCCGTGTGGTCGGCCGGATGGGCCGATCACCGGCCCTCGCCTGATCCTGACCGGCGACGCCGCAGGCATCGTCTCGCCGTTGTCCGCCGGGGGCATCCACTCATCGTGGCGGCATGGCTGGGCGGTCGGCGAGGCGATTGCCCGCCATCTGCGTGGCCAAGGGCCGGAAGCGGAACGGGTGGCCCAGCAGGTGGCGCCGGCATTCCATGGCAAGCGCCTGCTGCGCTGGGGGATGGACCACCTGCAGGCCGATTGGCCGCTCAATGCCTTGCTGCACACGGCCGCCACGCGGCGCATCGCCGAGCAGATCTACTTCCATCGCCGCGGCCTGCGCACGTGAAGAGAGCAGGCGGGGACGCCTGAACGCTGCCCCTCACGTCACGTGAAAATTCCTGTTGACGCCGTGCAGCAATATCGACACAATAGCGCTCCTTCGACGCAGGTCGAACGGAATCTGCGGGAATAGCTCAGTTGGTAGAGCGCAACCTTGCCAAGGTTGAGGTCGCGAGTTCGAGTCTCGTTTCCCGCTCCAGATTCAAGAAGAACGCTCCCGCAAGGGGGCGTTTTTCGTTTGTCACACCGGTTGCACCACTGCCGCGCTAGCGTGCCTTGCCGGGCAGGGCGCTGCACCAGGTCAGGGCATCCTGCCGGTCGAAACCAGGGCAGCGGTTGTCCTGCGGGATGTAGACGTAGGGAACATCGTCTTCGTAGGTGAAGTGGTAATAGTAGGTTCGATCCTTTCCGTACAACCAGTAGTTCGACGATCCCTGGTTGATGGCATATGGCTCGAACGTGAAGATCGAAGATTCACCGGGGATGAAGTTGCTGCGCTCCATCAGTAGCAGCATGGCGTTCGAGATCAGTGGGGTGGTCAGGACGAGCGCGATCACGCCGACAGTCACTGTCGTGATCGAGCCAATCAGTAGCCAGCGGCGGGGGCGTTTCACGGGCAGGCAGCACCGAAGCAAGGCAGTGCCGCAATGTGCAATACGTCGTGAAAGCCGTCCAGTGTTCCGTGTCGAGAACGCGCTGAAAGCGTGGTGAAAGGCTGGGGCAGCATTGCCTGAACCGCACGCGTGCTGTGACCTTTTTCGGACCAATTCTCCATGTTCGCTCCACAATCGCACGGTAGCCTTCATGCTCCTTCTACACGTTGGCGGGCTGGTGGTCAGGCGTATCACTCCAGTGGCAGTGCCCAGGACCGGGCGCGGATTCTCCCTGCATGCGGTGCTGCGCCCCGGCGCGCTTCTGGCCAGCCTGGCCCTGGCCGGCTGCATGTCGGTGCCGGTTCCGGACCTGCCTGACCGCACGCCCAGCACCTGGACCCAGGTGCCACAGAGCCAGGGTGTGGCCGTCGACGCCAAGCAATGGTGGAAAGCGCTGTCCGACCCGGCGCTGGACGGGCTGGTCGATCAGGCCATCGCCGGCAACCTCGATCTGCAGCAGGCCACGCTGCGCCTGCAGGCCGTTCGGATCGTCGCCGGCACTTCGGATTCGCGCTTCCTGCCGGAAATCTCAGCCAGCGCCAAGCAGGTGCAGGATGCCGCCGCAGTCGACACCTATTTCCATGCCGGCATCGAAGCGATATGGGACCTGGGCCTGTTCGGCGCCGCCGAAAGTGCGCAGCTGAGCGCGCAGGCCTCGGCTGGCAATGCCGAGGCGCTGCGTAGCGCCGCGCAGGTGGCGGTGATCGCCGACGTGGTGCGCAACTATCTCGACCTGACCGTGGCACACGCCCAGCAGGACCTGCTGGCCCGGCAGCAGGCTGTGGATGATCGCGGCGAACAGTTGGCCCTGGTGCGCCAGCGCCTGCGCCTGGATGAGCCGGGCGAACTTGATCGTCTGCGTGCACGCCAGGCGGCGACCCGGGCAGCTACGGCGCAGGCGCGCGAGAATGCGCACAACGCTGCCCGTGCGCTGGCCCTGCTGCTGGGCCGCGACGGCCCGGATCCGACCTGGCAGGCCTATCGCACGCCGCCAAAGCTGGGTACGTTCTCGCTGCAGCAGGTGCCGGCGGATCTGCTGCGTCATCGCCCGCAAATTCTGCTGGCCGAATCGGAGGTGATGCAGGCGGCGGCGAGCAAGGGCTCCGCACGCGCTGCGATGTATCCGCGGGTCAGCCTCGGCGGCTCGATCCTGTATGCCTACAACCTCACCCAGAACGCCCGCTCCAACTCCGACTCCAGTCCCTCGATCGGCCCGTACATCGATATCCCGCTGTGGGACTGGGGCCAGCGTCGCGCGCGCTTCAATGCCGATGAAAAGCAGCTGGATGCCGCGCTGCTCGGTTACCGCAAAGCGGTACTGGAAGGCGTGAGTGAGGTGGAAGGCGCGCTCGGCAGCCTTGCACGCCAGGACAGCAGCATCCAGTCGCTGCGTGCGGCCAATGATGCCGCCGGCCAGCAGGTCAAGCGCCAGGCGCGGCAGGTGCAGCTGGGCCTGTCCAGCGAGTTCGATGGGCTGGACACTCAGCGTGCCGCACTGGCCTCGCAGGCCGATCTGATCGGTGCGCAGGGCGCGCGCGTGCTCGCGTTTGCTTCGCTGTACCGCGCGCTTGGTGGTGCACCGCTGCCGGCTGAGGGTGAGGGCGAACAGCAATGATCGCGCTGGCCCGAAAGACCCTGGCCTATGAGTGGCGCCGGTTCCTGCCGGTAGTGCTGGCAATGTGTTTCGCCGGGGTGTTGCTGATCGTGCAGGCGGCGCTGGTACTGGGCATCTTCGGTACCGCCGCGATCTACGTGAAGGCATCCTCCGCTGATATCTGGGCCGGCTTTCCCGGCACCCAGAGCGTGAACTACGGCCATGCAATCAGCGCGGATGTCGAAAGTCACCTGCGCATGGACCCGGATGTCACCCGCGTCGAGCCCTACGAATGGGTCGATGGCGAATGGCGTTCCAGCGCGCAGGGTACCGGCAACGTGTCGGTGTACCTGTCGGGTATCTCCACGCAGGACGATGCGATGATGTTCGCGCGCATCCTGCCCGCCGACCTGCGCGCGCAGCTGCGCGAGCCGGGTGCGGTGATCGTCGACAGTGCCGATCTGGATACGCTGGGCGTGGACCTGCAGAACAACCGTGCCTGGATCAACGGCAAGGCGGTGCGCGTGGTTGCCGCACAAGCGGGCCTGCGTGGCCTTGGTGGCGTCAACGTACTGGCTTCGCTGGATACCGCGCGCGCCATCGCCGGTACCGATCCGCATGAGGGCAGCACCTATTTCGTTGCGGGCCTGCGCTCGCCGGACCTGGCCAACGGCGTGCGTGATCGTCTGGCCGCGTCGATGGGGCAGGCAACGCCGGTCGAGTTCTGGACCGCACCGGAGTTCGCCAGCCGCTCGCAGCAATACTGGCTGTTCGATACCGGTGCCGGCATCGCGGTGTTGTTCATGGCGGTTATCGTCTGCTTTGTCGGTGCGGTGATCACCAACCAGTCGTTTGCTTCGGTGGTGGCCGGTTCGGTACGCGAGTACGCCACGCTCAATGCCCTCGGTGCCGGTCGCTATGCGCTGGCGCGGGTGGTGTTCGAGCAGGCACTGTTGATCGGCGGCGTGGGCATGTTGTTGGCGGCGGCCTTCAGTACCGCGGTGTTGCTGATCGCGCAGACCCAGCGCGTACCGGTGCAGCTGACGCCGATGGTCATCATCGGATGCGTGGCACTGGTGGCGGTGATGGCCATGCTGTCGAGCATCATGGCGGTGCGCAGTGTCGTCCGCTCCGATCCATCGTTGCTGCTGCGTTGAGGGCCGGCCGATGACTTCTACACGCGCCGTCGCCCCGACCCTGCAGGCCGATGCATTGGAAAAGGGTTTCATGTCCGGGGATGTGCAGGTGCCGGTGCTGCGCGGCCTCTCGCTGGACATCTACCCCGGTGAGCTGACCCTCGTGTCCGGTCCGTCTGGTTGCGGCAAGAGCACGCTGCTGTCGTTGCTGTCTGGGTTGTCTGCGCCCGATGGCGGCCGCGTGCACGCACTCGGCCAGGACGTGGGCCACATGACGCGCAGTGAAGTGGAGCGATTCCGCCTGCACCATGTCGGCTTCGTGTTCCAGGGTTTCAATCTGTTTCCGGCGCTGACCGCACTGGAACAGGTGCAGCTGCCGCTGGGCTATCGAGGCATGAGCAATCGCGAAAGCGAACCGCTGGCGCGCAAGGCACTGGAAGAAGTGGGCCTCAGCCATCGCAGCGACATGCGTCCGGCGCAGCTGTCCGGCGGCGAGAAGCAGCGTGTGGCCGTTGCCCGTGCCTTCGCCAAGTCGCCGACGCTGATCTTCGCCGACGAACCCACCAGCGCGCTGGACGCCGAGAACGGCCAGCGCGTGATCGACATCCTGCATCGCTACGCACGTGCGCACGGCGCCACCGTGCTGTGCGTGAGCCACGATCCGCGCCTGATCCGGCATGCCGATCGGGTGATCGCCATGGAAGACGGCATGGTCCGTGACGATCGCCGCCAGAACGAAACTGTAGAGTCCGCCCCATGATCAAGACGCCGTACCTGCTCCCCCTCAGCCTGGCCCTGTCCGCAGCATTGCTGCTCGGCGCCTGTTCCAAGGAGGCGCCTGCCCCAGCATCCGCCGGCAAAGCCAGCACTGCTGCTGCCGGCAAGGTCGCGGTTGCGCGCGGCATCATCGACGTCGAAGGCGGTTTGATCGCGCTGGCACCGCCGGTGGACGGCTCGATCACTGCCGCGCCGGTGAAGGAGGGCGCCATGGTGAAGAAGGGACAGCTGCTGCTGTCGCTGGATGGCGCGCTGCTGCAGCAGGAAGTAGCGATGGCCACAGCTGATCTCGCCTTGGCCAATGACCGTCTGAAGGGCAGCCAGGCGCAGCTGCGCGAACTGGAGCGCAATGCGACTCGCCTGTCCACCGGCGCCAGCGAAGGCGTGTCGTCCAACCAGCAGGCCGATGCAGCCAGGCAGCAACTGGTCGGTGTGCGCGCCGATGTCGACGTGGCCGGTGCGCAAGTTGACATGGCCCAGCACAAGCTGGAGCACGCGAAACTGAAACTGCAGCAGATGTCGCTGAGCGCACCGGAGGCTGGCACCGTGGTCGGCCAGGTGCCGGGACTCGGCGCATTCGTGCAGGGTGGCAAGCCGGCGATCTCGCTGCTGCCGGCACGCCCGCTGCAGGTGCGTGCCGAACTCAGTGCGGCCTACGCCGATGCCGTGCAGGTGGGGATGCATGCCATCGTTGTGCCGGACAGTGATGGCGCAGAGAACACCGGCTCACTGCCACCCGCACGCGTGGTGCGCATCAGTCCGGTGTTCGCGCAGGCGCGTCTGCCGGAAGACGCCGGGCGTGGCGTGGCCAAGGTAGTGGAGTGCGTGCTGGAGTTTGATGGCAACGCCAAGGCGCGCTTCGGCCAGCATGTGCGGGTGGAGTTCCGGAAGTAGGCGCGGGCCTTAGTTCCCGAGCCAGCGTCGCAGGCGAGGCCAGAGTGAGGCCGGAACAACCACGAGCAGTGCCAGCAGCAGGATGGCGCTCATGCCGAGCAGCCAGTTCGAATGGACGTCGCGCACGGGTGATTGATGCATGGCAGCCAAGCCCCATAGGACGTTCCACCCCAGCCATGGAATGAGGCTGATCAGGATCCGCAGCCACAGGCGGCGGAACCGCCATGGCTGCACAGCCAGGCCCAGCACTGTCATTTCCACGAGGATGATCAGCGCGAACGTGATGACCGAGCCGATGGGATAGGGCAGCGTCCCGGACTCGATGTGACGCAGCTTCCAGTAGTCTGGCTTGAAGCCGGCATGGATGAGTGCAGCAACCAGCAGTAGCCAGATGAGTGATACGAACGGCCAGATGGCAGGGGCGGCACGGAATGCGATGGACAGGGGCACGATTCAGGCGCTCGTCGCTGGCGGATCCTCAACCTTCCTGCATCGGCCTGCCGCAATCCATGCAAGAGATCCGAAAATGAAGCGGTGAAGGCCTCGGATCCAGCGCCTTAAGGAACCGCAGTCGGGGTCTTCTTCCTGCCGGAAATGCGTCCCAGGACGCTGACCAGCGACACCACGCACAGCGCCAGCAGGAGCCCAACGTCCAGCAGCAGCAACCACAGCAGGTGCATGCCCTGCACCGGTGGTTGGTGCATCGCCGACAGCAGCCATGGTACCGACCAGGCCAGCAGCAGCACGAAGGCGATCAGCAGGCGCAACCACAGCCGCCCCAGTTTCCAGGGCTGCACGATCAGTGCGGCAACCACCAGCTCGACGGTGCTCAGCAGCGCGAACACGATCACGGTGCTGGTCGGGTAGGGCAGTGTGCCGCCTTCCAAGTGGCGCAGCAGCCAGTAGTCCGGCGTGAAGCCAGCATTGACCAGTGCGGCGATCAGCGCCAGCCAGGTCATGGCGACCAGTAGCCAGAACAGGCGGATGTAGCGCTCAGGCATGGGGGGCGTCCGGTGCGGGAAGTGCTGTGCCGCGCGCTGCAAAGTGCAGGGTGGCGAAGATCGCGGCCAGTGCCAGCAGGCCAGGTCCAACGGTGAAGTACACCAGGCGCAGCGGATGGTGGTGCATCAGCGTCCAGGTCGCGAACGCCAAGGGAATCGCCAGCACCAGCAGCTTGGCGAAGAGTGGCCGCAGTACCGCGGTCAGCGGCTGGGCGCCGAGGAACATATAGAACAGATAGAACTGGGCGATGCCAAGACCGATGTCGCGGTGGGAGGTGAAGCCGAAATGGTCGCGATACCAGTTCATTCCCAGGGGAATCAGAGCCCAGTACAGCAGCGCTACCAGCAGATGCAGCGCCAGGGCGATCAACAGAGGCTTGCCGCGAAGGAACATGGGCGAACGGGGCTGGGCGGGGCAGCGTACTCCAGTGCGGACGCCTGTGACCGCAGGGTGTGAATACTGTTGACGGCGTGAAGGAATTTGGACACAATAGCGCTCCTTCGACGCAGGTCGGAGAATCTGCGGGAATAGCTCAGTTGGTAGAGCGCAACCTTGCCAAGGTTGAGGTCGCGAGTTCGAGTCTCGTTTCCCGCTCCAGATTCTACAGGGCCCCGTCAGGGGCCTTGTTTTTCTCCCGCCACGGCAAGGCGGGGCCCGTTGGGCCACAAGGCTTTGCGCGCAGTCAGAAATGTGAAATCGCTGGTGTGTGTTCCGGGTTTCCGGTACCATAGCGGCTTACGCGGGAATAGCTCAGTTGGTAGAGCGCAACCTTGCCAAGGTTGAGGTCGCGAGTTCGAGTCTCGTTTCCCGCTCCATGTTCGGACAGGCCCCATCACGGGGTTTTGTCATGTCAGGGCTCAGTTCCTGACGCGCAGTACGTTGGCCTCATGGCAGAGTGGCTATGCACCGGATTGCAAATCCGTTTACAGCGGTTCGATTCCGCTTGAGGCCTCCATATTGAAAAGCCCTGACTCTGGTCAGGGCTTTTTCTTTGGCGGACGGATTGCCCGTGAATGTTCAAGGTTGATCACAGCTACCGCCGGGCCAACGCCTGAATCGTGGCCTGCGTCAGCGGCTGCGGCAAGGCATCCAGCGCGAACGCCCAGCTCAAGTGCCGGCTCGAATCGTGGCAGCATGGTTGCCGCATTGGGGGCGAGGCTATGGATCACGCGCGTGCTCGACCTACAGGATGAAACCGTCCTGGTCGCTAGGCGGGATCGCGCATCGGCGTCTCCGCGCGGAAGTTGCGCCCGATCACTTCGCTCACGCCCAGGTAGTGACGGAACAGATAGATCAACGGCTTCCAGCGCGCCACGTCGATGTGCTGGGTGCCGGCCACGGTGATGTCCTCGTGGGCATGCACGCAGCGGATACGACCTTCGACGATCACAAAGCCCTGGCCATCGTCCCCGCCAGACGGGTGCATTGCCATTACGCTGACTTCTACCTGCAATGGGCACTCGGCAATCGCCATCGGCGCGACCTGCGTCGATGCGACTTCACTGAACCTGCCCAAGGCGAACTTGTCGCGCACGTGCACGTAGCCCATCGCCTGCTTGGCGGCCGGCACCGGGTCACAGCCGGTCGCCCTTGCAATGGCCTCGACCTGCGCGGCCTGCGCGGACGAAGGAAAATTCAGCACGCACTCGTTGCGCAGCTGCAGATTGCGGTAGCCCTGGCCCTGCACGCCGAGGCCCAGCACCACGCGATTGCCCAGTGCCCAGAACGAAGAAAGCGGGCTGATGTTGCTGCTGCCGTCGTCGTTCAGCGTGGTCATCAACAGCACCGGTGTGCCTGGATACAGGACCGAAGGGGTGATGCAGCGACGATGGATCGAAGCATTCTTCACGACAGGTCTCACGGTGTTGGGGCGGCAACTTTGACGTGGCAGTGGCCGCCGACGCTTCGGCCTGCATCGAACTATCGGTATACGGGGGCGTGCCACAATGCGGCCATGGTCCACACCTCCGGTTCCCTTGTCAGCGTTGGTGCCCTGGTCGGTGACCAAGCGCGCGCCGCCATGCTGCTGCAATTGATGGATGGGCGTGCCTACACCGCGATGGAACTGGCGCGCGTGGCAGGGGTGACGCCGCAGACGGCAAGCTCGCACCTGCGCAGGCTGGTCGAGGGCGACCTTCTCGTTGCCGTCGCGCAAGGGCGCCATCGCTACCATCGGCTGGCCTCAAGCGAGGTGGCCGACATGCTCGAAGGCATCCTGCGCGTGGCCGATCGTACGCCCTCGTGCACGGCTGCAGCATCGCGCACCCTGCCGGCGCTGCGCCAGGCACGTTCCTGCTATCGACACCTGGCCGGCGTGCACGCGGTGGCCATCACCGAGCATCTGCTGAGGGCGGGTCATGTGCTGCCGGGTGAGGGACATTGGCGGGTGAGTGAGCACGGCGCTGACTTCCTGCGAGGACTGGGCCAGCCACTGGCCGATGTACTTCGGCAGCCGGTCACGGCCAAGCCCGCGCGCTACTGCCGGGGGTGCCTGGACTGCACCGAGCGGCGTCCACATCTGGCGGGCCTGGTCGGCGAGGCGATGCTGGACAGCTTCGTGAGCAACGACTGGCTCCGACGCGTCGAGGGCCGGCGCGAACTACGCCTGACTCCGCCGGGGCGCGAGGCATTGTGGCGACTGTTCACCCTGGCGACCTGAGCCGCGGGGTCAGTCTCAGCCACCTGCGACATGGAAAGGCGTTATGGTCGAGTTCCACGTCTTAGGGAGCTGCAATGGCGAGCAAGGACACCTCGGATCGCTTCGGGCACGGAGCGAATCGGAAATGAGCAAAATCATGGCAGATGTGCGCTGGTTGACCTTCCGTTTGAAGAACGGGCAATCCATCGGGCCGGATCGGCTGAAAGACGGATGGGTGATTGCCTCGGAAACCGCCCGCTGCGAGGTCCGCCGCGAGCATATCGAAGGATCGGGCCTGGTCTATGCCCTGTACGCCCCGGCAAACCTGGCCTCACCGCGGCGCGCGGAGATGCGCATGCGCGAGTTCCTGATGACTTCCGGTTACACCTTCACCATGGGAACGCTGGGCGGTTGACGACGCCCCGATCGGGTCGCGCGCATCATGCAGCGCCGTGCGGGTCAGGCCCAGGCCCTTGTGGCCGAACGACATCGAGGTGTCGAAGCCCAGCCACTCGCCTTCGTGCATGCCGGACAGGTGCGCGGTCAGTCGAGATTGGGAAACCCACCAGTTCCTGCAACGTAAGTGATCGGTATCGCTGTGGGCTGAGCCGGCTCCCGCAGGAGCCGGCTGGACGCCAATCAGGGAGACGGGCAGTCCATTTCACGGCACATCCTGTACTCGGCCAGGCACTGCTCCGCGGTCTTGCCCAACGGTCCGTGCGAAGTGCGCAGGCACTGCTCGTACTTCAGCGTGCAGAACTCGCAGGTTCCGGCGGCGAAGGCCAGGCCGGTCACGGCCATGCCAAGGAGCATCACGGTCTTCAAGGTCGTCTTGATCATCACGTCAGTCCTTTGTCTGCCCTTCAATGGGCCGGGCTACCATAGCAGCCCGACCGGCACGGTCCTGATGCGCTGCGGCATGCGCCGGCCTCAGCGCTGCACCGCCTTCAATGCTTCGACCACCTGCGCTTCAGAGAAGCCACAATGCCCTTCGCCCACGGCCGGCAGCACCTGCGGCAGCGGATGGGCACCAGCCTGTGCGGCCAGTTGCGGATACACCGCCTGCATGTGCGGCACGATGGTCGGGTCGTTGTGGTTGAACTGGATCACCAGCGGTCGCTTCAACGCACCGGTCAGTGCAGGATTTCCGCGCGCATGGGCCTGTGCGGAAGGCACGGCATCGATGCGCTGCACGCCGGCATTGAATGCGGCGTCATCACCGAAGCCGCTGTAGACAATGCCGACATTGCCGGTCGGCATTCCGCCGCTGCGGGTGGCCAGCTCATGCAGGACCAGTGCGTGCAGGCTGATCGTGCCGGCCAGGTCTTCAGTGGAGACCTGCAGCCGCCGCGCCAGCAACGCCGCATGTGACGGTGCGCGCTGCAGCGCGTTGGCGATACCCTGGTACAACTCGCCCTGCGGCAGTGTGGCGGTTTCGCGCGATACAAGGCCGGTCCTTGGCAGGCCTTCGGCCTTTGGGAAGAAATAGTCGAACGCGACCAGCGTGGTCAGCAGGTCGGCCGCGATCCGTTCACCACTGAGATTGGCGCCGCACAACGAGACCCCACCCGCGTAATGCTGCGGGAAGCGCTCGAGGCTGCCGATCGTCACGGCGCCACCCATCGAGAATCCCAGCATCCATGTCTGGCGCACGTGCCCGAGTTCAGCCAGCACGTGCTGGCGCAGCCGTTCCATATCGCTGATCGCATCGGACACTGCCCAGCCCTGGCTGGCATAGGCACTCTGTGCGACGGCGTAGCCAGCGGCCAGCAATGGTGCGGTGCTGTCATTGGCGGTCATCGGCGTAGTGCGTGGCATGCCTGCCGGCTCATAGCCGTGGGCCAGCATCACCAGGTCGCCATTCCAGTTCGCTGGCACATCCAGCCGCCACGGTGCCCTCTGCAGCTCTCCGCTCAGGGTGCGCGGTGCAGTGGGTAGTGCGGCCAGCAATGGTGTCGAAGACAGCAGCAGGCCGAGGGCGAGGGTGCATCGAAGCAAGGGACGCATCACGGTCATTCCATCCGGGAATCGCGCCGAGCATAGAACCCGGCGAAATCCTGCGCGCGCTGCACTGCCGCAGGGGATTGCCTGGCAGCCGTGGACCCGGCACCCGTGCACGGGGCCGCGAACTGTTCGCGTCGGCCGGCGTTGCCCATCAGCTCCATTTTCTCGATGTTCCCGACCCCATCTGCAAGGCGCGGCTGCGTGCCCGCAACGCACGCGGTGAGCACCCGTTCCAGGCCAGCGATGAAGCGTTCGAGCAGATCACCCGCCACTTCGTGGCGCCTGCGGCGGCGGAGGGCTTCGTGGCGATCCGCCATTTGCAGGATGGGTGAGAGTCCGGGGCGGACAGCGTTCAATCGTCCATCACAGTGGCGATTCCGATACGATCTGACGTATTGAACCATTTCCGCTTGATCCGGAGTCTCGTTATGGTCGACCGTCTCGCCATTCTGCTTGAGCGCTTCTCGGTCACCGCCTCGGTGTTCCATGCGGGTGCGCTGTGCGGTATCAACACCCTGGAGAGTGAAGATGAGGCCGGCCAGCTGCACCTGGTGCGGCGCGGGCCGGTGCAGGTCAGGCACGGCCAGCAGGCCGTGCAGGTCGAGGTGCCCAGCCTGTTGTTGTATCCGCGACCGATGCCGCACCGCTTCAGCACCGACCCGCAGCTCGGCGCCGACATGGCCTGCGCCAACCTGTATTTCGAAGGGGGCCGGCTCAATCCGATCAGCGCGGCACTGCCGGATTTCATCTGCCTGCCGCTGGCGGATCTGTATGGCGGCCACGCGGCGCTGGAACTGCTGTTCGAAGAGGCCTTCGAGCAGCGTTGTGGCCGTGCGGCCATGGTCAACCGCTTGTTCGAGGTGGTGATGATCCAGGTGCTGCGCCAGCTGATGGAAGGTGGCGAGATGCGCGGTGGCCTGTTTGCCGGGCTCGGTCATCCGCGACTGCGGCTGGCGCTGGTGGCCATACACGAATCACCGGCACAGGCGTGGACGCTGGAAGATCTGGCCGATGTCGCCGGCATGTCGCGCAGTGTGTTCGCGGCCAGCTTCCGCGAGGCCATGGGAACCACTCCGGGCCAGTACCTGCAGGGCTGGCGGGTGGGCCTGGCGCAGCAGGCACTACGCCAGGGTAGGCCGCTGAAGCGGATTGCCGACGACGTGGGCTATGGCAGCGAAGCGGCGTTGTCGCGCGCCTTCAAGGCGCACACCGGGCAGTCGCCACGGCAGTGGCGCGGGCAGGCCCGTGCCACTGCGGCCTGAGCCTCAGCCCAGCACCAGCCGGGCCAGCTTCATCCCGCCGAACAGGCCGGCCAGGCCCAGTGCCACCGAGCCGCCGGCATACAACGCCGCCAGCCCGTGCTGGCCGCGCTGCAGCAGCAGGCCGATTTCCAGCGCGTAGGTGGAAAACGTGGTGTAGCCGCCGAGGATGCCGGTGGCCAGCAGGAGGCGAAGCTGCGGCGAGGCGCCATTGCGCATCGCGAAGACCTCGACGACCACGCCCATCAGCAGTGCGCCGCTGATGTTGATGAGGAAGGTCGACCACGGCCAGGGGCTGCCGACCGCCACCCGCGCGCCGATCAGGTTGCAGGCATGCCGCAGGCAGGCGCCGAGACCGCCGCCAATGAAGACCAGGAAGTAATTGTTCAGAGCTTGCATGGCGTGCCTCGCGTGCGGATTCGCTGGTTCGACGGCGAACGGCGAGGGCAGGCACGACCTGCCGTCGACGAACGCCGGGTTCGTCCTGGCAGGAGCCATCAGCCTTCTCAGGCGGTTATCGGGGGAGCCCCATCCCCATCGCCGCCCATGCTACCAGCGGCGGTGCGCTCACGTCATCGAGGTCATCAGCACGCGGGCGACCTTGCTGCGGCTGAAGCCGTCCATCAACAGCTCGAACGCGAGCAGGTCCAGCGCCGCGTGACGGCGGTGATCGATCTCCAGCCCGTTCTCGGCAACCAGGTGACTGACCAGTTCGTAGGCGTCCTGCCAGACGTCCAGGTGGGCCTGGCTGGGGATGTAGGCATTGCCGGGCTCACCGACGCCGAGCCCGCTGATGCCGTACAGCAGTTCACGCGCGTCCAGCTTGGCCGCATCGGCGATGCGGAACAGCTGTTCGGCCTTCACATGCGAGGGGCTGACATGGTCGTTGAGCCAGTTGCTGATGGTTGCCGTCGTCGAGTGCGCGGCGCGGGCCAGGTCGGCCGGGCGTGGAAGCCCGGCTTTCTTCATGGCGGTGGCGAGTCGTTGGCCGAGAGTATTCATCTATGCAAGCCAGCTTAACGCGTGGAATGCGAAGAATCCTTGCCGCAAGAATAAGGCTGGTTAACAGAAGGACCGGCCATGACCGAATTCTGGAGCAAGAGACAGGTGCGTAACCGGTTGGGCTTCCGGACCGATGCCGAACTGGCGCGCTTCTTCGGCATAAGCCGATCCGCAGTGTCGCAATGGCCCAGGGACTTTCCAATTCCGGCGTTGAGGCAATACATCCTGCACCAGCGCTATCCGAATCTGTTCCCCGTAACTGGGGCGGCGGAAGGTAAATCCATCTGATCTGCGCCGCATTCTGTCGCATCTAGCACTCTAAGCACTTTTTGTTAAGTATGCTTAGCAACATAGGCAAATTCGATCAATTCGGGATTGCCGATCAGTGACGTCTACTGGCGGGCGGGGCGGTCAAGACAGGTCGCGTGTCGGCTTCGGACCATCCGGCGACCCCGTGGGCCCGTATGCAGTTTCGTGAACGATTAATAATTTCGATCACGAATGTCGCTGCATGTAATTGACCTGTCGTGAAATCTATGACTCATTGGCATCAACTGGGCGTGAAGCCCGGGAGTCTTTCAGTAGCACGCAAGTGAGTCGGTAGACCGTCAACAATGCAGAACAAGTCCAACGGAGGTCGTATGGAATACGGCATGCATGGCTTGGCTGAACGGGTACGCCGCGAACTGGAAGCCAGCTATCACAAACACGGATGCGGTCCGGCGTTCTGGGATACCTACCAGCAGGTGCTGGACCGCCTGGTCCCGCAGGGGACCGAGCGTACCGAAGTCACCAATGAAATGGCGCTGATCATCGAGCAGCTGGGCATCGTCCGACGTGCACAGCTGGTCCCGCCTAACGCCAGCGGGCCGCGTTGATTCAGAGCAGGCGCCAAGCGCCGCAGGCAAGCAGCGCCAGCAGCATTGAAATCAGGCCCAGGGTCCGCGGTCGCCACCAGCGCCGCGGTTGGCCGACCATCGCCTGTGGACTGCAGTAACGCACCAGCCCCGGACCGAAGCCGGCCTGGTGCTGTTGCTGTGCGCAGGCTTCCAGGCAGGCGCCGCAGGCCAGGCAATCGGCCTGCGGCCCGTGGCGTATGTCCAGTTGCATCGGACAGGCGCTGACACAGGCAGCGCAGTTGGTGCAGTCGCCCAGGCGGTCGGCACTGAAGACGGGCATGGGCCCGGCCAGCAACGGATGCGCAGCACGGAACACGTAGTCCTGCGCAGTTGTTGGATCGAGCAGGCCACGACCGCGGCCGAGAACGCCGCCCAGGCCGGATGGACGCGGCCCGCGTGGTTCACCCCGACGCGCGTCGTACAGCATGCGCGGCGTGTGTGGATCGGTCAGCAGCGGCTGCATGCGTGCGAACGGGCACAGCGAGCGGCAGACCTGCTCGCGCAGGAAGCCGGCATTGCCCCAGGTAGCGGCCGCATAGAACAGCACCCAAAAGGTTTCCCAACGGCTCCAGTCGGCGTGGGGCGCAGCGGCCACCAGTTCGGCCATGGGGCTGAACAGGCCGACGAAGGTGATCCCGGTCCATAGCGACAACAGTCCCCAGGCCACCTGCGTGGCGGGGCGCGCCATTGATGCTGGCAGCACGCGGGCCACGGCGCGTGCGATCCAGTCGAAGGCACGGCGCCACAGCGTCTGCGGACAGGCGTGGCCGCACCAGATGCGCCCGGCGAGATGGGTGAGCAGCGCAAAGCCCACCGCCAGCGCCGACAATAGTCCGATCAATACGCCGGCGTCGCCAGGCCACAGCGTCCAGCCGAACAGGTCGAAGCGTCGAGTGTTGATGTCCAGCAGCAGGGCTTGGCGGCCATCCCAGCGCAGCCACGGCAGCGCATAGAACAGCACCAGCAGGGCGGCGCTGAGCGGGCCGCGCCAGTGCCACGGTCTGGGTGTTGTGGTGCAGGTCGTGCTCATCCCAGCGGCAGCTCGTCGTCGTCGTCGCTCGGCATCGGTCGTTGCAGGTACCAGGTGACTGCACTGGACAGTGCTGTCACTGCCCAGAACATGAAGAAGCCAGCGCTGTAGCCCAGCTCGCGGCTGATCGCCGTGTCCGGAAAGCTGATCGCCTGCAGGCGCAATGGATCGACGAAGGCGAAGAACACCACGCTGGCCACGCCGGCGGCAATGAAGCTGGGCCAGAGGATGGCGCCCCAATGCTGGATCAGCCGCTGGCGGCGGCTGGGAGAAGGTCTGTTCATGCTGTCCCGGTTCGAAAAGTGGGCGGCGCGTATACTCCGCCGGCTGGCGCAGCATCCGCAGGGCATGCTTCCTGCAAGCGTGCCAGCCTAGGTGCAGCGGACTGCGCCGACATTGATCTGGATCAACGGTGGTGATGGCCGGCTGCGGCACACTGCCGGCAAGCTTTGGGTGCCCCGATGACCGCAATACCTCCGCCAGTCCTTCCCGTCGCCTCGCCGGAGCTGTGTACCGAGCAGGAAGTGACCCGCCTGGTCCACGACTTCTATGCCCGCGTGCGCGAGGAAGAACGGCTGGGGCCGGTGTTCGGCGCGCACGTCCACGATTGGCCGGAGCATCTTGCGCAGCTGGTCGACTTCTGGTCGGCGATGCTTCGCGGCACGCGCCGCTTCAAAGGCTCGCCGATGTCCAAGCACATGGCCATTGAACTGGACAAGGATCTGTTCGACCGCTGGCTGGTGCTGTTCCGGATCACCACTGCCGAATGCAATAACCCGCCGATGCAGGAACTGGCCAACGATGTGGCCGCACGCATCGGTGACACTTTCTGGAAGCGCTACCAGATGCTGCGCTGGCCTCAGGTCGGCCTGCCGGTGCTGGGGATCCCCGCCAAGGATTGATCTGGGTCAAGGCGGCGCAGGCCGCCCGGCGCGATGCTGGCGCCATGGACACGTTCTCTCCCGCCGCTGGCGGCCTGGCCTGGAACTTCGACCCCGACCTGCTGCGTCGGCACGACCGTCCGGGGCCGCGCTACACCTCGTATCCGACCGCGCCGCATTTCCATGATGGCTTCGACGCGCCGGCGTTGCGCCAGGCAATTGCCGACAGCAACCAACTGGCCCGCGCGCTGTCGCTGTACGTGCACGTGCCGTTCTGTTCCAGCCCTTGCTTCTACTGCGGCTGCAACCGGGTGATCAGCCGCGATCGCGGCCGTGGCCACAGCTACGTCTCGCGCGTGCTGGCCGAGGCCGACCTGCTGGCGCCGCAGTTCGAGGATGGTCGCGAAGTCATCCAGCTGCACCTGGGTGGCGGCACGCCGAATTTCCTCGATGCCGAGGCGATGACCACACTGATCGAAGGGTTGCGCCGACGTTTCGACTTCAGCGATTCATCACACCGCGATTTCTCCATCGAACTCGATCCGCGCTTCATCGATACCCGAGACGTAGCGATGCTGGCCCGGCTGGGGTTCAACCGCGCAAGCCTGGGCGTGCAGGATTTCGACCCGCAGGTGCAGGAATCGATCAACCGCGTGCAGGGCGTGCAGCAGACGCTGGACATCCTGCGCGCCTGCCGCGACAGCGGCATGCGCTCGGTCAACGTCGACCTGATCTATGGCCTGCCGGGGCAGAGTCTGGAGGGCTTCGGGCGCACACTGGAACTGGTGCTGGCGCTGCGCCCGGACCGCTTGGCGGTCTACGGATATGCGCACCTGCCGCATCTTTTCCGCGCGCAGAAGCAGATCGACGAAAACCGGTTGCCGTCGCCGGAAGACAAGCTGGCGCTGCTGGGGCTGGCGGTGGAGAGGCTGTCGGCCGCCGGTTACCAGTACATCGGCATGGATCACTTCGCGTTGCCGGAAGAGGACCTGTCGCGTGCGCAGCGTGCCGGCCAGCTGCATCGCAACTTCATGGGCTACACCACCCACGCCGATACCGATCTGCTCGGCCTGGGCGTGAGTGCGATCAGCCACATCGGCGCGACCTACAGCCAGAATCCGCGTGACCTGCCGTCCTGGGAGGATGCGGTGGACCACGGCCAACTGCCAGTCTGGCGTGGCGTGGCACTGAGTAACGACGACCAGCTGCGCGCGGAACTGATCCAGCAGCTGATGTGCCAGGGCGAGGTGGATGGTGCCGTGCTGGGCCAGCGCCATGGTGTCGACTTCGAGCAGTACTTCGCCGAAGACCTGCGTTCGGTGCAACGTCTGCAGGACGACGGTCTGGCCGAATACCGTGAGGGTGTGGTACGCGCCAGTGAACCGGGACGACCGCTGCTGCGGCTGCTGGCGATGTGCTTCGATCCGTACCTGCGTGCGGCGCATGAGCAGCCGCGTTATTCGCGGGCGATCTGACGGCGTGCTGCGCTGTGCGCGTGTGGTGCCCGGAGCCGGAATCGAACCGGCATGGGGTTGCCCCCGGCGGATTTTAAGTCCGATGCGTCTACCAGTTTCGCCATCCGGGCCTGCAGCGCGGCGCCGATTGTAGCCCACCTGCCGCACGACGGCTGGATTGCACCGGAGCAGTGACCTGCGGGGACGTGCTTAACTGTTGTGCCTGTTCATGTCATAGTCCCAACCATCGTTCCCAGGGGGGGAGCCACCTGATGTCGCTGCACGCGATTGCCTATGCCAGTGAGGCCCGCGCCGATCTGCAGACAACCGATCTTGACCGCCTGCTGGCCGATGCCTCGGCATTCAATCGTGTAGCCGGCGTCACCGGCGTGCTGATGTTCGACGGCACGCGCTTCCTGCAATACCTGGAAGGTCCGGAAGATGGCATCGATTCGGTGTTCCCGCGCATCCTCAACGCGCGCAGCCATGGGCAGCTGAAGGTGTTGTGCCGTGCGCCGGTAGCGCAGCGTGCATTCCCGCGCTGGTCGATGGGCACGCGACGGATCGAAGCGGACCTGCTGGCGCAGATCGTCGATGCCGCCTGGCCAGGCTTCCTGCAGGGCAGCGGTGGCTTCGAACGCCTGCGCCAGGCCTGGACCGGTGCCGATGGCGAACTCGAACCGGCAGCGGTCGCACTGGGGTCCTGAACTGCCTTGGCGGCGGGGGGCGAGGCCGTTACGCTGTAGCCTTTCCGGCGTGGGTTCCTCCGAGTGGTACAGCGAATGAGCGTATTGGCCGAAGCGATGGATGCGAACGTGAAGCCTTGCCTGTTGCACTGGGCGTGCCGATGAATGTGCCTGTTGCAGCGGCCGACGCACCCCGTTTTGCGGTGATCGGCCTGGGCTATGTCGGGCTGCCGCTGGCGGTGGCCTTCGGCCGGCACTGGCCGACGCTGGGTTTCGACATTGATGCCGGGCGCATCGCCGAGCTGCGCAACGACGTGGATCACACGCTGGAAATGGAAGCCGACGAGCTGGCCAGTGCGCAGCTGCTGGAGTACGGCAGCGATCCGGATCTGCTTGACGCGTGCAACGTCTATATCGTGACCGTGCCGACGCCGATCGATGCCTACGAGCAGCCCGACCTGGAGCCGCTGCGCTCGGCCACGCGGCTGATCGCCAGCCACCTGCGTGCTGGCGACCTGGTGATCTACGAATCCACGGTGTATCCCGGCACCACCGAAGAAGTGTGCGTGCCGCTGCTGGAGCAGGGCTCCGGCCTGCGCTTCAACGAAGACTTCTACTGCGGCTACAGCCCGGAGCGGGTCAGCCCCGGTGATCGCCAGCGACGCCTGGCCGACATCCGCAAGATCACCTCCGGCTCGACACCGGAAGTTGCTGCGGTGATCGACGGCCTGTACCAGCGCATCATCGCTGCCGGTACGTTCCCGGCGCCGTCGATGCGCGTGGCCGAAGCGGCCAAGGTGGTCGAGAACATCCAGCGTGATGTCAACATCGCGCTGGTCAACGAGCTGGCACTGATCTTCGACCGGCTCGGCATCGATACCCAGGACGTGCTCGACGCGGCGGGCAGCAAGTGGAACTTCCTGCCGTTCCGGCCGGGCCTGGTTGGCGGCCACTGCATCGGCGTGGATCCGTATTACCTGCTGCACAAGTCAGAGAGCGTGGGTTTCCACCCGGACCTGATCCATACCGCGCGGCAGGTCAACAACCGCGTGGGTGAGCATGTGGCGACGCGGGTGCTGGCAATGCTGGCCGAACGCGGCCGCGCACCGGCGCAGGCGCGCATCCTGGTACTGGGCGTGACCTTCAAGGAAGACTGCCCGGACCTGCGCAACAGCCGCGCGCTGGAACTGGCGCAACGCCTGCGCGATGCCGGTGCCCAGGTCGAGGTCAGCGATCCATGGGTCGGCCCCGCCACATTGGCCGACGAAGGTGTGCAGTGGCTTGCCGAGCCAGCGGCAGGCTGCTACGACGCGGTGGTGCTGGCCGTGGCACACGCCCACTTCAAGGCGATGGATGAAACACGGATCCGCAGCCTGCTGGCGCCCGGTGGCCTGGTCTACGACGTGAAGTCGGCCTGGCCGCGCAACGTGGTTGACGATCGACTGTAAACCCCGGCGGCAGTCGGCGCGGTAGACTCGGGGGCAGTTGCAACCGAGGAAAGCCATGCACCGGTATATCGTCTACCTGCTCGCCATCCTGATGTTCCCGATCTGCCTGTGGCTGGCCGTGATATGGCCGGCCTGGTACTGGGGCGTCGGCCTGACTGCCGCGATGGTGGCGCTGGGGACCTGGGACCTGCTGCAGAAGCGCAGCACGCTGCGCCGCAATTATCCGGTGATGGCGCACTTCCGATACGGCCTGGAATCGATCGGCCCGGAGATCCGCCAGTACTTCGTGCAGAGCGACCTGGAGGACGTGCCGTTCTCGCGCCAGCAGCGCGCGCTGATCTACCAGCGCGCCAAGAACGAAATGGACACGGTGCCGTTCGGCACTCTGCGCAGTACGTACGCTGTGGACTACGAGTGGATCAACCATTCGCTGGCGCCGACGGCCATCGCCAAGCATGACTTCCGCGTGCTGATCGGTGCCAACTGCGCCAAGCCCTATTCGGCCAGCGTGTTCAATATCTCGGCGATGAGCTTTGGCTCGCTGTCGGCCAATGCGATCCGTGCGCTGAACGAAGGCGCGCGGCGCGGCGGCTTCTACCACGACACCGGCGAAGGCTCGATTTCACCCTATCACCGCGAAATGGGGGGTGACCTGGTGTGGGAGATCGGCTCGGGCTACTTCGGGTGCCGCGACGAGAAGGGCGGTTTCAGCGAGGAGCGCTTCGTTGCCAATGCCACCCATGACCAGGTCAAGATGATCGAGATCAAGCTGTCGCAGGGTGCCAAGCCCGGCCACGGCGGCGTGCTGCCAGCGCCGAAGGTGACCGCCGAGATTTCGGTGACCCGTGGCGTGCCGATGGGCGTGGACTGCGTGTCGCCGTCGCGTCACTCGGCGTTCTCCACGCCGGTCGAGCTGCTGCAGTTCGTTGCCCGCCTGCGCGAGTTGTCGGGCGGCAAGCCGGTCGGATTCAAGCTGGCGATCGGTCACCCGTGGGAGTGGTTCGGTATCGCCAAGGCCATGCAGGAGACTGGCCTGTTGCCAGATTTCATCGTGGTCGATGGTGCCGAGGGCGGCACCGGTGCAGCCCCGGCCGAGTTCGTCGACCATGTCGGCGTGCCGATGCACGAGGCGCTGCTGCTGGTACACAACACACTGGTCGGCCTGGACCTGCGTGACCGCATCCGTATCGGTGCGGCGGGCAAGATCACCAGTGCGTTCGACATCGCGCGGACCGTCGCGCTGGGGGCCGACTGGTGCAATGCCGGCCGTGGCTTCATGTTCGCGCTGGGCTGCATCCAGTCGCTGAGCTGCCACACCGACAAGTGCCCGACCGGCATCGCCACCCAGGATCCGGCACGCTGGAAGCACCTCGATGCGCCGGACAAGGCAACGCGTGTGTACAGCTACCACGAGCACACGCTGCACGCCTTGAAGGAGCTGCTCTGCGCTGCAGGTTTGAACGACCCGGCGGAGCTGGGTCCGGAGCACATCCTGCGTCGTGTTTCGCCGGTTGAGATCCGTTCGCTGGCGTCGCTGTACCGTTATCTGGAACCGGGCGAGCTGCTGCACAAGGTGCCGGACCACGCGGTGTTCCATGCGTTCTGGGCCGATGCACGCAGCGACTCGTTCCAGCCACCGCCGAAGATCCAGGCGTTGCGCGCCAGCAAATCGCGATGACGCTTCTGTAGAGTCGAGCCATGCCCGACTGCCTTTCAATCAGGCATGGCGACGTTGGAACGAAGAACAGCCGAGCATGGGCTCGGCTCTACAAGGAGGTGTCATGCAGTTCAGGACCGGCACCATGGCCGATGTGGCCACGTTGTGGGCGCTGCGTACGCGCTGCGTGCGCGAAACCTGCAGCAGCCACTACCCGCCGGAGGTGATCGCCCCCTGGTCGGCTTCACCACCGCCGGTGCAGTACGCGCGGTTGCTGGGGCAGGGCGGTTGCGTGGTGGCCGAGGACACGCAGGGAGACCTGCTGGGTTTCGGCGTGTTTGATCTCGAGGCCAACGAAGTGGATGCGTTGTTTGTCGACCCGGATCAGGGTGGCAGGGGCATCGGCCAGGCCCTGATGCAGCGCCTGTTGGCGATGGCCGACCAGGAGCGCGAGGTCGTGCTGTCGGCCTCGCTCAATGCCGTGCCGTTCTACCAGCGGCAGGGCTTCGTCAGCGTGCGCGAAGAGGCTTACCCGCATCCCAGTGGTGTTTCGCTGGCCTCGGTGAGCATGCGCAGGCCGTGGTGACCAGCGTGTAGAGCCGAGCCCAAGCTCGGCTCTACAACGCAACGCAGCCGAGCAAGCTTGACTCTACGTGGTAGGCCTCAACGCTCGGCCAACCACCCGATCACGCCTTCCGCAGCACGCAGGCCACTGGCGTAGCACGCGGTCAGCAGATAGCCCCCGGTGGGGGCTTCCCAGTCCAGCATCTCGCCAGCACAGAACACGCCGGGCAGCGCCTGTAGCATCAAGCCCTCATCCATCGCATCCAGGCGCACGCCACCGGCGGTGCTGATCACTTCGGCCATCGGCCGCGGGCGCAGCAGCCGAAGCGGCAGGCGCTTGAGCGTGGCCACCACGGCGCTCAGATCGTTGCCCGCTTCCTTGCCGAGGAGCTCGAACACCAGCGCGGCCTTCACTGCATCCAGGCCGGCCTGGCGGCGCAGATGCTCGCCAAAACTACGGCCCTTGCGCGGGCGCGACAGGTCGGCAAGCAGGCGTGCCTCGTCGCGGCCCGGCACCAGGTCCAACCACAACATGGCGTGGCCATCGCGGTTGATGGTCTCGCGCAGATCGGCCGCCAGCGCATAGACCAAGCTGCCTTCGATGCCGTACTCGCTGGCCACGCATTCGCCCTGCAGCGACCGCGGCTGGCCGTCCAGGTCGATCCAGTGAGCAACCACCGGCTTCAGCGGCGCGCCGGCGTTGCGCTGGGCAAAGAACGGCGTCCAGTCGACGTCGAAGCCGCAGTTGGCTGATTGCAGAGGGGCAATGTCCACGCCATGTGCCTGCAATGGTGTGACCCAGGCGCCGTCACTGCCGAGCTGCGGCCAGCTGCCACCACCTACTGCCAGCACGGTGGCATCGGCGTGGACCGCGATCTCACCCTCTTCCGTGGTGAAGCGCAGGGCGCCGTCGTCACTCCATCCGATCCAGCGATGGTTGGCATGCAGGCGCACGCCCTGTTCCCTCAATCGGCGCACCCAGCCGCGCAGCAGCGGTGCCGCCTTGCGGTCGACCGGGAACACGCGGCCGGAGCTGCCGACGTAGGTTTCCACGCCGAAACCGGCGGCCCAATCGCGCAGCGCCTGCGCGTCGAAGCCATCCAGCCATCGGCCGACCGTGGCGACCTGCTCGCGGTAGCGGCTGTCGAACAACGGGCGCGGCTCGGAGTGGGTGAGGTTGAGCCCACCCTTGCCGGCGATCAGGAACTTGCGGCCGGGCGAACCCTTGGCCTCGTACAGGTCGACCTCCAGCCCGGCCGCGCGCAGGCGCTCCGCGGCGAACAGGCCGGCCGGACCACCGCCGACGACGGCGACCCGGTGTGGCGTTGCGGTATTACGGTTTGACATCGAGCAGCTCGACATCGAACACCAGCGACGAGCCAGCCGGGATCGGGCCGACGCGACGGTCGCCGTAGCCGTAGTCCGGCGGAATCATCAGGGTGCGCTTGCCACCGACCTTCATGCCGGCCACGCCTTCATCCCAGCCGCGGATGACCTGGCCGGCGCCGAGCGCGAAGGTGAACGGTTCGCCACGGCTGACCGAGCTGTCGAAGGTCTTGCCGTGCTTGGTTTCGGTGCGGTTGTCGTAGATCCAGCCGGTGTAGTGCACGGTGACCTTGTTACCGGCAACGGCTTCGGTGCCGGTGCCAGGCACGGTATCGATGCGCTCGAAGGTGGTCAGGGTGCCGCCCGGCGGCGGGCCGGCGGGTTCGCTCGAACAGCCAACGGCGGCGAGGGACAGCAGCAGGGGAAGCAGCAGGCGGCGCATCGGGCGTCTCCGGAAGGGCGCAGGGCGAGGGCGGCAAGGGTAGCGCATCGGCGCCGGGTATCATGGGCGCATGGCAAAACTCCTGCTCAATCTGCGCAATGTCGGCAACGACGAATATGCCGATGTCTGCACGCTGCTCGACCAGCACGGCATCGCCTGGTATCGCACCGAACCCAGCCCGTGGGGCATCTCCAATGGCGGCCTGTGGCTGCGCGAGGATGCCGATCATCCGCGCGCCAAGGCGTTGATGGCCGAATACCAGGCCGAACGCGGGCCGCGCATCCGTGCCGAGCGCGAGCAGGCGTTGCGCGAGGGCACGGCGGAGACCTTCGGCAGCCTGTTCCGGCGCCGACCGGCATATGTGGTGCTGGTGCTGCTGGCGATGGCCGGTGCGGCGGCGCTGGTGCTGCTGCCGTTCGTGCTGTTGCGGGGGTAAGGGGGACTTCCGGTCGGGTTGCACCCGGCACCCGCAACGGCAACGGCAACGGCAACGTCAAAAGCCGGGCTTAAGTGGGAGGGCGGGGCGGTGTAGACAGGCGGGGGACGGCAAAAACTGCTCCTGCCTGCCTCGTAGAGCGCCTTGCTCGTGTGCGCTGTCCTGCGCACACGGCAAGACCGGGGTTGGGCGTCCTGCCCAACCCGCCCGGCGCATGCCCCGGGCCCATGGTGCTCTGCGCCCCCGCCTGCCCACACCGCCCCACCCCTGACAGATTCCGGGTGTCTGCCGGGCTTGGGGTCGGATCCCTCTGCTGCGCAGAGGGCTCTGACCCCTGAATCTGTCCGTGCTGGCGGGAGGCGCTAAAATGGCGGGATGATCGCCAATACCGCCGCCTACCATTTCGCCGTCATCGACGCCCCCCAGGCCCTGTGCGACCAGCTGCTGGCGCGTGCCGAGGCGGCTGGGCTGCGGGGCACGATCCTGGTGGCAGGCGAGGGGCTGAACCTGTTCCTGGCCGGTGCGCCTGGGGCCATCGAGGGTTTCTATGTGGCGCTGCGTGCCGATGCGCGCTTTGCACATATGCGGGTCAAGACCAGCCTCAGTGAGCATCAGCCGTTCGCGCGGCTGAAGGCCAAGGTGAAGGACGAGATCATCAGCTTCCGTCGCGACGACGGCCAGCCGCTGGATTACCCGCGCGCGCCGGCGATCGATCCGGCCACCGTGCAGCGCTGGTTGCGGCAGGGGCATGACGACGTCGGCAAGCCGGTGGTGATGCTCGATACGCGCAACCTGCAGGAAGTGGAGTACGGCACCTTCAAGGATGCGCTGGTGCTGCCCATCCACAAGTTCACCGACCTGCCCGAGGCGCTGGCGCCGCACCGCGAGGCGCTGAAGGACAGCACCGTGGTCAGCTTCTGCACCGGTGGCATCCGTTGCGAGAAGGCTGCGCTGTGGATGGTCAACGACGGCATGGACAACGTGCTGCAGCTCGACGGCGGCATCCTCGGTTACTTCGAGGAGGTGGGGGGCGAGGGCTACGAAGGACGCTGTTTCGTGTTCGACGAGCGCGTGGCGCTGGATGCCGAGTTGAAGCCGATGGTCGACCAGCCGATGCCGGAGCCGCGCCCCAGCGCGTTCTGACAGGGCGCCGGTAGAGCCGGCCGCTGGCCGGCTGCAAGGGCTCTCCGCCTGTCGGCCAGCGACCGGCACTACCCAACACGCATGGCACCCCGGGCCATGCCCGGCGGCCCTGAACCCGCCCCACGGGAATCAGCATCCCGCTACCGTCACTGGCCGCCGCGCCTCGCCGTCCCCATGCATGGGGAATCCTGTGACGGAAAACCGCCTGATGATTCCATTGTCGATTCTCGACCTGGCCCCGGTCTGCGAGGGCAGTGACACCACCGCCGCCTTCGCCAACATGCTGGAGCTGGCCCAGCATGCCGATGGGCTGGGCTACCGCCGCTACTGGCTGGCCGAACACCACAACATGCCCGGCATCGCCAGCGCCGCCACTGCGGTGTTGATCGGCCATGTCGCCGGCGGCACCAAGCGCATCCGCGTCGGTGCAGGGGGCATCATGCTGCCCAACCATGCGCCGCTGCAGGTGGCCGAGCAGTTCGGCACGCTGGCCTCGTTGTATCCGGACCGCATCGATCTCGGCCTGGGCCGTGCGCCGGGCACCGATCAGCCGACCGCGCGTGCACTGCGCCGCTACTTCGACAGCGCCGACCAGTTCCCCCAGGACGTGCGCGAGCTGCTGCACTACTTCGAGCCGGTGCAGCCCGGGCAAGCGGTGCAGGCCGTTCCGGGTGGTGGCCTGCGGGTGCCGACCTGGATCCTCGGTTCCAGCCTGTTCGGTGCGCGCATGGCCGCCTCGATGGGCCTGCCGTACGCGTTCGCCTCGCACTTCGCACCGGACGTGATGGACGAAGCGCTGGCCGTGTACCGCCGTGAGTTCCGCCCTTCGGCGACGTTGAAGCAACCGCACGCCATGCTGGCCTTGAACGTTGTCGCCAGCGACAGCGAAGCCGAGTCGCGTCGATTGTTCACCAGCCAGCAGCAGAGTTTCGTGAACCTGCGTCGCGGCCGCCCGGGCAAGATTCCGGCACCCATCGACGACATCGAGTCGTTCTGGGAGCCGCATGAGAAGCTGGGCGTGGAGCGGGCACTGGCCTGCACCGTCCTCGGCGATCCGCAGCAGGTGGCCGAGGGCATCGCCGCTTTCGTTGAGCGGCACAAGCCAGACGAGCTGATGCTCACCGCGAACCTGTACGACCACCGCGCGCGCCTGCGCTCGTTCGAACTGGCGATGCAGGCCTGGCACGCCCGCCACGCGGGCTGAACAATTGCGTCACGAGCTGTTGCAGCGATGCACGGTCTGATGGGGCTCCCACTCATGGAGCCCCCACATGTCCAACGCCCGCACTGAACACATTGCCCAGCTGGCTGAACTGATCAGGGACGTGGAGGTGGCGATGTTCACCACCACCGGTGTCGATGGCCGCCTCTACAGCCGGCCGCTGGCCACCCAGCAGGTCGCCTTCGACGGCGACCTGTGGTTCGTCATCACTGCCGACAGTCCGAAGGTGGCTGAAATCGCGCTCGATCCGCACGTCAACGTGGCCTATGCCTCGCCGTCGAAGAATACTTACGTGTCGGTCGCGGGGCGTGCGCGCGTCGTCGATGACCGCGCAAAGGTCGAGGAATTGTGGTCGCCGGCGATGAAACTGTTCTTCCCCGGTGGCAAGGATGATCCCAACCTGCGCCTGATCCATGTGCGCGCCGATTCGGCCGAGTACTGGGATGGCCCGGGCACGTTGCTGGGCAAGGCGCTGACGTTCGTGTTGTCAGCAGTGCAGGACGAGCCCGGGCAGTTGGCCGACAACGGGTTCATTGACCTTCGGTGATGGCCGATGTCCGGTATTGGTAGTGCCGGCCGCGGGCCGGCAATCCTGGAAACGTGGCGGCAGGCCAGCGGCCGGCTGTACCGGGTTCCGGCTCAGAACCAGCGCTGGAACAGCTCCACCGTATAGCCCACCAGCTGCCCGGAACTGAAACCGAAGAACGCAATCGCTGCCAGCGCTGCGATCCAGTTGAACAGCATAAGCGCGCCATCGCGTTCCAGCAGTGCCAGCGAGAACAGCAGCAGCTGGAAACCGAACAGGAAGTTGGTGAACGGGATCGGCAGCGACAGCAGCAGGCCCAGCAGCACCAGCAGCAGGCCGGTGAAGGCATGCGCCGGCAGTGGCGTGAGAAGTTGCGGCAGCCGTGGCTTCAACATCCGGTCCAGCCGCCGCAGCGGGCGATCGATGCGGTCGAGGAAGCGGTGCATGGTGCTGCGTCTGGGGCCGCGGCGGGCAATGAAGCCCGGGAGCCAGGGCCGGCGCAGGCAGCACAGCATCTGCACCCCGATCAGAATTACCAGTGGGCCGCTGACCGCGCCTCCCATGCCCGGAATCGGGATGAACGATGGCAGGATCGCCACGAACAGGAACACGCCGAAGGCGCTCTGCTGCAGGTTGCAAAGGATCTGGCCGAGCGGCATGTGCTCGGCCGGGTCGCCGGAGGCGAACATCTCCAGCAGGGTGCGGATGCCCTCGTTGCGGTAGGCCGGGCGCTCAACGCCCGGACCCTGGCCGGCCTCAGGCGGTGAGCTCATCGGCCTGCTCGTCCGACAGCGTGCGCAGCAGCAGCTTGTCCACGCGGGCACCGTCCAGGTCGACCACCTCGAAGCGCCAGCCGGCCCAGTCAAAGTACTCGCCCGCGTGCGGGATGCGGCCGAAGTAGTGGATGCACATGCCGGCCAGCGTGTAGTAGTCGCCATCCTCGGCATCGGGCAGGTCGTTGCTTCCGATCAGCTCGCGCAGGTCCTCGATCGGCAGCGAGCCGTCCACCAGCAGTGAGCCGTCCTCGCGGGTCACCACCAGCGCATCTTCGTCGGCATTTTCGGTGGCCTGCAGACGGCCAACCACCGCGCCCATCAGATCGCTGATGGTCACCAGGCCCTGGATCTCGCCGTACTCGTCCACCACCAGCGCCATCGACTGCTGTTCCTCGCGGAAGATCTCCAGCAGCTTCATCGCGTGGGTGGATTCAGACACGTACAGCGGCTCGCGCAGGGTCTGGAACAGCGCGTTGTCACCGCGCGCCATACGTGTGGCCAACGACTTCAGTTCAAGCACGCCGACCACGTCCATGTCGTTGTCGCGGTACACCGGGTACCGCGAGAACTCATGCTCGGCCATGATCTCCAGGTTCTTGTCCAGACCGCCCTGCGTGTCCAGCCAGGCAATCCGGTTGCGCGGGGTCATCAGGCTGTCGGCGGTACGATCGCCCAGGCGCATGACGCGGTTCATCATGTCGCGTTCGTGGGCGTCGATCACGCCGGCCTCGTGGCTTTCGGCCACCAGCATGCGGATCTCTTCTTCGGTCACCGAGGCGACTTCATCCTTGCCCAGGCCGAAGAGGCGCAGCACCAGCTGGGTGGTCTTGGACAGCAGCCAGACGAAGGGCAGGGCCAGCTTGGCCAGCCAGCTCATCGGCATCGCCACCAGGCTGGCAATGGCCTCCGAACGGGTCAGCGCCAAGCGCTTGGGCACCAGTTCGCCGAAGATCAGCGTAATGAAAGTGATCAGGCTGACCGCCAGCGCGGTACCGACATTGCCGGCGTAGGCAAAGCCGGGCATCAGGCCCTGGATCCAGCCGGCGAAGGCTTCACCCAGCGCTTCACCGCCGAGGTAGCCGGTCAGCACGCCGATCACGGTGATACCGATCTGCACGGTGGACAGGAAGCTCTCCGGCTTCTCCGACAGCTCCAGTGCCTTGGCAGCGCGCTTGGAGGTGCCGGCCATCTGCTTCAGGCGGCTCTTGCGCGAGGTCATGACCGACATCTCGGACATGGCGAAGAAGCCGTTCAACAGAACCAGCGCGAAGACAATCAGGATCATTTCAAACACGGGCATCGTCCCCGGTTGGTGGCAGGGAGGGCGGGTGCTTGCGATGGCGGCAGGCGCTCAGGAACAGGGTCCGGCGCGGCGCAGGGGGATAAGGGTCGTCGTCCATAAGGTGCGCCCGAGGGCGCGCTGGCATCTTAGCAAAGGGCCGTGGCAGGGTGGCAACTGCCTGTTCAGGTTGAGGGTCCCCAGCCCCCGAAAGGAGGCGGGGATACCCGAGATGGTCATCTAGCCGTCATAATTCCGTCTGGTGCCGTCCTTCCCGCGACGGCTGACAGGTTTCTCAATGTTCTCTCTGCAGACCATTTTCGGTTCCGGCAAACAGTTCTACACCCTGCTCGATGAGGCTGCCGTCGCGGCTTCCGATGCCGCCAAGGCACTGCATTCGATGCTGCGCGACGCCGATCGCCAGCCCGCCCTGGATGCCTTCAAGCTGGCCCGTCTGCGCGAACGCGCGGCCTCGGACAAGATCAGCCAGGCGCTGGTGGACAGCTTCATGACCCCGATCGAGCGCGAAGACATCGAAGCGCTGGGCTCGGCCCTGTACAAGATTCCCAAGCAGATCGAGAAGTTCGCCGATCGCTATTCGCTGGCCACCACCCACCTGGAACACATCGACTTCGCGCCGCGCGCGGCGATGCTCGAGCAGGCCGCTGGCGTGGTGGTGGAGATGGTGGCCGACCTGCGCCACATGAACCTGGACCGGATGACCGCGCTCAACGAGCGCCTGCGCTCGCTGGAAAACGAGGCCGACCGTCTGATGCTTGAGCTGTACCGCGACATCTACTCCGGTCGCCTGGACAACCTGCAGATGTTCCTGCTGAAGGAATTCTTCGAGATCCTGGAAAAGGCCATCGACCGCTGCCGCGAGGCCGGTGTGGTGGCGTACCAGATCGTGTTGAAGAACAGCTGACGGGCCGGTACCGATGCTCACCCTAGTCCTGGTGGTGATCCTGGCCGCGCTCGTCTTCGAGTTCATCAACGGCTTCCACGATACCGCCAACTCCATCGCTACCGTGGTGGCAACCAAAGTACTGTCGCCCGGTTGGGCGGTGATGCTTGCCGCCTTCATGAACCTCATCGGTGCCCTGACCGGCACCGCGGTCGCACTGACCATCGCGTCGGGCCTGCTCAACACCAACGTGGTCGACGTGACCCCGCAGGTGATCCTGTGCGCGCTGCTGGGCGGCATCATCTGGAACCTGATCACCTGGTGGAAGGGCCTGCCGTCTTCGTCTTCGCACGCCCTGATCGGTGGCCTCTGCGGCGCCGGCCTGGCTGCGGCCCACAACAACTGGGACGCGCTGATCTGGTCCGAGCGCCTGGGCAGCTGGGCGCAGAACAAGGGCCTGCTGTGGAAGGTGTTCGTGCCGATGATCACCTCGCCGATCGCCGGCTTCCTGCTGGGCATCGTGGTGATGGTGCTGCTGTGGGGCTTGATCGCCGGCCTGGCCAAGATCGGTGGTGCCATCGGCCGCCTGGCCCGTCCGCGCATCGTCAACGCCTTCTTCGGCAAGGCACAGATCGCCTCGGCGGCCTACATGGGCTTCGCACACGGTCATAACGACGCGCAGAAGACCATGGGCATCATCGCGATGACCCTGATCGGTGCCGAAGCGACCGGCGCACTGAACGACCTGCCGTCGTGGCTGGCCTTCATGCATCCGGACGCGCATGCCGGCGATGGCATCGCCATGTGGATCGTGCTGACCTGCGCGGTGGTGATGGCCGCCGGTACCGCTTCGGGCGGCTGGAAGATCATCAAGACCCTGGGTCACAAGATGGTCAAGCTGCACCCGATCCATGGCTTCGCCGCAGAGACCAGCTCGGCCACCATCCTGACCCTGGCGGCCCACTTCGGCATGCCGGTCTCGACCACGCACAGCATCTCCACCGCGATCATGGGCGTCGGCTTCGCCAAGAACCCGCGTTCGCTGAAGTTCGGCGTGATCGAACGCATCGTCTGGGCCTGGATCCTGACCATTCCGGCAGCAGGTGGTTGTGCGTACCTGATCCTGAAGCTGTTCGAGCTGTTCGGCTGGACGTGAGGCCCGCGGCCTTAGCTTAGGGTCAGAGCCCTTTGCCTGCGGGGAAAAGGATCTGACCCCAACAATCGAAAAAGCCCGCCGGATACCGGCGGGCTTTTTTCATGGGCGAAGAATTTTCCGTATCCAGCGTGCCGACCAACGGTCGGCACCCACCAACAGCCGCAGGAATCTGTCAGCGGCGGGGTGGGGTGGGGTTGCAGGACCGTTGGCGCCATGGATGGCGCCATCGAGCCCCCATGGATGGGTTTAGGGCGTGTCCTGCAACCCCATCCCGCCTCGCCAGCCCACAGGAACCCGGCTTTTGACGTTGCGGTTGCAGTTGCAGTTGCCGTTGCCGTTGCTGTCAGCGGGTGCCGGGCCGCAGGCCCGGCCGAACCCCTCAGTTACGCTGGAACAACGCCTGCACATCCTTCCGGAATGCCGCCTGGCTGTCCGCCCGGCTGTAGAACATGTGCCCGCCCGGATAGCTGCGTACCTGTACCCGGTCCGGATTGCTGCCCATCGCCGGCATCTGGTCCACCGTCAGGATCGACCCCATGAACGGGCACGACAGGTCGTTCCAGCCATGCACGATCAAGACCTGAAGGTGCGGATCGATCGCCACCGCCTGGCGCAGCTGGGTCACCGCGCCCTGGCGCAGATCACCGTTGCGGTCCCACAACCGGTTCACCTCGTAGTTCAGCGCCTGGTAGCGGGAATCCACCTTCCAGCCGACCACGCGCGTGACGAAGTCGACCATCGCCGTGGTGGTCGGCGCGATGATGCTGTCCAGCAGCGGATCGTTGGCACGCTGCTCCGGATCGTTCGGGAACGGATCGAACGCGGTCACGTTGGAATCGTAGCGGCTGCCCAGCGTGCCTTTGTCGCGGAACACCTCGCGCAGGTACGCCTGGGTTTCCAGACGACCACCGGCACGACGCACGAACTGCGGATCCAGGCCGGTCAGCTCGGTCACCCGGCGCAGCATCGCCTCGGTGGCCTGCGGATCGCTGCGGCCCCTCATCAGCGCGGTGGCGTAGTCGCCGCGGGTGTACTCGACCACGTCACGCATCGCCGCGTCGGTCAGCTTGCCCTGGCGCTCGAGGTGCGCGGCGGCGATAGACGGCAGCGTCTGCATCCACGCCATCGGCGAGACATCGGCGTTGTCTTCCAGGGTCGGGCTCAGGTACGGCGACACCAGCACCAGGCCGTTCATCGCCACGCCCAGCCGGGTCTGCAGGTAATGGGTGATGCGCGGGCCGCGGTAGCCACCGTAGCTTTCGCCGGTCAGGTACTTGCGCGAGGCCATGCGCTGGTTGCGCAGCAGCCAGTCGTAGATCGAGCGCGACAGGTACTCGATGTCGGCGTTGGGGTTGTACAACTGCTTCTTGGCCTCGTCATCGCCGATGCGTGCGCGGCTGAAGCCGGTGCCGACCGGATCGATGAATACCAGGTCGGTGAAGTCCAGCCAGGTGCCCGGGTTGTCGTGCAGGGTGGCCGGCGCCGAGGCGCTGTCGCCTTCCGAACCGAAGGTCACCACCTTGGGACCGATCGCGCCCATGTTGAGGTAGACCGACGAAGCGCCGGGGCCGCCATTGAGCGCGAAGGTCACCGGCCGGTCCTTGCCCGGCATCGTGTAGGCGGTGAACACCAGGTCGGCGATCACCTTGCCCTTCTCATCGCGCACCGGCAGGGTGCCAACGGTGGCGGTGTAGTCGAGGGCGCGACCGGCCAGGCGGATGCTCTGGCGAGCGGACGCATCGGCCGGCAGCGCAGGTACCTCGGTCTTGTCGTCCTTGGCATCGGACTTGGTTTCGGCGGCGGGCGCGGCCAGCACGCTGGCGGGAGCAATGAGCAGGCCGACGCAGAGCGCGGCAGTGTGCAGCAGGGACTTCATGGCACCGAATCGGCAGCGGAAGGGGGTTCCGATGCTAGGCCGCTTCGGTGCCGCGCCGTATGTGTCCAAAGCCATGGCCAGGCGTTGTCGCCTGTTGCGGCCAGATTGGGTCAAGCGGGCAGGGCGGCGGCCGCTTCGTCGTCGGCCAGCAGCCCGTACACCGCCGAATCGGCCAGTTCACCCTGGATGCGCCAGCGCTGGCGCAGCAGGCCCTCACGGTGGAAACCGAGGCGTTCAAGCACGTGCGCGGAGGCCGCGTTGCGCGGATCGATTTCGGCTTCCACGCGATGCAGGCGCAGGGTGTGGAACAGGTAGGCCAGCACCTGCTGCAACGCTTCGTGCATGTAACCCTGGCCCTGCAGGCCAGGCGCCAGCAGGTAGCCGATCTCGGCGCGGGCAGCGTCACGGTCGACGGCAAATACCACGCAGATGCCCAGCAGTGGCCCCTCCAGCGATTCGCGTACGGCCAGCTTGAGCTGGGTGCCGGTGGCGTGTGCCGCGAGGTCGTCGTCGATCTGCTCGCGGGCTTCGGCAGGTCGTTTCCAGGCCGGATGGTTCCACCAGCGCATCACCGCCGGGTCGGATTGCAGCGTGAACAGCGCAGCCGCGTCATCACGGCGGATCGGGCTCAGGATCAGGCGCGCGCTGTGCAGCGGCAGGCCGGGGAACAGCAGCGAGTTGGCGGGCAATTCAGTCGTCCACGCAGATGAGCGCGCATTATGGACCCGCAGGGTTTGCCGATGGGGGTGTAATGGCCCCGTGGCGCATGAACCGGTAGTGCCGGCCGCTGGCTGGCACCACCGGTTAACGGGGTCAGAGCCGTTCACCGTTGGGAAACGGCTCTGACCCCGCTCAGCGATCAGGCTTCCAGCGAAGCGAGGTCGCCCTTGCTTTCCAGCCAACCCTTGCGGTCGGACGCACGCTTCTTGGCCAGCAGCATGTCCATCAGCGAACTGGTCTGCTCGCGATCGTCCACGGTCAGCTGCACCAGACGGCGGGTATCCGGATGGATGGTGGACTCACGCAGCTGCGGCGGATTCATTTCACCCAGGCCCTTGAAGCGGGTCACGTTGACCGCGCCCTTGATCTTCTCGCGTTCGATCTTGTCCAGCATCGAGCGCTTTTCTTCCTCGTCCAGGGCGTAGAACACCTGCTTGCCCACGTCGATGCGGAACAGCGGCGGCATTGCCACGAACACGTGGCCGGCATCGACCAGCGCCGGGAAATGCTTCAGGAACAGTGCGGTCAGCAGGGTCGCGATGTGCAGGCCGTCGGAGTCGGCGTCGGCCAGGATCACCACCTTGCCGTAGCGCAGGCCGCTGATGTCATCCTTGCCCGGATCGCAGCCGATGGCGATGGCCAGGTTGTGTACTTCTTCCGAGGCCAGCACGCTGTTGGACGAGACTTCCCAGGTGTTCAGGATCTTGCCGCGCAGCGGCATGATCGCCTGGAAATCCTTGTCGCGGGCCTGCTTGGCGCTGCCGCCTGCCGAATCACCTTCGACCAGGAACAGTTCGGTGCGCGACAGATCCTGGCTGATGCAGTCGGCCAGTTTGCCGGGCAGGGCTGGGCCTTGGGTGACCTTTTTGCGGACGACCAGCTTTTCGGTCTTCAGGCGCGCACTGGCGCGCTCGATGGCGATCTGCGCGATCTTCTCGCCCAGTTCCACGTTCTGGTTCAACAGCAGGCTGAACGCATCATGCGCGGCGCCTTCGACGAAGCCGGCGGCCTGGCGCGAGGACAGGCGTTCCTTGGTCTGGCCGCTGAACTGCGGGTCGGTCATCTTCAGCGACAGCACGAACGACACACGGTCCCAGACGTCTTCCGGGGCCAGCTTGACGCCGCGTGGCAGCAGGTTGCGGAAATCGCAGAACTCGCGCAGCGCTTCGGTCAGGCCGGTGCGCAGGCCATTGGCATGGGTGCCGTGCTGCGCGGTCGGGATCAGGTTGACGTAGCTTTCCTGCACCAGCTCGCCTTCCGGCAGCCAGGCCACGGCCCAATCAACGATCTCCGTGTCCTTCTTCAGATTGCCGACGAACAGATCGGCCGGCAGCGATTCGCGGTCGCCCAGCTCCATCTTCAGATAATCGCGCAGGCCGTCCTCGTAGTACCAGGTATCGACTTCGCCGGTGGCTTCGTCGGTCAGCTTCACGGTCAGGCCCGGGCACAGCACGGCCTTGGCGCGCAGCAGGTGCTTGAGCGCACGCACGGCGAACTTGGGCGTATCGAAGTACTTCGGATCCGGCCAGAAGCGCAGGCGGGTACCGGTGTTCTTCTTGCCGACGGTGCCGACCACTTCCAGCGGCGAGGCGCGGTCGCCGTTGCGGAAGGTGATGCGGTGTTCGGCACCTTCGCGCTTGATGTGGATTTCCACCAGGGTCGACAGCGCATTGACCACGCTGACGCCGACGCCATGCAGGCCGCCGGAGAAGGTGTAGTTGTTGTTGTTGAACTTGCCGCCGGCATGCAGGCGGGTGAGGATCAGCTCGACGCCCGGGATCTTCTCTTCCGGATGGATGTCCACCGGCATGCCGCGGCCGTCATCGCTGACCTCTACGCTGCCGTCCTTGAACAGGGTGATCTCGATCGAACGGGCGTGGCCGGCGAGGGCTTCGTCCACCGAGTTGTCGATCACTTCCTGCGCCAGGTGGTTCGGGCGCGCGGTGTCGGTATACATGCCGGGGCGGCGCTTGACCGGGTCAAGGCCGGACAGGACTTCAATATCGGCGGCGTTATAGCGGGCGTTCATCTGTCTTCGAAAGCTTGGAGCGACGCGCAAGTGTGCGGTCTGGCCCGTGATTTTGCACGCCTGCGGTTCAGCCTTGGAGCGCGCAAGGGGGTAAAATGGCACCCGCTGGAATCTGAACGCCGGCGCCCCTAGTTGGACCGATATGTCCAAGCCATACCGCGAGGAGGACTCCATGAAGAAGTTGCTGACCATTGCGATCCTGGCCGCCGCTGCCGTTGCAGTGCCGCTGGTGCTGGCGCAGAACGCCGGCCAGCCGGCCCCGCAGCAGGGCGACCAGGCCGACAAGGCGCAGTCCGAGGCGGACGCCAAGGCCAAGCGCCGCGCCCAGGCCAATGCCGAAATGAAGGCCAAGGGCCAGCCGGTCCCGCAGCAGGAAGAAGAGGAAGAAGCGCGCAAGAAGCGCTGATCCCACAACCTGCCAGGCGCCCTTGCGACAAGGGTTGCGCTCCGGAACGCCCCGCCCAGCGGGGCGTTTTTTGTTGGATGGGACGCACAAGCCCCTTGGGTTGGCGGCCATCAATCTGTAAACTATGGCTTTCCGGGAGTAAGTGCGTGTCCACCATTTGCGAATGGGCTGGAGCGGCCAAGCGTGGCTTCCAGCATGGCGGGTCGCAGGTGACGGTCGATTTGACCGGCACGGCCACCCCGACCTCGCACGGTGGTCCCCGTCCGGCGCCTGCCGCCGCATGGAACGGCACCTCCCTCGCTGTCCCAGCGAACCGGAAAACCCCCTCTGAGCACCATGCCCGCCCTCCGGGTGCGCGTGGTGCTGCCGTTTTCCATTTCCAGACAGGATGCTTGCAGCCATGACTCCCTTGATTTTCGTAACCGGCGGCGTGGTGTCCTCGCTCGGCAAAGGCATTGCCGCCGCGTCGCTGGCCGCCATTCTCGAAGCCCGTGGCCTCAAGGTCACGATGATGAAGCTCGACCCGTACATCAACGTCGACCCGGGCACCATGAGCCCGTTCCAGCACGGTGAGGTCTATGTCACCGACGACGGCGCCGAGACCGACCTCGATCTGGGCCACTACGAGCGTTTCGTGCGCACCCGCCTGAGCCGCAAGAACTCGGTCACCACCGGTCGCATCTACGAGAACGTGATCCGCAAGGAGCGCCGCGGCGACTACCTGGGCGCAACCGTGCAGGTCATCCCGCACATCACCGACGAGATCCGTCGCTGCATCGATGAAGCCACCGAAGGCTACGACGTGGCCCTGGTCGAGATCGGCGGCACTGTCGGCGACATTGAATCGCTGCCGTTCCTGGAAGCGATCCGCCAGGTGCGCACCGAGCGTGGCCCGGAGAAGGCACTCTTCATGCACCTCACCCTGGTGCCGTACATCGGCGCCGCCGGCGAGCTGAAGACCAAGCCGACCCAGCACTCGGTGAAGGAGCTGCGCTCGATCGGCATCCAGCCGGACGTGCTGCTGTGCCGCTCCGAACAGGCCGTGCCGGATTCGGAGCGCCGCAAGATCGCCCAGTTCACCAACGTTTCCGAACGCGCGGTGATCAGCGTGCCGGACGTGGACGTGCTGTACCGCATTCCGTCGGGCCTGCATGCCCAGGGCCTGGACGAGATCGTCGTCAACCAGCTGAAGCTGGCCGACAAGGTCGGTCCGGTCGACCTGTCGATGTGGGAAGACGCGGTCGACGCGACCCTGCACCCGCTGGACGAAGTGACCATCGCCGTGGTCGGCAAGTACGTCGACCACCAGGACGCCTACAAGTCGGTCGGCGAGGCACTCAAGCACGGCGGCCTGCGCCAGCGCACCAAGGTCAACCTGAAGTGGCTGGAAGCGCAGGATCTGGAAGGCACCGATATGGCCGCGCTGGCCGATGTCGATGGCATCCTGGTGCCGGGTGGTTTCGGCGACCGTGGTTTCGAAGGCAAGGTGCTGACCTCGAAGTTCGCCCGCGAGCAGCAGGTGCCGTACTTCGGCATCTGCTATGGCATGCAGGCCGCGGTGGTCGATTACGCGCGCAACGTGGTCGGCCTGGAGGGTGCCAACAGCACCGAGAACGACCGCCAGTCGCCGAACCCGGTGATCGGCCTGATCACCGAATGGCGCACTGCCACCGGCGACGTCGAGAAGCGTGACGACAAGAGTGACCTGGGCGGCACCATGCGCCTGGGCCTGCAGGAACAGCGCCTGAAGCCGGGCACGCTGGCTCGTGAGCTGTATGGCAAGGACGTGGTGGCCGAGCGTCACCGCCATCGCTACGAGTTCAACAACCGCTACCGTACCCAGCTGGAAGATGCGGGCCTGGTGATCGCCGGCAAGTCGATGGACGACACCCTGGTGGAAGTGGTCGAGCTGCCGCGCGATGCGCACCCGTGGTTCCTGGCCTGCCAGGCACATCCGGAATTCCTGTCCACGCCGCGTGATGGCCACCCACTGTTCATCGGCTTCATCCGTGCCGCGCGCGAGCGCAAGGCCGGCGGCAAGCTGCTGCAGGAAGTCCGCGCCTGACTTGTGATGGGGGCCCTGAGCCCCCATCTTGCTCGCTTCAACCCCAGTGCATCGGCCCGGCCGCTGCCGTGGACAACCAAGGAAATGCCATGAAACTGTGTGGATTCGAGGTCGGGCTGGATCAGCCCCTGTTCCTGATCGCCGGCCCCTGCGTGATCGAGTCGATGCAGCTGCAACTCGATACCGCCGGCAAGTTGAAGGAAGTCACCGACCGGCTCGGTGTCAACTTCATCTTCAAGTCCAGCTTCGACAAGGCCAACCGCACCTCGGGCACCGCGTTCCGCGGCCCGGGCATGGAAGAGGGCCTGAAGGTCCTGGCCGAGGTCAAGAAGCAGATCGGCGTGCCGGTGCTGACCGACGTCCACGAATACACCCCGATGGATGAAGTGGCCTCGGTGGTGGACGTGCTGCAGACCCCGGCGTTCCTGGTCCGCCAGACCGACTTCATCCGCAAGGTGTGCTCGGCCGGCAAGCCGGTCAACATCAAGAAGGGCCAGTTCCTGGCGCCGTGGGACATGAAGCCGGTCGTGGAAAAGGCCAAGGCCACCGGCAACGAGCAGATCATGGTCTGCGAGCGCGGTGCCAGCTTCGGCTACAACAACCTGGTCAGCGACATGCGCTCGCTGGCGGTGATGCGCGATACCGGTTGCCCGGTGGTGTTCGACGCTACCCATTCGGTGCAGTTGCCGGGCGGGCAGGGCACCAGTTCCGGTGGCCAGCGCGAGCATGTGCCGGTACTGGCGCGTGCCGCGGTTGCCGTGGGCATCTCCGGCCTGTTTGCCGAAACCCATCCGGACCCGTCCAAGGCGCTGTCCGATGGCCCCAATGCATGGCCGCTGGACCAGATGGAAGCGCTGCTCGAGACCCTGATGGAGCTGGATGCAGTGACCAAGAAGCACGGCTTCTCGCGCTTCGCGTGAGTCGTGACCCGTGGACGGCGTTGGCAACCCAGCGTCGTCGCTGGCACTGGAAGCAGTGGCCGTGGGGCCTGATCGCACTTGGCCTGGCATTGCTGTCGCTGTCGGGTGCGTTCTTCATCTTCATGCTGGTGGGAGCGGCGATGCGCCCGCCCGGTGACGGCGCGGGCCTCAACCTGAAGCCCTATGTCATCACCCTCGCCGTGGCCGAACTGTTCACTGTTTCCGCCGGCATCGTTACGTCGGTGCTGGGTTGGCGACTGAACCGGGGCAGGGCGGCCGCCGCGCTTGCCATGGTCCTGCTCTCGCTGTGGCTTGGCGTGCTGCTGCACGACCTGTTCTGATGAATACGACGACACCGCCACGAGGCTGGCCCTGGGGCCTGGTCGCCCTGGGATTGTCGGTGCTCGCCTGGAGCAGCCTGTTGACCGCCGTAGTGGCCTTTGCAGCCAGCTTCCGTCCCCCGGGGGACGGCGACAACGGCGTGCAGGCCATGCAGTGGTGGGTGCTGGGCGCGCTGGTCACGCTGGTCCTGTCCTTTCTGGGCAGTCTGGTGGCGATGGTGCTGGCCTGGCGGCGGCAGCGAGGACCCATCTGGGCGGCGATTGCCGGTGCCCTGCTGGTGATGCTGGTGTCGCTGGTGCTGATCGTGATCGGGTCCAGCTGGGGCTGATGCCGATCAGGCCATTTGGCAAGCGGCGGGTAGCCGGGGATAATCACGCGGCATTCGTTTTTGTCGCCCCCTCTCCATACAGGTAACCGGCCCGACCATGAGTACGATCCGCAGCATCCATGCCCGTGAAATCCTCGACAGCCGTGGCAACCCCACGCTGGAAGCCGAAGTCACCCTGGAGGACGGTTCGTTCGGTCGTGCCGCAGTTCCCTCCGGTGCCTCCACCGGCACCAAGGAAGCGGTGGAGCTGCGCGACGGCGACAAGACCCGTTACCTGGGCAAGGGCGTGCGCAAGGCGGTCGACAACGTCAACACCACCATCGCCAACGCGCTGAAGGGCTTTGAAGCCTCCGACCAGGAAGGCCTCGACCGTCGCCTGATCGACCTCGACGGCACCGAGAACAAGGGCCGCCTCGGCGCCAACGCGCTGCTGGGTGTTTCGATGGCCGCCGCGCATGCCGCCGCTGCATCGAGCAAGCAGGCGCTGTGGCAGTACCTGGCCGCCAGGACTGGCGTGACCCCGTCGCTGCCGGTGCCGATGATGAACATCATCAACGGCGGCGCACATGCCGACAACAACGTCGACTTCCAGGAATTCATGGTGCTGCCGGTCGGCTTCACCTCGTTCTCCGAAGCCCTGCGCGCCGGCACCGAAATCTTCCATTCACTGAAGTCGGTGCTGAAGGGCCACGGTCTGAGCACGGCGGTTGGCGACGAAGGCGGCTTCGCGCCGGACTTCCGCAGCAACGTCGAGGCGCTGGACACCATCCTCGAAGCGATCGGCAAGGCCGGCTACACCGCCGGTGAAGATGTGCTGCTGGGCCTGGACGTGGCCTCCAGCGAATTCTTCGAGAACGGCAAGTACAACCTGGTCGGCGAGAACAAGCGCCTGACCTCCGAGCAGTTCGTCGACTTCCTCGCCGACTGGGCCGCGCAGTACCCGATCATCACCATCGAAGACGGCCTGGCCGAGAACGACTGGGCCGGCTGGAAGCTGCTGACCGATCGCATCGGCAAGAAGGTGCAGCTGGTGGGTGACGACCTGTTCGTGACCAACCCGAAGATCTTCCAGGAAGGCATCGACTCGGGCACCGCCAACGCGATCCTGATCAAGGTCAACCAGATCGGTACGCTCAGCGAGACCCTGGAAGCGATCGCGATGGCCGACCGCGCCGGCTATGCCGCCGTCGTCTCTCACCGCTCGGGCGAAACCGAAGACACCACCATTGCCGATATCTCGGTGGCCACCACCGCCACCCAGATCAAGACCGGCTCGCTGTGCCGCAGCGATCGCGTGGCCAAGTACAACCAGCTGCTGCGCATCGAGGAAGCTCTCGGCGCCGGCGCGCGTTACGCCGGTCGTGACGCGTTCGTTTCGCTGAAGCGCTGATCCGATGCGCGACTGGCGCTGGATGCTGCTGTTGCTGGCCCTGTTGCTGGGCTGGCTGCAGTATCGCTTCTGGTTTGGTCCGGGCAATTCGGGTGAAGTCATGATGCTCGAAGCCCAGGTCACCAACCAGGAGCGTGACAATGAGGGCCTGCAGCAGCGCAATGACGCGCTGGCTGCCGAAGTGAAGGACCTCAAGGAAGGCCAGTCCGCCATCGAAGAGCGCGCGCGCAGCGAACTGGGCATGATCAAGCCTGGCGAGAAGTTCTACCGCGTGGTCGAGGATGCACCGGTCCATCCGGTACAGCCCGCGACGGGTGTCAGCGCGCAGGCGGGCGATCATCCGGCGGACGTGCCATGAGCGCGGCGATCTGGGTGGTGGTTCCGGCCGCCGGTCGTGGCGCCCGTTTCGGTGCGCCCTTGCCCAAGCAGTACCTGCAGGCGGGTGGGCAGATCCTGCTCGCCCACACCCTGGATGCACTGCTGGCGCATCCGGCGGTGGCCGGAGCGATGGTGGTGATCGGCCCGGACGATGCCGACTGGCCGGGCTGGAGCGAATGGGCCGGCAAGCCGGTGCTGACCTGTATCGGTGGCGCTACCCGTGCGGCCTCTGTGCTGGCCGGATTGCAGGCGCTGCCGGAGACGGTGCGCGCCGATGAATTCGTGCTGGTCCACGACGCGGCGCGCCCGAACCTGTCGCCGGCCGATCTCGGCCGCCTGCTCGAAGTCGGTCGTGCCGACCCGGTCGGCGCGATTCTCGCGGCACCGGTGCGTGACACCCTCAAGCGCGCTGGCGACGATGGTGGCATCGATGGTACCGAGCCGCGCGAGCGTCTGTGGCGCGCATTGACGCCGCAGCTGTTCCGCCGCCACCAGCTCAGTCGCGCGCTGTCCGAAGCCGCTGCCGCCGGTGTGGAAGTCACCGACGAGGCCATGGCCATGGAACGCCAGGGCCAGCGCCCGCTGTTGGTCGAAGGCAGCGAGGACAACTTCAAGGTCACCACCCCGGCCGATCTGGACCGGTTTGAATTCGTACTTTCCCGCCGCGCCGGCTGATCGCCCGCGCGGCCCTGCTGCAAGGGCTGTATCCATGAGCACCGCACCGTTCCCGCCCGTCCGCATTGGCCAGGGCTACGACGTCCATGCCTTCGGTGAAGGCGACCACATCATGCTCGGCGGAGTGAACGTGCCGCACAGCTGCGGCGTGCTCGCACACAGCGATGGCGACGTGATCCTGCATGCGCTGTGCGATGCCATGCTGGGTGCGATCGCGCTGGGGGACATCGGCCAGCATTTCCCGCCCAGCGACGACCGCTGGAAGGGTGCCGACAGCAGCGATTTCGTGCGCCACTGCGACAGCCTGCTGCGCGAGCGCGGCTGGCGCGTCGGCAACACCGACATCACCGTGATCTGCGAGCGGCCGAAGGTCGGCCCGCACGCGTTGGCCATGCGCGAACGCATCGGCGAACTGCTGCAGCTGCCGCTGGACGCGGTCAGCGTCAAGGCCACCACCTCGGAGAAGCTGGGCTTCACCGGCCGTGGCGAAGGCATCGCTGCGCAGGCGGTGGTGCTGCTGGTGGCGGCATGATTCCGCTGCCGCTCGCGTTCGGCGCGCCGCTGCTGAGCGCACGCATCCGCACTACGCCGGAAGATTTCCAGGTTGATGAACTGCCGGCCTTCGAGGCCACCGGCGAAGGTGAGCACCTGCTGCTGCACATCCGCAAGCGCGGTGCCAACACCGTGCACGTGGCCAAGCTGCTGGCCGCATGGGCTGGCCTGCCGGAAATGGCGGTGAGCTACGCCGGCATGAAGGATCGGCACGCGGTCACCACCCAGCGCTTCAGCGTGCACCTGCCCAAGCGCGTGGCGCCTGACCTGGCATCGCTGGCCAGTGATGAAATCGAAGTGATCGAATCCACCTGGCACAACCGCAAGCTGCAGCGCGGTGCACTGGCCGGCAACCGTTTCAAGCTGGTGCTGCGCGACGTGCAGGGTGATGCCGCCGCGATCAGTGAGCGCCTGCAGCAGATCGCAGAGCGGGGCCTGCCGAACTGGTTCGGCGAGCAGCGTTTTGGCCGCGACGGTGGCAACGTGCCGGCGGCGCTGGCGATGTTCGGTGGCCGCCGCATGCGAAAGGACCAGCGTTCACTGCTGCTGTCGGCGGCCCGCTCGGCGCTGTTCAACCGCGTGCTGGCCGCGCGCGTGGAGCAGGGCAACTGGGACCAGCCGCTGGATGGCGAAGTGTGGATGCTCGATGGCAGCCGCAGCGTGTTCGGCCCCGAGCCGTACACCGATGTACTGGCCGAGCGCCTGGCGCGCTTCGATATCCACCCCAGCGCACCGCTGTGGGGCGAGGGTGAACTGCGCAGCACCGAAGCGGCACGCGCGCTGGAGCTGGCGACGCTGGATGACGACGAATCCAAGGCGCTGCGTGCCGGTCTGGAAGACGCGCGCCTGAAGCAGGAGCGCCGCGCACTGCGCCTGCGTCCAGCGTTGCTGCAGCACCAGTGGCTGGCGGATGACGTGCTGGAACTGTCGTTCGCACTGCCGCCGGGCTGTTATGCCACTGCCGTGCTGCACGAGCTCGGCCCGGTCGAAGACGCCTCGCAGGCCTGAGCAGGCGGGCGGGGGTAGAGTCGACTGTTAGTCGACTATCGCGCGCATCGCGGGGTTTCGGCGTGCTGCTGCAGAGAGCAGTCGACTAACAGTCGACTTCTACCGGGCCGGTCGCCGCCGGATTCGTCAACGCCGTGCCAGCAGCACCAGCATCGCGCCGGTGCCGCCTTGTCCGGTCGGCGCCGAATGAAACGCCAGCACGTCGTTGCGCAGCCGCAGCAGGCGATCGACCAGGTTTTTCAGTACCGGCGCACCGCCATCGGACTGCAGGCCCTTGCCGTGGATGATGCGCACGCAGCCGTATTCGTGCGCATGCGCTTCCAGCAGGAACTGGCGCAGCAACGCTTCTGCCTGCGCTGCGGTTGCACCATGCAGGTCCAGCTCGTCCTGCACCGAGTACTGGCCACGCTTGAGGCGCTGGAACACCCGCGGCGGCAGGTTGTCGCGTCGATAGCTGGCCACGTCGCCGGCTTCCAGCGGTGTACTGTCGCGCAGCAGCCGGGCGAACTCGCCAGCGGCTTCCGCCTCGTCACGCTCGGCCATGCGCGCGCGCGGTTTCGGCCGCGGCGCGGCGGGCGCCGGCTCGGCATCCTTGCGCAGCGGCGTCACTTCGCCGATGGCTGCACGGAACAATGCGGCCGGATCTTCATCTTCAGGGTGCGACATGCGCACAGGGTAAACCGCCGGCGTGAGCCTGCCTATGACGATTCGAAGTCGGCCGTGACCGCCGGCAGGGTAGGACCGGCGGCTCGCATGCGGCACAATAGACGATGCCCTTGCAGGGTCGACGGCTTCCGCAGGGAAGCGCGACGGTCCCGCCCACACTGCACGGTGATGGAATCGAATTCTTGGAAAATCAAGCGGTTAAATCGAAGATGCGAATCCTGGTCAGCAATGACGATGGTGTCGACGCCGCAGGCATCCGGATGCTTGCCTCGGTCCTGCGCGAAGCCGGTCACGAAGTGACGGTGGTCGCACCTGACCGCGACCGCTCCGGCGCCAGCAACTCCCTGACCCTGGACCTGCCGATCCGCCTCAAGCGCATCGACCACTACACCGTCTCTGTAGCCGGCACGCCGACCGATTGCGTGCATCTGGCGCTGACCGGCCTGCTTGAATTCGAACCTGACATTGTCGTGTCCGGCATCAACAACGCTGCCAACCTCGGCGACGACGTGATCTATTCCGGAACCGTCTCGGCGGCGATGGAAGGTCGCTTCCTCGGCTTGCCGGCAGTAGCGGTCTCGCTGGTCAGCCGCAATCACGATCCGAAGCACTTCGAGACCGCCGCGCGTGCCGCAGTCGAGATCGTTGCCCGCCTCAAGGCCGACCCGCTGCCCGCCGACACCATCCTCAACGTCAACGTGCCGGATCTGCCGTGGAACGAGGTCAAGGGCTTCGAGGTCACCCGCCTCGGCAACCGCCATCGCGCCGAAGGCTGCATCGCGCAGAAAGACCCGCGCGGCAATGATGTGTACTGGATCGGGCCAGCTGGCCGCGAGCAGGACTCCGGCCCCGGCACCGATTTCCATGCGGTGCGCACCGGCCACATCTCGATCACGCCGATCCAGGTCGACCTGACCCGCTACCAGGCACTGGAGAAGGTGGCCAGCTGGGTCGGCGGCCTCAGTGCTGCGCTGGACCAGCCGGCATGAGCCCGCGCCTGCGCCTGCAACCGGAAGCTGTCGGCATCGGCATGACCTCGCAACGTGTGCGTGACCGCCTGGTCGATCGCCTGCGTGAAGCGGGCATCGTCGACGAATCAACCTTGAATGCGATCAGGGTGGTGCCGCGCCATCTTTTCATCGATGAGGCGCTGGCGTCACGGGCCTACGAAGACACCGCACTGCCTATCGGCCATGGCCAGACCATTTCGCAACCCTGGGTGGTCGCTCGGATGACCGAGGCTGTCCTGCAGGTGGCACCGAAGCGGGTGCTGGAAGTGGGTACCGGTTCGGGCTACCAGGCCGCGGTGCTCGGTGCACTGGGTCTGGAGGTGTACACCGTCGAGCGCATCGGAGACCTGCTGCGCCAGGCGCGCAAGCGTTTTCGTGCGTTGGGCATGAACATCCGTACCAAGCATGATGACGGCCGCGTCGGTTGGGCCGAGCACGGTCCGTTCGATGCCATCGTGGTCACCGCAGCGGCGCCAGCGCTGGTCGATGTACTGATCGAGCAGCTCGCCGAAGGCGGCCGCCTGGTGGCCCCGGTCGGCGGCCCCAGTGCGCAGTCGCTGGTGCAGTTGGACCGCAAGGCCGACGGCAGCATCGAACAACACGTGCTGGCGCCGGTCACCTTCGTACCGCTGCTGTCTGGCATGCTGGACTAATCCACGGAGCAGGGTTGCATGAAGATTTTCGGGCCGCTGTACGAGCGGGCGATGAAGTGGGCGGCGCACGAACGCGCGCCGACCTACCTCACGGTATTGAGTTTCTTCGAGGCGATCATTTTCCCGGTGATGCCGGAAGTGATGCTGGCGCCGATGTGCGTGGCCCAGCCCAAGCGCGGCTGGTGGTTCGCGACTCTCAGCCTGGCCGGTTCAATGGTCGGTGCGGTGGTCGGCTACGCGTTGGGTCATTTCGCCTTCGAGGCGATCAAGCCACTGTTCGAGGCACTGGGCATGCTGCCGGCGATCGAGCAGGGCATCACCACCGTGCAGGCCAAGATGGCCGAGTCGCCGTGGGCGGTGTTCACCTTCCTGGTGCTGGGCGGCTTCATGCCGATCCCGATGAAGGTCTTCACGTGGGCATCGGGTATCGTCGGCGTACCGATGCCGCAGTACCTGTTGAGCATGCTGATCGGTCGTGGCAAGCGCGTGTTCGTGCTGGCTGCGGTCATCCGTATCGGTGGTGCGCGTGCCGAAGCGGCGCTGCGTCGCTGGATTGAACCGCTGGGCTGGATCGCCACCGCGTTGGTGGTGGTGCTGATCGCCTGGCTTGTATGGAGGTCGAAGTTCGCATGAATCCTGATCGTCTGAGCAAGGGAGTGCGCATCGGCGCGCTGGCGTTGCTGGTTTCCACCCTGGCCGCCTGCGGCACCGCTACCGTGGTTCGTCCTGGTGGGGGCAGCACCGGTGGCGGCGTGACCACGCCGAAGACCTCGGTGCCCAAGCCGGGCCAGACCGTGGTCGTTCGCAAGGGTGACACCATCTATGCGCTGGCCCGCATCCACGACATCACCCCGGCTGACCTGATTGCCTGGAACAGCCTGGACAATCCCTCATCGATCCATCCGGGGCAGGTGATCCGCCTGTATCCGGCCGGTGCCAGCGGCGGCCGCGCACCGACCACGGTGGTGACCCCGCCGCGCTCCGGCGGCAGCACCGCAGGCAGTGCCGCGCCGACCACGGCGCCGGCCGGTCCGGTGAAGAGCAACATCGCTTGGCGCTGGCCGGCCGATGGCGCCGTCGTGGGCCGCTACGTGGCGGGTGATGCGACCAAGCAGGGCGTGGACATCGCGGGCACCAGCGGCCAGGCAGTCAAGGCCACCGCCAATGGCGTGGTGGTGTATTCCGGTGCGGGCCTGGTCGGCTACGGCGAGCTGATCATCATCAAGCACAGCGACCAGTGGCTGTCGGCGTACGGTCATAACCGCAAGCGCCTGGTGAATGAAGGGCAGAGCGTGAAGGCTGGCGAGCAGATCGCGGAGATGGGCCGTACCGGCGCGAACCGCGACATGGTCCACTTCGAGATCCGCTACAACGGCAAGCCGGTCGACCCGCAGCAGTACCTGCCGGCGCGTTGATCGTCGATTCGCCATCTGGGCGGATCCCCGGCCCGGCGTAGCACGCCGGGCGTTTGCCGTCGGCGCGGCCCATGGGCCGCAAACGCCGTCGGCGCACCCGCTACAACGGCAAGCCGGTCGACCCGCAGCAGTACCTGCCGACGCGTTGACGTTGATGGCGCCGGGCCATGCCCGGCGCCTTTCCGCCGCGAAGCGACGCCGCCCGAGCATGGGCTCGGGCGCTACAGGCTACGTGTGATCCAAGGTAGCGCCGGGCGATGCCTGGCGGCTCTGTTCCTCAGCCTTCCAGAATGAAGGCGGCAGCGACCTTACGGCCTTCGCCGGCCAGGATGTTGAAGGTGCGCGCGGCGGCCGGGTTGTTCATCACTTCCAGACCGATGCCACGGCTCAGGCATGCAGCCATCACCACCGCCGGCGGGAACACCTGGCGGTCGCCGGTGCCCAGCACGATCAGTGCCGGATTCAGTGCCAGGATCGGCTCCAGGTCGGCCAGCTGCAGCTCGGCGGCACGTGCCACCGGCCACTGCGCGACCAGCTGGTCCGGAGTCAGGAAGAAACTGCTGCCCAGGACCTGGTCATTCACCTTGGCCGAGCGGCCATCGGCGGCGCGCAGGCTGTAGGCGTAATCGGGCGGTTCGTGGTTCAGCTGCATGGCAGTAAGGCGATCAGCCGCGCGGCAGCACGATCTGGCGCTGTTCCTTGCTCGGGCGATACAGCACGGCGACGTGGCCGATGCGCTGCACCAACGCGCTCTCGGTGGCTTCGACGATCTCGCCGATCATCACGTCACGGGCGTCGCGGTCTTCGGCAGCGACCTTCACCTTGACCAGCTCGTGGCGCTCCAGCACTTCATTCAGCTCAGCGATGAAGGCCGGGGTCACGCCCTTGCCGCCGGTCTGCAGCAGCGCCTTCAGGTCGTGGGCTTGGCCGCGCAGGAAACGGGTCTGGGAAGCGGTCAGGGCGATGAACATGCAGGAAAACACGGTTGAATGGGGCGATCAGGGTATCATGAGGACCCCATCAGCCCCTATTTTCAATGGCTACCCGCAGCAAAAGCAGCCAGCGCTGGCTCAAGGAACATTTCTCCGACCCCTTCGTGAAGAAGGCGCAGGCCGAAGGCATGCGCTCGCGCGCCGCCTACAAGCTTGAAGAGCTGCTCGAACGTGACCGGCTGCTGAAGCCGCACATGGTCGTGGTCGACCTTGGCGCGGCCCCGGGCGGTTGGTCTCAGCAGGTTCGGAGACAGATCGGCGATACTGGCCGTGTGCTGGCCCTGGACATCCTGGACATGCCGCCGCTGGCCGGCGTGGAGTTCCTTCACGGTGACTTCAGGGAAGAAACCGTCCTATCGCAGTTTGAAGCCATGCTCGGTGATCAGCCGGTAGACCTTGTGCTGTCGGACATGGCCCCCAATAAGAGTGGTGTAGGCGCGGTCGACCAGCCGCGGATGATGCACCTGGCGGAGCTGGCCCTGGATTTTGCCGACAACCACCTGAAGACCGGTGGGGCGTTCCTGATCAAGCTGTTCCAGGGCGAAGGCTTTGACGACTACGTGCGTGACATGCGCCGCCGGTACGACAAGGTCTCCATCCGCAAGCCGGAAGCGTCGCGCAAGCGCTCTCCCGAGGTGTATGCCTTGGGTCAGGGAAAACGCGCCCACATGAAGTAAGCTCGCAACGTACGCAAGTTCGACCCCAACGCAACGCCAGCACTAAGAGGAACACCGGAGCCAATGAGGATGAACGACTTGACCAAGAACCTCCTGCTATGGGTGGTCGTCGCCGTCGTGCTGATGGTGGTCTTCCAGAGCTTCTCGCCCAAGACCTCCGGGGCTGGGGCGCAGGGCGCGTCGTATTCGCAGTTCCTGGACCAGGTGGACAGCGGCAACGTGCAGAAGGTCGCCTTCGGCGGCGACATGCGCGGCGGCACCAGCCAGCTGACCTACACCACCCGTGGCGGCCAGTCGGCCACCATCACCGCACCGTTCGATCGTGACCTGATCAACGTGCTGCGCACCAAGAACGTGGAAATCGTGCAGGAAGAGCCGTCCAGCGGCATCTCCCTCGGCGCGATCCTGATGAATTTCCTGCCGGTCATCCTGATCATCGGCTTCTGGTTGTTCATTATGCGCCAGATGCAGGGCGGTGGCGGCGGTGCCAAGGGCGCGATGTCCTTCGGCAAGTCGCGCGCCAAGCTGCAGGGCGAAGACCAGATCAAGGTCACCTTCGCCGACGTCGCTGGCTGCGACGAGGCCAAGGAAGAAGTGGGCGAGCTGGTCGACTTCCTGCGCGACCCGTCCAAGTTCACCAAGCTGGGCGGCAAGATTCCGCGTGGCGTGCTGATGGTGGGCCCGCCGGGTACCGGCAAGACGCTGCTGGCCAAGGCCATCGCCGGCGAAGCCAAGGTGCCGTTCTTCTCGATCTCCGGTTCGGACTTCGTGGAAATGTTCGTCGGCGTCGGCGCCAGCCGTGTGCGCGACATGTTCGAGCAGGCCAAGAAGCACGCGCCGTGCATCATCTTCATTGATGAAATCGACGCCGTCGGCCGTCACCGTGGTGCCGGCCTGGGCGGCGGTCATGACGAGCGCGAGCAGACCCTGAACCAGCTGCTGGTCGAGATGGATGGTTTCGAGGGTGGCGAAGGCGTGATCGTGATCGCCGCGACCAACCGTCCGGACGTGCTGGATCCGGCGCTGCTGCGTCCGGGCCGTTTCGACCGCCAGGTGGTGGTTGGCCTGCCGGACGTAAAGGGCCGCGAGCACATCCTCAAGGTGCACATGCGCAAGCTGCCGCTGGCTGACGACGTCGTGCCGATGGTGATCGCACGTGGTACCCCGGGTTTCTCCGGTGCCGACCTGGCCAACCTCTGCAACGAGGCCGCCCTGTTCGCCGCCCGTGGCAACGAGAAGGAGGTCCGCATGGACCACTTCGATCGTGCCCGCGACAAGATCCTGATGGGTGCCGAGCGTCGTTCGATGGCCATGAGCGAGGAGGAGAAGACCCTCACCGCGTACCACGAGGCCGGTCACGCCATCGTCGGTCGTCTGGTGCCCGAGCACGATCCGGTCTACAAGGTCACCATCATCCCGCGCGGCCGTGCGCTGGGTGTGACCATGTACCTGCCGGAAGGCGACAAGTACTCGATGAACCGCGTGGCGATCAAGTCGCAGCTGTGCTCGCTGTACGGTGGCCGCGTGGCCGAGGAGCTGATCTTCGGTGCCGACAAAGTCACCACGGGTGCCTCCAACGACATCGAACGTGCCACCAAGATGGCCCGCAACATGGTCACCAAGTGGGGCCTGTCCGACCAGCTCGGCCCGATCGCCTATGGCGAAGAGGACGATGAGGTGTTCCTGGGCCGTTCGGTCACCCAGCACAAGAGCGTGTCCAACGACACCGCGCGCCGCATCGACGAGGAAGTGCGCAACATCCTCGACGAGGCTTACGCACGCACCACCGAGCTGATGACGGCCAACCTGGACAAGCTGCACGCGATGTCCCAGCTGCTGCTGCAGTACGAAACCATCGATGCGCCGCAGATCGACGCCATCATGGAAGGCCGCGATCCGCCGCCGCCGGCCGGCTGGAACAAGTCGAACAAGGATGGTGGCAACGACAAGGGTGGCGACGCCCGTCCGCTGCCGCCGATCGCAGGCCCGGCCGAGTCGCACTGAAGGCCCGCTGCAGGTAATACCAGACGAGGCCGGGGCAACCCGGCCTCGTTGTTTCCGGGCCACTGGCCCATCCCGAAGAACCGTTCTGATGCTGGAGCCCGCATGTCCACCCCGAAGCCCGAACCGATTTCCCACACCGTCGAGATGATCATCGCCACCGTGGTCGGCGTGGGTGTAGGCCTTGGTGCCGACAACCTGTTGCTGGGCTGCGTGGTGGGTATCGGTGTCGGCATCGTGCTGAGCATCGCCAAGACCCTGTACGTGGACCGCAAGCGCCGCCGCCGTTGATGGGTATCGGCAGGGCTGCGCCCTGCACCTGCTACGAGCCGGAGCAACAGCAACAGCTACAGCTACATTCCGTGGGATGGCGGGGCGGGGTCGGAGTGCGGGGACGCCGCGAGTACGTCCCTGTAGGCTTGGCAGCCGCATCCATGCGGCTGACACCCCGCACTCCGACACCGCCCCACCTCTGACAGATTTCGGGAGCTGTTGGTAGGTGTCGACCTTGGTCGACACATCTGTCAGATATCGATGTACAAGAATGGGGTCAGATCCGTTTTCCGCAGGAAAACGGATCTGACCCCAAGAGCTGCTCCGAAAGATCGCAGAAATCTGTCGAAGGCGGGGTGGGTCCGGTTGCGGGAGTGTCCGCGGCATGGGCCCGAGGCATGCCTCGGGCGGGTTGGGCAGGACGCGCAACCCTGGTCTTGCCGTGTGCGCAGGACAGCGCACACGAGCAAGCCGCGGCCAAGCCCCCATGGATGGGTTTACGGCGTCTCCCGCAACCGGACCCACCCCGGCTACCCTCAGGAAACCAGCTTCTGCTGTTGCTTGGGCTCTTGCTGTGGCCGTTGCCTCTGCGGGTGCAGGGCGCCGCCCTGCCGAACTAAACTACCCGCCGTTGTCCCTGCAGGATTGCCCATGTTCGATACCTCGCCCCAGCTCGATTGCGCCGGCCGCATTCTGCGCCTCGACCGTGCCCGGGTCATGGGCATCGTCAACGTCACCCCGGACTCGTTCTCCGATGGCGGCGCGCACGACACCACCGAGGCCGCGGTCGCACATGGCCTCAAGCTGGTCGAGGAGGGCGCGGACCTGCTGGACATCGGCGGCGAATCGACCCGGCCGGGCGCTGCGCCGGTATCGGTGGAGGAGGAGCTGCGCCGGGTGATTCCGGTGATCGAGCAGTTGGCTGCCCGAACCCAGGTGCCGATCAGCATCGACACCTTCAAGCCCGACGTGATGCGGGCGGCAGTGGCGGCCGGCGCCGGCATGATCAACGACATCTTCGGCCTGCGCCAGGAAGGCGCATTGGACGCGGCTGCCGAGGCCGGCGTGCCGGTGGTGCTGATGCACATGCAGGGCGAGCCGGGCCACATGCAGGCCGATCCGCATTACGACGACGTGGTCGCCGAGGTGCACGGTTTCCTGGTGCAGCGCCTGTTCGCTGCCGAGATGGCGGGCATCGAGAAGAAAAACCTGCTGATCGACCTCGGCTTCGGCTTTGGCAAGACCACCGCCCACAACATGACCCTGCTGGCGCGTTCGGAGCGCTTCCTGGAACTGGGCGTGCCGATGCTGGCTGGCCTGTCGCGCAAGCGCAGCCTGGGTGAACTGACCGGTCGCGACACGCCGTCTGAGCGAGTGGCTGCTTCGGTTGCCGCGCACCTGATCGCAGTTCAGCGAGGTGCGGGTATCGTGCGCGTGCATGACGTGGCCGCCACGGTCGACGCACTGAAGATCTGGCAGGCAGTGGAGGCCGTACCGACGCCGCGCGCCGACGCCACGCCGACGATCCGCTGGCCGGACGAAGACTGATGGGGATCGACCAGCGGCCGCTGGCGATCGCCGTGATGGGACCGACCGCCAGTGGCAAGACCGCGACTGCGATCGCCCTGGCCCGGCAGCTGGATGGCGAGATCGTGAGCGTCGATTCGGCACTGGTCTATCGCCACCTGGACATCGGCTCGGCCAAGCCCGATGCGGCCGAGCGTGCGCAGGCGCCGCACCACCTGCTGGATCTGCGCGATCCCTGGCAGACCTATTCGGCGGCCGAGTTCGCGGCCGATGCCGGTCGCGTCGTGTCCGACATCCTGGCGCGCGGCAAGATGCCGATCCTGGCCGGCGGCACCGGGTTGTACTTCCGCGCCTTGTTGCAGGGCCTGTCGCCGATGCCGGAGGCCGATCCGGCGACGCGCGAAGCGCTCAGCGCCGAAGCCGCCGAACGCGGCTGGGCGGCACTGCATGCGGAACTGGCCAAGGTTGATCCGGCGGCCGCCGCACGCATCCATGCCACCGACCCGCAGCGCATCCAGCGGGCGCTGGAGGTCTATCGCCTGACCGGTACCCCCATCACGGAGTGGCAGCGCCGGCCGGGCGTGGCGCCGTTGCCGGTGCGCACGCTCAAGCTGGTCCTGGCCCCGCGTGACCGCGCGGTACTGCACCAGCGCATCGAGGCGCGCTTCGACGCCATGCTGGCGCAGGGTTTCCTTGACGAGGTGCGGGCGCTGCGCGCGATGCCGGAATTGGCCGCCGCGGAGGCGCCACTGGACCTGCCGGCTGTGCGCGCGGTCGGCTATCGCCAGGCTTGGGAGTACCTGGACGGGCAGGGCGATGCCGCCCGCTTCCGTGACAAGGCGATCTTCGCCACCCGGCAGCTGGCCAAGCGCCAGCTGACCTGGCTGCGCGGTGAACTTGATGCGCGCTGGTTCGACCCCCATATCGACCGGGAGCGCCTTGCCGGCGCGGTGTCGACCTTCGTCGCACGCTGAACCCCCGCCAGCCGTGTAACATCATCGGTCGGTGGGCGGCTCGGGGGCCGCGGCAACCGTCGGCAACCCAATAAGAACAATAATCAGGAGTGTGCAATGTCCAAGGGACAATCGCTGCAGGATCCTTTCTTGAACGCACTGCGGCGCGAGCGCGTGCCGGTTTCGGTGTACCTGGTCAACGGTATCAAGCTGCAGGGCACGATCGAGTCGTTCGACCAGTTTGTGGTCCTGCTGCGCAACACGGTCAGCCAGATGGTCTACAAGCACGCCATTTCCACGGTGGTACCGGCACGCAACGTGAAGGTCGGACCGGGTGGTGGCTATGTGCAGTCGGGTGAAGGTGGTCAGGCGGGTGATGAAGCAGACGAGTAAGACTGGAGCGGTGAATGTTTGACCGCTCGAAAAAGGGCGAACACGCCCTCTTGATCCAGCCGCATTTCGGCAAGCTGGAAGACGATGTGCTGGAAGAATTCGGTGATCTGGCCCGCTCGGCTGGGGCCAGCATCGCCGCGACGATCACCGCACGCCTGGACCGTCCGAATCCATCGACCCTGATCGGCAGCGGCAAGCTGGACGAGATCAAGGCCGCGGCCGACGCCAGCGGTGCCGACCTGATTCTGGTCAACCATGCGTTGAGCCCGGGCCAGGAGCGCAACCTGGAACGTTTCCTCGAGCGCCGGGTGATCGACCGTACCGGCCTGATCCTGGACATCTTCGCCCAGCGTGCGCACAGCCACGAGGGCAAGCTGCAGGTTGAGCTGGCACAGCTGCGTCACCTGGCCACGCGGCTGGTGCGCGGCTGGACCCACCTGGAGCGCCAGCGCGGTGGTTCGATCGGCCTGCGTGGCCCGGGTGAAACCCAGCTGGAAACCGACCGCCGCCTGCTCCAGAAGCGGGTGGAGCAGCTGCAGAAGCGGTTGGAAAAGGTGGAGGTGCAGCGCACCCAGATGCGCCGTGCGCGTGTGCGCAGCGAGCTGCCGCGCGTGGCCCTGGTGGGTTACACCAACGCCGGCAAGTCGACCCTGTTCAACGCCATGACCGGCGCTGAGGCCTATGCCGCCGACCAGCTGTTCGCCACGCTGGACCCGACCGTGCGCCGCATCGCGGTGCCGGGCGGCAACGTGGTGCTGGCCGACACCGTCGGCTTCGTCCGTGATCTGCCGCATGATCTGGTCGCCGCGTTCCGCTCGACTCTGTCCGAGGCGCGCGAGGCCGACTTCCTGCTGCACGTGGTTGATGCCGCCGATCCGCACCGCGAGGAGCGCATCGCCCAGGTCGACGAGGTACTGACCGCGGTCGGTGCCGGCGATCTGCCGCAGCTGCTGGTGTTCAACAAGATCGACCGCATCGACGGTGCAGACGTCCGCCACGATGGCCAGGACGGCGTTCCCGACGAGTCGCGCCGCGAGCGGGTGTGGATTTCCGCACGCGATGGACTGGGCCTGGAACTGCTGCAGAGCGTGCTGGGCAAGCGCCTTGGCCTGCAGCACGTGACCGGTGAGCTGCGCCTGCCGCCGGATGCCGGCCGCCTGCGTGCGCGCCTGCACCAGCTGGAAGTGATCCGCAGCGAGCAGACCGATGAAGACGGCTGGCTGCTGCAGGTCGACCTGCCGATCGCCGAAGCCGAGAAGCTGGCGGCCAGTGCGGACGGCGCGCCGATCCGGGCGCTGCTGCCGGAAAAGCTGCCGGAGTGGTGAGGTAGCGCCGGGCCCTGCCTGGCGGCTGCCGTCACGGCGGCCCGCGACACGCGGCCGTCATCTGCGGTACAACGTGCAGGTTCTTCACCCCACCGTCATGCCGATGTCCATTCCAACCGACGCTGAACTCAATGCCCTGTCCGCCGCGCTCGGGCAGCGCCTGCAGCAGGTCTCGCTGCAGCTGGTGACCGCCGAGAGCTGCAGTGGCGGCTGGATCGCCAAGTGCATGACCGACATCGCCGGTTCCTCGGCGTTCTTCGACTGTGGCATGGTGGTCTACAGCTACGAGGCCAAGCAGCGCCTGCTCGGCGTGCGCGCGCAGACCCTGGAGCAGTTTGGTGCGGTCAGCCGCGAAACCGTGTTGGAGATGGTGTCCGGTGCGCTGGTCAATTCCGGCGCCGGCATCGCCGTGGCGGTGACGGGTATCGCTGGCCCTGGTGGCGGTAGCCCTGACAAGCCGGTCGGCAGCGTCTGGATCGGCTGGAAGCGCCGTGGAGGTTACGCCCGCGCCGAGTTGTTCCAGTTCGATGGCGACCGCGAAGCCATCCGCCGGCAAACCGTGTCCGCGGCATTGCGCGGTATCGACGCCCAGCTGTGACATGCTGCTCCGGTAATCGTCCGGAGCACGCATGATGTGGGAAACGCTGGGCACGGTCCGTGACCTGGGCCGACTGCAGGAAATTGCCGTCGTCCTGATCCGCTATGGCTTCGGCGATGTGGTGCGGCGCATCGGCCTGGCCACGGTGCTGGAGCGGGCAGGGCGCCTGCTGCACTGGAACGAAGAGCGCCAGGAACTGCTGCGGATGACCGCACCGGTGCGCGTGCGCAGCGCCATGCAGGATCTCGGCCCAACCTTCGTCAAGCTTGGCCAGGTGCTGGCGACGCGCGTCGACCTGCTGCCGCCGGAATGGATCGCCGAGCTGTCCGAACTGCAGAACGCGGTGCCGGCCTTGCCGTATGCGGACATCCGCGAGCAGCTCGAGTCCGACCTCGGTGCGTCGCCGCAGGACGTGTTCGCCTTCCTCGATGAAACGCCCATGGCTGCGGCTTCACTGGCGCAGGCCCATCGCGCGCGCCTGCAGGACGGCCGGGAGGTGGTGCTGAAAGTGCGCCGGCCTGGTATCCGTGACGTGGTCGAGGCCGACCTGCGGCTGCTGGCGCGCCTGGCCGAGATCGTCGAGGCGCGCCTTCCCGATCTGCGTCGTTACCGCCCGGCCGAGGTTGTGCAGCAGTTCACCGTGTCGCTGCGCCGCGAGCTGGATTTCGCCGCCGAATGCCGCAATGCCGAGCGCATCGCGCGCAACTTCAAAGGCCGCGACGATATCCTGATTCCCAGCGTGCATTGGCAGTGGACCTGCGAAAGCCTGAATGTGCAGGACTTCGTTGATGGCATTCCCGGCCGCGACCTGGCCGGCGTCGACGCCGCAGGGCTGGACCGGCGCGAACTGGCGCGGCGTGGTGCCGACATCGTGCTGAAGATGGTGCTGGAGGACGGCAGCTTCCACGCCGATCCGCATCCGGGAAACATCATCTACCTGCGCGACGGCCGCATCGGCGTGATCGATTTCGGCATGGTCGGTGCGCTGTCCGAAGTGCGTCGTTTCCAGGTCGCGCAGCTGCTGCACGGGCTGGTCGAGCAGGACCCGCAGGGCGTGGCCGACGTGCTGCTGGACTGGGCCGGCGGCGTGGAAGTGGACGAAAACCGGCTGCAGCACGACATCAGCCAGTTCGTCGACCAGTACCGGGGCGTGCCACTGAAGGACCTGCGCATCGGCCTGATGCTGGGCGACATCACCCAGCTGCTGCGCAGCTACAGCCTGACCCTGCCGGCCGACCTGGCGCTGATGATCAAGGCGTTCCTGACCCTGGAAGGCATGGGCCGGCAGCTGGACCCGGATTTCGACATGGCCAGCGCCGCGCGCCCGTTCCTGGAGCGGGTGGTGCTGCAGCGCTATGCGCCCAAGGCGCTGCTCAAGCGTGGCCGGCGCAGCCTGCTGGGCCTGGTTGATTTAGCCGGCGAACTGCCCCGTGACCTGCGCAAGCTGGTCCAGGCCGCACGCCGTGGGCGCCTGCAGCTGAAGGTGGAAACCACGGCGTTGCAGGGCTTCGGCGAACAGGTCAACCGCGCCGCCAACCGGCTGGTGATGGGCATCGTCACCGCCGCTCTGATCATCGGCTCATCCATCGTGATGCACAGCGTCGGCGGGGTTTCCAGCCGCTGGCTGCTGGCGCTGGGCGTATGCGGTTTCATCGGCGCCGGCTTCTGCGGCGTGTGGATCCTGTTTTCGATATGGAGAAGCGGCAAGCACACCTAGTGTGCTTGCCGCAGCGGTTCCCAACGGGAACCGCGGAATCGCTGCGCGATTCCTGTAGAGCCGACCGCTGGTCGGCTGCTCTTGCTTTTGCCCCTACCAGCTGGGCCATGCCCGGCGACGGCACCGAGCATGGCTCGGCGCCATAGGTCGTTCCCCGTCAGTCCTGCAGCCCGCCGTGTCGCAACCAGCACTTGCAGTCCCGTGCGTTAGTAGTAATACTACTAATCATGGACCTGACCGACACCCAGCAGGCGATCCTGCAGTTGATCGCCGAGCGTATCGAGAGCGAAGGCGCACCGCCGTCGCAGACTGAAATCGCGCGTGCATTCGGCTTCAAGGGCGTCCGCGCGGCCCAGTACCACCTGGAAGCCCTGGAGCAGGCCGGTGCGATCCGTCGCATTCCGGGCCAGGCCCGAGGCATCCGCCTGGTGCAGGCGCCACCGCTGGAGAAGCTGGCCGAGCCGGGCCTGCCCGACAACGTTCTGCGCCTGCCGGTGCTCGGCCGGGTCGCAGCAGGTCTGCCGATCGGTGCCGACATCGGCTCGGATGATTTCGTGGTGCTGGACCGGGTGTTCTTCTCGCCGGCGCCGGATTACCTGCTCAAGGTGCAGGGCGATTCGATGATCGACGAGGGCATCTTCGACGGTGACCTGATCGGCGTGCACCGCACCCGCGATGCCCATTCCGGGCAGATCGTGGTGGCCCGCATCGATGACGAGATCACCGTCAAGCTGCTGAAGATCGCCAAGGACCGTATCCGCCTGCTGCCACGCAACCCCGACTACAAGCCGATCGAGGTGCTGCCGGACCAGGACTTCTCGATCGAAGGCCTCTATTGCGGCCTGTTACGACCCAACCGTTGACCTGTTCCATAGCGCATTACCCCGCGGTCTTTTGTGGCGATTCTCTGGTTCCACTGAGGTTGGTACGGATGTCCGATAATTCTTTTCAGAGCGCCGGGCAGAATCTCAGCCTGTGCGATACGTCCGACTTAAAGTGAACCCATGGCGAAGAAGACCCCCAAAGACAGCACCTCCAACGACACGACCTCTGCAAGGACCAATCCGATGGACGAGAACAAGAAGCGCGCCCTCGCTGCAGCTCTGGGCCAGATCGAAAAGCAGTTCGGCAAGGGCTCGGTGATGCGCATGGGCGACCGCGTGGTCGAACCCGTCGAAGCCATTCCGACCGGTTCGCTGATGCTCGACATCGCGCTGGGTATTGGTGGCCTGCCGAAGGGCCGTGTCGTTGAGATCTATGGTCCGGAGTCGTCGGGCAAGACCACCTTGACCCTGCAGGCCATCGCCGAGTGCCAGAAGCTGGGCGGCACTGCAGCCTTCATCGACGCCGAGCATGCGCTGGATCCGATCTACGCCGCCAAGCTGGGCGTCAACGTGGACGACCTGCTGCTGTCGCAGCCGGACACCGGCGAGCAGGCGCTGGAAATCGCCGACATGCTGGTCCGTTCGGGCTCGGTGGACATCCTGGTGGTCGACTCGGTTGCCGCGCTGACCCCGAAGGCCGAAATCGAAGGCGAGATGGGCGACCAGCTGCCGGGTCTGCAGGCCCGCCTGATGAGCCAGGCGCTGCGCAAGCTGACCGGCAACATCAAGCGCTCCAACACCCTGGTGGTCTTCATCAACCAGCTGCGCATGAAGATCGGCGTGATGATGCCGGGCCAGAGCCCGGAAGTGACCACTGGCGGCAACGCGCTGAAGTTCTATGCCTCGGTGCGTCTGGATATCCGCCGTATCGGCGCGATCAAGAAGGGCGACGAGATCATCGGCAACCAGACCAAGATCAAGGTCGTCAAGAACAAGCTGGCGCCGCCGTTCAAGCAGGTCATCACCGAGATCCTGTATGGCGAAGGCATCAGCCGCGAAGGCGAACTGATCGACATGGGCGTGGATGCCAAGCTGGTCGAGAAGGCCGGCGCTTGGTACAGCTACGGCGAAGAGCGTATCGGCCAGGGCAAGGACAATGCCCGTGGCTACCTGCGCGACAACCCGACCGTCGCCGCCAAGCTCGAAGCCGAGCTGCGCGAGAAGTTCCAGCCGTCTGAAGCTGCCCGCGAAGAAGGCGACGACGAAGGCGACGACGAATAAGGCTTGCTGTGGGGCAGGGTGGCGCCGTCAGTGACGTCGCCCTGCTCCGCAGGTTCGAATCGCCCATGGACGGGCAGGGCGCCACGGATGGCGCCACCCCTGGAGCACCGATGTCCGACGCCGAAGACATTCCCGCCGGCCGCAAGCGACGGCCGCGTGAGCAGACCCCCGTACAACGGGCGCTGGGCCTGCTGGTCCGCCGCGAACACTCGCGCAAAGAGCTGACCCGCAAACTGACCGCCCGTGGCATCGAGGATGAGGCCGCGCAAGCCGCTGTTGCCAAGCTGACCGAGGCGGGCTGGCAGGATGACACCCGCTTTGCCGAGAACCTGGTGCGGATGCGTGCCAATACCGGCTACGGGCCGATCCACGTGCGCGCCGAGCTCGGCACCCATGGCCTGGACAGCGAGGCGATCGCCGCGGCAATGGACAGTTATGAAGGCGACTGGCAGGAGAACGCCCGCGACCTGGTCCGCCGCCGCTTCGGCGAAACCGGCCCGCAGGACCTGGCGCAGCGTCGCAAGGCTGCGGACCTGCTGGCCCGACGGGGCTTCGACGGGGACAGCATCCGCCGCGCGACCCGCTACGACCCGGATGACTGAGACTGGCGGCGCCGGGCCTGATACCCTTTAGGTTTTCGGCGGTCCCGCGCGACCCTGGCCATTGCGGCCGGTGGTCCGGGTCCGCCGGCCCGCCGACTGCCAGCCCCCAATGAACGCATCCGCCAAATTCACGACTTCCCAGATCCGCAGCGACTTCCTTGAATTCTTCAAGGGCAAAGGCCACACCATCGTGCCGTCGGCGCCGCTGGTGCCGGGCAATGATCCGACCCTGCTGTTCACCAATTCCGGCATGGTGCAGTTCAAGGACGTGTTCCTTGGCGCGGAGAAGCGCAGCTACGTGCGCGCGGCCGACGTCCAGCGCTGCCTGCGCGCCGGCGGCAAGCACAACGACCTTGACCAGGTCGGCTACACCGCACGTCACCATACTTTCTTCGAAATGCTGGGCAACTGGTCCTTCGGCGACTACTTCAAGAAGGACGCGATCGCCTGGGCATGGGAGCTGCTGACCCAGGTCTGGAAACTGCCGGCCGAACGCCTGCTGGTCACCGTCTACCAGACCGACGACGAAGCGTATGCGCTGTGGCGCGACATGGTCGGCATCCCGGAAGAGCGCATCGTGCGCATCGGTGACAACAAGGGTGCGCCGTTTGCCTCGGACAATTTCTGGCAGATGGCCGATACCGGCCCGTGCGGCCCGTGCACCGAGATCTTCTACGACCACGGCGACCACATCGCCGGTGGCCCCCCGGGTTCCCCGGATGAAGACGGCGACCGCTTCATCGAAATCTGGAACCTGGTGTTCATGCAGTTCGATCGCCAGCCCGACGGCACCCTGGTGCCGCTGCCGGCACCGTGCGTGGATACCGGCATGGGCCTGGAACGCCTGGCGGCGATCCTGCAGCACGTGCACACCAATTACGAGATCGACCTGTTCCAGGCGCTGATCCGCAAGGCGTCCGAGCTGACCGGCACCGCCGATCTGGAGAACAAGTCGCTGCGGGTGATCGCCGATCACATCCGTGCCTGCTCGTTCCTGATCGTCGACGGCGTGCTGCCGTCCAACGAAGGCCGCGGCTACGTGCTGCGCCGTATCATCCGCCGCGCCCTGCGTCACGGCTGGATGCTGGGCGTGCGCCAGCCGTTCTTCAGCAAGCTGGTGCCGACTCTGGTCGAGCAGATGGGCGAGGCCTATCCGGAACTGCCGGCGGCGGTCGATACCGTCACCCGTGCGCTGCAGGCCGAAGAAGAGCGTTTCGCTGAAACCCTCGACGCCGGCATGAAGATCTTCGAAGACGTTGCCGGCAAGGCCAGCAATGGCGTGATCCCCGGCGTTGATGCGTTCCGCCTGTACGACACCTATGGCTTCCCGCTCGACCTGACCCAGGACATCGCCCGCGAGCGCGACCTGACCGTCGACATCGCCGGCTTCGATGCGGCGATGGAGCAGCAGCGCGAAACCGCGCGCGCGGCCGGCAAGTTCGGCGGTGGCGTGACCCTGCCGGCCGAGCTGGTGGCAACCCTCAGCCCGACCCGCTTCCTCGGCTACGACCGCCTGCAGGCCGATGACCTGACCGTGCTGGCCGTGCTCAAGGACGGCCGTCCGGTGCAGTCGGCCAATGCCGGTGATGCGGTCATCGTGATCACCAGCCAGACCCCGTTCTACGCCGAGTCCGGCGGCCAGGTCGGCGACACCGGCGTGCTGACCGGCAACGGCGTGCGCCTGGCGGTGGACGACACCCAGAAGTTCGCCGGCCAGTTCCATGGCCACGTCGGCACCCTGTCCGAAGGCGGCCTGAAGGTTGGTGACGTGCTGTCCGGCCAGGTCGATGGCGAGCGTCGCAGCGCCACCATCCTCAACCACTCCGCCACCCACCTGCTGCATGCCGCCCTGCGCGAAGTGCTGGGCACCCACGTGCAGCAGAAGGGCTCGCTGGTGGCGCCGGACCGCCTGCGCTTTGACTTCTCGCACTTCCAGCCGATCAGCGCGGAAGAGCTGGCGGTGATCGAGCGCAAGGTCAATCAGCAGGTGCGTGCCAACAACGCTGCCGAAGTGCACAACATGGGCATGCAGGAAGCGCTGGACTTCGGCGCGATGGCCCTGTTCGGCGAGAAGTACGGTGAGCACGTGCGCGTGCTGAAGATGGGTGACTACTCCACCGAGCTGTGCGGCGGTACCCACGTCAACCGTACCGGCGACATCGGCCTGTTCAAGATCACCTCCGAGGGCGGCGTCTCCGCCGGCGTGCGTCGCATCGAGGCGGTCACCGGCCAGGGTGCGCTGGACTACGTGGATGCCGAAGAGGCCCGCCTGGCCGAGGCCGCCGAACTGCTTGGCGGCAGCGCTGCCGACGTGGTCGAGAAGATCCGCGCCCTTGGCCAGCGCCAGAAGCAGCTGGAACGCGAGCTGGAGTCCGTGAAGGCCAAGGTTGCCGCTGGCGCCACCGCTGACCTGTCCGGCCAGGCCGTCGAGGTCGCCGGTGTGAAGGTGCTGGCGGCTCGCCTGGAAGGTTTCGACGCCAAGGCCCTGCGTGACGCCATGGACCGCCTGAAGCAGCAGTTGGGCGACGCGGTGATCGTGCTGGCCGGTGCCCAGGACGGCAAGGCCGCCCTGGTCGCGGGTGTGAACGGCAGCGCAATGGGCAAGGTCAAGGCCGGGGAACTGTTGTCCCATATCGCCAGTCAGATCGGGGGCAAGGGCGGCGGACGCCCGGACCTCGCCCAGGGTGGTGGCGAGGACGGGCCCGCCCTTGCCACTGCGCTGGCTGCCGTCGTCGAATGGGTCAGCCCCCGCCTGTGATGAACCGCGCCTTCCCCCTCCTTGTAGGAGCGGGACGGCTGACGGTACCATTGCGAATCTTTTCCCTTTGTCGTGGTAGCGCTTCTTGACGGAGCGTCAAGCCGGTGGGGGATACCCTTCCACACGGTTCCATGGAGACTTACAAAAATGTTGATCCTGACTCGCCGCGTCGGCGAAACCCTGATGATCGGTGACTCGGTGAGCGTCACCGTGCTTGGCGTCAAGGGTAACCAGGTGCGTATCGGCATCACTGCGCCGAAGGACGTCGCTGTGCATCGCGAAGAGATCTACCAGCGCATCCAGCGTGGTGACGAAGCCGGTGGCACCGGCAGTGAAAATTCTGCCGAATAACGCTTTACCTTCGCACTCGATTAACGTTATGATTCACGCCCCGCTGAGGTGCAACGCACCAGACGCGGAGAAAACCCCGGAGTGATGCCCGAGCGGCTGAAGGGGCTCCCCTGCTAAGGGAGTATAGGGTCAAAAGCTCTATCGAGGGTTCGAATCCCTCTCACTCCGCCAGATACAAAGAAGCGCCTGCAGATCGTCGATCTGCAGGCGTTTTTCTTTATCTGATGTTCGAAAAGGCAGATCGGCGCAGAGCTGCGTATGCCTAATCCACTGTCCCGATCCTGGGCTGCGATCGGGGCGTTGGTGTTGGCGTTGCCGCAGGCGCGGGGGCTGGTGCGCCAGGGAGCACTGGCGGTTCAAGCTCGGGAGTTGGCGTTTCCCGCCACAGCATCGAAAGGGTGCAGTCGTTGGCACGTTCCCTGCACATCTTTTCTGCCTTCCTCTGCGCGGCTTCCGGGGTCTTCTCACCCAGAGCAAAACCCAACGCAATCGTGCCTGTGGCAATGGCCGAATAGCCTTCGCTGGACGTACTGGCGGACTGACCGCAATTGCGGGATCGCGCTGCGCAGTAGTGCAGCGACTGCTGCATCGCGCTGGTCAGGGAGCGCTGATTCATCGAATAGCCGAAGCGACCATCCTTGTCGTAGGTGATCGCAGAGGCGGCGTTTGCGCCTGATGAGACGGACAGCAACAGCCCAAGTGAAACCATCTGCATCCAGTTCATTGCACTCTCCCTTTTTGCCGATGGTGGATCAAGCGGGGTTCGAGGCGCAACCAGATGGGATTCTGATGCAGAGTGCCTGCAGGCTGTTCACCTGCAGGCGTGTTCTCATTCAATCTCTACTCAAAGCCTCACCGTCACACCCACCTGGAAACCACGCCCCGGCAGCGGCGCAATGTACTTCAGCGGCGAGTTGTGCGGCCGTGCTTCCTCATTGAGCAGATTGCTGCCATTGACGAACACTTCCATGCTGGCAATGTAGGCATTGCGCACCGGCAGCTCACGGCTGACCTGCAGGTCGACCATGTTGAACGCATCCAGCGGCACCTCCTCGCTGACGTTGCGGCCGAGGTACTTCTGGGTGTCGTAGTAGGTGCTGGACAACTGCGCCTTCCAGCCTTCGCGCTGCCACTGCAGGTTAGCGCCGTAGCGGTTGGTTGGCATGTTCGGCAGATATTCGCCGTCATTGTGGGCACGCAGCGAATCGGGGTGGTCGGCCTTGTTCTTCACCAGGTCGGCGAAGGCGGAGACATTCAACGAACCATAGCGGCCCAGGTCCACGGCCTGCGACACGTCGATCTCGAAGCCCTTCACCGTGGTATCGGTCTGCTTCCAGTACTTCAGCGGCAGGCGGTTGGCGGTCTGCAGGCCGGAGTAGCCGAGGTAGAGATAGTTCTCGTACTTCATCCGGTAGGCCGTGGCTGACAGCTCGAAACCGCCGAGATGGAACAGGCCGGTCAGCTCCAGGTTCTTCGCGCGTTCCGGTTCCAGGTCCTGGTTGCCTTCTTCCTGGGTCATCACCGAGTAGTGCGCGTTGCTGGCATACAGCTCGTTGATCTCCGGGGCACGCTGCGAAGACGAGTAACGCACCTTGGCCGCGAACATCGGCCCCAGCTCGACATATGAGCCCAGGCTGTAGCTGTTGAGCCGGTAGTCGCGGTCCTGCAGTTTCGTGTTGGAAGCATTGCGCGCGGTCTTGAAGCGGCTGGGCTGCAGCTCGTGATCCACGCGTTCGTGGCGCACGCCTGCGTCGAAGCTCGCCCAGCCGAAGTCCAGCGTTTCCTTCAGGAACACCGCGTTGCTGCGGCTGTCGACGTCGGGCAGGTAGCGCAGCGAGCCGCTGCCGGTGACATCACGCGACTGATGGCTGAAACCGAGCAGGCCGCTCAGCGGGCCGACCCGCTGATGGCTCAGCAGCAGCTCGGCCTGGGTGCTCTCGAAGTCGTAGTCGTTGGCTTTTTTTGTGCCCAGCCGCTCGCCGGAGGTGTTGTCCAGCTTGGAGACCCGCAGCTCAGCGCGTTCAACGTAGGGCAGCGGATCGCGCAGCAGGGCTTCCAGCGCGTAGCGTTGCTGCTTGATCACCACGCCCACCGGCAGGCCATCGGCGTAGTTGGAGCCGAACGACAGGTTCTGCATCGAAAAGCCCGGCACGCCGTACTCGCTGTCCTTGGCATCGATGCTGACACCGACGTAGCCGCGGTCGAAGAACAGCGTCGAACCGAGGGCCACCTGCGAATTGCGCGCATAGCTGTTGCCCAGCCGGTGATGGTAGTCGGGCGTCACATCGTTGTTTATCTGCTTCTGCACGTATGAGGGCGTGCCCGCGACGTAGGCCGGGTTGACCGGATTGACGTAGGTACGGCGCTGCCAGACCGAGGTCGGACTGTTGGTATAGAAGGAGAAATCACCGTCGGCCCAGTCCGGGTTCTCGGTCATGAACTGGTCGATGTAGGGTTGCGAGGCCTTGTTGTAGATCTGCTGGACGCGCGCCTCTTTCTGGCAGGCGTCGGCCAGGGCCGAGTTGACGCCCCCAGCGGCCGGGAACAGACCGGTGTTGCAGACGCTGGCCTTGCTGTTGCCGGGGATGTCGTAGTGCGAGATCCGCTGTCGCGACACCTGCAGGTTGGTGGACACGTTGCGCTGGTTGTTGAAGTTCATGCGCAAGCCCTGCGCGTCGGCCGCGTTGAACCCCTTGCGCAGGACCAGTTCCATCGACTGGTCCTTGTCTTCCATGCTGCGCGAGATCAGGCCCGAGTCGATCTCCACGCTGCCACCGATCGCATTGCCGCCATAGCGCACGGTGTCGGAAGACTTGTTGACGGTGACGCTGCGTACGAACAGCGGATCGAACGGGATGTTGATGTCACCGCTGATCGCGTTCATGCCCAGAATCGACTGGCCGTCCTGCAGGATCTGCACGCGGTTGCCGCTGAGGCTGCGGATGACCGGAGCGCCCGCGTTCGGCCCGAAGGCGGTGCTCTGCACACCGGAGACGTGTTCGAGCAGGCCGCCGAGGGTGCGGTTCTGCGCCTGCGGATTGTCGACGGTGACCCGGCTGTCGATGCGGGAGGGTTGGGAGGCCTGGACCTGGAGGGTGGGGAGGGTGGGGTCGTCCGCGGCCTGGGCGTTGTGGACGACGAACAGAATGGCAGCAGCAAGGAGATGGCGGCGCATGACACGATCCGTGAAGTTGATGTGAAATGTTATAACGTAACTATTTGTATCGACAAGGGCAGATTGGGCCTTGCCATGAAGGTTGGAGATGAGAGCGGTTCTCATATGACAATGGCGTTGGATCTCCCGTAGGCGCCCCATGCACACCCTTACCCTTGCCGACCTGGACCGCTTGGGCCGCAGCAGCGGTTTCCGCTATCGGCTGCCTGCACTTGCGTCCGCCGCGGATTCGGGCGCGCTGTGCGTGGTCGAGGGCAGGGTGGAACAGCGCTGCTTGCGCCCTGGCATCAGCCTGGCGCTGTCGGACGTGGTCGCGCATCAGCCGTTCGAGGCGACTTCGGAGGCACCCCCGCCGTTCGCTGCGATCGTGATGCTGGAAGGCCGTGCCGGAGCACGCCTGGAAGGGCAGGCTGTGATCGGCATGAACCGCGGCGCCGGCGCGATGGTGTTGGCCGATGCCGCGCCGATGACTGCGATTCATCCGGCCGGTCAACGGATGCGCAGTCTGAATGTCTCGCTGGATGCACCGGCCGAGATGGATGATCCGGTGATCAGCGAACTGCTGTTGCAGGCTCGTCGCCATGGTCGCCGGCGGCTGCACAGCTGGCAGGTACCCGCGCATCTTGAACATGCCGCCGAACAGTTGCTGTCGGGGACCTGGCAAGGCGCGATGCATGCGCTGCTCTGCGAGGGTGTGGGACTGCAGATGCTGGCGATGGCGTTGGGTACGTCTGCACAGGACGCGCTGCCGGATCTGCGTGTTTCACCACGCGACCGGCGCATGCTGCAACGGGTGATCGACTGCCTGCAGGCATCGCCTGCGGCTGACCACCGGCTGGAGGACCTGGCCCGCGTGGCCTGCATGAGCCCGAGCAGCCTGCGCCTGAAATTCCAGCAGGTGCACCGCTGTTCGGTGTTCGCGTGGTTGCGCGAGCGACGCCTGCAGTTGGCCTGCGAGCAACTGCGGCAGGGCTGCAGCGTGCAGCAGGCCGCGCATTTCGTCGGCTATCGGCATGCCACCAATTTCGCAACCGCGTTCCGAACGCGCTACGGCATCGCCCCCAGCCAGATCCGCTGAGTCCGGATCGCGGCTGGCGGTGCGCATACGCGTGCTGCGTGCGCGCATACGTGCGCTCACGCTTAAATGACAATAATTCTCATCCAGCCTTTCCCTTCTGCTGGATCTCCCATGCCTGCCTGTTTCCGCCCATGTGCCCTGGCCACCGCCATCGGCACGACCTTGGCGCTGTTCAACGCTGCCCACGCCGCCGAACGCGCTCCTTCCGTAACGCCTTCCCAGCTCCCAACCGTGCAGGTCACGGCCGACCTCGATGGCAGCACCGAAAGCTCGCGCTCCTACACCACCGATTCCATGGGCACGGCGACGGGGCTGTCGCTGACCTCGCGACAGACGCCGCAGTCGGTCAGCGTGGTTACCCGCCAGCAGATCGAGGACCGCGGGCTGCTGAGCACCGCCGACGCCTTGTCGACCGCCCCCGGCATCTCGGTCACGCGCAGCGACGCCAACCGCTACTCGTTCTCCGCACGCGGCTTCGATATCGACAACTACCAGTTCGACGGCGTGGTGATGCCGGTGCTGTCGCCGTGGAATTTCGGCGAGAACAATCTGGACATGGTGGTGTACGACCGCATCGAGATCGTGCGCGGTGCCAACGGCCTGATGACCGGCACCGGCAATCCCTCGGCGGCGGTGAACTATGTGCGCAAGCGCCCGCTGCGCGAGTTCGCTGCCAGTGGTGGCATCAGCCTCGGCAGCTGGGACGCGCGCCGCGCGTGGGCGGATGTGTCCAGCCCGCTGAGCCGGGAAGGGCGTGTGCGTGGTCGCGTGGTCGCTGCGCAGGCAGAGGGCGACAGCTACACCGCCGGCCTGGACAGCACCGCAAAGACACTCTACGGCGTGGTCAGTGTGGATCTGGGCGAGGACACTGGATTGATCGCCGGCATCTCCTACCAGGGCAACGACAACCGAGGCTTCGGCAGCGGTTTCGCACTGTTCAACGCCGACGGCACGCGCACCCGATTCGACCGCTCGGTATCGGCCACCGCGCCGTGGGCACGGATGACCACCGATACCCGCAACGGCTTCTTCGATTTCAATCATCGCTTCGGCAACGACTGGCAAGCCCGCGTGTCCTACAGCCGCTCGCATACCGATATGGAGATGAAGCATCTCTACCGGGGCGGCTATCCCGATCCGGTTACCGGCGCCATGCCTACAGGCAACAGCTTCACTCGTTACGACGGCCCGGTGCGCCGCGAGGCGGTCAGTGTCAGCCTGTCCGGGCCGTTCGAGCTGTTCGGTCGCCAGCACACCGCATCGATCGGTTGGTCGCGCTCGCGTGATGAAATCACGCTGGGGCAGTACCACGCACTGGCGCCGCTGCCGCCGTTGGCCAGCTATCTGGACTGGCACGGGCCGGGCACGCCTGAGCCTGTATGGGCCAGCAGCAAGACCCAGGCCGATGACCTGCACAACCAGCAGAGCGGTGCCTATGCCGTCGCGCGGCTGTCGTTGGCCGATCCGCTGCACGTGATCGTCGGTGGCCGCCTGAGCAACTGGGAGACCGACCAGGTCTACTTCGGCGCCAAGCGGAAGTACCGCTACCGCAACGAGTTCGTACCCTATGCCGGCGTGGTCTGGGACCTCAACGGCTACAGCAGCGTGTACGCCAGCTACACCGGCATCTTCAAGCCGCATAACAACCGCAATGAATCCGGGCAGATCCTCGACCCGGTCAGTGGCCGCAGTTATGAGCTGGGCCTCAAGGGCAGCTGGTTGCAGGAGCGCTTGAATGCGTCGGCGGCGCTGTTCCGCACCCAGCAGGACAACCTGGCCGAGGCCACTGGTGGTCTGGTCGAAGGCAGCACGCAGGCGGCCTACCGCGCGGTGAAGGGCGCAACCGTGGACGGCCTGGAGCTGGAGCTGGCCGGTGAACCTCTGCCGGGCTGGAGCCTGGGTACCAGCTTCACCACCTTCAGCGCGCAGGATGCACAGGGACGGGCGATCAACACCGCCAAACCGCGCAGCCTGTTCAAGCTGTTCACCACCTGGCGCCTGCCCGGTACCTGGGATCGGCTGACGCTCGGTGGCGGTGTGGACTGGCAGAACCGCATGTACCAGACCGCCACCGCCCCCGGGAATCGCCGCGTGCCGGTGGAGCAGCCCAGCTACGCACTGGTGAACCTGATGGCGCGCTACCAGTTCAGTTCCCACGTCTCTGCGGCGGTCAACATCAACAACCTGTTCGACCGCCACCACTACTCGCAGATCGGCTTCTACAACCAGGGCTGGTACGGGGCGCCGCGAAACGTGATGTTCACGCTGAAGGTCGGCTACTGAGGGTAACGTCGCGCCCTTCAGGGATCCAATGGATCCATCGGATCGATGCGCAGCGATTCGGGCGCTGGCACGAAGGTGATCGCGTACGGCGAAATGCGTGAACCGACCTTGCCTGGAACGTAGCCCAGCTCACGACGGTTGCGCTCGCTGAATCCGCTGCTGGCGACCGAATCGATATGCGATGGACTGCTGACCACCAGTGCCGGTTGCCGTGGCGGTGCCTGCAGGGCCGCCAGTAACCGGGCTGCGTTGCGCAGGTTGGTGGTGGTGTGGCGGGCATAGGGCTCGATGATGATCGCCTCTGCGGGAATGCCGAAGCGCGCAATCAGCGCTTCGCGCATCTGCACGGCTTCGACGCTGCGGGTGCCGCGCGGATGCACGGCGCCGCCAGAGACGATGACGAAAGGCGCATCGCCCGCTGCATAGCGCTGCGCAGCGGCTTTCAGGCGCAGCTTGCTGCCGGCGCTGAGCGGGGTGGTCAGCTCGTCCGGGCCCTGCCCAAGCACGATGATCGATGTGTATGGATGCGCGGTCCAATCCAGCTGCCGCGCGCGTGCGAATGGCGCGGCGTTCATTCCCGCGCTGATGGGCTCGAAGCGGATCGCATCGAGACGATCATTGGCATCGAGCAGGCCCACTGCCACCGCGATGCTGCGATCGAATGCGGTGTAGGCCGCGGCGGCGTCCACCTCGCTCATCTGCATGGCAATTGCAGCATCGCCAGCCAGGCGCGTGCTGCCCGCCGCGCCGACCGGGCCGTCGATGGCGTCGTAGCGGGGCGGCTGGCCGTGGCCGTAGACGGAGAGGATGTTGTTGAGGCCCGCCAGCTCCCTTTCGATGGCCATGGCGTGCGCCGGAACTGCGGCGCTCAACAGGCCAGCCTGCGCGGGCGTCCAGCGTGCTGCCTCGAGTGTGCAGGCAGTGGTCCGGCAGCCCACCAGCTGCTGCATGCGTTCGGCCAGGGCGGAGCGCGCACGATCGGGCAACGTATCGTGCTTCAGCTGCACGAGGGTCGGAAACAGGCGCGCGGCGAGGGCCACGCTGTCGCGGTCGTCGGCGGCTGCCGCAAGCGGCAGCACAGCCGTGGCCAGCAGGGCGAGGGACAAGCTCAATCGTTGGTGCATCACCAGCTCCTGCTCACCATCAGGCGGACGTTGCGGCCGAACAGTGGCCGTCCATAGATTGCCTCGGCCGAACCCTGGCCAGCCAGTGCATCGGTACGGGTGTTGCCCTCGGTGAGCCCCTTTTCATTGGTCAGGTTGTCGCCCACCAGCTGTGCGCCCCAGTTGCCGCGCTTCCATGAAATGCCCAGGCCCAGGGTCTGGTAGGCCGGCAACGCGGTCTGGTTGAACAGATCGACATAGGACTTGCCAACCACGTCATAGCGCAGCCATGTCTCGAACTGGTCCTGGCCGTGCTGGAAACTGAAGGTCGGCCGCAGGTTGCCGTAGAGCTTGGGTTCGCGGACGATCTGCTTGCCGTTGACCGCGGCCGGATCGGCGCCGGAATCGTTCTGCAGGCTGTCGTACTGCGGATCGCTGACCGTGATCGAGCCGGCGATGCTGAACCAGTCCAGCGGCCGGAACATGCCATCCAGCTCGATGCCCTTCGAGACGGCGGTGCCGATGAAGGGCACCGACTGGTCATTGCGGCCGGTCGTCGGATTGAAGGCGACGAAGGACGCATTGAGTGGATCGAACTTGGTGTAGAACGCGGTCAGGTAGAGATAGGACCGGCCGAACCCTGCCTTCAGGCCCAGCTCGTACTGGTCCAGCTGGGTCTGCACGATGGTGGGATCGATCGAGCGCGCCACCGACGAATTGGGAACGATCTCCATGTGCGACACGCGGGCATAGGCGCCTACGGTGGCAGTGAAATCGTAGTTGGCACCCACGGTCCAGTTGGTGGCGGTCGGGTTCAGGCGATGGTTCTGGACGACGCCGGTGAACCGGCGCGTGGTGTTGTCAGCCAGTGTATTGCGGTCGCCGAGGTCGACCTGGGCGGTCTGCTCGGCATAGCCTTCATAGCGGTAGCGCTCATGGCGGATACCGGCGTCGAGCTTGAAACGCTCCGTCAGTGCCCACGTGTCATTGGCATACACCGCGAACATGCGGGCATCGACCTTGCCGCGATTGAGGGTGGTGGTGTAACGCAGCGTGCCCTTGTCGGTGACATAGCCCAGTGGGGCGCCATCGTTACCGTAGGCCACCAGATCCAGCAGGCGTGGCTTGCCGCGCATCTCCATCAGCATGTCCTGGTACAGGCTGAAAGCGGTGGTTCCGAAGAAGGCCGTGTATGCACCGATGTTCAGATCGTGGCTGCCCCAGGCCGTTTCAAACAGCCGCGTCGCACTGAAATCGGCCTGGCCGGAGTAGAAGTCCGAATCAGCAGCACGGTACTGGGCCGAGATCACCAGGCCGGAGTCGGCGTAGGGATCGTAGGCACTGGCGCCGTTGCTGCCGGCCAGCGCGTAGCCCATCCGCGCGACGCCGGCACCGAAGGTGCTGCGGGCCGCGCCCAGATAGCCGTTGGCGAAGCTGCGTGCGTCGACCGGGTTGGTGGTCGAGTACAGCGCGTCGAAGGTATTGCGGCCCTTGGTGTAGCCGGTTTTCAGCGAGATCGTCCAATCGCTGGCGGTGTTCTCGTACTGGAAGCCGATGTTGCCGAAGCGCATGTGCCGGCCATCGGCCAGGTCGCGGTTCATGCCCTGCAGGGCACCGCCGCCATCGAGGTACTTCAGGTTGACACTGCGCAGCGAGGGCGAGTTCAGCGTACCGTCGAAGTAGTCGATGTACGGGTCCAGTGGAACGCTGGGATTGCGCGGATCGGCAACCGGGATCGGCAGGTAGAACGTATTGTGGTCATCGACGAAGGTGCCGCTGATCTTGAACCAGCTGGTGTCGTCGAAGTAGTGCTTGATGTTGCCGCGGATCTGCCCGCCCTTGTCATTCGGGAAGCCGTTGTCGCGGTAGCCATCGTGCTGGCGCAGGAAGCCACCGACGGCATAGAAGGTGTCCTTGCCGAGCGCGCCCGACTGGTACATCTCGCCGCGGTACAGGCCGGTATCGCCGATGGTCAACTGCGCCTTGCCGTGCGTGTCTTCGGAACCCTCGGCGAGGATGTTGTTGACGATGGCGCCGCCGCTGCTCGCATAGATCGGTGCCGGGCCACCGCGTACGATCTCCACGCGCTGGTTCATCACGTCGAAACGGTTCATGCCGTCGCCGGAGTTGAAGAAGTGGCCATCCAGCTCCTGGTAGAGCGGCAGGCCGTCCTGCTGGAAGGCGATGAAGCCACGATCGGTTGGAATGCCGCGCAGCCGGGTGATGTTCTGTACTTCACCACCGGTGGCCTCGACATGGATGCCGGGCACCGACCCGAGCAGGTCGGCGTAGCTTTTCGGTGCGAGCTTCTGCACGTCTTCGCGGCTGAGTGAATTGACCGCGAAGGACGCATCGAAGCGACGCTGGGTGCGTGCCGCACCGGTAACCACCACTGCATCCAGTGTTGCTGCGTCGGCCGTGTCTTGCTTCTGCACCGGCGCGTCCTGCGCAGATGCAGTGCCGTGCAGGGATATCAGGACCAGGGAGATTCCCAGGACCAGGGGGCTGATGTTCATCGGAGGGCGGCCATGCAGGGAAGGGGGGACCGCTGCACGGTAGGTCCGGGCGATGACGGAATTGTTTACTTCGGCGGAAATAAACAATTAAGCGGCGGCATCGGCACCCAACTGGTGGATTGGCAGCAGGGCCGCACCCACCGATACCGCAGACCCTCCCAGCCGCGACACATGCACCTGTGGCAGGCGCAGGCTGTCCAGCGCACTACTCCAGCGTGCTGGCTGCTGCAGATGCTGTCCCAATGCTTGCAGCACCTGCCGGGGCAGTGAACCGGACAGGATCACGGCGCCGGGATCGAGCCACGCCACACCGGTATTGGCCGCCACGCCCAGCTGGTTGCCCGCACGTTCTGCCCAGGCATTGATGATGCCGGCATGGGTTTCCAGGCAGGACTCAAGTTCGAACAGTGAAGGAATGCCGGCGCCGGCGTCGCGCAACGTGGCCAGCAGGTCGATGCCCGAGGGGCGCGGTGCGTCCATGCGGAACAAGCGACCGATATCCCCGGCATTGCCGAACTCACCGCGCATCACGTCGCGCCGATGGATCACGCCGCCGCCCACGCCGTGGCCTACATACAGCAGCAGCGCCGAGGCGCAGTCGCGGATCAGCCCGCTGTCGTAGTACTCCGCCAGCGCCGCCAGGGTCGCATCGTTCTCCACCCAGACCGGGAAACCGAAGTAATCTTCGAAGAACTGGTCGTTGTCGATATCGCGCCAACCGTGCAACCAGTCCACCGCGTGCCTGCGCGCAGGCCCGGTTTCGACCACGGGCCCGGGAACCGCCACGCCGAGGCCCAGGAAGCGCGCGCGCATGAGCCCGGTGCGGCTGGTAAGGCTGCGCAGGCGCTGGTCCACCGCGTGCACGAAGTCGTAGGGATCTGCGCTGTCGAATGCGGTTGCATCGCGGGCGATGACCTGGCCGGCAAAATCCACCAGCGCGATCTCCAGCCAACCGGGATGTACCGTGGCACCGGCGGCATAGCCGCCCCGCCCGGAAAGCGCCAGTGGCACCGAGGGTCGGCCGCGCTGGCCATCGGACAGCTGTCCCTGTTCCTCGATCACTTCCAGCATCAGCAGTTCACGCGCCAGGCGGGTCAACGCACCGTTGTGCATGCCTAAGTGATGGGCAATGGTGATGCGGGGAACGGCTCCCATCGTGCGCAACAGCCAGATGATGCGCTTGTGGTCGGCATCCAGCGCGATCAGCGGTTTGCGGCGCAGCCGCGATGTGGGAGCCAGGTTCATGGGCGCAGGCCTTCGGTACGCGGCGGCGCGACTGGCCAGGCCAATGCGGCCAGCGACAGCAGGCTGCCGACGGCAACCAGCGAGACCAGTGCGGCAGAGGTGACCGGATCACCTGCCTGTATGCCGGGCAGCAGCTGGCCCAGCAGCAATGAGGAGGCGGCAATGGACAGTTTCATGGTTCCAGTGAGCAGGGCAAAACAGCTCAGGTCATCCTCACGTCCGCTGCGGACGGCATGGCGACGGGCGATCAGCGCGGTGCGCCGCCACAGCACCAGGCCGACACTGGCCACCGCCGCCCCATGGACAGCGGCACACGCAATCGCTACAGGCAGGGAGGGCTTGGCCTGGTAAACGCAGACGGCAGCGATGGCCAGCACCGACATCAGCGCAATCAGGCCTGTCTCGCTGCACAGCGGGGGGCGCAGGCGCAGATGGAGCCAAGGCGCGACCACCATGCCCGCGACCATGGCGAAGGTCAGCGCTGCGCCCTGGTCGGCAAAGGGAAACAGGCGCCCGGCCAGGCCCACCAGCGCCGTTTCTGCCGCTGCAGCCAGCAGAACCGGCAGCAGTGCCGGCAGCGGCAGGGCGCCGGCAACGGGCCTGATGGCTGTGGCGGGCTGTGCGGGCGTGGCGACGCAGGCCAGGGGAAGCGCGGCGGCCGCGATCAGGATGCCGATGATCATGCAGATCAGCAGCGCGCTGCCACCTCCTGCGGATTCAGGTGCACCGACCACGCCGAACAGTGCTGCAGCGATGCACACCTTGGAGATCGGTACCACTACCGCGCGGGCGGAAACGTAGCGCATGGCCTCGTTCTCGTCGCGGGGCAACAGCGAAGTCAGTGCATTCTGGGCCACGTCGTAAACCGCGTAGCAGGTACGGAACAACAGCGAGGCGGCCAGCAGCGGCAGGAAGGCCGGCTCGGTCGCGGTGCTCGGGCTGAACAGCAGGCAGGCGCTGGCCGCGGTACCGAGGCCCCCGACCAGCTGCAGGCGCAAGGCGAGGCGACGCTGGTCGTGCAGGCGCGTGAACACGGCGGCCAACAGCAGATCGAGCACGCTGCTGTAGGCCAGTGAGATGGCCAGCAGCTGGCCGGTGTGGTCAGCCGACAGTCCCAGCCGGACGTGCAGGTAGTAGCCCAGCGCCAGGTCCACGAACGACCAGGACAGAGTGCGGGCGAAGTGGCCGGCGGCATAGAGCTGCCGCAGCGATGGCTGCGCGTTCAACGCTGTTTTTGGGGGAGGAGGCCGGAGATCCGGGATCGTTCTACTACCCCTGTGTGACAGCGGCCTGACATGGCGTGAGGTCGGCCATTCAGCGAGTGGCTTGCAGCACACGCCGTGGGCGAGCAGCATTGACCGTGCTGCGCCCCACAACGCCTCACGCAGAGCCTTCTTCGTCGAATGGAGCAACGTATGAAGCTGTTGTCCGCTGTGTTGTTGTCTGCGCTTTCACTCCCCGCCGTTCCGGCGCTGGCAATGGAGGCATCTCCTTCGCCGCTGTTGGGGCGCTGGTCGCTGGATATCGCCACCTCGGCGCTGCCGCAGGCGCAGCGTCCAAAGCAGGTAGTACTCGAATTCAAGGATGCCGGTGGCGGCCGCTGGAGTTCGCACGTGGACATCGTGCTGCACGATGGCAATACCATGAAGTCCGATGGCACGCTGGCGCTGGATGGCACGCCAGGTCCCCTGTCCGGCACCTACGGTGCGGACAAGGCCAACCTGAAACTGCCAGCGCCGAACACGCTGGTGATGCAGCTGGTGGACCACGGTACGCCGGCCTCCACACGCATCTACACCGTGGCGGCCGATCGCTCGACGATGACCGAGACCAAGGCGTTCTACGGCCACGACGGTACGCCGATACTGCAGACCAATCTGTTCAAGCGGATGCCCTAGCATTGCCGCCGGCACCACGCCCGCAGAACGGGCGTGGTGAATGCAGCAGCCTTACACCGCCGCCGGATCGCGCTTGCCGGTGTCGATGCCGTACTTGTCGATGGCCTCCTGCATCCGCGAACGTTCGATGCGGCCCTCATCGGCCAGTGACTTCAGGGCCGCCAGCACGATGAAGTGGCGATCCACCTCGAAGAACGTGCGCAGCGATTCACGCGTGTCGGAGCGGCCGAAACCATCGGTGCCCAAGGCGGTGAAGCGGCGGTCGTTGATGAAGGGACGGATCTGGTCGCCGACGATCTTCATGTAGTCGGTGGCCACCACCACAGGCCCTTCGTGGCCCTGCAGGCACTGCTGCACGTAGGGTACGCGCGGCTCCTCGGCCGGATGCAGCAGGTTCCAGCGTTCGGCTGCCAGGCCGTCACGGCGCAGTTCGGTCAGGCTGGTCGCGCTCCACACATCGCTGGCGACGCCGAAGTCCTGCTGCAGCAGTTCGGCTGCTGCTTCCACTTCGCGCAGGATCGAGCCGCTGCCCATCAGCTGCGCGCGTGGCTGCGAAGTGCTGCTTGCGGCTGCCGGGCGCAGCAGGTAGAGGCCCTTCAGGATCCCAGCCTCGGTGCCCTCGGGCAGTGCCGGCTGCGGATAGTTCTCGTTGAGCACGGTGATGTAGTAGTAGATGTCTTCCTGCTCGACGTACATGCGGCGCAGGCCGGCGTGGATGATCACCGCCAGCTCGTAGTTGTAGGTCGGGTCGTAGGACACGCAGCTCGGAATCACCGACGACAGCACGTGGCTGTGGCCGTCATCGTGCTGCAGGCCTTCGCCCATCAGCGTGGTACGGCCGGAGGTGGCGCCGAGCAGGAAGCCGCGGGTGCGCGCATCGGCGGCGGCCCAGGCCAGGTCACCGACGCGTTGCAGGCCGAACATCGAATAGAAGATGTAGAACGGAATCGTCGCCAGCCCGTGGTTGCTGTAGGCGGTACCCGCGGCGATCCACGAACAGATCGCACCGGATTCGTTGATGCCTTCCTGCAGGATCTGGCCGTCCTTGGCTTCCTTGTAGTAGCTCAGCTGGCCGGCATCCTGTGGGGTGTACAGCTGGCCCAGGTACGAATGGATGCCGATCTGGCGGAACAGGCCTTCCATGCCGAAGGTGCGCGATTCATCGGGCACGATCGGAATCACCAGCTTGCCCAGTTCAGGGTCCTTCAGCAGGCTGGTGAGGATGCGCACGAAGCCCATGGTGGTGGACTGGCCGCGATCGCCGCTGCCCTGCAGCTGGGTGTTGAAGATCGACAGCGGCGGCAGCGGCAGCGGATCGACCTTGGCCAGGCGCGCCGGCAGCTGCCCGCCCTGGATGCGGCGGCGTTCGGCGAAGTAGGCCGCCTCGGCGCTGCCCGGCTCAGGACGCAGGTACGGCATCTCCTCCAGCTGCTCATTGCTGACCGGAAGGTTGAAACGGTCGCGGAAGGCGCGCACCGCGTCGGCGCTCATCTTCTTCAGCTGGTGGTTGATGTTCTGGCCTTCGCCGGCTTCGCCCATGCCGAAACCCTTGACCGTCTTGGCCAGGATCACGGTCGGCCGGCCGCTGGTGTTCACTGCCTGCTGGTAGGCGGCGAACACCTTCTGCGGATCATGGCCGCCACGCGCCAGCGCCCAGATGTCGTCGTCGCTCATGTGCGCGACCAGCTCCAGCAGCTCGGGATAACGGCCGAAGAAATGCTCGCGCACGTAGGCACCGTTCTGCGACTTGAAGGTCTGGTAGTCGCCGTCCACGCATTCCATCATGCGCTGGCGCAGCAGGCCGCTGTGGTCGCGGGCGAGCAGGTCGTCCCAGCCGCTGCCCCAGATCAGCTTGATCACGTTCCAGCCGGCCGCGCGGAAGGTGCCTTCCAGTTCCTGGATGACCTTGGCGTTGCCGCGCACCGGACCGTCCAGGCGCTGCAGGTTGCAGTTGACCACGAACACGATGTTGTCCAGCCGCTCGCGACCGGCCAGGGAAATTGCCGCCAGCGATTCGGGCTGATCCATCTCGCCGTCGCCGAGGAAGGCCCAGACCTTGCGGCCCTGGTGTTCTTTCAGACCGCGGTATTCCAGGTAACGCATGTAGCGCGCCTGGTAGGCGGCGGTCAGCGGGCCCAGGCCCATCGACACGGTGGGAAACTGCCAGAACTCCGGCATCAGGCGAGGGTGCGGATACGAGGACAGGCCCTCGCGGCCCGCTTCGCGGCGGAAGTTGTCCATCCGCGCCGGATCGACGCGGCCTTCCACATAGGCGCGGCCGTAGATGCCTGGCGCTGAATGACCCTGGATGTAGATCATGTCGCCGTCGAAGGTGTCGGTACGGCCCCGGAAGAAATGATCAAAACCCACGTCGTACAGCACTGCCGCCGACTGGTAGGTGGCGATGTGGCCGCCGACGTTGGAATGCTTGCCGGCACGCAGCACCATCACCATCGCATTCCAGCGGATCATCGCGTTCAGGCGGCGCTCGATGGCCAGGTCACCCGGGTAGGCCGGCTGGCGCTCGGGCGGGATGGTGTTGACGTACGCGGTCCAGGCACGGGTATGCAGGTCGCCATGCTGCTGGGCGTCCAGCTCGCTCAGCTGGTCGATCAGGTAGTGCGCGCGCGGCCGGCCGCCGGCCTGCATCACCGCCTCCAGCGATTCACGCCACTCCCGCGTTTCCAGCGGGTCGGTATCGAAGGGGATCTGGGCTTGATTCATGGCTGTCTCCAGAGGGCGCCGGTCGGACTTCTGCCTGGGCGACAACACCGGCAGGGCGCACAGCACTGGAGCGGGGTCGCAACGGCGGGGCCGTGACGCGAAGGGCGACCGTGGCGGTCACCGAGAAGACAAGCGTAGGCCTGGCCCCCCGGCTTCGATAGGCGGGCAGGGCTTGGGTCTCTGGCAAGCAAGGGTTGGCGCGGCGCGGCGTATCATGGGCGGATGCGCTGGGCACGACCGCTGATCAGGCCGGGGACAACCCAGGCAGGAACATCGGGATGATCACCACGCCGACGCCCAACAGGCACCAGGCGACGATGGGCAGCCAGCGCGCCAGTCGTTGGGCGGGTTCCGGTGTACGACGGCCGCCGGTCCACAGCAGCAGCGTGAGCACACCCAGTGCATAGGCGAGGGCGACGATCACCGGATGCACATGGATGACCCGGCTGGGCGGCCACATCTGCTGCTGGTAGGCCGTGGTGTGCGCGACCAGCAGCAGGAACAGCAGGCTGCTGAGTGTGTTGATGGCGGTGCGTGCGTTCATTGCGGGGCACTCCTTGTGCCGGCTGCCGGGATATTGCAGGGGCGGAATTCTAGCGGCTGCCTGCCGGCAGTTGAAACGTCACTGTCATCGATGGCCGTCACCCTGCGGGGCTTTCCAGCCTCGGGGTGGTTGGCCGGCCGTGAACAGCGTGAGGATCTGGGAGAAGAGCTACGCGCTGCGGCGACGGCTGCTGCGTGGCTTTTTCCTGCGCCGCGGTTCTGCCAGCGAAGATGCCGAGGACCTGGCGCAGGAAGTGTACCTGCGGCTGCTGCGGACCACCGGCGAGAATGCCGCAGCGATCGAGAACCCGGAAGCCTACCTGTTCACCGTCGCGGCCAACCTGGCGCGCGAGCATGCACGCTCACGTTCGTCGCTGCCGCCGCTGGAAGACGTTGATTTACTGGCGGAAGTGCTGAAAAGCGAAGAAGACATCGAAGGCGAATTCGAGCGCGCGCAGCGCTGGAACGGTATCCGCAGCACCATCGCACGACTGCCGGCGACCACGCGGCGGGTGATGGAGCTGCACTACCGCGACGGGTTGGACTGCCCGGGAATCAGCCAGCAGCTGCAGGTGTCGGTGCACATGGTGCGCAAGCACATCGGCAAGGGGCTGGAGGCCTGCAGGAAGGCGCTGGGCGCCAGGGAGCACACATGAACCGGAACACATCGCCCGCAGCCGACGACACGATCGCCTGCGAGGCCATGGACTGGTTCCAGCGCAATCGCGAGGGGAGTCTGGGCGAGGCCGAGCGCGCTGCATTCCTGCACTGGATGAAGCGTTCGCCCGAACACGTGCGCGCCTATATGCACGCCCTCGCGCTGCACCGGCAGGTCGGTGAGGCACTGCAATCGCCATTGCCTGAAGAGGCGCAGGCGCCGCCACGGCAGGCTGCCGCCAAGGTGGTGCCGCTGTTCGGTAGCGCACCGGCCGCGCCGCGCGCTGCGCCGCGGCGCGGCCGCGCGCGCTGGTGGGCGCTGGCTGCCGCAGCCTGTGTCGCCCTGCTCGGCGTGGGCCTGGTTCCGCAGTTGATGCCCACCGAACAGCTGTACAGCGCCGACCATGGTGAACTGCGCGACCTGGTGCTGCCTGACCAGACCCAGGTGCAGCTCAACGCGGACAGCCGCCTGCGGGTACGCATGAGCTGGTTCAGCCGCAAGGTGGAGCTGCTGCAGGGCGAGGCCACGTTCGACATCGCCCGCGACCGCCGTCCGTTCGAAGTGCAGGTGAACGGCCTGAAGATCCGAGACATCGGCACCGTGTTCGATGTATCGCGGCGGCTGCAGAGCACGCGCATCGGCGTGGTCTCCGGCGAAGTGGAGGTGTGGAGCCAGGGCAGGGATGCAACGCGTCTTGCGCAGCTGGGCGAAGGCCGGGTAGTGCAGGTCGACACGCGCAGTCATGCTGTGGAGTCCTTGGACATGCCGTTGTCGATGCTGCTGGATTGGCAGCATCGCAAGGTGTCCTTCCTTGATGAGCGGCTGGATGAAGTGGCCGCCGCCTTCAACCGACACAACCAGGTACAGGTGCGGATACTGGATGAAGGCGCGGCATCGGCGCGGCTGTCCGGCAGCCTCGATGCGCATCGCATCGGTGCATTGCAGGTGTTCCTCGAACGCGATCCGCGCTTTGTCGTACGCCGCGAGGGCGACACGGTGCGGGTCGGCAGCCGCTGAGGCCGGCGTGGCCGTGCACTGTCAGAAAAGATTCATCGAATCCGCGTTCTCCACTTCGGTGGAAGCGGGCTCTTACTTGGGAGAAGCCGCTGTCGAATCGCTCAGCGGCACCTGCTGCTTTCTCTCTTCCAAGGACCCGTGATGCGTAACACGCTCTACCTGTCGATCATCCTCGCTCTGTCTCCCTGCAGCGTGCCGGTGGCGGCTGCGGCCACTGCAGATGGCCTTGAGGCCCGTGTGTCGGCGCCGATCGCGGCGCAGCCGCTGGCGCGTGCGCTGGAGCAGTTGTCGCGCAGTTCGGGCGTGCAGTTCCTGTATTCGGGCAGCGGTGAAGCGCGTATGGCCGGGGCGGTGCCGCGTGGTGCGACCGTCAAGCAGGCACTGGACGCGCTGCTGGCAGGGACCGGCCTGGGCTACACCGTGGTGGACGGCAACGTCATCGCCATTGATCCGGCGCCCGTACGCAACGAGCCGAAACCGGCCGCGCCGAAGCCGCGCGAGGCCGAGGCGGTGGTGGCGCCGACCCTGGATACGGTGAAGGTGATTGCCGCGCACGAGGTGATCGACCAGAAGAAGACCTCGCCGGTGATCAAGGATTCGGTGGTCTACGACGAGATGGACAGCTACGGCGACGAAACCCTGGCCGAGAGCCTGATGGCCGCGCCGGGGCTGAGCGCGGTGGAAGACGCTGGCGAGCCGCGTTACGTCACGGTACGTGGCGTGCAGGCCAACCTCAACTACACCACCATCGATGGCATCGCGATTGCCAGCGTGGGTGGCAGTGGCTCGGGTGAGCGCATGAACAACCTGCAGCTGATTCCCAGCGACATCGGTACCCGCACCGATATCTACAAGAGCTTCAGTGCCGAGCAGGCGCCGGATGCCATCGGCGGCGTGATCGACATCATCAGCCGCAGTGCGTTCGACCGGTCCGGCAAGTATGTGTTCGCCGATGTGGCCGGTATCTACTCCACTGCCGAGACCAACGTCGAGCGCAGCGCCGGTGGCAACCACCAGACCCTGGGTCACTTCGGCAAGAGCGCCAAGGTGGTGTTCTCCAACCAGTTCGGTGCCGACCAGGAATTCGGCATCGTTGCGGTGGCGCGCTATGAGCAGCGTTCGCGCAACAGCGTCAAGCGCTGGGTGGAGTCGAACTACTACTACAACGACGCCGGCAAGTACCTCACCGACGGCACCACTGGGCCGGACGAGGCCAAGGGCTGGAACGGGCTGCGTGCGCCCGGCAATTTCAGTACCGGTACCTACACCAACTTCATCACCAATTTCGGTGGCTCGGCCAAGCTGGAATGGAAACCGTCGGACGATCCGTTCTACGCGTCGCTGCTGCTGTACTCGTACCGGTTCTACGAGAACTCGACGATGAACAAGACCGATCTGTATGGCAACGCCAAGTTTCCGATCCGCAACCAGACCGATGACAGCGGCACCACCCAGATCAACAGCATCTACATCAAGAACCGGCATGATCGTTGGGATCGCAGCAATCGCGGCGCCATCGCCAGCTTCAACTGGGACATTGGTGACCGTTCGCGGTTGACCCTGCGTGGCGGCCACACCGAAGAAACCTTCCACAACAGCCAGGTCTACTGGGGGGTACGCGCCTACCCGAGCAACCTGTTCGTCGATTACGAGAACGACAGCCACGGCTTCCCCAACGCGGTGGCGGTTTCCGATTCCAGCCTGCTGACCAGCTCGGCGTTCAAGCTCAACCCGGCACAGGCCTATGTCTCGCCGCGTGATGCCAAGGAGAGCATCGACAACCTGCGTGCCGACTTCAGCTACAACATCGACGCCGATGCGCGTGGCTTTGGCCTGGCCGCCGGTGCCGAGTACCGTCACCTGAAGATCTGGCAGGACATCGACTTTGACTACTACAAGAGCAGTGCCACGCTCAACGATTACCTGTACCCGGGTTCGACCCTGCTGGGCAGCGTGCCGGGCTTTCCGCTGATCGACAATCGCAAATGGAATGACGAACTCGCGCCCACGCTTGGCGGCAACGACGCGGCCTATCCGAATGCCGATTTCACCAGTGACTACAAGTACGTTGAGGACATCACCAATGCCTATGTCTCCGCGCACTATGCCTGGGATCGGCTGTTGCTGATCGGTGGCCTGCGCTACGACCACACCACCTTCGATGCATTCAGCCCGTTCAGTGATGATGGCGGTACCACCTATACCTCCGCGTTCCGCAGGACCAGTGGTAGCTACAACAACCTGCTACCGTCGTTGAATGCAACCTTCAAGCTGACCGACGACCAGCGCCTGCGCTTCTCCGCCAGCCGCACCCTGGGCCGGCCGACGCCAAGCAACATCGCCCAGGCCACCAGCACCAGCTGTGGCGATGACGAGGAGGGCAGGGGCTTCTGCACGATCAAGCAGGGCAACGCCAACCTGCAGCCGCGCCGCTCCACCAACATCGACCTGGCCTGGGACCTGTATTTCAACGACAACAACGGCCTGGTCTCGGTCGCGCTGTTCGACAAAGTGATCAAGGACGACATCTACACCCTGACCACGTTCGAGAACGTGGGTGATACCCGCTACCGGGTCACCCAGCCGATGAACACCGACGCGTCCAAGCTGCGCGGCGTCGAGTTCGCGGTGGCCAACCGCAACCTGCAGTGGGGCCGCCAGCGCTTTGATATGTATTTCAACGCCACGCGGCTGGAAGGCCAGACCAACTACCGCATCAGTGATGGCAGCGAGCGCCGCCTGGACCGCCTGCTGTACCAGCCGGACTGGTCGCTCAATGGGTCGGTGATCTGGCGCATGCCGTGGAAGAGCGCACAGCTGCGCATGTCCGGCACCTACCGCAGCCGGATGCTGGTCGACTTCGGTGATACCCAGTGGCTGGACTCGTACTACGACCCGTACATGACCTTCAACTTGGCCTTCAGCCACAAGGTCAGCAAACACGTGACGCTGAAGTACGAGGCCAAGAACCTGTTCAACACGCAGCCGACCTACAGCACTGGACCCAATGGTCGCTTCCGCACCGAGATCGACGACTACGGCCGCTTCTTCTACTTCCACATCATCTACAACTGAGGGCGCACCCGTGGATACGATCAATCGCAGGCGATTCCTGGCCCTGGCCGGCCTGTCCGCCGCCGGCGCCTGGATGGGCACGGCACGGGCGCTGGCCGCGCAGACCGATGCCACCGCGCTGAACCCGCGCAACCTGCTGGCATCGCCGCGGTTCGCCAGTACACCGTTCACCCTGGGCGTGGCCTCGGGTGATCCCTCGGCCGATGGCATGGTGCTGTGGACACGCCTGGCAACGGAGCCGCTGGTGTTCGGTGGTGGCATGCCGACGCAGCCGATGGCGGTCCAGTGGCAGCTGGCGGCCGACGATGGCATGCGCAAGGTGGTGCGCCAGGGTTCGGCGATGGCCCACCCCGAGCTTGGCCATGCGGTGCACGTGGAGCTGGAAGGGCTGGCACCGGGCCGTCCGTACTGGTATCGCTTCAGCGTGGGCGGCCACGCCAGTGCCGTGGGCGACACCCGCACGCTGCCGGCAGCCAACGCTGCGGTTGATCGTGTCCGTTTCGCTGTGGCCGGTTGCCAGCACTATGAAGAGGGCCATTACACCGCATGGCGGCGCATCGCCGAGGAGCCGCTGGACTTCGTCTTCCACTATGGCGACTACATCTACGAGGGCGCAAGCCAACCGGGCGTGCGCAGGATGAACGGCCGGCCATTCACCAACCTGCGCAACCATGTTGGACCGCAGATCTACACGCTGGACGATTACCGCCGCCGCTACGCCCAGTACAAGAGCGATTCCGACCTGCAGGCCGCGCATGCGTCGGCGCCGTGGTTCGTCACCTTCGATGACCATGAAGTGGACAACAACTGGGCCGGTGCGGAGGACCAGGACGATACCCCCAGCGAGGTGTTCCTGCTGCGCCGCGCACAGGCCTTCCAGGCTTACTACGAGAACATGCCGCTGCGCCGATCGGCGCTTCCCCGCAACGGCCACATGCAGATGTATCGGCGTGCCCGCTATGGCACGCTGATGGACCTGCACCTGCTCGACACCCGCCAGTACCGCAGCAAGCAGGTGGACATGGCGCTGCATGAGGAAGTGGAATCACCGGCGCGCAGCATCGTCGGTGCGAAGCAGGAGCGCTGGCTGTTCGACGGACTGGCCGATGCCACGCCACGTTGGCACACCATCGCCCACCAGGTGGCACTGGGCAACTACATGCGCGAGAAGGATGGTGTGGTGCAGTCGTCCGACGACCAATGGTCGGGCTATCTGGACAGCCGCCGGCGCCTGCTTGACCACATCCAGAAGGTTGGCTTCGGCAATGTAGTGACCGCCTGCGGCGACGCGCATCGGCACTACGCCAGTGACCTGGTGCAGGACCATCGTGACTCGGGCGTGATCTCCAGTGAATTCCTCGCCACGTCGATCACCTCCGGTGCCGATGGCCAGGGCGTGGACGCGTATGCCGAGAACCAGCTGCGGCACAGTCCGCAATTGAAGGCGACCACCGACAAGCGCGGCTATGTGCTGTGCGATGTCACCCGTGATGCCTGGATCGGCGACATGAAGACGCTGGATACCGTGATGCAGCCGAACGGAACGGTGCAGAGCTGGAAACGCTATGCGGTGGAGCACGGCCGGCCGGGGTTGCAGGAGGCCTGAATCTACCGGTCTACCCTGTAGAGCCGAGCCCATGCTCGGCTGCTCTTCGATAACTGACCGGAAAAGCAGCCGAGCATGGGCTCGGCTCTACAGAGATCCTTCAATCGTGCTCGAACCGCAATGGCTCGCTGCCCATCGCCGGGTCGCTGGTGCCGGGGCGACCATCTTCTGCGCGACCGGCCAGACGCAGCACGCTCTCACCCGCGCCGACCTGCAGGTCATACCAGCCCGCGGTAGGCGTTGCATCCCACGCCAATGCGGTCTCTGCATGCGCCGGCAGCGCCAGCGTCTGTTCCGGCATGTGCCCGGCATAGGCGCCGGCATGCACGCGCAGCTGCTGTACGGCATCGCTGAGATTGCGCAGATGCAGCCGCAGCTGGCCTTCGGCGCGCTCGACCGACGCCTGCACGACGGGCCCTTTGGCAGCGCCCTGGAAGTGACGGTGGAAGCCATTCGGGCCGAGCAGCCACAGGTCATAGCGTCCCTGGGCGTCCAGCGCCCAGCGCTCGCGCAGCGGCGTGCCCGGTACCAGCGTATAGCGGCGTGGCACCGCACCCAGCCGCAGCCGATCGTACACATGCAGCACCGCCGCTGCGCCTTCGCAGGACAGCGTCAGATCCACGCCCGATGCGTCGATCGCAGTAATCGATGCCTGCGGCCGATAGGGCAGGGCACGCGCCGGGCGTACGCCGCTTTCCTGTTTCGCCGGCTTCAGTCCCTCCGGCAACGCCGGCACTGTGCGTCCCGGCAGGGCGGCAGCGCGTGCGGCAACCGCGCTGACGTCGGGCAGGCCGCGTACGAACGGGCGGGTATCACGCTGGGCGAAGTCGAAGGCATTGCTGAGGTCACCGCAGACCGCGCGGCGCCACGGCGAGATGTCCGGTGCGGCCACGCCGAATCGGCGTTCGATCAGGCGTATGACCGAGGTGTGGTCGTACACCTGCGAATCGACCCAGCCACCCCGGCTCCAGGGCGAGATCACGTAGAGCGGCACGCGCGGGCCCAGTCCGTAGGGGCGTCCGCGCAGCTCGGCGGCGTCGTACTTCTCATCCCCCGGTGCCGGATGGCGGTGGTACTCGCCCTCGGTGCTGACCGAAGACGCACCCGCCCAGCCACCGTTTTCCGGTGAAGGTGGTGCCGGTGGCGGCATGTGGTCGAAGAAGCCGTCGTTCTCGTCGAACATCAGCAACAGGGCGGTGCGGCTCCACACTTCTGGATCGGCGGTCAGTGCATCCAGCACGCGCGCGGTGTACGCCGCGCCCTGGGCCGGGCTGGAAGGGCCGGGATGCTCGCTGCCGGCCGCGTCGGCGATGATGAAGCTGACCTGCGGCAGGCGCCCGTCGACCACGTCCTGGCGCAGCTGTGCCAGCCCACGCGTGCTGACCCCACGCGCGCGCAGCTGCGGGTCATGCCCCGGCGCAGCGCGGTAGGCCTGGCGGAAGGACTCGAAGCCGGCCAGCGGGTTGTCGGTGAAGTTGTCGGCCATGTCCTGGTAGATCTGCCAGGACACCCCGGCCTTCTGCAGGCGTTCTACATAGCTGGTCCATCGGTACGACGCCGGATGCCCGCCATGTTCCGGGAAGTTGTCGTGCGAGTTGGCGATCACCGGGCCACCGGCGCGCGCGGTCGCATCGTTGTGGCCGGTCCATAGGAACACCCGGTTCGGGTTGGTTCCGGCCTGCATCGCACAGTGGTAGGCGTCGCAGATAGTGAACGCGTCGGCCAGGGCGAACTGGAAGGGCAGGTCGCTGCGCTGGAAATAGCCCATCGAATGGTTCTGCTTGGCTTTCGGCCATTGACCCATGCGTCCATGGTCCCAGGCACGCTGTGCATCAGGCCAGGTGTGCGGCGTGCCTTCCACCCGCATGTAGCCGAAGTGTGCAGCGGTATCCAGCGGGAACGGTGCGATCGCGAGCGTGCCGCTGGCATCGGGTTGCAGCCACAGGCTGCGCGCGCGGCCACCGGCCTGCAGCGCGGCGGCCGGGGCCACGAAGCGGTCGCCGAAGCCACGTACCCCCGGCAGCGTGCCGAAGTAGTGGTCGAACGAGCGGTTCTCCTGCATGAACACCACGATGTGCTGCAGGTCTTCCAGGCTGCGCGTCTGCGCGGCGGGTGCGATCGCTGCAGCCCGGGCGATGCTGGGTAGCAGGGGGGAAAGGCCGGCGGCAGCGCCGGCCTGCAACAACCGGCGTCGGCCGATATCGGTCACGGGTTCACTCACAGGTCCACACGGAAGGAGATGCCGACGGTACGCGGTGCGCCGATGAAGGCGTTGTCGCGGCCATCCACCCCTGCAAGATACCGCTTGTCGGTGAGATTGCTCACCACCAGGTTGGTGCCCATGCCCTTCAGGCGCGGCGACAGGCCCTGCAGGTCGAAGCCGATGTTGGCGTTGAACACGGTGGCCGAGGGCAGCTTGTTGACGTTGGCGGCATCGAGGTAGCGCGTGCCCAGGTAGCGGCCGGACAGGCCGAAGTTCCAGCTTTCACCCTGCCAGTCGGCCGACAGCACCAGGGTCTGTTCGGGCTGGCCGATCACCTTGGCACCGTCGACGATGCCGAGCTGGGTATCACGTGCGGCGTCGCCACTGCCCAGGTACTTGGAGCGGTTGTAGGTATAGGCGGCGTTGAGGCGCCAGCCGTTGTCCCAGCCATAGCCGAACGCGGCCTCCAGGCCGTTGCTTTCCACGCCGCCGAAGTTCTCGTAGACACCATCGGTCTCGCCCAGGTAGTCGATGCCGCTGACGAAGCCTGCCGGCAGGTAGACGATGCGGTTGTCGAACTTGATGTTGTACAGGGTGACCGAGGCGGTCAGCGGCCAACGGCTGATGCGCATGCCGACTTCGATGTTGTCGGCGGTTTCCGGCTCCACGTTGCGGAAGCGCTGCGGGTCGGTCTCGCCGAGCACGCCGGAGGGAATGGCGGCGAAGTTCTGCGAGAAACCGGCGAACAGCTCCATGCCTTCCACGCCTGGCGCCCAGGTGAAGCCGGTGGACAGCAGCGGATCGGACTTGGAATCGGATTTCACGTGCTCATTGGCACCGATCACGCGGCGGCGCGACTGGTCGACGAAGAACTGCTTCACGCCCAGGCGCGCGCTGAACGGGCCGAAGCGCGCGATATCCTCGACGTAGTACATCTGCTCATCAACCTTGTACTTGTCCTCGAACTGCACCCAGTACGGCTGGTGGTCGAAGGCGATGTCCTGGCCGACGTTGAGCAGGCGATGCCAGTCGCGGCGTGCCGAGCGGTCCAGCTTCTCCACCCACAGGCCGCCACGGATCGTGTTGTCGACGGCACCGAAAGTCTGCCGCCACTCGACGTCGGCGGTCACGCCCTTGCGGTTGTTGTCGTAGTGGGTGTGGCGGTACGACTGCGCGCCCAACACGTTGCCGGCGTAGCAGTTCGGGTCGTACTCGGCAGTGAAGCCCAGCCGTGGGGTGCAGCTGGCCAGGCGCTGTGCGGCGCTGCCATCAGGATTGACGAAGAAGATCTGGCCGCGGTTGCTGCCGCCATACACGGTCCTGCCACCGAGATACTCCGATTCCGGGCGGCCAGCACCGTCATCGCTGACCTGTGCCAGGTAGGGCGGCAGCCAGTCGCCGCGGCCTTCCATTCGGTGCCCATAAGCGGCCACCGAGGCCTTGAAACCGTTACCGCCGTCGAAGGCCGCGCGCAGGTAGCCGAAGGTGTTCTCGCGCAGCGCACGCGAGCCGGAACGGAAGTTCTGGTCCAGGTACGGAATGCCGGTGAGGGTGCCGACCAGGTTGTCGCGATCCGGGTTGGTGGCGAAGCCCTTCGGCGAGACGCTGGTGTATTCCGGCTCGTCGGCATCGTTGTAGGACAGGTAGCCGGTAAGGGTCCAACGGTCCAGCTCGGTGATGAACTTGCCGGCGATGTGGTCGTTGCTGGTCTTGCCGCTGCCGTCGATCCAGTCGTGCACGCGCGCGGAGGAAGCGCTGACCCAGGCGCGGGTGTGGCCGCCGAGCAGGCCGGTGTCGTAGCGCACGTAGTACTTGCGTGCCTCGTTGTCACCGGCGCCGACCACGAAGCGCAGGCGGCTGTCCTGCAGCGGATCGCTGGTAAGGAAGTTCAGGGTGCCCCCGAGCGCTTCGTTCGAGCGCGAGGAGATATCAGCGGTGCCCTGGCTGACTTCCACCGTTTCCAGATCGAGGGTGTCGATGTAGCGGTTGGCCAGCGAGCCGCCGCCGTAGCCCGAGCCGCCATTGGGCAGGCCATCGATGGTGGTGCCGATCTGCTGCGTATCGCGGTTGGTGACGAAACCGCGCATGCTGATCTGCGTGCCCCACACCGACGAACCGGTGGCGTCGGCTTCACTGACCACCACCCCGGGTACTTCATTGAGTGCGTCGTTGACGCTGCTCATCACGGTCTGCCGGTTCAACGTTTCCGCACGTACCGAGGTCTTGGCGTAGCTGGTGGCCTGGCCTATCACCTGCACCTGGTCCAGGGTACGGGCATCGCTGCTGCGCGGTTCGGCCGCGTCGCCCTGCGGTGCTTCGGCCAGGGCATCCAGTGCGGGGGCGATCAGCAGGGCAAGCAGGGAGACACGGGGAAAGCGCGCAATGGTTCGCATCGAGACCGGACCTTGAGGGGAGGGAAGCCCCGGAGTGTCGGCAGCGCCAATGACATCGGCATGACGCGAAGATGCAGGAACCGTGTTGTGTGACGGCCGGTACCCGAGGCCGCCTGCCTCAGTAGCGCGCGTCCTTCGGTTTCGGGTCACGCGGCCAGTCCTTGGCCTTGTTGGCGAAGTCCGGACGCGGCTGGTTGATGAAGTAGCTGGCGACGTCCACCGCATCCTGGTCGGGCATCACCTGCTGCCCCAGCGGGGGCTCGCGGGTCACTGCCGGCGGCATGTTGTGCTTGACGAAGCCGGCGGCCTTGTACAGCCGCGCCATGCCCGCGCCGATGTTGAAACTGCGGTCACCCCACAGCGGCGGGAAGGCGATATCACCGCTGGCATCGCGTCGGCCTTCGCCGTTGTCACCGTGGCAGGCGGCGCATTGCGCGGCGTACAGCGCCTGGCCGCGGATCGGATCAGGTGTCAGTGAGCTGTCGATCGGCCCTTCGCTGGGTGCCGCCACGCGCGCACCTTCGGGAACGGGACGGCTCAACCAGGTCATGTATTCCAGCATGGCACGCATTTCCGGCGCGTCCTTGGCCAGCGGTTTGCCGTTCATCGAGCGCTGCAGGCAGCCATTGATGCGCTCGGTCAGCCCGATCACCTTGCCTGGCCGTGGCATGTAGCGCGGGTAGGCACCACCACCCGTATTGAAGTAGTGGTTGCCGAACGGCCGCTTGCCCTCGGCCATGTGGCACGAATTGCAGTTCAGATCGTTGCCGACGTTGTCCGGCAGCAACCGCGCGGTCTCGTTGAGGAGGCGGCGGCCGAGCATCACCGACCCGGCATTGCCCAGCCCGGCAATTTCCTCGGCGCTGGGGGCGTGGTACTGGCCGACCACCGTGCCCTGCGCGTCGAGAATATCGATCGTGCTGGCCACGGCGGCATCCAGGTCCGGGTACAGATGGCGGTAGGCGAGGGTGCCGGCACCGGCCAGCAGCACAACGGCGATCGCACTGCCGGGCAGCAGGCGGGAACGTTTGCGCGAACGCTTCATCGTGCAGCCTCCTGCGGAACGTAATGCACCGGCTTGTCACGCACCACCCGGCGCATCCTCGCCACGTCGACCTCGCTGACCGCGCTGGCCTGGTTGCCCCAGCTGCTGCGGATGAAGGTCAGGATTTGTGCCAGTTGTGCATTCGGCAGCTGCTCGAAACCGGGCATGGTGAACGCCATGCGGTCGTGCGGGGTATGCGGCGTGCGGCCACCGATCAGGGTCACCTGCACCAGCGAACTGGGATCATCGGCGAACACGATCGAGTTGCCAGCCAGTGCTGGGTAGACCCGTGGCATGCCGCGGCCGTCGGCGCGATGGCAGGCCTGGCAGTGCTCTGCATAGGCCAGCGAGCCGGCCACGCGATAGTCGGCACTGCGCAGTGCGGCGGTGGTGGTGTCGGTACCCGGTGACCACTGTGCGCTGCGGCCCTCGCGTGCCGGCAGTTGTTTCAGGTAGCGTGCCATGGCCAGCAGGTCGGCGTCGGACAGGTACTGCGTGCTGTGCTCGACCACATCGGCCATGCCACCGAAGGCCGCCGAACGATCGGTGCGGCCGGTGCGCAGGAAGTCGACGATCTCGCCCTCGCTCCAGCTGGCCAGGCCGGTCGATTCATTGCGCAGGTTCTTCGCGTACCAGCCTTCCAGTACCGAACCGGACAGGAACTGGCGGCTGCCATCGTCGGCCATCGCCTTTTCCTGGAAGGCCAGCCCGCGTGGCGTGTGGCAGGCGCCGCAGTGAGCCAGGCCTTCCACCAGTTCTGCACCACGCTGCTCGCCGGCATCCAGCGCTGGATCCGGGCTGAAGCTGCGCGGGCGTGCGAACAGCAGCTGCCACCAGGCCAGTGGCCAGCGCATGTTGGCTGGCCACGGAATCGTGCTGTCGGCGTTGTCCTGCTTCACCGGCTGCACCGAGCCCATGAAGTAGGCGTACAGCGCCTTGATCTCGGCATCGCTGGCGATCACGTATGAGGCGTACGGCATTGCCGGATACAACGGCTGCCCATCGTGACGGATGCCGCGACGGACCGCGCGCTCGAAGTCGGCGTAGTCGTAGGCGCCAATGCCGGTGTCCGGATCGGGCGTGATGTTGGTCGAATAGATCGTGCCCATCGGCGTCTGCATGCCCAGTCCACCGGCGAACGGCTTGCCGCCCGGCGCGGTATGGCAGGCAGCGCAGTCGGCCGCGCGCGACAGGTATTGCCCCTGCGCGATCAGCGCCAGGTCGTGGACGTTGACCTTCGCCTCCTGTCGCGGTGCGAACCAGTAGGGCGTGGTGCGGGCGATGCCGTAGGCGGCGGCCACGGTGGCGGCCAGGGCAATGGCGAGCTTGAACGAGGTGCGCATGGCGGCACTGTGGGCAATCGCGCACGCGCGTTCATTGATCCGGATCAATGACTGAACAGATACAGCTTGTACACCAAGCTGAATCGTTCCCGCGTTGTCATCAAGCCGTCATCCACGCGCGATAGATGGCCGGTCGGGTGGGGCGTTAACGTCGCCACTTGTCTGATTCACCCCTACGACGTGATATGAAGCGCCTGCTGCTGTTGTTGCTGGCGTGCGCCGGCCTGTGGCTGGCTGCATGCTCCTCCTCCATCAATGCATCCTCCACCTCGCTCGCTGATCGGCTGATCGCGCCGGGTGGCGTGTCGACCCTGCTCGATCGCCCGCGCATTGCCGCCGCCATTGCCGAGTTGCCCAATCGCCATGGTTTCGCAGCGGGGCGCGATGGCGTGCCGATCTTCTGGCGCGTGTTCGATCCGGGTAACTACGGTGCCCGCTACCACTACCTGCCGCAGCGCCACGAGAACGGCCTGCCGCTGGATACCGGCTTGAGCCTGGCCGTGCCGCAGCCCTTCCACGCGCAGGCACCGCGCGGCACCGTGGTGCTGCTGCACGGTTGGATGATGAACGGTGATTCGATGTTGCCGTGGTCGCTGCAGTTGGCCGAGTCCGGCTACCGCGTGGTCACCCTCGACCTGCGCAACCACGGCCAGTCCGGTGCCGGTCCGTCCGGCTATGGCACCTATGAATCCGATGACGTGGTCGATGTGATCGGTGAGTTGCGTGCACGCGGCGAAGTGACCGGCCCGTTGTACCTGTTCGGTGTGTCATACGGTGCGGCCACCGCAGTGTTCACCGCCGACAAGCTGGGCGATCAGGTTGCCGGGGTGGTAGCGATGGAGTCATTCGCCAATGCCGGGGTGGCCATCCGTACGATGATCCCGCATCTGATGGGGTTGCAGCCGGAAGGGTTGAAGGCGCAGGCGGTAGCCTCCTACGCGCGCTGGCGTTACGGTGGCCAGGACATCGACCAGGTGGTCGCCGCGGCAAGCCGCCGCATCGACGTCGATCTCGACCGTGTGGACGTGGCGCGCGCGTTGGCCGATACCCACGCCTGCGTACTGCTTCTGCACGGGCAGGGCGACCAGCACATCCCGGTCAGCCAGGGCCGCGAACTGGCGCAGGCCAATCCGCGCGCGCACTACATCGAGATGCGCGGCGAAGATCACATCACCCTGCCGCTGAGGCTGGATCTGCTGGCCGGTGTGGTCGACGACTGGATGGCACGCGACGAGCACCATCCGGAAAGCACCTGCCCGGCACCGCAGCTGCCCGCCCAGGCCGAATGGCTGGTGCACGAAACCGATACGCCGGTGAAGGCTCCGGCGCGCAGCTGAAAAAAGGGGGCGGAGTGGATTAGGTCGTTTCCCGCACACCTGGGCTAGAAACGACTTAATCCCCTCCGTCCCCTTTTCTGTCAGGGCAGGCGTCGTGCCAGTGAGCGCGCCGACGCGGCTACGCCCAGCAGCAGCGCGGCCACGCAGAGGAAGGCGAAGCCGAGGCTGGTGGCGTGTGCCAGTGCACCGATCGCTGCCGGGCCGGCGAGGATGCCGGCGTACCCCAGTGTGGTAACCGCAGTGATGGCGATGCTCTCCGGCATCACCCGCTGCTGGCCCGCCATGGAAAACAGCGCTGGCACGATGTTGGCGCAGCCCAGCCCGACCAGCACGTAGCCGGCCAGCGCCACCGGGAATGACGGCACCAGCGTGGCCAGGGTGAAACCCACCGCAGCGGTGATGCCGCCGAAGACCATCGTGCGGGTCCGGCCCAGGCGCTCGACGATACCGTCGCCGAACAGGCGCATCGCGGTCATCGCCAGGGTGAACAGCGCGAAGCCCGCACCAGCCTGGTCGCGTGGCACCTGCCGTACTTCGGCCAGGAACACCGCACTCCAGTCCAGCATCGAACCTTCGCCGAGGAACACCACGAAGGCCAGCACGCCGATGAACAGGACCACGCCGTGCGGCAGTGCCAGCAGCGGCCCTTCGTGCAGGATCCGTTGTGGGCGCCAGTGCGGGGCCGACAGCGCCGCCACCACCAGCAGCGCCGCTACCGAGACCAGCGCGGCCAGCCACAACGGCGTACCCAGGATCAGCAGGCCGGTCATGCAGCCAGCACCGACAAAACCACCGATGCTGTAGAAGGCGTGGAAGCCGGACATCATTGCGCGCCCGGCGTCGCGCTCGACCGCCACCGCCTGCATGTTCACCGTGCAGTCCATCGCGCCCACGCCGGCACCGAATACGAACAGAGCAGCGCCCAGTGCGAAAGGCGAGGGCGCAAGCGCCAGCAGTGGCAATGCCAACAGCACCATCGCGCAGGTCACCACCAGCAGCCGGCGGCAGCCGAGGCGGCCGGTCAAGGCACCGGCCAACGGCATCGCCAGCAACGAGCCCAGGCCGAGGCACAGCAGTACCGCGCCGAGGCTGGCATCGGACAACCCGGCCTTGGCTTTGGCATAGGGCACCATCGGCGCCCAGGCAGCGGTGGCGAATCCGGGAATGAAGAAGGCGGCACGGGTGGCGTGCTGCTGGGCACGTGGGGATGAGGGCGTCATGCGCGGTGCGAAGCTCCAAGGAGTATCCATGAAAACGTTTTCAGGCCGGATGGGCAAGTGCCATGCGTGAGATCAAGCGACGCATACGATTGCAGTGACCCGAATGCGTCACCAGTGATTAACGCCCCACGCGGACAGTGGCGACACGGTCGGCATTCCGCCGGCCGCTGCCGGAGATCCGTACATGAGCACGACACCGACCATCCTCCTCGTCCATGGTTTCTGGGGCGGGGCCGCACACTGGGCCAAAGTGATCCTGGAGCTGCATCGCAACGGCCATGACCGCGTGCAGGCGGTGGAACTGCCGCTCACCTCGCTGGCCGATGATGCCGGCCGCACCCAGAAAATGATCCGGCAGATCGACGGGCCGGTGCTGCTGGTCGGCCACTCCTATGGTGGTGCGGTGATCAGCCAGGCCGGCAACGAGGCCAACGTGAAGGGCCTGGTCTACATCGCGGCGTTCGCCCCGGATGCCGGCGAGAGTCCAGGTGGCATCACCCAGCAGCATCTGCCGGATGCGGCACCGAATCTGGCGCCGGACAGCGATGGCTACCTGTGGCTGCGTGCCGACAAGTTCCATGAAAGCTTCTGCCAGGACCTGAGTGACGACGACGGCCGGGTGATGGCGGTGACCCAGAAGGCGCCGCTGGCCAGCACTTTCGGCGATGCGGTCAGCGACCCGGCGTGGAAGCACAAGCCGAGCTGGTACCAGCTGTCCCGCCATGACCGGATGATCTCGCCGGAGAACCAGAAGGTCATGGCTGGTCGGATGCAACCCAAGCGCTTGCTGGAACTGGATGCCAGCCATGCCTCGCTGGCCTCGAAACCGGCCGAGGTGACCGCGTTGATTCTTGAGGCCTGTGCCGCCGTAGGCGGCTGATCCGGCGCCATCGCGACGCGCGCGACGGCATACCGCACGACAGCCGGGGCGCAGGGGAGTAAACTCCTGCGCCTGCGGCCATCCGGCCCCATTCCCATCCCGCCTCCAGCCGCCGCCAGAGGATCCCACTCGATCGTGGAGGTCCCGTCGTGTCGTCTGTGCCTGTCCGTTTTCCGCTCCCGTTTCCACGTCGCCTGCCGCTGTCGCATGCGCTGGCCCAGGGTCTGCTGCTGCTTGCACTGAGCGGCGGCACCGCGGCCGCCCAGTCCTCCCAGGACGAGGACAAGGCCAAGCCGGCGCCCGCCTCGCAGACCCTGCAGACCGTACAGGTCACCGCCAACCAGCTCGGCACCATCACCGAAGGCAGCGGCGCCTACACGCCGGGCACCATCGCCACCGCCACCCGGCTGGTGTTGACCCCGCGGCAGACCCCGCAGACCATCAGCGTGATCACCCGCGCGCAGATGGACGACTTCGGCCTGGACGGCATCGATGACGTGATGCGGGTGACCCCGGGCATCAGCATCGTGACCTACGACAGCGAGCGCACCGAGTACTACGCACGCGGATTCGCCGTGCAGAACTTCCAGTACGACGGCATCCCGATGTCGCGCGACTCGGCCTACTCGGCCGGTAACACGCTCAGCGACACCGCCATCTACGACCGCATTGAAGTGCTCAAGGGCGCCACCGGCCTGCTGACCGGCATGGGCGATCCAGGCGCGACCATCAACCTGGTGCGCAAGAAGCCGGGCAAGGACTTCGCAGGTAGTGCGACGCTGGGTGTGGGCCGCTGGGACGACTACCGCGCCGAGATCGATGTGGGTGGTCCGCTGACCGCCGATGGTCGTGTGCGTGGCCGTGCCGTTGGTGCCTGGCAGGACAAGCATTCCAATCTCGATTTCTACCAGCGCACCAGCAAGGTGGGCTACGCAGTGCTTGAGGCCGACGTGGGCGAGCGCACCCTGCTGACTGTCGGCGGGGACGTACTGGAGAGCGATCCGAAGGGCTCGACCTGGGGCGGCATCCCGCTGCTGGACAGCCAGGGCAACTTCAACGACATGCCGCGTTCGTTCAACAATGGCACCCATTGGAGCGGCTGGCGCCAGTACGTGCGCACCGGCTTCGCCACGTTGGAGCACACGTTCAACAATGACTGGGTTGCCAAGCTGCAGCTCAACCATCAGGTCAATGGCTATGACGCGGCCCTGGCCGGCGCGGCCGGTGGCAATCCCGATCCGGTTACCGGCGAAGGCGTGTCGCTGTGGCTGGGCAAGTATGTCGGCAAGACCGTCAGCAACGCCGCCGACTTCTACGTCAGCGGGCGCTTCGGCCTGCTTGGGCGCGAGCATGAACTGGTGGTCGGCGGCAGCGCGTCGCGCAAGCGCTGGACCAACACCGGTTACTCACCGCAGCCCGGCTACCCGACAGCGGTGCCGGACTATCGCGCGTGGCAGGGGGACATTCCCGAGCCGCAATGGCAGCGGGGCTACGACAACAATGAAGTGACCCGCGAGAACGGCGTCTATGTGGTCGGCCGCTTCGATGTTGCCGATCCGTTGAAGGTGATCGTCGGCAGCCGCCTGGCCAGCTACCGCTCGCCGCAGACGCGCGAGACCGGCGTGTTCGTACCGTATGCCGGCGTGGTCTACGACCTCGGCGAACACTATTCGGTGTATGCCAGCTACAGCACCATTTTCAAGCCGCAGGGCGAGCGCGACGAACAGGGCAAGGCGCTGGATCCGCTGGAAGGACGCAGCTACGAGATGGGCCTGAAGGCGGAATTCTTCGATGGCCGCTTCAACGCCAGTGCGGCGCTGTTCCAGCTCGACCAGGACAACTTCGCCCAGCCTTCCGGTGGCAAGACGCCGACCGGCGACATCGCCTACCGCGCGCTGATGGGCGTGCGCACCAAGGGCTATGAGCTGGAGCTGTCCGGCCAGCTGGCCGAGGGCTGGCAGGTGCAGGGTGGTTTCGCCCACAAGATCGCACGCCAGGCCGGGACCAAGGTGTCGACGCTGGAGCCGGAGAATCAGTTCAGCCTGCACACCAGCTACCGCCTGCGCGGCGACTGGAAGGGGCTGACGCTGGGTGGTGGTGCGCGCTGGCAGGATTCCACTTTCGGTGAGATCACCAACCCGGCCACGCAGGCCAAGGTGGTGCATCGCACCCAACCGTATTGGTTGCTGGATGCGATGGCGCGTTATGAATTCAGTGATCGCCTGTCGGCTACGCTCAACGTCAACAACCTGCTGGACAAGCGGTACTACACGATCTTCAGCTGGTACAGCACCTATACCTGGGGTGAGCCGCGCAACGTACGCCTGGCGATGACGTACAAGTTCTGACGCCGGTGGTGCTGTAGCGCCGAGCCCGCTCTCGGCTGGCCGTGCATGGCCTGATCCAGGCAAACAGCAGCCGAGCGTGGGCCCGGCGCTACAGAAATGCGCCCGCGATGCACTGGAGCATCGCGGGCGTTGTCGTTACAGCGGCAGGTCGAACACCAGCACTTCTGCGTCGTTGCCGTTTTCCAGGGTCAGCTGTGCTTCGTCGCTGACCTGCAGCGCATCGCCGGCTTCCAGGGTGATGCCGTTGACCTGCAGCTGGCCCCGCGCCACCTGCACATAGGCGCCACGACCGTTGCCAAGCGCGTGGTGCAGCTTCTGGCCGCCATCGAGGATGGCGGCGAAGATGCGGGCATCCTGGTGGATACGCAGCGAGCCGTCGGCACCGTCAGGCGAGGCAATCAGGCGCAGCTGGCCGCGCTTGGTCTCCGGCGCGAAGTGGGTCTCCTCGTACGACGGGGTGATGTTCTCCGCGTCCGGGAAGATCCAGATCTGCAGGAAGTGCACCGGCTCATCGGCCGAATGGTTGAACTCGCTGTGGCTGACACCGCTGCCGGCACTCATGCGCTGCACGTCGCCGTAGCGCAGCACCGAACCGGTGCCCATCGAGTCCTTGTGCTCCAGCGCGCCGCCCAGTACATAGGAAACGATCTCCATGTTGCTGTGGCTGTGGGTGCCGAAGCCCTGGCCGCCGATCACCTTGTCTTCGTTGATCACCCGCAGCGGGCCGAAGCTGACGTAACGGGGGTCGTAGTAGTTGGCGAAGGAGAAGGTATGGCGCGAGGACAGCCAGCCATGCTCGGCCAGGCCACGGGTAGCGCTCTTGCGGATCTGCAGCATGATGGAATCTCCTTGTTCGATGGTTTCGATGGGGCGGGATGGGCCTCTGGCCGCTGTGTTTTCCCGTTGGAGAGAAGTATCCGCTTGCGCCCCGGCTTTGAAAAACGGATAGTTTTGACAGCCATCATCGAAAAATTCGAATGCTCAAGCTCAGCCTCGATGCTCTGCAGATCCTGGATGCCATCGACCGCCGCGGCTCTTTCGCCGGCGCCGGCAAGGCCCTGCACAAAGTACCCTCGACCATCTCCTATACCGTGGCCAAGCTGGAGGAGGATCTGGGTGTGCAGCTGTTCGACCGGGTCGGACCGCGCGCCGAACCGACCGAGGCCGGCCGCGCGCTGCTGGAAGAGGGCAGGCACCTGCTGCGCGCCGCGCGTGAGCTGGAGCTGCGGGTGCGGCGGGTGGCCTCGGGCTGGGAGACCGAGCTGACCCTGGCGGTCGACTCGGTGTTTCCGACCTGGCTGTTGGGGCCGGATATCGCCGCATTCCGTGAGGCCGAGGCGCCGACCCGGCTGCGGCTGATTGGCGAGGCCCTGTCCGGCACCTGGGAAGCCCTGCTGGACCGCCGTGCCGACCTGCTGGTCGGTGCGCCGGGCGAGGGCCCCAGTGGCGGTGGTTACGTGGTCGAGCCGCTGGGCACGGTGGAGTTCGTGTTCGCGGTCGCGCCCGATCATCCCTTGGCGGCGGTGCCGGGCGTGCTCGGTCGCGAGCAGCTGGTCGAGCATTGCGCGATCGCCGTCTCCGATTCGGCGCGGCGGCTGTTGCCACGCACGGTCGGCCTGTTGATGGGGCAGGAAATGCTGACGGTGCCGGACATGGCCAGCAAGCTGAAGCTGCAATGCGAGGGTGTGGGCTTCGGATTCCTGCCCGAGCCGTGCGCGCGCGCGGCAGTAGCGCGCGGCCAGCTGGTGATCCGCGAAGTGGAGGAGCACAAGCCGGAAGAGACGTTCTGGCTGGCCTGGCGTACCGGAGAAGATGGCGCCGCACTGCGCTGGTGGCGAGACCGCCTGCGCAGGCCGGAGCTGCTGTCGCAGTGGTGGCAGTCAATGGCACGGGGTTAGGGGTACGGCAGGGCTGCGCCCTGCACCCGCTACGAGCTGGAGCAACAGCAACAGCAACAGCAGAAGCTGGTTTCCTGTGGGGAGGCGGGGTGGGTCCGGTTGCGGGAGACGCCGTAAACCCCGCTCCGCGGTCCGGCCCAGCCGCTGGCGGCTGTGCGTTCGGGCGCTTGCGAAGCAGTGCTTCGCAAGCAAAGCACCCTCACCCTTGGGGGCTTGGCCGCGGCATCCATGCCGCGGACACTCCCGCAACCGGACCCACCCCGCCTTCGACAGAGTCCCGGTGCTGTTGGTAGGTGTCGACCTTGGTCGACACGGTAGATCCACGCCATGCGTGGATGCTCTTCCATCAATTGTCGAAATATTCGAACTCGATGAAGATTCATCCACGCATGGCGTGGATCCATCAGATCGCGGAAATCTGTCAGAGGTGGGGCGGTGTCGGAGTGCGGGGTGTCCGCGGCATGGATGCCGCGGCCAAGCCCCCATGGACGGGTTCACGGCGTCCCCGCACTCCGACACCGCCGCGCCACCCCACGGAATGTGTGCTGTTGCTGTTGCTCCGGCCGTTGCTTCGGCGGGTGCAGGGCGCAGCCCTGCCGAAAAACACACATAAAAAAACAGCAGGCCGAGGCCTGCTGTTTCGGTGTAATGGTGCGCCCGGAGAGATTCGAACTCCCGACCGCCTGGTTCGTAGCCAGGTACTCTATCCAACTGAGCTACGGGCGCCAATTACATAAACTTGTTGTGCTGACGGTGTATGGTGCGCCCGGAGAGATTCGAACTCCCGACCGCCTGGTTCGTAGCCAGGTACTCTATCCAACTGAGCTACGGGCGCGCGGTACACAATCAACTTACTGCTTAATTTTACTGCATTTTCAGCGGCGGATGCTGAAAACCTGTCGAGTGGTGCGCCCGGAGAGATTCGAACTCCCGACCGCCTGGTTCGTAGCCAGGTACTCTATCCAACTGAGCTACGGGCGCCCTGCGACAGGAGCGGAATTATGCGGATCCCGGCGCGGACCGTCAACAGTTTTGTGAAAATTTTCACCCAACTGAATGAAAAAGCTGTCAGCCACGGCGTCCGGTGCCTTCAGCCAGGCGAAGTGATCGGCACGCGTGCCCAGCTCCTGCGCGGAAAGCACGTGCAGCTGCGCGGCCACATTCGGCAGCTTGGCCAGCAACGTCTGCATCGATCCGGTCGGTGCCAACCAGTCGTGTTCCATCAGCACCGCCTGTGCGCTGCCATGCATGCGTGCCATCTGTGCGTCGAGATCTTCGGCCATGCCCGCGGCGGCGTAGTGATTGTTCAGGCCCACGCGCGCCCAGTCGGCGATCAGCCCACGTGCTTCGGTTCCACCAAAGCCCAGGCGACGGCCATGCAGCACGCCTTGGCGCTGTGCGATCCACGGCAGGAAGCGATAGACCAGCGGCAGCAGCCAGCCGCGTGGCGGCGGGAAGCTGCGCCAGAACGGTGAGCCACTGGCGGCCAGCCACAGCCGATTGAAGTGCTGCGGATGGCGACCGGCGTGCACGCAGGCCAGCTGCCCACCCAGGCTGTGGCCACCGATGATCCAGGGCAGGGCGCCTGCTTCGTAATCCGCTGAGGCCAGTACGCCCTGGCTGCTCGGCAGATCCTGATCGAGTACTTCGCGATAGCCCCAGTCCTGCGTGCGTGACGGACGTAGCGAGCTGCTGCCGTTGCCGCGCCACTCGTGCAGGTACACCGCCACGCCCTTCGCCGCCAGCGCCTGTGCCAGCGGCAGGTAATGGCGTGCGGCCACACCCAGTGCTGGCAGCCACAGCAGGCGCGCGATGGGCTGTGCGGGCACGCAGGCGATCACTTCGTAGCGATGGCCATCAGTGCACTGCACGGCAAGGACGTCCGGTGCGAGGCTCATGCGTGAGGCGCCGCGCCGAAGTGGTCGAGCACCAGCACCTCGCTGCGGCCAGGCGCGTAGCCCTGCTGCAGCCCGCGTGCGACGTAGTCGATGCCGGCTTCGCAGGCGTTGGCCAGGCTCAGGCCGTTGCACAGCTGCGCGGCGATGGCTGAGGCCAGCGTGCAGCCGGTGCCGTGTGCGTCCAGCGGCAGGCGAGCGTGGATGAATTCTTCGCTGCTGACGCCGTCGAAGTAACGGTCGATCACCCGGTTGCCTTCATGCAGGTGCCCGCCCTTGAGCAGTACTGCGCCGGCGCCGAGGCCAAGCAGTGCGGCAGCGGCCTGTTCGGCGTCATCGCCGTTGCTGATCTTCCGGCCTACCAGCAGTTCTGCTTCGGGGGTATTCGGGGTGATCAGCGTGGCTAGCGGAATCAGGCGCTCACGCATCGCCTGCAGCGCGCTGTCTTCAAGCAGGCGAGCACCGCTGGTGGCGACCATCACCGGGTCCAGCACCACATGCGGCGGCCGGTGGCGCTCCAGTGCGTCGGCGACGGCGTTGATCACTTCGGCATTGGCCAGCATGCCGAGTTTCACGGCGTGGATGTCGAAGTCGTCGAAGCAGGCGTCCAGCTGTGCACGCAGGAAGTCGATCGGTGGTACGTGCACGGCAATGACGCCGCGGGTGTTCTGCGCTGTCAGCGCAGCGATCGCCGAGAGGCCGTGCACGCGGTGCGCGGCGAAGGCTTTGAGGTCAGCCTGGATGCCGGCGCCGCCGCCGGAATCGGAGCCGGCGATGGTCAGGGCGGAAACGGGAGTGGTCGGGCTCATCAGGTGATTGTGCCGTGGTCCAGCAGGGGAAGGTAGATCCACGCCATGCGTGGATGCCTTTGATTCAATGCCGCCAGCGCGCCCACTGCTGGTACACCACATAGCCCAGCCCTGTCAGCCCGGTCAGCAGGGCGGGGGCGAGCAGGGCGTCGTACTGCCAGCGCATGAACAGCCAGGCGCCGATGACGCCGCCGGCGAGGAAGCCGCTGATGATCAGGCCGCTGAGGGTCAGTCGGCGCACCTGCAACGGCAACCCGCGCAGCAGGTGGCCGAGGCCGATGCCGAGGTCGGTGAACATGCCGCTGAGGTGGGTGGTGCGCACCACCGCGCCACTGAAGGTGGTAGCCATCGCGTTCTGCAGGCCGCAGGCCATGGCGGCGGCCAGCGCACCCCAGATCTGATGCTGTTCGAACAGCGGGATGGCGACCAGCAGCAGTGCCGATTCCAGTGCCAGCGCCACGCCATAGCGGCGGCCAAGCTGCAGGGCACTGTCCTGGATCAGCAGGCCGCTGAGCATCGCGCCCAGCGCGAACGCGATCAGCAGCCCCCACAGGTGGCCGACCGCACGCCAGTCGCCCTGTGCCAGCGCCATGCCCAACTGGCTGGTGCTGCCGGTCATGTGGCTGACGGCCTGGTGTTCGAACCCCAGGAAGCCAACCACATTGACCATGCCGGCCACGCATGAAAGCGCGACCGCGCCGATCCAGACCCAGGTGGGCAGGCGTATTCCCATCGGCGGGGCCCCCTCAGGGCCCGCCGAAGCCGCCGTTGAACTGCAGCTCGCTGAAGGTGTTGCTGGCGGGATCGAACACGGCGCCCCAGAACTGCGTGCCGCCATCGCAGACGCGGATCGCCTTACGGGCCGGATTGATGCTGCCATCGTCAGGCAGGTGGAAGGCGTTGATGTAGATCAGCCGCTTGCCTGCGCTTTCGATGCCGACGTACTGGCGATCGAAGTCCAGCACCTTGGGAACCTGTGCTTCCAGCGAAGGCAGCTTCGCTTCCAGCTGGTCGATCTGCTGCCGGCTGGGTGCCCAGTAGCCGCTGACCCGCCCGGCCTCGCGGCCGGGGCTGGCGCGCGAGCAGGTGTCGAGCACCTGCGCGGCGATGATCGGGCGGGTGACCACCCAGGACTGGCCGGTACGCTCTGCGGTCGGCACGCTGGCCGGGCCGCGCGTGGTGGTGCAGGCGCCGAGCACGGCTGCGAGGGTGATCGCAGCCGTGGGCAGCAGCAGGCGGGTGCAGCGGTTCACAACACCTCCGAGGCGTAGTCGGCCAGGCGCGAGCGCTCGCCACGACGTAGTGTGATGTGCGCGCTGTGCGGCCAGTTCTTGAAACGGTCGACCGCGTAGGTCAGGCCCGAGGTGGTCTCGGTCAGGTACGGGGTGTCGATCTGCTCGACGTTGCCCAGGCAGACGATCTTGGTGCCGGGGCCGGCACGGGTGATCAGCGTCTTCATCTGCTTCGGGGTGAGGTTCTGCGCCTCGTCCAGGATCAGGTAGCGCGACAGGAAGGTGCGGCCGCGCATGAAGTTCATCGAGCGGATCTTGATGCGGCTGGCGAGCAGGTCGTTGGTGGCCTGGCGGCCCCAGGTGCCGCCTTCCTGGTTGTGCGTGAGCACTTCCAGGTTGTCGGTCAACGCGCCCATCCATGGCGTCATTTTCTCTTCCTCGGTGCCGGGCAGGAAGCCGATGTCTTCGCCGACGCTGACGGTGGCGCGGGTCATGATGATCTCGCGATAGCGCTGCTGGTCCATCGTCTGTGCCAGGCCGGCGGCGAGGGCCAGCAGGGTCTTGCCGGTACCGGCGGTGCCGAGCAGGGTGACGAAGTCGATTTCCGGGTCCATCAGCGCATTGAGCGCGAAGTTCTGTTCGCGGTTGCGCGCGCTGATGCCCCATACGGCGTGACTGCCGTGGCGGAAATCATCGACCAGCGACAGCACCACCTTGCCATCGCCGACCACGCGGCTGACGCGCAGCTCGACTTCGTCTTCGCCGGGCAGGTAGACGTACTGGTTCGGGTACCACTCTTCGCCGTCCTGCGCCTGGATTTCGTAATGGGTACGGCCCTTGTCGCTCCAGCTGCGCAGGTCATCGCCGTGGCGCTTCCAGAAGTCTTCCGGCAGCTCGGTGGCGCCGGTGTAGAGCAGGCTGAAATCATCCAGCGCGCGGTCGTTCTCGTAGTCCTCGGACACGATGCCGGCGATCGCTGCCTTGATCCGCAGGTTGATGTCCTTGGAAACGAACACCACCGGGATCTCAGGTGTCTCTTCCTTCAGGGCCAGGATCGCGCCGAGGATGGCGTTGTCCGGGATCACCTTGCCGAAGCTCTTGCCGGCGTCGAAATGGCTGGTCTGGAAGCGCAGCAGGCCCACGCTCTGCTTGCCGCGCAGCTGCAGGCCCTGCGGCCGCTGCAGCGGAATGCCGTCGGCCAGGTTGTCCAGGCCCGAGGCCTGCACCAGCTCGTTGAGGAAGCGGCTGACCTGGCGCGCATTGCGGCTCGCCTCGGTGGTGCCCTTCTTGCCGTTGTCCAACTCCTCGATCACCTGCATGGGCAGGTAGACGTCGTGCTCCTCGAATTTGAACAGCGCGGTGGGATCGTGCATCAGCACGTTGGTATCCAGCACGTAGATGCGCTTGCCTCGGGTCATCGTCGATTCCTGGTTACGGACAGGGGAAAACCATCACGGCCTGCTGCGGGGCAGGGTGATGGCAGACACAGTAGGCAGTGGGACTCACTTGGACTGGGAGGCCTTCAGTTCGGCGAGAACGGCATCGGCATGGCCGGCGACCTTGACCTTGCGCCAGGACTGCACGATGCGGCTGTCGGGGGAAATCAGGAAGGTGCTGCGCTCGATGCCACGTACCTGCTTGCCGTACATGTTCTTCATCTTGATCACGTCGAAGGCGCTGCACAGCGCTTCGTCGCCATCGCTGACCAGCGGGAACGCGAAGCCCTGCTTGGCACAGAAATTGTCGTGCGACTTCACCGAATCACGCGACACGCCCAGCACGACGGCACCGGCCTTCCTGAACTTCGGTAGCAGCGCGTTGAAGTCGATGCCTTCGGTGGTGCAGCCGGGGGTGCTGTCTTTCGGGTAGAAGTACAGCACCAGCCATTGGCCGGCGTAGTCGCCGAGGGTGGCCTGTTCGCCGCCGGACAGTGCCAGCGGCAGGGAAAGAGTGGTGCTGTCCAGGGTGTCGCCGTTGTTCATGAGGTCCTTCTGTCGAGCCTGGGTTCTTTCCAAGACAATTGCATGAAACGCCACGCGCCTGTGAGAGGCGCGCGAAATTCAGAACTTCATCGGGTCCATGATCGCGTCCAGGTTCAAGTGGTCGCAGAACTCGAGGAAATCGTCGCGCAGCGCGGCGATGTGCATGTTGGCCGGCACGCCGATGGTGACCTGCGCGCTGAACATTTCCGCACCGGTCTGCATGGCGCGGTAACGCGTGCTCTGCAGGCTCTCGATGGTGATGCCCTGGCGGTCGAAGAAGTCGGCCAGCTGGAACAGGATGCCCGGCTTGTCGGCGGCGATCACCTCCACGATGTACGGCAGCAGGTTGGACTGCGCCTGCTTGGCAGCGGTGCGGTACCAGACCAGCTTCAGGCCTTCTTCGCGCTCCAGCCGGGTCAGCATCGCTTCCAGCTTGGCCACCGAATCCCAGGAGCCGGTGGCCAGGGCGGTGACGGACACATCGCGACCGACCGTGGCCAGGCGCGCGTCCACCAGATTGCAGCCGCTGTCGGCAATGCGGCGGGTGACGGACAGCAGGGGGGACTCCGGATGCGTCGTATAGGCGTTGATCAGGAGGTGGTTTTCGCTCGGCGCGGGGCGCGGGGTGGTGTCGGTCAAGGCGATTCCGGGTAATGCATGCGTTAGTCTGAATGCCCGCCAGAGGCGGGGATCCACCGGTGTCCAGCATACTTGCCCGTGGTTTCGCGCCGCAAGTAACATTCAGGTCGCCCCCGGCCTTTCGTGGCGGGCGTTTCCCTTTCCAGCCAAGAGCAGCACGTCCTTGTCCCTTTCCGGCCTCATCACCGCGCTGGCGACCCCGTTCCGGGCCGACGGCGCCCTCGATCCCGACGGTTGGCAGCGCCTGCTGCACCTGCAACTGGAAGGTGGCGTCCATGGCGTTGTCGTAGCTGGCTCGACCGGCGAAGCGGCAACCCTCACCGATGCCGAGTACGACCAGCTGCTGGCCAGCGCGGTCGAGCGTATCGGCGGCCGCATTCCGGTCATGGCCGGTACCGGCCTGTCGGGCACCGCCAAAACCATCGAACAGACCCGCCGCGCCGCCGCGCTCGGTGCCAGCCACGCGCTGGTGGTCACCCCGCCGTATGTGCGGCCGACCCAGGCCGGATTGATCGCGCACTACCGTGCCGTTGCCGACCAGGGCGGGTTGCCGGTCGTGCTGTACAACGTGCCTGGCCGTACTGGTTGCGACATGCAGCCGGAGACCGTGGCCGAGCTGGCCAGCCATCCCAACATCGTCGGCATCAAGGAGGCCGTGGGTGACACCGGCCGGGTGCAGGCGCTGCTGGCGCTGCGCAGCGCGCAGTTCGCCGTGCTCAGTGGCGATGACGGTACTGCCGCGCGTTCGATCCGGGCTGGCATCGATGGCCTGATCTCGGTCGGTTCCAATGTGCTGCCGGGCGCCTACCGCCGGATGTGCGAGCTGGCGGCCGCCCACGACCACGAAGCTACCGAATCATGGGATGCGCGCCTGCAGCCGTTCCATGAGTTCTGTGGCGTCGAGCCGAATCCGATCCCGGTCAAGGCGCTGCTGCGCCGCATCGGCATCGGCCACGACCTGCGCCTGCCGCTGCTGCCGTTGTCGGCAGCGCATCATCGGGCTGCCGATCACCTTGCCGGCGACATCGCCGCCCTCGAAGCCCTTTCCAGCCACTGACCTTCCGTCTTGGTCTGACCCAGGAGATTCACATGCGTCAATCCGTTTCCACTGTCCGCGTGCTGTCCTACGCCCTGCTTGCTGTGGCCGTCGCCGCCGGCACCACTGGTTGCTTCAAGCGTGGCGTCAAGGGCGACTATGCCCTGGCCCCGGAAATGCGTCCGCTGGAAGTGCCGCCGGACCTGAACCTGCCGGCGACCACCGGTGATAACAAGGTGCCGACGCTGGCGTCGGCGACCAAGCCGGCTGCGCCGGTTGCGGCGGCTCCGGCTGTGGGCAACACCGGTTTCACCATTGCCGGTGGCAAGGATGAAGCCTTCGCCAAGGTCGGTACCGCGCTGGAAGGCGTGGAAGGCGTGACCATCGCCAGCCGCGCGCAGCTGCTGGGCTCGTACGATGTAGCCTATGAAGGCAGCAACTTCCTGGTGCGTGTGGTTGCCGTCGACGCCGGCGCGTACATTTCCGCGGTCGACCCGCGTGGCCTGCCGGCCACCGCCGAGGCCCCGGTGAAGCTGATCGCCGCGCTGAAGGCGAAGCTGGCGCAGTAAGCGCGGGTCGGGTGGGGGCGGGCCCAGGTCCGCACCTGCCCGGGTAGAGGCCGACCTTGGTCGGCGCTCCTGTGCCAACCAAGGTTGGCGGCTACCGCATTACCTGCCTTGGTCGGCGACCTCCGCCAGGACCAGGAACGGAAAAGGGCGCCGATGGCGCCCTTTTCCTTGCTGCAACAAGCGCTTCTCAGCGCTCCAGCAGCTTCAGCTTGTCCGGCTTGCCGTCCCATTCGCCGGCGTCGGCAGGCGGGTCCTTGCGCACGGTCAGCACCGGCCATTCTTTGGCCAGCTCGGCATTGAGGGCGACGAAGCCTTCCTGGCCGGCGGGGACATCATCCTCCGGGAAGATCGCATTGACCGGGCACTCCGGTTCGCAGAGGGTGCAGTCGATGCACTCATCCGGGTCGATCACCAGGAAGTTCGGGCCTTCGTGGAAACAATCCACGGGGCACACTTCCACGCAATCGGTGTGTTTGCACTTGATGCAGTTTTCGGTGACGACAAAGGGCATGGGCTGGGGGTGGATCGATTCCTGAACCCGACAATTCTAGAACAGGTTGGCCCCCGGTGTCGGCGCAGGGCGGAAAACGGGCGTCTGGCAGGCCCGGCCGTGGCCGGTTGGCGGCAGGGCAACGCCCATGCGACGCTGTGGCGCAGCCGGTCATCCGTGATGGCCGGTACCCCTTCCCAGCAGGTACGTCCATGTCCCAGATCCAGACCGGATCCGCCTTGCACCGTGGTGAGAACACCGCGTTCATCGTCCTGATCAGCTGCGTGGCCACCCTCGGTGGATTCCTGTTCGGCTTCGACAGTGGTGTCATCAACGGCACGGTCGACGGCCTGCGCCAAGCCTTCAATTCCAGTGAGGCGGCGCTGGGCTTCGAAGTCGCCTCGATGCTGCTGGGCTGCGCGATCGGTGCATTCCTGGCCGGTTGGCTGGGCGACCGCCTGGGCCGTCGCGGCGTACTGATCGTGTCCGCGCTGTTGTTCCTGATATCGGCGCTGGGTGCCGGTGCTGCCCATGCCTCCTGGCTGTTCATAGCCGCTCGCGTACTCGGCGGGTTCGCAGTGGGCGCGGCCAGTGTGATGTCGCCGGCCTACATCGCCGAGGTGGCGTCGGCACGCTATCGCGGTCGCCTGGCCACGGTGCAGCAGATGGCGATCATCTGCGGCCTGTTTGCCGCCTTCCTCAGCAATTACCTGCTGGCCCGTGCCGCCGGGGCCTCCACCGAGCCATTGTGGCTGGGGCATGAGGCCTGGCGCTGGATGTTCTGGATGCAGGCGCTGCCGTCGGGTCTGTTCCTGCTGCTGTTGCTGGTGATCCCGGAGAGCCCGCGTTTCCTGGTGCTGAAGGGCCGGCAGGCGCAGGCAGGGGTGGTGCTGGCACGGTTGTATGGCGATGGTGCGGCGGCGGCCAAGCAGGCCGAGATCGAAGCCAGCCTGGCCCAGGACCAGCACAAGCCGCGCTTCGGCGATCTGCTCGACAAGGCCACCGGCAAACTGCGCCCGATCCTCTGGGTGGGCATCGGCCTGGCGATGTTCCAGCAGCTGGTCGGCATCAACGTGGTGTTCTACTACGGCGCAGTGCTGTGGCAGGCGGTGGGCTTCTCGGAAAGCGACGCGCTGCTGATCAATGTGCTGTCCGGTGGACTGAGCATCGGTGCCTGCCTGCTGACCGTGCTGCTGATCGACCGCATCGGACGCAAGCCGCTGCTGTGGATCGGCTCGGTCGGCATGTCGGGGGCGCTGGTGTTGATGGTGGTCGCCTTCGCCAGCGGCAGTCTGGTCGACGGTCGCCTGCAGCTGTCCGATGGCATGGGCAGGCTGGCCCTGGTTGCGGCCAATGCCTACGTGGTGTTCTTCAACATGTCCTGGGGCCCGGTGATGTGGGTGATGCTGGGCGAAATGTTCCCCAACCAGATCCGCGGCCCGGCGCTGGCGGTGGCGGGTGCGGCGCAATGGACCTCGAACTTCGCCATCACCGTGACCTTCCCGATGCTGCTGGCTGGCATTGGCCTGGCCGGTGCCTACGGCATCTATATGGTCGTGGCGATCCTTTCGATCTTCTTCGTCGTCCGCTACGTGCGCGAGACCAAGGGCAAGGAACTGGAGCAGATGGAAGGCTGACGGCTGGCCTGCCGCCTCTCGACACATTTCGTGTGGCGGACGCAGGTCTGCGGGTCGGGATTGAGTTGGCTGCGGAGGAGCGAGGCTGTTCGTGCCGCCGTCGCGGAAAACTGTAAGGAGGGGGCGGGCCACCCTGGCCTGGACCGTTGGCGCCATGGATGGGCTTTTGCGTGTCCAGGCCAGGGTGGCCCGCCCCCTCAAACGCAGAAGCAGGCAGGCGCCACAGCGACCAAGCACCCGACGCCACAAACCCAGGAAAACAGAAAAGCCCGCACAAGGCGGGCTTTTTCGGTTCCTGCTGCGGCGACTGGTGCTCCCTAGGGGACTCGAACCCCTGTTTTAGCCTTGAGAGGGCCACGTCCTAACCACTAGACGAAGGGAGCAGTGTGTCGCTGCCGATGCAGGAGCGCTAGTATATGCACCTCGATGCCATTGGGCAATCCCGAAACTTCAACCGGAAGCGCCAACATCATTTCCTCTGCTCCATCACCGTTCAGCCTGCGCGTCATCCCGCGCGACCAGCACACGATCTCCCGCAAGGACATCAGCCCGAACGCCCTGCGCGTGCTTTATCGCCTGCGCGATGCCGGCTTCGGCGCCTACCTTGTGGGTGGTGCGGTGCGCGACCTGCTGGTCAATGGCCAACCCAAGGATTTCGACGTGGCCACCGATGCCACGCCCGAGCAGGTCAAGCAGTTGTTCCGCAACTGCCGCCTGATCGGCCGCCGATTCCGCCTGGCCCATGTTGTGTTCGGCCGCGAGATCATCGAAGTGGCCACGTTCCGTGCCAACAGCGATGACGGCAGCGGCGACCGCGAGATGGAAAACGGCATGCTCGTGCGCGACAACGTGTACGGCACCATCGAAGACGACGCCATCCGCCGCGACTTCACCTGCAACGCCCTGTATTACGCCATCGAGGACTTCTCGGTGCGTGACTACACCGGCGGCTTCGAAGACGTGCAGGCGCGCCTGATGAAGCTCATCGGCGATCCGGTGCAGCGCTACCAGGAAGATCCGGTGCGCATGCTGCGTGCGGTGCGCCTGGCGGCCAAGCTCGGCTTCCAGATCGAAGAGGGCACCGCCACGCCGATCCCGCAGCTGGCCAGCCTGCTCAACGAGGCTGCGCCGGCGCGCCTGTTCGAGGAAGTGCTCAAGCTGTTCCTGTCCGGGCACGGTGTGGCCAGCTTCGAAGGCCTGGAGCGTTACGGCCTGCTGGACGTGCTGTTCCCGGAAAGTGCCAAGGCCCTCAAGTCCAACCGCACCGGCGCGCTGCGCCGCATGCTGGTGGAAGGCCTGGCCAATACCGATGCGCGCGTGGCCAATGACGAGCCAGTCTCGCCGGCGTTCCTGTTCGCGCTGCTGCTGTGGCCGGCGTATTGCCGTGCACAGGCGACCCTGCTCAAGCAGGGCGTGGCGCCAGAAGAAGCGCAGCGCCGTGCCGCCGACCGCGTCACCGTGCAGCAGCTGAGCACCATCGCATTGCCTCGCCGCTTCTCGCTGCCGATGCAGGAGATCTGGCTGCTGCAGTCGCGCTTCGGTTCGCGCCAGCGCAAGCGCGTGTTCCGTACCCTGACCCACCCGCGCTTCCGCGCCGCGTTCGACTTCCTGGCCCTGCGCCAGGTGGCCTCCGCCGAGCACGAGGCTGATGTGGCGTTCTGGCGTGAAGCGCAGGCGCAATCCGGGCATGAGCTGGAATCGTCGCTGGATTCGCTGCACCACGAGGGCGTTGACGAAGAGGGTGGGGCACCGCGCAAGCGCCGCCGTCGCCGTCGCCGTCCGGGCGCCCCGGCCGGTGCTGCGGGCGAGTAAGCGATGACCCTTGCCTGGATCGGCCTCGGCGCCAACCTTGGCGACGCGGCTGCCACCGTCCGCGCAGCGATTGCTGCGCTGGACGGCCTGCCTGGCACCCGCGTGGACAGGGCGTCGCGCCTGTACGCCACGCCCGCCTGGGGCAATGAAGATCAGCCGCCGTTCGTCAATGCGGTGGCTGCGGTCGAAACCGATCTGCCGGCCAACGAACTGCTGCAGGCGATGCTGTCGCTGGAGCGGCATTTCGGCCGCGTGCGCGATCCGCAGGTGCACTGGGGGCCGCGTGCGCTGGATCTGGACCTGCTGCTGCATGGCGCGCAGGTGATCGATCAGCCTGGCCTGCAGGTGCCGCATCCCTACATGCATGAGCGCGCCTTCGTATTGGTACCGCTGGCCGAAATCGCGCCGGATCTGGCCATCCCCGGCCACGGCCGCGTGCAGGATGCAGTGATGCGGGTGGATGCCTGCGGGATTGCGCCGATAGGGTGATAATGGCCGGGTTATCTCCCCCGGTTATCAGCACATGAGCACCCACGCAGACAGCAAGCCCTGGACCGTTCCCGCCCTGGCCGAGGCCAAGCGCAATGGCCAGAAGCTGGTCATGTTGACCGCCTACGACGCCGGCTTCGCCCGCACCTTCGATGCCAACGGCGTCGACCTGATCCTGATCGGCGATTCGCTGGGCATGGTCGTGCAGGGTCATGACTCCACCTTGCCGGTGACCGTGGCCGACATGGTCTACCACACCCGCGCCGTGGCCCGCGTGCTGCAGCGTGCGCTGCTGGTGGCCGACCTGCCGTTCGGCGCCGATGCCACCCCGGAGCGCGCGCTGGATGCCTCGCTGCAGCTGCTGCAGGCCGGCGCGGAGATGGTCAAGATCGAAGGTGCCGGCTTCAAGGTCGACATCATCCGCTACCTGGTCGAACGCGAGATTCCGGTCTGCGCGCATCTGGGCCTGACCCCGCAGTCGGTGCTGCGCCTGGGCGGCTTCAAGATCCAGGGCCGTGGCGATGCCGCGCGCCAACTGGTGGAAGATGCCAGGGCCGTGGCCGCTGCAGGTGCCAGCATCATGGTGCTCGAATGCGTGCCGACTCCGGTCGCTGCTGAAGTCACCGCTGCGGTGGACGTGCCGACCATCGGCATCGGTGCCGGCCCGCAGTGCGATGGCCAGGTGCTGGTGCTGCACGATTTCCTCGGCCTGGACAGCGGCCATCGCCGTCCGAAGTTCGTCAAGGACTTCCTGGCTGAAGGCGGTTCGGTGGCCGGTGCCACCCGCGCTTATGCCGACGCCGTGCGCGACGGCAGCTTCCCCGACGAACAGCACGCCTACGCCCAATGATCCAGACCTTCAACGAGCTCGGCGCACTGCGCGGGCAGATCGCCGAGTGGAAGCGCGAAGGCCTGCGCGTTGCGCTGGTGCCGACCATGGGCAACCTGCATGGGGGCCACCACTCGCTGGTGACCCTGGCCCGCCAGTACGCCGACAAGGTGGTGGCAAGCATCTTCGTCAACCCGACCCAGTTCGGCCCCAACGAAGATTTCAGCCGTTACCCGCGCACGCCCGAGGCTGACGTGGCCGGGCTGGAGCAGGCTGGCTGCGATGCGGTGTGGCTGCCCAGTGTCGAGGCGATGTACCCGCTGGGCGTGGACAAGACCACGCGCATGCACGCGCCGGGTGTCAGTGAAGTGCTGGAGGGCGCCAGCCGCCCGGGTCACTTCGATGGCGTCTGTACGGTGGTCGCGCGCCTGTTCCTGCAGGTGCAGCCGGACGTGGCCGTGTTTGGTCGCAAGGACTACCAGCAGCTGGCCGTCATCAAGCAGATGGTGGCCGAGCTGTCGTTCCCGATCCAGATCGTCGGCGCGGACATCGTGCGTGACGACGATGGCCTGGCCAAGAGTTCGCGCAACCAGTATCTGAGCGCCGAACAGCGCCCGGTCGCGACCCGCATCCATCGCACCCTGCTGGGCATGCGCGAGGGCTACGTGGCTGGCCAGTCGCGCGCGCAGATCGAGGCCGAGGCAGCCGCCGCGCTGCAGGCGGATGGTTTCCAGGTCGACTACGCCGTGTTGCGCACGCCGGAACTGGCCGAGCCGACCTTCGATGGCGGCGGCCGTGTCGCGCTGATCGCCGCGCGCCTGGGTACGACCCGGTTGATCGACAACCTGGAATTCTGAGCCGCTAAGCGCAGCATGGAAGGGCGCCCGCAATGGGCGCCTTTCACCTTCCCACGGACGGGAGATCGGAAATGAACACCCCAACCACTGATACCGGCCGCCTTGCCCAGGCCTCGATCCTGGCGGTGCTGGCGGCCGGCATGCTGCCGGCCCAGCTGTTTGGCGGCCTGTTGTTTGCGCTCGAATTCCGGCGCACACCGGTGCCCGCGCTCACCGGCGGTGGGTTGATGTTCGTGCTGGCCGCCTGCAACGCCATCGCCGTGCTGCTGCCGATGGCGCTGATCCTGCAGTCTCAGCAGCGCCTGCGCCGGATCGGGTTCGTCCTGGTCGGGTTTGGGCTGGGGGCGTTGGCCATGGCCACGTGCGCCTGGCCGGGCGCGGATAGCGGCCCGCTGCTGCAGCGCCTGCGCTATGTCGACACCTTCGACGTGATCAGCTACGGCCTGACGGTGCTGGCAGCAGGGGGCTTCGGCGTGGTCGCCGGCCTGGCCTTCCACACGGTGTTCCGCCTGTCGCTGCACGGCACTTCCGGCGCTGTCCCGGCAGTCCCGCCGGGCGAGCGCGCCTGAACGGCCTTCAGCGTCCTGCCGCAGGCCCCTGACGACAGCCAAGCGGGTGCTAGAATCCGCTCTTTCCTTTGCCGTTGCAGCGCCCCCATGCACCTGTCCCTGCTCAAGACCAAGATCCACCGCGCCACCGTCACCCATTCCGAGCTGAACTACGAAGGCTCGATCGCCATCGATGACAACCTGCTGGCTGCCACCGGCATCCGCGAGTTCGAGCAGGTGCACATCTGGGACGTGACCAACGGTGCGCGCTTCTCGACCTATGCCATCCGCGCCGAAGCCGGCAGTGGCGTTGTCTCGCTCAACGGTGGTGCCGCGCGCCACGTGCAGGTCGGTGACATCATCATCATCGCCGCGTTTGCCAGCATGACCGAGCAGGAAGCTGACAGCTTCAAGCCGAAGCTGGTGTACGTTGATGGCAACAACCAGATCTCCCACACCAACGACACGATCCCGACACAGGCCGCATGACAACGAACAACGGATTCGACTCGCTGCATTCCCACGCCCAGCGCCTGAAGGGCGCAAGCATTCCCGGCCTGCTCGCCGCCGAACCCGGCCGTGTACAGGAGCTGGCGCTGCGGGTTGGTCCGTTGTATGTCAATTTCGCCCGGCAGAAGTACGATGCCGCGGCGTTGCAGGCGTTGCTGGCGCTGGCTGCCGAGCGTGATGTCGGCGCTGCCATCACCCGCCTGTTCCGTGGCGAACAGGTCAACCTGACCGAAGGCCGCGCCGCACTGCATACCGCGCTGCGTGGCGATGTGGTCGATGCGCCGGTGGCGGCCGAGGCCTATGCCGCCGCGCGCGACATCCGCCAGCGCATGGGCGTGCTGGTACGTGCGCTGGAAGACAGCGGCGTCACCGATGTGGTCAGCGTTGGTATCGGCGGTTCCGATCTCGGTCCGCGGCTGGTCGCTGATGCGCTGCGTCCGGTCACCGGTGCGCGCCTGCGCGTGCATTTCGTGTCGAACGTGGACGGCGCCGCCATGCAGCGCACACTGGCCACGTTGGATCCGGCGAAGACCGCCGGCATCCTCATCTCAAAGACCTTCGGCACGCAGGAAACCCTGCTCAACGGCCAGATCCTGCACGACTGGCTGGGTGGCAGCGAGCGCCTGTACGCAGTCAGCGCCAATCCGGAACGTGCGGCCAAAGCCTTTGCCATCGCCGCCGATCGCGTGCTGCCGATGTGGGACTGGGTCGGTGGCCGCTATTCGCTGTGGTCGGCGGTTGGTTTCCCGATCGCGCTGGCGATCGGTTTCGAGCGATTCGAACAGCTGCTGGAAGGCGCGGCGCAGATGGATGCGCACGCACTGGATGCACCGCTGGAGCGCAACCTGCCGGTGCTGCACGCCCTGACCGACATCTGGAACCGCAACCTGCTGGGCCATGCCACGCATGCGGTGATGACCTACGACCAGCGCCTGGCGCTGCTGCCGGCCTACCTGCAGCAGCTGGTGATGGAAAGCCTGGGCAAGCGCGTGCAGCGTGACGGCCAGCCGGTCACCACCGATACCGTGCCGGTGTGGTGGGGCGGGGCAGGCACCGACGTGCAGCACAGCTTCTTCCAGGCGCTGCACCAGGGCACCAGCATCGTTCCGGCCGACTTCATCGGCTGCGTGCACAACGATGATCCGTACACGATCAATCACCAGGCACTGCTGGCCAACCTGCTGGCGCAGACCGAGGCGCTGGCCAATGGCCAGGGCAGCGACGATCCGCATCGCGATTACCCGGGCGGCCGCCCAAGCACGCTGATCCTGCTCGACGCGCTGACCCCGCAGGCGCTGGGTGCGCTGATCGCGATGTACGAACACGCGGTGTACGTGCAGTCGGTGATCTGGAACATCAATGCCTTCGACCAGTTCGGTGTCGAGCTGGGCAAACAGCTGGCAAGTGGCCTGCTGCCGGCGCTGCAGGGCGAGGACGTGACGGTTGCCGATCCAATGACCCGCGAGATCCTGGCGCAGCTGAAGGGCTGACGCGGGCGGGGAATGCCGCCGGGCATGGCCCGGCGCTACCCTTCGTTATGCCGGTAGCGCCGGGCCATGCCCGGCGAATACGACGACGCATCACCGGCTCGGGTCGCGTTCCGGGCTCGGCCGCTTGGCCAGCTTGCGCTGCAACGAACGCCGGTGCATGCCCAGCAGGCGCGCGGCCGCCGACACATTGCCGCCGGTCTCGTGCATCGCCTGCTGGATGTGTTCCCACTGCAGGCGGCTGATCGGCGTCATCGCATCGGGCACTTCCATTTCGCCATCGTCGGCCGGACCATCGTCTTCCTCGCCGAGTGCGCGCAGGATCATTGGCACCGTGGCCGGCTTCGGCAGGTAGTCGTCGGCACCGAGCTTGATCGCCTCCACCGCGGTGGCGATGCTGGCGTAGCCGGTCACCAGCAGGATCCGCATGTCCGCGCGCAGGGCGCGCAATGGCTGGATCAGGGCCAGGCCGGAATCGCTGCCCAGTTTCAGGTCGATCAGCGCGAACGCCGGCGGATGCTGGCGGGCCAGCGCCAGTGCACTGGCGGCGTCCTGCGCGGTCTGCGTTTCCAGCCCCTTGCGGGCCAGGCTGCGCTGCAGCGTACGAAGGTACAGCTCGTCGTCGTCGACCAGCAGGCCCAGGGTGGAATGGTGAATGCTCATGGGGTGTCCTCACGTGGGGCCAGCGGCAGGCGGAAGCCGACGCGGCTGCCGGCCCCCTGGGCCGGGCGCATCCACATCTCGCCGTCGAGGCGTTCGATGGTGGCATGGGACAGGGCCAGGCCGACGCCCATGCCCTCGCTCTTGCTGCTGCCGAACAGCTTGCCCGGCAGGACGGCGGCACGGGCGTCGAAGCCATGGCCGTAGTCGCGGACTTCGCCGATCAGGTCGTCGCCTTCGATGCGCAGGTCCAGGTCCACGCGCGGCCGGCCGGCCTGTTCGCCGGCATCGGCGGCATTGTTGAGCAGGACCATCAGCAGATGGCCCACGCCCGGATCCAGCGGCAGCCGCAACGGCGCATCGTCGTTGCGATGCAGGTCGATGGTCGGGCGCACCAAACGCCACTGCTCCAGCACCTGCTGGGCGCTGGAATGGCTGCGTCCCGGTGCATCGGCCGAGGCCGGCGCGGCCAGCGCCAGCACCCGTTCACGGCACTGCACCAGCAGCTCGCGCAGGGTTTCCATGTCTTCGCGTACTTCCGGCTCTTCGCTGCGCTCGGCGACGTCATCGGCGAGCAGGGTCATGGTCGCCAGCGGCGTGTTCAGTTCATGCGCCACCGAGGCTGCATGGGTGGCCAGAGCGACGATGCCCTCGTTGCGGGCGAAGCGCTCGCGCAGTGCCGACAGTTCAAGCTCACGCTGGCGCAGCGCCAACGCCAGGCGGGTGGAGAAGGTCAGCACGACCGCAGCGGAAATCAGGAAATTGGCGACCACGCCCCAGCGGTTGAGGTCCTGCCCGCGGAAATAACCGTCCGGCAACGGCTGCCCGAAAATGCCGCTGGCGGCATAGCCGAGCAGGCAGGCCAGTGCCACCGCCAGCGCCCAGCGCAGGGGCAGGGCGAACGCGGCCAGCGCGATCAGGATCAGGAACAGCGAGCTGAACGGGTTGGCCATGCCGCCGCTCCAGCCCACCATCCAGGTCAGGATGATCACGTCCACCAGGATGTGACCGAATGCGGTCAGCGGCGCTGTGTCGGCCGCTTCCGGGCGCAGCTGGGTATAGATATTGAACAGGGTCAGTACGGCCACGCCGGCCCACAGCGGCAGCTGCGGCAACGGCAGGCCCAGCACCCAGGTGGCGACCAGGATCGTGGCGGCCTGGCCACCTACGGCAAGCCAGCGCAGGCTGCACAGGGTTCGGAGAAACGGGGCGTCGGGACCGGTCATTCACGCTCATCGTATGCGTTCACGCGTGGACGTGCCTGCGACAATCGGCCGCAGCCGTGCCGGCGGCTGAATGCGAGTCACCCCGAATGCGGGGGCGGGCGGTAGAATGCGCCCATGCACGACGCCGTCACCCGCCCGACTCCGCCCTCCGATGCCACCTCCTGGCCGCGCCGCCAGACCCATGCCGTCCAGATCGGCGGGGTTACCGTAGGCGGTGGCAAGCCGGTGGTGGTGCAGTCGATGACCAATACCGACACCAGCGATGTGGCCTCCAGCGTGAAGCAGGTGGCCGAGCTGTGGCGGGCTGGCTCGGAGATGGTGCGGTTGACCGTCAACACCGTTGAAGCGGCCGCCGCGATCCCGCGCATCGTCGACAAGCTGGCGATGATGGGCATCGATGTGCCGCTGATCGGTGACTTCCATTACAACGGCCACCAGCTGCTGACGGCCGAACCGGCCTGTGCCGAAGCGCTGGCCAAGTACCGCATCAACCCGGGCAACGTCGGCTTCGGCAAGAAGAAGGACCTGCAGTTCGCGCAGCTGATCGAGTTCGCGATCCGCTACAACAAGCCGGTGCGCATCGGTGCCAACTGGGGCTCGCTGGACCAGGCCCTGGCGGCGAAGCTGATGGACGAGAACAACCACCGTGAACAGCCCTGGGACGCCGGCCGCGTGCTGCGCGAGGCGCTGATCCGTTCGGCGCTGGATTCGGCAGAGCAGGCCGTGGAGATCGGCCTGCCGCGCGATCGCATCATCCTGTCGGCCAAGGTCAGCGGCGTGCAGGAACTGATCGCGGTGTACCGCGACCTGGCCCAGCGTTCGGATTTCGCCCTGCATCTGGGCCTGACCGAGGCCGGCATCGGCAGCAAGGGCATCGTCGCCTCGTCGGCCGCGCTGAGCGTGCTGCTGCAGGAAGGCATCGGCGACACCATCCGCATTTCGCTGACCCCGGAGCCGGGCCAGTCGCGTACGCAGGAAGTGATCGTCGCCCAGGAACTGCTGCAGACCACCGGCCAGCGCGCCTTCACGCCATTGGTCACGGCCTGCCCGGGCTGTGGCCGTACCACCTCCGAGTTCTTCCAGGAGCTGGCCAAGGTGGTGCAGAGCCATGTGCGCGAAAAGATGCCGATGTGGAAGATCCAGCACCCGGGTGCGGAGAACATGACCCTGGCGGTGATGGGGTGCATCGTCAACGGGCCGGGCGAGTCGCGGCACGCCAACATCGGTATTTCGTTGCCGGGCACCGGTGAAACCCCGGCTGCGCCCGTATTCGTCGATGGCGAAAAGAAGGTGACCCTGCGCGGCGAGAACATCGCCCAGGACTTCGTCGCCCTGATCGACGACTACGTCGAACGCACCTATGTCCGAAACGCCGGATAAGCCTGCGATCCTCGCTGCACCGGAGTCTGCCTCCGGTTTCCGCCACTGGATGGCGAGCAATGCCTGGCGCCTGCTCCTGCTGTTCGGTGGGGTGCTGCTGCCGTTGGCAGGCTTTGTCGCTCTGGCCGACGAGGTGCACGAGTTTGAATCGTTCCATTTCGACGCGCCCCTGCTGTGGCAGATGCATGGCCTGCATTCGCCGCTGCTGGACCGCTTCTTCGTGCTCATCTCCAAGCTGGGCTACGAGTGGTTCCTGATTCCGGCCGACGTGCTGATCATCGGCGTGCTGCTGGGTTACCGGCGCTGGCGCGAGGCCACCTTCGTGGCGGTCAGCTTCGTTGGCTCGGCACTGTTGAACATGGGCAGCAAGCACTTCTTCCAGCGCCAGCGGCCCAGCCTGTGGGAATCGATCGCGCCGGAATCGACGTTCAGCTTCCCCAGCGGCCATGCGATGGGCTCGATGACCCTCGCGGTAACCCTGGTGCTGCTGGCCTGGAACACCCGCTGGCGCTGGCCGGTGCTGCTGCTGGCACCGGCGTTCAGCCTGCTGGTCAGCGTGTCGCGGGTCTACCTGGGGGTGCATTACCCCTCCGACATCCTGGCCGGATGGTGTGCCGCGCTGGTTTGGGTGGTAGGGTGCTATCTGGTCATGTTCAGTCGCCGGCACCCATGGCGACGTCACGGCTCGCCGCCAGCGAAGGCCAGCGAAGCATCATCACAGGGGGATTGACGTGGATGGCTCCTCCGGGGCGTCTACGTAATAGATTAGTTGTTTCGTTGCAGCAGGTTCTGCAAGACAGGGGGCAAGCACAACGCGCGGTAATGTGATGCGCAAGGCAGATCGCCGGCGCCGCATTCCGGACGCGCTTGCAGGGTATCGGCACCCTGCCTAGCTTGACCTGCAATGGCCGCATTCGAAGAGGTACGTGAATGACGATTCGAGTCTACCTGGTGGATGACCACGCGCTGGTCCGCACCGGGATGAAGATGATTCTGTCGGGGGAAACCGACATCGAGGTGGTGGGCGAAGCCGAGACCGGTGAAGACGCGCTGCGTGAAGTCCGCCAGCTGCTGCCGGACGTGGTGTTGTGCGATCTGCACCTGCCGGGCGTAAGCGGCATGGAAGTGACCGAGCGCATCGTCCGCAGCCACCGCAACACCCGCGTGGTGATCGTATCGGTGCTGGAGGACGGCCCGCTGCCGAAGCGCCTGCTGGAAGCCGGCGCTGCCGGGTACATCGGCAAGGGCTGCGATGCGCAGGAGCTGCTGCGTGCGGTGCGCGACGTGGCCGGTGGCCGCCGCTACCTGGGCACCAGCATCGCGCAGAACCTGGCGTTGTCGACGGTGGAGGGCAACGGTTCGCCGTTCGACAGCCTGTCACCGCGCGAGCTGGAAGTGGCGCTGCTGCTGACCCAGGGCCTGCGCCAGGAAGACATCGCGCGGCGCTTGAGCCTGAGTGCGAAGACGGTGAACACGCATAAGGCGCGGTTGTTCGAGAAGATGGGGATCAGCGACAACATCGCGTTGGCGCGGATGGCCAGCCAGTATGGGCTGGTGGATCCGGCGCGGCCGCTGTAAGGGTTTTCGGCCAACGGCTGAGCCCCTCGCGGTGTGCGGCAGGATTCGTGGGGTTGGCCCTGCGGAGGGATTGCGCAGGGGACGCCGTGAATCCATCCCTGGAGGCTCGGGCGCGCCATCCATGGCGCTTACGCCCCTGCGCAATCCCTCCGCAGGGCCACGGACAGTTTCCGTGCGCCGCCACCGCGGAATGAAGAAGGAAGAGCAGGAGCGGGTCGCGCGCTTTGCGCGCTCGTTGCCCGGGGTCGGATCCCTTTCCCGGTGGGAAAGGGCTCTGACCCCTGATGATGCCGGAGCCGAGCGCGGGCTCGGCTCTACATCTTGATGTGCTCAGTGACCGCGCACGCGCTGGATGATCTTCGCGGCGTCGGCGGCGCTGGCGCGCACCTTGTCCCATTCGCCGTCGGCGATCCAGTTGCCCGGCACCATCCACGAACCGCCGATGCAGACCACGTTCTTCTGCTCAAGGTATTCGGCGGCGGTGTTTTCGGTGATGCCACCGGTCGGGCACAGCTTGAGGTCGGCGACCGGGCCGGCCAGGCCCTTGATCATCGCCAGCCCACCCACGGCAGTGGCCGGGAACAGCTTGCACACGCGGAAGCCGCGCGCGTACAGGGACAGCAGCTCGGTGGGCGTCGCCGCACCCGGCACTACCGGCAGCGGTGCCGCCGCCAGTGCATCGGCCAGTGCCGGTGGCGTACCCGGCGTCACCAGGAAGTCCGCACCCGCATCGATCGACTGCTGCATCTGCTCCACGGTCAGCACCGTACCGGCACCCACCACCACGTCCGGCAGCTCACGCTTGAGCATCGCCAGCGCTTCCATCGCCACCGGCGTACGCAGCGTCAACTCGATCGCCGGCAGGCCACCTTCCAGCAACGCCGCACTGACCGCACGCGCCTGGTCCAGCGTATGAATCGTCACCACCGGCAGGATGCCCGCCGCATGCAGCAACTCCGCCGCCTTCACCTGATGTTGTTCGATACCCATGCTTTTGCCCTTGCCTTTGCTCTTCTTGATTCAGTGGCCGCAGCGCAAATGACGCGCCGGGAGTTGTCCAAGGGCAGTAGAGCGCCCTGGCCGGGACCGTGAGCGGCATGGATGCCGCGATCGAGCCCCCATGGATGGGTTTACGGCGTGTCCCGGCCAGGGCGCTCTACTGCCCAAGCCGGGAAGCCTGCCGCGGCTTTTCGCTTCAGGCGTCTTTCGCCTCATGCGGTGCCGCCGCCGCCGCCGCATCGTGCCCCAGCTCGTACTCCGCATCGTAGTCCCACGGCCCACCATCGGCCGCCGCCGGCCCGCACGAAATTGAAATCGCACCCTGGTCGGCCGGCCCCACCACGCGACGGTTGATCGCGAACAGGTTGCGACCCAGGTCGTGCGCTGCCGGTGCCGTGTTCGGCGCCAGCGGACGTGCGGCCCATTCGGCCGCATCCACCAGCACTTCCAGCGTGCCGGCCTCGCCATCAAGGCGGATCATGTCGCCTTCGCGTACCTTGCCCAGCGGACCACCACGTGCGGCTTCCGGCGTCACATGGATCGCCGCCGGAATCTTGCCCGAGGCACCGGACAGGCGGCCGTCGGTGACCAGCGCCACGCGCCGGCCCTGGTTCTGCAGCAGGCCCAGCAGCGGCGCCAGCGAATGCAGTTCCGGCATGCCGTTGGCGCGCGGGCCCTGGTAGCGCACCACCGCCACGAAATGCTCCGGCAGCATGCCCGCGGCGTGCAGCTTGTTCAGCACCTGCGGCGCATCGACCACTACCGCCGGTGCTTCAATCGTGCGGTACTGCGGCTTCACTGCCGACAGCTTGATCAGTGACTTGCCGAGGTTGCCGCGCAACAGGCGCAGGCCTCCCTGATGTTCGAACGGATTGTCGACACCACGCACCACCTCTTCGTCGGCGCTGCGTTCCAGCCCCGGCAGGTAGACCAGCTTGCCGTCGCGCAACTGCGGTTCGCGCGCATAGTCGGCCATGCCGCCGCGCGCCACGCTGACCAGGTCGCCGTGCATCAAGCCGGCCTTGATCAGTTCGCCGAACACGAAGGCCGGGCCGCCTGCTGCGGCGAAGCGGTTTACATCGGCTTCGCCGTTCGGGTAAACGCGGGCCAGAAGCGGAATCAGCTGCGACAGCTCGTCGAAGTCGTCCCAGGTCAGCACGATGCCAGCTGCGCGTGCCACCGCGATCCAGTGGATGGTGTGGTTGGTCGAACCACCGGTTGCCATCAACGCAATGACCGCATTGATGATCGCGCGCTCATCGATGATCCGGCCGAGCGGACGGAAATCATCGCCCAGTGCGGTGATGTCCAGCGCACGTTCGGTGGCTTCGCGGGTCAAAGCATCGCGCAGCGCCGTGTCCGGATTGACGAACGATGCGCCCGGCAGCTGCACGCCCATCGCTTCCAGCAGCACCTGGTTGGAGTTGGCGGTGCCGTAGAAGGTGCAGGTGCCCGCACCGTGGTAGGACGCCGATTCGGCTTCCAGCAGTTCCTCGCGGGTGGCCTCGCCGGCGGCGTAGCGCTCGCGCACTTCGGCCTTCTGCTTGTTCGGAATGCCCGGCGTCATCGGGCCGGCCGGCACGAACACCGCCGGCAGGTGGCCGAAGGCCAGCGCACCGATCAGCAGGCCGGGCACGATCTTGTCGCACACGCCGAGATGGATGGTGGTGTCGAACATGTCGTGGCTGAGCCCGATCGCGGTCGCCTGGGCGATTACATCGCGCGAGAACAGCGACAGCTCCATGCCGCCGCGGCCCTGGGTGACGCCGTCACACATCGCCGGTACCGCGCCGGCCACCTGTGCCGTTGCGCCCAGCTCACGGGCCATGGCGCGGATCTGATCGGGATAGGTCTCGAATGGCTGGTGCGCCGACAGCATGTCGTTGTAGGCGGTGATGATGCCGAGGTTCGGCGTCACGCCACCGCGCAGGCGGCTCTTGTCAGTGCCGCCGCAGGCGGCGAAACCGTGGGCGAGGTTGCCGCAGCTCAGGCGGCTGCGGAACGGGCCATCGCGCAGTGCGGCGTCGATCGCGGCCAGATAGGCGGCGCGCGAGGCGGCGCTGCGGCGGATGACACGTTCGGTGATGGCTTGCAGTTGCGGATGGAGGCTCATTGGCTACCGGCGTTCGTGGTGGCGAGAGGCAAGCGGCGGCAGAGCGCCGCCGCCAACATCAATCAGCCCAGTGGACGCGCAGGCGCGCGCCTTCCAGGTTGATCGCATTGAGGATCGGGTACTGCTGGGCATCGTTGCTGTCCAGCGCCTGGCGCAGCACCTGCAGCTTCTGCTTGCCGCGCAGCAGCAAGAGGCGCTGGCGGCACTGGCGCAGGCCATGCGGGGTCAGGGTGATGCGCAGCGGCCACTGGTTGGCACCCGGACAGCCGGTGGCGTCCAGCGCGGCATAGGGCAGGGTGCTTTCCAGTGCACGGGCCAGGTCCTTCGAGCCGGGGAACAGTGAGGCGGTGTGGCCGTCGTTGCCCATGCCCAGCGCCACCAGGCTCGGCGGCTGGCTGTGCTGCGCCTGCAGGTTGGCGGTGTACACGCATTCCGGAAGCGGCTTGCCGATCCGCACCAGCGGATCGAAATGCGCACCCTCGGCGCGCTTGAGCAGATTCTCGCGCACCAGCCAGGCATTGCTGTCGCGATCCTGCGGCGACAACCAGCGCTCATCGGCCAGGCTCACTTCCACCCGGTCCCAGAGCACGTCCAGCTCGGCCAGTGCCTGGTACACCGGGGCCGGTGTGGTGCCGCCAGACAACAGGATGCGCGCGCGGCCCACTTCGTTGATGTCACGGTTGAGGGTCTGCGCCATCTCGGCGGCTACCGCCTCGATCCAGCCATCGGCATCGCCGTGGTTGATGAACTCGATGCGGTCGTCGTGGAAAGTGGGGCTCATGCGGCAACTCCAGGTGCGTCACGTTCGGCGTCGGCGGCATAGGCGGCGGCGCCCAGCAATCCGGCGTGGGGGTGCATCACGGCCAACGAGGGAACCCGCGCCATGATCGAGGAGAAGCGGCCCTTGTGCTCGAAGCGCTGGCGGAAGCCGGAGTGCTGCAGCGAATCGAGCATCTTCGGGGTCAGGCCGCCGGTCAGGAACACGCCGTCCCAGGCGCCCTGGGTCAGCACCAGGTCACCGGCGATGGCGCCGAACACGGCGCAGAACACGTCCACGGTGCGCATCGCCTGCGGATCACCATGCAGGGCACGGGCGGTCACGTCCACCGGCTGCAGCTGGCCCGGGTCGATGCCGGCCATCTCGCACACGGCGCGGTGGATGTTGACCAGCCCGGGGCCACAGATCAGGCGCTCGTTGGAGACGCGGCCGAACTGTTCGGACAGGATCTCCAGGATGCGGATCTCCTCCGGAGTTCCCGGCGGGAAGCTGACATGGCCGCCTTCGGTTTCCAGCGGGTAGCAGCGGCCGTGGCGCAGGATCAGGCCACCGACACCCAGGCCCGTACCCGGACCGATCACCGCGTAGTTGCGCGGCTGGCCGGGCTTGCCGGGGACCCAGGCGGCACCACCGACCTGGACCACGTCATCGGGCTGCAGCAGTGAAATCGCCATCGCCTGTGCGGCGAAGTCGTTGATCAGGTGCAGTTCGTCGAAACCGAGCATGGCCGCGGTACGGCTGCGCGAGATCACCCACGGATGGTTGGTGATCCGTGCTTCGTCACCATCAACACGACCGGCCACCGCGAACACGCCCCGGCTGGCGGTAGCGCCGATCTGTTCGAGATGGTGGCGGGCGGCATCACCCAGCGATGGGAATTCCGCCACTGCGTACTCACGGATGCTGTCTTTCTGCAGCGGCGCATCCAGCGAGGTGTCGGCCAGGGCGAAGCGGGCGTTGGTGCCACCGATGTCGGCGACCAGCACCGGCTGTGAGCTGGCGCTCATGCCGACGCCTCGCTGTCCGGCGCATCCACGCCCTGCGGCAGGAAGCCGGTCGCGTTGTCCGGGCCCCACTGGCCGGCGGGGTAGGGTTCCAGCGGCAGCTTCGCTTCCTTCCAGGCATCGGCCACGCTGTCGATCCAGGCCCAGGCCGCACGCACTTCGTCGTCGCGCACGAACAGCGTGTGGTTGCCGTTGAAGGCATCCAGGAACAGGCGCTCGTAGGCGATGCGGCGATGCAGGCCGGTCGGCACCGACAGTTCCAGTTCCAGCGGGTGCAGTTCCAGCGCACCCCATTCCGGGCCGGCCAGGCTGCTCATCAGGCCCAGCTCGATGTTCTCCTGCGGCTGCAGCTGGAACACCAGCCGGTTCGGTGCGGCCTGCGCGCGCTGCGGGCGCTCGAACAGCCAGTGGGTGACCGGCTTCAGCGTGACCACCACGCGGGTGGTGCGCTCGGGCAGGCGCTTGCCGGTGACCAGGTGGAACGGCACGCCGCTCCAGCGCCAGTTGTCGATATGTGCGGTGACACCGGCGAAGGTCTCCACGTCGCTGCCTTCCGGCGGCTGGTAGGCCTGTGCCGGCTGGCCGTTGATGGTGCCGGCGGTGTAGCGGCCGCGGATGCTGTCACGTGCGGCGTGCTTCGCGTCGAGCGGGCGCAGGGCGCGCAGCACCTTGACCTTCTCGTCGCGGATGCGGTCGGCTTCCAACGAGGCCGGCGGTTCCATCGCCACCATGCACAGCAGCTGCAGGATGTGGCTCTGCACCATGTCGCGCAGCGCGCCGGAGCGGGCGTAGTAGGCATCGCGGCCGTCCACGCCTTCACTCTCGGCCACCAGGATGTGCACCGACTCGATGTAGTTGCGGTTCCACACCGCTTCCAGCAGCGTGTTGCCGAAGCGCAGCGCGATCAGGTTCTGCACCGCCGCCTTGCCCAGGTAGTGGTCGAGGCGGAATACACGGTCCTCGTCGATCCACTGGCCGATGGTGCTGATGATTTCCTCGGCGCTTTCGCTGTCGCTGCCGATCGGCTTCTCCAGCATCAGGCGTGCCGGCGCGGCGAGGGCGCCGCCCTTGGCCAGGCCTTCGCAGGTGGAGATGTACAGGCCCGGCGGAATGGCCAGGTAGCTCACGCACTTGCGATGCACCAGATCGGAGACCGCAGCGGCGACCGAGTCGACGTCGCGCAGGTCGACCGAACGGTAGTCGATGCGGCGCAGCAGCGCGGCGATGTCGTCCTGGCTGGCCATCGGCATGGCCTGCTGCAGGCGTGGCCGCAGGATGTCATGGAAGGCTTCGGTGTCATGCCCGGACAACGCCAGTGCGCGGATGCGGAAGTCCTCCGGCAGCAGGCCGTCGCCAAGCAGGCGAAGCAGCGAAGGGAACAGATAGCGCTGGGCCAGATCACCTGTGGCACCGAACAGGAAGAGGGTGTCGTGCATCGCTCGAGTTTCAGATCCGGGTGACATCGTTGTCAATCGCTTCATGGCTGGGTTCGGGGGACATCCGCGCAACTGCCTGTCCGAGGTTCGTCCGGGGCGTTCTCCGGGGCTCCGGAAGACCGTTCCATTCGAAACCACTGCTTCGGCAGAACCTTCGTTCAACCGCCGACGCAGATCGGTGCGCACCGATCATCGGATAGTGCCACGTGAAAACGTTTACATGGCAGAATGGGCAACTGTATTCGATTGCAGTGCTCGCCGTCATGCGGCAGGCGCGCAATCATCACTGCCATCGGGAGGGCCGAGGCAGTCCCAAAAGACAGCCCGGCTTCGGGCGGACCGGATAGGTGATATGGCAAAAGTGCAGTTGCAGGGTGTGCGCAAGGTCTACGACAACGGCCAGGTCGCGGTGAAGGACGCCACCTTCGAGGTCGCCGATGGCGAGCTGATGGTGCTGGTCGGTCCGTCCGGCTGTGGCAAGTCGACCCTGCTGCGGATGGTGGCTGGCTTGGAGGAGATCAGCGGCGGCACGCTGACCATCGGCGATCGCGTGGTCAACGACGTGGCGCCGAAGGATCGCGACATCGCGATGGTGTTCCAGAGCTACGCGCTGTATCCGCACATGACCGTGGCCGAGAACCTGGCCTTCGGCCTGAAGCTGCGTGGCCATGACAAAGCCACGATCGACAAGCGCATCAGCGAGGCGGCGCAGACGCTGGGCCTGACCGAGATGATGGACAAGCTGCCCAAGGCGATGTCCGGTGGCCAGCGCCAGCGTGTCGCGCTGGGCCGTGCGCTGGTGCGCGAACCGGCGGTGTTCCTGCTCGACGAGCCGCTGTCCAACCTCGATGCCAAGCTGCGTCACAGCGTGCGCACCGAGATCGCCCAGCTGCACCGCAAGCTGGGCACCACCATGATCTACGTGACGCACGACCAGGTCGAAGCGATGACCCTGGGCCAGCGCATCGTGGTGCTGAAGGACGGCATCATCCAGCAGATCGATACACCGATGGCGCTGTATGACCGCCCGGCCAACCTGTTCGTGGCCGGTTTCCTCGGCAGCCCGGCGATGAACGTGCTGCGTGGCACCCTTGAGGGAGATGCTGGTGGCGTGACCGTGGTCGATGGTGAATGGCGTGCTCCGCTGGGCCAGGCCACGATTGATCCGGCCTGGCTGCAGAAGCCGATCGCAGTGGGTGTGCGTCCGGAGCACCTGCAGCCGGCCAGTGCTGATGATGCGCATGCATTCATCGCGCGTATCGAGGGCATCGAACCGGTCGGCAACGAGATCTTCGTCAACATGAGCAGCGGCCAGCATGCGCTGACCATGCGCGTGGCGCCGCAGTCGCTGCCGCGCGTGGGTGAGGACATCCGCGTGGCGATCCACCCGCAGGGCCTGCATTTCTTCAACCCGGAAAGCGGCGAACGCCTGTAAGGGGTAGTGCCGGCCGCTGGCCGGCAACCTCAACCATGCGTGGTTGCCGGCCAGCGGCCGGCACTACCTTCCTTCATCCACCGGGTTCAGCGCGCCAATCCGTCCAGCAAGGGCACGCGCTGCGCGATGGCATCCCCCGCCTGCAGCTCAGCGTCACTGGTTTCCAGCGGCAGTACCGCCAGCGCCAGTTCGCCGGCCACGCTGGCAATGGTGCCCAGCACCGCGCCGTCCTGCTGCACGCCATCACCGGCCTGGGCCGGTGCTGCGGTATGCAGCAGCTGCACCGCGCGCTTGGCCTTGCCGAGGAAGTGGGTGCGGGCAACGATCTCCTGGCCCGGATAGCAGCCTTTCTTCACGCTGTAACCATTCAGGCGGTCCAGCCCCAGCTGCTGCGGCGTCCACACCTCGCGCTGGCTTTCTTCCAGCCGCGGCAGGCCATAGCGCAGGTCGGCCTGGCGCCAGGCAAGAGCGAAAGCGGCCTCATCGGCCTCGCTGCCGGCGTCGAAGGCCTCGGTCGCGCCAATGCGCAGGGTGCGCGGCAGCGCGTCGCTGCCGAGGTCCAGCTCCCAGCCGTCACCTGTGATCTGCGCAATGGCGGCGCCGCTGGCGGCCTCGGGAGCAGTGAACGCACCGGCCACGGCCAGATCGCTGCGCACCAGCACCTTCACCTTGCGGCGGAACACGAAGCGCTGCAGTTGCGACGCAATCGCATCGGCGTCGCCGTCGGCCAACACCAGCAACACATGGTCTTCGGTCAGCCTAAGCAGCTGGAACACCGCCAGGGTGCGGCCCTTGGCGCTCAGCCAGGCGCTCCACTGCCAGTGCAGCAGGGGCAGGGCAGTGACATCACCACTGAACTGGGCATGGGCGAATACGGCCGCATCCGGGCCCTGCAGGCTCAGCAACTGGTGGCCGGGCAGGCGCGGATATCCGACGAAAGCAGGGGGCAGGTTGTCAGGCACGTGAACGAGGTCTAAAATTTGTGCGTTGCGAGACCAACAATGATAGGCCAAACAACCCCCACTCCCGACGACGAATCTGAAGCCCCGCTGGTCCCCGCGGCACCCGTGCCCGTGGAACAGGAAAAAGCAGAGGAATTCGGCGGCCGCGGCGGACTTGATCCGGTGCGGTATGGCGATTGGGAGAAAAACGGACGCTGCATCGATTTCTGATCAGCATTGAGCCAACGCGGCCGTGTGCCGCCCAGCCGAGACAACGAGCCCAGCGAATGGCGACCAGACAACGCCCACTTTCCCCGCACCTTCAGGTGTATCGCTGGCAGATTCAGATGGCCACCTCGATCCTGCATCGAGCCACTGGCGTCTTTCTGTCTGTTGGTGCCCTCATCATCGCCGCCGGCCTGCTGGCCCTGATGATGGGGCCCGATTCCTGGAACTGCTTCACCGGCCATGCCGGGGCCTGGTATGGCCGCGTGTTCCTGTTCGCGTGGACATGGTCGTTCGCCTATCACCTGTGCAATGGCATCCGCCATGTGGTGCAGGACTTCGCCATCGGCTTCAGCATCCCCGCCTTCATCCGCAGCAGCTGGCTGTCGGTCACCGGCAGCCTGGTGATCACCCTGCTGGTGTGGGCCTATGTGATGTTCGGAGGTGCCGCGTGAGCAAGTTCCGTACTCCGCTGAAGGGTGTGCGCGGCCTTGGTTCGGCCAAGACCGGCACCGAGCACTTCGTGCACCAGCGCCTGACCGCCGCCGCCCTGGTGGCGCTGGGCATCTGGTTCCTGGTCTTCGTGCTGGGCCTGCTTGGCTCGGACTACGCGACCGCCGCCGCCGCCGTGGCCAAGCCGTGGAACGCAGTGCCGCTGATCGGCCTGCTGATCGCCATGTTCTGGCACGCGCAGCTCGGCATGCAGGTCGTGCTGGAAGACTACATCCACGAATCGCTGCTGGCCCTGGTGCTGCAGACCGCGGTGAAGTTCGTCGCCGTGCTCGGCATGATCGTCAGTGTGTTTGCGGTGGGCCGCATCGCCCTCGGCGTTGCCTGAGCCCAGGCACCTACACAGGAATCCAGATTAGATGTCCGCTTACAAGATCACCGAACACAAGTACGACATGGTCGTGGTGGGCGCCGGCGGCGCCGGCCTGCGCGCCACGTTCGGCCTGGCCGCCAAGGGCCTGCAGACCGTGTGCCTGACCAAGGTCTTCCCGACCCGTTCGCATACCGTTGCCGCCCAGGGCGGTATCTCGGCCGCACTCGCCAACATGGGCGAGGACGACTGGCGTTACCACTTCTTCGACACCATCAAGGGCTCGGACTGGCTGGGCGACCAGGACGCCATCGAGTACATGTGCCGTGAGGCCATCCCGGCCATCATCGAGCTCGAACACTACGGCGTGCCGTTCTCGCGTACCGCCGAGGGCAAGATCTACCAGCGTCCGTTCGGTGGCATGACCACCAAGTACGGCGAAGGCCCGGCGGCGCAGCGTACCTGCGCGGCGGCCGACCGTACCGGCCACGCGATGCTGCACACCCTGTACCAGCAGTCGCTGAAGCACGACGCGCGCTTCATGATCGAGTACTTCGCGCTCGACCTGATCTTCGATGACGAAGGTGCCTGCCGCGGCGTGCTGGCCCTGGACATGTCCGACGGTACCCTGCACCTGTTCCGCGCCCAGGGCGTGGTGCTGGCCACCGGCGGCTACGGCCGTGCCTACTTCAGCGCCACCTCGGCGCACACCTGCACCGGCGACGGTGGCGGCCTGGCCATGCGTGCCGGCATCGCCATGCAGGACATGGAGTTCGTGCAGTTCCACCCGACCGGCATCTATGGCGCCGGCTGCCTGATCACCGAGGGTGTCCGCGGTGAAGGTGGCATCCTGCGCAACAGCAGTGGCGAGCGCTTCATGGAGCGTTACGCACCGCACTACAAGGATCTGGCCTCGCGCGACGTGGTCAGTCGTTCGATGACCATCGAGATCCGCGAAGGCCGCGGCGTTGGCGAGCACAAGGACCACATCCTGCTCGACCTGACCCACCTCGGCCCGGGCGTGATCGACGAGAAGCTGCCGGGCATCGCCGAGAGCGCCCGCATCTTCGCCGGCGTCGATGTGCACAAGCAGCCGATCCCGGTGATCCCGACCGTGCACTACAACATGGGCGGTATTCCGACCAATTACCACGGCGAAGTGGTGCGCAAGGATGGCGACAACCCCGATGCGGTGATCCCTGGCCTGTACGCGATCGGCGAAGCCGCCTGCGTGTCGGTGCATGGTGCCAACCGCCTGGGCTCGAACTCGCTGCTGGATCTGGTGGTGTTCGGTCGTGCGGTGGCCAACCGCTGCGCCGAGACCATCAAGCCGGGCGCGTCGCACAAGCCGCTGGCGTCTGATGCCTGCGACAAGGCACTGGGCCTGCTGGACAAGCTGCGCCACGCCAACGGCGATACCCCGACCTCGGTCATCCGCGATCGCATGCAGCGCACCATGCAGGCCGACGCGGCCGTCTTCCGCACCAGCCAGACGCTGAAGGAAGGCTGCGAGAAGATGGACAAGATCTTCGACTCGTTCCAGGACGTGAAGGTCTCCGACCGTTCGCTGGTCTGGAACTCGGACCTGATCGAGACCTACGAGCTGAACAACCTGCTGCTGAATGCGGTGGCGACGATCAACTCGGCCGAGCAGCGCAAGGAAAGCCGCGGCGCACACGCGCACGAGGACTTCCCGGACCGCGACGACGTCAATTGGCAGAAGCACACCCTGGTCAGCGTGGACGAGAAGGGCAAGTGCAGCTTCGACTACCGTCCGGTGCACATGTACACGTTGACTGATGACGTGTCCGTGGTGCCGCCGAAGCCGCGTGTGTACTGATCCGACCCCGCCTACCATGCAATCCGCGCCCTCGGGCGCGGGCCGCCTGAGCCAACGAGAGCAGCCATGGCCGAGTTTTCACTCCCCAAGAATTCCAAGATCACGAAGGGCAAGCACTTCCCCGTCAAGAACGGCGGCAAGAACGTGCGCACCTTCAAGATCTACCGCTGGAGTCCGGACGACGACAGCAACCCGCGCACCGATACCTATGAAGTCGATCTGGACGCCTGTGGCCCGATGGTCCTGGACGCCCTGATCAAGATCAAGAACGAGATCGACCCGACCCTGACCTTCCGCCGCTCCTGCCGCGAAGGTATCTGTGGTTCGTGCGCGATGAACATCGACGGCACCAACACCCTGGCCTGCACCCGAGCCATCTCGGACTGCGGCAAGAAGGAAGTGCCGATCTACCCGCTGCCGCACATGAACGTGGTCAAGGATCTGGTTCCGGACCTGACCCACTTCTACGCGCAGTACGCTTCGATCAAGCCGTGGATCCGCACCCAGACCCCGGCACCGCCGGACCGTGAGCGCCTGCAGTCGCCGGAAGACCGCAAGAAGCTCGATGGTCTGTACGAATGCATCCTGTGCGCCTGCTGCTCGACCAGCTGCCCGAGTTACTGGTGGAACGGCGAGCGTTACCTGGGCCCGGCGATCCTGCTGCAGGCCTACCGCTGGATCATCGACTCGCGCGATGAGGACACCGGTGCCCGCCTGGACGATCTGGAAGATCCGTTCAAGCTGTACCGCTGCCACACCATCATGAACTGCGCCCGCACCTGTCCGAAGGGCCTGAACCCGGCGCTGGCGATCGCCGAGATCAAGAAGCTGATGATGGAACGCCGCGCCTGATCGGGCCTGGCCGTACCCGGTAGAGCCACGCCACGCGTGGCTGTGCCACCCCAGTAGAGCCACGCCATGCGTGGCTTTGCTGTATCTGGAGAAACACGATGGAAGAAGATGTTCTGCTGAAGAAGCTGCGCTGGCGCTGCCGCCGCGGCATGCGTGAGCTGGACCAGCTGTTCGGCCGTTACCTGGACCACGAGTGGAGCACTGCGCCGACCGAAGAGCGCGAGGTTTTCCTGTTCCTGCTCGACTGCGAGGACGATAAGTTGTGGCGCTGGTTCATGGGCTATGAGGCCTGCCCGCATGCGCACGCGATCCCCCTCATGCAGAAGATCCTCGCCCTCAAGCCTTGAGTGGCGGCCATCGCGGCTGCAGGCCGCTGTCCAGTTGGCGGTGCTGCTGGCCGCGCCCTGGCTCCTGCGCGCGACGGAGTTGCCGCCGCGCCTGCTGATGCCGGCCGTGCTGCTGGCTTGGCTGATGGGGCTGGCGGAGCTGGCCTGGCGCCAGCGCAGGCCACGCGTGCAGGTGCTTCTGCCAGTACCGCCCGACCCGCTGCAGGTGGCAGGGCAGGGCGTCGATGCACCACGGCTGGTCGTGCGTGGGCCTTGGCTGCTGTTGCTGTGGCGTGAGGATCGGCGCCGGCGGCGCCTGTTGTTCTGGCCCGATGTGCTCGATCCCGGGCAGCGACGTGAACTGCGACTGGCCGTGGCCGCACGTGCCGTTTCCCGTAGGCCCCGTACGATGGCACCATAAGCTGAATTGACTGGCGTGCCTGCATGTTCAAACCCATTCCCGTGGCGATCGGCCTGCGCTACCTGCGCGCCAAGCGCCGCAACGGCTTCATCTCCTTCATCTCGATGGCATCGATCCTGGGCATTGCGCTCGGCGTCACCGTGCTGATCACCACCCTGGCGGTGATGAGCGGTTTCCAGAAGGAAATCCGCAGCCGCCTGCTGCAGATGACCGCGCACACCACCATCAGCCGCGACGGCGAGCCGATGCCGGACTGGATGCGTGTGGTCGACGTGGCCCGCAAGGACCCGCGCGTGGCCGGTGCCGCGCCTTACATCGAGATCCAGTCGATGATCAGCGGCCCGCGCGTGCAGGGCGCGATCATCCAGGGCATCGACCCGGCGCTGGAGCCGAAGGTGTCGGTGATCGACAAGAAGGTCACCAAGGGCAGCTACGACAGCCTCAAGCCAGGTAGCTTCAACCTGCTGCTGGGCAAGGAACTGGCGATCTGGCTGGGCGTGGACGTCGGCGACCAGGTACTGGTGACCTTCGCCGAAGTGCAGGGCACGCCTGCCGGTGCTGTGCCACGGATGAAACGCTTTACCGTGAGCGGCATTTTCGAGGCCGGCTACAACGAGGTCGACCGCGGCGTCGGCTTCGCCAACATGAAGGACCTGGAGCGCGTGCTGCGTTCCGATGGTGCTACCGGCGTGCGGCTGAAACTGCACGACATGGACCGCTCGCTGGAAGTGGGCGTGGACCTGGCACAGAACCTTGGCGGCGCCTACCGCGTGAGCGACTGGACCCAGCAGAACGCCAACCTCTACCACTCGCTGCGCATGGAGAAGGTGGTGATGGGCATCCTGCTGTCGTTGATCATCGCCATGGGCGCGTTCAACCTGGTGTCCTCGCAGGTGATGCTGGTCACCGACAAGCAGGCCGACATCGCCATCCTGCGCACGCTCGGCCTGACCCCGGGCGGGGTGATGCAGGTGTTCATGGTGCAGGGTTCGCTGATCGGCATCTTCGGCACCCTGGCCGGCCTGATCGGCGGCATCACCCTGACCCTCAATCTGGAACGCATCCTCGGCGCCATCGAGAGCGTGTTCAACGTCAAGCTGATGCCGGAGGATGTCTACTACATCACCGGCCTGCCGACCGACATGCAGACCGGCGACGTGGTGGCGATCACCGTGGTCGCGCTGCTGATGAGCTTCCTGGCCACCCTGTATCCCGCCTGGCGGGCAGCACGCACCCAGCCGGCGGAGGCCCTGCGTTATGAATAAGGTCTTCAATCGCGGCGATGAAGTGATCCGCGCCGAGGCATTGGGCAAAACCTATGCCGAGGGACGCATGCAGACCCCGGTGTTCGATGGCCTGGGCCTGACCGTGACCGCAGGCGAGACGGTGGCGATCATCGGTGCCTCCGGCGCCGGCAAGAGCACGCTGCTGCACCTGCTTGGCGGGCTGGATACTCCGACCGCCGGTGAGGTGTACGTGACCGGCCAGCGCATGTCGGCGCTGTCTGATACCGCGCGTGGCCTGCTGCGCAACCAGGCACTGGGCTTCGTCTACCAGTTCCACCACCTGCTGCCGGAATTCACCGCGTTGGAAAACGTGATGATGCCGGTGCTGCTGGCCGGCACCGCGGTGGCCGAAGCGAGCAGTCGTGCAACGACCCTGCTGGAGGCGGTCGGCCTTGGCCATCGTCTGGACCACAAGCCGGGCGAACTGTCCGGCGGTGAGCGCCAGCGCGCGGCGGTGGCGCGAGCGCTGGTCAACCACCCGGCCTGCGTGCTCGGCGACGAGCCGACTGGCAACCTCGATGACCGTACCGCCGCCACCGTGTTCGAGCTGATGCTGGAGCTCAACCGGGCGCGGCATACCAGCCTGGTGCTGGTGACCCACGACCGCAGCCTGGCGCGCCGCCTGGACCGGGTGCTGGAGCTGCGCGAAGGGCGCCTGCACGCGCTGGCCCACGCCGACGTCTGAGGCGTTGGGCCCGCTTTGGTAGAAGCCGACCTTGGTCGGCTGCTCCTGCAGGGCAAGCGCCAACCAAGGTTGGCGACTACCGGAATCCGGAGCCTTGGGCCTGCTTTGGTCGACCGCCGACCGGCTGCTGAATGGGGTACTGGCTTTCGCGCCGGCGTTGTCTGCGCAGGCGCATGATGGCGACAGTTCCCCGAGGAGATCGCCATGAAGACCCCGCTTCTGATGGCCGGCCTCTGCCTGGCGCTGGCCGCCTGCGCGACCACCGGCCGGCTCAGCACTGCCGAAAAGCTTGACCTGTACCGTGCCCATGCCGGCGCGCCGCAGAACGACATGCAGTTCTTCGGCAGCCTCAATGGCTGGACCGAACTGGGTGACAGCGCGCTGGCGGTGTGGACGCGTCCCAGCGAAGCCTACCTGCTGGAACTGAGAGGTCCCTGCCAGGACCTGCCGTATGCCACCGCCATCGGCCTGACCAGCCAGATGAACCGTGTTTCGGCGCGTTTCGACAAAGTGCTGGTGCGCGACCCTGCCGGCGGCCCGCGCATGCCGTGCTTCATCGACAGCATCCGCAAGCTGGACGTAAAGGCGCTGCGTGCCTCCGAGCAGGAGCTGCGCCAGGCGCAGGTGCAGGAGCGCGAGGAAAGCACGAAATAGCGTGGTAGTGCCGGCCGCTGGCCGGCATCGCGAAGATGCCAGGTTGCCGGCCAGCGGCCGGCACTACCTGTGTGTCAGGCTTCCGGGGTGAAGCCTGCCGGCTTTTCCGCGTCTTTCTCGAACAGGAACTTGACCAGTTCGCCTTCGAGGAAAGCGCGATGCTCCGGCGTCCGCGGCGACAGGCGGTTTTCGTTGATCAGCATGGTCTGGTGCGCCAGCCATGCGGCCCAGGCCTGCTTGCCGATGTTGTTGAAGATGCGCTGGCCCAGCTCACCGGGGTAGGGCACGAAGTCCAGGCCCTCGGCATCGCGTTGTTCGTACTGGCAGAAGACGGTTCGGGGCATGGCACTCACTCGTGGTTGCGGGGTTTCGTGGATTTTCGTTTCGGTGCCTTGGTCGTGGCACCGTCGAGTAGTTTGCGGATCGGTGCCGGCAGGCCCAGCGCGGGCAGCTCGTCGGCGGCCACCCAGCGCAGCGTCGGTTCTTCCACGCGCAGGCCGTGCACCTGCCGCGACAGTACCTGCAGATGCAGCTTGTAGTGACTGAAGGTGTGCTGCAGCACTGGCAGCTCTTCGGCCTCTTCCAGCGAGCCGTCGACGTGCAGGTCGAACCAGTCCTGGAGCACGCTGCCGGCCTCGGCCTGTGGCAGCGTCCACAGCTGCGCCCAGATGCCGGTATCCGGCCGCTTCTGCAGCAGCACGCGCTGCTGGGCGTCGCGCAGCAGCAGCGCAACGGCCTCGCGCTCGGGCAGGGTCTTGCTGGGCTTGGGCGTGGGTAGTTCAGCGGTGCGGCCTTCGCGGCGTGCCACGCAGTCATCCTGCAGCGGGCAGATCACGCAGGCCGGCTTGGCGCGGCTGCAGACCGTTGCACCCAGGTCCATCTGCGCCTGTGTGTAGTCGGCCATGCGCCCATCCGGCACCTGTGCCACATGCGCCTCGGCAATGGCCCACAGCTGCTTCTCGATCGCAGGCAGGCCCGGGAAGCCGTCGATGCCGTGGTAGCGGCAGAGCACGCGCTTGACGTTGCCGTCGAGGATCGCGAACGGATCGTTCCAGGCCTGGCTGAGGATCGCGCCGGCGGTACTGCGGCCTATGCCGGGCAGCGCGTGCAGCGCGTCGAAATCACGCGGCAGATCACCGTCGTGCAGTTCCACGCAGCGCTTGGCCGCGGAATGCAGGTTGCGCGCGCGGGCGTAGTAACCCAGCCCAGCCCACTGCGCCATGACCGCATCGTTGCTGGCCGCGGCGAGGTCAGGCAGGGTCGGGAAGTGTTGCAGGAACCGGTGGAAGTACGGGATGACCGTGGTCACCTGGGTCTGCTGCAGCATGATTTCCGACAGCCAGACCCGATAGGGGCTGCGCGGGTGCTGCCAGGGAAGGTCGTGGCGGCCGTGGTCGTCGAACCAGTGCAGCAGGCGGGCAACGAAGCTGTCTCTTTTGACCATCTCGGCGCTGGCGTGCGGCTGGCGTGGCATCGGCGTTCCGGAGGTGGGCAGCCACGCATGGGGTGGCTCTACCGGTTTCAGTAGAGCCACGCGATGCGTGGCTGCACGGTGTATCAGGCGCCCAGCGCCTCAGGCAACAGGGCGTCGACGAAAGCTTCCGGATCGAACACGCGCAGGTCTTCCGGGCGCTCGCCGATGCCGGCGAAACGGATAGGAATGCCGAACTCACGGGCCAGCGCGAACACCACGCCGCCCTTGGCGGTACCGTCCAGCTTGGTCACCACCAGGCCGGTCACCTTGACCGCAGCATTGAACTGGCGCAGCTGCGAAAGCGCGTTCTGGCCGGTGGTGCCGTCGATCACCATCAGTACTTCGTGCGGCGCGTTCTCGTCGATCTTGCCGAGCACGCGGCGGATCTTGCCCAGCTCGTTCATCAGCCCGGACTGGGTGTGCAGGCGGCCTGCGGTATCGGCGATCAATACCGACGTGCCGCGGGCCTTGCCGGCCTGCAGTGCGTCGTAGGCCACCGAGGCGGCATCGGCATTCTGCCCCTGCGCGACCACGGCCACGCCGTTGCGCTCGCCCCAGATCTGCAGCTGGGCGACGGCGGCGGCGCGGAAAGTGTCGCCGGCGGCCAGCATCAGGCTGTGGCCCTCGTCCTTGAAACGCTTGGCCAGCTTGCCGATGGTGGTGGTCTTGCCGACGCCGTTGACGCCCACGGTCAGCACCACGAAGGGCTTGGCAGTGCGGTCGATCACCAGCGGCTTGGCCACCGGCTGCAGGATCGCGATCAGTTCGGCACGCAGCGCGGCCAGCAAAGCGTTGGCATCGACGAATTCACGCGCCTTCATGCGCTTGCGCAGGCCCTCCACCAGATCGGTGGTGGCGCCGACGCCGACGTCGGCAGTGATCAGTGCGGTTTCCAGCTCGTCCAGCAGGTCGTCGTCGAGCTTGGGATTGCGCGAGAACAGGCCGCCGAAGCTGCGCGCGATGACACTGTTGCGCAGGCGTTCGCGCCAGCCGGGCTTGCCGGCCGTGGCCGGCACGGCGTCGACAGAGGCTGCGGCAGGCAGATCGTCGGCGATCGGTGCCGGGGTCGGCGCAGGCGTGGGCTCCGGCAGCGGCGCAGGCACCGGCTCGATGGCCGGGGTCGCAACAGGGGCGACGTCGATCTGCGCGGTCGGGCTCGGAGCGGTGGGAGCCGGGACTGCCGGGACCACCGGCGCTGGAGCCACCGGGGAGGGCTCGACGGTTGCCGGTGCGACCGCTGCCGGGGGCGGCTCGACGGGGGCAGGTGCAGTTGGCGCAGCTGCCGGCGCCGGTTCCTTGTCCTCGACGGGCGCGGTCGACGGGAACGCCGCGGCCAGCTCTTCAGCCGAGTAGTGCTGGGTCTTGGGTGCCTCCGTTGCGGGGGCATCCTGGGGCTTCTTGCGGCGGAAAAAACTGAGCATTGGCAAAAGGCGCTGAAATCAGAGGGATATGCTACCACTCGGGCCTGTCGGGCCGATGTGGACTCAAGGTCGCGGCCCATCGGCCGTTAACCGGTCCGGAGGGCTGCGCAGGGCGGCCCGGAGGCCGCCATGAACAATGTGATGGGAATCGCCCTCAGCGGAATGCGCGTGGCCCAGCAGGGCGTGCAGGTGGCCGCGCACAACGTGGCCAACCTGGCGACTCCCGATGCCCAGCGCCTGCAGCTGAAGCGTAGTGCGGTGGAGCAGGGCGGGGTGCAGGCCTCGGTGACCCCTGCCGGCGTCGATGCCGCCGCACCGCTGGGAGATCTGCTGGCAGCGAAAGCCGAAGTGGTGGCCTTCGCCGCCAATGCCACGGTGATCCGCCGCCAGGACCAGATGCTGGGCTCGCTGCTGGATCGCGAAGCCTGAACCCCCTCGGTCGGCGCCAACCGCCGCCCCTGGTGGGTGCCAACCTTGGTTGGCACGCCCGACCCGCCCCGGTAGGTGCCAACCTTGGTTGGCACGCTCGACTCGCCCCGGTAGGTGCCAACCTTGGTTGGCACGCTTTTCGAGCGTCAACCAAGGTTGCCGCCTACCCGGGCAAAAGTGCCAACCAAGGTTGGCATCTACCAGAGCAGCGCCGGGCCATGCCCGGCGACCACCGCCTCGATCAGGCCGACAACTCCAGCAGCAGCTTGTTCAGGCGTGCCACGTAGGCGCCCGGGTCCTTCAGGCTGTCGCCGGCGGCCAGCGCAGCCTGGTCGAACAGCACCCGGCCCAGGTCGTCGAAGCGTGCGCCATCGGCTTCCGCATCCAGCTTGGCGATCAGCGGATGACCTGGATTGATCTCCAGTACCGGCTTGCTGTCCGGCACCTTCTGCCCGCTGGCTTCCAGGATCTGGCGCATCTGCAGGCCCAGGTCCTGTTCGCCGATGGCCAGCACCGCCGGCGAATCGGTCAGGCGGTGCGAGACGCGCACTTCGGCCACGTCATCGCCCAGCACCGTCTTCAGGCGCTCGACGAGGCCCTGCTTGTCCTTTGCTGCCGCTTCCTGCTCCTGCTTGTCGGCTTCGCTTTCCAGCGCACCCAGGTCGAGGTCACCACGCGCGATGTCGACGAAGCCCTTGCCGTCGAAATCGGTCAGGTAGCCCATCAGCCACTCGTCGATGCGGTCGGTCAGCAGCAGCACTTCCACGCCCTTCTTGCGGAACACTTCCAGGTGCGGGCTGTTGCGCACCTGGCTATAGCTCTCGCCGGTCAGGTAATAGATCTTGTCCTGGCCTTCGGCCATTCGGCCAATATAATCGGCCAGCGACACGCTCTGCGCATCGCCGTCGCCACGGGTGGAGGCGAAGCGCAGCAGGCCGGCCACCTTCTCGCGGTTGTTGTAGTCCTCGGCCGGGCCTTCCTTCAGCACCTGGCCGAATTCCTTCCAGAACGTGGCGTACTGCTCCGGCTTGTCGGCGGCCAGCTTGTCCAGCATGTCCAGCGAGCGCTTGGTCAGCGCGGCCTTCATCGAATCGATGACCGGGCCGGACTGCAGGATCTCGCGCGAAACGTTCAGCGACAGATCATTGGAATCAACCACGCCCTTGATGAAGCGCAGGTACAGCGGCAGGAACTGCTCGGCCTGGTCCATCACGAACACGCGCTGCACATACAGCTTCAGGCCCTTGGGTGCATCGCGGTGATACAGGTCGAACGGCGCGCGGCCCGGCACGTACAGCAGCGAGGTGTACTCGAGCTTGCCTTCGACCTTGTTGTGGCTCCACGCCAGCGGGTCGCTGTGGTCGTGCGCCACGTGCTTGTAGAACTCGGTGTACTCGGCGTCGCTGATTTCAGTACGCGGACGGGTCCACAGCGCGCTGGCGCGGTTGACGGTCTCCCACTCGACGGCCGCGCCTTCTTCGCTGTCTTCCTTCGGCATCTGGATTGGCAGGCCGATATGGTCCGAGTACTTCTTGAGGATGCTGCGCAGGCGCCAACCGTCTGCGAAATCGTGCTCGCCGTCCTTCAGGTGCAGCACGATGCGGGTGCCGCGCTCGGCCTTGTCGACGGTGGCAACGTCGAAATCGCCTTCACCGCGGGAGGTCCAGCGCACACCTTCGCCTGCAGCCAGGCCGGCGCGGCGCGAGGTCACTTCGACTTCGTCGGCGACAATGAAGGCGCTGTAGAAGCCGACGCCGAACTGGCCGATCAGCTGCGAATCCTTCTTCTGGTCGCCGGACAGCTGGCGCAGGAAATCGCCGGTGCCGGACTTGGCGATGGTGCCGAGGTGGGCAATGGCTTCGGCGCGGCTCATGCCGATGCCGTTGTCTTCGATGGTGATGGTGTGGGCGGCGGGGTCGAAGCTGACGCGCACGCGCAGTTCGCTGTCGCCTTCCAGCAGGGCGGGCTGGGTCAGGGCCTCGAAGCGCAGCTTGTCGGCGGCGTCGGCGGCGTTGGAGACCAGCTCTCGCAGGAAGATCTCCTTGTTGGAGTACAGCGAGTGGATCATCAGCTGCAGCAGCTGCTTGACTTCGGTCTGGAAGCCAAGGGTTTCGGTCTGGGTGGTCTCGGTCATCGATAAGGCTCCGTGTGCAATGCCGCGCCAGCGCGTGCGGCCTCGCCAAGGGGTATGGCTGATTGTCCCGAAATCAAGGGGTTGGTCGGCCGGGCTGCGCCCGGCACCCGCTCAGTGCAACTGCAACTGCAACTGCCAAAGCCAGAGCCAGAGCCAGAGCCAGAGCGGCATTCCGTGGGATGGCGGGGCACTGTGGGTTCGCGGGGACGGCGCAAGTACGTCCATGTAGCCTTGGTCGCCGCATCCATGCGGCTCACACCCCGCGAACCCACAGTGCCCCGCCTCTGACAGGTTCACGCGGCTGTTGGTAGGTGTCGACCTTGGTCGACACATCTGTCAGATATCGATACATCAAATGGGGTCAGATCCGTTTTCCGCAGGAAAACGGATCTGACCCCAAGAGATGTTCCGACAGATCGCAGAAAACTGTCGAAGGCGGGGTGGGTCAGGTTGTGGGGGTGTCCGCGGCATGGATGCCGCGGCCAAGCCCCCATGGACGGGTTTACGGCTTCCCCCACAGCCTGACCCACCCCGCCTACCCACAGGAAACCAGCTTTTGTCGTTGCTCTGGCTGTTGCTTCGGCCGTTGCTTCGGCCTCTGCGGGTTCCGGGCGCCGCCCGGACGACTACAATCCCCTCCATGCTGAAATCCTCGAATACCTCCCGCCGGGGGCGCCAGTGAGCGGCCGTGGCGGCAATGACGGCCAGGTCCGCATCATCGGCGGTCGCTGGCGCAATACCCGCCTGCCGGTGCCGACCCTGCCGGGCCTGCGGCCCAGCAGCGACCGCGTGCGTGAGACCCTGTTCAACTGGCTGATGCCCAAGCTGGGCGGGGCACGCGTGCTGGACCTGTTCGCCGGCAGCGGCGCGCTGGGGCTGGAAGCCGTCTCGCGCGGTGCCGCGCACGCCACCCTGGTCGAGCGCGATGCGCAACTGGCGCGCAATCTGACCGCCGCTGTGGCCAAGCTGCAGGCCACCGACCAGATCACGGTCGTGCAGGCCGACGCCGTGCGCTGGCTGCAGGGCGCGCCCGCGCAGCAGGCTGACCTGGTCTTCATCGACCCGCCGTTCGCCGATGGCCTGTGGCAGGACGTACTGGCACAGCTGCCCCGGCACCTGACCACCGATGCCTGGCTGTACCTGGAGTCGCCGGCCGGCCACATGCCGGTGCTTCCGCCGGAATGGCTGCTGCACCGCGAGGGCAGTACCCGCGAGGTGCGCTTTGCCCTGTACCGCCGCGCCGCTGCTACACTTTGACCTCATCTGAACATCTGCAACCGCCCATGACCGTGGCCAACCGCCGCATCGCCGTCTATCCCGGCACGTTCGACCCCATCACCAATGGTCATATCGACCTGGTGAGCCGGGCCGCACCGCTGTTTGAAAAGGTCGTGGTGGGCGTGGCGCAGAGCCCCTCGAAGGGACCGGCACTGCCGCTGGAGCAGCGCGTACAGCTGGCGCGTGGCGCCCTGGGCCACCACAGCAACGTCGAGGTCATCGGCTTCGATACGCTGCTGGCCCATTTTGTACGTTCGGTGCAGGGCGGTGTGCTGCTGCGCGGGCTGCGCGCGGTGTCCGACTTCGAGTACGAATTCCAGATGGCGAGCATGAACCGCCACCTGATTCCGGAGGTCGAGACCCTGTTCCTGACCCCGGCCGAGCAGCACAGCTTCATTTCGTCATCGCTGGTCCGCGAGATCGCGCGCCTGGGCGGCGACGTGTCCGGTTTCGTGCCGGCCGCGGTGCTGGAAGCCCTGCGCAAGGTCCGCGAAGCGAAGTCGGCGCAGTCGTAAGCCCCGCGGTACCCGCACCCCCTTTACGTACAACACCACGCACCATTCCGGGAGGAAACCCATGAACACCACCATGCGCGCGATGCTGATCGCTTCGTTGGCCCTGGCCTTCACCGCCTGCAAGAAGGAAGAGGCCGCTCCGGTCGACGAGGCCAAGCAGGCCCTGGTCGCTCCGGCCAAGGACGACGATGCAGGCTGGAAGAAGTACCTGCAGGAAGTGGCGATCCAGAACATGGGCAACATCACCAACAGCCCGTTCCTGTACTACCTCTCCCCGGAATCGGATCCGGACTTCCAGGCCAAGTACGAGCGCCAGACCGAAAGCGCGACCCAGGCCGTGGCCCGTGGCGTGCAGCCGGGCAACATGCTGGCCTTCGGTTCGTCGGCCTCGGGCAAGATGGCTGACATGATCCAGGCTGTCTTCAAGGACGTGTCGCCGGATTCGATGAAGGGCGTGCGCGTCGTCTTCATCGGCCAGTCGGCCGACAATGCCCGCGTGCAGGCTGCCATCCAGCCGACCGGTGCCGAGTACATTTTCGTCGAAGCCAAGTAATACCGAGCCATGGCGGCCATGCTCCGGCATGGCCCGGGCGGCGTCCTGCAAGGGCGCCGCTGATGACCTGACCGGCCCGCGCGCCCGCGTTGGCCGGTCCTTTGTCCCAGGGCGCGGGCGAGGAGTATCGCCGTGTCGCTGAAAATCAACGAGCTCTGCGTCAACTGCGACGTATGCGAGCCGGCCTGCCCGAACCAGGCCATTGCGATGGGTGAAACCATCTACGTGATCGACCCTGCGCGCTGCACCGAATGCGTGGGTCATTTCGACGAGCCACAGTGCGTGGTCGTCTGCCCGGTCGAGTGCATCGACCCGGACCCGGAGATCGTGGAAACGGAAGACCAGCTGCTGGCCAAGCTGCGCCAGCTGCAGCACGATCACCCCGAACTCTACGCGGAGCCCCCATCCGAATGAAGACGCTGATCGTCCGCCCTTTGTTGCTGCTTGGCCTGCTGCTGAGCCCGATCGCCTGGGCCGACAGCCCGGTCCGGGCCGAGCGCCCCGATGGTGCGGCCATCGCCAGTGGCCACCGACTGGCCACCCAGGCCGGCATCGACATCCTGGCGCAGGGCGGCAACGCCTTCGACGCCGCAGTGGCGGTGTCGTCCACGCTGGCGGTGGTCGAGCCGATCAGCTCGGGCCTGGGCGGCGGCGGCTTCTTCCTGCTGCATGATGCGGCCACCGGCAAGGATGTGATGCTGGACGCGCGCGAGACCGCGCCGGCCGCTGCGACCCCGCAGGCCTACCTGGACAAGAAGGGCGACCTCGACCGTGACCGCTCGGTCAACGGGCCGTGGTCGGCTGGCATCCCCGGCCTGCCGGCGGCGCTGGTCGAGCTCTCGGCCAAGCACGGCAAGCTGCCGCTGTCGGCCTCGCTGCAACCGGCGATCCGCATCGCCCGCGAAGGCTTCCCGGTGTACGACCGCATGGCCAAGGGCTATGCCTCGCGCCGTGAAGTGATGGAACGCTACCCCGGCACGCGCGAGGTTTACCTGCGCAACGGCAAGCCGATCGCCACCGGCGACCTGTTCCAGCAGCCGGAGCTGGCGCAGACCCTGGAACGCCTCGCCGCTGACGGCTTCGATGGCTTCTACAAGGGCCAGACCGGCAAGCTGCTGCTGGCCGGCGTGAAACAGGCCGGTGGCAAGTGGACCGCCGAGGAGCTGTCGGGCTACCGCGTGAAGCTGCGCGAGCCGATCGTCTTCAACTACCGCGACTGGAAGATCACCACGGCGTCGCCGCCGTCTTCCGGCGGCATCGCGCTCGCGTCGATGCTGCAGATCCTGGAAGGCTGGGACCTGAAGTCGATGGATGAGGCCCACCGCACCCACCTGGTGGTGGAAGCGATGCGCCGTGCCTACCGTGACCGCACCTTCTTCCTCGGCGATCCGGACTTCGTGCAGATCCCGCAGAAGGTGCTGACCAGCAAGGATTACGCGCAGGGCCTGCGCGCCACCATCCATCCGGAGAAGGCCACGCCCAGCGACCTGCTGTCGGGCAACCCGACCCCGCTGGAGGACGACGAGACCACCCATTTCTCGATCATCGACCGCGACGGCAACCGGGTTGGCGCCACCCAGACCGTCAACCTGCTGTACGGCTCGGGCCTGATTCCGAAGGGCACCGGCGTGCTGCTGAACAACGAGATGGACGACTTCGCGCTCAAGCCGGGTACGCCCAACGCGTTCGGCGTGATGGGCTATGAGGCCAATGCGCCGAAGCCGGGCAAGCGCATGCTCAGCTCGATGACGCCGACCTTCATGGAGAATGCCGACAAGGTGGTGGTACTGGGCACGCCGGGCGGCAGCCGCATCATCACCATGGTGCTGCTGGGCATCCTCGGCTACGACGCCGGCCTGGACGCGCAGCAGGTCGCCGCGCTGCCGCGCTACCACCACCAGTGGCTGCCGGACCTGATCGAAGCCGAGAACGATGCGTTCGACGCCGGCACGGTGAAGCAGTTGCAGGCGATGGGCCACAAGATCGACCTGCCGGGCGATGTCGCCGCCGGCGGCCGCGGTTCCAGCCACGTCTGGGGCAACCTGCAGACCGTGGAATGGGACCGCAAAGCGAACAAACTGTTCGGTGGCAGCGACCCGCGCAACCCGGTGGGCAGTGCCCAGGTTGTACCGGCGCATTGATGCTCCGGCAGCGCCGGGCCATGCCCGGCGTACGGAGGGCCTGGAGACCCCGCCAACCGGCGGGGTTTTCCGTTTCGAATCTAGCGATTATTTAACGAGCCGACGCCGATAATCGGCGCATGAAACTCTGGTCGATTCGTGGAAACTCGCAGCGCCTTGATGGCGGTGCGATGTTTGGTAACGCGCCGCGCGCGTTGTGGGAAAAATGGGCGGCACCGGACGAGCTCAATCGCATCGAGCTGGCCTGCCGTGCGCTGCTTGCCAGCCCTCTGGAAGGCAAGACGGTGCTGTTTGAAACCGGTATTGGTGCCTTCTTCGATCCACGCATGCGCGAACGCTACGGCGTGCAGGAAAGCCAGCACGTGCTGATTGATTCGCTGCGCGAAGCCGGTTTCGAGCACGAGGATATCGACGTGGTGGTGCTCAGTCACCTGCACTTCGATCACGCCGGGGGCCTGCTCGCGGCCTGGAGCGAAGGGCGTGAGCCGGAGCTGCTGTTCCCCAACGCGACCTACGTGGTCGGTGCGCAGCACTGGCAGCGTGCACTGCAGCCGCACCCGCGCGACCGTGCCAGCTTCATTCCGGAACTGCCGGGCCTGCTGCAGGCCAGTGGCCGTCTGGAAGTGGTGGACGGCGAATATTCGAAGGCGTTGGGGCGCACTGTGCGTTTCAGCTACAGCGATGGCCACACGCCGGGGCTGATGCTGGCCGAAATTGTCGGCCACGCGCGTGCCGATGAATCACCGAAGGGCGGCGTAGTGTTCTGTGCCGATCTGATCCCGGGCCGCTCGTGGGTGCACGTGCCGATCACCATGGGCTACGACCGCAATGCCGAGTTGCTGATCGACGAGAAACGGCAGTTCCTCGAAGACAAGCTGGCGCGCAATGTGCATCTGTTCTTCACCCACGACCCGCAGGTGGCGCTGGCGCAGCTGGGCCGCGATGACAAGGGTCGTTTCGTGACCCTGCACGAGCAGGGCGAGCTGAAGGCGCGCGCCCTGGGGTAAATGTAGAGCCGAGCATGAGCTATGCCGGTCGTCCTGACCGACACCCTGCGGGTCGTCGCGAGCGACGTTGGCAGCGGCTCCTGCCGCTGCCTTCGGCTCTACAGCAGGAGTCAGCCGCTACGACGCCTTCAGGCAGCTGCTCATGAAGGTCTTGCGTGCATCACCGGCCAGCTTCTTCGTGCCCGCATCGGCGTTGCACTTGCGCATGCGTTCCTGCGGTGTGGTCGCGGCCTTGCTGTCGGTAGCGTGGCCGCTGAGGCAGGAGCTCTGCGCGGTCTTGTAGGCGTCGCCCTTGAGCCCCTTGTTCTTGGCCGAGCAGTCGGCCATGCGTTGCTGCTGCGGAGTGGTGGCATTGGCAGCCAAGGGGAGGCCGACCAGCAGGACGGCGGCCAGCAGGAAAGAGGCTTTCATCGAGAGCTCCAAGGGTGGCGGGTGCGCGGAGCATTCGCTTCCCGGCGCCAAGAGCACGTGAAGAATCGCAACGCGGCCGCGACGCGCCGCGCTGTTGAGGTCAGAAACCTTTCGGCACGAAAGGGCTCTGACCCCGCTGGCATTCAGCCGACGCGGGTACCGAAGATGCGATCACCGGCATCGCCCAGGCCGGGCAGGATGTAGCCCTTGTCGTTGAGCTGGGCATCGATGGCCGCAGTGTAGATCTCCACGTCCGGGTGCACGGCCTTGACCGCCTCGATGCCTTCCGGCGCCGCGACCAGGAAGATGCCCTTGATGCGGCGGGCACCGGCACGCTTGAGCATGTCGATGGTGGCGATCAGGGTGCCGCCGGTAGCCAGCATCGGATCCAGGATCAGCGCATCGCGTTCTTCCAGGCGACCGGTCAGGCGCTCGAAGTAGGGCACCGGCTGCAGGGTTTCCTCATCGCGCTGCAGTCCGACCACGCTGACGCGGGCGGCCGGGATCAGCGACAGCACGCCGCTGAGCATGCCCAGGCCGGCGCGCAGGATCGGCACCACGGTGATCTTGGCCCCGGCAATGCGCTGTACGGTGACCGGGCCGGCCCAGCCGGGGAGGGTGTGCGGCTCGGTCTCGAGGTCGGCGGTGGCCTCGTAGGCCAGCAGCGTGCCCAGCTCGTTGGCCAGTTCGCGGAAATCCTTGGTGCTGAGCGCGGCGTTGCGCATCAGGCCGATCTTGTGCTGCACCAGCGGGTGGCGCACTTCGACGATCTTCATGGTCGGGAAGGGGGAAAAGGAGAGAGGACGCCATTTTGCCGGATCGGCGGGCCGAACCCAAACCTGGCCCGGAGCAGCCTTACATGAAATGTGCAGGCGCATGTCACGGCCATGCAACCTTGCGGACATACCGTGCAGACCCATTCTTAACAGGAATGGGGATTCCCAGTGCATATCAAGACTCCGTTGGCCGTTGCCATCACCCTGACCCTGGCGATGGGGGCCGCAGCTCCGCTGCAGGCGGCCGGGCAGCAGGCGGTTGCCGCCACCGGCGCCGTGGCCGCTGAGGCGGTCGATCTGGACCGCATCGAAGTGCGCGCCCAGCTCGAATCACAGATCCGCGCCGTTGACCTGAAGCGCAGCAGTGATGCGATCGAAGATGCCGTGTCCTCCGATGCACTGGGCCAGTACCCGGACAAGAATGTCGCCGAATCGCTGCAGCGCCTGCCGGGCATCAGCGTGACCCGCGACCAGGGCGAAGGGCGCTTCGTGGTCATCCGCGGCCTGGACGCCAACCTCAACAGCGTCAGCGTGGACGGCATTGCCGTCGGTACGCCGGAAGATTCCAGTCGTGCCGCACCGCTGGATGTGATTCCATCCGATTCCACCGAGCGCCTGCGCGTAGTGAAGTCGCCGACCCCGGACATGCCGGGTGATGCCATCGGTGGCGCCGTGCTTGTGGAGTCGGCCTCGGCATTCGACCGCGACGGTCGCAGCCTGCGTGGCAAGATCGAAGGCAGCCACCAGCAGCTGTCCGGCGAGACCAGTCCCAAGGCCGCCTTCAATTACAGCGAAGTGTTCAACGACACCTTCGGTGTGGCGCTGGGCGTGAACTACCAGAAGCGCAAGTTCGAGTCGGACAACACCGAAGTGGAGTATGACGGCGAGGACAACGCCGTCCCCGGCGATGTCACCGCGATCAACCTGCAGCATCGCAAGTACGAGATCGAGCGCAAGCGCATCGGTGCCAACCTCAACCTCGACTGGCGCCCGAATGAAGACAGCAAATACTACCTGCGCACGCTGTACAGCCAGTTCGACGATGCGGAGACCCGCCAGCGCGTGATCTTCAACTTCGACGACGCGAAGATGGTCAAGACCGGCACCGACCAGTATCGGCTGGATGGCATGCCGAAGGATTCCATCGACAAGCGCATGCGCTACCGCACCAAGAAGGAGAACACCTTCGCGGCAAGTCTCGGTGGCGAGAACAAGCTGACCAACGCCGTGGTCGATTACCGGATCGGCTACACCCGCACCGAAGAGCGGGTGAACGACGAGATGGAGGCCCGTTTCAAGCTTGATGGCAAGGCCTTCAATGGCACCCTGGACCAGCGTAGCCGCCTGCCCAGCTACAGCTTCGACAACCCGCAGTGGCTGGACAATGGCAACTACGCGTTCGACCGCTTCGTGCTCTCGCCCAAGCAGGTCAACGACAAGGAACACAGCGCGCAGGTCAACGTGCGCTTCGACGGCGACAGCAGCAGCATCAAGTTCGGCCTGCTGGGCCGCTGGCGCGACCGCGACGTGAATGTGGACGAGCGCGAGCTGCGCGTCGGCCCGAAGGTGGCGCTGTCGAGCTGGACAACCTCCTCGCCGGAACACCGCCACGGCAACCTGGGTGACGGCATGGATTCGGCCGCGATGCGTGCCTTCTGGGCGGCCAATGGTGGCCAGTACAGCGCTCGCCCGCAGGATGTCGGTGGCAACGCGATGACATCGCTGGAAGAGGACTACGTGGCCAGCGAAGACATCTTCGCCAGCTATGCCATGGGCACCTGGGACGTGGGTGCACTGCGCATCATCGGCGGTGTGCGCGCGGAGAACACCCAGTTCAAGGCAACCGGCAACCAGGTGGAGGTGGCCGCCAACGGGCGCAGCTTCACGGTTACCCCGCGCGTGGCCAACAGCAGCTACACCAACGTGCTGCCGGGCCTGCACCTGCGCTACGACGCGGCCGATGACTGGGTACTGCGCGCCTCGGCCAACAAGACCGTATCGCGTCCTTCCTTCGGCGATGTCTCGCCACGCGTGGGCTACAGCCGCGGCGACGAGGAAGTGCGCCTGGGTAATCCGGAACTGGATCCGTACGAGTCGAAGAACATCGACCTGTCGGTGGAGAAGTACATCGGCAGCACCGGTATCGTTTCACTTGGCCTGTTCCACAAGTCGATCGATGGCTACATCGTGCAAACGGTGCGGACGAATGATCCCGCTTATGGCGGCTTCGACGTGACCCAGCCGATCAATGGCCGCAAGGCCACCGTGCGCGGTGCGGAATTCAACTGGCAGCAGCAGCTGGCTTTCCTGCCAGCCGGCCTGGACGGCCTGCTGGTCGGCGCCAGCGGTACCTGGCTGGATACCAGGTTCGATGCCGGCATCAAGGACCGCGCCGGGGAGGATTTCACCCTGCCGCGCGCCTCCAAGCATGTCTACAGCGCCCACATCGGCTATGAAAAGTATGGTGTCAGTACGCGGCTGGCGGCGGTGTACCGCAGCGAGTACCTGGACAGCATCGGCAAGGGCCGCGCATTCGACATCTACGTTGCACCCAACACCCAGCTCGATTTCTCGCTGGACTACAAGTTCACCCCGCGTGTGAGCATGTACTTCGAGGCGCAGAACCTGCTGGACAAGCCGCTGGAGCTGTACCAGGGGACGCGCTCGCGCACCCTGCAGATGGAAGAGTACGGCCGTACCTATGCGCTGGGCCTGAAGGTGGCGCTGTGATGGGGCGCCGCATCCCGGTCCTTGCCGCAGCATTGGCGGCTACTCTGCTGGCAGGCTGCACGCCTGCCACCGGCAATGATCCGGCCGTGGCCGCCCCAGCAGCGAAGCCCGCGGCACAGCGGGCGGTGGCGACCATCGCCGAGGCATTTGTCACTCCACTGACCCCGGCCGACAACATCGATTCGCCGGCGGCGTGGCGTGCGCCGGATGGCAAGCTGTGGCTGATTGCCACCGCCAAGGCCACCGACAAGCTGGTGGTCTACGATGGCAGCACCGGCCAGCACCTGCGTGACGTTGGCAGCAGCGGCACCGGGCCAGGGCAGTTCGATCGCCCAAACGGCATTGCAGTGACCGACGACCTGCTGTGGATCGTGGAGCGCGACAATCATCGCGTGCAGGTGCTGAGCCTGCCGGACTTCACCCCGCTGGCAACATTCGCTGCCGAGGATCTGCGCAAGCCGTACGGGTTGTGGGTCGACCGCCGTGCCGATGGCTACAGCGTCTACGTCACCGACTCCTGGGACAACGGCGAGGATGCGCAGGGCCGTGACATCCTGCCGCCGCTGGCCGAGCTGGACAAACGCGTGCGCCAGTACCACGTGACCCGCGACGGTGCCAGGGTCGAAGCGAAGCGCGTGGCGGACATCGGGGATACCAGCGAGGCTGGCGCACTGCGTGTGGTGGAATCGATCTGGGGCGATCCGGAGAACGATCGCCTGTTGATCGCTGAAGAGGATGAAAGCTACGCCAGCGAGTTCAAGGTCTACACCCTGGCCGGGCGTTTCACCGGCACCACCTTCGGCCGCGATGTGTTCAAGGCGCAGGCTGAAGGCGTGACCCTGCGCACCTGTGGCAAGGACGGCTGGTGGATCACCACCGAACAGGGCAAACAGCGCAGCGTGTTCCATCTGTTCGACCGGCATACGCTGAAGCCGGTGGGTGCGTTCCAGGGCAATACGGTGGCCAACACCGATGGCATCTGGTTGATGCAGCGGGCCAGCCCACGCTTCCCGCACGGTGCGCTGTATGCGGTGCATGACGACCAGGGCGTGGTGGCCTTCGACTGGGAGAGCATCGCCAAGCAGCTCGCGCTGCCGCTGGAGTGTGGCGCATGAGCGGCCAGTGCGTGATGCGTTCGCTGGTGCTTGGCCTGCTGCTGGTATTGCCGTCGCTGGCGTCTGCGGCGGCCGAGCCGAACACCCAGCTGCCGGCAGGCAGCCGCTACTACGCAGCATCCACGGTGCCGGATCGCATCGTGGCATCGCCCGCGGCCGATCCCGGCCATGGCTTTGCCGTGGCCTGGCGTACTGATGGCAGCGTGCAGGCGCCGCTGCTGGAGATTGCCGTGGCCGGTGACTCACCGGCCATCGAGGGGATCCGCCAGGTGCGTGCGACGACCCGCGCACTGCAGACCGAGAACGGGCTGTCGCATCATCATCGCGCGGACATCAGCGGCCTGCAGCCGGATACCCAGTACGTCTACCGCGTGCAGGGCAATGGCAGCTGGAGCGCCTGGAACCAGCTGCGTACGCTGGCCGCCGCCGACCAGCCGTTGACGCTGCTGTACTTCGGCGATACCCAGAACAAGAACGTCAGCCATGTCAGCCGCGTGATCCGTGCCGCGCAGAAGGCCGCACCGGAGGCACGCATGAGCCTGTTCGCCGGTGACCTGGTCAGCGGCGGCGACAACATGGATGACAGCGAGTGGGGCGAGTGGTTCGCTGCCGTCGGCTGGCTGGCGCAGGAAACACTGGTGGCGCCGGCGATAGGCAACCACGAGTACTTCGAGGAATTCGAGGACACCCCGCAGGAACGCCGCGTGCTGGGCAAGCATCGGCCGGTGACGTTCGCGCTGCCGGGCAATGGCGCCACCGCCGCGCAGCAGACCAGCTACTGGTTCGATGCACAGGGCGTGCGCGTGGCCGTGGTTGATGGTACTTCGGCACTCGACCTTGGCACGGCCAAGGCGCAGGCGCAGTGGCTGGACAAGGTGCTGACCGGCAATCCGCAGCCATGGACCATCGTGCTGCTGCACCAGCCGTTCTATTCGCCGCGCGAAGGCCGCGAGAACGCCGCGCTGCGTGATGTGCTGTTGCCGGTGGTGCGCCGCCACAACGTGGACCTGGTGCTGCAGGGCCACGATCACACCTACGGCCGTCGCGGTGAAGGGCAGGGCGCCACGCCTCAGTACGTGGTGACCGTGGCCGGGCCCAAGCAGTACCGCCTTTCCGGCGAAGCACGCAGAACGATGGATCCGGTGGCCGAAGACACCCAGCTGTTCCAGGTGCTGCGCATCGATCCGCAGCAACTGCGTTACGAGGCGCGCACGGTGACCGGTCGCCTGTACGACGCGTTTGAACTGCGTCGTGATGCCAAGGGCGGCAAGCAGCGGCTGGAGCAGCGCGAGGGCCGCATCACTTCGCGTGAATGCCCCCGTGCGCAGACTGCCAAAGGTCGCGCAGACCGTTGTTGGGAGTGAGAGGAAACGCCATGACGACACGTCGTATCGTCCCGATGGCCGCCATCGGCGGTGCACTGCTGATTCTGGCCGGTGCGGTTGCTGCTGCCGACGCGGTGCTGCATCCGTTCCTGGTCGCGCAGCCGAAGCAGGCCCCGCTGGAGGTGAACCTGGCGGTGGAGATCCCCGCTGGCAGCTTCACCAAGTACGAGATCAAGGAAGACGGTCTGGTGCATGTGGACCGCTTCCAGTCGATGCCGGTGGCCTATCCGGCCAACTACGGCTCGATGCCGCGCACGCTGGCCGGTGACAACGATCCCCTGGATGCGCTGGTGTTGACCCGTGAACCACTGCATCCGGGCGTAATCGTGCGCTTCCGGCCGATCGGCTACCTGAAGATGATCGACGGCGGCGAGCATGACGAGAAGATCATCGGCGTGCCCACCGACAAGGTCGACCCGACCTACGCCAACATCCGCGACCTGAAGGATCTGCCGGAAGTTGAGCGGCAGCGCATCGAGGCGTTCTTCCGGGTCTACAAGGACCTGCCGACAGGCCGCAATCCGGTGCAGCTCAACGGCTGGGGCGATGCCGCCGAAGCGCGTGTGCTGATCAGCGAGGCGATGCAGCGTTTCGAGAGGTAGATCCACGCCATGCGTGGATTCAGCCTCGCAGTGTTTCCAGCAGGCACTCGGCATCCAGGCGGTTGCCAAGCACCTGCGCAACCGCCTGCACCGCGGCTTCCTCGTGCACGGCACGGATGCCCCCATCGTCATCATCGTCGTAGAGGTCGTCGCCGGCCTCCAGATACACGGTGCCGGCCGCCGCCAGAGCCGCCATCAGAGTGGGGACGTCGGCAACAATCTCGCCGGCATCCAGCAGGCCAGCACCGTGATGACTGAACAGCACGCGGCCGTCGTCCAGGTCGAGGATGAAGGGATCGGCGCCGCGGTCGGCAATCACCAGCCAGTTCGATGGCCAATCGTCGATGGGCTCGCCACTGATGCCGTGCCAGCGATAGCCGGCCTGGTGGCTCCACAGGCGCTGCAGCGGCGGTATCCAGACATCAAGGCCAGGGATGGTGATACCGGCTGCACCCACCTTGGCACTGATCTCATCGCCCAGCGGTCCGACCTGCGCGTAGAAGCGCGCCAGCACTGGGGGTAACGGGAATGGGCCCTGCCAGTCACCTTCGCGCTGGGCATGCAGCAGCCCGAAGCGGGCAAATGAGGTGTGCAGATCATTCATGGCAGGGTCCAGCGGGCAGCGGCCCGGCAGCCTAGCAGACGCGCTTCGCCTGCAATGCCTTCACCGCGGCTGGCTATCATGACCGCCTTCCATAACGAAGGCGGTGCATGTGTCGGTAGCGTTGCTATGGTTCCGCCGTGATCTGCGGCTGCAGGACAATCCTGCCCTGCAGGCCGCGCTGGACGCCGGTCACGAGGTGGTACCGGTCTACATCCACGCGCCGCACGAGGAAGGCGAGTGGGTACCCGGTGCGGCCTCGGATGCGTGGCGCCACCGTTCACTGGGCGCATTGGACGCCGACCTGCGCGCGCGCGGTTCCTCACTGGTGCTGTGCGCCGGTGACAGCCTGCCGACCTTGCAGGCGTTGATCCAGCAGACTGGCGCCGAAGCGGTGTACTGGAACCGCAAGTATGAACCCGCCACCCAGCCACGCGACGCCACCATCAAGCGCACGCTGCGCGAGCAGGGCATCGACGCACAGAGCTGCAATGGCAGCCTGCTGTTCGAGCCGTGGGATATCGCCACCCAGCAGGGCCAGCCGTACAAAGTATTCACGCCGTACTGGCGCAACGTGCTCAGCCACTGGTGCCTGCCCGCGCTGCAGGCCGCACCGAAGGCGCTGACGGCACATTCGGTCGACAGCCTCGGGCTGGAGGAGTTGCGGCTCGCGCCCACGCTGGACTGGGACACCGGCTTCTGGGAGCACTGGCAGCCGGGCGAAGCCGGTGCGCTGGAGGCGTTGTCCGTGTTCGAGGACGGCGCGTTGCGCGGTTACCGCGAGCAGCGTGACCTGCCGGATCGCGTGGGCACCTCGCGAATGTCGCCGCACCTGCATTTCGGCGAGATCGCACCGTGGCGCATCGCCCACGCGCTGGAAGGGCTGCGCAGTGCGGGCACCGACGCCGATATCGATGGTTACCTGCGCCAGCTGGGCTGGCGTGATTTTGCCTATCACCTGCTGCACCACTTCCCGAAGACGCCCACAGACAACCTCAACCCGCGCTTTGACCGTTTCCCGTGGTCCACGCCCAGTGCCGCGCAGCTGCACGACTGGCAGCGCGGCAACACTGGCGTGCCGATCGTCGATGCGGGCCTGCGCGAGCTGTGGCATACCGGCTACATGCACAACCGGGTGCGCATGATCGTTGCCAGTTACCTGTGCAAGCATCTGCGTGCGCACTGGCTGCACGGTGCGCGCTGGTTCTGGGACACCCTGGTCGACGCGGACCTGGCCAACAACACGATGGGCTGGCAATGGGTGGCCGGCACCGGTGCCGACGCAGCGCCGTACTTCCGGGTATTCAATCCAGTCACCCAGGCCGAGAAGTTCGATCCGCAGGCCCGCTACATCAGCCGCTGGGTGCCCGAGCTGGCAGCATTGCCGGTGAAAGCGCGCTTCGCGCCCTGGCAGCATCCGTTGCTGCTGGCCGCACATGCCCCGGACTATCCGCGCACGCCGCTGGTGGATCTGGCCGCGGGCCGGGATGCAGCGTTGGCCGCCTACCGTCAGTCGGGGGCAGGGTAAAGCGCTCCTTGGTCGATCCAGTCAGTTAGCTGAACGCGGCCCTGTCGGCGTGCGGGATCATCATTCCGGCATCGCATTGGGCTGTTTATTCTCTTTGCGCCCGCAAGCCGCCGGCCCGACCGGAAACCAAGGAGAACCCCATGATCCGCAACACCACCCGCAACGTCGCACTGGCCCTGATGAGTGCGGCCGTCCTGTCGGCCTGCGCCACTGGCGGCTCCTATGTGCAGAGTGACCAGTACGGCAACCCGACCGAGCAGCAGAATCGCACCGGCCGCAACGCGCTGATCGGTACCGCCATCGGCGTGGCCGCCGGCCTGCTGACCGGTGACAGCGCCACGGAGCGTCGTCAGCACGCGCTGATCGGCGCCGGCATCGGCGCGCTCAGCGGCGCGGCCGTCGGCCAGTACCAGGACCGCCAGGAACGCGCACTGCGCGAGCGCACCGCCAACACCGGCATCGATGTGCAGCGCCAGGGCGACAACATCATGCTGAACCTGCCGGACGGCATCACCTTCGACTTCGGCAAGGCGACCCTGAAGCCGCAGTTCTACGGCTCGCTCAACGGTGTTGCAGGTACTCTGCGTGACTACAACCAGACCATGATCGAAGTGGTTGGCCACACCGACAGCATCGGCAGCGACGCAGTGAACAACCGTCTGTCCAAGGAACGTGCCGACTCGGTCGCGCAGTATCTGGTTGGCCAAGGTGTGCAGAGCGTGCGCATCGAAACCCTGGGCGCTGGCAAGTCGTACCCGATTGCCGACAACAGCACCGATGCCGGCCGCGCCAAGAACCGCCGCGTCGAAATCCGCGTGATTCCGCTCAAGCAGTAACGCTACGCGTTATTGCTTGAGCCGGTCCGGCCATCGGCCGGAACGAAAATGCCGCCCTTGCAGGCGGCATTTTTGTGGGTGCCGAGCTTGCTCGGCAAGCCGATAGCGTTCCCGGTCGCGGCTGTTCCAATGGCGCCGACCAAGGTCGGCATCTACCAGGAAATTGGCGCGCGGCATCGTTGTGGACTACGCCGCCGAAGCCGCGACCTTTTCCAGGATCCGCTTGCCGCTGATTTCCAACGCAGCGTCTTCCTTTTCCTTCTGCTGCTGCGCCAGCTTCGCGCCCGGGCACTGCGCCAGCATGTAATTGGCGTCGAAGTTGAGCTTCTCGACCAGGAAGTCGACGAATGCACGTACCTTCGGCGAGACCAGGCGGCCGCCGGCGAACACGGCATTGAAGTCCACCTCCGGTCCGGTCCAGCCAGCCAGAACGCGGCGCACCATGCCTGATTCGACGAACGGCTTGGCCATCACATCGCCGGTCAACAGCAGGCCTTCGCCACACACCAGCGCACCATTGAGCGCGGACATGTCGTTGGCGGTCATCAATGGGGTGACCGGGAAGTCACGCAACTCGCCGCCATTCTCGCCCAGCTGCCAAGTGAAGCGCGGCGAGTTGCCGGTGTGGTACGGCTTGCGCATCGCCAGGATACGATGGAACTGCAGCTCTTCCGGATGCAGCGGCTCACCATAGCGTTCGATGTAGGCCGGGCTGGCGAACACCTGCGTGCGCAGGCTGCCGAGCTTGCGTGCCACCAGGTTGGAATCGGGCAGGGCACCCACGCGCAGAGCCAGATCGGCTTCGCCGGCAATCAGGTCCAGCTTCTCATTGCCCATATGCATGTCGAGGCGGATCTCTGGATACTGCGCATGGAACTGGCCCAGCAGCGGCGCAATCCAGGTGATGCCGATCGAATAGGGCACGGTGAAGCGCAGCCAACCGCGTGGGCCGGACTGCAGCTGGCTGACCGCGCTTTCGGCTTCTTCCAGTTCGCGCGCGATGCGCTGGCAGTGCTCGTGGTAGATCGAGCCGGCTTCGGTAAGGCCAAGGCGGCGCGTGGTCCGGTGCAGCAGGCGCGCACCCAGGCGCGTCTCCAGTTCCTGCACCTTGCGGCTGACCGTGGTCTTGGGCAGGCCGAGCGATTTGGCAGCGGCAATGAAACTGCCTTGCTCGACCACTTTGACGAAGATCAGCGTCTCGTTGAGATCGTGGGACATGGTCTGGGATCCTGGACGTCGGGGATGGGACAATCGTGACAGAACGATTGGACCGGGAGCGGGATGATTATTCCCCTTAATCAGGACTAATCAAGTAAAGGTTTGAGGTCTATCGTGGCGCCATTCGTTATTTGGAGCCCGTCCGCCATGAGCCTGCGCAACATTCTTGCCCGTCTCCGGAACGCCGGCCAGAGCACCCTGGACCTGGCAATGACCGTTGAAGTCCGCCCGAGTTCCTTGGTGCACAAGGACTTCCGTGAGTTTACCGCGCCCATGCGTCAGCAGCGTGGCGGTGCCATCCGCCTGGTTCCCCACAAGGGCGACCGACTGCGCCGAATTGGGACTATCCCGGATTTGGGAGGAAATGTCCCGTGAATGGGATGTTGACGCCCGAAGTTCTGGTTCTCGGCGGCACCGGTGCCGTGGGGCAGGGCGTGGTTGGCGCATTGCTGGAAGCCGGCAGCCCGGTGCTGGTGGTCGGTCGCGATCCGGGCCGGCTGGCAGCGCTGCATGAGCAGTTCGCCGATGAGCCAGGCCTGGAAACGCTGCTCGGCTCGCTCAGCGACGATGGTTCGGCGCGTGCGTTGGCCGAGCGGGTCGCGCAGCGCCCACGGCCGCTGGCCGCTGTGATCGCGGCCATGGGCGGTCCCTACCGCCGCGGTCGCGTGGTCGATCGCAATGGCAATGAACTGCTCGGCGCGCTGCAGGCTGACCTGATGCCGCACGTGCACGCGGTGCGCCACCTGCTGCCGTTGCTGCAGGACAACGTGCACGCACGTCGCTACGTGATGATCGGCAGCCCGGCCGCCGTCAAGCCGTGGGCCGGTTACGGCGAAAGCTCGATCACGGCTGCCGCGATGCGCATGTACGCGCAGGTGGTGCACCAGGAAGCGCAGGCGATCGGCGTGCGCGCGCAGATGCTGGAAGTCTGCAGCCCGGTGTGTACCCCGGCCAACGCGGCCAATGCCTGCATCGAGTGGCCGAGCTCGCTGCTGGTCGGCCGTCGCGTGGTCTCGCTGCTGGATGGATGCCGCGACAACCGCGCCGTCGTCCGTTGTGACAGCAGTGATGCCGAGCTGCCGCGTGGCCTGCTGCACCTGGAAATTCCACCTTTGTGGCGCGATACCGCCGGCGTTGCTTGACCTCGACCTTGGTTGAGGTCGCAGGATACGCCGCCCGTTTTTGCAACACGTTCTCATCTAGCTGTACCACCCCTCCGTACGGATGCATGCCATGACTTCCCCCAATACCACCCCACATCGTTTCGGCCATCGCATCGCGATGGTCGGCGTGTCGATCCTCGCCGCAGCCGTGCTTGCGGCCTGCAGCGGCGGCCACGCCGAAGAAGCGGGCGCACCGCCGCCGCCGCAGGTCAGTGCCGCGCCGGTCCTGGTCAAGCAGGTCAGCCAGTGGGACGAGTTCAGCGGCCGCGTCGAGGCGGTGCAGAGCGTTGAACTTCGCCCGCGCGTGTCCGGCTACATCGACAAGGTCAACTACGTCGAAGGCCAGGAAGTGAAGAAGGGCGAAGTGCTCTTCACCATCGACGCGCGCAGCTACCAGGCCGAGTACGATCGCGCTGCTGCCGAACTGGCCCGCGCCCGCACCCAGGCGACGTTGGCCCGCAGCGAATCGGAGCGTGCCAAGCGGCTGTCCGAGCAGCAGGCCATTTCCACCGAGACGGCCGAGCAGCGTCGTGCTGCGGCCGACCAGTCCGGTGCGGCCGTGCAGGCGGCGCAGGCGGCGGTGGATGCCGCCCGCCTCAACCTGGAGTTCACCAAGGTGCGGGCCCCGATCGACGGCCGTGCCGGCCGCGCGATGGTCACCGCTGGCAACCTGGTCACTGCGGGCGACAGCGCCAGCGTGCTGACCACCCTGGTGTCGCTGGATACCGTGTTCGTCTACTTCGATGCCGACGAAAGCACCTTCCTGCGCTACGCACAGATGGCACGCAAGGGCGAACGCCCGAGCGAGCGTGACAGCGATCTGCCGGTGAAGGTCGGCCTGTCCGGCGAAGAGGGCTACCCGCATTCGGGCAAGGTCGACTTCCTCGACAACCAGGTGGCCCGCAGCACCGGCACCATCCGTGTCCGTGCACTGCTGGACAATGCCGACCGCCAGTTCACCCCGGGCCTGTTCGCCCGTGTGCAGCTGCTCGGCAGCGGCCAGTTCCAGGCCCTGCTGATCGACGACAAGGCGGTACTGACCGACCAGGATCGCAAGTACGTCTACGTGGTCGACAAGGATGGCAAGGCCCAGCGCCGTGACATCCAGCTCGGCCGCACCGCCGACGGCCTGCGCATTGTCGAACACGGCCTGGCCGCCGGCGACAAGGTGATCATCGACGGCGTGCAGAAGGTCTTCATGCCGGGCATGCCGGTGCAGGCCAAGGCCGTGGCGATGCAGCCGCAGGCTGCGCCGCCGGCACCGGGTCGCGATGCCACCGCTGCACTGAACCACTGAACCGCGTCCCCGCTTAGCTGCCGGCGCCAGCGGCAGCCTTCCCTGCCTTCGTCATATCGGCGAGGGGCAGGGTGGCTGTTGCCCGCCGAACGCCTTTTCCAGGAATTCCTCCATGGACTTTTCCCGTTTCTTCATCGACAGGCCGATCTTCGCGGCGGTGCTGTCGATCGTGATCTTCGCCGCAGGCCTGATCACAATTCCCATCCTGCCGATCAGCGAGTACCCGGAAGTGGTCCCGCCGTCGGTGGTGGTGCGCACGGTGTATCCGGGCGCCAACCCCAAGGTCATTGCCGAGACCGTCGCCACGCCGCTTGAAGAAGCAATCAACGGCGTCGAAGGCATGATGTACCTGAAGTCGGTTGCCGGTTCCGACGGCGTGCTGCAGATGACCGTCACCTTCCGCCCGGGCACCGACCCGGACGCGGCCGCGGTGAAGGTGCAGAACCGCGTGGCGCAGGCGCAGGCGCGCCTGCCCGAGGACGTGCGCCGGCAGGGCGTGACCACGCAGAAGCAGTCGCCGACCTTCCTGATGGTGGTGCACCTGACCTCGCCGCAAGGCAAGTACGACACCCTGTACCTGCGCAACTACGCCCGCCTGCACGTCAAGGATGCGCTGGCGCGTATTCCGGGCGTGGGTGACGCGCAGATCTTCGGTGGTGGCGACTACGCCATGCGTGCCTGGCTGGACCCGGACAAAGTCGCCTCGCGCGGCCTGACCGCCAGTGACGTGGTGCGCGCCATGCGCGAGCAGAACGTGCAGGTCTCGGCCGGCCAGCTGGGCGCCGAACCGCTGCCGAACAGCCAGTTCCTGACCCTGATCAATGCCCAGGGCCGCCTCAAGTCCGAGAAGGAATTCGGCGACATCGTGCTCAAGAGCGGTGTGGATGGCGAGATCGTTCGCCTGGCCGACGTGGCCCGCCTGGAACTGGGCGCCGGTGACTACACCCTGCGCTCGCAGCTGGACGGCAAGAACGCGGTGGGTATCGGTATCTTCCAGTCGCCGGGTGCCAATGCACTGGAGATCCGTGACCAGGTCATCTCGACGATGGACGAGATGCAGAAGACCATGCCGGCCGACGTGAAGTACGAAGCGGTGTATGACACCACCATCTTCGTGCGCGACTCGATCAAGGCCGTGGTCTCCACGCTGCTGGAAGCCATCGCCCTGGTGGTGCTGGTGGTGATCCTGTTCCTGCAGACCTGGCGTGCCTCGATCATCCCGTTGATCGCGGTGCCGGTGTCGGTGGTGGGTACCTTCGCAGCGCTGTACCTGCTGGGCTTCTCGATCAATACGCTGAGCCTGTTCGGCCTGGTGCTGGCGATCGGCATCGTGGTCGACGACGCGATCGTGGTGGTGGAGAACGTCGAGCGCAACATCGAGGAAGGCCTGTCGCCCACTGCGGCGGCACACCAGGCCATGCGTGAGGTGTCCGGCCCGATCGTGGCGATCGCGCTGGTGTTGTGTGCCGTGTTCGTGCCGATGGCGTTCCTGTCCGGTGTCACCGGCCAGTTCTACAAGCAGTTCGCGGTCACCATCGCCATTTCCACGGTGATCTCGGCGATCAATTCGCTGACCCTGTCGCCGGCCCTGGCCGCGCGCCTGTTGAAGCCGCATGACGCGGCCAAGGACGCTCCGACCCGGATCATCGACCGCCTGTTCGGCTGGGTGTTCCGTCCGTTCAACCGCTTCTTCAAGTCCAGCTCGGAGAAGTACGAGCGTGGCGTGTCGAAGATCCTCGGCCGTCGCGGTGCGGTGTTCGTGGTCTACGCGATCCTGCTGGTCGGTACCGGCGTGATCTTCAAGCTGGTGCCGCCGGGCTTCATCCCGACCCAGGACAAGCTGTACCTGATCGCGGGCGTGAAGCTGCCGGAAGGCTCGTCGATCGCGCGTACCGATGAAATGCTGCGCAAGGTTGCCAAGATCGCCCAGGAAACCGATGGCGTGGCCCACACCATTTCGTTCCCGGGCCTGAACGCACTGCAGTTCACCAACACCCCGAACACCGGTGTGGCATTCATTCCGCTCAAGCCGTTCGCCGAGCGTCATGGCCGTACCGCCGCGCAGATCAACGCCGAGATCAACCAGAAGATCGCCGGCCTGCAGGAGGGCTTCGCGTTCGCGATGATGCCGCCGCCGATCCTTGGCCTGGGCAACGGCAACGGCTACCAGATGTTCATCGAGGACCGTGGCAACCTGGGCTACGGTGCGCTGCAGAACGCCGTGCAGGCGATGCAGGGTACCGTCGCGCAGACCCCGGGCATGGCCTTCCCGATCAGCAGCTACCAGGCCAATGTGCCGCAGCTGGATGCTGAAGTGGATCGCGTCAAGGCCAAGGCGCAGGGCGTGCAGCTCACCGAGCTGTTCGACACGCTGCAGACCTATCTCGGTTCGGCCTACGTCAATGACTTCAACCAGTTCGGTCGTACCTGGCAGGTGATCGCCCAGGCCGACGGCCCGTTCCGCGAGAGCGTCGAAGACATCGGCAAGCTGCGTACCCGCAACGACCGTGGCGAGATGGTGCCGATCGGTTCGATGGTCACCATCAAGCAGACCTTCGGCCCGGACCCGGTGCTGCGCTTCAACGGCTACCCGGCGGCTGACCTGGCCGGTGAGGCCGACCCGCGCCTGCTGTCTTCGGCCGAGGCGATGAACAAGCTGACCGAGATCGCCGGCAAGGTGCTGCCGGTGGGCATGACCACCGAATGGACCGACCTGAGCTACCAGCAGGCAACCCAGGGCAAGGCTGCCTTCATCGTGTTCCCTGTGGCGATCATGCTGGCCTTCCTGGTGCTGGCCGCGCTGTACGAGAGCTGGTCGCTGCCGCTGGCGGTGATCCTGATCGTGCCGATGACCCTGCTGTCCGCGCTGTTCGGCGTGTGGCTGACCGGAGGTGACAACAACGTGTTCGTGCAGGTCGGCCTGGTGGTGCTGATGGGCCTGGCGTGCAAGAACGCGATCCTGATCGTCGAATTCGCCAGAGAGCTGGAGATGGGCGGCAAGGGCATCGTTGAATCGGCACTGGAAGCGTGCCGTCTGCGTCTGCGCCCGATCGTGATGACCTCCATCGCCTTCATCGCTGGCACGGTGCCGCTGGTGCTGTCGCATGGTGCGGGTGCCGAAGTGCGCTCGGTGACCGGTATCACCGTGTTCGCCGGCATGCTGGGCGTGACCCTGTTCGGCCTGTTCCTGACGCCGGTGTTCTACGTAGCCCTGCGCAAGTTCGTCACCCGCAATGGTGGTGGCAAGCTGGTGCAGCACGGCGAGCCGACCATCCATCACTGACATGGAACCCCGTCGCCGCCGGTCACTGGCCGGCGGCGGCTTTCCCCTCACAAGGCATGAATCCATGAACTCCCATCAGAACAAGATCGCGCTGGTCACCGGCGCTACCCGCGGCATCGGCGCCGAGACCGTGCGCCAGCTGGCCCAGGCCGGCGTGCACACGCTGCTGGCCGGCCGCAAGCGCGAGACCGCCGTCGAGCAGGCACTGAAGCTGCAGGCCGAGGGCCTGCCGGTGGAGGCCATCCAGCTGGACGTGACCGACGCGGCCAGCATCGCCGAAGCGGTCGAGCAGGTACGCCAACGCCACGGGCGCCTGGATATCCTGGTCAACAACGCCGGCATCATGATCGAGAACCCGGCGCAGGCGCCGTCCGAACAGTCGCTGGATACCTGGAAGCGCACCTTCGACACCAACGTGTACGCGCTGGTGGCGGTGACCCAGGCCTTCCTGCCGCTGGTCAGGCAGGCCAAGTCCGGGCGCATCGTCAACGTATCCAGCATGCTCGGTTCGCAGACCCTGCACGCTGATCCGACTTCGGGCATCTACGATTTCAAGATTCCGGCGTACAACGCCTCCAAGGCGGCGGTGAACAGCTGGACACTGGCGCTGGCCCATGAACTGCGCAGCACCCAGATCAAGGTCAACACCGTGCATCCGGGTTACGTGAAAACCGATATGAACGGCGGCCACGGCGAGATCGAGATCAGCGAAGGCGCGCGCTCCAGCGTGCAGATGGCACTGATCGGCCATGAAGGTCCGAACGGCAGCTTCACTTACCTGGGTGAGGTGCTGCCATGGTGATCCGCACGTTGGCGATGGCCGTCTCCAGCCTGGTGCTGGCAGGCTGTGTCAGCGTCGGCCCGAACTACAAGGCGCCGGTGCAGGAACCGGTGGTCCTGCAGGGTGCGCAGCAGCCGGTATTCAGCACCACCTCGCCAGTCGCCAGCTGGTGGGCGCAGTTCGATGATCCGGTGCTGGAAGAGCTGGTGCATGGCGCACTGTCGGACAACCTGGACCTGCGTGTGGCCGTGGCCCGCGTCAGCCAGGCCCGTGCGGTGTTCGTCGAGAGTCGCTTCGACCAGGCGCCGCATGTCACCGCAGGCGGCAGCTATGATCGCCGCAAGCAACCCGATCCGCAGCTGGGTGGGCAGCGGGTGTTCAGTGAAAGCTACCAGCTCGGCTTCGATGCGGGCTGGGAGCTGGATCTGTTCGGCCGCAAGCGCCGTGCTGCAGAAGCCGCGCGTGCCGACCTCGATGCCGAGCAGGCCAACCTGGCCGACGCGCAGGTGCTGGTCGCCGCCGAAGTGGCACGCAACTACTTCGAGCTGCGCGGCACGCAGAAGCGCATCGCCGTGGCCCAGCACACTCTCGTCAATCTGCGCGAAACGCAGAAGCTGACCGAGGCGCGCTGGGAACTGGGCGCCGGCAGCGAGCTGGACGTGCAGAGCAGCCGTGCACGGCTGAAGGCGATCGAGGCCGATATTCCGCTGCTGGAAGTGGCCGAGACGCAGTCGCGCAACCGACTGGCGGTGCTGCTGGGCCAGCGTCCGGAGACGCTGACCGCGATGCTGGCACCGCACGAAGTGCCGGCCTATGCCAAGGCGTTGCCGCTGGGTGATACCCGCGAGCTGCTGCGCCAGCGTGCCGACGTGCGCGTGGCCGAGCGTCGCCTGGCGGCGGCGACCGCACGTGTGGGCGTGGCCACTGCCGATCTGTTCCCGCGGCTGTCGCTGTCCGGCTTCGTCGGTTTCCTTGGGGGTGACGCCAGCGGTCTGGTCAACGGCAACAACAAGGCCTGGTCGCTGACCCCGTCGTTGAGCTGGGCGGCGTTCGACTTCGGCACTGTGCGTGCACGCCTGCGTGCCAGCAAGGCCGAGGCCGAAGGTGTGGCCGCGCAGTACGAACAGGCCGTGCTGCTGGCACTGGAAGACACCGAGAACGCGCTGACCCGCTATTCCAAGCAGCAGGCGCGCCTGGCCATCGTGGTCGAGCAGGCGCAGGCGGCACGGCGAGCCGAGTCGCTGGCGCAGATCCGCTACCGCGAAGGTTCGGAAGACTTCCTGACCCTGCTCGATGCACAGCGCACCCAGCTGTCCGCTGATGATGCATTGGCCGCGGCCGAAGCCGAGGTCAATGTCAGCGTAGTGGGTGTGTACAAGGCGCTGGGCGGCTGGGGGCAATCGCCGCAGCAACCCAGCGTGGCGCAGGTGCAGTAAACCGGAGGGGACGGACGCAGTGGCTTCCGTCCCCTTCTGCTTTCAGGTCCAGTGATTGGCCGATACCTCACGCTCGCGCATGCGCACGATGCAGAAGCGATGCCCGGTGGGCGCTTCCATGACCCACCAGCGTTTGACGAAGCCAATCCGGCGCGCGCCAAGCTTCTCCAGGCGGTCGGCCTCGGCGTCGATGTCGTCGCTCTCGATGTCCAGGTGCACCCGTGAAGGGTGATCGACACGTTGCACTTCCACGTTCAGGCCCGCGGGTGCGCCCTGCAGGTCGGCGTACTCGGCGCCGCCTTCGGCATAGGCGGGTTGCGCCTTCAGGCCAAGCGCGGCGGCCCAGAAGCGTGCGCCTTCGTCGGGGGGAATGCCCTCGCAGTCGATGATGAATCCGGCCAGGCGGCTCTGGTGTGCCATGCCCTTCTCCACAGTTCGGGAATGGAGGAAGGGTAGCGCGTCGCGTGCTGTGGACGTTGTCACAGTCATGACGTTTCTGACTCTGCCAGAACCGGGGCCCGCGGTGTAACTAGTGGGGCAGATTCAAGGAGGGAAGGCGATGAGCGATGACAAACGCGATACCCAGCGCATGCTGTTTGGTGATCCGGGACCGCCTGGCGCAGGGCTGTCGGTAGCGGTCGTAGTGCTGATGGTGTTGGCTACGATGGCGGCTGCGATCGGCTTCGTGCGCCTGCCGGATCAGATGCTGGGGCTGGGCCTGATCGGCATCTCCGTGTTCCTGGCGATCGGCGCGCGCATCTGCCAGGCGCGCAACCAGCATCAGGCGTTGTATCGCCTGTTGTCACGGCAGCCGCCACCGTAGTCGCGGCTGCCGCATGGGTTTCAGTGTGCCGGCCAGTCCAGCTCGACCACCAGCGGGAAATGATCGGACGGCAGCACGCCATCGACGCGCCGGTCATCGGTGAGGAAGCTGCGCGCATGGAAACCACGCACCAGCACCCAATCCAGCTGGGAGGTGGCCTTGCCGGTGAAGTCGTGGAAGGTCAGGCGCGGGCCCTGCGGCGCCTTCACCTGGGGACGGGTGTCCTGCAGCACGCGGGTAAACGCCTTGTAGGTGTCGCCGCCCGGTTCGCTGTTGAAGTCTCCGGTCAGCACCACCGGCAGGTCGGCCGGCAGCAACGCCAGGCGCTTGCCGATCAGTTCGGCACCCTTCACCCGGCGCGGCTCGTCCTCGTCGCGGTAGGGCAGGTGGGTATCCATGAAGTAGAAACGACGGCCATCATCCAGACGCCGGAACAGGGCCCAGGTGACCATGCGCGGATACAGGTTGCCCCAGCTGATGCTGCCGGGCACGTCGGGCGTATCGGACAGCCAGAAGTTGCCGGACTCCTCGATGGCCAGCACCGTGCTGTCGTAGAACACGCCCATGTGTTCGTCACCGCTTCCACCGCGGCGGCCTTCGCCGAACCAGCGGTAACCGGGCAGGTGCTCGGACAGGTAGTCGGCCTGCTCCTTCACCAGTTCCTGAGTGCCGATCACGGCCGGGTGTGCATCGAGGATGACCTTGACCATGGCATCGCGACGGTCCGGCCAGCGCTTGCCCGGTTCGGTATCAGCCGGGGTGCGGACATTGAACGACATCACCTTCAGTGGCGCCGGCGCAGCGGCCCAGGCAACGGCAGGCAGAGCAAGCGCCAACAGTGCGCACAGCGCAGGGCGATGGAAGCGCGACAACATCGTGGAATCCCTCCATTCCATGAAAACGGTTTCACGGAGCATGCCATGGAACGCGGGGGCAGCGGTATGCCGGGATGGGCGGCTGGCCGGTGCCGGGCGGGCGATGAAAGCGCCGCCCGGCGGATCGCGTGAGCGCGATCAGGGGTCGTACATCATCCCGTTTTCGTCACGGTTGTAATGCCCGGCCACTTCGCGGGAGCCATCGTCGTAGACCACGTACGTCGTGCAGCGTTGGTGGAACACGTTTCCAGCGACGCGGAAGGGCACGCATTCTTCCTGGACCTCGACGACTTCGGCGGCCGTCGTGGTGGCGACCGGGGCCAGCATCGACACGGCAAGCACGGCGGCAAACGAACATGCCAACAAACCTTTCTGCAGTCTCATCCTCACGCTCCTTGTTGGTGGGGGCTTACATCAGGTACGGATTGCCGTATTCGTCGATCCAGTACTCAGTGAGGAAGATATCGCCGCCGGCATCGGGCATGGTCACGATGCAGTGCTGGTGGATGCGGTAACGCTCCACTTCAAACGGTTCGCAGCGGGTCACGCTGCCGGGCGGGGAGGTAACCCCCGCGCGTGCGGTACCTGCAGACATCATTCCAGCGACTGCCACAACCAATGCGGCCATTGCGGCCAAGTCCAGTTTCATGGGCATCATCCTTGTGTCTGAAATCGCGCGTTCGCGCTGTGTCGTGCAGCCGCCGCGCCCGCAGTTCTGTTACGCGAGGGCTGCTGCGTACGCGCCGGCCCGGCTCGCGGCCCGGCGGAGTCCCCGCGCGGATCAGTCGCGCAGGTAGGGGTTGCCGTACTCGTCGATCCAGTACTCGGCTGTGTAGACATTGCCGAATTCATCGGTGTAGGTTTCCGTGCAGTGGTGGTGAACGCGGTTGCGGTCCACATTCACTGGCACACAGGAAACATTCTCTCTCGGGACCCCTGTGTTGGCGTCCGCCACCGGAGCCAGGGTTGCAGTTGCCACCAACAACGCGGCCATCGCGGCCAGTTGCAGTTTCATAAGCATCATCCTTGCTTTCTGCAATCGCGCACATGCGCATGGCGTGTGTATCACGTGAATCCGACTGCCGGAAGTGCCTTGCCGGGATCAGTCCTCGATCTCGCCGCGACGGCTGGCGGCACGCACTGCCTGCGCGGTGGTCGCCACACCCAGGCGTAGGCGCGCGTGGCGCAGGTGATTCTCCACCGTGCGCGTGGAAAGCCCAAGCGTAGCCGCGATCTCAGCCTGCCGGCGGCCGGCGGCAACCCAGCGCAGCACTTCGCGCTCGCGGTTGCTCAGCGCGCTTCCCGAAAGCTCGGCAGGCGATTCGGCCAGTTGGCGCGCGGCTCGGAATGCTGCAGTTGCAGCAGCCTCCAGCTGCAGGCGCGCGCTGGCCGACGCGTCGATTGACGTACCGGCAAAGCTGATCGCGCCCTCCAGGCCGGTGGTGCCGAACACCGGCACCTGCAGACCGTGCAGGCCTTCACCACGTGGCTGCTTTACCACCTGGTAGCGTTCGCCGCGCACGCCCTGGCGCTTGCTCCAGAAGAACGGTGCATCGCTGTCCAGTACGTGGCGATTGACCGGACAGGTGTGCAGGTAGCGGGCAAGGTCGGTATCGTTGCCATCGCCGAGCCAGTCGCCCTCTATCCAGTACACGCGCTGCGCGTCGCGCTCCAGCCCGGTGCCGGTGGCGAATACCAGCACACGATCGTAGCCAAGTGGCGCGGCGACGCCGCGCAGTAACGCGCCCACCGCAGCCAGCGAGTGGGCGTTTTCAAGGCCAAGCAGTGCCTGCACCAGCTCGGCCATCGGGGTCAGCGCCCGGCCAGTGTGTCGAGCAGGGTGCGTGCGGCCAGCTTGCCCAGCGCGTTGCCGGCAAGTGGGCTGTCGCCGGTCAGCAGCAGGCGGTCCTGCAGCACGCTGCCGTCGATGCCTTCGTTGACGATCTGCACGCCCTGTTGCGCAAGCCGTTCACCGAAGAACCACTGCAGCTGCCCCGGCATGTAGCCGATGTCGGGTGTCTGCCGGTCCATTGCATCGGGGAACGCGCAGATGCGATAGCCACGGAACAGTGAGCCGCCATCGGCTTCGTCGACGCCGGCAGCCAGCAATGCAGCAGGGCCGTGGCAGAGGGTGATGATGTGGCGTTGCTGGGCCATTGCCCACTGCAGGGTGGCCTTCACCGCGCGGCTTTCCGGCAGGCCGATCAACGCGCCATGGCCACCGGGGATGAACACTGCTGCGTAGTCCGAATCGGCATCGAGGCCGGCCACCACGTCGTGCAGCTGCAGCGGCTGGCGGAAGTGCTCTTCATAGCGCTCATACAGTCCGCCGATCTCCTTGTCCTCGCGCGGGAATGCCCACCATTCGAACTTGGTGGCATTGCCGGACAGCGTCGCCACGTCGATCTCGAAGCCGGCCTTGTCCAGGTGGTACATCGGCAGCAGGGTTTCCACCGGGTGGTTGCCGGTGGAAAAAAGATGGCCGTTGGCGGTCGGCAGATAGCGCTCGTCGGCGGCGATCATCAGCACCTTCCAGCGGCCATCGCGGCGCGCATCCGGGTAGTCGGCGCCGGACAGGTCACTCTTCGCCGAAGTGAACTGCGACAGCGAGTACGGGGAAGGGAAGAAGGCGTCACGCTCGGCCGGATCGGGACTGGGCTGGCGGCTGGGCTCTTGCGTGTTCATGCGGACCTCCTGCGGGGAAAGTGGGGCCAGCATAGAAGGGCCGCTGCGCACGTGCGATGAGGGAATTCCCCCAATCTGCCACGGCCCTGATGTTGCACCGCGGCACTTGGTCTGGTTGGACAGCAGCATTATGTCGTGCTATCTAGCCGGTGCCGGGATAATCCCGGCATAACCACACAGCAAGCAAAGGAATGAAAATGAAAAGATTCGCCCGAGCATTGCGCGTCACTCTGAATATCCATCCGAACGAGAAGAGCAGTGTGTGGAATACCTGGCCGCTCTGGGTCGAGTTCTGATCCTGCGGGGCAACCCCGCGTTTGAGCGGTAGCAAGACGAAGGGACTCGTCTTTCGAGTCCCTTTCTGCCGGAGGCGCACTGCATGCAAGGGATGTCGAATGAAGGCAGCACCGTTGCTGCCGAGCGGTTGGCCGCGCGCGTGGAGCGCGAAGGACCGGTACTGCATCTGGAAACCGGCGGCATCGGGGTGTTCTGCCCGGAGCTGGCCGGGAAGGTTGACAAGGAGAATTCCGAGCACCTGTTCGTGGTTGAATCGCTGGCCGATCTGTTCCGCCGGCACGAGCGCGTGCGCTGGACCGAAGTACGCAGCCTGATCGCCGCCTGCAGTGCCGAGCTCACTGGCGTGGATACCCTCAAGACGCTGCAGTCGCGCATGCGGCAGGCACTGGATGCGCTGTGCGGGCATGAATTGGATGCGACGCCGGCGGTGTGGAAAGTGATGGCGCATCCGCTCGTTCCTCTGGTGATCGACGGGCTTGATGCACGCGGTACCGCTGCCATCGAACGTGCCCTGCATCTGCGCTACACCACCCAGGTCGAGCAGGTCATCCACCGGCGCCACCTGCTGCGCAATTTCCTCATCGGCCGTGGCGAGTCGCGGACGATCCATGCAGAGTTGAAGCGCCGCGTCCGTAGCGGGCGCTCTTCGCTGGACTACGCGCAGTCACTGCTGACGCTGCGTGAGCGCATCGGGCTGGACAAGGTGACCTATCTGGTTACGGTGCAGTTGATTGCCATCTCCGGGGTGCCGGGCATGATGGCTGCCTGCCTGCTGCTGGCCATGCAGATGCATCCGCATTGGCGGCAACGCATTGAAGAGGAGTTCGCGCCGCTGTCGGACGCGGAGATCCATGCATTGCCCATCGCCCGCATTCCCTGCACGATGCGGTTCCTGAAGGAAGTGATGCGTCTGTACTCCACTCCCTTCAACAATCGACGCGTGGCGGCCTGCGATCTGCAGGTGGATGGGCAGGCCATCAAGGAAGGCACGGTGTTCGAGCTGAGCTCGTTCATCCAGCACCGGTCGTCGAAGTACTGGGACGATCCGCTGTTGTTCGATCCAGACCGCTGGTTGCCCGAGCGTCGCAAGCGGACGGCCGGCATCTATGTGCCTTATGGCTTCCCATCGCGTTCCTGCGTGGGATCGGCGGTGGGAAATGCGCAGCTGGTACTCCTGTGCGCGCTGCTCGCACGCGAATATCGATTCACCCCCGGCGCGGATTACCGCCCGGAGGTGCGCATGGAGGGCTTCGCGATCCCAGCAGCGCTGCAGGGTACGTTCTCGCGCCGCGCCTCGGCTTCCTGAGGAGAGGGACGGGCGGATCAGTTGCCCGGGCGGTCATGCTCCTGAATGTCCTCGTGCAGGATCCGCCGCAGTTCGACGATTGCCGGGGTTGCCTCCTGCACGCTGTGCCCGGACACGATCACCCTTTCCGAAACCGCATGTGGCAGGTGCGAGCTCCAGTACGGCACCAGCCCATCGTCAGTCTTCTCCAGCGGGCCGTCGGCCTTGGCGCGGGCGATGATCGAGTGGTAGTGCACCTTCGGCGCCATTGGCAGGTCGGCCACGGCGCGCACAAAGGGATCGTCCTTGTCCAGGTTCTGGATGCTGTTCATCTGGTAGCCGTGCTTGCCGTCGTTGCGATCGATCTTGCCGTCGTTGGCGATGGTGGCCACGTCTTCCAGTACGGTCAGCGGCAAGCGCACCAGGCGGCCGATCCAGCGGCCCAGGCGGGTGCTCGCCACATCGGTGCCGCGGTGCGGCGTGGCGATGAACACCACGCGCGATACTTCCGGTTCCGGCAGGAAGGTCAGCACCGGCGCGCCCTTGGTGCGCAGCAGTTCCTGCTGCGCCGGCGTCATCTGTGCGGTGGCCAGCAGGGTATCGACCAGGTGGTCGCCTGAAGAGGAGATCATCAGCCGAGCAATCACGCCGCCCATGCTGTGGCCGACCAGCACCATGTCATGCGAGGCCTGCGCCTTGCCGCTGGGGTCGAAGTGCTGGAAGACCTCGGCCAGCGTATGACGCATCGCATCGTGGCTCATCGCGATCGGCATGTTGGTCGGGTAGTAGAACTGCCAGATCTGGAAATCCTGGCGGATCTCCTCGTCGCGCATCAGCTCGTTGGCGACGTTGACCCAGGCTTCCGGGCTGCTGGCCAGGCCGTGGATCATCAGCAGCACGCGACGGTTCGGATCGTACGGCTGCATCATGTACAGGTGCGGCGTATCGATGCCGCCCTTGCCACCGAACAGCGAGCGCAGCGACTGGTGGCTGAAGTTCGAGCGCGCCAGCCACAGTGCGTAGCCAGCGGTGAAGTTCGCGGCCAGCGGCACTTCCTGTCCGTGCAGGGTGACTTCCGTGACCTGGTAGGGATCGTGAATCTCCAGTTCCGGCTCGTCGTCGTGCAGCACTTCCCACAGGTTCTTTCCGGAGAAGCGCAGCAACACTGTCATCGATGGCGAGGGCATCTCGCTCCAACTGCGCTGCGTCGCTGCCGTCGCTGCCGTCGCGGTCGTAGACGCCGTAGAGGCCGTAGTTGGCGTGGCGCTGGCATTGGCTGGATCATTCATCACAGCCACCAGCTCCGCGCCGAAGCCATCGCGGCGGTGCACGCTGCGCAGCGTGCCGGTGAACGAGAGCGAGGCAGCGGGCACCAGCTCGGTGGGGGTACGCGTGTCCAGTGGTGAAGCTTCGCCCGATGGGGCGAGTACGAAAGTCCAGCGGCCGAGCTGGAAATGGCTGGCTTCGCTGTGCACGCGGCCGGTGGCATAGGCGTTGTACAGCTGCACCGAAGCTTCCTGCACGGCCAGGTTGTAATAGTCACGCACCTGGGTCTGGCGATCTTCGAAGCCACGCTGGTTGGCGGTGCGCTCGGTGAAGAACAGATACCCGTAAGCCTGCCGCGCGACCTGCATCCAGGCATCCAGGCGCGGCTGGAAGTCGGCGTCCAGTTCGGTGATGGTGGTCTTGGCCCGGCCCGAGGCGGAGTACTCGCGTTTCGGTGCGGGCAGGGTCAAGGCGTACTGCAGCCACAACTCGGCAAGGCTCGAGCGCTTGTCCTCCTCGCGCACCACGATGGTGGCTTCCATCGCTTCGATGCAGGGCAAGCCAGGTTTGGCGCAGACGCCTTCGTCCAGGCCGGCCACGCGCAGGGTTTCCGTCGTTGCCGAGCTGAGCTTGCCGGTGGTGAGGATGTCGCCGCGCTTGAGCGCGATGTACTGGCCGGGCGTGACCGAGGCCACCTGCACCGACGGCCCGAACTGGCGCAGCGTCGCGCAGCCACCAAGGGTGAGCAGCACGGTGATGATGAGGGTCGTGCGGCCGATGAAGCCCAAGCCCGTGGTTGCCATACGATCCTCCTGCGCGGTGGCGACACTCTAACGACAGGCCTGTCAAAGCGGAAGATACCGGGCAGTCGGTTTGCCAAGCCAAAGCACCGCCACCCGGGCGATTCAGGCATTTCCGTGTGACACTGGGGTGAATGGGGTGATGCAGGGACTGCGATGCGGTGGCTTGAAACCCGTGTTCCACCACCGCTGGTGATGCTGCTGTGTGTCGCTGCCGGTTACCTGGCCAGCCGCCTGTGGCCGGGCACAGTGTTGTCATTGCCGATGCCGGCACTGCTGGCGGGCGGGGTGATGGCCATCGGCCTGGTGCTGAACCTGCTGCCGAAGCTGGCTTTCCAGCGTGCGCGTACCACGGTGAACCCGCTGCGTCCCTCGGCGTCGAGCGCGCTGGTCACGCACGGGGTGTATCGCTACACGCGCAATCCGATGTATCTGGGCCAGGCGACCGTCCTGGCCGGTGCGATGCTGTACCTGCAGAACCTTACCGCGCTGCTGGCCGTGCCGCTGTTCGTGCTGTACATCACCCGCTTGCAGATCGTGCCGGAAGAGCGGGCACTGTCGGCCCGCTTTCCCGAGGCCTATGCAGGCTTCCGCCAACGCGTGCGGCGCTGGCTGTAGACCTGTGCCGTTACGGAGTGATCTGGCACTTCACCGCCGCCGAATAACCTTCGTAGTCGTCGCCGGCGATCACGTGCAGGGTGTGGCGTTTGTCGATGGCTTTCACGTAGGAGGGGGCTTCGGTGTTGGCGTGCTCGTTGACCGTGGTTACCGACCAGGACTTGGCCAGGCGCTGCGAATCGACACCGTTCAAGTACACGAAGATGCTTTTCTCACCCGCGGCCACGTTCACATCGGCACTGCTGATGGTGCCGCCGAACAGGGCAACCGGCGAGCTCTCAGGCTCGAACGTACCGCCCGGCTTCTTTGCCAGGCCGGCTGCCTGCAGCGCGTCGATCGCCTCGGCCGCGCTGAAGTTCGAACCGGCCTTGCAGGCGAGCAGGGCTTCCAGCGTGGCGGTACCGGGTGGCGCGATGGCCGCATGGGCGGCCGGACCTGCGACAAGGGCAGCCAGGGCAAGGGCGAATACGGTGGGTGCGGTTTTCATTGCAGATCCTTCTGTTCGTCTCGGAGCAGGGTACGTTCCGATAGGGTCACAGAGTCTCGATCATGCGCCGCCATTCCGGCGTGACGAACGTACCGGATCGGATCACCGGCAAGCAGCGCAGCGGTCTCGGAAGGCCGCTGCGCCATGCCATCAGTTGCTGGCGGCCTTCACCGCTTCTGCGGCGTCGACAATGCCCGGTCCGCAACCGCCGGGGCAGTTCGCCGCCGCGATCGGGTGCGCGGTTCGACGCAGGATGTCCTTGACCTGGTCGGTGGTCTTGGGCACCGGCGCCACCGCCTGCATCAGCGCGACGATGCCAGCGACGTGGGGCGCCGCCATCGAGGTGCCGGACATGAAGTCAAAGGCGTTGTTACCCACGGTGGACAGGATGCCCTGCGCCGGATGCTGGCGGGTGGGTGCGCAGTTGGCCTGGCTCGGCGGCGTGGCCAGTGGCAGGAATTCGCCCACCGACGCACGGCACGACCAGGTCTCACCACCCGGTGCGGTGATGTGGATGCCTGCGCCATAGTTGGAGTAGAACGCACGACGACCGCCCTGATCGTTGGCAGCAACCGCGATCACACCCTTGCAGTTCGCCGGGGCGAACTCGGACACATCAAGATTGCTGTTGCCGGCGGCGACCACCACGATCGTACCCTGGGCCGTGATGTCGTCGATTGCATCCTGCTCGGCCGGCGAGCAGGCGCGGCGGCCGCCCAGGCTGAGATTGATGACTTCGGCCGGGTTGGCATTGGCAGGGACATTGGGCACGTTGATACCGGCACTCCAGAGCATGCCGTCGATGATGTCAGCGGAACCACCATTGCCCTGGTTTCCCAGTACGCGCACCGGTACGACTTTCGCGTTGTAGGCCACGCCGGCCACGCCGATCTGGTTGTTGGTCACCGCAGCGACCGTTCCGGCGACGTGGGTGCCGTGTGCAATGCCTGAGGCATCGAATGCATCGGCGTCGCGTCCGTCACCATCGTCGGAGCCACCACAGCCGGGATTCATTCCCCCGATGATGCACTGCCAATCACTGAACGGACGGGTTGACGAGATCATGTCGTAACCCGGCAGCAGGTTTGCCTGCAGGTCGTTGTTGTTGAGGTAGCCCGAATCAACCACCGCAACCACCACACCCTGGCCGGTGGAGCGATCCCACGCGCCGGGCAGGCGAGCGCCACTGGTCGGGTTGCTGTAGTGCCATTGCTCCCCATAGCGCGGGTCGTTCGGCGTGGCGAATGCACTCATCATGTAGTTCGGCTGCACATACTCGACGTCCGGATCGTCGGCGATGCGCTGCATCAGGATCTCGGCCTCCGGACGGTCCAGTGGCTTGTCCGTGGTGACCACGTCGGCGCCGCCGCCCATGCGGCGTTGATGGGTTACGGACGCAGCCGAAGTCGGTGCGCTGCCGATCGAACGCTTGCTGCGCTGCTGGACGCCGAGGCGCTTCTTCAGCGCGTCCTGGGCGGTGTCGGCGGAGACGCGCTTGCTGCTGCCGTCCCGGTACTTGACGATGAAACTGCTGTACTGCTCGTTGCTGGCCATGCCTCGTGTCCATACCCGTTCGGTGGGTTGGGCGAAGGCGGGGGCGCTGGCCAGGACCAGGGTGATGGCACTGGCAAGGGAAACCCGAAGCGACGTACGCATGGATACAGTTCCTTTGTGGAAGATGTGTCGAACAGGCCGTGCCCCTCGGGCTCGGCTTCGGTGTGCAGGGTGCAGGTGACCCGTGGTCTCCTCTTGATGGCGACCAAGGACGAACGGCTTCGCGGGCACATCCCCCCAAGGAGAGGGTGGGAAATTTCTGAAGTGGTTTAGTGATGTCGAAAGCGAGAGAAGATGTGCAATGCCGACATTGCTTGACGGCATCGGGTCGCGACTGCGCCTGGGTGGTGAATTTCGCAGCGAGGCGAGGCGGGCAATAAAAAAGCCCGGAAACCCACGCTGGTGGAATTTCCGGGCTTCTTCGGTTCGTGACGAACCGTTCGTTGGTGGAGGTGGGCGGAATTGAACCGCCGTCCGAAGGCACTCCATCCCCAGCACTACATGCTTAGCTCACCGTTGGATCTCATCCCCGAGCAGCACGGTGTGCAAAGCGCACCCGGGAACCAGCCTGTTGTGTTCTAGTGCCGGACTGACAGGCAGCCGCCCAGCGCGATTCCATGATAATGACTCTACGCTGCGAGCATGGACACAAGCAGTTTCGAGGCTCCGCCTAAGTCGGCAGAAGGTCACGCACCGCAGTTTTTAGGCTGCGAGAGCGACCGGAGCGTAGTTGTCGTCGTTGGCAACTAGAGTTTTGCAGCTGGATTTACGAGGAAAGCTACCCCCTCGGCATGCGCCAGGCGACTTCACAACCCCCGTCGAAACCAATGCACCCCCGGTTTCTTCAAGTCTTGCAAGGCTTTCAGGTTCCAAGTTGACCAGATGTCGCCCAAGAACCTGCCTAACAGGACAGATGGTACGGCAATCTTCCTGAACAGTCACGCGTGGGGATTGCCTCGTGCCCCTGCCGCTTGGCACGTTGCCATCCCCGGGGAGGCGTGCTCGAATTTCCCGACGTCATTCCACGGGCCTCCCATGGTCGTATCCGTCAGCTCCGGCAAGATGCGACTGGGATGGGCGGGTGCGCTTGCCGCGGCCGTTCTTGCAATGCAGGCATGGCCCGTCGTAGCGGCCGAATCCCCGCAGGCGACGGTGGAGGTGGCTTACAGCCCATCGCTGGACCTGTTCAACCTGCTCGACAACCTGCCCGATTGGCTGCCGGGATACACCGCTTCGGTCTACCGGGATGAATGGCAGCGGCGCTTCGGCCTGGACGAGCGGGACCGCGCGTTGTTGGCTGCCTATGCCGCATTCCGCCAGCGCACGTCACCCCTGGCGCGTGATCACGAGGTAATGGCCGCGGCGGCCGAGCGGGTGTTCGCAGGTGCAGACACCCGCGACGGCGATCCGTTCGCCAGCCATTTCCTGGCGGCAGAATCGTTCGATGCAGCCGTCAGGGCCGCGCTTGTCGGCCAGGACCGCCGTGACCAGAGGCTGCTGCGACGGTATTACGCGCGCTTCGCCCCGCGTGCCCGCCAGCTGCTGGCAGGGCAGGCGCCATTCAACGCGCAGAAGCGCGAACTCGCACGGCAGCTGGCATCCCGCCCGGTCGGTGGGCTTGCGGCGCAGATGCAGGCGTTCTTCAGAGTGGATGCTCCAGCCACCTTCCAGGTGCGTTTCCTCTGGTGGCCGGATGCGACGCAGACCCAGGCCAAGCTGCGGGGCGGTTACATCTTTCTGTTCTCGACGTTCGATGCCGAGGAAGACTGGGCACCGATCGTGATGCACGAGTACAGCCACTTTCTTTCCGCTGGGCAGCCGCCAGCACAACGAAGGGCGTTGGCCGAAGCCTTCGTGACGTTGTGCCCGGCCGCGCTGACGCTGCGCAACCCATTGAATGCGCTGGAGGAACCGCTGGCGATCTACTGGGGCCAGTACCGGTTCGAGCAGGAGGTACGGGGTGGCACGCTGTCGCCGGAGTCGTCCTGGTACATCCAGCCCAATGCAGACCGTGCAGCGAAGGCGCTCGCGGCAGCGTTCCCGGCAACAGGTCCTGCGCCACACCTGGAGGCCGGCCAGCTCTTGGATGCAGCCGCTTCTGTCTGTGCTGACGCCAAGGTGAAGTAACGTTGGGCGCTGCGCCAGGCCCGCGCAGGGTTGATAGGATCAGGATCCTGGATATGCAGCCTATGGACGGAGCCGATGTCGCTTGAAATCGCTGTAACGGATGAACCCAGCGACGAGGCGCTGGACCTGATTGGCAGTGGCCTGGACCAGTTCAATCTGGAGGCCGCGGGGTATGCCGATCGACGCGCGCTGGCGGTACTGGTTACCGATCCGGCCAGCGGCAAGGTGGTAGGGGGCCTTACAGGGCGAACGTCGCTGGGCCTGTGGTTTGTCGATCTGTTCCATCTACCACCGGAATACCGAGGCAGCGGGCTGGGCTCGCGTGTGTTGAAGGCTGCGGAAGACGAGGCGCGGCGGCGGGGTTGCCGCTCCGGTGTGCTGTACACCATCAGCTTCCAGGCGCCGGACTTCTATGTGAAGCATGGCTGGACCGTATTCGGTGAAGTGCCGTGCGATCCGCCCGGTACGTGCAGGGTGTTCCTCAGCAAGGATCTGTCAGCGGGGTGAGCGCGGCCGCCGCCCACGCGTCTTGCCAATCCGCAACTTGTTGTAGAGCGCATGTCATAGCGGATTGCTAACTTCGTGGGCACGAATTTGCGACACACTGGCAACGACCATCCAAGCCAGGACAGACACGGAGACGGTGGGTGACCGATGCAAGCCAACAACGCAGCCTGCGACAGCTGGTCGGGCCGGTCGGTGCCGACTACCAGCGGCGCGCGTTGCCGCCGGGCTGGGTGTGGGCGGTGCTGGCGGTGCTGCTGGCGGCCACCTGGCTGACTGAGTTGCCGGCTACGGCCGCTGCCGCGTTGGTGGCCAGCGCGGTGGTGGTGCATTGGTCGCAGCGGGGCCGGTTCCATTGGCTGGGCTGGCGCCTCCCGGCGCTGGCGGTGCTGGCTGCCCTGCTGTGGGGGCCGGAGGTGCTGTCGCAGTGGTTTGAGCACGGGCTGGCCGTAGTCCTGATGTCGCTGGCCAGCCTCAGCATCGGTGTGCATGTCTGGCAGTCGCGCCAGATGGCCCGGCAGCTGCAGGGCGCGGCTGATTCGCTGGATGACGCCCAACTACTGGCGCTGTTGCCGGCTGATGCGGCTGAATTGGCCCGGAAGTGGCGGGCGGGCGATGACCGCTACGCGCCGGAACTGGCCGTTGTGATGCACCTGGCGGTGATGCACGCAGCGCTGGCGCCGCGGATGCGCAGGCAGGGCATGCTGGCGGGTTGACCGACCGGCGGCTTCTACAGCCGCTGCGGCCAGGAACCAGACAATGGTTTGCGCAGGTAGATCCGCTCATGACCGGGTGGACAGTCGGGCAGTCGCCCATACACGGTGTAGCCCTGCCGCAGGTAGAAGGCTTCGGCCTGCCAGTCGAAGGTATCCAGCATCACGCTGCGGGCGCCATGGCGGTGCGCAACGGCTTCTGCTTCCGCCAGCAGCCGCTGGCCGATGCCTTGCCCGCGCAGTTCCGGGTCTACCCACAGCACATGTACCTGCAGCCAGCCGGCACAGACGTCGGCCAGCACACCACCGCGCAGCGCGCCGTGCTCGTCATGCCAGGCCAAGCGGACTGGAGTCTCATCGAATGAATCGCCGCCGTGGGCCTGGTTGAAGGCCAGCAGGCGCGCGCACAACGTGCGCATTTCATCGGCGCTGGCAGTCACCATGGCGCCGATGGGAGTGATCATGCGTCGCGGTTACCGCGACGCATCACGCGCTGCTTCTCGATCGCCCAGTCACGATCCTTGGCGGCATCGCGCTTGTCGTGGGTCTGCTTGCCCTTGGCCAGCGCCACTTCCAGCTTGATCTTGTTCTTGCTCCAGTACATCGCCGTTGGCACGATCGTGTAGCCATCACGCTCGACCTTGCCCACCAGCTTGTCGATCTCGCTCCGGTGCAGCAGCAGCTTGCGCTCGCGCCGGTCATTGGCCACCACATGGGTCGAGGCCTGGATCAACGGGGTGATCTGCGCGCCGATCAGGAAGATCTCACCATCCTTGACGTAGGCGTAGGCGTCGACGATGTTGCCGCGGCCAGCACGGATCGACTTCACTTCCCAGCCCTGCAGGGCCAGGCCGGCCTCGAAGCGATCTTCGATGTGGTACTCGTGACGGGCACGCTTGTTCAACGCGATGGTTTTGTTGGCCGTCGCGCTCTTTGCTTTATCCTTGCCGCTGTTCTTGCTCATTTCCGTATTGTCTCCGATTCGGGCCCGCCCGGTCGATTGCCGAAACGTCCTGTATTCATGCCAACTATCCGCCGCAGCGCCCTGGTCGAACATTCGGCCGCACGCATGTTCGACCTGGTCAACGATGTCCAGGCTTATCCGCGCCGCTTCCGCTGGTGCTCGGCTGCCCAGATCCTGGAGCAGGGCGAGGACCGCCTTGTCGCGCGCCTGGACCTGGGCCTGGGCTCGTTCAGTACCTGGTTCCAGACCGAAAACACCCTGCAGCGACCGCACAGCATCGACATGCAGCTGCGCGACGGTCCGTTCAAGCAACTGCACGGCCGCTGGGAATTCCATGTGCTGGCCGAGGATGCCTGCAAGGTGACCCTGACCCTGGAGTTCGAGCCCAGCTCGCGACTGCTTGGCCCGGCATTGGCGATCGGCTTCCAGGGGCTGGCCGACCGCATGGTCAACGACTTCGTCCGCGTCGCCGACGAGGCCTGAACGATGATCGAGGTCGAGGTGGTGCTGGCCTGGCCGCGACAGGTGCTCTCGCGCCGGCTGCAGCTGGAAGAGGGCGCGACCGTGGCTGAAGCCATTGTCGCTGCCGCGTTGGAAGGCAGTGCTGGATGCCCGGCCGTGGCCGTGCACGGCGTACTGGCGCGCCCGCAGCAGGTACTGCTGGATGGCGACCGCATCGAGCTGCTACGCCCGCTGCTGGCCGACCCCAAGGACAACCGCCGGCGTCGCGCGCTCGGCGGTTGATTCCCGCAACCCGTCCGCGTGGACGGGCAGGGGGCCTCAGCGGCCCTTCTTCTTCTTGTCCTTCGGCAGGTTGCGGCCGAACTGGCGGACGGTCTGCTGGGCCAGGGCCTTGTCGTTGCCCGGGAAATACTCGCCTTCCCAACGGGTCACGTTGTCGTTCTCGAAGAACACGGTGAAGTTCTTCACCTCGGTACGGCCGAGGCGGTTCACGCGCTGGCTGGCGGTGTAGTCCCAGCGCTGCGCATGGAACGGGTCGGGAATGGACGGGGTGCCCAGCAGCGCGGTGACCTGCTGCTTGCTTTGCCCGACCTGCAGCTTGGCCACGGCATCTTCCCGGATCAGGTTGCCCTGATAGATGGGTTGCTTGTAGATGATGCCGCACCCGGTGGTGGACAGGGCGACGGCGGCGACCAACAGGAGATTGCGCATCGGGACTGGCGGTTGGGGAAATCAAACCGATGATACACTCCCGGCGTGCCACCGCGACCCAATCCGAGGCAGCTGGCGCTAAATCGCCAATGAACGGAGACCTATGGAAACCCACGACCTGCGTAAAGTCGGCCTGAAGGTGACCCATCCGCGGATGCGGATCCTGGCGCTGCTCGAGCAGCGCAACGCCCAGCACCACATGACCGCCGAAGATATCTACCGCCAGCTCCTCGAGCACGGCGACGAGATCGGCCTTGCCACGGTGTACCGGGTGCTGACCCAGTTCGAGGCCGCCGGCCTCGTGCTCAAGCACAATTTCGAAGGCGGCCAGGCCGTCTACGAGCTGGACCGTGGTGGCCACCATGACCATATGGTCGACGTGGACAGCGGCAAGATCATCGAGTTCGAAAGCCACGAGATCGAGGAGCTGCAGCGCAAGATCGCAGCCGACCACGGCTACGAGCTGGAAGAGCACTCGCTGGTGCTGTACGTGCGCAAGAAGCGCAAGTAAGCCGTTCCGGCCAGCTGGATGCGACAAGACCCCGGGCCTGCCCGGGGTTTTTCGTTGATGGGGTCAGTGCCCTTTCCCTGCGGGAAGGGGATCCGACCCCGGCCTGCCCAGCACGGCGTCCAGATCCACCGCCTCGGCCATCGCCTGGTTGCCCGCATCGCCCGGGTGCAGGTGGTCGCCGGAGTCATAGGCGGCAGCCATCCGTGACGGATCCGCCGGGTCGCGCAGGGCGGCATCCAGATCGATCACCGCATCGAACGGGCTCCCGGTACGCAGCCAGGCATTGAGCTGCTGGCGCAGCGCTTCTTTTTCCGGCTGGTAGTAGTCGTCCAGCGGCGTGCCGGGCAGGGCGCCGGCGAACGGCGTCAGGGTGGCAACCAGAATGCGCAGGCCCCGGCCACGGGCCTGGTCGGCCAAGGCGCGATAGCCAGCCTGCAGTTCGGCCAGCGTTGGCCGCACCTGGTTCCGGGCGAAGGCGGTACCGGGCCAGCTGATGTCGTTGATGCCGATCAGCACGATCACGCTGGCCACGCCCGCTTGGTCCAGCGCGTCACGCTGGAAGCGACTGAGGGCGGCGTCCCCCATCCCGTCGCGCAGCAACCGGCCACCGGAGATGCCGGCATTGACCACGGCCACGCCTTGCGGTGCCAGGCGCGCCGCCAGATGGTCGGTCCAGCGCTGGTCCTGGTCGAGGCTGGCGGTAGCGCCGTCGGTGATTGAATCGCCGATCACCACCACGCTGCGCGCGCTGGCCGCCGCCTCGACCTCGATGCCGGTCAGGAACAACCGGGCAGTGCTGGGGCTGGCCCGCTGCAGGTCGAGGGTTCGGCTCTGGTCGCCTTCGGCGATCCAGCTGGTCTGGCGGCCGTCCCAATGGAAGGTCTGCAACGGGATTGGTCCGGGCACGTAGACGCTGACCTGCAGGGCCTGGCGGTGTTTGGTGGCCAGTGGCAGAGGATCGCTCAGCCGTTCCTGGCCGGGGGCGATCAGCACGCCGGGCTGGCCGTCGAAACGGAGTGGCTGCGGCGTTGCGCCTGCCTGTGCCGCCACACTCGCCGCTCCGATCCGCAGCGGCTGGGTGCCGTAGGCATTGCTCAGCCGCACCCGCAGCCGAGGGCCGCCCAGGCTGATACGCGCGGTCTGGCGGAAGGTCTGGTCATGCAGCTCGGCCGGAATAAGGGTGGGAAACAGGAAATCCGCGCCCCACACCCGCTGCGGGCTGGCCTGCCAGCTGGCGACCCACTGCGGGGCAGGGGCGGCGCTGGCAGCGCCGGACAGGGTGATCAACGCGGCGGCGGTGAGCTGGCTGAAGCGGTTCATCGGGCAATCCCGGGAGGAGGGAGCGCCATGGTGATTCCGCAGTGATCTGTGAACTAGACTGCGCATGGATAATCATCTGTGAACTGTATTCATAGCCATGGCACGACCCGACATCAACCGATCCGGCGAACTGGAAGTGTTCGTGCGGGTGATCGAGACCGGTGGCTTTTCCGCCGCCGCCCGTACGCTGGACATGACGCCGTCGGCAGTCAGCAAGCTGGTGGCACGCCTGGAGCAGCGGCTGGGCACGCGCCTGCTGCAGCGTTCCACCCGCCAGCTGCAGCTGACCCCGGAGGGCTGCGCGTTCTATGAGCGTGGCCTGCGCGTGCTCGCCGACCTGGAGGAGGCCGAGCGTTGCGCCAGCGCGCATGCCGAGCCGCGCGGACGGCTGCGGGTCAATTCCAACGTGCCGTTCGGCCAGCATTTCCTGTTGCCGCTGCTGCCGGCGTTCCTCGAGCGCAACCCGCAGGTCGGGGTGGACCTGACCTTGAATGACGAGGTGATCGACCTGCTCGAGCAGCGCACCGACGTGGCGGTGCGCGCCGGCCCACTGAAGAGCTCCAGCCTGGTCGCGCGACGGCTGGGCGCGACGCGGATGATGATCGTGGCCGCACCGGCCTATGCGCAGCGGCACGGCCTGCCGCGCAACGCTGAAGAGCTGCTGTCGCACAACCGTCTGGACATCGGCCATGCGCGTGCGATGCAGGGCTGGCCATTGCTGCAGGAAGGGCGCGAGCGGATGCTGTTGCCCAGCGGCAACGCCCGCGCCAGCAACGGCAATGCACTGCGTCAGCTGGTGCTGGGGGGCTTGGGCATGGCGCGACTGGCGACCTATCAGGTGCAGGACGACATCGCTGCCGGACGCCTGTTGCCAGTGCTGGAAGCGGCCAATCCCGGTGACCTCGAAGAGGTGCACGCAGTGTTCCTGGGGCAGGGCGGTTACCTGCCGCTACGCGTACGCGCGTTCCTCGATTTCCTGGTGGAAACGGTGGATCTGGCGCGGCCGCTGGGGTGAGCCTGGTAGTGCCGGCCGCTGGCCGGCAACCTCATGATCTTCGTTCACCTGTATTGGGTTGCCGGCCAGCGGCCGGCACTACCGTGCGGAAGTCGAGCATGGCCCGACGCTACAAAAGCGGGCCTCAGACCTGCAGCAGCTTGCGCGCGGCGGCGCGCGCTTCCTTGCTCACTTCCACGCCGCCCAGCATGCGTGCCAGTTCTTCTTCGCGTGCCTTGCTGTCCAGCTTCTCCACTGCGCTCTGGGTCATGCCTTCCACCGGCGCCTTGCTGACCCGGTAGTGCGCATGGCCCTTCGAGGCGACCTGCGGCAGGTGGGTCACGCACAGAACCTGGCGCTTCTCGCCAAGCGCACGCAGCTTCTGCCCGACGATGTCAGCCACCGCGCCACCGATGCCGGAGTCGACCTCGTCGAACACCATGGTCGGCACCGCATCCAGGTCCAGCGCGGCCACTTCGATGGCCAGCGAGATGCGCGACAGTTCACCGCCGGAGGCCACCTTGCGCAGCGCGCGCGGCGGTTGGCCGGCGTTGGCTGCGACCAGGAATTCCACGCGTTCGGCACCCTGCGGATCGGGCTTGCCGGCTTCCTGTGGCTCCAGCTCGATCAGGAACTGGCCGCCGCCCATGCCCAGCTCGGCAATGATGCCGGTGGTGGTGGCCGACAGTTCGGCAGCAGCGCTGCGGCGGCTGGCGGACAGCACGTCGGCCTGTACGCGCCAGGCGGCGGCGGCCTTGTCGATCTCGCCGGCCAGGCGCTGCAGGCGCTCGTCGGCGCCACGCAGCTGTTCCACTTCGGCATGCATGCGCTCGCGCTGCGCGCCGAGCTCGTCCATCGGCACGCGGTGCTTTCGGGCCAGGTCGTGCAGGCGGCCGAGGCGACGCTCGTTCTCCTCGAACTGCTCGGGGTCGGCGTCGAGGTCATCGTGTACCCGGTCCAGCAGCGACAGGGCTTCGTGCAGCTGGATCGAGGCGTTCTCGATCAGGCCGTCCACCTCGCCCAGGCGCGGGTCGTGCTCGATCAGCCTCGACAGCTCATGGCGGACCTGTTGCAGCAGGTCCAGTGCGGAACTGCCGTCGTCGCCGTTGAGCTGGTTGCTGGCCGCCTGGCAGGCGCTCAACAGGGCGCTGGCATGGGCCTGGCGGCGGTGGCTGGCGCCGAGTGCGGCGATCGACTCCGGCTCCAGGTCCTCGCGGTCGAGCTCGCGCAGCTGGTGTTCGAGGAAGCCGATCCGGTCACTGACGTCGCCCTGTTGCGACAGGGCAAGCGATTCGTCGACCAGCGTCTGCCAGGCGGCGGCGGCACGGCGCACCTGGCGGCGCTCGTCCTCGTTGCGGGCATAGGCGTCGAGCAGGGCCAGCTGCGACGGACGCGTCAGCAGGGCCTGCTGCTCATGCTGGCCATGGATTTCGACCAGCAATCCGGCTAGGTCCGCCAGCTGTGCCAGCGTCACCGGGCGGCCGTTGATCCACGAACGTGAACCGCCATCGGCGCGGATCACCCGCCGCAGCTGGCACTGTTCCTCATCGTCCAGCTCGTTGTCGGCCAGCCACTGGCGTGCGGCCTGCAGCTGGTCCAGCGCGAATTCGGCGGAAAGCTCGGCGCGCGCGGCACCGTGGCGGACCACGCCACTGTCGGCGCGGAGGCCGGACAGGAAGCCCAGGGCGTCGACCATCAGCGACTTGCCGGCGCCGGTCTCGCCTGAAACGACCGTCATGCCGGGCCCGAACTCCAGTTCGGTGGCGCGGACAACGGCAAAATCCTTGATCGAAAGATGTCTGAGCATGGGTAAGGGGTATCAGCAGCCGCGCAACGCTAGCACGTGGGCGAGGGAGGTCCAATGACTTGCCAAGGTGATGCGCCGCCATTATCTAGTGTCCGTGTCTCACAGGTTGATTCCATGCACGGTTCTCCCGACCAGCTTGCCCCGCGTGCGCGCCATCTGCTGCGCACGCTGATCGCGCGTTACATCCAGGACGGCGAGCCGGTCGGCTCGCAGACGCTGGCGCGCGTGGCCGGCCTGGAGGTCAGCCCGGCCACCATCCGCAACATCCTTGGCGACCTCGAAGACCTGGGGCTGCTGGCGTCGCCGCATACCTCGGCCGGGCGCGTCCCGACCGCGCATGGCTACCGGGTGTTCGTCGACAGCCTGCTGCAGATGCAGCCGCCGGGCGAGGGCGAGCTGGCCCGCCTGCGTCAGGAACTGGCGGGCGGCGGCAGCACCCAGGCCCTGCTCGGCAGCGCCTCGGAACTGCTGTCGGCGATGAGCCACTTCGTCGGCGTGGTCAGCGCGCCACGACGCGAGCAGTTCGCCTTCCGCCAGATCGATTTCGTGGCGCTGGATGGACGCCGGGTGCTGGCGATCCTGGTGTTCGCCGACAACGAGGTGCAGAACCGCGTCATCGAGACCCGTCAGGACTTCGCGCCAGGCCAGCTGGAGCAGGTCGCCAACTACCTCAATGCCCATTTCGCCGGCCTGCCGATGGCCGAGATCCGTACCCGCCTGCTGCTGGAGCTGCGCGACGCCCGCTCGGAGCTGGAGCAGCTGCTGGCGCGCAGCATCGAGCTGGCCGAGCAGGCGCTGCAGCCGCCGGCCGACGACATGCTGGTGGCCGGCCAGACCCGGCTGATGGGAGTACAGGACCTGTCCGACCTGGAGCGACTGCGTGAGCTGTTCGAGCTGTTTTCCAGCAAACGCGAGATCCTGCAGCTGCTGGAGCGCACCATCCAGGCCCCGGGCGTGCGCATCTTCATCGGTGAGGAGACAGGGATGATGCCGCTGCAGGGCGTCTCGCTGGTCACCGCCCCGTACACCGCCAATGGCCAGGTGCTGGGCGTGCTGGGCGTGATCGGGCCCAAGCGGATGGCCTACGACCGCATGATCCCGCTGGTCCAGGCCACCGCCGATGTGCTCGGCGCGGCCTTTTCACCGGCCGGGCGTACTCCCGGAACATCCGACGCTTGAAACGCAGCATCCCGCCCACACTAGGGTGGGTGGAGGCGGAGATTGACCGCCAGGGACCCAGACATGAACCACGAACATCCAGATATCGAATCCCAGCAGAGTGCCGCCGATGCGGCCGCCGCCGCCGGCGTGAACGACGAAGTGGAGCGCCTGCGCGCCGAGCTTGAGCAGGTCAAGGCCGATGTACTGCGCGAACGCGCCGACCTCGAGAACCAGCGCAAGCGCGTTGCCCGCGACATCGAGCAGGCCCGCAAGTTCGCCAACGAGAAGCTGCTGGGCGAGCTGCTGCCGGTGTTCGACAGCCTGGATGCCGGCCTGAAGGCCGCCGGCGATGATGCCCATCCGCTGCGTGAAGGCCTGGAGCTGACCTACCGGCAGCTGCTGAAGGTCGCCGGCGACAACGGCCTGGTCCTGCTGGACCCGACCGGCCAGCCGTTCAATCCGGAGCATCACCAGGCCATCAGCCAGGTGCCGACTCCGGGTGCCGCCCCGGGCAGCGTGGTGACCGTGTTCCAGAAGGGCTACCTGCTCAACGAGCGCCTGCTGCGGCCGGCGCTGGTGGTGGTGGCGGCCGACTGACCCCCGCGGGGCCGGGAGGCGGGCACGACCCGCGCCCGACCCGACGCTGAACGCGCCGGACAACCGGAAACACAGCGTTCGGAGGATGGCTTGAATGTTCCACGGGCCTCCCCCACTTCGTATTCATCCACCGGCCGAACGGCCGGACTGACCTAAACAGCATTCTTCAGGAGTCTCCCCCATGGGCAAGATCATTGGTATCGACCTCGGCACCACCAACTCGTGCGTGGCGATCATGGACGGCGGCAAGGCCCGCGTCATCGAGAATTCGGAAGGCGATCGCACCACTCCGTCGATCGTCGCCTACACCAAGGACGGCGAAGTCCTGGTGGGTGCCTCGGCCAAGCGCCAGGCCGTCACCAACCCCAAGAACACCTTCTACGCGGTGAAGCGCCTGATCGGCCGCAAGTTCACCGACGCCGAAGTGCAGAAGGACATCGCGCACGTCCCGTACAGCATCCTGGCCCATGACAATGGCGATGCCTGGGTGGCCACCAGCGATGCCAAGAAGATGGCACCGCAGGAAATCTCGGCCAAGGTGCTGGAGAAGATGAAGAAGACCGCCGAGGACTTCCTCGGTGAGAAGGTCACCGAAGCGGTCATCACCGTGCCGGCCTACTTCAACGACAGCCAGCGCCAGGCAACCAAGGACGCTGGCCGCATCGCCGGCCTGGACGTCAAGCGCATCATCAACGAGCCGACTGCGGCCGCGCTGGCCTATGGCCTGGACAAGGGCGACAACAAGGATCGCAAGATCGTTGTGTACGACCTGGGCGGCGGCACCTTCGACGTTTCGGTGATCGAGATCGCCAATGTCGACGGCGAGAAGCAGTTCGAAGTGCTGGCCACCAACGGCGACACCTTCCTGGGTGGCGAAGATTTCGACAACCGCGTCATCGAGTACCTGGTTGAAGAGTTCAACAAGGACCAGGGCATCGACCTGCGCAAGGATCCGCTGGCCCTGCAGCGCCTGAAGGATGCTGCCGAGCGCGCCAAGATCGAGCTGTCCAGCGCCCAGCAGACCGAAGTGAACCTGCCGTACGTCACCGCTGACGCGTCGGGCCCGAAGCATCTGAACATCAAGCTGACCCGCGCCAAGCTGGAGTCGCTGGTGGAAGAGCTGATCAGGAAGTCGATCGAGCCGTGCCGCGTCGCCCTGAACGATGCCGGCCTGCGTTCGAGCGACATCAGCGAGGTGATCCTGGTCGGCGGCCAGACCCGCATGCCGAAGGTGCAGCAGGCGGTGACCGAGTTCTTCGGCAAGGAACCGCGCAAGGACGTCAACCCGGACGAAGCCGTGGCACTGGGTGCTGCGATCCAGGGCGGCGTGCTGGGCGGCGACGTCAAGGACGTGCTGCTGCTGGACGTGACCCCGCTGTCGCTGGGCATCGAAACCATGGGCGGTGTGTTCACCAAGATCATCGAAAAGAACACCACCATCCCGACCAAGGCCTCGCAGGTGTTCTCCACCGCCGAGGACAACCAGTCGGCCGTGACCGTGCACGTGCTGCAGGGTGAGCGCGAGCAGGCCCGCTTCAACAAGTCGCTGGCCAAGTTCGACCTGTCCGGCATCGAGCCGGCCCCGCGCGGCCTGCCGCAGGTGGAAGTGTCCTTCGACATCGACGCCAACGGCATCCTGCACGTGTCGGCCAAGGACAAGAAGACCAACAAGGAACAGAAGGTCGAGATCAAGGCCGGTTCGGGTCTGTCCGAGGAAGAGATCGCACGCATGGTCGCCGACGCGGAAGCCAACCGCGAAGAAGACAAGAAGTTCCAGGAGCTGGTGCAGGCCCGCAACCAGGCCGATGCCCTGATCCACGGCACCCGCAGCGCCATCACCGAGCACGGCAGCAAGGTTGGCGGCGATGTCATCGGCAAGGTGGAAGCGGCCCTGGCCGACCTGGAAACCGCGATGAAGGGTGACGACAAGGCGCAGATCGAAGCCAAGTCGAAGGTGCTGGAGGAAGCTGGCCAGTCGCTGTTCGCCGCTGCTTCGGCCGAGCAGGGCGGTGCCGCCCCGGGCGCCGACGCCGGCAATGCGGGCAAGGCGCAGGATGACGTGGTGGATGCCGAGTTCACCGAAGTCAAGGACGACAAGAAGTCCTGATCCGGACCGACGCGGGACGCTGCCTGCCAGCGTCCCGTTGTCGTACCAGGGTCCTGACCGCCCTCTGGCGTGTCGGGGCGCCCGACGCAAGAGCGGACCTGGTTCCGCTCTTCCGCTTTGACGAATCCCGACTTTCCGGAATGCGATCCACGATATGAGCAAGCGCGATTACTACGAAGTGCTGGGCGTTGCCCGCACTGCCAACGACGAAGAGCTGAAGAAGGCCTACCGCCGTTGTGCGATGAAGTTCCACCCGGACCGCAACCCGGGTGATGCGGCGGCCGAAGCCTCCTTCAAGGAGTGCAAGGAAGCCTACGAAGTGCTGTCCGACGGCAACAAGCGCCGCATGTACGACAGCCACGGCCACGCCGCGTTTGAGCACGGCATGGGCGGTGGCGGCGGTCCGGGCGGCCCGGACATGAACGATATTTTCGGCGACATCTTCGGCAACATCTTTGGTGGTGCAGGCGGCGGTGGCCCGCGCCAGGCCCGCCGTGGTGCCGATATCGGTTACGTGATGGAGCTGGACCTGGAAGAAGCGGTGCGTGGCGTCGAGCGCCGCATCGAAATTCCAACCCTGGCCGAATGTGGCGACTGCGATGGCAGCGGCTCCGAAGACGGCAAGGTCGAGACCTGCAACGTCTGCCATGGTCGCGGCCAGGTGCGCATCCAGCGCGGCATCTTCGCCATGCAGCAGGCCTGCCACAACTGCGGCGGCCGCGGCCAGATCATCGCCAAGCCCTGCAAGACCTGCCACGGCAACGGCCGTGTCGAGGAAGACAAGGTGCTGTCGGTGAAGGTGCCGGCGGGCGTGGATACCGGCGACCGCATCCGCCTGTCGGGCGAAGGCGAGGCCGGTCCGGCCGGTACGCCGCCAGGCGATCTGTACGTGGAAGTGCGGGTACGCGAGCACGCGATCTTCCAGCGCGATGGCGACGACCTGCATTGCGAAGTGCCGATCCGCATCTCGCAGGCCGCGCTGGGCGACACCGTGCGCGTGGCCACCCTCGGCGGTGAAGCGGAAATCCGCATCCCGGCCGAGACCCAGACCGGCAAGCTGTTCCGCCTGCGCGGCAAGGGCGTGCGTTCGGTGCGCAGCCGCAGCGAAGGCGACCTGTACTGCCGTGTGGTGGTGGAGACCCCGGTCAACCTCACCAACGATCAGCGCAAGCTGCTGGAGCAGTTTGAGGCGACCTTCAACGGTGAGGATGCGCGCAAGCACTCGCCGAAGTCGGCGACCTTCATCGATGGCGTGAAGGGCTTCTGGGACCGGATGACGTCCTGAGTCTTCAACGGAAACGTTGAACGGTAGCGCCGGGCCGTGCCCGGCGTTTTCGTTTGTGGTGCGGTAGATCCACGCCAGGCATGGATGCCGTTCGCCGGGTCAACGGAAAAACGCCGCCGGCGTCTGCCCGAGCTGGCGCTTGAACATGCTGGTGAATGCACTCGGGCTGTCATAGCCCATCGCCAGTGCGACATCGATGACCTTTTCGCCGAGCGCCAGCCGTTCCATTGCTGCCAGCAGCCGCGCCTGCTGCCGCCACTGGCCAAAGGTCATGCCCAGTTCGCTGGCGAAATGACGCTGGATGGTTTTCACGTCCACCGCCAGTGCCTGCGCCCAGTCCTGCAACGTTGCGTCATCCGCAGGATGCTTCTGGATGTGCAGGCAGATCTTCAGCAGGCGGGGATCGGACGGTTCCGGCAGGTGCAGCGGCAGCGCATCCATCCGCCGCAGTTCGTCCAGCAGCAGGCGCACCACACGGCCATCGCGGCTGTCGTCCTCGTGCGCGCCCTCGATCAGGCTGGCAGCCAGCAGCAGTTCACGCAGCAGGGGGGCCACCTGTATCGCGAAAGCTTCGGCAGGCAGGTGTGGCGCGAACTCCGGCTCCACATACAGGCTGCGCATGTGTACCTCGGCAATGCAGTCCACCGCATGGGCAATGCCGGCAGGCACCCAGATCGCACGGGTGGAAGGCACTACCCAGCGGCCGACTTCCGAGCGCACCACCATCAACCCGGACTGCGCATAGACCAACTGGTGGCGGCGGTGCTTGTGCGGCGAGATATGCGTGCCGGCCTGGTAATGGCGGGCACGGCAGGTCACCGGTCGTTGTATCGGCACCTCCCGCCAGGGAGCGGTTTCGCGGACCGGGCAGGTGATGTCCTTTTTGCGATAGGCCATGACCAGAACGCGGCAGAAGGGAGGAAGGTGCAACCGTAGCATGCGTGGCTCGCCCCCAACCTGACTGTGTCCATGTCGACCCTGGCTTCCCCCAAAACGACCTCACGCCCGGTGGCTCCCGGCGTGTTGGCCGCCATTTCTACCTCGCATGTCGTCAACGACATGATGCAGTCGCTGATCCTGGCCATCTATCCGGTGATCAAGGGCGGCTTCAATCTCAGCTTCACCCAGATCGGCCTGATCACGCTGACCTACCAGCTCACCGCCTCGATCTTCCAGCCGCTGATCGGCATCGCCACCGATCGCCGTCCGGCGCCGTATTCGCTGCCGATCGGCATGGCCTCGACCCTGTGCGGCATGCTGCTGCTCGGCTTCGCGCCGAACTACACGATGGTGCTGCTGGCGGCGGCGATGGTCGGCATTGGTTCGGCCATCTTCCACCCGGAAGCCTCGCGCATCGCGCGGCTGGCCTCGGGCGGTCGCCATGGTTTCGCGCAGTCGGTGTTCCAGGTCGGCGGCAACTTCGGTACCGCGCTGGGCCCGTTGATTGCCGCCGCGGTAATCGTGCCGCATGGCCAGCATGCCGCATCGTGGTTTGCCGGCGCCGCCCTGATCGGCATTGCATTGCTGACCTATGTCGGTCGCTGGTACGCGCTGCACCTGGGTACACCGCGTCCGGCCAGCACCGCGTCGATGGCCCCGCGCCATCCGCCACGCACTGTGGCCAGGGTGCTGGTGATCCTGCTCGTGCTGATCTTCAGCAAGTACTTCTACATGGCCAGCATCGGCAGTTACTTCACCTTCTACCTGATCCACCACTTCGGCATTCCGGTGGCGCAGGCGCAGCTGCACCTGTTCGCCTTCCTGGTGGCCTCCGCCGCCGGCGGATTCCTCGGTGGCCCGCTGGGTGACCGCATCGGCCGCAAGCCGATCATCTGGACCTCGATCCTCGGCGTGGCGCCGTTCGCGTTGATGCTGCCGCATGCCGACCTGCTGTGGACCACGGTGCTGGCGGTGCTGATCGGCTTTGTGCTGTCCTCGGCGTTCTCGGCCATCGTGGTGTATGCGCAGGAGATGATGCCGCACCGTATCGGCATGGTGTCGGGGCTGTTCTTCGGCTTCGCGTTCGGCATGGGCGGGCTGGGGGCGGCCGTGCTGGGCCTGCTGGCGGACAAGACCAGCATTGAGTATGTCTACCAGTTGACCGCGTTCCTGCCGCTGCTCGGCATCGTGGCGGCGTGGCTGCCACCTTCGCGGCCTGTTGTTCACTGAGGGGTTTGAGTTTGCAGGGCTTGCAGCCCTGCACCCGCAGGGCAACGTCAACAGCAGAAGCGGGCTATCCGTGGGTTGGCGTGGTGGGTCCGGTTGAGGGGGACGCTGCAAGTACGTCCATGTAAGCTCGGTCGCCGCATCCATGCGGCTCACGCCCCCTCAACCGGACCCACCCCGCCTTCGACAGTTTTCCGCGATCTGTCGGAACTTCGTCCGGCGCCGGTAGGTGTCGACCTTGGTCGACACAGATGAATTCGTTCGATATCTGACAGATGTGTCGACCAAGGTCGACACCTACCAACAGCCGAGCGTACCAACCGTCTTAGTTGCCGGCCGCCGCGGGAATCTGTCGGGGTGGGGCGGTGTGGGATGGCAGGACCGTTGGCGCCATGGATGGCGCCATCGAGCCCCCATGGATGGGTTTACGGCGTGTCCTGCCATCCCACACCGCCCCGCCAAATACGCAGACAGACCAGAGCCGGTTGTTGCCTTTGACGTTGATCTGGCCTGTAAGCAGGTGCAGGGCTGCAAGCCCTGCCGAAAACCCCCTTGGGCGTAGAATGCGGGCATGAGCGAATCCCTTGATAACCACCTGGTCCACGGCCGCCGCCAGCGGCCGGACGGGCCCTCGCCGATCGATGTCATCTCGGTCCAGTCGCAACTTGTCTACGGCCACGCCGGCAACAGCGCCGCGCTGCCGCCGATGCGTGCACTGGGCGTGCGCGTGGCGGAGATCCCGACCGTGCTGCTCAGCAATGCGCCGTTCTACGACACCACCCGCGGCCGCGTGCTACCCGCCGACTGGTTCGCCGATCTGCTGCTCGGCACCCGCGAACGCGGCCTGCCGCAGCGGGCGAAGATGCTGGTATCCGGCTACTTCGGCAGCACGGCCAATGGCGCCGCGTTCGCCGATTGGCTGGATGAAATCCTGCCGGCCTGCCCGCAACTGCGCTACTGCCTGGACCCGGTGATCGGCGATACCCATACCGGGCCCTACGTGGAACCGGGCCTGGAGGCGATCTTCGCCGAACGCTTGCTGCCGCATGCCTGGCTGGTGACGCCCAATGCCTTCGAACTGAATCGCCTGACCGGCATGCCTGCGCTGGCCGAGGTTGACGCCATCGCTGCCGCGCGCACGTTGCTGGACCGCGGTCCGCACTGGGTGATCGCGCACAGCGTGGGTGGCAACCCGGGTGAGTTGGTGACTTTGGCGGTCGGCCGCGAGGAAACCTGGCGCTGGACCTCGCCGCTGCTGCCGGTGGACGTGGCCGGTACCGGCGACGTGCTGATGTCGCTGGTGGTGTCGTTCCTGCTGCGCGGTGAGTCAATGCAGCAGGCGATCTCGCGCGCCATCGCCGGTACTCATGCGGCATTGGAAGCGACCCTGGACAACGGCTTCGAGGAATTCGACGTGATCGCCGCGGCGCCTGCCGCGCTGGCCGAAGGCATGCGCTTCCGCGCCGAACGCGTGGCATGAGCGGCCTGCAGGAACGCACGCCGCGCACGGTCGGCATCATCGGTAGCGCCGGCGCCTATGGGCGCTGGTTGACCCGCTTCTTCCAGCAGCACATGCAGCTGCAGGTGATCGGCCACGACCCGGCCGATGCAACCTCGCATACGCCGGAGCAGCTGTTGGCGCAGGCCGATGTGCTGGTGTTCTCGGCACCGATCCGGCACACGCCGGCGCTGATCGCCGAATACGTGCGGCAATCGGCCGGTCGCGAGCGGGACCGCCTGTGGCTGGATGTGACTTCGGTAAAGGAGGCGCCGGTACAGGCGATGCTGGCCTCGCAGGCCGAAGTGGTCGGGCTGCACCCGATGACCGCTCCGCCCAAGGCGCCGACCCTGAAGGGCCGGGTGATGGTGGTCTGCGAAGCACGGCTGCAGCACTGGCAGCCGTGGGTCGACGCGTTGTGCGCGGCGCTGCAGGCCGAGTGCGTGCGCGCTACGCCGCAGCATCACGACCAGATGATGGCGCTGGTGCAGGCGATGGTGCATGCCACCCATCTGGCCCAGGCCGGCGTGCTGCGCCAGTACCAGCCGCAGTTGGGAGATCTTGCGGCGATGATGCCGTACCGCTCCGCGTCGTTCGAGCTGGATACGGCGATCATCTCGCGCATCCTCTCGCTGAACCCGGCGATCTACGAGGACATCCAGTTCGGCAATCCCTACGTGGCGCCGATGCTGGAGCGCCTGGTGGGCCAGTTGCAGGCCCTGCAGGTACAGGTCGGGCAGGGCGACGACACTGCGCGTGCTGCGTTCCGCGAGCAGTCGCTGTCGGCCAACCACAATGCCTTCGGTGAGCAGGCGCTGGCCGCTGGCAACTACACCTTTGAACGGGTGGGGTACCTGCTGGCCGACCTGACCGAGCGCAACGCGTTGTCGGTACACCTGCCGGAAGATCGTCCAGGTTCGTTGCGTGAGCTGCTGAACGTGTTCGAGCAGCATCGCATCAGCCTGGCCTCGATCCATTCCTCGCGCACTCCAAGCGGCGAAGTGCACTTCCGTATCGGTTTCGTGGCGGGAAGTGATCCGGCCGCCATCGCACTGGCGGCGGCCGAGGTGGACGCCAGCGGCATCGGACGGGTGCTGGGCTGAGCATATTCATCCACAGGCGGTGTGGATGGTTTCTGAGCAAAGGTGTGGATAACCGCCTGCAGCCCTTGCCAGGAAAGGCTGTCAAGATGGTTGGTCAAAAATTCACCACGCTTTCTATGGCGTCGGGCCATGCTCAACTACCCTTGGCAAGAAGCGTGTCGACCAAGGTCGACACCTACCAGGGCGTGGCGATACGACCAAGGTCGACACCTACTAGGGCGTGGCGATACGAGCAAGGTCGACACGTACCAGGGCGGGGCGATACGAGCAAGGTCGACACGTACCAGGGCGGGGCGATACGAGATCCGCTAGCGCCGGGCCATGCCCGGCGAACCTCAGATCGTCAGCCGCACTTCACCGCCACTGGTGGTGAACTCACGGCCATTGCGGACCAGCTGGCGTCCATCATCCAGCTCGTAGCGCGGCGTGGACTCGGAGTTGTGCCCGCTGCCATTGGCCTCGGGCTTGAACTCGATGATGATGTGGCTGTCGCCATTGCTGTCGACGGCGGGGAACTGTCGGAACGACATCGTGCACCTCCTTCAGCAGGTGTTGCTGACGCGTGGCCAGCTTGGCGCGCCGGGTGTTAGCCGGCTGTCATCAATCGATGAACTGCAGCCTTGCCAGTTCAGCGTACAGACCGCCTTCGGCCAGCAACTGCGCGTGCGTACCCTCGGCCACGATGCGGCCCTGGTCCATCACCACGATGCGGTCTGCCTTGAGCACGGTGGCCAGGCGGTGGGCGATGACCAGCGTGGTACGGCCGGCCATCAATCGCTCCAGCGCCTGCTGCACGCCATGCTCGCTCTGCGCATCCAGCGCGCTGGTCGCTTCATCCAGCAGCAGGATCGGTGCATCCTTCAGCAGCGCACGGGCGATCGCCACACGCTGCTGCTGGCCGCCGGACAGGCGCGCGCCACGCTCACCCAGTTCGCTGTCGTAGCCCTGCGGCAACGCACGCAGGAAGCCGTCGGCCTCGGCTGCGCGCGCAGCATCTTCGACCTCGGCGTCGCTGGCCTGCAGCCGGCCGTAGCGGATGTTGTCGCGTGCGCTGGCCGCGAACAGGGTGGGCTGCTGCGGCACCAGCGCAAGCTGGTCGCGCAGTTCGGCCGGATCGACCTCGCGTACATCGATGCCGTCCACGCAGATGTGGCCAGCAGCCGGATCGTGGAAGCGCAGCAGCATCGACAGCACCGTACTCTTGCCGGCGCCGGATGGCCCCACCAGCGCCACGGTCTCGCCCGGGCGCACATGCAGGTTGAAATGATCCAGCGCAGCCTGGTCAGGGCGCTGAGGGTAGTGGAACACCACGTCGTTGAACTGGATCTCGCCGCGCAATGGCTGTGGCAATGCGTGCGGCTGTGCCGGTGCGCGGATCTCGATGTCTTCCTGCAGCAGTTCGCCGATGCGGCCCATGCCGCCGGCCGCGCGCTGCAGCTCGTTCCATACTTCGGCCAGCGCGCCCACCGAGCCACCACCGATCAGTGCATACAGCACGAACTGGCCCAGCGTACCGGCGCTGAGGCGGCCGTCGATGACGTCGTGCGCGCCCAGCCACAACACGCCGACGATGGCGCCGAACACCAGCAGGATGGCGCTGGCGGTGACCAGCGACTGTGCGCCGATGCGGCGGCGCGCGGCACCGATGGCATCAACGAGTGCCTTGTCGAAGCGTCCGCGTTCGTACGGTTCGCGTGCATGTGCCTGCACCGTGCGCACCGCTCCCAGAGTTTCGCTGGCCAGGCTGTTGGCATCGGCGATGCGGTCCTGGCTGTTGCGTGCGACCGTGCGCAGCTTGCGCGCGCCGATGATGATCGGCAGCACCGCCAACGGGATACCCAGCAGCGACCACGCGGCCAGCCGCGGGCTGGTGACGAACAGCATCGCCAGGCTGCCGATCACGGTGACCGTGCTGCGCAGGGCCACCGACATGGTCGAGCCGACCACGCTGCGCAGCAGTTCGGTGTCTGCCGTCAGGCGCGATACCAGTTCACCGCTGCGGCTGCGGTCGTGGAAGCCCGCGCCCAGGTGGATCAGGTGGGCGTACAGCTGGCTGCGCAGGTCGGCTACCACCTTTTCGCCAAGCAGCGATACGAAGTAGAAGCGCGCCGCCGTGCCCAGTGCCATGACTACCGCCACCAGCATCAGCAGGGCGAACGCGCGGTTGATCTGGCCGCCACTGGTGAAGCCATGGTCAATCATCTGCTTCACTGCCGGTGGCAGGCTCAGCGTTGCCGCCGATGACACCGCCAAGGCCAGCAGCCAGGCCGTGAACAGGCCACTGTGGCGGCGCACGAACGGCCACAGCGTGCGCAGGCTGCCGAGGCGGCGCAGCGGCGGGGTCGAAGCGGGGGCGTCGTCCTTGTCAGTCATCCTGGTCGTCGTCTTGTATGCGGATACGGTCACGGGTGGCGTCGCGCAGGCGGATTTTCAATGCGTCGACCTGATCGGCAGGCAATTCGACCCGCAGGCACACGCCGTCGGCATCGAACTGTTCATCGCGCTTCTCTGCGGCGAAGACGGGCAGGGTGGCGTGCAGGGTGCCCAGATCCTCGAACCCGGCCAGCAGCCGCAGCCGGAACATGGCCACCAGCGGCAGCCTCGGCGCGGTACGCAGGCATTCGGCCGCGGCCCCGCCATAGGCACGCACCAGACCGCCGGCGCCCAGCTTGATGCCGCCGAACCAGCGCGTCACCACCACCATCACCCGGTCGAAGCCCTGGCCATCAATGGCGGCCAGGATCGGCCGGCCGGCGGTGCCGGCCGGCTCGCCATCATCGCTGGATCGATAGTCCTGGCCGTGCCGGTAGGCCCAGCAGTTGTGCGTGGCGTCAGTCACCGCAACCTGCTGCAGGAAGGCCATCGCCGCCACCGCACCGTCGATTGGCGCGGCGTGGGCGATGAAACGGCTGTGCTTGACTTCCAGCGTGTGGTTGACCGGCTGGGCGAGGGTATCGGGCATCCCCACCATTCTACGGGGTTGCTGCAGTACCCGGTCCGGCTCAGTCGTCCAGCAGCGGACGCAGGTCGCGCGGCAGGCGCGATTCCGGATACTGCTGGATGTAGCGCTCCAGGCTGGCGCGGGCGAGGTCGCGCTGGCCATCGTCGCGACGTTCTCGAATTTTCTGCAGCCACTGCCGCCGTGGCAGCCGGGCGTCAGCGGCCACTTCGGCCTGCACCGTGTCCGCACTCAGGCCAGCATCGCTGCCGCGGCGCATGACCCCCGGTGCGGAACGGCTGGGGGCTTCGCGCTTCATCGAGGTGATCTCTACCCGGTCCAATGCCGGGGCCTGTTCGGCCTGGACGCTGTTGGGCTCTGGCGTGCCTGCCGAGCGTGCCTTCAGCGAACCACTGGCGACAGCCGGCGCCATCAGCGGCGCGGGTGCCGAGTAGGCAGTGGGGGCAGGGGGCGCCGGTGGCGCCGCAGCCGGGGGCGGCGGCAGTGCAGCGAAGGCGCTGTCGGCAGCGGGTTCTGCCGCCATCGATCGCGCGGCCGGTGCCGGTGCATCGGTGGCTTCTACTGGTGCTGGCTTGCGCTCGCGTGCAATGGCTTCTGCCGGGGCGGCAACAGCTTCCGGTGTTGCCGGGGCAACAGCCGGTTCTGCAGCGGCAGCCGTGCTGTCTGCGGCGCTGCTTTCAATCGTCTGCTCAGTGGCGGCGACATCGGCAGCTGCAGGCGCTGCCGCCATCTGGGCTTCGCCGGCGGGAACCGGCGGCGGTTCCGGGCGCAGCTGCCAGGCGATACCGATCGCGAACACCATCGAGGCCGCGATGCCGAACACAGCCGGCCAGCGCGGGCGGGTGCGCCGCACGCGGGGCGCGTCCGGTGAGGTGGTGGCATCGGCGGACGGCGCATCCACGGCGGCACGTGCCGCGGCCAGGATGGCGGCGTCCAGCGCGGCCGGCGGTGCCTGCTCGGCGCGACGGCCGAGCAGCTGGGCCAGCTCGCGTTCTTCCGGCGTCAGGGGGTCGTTTCGGTTCATGCGTTCAATCCCGCACGCAGCTTGTCCATCGCATAGCGCAGCCGCGATTTCACGGTTTCCCGGCCCACGCCGGTGATCTGGCCAATCTCCTCCAGGCTCAGTTCCTGATCCAGCCGCAACTGCAGCACTTCGCGCTGCTCGGGCGGCAGTTGCTCCATCGCCAGCTGGATGCGGCGACGCTGTTCGAATTCGGAAAGCTCGGCTTCCGGGGTCTGCCCGTCCTCGATCGCCGCCAGGCGCAGGTCGGCATCGGCCGGCGCGGCGGGGCGGTGGCGGGCAGCGCGCCAGTGGTCGTTCAAGCGGTTGTGGGCGATGCGGAACAGCCAGGTGCTGAACGCCGCTTCGGGCTGCCAGCCGGCGCGGGCGCTGATCACCCGCTGCCACACATCCTGGAAGATCTCCTCGGCCAGCGCGTTGTCCCGCAGTTGCCGCAGCAGGAAGCCGAACAGGCGCTTGCGGTGGCGCGCATACAGGCTTTCGAACGCGCGCAGGTCGCCACCGGCCCAGGCCAGCATCAAGGCTTCATCGGTTGGCAGTGCGCTGGCTTCCACGGCGTACAGGGTAAGGCCTGCAGACGGTGGCGCATAGCCGGTGGCGGCGATGGGAAGGGCGAGGGTCATGGCTCGGAAGGGGCTACGGTCGGCAGGAAAAACGTACGGGCGCACGATTCGGGGTTTGCGGGCTTCCATTGCCCCCCGGGTGGCGCGCTATGCTCGGCGGCTCAGGGGAGGCGACGCACAGACGGCGCCAAGAGATTGTCATTTGTCCACGCATGCTGAACCGGCGGAAGAACCACTACACGAGGCCGTGCTGAGCACGGCGCTGGTGCGCGCGCTGCATGCGCTGCTGCCGGAAACGGCAGTGCTCCGGGTCGGCTGGGAAGACCCGCAGCTGGGGCGTGGCGAGGGCGGCTGGCCGCCCGTCAGCGGTGACCGGCCTGCAGTACCTGCTGGCATCGGCGATGGCCAGCATGGCTGGGACTACGACGGTGCGCGCCTGCTGCTGTCGGTGGAGGGCGCGATCCCCTCGCCGGCGTGGTGGGGGCTGGCCCGGCAGGCGATGGAGCTGGCCCTGCAGCGCGGCCGCCAGGCGGGACAGATCAAGGCACTGGAGGAGGCCGAGCGGCTGCAGCAGGCGCTGTTCCAGATCGCCGACCTGGCCGGTGCCGACCTGGAGATGGGCGAGATGCTGCGCCACGTGCACGGTGTGCTGGGCACGCTGATGTACGCCGAGAACTGCTACATCGTCGAGTACGACGATGTGCGCGACCAGATCCGGTTCCTGTATTTTGCCGACCAGGTTGATGACTTCGTTGCCGACCCGGCGCAGAGCCATGACGCCAGCGAGATGCCGCGCAGTCTGACGGTGGCGCTGCTGCGCCATGGCAGGCCGCTCAGTGGCCCGTCACGCGAGCTGCTGGCGCGGGTGGTCGAGCAGGAGCACGATCCGCAGCGTGGCCCGGAAAGCCTGGACTGGCTGGGCGTACCGATGCTGCGCGATGGCCGCGTGTGCGGTGCCATCGTGGTGCAGAGCTACGAACACGCGGCCCGCTATGGTGAATCCGAGCGGGCCCTGCTGGGTTTTGTCGCCCAGCATGTGCAGACCGCGATGGACCGACGCCAGGCCCAGGTGCGGCTGGAACAGCAGGTCGAGCGGCGCACCCAGCAGCTGCAGCGCGCCAACCACAGCCTGCAGGACGAGGTGGCCGAACGACGCCGTGCCGAGCAGCTGCAGACCGCGTTGTACAACATCGCCGAGATGGCGATGTCGGCCGACAGCCTGGCCCAGTTCTACGGGCGGGTACACGGCGTGGTGGGGCGCCTGCTCGACGCGCGCAATTTCTACATCGCGCTGGTCAACGCGGCGGGCAATGGCCTGGATTTCGTCTATTCGGTGGACGAGCACAATGCCAGCCGTGCGCCGCGACCGTTCAGCCGTGGCCTGACCGAATACGTGGTACGCAACCGGCGGCCGCTGCTGGCTTCGCGCGCGCAGATCGATGCGCTGCTGGCCAACGGCGAGGTGCGCGAATCCGGTGCGCGCTCGCATTGCTGGCTGGGCGTGCCGCTGCTGCGCGACGACGAAGTGGTCGGCGCGATCGTGGTGCAGAGTTACAGCCAGAACAGCACCTTCAGCGTGCACGACCAGCGCCTGCTGACCTTCGTCGCGCAGAACATCGGCACCGGCCTGGCCCGCCAGCGCGACCAGCAACGGCTGCGTTCGGCGCATGCCGAGTTGGAAAAACGGGTGGAAGAGCGCACCCGCGAGTTGGCCGAAGTCAACGAGAAACTGCTCGGCCAGATCGGCGAGCGGCTGCGCGCAGAACAACGGCTGACCCACCAGGCCATGCACGATGCGCTGACCGGCCTGCCCAACCGCCTGCATCTGCTCGACCGCCTGCAGGATGCGTTGTCGCTGGCCCGTCGCGAGGGTGGACCGGTGTTCGCCGTGTTGTTCCTTGACCTGGACCGCTTCAAGCTGGTCAACGACAGCATCGGCCATGCCGCAGGCGATCGCATGCTGGTGGAAGTGGCCAAGCGCATCGTGTCGATGGCCAGCACCGACGATGTGGTGGCGCGGCTGGGCGGTGACGAATTCGCAGTGCTGCTGCAGTGTCCGCAGGGCCTGGCGCAGGCACTGGATTTTGGTCAGCGACTGCTGCTGGCGCTGCAGGAATCGATGTGGATCGCCGGCCGCGAACTGTTCCCGTCTGGCAGCCTGGGCATCGCCCTGTGGAACCCGCGCTACCGTACCGGCGAAGAACTGCTGCGCGATGCCGACGCCGCGATGTACCGGGCCAAGGCGCAGGGCCATGACCGCTGCGCGATCTTCGACGAGGACATGCGCGAGCAGGCCATGCGCAGCCTCGACCTGGAAGCCGATCTGCGCCGCGCGATCAACAACCACGATTTCGTGCCGTTCTACCAACCGATCGTGCGCCTCTCCGATGGCGAGGTGGTCGGGCACGAGGCGCTGCTGCGCTGGCAGCACGAGCGCCGTGGCCTGCTGCTGCCGGGGGCGTTCCTGGAGCTGGGCGAGGAGAGTGGGTTGATCGAACAGGTTGACTGGCTGATCTACGAACAGGTCATCGCCGGCCTGGCCGAAGGCGGGCACACCTATGTGTCGGTGAACGTGTCACCGCGTCATTTCCGCTCTGCTGAGTTCAGCGGCCGGCTGTTCGGCCTGCTGGATGCGTACGGTGCCGATCCGCAGCGGCTGCGGCTGGAGATCACCGAGGTCGCACTGCTGGATGACGGCCCGCACACGCTGCGCATCCTGCAGGGCCTGCGCGAGCGCGGCATCCAGGTGCAGCTGGATGATTTCGGTACCGGCTTCTCGGCGCTGTCCTACCTGCACCGCTTCCCGATCAGCACGCTGAAGATCGACCAGAGCTTCATCGCCGGTCTGCATGGACCGGAAGTGCAGAGCACGCGCGCGCTGGTCGAGGGCGTGCTGTCGCTGGCGCGCACGTTGGGCATCGAGACCATCGGCGAGGGCATCGAAACCGAGGCGCAGCAGCAGACGCTGCGCGAACTCGGCTGCGACTATGGCCAGGGCTACCTGCTGGGGCGGCCGGCACCGTGGGGCTGCGCGGCGGCCTGAACCACCGCGCAGGGAAGCCTCAGCGCAGGGCGGCGCGACGCTTTTCGTCGATCCACTTCGAGGCCTGGGCCGGCTGGTAGTTCTTCATCCACGCCAGCATTTCTTCGATGTCCGAGCCGTACCACAGGTCCTGGCGCTGGTCCGGGTGCAGGAAGCGCTCTTCCACCATGCGATCGATCATGCCGATCAGCGGCGCGTAGAAGCCTTCCACGTCGAGGAACGCGCACGGCTTGTTGCCGATGCCCAGCTGGCGCCAGGTCAGCATCTCGAAGATTTCTTCCATGGTGCCGAAGCCGCCGGGCAGGGTGACGAAGCCATCGGCCAGGTCGAACATGCGCGATTTGCGCTCATGCATCGAACCAACGATTTCCAGTTCGGTCAGGCCGCGATGTGCCACTTCCCAGTCGGCCAGCTGGCGCGGAATCACGCCGGTCACTTCGCCGCCGGCAGCGAGCACGGCATTGGCCACGGTTCCCATCAGGCCGACGTTGCCGCCGCCGTACACCAGGCGCATTCCGTCGCGGGCGATGCGGTCGCCCAGGGCAAGGGCGCGTTCGGTATAGGCCGGCTTGCTGCCAGCGTTGGAACCACAGTACACACAGATCGATTTCATGGATCTTCCTGTCTCTTGGCCGGAAACGAAAACGCCCCATCGCCGACCGCAGAGCGGTCAGGGACGGGGTGTCTATGGATTATGGACCTTCGCGGTTGCCGTCTGTTGAGCCGAGCCGCGCTCGGCTGTTCTTCGTTCAGATCGCGGCAACGGTAGAGTCGAGCAAGCTCGACTCTACAAAGAACGGGGCTTACGCCGCGGCGGCCTGCTCGCGGCGCGGGCCTTCACGCAGGGCGCGGCCGACCAGGCCCACCAGCAGGTCCAGCTCCTCGCTGTCCATGCCGAAGTGCGGAGTGAAGCGCAGCGAGTTCTCGCCACCGTGGATCACGTTGATGCCGTGCTGGCGCAGCCATTCCTCGGTGGAATTGGCGCCGTAGCACTTGAACTGCGGGGCCAGCTCGCAGGAGAACAGCAGGCCGGTGCCCTGCACCTTGGTGATCAGGCCGCCCAGTTCGCCCTTGAGCTGCTCCAGCTTGCGCACCGCCTCGGCACCGCGCTCGGCGATGTTGGCGCGTACCTGCGGGGTCAGCTGGGCCAGGGTGGCGCAGGCCACGTCCAGCGCACGTGGGTTGCTGGTCATGGTGTTGCCGTAAATGCCCTTGCGGTACAGCTGCGCGGCATGCTCGGTCACGGCCAGCACCGACAGCGGGTACTGCGCGGCGTTGAGCGCCTTGGAATAGGTTTCCATGTCCGGCGGATCGAGGCCTTCGAAGCCCGGGTAATCGACCACCGACAGCACGCCATGCGCGCGCAGGCCGGCCTGGATCGAGTCCAGCAGCAACAGGCTGCCATGGGCACGGGTCAGTTCGCGGGCCACCGCATAGAACGACGGCGGCACCGAACGGCCCGGGTCGCCTTCGCCCATCACCGGCTCCAGGAACACCGCCTCGATGAACCACTGGTTGCGCGCGGCATCCTCGAACACCTTGCGCAGGCCGGCCTCATCGTACGGCGCCACGGTAATCACCGAGTCCTCGCCGCGGTAGCTGGCCAGGTGCTGCATGTAGCTCTTGCGGCTGGAATCGGAATACAGGGCAGGGCGGTCGGTACGGCCATGGAAGCTGCCCTTGACCACCACGCGCTTGATCGCGGCGCCGGCGTGGCGGGCACCCGGGTCGGTCTGCAGCTTGGCATTGACGTCGGCGATGCGCGCGGCCAGGCCGACCGCTTCAGAGCCGGAATTCAGGCACATGAAACGGGTGAACGGGCAGCCGCCACGACGGTGGCCGATCTCGGCGCGCAGCGCGGTGATGAAGCGCCGCTGGGACAGGCTGGGGGTCATGATGTTGGCCATCACCTGCGGGCGCGCCATCGCCTCCAGCACGGCATCCGGGGTGTGGCCGAAGCCGAGCATGCCGTAGCCGCCGGCGTCGTACAGCACCGCGCCCTTCAGGGTGACCACCCAGGGGCCGCGTGCGGCCAGTGCCACGTACGGAGTCACCGCATCATCGGCATAGAAATTGACGAAGCCGTCCTGCATCGCGTCGATCTGCGCCTGTTCGTCCTGCGCCAGCAGCGGCCCCAGGTCGGCCTGCACACGCGCGAATTCCTCGGCGGCGGCGTCCACCGCGGCGATCAGCTGCGGGTGGTTGGCGGACAGGGCCTTCAGGGTGGCATCGTCCAGGCCGGAGGTGAGGCGGGTGCCGGGCTGGTTGCGCAGGGGGGCGAGACGTTCGATGAAGCTCATTGCAGATCTCCTGAAACAATGGGTCGCACGGGTCTTCAAAAGCAAAACGCGCGTCATCACGCGCGCTTGGGGCAGGCTCGTGCAGCGGACTTCCAACTCGATGCTAGCACTTGTTTTTTTGCGCGATAACCCCGCAGAAACCTGCTGCATAGCAGCATTTTGCGCGACGTTCGCCGCGAAGCGCGCCGGCTCGCAGACGCTGGACGTACAATGCGCGCCATTGTCGACCTGTTGCCGCCCACTGCCTTGAAGAAGTCCGATTTCAACTACGACCTGCCGGCTGAACTGATCGCGCAGGCGCCCTTGGCCGAACGTTCCGCAAGCCGCCTGCTGCTGGTGCCGCAAGCCCCCGCCGCCTTCACCGATCTGCAGGTGCGAGACCTGCCGTCGCTGCTGCAGCCGGGCGATCTGCTGGTGTTCAACGACACCCGGGTGATCCCAGCGCGCCTGTTCGGGCAGAAGGCCAGCGGTGGCCGCGTCGAGATCCTGATCGAGCGCCTGCTCGGCGGCCAGCAGGCACGTGCCCAGGTGGGCGCCAGCAAGTCGCCCAAGGCCGGCAGCCGCATTGCGCTGGATGCCGGTGGCGAAGCCGAGGTGCTGGGCCGCGATGGCGAGTTCTATGTGCTGCAGTTCCATGTGCCGGAATCGCTGGAGCAGTGGCTGCTGCATGCCGGTCGCCTGCCGCTGCCGCCCTACATCCAGCGCGAGCCGGGTGTGGACGACCGCGAGCGCTACCAGACTGTGTTCGCGCGTGAAGTGGGCGCGGTGGCGGCGCCGACAGCCGGCCTGCATTTCGACGAACCGCTGCTGGCCGCGCTGAAGGACAAGGGCGTGGACTTTGGCCACGTCACCCTGCACGTGGGTGCGGGCACCTTCCAGCCGGTGCGTGCCGATGACCTGAAGGACCACGTGATGCACCGCGAGTGGCTGAACGTGGGTGCCGAGCTGGTGCAGCAGGTACGGCGCACGCGCGCCGCCGGCGGCCGGGTGATCGGCGTCGGTACCACCGTGGTGCGCGCGCTGGAAAGCGCGATGCGCGATGGCGAACTGCTGCCGTTTGCTGGTGAAACGCAGATCTTCATCACCCCGGGCTACCGCATCCGCAGCGTCGACGCGATGGTGACCAACTTCCATCTGCCGGAAAGCACGCTGCTGATGATGATTTCCGCGTTCGCCGGCAAGGAGCGCGTGTTCGAGGCCTACCAGCACGCGATCGCGCAGCGCTACCGCTTCTTCAGCTACGGCGACGCCATGCTGCTGTTCCCGCAGGCGGGGTAGGGTAGCGCCGGGCCATGCCCGGCGAGCACGCCGTGCTGCCCAAGAGCCGCCGGACGTGGCCCGGCGCTACCTGTAGGTGCCGCGTTTGGGGGACAATAGGCGACTATTTGCCCGAATGACCGCTCCATGTCCCGATTGCAGTTCCAGCTCCAGACCCGCGACGGCCGTGCCCGCCGTGGCCGCCTGACCTTCCCGCGTGGCACGGTGGAAACGCCGGCCTTCATGCCGGTGGGTACCTATGGCTCGGTCAAGGGCATCCTGCCGGACCAGGTGCGTGCATTGGGTGCCGAGATCATCCTCGGCAATACCTTCCACCTGTACCTGCGGCCGGGCCTGGACATCATCGCCGACCACGGCGGCCTGCATGGCTTCTGCCGCTGGGATGGCCCGATCCTGACCGACTCCGGCGGCTTCCAGGTGTTCTCGCTGGCCCACCGCCGCAAGATCACCGAGCAGGGCGTGACCTTCGCTTCGCCAACCGACGGTGCCCGGGTGTTCCTGGGCCCGGAAGAGAGCATGAAGATCCAGAAGGTGCTCGATTCGGACGTGGTGATGATCTTCGACGAGTGCACCCCGTACCCGGCCACCGAAGACGTTGCCCGCCGTTCCATGGAACTGAGCCTGCGCTGGGCCCAGCGCAGCCGCAACGCGCATGACGAGCTCGGCAACGACGCGGCCCTGTTCGGCATCGTCCAGGGCGGCGTGCACACCGACCTGCGCAGCCGCTCGGCCGATGCCCTGCAGGCGATCGGTTTCGACGGCTATGCCATCGGCGGCCTGGCCGTGGGCGAGCCCGAAGACGAGCGCAACGCCATGCTCGACCACCTGGACCCGGAACTGCCCGCCGACCGCCCGCGCTACCTGATGGGCGTGGGCCGGCCGGAGGACCTGGTCGAGGGTGTCGCACGTGGCGTGGACATGTTCGACTGCGTAATGCCGACCCGCAATGCGCGCAACGGCCACTATTTCACCTCGTTCGGCACCGTTCGCATCCGTAATTCCCAGTACGCGCGCGACATGGACCCGATCGAGCCGGGCTGCGGCTGCGTGGCCTGCACCGGCGGCTACACCCGGTCCTACCTGCGCCACCTGGACCGCTGCAACGAGATGCTGGCGCCGATGCTGGGCACCCTGCATAACCTGTTCTATTACGAAAAGCTCATGGCCGACATCCGCGCGGCGATCGAGGCGGGAACCTTCCTGGCCTTCCGTGAGTCTTTCTACGCGGCACGCGGGGCGGTCGCGCCGCCCCTGTAACCCGAACACCCCCTGCCAAACGGCCCAAGGACGAATGCCCGGGGCCGTGGCATACTTCAAGGCTGACCCAGATCCGCGGTCGACACCTCGTGCCCGTGAAAGGGCCGAAGCGCCGCCCAACCAAAGGACCAACGATGAACCTGCTTGCCTTCCTGATTCCCGCCGCCCACGCCCAGGCCGCCGGCGGCCAACCGCAGGGCATGGGCCTGACCACGCTGCTGTTCCCGGTCATCCTGATCGCCATCATGTACTTCCTGATGATCCGCCCGCAGATGAAGCGGCAGAAGGAGCACAAGTCCATGCTGGAGAAGATCAAGCGTGGCGACGAAGTGCTGACCAACGGCGGCATCGCCGGCAAGGTCACCGACATCGGCGACAACTTCGTCACCATCGAAGTGGCCGAGAACGTGCGCATCCGCGTGCAGAAGGGCGCTGTTGGCAGCGTGCTGCCGACCGGCACCCTGGATTCGGCCAAGTAAGCCACTCCCTTTCCGAAGCACAACCGCGGCGCCGGGGATGGCGCCGCGCGGGACCCAAGCAATGCTCGAATTTCCACGCTGGAAGTACGTCGTCATCCTGATCGTACTGGCGCTCAGCGCGCTGTACGCGCTGCCCAACATCTACCAGAAGGACCCGGCCATCCAGATCACCGCCAACCGTGGCGGGCAGATCGACGATGCGCTGCGTGACCGTGTGCTGGCCGACCTGAAGAAGGCCGGCGTGGACGCCGTTGGTGCCGAGAAGGAAGGGGAGAGCCTGATCGTCCGCCTGCCGGACCTGAAGGCGCAGTCCGCTGCCAGCGACGCCCTGCGTGACACCGTCGGTGAGAACTACACCGTGGCCCTGAACCTGGCCTCGACCGTGCCGGACTGGCTGGCCAACCTCGGTGGTCGCCCGATGGTGCTGGGCCTGGACCTTCAGGGTGGCGTGCACTTCGTGCTGCAGGTCGACCAGAAGGCCGCCCTGGACAAGCGCCTGGATGCCTACACCGAAGACGTGCGCAGCACCCTGCGTGATGCGCGCATCCCGTACCAGTCGGTGGAACGCCGCGCTGACAACAGCATCGTGGCCAACCTGAGCCCGTCCGCCGGTGACGATGCCGCGCAGCGCGCCCGTGCCGCCCTGGTCAAGGCGCAGCCGACCCTCGGCTACGACATCAGTGGCAACCGCATTACGGTGACCGTGCCGGAAACCGAGATCACCCAGATCGCCAACGGCGCCATCGAGCAGAACATCAACACCCTGCGCAACCGTGTGAACCAGCTCGGCGTGGCCGAGCCGATCATCCAGCGCCAGGGTGCCGACCGCGTGGTCGTTCAGCTGCCGGGCGTGCAGGACACCGCCGAAGCCAAGCGCATGATCGGCGCCACCGCCACCCTGGAATACCGTGCGGTGGTCGAGGGCAACGCGCAGGACGCCATCACCGCCGGCCGCATCCCGCCGGAGGCGAAGGTCTACCAGCAGCGTGATGGCCGCGGCCCGATCCTGCTGAACAAGCGCGTGATCGTCACCGGTGACCAGATGGTCGGCGCGCAGGCGGTGACTGATTCGAACAGTGGCTCCCCGGCAGTCAGCGTGACGCTGAACAACGTCGGCGGCCAGCGCATGTTCGACTTCACCAGTGCCAACGTGAACAAGCCGATGGCGGTGGTCTATACCGAGCGCGTGCCGACCGTGACCGTCGTTGACGGCCAGGAAGTGCGTGGCTTCAAGGTCAACGAGGAAGTGATCTCGGTGGCCAACATCAACGGCGTGTTCGGCAAGAACTTCCAGACCACCGGCCTGCAGAAGAAGGAAGCCGAGGACCTGGCCAAGCTGCTGAAGTCCGGCTCGCTGGCCGCGCCGATGGACTTCGTCGAAGAGCGCGTGGTCGGCCCGAGCCTGGGCGCCGAGAACGTCAAGAACGGTATGCGCGCGGTCGTGTTCGCATTCCTGTTCACCCTGGTGTTCTTCAGCGTCTACTACCGCATGTTCGGTGTGATCACCTCGATCGCGATGCTGTTCAACCTGCTGATCGTGGTCGCGGTGATGTCGCTCTTCGGTGCGACCATGACCCTGCCGGGCTTCGCCGGCCTGGCGTTGTCGGTCGGCCTGTCGGTCGACGCCAACGTGCTGATCAACGAACGTATCCGTGAAGAACTGCGTGCCGGCGTGCCGGGCAAGACCGCGATCGTGACCGGTTACGAACGTGCTTCGGGCACCATCCTCGACGCCAACCTGACCGGCCTGATCGTCGGTGTGGCGCTGTTCGCATTCGGTACCGGTCCGCTGAAGGGCTTCGCGCTGACCATGATCATCGGTATTTTCGCCTCCATGTTCACCGCGATCACCGTGGGGGGGGCGCGGGCGGCGCTGATCTACGGCCGCCGGAAGAAGCTCCAGAACGTGGCCATCTGACGGGACGACACGCACATGAAACTGTTTCCGCTGCACATCCTCCCGAACGACACCAAGATCGACTTCATGCGCTGGCGCCATGTCGCGATGGTCGTCACGATCATCGTGTTCCTGGCCTCGATCGCCATCATCGGCTTCAAGGGCTTCAACTACGCCCTGGACTTCACCGGCGGCACCCTGATCGAAGCCCGCTTCGACAAGGCGGTGGACGTCGAGCAGGTCCGTACCAAGCTCGAAGAGAGTGGCTTCGACGGCGCCCAGGTACAGAGTGTTGGTGGCAACACCGATCTGCTGATCCGCCTGGCCCCGCACGGTGAGCACGCCCCGGGCACCGGCGATGCCGCGCACGAGGACAAGGCCACCGCCGCGGCCGTAGTGAAGGCGCTGTCCACCGCTGACAACCAGGCCACGGTGCTGCGCAATGAGTTCGTGGGTCCGCAGATCGGCAAGGACCTGGCGATGAATGGCCTGTACGCCACCATCTTCATGCTGGCCGGCTTCCTGATCTACATCGCCGTGCGCTTCGAATGGAAGTTCGCGGTCACCGCCAGCATCGTGGCGATGTTCGACCTGATCGTGACGGTGGCTTATGTGTCCCTGCTGGGTCGCGAGTTCGACCTGACCGTGCTGGCCGGCCTGCTGTCGGTGATGGGCTTTGCGATCAACGACATCATCGTGGTCTTCGACCGCGTCCGCGAGAACTTCCGCAGCCTGCGCGTGGACTCGATGGAAGTGCTCAACCGTTCGATCAACCAGACGCTGTCGCGTACGGTGATCACGGCTGTGATGTTCTTCCTGTCAGCGCTTGCCCTGTACATGTACGGCGGCAGCTCGATGGAAGGCCTGGCCGAGACGCACATGATCGGTGCGGTAATCGTGGTGCTGTCCTCGATCCTGGTGGCGGTGCCGATGCTGACGATCGGTTTCCTGCGCGTCAGCAAGCAGGACCTGCTGCCGAAGGCGAAGGACGTCGAGGCCCTGGCCCGTCGCCCGTAAACACCTGTTGCACGCAGCACACAGAGAACCCCGCGCAAGCGGGGTTTTTTGTTGGCAGGGCGGCGCCCTGCACCTGCCGAAGCAACAGCAACAGCCAAATCCAAAGCGAAGCGGCATTCCGTGGGATGGCGGGGCACTGTGAGTTTGCGGGGACGCCGTAAACCCATCCATGGGGGCTTGGTCGCCGCATCCATGCGGCTCACACCCCGCAAACCCACAGTGCCCCGCCTTCGACAGGTTCACGCGGCTGTTGGTGGGTGCCGACCGTTGGTCGGCACATCTGTCAGATATCGATACAAACAAATGGGGGCAGATCCGTTTTCCTTCGGAAAACGGATCTGCCCCCAAGAGATGTCCCGACAGATCGCGGAAGACTGTCGAAGGCGGGGTGGGGCCGGTGGAGGGGGTGTGAGCGGCATGGATGCCGCGACCAAGCCCCCATGGACGGGTTCACGGCGTCCCCCTCCACCGGACCCACCCCGCCATCTCACAGGAACCCAGCTTTTGACGTTGCTCCGGTCTCTGCAGGTGCAGGGTGCAACCCTGCAAAACACCACCACCCTACGGCAGCGTCGGTTGTGCAATCGGCCCCCGCGCACTACGATCCTGCGGTTCGCGCGCACGCGCGCCACGTATTCCTGCTGAGCGCCCCGCGCGCCGCATCTGCCAACCCGAGGTATCCATGGTCATCAAACCGCGCGTCCGCGGCTTCATCTGCGTCACCACCCACCCGACCGGCTGCGAGGCCGCGGTCAAGCAGCAGATCGACTACATCCGTGCGCGCCCGCCGATCCAGAACGGCCCCAAGCGCGTGCTGGTGATCGGTGCCTCTACCGGCTACGGCTTGGCTGCGCGCATCACCGCGGCGTTCGGCAGCGGCGCGGCGACCCTGGGCATCTTCTTCGAGCGCCCTGGCACCGAGAGCAAGCCGGGCACTGCGGGCTGGTACAACTCCGCCGCGTTCCACAAGTACGCCGACGAAGCCGGCCTGTACGCCAAGAGCATCAACGGCGATGCCTTCTCCGATGAAGTGAAGGCCAGGACCATCGAGATGATCAAGGCCGATCTCGGCCAAGTGGATCAGGTGGTCTACAGCCTGGCCGCGCCGCGTCGCAAGCACCCGAAGACCGGTGAAATCATCAGCTCGACGCTGAAGCCGATCGGCGAGCCGATCACCCTGCGCGGGCTGGACACCGACAAGGAAGTGCTGACCGAGACCCACCTGCAGCCGGCCACGGCCGAGGAAATCGCCGGCACGGTCGCGGTGATGGGCGGTGAGGACTGGCAGATGTGGATCGACGCGCTGGCCGATGCCGGCGTGCTGGCCAACGGCTGCACCACCACTGCCTTCACCTACGTGGGTGAAGAGATCACCCAGGCCATTTACTGGAACGGTTCGATCGGCGCGGCCAAGAAAGACCTGGACACCAAGGTGCTGAGCCTGCGCGAGAAGTTGGCCAAGATCGGTGGCGACGCCCGCGTGTCAGTGCTCAAGGCGGTAGTCACCCAGGCCAGCTCGGCCATTCCGACCATGCCGCTGTACCTGTCGCTGCTGTTCAAGGTGATGAAGGAAAAGGGTACCCACGAAGGCTGCATCGAACAGCTCGATGTGCTCTACGACATCCTCTACGGTGCCAGCGCCGATGGCGTGGCGGTCGATCGCCTGCGCCACGACCTGGTTGATGGTGACGGCAACAAGGTCGCGCTCATCGACGAAGAAGGCCGCCTGCGTGCGGACTACAAGGAAATGGCGGCGGACGTGCAGGGCAAGGTTGTCGCGCTGTGGCCGCAGGTGACCAACGAGAACCTGTACGAGATCAGCGACCTGGCCGGCTACAAGGCCGACTTCCTGCGCCTGTTCGGCTTTGGCGTGGAGGGAGTCGACTACGAGGCCGACGTCAACCCCGACGTGAAGATCGACAACCTGGTCGATCTGACCTGATCAAGCAAAAGGCCGGCGAAAGCCGGCCTTCTCTTTTGGTAGTGCCGGCCGCTGGCCGGCAACCCCGGGTACCTGAGGCTGCCGGCCAGCGGCCGGCACTACCATCGGTCAACCAAACTCGAAGCCCATCTCCGCCAGCGCGGGGCCGACAAAGTCGCCCTGAACATAGTCCACGCCGGCACTGAACAGCAGGGTCATCGAGTTGGCATCGCTGACGAACTCGGCGATGGTGCGGATGCCGGCTTCCTGCGCACGCGCGGTGATCTGGCTGATGCGGTCGATGTTCTCACGGGTGGCCGCCAGGTCGCTGGTGAAACCACGGTCCAGCTTGAGGAACTGGGGCTGGAAGTGGGCCAGCAGCTGGAACGAATCCAGCCCCGAGCCGAACTGCTCCAGGCCGATCCGGCAACCCAGCGGTGCCACTTCGGCAAGGAACTGCTGGGCGCTGCGCAGGTGGGTGAACACCTTCGCTTCCGGCGCATGCAGCCACAGCCGCTCGCCAGGCACACCCTGTGCCTGCAGCTCACGGCGAAGAGTGGCGATCATCTGCGGGTCGTCGAACGATTCCGGGGTCACCTTCACCAGCATCTGGGTGGCATGCCCTTCGCGGGCGCGCTGGCCAAGCACGGCGATCGCCTGCGAGACCACCCAGCGGTTGATGTCGGCCAGCAGGCCGTGCTCCTCGGCGATGCCCAGGAACGCAGTCGGGCTCAGCAGTTCGCCGTTGTGCTCCAGGCGCAGATACGCCTCGTACAGCTCCAGTGACTCGCCCTGCAGGTTCAGTACCGGCTGGTAGTGCAGCTGGAAGCCGTCGCCAGCCAGTGCTTCACGGATGCGCGCGACCCAGCGCAGCACGCGTTCTTCCTCCACGCGGTCAGCGGCGGCCGGGTCGAAGATGCGGCAGGTGTTGCCCAGCTCGGCGGCGGCATGCGTGCATTCGCTGGCGCGCGCCAGTACCTGGCCGATGCTGGCGATCTTCTCGCCCACCTGCACGCCGCCGATGCTCACCGTCACCGTGGCCGAGCGGGCGCCGATGCTGAACACATGCGCGGCGTAGGCCTCGCGGATGCGCTCGGCCAGCGCCACGGTCTGCGCATACGGGCCGGCCTGCAGCACGGCGAAATTGTGCTCGCCGAAACGGGCCAGTTGCGCATCCTCGCCCACCACTTCGGCCAGCAGGCCGGCGAGGGCGCCGATCAGGGTGTCGGCCGACGCCAGGCCGATGTCCGGCAGCAGGCGCGCATAGTGGTCCGGCTCGATCAGCAGCAGGCCGAACTGGCCTTCGCTGCGCCCGGCCTGGGCTACCGCGCTTTCCAGCTGCAGCATGAAGGTCGGGCGGTTGAGCAGGCCGGTGACCTGGTCGCGCTGGCGCAGGTCCTCGACCTCGCGCGCCAGTTCCGGGTCGAACTCCATGCGGCGGCGGAGCACCACCTGCAGGCAGGACTCGCCTTCATAGGTGGCGGCAGTGAATTCCATCGTCGCCGGAAACGCGCTGCCGTCCTCGTGACGGGCATCGAGCTGGTACTGCGGCGGCGGCGCCTCGCCACGGCTCAGGCCCTTCAGCAGCTGCTTGAAGCCCTCCACGTGCTGGGCGGCGACCATGTCCAGCAGGGAGATGCCTTCGATGTCGTCGAAATGCTCGTAGCCGAACATTTCCAGGTAGGCATCGTTGGCGCGGATATGCATGCCTTCGTGCACGTAGGCGATGGGATCGCGCGAGGAGGCAATCAACGCATCGCAGCGGCGCTCGGTCTCGCGCATCTGTGCCTCGATGCGGCGCAGGCCGCGACGCGCCTGCAGGTCCACCCACTGGTCACGGATCACCGCAAGCAGATGCTCGGGGCGCTGGCGCAGGGCGAGGGCGCGGATGCCATGGCTGCTGGCCTGCACCAGCTCGTCCTCGTCGATGCGCTCGGCCAGCAGCACCAGCGGAATGTCCTTGCCGCTGGCAGCGATATGTTGTGCGGCCAACGGCAGTGGAATGCCCTGCGAGGGTGACGCCAGCACCAGGTCGATGGCCTGGCTGGCCAGCACCTGGGCCAGTTCGGCCGCGTCCTGCGGGCGCCATGGGCGCACCGCGATGCCGCTGTTGCGCAGGGTGCTGACGATGGCTTCGGCATTCTCGCCGCTGTCGTCGACGATCAGCAGGCGGATGGTGATGTCGTTCGCGTTCTGCATGCACTGCTCCCCAATCTGCGAACCTAGATACACGATGCGCGGCGAACCGTCCATGCGCGCACCCCTTGCGCGCATCGAACGGCGATGTGGTTCACACCACGCCGCCGGCCGCGTGGCCGCTGGCCCAGGCCCACTGGAAGTTGTAGCCGCCCAGCCAGCCGGTCACATCCAGCACCTCACCGACGAAATGCAGGCCGGGCACGCGCTTGGATTCCAGCGTCGAAGACGAGACTTCGGCCGTATCCACGCCGCCCAGGGTGACTTCGGCGGTGCGGTAGCCCTCGGTGCCACTGGCCACCAGCGGGAACGCGCCCAGCAACTGTGCAGCCTGGCGCAGCACCGGCTCGTCCAGCTGGCGCACCGGACGGTCGGGCAGCCAGTGCTCGCACAGGCGCTGCGCCAGCCGCTTCGGCAGCACCTCGCCCAGCACCGTGCGCAGTTCGGCGGCGGGCCGCTCCTGCTTCATCTGGCGCAGCCAGTCACCGGCATCCTGGCCAGGCAACAGGTCCAGCTCCAGCGCGTCACCGGGTTGCCAGAACGAAGAGATCTGCAGGATCGCCGGGCCACTTACGCCGCGGTGGGTCAGCAGCATGAAGTTCTGGAAGCTCTTTCCATTGCAGCGCGCCTCGATCGGCAGCGCCACGCCGCTGAGATCGGCCAACCGTTCCTGGTGCTTGCCGCTGAGAGTGAGCGGCACCAGTCCGGCGCGGGTCGGCAGCACCTGGTGGCCGAACTGGCGGGCGATCTCATAGCCGAAACCGGTGGCGCCAAGGCTGGGAATCGACAGGCCACCGGTGGCCACCACCAGCGAGGCGCAATGGAACAGGCCCTGCGTGGTGTGTACGCGGAAACCATCGGTGCCATGCTCGATGCGCTCGACGCTGCACTGGGTACGGATCTGCACGCCCGCCGCCTGGCATTCGTCCACCAGCATCTTCACGATCTGCTTGGACGAAATGTCGCAGAACAGCTGGCCCAGCTCTTTTTCGTGATACGCGATGCCGTGCTTGTTGACCAGCTCGATGAAATGCCAAGGTGTGTAGCGCGCCAGCGCCGACTTGCAGAAGTGCGGGTTGGCCGACAGGAAGTTGGCCGGGGTGGTGCCGGTGTTGGTGAAATTGCAGCGGCCACCACCGGACATCAGGATCTTCTTGCCGATCTTGTTGGCATGGTCGATCACCTGCACCTGGCGGCCGCGCTGGCCGGCCGTGATCGCGGTCATCAGCCCGGCTGCACCGGCACCGATCACGACCACATCGCAACGGAGCGCGCTCATGCCTTGGCGCGCTTGCGCCAGTTCGGGATCACGTCGAGCTGGATCTGATCGTCCAGCAGCTGCACCTCGCCGTCCTGGATCAGCACGCTCCAGCGCATCGCACGCTTGATCTGCTGGCCCCAGCGCTCGACGAAGTCGCCGTCCAGATCAACCACGGACAGGTTGTCGAAGCGCGCCAGGCCCTTGCCCTGCTTGCCCCACCAGATCTCCGAAGCGTTGCCGCCATAGTTGATCACCTGCACCTGGCGGCTGCGGTTGCTGGCCTTGCGGATGCGCGATTCGTCGGGATGGCCCAGGTCGATCCACTGCAGGATGTCGCCGGTGTAGTCGTGTTCCCACAGGTCCGGTTCGTCATCGGTGCTCAGGCCGCGGCCGAACTCCAGGCGGTCGCCAGCGTTCAGCGCGAAGGCGAGCAGGCGCACCATCAAGCGGTCGTCGGTCTCGGACGGGTGCTGGGCCAGGGTCAGGTTGTGGGTCGCGTAATAGCCGCGATCCATGTCGCTGATCTGCAGTTCGGCCTTGCGGATGGTGGCGGTGAGAGCCATTGGGGTACCGTGGACTAAAGAGGACCATGATAGAGGTTTGCTCCGGGGGTGTCCGTGGCGGGGCTGTCTGTGCAGCGTCAACGTGGCACGCTTGGGCTCTTTTCCGTTGCCTGAGTGGACCTGATGATCCTGCCCAGCCGCCTGCAGCTTCCGCCCGGCCACTGGGCCACCCTGCTCGACGGCCTGTGCGCGCGTTTTCCGCGCATCGATCGTGAGCAATGGCAGGATCGCTTCACGCGCGGCCGGGTGCAGGACGCGCAGGGCAGGGCGCTGGCAGCGGACATGCCCTGGCAGGTGGGGCTGGAGATCCAGTATTTCCGGGAGGTGGTGGACGAGCCGGTGATCCCCTTCGCCGAGACCATCGTCCATCTCGATGCGCATCTGCTGGTGGCCGACAAGCCGCACTTCCTGCCGGTCACGCCAGCGGGAGGTTATGTGCGCGAGACGTTGCTGGCACGCCTGATCGCGAGCACCGGCAATACCGATCTGGTGCCGCTGCATCGGCTGGACCGGCTGACTGCAGGCCTGGTGCTGTTCTCCACGCAGGCTGCATCGCGCGACGCCTACCAGCGGCTGTTCCGCGAACGCCGCATCGACAAGACCTACGAGGCGCTGGCGCCGGCACTGCCCGCGGTGACGTTCCCGCTGCATCGGCACAGCCGTTTGGCTCCGGCCGAACCGTTCTTCCGCATGGCCGAAGTGCCCGGGGAGCCCAATGCGCGCAGCCGGATCGAGCTGATCGAGGGTGAGGGACCGATCTGGCGCTATCGGCTGCTGCCGGAAACCGGCCGCAAGCACCAGCTGCGCGTGCACATGGCGATGCTGGGCGCGCCGATCGAGGGCGATGACCTGTATCCGCAGTTGCGGCAGCGGCCGGCAGGCACGGCCGAGGTGCCGCTGCAGCTGCTGGCGCAGGGGCTGGCCTTCGACGACCCGTTGAGCGGCGAGCGTCGGGTGTTCAGCAGCCAGCGTTGCCTGCGCCTGCCTGATCAGGAAGGCTAGAAGCGCTCAGCGGGCCGGATGGCGCGCCAGCCAGCGGTCCAGCTCGGCCGCAAACAGCTGCCGGTCGCGTGGTCCCAATGGCGGAGGCCCCCCGGTCTGTACCCCGGCGCCGCGAAGTTCCTCCATGAAATTGCGCATCGACAGCCGTTCGGCCATGTTGTTCGGGGTGTACAGCTGGCCGCGCGGGTTCAGCGCCACGGCCTTCTTTTCCAGCACCAGTGCGGCCAGCGGGATGTCCTGGGTGACCACCAGGTCGCCGGCGGCCACCCGCTCGACGATGGCGCTGTCGGCCACGTCCAGGCCCTGCGGCACCTGGATCGAGCGCAGCCAGCGTGAGGGCGGGGTACGGATCCACTGGTTGGCGACCAGGGTCAGTTCGATCCCGACCCGTTCAGCCGCCCGGAACAGGATGTCGCGAATGACGGTGGGGCAGGCATCTGCATCCACCCAGATACGGGGGCGGGCGTGTTCAGCTTGGGTTTCAGCTTCAGTCATTTACCCAGTGTAGGGTAGGAAAAACCTGAATGGGGACTCGGGGTTAGCCGCGGAAAGGCGCCAACCCTTGCCACGCCTAGCGGGCGGCGTTTGCCGATGAACGTCCGGGCTATCGCTTTTTGCAGAAAACACGCGTATCGTTCGTCCCACTGTGTTTGCTAGGGTCACCGTGAATCGTGGCCTGGTGCAGTTGATCTCACGATCCGCTCATCGATCCGCTTTACCAACGCCTGCAACTCAGTCTCGGCCCCGATACCCGGTGGCTGCGATTTTTTCAACATGTGTTTCAGGAGTTAGTCAAATGTCTGATCGTCAGACCGGCACCGTCAAGTGGTTCAACGACGCCAAGGGCTTCGGCTTCATCACCCCGGAAAGCGGCCCGGACCTGTTTGTGCACTTCCGTGCCATCCAGGGCACCGGCTTCAAGACCCTGCAGGAAGGCCAGAAGGTTACCTTCATCGCCGTCCAGGGTCAGAAGGGTATGCAGGCTGACCAGGTGCAGGCGGTCTAATCCGTCTGCTACCGTTTGGTAGCCAGAACGCCGGAAGCGAAAGCTTCCGGCGTTTTTTATTGCCCGCTGCTTTTTGTAGAGTCGGGCCATGCCCGACTCTACAAAGGGCATGCACCGTGCGCGGTACGATGCAGGTCTTCCCAAGGATCGTTCCCATGCGCATCGTCCACCATCTGGAAAACTCCCGTTCACTACGCGTGCTGTGGATGCTGGAGGAGCTGGGGCTGGACTACGAGCTGCGCCGCTATCCGCGCGATCCGAAGACGCTGCTGGCACCGCCGGAACTGCGTCAGGTGCATCCGCTGGGCAAGTCGCCGGTACTGCAGGATGGTGAGCTGGTGCTGGCCGAATCCGGTGCCATCCTCGATTACCTTGCCGACCGCTACGACACCCAGCGCCAGCTGTCGCCGTCGCCGACGCCTGCCGATGGTGCCGAACGCATCGCCTACCGCTACTGGCTGCACTACGCCGAAGGCTCGGCGATGCCGCCGCTGCTGCTGACCCTGGTGATCGGTCGCATCCGCAGCGCACCGATGCCGTTCTTCGCGCGCCCGATCGCACGCAGCATCGCCGACAAGGCCGAGCGTGGCTTCATCGGCCCGCAGCGGCGTCTGCACCTGGACTGGATGGAGCGCCGCCTGACCGAAAGCCCGTGGTTCGCCGGCGAGCGCTTCAGTGCCGCCGACATCCAGATGAGCTTCCCGATCCAGGCTGCGGCTGCGCGCGGTGGTGGCATCGACGACAAGCCGGCACTGCGTGGCTTCCTCAAGCGCATCGGTGAACGCCCGGCCTATCAGCGTGCCGAGGCCCACGGCGGTCACCTGCAGGCACTCAGCGGCAATTGAGGAGGGTGGCCGTCGCCCCCATCTTCAGCACCATGGATACCGACAGCTCCCGTTTCGACAACCGCCTGCTGCATACCCTGCCAGGCGACCCCGAATCCGGCCCACGCCGCCGCGAAGTGCTGGGCGCCGCCTGGTCGCCAGTGATGCCGACCCCGGTGACGGCGCCCACGCTGCTGGCCTGGGCGCCGGACGTCGCCGCGATGCTTGGCTTCGATACCGCTGAGGTCGAGAGCGAAGGCTTCGCGCAGGTGTTTGGCGGCAATGCACTGTACGCCGGCATGCAGCCATGGGCAGCCAACTACGGTGGCCATCAGTTTGGTCACTGGGCCGGTCAGCTCGGCGATGGGCGTGCGATCTCGCTGGGTGAACTGGTCGCGCCGGATGGCCGCCACTGGGAGCTGCAGCTGAAGGGGGCCGGCCCGACGCCGTACTCACGCGGTGCCGATGGGCGCGCAGTGCTGCGCTCATCCATCCGCGAATTCCTGTGCAGCGAGGCGATGCATCATCTGGGTGTGCCGACCACGCGCGCGCTGTCGCTGGTTGGTACCGGCGACGACGTGGTGCGCGACATGTTCTATGACGGCCATCCACGTGCCGAGCCGGGTGCCATCGTATGCCGGGTGTCGCCGTCGTTCCTGCGCTTTGGTTCCTTCGAGCTTCCGGCGTCGCGCGGGGAAACCGCGTTGCTGCAGCAGCTGGTCGATGCCTGCATCGCCCGCGATTTCCCTGAACTCCAAGGGCAGGGTGAGGCACTGTACGGCGACTGGTTCGCGCAGATCGCGGTGCGCACCGCCGAGATGATCGCGCACTGGATGCGCGTCGGCTTCGTGCATGGCGTGATGAACACTGACAACCTGTCCGTGCTCGGCCTCACACTCGATTACGGCCCCTACGGATGGGTCGAGGACTTCGACCCGGACTGGACGCCGAACACCACCGACGCGCAGGGCCGCCGCTACCGTTTCGGCACCCAGCCGCAGGTGGCGTACTGGAACCTGAGCCGATTGGCGCAGGCGCTGTCTCCGCTGTTCGGCGATGTCGCACCGCTACAAGCGGGCTTGGCGGCGTATCAGACCACCTTCGTGGCCTGCACGCGTCGCGATGCTGCCGCCAAGCTCGGACTGGCCGCGGCCGATGATGACGACCTGCAGCTCTTCCTGCGCTGGCAGCAGCTGATGCAGGACGGTGCCATGGACATGACACTGGCTTGGCGTGCGCTGATGCGTATCGATCCGACGGCACCGGATGCGGCGCTGCTGGACGAGGTGTACTACGACGAGGCGCGCCAGCAGGCGGTGCAGGTACCGTTGCAGCAGTGGCTGCAGGACTACACGGCGCGGTTGCAGGCCGATCCGCTGTCGGCCAGCGAGCGCACGGCGAAGATGACCGCGGCCAATCCGCTGTACGTGCTGCGCAACTGGCTGGCCCAGGAGGCCATCGACCGCGCAGAGCAGGGCGACCTCGGCGGCGTTCATGCGTTGCAGGACGTACTGCGCGATCCATACACCGAGCGTGCCGGCCTGGAACACTTCGCCGGCAAGCGCCCGGCCTGGGCCGACAACCGCGCAGGCTGCTCGATGCTGTCCTGCAGTTCCTGAGGGTGGGTTTCGGCAGGGCTGCGCCCTGCACCCGCAGAGGCCAGGTCAACAGCCAGAGCAAAAGCGGATTCCGTGGTTTGGCGGGGCGGTGTCGGATTGCGGGGACGCCGCAAGTACGTCCGTGTAGGCTTGGCAGCCGCATCCATGCGGCTGACACCCCGCAATCCGACACCGCCCCACCTCCGACAGATTTCGCGCTGCTGCGGGTAGGTGTCGACCTTGGTCGACACGGTAGATCCACGCCATGCGTGGATGCTCTTCGTTCAATTCTCGAAATATTCGATTTCGATAGAGATTCATCCACGCATGGCGTGGATCTACGACAGATCGCGGAAATCTGTCGAAGGCGGGGTGGGTCCGGTTGCGGGGGCGTGAGCCGCATGGATGCGGCGACCGAGCTTACATGGACGTACTTGCAGCGCCCCCCGCAACCGGACCCACCCCGCCATCCCTCGGAATGCGGCTTTTGCTTTCGCTTTTGCTTGCGCGGTGGCCTCTGCAGGTGCCGGGCGCAGCCCGGCCGATACCCCTCAACAGGCAGGCGGCGCCCGGAACGGGTACCCTATGCCGCCATCAGATAGCCAATGTGACATGACCGACGCCATCGTCGCTCCGCAGTGGGCCTCCCGCCTGCGCGACATCGCCGACTTCCCCAAGCCCGGCATCCTGTTCAAGGACATCATGCCGCTGCTCGCCCATGGCGAGGACTTCCGCGGTGCTGTCACTGCCATGGCTGATCGCTGGCGCGACCAGAAGCTGGACGCGGTGGTCGGCATCGAATCGCGTGGTTTCATCCTCGGCGCCGCGATGGCGCTGGAACTGGGCGTCGGCTTCGTGCCGGTGCGCAAGCCGGGCAAGCTGCCGGGCCAGGTGCTGCGCGAGGAATACACGCTGGAATATCGCAGCGACTGCATCGAAGTGCACGCCGATGCGCTGCCGGCCGGTGCCCGCGTGGCGATCATCGACGACGTGCTGGCCACCGGTGGCACGCTGGTCGCGGCGCTGTCGCTGGTGCGCCGCCTGGACGTTGATGTGGTCGGTGCCGGCGTACTGGTCGAGCTCGACGGCCTCGGCGGCCGCGCGCGCTGGGAAACGGACCTGCCGCTGTACACCGAACTGGTGTTCTGATTAGAGGGTAGGTGCCAACCAAGGTTGGCATCTACCAGAGCGAATGGCCGGGAGCCGGTAGTTGCCAACCTTGGTTGGCAGCGCTTTTCGCGACTGGCGCCATGGACGGGCCAACCAAGGTTGGCCGCTACCAGGTCAGATCGTTGCCAACGTGGTTGGCAACGCTGCTTCAATCACATCATCCGAACGCGGAAACGACGGCCCTTGATCTTGCCGGCTTCCAGCTTCGCCACGGCCTTGTTGGCCTGCTCACGCGCGATCGCCACATAGGAGCGGGTCGGGAAGATCGCAATCTTGCCGATGAACTTGCTCGACAGGCCGGCGTCGCCGGTCAGTGCACCGAGGATGTCGCCCGGGCGCAGCTTGTCGGTCTTGCCGCCGTCGATACGCAGCGTACGCATCGCTGCCTGCGGCAGCTCGGCCGGGCGTGAAGTCGCCAGCGGCGTCTTCTGCCAGTCCAACGGCTGACCCATCTGCGCTTCAATGGCTTCGGCGCGGGTCTTCTCGCGGCCGGCCACCAGGCTGATCGCCAGGCCACTGGCACCGGCACGGCCGGTACGGCCCACGCGGTGCTGGTAGCTCTCAACGTCGGTCGGCAGCTCGTAGTTGATCACCGCCGCCAGCTCTTCCACGTCCAGGCCGCGTGCGGCCACGTCGCTGGCCACCAGCACGTTGCAGCTGCGGTTGGCCAGCAACAACAAGACTTCCTCGCGGTCGCGCTGCTCCATGTCGCCGTGCAGGGCCAGTGCGGAGAACCCGAACTGCTGCAGCGAGTTGGCCACTTCGTCCACGTCCTTGCGGGTGTTGCAGAACACCACCGCCGATTCCGGCGTGTACTTCAGCAGCAGGCCGGCAAGCGCCTTCTGGCGATGTGCCGGTTCCACCTCGCAGAACATGTGGCGGATGGCCGGTGCCTGGTCGGCGCCTTCCACGGTCACTTCCACTGCCTCGCGCAGCAGGTCACGCGCCATGGTGCGGATGCTGTCCGGGAAGGTGGCCGAGAACAGCAGGCTCTGGCGGTCCTTGTGGGTCCGGCCGGCGATCTCGCGGATCGGCTCCTCGAAGCCCATGTCGAGCATGCGGTCGGCTTCATCCAGCACCAGCGTGCGCACCGCGCCCAGATTCAGCGCGCGCTTGCGTGCCAGCTCCTGCACACGGCCAGGCGTGCCGACCACCACGTGCGGGTCGTGGCCTTCCAGCGAAGCCAGCTGCGGACCCAGCGGCACACCGCCGACCAGCAGCAGCAGCTTCAGGTTGGGGATGCCGGTGGCCAGCTTGCGGATCTGCTTGCCGACCTGGTCGGCCAGTTCGCGGGTCGGGCACAGCACCAGCGCCTGTACGCGGATCAGGCTGGGGTCGATCGCCTGCAGCAGGCCCAGGCCGAAGGCGGCGGTCTTGCCGCTGCCGGTCGGCGCCTGTGCGATCACATCGCGGCCATCGAGGATGGCCGGCAGGCTCTGCGCCTGCACGGGGGTGAGGGTGGTGTAGCCGAGGGCATCCAGGCCGGGCTGCAGGGCCGGGCTCAGCGGCAGGGTCGAGAAGTCAGTCATGGCGCATTGTACCCGTCTGCGCGGCCGCTCCCGCCTAATGGAGGGGTCGGATCCCTTTCCGCAGGAAAGGGCTCTGACCCCCAATTGGAGCCGCCATCCACGCATGGCGTGGATCTACTGGTGGGTGCCGACCTCGGTCGGCACGGGCCTGCTCAGCCCAGCACCGCCAGCACGCCCTGATGGATCGCCAGCCCGCCGAACAGCAGCCAGGCGAACAGGATCAGCGCCAGCAGCAGCGGCTTCAGGCCTGCCTGGCGCAGCGCCGAGACGTGGGTGGTCAGGCCCAGCGCGGCCATCGCCATCGCCAGCAGGACCGTGTCCAACTGCACCAGCGCGGCCTGCAGGCCGGCCGGCAGCAGATGCAGCGAGTTGAACCCGGCCACCGCCACGAAACCGAAGGCGAACCACGGCACCACGATGCGCGCCTTGCTGCCGTCGGCGCTGGCCTTGCCGCCACGCGCCAGCCACAGCGACAGCGCCACCAGGAACGGTGCCAGCAGCATCACCCGCACCATCTTGGTGATCACCGCGGTATCGGCCGCCGCTTCGTTGACCGCGCGGCCAGCCGCCACTACCTGTGCCACTTCATGCACCGTCGCACCGGTGAACAGGCCGTACTGCTGCGCGTCCATCGCCAGCCAGCCGTGCGACTGCACCAGCGCATACAGGGCGGGATACAGGAACATCGCCAGCGTGCCGAACACCACCACTGTCGACACCGCCACCGTGACCTGCGCAGCACGGCCGCGCACCACCGGTTCGGCGGCCATCACCGCCGCCGCGCCGCAGATCGCGCTGCCGGCACCGATCAGCATCGCCGCCTCGCGTTCCATCTTGAACACGCGCATGCCCAGCCAGCAGGCCAGTCCGAAGGTGCTGGCGACCACCAGCACGTCCATCAGCACGCCAGTGACGCCAACATGGCCGATGTCCTGGAAGGTCAGGCGCAGGCCGTACAGCACGATGCCGGCGCGCAGCAGCCAGTGCTTGGAGAAGCCGACACCGGCCGCACTGCTCGGTGCCAACCGCGGGTACAACGTGTTGCCGACCACGATGCCGGCGACGATGGCCACGGTCAGCGCACTCAGCCCGTGCGCCTGCAGCCAGGGCAGCTCGGCCAGATACAGTGACGCCGCCGCGATCAGGCCCACCAGCAGCAGGCCGGGCAGACGCGGTTGCCAGCGTTGGCGCAGGGCGGGCAGGGACCAGGGGGAGAGAGCGGGGGCGTTCATGGCAAGGGTAGGGCTGGAGTGATGGGGCAAGCGTGCGCCCCAGACGATGACCTGTAAAACGAATAATATGGGTGAAACCTACCCATCAAGGAGGTAAGCGCCATGCGTCTGACCTTGCGCCAGTTGCAGGTCTTCGTCGCCATCGCCGACCACGGCAGCACCACTGCTGCCGGCCAGGCCATTGCGCTTTCGCAATCGGCCAGCAGCGCCGCCCTGCAGGAGCTGGAGGCGCACTTCGGCACGCCGTTGTTCGACCGCATCGGCCGCCGCTTGGCCCTGAACGGCCACGGCCGCGCACTGCTGGAGCCGGCGCGCACGCTACTGGTCAACGCCGCCGATCTGGAGCGGCAGCTGGCTGCCGGCGGCGACCCGTCGCAGGGTGCACCGCTGCGGCTGGTGCTGGCCGCCAGTACCACCATCGGCAACTACCTGCTGCCGCCGCGCATCGCCGAACTGCTGCGCCAGGCGCCGCAGGCCGAAGTCGACCTGCGTATCGACAACAGTGCCGGCGTGGTCGCTGCCGTGCAGCGCCTGGATGTGGACGCCGGCCTGATCGAAGGCCCGTGCCATGAGCGCGGCCTGCAGGTCACCGCTTGGCAGCAGGACCCGCTGGTGATCGTGGCCGCCGCCGACGTTGCCGCGCGCTGGTCGCTGGATGAACTGCGCCGCGCCCGCTGGTTGCTGCGCGAACCGGGCTCCGGCACCCGCGAAGCGGTGGAGCAGGCCTTGTTGCCGCACCTGCGCGGCTTCGCCCAGACCCTGCAGCTGGGCAATACCGAAGCGATCAAGCAAGCCGCCATCGCCGGGCTGGGTCTGGCCTGTCTTTCGCGTCATGCGCTGGAAGAGCCGCTGGCCCTCGGCCGCCTGCGCGTGCTCGAGACTCCGCTGCCTGCCCTGCAGCGCACCCTGTGGCTGGTACGTCACCCCGGCAAGCAATGGCTGCCGGGGTTGCAGGCGTTGCTGGGGGAGGTGGGGTAAGCCATCAGATTCCCAGTCGATTCCATCCATCGACACTTCTTGTAGTGCTCATCCACGCATGGCGTAGATCTACCGTGTCGACCAAGGTCGACACCCACCAGAGCAGAATACCGTCCCGCCTCCCACAGGAAACCAGCTTCTGCCGTTGCCGTTGAGGTTGCCGGCCAGCGGCCGGCACTACCGCGGGTGCCGGGTGCAACCCGACCGACGCCCCCAACCGGTACAATGGCCGGATGCCTCTGATTACCCTACAGAACGTCGACTTCAGCGTCGGCGGCCCGTTGTTGCTGGAAAAGGCCGAACTGTCGATCGAGCCGGGCGAACGCATCGCCCTGATCGGCCGCAACGGCGCCGGCAAATCCACCCTGCTCAAGCTGCTGTCCGGCGACCACAAGCCCGATGACGGAGAAGTGCGTGTGCAGCAGGGCGTGCGCGTCACCCGCCTGGAGCAGGAAGTGCCGCATGGCGCCGCCGGCTCGGTATTCGACGTCGTCGCCGACGGCCTCGGCGAACTGGGCCAGTGGCTGGCCGAATTCCACCACCTCAGCCATGCCGAGGTGTTCGATGGCGAAGCGCTCGGCAACGTGCAGGCCAAGATCGACGCCGCCAACGGCTGGGGCCTGGACCAGCGCGTCAGCGAAACCCTGACCAAGCTCGATCTGGATGGCGAGGCCGAGTTCGGCCGCCTGTCCGGCGGCATGAAGCGCCGCGTGCTGCTGGCTCGTGCGCTGGTGTCCAGCCCGGATGTGTTGCTGCTGGACGAACCGACCAACCACCTCGACATCGAAGCCATCGATTGGCTCGAAGCGTTCCTCAAGGGCTGGAGCGGCAGCGTGGTGTTCGTCACCCATGACCGCCGCTTCCTGCGTGCGCTGGCCACCCGCATCGTCGAGATCGACCGCGGCCAGGTCACCAGCTGGCCCGGCGACTGGGCCAACTACGAGCGCCGCCGCGAGGAACGCCTCAACGCGCAGGCGCAGGAAAACGCCCGCTTCGACAAGCTGCTGGCACAGGAAGAAGTCTGGATCCGCCAGGGCATCAAGGCCCGCCGCACCCGCGACGAAGGCCGCGTGCGCCGCCTGAAGGCGATGCGCAACGAGCGCTCCGCGCGCCGCGACCTCAGTGGCAACGTCAAGATGGAAGCGGCCCAGGGCGTCAGCTCGGGCAAGAAGGTCATCGACGTCAAGGACATTTCGTTCGCCTTCGGCGAGCGCACCATGGTCCGTGACTTCAGCACCACCATCCTGCGTGGTGACCGCATCGGCCTGATCGGCCCCAACGGCAGCGGCAAGACCACGCTGCTGAAGCTACTGCTGGGCGAACTGCAGCCGCAGAAGGGTGAAGTCAATCCCGGCACCAACCTGCAGATCGCCTATTTCGACCAGTACCGTGCGGTGCTGCGCGAAGACTGGAGCGCCATCGAGAACGTGGCCGAGGGCCGTGATTTCCTCGAGTTCAACGGCAAGCGCAAGCATGTGCATGCCTACCTGCAGGACTTCATGTTCACGCCGGAGCGCGCGCGTGCGCCGATCACCCGCCTGTCTGGCGGTGAGCGCAACCGCCTGCTGCTGGCCAAGCTATTCGCGCAGCCCTCCAACCTGCTGGTGATGGACGAACCGACCAACGACCTCGACGTGGAAACCCTGGAGTTGCTGGAAGAGCTGCTGGGCGAGTACACCGGCACGCTGCTGCTGGTCAGCCATGACCGTGACTTCATTGACAACGTGGTGACCTCCACGCTGGTGATGGAAGGCGACGGCGTGATCGGTGAGTACGTGGGTGGCTACAGCGACTGGCAGCGGTACGCCAGCAGCATTGCCGCCGCGCCGACGGCGGTGGCTGCCGCCAAGCCGGCCGCCGCCGCACCTGCTGCAGCGGCCGCTACGCCGGCAGCGCCCAAGCGCAAGCTGGCCTACAAGGAAGCGCGCGAGCTGGAGCAGCTGCCGAAGACCATCGAGAAGCTGGAGGGCGACGTCGAAGGGCTGACCTCGGCGATGAACGACCCGTCGTTCTACACCCGCAGCAGCGCTGAAGTGACCGCGCACACCCAGCAGCTGGCCAAGGTGCAGGCCGAGCTGGATGCGGCCTACGCGCGCTGGGAAGAGCTGGAAGGCTGAGTATCGGTCGGCGCCAGCGGTTGCGCCGATCGATGTAGAGCCGAGCCCACGCTCGGCTCAGTAGATCCACGCCATGCGTGGATATCCGGACCCGTGCGGACCAACGGTCCGCACCCACCAATCAACGGTCCGTGCGGACCAAGGTCCGCACCCACCGGGGCGCCGGCGGTCATTTGACCCCGTGCAGATCCCGCAGCTGGCTCGGCCGGCTGCCGAAGTACGCCGCCAGATCGGCAATGTCCTGATCGCTCAGGTCCTTCGCTTGTGGCGTCATCAGCGCATGCTGGCGGTCACCGGCGCGGTAGGCCTGCAGCGCATGCGCCAGGTAGTCACCGTACTGCCCACCCAGCTTCGGATAGGTCGCATCGATCGGCGCGTTGCCGTCGGCGCCGTGGCAGTCGATGCAGCTCTGGTTGGTGGCCTTGCCCTTCACCTTGGCGCGGGCCTCGCCGGCGGCCTCGCGGCCCGGCGGCAGGCCGGCGGAGGATGAAGAACCGTGTTCGCCGCTGGCATGGCCCGGGTCGGCGGCGGATTTCTCGCTGTTTTCCACCTGCGACTGTGAACAGGCGGCCAGCAGCAGGGCAACGGACAGGGCGATGGCGTGACGCATCGGATGCGCGGCTTTCGACATGGGCGGGCCTTACTTGACGGTGGACAGGTAAACAGAGAGATCGGCGATCTCCTGTTCGCTGAAACTCATCGACTGCGCCTGCATCGTCGGATGCCTGCGCTTGCCCTGCCGGTACTCGGTCAGGGCCTGGGCCAGGTACTGCTGGGTCTGGCCGCCGATTTTCGGCACCCGGTAGCTGGGGTAGGCGTTCTTGTAGCCGGTGATGCCGTGGCACCCCTGGCAGGTATAGGCCAGTACCCGGCCATTGTCGAAATTGCCGGTGGGAGCGGTGGCCTGCGGCGTGGCGACGGGCGCCGGAGCCGGAGCGGGTGTGGCAGGAGCAGGAGCGGGCTGTGCGGCGGCCCCGAGGGGCAGGAGGACGGCCAGAGCGAGACAAGCGGCGAGCGGCTGCGGGCGCATGGTGTCGTTTCCGGGGATTCGGGTCTGGTCGTTCCGGCGTGGGGTACGGAACGACCCGAGTATAGCCTCAGGTTTCATCTAGCTGAAATGGGGGGGCGGGCCGACCAGCGGCACGAAGGCACCATGACCTTTGGGATATGGTGTTGCCGTGAAGTGGTGCATTACTTTGCTACCACACCTGTCCACGCATCCTCCAGGGATCTGACGATGTCGCACCCAACCCTCCTGTCCGGCCGTCGCAGCGGAATCTGCGCTGCCGCACTGCTGATCTCCTCCTCCCTGCTGCTGGGCGGTTGCGCCGCAGGGCCCAATTCCGAAGCCAAGGCCGCCGAGACCAAGGAGGAGAAGAAGGTCGACGCGGTTCCGGTCGAGGTGGCCGTGGCCAGCCATCGCGCCGTTGCCGCCAGCTACACCGGCACTGCTGCGCTGGAGCCGCGCGCCGAATCGCAGGTGGTCGCCAAGACCTCCGGCGTGGCGCTGGCGGTGCTGGTCGAAGAAGGCCAGCGGGTCAGCGCCGGCCAGCCACTGGTGCGACTGGATCCAGACCGCGCGCGCTTGGCCGTGGCGCAGAGCGAAGCGCAGATGCGCAAGCTGGAAAACAACTACCAGCGCGCGCAGAAACTGGTTGGCCAGCAGATGGTCAGCGCCGCCGACGTCGACCAGCTGCGCTACGACCTGGAAAACGTCCGCGCGCAGTACCGCCTGGCCACGCTGGAGCTGTCCTACACCACGGTTGTAGCGCCGATCTCCGGCGTGATCGCGTCGCGCTCGATCAAGACCGGCAACTTCGTGCAGATCAATACGCCGATCTTCCGCATCGTCGACAACTCGCGGCTGGAAGCCACCCTCAACGTGCCCGAGCGCGAGCTGGCCACCCTGCGCGCTGGCCAGCCGGTGACGCTGGCCGCCGACGCGCTGCCGGGCCAGAGCTTCACCGGTACGGTCGATCGCATCGCGCCGGTGGTGGATTCAGGCAGTGGTACGTTTCGCGTGGTCAGCGCCTTCGACGGCGCCGCGCACGCGCTGCAGCCCGGCATGTTCGGGCGCATCCGCATCGATTACGACCAGCGTGCCGATGCGCTCGTGGTGCCGCGCCTGGCGCTGCTCGACGACGGTGAACCGGCGGTGTTCCGGGTGCGCGAAGGCAAGGTCGCACGCGTTCCGGTCAAGCTGGGTTACGCCGAGGGCCCGTGGGTGGAGATCCGTGATGGCCTGGCGGCCGGTGATCAGGTGGTCACCGCCGGCAAGGTCGCCCTGCGCGACGGCACCGCGGTACAGGTGATCGCCGATCCGAGGGCAAAGGCGAAGACGGTCGCAACGGCTGCCAAGCCGGCGGACAAGGCCGGGAGCAAGCAATGACCGCCCCGGGCCACGACCACGGTGCCTCGCCGGCGAGCGACGGCGCCGCCGCCGGCATGCGCGGCGGCCTGGTGGAATTCGCCACCCGCCGCCGCGTGACCATCGCCATGTGCACGGTCACCCTGCTGCTGTTCGGCGTGATCGCGCTGGGCAACCTCAAGGTCAACCTGCTGCCGGACCTGAGCTATCCGACGCTGACCGTGCGCACCGAATACACCGGCGCGGCACCGACCGAAATCGAAACCCTGATCACCCAGCCGGTTGAGGAAGCGGTCGGCGTGGTCAAGAACCTGCGCAAGCTGAAATCGGTCTCGCGCACCGGCCAGAGCGATGTGGTGCTGGAGTTCGCCTGGGGCACCAACATGGACCAGGCCAGCCTGGAAGTGCGCGACAAGATGGAAGCGCTGAACCTGCCACTGGAGGCCAAGGCGCCGGTGCTGCTGCGGTTCAATCCGTCCACCGAGCCGATCATGCGCCTGGTGCTGTCCAGCAAGACCACACCGGCCAGCGATGCCGATGCGGTCCGCGAGCTGACCGGCCTGCGCCGCTATGCCGACGAAGACCTGAAGAAGAAGCTGGAGCCGGTCAGCGGCGTGGCGGCGGTCAAGGTCGGTGGTGGCCTGGAAGACGAGATCCAGGTCGACATCGACCAGCAGAAGCTTGCCCAGCTGAACCTGCCCATCGATACCGTCATCAAGCGCCTGAAGGACGAGAACATCAACATCTCCGGCGGCCGCCTGGAGGAGGGTTCGCAGCGCTTCCTGGTGCGTACCGTCAACCAGTTCGCTGATCTGGAAGAGATCCGCAACCTGCTGGTCACCACCCAGGCGTCGAACGGCAGCGCGGCTGACTCGGCGTTGCAGCAGATGTTCAACATCGCCGCGTCGACCGGTTCGGCGGCGGCCATCGCGGCGGCCTCGGCGGCACAGAGTGCCTCGTCCGGTGGTGGTTCCAGCGTGGTCGCCAACGGTGTGCCGGTGCGCCTGAAGGACGTGGCTACCGTGCGCCAGGGCTACAAGGAGCGCGAAGCGGTGATCCGCCTCGGCGGCAAGGAATCGGTGGAACTGGCGATCTACAAGGAAGGCGACGCCAATACCGTGTCCACCGCCGAAGCGCTGCGCAAGCGCCTGGAGCAGATCAAGGGCACGTTCCCGTCCGACGTCGAGATGACCACCATCGAGGACCAGTCGCGCTTCATCGAGCACGCCATCGCCGACGTCAAGAAGGATGCCGTTATCGGTGGCCTGCTGGCGATCCTGATCATCTTCCTGTTCCTGCGCGATGGCTGGAGCACGTTCGTGATCAGCCTGTCGCTGCCGGTCTCGATCATCGCCACGTTCTTCTTCATGGGCCAGCTCGGCCTCAGCTTGAACGTGATGTCGCTGGGCGGCCTGGCGCTGGCCACCGGCCTGGTGGTGGATGACTCGATCGTGGTGCTGGAGAGCATCGCCAAGGCCCGCGAGCGTGGCCTGGGCATCCTGCAGGCGGCCATCGTCGGTACCCGCGAAGTGAGCATGGCGGTGGTCGCCTCCACCCTGACCACCATCGCGGTGTTCCTGCCGCTGGTGTTCGTCGAGGGCATCGCCGGCCAGCTGTTCCGCGACCAGGCATTGACCGTGGCGATCGCCATCGCGATCTCGCTGCTGGTGTCGATGACCCTGATCCCGATGCTGAGCTCGCTGAAGGGACGGCCGCCGCTGGCGTTCCCGGAAGAGGCGCCGAACGCACCGTGGCAGCCGCAGAACCGCTGGCAGAAGCCGGTCGCGCTGGGCCGCCGTGGCGTGGTCGCGACGGCGCGCTGGAGCTTCTACGCACTGGCCTGGCTGGTGGTGCGGGTATGGCGTGGCGTGGTGGCCGTGGTGGGTCCGGTGATGCGCAAGGCCAGCGATCTGGCGATGAAGCCCTATGCCGGTGCCGAGCGTGGCTACCTGCGCCTGCTGCCGAGCGCGCTGGCGCATCCGGGCAAGGTATTGGGCGTAGCCTCGATCATCTTCGTGGCGACCATGGCGCTGGTGCCGATGCTCGGTGCCGACCTGATCCCGCAGCTGGCGCAGGACCGTTTCGAAATGACGGTGAAGCTGCCGGCCGGCACGCCGCTGAAGCAGACTGATGCACTGGTACGCGAGCTGCAGCTGGCACACGGCAAGGGCGAGGGCGTGGCTTCGCTGTACGGTGTCAGCGGCAGCGGCACCCGCCTGGATGCCAGCCCCACCGAGAGCGGCGAGAACATCGGCAAGCTGACCGTGGTGATGGAAGGCGGCGGCAACGCGCGTACCGAAGCGGAGATCACCGAGCGCCTGCGTGACACCATGGGCCAGCATCCGGGTGCACAGGTCGACTTCGCACGGCCGGCGTTGTTCAGCTTCTCCACGCCGCTGGAAATCGAGCTGCGCGGGCAGGACATGGCAACCCTGGAAGTGGCCGGCCAGCGCCTGGCGGCGATGCTGCGCGGCAACGCGCACTACGCCGACGTGAAGTCGACCGTGGAAGAGGGCTTCCCGGAAATCCAGATCCGCTTCGACCAGGAACGCGCCGGTGCGCTCGGCCTGACCACGCGCCAGATCGCCGATGTGGTGGTGAAGAAGGTGCGCGGCGACGTCGCCACCCGCTACAGCTTCCGTGACCGCAAGATCGACGTGCTGGTGCGTGCGCAGGAAGGCGACCGCGCCAGCGTGGAGAGCATCCGCCGGCTGATCGTCAATCCCGGCAGTACCCGCCCGGTGACACTGGACGCGGTGGCCGATGTGGTCGCCACCACTGGCCCCAGCGAGATCCATCGCGCCGACCAGACGCGGGTGGCGGTGGTGTCGGCCAACCTGCGCGACATCGATCTTGGCGCGGCCATGCGCGAAGTGCAGCAGATGGTGTCAGAACAGCCGCTGGGCGCAGGCGTCGGCCTGCACATCGGTGGCCAGGGTGAGGAGCTGGCGCAGGCGGCGAAGTCGCTGATCTTCGCCTTCGGCCTGGCGATCTTCCTGGTCTACCTGGTGATGGCCTCGCAGTTCGAATCGCTGCTGCACCCGTTCGTGATCCTGTTCACCATCCCGCTGGCGCTGGTCGGCGCCATCCTGGCGCTGATGCTGACCGGGAAGCCCATTTCGGTGGTGGTGTTCATCGGCCTGATCCTGCTGGTCGGCCTGGTCACCAAGAACGCGATCATCCTGATCGACAAGGTCAACCAGCTGCGCGAGGCCGGCGTGGCCAAGCACGAGGCGCTGGTGGAAGGTGCCCGCTCACGCCTGCGGCCGATCATCATGACCACGCTGTGCACGCTGTTCGGCTTCCTGCCGCTGGCGGTGGCGATGGGCGAGGGTGCGGAAGTGCGTGCACCGATGGCGATCACCGTGATCGGCGGCCTGCTGGTGTCGACCCTGCTGACCCTGCTGGTCATTCCGGTGGTGTATGACCTGATGGACCGTCGCGGCGATGCGTATTACCGCGAACGTGGCCGCAAGCATGCCGGCGGGATCGAGCCGGGTGCAGCGGGCAGCGCGGCGGGTGCGGAGGAACCGGCATGAGTGTTGCCGAGTTCTCCATCCGCCGTCCGGTCACCACCATCATGTGTTTCGTGTCGCTGGTGGTGATCGGCCTGATCGCCTCGTTCCGGCTGCCGCTGGAAGCATTGCCGGACATCTCGGCACCGTTCCTGTTCGTGCAGATCCCGTACACCGGCTCGACACCGGAGGAAGTGGAGCGGACCATCATCCGCCCGGTGGAGGAATCGCTGGCGACGATGACCGGCATCAAGCGCATGCGCTCGTCGGCCACCTCCGAGGCGGCGCTGATCTACATCGAATTCAGCGACTGGGACCGCGACATTGCGATTGCCGCTTCCGATGCGCGCGAGCGCATCGATGCGATCCGCAGCGACCTGCCCGACGACCTGCAGCGCTACAACGTGTTCAAGTGGTCCAGCAGTGACCAGCCGGTGCTGAAGGTGCGCCTGGCCAGTACCACCGATCTGACCACTGCCTATGACATGCTCGACCGCGAGTTCAAGCGGCGCATCGAGCGCATTCCCGGCGTGGCCCGCGTCGACATCACCGGCGCGCCGCCGAACGAGGTGGAGATCGCCATCGATCCGAACCGGCTCAACGCGCACGGGCTGAGCATCAACGAGCTGAGCGAGCGCCTGCGCACGCTGAATTTCTCGATCTCGGCCGGGCAGATCGACGACAACGGCCAGCGCGTGCGCGTGCAGCCGGTGGGCGAAATCACCGACCTGCAGGAAATGCGCGACCTGGTGATCAACGCCAAGGGCCTGCGCCTGGGTGATATCGCCGAGATACGGCTGAAGCCGGCGCGCATGAGCTATGGACGCCGCCTGGACGGCAACCCGGCGGTCGGCCTGGACATCTTCAAGGAGCGCAGCGCCAATCTGGTGGAGGTTTCGCGCGCGGCGCTGGCCGAGGTCGAGGCAATCCGCGGGGAGGCGTCGATGCGCGACGTGCAGATCAAGGTGATCGACAACCAGGGCAAGGCGGTGACCTCCTCGTTGCTGGAACTGGCCGAGGCCGGCGGCGTCGGCCTGATCCTGTCGGTGACCGTGCTGTTCTTCTTCCTGCGCCACTGGCCATCCACGCTGATGGTGACCCTGGCCATTCCGATCTGCTTCACCATCACCCTGGGGTTCATGTACTTCGTCGGGGTGACGTTGAACATCCTGACCATGATGGGCCTGCTGCTGGCGGTCGGCATGCTGGTCGACAACGCCGTGGTGGTGGTGGAGAGCATCTACCAGGAACGCGAGCGCATGCCCGGGCAGCCACGGCTGGCCTCGATCATCGGCACACGCAACGTGGCCATCGCGCTCAGCGCCGGTACCCTGTGCCATTGCATCGTATTCGTACCGAACCTGTTCGGCGAGACCAACAACATCAGCATCTTCATGGCGCAGATCGCGATCACCATCTCGGTCTCGCTGCTGGCCTCGTGGCTGGTGGCAGTCAGCCTGATCCCGATGCTGTCCGCGCGCATGACCACGCCAAAGCTGGTGCATTCGAAGACCGGCCTGATCGCGCGCCTGCAGCGCCGTTACGCACAGCTGCTGGACTGGTCACTGCGCCACCGCGGCTGGAGCCTGCTTGGCATCCTGCTGGTGGTGCTGGTCAGCCTGGTGCCGATGAAGCTGACCAAGATCGATATGTTCGGCGGCGAAGGCGGCAAGGACATCTTCATCGGCTACATGTGGAAGGGCGCCTATACCTACCGGCAGATGTCCGAGGAAGTGGCACGGGTGGAGAGCTGGATCGACCAGAACCGCGAACGCCTGCACGTGAAGCAGGTGTACTCCTGGTACAGCGAGCAGGAAGGCAGCTCGACCGTGGTCACCCTCGACGAGAAGTACGCCAAGGACATCAAAGCGCTGCAGGAAGAGCTGCGCAAGGGGCTGCCGAAGTCGGCCCGCACCGATTATTTCGTCGGCAACCAAGGGGGCGACGGCGGCGGTGGTGGCAATCAGGGCGTACAGGTGCAGCTGGTCGGCGACTCCAGTTCGATGCTGCAGGAGATCGGCCAGGAAGTGGTGCCGCTGCTGGCCCAGCGTGCCGAGCTGCGCGACGTGCGCATCGACAACGGCGAGAAGGGCGGTGAACTGAAGGTGCGCGTTGATCGCGAGCGCGCTGCGGCGTTCGGCTTCAATGCCGAGCAGGTGGCCAGCTTCGTCGGCCTTGCACTGCGTGGTGCGCCGATGCGCGAGTTCCGTCGTGGTGACAACGAAGTACCGGTATGGGTCCGCTTCGCCGGTGCCGAACAGAGCAGCCCCGAGGATCTGGCCGGCTTCAGCGTACGTACCGGCGATGGCCGCAGCGTGCCGCTGCTGAGCCTGGTCAGTGTCGACGTCGGTTCGTCGGCCACCCAGATCGGCCGTACCAACCGCCAGACCACGTTGACCATCAAGGCCAACCTGGCCGAGAAGGTCACCGCGCCGGACGGCCGCAAGGCCATGGAATCGGTGCTCAAGCCGATGAACTTCCCGGCCGGCTATGGCTTCACCTTCGATGGCGGTGACTACGGCAACGACGACGAAGCGATGCAGCAGATGGTGTTCAACCTGCTCATCGCACTGGTGATGATCTACGTGGTGATGGCCGCGGTATTCGAGTCGCTGTTGTTCCCTGCGGCGATCATGAGTGGCGTGCTGTTCTCGATCTTCGGCGTGTTCTGGCTGTTCTGGATCACTGGCACTTCGTTCGGGATCATGTCCTTCATCGGCATCCTGGTGCTGATGGGCGTGGTGGTGAACAACGGCATCGTGATGATCGAGCACATCAACAACCTGCGGCGCGGCGGCATGGGCCGTACCCAGGCGCTGGTGGAGGGCTCACGCGAGCGTCTGCGCCCGATCATGATGACCATGGGCACGGCGATCCTGGCGATGGTGCCGATCTCGCTGACCAATACGCAGATGTTCGGTAATGGCCCGGAGTACGCGCCGATGGCGCGCGCGATCGCCGGTGGCCTGGCGTTCTCGACGGTGGTCAGCCTGCTGTTCCTGCCGACGATCTATGCGGTGCTGGATGACCTGCGCAGTGCGGTCACGCGACTGATCCAGCGCGCCCGCGGTCTGGAGATGGTAGAGCCGGGCGCTGCCCGGCTGTAATGCACGACAACGTGTTGTGGTGTGGGGGGAGACCGGTCGTAGTGGGGCGGTCTCCCCCCATTTTTTTTCAGGCCTTGCGCAGGAACAGCGTGCGCCGGGTGTATTCATGCCCGAAATCGACATGGCCGAACCGCGCGATCTCACGCCGGCCGCGTCGGTAGTAGCGCCATGGCGCCTTCTCCGGCGGGTGGGTCTGTCCGTAGAAGACATCCATGTGACCGACCGGCATCGACTTCGGGGTCACATGCATCACCACGCTGCGGCGCGTGCCGGACGAAGGATGCGGGGCGCCGCCATGGAACAACTGTGGGTGCCAGACGATGACGTCACCCGCCTGCACGTGCACCGCTTGCGGTTGCAGGCCAGCATCTTCGCATTGGCGGGCCACCGCATCCTGGTAGGCAGTCCAGCCCTCCGGCGACATGGCGCCGACCGGGCTGTCGCCGAAGACCGTGCGTCGCAGCGCCTGCACATCAATGGGCGGCAGCAGGTGGCTGCCCGGGACCACCCGTAGTGGGCCGTTACTGTCATCAACTGCCTCCAGTGCCGTCCACACCCCCATGTAGCGCTCGCCCGGGGAGGTGCAGAACAGCGGCGTATCGCGGTGCAATGACTGTTCGGATCCGCGCTCGTAGTAGAGGCTGGTGTAGAGCGTAGTGGGTTCACCGAGGAAGCGGTCGCAGACGTCGATGGCCGGGTTGTCGGTGAGCAGGCGTGTCATCGCATCCACTGCCAGGTGCAGGTTGACGACCCGGTACATGCGATTGTGATCGTCCAGGTTGCGCGTTACCGCTTTTGGGTTGCGCTGCTTGAAGCGCGCGATGCGCTCATTGATGCCCTGGACCAGCGCCGGCGCGATGGCCTGGCGAACTACTACGTAACCATCGCGCATCAGCGCGTCATATGCATCCATCGCTGTGTTCCTCCTTAAACGCCGAGTATAGCCACGTGGGGCGGGACCATCAGCCCGCCACCTTGCCCCAGACCTTGAACGTGGTCAGCCACAGGCCCAGCATGCTGCCCAGGTTGGTCAGCATGAAGGTCAGCACCACGCGGGTGACGCGGTTGCGGTACCAGCCCTTCAGGCTCTGCGCATCGTCGCGCAGCTTCAGGAAGTCCTCGTACGCCGGCTTGCGCAGGCGTGCTTCCACCAGCGCCGAGAACGCGCCGGTTGGAATGCTCAAGCGGAACGGCTTGAACGGTGCCACCGCGATCGCGGTCAGGATGCTCAGCGGATGGCCACCGGCCAGCAGGCAGCCCAGGCCGGCCAGACCGCCGGTGTACATCGCCCAGGTCGCCAGCAGCTCGGTGCCCACGCCCAGCCCGCCGCGGTAGAAGCCCACGCCGATGCCGGTCGCTACGATGGCCAGGATGCCCAGCGTGAACCACGGGATGTTGCGCTTCTTCGGCACCGATTCCAGCTCGGCGCGCAGCGGTGCCGGCGCCTCGGTGTCGGTTTCCAGATAGCGTGCCAGCCCGGCCAGGTGGCCGGCACCGACCACCGCCAGCACTTCGCGCTGCTGCGGGTCGTGCGCTTCGCGCAGGCGCGTGGCCATGTAGCGGTCGCGCTCGCCGATGATGGTCTCGTACAGCGCCGGGCTCTCGCTGGCGAACTCGCCGAAGCTCGACTCCAGCATGTCGCCCTGCTTGAGCTTCTCGATCTCGTTCTCGCCCACTTCCTCCGACGAGAACAGGCCGGCGCCAAGCCCGGCAACCAGCTTCAGCTTGCCGAAGAAGCCCAGCCGCTGCGATGCACGGCGGAAGGTCAGGCCGACTTCACGGTCGATCAGGTGCACAGGCAGATCGCGCTCGCGGGCCAGTTCCACCGCGCGCTTGAGTTCGGCACCCGGCTCGATGTCGAGCTGCTCGGCCAGGCGCCGCTGGTAGGCGGACAACGCCAGGTTGGCGGCGAACAGGGCGACGCGGCCCTTGCGGATCACCTCGACCAGGTCGAGCTTGGCCAGGGTGTCCGGGTCGCTCAGGGCCTGCAGGCGCTGCGGATCGAGCTCGACGGCCACCGCGTCGAAGCGACCACTGTCGATCGCTTTTTCCACTGCTTCGACGCTGGCGCGAGAGACGTGCGCGGTGCCGAGCAGGGTGTAGCGCACGCCGTCGCGTTCAACGACGCGTACCGGCTGGCCGGCGAACAGGTCATCGCCGGTGTCAGGAAGGGTTTCAGTCATGGATTCATTCATTGGAAGGTGCGGTGTCGGCGCCATCGCCGAGCGCGCGCTGCATCTGCACGGTATCCAGCCAGCGGCCATGCTTGCGGCCAAGGCCACGGAACACGCCCACCAGCTCGAAGCCGAAGCGTTCGTGCAGCTTGATGGAGGCGGCATTGGTCGGTTCACCGATCACCGCCACCATCTGCCGGTAGCCGCGCGCCACGCAGGCGTCGATGAGGGCCTGGAGCAGGCCGGCGCCCACGCCCTGGCCCTGGAAGCGGGCATCGACGTAGACCGAGTTTTCCACGGTCCACTGGTAGGCGATGCGGGTGCGGTAGGTGTTGGCGTAGGCATAGCCGGCCACCTGGCCGTCGATCTCGGCGACCAGGTAGGGGAAGCCACGGTCGATGATGTCGCGCATGCGGCGCAGCATCTCCGGCGCGTCGGGGATGTCGTACTCGTAGGTGTTGACGAAGTCGGTCACTTCCACCGCATAGATCGCGGTGATCGCGTCGATGTCGGCCGGGCCGGCATCACGGATGAGGACGGCCATGCGCGGGCTCCGGCTCAGTCGATGTAGCGCTTGAGCAGGTCGCCGTACGCATCGATGCGGCGATCACGCAGGAACGGCCAGATGCGGCGCACGTGCTCGCTGCGCTGCAGGTCGACGTCGCACACCAGCACGGTGGCATCGGTGCCGGCCTCGGCCAGGAACTCGCCCTGCGGGCCGAGCACGTGGCTGTTGCCCCAGAACTGGATGCCCGACGCGCCCAGCGGCGAAGCCTCGTGGCCGACGCGGTTGCAGCTCAGCACCGGCAGGCCGTTGGCCACGGCGTGGCCGCGGTGGCTCAGCACCCAGGCGTCGCGCTGGCGGGTCTTCTCGTCCTGCACATCGTCCGGGTCCCAGCCGATCGCGGTCGGGTACAGCAGCAGCTCGGCACCGGCCAGCGCCATCAGGCGCGCCGCTTCCGGGTACCACTGGTCCCAGCACACCAGCACGCCGAGGCGGCCCACCGAGGTATCGATCGGCTTGAAGCCGATGTCGCCCGGGGTGAAGTAGAACTTCTCGTAGAAGCCCGGGTCGTCCGGGATATGCATCTTGCGGTACTTGCCCAGCAGCGTGCCGTCTTTTTCGAAGACCACGGCGGTGTTGTGGTACAGGCCGGCAGCTCGGCGCTCGAACAGCGAGCCGACCAGTACCACGCCATGTTTCTTCGCCAGCGCGCCCAGGCGCTCAGTGCTCGGGCCCGGAATCGGCTCGGCCAGGTCGAACTCGTCCACCGACTCGTGCTGGCAGAAGTACGGACCGTTATGCAGTTCCTGCAGCAGCACCAGCTTGGCACCCTGCGCAGCCGCCTCGGCCACGCGTGCTTCGATCACCGCCAGGTTGGCGGCGGCATCACCGTGGTTGCGCTCCTGGATCAGGGCGACGGTAAGGGGGCTGCGCGAGTTCATGCGGGGCGTTCCTGCGGGGGAAAACCTGCATGTTAGCGCGGATGGACGGCGACGGCGTGTCGCGCGCTGAATGGGTGCTGGTAGTGCCGGCCGCTGGCCGGCAATCCCGTGGATCCATCAGGCATTGCATGGTTGCCGGCCAGCGGCCGGCACTACCGTCATGCCTTCAACAGGCCTTCCGGCAGCTGCATGGTGATGCAGTGCAGGCTGCCGTTCTGCCAGATCAGCGAGCGGCACGGCACCTGAACGACCTCGCGGCCCGGGTACGCCTGCGCCAGCACGTCGCGGGCCAGGTCATCGGCCGGATCGCCGTAGGCCGGCATCAGCACGGCACCGTTGACGATCAGGTAATTGGCGTACGACGCAGCCAGGCGGCGGCCTTCGTCGATCACCGGCTGTGCCCACGGCAGCGGGAACAGGCGGTACGGCTGGCCGTCCTTGGTGCGCAGCGCCGCCAGCTCATTGCCCATCGCCTGCAGTTCGGCGTAGTGCGAATCGCTTTGGTCGTCGCAGGCCTGGTAGACGATGCTGTCGGCCGAGGCGAAGCGGGCGAGGGTGTCGATGTGGGCGTCGGTGTCGTCGCCTTCCAGGTAGCCGTGGTCCAGCCACAGCACGCGATCCTGCTGCAGCCAGTCGGCCAGGTCGGCAGTCAGGCTTGCCCGGTCGCGGTCCGGGTGGCGCTCGTGCAGGCACTTCCAGGTGGTCAGCAGGGTGCCTTCACCGTCGGTCTCGATGCCGCCGCCTTCCAGCGCGAACGGGATGCTGCGCACCGGTGCGTCGTTGAACACGCCGGCCTGGTCGAGCACGCCCACCAGCTGGTCATCCAGGGTCGCGTCGAACTTGCCGCCCCAGCCGGTGAAGCGGAAGTCCAGCAGCTGGAAGCCGCCATCGGCGCGGCGCAGGGTGATCGGGCCGGAGTCGCGCAGCCAGGTATCGTCGTAGGCCGCCGTGGTGAAGTGGACCTTGTCCATGTCGATGCGGTTGGAGCGCAGCCGCATCTCGGCATAGGTCTCCACATCGTCATCGGCCACGCAGATCAGCACCGGCTGGAAGCGGGTGATCGCCGCGACCAGCGCGATGTAGGTCTCTTCCACCTGGCCCAGGCGGTCGGCCCAGTCGGTGTCGGCGGTGGGCCAGGCAATCAGGATGCCGCTCTGGGCTTCCCATTCGGCAGGAAAACGAAGGGTCTGGTTCATGGTCTCGCTACACAGGCCCGCGCACGGCGGGTAGAGGGATCATCGGATCGGCGGTTTCGGGCCGATTTCGTTCGGGTCCGCCTGGTTGGCCACCACGTTGATCACCTTCTGCTTCTCGAAGTAGACGGTGAACTGCGGGTACACCCAGCGGTTGATGGTCGGCCACTGCCGTTTCTGCCCGCCACGCGGCTGCAGCTGCTCGCTTGGTGCACCGAACTGCGCCTGCACCTGCTGCATGCTCTGGCCGCGCGCGGGCAGGGCACCAGCTGGTTTTTCGCGGGCGCGGTCGACAAGCAGGGTATCGGCCAGCACCGGTGTGGCAGCGGCCAGGGTGGCCAGCATGGCCAGGGCGGACAGGTAACGCTTCATCTCGAACTACTCCCCAGTGGTCAAGAACGGCGATTACAGCAAAAACGGCAGGAAAAAGCCGCATAAACAAAAAACCGCCCGAAGGCGGCTTTTTGCATCGGGTCGGCCCCGCGTAGGGCCAGCCGCAGCCGCGAGGGCTGTGAGGCTTAGCGCTGACGCGCCTTGAAACGCGGGTTCGACTTGCAGATGACGAAGATCTTGCCACGGCGACGCACGACCTTGCAGTCACGGTGACGGGCCTTCGCCGACTTCAGGGAGGACAGGACTTTCATGGCATACCTCGGCGTAAACAGTAGTTGTTCGGGTGGAGCGTGGCCGCGATATGCGAAAGACAATCGGCAGTTGACGCTCGTTCAAGCCCGCCATTCTACCGGGCTTTTCCTCGTGGTTTCAAGTGGTTGCACAAAAGATCCTGCTGGGGGCGTCTGGCAGGGGCTAGAATGGCCTCTTCACACGCTCTGGGACCCCCATGAATCCACTCGCTCCCGTCCTGACCATCGACGGCCCATCCGGGGCCGGCAAGGGTACCATCAGCCGCATCGTGGCGCGCCGGATGGGCTGGCATTACCTGGATTCGGGCGCGCTGTACCGGGCGGTGGGCGTGGCTGCCAGCTGGGCCGACATCGATACCTCGGATGCCTCGGCGCTGGTCCGCTGCACCTTCGACACCCACGTCCAGTTTGTCGAGCAGGGCGAGGCCATGCGGGTCCTGGTCAACGGCACCGATGCCACCGACGAGCTGCGCCTGGAGACCACGGGGGCGCTGGCCTCGGCCATTGCCGCCATTCCTGAGGTCCGTGCCGCCCTGAAGGAGCGCCAGCGCGCATTCAGGGAACTGCCGGGCCTGGTCGCCGATGGCCGTGACATGGGCACGGTGATCTTCCCGGACGCGTCCTACAAGGTCTTTCTGACCGCCAGTGCCGAGGAGCGCGCCGAGCGCCGGCATAAGCAGTTGAAAGACAAGGGGGTTTCTGTTAGCTTTGATGACCTCCTGCGCGAGATCATGGCCCGCGACGCCCGTGATGCTCAGCGTACCGTGGCGCCCCTGAAGCCGGCAGACGATGCTGTCCTCATCGACACCACAGGCATCGGCATCGATGATGTCGTTGCCCGAGTGATGGATCTGCTTCCGGTTCCGGCTGCCTGATCCGTTCGCGCGGGAGTACTGCCAGCAACACCGGTGGTGGTCGCGCAAAGCAGTGCTGTACCAGCTCCGTCGCGCAATGATGCGTGGCGGTTTTCCTACTACACACGACCTGCGTTTCCGGGGTCGACCAACAGGCGGGCGGTCGCCATTCCCCTGAAGGGGACGCCACCGACCCATGTGTCCAACAGAGTAAATCTAATGACCGAATCATTTGCCGAACTGTTTGAAGCCAGCCAGGCCAACCTGGCCAAGCTGAAGCCGGGCGCCATCGTCAGCGGTACCGTTGTTGAAGTCCGCGGCGACGTCGTGGTGATCAACGCTGGCCTGAAGTCCGAAGGCATCGTGCCGATCGAACAGTTCCGTAACGACGCTGGCGAAATCGACGTCGCCGAAGGCGACATCGTCAAGGTCGCCCTCGACTCGATCGAGAACGGCTTCGGCGAAACCGTCCTGTCGCGCGAGAAGGCCAAGCGCGCGATGGTGTGGGACGAGCTGGAAGAAGCGTTGGAAAAGAACGAAACCATCACCGGCCGCATCAGCGGCAAGGTCAAGGGTGGTTTCACCGTGGACATCAAGGATGTCCGCGCCTTCCTGCCGGGTTCCCTGGTCGATGTGCGCCCGGTGCGCGATCCGGCCTACCTGGAAGGCAAGGAGCTCGAGTTCAAGCTCATCAAGCTGGACCGCAAGCGTAACAACGTCGTGGTTTCGCGCCGCGCTGTCGTCGAAAGCGAGCACTCGGAAGAGCGCGAGCAGCTGATGGACAAGCTGCAGGAAGGCGCGATCCTGAAGGGTGTCGTCAAGAACCTGACCGACTACGGCGCGTTCGTGGACCTGGGCGGTATCGACGGCCTGCTGCACATCACCGACATGGCATGGAAGCGCGTGCGCCATCCGTCCGAAGTCGTCAACGTCGGCGACGAGCTGGACGTGCGCGTGCTGAAGTTCGACCGCGAGCGCAACCGCGTTTCGCTGGGCCTGAAGCAGCTGGGCGAAGATCCGTGGGATAACATCGCCCGTCGTTACCCGGCCAACAGCCGCGTGTTCGGCAAGGTCTCCAACGTCACCGATTACGGCGCGTTCGTCGAGATCGAGCCGGGCGTCGAGGGCCTGGTGCACGTTTCCGAAATGGATTGGACCAACAAGAACGTCAACCCGTCCAAGGTCGTGCAGGTCGGTGACGAAGTTGAAGTCATGGTCCTGGACGTGGACGAGGAGCGTCGCCGCATCTCGCTGGGCATGAAGCAGGTTGCCGCCAATCCGTGGGAAACCTTCGCTGCCACCCACAAGAAGGGTGACAAGGTGTCGGGCCAGATCAAGTCGATCACCGACTTCGGCATCTTCATCGGCCTGGACGGCGGCATCGACGGCCTGGTTCACCTGTCCGACATCAGCTGGGCGACCACTGGCGAAGACATCGTTCGCAACTTCAAGAAGGGCGACACCCTGGACGCGGTTGTCCTGGCTGTCGATCCGGAGCGTGAGCGCATCTCGCTGGGCGTCAAGCAGCTGGAGCAGGATCCGTTCGGCCAGTACATGGCTGCCAATCCGAAGGGCTCCAAGGTTGAGGGCGTGGTGAAGGAAGTCGACGCCAAGGGCGCGATCATCGAGCTGGCTGACGGCATCGAAGGTTACGTCTCGGCCCGCGACATCGCCAACGAGCGCGTTGACGACGCCACCCAGCACCTGAAGGTCGGCGACAAGGTCGAAGCCAAGTTCGTGGGCATGGACCGCAAGGGCCGCACCCTGCAGCTGTCGATCAAGGCCAAGGACGACGCGGAAATGCGCGAAGTGCTGGAGGAATACCAGTCCTCTTCGGCTGCCAGCGGCACCACCCAGCTGGGCGCGCTGCTGCGTGCGCAGCTGAGCGGCAACAAGTCCGAGTAATCGGCCTTACGCTGTTCGTTGTTTCCTGGACGGCCCGGGCACTGCCCGGGCCGTTTCAGGCTGAGATGCCCCTGATGTGAGCCGGTAATGACCAAATCCGAACTGATCGAAATCCTTGCGCGCCGGCAGGCGCACCTGAAGGCCGATGATGTCGATCTGGCGGTCAAGTCATTGCTGGAAATGATGGGCGGTTCCCTCTCTGCCGGGGATCGCATCGAAATCCGTGGCTTTGGCAGCTTCTCGCTGCACTACCGTCCGCCGCGCCTGGGCCGCAACCCGAAGACCGGTGAATCGGTGGCCCTTCCGGGCAAGCACGTCCCCCATTTCAAGCCGGGCAAGGAACTGCGCGAGCGGGTCAGCAGTGTGCTGCCGCTGGACGCCGATCCGGCCTGAGCCCGCCCCGCCGTCGCGCCACCGCGTGCGAATCGAGCCGCGAGTCGGATAAGCTACGGTCTCCTGCCACTGGAGCTGTCGCATGAAGGTTTTTCGTCTGCTGGTCCTGCTGGCGGTGCTGATCCTTGGGCTGATCATTGGTGCGGTCAACATGACCGCGATGTCGATCAACCTGTTGTTCACCCAATTGAATACGTCCGTCGGCGTGGCGCTGATTGCCGCGCTGCTGATCGGCGTGATCGTCGGCGCCGGCCTGGTGCTGGTGAGCGTGGTCATTCCGCTCTACAGCCAGCTGCGCCGCGCCAACAAGTCCGTTGCCGCCACGTCGGCGCCGGTGGTTCCCCCGCAATCTTTTGATGGACGCTGACCGAAGATGGATTTCGTCACCGAGTGGCTGTGGTTTTTCCTGTTCGTTCCGCTGGCCGCATTGGCCGGATGGGTGATCGGCCGGCGTGGCGGGCAACGCCACGGTGACAACCAGGTCAGCCGCCTGTCCAGCACCTATTTCCGCGGCCTGAACTACCTGCTCAACGAACAGCCGGACAAGGCCATCGAGCTGTTCCTGCACATCGCCGAGCTGGACAAGGAAACCTTCGAGACCCAGGTCGCGCTGGGCCATCTGTTCCGCCGCCGCGGTGAAGTCGATCGCGCCATCCGCCTGCACCAGGGCCTGGTCAACCGCCACGACCTGAGCGACGCGCAGCGCGTGCAGGCGCTGCTGGCACTGGGCGAGGACTACATGAAGTCCGGCCTGCTGGACCGTGCAGAGACCGTGTTCACCGAACTGGCGCAGCTGGACCAGCGTGCTCCGCAGGCGCTCAAGCACCTGATCGGCATTTACCAGGCCGAGCGTGACTGGGAAAAGGCGATCGACAACGCCACCCGCTTCGAGGACGTGACCGGCGAGCCGATGGGCAAGCTGATCGGCCAGTTCGAGTGCGAGCTGGCCGAGCGCTTCCGCGGCGCCGGCAAGCTGGAAGAGGCGAGGGCAGCGATTGCCCGCGCCTACCAGGCCGACGCGATGTCGGTGCGTGCCGGCATCATCGAGGGCCGCCTGGAAACGGATGCCGGCAACGCCGAAGCCGCCGTGCGCGCGTTCGAGCGCGCGGCCCGCAACGATCCCGAGTACCTGCCCGAGCTGCTGCCTGCGCTGATGGCCAACTACCGGAAGGTCGGCGACCTCGGCGGTGCGCGTGCGTTCCTCTCGGAAATGACCGAGCACTATCGTGGTATCGCCCCGGTGCTGGCGCTGACCCGCCTGATGGAAGAGCAGGAGGGCGTGGCTCCGGCCCGTGCCTACCTCGGCCGCCAGCTCAAGGATCGTCCTTCGGTACGTGGCGAGTCCGCGCTGATCGACCTGACCCTGGCCGAAGGCGCCGATTCCACGGCGACCCTGCATGACCTCAAGCACATCACCGACCAGTTGCTGGTCCGCAACCCCGCTTACCGCTGCACCCGCTGCGGCTTCGGCGCGCGCACCCACCACTGGCAGTGCCCGAGCTGCAAGGAGTGGGGCACGGTCAAGCCACTGCTGAACTACGCGGTGCTCTGATCCATGCCGTGGTTTGTGATGGGGGCGCTGCTGGGATTGGCCCTGCTGAGTGCGGCGCTGACCTGGGCGGCACGCGGTTACGCGCTGCGCAGGCAGCTGATGGACCAGCCCGGCGAACGCCGCAGCCATAGCGTGGCAACCCCCCGCGGTGGCGGCATCGCCATCGTCATCAGCCTGCTCGTTACGGCGGGCGTGGCGATGTGGGCCTGGCCCGAAGCAACGCCCAGCCTGCTGGTTGCCAGTCTCGGCCTGGTCCTGGTCGCGGGCATCGGCTGGTGGGACGATCACAAGCCGCTTCCGGCCATGCGCCGGCTGCTGGTGCACTTCATCGCCGCCGCGCTGCTGGCTGCGTTGGTCAAGATGCATGGTGGCAGCTGGCTGCTGGCCGTGCTGGTGCTGCTGTTCACTGCTTCGCTGATCAACATCTGGAACTTCATGGATGGGATCAACGGCATTGCCGCCAGCCAGGCCATCGTGGTCGCGCTGGGCCTGGCGCCGGTGCTGCCCTGGCCCTATTCGCTTGCCGCCGTGGCGCTGGGCCTGGCCTGCCTGGGATTCCTGCCGTTCAACTTTCCGCGGGCACGGATCTTCATGGGTGATGTCGGAAGTGGCGCGCTGGGGTATGCCGTGGCGGTGGTTCTGGCGATCGCCAGCGTGCGTACCGACATCAATTGGATCCTGCTGCTGGTCCCGGCCTCGGCGTTCCTTGTGGACGCAGGCTTCACACTGCTGGCGCGCATCATTTCCGGGCAACGCTGGACGGAACCCCATACCCAGCACGTCTACCAGAGGGCGGTCCAGGCAGGAGCCAGCCACGCTCAGGTGACAGGGATGTACTTTGCTTTGGGCCTGTTCAGTATTACAGTGCTTAATGTCTGCTCGAATTTGCAGCCGAGGTGGGAGGCTGTCGTGGCGATCGCGTGGTTCATTGCGCTGAGCGTCCTTTGGCTCCTCCTGCGCAATGGATTGCGTCACCGACAAGGAACTATCTGACTCATGGCTTCACCCTGGCGGGACAGAATCCTCGGCCTGATGCCGCGTTCGGCCATCGTCTGCCACGACCTTTTCATGGTCTGGGCATGCTGGCAGCTGCTCCATGCGGGGCGCTACTCGATCCTTCCCAACGCGCCCGCGCTTCCCCTTTGGAATGTCGACACCACCCTGGTACTGCTGCTGCAGGGCCTGGTGTTCTGGCGCGTTGGCCTGTATCGCGGGCTGTGGCGTTTCGCCAGCGTCAGCGACCTGCTGAACATCTTCAAGGCCAGCTTCATCGGCATGGTCGCCATCGTGCTGGTGCTGATGTGGAAGCGCTTCGATGGCGTACCGATGTCGGTGCTGGTGATCTATCCGTTCGCACTGTCGGCGCTGCTGGGTGCGCCCCGGCTGCTGTACCGGGCCTGGAAGGATTACCAGTCGCTGCAGTCGGATTCGTCCGCGCGGCGCGTGTTGATCCTCGGTGCCGGCCAGGCGGCCGAGACCCTGGTCCGCGACCTGCGCCGGTCGGGCAACTTCGAGCCGGTGGGCCTGCTGGACGATGCACCCCACCTGCGAGGGGCCAAGCTGCAGGGGCTGCCCATCCTGGGCGGCCTGGACGACGCGCCGGCGGTGGTTCGCGAAACCGCGGCCAAGCTGCTGGTCATTGCTATTCCGTCGCTGGATGCCGCGGGCATGCAGCGGATCGTCGCCATCTGCGAAAGCACCGGCGTGCCGTTCCGTACCGTACCCAAGCTCAGCGACATCCTGCAGGGCCAGTCGCTGCCAGGGCAGTTGAAGGAAGTGGCGATCGAGGATCTGCTCGGCCGCAAGCCGATCATGCCGGACTGGAACCTGATTCGCGGCTGGTTGGGCGGGCGTACGGTGATGGTCACCGGTGCCGGTGGCTCGATCGGCTCGGAGCTGTGCCGCCAGTGCGCGCGCCATGGCGCCGGCCGCATCATCCTGCTGGAGATCAGCGAGCTGCTGTTGCTGACCATTGAAGGCGAGCTGCGCCGCAGCTTCCCCGATGTCGAGGTCGAAGCGGTACTGGGCGACTGTGGCGACCCGGCGGTGATCCGCCACGCGTTGTCGCTGCATCCGGTCGATACCGCGTTCCATGCCGCTGCCTACAAGCATGTGCCGGTGCTGGAGCGTCAGCTGCGCGAAGCGGTGCGAAACAATATCCTGGCCACCGAGAACGTGGCTCGTGCCTGCCTTGAGGCGCACGTCGAGCATTTCGTGTTCATCTCTACCGACAAGGCGGTTGATCCGGTCAATGCGCTGGGTGCCAGCAAGCGCTACGCCGAGATGATCTGCCAGAGCCTGGACCAGAGGTCCACGCATACCCGGTTCGTCACCGTGCGCTTCGGCAACGTGCTGGCCTCGGCCGGCAGCGTGGTGCCGCTGTTCCGCGAGCAGATCCTGCGCGGCGGACCGGTTACTGTCACCGACCCGGAAGTCAGCCGCTACTTCATGACCATCCCGGAGGCCTGCCAGTTGATTCTGCAGGCCGCCGCGTCAGCCTCGCATGGTGCGATCTATACGCTTGACATGGGTGAGCCGGTGCCAATCCGCGTCCTGGCCGAACAGATGATCCGCCTGGCCGGCAAGCAGCCGTACAAGGACATTCCGATCATCTACACCGGCCTGCGCCCGGGCGAGAAGCTGCACGAGACGCTGTTCTATTCGGACGAGGACTATCGTTCGACCGCGCACCCGAAGATTCTCGAGGCCGGTGTGCGCACGTTCGCGCGCGATGTGGTGCTGGGCAATGTCCCGCGCCTGCGCGAGGCGGTGTGCAGCTACGACACCACCAGCATCCAGGAGATCCTGTTCGCGACGATGCCGGAGTTCTCTCCCATCGAACAGGATGCTTACATTTCATCCGCTAAAGTCGTGCCCTTTCCGGCACGTGAGGCCAACAGGCACCAATGAGCAAGCGAATTCGCAAGGCAGTTTTTCCAGTGGCAGGGCTCGGGACGCGCTTTTTGCCGGCAACCAAGACGGTGCCGAAGGAAATGTTGCCGATCATTGATCGTCCGCTGATCCAGTACGCGGTTGATGAAGCGATCGAAGCGGGCTGCGACACGCTGGTGTTCATCACCAACCGCTACAAGCATGCGGTGGCCGATTATTTCGACAAGGCCTACGAACTGGAGCAGAAGCTCGAGCGTGCCGGCAAGCTGGAACAGCTGGAGATGATCCGCCATGTGCTGCCCAACGGCGTGCGTGCGATCTTCGTGACCCAGGCTGAAGCGCTGGGTCTGGGCCATGCGGTGCTGTGTGCCAAGGCGGTGATCGGCGACGAGCCGTTCGCGGTGCTGCTGCCGGACGACCTGATCTGGAACCGTGGCGATGGCGCGCTGAAGCAGATGGCCGACCTCAACGAAGCCAGTGGCGCCAGCGTGATCGCGGTGGAAGACGTGCCGCATGACAAGACCGCCAGCTACGGCATTGTCGCCACCGATGCGTTCGATGGCCGCAAGGGTCGTATCTCGCAGATCGTAGAGAAGCCGAAGCCGGAGGACGCACCGAGCGACCTGGCCGTGGTCGGCCGCTACGTGCTGAGCCCGAAGATCTTCGAACTGCTGGAGCAGACCGGCAGCGGTGCCGGTGGCGAGATCCAGCTGACTGATGCGATCGCGCAGCTGCTGAAGACCGAAGAGGTGGATGCCTATCGTTTCGAGGGCACCCGTTTCGATTGCGGCACGCACCTGGGGCTGGTGGAGGCGACGATTCGCTTCGCGCTGGACAACCCGAAGCTGGCCGGCCCGGCACGCGAGAAGCTGGCGGCGATGCTGGCGGAATAAGGTGTTTTCAAGCGCTCCGTTCGCGGCGCCTTGATTGATACGTGATGGGCGGGACGGGTGGGCCTTTGCAGGACACGCCGTAAACCCGTCCATGGGGGCTCGGTCGCCGCATCCATGCGGCGAACGGTCCTGCAAAGGCCCACCCGCCCCGCCTGTCAGGTTTCCTGCGGGCGCGGACGGGAAGGGCGGAATCAGAGGGCAAGAGCAAAAGCGAAAAGGCAGCCGATGGCTGCCTTTTTCGTTTCCGCGAGCGTCGAGTCGGGGTCGGATCCCTTTGCGTAGCAAAGGGCTCTGACCCCAGCTCTTGATCCTGCCTTTGCTCCCCCTCCGCCGCGCGGAATGATGGATGGCGCGGGTGGGTGAGGCTGACCGGGACCGTTGGCGCCATGGATGGCGCCATCGAGCCCCCAAGGGTGAGGGCGCTTTGGTTGCGAAGCACTGCTTCGCAAGCGCCCGAACGCACAGCCGCTAGCGGCTGGGCCGGACCCCGGAGGGGGGGGCACGGCGTGTCCCGGGCAGTCTCACCCACCCGGGCCCCACAGCAAACCGACACTGCAGCCGGCAACGCCTTGAACCTTACAGCGCCTCGAAAATACCCGCCGCACCCATGCCGGTGCCGATGCACATCGTCACCATGCCGTACTTCTGCTGGCGACGACGCAGGCCGTGCAGCAGGGTCGCGGTACGGATCGCGCCGGTTGCGCCCAGCGGATGGCCCAGGGCGATCGCGCCGCCCAACGGGTTGACCTTGCTCGGGTCCAGGCCGCAATCGCGGATCACCGCCAGCGACTGCGCGGCGAAGGCTTCGTTGAGCTCAATCCAGTCCAGCTGGTCCTGGGTCAGGCCGGCCTGCTTCAGTGCCTTCGGAATCGCGGCGATCGGGCCGATGCCCATCACTTCCGGGCGCACGCCGGCCACCGAGAAGCTGACGAAGCGGGCCAGCGGGGTCAGGCCGTAATCCTTGATTGCCTGTTCCGACGCCAGCAGTACCGCGCCGGCGCCATCGCTCATCTGCGAGGAGTTGCCGGCAGTGACGGTGCCGCCGAACTGGCCGTTGCGGAACACCGGGCGAAGCTTGGCCAGGCCTTCGGCCGAGGAATCCGGGCGCGGGCCTTCGTCGGTGTCGGCAATCTTGTTGCGGGTGATGATGCGCTTGCCGTCGGCGAGGTCGGGCTGGTGCGAGACGATCTCGTACGGGCTGATCTCGTCCTTGAAGTCGCCGTTCTGGATGGCGGCCATGGCCTTCTGGTGCGAGGCCAGGGCGAACGCGTCCTGGTCTTCGCGCGAGACCTTCCACTCTTCAGCGACCTTCTCGGCGGTGATGCCCATGCCGTAGGCGATGGCGACGTGGTCGTTGTCGAACACGCTCGGGGCCATCGCAATCTTGTTGCCCATCATCGGCACCATCGACATCGATTCGGTGCCGCCGGCCAGCATCAGGTCGGCGTTGCCAAGGCGGATCGCGTCGGCGGCCTGCGCCACGGCCTGCAGGCCGGAGGAGCAGAAGCGGTTCACGGTCTGCGCGGCAATCGTGTTCGGCAGACCGGCCAGCAGCACGCCGATGCGGGCCACGTTCATGCCCTGCTCGGCTTCGGGCATCGCGCAGCCGATGATCGCGTCATCGATGCGGTTGACGTCCACGCCCGGCGCCTGCGCGACGACGCTGCGCAGCACGTGGGCGAGCATGTCGTCGGGGCGGGTGTTGCGGAACATGCCCTTGGGCGCCTTGCCAACCGGGGTGCGGGTGGCGGCGACGATGTAGGCGTCCTGGATTTGCTTGGTCATTGCAGTGATCTCTCGAAGTTTTTTGCCGGTGTGCCCGCCAAGGTGGGCACCTACCAGAGGCAGAGGGATGCCGACCCGTGGCCGGCACCCGCCATCAATCAATTACGCAGCGGCTTGCCGGTCTTCAGCATGTGCGCGATGCGGGCCTGGGTCTTTTCCTGCTGGGCCAGTTCGACGAAGTGCTTGCGCTCCAGGGTCAGCAGCCACTCTTCGTCGACCAGGGTGCCGCGGTCGACCTTGCCGCCGCACAGCACGGTGGCGATGCGCTCGGCGATCTCGTAGTCGTACGGGCTGATGAAGCGGCCTTCCAGCATGTTGACCAGCATCATCTTGAAGGTGGCGATACCCACGTCACCGGCGACCTGGATGCGGCGTGCCGGCAGCGGCGGACGGTAGCCCGCTTCGGCCAGGGCGCGTGCTTCGGCCTTGGCGATGTACAGCGCCTCGTAGCTGTTGAACACCACCTTGTCGGTGCTGCGCAGCAGGCCCAGTTCCTGGGCGTTGACCGCCGAGTTGGACACCTTGGCCATCGCCACGGTCTCGAAGGTCTTCTTCAGTTCGGCGAACACGTCACCGCCCGGGCCAGCGGCCTGCGAGGCACGCACGGCCAGTTCCTTCAGGCCACCACCGGCCGGAAGCAGGCCGACGCCGGCTTCGACCAGACCGATGTAGCTTTCCAGGAAGGCCACGGTCTTGGCGCTGTGCATCTGGAACTCGCAGCCGCCACCCAGGGCCAGGCCACGCACCGCAGCCACCACAGGCACCAGCGAGTACTTGATGCGCTGGCTGGTGCGCTGGAAGTTGTGCACCATCGCTTCGAACTGGTCGACCTTGCCGGCCTGCAGCAGGCCGAGCGCGCCGGCCAGGTCGGCACCGGCGGAGAAGGGTTCCTTCTGCTGCCAGATCACCAGGCCCTGGAAGTCCTTCTCGGCACGCGACACGCATTCCTGCAAGCCGTCGAGCACGTGGTCGGAGACGGTGTTCATCTTGGTCTTGAAGCTGACCACGGCAATGCCATCACCGTCGTGCCACATGCGCAGGCCGTCGTTCTCGAACACGGTCTCGCCCGGCGCGAACTTCTCGCCCAGCAGCGGATCCGGGAAGCGCTGGCGCTGGTACACCGGCAGCGACGAGCGCGGCAGCTTGGCGTTGCGCGACGGGCTGTAGCTGCCCTCGGCGGCGTGCACGCCATCGCGGCCATCGAACACCCAATCCGGCAGCGGGGCGTTGCTCATGCTCTTGCCGGCCACGATGTCATCGGCAATCCACTGTGCGACCTGCTTCCAGCCGGCAGCCTGCCAGGTTTCGAACGGGCCCAGCGACCAGCCGTAGCCCCAGCGGATGGCCAGGTCCACGTCGCGCGCGGTCTCGGCGATGTCGGCCAGGTGGTAGGCGCTGTAGTGGAACAGGTCGCGGAAGGTCGCCCACAGGAACTGCGCCTGCGGGTGCTGGCTCTCGCGCAGCTTGGCGAACTTCTCGGCCGGGTTCTTGATCTTCAGGATCTCGACCACTTCCGGTGCGGCGGCGCGGTCAGCCGGACGGTAGTCCTGCTTTTCCAGGTCCAGCACCACGATGTCCTTGCCGACCTTGCGGAAGATGCCGGCGCCGGTCTTCTGGCCCAGTGCGCCCTTGGCAATCAGCGCGTCCAGCCACTTCGGCGACTTGAAGAATTCATGCCACGGGTCGTTGGGCAGGGTGTCGCCCATGGTCTTGATGACGTGGGCCATGGTGTCCAGGCCGACCACGTCGGAGGTGCGGTAGGTGGCCGACTTCGGGCGACCGACCAGCGGGCCGGTCAGGCCGTCCACTTCATCGAAGCCCAGGCCGAACTGCTGGGTGTGGTGGATGGTCGACAGGATCGAGAACACACCGATGCGGTTGCCGATGAAGTTCGGGGTGTCCTTGGCGTACACCACGCCCTTGCCCAGGGTGGTGACCAGGAATTCTTCCAGGCCTTCCAGCACGGCGGCGTCGGTGGTGGTGGCCGGGATCAGCTCGGCCAGGTGCATGTAGCGCGGCGGGTTGAAGAAGTGCACGCCGCAGAAGCGGTGGCGCAGCTGTTCGGGCAGCACGTCGGCCAGCTTGTTGATGCCCAGGCCCGAGGTGTTGGAGGCCAGCACCGCGTGATCAGCCACGAACGGGGCGATCTTCTTGTACAGGTCCTGCTTCCAGTCCATGCGCTCGGCGATGGCCTCGATGATCAGGTCGCAGTCCTTCAGCTGTTCCAGGCCGCCTTCGTAGTTGGCCGGGGTGATGGCTTCAGCCAGCGACTTGCTGGCCAGCGGCGCCGGGCTCAGCTTGCCCAGGTTGGCGATCGCCTTCAGCACGATGCCGTCGGCCGGACCTTCCTTGGCGGGCAGGTCGAACAGCACGGTGTCGACGCCAGCGTTGGTGAGGTGGGCGGCGATCTGGGCACCCATGACGCCGGCACCCAGCACGGCGGCGCGGCGGACTAGCAGGGAATTGGACATGGTGTAGGGCCTTTGTTGGTCAGCAGTTACTGGGTGGAATCAATGGAGGCGGGCAGGGCGCTGCCGCTGCGTGCGGCGGCGCGGAACCCGGCCTCGGCGAAATGGATCAGTTCATGGGCGGCATGGGCACGATGCGCCGCTTCGGTGACACCGGCGGGACGTTTGATCAGCCCGAAGTCGGCCATGGCATAGGTGAGCGAACCGGCCAGGAAATCCAGCCGCCAGTACAGCTCTTCCTTGCTCAGGCCGGGCACGCATTCGGCGATGGCCTTGCCGAACGCACGCAGCACATGGCCGTAATGGTCGGACAGGAACTTGCGCAGGTTGTCGTTCTTCTCGGCATAGGCGCGCGCGATCACACGCACGAAGGCGCCACCGCTCTGCCGGTCCTGGGCCATGGCCAGGGCCGGCTCGACGAAGGCGGCCAGCACCGGGCGCAGCTGGCCGGGGTGCTCGGCGCGGGCGCGCTCGAGCTGCGACAGGCGGGCGCCGGTCATTTCGTCCATGCGGCGGCGGAAGACCTCGTTGACCAGGTTTTCCTTGGAGCCGAAGTGGTAGTTCACCGCTGCGATGTTGACGTCGGCCTGGCTGGTGACCTGGCGCAGCGAGGTGCCGGCAAAGCCGTGCTGGGCGAACAGCTCCTCGGCGGCGCCGAGGATCCGGTCCTTGGTCGAGAAGTGGGCGGGCTTGGCCATCGGGCGGGTGGACCTTAATCAAACGATTGTTTGATACTAGAACCAGACGGTAGCGTATGGCATTTTGCAGTGCAGCAAAAATGCCTCGGCTGGTCAGAATCCGCTCAGGTGGGTGAATGGGGTGGTGGCTGGGGCCGGATCCCCCTCGGGCTCCGACCCCGGTGCTGGCCCCGGAATTGGGATCAGAGCCCCTGCGGGGATCCGACCCCTGCGGCCGGCACTACCACCCTGCCGCGATATCTCTTACAATCCGCGCACGTTTATCAGGCTAAGCCCGCGTTTCGACGCGGCTTTTTTTTTGTTACCCTTCGGGCCATCAGCGGCCCGATTCCATTGGAGACATCCCATGGCGCTGGAGCGCACCCTTTCGATCATCAAGCCGGACGCCGTTGCCAAGAACGTCATCGGCGAAATCTACGCCCGCTTCGAAAAGGCCGGCCTGAAGGTCGTGGCCGCCAAGTACAAGCAGCTGTCGCGTCGTGAAGCGGAAGGCTTCTACGCCGTGCACCGCGAGCGTCCGTTCTTCAACGCACTGGTCGAGTTCATGATCTCCGGCCCGGTGATGATCCAGGCCCTGGAAGGCGAGAACGCCGTCCTGGCCCACCGCGACCTGCTGGGCGCCACCAACCCGAAGGAAGCCGCTGCGGGCACCATCCGCGCCGACTTCGCCGAATCCATCGATGCCAATGCCGCCCACGGCTCGGACTCGGTCGAGAATGCCGCGATTGAAATCGCGTACTTCTTCGCCGCCACCGAAGTCGTCTCGCGCTGAGAGTAATGCCGTGAACGAGGTCGTACAGAAAATCGCCATCCAGCCGCTGCCGAAGTCGGCACCCACGGCTGGCAAGCAGAACCTGCTCGACCTCGATCGCGCGGGCCTGGAGAAGTTTTTCGTCGAGGTTCTCGGCGAGAAGAAGTTCCGCGCCCATCAGGTGATGAAGTGGATCCACCATCGCTACGTCACCGAGTTCGATGAGATGACCGACCTCGGCAAGGTCCTGCGCGCCAAGCTGCAGGAGCATGCCGAGGTCCTCGTCCCGAACATCGTGTTCGACAAGCCCTCCGCCGACGGCACCCACAAGTGGCTGCTGGCGATGGGCGTGGATGGCAAGAACGCCATCGAGACCGTGTACATCCCCGACAAGACCCGTGGCACGCTGTGCGTGTCCTCGCAGGTCGGTTGCGGCCTGAACTGCACGTTCTGCTCCACCGCCACCCAGGGCTTCAACCGCAACCTGACCACCGCCGAGATCATCGGCCAGGTGTGGGTTGCCGCGCGCCACCTGGGCAACGTGCCGCACCAGATGCGCCGCCTCACCAACGTGGTGATGATGGGCATGGGCGAGCCGTTGATGAATTTCGACAACGTCGTGCGCGCCATGAGCGTGATGCGCGACGACCTGGGCTACGGCCTGGCCAACAAGCGCGTGACCCTGTCGACCTCCGGCCTGGTGCCGCAGATCGACCGCCTGTCCACCGAAAGCGACGTGTCGCTGGCGGTGTCGCTGCATGCGCCCAACGATGCGCTGCGCGAGACCCTGGTGCCGCTCAACAAGAAGTATCCGATCGCCGAGCTGATGGCTTCGTGCGCACGTTACCTGCGCGCCAACAAGCGCCGCGAATCGGTCACCTTCGAATACACCCTGATGAAGGGCATCAACGACAAGCCCGAGCATGCCCGCGAGCTGGCCCGCCTGATGCGCCAGTTCGACAACGCGGTGCAGGCCAAGGATTCGGGCAAGGTCAACCTGATCCCGTTCAACCCGTTCCCGGGCACCCGCTACGAGCGTTCGGAAGAAGCACACATCCGCGCCTTCCAGAAGATCCTGCTCGACAGCAACGTGCTGACGATGGTCCGCCGCACCCGTGGCGACGACATCGACGCCGCCTGTGGCCAGCTCAAGGGCCAGGTGATGGACCGCACCCGCCGCCAGGCCGAGTTCAACAAGACGCTGCAGGCGGGGAAGGGGAGCGATGCCGCGGCCTGACCGCCTCTGGCTGGTCCTGATCGCAGGCGTGCTGGCCGTCACGGTCACCGGCTGCAAGTCCCGTCCGAAGGCCAAGCTGGGCCCCAGTGAGGCGCCGGTTTACTCGGTTCGTGATCCGGATGGCGTTCGCCAGCAAGTGCGCTGGCAGGAGCTGCTGACCCTGGCCGGCCGCGACATCCAGTCCGGCAATCTGGACGCCGCCGAGCGCAAGGCGCGCGAGGCGCAGAGGCTGGTGCCCACGGCCCCCGATGGTCTGGTCCTGCTTGCGGGCATCGACGAGCGCCGCGGTCGCAGCCAGCAGGCTGGCGAGAACTTCCGCAAGGCTGCCGAGCTGGCGCCGCAGCGTGGTGACGTGCTCAACAATTACGGTGCCTGGCTGTGCCAGCAGGGCAGTGCCGCCGAATCGCTGATCTGGTTCGACCGTGCGCGGCAGGCGCCGGGCAACTCTGCGGCCGCTGAAGCACAGGCCAATGCCGGAAGCTGCGCATTGGATGCCGGCCAGCTCGAGCGTGCCGAGCGCGACCTGCGCGCGGCACTCGCAGTGCTGCCCGGTAACCCGGTCGCGCTGGAGGCGATGGCCCAGCTGAGCTTCCGCCAGGGCCGCTACATGGAGGCCCGGGCCTTCGCCGAACGTAGGATTGCAGCTGCACCCGCAACGCGTTCCGTGTTACAACTTGCGTCTCAAATCGAAGCGCGGCTGGGTGATCGGGCGGCATCTGATCGCTATATTCAGCGGATTCGACAGGAATTTCCGCAGGAAGCGGGCTCCTAACTCCAGGGTTGATGCATTGTGATTGATGACCAGACTGTGAGCGCTCTCGAGACTGCGGCCGGCTGCGGCACCCGCCTGCGCCAGGCCCGTGAGGCGGCCGGACTGACCCTCGAAGATGTCGGCTCGCGCCTGCGCATGCCGATCCAGGTGGTCAGGTCGCTGGAAGAAGAACAATGGCAGAAGCTCGGCGCGCCCGTGTTCGTGCGCGGCCAGTTGCGCAGCTATGCGCGCCTGCTGGATGTGGACGTGGGCCAGCTGCTGGAGCAGGCCCAGGTCGGGCCGGTGGTCCCGCCCACCCTGGTCAGCCATACCCATACCCCGCGTGCGCGCCGTATCGCCGAGAACCTCGGGCGGCGCGTGCTTTATGTCGGTATCACTGCGGTGCTGGCCGTGCCGGTGTGGTTCGCCACCCGTGGCCACTTCGATGGCAGTGCCACCCCGGCGCCGAATACCGCGTCGCTGGATGCGCTGCCGGCCGCCGTGCCGGTGACCCCGTCCGCAGCAGGCATCGAGCCGTCCACGCCGGTCGAAGTGGCGGCCGCGCCGGCCAGCAAGCCGGCGGCAACCCCATACGTGGCCTCGCTGGCTCCGGTGCCGCGTTCGGCCCCTGCTGCCGCTGCGTCCAATACGCTGGACATGCAGTTCAATGGCGACAGCTGGGTCGATATCGGCGGCCCGGACGGTACCAGTGTCGAGAAGGCGCTGATCAAGTCCGGCGAGAGCCGCAGCTTCACCCCGGGCCAGGTTGCCCGCGTTACCTTGGGCAATGCCTCGGCGGTCCAGGTTCAGCAGAATGGCGCTATCGTCGATCTGACCCCCTACCAGCGAGCCAACGTGGCACGCTTTCAGGTATCCTCTGAAGGCTCCGTAGTCCCGGTTTCGCACTGAGGCGCGGTTTCACCACCTTCGATTAATCCCAATGGTCCCTCCCGACGGGCGGGGCGAGAGTACGCATGGCGATCGACGATCTGCTCGACGAGCACGAACAAAGTGAACGCGTCCGCAGCTGGCTGCGGAAGAATGGCGCCAGCATCCTCGGTGGCGTAGTCATCGCCATCGGTGCCATTGCCGGCTGGCAGTGGTACCAGAAGGATCAGGGCGGCAAGCTGGCCTCGGCCAATGTCGAGTACCAGAAGGCCCTGGTCGGCCTTCAGCAGAACAAGCTTGACGACGCCTCCAAGGCGGTCAAGGCGCTCGAAGCCGGCCCGTCCAGCATCTACGGCGACCTCGCGGCGCTGCAGCTGGCCAAGGCCCAGGTCGACGCCGGCAAGAACGAAGAAGCGCTGGCCACCCTGCGCGCCGTGAAGGTCGAAGGCGACCTGCAGCGCGTGGTCGACCAGCGCGTGGCCCGCCTGCTGGTGGCTACCGGCAAGAGCGACGAGGCCATCAAGCTGCTCGGCAGCGCCACTGACAGCAGCAGCCTGGAGATCCATGGCGACGCGCTGATGGCGCAGGGCAAGCGCGATGACGCCCGTGCACAGTACGAGAAAGCGCTGAAGACGCTGGACGTGGCAGCGCCGCAGCGGCGCCTGCTGGAAACCAAGGTTATGGATGCTGGCGGCACGGTCGCCGCCCCTGCGGAGTCGGTTTGATGAGTCAGAAGGTCATGATCACCCGCGTCGCCACCGTGCTCCTGATGGGCATGGCGTTGACTGGCTGCAGCACCGTGAAGGGCTGGTTCGCCGGCAAGGACGCGGCAGCGAAGAAGGCCCAGGAGCCGGCTGAACTGGTCAAGTTCGAGCCCTCCGTGAAGGTCAACAAGGCCTGGTCGGTCAACCTCGGCAAGGGCGAGCGCCGCATCGGCGTGCGCCAGGGCCCGGCAGTGGCCAACGGCCACGTGTTCGCCGCGGCGATCACCGGTGGCGTCCACGCCATCGACCTGCAGACCGGCAAGAAGGTCTGGACCTGGGAGCCGAAGAAGGAAAAGAAGAAGGCCAAGCTGCGCCTGTCCGGTGGCCCGGGTGTCGGTGAGAACCTGGTCGTGATCGGCACGCTCGACGGCCAGGTCATCGCCCTGGACATCAACGACGGCAGCGAGAAGTGGCGCGCCCGTGTTCCGGGTGAAGTCATCGCCGCACCGGCCGTTGCCCAGGGCATGGTCTTCGTGCGCAGCAATGATGGCCGTGTGACCGCTTTCGATGTCGGCAACGGCACCCAGAAGTGGTTCAACCCGAGCGAATTGCCGGCGCTGACCGTGCGTGGCAACGCGCCGGTGGTGACCGGTCCGGGCGTGCTGTTCATCGGCAAGGACGAAGGCGCGGTTGCCGCGCTCGGCATGCAGGATGGCCGCACCCTGTGGGAACAGAACCTCGGCAACGGCGAAGGCCGTACCGAGCTGGAGCGTATGGCCGACGTCGATGGCGCCCCGGTGCTGGAGGGCAACACCCTCTATGTAAGCAGCTTCAAGAACCAGACCATGGCCATCGAAGGCCCGACCGGTCGCCCGCTGTGGGCGCGCGACCATGGCGGCGCGGGTGGCGTGGCGGTTTCGTCTGGCAATGTTTTCGTTACCGACAACAAGGGCGGCGTGTTCGGCCTGGACAAGGCGACCGGCGCAGCAATGTGGTCGCAGACCGAGCTGGCGCGTCGTTCGCTGACCGGCCCGGCGTTGCACGGCGACTACGTGGTGGTCGGTGACTACAAGGGATACGTGCACTGGTTGAAGACCGCCGATGGGGCGATGGCTGCACGGGCAAAGAGCGGCGGTGACGCCCTGCTTGCCCAGCCAATCGTCGTAGACGGGGTGCTGCTGGTGCAGAACGTGGATGGCAAGCTGACCGCCTTCCGGTTGGCAAATTAAATAATGGAGTAATCGCGATGCTGCCTTTGGTCGCCCTGGTTGGACGGCCGAATGTCGGCAAGTCGACTATTTTCAATGCGCTTACGCGCACCCGTGACGCCCTGGTCCACGACCAGCCCGGCGTCACCCGCGACCGCAACTACGGCGTCTGCCGTCTCGACGAGGACAATCATTTCCTCGTCGTCGACACCGGCGGCATCGCGGAAGAGGAAGAAGGCCTGGCTGGCGCTACCACGCGCCAGGCCCGTGCCGCCGCTGCGGAAGCCGATCTGATCCTGTTCGTGGTCGATGCCCGTGACGGCAGCTCGGCCATGGACGATGAGATCCTGGCCTGGCTGCGCAAGCTGTCGCGCCCGACGCTGCTGCTGATCAACAAGATCGACGGCACCGACGAGGACAGCGTGCGTTCGGAGTTCGCCCGCTACGGCTTCAGCGAAATGCTGACCGTCTCGGCCGCGCATCGCCAGGGCCTGGATGACCTGCTCGAAGAAGTGGTGCAGCGCCTGCCGGAAGAAGGCAGCGGTGAAGAGCTGGACAACGATCCGAACCGCATCCGCATCGCCTTTGTCGGCCGCCCGAACGTGGGCAAGTCGACCCTGGTCAATCGCATCCTCGGCGAGGAACGGATGATTGCCTCCGACGTGCCGGGTACCACCCGCGACTCGATCGCCGTGGACCTGGAGCGTGATGGCCGCGAGTACCGCCTGATCGACACCGCCGGCCTGCGCCGCCGCTCGCGCGTGGACGAGGTCGTCGAGAAGTTCTCGGTGGTCAAGACCATGCAGTCGATCGAGCAGTGCCAGGTGGCCGTGCTGATGCTCGATGCCACCGAAGGCGTGACCGACCAGGACGCCACCGTGCTCGGTGCCGTGCTCGATGCCGGCCGCGCGCTGGTGATCGCCATCAACAAGTGGGATGGCCTGACCGAGTACCAGCGCGAGCAGGCGGAAACCATGCTGTCGCTTCGCCTGGGCTTCGTGCCGTGGGCTGAGTCGGTGCGCATCTCGGCCAAGCATGGTTCGGGCCTGCGTGAGCTGTTCCGTGCGGTGCACCGCGCGCACGAATCGGCGAACAAGACCTTCACCACCAGCGAAGTGAACAAGGCGCTGGAAGTGGCCTACGAGACCAATCCGCCGCCGACCATCCGCGGCCACGTCTCCAAGCTGCGTTACGTGCACCCGGCCGGTTCCAATCCGCCGACCTTCATCGTGCACGGCACCCGCCTGAAGGAACTGCAGGAGTCTTACAAGCGCTACCTGGAGAACTTCTTCCGCAAGCGCTTCAAGCTGATCGGCACGCCGGTGAGCTTCATCTTCCGCGAGGGTGCCAACCCGTACGAAGGCAAGAAGAACGTGCTGACCGAACGGCAGGTCAAGGCCAAGCGGCGCTTGATGAAGCACGTCAAGGGCAAGTGATCCACGAAAAGGCGGCCGCAGGGCCGCCTTTTTTTGGAATGCGCCTTGGGGGGGGGCACTTGCCCAAGAAAATCTGATGGGCGTTGCGAAGTGGTTGGGTCATGCAAACAAATATCCCACCGTCACTGAAATTGCTCGTCTAGAAGCTTGCTCGCTTTGTTGGTCACATTTCTCGGATGCAGAGAAAAGTTGCTGCTGCTCACAACAGATCGGTGGATTCAGAGAGCCGTGTCGACGAAACGGGCAGAGATCTTGAAGCTTTGGGTCGCGTTGCTCCGTCTGGGGCGGGCGACTTGAGAGTGGTGATCGACGATTGAAATCCTGCTGTTCGTCGGCTCCAATAGCGCGCGGTGGACGGCAATGTGCAGTATGCGGAGCTTGGATCGCGGGTACGCAATTGCCCACAGGCATACTGTTTCGTCGAACGTGTCATCCTTCATTGAGCTCACAAGTAAACAGAGGGGGTGTGGACGCGCATGTCGCAGCCAAGCGTGGATATGGAGCTTTCGAGCGTGTCTATCGTGACCAAGGTCTACAGTTGGCGCGGCGTGCATGTCGCTTATCAGGCCAATAGTTCCTGGATTCCTTGCGCCGAAGGAAACCGGCATTTTCATGCTGTCCGTGAAAGAATTGCAAACAAGATCTGCGAAGAAGTAGAGCCTCATATCACGTGCGTCACTAAGGCCTATTCTTCTGATGGGCGCGTCACAGGATATGACTGGGAGGGTGGCTTTATTCCTCATGACTCCCAGAATCGTCTGTTCCAACTTCTTCGCGCCGCGATCGAATCTGGAGTTTGCCGTGTGGATGAGCCCCTAGCGGTCGATGCGCGTATCTCAAAGATCGATAGCCTTATTTTTTGCGTCGTTCTGGATCGGGGGTGGCAGCATCTGGCAGGTCGGTTGGAGAGGTTGATTGAACATCGAGCTAATCCCGACAGTGATCCAGTCGCTTTGCAGGTGCGGCTCCACAATCTGCCGGCCGAAGCGGGTGATGTATTTCCCTTGGTCTGCGAAGCAGTGGGAGCCGAGCTGCCGAAGCATCCGATTCCTCTGAGAGTCCTCAAGGCAGCGATGATCGAGATAGAGATCTCTGCTAAACAGTTACTTAAGGTTTTCAGGAGGGGACTTTCGCTCATCGAGGAGCGGGTCGCGCCATTTGTGAGTGATCAGTTAGAGCAGCATTTGGCGCGTTCGGGGAGAAGCAAGGCAAGGGGGCCATCAATCGATTGGCTAATTCATATGGCTCCCTATTACCTTACTTACGTCATTGCTGATGCAGCCAATGTTGCGCTTCAAGCGTTCGCACTTGAATATGGGGGCAACGTGCCTGGGCACGTAACAGAAGATGCACTGTTACGTTCCAATCTCACATTCGCGAGATGCGACGACGGCCAGATAAGGATTCAGAGGTTTGCGAGCCAGAATGATGCTTCGTTTCAGGCTCAAGGGCGTTGGGAGGGCAGGGCGGCTTTATCAACCGTATCCGGTGAACATGGCCGCAGGGTTGTCGATCTTGGATTCGTTTCTTCTCGGGCTCGGCAGCTCTTCCAGTTAGGGTTTGCGGCGGAGGCTTTGGTTGTCGTGAACGCAGCCTTTGAAGTCGTGGTCGAGCGTTATCTTCTCCTTGCCGTGGCGAGCGACATCGGTGCAGAAAAGGAGGTGAAAATCCAAGGGCACCGGCAACACCTCGAATTGCTATCGAGAGTCGTTTCAGCCGAAACAGAGCCGAACTTGCGAGGTGCGGAATTTAAGGGGTTCGTCTCGGTGATGTTTGAGGTGAATGCGATGCGCAATGATTACCTCCATCAGCTTGTGCCTCCCAGCCAAGATCCTTGGAGGCTTGCAGAGCTCGATCGAATTGTGGGACGCGTGCTGCCGTTTCTAACGGATCCGTTTCGTTCAAGGATTACCCTTGGTTGTCTTCTTCAACATGATGTACCGCAACCGGAGACGACTAGCCTTCTGCTGGCCGAACTCAAATAGTTGAACTGGGCAGGTGCACGGGCAGCTGTCACCGCCATTCCGCCGGGCTATCTCCTCAGCCGGCTTCGGCTCCGTGGCGGCGCCCGATGCAGAACGCTACTGAGTTTGCCAAGCGCCTAATGGGCAATGCCCGGGTAGCATTTCCTAGGCTGGGTAATAGGCGGAAGTCGAGCGGCTGGATGCGGGACCGCCGGTGCGGCCCACGCGGTTTCCGCGGCCGGAGAAGGCCAGTGCGCCATCATGGCGTGTCTTGGGGGCGGAGCCCTTTTCTGCGAAAAGGGATCTGACCCCGCGCATGGCCGTGTGTTTGCGATAATCCGTGCATGAGCATTCCAGAGCTTTCCCCCGAGCAGGCGCGGGCACGCGTGGCCCATGGTGCGGTGCTGATCGACGTGCGCGAGGCGCATGAGCGGGCCGGTGGCATGGCCGAAGGCGCCCGTGGCGTCGCCAAGGGCGAGCTGCTGGCTGACACGGCCGCGCACCTACCTCTGCCGGAACAGGAAATCCTGCTGATCTGCCAGAGCGGCAAGCGCTCGGCCGATGCGGCGCAGGTGCTGCTGGATGCGGGCTACACGAACGTGAGCTCCGTTGCCGGCGGCACCGTGGCCTGGCGCGAGCAGACGCTGCCGCTGGTGCAGCCACTGAGCAGCGCCGCCGACCGCGATTTCTACGACCGCTATTCGCGCCACCTGCTGCTGCCACAGGTGGGCGAGGCTGGGCAGCGCCGCCTGCAGCAGGCGCGGGTGCTGGTGCTGGGCGCGGGTGGCCTGGGCGCGCCGGCTGGCTTCTACCTGGCGGCAGCCGGGGTAGGGCGCCTGCGCTTCGCCGACCACGACCGTGTCGAGCGCAGCAACCTGCACCGGCAGATCGTGCATACCGAGGCCAGCGTCGGCCAGTTGAAGGTTGATTCGGCACGTGAGCGGCTGCTGGCGTTGAACCCGTCCATCGAGGTCGAGGCCGTGCCCGAGCGGGTCACCTCGGAGAACGTGGATCGCCTGCTGCAGGACGTTGACGTGGTGCTGGATGGTTCGGACAACTTCCCGTTGCGCTACCTGCTCAACGATGCCTGCATCAAACACGCCACGCCGATGGTCTACGCCGCCATCGAGCGTTTCGATGGCCAGGTAAGCGTGTTCGATGCCGGCCGCCAGCGCGGCGAGGCGCCGTGCTATCGCTGCCTGTTCCCGGAGCCGCCGCCGCCGGAATTCGCGCCGAACTGTTCCGAGGCCGGCGTGCTGGGTGTGCTGCCCGGCCTGGCGGGTGTGCTGCAGGCCACCGAGGTGCTGAAGCTGCTGCTGGGCATCGGCGAACCGTTGGTGGGCCGCCTGCTGCGCTTTGACGCGCTGGGCATGCGCTTCCGCGAGACCCGCATCGGGCCGGACCCGCAGTGCCCGCTGTGCGCGCCCGGCGTGCCGTTCCCGGGGTATATCGATTACGCCGCGTTCTGTCGGGGCGGGTGAACCCGTCCGGGGAGTGCGTTGGTAGATGCCGACCTTGGTCGGCGCTTTCGTGCCAACCAAGGTTGGCACCTACCGAAGCGGGTGCATGGTTGGCGCCCGCCGATGCGCATGCATGGTTGGCCCCCACCGACGCGCATGCAAGGTTTCGGGATGATGTTGGGGTCTGTCCCCGGCATCGTTCCACCTCCAAGACAATCCGACGCAACATGCGTGCTATTGCCGTCATCGGCATTGCTCTATTGTTGAACCCGATTCTGGATCTTGGGGAACACACCGCATGGCGGTAGAAGCAGCGACCAGCGAGCTGGTCAAGGTCGTGGCCCTGTTGGGCGCGGCGGTGGTGATGGTGCCTTTGTTCCGCCGGGCCGGCCTGGGGTCGGTGCTGGGCTACTTCGCCGCTGGCCTGGCGATCGGACCGTTCGGGCTGGGCTGGTTCTCCGACCCGCAGGCGATCCTGCATACCGCCGAGCTAGGCGTGGTGATGTTCCTGTTCGTGATCGGCCTGGAGATGCGGCCCTCGCACCTGTGGAGTCTGCGCAAGGAAATCTTCGGGCTGGGCACGCTGCAGATCGTCACCTGTGCGCTGGTGCTGACCAGCATCGCCAAGCTGTTCGGCCTGCCATGGCAGGTGGCCTTTATCGGCGCCACCGGTTTCGTGCTCACCTCCACCGCGGTGGTGATGCAGCTGCTGGCCGAGCGGGGTGACATCGCGCTGCCATCGGGGCAGAAGATCGTCTCCATCCTGCTGTTCGAAGACCTGCTGATCGTGCCGCTGCTGGCGCTGGTGGCCTGGATGGGACCGAGTGCTGGCAGTGCCGATGGCGAGGGTTCGCGTTGGCTGTCGGTGGCGATCGGCGTCGGTGCCATCGTCGGCCTGGTGCTGGTTGGCCGCTTCCTGCTCAACCCGCTGTTCCGCGTGCTGGCCGAATCGAAGGCACGCGAAGTGATGACCGCCGCCGCGCTGCTGGTGGTGCTGGGCGCGGCGCTGTTGATGCAGCTGTCCGGGTTGTCGATGGCGATGGGCGCGTTCCTGGCCGGCGTGCTGCTGAGCGAATCGACCTTCCGCCACCAGATCGAAGCAGACATCGAACCGTTCCGCGGCATCCTGCTGGGCCTGTTCTTCCTCAGCGTGGGCATGGCGCTGGACCTGGGCGTGGTGGCCGGCAACTGGCCGATGATCCTCGGCCTGGTGGTCGCGCTGATGGCGGCCAAGGCGCTGTGCATCTACGTGGTTGCGCGCCTGATGGGCAGTGACCACGCGCAGGCGCTGGACCGTGGCGTGCTGATGGCGCAGGGCGGCGAGTTCGCCTTCGTGCTGTTCTCCGCCGCCGCATCGGCCGGCGTGATCGATCTGGAGATCAATGCCAACTTCACCGCCGTGGTGGTGCTGTCGATGGCGCTGACCCCGCTGGTGGTGCTGGTGTACAAGCGCATCGCACCGAAGCCGACGGTGAACATGGATGGCGTGGACGAGGCCGACGGCCTGTCCGGCAGCGTGCTGCTGATCGGCTTCGGCCGCTTCGGCCAGGTCGCCAGCCAGTCGCTGCTGGCGCGCGACGTGGATGTGACCATCATCGACAACGATGTGGAGATGATCCAGAGCGCGGCGCGCTTCGGCTTCAAGATCTACTACGGCGATGGCACGCGGTTGGATGTGCTGCATGCCTCCGGCGCTGCTACCGCACGCGCGATTGCGGTGTGCGTGGACAAGGCTGAGGCCGCCGACCGTATCGTTGAACTGGTGGCGCACGAGTTCCCGCAGGCCAAGCTCATGGTGCGTTCGTTCGACCGCGAGCATTCGCTGCGGCTGATCCATGCCGGTGTCGATTTCCAGATCCGCGAGACCTTTGAATCGGCAGTGCTGTTCGGCCAGTCTGCACTGGTCGAGCTGGGCGCTGACGAAGACGATGCGATCGAGATCGCGACCGAGATTCGCCGCCGCGATGCCGAACGATTCGAGCTGGAGATTGCCGGTGCCGGGCTGACTGACGGAGCGCGGATGATGTACGGCAACACGCCACAGGGCGTGCCGACACCGACCCCGTTCACCGCGCCGAAGCGGGAGAGCAAGACGCTGAACCCGCAGGATGTGCCGGAAGAGGAAGAATAAGGTCTGCGGGTCGGATCCCTTTCCAAAGGAAAGGGCTCTGACCCGTTTTGCCATGTTGGGGTCAGAGCCCTTTGCCTGTGGCAAAGGGATCCGACCCCATCAGGACCCCATTCCGCGGTGGGCGAGGGGGCCTGAATCGGGGACAATAGCGTCCCCGCCGCCCCACGCCCGCACCCGATGACCGATTCCGCCCCCCAGCTTCCTGCCCGCATCCTTGATGGCCGCCGTATCGCCGAGGACCTGCTCGACAGCCTGAAGGTGCGCGTCGACGCCCGCGTGGCCGCGGGTGGCAGCCGCCCGGGCCTGGCCGTGGTGCTGGTGGGTGGCGACCCGGCCTCGACCGTATACGTGCGCAACAAGCGCCGCGCGGCCGAGAAGGTCGGCATCGAGGCCTATGACTACGACCTGCCGGCCGGCACCACCGAGGCCGAGCTGCTCGACCTGATCGACCAGCTCAATGCCGACCCGAAGATCAACGGTATCCTGATCCAGCTGCCGCTGCCGGGCATTCCCGACGCGCGTCGGCTGATCCAGCGCATCGACCCGCGCAAGGACGTGGACGGCTTCCATCCGGAAAACGTCGGCCACCTGGCCCTGCGCGAGTTCGGCCTGCGCCCGTGCACCCCGCGTGGCATCACCACGCTGCTGGGCCACACCGACCAGCCCGTGCGCGGCCGCAACGCCACCATCGTCGGCGTCAGTAACCACGTCGGCCGGCCGATGGGCCTGGAGCTGCTGATTGCCGGCTGCACCGTGACCAGCTGCCACAAGTTCACCCCCAAGGACGTGCTGGAACAGGCCGTGCGCAACGCCGACATCCTGGTGGTGGCGGTAGGCCGCCCCGGCATCGTGCCGGGCGAGTGGGTGAAGCCGGGCGCGGTGGTGATCGACGTGGGCATCAATCGGTTGGATGACGGCCGGCTGGTGGGCGATGTCGGGTTTGAAGCGGCTGCCCAGCGGGCCAGCTGGATCACCCCGGTGCCGGGTGGCGTGGGCCCGATGACCGTGGCCACGTTGATGCAGAACACCCTGGAAGCGGCGGAAGCGCTGAGCTGACGACCCGCTCCTGGTGGGTGCCGACCGTTGGTCGGCACAATGCCGGCAGGCCGATGACCCGCTCCTGGTAGGTGCCAACCGTGGTTGGCACACATCCATCGGGGCCATCGGCCCATCTGGGGCACCGGTGCCGGACGGATCGTGCCAACCAAGGTTGGCGCCTACCAAAGGCAAATTGCGGGATGGCTTGGATGCCCAGCATGATCCGCTCTTGGTGGGTGCCAACCTTGGTTGGCACAAACAGGGAGAGGCCTTTGCCCGATCTGGGGGCCAGGTGCCGGACGGGTCGTGCCAACCAAGGTTGGCACCCACCAAAGCAGTAGCCAGCCCCCTGAACCAATCGCCGCCGGCGCGACACTGCGTCGCATCTACCCCCTGCCACACGGCGCGAAAACAGGGTAAAATGTCGCGCTTCCCCACATCTCGGGTATGCCGATGCTGCGCATCCAGGCTGAAGCACTCACTTACGACGACGTCTCGCTCGTCCCCGCCCACTCGACCATCCTGCCCAAGGACGTCAACCTCGAAACGCGGTTGACGCGCGACCTGAAGCTCAAGCTTCCGATCCTGTCCGCCGCCATGGATACCGTCACCGAAGCACGCCTGGCCATCGCCATGGCACAGCTGGGTGGCATGGGCATCATCCACAAGAACCTGAGCGTGGAGCAGCAGGCCGCGGAAGTGGCCAAGGTCAAGAAGTTCGAGGCCGGCGTCATCCGCGACCCGATTACCGTCGGCCCGGAAACCACCATCCGCGACGTGCTGGCCCTGACCCAGGCGCACAACATCTCCGGCGTGCCGGTGGTGGGCAGCGACGGCCTGCTGGCCGGCATCGTGACCCATCGCGACATGCGCTTCGAGACCGAGCTGGACGATCCGGTCCGCCACATCATGACCAAGAAGGATCGCCTGATCACGGTCAAGGAAGGCGCCGCGTCTGATGAAGTGCTGCAGCTGCTGCACCGCAACCGCATCGAAAAGGTGCTGGTGGTCAACGATGATTTCGCCCTGCGTGGCCTGATCACCGTCAAGGACATCCAGAAGAACACCGACTTCCCGAACGCTGCCAAGGACATCGCCACCCGCCTGCTGGTCGGCGCGGCCGTCGGCGTGGGCGGTGATACCGACCGCCGCGTGGAAGCGCTGGTGGCTGCCGGCGTGGACGTGATCGTGGTCGATACCGCGCACGGCCATTCGCAGGGCGTGCTGGACCGCGTCAGCTGGGTCAAGAAGAACTTCCCGAACGTGCAGGTCATCGGCGGCAACATCTGCACCGGTGAAGCCGCGCTGGCGCTGCTGGACAGCGGCGCGGACGCAGTGAAGGTCGGCATCGGCCCGGGCTCGATCTGCACCACCCGCGTGGTGGCAGGCGTGGGCGTGCCGCAGATCACCGCGATCGACCTGGTGGCCGAAGCGCTGCAGGACCGCATCCCGCTGATCGCCGACGGTGGCATCCGCTACTCCGGCGACATCGGCAAGGCGCTGGCCGCCGGTGCCTCCACCATCATGATCGGTGGCCTGCTGGCCGGTACCGAGGAATCGCCGGGCGAAACCGAGCTGTTCCAGGGCCGTTCGTACAAGAGCTACCGCGGCATGGGCTCGCTGGCCGCGATGGAGAAGGGGTCCAAGGACCGCTACTTCCAGGACGCCGCCACCGCCGACAAGCTGGTACCCGAAGGCATTGAAGGCCGCGTGCCGTACCGCGGCCCGGTGGGCGGCATCATCCACCAGCTGATGGGCGGCCTGCGCGCCACCATGGGCTACGTGGGTTGCGCCACCGTCGAGGACATGCGCAGCAAGCCCAAGTTCGTGAAAATCAGCGGCGCCGGCCAGCGCGAGAGCCACGTCCACGACGTGACGATCACCAAAGAGCCGCCGAACTACCGCTCCTGATGCGGGACGAGCAAAGAGGAACGAGGAAGCTGATTCCCGTTCCTCTTTCTCCATCTGCCGCTGAAAAATCTGACGTTTTCGTTTTCCCTACTGCATTGCCGGGGCGCCATGACCAACATCCATAACGACAAGATCCTCATCCTCGATTTCGGCGCGCAGTACACGCAGCTGATTGCCCGCCGCATCCGCGAGCTGGGCGTCTACTGCGAAATCTGGGCGTGGGACCACAACCCGGCCGAGATTGCCGGCTTTGGGGCCAAGGGCATCATCCTGTCCGGTGGCCCGGAATCGACCACGCTGCCGGGCGCGCCCGCCGCGCCGCAGGAAGTGTTCGACAGCGGCCTGCCGATCTTCGGCATCTGCTACGGCATGCAGACCCTGGCCGCGCAGCTGGGCGGTGCTACCGAAGCGGCTGACCAGCGCGAATTCGGCCACGCCGAAGTGAACGTGATCAACCCGGATGCGCTGTTCAAGGGCCTGAGCGACCACGGCGGCGAGCCGAAGCTGAATGTCTGGATGAGCCACGGCGACCACGTCTCCGTTGCGCCGCCGGGCTTCACCATCACCGCCACCACCGACCGCATTCCGGTGGCCGCCATGGCCAACGAAGAAAAACGCTGGTACGGCGTGCAGTTCCACCCGGAAGTGACCCACACCCTGCAGGGCCAGGCGCTGCTGCGTCGCTTCGTGGTGGACGTGTGCGGCTGCCAGACCCTGTGGACCGCCGCCAACATCATCGACGACCAGATCGCCCGCGTGCGCGAACAGGTGGGCGATGACGAAGTGATCCTGGGCCTGTCCGGCGGCGTCGATTCGTCCGTGGTGGCTGCGCTGCTGCACAAGGCCATCGGCGAGAAGCTGACCTGCGTGTTCGTGGATACCGGCCTGCTGCGCTGGCAGGAAGGCGACCAGGTGATGGCGATGTTTGCCGAGCACATGGGCGTAAAGGTCGTGCGCGTGAATGCCGCCGACCGTTACTTCGCCGCGTTGGAAGGCGTGAGCGACCCGGAAGCCAAGCGCAAGATCATCGGCAACCTGTTCGTTGAGATCTTCGACGAAGAGTCGAACAAGCTGAAGAACGCCAAGTGGCTGGCGCAGGGCACCATCTACCCGGACGTGATCGAGTCGGCCGGCAGCAAGACCGGCAAGGCGCATGTGATCAAGAGCCACCACAACGTGGGTGGCCTGCCGGAGCACATGAAGCTGGGCCTGGTGGAGCCGCTGCGCGAGCTGTTCAAGGACGAAGTGCGTCGGCTGGGCGTCGAGCTGGGCCTGCCGCGCAGCATGGTCTACCGCCACCCGTTCCCGGGCCCGGGCCTGGGCGTGCGCATCCTGGGCGAAGTGAAGCGCGAATACGCCGAACTGCTGGCCAAGGCCGATGCCATCTTCATTGATGAGCTGCGCAAGGCCGACCTGTACGACAAGACCAGCCAGGCGTTTGCCGTGTTCCTGCCGGTGAAGTCGGTGGGTGTGGTGGGCGACGCGCGTGCTTATGAGTGGGTGATTGCGCTGCGGGCTGTGGAGACGATCGACTTCATGACGGCGCACTGGGCGCATCTGCCGTATGAGTTCCTGGGGACGGTGAGCAACCGGATCATCAATGAGTTGCGGGGGGTGTCGCGGGTTGTTTATGACATCTCGGGGAAGCCGCCGGCTACTATTGAGTGGGAATGAGTTGAGAGAACGAGGGCGCCGAGAGGCGCCCTTGTTGTATAAGGGGGCGGGGGGCGTTCACCTGGATCGCTAAGGCGTGTCGTTCCTAGGCCTGGCCGAATCCTTCGCTGTGGTGGGCATGCCCGGCTAGGCAGCCGTGCCAGTAAGGCTTGGCGGGCGAGACCAACGCCTAGGGCTGCCTGGTGGTGGGCGAGATGACCAAGATGGTGCCCACCGAAGTCCGGGTGGACGACCGGGCGCCGCCGCTGGGAACTCAGTTGGCCAAGATCGAGCAAGCCGCCACCGCCGGCCGCCAAGCTGGCATGCACCTGACCCTCGAGACCGCACGAACCTTCCGCCTCACTGGCCCGGCCATCGAGGTGGGAACGGTGACCAAGACCTCCACCGAGACCACCAGGTGGGCAACGACGGGGCGTTCAACCTGAAGCAGCCGCACCCGGCCAGGCGGTGGACGTGGAAGGGGGCTGCAAGGCAGTGTTGCCCAGCGATCTCGGTTCCGCGCAAACAGTGACCGAGGTGGCTTGCCAGTGATCCGCCAACCCCTGGAAAACAAAGGGTTGAGCCGTCTCAGGCTTTGAGAAACTGGCCCTGCATCCTTTGGCTGAACGATACTGGCGGCTTGCCTTAGGGGATCACTGGATTCCACTGCTTTCTTGGTTCAATCGCGACGCGGATCCGACACCAAATTCCTTGGAACCCAGCGCAGCAGCTTCCATAGTTCCTGGATGTGCTTGTAGTCCACTCGGTAAGCGGAAATGTTGCCGCAGGTCAGGAAGAGGAGCTTCAGCGTCCGCTCGGTGGCCAGCACGGTCTTCGGATCCAGCTGCCGGCGGCGCATGTCCTCCAGGTGGTCCTCGATCTCCTTGGCTAGGGGGCGAGCCGGGGTTCCCATGGGAAGCGGCTCTGGATATCGAGTGCCTTTCCTCAGAGCGTTCTTGCGTCCGGTCTCGTCCAACGCAGCCAAGATGCATTCCTGAAGATTGATGGCCGCCTCGCGGCCTTGAATGATGGCCCTTTCGGTCAGGAAGCGGCCGATGTGGATGCCTTCCAGATGCAGAGTGCCAAAGGGTGAGGCGATGTAATCAGTGAGTGCTGCGGAGGGGGGGCATCGGTCACTTCCATCAAGAGATGGAAGCAGGGATAAACCAGGCCGCCATTTCGTCAATCCTGTCGATACAAAAATCTGCTTGGCGGGCAACGTCCCTAGGCATTGGGTTGCTGGCGGGGCGAGCTCTTGGGGAACGCCCGATCCGTTATTCTTGCGAAACCCTTTAAAACAAATGGTTTCGGCGATATTTTCGAAGATTTATCGCAGTCAATTCCGTACTCTTTGCATAATATTAACTAACAATGCAGGGCCGCTAACTTTTTTATTTATGAATGGTTGATAAGCGAAATGGTTGTTGGTCTAATGCGATAAGGATGCCAGTTTGCCTGTGCGGGGAGTGGCTTGACTTTGAACAGCGGAACGGAATCAGGGAAAGCACATGTGGTCCGACATCGAAACAAAGCGTGACTACCTCAACTATCTGGAACTGGCGGAGGTCGTCTCTGAGGTTCTGCTCAATCCGAACATGCGCCCCGTTTCCGTGGGGGTGTTTGGAACTTGGGGGACTGGCAAATCTAGCCTTCTGAACCTGATTGAAGAGAGGTTGAAGGGTGATGCGAAAGACGATGTCATCATCATCCGCTTCGATGCTTGGCTCTATCAAGGCTACGACGATGCGCGGGCAGCTTTGATGGATGTCATTGCTCGCCGTCTCTACGAGGCCGCGAAGCAAGAAAAAGGCCTCCTTGGCATCGCCACGAGTTTTCTGGAGCGCGTGAATACGATGCGCGCCCTCGCGTTGGGGGTTGAAGTGGTTGCCGCCTTGCATGGGGTGCCATTGATGGGGGCAGGCTCCAAGGCAGTCACCGGTCTTGGTAAGTTGATTGCCGGCACCCCAGATGCTGAAGGGACTCAGGCTGTGGCAGACGGTGCCAAGGCAGTTGGCGGGCTGCTCGATCCCAAAAAGGTGAATAGTCCGCCCGAGCATATTGATGCGTTTCGAGACGAGTTCCAGAAGTTGCTTGCGGGTCTGAAGAAGACACTGGTGGTCTTTGTGGACAACTTGGACCGCTGTCTGCCGGAACAAACCATCCACACCCTTGAGGCACTTCGCTTGTTCCTTTTCATGGAGCAATCTGCGTTTGTGGTTGCAGCTGACGAAGACATGGTCCGTCACTCGGTGAGCCAGCATTTTGATGGTGCCAACGAGCGTCATGTCACGGACTACCTGGATAAGTTGATTCAAATCCCGGTTCGCGTGCCCAGGCTTGGTGTCACAGAGATACGTGCCTATCTTTTCATGCTCTTTGCGGAAGCCAGCAAGGTCGATGGGAAGAAAGTTAGCGCTCTTCGAAGCGCCCTCGAGGGGAACCTTCAGTCCAGTTGGAAAGAGTCGCCCATCACCGTCGCGGACGCCGTAAAGCTGGTAGGCGACGATGATGCCATTAGGATGAGCTTTGACATTGCGGAACGTATGTCTGGCCTGTTGGCGAACTCCACGTTCGTTGAGGGCAACCCGCGAATAGTCAAGAGACTTCTCAACGTTGTTCGCTTGCGTGCGCGCATAGCGCAGCGGCGCGGGATGCCAGTTGATGAAGCCATGGTCGCAAAGTTCGCCTTGTTCGAGCGTTGCGTCGACCCGATAGCAGTTAAGAAGCTTTACGCGCTCATCAATGAAGCGGCTCAAGGAAAGCCTTACTTGATTGCTAATCTGGAGAAGCTCGCTGATGATCCGAAAAAATTCGAGGACGCTTGTCCGGATGAGTGGAAGAAGAATGCCGCCTTCCTGTATGACTGGATTGGCCTTAAGCCAACGTTGAGTGGGATGGACTTGCGGCCGCTCGTGTATCTGAGCAAAGAAACGGCTGTTCTTCGGTCCGTCTCGGGTGATATGTCGCAAGCATCTGCGGATGCAGTGGTTCGGCTTTTGAACGTAAGGACTATTGCTTCGCCTGCGGCTGGGATAGCGATTGCCGGCATTGCTCCAGGTGAGCATGTCGCAGTTATGAGAGAGCTTCTCGCCTCTTTGCGTGGGCACGCGGACTGGACTAGCCGTCCGGAGGCTATGAATGGGTCGGTTCTGTTGGCCGACTCAGATGTCGACGCAGGTCGGCAGTTGGGTGCGTTCTTGGCGGGCCTTCCCGGCAAAAAGTCGCCGTGGCTGAAGGCCCTTTTGGATGGTAGAGCTTGGGCTAAAGGAGTAGCGTAAATGGGGACTTCAACATCGAGCAAGGGCGCGAACAATCGTAGCCCCCTTGTCCCACCGTGGGCAGACGTAGACGGTGCAGGGCCCGGGCCCAAGCCGGAAGAGAATCGCTTCCGATCCTTCCGCACTCATCTTGGAAAGTTCGTTTCAAGCGGCGATGGCCAGCAGCTCAGTAGGGCACTTGGCAGTTATGCGCGTTCTTCCACAGGCGGTTCTGCCGTGGGGCCCAGGCGTTTCGGCTCTATAGCACAGGCCGGTGCGGGCCTGTTTGGAACACTGAATCAGCTCCGAACAAACGCTCCAAATGCACCGGTGAACCTTGCTGCCATGGCAGGAAGGCCGACGCGCGAGGTCATCGACGCGTTGGTGGACGCGTTGGTGCCGGAGAATGGGGATGCTGACCGGATCCGGAGTGCGCTCAACGAAGCGCTATCGCTCTGCTTGGATGGCGTGGCGGCCTTCGACTTCGCCAGCATTACGGATGAGGTCTTGGTCAACCTGATGGTCACTTATACGGCTCTGTCGATTTTCCAGGCGGTTGTGCTGGACTCTGATAGGGCGTTCACGAAGGGCGCAACCGCAGACGCTGTGGAGCGAGCTGAGAAGGAGCTGATGCAGCTGGTAGAGGTGGTCACTGACAAGCACATGAAGCCGTTGCTTGCGGGAAAGATTGCAGCGCTGACCACGGACGACATGCAGGCCGTGCAACTGGCAGCTATCAAGGAAGTTTGGAAGGAATGGGAGGATTACCAGCAATGACAATCGTCTACGTTCACCCTGATCTGACTCAGCTCCCGCGCCCTCAGGCTAATGTAATTCCAGTCCATCTTTATGGAGGTGTTCCGAACAAGGACGGGATGGCTGCAATCGGTCATGGCATCTACGCTCAGCTGACTCGTCTCAAGGCAGCCATTGATCCAGTTGCGTTCGATTTCCTGTCGCTATCGATGGCAGTCACGGCGGCTGATACGTTCGTCAATCGCGATGACGCTGCCGATGGTTGGGCGCGTGACATCCGCCTGACTGTGGCCCTCGCTGATCCTACTCGGTGGACGCCCGTCGTCCCAGATCTCACCAAGGCGCTCAACTTCCTCAGTGGAGACGTTTGGGAAATCAACATTGTCGCAGGTGGGGAGCAGCCGCCGGTCTTCAAAGTTAGGAGTAGACTGGTTATCGACCCGGCACCCTGCGATTGCGCCTGCCTATTCTCTGGAGGGCTGGACAGCGCTATTGGAGTGCTGGACCTCGTTAAGCAAGGTCGCAATCCCATTTTGGTGAGTCATGCCTACACGCACGACGCCCTGCGGCAAAGGGAGATCTTGCCAAAGCTCGGAACTAAGCTGGTCAGGTTTGGTGCTCAAGCGAGCCCGAACGGCCGCTTGGATGCCAGTCACGACGTGCAGATGCGGACCCGTAGCTTCAACTTCCTAGCGATGGGGGTGCTGATGGCATCCTCACTGGCAGTTCCTGCGAAAAATCGTCGGACTCTATTCGTTCCCGAGAATGGACTGATCGCGCTGAACCCACCTTTGACTCCACGGCGGATTGGCGCACTTAGCACCAGAACGACGCATCCCTATTACTTGCATCTGATGCAGAGTGTTCTGGACCGTGCTGGGCTGCTCGTCGATATCGAAAATCCATACGCTGCGAAGAGTAAGGGGGAGATGATGAAGTCGTGCCTAGATCAGGCGCGCCTAGCCGCCATTGTCGACAGGACTGTGTCCTGCGGGAAATGGAAGCGCAAAAGAACTCAGTGCGGCCGCTGTGTTCCATGCCTAATCCGTCGTGCTGCCTATCATGGCTCCGGCATGAAGGACAATACGCACTATCAGCGTGAGGGTCAGGATCTACAAGACTTCCTTGAGCATGGCAATGACTCCGACGACCTGATGGCAATGCTGCTTGCCGTTAGGCGTCTCCCTAAGACTGACGTGGCGAAATGGGTGTCACAAACGGGCCCGATGCCACTCGCTGCGGCCGATCGCGATTCTCGCGTAGACGCAGTGCGGCGTGGCATGATTGAGGTAGAGAACTATCTCAGGTCACAAGTCCATTTTTGATGTCGGTCCCGTCTGTAGACATGCATTGCCATCTCGATCTCTACCCCCACCCTGGGGTAGAGATCGACCGGGCAGGGGCGAGTGGTGCCTATGTTCTATCGGTCACTACGACGCCTTCCGCTTGGCTGCAAACGCGAGCATTGGCAAGCCGATATCCGCGCATCAAGACTGCGTTGGGACTTCATCCGCAGTTGGCAGGAGAGCGCATTGCAGAGCTCAGCCTGTTTGACCGCCTTCTGCCCGAGGCGCGATATGTTGGTGAGGTGGGCCTGGACGGTGGCGCGAACTGTCGGGATTTCTGGGGTCAGCAGGTCGAGGTTTTTCATCACATATTGAAATCGTGTGCCGACCAAGGCGGTAGAATATTGACTATCCATAGTCGCAACGCTGCGACAGAAGTCATGGATGGTTTGGCCAAAAATAAGGGATTTGGCGTCGCTATACTTCATTGGTTCACAGGGACCAAGAAAGAGTTGGCGAGGGCGATAGAAATGGACTGCTGGTTTTCCGTCGGAAGCGCCATGGTTAGCGGAGCCAAGGGGCGTGAACTTGTAAGGCTAATGCCGCCCGCAAGGGTTCTGACTGAGACTGATGGACCCTTCGCCAAGGTGAGAGGAAGAGCTTTGGCGCCCGCTCAATGCGACGAGGTTATCAGATGCCTTTCGGAAGCGTGGGGTATGTCGTTGGAGTCGGCTGCGGCGCAGGTGGTCAGGAATTTAAAAGAGGTCGTCTCGTTGTAATGGTGCGACGCTTAATGGTTCAGGTGGCTGAGACATCGAGATTTCCTGGGCACGTTCAGGGGGGGGTATGGCACTGAGTGAGAAGACGCTAGAGATCAATATATGCGCGCAACTGGCGGAGCATATTCGTGCTAAGTATGGATTGCGGGTTTTTTGGTATGGGCTCACTCAGGCTGAAGAGGCGAAGCTTGGCTATGACACCAGCTTTAAGGTTGGGGCATTGCAAACGGTGTTTCAGTTCAAGGCGCCGAAGTCTCTGTTGACTCGGACTAGTTATGTCAGATCGAGTGGGGTTTCAATGAAAGCTGGAGGCTACGTGTATGACGTCCCTCACGCGCAAATGCAGACTCTGCTTGGCCATGTCACTGCGAATCCGCAGATTGTCGGATTCTACTGTTTCCCTACGGTGTTCAATGTTCCCCCAAGTAACTTCATGCTGGACAAAACGCTTTTAGTCGGTCTTAGTGGACTCATAAGTTTGCCGCCATCAAGCCGATCCAACGGCGACCATAGGGCCTATATATATCCGGCAGGAGCAGGTGTCGGTACGGCTTGGTTTTGTTCGGATCCATTGAAGTTGGGTGCATCGAACATTGTCGATGTCGTCAATGGACTAATTGACCAATGGATCAAGGACGATTTTCAGCCCTCTCTTAACGAGAAGCGTCCCTTTCAGGCCGAGGACGAAGCGGCATGGGGAGGTGTTGTTATGAGTATCCTTCCTCCGAGGGCTGCATAGGTAGATCCGCCATGGCCCCAAGCTCAACAGATGGCTGGGCTCAGTGGCTCTAGATTTGGCTCTCTTCTGCGGCTGCATTGTCGGCCGCGAGTCGCCGTGCGAACGTGCTCGGTTGCGGACATCGTGGTCATTGCGGCTTTCTACATGCCTCAACAGCGCGCCGACCAGTTCCCCATCGTCCAACGTTTCAGTGCCGGCCAGGAGCACGAGCTCTGCGATTCGAACGCGTCGCTTGGCCTCTTCCCGTCGCTGGGTTTATCTCGCTTTTGCAGCTTGGTGGTGAGTCGCCAGAAGCTCCCGAGCTTGTAACTGGGCGAGTCGTTCGGTGGCCCTTTGGATTCTGTGGTGGTAGTGGGTCGGCTCTGTCATTGTTTTTCTTCTCTGCGTGCTTACGAGTCAAACAAATAAATCGCATGCGTCAAGCTATGGTGAGCTCGAAAGTTTGTAGCCTCTTCAAAACCGAAAAGATCTTAAGAAGGGTTTTGCTCCGATATCACGGACGGTTCTAAGAGAGCTGCAACCTTCTGATCCTGCCTGGCGACCCTTCGTCGCATCCTTGGGTTATGGCGTCGCTCGATGTAGTCAAACACATCCGCTCGTGCTGCATCCAGTGTCGGGTAGCTTGTTCGATAGACCCGCTCACGCTCGAGCAGTCCAGAAGCCTTCGCAGGCAGCGTTGTCGCCGCAATGCCCCGCGGCGCTCATTGAGCAGATCACAGCCCGTTAGCGGCGAGATATCCCTGGTAGTCACCGCTACGGAACTGACTGCCACGATCCGAATGCAGGATGACTTGGTGGCTGCCTTGACGCTGCTAGGCCGCCATCTGCACCGCCCGGATCACCATCTGGCGATCCTGTCGATCGTGCATTGACCGGCCCACAATGCGCTGGTCGTACAGATCCAGCACGATCACAGATACAGCTTGCCCTGCTGTGCAAGAATCCTTTGACACGGTCGTGGATGCATAAGTAGGCTTGCGGTGCCACCTATTCAGGCGATACATCAATGAAAAATTGGGTAAATTCTATTAATGTCGAAAATGAGGGCTTGCGTTCGAAGTGCAAGGATTTATATCAAAATCTCGATCAGGTCGCCAAAGTTGCTATTGGAAGCGCATATGCGCAGCGCCTGTTGCCGTTTGTAGAGCTCAGTGGAACTTTTAGACTAAGTGATGATTTTCCTGATGGCTATACGACGATCGTAGGTGCTGACGATCTCAGTATGTATCTCCAAGGCGGAGAATACGGTGAAATGGTTCGAAGGCAATGTGTGGTAACTATATGTGCCTCCATGGAAGCCTTTGTGAGCTCATTGTTCCCGATCATAGGGTTGGAGGAGTCTGATGGTGAAAGGTTTGGCGAGTTCGCAAAGGAGTTCAATCTGGACATGCAGAACGGCAACAAGGTTCTGAGAAAAATTTATTATATATACAAGCATCTTAAGCTCGCCCTAAAGTTTGAAACGTCAAACTGGGAGAATGCGCAGTGCCCGCAGATGCTGGACGAAATGTTTACGATTAGGCATGTTATAGTTCATTTTGGAGGAGAGGTGAAGAAGCCGGCTCATTGCGAACGGATTGGTAAAATATTTAGAACAGAGAGGGGTGGTCTTACGTTGCCTCCAAACTCAATTGATGACTTTATTCATCGTGTGACGATAAATTTAAATAGCCTTGTAAAGAGGGTGGATTCATACGTCGCTTATTCCGAGCGTAATGAATGACGGCAGAGCAAGCGGACGCACGTTCCGTTGAGTGGTCCTTGCGCTGGTCGACTGCTAGCTAGATGGGGGCGTGACCACATGAGGGACTGGCCGGTTGAAATAGGTTGTGACATTCGGCGTCCTTGGTCGCGCGCTACCTGGCCGAAAAGTAGGCAAAGCCGCTGCTCCCGGCTGAAAGCGAAGCTGAAGGTCGTGAGGTCGTGGCAGCTAAAGGATTTCAGACCTCCAAAGCCAATGTTGCAAAGTTGCTGACGTTGCCAGTCTCCGGAATCTGCTGTCAAATTTGCCTCCAGAGCACTTTCATCCTGTGGCGCTTGATCGCGAGGATCTGGAGGAATACGTGAAGATCTTAAAGCGATTCTGCGCAAGCTGGGACGCCCCGCGGCCGGACGTGCTCAATGCGTTCTGATAGGTGCTTCGACGCGCACCCGCAGCGGCATTGCGCCGCGTGGGGCAATACCGCCGTGTGCAGGTCAACTCCGATGTTAGGCGGCTTAGGGAGGCCGTGGCGATGAGTCAGAAGATTGAAGACGTTCTTCAAGTTCTTGCTGGCATCCGCAGTGGCTATCAACCCGACAAACCCGAACCACTTCGTATGGTGAGGGTTCGGGTAGTCCGTCAGATCGCAAAGCAGCGTGGCGTTGACTACCAAACCATTGCGGATACTTACATCCGTCGGCTGGCTCCAGGCATTGAGCGCACGCCGGCCTTTGACCAGCTCGTAGAGGATTGGCTGGCGGCAGGATCTCAGTCGCTGCAGCATATTCTTCAGAGTCATGCTTTAGACCAAGGTGACCTGGTACGCATAAGTAAGTTCTTTGCGCCTACCGCCTAAGAAGCACTCAAGCCTAAACCGCTTCGAGTCTCTGCCTGAGTTTTTACTGAGAACGACTGTTTCTTCCCGGAGCGGACGTTGGCCGATACTTCGCTCGATCAAACCTGTTGCTCGTGTGCTCGCTTGGGCTCAATCACTCAGGCCTGACCTCCCGACAAGCCCACTCAGCCAACCCCCGGCAAGCCAGAAACAGCCCATCGACAACCCCCTCATCCAGATGCCGCTCCGGCTCCGCTGCTACCCGGCAGCGATCCGCCGAATGCAGGACCTCCAGCACCGTCAGCAGCCCTACCAGGGCGCGCTCCGTCCTCGCCAGGCTCACGCGACGGCCGGGCGACACGTCGTTCTCCGGCCAGGGCAGGCCATCTGCACCCTCGCAGCCGCGCATGCGCTTGAGGATGCCAAGCAGGGAGTTCAGGTCGGGCAGTGGAGTGTCGTCGTTGATGGGCTCAACAACGGTGTACGAAGAGAAGGTGTCGGAATCGTTCATGGCGTCGGTTTCCTTGGCTGTGCTTAACAGCGCCACCGCGTATGCGGGGTGGCGGACGATGCGTGGCTGCAAACCGGGATGAGATAGCACCATAGACCGGTGGGCCCGAAGACCCCCACGCACCGCCCGCCATACAGGCCGACGGATTGCCCGCCGGCACCGGTTAAGGACGGTGCCGACGGGCAAGCGTAAACAACTGGTGCTTTTCTCATCGCGGGTTTGCAGACCCGGTGCCACCCGTTGTCGGTGGCGCGCCATGGTGTTTACGCTGCCGCTCCGAATGCAAATTGAATTTCGCGAAGAAATCGCGGAATTCGAGAGCGAAGAACTATTGTTGCACGCACTGTTCGTGCAGCACGCGACGCTGCAAGGCGCATTCGTGCAGATGCTCTTCTGATTGCGAATAGAAGTGGCGCAATCGCCCATGCCGCAAGCGAATAGCGCGACGGCGTTCTTTGCAACAGTTCTTAGTCAGCCTCGGCAGACAAGGGCGACCGATCAGCCGTATACCCCGAAAATCGGCTCAAACACGACACCGCCAACGAGCATCGCAGCCTCAACCAGCACCATCCCCGACCACCGCCGCATTCCCCACCAGCAACTCAATCATCGCCCGCGCCGCCGCCGACTGCCGCCGATGCGGCGCATAGATCACCGAGAACGGGCGCGATCTCCCCCGCAGCTGCGGCAGCACTTCCACCAGCTGCCCGCGCAGCAACCGCTCGCGCACGATGAACTCATAGCTCTGGCAGATGCCAATGCCCTGTTCCGCCAGCGACACCACGCCCAGCACATCGTCGGAGGTCTCGATGGACGAACGCGGCAGCCAGTCCACGTCGCGCCCGCCGTCGCGGAAGATCCAGGGCGCCAGACGTCCGGTGCGTGGCATCACGAAGGGCAGGCACAGGTGCTGCTGCAGATCGTCCAGCGTCTGCGGCGTGCCGCGGCGCTGCAGGTAGTCCGGCGCGGCCACCAGAAGCAGAGGGGCATCCTCCAGCTTTCGCCCCACCAGCCCGCTGTCCGGCAGCTGGCCCAGGCGGATGGCCAGGTCGAAGCCCTCGGCCACCAGGTCCACGTTGCGGTTGGTGATGTTCAGTTCCACCTGCACCTGCGGGTACTGCTGCGCAAAGCGCGCCAGCACGGGCGGCAGCCGGTAGTGGCCATAGGTGGTGGGCACGCTCAGTCGCACGCGGCCGGCCAGCGCACCGTCCTGGGCCAGTACGTCGCGCTCTGCATCGTCCAGCAGGCCGAAGGCGGTGCGCACCTGTTCCAGATAGAGCCTCCCGGCGTCGGTCAGGCCCACGCGGCGGGTGGTCCGCTGCAGCAGCTGCCGGCCCAGCCGCGCTTCCAGACGGGTGACCGCACGGCTCAGCACCGAGGGCGTGGTGGACAGCGCCACCGCGCCGGCTGTGAACGAGCCGTGCTCGACCACCGCCAGGAACACCTCCACGTCGCCCAGGTAGTCGAACTTGCGGCTCATTTGGCTCTCCGGGGAACAGATTTTTTGCGATGGGGCCAATTTATCGCCGCCGGGGCGATGAATAAAGTGGCCGCCATTCCCCGAATAGGAGCTCTCCATGAACCTGATGACCCGGCTGGCCGCAGCGCTGGCCCTGACCTTGGCCGCAACCGGCGCCCATGCCGCCAACGTGCTGGTGGTGCTGTCCGACGAAAACCACCTGGACCTGAAGGACGGCAAGGTGCTGTCCACCGGCTTCTATCTCAACGAGCTGATGCAGCCGGTCAAGCTGCTGCTGGACGCGGGCCACGAAGTGACCTTCGCCACGCCGCAGGGGCGGGCGCCGACGGTGGATGCGTCCTCGGTGACGCCGGCGTACTTCGGCAACGATGCCGCGCAGCTGAAGCTGCACAAGGAGCTGCTGGAGAAACTGGCGCTGACCTCGCCGACCGCCTCGCCGGTGGTCAGCCTGGCGCGCATCGAGCAACAGGGCTACGCGCGTTTCGATGCGGTCTACGTTCCCGGTGGCCACGCGCCGATGCAGGACCTGCTGAAGAGCCCCGCGCTGGGCCAGCTGTTGGCCGACTTCCACCAGCGCAACAAGACCACCGCGCTGGTCTGCCACGGGCCGATCGCGCTGCTGTCCACGCTGCCGGATGCAGATGGTTTCGTGGCGAAGCTGGAAGCAGGTGCGATGCCGGCCATGCCGAAGTGGATCTACAGCGGCTACCAGATGACGGTGATCAGCAACCAGGAAGAAGAGCAGGCCAAGCCGCTGCTGGATGGCGGCGAGATGAAGTTCTACCCGCAGACTGCGTTGGTGCGGGCGGGGGCGAGGTTCAGCAGCAATGCCGCGCCGTGGACCGGGCATGTGGTGGTGGATCGCGAGCTGATTACCGGGCAGAACCCGGCTTCGGCGCTGGAGGTGGGGCAGCGGTTGGTTGAGCGGTTGAAGTAAGGCGGGATCTGCATCGCATGCGGCGCCGTGGCACCATGGCGGACTGGTCTCGTCTTTGTGGGCGAGGCTGGTTACCCAGGGAAGCCATTTACTACGACATGCGAACGTCCGTCCTCTTCATTCTCTCCGCCTTGTGTCTGACCCTGTTGTCTGGCTGCGCCAGCGGGCCGGAGTATCACCATTACAGTCGCGAGATCACCAGCGCGTTCGTGGCCGACGACGGCAAGCTGTATCTGCTGCCTGTCTATGACGAGCCAATGCGCTTCGATGCGGCGCCGTTCCGTGATTACCGCGCCCTGATGGACAGCCCGCTGCGCGAGGCCGTGGTCTGCGCGCAGATGTACATCCGTGAGGACTGGCGTGTTCCGACTGACCGCACCAAGGTACATGGCAGCTACGCGTTGCTGCTGCGGCCCGAGCAGGTGACGCCGGAGCAAGCTGCCCAGTTCAAGCTGGAGCGGTTGGAGATCAGCCCACGAGTGGCCAAGGCCATCGACGAGTTGACGCGCCGGCCGTACATCCTTGAAGCGCGGACCCGCTACGAACTGGCGGCCGACCCGGACTGCAATCTTTCCAGGAAGGGCGGCAGCTATTACAGCGCGCTGTTCGAGGGTGATGGCGAGCGGGTGCAATTGCCGGACGCTGCTGCGCTGGCCGCGAAGGCGAAGCTGCCGCAGTCGATTACCGCGCGGGCTGAGCGGATCCAGCCGGACGATACGGACAAGCCGGGGGTTGGGACGGCGGCCGGGAAGGTGCTGGGCGCGGCGTTGGTGCCGGTGGCGGTTCCGGTGTTTGTGTTGAGCCTTCCGTTCCTGGGGCCGGATCATTGGAAGTGATGGGGCGTTGAGGGAGCGCCATCCACGCGTGGCGTGGATCTACTTGGGCATCGCCAATGCCTGAACGTTCACCCTGGAGATCTGTGTGCCAAGCACATTGGAAACTGTGTTGAAGACCGTAGGCTTGATTGTCCTTGCGGTGCTTCCGTTGTTGACCATCTGGTTCATCCAGCGGCGAAGGACCCAGCGAGCCCGTTCCGCGTTGGAATCTGGGCTGCGCTTGAACCCGCCTCGGCGGATTTCCGGTACGTCCATGACCTTGGTGATGGTTAATGGGAAAGAGGATCGAGAGCACTACTTCTTTGATACAGATACCTTCTATCTGCATCGGGGCCCAATGCCCACGGCGGTTCCGCTCACGCAGATCACCTCCGTCACCCGAACCTCCGATGTCATCTACGAGCGTTATGTCTGGCAGGTGTGCTTCAGCAAAGCAGCGGGCAGAAGGTGCGTAACGTTCACCAACAACCTGACGCTGTTCAACCGCGACTTCCTGCTCTTCCTGGAGGCGGTGCGGAAAGCCAATCCCTTGGCGACCGTTGATCGAGCGAGCGTCTTCTTCTAGGGTGTGTTTGAAATTCGGTATGAACGTGTCACTGTAATGGCATGACAGCGCGCAGCCACTGTTCGACCGACGTGATCGATGAGGAATGGGCGTTTGCTGCGCAATCGACGTGCGGGAGTGGCCCGCGCGCAGGCTATGACGGCTATAAACGCAAGAATGGAAGCAAGGTTCACATTGCCGTGGACACGCTCGGCCATATGTTGCCCGTACAGGTGATGCTGGCGAATGAGAAGAAGCGCGCGCAGGTTGGCACCATGGCTCGGAAGGTCCAGCATGTGACCGGTCAGGCCGTGAAACCGGCCTTTGTCAGCGAGCGCTATATCTGCTTCAAAGTTCGTAATGCGCTCTAGACAAATATCTGCGCCTGCTTGCGACCCATTTCCAACCAAGAATCGCAGCCACCTTTAGAGCACGCGTTGACCTCCGCACCCGCATGCATCCATGATGGCGTCATTCAGGATGAACTGGCTATGCGCTGCCTCGACTCAACGAATCCGCCAGAACAGGGCTGGTGAGCGCTATCCCGTCGACGCTGACTGCCTCTGTTGGCAGCGTCAAGATGGAGTCATAACATTGAAGAAGCGCATTGGGATGTTAATTTTGTCGCTAACGATGCTTATTCAATCAGCAGTCGCAGCAGAGCCCGACCAAGTGGCAACCCGCTTGCTCGATCACCTGGAGGCTGCGCGCATCGCTGAAGCCGAAGCAATGTTCACTCCACAAATGGCCCAAGCTGTACCGGCGGAATCTCTCAGCACCCTGTGGAACTCATTGGGGACTTTAAAGAGACGTGGCCAGGCATCGACCAGCAATCATGAAGACATGCAGTTGGTGTTGGTGCCGTTGCAGTTCAGCAATGGTCGATTTGTTGCACAAGTGGTGGTCGACAAACAGGAAAAAGTCGCCGGGTTAATGTTGAGGCCCGCCGCGCCCGAAAAAGCTCCACCGCCTCCAGCCAATGCCAACTACCATGACATCGATTTCGTCATTCCACAGGCGCGCGGTGCGCTTCCAGGCACGTTATCGCTGCCCAACGGAGAAGGTCCGTTTCCCGCCGTTGTGCTGGTGCATGGCTCGGGGCCGCAGGATCGTGACGAAACCGTTGGACCAAATCGGCCCTTCCTGGACATCGCGCGCGGTCTCGCTGCGCAGGGTATCGCTGTACTTAGATACGACAAACGAAGCTATGTGCGCCCCCAAGATCTTGATGGCGACTTCAACATCGATGATGAAACAACCGACGATGCGGTTGCCGCGCTCGCAGCATTGGGCGCTGATCGAAGCATAGATGGCAAGCGTCTGTTCGTGTTGGGCCACAGCCAAGGCGCGATGCTGGCGCCGCGCATCGCCCAGCGATCACCTGACGTGAGAGGGGCTGTCCTATGGGCCGCACCGGCGCGCAGCCTGTTGCAGATTATTCCAGAGCAGACCCGCCGCCTCCTGTCGGTAGACGGACAGCTTGGGGCGAAAGCGGAAGAGCAGTTGGCCATGCTGGATACACAAATCGCGGCTGCTTTGGGTGATCGGGAAGTTGAGGCCAGTAAGCTCCCGCTGGGTGTACCCCAATCCTTCTGGAAGAGCATCGAAGCAGTGGACGCGCGCAGCGATGCGAGATCGCTCCGGAAGCCATTACTGCTATTGCATGGTGGCCGCGATTTTCAGGTAACAGCTACTGACTGGCGCATGTGGAACGAATCGCTGGAAGGTGGGCGGGAAGTGGAATTGAAGGAGTACCCCGCACTCAACCACCTCGGCATTGCGGGCGATGGCCCGGCTTCCCCCCAGGAATACATGCAACCAGGACATGTGGACCCGGTAATGATCAGCGATCTCGCACGTTGGCTTAAAGCCCATATGTGATGCGGTTGCCGGGTCATGAAGCGCCCGTAGGGGTTCTCCAGTCAAACATGTAATCGAAGATATGCGGGGTTTCAATCTTCCGAAATATTCCTTAAGGTGGATCTGCTGTTTGGACCCGCCGTAGTGTCCACAGGCGGCCCGGATTGGCCCTTGCCAGTAAAATGGAGAAGCAAAAATGGATTTATGCGCTACCCAGGTGCTATCGCCCAGGACGCTGACGTTTATCACGACTTATCGCTGCACCGCAGCATGCGTTCAGTGCTGTTTCGAGTCGAGCCCGACGGTCAAAGGAAGGCTCAGTCGCGATGAGATGATCACAGCGCTTCATGACGCCAAAAGCTCCTTCCCGTCGCTGTCCGTCATCGTCTTCACCGGCGGAGAGGCGACACTTCTCAAGGACGATTTGATCAGTGTGATAGCCGAAGCGACATCGCTAGGGCTCGGCACGCGGATGGTATCGAATGGCTCCTGGGCGAAGACCCGATCTACCGCGAAGCGTTGGGCGGAAAAGCTATCAACCGCGGGATTGAAAGAGCTCAATATCAGCTCCGGCAAAGATCATCAGGAGTGGGTGCCTCATTCTTCGGTGGTGAATGCTGCCGAAGCTGGCCTGACTGCAGGACTCCGCGTCCTTGTGACGGTCGAGGCAGATACGGAAGACGGTCGAACAATGGCGACCTTCTCCGAGGATTCGACGGTCCGGAGGCTTCTGAAGGAGGGTTTGCAACTGCAGTCAAACAGCTGGATGGAGTTCAAAAGCGATCAGGCCAAGCGCGAGAATGCGGTTCCACAGCACATGCGCATGGCCCCGTGCCACCAGATCCATGACAACATCGTGATCACGCCCTACAAGGAAGTGGCTGCCTGTTGCGGACTGACACTTGAGCACATCCCAGAGATGAAGGTGGGGCGCCTCGAGGATGGCGTCAGCAGTGCTTATCTCTCTCAAGCGGACGATTTCCTCAAGTACTGGATCAGAGTGGACGGCCCTGCGGAGATCATCAGGCGCGTGATGGGCGAAGAGAAAGCCGATGAACTACTGAAAGGATCGGTGCACATGTGCCACGACTGCGCGGTGCTCCACAAGAACAGTGAAGTTCGCGCAAGACTTGAATCGGATTACCAGACGTTCATTCCAGAGGTAATGAGTCGCCACGCACTCGGCAAGGCAGTAGACACCCTTTCCCGGCAACAAGGAGCGTTCAAATGAAGCGACGGAAGTTCATCCAGTCCACACTCGCAGCCAGTGCTGCTGCATCAATTTCCGGGACGGCGATTGCCGCGGCCGACAAGCGGGTGTTTGGCACACCCACGAGCCTTACTGGCGGCACGGATGTCAACGCAACACGCATGCTTCTCCCTCTCTCGCGTAGCGGCATGCCTGCAGCCGGCTGGGATCACTGGTCCAAGTTGAGTGCCGCTGCTGTCGATATGTTTTCCGATGAGAAGAAGCGCTCGCTCTTCAACATCAACCCTGGTCGATATCTTTCCGCGCTTGGGTTCGACACCAGCAAAGAGACACTGGACGCGCCATCTCTGGCTCTGCTGGTTGCCCTATCGGACAGGGATGTACAAGACGCGGCTAAACGTCGTGACTATACGCAGATGTTGAGCTATCTCCAGGCATCTGGTGCGTTGACGCACCCAAAGGAAGACGTGCTCACCATGAAGATGCAGCATGCACTCCAGAGCAATATAGACATGATCCGCAGCGTGATGGAGCTTTCTGGGGACGAGTCGCCCGATGCCGAATCGGTACTCGCCTTCATCAAAGCTACTGACAAGCCTCCTACAACAGCAGACCTCGCGGCCCTGGCCAGTGTGGCTGAGCTTCTGCGGACAGCCCCAGGTCAGGCGGTTGTTGGCGCGGCTGTGATTGTGGTTGCGGCGGTTGACGCCATTGTTGGTGTGACTGTAGCTGTGGCTGCATTTACCATGGTTGCCGTTGTAAACAAGGTAGTGGTTGCCGGAAACGAGACCCAGATACCTTCATACAACCATGTGTTCAACGGTCAGCTGAGTCGACTTGACGGTGACATCTGCGACAGTTGCGACGTTGCACATCGGGCAGCTTCCATCCTGGGAGCACCCGGCCTTTACGACGAACATGCAAAACTCGTAATAAAGAACGAGGTCCGCTCGTTCCTGCGCGCGATGCGAAACGTCGGCCTTGTTACCTATGACGAAGATGCATTTGAGACGATTGTCGAGGCGACTTACGTTTACGGCATGCGGTCAATCTCGGCGGAGTAGTTCCTGATGATGTGCCGATCCACGCTGGACGTATCCCTGATTCACGCCTATGCGCTCCCTCTCGGCATATGCGTGGCGGCAGTTGTGGTTCTGATTGCAATATGGCTGGCACCCCGCTCTGGCGGGGTGCCAGCCAGAAATGTTGCGCTAGGTTCGGCGCTGGGCGTCGTTGTCGCCGTTGCTTTTGGCCTCGTATATCAAGCGCGGACAGCGTACATGGCCGTCGCAGATGGCCAGCTGATTGGATCTGCAGCGTTTGTCCAACTGCAGCTCCCGCTTTCCAGTGTCTCGTGGCAGGACGCTTCCGATGCTTCAAGGATTACGCTGCCTCACCGGCAACTTGGGACCAGTACAGGGGGCGTCGAGCTTGGCAAGTTCCACATGCGCAGCGGTCGCAACGTCTTCGTGCTGCGTACGGACCGTAGCTCTGTTCTCGTCACCGCCAGAGGGGATACTGACTTGATTCTGGACCGACGTCTTCACGACCAGCTCAAGGCATGCTTGGATCAGGTACGTGAGACCGGTGGCCATCGAGGAAGATCGCAATGATCAGCAAGAAGTACTGGTTTGCCAGGAAAAAGTACGGATGGGGCTGGGGGATGCCTTGCGCGTGGCAAGGCTGGCTGGTGTACGCAGTCGCATTCGGCCTGCTACTGGCGGGTCCGTTTCTGTTCTCTCCATTTCGCGAGCCCATCGCGTTTCAGCTCTACACATGGGCCGTAGTGTTGGCCCTTGTCCTCATCTGCTGGATGAAAGGCGCCCCGCCCGGTTGGCGGTGGGGGGAGTAGAACGGCCGCACAAGCTATTTGCGGACGTGTTCGATCCGCCGGGCAAAGCATGGATGCATTGCCCTTGTGGAAGTCGGACAGCATCGCCAGCAGGCCACGGCTGCGCCCCCTCTGAGGTGTACCTTCCGTTTTGAATGAACGCTGGACACTTCCCTCGGTGGGCACCCAACGCGTTCTAACCGTTGATTGACCAAGGTAACGTCGCTTAAAGGGCGGGCCGGTGAAGCTACACTGGCTGCCTATGCCCGATGGAGTCACGCCCATGTTCAGTGGAAAGGTCGCGGTGGTTACCGGATCCACCAGCGGTATCGGCCTTGGCATTGCCACCGCGCTGGCGCGGCGAGGCGCCGATATCGTGTTGAACGGATTCGGCGATGCGTCGGAGATCGAACACATCCGTTCCAACCTGGAAGCTGAGTTCGGCATACGGGTGGCGCATGATGGCGCCGATCTTTCCCGTGGCGAGGCGGTACGCGGAATGATTGACCACGCCGTTGCGAAGATGGGGCGCATCGACATCCTGGTGAACAATGCAGGTATCCAGCACACCGCGTCGATCGAGGAATTTCCCATCGAGAAGTGGGATGCGATCCTCGCGTTGAATCTCTCGGCGGTGTTCCATGCAACGGCGGCCGCCTTGCCCCATATGAAGCAGCAGGGCGCCGGCCGCATCATCAACATTGCGTCGGTACATGGGCTGGTGGGCTCGGTGAACAAGTCGGCCTATGTGGCGGCCAAGCATGGCGTGGTGGGGTTCACCAAGGTGACCGCGCTGGAGAACGCGGGCACCGGCATCACCGCCAATGCGATCTGCCCGGGCTGGGTGCGGACGGCGCTGGTCGAGCGGCAGATCACCGCGTTGGCCGAGCGCGAAGGCACGGATCAGGAATCCGCCGCGCGCGCGCTGCTGGCTGAGAAGCAGCCTTCGTTGCAGTTCGTGACGCCCGAGCAGCTGGGCGAGATGGTGGTGTTCCTGGCCTCGGACGCTGCGGCGCAGATTACCGGCACGGCGCTGCCGGTGGACGGGGGCTGGACGGCGCGCTAGCTGGCGGGCTGTGCCCGTCGTTGCAGCATCGGCAGCGCCACCAGCGTGGCGAGAATGGTGAACAGCACCAACGACGCACCCACCGTGCCGAAGCCCAAGCCGCCCTTTTCCAGTGGCTTGGTGAGGAGGTCGCCGAAGGTGGCACCGAACGGGCGGGTGAGCACGAAGGCGATCCAGAACAGGATGACCCGGTTGATGCCCTTGATGCGGGTGGCCAGTGCGGTGAGCGCGATGAGGCTGCCGATCAATAGCGCGCCGCCGGTGAAGCCGAGCCCGGAATCGTCGGCGAGGAAATCGCCCAGGGCGGTGCCGAGCGTGTTGGAGAACAGCACGGCGGTCCAGTAGAAACCTTCGGCGCGGCGCGATGCGATGTTGCTGACCGAGATCGACTTTTCCGACAGGCGCCACGCCAACAGCACCAGCGCCAGGCAGCCGGCCAGCAGGCTGGCGCCGGTGGCGTAGCCCAGGCCGAGCGTGCGGTCGAGCAGGTCGGACATGGTGGTGCCGGCGGTGCTTGTGGCCAGCACCACCGACCAGAACAGCAGCGGATGGAAGCGTCGCGCGGACAGCTGCACGGCCAGCAGGCCGGCGAAGACCGTGAGCAGGATGGCCGAGCTGGCCACGTAGCCCAGGTTGAGCGTCATCGACAGCAGATCGCCCGCGGTCTCGCCGAGGGTGGTGGCGGCGATCTTCATCACCCAGAAGCCGAGGGTGACCGCCGCCACTTTGCTGTGCAGGGACTCTGCGTCTGAAGCACTCATCGAAGGTCGCCAAGGATGCCTGCGGGCGATCGTGTCGGTGCGCGCGTCGGAACGCGGTCGAAGCGGCCTTCGTATTGCGTCAACCTATTGCCGCGATTCAGCTAGCCGGCAGCACTCGGCTTCGCAAACACATCCAACCCCTTGCCCGTCTCCAACAACGACTTCAGGCTCGACAACACGATCGGCCAGCCCTGGCGGATGCCGGTATCCATGCCGCTACCGGGCTCCAGTTCGTCGTGGGTAACGGTCAGCCGCACCATGTCCTGGTAGGGCACGATGTCGAAGGTGACGCGGCTGTAGGCATCGGGGTTTTCCGCCTGCGAAGCGGCGGCCCAGGTGATGACCAGCCGCGAGGGCGGGGTGCTTTCCACCACTTCGCCGACCAGCTCGACCGAGCGCGTTTCGTTGGCGCGCACATGCTGCCAGCGCGAGCCGGGTTTCCAGTCCGAGACGTTCTCGTGGCCCCAGTAGCGGCTGGCGATCTCGGGCCGGGTGATGGCCTCGAACACCTTCTGCGGTGTGGAGGCGATGTAGATCACGTGGATGAAACGGGTGGATTCTGCGGTCATCGTCATTCTCCTTCCAGTTCCTGTTTGAGGTCATGCAGCAGGCTCAGGCGCTGCTGTTCGAACTTGCGTACCCAGCGCTCGTAGACTTCATGTAGTGGCACCGGGTTGATGAAGTGCAGCTTCTCGCGACCACGGCGCACGGTGCTGATCAGGTTGGCGTCTTCCAGCAGGCCGAGGTGCTGGGTGACCGATTGCCGGGCCATCTGCAGGTGCTCGCAGAGCTGCCCCAGCGTCTGCCCGTTGCGCTCGCACAGCAGGTCCAACAACGTGCGGCGCGTGGGGTCGGCCAGGGCCTTGAACACCTTGTCTGCATCCATGGGGGCCTTCAGTTCCAGTTGTCGATCTTGACGTCGTGCGGGCTGGGTTGGCCGCGCCCGGTCTCCAGCAGGGATTTCAGACTCATCAGGAAGATGGCCCATTTGGTGCTGCAGTGGTGCATGAATTCCACGCGTTCTTTCCAACCTTCATGGCTGAACAGCACGATGCAGCATTCGCCGTCCTGGTGCAGGGCGAAGCGCGCGGTGGTGCCGATCCATTCCGGTGGGCCGTCGATGAATTCCCACAGCACCAGCTCGTTCGGCTGCAGCTGCAGAAGCTTCATCTGCATGGCGCCGATTTCCTGGCCGTTGGCGGTGAAGCGGGCGGTGATTGTGCCGCCGATGTGGCGGTCGCCGGTGGTGTCTTCGGCCCACCAGGCGGCGATGCCTTCGGGGGTGGCCAGGGCCTGGTAGACCTGGGCCGATGGGGCCTTGATGCCGACTCTGTGAGCGATATCCACCATGACTGTGGCTCCACGATGGGCGGCGGGGTGCCGTCCGTGGGATCACAATAGGCAGGTAAATGCCTGCATGTCAACTCCGCCGCCGTGAACGCCCGGCCGTGGTAGTGCCAGCCGCTGGCCGGCACCCTGGTGGAGTTGGAGGATTGCAGCTGCCGGCCAGCGGCCGGCACTACCGGTTGGCGGCGCGCAATGGACTTTTGGCCGTGGTGATGCCTGGTGCGCGGCGGCATTCTGGGCGGAGCCGGGTGATTGCAGCCGTTCGGGTTCGTTGAATGAAAGGAGTACTACGCGTGAGTGATGCTGGAAAAGAGGCGCTGACGATCCGTCGCGCCAGCGCGGCCGATGCGCCTGCGGTGCTGGAGTTGTTCGATGAAGTGATTGCGTGGTTCGTGGCCATCGGCAATCCGCAGCAGTGGGGTACCGAGGCGTGGTCGTCCATTCCGCGCCGCATTACCCAGGTGACCGATGCCTGCGCACTGCCCGGTGCGTGGGTGGCGGAAACCGCGCAGGGTGAGGTGCGTGCGTTCCTGGCGTTGGGCGAGGCCATGCCCTATGTGCCCGCGGCGACCGAGCCGGAGCTGTATGTACGCGTGTTGATTGCTTCGCGCGATGCGCGGGTGCGTGGCATCGGCCGGCGTTTGATGGCGTTCGCGGACGAGCAGGCACGCGCAGCGGGATTGGATTACCTGCGCGTGGATTGCTATGGCGGTGGCAGTGGCGAGCTGGTGCGCTTCTACGAATCGTGCGGTTACGAACGGCTGTCGACCTTCAACGTGGATGGCTGGCCGGGGCAGGTGTTGGGCCGCCGTCTGTGACCTGGCGGCGTCTCAGTTCTCTGCGTCCTGTAGTGCTGCATGCAGTTTGTCGGTGATCTGCTGCAGCGCGGCCAGGTCATCGGCTGAGAGGTGGTCGAGGAAATTCCGGCGCACGCTGGCGACGTGTACCGGCCGCGCTGCGCTCAGCTGGGTGCGGCCTTCTGCAGTCATGCGGATCACCACCACGTTGTCACTGTCGGTGTCGCGCTCGATCAGGCCACGGCCGGCCATGCGGGTGAGCTGGTGCGAGAGGCGCGTCTTGTCCCATTCCAGGTAGTCCAGCAGTTCCCGCTGGCGGCGGCAGCGGTCCTTGGCCTTGCTCAGTTCCATCAGCACGACGAAGTCGGCACTGGAAAGCCCGGTGCTGCGGGTGATGTCGTGGACGATGCGGCCGGAGGTGATCTCGGCCATGCGCCGGAAGCCGCGCCAGGCGGCCCACTCGTCAGGGGTGATGGTGGGTGGGGTCATGCGCTCACGTTGCCCGGGACGGGTTGACGTGTCAACCCGAACGTTCTACGGTTGATATATCAACCAAGATGCAGGCCGCTCCATGCCACACCCTCCACGTATTGCCATCATCGGCGCGGGGCCCGCCGGCCTGACCGCTGCGCTCATCCTGCATCGCGGCGGCCATCGCGCGAGCGTGTACGAGGGCGAGTCGTCCGGGCAGCAGCGCACCCAGGGCGGCACGCTGGACCTGCACGAGGACTCCGGCCAGGTGGCGCTGCAGCGCGCTGGTCTGCTGGAGGCGTTCCGGGCGGTGGCGCGCCATGAAGGCCAGGAGGAGCGGACGGGCGACCCGTGGACTGGAGCGATTGTCGCCGGTGGATTCGGGCCGGAGGGCAGCATGGACAAGCCGGAGATCGACCGCGGCGACCTGCGCCAGCTGCTGCTGGACGCGTTGCCGGCCGACACGGTGCAGTGGGGCCACTGCTTGACCGAGCTGGCGCTTGCGCAGGCAGGATCCCACAGTCTGCGCTTCGCCAATGGTGTGCAGGCCGAGGCCGACATCGTGATCGGTGCCGATGGCGCATGGTCGAAGGTGCGCACAGCCCTGAGTGCCTGCCAGCCGTTGCCGACCGGCATTACCTTCTTTGAAGGATGGATCGCGCAGCCGGCGGCGGATATCGCGGCCATGGTGGGTCAGGGCAGCCTGTTCTGCTTTGGCGGCGAGGAAGCGCTGTTCGTGCAGCGCAACAGCGGCGATCGATTCTGCGTGTACGCGGCGCTGAAGCGGCCCTCTGATTGGCTTGATGCGCAGATCGCGCAGCAAGGCATGCGTGCGCCGGTGACCGGCAGCTACATCGGCTGGGCACCGAACCTTCGGCGGCTGCTGGAGGCGTGCACCGACTTCGTGCGGCGGCCGATCTACAGCCTGCCGGCGGATTTCCGTTGGACACCGCGCAACGGCGTGACGCTGATCGGCGATGCTGCCCATCTGATGCCGCCAGTGGGTGTGGGCGTGAACCTAGCGATGCTGGACGCGTCGGATGTGGCGATGGCGGTGTGCGCGCATCCGGATGCAGTGAGTGCTATCCGCCAGGCCGAATCCGTGGTCTGCGAGCGCGCCTGCGCGCTGATGCCGGACGCCATACAGGGGTTCCAGCGCTGGTTCACTACGGAGTCGACGGCTGACGGCGGTTGAGGCCGCTGGAAATGCGGGGACAGCAAGCACCTGCGTCACTGCGTCGCAGCCTATCTGCAGGATGCGGTACATCGGATCAGCGCTAGAGTGGGGGCTACCCCCTCCAGGAAGGAGCAACGCATGTACTACAGCAGTGGCAACTACGAAGCCTTCGCGCGTCCGCGCAAGCCCGCCGGTGTCGATGGCAAGCGCGCGTGGTTCGTCGGTTCGGGCCTGGCCTCACTTGCCGGCGCCGCGTTCCTGGTGCGCGATGGCCGCATGGCCGGTGAGCGCATCACCATTCTCGAGCAGCAGCAGATTGCCGGTGGCGCGCTGGATGGCCTGAAGGTGCCGGAGAAGGGTTTCGTGATCCGCGGTGGCCGCGAGATGGAAGACCACTTCGAGTGCCTGTGGGATCTGTTCCGCTCGATTCCGTCGCTGGAGATCGAGGATGCCAGTGTGCTGGACGAGTTCTACTGGCTGAACAAGGACGACCCGAACTATTCGCTGCAGCGTGCCACGATCAATCGCGGCGAGGATGCGCATACCGACGGCCTGTTCACCCTGAGCGAGCAGGCGCAGAAGGACATCATCGCGCTGTTCCTGGCCACTCGTAAGGAGATGGAGAACAAGCGCATCAACGAGGTGCTGGGCCGGGACTTCCTGGACAGCAACTTCTGGTTGTACTGGCGCACGATGTTCGCGTTCGAGGAATGGCACTCGGCGCTGGAGATGAAGCTGTACCTGCACCGCTTCATCCACCATATCGGCGGCCTGCCGGATTTCTCGGCGCTGAAGTTCACCAAGTACAACCAGTACGAATCGCTGGTGCTGCCGCTGGTGAAGTGGCTGCAGGAGCGCGGCGTGCGGTTCCAGTACGGCACTGAAGTGACCGATGTTGACTTCGACCTGCAGGAGGGCCGCAAGCAGGCCACGCGCATCCACTGGACGCGGGACGGCCAGGCCGGTGGCGTGGACCTGGGCGCGGACGATCTGGTGTTCATGACGATCGGCTCGCTGACCGAGAATTCCGACAGCGGCGATCACCACACCGCTGCGCACTTGAATGAAGGCCCGGCACCGGCGTGGGACCTGTGGCGGCGCATCGCGGCCAAGGATGCGGCGTTCGGGCGCCCGGATGTATTCGGCGCGCATATACCGGAAACCAAGTGGGAATCGGCGACGGTGACCACGCTGGATGCACGCATTCCGGCGTACATCGAGAAGATTGCCAAGCGCGATCCGTTCAGCGGCAAGGTGGTGACCGGCGGCATCGTGAGCGTGCGCGATTCGCGCTGGTTGATGAGCTGGACGGTGAACCGCCAGCCGCACTTCAAGAACCAGCCGAAGGACCAGATCGTGGTGTGGGTGTATTCGCTGTTCGTGGATACGCCGGGCGATTACGTGAACAAGCCGATGCAGGACTGCACGGGCGAGGAGATCACCCGCGAGTGGCTGTACCACCTGGGCGTGCCGCTGGAAGAGATCGATGAACTGGCTGCTACCGGCGCGAAGACGGTGCCGGTGATGATGCCGTACATCACCGCATTCTTCATGCCGCGCCAGGCCGGTGACCGCCCGGATGTGGTGCCGGAGGGAGCGGTGAACTTCGCCTTCATCGGACAGTTCGCCGAATCGAAGCAGCGCGATTGCATCTTCACCACCGAGTATTCGGTGCGTACACCGATGGAAGCGGTGTACACGCTGCTGGGTATCGAACGTGGCGTGCCGGAGGTGTTCAATTCCACCTATGACGTGCGCTCGCTGCTGGCCGCCACCGGTCGCCTGCGCGATGGCAAGGAACTGGACATTCCAGGCCCGGCGTTCCTGCGCAACCTGCTGATGAACAAGCTGGACAAGACCCAGATCGGTGGCCTGCTGCGCGAGTTCAAGCTGGTGCAGGAAGACTGATCGGGGCATCGGTAGCGCCGGGCCATGCCCGGCGTCTTGCGCCGCAGTGGCCGCTTCGCTCGCCGGGCATGGCCCGGCGCTACCGCAATGCTGCGCCGTCGGTCGAGCAGGTAAGAGGTTCCCAGGCGTCAATGTTGTCGCCCATCGACGCCAGCTTCGCGCGTACCTGCTGCAGTGCGTCGCTGCCCAGCAGCAGGTGGCTGGGCGGGGCATCGCTGTCGATGATCTGCAGCATGGCTTGTGCAGCCTTCACCGGATCACCCAGCTGGTGACCACTCTTTGCCTCACGCGCGCTGCGGATGGGGTCGAACAGGGCATCGTAGTCTTCAATGCTGCGCGGTGCCCGCGCCATCGAGCGGCCCGCCCAGTCGGTGCGGAATGAGCCCGGCGCGACGGCAGTGACGTGGATGCCGAACGGAGCAACCTCCTTGCCGAGCACTTCGCTGATGCCTTCCAGGGCGAACTTGCTGCCGCAGTACCAGGCGATGCCGGGCAGGGTGATGAAGCCGCCCATGGATGTGATGTTGAGGATGTGGCCACGGCGGCGCGTGCGCATGTGCGGCAGCACGGCCTTGATCAACGCCGCAGGGCCGAACACGTTCACTTCGAACTGATGCCGCAGCTCGGCCAGCGTGGATTCTTCGAGGATGCCTTCGTGGCCGTAACCGGCGTTGTTGACCAGCACGTCGATGCTGCCGACGTTGGTTTCGATATCGGTGACGAGCGCATTGATGGCGGCGGTATCGGTCACGTCCAGCAGGCGGCCGAGCGCGCGGCCGGGCGCCAGCGTTTCGAACGCGTGGCGGGCGGTTTCGTTGCGCACGGTGCCGACCACGCGATGACCCGCCAGCAGTGCCTGCTGGGCGAGGGCACGGCCGAAGCCGCTGCTGGCGCCGGTGATGAGGAGAAGGCGGGATGGGGACATGGGGAGGCGCTCACGGTGGACAGGGCTTGCACGTTAGTGCTTGAACGGTGCCCGCCCCAGGCCTAGGATTCGACCATTCTTGCCTATTCCTCTGGAGTGCCAGTGGTCGATTCCCTGCAGCGGCAGGTGCAGGCGCGCATGGTCGGCCTGCTGAAGACGCTGGCGGTGGAGGAGGGCTATACGCTCACTCCGCTGCCGGGGGTGCGGCTGCTGCGCTCCGACCGGCCCTTGGCGCGCACGCCGGTGTTGTACGACCCCGGCATCGTGATCGTCTGCCAGGGCGTGAAGCGCGGCTACCTGGGCGGGCAGATCTACCAGTACGACGCGCAGCACTATCTGGCGGTGTCGGTGCCGGTGCCGTTCACGATGGAAACCGATGCCTCTGCGGAGGCGCCGCTGCTGGCGATCTACCTGCATCTGGATCTGCAGTTGGCGGCAGATCTGCTGATCGAACTGGGCGAACAGGTAGGCACATCGCAGGCACCGGCACAGAGCATGATGTCCAGCCCGATGCAGGCGCCGATGCAGGCCACGGTGCTGCGCCTGCTGGAAGCGCTGGCCGACCCGCTCGAAGCGGCCGTGCTGGCCCCGGCGCTCGTACGCGAACTGTACTTCCGCGTGCTGACCGGTGCGCAGGGCGGTGCGATGCGGGAGGCGCTGGCCATGCGCGGCCGCTTCGGCAGCATCGGCAGGGTTCTGCGTACGATCCACGCCTCGTATGCCACTGCGTTGGACGTGGGCCAGCTGGCGGCCGAGGCGGGCATGAGTGTGGCCACCTTCCATGACCACTTCCGCGCGATTACCGGCACATCGCCGATGCAGTACGTGAAGTCCACCCGCCTGCATCAGGCGCGGCTGCTGATGCTGCGGGAGGCGATGACCGCCGAGGCCGCATCGCTGGCGGTGGGGTATGCCAGCCCGTCCCAGTTCAACCGTGAGTTCAAGCGGCTGTTCGCGCTGCCGCCGGCGGCCGAGGTGGCGCGGATGCGGCGCAGCTTTGCGCTGCCACCAGCGCCAGCGGATGCGGTGTACGTGTCTTCGCATTGAGGCGCAATCGAAGGTCACGTTGCCAGCAAGCCGGCCAGCGGTGGGCTCTACCGGGGACGATGCCTCGCGAGAGCGGCAGTGGATGGTTGACAGGGAATCTACCTACTAGTAGGTTAAGTGCCATGAAAGAGTCGCTCTCCCCCAAGGCCCAGGAAATCCTGGCCCACGCTCGCTCGTTGCTGGAGGCCGGTGGCTACAACGGTTTCAGCTACGCGGATGTGTCGGCGCGGGTGAACATCAGCAAGGCCAGCATCCATCACCATTTCCCCAGCAAGGCGGACCTGGTGCGCACGGTGGTTGAACTGTATCGGGCCGAGGCACGCGAGGGCCTGGCGCTGCTGGACCGGCAGCTGGATGACCCGCTGCAGGAGCTCAACGCCTACGTGGACTACTGGTCCAGCTGCATCGCGGGTGGCACGTCGTCGTTCTGCATCTGCGCGATGCTGGCGGCGGAGACGCCGATGATGCCTGCGGAGATTGCCGATGAAGTACGGGGGCATTTCGAGGATCTGAGCGGGTGGCTGACCGTCACACTGGAAAAGGGTGCCGCGCAGGGCCAGTTGCGACTGCAGGGTTCGGCTGTGGACGAGGCCAAGGCGTTTATGTCATCGGTGCATGGCGCGATGCTGGCAGCCCGTGGTTTTGGTGATGCGGCGGCGTTCGCGACGCTCGCGCGGTTGGCAATCGCGCGGGTGAGTGCGGCCACCTGAGGTGATGTGTAGTGGCCTGCGGCAGCGCGGGCCTTCTTTTTTGCATCCAATGCCTACCTACTAGTAGGTTTATTTAACTGATGGAGATTCCCATGGCACATCCGCTTTCCCTTCCCGGTGCGATCCATACCGCCATCAGCCTGGTGCCGATCTTGGCTGGCCTGTATGGCTTCATCCGCTACCGGGCGATCGATCCCGGCACGCGCTCGGGCAGGGTTTATCTGATCGGCCTGGTGCTGTCGGTGGCGACCTCGTTCACCGTCTCCAGCACGGGCGGGCTCAATCCGGGCCATGCATTCGGTGTGATCGTGCTGCTGGTGGCCTTTGGCGGTGTGCTGGCGGCACGCCTGAGCTGGCTGGGACGCTCGGCGCGTTACCTGTCGACGTTCGCGTTGTCCTTCAGTTTCCTGCTGTCATTGGTGCCGGGCGTAAACGAAACGCTGACGCGCTTGCCGCTTGCGCATCCGCTGGCAGCAGCGCCGATGGCACCGGTGGTGCTGCAGACACTGCTCGGCTGCCTGGGCGTATTCGTGATCGGTTTTGCGGGGCAGTGCTGGCGAATCCATCGACGCGCCATCCGGTCGTGAACCCTGCCGGCCAGCGGCCGGCACTATCTGGAATCAGCAGCCCACCAAGCGGTCCGCACCGATGCCACTGCGATGATGGCTGCGGTATTCGGTGGGGCTGGCATCCACCTGCAAACGGAAGTGGCGGCGGAACGATTCCTGCGAACCAAAACCGGCCTGCTCTGCGATCCATTGCAATGGCCGGTCGGTGGTTTCCAGCAGGTCGCGGGCGAAGGCCACGCGCTCACGGATCAGCCAGTCGATGGGCGACAGGCCGGTGGCTTCCAGGAACTGACGTTGCAGGGTGCGCTGGCTGAGTGAGGCCTGCTCGGCAAGGCTGCCGAGTGAGTGTGGCTCGCGCAGGTTGCGGCGCATCCATTCCATCAGCTTTGCCAACCGCGTTGGCTCGCCATTGGGAATGGCCCGGCTGACGCGCTGGCTGCGCCCGGCGTCACGCCATGGCGCCAGCACCAATCGCTCGGCAACCAGGTTGGCCACGCGGGCACCGTAATCCTTGCGCACCATGTGCAGCATCATGTCCATGCCGGTGGCCGAACCGGCCGAAGTGATGATGCTGCCGGCGTCCACGTACAGCACATCCTCGCGCACATCGATGCGCGGAAACTCGCGTGCCAGCGCTTCGGTGAGGCGCCAATGGGTGGTGGCCTGGCGGCCATCGAGCAGCCCGGCCCAGGCCAGCACGAACGCACCGGAGCAGATCGAAGCGATGCGCGCGCCGCGTGCGTGGGCGCGGATCAGTGCATCGAGCAGTGCCTGCGGCGGACGTTCGCTGGGCTCGCGCCAACCAGGGATGACGATGATGTCGGCATCATCGACGCTGCTGAGATCGTAGGGCAGCTGCACCTGGGTGCTGCCGAGCATGCGCAGCGCACCGGGCTCGCCTGCGCACAGCTGGGTGCGGTACCAGGCTACGCCCAGCTCTGGCCGCACGGGGGCGAACAGGCCGACCGCACAGCCGAACTCGAACAGCCCCTGGCCGTGGCAGGCGACGATGGCAACGAGCGGCGCGGTGGGATCGGCGGGTGGGCTGGGCATGTCCTGATGCTACGGGGGTGGTGCGTGGCGCTGCGTGGTGCGAGGGCATGAGGTGATACCGGGTGGGTATATGGAGGCTGGGGTCAGAGCCCTTTCCTTTGGAAAGGGATCCGACCCCGTGCGTGTGGGCTGCCTAACGTCATTACCAGCGGTCATGTGGATGGCCGGATATGACGGTTGGGTGACGTGATCCCGCCTGTCGCGGCAGGTGAACAGGCCCTTGAATGGAAGCGTGTTTCCGGCCCACCCCGACGAGCCCACATGCCTGCCGCCCACGCCCCTGTCCTGAGCACTCTCGCTGTTCTGATCACAGCTATTCTCGCCGCCACACCGAGCCATGCGGCTGAAGCCGATGCAGATCCTGCTACCACCGCCGCGACGGCCAACGTGGCGGCCTCCACGCTGGATGCGGTGGTGGTGACCGGCTCACGCACCAGCACGCGCACGGTGAAGAACAGTTCCACACCGATCGATGTGATCTCCGCCGGGGACCTCGCTGCTACCGGACAGGGCAACCTGCTCGAAGCGTTGCAGCGCAGCCTGCCGTCACTGAGCCAGATCGGTGGCTACCAGAGCGACCAGGAAAGCCTGATCCGCGGTTACCAGCTGCGCAATCTGTCACCGGGCTACACGCTGGTGCTGGTCAACGGCAAGCGCCGCAACGCCAGCGCCTATGTGAGCGGGGCCAATGGTGGCGGATTCCCCGGGCATGCCTGGGCTGACCTGGCGCTGATTCCGGTGTCGGCCATCGACCACGTGGAAGTGCTGCGCGATGGTGCCTCGGCCATCTACGGTTCGGACGCGATCACCGGCGTGGTCAACGTGATCCTGAAATCGCAGGCACACGGTGGCGATGTGTCGGTAGAGAGCGGGCAGAGCACCGATGGCGATGGTTCGCGTACCAGCGTGCGTGCCAACGTGGGCCTGCCGTGGGGCGAGGATGGCTTCGTCAACCTGTCCGGCGAGACCACCCGCCAGCATCATGCAATCCGCAGCCGCCGCTACATCGACGGCTATCTGAGCTATCCGGCGGTGGATGGCAATGGCAATCTGGTGGCATTGCGGCCGAACAACCGGTTGCCTGCGGGTGCGTCGCCGAACCCGGCGGAAGCGAACCGCAATGCCGAGGCCAACACCATCCTCAGCTCGCCGTCGTATGCGTTGAAAGCGTTCGCGGTGAACGTGGGCCATGGCCTGGGCGAGAGCGCGCAGTTCTACGCCAATGCTACGGCCAGCGATCGCACCGCGCAGGCGATCCAGAACTTCCGCCTGCCGGCGACCATCTTCACTACCTACAAGGCACCTGGCGTGCTGAGCGTGTTTCCCGATGGCTTCCTGCCGGTGCTGGAAACCAAGGAAAAGCAGTACACCGGTACGGCCGGGGTAAAAGGCCAGATCGCTGGCTGGGACTACGACGCCAGCCTGACCGGTAACCGCAGCACGGTGCGCACCTACACACGCAACTCGGTGAACTACTCACTGCCGTACCCCGGTTCGCCCACCGACTTCTACGACGGCAAGCTCGATTACCAGCAGGGCATCGCCAACCTGGACCTGCGCCGTGGCTTCGAGGTGGCGGCATTTGCTTCGCCGCTGGAAGTCAGCGCCGGCGCCGAGTACCAGCATGAACAGTACGAGCGCGGGGCAGGGCAGTGGGAGTCGTACACCGGCTTCGGTGCCGCGGCCTTCGTCGGCTATTCCACTGCGGATGCGGTGAAGGCGACCCGCAACAGCAAGGCGGTGTACGCGGGTGCGGCCACCAACATCACCTCGCGCTGGTACCTGGATGCGGCCGCGCGCTGGGAAGACCATTCCGACTTCGGCAGCGTCTCCACCGGCCGCCTGACCACGCGCTTCGACTTCACCGATGCGCTGGGCGTGCGCGCCACGGTCAGCAACGGCTTCCATGCGCCCAGCCTGGGTGCGCAGTACTACCAGGCCACCGGCAGCTGCCCGTGCGGTACCACGCTGGTGGCGCAGGTGTCTTCGCCGGCGGCGATTGCGTTGGGCGCCACACCGCTGAAGCCGGAAAAGGCCACCAACTACAGCCTGGGCGTGACCTGGGACCCGAGCCCGGCCTTCCACCTGGCAGTGGATGCCTATCAGATCGACATCCGCGGCCAGCTCGGTCAGTCCAGCCAGATCGGCTACAACGCGCAGGATCCGGCGCGCGTCACCGACAACAGCGGCACGGTGCTGAGTGCGGTGCAGAAGAACACGATCGATGCACTGCTGGGTTCGGCCGGCATCAGCATCCTGCCGGGTGATGCGTTCTACGCCAGCTACTTCACCAACGTGGGCAACACCCGCACACGCGGTGTGGAGCTGACCCTGGAAGCGAACCAGGAAACGGCGTGGGGCAAGCTGCGCTGGAGTTACGCGGCCAACGTCGGCCGCACCACCATCCAGAAAGTCAGCGACATTCCGGCGGCGCTGCAGGGGCTGCCGAACATCAACCTGCTGACCAAATCCAGCGAGTACGCGCTGCGCTTCCGCACGCCCAGCTATACGCAGGTGGCGGGACTTGGCTGGCAGAACGGACGCTGGCGCTCGAATGTGGACTTCACCTACTACGGCCCCATCAAGCGCCTGAACAACGGCGTGGAGTACAAGCAGCCGCCGGTGCTGGTGACCAATCTTTCCGGTGCTGTGGAACTGGGCGCGGGCTGGAGTGCGGCGCTGGGCATCAACAACGTGTTCGACAAGCGCACCCGCAAGGTGCCGGAGTATGCGCGCAGTGCCACCGATGTGGCCAGCATCCAGACCACGTGGGACAGCGGCGATGTGCTGGGCAACGTTGGTACGTACTGGTATGGGCGGATCAATTACCGGTTCTGAGGTTCAGGCGAAGCGTCGCCGGGCATGGCCCGGCGCTACGAGGAGGGGGTCATGTCTTCTGCATTGAGGGTGGTTGCATTGGTGGGGTCGCCGACCAGCTCGGCGACATCGCGCACGTTGCTGCTGGTGCGTCATCTGCTGGACTCGCTGCAGCAGCGGGTGCATGTCAGCGTGGAGCTGGTGGAGCTGGCACCTATCGCGCGCGCGCTGGGCCAGTCGCTGTCGCGCGGCGAGGCAGAGCCGGCAGTGGAGCAGGCATTGCAGACCATCGAGGCGGCAGAGCTGCTGGTGGTGGCCGCGCCGGTGTATCGCGGCTCCTATCCTGGGTTGTTCAAGCACCTGGTCGACTTCATCGGGCTGGAGGCGCTGGTGGATGTGCCGGTACTGCTGGCAGCCACCGGCGGCAGCGAGCGACATGCGCTGGTGATCGACCACCAGCTGCGGCCGTTGTTCAGTTTCCTGCAGGCGCACACGCTGCCGATCGGGGTGTATGCCACAGCGGCCGACTTCGAGGGCGAGCACATCAACAGTGCCGCCCTGCAGGCGCGCATCGAACTGGCGACCGAGCGCGCAGCCGGGCATCTGGCCGCGCAGGCGCTGACTGTTCCGGCGCCGCTGCGACGTATTGCCTGACGCCATAACCGGCGGCGCTTTGCTTATGGCTACACCGCATCTGCATGGCCGGATCTGACCGCCGATTGTCGCCAGGCATCGCTGCTGCGGCCGTCGGCATCTCTAGCATCGATATCGAAGCGGCATCGCATTGCCGGCCCCGATGAGGACGACCCCAGTGACCTTCGACGCAGCAAGCAAACCCATCCTGTTCCTGCTCGACCGTGAGTTCGAGGACGGCCAGATTCCCGGCCAGCGCTTTTTCTGCCGGCACAGCCTGTTGCTGGAGGGCGCGCTGTCGAGCATCGACGGCCTGGACGCGCAGCTGGACGTGCGCCGCATCGGCTTCGCGCGGCCGCGCCGTGAGGTGATTGCCGAGATCGGCGAGCAGGACCAGTCGCTGCCGAAGCTGGTGCTGCCGCAGGGCGTGCGCAGCGAGCTCGCCAGTGGCGCGCACCAGGACCGCCAGTACATCTCCGGTGCCGAGCCGATCCTGGCTGCGCTGAACGGGTTGCTCGGCATTCCCGTGGCCCACCCCTGAGCGAGGACGTAACCATGAGCTATCAGATCAGCGTGTTGGACAAGAGCCCGGTGGCCGAGGGCGCTTCGCCGGAGCAGGCACTGCGCAACAGCCTGCAGCTGGCGCAGCGCGCCGAACAGCTGGGCTACCACCGCTACTGGTTTGCCGAACACCACGCCGCACCGACGCTGGCCAGCCCCGCACCGGAAGTGCTGGCGGCCTGGGTGCTGGCGCAGACCCGGCGCATCCGCATCGGCAGTGGTGGGGTGATGCTGCGCCACTACGCGCCCTACAAAGTGGCGGAGAACTTCAATCTGCTGGCGGCGTTGGCGCCGGGGCGCGTCGATCTGGGCGTGGGCAAGGCCCCCGGTGGCCTGCCGGCCTCGACTGCCGCGCTGGCGGCCGGGCGCCCGGCGTTCGCCGACTTCGATCAGCAACTGCGCGACCTGGAAGGCTATCTGTCGGGGGCAGACACCGAGGCGCTGGCCCGACCGGTGCCGCAGCAGGCGCCGGAGCGCTTCCTGCTCGGGGCCAGCCCGCAGAGCGCGCAGCAGGCGGCCGAACTGGGCTGGCGCTTTGTCTATGCCGCTCATTTCGATGGTGAGCCGAAGCACATCGAAGCTGCGTTCGATGCCTACCGCAGCGTCTCCTCGCAGCCACCGTTGCTGGCCACGGTGGCCTTCGCCGCGCCGACGGCCGAAGCCGCAGCCCGCCATATCGGTGCACTGCGCGTCTACAAGCTGCACCTCGGTCCCGGGCAGACGGTGAACCTACCCAGCCCCGAAGCAGCTGCCGAGTACGCGCGCCAGGTGGGCGTGGCCGACTTCCGCATCGAGGAGACACGCCCGAGCGTGTTGTCCGGTGATGCGCAGCACGTGCGTGACGAACTGGACGCGCTGCACCGCCGCTTCGGCGTGGGTGAATTCATTCTCGATGCGCCGGTGGCCGACCTCGACGCACGCCTCACATCCCTTGAACTGCTGTCGCCCGCGCCGCGCGCGGCGGTGGCCTGACCTGCAGGAGCGATTCCCATGAGCACGACCCCGCGCCACATTCCGTTCGGCATCATGCTGCAGGGCCCCGGCAGCCACATGCATGCCTGGAAGCATCCGTCCAATCCGGCCGATGCCAGCGTCAACCTGCAGTTCTACATCGACATCGCGCGTACCGCCGAGGACAACGGCATCGCCTTTGGTTTCGTGGCCGATGGCCTGTACATCAACGAGAAGTCGATCCCGCACTTCCTCAACCGCTTCGAGCCGATCTCACTGCTGTCGGCGCTGGCCACGGCAACGAAGAAGATCGGCCTGGCCGGCACGCTGTCGACCTCCTACAGCGATCCGTTCACCGTGGCCCGGCAGTTCGCTTCGCTGGACCTGCTCAGCGGCGGCCGCGCCGGCTGGAACGTAGTGACCTCGCCACTGGAGGGCTCGGGCCGCAACTACGGTCGGCCGCATCCGGAGCACGCGCTGCGCTACCAGATCGCCGACGAGTACCTGGACGTGGTGCAAGGGCTGTGGGATTCCTGGGATGACGATGCCTTCGTGCGTGAGCGCGACAGTGGCACGTTCTTCGCGCCGGAAAAGTTCCGCCGCCTCGACCACAAGGGACGCTTCTTCCAGGTGGAAGGGCCGCTCAACATCCAGCGCTCGCCGCAGGGCCAGCCGGTGATCTTCCAGGCGGGGTCGTCCGACGATGGCATCGCGCTGGCTGGCAAGTACGCCGACGCGGTGTTCACCCACGCGCCGTCGCTGGAGGAGACCCGTGCGTTCACCCAGAAGGTGAAGAACTCGGCGATCGCCCATGGCCGCAGCGCCGGTGACGTCAAGATCTTTCCGGGGATCGGCCCGATCGTTGGCCGTACGGCGGAAGAAGCCGAGGCCAAGTACCAGGCGATTGCCGCGCTGGCCGGGCTGGACGATGCCCTGGCGTATCTCGGCCGCTTCTTCGACCACCATGATTTCAGCCAGTACGACCCGGATGCACCGTTCCCGGAGCTGGGTGACATCGGCGCCAATTCCTTCCGCTCCACCACCGACCGCATCAAGCAGGACGCGCGCGAGCAGGGCCTGAGCCTGCGCCAGGTGGCACTGCAGGCGGTGAGCCCGCGGCCGAACTTCATCGGCACGCCGGAACATGTGGCCGACGAACTGATCCGCTGGTTCGACGCCGGCGCCAGCGATGGATTCATCCTCGGCTTCGCCGCGCAGCGCGAAGGCCTGGATGATTTCGTAACGCTGGTGCTGCCCCTGCTGGAAGCACGCGGTTACCACCGCAGTGCGCTGGAAGGACAGACCCTGCGCGACCACCTGGGCCTGCCACGCAAGGCAAGCCGTTACAGCACCGACGCCGAGCCGGCGCGGAAGGTGGGATAAGGCGATGAGCGGAGACACTTCGGTAGCGCCGGGCCATGCCCGGCGGAATTCGCCGGCAACGGGCGTACTGCCCGAAATCGCGGCACGTGCCGACCAGGCCATCGCGATCCGCCACGACCTGCACCAGCACCCGGAACTGGCCTTCGAAGAACACCGCACCAGCGCCCGCGTGGCCGAGCTGCTGCAGCAATGGGGCTATGCGGTCAGCACCGGCATCGGTGGCACCGGCGTGGTCGGTACGCTGCAGCGTGGGCAGGGCAGTCGCCGGTTGGGTCTGCGTGCCGACATCGATGCGCTGCCGATCCATGAAGAATCCGGGCTGGCCTATGCAAGCCAGCGCGAAGGCCTGATGCACGCCTGCGGCCACGATGGCCACACCGCCATCCTGCTCTCGGCTGCCCACTACCTTGCGCACCACGGGCGTTTCGATGGCACGTTGCAGCTGGTGTTCCAGCCGGCCGAGGAAACCGGCTCGGGCGCTTCGAAGATGATCGCCGATGGCCTGTTCGAACGCTTCCCGGTCGATGCCATCTATGGCCTGCACAACTGGCCGGGCGTGCCGGTGGGGCACTTCGGCTTCGTCGACGGACCGGCGATGGCATCGGTGGACTGGGCGCGTCTGCGGGTGATCGGCAAGGGCGGCCACGGCGCCGAGCCGCAGGGCAGCGTCGATCCGATCCTGGCTGCCGCGCACATCATCACCGCGCTGCAGAGCGTGGTGTCGCGCAATGTCGATCCGCGGCAGATGGGCGTGGTCACCGTCGGCTCGATCCACGGTGGGCAGGCGGCCAATGTCATCCCCGATGTGGTGGAGCTGAAGCTGACCGTGCGCGCGTACCTGCCGGAGGTGCGCGATACGCTGCGCCGGCGGGTCACCGACATTGCCGAGCAGACCGCCGCTGCCTTCGGTGCGCGTGCCGAGATCGAATTCCCGCGCGGCTTCCCCAGCGTGATCAACCACCCCGAGCAGACGGCCTACGTCCGCGAGGTGGCGGTACAGGGCTTCGGCGCAGGGCAGGTGGTGGAGGCCTTCGCACCGCGTACCGCCAGCGAGGACTTCGCCTTCCTGCTGCAGGCACGGCCGGGCAGTTTCGTGTTCGTCGGCAACGGCGACAGCGCGCCGCTGCACAGCCCGCGCTATGTGTTCAACGACGCGGCCATCGCCCCGGCGGCCAGCCTGTGGGCGCGTCTGGCCGAGCACTATCTGGTGGAGGACGTGGCATGAGCGTGCGGTACGATAACGATCGGTTCCTGTACACCTCGGTGGACGACCCCCTGGCGCGCCCGTTGTTCGACGGCCTGGAGCAGGAGTACGACCACCGCTATGCGGACGTGCGCCGGCGTATCGGTGGCAGTGCCCGCGAGGAACTGCAGCGCTATCCGGCCGAAGCCTTCGCTGCCCCGGTCGGTGCGTTCGTGCTGCTGCTGCGCGACGGCGTGGCGATTTCCGGTGGCGCGTTCATGCCGCATCGCGATGAGGACACCGCTGAGTTCAAACGCATCTGGACGCTGCCTGGCCTGCGTCGGCAGGGCATCGCCCGGCGCGTGCTGCAGGAACTGGAGGACCAGGCTGCGCGGCAGGGCTATCGGCGCGTGTTCCTGACCACCGGCTTCCGCCAGCCCGAGGCGGTCGGCCTGTACCTCAGTCACGGCTACACCGCGTTGTTCGATCTGCATGCGGACCCGGAAACCATCGCGCATCTGCCGTTCGAGAAACACCTGGTGCCACAGTCACAGGCGGGCGACGCAGCTACCCTCGCACTGCATGGAGCGGCGGCATGAGTACGCCTTCCACTGCCATCGAGGGCATTGTCCGCCAGCCGGCCACGGCGCTGAAGATCGTGCCGGCGCGGCATCCGCTGCAGGTGATCGGCACGGTGTTGGCACTCGCGCTGATCCTGATCGGCCTGCAGTCGGTGCTGGGCAATCCGCGCTGGGGCTGGGGCACGTTCGCCGAGTGGTTCTTTGCCCGGCCGGTACTGGAAGGGTTGGGGCGAACGCTGCTGCTGACCGCACTCGGTACCGGCCTCGGCTTCGCGCTGGGCACCTTGCTGGCCTTGGCCCGGGTCTCCGGTTCACCGCTGTTGTCGGCAGTGTCGTGGGGCTACGTGTGGCTGTTCCGTTCGATTCCGCTGCTGGTGTTGTTGCTGCTGCTGAACAACCTGGGTTACCTGTACAGCACCATCGAACTGGGCGTTCCATTCACCGGCATCAGCCTGTTCTCGTACCCGACCACGCAGCTGATCGGCGTGTTCACTGCCGCCGTGCTCGGCCTCACCTTGAACCAGGCGGCGTTCTCGGCCGAGGTGATCCGTGGTGGCATCCTGTCGGTCGACCACGGCCAGTACGAGGCGGCCGCAGCGTTGGGCCTGCCGCGTGGGCGCCAGGTGCGCCGCATCATCCTGCCGCAGGCGATGCGTTCGATCCTGCCAGCAGCATTCAATGATGTGATCGGCCTGGCCAAGAGCACGTCGGTGGTCTACGTGCTGGCGTTGCCGGAGCTGTTCTACACCGTGCAGGTGATCTACCGGCGCAACCTGGAGGTGGTGCCGCTGCTGATGGTGGCTACCGTCTGGTACCTGGTGATCCTGACGGTGCTGTCGCTGCTGCAACGGCGGGTGGAGCAGCGCTTTGCCCGCGGCCAGCTGCAGCATGAGCGCAACGTGTCGCGGGTATCGTCTGCAGCTCCGCGGGCGGCGGCGACCGCTGCACGCGTGCCCAGCCGCGCGGCATTTGCCGTGCCGATCGAGGCCGGAACGGGCGCGGCTGTGTCCCTGCAGGGAGTGGGCAAGGCCTTCGGCGAGCAGACGGTGCTTGATGACGTGCATCTGGAACTGAGGGCCGGCAGCGTGACCGTACTGATTGGTCCGTCCGGTGCGGGCAAGTCCACGCTGCTGCGGCTGATCAATCACCTAGAGCGTGCTGACAGCGGCTTCGTCACCGTGGGCGGCCAGCTGATCGGTTACCGCCGCGACGGCGACACCCTGTACGAGCTGCCGGAAGGTGAGATCCGCCGTCGCCGCGCGGAAGTCGGCATGGTGTTCCAGGGCTTCAACTTGTTCCCGCACATGACCGCACTGGAGAACATCATCGAAGCGCCCATCGCGGTGCGCGGCATTTCGCGCGCCCAGGCCGAGCAGCAGGCACGCACCCTGCTGGAGCGGGTGGGGCTGGCCGACAAGGCCGATGCTTTCCCGCGCCAGCTGTCTGGCGGCCAGCAGCAGCGTGTGGCCATCGCCCGCGCGCTGGCCCTGCAGCCGAAGGTACTGCTGTTCGACGAGCCGACCTCCGCGTTGGACCCGGAGCTGGTGTCGGAGGTGCTGAGCGTGATCGAGGAACTGGCCAGTTCCGGCACCACGCTGGTGATCGTCACCCACGAACTGGGCTTCGCCCGCCGCGTGGCCGACCACGTGGTGATGATGGACCAGGGCCGGGTGATCGAGCAGGGCACGCCGGACGCGCTGTTTGAACACCCGCGCCAGCAACGCACCGCCGATTTCCTGGCCAAGACCCTGTAACCCCATTTCGAGAACCGCCATGAGCCCAGCATCGCAGCGACGCCCCGCCCGCAGCACCCTGTTGATCGTCGGTGTACTGGTCATCGGCATTGCCGGCATCGTCTATTCGCGCGTGCGCCAGGGCCCCGAGGGCGTGCCCGTTGCGGCGACCTCGCTGGCCGCCAGCAACGCGCAGATACTGAAGGGCACGCCCGATCCGAAGGCGCAGGCGCTGATTCCGGCCGGCTATCGCTTCGTCACCCCGGGCGCATTCACCATCGCCACCCATCCCGGCCAGCTGCCATTGGCCGACTACGGTGCCGACAGCAAGGAAGTGGTGGGCGTGGAGCCGGACATCGCGCGGTTGATCGCCGATGGCCTGGGCCTGAAGCTGGTGGTGGTGCCGGTGGCCTGGGCCGACTGGCCGCTGGGGCTGGAATCGGGCAAGTACGATGCGGTGCTGTCGAACGTGACGGTCACTGAAGAACGCAAGAAGAAGTTCGATTTCTCCAGCTATCGTTTCGACCTGCTGGGCATCTATACCCGCACCGATGGCCCGATCCAGAAGATCGCCACACCGGCCGACGTTGCAGGGCTGAAAGTGGTGGTGGGGGCCAGCACCAACCAGGACCAGATCCTGCGCCAATGGGACAAGCAGAACATCGCCGCAGGCCTGAAACCGGTGGAGTACCAGTACTTCGATGATGCGGTGATCGGGCGGTTGGCAGTGATCACCGGCCGCGCCGACGTGTCGTTCGAGCCGAATGCCACCGGCGCCTATTCCGCGCGTGATGGCAAGGTGCGCCGGGTCGGCCTGTTCCCGGGTGGCTGGCCGGACGCAGCGGCGATTTCGGTGACCACCCGCAAGGGCAGTGGCCTGGCCGATGCGGTGACCCAGGCATTGAACACCCAGATCAGCAGCGGCACCTACGCGAAGGTGCTGGCGCGCTGGAACGTAGCCGAGGAAGCGGTGCCGCAGTCGCAGACCAATCCGCCGGGGTTGCCAGGGTTCTGAAGCAGGCGTGCCAACCAACGGTTGGCACCCACCGGAATGCGAGGCGGGGCGTGCCGACCAAGGTCGGCATCTACCGAAGGGCGTGCCAACCAACGGTTGGCACCCACCGGGTTGCGAGGCAGCGCTGCCGACCAAGGTCGGCCTCTACCGGGGTCAGGGCTGCCAATCGATGTGTTCCAGGCGGGCGCCTCCATTGCCGTGAAAGAAACTGATCGCGGCGAAGCACGCCTCGATGCCGATGCACCACGCCAGGGGATAGCCATCCACCTGGCCATTGTCGAGGCGGAAGTAGGCGTTGCCGGCGCGGTGTTCGTTTCCGCAGGAATGGAAGCCGTCATCGCCGGGCTCGCGCAGGTACATCAGCCATGCATGCTCGGCATTGCGCAGCATGCACAGCGATGGGCCGTCGGGCACCGATGCCCACAGCTCGAACTGGGGCATGGATGCGGCCAGCGCCAGTGCGCTGGCCAGCTGATCGTCGGTAGCGGCGGCGACAGGGCTGCCATCGAGTAGAAGTTCGATCACTTCGGTTCCTGCATCGGCATTACTGCCAACGTGCCTCCAGGGTGCGGAACGGGCCATCGAGCAGCACGCCGTCCTTGTCGAAGTTCCGTACCGATCGCCCATCCACGCGCACGTCCTTGGGCAGGGTACGGCTGGGCCACCATACGCGTACCGGCGTGCCCTTGCGCAGTCCCTTGCCGAGCGACACGGTCAGGTTGCCGTCGCGCTGGCGTGCCTGCATCTGCAGGGTGCCATAGGCGGTGGGCAGGCGGTCCACGGCCAGGCCGTCGCCAGCGACCCACGAAGGAGGCGTACCCGGCAGCAGCGACAACGCGTCGTCGTCCTCGCGCATCAGCATGCCAAACAGGGTGCGGCCGTATTCGGCGCCGATCCAGGTGTGTGGCATGTCGCCCAGGTAGCGCGGGAAGCGCAACCGCGAGTGCACGACCTCGGCCAGCACCTGCCATTCCAGCGGCCTGCGATCGTGCAGCAGGCCCTGCAGCAGTTCGTCGGCCGCTTCGGGCTGGCCCAGGTGCACGTAGCTCAGCACGTTGCGGATTTCATACGGCGTGTAGGCATACAGCGCACCGGGCTGGTTGCGCTTGCGCACATCGTCCAGGTAGCGGGCGAAGGTGGTGCGCAGGGCTTCGGCCGGCAGCACGCTCTGGGCGCCGGTGGGGTCCAGAGCGATCGATACACCGGTCGGATCGCCGTCGCCGAGGTCGGCCGATGAGGGAATGAAGTCGATGCCCTTCCATGCCATCGTTGCGCGGATCGAGGCATGCAGTGCGTCATACAGCGCCTTGTACTGTTCGCGCGCCCACGTGGCGGTTTCGTGGTCGCCCAGCGATTCGGCCAGCCACGCGCCGTCATGCCAGCCCTTCAGGCCCCAGTAGTCGTCCCAGTAGCTGTGGGTGGGTGAGGGATAGCCCTCGTGGCTGATCGACGGCGCAAGGATGCCGGCGAAGCGCTCCGGCGATGGCTGGTCGGCCATGTAGCCCGGCACCAGCGTGCGTTCGCGCAGTTCCTGCAGGAAGCGCAGCGCGGCCTTCACCTTGGGCAGGTAGGCACGCACGCTTTCCGGCCCGCCATCGAGCCGGGCGACGTCGGCAACGATGGTGACGTACTGGCCCTGGCTGTCGTACTCGATATCCGAACCGAAGCCGGTATTGACGCTGCCATCGTCGTTGAGGATGGGCGACACCAGGCCATTGCCGTGCACGCCGTGTTCGCTGTACCAGGCCAGGTAGTCGCGTGCCACCTTGGCTTCGCCCATGCGCAGCAGCACGGCCGAGGTGGCCATGCCATCGCGGATGAAGGAGCGGTTGTAGTTGCGCGGGCCGGGCTGCATGGCCGGGCCGGTCTGGTTGATCAGCATGTAGGCGGCCTGTGCGCGCAGCATGTCCACCAGTGAAGGGTCGGGCAGGCGCAGGCCGACCTGGCCCAGCCGCGCCTGCCAATCGGCGGAGGCGCGGCTGGCCAGCGTGTCGAAGGCCTTGTCGCCGTCGCGCGGCAGCGACGCAAGGCTGAGGGCCGGTGCTTCCGGCAGCACGCCATTGGCATCGGCGGTGGCGGTACCGAGCGGGAAGGCCACCACCACCGCGTCGCTGGCACCGGGGGCGAGGCGGATCCGGTAGCTCAATGCGGCTGCGGCCAATCCTTGCTCATCGCGTGCCTGCTGTGCGGCAGGCAGCTGCCCGCTGGCGATGGCCGTGGTGATCTCGGTGTCACCTTCGTTGCCGAAGGCCGCGGTGCCAGCGGCATCCACCGCGCTGAGTGACTGCAGCAGCGTGCGGCCATTGACGCGCACGCTGTTGCCTTCGACGGCCACCTGGCGGATCGGCGACAGGCCGCCGTTCTGCCACGGCGGGTTCATCTGCATCGGTCGCACTGCGAGGGTCAGCGTGCCTTCGATGGCCGCGCTGCCGGTGTTGCGCAGGCGATGGCGCACGAAGGTGACCGGTTGCCCGTCGCGCTCGATGGCAAAGGCTTCGCTGCGCAGTTCCAGCCCGGGCTGCGGTGACCACGTGGCAGACGGCATCGGCTTCCAGCCATCGCGCAGTGCGTGCTGCACCGGTTGTTCGGCGGCACCGGTCGCGCGGCCATCGGCACTGCGCCAGATCGGCTGCACCAGCGGTGCGCCCTTGTAGGCTTCGATGTTGCCGTATTCGTCGAAGATCGATTTCTGCCGGCCCGCATGCACACCGACTGCGGTCCAGTAGGTCTGCTGCATGTGCAACGAGGCAGGGAACAACGCGCGCTGCGCGCCACTGGCGGCGATCTGGTAGCGCTTCATCGGCGTCATCACCGCCTTCGGGCCGAGCAGGCGGATGCGTTTGACCTGGGGGGCATCACCTTCCACGGTCAGCCGCAGTGCCTTGATGTCCAGTGGCGCGTCGGCCGCCAGCCAGCTCTGCTGCCGGGTCGCCGCCTGCGCGTCGCGCGCCAGTTCGTGCCAGCGGCCCTGTGCGTCCTGTGCCTGCAGGCGTGCAGCGCCGTGCACGTTGGCCCAGTCCACTGCCAGCCCGGTGCTGGGCTGGGCGCGGGGCAGGGTGATGTCGAGCGTGTGGATGCCGCCTTTGCCTGCGGGGATGGCAACCGTGCCGCCGCCCTGCCACAGCGCAGCGGACTGGGTGGCGCCCAGCCCGGTCACCCGTGCGCTGAGTGCGGTGTCGAGCGGTTCCATTTCGAAGATGGATACGCCCCAGTCGGAGGTGCGCTGCGGGCTGGCCAGGCGCAGGTAGCGGGCCTGTCGCGGCGCGAAGTACAGGGTTTCGATGCCACCCAGCGAATCGCCCATGACGTAGGCGCTTTGCCACTGCTTGCCGTCGAGCGAGGTCTGCAGCGAATAGCCTTCGGGGTTGGAAACATCCCAGGTGAGGCGTGCACCGGCCAGCATCGCAGGCTTGCCGAGATCGATCTGGAACCAGTGGCCGGGGCTGAACGCGCCACCGGTCACCGTCTTCGGATCGTTGTCGATCAGGTGGCTGATCGCCATCGCCGGAACCTGCTGCGACGACGCGCTGGCCTGCCACTGGGTACGGGGAGGCAGGTTCTGCGCGTGTGCGGCCGAGGCGAGGGTGGCAAGCAGCAGCGTGAAGGCTGGCCGGACGAAGGGGGGCAGGGGGGAGAGCCTGGAACGTTCAACGCGCAACGTCATTGCGGACAGCCTCGCAGGTGCGGCCGGAATCGGGCAGGCGCTACGCTAGCAGGGCGTGTAATCGGTTACATGACGCACTGCAACGCTGCTGGGCGTGGCCGGTGCCACCGCGGTCTGCTTTCCGGTGTAGAGCCGTGGGATGCATTGCGTCGAGTTACCCCGTTACAGCTCCACCATCTCCCACCAGCGCGTGCCCGCTTCGGGCGCCTGCATGTCCAGTGCTTCGCCCATCATCGGCGTGGCCACCGGCACGTTCTTTGCGGCGGCCAGGGCGGTGATGCGCTCGAACGGCTGCTGCCAGGCGTGCAGGGCCAGGTCGAAGGTGCCGTTGTGGATCGGCAGCAGCCACTTGCCCCGCAGGTCCAGGTGCGCCTGCAGAGTCTGTTCGGGCTGCATGTGCACGAACGCCCAGCGCGGGTCGTAGGCGCCGGTTTCGATCATGGTCAGGTCGAACGGGCCGTACTTCTCGCCGATGGTCTTGAAGCCATCGAAATAGCCGGTGTCGCCGCTGAAGAAGATGCGGAAGTCGCCGTCCTGGATCACCCACGAAGCCCACAGGCTGCGGTCGCTGTCGCCCAGCCCACGGCCGGAGAAGTGCTGGCCCGGGGTGGCGGTCAGGCGCAGGCCGCTGGCTTCGGTCGACTGCCACCAGTCCAGCTGTTCCACCTTGCTGGCGTCCACGCCCCACGCAATCAACTGGTCGCCCACGCCAAGCGGGGCGATGAAGCGCGTGGTCTTGCCGGCCAGCTGCATCACCGCGGCGTGGTCCAGGTGGTCGTAGTGATTGTGCGAGAGGATCACGCCGGCGATCGGCGGCAGTTCGTCGATGCTGATCGGCGGCGCGTGGAAGCGGGCCGGGCCCATCCATTGCACCGGCGAGGCGCGCTCGGAGAACACCGGGTCGGTCAGCCAGTACTGCCCGCGCAGCTTCAGCAGGATCGTGGAATGCCCAAGCCGGAACAGGCTGCGATCAGGTGCGGCGTCCAGGGTTGCGCGGTCCAGCGGCTGCACCGGAATGGGGTGCGCCGGCACGGTGCCCTTGGGCTTGTTGAACAGGAAGGTCCACCAGATCTCCGCGCCATCGCGCAGGCCCATTGCCGGACGCGGCAGGGCATTGCGGAACCTGCCATCGCGGTACTGCGGCGAATCGGGGAAGTCGGGGAGGGACCAGGACTTGCAGAAGGTGTAGGCGGTCACGGCGAGGATTCCAAGCAAAAGGACAAGGAGCAGGCGCTTCATGGGTGACGTCCGCTGGGTACACTGCACAGTGTAGTTTCGTGTTTTTCAAAAGTACACTCCCGGGTGTAAAATGTGCGCATCCGTTCAGTTATCTGGTTTCCGCCATGCCCCGTGCCCCGCAACGCCTGACCGACCGCAAACGCGAAGCCATCGTGCGGGCGGCGGTGGAGGAGTTCCGCGCGGCCGGCTACGAGGCGACCAGCATGGATCGCATCGCCGAGGTGGCCGGGGTCTCCAAGCGCACCGTCTACAACCACTTCCCGAGCAAGGAAGCGTTGTTCTCGATGATCCTGGAGGAGCTGTGGGAGCGCAGCGTGGCCAGCGACGCTTTGCCGTATCGCACCGATCAGCCGCTGCAGGCACAGTTGCTGCAGCTGCTGGGCCAGAAGCTGGAACTGCTCAGCGATGCCAACTTCATCGACCTGGCGCGGGTGGCGATGGCCGAGATCATCCATTCACCGGAACGGGCGCAGGCGATCGTTTGCCGCATGGGCGAGAAGGAGAGTGGCGAGAGTGCCTGGATCCGTGCGGCCATCGCCGATGGGCGGCTGCGCAAGGTCGATCCGGAGTTTGCTGGCCACCAGCTGCACGGCCTGGTGAAAAGCTTTGCGTTCTGGCCGCAGGTGACTATGGGGCAGGCGCCGTTGAACGAACAGGAGCGCGCACGCGTGGCCGAATCGGCGGTGGCGATGTTCCTGGGTTTCTACGCGATCTAGCTGGCAGCGAAACGGCGGAACTCATCCGCCGGTAGCGCTGCCGAGTACAGATAACCCTGCCCGACATCCACGCCCAGGGCGCGCAGCTGCTGCTCCTGGGCAAGGGTCTCAGTGCCCTCGGCCACCACGATGGCGCCGCAGCGATGCGCGACTTCGACGATGAAGCGGACAATGGACTGTGACTTTGCATCGGACAGCGTGGCGATCAGCGCCTGCTCGATCTTGACCTCGGCAATGGCCAGCTGTGAGAGCAGGATCAGGGTCGAGTAGCCCGCGCCGAAATCGTCCAGTGACAGTGTCACCTCGGCGGCCAGCAGCTGCGCGATGTTGGCGTCGACCACATCGCGCTCGACGATCTCGGTCCACTCGACGATTTCCAGGCGCAGCATCAACCCCGGCACGTCGTGCAACTGCAGCAGCTCCTGCAGGCGCAGGCCGAAGTCGGGCAGGCGCAGGGACTCGGCGGAAACATTGACCGCGATCGTCAGCTTGCTGCCTTCCTGATGGCAGCGCTGCAGGAAATGGATGGCTGACTGCAGCGTCGCCCATTCCAGATCGGCCAGCCGGCCGTGCCGACGCAGCAACGAGATCACCCGCATCGGTGCGATCAGCCGGTCCTCGCCGTCACGCATGCGTAGCAGTGCCTCGGCGCCGACCAGCTGCCGGTCCCGCAGGCGATGCTTGGGCTGGTAGCACAGCGGCGCGTCGCCATGCTGCAGCCAGTGCTCGAGCGCGCGCTCGATCAACGCGTCGATCTCGCTGTCGCGCTGGACCGGATCATCGAAAAACACCACGCCCGACTCGATCGCACTCAGCGCCAGGGTGATCGCGCGGAATGGTAGATGGCCATCGTCGGCAGTGGCCGGTGGCTTCAGCTCGACCACCGCACAGCGGAACAGTGGGCGGAAACCCGGCCAGTCGCGGCCGACCAGATCAGCCAGGTTGCGTGCCAGGTCGGTGATCTGTGCCTGCGTGCGCAGCTCGGGCAGCGAGGTGTCAGGCACCAGGATCGCCAACGCCGCGTCGCCGAACTGGTAGATCTCCAGTTGGTGCGCCGGTAGCGAGGGCAGCAGCTGATGCACTTCGTCGGTGCTGTCGTGCCGCCACAGGCCGCTGTCCTGCAGCGGCCCATAGCGCAGGCGAAGGTCGCGCAGGTTGCCCATCTCGGCCACCACCAGGCAGGCCTTGCCTACGCCATCCTTGTCACGCCAGTAGTGCTTCAGCCGCTCGCCGAGCGCGCGCATGTTGGGCAGGCCACTGATCGGGTCGATGCGCAGCCAGGCCTGCTCACGCTGCCGCTGTGCATCGATCTGTGCATCGTTGTAGACCAGCGCGAACACTGCGCCGAGCACCAGCAGCGACACCGGCAGCGCCAGTACGCGCTGGATCGCCAGCTCGGCAACCGGCAGCTGCGCGGCCCCGATGATGGCCACGCCCAGCGCCAGCCCCAGCGCCGTCACTGCGATGCGCACGCCCCACGCCTGCAGGATCATGCGCGCTGACAGCTCGCCGAGCATGCGTGGGTGCAGGCGCGTGCGCAGCCAGATGCCGGCCATCATCTGCAGGGTGGCTTCGATGCTTGCGGGAAGGAAGAACTGGGTGCCCGAGAACTGGTAACGGGCCAGCAGGCTGGCGGCCAGGCAGGCCAGGCCGCCGCGCCAGCCACCGAGCAGTCCACTGATCAGCAGGATGTCGAAGCCGAGATTGAGCTTGACTACACCCTGGGTGTAACCAGCGACGAACCAGGCGTTGAACAGGTAGATCAGGCCGAGTGCCACGCCTACATACAGGCGGCGGCCTTCGATGGCATGGCCGGAGCGGCGGGTGGCGATCAGCAGTACGCCGATCATGCCGATCACCGCCGTGGCCTGCAGCAGGTACAACGGCAGGCTGGGCAGGGCGCTGTCCAGGACCTGGGCCGAGACCCGTGATAGCGCATCCATAGCAGGTTCCCGCCTGTGACCGACGGCCAGTGCGAGCAGGTTAAACCACAGGCGCGTACGCGGCCACCATGGGTCCCGACCAAGGTCTCTACGGTCAGTAGCGCGGGTCGGCGATGGCCGGCAGCACCAGTTCGCGCACGAAGCCGGACGGTGACAACTGCAGCAACGCGCGCACCATCGCGACGACGTCATGCACCGGCACCAGTGCGCCGTCGCCGCGGGCTGCGGCCTCTGCAACCGGCACCGACAGTGCATCGTCGGTGTTTAGGTAGCCCAGTTGCAGGCTGGTCACCGCCAGGCAGCGATCGCGGAAGCCTTCGCGCAGCGCATCGGCGATGCCATTGAGTGCGAACTTGGACGCACCGAACGCCACTTCCGGGCGGCCGCTGCGCGGCAGTGCCGAGGTCGAGCCGGTCAGCACCAGCTGCGGGCGCGGCGAGGTCAGCACGCGTGGCAACAGCCGCTGCAGCAGCACCAGGGTCGCACTGATGTTGACGTCGACCAGCTGCGTGAGCGCGGCATCGCTTTCATCGAGGAAGTCGTACGCGTCGCTGAAGGCTTTGTCCTCCCAGATGCCCAGGTTGTGTATCAGCACATCGATATCGGCCGGTGCCTGCGCCGCGATGTGGTCGGCAGCCACGGTCGGCTGGGACAGATCGGCTTCAATCCACTGCAGGGTGACGCCTTCGGGGCATTCAAGGTCGCGCGGACGGCTGCGCGAAACGCCGATGACGGTGTCGCCGGCACTGCACAGGCCTTCCACGAACGCCCGACCGAGGCCCCTGCTGGCGCCGATGACCATCAATTTCATGTTGCTTCCTTGTTGTACTGCGGCGGCCTCAGTCGGCCGCCAGAAGGGTGTCCCAATCGGCGAACGCACGCAGGCCGCTGCGCTCGGCGGTAATGATCGAGGCGGTGTTGTCGAGCTGGCAACGGTACTGAGGCTGCAGCCCGGCCGCCTGCGCGGACACGGCCATGGCGTGTACCAGCTGGCGCGCGTGCCCACGGCCGCGGGCCTCGGGCAGGGTCAGCACGCCCATGTCGGCGAGCGTTGGATCCAGGCTCCACGGATACAGGCTGCCGGCAGCGGCCAGCCGCTCGCCGTCGAAGGCGCCGAATACCTGCCAGTGATCGAGTTCGACCCAGGCCGCATCGAGATCCTCCTCACTGGCGCTGGCCTGGAACACGTCGAACGCGGCTGCGTCGGCCGGGCCGAGACGGCGGATGTGGGGTGGAGCAGGGTGTTCGGCCAATGCCGCCAGGGATGCGGCAGGGAAATAGAAAATGCGGTCTGCGCCATGCGTGCGCTGGCCGATGTCGATCAGGCGCTGTTGCAGATGTTCCAGGGTCCACTGTGCGCGTACCTGCAATTGCAGGCGTTCAGCCAGCGCAGGGCGCAGCAGTGCGCGCGCAGGGCCGGAAACCGGCTGCAGCAGCATGCCGTCCTCGCCCTCATCGAGCTCGTCGCTGCAGGCAATGTGCAGCGCTGGGCCATCCTGCAGGACGCCTTCGCCCGCGAACAGGCGCCGCCAGCAGCTGTCGATCAACGGGGAGAACACATCATCCATGACACGCAACTCACTCAGTGCTGGGGCAGATCGACCTGCAGGCCCGCGGCTTTCCATTCGGGGTAACCGGCGGCGAGCCGCTGCGCGGTCAGTCCGGCCTCGCGCAGCATCGCCACCGCATCGTTGGAAAGCACGCAGTAGGGCCCGCGGCAATAGGCCACAATGTGGACGGCACGCGGTAGTTCATCCATCCGTGCACGCAATTCCGTAACGGGAATGTTCAGCGCGCCGGGCAGGTGCCCCAGCGAGAATTCTTCCTGTGGCCGCACATCCAGCAGCACCACACTGTCTCGTTGCTGCAGCAGCTGTTCCACCGTCAGCCCATCCAATGCATCGCGGCGCAGCACGCTGTCGGCAATCACATCGTGCATTTCGCTGCGCTGGTGGTCGGCGTAGTCGCGCAGCGCGGCCATCAGGTTGCCCAGCGGGCCATCACCACTGCGGTAGAGGATGCGCTTGCCGTCGCGACGGGTCTGTACCAGGCCAGCGCGGCGCAGCTGCTGCAGATGCTGGGAGGTATTGGCTACCGACAGCCCCGTCAGCTCGGCCAGCCGTTCCACCGCGCGTTCACCCTGGGCGATGTGTTCCAGCAGGGCCAGGCGGTGAGCATGGCCGAGGGTGCGGGCGATCTCGGCCAGTGCTTCCAGCGGCGACGGTGGCGGATCGGTTGCGGCGTTCATGCGGCTCACGCTAGCATCGGTCTATCATTCAAGCAAATAATTGAAGGTATGCGATATGAGCGGGCTGGCGACATGGGCAGTGGATGCGGTATTGATCGGTGTGGGAGCGACCGCAGTGATGGATCTGTGGGCGCTGCTGCAACGGCGCCTGCTTGGCATTCCCTCGTTGGATTTCGCGATGGTGGGGCGCTGGCTGGGCCACCTGCCGCGCGGGCGCTTCCGTCACGATGGCATCGGCCGCTCGGCGGTGGTCGACGGTGAACGCGCGCTGGGCTGGACCGCGCATTACCTGATCGGGGTGATCTTCGCTGGGCTGCTGCTGGCGGTGGTCGGCACAGATTGGCTGCGTGCCCCTACCGTGCTGCCCGCACTGCTGTTCGGCATTCTCAGTGTGGCCGCGCCCTTCTTCATCCTGCAGCCGTGCATGGGCGCGGGCATCGCGGCATCGAAGACGCCGGCGCCGGGCAAGGCCCGCCTGCGCAGCCTGGTCGCACACAGTGTGTTCGGTCTGGGCCTGTATCTTGCAGCTGCGCTGCTGGCTGCAGTTGCCACGGAATGAGCGAGAATCCATGGGGTCACCGGCAACTGGAGCACCCCGGCATGCAGGCAACACCCGCAAGCAGCGACGGCATGCCGTTGCCATCGGCGTGGCGCGAAGCGCTGGCCGGCGCGCGCATCGAGCGGCAGTCGATCGGGGTTTCGCGTGCGGACGTCGCTCGCGTGCATCGACCGGGGCAGGCCGATGCCTTCCTGAAATCGGAAGTGATCGATGCCTTCAGTGAGCTGGGTCATGAGATCGCCCGCCTGCGTTGGCTGCAGGCGCAGGGCCAGCCGGCGCCGACGGTGATCGCCACCGCCGAGGACGCGGGCCGGCGCTGGTTGCTGATGAGCGCGTTGCCGGGCCGTGATCTGGCGTCCTCGCCGGAACTCGCCCCGCAGCAGCTGGTGGAGGTGCTGGCCGACGCGCTGCGCGGGCTGCATGCCTTGCCGGTGGCGGCCTGCCCGTTCGACCAGCGGCTGGCGTCGCGTGTGCAGGCCGCAGTGGCGCGCGTCGAAGCGGGTCTGGTCGATGCCGATGATTTCGATGATGAGCGCCTGGGGCAGAGCCCGCAGCAGGTCCTTGCCGAGCTGCTCGCCAGCCAGCCCGCGCATGAAGATCTGGTGGTCAGCCACGGTGATGCCTGCCTGCCCAACCTGATGGTGGCCGAGGGCCGCTTCAGTGGTTTCATCGACTGTGGCCGGCTGGGTGTGGCCGACCGCTATCAGGACCTTGCGCTGGCCGCGCGCAGCATCGTCCACAACTTCGGTGACACGCGCTGGGTAGCCCCGCTGTTCCAGCGCTATGGCGCGGTGGCTGATGAGCGTCGGTTGGCGTTCTATCGGCTGCTCGACGAGTTTTTCTGAAGCTGCGCAGGGTCGGGTAGGGCGGCGCTGAACGGTGCCCTGCCGATGGATTTCGCCCCCTTTAAAAATGTACGAACGTTCGTTCACAATTGATGCCATGAACCGAACAGACCGCAACGAGCAACGTGTCACGCAAATCCTGCAGGCCGCCCTGCAGTGCTTCCTCGCCAAGGGATTCCACCAGACCAGCATGCGCGACATCGCGCAGGCTGCCGGGGTCAGCCTGGGCAATCTCTACAACCATTTCCCGGGCAAGGAGGCGATCATCCTTGCGGTAGCGGTGGCCGAGAGCGAAGAGCTGGCTCCGATGCTGCAGCGCCTGGCGGCCGCCGACGGTGAGCGGACACAGGTGATGGCCTTCCTGCAGGATTTCCATGCACTGTGCCGGCAGCCGGAATGGGCAACGCTTGCGGTCGAGGTGCTGGCCGAGAGTGCGCGCAACCCTGCCGTGGCCAAGGCCTTTGCGGCCAACCGCAGGCAGCTGCAGCAGGTGCTGGGCGATGCCCTGCTGCGTGTTGCGCAGCGCGAGCGGCGGCGACCCGCGCTGGCCCCGGCGCTGCAGGCGCAGGTGCTGTTGGATGCGATCGAAAGCGATGCGCTGCGTCGGGGGCTGGGCGAAGCCGATGGCACCGAGGATGCATCGCTGGATCTTGGCCTGCTCGTGCTGCTGCTGGGGGCGCGTGCATGAGCGCTGCTGACCGGCGACTGCACGGGCTGGACCTGGCGCGTTACCTCGCACTGGCCGGCATGGTGCTGGTCAACTTCCGCCTGGCGATGGCCGTGCCTGCAGAGGGTACGAGCTGGTTGGCCGGCGTCTTCCATCTGCTGGAAGGCAAGGCCTCGGCGACGTTCGTCACCCTGGCCGGTCTTGGCCTGGTGCTGGCAACGCAGCGGCAGCCCTGGTGGCAGGCCAGCATGCAGACCTGGCGGCGTGCTGCGTTCCTGCTGGCGCTGGGCCTGCTCAACCTGACCCTGTTCCCGGCCGATATCCTGCACTACTACGCGGTGTATTTCGCGTTGGCCGTGGTGTGGCTGCGCGCCTCGCCGCGGGTGTTGCTGGGCAGCATCGTGGGTCTGGCGGCCTGTTCGTTCTGGGCGTTGCTGCACTGGGATTACAGTCAGGGATGGAACTGGCAGACGCTGGAATACGCCGGTCTGTGGCAATGGCCGGGCGCGGTCCGCAACCTGCTGTTCAATGGCTTCCATCCGCTGCTGCCGTGGCTGTGCTTCTTCTTGCTGGGGATGCTGCTGGCACGCCTGCAACTGTCGCAGCCGAGGGTCCAGCACGCGCTGCTGGTGCTGGGCCTGCTGCTGATCGGCGCCGGCCATGGTGTGCAGCATCTGGCCCAGGGAACGCCGTGGCAGGCGTGGTTGGGAACGCAGCCGATGCCGCCGGGTCCTGCCTATGTGCTGACCGGGGCGGGCGCGGCCTGCAGTGTGATTGCCGCCTGCCTGTGGCTCATGCGGGTACACCCGGGTGACTGGCTGGAGCCCTTCACGGCGGCGGGACGCATGACCTTGACCCTGTATGTCGGCCACATCCTGCTGGGCATGGGCACGCTGGAAAGCCTGGGCCTCCTGGACGGCAGCGCGTCATTGGCCTCGGTACTGCTGTGGGCACTGCTGTTCCTGATGCTCGCGACCGCTGCGGCGTGGCTGTGGTCATGGAAGTTCGCGCGCGGTCCGCTGGAGGCGGTGATGCGCCGTATTGCGGGCTAGTTCTTTGGTTGCGCCGCACGATGTTGTGACGGACATGTCTGTGTCGCAGCGAAGTCATCTGCGATAGTGGCGGCAGGTAATACTTTCCGCTTGCATCCATGTCATTCGCTTCGGCGCAGCATCTCGGCGAAGTCCTTCAGCAATCCTATGGCATCACGGCCACTGCGGTGGTGCCGCGCCCGGTGGGTGCCGACGCCAATGCCAGCGTGTATCGCATCGATGCGCGGCACGGGCAATGGTGGCTGAAATGCCGGAACTACCAGGTTGATCCCTCGGTCTGGGACAGCCTGCATTGGCTGCGCGGCACCCTCGGCATAGACGAAATCGTCGCGCCATGGCCGGCGCTGACCGGTGGCGCGTCGGTGCAGCGCTGGGGCCTGCAGTTCACCCTGTTCCCCTATATCGAAGGCCAGTCCGGCTTCGAGGCGGCGCTGAGCCGCACGCAGTGGCGGCGGCTGGGGGAGGTCTTGCGACGCCTGCACGGTGCGCGGCTGCCTCCGGAGTTGCAGCAGGCATTGCCGATCGTACGGCTGGAAACCGCGGCGCTGGAGACGGTGGGGCAATGGTTGGCCGGTGAAGGGCTGGCGGTGGCGAAGGATGGGCTGGGGCGCGCATTCGCTTCGGTCTGGGATCAGCAGCATGCGCGCATCGCGGCACTGCATGCGCATGCGCTGGAGCTGCGCGCTGCATTGAAGGAGGCGCCGGTCGACCTGCATCTGTGCCACACCGACCTGCATGCCGGCAATCTGCTGATGGGCAACGATGGCGGCCTGCATCTGATCGACTGGGATGGCCTGTCACTGGCGCCGCGCGAGCGCGACCTGATGTTCATCGGTGGCGCCGTGGGCGGTCGCTGGGGTCGCGAGAATCCGCTCGATTTCGCGGAGGGTTATGGCGGCGACCTTGGGGATCCGCGCTGGATCGCGTGGTACCGGCACTGGCGCATCCTGCAGGACCTGATCGAGTTCCAGCAGGTGCTGCTGGGCAGCGACGGTGAGGAGCGCTCGCCGCAGCTGCGCCGGCAGTCGCTGCACTACCTGGGTGAGCAGTTCGCGCCGGGCAATGTGTTCGATGCTGCGGAGCGGGTGTATAGCGCGTTGGATTAGGTTCTGGGCCGTTGCCAGGATCGCCCGGGTAGAGTCGACTATCGCGCGCAGCGCGGGTTTTGCAGGCTCCGAACGGAATGCAGTCGACTAACAGTCGACTCTACCAAGGGCTTGTCCATCGAGGCGGTTTTCATTCGGCGGGCTTGGCTGCTGCCGAGGCCGCTGCGCTTGCGGCGCGGCGCGACAGCACGGCTTCGCGGTGGGCGATGTAGGCGTTGGCGGCGAGGATGATGCCGGCGCCGATGATCGTCCAGCGGTCCACGGTTTCGTTGAACAGCAGCCAGCCGCACAGCGTCACCAGTGGCAGCTGCAGGAAGCTGATCGGGGTCAGCGCCGAGACTTCGCCCAGGCGCAGCGCACGTGTCCACAGCAGCTGGCCGATGGTGCCGAGCACGCCGGTGGCCAGCAACCACAGCCACGCCATGCCGGTGGGCCAGACCCAGACGAACAGTGCTGGGACCAGCGAAAGCGGCACCCAGAACACGTACGTGTAAAGCACCACGGTGTCGGCGCTGTCGACGCGGGTCAGCTGCTTGATCTGGATCGCCACCAGCGAACTGAGCACGGCCGCACCCACCGCCACCAGGCTGCCCGCAGTGAAGCCCGCCGTACCGGGGCGGACGATCACCAGCACACCGATGAAGCCGACCACCACCGCGGCCCAGCGGCGCACACGCACGGTCTCGCCCAGCCACAGCACGGCGGCGATGGTGACGAACAACGGTGTGGAGTACGACAGCGAGACCGCCTGCGCCAACGGCAGATGGCCCAGGGCCCAGAATGCGCACAGCATCGAACCCAAGCCGATCGCACTGCGCACGAAATAGCGCGGCAGCTGCTGGGTCTTCAGCGGCGCGTGGCCCGGCCGCAGCAGCATCGGCAGCAGCGCCAGCAGGCCGAAGGCATTGCGGAAGAACGCCACTTCCTGGGTGGGCACGTAACGGGTGGCATAGCGGATTGCCACCGCCATCAGGCCGAATGCCATCGTGCTGCCGAGCATCAGCAGCGCCGCCCGCATCGGGGTGGCGCTGGGGGAGAGGGCGGGGCTGTTCACCACTGTGCGCCGAGCAGGCGGGGCTCCGGTTCGATCGGCACGCCGAACTTCTCCAGCACCGAGGCCGAGATGCGACGCGCCAGCGCCAGCAGCTCAGCACCGGTGGCGTTGCCGTGGTTGACCAGCACCAATGCGTGGCTCGGCGCAACGCCGGCATCGCCTTCGCGGAAGCCCTTCCAGCCGCAGGACTCGATCATCCATGCCGCCGAGACCTTGCGCTTGTCTTCGCGGTCTGCCGGGAACACCGGCAGCTCGGGGAAGTGCTGCAGCAGCACGTCGACCTGTTCCAGCGGCAGCACCGGGTTCTTGAAGAAGCTGCCGGCATTGCCGAGCACATCCGGGTCGGGCAGCTTGCGGCGGCGGATCGCGATCACCGCATTGGCCACGTCCACCGCGCTCGGCAATTCCACGCCCTGCGCCTGCAGTTCCTCGCGGATGCCGGCGTAGTCCATGCGCAGATCGTGCAGCAGCGGCAGCTTAAGTTCGATGGCGGTGATCAGGTAGCGATCCGGTTGCTGCTTGAACACGCTGTCGCGGTAGGCGAAAGCGCATTGTTCATTGTCCAGCCGCACCCAGGCCTGCTCCTCGCAATCCCAGGCTTCGACCGCCTGGATGAACTCGCCAACCTGCGCGCCGTAGGCGCCGATGTTCTGGATCGGCGCGGCACCAGCCGTACCGGGAATCAGGGCCAGGTTTTCCAGCCCGGACAGGCCTTCCTGCAGCGACCACATCACCAGGCCATGCCAGGGCACGCCGGCGCCGGCGCGGATCACCGCATGGTCGGCGCGGTGCTCAAGAAAACTGATGTCACGGTTGCCGAACACCAGCACGGTGCCGGGCAGGTCTTCGGCGATCAGCACGTTGCTGCCGGCACCCAGCACCAGCAGCGGGCCGCTGGCCACGTCGGGCAGCGCCAGCACTTCCGGCAGCAGTGCGGCATCGTGCAGTTCCAGCAGTTGGGCTGCGCTGGCCTGCACATGGAAGGTGTTCAGTGCCTGCAGCGGCGCGTTGCGGGTGAGCGTCCAGCGCAGCGGGGCATTGCCGTCGACGGTATCCATGGGCGCGCTCACAGCGGGGCCACCGCGCCGCGGCTCGGCGCTTCGCGGCGGCGACGGATCGCCTCCACGCACTCCGATACCAGCGACGGGCCGCGGAAGATCAAGCCGCTGTAACACTGCACCAGCGCCGCACCAGCAGCCATCTTGGCCACCGCATCGGCACCGGACAGGATGCCGCCGACGCCGATCAGCGGCACCGATTCGGGCAGGCGCGCGCGCAGGCGGCGCAGCACCAGCGTGGACTGCTCCAGCACCGGCGCACCGGACAGGCCACCGGCTTCGTTGGCCAGCGGGTCGCCGGCCACCTTGCTGTGGTCGACGGTGGTGTTGGTGGCGATCACGCCGTCCACCTGCAGTTCGCCCAGCACGCGTGCGGCGGCGTCGATGTCGCGCTCGCTGAGGTCCGGTGCAACCTTCACCAGCATCGGCACGCGGCGGCCATGCCGGGCGGCCAGGCTTTCCTGGCGCTCACGCAGCTGGCTGACCAGCTGGCGCAGCGAGGTTTCTTCCTGCAGTTCGCGCAGGCCGGCGGTGTTTGGCGAGGAAATGTTGACGGTGATGTAGTCGGCCAGCGGGTACACCTTGTCCAGGCAGGCGATGTAGTCATCTGCGGCCTGTTCGTTGGGGGTGTCCTTGTTCTTGCCGATGTTGATGCCGAGCATGCCCCGACGGTTGCGCACGCGCTCGACGTTGCGCACCAGCGCATCCACGCCCGCATTGTTGAAGCCCATGCGGTTGATGATCGCGTTGTGCGCCGGCAGGCGGAACAGCCGCGGCTGCGGGTTGCCGGCCTGCGGGCGCGGGGTGATGGTGCCGATCTCGACGAAGCCGAAGCCCAATGCGAACAGTGCGTCGATGTGCTCGCCGTTCTTGTCCAGGCCGGCGGCCAGGCCGACCGGATTGGGGAAGGTCAGCCCGAACACCGTGCTGGGCATCGGCGCGATGCGTGCGGCCAGCAGCGGCGTGGTGCCGGTGCGATAGGCCAGGTCCAATGCGGACAGGCCGAGGCCGTGGGCGCGCTCGGCGTCGAGCGAGAACAGGAAGGGGCGGGCAAGCGAATACATGCGTCGGTTCAGTCCAGCGTGCCGAGGAAGGCTCGGGTTCGATATTCAAAAGCAACCTGGCCGTCGACCGCATGGGCGGCGAACAGGTCCTGCAAAGCGTCGATCATCGGCGCGTGGTGCGGATGACCGGATTGGGGGGCATAGGAGGAGGACAGCAGGCGCCCGCGCAGAGCGTCGAAGTCCAGGTGCTGCACGTTGGGCAACTCCACCATGCCGCGCAGGCCTGCGCCGAACCAGGCCAGCATGGTGGCGTCATCCTGGTAGCGCTCGACCACAGCGGAGTAGTCGGTGCCGTAGTCCAGCAGCAGCTGTTCGTAGCCGACCAGGAACGGGCTGGCATCGAGCAGGCGCGAGTTCCAGTAGATCAGTGCCAGGCCACCGGGGCGCAGGATTCGCTGCCATTCGGCGCGCACCGCCACGGTATCGAACCAATGGAAGGCCTGCGCGACGCTGACCAGATCAATGCTGGCGTCGGCCAGTCCGGTGGCTTCTGCGCGGCCGTCGACTGCGGAAAAGTCCGGATACTGCGGCGCCAGCCATTCCTCGGCCGCGCCACGCATGGCGGCGTTGGGCTCAACCGCAACAACGGGATGACCGCTGGCCAGAAACTGACGGCTGGAGATGCCGGTGCCGGCGCCGATATCGGCGACCAGAGCCTCGTGGCTGACGCCCATCGGACCGTGCAGCCAGTCCAGCAGGGCCGGCGGGTAATCGGGTCGGTAGCGGACGTAATCTGCGACGCGGCTGCTGAAGCGTTCAGTGCTGTCGGAGGCGGTCATGGCAGTCAGTTCGACATCGCAGCGAGCCAGGCCAGGCCGCCGAAGAACAGGATGAAGACCAGGATGGCGGCGATCACGGCGCCGACCATCACCCAGCCCAGCACCAGCCCGGTGACGGCCAAGCCATCGCCTTCCAGTTCATGCGGGCGGCGGCGGATTTCGGCGCGGGCCATGTGGCCGGTGATGATGGCCACGACGCTGGCCACGAAGGGCAGGACGGTCCAGCTGGCGATGCCCATGACCAGGCTGACCACGGCCAGGGCGCTTGTCTGTCGGGGTGCCACGCTCATCGGGGTCCTCCTTGGCAGTACGCACATGATAGTGCCTCTGCCCTGGCAATCCCATGCCCGGCGGATGCGATGGCAGGCGTCGACCTTGGTCGACGAACGGCATTTCAGCCAGGGTAGGCGTCGACCTTGGTCGACGAAAGGCATGCCAACCAAGGTTGGCAGCTACCGGAGTGCCGGTGTCAGCCCATCAACACCTGGCCGCCGTCCACGTTGAGCACGCTGCCGGTGACCCAGCGCGCCAGCGGTGAGCACAGGAACAGGGCGGCATCGGCGATCTCGCGCGGGTGGCCGAAGCGACCGAACGGAATCTTCGCCAGCGTACCGTGGTACAGGGCGGGATCTTCGGTGCGGCGGCGGTCCCAGAGGCCGTCATCGAACTCGATCGAGCCCGGTGCGATGGCATTGACCCGGATCCGATCCTTGGCCAGCGCCAGTGCCTGCGAAGTGGTGTAGTGCGAAAGCGCGGCCTTGGCGGCGGCGTAGGGGGCGCCACCGGGGCGCGGCTGCTGCGCGGCGATCGAAGAGAGATTGAGAATGCAGGCGTCACTGGACGCACGCAGCCAGGGCAGGGCCAGACGCGAGGCCCGAACCGCCGCCATGAGGTCGATCTGCAGGCTGGCGGCCCAGCCGTCCTCATCGTCGGCCATGCCGTAGCCAGTGGCGTTGTTGACCAGCACGTCGATGCCACCGAGTGCATCGGCGGTGGCCTGCAGCCAGGCCTGGATCTGGCCGGGATCGGCCAGATCGGCGGAGAATGTGTGCAGTTCGAAGCCCTGCACCCGTGCATCGGCACGCAGGGCATCCAGACCGGCCTGGCCGCGCGCGCAGACCGAGACCTGCGCACCGGCGCCGGCAAACGCCAGCGCCATTTCACGGCCAATGCCCTTGCTGCCGCCGGCAATCAACACGCGGCGGCCGGTGAAATCGAGGGTCGGGGCCCCTGCGGGGGTCCGACCCTTCGCTGGGGTCAGATCCCCGGAGGGGCTCTGACCCACAGACGTGTCTGCGTCGTTTGCCATCACAGATCGAACTTGATGCCCTGCGCCAGCGGCAGCGAATCCGAATAGTTGATGGTGTTGGTCTGGCGACGCATGTAGACCTTCCACGCATCCGAGCCGGACTCGCGGCCACCGCCGGTGTCCTTCTCGCCACCGAAGGCGCCGCCGATCTCCGCACCGGACGTGCCGATGTTGATGTTGGCGATGCCGCAGTCGCTGCCGGCCGCCGACAGGAACTTCTCGGCGGTCTTCAGGTTCTGGGTGAAGATCGAGGACGACAGGCCCTGCGGCACGCCGTTCTGCATATCGATGGCTTCGTCGATGCTGTCGTATGGCATCACATACAGGATCGGCGCGAAGGTCTCGTGCTGGACCACGGCGTCGCTGTTCTTCAGGCCGGAGACAATCGCCGGCAGCACGAAGTTGCCTGCGCGGTCGATGCGGGTACCACCGGTTTCGATGGTGCCGCCGGCGGACTTGGCCTGGGCGATGGCATCGAGGAACTGCTGCACGGCGCCATCGCTGTTCAGCGGGCCCATCAGGTTGGCGGCATCGGTCGGGTCACCGATCTTGCCTTCAACCTGCTTGTAGGCCTTGACCAGCGTGGCCAGCACGTCGGCGTAGATCGAGCGGTGCACGATCAGGCGGCGAGTGGTGGTGCAGCGCTGGCCGGCGGTACCGACCGCACCGAACACGATGCCCGGCACGGCCAGCTTCAGGTCGGCGGTTTCGTCCAGGATGATTGCGTTGTTGCCACCCAGCTCCAGCAGGCAGCGGCCGAGGCGGCGCGCGACCTTCTCGTTGACCGTGCGGCCGACCTGGGTCGAGCCGGTGAAGCTGATCAGCGGCACGCGACGGTCATCGACCATCTTTTCCGACAGCGCAGTGCCGGCATCGTTGATCAGGAAGAAGATGTCCGGGAAGCCGGCTTCGCGCAGGGCGTCGTTGCAGATCTTCAGCGAGGCGATGGCGGTCAGCGGCGTCTTGTTGGACGGCTTCCAGATGCACACGTCGCCGCAGATGGCGGCCAGGAACGAATTCCAGCTCCACACCGCGACCGGGAAGTTGAAGGCCGAGATGATGCCGACCAGGCCCAGCGGGTGGTACTGCTCGTACATGCGGTGGCCGGGGCGCTCGGAATGCATGGTGTAGCCGTACAGCATGCGGCTCTGGCCCACGGCGAAATCGGCGATGTCGATCATCTCCTGCACTTCGCCATCGCCTTCCGGCTTGCTCTTGCCCATTTCCAGGGCGACCAGCGAACCCAGGGCGTCCTTGTGCTTGCGCAGTGCTTCGCCGCACAGGCGCACGGCTTCACCGCGGCGCGGGGCCGGCGTGGTACGCCAGATCTTGAAGGCTTCCTGAGCGCGGGTGACGACGGTCTCGTACTCAGCCTCGGTGGTCGCGCGGACCTGCGCGATCGGCTCGCCGGTGGTCGGGTTGACCGGGGTGATCAGCTCACCACTGGTCGCGCTCGACCACTCCCCGTTGCCCAGGTACGTGCCAGCGTTGATCGCGTCCAGGCCAAGGGACTTGAGCAGCTCGGAAGACATGCAGACTCCTGTGTTTCGTTACGTTGTTTGGCGCCATCGCGGGCAGGTGGGGGACGCGATGAACAGAACCGCCGATGGTAGCAGAGGGAGGTTGCTGGGCTTTGGTGCGGTGCGGGGTGGAACCGCACCGATAGGCCATCCCTGTGTGGGGTGCCTGTTCAGGCAGGCAGGGCTTCGTCCATTGCGCGCGCGGGTTCAGGGATGGCCGGTTGTGGCGACCATGCGGGAGGATTGCGATGCCACTGCCAGGCACTGGCGATGATCGGTGCCAGTTCGGTCCAGCGCGGCTGCCAACCCAGGATCTCGCGAGCCCGGACAGAGGACGCCACCAGGCTGGCCGGATCGCCCGGTCGGCGTTTCGCCATCTCAAACGGAATTTCGCGCCCGCTGACCGCTGCAGCGGCTGCAATCACCTCATGGACGGAGAAACCCTTCCCATTGCCTAGATTGAAGGCGTGCGCGCCGGGCGTGTGCTCCATGTACTCAAGTGCCAGCGCGTGGGCCCGGGCTAGGTCCTGCACGTGTACATAGTCGCGCACGCAGGTGCCATCGGGCGTTGCGTAGTCATCGCCGAACACCTTCATGGCGTTGCCGATGCCCAATGCGGCACGCAGGACATTGGGGATCAGGTGGGTTTCGCAGGCATGGGCCTCGCCGATGCCGTGGTCGGGCAGGGCGCCTGCGGCATTGAAGTAGCGCAGGCAGGTCGAACGCAGGCCGTAGGCAGTGGCTGCGTCAGCGAGGATCCGCTCTGCCATCAGCTTGCTGGCGCCGTAGGGGTTGATGGGCGCCTTGGGGTGGTCCTCATCGATCACGTCCGACTGTGGATTGCCGAATACCGCAGCGGTGGAGGAGAACACGATGCGATCGACGTCGTGGCGGCGCATGGCGGCCAGCAGGTTCAGTGTGCCAGTGACGTTGTTGGCGTAGTAGGCATAAGGATCAGTAACGGACTCACCGACCAGCGAGCGGGCAGCGAAGTGCATCACGGCATCGAACTGGCGACCATGGAGAGCGCGTTCGAGCGCTTCGGGATCCAGCAGGTCGGTTTCCAGCAGTTCGCCCCAACGGACCGCGTCGCGGTGGCCCGTGGACAGGTTGTCGAGCACGGTTACGGAGTGGCCGGCCTCGGCCAGGTACTGGGCCATGTGGCTGCCGATGTAGCCGGCGCCGCCGCAGATGAGAACCTTCATATTCTTCCCTAAAGGCTAATTGGATCAGGCTTCCTTGCGGATCTTTGCCTGGATAAAAGACGAGAGCTCTTCCCTGAATCGATCAGGCCCAAACTTCTCAGCCCTCGCACGGCATGCGGTAGCCGAAATGGGCCTTGGACGCGCCTCAAAACGAGCGATGGCATCATTGATCGCTTCAACGGATTGCTCGTGGAAAAACAATCCCGTGGCCACGTCGGGGTCGTCACTTTCTACAACTGTCTCGAGCGCGCCTCCTTTTGCAAATGCGATGACGGGAGTTCCGGATGCCATCGCCTCAAGCGGGACGATGCCGAAATCCTCTACGCCAGGAAACACCAAAGCTCTCGCATTGGCCAAGTGCTCCTTCAGTGCAGGGAACGGTTGCCGCCCGAGAACGATGACTCGATCCGTTGCCCGCGCCTGCATGGCCGCCAGTTGCTCACCTTCACCGATGATGACCAGGCGCTTCCCGCTGCGAAGGAACGCATCCATTACCAGATCAGCTTTCTTGTAGGCAGTTAACTGGCCGAGGAGCAGGTAATAGTCCTGCTTCTCGTCGCGCGCTTCAAAGTCGTCTACCTCAACCGGAGGGTGGATGACCTCAGCGCTTCGGCGGTAGCACTTGTCTATGCGGCGTGCGATGAACTTCGAGTTTGCAATGAAGTGATCAACGCGAGAGGCCGACACGGAATCGGTGATTCGCATGTAATGCATCAATGGTCGCATCAACAGCCTGGTCAGCCATCCAGCATCCGCGAGATATAACCGATACATATCCCAGACATACCGCATCGGGCTATGGCAATAGCAGATGTGTACTGCATCAGGATGTGTAATGACGTTCTTCGCGGGCCCGGACTCGCTCGATATGATCAGGTCGTAGCCGGTAAGGTCCAGTTGCTCCAAGGCAATGGGCATGAACGGAAGATACTTCTGATAGCGCTTTCGAGCTCCAGGCAGTCTGGATACAAAAGTTTTCTGCACCCGACGCCCCGCAAGGTGCTTATGTTCTATCTCTGGGCTTGCAACATGTGTGAAGACATCGGCCTCTGGATAGAGCCTGAGTAGTTGCTCAATTACCTTTTCACCGCCTCGCCAAGTGACGAACCAGTAATGGATGATCGCTACTTTCATTCTTTCAGTACTTTCTTGTAAATGGCGGCGGTCTCCATTGCGACGACCTTCGATGAGAATTTGTGCAGCTGCGAATGAAGTGCCTGCTCCGAGAGTGCCTTCTGAAGCGGCTTTTCGTGTGCAACACGCAGTAGTGCGGCTGTGGCCGAGCCGACGTCTCCCAGCGTGTAGAGAAGCCCGACGCCATGTTTACGTACAAGCTCGACATGTCCAGTAACATCCGACAGAACAGAAGGAATACCCAAGGACATTGCTTCCAGCACAGCCAGAGGAAGGCCTTCCCACCGCGAAGTTGAGAGATAGACGTCCGCGGCCGCCAAGTAGTTCAATGGGTTATCAACCTGACCGAGGAAAGTGATGTTGCTCACTCCCTCTGATGCGGCGCGCTCTGCCAGCGTCGGAGAGTCAACGCCGGAACCTATCCAGATGAAGTGCATATCTGGCAGAGCTTTTGCAATGGCATACGCTTCCGGCATGTTCTTCTGATAGTCGAATCGACTGACGGTGACGGCGATGGGTCTTCCGTCCTGCACGCCCAACTTTTGGCGCGCTCGGTCGCGCATATCGCTGATTTCACTTGATGTGTGGCTGACTACGCCATTGGAGATAACGGTCGATGGCCGCTTCCGCCACAATCCAATCGCCCGCGCCTGCGATTTCTCTTCGTCTGATACGTGAATTACGTGCTCCACCCAGAGTGAACTTGCGTTCTCATAAAGGCCATAGATCTTTCTGCTAATCCGTCCGTACTCTCCAACATGAATTCCATGCGCGGTATGAACGCCTGGGATTCGCGCTATGGCAGAAACGAAACGCGCATACAGCCCTGCGCCTTTCCCATGTGCGTGAACTAGATGAATTCCTTCGCGGCGCGCATGCATTGCCAGGCGCCAAGCTTGGCGAAGTTCGAATTTCCTATGGGGGATTCGAAATACGCGGCCACCAGTAATTTCGTTGAATCTCGCCCAGTATGGATCGTCCTCGGGGCAGGCCAAGTAGGGGGTGATCCAGCCTGCGCCATCACGAAGAAGCAATTCCAGATGTCGCGGCCCACCGCCATGGTCTGCGCGAGCTGTGATCATTAGAACTTTGGTTGGTCGGTGGAGTGACTTATTCATATCGCGGCTGGCCCGCTGGGTTGGGGAAGCAGCACGAATGAGCTCCTAATCGATCGAATCATGATTTTTCAAATCAGCTCTGGTGGCGCTTTGCTCGTGCTAGCTTCTCGTACCCCCCCATAAGAACCGCAGTTCCAGCGAACACGATAAGCTTCGAGTAGGCGAGGAAATTGTCACCCATCCAGAATAGGATGGAGAATGCGATCCATGGATATATTGTTAAGCCTGCGACGTGCCCTGTGATCATGCTCCGCCAAGCAGCCATTGATGCCAGGCCGATGAAGAAGAAGTAGGCCACTGCGAGTATGCCTATGTCTGAGTAGACATAGCCGAACGCGGATGCCCATATGTAGCTTCCGTCAAGCCCCGACTGTGCGATTGCTCCGAATTCGCTTATCCAGGCTTCTTCCTTGGTAGGCATGCCAAACAGGGATGCGAAATCAATCCATCTATTCAGAACCGGAATGTATGTAAGGAATTTGAACGAGTAGACGCCAGTGCCGGAGTAAGGGAAGTTGATGTCCCCATCGAGAAGGGCGGCTAGTCGATTGTAGCTTGCAGCGGTGTATCCGATCACGTTCTTGCCTAGTGCGGCAAGCTCGTCGCTCCCGCGAAGCCATGCCATCGCCAGAAACAGCGCTGCGACTGCTGCGACCATGACCAGGAAGGAGGTCATGCTCTTGGCGAGTTTCAATCTGCCAGTGCTGTATCGATGAGCCAGGAATACGACGGCCAGACCAAATACGCAGGGGAGTAGGTCGTAGCGCGCGACTTTGATTAGCGCGCTATAGATGGCGATCAGTATCCCGCCAGTCAGTACGAATCGTAATATCCATTCCCGCTTGCCAGTTAAGTGTTCGCGATCCATCAAGCGCCATGCGCCCCACCAGCAAGCGGCGTAGAGTGCCGGGAGCGCGTTGGTCATTGCTCCGGTCGCGTCCAGATCCATCTTTGCGCTTCGTCCGTCACTAAGCCATCCCGTCAATAGGTTGGGATTGTTGTTCAGAAGAAGTGCAATGGAAATCAGATTGACTATCGAAAGCCCTACAATGGGGAGGGCAATAAGCGCAGAGCCCATGGGTCTGCGATTGCTTAGGTCGCTCGAAGGATGAGGCGCTCTCCTTCCGAAAACCGTTGCGCCCAAGATGAACGCGACAACGCATCCACCAACCAAAAGGTGGGATGGCAGATGCATGAACATGTAGTTGTTCTCATGCATGATGCCTTGATATGCCGACGGCGGAACCATGGTGCATGCCCAGAAGAATGCATAGGCAATCATGGCGAAGCCAACCGGCGAGATCAGTATGATTCGGGACGTACGAATTTTCACGATGCAATGACTATTAGCCGATGGTTGCGGGGCATGGAGGGACTAGGTGAGTGGCGATGCAGCAACTGGGTTGCCTGTTTTTCCGGTTCTGGTAAGCAGCCTTGCTACGGGTTCTTCCACAAGCCAGTAGGCCGTGGAGGAGATCAGCAGGATGGCGAGCGAGACCACGGCCAGTACGACGCCTGCTGGTGCTCCTCCGAGGCTGAAGCCGCCTTTCAATAATGTTCCAAGAGCCAAAGTGAAGAAGCCATGCGTCAGATATATCGAATATGACGCGTCACCCAACCAGGTTGCTCGACGTAACATCGGTGCTGAAGGAGCAAGCAGCGCAAGCGTTACCAGTACCGCGCTGGGGGCCCCATATATAACCAGTCTGTCAATACCCGTTCCCTTGACTTCTCCCTGCAGAAAGGCGAACACCAAGAGGCCTGTTCCGATAGCTATCAAAGCCCACCGGATAGGGCGGATGGATCGCGATGCGGGTGGGTGTTTGGAGAGAGTCCATCCAATGCACACGCCAAGGAGGAACTCCATGACCAAGGGGGATGAAACCACGCTTTGTATGCTGGCAGGGACAGCGGGAAGAAGCCCAACGAAGGCGATTAGCAGGAAGGGGAGTGCGATCCATGCAAGGCCCTTCTTACGCCAGCCAAAAAGGATGATGAAAGAAAAAATGAGGTAGAAATACATTTCAAACGACAGCGTCCATCCTTGATCGAGGACGGGGTGCAGCGATCCATCCGCTCTGGTCACTGGCACAAGGAGGTATGAGCCCGCGATGACGGAGAAGGAGTACTGATGGGATTTGAGCGCTAGTCCGCCAATCCACATGAGAAGCAGCACTGAAGTCCAAATCCAGTAGGCAGGATAGATACGAAGCACTCGCTTCCGCAGGAAGCTCCGTGCCGAAGAGAAGCCTGACTCCAGCTTGGAAGTGCTTCTGAAAATAATGTAGCCACTTATGACGAAGAACAGGTCGACGCCTGCTGCCCCAAGTCCTGTCAGTAGGGTGAGCGTGGAGCTGAGAGGAGCGGGGTAGTAGCTGTTGAGGGTCAGTCCAACGTGATGAACTACCACTGCAAATGCTGCGACGGCTCGGAGTGCTTGAATGGAGTCAAGCTTTCCATGATCGGCTCGGGCGACGGGCGGCGAAACGGTGGCTTGTTTCATGCGGGACTTCCGAGCTGTGCATACAGAGCTAGGTACTTGTCCAACCACGCTTCCGTATCCATGAATGGGCGCGAAGAGACTCTGGCCGCGGCTCCCATCGCCATACGCTCTTCCGGGTTGCTGGCAACTTGATTCAGAAGGCTGAGAAGTTCGCCGTCGTTGCCTGGTTCAAAGAGGAAGCCATTCTGGCCGTGCTGGATCATTTCAGGTATCCCTCCTCGGAGCGAACCCAGAACGGGCTTGCCGAAGGCGAGAGCCTCAAAAACCACGCCCGGGAAGGTGTCATTCCAGAGAGAGGGGACGACGACGGCATCAACTTCCGGGAAGAAGTCTCGCTGCTTGACTCTGCCCAGAAATTTTACCCGTACGTCCTTGGTTTGCTTCTTGAGGGCTGCGACATACTTCTGGTCGCCATCACCTGCGATCCAGAGTTGTGCGTCCTCGTGCTCGAAGCGTGAAAAGGCCTGTAGAAGAATCTCCACGCCTTTGCTTGGATCCAGGCGGCCGATGAAGCCAAAGCGAATGCCCTTATGTTCAGGCGTAAGGGCGCCAACGTCGAGAGATTGTGGGTTCCGCGTATTGTTGATGACCGCTTTGATCGGCACCCCTTGAAAATACCCGTGCTGGAGATGGCGATCGAGAATGAACTGACTGACCCCGATAACGGCAGATGGCAGACTACTCGCTTTTCGGTGGGGAAGACGTAGCAACTTGCAGTCCGTGCATTGAGCTTCGCAGTTGTGCTCATTGCGAAACATCGAGCTCCGGGCACAGATTGCGTACTGGTCATGCAGAACCTGTACGATGGGGATGCTCAATGATCTTATGGTCGCCCAAGATGAGGCCGACCAGCCGGGCAGGCTGTGTACTGACACAACATCCGGCTTCTCCAGTTCGAGAACCTGCTTCAGGTGGCTCTGCATCAAGCGGCTGTAGCCATCCACCGTATGCCAGGCGAGCTTGGATAGCGAAGATGCAATCTTCTCTTTTGTTGGCCAGTACAGGTTGCGGATGCCGGCGCGCCAAATGCGCACGCCTTCGCGCTCGTGGAGGTCAAGTGCCCGTCCTGGTTGGGTCGAGACGAGAATACACTCGTGGCCTTTTTCCTTCAGGGCGCGGATCAGCGTCCAAACAGTAAGCTCCACGCCACCGCCGTCTGCCGGATCGTCATATGTATTCAGGAACAGTATTTTCATGGGTGCATTGGATTCTGACGATTCAAAGCGGGAAGCTTTTGGAAATTCCCAGCCGGGAATTCTTGCCATCGCGGATTGCCCTGAGTAAAAGGCGATATCGCGCGAAGCTCTGCGTTTTGATCGCAAAGAACGTCAATAGTCCGAGATAAATGCAACGGTTCATCCTGTACTCGATCCATGAGCTCGTCCAGATTTTGCTGTCAAAGTAGGCCTGATTGCGTGCCGCGTAGAATGCCCGGAAATCGGATCCGCCCTTCAGCCAGCCCAGGAAGGTGTTGGGGTAGCTTTCCTTTAGATTCCAGGACTCCTCGAGATCTTCAAGTTCCGCGTCTGTAGCAAGACAGATCGTGCCGCCTCGTGCAGTTATGCGCCTTGTGTACTCGGTGTCATCGGCATATAGAACGAAGTCGACGTTCGGGAGTCCAATGGCTTCAAACAGCTTTCGTGAAGCCATTAGTCCGCCGTACGGCGCATAGGGAATCTGGACGGAGGAGGGCGCTTCGCCGAGCGGTGCCTTGGGCCCAATGCGACGCTTGATTTTGAAGATGAGTTGCCGATAGTGAAATCCGAAGAAGCTTGATCGCAAAGGATATGCGCGCTCTGGATCCACGCCTTGTGCGATATCCGCCTGGTGGCTCGGCCGAAATCCCAAAACTGCCGACCTGTCGGCCCCATAGGCCCTGGCGGTTATTTCAAGTTGTGAATGAAGCTTCCTCAGTGCTCCCTTCCGGGGCGCGTTGTCATCGTCCATTAGCCAAATGAACTCAGCGTTGTCAGCGAGTGCTGCCTGGATTCCCACCGAGTATCCATTTGCAGATCCACTGTTGCTGCTCAGGCGGACAACGCGAAGTCTATCACCCCATTCATTTTCGATGATTCTGAGGTCGGACGTCGATGCATTGCTCACAACGACTGCCTGATTCACTCCCTCGCATTCGAATGCGCGGCGAAGCAGTTCACTCAGATACTCGATGCGGTCCGCATAGGTTACCGTCACCAATGTCGTTGCTCGCATGGTGATGTCGAATTTTAGTGGCTCAATCATCGTGACGTAAACGTAGAACGATAGGGGCTGCCAAAGCTATTCCCGCTAATCCAAAGAATATTGTAAGAACAAGTCTGAGTAGGGGGGATGGAATAAGTGCTGCGGCCGTCATTACGGCGATTCCGATAATCACCGCTGCGAGCATTAATATTGAGGGGCGGCGTAACTCTGGGATGGTTGCGCTCGAACATATGCTGAGGAGGAGATAGTCGAGTGCCATTCTTCCGGACCAAGCTATGGCAGCGCCAATGATGCCGAAATGGCTTAGCAGCTGCCATAGCGCGATGGCATAGACGGGAAGCTCTATCAGATGCAGTTTGGCGGTGATGCTTGGGCGGCCGGCCGCTTGCAGAAGTGCGTGGGGAATTCTGGCGATTGAATTTATGACCAAGCCGACGCAGAGCCAGTGGAGCAGTGGCGTTGATTGCCGGGAGAACTGCTCGCCGATCCACAGCGAAAGGCCTTCAGGTGCGAGAACGTATATGCCCAGCGCAATCGGATAGACGGTAGAGAACATTACAATCGCCGCACTCTTGTAAAGTGACGTCAGCTTGTCTGGTCTCCGCGCACTCCAATGTGCTGCGAATGCCGGAAAGAACACGCCTATGAGTGCAATGGGAATGAAGCTGAGGCGGTTGACCAGATCCCCAGGCACCGCATAGTAGGGCAGGAGGTGCAGTGCAACCACGCTGCCGATTACAACCTTATCCAGTTGTGCCATCAGAGGGCTGATCAAGTTGCTCAGCGTGATCCAACTGCCAAACCCGAGAAGCTCACGTAGGTTACTGCGGTTGAAGCGGCCAGTGCCTACATCCAGTGCGCCTTTGTGGATGGAAATTTGATAATAGAGCACCGTGGTGGCGGCTCTGGCCACAGCAAGTGAAATCGTAGCTGGTACCAGGCTATGGGACCATGTGAGCATCAGTAGGGGGGCGCCAAAGTTCAACATTCCCATCAGCAGACGAACCCGATTGATCGCGTGAAACTCCGCTCGTGCTTCCAGTAGTCCAATAAGGCCGGCCGACAGGATTACGAAGGGAATGCCAAGCGCAAGAATTCGGAGGCTGAGTACGCTCTCATCCCGAAAGCTGGCATCAAGTTTGAGAGCTCCGGCAATTAGCGGGGCAGTAGCAACCAGTAGCGTGCATGCTAGCAAGCCGAGGACAGCCATGGTCGTCATGGCTGTCTTTGTGACGTCGTGAATGTCTTCTGTACTTTTGCTACCTAGCCTGTCTGAGACAAGCTTTGTAAGTGCGCGCCCAATGCCGAAATCGAAGATGCTGAAGTAGCCGATCAGAGCCCAGATTATCGTCAATAGTCCAAAACGTTCGTTGCCGTAGCCTGCTAAAAGGCTGGGGATGGCAAAGAAGGCGAAAGCGAGCGGAATCCCGGCTCCAGCCAAGTTCCAGGCGATGCTATGGGCGAAGGAGCGATTTTTCTTTCTCATTGAGCCCGGCATGCTGCTTGGAGCAGTTCTACTGAAGGGTGGGAGGGCATTCCCTTGAATGCCACATTCGTTGGCTAGTACGCGTTCTTGTTGATGAACCCCTTGAAGATCGTCAAAAAGACAATCTTCAGATCAAACGAAAGCGACCAATTCTCGATATAGAAAAGATCGCACTCGATGCGCTTGTGGAGATCGGTCGAACCTCGCCAGCCGTTGACCTGGGCCCAGCCGGTGATGCCTGCCTTGACCATGTGCTTCTTCATGTAGGACGGAATCTCGTGCTTGAACTTGTGCACGAAGACCGGCCGCTCCGGCCGCGGCCCAACGATCGACATGTCGCCCAGCAGGACGTTGATGAACTGCGGCAGTTCATCGAGACTGGTCTTCCGAAGGAAACTGCCCACGCGGGTGGCCCGATTTTCGCCGGCCTTTGCCCACACTGCGCCAGACGCACCTTCTGCGTCGACCGGCATCGAGCGGAACTTCAGCATCCAGAACGTCTTGTTGTTCCAGCTCATCCGCTCTTGCCGATAGAAGATCGGGCCTGGGGAGCTCAGCTTCACCGCCACCGCAATCGCGAGCATGATCGGGGAGATCATGAGCAGGATGAGGCCGGCAAGGATACGGTCTTCCAATGCCTTGATCAGGCGGGCGCCGCCCTGGAGCGGAGTCTGCTGGAGATTGATGACGGGAAGGCCGGCGACCTGCTCGACGGAATGGTTCAGCAGGTGCAGCCCGAACATGTCAGGCACGAACTTGATGTCGGCCGTTGAGTGCTGAAGCTGGTTCAGGGCAATTGCGATGTTCTCTTCATCGCGCATGGGGAGTGCAATCCACACCTGGTCGATGTGATTAGCCTCTACGTAGGCGCCGAGCCCTTCCAGATCGCCCAGTCTGCTGGCGTGCTGCACGCTGCCTCGATCAGACGGGGTCGCGAACCAGCCGCGCACATCGATGCCTGCCCAGGTCGCCGATCGCAAAGAGCTGACAATGTGCTCCGAGTCGGTAGTTGCACCGACGATGACCGCGCTGCGGAGGTCTGCGCCACGAGCGCGGATCCAGCCAGCGATGCCGCGAACGCCAATTCGCAGGGCAAATGCGCCAGCCAAGCTCAAGCCAAACCAAGTAGCAAGCCAGATGCGCGAAAGCTCATCCGTGACTTGGATTGCGGTTGAGTAGGCGAGAAGGCCTCCGAAGATCACGGCAAGCTTCATCACGACCTTGCCGAGTTCCGCGAGCAGGCCGCGCCCGCGCCAGCTTTCGTACAATGACGAGGATCCAAGGACCAGAAGTGCGAAAAGAACTGTGATGGAGACCAGTCGGGCGTAGTTCATCGGCATGTGCAGATCGCCGAATCTGATTGCATAGGCGGTCAGTGCAGCCGCCACCAGGACGATGGGATCCCCGATCCTCAAGGCCAAGCTGAGCGCAGGAGTGAACCTGTTTCCCGAGACGTTCCAGAGCCCGGCATGGTGCCGTGCGGGCATGTAAGACATGTCGATTTCTTCCTTGTTGAGGATCCGTGCATCCAGCAATCGCCTCGCTGCCGGGGGGGCTGGCGGCGCCGATCCGGCGGTCAGTCCAACCAGTTAGCTGTTACAATCGATCACACGATGATAACAGAACCTTCACCCAAACGTGACCCGGGTCAGGATTTCCGGGGTAGGGGTGCCGCTCCGTTGACCTGGTAGGGCTGGGTTCAGTTACACCTTCATGTCAGGTATGCTGCTTGGCTAACTTTCTTTCGTATGCGTAGCGTTGCCTGCTGGCGTACGCGCTCCACGTCGCCCGCCAGAGGATTGGCTCATGTTCAACAAGGTGCTGCTGGTCTGCATCGGAAACATCTGTAGAAGCCCAACCGCAGAAGTGCTCATGCGGCACCAGCTTCGGGACCGCACAGGGGTAGAGGTCTCCTCTGCAGGGCTTCAGGCATTGGTCGGTCGGCCGATAGATGAGACCGCAGGAGAACTGCTTCGGGAGAAGGGGCATGATCCCAGCGCCCATCGAGGGCGTCTGGCAACGCCGTCTGTGTTGGCGGCGGCTGACCTGGTGCTGGTGATGGAGCAGTCCCATGTGGCGCGAATCGCCCGCGAGGTTCCTCAGGTGAGCGGCAAGACGTTCCTCTTGGGGCATTGGGATGGAAGGTCGGAGATCCCCGATCCCTACCGCCAGCAGCGGATTGCGTTCGAACACGTCTACGGTTTGATCGAGCAGGGCGTTGCCCGCTGGGCCAGCCATATCAAGTAATTGCCGCACTGGTGCGGTTTTTTCAAGAAACGGAAGCTATGACCAAGGAAACCAGTGCGCGGCCCGCCCGCGAAGACGACGAGATTGATCTGCGGGATCTGCTGGGCGTTCTCATTGACCGCAAATGGTGGATCCTGGGAACAACCTTCCTGTTCGCGCTGGTTGGCGCCGCCTACGCGATCCTGACGCCGCCGGTGTATCGGGCTGAGGCCACGGTGCAGGTTGAGTCGAAGATGCCCACCATTCCGGGTCTAGCAGATCTCACCTCTCTGGGCGGAGGCGGTAGTACCGCATCCACCACCGAAGTTGCGCTGCTGACCTCGCGTACGATTGTCGGTACTGCGGTCGACAAGATGCAGCTCGAGACGGTCATCGAGCCCCGGCGTTTCCCATTGGTGGGCGGACTGATTGCGCGTCGTTTCTCGGGCGAGACTGAGGGCGAAGTGGCGGCTCCGGTTCTGGGGCTTTCCAGCTATGGCTGGGGCGGCGATGAGCTGAAGATCCATCGCCTGGACGTTCCCGCACGGTTGCTCGACGAGCCGATGATGCTTGTCGCAGGTGATAAGGCTGGGGAATACTCGCTGCTTGATGACGAGGGCGAAGCCATTCTTGCCGGCAAGGTCGGCATGCCCGCCGAGGCGCGCGGGATCAGGATTGAAGTCGCGAGCCTGAATGCCAATCCGGGCATGCGCTTCACGCTGACCAAGCAGCGTCGCCTGGACGTCATTGCCGGACTGCAGGAAGACATCCGCGCGTCCGAGCAGGGCAAGGACTCTGGCATCCTCCGTGTCAGCTATGAAGACACCGATGCGGTTCGTGCGCAGGCGCTGGTGCAGAACATTGCTGAAGCGTATGTGCGACAGAATGTCGACCGAGGCTCTGCCGAGGCGGCAACACAGCTTGCCTTTGTGAAGGACCAGCTCCCAACCGTTCGCAAGCAGGTTGAGGACGCACAGGCGGCAATGGCGGCCTATCAGTCCCGTTCGAACTCCGTTGACATTACGATGCAGACCAAGGGTCTGCTCGAGCAGGAGGTTGCCGTTGAGGCAAGCATCCAGCAGCTGCGCCTGAAGCAGGCTGAGATGGACCGAAGCTTCACACGTGAGCATCCCGCCTACCGTGCGATGCTGAACCAGATCGGCGAGCTTGAGGCTCGCAAGAGTGGCTTCCGTCGTGAAGTGAGCGCACTGCCTGATACGCAGCAGGAGCTGCTGCGACATACCCGTGATCTGCAGGTCAGCAACGAACTGTACACCGCGCTGTTGAACCAGGCGCAGCAGTTGGATGTTGCGCGGGCCGGTACGGTTGGTAATGTCCGGATCGTTGATGACGCGATCGTCGATATCAGCAAGCCGGTGAAGCCTCGCAAGCCGCTGATTGTTCTTGTGGCGTTCCTGTTGGGCGCATTCCTGTCCACGGCCGCGGTTTTCCTGCTCCGCATGCTGAATCCTGGCGTGGAGGATCCGGCGCAGATCGAGGAACTGGGGCTGCCGGTGTATGCGGCCATTCCGCTGAGCAACTCGCGGAATCTACTGAAGGTTCAGAAGGGCAAGGGCGGCAAGAAGCGCGTGGTGGCAGATGGCCGGTCCCACCTTCTGGCCGCCGCCGAGCCTGCCGACCTGGCAGTGGAGGCATTGCGTAGCCTCCGCACAAGCCTGCACTTTGCAATGCTCGAGGCCAAGAACAACATTCTGGCCATTTCGGGCCCGCGGCCCGGTGTCGGCAAGACCTTCATTTCGGCGAACCTGGCGGCTGTCGTCGCTCAGGCGGGGCAGAAGGTTCTTGTCGTCGACGTTGATATGCGAAAGGGTACCCTGCACAAGGTGCTGGGCGTGTCGCATTCCGGGGGCTTGTCTGATGTTCTGGCCGGCAAGGTGACCTTGCAGGATGCGATTCATGCTGTCCCGGGCCTGGAGAACATGCATTACATCACCCGCGGTGATATTCCGCCGAACCCATCCGAGCTGCTGATGCATCCGCGGTTCCTGCAGCTGCTGGAGGGTCTGGCCAAGGAATACGACCTGGTGATCGTCGATACGCCGCCGATTCTTGCGGTCACTGACGCCGCCATTGTCGCCAACCACGCAGGCTCTACCTTGATGGTGACTCGATTCGGCGTGAACCAGCCGAAGGAGATCGAGCTTTCGATGAAGCGCTTCGAGCAGAATGGCGTGAAGGTGAAGGGCGCGATCTTCAATGCGGTGGAGAAGCGTGCCACGGGCTACTACAGCTACGGCTACTACGAGTACGCCTCAAGCGAGAAGTGATTGCTCGGACGGGGGGAGCTGAGGAGCTTTTCCCTCCGAGAGACAGAAAGGGTCGGTTGCACGTGCAGCCGGCCCTTTCTTTTGGTTGCAGGATACTGGAGCAGAACAGGCAAACGAGAAGGGCCGGCTGCGCTGGCAACCGGCCCTTTCCTGGTCTCTGTCGAATGGGGTGGATACCCGCCGTCAGTCGTCGATTCTGTCGAGATTGTCGAAGAAGAAGTCCGGATCCCGCTCTGAGGTCAGCTGGTACAGCGCATAGCTTCGACTCAACCGCGCACCACCATCTCGATACAGCGGATTCCATGCGAACGTCGCACGCGCGCGCGTGGATCGGGGCAGCAGGAAGTCGAAGGGAATCGAAATGAAGATGCCCTTGTCGAAGCTGCCTTCGCCGAAGTCCTTGGATGAAACGTCGGTTTTGGTGGCGTACGCGCCCATGTTCACGCCGTTGTCGAAGGCGCGCGCGACCGAGATCGTGGCGCCCCAGTCCTTCGCCAGGTAGCGGCCAGCGCTGATCATGCTGGTGATCTTGTGCTCATCGCCCCACTGATAGTAGAAGCTGGCGTGGCCGGTAGTGGTGCTGTAGTCACGGAAGCTGAAGCGCTGATCGAAATCGCGCTGCTTCACCCAGTTCAGCTCGGCACCCACAGCCCAGCGCTCGTTGAAGGGTCGGTAGAGGATCTCGCCACCCACGCCGCCGTACATGGCCTCGAACAGGCCGGCGTAGGCCGAGCCATACAGGTCTTTGCCCAGCTGATGATTGCTGGTGAGCTGCAGGTTGGTCAGGGTCAGGTCTTCCGTGGTCAGGTACTTACGGATGTTGGTGCGGACCCGGGGCAGGTTGCTTGGCGCGTCGTAGCGGAAGCGGTCGTAGTTGTTGTACGCGTTGTAGCTGGCCGTTCCACTCAGCCAGGTATTCCGCGTGAAGTGGAAGTTGGCCGAGTAGGTGCCTGCGACCTGGAACAGGAAGAAGCCATCAGGACCGCCGAGCTGCTGCTGGTATCCAATATTGAACGCGCCGTCGTAGCGTCGAAGTGGCGCCGCATAAAGGCTCTCACGGCGCTGCTGCGCAGGCGCTGCCTGCTCGATGTGGCCGGCCAATTCGCTCAGTGGAGTGCGATTGTCGAGGTAGCTGTTGAAGGTGCTGCGTTCAATGCTGCTTTCCACGATGGGTACGCCCAAGCGGGTGTTCTCGATCGTGAACCAGCTGGTATCGGATGGCAGTTCTGAATCCAGGATGCGTGCCGCTCGGCCAACGCCCTGCGCCGGGTAGTAGAACCGCCGCTGTTCACCGCTGACGATGACTTCCGATCCACGGCGGCTGATGCCTGTGACACGGAGGCCGGCGTTCTCTTCCAGGGTCCGGCTCAAGGCGGGCCAGTCGATGTCATCCATTGACTGCGCCGAGGGTGCCGCGGATGCTCGGGCAACCGGAGGCGGATCCAGCAGCTTGGGCGTGGATTTCGCTCGTGCCACATTGCCGCGCAGGGTAATGCCGAACATGGCTGTGTCGCCGCGTTCCCAGCCAAGATGCAGTTGCACGTTGCGATTCACGGCATAGCTTGCGCCCAGGTTGATTGGGCTCTTCTGCGTTTGATTGTTGTTCTGTGGTTCGCGCTTGTAGTCGTTGCCGTCGTACTCAAGCTTCAGCTGCAGGGGTTCCCAGGGTGTCTGGTAGGCGATGCCACCGAAGATGCCGACGGGACCGCGGAACATGCCCTTGCTGTTGAAGTTGCCGGTGCCCTGCGCGCGTGGGCGCTCTTCAAAGCGGTCGCTGATTACCCGAAGCGGGTTCGAGAAATCGCCTCGATTACCGATGTAGCCGGTGGCGAGGCCGAGGCTCGCATCAACTGGCCCGAACCGCTTGCTCGCAACCAGGTACTCGCTGGAAAACAGGCCGGTACCACCGATATCGCGGAAGCCTGCGGACAGCTCTGGTGCCCAGCGGCTTTCCTGCCACAGCCGGACCTTCAGATCGATGGATTTGTCCTTGTAGTTCTGCTTCCCGCTCAGCCATTCCGGGCCGTAGCGTCGGTTTGCAACCGAAACATAGCGGAATGCACCTTCCACCCAGGGAAGAGGCTGCATCACCACGTTGTAGCGGCTGTAGGGCGAGGTGTGGCTTGCGGTGAAGCTCACCTCGCCGTCGTCGGCCATGCGTGCGGTAGGAGTCTGTAGCAGGCCAACGCCGCCCCAATCGCTCGCGGTAGGGGCGGGGGCTGTTTGTGCGTGCAATGCAGCGCTGACGCTCAGGCTGAGAAGGGCAACACTGGCGCGTGCCAGTGGGATGGAGCGATGGCGCATCAGTATGAAACTCCGGGTGCATCCAGCACCTGGGTGGCAAGGAAGCGCACGGCATCCTCGTTGACATCGGGGGCGATCGCGCGGATCTTCGCAGTGCTCAATGGTACGTAGATCACAGCGCCGGGCGCCAGGCGCACGGGCGCACTGCGGTTCCACAGGGCCACGCCGAGTTGCTCCACCTTGCCGTCGGGCTGGATGACGTAGAGATCATCCCGGCTCGCCACTGGCAGCAAGGAACACGCGTTGCGGTAGCTTCGTGCGTCGAGTGTGGCTTGATGCTGCAGCTTGCAAGGCTGTGCCACTGCGCCAACAACCTGCACGGTTTCGGGGCGGCCAGGATAGACGACGCGGTCGCCCGCCTGCGCGGGCCGATTCTCCGAGGCACTGGCTTCCAGGCGGCGCGGATCAAGAAGCTGCGGTTCGCGCCCGGTCACCGGCAGGTCACCGAGCTCGCGCGCCAGCTGTGCGGCCGCGTCGGCAAGCTCCGGGGCATCCTGCTGGGAGGCGAGCGTTTCAAGATCGAAGAGCAGGCCCGCTTTGAGGCGGGTCTGTGGCATCAGTGCACGTTGCCGAAGAAGGGCGGCGCCCAGCATATAGGCTTCTTCATCCGGCGTTGCAGCGAGTGCGGCTGCGCTGAGGCGGGCCTCGGCGGGAAGCGTGTGCATGCCGGGATTGCGGACATGGCCGGCCGCTTCGACGTTGATCGGCGATGAGGCGTGCGCATGGGGAACCAGCCCCAGTGCCAGCGCAAGAATGATCGGTCGCAGTGTCATCGGTTCTGCAGGTCCTGCGAGTAGGGCTTGAGCTGGACAACTTCAAGGCTGGTGTCGGGTGCGATGGCCTGGATGCTCTTCCAGATGAACCCGTTGGCAGGATCGACCCAGTAGTGGTTGTCGCGCTTCCAGCCGTTGCCCTTAAGCTGCTCCCGCACGTGCAACAGCTCGCGCTCGCTCTCCAGGATCCGGACCTTCTCTTTGCCCAAGGTGGCCAGGGTGCCGGTGACGTTCATGCCATACCTGTAATCAGGCATGACGTCATAGCGACGCTGCACGGTCGTGCCGTCTGCTATCCGGTGCAGGGCGTGGAAGGGGGAATCCCCTTCGAGCATCATGTCCTGCAGTTCCGGGTTGCTGCCGTGGGTGCCGACGACGATGCCATCCCTGAGAAAGACGATGCTTCGCTCGGAGCTGTACCACGCCTGGCGCCCGGAATCGATGTTGCCAAGCACCAGGACGGCGCCACCCGCAGGCCCGGTGACCTTGATCTGCGGGAACCGATTGGCAGCAACCTCGGCAGCCGTTGGCTCCACATCGGGCTTGCCCTGCAGTGCGATCTGCACCGACTTGACGCTGGTCTTGCCCACGACACCGCAACTGGTTGCGGTGATGAGAACAAGCAAGGCCAGCGCCACGGGGCGCTGGCGGGTTGCATGTCGGGTGGCAGCCTGAGCGATCCTGCTCATGGTGCGGACCACCTTACTTGTCCAGGTCGCTACGCGCGCTGGCGGCGTTGCTGATGATGGAGGTGAATGGCAGCAGCTGGTTCACGAACCGGCTCCAGCGGGTCACGCCAGCGGCACCGACGAACACCACATCGCCGGGCTGCAGGTCGAACTGGCTGGCCACAGCGAACGCAGTCGGGGACTTGGCTTCCAGGTGGAACACCTTCGAGGGGGTGCTCTGCAGGTCGTTCGAACCGCGGATCACGTACACAGCATTGCCGTTGGAGGTGGTCTGCAGCAGGCCGCGCGCGCGGCCAAGTGCCTGGCTCAGGGAAATCTCGCCGGTCTTGAAGTTCATTGCGCCGGGCTGGTTGACTTCGCCGACCACGAAGACTTCCTTGTGATCGAGGTAGGGCACGTAGATGTGGTCCCCTGCCTTGAGGAACACGTTGGTGTCACCGCCGCCGCTGCGGCCCAGTCGGTCGAGGTCGATGGTGTACGTTGTTCCATCGCGGGTCAGGCGAATGCCGGACAGGTCAGCCTGTGTCGGATCCAGGCCTGCCTGGCTGATGGCATCGCCCATGGTCAGCGGGGTTACCGTCAGTGGAACGGTGGCTGCCTGGCGCGAGGCGCCGGTGACCCAGACGCGCTGGCTGGCGTAGGTCAGCATCGACACGTCCACCTGCGGCGCTTCGATGTAGCGCGCCAGCTTGGTCGTGATTTCTTCGCGCAGTTCGCCGGGCGTCTTGCCCGTGGCGGTGATCTTGCCGATGTAAGGGTAGAAGAGCGTGCCGTCGGACTGCACCAGGCGACCCGCGGCGTTGAGCTGCTGCTGCGGGCCTGCCGGCACCGTCAGTTCCGGATGATCCCAGACAGTGATGTAGAGGATGTCGCCGGCGCCAATGCGATACGGACCCGGTTGATACTGGGTCAGGGCAGCGGGGATCGACGCGACATCGCGGGTGGCGCGCTCCATGGCAATCAGCTTGGGCGTGATCGGAATCAGATCGATCTGGTCATTGCCGATGGGCTGATCATCGCGAGCGAAAGTGCTCGAGCGAAGATGCTGACCTGGAGCCCACATGCAGCCGGTCAGGGTGAGTGCCACCGTCATTGTGGCTACGAAACGCTTGCAGTCCATCGAAATCTGTTCCTGGCCCGAACGGGCATGAAAAAACCCTCGCCGAACATCGCCCGGCGAGGGCGGGGGTGCCGCTTCGGTTGACCGATCAGTTGGTGCCGGTGGTGCCGGTGGTGCCGGTCGTACCCGTGGTGCCGGTCGGCGGGTTGGTGGTGCCGGTGCCGCCGTTGTTGCCCGCGTCATCCTTGCTGCTGTCAGCGGCAACGCTGTACAGCACGCCGGCGGCGGCAATGCCCAGGCCGACGGTCGCGACGGTGGTCAGGGTGCCGGTGGCGGCAGCGCCTGCGGCTTCAGCGCCAGCGACTTCAGCGCTGGTTTCGGCAGCGACCGGGGCTTCCTGGGCGAACACCGGCGAGGACAGGCCCAGCAGGGCCAGGGCGGCAATCATCTTCTTCATCTACGGGGTCTCCTACTCCGTGAGGGAAATTTTTCCACCGCTATGTTGGCGGCTATTCATTTGCCCTGTCAAGGAACGTGAAGAAAATGTGCAATTGAATTGGCAGATTTCAGAAGTGCTGGAAGATCTCAGCCCTCCCGGAGATGAGCTTGGCCAACGCGATCACGAGTTGATGGGTATGGAGGTCGGGCAGGGTGAGAGGCAGGACCATCCCGGCGAGCATGGCAACTGCGACAACCAGGGCCGTGGGGCGTCCTGATGGCAACGCGGCGCGCAATGCCCAGCCGCTGAAGCCCAGGCCGAGCATCAGTCCGGCAATGACTTCCGAAAGGCTATGTGCATGCAGCGGAATTCGTGACCAGGCAATGGCGGCGGCCAAAAGCGCGCCAATCAACAGGCCAGTCGCCCGAGCACGCTTGCCGGCTCCGGCGAGCAGCACACCCACAATCGGATAGATGACGCTGGACATCGCCGCGTGCCCGGAGAAGCCGGTGAAGTGCACGCTTTTGATGCCGATGCCCCAACCCATGAAGGCCAGCTTTGAGGCAAGCGTGACGCCGGCGGTGACGGTGATGGCCAGCAGCCATCGCCATTTCAGGCGTGCATCTGCGCGGGGCAGGGTGATCAGCAGCACCAGGGCCATGGGGAGCAGCCAGCGGCTGTCGCCAAGGGCGGAGAGGGTTCGCCAAGCGTCGGACATCCAGTTCACAACGGGTCGCGGCGGGCCAGCATATCTACTTCGAGAGCCGTGCAGGACGCCCCGCGCTTGGTCCATTCAGCCAGACGAGGTATCCTTTCCCGCTGCCAATGGCCCCGTAGCTCAGCTGGATAGAGCGTCCCCCTCCTAAGGGGAAGGTCGCCCGTTCGAATCGGGCCGGGGTCACCATCCGCTACACCCACATGGCAACCGCTCCCAGGGCTTCTAGAGCAACCCCAGCCCACCCAGCACCGCCTCCACCTCCTCGCGCTCACCGTCCCGCAGCCCCTGCAACGGCAACGGCAGGCAGTCCTCGCCGCACAGCCCCAGCAGCGCCGCCGCGCAGGCCATGACGCGAATCCCGCCGAACCGGTCATACAGCGACCACAGCGGAGCCAGCCGAGCAGACAGGGCAATAGCACCCTCTGCATCGCCACTATCTGCGGCCCGCATGATTCCCAGCGCAACCTCGGGGAACAACCCCGCAGTCACCGAATACCAGCCATCGCACCCCGCCAGCAATCCACGTACGGCCGACGCGTCACCACTGACGCCTAGCGTCACATGCGCAGGAACGCGGGCACGGAGTGCAGCAACGCGCGTGGCCGCCTCAGCCGGATCATCTGCGAGGCGCGGAATCTTGATCGAAGCGACGTTGGGCAGCGCGGCAATCCGGCCATGCAGTGCATCGGTGAAGCGGAAGTGCGTGGTGCCCGGATTGTCGTAGACGCAGATCGGTGTACGCACGGCCGCACAAATGGTCTCAAACAGTGCTTGCACCTCATGGTCCTTCAGGGGCTGGTAAGAAACGGGGGCGAGCAGCAGGCCTGCAGCACCTGCATCCTCGGCGTCCAGGGCCAGCTCCAGCACATCGCGCGTACGCAGTGCACCGATGCCGGCGATGACCGGTACGCCTCCTGCGTGCGCCAGGGCTTCGTGCAACGCGCGCTTGCGCTCGTGCTTCTCCAGATAGGCGTAGCTGCCAGTGGAGCCAAGCACGCCCATCGAATCAACATCGGAATCGGCCAGGCGCTCGACCAGTCCGGCAAACGCACGAAAGTCGATGCCGGCTTCAGAGAGCGGGGTCAGTGGAAACGCGCTGAGGCCTTTGAACATGGGATCTCCCGAAGGGGGAATGGGCTGGACCCCTGGAATTGTTTGTTGTCCTATGACAAAACTCAAGTGTCTCCATGTAGCGTGTATAACCGCCGCGAATGACGCACCATGCGGGTCGTGAAACCAAACCTTTGCGCCGTCCAGCCTTCCCACTACGCCACCATTGCCGATTGGCTTGATTCCGCCGAGGCCACCCAGCGCTGGGCTGGCCCCGGCGTGCCGTTTCCTTTGCCGCCGGAAGGGTTCGCGCAGGTGCTCGAACTCGGGTCGCGGCCGGGCTGGGCGCTGCTGGACGAGCAGGGCCGGTGCTTGGGCTTTGGCCAGTACTGGATAACCGACGCCGGCACTGCGCACCTGGGCCGCATCATTGTTTCCCCACTGGCACGCGGGCGCGGCCTTGGCCGGCTGCTCATGCAGGCCATGAGTGCACAGGCCATGCGCGAAGACGGTATCGAGCGGCTCACCCTGCGCGTCTATCGTGACAACACGGCCGCCCTGGCCCTGTACCGCGATCTCGGTTTCCAGCAGGTTGAAGCGTCCTCAACACCAGAACTTCTTCTCATGCAGCGCACGTCGGCCTGAACTCCGCTCATTCCGGCAAGGTGGCCTGCAAGGCAAACCATTGCTCGCGGGTGATGCGGCTGATGTGCTCGGTGCGGTAGTCGCCGAGGAAGCTGTTGAACTTGTCCACCTCGGTATGATGATGCTGGAAACCGCATTTGCTCTGCGCGGCCAGCGACTGCAGGTTGTCGGCGAAGTAGCCGCACCACAGCGCATCCAGCTCCAGATCCATGAAGGCGTGCCGCATCACTTCACGCACTGCTTCGGGCACCAGCCCGCGTCCCCAGTACGGCACGCCGATCCAGTAGGCGATCTCGCCTTCGCGGTCGCTGATCTCGAAATTGCTGTCAGCGCCGATCAGGATGCCGACACAGCCGATCGCGTGGCCGTCCTCGCGGCTCTGCAGTGCGTAGACCTCCGCCTGGTTGAAGACGGTGCGGATGATTTCGGTACTTTCCTCGACGCTGGTGTGCACCGGCCAGCCGGCGATGGGGCCCACGCGCGGGTCGCGGGCGTATTCGTACAGATCGGCGGCATCGGTGTCGCGCCAGGGGCGCAGGATCAGGCGTTCGGTGTGTAGCTGCATGGCAGTTCCAGATACGGAAAGAGAGTGCACAGGCTAGGTTCCGGCGCATCGCGGGCACAGGGCCAGACCTTGATGATTTCGGTACTTTTCACAACTCAATGCCGAGGCCCGTTATGCTGTGCCCCGGAATCCAGCCGGATCGGCCCATGGACCGCATACCCCAGCTTCTGGATCAGGACGAATCCATGCGCCTGGAGGTCAGCACGCTGGCCGAGGGGCAGGGCGTCCCGCTGTCATTCGGGCATGCCTACCTGGCGGTGCTGGTGTGTGTGTCCGGGCGAGCGCGCTTTGCGCTGAACTTTCGCGAGGTGGCGATGCAACGGCACGATGTGCTGGTGCTGGCCGAGGACACGCTGGCGTTGCTGCGCCAGCGCTCGCGTGGTTTCGTGGTGATGGTCTGTCTGATGCCCAAGGCGCTGGCATCGGAGGTGGCCTATGTGTTGCCCAATGCGCTGTTCCAGTTCCTGCACGAGCAGCCGCACTGCAGGCCATCACCGCTGGATGTGCCGTTGCTGCAGGGGTGGCTGCAGCTGATGATGGACGCGCAGCACAACGGTGGACGGCACCGCCATGTGATGCTGCGCAATCTGCTGCAGAGCTTCTTCCTGAAGATGGCCACGTTGCTGCCGAAGCAGAAGAGGGTGCCCGCGCAGGTCAGCCGGCGAGAACGCCTGGCTTGGAACTTCTGGGAGCTGGTGGGCCAGCGCAGCACGCGCCAGCGTGACGTGCAGTCCTATGCGGAGGCGCTGTGCATCACCCCGTTCTATCTCTCGCAGCTCACCCGCGAATGCTTCGATGAAACGCCGAAGGCGTTGATCGACCGCCAGGTGGTGCTGGAGATCAAGGCGCTGCTGACCTACAGCGAGTTGCCGATCGGACGCATTGCCGATCGCCTGTGTTTCGAGGATGCGTCGTACCTGTGCCGGTATTTCCGGCGGCATACCGGTCAATCGCTGACCGGCTACCGCCGAGCGGGGCAGGGTGGGACTAGTGCGATACGAACAGCGGCGCCGGCACTTCGGCAAGCAGGTCCTCGGTGACCCCGCCAAGCACGCGCTCCACCACCCGGCTGCGGCTGTAGGGGCCCAGAACCAGCAGATCGGCTTCGGCGTCCAGCACGTGTTGGCGGATGGTCGCGGCGATGCCGCCCTGGCTCGAGTTGATCGCCTGTATTTCCACTTCAACGCCGTGCCGCGCCAGATGCTGGGCCATCTCGGTACCGGGTGCGCCTTCGGTCTTGGGCGTGTCGACCATCAGCAGGTGCACGGCCTGCGCACGGGCGAGCAGCGGCAGCGCATCGGCCACTGCGCGACGCGCCTGTTTGCTGGCATTCCAGGCCACCACGATGCGGCGGCCGACCTGATCGCCTTGCCAGTGCGGCGGCACCAGCAGCATCGGCACGCCGGTCTGGCGCAGTGTGCCCAGGGGCCGCCAGCCGCTGGGGGCCCCGGGTGTATGCGGATAGCCGGCGATGATCAGGTCGCAGTACAGCGATTGCAGGGCCAGGTCGGCTCCGCCCAGATAATCCGAAACGATGCGTAGCTCGGTGCTGATCTGCAGTGGTTCGGACAGTGCGCGCAGGTTCTGCATCAACTGTGCGGTACAGGCCGCGTCGGCGCGCGCTTCATGATCGAGCGCGGCGGCGATGCCGGCGCCACGCGCGAAGCCGTTGGCGATGTCGGTGGGATGCTGGGCAGTGGACACTGCGACCAGATGTGCCTGCTGTGTCTGTGCCAGGTGGGAGGCGATGTTCAGTACGCGTTGTCCGATGTCGCTGGCATCGAACAGCACAGCGATATCGCGCAGTGGATGCAGCATGGCCTTTCTCCTTCGATGCCTGTGACGCGTTCCCTGCCATGCACCGACCCGGGTGCACCGGACGCAGCTCCGTTGTAGCGCATCTGTGATTCGAGTGAATCAATTTTGATTCAGCTTATTAATTGATGATTCATGCTAGCGTGTTCGTACCCCCTGTTTCCGACCCTTTCATGCGACCCGCCACCGCCCGCCCACGCCGCGACCTGCACCACGCCCTGGCGGCCACCCTGGTCAGTCATCCGCGCTGCACGCTCAGTGAGCTGGCGCGGGGTGCCGGCATCAGTCGCGCCACCCTGTACCGATTCGCGCCGACCCGCGAGGCGATCGACGAGGCGTTGTTCGCCGCAGGCTTCGAGCGCTTGGAGGCAGCGGCCAGTTGGTTCGACGATGGCGCGGATGCACAGCATGTGCTGGAGCAGGTCACCACCACGCTGCTCGCCGATTGGGAGCTGGTGACCCTGGTGTTCGCGCGGATGATGGAAGAGCAGCAGCGGCAGGGTGACCTGCATCTGCTGCCAGAACGCTGGGCAACGATAGGCGATCGATTCGAAGCCTTTTTCCTGGGTGGTCAGAAGACAGGCGAGTTCAACGTCGAATTCAGCGCGGTGTGGCTGGCGGACTTCTACTGGACCTGCTTCTACGGCATTACCTGGTCGCTTGCGCGTGGCCGCATGGCACCGGCATCTGCAGCTTCCACGCTGCTCGCATCGTTCCGTCATGGTGCTAGGACGGCCTGATAGGGGTGTCCGCGGCGCGCAATGCGCCGCGATGTGCTGCGGCGTGCAACTCGCGCCGAATTCGCGTGACGTCTTGCCGGAAAGGGCGTTCGCACTGCCGGAATCGTGCACGGTGTCGCACTTCCGGGTTGCTACAACTGTGGTCGTCGAATAACGCCGGAAGCGGCAAATTTAAATGAGACGTTCATCACACTTTTGTTGCGGTGCGGTATCGTAGTTGCAGAACTTCATACCTGACCAACGGGGTCCAGGGACGGTTGTAGTGGCCATGGAGCCGGCAGAACGTGCGTCCGCGCGTGTGGCCAGGCCCATGAGCTCGTCCCACGCGACCCACTGAACAGCGGCTCCACGCGAGCCGACCGGGGAAATCACCATGTGGCAGTCGACGACGTCGCGCATTCGCGCGGGCGGTGGATGCGTTCATCCCAAGAAAACCCAGCAGTGCTCAAAACCCGGGCGCTGGATCACCCGCGGCCTGCTGTTGCTGCTGTCGATGGCAGTGCCGTCGTTGGGGTGGGCGGCCGCGTATGCGACCGGCGGCAGCAGCCCGTATCGCAACACGGTGTTGTGGTTGACCTGGGGCGGCGGTGCCAACGGAGTGAACAACGTCGTACTCAACGATGGTGCGACGTCATCGATCGACCTGCCCATCGCATCGGGCATCAACCTGCGCGTCGACTGCCGGTTGAACACGGCCGAGACCAACGTGCTGCGCAGCTATCGTCCCGGCAACTTTGGCGGTGACAGCCTCGACGATCTGTACAACATCGGCGGTACCGGCAGCAGCAACCAGCTGATTGCCGGCATTGCGCGTGCCGGTGGTACATCCAGCTTCAGCATCACCTGCACCTCGACCGTGGGGGGGGCGCCTTATCGCCTGCGTGGCGTGGTGATGGCCGACGCCGAGTCGATCAACAACAGTGGCGAGTTCGTTGAGGCCAGCGCGCAGGGCACCTGGAACGTGGTCGAGGTCCGCAAGAACCTGGCCAACAGCACGCCGTATCTGGTCAACAAGTCGACCAGCGGCGCCAACCAGGTGATCCGCTTCGGCCCCGGCAACGACGACAACACGGCGGCGGTCACCTTCCTCAGCTTCGACAACGCTGCGCATGCGCCTGGCAACCTGGCCGTGAACATGGGTTTCTCGATGCGTGGCAGCGGGACCACCGCCATCGCCATCGGCCTGCTGGTGCCCTACGCCGACTTCGGCGATGCGCCGCGGAGCTACGGCGATGCGATGCACGTGGTGGATGACCTGCAGTTCCGCTCCGATGGCATTCCGCAGGGCAGCAGCAACTTCAATATCAACACCGCGGCGTACACACCGGGCGGCCTGGCGCCGCCGTTGACCGACTTTCTCGGCAGCCTCGGCCCGGATACCGAACAGCAGAGCAGCTACAGCCTGGATGCGCTGGGTGACGATAACTCGCCCGTTGCTGGCAGCCGCGAAGAAGATGCATGGCCGAGCAGCTACCGCTTGACCGTGATGCAGGCCGGCACGCAGATCAACCAACCGGTGGCTTGCGTGGGCAGTGGCAGTGTGGCTGGCTGGATCGACTTCAACCGCAATGGCAGCTTCGATGCCAATGAGCGCAGCGCTATCGCGGCGTGCAGCGGCGGGCAGGCCAACCTCAGCTGGAGTGTCCCGAACACAGTGAGTGCCGGCACCAGCTATGTGCGCCTGCGCTATGCCACCAACGCGGCGCAGATCCAGAACCCGACCGGCGTGGCCGATGACGGCGAGGTGGAAGATCACCGGATCACCATCACCGCGCCATCGCTGAAGGTGGTGAAGAGCAACAACGCTACCGGTGGCATCTGGAACTACGGCCAGGCCGGAACCCAGTACACGCTGACGGTGAGCAATACCAGCGACGTGCCGACCGGCAACCCGCCGAACGTGCCTGCGGGTGTGATCACCGTGCGCGACCAGCTGCCTGCCGGCATCGTCGCGAACTGGGCGGGCGTGCATGTGAGCGGCAACTGGAGCTGCACCGCCAGCGGCCAGGATGTCACCTGCACCAGCAACCAGGTTCTCTCCGCAGCGGGCAGCGCTGGATCAACGTCAGCGTTCACCCTGCCGGTGACGGTCACCGCCGCAGCGACTGGTGTGCTGACCAACCACGCCAGCGTGGGCGGTGGCCACGATCCGTTCAACAACGGTACGCCGCCAACGCCGGGCAGCAGCTGCACCGACGCCGACCACTGCACGCGCAGCGATGTGACCGTGCCGGTGACGCGCGTCAGCTATGCCAAGCGTTCCAACACGGCCGGCCCGGTCGCGGTGGGTGCGACGGTGAGCTACACCGTCGACGTCACCGTGGCCGATGGCAATACCCGCGATGTGTTGACCCTGACCGACACGCTGGGCACCGGCCTGGATTTCGGCAGTGTCAGCAATGCCGGCTCGTTCACCTGCAATGCGGCCAATCCGTTGGTGTGCACGCTGCCGGCCGGCACGGTACCGGGCACCTACAGCCTGAGCTACACCGCCACCGTCAACGCGCAGGCCAGCGGCCAGGTGGTCAACACCGTGGTCGGCACCGGCACAGATACGCCGACCTGCAGCAGCAACTGCACCACCACCACCCCGGTGGCGGCACCGAAGATCTCGGTCTCCAAGGCCAGTAGTACGACCGGTCCGGTCGCGGTGGGCGACAGCGTCGCCTACACCGTCACCGTGGTGGTGGCTGATGCGCGTACCACGGCGGTGGCCACGCTGACCGATACGCTGGGTACCGGCCTGGACTTCGGCAGTCTGACCAATGCCGGCGGTTTCAGCTGCGTGCCGGGCAACCCACTGGTGTGCACGCTGCCGGCTGGCACCGTGCCGGGCAGCTACGCGTTCTCCTATACCGGCATCGTCAACGCGCAGGCCAGCGGCCAGGTGCGCAATGCGGTGGTGCCGAGCGGCACCGACAACCCGTCCTGCGTGGGCAGCTGCGATACCACCACGCCGATGGCCAGTCCGCAGGTGGTGTACGCCAAGCAGGCATCCACCGGCGGCCCGGTGCGCGTCGGTGACCGCATCGACTACACGCTGAGCGTGACCGTGACTCGTGCACGCACGACGGGTGTGCTCACCCTCACCGATACCCTCGGCAACGGCCTCGACTTCGCAGGCGTGAGCAGTGCGGGAGCCTTCACCTGCAATGCCGCCAATCCGCTGGTCTGCACACTGCCGGCGGGCATCGTGCCTGGCACCTACAGCCTTACGTACGGCGCGACCGTCAACGCACAGGCCAGCGGCAGCGTGCGCAATGCCGTGCTCGGCAGCGGCACCGACACGCCGTCGTGCAGCGTGAACTGCGACACCACCACGCCGGTGGCAACGCCGGGCGTGAGCTACGCCAAGTCGGTGAACAGCACCGGTCCGGTGTCGGTGGGCGATCGCCTGACCTACACACTGACCACGGTGGTGACCAACTCGCGTACCACCGCTGTGGTGACCCTGACCGACACCCTGGGCACCGGTCTGGACTTCGGTTCCGTGACCAGCACAGGCGCCTACGGCTGCAATGCCGCCAATCCGCTGGTGTGCATGCTGCCGGCCGGTACCGTGCCGGGCAGCTACAGCCTGTCCTACACCGCCGTAGTGAATGCGCAGGCCAGCGGCCAGGTCACCAACGCGGTGCTGGGTAGTGGTGGCGACAATCCGTCGTGCACGGCCAACTGCGATACCACCACGCCCGTGGCAGGCAGCGAGATCGATTACCGCAAGACCTCGGCCGCTGCAGGTGCGGTGAAAGTGGGCGACAGCATCGCCTACACGCTCACCGCCGTGGTCAGCCGTTCGCGTACCACGTCCTTGTTCACCCTGACCGACACCATGGGCCCGGGTCTCGATTTCGGCGCGGTCACCGCCAGCCAGGGCTTCAGCTGCAACGCCAGCAATCCGCTGGTGTGCACGCTGCCGGCCGGTACCGCGCCGGGCACCTATGCGGTGGATTACACCGCAAAGGTGAACGCGCAGGCCAAGGGCAGCGTCAGCAATGCGGTGCTGGGCAGTGGCACCGGCACCAATACCTGTACCAGCAACTGCGGCACCACCACGCCGGTGCTGTCGGCGGTGGTGACCTACCGCAAGCAATCGAGCACGGTGGCGCCGATCGATATCGGTGATGCGGTGGACTACAGCGTCGAGGTGACGGTCGCCAATTCGCAGACGCTGGATGTGGTGACCCTGACCGATACGCTGGGCCGCGGCCTGGACCTGCAGTCGGTCACCCAGCCCGGTCCGTTCACCTGCAACAGCAGCAACCCACTGGTGTGCACGCTGCCGGCCGGGACCGCGCCGGGCACCTACACACTGGGCTATCGCGCGCGAGTCAATGCGCAGGCCACCGGCAGTGTACGCAATGCGGTGCTCGGCGGTGGCGGTGATACGCCCACCTGCAGCGGCGACTGCAGTACCGAACATGCGTTGGCCGACCCGCGTGTGGTACTGGAGAAGCAGTCCGGCCCGGCCAGCGGCACCGATGTTCGCCCAGGTGACCGCCTGAGCTACACCCTGGTTGCCACCGTTGAGCGCGCTGCCCTGCGCCAGCCGCTGCAGCTGGTCGATACACCTGATGCAGGGTTGAGCATCGAAAGCCTGCCCGCTGGATGTGCGCAGCAGGGCGCGGACATCGCCTGCACGGTGCCGAGCGGTACACCGGTTGGTCGCCACGAATACGTCTACCAGGCGATCGTCAACCAGGAAGCGCGGACCCAGGTGCTGAATCGTCTGCGCGGGCAGTACCCGGATGGCTCGCCGCCCCCGGAGTGCACGACCTGCGAGACGCATCACAAGGTGATCTCTGATTTCTCGCTGCGCATCACCAAGACCGCCAACCCGCGTCGGGTGAAAGTGGGCGACCTGGTGCGCTACCAGCTGGTGGTGGAGAACGTGGGAGGCAGCCACTGGCGCGATGGCGTGGTGGTCGATACACCACCGCCGGGCTTCAGCTACGTGGATGGCTCGATGCGCGTGGCCGACGATGACGGCGCATTCGCGCTGGCCAGCAGCCAGTCGCCGCTGCGCATCGGTGCGGTGGACATCGCGGTGGGTCGCAGTGCCACCATCACCTATCTGCTGCGGGTGGGCGCCGGTGTGCGCAGCGGTACCCACGTGAATCAGGCGGTAGCGACTGCCGATGACGGCAGTCCGTTGTCGAACGTGGCCACTGCTGAAGTGGCGATGGATGCGGACCCGCTGCTGGAAGACAGCCTGGTGTTCGGCACCGTGTTCGACGATCGCGACGGCGACGGTTGGCAGGACAGTGCCGAGCTGAGCGGCGTGCGAGTGCAAGGCGGGTTCGCTGCTGCGGCCTATGTGCCGGGCTCGACCACGCTGGACCGTGGTGAAGGCCCGCAACCGCTGGCCGATGCCAGTACGCCGCTGTTGCATGGCGTGCAGATCGGCGTGGTGCACGGACGCGCGTCGACCTCCGACACCGTCGAGGTGCATCAGGTGGTGCTGCGCCAGCGCCTGCGCGAGTTGGCCTTCAGCGATGACTTCGTGCTGGAGAGCGAACAGGGGCATCGCTTGCGGATGGATGCGCAGGGGGGCACGAGCGTGCAGCTCAGTGGCGATGCCGGCAAGGGCCTGACCGCCGCCGCGCCGACCGTCCGCCGTGAGATCGCACGCGTGGCCGATGGCTACGAAGTGGCCTATGTGATCGGCAACGAGGGCATCCAGGAGCAGGGCATTCCGGGCGTGCGCCTGGCCACGGTGGAAGGCCTGCTGGTGGAGACCGATCCGTTCGGGCGCTACCACCTGGCCGATGTCCACGGCGGTGATGCACGCCTGGGGCGCAACTTCATCATCAAGCTGGACCCGGCCACGATACCGGCCGGAGCCGAGCTGACCACCGAGAATCCGCTGCTGCGACGGGTCACCCAAGGCGTGCCGACGCGCTTCAGCTTCGGCGTGCGCCTGCCACCGTCGCCGCAGGCTGCGACCGAACGCATGGAGCTCGCCCTCGGCGAAGTTCTGTTCGCTCCGGGTAGCAGCGAACTGCGTGCCAGCTATCACCCCGTGCTGGCGAAGATGGCCGAGGTGGTGGACCGCTACCAGGGCGGGGACGTGGTGATCGCGGCCAATGGCGAAAGCCAGGCGCTGGCATTCGCCCGTGCGGCGGTGGTGCGCGATGCGCTGCAGGCCGAAGTGGCAGAGAGTGCGCGCGCAGGCCTGACCGTGCAGCTGCGTACCGACGTGCAGGATCCGCACTCGCTGCTGGCCGGTGTCGATGCCGCTGGCGCGCTGCTGGGCAACGTATTGTTCGACACCGACAAGGCGGTCGTTCGCGAGGAGTTCAAGCCGCTGCTGGCGGCCATCGCCGCGCGCCTGGAGAAGATGGGGGGTGGTCAGGTCAGCCTGGTCGGGCACACCGATGTGCGCGGCAGCCATGCCTATAACCAGGCGCTGGGCCTGCGTCGTGCCAATGCCGTGTTCGAGGCGCTGCGCAGTCAGCTCAGCCCAGCCGTGCAGCAGCGCCTGCGCGTGCGCAACGAGGAGAGCGCCGCCACCCGCGCGGCCGCCCGCCAACAGGAGGCACGCCGATGAGCGCGCATCACTCTACCGCGCGTCGCGCGGCCCACCTGCAGCGCGCCGTTCTGTACCAGGCGATGCTGCTCGGGCTGGCCGGTGCCGTCCAGGCGGCGCCGCCCGCCGCCGAGCCAACACCGATCCGTTGCGACGGCAACCAGTGCAATGCCGAGGGCGAACTGCTGTTCAGCCTGCGCTCGCGCAGCTATGACGAGCCGGTGACCGAAGGCACCTCGACGCGTTCCAGCTCGCAGGCGCTGCAGCCCGATCGCCGGGTCAGCGTGGCGATCGATGAACCAGGCAAAGCGACGGTCCGGGGCGAGTTCATGATCCGCCTTCCGGAAGGGGGCGCGATCTGGGCCACCGAAGACCCGGCCATGGGCCAGCCAGAACTGTCGGTGTCGGCACCGGGCATGGTCGCTTTCGACGAAGGTCGCATCGTGCGACCGGTCGAGTTCTATGTGCGTGGCAACTACACCGCCTTCATCCAGCGGTTGGAAGTGAGCCTCTATCGCGGCAGCGACACCGACCGCGTTGCACCGCTGGCGCAGTTCGAACTGCCGGTGGCCGCCGTCGCACAGGGCAGCTGGGATGGCACGCTGCCGGCCTCGACACCGCTGCGTCGTGGCGACCGCCTGGTCTATGTGCTGCGTGCCTTCGATGCCGAGGGCAATGTGGATGAGACCACCGCGCAGTCCATGCAGCTGGTGACCCCGGCGGAGTTCGAGCGTGGCAACCAGCAGTTGCGTGACGCGCTGGAGGACCGCCGCGGGACTGCGGTGGATGCCAACCAGGCAGCGTCGTTGTCGCTGCTGCAGCAGGTGTTCGACAGCAACGGCCTGCGCCAGCAGAACATCCCGGTGTACGGCTCGCGGGTCCGCCTGCGTGGCCGTGACCTGCCGCTCGGCGCCGCGCTGAAGATCAACGGCGACAGCTATCCGCTGGACCAGGACCGCAAGTTCGCTGCCGAGTACCTGATGCCGATCGGCCACCACGCCTTCGACGTGCGCGTCGAACGGCCGGATGCGCCGGCCATCGCACGCACGCTGGAGGTCGATGTCAGTGGCCGGTACCTGTTCGGTGTCGGCCTGGCCGACATCACCGTGTACCAGAACAAGGCCAGCGGGGCGGGGCAGGACCTTGCCCGCGGCGAGCGTAACGATGACGTGCTCAGCGATGGTCGTCTGGCCTTCTACCTGAAGGCCAAGACCCGTGGCCGCTACCTTCTGACTGCGCAGGCCGACACCCAGAACCGTCCGCTGGACGAGCTGTTCACCGGCTTCACCACCGCCGATCCGCGCGACCTGTTCCGCAGCCTCGACCCCGACCTGTACTACCCGACCTACGGCGATGATTCGCTGACCCAGCGCGATGTGGACAGCATGGGGCGCTTCTACCTGCGCCTGGACTGGGACAAGAACCAGGCGTTGTGGGGCAACTACAACACCGGGCTGACCGGCACCGAGTACGCGCAGTATGTGCGCTCTCTGTACGGTGCGGCGTTGTCGTGGCGATCCCGTGGTGCCAATGCCTGGGGCGATGCGCGCAGCGAACTGCGCCTGTTCGGGTCGCAGGCCGAAACCGCGCCCGGCCACAGCGAGTTCATCGGTACCGGCGGCAGCCTGTACTACCTGCGCCATGCCAGCATCCTCAGTGGCTCGGACCAGGTGGTGCTGGAGATCCGCGACCGTACCACCGGCCGTGTCGAGCAACGCGTGCCGATGGTGCGCGGCGCCGACTACGAGATCGATGCCCTGCAGGGCCGCATCCTGCTGACCCGGCCGCTGGCCCAGGTCAGCCGCGAGAACCTGCGCCGGATCAGTCGCGACGTACCGCTGGACGGCTACGAACAGCGCCTGATTGTGGACTACGAATGGGTGCCGACCGGCTTTGACAGTGATGACATCACCGCCGGCGTTCGTGGCAAGCACTGGTTCGGCGATCACGTGGCGGTGGGCGCCACCTATGTGGACGAACAGCGCGCCGGTCAGGACTACTCGCTGAAGGGTGCGGACCTGACTCTGCAGGCAGGCCGCGGTACCTACCTGAAGGTGGAGCACAGCCGCAGCGAGGCGACCAGTGCGCCGGTGTTCTTCTCCGACAACGGCGGACTCAGCTTCAGCCGGCTCAATCCAGAGGGGCCGCGCGAAGGTGAGGCGACGGCGGTCGAGGCCCGCATCAACCTGCGCGAGCTGGGTTGGACCCAGCGCGACTGGAGCGCCGGTGCCTGGTGGCGGCAGGTGGACGGAGGTTACTCGGTTGGGCGCTTCGACACCGGCCAGCGCGTGCGCGAGCAGGGCGCTGAGCTGCTCGGCTATGTGACCGACGACTTCAGCCTGTACGCGCGCTACAGCGAGGCACGTCGTGGCGCGCAGTCGCTGATCCAGGCGCAGGCAACCGCCGAATGGCGGATCGGCGACAACGATCGACTGTCGGCCGAGCTGCGCCGGGTGCAGGAGGATCGCGGCAGTGGCGGCAACGTGGCCGGCGTGCTGGCGGCCGCACGCTACACCCATCGCATCGGCACCTCGCTGGATGTGTATGGCGGTGGCCAGTTGACCGTGGACGACGACCACGGCCGTTATGCCGACAACGATGCGGTGGTGGCTGGCGGCACCTGGACCTTTGCCAACCTGTCCACCGTCGGCGCTGAAGTCAGCGATGGCGATCGCGGAACCGCGGCGCAGATCAACGCCGAGTACCGGCTGACCCCGCAGCACAGCTTCTACGGTGCGTTTACCCAGTCGACCGACCGCAGCGAGTATGACCCGTTGTTCAGCCCCAATGCGCAGGATGGATGGACCCTGGGCCAGCGCTGGCGGCTGTCCGACCAGGTCAACGTGTTCAACGAAAGCCAGTTCTTGAAATCCGGGCAGGAGTCCGGGCTGGCGCACACCTTCGGCATGGATTTCTATCCAGCGGTGGGTTGGAATGCGGGCTTCACGCTGAGCAACGGCAAGCTCGACGCCAGCACCGGCCAGGTCGACCGCAAGGCGGTGAGCCTGTCCGGCGGGCGTACCTCGCCGGGCACCGAGTGGCAGAGCAAGCTGGAGTGGCGCCGCGATACCGGCGCGGAGCGGCGCACGCAGTGGGTCAGCACCAACCGGCTGAGCCATCGCCTCAACGACAGCTGGCGCATTGCGGCGCGCTTCAACTACGCCGATACCGATGATGCGATCAATCCGGTCGCGGGCGCGCGCTTCATCGAAGGCAACCTCGGCTTCGCCTACCGCCCGTGGGACAACGACCGTTGGGCGTTGTTCGGTCGCTACAGCTACCTGTATGACCTGTCGACAATGGGCCAGGTCAACGGCGTGGACTACGACCAGCGCACCCAGGTGCTGTCGCTGGAAGGGGTCTACCGCATCGATCAGCGCTGGGAAGTGGCGGCGAAGGCCGCCCGCCGCGAAGGCAAGGTGCGCTACGGGCGTGGCACCGGCCCGTGGTTCGATTCAGCCACCAGCTTTGCCTCGGGACAGCTGCGCTACGACCTGTACTACCAATGGCATGGCCTGCTGGAATACCGCCTGCTGGATGTGCGTGACGGCGGCCGCCGTCAGGGGTGGTTGGCCGGTGTCGATCGCGATATCGGCCGCAACTTCCGCGTCGGCGTCGGCTACAACTTCACCGACTTCAGCGATGACCTGACGAAGTTCGACTACACCCACCGCGGCTGGTATCTGAACCTCGTAGGACGCTATTGAGGAAGGCAGCCGAGCGTGGGCTCGGCTCTACGGCACGGACGTGCCGGGCATTGCCCGGGCAGGCCTCACGCCTGCTTCAACAGCTCCACCAGCTGGCGCAGGCGATAGGGCTTGGGCAGGAACTCGACCTGCTCGGGCAGCGGCGGCAGCTGCGAGCGGGCGTAGCCGGATGACAGGATCATCCGCGCCTGCGGCTGATCGCGCGCCACATGTTCGCTGAGTTCGATGCCGGACATGCCGTTGGGCATGCTGATGTCGCTGAACACCACGTCGAAGCGTGCTTCACCCTTCAACAGGGCGGCCGCTTCGTGTGCATCGGCGGTCGTCGCCACGTCGATGCCGAAATCGCGCAGGGCCAGGCCGATCATCTCGCGAAGATCGGTCTGGTCCTCCACCATCAATACACGGATCGGGTCATCGGTCATGGGCAGGTTCCTCCATTGCGGGAAGCAGCAGGCTGACCGTGGTGCCGACACCGGGCGTGGTGGACACGTCGACGAAGCCGCCGCTCTGGGTAGTGAATCCGAACACCTGGCTCAGGCCCAGGCCGCTGCCTTTGCCGATGTCCTTGGTGGTGAAGAACGGTTCGGTTGCCCGTTCGGCGATTTCAGCGGCCATGCCATGGCCCTCGTCGCAGACACTGAGGGTGACGTAGCCACGTTGCAACGTGGTGTCCGCATCCGGGTCGAGGCGATGTTCCAGCGCGGTACAGACCAGGATGCGACCACCGTCGAGGGTCGCCTCCACGGCATTGGCCACCAGGTTGGCCAGCGCGGTCTGCAGCTGCATCGCATCGGTGCTGACCGGTGGCAGATCCGGCGTGAAGCGGGCATCGAGCACGACCGAAGGAGGGCAGGCACGCTGCAGGTCGGGCAGCCACTGCTGCACCAGTGCATTGATGTCCACTGCTTCCCGGATCAGCGTCTGGCCGGTGCTGAAGGCCAGCAGCTGGCGGGTCAGCAGGGCGCCGCGGTCGGTGGCGGTCTGCGCAGCATCCAGTAGTTCGGCGGCGCGTACGTCGTCACCGCTGACGCGCAGGGACAGCAGGTCCAGCGCGTTGCCGATGGTGGTCAGCAGATTGTTGAACTCATGCGACAGCCCGCGGCTGAGTCGGCCGACGGTTTCGAACTGCTGGGTATGGCGCAGTGCCCGCTGGGCATCGCGCAGCAGCCGCTGTGCCTGCCATTGCTCGGTGATATCACGGGTGATCTTGACGAAGCCGAGCAGTTCGCCGGCTTCGGAGACCGGTTCGATCACGATGCTGGCGCGGAATGAAGAGCCGTCACGGCGGACCCGCCAGCCCTCGCTTGCATGATGGCCGTGCTGCGCTGCAAGGCGGAGCAGGCGCTGCGGTTCACCCGCCTCGCGATCGGCAGGCAGATAGAAACGACCGAAATGGGTACCGATGACCTCGTCGGCTGAATAGCCCTTGATGCGCTCGGCACCCGGGTTCCAGCTGCATACCCTGCCATCGGGATCAAGCAGATACAGCGCATGGTCGCGCACGCTGTCGATCAGCAATCGCAGTTGTCGGGAAGGGTCCGTCAGCACGGACGCCGTAGAAGCTGCTGCGTCCACGTTGAAATGAGCATTACCCCTGTGAGGGACGAAAAGCTAGGCATTGAAGTGTGAAGGATGCGTGCAGGCGAGACGCGTGCCAATGGTCCTGTGCGGCTGAATGCGACACGGAGTACCATCACCCACCTTTTTGTCTACTGGAGCCGACCCGCATGCGTCCTGGTGCGACCACGCGTGACCGCTGGATCTGGATGACCTCCGCTGTGCTGCTGGCCGCAACCATCGCGCTGGAGCTGGTGGTGCCGCTGGGCTATGCGGTATGGCTGGCCTACTTCCTTGCCGTGGGCGTGACGGTGTTCCAGCGCAGCGCACGGGCACCGTTCGTTGTGGCAGTGCTTGCCTGCATCCTGCTGATTGTCGGCTACAACATCGCACCGGCCAGCTCGAACTCGGCATTCTCGTTCGTCAATCGCAGCATCGGCGGCGGCGCATTCCTGATGATCGCGCTGATTGTTTCCCGTGCGATCCAGGCCCGGCGCCAGGCGATGCGCGCGTTGTGGCTGCAGGAGGCGGAGAACGCAGTGGCGATGAGCCTGCGCGGCGACCTGGGGCCGGAGCAGATCGCCGATGCGGCAGTGACCCGTCTGGCGGAGCAGCTTCGCGCCGACGTGGGGGCGGTCTATCGGCTGGAGGGCGGACGGCTGCAGTTGACCGGTGGCATGGCGCTGCCCTCAGGCACACCCGCCTCGTTGTCGTTGCAGGAAGGACTGGCCGGGCAGGTCGCGCGTGATGAACGCATCCGTCACCTGCACGGCGACGAGGCAGCCGTGCTCGAACTGCAGACCAGCCTGGGCCGGTTGCCGGTGCGCGAACGCATCCTTGCGCCGATCAACAGCGATGGCAGCGTGGTGGGTGTCATTGAGCTGGGCCGGGCGCGCCTCGGTGACCAGCAGGGCCTGGACGACGAACTGCTGGAGCGCTGCGCCGAGACCATCGGCATGGCCCTTCGTGCGTCATTGCTGAGGGCGCAGCTGGTGGTCCTGCTGGAAGAATCGCAGCGTCAGGGCGAAGAACTGCAGGCCCAGCAGGAAGAGCTGCGTGTGGCCAACGAGGAGCTGGAAGAGCAGAGCCGCAGCCTGTTGCAGTCACAGAGCCATCTGGAAGAGCAGCAGGCCGAGCTGGAGCAGAGCAATGTCCAGCTGGAAGAGCGCACCCATGAACTGGAGGCGCAGAAGCAGGCGCTGCTGGTTGCGCAGGGGCAGTTGGTCCGCAACAGCAATGAGCTGGCTGCCACCTCGCGTTACAAGTCCGAGTTCCTCGCCAACATGTCGCACGAACTGCGCACGCCACTGAACAGCTCGCTGATCCTGGCCAAGCTGCTGGCCGACAACAAGGACGGCACGCTGACCGAGGAGCAGGTGAAGTATGCCCGTGCGATCCTGTCGTCCAACAATGACCTGCTGGCGTTGATCAACGACATCCTCGATCTGTCCCGCATCGAGGCCGGCCACGTTGAGCTGGCCGATGAAGTGGTGGTGGTCGACAGTGTGCTGCAACGCCTGCGCGAGACCTTCGAGCCGATGGCGCGGCAAAAGGGGCTGGCGCTGGAGATCGAGGCCGATGCACTGGCACCGACCCAGCTGATGGCCGACAACCAGCGCCTGCAGCAGATCCTGAAGAACCTGTTGGCCAATGCCCTGAAGTTCACCGAGCACGGCAAGGTCAGCCTGCACGTGCGCGCTGGCGGCAGTGGACGCGTGCGTTTCGATGTCTGCGATACCGGCATCGGCATCGCCCGCGAGCAGCTGCCGGTCATCTTCGAGGCGTTCCGCCAGGCCGATGGCAGCACGCGTCGCCGCTACGGCGGCACCGGTCTGGGCCTGTCGATCTCGCGCGACCTGGCCGAGCGCATGGGCGGCAGCATCCAGGTCGACAGCGAGCCGGGACGCGGCAGTTGCTTCATCCTTGAGCTGCCGCTGCAGGGTGCGCCGGCGTCCGAAGCTCTCCCGGCGACGGGGACGGGGACGGGGACGGGGACGGCGACGGAAACTGTCCTGTTGCCAGCGGCGGCACCGGCACCGGCAGCCGCTCGTGTTGTGGCTGCGCCTGCGGCTGTGCCCCCGGCCGCTGTGTCGATGGCAACTGCGAGCGTGGCGGATGACCGGGGCCGGCGCCAGCGCGCCGGTCGGCTGATCCTGGCGGTGGAGGATGACACCACCTTCGCCGAGGCGCTTGTGGCATTGGCCCATGAGCTGGACTTCGACTGCGTGGTAGCCAGCACGGCCGAAGAAGCGCTGGCGCTGGCTGCCGAGTTGCGCCCGAACGGCATCCTGCTCGATATCGGCCTGCCCGACGTTTCCGGTCTGAGCGTGCTGGAGCGGCTGAAGCGCAATCCGGACACGCGCCACATCCCGGTGCATGTGGTTTCGGCGATGGACCGCAGCCAGGTGGCGCGCGAGTTGGGCGCGATCGGCTTCGCGATCAAACCGACCACACGTGAGCGTCTGGCAGCGGCCATCGAGCAGCTGGAACAGACCAGCCGGCGCGATGTACGGCGCCTGCTGATCGTCGAGGACGACAGCGAGCTGCGCCGCAACCTGGAGCTGCTGCTGGGCCGCGAGCAACTGCAGATTGTCGCCGTCGGTACACTTGCCGGGGCGCTGGAACAGCTCAGCACGGTTACCTTCGATTGCATGGTGATGGACCTGTCGTTGCCGGATGGCAGCGGTTACGACCTGCTCGAGCACATGGCCAACAACGATGACGTCGGCTTCCCGCCGGTGATCGTCTACACCGGCCGGGCACTCAGCCGCGAAGAAGAGCAGCGCCTGCGCCGTTACTCGAAGAGCATCATCATCAAGGGCGCGCGTTCGCCGGAGCGCCTGCTGGACGAAGTGACCCTGTTCCTGCACAGCGTCGAGGCCAGTCTGCCCAGCGACCAGCAGCGTCTGCTGCGGGAGGCGCGCCGCCGTGACACCGTGCTCGACGGCCGCACCGTATTGCTGGCCGAGGACGACGTGCGCAACATCTTCGCGCTGTCCAGCGTGCTCGAACCGCTTGGCGTGACCCTGGAGATCGCGCGCAACGGCCAGGAGGCGGTTGACCGCCTGGCCGAGCGTGAGGTCGACCTGGTGCTGATGGACATCATGATGCCGGAGAAGGATGGCCTGGCCGCGATGCGCGAGATCCGCGCGCAGCGCCACCTGCAGGACCTGCCGATCATCGCGTTGACCGCCAAGGCCATGCCGGACGACCGCGAACGTTGCCTGCAGGCCGGTGCCAATGACTACATCGCCAAGCCGATCGATGTCGACAAGCTGGTCTCGCTGTGCCGGGTCTGGTGCTCGCGGCAATGAACGAGCAGGCGCTGTTCGATCTGGAACTGAAGGTGTTGCTGGAGGCGTTGTACCAGCGCTACCACTATGACTTCCGCAGCTATGCGGTGTCGTCGCTGCGCCGGCGTATCCGCCAGGCCATGCAGCGTTATGAGTGCGAGCGCCTGGCGGACCTGCAGCATCGCCTGCTGCACGAGCCGGAGCTGTTCGCCCAGGCCATGCAGTTCTTCACCGTGCAGGTCTCGGAGATGTTCCGGGACCCCGCCTATTTCCGTGAGCTGCGCGAACAGGTGGTGCCGGTGCTGCGCACCTATCCGTCGGTGAAGCTGTGGGTGGCCGGTTGCAGCACCGGGGAGGAAGTGTGGTCGCTGGCGATCCTGCTGCATGAAGAAGGGCTGCTCGAGCGCAGCATCGTCTATGCTACCGATATCAATCCGGCCGCGCTGGCCACGGCCGAGGCGGGCGCCTATGGCATCGACCGGATGGCCCAGTTCAGCCGTAACTACCTGGCTGCCGGTGGCACCGCGTCGCTGTCCAACTATTACGCCACGGCCTACGATGGCGCCGTGTTCGACCGCCAGCTGCGTCGCAACGTGGTGTTCGCCGACCACAGCCTGGCCACCGATACCGTGTTCTCCGAAGTGCATCTGGTGTCGTGCCGCAACGTATTGATCTATTTCAACCGTGATCTCCAGGACCGGGCCGTGGGACTGTTCCGCGAGGCGCTGGTGCACCGGGGATTCCTCGGCCTGGGCAGCAAGGAGTCGCTGCAGTTCGGGCGCCACCACGATGCCTTCGAGGTCTGTTCGCGCGAGCATCGCCTGTACCGGAAGGTGGCCTGATGGCGGTGCAGGTTCGCCCAGCGGTGCTGGTGGTCGGTGCCTCCGCAGGAGGCGTCGCGGCGCTGCAGGCTGTGCTGGGTGCGCTTCCGGCCAGGCTGCCGGCGCCGGTGCTGGCCGTGTTGCACCTCCCGCGCGACCGCTCCAGCCGCATTGCCGAAGTGCTGGCGCCGTACTGCGCGCTGCAGGTGCGCGAGGCGGAGGACAAGCAGCCGCTGCAGCCCGGAACGGTGACGTTCGCCCCGCCGGACTACCACCTGCTGGTGGAGGATGCCGGCGCGGTGGCGTTGTCGGTGGACGCGCCAGTGCTGTTCTCGCGCCCGGCCATCGACCCGCTGTTTGAATCGGCCGCTGCGGTGTTTGGTCCGCAGGTGCTGGCGCTGCTGCTGACCGGCGCCAGCAGCGATGGCAGCGAAGGCGTAGCCGCTGTACGCGCCGCCGGAGGCCGCGCCTGGCTGCAATGCCCCGAGGAGGCCGAGGCATCGATGATGCCGGCTTCCGCCCTGCAGCATGCCGGCGCCGATGCCGTGCTGCCCCTTGAACTGATGTGTCGTCGCCTGAAGGAGTTGTTTGCATGAACCTGCTGCCACCGGACCCTGCGCAGTCGCAGTCCCCGGTCAACCTGCTGATCGTCGATGACGTGCCGCAGAACCTGGTGGCCATGCAGGCGCTGCTGCAGCGCGAGGGCGTCAATCTGTTGCTGGCCAGCTCCGGTGCGCAGGCGCTGGAGCTGCTGCTGGAGCATGAGGTCGCGCTGGCCCTGCTGGACGTGCACATGCCGGAGATCGATGGCTTCACCCTGGCTGAGCTGATGCGCGGTTCGCATCGCAGCCGCACGGTACCGATCATTTTCCTGACCGCCTCGCCGGATGATCCGGTGCGCGCGTTCAAGGGCTACGAAACCGGCGCGGTGGATTTCCTGCACAAGCCGGTGGCGCCGCAGGTGATCCTGAGCAAGGTCAACGTCTTCATCGAGCTGTACCAGCAACGGCAGTTGCTGAAGGCGCGCAACGAAGCGCTGGAGCGTGCGCTCAAGCTCAACGAGACGATGGCTGCGGTACTGACCCACGACCTGCGTACGCCGCTGTCGGCGATCCTGCTGTGTGCCGACAAGCTGGCGCTGGACATTCCGCAAGGCAACGCGGGTGCGCAGCAGACGCTGCAGTACCTGGAGGCCAGCACCCTGCGCATGGCGCGGATGGTGGAGCAGCTGCTGGACTTCTCGCGGATCCGCAGCGGCGGCCTGCGCCTGCAGGCCAGTACCTGCGATCTGGCCGAGGTCACCCGGGCGGTGGTGGCGGAGGTGGGGAGTGCGCATGGTGCAGGCCGGATCCGACTGGATACACACGGCGACACGCAGCTTCAGGGCGACCTGGATCGACTGGGACAGGTTGCAGCAAACCTGATCGGCAATGCGCTGACGCATGGCAACGAGGCACAGGTCGAGGTGGATGGCCGTGACCCGCGCAACGTGTTGTTGCGGGTGCGCAATGCCGGGGAGATCGATGCGGCGCTGCTGCCGCGCCTGTTCGAACCGTTCAAGGCCAGCTTCCACCAGAGCAACGGACTTGGCCTCGGCCTGTACATCGTCGATCAGTTCGTGCGGGCGCATGGCGGTCGTATCGGTGCCCGCAACGAAGCAGGGCAGGTGGTGTTCGAGGCGTTGTTACCGAGGCGCAGTGACGGAGCGCTGGCGGCCGCAAGCTGAATTCTTCAGCAAACGTTTCCCGATACTGAGACGGGCTCGTCCGCAACTGCTACCGTGGCGACTCACGTTGCCAAGGAAGCTCCATGCCATTGCGTGCCATCGCCTACGTCAGCAAGGTGCTGCCGGATCTTTCCGCCGAACGCCTGCATGTATTGGTCGAGGACGCGGCACGCTTCAACAAGCTGGCCGGGGTGACCGGCGTGCTGCTGCATGACGGCGACCGTTTCCTGCAGTACATCGAGGGCCCACCGGACGGCATCGATTCGGTGTATGAGCGCATCCTGCAGGCTGGCAGCCATATCGACATCGTCGAGCTGGCACGCGGCCGGCTGGGCCAGCGCCAGTTCCCGTACTGGTCGATGCGCGCGCTGCCGGTGGATGCTGCGCTGCTGCGCCAGCTGTCTTCCAGTGACTGGTCGGGCTTCACCCGCGCACTGCAGGGCGACCGTTCCGCGCCGACGCCGGTGGATCTGCTCGACAGGGTGGTGCAGCCGGTCCTGCACGTCGGCTGAGCCCGCATCCCCGCTCAGTGCGGGTCGCCACCACAGTAGGCGGCATGCAACGCTTTCAGCACACCCAGCGCCGGGCCATCGACCACGCGGTAGTGGATGGCCTGCGCCTGGCGTCGGGTCGCAACGATATCCAGTTCGCGCAGCACCGCCAGGTGCTGTGACAGCGCCGATGCACTGAGCCCGGTCAGCGCCTGCAGCTCCGGCACCGGCGCTTCGCCTTCCACCAGCCGGCACAACACGCGCAACCGCGCAGGATGGGCCAGGCGCTTGAGCAGAGCGGCGGCCTGCGTGGCGTGCTCGGCCATTGCTGCGCTGTCGAGCTCGATGTGGGCCATGGTTGACCTTTTTGTTTAGAAGAAGCTAATTTAGAAAAATCTAAATAAAAAGGCAAGCCGATGAACGGAATCGACAGGGGCAGGGCGTGAACCTGCCATGGAGTGCAGTGGCTGGCGGGGCGCTGATCGGCGCCGCCGCGGTGCTGTTGCTCGCCACCCTCGGGCGTGTGGCCGGCATCAGCGGAATCGCTGCGGGCAGCCTGCGCGCAGCAAAAGGGGAGCGCGGCTGGCGTTGGGCGTTCTTGCTCGGACTGCTCACTGCGGCGGGGTTAGTGTTGCTGTGGCAATCGGTGCCGGAGGCATCGCCGCAGGTACTGCTGCGTGATGCGTTGCCGGCCTGGCAGCTGGTCGGCGCCGGCCTGCTGGTGGGCTTTGGTACCCGGTTGGGTAGCGGCTGCACCAGTGGCCACGGCGTCTGTGGCATGGCCCGCGGCTCGAAGCGTTCGCTGCTGGCAGTGCTGGTGTTCATGGCCTGCGCAATGCTGACCACCTTCCTGATCCGGCACGGCGGAGGTCTGGCATGAGTCGCGCATTATGGGCCGCCGCTGTGGCCGGTGCGCTGTTTGGCGCTGGGCTGGCGCTTTCCGGGATGACCGACGCGCGTCGTGTGCTCGGCTTCCTCGATGTGGCCGGTGATTTTGATCCCACGTTGATGTGGGTGCTGGCCTCGGCGATGCTGGTCAGTGCGGTCGGGCAGCGCTGGGTGCTGCGACGCACGCGCCCCTGGTGTGCGGCCCGCTTTCAGCTGCCCACCGTACGTGATATCGATGCGCGTCTGCTGCTGGGCGCCGCACTGTTCGGCATAGGCTGGGGCTGGGCAGGCTATTGCCCCGGTCCGGCCATTGCCGGCCTGGCGGTGGCATCTCGCGAAGCGCTGTGGTTCGTACCCGCGATGCTGCTGGGCTTCTGGCTGCACGACCGCTTCTTACGCTGAGGTTTCACCGCTGTGTCACGATGGATCGGGTCAGATCCACGGACCACGGGGAAAGGAGCGTACTGATATGGCACGGATGAAGTGGAAGGGTAGGGCGATGCTGGCCGTGGCGCTGGCCGCCGCGATCACACCGGCACTGGCTTGTACGCGCGCGGTGTACCTGGGTGACAACGGTGATGTGATCACCGCACGTTCGATGGACTGGAAGGTCGACGTAGCGACCAATCTCTACGTCCTGCCGCGCGGCATTGCGCGCACCGGCCAGGCGGGTCCGAAGTCGCTGGCGTGGACCGCGCGCTACGGCAGCGTGGTGGCCACCGGCTACGACGTGTCGACCACCGATGGCATGAACGAGAAGGGCCTGGTCGCCAACCTGCTGTGGCTGGTGGAGTCGGAGTACCCGCAGCAGCGCGGCAACAAGCCGGGACTGGCCATCTCGCTGTGGGCGCAGTACGTGCTCGACAATTTCGCAACGGTGGAAGAGGCGGTGGCGGCGCTGAAGCGCGAGCCGTACTCGATCGTCACCGACAAGGTTCCCGGCGAAGACCGCCAGGCGACGCTGCACCTGTCACTGTCCGATGCCACCGGCGACAGCGCCATTGTCGAATACATCGGCGGCCGCCAGGTGATCCATCACGACCGCCGCTACCAGGTGATGACCAACTCGCCGATCTTCGAGCAGCAGCTGGCACTCAACAGCTACTGGCAGCAGATCGGTGGCACGGTGATGCTGCCGGGTACCAACCGCTCATCCGACCGCTTCGCGCGGGCTTCGTTCTACATCAATGCCATTCCCAAGGCCGAGGATCCGGTGGAGGCCCTGGCCAGTGTGTTCAGCGTGATCCGCAACGCGTCGGTGCCGTACGGCATCACCACGCCGGGCGAGCCGAACATCTCGTCCACACGCTGGCGCACCGTGGCCGACCACAAGCGGCGGTTGTACTTCTTCGAATCGGCGTTGACCCCGAATACCTTCTGGGTCGATCTGAACAAGGTCGATTTCGGTGGCCAGGTGCTCAAGCTCGAGCTCGGCAAGGACCAGCGCAACACGTTCGCCGGCGACGCACTGGGCCACTTCGTGCCCAGCGCGCCGTTCACCTTCCTCGGCGTCGAAAGTTAGTTCGACGCCTGGCTGGATGCCGGGTAGACGGCCTGGATCGTACAGCTGCCGCGGGTGTACTGCGGCAGCGGCGCCAGCGCATCGTTGCGCAGGTCGCCATTCTCGAAATCGGCGGTGAGGATGCGATCGCCGGCATTGCCACAGATCAGCCCGTTCTGCATGCCGGAGCGGAAGCTGAGCTGCGGCGCGCGGTCGAGCTGACGGCAGTGGCCGCCGAGTTCGACGCGGTAGTAGCGGTGACCACCATTGCGACGCGGGTTGGTCTCCACCAGCATGCCCTGCGGGTCGGATGACCAGGCACGGACGTTGCGGGTGGCGAAGCAGTAGGACGGTGAGCCGCCGAAGCTGCGGCGGATTTCCTTGCGCTCGCGGATGGTCACGGCGGGCAGGGTGGCCGTGCGCAGGCGATCGCTGTCACGGGCGACGCTGGCGTAGTCGCGATCCTGTACCGGGGTAACCGCGCTGACGGCGCAGCTGCGGCCGTCGACCACGACGCGTTCGCTGGGACGACCACAGGCCCAGCCGGCCGGTGCTTCCAGTTTCAGCGTGGTGGCACCGCGGACACCGGGGCAGTCTTCGTTGAAATCGATGCGATAGGCCTGGCCGGAGGCGGCGCGCAATGCAATCGAGCGCGGTGATGCCTGCTCCACTTCCTGCACGCCGACCGCATCCATGCAGTGCGGAGCGGGCGGGGTGCGTTCCTGTGCCGATGCCGAGCTGGCGACTGCCAGGCCGAGACTTGCGGCCAGCACCACAAACACGTGTTGATGGGTCATGACCTGCACTCCCTGCGTTTGATGACGGCCCGACTATTAGCAGCGGTTTGCACGGCCGTTGCTACACGCGCACACTGTCAGGATGGGCGCCATCTTCCATCTGCGGCACTACGGACAGGCCACCGGCCTGGACCGTCATGACTATGCGCAATGGGTGCTGCCACTGCAGGGTGAACTGCAGTTCGAGATGGAAGGCCGCGGCGGTCGCCTGGACCTGCTGCAGGGCGCTTTCGTGGCTGCTGGTGAAGCACATGACCAGATGGCCGATGGCCCCAATGGTTTCGTGATTGTCGATTGCCCCCCGGGCGTGCTCGATGACGGTACGCAGGAGCACCTGTGCCGGCAGCGCTGGCTGCACCTGCCGCTGGCGCTGCGACACCGCCTGGCGGGTGTGCAGGGCGGCCAGCCGATGCCGGCCCTGCTTCCGCAGCTGCTGCAGGTGTTCGCACCCGCTGGTAGCGGTGCGCGGATGCAGGGGCTGTGCGCGGCGGTGCAGGCCGACCCGGGACTATCGTGGCCGGTGGCACGCATGTCGGCATTCGTGGGCGTCAGCGAGAGCCGTCTGCATGCCTTGTTCCGGCGAGAATTCGGGCTCAGCCCGCAGGCCTGGCTCAGTACGTGCCGGCTGCGCTGGGCCAAGCACCAGCTGCGTACGAGCGCCGCGCCGATCAGCGATATCGCGCTGGCCGCAGGCTATTCCGAGCAGAGCGCACTGACCCGCGCGCTGCGGCGTGAGTGTGGGCAGACCCCGGCCGCCTGGCGCAGGGCCGCCGGATTGTAGAGTCGAGCCGTGCTCGACTGCCGTTCGCGAGGGGTCGTGCAAAAGTAGTCGAGCACGGCTCGGCTCTACAACGGCGGCAGGGCAGTAGCCTCGGTCAAGAGCTCCCCGCTGGCCTCCGCTTACACTGCGCAGCCTGTTCTCCCCCCAAGAACCCGAAATGCGCAACAACCCGATGGCCCTGGGCATCGCCAATGGCGTTGCCGCAGGCGCGCTGTGGGGCGTGGTCTTCCTCGCGCCCGCTGTGCTGCAGTCGTTCAATGCCCTGCAGCTCTCTGCCGGCCGCTACCTGGTCTACGGTCTGATCGCTGTGGTACTGCTGCTGCCGCGCTGGAAGCGATTGGCCCCGCGGCTTGGTCGTGCCGAGTGGATCGGTCTGCTGTGGCTGAGCCTGGCTGGCAACCTGGTGTACTTCCTGCTGCTGGCCACGGCCGTGCAGTGGGCCGGAGGTGCGGCGGCGTCTTTGATCGTCGGCCTGATTCCGGTGGTTGTGACGCTGGTTGGTGTGCGCGAGCAGGGCGCGGTGCCGTTGAAGCAGCTGTTGCCGGCACTGGGCCTGTGCGTGCTCGGCGTGGCGCTGGTTGGCTGGGAAGCACTGATGTCCGAGCATCTGGCAACGCCCTGGCGGCAGCGCCTGATCGGCCTGCTGTGCGCGTTTGGTGCGCTGTTCTCGTGGGCGCTGTACTCGATCGGCAACAGCCGCTGGCTGGCACGCCGTTCCGATCTGTCCAGCCACGACTGGTCACTGCTGACCGGCGTCACCACCGGCGGGCTGGCCCTGCTGCTGGTGCCGATGGCGTTCATCGGCCACGCCGGCAGCCACACGTCAGCGCAATGGAGTGGTTTCTGGGCGATCAGTGCCGGCGTGGCGGTGGTGGCCTCGATCCTCGGCAATGCGTTCTGGAACCGCGCCAGCCGCCTGCTGCCGTTGACCCTGACCGGGCAGATGATCGTGTTCGAAACCCTGTTCGCGCTGCTCTACGCATTCGCCTGGCAGCAGCGCTGGCCCTCGCTGCTCGAAGCCCTGGCGATCGTGTTCCTGGTGGCGGGCGTGATGCTGTGCGCACACGCCCACCGCACGCCACGGGCGATCGCCGAACATGCCGGCTGAATACCGTCGTCAAGCGCGCTGATGCCGGTTTTGTCACAGATGCAACCAAATGGCGACACGATGACCGATGATCGCCGCAGCGATTTTTTGCATCGCAGCACTTGACAGCACCCCGGCGGCCGGTGTTTTCTGTGCGTCATGGTCCTTGATGCCGCCCACGCCAGCCTGATCGCCCCCGCCACCGCGGGCCGTTCGACTGCGCCGGTCGCCACCACCACCATTACCACCACCACCGTCACCACTGCCCTGGTGCGGCCCGTCGTCTTCGTGTAACTCCCGAAAACCACGGCCCCGCACCATACAGGTGGCGGGGAAACTCGACACCTGCATGCGACGGGGCCTCCTACCGAGGTCTGCATGTCTTCCCACGCCCCCGCCCAACCCGTTGCACCGGCCGATCTGGCTGCGCCGTCCACCGTCGTGCACAAGTTCGGTGGCACCTCGGTGGCCGACGCCGAGCGCTACCGCCATGTCGCCGGCCTGCTGCTGGCCCGCCCCGAATCGCTGCAGGTCACCGTTGTCTCGGCAATGAAGGGCGTCACCGACGCGCTGATCGAACTGGCCCAGATGGCAGCAAAGGGTGACGAAGGCTGGCGCGAGGCCTGGCATGCACTGCGCGCCCGCCACCGCGGCGCGGCGGTGGCCCTGCTCGGCGAGCAGGTGGGCGAGACCGTGGAATGGATTGACGTGCGTTTCGATCAGCTGGCCGAAGTGCTGGCGGCACTGGCGGTGATCGGCGAACTGCCGCGCGAGGTGCTCGATCGCGTGCAGGGTCTGGGCGAAGTGTTCTCCGCGCAGCTGCTCGGTACCCACCTGCGCGCGCTGGGTGAGGACTGCGCCGTGCTCGATGCACGCGACGTGCTGGTGGTCGCGCACGGCGAGTTGGGTGTGGACGTGGACTGGGAAGCCAGCGCCGACCGCCTGGCCAGGTGGCGCCTGCAGCATCCGCAGTCGCGCCTGGTCGCCACCGGTTTCGTTGCCCGCGACCGCCACGATCGCATCACCACGCTCGGTCGCAATGGCAGCGACTACTCCGGCGCGATCTTCGCGGCACTGTTCAACGCCGACCAACTGCACATCTGGACCGACGTCGACGGCGTGCTGTCGGCGGACCCGAGGCTGGTCCCGGAAGCGGTGCAGCTGGAATCACTGAGCTACGACGAAGCCTGCGAGCTTGCCTATTTCGGCGCCAAGGTGGTGCATCCGCAGACGATGTCGCCGGCGATCCGCCTTGGCCTGCCGATCTTCATCCGCAACACCTTCCACCCGGCGCATCCGGGTACGCGCATCAGTGCCGAGCGCTCGCCGCGCGGGCCGGTGAAAGGCCTGACCCTGAGTCCCGGACTGGCCCTGCTCAACTTGGAGGGTACTGGGCTGATCGGCGTACCCGGCACCGCTGAACGCGTGTTCGCGGCATTGCGCCAGGCGCAGGTTTCGGTGGTGATGATCTCGCAGGGGTCGTCGGAGCATTCGATCTGCTGCGTGGTGCGTGCGGCCGAGGCCGCGCGTGGCCGCGAGGCGCTGCTGCAGGCATTTGCGCATGAACTGTCGGTAGGCCACGTGCAGCGCGTGCAGGTCGGCGACGGTGTCAGCGTGCTGGCGGCGGTCGGCGACGGCATGGCGGGCCAGCCCGGCGTCGCCGCGCGCCTGTTCGAGGCCCTCGGCCGGGCGCAGGTGAACATCCTGGCGATCGCGCAGGGCTCGTCGGAACGCAACATCTCGGTGGCGGTGGACAGTGCCGATGCCACCCGTGCGCTGCGCGCTGCACATGCCGGCTTCTGGCTGTCGCCGCAGACGTTTGCGGTAGGTGTGATCGGGCCGGGCAATGTCGGCGCCGCACTGCTGGACCAGTTGCTGGCGGCGCGCCCACAGCTGCTGGCCAAGGCCAATGTCGACCTGCGCCTGCGCGCGCTGGCCTCGCGTTCGCGCATGCGGCTGGAGGCTGATGGCCTGCATGCCGATTGGCGGCAGGCGCTGCAGCAGGCGGGTGAGGCCAGTGACCTGGACCGTTTCACCGAGCACCTGCTGGCCGCGCACCTGCCCCACGCGGTGGTGATCGATTGCAGTGGCAGTGCCGAGGTGGCCGAGCGCTACGAGGGGTGGCTGGCCGCCGGCATCCACGTGGTCACTCCGAACAAACAGGCCGGTGCCGGTCCGTTGGCGCGCTATCAGCGCATCCGCGCTGCTGCCGCTGCCAGCGGCGCGCGTTTCCGCTATGAAGCCACGGTGGGTGCTGGGCTGCCGGTGATCACCACGCTGCGCGACCTGGTCGATACCGGCGACGAGGTGCTGGCCATCGAAGGCATCTTCTCCGGCACGCTGGCCTGGCTGTTCAACCGTTACGACGGCAGCCAGCCATTCTCGGCACTGGTCGCGCAGGCGCGCTCGATGGGTTACACCGAGCCGGATCCGCGTGACGATCTGTCCGGCATCGATGTCGCGCGCAAGCTGGTGATCCTGGCCCGCGAAGCCGGTCATCCACTCAGCCTGGAACAAGTCCAGGTGGAAAGCCTGGTGCCAGCGTTGCTGCGCGAGGGTGGCGTGGACGATTTCATGGCGCGCCTGGGCGAGAGCGATGCCAGCCTGTTGCAGCGCCTGCAGGACGCACGGCAGCGCGGTGCGGTGTTGCGCTACGTGGCGCGGCTGGGTGCCGACGGTGCCTCGGTCGGACTGCAGGAACTACCCATCGAGCATGCGTTCGCCAATCTGCGGCTGACCGACAACGTGGTCCAGTTCCGTACCCGCCGTTACTGCGACAACCCGCTGGTGGTGCAGGGACCAGGCGCCGGCCCGGAAGTCACGGCCGCAGGCGTGTTCGCCGACCTGCTGCGGGTGGCCGCCGGCGAAGGAGCGCGGCTGTGATCGCACGTGCGTTCGCACCGGCCTCGGTGGCCAACGTGGCGGTGGGCTTCGATATTCTCGGCCATGCCATTGCCGGTGTCGGCGATACCGTGAGCGTGCGTCGCATCGATGAACCGGTGGTGCGGATCGAGGCAATCCGTGGCAGTGCGGTCGAGCTGCCGCTGGACGCTGCTGGCAATACCGCAGGGGCCGCACTCATGTCGTTGCGTGAAGGGCTGGGTCTGGACTTCGGCTTCGCGGTCGAGATCGACAAGGGCATTCCGTTCGGCTCCGGCATGGGCGGTTCGGCGGCGTCGAGCGTTGCAGCACTGGTCGCTGCCAATGCACTGCTGGGCGCACCGCTGCCGCGCGAGGCGTTGTACCCGTTTGCGCTGGATGGCGAGGCGGTGGCCAGTGGCGGCCGCCACGGTGACAACGTCGGCCCGCTGCTGCTGGGCGGCTTGGCGTTGTGCACCGCTGATCGCCTGCTGCCGATTCCGGTTCCGGCCAGCTGGCACAGCCTGTTGGTGCATCCGCATGCGGTGCTGGAAACGCGCCGTGCACGCCAGGCGCTGCAGGGCAGCTACGCGCTGGGTGAATTCGTCGCACAGAGTGCCAATCTTGCGCTGGTCCTGAGTGGCTGCCATCGCAGCGATGCCTCGCTGGTGCGCGCTGGCCTGCGCGACGTGCTGGTGGAGCCGCGCCGCGCCGGACTGATTATCGGTTTCGAAGCAGCACGCGACGCGGCGCTGTCGGCCCATGCGATGGGCGCGGGCATCTCAGGTGCAGGACCCAGCGTGTTCGCCTGGTTCGAGGATGCCGACCAGGCCCATGCCGCAGCGGCACCGGTGCGCGCAGCATTTGCAGCGGCCGGCTTTGACAGCGATGCCTGGGTGTCGCCGCTGGACGCGCCGGGAGCGCGGCTGTGCTGAATCCTTCCCCTCTACTGGAAACCTTGCCCATGCATTTCGTTTCGACCCGTGGCCAGTCGCCTGCTGTCGGCCTCAGTGCGGCAATCGCCGCAGGATTGGCGCCCGATGGCGGGCTGTATGTGCCCGAGGTTCTGCCTGCACCTCGTGAATTGCAGGCCGGTGCAACCCTGGCCGATACCGCCGCCGATCTGCTGGCACCGTTCTTTGCCGGCGATGCGCTGGAAGGCGCGCTGCCGTCGATCTGCCGCGAGGCCTTCGACTTCCCGGTCCCGCTGCGCTCTCTCGGCGATGGTGACCACGTGCTGGAACTGTTCCATGGGCCGACCGCGGCGTTCAAGGACATCGGCGCGCGCTTCCTGGCCGGTACGCTGTCGCGGCTGCAGGCGGACAAGGAGCGCGATCTGACGATTGTCGTCGCCACCTCCGGCGATACCGGTGCCGCCGTTGCCGCGGCCTTCCATCGCCAGCCCGGCGTGCGTGTGGTGGTGCTGTATCCCGACGGCCGCGTGTCGCCGCGACAGGCGCATCAGCTCGGTTGCTTCGGTGACAACATCCGGGCGCTGCGCGTGGCCGGTTCGTTCGATGACTGCCAGACCATGGTCAAGCAGGCGCTGGCCGACCGCGAGCTGCAGGCACAGGTGCCGTTGAGTTCGGCCAACAGCATCAGCCTGGGCCGCCTGCTGCCGCAGATGAGCTACTACGCGCATGCGGCGTTGAGCCATCATGCCGCACATCGACGCCGGCTCAACCTGGTGGTGCCCACCGGCAACCTCGGCAACGCAATGGCGGCAGTGCTGGCGCGCGCGCTGGGTGTGCCGATCGGGCAGATTGTGCTGGCCACCAATGCCAATGCCGTACTGCCGGCCTACTTCAATGGCGACGACTATCAGCCGCAGGCCAGTGTTGCCACCGTTGCCAACGCGATGGACGTGGGGGCGCCCAGCAACTTCGAGCGCCTGCGCTGGCTCTACCACGGCGATGACGCGGAACTGCGTGCAGCGTTCCGTGCGTTCGCGGTGGATGACGTGACCATCCGCGCCACGATTGCGGCTGAGCATGCCAGCCGTGGCGAGCTGTTCTGCCCACATACGGCCACCGCAGTGAAGGTGCTGCAGGATCTGCGCAGTGGCGGTGCCAAGGGGGACTGGGCGGTGGTGGCCACCGCGCATCCGGCCAAGTTCGAAGCCGTGGTCGAGCCGCTCATCGGCGAAGCAGTAGCGGTGCCGCCGGCGCTGGAGGCATTGCTGCAGCGACCGGCGCATGCCGACCCGTTGGCCGCCGACTATGCGGCGTTGCGCGAGGTGTTGCTGCGCTGATCGGAGATGGACGCGGTTGCCGGCCAGCGGCCGGCACTACCGGGTGGATGCAACACGCTGGCCGGCAACCCCATGAACCGCGATGCGGTCAGATCAACCCTTCACCGGCCAGCGTGCGCAGCCCATCCTCGTCGAGGATCTCCACCACGTTCAGGTGGGGCAGGGCGATCATCTCCTGCTGGCGCAGCTTGGTGAAGGTGCGGCTGACTGTTTCCATGGTCAGGCCCAGATGGTCGGCGATGTCGCCGCGGCCCATCGGCAGCGACACGCGCAGGCCATCGCCACCCAGCTTGGCCTCGCGTGCGGCCAGGCGCAGCAGGAAATCGGCCAGCTTCTCGGCCGGCTGCAGCCGCGCCAGTGCCAACGCGGCGTCCTGCGCGGCGTCCAGCTCCTGGCAGGCGCGTTGCAGCAGCTTGCGTTCCAGGTGCGGGAAGCGGCTGCGCAGCGCCTTCATCTGCGGCAGCGCGACGCGGCACACGCGGCTGTCGGCGATGGCTTCGATATCGTAGCGGTGGTGGTCGCTGCCGCTCAGGCCCAGGTAATCGCCGGGCAGCACGAAACCGTTGATCTGGCGGCGGCCATCGGCCAGGGTGCGTACCAGGCGCAGCGCGCCGCCGGTCAATGTATAGACATGGTCGCGCTCTTCGCCGGTGCGGGCCAGGGTACTGCCCATGCTGACCTGCTGGGAAACGGTGACCTGTTCCAGTGCCTGCACTTCATCGGGCGACAGCGCCGAGCACACCGCAAGGTGGCGAACCGAGCAGTGCAGGCAGTCCTGCGTGACGCAGGACGGCGAGGCGGAGTCATTGGTGGCGGGCGGAGCGCCGGAAGGCCGTGACATGTTGCGGGGGCGTATCGCGGGCGGGGAGGGCCTTATGATACTTCAAGCGGCCGTTCGACCCTGCCCGAGGCGGGGGCGCTAGAATGTCGCCCCCTCCCACGTCCCGTTCCAGCAGGAGTTCCGCCCGTGATCAAGCCCCGTACCCCGCCCGGCACCCTTGAACTGCTGCCGCGCGAGCAGATCGCATTCCAGCGCATGCTGGACGTGATCCGCCGCAATTACGAGCGCTTCGGGTTCCTGCCGGTGGAGACGCCGGTGTTCGAGCTGTCCGATGTGCTGCTGACCAAGTCCGGCGGCGAGACCGAGCGCCAGGTGTATTTCGTGCAGTCCACCGGCGCGCTGGCCAATGCCGCCGAATCGGGCGACCGTTCACTGCCGGAAATGGCGCTGCGCTTCGACCTGACCGTGCCGCTGGCGCGCTACGTGGCCGAGCACGAGCATGAACTGACCTTCCCGTTCCGCCGCTACCAGATGCAGCGCGTCTACCGCGGCGAGCGTGCGCAGCGCGGCCGTTTCCGCGAGTTCTACCAGTGCGACATCGACGTGATCGGCAAGGACAGCCTGAGCGTTCGCTATGACGCCGAAGTGCTGGCGGTCATCCACGCAGTGTTCTCGGAACTGCGCATCGGCGACTTCAGCATCCAGTTGAACAACCGCAAGCTGCTGCGCGGCTTCTTCGAAAGCCTGGGCGTGGCCGAGGGTGAACGCCAGCTGGCAGTGCTGCGCGAAGTGGACAAGCTGGACAAGCGTGGCCCCGACTACGTGCGCGAGACGCTGGTGGGCGAGGGCTTTGCCATTCCGGCCGAACAGGTCGAGAAGATCCTGGCCTTCGTCGCCGTGCGTTCGCAGGGTCATGCCGATGCGCTGGCACAGCTGGCAGCGCTGGAAGACGGCGCGGGTTCCTCGGAGATCCTGCGTGCCGGCGTGGCCGAGCTGCGCGAAGTACTGCAGCTGGTGCAGGCACTGGGCGTGCCGGAAAGCGCCTACTGCCTGAACTTCTCCATTGCACGTGGCCTGGATTACTACACCGGCACGGTGTACGAGACCACGCTGACCGACCACCCGCAGATCGGTTCGATCTGCTCGGGCGGTCGTTATGAAGACCTGGCCAGCCACTACAGCAAGTCCAAGCTGCCGGGCGTGGGCATTTCCATCGGCCTGTCGCGCCTGTTCTGGCAGCTGCGCGAGGCTGGCCTGATCGAGGGCATCGAGGCCAGCAGCGTGCAGGCGCTGGTGGCGCTGATGGACGAGCAGGGCATGCCGCAGTCGCTGGACATCGCCCGCCGCCTGCGCGCCGGTGGCATCAACACTGAAGTACAGATGGAGCCGAAGAAGATCGGCAAGCAGTTCCAGTACGCGGCCAAGGCCGGTATCCGCTTCGTGGTGCTGGCGGGTGAGGATGAGCTGGCGCGCGGCGTGGTGGCGGTGAAGGACCTGCTGCGCGAGCAGCAGTTCGAAGTGTCGCGCGACGAACTGGCCAGCACCCTTCTGGTGGAGCTGGAGCAGTCCAGGGCGATGGTGTGATGCGTGCCGCCGCAGGAGTGCTGAGCGTGCTCCTGCTGGCGGGCTGCCAGAGCGATCGGTCGTTGCACAGCACGCGGATCGGGCCGGCGCAGTACCGGCTGGTGGTTGATCGCTGCCATGCGATCGACCGCGCACAGCTGGAGGACGAGCTGCAGGCCCTGGCCTCACGGACGTGCCGGGCGGGAGCGGGGGCGTTGGAGAACATCCAGTCCCTGCCGAGCCGACAGGGCAGCCTGTTCGGCGAATGCCTGCGGCGCGGCGCGCTGCAGGCGGAGGTGCGTTGCTTGCCCTGAGTCGGGTCAGGTTGTTGATTTGAAAGCATAACGCCCGCCCTTTGGTGGGCGTTTTGCGTTTCTGGACAACAGCAGTCGAGCATGGCTCGACTCTACAAAATCCGGTTCCGATCAGTTTCCTGACGAGATCCAGCAGGCCGCAGCCAACTGTCGAAGGTGGGGAGGGTCCGGTGGCAGGGTGTGAGCCGCATGGGCCTGAGGCATGCCTCGGGCGGGTTGGGCAGGACGCCCAACCCGGGTCTTGCCGTGTGCGCAGGACTGCGCACACGAGCAAGCCGCGACCAAGCCCCCATGGACGGGTTTACGGCGTCCCCTGCCACCGGACCCTCCCCGCCAACGCTCAGGAAACCAGCTTTTGCTTTTGCTCTGGCTCTTAGCGGGTGCAGGGCAGCAGCCCTGCCGTACCCCAACCCAATCCACGATTTGACGCACTGCGCAAGAATGCGTTAATGTAATAACACGCTATTACATTGATGCAAGAGCCCCGCCCGTGAAAGCCCGCCCCGACATCTCCGCCAAAGACCCGCAAGCCGATCTGGACGCCCTGGCCCAGGCCTTTGCCGCGCTGCGCGAGCCGGAGCAGGTGGTCGCCTTCCTGCGTGACCTGTGCACCCCGGCCGAGCTGGAAGCCATGGCCGACCGCTGGAAGGTGGTGCCGCTGCTGCAGCAGGGCGTGCCCTACCGCGAGATCCACGAGCGCACCGGCGTCAGCGTGACCACCACCGGACGGGTGGCACGCACGCTCGAGCATGGCCATCGAGGCTATGCCGCCGCTGTCGACCGCCTTGCTTCGCGCTGATCCGCGCCCCGTTCCAGACTTCGAGACCTCCCCCATGAGTGCAACCCAGGCAGCGCCGGCGCGAGACCGGCTGCGTATCGCCATCCAGAAGAGTGGCCGGCTGGCCGAGCCCGCCCGCAACCTGCTCAGTGCCTGTGGCCTGAGCTGGCGAGAGAGCCGCGACAAGCTGTTCTGCTACGGCGAATCGCTGCCGGTGGACCTGCTGCTGGTGCGCGACGACGACATTCCCGGCCTGATCGCCGATGGCGTCTGCGACCTCGGCATCGTCGGCCGCAATGAGCTGGACGAACAGGCCGCCGCGCGTCGTCAGATCGGCCTGGCCGATACCTATCAGGCATTGCGCGGGCTGGGCTTCGGCCAGTGCCGGCTGATGCTGGCGGTGCCGGAAGACTGGCAGTGGCAGGGCCCGGCCCAGCTGGCCGGCACCCGCATCGCCACCAGCTACCCGGCCATCCTCAAGCAGTGGCTGGTGGAGCAGGGCGTGGACGCGCAGGTAGTCGAACTGTCTGGCTCGGTCGAGATCGCACCGCGTCTGGGCACCGCCGACCTGATCTGCGACCTGGTCTCCAGCGGTGCCACGCTGCGCGCCAACCAGCTCACCCCGGTGCACAACCTGCTCGACAGCGAAGCCGTGCTGGCCGGTGCAGTACGCGTTCCCGATGATGCGCGCGGCGCCCTGCGCAGCATGCTGCTGCGCCGCCTGGACGGTGTGGTGCAGCGGCAGGACCGCAAGCTGCTGATGTTCCGCGCCAGCGAGGACCGCGTCGATGCGTTGTCGCAGCTGCTGGCCGATGCCGAACCGCTGGTGCGGTTGCCGGCTGATGGCGGTGCACTGCGCCTGCAGACCATGTGCCCCGGTCCGTTGAGCTGGCAGCGCATGGAGGAACTCGAGCGCGCCGGTGCGCAGGGCCTGATGGTACTGAGCGTGGAGCGATCGCTGGCATGAACCGTCTGATCTGGTCCCGACTTGATGAGGCCGCGCGCAGCGCGGCACTGACCCGCCCGGTGCAGACCGTGGCGCAGCAGACCCGTGATGCGGTGGCCGCGCTGATCGCGCAGGTACGCACGCAGGGTGACGACGCGCTGCGCGCGATCACCGCGCGCTTCGATGGTGTCGAGCTGGGCTCGTTCGAAGTTTCCGAAGCCGAATTCGCCGCTGCCGACGCAGCGGTGCCGGCCGAATTGCGGCGGGCGATGGTGGACGCCGCCGAGCGCATCACGCGCTTCCACGCAGCCGGCATGGGCAAAGGCTACGCGGTGGAAACCGCGCCCGGCGTGGTCTGCGAGCGCATGCTGCGGCCGATCGGCCGGGTTGGCCTGTACGTACCGGCTGGCAGCGCGCCGCTGCCGTCCACCGCGTTGATGCTGGGCGTACCAGCGCAGCTGGCCGGCTGCCCGCAGGTGGTGCTGTGCACGCCGCCGCGCGCCGACGGTACGGCCGATCCTGCGGTGCTGGTGGCCGCGCGCCTGACCGGTGTGCAACGCGTGTTCAAGCTGGGTGGTGCGCAGGCGATCGCGGCGATGGCCTATGGCACCGAAAGCATCCCGGCCAGCGACAAGCTGTTCGGGCCGGGCAACAGTTTCGTCACCGAGGCCAAGCAGCAGGTGGCACAGGACGGTGCCGCCGCCATCGATATGCCGGCCGGTCCCTCGGAAGTGCTGGTGATCGCCGATGCCGGTGCCAACCCTGCATTCGTCGCCGCCGACCTGCTGTCGCAGGCCGAGCACGGCCCGGATTCACAGGTGCTGCTGCTGACCGATGACGCGGCGATGCTGGCCGCCGTCGAGGCCGAAGTTGAGCGCCAGGTGGCCCTGCTGCCGCGGCAGGACATCGCCCGCCAGGCGCTGTCGGCATCGCAGTTGATCCAGGTGGACTCGCTGGCCGATGCGTTTGCGATCAGCAACCGCTACGCCCCCGAACACCTGATCCTGGCCCTGCGCGAACCGCGCGCGTGGCTGGACCAGGTGCAGGCGGCCGGTTCGGTGTTCCTCGGCGACTACACGCCGGAAGCACTGGGTGACTACTGCAGCGGCACCAACCACGTGCTGCCCACCGCCGGTGCCGCGCGCGCCTACAGTGGCGTCAGCGTGGCCAGCTTCCAGAACCTGATCAGCGTACAGAGCGCGACCGCCGCTGGCCTGGCCGCGATCGGTGGCTGCGCGCGCATCATCGCCAGCGCCGAAGGCCTGGATGCGCACGAACGTGCGGTGGCACTGCGCATGGAGGTGGCCGCATGAGCGCGGACATCGACGGCGTGCTGGCCCTGGTACGGCCGGACCTGCAGGCCTTTGCCGGCTACAGTTCGGCGCGCAGCAGCGCGGTGCAGGGCGAGGTGTGGCTGAACGCGAACGAATCGGCGTGGGCCAATCCGGCAGACGCCACCGGGGGCAGCCGCCGCTACCCGGAGCCGCAGCCGGCTGCGCTGCGTGATGCGCTGGCGTCGCTGTACGGCGTGCAGGCGCAACAGCTGCTGGTAGGCCGTGGCAGCGACGAGGCGATCGATCTGCTGGTCCGCGCCCTGTGCGTGCCCGGCCGCGATGGCGTGCTGGTGACGCCACCGGTATTCGGCATGTACGCAGTCTGTGCACGCTTGCAGGGTGCGCCGTTGATCGAGGTGCCGCTGATTGACGATGGTGAGGGCCTGCGCACGGACCTGGATGCGGTGATTGCCGCTGCGAAGGGGCAGGGCGCCAAGCTCGTTTTCCTGTGCGCGCCGTCCAATCCTGCCGGCAGTGATATCCCGCTGCCCGAGATCGAACGGGTGGCTCGTGCCCTGCGTGGGCAGGCGCTGGTGGTGGTGGACGAGGCCTATGTCGAGTACGCACAGCGCGCTTCGGCGACCACGTTGCTTGCCACGCACGCCAACCTGGCGGTGCTGCGCACGTTGTCCAAGGCGCACGCACTGGCCGCCGCGCGTATCGGCACCTTGATCGCCGCGCCGGAACTGATTGCCGTGCTGCGCCGCTGCCAGGCGCCGTACCCGGTGCCGACGCCGTGCTCCGAGCTGGCCGTGCAGGCGCTGCAGCCGGCCGCGCTTGCGCGCACCGCTGAGCGGGTAGCCACGGTCATCACCGAGCGCGAGCGCCTGTACCGCGCCCTGCAGGGCCTGCCCGGCATTGGCCGGGTATACGCTTCGGCCGGCAATTACCTGCTGGTCCGCTTCGCCGATGCACAGGCCGCGTTCGATACGCTGTTGGAAGCCGGCGTGGTGGTGCGCGACCAGCGCGCTGCACCGCAGCTGGACGATGCACTGCGCATCAGTATCGGCAGCCCCGAAGAGAATGACCGCGTGCTTGCGGCCCTGTCGGCGCGGAGGGCCGCAGCATGACCCCGATCCTGTTCATCGACCGCGACGGCACCCTCATCGAGGAGCCGTCCGATTTCCAGATCGACGCCTACGAGAAGCTGCGCTTCGTGCCACAGGTCATTCCAGCGCTGCTGAAGCTGCGCGATGCCGGCTACCAGTTCGTGATCGTCACCAATCAGGACGGGCTGGGCAGCGACAGCTACCCGCGCGCCAGTTTCGATGGCCCGAATGACCTGATGCTGCAGATCTTCGAAAGCCAGGGCATCACCTTCCGTGACGTGCTGATCGACTGCAGCTGGCCGCAGGACAATGCGCCCACCCGCAAGCCGGGCATCGGCCTGATGACTGCCTACCTGCAGGACCGCAGCATCGACTGGGCGCGTTCGGGCATGGTCGGCGACCGCATCACCGACCTGCAGTTCGCCGACAACCTCAACATCCGCGGTTTCCAGCTGCGCACCGAGCAGTTCGGTGGCGAGTGGGACTGGCCGGGCATCGCCCACGTGCTGGCCGACGCGCCGCGCACCGCCGTGGTCCAGCGCAACACGAAAGAGACGAAGATCCGCGTCGAGCTCGACCTGGACCGTGCCGGCGATGCGCGCATCGACACCGGGCTGCCGTTCTTCGACCACATGCTGGAACAGATCGGCAAGCACGGTGGCTTCGCGCTGGACATCCAGGCCGAGGGTGACCTGCACATCGACGAGCACCACACCATCGAAGACACCGGTCTCGCATTGGGCCAGGCGCTGCGCGAGGCGCTGGGCGACAAGCGCGGCATCGGCCGCTACGGCTTCACCCTGCCGATGGACGAGACCCTGGCCAGCGCCGCGCTGGACTTCAGTGGCCGCCCCTATTTCGTGTTCGAGGGCGAGTTCAAGCGCGAGCGGGTGGGCGACATGCCGACCGAGCTGGTTCCGCACTTCTTCCGTTCGCTGTGCGACGCCAGCGGCTTGAACCTCAACCTGCAGGTGCGCGGCGACAACGACCACCACAAGGTCGAGGCCTGCTTCAAGGCGCTGGCGCGCGCGCTGCGTCCGGCGCTGGCCAGGCAGGGCAGAGCCTTGCCCACCACCAAGGGGGCGCTGTGAGCGACGTTGCGCTGATCGATGCCGGCGGGGCCAACCTGGGTTCGGTGCGCTACGCATTGGAGCGGCTCGGTGCGACGGTGAAGCTGGTTCGCGATGCCGAAGGCCTGGCCGGCGCGCAACGGGTGATCCTGCCCGGCGTCGGCGCCGCTGGTCCCGGCATGCAGCGCCTGCATGCGCAGGGTCTGGTGGAACCATTGCAGCGGCTGGAAGTGCCGTTGATGGGCATCTGCCTGGGCATGCAGCTTCTGTTCGAGCGCTCCGAAGAGGCCGGCGTAGAAGCGCTGGGACTGATTCCCGGCGTGGTGCGCAAGCTGGTGCCGGCCTGTGGCATTCGCGTACCGCACATGGGCTGGAACCGCCTGCTGCCGCTGCGCGAATCGCTGTTGCTGCAGGGCGTGCCGGAGCGCGCCAGCGCCTATTTCGTGCACAGCTATGCAGCACCGCTCAACGCCCACACGGTAGCCGCCTGCGATCACGGCGGCCTGTTCACCGCGGTGGTGGAGCAGGGGCGCTACTTCGGCGCACAGTTCCATCCCGAGCGCTCCGGCGATACCGGTTCGTTGATGCTGCGCAATTTCCTCGAGGGCACTGCTGCATGAGTTTCATCGTCTACCCCGCGCTGGATATCCGAGATGGCCGCGTGGTACGGCTGCGCCAGGGCGACTACATGCAGGAAACCTCCTATGGTGACGATCCGCTGCCGCGCGCACAGGCCTTTGCCGCGCAGGGCGCGCAGTGGATGCACCTGGTCGACCTGGACGCCGCACGCGCCGGTGGCTACACGCTGGCACCGCTGCTGTCGTCGATCCGCGCGCAGACCACGCTGCAGGTGCAGACCGGTGGTGGCGTGCGTGGCCGTGACGATGTGGCGCGCATCCTCGATGCCGGCGCTGGCCGCGTGGTGGTCGGCTCACTGGCGGTGCGTCGCCCCGATGAAGTGGTTGGCTGGCTGGAGGAGTTCGGCGCCGAGCGCATCACCATCGCGCTGGATGCCCGTCAGGACGCGCAGGGCCAATGGCAATTGCCGGTGCATGGCTGGACCGAGAACGCCGGAGTGACCCTGGATGCCCTGGCCCAGCGTTTTGCGCGCGCCGGCATGCGCCACCTGCTGTGTACCGACATCGCCCGCGACGGCATGCTGGCCGGCCCCAACATCAGCCTCTACCAGCACCTGTCGGCGCTGCTGCCGGGCGTGGCGGTGCAGGCCTCCGGTGGTATCCGTGACGTGGCCGATGTGGCCGAAGCCCGCGCCGCCGGTTGCGGCGGTGCGATTCTCGGCAAGGCGCTGCTGGAGCAGCGCATGGACCTGGCGGAGGCGCTGGCATGTTGAGCCGCCGCATCATTCCCTGCCTGGACGTGCGCGATGGCCGCGTGGTCAAGGGCGTACGCTTCCGCGACCACGTCGATATGGGCGACATCGCCGAACTGGCACAGCGCTACCGCGACCAGGGCGCCGACGAGCTGGTGTTCTATGACATCGGCGCCAGTCCCGAGGCACGTTCGGTGGATGTGGCCTGGATCGAGCGCATCGCGCGCCTGATCGACATTCCGTTCTGCGTGGCCGGTGGCATCGACAGCGTGGAAACTGCACGTCGCGTGCTGTTCGCCGGTGCCGACAAGGTGTCGATCAACTCGCCGGCGCTGGGCCGCCCGGAGCTGATCACCGAGCTGGCAGACGAGTTCGGCGTGCAGTGCGTGGTGGTGGGGGTCGATTCGGTACGCGAGGCCGATGGCCAGTGGCGGGTGCGTCGATTCAGCGGTGACCCTGACAAGACCCAGGCGGTGCCACTGCGCACACTGGACTGGATCGTCGAAGCACAACGGCGTGGCGCAGGCGAGATCGTGCTGAACTGCATGGACAGCGATGGTGTGCGCCGTGGCTACGATGTCGCGCAGCTGCAGCAGGCGCGGGCACTGTGCCAGGTGCCGCTGATCGCCTCCGGCGGTGCCGGTGCGATGGAGCACTTCGCCGAAGCCTTCGACCAGGCCGACGTCGACGGCGCGCTGGCGGCCAGTGTGTTCCACAGTGGCGCCATCGCCATTCCAGAATTGAAGCGCTACCTGCGCGGACAGCAGATCGAGGTGCGGGATGTCTATTGAAGTGAAACCATCACTGGATGCGCTGCAGGCGCTGGACTGGGGCAAGGGCGACGGCCTGCTGCCGGCGGTGGTGCAGGATGCCGACACCCTGCAGGCGCTGATGCTGGGCTATGTCAGCGCCGAATCGCTGGCGGCCACGCTGGCCATCGGCCACATGACCTTCTTCAGCCGCAGCAAGCAGCGGTTGTGGACCAAGGGCGAGCAGTCCGGCAACGTGCTGGTGGTGCAGTCGATCAGTGTCGACTGTGATGCCGATACGCTGCTGGTGATGGCGCGCCCGGCCGGGCCGACCTGCCACACCGGCGCCGAGAGTTGTTTCGACGGGGCACCGAAGGACTTCCTGGGTGGGCTGGGCCAGCTGGTGGCGATGCGCGAGGCGCAGCGGCCGCCAGGCAGCTACACCACCAGCCTGTTCGAGGGCGGCATCCGCCGCATCGCACAGAAGGTGGGCGAGGAGGGCGTGGAGACGGCTCTGGCGGCGGTGGCACAGGACGACGAGGCGCTGCTGGGCGAGGCCTCGGACCTGCTGTATCACCTGCTTGTGCTGCTGCGCGCGCGCGGCTTGTCGCTGGATGATGCGCGGGCAGTACTGGAAAAACGCCATCGTTGAGCTGCGGTAGTGCCGGCCGCTGGCCGGCAACCACCAGATGCCCGACGATCATGAGGTTGCCGGCCAGCGGCCGGCACTACCGGCAATGCGCCACCGCGTGCGCGATGTCATCAACGGAATCTACAATAGGCGGTCTTCTTTTTCCCCGGACCGCCCATGAAACTGCCTGCCACCTGGCTGTGCTGCCTGTTGCTGACCTCGCCGGCCTGGGCCGCGGACACCGTGGTCAGCGGCAAGGTCTATCTGGAGCGCGATGGCCGGCCGGGTCGCGGTGCGACCGATCCGGGCCTGGCCGGGGTGCAGGTTTCCAACGGCGAAGCCATCGTCAAGACTGCCGCCGATGGCAGCTACAGCCTGCCGGTGCGCGACGGCCAGACCGTGTTCGTGATCAAGCCCGATGCCTACGCTTTCCCGAAGGCCACCGACGGCCTGCCGTCGTTCTGGCGCCACTACCGCCCGAACGGTTCACCGGCACTGAAGTACGGTGGTATCGCCGCCACCAGCGATGTCACCCGCAACTGGGATTTCGCGCTGCAGTCGGACCGCCACGACAGCCGCCGTGGTTTCCAGATGCTGGTGTTCACCGATTCGCAGACCGCCAGCCTGAAGGACATCGGCTACTACCAGCAGTCGATCGTTGCACCGCTGGTCGGCCAGACCAGGGCGCGCATGGGCACCACCCTGGGTGACATCGTCAACGATGACCTGACTCTGTATCCGGCGATCAACAAGGTCACCACCGAACTTGGCGTGCCGTGGTTCCATGTGCCGGGCAACCACGACCTCGACTTCGATGCGGGCAGCGACGAACATTCGCTGGACAGCTGGCGCAACATCTATGGCCCGGACACCTACGCGGTGGAAGAGGGCGGCGCCAGCTTCGTGTTCCTGGACGACGTGGTCTACGACCCCAAGGCCAAGCCGAAGTACGTCGGCGGCCTGCGCGAAGACCAGTTCGCCTTCCTTGCCAGTTACCTGAAGGGCCTGCACAAGGACCGCCTGCTGGTGCTGGGCATGCACATCCCGTTGTTCGACGCCGCGCCGGGGCGCGAGACCTTCCGCCACCCCGACCGCCAGCGCCTGTTCGACCTGCTGAAGGATTTCCGCAACGTGCTGGTGCTCAGCGGCCACAGCCACACCCAGCAGCACGTCTACCACGGCAAGGCCGAGGGCTGGAACGGCGACAAGCCGCTGCACGAGTACAACGTCGGTGCCAACTGCGGTGCGTTCTGGTCGGGGGTGAAGGACGTCGCCGGCGTGCCGGACAGCACCATGAGCGATGGCACGCCGAAGGGTTATGCGCTGCTCGACGTGGCTGGCAATGGCAGCTACAAGCTGCAGTATCGCGTGGCCGGCCAACCGGCCAGCGAGCAGATCGGCCTGCATGCCCCCAAGGTGCTGCGCCAGGGCGCCTACCCGGCGTGGGGTGTCTACGCCAATGTCTACATGGGTGAGGATGCCAGCGTGGTCGAGTACCGCGTGGATGGCGGCGCCTGGCAGCCGATGAAGCAGGTCAGCCAGCCCGATCCGCGCCTGATGGTGGAGAACGTGGCCGACGATCTTGCAAACAACCTGCGTGGCTACGATCGCTCGCCGGAGGCCACCGCATCGCCGCACCTGTGGCGCGGCGCGTTGCCGACCGATCTGGCGGTGGGCAGCCACAAGGTTGAAGTGCGTTCGACCCAGCCCGATGGCGCGGTTTTCACCGCCACCACCAGCTACAGCCTGCAGACTGCCCAGCCCTGATCCAGGGCGCCGCTGCCCAACGCGAAAGGACCCCGCATGGATATCCGCTTCATGGCCGGCACCACGCCGGTGACGCTGAGCCGCCACTGGTTCACCGGTGCGATGCTGCTGCAGAGCGCTACCGAAAAGGTCTGGGTGCAGCATCCGCTGCACCCGGGCACCCACTTCTCGTTCTCGCTGGTACAGTCGTGGTTGCGCCACATCGCCGGCCACGAAGTGCTGGTCGAGCGCACCCGGCCACTGTTGTTTGCCGGCTTCCGCCCGCAGCGCCTGCGCGTGCTGGTGGACGGCGTGCAGGTGGCCGAACAGGAAGGCATGTAGGCCAACCTGAACCATCGGCGTGCTAGGCAAAGCCGCCCCGATGCCTGAGAATCGGGGCGATTCAATCGATCCAAGCAGGCCAGCGTGACCATCGCAGCAGCGTCTCCGGTTTCTACCGACTCCGCCCGCGGCGGCCTTCCGCGCAGTCTCGTTGTCGCCGATGTCGGCGGCACTTTCGCCCGTCTGGCCTTGGCTGCGACCCAACCCGGCCAGGCGCCGCTGCTGGGCAGCCATCGCACCTATGCCTGCGCCGAGCACCCCAGCCTGGCTGCGATCCTGGCCGATTTCACCGCTGGTCTCGGCCAGCCGGTGCAGACCGCAGTGGTGGCCATCGCCGGTCTGCTCGATGGCGATGTGCTGATCAATGCCAACCTGCCGTGGACGGTCTCGCTGTCGACCACGCGCGAACAGTCTGGCCTGCGCGAACTGCAGCTCATCAATGATTTCGAAGCGGTGGCGCTGGCGATCCCGTACCTGCAGCCGGAAACCCTGGTGCCTCTGAACGGCGACGCCGATCCGGCGCAGGCCTTCCCGACGCTGGTGCTGGGCGCGGGTACCGGCCTGGGCGCGGCACTGCGTTTTGCCGATGGCGAGCGCCCGGTGCTGGCCAGCGAGATCGGCCATGCCGCGCTCGGTGCCGGCAACACACTGGAGCTGCAGGTGCTGGGCAAGCTGCTGCAGCGCTGGCCGCACGTGGACAACGAACGCGTGCTGTCCGGCAGCGGCCTGATGAACCTGTATCCGTGCCTGTGCGAACTGCGCGGCGTCACCCCTGTGTGGACCAGTACCGAGGCGCTGATCGGTGCCGCGCGCAGCGGCGAGGATGCACTGGCGGTGGAAACGCTGCAGGTGTTCTGTGCCTGGCTGGGCAGCCTGGCGGGCGACGCGGCGATCGCCGTCGGCGCGCGCTCGGTGTACCTGGCCGGGGGCATTTCCGCGCATGTGCAGGATTTCCTGGCCGATGGCCGCTTCCGTGAGCGCTTCCTCAACAAGGGCGTGCTGACCGAGGTGCTGCGCCAGGTACCGGTTTGGCGGGTGGAGCACGGCCAGCTGGGTGTGCTCGGTGCAGCGGTCTGGCACGCCGCGCGGCAGCCCATGCACGACTGATCAGCAGGGCCGGCATCGGGCCGGCCGTGCATTGCAGACTGGGAGGGGACGATGGTGGATCGCAGGCAGTTCCTGCAGGCCGGTGCACTGGCCGCAGGCATGGCGGCATTGCCGGGCGTGCAGGCGCGCACGCAGGGTGGGGCCCGGGTGGTCTCCACCTGGGACTTCGGCGTACCGGCCAACCAGGCCGCATGGAAGGTGCTGGCGCAGGGTGGCAGCGCGCTGGATGCGGTGGAAGCAGGCGCACGCTGGGCCGAGAGCGAGCTGTGCAACCCCACTGTTGGCCATTGCGGCAATCCGGATCGCGACGGCGTGCTGAGCCTGGACGCGAGCATCATGGACGGCGATGGTCGCTGTGGTGCGGTGGCAGCGCTGGTCGACATCCTGCATCCGGTGTCGGTCGCCCGCAAAGTGATGGAAAACAGCCCGCATGTGTTGCTGGTGGGCGAGGGCGCGCAGCAGTTCGCGATGCAGCAGGGCTTCGAACGCAAGCGCCTGCTGACGCCGCAGGCCGAAGCCGCCTGGCGCGAGTGGTTGAAAACCGAGAAGTACCAGCCGCAGATCAACGCCGAGCGCCGCGGCATTCCCGGCAGCAGCGACAACCACGACACCATCGGCATGCTGGCACTGGATGCCAAGGGCCACCTGGCCGGTGCGTGCACCACCAGCGGCATGGCCTGGAAACTGCACGGCCGCGTCGGCGACAGCCCGATCATCGGTGCCGGCCTGTACGTCGACAACGACGTGGGTGCGGCCACCGCCTCGGGCGTGGGTGAGGAGATGATCCGCAATGCCGCTTCGTTCCTGGTGGTCGAGCTGATGCGCCAGGGACGTTCTCCCGCGCAGGCCTGCCGCGAAGCGATCGACCGCGTGGTGCGCAAGCGCCCGGAAGCGAGCAAGACACTGCAGGTGTGCTTCCTGGCCATGAACAAGCAGGGTGAGGTGGGCGCTTACGCGCTGCATCGTGGTTTCGTCTATGCAGTGTGCGATGCGCAGCGCCAGGACGATCTGCGTGATTCGCCGTCGATCTACACGAGCACCCAGGCGTGAGCACGCGGCTGACCCTGGAGATCGCCAGCAATTCGCTGGCATCGGCGCTGGCCGCGCAGGCCGGCGGCGCCGACCGCATCGAGCTGTTCGACAACCTGGCCGAGGGCGGTACCACGCCGTCGTTCGCCAGTATCGCGATCGCCCGCGAACGCCTGTCGATTCCGTTCTTCGTGCTGGTGCGGCCACGCCCGGGCGACTTCCACTACGACGGGTTGGAAACCGAGCTGATGCTGCGTGACATCGCGCAGTGCCGCGCGCTGGGCTGCGATGGCGTGGTGATCGGTGCGCTGGATGCGCAGGGCGGCATCGACGTGCCGTTGTGCCGTGAACTGGTGCAGGCTGCCGGGCCGCTGCAGGTGACCTTCCACCGCGCCTTTGATGCTGCCCGGGACCTGCCCGCCGCGCTGGAGCAGGTGATCGGGTTGGGTTGCCAGCGCGTGCTGACCTCGGGCGGTCAGGTCAGTGCCGAGGCCGGTGCCGATGTGCTGGCAGGCCTCGTTACCCAGGCAGCGGGCCGCATCACGGTGATGGCCGGCGCCGGACTGGCCCCGGGCAACATCGCAGCCGTTGCACGGCAGACCGGTTGTACCGAACTGCACGCCTCGGCCAAGGGCCTGCGGCGCTCGGCCATGCAGTTCCAGAACCCGGCTTTGCGAGGGTTGGATCCGGACTGGAGCCAGACCGCCACTGCCACTGTGGCCGCGCTGCGGCAGGCGCTGGACGGCGCGCAGTAACCCGCTTCTTGTGTAGAGCCGAGCCTACGCTCGGCTGCTCTTCGCGACGAACAACAGCAGCCGAGCGCAGGCTCGGCTCTACAACGACCCGCTGCCGTACGCGGACAAATCCGTTCCGCGCACGATTGTCGCGATCGTGTCATTGACGTGTGCGCCGTTTTCTCAGCGATGTTTCGCAACCCTTTGATTATCTTGGATACCTGCGGCCGATAGCGGCATTGCGCCGCGTCTTGCTGCGTCGCCGCATGCCCGGCGTGGTTCAGCTGTGCTTTAGTTTGGATCGATCCACAGGGGAGGGCGCCGTATCGGTCTTGAACCGATCCAGGTGCCCGGATCAGCCGTAGAGCCGCGCCACCAACCGTCCGTGCGTCCACACTTTCGAAGAGCAACCACCCATGGCTCAGTCCGTTCGCAAGCGTCGTCACCTGCTGTCCCAGGCGTTGATCCTGGCCCTGTTGCCCCTGGCGGCCAGCGCGCAGGAGGCCGCCAGTTCGTCCACCAAGGATCTCGACGCGGTCACCGTCACCGGTTCGCGCATCAAGCGCGCCAGCGTTGAGGGCCCGGCACCGGTCAATGTGATCACCGCCGCACAGATCCAGAAGGAAGGCTTCGTCAGCGTGTACGACGCGCTGAAGACGCTCACTGAAGCCACCGGCACCGTTGAAGCCGCCTCGCAGTGGGGATCGCATACGCCCAATGCCAGCGGCCTGAACCTGCGCGGGATGGGCCCGAACCGCTCGCTGCTGCTGGTCAACGGTCGCCGCGTGGCCGACTACCCGTTGCCCTACGGTGGCGAAACCAACTTCTCCAACTACGGCAACATTCCCGCTGCTGCGGTGGAGCGCATTGAAGTGCTGACCGGTGGTGCCTCGGCCATCTACGGTTCGGATGCGATCGCCGGTGTGGTCAACGTCATCCTGAAGACCAACTACGACGGCGACGAAGTGCGCGTGCGCGGTGGTACCTCCACCGAAGGCGGCCGCGATACCTGGGACCTGTCCTGGGCTGGTGGCAGGACCGGCGACAACTGGAGCGTGACCTACGCACTGCAGTACACCAAGCGCGATCCGCTGTTCGGGCGTGACCGCCCGCAGATGGACGATGCCGACGATGCGCCGTATCCGTCCTGGAACATGGAACAGCGCAAGGTCGGCTTCCGTCCCACCGCAGGGCTGGCGCTGATCGATCCCACGACCGGCCAGCGCCTGGCGCCGCCCACCGGCACCTGCGAGAAATTCGACGGCGAGTACTACACCGCCGATCGATTGGTCTACAACTACGCCGCCAACACCATCACCAACACCGGCCGCCTGTGCGGCATGAGCGCCGACTACGCCAACTGGCTGCTCACCGGTGGTGCCGAGAACGTGTCCGGCAACCTGTATGCCACCTTCGATTTCAGCAACGACCTGCAGGCCTGGACCAACCTGGCGGTATACCGCTCCGAAGCGATATGGGGCACCAATCCGCCCAGCGTGTCGCTGATCGACGATGACAACGGCTACTACTGGGATGCCAACCGCAACCGCCCGATCCTCGGCGTGCGCCAGTTCACTCCGAACGAGGTGGGCGGCCTGGACACGCTGCGTAACACCAACCGCGAACTGTCCTGGGACTGGAGTGCGGGCCTGCGTGGTCGCCTGGCCGATCGCTTCGACTGGAGCGCCACGGTGGGCCGTTCCTACTACCGCGTTGAAGAGCGGCAGAACGTGGTCGACAAGCAGAAGTCGTACGACTATTTCCTCGGCCCGAAGCTGGGCACCACCGCCGACGGCGAGGCGATCTACGCACTGAACGAATCGCGCTGGTGGAACCCGCTGACGCCGGAGCAGTACTGGCAGATGGGCACGGTCGCGAAGAACCGTGCGTCCTCATGGGTCAACCAGGCTTCGGCGGATATCACCGGCGAACTGTTCCAGGGCTGGGCCGGCCCGATCTCGTTCGCGGCGGTGGCCGAAGTCGCGCAGCAGGGCTACCACCTCAGTCCGGACCCGCGCGCCGGCATCGACTTCGACCTGCAGAACGTCGATCGCGGTGGCGGCGAGCGCACCCGCTATTCGGCCGGCGTCGAGTTCAAGATTCCGCTGCTGGAAAGCGTGACCGCCACTGCGGCCGCGCGCTATGACCGCTATGGCAGCTACAAGGCTGACAACAGCGGTGAAGCGCTGGACATCGGCAGCCAGAAGGAGACCACCTGGAATGTCGGCCTGGAATGGCGCCCGGTGGAGTCGTTGCTGGTGCGTGGCTCCTACGCCACCAGCTTCCATGCGCCGGACATGCACTACCTGCTCGGCCAGCCGAGCAGCTCCGAGGTGCAGACCTATGACCGCCTGCGCTGCATCCAGAGTGGCGCGTACCTGGTCAACAACTGTGGCGTGGGCAATACCGATGTCTGGTACACGTTCGACGTGAACCGGCGTGGCACGCCGCTGCTGCGTTCGGAGACCGGTGATTCGTGGACGGTCGGTTTCGTCTGGGATGTGCTGCCGAATCTGTCGGTCAGTGCCGATTACTGGGCAATCAAGCTGGAAGACATGATCGTCGACGTGGGCGCCGACGAGGTGCTGGCCAGCGAGGCGGGCTGCCTGACCGGCAAGAACATGGACGGTACGCCGTGGGCCAATCCGGCCGGTGGTGAATACTGCGCCGGCATCCTGGCCCGGGTGAACCGTGACAGCAATGGTCGCCTGGTATCGATTGAACGTGGCCCGTTCAACCTGGCCAGCCGCGAAGTGCGCGGCATCGACCTGACCGCGCGCTATCGCCTGGAAACCGCGCAGTGGGGCAGCTTCCAGCTCGGCCTGAACTACACCAACCAGATCTCAACCAAGGAACAGCGTTACGCCAACGATCCGAACCCGGAGCGTCGTGACCGTGACCTGCGCAGCAAGCTGCGCGCGAGCCTGGCCTGGCAGCGTGGCAACTGGAATGCCAACGTCTATGCCGATCGCATCGGTTCGGTGCCGGGCGTTCGCTATCACTGGGGCACTGATCGCCTGAACAATCCTGGTGGTTGCCTGCCGTTCGCCGACGGTTACGTGCCCAGCGACAGCCCGTCGTTGAACTGCCTGGAGCCGGCGACGCGTCCGGATGGCTCGCCCAATCCGAACCCGAACGCCGGCCAGCAGACCACGCGCTACTACGGGCGGGTCGGCCCGTTCATCACCTGGAACTTCAACATGGGCTACCAGGTGACCGAACGCGCCAAGGTCAATGTCTACGTCAACAACGTGTTCAATTCGGCCAGCTGGAACCATAAGGATCCGTACAAGCTGGACTATGACTTCGCCCCGACCCGCCTGCTCGGCGCGGTTGGCCGCGAGTTCGCGCTGGAGTACGTGTTCACCTTCTGAGGCGGACAGCGGGGGCGTCGGGCCTTGATCCGCAAGGCGTCCCCGTCCGCTCGGTAGATCCACGTCATGCGTGGATGAACCCCTTCATGAACCCCGGGGTGGCTGGATTTGACCTTCCCACGATGGCAAGGTTTAGCCTGTCCGCATCCAGAAGGAATCCCGGGAATCCGATCATGACCACGCCCCGCGCCACTGCAGTCCCCGCCAGCTCGGCCACCATCAGCCTGCCCATCGAGGGCATGACCTGCGCCAGCTGCGTCGGCCGTGTCGAAGCGGCACTGTCCAAGGTTGAAGGCGTGGGCAGTGTCTCGGTGAACCTGGCCACCGAGCGGGCGGATATCCGCGCGTCCGGACCGGTCGATCGTGCCGCGCTGATCCAGGCGGTGGAGCGGGTGGGCTACGACGTGCCGGCCGCCACCGTCGAGCTGGCGGTGGAGGGCATGACATGTGCCTCCTGCGTCGGTCGCGTCGAGCGCGCGCTGCTGGCGGTACCGGGCGTCAGCCAGGCCAGCGTCAACCTGGCCACTGAACGCGCCACGGTGCGCGGCGTGGCAGCCGCGGACGCGCTGGTGGCGGCCATCGACAAGGTCGGCTACGCCGCACGCCTGATCGAGGCCGGCGTGCAGTCCGATGATGAGGCCGCCGAAAAGAAGGATGCCGAGCGCGCCGAACTGAAGCGCGACCTGATCGTGGCGAGCGCGCTTGCGTTGCCGGTGTTCGTGCTGGAAATGGGCTCGCACCTGATTCCCGGCATGCACGAATGGGTGATGGCCACCATCGGCATGCAGACCAGCTGGTACCTGCAGTTCGTACTGACCCTGCTGGTGCTGGCCATTCCCGGCCGCCGCTTCTACCAGAAGGGTTTCCCGGCACTGCTGCGGCTGACACCCGACATGAACTCGCTGGTGGCGGTGGGTACCACCGCAGCGTTCGGTTACTCGGTGGTGGCGACCTTTGCACCGCGGTTGTTGCCGCCGGGCACGGTGAACGTCTACTACGAAGCAGCGGCGGTGATCGTCGCGCTGATCCTGCTCGGCCGCTTCCTTGAGGCGCGCGCGAAGGGCCGTACCTCCGAGGCGATCAAGCGCCTGGTCAACCTGCAGGCCAAGGTCGCGCATGTGATCCGTGACGGCCGCACGATCGAGATTCCGGTCAACGAGGTTCTGAGCGGCGATGTGGTGGAAGTGCGCCCGGGCGAGCGCGTGCCGGTCGATGGCGAGGTGATCGAGGGCCGTAGCTACATCGACGAGTCGATGATCAGTGGCGAACCGATTCCGGTCGAGAAGCAGCCGGGCAGCAGCGTGGTGGGCGGCACGGTCAACCAGAAAGGTGCACTGACCGTGCGTGCCACGGCGGTGGGCGCGCAGACCATGCTGGCGCAGATCATCCGCATGGTCGAACAGGCACAGGGCTCGAAGCTGCCGATCCAGGCGGTGGTCGACAAGGTCACCCTGTGGTTCGTGCCGGCGGTGATGCTGGCCGCACTGGCGACCTTCGCGGTCTGGTTGATCTTCGGCCCATCGCCGGCGCTGAGCTTCGCGCTGGTCAATGCGGTGGCGGTATTGATCATTGCCTGCCCGTGTGCAATGGGCCTGGCCACGCCGACGTCGATCATGGTCGGTACCGGCCGCGGCGCCGAGATGGGCGTACTGTTCCGCAAGGGTGAAGCACTGCAGTTGCTGAAGGACGCGAAGGTAGTGGCGGTGGACAAGACCGGCACGCTGACCGAAGGCCGGCCGCGCCTGACCGACCTGGAGATCGCCGACGGCTTTGATCGCGCCACAGTGCTGGCCGCGGTCGCCACCGTCGAATCACGTTCGGAGCATCCGATCGCCCGCGCCATTGTCGATGCAGCCACCGAGCAGGGCCTCGCGCTGCCATCGATGGTCGATTTCGATTCGGTCACCGGCATGGGCGTGCGCGCCAGCGTAGAGGGCGCACGGGTAGAGGTCGGCGCCGATCGCTTCATGCGCGATCTTGGCGTGGATATCACCGCGTTTGCGGCGCTGGCGGCCGAACTCGGCGCGCAGGGCAAGTCGCCGTTGTACGCGGCCATCGATGGACGCCTGGCAGCGATCATCGCAGTATCCGATCCGATCAAGCCGAGCACGCCGGCCGCGATCGCGGCGCTGCATCAGCTTGGCCTGAAGGTGGCGATGATCACCGGTGACAACGCCGGTACCGCGCAGGCGATCGCGCGCCAGCTGGGTATCGATGAGGTGGTGGCCGAAGTGCTGCCGGAAGGCAAGGTCGAGGCGGTGCGCCGCCTGAAGGCCACTCATGGCCATGTTGCCTTTGTTGGTGACGGCATCAACGATGCGCCGGCGCTGGCCGAGGCCGATGTCGGCCTGGCCATCGGGACCGGCACCGATATCGCGGTGGAGTCGGCCGATGTGGTGCTGATGTCGGGCAACCTGCAGGGCGTGCCGAATGCCATCGCGCTTTCGAAGGCAACGCTGGGCAACATCCGACAGAACCTGTTCTGGGCCTTTGCCTACAACACTGCATTGATTCCGGTGGCGGCCGGCGTGCTGTACCCGGTCTGGGGTGTGCTGCTGTCGCCGGTGTTCGCCGCCGGTGCGATGGCCTTGTCCAGCGTGTTCGTGCTGGGCAATGCGCTGCGCCTGCGCCGCTTCCAGCCGCCGATGGCGGATGCCCCCGCTGCGAGCCACTGAAGGAGAACCGCATGAACATCGGTGAAGCCGCCAAGGCCTCCAGCGTATCGGCGAAGATGATCCGCTACTACGAACAGATCGGCCTGATTCCCGCGGCAGATCGCACCGAGTCCGGCTACCGGGCGTATTCGCAGGCGGACATCCACCGCCTGCGTTTCATTCGCCGCGCGCGCGATCTCGGCTTCCAGGTCGCCGAGATCACCGACCTTCTGGGCCTGTGGAACGACACCTCGCGGCACAGTGCCGACGTCAAGCATCTTGCCGAACAGCACATCGCCGACCTGGAACAGCGTATCGAAAGCATGCGGCAGATGGCCGACACGCTGAAGTCGTTGATCAGCTGCTGTGCGGGCGATGAGCGCCCGGAATGCCCGATCCTGCAGCGGCTGGGCGAGGACGAAGAGACCCTGACACCGCCGGAGACCGCGAAGACCGGTGCAGTACGGCGCCGCACGCACAAGCACTGACCTGGCGTTGCATGCATGAAAAAACCCGCCCGGTGCAGCTGCACCGGGCGGGTTTTTCGTTGCAGGCGCAGGGTAGGGAATCAGGCCGTGCGCGGCGGGAAGCCGGCATCGGTCAGTGCCGCCACGATCTGTGATTCGCTGGCCGAGGTCTGCACCTGCACGCGACGGCTGGCCGGATCTGCCTGCACGCTGGCCTGCGGATCGACCAGCTCGATCGCCTTGGTCACGCTGCGTGCGCAGCCGCCGCAGGTCATGCCTTCAACGTGGAATTCCATCTGTAGCTCCTTCGGTGCTCTTGGGGTGGAGCCAGTGTGCACCTTCCAACATTGGCAGGGTCAAGCGCAGGGCTGAACCGAAGAAAAGCGCCAGCAAAAACGGCAGCCACCTGTACCAGCGCGGCTGCCGTGGAGGAACGTCCCCGCCAGGGCGGGGCGTGGGTTGCGCCGGGTGGGCCCGGGCAACCGGTGGTGCCTCAGAACTTCCAGGTGGCGCCGAAGTACAGCTGGCGGCCTGCGTAGGTGTTGGAGAAGAGACGTGCCTTGGTGTCATTGCCCAGGTGCACGCGCTGCTCGGACTTGGTGGCATTGATCACCGAGGCGGTCAGCGTCCAGTCCGGGGTCAGGTTGTAGGCAACGTTCAGGTCCAGCTGGTCATACGGTTCGGTGTAAATGGTGAGGCCGTTGTTGAGCCCACCGACCACCTGGCCGCGACGGTTGAACGAGGCGCGCGCGAGGAACTTCTCGTTCTCGTAGAAGACCGTCACGTTGGCCTGGTTCTTGGCGCTGCCGACCAGCGGCGAGGAGCCGATTTCCTGCCCGTCCAACACAATGGAAGCCAGGTTGGTGTCGTTGTAGGTGTAGTTGGCCTGCACGCCGAAGCCGAAATCGAAGGTGTACTGGCCATACAGCTCGACGCCCTGCGAGACACCATCGCGGCCATTGGCCTGGGTTTCATAGCGCTGCACGTTCACCGCTTCACCGCCGATGACCATCGGCGTGTCGCGCACCACCGGCAGGGTGAAGTTGTCCACGTTCTTGCGGAACAGGCCGACGCCGGCGACCGCGCCCGGCTGGAAGTACCACTCCAGGCCCAGGTCGAACTGGGTGGCCTTGAACGGTTCCAGCTGCTTGTTGCTGCCCTTGCCGACCCAGCCTGCGGTCGATGCGCCACCGGCAACGCGGCGATCATTGACATACTCTTCGCTGTAATAGCTCAGTGCGCCCGGAGCTGCGATGTCGGTGTAGCCGGGGCGGGCGATCACCTTCGACGCGGCACCACGCAGCACCAGCGTGTCGGTGATGTCCCAGGCGATATTGAAGCTCGGCAGTACGTCGGTGTAGGTACGGTCCACGCCGATCAGGTCGTACGTCTTGCTCTGCGCGAGGTCGTGCGGCAGGCGCACGAAGCCGCTCTCGCAGCTGTAGGTCGGGTAGGCCGCAGCGGCCGGATCGGTGCACGCCATCGGTGCGCCGGATGCGTTGTCCAGGAAGTAGTCGTTGAACTTCTCGATCGAGTCGGAGGACTGCGCGAACTGCTTGGTGCGCACCACGCGCACGCCGACATTGCCGCGCAGGCGTTCGGTACGGAAGTTGGCCTGGAAGTAGCCCGAGTAGATCTTCTCGTTGACGTTGTAGACGAAGTCTTCCTCGGTACGGTTGTGCGAACCGCCGTAGGTCTTGTTCAGGTAGTCGATGTAGGCCGGGTAGTTGATGCCCGGGAACACGTTGGCATTGAAGCCGCCGGCAATGTTGCTGATCGGATTGGACAGGAAGAAGCCGGGCTGCGCGTCGCCGGCAGTCGGATCGCAGCCACTCTGATAGCGGCTGTTGTCATAGTCGGCCGGGTCGCGGCCGGGGCACACCCAGTAGGTGTTGCCGGTATTGCGATGGACCTTGCCGTCACGGTATTTGGCACCGAACTGGATCGAGTCCAGCCAGCCCGACTCGAACAGCTTGGTCACGTCAGCCTGGAAGTAGTTCTGCTTGACCTCGGTGCGCTTCCACGACGAATCGGTCGAGCCGGTGTCGACTTCGGCGATGCCGTTCATCAGCTGCTGCTGCAGGTCGGGCGAGAAGGTGGCCGACGGCGTGCCGGTCAGGTCCCATGCGCTGTACAGGTTGCCCGACAGGTAATCGTTGCCGACCTTGCGCCGCGGCTTGGCCGACATGCGGAAGTTCATCGACGGACCACCTTCGGACCAGGTACGGCCGCCGGTGAACGAGGCCTTCCACAGCGGGCTGATATCCCAGTCGATGGTCAGGTCAGCGGTCTGCGACAGCGCCTTTTCCTTGCTGTAGCCACCGGTCAGCTGCGGCGTCGGAACCGTGCAGTCGTCCGGGCCCCAGCCGCCGGGCTTCAGGCCAGCGGCCTTGGCCTGGTCTTCGCTGCAGTAGTAGGTCTTTCCAGCCAGCTTTTCGAACTGGGCGCCGGTGACGGTGTTTCCGCTGGGATCGAAATCCAGGCCGTTGAGCAGGCGGCCGCCGGCCCAGTTTCCATCACCGTTGAAGCGGGCCATGCTCCATTCCGGGATCTTCAGCATGTTCTGGGTGTAATCACCCTGCAGCTCGAAGCGGAAGTAGTTGGCCGTCATCGTGACGTTGTCCACCGGCTTGAACTGGAAGGTCAGCTGGCCGCCCTTGCGCTCGCGCTTTTCTTCCTTCACGGCGAAGTTGACCGAGGTCGGCATGAAGAAGTCGCTGTAGTTGCCGCCGGTCTGGTTGTTGAAACCGGACTTGCCCCACCAGTAGTGGATGCCATCCTGCGCCTGCACGTTGCCATAGGCATCGCGCGCCTTGCCGGCGCCATACCACTGGTAGTCCTCGGTGCTGGCTTCCATGGTGCGGGTGGTGCGCTTCTGCTGCGTCACGCCGATCAGCACGCCGAAACGCTCGTCCTTGCTGTGCCACGAATACAGGGCTGAGGCCTGCGGGTCGATATCGTGGTGGGTATCGGAGGAGGTGCCCTCGAGCGTGACGAAGCCCGAGTTGGATTCCATGTCCAGCGGACGCCGCGTGTGCAGGATGACTGTGCCGCCGATGCCGCCTTCGTCGATGCGGGCTTCCGGCGACTTGAACAGTTCTGCACTGGACAGCATGTTCGACGGCAGCAGGGTGTAGTTGAACGAACGGGTGGCTTCGTCGTTGGTTTCCGACGTGGCCACGTAGTTGCCGTTCAACTGGGTCAGGGTCAGGTCTGGTGCAAGGCCGCGAACGCTGACGCTCTTGCCTTCGCCGCCACTGCGGGTGATGACGACGCCGGGCACGCGCTGCAACGCGTCGGCGACGTTCTTGTCGGGGAACTTGCCGACATCTTCTGCGGTGATCACTTCGACCACGGCGTTGGCGTCGCGCTTCTGTGACAGGCTCTTCTCGATGGCGTAGCGGTAGCCGGTGACCTGGACGCTGTCCAGGTTGGTGGCCTCCTGCGAGCCGGTGGAGGTGGCCTGCTGCGCGGCGGCGCCAGCCGGAATGACGGCGGCGGCCAAGGCCAGCGCGATGGCTAACGCCAGTGCGTCCTGACCATGCGTACGTGTTGAATGCTTCATTCCCATCTCTCCCTCTCTCCTGGATTGATCCGGTGACGTGGCACGGACAACTTGAATCGATCTAATTTGAAGTGACATTGTCGCTATTGCCATGCAGTGGCAGTAGCACCGTGCGCGTGGCCTGGTACGTCCTGTTGCTGCTCCCCCAACTCCCGGCCATCGCAGTGTCGTTCTTGGATCGATCTAAGCGATGGGCGGGCGATTTTTAGCATGGGTCGCCCGCGGGCGCATGCTGCTGCGCAATATGGTACTGGCGTGGCGAAGGGATGACGGTTTGCTGAAAACAGTGAAATCGTTTTCGTGCGCAGGGGAGGGTGGGTCGGCAGGGCTGCGCCCTGCACCTGCTGTGAGCCAGGGCAACAGCCAAAGCCAAAGCCAAAGCGGCTCTGGGTTGTCTGTGTGTTGGGCGGGGCGGTGTCGGATTGCGGGGACGCCTTAAACCCGTCCATGGGGGCTTGGCCGCGGCATCCAGGCCGCGGACACCCCGCAATCCGACACCGCCCGCCTTGGACAGTTTCCCGGTGGCGGTTGGATTGATCCTGGAACGACATGGGGTCGTGGGGTCAGATCCGTTTTCCTTCGGAAAACGGATCTGACCCAGATTGATTTCGTTATCTGTCAGAGATTGATCGACGCATGGCGTGGATCTACCGCAGATCGCGGAGATCTGTCGAAGGCGGGGTGGGTCCGGTTGAGCCGCATGGATGCGGCGACCGAGCCTACATGGACGTATTTACGGCGTCCCCCGCAACCGGACCCACCCCGCCACCCCACGGACAGCCGGCTTTTGCTGCGGCTTCGGCTTCGGCTTCGGCAGGTGCAGGGCGCAGCCCTGCCGAACACCCTCTCTCATGCTGCGCCGCAGAATGCATTCGGCTGAACCTGCATGCTCTACTTGAATCGATCTAAATTCACGGTCTGGTGGGTCGGGCGTCATTCCAGGGGGAGCTCTCTGCAGGTCAGGGCAGGGCTCAGCGGAACGGTGTCGGACGGCCCCGGCCGTCTGCCTCCGCGTCATCGACTACAGGAACCCGACATGCGTCCAGTGCCGTCCGCTCCCGCCGTCCCATTGTCCACGCGCCCGCTGGTGCGCCTGGCCTGCCTGCTCGCACTGTCGGCGGCGCCGATGCTGCTGCAGGCGGCGCCGGCTGCGCTGGAGCGCGAGGTCAACACCTTCATCGGCAGCAAGGACGATGGCAACACGTTCCCGGGCGCATCGGCGCCGTTCGGCCTGATCCAGGTCAGCCCGATCGGCAGCCACTATTCGGGCTGGCGCTACGACGACGAGAAGATCCGCGGTTTCGGCCACTCCTTCATCTCCGGCGCCGGCTGCTGGGAGCAGGGCGGCCAGGTGTCGGTTCTGCCGGTCACGGGCTCGATCGGTCCGGGCGGCGATTTCGATACTGGCAATGCGAAGAAGTTTGACCATAAAGCCTACGCCGCGTCGTACACCCATGACGGCGAGATCGGCCAAGCGGGCTATTACAAGGTGCGGCTGACCAGCTACGGCGGCATTGATGCGGAGGCGACTGCACGTACGCGTGCTGCGGCCGAGCGCTACACCTTCAGCCAGCGCAGTGGCGATGGCCACGTGCTGGTCAACGTCGGCCAGGCCAACGAGCGCCATTCGGTGATCGGCAGCGTGGTCGACGTGGTCGGCGACCGCGTGGTCGAAGGCAAGCTGGTCACCAAGAGCTTCTGTGGCGGGCACCAGTACACCACCTGGTTCCGCATCGAGTTCGACCGTCCGTTCAAGGCGCATGGCACCTGGGGCGAGGGCGGTGGCCTGCCCGGCGCGCGCCACAGCATGGAAGGCGAGCAGAAGCCGAACGGTGCCTGGCTCAGCTTCGATCTCGGCAAGGGCCAGTCGGTGACAGCGGTCAGCGCGATCTCGCACGTGGATGCCGAAGGCGCGCGCACCAACCTGCGCGCGGAGGGCATGCAGGGTGGGGCGCTGCTCGGCTTCGACCGCATGCGCGCGCTGTCCCAGCAGTCGTGGCGTGAGCAGCTGGGGCGGGTACGTGTGCAGGGCGGTACGGCCGATGACCGCACCGTGTTCTACAGCGCGGCCTACCACGCGCTGCTGCAGCCGATGACCGGCAATGATGCCGACGGCCGCTATCGCGGCTATGACGATGGCATCCACCGTGCCGATGGCTGGACCTACTACGAGTACTTCTCGCTGTGGGATACCTACCGCGCGCAGAACCAGTGGCTGGCGCTGACCCGCCCGGACGTGGCGCGGGACATCGGCCGCACCCTGCTGGCGATCGACGAGCAGGGTGGCTGGCTGCCGCGCTGGGGCTATGCCAACTTCGAGACCAACATCATGACCGGCGATCCGGTCACGCCGTTCATGGTCGATCTTTGGCGCTTCGGTGCGCTCAAGGGCCGTGAATCGCAGGCGTGGGATGCGCTGCGTCGCAATGCGTTCGGTACGCCGCCGCTGAACTCGCGCATGGCCGGTCGCTCCGGCAACCCGACCTACCTGGACAAGGGCTACGTGGTCTACGACCGCGCGTTCCCGTCCAAGGGCATGGACGTCGATCCGCACCACGGCGGCTCGGCCACGTTGGAATATGCGCTGGCCGACTGCGCGCTTTCGCAGATGGCCGATGGGCTTGGCCATGCGCAGGACGCGGCGACGTTGCGTGAGCGCGGCCGCAACTGGCGCAAGGTGTGGGATCCGCAGGTGCGTGACGCCGAGACCGGCTTCACCGGTTTCCCGCGCCCGCGTACCGAAGATGGCCAGTGGTATACGCCGGCCGATGGCCACTACAGCCCGCGCTCGCACCACGGTTTCCATGAAGGCACGGCATGGCAGTACCAGTGGCTGGCGCAGCAGGACGTGCCGGGCCTGGTCGAAGCGATGGACGGCCGCGAACAGGCCGGCCGCCGCCTCGATGCATTCTTCGCGATGGACGCGCTGCAGGCCGATCCGCTCAATGCCGCGCGCAAGGAGTGGGTGGTCGGGCCGTACAGCTATTACAACCAGTTCCGCTACAACCCGAACAACGAGCCCGACCTCCACTCGCCTTGGCTGTACACGCTGATCGGCCAGCCGTGGAAGACCGCCGCCGTGGTGCGCGCTGCCCAGCAGCTGTTCACCAATGCACCGAATGGCGTGACCGGCAACGATGACCTCGGCACGATGTCGGCCTGGTACCTGTTCAGTGCCATCGGCGTGTACCCGGCGGTGCCGGGCAGTGGCCAGTTCCTGCTGCACACGCCGCGCTTCAGCAAGGTGGAGGTGGACATGGGCAATGGCCGCACCCTGCGCATCGATGCGCCGGGCGCCGATGGCCGCCGCCTGCAGTACGTGCAGGGCGTGCAGGTCGATGGCCAGGCGCATGCACCGGTGTGGCTGGACTGGAACCGCCTGCAGCAGGGCCCGCGCCTGCAGTTCGCGCTCGATGCGAAGGCGCCGGAGCAGGGCTGGGGCACGGCGGTGAAGGACCTGCCGGTATCCTGGTGCGCGGCACCGGGCAGCCAGCTGCGCTGAGACGGACTGTGCCGTTCGCGGTCACCCAGCGAACGGCACGGCACGACAGGGCCCTGATCCATTAGGCTTGAGCATCCAGCGGAGTCCGGGAAGACGATGAACGACAACGGCAGCAGTCCCAGCAAGCGCGCCGGCAAGGCGGTGACGGTGACCGACATCGCGCGTGCCATCGGCGTGTCACGGGCAACCGTGTCGCTGGTGCTGCGCGGCAGCCCGCTGGTCAACGTTGATACCCGCGCCAAGGTCGAGGCCGAACTGCGCCGCCAGCGCTATGTCTACAACCGCGCCGCTGCCAACCTGCGCCGGCGGACCTCGTCGAGCATCGCGCTGGTGATCAACGATCTGTCCAACCCGTTCTTCGCCGAATTCGCTTCGGGCGTGGACGAGGCGCTGGGCGGGCGCGGCTACGTGACCCTGCTGGGCAGCACGGGTGAATCGCCGGAGCGCCAGCAGGCGGTGCTTTCGACGCTGATGGAACACACCCCGGCCGGCCTGATCCTGTCGCCGGCCGAAGGCAGTGACACCGCGCTGCTGCGCCAGGCGCTGGGTGCCAATGCCAACGTGCTGCTGTTCAACCGCGAACTGGAGGGGGCCGACTGGGACTTCCTGACCCTGGACAACCAGCACGGCGCCTACCTGGCCACGCGCCACTTGATCGAGCGCGGCCATCGCCAGATCGCCTTCTTCGGTGGCCACGCGGCATCCAGTTCGTGCCATCAGCGCCGCGCCGGTTTCCAGCAGGCGCTGGCCGAGGCTGGGCTGTCGTTGCCGCCGGGTTGGATGATCGAGTCGGCGCCGAACCGCCTGGAAGCTGCGGCGCGCACCGATGAGCTGTTTGCCGACGGCCATCGGCCGAGTGCAGCGGTCTGCTACAACGACACCGTCGCGCTGGGCTTGATGCTGGGCTTGAATTCGCGTGGCATCCGTCCGGGCGGTGACTTTGCCGTTACCGGTTTCGATGATATTTCCGAAGCGTCGGTGGCGGTGCCGCCGTTGACCACGCTCACCGCTGACCCGCGCGAGCGGGGCCGGCAGGCTGCCGCGCTGCTGCTGCAACGACTGGACGAACCGGACGCGCCGCCACGGCGCACGGTCGCGCCGGTGCAGCTGCGCATCCGCGAAAGCAGTGCCGCACGACCGAACTGATTCCTTCCATACACCCCTTCCACGCAACAACGACCTTCCGCGCATCGAGGCGCGTACCGCATGCCGATCTCCGCAACGCCCCGTCCATCGGGTTCTTCGGGCAACGCACCCGCCGTCACCAACGGCAAGGCGCTGGCCGTGGTCACCACGATCTTCTTCATGTGGGGCTTCCTGACCTGCCTCAATGACATCCTGATCCCGCACCTGAAGGCGGTGTTCGAGCTGAACTATGCCAAGGCGATGCTGGTGCAGTTCACCTTCTTCGGCACCTATTTCCTGATGTCGCTGCCGGCAGGTCGCCTGGTGGCGGCGCTGGGCTACAAGAAGGGCATCGTGGCCGGCCTGGTGATTGCTGGTATCGGCGCGCTGGGCTTCTGGCCAGCGGCCGAGCTGCGCGTGTACGGCGCCTTCCTGGGCGCGCTGTTCGTGCTGGCCACCGGCATTACCGTGCTGCAGGTCGCTGCCAATCCCTACGTCGCACTGTTGGGCCCGGAGCAGACCAGCTCCAGCCGCCTGACCCTGGCGCAGGCGCTGAACTCGCTGGGCACGGCCATTGCGCCGATCTTCGGCGGCATGCTGATCCTGTCCAACACAGTCAAGAGCGCCGATGAACTGAGCGCGCTGCCGGCCGCCGAGCAGCTGGCCTACCGCGCCGCCGAGGCGCAGGCTGTGCAGGGCCCGTACGTGGGTCTGGCAGTGGCGCTGGTGCTGCTGGCGTTGTTCGTGTTCCTGTTCCGCCTGCCGGCGCTGAGCGACGCCACCGAGCAGGCCGACCAGGGCCACCACCACAGCTATCTGGATGCGCTGCGCAAGCGCCACCTGTTGCTGGGTGTGCTGGGCATCTTCTTCTACGTCGGCGCCGAAGTGTCGATCGGCAGCTTCCTGGTCAACTACTTGTCGATGCCGAGCATCGGCGGCTTCAGCGAGCAGGAAGCCACCCACTACGTGTCGGCCTACTGGACGATGGCGATGATCGGCCGCTTTGCGGGCTCGGCGCTGCTGGCGCGCTTCTCGCCGAGCCGCCTGCTGGCGATCTTCGCGCTGGTCAACGTGGCGCTGCTGGCCACGACCATGCTGACCTCCGGCAGCGTTGCGCTGTACTCGGTGGTGGCGATCGGCCTGTTCAACTCGATCATGTTCCCGACCATCTTCGCGCTGAGCATCGAGCGCCTGGGCCCGCTGACCAACAAGGGTTCCAGCCTGCTGATCATGGCCATCGTCGGCGGCGCCGTGGTGCCGTACCTGCAGGGCGTGCTGGCCGACCACATCGGCGTGCAGGCCAGCTTCATCCTGCCGCTGCTGTGCTACGGCTACATCATTTTCTACGGACTGGTCGGCGCGCGTACGCCGGCTTCCGCAACGCAGGGAGGCTGAGTCCGGAATGGGTGCCATTGTCTGCTTCGGCGAAATTTTGATCGATCTACTAGCGCAGCCGCCGGCCTCGGCCGACACGCCGCGCGCGTTCCTGCAGTACGCCGGCGGTGCGCCGGCCAACGTCGCGGTAGCGGCTGCGCGGCTGGGCGCGAAGACCCAGTTCGTCGGCATGCTGGGCCGTGACATGTTCGGCGACTTCCTCGCCGACAGCCTGGTCGAGCACGGCGTGGGCACGGATTACATCGTGCGCACCGACGCGGCCAAGACCGCGCTGGCCTTCGTCGCGCTGGATGCCAGCGGCGAGCGCAGCTTCAGCTTCTACCGCCCGCCGGCGGCCGACCTGCTGTTCCGTGACAGCGACTTCCAGGCCGCGTGCTTCGACGGCACACAGTGCTTCCACGTGTGCTCCAACAGCCTGACCGAGCCGGCCATCGCCGAAGCGACCTTCGCCGGGATGGACCGCGCCCGCGCCGCCGGTGCGGTGGTCAGCCTGGACCTCAACCTGCGTCCGGCCCTGTGGCCGGCGAACGAGGATCCGACGCCACGCCTGTGGCAGGCGCTGGAACGTGCCGACCTGGTCAAGCTGTCGCGCGAGGAACTGGACTACCTGGCAGCACCGCTCGGCGATGACGGCGAGGCGCTGGTGCTGCGTCGCCTGCTGGCCGCGCAGGCGCGCTGGGTGATCGTCACCGATGGTGCGGCCACTCTGCACTGGTACACCCGTGACAACCACGGCATGGTCACCAGCTTCCGCGTAGCTACGGTCGACACCACGGCGGCCGGTGATGCCTTCGTCGGCGGCGTGCTGGTCGGCCTGCTGCAGCGCGGTGGGGCGGGCGCGGGTTTCGCCGCGTTCTGCCAGGACCCGGACGCGATCGCCGCCACGCTGCGCTTCGGCGCCGCCGTGGGTGCGCTGGCGGTTACCCGCAAGGGCGCGTTCGCCGCGATGCCCTCGCTCGATGAAGTGCAGCAGCTGCTGCAGGCACAGGACATTACTGCATGAACATCCCGCCCGATTTCCGTTCGCCCGCGTTCCTGCGCGCGCATATCGCCGACACGATGGCGTTCTACCATCCGCGCTGCATCGATCCGAACGGTGGCTTCTTCCACTACTTCCGCGATGACGGCAGCATCTACGATGCCAGCCACCGCCACCTGGTGAGCAGTACCCGTTTCGTCTTCAACTACGCGATGGCCTACCGTGAGTTCGGCAATGCCGAGTACAGGGAGGCCGTCGAGCATGGCGTGCGCTACCTGCGCGAGGTGCACCGCAACCCGGCCACCGGCGGCTATGCCTGGACCCTGCGCGACGGCAAGGTCGAGGACGACATGAACCACTGCTACGGCGTGGCCTTCGTGCTGCTGGCCTACAGCTGCGCACTGAAGGCCGGTGTCGAGCAGGCCCGCGAGTGGATGGACGAGACCTGGCAGCTGCTGGAAGCGCGCTTCTGGGAGCCGCAGCACGGCCTGTACAAGGACGAGGCTGACGGCCAGTGGAACTTCACCGGCTACCGCGGCCAGAATGCCAACATGCACATGTGCGAGGCGATGCTGGCGGCGTTCGAGGCCAGTGGCGAGCAGCGCTATGTCGAGCGCGCGCTGCAGCTGGCCGACAACATGACCCGCCGCCAGGCCGCCAAGGCCGGTGGCCTGGTCTGGGAACATTACGATGTGAACTGGGAAATCGACTGGGACTACAACCTGGACGACCCCAAGCACCTGTTCCGCCCGTGGGGCTTCCAGCCCGGCCATCAGACCGAGTGGGCCAAGCTGCTGCTGATCCTCGATCGTCACGTGCAGGCCGACTGGCTGGTGCCGACCGCGCAGCACCTGTTCGACGTCGCCGTCGCACGCAGCTGGGACGACGCCCGGGGCGGCCTGTACTACGGCTTCGCTCCCGAATCGCGCCGCCAGCCCGGCATGGATGGCGCGCCGATCGGCGGCGACAGCTTCGTCTGCGACGACGACAAGTACTTCTGGGTGCAGGCCGAGACGCTGGCGACCGCCGCGCTGATGGCCAAGCGTACCGGTGATGATCGCTACTGGCAGTGGTACGAGCGCATCTGGGCGTACTCCTGGGAGCACTTCGTCGATCACCAGTACGGCGCCTGGTTCCGCATCCTCGATGCCGACAACCGCAAGTACAGCGACGAGAAGAGTCCGGCCGGCAAGGTGGATTACCACACCATGGGTGCGTGCTACGAAGTGTTGAACGTCGTGCGTTGAGGCGCGTAGCGCCGTACGCATGATGAATCGGAATCGGTAGCGCCGGGCCGCGCCCGGCGGAAAACAGGAGCATCACGTGCATCGCATTTCCCTCGTTGTCCGTCTGCTCCTGCTGCTGATTGCAGCCATTTCCTTCCCGTTGGCTGCAGCCCCGCTGCAGGCGCAGTGGGAATTCCGCATGCTGCCCGGCGACGCCCAGGGTGCAGCCCACCCGGGCCTGCAGCAATGGCGGGCCGCGAAGGTGCCGGGCAGCGTGCACACCGACCTGCTGGCGCATGGGCTGATCCGCGATCCGTACGTCGGTGCACCCGAGGCCGAGCTGCAATGGATCGGCCTGGCCGATTGGGAATACCGCGCCCGCTTCGACGTGGACGCGGCGACGCTGGCCAAGCCCAATGCCGAGCTGCGCTTCGATGGGCTGGACACCTATGCCGAAGTCAGGCTCAACGGCAAGCCGCTGCTGCGCGCGGACAATGCGCACCGTACCTGGCGAGCGCGCGTGGAGGGACGCCTGCGCGCCAAGGACAATGAACTGCAGATCGTGTTCCGTTCACCGATCCGCACCCTGCTGCCGGGTGTGCAGGCGATGCCGCACAAGATTGCTGGTAACTATCCTTCACCCTATGGTGATGAGCCCAAAGACGCGATGGTCGGCAACTTCGCGCGCAAGCCGGCCTATCACTTCGGCTGGGACTGGGGCCCGCGCTATGTCACCGCCGGCGTCTGGCGCGGGGTCGAACTGCAGGCCTGGGACGCGCACCGCCTGACCGATCTTGCCGTGCGTACCGATGCATTGAGCGCGGAGCAGGCGAAGCTGGCGGTGCTGCTGCAGGTGGAGCAGGGCAGCGCTGCCGGTTCTGCGGTGGTCAATGTCGATGTGCGCGATCCGCACGGACGCAGCGTGGCCCAGGTGCAACGCACGGTGCTGCTGAAGCCCGGCCAGAACACGGTTGAGCTGCCGGTTGAGCTGGCCACGCCGCGACGCTGGTGGCCGGTGGGCCATGGTGCGCAGGACCGCTATACGGTGCAGGCTCGCCTGGACGGTGGCGCCGATGCAACACTGGCGCGCGAGCAGCGCATCGGCCTGCGCACGGTTGAACTGCGCCGCGAGGAAGACGGCAAGGGCGGGCAGGGCTTCGCTTTCGTCATCAATGGCGCGCCCATCTTCGCCAAGGGCGCCAACGTGATTCCGTTCGATGCCTTCCCCGCACGTGTCGATGCCGCACGACTGCGCCAGGTGCTGACCGCCGCGCGCGACGCCAACATGAACATGCTGCGCAACTGGGGCGGCGGCTACTACGAGGAAGATGCATTCTTCGACATCGCCGATGAGCTGGGCCTGCTGGTCTGGCAGGACTTCATGTTCGGCGGCGGCATGCAGCCGGGCTACGATCCGGCCTTCCGTGCCAGCGTGGTGGCCGAGGCGCGCGACAACGTGCGCCGGCTGCGCCATCACCCGAGCATCGTGCTGTGGTGTGGCAACAACGAGGAAGAAACCGCCTGGAAGGACTGGGGCCACGGCCGCGACCTGAAGGCGGCCGACCCGGCATTTGCGGCGAAGGTCTGGCAGGGCTATCTCGACCTGTTCGGCAATGATCTGCGCCAGGTAGTGGGTGAGGAAGGGCTGGGCGTGCCGTATTGGTCCAGCTCGCCCAGCAACGACCTGGATGAAAAGGCGAACGATTCCACCCGCGGCGACAAGCACTACTGGCAGGTCTGGGGCAATCCGGCACTGCCGGTGCAGGCCTACCTGCGTGAGACCCCGCGCTTCATGTCCGAATATGGACTGCAAGCATGGCCGTCGGTGGCGACGGTGGACCAGATCGCCACCCGCGCCGAACAGCGCATCGACAGCCCCGTGATCCGCGCACACCAGAAGTTCATGGCGGGCGAAGGCAACAGCCGCTTGCTGCACTACATTGAATTGGGCTATGGCACGCCGAAAGACTTCGAGGACTTCGTCTACCTGAGCCAGGTGATGCAGGCCGATGGCATCGCACTGGCGGCGCTGCACCATCGCGCCTCGCGTCCGTACACGATGGGCTCGCTGTACTGGCAGCTCAACGACGTCTGGCCAGGTGCTTCATGGTCCAGCGTGGACTACTTCGGTCGCTGGAAGGCGCTGCACTTCGCCGCGCGGCGCTTCTTCGCGCCGGTCACGCTGGCGGCATTGCGTGATGAGGGCAGTACGCGGGTGCGCCTGCTCAATGACGGGGCCGCGCTGGATGCGCGCTGGCGGCTGCGGGTGATGGACGTGGACGGCAAGGTGCTGCGCCGTCGCGAGGAAGCGGTGACGATGGCCGCTGCCGGTGTCACCTCGATCGGTGATTTCCGCGATGCCGAATTGTTGGCCGGTGCCGACCCCAAGCGCACCGTGGCGGTGTTCGAGCTGCTGCAGAACGGGGCGGTGAGTGCCCGCCAGGTGGCCGGATTCGTCGAAGCCAAGGACCAGATCCTGCCGCGGCAGAAGCTCAAGGCCAGCCTGTCCATTGAAGGCGACCACTATCGTTTGCGATTGGAAAGCGCGGCCTACGTGCGTTCGGCGTGGATCGACTTTGGTGCATTGGACGTGCAGGTGGAAGACAACCTGCTCGAACTGCTGCCCGGCGAAACCCGCGACATTGCGGTTCGCAGCCCGGTGGACCTGGCTGCCCTGCGCGAAGCGCTGAAGGTGAAGACCCTCAACGACCGTTGAGGGCGGCGCATCCTGTTCTGGTACGTGCCAACCTTGGTTGGCACACCCGAAGCATGCCAACCAAGGTTGGCATCTACCAGAAGCGGAGTCGGGTAGGTGCGGACCGTGGGTCCGCACACCTTCCTGCTTACAGCAGTATCTGCTGGAAGTTCTCGACGCGCTCGTGGCCGTTGGCGGCCTGGCCGGTGCGCGGCAGCGGGTAGTCATCCAGGCGATCGATCAGGCGGGTCTGCAGGCCGGCGTCTCGGGCGGCGTCCAGTTCCTCGACCACATCTGACAGGAACAGGATCTCGCCGGCCGGCACGCCAATGGCCTGCACGATGCGGCGGTAGCTGTCGGCCTCACGCTTGCCGCCGATTTCGGTGTCGAACCAGCCCGACACCAGCGGGCTGAGGTCACCGGCGTCGCTGAAGCCGAAGAACAGCTTCTGCGCCGGCACCGAGCCGGAGGAATACACGTACAGCGGCAGGCCGGAGGCGTGCCAGCCCTTCAGCACCGGCGCCACTTCCGGGTAGAAGTGCGCGGTGTAGTCGCCGCGGCGGTAGCCTTCGTTCCAGATCAGGCCCTGCAGCGCCTTCAGTGCGGTGTGCTTGCGGTCCTGGTCGATCCAGCCCTGCAGCGTCTCGGCTACCAGACCGTCCTGGCAGGCACCGCCGATCTCGGTAGCCACCGCATCCAGCCAGCGGCGCACCTCCGGCTGCTGGCCGTGTTCGGCGACGAACGCGGGCAAGGCCTTGCGGGCATAGGGGAACAGCACGTTCTTGACGAACGAGATGCTGCTGGTGGTGCCTTCGATATCGGTCAGGACGACGCGGGGCTGCATGGATCAGGATGCCTGGGTGGGTACGTAACGGGGGAATTTCTGCGCGATGTCGGTGCCGGTGAAGTGACCGACCCAGCCGTCCGGCTCGGTGAAGAAGCGGATCGCCACGAAGCTCGGCTCATCGCCCATGTCGAACCAGTGGGTGGTGCCATCGGGTACGGCGATCAGGTCGTCCTTCACGCACTCGATCTCGTAGACCTTGTCGCCCACGTGCAGGGTGAACAGGCCGGAGCCTGCGACGAAGAAGCGCACCTCGTCTTCCTTATGGAAGTGTTCGTCGAGGAACTTCTTGCGCAGCTCGGCGCGGTTCGGGTTGTCCGGGGCGATCGAGGCCACGTCCACGCTCTTGAAGCCACGCTCGGCGACCAGTCGATCGATGTCGGCGCGGTAGGCAGCGAACACCTCATCCTGGCTGGCGCCCGGCGCGACCGGCGCGGTGGCCTGCCAGCGTTCGAAGGTGACGCCGATCTTCTGCAGTTCGGCAGCGATGACCGCGCCGTCCTGGGTGTCCAGCAGCGGCGATTCGGGGCGGGTGTCGTCGTAGATGCGCAGTCGGCTCATGGCGGCAGCTTGAACGTCTCGGGGGGAAGACAGGGTAGCAGGGTGGGCACGAGGTGCAGATTCCGGATCGGCATCTGCACCTGCGCGCGGGTTCAGCCGCGCAGCTTGCGCAGCTCCAGCTCGCAATGCAGCAGGAACTCGAAGGCTTCCATGTGCCGGCGCGCTTCGGCCATGTCGCGGCCCCAGGCATACAGGCCGTGGCCGTCGATCAGGTACCCCCACAGGTTCTGCCGGTCGAGCAGGTCATCGACCTGCTTCGAAAGCACGTTCATGTCCTGGGTGTTGGCGAACACCGGAATATCGATGGCCATCTCATGGGTGCTGTTGCCGGCGAAGGCCTTCAGCAGCTCGTAGCCTTCGACCCGGATGTGGCCCTGCGGCGCGTACAGGCGCGAGGCGATGGTCTGCACCGGCGAGTGGGTGTGCAGTACGCAGCCGATCTCGGGAAAGCGACGATACAACTGGGTGTGCAGCAGCGTCTCGGCAGACGGGCGCAGCGGACGGCCGACGGCCTGGCCGTCGAAGTCCACCACCATGATGTCGTCCTCGATCAGGCGACCCTTGTCCTTGCCGGAGACGGTGATCGCGGCGTGGCGGTCGTCCAGGCGGTGGGAGAAGTTGCTGCTGGTGGCCGGGGTCCAGCCGGCGTGGGCCAGTTCGCGGACGTTGTCGATCAGCAGCTGGGCCAGTTCGCTCAGGCGCGCGGTGTCGTACGGGAAGGTGGGGGCGTTCATGCCGGCGATTTTACTGGATTCGGCCAACGGCTGAGCCCCTCGTGGCTGGGTGCCAGAAGCAGATTCCATGGATTGGCCGGTCGGGTGGGCTGTGCAGGGGACGCCGTGAACCCATCCCTGGGGGCTTGGCCGCGGCATCCATGCCGCGGACACCCCTGCACAGCCCACCCGACCGGCCACGGACAGATTCCGTGCGGCCAGCCACGGATTGAAGAAAGAAAGGCAGAAGCGGGTCGCTTCGCCCCGCTTGCTCGGAGCGGAGCTTGGCTCCGCTCTACAGCAGATTCGTCCCCGAACATTCATTTCCCGGAACGCTTCATCCACGCATGGCGTGGATCTACTGGACGCGCCAGGACGCTGTCGGGGGCGGGGAGGGGTGAGATTGCGGGGGCGTGAGCCGCATGGATGCGGCGATCGAGCTTACAGGGACGTACTTGCAGCGTCCCCCGCAATCTCACCCCTCCCCGCCAAACCTTCAGACCCGCTGTTGCTGTTGCTGTTGCCCCAGCGGGTGCAGGGCCGCAGGCCCTGCAATGCAGAAAACCTTACTTCCCGCGCAGGCGGCTGTGCCTGAAGCCGTAGCAGAAGTAGATCACGAAGCCGACGAACGTCCACACGCCCATCAGCATCCAGTTGTGCATCGTCATCGCCGACAGCAGGGCAAGACAACTCAGCACGCCCAGGCTGCAGATCAGCCACGCCATCGGCATGCGGAATGGACGCGGCAGGTCCGGCTGGGTGCGGCGCAGGATCAGCACGCCCGCGCAGACCGCCGCGAACGCGATCAGCGTGCCCATCGAGGTCAGTTCACCGAGGATGTCCAGCGGGAACAGCGCCGCCAGCAGGGCGATGCCGATGCCGGTGATCACGGTGTTGATGTGCGGGGTGCGGTACTTCGGGTGGATCTTGGTGAACACCGGCGGCAGCAGGCCGTCGCGGCCCATGATCATGAAGATGCGCGGCTGGCCGATGATCATCACCAGCACCACCGAGGACAGGCCGACCAGTGCGCCTACCTCGACCACCCAGCGCAACCAGCCCAGCTGCGGATGCGCGGCCACCGCGGTCACCACCGGCTCGTCGGTGCCCAGCAGCTGGAACGGCACCAGGCCGGTCATCACTGCGGCCATCGCGATGTACAGCACGGTGCAGATCACCAGCGACAGCATCATGCCGAACGGCATGTCGCGCTGCGGGTTCTTCGACTCCTGCGCCGCCACCGATACCGCCTCGAAACCGATGTAGGCGAAGAACACCATCGCCGCACCACGCAGCACGCCTTCCATGCCGTACTTGCCGGGGCCTTCGTTGGCGGGGATGAACGGGGTCCAGTTGCTGGTGTCCACGTACTTCCAGCCCACCACGATGACCAGCACGATCAGGCCGGTCTTGAGCACGACCATCGCCATGTTCATCGCCGAGGACTTGCTGATGCCGACGTAGCACAGCCAGGTCAGCAGCAGCACCAGTGCGGCGGCGGGCAGGTTGGCGATCGCGCCGGTCGGGCGCAGCTGCGCGTCGAGTGGCGCGCTGACCAGCGCCGCCGGTAGATGGATGTCGAACTGGCTGAGCAGGCTGAGGAAATAGCCCGTCCAGCTGACCGCCACCGCCGAGGCGGAGACGCCGTACTCGAGCACCAGCATCCAGCCGATGAACCAGGCAGAGAGCTCGCCGAAGGTGGCGTAGGTATAGGTGTAGGCGCTGCCGGAGACGGGCACCATCGAGGCGAATTCGGCATAGGCCAGCGCGCAGAAGGCGCAGCAGATCGCCGCCAGTACGAAGGACAGCATGATGGCCGGGCCGGCGTGGTTGGCGGCGGCCTGGCCGGTGATGACGAAAATGCCGCCGCCGATCACCGCGCCGATGCCGAGGGCGGTCAGGCCCCACGGGCCGAGGTGGCGGCGCAGGCTCAGGCCGTTGGCGTCTTCATGGGCGGCATGCGGGTGCTTGGTGGCCCACAGTTGCTTGAACATGTGTGGTGGTCTTGTCGAAGCGCGCCGCAACGGGCGCGCGGGGAAAACGGACGGGCCGGCGCAGGGCCGGCCCGTAGGCGGATCAGGAGGACTTGGCCAGCTTGCTGTTGCGGATGCCGTAGCCCAGGTAGATCAGCAGGCCGAGCAGGGTCCAGCCAACGAACAGGTGCCAATGCACCACGAACGCCTGCCAGAACAGGAACAGGCAGGTGGCCGCGCCGAGCGGGCAGATGATCCACACCGCCGGCACGCGGAACGGGCGGTGCAGGTCCGGCTTGGAATAGCGCAGTACCAGCACGCCGATGCAGACCGTGGCGAAGGCCAGCAGGGTACCCATCGACACCAGTTCGCCCAGCACGTTCAGCGGCACCAGGCCGGCCAGTGCGGCGGCGATCACGCCGACCACGATGGTGGCGACGTACGGGGTGCGGAAGCGGGCATGTACCTTGCCGAAGAACTTCGGCAGCAGGCCGTCGCGGGAGATGGTGTAGGCGATGCGGGTCTGGCCCATCATCATCACCAGCACCACCGAGGACAGGCCGGCGATGGCACCGATCTCGACCAGCGTCTTCAGCCAGGCCAGGGTCGGGTAGGGCTCCAGCGCGGTGGCTACCGGCTTGTCGGTGCCCAGCAGGTGGTACGGCATCATGCCGGTCAGTACCGCGCAGACGATGATGTAGACAATGGTGCATACCGCCAGCGAGCCGAGCAGGCCGATCGGCATGTTGCGCTGCGGGTCCTTGGTTTCGCCGGCGGCGGTGGAGACCGCATCGAAGCCGATGTAGGCGAAGAACACGATCGTTGCCGCACGGAACACGCCGCTCCAGCCGAACTCACCCGCCACGCCGGTGTTTTCCGGGATGAACGGTTGCCAGTTGGCCGGATCGATGTGGGCCGCGCCGATGCCGATGAACAGGCAGATGACGGTGACCTTGATCGCCACGATGATCGCGTTGACGAAGGCCGACTGGGTCACGCCCACGTACAGCAGGCCGGACACCGCCGCGACGATCAGCACCGCCGGCAGGTTGAACAGCTTGCCCGAGGCGATGAACTCGCTGCCGGTCCAGGTAATGGGAGCTGCGCTGAGCGCATCCGGGAACGGCATGTGCAACGTGGTGGTGATGAAGCTGATCAGGTACGCCGACCAGCCCACCGCGACCGAGGCCGAGGCGAACAGGTACTCCAGCACAAGGCACCAGCCGATGAACCAGGCCATGCCTTCGCCGAGGGTGGCATAGGAATAGGAGTAGGCACTGCCGGAGACCGGCATCATCGCTGCGAACTCGGCGTAGCACAGGCCCGCCAGGGCGCACGCGAAACCGGCGATGACGAACGACAGCATCACTGCCGGGCCGGCGTGGTTGGCCGCAGCCTGGCCGGTCAGCACGAAGATGCCTGCGCCGATCACCGCACCCACGCCAAGCAGGATGAGGTGTTTAGCCGTGAGGGTCCGTTTCAACGTGGCTTCGCCGTCCAGGCTGCCTTCGATGGGTTCGCCAGCATCGACGTGCCCGGCCGGTTCAACCGGCTTGACCCTCAACAGAGCTTTCAGCATGCAGTACTTCCTAGTGATCGGATTGGGTGGGCCGCCGATACGTTGCCGGCAACCCTGGAATGGTGAAGGCCGCGCGAACGGCCCGCTGTACCTTAGCCAAAGCTGAAGCCAACGCACAAGCGCAATCGCAACAATGAACGGCGATAATGAGCAGTATTTTTCCAAACGCCGCCCATTCATGAGCCAGACCGCCGAAACCCTTGCCGTGCTTGACGATCGCCTGCGTGGCCTGCTGCGGGACTATGCCCGCCGCGAGCCCGCCCACGACGCACTGGCTGCCGAATTCGGCACATTGTTGGACGATCCGGAAGATCCGTTCCGTCGTGAACGGCTGGCTGGCCACTTCACCGCCAGCTGCTGGCTGGTCAGTGCCGATGGCCAGCGCCTGCTGCTGACCCACCACCGCAAGCTGCAGCGCTGGCTGCAGTTGGGCGGCCACGCCGACGGCGACCGCGACCTGGCTCAGGTGGCGCTGAAGGAAGCCGAGGAGGAGTCGGGCCTGAGCGGCCTGGTGCTGGAAGACCCGGCCATCTTCGATATCGACAAGCATTGGATTCCGGAGCGCAAGGACGTGCCGGGGCACTGGCACTACGACGTGCGTTTCGTGATCCGGGCGCTGGGTGGCGAGGTCTTCGTGCTCAGCGAGGAGTCACTCGACCTGGCCTGGCGGTCGGTCGATGAGGTCGCGGTCGATCCGCAATCGGATGAATCCATGCAGCGCATGGCGCGCCGCTGGTTGGCGCGCTAGCAACCTGTAGAGCCGAGCCGATGCTCGGCTCAATGCGGGCCGGAACCGCAGCCGAGCATGGGCTCGGCTCTACAAGTGCACGGCGGGATCCGCGTCAATACAGGATGCGCGTGCGCAGCGTACCCGGAATCGCGGCCAGCTCGTCGCGCACCGCAGCAGCCTGTTCCTCGCTGGCGGTGATATCGATCACCACGTAGCCCACCTTCGGGTCGGTGCGCAGGAACTGGCCGTCGATGTTGACGTTGTGGCGCGAGAAGATCTCGTTGACCTTGGACAGCACGCCCGGCACGTTCTGGTGGATGTGCAGCAGGCGCAGGCTATCGGCGTGCTCGGGCAGGGTCACTTCCGGGAAGTTGACCGCCGACAGGGTGCTGCCGTTGTCGCTGTAGCGCACCAGCTTGGCCGCTACTTCAATGCCGATGTTGTCCTGTGCTTCCAGCGTGCTGCCACCCACGTGCGGAGTCAGGATCACGTTGTCGTGGCGGGTCAGCGGCGATTCGAAGATATCGCCGTTGCCCTTCGGTTCGACCGGGAACACGTCCAGCGCTGCGCCGCCGAGGTGGCCGCTGGCCAGGGCTGCATCCAGCGCATCGATGTCGACCACGGTGCCGCGCGCGGCGTTGATCAGGTGCGCGCCCTTGCGCATCTTCGCCAGCTCGGTGCTGCCGATCATCCACTGCGTGGACGGGGTCTCCGGCACGTGCAGGGTGACGATGTCGGCGCGCGCCAGCAGGTCGTCGAGGCTGGCCGCGGCCCGGGCATTGCCCAGTGACAGCTTGGTTTCCACATCGTGGAAGATCACCTGCATGCCCAGCGATTCGGCCAGCACACCCACCTGGGTGCCGATGTGGCCATAGCCGATGATGCCCAGGGTCTTGCCGCGCACTTCGTGGCTGCCGCTGGCCGACTTCGACCAGCCGCCGCGGTGGCATTCGGCATTCTTCTGCGGAATGCCACGTGTCAGCATGATCGCCTCGGCGATCACCAGTTCGGCCACGCTGCGGGTGTTGGAGTAGGGCGCGTTGAACACCGGGATGCCGGCCAGTTCGGCCGCGTCCAGGTCGACCTGGTTGGTGCCGATGCAGAAGCAGCCCACCGCGATCAGACGCTTGGCCTCGGCCAGCACTTCGGCGCTGAGCTGGGTGCGCGAGCGGATGCCGACGATGTGTGCCTCGGCGATGCGCGCCTTCAGTTCGTCTTCGGGCAGCGCCTTGGTGTGCGCTTCGATCTGGCTGTAGCCGGCGGCGCTGAACACCTCCACGGCGGTCTGGCTGACCCCCTCCAGCAACAGCACGCGGATATCCTGCTTCGGGAACGAGGTCTTCTTCGGCGACATGGGGCGACACGGCCAGTGGGACAGGGGCTGACCACTATGCCAGATCGTGTCGCCCATGGTGCAGTGCGCAATTGGTTGCATCCGTAGCTATCTGGGCCGCTGCAGGGCTGGACGCTGGCGCGCGCCGCTGGCACGCTTGCCCGTTCTTCACGCACCGCGCTGGACCGTCATGACCGATTCCCGCATTGCCTCGCTGCAACAGGCCTGTCCCGCCCTGAAGCTGAAGACCGACCCGGCCGACCTGGAGCATTACGGGCGCGACTGGACCCGGCGCTGGACGCCGGCGCCGCTGGCGATCGCACTGCCGGCCACGGTCGAAGAAGTGCAGGCGGTGATGCGCTGGAGTATGGAAGAGGGCGTGGCCGTGGTGCCGTCCGGTGGCCGCACCGGCCTCTCGGGTGGCGCGGTGGCCGCCAACGGCGAGCTGGTGCTCAGCCTGGAACGGATGAACAAGGCGCTGGCCTACGACGCGGTCGATCGCACCCTGGTAGTGCAGGCCGGCATGCCGCTGGAAGCCGTGCACAACGCCGCGCTGGACCACGGCCTGATCTACCCGGTGGATTTTGCCGCGCGCGGCTCGTGCTCGATCGGCGGCAACATCGCTACCAACGCTGGTGGCATCCGCGTGATCCGCTACGGCAACACCCGCGAGTGGATCGCCGGGCTGAAGGTGGTCACTGCCAGCGGCGATCTGCTGGAGCTCAACAAGGGCCTGATCAAGAACTCCAGCGGCTATGACTTCCGCCAGCTGCTGATCGGCTCGGAGGGCACGCTGGGTGTGATCGTCGAGGCGACGGTGAAGCTGACCGACCCTCCGCCGGCCAGCAACGTGATGCTGTTGGCACTGCCCAGCTTCGACGTGCTGATGCAGGTATTCGCCGCGTTCCGCGCGCGCCTGCAGCTGCAGGCCTTCGAGTTCTTCACCGACCGGGCACTGGAGCACGTGCTGGCACATGGCGCACAGGCGCCGTTCGACGAAGTGCACCCGTATTACGTGGTGACCGAGTTCGCGGCCGGCGACGAGGCTCAGGAAGCGGCGGCGATGGCGGCCTTCGAGGACTGCATGGGCAATGGCTGGGTCAGCGACGGCGTGATCAGTGCCAGCGACGCCCAGGCCGCGCAGCTGTGGCGCCTGCGCGAGGGCATCACCGAATCGCTGGCGCGCTACAAACCCTACAAGAACGACGTTTCAGTGCGGATCTCGGCGATGCCGGCGTTCCTGGCCGAGACCCAGGCGCTGATCGGGCAGGCCTATCCGCATTTCGACGTGGTCTGGTTCGGCCATATCGGTGACGGCAATCTGCATATCAATGTGCTCAAACCCGACGACACCAGTGACGCTGATTTCGTGGCGCAATGCGAGCACGTAACCAAGCTGCTGGCACAGGTGCTGGCCCGCTTCGATGGCAGCATCTCGGCCGAGCACGGTATCGGTCTGGTCAAGAAGGGCTACCTGGACAGCACCCGCGGGCCGGCTGAGATCGCGCTGATGAAGGCGGTCAAACGCGCGTTCGATCCCCAAGCGCGGCTGAATCCCGGCAAGCTGTTCGACCTCTGAGTCGGGCAAATCCTTCACGTACCCGTTACGCTCCACGCATTCTCACAACCGGCTTCGAACCGATGACCCGTCCGCTTCTGCTGCTTGCCCTGCTGTCCCTGCCGCTGGCCGGCTTCGCTTCCAGCTTCGCTGGCACTTCGGCCGGCTCGGCCACCGGTGCGTCCTCCGGTTCGTCGGGCAGCAGCTCGGGCGATGACAAGGTGGTACTGGCTGCGCGCGACGATGCGGCTGCGTTCGTCGCCAGCGACGGCCAGATCCGTGGCGCCCGCCTGCAGGCGGCGCTGGTCCACCTGCGCGAGCAGAGCACCGCCGCACAGCAGCAGAGCGACCTGGAACTGGCCCGCACCCTGCTGGCGCGTTGATCCGGGCCGCATGACACCCGTGTTGAATGCCGCCGGGCATCGCCCGGCGCCACCGAAACGCGGGTGGCTTGTCGCATTGGCGTGGCTGGGCATTCCCGCGGCATATGCCGCTGACCGCCTGCAGCTGGACCCTGCCGGTCTCGACCCGGCGCAGCAGCAGCTCGCCCGCCAGACCCTGGCCGACGTGCAGTCGCTGTTGCCGCAAGGCCTGCTGCACGCCTTGCCTGCGCAGGTACGGGTGGCCTGGCGCGATGACCTGCCGGATGACGTGCACGGCCGAACCTTCGCCGGTCAGATCGCGCTGCGCCGCGAGTTGCTGGATGACGGCATGCCCGGCGCCCGCCGTGCGCGCCGCAGTGCGCTGGTACACGAGCTGACCCATGTTGCCGACCGCAGTGGCGCGAACTGGTCGCGCAGTGCGCGTTGGCGGGACCTGGCGGGGTGGCAGCGCAAGCCGTGGCACCTCGGCCGTGGCGACAACGACTTCCGTGACCGTAGTCCGGATGCCTATGAACTGAAAAGTCCGGCCGAGTATCTGGCGGTGAACGCCGAGCATTTCGTGCTCGACAGTGAGTTCGCCTGCCGGCGACCGGCGCTGGCGCAGTGGTACCAAGCGCATTTTGGAGCGCCGCCTTCGCTGCCTCAGCCGCACTGCTCTACGACAATGCCGTTGCTGCAGGCCGAACCGGAAGAGGGCGCTGCATCGCTGCTGCAACTTGACCCGGCGCGCGTCTACGCAGTGGATTACCTGTTTGCCGAAGGCAGTGCCCAGCCGATGAGCCGCTGGGGCCACAGCATGCTTCGGTTGGTGATCTGCCGGCCTGACCGTGCGCCGGGGCCGGACTGTCGCCTGGACCTGGAGTACCACCGGGTACTGTCGTTCCGTGCGTTCGTCGGTGACGTGCAGATTTCCAACTGGCGTGGGCTGACCGGCGGTTATCCCTCGCGGCTGTTCGTGCTTCCGCTGCAGCAGGTTGTGGACGAGTACACCAAGGTCGAGCTGCGCGGGTTGCAATCGCTGCCGTTGCAGTTGGAGCGCAGCGAGATCGCCAGCCTGCTTGAGCGCACAGCACAGGTGCACTGGAGCTACGACGGGCGCTACTACTTCGTCAGCAACAACTGCGCGGTGGAAACCGCAAAGCTGTTGCAGGCCGGCGTGCCGAGGTTGGGCGAGGCAGGCCTGGCCCAGCTCAGCCCGCGTGGGTTGAAGCGGCGGCTGTCGCGGCTGCAGGTACTGGATGAGCAGGTGCTGGCTGATCGCGATTCAGCACAGGCGCAGGGTTACTACTTCGCCTCGGCACGCGACCACTACCAGCAGTTGTTCGGCGTGGCGGCAGCCCGGCTGGCATTGCCCGCACGTGATGTACGCGGCTGGTTGAAGCTGCCTGCACAGCAACGGGCACCGTGGTTGCTGAAGGGCGACCTGCGCGCCAGCGCCGGCCTGCTGCTGCTGGAACAGGCCGCACAGCGGCGTGCCGAGCTGCGCGCACGTGACGTGCTCAAGCGCCGGTTGCTGGCCGCGCCCGACAGCGCAGAAACCCGCAGCCTTCGTGGGCTGCTTGAGCAGAGCGGGCAATGGCTGCGGCCGGGCACCCTGCTGCGGGACGCTGGCTACGGGCTGCCGTTGGCTGACGAACAGGCGGTGCTGACCGAGGCCGTGTCCACCGCCAGCGCACAGGCAGTACCGGCGTGGCAGGCGCTGCGCGTGCAGCTGCGTCAGCAGCTGCCGGTGAAGCAACGCGATGAGATGGATGCGATCGATGCCAACCTGGCCAGGCTCGGCGCGCATCTGCGCGAACAGGCCGCTGCACCGGCTACTGGCGCGGCAGTTCGATGACGAAACGGCTGCCGCCGGCACTGCCCGGCGAGCAGTAGACGCGGCCGCCGTGCGCGTCTGCGATGGCCTTGACCACCGCCAGACCCAGCCCGCTGCCGCCGCCCTGGCGTGAGCGCGAGCCATCGGCGCGCATGAACGGGGTGAAGATATCGGCATGCAAGGCCGGGTCGATGCCCGGGCCCTCGTCCTCGATCGCCACCTGCACATGGCCGGGCGTGTCGTGCACGGCAATCCGCACCTTGCCCGGGCTGGCGTAGCGGCGCGCGTTCTCCAGCAGTGCCAGCAATGCCTGGCGCAGCCGGGTCGGATCGCAATGGGCGGTGTGCTCCTCGCGGCTGGTTTCCAGTTCCAGCACGAAGCCGGCGGCGCGGAACTGGGGGTCGACCAGGGTCATCACCGAATGCACCTCGGCCACTACGTCGGTGCGCGCGCGGCGTACATCCAGCCGTGCATTGTCGGACAGGCTCAGCACGCGCAGATCTTCGATCAGGCGCGAAAGGCCTTCGACCTGGGCAAGCAGGCTGCGGAACTGGGATTCGTCTGGCTGGAAGACTCCTTCGGCCAACCCTTGCAGGCGGCCGCGCAGGATCGTCACCGGTGTCCGCAGCTCATGGGCGATGGCCGCATGCCACATCGAACGTTCGCTCTCCATGTGCTGCAGGCGGCGCGCCATCGCATTGAAATCCTCGACCAGGGTGGCCACTTCGCCCGGCGAGTTTTCCTCGACGCTGGCGCGCGCGCCGAGGTCGCCGCCCGCGAGCGCGCGCACGCTGTCGACCAGTGAATTCAACGGTGACAGGATGCGGTGGGCAAGACGGAACGAGGCGGCGATGGCCAGTGCAAGGCCAGTCAGGATCACGCCGACCATCCATGCCAGTTCGGGGCCGGTCGGCAGCCAGCTTTCCGGCTCATCGGTAGTGCCGGGGAAGAATTCGACCAGCACTGCATACAGCAGCCAAGACGACAGGATCATCATCACGATGACGCCGATCACCATCAGCGACATCGAAACGATGATGTGGCGGCTGAGCCCGGAGCGGCGCAGTCGGGCCATCAGCGGTCGGCCATCAACCGGTAGCCGACACCGCGCACGCTGGCAGGAACGTTGACCATGCCAACTTCATCCAGCTTGCGGCGCAGCTTGCTGACATGGCTGTCGACCGTGCGCTCCAGCGCCTCGCTTTCCGGCAGGCATTCGTGCATCAGTTCGCTGCGGCTGAAGATGCGGGTCGGCGCCAGCGCCATGCAGTGCAGCAGCTTGAACTCGGTGAGCGTGAGCAGCACTTCGTGGCTGTAGCCGTCACCCTCCACGTGCACGGCGTGGGTGGCCGAGTCGATCAACAGCGGGCCCACGCGCAATGCGGTGGGTGCGTCCACGCGCGAGGTGCGCAGCGTACGCCGCAGCACGGCACGCACGCGCGCCGCCACTTCGGCGGGATTGAACGGCTTGACCACATAGTCGTCGGCGCCCATGCGCAGCGCGGTCAGCTTGTCCAGGTCCTGGTCCAGTGCAGTCAGCATTATCACTGGCGTCTCGCCGCGCTGGCGCAGCTGGGTCAACACGCTCCATCCATCCAGGCGCGGCAGCTGCACATCGAGCAGGACCAGGTCGGGGCGGGCGCTGCGATGCAGGTCCAGCGCACTGTGGCCATCGGCGGCACGGAGCGTGCGCAGTCCTTCGCGTTCGAGGTAGGCGGTGAGAATGTCGGCGATCTCGCCCTCATCCTCAACGATCAGGACGAGGGCGGCGAGGGCAGGGGAGGCTTGCATGCGGGGGGCGGGGCCTTAAGGTGCTTGCCTCCATCGTATCTCCACAGTTCCTCCATCGAAACCCCATCATCGCCACGCAGACTGCACGCTTCAGAACCTATCAGCCGCCTGCGCGGCATTGTGCACAACAATGAGAACCTTCAGGACTCCGGTCGCGTTGATCGCGGCCCTCGCCCTGGCCATGACGGCCTGTTCCTCTCCCGACGCCACGCCCGAAGCCGCACCGCGCGTCAGCGTGGTCACTGTCGGCCCGCAGGTGGTGCAGCGTGACGACGAGCTGCCCGGCCGCGTGGCCGCGGTACGTACCGCGCAGATCCGCGCCCAGGTGGGCGGCATCGTGCAACGCCGGCTGTTCGACCAGGGCGCGGAAGTCAGCGCCGGCGAGGCGCTGTTCCAGATCGATCCGGCCGCGTTCAAGGCCGACGTCGATTCGGCATTGGCCGCGCTGCAGCGCAGCGAGGCGGCACTGGGCCGCAGCCGCGTGCAGTCGCAGCGCCTGCAGGCACTGGCCGCCGCACAGGCGGTCAGCCAGCAGCACCGCGACGATGCCAGTGCCGAGTACGAACAGGCCCGTGCCGCCGTCAACGAAGCGCGCGCGATCCTCTCCCGCCGGCAGCTGGACCTGCGCTATGCGACGGTCAGCGCGCCGATTGCCGGCCGCATCGACCAGGCGCTGGTGACCGAAGGTGCGCTGGTCGGCGTGGCCGATACCGAGCCGATGGCGGTGGTGCAGCAGATCGACCAGGTCTACGTCGACGTGCGCCAGCCCGCCGCGCAGCTGGAGTCGCTGCAGCGCAGCGCCGCCGGTGGCGGCGAGTTGCCGGTAACCATCATCGGCGCCGCCGGCAAGCCGATGCCTGAGCGCGGACAGCTGCTGTTCTCCGGCATAAACGTCGACGCGCGCACCGGTGACGTGATCCTCCGCATCCTGGTCGACAACCCGGATCGTCAGTTGCTGCCCGGGATGTATGTGCGTGCCCGGGTGCCGCGTGGCGCGCCGGCCAGTGCATTGACCGTGCCGCAGCAGGCGGTGCTGCGCAGTGCTGGCGGCCAGGCGTACGCCTGGGTGATCGGTGGCGATGGCAAGGCAGTGATCCGCACGCTGGAGGTCGACGGCAGCGTTGATCGCCAGTGGCTGGTGCGCACGGGCCTGAAAGCGGGCGAGAAGGTGGTGGTCGAGGGCCAGGAGCGCCTGCAGGAAGGCGTGGTGGTCGATGCGCGCGACTGGCGGATGCCGGTCGCTGGCGCCGGTGCGGTGCAGGCCGGCAGCAAGGGCTGAGCCCGCTCCGGGCCAGCCTTCCAGGAAAAATCCAACATGGCACGTTTCTTCATCGATCGCCCGGTGTTCGCCTGGGTGCTGGCGATCTTCATCATCCTGGCCGGCGTGCTGGCGATTCCGCGCCTTGCGGTGGAACGCTATCCGGCGGTTGCGCCGCCCAGCGTCAGCATCTACGCCAGCTACCCGGGCGCCAGCCCACAGACATTGAACGATGCGGTGGTCGGCCTGATCGAGCGCGAGCTGTCCAGCGTCAAGCACCTGCTGTACTTCGAATCGTCGGTGGATACCTCCGGTGAGGCCTCGATCACCGCCACGTTCAAGCCTGGCACCAATCCGGAGCTGGCGCAGGTGGACGTGCAGAACCGGATCAAGGCGATCGAGCCGCGCCTGCCGCGCAGCGTGCGCCAGAACGGCCTGTTCGTGGAGGCTGCCGATTCCGGCTTCCTGATGCTGGTCGGCCTGCGTTCGCCGGATGCGAGCGTGAGTGAGGCGGCGCTGGGTGACTTCATGGCGCGCAACATCATCGAAGAGCTGCGGCGCATCGATGGCGTCGGCCGTGTGCAGCTGTTCGGTGCCGAGCAGGCGATGCGGGTGTGGCTGGACCCGACCCGGTTGACCGGCTACGGGCTGACCATGGGTGATGTGGCCAGCGCCATCGAGCAGCAGAACCTGGAGATCTCGCCAGGGCGCATCGGTGATTCGCCGGGCGTGCCAGGCCAGCGCATCACCGTGCCGCTCAGCGCCGACGGCCAGCTGTCCACGCCGGAACAGTTCGCGGCGATCGTGCTGCGTGCCGGCGCCGATGGTTCGCGCGTGCTGCTGGGTGACGTCGCCCGCATCGAGCTGGGTGCGCAGAGCTACGCCTGGGGCACCCGCGAGGACGGCCATCCGGCGACGGCGGCCGGCGTGCAGCTGCGCCCCGGAGCCAACGCAGTACGGACCGCCTCGGCGGTGCGCGAGCGCATGGCCGAGCTGGCGCCGCTGCTGCCGCGTGGCGTGCAGTCGAGCATTCCGTTCGACACCGCGCCGTTCGTCAAGATCTCGATCCAGAAGGTGGTGCAGACGCTGCTGGAAGCGATGCTGCTGGTGTTCGCGGTGATGTACCTGTTCCTGCAGAACTGGCGCTACACGCTGATCCCGGCGCTGGTCGCGCCGATCGCGCTGCTCGGCACCTTCGCGGTGATGCTGGCGCTGGGCTTCTCGATCAACGTGCTGACCATGTTCGGCATGGTGCTGGCGATCGGCATCATCGTCGACGACGCGATCGTGGTGGTCGAGGGCGTGGAGCGGATCATGACCGAGGAAGGCCTGCCGCCGCGCGAGGCGACCATCAAGGCGATGCGCGAGCTGACCGGTGCGGTGATCGGCATCACCCTGGTGCTGACCGCCGTGTTCATCCCGATGGCCTTGGCCAGTGGCTCGGTGGGCGCGATCTACCGTCAGTTCACCGTGGCGATGGCGGTGTCGATCCTGTTCTCGGCGCTGCTCGCGTTGAGCCTGACGCCGGCGTTGTGCGCGACGCTGCTGCGCCCGAACACCCATGGCCACCATGGTCGTGGCGGGCTGTTTGGTGCCTTCAATCGTGGCTTCGAGAGAATGACCGGGCGCTACCAGCGTGGCGTGGCTTCGGTGCTGCAGCGCAGTGGGCGGGTGATGGGCGTGTTCGCCGCACTGGTGGTGGCACTGCTGCTGGGCCTGCACTGGTTGCCGGGTGCGTTCCTGCCAGAAGAAGACCAGGGCTATTTCATGACATCGATCCAGCTGCCGGCGGAAGCCACCGCCGAGCGCACGCTGGCCGTGGTCGAAGCCTACGAACAGCATGTGGCGTCACGCCCGGGCATCGGCTCCAACCAGTCGATCCTCGGCTACAGCTTCTCCGGTTCCGGCCCGAGCGCGGCACTGACCTATACCATGCTGAAGGACTGGGGCGAGCGTGCAGGGGCCACCGCAGCCGGCGAAGTGGAGGCCGCGCAGAAGGCGATGGCGACGATTGCCGAGGGCGAGGTGATGAGCGTGATGCCGCCGGCCATCGACAGCCTGGGGCGTTCGTCCGGCTTCTCGCTGGCGCTGCAGGCGCGCACCGGGCAGGGCCAGGCAGAGCTGCGCGCGGCCCTGCAGCGGCTGCTGAAACTGGCCGAGGCCAGCCCGCTGCTGTCGGAGGTGCATGCCGATGGCCTGCCGGCCGGCACCAGCGTGCGGCTGGACATCGATCGGGCCAAGGCCGAGGCGATGGGCGTGGGTTTCGCCGATATCAGCAGCACGCTGTCGGCAGCGATGGGCTCGCAGTACGTCAACGACTTCCCCAACAAGGGACGGCTGCAGCAGGTGATCCTGCAGGCCGACGCCTCGCACCGGATGGAACTGGAGGACGTGCTGAAGCTCTATGTGCGCAACAGCGAAGGCGGCATGGTGGCGTTGTCCGAGCTGGTGACCCCGCACTGGACCGAGGCACCGCTGCAGCTGCAGCGCTATCTCGGTTTCCCGGCGCTGAACCTGTCCGGTGCACCGGCATCCGGTGTTTCCACCGGCCAGGCGATGGCGGAAATGGAGCGCCTGGCCACGCAGCTGCCGTCCGGCTTCGCCCTGCAATGGACCAGCCAGTCGCTGCAGGAGCGCGAATCCGGCGCACAGGCGCCGTGGCTGTTGCTGCTGTCGATGCTGGTGGTGTTCCTGGTGCTGGCGGCGCTGTACGAGAGCTGGTCGATTCCGCTGGCGGTGATGCTGGTGGTACCGCTGGGCCTGCTCGGTGCGGTCGTGGCGGTGTTGCTGCGCGGCATGCCCAACGACGTGTTCTTCAAGGTCGGCATGATCACTGTGATCGGGCTGTCGGCGAAGAACGCGATCCTCATCGTCGAGTTCGCACGCCAGCTGCAGCAGCAGGGCCGGGGCCTGGTGGAAGCGGCGCTGGAGGCGGCACGGCTGCGCCTGCGGCCGATCGTGATGACCTCGCTGGCGTTCGCGTTGGGCGTGGTGCCGCTGATGCTGGCGCAGGGCGCATCGAAGGAAACCCAGCAGGCGATCGGGACCGGCGTGTTCGGCGGCATGGTCAGCGCGACCGTGCTGGCGGTGTTCTTCGTGCCGGTCTTCTATGTAGTGGTGCAGGGCGCGCGGCAGTGGATCGCGCAGCGCCTGCACAGACGCCGGCCGACGCCGGAAGGATCCGTGGATGGAACGGAACATCGTTGACGATCTGCATGAACTGCAATTGAGGGCGCTGGAGCAGCGCCTGTGCGAAGCGCTGTTGGGCGATGATCACGATGCGCTGACCGCGCTGGTATCGCCGGCCTTGTTCATGATGGACGGGCAGGGTGGGTGCATGCTCGACCTGCCGTGGTTGCGCGAGTGGCTGGGCGGCCGCCTGCAGGTGCATGGCCTGCAGTCCTGCATGACGGAAACGCTGCTGTGTGGTCGCTTGGCGCTGCTGTCCAGCGACGTGCGCTTGTCGGTGCGCGAGCAGGGCCAGGAGCGCGAGCTGAAACTGCGCCTGCTGCGGGTCTGGACCTGCAGTTCCGGCGGCAGCGGCGCACAGTTGCTGTCGATGGCGGTGCTGGCCGCATGAACGCGGTCAGGCCGCTTTCAGGCCCCGCTCACCGGCAGGTGGTAGGGTCGAACATCTTTGTAGTGTCGACAAGGAGTCGAGCCATGCGTGTAGTTCCCAGTCTGTTGGCAGCCTCCCTCGGGTTGGTGTTGGCCGCGTGCCAGCCGGCCCAGCCGCCCGTCGCGGGCAGCAGCAACCCCGAACCGGCTGCCCCTCAGCCAGGCGCCAGTACCGGCGCCAGTGTCGGTAGCGAGACCACCTATCGCTGTGGCGATCTGGACGTGCGCGCGACCTTCAATGGCGAGGATGCGGCCACGGTGGTGATCGGCGACCGTACCTTCGCCATGACCTCCGAGCGTGCGGCGTCGGGCGCCAAGTACGGTGATGGCCAGGGCAACACCTTCTGGACCAAGGGCAGCGATGACGGCCTGCTGAGCCTGAAGGGTGAGGCCGACCGCGAGTGCCATGCGGTGGAAGCCACCGAGGGCGATGGCAGCGCCGGCAATGCCGCGTTCCGTGCCACCGGCAACGAGCCGGGCTGGCTGGCCATCGTTGACGGCGACACGCCCGGTCTTCAAGTGGAAGTCGACTATGGCGAGCGTCGCTTCGACGTCGCCAAGCCCACCGAAGGTGCTGACGGCTGGAGCGGCAAGGCGTCCGATGGCACCGACGTCAAGCTCAGCTTCCAGCGTACTACCTGCCAGGACGACATGAGTGGCGAGGCGTTCGATGCCAAGGTGAACCTGACCATCGGCACCCGCCAGTATCACGGCTGCGGCAATTTCGGCGCGAAGCAGCTGTAAGGCATCTGTAGAGCCGAGCCCACGCTCGGCTCTACATCACGAGGGGTTAGCCCCGCAGGGCTTCAGGTCGAGATCGAAGTCCAGGTCATAGCGGCTGTTGATCCCGATCAGCGCTTTGCGGATCGCACAGTCACCGCGATGACGCGCGACCAGGCCGGTGAAAATCTTCCTGCGGCCCTCGCAGTACTTGGCGCTGGCCTCTTCCAGTTCGCGGCGACGCTCGTCGTCGTAGGGTTCCTCACCCGCAAAGTGCTGGCAGGTGTTTTCGCGCGCGAGGAAGGCCTGCACGTCGGTCGGCATCGCGCAGTAGATGCGCACGTCGTCGACGTCATACACATCCTCCGGGATCGGGCAGCCTGCGGCTGCGCGTGCCTTGTCCAGTTCCTCATCGCCCGAGGACAGCTCGGCAGTGGGCTCCGCTTCGGCGGTGGCCTCCACGGCGGCCGGTGCCTCCACCGCCGGTGCTGCCGTCACGGCCGGTTCGACAGGCGCTGCGTTCGGCGCAGCATCGGCCGTGCTGTCCGTTGCCTGCGGCGAACACGCCGCAAGCAGGGACAGGCAACCGATCAGCGCAAGGCGCTTAGTCGGCACGGCCAGCGAATTCGCCGGTGGCGGTGTTCACCAGCACGCGCTCGCCGTTGACGATGTACTCCGGCACCATGATTTCGATGCCGGTGTTGAGCTTGGCCGGCTTCGGGCGCTTGGTGGCGGTGCCACCCTTCAGTTCCGGCGGCGTCTCGATCACTTCCAGCACCACCGAGGCCGGCAGCTGGATCGCCACCGGCTGCTCGTCGATCACCTGCACGTAGATGCCGGTCAGGCCGTCGGTGATGTAGCCGGCGTCGTCGCCGATCACGTCCGCGTCCAGGGTGTAGGGGGTGTAGTCCTCGTCATCGAGGAACACGAACGCATCGCCGTCCTTGTACGAATAGGTGGACTGGCGGCGCAGCAGTTCGACCTCGACCAGGTTGTCGTCGGCATCGAAGCTGGCGTCGAGCTTGTTGCCGCCCGGCACGCTGTACATGATGAAGCGGAAGCGGACGTTGCCGCCGCGACCCTGCGGCGAGCTGCGCTCGATGTCGCGGATCTGGTACACGCCGTTGTTGAACTCGACGACGTTGCCCTTCTTGATGTCGTTGGCTTTCATGGTGATCTAGGTCGTTGGGGGAGGGCGCCGTCCCGGCGCCCGGGGGGAATCACTTCGGAGCGAGCCGGGTAGCGCCGTCCAGGCGGATGGTCTCGCCGTTGAGGTAGGTGTTGCCGAGGATGAAGCCGACCAGGCCGGCGAAGTCTTCCGGCTTGCCCAGGCGCGACGGGAACGGGATCGAGGCGGCCAGCGACTGCTGCACGGCTTCGGGCATGCCGTCGACCATCGGCGTCCAGAACACGCCCGGAGCGATGGTATTGACGCGGATGCCGAAGCGCGACAGTTCGCGCGCCATCGGCAGCGTCATCGAGACCACGCCGCCCTTGCTGGCGGCATACGCGGCCTGGCCGATCTGGCCTTCGTAGGCAGCGATGCTGGCGGTGTTGATGATCACGCCGCGCTCGCCGTCCACGCCGGCTTCGTTGTGCTGCATGCGGTTGGCCGCAGCCTTGGCGATGTTGAAGCTGCCGACCAGGTTCACCATCACTGTGCCCTGGAAGCCGGCAAGCGGCATCGGGCCCTCCTTGCCGAGTACGCGGCCGGCACCGAGGATGCCGGCGCAGTTCATCGCGACGTTCAGGCCACCCAGGAAGTCGTGGGCCTGGTCGATGGCCGCAGCCACGGCTGCCTCATCGCTGACGTTGACGTTGAAATAGCGGGCCTTGTCGGCACCCAGCCCGGCAACGGCGGCAGCACCCTTGCCGTCGTTGAGGTCGAACAGGGCCACCTTGCCGCCCTGGGCGACGAGGTGCTGGGCCACGGCCAGGCCGAGGCCGGAGACGCCGCCAGTGATCACGGCACGTACGGAAGACAGCTGCATTGAACGGTCCTGCAGGTTCGAGAACCGCCGATTCTAACGGAAGCCGCGACCGCCGCTGTTGTGCACTGCGCCGCCTTTGCGGGGCGGCGCAGTGCGGTGGTCAACCGGCCGCGGCCAGCGCCTGCCCGGTGCGGCTGGCAGTGGCGCGGCCGAGCAGGTCGGCCAGCCAGCGGCCGGTCTCGGCCAGTGCCGGCAGGTCCACGCCGCTGTCCAGGCCCAGGCCCTGCAGCAGGTAGACCACGTCTTCGCTGGCGACATTGCCGCTGGCGCCCTTCGCATACGGGCAGCCACCGGCGCCGGACACGGCGCTGTCGACCACGCGCACGCCTTCTTCCAGGCAGGTGGCGATGTTGGCGATGGCCTGGCCGTAGGTGTCGTGGAAATGCACGGCCAGCGCCTCCATCGGGATCTCGGCAGCGACCGCCTGCAGCATCGCCCGTGCCTTGCGCGGGGTGCCGACGCCGATGGTGTCGCCCAGCGAGATTTCGTAACAGCCCATCTGGTGCAGGGCGCGTGCCACGCGCACCACGTCGGCCAGCGGTACCTCGCCCTGATAAGGGCAGCCGAGCACGGTGGAGACGTAGCCACGTACGCGCACGCCATCGGCGGCGGCGCGGCGCAGGATCGGCTCGAAGCGGGCCAGCGACTCGTCGATGCCGGCATTGGTGTTGGTGCGGTTGAAGGCTTCGGACGCGGCGGTGAACACCGCCACTTCCTCCACGCCCACCGCACGGGCGCGGTCGTAACCCTGTTCGTTCGGGACCAGCACCGGGTAGTGGATGCCCGGCCGGCGCTGGATGCCGGCATAGACCTCGGCGGCGTCGGCCAGCTGCGGGACCCACTTTGGGCTGACGAAGCTGGTCGCCTCGATGCTGCGCAGGCCAGTGGCCGACAGGCGGTTGATCAGTTCGATCTTGTCGGCGGTGGAGACCGACTGCTTTTCGTTCTGCAGGCCGTCACGCGGGCCGACCTCGACGATGCGGACGTAGTCGCTCATGCGGCCACCTCGCTGACGGGGCGATGGCAGACCGCTTCGATGTTGTTGCCATCAGGGTCGAGCACGAAGGCGCCGTAGTAATCCGGGTGGTACCACGGGCGCAGGCCCGGGGCACCGTTATCGCGGCCACCGGCGGCGAGCGCGGCGGCATGGAAGGCGTCCACCTGCGCGCGGCTGGCGCAGGCGAAGGCCACGTGCACGCCGTGGCTGGCGGTGCCGCCATTGCCAAGCCAGAAGAACGGCTTGCCGTCGCTGCCGAAGCCGATGTGGTCGTGGGCGCCGGTCTGTACGGCGGTGACTTCCATCACCACGCCGATCTGCAGCGGTGCCAGTGCCTGCAGGAAGAAGGTCTTGCTGCGCGCCAGGTCGGCGCTGGTCAAACCAAGATGATCGAGCATGTTCAGGCTTCCGTGACCCAATGGGGGGCGCGCTTGTCGAGGAAGGCGCCCAGGCCCTCCTGGCCCTCGGCGGACACCCGCAGGCGCGCGATCAGGGCGGCATTATCGCGATCCAGGGCATCGCGGTCATGGCTGTCGCGGACCTGCCGCACCAGCTGTTTCGCTGACGACGAGGCGATCGGGCCGGCCTTGTCGAGCAGGGCCAGCTGGCGCTGCACAGCCTCGTCCAGGCGTTCCGGCTCGACCAGCTGGTGGACCAGGCCGATGCGCAGCGCGGTCTCGGCGTCGAAATGCTCGCCGGTGGCGAACCAGCGACGGGCCTGGCGCGGGCCGATGGCCTCGATCACATAGGGCGAAATCACCGCCGGCAGCAGGCCGAGACGGCTTTCAGTCAGGCCGAAGCGGGCCGAGCTGCTGGCGATGGCGATGTCGCAGCAGGCGACCAGGCCGACGCCACCGCCAAAGGCCGCGCCGTGGACCCGGGCCAGGGTCGGCTTGGGCAGTTCGTCCAGGGTACGCATCAGCCGTGCCAGCGCCAGCGAGTCCTCGCGGTTGTCGGCCTCGCTGGCGGCAGCCATACCGCGCATCCACTGCATGTCGGCACCGGCCGAGAATGAAGCACCGTGCCCGGCCACCACCACCGCGCGTACCGTGCTGTCGCGTCCGGCGGCTTCGAGTGCGGCGGTCAGCCGCGCTATCAGGCCGGCGTCAAAGGCGTTGTGCAGCTCCGGCCGGTTCAGCCAGAGGGTGAGGACGGCGCCACTGCGCTCGATCTGCAAAGCATCGTTCATGGGATTCCAGGGTCACTCCATACCTGTATGGATCATAGCGGGCCATTGGTCATGGGCCATGACGCGACGCGGGAATGTTAGAATCGAGAACCATTTACATCCAGCAGAGAATACGCTAGATGACGCTGTCCGAACTGCCGCTGCACACCTCGGCCGTGGTCGAGTCCGTGCAGGACCTCCATGCCAACGATGCCATCGCCCGTCGCCTGCGCGAGCTGGGTTTCGTGAAGGGCGAGGAAGTGCGCCTGGTGGCCAAGGGCCCGGTCGGTGGCGAGCCGCTGCTGGTGCAGGTCGGGTTCACTCGCTTCGCGCTGCGGATCAGTGAAGCCAAGCGCGTCGTGGTCGACGCCAACCGCCAGGAGCGTCGCGCATGACCGCTGCAGCCTCTACCGCACCGCTGCGCATTGCGCTGGTCGGTAACCCCAACAGCGGCAAGACCGCGCTGTTCAACCAGCTGACCGGCAGCCGCCAGAAGGTCGCCAACTACACCGGTGTCACCGTCGAGCGCAAGGAAGGCCGCCTGCGCGCGCCGTCTGGCCGTGAATTCGCAGTACTTGACCTGCCGGGCGCCTACAGCCTGCATCCGGCCAGCCTGGACGAGGCGATCACCCGTGATCTGTGCCGGGGCTTCTACCCGGGCGAAGCCGCACCGGACGTGCTGCTGTGCGTGATCGATGCCACCAACCTTCGCCTGCACCTGCGTTTCGCGCTGGAACTGCGCGAGCTGGGCAAGCCGATGGTGGTGGCGCTGAACATGGTCGATGCGGCCCAGCGCCGCGGCATCCAGGTGGATGTGGCCGCGCTGGAGCGCGAGTTGGGCGTGCCGGTGGTGGAGACCGTGGCGGTACGCAGGCAGGGTGCCAAGGCCCTGGTCGAGCGCCTCGACGCGATGGTGCCGCACTTGGACGCACCGGTGCCCGGCCCGGAGGGCGGCATCGACTACCACGCCAAGGTGCGCGAGATCCTGTCGGTGGCCGTGCGCATGCCGGCGCGCACTGCGAAGATCGACGACGCGCTGGACCGCTGGCTGCTGCACCCGGTGTTCGGCCTGATCAGCCTGGCGGTGGTGATGTTCCTGATCTTCCAGGCGGTGTACGCCTGGGCAACACCGTTGATGGACGGTATCGAGGCCGGTTTCGCCTGGCTTGGTGCCTTTGTCGGCAGCGTGCTGCCCGAAGGTCCGCTGGCCAGCCTGCTGACCGATGGCATCATCGCCGGCGTCGGTGGCGTGGTGGTGTTCCTTCCGCAGATCCTGATCCTGTTCTTCTTCATCCTGGTGCTGGAGGAATCCGGCTACCTGCCGCGTGCGGCGTTCCTGCTCGACCGCATGATGGCGGCCGCAGGCCTGTCCGGTCGCTCGTTCATCCCGCTGCTGTCCAGTTTCGCCTGCGCGGTGCCGGGCATCATGTCCACGCGCAGCATCCAGGACCCGCGTGACCGCCTGGCCACGATCCTGGTCGCGCCGCTGATGACCTGCTCGGCGCGCCTGCCGGTGTATGCGCTGCTGATTGGTGCGTTCATTCCGCAGAAGACGGTGTGGGGCGTGTTCAACCAGCAGGGCCTGGTGCTGTTCGGCCTGTATGCGGCCGGCATCCTCAGTGCGCTGGCGATGTCGTGGATCATGAAGAAGTGGCGCCGCGACAAGAGCGAGCACCCGCTGATGCTGGAGCTGCCGTCGTACCGCCTGCCGCATGTGCGCGACCTGGCGGTGGGCCTGTACGAGCGCGGCATGATCTTCCTCAAGCGCGTCGGCGGCATCATCCTGGCGCTGACCATCCTGCTGTGGGTGCTGCTGTCGTTCCCGGCGGCCCCGGTCGGCGCCACCATGCCGGCCATCGATTACAGCTACGCCGGCCAGATAGGCCATGCGATGGCGGTGTTCTTTGCGCCGCTGGGCTTCAACTGGCAGATCTGCATCGCGCTGATTCCGGGCCTGGCCGCGCGCGAAGTGGCGGTGTCCTCGCTGGCCACCGTGTACGCGCTGTCGGCGGCCGATGACGATGCCGCCAGCCAGGCACTGACCCCGCTGATCAGCGACGGCTGGTCGCTGGCCACCGCGCTGTCGCTGCTGGTCTGGTACATCTACGCCCCGATGTGCATCTCGACGCTGGCCACCATCAAGCGCGAGACCAATTCGTGGAAGACGATGGCCTTCTCGGCGTTCTACCTGTTTGCTGCGGCCTACGTGGCGGCGCTGATCACCTACCAGGTGACCAAGGCGCTGGGGGGCGGCTGATGGACGGCGGACTGCTGCTGCAGTACCTGATCATTGCGGTGGCCGTGCTGGTCAGTGCCTGGGTGGTGTTGAAGAAGCAGTTCCCCGGCACCCTGCGCAAGCTGCGTGGTGCGCTGGCGCTGGCCCTGCTGAAGCCGGGCCGCGCCGCCTGGATGCAGGCGCTGGGACGGAGAATCGCGCCGCCGGCCACCGGCGGCGGTGGTGCCTGTGGCGGTTGCGACAGCTGCGGACCGCCGCCGCCCAAACAGCACTGACTCTGCCTTGGTAGGTGCGAGCCTTCGGCCGGTAGGTGCGGGCCTTCGCCCTGTGGGTGCTGACTTCGCCCGGTGGGTGCGGACTTCGCCCGGTGGGTGCGGACTTCGCCCGGTGGGTGCGAACCTTGGTTCGCACGCTTTCCGGGGTTCAGACCTCCCTGCGGATGATTGCCCGGAAGCTTCCATCCTGATTCAATCGCCGCACCGACTCCCGGTCTCCATGGGTTGTCGCGAAGCTCGCCACGTCGGCAAGGGCGCCGAGCAGCAGGCATTTCATCGCATCGCGATTGCCGGCCTCCAGCAGATCATCAAGATCCTGCTGGATGAAGGCCCGGCGCAGGCCTGGCGTCGCTTCGATCCGCCAGTCGACATGGGGCGTAGGAATGCTGGAGCGGTACCTGAAAGCCGTTTCAAGATCGTCAGGCGCGAGGGGATACGCGAGCAGCTCTGGAAAGTAGAGCCCGGCATTCACATAGAAGCCCCGGCTTTCACTGGCGCGTTGGTGATTCACGACAAGCAGGGCGTCATCCAGCAAGCGGTAGCGGGTCGTCGACGTGCCGGCAAAGCCGGTCTTCCTGGCGCACTTGCTGAAGACAGTCGAGGATTTCATGGGCTTTGCCTGGGCCGGAAGAGGGCTCTCAGCCTTTAGGTGCAGAGCCTTGGGGTCAATTGGCAAACGCGACACGCGCAACGAGCGCCGCAGGTAGGTGCAAACCTTCCAGGTGGGTGCAAATCCTCGCCCCAGGTGGGTGCGAACCTTGGTTCGCACGCTTTACCCATGGCTGCGGATCTACCCGGCCCGCGCTCCCAGCTCCGCTGCCAGTGCCAGCCATTTGTTGCGTTGCGCCGGGCTGCTGCTGCGCACCGCCCCCAGCCGGCTGACCCGCACCGGGCGGATGCCGCAGAACTCCAGGATGGTGGCGCGGATCTGGGTGATGCCCGGGTCGCGGTAGATCCAGCGGTAGTACCAGGGCGGCGTGTCCAGCGTGGTGATCACGCGCGCGCTGCGCCCGGCCAGCAATCGGTCCCACCACACCGAATCGCGCCGGTAGCGGAAGGCGTACCCCGGCAACAGCACACGATCGAAAAAGCCCTTCAGCAGCGCCGGCATCGCACCCCACCAGGTGGGATAGACCAGCACCAGGTGATCGCAGGCCTCGATCGCATCGGCGGCGTCCTGCAGATCGGCTTCCAGTGGCTGGATCTGGCGATAGCCATGGCGCAGCACGGGATCGAACTCAAGGTCACCCAGTGCGATCAGTCGCACCCGATGGCCGGCGTTCTCGGCGGCGGTGGCGTAGCGCTGGGCGAGGGCGCCGCACAGGCTGTCGCGGTCGGGATGGCCCAGCAGGATCAGGATGGAGCGGGACACGGCAACCTCGGGCAATGGAAAGTGCGCGAGGGTGCGGTCTGCCCCAGGGGCAGAGTCAAACGCCGGTGGGGCAGCCGCTGGGTTGCAGGACGCAATCAGTGCCGCCGGAGTGCAGCCATCGCTGCAGTTCATCGCGGACCTGCCGCAGGGCAAGGTCGACCTGTTCCAGCCGCGCCCGCTCACTGGCAATGCGGGTGCGCTGCTGTTCCAGCAAGACCAGTACCGCAGGCCAGTCGAGCCGTCCATCGCGACCCTGCAGGCCGGATATCGCGGCCAGGGTGATGCCCAGCCCCAACGCCTGGCGGATCAGTTGCACCCAGGCCACGTCCTGTTCGCTGTAGTCGCGATAGCGGTTCAGTCGTGGCACCGGCGGCAGCAGTCCGCGTGCCTCGTACAGGCGGATGGCCTTGGCGCTGGCCCCGGTCAGGCGGCTTACCTCGGAGATGCGCATCGGCTCAGTCCCGCACCAGCCCGCCGTCCACCACCAGGTTCTGGCCGGTCACCGCGCGCGACCAGGGGCTGGCGAAGAACAGCGCCGCATCGGCGAACTCGGCCGGGGTCGTGACGCTGCGCAGTGGTGTATTGGCGGCGATGTAGTCGAATACCGCTTCGGGCGTGGCGGCGCTGGCATCGGTGGTGCGCAGCAGGCCGCCGGACAGCATGTTGACGGTGATGCCGTGCGGGCCGAGGTCGCCTGCCAGGGTGCGGGTCAGCGACAGCAGCGCGGCTTTGGCGGCAGTGTAGTCGTGATAGGGCACCACCGGATTCTGGAACAGGTTGGTGCCGATGTTGATGACGCGACCGAAACGGCGCGCCTGCATCCCGGGCAGGGCGGCCTGCACGGTGTTCAGCGCACCGCGCACACTGCCTTCGAACTGTGCCTGGAAGGCCGGCCAGCCGATGTCGGCAGCGCTGTCGCGGGCGTCGCCATTGAACGAGAAGGCGGCCAGCGCGTTGTTGACCACGGTGGTGACGCCCTGGCCGAAATGTGCCAGCGCGTGCTGCAGCATTGCATCGACCTGGGTGCGGTCGGTGACATCGGCCGGCAGCGCGATCGCCTGGCCACCCAGCTCGCTGGCCAGCGCACGTGCGACGGCCTCGCTGCGGTGATAGTTGATGATGACGCGGGCGCCCTGTGCGGCGAAGGCGCGGGCGATGTGCTGGCCAAGGCCGCGGCCGGCGCCGGTGACCAGCACCAGCTGTTCGCTGATCTGCATGGTGGAACTGCCATCCATTGCATGAAAGGGCATGCAGCGTAGCAGCGATGGCGCTTGCCGGAGCAGGCGTGCTGCCGCTAGCCTGCAGGCATGAACCAGACTCCCCTGCGATTGCTCATTCACGGCGCCTCCGGGCGCATGGGCCAGGCCCTGCTGCGACTGGCCGCCGAACATCCCGAAACCCTGCAGATCGTGGCCGCGGTGACCGGCCGTGCACCGGCCCAGCGCGTGGTCGACGGCGTGCCGTTCTTTGCTGCCAGCGAGCTGCCCGGTGCGCCGGCGTTCGACGTAGCGATCGACTTCAGCCTGCCGGAGGGCTTCGACCAGCTGCTGGCGCTGTGCGTGGAGCGGGGTGCGGGCCTGGTTTCAGGCACCACCGGCATCTCCAGCAGCCAGCGCCAGGCGCTGGAAGCCGCGGCAACGACCATCCCGCTGGTCTGGGCCTCCAACTTCAGCCTGGGCGTGGCGGTGCTGGACGAGGTGGTCGAGCGCGCCGCGCAGGCGCTGGCTGGCTGGGACTGCGATGTGGTCGAATCGCACCACACCCAGAAGAAGGACGCGCCGTCGGGCACCGCGCTGACCCTGGGGGCGGCCGCGCAGCGGGGTGGGGCGGAGCCGCATTACGCCAGCCTGCGTGCCGGCGACATCGTGGGCGAGCATCTGGTGCAGTTCACCGGGCTGGGCGAGCGCATCGAGCTGGTGCACCGGGCCACCAACCGCGACATCTTTGCCCGCGGCGCGCTGTTCGCCGCCCGCCAGCTGCAGGGACGGGCCCCGGGCAGCTATCGGGTGCGGGACCTGCTGCAGTAAGGCGGGCTGATTCCGGGGGTCGGATCCCTTTCCAGTGGAAAGGGCTCTGACCCAACCCGAGGGCGCCTGGGGTCAGAGCCTTTCCCATCCGGGAAAGGATCCGACCCCGCCTCCGGCCCGCATACGCCGCCGGATTGAAATGAATACGCAATCGCCTGTTCATGAAGCGCGATAACCGCTGGCGCGCGGGCCCCGGCACCGCTACAATTCGCACTCGCCGAATCACGAAAGCCGGACCGGTCCCAGACCGTACGTCCGCGCTTTTTTGCAACCGGATTTCCGTGAAGCGCAGGCGTGACTTCGGCAGCCCCCTCGGTAGCCAAAGTGAGATTCCCGTGACCCAAGCCGCAATCCTCGTCCTCGAAGACGGCACCGTATTCGAGGGCGAATCCGTAGGCGCGCCCGGCCTGTCCGTCGGTGAGGTGGTGTTCAACACCGCCATGACCGGCTACCAGGAAGTGTTGACCGACCCGTCCTACGCCCGGCAGATGGTCACGCTGACCTATCCGCACATCGGTAACACCGGCATGACCGACCAGGACGATGAAGCGTCCAAGGTGTGGTCGGCCGGCCTGATCGTGCGCGATGTACCGCGCCGCCCCAGCAACTGGCGCAGCCAGGTGTCGCTGCAGGACTGGCTGATCCAGCGTGGCGTGGTCGCCATCGCCGGCATCGACACCCGCAAGCTGACCCGCATCCTGCGCGAGAAGGGCGCGCAGAACGGTGCGCTGATGGCCGGTGACATCGACGTGGAAAAGGCACTGGAAGCCGCCCGCAAGTTCCCGGGGCTGAAGGGTATGGATCTGGCCAAGGTCGTCACTACCGAGAAGACCTACGTCTGGACCGAGGGCCAGCTGGACCTGGATGCCAACGCCTTTGTCAGCGTGCCGGCCAAGCACAAGGTGGTGGCCTACGACTTCGGCGTGAAGACCAATATCCTGCGCATGCTGGCCGAGCGCGGCTGCGAGGTCACCGTGGTGCCGGCGCAGACCCCGGCCGCCGAAGTGCTGGCGCTGAAGCCGGACGGCGTGTTCCTGTCCAACGGCCCGGGTGACCCGGAACCGTGCGACTACGCCATCGAAGCGATCAAGACCTTCATCGAGCAGAAGATCCCGACCTTCGGCATCTGCCTGGGCCATCAGCTGCTGGGCCTGGCCTCGGGCGCGAAGACCATCAAGATGGGCCACGGCCACCATGGCGCCAACCACCCGGTGCAGGACCTGGACAGCGGCCGGGTGATGATCACCTCGCAGAACCACGGCTTTGCGGTCGACGAAGCGACCCTGCCGGCGACCCTGCGCGTGACCCACCGTTCGCTGTTCGATGGCACCAACCAGGGCATCGCCCGCACCGACGTGCCGGCGTTCTCGTTCCAGGGCCACCCGGAAGCGTCGCCGGGCCCGCACGATGTCGGCCCGTTGTTCGACCGTTTCGTGGTGCTGATGGAGCAGGCCAAGGCGTGATCAGTACGCCGCCGGCCCCCCGGTGGCGTCGCGATGGACCGTAAGCCCCCGCATCGCTGCTGCCCCTGGCGCGGCGCTGCGGATCAAGATTCCTGATCGACAGCGTGCGATCACCCCCCTTGTCACGCTGTACTGACTTAGAGAAGAAAATGCCCAAGCGCACTGACCTCAAGACCATCCTCATCATCGGTGCTGGCCCGATCGTCATCGGCCAGGCCTGCGAGTTCGACTACTCCGGCGCGCAGGCCTGCAAGGCCCTGCGTGACGAGGGTTACCGCGTGGTGCTGGTCAACAGCAACCCGGCCACGATCATGACCGACCCGGAGATGGCCGACGCCGTCTACATCGAGCCGATCAACTGGCAGACGGTCGAGAAGATCATCGCCAAGGAAAAGCCCGATGCGCTGCTGCCGACCATGGGTGGGCAGACCGCGCTGAACTGCGCGCTGGACCTGGCCGACAACGGCGTACTGGAGAAGTACAACGTTGAACTGATCGGCGCCAAGCGCGAAGCGATCCGCATGGCCGAAGACCGCGAGCTGTTCCGCGTGGCCATGGGTGAGATCGGCCTGGAATGCCCGACCGCCGCTGTCGCCCACACCCTGGACGAAGCGCTGGAGATCCAGACCCGCGTCGGCTACCCGACCATCATCCGCCCCAGCTTCACCCTGGGCGGCAGCGGTGGCGGCATCGCCTACAACCGCGAAGAACTGGTCGACATCGTCAGCCGTGGCCTGGAGCTGTCGCCGACCACCGAAGTGCTGGTGGAAGAGTCGGTGCTGGGCTGGAAGGAATTCGAGATGGAAGTGGTCCGCGATACGGCGGACAACTGCATCATCGTCTGCTCGATCGAGAACCTGGACCCGATGGGCGTGCACACCGGTGACTCGATCACCGTGGCCCCGGCGCAGACCTTGACCGACAAGGAATACCAGCGCCTGCGCGATGCCTCCATTGCCGTGCTGCGCAAGATCGGCGTGGATACCGGTGGCTCGAACGTGCAGTTCGGCATCAACCCGGACACCGGCCGCGTCGTGGTGATCGAGATGAACCCGCGCGTGTCGCGTTCCTCGGCGCTGGCTTCGAAGGCCACCGGCTTCCCGATTGCCAAGGTCGCCGCCAAGCTGGCCGTCGGCTACACCCTGGACGAACTGAAGAACGAGATCACCGGCGGCCTGACCCCGGCCTCCTTCGAACCGTCCATCGACTACGTCGTCACCAAGATCCCGCGCTTCGCCTTCGAGAAGTTCCCCGCCGCCGATGCGCGCCTGACCACCCAGATGAAGTCGGTGGGTGAGGTGATGGCGATGGGCCGCACCTTCCAGGAATCGATGCAGAAGGCACTGCGCGGCCTGGAAACCGGCAAGGTCGGCTTCGACCCGACCGGCCTGGACCTGACCAATGAGGACGATCTGCAGACCCTGCGCCGCGAGCTGAAGGCACCGGGCCCGGAGCGCCTGTTCTTCGTCGCCGACGCATTCCGTGCCGGCATGAGCGTGGAGGACATCTTCAAGCTGTCCTACATCGATCCGTGGTTCCTGGACCAGATCGAAGAAATCATCGCCGCCGAGACCCAGGTCGCAGCCGATGGCATCGACGCACTGGATGCCGCGCGCCTGCGCAAGCTGAAGCGTTCCGGTTTCTCCGATGCGCGCCTGGCGCAGCTGACCGGCACCAACGAAGCGGCCATCCGCGCGCTGCGCCGTGCGCACAAGGTGCGCCCGGTCTACAAGCGCGTTGACTCCTGCGCCGGTGAGTTCTCCACCGGTACCGCCTACCTGTACTCGACCTACGAGGACGAGTGCGAGGCCGCGCCGAGCAACCGCGACAAGATCATGATCCTGGGCGGTGGCCCGAACCGCATCGGGCAGGGCATCGAGTTCGACTACTGCTGCGTGCACGCGGCACTGGCGCTGCGCGAGGATGGTTATGAAACCATCATGGTCAACTGCAACCCGGAAACCGTGTCGACCGACTACGACACCTCCGACCGCCTGTACTTCGAACCGCTGACCCTGGAAGACGTGCTGGAAATCGTCGAACTGGAACAGCCCAAGGGCGTGATCGTGCAGTACGGCGGCCAGACCCCGCTGAAGCTGGCGCGCGCGCTGGAAGCCAATGGCGTGCCAGTGATCGGCACCAGCCCGGACTCCATCGACCTGGCCGAAGACCGCGAGCGCTTCCAGCAGCTGGTCGACACCCTGGGCCTGAAGCAGCCGCCGAACCGCATCGCACGCAACGACCAGGAAGCCCTGCTGCTGGCCCGCGAGATCGGCTACCCGCTGGTGGTGCGTCCGAGCTACGTGCTGGGCGGCCGCGCCATGGAAATCGTCTACGGCGAATCCGACCTGGCCCGCTACGTGCGCGACGCGGTGAAGGTGTCCAACGATTCGCCGGTGCTGCTGGACCGCTTCCTCGACAACGCCGTCGAGTGCGACGTGGACATCATTGCTGACAAGGATGGCAACGTCCTGATCGGTGGCGTGATGGAGCACATCGAAGAGGCTGGCGTGCATTCGGGCGATTCCTCGTGCTCGCTGCCGCCGTACTCGCTGTCGGCTGGTACCCAGGCTGAACTGCGCCGCCAGGTGGTGGAGCTGGCCAAGGCCCTGAACGTGGTCGGCCTGATGAACACCCAGTTTGCGATCCAGACCAGCGATGAGGGTGATGACACCATCTACCTGCTGGAAGTGAATCCGCGTGCCTCGCGCACCGTGCCGTTCGTGTCCAAGGCCACCGGCATGCCGCTGGCCAAGATCGCCGCCCGCTGCATGGCCGGCAAGACCCTGGAAGAGCAGGGCGCAACCAAGGAAATCGTGCCGGACTACTACTCGGTGAAGGAAGCGATCTTCCCGTTCGCCAAGTTCCAGGGCGTCGACCCGATCCTCGGGCCGGAGATGCGTTCCACCGGTGAGGTGATGGGCGTGGGCCGCACCTTCAACGCCGCCTTCGCGCGTGCCCAGGAGGCGGGCGGCATCAAGGCCCCGCCGATCGGCAAGGCCTTCGTTTCGGTTCGCGACCCGGACAAGAAGCGCGTGCTGCCGGTGGCCAAGGCACTGCTGGCGCGTGGCTACAGCCTGGTCGCTACCCGTGGCACCGCCGCGTGGCTGCAGCAGCATGGCATGGACTGCGAGATCATCAACAAGGTGGTCGAAGGCCGTCCGCACATCGTCGACTCGATCAAGAACGGCGAGATCGTCTACATCGTCAACACGACCGAAGGTCGCTCGGCGATCAACGATTCGTTCTCGATCCGTCGCGAGGCGCTGCAGCATCGCGTCACCTACTCGACCACCATCGCCGGCGCCAAGGCGCTGGTGGATTCACTGGAATTCCGCGGCACCGGCCCTGTCTGGTCGCTGCAGGAGCTGCACAAGGAGTTGAATGCATGAGAGCCCCCATCACCATGAAGGGCGCGCAGAAGCTGCGCGACGAACTGGATCACCTGAAGTCGGTCAAGCGCCCGAAGGTGATCGCCGCGATCGCCGAAGCCCGTGAGCATGGCGACCTGAAGGAGAACGCCGAGTACCACGCCGCGCGCGAGGAACAGGGCTTCATCGAAGGCCGCATCAAGCAGCTGGAAGGCGAGCTGTCGCATGCCGAGATCATCGACGTGAGCAAGCTCAATGCCGGCTCCAAGGTGGTGTTCGGCGCCAGCGTGACGCTGGCTGACGTGGAAACCGACGAAGAACGGAAGTACCAGATCGTTGGCGACCTCGAGGCGGACATCAAGCAGGGCCTGATCGCGATTTCCTCGCCGGTGGCGCGCGCGATGATCGGCAAGCTGGAAGGCGATTCGATCGTGATCGACGCCCCGGCAGGCCAGCGCGAGTACGAGATCGTCAGCGTCAGCTACCTGGACTGACCAGGTGGCGACGGCGACCCTGCTGTTGCCCGCGCGCAGCCGCTTTGCGGCGGCTGCGCTGCCCGATGACGTGGCCCGTGCCCTGGGTCGCGCCAACGCCTCGCAGCATGAGGCGGGCGAGCGCGCGCAGCTGACGCGCCATTTCATGGTCGCCGCGTCGCATTGGCCGGTGGCCGCATTGACCCGCCAGCGTGACGTCGGTGATGCCGCTGGCGCCAGCTGGCTGCGTGCCGATCCGGCCTGCATGGTGCCGGACATGCACGGTGCGCGGATGATGGCATATGGCGAAACGCTGCGGCCGACGCTGGCAGACTGCCTGGCACTGCTGCCGGTACTGCAGCCATTGTTCGCCGACGCCGGGTTCGCGCTGGATGCACCGGACCCTTCGCGCTGGTACCTGCGGCTTCCGATCGACAGCGAGCTGCCGGACTTCGACAGTCCGGACGAGGTGCTCGGCGATGACCTGTTCGCGCACCTGCCCGAAGGCGAGGTCGGCCGCCGCTGGCGTGCATTGATGACCGAGGCGCAGGTGCTGCTGCACAACCATTCCTGGAACCAGCAACGTGCGGCCCAGGGGCAACAGCCGATCAATTCACTGTGGTTCTGGGGCGGCGGCGTGATGCCGGTGTCGGTCAACACACCGCACGCGCAGGTGCGCAGCCGCGATGCATTGCTGCAGGGTCTTGCGCTGGCAGCGGGTGTGGCGGTGGATGGCGATCAGTCCGTGGATGCGCTGGTCGATCTGCGCCAGCTGCGATCACTGCCGCAACTGGGCAACGACGCGATCCGGCCACTGCTGGCCGCGCTGAAGCGTGGCGAGCTGCAGCGGCTGGTGCTGGATTTCGAGGATGGCATGCAGTTCCAGCTGGACCGCGGACAGCGCTGGCAGTTCTGGAAGAAGCCGCGGCAGCTTCACGACGCCTGAGGCAATCTGCGCACGCAGGCCATGCCTGGCGGAATCCGGTGATTGTGGTAGCGCCGGGCCATAGCCGGGGTGAGCTTTGCATGCTCCGAGGCTGACTCAAGTGCCCCGATGCTGCCCACGCGTTTTCCGTCCAGATGCGCCAACCGGAACCGTGGCCCAGGCAGGCGAAGACATCGCCAGCAATCCCAGCAGGAACATCGGCAATTGCGGCAGAGCTGGGCAGCGCATTCAACGAACCTCGCTGACCAGGGTCGGCAGCATCCAGTGTCCGCCCGGCATGCCACGGCACAGCCCGGTGCTGAAAGCACTGCTTGGCTGGAATCGGCGGCCATCCCATGTCCAGTCCGAGCCGGAGACGCAGTCGCCGATGCCTCTGCCTTTGGAGCGTGCGTACAGCGTGCGCTCGAAGTGCGAAAAGCCCTCCGCTTCGAGCGTGACCGTCTGCGGGGCGAACGGAGGGCGATCACGCGCGATCCAGAAACCATTGCTGTAGTTGTATGCACCCATCTGGCACAGCGCCTGCACCAGTACATGGCTGTCGTCCAGCCGCTCGATCACCATTTCCGGGGTGCCCTTGTACTCGATCAGACGCGGACAGTCGTCACCGTCGTCGAGCGTGGCAATCAGCGCGTCGCGCAGCGCTTCGCTGCTACCCAGTTTGCTGTCTCCGGGGCGAGTGGCCACCAGCGCGGCGCGCATGATCACGGGCCTGGTCTGCGCAGCCGGCACACTCGCTTCAGCACGCGTGCCACGCCGTACCAGGGCGCCGGGCGTATCAAGGCGCCCTTGTACTTCGTCCATCTTCAACAGCACGGCGGCGGCACCACGATCGGAAATCGGCCAGCGCGTGGCCCTGCTGTCGATCACCTCGATGCGCGCCTTGCCGGGCAGGGCGGCGAGCAGCGCATCAACCTGCGCCGGGCGCAGCGTCACGGATTCGTCGGCACCGGTGTCCTGCACGGGCCCCAGATCACGGCCGTTCACCTGCAGGCGCATCGCGCCTTCGGGCATTGCACTTTCGCCATCCTCGCCCACGCGCAGCCGCGCCTTCACGGTTGTGCCGGGGCCGCCGGCTCGTTCCAGCATCAGGCCCAGCGAGCTGTCTGCGCTCTCCGGGCCATAACCGGCGGCGCGGCAGGTGCCGGTGTTGTCGCAGGCCAGGAACCAGTCGTGATGCACGAACTCGATGCCGGGTTCCAGTGGCGTATTTCCGGCATGGCCGGCGAGCGGAAGCAACAGGCCGACAATCAGTGCGGACAGCAGGCGGTACATGGCGAATTCCATTTCAGAAGCGGACAAGCATGGGTGATCACCGCGCCTGCGCCAAGCCCGGGAAGAGCCTGGCAAGCCGGGCGGGGTATCATGCGCGGGTCTTCCGTAACCCGGCGATGCCGATGTCCCTTGCCGCCGATGCCGTGCAGCCCTCCTCTGATACGCCGACGATCCGCCGCCGCGATGCGGTCGCGCCCGCCAACTGGCCGGAGGGCACGCTGCCACTGCTGGCGCGGCTCTACGCCAGTCGCGGTGCCGGTACCCCGGAGCTGGCGCTGCCGAAGCTGGGCAGCCTGCATGCGCCCGAGCTGCTGACCGGCATCGAGGCTGCGGTGGGCCTGCTCGTCGAGGCCATCGCCAACGACAAGCGCATCCTGGTGGTCGGCGATTTCGACTGCGATGGCGCCACCGCCTGTGCGGTCGGCGTGCGTGGCCTGCGCATGCTCGGCGCACAGCACGTCTTGCACGCGGTGCCGAACCGCATGGTGCACGGCTACGGCCTGTCGCCGTCGCTGGTGGAGGAGCTGGCCGAGCTGCAGCCGGACCTGCTGGTCACGGTTGACCACGGCATTGCCTGCCACGCGGGTGTGACTGCAGCCAAGGCGCGTGGTTGGCAGGTGCTGGTCACCGACCACCATCTGCCCGGCCCGCAGCTGCCACCGGCCGACGTGATCGTTGATCCGAATCTGGATGGCGATGCGTTCCCCAGCAAATCGCTGGCCGGCGTCGGCGTGATCTTCTACGTGCTGATGGCGCTGCGCCGGCAGATGCGCGAGGCCGGGGTCTTCGCCGATGGCAAGGGCCCGGACCTGACCACACTGCTGGACCTGGTGGCAGTCGGTACCGTCGCCGACCTGGTGGCGCTGGATTCGAACAACCGTGCGCTGGTCAGCGCGGGCCTGCGCCGCCTGCGCGCAGGGCAGGGCTGTGTCGGCCTGCGTGCGCTGATCGAAGCCAGCGGCCGTGACGCCGCGCGACTGACCGCCACCGATATCGGCTTCGCGCTCGGCCCGCGCCTGAACGCCGCGGGCCGGCTGGAAGACATGGCGCTGGGCATCGCGCTGCTGCTGACCGAAGACCCGCGCCAGGCGCGCGAGATCGCGCAGACGCTGGAGCAGATCAATTCGGAACGGCGCGCCGTGCAGCAGTCGATGACTGACGACGCCGAGCAGGCGTTGACCCGCGTGGTGCTGGACATGGCCGGCCAGCGTCCGGTGGCCGCCTGCCTGTTCGATGCCGATTGGCATCCGGGCGTGGTCGGCCTGGTCGCGTCGAAGATGAAGGATCGCCTGCATCGCCCGGTGATCGCCTTCGCGCCTGCAGAACCCGGCGCCGACACCCTGCGTGGCTCAGCTCGCTCAATTCCCGGCCTGCACATCCGTGACGCACTGGCATTGGTCGATGCGCGGCATCCGGGCCTGATCGAACGCTTCGGTGGGCATGCCATGGCGGCTGGCCTGAGCATGCGGCTGGATCACGTCGATGAATTCAAGACCGCCTTTGTTTCGGTGGTGCTGGAAATGCTCGACCCGGCGGCACTGCAGCAGCAGGTCCTCAGCGACGGCGAACTGGCCGCGGACGAACTGGACCATCGTCACGCCGATGCGCTGCGCCTGGCCGGGCCGTGGGGCCAGGGCTTCCCCGAACCGCTATTCGACGGCCACTTCGAAGTGGCCAACTGGCGCGTACTGAAGGAGCGCCACCTGAAGCTGGAACTCCGCCTGCCGGGCGTACCCGGCACGATCAACGCGATCCACTTCGGCGGCTGGCACGGGAACGCACCCGGCCGTCATGTGCATCTGGCCTATCGGCTGGCCTGCGATGACTATCGTGGCGGCAGCGCCATCCAGCTGATCGTGGAGCACTGCCTGCCTGCATGAAAAAAGGGGACGGAGGGGATTAAGTCGCTTGTGCCTTGTTTGCCACTTGCGACTTAATCCCCTCCGTCCCCTTTTTCTGTGGCGTCAGCGGACCTCGCTGACCAGCATCGGCAGTTCCCAGGTGCCACCGGGCACGCCCCGGCATAGCCCAGGTGCCACCTCGGACGTCGCGATGAAGTTCGTCCCGTCCCACGTCCAGGCTGCGTGCGACATGCAGTCAGCGAGGCCGCGGCCCTTCTGCGCGGCAATGATCTGGCCGTCGGCGTAGTCGATCGCATCGCTGGTCACCCATTGCGCCCGGAACGGCGCCTGCGGGCGCGCGACCCAATAGCCATCGCCGATGTTGTAGGCCCCGCGCCAACACGGGACCGTGACCAGCACATGCTGCGCGTCCAGGCGCCGGACCTGCAGCGGGGAGTTGCTGAGCGGAACGTCGGCATCAGTTTCCTGCAGGCCTTCGCAGCTGTCGTCCTCCAGCGTGGCACGCAGTGCTGCGCGCAGGGCGGGTGAGGCGGCCAGCCGAGCAAACGCGGGATCATCCGGAGTCGAGTCCAGGGTAGCGGCCTTGTGCACAACCGGCACCGGCAGTGCGGCGGGGACGCTGGATTCAGGCGTGCTGCCCTTGCGCATCACGGCGCCGGGCGTGCCGAGGCGGCCCTGGTACTCATCGATCTTCAGCAGTACCGCTGCGGCACCCTTGTCCGACAGCGGCCAGCGATGGCCAGCGCCATCGGTCACGCTGATCCCTCCATCGCGTACAAGTGCGGATAACAACGCGCTGGTCTGCGCGGCATTCAAGCTGTGCGTGCCTTCGCCCTTTGCCGGGGTCAGCACGCCCAGGTCCTGTTGCTGGATGCGCAGATGCAGCGCGCCCTTGGGCTGGGTTTGGCCTTCTTCCGGCTGCAGCGACAGGCGCCCCTGGATGACCTGGCCGGGGCCGCCCTTGCGGGTGAGCAGCACGCTAAGGGTGCTGTCATCGTCGGCGGCGTAGCCGGCGGCGCGGCAGGTCAAGGTGTTATCACAGGCTACGACCCAGTCGTGGTGCTGGAAATACAGGCTCTTGGCCGGAGCTGTCGCAAGGGCGGTCAGGGGGCAGGGAAGGGCCAACAGAGTGGCCAGCAGGGGCAATCGCATCGGCATCCTTGCGCGTGTGGGAGAGTGGGGCATGGTGCCTGTGGGTGGGGCCAAAGAAAAGCCGCGCACGGTCCAACCCCATTCCGGCTGTCCGTGCGTTCAGACGTCCACGATCCCACTGGAGCCCTGTCATGGTCTTCGTCCGTTGCTGCGCTGTGTTGTTGCTGGCCCTCGCGGCCGGGCCTGTCGGCGCTCAGTCGCCACGTATTGCCAGGCCGCAAGCCACCACCCCGCTGTTGATTGCGCCCGCCGCCGAACAGCCGGTGCAACTGCAGCGTGCCCGCATCGAAGGCGAGGTCCAGGCCGGCATCGCCCAGACCCGGATCACCCTGGAGTTCCACAACCCGAACCGGCGCGTGCTGGAGGGCGAGCTGCAGTTCCCGCTGGCCGATGGCCAGCAGATCACGGGCTTCGCACTGGATATCAACGGTGAACTGCGTGACGCGGTGCCGGTGCCCAAGGACCGTGGCCGCCAGGTATTCGAGGAGATCGCCCGCCGTGGTGTGGACCCGGGCCTGCTGGAACAGACCGCCGGCAACCAGTTCCGCCTGCGCGTCTACCCGCTGCCGGCCGGTGGCAGTCGGCGCGTGCAGCTGGTGATTCGTGAGCCGTTGGCCTTCGTCGGACAGGGCTGGCAATGGACGCTACCGCTACAGTTCGCTGCCGGTGCTTCATCGGTTGAGCTGAAGCTGGAGGCGCCGGGCGCGGCCACCGCAGGTACGGCTCCGTTCCGCATCAATGCGGGCCAACTGCAGTGGCAGGGCAACGGCGCACAGTTGCCGAAGCAGCTGCAGTGGAGCCTGCCGGCAGCCCGCCAGGCACAGGTGCAGGTGGCGCCCTGGGAGGATGGCCATTACCTGCTGGCGCAGCTGCCGGTGGCGGCCAGCAGCACGCCCCGCACGTTGCCCAGCGAAGTCGGCCTGCTGTGGGACGGCTCCGGTTCGGCGGGCCAGCGCGATCGCACACGTGAGTTCGCGCTGTTGGATCGCTACTTCGCCGCGATGGGTGACGGTACGGTGGCATTGACCGTGCTGCGCGACCGTGCCGAACCGGTGCGTCGCTTCCGTATCCGAGCCGGCAACTGGAACGAGCTGCGCGCAGCGCTGCAGGCCGTACGCCCGGACGGTGCCAGCGCGCTGGCGCAGTGGCAGCCGCAACCGAGCGTGAAGGAATACCTGCTGGTCAGCGATGGCCTGCTGACCTATGGACCGGAAGCATTGCCAGCACTCGCACCGCAGCAGCGCCTGTTCGCGGTCAGCAGTGCTGGTGCGCGAACCGATGCAGTGCGCCTGCGCGGCTGGAGCGAAGCCCATGGCGGACGCTTCGTCGCGCTGGGCAAGGATGTTGACGCGGCTGCGCGGGAACTGCTGTCGTCACCGTTGGACGTACAGGTGGATGCGGGCCGTGGCGTACAGGATGTTGTGATCGATCGTCGCAGCGAGGCCGAAGGCTGGCTATGGCTGCATGCTCGCCTTGCGGCGGACGGCGTGCCGATGCGGGTACGCGTCGGCGGCGGTGAATGGCAGGCACTGCCGGCAACGCAGAAGAGTGACGACGGTGAACTGCTGGCCGGCTTGTGGGCGCAGGCCCGTCTGCAGCAACTCGGCGCCGACCGCCGAGGCAACCGCGAGGCAATGCAACTGCTGTCGCAGCAGTTCGGCCTGGTCGGGCCGGATACCTCGCTGATCGTGCTGGAGACCCTGGAGGACTACCTGCGCTATGCGATCCGCCCTTCGGGCAAGCTGCGCGCCGAGTACGACGCCAGGTTTGCAGTGCAGGTAAGTGATCGCGCCGCTGCTGATCGCCGGCGTCTGGATGAAGTGGCGGCACGCTGGAAGGAGCGCCAGCAGTGGTGGAACCGCAGCTGGCCGAAGGGAGCGCCTCCACAGTTGAAAGGCGGGGCGCTGGAAGTTGCATCCGCGGACTACGCGATGGACTCGGCGCCGGTGGCGATGCTCGCTGCGCCGGCCCCCGCGGCACCGCCCGCGCCGGCACCGATGGCCGCCGCCGTCGAGCAGCGCATGGAAGCCAGCAGTGCGCGTGCACGTCGCTCAGCGCCTGCATCGAACAAGGCCCTGGATTCAATCACGGTCACTGGTGGCCGTGTCGCTGCGCCCGCTGCCGCCAACGAGGGCGAGCTCGGCATCCAGCTGGCGGCCTGGCAGCCGGACTCGGCCATCGCCAGACGCCTGCGCCAGGGCCCGGCGTCGCAATTGTATGACCGCTACCTGGCCGAGCGCGATGCGCATGCCGACAGCAGCGCGTTCTTCCTCGACGTGGCCGATCTGCTGCTGGAGCAGGGCCAGCGCGAACTGGCACTGCGTGTGCTGTCCAACCTGGCCGAGATGGACCTGGACAACAGGCACCTGCTGCGCGTGCTCGGCTACCGCCTGATGCAGGCGGATGCCCCGGCGCTGGCGGTGCCGGTGTTCGAGCAGGTGCTGGCGATGGGCCAGGAAGAACCGCAGAGCTTCCGCGATCTTGGCCTGGCACTGGCGGCTGCGGGCAAGCCGCAGCAGGCGTTGGCGCCGCTGTACCAGGTGGTGGTGCGGCCGTGGGACAACCGCTTCGACGGCATCGCCCTGATCGCATTGGACGAGCTGACCAACCTGGTGGCACGCAGCACGCCACGGCTGGATACCCGCAGCATCGACCCACGCCTGCTGCAGGCGATGCCGCTGGACCTGCGCGTGGTGCTGTCGTGGGATGCCGACAACAGCGACATGGACCTGTGGGTGACCGACCCGAACGGCGAGCGCGCGTACTACGGCAACCGCCTGACCTACCAGGGCGGGCAGATGTCGCAGGATTTCACCGGCGGCTATGGCCCCGAGCAGTTCTCGCTGCGTGACGCCAAGCCGGGCAAGTACAAGGTGGAGGCCAATTACTTCGGCAGCCGCCAGCAGCTGGTGACTGGTGCGACGACGCTGATGCTGCGGCTGACCACGCGCTGGGGCACGCCGAAGCAGAAAGACCAGATGGTCACGATGCGGCTGAAGGATCGTGCCGAGACCGTGCTGGTGGGCGAGTTCGAGGTGAAATGATCGATTCCGGGCTTTTGTAGAGTCGAGCTTGCTCGACTGCCTCAAGGTAGAGCCGAGCCCAGGCTCGGCTCTATACGATGCAATCCAGCCGCTATTTTCCGCGCATCCATGCGTCGAGTTGTCTAGCCAACGTACGATTCTTGTAGGCAGATGCAACTGAGCCCGTGCCTGGAACCAGATTGATTCCTAGTCGTGCGTTTATCTGCTTGACCCATTCAGGAAAATGATCAAGCGTGGCGCCGATGATTGGCGGCAATTGGAAATCATTGCTGGTGGGTTCGTCCCGGTAGGCGACGTAGGAGCCATTGCCGACGCTCAGATTGATTGACCAAGGGGTATCAGGCCAGCTGTTGAGATCAAGTCTGATCCGGGGATGCCCCGGCTCGCTGCTGTACTCACCTCCGTGATAGAGGGTGATGCTGGCACTCCAATCACGGATGTTGTCAACGTGCCAGCCCTCCCGCTGCGCCAACTGGACTGCGTCACCTGTCATGATCCGGGTGTCGTGCAGCTGCGCCAGATGTTCGCAGAGAACGTCGAACTCGGCGTCCGCTGCGCAGTGGGGCCGGGTCGCCTCGGCGGTGTGATGAAGCAGGGAGAGCACATGGCCGCGTTCCCTGTCTTCGGGCCAGTTCCTGGCTATCAGGTCGTTTGTCATCTGGATGCGCGTGTCCTCATCGAGCAGTGCAATGAGCACCATGCCCCAATAGAGGATTCGACCCATACCCTTGATATCCTGTTGCAGGAACCGGGCTGTCTCGAGAATGGTTCGCGCAAATGGGCGATATGGCAGAAATTTATCGACCTTCTCTCGCTGGGCCTGGAACGACTGGTACTTCCTGCAGTGCTCCACCAGACGCGTGCGCTGTTTCAGATCCGCGGCATTGTTAACCACACCGCTTGGCAGCTCGCCATGTTCATTGAAGCCGAAGCAGAAGAGATGCGGGAGGCTGAGGCCTGGCTGGCGTGTGTCGTAGCCCACAGGGAGCTTCGTGAGCTCCTGGTACGCAGCAACAAGGATGGGAAAGTCTCTCTGCGGGAGTCCTGCGACCTTCCAGTCTCCCACTCGCAGCCAATGGAAGTAGAAGCGTTGCAGCATATCCTGGGGCAGGTCGTTACCAGCCCTTGGTGCGAGTGCCGCGAGTTGATTGTGATAACTCGGATAGAAGTCGCCCTGACGTTCTTCAGCAAGCGCAGCCTCCTCTGATTCAATGAAGGCGGCCAGCATACTGATGTCGGATTGATCCATTGCAGGTCTCCAGGGCAAAGGTCCACTTCCGTCTGGAAGGCGACCGGGGAGAATCGCAAGGTTCTTGGGAACATCCAATGCGAATAGTTGCAAATGCCGTGAAGGTAACCAACAGGTAGGGTTAGTCTCAGACCTTGGAGACCCCATGCGGAATCCACCGCATCCACCGCGCCAGTGCCACGCCGCCACCGAGGATCAACAGCGTGCCAACGGTCTGCCACAGCACTTCGGTCGCCGGTACATCAGGCAGCGGAATGGCCGCGGCGAACAGATCGATCAACGGCCGTGCCAGTAGATAGATCACCACCACAGCCAGCACGCGCAACCCCCGCTGCACGATGCTCTTCGGATCCACCGGCCAGCCGCGCCATTGCAGCCACGCCACCAGCAGGCCCAGCGCGAGCAGTCGCCCGGCTTCACCAACTGGAACGTAGAGGGTGGTCGCTGCCGCCCACGCCAGCAGCACGCCAAGCCCCAACAGGACCGGCAGCTGCCACTGTCTGCTTGAGCGCATCCCTGGCATCAGCTGCCATGCCAACAGAGCCACGCCGATGCCGATCAGCCATCCGGCCAGCACGTCGGCCAGGAAATGCCGGCCCAGGTACATCCGTGACAGCGCCATCAGCAGCGGCCAGCCCAGCGCCAACGCCCAGCGCAGCCAGCGTGGGCGAATGCCGAAGGCCAGCAGCAGGCCGGCGCAGGCAGCGGTGGCCACGCCAACATGGCCACTGTTGAAGCCATAGTCGGCGTCGGGCTGCGCGCGCAGCATGGCGGTGGCCTGCGCATCCGGCAGCGACCAGAACGATTGTCCGCCGCCGTTGACCACGAAGGGGGGGCGACGGCACCCCTTCATCCAGCACGCGCGCATCCACATCCGACGGGCGGGGCAGGGCGGCACCCTGCTTGATCGCGTGGGTGGCGCAGGCCATCAGCAGTACCGCCAGCATTACGCACAATCCGGCGCGCAGCCGTGCGCCGAACGCGCACAGCAGGATCAGCGTCGTTTAGGCCATTTCGTAGCCGAGCAGGCTGATGAAGTGCATCAGCGACAGCATCCCGCCGGCGTCGAAGGTCTGCTGCAGCCACAGGTGCCAATAGGTCTGGAACATCCGTTGTCCTCATTGCGCTGTTGCCATGCGCGTAGGCGCTGACATTAGCGGATTATCGGTTGGTGGACGGGTAGAGCCGAGCCTATGCTCGGCTCAAGGCACAAGCAGCCGAGCGCGGGCTCGGCTCTACAACGTCGCGGCGTGTGCAATCGCCGTTGCTGGCCGTTCGGCGCGCAGACCGAACAGGGGGCGCAGCCAACGCGAGCGTCGGATCAGCAGTTCGTGGATCAGCAGGCAGCCGCCGACGGTGCCGGCCAGCAGCAGGGCCGGTTCCATCCACGGGCCCAACTGCAGTGGCTTGAGCCAGAACAGCAGGGCGATGATCAGGCTCTGGTGCAGCATGTACCAGGGATAGATGGCTTCGGTGCAGTACGACAGCCAGCGGAACGGGCGATCGAGGAAGACCTTTCCCCAGCCGAGGGTGGTAAGCAGCGCGGTCCATACGTAAAGCGACTGGCTGGTCCGGACCTGCAGGTCCCAGAACGGTTCGGGCCAATGCCGCAGCGAGGAATCAGCCGGCAGTACCTGGCCGAGGATGCGCAACCCGAGATACCAGCCGACTGCGGCCAGCGCCAGCCATAGCGTGGTGCGGCGCAGGGCGACTACGCGTTGCCAGAACGCCGGCTCGCGGCCGAGCAGGTAGCCTGCCAGGAACACCGTCGCGTACTTCGCGTGCTGGTACCAGTCGCCAAGCAGGGCATTGGTGGACGGATAGATCGGCTCCAGCCAGATCACCCATGCCAGCAGCAGGGCGGATGGAAGACCGACCAGCAGTATCGGTGATGCTGCGCAGAAGGCCATCGCGCGGCGCACCACTGCCGTTCCCAGCAACGGCATCAACAGGGCCAGTGCCAGCGTGTAGTTCCACAGATAGGCCAGGTACCACAGGTGGTTCCAGGTGATGCCGTACTGCCAGCCGGCGAAGCTGCCTTCCGGCCACGGCCGCACCTGCCAGTAGCGCAGCAGGAAGTGGCCGAAGCCCGGTGCCACATGGCCGTTGGCCACGCCTTCGCAGTATGGCTGGATCGGTACGATCACGAACATGCCGAACAGCAGGGGCAACAGCAGCTTCCACGTACGTACGCCAGCGAAGCGCAGCAGCCTGCTTTCGGGCCGCATCAGTGCGATGGCGATGCCCGAGATCAGGAACAGCAGTGACATCCGCCAGCGATTGACGAACACCATGGGCCACTGCAGCCATTCGGCGGTGTGCACGCTCTTGAGGTGAAAGCCCCAGTCGTCCACATAGGCCATCGCGGTGTGGTAGAGGATCAGCAGGGCGAAGGCGAACACCCGCAGGGCGTCGATGTCGTGGCGTCGGTTCATGGTCATGGTGTGCCGGGAAGTCGAGCCAATGTGACGCCGTCTCGTCCGTGCAGCGACTGCCAAGGGGTCGCCGGAACCCGTGCAGTGACCAATGGCGGGGGTGGTGGGACCAATGGAGCCGCTACCCTCGGTTCCTTGAGGCACGCTGGAGCACCGCAACACCATGGATCACCCAATGGCACCAGGCCGCCCACCGCGCTGGCGTACGTCAACCCGTCTATTGCTATGGGCGGCGATCCTATCGGCCTCGGCAGTGACCAATGCGTTGGTCGAGGTGATGGACGCCAGTCGCCGCGGCGCCGATCTGGGCCTGTGGGAGCCGATGATCTGGGAATTCAGCAGCCTCGTCCCGATCCTGCTGACCCTGCCGCTGCTGTGGCGGGCGTGCGAGCGCTGGCCGCTGCATGCCGATACCTGGAAGCGGCGGCTGCCGCTGTACCTGCTGGCCAGCATCGGTTGGTCACTGCTGCATGTGGGGGGAATGATGCTGCTGCGGCATCTGGCATACGCATCGCTGGGCTATCGCTACCAGGACGATGCCGGCTGGCTGGAACGCTTTGCGTACGAATACCTGAAGGATGTGCGCACCTTTGCGCTGTTCGTGGCACTGGAGCACTTTGCCAGCTGGTTCGGCCGGCGCAGGCAGGGCGAGGCGAGCCTGCTGGCCGAGCCCGACGTAGGTCCGCCGGTGGAGCCGGTCGAGCGTCCCCAGCATTTCCTGGTACGCAAGCTGGGCAAGGAGTTCCTGGTGGCCACCGCAGACGTGGAATACGCCCAAGCGGCGGGGAATTACGTGAATCTGCGGGTGCGCGGCCACGATTACCCGCTGCGGATCACCATGGCGGTGTTGGAGCAGCGGCTGGACCCGGGCCAGTTCCTGCGCCCGCACCGCAGCTGGCTGATCCACCGCAGCCAGTTGCGTTCGATCGAACCGCTGGATGGCGGCGAGGCCTTGTTGCATATGGCCGACGGGGCCAAGGTGCCCTGCAGCCGGCGCCAGTTGCCGCTGCTTCGGCAGGCGCTGGGTGGGGCGGGAGGGTAGAGTCGACTGTTAATCGACTATCGCGCGCAGCGCGGGCTTCACCGCAATCTGAATGAAAAGCAGTCGACTGACAGTCGACTCTACCAACGGACGGGTTTGCAGCCTGGGGCAGGCCCTGACCCCTCATTCCGGGCGCCCCCGGCCTGCGGTATCATTGCCAGTCATCTTTTGAATGCATAACCGCCGACATGATCGAACTGAATCCTGTCCGCCAGCGCATCACCGATCTGACCGATCGCGTGCTGTCGCTTCGGGGGTATCTTTGACTACGACGCCAAGAAAGAGCGTCTTGAAGAAGTAACGCGGGAGCTGGAAAGCCCCGACGTCTGGAACAACGCCGAATACGCCCAGAACCTGGGCCGCGAGCGCTCCAGCCTGGAAAAGACCGTGGGCGGCATCGCCTCGGTGCTCGACGGCCTGGCTGATGCCACCGAACTGCTTGAGCTGGCCGAATCCGAGCAGGATGAGGACACCGCGCTGGCCGTGGTCGCCGACCTGGACAAGCACCAGTCGCACGTCGAGAAGCTGGAATTCCAGCGCATGTTCTCCGGCGAGATGGACAATGCTGCCGCATTCGTCGACATCCAGGCCGGTGCCGGCGGCACCGAGGCCCAGGACTGGGCCGAGATCCTGCTGCGCATGTACCTGCGCTGGTGTGAATCGCGCGGCTGGAAGACCGAGCTGATGGAAGTCTCCGGTGGCGACGTCGCCGGCATCAAGTCGGCCACGCTGCGCGTGGAAGGCGACTACGCCTACGGCTGGCTGAAGACCGAGACCGGCGTGCACCGCCTGGTGCGCAAGTCGCCGTTCGATTCGGACAACCGCCGCCACACCAGTTTCACCTCGGTGTTCGTGTCGCCGGAAATCGACGACAACATCGATATCACCATCAACCCGGCCGACCTGCGTACCGACGTGTATCGTTCGTCCGGTGCCGGTGGCCAGCACGTGAACAAGACCGAGTCGGCGGTGCGTATCACCCACATCCCGACCAACATCGTCGTGGCCTGCCAGACCGGCCGCAGCCAGCACCAGAACCGCGACAACGCGATGAAGATGCTGGCCGCCAAGTTGTACGAGCTGGAGATCCAGAAGCGCAACGCCGAGAAGGACGCCGTGGAAGCCACCAAGTCCGACATCGGCTGGGGCAGCCAGATCCGCAACTACGTGCTCGATCAGAGCCGTATCAAGGACCTGCGCACCGGCATCGAGCGTTCGGATACGCAGAAGGTGCTCGACGGCGACCTGGACGAGTTCGTCGAGGCCAGCCTGAAGGCCGGCCTGGCCGTGGGCTCCAAGCGCGTCGATGCCTGATCGACGCGCCTGCGCGGATATCATCGCCCTCCGTGATGGAGGGAGATGATGCGCAGCGAAAGTGAACGCAAGGAACTCGGCGGCTTCCTCAAAGCCTGCCGCGCCCGTGTCGACCCCGCCACGCTCGGCCTGCCGGCCGGGCGCCGGCGTACCCCGGGCCTGAAGCGCGAGGAAGTGGCACTGGCGATCGGGGTCAGTGTCAGCTGGTACACCTGGATCGAGCAGGGCCGCGAAGTGCGCGCCTCGCCGGAGGTGCTTGAACGCTTGGCGCAGGTGCTGCGCATGAGCGACGACGAGCGCGCCTATGCGTTCGCGCTGTCCGGCTACGGCGTGCCGCTGGAGTCCCCGGACGAGACGGTCACCGATGGCCTGCGGCAGCTGGTGGAAGCCATGCAGCCGATCCCGGCCTACGTGCGCAATACCCGCTACGACATCCTGGCCTGGAACCCGGCCATCGCCGACCTGTTCGTGGATTACAGCCAGCTGGCGCCGCACGAGCGCAACACGCTGCGGCTGATGTTCCTGTATCCGCCGTACCGCACGCTGATCCTCAACTGGGAAGAAATGACCCGCGGGCTGCTGGCGGGCTTCCGCGCGGCGATGGCGCAGGCGCCGGACAAGGCCCCGTTCCTGGCGCTGGCCGAGGACATCGCCGCGCACAGCGAGGAGTTCCGCCAGTGGTGGCCGGAGCACGATGTGCGGCGGTTCGATGAAGGTGCGAAGAAATTGAACCATCCCACGCGCGGGCTGCTGGACCTGCAGTACGTGGCGCTGGTGCCGGAGAGCCGGCATGACCTGTCACTGGTGACCTACCTGCCGCGAAGGTAGGTTGGTCGGCAGGGCTTGCAGCCCTGCACCTGCTGTAGTGCCGGCCGCTGGCCGGCAACAGCAACAGCAACAGCAACAGCGGGCTTTCCGTGAGTTGGTGGGGCGGTGTCGGAGTGCGGGGACGCCGCAAGTACGTCCGTGTAGGCTTGGCCGCGGCATCCATGCCGCGGACACCCCGCACTCCGACACCGCCCCACCTCTGACAGATCTCCGCTGCTGTTGGTAGGTGTCGACCTTGGTCGACACGTTGATCCACGCCATGCGTGGATGAAATCTGTCAGATATCGAAATACATCTGGGGTCAGATCCGTTTCCTTCGGAAAGCGGATCTGACCCCAAGAGCCGTTCCAACAGACCGCGGGAATCTGTCGAAGGCGGGGTGGGTCCGGTTGCGGGGGCGTGAGCCGCATGGATGCGGCGACCGAGCTTACATGGACGTACTTGCAGCGACCCCCGCAACCGGACCCACCCCGCCATCCCGCAGGAAACCAGCTTGTGCTGTTGCTTCGGCTGTTGTTGTTGCTTCGGCGGGTGCAGGGCGCAGCCCCGCCAAGAGCTCCCCATTCAGGCAGGTAAGTGCAGGTCACAGGATAAGCAGACGCCTTGTTGTGCCCGTCCATCGGGTCCACATTCCTGTGCAGGAGACGGGCTGTCGCCCGTTGTCGAGACACCAGGAGACCTGCATGTCCGCTGCCCCCACCACTGCCATTTCCCGCGATCCGGCCACCGGCCAGCAGATCGCCAGCCATCCCTTCGCCACCGACGCCGAACTGGAGACCATCCTCGATCGCGGTCAGACCGGCTTCGCGGCCTGGAGCGCCAGGAGCCTCGAACAGCGGGCCGAGGTGCTGCGCGCGATGGCTGCCGTACTGCGTCGTGACCGCGAGAAGCTGGCTGCACTGGCCACCGCCGAAATGGGCAAGGTCCAGGCCGAATCCCTGGCCGAAATCGAGAAATGCGCCGTGCTGTGCGACTGGTACGCCGACAACGGTGCGCAGTTCCTGCGCGACGAACCGACCCAGGTGCCCGACGACAAGGCTTACGTGTCCTACCTGCCGCTGGGCGTGGTGCTGGGCATCATGCCGTGGAACTTCCCGTACTGGCAGGTGATGCGTGCGGCGGTGCCGATCCTGATGGGCGGCAACGGCTTCCTGCTGAAGCCGGCCGAGAACATCGTCGGTACCGCGCAGCTGCTCGACGCGGCGTGGCGTGATGCCGGGCTGCCGGAAGGCACCTTCATCGCCGCCAACATCAGCCGCGACGGCACCAGCCGTGCGATTGCCGATGACCGCATCGCGGCGGTGACCCTGACTGGCAGTGTGGCCGCTGGCCGCAGCATCGCCGCCCAGGCCGGGCAGGCGCTGAAGAAGGTGGTGCTGGAACTGGGTGGATCGGACCCGTTCATCGTGCTGGCCGACGCCGATCTGGACGCTGCCGTCGAAGCGGCGGTGGCTTCACGCTTCCAGAACACCGGGCAGGTCTGCATCGCCGGCAAGCGCATCATCGTTGAAGACGCGGTCTACGACCGTTTCGTGGCGCAATTCTGCCAGAAGGTGCAGGCGCTGACCGTCGGCGATGGCCGCGAGGCCGGCAACCGCATCGGCCCGATGGCCCGGCAGGACCTGCTGGAACAGCTCGACGCGCAAGTCCGTGCCTCGGTGGACGCGGGCGCGAAGCTGCTGGTCGGCGGCCATCAGCTGGATCGCCCGGGCGCGTTCTACGCCCCCACCGTGCTGGCCGACGTGGAGCCGGGCATGCAGGCCTTCGATACCGAGACCTTCGGTCCGGTGGCCTCGATCAGCCGCGCCCGTGATGCCGACCATGCAGTGGAGCTGGCCAACCAGAGCGAGTTCGGCCTCAGCGGCAACCTGTGGAGCGGCGACCGCGCGCGGGCCATGCAGCTGGCGCGCCGGCTTCAGACCGGCGGTGTGTTCGTCAACGGCTTCTCCGCTTCGGACCCGCGCGTGCCGATCGGCGGCGTGAAGAAGAGCGGCTTCGGCCGTGAGCTCTCGCACTTCGGCATCCGCGAATTCGTCAACGCGCAGACGGTGTGGTTCGACAAGCGTTGACGCGCAGCTTCCATCCTTCCTGCAACGATCCATCATCAGTCCAGCGAAAAGGACGGCATTCCAATGTCCAAGGGTTCAGATCTGCTTGTCGCCGCGCTTGAGAACGAAGGCGTCGAGCGTATTTTCGGCATCCCCGGCGAGGAGAACCTCGACGTGGTCGAATCACTCCGCCATTCCAGCATCGAGCTGGTCATCACCCGCCACGAACAGGCAGCCGTGTTCATGGCAGCCACCTATGGCCGCCTGACCGGCAAACCGGGTGTGTGCCTGGCCACGCTCGGCCCCGGCGCGCTCAACTTCACCACCGGCGCCGCCTACGCGCTGCTGGGTGCGTGGCCGGTGATCATGATTACCGGCCAGAAGGGCATCGTCGCCAGCAAGCAGGCGCGTTTTCAGATCGTCGACATCGTCAGCACCATGAAGCCGCTGACCAAGCAGGCGCGGCAGATCGTCTCCGCGCGCACCATCCCGACGATCGTCCGCGAGGCATTCCGTACTGCGCTGGAAGAGCGCCCGGGCCCGGTGCTGCTGGAGCTGCCCGAAGACATCGCGGCCGATGAGGTCGGGGACGTAGCGCTGATTCCGCCGCACGCGGTGGATCGTCCGATTGCCAGTCCGGAAGCACTGGACCGCGCGGCGGACATCATCCGCAACGCCAGGCGCCCGCTGCTGATGATCGCCTCGGCGGCGTCGCGGCCGCAGTCCAGCGAAGCGTTGTCGGCCTTCGTGCTGCGCGCTGGTATTCCGTTCTTCACCACGCAGATGGGTAAAGGGGCGGTGGCCGGTGGTTCGGGGCTGTACATGGGCACCGCCGCGCTGACCGAGCGCGACTACGTGCACATGGCGATCGACCAGGCTGACGTGATCGTGACCATCGGTCATGAGGTCACCGAGAAGCCGCCGTTCGTGATGCGCCCGGGCGGACCGACTGTGATCCATATCGGCTACTCGCAGGCGGCGGTGGAGCAGGTGTACTTCCCGCAGGTGGAAGTGATCGGCGATATCGGTCGCTCGCTGACCCAGCTGGCCGACCGCATCGAAGGCGCGGTGCCGAACGCCGACGCGCTGCTGCCACTGCGCGCAACCATCCTCGAACATCTGGCCGACCGTGCCGAAGAAGCCGGGTTCACCCCGCAGCGACTGGTGCACGACGTGCGCCAGGTGATGCCGCCGGACGGCATCGTGGCGCTGGACAACGGCATGTACAAGATCTGGTTTGCGCGCAACTACCGCACTCAGGTGGCCAATACGCTGCTGCTGGACAACGCGCTGGCGACGATGGGCGCGGGCCTGCCGTCGGCGATCATGGCCTCGATCCTGTACCCGCAGCGGCGGGTGCTGGCGGTGTGTGGCGATGGCGGTTTCATGATGAACAGCCAGGAGCTGGAGACCGCGCGACGGCTGGGCCTGAACCTGGTGGTGCTGATCCTCAACGATGGCGCCTACGGGATGATCCGCTGGAAGCAGGCGGTGGATGGCTTCACCGACTACGGCATGACCTTCAGTAACCCGGATTTCGTGAAGTATGCGGAAGCCTATGGCTGCAAGGGCCATGAAGTGACGGCCATCGAGCAGTTCATCCCGACGCTGGAGGCGGCGTTCAGCGAGGGTGGGGTGCACCTGGTGTCGGTGCCGGTGGACTATTCGGAGAACCAGCGGGTGCTGGTGGATGAGCTGCGGCAGGCATTCCCCGGGAACGGGTGAATCCGGGGCATGGCCCGGTAGGTGTCGACCTTGGTCGACACGGTGGGCGCCAACCAAGGTTGGCGGCTACCGGAGCAGGGGCGGCCCAAGGCCGGGCCTGGGCGCGTGCGGAGGCCGGGGCTGGGCGGTTTTGGTATGCTGGGCAACCGGCTGTGCCGGGCGCAACATCCCTCCTCACTACACGATTCCCGCAGATCCATGAGCGAAGCTACCGATACCCCCCCCGTTGACGAAAACAAGTTGATCGCCGAGCGCCGCGAGAAACTCAAAACGCTGCGTGGGCAGGGTATCGCGTACCCGAACGACTTCCGTCGCGAGGACTTCGCCGGCCGCCTGCAGGAAGAATTCGCCGACGCCGAACAGTGGACCGCCGAGGCCCTGGAAGGCAACGGCCGCCAGGTGAAGATGGCCGGCCGCCTGATGGCCAAGCGCATCATGGGCAAGGCCAGTTTCGCGCAGATCCAGGACGAGTCCGGCCGCATCCAGCTTTTCCTGCAGGGCACGGTGCTGGGCGATGCCTATACCGCCTTCAAGGGCTGGGACGTGGGCGACATCATTGCTGTCGAAGGCGGCCTGACCCGTACCAAGACCGGCGAGCTGTCGGTCAAGGCCGAATCGATCCGCCTGCTGACCAAGTCGCTGCGCCCGCTGCCGGACAAGTGGCATGGCCTGGCCGACGTCGAGCAGCGCTACCGCCAGCGCTATGTCGACCTGATCGTGACCCCGGAGTCGCGCGCGGTGTTCATCAAGCGCTCGAAGATCATCCGCGCCATGCGCGCGTGGCTGGACAACCGCGACTTCCTGGAAGTCGAAACGCCGATGATGCATTACATCCCCGGCGGCGCGGCGGCCAAGCCGTTCACCACCCACCACAACGCGCTGGACCTGGACCTGTACCTGCGCGTGGCGCCGGAGCTGTACCTCAAGCGCCTGACCGTGGGCGGCCTGGAGCGCGTCTACGAGATCAACCGCAACTTCCGCAACGAAGGCGTCAGCACCCGCCACAACCCGGAATTCACCATGATGGAACTGTACGAGGCCTACGCCACGTACAACGAGATCATGGACCTGACCGAAGGCGTGATCCGCGACGTGGCCAAGGCCGTCAACGGTGGCACCGAGGTTGAGTGGGACGGCGCGAAGATCGACCTGGGCCCGGCGTTCCGCCGTTGGCGCATGGACGAGGCGGTGCGCCACCACAATCCGGAAATCTCGGCCGCCGATTGCACCGACCGCGATGCCCTGCTGCGCCATTGCGAGCGTTTGAAGATCCGCGTCAAGCCGTCCTACGGCTGGGGCAAGCTGCTGCTGGAGATCTTCGAAGCCACTGTCGAGCACACCCTGATCCAGCCGACCTTCATCACCGACCACCCGGTGGAGGTCTCGCCACTCGCCCGTGCCAACGACAACGATCCGGGCTACACCGACCGCTTCGAGTTGTTCGTCAACGGCAAGGAGCTGGCCAACGGCTTCTCCGAGCTGAACGACCCGGAAGACCAGGCCCAGCGCTTCCAGGCCCAGGTGGCGGCGAAGGAAGGCGGCGACGACGAGGCCATGCACTACGACGCCGACTACATCCGTGCGTTGGAGTACGGCATGGCCCCGACCGGCGGCCTCGGCATCGGTGTCGATCGCCTGGTGATGCTGCTGACCGGCAGCAGCTCGATCCGTGACGTGCTGCTGTTCCCGTACATGCGTCCGGAGCAGTAAGTCGTCTTTTTGACTCCTGTTTGTGCGCGCCGTCGCGAAATGAGACGGCGCGATTGACGCCTCCCGCACTCGGCGTATCGTTAATGCACTACCTTGACGTCTGTTGTGGCTTGATCGGCGCCAGGGGGAGTGCGCACTGTGGAGAGTCCGCTTCACAATGTGATGACGATCATGAACCGGGACGCATGACACGGGAGTCAGGCCGATGCAGGGTGCGAGCGTTCGCAGCGGCAGGGTATCCTCGCCTGCTGATGATCCAGCATGGTCGAGAAACCAGGCAGAGTACGCGTTGAACATCGTCATTGTTGACGACCAGACGTCCGCGCGGACGATGCTGCGTCACGTCATCGAAGATATCGCGCCGGAACTGAGCGTGTATGACTTCGGTGATCCGTTGACCGCATTGGCCTGGTGCGAGGCGCATCCGGTCGACCTGCTGCTGCTCGATTACCGCATGCCGGAGATGGACGGGCTGGAATTCGCCCGTCGTTTCCGCCGCCTGCCCAAGCACCGCGACATTCCGGTGATCCTGATTACCGTGGTCGGCGACGAGCCGATCCGGCAGGCCGCGCTGGAAGCGGGCGTCATCGACTTCCTGGTCAAGCCGATCCGCCCGCGCGAACTGCGTGCGCGCTGCTACAACCTGCTGCAGCTGCGCCAGCAGACCGAGAACGTGAAGCAACGCGCCTTGTCGCTGGAGCAGCGGTTGCTGGCCAGCATGCACGAGGTCGAAGAGCGTGAGCGCGAGACCCTGTCGCGATTGGCTCGCGCGATCGAGTTCCGTGATGCCGGCACCAGTGCCTACCTGGAGCGCATGGCGCGCGTGGCCGGGCTGATTGCCGAGCAGCTGGGCCTGCCCGAAGACGACGTGCGCCTGATCGAGATGGCCGCGCCCCTGCATGACATGGGCAAGATCGCTATTCCCGATGCGGTGCTGCTCAAGCAGGGCAAGCTCAACGACGAAGAACTGGCGATCATGCGCCGGCACCCGCGCATCGGGCACGAGCTGCTCAGTGGCAGCCAGAACCGCTTCATCCAGGTTGGCGCATTGATCGCGCTGCGCCACCACGAGCGTTACGATGGCAGCGGCTATCCTGATGGCCTGGTCGGTGAGGCGATCCCGCTGGAAGCGCGCATCGTCGCCGTGGCCGACGTTTTTGATGCCCTGATTTCGCCCCGTCCGTACAAGGAAGCATGGACCATGGAAGCCACACTGGCCTATCTGTACGCCCAGCGTGGCCGACTGTTCGACCCGCGCTGCGTGGATGCGCTGATGCGCGGTCACCAGCAGTTGATGGATATCTGCGCCCAGCACTCGACGGCATCGACGCGACCGGGTGGGTGACATGCAGGACCTGTTCGCACGCGTGAAGCGCCGGTTGGCGCAGCGTCCGGATTCGGAGCATGGCCAGGCGATCGTGCGGGTGGCGCTGATCTCGCTGATCCTGGTCTATGTGCTGCTGTCCGGTGCGCGCCTGCACCGTCTGGAGCAGTACCAGGGCGTGCTGGCGACGGTACTGACCGGGTTGGGGCTTTCGCTGCTGCTGTTCGGTTGGCTGCTGTGGAAGCCTGAGCGCTCCGATCCGCGCCGGGTTGCCGGGATGCTGGCCGATTACGGCTTGATCGCCATCGGCATGATCCAGATGGGCGAACCGCTGGCCTGGGTGTACGCGGTGGTGATGTGGGTCACGGTGGGCAACGGCCTGCGCTTCGGGCCGCGTTACCTGGCCGCTGCCATCGTGCTGGCGATGGTCAGTTTCGGCACCACCGTGCTGTTGACCCCTTACTGGCAGGCCAACCTGGGCCTGGCCATTTCCCTGTGGTTGGGGTTGCTGGCAGTACCGTTGTGCTGCTCCTCCCTGCTGCGCAGAAGGATGCGACATCCGATCATGGATACGACCCCCGCCGCTGCCTCTCCCAACCGTTCGTTGCTGGCCCGCTTCAAGCAGCGCCTGTCCGGGCGCGAGGACAGCGAGCACGCGCAGAACCTGATCCGCATCATCATCACGGCGCTGTTCATCAGCTACCTCGGCTGGCGCTCGCTGAGCGGCGGCGGTGAGGCGCTGACCGCGACCTGGTTGATCCTCGCCTTCGAGCTGACCATCTCCGCCGGCCTGCTGACCGCGATCCTGGTCAATCCGGGTGTGTCGCATGTGCGCCGGGTGATCGGCATGCTGACCGACTACACCTGCATGGCCTGGATCATGACCATCCAGGGCGAGCCGGCCGCGCCGCTGTATGCGGTGATGCTGTGGGTGACCATCGGCAACGGCATGCGCTACGGCAGCACCTATCTGCGCGTGGCCACCGCCATGGGCTGCCTGGCGTTCCTGTGTACGGTGATGCTGTCGCCCTACTGGCGTGGGCACGACTATCTGGGCTGGGGCCTGCTGCTGGGCCTGGGCGCGATCCCGCTGTACTTCGATTCGCTGCTGCATGCGCTCACCCGTGCAGTGGCCGAGGCGCGCCAGGCCAACGAAGCCAAGAGCCGCTTCCTGGCCAACATGAGCCATGAGTTCCGCACGCCGTTGAACGGGCTGGCCGGCATGACCGAAGTGCTGGCCACCACCCGCCTGGACGATGAGCAGCGCGAGTGCCTGAACACCATCCAGGCCTCCACCCGCAGCCTGCTGGCGCTGGTGGAGGAGGTGCTGGACATCTCCGCGATCGAGGCGGGCAAGGTGCGGGTGGAGTGGCACGAGTTCGCGCTGGCCGATGTGCTGCAGGCGATCAACCTGATCCTGACCCCGCAGACCCGCTCCAAGTCGCTGGACTACCGCGTGCATGTGGACGACAACGTGCCGCCGCGCCTGCTTGGCGATGCCGGTCATCTGCAGCAGATCCTGCTCAATCTGATGGGCAATGCGGTCAAGTTCACCGACAGCGGCTACGTGCATCTGCGTGTTTCCAGCCTGGACGCAGCGGGCAGCGAGCGGGCGCGCCTGCGTTTCGAGATTGTCGACAGCGGCATCGGCGTGCCGGTGGCGCTGCGCGGCCGGCTGTTCAATGCCTTCGAGCAGGGCGATGTCGGCCTGGCCCGTCGCCATGAGGGAACCGGACTGGGCACCGCCATTGCCAAGGGCCTGGTCGAATCGATGGGCGGGCAGGTCGGTTATGCGCCGAACAGCCCGCGTGGCAGCGTGTTCTGGGTGGAGATCACGCTGGACGTGGCAGAGACCTCATCAGCCCCGGCGGTTCCGTCCGAGGTGGCTGAAGCCGGCAATGTCATCGCATTTTCCAATCCCTTCCTGCGTCATCGTGCACGGGTGCGCAGCCTGCGGGTGCTGGTGGCCGACGACCATGAAGCCAACCGCATGGTGCTGCAGCGGTTGCTGGAGAAGGCCGGCCACAAGGTCACCTGCGTCAATGGCGGCGCCGAAGTACTCGATGCACTGGAGCAGGCCAGTTACGACGCAGCAATCGTCGATCTGCACATGCCCGGCATGAGTGGACTGGACCTGCTCAAGCAGCTGCGGGTGATGCAGGCCAGCGGCATGCCCTATGTGCCGGTGATGGTCCTCAGTGCCGATGTCACCCCCGATTCGATCCTGCGCTGTGAACAGGCCGGCGCACGCGCCTTCCTGGCCAAGCCGGTAGTGGCAACCCGGTTGCTGGAAGTATTGGCCGATGTTGCTGCCAACACCCGCCCGGAATCCGGCATCCAGTCGGTTCCCGCGCTGCCGGTGGGCGATGGCGTGCTTGATACGGCAGTGCTGGATGAACTGGCGTCGCTGGGCATGGGCGACGGCTTCGAGCGCAAATTCATCGACCAGTGCCTGGTGGATGTCGATGCGAGCATGGGCCAGCTGCAGGCCTGCGGTGAAGGCCAGGCCTGGGAGGACTTCCGCGAGCACGCCCACGCCCTGCGCGGGGTGGCGAGCAACCTGGGGCTGGTCCAGGTTGCCGCCTCCAGTGGCGAGATCATGCGCATGGCGGACTGGCAGTTGAAGGGCGAGTGGGTGACCCGCCTCGGTAGTCTTGCCACCGCCCTACGCCTCGGCAGGAATGCACTGGCCGCCCGCAGCGCGGACATCGCGCGCCGTGACGACAGCGAGCGCAGCCCGTCCTGAACCGCCGCGCTGTCAGGCCGGGTCGCCATTGCGCCGGGCCTGTGCCCGCACCAGCCGGTCCATGGTACGCAGGGACTTCTCGCCGAGCTGCATGGCGGTATCCACCCAGATCTCGGTGATCCGCATCATTTCGTGCAGTGGCACCATGCTGGCGATTTCGTTCACCTCGCGCATCGCGGCCCAGGCATGTGGAATCCGCTTGCTGTCCTTGATCACCTGTTCAACTGCGGCAACGCCTTCGCCGACCGGCACCACGATGTCGACCAGCCCCATTTCCTTGAGCTGGCTGGCGGTGTAGAGGTTGCCCTCCAGCATGATCTTCTCGGCCAGGCGCGGGCTGATGCGCTGGCACAGGAAGGAGTAGGCGCCCATGCCGGGGAACAGGTCGAACAGCACCTCCGGCAGGCCCATCAGCACGCCTTCCTCGGCGACGATGGTGTGGCAGCTCAGCGCGGCTTCGAAGCCGCCGCCCAGTGCATTGCCCTGGACCAGGGCGATGCTGTGCGCACGTGCACCGAGCCCGGCATGGAAGGCGTGCACGCCGCGTACGCAGCGCTGGGCATAGTCGAGCAGGCGGGCGCGGTCGCCTTCGCGAATCAGCCGGCAGAACAGCTCGAGGTCGCCACCCAGGTTGAACACGTCACTGTCTGAGGCCAGAACGACATGGGGTGACAGGACGTGCGAGGCGCTGAGGCGGTCGCCCAGTTCGCGCTGGTAGTCGACGATGTCATCGACCAGGCGCGAGGCGAAGCAGGGCCGGCCCGGCTGGTTGACCAGGTTGGCATGCATGTGGATCCAGTAGACATCCCGCTCGGGCTCTTCGGTAATGCGCAGGGTAGGGTGCAGCGAGGGGCGGGTGATGATGGGGCGTACTGCGGACATGGGAGTTCTCCGTGTGACCGTCCGGCCAACCGCAGAGCGGACGGAGAGGAGTGAGGGGAGGCGAGCTGAACGTGCGGCGGCGACTGATTCTATGCACCCGTCGTGAACCGCCCGCAAGCGCTGTGCCGGCCATGTTCCGGTAATAAAAAGACCCCGCCGTTGCCGGCGGGGTCCCTGTTCTGCTCGCTTGCCCGGAAACCCTTACGGGGCGGGCGTATCACGCAGCTCGCGACGGAGAATCTTGCCGACGTTGGTCTTCGGCAGCTCTTTTCGGAATTCTACGATTCTGGGGTGCTTGTAACCGGTCAGGTTTGCCCGCGCATGTTCCTTGACCATTTCCGCAGTCAGGTTCGGGTCCTTCTTCACGATCACCACCTTCACCACCTCGCCGGATTTTTCATCCGGGACACCGACTGCGGCCACTTCCAGCACGCCCGGCATCATTGCGATGACGTCCTCGACCTCGTTCGGGTACACGTTGAAGCCGGACACCAGGATCATGTCCTTCTTGCGGTCGACGATGTAGAAGAAGCCCTGTTCGTCCATCCTGGCCATGTCGCCGGTGTGCAGCCAGCCGTCGGCATCGATGGCAGTGGCGGTTTCTTCCGGGCGCTGCCAGTAACCCTTCATCACCTGCGGGCCCTTGATGCACAGTTCGCCCACTTCACCCAGCGGCAGGATGTTGCCGTTGTCGTCCTTGATGCAGGCATCGGTGGACGGGATCGGCAGGCCGATAGAGCCATTGTATTCGGGCAGGGTGAGCGGGTTGATGCAGGCCGCCGGCGAGGTTTCGGTCAGGCCATAGGCCTCGACCAGGGTCACCCCGGTGGTCTTCTTCCAGCGTTCGGCCACGGCGCGCTGCACCGCCATGCCGCCACCCAGCGTGAACTTGACCGAGGAGAAGTCGATCTCGTCGAAGCCCGGGGTGTTGAGCAGGCCGTTGAACAACGTGTTGACGCCGGTGATGGCGGTGAAGCGGGTGCCCTTGAGCTCCTTGACGAAGCCCTTCATGTCGCGCGGGTTGGTGATCAGGTGGTTGCAGCCACCGAACTTCATGAAGACCAGGCCGTTCGCGGTCAACGCAAAGATGTGGTACAGCGGCAGGGCGGTGATGATCACTTCCTTGCCCGGCTCGATGCCCGAGGTGGACAGCCACGCCGATGCCTGCTGCATGTTGGCGATCAGGTTGCGGTTGGTCAGCATCGCGCCCTTGGCAACACCGGTGGTGCCGCCGGTGTACTGCAGGAAGGCGATATCGTCGTGGTCGATCTCGACCGCCGGAAGCGTGTGCCGGCTGCCCAGCTTGAGCGCCTGCCTGAAGCGGATCGCGCCCTTGATGTGGTAGTTGGGCACCATCTTCTTGACGTACTTCAGCACGAAGTTGACGATCGCGCCCTTGGCGCCGAGCAGGTCGCCCAGGCCGGTGGTGATCACGTGCTTGACCGGTGTGTCGGCGATGACCTGCTCGACGGTGTCGCCGAAGTTGTCGACCACCACCAGCGCGCTGACGCCGGCGTCCACCAGCTGGTGCCTGAGTTCACGCGCGGTGTACAGCGGATTGACGTTGACCACGGTCAGGCCGGCGCGCAGCACGCCGAAGGTGGCCACCGGGTACTGCAGGCAGTTGGGCATCATCAGGGCGACGCGGTCACCCTTCTTGAGCTTGAGCTCACCCAGCAGGTAGGCCGCGAACTGGTTGACCAGCGTATCGGTCTCGCCGTAGGTGATGACCTTGCCGAAGCTGGAGTAGGCGGGACGGTCGCGGAATTTCGCGACGGAGGCGTCGAAGACCGAGGCTACCGAATGGAATTCGTTGACGTCGATTTCGGCGGGAACGCCTTTCGGATAGCTCTGCAGCCAGGGACGATCCAGACTCATATTCCCCCTCCAGGAATCGTGATGATGGGTGCGGCGCGGACAGTATCCGCCAGAACCGCTCACCGCAGCATACCGTTCCGTAGGGAAAACGCGAAGGGGGCGCGAAGAACGCGCCCCCGGGGCTGCATGAGCGCCCACCAGGGTGGGCATCTACCGGAGATAGGTGTCCGCCGTTTGCGGGCGATTCGCGTCAGCCCTTGCTGCGTACCGGTGCACCATTGGCCTTGTAGTACGGCGCGGTGCTGCGGGCCAGCGGGGTGCGGCCGCGGATCACGTCGGCCAGCTTCTCGGCGATCATGATGGTCGGTGCGTTGAGGTTGCCGGTCACCACCTGCGGCATGATCGAAGCATCGACAATGCGCAGGCCTTCCAGGCCGTGCACGCGGCCCTGGCCGTCGACCACCGCCATCGGATCATCGGCGTGGCCCATCTTGTTCGAGCACGACGGGTGGTAGGCGGTCTCGGCATGTTCGCGCACGAACGCGTCGATCTGCGCATCGGTCTGCAGCGCACTGCCCGGGGAGATCTCGCGGCCGCTGTACGGCGCCAGCGCCGGCTGCGCGAAGATCTCGCGGGTGATCCGGATCGCGGCACGGAACTCGCGCCAGTCCTGGTCGTGCGACATGTAGTTGAACAGGATGCTGGGATGTTCGCGCGGATCCTTCGAGCGCACGTGGATGCGGCCGCGGCTGGGCGAACGCATCGAGCCGACGTGCATCTGGAAGCTGTGCGCCTTGATCGGGTTGGAGCCGTTGTAATTGATCGCCACCGGCAGGAAGTGGTACTGCAGGTTCGGCCAATCGAACTCGGCGTCGCTGCGGATGAAGCCACCGGCCTCGAACTGGTTGCTGGCGCCGATGCCGGTGCCAAGGAACAGCCACTCGGCGCCGATGGCCGGCTGGTTGTAGAGCTTCAGTGCCGGGGCCAGCGAGACCGGCTTCTTGCACTCGTACTGCAGGTACATCTCAAGATGGTCCTGCAGGTTGGCGCCGACGCCGGGCAGGTGGTGCACCAGGTCGATGTCCAGGCTGCGCAGCAGGTCGGCCGGGCCGACGCCGGAGCGCTGCAGGATCTGCGGCGAGGCGATGGCACCACCACACAGCAGCACTTCGCGGCGCGCGGTGGCACGCTGCGGCTGGTCGTTGTGCAACCACTGCACGCCCACCGCACGCTTGCCCGAGAACAGGATGCGGTCGGTCAGCGCGTGGGTGACGATGGTCAGGTTCGGGCGCGGCTTGGCCAGGTCCAGGTAGCCGCGGGCGGTGCTGGAGCGACGGCCCTTCGGGGTCACCGTGCGGTCCATCGGGCCGAAGCCTTCCTGCTGGTAGCCGTTGAGATCGTCGGTGCGCGGGTAACCGGCCTGCACGCCGGCCTCGACCATCGCCGCGAACAGTTCGTTGTTGCCGGCCTTGGGCGTGGTGACGCGCAGCGGGCCGTCGCCACCGTGGTAATCATTGGGGCCGATGTCGCGGGTTTCGGCCTTGCGGAAGTACGGCAGGCAGTCCAGGTAGGTCCAGTCGTCCAGACCCGGCATGCTGGCCCAGTTGTCGTAGTCCATGGCGTTGCCGCGGATGTAGCACATGCCGTTGATCAGCGACGAACCGCCCAGGCCCTTGCCGCGGCCACAGTCCATGCGGCGGTTGTTCATGAAGGGCTCGGGATCGGTCTTGTACGCCCAGTTGTAGCGCTTGCCCTGCAGCGGGAAGGCCAGCGCCGCCGGCATCTGGGTACGGAAGTCGAGCCGGTAGTCCGGGCCACCGGCTTCCAGCAGCAGCACGCTGACATCGGCATCTTCGGTGAGGCGGGTGGCCAGCACGTTGCCGGCCGAACCGGCGCCGATGATGATGTAGTCGTACTCGTTATGGGTGCTCATGGGTGTCTCCTGCAGGCCGGGGCGCTGCATGCAGCCGTCCCGGCGGAATGTCGGATCGGCACGATGGCCGGACGTGGGGCGCGCCCGGGGGCGCGCCGGTCAGAACACGCTGGCGTAGTCGCCCAGCTCGACCTGCACCGACTTGATGCGGGTGTAGTGGCCGAGGGTCGAGAGGCCGTTCTCGCGGCCGACGCCGGATTCCTTGTAGCCACCGACCGGCATTTCGGCCGGCGATTCGCCCCAGGTATTGATCCAGCAGATGCCGGCTTCCAGGCGGTGGATGATGCGGTGGGCGCGGCTGACGTCCTTGCTGACCACGCCGGCGGCGAGGCCGAAGGTGGTGTCGTTGGCACGACGCACCACTTCGTCTTCGTCGTCGTAGGCAAGGATGCTCATCACCGGCCCGAAGATCTCTTCCTTGACGATGGTCATGTCATCGCGGCAGTCGGAGAACACGGTCGGCAGCACGTAGGCGCCATTGGCCAGCGCCCCTTCGGTAGCACGGCCGCCGCCGGTCAGCAGGCGGGCGCCTTCGGCCTTGCCGCTTTCGATGTAGCGCAGCACGTTTTCCATGTGCGGGAAGCTGGTGAGCGGGCCGAAGTTGGTCTCGGCGGCCGTCGGGTCGCCGATGCGGATGCGCTTGACGCGCTCGACCACGGCGGCTTCGAACGCGGCCAGCATGCTGCGCGGCACGAACACGCGGGTGCCGTTGGTGCAGACCTGGCCGGAGCTGAAGAAGTTGGCCATCACCGCGATGTCGGCGGCGCGGTCGAGGTCGGCGTCATCGCAGATCACCAGCGGCGACTTGCCGCCCAGTTCCATGGTCACTTCCTTCAGCGACGAGGACGCGGCGCTGGCCATGACCTTCTTGCCGGTGGCGACGCCGCCGGTGAAGGAGATCTTCTCGATCACCGGGTGCTCGGTCAGCCACTGGCCGATCTCGCGGCCAGGGCCCTGCACGACGTTGAACACGCCGGCCGGCACGCCGGCTTCGGTGTAGATTTCGGCCAGTCGGATCGCGGTCAGCGGCGTCACTTCGGACGGCTTGAACACCATCGCGTTGCCGGCGGCCAGCGCCGGTGCCGACTTCCACATGGCGATCTGGATCGGGTAGTTCCAGGCGCCGATGCCGGCGACCACGCCCAGCGGCTCGCGGCGGGTGTAGAAGAAGCTCGATTCGCGCAGCGGCAGCTGGATGCCTTCGATGGCGGTGGCCAGGCCGGCGTAGTACTCGACCACGTCGGCACCGGTGACGATGTCCACGGTGGTGGTTTCGGCCAGCGCCTTGCCGGTGTCAAGGGTTTCCAGATGGGCCAGCTCGTCGTTGCGCTCGCGCAGGATCTCGACGGCGCGGCGCAGGATGCGCGAACGCTCCATGGCGGTCATCGCCGCCCACACCTTCTGGCCTTCGGCCGCGCTCTGCACGGCGCGCTCGACGTCAGCCTGGCTGGCGACCTGCACTTCAGCGATCACTTCACCGGTGGCCGGGTTGACGGTCCTGAAGGTCTTGCCGCTGGTGGCATCGACGCGCTGGCCGTGGATGTAGAGCTGTTGGACGGGCAGGGTGGTCATGGGGCGTACTCCTTGGAAGGGGGCGGGTGCTGCAACGCTTATAGCGCGGCAGCCTGCAACTGGAAGTCGATGTAGCCGTAAGCGATGCGCCGGGACTTCTCGGCATTGAACTGGCCGCCGACCAGGCTGCCGCGCAGCCACAGACCGTCGATCATCGCGGCCAGGCCACGGGCGGCCAGGCGGGCCTGCGGGTGGGGCAGCAGGCGGTTGAACTGGTGGCACAGGTTGGAGAACAGGCGCTGGTCGTTGGCGCGCTGCAGCCGGGCCAGTTCCGGCTGGTGCATGCTGGCGGCCCAGAAGGTCAGCCAGACGCGCATCGCGGTGCCGTTGATCTGGCTGTCGTCGAAGTTGCCGTCGACGATGGCGCGCAGCTGGTCGCGCGGGTCGTCGCCGACGTCGGCGCGGTAGCGGGCGACCGCCTCCTTCAGTTCGCGCAGGATCTGCCGCATTGCAGCATTGAGCAGGCCGTCCTTGTCGCCGAAGTAATGGGCGACGATGCCGCTGGACAGCCCGGCCTTCTTCGCGATGGTGGCGACGGTCGCATCGGCCATGCCGATCTCGTCGATGGTCTGGAAAGTGGCCCGGATCAGCTGCTCGCGCCGAACCGGTTCCACGCCTTTCTTCGGCATTGTCTCTCCACGGATTGCGACCCGAAGGATCGGGCTGCCGACCATTATGCTTTTTATTGATTGAACGTTCAATCAATAAACCCTAGGATGCGCTCGCGCCCCACGCCATGGGCCCGGTTTACCGGTCCGGCCCCGCCCATGTGCTCCCTCGGACTTGATGAGACGACCCCATGTCTTCCCTGGCTCATCCCAAGCGTTCGCCCCTGCGCTTGAACCGTTTTGTCTTCTTCAGTTCCTCGGTGTCGATCGGCATCCTCGGGCTGCTCACCGTTCTCTATCCCGAAGGCAGCGAGCACTGGCTGCAATGGGCGCAGGCCGAGGTCTCGGCGGCGTTCGGCTGGTGGTACATGCTGCTGATCGTGCTGTGCCTGGGCTTCGTGCTGTGGCTGGCGTTCTCGCCGTATGGCCGCATCCGCCTCGGCCACAACGAGGAATCGCCGGCCTTCGGCTACGTGGCCTGGGTGTCGATGTTGTTCTCGGCCGGCATCGGCATCGCGCTGCTGTACTACGGCGCCTACGAGCCGCTGGACCATTTCCTCAATCCGCCCGGGCAGCCCGGCGGAACGGTGGCAGCGGGCCGCGAGGCGATGGTGCTGACCTTCCTGCACTGGGGCCTGCACGGCTGGGCGCTGTACGCGCTGGTCGGCGTGGCACTGGGCTATTTCGCCTACCGCCGCGACCTGCCACTGGCGCTGCGCTCGGCGCTGTACCCGATCTTCGGCGAGCGCATCCATGGCCGCATCGGCGACATGGTCGATGGCTTCGGCATCCTTGCCACGCTGATCTCGATGGTGACCAATCTTGGCATCGGCGCGCTGGTGGTGCAGTCCGGCCTGGTCTACCTGTTCCACATTCCGGATACGCCGCAGGTGCTGGTGGCGATCGTGCTGGTGATGATGGCCGTTGCCACCATCGGCGTGGTAGCGGGCGTGGAGAAGGGCATTGCCTGGCTCTCCAACCTCAACGTGCGCCTGCTGTGCGGCCTGCTGCTGTTCGTGCTGGTCACCGGCCCGACCCTGCACCTGTTCGACGGCCTGATCCAGAACACCGGCGATTACCTCGGCGCGTTCGTGCGCAAGAGCTTCGACATGTACCTCAACGACCCCAAGGGCCGTGAGTGGATGGGCTCGTGGACGCTGTTCTACTGGGCCTGGTGGATCGCTTGGGCGCCGTTCGTGGGCCTTTTCGTGGCGCGCATCTCGCGTGGCCGCACCATCCGTGAAGTGATCATGGGCGTACTGTTGATCCCGCTCGGTTTCACCCTGGCCTGGCTGTCGATCTTCGGCAACACGGCTATCGATCTGGTGCTCAATCACGGCCAGGCGGTTATTGGCGAGGTAGCCCAGCACGATGCGGCAATGACCCTGTTCAAGCTGCTTGAGTACCTGCCTGGTGCACCATACGTGGCCGGTGCCGCGGTGGTGATCGGCTTCGTGCTGTTCCTGACCCCGGTCGATTCGGGCACGCTGATGATCGCCAACCTGTGCACCCGCCGTGTCGATGACGGCGTGGAGGACGGCCACGACGCGCCGATCTGGCTGCGGGTGTTCTGGGCGGTGGGCATCACCGTGGCCAGTGTCGGCCTGCTGCTGGCCGGCAACTTCAGCGCGATGCAGACGGCGGTGGTGCTGTGTGGTCTGCCGTTCTCGTTCATCCTGGCGTTCTACATGTGGGGCCTGCTGAAGGCGCTGCGCACCGACCCGGACGCACCGCGGCGGTAGGTAGCGCCGGGCGCTGCCCGGCGAACGCCAAAGCAAAGGGCCGGATCTGTGAGGATCCGGCCCTTTTGTCTTGTCGCAGCCAGGCATGGCCTGGCTCTACCTACGCAGTACGCTCGATCAACGTGCAGCCAGCTGGCGCAGCACGTATTGCAGCAGGCCACCGTGGTGGGCGAGGAGGCGCGCTTGCGAACCACGGGTTCGCGCGCCTCCGCAGCGCCCCCGCGCTGGCGCGGGGGCCGGGCTTCCGCCCATTGGGTCCACGGAAGGGTTCAGCGACCTGCCAGCTGGCGCAGCACGTATTGCAGCAGGCCACCGTGGCGGAAGTACTCCACTTCCTTCGGGGTCAGCAGCATCACCGAGACTTCGAAGGTCTTCTTGGTGCCGTCGGCCTTGGTCGCGGTGACCGTGGCACGCTTGCTGGCACCGTCCTGCAGGCCGGTGATGTCTATCACTTCCGAACCGTCCAGGCCCAGGCTCTGTGCGTTTTCACCGTTGCGGAACTGCAGCGGCAGCACGCCCATGCCGACCAGGTTGGAGCGGTGGATGCGCTCGAAGCTCTCGGCGATGACCGCCTTCACTCCCAGCAGCAGGGTGCCCTTGGCCGCCCAGTCACGCGACGAGCCGGTGCCGTATTCCTTGCCGGCCAGCACCACCAGTGGCACCTTGTCGGCCTTGTACTTCATGGCCGCATCGTAGATCGCCAGCTTCTCCGGCTGGCCACCGCCGGCGGGGTAGTACAGGGTGTTGCCGCCTTCTTCGCCGCCGAACATCAGGTTCTTGATCCGGATGTTGGCGAAGGTGCCGCGCACCATCACATCATCGTTGCCGCGGCGGCTGCCGTAGCTGTTGAAGTCGGCCGGCTGCACGCCACGCTCCTGCAGGAAGCGTCCGGCGGGGGAATCCTTCTTGATGTTGCCGGCCGGGGAGATGTGGTCGGTGGTGATCGAATCGCCGAACAGGCCCATCACCCGCGCGCCGTGCACATCATCGATGCTGCCGACCTGCATGGTCATGCCGTCGAAGTAGGGCGGGTTCTTGATGTAGGTGGAGGCATCGCTCCATTCGTACAGGTCACCGTCCGGCGAGGCGATGGTGTTCCAGCGGGTATCGCCCTTGAACACGTCGGCGTAGTTCTGCTTGAACATCTCCGGGCCGACGGTGGCGGCGATGACGTCGCCGATCTCCTTGTTGCTCGGCCAGATGTCGCGCAGGTACACCGGCTGGCCATCGCTGCCGGTGCCCAGCGGTTCGGTGGTCAGGTCGATGTCGGTGGTGCCTGCGATGGCATAGGCCACCACCAGGGGCGGGCTGGCCAGGTAGTTCATCTTCACTTCGGGGTGCACGCGGCCCTCGAAGTTGCGGTTGCCCGACAGCACCGAGGTCACCACCAGATCACCACTGGCGATGCCGGCGCTGACTTCGGTCGGCAGCGGGCCGGAGTTGCCGATGCAGGTGGTGCAGCCATAGCCCACCACGTAGAAGCCGATCTTCTCCAGCTCGGTGAGAACGCCGGCCTTTTCAAGATAGTCGGTGACCACGCGCGAGCCTGGGCCGAGCGAGGTCTTGACCCACGGCTTGCGGTCCAGCCCCTTGGCGGCCGCGTTGCGGGCCAGCAGGCCGGCACCGATCATCACCGCCGGGTTGGAGGTGTTGGTGCACGAGGTGATGGCGGCGATGACCACCGCGCCATCCTTCAGCCGCACTTTCCTGCCATCCATCTCGATGTCGGCGTAGCCCTTGGCCAGCTGCTCGTTGCCCACTGCCGCGCCGCCGCCTTCATTGACGAAGGTGGAGACATCCTCGCTGCGCTTGTCGCGGTTGGCGGTCATGCCGACCAGCGCGTCGCGGTAGTTCTTCTGCACGTCTTCCAGCAGCACGCGGTCCTGCGGACGCTTGGGACCGGCCAGCGACGGCTTCACCGTGCCCATGTCCAGTTCCAGCGTGGTGCTGTACTGCGCATGCGGGCTGTTGGCGTCGTGCCACAGGCCCTGCGCCTTGGCATAGGCTTCGACCAGGGCGATCTGCTCTTCACCGCGGCCGGACAGGCGCAGGTAGGTCAGCGATTCGTTGTCGATCGGGAAGATGCCGCAGGTGGCGCCGTATTCGGGGGCCATGTTGCCGATGGTCGCGCGGTCGGCCAGTGGCAGATGCTGCAGGCCATCACCGTAGAACTCGACGAACTTGCCGACCACGCCGAGCTTGCGCAGCATCTGGGTGACGGTCAGCACCAGGTCGGTGGCGGTGGCGCCCTCGGGCAGCTTGCCGGTCAGCTTGAAGCCGACCACCTGCGGGATCAGCATCGACGAAGGCTGGCCGAGCATTGCGGCCTCGGCTTCGATGCCGCCCACGCCCCAGCCGAGCACGCCGATGCCATTGATCATGGTGGTGTGGCTGTCGGTGCCGAACACGGTATCGGGGTAGGCGACCGCCGTGCCGTCCTTGTCCGCGGTCATCACCACGCGGGCCAGGTTCTCCAGGTTCACCTGGTGGACGATGCCAGTGTTGGGCGGCACCACCTTGAAGTTGTCGAAGGCCTTCTGTCCCCAGCGCAGGAAGCCGTAGCGTTCCTGGTTGCGCTGGAATTCGATCTTGCCGTTGAGGTCCAGCGCGTCCGGCTTGCCGAACACATCGACCTGCACCGAGTGGTCGATGACCAGTTCGGAGGGAATCAGCGGATTGATCTGCTCAGGCGAGCCGCCGAGCTTGACCACCGCATCGCGCATCGCGGCCAGGTCGACCACGCAGGGCACGCCGGTGAAGTCCTGCAGGACCACGCGCGCCGGCATGAAGGCGATCTCGGTGTCTGGCTCGGCCGCCGGGTTCCAGCGGGCCACGGCTTCGATGTGGTCCTTGCCGACGGTGATGCCGCCGTCCTCGTGCCGGAGCAGGTTCTCCAGCAGGATCTTCATCGAGTAGGGCAGGTGGGAGATATCGAAGCGCTGGCCCAGCGTGGGCAGGCTGAAGTAGTCGTAGGTCTTGCCGCCGACGTTCAGCTGGCTGCGGGTGGAGAACGAATCGCTCATGCGGGGTAACTCCTTCTTGCGGATGGCTTGCAGTGGCCCGCGCATGGGCGGACCTGCTTGCGGTCGCCGTGGGCCTGACGGCCCCGGTGGTCCCAGTATGAACCCCAGACTGAATGGATTCATCCGGGCCGGGTTCCGGCCTGCGGCATCGGTTCCAGACTACAGGGGAAGGTGTATGGCGTATGTCACGTTTGTGGCCGATCCTTTGCGAGGCAAGGGCTGGCGGGGTGCCGGTCCTGTTCAGGGTGGAAGTATGCCCGGGGAAGTATGTATAATTTGTGCATACTCTGGAGGGCCTACCGATGGAAGCCACTGTTGCAGAACGCGGACAGATCACCCTTCCCAAGGCGGTGCGTGATGCCCTCGGCCTGACCAAGGGCACGCTGCTGAAGGTCGAACTGGACGGCAGCCGCATCATTCTGCGCAAGAGTGTTGACGATGCCATTTCACGGGCGCGCGGCAAGTTCGCGCTGGACGGCTTCGAATCGTCGGACGCGGCCGTACGCGCGGTGCGTGACGAGGAATAAGTCGTGATGATCGCCGTCGATTCACCGGTGCTGGTCGAGCTGCTCAGCAATGGTCCGCAGGCCGATGCCGTGGAAGCCATCCTCAGGCAGAGCCTGGTCGGCGGCCGTGTGGTGGTCTGCGGCGCGACCCTGGCCGAGGTCTGCGCATCGCTGCGTGGCGGCGCCGAGGTGCTCGAAGCGCTGGAAGAAATGGGCGTGCACTTCAACCCGATGGAAGCCAAGTCGGCGCTGCGCGCCGGCGAGATGCACCGTCGCCACCGCCAGCGCAGCGGCAGCCGCCGCAGCCTGGATGAATTCATGGTCGGCGCCCACGCACTGTTGCAGTGCGACGGCCTGATCACCTGGAACGATACGTTTTACCGCGACTACTTCAAGGGCCTGAAGCTGATCGTGCCGCAAGCCTGAGCCCACTTTTTTTCAACCTACGCATTACCCGGGAGTTGTCATGTTGGAAGCCTACCGCCACCACGTCGCCGAGCGCGCTGCGCTTGGCATCCCGCCGCTGCCGCTGAGCGCGCAGCAGACGGCCGATGTCATCGAACTGCTGAAGAACCCGCCGCAGGGCGAGGCCGAGTTCCTGCTCGACCTGCTGACCCACCGCGTGCCGGCCGGCGTCGATGACGCGGCCAAGGTCAAGGCCTCGTACCTGGCGGCGATCGCCCTGGGCAGCGAGCAGAACCCGCTGATCAGCCGTGAGCGCGCCACCGAACTGTTGGGCACCATGCTCGGCGGCTACAACGTCGCGCCGCTGGTGCAGCTGTTGGACGACGCCAGCGTCGGCACCATCGCCGCCAACGGCCTGAAGAAGACCCTGCTGGTGTTCGATGCGTTCCATGACGTGCAGGAAAAGGCCAAGGCCGGCAATGCCAACGCCCAGTCCGTGCTGCAGAGCTGGGCCGATGCCGAGTGGTTCACCAGCAACCCGGAAGTGCCGCAGAGCCTGACCGTCACCGTGTTCAAGGTGCCGGGCGAGACCAACACCGACGACCTGTCGCCGGCACCGGACGCGACCACCCGCCCGGACATTCCGATGCACGCCCTGGCGATGCTGAAGAACAAGCGCGACGACGCGCCGTTCACCCCGGAAGAAGACGGCAAGCGCGGCCCGATCCAGCAGATCCTGTCGCTGAAGGACAAGGGCCACCTGGTTGCCTACGTCGGCGACGTGGTCGGCACCGGTTCCTCGCGCAAGTCGGCTACCAACAGTGTGCTGTGGTGGACCGGCGATGACATTCCGTTCATCCCGAACAAGCGCGCCGGTGGCGTCTGCCTGGGTTCGAAGATCGCTCCGATCTTCTACAACACCATGGAAGATGCCGGCGCACTGCCGATCGAGCTGGACGTGTCGAAGATGGAGCACGGCGATGTGGTCGAGCTGCGTCCGTACGAAGGCAAGGCGCTGAAGAACGGTGAAGTGATCGCCGAGTTCCAGGTCAAGTCCGAAGTGCTGTTCGACGAAGTGCGTGCCGGTGGCCGCATTCCGCTGATCATCGGTCGCGGCCTGACCGGTAAGGCGCGCGAGGCGCTGGGCCTGGCCCCGACCGACCTGTTCCGTCTGCCGGTGCAGCCGGTCGACACCGGCAAGGGCTTCTCGCTGGCGCAGAAGATGGTCGGCCGCGCCTGTGGCCTGCCGGAAGGCCAGGGCATGCGCCCGGGCACCTACTGCGAACCGAAGATGACCTCGGTCGGTTCGCAGGACACCACCGGCCCGATGACCCGCGACGAGCTGAAGGACCTGGCCTGCCTGGGCTTCTCGGCCGACCTGGTGATGCAGTCGTTCTGCCACACCGCTGCGTACCCGAAGCCGGTGGACGTGAAGACCCACCACACCCTGCCGGAGTTCATCTCCACCCGTGGCGGCGTCTCGCTGCGTCCGGGCGACGGCGTGATCCACAGCTGGCTCAACCGCATGCTGCTGCCGGATACCGTCGGTACCGGTGGTGACTCGCACACCCGTTTCCCGGTGGGCATTTCGTTCCCGGCCGGTTCGGGCCTGGTGGCCTTCGCCGCTGCCACCGGCGTGATGCCGCTGGACATGCCGGAATCGGTGCTGGTGCGCTTCAAGGGCAAGATGCAGCCGGGCGTGACCCTGCGTGATTTGGTCAACGCGATCCCGCTGTACGCAATCAAGTCGGGCCTGCTGACTGTGGCCAAGGCTGGCAAGAAGAACATCTTCTCCGGCCGCATCCTGGAAATCGAAGGCCTGCCGGAACTGAAGGTCGAGCAGGCGTTCGAGCTGTCCGACGCTTCGGCCGAGCGTTCGGCTGCCGGTTGCTCGGTGCGCCTGAACAAGGAACCGATCATCGAGTACCTGACCAGCAACATCACCCTGCTGAAGTGGATGATTGCCGAGGGTTACCAGGATCCGCGCTCGCTGCAGCGCCGTATCGAGAAGATGGAAGCGTGGCTGGCCAACCCGGAGCTGCTGGAGCCGGATGCGGACGCCGAATACGCCGCCGTCATCGAGATCGACCTGGCCGATATCCACGAGCCGATCGTGGCCTGCCCGAACGACCCGGACGACGTGAAGACCCTGTCCGAAGTCGCTGGCGCCAAGATCGACGAAGTGTTCATCGGTTCGTGCATGACCAACATCGGTCACTTCCGTGCGGCTGCGAAGCTGCTGGAAGGCAAGCGTGACCTGCCGACCCGCCTGTGGGTGGCCCCGCCGACCAAGATGGATGCGTCCGAGCTGACCAAGGAAGGCGTGTACGGCACCTTCGGCGCGACCGGCGCACGCATGGAAATGCCGGGCTGCTCGCTGTGCATGGGCAACCAGGCGCAGATCCGCGAAGGCTCCACCGCGATGTCGACCTCGACCCGCAACTTCCCGAACCGCCTGGGCCGCAACACCAACGTGTACCTGGGTTCGGCCGAACTGGCCGCGATCTGCTCGCGTCTGGGTCGCATCCCGACCAAGGAAGAGTACATGGCCGATATCGGTGTGATCGCCGCCAGCGGCAGCGAGATCTACCGCTACATGAACTTCGACCAGATCGAGGAATACCAGGACGTGGCCAACACGGTCGCTGCCTGAGGGTAGTGCCGGCCGCTGGCCGGCACTATTGAAATGAAAAACCCCCGGTGAAAGCCGGGGGTTTTTTGTGCTGAAGCCTGTCATCTGGACGGCAGTTGAGTTGCGTGGCGAAGACGATTCCTTCGCCTCAATCAACTAACCCTTCAATATTTCGTGGTCAGGAGGGAGCGGGTCGTGGAAACGCTCTGTCGTGTATTGGAGCCCGGGGGGGAGTGGCGGCGGCGGCGGGGGAAGCGGGGGCGGGATGGGCCCAGAGGACGGGCCTGAAGGAGCGTCTTCATTGGAACTTTTCTGGTCAATCATCGATTTGAACTCCTTTGCTCAGTTTGGATCTTGTCGATCAATTCGGTCAAGGCATCAAGCGAGCGCTTAATGTTTACGTCCTCTACGAGGTGGTTCTTTCGTGGCGAAGATGTGTCGAGATCAAATATCACAAAAACAAAGGCCGATAGACTCAGGAGGCCTCCGGCATAGCAGATGTTCGCAAAAGTTCGCCTGATTATGCGATTTCTCGACTCATTGACGTTGTGGTTGAAGTCAATGCATTCCGCAATGGCTTGGATGGCAAATGCATCAACTCCAGGAAAACCAGACTTCGGAGCAGCTGCTTCGGAACTCAAGTGATCTAGTCGGTACTGAATGAGCCTCGCGCGGTGCCCTATCGCCTCCTTGGCAAGGGGGAAAGTGGCATAGGTGTGGCCCGTAAGTGCTCGAATCGCGAAATAGATTGATCCAGACAATGGAGCTGCGCTTGCCAGGATGCAGATCCAGAACATGAGCACTACCCACCAATTGCAGGAATAGTCCAGCATTCTGGTCATGTAGGCGGCCGCAGCAACTATGGATGCCTGAAAGCCGAAGTAGAGCTGAAGTCTTGAAACAATTCTCTCCCGTGCCGAAAGCTCGTGAAAGTACAGATCCTTCAGAAATTCATCCATTTTCTGTTCAAGATTTTCAGTTGAAACAAGCGGGCGGGTCTCTGCTCATCATCCGATAGCAGGAATTTCTCAAAAACGGATCACCAAGCCAATCAGCCGCGGGCGAGGGCGAGCAGCCGCTCGGCGATCCGCTCCAGTGGCACCTGCTCTTCGGCCGCACCCAGCTTGAACGCGGAACCGGGCATGCCCCAGACCACGCTGGTGGCTTCGTCCTGCACCAGGGTCGGGGCGCCGGCCTGGCGCATTTCCAGCAGGCCGCGTGCGCCGTCGTCGCCCATGCCGGTGAGGATGGCGCCGATGGCATTGCCAGCGGCGGCCTGCGCCACCGAGCGGAACAGCACGTCCACCGCCGGTTTGTGCCGGTTCACCGCAGGACCGTCGTCCACGCGGCACCGCCAGCGCGCACCGTCACGGATGATCCGCAGGTGCTTGCCGCCGGGCGGCAGGTAGGCATGGCCGGGCAGCACGGCTTCGCCGTCACTTGCCTCGCGCACGGCCATCGCCGAGTGGCGGTCCAGGCGTTCGGCGAAGGCGCTGCTGAAGCTGGCCGGCAGGTGCTGGGTCATCACCACGGCCGGGGCATCCGCCGGCAGGCCTTCCAGCACCACACGCAGTGCTTCGGTGCCGCCGGCCGACGAGCCGATCGCAATCAGCCGGTCGGTCGTGCGGAAGTGCGGCGCGGCCGGGCGCACGGACGGCGCGGCATCCAGGATGAGCTTGGGTGCGGCGGTGCGCACCAGCGGGCGCACGCGTGAGCGGGCGGCCATCTTGACCTTGGCGATGATCTCATCGGCGTAGGCCTGCAGGCCGCGCGACACATCGAGCTTGGGCTTGGAAACGAAATCGACCGCACCCAGGGCGAGCGCCTGCAGCGTGGTGTCGGCACCGCGCTCGGTCAGCGAGGAGATCATCACCACCGGCAGCGGATGCAGGCGCATCAGGTTTTCCAGGAACGCCAGGCCGTCCATGCGCGGCATTTCCACGTCCAGGGTGATCACGTCCGGGGCCAGGCGCTTGATCTTCTCGCGGGCGAGCAGCGGGTCGGCGGCGGTGCCGACCACGTCGATGCCCGGATCGCTGGACAGGATTTCGGTCAGCATCTGCCGTACGACGGCGGAGTCGTCGACGATCAGGACCCGGCAGGGGGCGTTGCCGGTGAGCGTCATTCGAACAGCTCCACGCCACCGGTGACCGGGGTCTTGGACAGGCGTGCACGCACGGCCGATTCGGTCGCGGCTACTTCGGCTTCGTGTGCGTGTGGCAGGCGCTGCACCACCACGCGGCCGGTATCGGCGAAGAACCAGATCTTGCGCGGATGGATGCCGCACAGGTCCTCGGCGATGATCGGAATGTGCTCGGCCTGCAGGTACTGGCGCACGAACTCGGCGTTGCGGGTGCCGACCGGATTGCTGGTGAAACCCTTGAGCACGTTGGCGCCGCCGAACACCTTGGCTTCGATGCGCTTGCGGTGTGCGCCGCGCTTGAGCATGTCGTTGATCAGCAGTTCCATCGCATAGCTGCCGTAGCGCGCGGGTGCGCCGTCGCCGGCGTTGCCTTCGGGCAGCAGGAAGTGGTTCATGCCGCCGATCTTCAGCACCGGGTCGCGCAGGCAGGCCGCCACGCAGGAGCCGAGCGTAGTGGTCAGCGCGGTGGTGTCGTCGACCACCAGATACTGGGTCGGCAGCAGCTTGGCTGCAATGGTCTTGAAGCGCGCGTCCTGGTAACGCATCACATCGTCGGTACGCAGCGATGCGTTCATGCGCCTGCCTTTGCCGCACGGCGGTACAGGGTGCGTCCGCAGGGCTGGATCAGGTCGGCGGCGTGCAGGTAGTTCTCTGAGTGGCCGGTGTAGAGCAGGCCATCGTCGGACAGGTGCTGCACCAGCCGGCCCAGGATCGCGCGCTGGGTCGGCTTGTCGAAGTAGATCATCACGTTGCGGCAGAACAGCGCATCGAACGGGCCGCCGACGTCGTAGCGCGGGGCGAGCAGATTCAATGGGCGGAACTCGATCAGCTCGCGCAGCGCTGGCAGCACGCGGCACTGGCCCTCGTTGGGGCCGCTGCCGCGCTGGAAGTAGCGGCGGCGCAGGTCCGGATCGAGGCTGGTGACGCGATCGATGTTGTAGACGCCACGGCCGGCGGTGGCCAGCACCTGGGTATCGACGTCGGTGGCGATGATGCGTACCGGTGGCTTCAGGGTGCCGAAGGCCTCGCAGGCGGTGATCGCCATCGAGTAGGGCTCTTCGCCGGTGGACGCCGCGCAGGACCACAGCAGCAGCGGCGCACGGCTGGCGCGCTGCTGCAGTTCTTCGCGCAGCTTGTCGAAGTGGTGCGGCTCACGGAAGAATGAAGTTAGGTTGGTGGTCAGGGCGTTGGTGAACGCTTGCCACTCATCGCCGTCCTCCTGTTCCAGGTGGTCCAGGTACTGCTGGAAGCTGCGCATGCCCAGCGTGCGCAGGCGGCGCGACAGGCGGCCATAGACCATGTCGCGCTTGGCCGGGGCGAGGGCGATGCCCACACGCTGGTAGATCAGGTCGCAGACGCGGCGGAAATCACGGTCGGCGAACCCGAATTCGCGCGGGCCGGTGACGATGGGAGTAGGACTTTGCACGGGGGACGTGTCCATCGGCAGAGGCGGCGGCCGAAGCCGCCGCGGGTGGGTCTCAGAATTCCTGCCAGTCGCTGTCGCTGGCGACGAAGGTGCTGGCGTTGCTGCTGCGACGCAATGGTGCCGGTGCGGGCTGCGGACGCGGCGCGACCGCTGCAGTGGTGGCTGGCTCGATGCGGGCGGCCACGGCCTTCACTGCGGCCGAGACCTGGTTGTCGAGGCGGAAGATCGCAACTGCATCGGCCAGCTGCGCGGCCTGGTCTTCCATCGCGCGCGCGGCAGCGGTGGCTTCTTCCACCAGCGCAGCGTTCTGCTGGGTGGTTTCGTCCATCTGCACCACGGTCTGGTTGACCTGCTCGATGCCGGCCGACTGCTCCTGCGACGCTGCGGAGATCTCGGCCATGATGTCGGTCACGCGCTGCACCGAAGCGACGATCTCGCCCATGGTGCTGCCGGCCTGGTGCACCAGGCTGGAGCCTTCGGCGACCTTGCCGACAGAATCATCGATCAGGCCCTTGATCTCCTTGGCGGCAGCGGCCGAGCGCTGGGCGAGGGTGCGCACTTCGCTGGCGACCACGGCGAAGCCGCGGCCCTGTTCACCGGCACGCGCAGCCTCCACCGCGGCGTTCAAGGCCAGGATGTTGGTCTGGAAGGCGATGCCGTCGATGACGCTGATGATCTCGGCGATCTTCTTCGAGGAGGCTTCAATGGCCGACATGGTGTTGACCACCTGGCCGACCACGCTGCCACCCTGCGAGGCCACACCCTGCGCGCCGATGGCGAGCTGGTTGGCCTGGCGGGCATGCTCGGCGTTCTGGCGCACGGTGGAGGTCAGCTCTTCCATCGAGGCCGCGGTTTCTTCCAGGTTGGCGGCCTGCTGCTCGGTACGGCGCGACAGGTCGCTGTTGCCCGACGCGATCTCACCAGCGGCGAGGGTGATGCTGGACGTGCTGGCCTGGATCTGGCCGACGATCTGGGTCAGCTGGGTGACGGTGGTGTTGGCGTCGTCACGCATGCGCGCGAACACGCCCTGGTAATCACCATGCATACGCGCGGTCAGGTCGCCTTCGGCGATGGCCGACAGCAGCTGCGAGAGCTTGCCGAGGTTGTCATCGCTGACCGCCATCATCGCGTTGAGGTTTTCCAGCATCAGGCGGAAATCGTGATCGAAGCGCTGCGCGTCGCCACGACGGCTGAAGTCGCCTGCGGCGGCGGCACTGGCCAGTTGCTTGATCTCGGCGTTGATGCGGCCGAGGTTGGCCTTGACCGTGTCGACGGTGGTGGTCATCGCGGCCTTCTCGCCGGGGTAGCGCGCGATGTCGCGGCTCAGATCGCCCACAGCGTACTGCTGCACCACCTCCAGTACATCGTGCAGGGTCTGCACATGGCCGCCGACCAGGGCGTTGGTTTCCTGCACCATCAGCCCGTACTCGCCGGGGAAGGCGCTGGCATCGATGCGGTAGCTCAGCTCGCCACCATCGTGGCGCCGGGCCATTTCGCGCTGGCCGCCGATCACCGCGTGCAGCTGCTGCTGCATGCCGGCCATCGCTTCCAGCAGGCGGCCGGTTTCATCATGCGGCTGCGGGCCGATATGGCTGTCGAGCTTGCCGGCGGCGATGCCTTCGGCGACGGCGGTGGCCTGCTTCAACGGCACGGCGATGCGGTTGCCGATGACCCAGCTCAGGGCCAGTACGATCAGCACCAGCACGCCGCCGGAGAGCGCCATGATGGCGGTGAACACCAGCGCCTGCTTCTGAACGTCATCCATGTAGACGCCGCTGCTGATCACCCAGTTCCAGGGTGCGAACAGGCTGGCGTAGGCCACCTTCTCGACGTCACCCTTGCTGCCCGGCTTGGCCCAGCGGTAGTTGACGAAGCCGCCGCCGGCCTTGGCCGCCTCGACCTGGTCGTAGTAGATGCGCACGCCGTCGTCGGTGCGGAACTCCTTCATTTCCTTGCCGACCAGGTCCTTGCGGAACGGGTGCATCAGCAGGCGATAGCCGGTGTCGTAGACGTTGTAGTAATAGGTGTCGTTCTCGGCGCGCATCACTTCCAGCGCCTGCAGGGCGGCGGCCTTGGCAGCTTCCTCGCTGAGCTCGCCGGTACCGGCCAGGCGATGGTAGTGCTGGAGGATGCCGTCGCTCAGTTCGACCTGGGTCTTCAGCGCAGTCTTGCGGGTCTCGGTCAGGTCCAGGTACTGCATGCGGGCGGCGATCACCGACAGCGCGATCACGCCGAGCGCGATGAGCAGCGTCAGCAGGTTGAGCTTGCGCCGGACGGAGAGGTTGCTGAAGTAGTGTTGCCAGCGATGCAGGAGATTCATCGAGCAGGACCAGGTTGAAGCAGGCGGGCGGCGCCGAGCCGGTCGCGACGTGATACGCCGTGACAACCCCGTTATCGGCCGCGGGGGCGGGGGATTGAGGTGCAGTGTCCGAACGTATTCAGGTTTCCTTGCAGCGGCGGCTGCGGCGCTGCCTGCGGCAGGCTGGTTTTGAAGCAACAGCAACAGCAACGGCAACGGCAGGTCATGGCGAGGGGTTGCTACGGGTTGGCCGGGTCGGGGTGGGCAGGCAGGACATGCCGTGAACCCATCCATGGGGGCTCGATGGCGCCATCCATGGCGCCAACGGTCCTGCCTGCCCGCCCCGACCCGGCCCGCCAGGGCTTCACTTCGGCGGACGGCAAGAGCGTTGGGTTTCCAAGTGGAAAGAGGGGTCAGATCCGTTTTCCGCAGGAAAACGGATCTGACCCCGGACGCGACCTGGCTTTTGCTTTTTGCTCTTTTCTTTTCAATCCGGGGTGGACGCGCACGGAAAGTGTCCCTGGCCGGGAGGGTGAGTTGCGCAGGGGCGTGAGCCGCATGGATACGGCGACCGAGCTTACATGGACGTACTTGCAGCGTCCCCTGCGCAACCCATCCTCCCGGCCCAAACGAAGGAAATCCGCCGCTCTCCGCGACCACCCCGAGGGGCTCCGCCGTTGGCTGATATCCAGATACCCCGTAAACGAAAACGCCCCAGCACAGGGCCAGGGCGTTCTCGTGCGTCAGGTCAGGCGGGCATCAGAATTCCTGCCAGTCTCCATCAGCCAGTTCGGTGGCCATCGGGCGGCCGCCTGCAGTGCGTCGGGCCGGTGGGGCGACCGCAGCCGGTGCGACCGGTGCGGCGGCACGTGGTGCCGGCGCTGCAACTGCCTTGCGCGGAGCGGCCACGACCTCGGCTTCGTCGACCACGAAGATCGACACGGCCTCGCTGAGGTGCCCAGCCTGTTCTTCCATCGCACGTGCGGCGGCGGTGGCTTCTTCCACCAGCGCGGCGTTCTGCTGGGTGGTCTCGTCCATCTGCACCACGGTCTGGTTGACCTGCTCGATGCCGGCCGACTGCTCCTGCGAGGCGGCGGAGATCTCGGCCATGATGTCGGTCACGCGCTGCACCGAGGCGACGATCTCGCCCATGGTCGCGCCGGCCTTGTGCACCAGCGCCGAGCCGTCGTTGACCTTGCCGACAGAGTCGTCGATCAGGCCCTTGATCTCCTTTGCGGCAGCGGCCGAGCGCTGGGCGAGGGTACGCACCTCGCTGGCGACCACGGCGAAGCCGCGACCCTGTTCGCCGGCACGTGCGGCTTCCACAGCGGCATTCAGTGCCAGGATGTTGGTCTGGAAGGCGATGCCGTCGATGACCGAGATGATCTCCGAAATCTTCTTCGACGAGGCCTGGATGGCCGACATCGTGGTGACCACCTGGCCGACCACATCGCCGCCCTGCGAGGCCACGCCGTGCGCACCGATCGCCAGCTGGTTGGCCTGGCGTGCATGCTCGGCGTTCTGGCGAACGGTCGAGGTCAGCTCCTCCATCGAGGCAGCGGTTTCTTCCAGGTTGGCGGCCTGCTGCTCGGTGCGGCGCGACAGATCGCTGTTGCCCGAGGCGATTTCGCCGGCGGCCGAGCTGATCGCACGGCTGGACTGCTTGATGCGGGTGACGATCTCGCTCAGCTGCGCAGCGGTGGCGTTGGCATCATCGCGCATGCGGGCGAACACGCCCTGGTAATCGCCGTGCATGCGCACGGTCAGATCACCCTGCGACAGCGCGGCAAGCAGGCCGGAGATCTGTTCGATGCTGCCGGCATTGGCGTCGAGCAGGCCGTTGATCTGCTGGGCCAGCTGCAGGAAGAAGCCTTCCTTGTCGTTGGCGTCGATGCGGCCGGACAGGTCGCCGGCCGCAGCCTGGGCAATCACGCGCGCAACTTCGGCTTCGACCTGCGCTTCCTGGGTGCGGTCGCGCCACTCCACTACGTAGCCAACGGTATCGCCGCCTTCGTTGCGGATGGTCGACACCACCTGGGCGAACTGGGCGTCGCCGTACTGCATCGGACGACGGGCAACGCCGTGCGCCTTCAGGTTGCCCAGCAGAGTCTGATCCATCTCGCCACGGTGCTCGAGCACGGTGACCGGCTTGCCGACCAGCGAGGCCTGCGCATCGAAGTCCGGCAGGTCGCGGCGGACCTCGTCCTGGTACTGGGTCAGAGTCTGCTGCAGGGCGCGATTGCTGTAGACGATGGTGTTGCTGGTGTCGGTCAGGTACACGCCGGTCGAGCTGTAGTCCAGCGCGGTGCGGATGCGCAGGTTCTCGCGGGCGATGGCCTGGTCGGTTTCGGTGCGCTCGCGCAGGTCGCGCTGCATGCGCTGCATGGCCTGCATCAGCTCGCCGACTTCGTCCTTGCGGCTGACATCGATATGGCCATCAAGCTTGCCACCGGCCACATCATTGGCAACCGAGACGGCGCCACGCACGCTGCCGACCAGGGCGCGGGCGAACAGCCAGACCAGCACCAGGCCAAGCGCAGCACCGCCCAGCAGGGCGATCACGGTCAGCACGGCCGAGGCGGCGTAGGTTGATTCGGCCTCATCGCGCGATGCGCGGGCGAGGCGGTTGTCTTCGGCAATCAATGCTTCCAGTGCAGCGCCGGCCTTGCGGTGCTTGGCGCGGGTCTCGCCGACGAAGGTATCGATCGCATCGTCGGGCAGGTCCAGCTCCAGCATCTCGGTGACGCTGTCATAGGAGGTCAGTGCCTCCTTCCATTCCTTGGCGAAGGTATCGAACAGCTTCTTCTGCTGCGGGTTGTCGACCAGCGCCGGATAGCCCTTGATCGACTTGTCCATGCTTTCGCGCAGTTCAGTGGACTGCTTGCGAGCATCTGCCTTGACGTCGTCGCTTGCGCGGATCAGCTGCTGGTAGGCGGCGTTGCGGTACTCGCCGAGCATGCCTCGCATCTCGCCGGCCATGCGGATGCTCTCCATGCGCGAACCGGCCAGCTCGGTGGTGACGTTGTTCAGCGAGTGCAGGCCACGGTAGGCGACGATGCCCTGCAGCAGCATCACCAGCAGGAGAACGCCGAAGGTCAGCATCAGCTTCGGCATCAGTTTCAGGTTGTTGATCCACGGCATGGGCGTTGCGATCTCCTAAGGCAGACGCGTCCGGGCATCGGGCCCGGTTGCAGCAGAAACCACGCCGGCACCAGGTCCGGCGTGGTTCGACGAACGGCGGATTACTTGATGTTGGCCAGCTTCAGGCTTGCCGGCGAGCTGACTTCGATTTCAGCACGCGAGGCATCGCGCTGGATCTTGCCGATCACGCACACGGTCTTGCCTTCCAGGGTTTCCAGCGGGAAGGAGAACTTGCCGCGGTTCTCGCCGGCGATGCGCGCCGAGAAGGTGTGGCGCGGGAATGCGCCGCCCATGTACAGGAAGGTCGGCTGGCCTTCGGAACCTTCTGCGTAGCGGGCCTTTTCGACCTTGCCACAGACCATGCCGTCCTTGCCGACCGAACGCGGTGCCATTTCCGGCGGGATCATGTCGGCCGACTGGGCGAAAGCGGAGGCGGCAGTGGTGGCCAGGACAGCGGCCGAAACGAACGCAAGCAGGGACTTCATCGAGGTGTATCTCCGGGGATGGTGATGGTCGTTCCGGTCCTGCGCGCTCCTGCGCGGCCGGCTTCTGTCCCCCTATCGGCACTGCCGCGGGGAACTGAAGGGTTTTGTGACCAGAACGTGAAGCAGGTCCGCTGGTTCAGGCGGCGGCGTCTTCGACCAGGCTGGCCTGGCCCATGTCGGCACTGTCGAGAAGGGTCTCGATGTCCAGCAGGATCAACATGCGGTCATCCTGGGTGCCGATGCCGGAAATGAAGCGGGTATCGACGGCAGCGCCGAATTCCGGGGTCGGGCGGATCTGCTCGGCAGACAGCGGGATCACGTCGGAGACGCTGTCCACGACGATGCCGACCACACGGTCTTCGACGTTCAGCACGATCATCACGGTGAAGGCGTCGTAGCGGGCATTGTCCAGGCGCAGCTTCAGGCGCAGGTCGATGACCGGCACGATGGTGCCGCGCAGGTTGATCACGCCCTTGATGTAGTCCGGTGCATCCGGTACGCGGGTGACCGCGTCGTAGCCGCGGATTTCCTGCACCTTGAGGATGTCCACGCCGTAGTGCTCGGCACCGAGGGTGAAGCTGAGGAATTCGCCACCGGCGCTGGCGGTGGTGCTGGTCTTGTCGTTCATCGAGGGGTCCTGGTTCTGCCGGAAGTCCCGGTGTCAGGCTCGATATCGGCCCCTGGGTGGGGGACTTTAGGTATCCGGCACTCCCGGGGAAGGAGACAGATCCCTTTTCAGGGAAAAGGGATCTGACCCCGGCATGCGCGCCGGTGTTGCCCTACAGTTCGCCGTTGCGGCGCGCCTTGCGCTGGCGGTCAATGCGGAAGATGTAGCGCTGGATGGCGCTGTCGCCGCCACGCGGCAGGCCGTCGAAACGCATGCCCACGCGCTTGACCTCGATGCCGTTGGGCTGGCGTTGTGGCAGCAGGTTGCAGACCACCAGTTCGATCTCCAGGTCCGGGCCGTCCGGCAGTGAGAGCAGGGCCGGGTAGCGCTTCTGCAGGCTGAATACCGCGCAGTCGGTGGGCACTACCACGGCCAGGCCGCCGCCACTGATATCAACCACCCGCATTGACAGCGTACCGCTGCGGTCTTCTCCGCAGGGCAGCTGCAGCTGCGGCGAGTCGGTGACCGGGGTTTCCAGCCGGTACAGTTCCCGCCGTTGCAGGTGTACCAGCTCGTCCGGCAGCGGGGCGCGGAATGCCACGTGGCCGTCATTGTCCACGCGCTGCAGTGCCTGCAGCCGGAAGCGCACCAGCACGCGTTCAAGCTGGGCGAAGCACAGAAGGTGGTCGGCCTGCTCGGCGGCGCGGTTGGACGCTTCCTGCGGACTGCCATCGAGCAGCAGGGTGTCCTCGTCTTCATCGAGCTCAAGCAGCGCAGTCGGGAACGATCGGTCGCGGCCGTCGATATGCGCGTTGATCAGTGATCGCTGGTCGATCAGCGATCGCAGCAACTGCCGCAGCTGGCGCGGGTTGCGGACCAGGAAACGTTCGTCAGCGGCGTCGGCCGCGTGGACATCGTGCACTGCAGTGTCGTTGCCGTCGGACATGGAATCTACGGTCAAGGGTGGGCGCCAGCACGCGTTGGCGCGTGGCTCGATGGGGATATCGGCCACTGTGCAGGATTATGAAGTGAGAATTGCATCACTTTCCACGTGCGAGGGGTCGGATCCCTTTCCCTCAGGAAAGGGATCCGACCCCGTTACCTCAGAACTCCTGCCAGTCGCCCTCGGCGGCCAGTGCCGGCTGTGCCGCCGACGCACGCAGTGCGCGCTTGGCAGCCGGCGCAGCGGTCGCCACCTGGCGCGGAACCGGTGCCGCAGCCAGGCGCGTCGGCGCGGCCGTCGTACCTTGCGAGGCCAGGCGGAAGCGGGCAACCGCTTCGCCCAGCTGCACGGCCTGGTCTTCCATCGCGCGTGCGGCGGCGGTGGCTTCCTCTACCAGTGCGGCGTTCTGCTGGGTGGTCTCGTCCATCTGCACCACGGTCTGGTTGACCTGCTCGATGCCGGCGCTCTGTTCCTGCGAGGCCGCGGAGATCTCGGCCATGATGTCGGTCACGCGCTGCACCGAGGCGACGATCTCGCCCATGGTGCTGCCGGCCTGGTGGACCAGGCTGGAGCCTTCGGCGACCTTGCCGACCGAGTCATCGATCAGGCCCTTGATCTCCTTCGCGGCGGCGGCGGAGCGCTGGGCGAGGGTGCGCACCTCGCTGGCGACCACGGCGAAGCCACGGCCCTGTTCACCAGCGCGTGCGGCTTCCACCGCGGCGTTCAGCGCCAGGATGTTGGTCTGGAACGAAATGCCGTCGATGACCGAGATGATCTCGGCGATCTTCTTCGAGGAGGCTTCAATGGCCGACATGGTGGTCACCACCTGGCCGACCACGTCGCCGCCCTGCGAGGCCACGCCGTGCGCACCGATCGCCAGCTGGTTGGCCTGGCGGGCATGCTCGGCGTTCTGGCGAACGGTCGAGGTCAGCTCCTCCATCGAGGCGGCGGTTTCTTCCAGATTGGCTGCCTGCTGTTCGGTGCGGCGCGACAGGTCGCTGTTGCCCGAGGCGATCTCGCCGGCGGCGAGGGTGATGCTGGAGGCGCTGGCCTGGATCTGGCCGACGATCTGGGTCAGCTGCGCGACGGTGGTGTTGGCGTCGTCACGCATGCGTGCGAACACACCATTGAACTGCCCATCCATGCGTGCGGTCAGGTCGCCGGCAGCGATCGATTGCAGCAGCTGCGACAACTGGCCCAGATTGCCGTCGGCCACCTGCATCATGGTGTTCAGCTGCTCGATCATGACCTTGAAGTCATGCTGGAAGCGCTGGGCATCGCCGCGCTGGCTGAAGTCGCCGGCTGCTGCAGCGGCGGCCAGCTGCTGGATCTGGGTGTTGATCGCGAGCAGGCTGGCCTTGGCGGCATCCATCGACTCGTGCAGGATCGCGCGGCTGCCCGGCAGGCGGCGTGCGTCCGGTGCAAGATTGCCGATCGCGTACTGGTTGAGCACGTCGATGGCATCGCGGATCGCATCCAGGTGTTCGAAGATCACCGTGTTGATGCCGCCGGCCAGCTGGCCATACACGCCCGGGAAGTCCTCCGGGATGCGGTGGCTGATATCCGGACCGGCATGCATCTGCGCCATCAACTGGGTCTGCTCGGAGAAGCGGCGCAGCATCGAGGTCATCTCGGCCGTGGCGGCCAGCATCTTGCCGGCTTCGTCCTTGCTGGTGGCCTGGGTGCTGACACTGAGATCACCACGGGCGACGGCCTGGATCGCGTGCACGGCCTTGCCCAGCGGACCTGTGACAGCGCGCGAGATGACCATGGCCAGCGCGGCGGCCACCAGCGACAGCAGCACGATGCAGCCGATGATGGCGATCATGCTGGTGCGGTGGGTGGCATTGGCATCGGCGATCTTGGCATCCATCAGGCCGGCGATGTGGGTGCCGAGGGTCTTCATCGCAGCGAACAGGTCACGGCGTGCCGGCCGCGACTGTTCGTCGGAGATCTGCCGCGCCAAAGCGCCATCGCCAGCGGCGACCGCTTCGCGCATGGCCTTGTTGGCGGCGAAGTAGCGGTCCAGCTGCACGTTGGCCGCGCCATACAGCTCGCGCTCCTTGGCCAGTGCAGGCAGTGCCGAGTAGGCGGCCAGTTCGTCGTGCACGGCCTTGGCGGTGTCGTCCATGCGCTTGTAGTAGTCGGCCACCTTGTCCGGCTGGTCGAGCATGCTGAGCAGCGCCAGCTCGTAGGTGCGGAATTCGCCCAGTTGCGAGCGTGCCTCGCCGAGGTGCTGCACCGAGGGAATATCGTTGCTGGCCATCTCGCCCAGTTGCTTGTTGGCCTCGTTGAGCCGCAGCAGCGCGAATGCACCGAGGACGAGGGTCATCAAGGTGGTGAGGGTGAACCCCACGGCCAGCTTGCGGGCGATGGGCAGATCTTGGAACCACTTCATGCAGGGTGCTCCAGGTGGGCAGGATGCCGGCGTCGTTGCGTCGGCTGGGGGTGGTTGCAGAGCGAACGGTGGTGCCCGGTGGGGGTTCGGTGACGGCCGTCAAAGCGAGATAGCGGCGTGCTGCGGGCGGACTTTATGGACGCAGATCACATTCGGTTGCGTAGGGATGACGGCGCGAAAGTGCTGCGGCGGCGCGGCTTGCGCTTCGGTGGCGTGGTTGCGAACGAAACCAGTGCGGCGACGGAGTTCACGGAATGGGTTCGGGGGCGGATTGGGGTCAGATCCCTTTTCAAAGAAGAGGGATCTGACCCCCAGCCACACATGGTCGGCGCACGCGCAAAGAAAAACCGCCGCCCCGAAGGGCGGCGGTTCAGTGCACGCATGCGGTGTGGATCAGGCGGCCTGCGGCATCCGCAGCGAGCGCACGAGGCCACCGATGTCGACGATCAGGGCCACGCGGCCATCGCCGAGGATGGTGGCACCGGACACCCCGCCGATGCGGCGATAGTTGTTCTCGATGTTCTTCACCACCACCTGCTGCTGGCCGACCAGCTCGTCGACTTCCAGTGCGATCTTCTGGCCATCGCCTTCGACCACCACCACCAACGATTCGCTGCCGGGAGCGCGGTTGCCGTAGCCGTAGTACTCGCTCAGCGACAGGATCGGCAGGTATTCGCCACGCACGCGCAGCACACGGCCTTCGCCGGCCATGCTGCGGATGTCCTCGGGCTGCGGCTGCAGTGCCTCCAGCACGTACGCCAGCGGCAGGATCAGGGTTTCGCCGGCCACCGCCACGGTCATGCCATCAAGGATGGCCAGTGTCAGCGGCAGGCGGATCAGTGTGCGAGTACCGGTACCGAGGCCGCTTTCGATCTGCACTTCGCCACCCAGTGCCTGGATGTTGCGACGGACCACATCCATGCCGACGCCGCGGCCGGACAGGTCGGTGACCGCGTCTGCAGTTGAGAAGCCGGGCTGGAAGATAAGGTCCCAGACCTGCGAATCGGTCGGGTTGTCCGGTACGGCCAGGCCGCGCTCGCTGGCCTTGGCGAGGATCTTGGCACGGTCCAGGCCGCGGCCGTCGTCGCTGACTTCGATGACGATGTGGCCGCCCTGGTGCGATGCCGCCAGGGTGATCGTGCCGGTCTCGTCCTTGCCCGCATCACGTCGCACGTCCGGCATTTCCAGGCCGTGGTCGATCGAGTTGCGCACCAGGTGGACCAGCGGATCGGCGATCTTCTCGATCAGGCCCTTGTCCAGCTCGGTGCCTTCGCCGACGGTGCGCAGGCGGACCTGCTTGCCGAGGCGGCCGGAGAGGTCGCGGACCAGGCGCGGGAAGCGGCGGAACACTGCATCGACCGGCAGCATGCGCACGCCGATCACCGCTTCCTGCAGGTCGCGGGTGTTGCGTTCAAGCTGGTCCAGGCCGGCGAACAGGCTCTCGGCGTGGACCGGGTCCAGTGCGTGCGAGACCTGCTTGAGCATGGCCTGGGTGATGACCAGTTCGCCGACCAGGTTGATCAGCGCATCGACCTTGTCGACGCTGACGCGGATCGAGGTTTCCGCTTCCTGGCCGCCACCACCGCTGGCGGCAGGAGTGGTGGCCACGGCCGGTGCAGCAACAGCTGTGGAAGGGGGAGCAGCGGATGCGGTCGGGGCCTGCGTGGCCAGGCTCGGCGGTGCGGCCGGACGGATGTCCAGCTCGCAGTCGTCCAGTACCCAGGCGAAGGTGTCTTCAATCTTGCTGCGCGGCACTTTGCAGACCAGTCCGAGATCCCACGCCAGATGAGCCTCGAGCGGGTCGAGCTGGGCGAAGCCGGGCAGGCGTTCCATGCGCGCAGCCACCTGCAGCGAACCGAGGTGTTCCAGTTCGCGGATGATGCGCAGTGGATCGTTGCCGCTCATGAACAGCGACGGTGCCGGGGTGAAGCCGATCTGCCAGGCTTCCGGCGTGTCGTCCACCTTGGCAGCCGGGGCGGCCGGGGCGGCAGCTGCGGCTTGTCCGGAAAGAACTGCTTCCAGGCGCGCCTTCACCGCGGCGACAGCGGCGGGATCGGCGGCCTGGCCGTGTTCGGCTTCGCGCAGCAGGGCGCGCAGCACGTCCACCGAAGACAGCATGGCGTCGACAGCGTGGCCTTCCAGCGCCCGCTTGCCTGCACGCAGCTCATCGAGCAGCGTTTCCAGCACGTGGGTCAGGCCGGCAATCGCATCGAAGCCGAAGGTGCCGGCGCCGCCCTTGATCGAGTGGGCAGCGCGGAACACCGAATTGATGATCTCCGCGTCCTGTTGCCCCGATTCCAGGGCCAGCAGGCCAGCCTCCATCGCGTCGAGGCCTTCGCGGCTCTCCTCGAAGAAGGTGGCGTGGAAGCGTTGCAGGTCCATGCTCATGGCAGTGGCGATCCGGAAGCGAAGAGGGGGAGCAGTGCGGGGCGATCAGCCCAGCACTTTCTGCACGGTGGCGACGAGCTGCTCGGGATTGAACGGCTTGACCAGCCAGCCGGTGGCACCGGCGGCCTTGCCTTCGGACTTCTTGTCCGCGGCCGATTCGGTGGTGAGCATCAGCAGCGGGGTGAACTTGTAGTCCGGCAGCTGGCGCAGTTCGCGGATCAGCGCGATGCCGTCCATGTTCGGCATGTTGACGTCGGTGACCACCGCATTGAAGCGCTGGCCCTTTGCGCGACCGAGCGCGACCGCGCCGTCTTCGGCTTCTTCGACGGCAAAACCGGCCGAGGTGAGGGCGAAGGAAACCATCTGGCGCATCGACGCCGAATCGTCCACCACCAAGATACGTGCGCTCATGCAGCGTTCTCCACAGATTTCAGGTTGTCATGGGTTGCGTCCAGGCCCAGGGCCTGGGTGACGCCAAGCAGGCGTGCGGCATCACGGAAGGTTGCGGTGCAGCCGTGGAAGCCGGTGCCGAGGCCTGCCTCGCGGCGCGCCTGCACGAACGCACACAGCACCTGCACGGCGGCCGTGTGGATGCGGGTGACCTGGCTCGCATCCAGGGTCAGCTCGCCTGCCTCTGCCACCAACGGCGAAAGGCGGTTCTTGAGCTCGGTGCTGCTCTCGATGCCGAGATCCTCACCCAGTTCGACAATGCTCATGGTTGCTCCGGACAAACGGTTCCGTGATCCATAACGGCACCCCGGCGGGGTTCTTTAGAGGAATCGGCGCGGAACGCCGACTCAGCTCAACAGCTGCGTGGCATCGAGCAGGATCATCGGCCGCTGGCTGACCCGGGCAACGCCACGGAACAGATCATTGGAAATCTGGCAGATGCGCGCCGTATCAGGCGGCTCGATCTGCGAATCGGTGAGGTTGGCGACGTCTTCCACGGCCGACACGCGCAGGCCGATGGTCTCGCCGTTTTCCTCCAGCACCACGATGCGGGTCTGTGCGTCGTCCTCGGCAGCGGTTGCACCCAGGTGCAGGCCCAGGTCCATTACCGGCACCACCTGGCCGCGCAGGTTCATTATCCCCAGCATGGCCGGGGCGGTACCGCGCAAAGGCAGCAACGGTACCGGCAGGACCACTTCCTGCACCTTCAGCAGTTCCAGTGCATAGGCCTGGGCACCACAACGCAGGCGCAGCCAGCGCGAGGTGCGCTCGCCGGCGCGGCGGTTCTGCGGATGCGGGCTGCTGGCCGGGCGGTGTGCCTGCGCCTGCAGTTCCTGCCAGGTGCCAGGTCGATTGCCAGCGGGAGCGTCTACCGCCACGCGCGGTGGCGGTGCTGCTGCAGCCGGTGCAGGGGTGGGGCGTGGTGCAGGCGCCAGTGCTGCAACCGTGGCGGGTGGTGGCGTGGCCACGTCCTCGCCACCGGAGGCCGCCTCGAATGCGGCCTGCAGGCCGGGGCTGTCGGTGTGGGCGAGGCGATGGCTGTCGGCAGGATCGGTCTCGTAGATCACTTCATCGGGCAGATCGTCCCAGGTCGGCTCCGGGCCGGCCTTTGCGGTGGCCGCAGCCGGCGCAGGAGCGGTCTCGTGAATCACTTCGTCCGGCAGGTCATCCCAGGTCGGCTCGCGTTGCGTGGCGGAGGCCGGTGTAGCGGCAGCCTCGAAAGCGGCTTGCAGTGCGGCGTCGTCCATTGCAGGGGTAGCGGCGACGGCTTCGGTCTCGTAGATCACTTCGGCCGGCAGGTCGTCCCAGGTGGGCTCGCGCTCCGGTTCGGCTGCGCTCGCAGGGCGTGGCCCGGTGCTACCCGGTGCAGAGGCGGCCTCGAAGGCGGCTTCCAGCGCGGCGTCGTCCACGGCAGGGGCAGCGGTGACGGCTTCAGTTTCGTAGATCACTTCGGCTGGCAGGTCATCCCAGGTCGGTTCGCGTTCCGGTGCCGCTGTGCTCGCTGGGCGTGCCCCGGCATTACCCGGCGGCGCGACGGGTGGCGCCACAGCGATCGCCTCGCCCAACAGCTCGTCCAGATAGTCGTCCAGTACGCCGGTGCTGTTCATGCGGCCTGCTCCAGGGCGCGGGCATCCTCGCCGAGGATCCAGTTGAGGGCGCGACGGTACGCAGCCAGGCCGCGGCCCGGGTAGTCCTCGCCGACGCTCGGCAGGGTCAGGCCGGCGGCATTGCTGATGCGAGTGTCGATCGGAATCGCGTCTTCCCATACGCGTGTGCCATGACGATCCTGCATGGTGCGCAGCGACTCGTTGCCAGCGCGGGTGCGGCGATCGAACAGGGTCGGCAGGATCGAGATCGGCAGCGGGCGGCGCCGCGAGCGCTCGACCATCTCGCCGGTGCGGACCATGCCGTCCAGTCCATGCAGCGCCAGCGGTTCGGCCTGGGTCGGGATGATCAGGCGGTCGGCCGCAGCCAGTGCATTGATCATCAGCAGGCCGAGGGTCGGCGCGCAGTCCAGCAGGATGTAGTCGTGCTGTCCCTGATGGCGGGCAAGCGCGTTCTGCAGAGCCAGGCCGAGGCCGGGCTGGTTGGCGCTGCGCCGCTCCAGCGTGGCCAGCGCCGACTGCGCACAGACGTAGTCCAGGCCGTGGATGCTGCTGGCGTGGCACAGGCTGGACAGATCGACCGGCGGCGCACCGAACAGTTCCAGCACGCCGGCCGGCGGTGGATCCACCGGTACGCCGAAGGCACGGCTGAGCGAGGCATGCGGATCGAGGTCGATCAGCAGCACGCGGTGGCCCATTGCAGCCAGGCCACGGCCGAGGGCGAGGGTGGTAGTGGTCTTGCCGACTCCGCCCTTCTGGTTGGCGATTGCCCAGATGCGCATCGGTTTACTCCTTCATTGCCGGGGGAACGGCGGCGCCGACACGGCTGCCAGCCGGCACCGGCGGCAACTTCACCGGTGCGATGGGGGAGGTGGGGGCGGTAGCCGGAGTTGCGGCGGCTTGTTCGGTGTCGGTGCTGTTGGCAGCGCCGGTTGCGGCGTTCAGGCGCTGGCCCAGCGGATCGATTGCGTGGGTGGTATCGGCCAGGATGATGACCATCACCCGGCGGTTGCGGTTGCGACCCTGCGCGCTGTCGTTTTCTTCGCGCGGGCGGAACTGGCCGTAGCCGACCATCGCCAGTCGCGAGGGCTGCACGCCCTGGTCGGCGAACAGGTGCACCACGCTGGCAGCGCGACCGGCGGACAGTTCCCAGTTGGACGGGAAGGTGGCGGTGGCGATCGGCACGTTGTCGGTATGGCCTTCCACGCGCACGCTGTTGGGTACATCGCGCAGTACGTCGGCCAGGCTGGCCAGGGTCTGCCGCGCGTGCACGTCCAGCGCGGCCGAGCCGGTCGGGAACAGGATGTCGCTGTTGATCTCGACTTCGATCCACAGCTCGGTGCGACGCACGCTGATCATGCCGCGGTCGATCAGCGGCGCCAGCGCGGCGGTCAGACGGTCGGCGATGCTGCTGAGCTGGCGCTCGGCGCGCGCGATCTGTTCCTGGTTGTGCACCGACACGGGCATGCGCATCTGCGAGGCCATCGATGGCAGCAGCGTCGGGTCGTGCGACGGCGCAGGCGCCGAGGGCCCGATCTTGGTGCCGGACTTGATCACTGAGGGACTGTCCCAGCCGCCGCCCTGCACCTGCTTGTTGCCGACCTGCACCGGATTGATGGTGCGCGGCGCGCCACCGAAGGCATCGGTGAGCGCGTCGGCCATGATCCGGTACTTGCCCTCGTTGACCGAGGAGATCGCGTACATGACCACGAAGAAGGCGAGCAGCAGCGTCATCAGGTCGGCATAGGGGATTGCCCATGCTTCATGGGCGGCGTGCTCTTCGTGGTGCTTGCGGCGGGCCATGTCAGTGCAGGAAGCCGGAGAGGTTGGTTTCGATGTTGCGCGGGTTCTCGCCCTGGGCGATCGAAATCAGGCCTTCGATGACCATTTCGCGATCACGGGTGTTGTGCGAGATCACACTCTTGAGCTTGGCGGCGATCGGCAGGAACAGCAGGTTGGCCGAGGCGATGCCGTAGATGGTGGCGGTGAACGCGGCGGCGATGCCATGGCCGAGCTTGCTCGGGTCGGCGAGATTCTTCATCACCGCGATCAGGCCGAGCACGGCGCCGATGATGCCCAGCGTGGGCGCATAGATGCCCATCGCCTCGAAGACCTTGGCGCCGGCCTGGTCCTGGTGCTCCTGGCTTCCCAGTTCGATTTCCAGCATGTGCCGGATTGATTCGGGCTCGACGCCGTCCACCAGCAGCTGCAGTCCCTTGCGCAGGAACGGGTCCTGCTGTGCTTCCACCTGTGCTTCCAGGCCAAGCAGGCCCTGGCGGCGTGCGATGTTGCTCCATTCGACAATCTGCTGGATCAGTTCGCGGCGGTCGCTGTGCGGCGGTCGCACGACCCAGCGCACGATCTTGAAGGCGTGCTTGAACACGGCCGGCGAGGTGTGCAGCAGGATCGCGGCGACGGTACCGACGATGACGATCACGAACGCGGCAGGCGACCACAGCGACGCCAGGCCGGCGCCCTTGAGGATGCTGCCGCCGACCAGCGAGGCCAGGGCGAGAAAGAGTCCAATGAGGCTGAGTCTATCCATGGGTCCGGTATCGGCTTGTGTGAATGGGACTTGAGACACCGGGAGGTCGTGTACAGACGGTAGTCACAGTTTTCGGGTCGCCGGGCATGGCCCGGCGGGCTTCAGCGCAGTCCGTCCACGTCCAGGATCAGGGCCATGCGACCATCGCCGATCAAGGTTGCACCCGCATAACCAGCCAGGCCACGCAGCGCCTTGGGCAAGGGTTTGATGACCACTTCCTCGCGCCCTCGCACCTGGTCCACGACCAGGCCGAACCGGGCTTCACCGGCCTGCAGCACGACGATGGTCAGCAGCGGCGAGGCGGCCGGCGTCACATCCAGCCACTGGCGAAGATCGACCAGCGCCAGGGTATGCGAGCGGCGGTCGAGCACGGCACGTCCATCGAACCAGCCCAGCGAGGTGCGCGGGGCGTGCAGCACTTCCATCACGCGTGCCAGCGGCAAGGCGTAGACGTCCTCGCCGGCCTGCACCAGCAGGGTCGGCAGGATCGCCAGGGTCAGCGGCACGCGGATCAGGAAGCGACTGCCGCGGCCCAGTTCCGACTGGATCTGGATCTGGCCGCTCAGTTCGCGGATGCGCGACTGCACCACGTCCATGCCGACACCACGGCCGGAGATATCCGTGACCTGCTGCTTGGTCGAGAAGCCGGGCAGGAACACCAGGTGCAGGCATTCCTCGCTGCTCAGGCGGGCAGCGGCTTCCGGATCGATCAGGCCCTTCTCGCGTGCCTTCGCGCGCAGCTTTTCCGGATCGATGCCGGCGCCATCGTCCTGTACTTCGATGCTGACGTAGTCGCCTTCCTGCTGGGCCGACAGGCGCACGTGGCCCATCCGAGGCTTGCCCTGGGCTTCACGCAGCTCGGGCGTTTCCACGCCATGGTCGATGGCGTTGCGGACCAGATGCACCAGCGGGTCGGCCAGGGCTTCGACCAGGTTGCGGTCGAGCTCGGTCTCGGCGCCGATCAGCTCAAGGTCCACTTCCTTCTTCAGCGAGCGGGCAACGTCGCGGGCGACCTTGGGGAAGCGCGAGAACACCTTGCCCACCGGCTGCATGCGGGTACGCATCACCGCCGACTGCAGGCGTGCGGTGGCGATGTCCAGCGTGGATACCGCACGGTCCAGCTCCTCGTCGCGCAGGCGCGCACGCAGGGTCTTCAAGCGATTGCGTGACAGCACCAGTTCGCCGATCAGGTTGACGATCGCATCCAGGCGCTTGGTATCCACGCGCACGGTGTGCTCGGCTTCGGCCAGTGGCTTAGCGGGCGGCTTGGCCGCCGGTGCGGGTGCGGGTGCGGCTGGGCGTGGCGCGGGCGGTGCCGCCGGCACCGCGGCGACCGGTTTGGTGCCGGGTGCGGCGCCACCGTGCAGCTGGTCGAGCAGGGCTTCGAACTCGTCTTCGCTGATCAGGCCGTCGTCGGCCTTCTTCGCCGGTGCGACCGCGGTCGGGGCATTGCCGCCGTGCAGCTGGTCGAGCAGGGCCTCGAACTCATCGTCGGTGATCAGGTCACTGCCACCGGTGGCGGGCGCAGCGGCGGCCGCCGGGGCGGTGGCGCCACCGTGTACATCGAACTGCGCGATCAGCTCGGGGGGCGCGTAGCCCGGTTCGGTACCCGAGGACACTGCATCCAGCATCGACTGCAGGTAATCCAGCGATTGCTGGGCGGCATCGAAATGGTGGGCCTGCAGCACCGCCTGGCCGGCGCGCGCGGCGCCGAGGGCTTCTTCGGCGGCGTGGCACAGTTCAACCATGGCCGTCACGCCAAGGAAGCCGGCGCCACCCTTCAGCGTGTGGTAGCCGCGGAACACCGCATTGAGCTGGTCGCCGTCCTGGGGTGCCTGCTCCAGCGACACCAGCTGTTCGCCCAGGCGATCCAGGATTTCCTGCGCCTCGATGATGAAATCGGCAGTGATGTCGTCGGATACCGCGCTCATGCTTACAGCCCCAGATCCGACAACAGGTCGTCGGCGTCGTTCTGCGAGACCGCGTGGCGGTCCAGCCCCTTCAGTGCCGGCCCGGCCAGTTCCGGGTCGGAGCGATGCTGTTCCGGCGGCAGGCCGAGTGCGCCGAAGCCTTCGTGCACGCGGCGCACGATGCCGACCACGCGACGGATGATCTGCCCGGTCAGGTCCTGGTAGCTCTGGGTCAGAGCGATCTCGGTCAGGTTATGGCGGATGCGCTCGAGCTGCGCGTCCTGGCCAGGCTGCAGGCCTTCGGCGCGCAGCTGTTCGGTCAGGCTGCGGCATTCCTCGGCCAGGTCCAGGGTGCGGTGGGTGGCCTGTTCGGTCATCGCCACCACGTGGTCCAGGCGCGCGCAGGCGTCGTCCAGTTCGCCGGCTTCGTCAGGCACGGTCGGCAGCTCACCCAGCGCCTGTCCCAGCTCGCGGGCCAGCCGCGAAAGGCCGCTCATCATCGGCTGCGTGCGCAGTGCGACCAGCCCGTCGATGCGCTGCCGCCACGCGGCTTCGTCACCGGACTCGAGTGCGTCCAGGGCTTCCTGAAGGCGCAGGGCGAGGGCGTTCCTGTCGACCGTGGTATCCATCAGGCGCTGGCCGCCAGGCGTTCGAAGATCTTGCCGAGCTTCTCTTCCAGGGTCTGCGCGGTGAACGGCTTGATGATGTAGCCGTTCACGCCGCTCTGGGCGGCTTCGATGATCTGCTCGCGCTTGGCTTCGGCCGTCACCATCAGCACCGGCAGTGTCTTCAGCTTGGCATCGGCGCGGATCGCCTTGAGCAGTTCGATGCCGGTCATCACCGGCATGTTCCAGTCGGTGACCACGAAATCGAACGGCTGGCTCTGCAGCAGCGACAGCGCGGCATGCCCGTCCTCGGCTTCGGCGGTATTGGTGAAGCCCAGATCGCCCAGCAGGTTCTTGACGATCCGACGCATGGTCGAGAAGTCGTCGACGATCAGGATGCGCATGTTCTTGTTCAAAGCAGAGTTCCTTTGTTGTTCAGTCCGGGCGGCCGGGGGCAGCCGCCTCGGGCATGTTCATTCTTCGAGGCCGGCGTCCGCCGCCTCGAAAATCTTCAGTCGACCACGCAGGCGCAGCACTGCCTGGCCGTGGATCTGGCAGACCCGCGATTCACTTACGCCAAGCACCGCGCCGATCTCCTTCAGGTTCAGCTCCTGCTCGTAGTAGAGCGACAGCACCAGCTGCTCGCGCTCGGGCAGGTGGCCGATCGCCTTGCCCAGCTCGCGGCCGAACTCGCCGCGTTCCAGTACCTGCTGCGGGGTCGGGCCGCCCTGGGTGACGGTGTCCAGCTCGCCCTGGTCTTCGATGCGCGACTCCAGGCTCAGCACCTGGCCACGTGCGGCGTCTTCCATCAACCGCAGGTATTCGGGCAGCGGCATTTCCATCGCCGCGGCCACTTCGGTGGCGCTGGCGGCGCGGCCGCTGCTCTGCTCCAGGCGGCGGATGGTGGCGGCGGCATCACGAGCGCGGCGGTGCACTGAGCGGGGCACCCAGTCGCCACGGCGGATCTCGTCGATCATCGAGCCGCGGATGCGGATCGACGCATAGGTCTCGAACGAGGCGCCCTGGTCGGCGTCGTAGCTGCGCGAGGCTTCGATCAGGCCCATCATGCCGGCCTGGATCAGGTCGTCGACCTCGACGCTGGCTGGCAGGCGCGCGGCCAGGTGGTGGGCGATGCGCCGCACCAAGTCCGAATGCTGGGCGATGACTTCGTTCGCCGCCGAGCGCTGCACTTCCCTGTACTGGGCTGCGCCTTTCATGCCGTCACCCCACGCTGCTTGAGGATGCGTTCGAGGAAGAATTCGACGCCGCCACGCGGTTCGGTCGGCGCCTGCCAGCGCGCGGTACGGCGCGCGATCTCGGTGATCGCCAGCGCGGCCGGGCTGGACGGATAGGCCTTCACCACTGGCTGCTGGCGCTGCACCGACAGGCGCAGCCAATCGTCCTGCGGAACGCAGCCGAGGTAGTTCAGCGAGACATCGGCGAGGAACTTCTCGCAGACACGGGTCAGCTTTTCGTACAGCACGCGGCCCTCGTTGGGGTCGCGCACCATGTTGGCCACCACCTGGACGCGGTCCACGCCACGCTCGCGCGACAGCACCTTGATCAGTGCGTAGGCGTCGGTGATCGAGGCCGGCTCGTCACAGACCACCACCACGGTGTCCTGTGCGGCCTGGCAGAAGGTCAGTACGCCATCGTTGATGCCGGCGGCGGTGTCCACCACCATGATGTCCAGCTCGCGTTCCAGCTCGGAGAACACGTTGACCAGGCCGACGTGCTCGGCCGGGGCCAGCTCGGCCATGTGGCGGCGGCCGGACGCGGCCGGGACCACCAGCACGCCGTTCGGGCCTTCGACGATGACGTCATCCAGCGAGCAGCGGCCGGCGACCAAGTCGGCCAGGGTAAAGGTGGGGTTCAGTCCCAGGATCACGTCGATGTTGGCCAGGCCGAGGTCGGCGTCCAGCAGCAGCGTGCGCTTGCCCATGCCGGCCAGCGCCACGGCCAGGTTGGCGGACACATTCGTCTTGCCCACGCCGCCCTTGCCGCCAGTGACCGCAATGGTGCGCACAGGGCCGAGCGGCTCGCTGCGGGTGGCCGACAGCGGGAAGGTCTTGGTCAGCTTGGCGTACTCACGCGACGGCATGGTTCAACTCCGGGTTGCAGGGCATATCGGCCGCGCGGCGCAAATCTTCAAGGCGAAGTACGAGATTGGCTGCACTGGCCCGGTGCAGGTCCTCCGGAACGTCCTGGCCGTCGGTCACCCAGGTGATCGGCAGGGCGTGGTCCACGGCCACCGACAGGGCGTTGCCGAAGCGGCCGGTTTCGTCCAGCTTGCTCAGCACCAGGCCCTGCAGGTTGGCCGCGCCGAAGCGGCGGACCACCTCGTCCATGTCGCCGAAGCTGGTGTTGGCCGGCAGCACCAGCAGGGTGCGTACCTGGCGGGCGGCACGCAGCCACTGCAGCTGGGCGGCCAGGGCGCGGTCGCGCGGGCCCAGGCCGGCGGTGTCGATCAGTACCAGCTTGTAGTCCTTCAAGCGTTCCAGCAGCTGGTCCAGGTCGGTGCCGCTGTTGGCCTCGTGCACCGCGATGCCGAGCTGGCGGCCGTAGCCGTACAGCTGCTCACGCGCACCGATGCGGGTGGTGTCGGTGGTGACCAGGGCCACGTCACGCGGGGCGTGCTTCTCGGCGAAGCGCGAGGCCAGCTTGGCGATGGTGGTGGTCTTGCCGGCGCCGGTCGGGCCGACGAGAGCGATCACGCCGCCTTCCTCCAGCGGGTCGACCGGGGCGATCGGCAGCTTGCGCGAGATCAGCCCGAGCATCAGGCCGCGGCCGCGGTGCGCATCGGTCTCCAGCGGGATCTGCATGGCCACGTCGCGGGCCAGGCCGGCGTCGAAGCCGTACTCGTCCATCAGGTCCAGTGCAGTGGCGCGCACCGGGCAGCCACGCAGGCGCTCGTCGGTGAAGCGGTTCATCTCGCGCTCGATCACCTGGCGCATGCCGGCCACTTCCTGGCGCAGCTGTCGGATCTCGGCATCGTCCTGGGCGACCACGGTCAGCACCGGGGCTGGTGCAAGGGTCGGTTCCGGGGCGGTGTCGATGGTTGCGTCCGCCATCGACGGTTCGTCGGCGAAGGTCTGCGACTGCGCGTCGGCCACAACGCTGGCCGGCAGCGGCAGCGGCAGCGGCGGCGGCTGCACCGCCACGGCCGGGGCCGGGCTTTGCTGATGCTCGGCATGCGGCGGATCGATCTGGAAGCGCGCACGGTTGGCCGGGATGATCACGGCGGGTGCAGCGACAGCGCCGGCGACGGCGTCTGCGAACGGGCCGAAGGCCTGTTCCGCACGCGCCGGTTCGTTGACGGCAGCACGCGCCAGGGTGGCGGCGAAGCCGGTGCTGCCGCGGGTCGGCACGATCTCGTCGGCGCTGTCCAGGGTCCGGCCGGTGGCACCAACGGCGGCGCGGGCCAGCGCGGCAACGGCCGAGGTGGTCGCAGCCACCGGTTCCGGTGCCGGGGTGGCACTGCGGCGACGGGTCACTGCAGCGATCACCGCGTCGGCGGCATTGCGCGGCTTTGGTGCCGGCGGCGGGGCGATGTCACGACGCGAGGCTTCCAGTGCACGCTGCACGGCGCTCTCGTCGTAGTTGGCGGCGGCAACGATCTCGATGCCTTCCTCGATCCGGCGGTTGGACAGGATCACGGCGTCAGGACCATGTTCCTTGCGCACCAGGTTCATGGCCGAGCGCATGTCGGCGGCAACGAATCGTTTGATTTTCATGCTGTGGTCACGGGACGAAGACGGCGGGGTGGCGGTCGGAGAACTCGGGTGGTCGGTGGTCTGCACGGTGCGGGTTCCCCTTGGTATCTGTCTGTTGCGTTGGTTCGAAAGTGGTGTCTGTTTTCTGGCGCATCGGAGGGCGGCGTCAGCTGATCGTTCCGACCAGCTTCAGGCGCTTGTCCTCCGGCACCTCGCTGTAGGCCAGGACCGACAGCGACGGAACGCTGTGGCGGACCAGGCGGGCCAGCGCGGCGCGCACCGGGCCGGGTACCAGCACGACCGCGGGCTCGTTGCGGGCTTCCTGCTTGCTGACACATTCGGCCAGGCTCTGGTGCAGTCGCTCAGCGAGTCCGGGTTCCAGCGCGGCGCCGTTGCCCTGCGTGGACTCCTGCAAGACACGTTCCAATTGTGGGTTGAGCGTGAACACCGGCAGCTCGGCCGACATTCCGGCGATCTCCTGCACGATGAAGCGGCCCAGTGCGGTGCGCACGGCGGCAGTCAGCACGGCCGGGTCCTGGCTGCTGGGCGCGTGTTCGACCAGCGCTTCGGCGATCTTGCGCAGCTGGCGGATCGGAATGCGCTCGACCAGCAGGTTCTGCAGCACCCGTACCACCGCCGACAGCGGCAGTGCCTTCGGCGTCAGATCTTCGACGAGCTTGGGCGCACTCTTGGCCAGGTTGGCCAGCAGGTGCTGCACTTCTTCGTGGCCGAGCAGTTCCGGCGCGTGTTCGCGGATCAGGTGCGAGAGGTGGGTAGCGACCACGGTGGCCGGATCGACCACGGTGTAGCCGAGCGTCTCGGCCTGGGCGCGCTGGTGCGGCTGGATCCAGGTCGCGTCCAGGCCGAAGGCGGGGTCCTTGCCGGCGATACCTTCCAGCGCACCGAGCGCGCTGCCCGGGTCCAGTGCCAGCTCGCGGTCCGGATGGATCTCGGCGGTGGCCACCGGCACGCCGTGCACCAGCACGCGGTAGCCATTGGCCGGCAGTTCCAGGTTGTCGCGGATGTGCACCGACGGAATCAGGAAGCCGACATCCTGGGTCAGCTTGCGGCGCACGCCCTTGATCCGCGCCATCAGTTCGCCGCCCTGGTTGCTGTCCACCAGCGGGATCAGGCGGTAGCCGACCTCCAGGCCCAGCGGATCGACCGGGCGCAGCTCGTCCCAGCTCAGTTCGGCGGTGGGCGCGGGTGCGGCCGGACGGCCCAGCGCAGTGAGTGCGGCGGCGTCACTGTTGCCGGCGGAGGCATCGGTAGCCGGCAGCTTGCTCTTGCGGTACAGCTTCCAGGCGATGAAACCCAGGATCGCGGCCAGCGTCAGGAAAGCGACGTTGGGCATGCCCGGCACCAGGCCGACCACACCGAGGATGCCGGCGGTGATCGCAAGCGCGCGGTACTGGCCGAACACCTGGCCGCTCATCGCCTGGGCCATGTCCTGCGAGCGCGAAGCACGGGTGACCAGCATCGCCACCGCACTGGAGACCAGCAGGGCCGGCAGCTGCGCCACCAGGCCGTCGCCGATTGACAGCAGGGTATAGGTGGCAGCGGCATCGCCGAAAGGCATGCCATGCTGCAGCACGCCCACGGCCAGGCCGCCCAGCATGTTGATGAACAGGATCAGGATGCCGGCGATGGCATCACCACGGATGAACTTGCTGGCACCGTCCATCGCACCGTAGAAGTCGGCTTCCTCGCGCACTTCCTCGCGGCGCAGCTTGGCTTCTTCACGCGTCAGCAAACCGGCGTTGAGGTCGGCGTCGATCGCCATCTGCTTGCCGGGCATGGCGTCGAGGATGAAGCGCGCGGTAACTTCCGAGACGCGGCCGGCACCCTTGGTGATGACCACGAAGTTGATGATGGTCAGGATCGCGAACACCACGATGCCGACTGCGTAGTTGCCACCGATCACGAACTCGCCGAAGGCGGCAATGACCTTGCCGGCCGCGTCGTGGCCGTTCTGGCCGTTGAGCAGGATCACGCGGGTGGAGGCCACGTTCAGGGCCAGCCGCAGCATGGTGGTGACCAGCAGCACGATCGGGAAGATGGTGAAGTCCAGCGGGCGCTTCACATAGACCACCGCCAGCAGCACCATCAGCGAGATGGCGATGTTGAAGGTGAACAGCGCATCGAGCACCGGTGCGGCCAGCGGCACCACGACCATGGCCAGCAGTGCCAGCACGATCAGTGGCGCGCCAAGGCCCTGGCGGATCATCTCCAGGGCGCGGCGGGTGTTGAAGCCGGGGGAGGGCTGGGCGCTCACGGGCGGCCTCCCTTGCCGAATTCATCCACCTGGATGTGCGGGCTGTCCGGCATCGGGCCAGTGCGCCAGGCGCGCAGCTGGTAGACGTAGGACAGGACCTGGGCCACGGCCGAATACAGTCTCACGGGGATTTCCTTTCCGAGTTGGCCTTCCCGATACAAGGCGCGTGCCAAAGGCGGCGCCGAGACGATGGCGACCTTGTTGCCATCGGCCACTTCACGGATGCGCAGGGCGGTCTCGTCCACGCCCAGGGCGACCACTTTGGGGGCGTTCATGGCGCCGCCCTCGTACTTCAGGGCCACCGCATAGTGGGTGGGGTTGACCACCACCACGTCAGCAGTGGGGACCGCCTCCATCATCCGGCGGTTGGCCATCTGCTGCTGCAGCTGGCGGATGCGGCCCTTCACCTCCGGGCTGCCCTCGATTTCCTTCATTTCGCGGCGCAGCTCTTCGCGGGTCATCTTCAGCTTGCGCATCCAGTTCCAGCGCTGGTACGGGGCGTCGATGGCCGCCAGCACCAGCATGGCGCCGGCGGTAGCCAGCAGCAGGCGCAGGGTGAAGCCGAGGCCGTCGGTGATGGCGGTCTCCAGCGGGTGGTGGATCAGACCGCGCAGGGTGTCGAAGCCGGTCCATACCACCAGCCCAGCGGCGACCCCGACAAAAGCCACGCGCAACAGCGACTTGGTGAACTCGGCGATGGCCTCCGGGCCGTACAGGCGCTTGAGCCCGCTCATCGGGTTCATGCGGTTGATGTCCGGCAGCATCGCCTTCTGCGACCAGCGCAGGCCACCCATCACCAGTGGCGCGACGAAGCTGGCCAGCAGGCAGACCAGCACCAGTGGCGCGATCACCAGCATGAACTGCAGCAGCAGGTCGCCGAAGTGGCCGAACAGTTCCTTCGGGTTCTGCCGCAGGCTCTGTTCGGGGCTGAGCGCATGCTTCATCCAGGCGCTGGCGCCACGGCCGATCGAGCCGCTCATCGCCATCACCGCCAGTACGCCGGCGCCGAACACGGCGGCGGTGCCGAGTTCGCGCGAGCGCGGCAGGTTACCCTGTTCACGGGCATCGCGCAGGCGTTTTTCGGTGGGTTGTTCGGTCTTTTCGCCGGCGGATTCGTCTTCGGACATCACGGGCACTGCGGCAGGAGATGCCGGGGTGCGTGCAAGAACCATGCCGTGACGGGTTCATGCGCCAACCAAGGTTGGCACCTACCAGAGCAGGCACCGGCAGCGCCGGGTCATGCCCGGGGGGGAGCCGGGCGCGGGCTCGGCTACAGGGGCGCGTTGCCGCTGGGCGGCGGGCTCTGTGCCAGTTCCACACGAGGCCGGGGCAGGTCGTGCAGTTGCATGAAGCGGGCGGCATCGACCGGGCGACCGAGCAGGTAGCCCTGCAGGTAATCGCAGCCCAGCCGTTCCAGGTAGGCGCGCTGGGCGGCGGTTTCCACGCCTTCGGCCACGATGTCCATGTCCAGCGCATGGCCCAGCGCCACGATCGCCGAGACGATCACCACATCTTCGGCGCTGTGCTCCAGATCGCGCACGAAGGCGTGGTCGATCTTGATCTCGGTGGCCGGCAGCCGCTTCAGGTACAGCAGGCTGGAATAGCCGGTGCCGAAGTCATCGATGGAGATGCCCACGCCCAGTGCCGACAGCGCCTGCAGCAGGCGCAGGCTGGTATCGGTATCGCGCATCACGGTGCTCTCGGTGATCTCCAGCACCAGGTAGCGTGGGGTGATGCTGTAGCGCTCAAGGACGTCGCGCACGTCATGCAGCAGGTGCGGTGAGCTGAACTGCACCGGCGACAGGTTCACCGACATCGACCAGCCTTCATGGCCGGCGTCGTGCCAGCGGCGCAACTGCTGGCAGGCCTGGTCCAGCGCCCAGCGGCCGATTTCATTGATCGCGCCGCTGCGCTCGGCCAGGCGGATGAACCGATCCGGCGGGATCAGGCCATGTTCCGAGTGCCGCCAACGGATCAGTGCCTCGGCGCCGGCCACTTTCTGTGTGGCCACGCGGATCTTGGGTTGGTAATTGAGGAACAGCTGTTCGCTGCCGATTGCCCGGCGCAGGTCGGCAAGCAATCTGAACTGTTGCTCGGCGCTGTCATTCATCCAGTCGGCGAACAGCACGAAGGCGTTGCGTCCGGATTCCTTGGCCTGGTACATCGCGGCATCGGCAAAGGCCATCAGCTGCCGCTCGCTGGCGGCGTGGTCGGGACAGATCGCCACGCCGATGCTGGCGGTCACCTGCAGTTCGTTGTCCGGCAGCAGGGGCCCGCTGCCGACCGCCTGCAGGATGCGCCGGGCCAGGGTCGGAAGATCCTCGTCGTGCTCGATGCGCACCACCAATACGAACTCGTCGCCGCCCAGACGGGCCAGCATGTCGTTGGGCCGAAGCAGTTGGCGCGTACGTTCGGCCACCGCCACCAGCAGTGCATCACCGGCCTGGTGGCCATAGGCATCGTTGACCTGCTTGAAGCCATCCAGGTCCATGAACATCACAGCGAAACGGCTGCCGCCCTGTTCGGCCTCGGCCAGTGCCTGGACGATGCGACGCTGCAGCAGCAGGCGGTTGGGCAGGCGGGTGAGCGGGTCGTGCAGTGCGGCCTGGGTCAGTTCCTGCTGCGCGTCGGTCAGCGAGGTGCTCAACAGGGAATTGCGCAGGCGCAGCAGCTGCGCCTCCACCCGCTGGTCCAGCCAGGACACCACCAGCACCACGGCCAGGATCGCCACGGTGAGCATCACCACCAGCATGGCCAGCCATTCGCTCTGTAGTCCATCGCCGACGGCTGCGCCGCAGATGCTGCCTTCCGGAAAGCGTGCGGCGGCCATGCCGGTGTAGTGCATGCCGACGATGGCCAGCCCGAGCAGGCCCGCCGCTGCCAGCCGGTCGCCGACACGGGTGCGCTGCGCACGCAGGCGGAACGCCACATACAGGGCCGTCCACGAAGCAGCGACTGCCACCATCAGCGAAAACAGCAGCCAGCCCGGGTCGTAGTCGATGCCCGGCTGCATGCGCATTGCGGCCATGCCAACGTAATGCATGCCGGCGATACCGGTGCCCATCAGCAGGGCGCCACCGGCCAGCCGCGGGTGCGGCAGGGTGCGCAACGAGACCAGCCACAGCGCGAACACCGACGAGGCGATGGCCAGTGCAAGGGAAAGCAGGGTGATCGGCAGGTCGTAGCCGAGCGGAATGGGCAGGTCGAAGGCAAGCATGCCGATGAAGTGCATCGACCAGATGCCCAGGCCCATGGCGAAGCCGCCACCGATGCGCCACCACCAGGCCGCGCCCTTGCCGGGTGCGGTAACCGTGCGCCCGGCCATCGCCAGCGCGGTGTATGAGGCCATCACGGCGACCAGCAGCGAGATCACTACCAGCCACGGGTTGTACGTGCCTACCAGCATTCGTCAGTCTCCCGGACCTGCCTGTCGACGGAAACTACGGTGGGGCATGCATGAGGCCGGCCGACGCAGGGCGCCGGCCACGTGCGGCATCCCCCCGGTTGCCGCGCATTCACTCTAACGCGCAGACCCGGGGGAAGGGCAAGCAGTAAAACGTGATGATCGGGTCAGTGTGTGACCGCGTCCGCAGCCTGGAAGGCGGCGTCGAACAGGCGCTGTACCGGCGGGCCCATTTCGCCTGCCAGCAGGGCCAGCAGGAACAGGCCCAGCAGCAGTGAGACCGGCAGGCCGAGCTGGATCGGGTTCAGCGCCGGCGCGGCGCGCGCCAGCACGCCGAACGCCAGGTTCACCGCCAGCATTGCCACGGTCAGCGGGATCGCCAAAGTCAGCGCACCGCGCAGCACGGTCAGCAGGAAGGTCGGCGCGATGCTGAAGAAGGCATGCGGATCGGGCAGTGGCGCACCGATCGGCAGTGCCCGGTAGCTGTCCACCACCAGCGAGATCAGCGCCAGATGGCCATTGGCGGTGAAGAACAGCAGGCCGAACAGCAGATAGAACCACTGCCCGATCACGCCTGAGGTGCCGCCACGCAGCGGATCACTCATCTGTGCGAAGGCCAGGCCGGTGCCCTGGGCAATCAGTTCGCCGGCCATCGCGCCGGCCTCGAACACCAGCCGCAGCAGGAAGCCGATGGATACGCCGATGGCCAGCTCGCGGGCGATGGTCAGTACCGTGGCGGCATCGAAACCGGTCCAGTCCGGTACCGGCGGCAGCAACGGTGCCAATGCGATGGCCAGGGTGCCGGCCAGCACCACGCGCACCCGGGCCGGGACGGCGCGGGTGCCGACCATCGGCATGGCCATGGCGACCGCGCCGATGCGCAGCATGGTCCACAGCACGGTGCCGATCATGCCGAAGGCGTTCAGCCCATCGGCGGCCATCTGGGTGGCGGCGTCCATCGAAGCGCGTGTCCTAGCCGATCAGGTGCGGGATGCGCTGGAACAGCAGCGTGGTGAATTCGACCAGGTGGCCGATCAGCAGGCTGCCCAGTGCGAACAGCACTGCGGTCAGCGCGGCTGCCTTGGCGACGAAGGCGATGGTCGGTTCATTGAGCTGGGTCGCAGCCTGCACCACGCCCACCACCACGCCCACCACCAGCACGGTGAGCAGCAGCGGGCCGGCCACCCACAACACGGTGATCAGGCCGCCACGCAGTTCGGTCAAGGCAAGTTCGGGAGACATCGTATTTCCATCGGTAGCGCCGGGCCATGCCCGGCAACGCTTATGTAGAGTCGAGCCATGCTCGACTGCCTCCCGGTCAGGCCGGATTGAAGCTCGCCGCCAGCGTACCCACGGTCAGCACCCAGCCATCCACCAGCACGAACAACAGGATCTTGAACGGTGCCGACACCAGCATCGGCGACAGCATCATCATGCCCATCGACATCAGCACGCTGGCCACGACCAGATCGATGATCACGAACGGGATGAAGATCAGGAAGCCGATCTCGAAGGCGGTCTTCAGTTCACTGGTAACGAACGATGCGACCAGCACCGGGAACGGGATCGCATCGGGGCTGGCGTAGGTGCCATGCCCGGCGATGCCGGCGAAGGTCATCAGGTCGGTCTCGCGGATCTGCGCCAGCATGAAGGCGCGCAGCGGCGAGGTGGTCAGCGTCCAGGCGGTCTGGAAGTCGATCTCGCCATTGAGGTAGGGCGCCATGCCGGTGCTCCAGGCCTTGTCCCAGGTTGGCAGCATGATCATCGCGGTGAGGAACAGGGCCAGGCCCAGCAGCACCTGGTTGGACGGCGTCTGTCCGGTGCCCAGTGCCTGGCGCAGCAGGCCCAGCACGATGATGATGCGGGTGAACGAGGTCAGTACCAGCAGCATCGACGGGATCAGGGTGATCGCGGTCATCAGCAGCAGGGTCTGCAGCGGCAGGCTGACCGGTGCACCGCCGATCTTGCCGACGTTGACGTCTGGCAGCGGGGTGGTCGGCGCGCCGGGTGCGGCGAACGCCAGCGCCGGCAACAGGCACAGGGCGAGCAACAGCAGCCACGGCATCAGGGTGGCAAGACGGGTACGGGTGACACGCATGTCAGGGATCCTTGCGCAGCCGCTGCTGCAGCAGCTGGGCGAAATTCGGCAGGTTCTTGAAGTCCGGCACGCGCACCGGTGCCGGCGGTGGCAGCGGTTCGGGCAGGGTGTGCAGGGTGTTGATGCCGCCCGCGGTAACGCCCAGCAGCAGCTGCTGGCCATTGACCTCCACCACCACCACGCGCTCCTTGGCGCCGACACTGAGGCTGGCCACCAGCTTCATGCCTTCGGCCGGGCGGAAGCCGCTGCCGGGCAGGCGCTTGAGCAGCCAGCCCAGGCCGATGACCAGGGCCAGTACCGCCAGCAGCGCCAGCACCGCACCGAACAGGCTCGGTGCGGCGGCCGCGTGCTGGCCGACCTGCGGGCCGATCGGTGCGGCGGTCTTGCCGACCGCCAACAGGGTGGAGGCCAGCAGGCTCAACGCAGTCTCCGGATCCGCTCGCTCGGGCTGACCACGTCGGTCAGGCGCACGCCGAAGCGGTCGTTGATCACCACCACCTCGCCGTGGGCGATCAGGGTGCCGTTGACGAACACGTCCAGTGACTCGCCGGCACCGCGTTCAAGTTCCACCACCGAGCCCTGGTTGAGCTGCAGCAGATTGCGGATCGGCAGGCGGGCACGACCGACTTCCAGCGACAGGGTCACCGGCACGTCGAGGATCACGTCCAGGTTCAGGTCCGGACCGTTCGCTTCATCGGCCTGCAGGCTGCTGAACTGGGCCGGGGTCGGTTCGAGGGTGTCGATATCGTTCATTGCGGGTCTTCCTGGATGACGGGTACGCGCGGACGGGTGCCGGGCGGATGGGTAGCGGTGATCTTCACGGCGTTCATGCCGTTGGCGACGCCGAACTCGCCGGTGAACACGGGGATGTTCTCCACGCACAACGGCACCTGCGGGCTCAGCTCGATCGGCAGGATGTCGCCGACCTTCAGGCGGGTCAGGTCGCGCAGGGTCATGCGCTTGCTGGCCAGTACGCTGGACAGGGTCACCTCGGCGATGTTGAGCTGCTCGCGCAGGGTCTGGCCCCAGCTCTCGTCGCGGTCGTTGCGGTCACTCTGGATGCCGGCGTCGAGGAGCTCGCGGATCGGCTCCAGCATCGAATACGGCAGGGTCACGTGGATGTCGCCGCCACCGCCGTCGAGCTCGACATGCAGGCGGCACACCACCACGTACTCTCGCGGCGTCACGATGTTGGCGAAGTGCGGGTTGATCTCCGAGTTGATGTATTCGAACTCGACATCCATCACCGGTGCCCAGGCCTCGCGCAGGTCGGCGAAGGTCTGCTTCAGCAGCAGGTGGATCACCCGCATTTCGGTGGCGGTGAACTCGCGGCCTTCGATACGGGTCGGGTAGCGCCCGTCGCCGCCGAAGAAGTTATCGACGATGGCGAACACCAGGGTCGGCTCGAACACGATCAGGCCGGTGCCACGCAGCGGCTTGAATCGGATCAGGTTCAGGTTGGTCGGCACATACAGCGAGTGCATGTAGTCGTTGAACTTGATCAGTTCGATGCCGCGCACCGACAGTTCGGCCGAGCGGCGGATCAGGTTGAACAGGCCGATCCGCCACAGGCGCGCGAAGCGCTCGTGGACCATTTCCAGGGTCGGCATGCGACCGCGGATGATCCGGTCCTGGCTTGCGAAGTCGTAGGAACGTGCTTCGCCCGAAGGCGGTTCCGCATCGGTCTCGACCGCGCCACTGTCCACGCCGTGGAGCAGGGCATCGATCTCGTCCTGGGACAGCAGATCATTCATCGGGGGGCCCTTACTGGGTCACGAAGCTGGTGAACAGCAGATCGTCGGCACCGTTGCTGCCGGTCTCGGCCTTGAGCACTTTCTGCACTTCGGCCAGCGAGGCGGCCTGCAGCTTCTGCTTGCCGGCGATATCGGCGATCTGGTCCGGGCTGACCTGCGAGAACAGCATCAGCAGGCGCGCGCGGATGGCGGGGGCGTGGGTCTTGATCGCTTCCAGCGCGGCCGGGTCGCGGGTCATCAGCTGCACTTCCAGCTGCAGGTAGCGCGGGCCGTCGACCGGGCCGTTGAGATTGACCACGAAGGCCGGATCCAATGCGAAGTACTGCGCCGGTGCCGGAGCAGCGGCCTTCTTCGGCGCCGGTGCGGCCTTGTCTTCGTGCTTGGACTGGGTGAAGAACCACACGCCGCCACCGGCGGCAGCGGCGGCCAGTACGGCCACCAGTGCGGTGATCAGGATCGGACTACGCGGCTTGGCGGCCTTGTCCTTCTCGGCGGTCTTCTTGGTTTTGTCAGCGGCTGCGGCCACGGGGTGAAGCTCCTGAGGGTTGCTTCACCGGGATATGCAAGGGGCGTGCCGTAGCTGGGGCAGAGGGGGGCGACGGAATTCCGTCGGGGTGCCGGTGGGGCCGTGCGGAGCAAGCTCCGCACCCACCAACGCGATACTGGCAGGTGCGGCTCTATTGCCTCGGTGTTCTGGTGGGTGCCGACCGCCCCGCTCTGGTGGGCGCCAACCTTGGTCGGCACGCATTCTCAGGCGTACGCGTCCAGCAACCCGCGCTGGCGGATCAACTGCGCGGACGACATGCTGGCGTCGCCCGGCGACGGTTCTCCGTCACCCGCCATGCCACCGCTTCCGGCCTGGCCCGACGCATTGCCGTCACCGCCGGGGGCCTGATGACCAACATCGGCGTGGGCCAGCTGGAAACCCTGCTCACCCAGCAGTTCACGCAGGCGCGGCAGGCTGCTTTCCAGCGCCTGGCGCACATCCACGTGCGGGCTGCTGAAGCTGGCGTGCACCTTGTCGCCGTTCAACTGCAGACGCACGTCGACCGGGCCCATGTCATCCGGGCTCAGGCGGATGTGGGCGTGGCCGATCTTCTGGTCGGCCAACCAGCCCAGGCGGGCGCCGATGGCCTGGTCGAAGCCATCGTCACCGAGCACCGGCTTCGGCGTCGGTTCGCCGTTGAAGATGGCGTTGCCGGTGGCCAGCGCGGCCTTCAGATCCTGCACGGCTGCAGTTGCCGGTGCATGCAACAGGGGGGCAGGGGTACGGTCACCGATGGCGGCCACGTCGCTGCCTTCGCCTCGGTCGCCGCGCTTGCCCGCCGGCAGGATCATCTCCGGCAACGGCAGAGTGGTGGCGTCGTCGGCGCTGGCCGCCAGAGGCTTGCCGTCTGGCGATCCAGTGGCGATGGCCGTGGGTGCCGTCGCCGCAGCCGCCGGCAACGCTGCGCCGGCAGCGGCGGGCAGGGCAACAGCATCGTCGGCGAGCACAGGCGTGGCCGTTGTTGCCGGCACTGCAGCCGGATCGGCCAGCGTCGGCACCGCCAGCACCAGCCCGGCCAGGCCAAGGGGTGGCCACGGCGCATCCTCGGTCGCGGCTGCTTTGCCCTTTTCGGCGCCTGCAGTGGTTGTCCCTGCGGGTGCCGATGCCGTGGCGTCTTCGGTTGCAGCGTCGCTGCCCGGCTTGTGTTCAGCGGGTGTCCGCCCGTTGCCATCAGAGGTCGCAGACGGCATGGGCGTGGTCGACGATGGCGATGAGGTACGGGCGGCCGTGGACGTGTCCGGGCCCGACGTCCCATCCTGCAACAGCTGGCCGAAGCCCTTGCCGCTGTCATTGCGCGGCGCGCGCGTGCTGCCATTGCCGGTGTTCTGTGCCTGCGCGTTGGCGCTGCTGGCGAGCGGTGCGGGCATCACGTGCGACCTCCCTGCTCACCGTCTTCCTGGTCCTCGGCCTGCACCAGGCGTGCACGGCGTGCGCCGATGTCGTCCATCTCGCGCTGGTCGCGGCGGTCGGTCACCACCTTCTCCTGCGCGCGGTAGCTGGCCGCCAGCTGTTCCAGCACGGCCTTGTCCCGGCTGGCCAGGATCAACCGGGCGCGCTCGGCTTCCACCTTCTCGCGGTTGCCATTGACCGTTGCCTGCTGCTGTTCGACCGCGCTGTCCAGGCGATCGAGGAAGGCGCGACGATTCAGCAGCTGTGCCGGGCTGGTCGCCGCCATCTGCGCGTTCGCATACTCTTCGGCATAGCGGCGCAGTTCATCCAGTCGCGACAGATGCGTGTCGAGCACGGTCTGGCGTTCGGCCAGATCGCGAGCAACGGCATCCTCGTGTTCCTGGGCCCGCTTGAGCAGGGGGTCGATGCGCTTGGACTGGTTCATGGCTTAACTCTCTTGTTCCACCAGGCGCTGCAGCGCCGCCTGGCTGTGCGGGAGATCTGCGGCCTTGGCAACGTCCTGGCCGAGGAATTCCATGATTTCCGGCCAGCGTTCCAGGGCTTCGTCGGTGGCCGCGTCGTTGCCGCGCTGGTAGGCACCGATGGCGATCAGGTCACGATTGGCCGAATAGGCCGAGACCAGTCGCTTCAACTTCCGGATGCGCAGGCGCCACGGCTCGTCGGCGATTTCCGTGACCACGCGGCTGACCGACGATTCGACGTCAATGGCCGGGTACAGGCCACTGTCTGCCACGCGACGGGACAGCAGGATGTGGCCGTCAAGAATGGCGCGCGCCGCATCGGCGATTGGATCCTGCGGATCATCGCCTTCGGTCAGCACGGTGTAGAACGCGGTGATCGAGCCACGGCCCTTGGCACCGTTGCCGGCGCGCTCGACCAGCGCCGGCAGCTTGGCGAACACCGACGGCGGATAGCCGCGGGTGGTCGGCGGTTCACCGACCGACAGGCCGATCTCGCGCTGCGCCTGCGCGAAGCGGGTCAGCGAATCCATCAGCAGCAGTACATTCAGGCCCTGGTCGCGGAACCACTCGGCGATGGCGGTGGCGCGGTAGGCACCATGCAGGCGCGCCAACGGCGGCCGGTCAGCCGGGCTGGCGACCACCACGGCGCGGCGCAGGCCTTCTTCGCCCAGGGTGGTTTCGACGAAATCGCGTACTTCGCGGCCACGTTCACCGATCAGGCCGACCACGATCACGTCGGCGGCGGTGTATCGGGTCATCATGCCCAGCAGGGTCGACTTGCCGACGCCGGAGCCGGCGAACAGGCCGACACGCTGGCCTCGGCCGATTGGCAACAGCGCGTTGATCGCGCGCACGCCCACGTCCAGCGGTTGGGTGATCGGTTCGCGCGCCAGCGGATTGATCGACACGCCGGCCATGCCGACATGGCCTTCGGCGCGGATCGGGCCCTTGCCGTCCAGCGGCACGCCATCGCTGTCGATGACGCGGCCGAGCAGGCCTTCGCCCACTTCCACGCCGCCACGCCGAGCCGACGGCACCACCCGTGCGTTGGGCAGCAGGCCATGCAGTTCGGCGCTGGGCATCAGGTAGGTGCGCTCGCCGGCGAAGCCGACCACTTCGGCATCGACCCAGCCACCGTCGACCACTTCCACCTTGCAGCTGGCGCCGAGCGGGGCCTCGCAGCCGACCGCTTCCAGGGTCAGGCCGACTGCGCGGCGCAGCACGCCCTCGCGGATCAGGCCGCGCCCGTGCCCGGTGTCCACGCGCAGGCCGTCCAGGCGACGGGCCAGGCGCAGGTTGCGGGCCACGGCCCAATCGGCCGGCGGCGGGTTCGGTTGCGCTTCGGGCGTCATGCACCTGCTCCAGTCTGGCGGATCACAGCGTCCAGCGCACCGCGCAGGCGGGCTTCGAGGGTGCCGTCGATGCGCACCGCTTCGGCATGCACGCGCAGGTCGCCACGGCTGAGGCTGGTATCGGGTACCAGGCGCTGCTGCGACGACAGGTTCAGGAGGGGAGCGAGCGCGGCGATGTCGTCCGGGTGCAGGCGCACTTCCACTTCGCGGGTGCTGCCACCGACCGCGTCGATGGCCTCACCAACCAGTTGCGCCAACAGTGCCGGATCGGTCTCGTAGGCACGGCCGACCAGCGCGCCGGCGATGCGTACCGCCAGCTCGCCCAGCGCACCGACCACTTCGTTTTCCAGTCGCACCAACGGGCGGCTGAAGTTGTCGAGGATGCCCTCGATCTGCGCTGCGAGGCGACGCACCTCGGCCTGGCCCTGGCCGTAGCCATCGGCATGGCCGTGCTGGAAGCCTTCCTTCTCGGCACTGTCCTGGATCGCCTGGATTTCTTCCAGGGTGGGCAGGTGCAGCGGCGGTTCCGGCTCGTGCTCCGGATCCGGCTCGGTGAGTTCGAACGCGTCCTCCTGGTCCAGCGCCGGTTCGGGCGGGGCCAGCAGGTCCGGGGCAAGCCAGCGCACGACGTTGCTCACAGCATGGCCTCCGCACTGCCGCCGATGGTGACCGTGCCTTCATCGGCCATGCGCTTGACGATGGCCAGGATCTCGCGCTGCGCGCCTTCCACGTCGGACAGGCGCACCGGACCGCGTGCTTCCATGTCTTCCAGCAGGATCTCGGCCGCACGCTGCGACATGTTGCGGGTGATCTTGTCGCGCACCTTGATATCGGCGCCACGCAGGGCCAGGCCCAGGCGCTCGCCGCTCACTTCGCGCAGCACCAGCTGCATTTCGCGGTCGTCCAGGTCGACCAGGTCGTCGAACACGAACATCAGGTCCTGGATGCGGTTGCTCAGCGGCGCGTCGATGCGGGCGATCTCGCCCAGGATGGCCTGGTCCTGGCCGCTGTCCATGAAGTTGAGGATGTTGGCCGCGCACTGCACGCCGCCGATGTTGGACGACTTCAGGTTCTGGTTGCCGGCGAACTGGCGCTCCATGATCTCGTTGAGCTCATTGAGTGCGTTCGGCGGGATGCCGTCGAGGGTGGCGATGCGCAGCAGCACGTCCACGCGGGTGCGGTCGGGCAGCAGCTTCAGCGCGTCAGCAGCCTGGTCGGTTTCCAGATGGGCCATGACGATGGCGATGATCTGCGGGTGCTCGTTGCGCACCAGATCGGCCACCGCGCGCGGGTCCATCCACTTCAGCGCGTCCAGGCCGGTGGTGTTGCGGCCGAGCAGGATGCGATCGATCAGGTTGCCGGCCTTTTCGCTGCCCAGCGCCTGCACCAGCATGTTGCGGATGTAGTCGTCCGAGCCCACGCCCAGCGAGGTCTTCGAGCCCAGCTCCTGGCCGAACTGGTCCATCACCCGTTCCACCTGCTCGCGGGTGATGTCGGTCATGGTGGCCATGGCGATGCCGATCTTCTGCACTTCCTTGGGTTCCATGTGGCGCAGCACTTCGGCTGCATCCAGCTCACCCAGGGACAGAAGCAGCACGGCCGCGCGCTGTACGCCGGTCAATTGTGCCTCAGTCATTGGCCACCCAGCCCTTGACCACCTGGGCCACGCGCTTGGAGTCGGTCTTCACGGCTTCACGCGCCATCCGCAGTCGTTCCTCATATGAATCCACCGGCAGGGCCAGCGCATCCGGCCCGCCCAGGCTCGCGCGGTCGGCGCCCAGCGCCGGCAGCGGCATGCCATCGTCATCCACCAGCTGCACGTCCGCGGTATGCGGCTCCAGTGCCTGCTCGTCGTTCTTCTTTTGGCCGGTGATCGCGCGCAGCGCCGGGCGCAGCACGCCGAACAGCAGCGCCAGCACCACGACGGCACCCAGCAGCATGCGGCCGGCATCGTGCACCCACGGCAGCTCCCACCAGGCGGGACCTTCCACCGGCGTGGTATCCCGCACGAACGGGGCGTTCATCACCGACACGGTGTCGCCGCGCTCGGCATTGAAGCCGACCGCCTGCTTGACCAGGGCTTCGACGCGGGTCAGCTCGGCCGCCGACAGCGGCTGCGGTGCGACCTTGCCGTTGGCACCGGCGCGCGGCACGTTGTCCACCAGCACCGCCACCGACACGCGCTTGATGCGGCCGGCCGGCTGGCGGGTGTGCTGCAGGGTGCGGTCCAGCTCATAGTTGCGGGTCGCGTTCTTGCTGCTTTCGGTCGGGGTCTGTGCGGTTGCCGGCGCAGCGGCCTGGCCCGGGGGGCTGTTGCTGGTGGCGCCCGGCACGCCCTGCGGACCCGGCGTGGTGGTGCTGTTCTCGCTCATCTGCTCGCTGCGCAGCTTCTGCGGCTCGCCGTTGTACAGTTCGCGCGCTTCCTCGGTCACCGAGAAGTCCATGTCCACGCTGACTTCCGGGTTGACCCGGCCAGGGCCGGTCATCGGCTCCAGCAGTTCGCGGATGCGCTGGTTGAACGAGGTTTCCTGGCGGCGCACCTGCTCGAACTGGGCGGCGTTGACTGCGGCCTCGCTGTTCGGGTCGCTGACGCTGAGCATGCGGCCGCTCTGGTCGACCACGGTCACGCGTTCCGGTGCCAGGTCCGGGATGCTGGCTGCGACCATGTGCACGATGGCGTCGACCTGGCTGCGCTCCAGCTGCTGGCCGCCACGCAGTTCCAGCGTCACCGAGGCGCTGGCGACGTCGCGCTGGCGGGTGAAGGCGCTGGGCTTGGGAATGGCCAGGTGCACGCGCGAATCGCGCACTGGGCGCAGCGTGTTGATGGTGCGCGACAGTTCGGTCTCCAGCGCATGCTGGTAGCGCGCGCTTTCCACGAACTGGCTGACGCCGAAGCCCGGGTCGCGTTCCATCAGCTCGAAACCGAGTTTGCCGCTGTCGGTCAGGCCGGACCCGGCCAGCTTCAGGCGGGCGTCGTGCAGGTTCTTTTCCGGCACGGTGATGCCACCGGTGGCCGGGTCCAGCTGGAACGGAATCTGGGCGGCACGCAGCAGGTCGGTCGCTTCAGCGGTGGCCTTCTGGTCCAGGCCGGTATACAGCGGGACCATGCCGGGCTTCTGCGACCAGAAGAACACGAACAGCCCGGCGGCTACGGCCACGGCGATCATCGCCATCAGTCCGAGCCGACGGGTGATCTGCAGGCTTTGCAGCCGATCGAACCACTGGCCCGCCTTTTCGGCGTTCAGGGATTCCTTGGAGAGCGACAGGGCCATGCGGTTCTATCCTTACAGCGGCATGTTCATCACGTCCTGGTAGGCCTGGACGAGACGGTTGCGGACTTCCACGGTGGCGCGGAAGGCGATCTGGGACTGCTGCGAGGCGACCATGACCTTGGCGAGGTCGGCGCTGGGGTCGCCCATTTCGAAGGCTTTGGCCAGGGCGCCGGATTTCTGTTGCGCGTCGTTGACGCCGGCAATCGCACCACGCAGGGTTTCGGTGAAGCTGGCCGGCTGGGCCTGCGGTGCATCCAGCACCGTGCCCGGCAGGGCGTTGCTGCGCGGCGTTTCGCCCAGCGGGTTGAGCGCCGGCTGTCCCATCTGGGTCTGATAGGAGCGGATCTGCGAAAGGATCGACGTGACGGAGTGGGACATCTGCAACGGTTCCAGAAACAGGGGATGGGGTTGTCTGCTGGAGCAGGTGCAAGTGCCGTGCCGAAACCGGTTTTCGATTCAGTGAAGTGAGGGTGTGGGTGTTCTGGCAGGGCTGCGCCCTGCACCCGCCGAATCAACGTCAACGTCAACGTGAACGGCAACGTCAACGGCGGGCTATCCGTGGGGTGGCGGGGTGGGTCCGGTTGCGGGGGACGCCGTAAACCCGTCCCTGGGGGCTTGGCCGCGGCATCCATGCCGCGGACACCCCCGCAACCGGACCCACCCCGCCTTCGACAGTTTCCCGCGATCTGTCAGACGGGCATGGATGCCCTTGGTGGGTGTCGACCTTGGTCGACACGTTCGGCACGGAGTCGGATCCCGTTGCGACGCAACGGGCTCTGACCCCAATGGCGGCGCCATTTAACCGGCGTCGGTTTTCTGGCCTAGGGCTGCAGGGTCCAACGGCCGGAATTCTGACGCTGGCGCGGTGCGATAGGGCCGTCGTGCTGGGTGTAGATGAAACGGCCCTGGTGGTCGCTCAGGCAGGTCAGCAGCAGGGTGTAGTGGGTGGGGCCGGCCGGGTGGGCTTCGGTCATCTGTATTTCCGCGGTGTGCAGGGTCAGGCGCTGGTAGTGGTAGCTGCCGCCGATGCGGAGGTCGGTGCCGAGGATGTCCAGCACGTACTGGCTGCCGGCAAAGCTGACCTGCACCATGCGTCCGGCATTGGGGTTGTCCGGTGCGTAAAGCGGGTCGCTGAGGTTGGTGAACTGGCGCTGGTCCAGCGTGGTGGGCAGGCTGCAGTTGGCGGCGGTGGCCAAGGCCGGGCAGAGCAGGGCGGCGAGCAGGGTGAGGCGATGCATGGCAGGACCTCCTTGGGATGTCCTTGCAATGCACCGCACTGCGGCCCTGCTGTCTTTAGGAAAACGTGCAAATGCAGTGGGGTCGGATCCCTTTCCTGTGGAAAGGGATCCGACCCCGAGTACTGGAAACACGAACGCCCGGGCAAGCCCAGGCGTTCGTGCCCCTTCATGCTGGTGACGCGCTTCAGCTGGCCAGTTCGGCCTGTTCGCGCTCGATGCCGTACTTGCGCAGCTTTTCCACCAGGGTGGTGCGGCGCAGGCCGAGCAGCTGGGCGGCGTGGGCGACCACGCCCTGGGTGCGTTCCAGTGCTTCGTTGATCAGGCCCAGTTCGATGTTGGCCATGTGGTTGCGCAGGTCCATGCCCTCGTCGGGCAGTGCGACCGGTGCAGCCGGGCGATTGACGGCGATGCCGTGCTCCAGCGCCGGTTGGTTGCCACTGCCCGGGGTGTGGAACGAGAAGCTGCGCAGGTCCAGGCGTTCTTCGCTGGCGATGGGCTGCGCCGGTGTCGGTGCGGCCGCTGCTGCCAGGACGGCATCGCCACGGTAGCGCGCCGGCAGATCCTGCACGCGTACCGAGCCACCCGGATGCAGCACGGCGAGGCGCTCGACCAGATTGGTCAGCTCACGCACGTTGCCCGGCCACTCGTAGCCTGCCAGTGCCTGCAGCGCTTCGGCGGTAAAGCGCACTTCGCCGCGACCGGTGCGGGCCAGCTGCGTGGCGATGGTCTCCACCAGCGCCGGCAGGTCTTCGCGGCGTTCGCGCAGGGCTGGCACATCGATCGGGAACACGTTGAGGCGGTAGAACAGATCCTCGCGGAACTTGCCTTCGGCGATACGGGTTTCCAGGTCGCGGTGGGTCGCAGCGATCACCCGCACATTGCAGCGGATGGTCTGGTTGCCACCCACGCGCTCGAAGCTGCGCTCCTGCAGCACGCGCAGCAGCTTGACCTGCATCGGCAGGCTCATGTCGCCGATTTCGTCGAGCAGCAGGGTGCCGCCCTCGGCCATTTCAAAACGGCCCTTGCGTGCGGTCAGTGCACCGGTGAAGGCGCCCTTTTCGTGACCGAACAGCTCGCTTTCCAGCAGGTCCGGTGGAATGGCACCGCAGTTGATCGCCACGAACGGGCCATCGCGGCGCGGCGAGCGCTGGTGGATCGAGCGCGATACAACTTCCTTGCCGGTACCCGACTCGCCCAGCACCAGCACGGTGGTGTCGAAGGCGGCTACCTGTTCGATCATGGTGCGCAGTTCGGTAACCGCCGGGCCATGGCCGGTCGGGCCCTGTTCCTGCACGGCACCGGCCTGGTGCTCGGCATCCAGGCGCTTGAGGCTGGCGCGACGCAGCAGGGCTTCCATCTGCGTATGCCGCAGCGGGGTTTCCAGCGGCCAGATGTTGGCTTCATGCAAGCCGTGCCGCTGCGCGAACGCGGTGGCTTCGCCATCGGCCAGCAGCACCGGCGGTGGCAGGCTGCTGCCGCCGAGCCAGTTGTACAGCGCGGTGCTGGCGGCGCTGTCGTCCAGGCTGCCGACGATCACTGCCATCCAGTCGTTCTGGCGCTGGCGGCCCGGGGCGGGGGGGGCCGGGGGGGAGACCCGGGGGGGGGGGAAGTCAATGAATTGGGGGGGGGAAGGGGCGCTCTGCGCGCACGGCGTCGTTGTCCAGCACCAGGATGCGCGATTCGCTCACGACTGATCCTCCCTGAGGCCTTCCAGGATCGGCATGACTTCCTGGATGTAGGACAGCTTGCTGACGAAGTTGTCGGCGCCGGCGCGCAGCGCGTGTTCGCGGTGCTCGACGTCGTCGAAGTGGCTGGCGATCACGATGTACGGGGCATCGTCCTGCGACTTGATCAGGCGGGTGGCCTGCAGGCCGCCCATCTCCGGCATTGCCAGATCCATCAACACCACCTGCGGGCGCAGTGTTTCCGAACGCTCGATCGCTTCCAGGCCGTTGCCGGCACTGCCGACGATCTGCAGCCAGTCGATCTTGCGGAAATGGCGCATCGCCGCGTTGATGAAGCCCTCGTGGTCATCGACCAGCAGGACCGTGAGCTTGTTCATGTCCAACATCCTTTTCAGCCCACCCGGGCCAGCTGCGGTTGCCTGGCGCTGAGCCGGCGCCGTTCACGGGCCGGGGCGATATCCAGTTGTTCTCGGTATTTTGCGACGGTTCGGCGGGCAATGTTGACCCCCTGGCGTGACAGCAGGCCGGCGATGGCCTCGTCGGCCAGCGGCCGGCCGGCCGGTTCGGCGTCGATCAGACGGCGGACCATGGCCTTCACGGCCTGGCCGGAGACGCTGGCGCCCTCAAGGCGCACGGCGAAGAAGTGCTTCAGTTCGAAGGTACCGCGCGGGGTCTGCAGGAACTTGCCGGTGGTGATGCGCGAGACCGTGGACTCGTGCATGCCGATCTCTTCGGCCACTTCCTTCAGGGTCAGCGGTGCCATGGCTTCCTCGCCACGCACCAGGAATGCGGCCTGGCGTTCGACGATCACCCGTGCGGTGCGCAGCAGGGTGTCATAGCGCATCGACAGGCCGCGGCTGAACCAGCGCGCCTCCTGCAGCATTTCGCGCAGCGCCGGGGCGGCATCGCTGGTCTCGGCCAGGGCCTGCTCGTACTGGCTGTTGATCGAGACGCGGCGGCTGGTGGCCGGGTTCAGCGCGACTTTCCACTGGCCATCGGCGTGCCAGGCGACGACGTCCGGCACCACCACGGCGTTGCGCTCCGGCAGCAGGCTGTCGCCTGGGCGCGGCTGCAGCGACAGGATCAGGCGCACCGCTTCGCGCACGTCTTCGATCTCTGCGTCGTGCTGGCGGGCGAGGGCGGGGTAGTCGTGCGCAGCCAGTGCATCAAGCGCGCCCTCGAGAATGCGTGCTGCCAGGTGGCGTGCAGGTACCACGCCGTGCAGGCTGCGCAGCTGTGCCTGCAGGCCTTCGCGCAGGTCCTGTGCGGCCATGCCGGCGGGCTCGCCGTGCAGCAGCTGCTGGCGAATGGTTTCCACGCCGTTGGCGGCGATGTCGAACTGGGCGCTGGCCAGCAGCTGCAGCTGGGCCAGCGGCGCCTGCAGGTAGCCGGCCTCGTCGCAATGGTCCAACCAGAACGCAGCTACCGCGAGCTCACGGTCGTCCATGTCCAGCGACAGCCTCTGCAGCACCCGCAGCTGCGGGTCGCTGGATTCGCCTGCAGCGATGCGTGCCATGCGGTCATCGTCGCCATCCTGCCAGCTGCTGCCGGCCACATCCCACATCGAGGATTCGGGCAGCTCGTCGAAGGCAGCCGTTTCCAGGGTGGTGGCGCCGGCATCGGTGGATTCGGCAGTGGGGGCTTCAGCTTCTTCGATTTCCAGCAGCGGGTTGGAATCCAGAAGCCGCTGGATTTCCTGCTCCAGGTGCAGGCCGTCGAGCTGCAGCAGCCGGATCGACTGCAGCAACTGCGGGGTGAGGTGAAGTTGTTGGCCCAGCTGGGTCGAGAGTGCAGCCTTCATCGTGGTTCCCCGGCACCGCTCCCCGGCGCCTTGTGGAACGCATCTTGCTTTTGATCCGGCGGGGGCGGAATCAGGGGGTTCCTGAGGGCCTTCGTGAATGTCCTGACAGGATGTAGGGGTATTTCCTACATTGGCGCGGAATGTTGACGATGAATGCCGCCAAGTTGTTGATTCGTCGTGGGTGACGAAGAGTGGCAGCTGACCTGCGTGTACGAAATCCTGTCAGGGCGTGTCGGGGTGACGGGAATTCGTCGTTGCTGCGGGGTCCGGCGGGAGTCAAATCCCTTTCCCGCGGAAAGGAATCTGACCCCATTCGCGGGCGATCATTCCAGCTCGTGCTGATGGCGCGCGGCGAGCAGCAGCAGGTCGTTGGCGCGGCGGCAACCCAGCGACTCCATCATGCGTGCGCGGTGGGTTTCCACCGTTTTGACGCTGATGCCGAGGTCAGCGGCGATTTCCTTGTTGCTCTCGCCCTTGCCGATGCGGCGCAGGATCTCGCGTTGGCGCGGTGACAATGCGGCAATGCCGGTGGGCTTCTCGCGGCCGAGCATCGGCGCCAGCATCTTGGCCGAGATCTGCGGGCTCAGGAATACCTGGCCGGCGTGCGCGGCACGCAGCGCCAACTCGAGCTCCTGTGGCGCCGCATCCTTGACCACGAAACCGACCGCGCCGCGATCGAGCGCATCGCGTACGTGCGCCGCATCGTCGTGCATGGTCATCATCACCACCCGGGTGCCGGGGGCGCGCAGGCGGATGTCACTGAGGGCTTCCAAGCCGGTGCGGCCGGGTAGCGAAAGGTCCATCAGGACCACGTCAGGGGAGTGCTGCAGGGCCAGCTGCAACGCCTGCTCGGCATTGCTGGCCTCAGCAACCAGCTGCACGTCGGCAAACCCCTGCAACAGCCGCGCCAGGCCGGCGCGGACAAGGGTGTGATCGTCGACGATGAGAACTCGCACAGGCACGTTGGAGGTCCGTGAGGGGAGTCCACCTTAACTTAGCTGAACGGGCACGCCAAGGGCCGCCCGTACTGCTTCATGGTGACAGCTTTCAGCGTGCGCGACGCGCTTCGGCCACCTGGCGACGATGCAGGCGGAACAGATGCCGTTCCATCGCCATTTCCAGGCCGTCACCGAGGCGCTGGAAGCGCAGCCAGAGGTAGTGACCACCGCCACCATCGGCGGCTTCGGCAATCACTTCCACCGGCAGATCGATGTGGTCGGGCAGCCAGTCGCTGGGCTGCAGGCGTACCACCCCGGCCTGGCCGGGACTGGCGCCGCTGCGCGGACCCAGTTGCAGTCGGATGCCGCGGCGTGACCAGCGCACCGGACGCAGGGTCAATTCCTGCCCCTGCTGGCGTACCAGGCGGCCAAGCAGCACCATCGCCAGGTCCAGCTTGGCCTCCAGCCGCTGCAGCTGCAGGCTGGCTTCACTGCGTTCTTCGTGTTCGTCGACCCGGCTGTCCTCAACCAGCGCCAGGCTGCGCAGCAGTCCTTCGGCGCTGCTGGTACGGCCAGCGGCGCTGCCCGCTTGAAATTCGGCCGGCAGTGCCAGTTCGCAGCTGAGCGTTTCGTCGAACAGCTCGCTCTCGGCCGGGTGGTGCAGCGACGTGGTCGGCAATTGGGTCATGCCAGCGATTCTGCCTGCAGGTAGGCATGCGCGGCGCGAAGGGAGCGCTGGCCGTCGTTCATCAGTGCGGCTACTGCGTCGCGGCGTTGGCGCAGCAGGCCGAGCAGGTTCTGCTGGCGTTCGAACAATGCGGTCAGCGGTGCGTGGTCGGCGGCGGTCAGCGGCTGGCTGAGCAGCGCATGCAACGTGCTGTCGTGACCGTCGAGCAGGCTGTCGGCCTGGTCGAGAGACTCTTCGCCCAGGGCCTTCTCGAAGGCGTCCAGCTGGGCGTGCAGTTCGTGCAGGCTCATGGTGCCACCGCCGCGGAGCGGCGCTGTTCCTGCGGGATCGCATTCCAGGCGCTGTCGATCTCGCCCAGCAGCTGCAGGGATTCGTCCAGTGCGGCACGGTCATTGTGCAGATTGGCCTCGGTCAGGCGCTGCAGCACATAGTCATACAGCGCCGACAGATTTCCGGCGATCTCGCCGCCGGCCTCATGGTCCAGCGAGCCGTTGAGGTGGCCGACGATCGCGCAGACCTCGCCGATCGCCTTGCCCTTGCCGGCCTGGTCGCCACGCTCGAGACTGGCGATGGCACGTCGCACGCGCTCCAGTGCACCTGCCAGCAGCATCGCCACGAGTTTGTGCGGATCGGCGTCGGCAACCGCACTGGTCACTCCCACCTGGCGGTACTGTTCGGCATATTGACGGCTGGAACCGTACATTCGTGATTCTCCTTGCGCGGGATGCCGCCGGGTGATCGTGGGGATCGGTACCGGCGGTGCGGCGATGATGACTGTTGCGTCCGTTATCGGTGCGTTGCGCGCCAAACTTGAGCGTTGCGCGCAGTGCCTCAGCGATTGAGCTGTGACAACTGCTGCGACAGGGCGCTGCTGCTCTGCTGCAATTTGCCCATAAGGCTATCGAGTGCCAGGAACTGCTTCTTGTAACGTTCCTCGACGTTCTTCATCCGCGTGTCCAGGTCCTTGCGGCGCTTGTCGATGTTGTCCAGCGTATTGTTCAGGCCCTTGGTGCGGGCAACGAAAGCGCCTTCCTTGCCAGTGGTCGTGCTGACGTAGCCGTCAACCATGGTGTAGAGCTTGCCGGCGCCGCCTGTATCCCCAGTGATCGCCGAGCGGATCTTCTCCGGTTGGCTGGCAAGCGCCGCGGCGAACTTCGTTGCATCCAGCACCAGGCTGCCGTCGGCGTTGGGATAACCACGGGTCTGCAGGCCCAGCGTTTTCGGGTCCAATCCATCGGCGGAAAGCTCCTTCAGCACACCCGACATCATGGAGCGCAGCTGGCTGGTGGCACCACGCATCTGCGCGTCGCCGGTCAGCGTGGCGGCTTCCTTGGTCTTGGCGTCGTACTTGGTTTCCGTGTTGATCGCCGCGATCGCCGCGTTGTAGGCGGTCACGAACTCCTGCATCACCTTGGTCGCGGCGGTAGTGTCGGTACTGATCACGACAGTACTCTTTCCGGTCACCTTCAGGTTCAGGGTCAGGCCCGGTACCGCATCGGCCACCGTATTGCTGGCGCTGACGACCGTCACGCCATCGATGGTGAGTTCGGCGTCGGCGGCTGCGGTGTTCTGCTTCAGGCTGCCGACCAGCGCGCCCAGTTTCGGGTCGCTGCCGCCGTACTCCAGTTTGATTGCGCTGGCCGCACCGGTCTTTTCCTGTGCGATCGACAGGTACTGGTTGTCGCCGGAGCTGATCAGCGTGGCCTGCACGCCTTCCTTGCGGCCGGCAGCGTCGATCTTGTTGCGGACAGTGGTCAGGGTGTCACCGGCCTCCACTTCGACCTTCATGGTCTTGGCCTTCTCGCCGACGCCAACGGTCAGCGTCAAGGTTCCGGCACCAAAGGTATCGGTCTTGGGTACCGAGGTGTCGGCAATCAGCTTGTGGGCCGTGGCGAGGGATTTGACCTCCACCTGGTGTGTGCCGTTGGAAGCTGCTGCCTTGGTCGTGCCCAGGTCGTACAGCGCCACTGATGCCGTCAACACATCGTCGATGTTGCCTGGCTGTGCCTTGCCGGTGGCGGTCACAGTACGGGTGTCGAAGGCCGTGGTGGCTTTCAGTGCAGTCAGGGCAGTCTTCAGCTTGTCGAAGGCCGAGGTGACGGTGCCGATAGACGACAACTGCATCTTGGTCTTGGACTGCTGCAGGTTCAGCGCATTGTCGGAGGGCTTGCGGTCGGCCGCGACCAGCTTGTTGACGATGTCCGAGATGTTCAGTCCCGAGCCAATGCCACCGTATCCAAAGTCTGCCACGTCGTTTCTCCTGGTATTCGGGCCTGCCCGTTTTGCGGTGGCCCGTCGTCAACGAAAATAGCGGCCTGCGCCGCTGGGTCTTGAGGACTTCGTTGATGCATGCGCTGTGCCAGAGCGCAGGGTGCGGTTTTGGCACGCCGGTTGCAGGAGGGTTGGGGCAGGGTGCGGGGAAGTTCACCGCGGGCTGCCGGGAGTCTGCAAAAAGCCCTCCCCCAATGCAGGGGAGGGGTCAGGCTACTGACAATCGGGGGGAGACGAAGCCGCCCGGTACGTACAGTCAAGGGTACAGCGCTGAAAGAGAGGTCCGCAGGAGCGGGCGATGCCAAGCCGGTTCGGGAGTGTTCCCGGGCCGGGCATGGCCCGCGCCTTCGTGCATCGTGGCTTCCGGGTTGCCGCTACCGTCGGTTCGACCCGACGGTAGCGGCGCCTTCTTGGCGTGGATCAGCGCAGCAGGCTGAGCACGCCCTGCGGCACCTGGTTTGCCTGGGCCAGCATGGCCGTACCGGCCTGCTGCAGGATCTGGGTGCGGGTCAGTTCGGCGGTTTCCTTGGCGAAGTCGGTGTCCTTGATGCGGCTACGCGACGCGGACATGTTCTCCGAGGACGACTGCAGGTTGGCCACGACCGAGGTGAAGCGGTTCTGGATCGCACCGAGGTCGGCGCGGGTGCTGTTGATCGAGCCCAGTGCCTTGTCGACGATTTCCAGTGCCTGCTGGGCACCCTTGAACGAGGTGACATCCAGGCCCTTGACGACGCTGGTGGCACCATCGGCCGCGTTGGTGGTGGCAGCAGTGAGGCCGCTGCCGGCCACGGTGCCACCGACGACCAGGTCCTTCTCGGCCTTGACCGAGCTGAGCACGACCTTGCTCTTGTCGGTCGCGTCGACCGAGGCGGTCACCCCGGATTCGCCCAGCTTGGCGTTGATCGCGGTGACCAGCGACTGGGCGATGTCACTGCCCTTGGCGGTAGCCTCGTAGGAAACCTTGTCGATGGCGATGCCGTTGATGGTCAGGCCGTCGATGGCACCGGCAGCAGTAGCATCTGCGATGGCACCACCGGTAACGTCGGCAGCGAACTTCACGTTGCCCAGCGAACCGGACTTGGCGTCGATGACCTTGTCGATGGCAATCGCCTGACCGGCATTGGCGCCGACCTGGAACAGCTGGCTGGTGAACGAGCCGTCCAGCAGCTTGGTGCCGTTGAAGTCCGACTGCTTGGCAACGCGGTCGATTTCGCCGACCAGCTGGGTCACTTCGGCCTGCAGCGCCTTGCGGTCGCTGGAGGAGTTGGTGGCGTTGGACGACTGCACCGACAGCTCACGGATGCGCTGCAGGTTGTTGCCGATTTCGGTCAGAGAACCTTCGGCGACCTGGGCCAGCGAGATGCCGTCGTTGGCATTGCGGATGGCGACGTCGGTACCGCGGATCTGGGTGCCGAAGCGCTCGGAGATCGCCAGGCCGGCGGCGTCGTCCTTGGCGCTGTTGATGCGCGAACCGGAAGACAGGCGCTGGATGGTGGTGGCCAGCGAGTTGCCACTGGTGCTCAGGTTGCGCTGAGCATTCAGGGACATGGTATTGGTGTTGATGACTTGTGCCATGATGCTTTCCTTTGGCGAAGGTGGAACGTATTTCAGGAGCCGGGCGGCGGCTCAGCCGCCGCCCGGTGGTCGATCAGGTGGCGGATCAGCGCAGCAGGCTGAGCACGCCCTGCGGCACCTGGTTTGCCTGGGCCAGCATGGCCGTACCGGCCTGCTGCAGGATCTGGGTGCGGGTCAGTTCGGCGGTTTCCTTGGCGAAGTCGGTGTCCTTGATGCGGCTACGCGACGCGGACATGTTCTCCGAGGACGACTGCAGGTTGGCCACGACCGAGGTGAAGCGGTTCTGGATCGCACCGAGGTCGGCGCGGGTGCTGTTGATCGAGCCCAGTGCCTTGTCGACGATTTCCAGTGCCTGCTGGGCGCCCTTGAAGCTGCTGACGTCCAGGTTCTTGGCGAAGCTGGCGTTGGCAGTTGCCGCAGCGGTGGTGCTGGCGATGCCGGTCATGCCGATTTCGGTGGCGTTGGCCGGGGTGCCCGGGGTGCCGCCGCCGCCGGTGATGGTGCCTGCCGCATCCAGGGTGAAGTCCTTGTCGGCCTTCAGCGATGCCAAGGTGATCTTGCCGGTGGCATCGACGCTGGCGCTCAGGCCGGTTTCACCGATCTGCTTGTTGATGCCATTGGCGACGGCGGTGGCGACGTCCGAAGCGGTCGCGCCGGCCTTCCAGCTGATGTCGTCAATGGTCACGCCATTGAGCTTCATGCCCGAAACCTTGCCATCGCTGGTCGCGGCGGCGGCGCTGGCGGTTGCAGCCACATCGGCAGTGAACTTGACGTTGCCCAGCGAACCGGACTTGGCGTCGATGACCTTGTCGATGGCAATCGCCTGACCGGCGTTTGCGCCGACCTGGAACAGCTGGCTGGTGAACGAGCCGTCCAGCAGCTTGGTGCCGTTGAAGTCCGACTGCTTGGCAACGCGGTCGATTTCGCCCACCAGCTGGGTTACTTCGGCCTGCAGCGCCTTGCGGTCGCTGGCAGAGTTGGTGGCGTTGGACGACTGCACCGCCAGTTCACGGATACGCTGCAGGTTGTTGCCGATTTCGGTCAGCGAACCTTCGGCGACCTGGGCCAGCGAGATGCCGTCGTTGGCATTGCGGATGGCGACGTCGGTGCCGCGGATCTGCGTGCCGAAGCGCTCGGAGATCGCCAGGCCGGCGGCGTCGTCCTTGGCGCTGTTGATGCGCGAACCGGAGGACAGGCGCTGGATGGTGGTGGCCAGCGAGCTGCCGCTGGTGCTCAGGTTACGCTGAGCATTCAACGACATCGTGTTGGTGTTGATGACTTGTGCCATGAGGAGAGGTCCTTGAGCGGTTGCACGTGAGTTGGGTTAGACGCCCCCGACGTGCTTCGGGGACGACTCATGTCAGCGCTGCAACAGGCTGAGCACGTTCTGCGGTACCTGGTTTGCCTGGGCCAGCATGGCCGTACCGGCCTGCTGCAGGATCTGGGTGCGGGTCAGTTCGGCGGTTTCCTTGGCGAAGTCGGTATCGCGGATGCGGCTGCGCGAGGCCGACAGATTCTCCGAGGAGGTCTGCAGGTTGGCCACCACCGAGGTGAAGCGGTTCTGGATCGCACCGAGGTCGGCGCGGACGCTGTTGACTGATTCCAGGGCCTTGTCGACGATCGACAGCGCCTTCTGCGCGCCCTCAGCCGTGGTGACGTTCAGGTCCTTGACGAAGCTGGCCGACGCACCGGTCAGGGCGCCACCATTGGTGCTGGTCTCGGTCAGGCCCAGGCCGGCGATGGTCGCCGCAGTGGCGCCGGCCGGCGGGGTTGCGGCGCTGACACCCAGGCTGAAGGTCTGGCCTTCCTTGACCGAAGCCAGGCTGATCACACCGGCATTGACCGAAGCCATGACGCCGGTCTCGCCCAGCTTGTTGTTGATCGCAGCGGAGGTGGCCGAGGTGATCGATTCCCCCGCCTTCACAGTGAAGTCGCTGACGGTGATCGTGGTGGCGGTGCCACCCGGCGGGATCACCGAGATCTGCAGACCCGAGTAGGTGGTGTCGGCGGTGGCCTTGTCGGCGGCTGCCAGGCTGGTGCCGGCGTAGCCGTTGGCGAAGGTGGCTGCGCCCAGCGAATCGGCCTTGGCGTTGACCACGCTGTTGATGGCGATGGCCTGGCCGGCATTGGCGCCCACCTGGAACAGCTGGCTGGTGAAGCTGCCGTCCAGCAGCTTGGTGCCGTTGAAGTCGGCCTGCTTGGCGACGCGGTCGATCTCGCCGACCAGCTGGGTCACTTCGGCCTGCAGGGCCTTGCGGTCACTGGCCGAGTTGGTGGCATTGGAGGCCTGCACGCCCAGTTCGCGGATGCGCTGCAGGTTGTTGCCGACTTCGTTCAGCGAGCCTTCGGCGACCTGGGCGAGCGAGATGCCGTCGTTGGCGTTACGGATGGCCACGTCCAGACCACGGATCTGGGTGGTGAAGCGCTCGCTGATGGCCAGGCCGGCCGCGTCGTCCTTCGCGCTGTTGATGCGCAGGCCGGACGAGAGGCGCTGGATGCTGGTAGCGAGCGAGCTGCCGCTGGTGCTCAGGTTGCGCTGAGCGTTGAGCGACATCGTATTGGTGTTGATTACCTGTGCCATGGGGTCGTCTCCTCTTATATGGAACCCGTTGGTGAATGAAACGAAGCGCCGCCTGTTTTTTTGTGTGGCTGTGTGCTTCGCTGTTGCCAAATGAATAACGGCGCTTTGTCAACAACCTTTAGCCGTGAATTCCGATGAGGCTGGATTTCGTTGCCGGAGGCCGTTTTCCCGGGTTTTTCGAGCCCCGGAGGAGGCGGCTGGGCAAGCCCAGCCAGCGCTGATGAAGGTATCGGCGGGGCAGCGGCGGGCTTGATGGGCAATCACGGAAAATCCGCCGGGCCACGCCCGGCGAGCGCAGCGGGCCATGGCCGCAGAAACGAAAAAGGCCGCGATGCAGGGCATCGCGGCCTTTCAGGACTGAGGTGGGAGAGCTGTCAGCCGATCTTGTTGAACAACGACATCGACTGCATCTGCGAGAAGATCGTCTGTGCCGCCTGCAGGGCGGTGCTCTGCAGCTGGTACTGGCTCAGCGCATCGGCATAGTCCAGGTCGCGCATCTGCGACAGCGTGGTCTTCAGGGTCACACTGTTGGCTTCACGCATGTCGGCGGCATTGTCCAGCGCCTTCAGCTGGGCACCACCGGCCGCACGCGAGTCGATCATCCGTTCCGACGCGCGTGCCACGTCGCGCAGCGCATTCTGCAGCGCGTTCTGCTGTGCGCTCATCTTCGCAGTGGTACCGGTATCGGCATCCAGCGCGGCGATCAGCTTGTCCATGGTGTCGAAGAAGTCGCGGCTGCTCGCGGGATTCACGTTGAAGCTGTCGCCGGCAGCGGGGGCGCCGGTGATCTGCAGGCGCACGCCGTTCACTTCGAGATTGTCACCGGCCTTGTAGGTGCCGGTACCGGTCACATTGCCGGCGCCATCCAGCACTTCGTACTGGTTGGCGGCGGTGAAGCGGACACTGAAGGACTGCCCGTTCCAGTTGTCGCTGCCGTCTCGGGTGATGTTGGTCAATACCCCGTTGCCGGTATTGCCCGCCGCTGCACCGCCATCGACGAAGCCATCACCAGTTGGGATGCGCATGAAGATCTCGCTGCCGGGCAGGGAATCACGCACATAGGTATCCGGGCCGACTTCGACCTGGCGCTGGGTCTGGTCACCACGGTAAACCACCTTGCCATTGATCTTGGCGAATGGCGGGTCGCCGTCATTGGTGCCGCCGAACACGTAGCGACCGGTACCGTCGTCGGCGTTGGCCAGCGACAGCAGGCCGTCGCGGATCTGGTTCAGTTCGGTGATCAGCGTCTTTTTGTCGGCCGCGCTCAAGGCGGGGTTGCTGGCCTGGATGGTCAGGTCGTTGACCCGGCCCATCAGATCGTTGACCTGTGCCAGGGTGTTTTCCTGGACGCCGAGGCGGTTCTGCACGTTGCCGGCATTGAGCTTCATCCGGTCCAGTGCGGCCAGGCTGCGGTCCAGGCCGACCGCAGCGCCGGCGCCGACCGGATCGTCCTTGGCGCTGACGATCTTGCTGCCGGTGGCGATCTGCTGCTCCAGGTGGCTGAGCTTGGCCTGCTTGGCCATCATCAACGACACGGACTGGTTGAACATCATGCTGGTGGAGATGCGGCTGCTCATCGGCGGACGGCTCCCAGGATGGTCTGGAACATGCTGTCGGCGGTGGAGATCAGCTGCGAGGCGGCCTGGTAGGCCTGCTGCAGGCGCAACATGTCGGCCGCTTCTTCATCCAGATTGACGCCGGACACTTCATCGCGCGCTTCCTGCGCCTTGTCATTGATCACCAGCTGGGCATCCAGCGAGTACTCGGCCGAACGGGCCGCGGCGCCGACCTGGGTGGTCAGGCCACCCAGCGCGCCGTTCAGCGTCACCGTGCCGGCGTTGAACGCCTTGGCGCTCTCCACCTTGGCCAGCTTGGTGGCGTTGCTGTTGTCCGACGATCCGGCCGGGGTCGGGGTGATGTTGAAGGTGTCGCCGACCTTGGGTGCGCCGTCCAGTACGAAGCTCCAGCCGTTGGCACTGATGGTCTGGCCTGGGGTGTAGGTCTGTGGCGGGCCGCCATCGATGGTGTAGGTGGTGGCCGAGGTGAACACGATCGCCGCCGGATTGCGCAGGTTGGCGTTGCTCGAATCGGTGACGGTGACGCCGCTCAGCTTGCCGGTGCCGTTGTTGGCGGTGGCCGCTGCGCCCTTGACTGCCGCAGCGGCAGCGATGCGCGAAGGATCGGTGATCGCGATCTCCATGCTGCCGGCCACGCCGGCGGTCGGCTGCAGCAGGAAGCGGTCATTGGCGGCCGGAGTGCCGCCCACGACCAGCGCGACGCCGTTGATCACCAGCGGATCGGCGGCGGTGCCGGTGCCGGTCAGCGGAACATTGGCGCCGGTGTCGGCACGGCTGGCCTTCCAGTTGCTGCCATCGAACTGCAGCACCACGTTCTGCGCGTCCAGCTTGCCCAGGTCGCCATAGGTGGCGGTGAGGCTGCCGGTGCCGGTGTTGCCGTTGTTGGCGGTGACGCGCGGGTTGCCGATGTTGAAGAAATCACCGCCGAGCTTGCCGTACAGGTCCACGCCCTGGTGGTGGGCCTGGTTGAAGCTCTCGGCCAGGCCCACGGCCAGCTTGCCCAGTTCAGCCTGGGCCGGGGTCAGCACGGTGTCGCGGAACTCCAGCAGGCCGCCGATCTGGCCACCGACCGCCTTCGGGTCGAGCCGGATCGTATTGCCCTGGGTTTCCAGCGCCAGCTGCAGCCGCTCCGGCTGGTACGGGTCGGCCACGGTAGTGACCTTGGTCGCCGTGGTGCCCACCACCAGCGCGTTGCCGCCGGCGGTGTAGACATTCATGATGCCGCCGTCCTGGATCACCGCCGTGCCGCCGGTGTAACCAATCAGCTGGGTGATCAGCTGGTCGCGGCGGTCGAGCAGGTCGGGGGCGGCGTTGGCGATGTTGGTGCCGATGGCACCATTGATCTGTGCGATCTCCTGCGCCAGGCGATTGACCTCGGTGGCACCGGCCAGCAGGCCGTTGTTGACCTCGCCGTTGAGGTTGTTCAGGTGCGTGTTGAGCTGCACGAAACGGTTGGCCAGGGCCTTGCCGCCATCAAGCATGTTCTGGCGGTCGGCGGTGCCGGCGGCATTGGAGGACAGGCCGCTGACCGAGTCGAAGAAGTTCGACCACACACCGGAGACGTTGGTGGCCGGATCGGAGAACAGCGCATTGACCCGGTCGGCCATGCCCGAGAGCTGCTTCAGGCGCGCCAGTTCGCCACTGCTGTCGAGCAGGCGCGATATCGCCAGCTGGTCGGCCGTGCGGCGGATGTCGGTGATGCGGGTGCCGTTGCCGACCGTGCCGTAACCGTAGTTCTGCGGATCGGCGGTGGCGAAGTTGACCTTCTGCCGGCTGTAGCCGGGCGTGTTGAGGTTGGCCACGTTGTGGCTGGTGGTCGCCAACGCACGCTGGAAGGCGAGCAGGGCACCGGTACCGGTGGAAAGTACGCTGGACATGGGGTTCCTCAACGACGAGTGATACCCAGCGCCGCGGTTGCGGTGCTGGCGAAGGTCTGGCCAAGGCGCGTGCCGGCATCAGCCACGGCGCTTACCGCGCGCTCGATGGTCGGGCCGCCGGCGATCGCGGCGATCTTGGCCGCGTAACGCGGATCGGTGGCATAGCCGGCGCGCTGCAGCCCGCGGGCGAAGCCCTGCACATCGGTGCCGGCCTGCAGGGCCTGCTGGTAGCGCGGGCTGGTTTTCAGGAGGCGCACATAGTCGGCGAAGCTCTCGGCCGGCGAGCTGTAGGCACGGAAGCTGGCGGTCTCGTTGCGGCGCACGCCATCGACATATTCGTGGGTGCCGGCCACGGCGCGCTGGCCGTTCCAGCCGTTGGCCTTGATGCCGAACAGATTGTGCGAGGTGCTGCCGTCGGCATGCTTGATGTGGCGCTTGCCCCAGCCGGTTTCCAGTGCGGCCTGGGCCACCAGGGCGCGGGCATCCACGCCCAGTTCCTTGGCCGCGCTCTGCGCGTGCTGCCAGATGCTGGCGACGAAGCCCTCCGGCGTGTGCTCGCCGAGCTGGGCCACGGCGGTACGTGTGGCCATCGCATCGGCTGGGCTGATCGCGGTGCCGCGGTTGCTGGCGGTGGCCGCCCACTGGTCGTTGCTGGCCGCCCAGTCATCGCCCTGCAGGCTGCCGATATACGGATCATCGGTGCCCAACGAGCGGTGCATGCTGCTGCTTTCACGGCCAGCGATCAGGTCCAGCGCCTGTTCCATCGGCGCAACCGCGGCCTGGGCGCCGTGCTGGGCACCGGCAGCCATCTGCTGCAGCAGGCGTACGGCCTGCCCGCCGTCTTCCAGCGGCAGCGACGGTGCTGGCTTGGCCGGTGCATTGAGCTGGTAGGCACGACTGGCCTTGGCCGCATCCACGCGAGTATCCAGTGCCGGGCCGTCGGCGGCCTGCCCGGACAGCTGCCGGCTGATCATGCCCGACAGGCCCAGGCCCTTGCCGCGGGTCATCGCCTCGGCGATCTTCTGGTCATACATGTCGCGGAACATCTTGTTTTCGCCGGGGAACAGCGAATCGCCAAAGCTGGCGTCACGCATGCTCTTGACCAGCATCTGCGCGAACTGGCCTTCCAGCTGGCGCGCGACCTTGTCGATCTTGGCCGGATCGTTGTGTTGCGCCGGGTGCAGATCGAATGCGGGAGTGATGCGCATATCAGATCACCTCGAGCTCGGCACTCAATGCGCCGGCCTGCTTCAGGGCTTCCAGGATCGCGATGAGATCGCCCGGTGCCGCACCGACCGCGTTCACCGCATGCACGATCTCGTCCAGGGTGGTGCCGCCGCTGAACTTGAACATGCGGCTGCCGTCGTTGGTGGCGGTGATGGTCGACTGCGGGGTGGCCACGGTGCGGCCGCCGGACAACGCATTGGGCTGGCTGACGTTGGTGTTCTCCTGGATCGTCACCGTCAGCGAACCGTGCGAGATCGCTGCCGGGCCGACCTTCACCTGCTGGCCGATGACCACGGTGCCGGTACGCGAATTGACCACCACCTTGGCGGGGGCGCTGCCCGGCGTCAGTTCCAGGTTCTCGATGCGGGCCAGCAGGCCGATGCGCGCGCCCGGGTCAGTAGGTGCGGTGACCGCGACGGTCACGCCATCGACTGCGCGTGCCGCGCCTTCGCCGAACGCGTTGTTGAGCGCGGCGACCATGCGCGAGACCGTAGTGAAATCGTTGTTGTGCAGGTTCAGGGTGATGTCGCCGCCATTGGCCAGCGGATCGGGCAGGGCGCGTTCAACGGTGGCGCCATTGGGAATGCGGCCGACGCTCGGCACGTTCACCGAGACGCGGGAGCCGTCCTTGCCCTGTGCGCCGAAGCCGCCGACGATCAGGTTGCCCTGGGCGATGGCGTAGATCTGGCCATCGGCGCCGCGCAACGGCGCCATCAGCAGCGAACCGCCGCGCAGCGACACCGCGTTGCCGATCGAGGACACGGTGATGTCGATCGGCTGGCCCGGCTTGGCGAACGGCGGCAGTTCGGCATGGATCGCCACGGCGGCCACGTTCTTCAGCTGCGGGTTGACGTTGGCCGGCACGTTGACACCCAGCTCGCCGAGCAGGTTCTTCAGGCTCTGCACGGTGAAGGGCGCCTGGCTGGTGCGGTCGCCGCTGCCATCCAGGCCGACCACCAGGCCGTAGCCGACCAGCGCATTGCCGCGCACGCCGCCGACCTGGGCCAGGTCCTTGATGCGCTCGGCACTGGCGGGGGCTGCCACGATCAGCAGCATCAGCGCGACGATAGACGCCGCGCGGCGCTGCCAGGAAGAAGAGAAGAAGGAATTCATGGCCATACTCAGAACGGCGTCAGGCCGGAGTTGAAGAAGCGGCTCAGCCAGCCCATCGCGTTGGACTGCGCAACCGGGCCGCGACCGCCGTAGACGATGCGGGCTTCGGCCACGCGGCTGGAAGGAATGGTGTTGTCCTGGCTGATGTCGCCGGGACGGACGATGCCCTGCACCTGCACCAGTTCATCGCCCTGGTTCAGGCGCAGGTTCTTCTGTCCCTGCACCACCAGGTTGCCGTTGGGCAGGCGCTGGATCACGGTGACCGTGACGTTGCCCTGCAGGCGGTTGCTCTGCGCGCTGTTGCCCTTGCCGGTGAAGTCACGTGCACCCTTGGCCGAGGCGCTCAGAATGTCCTTGCCGCCCAGGGTGACCGGTGCGCCGAAGATGGACGGTGTGCCCAGGCTCAGGTTCGATTCCTTGTTGGTGGCGGTGTTGGCACTGGTCTGCGCTGTGGTGTTTTCCAGCAGGCTGATCGTCAGCAGGTCACCTACGTCGCGTGCGCGACGGTCCGAGTACAGCTGCAGGGTCGGGCCAGCGGCGTAGATCGCGCCAGCGGTCGGCTGGGCCTGCGGCGGCATGATCGGCTGGATCGGCGCCATCGTCGGGTAGGGGCGCACGTCGCCCGCGATCACGCAGCCACCGAGCAGGGCAGCCACGGCGCAGGCGAGGGCGGTACGGGCGAAGTTGGAAAGGGGCGACATGGCGGTTTCCCGGTTGGGCCGGTCAGAGCTTGTTGTTGAGGTAGCCGAGCATCGAATCGGTGGTGGAGATCGCCTTAGCGTTCATTTCGTAGGCGCGCTGGGTTTCGATCATCGACACCAGCTCTTCCACCACATTGACGTTGCTGCCTTCCAGCGCACCCTGCACCACGGTGCCCAGGCCATTGAGGCCGGGATTGCCGTTCTGTGCCGGACCAGAAGCGGTGGTCTCCAGGAACAGGTTCTCGCCGCGGGCCTGCAGGCCGGCCGGATTGACGAAGTCGGTCAGGGTCAGCGCGCCCACTTCCACCGAAGCGGCACCGTCGGCCATCTTCACGCTGATGGTGCCGTCGGTACCGATGGTGACTGACTGCGCGCCTTCGGGAATCTGGATGCCCGGCTGCACCGGATAGCCGCTGTTGGTGACCAGCTCGCTGTCCTGGTTGATCTTGAACGAGCCATCACGGGTGTAGGCCGAGCTGCCATCGGGCATCTGTACTTCGAAGAAGCCGCGGCCGTTGACCATCACGTCCAGGGCGCGGCCGGTCTGCTGTTGGCCACCCTGCTCGAAGTTCTTGGCGGTGGCGACCACGCGCACGCCGGTGCCGAGCTGCAGGCCGGTCGGCAGCTGGGTCTGCGCCGAGGAGGAACCGCCGGGCTGGCGCACCTGCTGGTACAGCAGATCTTCGAAGCTGGCACGGTCCTGCTTGAAGCCGGTGGTGTTGGTGTTGGCGAGGTTGTTGGAAACCACCGACATGCGCATCTGCTGCGCATCCAGTCCGGTTTTTGCGATCCACAATGCCTGGTTCATCTTCGCTGTCCTGTCTGGTGAAGCCGGCCGCGTGGTGCGGCCCTTGGTATCGGGTGTGCAAGCGGTGTGCCAGCGCCGGCATCAACCGGCGCCGGAATCCCGTCAGCTGCCCAGGCGCAGCAGGCTGTTGGCGCTGCGTGCGTTTTCGTCGCCGTGCTTGATCACCTGCACCTGCATTTCGTACTGGCGCTGCAGCTGGATCATCTGCACCAGTGCACCGGCAGCATCGACGTTGCTGCCTTCCAGCTGGCCGCTGTGCACCGCCGTGCCCTGTGCCGGGGCGAACGGCTGCAGCGGGTCGGTGTTGCGGAACAGGCCATCCAGGCCGCGCTCGAGGCGCTCATCCGGTGCCTGCACCACTTTGATGCGACCGATCTGCGCCATGGTCTGCGGGCCTTCGCCCTGCGGAATGATCGAGATCGTGCCGTCGGCACCGATCTCCATCGCCTGGTAGGGCGGTATGGCGATCGGATTGTTGTTGTCGTCCAGCACCGGGCGGCCGCTGGAGGTCACCAGCTGCCCGTTGGGTGTCACCGACAGCGCCGCGCCGCGCGTGTACGCTTCGCTGCCATCGCTGGACTGCACGGCCAGCCAGGTTCCGGTCTGCAGGGACAGATCCAGCGGCTTGCCGGTGATGTGCTGCGAGCCGGGCGTACGGTTGAACCCGGCGTCGACATGCAGCGCATCCACCCGCGAGGCAAAGCCCGGGCCACGGATCGGGAAGGCTTCGGTATTGGCCAGCGCTTCCTTGAAGCCAGGGGTATCCGAGTTGGCGAGATTGTGGCTGAGCGTACCCTGCGCCTGCAGGGAGGCGCGGGCACCGGTCATCGCCACGTAAAGGGCTTTATCCATGCGGGGAGTTCCGTGGCAGGGTCAGCGCGTCATCAACGGATGTTGATGACGGTCTGGGTGATCTGGTCCTGGGTGGTGATCATCTGCGCGTTGGCCTGGAAGTTGCGCTGCGCGGTGATCATGTTGACCAGCTGCTCGGTGAGGTCGACGGTGGACGCTTCCAGCGAGCCGGCCTGGATCTTGCCGAGGTTGGAGGTGTCCGGCATGCCGGTGCGCGGCGTGCCCGAGCTGAAAGTATCCACCCACAGGTTGTTGCCCTTCGATTCCAGTCCCTGCGGATTGTTGAAGGTGGTCAGCGCGACCTGGCCCAGCGGCTTGTCGGCACCGTTGGAGTAACGGGCGTAGACCACGCCGGTTTCCGACACGGTGATTTCGTTGAGCTTGCCGGCGGCGTAGCCGTCCTGCTGGGTGTTGCGCAGCGCGAACTTCTCGCCGTACTGGGTCGAGCCGCTCACATCCAGCGTCATGTTCAGCACGCCTGCACCGGTGGTCGGGGTGAAGGTGCCCAGGCTGACCTTGCCGTTGGCCGGTGCGGTCAGCTTGCCGCTGTTGTCGAAGGTGACCGGGGTCGGCGCGCCAGCCGGCTGGCCATCGACGTAGTTGCGCACCGTCCATTCGTTCGGGTTGGCGCCCTTCACGAAGTAGGACACCTGGATGTGGCTCACGCCCAGCGAGTCGTACACGGTGATGCCACCGCTGGAGTGGTTGTAGCTGTTGGAATCGGTCGGGTCGAAGGTGGTGACCGTCGGCTGCTTGGCGTTGGCCGGCAGGGTGAAGCCGACTTTGACTTCGCTGGTCTGCTTCGGCGCGCTGTCGGTGGTCAGCAGCTGCAGATCGACCATGCGGCCGGCGTCGAAGTTGGTGCCATCGGCGTTCGGCGCAAACACCTGCAGGCGTGCGCCCTGCGGGTTGATCACATAGCCGGACGGATCGGTCTGGAAGTTGCCGGCGCGCGAGTACACGCGGGTGCCGTTCATGTTCATGGTGAAGAAGCCCTCACCGGAAATGGCCATGTCCAGGCTGCGCCCGGTCTGTTCGTTGTGGCCCTGCTTGAACTGCTGGGCGACGTTGGAGACGCGCACACCGGAGCCGACCGCGTTCTTCGACAGGCCGTAGCCGGTGGCCGAGAACAGGTCGGCGAATTCCGCGCGCGATTCCTTGAAGCCGGTGGTGTTGACGTTGGCGACGTTGTTGGCGGTGACGCTCAGGTCGGAGTTGGCGGCATTGATGCCGGACAGCGAGACATTGAAGCCCATGGGATGCTCCTGGTAAGTGCGGGGTGTGTGGCTCAGCTGACGCGGAGCACGTAGTCGATCGGGGCCGTGCCCAGGCCCTTGAGGTTCAGGTACAGGCCGTCGGAACCGACGGTCACGCTCTCCACCGGCGCCTGCACGAAGGTGGACAGCTTGGTGCTCTTGCCGGCGGTGTCGACGTGGTTGGCGACGATGGAATATTTGCCCGGCTCCATGCGCTTGCCGTTGGCATCCTTGCCATCCCACTTGAAGGCGGTTTCGCCGGCGGCCTTGGCTTCCACGCTCAGCGAAGTGACCTTGGCGCCATTGGCGTCGGTGATGTCCACGGTGACGATACCGGCCGCCGGTGCTGCAACGGTGCCTTCCACCGTGCCTTCCTTTTCCAGCACCAGTTTTTCCGAAGGCACCAGCACCTGGTGGCCGACCAGCGCGGCGCCACGCAGCACCTGGTCGCTGGCCATCGATTCCTGGAAGCCCTTGACCGTCTTGTTCAGATCGGTGATGCCCTGTACGGTCGACATCTGCGCCATCTGCGCGACCATCTGCGTGTTGTCCATCGGCTTCAGCGGATCCTGGTGCTGCAGCTGCTCGGTCATCAGGCGCAGGAAATCGGCCTGGTCCAGCGTGTTCTTCTTTTTCGTGGCGTTGCTGTTGGGGGCATTCAGGCCGAGCGCGGAGTAGACGTCCTGGTTGGTCTGGTTGTTGACGGCGGTGGTCATGGCGGTATCCGGTGCTGCGGGCCTCAGCGGCCCATGGTCAGGGTGGCCAGGGCCAGTTCCTTGGCGGTGGTCAACATCTCCACGCCGGCCTGGTAATTGCGCGAGGTCGAGATCAGGTTGACCATCTGTGCCACCGGATCGACGTCGGGCTGGTAGATGTAGCCATCGCCGTCGGCCAGCGGATGGCCCGGCTCATAGCGCTTGATCGGCGCCGCCTCGCTCTGGGTGATTTCCTTGACCTTCACCGACGTGATGTTCGGATCGTTCTTGCTGGTCACGGCCTGGAAGATCGGCTCCAGCGGCTTGTACACGGCGTCGGCGGAACCGGCCACGGTGTCGGCGTTGGAGAGGTTGGAGGCGATGGTGCTCATGCGCACCGACTGCGCCTGCAGCGCGGAGCCGGCGATGTCGAAGATCGGCAGGTTGCTCATCGCTTATTGCCCCGTGATCGCGGTCAGCATGGAACGCACCTTGCTCTCGACGAAGCTGAGCGAAGCGCGGTACTCGAGTGCGGCACGGCCATAGGCGGCACGCTCGGCATCGGGATCGACGGTGTTGCCGTCCAGGCTGGGCTGCACGCCTTCGCGCGCGATCTGGAACGGGTTCAGGCCACTACTGATCTCGTAGTGCTGCTCGTTGGTGGTGGTCATCAGGCCGTTGGCATCCTGCCCCTGGGCATGGCGCAGGGCGGCATCGAAGTCCAGGTCCTGGGCCTTGTAGCCGGGGGTGTCGGCATTGCCGAGGTTGCTGGCGATCAGCTTCATCCGCTGTTCGCGCAACGGCATGGCCTGGGCGTGGACGCCCAGGTAGTCGGTAATCAGGTTGCGCACGGTGCACTCCCACGGGAACGTTGCCCGGGAAGCTGCAAGCGGTGTGCCAAAACCTGAGGGGTAGTGCCGGCCGCTGGCCGGCAACCTCAGGCACAACGGGTTGCCGGCCAGCGGCCGGCACTACCGTATCGAGGCGGCCCTACGCCGCCATCGCCACCTTGCGCAGGCGATCCAGCACGAAGTCGGCGAGCTCGTGCGGCGAGTACTTGGCGACGAAGGCATTGGCGCCGACGCGCTCGACCATCGCATTGTTGAATACGCCCGACAGCGAGGTGTGCAGCAGCACGTACAGGCCGGCCAGGCCCGGGTGGCGCCGGATTTCCGTCGTGAGCGTGTAGCCGTCCATGGCCGGCATCTCGATGTCCGAGATGACCATGGCGTAGCGCTCGGCAGGGTTCTCGCCCGAGGCGTGGATCTGCAGCAGGTGGTCGAGCGCCTGCTTGCCATCGGAGAGCAGGGTGGCGCCCACCCCCAGCTGGTCCAGTACGCTGCGGATCTGCTGGCGGGCCACGCGCGAGTCGTCCACCACCAGTACCTGCAACTGTGGGCCATCGGACGGCATCGCCATCGCCGGGTCGAGCACGGCTTCGCCACGCACCTGGGCGATGTCGGCCAGCACGCTTTCGACGTCGATCACCTGGATCAGCTCGCCCTGGAAGCGGGTCACCGCGGTCAGGTAGCTGGATTCGGCGCCCAGTTCCGGCGGCGGGTGGATGTCTTCCACCGCGATGTTGACGATGCGCTCCACGCCGCTGACCAGAAAGCCCTGGATCGAGCGGTTGAATTCGGTGACGACCAGGTAGCCGGGCGCGGTATCGGCATCCGGCTCGCGCTCGGGGTGGCCGATCGCCAGGCCCAGGTCCAGCACCGGCACCGAGCGGCCGCGCACGTCGGCCACGCCAGCGAACTGGCCGGGCAGGCCGGGCACCTGGAACAATTCCGGACGGCGCAGGACTTCCTGCACCTTGAAGACATTGACGCCAAAAAGCTGACGTCCGCCGAGGCGGAACAGCAGCAGCGCCAGGCGATTGTGGCCGGCCAGTCGGGTCCGCTGGTCGATCCGGTTGAGCAGGTCATGGGACATGGCTGCTGTATCGGCGTGGTGGCTGCAGAACTTGAGGGCGCTCTGCCGACCGCGCGCTCCGCACCGTTTTTGTAGAGTCGACTGTTGGTCGACTGCTCTTTGATCCGATCGCGGGAAACCCCGCGCTTCGCGCGAAAGTCGACCAACAGTCGACTCTACCCATCCGGCCCCATTCCCATCCCGGTCCCGATCAATACGCCCCCGCTCTGGCACACCCCTTGCACGCGCCTGGGCCAGGTCTTACCGATAAGGAGGCGCCATGCGCCGGCTCACATCTCTATTGGCCATCGCGCTGGCGCTGGCCCCGCCGTTGGCGGCCGCTGCCGACTGGCAGCCGGTGGCCAGCATCCGCGCGGCAGCGTTGTCGACGCTGGCGGCCGGCAGCGAGGGTGAGGCCCAGGTGGCCGATGCATTGCGCCTGCCCAAATGCGGTAGTGCGCTGCAGGTGCAGCCGACCGCCAACACCACGGTCGAGGTCAGCTGCCCCGATGCCGGTGGCTGGCGCCTGTTCGTGCCAGTAAAGGTGCGGCGCAACCAGACCGTGCTGGTGCTCAACCGTGGAATCGGCACTGGAGAAACCCTCACTGCCGCCGATATCACCACTGCCCAGCGTGATGCCGCCCGGATTGCCGGTGCGGTGCTGGCCGATCCCAATGCGGCGATCGGCCGCATTGCCCGTCGTCCGTTGCAGGCCGGGGCCTTGCTGTCGAACAACGATCTGGTGGTGCAGCGTCTCATCAAGCGTGGAGACAATGTGGCCCTGGTTTCGCGTCGTGGCTCGGTCGAGGTCCGCATTGCCGGCCGCGCGATGGGTGATGCCGGTGAGAACGAACGGGTTTCGGTAGAGAACCTGTCCTCGCGGCGGATCGTGCAGGGCACGGTCGATGCCGCAGGTGACGTAATCGTGGCGCGTTGAATTACTGCAGAATATCCCTAAAGATCACGGCCCTGCGGCCGTTATCCCTTGTGTACGGCAACTCCAGGACACCCCATGAGCCAGAAAATCGACGGCAACCTGCAGGTCCCCCAGGCACTGCGCAGCGTGACGACCCCGGCCAACAAGCCCGGCGTCAGCAGCGATGCGCCGACCCGTCCGGTCGAGGCGGCCGACAGCCTGCGCCTGACCGGCGAGGCCACCAATCTGCAGGCCATCGAGCGTGAGCTGACCACCGCACCGGCGATCGACGCCCAGCGCGTGGCGGCCGTGCGCGAATCGCTGCAGAACGGCACCTACAAGATCAATCCGGACGCGATTGCTTCGCGCATGCTCGAGCTGGACCAGCAGCTGCACGGATGACCGCGGCGATGAGCGAGCCGCTGCAGCGCCTGGCCCAGGCCCTGGACGTTGAACGCCAGGCTCTGGTCGAGCACGACGTGCACGCCCTGATCCGGGCTACCGGTGCCAAGCTGGAAGCGCTGCGTGCGCTGGAAGGCGCGCCGCCGGTCGGCGAGGGTGAACAGCTGCAGGAACTGGCCGAGCGCAACCGCGCCAACGGCGTACTGCTGTCGCGGCGACGCCGCGAGGTCAACTGGGCACTGCGCCAGCTGGGCCGCACCGAGGACGCCTCGGCCTACGATGCCAAGGGCCAGTCGCATACGGTCACTGCGCGCCGCCCACTCGCCGTCGCCTGACGCGACGGCGGTCGCACAACCCATTCCGGCGGGCTGAAGCCCGCTGCATGACCGCGTATATTGGGCGCCTGTTCGAACGCCCCGAGTCGCCGTGTCCGCTGCCAATGCCCTGGTTACCGCCCCCCTTCCGCCGCAGCCGGTGCTGCAGGCATTGCTTGAGCGCCTGCGCGAAGGCCTGCTGCTGTTCACCGAAGACGGGCAGGTGGCCCTGGCCAACCCGGCCGCCCAGAACCTGCTCGCCAGTGGTGAGGATGGCGCCTTGCCGCCGCCGCAGCGCCTGCGCGAACTGCTGCCGCCCGATGCGCTGGAGCAGGCGCGCCAGCACGGCCACTGGAATGGCAGCCTGCCGCTGGGCGAGGGCGTGGTCATTGCCCACCTCTACTATCACGGCCCAGTCGGCCAGGGGCATTTCCTGGCCCTGTTCCGCCACATTGAAGGGCAGGAAGACTACGAGCGCGAGCTGCAGCAGCGGCATGCCGAGCTGCGCCAGGCCTATCTGCGCCTGAACGGCACCCAGGAAAAACTGCTTCAGTCGGAGAAGATGGCCTCGATCGGCCAGCTCGCCGCCGGCGTTGCACACGAGATCAACAACCCGATCGGTTACGTGCACTCCAACCTGGGCAGCCTGCAGGAGTACCTGCGCAGCCTGTTCACCGTCATCGAAGCCTATGAGCGCGCATTGCGTGCGCCGGACCCGAAGGCGCTGATCCCGGAAATCGACGATATCCGTGACCGCCTGGACATCGATTTCATCAGCCGCGACCTGCCGCAGCTGATGGCCGAATCACGCGAGGGCATCGAGCGGGTCACCCGCATCGTGCGCGACCTGAAGGACTTCTCGTACTCCGGCCGCGATGAATCGTGGAAGCTGGTCGACCTGCATTCCGGCCTGGAATCGACCATCAACATCATCTGGAACGAACTCAAGTACAAGGTGCACCTGGTGCGCGAGTTCGGCCAGCTGCCGCTGGTGGAGTGCCTGCCGTCGGAGTTGAACCAGGTCTACATGAACCTGCTGCTCAACGCAGGCCATGCCATTGCCGAGCGCGGCACCATCACCGTGCGCACCGGCGTCGATGGCGATCACGTGTGGGTCGAGTTCGAGGACACTGGTGGCGGCATCTCGCCGGAACTGCGCCAGCGCATCTTCGATCCGTTCTTCACCACCAAACCCGTGGGCAGCGGTACCGGCCTGGGCCTGTCGATTTCCTACAGCATCATCAACAAGCACCACGGACGCATCGACCTGGACAGTACCCCGGGCGTGGGTTCGCGTTTCCGCGTGGTGCTGCCGATCAAGCAGCCGCGCTGACCGCTTATGGTAGTGCCGGCCGCTGGCCGGCAACCTCATTGAACCCGACATCCAGAGCAGCCGGCCAGCGGCCGGCTCTACCAGAGGGGATCGTTACCGCAACGGACGATCCTCGCCACCATCGGCCGGTTCGGCCGGCACCGGCCCGGCATTGCTGCGGCGCTGCTCCTCGTAGGTGCGGAACGCCTGGTGGATGTGCTTGCGCAGCTCGTCGTCGTTCCACGGCTTGGTCAGGAACCGGTAGATCGCGCCGCGGTTGATCGCATCGGTCACGGTGTTCAGATCGGTGTAGCCGGACAGCACCAGGCGGATCGTGTCCGGGTACAGCATCTTCACCCGGCCCAGGAACTCGGTTCCACTCATGTCGCTCATGCGCTGGTCGGACAGGATCACCTGCACGTCGTTGATCGCCAGCAGGTCGAAGGCATCGCGCACGTTGCCGGCCGCCAGAATGCGGTAGCCATCGCGGCGGAACAGGCGCACCAGCGAGCGCAGCACGTTTTCTTCGTCGTCCAGCAGCAACAGCGTGCGGTCTGGCCGCGTTTCGGCGAACGCTTCCGGGCGCAGGTAGCGACGGCGCAGGGTCATGCCGGCGGCATCGGCCGACATCGGCTCGCCGAACAGATAGCCCTGGAACACATCGCAATCGTTGCGCCGCAGGAAGCCCAGCTGCGCCTGCGACTCCACGCCATTGGCAATCACCGTCATGCCCAGCTGGTGGCCCATCGCGATGATCGCGCGGGCGATGGCGGCCTCGCGGTTGCCGGCCGGTGCGCTCTTGATGAAGCTGCGATCGATCTTCAGCTTGTCCACCGGGTAGCGCACCAGTGCGCTCAGGCTGGAGTCGCCGGTGCCGAAGTTGTCCAGGCTCAGGCTGATGCCTTCGTTGCGCAGGTTGGCCAGCGTCTCGTGGACGAAGTTGACGTTGTTGGTCAGTGCGCTTTCGTTGATTTCCAGCGTCAGCATCTGCGCCGGCACGCCCGAGGCCTGGATCACCCCCATCACTTCGGCAAAGAAGTTGGGCCGCAGCAGCTGCAGGGTCGATACGTTCACCGCGATGGTGAAGTCGTCGAAGCCCTGGTCGCGCCACAGACGCGCCTGCTTCAGCGCACCCTCCAGTACCCAGGTGCCGATCTGCACGATGATGCCCAGCCGCTCAGCGGTGCGCATGAAGCGTTCCGGCACCAGCATGCCCAGCGTCGGCGACTGCCAGCGCAGCAGCGCTTCCATGCCCACCACGTGGCCGTCGCGGGCACTGACCAGTGGCTGGTAGCGCAGCTTCAGCTCGCCGTTGGGAATGGCATCGACGATCTGCCGCGCGATGATGCTTTCACTGTGCGCGCTCGGCGGCGTGTCCACGGCGTGGATGCGCACGGCGTTGCCCCCTTCGCGGGCAGCCTGGTACAGGGCGTCCTCGGCGTGGTCGAGCAGGCGCGAGGTGCTGCTGGCATGTTCCGGGCACAGGCTCACCCCCAGCTTGCCGGTCATGAACAGCGTGTACGGCAGCACCGACAGCGGAAGCTCCATCTGCTGGCGGATTTCCTCGGCGAAGTCCTCTGGCAGCGGCACCTCGGCGGTGCGCGGAACGGCGATCAGGAACTCGTCGCTGCCGTGGCGCCACAGCTTGCCGCGACCGCGCAGGTAGGACTGCAGCCGTTGTGCCACCAGCACCAGCGCCTGGTCACCCACCTCGGCGCTCATGTTCTCGTTGACCGATGCGAAGTGGTCGATGTCCACGTGCATCAACATCAGCGGGGTACCGCCGGAGGCCGCTTCGGCGACCATCACCTGCAGTTCGGGGTTGCCGGCGCCGAGGCGGTCGGGGGCATCATCGATGCTGACCGGCGGCTGGTTGGGATTCCACATAGGCTCAGTATTCCGGTGACTCGATGGCGGCCGTGCTGGCCGCCTGGTAGGGGAGGTGGACGTCGATCAGGGTGCCTTCACCGTGCGCGGACTCGATCCGCACATGCCCGCCGACGCTCTGTGCGCGTTCGCGCATCACGATCAGGCCGAGCCCGCGCGGACCGTCCGGGTCGAAACCCTCGCCATCATCGCGGATCTGCAGGTGCAGGCTACGCTGGCCGACGTCGCGCAATTGCAGCAGCACCTGGCTGGCGCGGGCATGGCGCAGGGCATTGGTCAGGCTTTCCTGGGCGATGCGGAAGCAGGCCTGCTCGATGCTGTTGTCGGGACGCTGTGGCAGGGGCTCGATCTCGGCCAGCAATTCCACCGGCGAGGAGCGGAACAGCACCCGTGCCTGCCAGCTCAGCGCGGCCTCCAGGCCCAGTGCGTCCAGCTGTGGCGGCCGCAGCAGGGTGGAAATGTCGCGCAGCTTGGACACGGTGGTGTCGGCGAGGCTGACGATCTGCGCCAGGTCCTCGGCGCGGCGCTGCGGATCATGCTCGTCCTGCGCAGCATGGGCGGACAGCTTGATCGCGGTGATGGCCTGGCCGATGTCATCGTGCAGGTCGCGCGAGATCGCACGGCGCTCATCCTCCTGCAGGGAGAACAGGCGCCCGGCCATCGCCTGCAGCTCGCGGTTGCTGGTTTCCAGCGCGGCGCGGGTGCGCTCCGAATCGCTCAGGTCGCGCACGATCAGCAGCTTGCAGTCGCGGCCGCCATAGCGCACTTCGCCCACCGCCAATCCGGCATGGAAGCGGCGGCCGTCCGCGCGCTGCATTGCCACCACGCTGCTGTGGCCAGGGCCCAGGTGAGGCTGGCCGGCGCGCAGCTGGGCGCGCACGCGCACCAGATCGGTGGCGGCAACCAGCGCCGACAGCGGCTCGCCGAGCAGGGTGTGGCTGCCATAACCGAACAGGCCTGCTGCCCAGGCATTGGCATACAGCACATGCTCGTCGGAAAGGATCACCACGCCATCGGGCAGTACCCGCACCAGCTCGCGGAACTGCTCTTCGCGCTCACGCAGCAGGCGGCGTGACTGTTCGCGCTCGGTTACGTCCTGCAGGGTGCCGAGCACACGGTTGCGGCCGGCTTCATCGGTGCCACTGGCGGCGCGCAGGTGCACCATCAGTGCATGACCGTCCATCGCCAGCAGTGGCAGCAGCACGTCCACCTGTACCGGCTCGCCTGAGCACAGCTCGGCCAGCAGCTGCTCGGTCTGTGACGCGGTGGCCGGGTCGGCCGGCACCAGCAGTTCATCGAAACGGTGCCAGCGACGGGCTTCGGGCGGGCGTCGGCCGAGCAGGCGATAGACCTGGTTGGAATAGCGGCCCTGTCCGCTGGACGGGTCCAGCTCCCAGGCACCGATGCGGGCCAGCTCATGCGCTTCCTCGACCCGTGCCAGCGCCTGGTCGCGGCGCAGCTGCGCCAGGTCCTCGGCGGTGCGATCGATGGCGATCAACAGGCGGGCATTGTGTCCGTCGTAGCTGATCGCGTTCGAGCGCAGTTCCATCTGCCGCAGGCTGCCGTCGCGCAGCTGCAGCTGCGTACGCAGGATGCACAGCTCCTCGGGCGCCTCGCGGATCGCATCCAGCTTGGTCTGCAGCGCCTGGTCCTGGCCCGGTGGCCACAGCGCATCGATGGTCTGCTCCAGCAGTTCATCACGTTCCCAGCCGAAGGTGCTGCAGGCGGCCGGGTTGGCATCGAGGATTGCCAGCGTATCCAGGTCGTAGACCAGGATCGGGCCGGGATTGCCTTCGAACATCTGCCGCAGGCGCAGTTCGGAAGCCTGTTGGCGGGCATGGGTATGCAGCACGTGCTCGGCCAGCGGGCGCAGCAGCAGGTACAGCAGGCCCGCGCTGGCCAGGGCGAAGAACGAACCCTTCAGCCCTTGCCACAATGCTGCCTGGTGCGGGTCGGGCACCAGTGCCTGTACCGCGCTGTCGGTGGCGATCATCCATGCCAGCGCCATCGCAAGGTAGCTCAGAACCACGCGCCGGCGGTCGCGGCTCAACGCCTGCGCCATCCGCGGGTCGGGAACAGGGGCGTTGCCGGTCGGTTCTGCGGGCATGGACGGGGTGGGTGAAAAGGGGCGCCGGTCATCTTACCGCGCAGGTGTGCCCTGGCCACTCAATTATCCGGCGCAGGCGCCGTTAACCACTGCGTGCCCCGCTGACGGGCGTGTCATCCGGAGCAAGATCGCGTGGACCAAGGGATCATCGCCAGCCTGCTGCAGCACCCGCTTGCGTCGGCGCTGGTCATTGTCGACCGCACGGGCCGCCCGCTGGCGGCCAATCCGGCTGCGCGCGAGCATGGCCTGCCGGCGACCGTGGCTGCGTACGCACCGATGCTGGAAGATCTGCGCCTGTTGGCGGCCGATGGCGGCATCGTGGCCTGCACGCTGCCTGGCGGCCCGCGTGGTCACTACGATGGCCACCTGCGCGCCGTGCACGATGGCGCAGGCAACCTGCTGGCCTTCACGCTGAGCATTCCGGAGCCGGTGCCGGTCGATGGTGGCGGGCGCTGGGAACTGGCCTTGGACAGTGCCGGCCACAGCTTGTGGGACTGGGACATTCCCAGCGACCGCGTAGTCCGCACGCCGGCGCTGAGTGATGAAACCGCCACTGAAATACTGACCCGCGTACACAGCGAAGACATCGGCCAGGTACGTGTCGCGCTGGACCAGCACCTGCGCGGCCTGAGCGAGCAGTACAGCGCCCAGTTCCGGTTCCGCCAGGCCGATGGCCAATGGCGCTGGGTACTTGATCGCGGTCGTGTGGTCGCGCGCACCGCCGACGGCCAGCCACTGCGGATGGTCGGCACCCATACCGATATCGAGCAGCAGAAGCAGCTGGAAGGCCTGCTGCAGGAGCAGCAGCTGCACCTGAGCGAGGCCCAGCGCATCGCCAGCATGGGCAGCTGGTCGTTCGACCCCAGCAGCGGCGCGTTCTGGTGGTCGCCGGAGCTGCGTTCACTGCTGGCACTGGAGCAGGGCGGCGTGCCCGGCCAGCGGCGCTGGTTGAAACAGCTGCATCCACGCTCGCGCGGTGCGCTGCGTGCTGCCTGGCGGCGTGTATGGCGCGATGGCCGCGCAGCCAACATCGAGCTGGAACTGACCCGGGGCAACGAGCCCTCGCAGCACCTGCGGCTGTGGATGCAGCCGCTGCTGGACACCGATGGCCAGCCCAAGCGCCTGCTGGGCCAGGTGCAGAACATCACCGAGCAGCACCAGACCGACGCGCTGATCCGCTGGCGTACCGAACTGCTCAACCGTGTCTCCGCACTGGGCCGCATCGGTGGTTGCGAGATCGAGGTGCAGACCCGGCACATGCAGTGGACCGAGGAGTGCTACCGCATCCACGGACTGCGCAAGGAACCGATCACGCTGGACCAGGCACTGGCGCTGTACACCGAAGATTCGCGCAGCGCCTTCGAGACTGCACTGGTCCGGATTGCCGGCGGCGGTCTCCCCGAACAGCTGGATCTGTGCTTCTACCGCCAGTCCGGTTTGCGCGTGTGGGTGCAGGTGCTGATCGAGCTGGATCGCCGCGATGGCCTGCCGCCGCGCTTCGTGGTCCTGTTCCGTGACATCACCCGCGAGCGCGAAGCCAACGAGCGCATCGAGCTGCTGGCCCACTACGATCTGCTGACCGGCCTGCCCAATCGCGTGCTGCTGGGCGAGCAGACCGCTGAAGCCATCGAGGAAGCGCGCGACCGCGGCACCTCGCTGGCGATGCTGTTCATCGATCTGGACGGCTTCAAGACCATCAACGACAGCTTTGGCCACGCTACCGGCGATGCACTGCTGAAGGCGGCGGCCACGCGGCTTCACCAGAATCTGCGCAACAACGATCTGTTCGGCCGCTTCAGTGGCGACGAGTTCATCGTGGTGCTGCGCGACCTGGCCGAGCCGGAAGACGCCGGACACGTGGCACGCAAGTTGATCGCTTCGCTGGCCGAGCCGCTTCGCCGTGGCGAGACCACGCTGAAAGTGGGTGCCAGCGTCGGTATCGCCATGCTCGGTGAGGCACAGACCGATTTCGATTCGCTGCTGCGGGCGGCTGATGCTGCGATGTATGCGGCCAAGGAAGCAGGGCGGAATACCTACCAGTACTACAGCCAGGACGCGCTGGCGCGTATCCAGCGTCGGCTCGAGCTTGAGCACGCGCTGCATGGCGCGATCGAACGCGAAGAGTTCAGCCTGGCCTACCAGCCGCTGCTGCATGCGCATCATGGCGAACCGCCGGCGATCGAGGCACTGTTGCGCTGGCATCGGCCCGGCATCGGCTACTGCAGCCCGGCCGAATTCATTCCGATTGCAGAGAAGTGCGGCGAGATCGTGCGCATCGGCGACTGGGTGCTGAACGAAGCCTGCCGGCAGGCAATCGCCTGGGACCGGGCTGGCCTGTGTTTTGACCGCATCGCAGTCAATGTGTCGGCAGTGCAGCTGCGTGATCGCGGTTTTGCTGAGCGGGTGATCGAGATCTGCCACGCACACGGCTGGCCGCCGCAGCGGCTGGAGCTCGAGCTGACCGAGTCGGCGTTGATCCGTGACACCGACATTCTGCGCCACTGCTTCGACGTGCTGGAACGGCACGGCGTGCCACTGGCAGTGGATGACTTTGGTACCGGCTTCTCCAATCTGAACTACCTCAACCGTTTCCCGGTGGGGCGCCTGAAGATCGACCGCAGTTTCGTGCAGGGCATGCTGCATGATTCGGGTACGGCCGAAGTGACCCAGGCCATCGTGCACCTGGGCCACGCGTTGGGCATGAAGGTAGTGGCCGAAGGCGTGGAAACACACCAGGAAGAAGACATGCTGCGCCGCCAGGGCTGCGACGAGATCCAAGGCTACCTGTACTCGCGCCCGTTGAGCCCCCGTGACCTGGCGCAGTGGTTGCGGCAGCCACTGCCGGTTTCCTTGCGTACCGATGCCAGTGGGGAAGTGGCGCAGGTGCGCTGAGCGGATGATTCCTCAATTGCGCATCACTTCAGCACCGGGTCGAGCAAGGATTGCAGCCTGAAGACGTTCCCTGTTCGTCTCCGGGAATGGATCGACGATCCTTCCTGAACTAGCGACATGCGCATGTTCGAGATATTCGTTGTCATCGCACTCGGCACTTGGGGTGGACTCAGTGAGCTTCAGACGCGGCTGCCGGAGGCACGTTTCATCACGGGCGATGGGAGTTTCGCTAGCGCCATTGCGTCACTGGTGATCAACTTCTGCTTGGTCTTCTACCTCTTCTGCAGAAGAAACGTACATGGCGATCATTCAAAATGTGTGTTTGGAAGCCTCCTGGTGCTCAGTGCAAGCGTGAACTATCTGAGCTTCGAGCTTCTGTCTGATCGGCTGCAAGACATTTCCAATTGGTTGCCTCCCACTGCATGGCAACTGAATTTCGTGCTGCTCGTATCGACCGTCAGAAATGTCATCGCTTTCGGCTTCGGTGCGATCGGTGCGGGAATAGTCTCAGGTGTTCTCAGTCGGCATGGCAAGGGTGCCACAGATACTCCATCGAGCACCGCATAGCGATCATCCACGCATGGCGTGGATCTAGCGTCCTGGGTCAACAAACCGCCTCGGGAACTCCAACCGCACCCGCGCGCGCACCGCTTCGACGACCTCGGCATAGCGTCGCAGCTGGATGCGATGGCCTATATGGAACACCAGCAGAGAGCCCAGCATCGGCCACGCCACCGGGCGCACCAGAATGATCGGTAGCACCAGCAAGGTCAGGGCCAGCGCAAAGCTGCTGCATCGCCCGATCACACGCACTTCGCGGCGTCGTTTGTCGACCACCAGCTGGCCGTGCATCAGCGGAAAGTAGCGGCCACCAAAGCCCGGCGCGAAGCTCTCGCGGAACGCAACGGTGCCGTCGGGCAGCACTCGGAACACGAGGCTCGGCCACTTGTCGGTCGGAAGATCGTATTCCAGTCCGATCAACGACAGCTGGGCCAGGTCGGCGGGGGAAGCGGCGATACGCTGGTTGAACAGGACAATGCCGGTGCGGAAGAAGACCGGTGCCCAGAAGAGCAGCATCAGCAGTTCCATCAGCATCAATGCGATCAGGGCGATGGCCATCTGTCTTCCATGAACGGGAACGGCGCATCATGCCACGTGTGCAGTTGCATCCACGCAGGGCGTGGATCTACTTCAGCGCCTCCCCATCCAACCCCAGATCCCACGCCAGACCCAGCAGCGCGTCGTCCGCGCGAGACGGGGCAGGGCGGGCATCGGCCAGCTGCTGCAGCTCGCGGATCTCCTCACGTGCCACCTCTTCCAGCTGCTGCAGCTGCTCACGCACGCTCGCGTTGCGCGGGCGGTCGTTGTTGGCAAGGGAGGGCAGGGCGCGGATAGCGGTCATGGTGCGCGTACAGGATGCATCCAACGGCGGATTACAGGCAAAGGCCCCGGAGGAACCGGGGCCTTGCGGGCTGCCGGCAGCGGCAGCGGACATCAGGATCAGAACAGCTCGACGGTGCCAGCGCCCATGCTCTGCTGGGCGACCGGCTTGTGCGGCGGGCGTTCCCATTCGCTGCGCAGTTCACGCAGGCGGCTGCCGGTGCGCTGCAGGGCGGTGGCGATCTCTTCGTCGAACACGCCGCCATTGCGGTGCAGCAGTTCCTGCAGGGCCACTGCTTCGCGGTTGATCGCGGTCAGGCGGTCCAGGTGGGTGTGTACGCCGCCCAGCGCCTGGGTGGCGATGTCTTCGAACTGCAGGGCGCGCACGGCTTCGGCCACGCTGCCATCGATCGAACGGGCGCAGTCGGAGACTTCGCGCATGCCATCGCCCAGCGACGCATTGATCTGCGCCACGTTATCGAGCATCGCCGCCGCTTCCTGGCGCGCTTCACGGGAGCGGTCCATGTCACGCGAGGCCATGTGCGAGACCGTCTCGCGGACCTTGGCGATGGCGTCCTTGGAGCTGTGCGCCAGCTTGCGGATCTGCTCGTTGAACGTGGTCGAGCGCTCGGACAGGTTGCGTACTTCGTCGGCCACCACGGCGAAACCACGACCGGCTTCACCGGCACGCGCGGCTTCGATGGCGGCGTTGAGCGCAAGGAGGTTGGTCTGGTCGGCAATCGACTTGACGTCTTCCAGCAGCGCGAAGATGCCATCCAGGTGCTGCGCCATCTGATCGATGTGCTGCACGGTGGTACTGCTCTGGCCGCTCACCTGTTCCAGTGCTTCCACCAGCTGCTCCATGCGATGGCTGGCGTGCTGGGCGAAACGGGCAACGTCGAGGCCGGCATTGCCTTCATCACCGGCGCGATCGACGATGCGCGACAGGGCCTGGCTCTGCTGGCGCGACTTGCGGTTCATCGCATCGAAGCTGCCGCCCAGGCTGGAAACCGCCTGGCGGATCAGGTCACGGGCGCGTTCCACTTCGCCACGTGAACCGTCGATCTCGTTGCCAACGAAGTTGCGCAGCTCGGTCAACAGCTGGTCCTGCTCGCGCAGGACACGGGCGTGTTCCGGGGAACGGTGCGCCTGGGCGCGGGTGGTCCACCACGCAAAGCCGAGCCAGCTCAGCGTCATCGTGGTCAGGATCGCCCAGCGCAGGGCGGCCGGCCATTCGAAACCGATGGCGAAGGGGAGCAGCAGGGTCAGAGCCAGGGGGGCGGCCAGACGGATGAAAATGCGTGAGTACATGGACGTTCTCGGGAGGTGCACGGAGGATGTATCGGCCGTACCCCCTTTCTCTTTAACGTCGATATGCCTCGAAGTGCATTCTGAATGCGCCGGTTTTCCGGCGCTGCCGGGGTGTTCGGGGTCAGGGCCCTTGCCGAGCCGGAAAGGGATCCGACCCCACACCCTCATGCCAGCTGTCGGTCCACAGCCTCGATCATCGCCTTGCGGCTGAACAGGAAGTCCCAGTAGCTGCCGCCCAGCTGGCGCCAGAGCACCGCAGAGCGCACGGCGGCCAGCAGCAGGGCGCGGATCTCGGCGACCACGCCGGCCTGGCCCAGGTAGTGCGGATTGCCCTGGACCATCACCCGCGGCTTGAGGTGGCTGATGGTGTCGGCGTACAGGCCGCCCAGGTTGGCCAACACGTCCGGATGCGCGCTGTCGCCCAGTTCGGCGGCCTGGCGCTGGGCGCGCTCGATCCCCGAAGCGACCTTGTTCACGGTCTCGCCTTCCTGCACGAAGCGGCGCTCCAGCTGCAGCACCGACAAGGCCAGCTTGGGCAGGATCGGGTCCTGGCCCTGGCTGCGGAAGTAGTTGTGCAGCAGGCGCAGGCCGGCCTTCAGCGCATGACGGTCACCGAACACCTCCTGCGGCGAGGACGCATCGACGCGGAACACGCTCTCCACGGCGGTGCGAACAGCGGCGGCGTCGGAATGGCCGGTATCGGCGATACGGCGTACCTGCTGCAGGGCCTGGGCAATGCCGGCCAAAGCCAGAACGCGGTCGTCGACAGTGAAACTCATGCAGCGATTACCTCAAAAGGAGAAGGGGTGGTGCGCAGGCGCTGCTCAAGCGGCGCATCGGTGGCGGCGATCACTGCGCCACCCAGGCACACGTCGCCGTCATACAGCACCAGCGACTGGCCAGGGGTGACGGCGCGCTGCGGGCGGGCGAAGGTGACCAGCACGCTGCCATCGTCCAGCACCTCGACCGTACACGGCTCGTCGGGCTGGCGGTAGCGGGTCTGCGCGGTGCACTCGAAGCGCCGTGCCGGCGGTGCGCCGGCAATCCAGTGCGCGGCCTCCGAGCGCAGGCGGTTGGACAGCATCCACTTGCTGTCGCGGTCCTGGTCGACGTACAGCACGTTGCTGGCAACATCCTTGCCAACCACGTACCACGGCGCCGCAGGGCGGCCACGCACGCCGCCGATGTTCAGGCCCTCGCGCTGGCCCAGGGTGAAATAGAAGACGCCTGGGTGCTCGGCGATCACACTGCCGTCGGCCGGGTCCAGGATCTGCCCGGGCTTGGCCGGCAGGTAGCGCCCGAGGAACTCGCGGAAGTCGCGCTCGCCGATGAAGCAGATGCCGGTGGAGTCCTTCTTGGCGTGGGTCGGCAGGCTGACGTCACGTGCGATCCGGCGCAGGTCGGTCTTTTCCAGGTCGCCAATCGGGAACAGGGTGGCCGCCAGCTGCTGCTGGCCCAGCTGGTGCAGGAAGTAGCTCTGGTCCTTGGAGCGGTCGGCGCCACGCAGCAGCAGCCACTGGTGGCCGCGCTGGGTCACCCGCGCGTAGTGGCCAGTGGCGATGCGCTCGGCGCCCAGCTCGCGGGCGGCATCCAGGAAGTGCTTGAATTTCACCTCGCGGTTGCACAGCACGTCCGGGTTCGGGGTGCGACCGGCGGCATACTCGGCCAGGAAGTGCTCGAACACGCCCTGCCAGTACTCGTTGGAGAAATCGCGGAAGTGAAATGGGATGCCGAGCAGGCCGCAGACGGCCACCGCATCACGGCGGTCGTCCTCGGCGCGGCAATCGCCGCTGCCGTCGTCGGCCCAGTTCTGCATGAACAGGCCGGCCACCGCCTCACCCTGCTGCACCAGCCGCCAGGCAGCCACCGAGGAATCGACGCCACCGGAGACGCCGACCATTACGCGCGGAGTGCTCATGCGACCTCCCTGACCAACGAAAGCGGATGGCGCTGGCCGCCCAGGTAGTCGGCCACTACCTGCCAGACCAGCGGGCTGCGCAGGCGCTCGCCGGCGGCCTGCAGCTCGCCCGGGCTCAGCCACAGCGCGCGGTCGATGCCGGTGTCCAGTGGCTGCGCCGGGTCGTGCGAGACCGGGCGCGCCGCATAGCAGAAGCGCAGGAAGGTGGTGCCGTCGCCTGCGGTCCACTGGTAGCAGCCGATGAAGTGGGTCAGCTGTACGGTCCAGCCGGTTTCCTCGCGGGTCTCGCGCAGTGCCGCCTCGGCCAGGCTTTCGCCCGGCTCGAGGTGGCCGGCCGGCTGGTTCAGCACCGCGCGGCCGTCGATGGTTTCTTCAACCAGCAGCACGCGGCCGCCGTCGACCACCACGGTGGCGACGGTGGCGTGCGGTGCCCAGCGCGGGTCCGGCGTGGCGTTCAACTCAGAACTCGTCCTTCTTGGTCAGTTCCAGCTCCATCGCATCGGCGGTGCGGATGGCCGCATCGATGGCGTCGCTGAGCTGGTCGGCAGTGGCATCGGCGTCGATCTTGACCACGAACATGGCGGTGGTGTCCTGCTTCACCCAGCCACCCATCTTGGCGTCCTGCGAGTCTTCCAGCAGACGGTTGGCCACGGCCACCGGGAACTGCTTGGTCTTGGCGCTGTAGGCCGGCGACCAGATCTCGCGGATGTTGTGGGTGCCGAAGTCCTCCACCGACGAACGCACGTAGACCATCTGGGTACGATCGCCTTCGACGTCGAACACCATGCGGTAGTCGCCGTCTTCGTCGACCTCATAGGTGTAACCCAGCTTGTCCAGGTTGCGGGCCACGGCCTTGTCGCCCTCCGGCGCGGCGGCGGCAGAGCCGGCGGCAGCCAGGGCGATCAGCAGGGCGGGGAGAAGGGTCCTTTTCATGAAGATCCTGTGAAGCAGTATTGAGAGAGGATGCAATTGTGACGGCGGCCGTGCGTGCCGTCCAATCTGCGGCGGGCCGACGCAGGCCCGCTCGAGCCTCTATAATGAGCAGATGCCCCGCGAGTCTTCCCCCGATTCCCATCACGAGCACGGCGTTGCCGTGGAACCCGCGCGCCCGGAAGTGGCGCCGCCGCCGTTCTACCAGGTGATGCTGCTCAATGACGACTACACCCCGATGGATTTCGTGGTGGACGTGCTGCAGCAGTTCTTCACCATGGACCTGGACAAGGCCACGCAGGTGATGCTGCACGTCCATACCCGCGGCCGCGGCGTGTGCGGGGTGTTCACCCGCGAAGTGGCCGAGACCAAGGTCGCCCAGGTCAACGAGTACTCGCGCATGAACCAGCACCCGCTGCTGTGCACGATGGAAAAGGCCTGACCGGCTGCCGTCTCTGGTCCGGGCGCATCGATTCCGGACCCGGTATGCCCACCAAGGCGGGCACCTGCCAAAGCAGAAACCTGTAGAGCCGGGCCCATGCTCGGCTGCTGTTCGTCCCGGCGCAATGATCCCGGATGGAGTGTGCCCACCAAGGTGGGCACCTACCAGGCGCGGAGGTCACCCCTCCGCCAGCGCCTGCAACGCCATCTGCGCCACCGCTTCGTCGATATCGGCGGGATCGCCGTCATCGCGGAACCACACCGCTGACAGCCCTGCGCTGGATGCGATCCAGCGCAGCAGCCTGCGCCGCTCGATCCCTGTCAGCGCGGTGACCTGTTCCAGCCGCGCCGCAAACCGCTCTGGCTGTGTCGCAACGTGGATGCCCGGCCCGCACAGGTCCGGATTGCTGAACAACGTCGTGTAATCGAACGCACGGTCGCCGATCAATCGCTTCGGATCGATCGCCAACCAGCCGCGCGCACCGAAATCGAGCACGTTGTCGTGGTGCAGGTCGCCGTGCAGTGGCCGGATCTCGTGCTCCTCCTGCAACAATGCCGCCGCCAATGATCTGCACTGTTCCAGCAGTGGTGGCAGCGTCGCCCTTGGCTGCAGCAGGTCCGCGAACCATGTACGCAGGCAGACCAGTTCCGCTGGCGGTGCGCTCCGTGGCCGGTGCAGCCGTTGCAGGACCTGGCACAGGATCGTGGTGCAGGCGTCATCGTCGCCGTCGATCGAGCGTTGCCGCAACGAGTTGCCGCGGGCGCGCTCGATCAGGATTGCCGGGCCCTCGTGGGCCAGCAGCCGGGCGGCGCCGTCGCCGTTCCACCAGCGCAGCAGGCGATGGCTGTTCCGCTCCTCGGTTTCGCTGCTGACCTTGAGCATCGCTGGCTCGCCGGCGGTGGTCAGTACCGGCCAGAGCTGGGCATGGGGCGTCTGGATGGCCGCGCCATCACGCCGCAATCGCCAGCGGCTCAGGTAGGGTTCGCTCATGCTGGGTGGGCTGTCCTGGAGTGAATGAAGATCAAGCGATCCGTACTGCTAACGCCATCTGAACGCAGCAATCCGCTAGGGTGATGGAAATCGCGTAGTCAGGCCGCATATTGTCCCTATCTGCCGCCGGAGTAATCCATGTTCAGCAAAGACCTCGAACACACCATCGGCCAGTGCTACAAGCGCGCCCGTGAGGCCCGGCATGAGTTCATGACGGTCGAACACCTGCTGTTGGCACTGCTCGACAACCCGTCCGCCCAGGCCGTGCTGAAGGCCTGTGGTGCCGACGCCGAACGCCTGCGCCAGGAGCTGGAGCAGGCCATCGAGGCCTCCGTGTCCCGCCTGGCCGAAGATGACGGCCGCGATACCCAGCCGACCCTGGGCTTCCAGCGCGTGCTGCAGCGGGCCGTGTACCACGTGCAGTCTTCAGGCAAGAAGGAGGTCACCGGCGCGAACGTGCTGGTCGCCATTTTCGGCGAAAAGGACTCCCACGCCGTCTATTACCTCAACCAGCAGGACGTTACCCGGCTGGATGTGGTCAATTATTTGTCCCACGGCATCGCCAAGCTGGGCGAGGAGGGCGAGCAGCCGTCCTCTTCCTCGGAGGGCGAAAGCCGCATCGAAGGCGGGGAGGGCGAGCCGAAGGGCGATGCCCTGACCGAGTTCGCCAGCAACCTCAACGAACAGGCCCGCGCCGGGCGCATCGACCCGCTGGTCGGTCGTGCCGATGAGATCGAACGCACCATCCAGGTGCTGTGCCGCCGTCGCAAGAACAACCCGCTGTACGTGGGTGAGGCCGGCGTGGGCAAGACCGCCATCGCCGAGGGCCTGGCACGCCGCATCATCGAAGGTTCGGTGCCGGAGGTGCTGTCCGACGCGGTGATCTATTCGCTCGACCTCGGCGCGCTGGTGGCCGGCACCAAGTACCGCGGTGATTTCGAGAAGCGCCTGAAGAGCGTGCTGACCGCGCTCAAGAAGGTGCCCAACGCGGTGCTGTTCATCGACGAGATCCACACCATCATCGGTGCCGGTTCGGCCTCGGGCGGCACCATGGATGCCTCCAACCTGATCAAGCCGGCACTGGCTTCAGGTGAGCTGCGCTGCATCGGCTCGACCACCTTCCAGGAGTACCGAGGCATCTTCGAGAAGGACCGGGCGCTGGCGCGCCGCTTCCAGAAGATCGACATCGTCGAGCCGACCGTCGGCGAGACCTACGAGATCCTGCAGGGCCTCAAGTCCAAGTACGAACTGCACCACGGCGTGACCTATTCCGATGAGGCGCTGCAGGCCGCCGTCGACCTGTCGGTCAAGCACATCGGCGACCGCCTGCTGCCGGACAAGGCCATCGACGTGATCGACGAGGCCGGTGCCCGCCAGCGCCTGCTGCCGGAAGGCCAGCGCAAGGAGCTGATCGACGTCGAGGAAGTGGAGGCCATCGTCGCCAAGATGGCGCGTATCCCGGCCAAGCAGGTCAGCGCCACCGACAAGGATGTGCTGCAGCACCTGGAGCGCAACCTGAAGATGGTGATCTTCGGGCAGGATCCGGCCATCGATACGCTGGCTTCGGCGATCAAACTGGCCCGTTCCGGGCTGGGCAATCCGGAAAAGCCGATCGGCAACTTCCTGTTCGCCGGCCCCACCGGCGTGGGCAAGACCGAGGTGACCAAGCAGCTGGCGCTGCAGCTGGGCATCGAGCTGGTCCGTTTCGACATGTCCGAGTACATGGAGCCGCACTCGATCAGCCGCCTGATCGGCGCGCCTCCGGGCTACGTCGGCTTCGACCAGGGCGGCCTGCTGACCGAGAAGATCGTCAAGACCCCGCACTGCGTGCTGTTGCTGGACGAGATCGAGAAGGCGCATCCGGACATCTTCAACATCCTGTTGCAGGTGATGGACCGCGGCGTGCTGACCGATACCAACGGTCGCGAGGCCAACTTCAAGAACGTGGTGCTGGTGATGACCACCAATGCCGGTGCGGCGCAGGCCTCGCGGCGCTCGATCGGCTTCACCAAGCAGGACCATGCCACCGACGCGATGGAAACCATCCGCCGCAGCTTCACCCCGGAATTCCGCAACCGCCTCGATGCGGTAGTGCAGTTCCAGGCGCTGGGCTTCGAGCACATCCTGAGAGTGGTCGACAAGTTCCTGATCGAGCTGGAGATGCTGTTGCAGGACAAGCACGTCAGCCTGTCGGCCACCCCGACCGCGCGCGACTGGCTGGCCCACCACGGTTTCGACCCGCTGATGGGTGCTCGCCCGATGGCCCGCGTGATCCAGGACAAGATCAAGCGTCCGCTGGCCGACGAGCTGTTGTTCGGCAAGCTGGTCAATGGCGGCAGGGTCAGCATCGACGTCCGCGACGACGAGTTGGTGGTCGAGACGCAGGCCGAGCCGGAGCGGTTGTTGCCGGTGACGGTGGAGTGAGCTGACGCCAGGCTTGGCGCGATAGACCTGAAATGACAAGGGCGGCTTCGGCCGCCCTTGTTGTTTTCGGCGGGCTTGTCGTCTGCGGCCTTGCAGGTGGGAATGGAAGTGCCAATGCTGTTTCGTGATCGCGATGGAGTGCCGCCCCTCTTGTATCGCGAAACGATACAGGATACGATAATGATCATCGATTTCCGCCACAAGGGCCTCGAGCGGCTCTACCGCTCAGGTAGCAGCAGTGGAATCCGGCACAGCCACACCAGCAAGGTGCTGATGATCCTGTCGATCCTGGATGTGGCATCGGGCCCTGGGGATCTCGCCATGCCTGGTTTGCGCCTGCACAAGCTGCGAGGCAGCCTGAAAGGGCATTGGTCCGTTTGGGTCAATGGAAACTGGCGGATTACCTTCCGTTTCGCCGGTGGCGACGTGGAGTTGCTGGATTACCTGGACTATCACTGAGGCCGCGCATGATTCATCACCATCCACATCCAGGGCAGACGATCAAGGCAATGGTCTTTGATCCGATGGATCTCTCCGTGACCGAGGCGGCCGAACGATTGGCAATGTCGCGCGTAGCACTTTCGAGGGTACTTAATGGCAAAGCAGGCATCAGTCCTGATCTGGCCATCCGCCTGGAGATGGCGGGGGTGAGTACCGCGGCTTTCTGGATGGGGCTGCAATCCAACTACGATCTCTGGCTGGCGCGGCAGCGCGAGCAGCCGACGGTGTTGCCGCTGGTTGCCGCAGCGCGTTGACATGCATCGCGACAAGGGCGGCTTCGGCCGCCCTTGTCATGTCCGGCGTCAGCGGCTGCGGTGGCGTGCTTCGCGCTTGAACTGCTCGGCGTCGATCGGCTCGATGCGCGACACTTCGCAGCTGCCGCGGCCGGTATCCAGTTCGCTGCGTCCATCGCTGCACAGTTCCCCAGCCTCCTTGCCGTCGGTCTTGAAGCTCAGGCGGCGGGCCAGCACGGCCGAGGTGCAGCTGTTGCGGAAATGCACGACATAGTGGTCTGCGCCGGAGCGGAACAGGATGTTCTTGTCTGCGCCGGCGCGAACGATCTGCTGTTCGCCAGACAGTGGTGTGCATTGGGCTGGCGGGGTGTCGGCTGCATGTGCAGGCGACGCCAGCAGGGTGGCGGCGGACAGGGTCAGGGGGATGAGCAGCGAGCGAATGTTCATGGGGGAGCATGGGGTGGCGATCCGGACTGGATCGGATCCCACGATGCCGCCGCCGGCACCCGTGCGAATCTGCCGCAAGCAGGGCTGACCTACGCCACGGTGTGGTCGGTCACGATGACCTTTGGCGACTCAGGCGGCGATCGAGCGGAACCCCTGCTGGCGACCCTGGTCGCCGCCGTCCTCGATGACGAAGGCGACTGCCTCGTGCGGGATGTGCATGCGCTGCTTCAGGGTGCTGCCCATGTGCGGGATCTCGCGCTGTACGGCCAGGTACAGCGGATGCGAGGCATCCATGCTGGTGCAGACCAGGCAGGGCTGGCCGAACCAGGTGCCGGGGCCCTTGCTGGCATAGCAGCGGCTGGTGACGGACTGTGGATCCAGGGCGATCAGGCAGGTCATGCACGCAACGCCATCTGTGAAGAACGCATTGAGCCTGGATCGCCTGTGCAGCGCTGGATCTCAGACAAGGCCGAAAAGTGAGTGATCTCGAGAATCGCCACTTTGTTACGCGCACGACAAAGGGCCAGCAGCAAGGCCGGCCCCGTCGGAGTGGCGCCAAGCGCCGACCGCTTACTTCATGCGGTAGGTGATACGACCCTTGGTCAGGTCATACGGGGTCATTTCAACCTTGACCCGGTCACCGGTGAGGATGCGGATGTAGTTCTTGCGCATGCGGCCGGAGATGTGGGCGATGATTTCGTGCCCATTTTCCAGACGAACGCGGAAAGTGGTGTTCGGCAGCGTCTCGCTGACGGTGCCCTCGAACTCGATGGAATCGTCTTTCGACATGTAGTCCTGTGCGGTTCAGAAAACGGCCACGCTGGGCCTAAGGCGCGGTATTTTACGCGTGATGGGCCCAGCTTGCAAAGTTTGTGTTAACCCCCGGCCAAACGCCGTGCCGGCAAACGTCCCACCGCCTGGGTCCAGGGGCCTTCACGGCCATCCAGATGGACGGCCTGGCGCACGTGATCGAGGAATTCTGCGCGCGGCAGGTGTTCGGCACCCATCCGCAGCAGGTGCGGATTTTCCACCTGGGCATCAATCAGTTGCCAGCCCCAGCCGCGCAGGGTGGTCGCCAATGCGGCCAGGGCGATCTTGGAGCCGCCACTGGCGCCACTGAACATGCTCTCGCCAAAAAACATGGCGCCGATCGCGACGCCGTAGATGCCGCCGACCAGCGTCTGCCGGTCCCAGACCTCGAAGGAATGGGCGAAGCCGAGGTCGTGCAGTTGGCTGTAAGCCTCGACCATCGCCGGACTGATCCATGTGCCGTCCTGGCCGGGGCGTGGCGCTGCGGCGCAGGCGTGCATCACCCGGCTGAAGGCGGTGTCGGCGGTGATCTCCCACGTGCTGCTGCGCAACTGGCGGCGGAAGCGACTGGACAGATGCACGCCATCGGTACGGAATACCATGCGTGGGTCCGGTGACCACCACAGGATCGGCTCGCCCTCGCTGAACCACGGGAAGATGCCGCCGGCATAGGCATTGAGCAGGCGCATCGGGTGCAGGTCGCCGCCCACCGCCAGCAGGCCGTCGGGCTGGCGCAGTGCGGTCTCGGCCGGAGGGAAGGGGGCGTCCGGCGCATCGGCCAGGCGCCAGGGCAGCTGGCGGGTCATGCCGCCATTGTATTCGTCGTGGTGATCGCTGATGTCTGGCACCATCAGCGTCCAACGGCAAGGAGCCCACGCATGAGCGACGCGATCACCGCCATCCTCGATGTGCACGACACCCCGCGCACGCGCAACGACAGCCAGGGCATGCTGCTGATGCTGGCCGCTGAGCAGCCGCGCCAGCTCGGTGCGTTGATGCTGCAGGCACTGGCGCGACGCTCGCCGAGCTCAGCCTTCCTCGACATGGCGCTGGACCTGCTACCGGATGATGCGGTGCCCGCAGTCGTGGCCGAAGCATGGCGTCGCTATCGTGATGGCGAGCGCGGCGAGCTGCTGGCCAGCGTGATGGAGTTCGCCAGCTATCAGGCGCCACAGCTGCTGCAGGACGACTGGGAGGCATTGCTGGCGATCGTTAGTGAGGATGAGCTGCAGCCGGCTTCGCAGGTATGGCGGGGCCTGCCCTCTGCCACTGCCGCGCAGTGGGCGCAGATCCTGGCTGAAGCCGATGACGATCGCGAAATGGCGCGGGCCCGGGCGCTGCTGCTCGCCGCCCAGCCCGAGACCTACGCCATTGCTCGCGGCTACGTGGTCGACTGGGGGCGGTTGGATGCCGAGGCCTGGGCGCACTGGGCCGGCGTCGCCGACGGACCGCAGCCGCGGCGCCTGCATGGGGAGCGGCCGCTGCACATCCGCTTCGGCCGCGAGCAGCATCGCGCGCAGCAGGCGGACGAGCCGAGCTGGCGCAAACGCATCTGGCGCCTGCATCCAACCTGGAATGGTGGCCAGGTGCATCACGCCGGGCGCATGGGAGGACCGCTGGAAGCGCTGTGCGGTGGTTGTCACGCGCCGCTGCAGCGGCTGCTGCAGACCGATGCTGCCGCGCTGCAGCCAGGCGCGTCCGGTGAGGTCACGCTCGGCTTGTGCCTGGATTGTTGTGGATGGGAGGAGCCGCCCGTGCGCTTCTATCGCCACGATGCCGCAGGCCAGCCCGGCTGCCACCCCAGCCAGTACCGCGAGGTGCCGAACACCCCCACCGACAGCGGCGACCTGATGCAGGCGGAGGTAGGCCTTGCGGCCCTGGGCAGCGAGCGTTGGCGGCAGCAGGACTGGGGCCAGTCCAACCATCGGCAGAACCTGTCGCGCGTGGGCGGCGCGCCAAGCTGGGTGCAGAGTGCGTGGTACCCGGCGTGCATCGATTGCGGCGAAGAGATGCCGTTCGTCATGCAACTGGATTCAACGCTGCCAACCACGGGTGAGGGCGCGCTGCTGTGGGGCAGCGGCGGCATGCTCTATACGTTCTGGTGTGCGAAGTGCCGGGTGAGTGGGCACTTCTGGCAGTGCACCTGAGTACAGCGCCCTCGCCACCGCTCTGGCAGGTGCCAGATGGATGCGCGCAGCTCTCGCTATTGCCCTGGTAGGTGCCAACCTTGGTTGGCACGCTTTTTGGCGGAGCCCTGGTCGAGCAAGCGCGACTCTACGTTCCTGCGCGGAACGGCCCATGCCCTTGCAGCTCCTGCTGGTAACGCCGCACATCGCGCCGCTCCTGCCGGCACCAGTCCTGCAGTGCTTCTGCGAAATCCGGATCGGCCATCCAGTGCCGGCTGCGCACCAGCGTCGGCAGGAAGCCCCGCGCCAGCTTGTGCTCGCCCTGTGCGCCCGGCTCGAAACGGCTCAGCCCTTCGCGCAGGCAGTATTCGATGCCCTGGTAGTAGCAGGCTTCGAAGTGCAGGCCGGGCAGGGTGGCGCCACCCCAGTAACGGCCATACAGCGTGTCTCCACCCCGCAGGCATAGCGCACCGGCAATCGGCTCGCCGTCCTGTTCTGCCAGGAACAGCACCAGCCCCTGACCCAAAGAAATGGCCAGGTGGCGCAGGAAGGCCTCGGTCAGCGCGGGGGCATTGCCGTACTCGAGGAAGGTCTGCAGATAGAAGCGGTACATCGCCTGCAGATCGGCGCGACTCGCTTCATCGCCGTGCACCACGCGGAAGGTGATGCCCTGGCGCGTGACCTTGGCCCGTTCCTGACGGATGTTCTTGCGGTGCTTGTGGTCCATCGCACCGAGGAACTGCTCGAACGTCGCCCAGTCACCCGGGTTCTGCCATTGGAACTGCACGTCCTCGCGCAGCAGCCAGTCATCGCCGAACAGCGCCTCGTCCACTGCGGTGTGGAAGTTGATGTGGGCCGAGGACACGCCCAGCGTCGGCAGTGCCTCGCGCAATGCCGACAGCAACGTGGCGCGCTCCGGATCGTGACGGGCCAGCAGCCGCGGGCCGGTGACCGGCGAGTAAGGCACCGCCCCCAGCCACTTGGGGTAGTAGTCGCGGCCGTGGCGGGCATAGGCGTTGGCCCAGGCGTGGTCGAACACGAACTCGCCGTGGGAGTTGGTCTTCAGGTAGCCCGGAATGGCGCCGACCAGAGTGTCGCCCTCCCACAGCGTGAAATGCCGGGGCTGCCAGCCCCAGTCCTCGCGCAGGCAGCCGTGCTGTTCCAGGCCTGACAGGAAGGCGTGGCTGACGAAGGGGTTGCGGCCGTCGTGCAGGGCATCCCAGTCGGTGGTGGCAATGGACTGCAGGGAGTCGAGGAAGCGGGGGGAGGGCATGGGGGAAGGATAGGGCAGGTGGAGTGCGAAAAGTGTTGCCGCTCTCGACTTGAGGATTATCCGAACTGGTCGAAATCGCGAGTCGGTTCAACGATGTAGCTGGGAGTTGGATGGGACATTCCATCTTCGCGCCCATCTGGCGCATACCCACATCGAAGGATTCGACACATGGAATGCATGCATGCTCTCCGTTGTTCTGCATTTGCGCTGATCATTGCTGGCCTGGGCGCTGGGCCGGCAGCGATTGCCCGGCCAGCACAGGCGATGATCGTGAGTGATCCGGCGCTGGATCTGCTGCTGACTCGAGAGGCGCAGCGGATACTTGACGCACACCAGGTCCGAACGTCGCGGTCACCTCATGTGGTCGTAAATGCTTCCGTAGATCTGGAGCGCCAGCGCCTGATCATTCGCTTCGGCCCCGGCATGTTGCCTGCTGAGGATGATCACTCGCTTGAGGAAATCGAGCAGTACATCCGGAGCTCGCTTGAGACTTATGCAATGAAGTCCGGTGTGGGCGAGGTCCAGTCGGAGGTCCTGTACGAAGGAAAGCCCTACTGGGAGCACTTTCCAATCATGACTTCGGCACGATCTCAGTCATCGGATGCTTCGATGGTGAACTCGGTACTGGTCTCTGCAAGTCACGGTCTGGTTCGTGTACATCCTGGGTTGGAGTGGGAGTTCCAGCGCCCCGCCATGAATGGCGTCCAGGAGGATCTGATCACCCCTGGTTATGCCGAAGAGCTGCAGCAGTTGATGGAAGAGCGCGGAGGACAGTTGGTCCACCGGGCGCGTCGCAATCAGGGCGACCTGCATCCAGAGTCCGGGAGGGCCTGGAGCGAAATGTCATCCAGGTACCATCTCCGCGATCTGCTGCCGGATCGGCCGGATATCTGGAATCACTTTGCCAACAGCACTGCGACAGACAGGGAGGTTTCCGATGATATTCGTGCCCGGCCCTACTATGCGAATCATCTTGGTGCAGCGGGGTTGCTCAGCATTCACACGAATGCGGATGCCTCGGGTGCGGCTCGGGGAACGCGCGTCACGCAAGCCGGGTGATCAAAGGCTTGCCGACATGGTGCTCTGCTACATGCGCGAACTCATTACGGCACGGGAGGAGTATGCAGACTTTCCTGTGGCTGCGGCTGGTGCAGCTGCCGGCCACGGTGAGAACGGTTTCGCGCAGATGCCATCCGTGGTTGTCGAAGTTGCCTTCCACACAAACCCAACCGATGCCGCAGCCTTGCTGGACCCGGCATTTCGCACCGCCTCAATAAGGGTGTCGAGAAGGGCTATCGGCTGTTCCGTGAAGGCGAGGGTTGCGTGCCGTTGAAGGTGGAGCCCATCCAGTCCATCGAGCTGTCCGCGGGCAGTTCGCGGCGCGTCGATGTGGTGTTTGAGGGCCACCCCCGATATCCGATTGATCTGGTCACCACCAATGTGGGCTGTCCGCCCGGATGGACCTGTACCGACGGCAAGGTCCACATCGCTGCACCGGACGAGAAGCCCAGTCAGATCATCATGAAGTGCGAGAACGCTGGCAGCGCCCCCTTGTTCTGGAACACACAGGTGGTCGATGCCGATGGGGTGAAATCGCCGCCGGTCAGGCACAGGGTGCAGTGCATACGGCGACCGGGTGGGTGGAGCGTTACGGCGGCAGGGTTGGTTGGTCACTGAAAGCGAAAAGGCCGGCGCTTTCGCGTCGGCCTTTTGTTTGAGTCGAGCATGGCTCGACGCTACAGAGCGTGGTCAGCGTTTCAGCTGGCCTTGCCCTCGGCATCCAGGAAGCGCTCGGCGTCCAGTGCAGCCATGCAGCCGAAGCCGGCCGAGGTGATCGCCTGGCGGTAGTGCTGGTCGGCCACGTCACCGGCGGCAAACACGCCCTCCACCGAGGTCTGGGTAGCGTTGCCGCCCAGGCCCGATCGGATTTCCAGATAGCCGTTGTTCATTGCCAGCTGGCCGTCGAACAGCTGGGTGTTCGGGTGGTGGCCGATGGCCACGAAGAAGCCGTGGGCGTCGATGTCGCGGGTGGTGCCGTCCAGAGTGGACTTCACGCGCACGCCGGTCACGCCGGCCTCGTTGCCCAGCACTTCCTCCACCTGGTGGTGCCAGACGGTCTCGATCTTGCCGGCGGCCACCTTGGCGAACAGCTTGTCCTGCATGATCTTCTCCGCCTTCAGGGTGTCGCGGCGGTGGACCAGGTACACCTTGCGGGCGATGTTGGACAGGTACAGCGCCTCTTCCACGGCGGTGTTGCCGCCGCCGACCACGACCACGTCCTGGTCGCGGTAGAAGAAGCCGTCGCAGGTGGCACAGGCGGAGACGCCGCGTCCCTTGAACTCGTCTTCTGTCGGGATGCCCAGGTACTTGGCGGTGGCGCCGGTAGCGATGATCAGGGCGTCGCAGGTGTACTCGTGGCTGTCGCCGATCAGCTTGAACGGGCGCTGCGACACATCGGCGGTGTGGATGTGGTCGAAGATGACCTCGGTCTCGAAGCGCTCGGCATGGGCCTGCATGCGCGCCATCAGGTCCGGGCCCATCAGGCCGTGGGCGTCACCCGGCCAGTTGTCCACCTCGGTGGTGGTCATCAGCTGGCCGCCCTGCTGCAGGCCGGTGATGACGACCGGCTTCAGGTTGGCGCGGGCGGCGTAGACGGCGGCGGTCCAGCCGGCCGGGCCGGAACCGAGGATGACGAGGCGCTGGTGACGGGAGGGCAGGCTGGTGCTCATGTAAACTCGCGAAAAGGTAGATGGGACAAGGCGCTGGCGATATTTGCGCAGCATCCGTGGCTGGTCATAGAGTGGCGGCTGGGGCAGGGCGATTCAAGCCGATGAACAGAACGCCGTCATCCAGCGGTGGTTCTGGCGGTCAAATGCCCTGTCCGATGTCGCATAACTGAAAACTGACGCCGTCTCATTTATTATCAATCACTAACAGCGCATTCCAAAGGTATGGTCTAAGGTGGCGAAGCAGGTCCCCGAACGCTCCAAGTCCGACGACAGCAAGGCGTCACGTCGCACGGCCGCGGCGGCGACGACCGACAATCCACGCCGCCAGCGTCTCTGGCGCGACCTTGGCCTGATCGCCATCGCGCCGGCGCTGCTGTACCTGGCGGCCAGTCTTTTCACGTATTCAGCCACTGATCCGGGCTGGTCGCATACCGGCAGCGTGGTCGCGCCGGTACACAACCTCGGCGGCCGCGCCGGTGCATGGATCGCCGACGTGCTGCTGCAGCTGTTCGGCTACATCGCGTTCCTGCTGCCGGTGGTGCTGGGCGCGCTGGCGTGGATCGCCATGTTCGGGCTCAAGCGCGAGAGCAAGGGCGAGAACGACCTGGATCCGGCACTGCGCCTGGTCGGGCTGGTCGGCTTCCTGATTGCCGGCACCGGCTTCCTGCACGTGCGCCTGTTCAGTGGCGACGTGGCCCATGCTGGCGGCATCCTCGGCAAACTGGTCGGCAACTCGCTCACGGTGGGCTTCGGCGCACTGGGTGCGAACCTGTTCGTGCTGGTGCTGCTGCTGGCCTCGATCACCCTGGCCACCGGGCTGTCCTGGTTCGTGGTGATGGAGAAGATCGGCCGCGGCGTGATGTCGCTGGCGCCATTGCTGGAGCGCAAGAAGGAAGAAGTCACCGAATGGCAGCAGACCCGGGTGATGCGCGAGGAGCGCCAGGAAGTGCGCAAGGCTGACGCTGAAGTGCGTGCCAAACGCGAGCCGGTGAAGATCGAGCCACGCCCGGAACCAGTGATCGAGAAGAGCGACCGGGCCAAGCGCGACACGCAGATCCCGATGTTCCGTGGCGTCAACGGCGACGGCTCGGACCTGCCGCCGCTCGCCCTGCTGGACGACCCCAAACCGCAGCCGGTGGGCTACGACAAGGAAACCCTGGACGCGCTGTCGCGGCAGATCGAGTTCAAGCTGAAGGATTTCCGCATCGACGCCCAGGTGGTTGGCGCCAACCCCGGCCCGGTCATCACCCGCTTCGAGATCGAGCCCGCGCCGGGCATCAAGGTCAGCCAGATCAGTTCGCTGGACAAGGACATCGCGCGCGGCCTGTCGGTGAAGTCGGTGCGCGTAGTCGACGTGATTCCGGGCAAGTCGGTGATCGGCCTGGAAATTCCCAACGTCACCCGCGAGATGATCTACCTGTCCGAGCTGCTGCGCTCGAAGGAATACGACAAGTCGGCCAGCGTGCTGACCCTGGCGCTCGGCAAGGACATCGCCGGCCGCTCGACCGTGGCCGATCTGGCGCGCATGCCGCACCTGCTGGTGGCCGGTACCACCGGTTCGGGCAAGTCGGTGGCGGTCAACGCGATGGTGCTGAGCCTGCTGTTCAAGGCCTCGCCGAAAGACCTGCGGATGCTGATGATCGACCCGAAGATGCTCGAACTGAGCGTCTACCAGGGCATCCCGCATCTGCTGGCGCCGGTGGTCACCGACATGAAGGAGGCCGCCAACGGCCTGCGCTGGTGCGTGGCCGAGATGGAGCGCCGCTACAAGCTGATGAGCGCGGTGGGCGTGCGCAACCTGGCCGGCTTCAACAAGAAGGTGAAGGAAGCCCAGGACGCCGGCCAGCCGCTGATGGACCCGCTGTTCAAGCCGAACCCGGAGCTGGGCGAGGCGCCGCGACCGTTGGAGACGCTGCCGTTCGTCGTCATCTTCATCGACGAATTCGCCGACATGATGATGATCGTCGGCAAGAAGGTGGAAGAGCTGATCGCGCGCCTGGCACAGAAGGCGCGTGCGGCCGGCATCCATCTGATCCTGGCCACGCAGCGCCCGTCGGTGGACGTGATCACCGGCCTGATCAAGGCCAACATCCCGACCCGTATCGCGTTCCAGGTCAGTTCCAAGATCGACTCGCGCACCATCCTCGACCAGTCCGGCGCGGAAACCCTGCTGGGCCACGGCGACATGCTGTACCTGCCGCCGGGTACCGCCATGCCCGAGCGCGTGCATGGCGCCTTCGTCTCCGACGAGGAAGTACATCGCGTGGTCGAACACCTCAAGGCGATGGGCCCGGCCGACTATGTCGACGGCGTGCTGGACGAAGTGCAGACGATGGGTGACGGCGTGGTCGTCGGCGCTACCGGCCTGCCCGAGAACAGTTCTTCCGGCGACGAGTCCGACCCGTTGTATGACGAGGCGCTGCGCGTGGTCACCGAGACCCGTCGAGCATCGATTTCCGGTGTGCAGCGCCGGTTGAAGATCGGCTACAACCGTGCAGCGAGGCTGATCGAGGCCATGGAAGCGGCCGGCGTGGTCAGTTCGCCCGAGCACAATGGCGACCGCACGGTGCTGGCACCGCCGCCGCCGAAGTAAGACCCGACGTATCCCCACGACGTCCAAGGAACCGACGCATGCTTCAACCCGTACCAAGCGCGCTGGCACTGGCGCTGGCAGCCCTGATGGCTGCCGGCCCGGCACTGGCAGACACCGCCACCTCCGCGCCCGCCACGGCGCCGCCTTCCACCAGCGGCGATACCGAAGCCAGCAATAATTTCAGCATTGTCCGTTACCGCGCCGACTACCAGGTGCGGCCGGATGCGGGCAATGTGCAGACCGAAACCTACGAGGTCCTGCTCAAGACCAAGGCCTCCGTCGAGCAGTTCAGCCAGGTGCGGCTGAGCTACAGCGAGAAGATGGAGACGCTGGACGTGCTCGGCGCCTACACCATCACCGCAGACGGCCAGCGCCGCGACGTGCCCGCCGACCGCATCTATACCCAGGAAAGCTATTCCAGTGCCTCGGCGGCGATGTACGCCGACCGCAAGGTGCGGGTGATCGTGTTCCCGAACCTGGCCCCCGGTACGCGGTTGTACTACCAGGTGCGCCGTACCCAGGCCACGCCATACTTCCCGGGTTACTTCGGCCTGTGGGAGACCTTCAATGTCTTCACCGAGTACGAGGACGCCGAGGTCACCCTCAGTGCGCCGGCCAACCTGCCGATGTTCGTCGACAGCCGCGGCGTGCAGGGCAGCGATCGCCCAACGGTGAAGAACGGCCAGGCACAGTGGCGCTGGCGCTACCAGCGCCGCGAAGCCATGCCGGCACAGAACTGGTCGGCGGCGGGCTGGGAGTTCGGCCCGAACATCATGGCCAGCACCTATCGTGACTGGTCGCAGATGGGCCGCGCCTACCAGCTCAAGGCGGGTCCGGCGGCGCAGGTCACGCCGGAACTGCAGGCGCTGGCCGACCAGATCACCGCCGGCATCAGCGATCGCCGCGAACAAGCCGATGCGCTTTACCGTTGGGTGGCGCAGAACATCCGCTATGTGGCGGTGTATCTGGGCAACGGCGGCCTGGAGCCGAACAGCGCGCAGAGCATCCTGGACAACCACTACGGTGACTGCAAGGACCATGTGACGATCCTGGAGGCACTGCTGGCCGCCAAGGGAATCGCCAGTTCGCCGGTGCTGATCGGTGCCGGTGGTGGGCCGACGCTGCCGAAGATCCCGGTACTGGGCCGCTTCAACCACGCCATCACCTACATCCCCGAGTTCGATCTGTACCTGGACTCGACCACCGCCTGGGCGCGCTTCGGTCAGTTGCCGGAAGGCGACCTGGGGGCGCCGGTGATGCGTACCCGCGATGCGAGCCTGGCGCGTACCCCGGCCAATACGCCGCAGCGTAATGCCACTTCGATGGAAGTGCGTTTCACCTTCGACGCCAACGGCAACCTGCGCGGCGAGACGATTCCCAAGCTCGGCGAGAACGCCGAGATCGGAATGCGCGCCCAGTTCTCCCAGCTCAACGCGCAGAACCGTGCGCGCGCTGAAGAGCAGATCATGGCCGCGTCCGGTTTCGACGGGCGAGGGCAGCTACAGATCCAGGGTGTGCCGGTCGACCTGACCCGGCCGTTCGGCTACCGCATGGCATTCCAGGCAGAGGACTACGCCGACTTCAGCGTGGCCGGTGGCATGGCTGTGCCGGATCCGCCGGGTGGCGAGTCGGTGCGCGGGCTGTACGCCACCGCCTCGGCGCCGGCCAACGAGACGCCGTTCTACTGCAACGCCAGCCTGCGCGAGGAAACCTATCGCCTGCAGTTCCCGGCCACTGCACCGATCATCGCCATCCCGGCCAGCCAGCGTTTTGCCAACGCTGCCGGCGAGTACCGGGTGGACTGGAGCCGCGAGGGCCAGGACGTGATCGTGCGCCACCGCCTGCAGCAGAACGCGGTGCGTGGCCCGGAGGCGTTGTGCCAGCCGCAGGACTATCCGGCGTTCCGCGCGCTGTATCGCGAAGTGCGGCGCGGCTTCCGGGGCCAGGTGCTGTACGGCAAGCTGCCGACGACTGGCGGCTGAATCGCCGAGGGACGTTCAGGGCGGCATAATGTCGCCCTGATCGCCCATTCATCTTTGCCCGGGCACACTGGCAACCACCTTTCCTGGCGCCCGCGCCCACAGGATTCCCGCATGAACTTCCGCTTCCGCCGTTTCCTTGCCACCACCACCCTGGCCGTGGCCTGCGCCGCCGCCGGCAGCGCCTGGGCTGGCGCCCGCGATGACCTGAAGACCTTCACCAGCGGCCTGAAGGGCCTGGATGGCCAGTTCAGCCAGCAGGTGTTCGACAGCCGCGGCAACGTGAAGGAGTCGACCAGCGGCCGCGTGGCGCTGTCGGCGCCGCGCCTGTTCCGCTGGGAGTATGTGCGCCCGCACGAACAGTTGATCGTGGCCGACGGCAGGAAGGTCTGGATGTACGAGCCGGACCTGGAGCAGGCCACCGTGCGCGAGCAGGGCAAGGAAGAGCAGAACAGCCCGCTGACCGCGCTGATCAACCCGGCGCTGCTGGAGCAGCAGTACGACCTCAGCGAGGAAGCCGCGCAGCGTGACGGCCTGCAGTGGTTGTCGCTGTCGCCGAAGCGCGATACCGAAGCCAGCTTCCAGTACGCCGCGCTGGGCTTCAACGCCCAGGGTCTGGCCAGGATGGAAATCACCGACGCCGTCGGCCAGCGCACCGTGATCACCTTCAGTGGCTGGAAGCGCAACCCGGGCTTCGCTGCCGGCACCTTCAGCTTCACCCCGCCGAAGGGCACCGACGTCATCGGCAACTGATCGGGGGCGCCGGGCATGGCCCGGCGCTACCGGGGTGCCAACCGGCACCGCCTTGAAGTGTCAACCGGCAACGCCCTGGTGGGTGTCAACCGGCACCGCCTTGGTGGGTGTCAACCTTGGTTGACACGTTTTTGATCTGCCGGCCAGCGGCCGGCACTACCGATTCCTGTGGCCTGGCGCTGGTGGGTGCCAACCTTGGTTGGCACGCTCTCGCGGTACAATGACCGCGTGGCAAGACATCGTTCAACCTCCTTCCCCGGCCCCGATCTGCTGAGCATCGATCGGGATCATCTGCGCCCGCTGGCCGAGCGCATGCGCCCGCGCACCCTCGACGAGATGGTCGGGCAGAAGCGCCTGCTGGCGCCGGACAGCGCGCTGCGCCGCGCGGTCGAATCCGGTCGCGTGCATTCGATGATCCTGTGGGGGCCGCCGGGCTGCGGCAAGACCACGCTGGCACTGCTGCTGGCCGAATATTCTGACGCCGAATTCCGCGCCATCTCCGCCGTGCTGTCCGGCCTGCCGGAAGTGCGCCAGGTGCTGGCCGAGGCCGCGCAGCGTTTCGCTGAAGGTCGCCGCACGGTGCTGTTCGTGGACGAGGTGCATCGCTTCAACAAGGCGCAGCAGGATGCGTTCCTGCCGCACATCGAGCGCGGCACGATCCTGTTCGTCGGTGCCACCACCGAAAATCCGTCGTTCGAGCTGAACTCGGCGCTGCTGTCGCGCTGCCGCGTGCATGTGCTGGAGGGGGTTTCGCCCACCGACATTGTCGAGGCGCTGGAACGTGCGCTGGGTGATCGCGAACGCGGCCTGGGCGAGGAGGGCATCGAAGTCGCCCCCGAGCTTCTGCTGGAAATCGCGACCGCCGCCGATGGTGATGTGCGTCGTGCGCTGACCCTGCTGGAGATCGCCGCCGAACTGGCGGGTGGGGAGGGTGGCCGCATTACCCCGCAGACGCTGACCCAGGTGCTGGCCGATCGCACCCGCCGCTTCGACAAGGGTGGCGAGCAGTTCTACGACCAGATATCGGCGCTGCACAAGTCCGTGCGCAGCTCCAACCCTGATGCCGCGTTGTACTGGCTGACCCGCATGCTTGATGGCGGCTGCGATCCGTCTTACCTGGCGCGCCGGCTGACCCGCATGGCGATCGAGGATATCGGTCTGGCTGATCCGCGCGCGCAGAGCATGGCGCTGGAAGCCTGGGACATCTACGAGCGCCTGGGCAGCCCGGAAGGCGAGCTGGCGTTTGCCCAGCTGGTGCTCTATCTGGCCAGCACCGCCAAGTCGAATGCTGGCTATGCCGCCTTCAACCAGGCCAAGGCCGATGTGCGCGAGAGCGGCACCGAAGAAGTGCCGCTGCACCTGCGCAACGCGCCGACCAAGCTGATGAAGGAGCTGGGCTATGGCGCCGAGTACCAGTATGACCACGATGCCGAAGGCGGCATCGCACTGGACCAGACCGGCTTCCCGGATGCGATGGGCGAGCGGGTGTACTACAACCCGGTTCCGCGTGGCCTGGAAATCAAGCTGAAGGAAAAGCTGGACCGGCTGCGTGCGGAGCGCGAAGCGGCGCGGGCCGCGAAGGGCCGCTGAGCCGGCTCGACGCCACATTGTTCTGCGCGCCTGCATTTGGCACACTGCGCGGCCACTTTTTCAAGGATTGATGCCGTGCAGGAAATGATTCTGCCGTTGAAGCGTTACGCCCAGTTCGATGGTCGGGCCAACCGTCGCGAGTACTGGATGTTCCAGCTGTTCCTGTTGATCGTCTCAGCCGTGCTGATGGTGCCGCTCATCGCCGGATTGGTGATGCAGTCGGATGGCCTGGGTATCGCGTCGATCATCCTGTTTGTCGTGTTCTGGTTGGCTACCCTGCTGCCGGTCATCGCGGTCACCGTGCGCCGCCTGCATGACTGCAACCAGTCGGGCTGGATGTACCTGCTGGCCTTCATTCCGTTCGGCGGCCTGGTGATCTTCGTGTTCGCGCTGCTGCCGGGTACGCCGCAGGAGAATGCATATGGTCCGGTACCTGCGGGCCCCTGACATGGCATGAGTCGAGCACGGCTCGACTCTACAGAGACAAAGAGAAGAAGCCGGCGTTCGCCGGCTTCGTCCTTACTTGACGGCGCAGTCGCCGAACGACAGATAGTCCGAGCCGGAGCTGAACTGCAGCGTGCAGCTGGCGGTGAAGGTGGCGCCTTCTTCCAGTGCGCTGAGCTTGGCGGCCTGCTGCGCATCGTCGGTGGTCAGCCGGGCCAGGACATTACCCTGGTCATCGCCGGCCTCGATCAGCGGCTCGCCCTGCAGGTTGCTGGAAACGCCCAGCGCGACGGCGGTGAAGGTCACCGTCTGGTTGAGTTCTTCCATGCTCAGCGTCGAATAGCCGGCCTCTTCATAGGCCTGGTAGAGCGTCGGCAGATCCTGCGCGGCATGGGCGGCCAGCGGTGCGAGCAGGCCGAGGGAGAGTGCGATCAGGGTGGTGTGCTTCAAGAGAGTCTCACGATCATGGGATCCAATCCCATGGCGGTCATGGCGCGGATGAGCGCGACCGGATCGACGGCAGACTAGCCGCCCTCCGTGGCCGCGCTGTAAGCGGGGCGATCCAATGCCCCGGTGACCAGCAAAATAGGGGAAATGCCGTTGTTGGGGGACTTAGAGATTGAGAACGGGGAAAAAACGGGATGAAACGGGATGAAATGGGACGAAAGCCCCGTCTGGCAAGCGTTTCACCCGTCGAGTGACATCTATTGATAGATAGAGCTCGGTTTGCGAAACCGGCCCTATCTGACCCGATTGGACACCAGAAATGCAAAACGGCCGCCAGTGATGGCGGCCGTTTGACTTGTGTTTAAAGGGGCTTCAACGGGCTGGCGGTCCATCGGGTGGATCGCAGATGTTCTGCAGACAGTCCTCCAGGCCCTTGAGCCTGACCAGCACCTGGTCGAGTTGCTCCTGGCTCAGATATTTGAGGGAAGGAACGCCGAGGCGGAGCAGATCCCGTTCAATTTCCCGCTGCCAACCATAGCGGGCGGCGAGGTCCTGGATTTCATAGCGTGCGCGTGCGCGCCGCAGATGCACTGGCATTGCCGGCACGGGGTCCGAAAGCCTTGTCTCCCAATGACTCCGTGGGATCGCGTCCCGCAGAATCGCCCTCAATCTACCTACCAGTTGCCGCTGCTCCTGCATCCTTTGCCCCTGTAACGATCATCCCGACAGTCTGCTGGGCAAACGGCCTTACGTCCGCTTCCGGCAGTCCCTTTTCCAGCAGCTGAGCCAGCAGAACAAGCGCCTCGCCGTACTGGGCCGGGGCCAGAACAGCATCCGCGTCATCGAGCGCCTCCTGGAGCAGTTGCGCGGCGATCTTCACAGACGACTGGCTCACCACCTGAGACTGCCGCAAGTCATTGTTTTGGCGCGTATTCGTGCCGGAATCCAGGCGTTCATCGCCCGAGCCTGTCAGCAGCCAATTGGCGTTCCAGCCCTGCTGCACCAGAGCAGCCAAGCACTCCGCCCCAATCTCTCTTAGGCCGCGTTCAAAGCGCCCATAGGTGTTTTTGGACACCCCGATCAGGGTGGCCATCTCCCCTTGCGTCCTCGAACCCCGAACGGTGGTCAGTCGCGCGCCAATCGACACCCATTCGGGTTTCGCTCTTTCCTCGCCGGAAGTGCGAATCAGATTCTCTGCGTGATTCATCGTTTCGCACTTCCCGTAAGTATTTGTTTCATAAAGACAGATTCCCGAAAACACCCATTTGTGTCGTCGCCGACCAAGTGCGAAACACGTTTGGGTGTTGACAAGCACCCAAATGGGTTTAGCATCTGCCCCGTAGTCATCGCTCAAATGACAGGTACGAAATGTCAGCAACGAATACCCCGAGAAAAGCCAGTCCCGCTAAGGACTGGCATGCCGCCGACATCGTAGCGGCGCTGCACCGCAAGGAAATCTCTCTGCGGCAGATCGCGCTACTGAATGGCTACACCAACGGGGCGAGCCTGAATCCGGCTCTCCGTCGGCCGTACCCCCAAGCCGAGGCCCTGATTGCAGAGGCACTCGGAATGGAACCCCAGGCCATCTGGCCCAGCCGGTACGGCGCCGACGGTAAGCCGAACCGTGGCCCAGGAGGCCGCAAACCGCTGCTGCCCCCTGATGCAAAGCCTAGCAGCCTGCGGACAGGCCGCAATCCACAAATTGGCGCCCCGCAATGAACAGCGCCTCTATCTACCGCTTCCCCACGGCGCACAGGCGCCCCCACCGAGCAGGAGACGCAAGGATGAATCGTCAGCCCAGCCAGCCCTATGACTTCTTCTTGACCCCACGCCCCTCGGCGCCGGTCAACGGCACCATGGATTACCGCAAGTCCGTCAGCATGCTGGTCGGCCAGATGCTGGAGGCCGCGCACGCTGCAGGCCTGGACCGGCACGAAGTGGCCGCACGCGCCAGTCGCCTGACTGGCCAGAACGTATCCAAGGCGATGCTCGACGGCTACACCGCGCCCAGCCGCGAGACGTTCAACATTCCGCTGTGGATTGCCCCCGTGCTGGAAGTGATCTGCGGCGGGACGCTGCTCGCTGAGTGGCAGGCCCAGGTCATCGGTGGCCAGCTGCTGCTGGGCGCCGAAACCTTGGACGTTGAAATCGGCCGCGCCCACCGTGAGCGTGTCGTCGCAAGCCAGCGCCTGCGCCAGCTGCACCGCCTGAGCGTGAGGGCATCCTAATGGCGGACGGCAACATGTCCCCCCGTTCGATGCTGGACCTGGCCACCTTGGCCAGCAGCCTGGGCAAGACCAAGCGAGCCGTCGAGATCCGCGCCAAGCGCGAGGGCTGGGCGTTTGTGGAAAAGTCCACTCGCGGTGGTCGTCGCCGACTGTATGCCGTTGATGCGCTACCGGCAGACGTACAGGCCGCAGCTGTCATCGCCGGTCAGGTCAGCGAGACGCCGCAGCGGGCCGTGGCGATTCGCCAGGCCAACGTCGATTCCATCGCGTCCGCGTGGAAGCGCTACGAGGCCGTCCCGCAGCATTTGAAGGACGAAGCCGCACGCCGCCTGCGCGCACTGCAGGCCGTTGAGGCGCTGCAGGTTGCCGGCCATCCTCTGATGGCGGCGCGTCAGATCGTCGCCAGCCAGATGCAGCGCGACCAGGTCGGCGGCGTGAGCGTGGCCAGCCTGGGCCGCTGGGCCGCGCTGGTGGCCAAAGCCGAGAAGCAGCACCGCCTGGCGCTATTGGTGCCGGCATACGCCGCGACCAAGGCCAAGGCCGAGATTCACGCCGAGGCCTGGGATCTGTTCAAGGCCGACTATCTGCGGGTCGAGGCTCCGAGCGCGCAAAGCTGCTATGACCGCCTGCAACGCATCGCCGCCACCAAGGATTGGCCTGCGCTTCCGTGTGCAAAGACGTTTACCCGCCGTGTTGAGGCAGAACTGCCGCGCGCCGTCCTGGTGATGGCCCGTGAAGGCCAGGAACGATTCAATCAGACGTTCCCGGCCCAGGAGCGCGACCGCAGCGTGTTCCACGCGCTGGAGGCAGTGAACAGCGACGGCCACAAGTTCGACGTGTTCGCACGGTGGCCGGACGGCACGGTTGCCCGCCCCATCATGGTGGGCGTCCAGGATCTTTACAGCGGCAAGCTACTGGGCTACCGCATCGCCGAAACCGAGTCGTCGGACCTTGCGCGCTTCGCGTTCCGTGACGTGATCGAGCGCTATGGCATTCCCGGCAAGGTCTGGCTGGACAACGGTCGCGGCTTCGCATCCAAGATGCTGACCGGCGGCACCGCGAATCGCTTCCGGTTCAAGGTGAAAGAGGACGATCCGACTGGCCTGCTGACGGCCATGGGCTGCGAGATCCACTGGGCGACTCCGTACCACGGCCAGGCCAAGCCCATCGAGCGTGCCTGGCGCGATCTCTGCGACCGCGTTGCCAAGCATCCGGCGTTTGCCGGCGCCTACACCGGCAACAAGCCTGACGCGAAGCCGGAGAACTACGGCAGCAAGGCCATCGCGCTGGATGAGTTCGTGCGCGTCCTCAATGTGGAAATTGCAGCCCACAACGCCCGCGAAGGACGGCGCACGCGCACGGCGGCAGGCCGCAGCTTTGATGCCGCCTTTGAGGCCAGCTATGCACAGGCCACGATCCGCAAGGCATCACCTGAGCAGCTACGGGAAATGCTGCTGTCCACGGACGTGGTCACCTGTGACCGCCGCGATAGCAGCGTGCGGCTGTCGGGTAATCGCTACTGGAGCGACGCTATCGCCCCGTTCGCTGGTCAGAAGGTGATGCTTCGCTTTGATCCTGAGCATCTGCACCAGGCTGTGCACGCCTACACCCTGGCCAACGTCTACATCGGCCAGCTGGACTGTATTGCCGCCGTTGGCTTCGCTGATACCGGCGCAGCCCGCGAACACGCCAGGGCCAAGAAGCAGTATCGCCAGGCCACCCGCAAACAGTTGGATGCGGAACGCCGGATGGAAGCTGCCAGCGTCGCCAACCAGCTGCCGGCGCCAATGCCCGAATCTCTGCCGCCTGCAGGCGTGATCGCGCCGCTGTTCGGTCGTCGGCAGTCGCCGCGCGTGCAGGAGGCCGAGCCAGCCGAACGGCTGCGCACCGGGACCGACGACAACGAAAGCGCGTTCGTGTCGCTGATGGATCGCATGCAGGCCCAGCAGCGCCGGAACAACCTGTGGACCACGCCTGACGGGGAGGCCTGATGCAAAGCAACCCCGCCACCGGCTACCAGCGTCGGCAGGCCTACCTCCAGCGCATTCGCAATGAAGGTTCGCACCCACTCCGCCACCAGGCACAAGCCCGTTTCAGATCCGGCGTAGACACCCGGACCAATCCGAAAGCGACAGCAGCAGGCGGTGGCATCGTCCGCCGCAGATCGAAGCTCGCCGCCCTCAAACGTCCGCCCCTTCCACCCGTTGCCCCGCTGCACCCGCACCAATCCAAGGAACCCAACACGATGAATCTGGCCGTCACCCCGATCACCCCCGAAGAACTGTCACCGGAGCAGCTCGCCGATCTGCGCGACCGTCTGCGCATCACCCTGGAAGAAGACAAGAACCTGAGCCAGGCCCGCTTGGCAAAGGAATCGGACATCAGCAGCGCCACGCTGTCGCAGTTCTTGGGCGGCACCTATGCGGGCAACCAGCAAAACGTGGCTCGCAAGCTGGCCGGTTGGCTCAATGTCCGCGATGAGCGCATCAGCAACGGCAAGCTGCCCGAAGGCCCTGAGTTCGTCACCACGCCAACCAGCGAGAAACTGCGCGCCGTCCTGCAGTACGCACACATGGCGGGCGATATTGCAGTGATCGCTGGTGGCGCGGGCCTTGGCAAGACCGTCACGAACAAGCGCTATGCAGCCGTGAGCCCGAACGTCTGGCACGTCGAATTGACCCCGGCCACGGGCGGCGTGCTTACCTGCCTGCAGGAGATTGCCGCAGTCATGGGCCTACGCGACCTGGTCAACTCCGCCGCTTACATCCAGCGGGCCATCTTCCAGAAGGTGCGTAACACCAGCGGCCTGCTGATCCTGGACGAAGCACAGCACCTGACCGTGCAGGCGCTGGACATGGTCCGCGCTATCAACGATCAGACCAGCATCGGCCTCGTGCTGTGCGGCAATGATCGTGTCATCACGCAGATGACGGGCGGCAATCGCGCTCCGTTCCTCGACCGCCTGTATAGCCGGGTTGGCAAGCGCCTGGTCATTCACAAGGTGGTCAAGGGTGACGCCGACGCGATCATTGATGCCTGGAACATCGCCGATGCCGGTTGCCGCGATCAGATCCGGCAGATCGCAGACCTTCCGGGCGCACTCCGCGTCCTGAATAAGGTGCTTCGCCTTGCCTCGATCTACTCCCAGGCCAAGAACGAGCGGATCTGCTGCGAGTCCATCCGCTACGCGGCCAAAGAACTGGGCGTGATGGTGTGACCACGTCCATTTCCCGTCTCACGGCCGACCTGGTGTCGGCCGTGGGCGGCATCGCCAGGCTGGCATCACCGGATGCACTGCCGGCGCGCTGCCTGATCGTCCAGCGCTGCTACGCGCTAGCCACCCCATTCGATTCGCTGACCATTGGCCAGTTGCTGCAGTGGAGCAATGAAGCCATCGCAAGCGCCGCTCAAACGGCCAAAACCGACAACCAGGAGCGTCTCCCATGAACACCACCGACAAGAATCGCACCGCCATCCAGCATCAGCTGACCGCTGCATTGGAGGCCATCAATGCTCTGGCCGATAAGGGCCTCACGGCGCGTTCCGTTTCGATCACGGGCGCCCGGCCCGTGATCGTCATCGACCGCCCGCGCGGCGATTCGCTGGTGGGCGCCCAGCACATCCGCGAGCGCAAGGGCCAGCTGGTGACCCGCACGAAGATGGCGACCCCATTCCACGGCTGCCAGGTGGAGTGGGACGTGTGCCAGTCCATCCCCACCAGTGGGCTGCACTGAGTAAGACGCCATGACGAAGCATGTTCCGTTCCCCAAGTCGCTGCAGCAGCTGCTGCAGCGAATCCTGGAGGCAATCGACCAGGCAGGCGGCTGCATGACGCGCGCCCAGCTGGCCACCACCCTGCACGATGCGCGGCCGTTGGACATTGACGACACCCTGGGGGAGCTGATCGACCGCAACCAGGTGGAGCGCCAGGGCAGCGATCCGCAGATGCTCTGGCTGGTCCGTGGCTCCACCGGCAGCCAGTACGCAGCCGCACCGGAGCCCAAGCCCGCCAGTTGCGAGCAGCGGGCGCAGGCCGCAAGAGCTCTGGCCGTGGAGCGGCGTCTGGAGGCCATCGCCAAGGATGTCCTGGATACCGCGCTGGACGCCCGCGCCGCCGGACTACCAGCGCCCCTGGTGCGCCTGCTGATGCAGTGCGATGGCGCCATTACCGAAGCCCGCAGCCACCTCACCCTCTGATGAACAAGGAAACCCCACCCATGCAAGCAAACGCGATTCCCGAAGGCTACCGACAGGACGCCAAGGGGCACCTGGTCCCGGAGCAGCACATCAAGGCAATCGACAAGTTGCGCGATGAGCTGGTGCAGGAGCTCGCTGAGCGCGCTCAGGATCTGCACCAGAGAATGGCCGACTTCAAGCGCCATGCGTTCAACAGCATTGCCGCTTTCGTGTCCCTCAGTGCGGAGCAGTACCGCGTCCACATCGGCGGCAAGAAAGGCAACGTCACGCTGGTGGCCTTCGATGGCCAGTACAAGGTGATCCGCCAGTTCCAGGAGACGATCAAGTTTGACGAACGCCTGTTGGCTGCCAAGGCACTCATCGACCAGTGCCTGGCAGAGTGGACCGAGGGCGCGCGCACCGAGATCCGCACCATCATCAACGATGCGTTCCGCGTCGATCAGCAGGGCAACATCCGCACCGGGCAGGTGCTGCAGCTGAGGCGCCTGGAGATAGACGATCCCCGCTGGCAGGAAGCCATGCGCGCCATTGGCGAAGCCGTCCAGGTCATGGGCAGTAAGTCCTACGTCCGCGTGTACCAGCGGGACAAGGATGGCGCCTATCAGCCCATCACCCTGGACCTGTCGGCGGTGGCCCTGTGACCGCGCGTGTTCCTGCCGACCTCGCCGAGCTGGCACTGGCCGTGGCCGATGCAACCGTGCGCGCCGACATCGAGCTGTTTGCCCGCCAGCAGGACATCGAAGGGCTGACGTTCTATGACCTGACCTGTGCCAATGACCCGCGCTCCCCGGAGGCGATGGGCTACATACAGCGTGCGGCGGCTTACATCGACGCACGCGGCGACGTGTTCCCCTGGCGGTTGGTGCGTCACATCAGCGCCCCGAACCTCGTTTGCTTCCGCGACAAGGAGTCAGCCCATGGCCAAGGCTGAAACCAAGCATCCCAGCCGAGAGGAGTGGTTGCGGTTCGATCAAGCCCTGGCGACGCCCTGGGCCGGTGGTGTCGAGGCCCTGGCCGATGGCCATCGACTCCAGATCGTGGTCAAGCAGATCAAACCACTCAAGTTCGCAGTCGTGGTCTACGTGGACGGCGAGATCCGCCAGGAGTTCGTTGAGCCGGGAAATGCCATTGGAGCCAAGTTCTACCGGCCACGCTCTATCTGCGCCTATAGCCCGAAGGAGCGAGCAATGATGGAAAAAGACTGGGGCAAGCGCTGGACCAAGGCATCGGTCAAGAAAGCGACGGTAGTGGTCAATGATCCTTGTTGGAGCTCGCCGGCCGCGCTGCGCCGGCATCTGACGAAAACCTGCACTGAAATCGACCTGGTGCGTATTGGACGGCCCGAGAAGGGTGAGGCGACGGAATGAACGCCAAGGTAGACCCAATGCGCCGCGCACAGATCGCCAAGATCAAAGTTGCACAGAAGGAGCTCGGCATGGATGAGGCAGACTATCGCGCGCTCCTGCAGCGTGTGACGGGCAAGCAATCATCCACGCAGATGTCGCCGAGGGAACGCGACGCGGTGCTGGCTGAGCTGACCCGCCTTGGCTGGAAGGCCAAGCCGGGCAAGCCACACCCTGACCGCCCGAAGAACACCGACCAGGTGCCGATGCTGCGAAAGGTTGAGGCACTGCTGGCCAGCGCCAGACGTCCCTGGAGCTACGCGCATGCAATGTCGGCGCGGATGTTCCAGGTGGACCGCCTGGAGTTCCTCAAGCATGACCAACTGCACAGCCTGATTGCTGCGCTACAGATCGACTGCAACCGGAGGGAAGCATGAGCAATACCGTAAGTGACGCCGAACGGGTCCAGGCACAGGCGGATGCGACCGGGGAAGCCTTGCGCGTGACCTTGGAGCGCATCGCCACACTCCCACCGCCGCAGGTGATCCCATATCTGAGCAGCGTGGTGCAGATCGGAGTTGAGCTGCTACGCGCCAATGGCCGTGAGGATGCGTATGTAAAGGGATTTTTGGAGGCAGCCCTGGGGAGCTTGAGTAGCCCGCCCACTATCACGTTGAAGGATCTGCGGGTTCACTGATGAAAGCGACTTGTCCCGATTGTGGTTGCCAAGGCCATATCAACGCGTTTCTCCTGGAGGAGGAAGGCAAGCGCCTGGCCGTCACCGTAGCGGCGATGCCGCCCGAGCTCGGCCGAGCGGTGCTTGCCTACCTCGGCCTGTTCAAACCGGCCAAACAGGGCCTGCGAATGGGGCGCGCGGTGAAGCTCGCCCAGGAAGTGGCCGACCTGGTCGCCTCTGGCACGGTCTGCAAGGACGAACGCGGCGGCATCCGCCGCCCGGCACAGGTTCGTCACTGGGTGGCAGGCATCGATCAGATGCTGGTGGCGCGGCCGAACCTGACCCTCCCGCTGGAGTCGCACGGCTACCTGCGCGCGGTCGTGTTCGGCTTGGCCGACCAGGCCGATGCAGCCGCTGAGCGTGAACGAGAAGAACACGCCCGCGCGGGCCGGCACCTGGGCACCACGGCACGCGTCAATCCCGGTGCTGGCGAATCCAGGCTGGACCAACGCTTGGCATGGATCAGCCAGATGGTTTCGCTGGGCCAGATGTCAGACGACGACGCCGAGCGCGAGCGCGCTGAGGCACACGAGAAGTACGGAGAACGCTGATGATCGAGCAACGCGATTGGGTCGGAACACCGGACGCCGATGCAGCCGCCGAGCTGATCGCGAGCGCACCTTTGGACCTGACCGAGAAACAGTGGGAAGGCACCCTGGTCGCGCTGGTGGCGGTCATGGAGGCGGCGTTTCGCCGGGCTGGCCTGGATGAGGAGCAGGCCACTCGGCTGGCCCTCGCTGGCATGTTGGCCCAAGCGGAGTATGCCGGCGGTCGCCAAATCTACATCCCGCAGGGCATGCGCCTCAGAAACGCCCTGCGGGATGCAGAAATCTACCGCCGGGCCAAGCGAGGTAACATTGCGCAGCTGGTGACCGAGTACGGCCTTACAGAGGTTCGGGTCTACGAGATCATTCGTCAGCAACGCCAGCTGCACCTCGCCAGGGTGCAGCGGAATTTTGACTTCTAGGGAGGGTGGCTTGATGAAATGGATGGGTGTTGCAGTCCTCAGTGTTGTTCTGATGCTCAGCACGGGCTGCAAGGACAGGCAGAGCCCGCTCGTCACTGGGGCTGAGAATGCGGTCAGGCAGATGTTGAAAGATCCCGAATCGGTGGAGTTCCGGAACGTGAGTGTCATTCAGCTGTCCACCGCTGAAGGAGATGCCCCCATCGTCTGCGGAGAGTTCAACGCGCGAAACAGCCTTGGTGGCTACGTTGGATTTGAGCCGTTTGCTTGGCACCCGGATGGCAAGCTAATCACCAAGGCGCTATTCCCTACGGCGGATCTAAGCATCCTGTATAAGGGCCTAGAAACGCTCTGCAGCGGTAAGCTCTACGAACCGTAGGAAACCTGCAGCGGCTCCACCTACATACGCCCCGCCTTAGCGGGGCTTTTTCATTGAAGCACTTTAGTCCCCGTCCAGTTTCGCGCGCGCGGAAGCTGTGTGTACCGGGGGACGATCAACGTGCGTAGCACGGCCGCACCCCGCTTACCCATACAGCGGAGTGCACATGGACCCCAACAATCGCCTTACCCGAGCCGTCGCTTTCCTCGGTTCGCTGTTTGACCGCATCGGCTACATCTGGCTGTGGCTGGCACTGAGCCTGTTTCTGCTGGCCAGCGTGGCCATCCTCAATCCCATCCTGGTCGCGTCCTATGCCTGGGCCGCTGCCAAGCTGACGATGGCAGCAGTGATTGGTCACGGCGTTGACCTGACGCTGTTCCGTGGCGCTGATCCCAGGTATCTCGATGGCATCGAGAAATCCATGGCGCAAACCCGGCGTGTGACCCTGATCGCTGCGGCCATGATCGCGGCAGGGCTGATCGGATGACCCGGCACGGCCGCCCCGATCCCGGCCTGCGCCTGGCAATCGCGGTCTGCCTGGTGCTTGTGGCCATCATCACCGGGGCCATCTGCGGCAAGGCAGAAGCGGCGCCGGCCCGCACCGCCGTCAAGGTTGCCCCTGCATCTGCCTTGTACCGACATCGCGTGGAACAGGCGGCATCCCGCGCGTGGGGCGTCAACGCGAGCTCCGCGCGCCTGGCTGCGCAGTTGCACCAGGAGTCTGCTTTTCGAGCTGACGCGCGCTCACCCGTGGGCGCCCAAGGAATCGCCCAGTTCATGCCGTCCACGGCTCGATGGATCGCCACCATCTATCCGGCCGACTTGGCAGGATTCGATCCCTGGAATCCGCAGCAGGCCATTCTGGCTGCAGCTCTGTATGACCGCTGGCTGTTCGACCGCGTCGCCGAGTACAGCCAGGGGCGTATGAGCAGCTGCAGCCGGTGGGCCTTCACTTTCCGCGCCTACAACGGCGGTGAAAAGGCGCTCAACCGCGAACGAGCTCTGGCCTACACCAGCGGCGTGGATGCGAACGACTGGCGGGCTGTCGAGCGGTTCCGTGCCCGAGCAGATTGGGCGCACAGGGAGAACACCGGCTATCCGAAGCGAATCCTGCTGACGTTGGAGCCGGCCTATCTCGCAGCGGGTTGGACCGGGGTGGCCACATGCCCCTGATCGCAGACCCGACCCGCCCCTATCGTTTCGCCTCGGTGCTGCTGGCACTGTGCCTGGCCGTTGCCGCCTTGCTCGGCGCAGGGTTTGCAGTAGGCCATCGCTGGGCTACTGGATCGGTCGCCATCGAGCAGCGCGAGGGCCTGGAGCTGCAGCTGCGCCAGCTGCAGGAAACAGCCAAGACGCTACAGACCCAATCGGCCCAGGCAACTGCCAACTACTACCGCGCAACCCAGCGCCTCAACCACATCGCCGAGCTCCAGGAGCTGGACCGTGAGAACCAACGTAAATTCAACCTGCAGCAGCAAGAGGCGCTCGCTGCGCTCCTGCGTAATCGCCCTGATCTGCGCACTGGCCACGCTGGGGCTGATGTCCTGCAGCACTGGAACCGCAGTAACGCAGGCGCCGCTCCCTCTGCCGCCCACGCCCCCAATGCCGGCAACGCTCAAGGCCGAATGCCCGGAGCTGCCGGCAGCCAAGGACGATCTCTGGGAAACCCTGCTGGGGAATCACGACCAGGTCGCGGCGCTGTACCACGACTGCCGCAACCAGCAGCGAAGGCTGACGCAGGCAGTGTCGGATTGGGAGGCGACCGCCTGGGGCTGGTACTGCACAGCGGTCACCCAGCTGCAGCTGCCCGTGGAGGCCTGTGCCCATGAAGGCGGAACCAACGATCAAGGTCGCTGACCTGACCCGCTTGCGGAACGAGTACGAGCAGATGGTTCGCGATGCCGAAAGCGGCAGCAGGCAACCAGGCAATGCAGGGCTCATCAATCGGGGGCGCGTGGCCACGCTTCGTGCCGTTGCGGTGGACCTGACAGAAATCATCCAAGGCAAGAGGCACCCGAGTGGCAGACGACGCTGACCAGGCCGACGTAGTAACCGAACGCGCCTGGGATCGATTCAGGCACAGCCGCCCGCAGTTCAACCCTCAACCAGTGCCCAACTCGATGCGCGATGCCGAATGCCAGGAGTGCGGCGCAATCGTCCCGGTCGGTCGCCTACAGGCAGTGCCAGGCACCCGCCACTGCACCGCCTGCGCAGGCGCAGGGTTCCGCCCATGATCGCCGCCGCCGCATGGGATGCGTCCATCGTCATTGGGCTGTTGGTCCTGGTTGCTGGACTGGTCGCGCTCAACCTCCTGGTCGGCGTGGTGCTTTGGTGGCGCCACTCCGGTCTGGCTGATCGAGTCACGAAACTGGAGGTTCAGCACGCACACCACCTGACCCACAAGGAAACCGGCGAACTGTTTGACCGAATTGCCCGGTTGGAGGGCATGGCAGCCGCCACCAACCGCATGCTCGAAACCGTCCAAGAACACCTCATGGAGAAAGACTGATGTCCCACAAGACCTTTGCGGAGCGCCACCGCGAGGACCGCCGCCTGGTGTTGCTGCGGCTGCTCTCGGAACAGAACGGCTACCGCGCCAACAGTTCGGTACTGCATGCCGGCCTCAACGTCCTGGCCGTGGCCGCCAGCCGCGATGACGTGCTGACCGACCTGACCTGGCTGAGCGAGCAATCGCTGGTGCGCGTTGATGAGCCCGTGCCGGGCGTGATGGTTGCTGAGCTGAGCGCTCGCGGTCACGACGTTTCGCGTGGCATGGCCAGTGTGCCCGGTGTCAGCCGCCCCAGCCCCCGGTAACGACGATGAGCACCACACCACGCCGTCGCGGCAAATCCAGCATTCAGCGCCTGCCCGCAGAACAACGCACGTTCATCGAGAAGCTGTTGCGCGAAGATCGCCTCACGCTGGCCGAGATGATCGAGGCACTGCAACAGCAATTCCCAGGACAGCCTGCGGCCGACATCTCGCGCTCCGCCCTGCATCGCTATGGTGCGGGGTTTGCTGAGCTGACGGCTCGCATGCGGGAGATTGAGGCAGTGTCCCAGGCTGTGGTGGGCGAACTGGGCGAAGGTGTGGGCGAGAAGGCCGGCGCGCTCCTCGGCCAAGCCATCACCACCCTGGCCACCAATGCGGCGCTGCGGGCTCACGAAAAGGAGGACGTGAGCATTGATGAGATCCGCAAACTGGCCCGCGCTGCCAAGGACGCGATGGACACCCAGCGCGTGAGCGTCAATGTGCGGCGCGCCATCATGCAGGAAGCGCGCGATGCCATGGTGCGCGAGCAAGCCGCCAAGCTGGAGAAGGTCGTCAAGAGCGGCGGGCTGTCCGCCGCTGCCGCCGCCGACATTCGCTCTCAGATCCTGGGAATCCGCACCGAATGAATGAGCGCGCCCGCCAGCTTGTGCCGAACACTGCCGCCGCCCACGTGCCTGCGGCACTGATGCCGTATCAGCAGCGCTGGATCGCCGATCCCGCCAACCTCAAACTCATGGAGAAGGGACGCCGTACTGGCATCACCTGGGCAGAGGCTTCCGACAACGTGCTGATTGCTGCCAGTGCAAAGAGCGCGGGTGGTCAGAACGTGTACTACCTCGGCACCGACAAGGAAATGACTGAGGAATACATCCAGGCGTGCGCCATGTGGGCCAAGGCCTTCAACTACGCGGCCGGACTGGTGGAGGAAGGCTTTTGGGATGAGGAGGAGGATGACAAGCACATCAAGACCTTCACCATTCGCTTTCCGGAAAGTGGATTCAAGATCACGGCACTGGCCAGCCGGCCGCGCAAGTTGCGTGGTCGCCAGGGCGTGCTGGTGGGCGACGAAGCCGCATTCGTCGATGATCTGCAGGAGCTGCTCAAGGCAGCTGTTGCGTTCCTGGTGTGGGGCGGAAAAGTTCGCCTCATCTCCACCCATGATGGCCATGACAACGCATTCAATGAGCTGATCGAGGAGATCCGCGCGGGTGGTCGTCGCGGATCGATCCACCGCGTGCCTTTCCGTGAGGCGGTCGAAGAAGGCCTTTACCGCCGTGTCTGCATGCGCCTGGGCAAGACCTGGTCACAGGAAGCAGAGGAGGAGTTTATCGCCGAGGTGTACGGCACCTATGGCGATGCCGCCGCCGAGGAGCTGGACTGCATTCCGTCGCAAGGCAGTGGCGCATGGCTCAGTGCAGCGTTGATCGAGGCGCGCATGACCGATGCCCCGGTGCTGCGCTACACCTGTCCCAAGGGCTTTGAGCAGCAAAGCGACCACGTCCGATGGGAGGCCGTGCAGACGTGGTTGGATGACGAAGTCGGACCGCTCCTGGACAAGCTGGACCCTGATCTACAGAGCGTCTATGGCCAGGACTTCGGCCGGTCAGGTGACTTGTCGGTGATGGTGCCAGCGCAGATCACCCAGACGCTCAAGCGCAAAGTTCCGTTCATCCTGGAACTGCGGAACATGCCGCACCGCCAGCAGGAACAGGTAGCCAAGTACGTTATCCACCGTTTGCCTCGGTTCGTGAAGGCTGCAGTGGATGCGCGCGGTAATGGTCATGCACTCGCAGAGTTCCTCGCCCAGGAGTTCGGCTATAGCCGTGTCGAGTTGGTCATGGCCACCGAGGGCTGGTATCGAGAGCACATGCCGCCAGTCAAGAAGGCATTTGAGGACGACACCATTTCGCTGCCGCGCGACAAGGACACGATGGCAGACCTTCGCGTGGTGCGAGTCATCAAGGGCGTGGCCAGGGTGCCCGAGCGCACCACCGGGCGCGACGGTGGCCAACGCCACGGCGACTCGGCTATCGCGGTTGCCCTTATGTACTACGCCAGTCGCCATCCAGGTGCCGAGATGGACTGGACCCCCGTGCCGCGCTCTGTGCGCGGCTTTGATTCCGTGGCCAGCCACGGGCACGAGCGTCCCGAGGACGACGATTTCAATCTGCCGGAACCGCAAGCATGGTGACCAAAACCCGCATTCTCGGCCCCGATGGCCAGCCCTTCACCGTGACCGACCTGGCACAGCCCCAGACTGCGCACGCCAACTCACTGCAGCGCGAGTTCCAGGGACACCCCTCGCGCGGCCTCACGCCCAGCCGTTTGGCCTCGATCCTGCTGGCGGCCGAACAAGGCGATTTGATCCGCCAATACGAGCTGTTTGAGGACATCGAGGAGCGCGACGCCCACATTTTTTCGGAGATGTCCAAGCGCCGCCGCGCTGTCTCCGGGTTGCCGTTCAAGATCAGTGCGCCGCCCAATCCCAGTGCGGCGGAGAAGAAGGCGACCGAGCAGCTGCAGGCGATGGTGCTGGCTATCGATGACTTCGATGGGATCGTGTTCGATACCACCGACGCCATCGGCAAGGGTTTCGTCAACCTGGAAATCGAATGGGATCGCAGCGCCCAAGAGTGGCTGCCGAAGTCCATCACCCATCGGCCGCAGTCCTGGTTCCAGCTGCACCGCGGCTATCGCCAGGAGATCCGTCTGCGCAACGGTACTGGCGAGGGGGAAACCCTGCGCCCGTTTGGTTGGATCACTCACACGCACAAGGCCAAGAGCGGCTATCTGGAGCGCGCTGCGCTGTTCCGGGTACTGGTGTGGCCGTACCTGTTCAAGAACTACAGCGTCGGTGATCTGGCCGAGTTCCTGGAGATTTACGGCATTCCAATGCGGATCGGCAAATACCCGCCAGGCGCATCCGACCGCGAGAAAATGTCGCTGCTACGTGCGTTGATGGAGATCGGCCACAACGCTGCCGGCATCATCCCGGAGGGGATGAGCATGGACTTCCCCGCTGTCGCCGAGGGTGATCCAAAGGCCTTTGAGCTGATGATGAACTGGTGCGAGCGCAGCCAGAGCAAGGCCATCCTGGGCGGCACGCTGACCAGTCAGGCCGATGGCAAAAGCAGCACCAATGCGCTGGGCAACGTGCACAACGAAGTGCGCAAGGAAATCAAGGACGCCGATGCTGGCCAGTTGGCCAGCACGCTGTCCCGTGACCTGATTTACCCGTTGGCGGTCCTCAACGGGCTGGTGCGACCGGGTGACTATCGTCGCTGTCCGCGCCTGGTGTTCGACCTGGCCGAGATCAAGGACATCGGCACCTATGCCACAGCGCTGCCCGCGATGGTCGCCATGGGCATGCAGATCCCCCGCGCCTGGGCACACACCGAGCTGGGCATCCCCGAAGCCGGAGAGGATGAGCCGATGCTGGGGCAGGTTCCCGCAGTAACGGATCAGGTGGCATTGAGCAGTGTGCGGACTGCGACGGCTGCCGCACAGCCGGTCTCGGTGTCGTCGCGGGATCGCGAGGACCAATTGGCGCGACTGGTGGCCACCGAGCTCGATCCGGTTGTGGCCGAATGGGTGGACGCGATCCGCGAGCTGGTGGATGGCGCTCAGGATCTGGAGCAGATCCGCGACGGCCTGCTGGCGCTCCTGCCAACCCTGAGCGCGGCGCAGTTCGGCCAGGCCATGCAGCACGCCCTGGCTATTGCGGGCGCAGCGGGCATGCTCGATGCCCTGGACGAAAGCCGTGGCTGAGATCCGGGGCAACTTCGGGAGCATGCCCGAGGCGGAGCGCTACTTTCGCGGGAAGGTGAACCTTCCCACGCGACGGTGGGATGACCTGATGCACGGGCAGCATGCGCGGGCGTTTGTGGTTGCCGGCGCCACGCGCGATGCGCTGTTGACCGACCTGCGCGAAGCAGTGGATGCAGCCATCACTCAGGGCGAGACGCTGGAGGACTTCCGCGCTCGCTTCCAGGACATCGTCCAGCGCAATGGATGGCATGGCTGGACCGGCGAAGGCAGCCCCGGCGGGCAGGCCTGGCGCACGGCGACCATCTACCACACCAATCTGCGAACGGCCTACCAGGCCGGGCGCTGGGAGACGCTCAAGAATTTCCCGTTCCTGCGCTACAAGCACAACACCGTGCGCAACCCACGCGAGCAGCACAAGGCTTGGGATGGCGTCATCCTGCCGTCCGACCATCCCTGGTGGGATACCCACTACACGCCCAATGGCTGGGGCTGTCGCTGCACGGTGCTGGGCGTATCGGCCGCCAAGATGAAAGCCATGGGCTGGAAGGTCAGCGAGCCGCCCGCGCCCATCCAGGGTGACCCGCCACCGGAGTGGGCGTATCACGTCGGCCATGCCGCCAGCGGCCGACACATCGCCGACAGCGCGCTGGCAAAGGATGCTGCGGCCAAGTGGTCGGAGGTGCCAGGGCGAAGCGCCGAGGACTACGGGCGTCCCGCCCAGGTTCCGCTGGACGCTGCGACTGCGCGGCCTCTGTCCACGGGTATTCGTGATCCTCAACAGGTGCGCCAGGCCTGGCAGGAGCTGTACGGCCGCACCGCCACGCTCACCGATCCATCCGGGGCCGAGGTGCTGCTTACCGACCAGGTGATTGAGCACTGGCTGGAGAAGCCGTCACGCCTGGATGGTCGGGAGAAGTATCTGCCGCTGCTGGCTGAGACGATCCAGAGCCCGTTTGAGGTGTGGGCCAACTTCGCCCGCAACGAGGCTGGCCAGCTCGGCCTGCGCCGCTACTACGTCAAGCGGATCGAAGTCACCGAGTCCGAAGGCGGGGCGCAAAAGCGCTACGCCCTGACAGTGATTGCCGAGGTGCTGCCTGGCGGGGTGTGGGGATCGTTCGACTTCTTCCGTGGCAGCAAGGCTCAGCCGCGTTCGCGGCAGGGGCTGCTGGTATGGGGACGGCCGGAAGAATGAGCCTTTGCCTACAGACGCGCCAGACCGCTCTGCGGCGCTTCCTGCAGGGCCTCGGGGGCTGGCCCACCCTGTGGAAGGATTGCGGCTTGGCCGCTACGCCGGGGGCGGCTTTGCCCCGGCCCGTTTACGGAGAATACCATGGCCAATGAACCCCTGATCCTCACTATCGATGCGCGCCAGGCCGAACAGTGGTTCGCCCGTCTCCTGGAGCGCAGCGTCAACCTGTCGGGCCTGATGGCCCAAGTTGGCGAGGATCTGACCGAAAGCACCCAGGCCCGATTCGATACCGGCATTGGACCGGATGGCGTTGCCTGGCAGCCGTTGGCCGATGGGTCAGGCCGAACGCCGCTCAACGATACCCGCCGCACCCGTGACGGTATCCACCCGTTGTCGGGCCCTGACTGGGTGGAGATCCGCGCCGACTCAAAGCAGGCGCGCTGGCACCAGGAAGGCACCAAGCCCTACGAGATCCGCGCAAAGAACGGAAAAGCGCTCTACTGGCCCGGCATGCAGACGCGTCCAGGAAAGGATGGCCAGGAGGGGCCCGCGTTTGTGGCCAAGGTGAATCATCCTGGCTTGCCGGCCCGCCCCTTCATGGGCCTAAGCGCCGAGGATGAGCAGAGCATCGAGCGCCTGGCCGTCGCATGGCTGGAACTGGACGCAGACCCCGCCGGATTGGGCCGCGCCTAAAACGGCCTGTACGGCCCGTGGAGGCCCCCTGGGCGCGGCCACCGTCCATGGTCCACCCCCAACGGGCAGCGGCGGTCGATTTAAACGCCTTTCAAACGCCCTTGAAGGCGCCAGTTCAAGTGACCACCCCGGCGAAGGACAAAAATCACCCCGGCCGGTGTAGAGTCCCTGCCGACAACACGCCCATCGGGCCACGCCCGAAAAGCAGTGAAGGGCTTTAGTCCCGCCGCCTGATCGATGGCGGCGAATCTGGCGGGGATGAATCAGCCCGCCCGCCGCCTCCATACCGCCGTTGCCCTGGCTGCCTGCAGCTTCCTGCTGCAGGCCGACGCCGTGGGCGATGACCGCCTCATTTCCATCCAGCTGACCCCCGCCGGTCACTTCAAGCCCAGCGACGGGCGAAAGATGGATGTCCCCGCCTGGTACATCGACGCCTCGGTGGCGGCCCGCGTGATCGAGCGTTTCAACGCTCGCGCCAACCCGGCAGTGGTCGATTACGAACACCAGACCCTGCACAAAGAAACCAACGGGCAGCCCGCGCCGGCCGCTGCCTGGATGCGTGCGCTGCAATGGCGCGAGGGATCTGGCCTCTGGGCCACCACCGAGCTGACTCCCCAGGCTGCGGAGCAGATCCGAACCGGCGCCTATCGCTACGTCTCCCCGGTGTTCCTCTACGACAAGACCACCGGCGAGGTGCTGGCCATGCAGATGGCCGCCTTCACCAATGACCCCGCCATCGACGGCATGCAGGCCATGGAGCTGCGCGCAGCGGCTTGCTTTGCCCACGACATCGATCCTGACAAGGAAACCTCCATGAACCCGTTGCTCAAAGCCTTCCTGGCTGCCCTGGGCCTGCCCGAAACCACCACCGAAGCAGATGCCATCGCCGCCTGCAGCTCCCTCACCACCAGCCTGGGCGTGCTGCGCCGACTGCAGGCCGAGCTGGGCGCCGAGGGCGAGCCGGCCGTTGCAGCCTGCAGTGCCCTCAAGACCCAGGCCACCGCCACCCCGGACCCGACCAAGTTCGTCCCCATCGCCGCCCTGGAGGAAGTGCGCGGCCAGGTCGCCGCTCTGTCCGCCGAGCGCACCGCTGACAAGGTCAGTGCGCTGGTCGAGGCCGGCCTGGCTGATGGCCGCATCCTGCCGAGCATGAGGGACTGGGCCACCGACCTGGGCAAGCAGAATCTGGCCGCGCTGTCGTCCTACCTGGACAAGGCCGCTCCGATCGCTGCCCTGGGCGGTACGCAGACCGGCGGCCAGAAGCCGGCCGGCGCGACCAACGAGCATGGCCTGGACGCGGCTGAAATGGCCGTCTGCAGCGCTACCGGCGTCACCCCCGAAGCCTTCGCGAAATCCAAGAAGGACACCGCCCAGGCGCAGGCCTGAGCACTACCCCCCCACCTCTCACCGGAGTCTGCTATGAGCGCAGCCACCCAGGCTCGCAACACCCCGCGCCGGGACGCACATCGTGTCGGCCATCCCTCCAACCCCGGCACCGCCCTGCACGCGGGCACGCTGATTGCGCTGCTGGCCACCAACGGCAACGCGGTGCCGGCAGGCACTGCCGGTTCCGGTGACGCCGTCGGCGTTGCACTTCGCTCCGTCGCCGGAACCTCGGCAGGCGAGCCGGTCGAATGCGAGCGCGGCACTGGCTTCCGTTTTGACAACAGTGCCGGCGCTGATGCCATCGCCCGCGCCGACATCGGCGCAACTGCCTACATCGTCGATGACCAGACCGTGGCCAAGACCGACAACAGCGGCGCCCGCAAGCGCGCTGGTGTCGTCCTGGACGTGGATGCAGCCGGCGTGTGGATCGTGGTCGGCTGAGCCGGCCCATCCGTTCCCCTATCACCAGGACAATCCCATGATCGTCAATCGCGGCAATCTTTCGACGCTGTACGTCGCCTTCAACGCAGCATTCAACGCCGGCCTCGGCCAGGCACCATCCCAGTTCCAGCGCATTGCCACGGTGGTGCCGTCCACCACCAAGTCCAACGAGTACGGCTGGCTGGGCAAGCTGCCCAACGTGCGCGAATGGATCGGCGAACGTGTCGTGCATGGCCTGCAGAACCACGGCTACACCATCAAGAACAAGCCGTATGAGCTGACTGTGGGCGTGGACAAGGATGACATCGAGGATGACAACCTCGGCATCTACAGCCCGCTCATGCAGAGCATGGGCGAGTCGGTCGGCGCGCAGCCGGACCAGCTGACGTTCGAGCTGTTGAAGAACGGCATCTCCACCGCCTGCTACGACGGGCAGAACTTCTTCGACACCGATCATCCGGTGCTGGACAAGGAAGGCAAGGAGACGGTCCAGAGCAACGTGGACTCGGGCGGCAATGGTGCCTACTGGTATCTGCTGTGCACCAAGCGCGCCCTCAAGCCGATCATCTTCCAGAACCGCAAGCCGCCGCAGTTCGTTTCCATGGACACCGATACCGATGAGGGCGTGTTCAACAAGAAGGAATTCCGCTACGGCGCCGATTGCCGCCGCAACGTCGGTTTCGGTTTCTGGCAGATGGCCTTCGCCAGCAACAAGCCGCTGACCGAGGAGAACCTGCAGGCAGCCTATACCGCCTTCACCTCGCGCACGGGCGACCACGGCCGTCCGCTGGGCCTGGTACCGGATCTGCTGGTGTGCGTGCCGAACGACAAGTTCAAGGCCGCCAAGATCCTCACCGCCAACCAGATCGCCGGCACTGACAACGTGATGAAGGGCGTTGTTGAGGCGATGGACAGCGCCTGGTTGCTCTGACCCTCGACCACTGACCGGCACCGCAGGGTGCCGGTCGCAACTTCCCCGAACACAGAAGGAGCGGCCCATGGCCGAACAGATCCTGGTAAAGGCCCGCCTGGAGCGTGGCCGCTGGCGTGCCGGCATGCACTTCACCCGGCAGGGCCGGATCGTGCTTGTCGATGTCCTGAAGGAGAAACAGCTGGAGGCGATCAACAGCGACCCCGAGCTGATCGTGACGGAGCTGCCAGCGTCGGACGATCCCAACGAACTGGCACTGGCTCGCGAACGCAAGGCAACCAAGTCCGGCAATGCCAAGCGCAAGTGGGCAGAAGCCGAGGCCCGCGCACGCACCGCCTCTGGCCTGGCCGAGGAAGCCTGGGCGAACCAGCCGGCAGCTGATCGCGTGAGCTTGATCGAGGCAGCGCTGGAGGTCGGCGCGTAATGGCCTACGTCACCCTCACGCAACTGGCCGAGCTCCCAGGGGCGCTGGAACTGTCCCAGGTGGCGGGTGGGCGCGATGAGCGCCCGGTTGCCTCCGAGCTGATGGATGCCACGTTGCGTGGGGGTGATCGCAGCGCCTTTCCGCCAAGCGAGGTGGCCAAGGCGGATGCGGCCCTGGAGCGCATCCAGGAGGCCACCCGTCAGGCAGATGCGATCATCGACGGCTACCTGGCACGGCGCTACAGATTGCCGCTGGGCAAGGCCGTTCCGCTGCTGGCCGTTTGGTCGCGCAGCATCACACGCTACCTGCTGCACCCTGATCGCCAGACGGACGAGCGCACCGATCCCATCGTGCGTGACTACCGTGACGCGATTCGCCTGCTACAGGAGACGGCACAGGAAAAATTCCACCTGGGCATCGAAGATCCGACTACGTCCACCGGCTCTGCAGGGGAATTCATCTTCCATGCCGGCAACAAGGTATTCGGGCGCGAGGGCCGGCCGTGACCGTTGGGCCGTTCCCGATCACCCCCGTCCTGGAGCGTCTGCGGGACCACGTGCAGGCACTGCTCCTGGTCGGTGATGCCGCCGACCTGGATACGGCCCTGGACCAGCAACCAGCCAAGGACTGTGCCGCCTACGTGACGGCCGCCGAGATGGGCGGCCGGCCTCGGTACACGGGCGATCAGCACATCCAGAACGTGGATGTCACGTTGCGCGTGGTCCTCATGGTGCGCAACTTCAGCGGCCAGGCCAGTGGCAGCGGCGCACGCCGCCAGATGGATGAGCAAGTCATTCCAGGCGTCCGCAAAGCACTGGCCGGGTGGACCCCTGTCGATGCGTTCGATGCGCTCAGCTTCCAGGCTGGCCGTGATGAGAAGTTCCGCGCCGGTTGGCTGGTCAGCCAGCAGGTATTCGTCACCAACTACCGCATGCAACACACACCGACCCCATGACCACCAAGCACACCCCTACCAGCGGTGGTGCCTGGCGCGTGATCGATGGCCAGCTCGTGGATGAGTCCGTACTGCCCGCCGAACCCGCTCCAGCACCCGAGACGCCGCCACCGCCGGCATCGAGCCAGAACCGCTCGCGCCGCTCCTCCGCAACCTCACCCGAGAACTGACCATGGCCCAGCCCAACCTGGAATCCTTCAAGCGTCGCGGCCTGGCCCTGGCGCTGCGCGCATCGGCCTCGGTGCCGATTGTCCCCACGGCCGCCGCCAACGGCGTGCTGCTGTTCAACGGCAGCAGCGGCACCGAGTTCGACAAGATCGAACGCCCGGTGGATCGACCGTTCCTGACCGGCCAGCCCTTCGCAGTGGGCGCCCGGCGGGCCTTCATTGAGGGCGAGTTTGAGCTGTTCCCGCCGACCAAGCCGGGTGCAGCGGCCGACTCGGATGCCGTCTGTGCACCGCTGCTGCTGCCCGCCGGCATGACCGCCGTCAAGGACGCTGTTGCGAAAACCACGCGCTACAACCCGATCAGCGCCAATATCCCGATCTCCGATGCCAAGTTCTGGCATGCAGGCACGGTCAAGCAGATCGGCGCTGCACGCCACAACCTCACCAACCTGGCGCTGGCCGTCGGCGAGCGCTTCAAGGGCAACATCCGTATCCAGGGCGACTACGACACCATTGCCGAGGACAATCTGCCCAACATCACCACCACCACTGTGGTGCCAACCGTCGCGCGCGCGGACAACACCCGCACCACGATCACGGTCGATGGCGGAGCGGGCCTGGTCGTGTGGGCCAAGTCCCTTTCCGTGGACGTGGGCAACACGATCACGTCGAAGGAGTACACCAGCCACAAGGAAAGCGGCATCAGCGACCGCGCCCCGACCTGGACGCTGCGCCTGGCCAAGACGGCCCTGGCTGACTTCAACCCGTGGGCAGTGCGCGACTCGGCCGGCGTCCTGGAGGTTGCGCTGCGCCTGACCGAAAAGAGCAAGCTCTATAGCGAGCTGGGCATTCGTGGCCAGATCGAGAACATCAACGAAGTCGAGATTGATGGCGACTACGGCTGGGAGCTCACTGGCCCCTGCGTGGCCAGCGATGCCGGCGGCGATGAGCTGTATATCGAGTTCGGCGACAGCACGCCGCCGTAACTAGCAAGCACTGCGCTACACTCCCAATGGCCCCGCCTCTGTGCGGGGCCTTTCTTTTTCAGTGAAGCGCTTTAGTCCCGAACGGCGGCTGTGCCTGGGCAAAGTGGACCTGTCCCCGATCAAGGGGCTGTTAAACCACTTCCCAAGGACTTTCCCATGCTCCGTCTCGCCCGAACCAACACCGTGCACCTGCCGGTGGAACTGCGCATCCCCACCGACCAGCCCAACGTTTTCGCCACCGGCACCATCCAGTGCCAGGTCAAGATCCTGGCACGCGAAGAAATCAAAGCCATCCAGGACAACCCCGTTGAGGATGAGGAATACCTGCGCAAGATCCTGGTCAGCGTCGCTGGCCTGGGTGACGCGGACGGCAAGGCCATCGAGGGCGATGCCGCCCTGGAAGAAGTCTTCAATGGTTCGTTCTTCGCCTTCCTGCAGCCGGCCATCATCGGCGCCTACTTCGACCAGTTCGGCCGGGCGCACGTAAAAAACTCGAAGCCGTCGCGCGGGCGCTGATTGGGAAGGGTCCACGCACTGACGGCGCTGACAGGAACCATGAACCTGACGGCGCCGTCAGCGCGGCGGACTTTCTGCGCGACGGGGGCGGCGGCGAGGAGCCGCCGAGCGTTATCCCGGTCCTGGATGAGAACTGGGAAGTCGTCCAACTGTTCGTGCGCTGCAAGGCCCGCTGGATCACCGGCATGCACGCACCGGTTTACGACGGCATTGAAGCCCGCGAGATCCAAGCCGCTGCCTGCCTCCAGGGCATTGCCCCGCACCTATTGCCAGACCTGATGCCATCGCTGGACGTGCTGATTGGCACCACGGCTATGGCCCATCGCGAAGCCTCGGATAGCCCGTGAACCCAACCGTCACCCTCCGCCTCGATGCCGACAACAGCCGCCTGGTGCCAGCCGTTCGGGCATCGGATGCGGAGCTCAAGCGACTGGGCGCGACGGCGGGCACAACCGGCGACCAGGCACGGCGTGGTGCTGCCGGCATTTCCAGCATCGGCACGGCGGCGGATTCCACTGCTCGCCGTGTCTCTGCTGTGTCCAGCGCGCTGGCATCGGCGCGGGCGACGGTGGCCACCTACATTGGCGCGCAGACGGCCGGTGCCCTCATTTCCGTTGCGGACAACTACGCCAACATTTCAGCGCGGCTCAAGCTGGCAACAGATGGACACAAGGCCTATGCCACCGCATCGGCCCAGGTGTTCAACATCTCCCAGCGCACCGCCACCGCGCTCGACAGTACCGCCACCCTCTACGCGCGCTTGTCGCAGTCCACCGCCGAGTATGGGATCACCCAGCAACGGCAGCTGGCGCTCACCGAGTCCATCAACAAGACGTTCGCTATCTCAGGCGCCAGCAACGTCGCCACCGCCAACACCATTGTCCAGCTCAGCCAGGCCCTGGCTGGGGGCGTGCTGCGCGCAGAGGAATTCAACTCTGTCGTGGAAAACTCGCCGCGTCTGGCCAAAGCGCTGGCCGACGGTATGGGCCTGTCGATGGGCGAGCTGCGCAAGCACGTCAACGACGGCAAGGTGACCGTCGATCAGATGGTGGCCGCGCTTGAGAACCAGTCCTCCGTCATCGCCGCCGAGTTTGAGCAGATCCCGCTCACGGTCGGGCGCGCCATGGAGCTGCTGCGCAACAGCGTCACGAAGTTTGTCGGCGAGTCCTCCCAGGAGCTGGGCGCCAGCGGCGGGATCGCCCAGGGCATCGCGTTCCTGGCCAACAACATGCAGCACCTGGACCAGATTGCCGGCGTCCTGGCTGTCGCCCTGGGAAGCCGCCTGGTGGTCAGCCTGGCCAGAGCGACCGCCGAGAAGATCACGGCCGCCGCTGCCTCGCGAGCGCTGGCCCGCGAGGAGCTGGCTGCAGCCCGTACTGCCGAGCAGCAGGCGGCAGGCCGTCTGTCGGCCGCTCGCGCCGGCATGAGCGTGGCTGGTGGCGTAGCCGCGGCTGAGCAGGCCGTGGCCACCGCACAGCTGCGCACCGCCGCTGCTGCCCAGGCCGCATCCGTTGCGCTCACCGCAAAGGCTGCCGCCATGCGAGGCCTCAACATGGCAATGGGCGCGTTTGGTGGACCTGCGGGGCTTGCTATCACCGCACTGTCGCTGTTCGTCGCCTGGGCGATGAACAGCAGCCAGAAGGCGCAGGAGCTGTCGAAGGCAGTCACTGCTGGGTTCCAGCCGGCCATGCGGGTGCTGCAGGAGTTCAATCAGGAGACTGCGAACACGTCATTCGCGGAGCTCGCAAACACCGTTGAAACCATTGATACGGCACGGCAAGAGCTCAAGAATTTTGGCGATGAATATGAACGTCTGGCAGCGAAGCGCCGCGCGTTTCAGGCGCGTGACCGCGCCCTGCCTTTTGGACTCGACAAGGAACTGGAAAGCGCCTCGGCGGCCATGGAGTCGGCGCGCCTTCGCCTGGACAACCTGACCAAGGGCTATGACAGGGCCATCTCGGTTTCGGCTGGCGTTGTGCTGCGCACTGCCAACGTCACAGACGCTACCGACGCCCAGCGCCGCTCTCTGGAAGAGCTGCTCAAGCGCCAGGCCAACCAGGGTCAGACACTGGAGCAAACCCGGCCACTGCTGGAGCAGTGGGCCAAGGGCCAGGTCGGCGTCGAAAGCGCCAACCGCATCGCCGCTGCCAGCTTCGATTCCGTGGCGTCAGCTGCGCGCAGCTCTGGCGCCGCGATCAAGGCTGCCCTCCAGTCGGTCAACGAAGGCCTGGACAAGCAGATTCAGAGTGTCCAGCTGGACCTGATCGAGAAGACCCAGGGCAAGGCCGCGCGCATGCGCGCGCAGTTCATCACGGAAAGCGCGCAAAAGGGTCTGGACCCGACCAGCGCCGATTATCAGCTGGCGCGGTCCAAGAACGAGCAGCTGATCCAGCTCACCCTGACGCTGGAAAAGCAGAACGCCGTCACCCGTGACCTGACCCGTACCCAGACCGAGGCAAAGCGCACAGGCGAGCAAGCAGCCCGTCTGGCAGAGCAGCAGGCAGACTCTCAGGCCAAGTACACCCGCCAGGCAGCGCTGGCCGCTGCCGAGCTCTCCGGCCCGATGGCAGCCGCCCAGGAGCAGCACAAACAGCGGATCGCGGAGCTCGACCGCGAGCTGTCCAAGCACCTCATCACCCAGCAGGCCTATGACGGCCTGGTGAAGTCGTCGGCAGCAGAACTGGCCAAAAGCACCGCCGAGCTGACCAAGCAGCAGCAAGCGCCGACGGCGCTGCTGGACACCATGCGGGGCGAGATGCAGCTGCTGGGGGTTATCGGCATCGAGCGCGAGCGCCGCACCCGGCAGCTGCGCAACGAGCAGGACATGCTCCAGGCGATCAATGAGGCCAACAAGGCCGGCGCGGGCATCAATGCGGAAATGACCGCTGGCCTGCTCGCACAATCGCGAGCTTGGGCAGATGCCTCAATTCAGATCGAGCAGCAAACGGCTGACCTTGAAGACTGGGTCAACGTTGGCACGCGAGGCGTGGCGGACGTAGCCGATTTGCTTGCCGATATGTTCAGCGGTGGCCTGGACAAGTCAGAGAGCTTCTGGAAAAGCATGAAGGATCTGTTCCGCCGAGGCTGGCGCGACGTGCTGCGCACGCTCCTGGAACAGAATATGGTGCGCCCGATCCAGAATGCTCTGAGCGGTTTGCTCAGTGGCGCTCTGTCCGGCATGCGCGCTGGCGGCAACTGGCTCAGCGACTTGACCTCACTGATTGGCGGGGGACGTGGCCTTACGGCGACCGGCAGCATGGCTGCCAGCGGCAGCTGGATCAATGGCGTCGCTGGCGCAAGCTCGATGATGGGCTTTGGCAACACGGTGGATCTGATGACCGGCGCTGCTGGGGTTGCTGGTGCAAATGGCAGCGGCGGCGCAAACCTCGGGAACCTGGTCAACGTCGGAGGCATGCTCTACAAGCTCATGCCAGCCAAGGGCATCAGCGGCGGCATGATCGCTGGCGCCAGCTACGCAGCCGGTGGCCTGGGCGCGCTCTATGGCTGGAACAAGGGTGGTGATACGGCAGGCAAGGTACTGGGCGCGGGCGCCTATGGCATCGCCGGCTACTACGGCGCCACGGCCCTGGGAACTATCGGTGCAGGCGCAGCAGCAGCAGGCGCGAGCGGTGCCGCCGCTGCAAGTACCGCCGCGTTGGGAGCGATCCCTGTAGCTGGCTGGGTTGCCATGGCCGCCATCGTGGCCGACAAGCTCACTGGTGGTGGCCTGTTCGGCACGAAGTTCAAGACCAATGAGACTGGCCAGACGATCTCGATTGGGCCCGATGGCGCACAGGTAAATGCCTACGCGGAACAAAGCCGGAAGAAGTCTCTTTTCCGTGGCACCAAGCGGCGCACGGTTGAGCTTGATCCCAGCCAGGAATCGATAGACGCCGCCAGCGAGATATACAAGCAGATCACCGGCTCTGCAAAGAAGGCGAGCGAAGCGCTCGGCCTGGCGACGGTCCAGATCATCAGCGGCAGCTTCAAACAGGTTTATGACTCAAGGGGGAATCTCAAGAGCGAGCTTTCCACTGTGCTTGGGCGGACGTTTGCGGAATCGGCCGAGGACTTCCAGAAGCGCCTGACGGCAGAGAACGTCATCGCGCAGATCGGTCAGCTGGATTCGACCGCATCTGCTGTCGCAGAGCGCTGGCGGCACAGCGCGACCACCCTGCTTGATGGATCTCAGTTCCTGCTTTCCGCAGCGGCGGATATGAACACGGGCGCAGGCTTGCTGTCCCAGGGCGGGCTCTCTCGACTAACCGACCTGGTGCAAGCACTGCGCCAGGGTGAAGAAACAATGGTTCAGTCCTATGAGCGCCTGAGCGCGGCGGCCAACGCGTATGGCCAGACTGCGGCCGTTGCATACCAGGAAGTGGCTACGGCCGGTTTCTCAAGCTTTGCCAAGTCCCTTTTCGCCGTTCGCCAAGAGGAGCAGGATCGCATCCGCACACTGCAGCAGCAGGCCAAGGCCCTGAGCGGCCTATCGGCACGCGAGCAGGATCTGGCAGCTGTTCGTCAATCCGCGCAGATCAAGGCCGACGCGCTGGCCAAGTCGCTGGAAGCCGAGCTAGTAGGCCTGGCGCTCAATCGCGTTAACGATGAAATCCAACGCTTGGGCGGTTCGATTGACGGCACCAGCAGCAAGCTTCAGGACTTCATCAACTCGCTCAAGCTGAGCAGCACCCTGTCGCCGGATACTGATACGCAGAAGCGCTCCACGGCATCGGATCTGATGCAGAGCGCTGCCACCGCCGGCAACCTGGAGAGCTTCACCCAGTACGCCCAGCAGTTCCTGGAAGTCAGCCGCAAGCTCAACGCCAGTGGCCAGGGCTACCAGATGGACTATGCCCAGGTGCTGGAGTTGGCCAAACGCTTTGGCGGCGATGGAACGGCCGCCTCGCTGCAGCAGCTGTACGCGCAAAAGGCTGCCCTGGAGCAGCAGCAGGAAGCCGCTGCCCGCCTGGAGCGCGCTCAGCGCATCGCCCAGGGCGTGGCCGATTTGGCTGGCGCCCGTGGCGGTGACCCGTTGGAGATCCTGCGTAACGTCACTGGCATCAGCGCTGAGGCGCTGGCCAAGGATCTCGGCCTGACCACCGATGAGCTGGCCAAGTACCTGCAGAACCAACAGACCGACATCACCGACCTGGCTGAGATCCTGTTCGACCTGCCCAAGCGCATCGCCCAGGAGATGGTCACGGTGCTGGCCGACAACCGCGTTCCAACCCCGGCAGCGGCAGCACCGGGCGGTGGCAGCTCGATGGCAGCGCCAGCAGCGCCGGTCGCGCCAGGGCGTGGCTACGCCGATCCCTCCTATGAGGTGCTGCTGCAGGTCCGCGACGGCATCCAGTCCCTGGCTCGCCAGGGTGAACACAACGCTTTGATGACGCTATGAACCGGAAAGTACTGCTCGTTGAAATCGGTGGCCAGGGCCTGCCTGCAGTCACGCCTGTGACCTGGCAGCCCTCCAACTGGGTGGCGTCGGCCAAGCCCGCTGTCGTGGTTCCTCCGGCCGAAGGTGTGGAGACAAAGCCGGCAGCAGATAGCGTGACCATTACCTGGAACGCTTCGCCGCTGGCTGGGGCTGTCTATGTCCTCTGGCGCGCGGCCGACGCAGGCGGTAAGCCGGGCGAATGGAAGTACGTCACCAAAACCTCAGACACGCGCTACACCTACACCGAGGCCAGCGGTGCTGTGAGCTGGTGGAAGGTCACTGTCCAGGTCAACGGCGTGTCGTCTGCAGACTCCACGCCCAAGGCTCAGGCCCCCGTGGTGCCGCCGACCACGGCGGAGCTGGTCCAGCTGCAGGGCAAGGTGGACCAGGGCCTGCGTGACCTGGCGCTGGCAGATGCTGCCGAGGCACAGCAGCGTATGGCGGACTTCCAGGCTGCACAGGCGCAGATCCTGGTAGAGAGTCAGAAGAGTGCGGCCGCCGTGGGCGAAGTGGCCAAGCGCGCCGAGGATCTGGCCAACAACCTGGCCAATGAGGAGCGTGCCCGAATCCAGAGCGCGCTCAACGAAAAGACCGAGCGCACCGCAGACATCAGTGCCGTCAACACGAAAGTCCAAAACGGCCTGGATTCGATGGCGCGCTCTTTGGCCGAGGTCGCCGCAGGTAGCGGCACCCAGTTCGACTCTGCCGGCATCTGGCACTTCAACGCCGGGCTGGAAGGCTGGACGGGTGTGTATGGCGCCCCGACTATCGCGGACGGAATGCTGCGGCCGATCAACACCACCAACAATTCCGGCATCCAGTCCCCGGCGCCGCTCAACATCGACGGCGCCGCCTATCGCTTCATCAAGCTGCGCATGCGCAAGGTGGGCAACCCCGCCTGGATGGGGCTGATTCGCTGGATTACCGCCGCCGACCAGGAGTGGAACGAAGCAAAATCGCTGTCCATCCCTGTGCCGGCATTCGACGCCAATGGCATCGCCGTCCTGGATGTTGACCGTCTGCCCTGGAACGGCGCGTCTCCACTTCGCGCCATTCGCCTGGCGCTGACGGGTGCGCAGACCGCCACCGCCTACATCGAGTACGACTGGATTGCCGTGGGCCGTCCGTCGCCTGGCGCATCCGTTGCCATGGTTCAACAGGAGAGCGAGGCACTCACCACTGCGCTGGCAGCCGAGGCCGGCCAGCGCAACACGCTGGCAGTGCAGATGCGCGGCGACTATCCCGGCAACGATCCGGAGAAGCTGACGGGCGGCCTGGCCTACAACGAAATGAGGGCGCGTGTCGGCGCGGACGAAGCGCTCAGCCAGCGCCAGTCGGCCGTGGAGGTTCGCCTGCCTGCAGGAACAGGTGCGCTCGCGTCTGAGGCCAAGGTCAACTCCGTCGAGCAGGCCAGCCTCACTCGCGACGAAGCCATCGGCCAACGTATTGACCAGGTCAATGCAATGTTGCCCGCGATGATTTCCCAGGGCGCCAACATGATCCTTAACGGCGGCTGGAACGCCGGCAAGGACGTGGGTTGGACGTATCAGGGCGGCTCGCAGCTGGCCGGTGTCTCGTGGCCGGCTGCAGAGGGCCGAAGCGGCAGCGCAGCGCTGCGCATCGATGGCACGGGCTCCGCCCGTACAACTGTCGCGCTTGCGAACGCAGGCATGACCATGGCCACCGCGCCTGCAAAGAAGCACCGCATAAGTTGCTGGTACAAGACCAGCGCTACGTTCAACGGCACCCCAGGCGACTCCAAGCTCAGGCTTGCTGACCAGGCATCCGCCTGGCTTGCAGACCGACCGTTCCTTGCGAACAAGGCCGATTGGACGTACCTGGAGTTCGTCTATACCGTCCCGGCGGCCAACGTTCTAGGCCTGCGTCTCTCTGTGGCATGCAATAACACCGCAGGTACGCTATGGGTGGACGACGTTGCAGTTGAAGAGGTGACCGAGATCCTCGCTGTCGCCGATGGCCTCAGCTCGCTGAGCGGAACCGTCACCCAGCAGGCTGGCCTCATCAATGCACAGTCTGGCCTCATCAGCGCCTTGCGCACCGACGTGGACGGCAAGGCAACCAACAGCGCCCTCCAGGCTCTGCAGTCCCAGGTAACGCTCCAGGGGAACACGATCACCAGCCAGGGTGGAGCGATGACTAGCGTCCAGGCCGCCATCAACAACCTGGGCGGTGACAATCGCCTGCGTAACAGCAGCTTTGAGGTGCTGCTGCCCAACGGTGTGCCTCAGTATTGGGCGCCCTCATCGTCATCCACCGACGCGACGAACAAGACTACTCGCAAGCTGGTGGACTCCGTACTGCCGGGTAGCAGCAAGGCCTGGCGCTGGGAAATGGCGGGCATCCCTGCCACCGCCTATGCAGAGTGCTACTCGTCGGTCTACCGCATCGACCCCCAACAGCCCGTCACCGTGTCCTGCAACGTGCGTGGTAGGCCGGGGGCGCGGTTCTTCTTCCAGCTCGGACTGAAGGATGCGGCCGGTGTGTCTGTCGGCTGGCCTGGCGGACCAGCTGCTGGCACGGGCATGGTCGTCGCGGAAGCATGGGAGCGTAAGACCTACACGTTCCCGGCGTCGCAGATCCTCGCCAACGCTGTCGGCGCGGCGCTCTACCTCCGTGTGTACGGCGACGGATCGGCAGACCAGTGGGTTGAGATCGACAATGCGCAGCTGCAGACCGGCGCCGCCGCCACGGGCTACGCGCCCTCCCTGGAGGAGACAGCCGCGCAGTCCAATGCAAACGCGGAGGCGAACAGCGCCCTCAACACGCGCGTCACCAACGCGGAGGGACAGCTGCTGTCCCAGGGCACGGCACTAACTGCCGTTCGTGCCGGCATTGGCAACGCCACGGTCTACGAAGTCACAGCCAACGCAATCATCACCAGTCAGCCCACTGGAGGCCCGCGCTCGTCCGGAACACGAAATGCAGCGGGTGGAGCCATGGGCGGCGCCGGACGCGGCCTCAATGTTCAGGTGGTGAACGCCGATAGCACTTTGGGAGCTCGGCAGACCTTTGACACCTACGGTAATGGTTCATCTGCCTGCGCCAGCTTCAACGATTGGTACGACAACGCCCTGGCCGACAATCAGTATTTCATCCTGTTCACCAGCGATCACACTGGGCCGCTGAGCAATGGCGTCGGCACGGACATCGCTGGGGCCAGGGACCGCCTCGTTGATGCTGGGGCCTCGCGTCGCAATGTGGAGGCCCTGGACGGAATCCGCATGTTCGTCCTAATCGGGCGCAAGCGTGCTGGCGAAGCGGCAGGCTTGCAGCGTCTGTCGCCCCGACCGTCAACCGCCCGCGCCGACCAGTGGGTTGAGCTCATCGTGGAATTCGTCAACGGGCGCCCGCAGGGCAGCCTGGACGTATCCGCACTGGAGCGGGCTACGCAGGCCAACGCTGCGGCAAACTCCAGCCTTGAAGCACGCACCCTGGCCAACGAGAGCAGTGTTACCTCGTTGGGTCAGTCGCTCACCAGCGTCAATGCCAAGATCGATGCGATCGGTGGCGACAACCTGCTGTGGAACAGCAGCATGGAAGACGCCCCGGTGGCTACCGCTGCGCCAACTGGCTGGAACCTGGAGCGCATCCGAAGCGACGTGGGAGGCACGTTCTCATACGTCGATTCCCCACTACCAGGTGGCGGCAAGGCCGTGCGCCTAGATTGGAAGGCAATCAACTCTCGGGATTGGTGTGGCTTGAACCGGGCGGGGCCTGGTGCAGGTTACTCGCGTGTCGCGCCGCTCACGGATTACGTGCTGTCCAGTTGGATCCGAGCGACACAGGGAACGCAGTTGTACCTTTACGTGGTGTGGATGGATGAGGCCGGGGCTCAGGGGTTGGGCACCATCACGTCTCCGGTGGTGGGGGCCACTGGTAATTGGCAGCGGATCATCCTGCCCGCACGGTCAAGCGCCACGGCAGCCCGCGCTCGCGTGTACGTGGGCCGCCAGTTCGCGGACGTCCCAGGCGCCTACTGGCTGGAGATCGACCACGTGCAGTTCCAGCGGGGCCTGGTGGCCACGGAGTACGCCCCAAGCGGTGCGGAGGCAGCGGCGGTAGGTGCGGCGAACGCTGCGGCAACGGCAGGCCTTACTGCGACGGTGACTCAGCAAGGTCAGCAGATCACGTCGCTGGGCCAGTCGGTAACCGGCGTTCAGGCTGAGGTAAAAGGAAAGGCCAGCTCCTCCGCCGTTCAGACGCTTGAGGCAAAGGTTAGCAACCAAGGCAGCGGCGGGAACCTGCTCATCAACTCCACGTTCCCGAACTATCAGCGCAACGGCTGGGGTTGGGGCTCGAATCCTGGTGCAGCATGGGTAGAGCTTGGCGATCCGACTCCCGGTAACGACAGCTTCCACCCGCCTGGCATCTATGGAGTCGGCTCGACCTCCGGTGGCACTACTTCGACGCAGATTGTCTGGTGGGGAACTGAGTACGGCATCCCTGTCGAAGCCGGCCAAACCTACATGGCGTCCGCCTGGTTCAACACTCACCGCTGCTCTTGCTATATCGAGACCAGCTACTGGGACAAGACAGGGAACTGGCTTGCGCAATGGGGCTCGCCGGAAACAGGGCATACGGGAAACAATGGCTCGCCACTGCTTTCCGAGATGCCGCGCCCAAGCATCAAGACCGTTGCACCTCCTAGAGCTGCTCTCGCCCGGTTCAGGGTCATCGTCAAACCCAACGGTGAGGCGTGGCCATATTTCTGGATGTTTCGCCCAATGTTCTCGCGGGTTGAGCCAGATGCGACGCAGGCGCCGCCGTGGAACGCTGGCGGCTCGGAGAGCAGTGCCAAGTGGGGCTTTGCGCTCGACGTGGATGGCAATGTTTCCGGTATGGAGATGGAAGCAACTGGGGCAAAGAGCGAGCTGAAAATTCTCTCCAAGATCCTGCGCCTCATCAGTCCAGGCACGCCGGACGGCATGGAGATCCAGGACGGCTACCTGCGGGTCTGGCGCGGCAACGTGCAACGCATCATCGGCAATGGCTTCGGGCCTGATGGGCTGATTGACTACTTTGGTCCCAACGTGGGAGCTGCTGGTGCCACCAAGCGAAATGCAACTGTGTGGATGGACGTGTATGGCGGCGCGTACTGGGGCGGTGCCATCGCTGCCGGCATCCGTCGCAACGCAATGCAATCCACTACAACGCAGACAATCGGAGTTTCAATCGTCGTTGGTCCATTCAGCACCAGCGGACGCAATAAGAACGTCGTAGTCAGCTATCAACGGACGGTTACGCGCACACACAGAAGCATGGATTCCTCCGGATTCGTTGCTGGCGGTGGTCGGAACGCCTGCGCAGTGAATGTCTATCGCAAGCTCGGCAACAACGCTGAGCAGTTCTGGACCAGCTTTGAAGCGAGCGGCGGCGTGATGATCTTGAACGAGTTTGACGGGCCTGACACTGCCACCTCCCGCTGGTCGGGATCGGTAACCCTCAATGACAGCGAAGGCACGCAGGACCGCACATACCGCGCGGAGATTGTGGGTTTCAGCGAACAAGAGGTGCGCCATGAGTCCGGAAGTTTCACTGGCCAGGACATCTCCGCCAGCCTTTCGCTGGTTTCCATTGAAGAGTGACCCGTTAGAACGGCCGGGCAATGCCGCTCATCCATCAAGAGGAAACACCCATGCGCTTTGATGCTCGCCTGTACCTTCGCACCGAGTCTGCTGACCAGCCCGGCGTGACTCTGCAGTTCCGTCCAGTCAGTCAGCCGAACATGCCGCAGATCAATCTCACGGTCGATCCGGCCGATGCAGCCACTCTCAAGGTCGGTGCTGTCTACCGCTTTGAGGCAACTGAAATCCCCCAGGAGGGTTGATCCGTCGTGCGCACCTTTGGCCGTTGGGCGGCGTCTCCGCTCGGTGCTGGTCTACTGGTAGAGGACGGCGGATTGACCGTGGCCTCACCGGGGGCGGTTGTTCTTGCTCGCATAGCCAGGAGCACGTTTCCGCTTGCCGGTCCGGCCGGCGCTGAGTTCATGCTGTGGGGCGATGATCCTCTCACTGCGATCATCGGTCTCTGCAACGCCGCTGCCCCGCTATCTTCCGAGCTGGGCGCATCCAATGGAGTAGGCTGGAAGCTGCACACCGGCCAGGTGCTTCGCAACGGCGCTGTGATTGCCAGCGGCCTGCCAATCCCCCTCAAGGGAGAGGCCCTGGGCGTGCGAGTGCTGCCTGGCACGCCCGCTCAGGCTCAGTTCTATCGTGACGGCCAGCAAGTAGCCAGCGTTGATGTCTCAGCGGGTGGCCCGTATTACTTCGCCGTGTCCATCGCCGCTACGAAAGCGCGCGGCCTGCGCTGTGTCGTGAACGCTGGTCAGTGGCAAGGGCTCAGTCCGGCCGCACTGGCGGGATGGGCCCAAGCTGCCGATCCGATCCCCACAATCCGGGTCGCAAGTGAGGACTACATGAGCGGTGCCAGCGACTCGCCAGCGAACACTGCGTTCGCTGGAGTCATCGCCACCGAGGGCCTGAGCACGATCAGCGCAGTTTCGTTCTGGATGTGGGGCAATGAGTCGCGTGCCGGCAGCGCCCAGGTGCGCGTGCAGGACGCCGCAGGGATGCTGGATGCCGCTGCGCTGTCCGCTATTCGTGACGTGCCAGTTACGGTGCGCCAGGTCGAGCAGGGACAGTCGATGGCCGGTGCAGTGCCCGTCGGCCGGTATGTTCTGGATCGAATCGAGGTCGAAGACGACAGCTACAAGCGCCTTACGTTCAAGGACGCGCACAGTGACCTGGATGAGCCGCTGAGCAGGGCCGTATTTCTCCCGACCCACGGCGACAGCATTGCCTGGCAGTCGCAGCCCGTGGTGATCGGACTGGTGCGAAGCGTGCCGGCCACTGCGGTAAACAGTGATGGTTCGCTGCAATGGATCTGCGATTCGCGGTTGCAATCAGTGATGAGTGTCCGTGACCGCGCAGTGGAACTAGTTGCCGGCACCGCGTACAGCCTGGTTGCTGGTGGACAGCAGCTCTCCCTGCAGTCGCCGCCTCTCGGGCCGCTGACGGCTGACGTTTCGACCATCGGAGCCGACCGACCGGCAACGCTTCAACAGGCGCTTTCCGACGTGTTTGGCCGTATTGGGAAAGCTGCATGGCAGAGCGCCGACGCGCTGGCCATCGACCAGGCTACGGGCTATGCAGGGGTGGGCTACTTTGCAGACGGCAGCAGCACGCCGCGTGAGGCCTTGGCTGCGATCCTGGGCAGCTACTGCGCCGACTGGTGGCAGGACGGGGATGGCGTGCTGCGCCTGGCGCGATTGATCGACCCCGAGAGCGTTGCCGATGCGAACCTGGCATTCGAGCTCGACCTGGTCGAGCTCGCCGCTCCGCTGGTTGTGATGCCGGATCTTGCCCCAGGCCTTACCCGACGCATGGGCTATCGGCCCAACGCGGTAGTCCTGGCTGACGGCGATATGGCCACGGGCCTGGACCAGGTGCCGCCCAGCATCCGCAAGGAACTGTCCGCCAGCCACCGTGGCCAGGTCTACGCCACCGGGGATCTTCCTGCCTGCTACCAGCACGCGGGGGCCGCGCCAGCGGTGGAGTCTTGTTTCGATAGCCGCGCTGACGCTCAGGCGGAGATTGATCGCGTCGTGAAGCTCTACGCAGTGCCCCGCAACTTCTATGCCGGCCGGATGACGGCGCGGCCCGACCTCCAGCTGCGGCCCGGCCAGGTCGGGCGCATCCGCTACCCGCGCTATGGGCTCGGCGCCGGTCGAAAGGTGATCGTCACGGCGGTGACCAGCAACCCCATCACTGGCGAACAGACCCTGAAATTTTGGGGCGCATAAGGACTGCCACATGCTTATCGGATTCTCCCCTGCGGGTGTCACCGCTGCCGCTGACGGCGCCACTGCCGCAAACATCGCCGCCCTGGTCGATGGGCGGCCCACCAGCATCACTCGACTCAGCGGTGGTGCGTCGGCCGTCCGACTGCGGTTGACCTGGCCAGCGGCCGCTGGCGTCCGTGTCGTTGGCATGCTCGGTTTGTCCTGCCCGGTTGGCACATCCCTCAAGCTCACGGGGCGCAAGGCTGGCGATGCCACCTATGGCCAGGCCCTCGGTGGGGCCTCGATCACGCAAAAGGTGGTCGAGCTGGTGGATGGAAGCCGGGCGGCGTGGTGGGTGCTTCCAGCGGGCACCGTGGCCCTGGTGGGCGTCCAGGTTGAGGTTGGGGCGGCAGGCCTGGACGTGGGCGAGCTGTTTGCCCATCAGGCAGTGGATCTACCCATTGAGCCCGGCTCAGAGGCGGAGCGGATCGACCCGAGCATTGTGGAACGCACCCTGGGCGCGGGCGTCAACGTGGTGGCTCGGCGCACCTACCGGCGCCTCCGCTTCACCCCTCAGGCCGACCGTCTGCAGGTTGCCCGCCAGGGCGGCCTGGGAGGCGGCATGGATTGGGAACGACTGGCGATGGCGGCTGCCGGTGGAGCCCGGATATCGCTTGTGCCGCGCTGGGGCAAGGATGGCGCCCTGGACGTTGAGGAGCTCCATCGGACGGCGCTGTATGGCACGGTGGTGGCCGGGTCCGCTGGGCATGCTGGTGGCAACCAGTTCCGCAGCGGCGGGTGGGTCGCCGATGAGCTCCCCCCGATTTGAGCCCCGCTTGAGGTGGGGTTCTAACCCCGTTTGAGGGGCTGTCGAACGGTCGGAGAAAGGGGGTTTACAGGGCCGATTCAGGCCTGCCGCCCCGGAGCTGGGGATTCTGCAAACCCCGTGTCCCAATTTCGCAGAGGGACTGTCCGCTTACAGCCGTGCCCAGCGCAACCGGGTCATCGCGCGCGTGATACACAGCGTGACGTTCGATCGATGTGATAATCATTCGCGTTTAAGGTAGACTGCGGTCCCTTGTGAACCGGCGGCCCTGGGCCGCTTCTGCCGCCGCTGATGAAGCATTTCGTCCTGCCTTCGCGCCGTGGTCCGCTGGCCCGCGGACTGGCCGCCTTGATGATGGGTCTGCTCCTGGCCACCCCGTACGCCCACGCCCAGCAGCGCATTCCGCTGCAGAAGATCGGCCACACCGTGCTCGACGAGCCGGCGGCCAGCTATCGCTTCGAACATTTCGTGGTGGACAGCCCCGACCAGCAGCGCCGTTGGCGGGTGAATCTGGCGATTCCGGCCAAGGCCGGCAGGACGCCGTTGCCGGTGCTGTACGCGCTGGACGGCAATGCGGTGGCGATGGTGCTGGACCAGCCGCTGCTGGCCGAGCTGGCCGCGCGCAAGACGCCACCGGTACTGGTACTGATCGGCTACGACAACGACCTACGCATCGATTCCAAGGCGCGCACACGCGACTACACCGCGTGGATCGATCGCGCAGACGACGAGAGCGGCAGCACCCAGGCGGTCGGCGGTGGCGCTGCGGCGTTCCTCGATGTGATCGAGCGCCGCATCAAGCCCGAAGTCGAGCGTCGCGCACGCATCGACGCGCAGCAGCAAGCGCTGTGGGGCCACTCACTTGGCGGGTTGTTCGTGCTCAATGCGCTGTACACCCGTCCCGCCTCCTTCCAGTCCTACCTGGCGGCCAGTCCGTCGCTATGGTGGAGCCAGGGTGCGGCACTGGGTGATCCGGAACAGCAGTTCGTGCAGAACGCGCATGGCCAGCCGGCGAAGCTCTGGCTGATGCTGGGTGGCGCCGAGCGCGTCGGTGATCGTGGCAAGCGCGACATGAACAATCCGCGCGTGGTCGCGCACCTGCGCCGTATCGGTGGGGCCACCCCGGATGCTGCCATGCAGCTGTCCGAGCGCTTGGGCAAGGTGCCGGGCATGCGCGTGCAGTACCGCGAGTTCCCCGGCCTCGGCCATGGTCCGATGCTGCCCGCGTCGTTCCACGCTGCGCTCCATGAACTGTATGGCGTGTCCGACCGCAGTGCCGGTGACGGCGCGCCCAACGGCGGTGACAACGCCGCCGAATGAATCCCTTCGCATGCCAAGGCATGCGACCCCACTACCCAGGCGAGGCTGCCGATGTGCAGCGGCCCAGGCAACCGATGAATCCCGCGTCACGTGGCGCGGCCTACGTGTGCAAGGAGCCTTCCATGTCGTTCCGTCCGTCTTTCCGTCTTACCTCTCTCGCCGCTGGCCTGTTGCTGGCCGTGACCGCCACCGCACAGCCGGTGTTCGATCAGCCGGCCAACGCCACCTTCAAGGGCGAGGTTGTCTCGCGCGGTGAGAACGTGGTTCCCGGCAGCACTGCCGACGTGGTGGGTCGCGGTTTCGCGCCGGGCCAGAAAGTCAGCCTGCTGCGTGGCGACAGCGTGCTGAACACGCAGCCGCTGGTGGTCGATGCTGATGGCAACTTCAAGACCCAGCTGAGCATTCCGGCCGATGCGGTGCCGGGCACCCATCCTGTGGTGGTGCGCGCCAGCCAGCCGGCTGCAGCCACCGTGCTGAAGCTGCGCGTCTCGCCGCAGTTGCCGCTGTCCGGCCAGGCGCAGTTCGCCACCCAGTCCAACAAGCTGGTGCCGGGCCTGTACCAGTCCGCCTACAGCGCCGCCAGCAACGCGGTGTTTGTGACCTCGGCCGTGGGCCGCCCGCCGGTGACCCAGTCGCAGCTGCTGAAGCTGGACCCGAAGTCGCTGAAGGTGACCAAGGCGATCACCCCGGCGCAGGTGCCGGGCAGCACCAATGGCGCGGTCTACGCGGTCTACGGTGTCGGCGTGGATGACACCAACGGCAATGTCTGGGTCACCAACACCCGCCAGAACTCCATCGCGGTCTACCGCCAGAAGGACCTGTCGCTGGTCCACCAGTTCCCGGTCGATGCCGTGCCGCATGCGCGCGACGTGGTGGTTGATGGCACCCACGGCAAGGTGTTTGCCTCGGCCACGGGTGAGGACCATCTGTCGGTGTTCGACGCCAAGACCCTCAAGGAGCTGCCGGCGGTGACGCTGGAGTCCGGCGTGGACGACGGCAAGTTCACCCCGATGAGCCTGGTGCTGGACGAGAAGGGCGGCAAGCTGTTCACCGTCAGCATCGGCACCCCGGAAGCGGCAGTGATCGACGTGGCCAGCGGCAAGGTCGAGAAGGTCATCGACCTGGGCAATTCGATCAGCGCCTCGGGCGTGGCCTTCGACGCAGCGCGCAACCGCCTGTACGTGGCCTCGCAGGGCACTGACAACCTGCTGATCGTCGATGTGGCCGCCGGCAAGGTGCTGCATGACGTGCCGGTGGGCGCCGGTGCGCTGAACGTCGCCTTCGATGATGCCTCCGGCCTGGCCTACGTCAGCAACCGTGGCGCTGGCACGGTCACCGTGGTGAACGGTGACGGCAAGGTGGTCGCCAACCTCGACGGCGGTACGCTGCCGAACCACGTCCGTGCCGATGGAAAGGGCAACGTGTTCGCGGTGAACAAGTCGCGCGGCGCCGAAGACCCGAAGGGTGACCGCATCACCCGCATCACCCCGAAGCAGTAAGTCACACGGCAGGGCGGCGTGCGCGTCGCCCTGCCAGCAAGGAGAACGAGCATGAACATCGCGTCCCGCCTGCGCCTCTGTGCGCTTCCGTTGGCTGTCTCGCTGGCACTGGCTGCCTGTGGCGGTTCATCGACGCCCTCGGACAGCGGCAAGCCGGTTGAGCCCGCCGCCGCAACCGCGCCTGGCGAAGTTGCGTTGCCGGCTGGCTGGCAGCGCGTGGCCGGCACCGATATGCCGGTCGTGCGCGACCAGAAGGCTGTGCTGCCGGCCAAGGTGCATTCCGATGACGGCGCCGACGTCGAGGTGGCCGATACCAGCCGCATCATCGCCGGTGGTGACGACGTGATCGCGGTGATCGAGGCGCTGGGACTGGACAAGCAGGTGTTCGCCGCGCCGACCAATACCACCACCCAGGCTGGCCTGGCTGCCCCGCACCAGTTCCTGTTCAACCGCACCACTGGCGTGGAGGGCGTGCTGAGCCTGCAGGGCTCGCTGTTCCTCGGCAACAGCCTGCGTCGGCACACCGAGCTGGCGAAGAAGCTGCGTGAGGTGGGCGAACCGGCGGTGGTCATCGACGATCTGCAGCCGGCGCCGGACAAGGTGCGCAAGGTCGCCGCCGCACTAGGGCTGGCCGAAGCAGGACAGGCACTTGCCACGCAGGTGCAGCGCCAGCTCGATGAGGCTGCAGCGATTGGCAAGGGCCTGGGCCATGCGCCACGACTGATCCATGTATCGGCCACCGGCGCCGGAGGCTCGCCGACTGTTGCGGGTGCCGACAGCGCATCGGCGCAGCTGATCGCACTGGCTGGCGGCATCAACATCGGCACCGAGGCAGGGGTGAAGAACTACTCGCAGCTGAGCAATGAAGGCGTGGTCGCGGCGGCACCGGAGGTGATCCTGGTGACCGAGCATGACCTGCAGCTGTTCGGTGGTGCCGAGGGCCTGTGGAAGGCGTACCCGACGCTGAAGCAGACCCCGGCCGGGCAGGCCAATCGGGTCTGGGTGATGCCGGATGTGCAGCTGAAGTACACCAGTGTCGGTTCCGGTGCTGGCGCGCTGGCGCTGGCCAAGGCGCTGGCGGCGTTGCCGAAGGCATGAGTCCGGCGGATCGGCGCCGCCGTCGCGGGCGGACGATGTTGCTGGTGGCGTTGCTGGCACTGCTGGGAGCGGTGCTGGCCTCGTTCGCCGTGGGCCCGCTGCGGTTGCCGCCGCTGGAAGTGATGCAGGCGCTGGCGGTGAAGCTGGGCCTGCTCGATCCGCAGGCGGTCAGCAGCCGCGACCTCGCCGTGGTCTGGCAGTTGCGTATTCCGCGTGCCCTGTTGGGCGCAATGGTCGGCGCGTCGCTGGCGATGGCCGGTGCCAGCCTGCAGGGCCTGTTCGGCAACCCGCTGGCCGACCCTGGCATTGTCGGTGTCAGCCAGGGCGCTGCGCTGGGTGCGGTGGCCGCCATCGTACTCGGCGCTGCCGGTGCGGCCGGCTGGCTGGTGCCGGTGGCCGCGTTCGCTGGCGGCGCACTGGCAATCGGCCTGACCTACGCATTGGCCCGGCCCGGCAAGGGCACGGGCAACGCCACGCTGCTGCTGGTCGGTATCGCGATGGCCGCGTTCTGCTCGGCACTGATCGGTTTCCTCACGTACATCGCCAGCGAAAGCGAGCTGCAGTCGCTGGTGTTCTGGCAGATGGGCTCGCTGGCGCGCGCCAACTGGGCCGATGTGGCGGCCGTGGTGCCGTTGTTCGCCATCGGTGTGTTCGCGCTGCAGCGATTGGCCACGCCGCTGGACATGCTGGCGCTGGGTGAGCGCCAGGCGCAGCACCTCGGGCTGGATGTCACCCGCACGCGGCGTCGCCTGGTGGCGTTCAGTGCGCTGCTGGTGGGGGCTGCGGTGGCGTTTGCCGGTTCGATCAGTTTCGTTGGCCTGGTGGTGCCGCACGTGGCGCGCCTGCTGGTCGGCCCTGGTCATCGCTGGTTGCTGCCGTTGTCCGGCCTGCTCGGTGCGCTGCTGATCGTGGTGGCCGACACCGCGGCTCGCACGCTGGATCCGCCGGCGGAGATTCCTCTGGGCCTGTTCTCGGCTGCACTGGGTGCACCGTTCTTCCTCTGGCTGGTGCTGCAGCAGCGCCGCAAGGCCGCGCCATGAGCGTGTTGTTGAAACTGCACGAGGTGGTGGTGCGTCGCCAGCAGCGCGAGATCCTGCACGGCATCTCACTGGCGTTCGAGCCGGGTACGGTGACCGCACTGGTGGGCCCGAACGGCGCGGGCAAGTCCACGTTGTTGGCGGTCGCCGCCGGTGACCTGCGTGCCGACGCTGGCGAAGTAAGCCTGCTCGGCAAGCCGTTGGCCGGTTACAAGGCCGGGCCACTGGCGCGCGAGCGTGCGGTGATGCCACAGGAGCACGGCGTGCGCTTCGCCTTCAGCGTGGAAGAAGTGGTGGCGATGGGGCGGCTGCCGCATCCGCCGGATCCGGTGGTGGATGACGCCCAGGTGGAAGCCGCCATCGATGCCGCGGAACTGCAGGCATTGCGCCTGCGTGAAGTGCAGCAGCTGTCCGGCGGTGAGTCGGCACGGACCACGTTCGCACGCGTGCTGGCGCAGGACACGCCACTGCTGCTGCTGGATGAGCCGACCGCAGCGCTGGACCTGCGCCACCAGGAGCGCACCCTGCGCAGCGTGCGCGCCTGCGCCGAGGGCGGTGCGTGCGTGATCGTGGTGCTGCACGACCTGAATCTGGCCGCCGGTTATGCCGACCGCATCGTGCTGCTGGAGCAGGGCAGGGTGGCGGCAGATGGCACGCCGTTGCAGGTGCTGACCGAAGACAACCTGCAGCGGGTCTACCAGCAGGATGTGGTGGTGTTGGAGCATCCGCGGCGCGGAGTGCCGTTGGTCGTGGTGACCTGAGCATCAAACTGCTCTGCCAGGCGACGTATCATGTGCGGTTCGTTCTCTTCAAAGGACTGATGCAATGATCCGTACTGTTTCACATGGCGTGCTGCTCTCGGCAATGGTCGCCTCCGTATGCGCCGTCAGCACCGCGTCCGCATCCTCGGTCTCCCTGATGAAGGCCGCCGAGCAGGCCTCGCGGATCGAGAGCCGGTATTCCACCGGCGGGAGCGCTCCGGTGGTTCCGGTGACGACCCGCTATTTCGCCAATGATGAAGTGCTCATCAGCTGGGATGACCAGCAGGTGCTGATGTTGTGCAGGGAGGCGGTGTACCTGCAGATTCCTGCCGGCAAGGCAGGTAACGTTGCGCTGGCCACCGAACAGCGGCAGATGATTGCCTACCAGGCGCTGATGTCGGGAATGGGTTCGCTTGCGACCGTGGCCGAAGCGGCAGGTGATTCCGTAGTGGTGGCAGACGACGGTAGCGAGACCCGTCGCGCAGGTGAGAGCAGCTGGGCCTATGGGGTGGAACGCCATGACGTCACTACCCAGCGCATGGCCGATGGCGCGCTGCGGATCCGGGCGCGCAAGACCGAGACCGTGAACAAGGCCAAGCCTGCGGAGCCAGACGACATGTTCAGTACCGAAGACGACCAGGCTGCAAGATTGTCGGAGCTGGCGCCGGTCGGCAGCTGGACCGAGGTGGTGGTCCATGGCGGCCCGCGCCAGGCGCAGGTGGATCCGGCGATGTCGTTGAAGGGATGGATCTCGATGGGGGACGACCAGGCTGCGACCGTGGCTGAGGCCCGCAAGCTGCATGAGTGCAAGTAAGGCAGGGTAGGGGTCAGAGCCCTTTGCTGTGGCAAAGGGATCTGACCCCTTTCATTGTCGGCCTCATCGTTCCATTTATGTGCTCAATATTCACTTGCGCGCCAGATTGGCAGGTCTAGAATGCGCCCCATGAACCGGATGCCGCTCCTGAAGTTTTTCACCCTGACCCGCGCAAGCGCGGAACGGGCGTATCTGCCTGGAGCCCCACGAGGCCGTTGAGACGGCCATCGCTGGACCTTCGACAGAGCGCCCTCCGGGGCGCTCTTTTCGTTTCACCCATCACCCGCTGTACCGCAAGGAGAACGTGCCATGCACCAGATCGCCGAGACCGAACGCTAGCCGCGCGCCCTGTCGCCAACCGGGGTGCGCGGCCCTCGAAGTTGGCTTTGCAGGAACCTTTCTCATGAACACCCAAGTCCTTTCCCGCCGTCGCAACCTTGGCATCATTGCCCACATCGACGCCGGCAAGACCACGCTGACCGAACGCCTGCTGTGGAAAAGCGGCGAAATCCATCGCGTCGGCGAAGTGCACGACGGCAATGCGACCACCGATTTCTCGGCGATCGAGCGCGAGCGTGGCATCACCATCGGCGCGGCCGCCGTGCAGGCGCAGTGGGCGCCGCGCGACCTGCCGCCGCATCGGCTGACCCTGATCGACACGCCCGGCCACATCGACTTCGCCATTGAAGTCGAGCGTTCGCTGCGCGTGCTCGACGGTGCCGTGGCCGTGTTCTCGGCCGTGGACGGCGTGCAGCCGCAGTCAGAGACGGTGTGGCGCCAGGCGCGTCGCCATCGTGTGCCGCTGATCGCGTTCGTCAACAAGATGGACCGCGTAGGCGCTTCGTTCGAGCGTGTGCTGGAGCAGCTGCAGGACAAGCTGCAGGCGCGGCCGTGGGCGCTCGGTATGCCACTGGGCAGCGAAAGCGATTTCAACGGCTGGGTCGACCTGGTCGATGAGCGCGTGCTGCACTGGCAGGATGGTGCCGTAACCACGGTGACCCCGTGGGACGACGCGGCGCGCACCCTGTGGCAGCCGCAGCGCGACGCGCTGGTTGAGGCCGTGGCCGACCACGACGAACTGCTGGCTGATGCCTGGCTGGAAGGTCGCGCGATCGATGCGGAACTGCTGCGTGCGGCGATCCGACGGGCGACGCTGGCCGGTGCAGGCGTGCCGGTGCTGGCCGGTGCCGCGTTCAAGGACAAGGGCATCGAAACCCTGCTGGATGCGGTGGTCGATTACCTGCCGTCGCCGCTGGATCGTCCTGCCGTGACCGCCGAGAGCGAAGACGGCGACGTGGTGCTGCCGCCGGATCCGGACGGTCCACTGGCCGGCCTGCTGTTCAAGATCACCCACCAGCAGCACGGCGCGCTGAGCTTCGTGCGGCTGTACTCGGGCACCTTGAAGGTCGGCGATGCGGTGGCCAGTTCGCAGCATCCGCAGGGGCGGCGTGTCACCCGCCTGGTGCGGGTGCAGGCCGACCAGACCCACGACATTGAACAGGCCGTGGCCGGTGACATCGTCGCGGTGCTGGGCTGGAAGGATGCGGTCAGCGGCGAAACGCTGAGCGACCGCGCGCAGCCGCTGCGCCTGGAAAGCATTCAGGCACAGGCACCGGTGCTGGCCTGGCGGCTGGAACCGGCACGCGCGGCCGACCTGATCCGGATGGCGCAGGGCCTGGCCAGCCTGGCCCAGGAAGATCCGTCGTTCCGTGTCGAAACCGATCGCGACACGGCGGAGACCCTGGTCTGGGGCATGGGCGAGCTGCACCTGGAGGTGATGGTCGAGCGCCTGCGCAGCGAATGGAAGGTAGACGTAGGCGTAGGTGCGCCGCGTGTGGCCTACCAGGAGACGCCGATGCGTGCGATGGCCGGGGTTGTGGGCCGGCTGGTCAAGCAGACCGGCGGTCAGGGCCAGTTCGCGCACGTGGTGCTGGATGTGTCGCCGCGCGAAGACGGCCAGGTGGTGTTCAACGATCGCATCGTTGGTGGCGTGGTGCCCCGCAGCTTCATCAGCGCCGTGGAGAAGGGCGTGCGTGCTGCGCTGTCGGAAGGCCCTCAGGGTCATCCGGTGGTCGGTATCGAGGTCAGTCTTGTCGATGGCCAGACCCACGCCAAGGACTCTTCGGAAATGGCGTTCCATCGCGCCGGTGCCGAGGCGATCAAGGCGGCGCTGGCCGAAGGTGGCACGCAACTGCTGGAGCCGGTGATGGCAGTGACAGTGCATTCGCCGTCGGCGTCGGTGGGAGATGTGGTGGGCGACCTCAACCGTCGCCATGGCCGTATTGCCCGCATCGAAGACCAGGAGGGTCGCGCCGAAGTCAGCGGCTTTGCGCCGCTGGCGCAGCTGGTGGGCTACACCACTTCGCTGCGTTCGCTCAGCCAGGGTCGGGCGAGCAGCGAGGCGCACCTGCACGGCTACGAGCCGGTACGCGCTGCGTGAGGAAAGGTGAGGGGAGCCCGTAAGCGGGCTCCCTTTTTTTGTGGGGGTTGATGGCGTTCCGTAACCACGCTGGCGTGGATGAATCCGCATCAGCACGCGAGTATTTGCACTGCATTGCAACAAAACTGCAGAAAAAGCTGGATTAAAGTGATGCCTCACGATAAATTGCGCACCCCCCGTTGCTCGCCGCCGCCCGCACCCCTCTCATGCGTGATGACAAAGACCCCGGAACCCTGGAGCTGACCCTGCCGCGCAAACGCGGCCGTCCGCCCAAGTTCGGGTACGCAATGAGCGACGCACAGCGGGCCGCGCGCTACCGGGCGCGCCGGGCAGGGCAGGCCAACCACGCCGATGTGCGCGCCTGCAGCGACATGGTGTTGCTGGACAAGATCCGCGCTGCGGTCAGCGCCCGCGACACCGAGCTGGCCGGCTTTCTGGTCCACGTTCTCTGGCAACGCTACCCGCTGCAGTTGAAATAGGCCGCCGGTGGGGTGGCCGTTGTCATCGAGCTTGTTGATAATGCGGGATTCAGGTTGTTCCCGCTGGCGCGCCCGGGATGGCAGGCGCGCATGATCGAACGGTTCCCAAGATGACCACCACCAGCGACACCACCACCGAAGCGGCGCCCGCCGGCACCCCCCTGTTCTACACCCGTCCGGTGCCGCTGCAGGCCGATGTGCACGCCGACCTGCGCATCCTGCCGGGCAGGCTCGAGTTTGCCGCTGGCAACAACGCCATTCCGCTGGTGCTTGGCGAGTTCTCGCTGGCCCTGCATCACTTCCCGATCCTGTTCGCCGGCCCGACCGCGGTGCCGATGGCGGCCGTCGGCGTGTCGGAAGAGAACCTGTTCATCAAGGACGGCCTGTGGGAAGACGAGGCCTACATCCCGGCTTACCTGCGTCGCCATCCCTTCATCTTCATCGACACCGGCGCGGACAACGATTTCCTGCTGGGCATCGATGAAGAGAACCCCCGCGTGGTCAAGGGTGGTGACGAAGGCCAGCCGCTGTTCGTCGATGGCAAGGCCACCGAGATGGTGCAGCAGGCGCTGGAGTTCTGCGGCCAGTTCACCCGCGAGCACGAACAGACCCAGGCCTTCTCCAAGGCGCTGATCGAGAACGGCCTGCTGGTCGAACGCAACGCCACCGTGCGTACTCCGGACGGTCGCGAGTTCAACCTCAACGGCTTCCAGGTGGTCGATGTCGAGAAATTCGTCGCACTGCCGGAAGCCACTGTGGTCGAATGGCACCGCAGCGGCTGGCTGGCGTTGATCCACCAGCATCTGATGTCGCTGGGTCGCTTCAACGACCTGACCCGTCGCCAGGTCGAGCGCCTGGCGGCCTGATCAGGCCGATGGTGCGGCTTCCGTCCTGCGGGAGCCGTGCCACTGCTGCAATCCCTGCAGCAGTCGCCGCGCCTTGACCCAGTCAGGCGCGGCCTTACGCCCCAGCTCCCACAGGTCGGCCGCGATGCCGGCTTGCATGGTTGCGCCGCAGATCTGCAGCGTACCCTGCAGGCGATGCGCGTGATGGCGCAGCGCATCCGGAGCGGCGCCGGTAACGGCGCGCTCGATGGCAGCCAGTTCCATGCTGATGTCGGCCACATAGACGGAGTCGATGTGAGCCGTGCTGGCAGGTGCAACGTGGCTCCCCAGCGCTGGCAACGCCAGTACCTGCAGCAGCTTGGCGATCTGCAGCGGCTTGGTCAGCGCCGCGTCGAATCCTGCTGAGCGACAACGCGCTGCATGGCGATGGCCCGTGCGTGCCGACAGCGCGATCAGCAGCAAGGGCGTGTGCGCCTGCGCACGCAGCCGGCGCGCGAGCGCATAGCCATCCATGTCGTGGAGCTCGATGTCGAGCAGCACCGTGCCGCGCGGCCGTCGCGCCTGTTCTTCCATTGCACCGCTGGCATCGGCAAGCGCATGCACATCCGCGCCCAGGCGCCGCAGCTGGGCGGCCATGAGGCGGCGGTTGAGGCCATGGTCTTCGACCAGCAGCAGATCCAGGCCGGCGAGCGGCTGCTCACTAGCGGCCACGCTTGTAGTCGGCGGGCGGTCCCTGGCGATCCGCACCGGCAGGCGCAGGGTGAAGCGGCTGCCGCGTCCGTGGACGCTGTGGACAGTCAGATCGCCGCCCATCGAGCGGGCCAGTTCACGTGCGATCACCAATCCCAGCCCGCTGCCGCCGCGCTGCAGCCCGTTCTCGCCCTGCTGGAATGGGTGGAACAGGGATGTTGCCTGCGCAGCAGAGATACCAATGCCGCTGTCGATTACATCCAGCAGCAGCTCATGCGGTCGCGTTGGTGGTCGCAGCTGCACGCGCAGGTCGATGCCGCCGACATCGGTGAACTTCAGTGCATTGCAGAGCAGGTTGTCGACAATCTGGCGCAGCGCATCGGGATCCAGCAGGACCAGCGGCGCCGGCGCTGCATCGCAGTCCAGCCTGAGCTCCAGGCCCTTCCTGCGTGCGGGCGGGCGGATCGCATCCAGCGACTGGTTGCACAGCAGTGCGACGTCGCAGGCTTTTGGCTGCGGCGCGAAGCCACCACTGGCGAGACGCGAAAAATCCAGCGAGCGATCCAGTAGCCCGCGCAGTGAGCGTCCTGCTGCAGCCATCGCCGCGAGTAGTTCGCGGCGGCCCTCCGCAGAATGCGCCTGGTGCAGCGGGGTGATCGAGCTCAACAGCGTCTGCGCGGCATTGCGTACCTCATGGCTGATCATGCCGAACGCGCGTGCACGGTCGCGTTCGCTGCGGCGGAAGCGGTGCCGTAGCGGATTCCAGAGAAGCGGGAGACCGGCCAGCGCGGCGATCAATGCCAACAGCCAGGCCGGCGGCGGCGACCGCACCCGGTCCAGCGCTTGCTCCACCGATGCTGGCAGCGTCTGCTGCGCCCAGAGATGCAGCAGGCCAGCGTGTTCTTCCAGCGTGATGTCGCGCAGGCCCCGGTCGATGCGCTCAAGCAGGTGCCTGTCCTCCCGACGAGCGAGCAGGTGCAGGTCGGTGGAGAAATCGCTGCTGATCGGCTGCAGCAGCAGATCGCCGCTGAAGTAGCGGCGGATCATTGGCCGCAGCGTCGTATCCATGCCGATCGCCGCATCCGCTGTGCCGGCAATGACCGCTTCAAGTGTCGCGTGCCGATTGGAAAGGGAATGCAGGCGAATCTGTGGATGATGCGCGCCCAGCCAGCCGGCGTAGGGGCCGCCCTCAACCACGGCCAGGGTCCGTCCATCCAGCTCCGCCAGGCTGCGTGGCAGCCATTGGCCGGAACGCCCGGCAAGCACCGTCCTGCCGCCACGAAAGGGGGCGGAGGCAATCAGATCCGGGCAGGGCAGCTGCAGATGTGCGGCGCCACCCACCACCAGCACCAGATCGGCATCGCGGCGACACACGGCAGCCACAGATTCTGTAGTGGTGGGGTGGGGCAGGTCGCGGAAACGCAGTTGGGCATGCCGCGCCACCAGGGCTGCATAGCCGTGGGCGAGCGTGGGCAAGGGCGTTGTTTCTGCAAGTGGGGCGGGTACCGGGCGAAGGGAAGGGGCCGTTGCAACCCGTACCTCGCTGCCCGGCCCCCAGCGTTGTGATAGGACATCTTCCGCAGATGCCGCCGGCAGCAGCAGAAGAACCAGCAGCAGGGCCAAGGAGGTGCGCAGGCGCGAGCGGTCCGGCCTGCTCATGACGGACTCGCGTGTGGGCGCATGGCGTAGATCTCGGCGTCGTTGCGCAGGCCAAGCTTGCGCAGCGCGGCAACCTTCTGGGTGCTGACGGTCTTGACGCTCCGGTGCCGGCGCAGCGCGATCTCGGACACGGTGAGCCCGGTGAGCAGCAGTTCCAGTACCTCGCGTTCATTGCGGCTGAGTTCACTGCAGTCGGCAGGCAGGATGAAGTCAGGTGGCAGGCGGCCGAGCCCCTGATGCACGCGCACAATTGCCTCTGACAGCATCGGCAGTGGTTCGGCCTTGCCGACGATGCCGCTGACGCCGGCGTTGATCAGGTGGCTGAGGTTGGTCGCGGGTGAGAGCGTGGCGAAAACGAGCAGCGGAATGCTGGGGAAGGTATCGCGCAGCAGGGGGATCAGCTCGGCGCTAGCGCGGTCGCCGGGGGCCAGGCTCAGGTCGATGATCGCCACATCGACGTGCAGCATATGCAGGGTGGTGATGAGGTCTTCGCTGAGGGAGTGGCTGGCGACGATGCTGAAGCGGCGGTCGCGGTTGAGGTGCAGGGCGATGCCGCGACGGACGACCTCATGGTCGTCCAGAAGCGCCAAGCGCAGCCGGCGCGGTGCAGGATGTCCATTCATGCGCAGGGAGGTGATCAGCGCCCCATGGGCGTGGTCATCATTTTGGCGTCACTGTCACGCCGGGCATCGGATTTCCGGGATTTTTGCGATTATTCCTAAGAATCGATGTGCTGCGCGCATCGGTTCCGCGAACGTCATTGATGTAGTGGATGGAACTCATCGACACCGGATCAGCGGACCGACTGCGGCACCCGCCTCAACCTGGCAGTGTCGTAACCCATCGCTGCAATGCGCTGCACCGCCTGCCGGTAGTCGCTTTCCGAGACCTGTGGCGTACGCGCCATGTACCAGACGTAGTCGCGCTTGCTGCGGGCCACAATGGTCTGGCGGTAGCCATCATCGAGCCAGGCGATGATGTATTCGGCCTGGATCGGCCAGATGAACTGCATGCCCCAGATCGCACCGTTTCCTTCTTTCTCCACCCGGCCGATCGGATGCATCGACTTCTGTGGGGCATCGAAGCTGCCCTTGCGATAGGTGAAGGTAGTCTGGATGCGTCCATCCGGCCGTAGCGCGTAACTTTCCACCGCATCGAAGACCTCGCGTTCCGGGCGCGATGGAATGTGTGCGATCACATACCAGTCGCCCATGAATCGCGGCACATCCACCGATGGTGGCCGCGGCAGGGGCCGGGTGTCGCTGGAGCTGCAGCCTGCACTGAACAGGCCGGCTGCGAGCAGAGGAAGCAGCGGGAAAATGCGCATGTCACACCTCAGCGTGGGCGGAACAGGTAATGGGCCACCAGCCACTGCTGGCCGTTGTCGTAGCCGAACAGCTCGGCACAGGCCATCCAGAACATCCGCCAGCGCTGCCACCAGATCTTTGCTGCGGCCTGGCCGTAAGTGGCGACCAGTACAGGCATGACCTCTTCGCGGGCGGCGTCCTGGTTGGCCAGCCAATGATCAGCGGTGCGCTGGTAGTGGCTGCCATCCAGCAGCCAGCGCTGTTCCAGCTGCAGGTCGCGCTGGAAATGCAGCAGGGTGTCGGCGGCGGGCATCAGCCCACCCGTGAAGAAGTGGCGGCCCATCCAGTTATCGCCGCCGCTGGTCTCGAACGGATACATCAGCGTGCGGTGGGCGAAAATGTGCACGAACAGCGCGCCCTCCGGTTTCAGCCACCGTGCGATGCCTGCCAGCAACCGCTCATAGTTGCGTACGTGTTCGAACATCTCCACCGACACGCAGCGGTCGAACTGTGCCGTTGGCAGTTCAAGCTCGTTGACGTCGCAGGTCAGCACCTCGACGTTGCCCAGGCCGCGTGCCTGGCACTGCGCCATGATGTGCCTGCGCTGGCTGTGCGAGTTGGAGACGGCGGTGATATGCGCCTGCGGAAAGCGTTCGGCCATCCACAGCGTCAGTGAGCCCCAGCCGCAGCCGAGTTCAAGGATCTGCTGGCCGTTGGCCAGGCCGGCGCGTTGGCCGTACAGCGCCAGCATGGCGTCTTCGGCCTGGTCCAGCGTTTCGCGGCCAGTGGGGTAGTAGCAGCTGCTGTACTTCAGGCGCTTGCCCAGGCAGGCCTGGAAGAAGGCCGCGGGAACTTCGTAGTGCTGACGGTTGGCCACTTCGGTATGCAGCGCGAGTGGGCTGTCGGCCAGCTCGGCGATGCGCCGGCTGAAGCGTGCCGATTGGCCTTCGATGCCGCCCTCGCTTTCCTCATGCAGGCGTTGCGCGCACAAGCGGCGGATGCCCGCACGCAGCGCCGCATCGGGCACCAGTCCGCGTTCGGCCCAGGCGATCAGCCCGGTTTCCGCATCTTCGGCCGGATTCAGTGACGGGATCGCGCTCATGCGGAATGCTCCTTGGAAGAACGGGGGAACCAGGGAAAGAACATCGACGTGCTGCGCTGGTACTCGCGGTAGTCTTCGCCGCGGCTACGCAGAGCCTGCTTCTCGGTGAACGGAATGCCGCTCAGATAGCGCAGGAATACATACATCAGCAGCGGGCCGGACCACGCCAGCCACCACAGTGGTGAGCCCGCCGCCAGCAGCACGTAGCTGAACCAGTGCAGCCATTCGAAGAAGTAGTTGGGGTGGCGCGAGTAACGCCAGAGTCCTTGGCGGCAGGTCAAGCCCTTGTTCGCCGGGTCGGCCCGGAACCGGGCCAGCTGCCGGTCGGCCAGCGCCTCGCCGCCGACGCTGATCAGCCAGACGCCTGCGGCGGCAACCACCCACAGCGACAGCCCCGGCCGTGGATTGGCCGCCACCGCGACGAAGGGCAGGGCGAACAGAACGATCAGCAGCGCCTGCGCCATGAAGAAGCCGAAGATCTTCCCCTGGTGGCCGTGCCAGTGTTCCCGCAGATAACGGTAGCGACCGTCCTCTTGTTCGTGACGGACCCGGTGCCAGAGATGCAAGGCCAGGCGGCTGCCCCACAGCCCACCCAGCAGCCCCAGCGCGAGCCGGGGCATCAACGCGCCATCGCCCAGCAGTGCCAGCAGCAGCGCCGATGCACCCACGCCTTTGGCCCAGAGCACATCAACCACGCCGATGTTGGTGTGGCGACGCTGCCAGGCCCAGCCCCAGCTCATCACCACTACTGCGTACAGCAGCACCCACCCTGGATTGATCATGACGATGCTCCGGCAAGTGGTGGATGATCTGAAGGCCGGGACCAGCGCCGGGCCGCGGCACACAGGAGCGACAGAGCAATGCTCCAGCCCATGCCGAGCACCAGCAGCCCCTGCCAGGCGGGCGCCCGGAACTGCACCGCCTCGAAACCCCGGGAGGCCGAGAGATAGGCCAGTGGCGCGAGCAGCAGGCCGAACAGGATCGGCAGTGCGGGGTGCCGCAGCAGGAAGCGCATCGAGGTGGTCAGCGTCATCGCGAACGCGGCCCACAGCGCCATGATCCACGGCGGCGGTGCGCAGCCGTGCGATGCCGCCGCATAGCGCACCATGCCGCTGGCCGCTGCGCTGGCATCCACCAGCCAGGCGCAGGCCAGCGCAACCAGCAACAGGCGAAGGTCCACGATCGGCCTGGGGGATGTCAGCAACTGGCTGGCCACGTAGAGGCTGGCCGCCAACAGCGCTGGCCACTGCCAGCCGCGCCCGGCACCGGTCACCGCGCACAGCCAGACCAGCTGGTTGCCGATGAGGTTGGCCCAGAATCGGCGCATTTCAGTGGCCATCGCTCGCCGCCGCAATAAGCCGATGGCCCGGACGCGCCAGCAACAGATGCGACACGCCGATCGAACGCTCCAGGAAGCCCCCCTCGCAGTACGCCAGATAGAACTCCCACATACGGCAGAAGCGCGCGTCGAAGCCCTGCGCATGCACCGCAGGCAGCTGGGCGAGGAAGCGATGACGCCATGCACGCAGGGTCAGCGCGTAGGAATGGCCGAAATCCTGCTGTGCGATCAGCTGCAGGTCGCTGACCCGGGTCTTGGCCGCCATGATCGCGTTGATCGAGGGAATGAAGCTGCCCGGGAATACGTAGCGCTTGATGTAATCAACGCTGCGCCGCGCCTGTTCGTAGCGCTGGTCCTCGATGGTGATGGCCTGCAGCAGCGCCACGCCGTCCGGCTTCAGCAGGCGCTGCAGAGTGGCCATGTAGGTGTCCAGGTACTCGGCACCAATGGCTTCGATCATCTCGATCGACACCAGCTTGTCGTAGCGGCCCTGCAGGTCCCGGTAGTCCTGCATCAACAGGGTGACGCGCCCCTGCAGGCCGGCGGCCTTTACACGCTCGGTGGCCAGTGCGTGCTGCTCGGCGGAAATGGTGGTGGTGGTGACGTGACAGCCATAGTGCTGGGCTGCATGCACGGCGAAACCGCCCCAGCCGGTGCCGATCTCGACCACGTGGTCGCCGGGCTTGAGCCGCAGCTGCTGGCAGATACGGTCCAGCTTGCGTCGCGATGCCGTCTCCAGCGATTCACTGTCATCGCCGAAGAGTGCCGAGGAGTACATCAGGTCCGGCGACAGGAACAACGCGAAGAAATCGTTGCCGAGGTCGTAGTGCGCCGCGATGTTGCGACGACTGCCTTCGCGGCTGTTGCGGCGCAGGCGATTCCAGCCGCGCAGCAGCCAGCCGCCCACGCGGGCGGGGCCGTCGGCCTTTACACGCTCGGTGGCCAGTGCGTGCTGCTCGGCGGAAATGGTGGTGGTGGTGACGTGACAGCCATAGTGCTGGGCTGCATGCACGGCGAAACCGCCCCAGCCGGTGCCGATCTCGACCACGTGGTCGCCGGGCTTGAGCCGCAGCTGCTGGCAGATACGGTCCAGCTTGCGTCGCGATGCCGTCTCCAGCGATTCACTGTCATCGCCGAAGAGTGCCGAGGAGTACATCAGGTCCGGCGACAGGAACAACGCGAAGAAATCGTTGCCGAGGTCGTAGTGCGCCGCGATGTTGCGACGACTGCCTTCGCGGCTGTTGCGGCGCAGGCGATTCCAGCCGCGCAGCAGCCAGCCGCCCACGCGGGCGGGGCCGTGCTCCATGCTGTCAAGCAGATCGCGGTTGCGTACCAGTAGCCGCACCAGGGCCACCAGATCATCGCAGTGCCAGTCGCCGTGGATGTAGCTCTCGCCAGCGCCGACGCTGCCCTGTGCAGCCACTTTTCGATAGAACGCGGGATCGTCGATGGTGACCGTGACCTGCAGCTCGCCGCGGGCTTCACCCAGCCAGACCTCACCCAGCGCATCGCGCACGCACAGACGGCCGTCGCGCAGGGGCGCCAGCTGCGCCAGCAGGCGCCTACGCAGGAAAACGTCGAGCGTGCCCGGCTGTGGCAGGGCTACCGAGGGATTCATCTCGTTCATCGTGGTTTCTCGGCAAGGGAGGGGTGGTCGTGGACCGGGTTACGCTTCAGCCACAGGCGCAGCGCATGCCAATGGATGGCGGCCACCACCTGGGTGGTCATCAGCGGATAACAGGCGAGGACGCGCGCAAGGCCGCGTCCGTCCAGCGGGCGCCGCTGCATGGACTGAGTGGCATCGAACTGTCGCACGCCGTCACGCCACACCTGCATGTGCACGCGCAGGTCCTCGCCGGGCGCGTTGAACCGCCAGTCATAGCGGCAATCCATCGCCATGAATGGCGAGACGTGGAAGCATTTGTCGAACTGCCAGCGTAGTGACGCGCCCTCATGGAGCGCGGTCGATGCCGGCAGCACGTATGCGTGGCGTTCCTTCCACGGGGTATTGGTGATGTCGGCGACAATGCAGTCCAGCGTGCTGCCGTCAGCCTGGTAGCAGTAGTAGAAGCTGACCGGGTTGAAAACGTGGCCGGCAAAGCGCAGATGGGTCAGCAGGCGCACGGGCCCGCAGGGGCGGTGGCCGAGGGTGTTGGCGGCGTGGTCGCGCACGGCATCGGCGAGTGGTTGCGCGGGATCACCGAAGTAGTCGCTGCGGCGGAACTCGGCCAGGTTGCGCCGGTTGACCGACCACAGCCAGCGTCGTGCGAACACGGTCTCCAGCTCATCAAGATCCAGCAGCAGCTGTGCGACCGGATAGCGGAAGGCATGCGGATGCGGGTGGTGGCGCCGATGCACCACCTGCCCGAAATAGAGTGCGCTGGCGCTCACGCGGCGACCTCGCCGAACGCCGGTGCCAATCGATGCGGCTCGCAGGCACGCAGTGCGTCGACCACGCGGTGGGCACTGCGGATGCCGTCCTCATGGAAGCCCCAGCCCCAATAGGCGCCGGCGAACCATGTATGGCGCCGGCCCTGTAGTTCGCCCCAGCGCTGCTGCGCGCGTACTGCGGCATGGTCATGCACCGGGTGCGCGTAACGCAGCGTACGCAGCACCTTGGCCGGTTCGATCGCCTCGCTGCGGTTGAGGGTCACTACCAGCGGAGTGTCACCGGGCAGGCCCTGCAGCAGGTTCATGCAGTAACTGACCGTGCACGGCGCCGCGGGGTCGCGCGGCACGTGCGCGTTCCAGGCGGCCCAGGCCTTGCGATCGCGTGGCAGCAGCGATGCATCGGTGTGCAGCACGGCTTCGTTGGGTTGGTAGCGGATGGCACCAAGCACCTCGCGCTCGATGGCATCGGCGTCACCCAGCAGCGCCAGTGCCTGGTCGCTATGGCAGGCCAGGATCACCTCGTCGAAGCCTTCCACGCCGGCCGCACTGTGCACCCGCGCGCCCCAGGGCGTGCGCTCGACCGAATGCACCGGGCACTCCAGTCGTTCGCGCACCTGCCAACGGGCGCGCAAGGCTTCGACATAGCGCGCTGAGCCGCCTTTGACCACCCGCCACGTCGAACGCCCGGTCATCTGCAGCATCTGGTGATTGGCCATGAACTGGGCCAGATAGCGGGCCGGGAAGTCCATCACGGTAGCGGTTGGCGAAGACCACAGTGCCGAGGCCATAGGCAGCAGGTGCTCTTCGATGAAAGCCTCGCCATAGCGCTGGTCGCGCAGGTACTGACCGAGCGTCGGACCCTGGTCTTCCGCCAACAGCAGCGGCGCGTCGCGGTAGAAGCGGCGCAGGTCGGCCAGCATGCCCCAGAAGCGTGGCGACAGCAGGTTGCGGCGCTGGCAGAACAGGCCGTCCAGCGAGGTGGCGTTGTATTCCACGCCGCTGCGCTCGCTGTGCATTGAAAAGCTCATCGTGGTCGGCTGCGAGGCCACGCCCAGCTCATCGAACAAGGCGGTGAGCAGCGGATAGTGCCGCGGGTTGAAGACGATGAAGCCGGTATCCACGGCCATGCGCCGGCCGCCCACCTGCACGTCATGGGTGTGGGTATGGCCGCCCAGGTAGTCATTGGCTTCAAACAGCGTGACTTCATGTTCGCCGTGCAGCCACCAGGCGCTGGCCAGGCCTGCAATGCCGGAGCCGATGATCGCGATGCGCATGTCAGTACCTCGCCTTGGCCAGTACCCATTCGGGAATCGGCTTGAGTCCTTTGACCAGGCCGACCGCGGACATCGCACGCAGCCCGTACCAGGTCAGGTCGATCTCCCACCAGCGGAAGCCCTGGCGGACCGTGCCTGGGAAGAAGTGGTGATTGTTGTGCCAGCCTTCGCCGAAGGTGAGCAGTGCCAGCCAGAGATTGTTGCGGCTGTCGTCGCGGGTTTCGAAGCGGCGGCGCCCGAACCGGTGCGCCAGTGAATTGATGGTGACCGTGGCATGGAACAGCACCACGGTGGAGATGAAGAAGCCCCATACCAGCAGCTGCGGTCCGGAGGTGTGCAGTGCGGGTACCCAGCGTTCAAGCGCGGCACCCAGTGCATAGAGGCCGGCGGCCAGCAGCACCGGCACCGCGGTATCGAAACGGTCCAGCCAGCGAAGTTCCGGGAAGCGGGCGAGATCGGGCACCCGCGAAAGATCGGTGGCGAAGGCTTCACGGGTCAGGAACCAGCCCATGTGGCTGCGCCAGAAACCCCCTTCGCGGGGTGAGTGCGGGTCCAGGGGTTGGTCGGCATGGCGATGGTGGTGGCGGTGATGGGCGGCCCACCACAGCGGCCCGCGCTGCACGCTGGCGGCACCGATCACCGCAAACGCGAACTGCACTGGTCGCGACGCCTGGAAGGTGCGGTGCGAGAAGTAGCGGTGGTAGAACGCGGTGATCGCGAACATCCGCACTGCGTAGAGTGCAACGGCCACGATCACCGCGATCCACGAGATGCCGACCCAGATCACCGCCAGGCAGGCTGCGTGCATCAATGCGAATGGCACAGCGCGCAACCAATCAATGCGGCCCGGCTGGCCCGCGCCGGCATCTGCGCCGCTGCTGGTGTCGATCCAGCGCTTCAATGTACGCAGGAGACGGTGGCGTCGGCGGGGAAGGGGCGCTACAGAAGCCATGACGGATCTCGGCTGGAGTCGTGTCTTCCTCTACGCATCAGAACACAGAATGGATGCACTGCCGTGCAGATCGTTGCCGATTCACCTGGGCGTCACGGCGCAGTCGGCAACGAGCGGTTGCGTCCAGGCCCGTTGCCACTCAGCCGCAGCGCTTTCACGCGGCGCTGATGCAAACCGCACCACCACCTGTGGGTAGCCGCCCCGCGCATCGCGAAGATTGCTGGTACCACGAAATTCCAGCAGCCGCCGGTCTGCGCTCGCATAGACAAGCGACAGGCGTGGTGCGATGCCGCCATACCAGGTGTCCAGGCTGACCTCGATGGACTGGGCATCGATACCTTGCCAGCGTAGCGATCCGCTGCGCACCACCTGTACCGGGTAGAAGCGTTGCCGCGCCGGCACCAGAAAAGGCAGCGAGACGCGTTCACCACGCATCAAGGCAGGCCAATGCAGGCGCACTGCCGCATCGAATCCGGCGTCGATCACAGCATCTGCCGGCAGGCTGAGGCGACGCTGGCGCCGAGCGGAGGCGGCCGCTTCCTTCCAGCCGACCACGACTGTTCCGCCGTCGGCCACTACCTCCGCCGCCTGGCCGCTGCGCCTGTCCTCCAGGGTGTAGCCGCGCGCCTGTGCCTGCAAGGTGGCGGGCAGGTGCTTGCGTGCGAAGGGGCGTCCATCCGGACATTGGTACAGCACCCAGCGCTCGGAGCCGTCCTGGGCGGAGCGCTGCCAGTGCAGCTCCCGATAGGCGGCAGCCCCTTGCGGCGTGGTGGCAACACCTTCGATGCGCAGCCAAGGGCTGGCCAGTGCGGTGCAGGGCAGGCAGAGCAACAGCCAGATGGTGCGCATGAGGGACAACCGGAAGGGGGGCTCAAGGCTTACGGTGCAGAGGCGCGGCTGGATGCGCAGCGCTGGCTGCATCCAAACGCTGCCCCCAGCCGTAGAGACAACAGACCTTCACCTGCCCGCCGCGAACGCAGATGTACCCTGACGCCGCCAGCCCTGCCTTCAACTTCGATAGCGTACGCATTGTGTCCAGTTCCCAGCAGCCGAGCAGCGAGCCGACGAACTGGGCCGGTGACATGGACGGTGTGGCGCGGCTGCGCGACCGCGATTGCTTCATGCGCATCTACGATCATTTCATGCCGCGCCTGTGTGTCTATCTGCGAGGTCTGGGTGCGCCCGGGGCAGTGGCCGAGGAGCTCGCGCAGGAGTGTCTGCTAAGGCTGTGGCTGCGCGCAGCCGACTACGACCCTGCGCAGGCAGCGTTGAGTACCTGGCTGTACCGTATCGCGCGAAACCTGCACATCGACCGGGTACGGCATGAGCGCAGCTGGATGCAGGTGCAGGCTGCGGTGGAGTACGCAGCGACGGCAGACGTGGTCGAGCGCAGCAGCGCCGAGCAGTTCGCCGACCAGGCCCGGCTGCGCCAGCGCATCAACGAGCTGCCTGCGGTGCAGGCGCGACTGGTCCGCATGTCCTATTTCGAGGCCAAGAGCCACGGCGAGATCGCAGAAGCGCTGGGTATGCCGCTGGGCACGGTCAAATCGCATCTGCGGCGCGCGTTCCTGCAACTGCAATCCAAGGTGGGAGGCGCGCTGTGAATCCGCACCACCACCTTCACGAATCCACCCTGATGAGCTATGCCGCGGGCGCGTTGCCGGCGCCGCTGAGCATTGTTGCCGGCACGCACCTGGAGCAGTGCCCGCAGTGCCGCCAGCGGCTGCGCGATGCCGAGGCGATCGGTTCGGCGCTGCTGGAGCAGACACAGCCGCCGCAAGGCGACGGTGATGCGCGTCGGGATGTAATGCGCGAGGCGATGTTGCGGCGCCTGACTACGGAGTCGCCGATCAGTGTTGCAGCGCCGGCGCGTCCAGTACCGCCAGAGCGGCCGGAAGCGGATCCCGATCATCTGCCGGCATCGCTGCATCCTTACTTCGGCACCTCGCTCAGTGGCCTGCGCTGGCGCTGGATGGCGCCGGGGGTGCATTGCATCCGCGCCGAACAGATGCCTTCACTGATCATGCTGAAGATCGCGCCCGGCAAATGCCTTCCCATGCACAGCCATGGCCGCAGTGAGCTCACCCAGATCCTGCGCGGCTCCTACAACGATGCCCTCGGGTTGTTCGCGCCGGGCGACGTGGCGGATCTGGATGAGGACGTGGAGCACCAGCCGGTGACCGCGCCGGGCGTGCCCTGCATCTGCGTATCTGCACTGGACGCACCGCTGGTGTTCAGCGGCTGGCTGGCGCGGAAGATCCAGCGTTTCGTGAAGCTCTAACGGGGTGCTGTGATGAGCGCGATGAAGGGAATGCGCGTGTTGCTGACCGGTGTCGCCGGGCTGGTGGGGCAGGGCGTGGCCAAGGCCTGCCAGACTTCGCCAAGGGTTGCCAGCCTGACCGCTCTGGTACGGCATCAAGGCAGCCTTGCCGTCGCCGGTGACGAGCTGGTGGTGCCGGACTTCCTGCGCATCAATGAGCAGCGCGATGATCTGGTTGGCTACGACGCCTGCCTGTACTGCGCAGGCGCGCCACCTGTGGGCACTGCCGAGGCTGAGTACCGGCGGGTGACCCTGGATACCACGCTCGCCGTCGCGCGCGCCTGGGCCGCTGCGAACCCCCGCGGTTGCTTCCTGTATGTATCTGGCGCAGGCGCGGACCCGCAAAGCCGGATCATGCCGCTGCGGATCAAGGGCGAAACCGAGCAGGCATTGCGTGCGTTACCGCTCCGGACAGTCATGCTGCGCCCTGGTGGCGTCCGCCCGGTGGCGGGCACCGGTACCCGGCATGCCCTGCTGAAACCGTTGTACTGGGGTGGTGCACCGCTGATGAAACTGGCAGGGGTGATTACCCCTGGGCTGGTGACCAGCAATCTTGCACTGGGCCAGGCGATGATCGCGCTGGCCGGCATGGGCAACCCGCCCGCGACGGTGGAGTGCGCTCAGATCAACCGGATCGCTGCTGGCGAAGGCGACCCGATGGCCTGATTTCCGCAGGCCTGCGGAAATCAGAACACTCACAGTGCCACCGGATTAGCCTGCCAGACCGAAAAGTTCAGCGCAGCGGCGAACGATATCCAAGCCAGGTAAGGCAGCAGCATCACCGCGGCACCGCGATGGATGCGCGCGAATGCAAAGATGGTGGCGCAAACAAGTACCAGCAGTACAAGAATATCGATGAAAGCGAGGGCGCCCAGCTTCCAGCCGAAGAACAGCCAGCTCCACAGTGCATTGATGGCCAGCTGCAACAGATAGAGCGACAGTGCTGGCCAGGCCCCGCGCCAGCCGCGTTCACGCCAGACCAGCCACGCTGCAGTCGCCATCATTGCGTAGAGCAGGGTCCATACCGGACCGAACACACGGGCCGGCGGCGCCCAGGAGGGAAGTACGAGGCAGGCATAGAAGCTGGCGGCTGACGTCGAGGCCCAAGCGCCCAGCGCAGCGGCGGCAAACGTGATCGCGATCCAGCCCAGCAGGCCAACACCTTGCGTGCTCCTCTTCATTGCATGCATCTCCTGAATAGGTATGCCGACGCATACGCACAAGCGCGGCAGATGGATGCGGTACGGGCACCTTCAGTCCGAAGAGCTGGCGGCGCCTGTTCCCTGGCTCGTCGGCAACAGTGAAGGCCGCTGATCGAACCACTCGCGTGCCTTGGCCAGATGCCACTGGCGATGGTCGCCATCCAGCTCGATGCCGGCGCCGAGCAGTCCCCAGCGCAGGTAGAGATCGCCACGCTTGCGCTGTTCCAGCAGATCCAGCCGCGCGCGCACCGAAAGACGATCGTTCTCGGCCTGCAGGCCGTCGATCACCAGATGACCCGGGCGCCAGCGCAGCGTGGCCCGCGCATCGACCTGCCCGGAATCCAGCAGGGACAGGGTCCAGCGCGGGTAGTCGGTGCGTTCGGCAAACAGTGCCAGCAGTGGCCGTGCGTCACTCAAGGTCAGGTCGGTGGTGGCATCCACCTGGAACGGCGATTGCGCATCGATGCGCCCGCGCTTGAAGGCGGCGCGTCCTTTCCACGCCGTAGTGCGCTCTCTGCCCGCCACCTGCACATTGCGCAGTTCCACCGTGGTTCCGGACAGATCGAAGTGGCGCTGGTTGAAGTCGCCGCGTCGAAGCGTGGCATTCACGTCGAGGTCACCGCCCATGTCCAGGCCCGCGACCTTCGCGCTGGCGTTGCGACCCTGCAGGCGCGCGGTGCCGTGGCCGACGCGGCCGTCGGTGTCGAGCGTGGCGTCACCGCTGAGGCTGCCGGTGCCGCGCAGCAGTCGCACCTGTTGAGAGCCAAGGTAACGGTTGTAGGCGGCCAGGTCCGGGATGGTCGCTTCACTGAAGCGCAGCCGCGCGCGAACGCCCTTGCGCAGTTCCTGCAGGCGGCCGTCGCCGGTAAGGTCCACGGCCAGGTCGCGCCCATCGAACAGCCGCACGTTCCTGGCATCGCTGGGGCGCGCGGTGAAGCGCGGCAGCCGGATCGCCAGCTGTGCCTGAGTGGGTGTCCCGGCCTTCAGCTCGCCATGCGCGCTGGCCGTGCCGGCCAGACGCACGCCGGCCACTTCGGCCACGGCTGCGGCCGAGGGAATATCCACGGTGCTGCCTTCGATCAGTTCACCATTGCGCAGGCGTAGATCCGCCTTCAGCGTGCCGCCGCCATCCAGCTGCAGCCACGGTTTGCGTACGAACAGGGCAGGGATCCAGTTGAGCGAGGTGAAGGTCCATTCGCCGCGCACAGTGCCGGAGCTGCGTTCCAGCAGCTGGGCAGGGTGCTGGAATGGAATCTCGCGCCCGGTGATGTGCAGGTCGGCATCGATGCCAGCGGCCGAATCCGGGCGTGGCGGCAGGCGTGCCTGCAGGCGCATGTCGTTGGCCACATTGAGCTGCAGGGCCAGCACGCCACGATCCGGCGCGCCGTCGCCGAGGTAGAGCGGAACCTGCCAGAGCGCGTGGTCACCAGGTTGCAGCTGGCCGTCCAACAGGTGGACCGCCAGTTGCAGGCGACCGGGAACCGGCGAGCTGGAGATGCGGGGCGTCTGCGCGTCCGTATCCATGCGCAGGCCCTGGCTGCGCGCGTCCACATCAAGTTGTGCATGCAGCAACTTCAATTTGGCAAGGCCAGGCGCCTGGTCGCGATAGTGGCGCGGATAGCTGAAGTGCGCTGTCAGATCCATGTCGCCCAGCAGCTGCACGCCGTCATAGCTGGTGTCTGCTTTGCTGAACGACACCTCGGAATCGAACAGTTCGGACGGGCCGCCGCGCAGCTGCTTGAGGAATCCGACCGTGCCCCGGCCCTTGCCGATGATCAGCAGCTTGCCGAGCCGTGCGCTGCGGATGCTGTCGCTATGGATGGCGTCGAAGCGCAGGGTCCAGCCCTGGTCGCTGCGTGGGGGCGACGGAATGGCGTCCTCGACGCGACTGATCTCGGCAGACACGCCTGTGGCCTGCAATCGGGGAACCCTCACTTCGCGGCGGAACAGGGGCAGCACGGCCAAGCGAGCGCTGGCACGCTCGGCGTGCAGCACGTAGACGGTGTGGTTGACGTGGCCGCGCATGTGCACGTTCCAGGCAATGACGTGGCCGGGCAGTAGCGTGATGGCCGGGCCGGTGGTCATCACGAACTTCTGCGGCTTGCGGTTGGTAACCTGGTCGAACAGCGGGGTGTTGAGGAAGATGTTGACGGCCAGCAGGTAGAGTACGTACACGCCCAGCAGGCTGTAGCCAGCGACGCGCCATCGGCGGAACCGGTGTGGAGTGCGTGCGGGAGTAGGGGGCATGTACTGCTCTAGAGGCCGGAATTTGATCAACTATTGCGGAACTGATGGCGGTGGCGCGTGAAGCAGGCACGGGCCGCAGTGCGGTTTTGCTGGTGTCCGCCTTGATTCTCACGCCAGATCTGCAGGAGTCGCATGGAGATCCGAGCCGCCATCGCGGATGACGTCGGTGCCATGTGGGCGATCTTCAAGACCGCCATTTGCCGGCAGCTTCCAGGCCGGGATCTTATGCTGCCGGCGGCGTTCCGACATCGGTAGCTGGGCCTGGTCGATGTATATGTGATGCACAGGTGTCTGTAGGACGACGTGGAGCAGGGGGCTCACAGTGAGCGACCGCCACTGGTTCCGCGCACGAAGGCGGCGGCCAGCCGCAGCGCATCGTCGCTACCGCGATCGCCCCGCAGCGCGTGGACCAGGCGGGCGGGCGTGACACCCGTCCAGCGCACCAGATCATGGGTGGCATGGGCCTGATCGCTGTAACCGTGGCGCGCAGCGGCGGAAGCGATGGTCATGGTTTCTCCATCCAATGTGCGCAGCAACGCCTGCAGGCGGCGCACACGGGCGTATTCCTTTGGTGTCATGCCCACGGCGGCCAGGAAACGGGATTGCAGGCCGCGCAGGGACATACCAAGCTGCCGTGCCAACTCGGCGATGCGCAGATCGCCCTCCGTCGCATCCAGCTCCGCAACCGCTTGTTCGACGCGCTCGTCCAGGGGGAAGCTGGCACACCGATCCCGCAGGAGCTGCCAGAGAGGCGCGGGTGTATTGGTCGCCGCGCTGGCGCGTGCGGCGGCACTGAAGATCTCGGCGAAGGAGGCATCAAGTGTGTACAGATCTGGCGCCTGGTCGCGAAGTCCAGGCAAGCAGGTGCCGGCAACCAGGGCGCTCGCGGCCGGCTGCAGCCGCACACCAACACAGAACACCGCACCAGCGGCCTGCAAACGGATAGGCCCTGACTGCTGTGCCGCGAAACAGAACGGCAGATCGGAACGGATCCGGCCATCTGCGCCATGCAGCTGCAGCGGCACGCCAAGTTCGGCCAGCAACTCGCACCGGCCATCGGGATAGATGACCTGCACGTCATTTCCGGGAGCGTCGTCCTGCAGCCACCAGATGCACTGGACGTGACGGCGGAGGTCGTCGGGGGCCGGGTGTTCGCAGTAGTCCATGCGGCATCGGACGCCATCCTGCGCGTTTTTACAAGCGCCCCAGGTGCCACGCCGCTAAGCTGCGGCCAACACATCCAGGAGGCCAGGGCATGTTGAAGTCGAAGATGGTGGTGCTGGGCGCAGGATTGGCGTTGGGAAGTGGCGCGGTCGTGGCGGCGCCGGCCGAGTTCGACTGGCTGGCCGGGCATTGGTGTGGCGGCTCCGAGGAGCGCAGGCTTGATGAGGTCTGGCTGCCCGAGGCCGGTGGCGCCTTGCTTGGCATGTCGCGCACGCTGAACCACGGCGACATGGAATCATTCGAGTACATGCGTCTGGTGTCTGCAGGCAAAGTGGCTGGCCTGCACGTGCAGCCCAATGGCGTGGCGCCGACGACATTCGTCATTGCCGACCATGGCGCAAACTGGGTGGTCTTTGAGAATCCGCAGCATGACTTCCCGAATCGCATCGAGTACCGGCGGGATGGCGAGTCATTGCAGGCGAGCATCTCTGGACCGGGCGAGGATGGGAAGCTGCTGCGGATTCCGTTTGACTATCGGCGCTGCGGAGAGTGAGTGGGAAGGCTGTCCAGGGCTGAGGTCCGGGATCTCAGGGCCGGGGAGGCTCCCGCCTGCTGGGCGGCAGTTCTGCTTTGAACATAATATACATTATGCGAAATGTCGTATCGGGCGTGATCCGGTTCGTGGGCTCCGCTTGGCAATGGCTCCGACTCTGGCTTGGCTCTTGCCTCCCTGTTGGCTCCCCCGACAAGGATGAGATTGCTGACTGCCACAACGGAAACGCCCCAGATCCCACAGCTGTCCGCCCGTATTTCCCCACAAGGACGCCCGCGATTTCCAGATCTCCCCCAAAGATGCCCTTGATTCCTGGATCCGCACCTAAGACGCCCTCGATTTCTGGCTCCACATCCAGCTCGCCCTTGAGTTCCCAACTGCGCACCTGATCGGTCAGAGCTTGTCGCCTGCACTTCCCAGTTCCGCCAGTCGCGACATTGGTCGCAAGAACAATTAGACGAGATCTCGGGCCTGAACGTGCGAACAGTTCAGCGGGTTGAGCAGGACTACAACACCGCGACTTCCCTGGGTGACGCGCCACGCCCCGCTCCACCTGCTCAAGCGCGTCGCTCGCCCCCTGACCAAGCTTTGACCTTAACTGGGCGTCGGTGACTCCCTCCCGTTCTGGTCGGCATCTGGGCCTTGTAGCGGCTCAAGCGCTGAGCTATAACGCCTTAGCCAGTCGCTATAAAGCGCCGGTGTTGTGCCCGCATAGCCAATAGGCTCCGGGTGCCCGAGGTCCACCCAATGGGGGCACGGGAATCCTTCGATTCCGGAGCCATCCATGACCGCCAAACGCCGCAGATCCCTTCGCACTTCTGCCTTCTACGCCCAATCGGGCCGTTGCTTCTATTGCGGCCTGCCGATGTGGCTCACTGCACCCTCAGAGCTCGGGCTGAAGGCCAGTAAGGCCCGAGCCTTTCAATGCACCGCCGAGCACCTGGTGGCCCAACAGGACGGGGGCAGAGACGTGTCCGGGAACGTGGTGGCCGCGCATAGCCGGTGCAACCAGGGCAGGCACCAGCGGAAGGGACCAGCCCCTTCCGCTGAAGCGTTCCGGGCGCTGGTTCAGACGCGGCTGGCAATGGGGAGATGGTGGTCCCGACTGCCATCAGGGATTGCACGTGCTTCCGTATGGCCAATTGAATTGAATCTTTGCAAGGAATCGGCAGCTGCTTGCCTGATTCGCTAGTCCACACTAGTGGCGCCCGGTTGCGGTGCTAGAACGGCGAGTCTGCTGCGAAATGGTCGCGCATTGGGCCTAACAAGGTCTGCGACCCTGTCAACACGTCCGAGAATTCCACCTGTCGCCACCTTCTCGTTCCAATATCGTTCCATCCACTCGGCTTTATCCAGGATCTTACCCGGAGCGCCTAGCAGCCTCTTGGCGATGAAATGCCGGATGAGAGCGGCCTGGCTATCGAGAATCACGACGCCCGCCCTTGGATTAGAGTCATAAGCGCTGTACGAGATCAGATAGTGGACATAGTGGCGGTCTGGCTCTTCGTCATCCCACGTCAACAGGTTGCTTAACCCCGCAGCGCGAGCATCCGATCGCACCTCTTCGCTCACGAGCACCATGGGATTGCGTGCTTCCTTACATTCCATGCGATAGGCGTCCAGCATCGCCGGTCCGAAGATCATCTGAGAATCATGATGAATGCTTCCAACTGTGAGCCCTCCACGTATCAATATATCAACCACTAGCAGGTTCTCGGCCAACATTCTGATGCAGCTCAGGATGTCGGCAAGGCCAGCAGGAGAGCGGCTGCTTGATATGACGATGCAGTCGCTGAAGTAAGTGAACAAAAGTCCTGTTGCTGGGTTGCAGCACGCTGTGTTCTTTAGTCTGTCGATGGCCTCTGCTATTTCATCAAGCTTGCTCATGTCGGCTGCCGACTCTTGGACAAGTGCGGAGAACCCGAGCATGTCGATGAAGGCGACGTACTTATCTTGGTAGAGCATGAAGAACTCCTTAGATGGTCGTGCCCATGGTGCCGAGGGCGGTTCCATTTGACCAGCGGGTGCGGGGCACGTCATAGGCCATGGAGCAATGTCAGCGACCTGGCTCGCGCACTAGTCTCGCAGAGGCTTGTTACGGCGCATCTTCGCATCGGATAGAAGCGAGCGAACGAGAGAGTTGAAGTCCATCCTGGCCCTAAAAGTTTCCTTCACCCTTGGTTAAACGAATGTCCGCTTTCGGTCAGAAGCGGACCAAAGTAGCCGGTGCTCTTCGCAGCCCGTACGCGACTTGGAGTCATATCATCAATCTGTATCAGGGCTCAGACCTAAGTGCCTGATGGTCCAATTCAGCGACACTATCCAGCTTCGGCGTCATCGCACACTTCGGGATACAGCCAGCGCGATCCGCTTATGGAACCAAACCGCACTGTGCCTTACTCTTAAGGAACATTGCCAACGGCAACCTTCGGCAATTGAATTTAGAGAATCCGGGCGGTTCATCCCGCGCGGCCCGTTAATGTCTACAGCTGTGGAGTTGTGAATGGCAGAAGATCAAGGTGGTGAAGAGGTAATTAGGGAGATAGGGAAGGCGCTAGCCCTTGCGTCTGAGCTTGATCCACAAATTGTTAGATCGCTTCGCTCCGCGATTGTTCAGGCGATGTCTGATTACGAGGACGACACGAATGCACAAGCTGCAGCCGCACTTGCGGCGGTTCTCGATTTTAGACCTGTGACGACCCAAGACGCCCTCTCGCAAACCTTGGGTGAGATCGGGAAGCTGGTCCAAGGTCTCACCGGACTGGAGGACGTTCATTACACTGTTGAGACACCAGAAGGTCGCCGAGTTCGCTCAATCCGGTCACATCTACCAACTGTATCACCCCAGCGTTTGACGGATCACGAGCAGGCAGATCTTGAGGCCTATATCGCTCGATATCTGCCACCGGACGACCCTCGCGAGGAACACGCGCCACGAGGACCGCGACTGTGACGATCAGTAAGTTAGCAATCCTCAACGCTGTGAAAGCAGCCATTTCGCGTGCTAAGGCGAGCGGGTCTCCCTACGCGCAAGGAAAGGCTTACGAACTTCGGGTGCTGCTTAGGCTTCTGCGAATCATCGATAGTGCGGGCTACAAGCTCACGTGTACCCCCAAGATGGCAGGCGTCCTGACGTTTGGAGGATCTCCATGCAAAGCAAACCATCCGGATCACGATTACATCAGTGGATCTACGTCTACTGAGAAGCTCGAGATTAGGATTTCAGTGCAGGTCACCACACTAAGCCATAGCTGGAAAGGCACGACGGTGGTCAAAGCGGCTGACCGTCACGAGATTGACGTCGGTGTATATCGTCCGATTAAGACCCGTCGCTATCCCGCATTTACGGAGTTACTTCTTGGGGTCTCGTGCAAGACTGGCGGCTGGAACAAGGCGTACGTCCGCGAGGCGCTAGGTATGCGTAGGGAGCTAGGATTCCTCACATCACCTAGGACGAGCTTGACGAGCTCAGCTCCGTGGTTCATCGCAACAGTTCCCTGCGATCCTCCGGTTCCCTTTGCCTTGTACGCGACCAACGCTGGGTCCGCCGTGTATGCGTCGTTGGCAGCTTTGGGGCTCTACGTCGAGCACTACAAGGGGTAGCGGAAACAGGCTTTGGAGTACGGATCAACTCAGGTGTGTCGAGAACGATGCCCGCTTTGGGTCGAAGGCGGATGCCATCACCGGGCCGGTCGCCGCCCAATGTCCGCTTCCGGCCAGAAGCGGACATCCACCCTGCCCTCGATAAACATCCCAAATCCACGGACGACCTTGGTCTGCTTTGGCCTTCTGCCTTAGGGCCAGACCTGAACTTCGATTTCAGCCCCTAGCGTATTTGACTCCCGCGACCTAGATCTCTCCTAGATCCTTGAGCAGGGCTTGCCCCTTCTGCAGAAACCCAACTAGCAGTCGACCTCCTGCTACTTTCCGGCCCAATTGCCCATTGAGGTAGCTGACCTGGAGACGCGCATGGGCCAGCAGATCCACCTGGGCCATGCTAGGGGTCGCGGCCTGGAGCGGTTCGCCCGGCGACGCCATCTGCCCCCCGATCGGCTGGACAACGCAAGGGCGCCGGCTGTCACTCTTCGCATACGCCGTGGCCATCATCCGGCCGTTCTTCAACGACCATCCACCAAGCACCAACTCGGTCCCGAGTTGCTCGATCGGCAATCCCGCTTCGCTAACCGCTTTCTCAAAGTTCGGCCAGAGTTGGTCCACCACCAGCCCTAGCTCGGCAGATAGCTGTTCTATTGTGAAATCTGCGCGGAAGCTGGCCTGCAGTGCAAGCTCGTAGATGCGGAGGAAGGGGGAACCGCAGAATTCGGAAAAAATCGTACGCTAAGCTAACGGTGTTCTCGTGACAGCTCTTTGACTAGGCTTTCTAAGGGGTCGTCTCAGAAAACGGAAAATAAAGCACGCTAAGGCATAGCCGAACCTGCCAAGCTTGCTCCACCCTGTAGTGACGCGATCAGCGGGCAGGAAACGTTCCCCCTTCGCGCATGGCAGGCGCGCACCAACTCAGACAGCACGGCCTCCATGCGCGCCAGGTCAGCCATTTTCTCGCGCACGTCCTTGAGCTTGTGCTCGGCCAGACTGCTGGCTTCCTCGCAATGGGTGCCATCCTCCAGCCGCAGCAGCTCGGCGATCTCATCCAGGCTGAAGCCCAGCCGCTGGGCTGATTTCACGAAGCGCACCCGCGTTACATTCGCCTCGCCATAGCGGCGGATGCTGCCATAGGGCTTGTCAGGCTCCAGCAACAAGCCCTTGCGCTGATAGAAACGGATGGTCTCCACATTGACCCCGGCCGCCTTGGCGAAAACGCCAATGGTCAGGTTCTCCAAATTGTTTTCCATATCGCTTGACTCCGTACATGAGTACGGAAGTAAGGTTACGCTATCCAATTTCAATTCGAAAGGACAAGCGCATGTCTGAACCAAAAACCGGGCGCGGCGCGCTCTTCACTGGAGGGCTTGCCGCCATCCTCGCCTCGGCTTGCTGCCTCGGGCCGTTGGTTCTGATCGCCTTGGGGTTCAGCGGCGCTTGGATCGGCAACTTGGCGGTGTTGGAACCCTATCGCCCCATCTTTATCGGCGTGGCGCTGGTGGCGTTGTTCTTCGCCTGGCGGCGCATCTACCGGCAGGCAGCGGCCTGCAAACCGGGTGAGGTCTGCGCGATTCCCCAAGTGCGAGCTACTTACAAGCTCATTTTCTGGATCGTGGCCGCGCTGGTTCTGGTCGCGCTCGGATTTCCCTACGTCATGCCATTTTTCTACTGATCGGAGTTCACCATGAAGAAACTGTTTGCCTCCCTCGCCCTCGCCGCCGTTGTTGCCCCCGTCTGGGCCGCCACCCAGACCGTCACGCTGTCCGTACCGGGCATGACCTGCTCCGCCTGCCCGATCACTGTCAAGAAGGCGATTTCCAAGGTCGAAGGCGTCAGCAAAGTTGACGTGACTTTCGAGACACGCCAAGCGGTCGTCACCTTCGACGATGCCAAGACCAGCGTGCAGAAGCTGACCAAGGCAACCGCAGACGCGGGCTATCCGTCCAGCGTCAAGCAGTGAGTCACTGAAAACGGCACCGCAGCACAACGGACGTCATTGTCTGGCGCCACAAACGATAAAGGATCTGTTGCATGACCCATCTAAAAATCACCGGCATGACTTGCGACTCGTGCGCGGCGCACGTCAAGGAAGCGCTGGAAAAAGTGCCAGGCGTGCAGTCGGCGCTGGTGTCCTATCCGAAGGGCACAGCGCAACTCGCCATCGTGCCGGGCACATCGCCGGACGCGCTGACTGCCGCCGTGGCCGGACTGGGCTACAAGGCAACGCTAGCCGATGCGCCACTGGCGGACAACCGCGTCGGACTGCTCGACAAGGTGCGGGGATGGATGGCCGCCGCCGAAAAGCACAGTGGCAACGAGCCCCCGGTGCAGGTAGCGGTCATTGGCAGCGGTGGAGCCGCGATGGCGGCGGCGCTGAAGGCCGTCGAGCAAGGCGCGCAGGTCACGCTGATCGAGCGCGGCACCATCGGCGGCACCTGCGTCAATGTCGGCTGTGTGCCGTCCAAGATCATGATCCGCGCCGCCCACATCGCCCATCTGCGCCGGGAAAGCCCGTTCGATGGCGGTATTGCGGCAACTGTGCCTACGATTGACCGCAGTAAGCTGCTGGCCCAGCAGCAGGCCCGCGTCGACGAACTGCGGCACGCCAAGTACGAAGGCATCCTGGGCGGTAATCCGGCCATCACCGTTGTGCACGGTGAGGCGCGCTTCAAGGACGACCAGAGCCTTACCGTCCGTTTGAACGAGGGTGGCGAGCGCGTCGTGATGTTCGACCGCTGCCTGGTCGCCACGGGTGCCAGCCCGGCGGTCCCGCCGATTCCGGGCTTGAAAGAGTCACCCTACTGGACTTCCACCGAGGCCCTGGCGAGCGACACCATTCCCGAACGCCTTGCCGTAATCGGCTCGTCGGTGGTGGCGCTGGAGCTGGCGCAAGCCTTTGCCCGGCTGGGCAGCAAGGTCACGGTCCTGGCGCGCAATACCTTGTTCTTCCGTGAAGACCCGGCCATCGGCGAGGCGGTGACAGCCGCTTTCCGTGCCGAGGGCATCGAGGTGCTGGAGCACACGCAAGCCAGCCAGGTCGCCCATATGGACGGTGAATTCGTGCTGACCACCACGCACGGTGAATTGCGCGCCGACAAACTGCTGGTTGCCACCGGTCGGACACCGAACACGCGCAGCCTCGCGCTGGACGCAGCGGGGGTCACTGTCAATGCGCAAGGTGCCATCGTCATCGACCAAGGCATGCGCACGAGCAACCCGAACATCTACGCGGCCGGCGACTGCACCGACCAGCCGCAGTTCGTCTATGTGGCGGCAGCGGCCGGCACCCGTGCCGCGATCAACATGACCGGCGGCGATGCGGCGCTCGACCTGACCGCAATGCCGGCCGTGGTGTTCACCGATCCGCAAGTGGCGACCGTGGGCTACAGCGAGGCGGAAGCCCACCACGACGGGATCGAGACCGACAGCCGCACCTTGACCTTGGACAACGTGCCGCGTGCGCTCGCCAACTTCGACACACGCGGCTTCATCAAGTTGGTTATCGAGGAAGGCAGCCATCGGCTGATCGGCGTACAGGCGGTCGCGCCGGAAGCGGGTGAACTGATCCAGACGGCGGCTCTGGCCATTCGCAACCGCATGACGGTGCAGGAACTGGCCGACCAGTTGTTCCCCTACCTGACGATGGTCGAGGGGTTGAAGCTCGCGGCGCAGACCTTCAACAAGGATGTGAAGCAGCTTTCCTGCTGCGCCGGGTGAGAAAAAGGAGGTGTTCAATGAACGCCTACACGGTGTCCCGGCTGGCTCTTGATGCCGGGGTGAGCGTGCATATCGTGCGCGACTACCTGCTGCGCGGATTGCTGCGCCCGGTGGCGTGCACACCAGGCGGCTACGGCTTGTTCGATGACGCCGCCTTGCAACGGCTGTGCTTCGTGCGGGCGGCCTTCGAGGCGGGCATCGGCCTCGACGCGCTGGCGCGGCTGTGCCGGGCGCTGGATGCGGCGGACGGCGACGAAGCGGCCGCGCAGCTTGCCCTGCTGCGTCAGTTCGTCGAGCGTCGGCGCGAAGCGTTGGCCGATCTGGAAGTGCAGTTGGCCACCCTGCCGACCGAGCCGGCACAGCACGCGGAGAGTCTGCCATGAACAACCCCGAGCGCTTGCCGTCCGAGACGCACAAACCGATCACCGGCTACCTGTGGGGCGGACTGGCTGTGCTGACTTGCCCCTGCCACCTGCCCATCCTCGCTGTCGTGCTGGCCGGCACAACCGCCGGTGCTTTCCTCGGCGAGCATTGGGTCATCGCGGCGCTCGGTTTGACCGGCCTGTTCCTTCTGTCCCTGTCGCGGGCGTTGCGGGCATTCAGGGAAAGAGAATGAGCGCTTTCCGGCCGGATGGATGGACGACGCCGGAACTGGCCCAAGCGGTCGAGCGCGGGCAGCTTGAACTGCACTACCAGCCCGTCGTCGATCTGCGCAGTGGTGGGATTGTCGGCGCGGAAGCCCTGTTGCGCTGGCGTCATCCGACGCTTGGACTATTGCCACCGGGCCAGTTCCTGCCCGTGGTCGAATCGTCCGGCCTGATGCCTGAAATCGGCGCTTGGGTGCTGGGCGAAGCCTGCCGCCAGATGCGTGACTGGCGAATGCTGGCATGGCGACCGTTCCGGCTGGCCGTCAATGTTTCGGCGAGCCAAGTGGGACCGGACTTCGACGGGTGGGTAAAGGGCGTGCTGGCTGATGCCGAGTTGCCCGCCGAGTATCTCGAAATCGAGCTGACCGAATCGGTCGCGTTTGGTGATCCGGCGATCTTCCCCGCCCTGGACGCCTTGCGGCAGATCGGTGTGCGCTTCGCCGCCGATGACTTCGGGACGGGGTATTCCTGTCTGCAACATCTGAAGTGCTGCCCAATCAGCACGCTCAAGATCGACCAATCGTTTGTCGCCGGGCTCGCCAACGACCGCCGCGACCAAACCATCGTGCACACCGTGATTCAGCTTGCGCACGGGCTGGGCATGGATGTGGTGGCTGAAGGCGTGGAAACATCGGCGAGTCTTGATCTATTGCGACAAGCGGACTGCGACACAGGACAAGGCTTCCTGTTCGCGAAGCCAATGCCGGCGGCGGCATTCGCCGTCTTCGTCAGTCAATGGAGGGGTGCCACCATGAATGCAAGTGACTCGACCACCACCAGTTGCTGCGTGTGCTGCAAGGAAATCCCGCTCGATGCCGCCTTCACCCCGGAAGGCGCGGAATACGTCGAGCACTTCTGCGGGTTGGAGTGTTATCAACGCTTCGAAGCGCGTGCCAAGACAGGGAACGAAACCGATGCCGATCCGAACGCCTGCGACTCGCTACCGTCAGATTGAGGCATACCCTAACTGGATGTCAGGCAGGGCCGCGCCGCTTAGTCAGAATAGAGTCATCTTTCGCATTTTTTGACACATGCCTGCGAAGGTCATAGATTTCAGCCTGACAGAAACGGGGTTTGAGGCACAACGGAACAGAAGGAGCACTTAAGCCGCCTTCAACCAAGGAGACATCGTGCAGGGGCACCGCATCGGCTACGTCCGGGTCAGCAGCTTCGACCAGAACCCGGAACGCCAGCTGGAACAGACACAGGTGAGCAAGGTGTTCACCGACAAGGCATCGGGCAAGGACACCCAGCGCCCCCAGCTCGAAGCGCTGCTGAGCTTCGTCCGCGAAGGCGATACAGTGGTGGTGCACAGCATGGACCGGCTGGCCCGCAACCTCGATGACCTGCGTCGCTTGGTACAGAAGCTGACTCAACGCGGCGTGCGCATCGAGTTCCTGAAGGAGGGCCTGGTGTTCACTGGCGAGGACTCGCCGATGGCCAACCTGATGCTGTCGGTGATGGGGGCCTTCGCTGAGTTCGAGCGCGCCCTGATCCGCGAGCGGCAGCGTGAGGGCATCACCTTGGCCAAGCAGCGTGGCGCGTACCGGGGCCGCAAGAAAGCCCTGTCCGATGAGCAGGTTGCTACCCTGCGGCAGCGAGCGACGGCCGGCGAGCCCAAGGCGCAGCTTGCCCGCGAGTTCAACATCAGCCGGGAAACCCTCTACCAGTACCTCCGCACGGACGACTGACACATGCCGCGTCGCTTGATCCTCTCGGCCACGGAGCGGGGCACCCTGCTCGCGTTGCCAGAAAGCCAGGATGACCTGATCCGCTACTACACCTTCAACGACTCCGACCTGTCGCTGATCCGTCAGCGGCGCGGCGACGCCAACCGCCTCGGCTTCGCCGTGCAACTCTGCCTGCTGCGCTACCCCGGCTATGCGTTGGGCACTGACAGCGAGCTGCCCGAACCGGTCATCCTGTGGGTGGCCAAGCAAGTCCAGACCGATCCGGCGAGTTGGACGAAGTACGGCGAGCGCGATGTGACCCGTCGCGAGCACGCCCAGGAACTGCGCACCTACCTTCAACTGGCCCCGTTCGGCCTGTCCGACTTCCGCGCCCTGGTGCGCGAGCTGACCGAACTGGCCCAGCAGACCGACAAGGGCTTGCTGCTGGCCGGCCAGGCGCTGGAGAGCCTGCGGCAGAAGCGACGCATCCTGCCGGCGTTGAGCGTGATCGACCGGGCTTGCTCGGAGGCCATTGCACGGGCCAATCGGCGGGTCTACCGCGCCCTGGTTGAACCGCTCACGGACTCGCATCGGGCCAAGCTGGACGAGCTGTTGAAGCTCAAGGCCGGCAGCAGCATCACCTGGTTGACCTGGCTGCGCCAGGCACCGCTGAAACCCAACTCTCGGCACATGCTTGAGCACATCGAGCGGCTGAAGACATTTCAGCTGGTGGACTTGCCCGAAGTCCTGGGCCGGCACATCCACCAGAACCGCCTGCTCAAGCTGGCCCGCGAGGGTGGGCAGATGACGCCCAAAGACCTCGGCAAGTTCGAGCCGCAGCGGCGCTATGCGACCCTGGCCGCCGTGGTGCTGGAGAGCACTGCAACCGTGATTGATGAGCTGGTGGATCTGCACGACCGCATCCTAGTCAAGCTGTTCAGCGGCGCGAAGCACAAGCATCAGCAGCAGTTCCAGAAGCAGGGCAAGGCGATCAACGACAAGGTGCGCCTGTACTCCAAGATCGGCCAGGCGCTGCTGGAGGCCAAGGAAGCCGGCAGCGACCCCTATGCCGCCATCGAGGCGGTGATCCCCTGGGACGAGTTCACCGAGAGCGTCAGCGAAGCCGAGCTGCTGGCCCGGCCGGAGGGCTTCGACCACCTGCACCTGGTCGGCGAGAACTTCGCCACCCTGCGCCGCTACACGCCGGCTCTGCTGGAGGTATTGGAGCTGCGCGCCGCCCCGGCCGCGCAGGGCGTGCTGGCAGCCGTGCAGACGCTGCGCGAGATGAACGCCGACAACCTGCGCAAGGTGCCGGCCGATGCTCCCACCGCCTTCATCAAGCCGCGCTGGAAGCCACTGGTGATCACCCCGGAAGGCCTCGACCGGCGCTTCTACGAAATCTGCGCCCTGTCCGAGCTGAAGAACGCCCTGCGCTCCGGCGACATCTGGGTCAAGGGCTCGCGGCAGTTCCGCGACTTCGACGACTACCTGCTGCCGGCCGAGAAGTTCGCCGCGCTCAAGCGGGAACAGGCCCTGCCGCTGGCGATCAACCCGAACAGCGACCAGTATCTGGAAGAGCGCTTGCAGCTGCTGGACGAGCAGTTGGCCACTGTCGCCCGCCTGGCCAAGGACAACGAGCTGCCCGATGCCATCCTCACCGAGTCCGGGTTGAAGATCACCCCGCTGGATGCGGCGGTGCCGGATCGGGCGCAGGCGCTGATCGACCAGACCAGTCAGTTACTGCCGCGCATCAAGATCACCGAACTGCTGATGGACGTGGACGACTGGACGGGCTTCAGCCGCCACTTCACCCACCTGAAGGACGGGGCCGAGGCCAAAGACCGGACGTTGCTGCTGTCCGCGATCCTCGGTGATGCGATCAACCTCGGGCTGACCAAGATGGCCGAGTCGAGCCCCGGTCTGACCTACGCCAAGCTGTCCTGGCTGCAAGCCTGGCACATCCGCGACGAGACCTATTCGGCGGCCCTGGCCGAGCTGGTCAACCACCAGTACCAGCATGCCTTCGCCGCCCACTGGGGCGACGGCACCACCTCATCCTCCGATGGCCAGCGTTTCCGGGCTGGCGGCCGGGGCGAGAGCACCAGACACGTCAACCCGAAGTACGGCAGTGAGCCGGGACGGCTGTTCTACACCCATATCTCCGACCAGTACGCGCCGTTCAGCACCCGCGTGGTGAATGTCGGCGTGCGCGATTCCACCTATGTGCTCGACGGCCTGCTGTACCACGAGTCCGACCTGCGGATCGAGGAGCACTACACCGACACGGCCGGCTTCACCGATCACGTCTTCGCCCTGATGCACCTGCTGGGCTTCCGTTTCGCGCCGCGCATCCGCGACCTCGGCGAAACCAAGCTGTACGTGCCGCAGGGCGTGCAGACCTACCCGACGCTGCGGCCGCTGATCGGCGGCACCCTGAACATCAAGCACGTCCGCGCCCATTGGGACGACATCCTGCGCCTGGCCAGCTCGATCAAACAGGGCACCGTCACTGCCTCGCTGATGCTGCGCAAGCTCGGCAGCTATCCGCGCCAGAACGGCCTGGCCGTGGCCCTGCGCGAGCTGGGCCGGATCGAACGCACGCTGTTCATCCTAGACTGGCTGCAAAGTGTTGAGCTGCGCCGCCGCGTGCATGCCGGCCTGAACAAAGGTGAGGCGCGCAACTCGCTGGCCAGGGCGGTGTTCTTCAACCGCCTTGGGGAAATCAGGGATCGGAGCTTCGAGCAGCAGCGCTACCGGGCCAGCGGCCTCAACCTGGTGACGGCGGCTATCGTGCTGTGGAACACGGTGTACCTGGAGCGCGCCACCCAGGGGTTGGTCGAGGCCGGCAAGCCGGTGGACGGCGAGCTGCTGCAATTCCTGTCGCCGCTGGGCTGGGAGCACATCAACCTCACCGGCGATTACGTCTGGCGGCAGAGCCGCAGACTGGAAGACGGGAAGTTTCGGCCCCTACGGATGCCCGGAAAACCTTAGCGTACGATTTTTTCCGAATTCTGCGAGCCCCCCAGGAAGAATTGCGTAGACCCGCGCGCAGCAAGCACTACGTTGTGCTGAGGGATCAGCAGCAGCTTTGCCCCCGCGGAATACGCCCCTGTGAGAGCATCCTCTGCCAGGGTATCCGCTGCGACGACGAGGTGGTCACGAGTGAGGAGAACGTTGAGGATGCTCATTGCGGGATCGTCTAGACGTTTGCAGACTATCGCCTTCCCCTCCCCTCCTGTCCAGACTGCTATGGCCTCCGCGATCACACAAATTCTTGGTCGCCCCAATGCTTGCGAGAACGCACTTGAGATACGCCGCGGCTACCTCAAGGCGATGGAAGATGCGCTGCGGGTTTCGCTTCTGATCCACCAAGATCCAAGGCTTCTGTTCGACACGTGGGCCAGACTGCTCCCCTTGATCGCTCAAAGCCACGAGAGTGACGGCAGCCAGCCATTTGCGACCGGGATCGTCCGCTCGCGCGATCATGGATCCCGGCGGTTGGCTGGCTGAGCGTATGGTTGCAATATAGGAAGCAATCGCGCGCGGACCAGAACGCTGTTCATCGCAGACATTCTTAGGGTGCCATTGCAGAGATTTCAGCTTTTGAGGAATAAAATTTCAGTGCAAGACGGTCCATTGCAGAAAAATTTGACTTGCGACTGACGCAACGCAGAAATTGCTGATGCACGGATGATGCAATGCAGAGATTACCGGCTAACAGATGCTGCAGCCCAGCCGGCCAACTGAGGGCTTTGCCCGATGGACGAGCCGTTACTCTTGCCTGCAGATCACGATTCTAGGATGACTTGTGCCTCAATCGGCTGACCAGGATCGGGCGTCTGTGCTGGAGGGCTCCTTAGAGCTCTTGGGTGAAATTCGAGCCGCTTGGATGGAGATAGAGCATGGACGTGACCGAAGATCGACGGCGGTGGCGGCACTTTGCCAGATGTCCCTTGATCACGCCGTGGCAGTACAGTCCCTGATCGCTACTCTGCCCCAGTCAGCAATCTCGCTGGTCCGGCCCCAGTATGAGGCCCTCGTGCGTGCAACCTGGGCATGTTATGCAGCTACCGACACCGACATCGAGAAGCTTCTTGCGCCCCTGACTCTGGAGAGTCAGCAAGCGGCAAAGAGGCTCCCTGGCGTTCAGGACATGCTCGTAAAGCTTGAGTCCTCTGGGCCCCGAGGAGCATCACAGTTGTTGGGCAGAGCCAGACAATGCCTTTATGTCGGCTTGAACTCCTATCTCCATGCCGGGATTCACCCCTTGGCAAGGCAGTTAAATGGCTACCCGGGCGCGCTTCTGGCGGGGGTGGCCATGAACAGCAATGCGCTTGCCATGCTAACCCTTCTGAATCTGGCGCACCTGTGGCCAGGCGAACCAGTTCTGGCATGGATGAATGCACTGCATCATCAATTTGGGGGTGTTTTGCCAGAGTTGGAGCCATTGACCCCCCATCAGCCCTCGCCATAGAGCTGTCCCGGATCGCCTGCGCGTCTAGGGTGGGGTCTGTGGTGAGTGACTAGGCAGTTGGGCCTCGCCCCCCTCTGGGGGCACGGGGAGAACATCACGGGCGCATAAGCAGTTGCCCCGGATTTCTCGTTGGGGCAAGTCCTGGCAGTTGATCTGTGTCGGGGGCCTGTCGGGCGACTGTCATGTTTCCAAGTTCGGCACCCTCCTAATCTGGGCTCCCTACCCCTCCGGAGTTATCTTCTATGACCACCAAGACCCCGCCTCGCCTGCTTACCGCTGCTGAGGTTGGCGCCTGCATTCGCCAGTTCCGCCAGTTGCGTCATTGGTCGCAAGAACAATTGGCCGAGATCTCGGGCCTGAACGTGCGAACAGTTCAGCGGGTTGAGCAGGGTGACTCGGCCAGTTTCGACACCCGTCGCGCACTGGCGCGCGCCTTCGATTTCAATGACATCGATGCACTCAACAAGCCTTTCTCGCTGCCGACAGACGAGGAACTGCAGGCGGCGCAAGCGCAGTTTGAGCGCGACTACATCACCCTGGCGGTGTCCCCGCTTGCTGCTGGGCGCGAGCTGGCCAGCCTGATCGTTTCGTGCGACATGGATCTGTCCGAACCGGCTTTCGAGCTGTCGCGCGAGGCGGCGAGCGAGTTTGCTGCACTGGTCGACTACTACCGTGAGTATCGCGACTGCCAAGACCTGTATTCAGAAGTCGACAAGCTAGACATCTACGACGGGCTGCAGCAGCGCATTGAGGTCCTGCGGGAACTGGGAGTATCACTGTCGCACGGTCAGCGTAAGGTCGTCATTCGGATGGGCTCAGGTATGCCGATGGATGCCACGGTCCTGTACGTCGTGGCGTTTCGCCTCGGCCACGAGTGCAGTCAGATCGTAACTCCTAAGGCAGCACGCATCGGCTGAGTCAGCATTCATTAGATCGATAGTGGTGGCGATACATCTGACAGATGTCTATTGATCGCGCCGTCGCAGTACAGTCCCTGGAGGTTGCCCTGCCTTAGTCAGCGATAGCGCTGGTCCGGCCCCAGCACAAGACCCTGATTCGTGCGACAGCAAGGTTCTTAGCTTTCGAGGCAGCGAATTTTTGATGTGCCCTGAACCCTCGCGAAGATCCACTATGGAGACGCCGTCGATTTCTGGATCCAGACCTAAGAAGCCCTCGAGTTCTGGATCCACAGGCAACTCGTCCTTGAGTTCCTGACTGCGCACCTGAGTGGTCAAGCTCCGCCCGGGTGAAGGCTCTGCGCCCAGTACTCTAGGAACTCCTCTTGAGCAATCGTTTCGATTGCGCCTGGCCTGGCATGCCGCACCATGTGGATGGCATCCGATGCCCGCTTGGCCTCGCCAGACTGCAGCAAAAGCATGGCAGCGACCGTTCCCGCGCGTCCCAACCCCCCCTTGCAGTGGACCACGATCCTTTGACCGCTCAGCATGTCAGCGACGAGCTCAGCACTTAGCTGTAGCCAATCTTTGAGGAGTCTGTCGTCTGGTGCGGCTCCATCAGTGATTGGCAGTCCATGCCAAGAGATGCCCTTCCCCGCCACTATCGCCGGTAAGCTCTCGATTCGAAGGTCCTTGAGCTCCCAAGGCTCAAGCAAGGTGACTAGGTGAGTGGCACCCCAGTCCTGAATAGCCGAGACGTCCACATCTAGGTCTCTCGCCCATGCTCCAGTCATGGCGACTTCCTGGTACTTGCCTGGCGCAAATGTCACCCCTATGCCGCCTCCATGGGCTCCAACAGGCAACTCTGCAATCAGTAACGGGTGGCTAGCGCTGGTGCGCATCATTTCGGCTCTCCCAACATGCGGTAACGTTCTGCGTCGTGCGCCGGGGCGCTCCCCGCTCATTCGCTGCACGGCTAGGATATCGGATGTTCAGATATCGTTGAACTGGAGAGAACACCTAAGGGTCAATATCGGAAAGTCAGATAGACAGTCTGTGGGCAGGTTGATATCCTGACAACTGGTATCGCGATTTGAGGGCTGTGTGGCCTATGTCGTTAGCCAACCGACCCTCATCGCGCCCTGGCCAGAACTGGACAATTTCGTTCGTTCAATAGGTCCCTTTCTTGCGTGCGCGTGGTGCGCGCTAGAGCGCTCAAGAACGGCTAGTTCGCCGGTAGCTGCTGAGGGGTTGGCCTCGCAGGCACTTGACACGCTTGCGACGCTGCGCGTCCTCCATCGCGAACCAGTCGAATGTTCTCGGCTTGCCGCAAGATCTCTGTATGAGCCCCTGGCTTGGTCCTACAAATCTCCGTGGTCTCGCAGTGACTTGAACCTTGAGTCGGCATTGACCCGGTCGCTCACCCAGTGGGCGGCTGAGTGCACGCCCAGTGCGAGGCGGAATCTCGGAATTTCACTGGCATCCACCGAAGCTCGAGCGTACTTGGCAAACCTTCTGCGGAAGCATCGGTTGGACCCGAAGCTAGGCGACGGGCTTCAGTCGATTGGATCGCCTGAATGGAATGCGCTCAGCTTGGGGCGTAAGCGCTACGTGCTGTGGGCGAGCATGCGAAATTCTGCCTCGGAGTTCATACAAAGCGGTTTGGATGAGCATGCCGCGAGGCGAGCACTTGATCGCGAGATAAAACGCAGATGCATCTGGTTAGCTGGACGCGAGCAAGCTGGAACCCTCGCCCGGAAGGATTTTTGCTTCTTGCCTGGTCAGGGTTGGCGTCAGCCGTTGATCCTGGACGTTGCAATGGAGACTTTCCTGCCGCTGGGCATGGCGTACTGGCTGGAACCTAGCGGCAGTTGGCAGCTTTAGCTTCTAGTCTGAGTAGACCGACCAGCTGCCACGGGTCCATGAGATGGTTTGAGGGGGCTCAGGACTCTATCGCGGTAAACGCCCCCCCAGGTCTATATCGACGGTTCTCCAACGAAGCGCTGGACCTTGGTTGACCGGCGAGCCTGTGGCCCATTGGACGCTGGCCAAGAGATGGCCCTCTAGTACTCGTTCAGTCGCTTACGGATTGCCTCGATGGCATCGTCCAGTCCCGCGTCGTCCTCGGGGTAAGGAGAACAAAACAGTTGAACCGGGACCCAGCAATGTTCCTGTCCCGGTTGTACATAGGGGGCGTAATCATCTAGTAGCCATGCAGAGCCGATGGGCTGGGAAACGTTGGCAAGATCCTTCGTCGGCCCAGTCCAGTCTATGTATGGCAAGCGGGCAAACCAACCCGGGGCCGCTCCTTCGCAAGCCAATAGGTCGGCAATCTCGCGAAATCTAGGCTCCGGAACTGTGGTGAAGATGACTAGACCCTCAAAGAGCGACTTTGCCGACTCCAGAAATTCGTAGAGGCCCGGGCGCGGGATCTGGCTTACAGCGTTGGAAATCAGCGTTCCTTCTAAGTCCAAGGCGAGGATGGACGGGCGCATTGTGTAATGGTCCTCTTTGGCGGGGGTGAACGTCGGTACCGCTACCAAGCCCCGCCGGAGGGTGATCCGCCGGCGGGGCTTGGTAGCATCAGACATCTTCGAACTCGCTCGCTTGCTTGAGTTGGTTCTCAAGGAAATCAATGCGCTTCTGAAGATCGGCACTTAGATAGGCTTTGTCCGTAAAGTCCATTGCTGTCTCAGGGATCATCTCCAGCTCGACGCGTGTGGATGTAGCTTGACGAATTGCCAAGGTGGTCCAGGCCTTATCGCCCTTGACGAATCCGACAGTGAATCGAGCCGTAACATGGTGTTCGGGCTTGAGGCCTTCGATGGAACGGAAATCGCTGCGCACCTTCGACGTGGCTACAGGCTGTACATCGCCATTGATGTACAGCGCCGCATTCCAGCTCGCTTCGCTCAATGGCAGTGTTGAGCGGTTGATGATGCGGGCGGTGATGACTGGCTTGGGCCCAAAGAAGCTGTTTTCCATCCGGAACTCTGGATCAACCGCACTGACCCTCTTTAGCTCGGCGATAGTAGGAAGTTGATCGTTGGCCTCCTGTCGTAGCGCTTCTATCTCCTTGGGATTGCTATCCCTGATGTGCTTAACCTGCCCTCTCACCACCTGCCTTACGGAAGCGTTTGGGTAGGTCTGGTTCAGTTTTTCAAGAAGGTCGGCAGGGATTCGTGAGAAAAACAGCCGAATCGTCTCTAACACCATGATTCAACGAGGAAACACCCCTCGACGTCAGGCAGTTCGTGGATTACAGACCTAGGCTTGATTGAACCAGAAGCCGCGTGACACAGGCATTCCTGGAGTACTGCTCAGGCACGCGTGCCCTTCTTGAATATTGGATTCAAGAGTTTCCACGCTCCTGACCCAACGGAAACCTTCAAGAAGGCTCTGACCGTCGCCTGATCCATTGCAGTAGTTCCTCGTGCGGGATCGTACGTCCAGCGTCGACGTCGGCCATACCCTCGCGGGTCCGCCGTTCCTTCTCTTCCTCGGTCAATCCCGGAAGGAGTGCTAGTAGCTTATCTTCAGGGCTCATAGGCCGATGAGCTGTGCTCAAGTTGGCTTGATTCTCGTGAAAAAATATGGGCAGGATCTGGGGATCATCCAAGCCCGCCGGCAAAGGCAGCGATACGTCGTGGACCGCCAAGTCGATGATGACGTCCAAATCTGAGCATAAGGGCTGTATGGCGGTGGTCACCAGACGAGCCGCCCGCTCGGCGAAAGCCAGGTCCACCACCAGCCAGATCAACAGACCGGGAGGCTGTTCGACGCCCCCTGACGAGTGAGTTTCCAGGAGATAGGCCGACGAGACGAAGTCGGCGTGCTCAAGGCTGCCGCTGATGGCCGGAGCGAGCCAAGCCGGCGCGGCCTGGGCAGGTCTCACCGCGAACTCCGCCGGCGCCAGACGTTCCACCCTGGCCAGAAAGCCCGTATCCAACAATGTCGCAACCTCTTCCGGGTACAGGACAACGCCGCCGTAGTTGGGATTGAGCATCAACGTCGCGCCGCGAGTACCGGTTAGCAGCTCACGGCCTGAAACTCCCAGAATTCTGACAGCAGACGAGCTGGCCGCCTGCGCCTTGTCGAGCGAGGTAAAGAAAGGGATCGCATCGAAACCGTCAGGATGGCGGAACTGGACCAGCCGCAGTGTCTGCGCGTCGTCCGAGATGGGCGCATGCACGTACACGATCGCATCCATCAGTCGCTTGAAGAATGCGCGTTCCTCGGCCGCACTGTCGCGGGCCCGTTCAAAGGAAGCCTCCAGCGCTGTCTCCGCAGACGTAGTCCCTCTTCCACGCGGCCTGCTCGGTTGCTTCATGGTCAGATGCGATGAGGGCCGAGCGGGTACCCGGAGAACCAATCCGCCTCGATCTCGCTGCTCAGGTAGGGTCGTACGAAGGCCGACTGGGTCAGCGCTCGCAGCCGCTCTTCGTGCTCAGCAATCGCCTCGATGTCGCTGACGGTTGGATAGTGCCGCAGCAGTCGATATGCCTCTTGCCGCACCTCTTTAGGCACGGCTTGGCTGGCCGCTAGCTGCCTGAGGAACGCGCCCGCCTGCAGCACATTGCGGGTGCGCTCAGATGGCATCGTCATGACATCAAGAATGACTAGCACTAAGGAATGCTTAGCTTATCGCGTTTGTGGCCGGCCAGGGCACGGTGCAACTACAGACCTTGCGATTCCTGTATTAATGTAATATAATCAATAACTTAATTCGCATAAGTGAGCGTTATGTCCATGGAGTGAGGGCCAATAGGAACGAGCAGGTAGCCTGAGCCTTCCCATGATGGGAAGGTCAACAACGCGGGACGGATTACCACTCAACTTGCCTGTCGTTTGACCTTCCCACCGTGGGAAGGCTCATCGTCACGCCGTCGGCAAACCGCCGATGCTTTTGGAGGGTTGTCCATGAATCTCGTTGTTGAAGGTATGACCTGTGGTCACTGTGTCCGAACGGTCACCCAAGCCATTCAGGCCCTTGACCCCCACGCCCAGGTGGACGTCGATCTGGGCAGTGGCGTGGTCAAGATCGAGGGCCTGCTTGCCGTAGAACAGGCGGTTGAGGCTATCCAGCGGCAAGGCTATGTGATCGCTGCGGTGCTCCCTTCTGAGGCTGGTACGCCGGCCGCCCCGGCCGTCGCATCCTCCTGCTGCGGCGGATGCCACCGCTGAGTCCGCGCGAGGGCTTGATCCTGATCAATGACAGTCGGCCCCAAGAGGGCTAGACTGGCCATCATGAGAGCTCGCACGTCCCCTGCCCTGATCTGCCCAGCGTCCGCAGGCGCTGCTTCGGGCGTGCGGGAGCTGTCATGGTGAGGCTGCTGAGGCGATGGCGGCGACCCCGTTCTCGTGCCCGACTGGCATGGCTGGGACTGTGGGCGCTGCTGCTGCAGCAACTCGCGCTGGTGGCTTACGCCTGTCCGCTGGAATCGGTGGAAGCTGGACAAGCGACCCTGATGGTCGGTTGCGAAGAGATGTCCACGCCGGATCCCGATGCTCCGGCGTTGTGCGACCAGCATTGCCAGCGCGATCACATCGCCACGGCCGATGCGAAGGCCCCTCAAGTGCCTTACCAGCCCGCGCTGGCCGCCTTCGCGCTGGTGCAGGCTCTGTTGCCACCGGTACACGCGCAGTTGTATCGGGATGTTCCGGTGTGCGTGTCCGATCCGCCTCCCCTGCAGCGCTTCTGTAGCCTGCTGATTTAAGCCCCCTCCTGGATTGACCCGTGCTCGTGCTGCATGCGTTGCAGCGCGCTCGTTGTCGTTTCCCGGAGGTCTTATGGAGATGTCTTTCTTCTTGCGTGCAAGGCGCAAGATGGCGTGTGGGTTCGTGTTTGCCCTGGCGCTCAGTGGTCCTGTGCTGGCGGCATCGCCCGCTATCCCGATCAGCTACACAGAAGCCCTACAACGGGCGCTTGCTAACGCCCCAACCCTGCAGGTGCGCCGATCGCAGATCGATGCCAGTACCGAAGAAGCCGCGCGTGCTGGCGCGCTTCCCGACCCACGTTTGATCGTGGGGCTGGCGAACTGGCCCGTCAGCGGACCCGATGCCTTCAGCTTGCGGGCCGATGAGATGACCACCCAGCAAATCGGTCTGATGCAGGAGTTTCCTGCGCGTGCGAAACGACGTGCCGAGCACGCGTTGGCGCAAGCGACGCTGGCGCAAGCGCGCTCACTGTCGATGGCCGAACAGCAGATGGTGGCCCAAGCGGCCGCGCTGGCCTGGATCGAGCTGTGGAGTACGCAGCAAGCCGTAGATGCGTTGGAAGGTCTGCGCGAGCCGGCCCGTATAGCCGAGCGTGCGGCGCGTGCTCGCTTGGCAGGCGGCACGGCCGGGGCCAGTGATGTGCTTGCCGCCCAGGCCGCCCTACTGCAGTTGGACAATCGCCTGGAGCAGGTACATGCGGAGCACGCCGCCGCGCAGGCCGGCCTGGCGCGGTGGTTGGGTATTGCACCAGAGGCGATCTTGGCCAGTGGTGCGGCACCGGATTTTTCGCAGTTGCCATTGGAGCCCACCCAACTGCTGGCCAAACTGGACCAACACACGCCACTACTGGGCTGGGAGGCACGCGAGAGCTTAGCCCAGGCCCAGGTGGATGCGGCCGTGGCCGAAACCCGCCCGGATTGGAGTGTGGAGCTCACCTACGGACGTCGCGAGCGCGCACCCGACGGCATGGCGCGCAGCGACATGCTCATGGTGGAAGTGGGTGTGGGCCTGCCGCTGTTCCAGAAGAACCGCCAAGCACGAGGCATCGCGGCACGGCGGGCCGAGCTGGAGGCGGTGTCCGCAGAGCGCGATGAGGCCCGGCGCATCCAAGCCGAGTCGGTGCAACGCGCGATAGCGCGATGGCGCGGGTTAACCGGCCAGTTGGAGCGCCAGAACACGCAGAGCCTGCCTTTGGCGCGCGATCGTGCACGCACGGCGTTGGCCGCCTACGGCGCCGGTGCCGACCTGCAGCCGTGGCTGGAAGCGCGGCGCGATGAGATCGAATTGCACCTGGAGAACGCCCGTCTGCTGGGCGAACAGGGCCGTGCCTGGGCGGCACTGGCCTATCTGCTACCCCATGAGGAGAACACGCCATGAGCCCGACCAAGACGCGTCTCACACAGCTCGCCGTGGCCCTCGGGTTGCTGGCGCTCGGCTTTGCCGGCGGCTACGCCTGGATGACTCGAACCTCTGATACCACCCCGCCCCCCGGCACGAGCGTCGCAGATCAAGCACGCAAGGTGCTGTACTGGTACGACCCCATGGCGCCGGAGCAGCGATTCGACAAGCCGGGCAAATCTCCGTTCATGGATATGGAGTTGCTGCCCAAATACGCAGATGAGGCCATAGGGGGCGGAACGCAGATCGATCCGCGCCTGCAGCAGAACGTGGGCATACGCACTCAGGAAGTGACGGTAGAGTTACTAGGGACTGCCGTACGCGTGCCGGGCACACTGACGTGGGATCTGACCCAGGAAAGCGTGATCAGTGCGCGCATGGAAGGCTTGATCACCCACGTGCAGGTAAAGGCGCCGTTTACCGAGGTTCGTCGTGGTCAAACGCTGGCCACCGTGCAGGCCCCGGCATGGAACGCGGCCATCGCCGAAGCACATGCCCTGAGCCAAGCTCAGTCCGCGGGCGCGCGTGAGCTGCAGGGTGCGGCGCAACAACGGTTGCGTTCGTTGGGTGTTCCTTCTGGCGCCTCGGCCAGAAGTGGCGTCGTGCTTAGCGCAGACCACAGTGGTGTCGTGACCGAGATCCTGGCACGCGAGGGACAGACGGTGATGCCCGGTACGCCACTGTTCAAGATCAATGGGCTGGACACGTTGTGGCTGGAGGCCTCGGTACCCCAGGCAGCGCTGGGCACCTTGCGGCCGGGGACCTCAGTGCAGGCCACGGTCAGTGCCTGGCCGGCAGAGCGCTTTGCCGGACAGATCCAGGCGTTGCTTCCCCAGGTCGACATGGCTAGTCGCACGCAGCGGGCGCGAATTGTGCTGCGCAACCCGCAGCGTCGGCTGGTGCCGGGCATGTTCGCCGAGGTTCTGGTGCAGCCCGACGCCGAGCAGGCCCTGCCAGTCGTTCCCACGGAGGCGCTGATCGCCACCGGGCGGGACAGCCGGGTCATCGTGCAGGATCCGGACGGGAGCTTCCGGCCAGTGCGGGTGAGTGTGGGACGTAGCGTGCAAGGGCGCACGCAGATCGTGGCAGGCTTGGCCGGTGGTGAACGCGTGGTCGTCTCGGGTCAGTTCTTGCTCGACTCCGAAGCCAGTCTCTCCGGTGCGTTGGAGCGCCTGGGTGCTGCACAACCGACACGCCCTGCCAGCGCATCAGGTGTGCACGAGCGCCATGACGCCGGGCACGAACCACGCACTGTCGTGCCGTCACCGTCCAGACAGCCGGCGCCTGTCGCGCCAGACACCTCCACCTCTACGCCGCCGCGCTGCCCGGTGCAGTACTGGTATGACCCGATGGTGCCGGAGAAGCATTTCGACAAGCCGGGCAAGTCACCGTTCATGGATATGCAGTTGGTACCCAAGTTCGGCCCCGCCGCAGCCGCTGATTGCCAGGCAAGCGAGGTCATGTCCGAAGCGATGGAGGGCACACCATGATCGCGCGCCTGATCCATGCTTGCATCGCCAATCGCGTGCTGGTGCTGGTTGCCGCCGCGCTGCTGGCGGTGGTCGGTATCTGGTCGGTAAAGAACACGCCGCTGGATGCGCTGCCGGACCTGTCCGATACCCAGGTCATCATCCGCACGCAATGGGCGGGGCAAACCCCGCGCATCATCGAAGACCAGGTCACCTACCCGTTGGCCACCACGATGTTGTCCGTGCCGGGCGTGAAGGCGGTACGCGGCTTCTCCTTCTTCGGTGATTCATTCGTCTACATCCTGTTTGACGATGCCACTGATCTTTACTGGGCGCGCTCTCGAGTGCTCGAGTACTTGAGCCAGGTACGCGATCGACTTCCGCCGAATGTGAATCCGGCGCTGGGTCCTGATGCGACAGGACTGGGCTGGATCTACCAGTACGCCTTGGTGGATCGGACAGGTCAACGTGATGTGGGGCAGCTGCGTGCGTTGCAGGACTGGTTTCTTCGTTATGAGCTAAAAACCGTGCCGGACGTGGCTGAAGTAGCCAGTGTGGGCGGTGCGGTGCGCGCCTGGCAGATCCAGCCCGATCCGCAGGCGTTGGCGGCCCGTGGACTGACGGTGGCCGAGCTCATCGAGGCGGTGGATGCGGCCAACGGCGCTACCGGGGGCTCGGTGATCGAACAAGGCGAAGCCGAACTGATGGTGCGCAGCGAAGGCTACCTGCGCACACAGGAGGCGTTCGAACAGGTGCCGGTAACCGGCAACGACGGCATCCCCGTCCTGCTCGGCGAGGTGGCCACGATCAGTCGCGGGCCGGTCTTCCGTCGTGGTATCGCAGAGTTGGATGGTCAAGGTGAGGTGGCCGGCGGCGTGATCGTCCTGCGGACCGGCAAGGATGCCTTGGGGGCCATTCGGAACGTCAAAGCGCGACTGCAGGCGTTGCAATCCAGCTTGCCCGAGGGCGTGGAAGTGGTGCCGGTGTACGACCGCTCCGAGCTGATCCAGGATGCGGTACGCAACCTCACCCACAAGCTTGGCGAAGAGTTTCTGGTCGTAGCGCTGGTATGCCTGCTGTTCCTGTGGCACCTACGCTCGGCGTTGGTGGCCGTCATCACCCTGCCTTTGGGTATCCTGGCGGCCTTCATCGTGATGCACGCCCAGGGGATCTCCGCCAACTTGCTGTCATTAGGCGGCATCGCCATCGCCATTGGTGCGATGGTCGATGCAGCGGTGGTGATGATCGAAAATGCACACAAGCATCTGGAGCACTGGCGGGAGGCGCACGGCCGGGAACCTCAGGGTGAGGAGCGCTGGCAGCTGATGGCCCGCTCGGCGGCCGAGGTCGGACCGGCCCTGTTCGCCAGCTTGCTGGTCATCACCCTGTCTTTCGTGCCGGTTTTTGCCCTGCAGGCGCAGGAAGGGCGATTGTTCTCGCCTCTGGCCTACACCAAGACCTACGCGATGGCCGCCGCAGCAGGGTTGTCGGTGACCTTGATCCCCGTCTTGATGGGCTACCTGATCCGCGGCCGCATCCGCCCGGAACAGCAGAACCCCATCAATCGCATCCTGATCGCTGGCTATCGGCCCATCCTGCTGTGGGTCCTCAAACATCCCGGTGTCACCTTGCTGCTCAGCGGCCTGCTGCTAGTGCTCACCTTGATCCCCTTTAGCCGGTTGGGCAGTGAGTTCATGCCGCCCTTGGAAGAAGGCAGCCTGTTGTACATGCCCACGGCCCTGCCCGGCCTGTCCGCCGACAAGGCCCGTCAGTTGCTCCAGCTCTCGGGCCGGATGATCAAGACCGTACCGGAGGTTGAGCACGTGTTCGGCAAGGCGGGCCGTGCCGAAAGTGCGACCGATCCGGCACCGATCGAAATGTTTGAGACCACCGTGACCTTCAAGCCGCGGGATCAATGGCGCCCGGGCATGACCCCCCAGAAGCTACGCCAGGAGTTGGACGCAGCGGTCAAGATTCCCGGTCTGACCAACCTATGGGTCCCGCCCATTCGCAATCGCATCGATATGTTGGCCACCGGCATCAAGAGCCCGATTGGGATCAAGGTCTCCGGACCCGATGTGGAGCAGATCGAGCGCCTGAGCCAGCAGATCGAGCAGGTGGCCAAGACTGTGCCCGGCGTGAGTTCGGCACTGGCCGAACGCGTCACGGGTGGGCGCTATGTCGATGTACAGGTGCGCCCGGAAATCGCTGCACGTTACGGATTCACTCAAGGCCAACTCCAGCAACTGATTGCCACGGTCGTTGGCGGTGATCCAATCGGGGAAACGATCGAGGGGCGCGAACGCTATCCCATCGTCTTGCGCTACCCCCGTGGCCAGCGTGACTCGTTGCAGGCCTTGCAGGATCTGCCGCTGATCGCGCCAGGCGGTGTGCAACTGACCTTGAGCCAGGTGGCGGAGCTGTCAATCAGCCCAGGCCCGCCGATGCTCAAGAGCGATAACGGCCGGTTGGTGGGCTACATCTACGTGGATGTGGCCGATCGCGACTTGGGATCGGTGGTCCAGGACCTGCAAGCCGCGGTGCAGACCCAGGTGAGTTTGCCTGCCGGCTATGGTCTGGCGTGGTCGGGGCAGTACGAGTATCTGCAACGGGCTTTGGCACGCCTGCAATGGGTGGTGCCCGCGGCGTTGGCGATCATCTTCCTGGTCATCTGGATGGTGTTTCGCCGGCTTAGCGATGTATCCATCATCCTGCTCAGCTTGCCCTTGGCGTTGGTGGGCGGTTTCTGGTTGATCTGGGGGCTGGGCCATGCGATTTCGGTGGCCAGCATGATCGGATTCATCGCCCTGGGCGGCGTTGCGGCTGAGTTCGGCGTCATCATGCTGCTGTACCTGCGTCATGCCTGGGAGCAGCGCTTGGCCAGCGGTGCGCCGGAAGATGTGTCTACCCTGCAAGAGGCTATCTACGAAGGCGCCGTGCAACGGGTGCGCCCGAAGGCGATGACGGTAGCCGTCATCCTGGCCGGGTTGTTTCCGCTTTTCGTCGGTGCCGGTGCCGGCTCGGAGGTCATGCAACGTATCGCCGCGCCGATGCTGGGTGGCATGCTCACCGCACCGGTGCTCTCTATGGTGGTGATTCCCGCAGCGTTCTATCTAGTGCGGCGACGTGGATTGCGCGCGGCGCGGGGCGACCAATGAGAGACAGACTGAGCACTTGAGGTAAGTCCCCACAAAAAGACGCCAGTCATGGAAGAAGTCATGACTGGCGTCAAAGGGGAGAGTACCGCCTACATGCTTACTTATCAGTGCCCGGCGTGCGGGGAAATCTCAAAGCTCAGCGACGCCCGATCCGACACAAAATCCAAACCCTTTTGTGTAGAGGGCACAATGTGATTGGTGTGGATGTACCAGGTCTTGGCGGTGGTCACCTGGAAACTGGCTTGGCCTTGGGCATCGGTGCGCAGGAGCGTAGCGCTACCGTGCCCACCCTTGACCGGTGCGTCAGCACGATGACCGACGTACACGCGTAGGTTGGGCACTGGCGTGCCCTGCTGCAGCACCTGGAACGACAGCTGTTCGCCGACCTTCACGCTTCCAGGATTGCGGGCCAAGCGGATCTCCAGCGGATAGCCCAGCGAGGCAGCGAAATCGTCGGTCAGTTTTGTGCCCACCTGTCCAATGGTACGAGCATGCTTGGTATAGCTATAGGTGACCCCTTTGGGAAACTTGCTCGCATCATAGGTGGCCAGGGTATCGGGCAAGTCTTCCAACTCCAGGTACTTGCCGAACTCGCTGGCCGTACGCGTGCTGGTGGAGGCCATCGTCGAGACCCCCAGCAGATAGGTGCCCTCGCCCGCCGGATGCACGGTGAGCTGGCTCTGCTTGCCGACCTCTTTCCAACTGGCCAAGTCCGGTGCAGCCTTAGCGCCGCCCTGACTCAGCGAAACGTCCTGTAGACGCGCTCGGGTGACTGCACCTGCACTTTCATCGAAGGTGCCATTGTTCACCAACGCTGTGTTCGCCTCGCCCGCTGCGGTGCCAGGCTTGGAGAAAGCGACAAACAGGTCGTGCGCACCGGCACTGCCGGCCACAGCGAACAGCAGTAGTGTGGCGGATAGTTGCGTGTTTCTCATGATGTGTAGCTCCTCGTGATCGTGGCTTACCAGTGGTAACCAAAGCGGACATTCCAGCGACGACCCAGCAAGTCGTACGTCATGGTGTCGGTGTCGGTGTTGGGGTTGTTCTTCACGAACGGCGCCTTCTTATCGAGCACTTTTTCAACGCCGGCGGAGATATCCCACTTCTTCTTGATGCCGTAGCTCAGTTGCAGGCTGTGGTACACCACGCTGGACACATGCGAGCCGATCGTGTCGGGCACGGCGATGATGTCGTCCGCGCTGCCGATGTACTGCGCCGAATAGACGCCGGTCCAACGGTTCTTGCCCATACGCAGTGAGCCCAAGCCACGCCACTGGGTGTAGCTACCCAAGCCGCTGGTGATCTTGCCGGCGTACTCAATGGTGGTGGCCCCGGGCGTGAGCGCCCCCAACCCACGCGGGGTGAGTCTGGAGGTCCTGGAAGCCCTGCTGGATCTGGTCATGGCCTCGGGCAAGGTACGTGTGGTCGACGTGGCGGAACTGTGTCCGCCCCTGGATCCGGATCAAGCCACCGCACGTGTGGCCGCGCGTTTGATCCACCGAATGGTCAGTGCGCAGGCTCAGTGAAGTGATATCGGCTGGCAAAAGGCAGTGAGCTAATGGGAACGCTCAGCCAGCAACTGCTTCATTTGCGCGATCTCCTGTGTCTGCGAGGTAATAATGTCCTGGCAGAGCTTCACCAACTCAGGATCCTTCAGACGATTCTCCTCACACATCAGGATGGCGCCAGCGTGGTGGGGAATCATCGAACGGATGAACTGTTTGTCAGTGACCGCTGCTTGAGTGCGAATGCCCCACCAGCAGAACAGCATGAACGCCACCGTCAGACCAGCCAGAATCAGATTGCGTCGGCGATCGGGGTACATGCTGGACATTAGCCACAGCTCGATCAGCAGCATGGGAGCGGCCATCAGGCCCGCCATGTAGAACTGGTTCACGTTGTTATAGACGTTAGCCCACTGATCGACCATTGCGTACATCAATGCGTACATGGCCACGAAAGACAGGCCCATCATCAACAACAGGCGGCCGTAATGGCCTTGATGCCCTTGTTGTGCCTGGTGGGCAGGTTGGTGTGAGGCGTGCGGTTTTGCGTGCTGGGACTGCGGGTCTTGCGCGTTTTCGTGCGTACCGTGCGAAGAGGACATAACAATCTCCGTGGGAATGGCAGAACGGCGGAAGAACCCGCGAACTGTTGGAACAGCTCCCGGGCTGAGAACACTTACATACCCTTGCCGGCAGCGAATTCCTGCGGGCTCAGCTTGCCATCTTTGTTGCTATCGAGCATGCCAAAGTGCGGCGCCAGCTTGTGCTTGGCCAGTTCTTCCTTGGACAGCGAGCCGTCCTTGTTGGCATCGAGCTTGGTGAAATCGGCATCGGCCGCCGCCGGCTTGTGCTGACCGTGGTCGGTGGTGGGCGTGGTGGTCTGGCCGCCGGCGAAGGCCGCGCCCGCCATCAGGAACAAGGCCATCATCGAGAGGGAGGCATAACGCTTCATTGCAGTACTCCTTGTGGGATATGAGCCATCAGTGACAGGAATGGCCGCGCGCAGGCTCATCGGCGCGGTCAGGGTGGGGGGTGGCAACAACGGTGGAGCCGGACAAACGCAGGGCATTGGTGACCACCGAAACCGAGCTCAGGCTCATGGCCAGGGCCGCCATCATCGGACTGAGCAAAAGGCCGAAGCTGGGATACAGCAAGCCGGCGGCGATAGGCACGCCGATGGCGTTGTAGACGAAGGCGAAGCCCAGGTTCTGCTTCATATTGGCCACCGTCAAAGACGAGATGGCACGGGCTTGCACGATGCGCCTCAAATCACCCTTGACCAGGGTGAGCTGGGCGCTGGACATGGCCACATCCGTGCCCGTCCCCATCGCGATGCCCACATCGGCTGCCGCCAGGGCCGGCGCATCGTTGATGCCATCGCCAGCCATGGCCACGCGACGACCCTGGGCTTTGAGTTGCTGGACCAGGTCGGCCTTGTCCTGCGGCTTGACGCCACCACGCACATCCTCGATGCCCAGCGTGCGCCCCACGGCCTCGGCCGTCGCCTGTGCGTCACCGGAGGCCATCACCACGTGCAGGCCATCGGCACGTAGCAGGTTCAAGGCAGGCAAGGTCGTGGCTTTGATGGGATCAGCCACCGCAATGGCGCCGGCCAACCGACCATTGACCGCCAGGAACATCACGCTAGCGCCTTCTTTCCGAAGACGCTCGGCGCTGCTTTGCAAAGGTGCTACATCGGCGCCAACCGACGCCATCAGGCTTTGGTTGCCGAGCACGACATCCTGATCGGACACGCGCCCGCGGACGCCTTGGCCGGTGAGCGAATCAAAATCTTGGGCGGCCACCAGGTTCAAGCCACGTCGCTGGGCTTCAGCCACGATGGCCTCGGCCAAGGGGTGCTCACTGCCCTGCTCCAAGCTGCCGGCCAAACAAAGGATCTGATCGGCGTCGAAGCCGGCGTTGGAGAGCGTGTCGCGAAAGGCTGGACGCCCCTCGGTCAACGTACCGGTCTTGTCCACGATCAACGTGTCGATCAGACGTAGCTGCTCGATCGCCTGAGCATCGCGGAACAGGACCCCGACCTGCGCAGCGCGGCCAGTGGCGACCATGATCGACATGGGGGTAGCCAAACCCAAGGCACACGGGCAAGCAATGATCAGAACCGATACGGCATTGAGGACGGCAAAGGTCCAGGACGGTTCGGGTCCAAACAGACCCCATCCGAAGAACGTGAGCACCGCCGTGGCCAGCACGGCCAGGACAAACCAGTACGCCACCTTGTCCGCCATACGCTGCATCGGCGCGCGGGAGCGCTGGGCTTGGGCTACCAACTGCACAATCTGCGCCAGTACCGTCCCGGATCCGACTTTGTCCGCCCGGATGACTAAGGCGCCCGTCCCGTTGAGCGTGGCGCCTATAACGTGATCACCGACAGCCTTCTCCACCGGAATGGGTTCACCGGTCAGCATCGACTCATCGACACTGGCGCGGCCTTCGATGACTTCCCCATCGACCGGCACCTTCTCGCCCGGTCGTACGCGAAGCAGATCACCCACGTGCACGTGATCCAGCGCAACGTCCTCTTCGCCCCCATCGGGTTTGACGCGGCGAGCCGTCTTGGGCGCCAATCCCAGCAGGGACTTGATGGCCGCCGAGGTTTTGGAACGCGCCCGCAGTTCCAGCAGCTGTCCGAGCAGGGTGAGCGAGACGATGACCGCTGCCGCCTCGAAGTAGACCCCTACCCGTCCATGCTCGCGGAAAGAGTCCGGAAACAGGTCCGGTGCCACGGTGGCCACCACGCTGTAGCCAAACGCGGCGGCCACGCCGATGCCGATCAGCGTCCACATGTTGGGGCTGCGATTGCCGATGGACTGTAGGCAGCGCTCAAAGAAAGGCCACCCCGCCCAGAGCACCACCGGGGCGCTCAGCACGAGCTCAATCCAGGTGCGCGCCTGCGTGGACAAGCCGGGCAGACGGTGTCCCAGCATGGCCAAGACCAGGACGATCAACGTCAAAGGCAACGTCCACCAGAACCTTCGGGTGAAATCGCGTAACTCTGGATTGTCGTCCTCCTCCAGCGAGGGCATCTCCGGCTCCAGCGCCATGCCGCAGATCGGACAGGTGCCGGGACCTGGCTGACGAATCTGCGGATGCATCGGGCAGGTGTAGACCGTGGCGTGGGTACCGCTGGGTTGGGCCACCGCTGCTGGGGCGGTCACTTCAACTTGCTGGGGAGCATCGTCCGTATAGCGGACGGGATTGGTGATGACCCGTCCATCCGCAGCCTCGACAGGGGCTGCGCCTGCAGAATGGTGATGGTCATGGGACGACGGTGAGTTCATGCCGATGCTCGCTTTAGTGGGGATGGACTGCCAAGGCAGTGTGCCATTGCGGGTTACACAGCTATTCGGGGCTGAGCGTCCCGAGCACTGAAACAACAATCAGGATCAAGATGGCCAGCGCGGCCTCAGCCGTAACACTCTGCCGCAAAGCCCGCACCTCCTGCGCGGGATCTCCGCTGGTCAGCGCTCGTTCCAAGCGCGGCACCAGCGTCCATCGGTGCAGCGCTCCCAAACCCAGCATTCCAGCGAACAGGGCCAGTTTGAAAAGCAGCAACTTCCCGTAGGTGCTCTGGAACAGGGCCGAAAACGACCACGCGGTGAGATCCCCGTAGTGCGCGATGCCGGACACGATGAGCGCACCAACGAAGATCGTTCCCAGCGTCGAAAAACCATGCAGAAAGTCATGCGTTGATCGCAGACGCCCGCTGCCGTTCGTCTCTTTGCCGCGCAGCAGCATGGCAAGGAACATCAGGACCGCTGCGATCCAGCCGCCTGCCGCGAGAAGATGGACGATGCCTGCAGCAAGCCGGACCGCGCCTGCCAAGCCCTCGCCAGCGGCGGCGTGGCCGTTCCATGCCAGCGAAGCGAGTGCGCCGCCCGCCAGCATCGCCCCCAGCGGGAAGGCGGTCTCCACCTTCCCGCGGCGACGATGCCATCCGAGCACGAACATCAGGGCGACCAGCAGCGCGCCTCTCGCCATGGCTGCCCGGCCCGCGGACGTCTCGAGCAGATACCAGCCAAGCGATGCGCGATCAACCTCGGCAAGCGGCATTCCCATGATGCCCGCGGTCTTGAAGACGACATCGAGCCCGGTGAGCACGAGACCGGCTACGGCACCCGCCAATAGAACGCCCATGAGTGACCACCCGGCCAAGGCGTCGGCGAGTGCCGATCGACGCGACCCGTACCAACCGAAGAGTGGAACCCCGAAAAGAACCATGATGACAAGGTATTCCAAGAATCTCAGTGCATAAGCCGACAGGTCGAACATTCGCGACTCCTCAGCGCACCGTGAAGCTGAAGCTGCCCGGCATGGGGTGGTTGTCACCACCGACGGCGCGGTATTCCACGGTATAGACGCCCGGAGCCAGCGGTCCAGGCAACTTGGCACGCAGGGTCTTGCCGTTGTTGACGATCTCGGTCGTGAAATTCTCGATCGGCATGGTGGAACTGCCGTGCTTCATGAGCAACTTGAGACGCGACGCCCGCGGAATCAATGTCTCGTTGAACACGAGATCGATCTGGCCTGGCGAGGCCACCACCGCATTTGCCGCCGGTGTGGACTGCTGCAGCGCGGCGTGGGCGTGCGCGACCTGCAGCGAAAACTGCCCGGCCGCGATTGCGAGGACGAGCGCGAAGGAGCGAATGACGTTGGACGACTTCATATGGATAAATCCTCATTGGAATGTGATGCAAAGCCCGTTCGGGAGGGGCCGCGCTGTGTTCGATGCGACAAGCGTTAGATGTCGGACTGTCACTGAAACCACGATTTGTCGGATTTTCTTGATACTTCCGCTTTCGCGAGACGAGGATCCCACCGGCTCAGGCGGGATCCTCGACGCATTACGCTGCCATGGCGCTGCAGCTTTCCGCGCAGCGGCGACAAACTTCGGCGCAGCGCGTCATCTCAGGGTCGTTCATGGCGTCGCATGCATCGGCGCACTGGCGGCAGATCTCCGCGCAGGCACCGCAAACCACGTCGTGAACGCTGGCACCGCGCAGCATCGCGTCGGCACTGGTTGCGCAGGTATCGGCACACGTCGCCAACAGGGCGATGTGCTCCGGGGCCGCGTGAACACCTCCTTTGGTCAGGCAGTAGTTGATGGTCTCCAGGCAGATCGCATGGCATTGCGTGCAGTTGTCGATGCACTCGTTCATGGCCTGGGGCCGGTGTGCTGCGGAATGGTGAGTCATGTAGTTCTCCTTCTTCCTCGCGGGCGAGAATCGGCGCGCCCGCAACACCGTCCCCTGTTGCTGCGACGGATCAGTGCTGTGCGAACGGTTCAGTGGTTCCGTCGCGATGTATCAGCTCGACCGTGAACGGCTGCTGGCGTCCCTCCGGGACCTCCATGCCCGGAGAACCAAGCGGCATCCCTGGGAGGACCAGGCCGCGTGCGTTCGGCTTTTCTTCGAGGAGACGCTTGATGTCCGCGGCCGGAACGTGGCCTTCGATGACGTATCCGCCGATCTCGGCCGTGTGGCAGGAGCCCTTTGCATAGGGGACACCCAACCGCTCCTTGACCAGACCCAGGTCATCCATGTCGTGCACATCCACGGTGAATCCCGCCTTCTGCACGTGGTCGATCCAGACACCGCAGCACCCGCAGGTCGGGGTCTTGTGGACGGTCATGCGTGGCAGGGCTGCTGGAGTCGCGTCGGCTGATTGGACGACAACCTGTGCGGAGGGCGAGGTTGTGGGTTGCGCGGATGAAGCATCCTGGGTGCAAGCACCCAGACCAGCCACGGCAAGGACCACAAAAGTCAGACGGTGCAATGTGAGCGTAGTCATTTCAATCTCTCGACTCAGCGCTTGGTCCGCGAGGACCAGTGGATGTGGACGATCCGCCAGCCGTCCGCGGTCTCCTTCAGCACCATCGTCTCGTCGCTCTGGACGGTCAGTGGCTGGCCGTCCTTCTGGGCATGCAACTCGCTTTCGGTTCCGACCCACGCGAACTCGCCAGCGGCTCGTGCGCGCTGACGGAGCAGCTGGCGATGGGCGCCCTTGAGGAACGCCGCATCGCTGACTGCGTGATGGCCCATGTATTCCTCGCGGCTGCGTTCGGCGCCCCCGGACTCGAGGATGAGAACGTCGGCAGCGAGCAGGGCTTCGACCGTGGCCAGATCGCCGCTAGACAGGGCCCTGTTGAAACGCTCCGCTACGGCGACCGCGGCCTCTGCAGTGACTGGGACGTCGACGTCCGCAGATGCCGCGGCAGCGGGGTGATGTGCGTGCGGCTGTGTCGCCTGCGCCATTGCGGGGGACACGACGGCCAGTGCCAGTGCGAGGGTGAACGAGATTGCTGTTGCGTTCATTGCGTGGGCTCCAAGAAGATCAATGGGGGTGCGCATGGCCGTCATCGGCCACGGGCGTGTGTGGTGCAGGGTGCGACTCCACCTTGCCGTCGGGATGGCCGTGGCTCACCAACCCGACTTCCGTGTCGCTGGGTGTCGGGCCGTGGTGATCGTCGTCCACGCCCGGCGGGTGCGCATGCGGCATGGAGTTGTTGCCCGGCTCGAATAAGGCAGGGTGATCCTCGGCCTTTTCGTCGTCATGGTGGCCTTGCGTCTCGCCGCCGCCATGCGAATGGCCCTCGCTGCTGTCGACAAGTTCCTTGTACGCAGTCGCGTCCAGCGTGGGCAACTTCTGCAGGAAGGCCGACATGTTCCATATGAACTCATCGTCCATGCTGCCGCCCCAAGCGGGCATGCCGCTGGCCTTGATGCCGTGCTTGATCACCCAGAACGCCTCAGCTGGAGCGACCGGCTGTTTGCTTAGGTTCGGTGGCGCGGGGTACAGGCCCTTGCTCATCTCGGTGGCCGCCGCGTCTGGTGAAAGATGGCAGGTCACGCACATGGCGTTGTAGTTGCCCGCACCCTGGCGGATACGCTCAGGATCATCAAGGTTCGTGGGTAGCTGAAGCTTGGCGGCGCGCACCTCAATGGAACGCTCGCGCGCCGTTTCAAGTAGCGCATACACCGGGCGACTATGCGGATCGTCGGCGGCCACGTTGTACACGCCCAGAGAGAGCGTGGCGGTTGCGACCACCGCAACCAATGCCACGCCGGCACCGAGCCATACCCACATCTTTTTGTTGGATTTCATTGTCAGTTCCCCTTAGAACCAGGTACGAAGGCCGATGACCAAGCGCGTGTCTTCAAAGGACTCGCCATGCTCGCGTCGCATGTCTGCGGTATTGCCAAACGCGCGCTCGTACACCACGCCGATGTAGGGAGCGAACTTTCGGGTGAACTCATAGCGAAGTCGTAGCCCCGCCTCAGCGGCACTCAGACCCGAACCTATCCCGCGCAATGGATCGTTCTTGCCATAGGCGGTGACTTCCACCAGCGGCTGCAAGATCAGCCGGTTGGTTAGCAGCAATTCGTACTCGGCCTCGACATTGGCGGCAGTCTGGCCCCCTTCGCCGAGATAGGCTGTGGCGGACACTTCGAACTTCATCGGCGCCAAGCCCTGTACACCGATAGCGGCGAAGTTCTGCGATGCCCCAGGCTTGAAGTCATGACGCACACCGGCCACCACATCCCACCACGTGGAGATACTGCGGCCGTAAAGCACTTCCAGATCAGCCGACTCGGTCTGACCATCCGTGCGTTCGCCTTCACTGCGGAGCCAGACGCGATTGAGGTCCGTACCGATCCAGCCCTGGCCCTCCCAGCCCAGCCCGGTGCCCGGATCGGCATCCCAGGTTTCCAGGCGATTGAGCAGCACGTAGCTCTTGATCGAGTTGTCATGCACCGGATGCGCGTGTTCCGGCGCGATGGCCGCCTTGCGATCCGCGTCCGTCACCGCGGGAATCGGGGTGCGCGGCTGCGTTGGCGCTGCAGGCCCGTGTCCCATCTGACTGTGGTCCATGCCCTCCATCGATTGCATTCCCGCTTCTGGTGTAGCGGGCGCGGGCGAATCATGGCCCATCTGCGAATGGTCCATCCCCTGCATCGCAGGCGTGGCCGTGCCGGAGGTGTCGGCTGCAGCGGGCTGTGCCATCTGACTGTGATCCATGCCCTGCATCGACTGCGCCTGCGCTGTGGGCGCCGCAGGTGTGCTCGCGGGCGAGCCGTGCCCCATCTGCGAATGGTCCATGCCCTGCATGGCAGGCTCGGCTGCGTTAGCCTGCGGCTCGGCGTGGCCCATCGCCGCATGATCGATCGTCGCTTCGCTCGTCTTGGCCGGTGTTGCAGGCTTTTGGGCTGGCGCAGGTTTTGATGTCGGTGCCTGATGTGCAGAGTGATCCTGAGTCTGGGTCTGCGCGCCCTGCTCCATCTGCATGGAGCCGTGCTGCATAGATTGGGCGCTGGCCGCATTGGCCAGGGCCAGCGAGATAGCCGTCAGCGCAGTCAGGGTGGTATCGCGTCTATTGATGTTCATTCGTCGACCCTCACCGTGCGCATCATTCCGGCTTCCATGTGATAAAGCAGGTGGCAATGGAACGCCCAGCTGCCCAACGCATCGGCACGCACGCGATACGTGCGTCGGCTACCTGGCGGCATATCCACCGTGTGCTTGCGCACCATGAAGTTGCCGTTGTCGTCCTCCACGTCACTCCACATGCCGTGCAAATGGATGGGATGGGTCATCATCGTGTCGTTAACCAATACGATGCGCATACGCTCGCCGTAGTTCAGCCGCAGCGGCTCGACATCGGAAAACTTCTGACCGTTGAAGCCCCAGGAGAATTTCTCCATGTGTCCGGTCAGATGCAGCTCGATCTCGCGACCGGGGTCGCGTCCGTCAGGGTCTTCAAAGGTGCTCTTGAGCATGGAATACGTCAGCACATGACGGCCGTTATCGCGCAGGCCATTGCCCGGATCATCCAAGCGCGAACTCACGCTCATGGCTTGGTTGTCCAACAGGGGATTGTTGGTCTCGCTAGCAGGGTGTGATTGCATGCCCCCGTGCTGCATGCCTGCCATGGCACCATCGCCGGCGGCGGGCATCGCATGGCCTGCATGGGCCGAGGTCGCGTTACCGCTGACAGGTGGGGTCATGCCAGGCATGCCCATGGCCGCACCACAGCCGCCTTCCATGCCCTTGCTGCCGCCAGACATATCCATCGACCCATGATCCATGCCCATGTCTGCCATCGTCAGCAGCGGCCGGGGATCCACAGACGGAACGGGCGCGCGTAATCCTTCGCGCACAGCGAGCGTGCCGCTGATGTAGCCGGTGCGACCGGAGTCTTGGGCAAAGATGGTGAATGCGTCCTGCCCGGAGGGCTCCACGATCACATCGAAGGTTTCTGCTACCGCGATGCGGAACTCGTCGACGGAAACCGGATGGACATACAAGCCATCTGCCGCCACCACGGTCATCTTCAGCCCCGGAATACGCACATCGAAGTACGTCATGGCAGAGCCATTGATGAAACGCAGGCGCACCTTCTCGCCACTGCGGAACAAACCGGTCCAGTTGCCCAGTGAGGTCGTGCCGTTCATCAGGTAGGTGTAGGTGTTGGCGTTGACGTCGGACAGGTCCGTGGGCGTCATCCGCATCACGCCCCACATCTTGCGATCTTCCAACGTGGCCGACAGGCCGTTGCGCTTCACATCGCGCGCAAAATCGCCGACCGTGCGCTTGTAGTAATTGTCATGGCCCGGCATCTTCTTCAAACGATCGAACAGGGCCGTCGGGTCCAGGTCTGTCCAATCGCTCAGCATCACGACGTAGTCGCGATCGAAACTGAAGGGCTCCGGCTCCAATGGGTCGATGACGATCGGGCCATAGAGCCCGGCTTGTTCCTGGAACCCGGAGTGGCTGTGGTACCAGTAGGTTCCGCCCTGATGCAGGGTGAACCGGTAGTGGTAGGTCTCACCACGTCCGATACCGTCAAAGCTCAGACCCGGCACGCCGTCCATGTTGGCCGGCAAAATGATGCCGTGCCAATGGATGGAGGTGTCCGCGCCATGGATGGAGTTAGCGGGCAATGCATTAGAGACGCGCAAGTTGACCGTGGTGCCTTCCCGCCACCGCAGCAACGGCGCCGGAACGGACCCGTTGACCGTGATCGCGGTGCGGGTCTTGCCGGTGAAGTTCATCGGCGTCTCGCCAATGGTCAGGTCAAACTCAGTGCCCGATAGTACGTTGGGTTGTCCCGGCCCCTTGAGCGCCCAACTGGCTTTGGGCCAGAAACCTAATCCTGCGACTGCGCCTCCCAAGGCCAAGCCTTGGACAAATCGCCGCCGCGAAGGCAGCAGCGGTCCACCGCGTGGACCACGAAAATCATCATGCGACATGAAAATGCTCCAAGCGTCGTGTTGCCACCGGCGGGCGGTGGTACAGAGCGGGCGGCTGGCCTAAACAGGCATGCAAGCCACACCAACGGCGCCATTGCGGCGCCTAGGGACGCTTAGCCGATCGGTGGTCGGATCAGATGAGGCAAGGCAGGTGCCGCATGCCCTAGGGGCAGCGGCATGACATCCAGGCCCAAGGCCAGTTGCACCGAAACATGCAGGCGCGCAGGAAGTGCGCTCGCGCAAGCGTGTACGCAGGCGCACCGGCACGCAGAAGACTTGCAACAGTCGGGACCGGCATGGTCGCCATGCCCAGTGCCAGCCTTTTCAATCGATGTGGCATCGGGATGATGCTCAGCACTGTGATGGGCGAAGCAGTCTTCGTCGACTTGCACCGCGGCAGCCACTTCGCTGGCCTGCTCTTCCATGACCGGGTTCATACTGACGGACGCAAACGCCGACCACGCGCCGTTAAGCACGAGCATGGCGATCAGGAACAGTCGCAGTAGAAGTGAGGAGGCTGACACGGGCGACATGGTATATCACTTTAGACAAGGCGCGTGTGTATCGGTCGTGAACAAAATCTCAAGTAAGCCTGAGATGTCGCGACTTGTCAGTCGCACTAGCCGCGGACACTGCAGCTCCCTCCAGAAGCGCCCAAAGGGCGGGTTGAGGCGAAGAGTTGCCCATAGGGCGAGCGCTTGTTCGGTTTACTTCTCGGGCGTGGCCTCGATCAGCTTCACCAACTCGCGCTTCTGCTGCTTGCTTAGCGAGCCCCAGCGCAGGAGCAACTTGGCCAGCAGATCATCGTCGGTGTAAAGGAAGGCGGCGGGGATCCCCAACGCTTGGGCCAACCGCTCAGCAATCTCCAGCATGGGCTCGTGCTTGCCACGCTCGTACTGGTTGATTCGGGGGCTGGCCACGTGAGGATCCAGACCGGCCCGGATGCCCAACTCCTTCTGCGACAAACCCGTGTGCAGGCGGGCTTGTTTGAGGCGTCGAGCGAAGGTCGGTGTTGAGTCGACGGACAAAGTCACGCGCGCACCCCATGGAGACCCCATAAGGATGGCGGATGTACCCAGCCTTGCATACTAAGATATTCTTAGCTTTGAGGCAACCGGCGACACCGGTAGCGCCGCCCCCCCCCCAGGAGCCACGCCGCTCCCTCATCCCCGGAAACCGCATGCCCGGAACCTCGTCAATGACGCCATCTGGGGTCGCCAGCATCGAGGAGTTGGGCCTTCGTGGCACCCTTTTCCTAGCCGCACTGTTAGCCGCGCAGCTACGACGCCTACCGGTGGCGCCCACACGCCGCTCCACCTTGCTGGTGCTGGACACGCTGCGAGACTTGGCCTTGATCCAAGTTCCCTGGCCAGCGGATCGATGGCAGATCCGCCCCGATGCCGAGGTCACGCCCATCGAAGATCTGCAATGGGCTTTCGCCTGGTCTACCCACGAGCGCAGGCACCTGCTCCCGGTGCTGGAAGACCAACTCGGCGATATGGCACACGATGTAGACTTGGCGGACGCGAAACTGGAGCTGTGGGATGAACTTGCACTCTGGGAGACCGAGCAGTTTCTGGAGCAGCAATTGCTCAAACATCACTTCGACCCAGGCTGGGCACGTGATGTGGGGTTCGTCTTTCAATCCGGACCGCGGGGCTTGCCGATCGCGCGGTGGCGTTACTGCTGCTGGGCGGCGGTACGCCAAGGTGCCTCGGTGGCGATGCGTCTTGGCGTGCACGACAGCGCCCATGTGCGGGAAGCCATCTTTCAGGAGGTCCAGAAGCGCCTGCGCTACCTGATGACCAGTTCGCCCGAGCAAGGCATGTTCAAGCCCTATCATTTGGCACCGGAGTCCTCAGTAGCCAAACTGTTTGTAGATTGGGTCGTCCCTATGGAATGGGCGTACTGGACAGGTGAGCGCCACCCCAGCCGCTAGCAGACAAACGAGCAGCCTCGTCAGTCGGCTCCCCCATCTTGCGCATGGCCGCGCCGAGTTTTCTTCACCGCATTTTGTGCTGGCGTCAGTTGATTCAGTAGAGGCTCTAGCGCTTCAAGACGTGCATTGGCACGCAACGCATCGGCTTCAGCGCTCTCGCGGCGCTCACGCTCCCGCGCAAGGGTGTCTTGAACTTGAGCTAGCTCGTTGCGCATGGTATCCAAGGTCTTGGCGTCAGTCTTCCAGCGCTCCTGCAGTGCCAAATAGTCCGTCGCGGTCTGGCGCAACGCCACGACCTCGCTGTGTTGGCCTTCGTGGGCCTGTCGTAGCTGGGCAAGCTCACGCTCAATCCGCCCGTGGCGCTCCAGCCATTGACCATTGTCGCGGTTCAGCACCAACAGCTCCTGATTCTTCGCGCCCAAGGCTTCATTGGCCTGACGTAAGGCTACTTGCAGCTCTTGGACCTGATGCTCGTGACGGCGAAGCTCTTGCTCACGCTGCTCTTTGGTTGAAGTGCGGTAGTGCTCAAGCGCTTCCCGGGCATGGGCATGCTTGTCCTCCAGAGAACGCGTATGCGCCTCATGATCAGCCAGCCGCACCGTCATGCCAGCGATGCGCTCGTTCAACTGGGCGATTTCCGCGATCCTGTCACCTAGATTCTGTTGAAGGAGGGCGTGAGCAGCTTGCTCTTGGTGCAGGCTTGCTTCGGTGCGCTGCAGCCGACTGCTCAAGGCGGCAGCCTCCTCTTGGGCACCGGAAAGCGCCTGTTGCCGACTGTGGAGCTCAGCCTGATGGCGCTCACGCTCCTGGGTGAGGATGGCCTCTGCTTCCTCCTGGAGCCGCGAGGCCAAGCGCGCAACCAAGTCCTGCAAAGCATCACTAACGGCTACCGTCCTCGCCGGACCGCCGCCTTCCTCTCCTTCCAGTTCACGCAAGTAGCGGTGGATCGTGGTCTTGGAGCCCGTGTTGCCCAAGGCCACTCGCACCGCGTCGACTGACGGCTTCTTGCGTTGGGCCAGCAGCGCGTCGCGCGCCTTCTGGACGTCACTCTTATAGAGTCCTGCGCGCGCCATCGTGCCACCTCACTTTATTTCGTAATGTATTACATACCATGTAATTACATACTATTAAAGCAGGTAGACGACCGCTCGTCGGCGAAAATAGTTATACGGGATAATATTGAATTATCCCGCGTAAGGCGGATTCTGACCCTTCCCGGCGTCCCAAGCAGTACGAAACCGCCCAGGGCCGGCGATCGCTGGGTAGTATGGCCCAGAGCGGAAAGGAGGCCAGCCAGGGTGCAGGCAGGCTCCGCCACCGAGCCCGTTGGCCATCATAGGACTGTGCATGCCGATCGAACGTATCGTCATCGACAACTTCAAGTCGTTTCGCCATCTGGACCTGCCCCTCAATGCCCACATGAACCTGGTGGTGGGCGACAACGAGGTCGGTAAATCCACCCTGCTGGAGGCCATCCACGCGGTGGTCACCGGCCAGCTGCATGGGCGCAATCTTGCCTACGAGCTCACGCCCTACCTGTTCCACCAGCCCACGGTGCAGGAGTACTTGGGAGCGCTTGCCACGGGCACGCCGGCCTCGCCGCCACGGATCTCCATCGAAGCCTATCTGGGCGCCGACGCCGCGCTGGCGTCGTTACGCGGCACCAACAACTCCCTGCGTCTGGATACCGCCGGCATCCGGCTGCTGGTCGAGCTCAACGACGACTACCGCGAGGAGTTCAACGCCTACCTGCAGCAGCACCAGGGCGCGGTCAGCCTGCCGGTGGAGTACTACACGGTGCGCTGGTACTCCTTCGCCAACAATGGCGTCACCGCCCGTAGTATTCCGTTCGACTCGACCATCATCGACACGCACGGCATCAAGACCTTGTCCGGTGCCGATCGCTATATCGCCGGCATCATCGAGCAGGCACTGACGCCTGCGCAGCGCGTCTCGCTGTCGCTGAGCTTCCGCCGCATGCGGCAGAGCTTTTCCGAAGAAGCGGATGTGGCAGCGATCAATGCCTACTTGACCGAGCACACCGGGGACATCAGCCACAGGGCATTGACGGTAGGCGTGGACACATCGCCGCGCTCAACGTGGGAAACCAGCCTGTCACCCTACCTGGATGAGCTCCCGTTCACCCAGGCCGGCAAGGGCGAGCAAAGCGCGGTGAAGATGAAGCTGGCGATGCACGCGGCCGGCGCGGCTCACGTGCTGCTGATCGAGGAGCCGGAGAACCATCTGTCCTATTCCAGCATGACCCAGCTGATCGACAAGATTGCGGCCCTCTCCACCGCCCAGCAGGTGATCATCGCCACCCACAGCAGCTTCGTGTTGAACAAGCTGGGCGTGGACAACGTGATCCTGTTCAGCGCGCAAGGCCAGATGAAGCTGGACCAGCTGCCCAGCGATACCCACGACTATTTCATGAAGCTGCCGGGCCACGACACGCTGCGGTTGATCCTGGCCAAGCAGGCGATCCTGGTGGAAGGCCCTTCCGACGAACTGATCGTGCAGCGTGCCTACAGTGACCATCACGGCGTGGCGCCGATGGCTCACGGCGTAGACATCATTTCGGTCAAGTCGTTGGCATTCAAACGCTTCTTGCAGATTGCCGATCGACTGAGGATTCAGGCCAAGGTGATCACCGACAACGACGGTGATATCGCAGTTGTGCAAGAGCGCTATGCCGAGCACATCAACGCGATCTATTACGATTCCGACGAGAGCGCCCCTTCGCTGGAAGAGCAGCTGATCAAAGCCAACTCGCTGGCCGAACTCAATACCGTGCTGGGCAAGGCCTTTGCCGATGAGGTGGCGCTGCTCAAGTACATGAAGGGCCATAAGACCGATACGGCCTTGGCGATTTTCAATAGCCCGCACTCGATCAGGTTCCCGGACTATGTCCAGCGTGCCATCACCTAACCGGGTCCTGCTCTCGGCAGCCGGCTCGGGCAAGACCACGTTGCTGGTCCGGCAGGCCTTGGAGCGACCTGAGCGCCGCATCGCGATTGTCACCTACACGCTGGAAAACCTGGAAGAGATCCGGCGCTCGTTTGAGGCCCACGCAGGCGCGGTCCCCGCGCATGTCACCTTGCACAGCTGGTATGGCTTTCTGCTGCGCCAGTGCATTCGCCCGTACCAGGCTGCGCTTTGCCCTGAGCCTCGCATCGAGACCATCCTGTTCGTAGAAGGTGTCACCAACAACCGCGCCCCACGCACCCAGGTGGCGCGCCACTACCTGGCGGGCAACCGGATGTATTCGGACCGAGCGGCCGATTTCGCTGTGCGCTGCGATGAGCTGACCCAAGGCCAGGTCGTGGCGCGATTGGCGGCGATGTACGACGAGCTCTACATCGACGAAGTCCAGGATCTGGCCGGCTTTGATCTGGATCTGGTCGAACGGCTGTTGAAGAGCGAGATTGCCATCACGTTGGTAGGCGATACGCGCCAAGCCACGTATGCGACCAACTATGCGCAAAGGTACAGCCAATACCGTGGTCCGAATCTGGCAGCGCTGTTTCAGATTTGGGAGGCCGACGGCTTATGCCGGCTGGATCACCGCCTCACCAGTCTGCGCTGCGTCCAGGCCCTGTGCGATATGGCTGACACGCTCTATCCGCAGATGCCGCGGACCCAATCAGGCAATGGCGAGGTCACCGGACACGATGGCATCTACCTCGTCGCTCCAGGGGATGTGGCCGCGTACATGCAGGAGTTCGCCCCCACCGTGCTCCGGCATGACCGGCGGCAGGCGTGCGACGGACTGCCGGCGGTGAACTTTGGGCAGTGCAAGGGCCGCACCTACAGTCGGGTCCTCATCTTTCCGAACGGGCCGTTGACGCAGTACCTGCGCACGGCCGATGCAGCGCGTATCACCGCGCCGCCGAAATACTACGTGGCCTTCACCCGGGCGCGGCAAAGCGTGGCCTTTGTGTATGCCGGCGCGTGCGCGTTGCCGGGTCATCAGCTCTATGCGCCTGCCAGCGCAGACGCATAGAGCCAGGGGCTGCGATCACATCTTCTTTAACGGCGCCGCGGTGGGCGGCGGCGGTACCGGGCCCGGGTCGTTGAAACACAGCATGATCTGATCGATGCCGAATTGATCGGCCAGGACCTGGGCAATCACAGCATGCACCAGGTCCAGGTCGACCGAGGGCGCCGCGACCGTGATGGTGGCCGCGATCGCACGGCCATGCTCACCGGCGACCAGGCGCAGGTCGTCCACCGCTTTCACGCCCGGGTCGGTAAACATCGCCGCACGGACCTGTTCCAGGTTGAGCTCGTTCATGGGGACTCCAAAGCAGTGCTACCGGCGCGGGGAGCTCGGTCGCGATGCAGCCAACGATAGAGCACCGGCAGCACCAACAAGGTCAATGCGGTGGATGAGACGATGCCGCCGATGACGACAGTGGCCAGCGGCCGCTGCACTTCCGAGCCAGCACCGACATTCAAGGCCATGGGTAGGAAGCCCAGCGAGGCTACCAGGGCGGTCATCAACACCGGTCGCAGGCGTCCAAGGGCGCCGTCGCGCACAGCGTCGTCTAGCGGATCGCCCTGTTCGCGCAGACGGCGGATGAAGGCGATCATGACCAGCCCGTTGAGTACGGCCACGCCCGACAGCGCGATGAAGCCCACGCCGGCAGAGATCGACAACGGAATCCCGCGCAGAGCCAGTGCCAGCACACCGCCGGTCAGCGCCAGCGGCACGCCACTGAACACAATGGCCGCATCCTTGGCCGAGCCGAAGGCCATGAATAGCAGAGCGAAGATCAACGCCAGTGTCACCGGAACGACCACGCCCAGGCGTTGGGTGGCCGAGATCAGCTGCTCGAAGGTGCCGCCGTAATCGATCCAGTAGCCCTCTGGAAGCGCGACATCCTGGCCGATGCGTGTGCGCAACTCGCCGACGAACCCGCCCAGATCGCGCTCGCGCACGTTGGCGGTGATCACCACGCGGCGCTTGCCGTTCTCGCGGTTGATCTGATTGGGCCCGCGCTCTACCTGGATCTTCGCCACTTCCCGCAGCGGCACCGTGCGAGGCCCCCCATTGGCGCCGGCGGCCAGACGGCTGGACTCATCGACACTGGTGCTTGCCGGCAGCGGAATGGGCAGATCTGCCAGCACAGCGGGGTCTTGGCGCTGCGCTTCGGGCAGGCGCACGACCAGGTCGAAGCGGCGGTCGCCCTCGATCAACTGGCCGGCAACACTGCCCCCAATGGCGGTGGCCACCGTTTCCTGCACATCGCCCGGGTTCAGGCCATACCGTGCCAATGCCGCCGGATCTGGCGTGATGGTCAGCAGCGGCAGGCCGGAGACCTGCTCGGCCTTGACGTCTTCGGCGCCGGGGACGCTACGCATGACCCGCTCGACCCGGCTGGCCAGGCGCGTCAACTGGTCAAGGTTGTCGCCGTAGACCTTGACCGCCACGTCCGAACGGACGCCGGAGATCAACTCGTTGGTGCGCATCTGGATGGGCTGGGTGAACTCGTAGTTGCTGCCCGGGATTTCCTTGGCCGCCGCCTCCAGCTCTTCCACCAGCTCGGCCTTGGGCTTGCGCGGGTCGGGCCACTGGTCGCGGGGCTTGAGCATCAGGAAGGTGTCGGCCATCGACGGCGGCATAGGATCGGTGGCCACCTCGGCGGTGCCGATCTTTGAGAAGATGTTGGCCACCTCCGGGAACTGGGCCAGGCGCTTCTCCAGCGTTTCCTGCATGGCCACCGACTGCTCCAAGCTGGTGCCGGGAATACGCATGGGCTGCAAGGTGATGTCGCCCTCATCCAGGCTCGGCACGAACTCCGAACCCAAGCGGGTGGCCAGCACGCCACAGCCCACCACCAGCACGGCCGCGCCGGCCAGCACCACCACGCGCCGACGCAGGGCCCAATCCAGCAGCGGCGTATAACGGGCACGCGACCAGCGCATCAGGCGGTTGTCGTGCTCAGCCACACGGCCGCGCAGGAAGCTGGCGATCGCCGCCGGCACGAAGGTCAGCGACAACACCATGGCGCCGGTCAGGGCCAGCACCACCGTGATCGCCATCGGGTGGAACATTTTTCCTTCTACCCCGGACAGCGAGAAGATCGGCAGGTAGACCGCGGCGATGATGCCCAGGCCAAACAGGCTGGGACGGATCACCTCGGCGGTGGCCGAGGCGGTCAGGTCATAGCGCTCTTCATCGTTGAGCTGGCGGCCTAGCGCGTGCTGCGCCTCGCCGAACCGGCGCAGACAGTTCTCGATGATGATCACCGCCCCGTCCACGATCAGGCCGAAGTCCAGCGCGCCCAGGCTCATCAGGTTGCCCGACACGCCGCCACGCACCATGCCGATGATGGTGAACAGCATCGCCAACGGGATCACCGCCGCGGTGATCAACGAGGCGCGCACATTGCCCAGCAGCAGGAACAGCACCACCACCACCAGCAGCGCGCCCTCGATCAGGTTCTTGGACACCGTGCCGATGGTGCGATCCACCAGCGCGGTGCGGTCATAGACGGCCTTGGCATGGACGCCGGCAGGCAGGCTGGCGTTGGCGGCATCCAGCTTGGCCGCGGCCGCCTGGGAGACTTCCCGGCTGTTGGCGCCGAACAACATGAAGGCGGTACCGACCACGACCTCGTGGCCATTCTGGGTGGCCGCGCCCGTGCGCAGCTCCTTGCCTTCGCCCACGCTAGCGACGTCGCGCACCCGAATGGGCACGCCATCGCGCCGGTCCAGCACGATGTTGCCGATTGCCTCCAGATTGGCTAGCTGGCCCGGCACGCGCACCAGGAACTGCTGTCCGTTGCGCTCGATGTAGCCGGCGCCGATGTTCTGGTTGTTGCGCATGACCGCGGCGACCACGTCGTTCAACGTGAAGCCCAGCGCCACCAACTGAGCTGGATCGGGAGTGATGTGGATCTGCCGCTCGAAGCCGCCGATGGTGTTGACCTCGGTGACGCCGGGCGTGGTGCGCAGCTGCGGCCGGATCACCCAGTCCTGCAGGGTGCGCAGGTCCGTGGCCGTGTACGGGGTGCCGTCGGGCTTGCGAGCGTTGGGCTCGGCCTCCACGGTGTACATGAAGATCTCGCCCAACCCGGTGGAGATCGGCCCCATTTCCGGGTCCAACCCTTCGGGAAGCTGGGAGGCGATCTGCTGCAGGCGCTCGGCGACCTGCTGGCGGGCAAAGTACAGGTCGGTGCCGTCCTTGAAGACGACGGTGACCTGCGAAAGCCCGTAGCGCGACAGCGAGCGGCTGTAGTCCAGCTTGGGCAGACCGGCCATGGCCGTTTCGATGGCAAAGGTGACCCGTTGTTCGGCCTCCAGCGGCGAGTAACCCGGGGCCTGGGTGTTGATCTGGACCTGGACGTTGGTGATGTCGGGTGTGGCGTCAATGGAAAGGTGACGGTAGCTCCACACGCCCAGCGCAACCAGCGCAGCGGTGAGCACTAGCGTCAGCCAGCGATGGCGGATGGACAGCCCAATGAGGCGTTCGAGCATGGCGGGCCTCATTCTTCTTCCACGGTGGACTTTTCGATGTCGGCCTTGATCAGGAAGCTTTGGGCCACCACCACCTGTTCACCGGCCTTGAGGCCTTCCAGCACTTCGGCGCGTTCGGCGTCGCGGCGCCCCAGCTTCACCGGCCGGGTGTGGTAGGTTTCGCCCTGCTGCACGTAGACCACGTCCTGGTCTTCTGCGGTCTGCAGCGCCGTGATCGGCACCACCAACGCTGCCGATTGGCGATCCACGGTGACCCGCGCCTTGACCGCCGACCCCGGCCGCCACAGGCCATCGGTGTTGGCCACCGTGCCGCGCGCAATGGTGCTTTGGCTGGCGGTGGCGGTGCCGGGCAGGACGCGCTCCAAGGTGGTCTGTGCGGTGACGCCATCGCTCAAGCGGGTAACCGTCACCGGCACGCCAGCACCGATGTGCTGGGCGTCGGCGCCGAAGATGTGCAGGTCCACCCACAGCGTGGACAGGTCGGCGACCTCAAACAGCGGCGCGCCCTCAGCGGCGGCCATGCCTACGGCGGCCGTGCGCGCCATGACCACGCCACTGATCGGCGCGGTGACGGTATAGGTGGTCAGGCTCAGGTTGCTCTCTACCGTGGCCAGTGCCTGGCCGGCCCGTACCTGATCACCCACGCCCGCACGCACGGAGCGGACCGGTCCGGGGAAGCGTGCCGTGACCTGCGCGATGCGACCGTCAATCGGGGTCAACAGCCCTTGCACCTCATGCTCGTCAGCAATCTCACCGGGGCCTGCCGGTGCGACCTGGATACCCGCTGCCTGCGCAGCTTTGGCGGCAATCTTGGTTTCCAGCGGCGCTTCCTCGTGCTCGCCGTGCTCTTCGCCCTCAGCGGCGGCGCCGCCTTCGGACGCTTCGTTGGGGGCCGACGCGTTGCAGGCGGCCAGCATCATCAGGGCCATGCCCAGTGCGGTCCAAGAAAAGCGATTCATGGGGTCTCTCCGGTGGAAGCAGCCGCCGGCGGCGCGACAAGCGCTTGGCCGGTCAGGCGTTGAATTTCGATCAGGGCGCGCTGCGCATCGAGCGCCACGTCCAGCTGCTGCTGGGCCATGGCCGTGCGTTCGGACTGCAGCTGTGCCCATTCCAGGTAGCTGATCGCGCCGGCGCGATAGGCGCGCTCGGCGGCCTTCTCAGCCCGGGCCAACTTCGGCAGCACCTCGCCTTGCAGCCGTGCCACCTCGGCCTGCGCCACGGTGTAGCGACCATGGGCTTCGACCAGCGTGGAATACAGCGACAGGCCCTTGGCCTCGCGCTCGATCGTCAGAACCTCCAGCTCGGCTTCGCCGGCGCGGATCTCCGGCTGCGCGCGGCTGCGGCTGCCCAGTGGCATGGACAGGCTGGCCACCAGCGCGGTGTCGTCAGTCTCCTGCAGGCGGCGCACGCCCAGCTGCCACGACAAGTCCGGCGAGGCCGCCGAACGCGCCAGCTGCAGTCGTGCCTGCGCGATCCGGCGGGCATCGGCAAACTGCGCCAACTCGGGAGTGCGCTCCAATTCCTCGGCCAGCGACTGCATGGACGCGATCGCCGGCAGGGTCATGGGATCCGCCGCGGCCACCTCGAAGCTCGGAGCACGTTCGCCCCAGAGGGCAGCAAGGTGCTGCCGGGCGGCAATGCGCTGCTGCTCGGCCCGATCACGGGTCAACTCTGCTCTCGCCAGTGCTGCTTGTGCGGTGAGCATCACCGATTCGGGAGACGCGCCAGCCTGCAGGCGCTGCCGGGCAGCGGCGACGGTCCGCTGGCGCTGGCCGACATCCATGTTCGTCAGGCTGCGTTGCCGGTCGGCACCGACAACGGCCAAATAGCGCTGCGCCGTCTCGGCGAGCAGGTCCAGCCGCCTGGTCTCGCGCTGCACGGCCAGTGCATCAATCCGGCTTTGGGCCAAGGTGCGGCGGGCGTCGAGCTTGCCGCCGCGCTCCAGGACCGAGCTCAGGCTCAAGGTCAACTCCGCGCTGTCCAGGCCACGGGCCGCGCCCGTGCCCAGCGCATTTTCAACCTCCGCCCCCAACGTCCACGGTGGCCGCTGCACGGCCTGGTCGCGCTCGGCAGCGAGCACCGTGGCTCGCGCATCGACCAGGCGCAGCTCGGGGTGGGTTTGGGCCACGCGTGCAAACGCGTCGTCCAAGGTCATCAGCTCTTCTGCTGTCGCCGGCGTTGCCGCCGCGCTCAACAGTAGCCACGCGGCCAGGGCCGCCAATCGCACATGCATGAAGTACTCCAGAATTTTCGATAGCCAACAGGGATCCGGCGCACGCCGGCGCGCATCACCCTGCGATCGGCGGCCGGAACGGCGCGAGCAGGTGCTCATGCCGATATCTGTCCGCATGGGCTGTCGCCGACGGCCAATGCCGGCCGATATGAGCAATGGCCAACACTATTTCTGGAGCCGGCGCGGCCTGGCTACAGCACAGCACCAGCTGCTGTAGCCGGTGCAGCGCGGCGTCTACGCCACGCTCGGAAGCTGGTGATGCCACTGCCGGGTCATGGTCGGCCGCGGCCAGATGGGTTTGAGCATGGAGCTCGCCAACCACTGCCAGCACCGGCTGCGTCACAAGGCCCACGGCCAAGTGCGCCAGCAGCAGCCAGCGCAGGCCACAGCTCAGCCGGCCAAGCGCTGTCATGCAGGCGTTTTGCGCGCGTCGGCACGCGCCCGGCGAGCATCACCCAAGATCTCGAAAGCCTCCTTGATCACATACAGGCCGATCAGGGCGCCGATCACGAAATCCGGGTAGGGGCTGGCCAGCCACCACACCAACAGGCCGGCCAGAATCACCCCAACGTTGGCCACCACATCGGCGCGGGTAAACAGCCAGGTCGCTCGCAGATGCACTTCGCCAGACTTCAAGGGGGCGAGCATACGGAGCACCTTCAGGTTCACGGCCAGCGAGACCAGAGCGGTACCGATCATCCAACCGCTGACCGGCTCGGCGCCGTACATCACCCGGCGGCCGACTTCGACCAGCACGCCTACGCCCAGCACCAGCAGCACGCTGCCACTGACCCACGCGGCGTTGGCCTTGAAGCGCGCCGTGCGCCCGATAGCGACCAGGCCAATGGCATAGGCGGTGGCGTCAGACAGCATGTCCAGCGCGTCAGCCAGCAGCCCGGTGGAATGGGCAATCCAGCCGGCAATGCCGCCGATCACGGCCATCGCTGCATTCAGGACCAAGGCGATCCAGAGGATGCGTCGCTCCTCCTTGTTCTTGGCTTCGTGGTGGCACCCGCAATCACTCATGTCTTGGTCCTCTGCTGTGTTGTTTCATTGCTTGTTTGCGCCTGGCTGTCTACGCACACCGGAACGGGCATTGGCGAGGAACCCCACGATGGCGGCGGTGCCTACCAATACCTGCGCCAGCAGCGACTGCCAGGTGGGATACAGGCCGATCCACTCGATGCGCGGCAACGCGAGCGGTGTTTGAGAGATCCAGCCCGCTTCCTGCAACGCGGCCACGCCTTTACCGATCAGGATGACCGCCATCACCGCGATGAGAATCGAGCTGATCGAAAAGAACCGGCCAATCGGCAGCCGCCTGCTCATGCGCAGCATCCAGTACGCCACCGCAGCCAACACCGCGATTCCCGCCGCCAGGCCTGCGAGGATGGCGGTGGACGCCTGATCGCTCCACATCGCGATGTAGAACAAGATCGTCTCAAACACCTCGCGGTACACCGCGACAAAGGCCAGCATGAACAGGAAAACAGCCGAGCGCCGTGTCAGCGCAGTCGTCAGCTTGGCGTGCAGGTACTCCTGCCACCGCCCTGCAAGGCTCTTTTGGTGCATCCAGATGCCTACGCTGAGCAGGACAGCGGCAGCGAACAAGGCCGAGACGCCCTCAGTGACTTCCCGGTTCGCACCGCTGATATCAACAAAGTAAGTGGCCACCGCCCAGGTAGCTGCGCCTGCCAACAACGCGCAGATCCAACCCGCATGCACATACGGCAACACATCAGACCGCTCGGCTTTACGCAAGAACGCCACGATACCAATCACGATCAGCAGCGCTTCCAGTCCTTCGCGTACCAAGATGGTAAAGCTGCCTAGAAACGCGGTGCTGGCGCCTATTCGGGTGTCCTGCAGCGCCACGTCCGCGCGATCAAACAGCTGGGCAATTTGCGCTGCCTGCCCGGCAACGTCAGCCGCGGGCGCATGCTGATCCAGCTGCGCGCGGTAGCCTGCCATGGCCGTCTCGATCTCTCGCAGCAATGACGGATTGCGCGTGGCCAGCGTGGGTTCAAGCGGCTCTACACCATCCAGATAGGACGAGAGCGCAAGCTTTTTGGCTTGAGCCAGGTCCTCATCAGCGTAAGCGCGCTGGCTGGCGGCCAGTCGCTGCCGCGCCACCGCAAAGCGATCGGCTCCTGGTACCGCTTCGTTTACTACCTGTGGCTGCGAACGCAGGTAGGCGATGATCGCGTTTGCCTGATCGGCGGGCATCGTGGTGGCAAGATCGGCCTCTCGCGTGCGTGTCAGCGCTTCGAGCGAGGGAATGTGCGTATGGGCCTCGGCACTGGTGCGCCATAACGCCTCACCTTGAGCCTTGGCTTGCGAGGAGTACCCCAAGCTGCCCACATAGAATGCCAACGCCCAGCGATCACTTTCTGACAGCCCAGAGAAGCTGACCATGCCGGTACCCGGCACACCCTGGGAAATGACCTCGTACAACGACAGCGGCGTTCGCTGCGCGGCGCGAGTGGCATCGGTGAACGCGATCGGCGGCGGACTTAACGCTTGCGCGGCGGGGCCATCACCGTGACCTGTGGGGCCGTGACAGGCCGCGCACTGCTGGCTGTAGATGGACGCGGCCTGGGAGGTCTTCGGCGCGCTCGCCGGAACAGCGCCGATCGGGTAGCGGGCCAACAGCGTCGTGCCGAGCCCGCGCGCCAACGTTGCCACTTGCGCCGGGTCGGCCTTCTCTGCCACCGCCTGGACCAGGCGGTCGGCCTGGGCCGTCAGCTCCTGCTGGTTCTGGCCACTGGGCAATGCTGCCAGCTGACTGCGCACGGCGCCGGCAAACTCGCTCATTTCGGCGTATTCGTTGGGGGCAATTACGCGACCGGCCTGGACCGCGCCGGGGTAGTCGACCGCGATGTAATCGAGCATCTGCCAGGTTTGGCGCAGGTCTGCTGCGGCAGGCTCCGCCTGAGCAGAAGCGGGCAGAACCCAGCCGATCAGCAAGGCAATCAGGCAGTAGCGAATCAAGGCGATGGGCAGTGGCATGGTCGTCACATGCAGCGCCGCGGCCGGAGTGGCGGCGGATACGGGTTCAGCGTAAAGTCCGTAGCTACTACGGAGTCAAGCGTACTACGAATGAAAATCAGTGAGGCTGCCGACGCCAGCGGATGCCACTTGGAGACGATTCGCTATTACGAGCGGATCGGGTTGCTGCCGCGCCCGGGGCGCACGGGCAACGGCTACCGGGTCTATGGCCCGGCCGACATCGAGCGGCTGCGCTTCATTGCGCGTGGCCGGGACCTGGGCTTCAGCCTGGAGGAGGTCCGCAGCCTGCTGCAGCTGGCCGGCGATGAGGAGCTTTCGTGCGGGGACGTGGACCGGTTGGCCCGCAGCCATCTGGCCGACGTGCGCGCCCGCATGGCCGACCTGCAGCGCATGGCCAGCGAGCTGGAACGGGTGATTGCCAGTTGCCATGGCGGGCAGCGGGCGGAATGCACCATCCTGTCGACGCTGCGCCAGACGACCTCGGTGGAGGCCACGCGCCAGTGACCGAACTGGACCGCTACCTCGATGCGGCCACGCGCCAGAACACGGTGCGCAGCTATGCGTCGGCGCTGCGGCACTTCGAGGTTGAATGGCAAGGCCACCTCCCAGCGACACCTGACAGCGTGGCCCGGTACCTGGCCGCTTATGCGCAGACCTTGGCGACCAGCACCCTCCGCCAACGTCTGGCGGCCATCGCCTCTTGGCACCGCGACCACGGCTTTGTCGACCCGACCCGATCGCCGCTGGTGCGCAAGGTGCTCAAAGGCATCCAGACCCTGCACCCGGGCCAGGTCAAGCAAGCCGCGCCGCTCCAGATTCGGCGGCTGGTCGAGCTCGATGACTGGCTGGCCGCGGCGATCGCTGCGGCACATGCCCGGGGCGATGGGCCGGCGGCGCTGCGCCATCAACGAGACCGAGCGCTGGTGCTGCTCGGGTTCTGGCGGGGATTCCGTGGCGATGAACTGCTGCGTCTGGACGTGGCCCATCTCACGCTGGTGCCGGGACAGGGGATGACCTGCTTCTTGCCACGCAGCAAGGGTGATCGCCAAGCAGCCGGCGTCACCTACAAGGTGCCGGCGCTGTCGCGGTTATGTCCGGTGGAGGCGACCCAGGCGTGGCTGCAGGCGGCCGACCTGCAAGAAGGGCCGGTGTTTCGGGCAGTCAACCAATGGGGCCAGGTGAGCGCCGAAGGCCTGCATCCCAACAGCTTGGTGCGCCTGCTGCGCGAGTTGCTGACCAGTGCAGGCTTTGCCGATGCGGGGCTCCACAGCAGCCATTCGTTGCGCCGCGGCTTTGCCAGCTGGGCCAACGACCAAGGCTGGGACATGAAGGCCTTGATGGAGTACGTGGGCTGGCGCGATGTGCAGTCGGCCATGCGTTACCTGGACGGGCGTGACCCGTTTGCCCGGGACCGCATTGAAGCAAGCCTGCCCAGTCCAACCGTGCCGGTACCGGCGATGGCACTGCCGGCGCCGGAGGGCAAATCGGCCCTGCAGCTGCGCCTGCGCATGGTGCTGACCCCGTTTGCCCGCACGGGCCGCGGCGCGGCCAAGGCCCGAGGCCGAATTGAAGAGATCTGCTTGGCCCCGTTCCAGGCTGTGCGCCTGAACACCGCCAGCAGCGAGTACCAGTTGACTGCTCCCACCGATCCCGAAAGGGATCTGGATGAAATCCTGGCCACGTTGCTCGATGACATGCACCGCATGGCCGATACGCACCAGTGCTTCCTGGAAGCGTCGCTCAGTACAGACGACGGCCGGCACTGGGACTGATCCCCCTCACACCCTCCGGATCCAATGGCTACCCTTCACGAGACCGCCTACCCGCGACTGAAGCCTGATCCCACCGCCAAGGAACTGGAGGAGATCTATACCCCGACCGCCGCTGAGATTGCATTCGCCAAGCAGCTGACCACCCAGCCGGGTCCGCAGCTGGCGGTACTGATTCATCTCAAGCTCTTCCAACGCTTGGGCTACTTCACGCTGTTGGCCGACGTACCCGAGCGGATCCGGAAGCACATCGCCAAGGCCGCCCGACTCGGGCGCGTATTGGACACCGACCAGCTCGAACGCTACGACGCTTCCGGCAGCCAGCGCCGGCATATGCCGCAGCTTCGGCAATTCATCGGGGTACGTCCCCTGGATAAATCGGGCTTGGCTTGGCTGGACACAGTGGCCACCGGAGCAGCCCAGACCAAGCACACCATCCCGGACATCGTGAACGTCCTGCTCGAAGAGCTGGTGCACCATCGCTACGAACTGCCCGGTTTCCGCACTCTGGAGCTGGCCGCCATCGGCGCCCGTGAGCGGGTCAATCTGGGCTACTACCGCAGCATCAGCCACGCGCTGACGCCTGCCACGCGCACGCTCATCGACGAACTGCTGCGCGCACCGGAAGGGTCCAGGTTCACCGGCTGGCAATCACTCAAGCGCGAGCCCGGCCGGCCCACCAACAAGGAAGTTCGGTTCTACCTGCAGCACATCCGCATGCTGCAGCAGTTGGCCGACCAGCTGCCTCCCATCGATGTGCCGGTGCCCAAGCTCAAGCAGTTCCGTGCAATGGCTCGGGCCTATGACGCCAGCGAGCTGGCCGAACTGGCTCCGGACAAGCGCTATGCGCTGGCCACCATCTTCATTCGCGCCCAGCATGCCAAGACACTGGATGATGCAGCCGAGTTGTTCATCAAGCAGGTGCGCGGGCTGGAGAACACGGCCCAGCAGAAATTGCTGGCCTACCAGCTCGAACATGCCAAACGGGCCGACTTCCTCATCGGCCAGCTCAAGGAAATCCTGCAGGCCTATCAGCTAGACGGCAGCGATAGTCAGCGCGTGGATGCCATCGACAACAGCCTGGAAGCGGAAGTGTCGACCTTGCTGGCCGAATGCGAAGAACATATGGCCTACGCCGGGAAGAACTACCTGCCTTTCATGCTGCAGCCCTATGGCGCGGTCAGGCCGCTGCTGTTCAATGGGCTGGAGCTGATGAAACTTCGGGCGACCAGCCACGACGCCGGCATGGAGCCGCTGATCGCAGCGGTGCTCTCGCTGCGCAACCAGCGCCGTGAGCTGATCGAGGTCGCCTCCCTCGGTTTGGACCCGGAAAAGGACTTTGACTGGATGTCCAAGCTCTGGTGTCAGCACGTGTTCGGCAAGCGGGCCAGTGCAGCCGGCGCCGGCTGGATGCACCGTAAGTACTTCGAGCTGGCCGTGCTGGTGCAGGTCAAGGACGAACTGAAGTCCGGAGATCTCTTCATTCCCAGCAGCGAACGGTTTGATGACTACCGTGAGCAGCTGGTCGATGAAGCCACCTTGGCCCAGGAACTGGAAGCCTACGGCCAGGTGTCAGGCCTGCCCACCGACGCCGAGTCTTTCGTGGCGGGATTACGTGCACAACTGACCTCCCTGGCCGATGAGGTCGACGCGCGTTTCCCGGAGAACGTACATGCGGACATCCTGGATGGGCGCCTGGTGCTGCGGAAGGGGCAACGCGCCGAAGTCTCCAGCGCGATTACCACGGTGGATCGCCTCATCGCCGAACGGCTTCCAGAATCCAGCATCGTCGATGTCCTGATCGATGCCAGCCAATGGCTGGATCTGCACCGTTTCTTCCGCCCGATCGCCGGCACCGAGAGCCAGGTCGAAGATCTGCCCCGACGTGTGATCACCACGCTATTCTGCTATGGCTGCAACCTGGGGCCGACGCAGACGGCGCGGTCGATCAAGGGCTTCAGCCGGCGCCAAGTCGCTTGGCTCAACCTGAAATACGTGACCGAGGATGTGCTTGAGAAGGCCATCGTGGAGGTCATCAATACCTACAACAGATTCGACCTGCCTGGCTATTGGGGCAGCGGCAAGAGCGCATCAGCTGATGGCACGAAGTGGAGCGTCTACGAGGACAACCTGCTGTCGGAGTATCACATCCGCTACGGCGGCTACGGTGGCATCGGCTACTGCCACGTGTCCGACAAATACGTAGCGCCGTTCAGCCACTTCATTCCCTGTGGCGTGCACGAGGGCATCTACATCCTCGACGGTCTGTTGGCCAACACTTCCGACATCCAGCCTGAGATCGTCCATGGCGACACGCAGGCCCAAAGCTATCCGGTCTTCGGCCTGGCCCACATGCTGGGCATCCAGCTGATGCCCCGGATCCGGAACATCAAGGACCTGACATTCTTTCGGCCCGAACCGGGTAGGGCTTATAAGAACATCCAGGCACTGTTCGGGGACAGCATCGACTGGCAACTGATCGCCACCCATCTCCACGACATGCTGCGGGTGGTGATCTCAATCCGATTGGGCAAGATCACCGCGTCCTCGATCCTGCGCCGGCTGGGCACCTACAGCCGGAAGAACAAGCTGTACTTCGCCTTCCGGGAACTTGGCAAGGCCGTTCGAACGCTGTTCTTGCTGCGCTACATTGATGACAATGAGATCCGCAAAACGATCCATGCTGCCACCAACAAGAGCGAGGAATACAACGGCTTCGTGAAATGGGTGTTCTTTGGCAGCCAGGGGATCATTGCTGAGAACGTCCAACACGAGCAGCGCAAGATCATCAAGTACAGCCAGCTGGTGGCCAACATGATCATCCTCCACAACGTGGAAGGCATGAGCCGGACCTTGGCCGAGATGAGGAAGGAGGGGATTGAACTGACGCCCGAGATCCTGGCCGGCCTGTCGCCTTATCGGACCAGCCACATCAATCGCTTCGGCGACTACCACCTGGATCTTGAAAGGGAAGTGGCGCCGCTGAGCTACACAGCCAAGGTGCTTGAACAGACCCCATAGATGGGGAGAACCTGATCGAGAGACGAGCAATCAACTTTGAAATTCAGTCGCTTAGGCAGCTTTTGGCCCTGTACGTAATGATTCCCTGCCGACCCTCTTCAAGGTTCATCCCAGCGACTGCCCAGTTGAAGGCCGCTCTTTCGTGGGCATTGAGTTCCGCGTCGATAGCGTCAATTGACTGCCGGTATTGCTGCTGGGTTCCATTCGTAACCATCTTCTTGTCTGTCGGACCGCTGCAGGCAGCTAGCAGTGCTGATGCTGCCAGGATCAGTGTTGCTCTGCTTCTGGCCGCGGTGATGAAGCGGTATGGCTGTTCGCTCATGCGTCCCCCTGTCAATGAAGAAGACAGAATATCTGGTTTTTAGATATCGGAGAACTGGATATAGCTTTCTAGGCCGCTCAGCCAAGGCGCGGTCGTGTCGAAGTCCATCCATCGAAAAGAGTACGCTGCCCTCATTGAGGCTGTTCGCGAGGCGCGGCTAGCTGCCGGTCTGACCCAGGCCCAGGTGTCCAGCATGCTGGGCCGCAGCCAGTCATTCATCAGCGACGTCGAAACAGGCAAGAGAAGGGTTGATGTGGTGGAGCTGAGAGATATCGCCCGCCTGACAGGCCTTTCGCTGGGCAAGTTGATCACAAACTTTGAGAAGCGAATCAAAGACTAAAGCCCCTTAGGGTGTAGCGGTAGGTTCGCGCTTCTTGCCGGCCGGTCGGGACCAGGCGCACACGCCAGTGACAGACGGCCAACCGGATGGAAGGGGCACGCCCTGCCGGAAATCCGTGACGTAGATCGGCCTCGGCGTGCCGGGTCGAAACTTTAGGCTGTTTTGTGGAACCGTGGGGTCTGAACCCTCGTGTAGATCCGGGTGAAGCGACGTCTTTACAGTTGTTGATGTGAAGACATTTCTCCGGCCCACTCCACAGCAGCTCCACAGGTCGCTAAAGCGAACCCCTAAATGCCTCCGATGGGCTTGTCGCGGGGCCTATACCCTTTCGGCGCGACTGTCTGACGTGGAGGATTGCGCCCTACACAAGCTTCGAGACGCAAAGGCTATCGCTTGGCGGCGGCAGCGCAAGATGCGCAGCTGGGCCGCGAAGCATCCCCGGTTCCTACTGTTAGCCTTTCCGCTTTGGGGTGATCCCCGGTCATTCGCTGAGTTACCGGAACAGAAGCTTTGGCCGCGCATTCTTGGCGTTTTCGCGCTTGTTAGCCCCCATCATCGATGCGCTACAAGCCGATCCAGGAAGTGGCCAGTCACTAGTTCAATGGGCAGAAGTTGCTGGCGTATCCTCTCGGACTCCTGCAAGACGCTGGGTTGCCGCTACTGGCCTGGGATGTTGTGAGTGGCGCCAGAGGCTGAAGCTTGCTGCGTCCCTCCCTCTCCTCCAGAGCGACTGCAAAGTTGGTGATGTTGCCAAGCGGCTGGGCTATAGCGGCCCCTCCCCTTTTATTGCAATGTTTCGCCGACTAACCGGCATGTGCCCAACTCAGCTGAAGAGCGCTGTCTAGATGCAACTTCACCTTGAGGAGAGGGCCCTTTGAACCTGGCTAGCCGAAGAAGCGTTCCCCGAACAAGGAGAACGGGCCTCAAGCGGCCCGTTTTCATTTGAACTGCAGCTATGCAATTGTCTTTCAGCGCTTGGTCGAGGTGTCATCCACGACCATGACCTCGTCAGGCTTCTTGCGAGCTGCGTACTCCGCCAGTACCACACCAAATACTGCCATCAAACCGCCACCCACGACCCAGGTGCTCAGAGACTCTTTGAGGACCACCACCGCAAGCAATGCAGTGACGATCGGGACGAGATTGAAGAACCCGGCCACGCGAGCAGAGCCCAGCCGATGCAGGCCGGTCATCCATGCCAACGGTGCCATGATCGAAGCGCCGATTGCTGCGAATGCAATGCAGCCGATGGCTGCGCCACCCTGGACGCCAGTGCCTGCGACAAGGAAAAGAGGTAGCAGCAGGATCGTTGCAGACATGGCTTGAAGAAACAGGGATTCGATCAGCGTTACGGGAATGCGCCACTTGTGCATCAGCAAATTGTAGGTGGCAAAAGCCAAAGCGCCCAGCAGCATCAGGGCGTCACCTTTGTTGATTCCATGGGAAACCAAGGCTTCAAAGTCACCATGGGACACTACCGCTATCACCCCAACCAAGGAGATGATCGAACCAATCACTGCGCCACCGCGGACTGCGTGACCCATGAAGATGCGCGACAAGGCAAGAGCGATCAACGGGATGAGTGCCTGGATAACGCCCATGTTGGTCGCAGAAGTGAAATGTGCGGCGTAGTACGCCAGGCATTGGAACATGACACCGCCCAAAGCACCGAGCACGAGGAAGCGTGCCCAATTGGCTTTCAGGACCGCTAGGTTCGACTTCAGGCGCGGCAGGGCGAATGGGAGCAAGATGATGGCCGCAGCAAGCCATCGCCAGAAGCTAATATCGACCGGGCCGACGGTCCCTGCAGCGAGCTTTGTAACGATGGTGTTGGCGCCCCAGAGAAGGCAGGCCAGGAGGGGGAGCAGGTAGTACATGGCATCCTCAGATACTGGATATCAACAGCCAGTAGCGTAGACTTGGCGGAATTTCGTTACATCCATAATTTGCGCCAATCTTCATCTTGAATGCGACATGGCAATGGACCCCGTCCCCTCGTTCAGCTCCATCCCTGGAGACATCTACGTTCGGCAAGGGACTTTGCCTCCCTCCGACTGGGATGCTCGTGTGCATCCGTGGGGGCAGTTCAACTATGTTGCGCAGGGTGTCATGGAGTTACAGGTAGGCGAGGACTGGATGGTGTCCCCTACCCACTATGCGATATGGATTCCGCCTGGTGTTCACCACTCATCCCGAAACCGTGGTGCGGTTGCTTATCGATCCGCATACCTTTCGGTCGGCGCGTCGGCGCAGATGCCCAGCATTCCGACTGCGTTAGCGGTTAGCTCGTTGCTTAGGGAGATCTTGGACGAACTGGCCCGTCGTGACATCGGCGAGGCCGTTAAGCCAGAAGACCGGCGACTCTCCGCGGTCGCCCTTGACCTGATTCTGGCCGCGCCGGTGATGTCGAGCTTCCTGCCGCTGGCCAGCGGTGACGTGCTAAAGCGGATTCTGAGCTATGCCGAGACCTCCCTTCAGGACTCTCCGTCGGCACTTGAGGTCGCAGAGCGCCACCACATTAGTGTTCGATCACTTGAGCGCTTGGCAAAGCGCGAGCTAGGGATGGGGTTCGGAGAGTGGCGCAGTCGGCTTCGTTTTCTGAGGGCAATTGATGCCTTGGGTTCAGACCGATCAATTACGCAGATTGCAGACGATCTGGGCTATGCAAACTCAACGTCTTTCAGTGAGATGTTCAAGCGACACTCTGGCCGGACCCCAGACCAGTATAGAAGGGGCCTCAGTCCGCTCCAGCGAGAGGTGGAGCCCTCCTCCCGCTGAATCGAGGCAGGCCTCGAAGCTGTTGGGTCAACCATTTAGCTGGCCCAGACAGTGGCCATTCGGATCGATGGATCATCCAGAGGGTGTCAACCACCGGAGATCCACAGTCAACCACCTCAATTGCGTCTTGCCGAGCGAAGGATTCACGGGCGTGTCGCGGAATGACAGTGAATCCCAGCCCGAGCGATACCGGCTCAAGGATGAGCGCAACCTGATTGGTGAAGCCGTGTATAGGAAGCGCGCGTACGCCTGGATTTCCTGGGAACTTGCGGGCGAGAAGGCGGGTGGCCATAGCCTGGCCATCTGGATGATCAACGAAACCCAACTTTTGAAGATCCGCCCAGCTGTCCGCGCAGGCACCTCTCGGAACTACCAGCTCAAGCGCCTCCTCGGTGAAGGGCTCAGCCCGCAGCCGAGGGTCATCCGGCCGAAGTGCAAGTAGACCCACCTCGTACTTCTTCTCCAGTACCGCCGATAGGATTTCTGGGTCCGGCGAGAAGCGATGACGAATGATCAAGCCGGGATGGGTGCGCTGGAAGTCCAGCAACACCGGGTAAAGAGCAAGGCCAACACTCCCGGGGGTTATCAGCGCAAACTCCCCCTGATCGCTGTCCGCGCTCGCGAGCTTGGCTTGAAGCCGGCGATCGGCCGAATCCATCTCTTGGCAGTACTGCAATAGAGCCATTCCCGCCGGCGTCAGCTCAATAAATCGTGGTCTGCGCAGAAACAGGGCACCCAGCTGTTGCTCAAGATGACGTACATGCTGACTGACCGCAGCCTGGGTGAGCTGCAGCTGGCCTGCGGCCCTGGTAAAGCTCCCGACCTCTGCGATAGCCCGAAAGGATCGGAGCCAATGCTCATTCAGCATAAGAATATTTTATCAATCTGATAAAAATGGATCAGATCATGGTTGAGTTGCAGGGTCTAATCTTGCGGCTACCCCTCTCTTCAGTGGTGTGCCGTGCCTGCCCTACCCCCTCCCTACCCTCGCGCCTTCTCCCACATCGGCCTGTCTGTTACCGATCTCGATGCCGCGGTTTCCTTCTATACAGAAGTCTTGGGCTGGTACCTCGTCATGCCGCCGACCAGGATTGCTGAAGACGAAAGCGCAATTGGCGTGATGTGCACGGATGTGTTTGGGCCTGGATGGGGCAGCTTCCGCATTGCACATCTATCCACTGGTGACCGGGTTGGAGTCGAAATCTTCCAGTTCAATAACGCCGAGCGTCCCGCGAACAACTTCGAGTACTGGAAGTCGGGCGTCTTCCACTTCTGTATTCAGGATCCGGACGTTGAAGGCCTGGCCGCTCGGATTGTGGCAGCTGGTGGAAAGCAGCGAATGCCGGTTCGAGAGTACTTCCCAGGGGAGAAGCCCTATCGGATGGTTTACATGGAGGATCCGCTGGGCAACATCCTGGAGATCTACAGCCACAGCTACGAGCTTACGTATTCAGCTGGCGCGTACGTCTAGCTCCACGCACACCCTCAGCCAGCTTTCGACTGCCAGGCAGTCCTCGCCAAACTGAGACACGACGGTACGGAGCAAGTGTCTCGGCTGTAGAAGTCAGAGGTCTGCAAGTTAGAAGCTGGCGAACGTAATTTTAACGATTCATCGGCGAGCCGCGCCGCTAGCCCTAAGGAGCATATGATGAAAATGAACGGCATTCGTTGGCCGGAAGGCTACCTTCCTGGTTACACCGAAAACTTTGTCTCGAATGAGCTGATCGTCCTCGGCCTTGCCGCAGCTGATGTTTGGCCGTTGCTTGAAGAGCCACGTCTGTGGCCGACCTACTACGGAAATTCAGCCAATGTGCGCTTCCACGATGGCGCCGGCCCTCTGTTGCGAAACGGGGATCGATTCTACTTTGAAACCTTTGGCTTCCCCGTGGAGGCTCAATGCGTCGAGCATGAGGCTCCTACCTCCGAGGGTCCGGGCCGGATCGCTTGGCATGGCTGGGCCGGTGAGCCCGGGTCTGCCGATCGACTTGACGTTCATCATGCGTGGATTGTCGAAGACCTTGATGGTGGCCGAGTGCGGATCCTCACGCAGGAGACGCAGAAGGGACAGCCTGCAGAAGCCCTGCGTCTGGCCAAGCCGAATCCAATGATCAATGGTCACCAGGATTGGCTGGACGGCCTGGTGGAAGCAGCTCGAGCCGCCAAGTCAACGTCCTAAGCCGGAGTAAATCCCCGTGCTTGCTCCTCTTGCTCTCCCCAAAGCCCCGTTTATGTCTGCCCTGTTTAGCCCATTCGAGCTCAAAGGTGTCACTCTTAAGAATCGTATCGCGGTGCCGCCCATGTGCCAGTACAGTGCGGAGGACGGCCGTATCAACGATTGGCATCTCAGCCACTATGCCGCGCTTGCGCGCGGAGGCGCTGGGCTCGTGATTGTCGAGGCTACCGCCGTGTCTCCGGAAGGACGCATCACCCCGGGATGTGCTGGCCTGTGGGGTGATGAGCAAATTCCAGGAATGGCAGCCATCGCTTCTGCCATCAAGCAAGGCGGTGCCGTAGCTGGCATCCAGATCGGCCACGCAGGGCGCAAGGCTAGTGCAAATCGGCCATGGCAAGGCGATGACCACATCGCAGCCGATGATCCCGCAGGATGGGCGATCCTTGGTCCCTCGCCGATCGCCTTTGGCGGCTCGCTCGATAGAGTTCCCAACGAGATGACGGTTGAGGACATTCATCGCGTTCAAGCGGATTTCGTCGCTGCAGCCAAGCGTGCGCTTGCTGCAGGATTTGAATGGCTGGAGCTTCACTTCGCTCATGGCTATCTGGCGCAGAGCTTCTTCAGCCCCGACAGCAACAAGCGGGAGGATCGCTACGGTGGCAGTGCGGAGAACAGAGCACGCTTCCTGCTGGAGACATTGGCGGCCGTCCGTAAGGTTTGGCCCGAGCATCTGCCGCTGACCGCGCGCTTTGGAGTTGTGGAGTACAACTCGCGCGATGGCCAAGCACTGGTCGACTCCATTGAGATTGGCAAAGAAATGCGAGAGTTGGGGCTTGATCTGCTCAACGTGAGCATTGGCTTCAGTGCTCTTGGTGGCCGCGTCCCATGGGGTACACAGGCGTTCCTGGCACCCCTTGCTGAGCGATTTGCTAATGAAACTGGGCTTCCGGTGGCCACAGGTTGGTGCATCGATGATCCACAGACTGCCGAGCGCGTTGTAGCGGACTGTCAGGTTGACCTAGTGATGATCGGGCGGGCCCACCTATCCAATCCGCACTATCCGTACCAAATGGCCATTGCGCTTGGCCAGGAGCTCCCAGCCAGCGTGCTACCCACGCCTTACAGCTATTGGCTGAGCAGATACAAAGGCCCGGGCAAGGCGTCGGCTCAATAGGAGCGAGCCAGCCCCCTCCTCCATCGAGCAATAGGGGCAAATGATCTGGCTCCCATCGAGAATCCCTAACGCCATTGCAAGCTGCTACCCCGCCTCAACACAGGCGGGGACAGGCACCATTAAAGTTGCTCCGCCTTGTCCGCCAGGGGTCACCGAAGCGGCTGCGTGAGCGAGACGGGATGGGAGGTCTGACTAGGCGCCGAAGAAGACTCGAGCTAGCGAGAGGCACTTGGCCGACGCTGCCTTGCCGGCATGCTCAAGCGCGAGCGCTCCGCCGCCGACAAGATGACCATCAGCACAAAGGGGTTGGCTACCTGAATCATGACTACGGACGTCTCTGAGATTGCACCTTGCAGCAGGAGAATCATCGGAATAGTGAGTAGGGCATGGAACAACACTCCCGCACCAACCAAAAGGGCTAGTGCTCGATAGCTCATACGACCCGCGCCAAAGGATGTGTAGATCATCCAAGCGCAGAGGGGGATGAAGATGATGATCGCAGTTAGCGTTCCCGCGCCGTAGCCGACCCCGAGAATCAGCGGGATCACGTGGAAGACAACGTTGATCATGATGATGCTGTAGATCGCATAGCCCCTTGAGCCAGGGCAAGGCTGGAAAGATTGAAGGCGGCGATCGCCTGCCCTGGGTGAAGACGCGTGGTGAGGACAACTACGCGATCTCAGAGCAAATCGGCTGGCAGGTCCATGTCTATGGACGAGCCAGTACTGAACTAAAGGGCTGGTGCGACAGCCGCGGCATGGCTCTTCGCGAGTTTACCTGGCACGAAGAACATGGCCGCGCTGGACGTCAGCAGGACGCTGTCTACGTTCTGCGGCCTGACACTTGGGTGGGATTGGCACAGCCAACGCAGTCCCTAGACGAGCTGCAGCGCTATTGGGATTCCCGCATGGGCAAGAGATTGAGCACGTGAGCGAGATGCAACCTAAGTGGAGTCGTCGCAAGGAGGCGCGGCCGCTCGAGATTGTAGACGCTGCGGTAGATGTTTTCCTTGAGAACGGCTTTGCTGCCGCAAAGCTCTCTGATATCGCGAAGCGCGCACGAGTCGCGAAGGGCACGATCTACCTCTACTTTGAAACCAAGGAAGAGCTGTTTCGAGCCGCAGCGCGCCAGTTGATCTCCACAAATCTGGAAGGCCTTGAGACGGCACAGGCGACCTTCGACGGGTCGATTGAGGAGCTAATCCCGACGCTCCTCCAGCGAGCGGTCTCATCAGGTGGCGATGCCCGCTTGTCTGCAGCATTGCGAATGGTGCTATCGGAGAGCCGAATGTTTCCTGAGCTTGCGAGGATCTGGCATGACGAAGTTGCATCTCGCATGATCCGGCTGGTGGCAAGCGCTGTCGAGCGGGCGCAGGCCAAGGGGACCGTCCGCGCCGGCGACTCAAATCTCATGGCCTTTTCAATCACGGCTCCGATCGTAATGGGTGTGCTGTTCCACGAGCTGTTCGGGACCTCGAGTCCGCATGCACCTGCGCTGGACAAACTTGCGTCCCAGCATGCTTCAATGATCCTTCATGGCATCACTGTGGATGCGATGTAAGCCGCCCTCACGGAGTTGTTAAGGGTTAGGCCACATCTATCCCTCCATGATTGAGATCAGTTGTCCTAGCCCTGCGACTTCGAGGGTGATCGTCTGCCGGCCAGAAGCAGATTCAGCGCGGCACAATCCTAGCCAGCGCATGCGCCCAAGGCATTGCTACTTGAAGGATGGGCAGCCATTGGCAAGCCACCAGCAGGCTACCGTCCTTCGTCGCCCCATGCGCACCGTCACGCAGTTCGAGCAGGGCATCCGGCCCGGGTTAGTCGTCCATCCCGCTGCAGACGATCAGGTCGAAACGACCCGTCGGCCACTCCTGCAGTTTCTGGGCGCAGGCCGCCGGAAGCGATAGAACGTTGAGTGTCGGTCCGAGGGCTGGCGCACCTCGTAGCCGCTGCCTCGATATCCCCCCGAGAACCGCTGGCCGAACGCAAGCGTCAGCGCCTCCACGCTCAGCACCACGTTCCAGATCCTTCGTGGCCCCACTTGCCGCTTCGCTTCCTGCGTTACGACGGCCAGCGCAACGGCCCCGATGACCGCGGACTGGTACCGGAGTTCAGGCACCACTCGCCGAGCTCCCGCGCGCCTGCGATCAGACGAAGACCTCATCGAGCAGGTCCCGCAGCGCGCCGTTCAGCCTCGGGTCGCCCTGTCCCTGCAAGGACAGGTACAGCGACAACGGGTCCACGACGGTGCCCGCGCCACCCAGGCGGGTGGAGTACGCCCAATGCTGCACGTCTGCATAGCCCTCGCCGGCCACGGGAAACCATTCCGGCTCCGGATGCCGACGGAAGCAGTCTCGTCCGATCGCAGCGATCGGACGCGATGGCGCCGCCAGTTCGGTGAGAACGGACAGGCCGGTTTCTCCCGCAGCACGACAATGATCGGCCAGCAGCATGTCCAAGCCACTTTTGCCGATGCAAGTGGTGCGCAGCACCGGCGAGCGCAGCCGCGGCAGCGCGACCGCCCACAAGGAGCGGCGCGCTTTCAAGAACCGTAGCTTCGTCTCCCGCCCCTCGCGCTGGGCGCTGACGAGGTTAGCCGCCACCAGTTCACGGGCGACCCGCGAGGCAGTCATGCGTGAGTAGCCTGCCTCGCGCGCCAGGTCGAGCGGCACCCACGGGACGCTGCCAGGGATGCCGCGCTCCTCCAAGTCGGGCCGCAACAGGGCCGCGATCAGAACCGCTTGTGCCGGATGGCTCAACCGCTCCCCAGCGGATGTGAGCACCCTTGGAGACGAATCGCGCTCGCGTAAGCTCATCAGGAAGCTCGGAGCGAACAGTTGGCTACCAGGCACAACGAAATCCACCCGAGACTCGATGAGCTTGGAGCGAATGTAGGGCGAAACGCCGGAGAGCACGAGAATGACCCTCAAGCCGGCCTTTTCCGCCAATCGATGCACCTGCGCGATCAGCCGCAAAGGTGGCAACGGTTCCGTCTGCGCCGGGACGGTGGCCAGCAGCACCCTGTGGCCGAGCAGGTCAAGCTCGGCCAGGCCGAATAGGGTGGCGAGGAAGTGGGGTAAGCCGCGCGTCTTGGAGCTGGGCCAGGGCTCGAGCTCACCGACCATGTCGGGTAGTAGACCCTGAAGATAGCGGGCTGCGGCGTCGAGGTCGTTCATAGCAGCGAATGTAACGGAGGTTCTTTACCGTAACAAGGCGCGGTGACAGTGAAACTGCTCTGTTACAGTCCAGTGCACCAGGCCCCTGCTACATCGCCAGGCGAGTTCCCCCGTTCAGACGCCAGCTACTCCCTCCGACTCCGCACGATTTGCCGGATAGCCCTCGGCAGTGGATTACTAGAGAGAGGTTTGTGACTATTACCGCGTAGTTGTAACGAACAGCATTTGCATGGGCTATTCATTAGGCAGCACGATTGTGTCGTAGTTGAAGTCTCGAGGCCGCTGACCGGTTGCCTTGATTGCTTCTTCGACGGCTCTATCGAGCATGAGCAGGTACTTTTTAACGATCTCGCTCCCCCGCCCCTTTTTCATCTCTTCTTTTCTCAGAAAGAGTTCCTGGATCTCCTTAAGTGCACTCACAGCCGTTGCTGATTGCTGCAGCGCAATCGCCAAGGATCGGTTCGGCACGTCAACATAGTTGACTGAATCGAAAGCCTTATGAAGCTGGGTCAGATGCGCCAAGATCAGCCGGGGGCCGCCGAATCCTCCCTCGAACTGCGCCAGCATCAGTGTCGCTGGAAATCGCGCATAGGAAATCAGCTCTATGAGGGACTGTGTGACCTCCCGTCTCCTGACTCTGGCGTGCCAAAGGGGGATCAGTCCCGCGGCGATGATGGCTGCGATGCTGCCGATCGCTTGCACCCACGCCGGCCAGTCAAGCGCTAACGTGGCGGATTTGGGACTCGGCTTGCTCATGAGTGCCCAAGTCAAGACGGCTCCTGCGGCAAAGGTCATCACAGCGACCACCGCCCAATCTCTGTCAGTTCTTCCCTGCTTCATGGCGTTCCTCCTCCGGCGTGCTGGTTTCTACCGTTCGTACGGGGCCTGTCGCGCCGTGCTCTCGGGCGCGGTCGAGGATGAACTTTGGGGGGGGCGTGTACGTCCTCCAAGTCTTTCGGGGAAAGAAGCCTTGATCGAATGGATGGCCTCAAGTCTTAGATTTCCTGCTATTGGGTTCTTGTGTCGGCTCGCCCACTCTTCTGGGCGCGGTGCGGCGTGGCTTGCTTTGCCTGCTTGGCGTTGCCGTGTTCGCTCTCCCTTGTCGGAGTGCCTCGGTAACTTGCCGAGTGGTTTCCTTCAGTGACGTCAGCTGCGCCTCCAAGCCATCAGCCCGCGCGTTCACGCCTTCCAGTCGGCGCAATGCCTGTTGCTCGCGGTTGGCAGCAGCAATGGCTTGTTGCTCGCTCTCTCGCAATGAGGTGGCCAAGGCCATGCGCTCCCGCCCCCACTCCTGCTCGGCTGACCGCAACGCCTGGCGATGCCGGTCAACCTCCGTATGGGCACGATCCTCCACTGCCCTGACGTGCGCCTGGAGCGCCCTCCTCTCTTCTTCGTGAGCGGCCGCGGCCTCGCCCAGACTGCGGCGTACGGCATCCAGTTCCTGCTCGAGTCGCTCCGCCCGTCCATAGGCTCCATCGCGTTGGCGCAGCAGGTCTTGTACTTGTGCCGTCATCTGGGAGACCTGTGCCGCCAACTGCTCCGCGGTGGTGGCGGCGGCCTGAGTCTGGACCTGAGCCTCCCTTTCGCGCTTCTGGCTGGCCTCAATCGCCAGCGTCAGGGCCACCCGGTCCTCCTCCAGCAGGCGCTCGCGTTCCTCCAGTGCGTGCCTGGTCGACTCCAGCTGGGTCTGAGCGAGCTCGCCGGCATCCTGCAGCGCGGCCTGCCACAAACGCTGGCTCAGGTGAGCTACCCGCTCTGGGATGCCTGGAACCGCCGCCTCAATGGCGCGCTGGCGCAGGCGAAAGCCTACGGTCTGCCACCAGGTCTCCAGCCAACGCGTGACGGTGTTGGGCGAGCCGGTGCCCAAGTGGGCTCGGATTCGCTCGACGGTGGGACGTTCGCCGGCGGCGATGATGTCGTCCGCTGCCTGGTGCACATCCAGTTCGCTGATGCCCTTGGCCATTGGGTGTCCTTCTGCGGAACGGTGAGAATTGGCAGGCCATGTCTGATAAGGCATATTTATCAGATGTAGCTCAACCTAATCATAGTGCACAATACATAGTACATATGAATAATATCACTGCTGCGTCAGGGGAACTCGTTTCGGGGCTGGTTCCGGAGCGGCTGGCCACTTCCGCCGCAGAAGCGGTGCGAGACATCCTGCAGGAGGCCGAAGCGCCTAACACCATTCGCAGCTACGCCGGCGCCCTGCGCTATTGGGCGGGCTGGTTCGAAGGGCGCTATGGCAGGCCCATCGCCCTACCCGTCCCCCCGGCGGCAGTGGTTCAGTTCATCGTGGATCACATGGGGCGCTCAGGCGATTTGGGGCTTCGTTGGGATCTGCCTGCAGACTTGGATAGTGCCTTGGTGCATGCGGGCCTGAAGAAGAAGCCTGGGCCGCTGGCGTTCTCCAGCCTGGTCCACCGGGTGGCGGTCTTGTCGGCGGCCCACAAGCAGGCCCGCCAAGACAACCCTTGCGAGGATCGCGCCGTGAGGACCCTACTGTCCAAGGGGCGCAGGGCTTCTCACAAACGAGGCGAGCGCCCGGCCAAGAAGACCGCGCTGTCAGCCGCAGATCTGCGCGCAATGGCGGCCACCTGCGACACCTCGCTCAAGGGGAAGCGCGATCGCGCCCTGCTCTACTTTGCCTTTGCTAGCGGCGGGCGCCGCCGCAGCGAAGTCGCCGAGGCGACGGTGAATCACCTCACCCGACTGCCCGAAGGCGGCTACACCTATCGCTTGGATCACGGAAAAACCTTGCAGTCCGGGCCAGTGGTTGGCAGCAGCCCCGACAAGCCCATCCTGGGAGAGGCAGCCACCGCACTGCAGGACTGGCTGGACATGGCCGAGATTACCGACGGCCCCCTGTTCCGGCGCGTCTGGCCACGGTCATTGGGCGGCGCGCTCAGCGGCAAGGCGGTCGCCGCCATCGTTAAGGACCGGGCGCGGTTGGCCGGTCTGGACGGGGACTTTGCCGGCCACAGCCTGCGCTCGGGCTTTGTTACCGAAGGTGCGCGGCGTGGGGTGGCCCTGCCGGCGCTGATGGCGATGACCGATCACCGCTCCGTGGCCAGCGTGATCGGATATTTCCAGCAGGGCGGCGTCGGCAGCAACCCCGCCGCGCGCCTGATGGATGAGGACTGAGCCTCCGGCCCGAGCGGCCAGCAGTGCGCGTTGAATGTGCCCCGCTCGGGCCCTATCCTGCACAAGACGCGCACCATCCACGGCAGGAATCAGGGGGCAGCATGAAGCTAGTCAAGGCACGGATCCGAAACTTCCGTTCTGCAGAGGATTCCGGAACGTTCGATGTCGGAGAGCTGACCTGCTTGGTCGGTAAGAACGAGGCGGGCAAGACTGCAATTCTGACGGCGTTGTTTGGTACCCGTCCCATCGCCGACCAGTTTGCTTACGACACGGTGCACGATTACCCCCGCCGCTTCCTCACGCGGTATGAGGAACGCCACGACGACGAACCCGCACCGGTTGCCACCCTGACCTGGGAGCTCAGCCACGAAGACCAAAAGGCGGTCGCCGACGTCCTGGGTGCCGGCGCGTTAAGTAGTACGACCGTTGACGTAACGACAGATTACAGTGGCCACAGCACTTGGAGCATTCACGTCGATCCCAACGTGGTGCGCGCGTTTCTGCTCGACCAGCACGGTGTGGCAGGCGAGGAGCGGGAGAAGTTTTCCAAGATATTGCTGGATCGACTCGTGGTCGAGATAGATGCGCACCCCGAGCCGTCTGACCAATTGCAGGCGGTCAAGCGGTCCATCAGCGGCTTCCGCAAGGGGAAACCAGTGCTGGCGGCCATCGATATCCTGCAGAAAAGGATGCCGGCGTTCTTCTATACCTCTCACTTTGATCGCATGTCCGGGGAGATATCGCTGGACAAGCTGTCTCGTGACACCCAAAGCGGCGCGACGATCTCCCCGGGTGACCAGATTTTCCTCGACTTCCTCGAGTACGCCGGGACGTCGGTCAGCGAATTGCAGTCCAGCACACGCCTGGAAGAGCTCAACGCACGTTGCCAAGCCGCCTCCAATGAAATTACCGATGAGATCTTCGAGTTTTGGAGTCAGAACGACGCGCTCAGTGTAGAGATAGCGCTTGCCCAAGGCCTCTCCGAGGATCCCGCCCCCTTCAATAGCGGGACTGTTGCCAAAATCCGCATTCGGAATGACAACCACAAGGTTTCGGTGCCCCTGTCTGAGCGCAGCGCCGGATTCGTCTGGTTCTTCTCCTTCCTGTCGCAGTTCAAGCAGATGCGAAAGAGGAACCCCGGTGCGATCATCCTTCTGGATGAGCCTGGATTGACGCTACATGGAAAGGCGCAAGCTGATCTGCTCCGCTACATCATTGAGCGTCTACTCCCCGACCCCCAGGTCATCTACAGCACCCACTCGCCCTTTATGGTGCCGGCCGATCGTCTTGCGGACGTTCGCGTCGTCGAGGACGTTGTCACCTACGACCAGCGTCGCCGCCCCACCGTTAAGGGCACACAGGTCTCCGCGGACGTCCTGAGCGTCGATCAGGACACGCTGTTCCCCCTTCAGGCCCATCTCGGTTACGAGGTTACCCAAAGCCTGTTTGTGGGAGCGCATACCCTGTTGGTCGAAGGACCTTCGGATGTGCTCTATCTTCAGGCGGCATCGCACGCGCTCAAGCAACGCAAGCGCCAAGGCTTGGACAGCCGGTGGGTGATCTGCCCCACAGGCGGCATAGACAAAGTGCAATCGTTCGCCTCGCTCTTCTCTGGCAAGGGCATCCACATGGTCGCCTTGTGTGACTACGGCAATGGCGATAAAGGCAAGGTGCAGCGGCTGAGGGAGTCTCAGATCATGAAGACTTCCGGCGTCTTGGTAGCCACGGATTTCACCGGAAAGGCGGAGAGCGACATTGAGGACTTCTTCGCACCCGCCGTCTTCGCCGACATCCTCAACGGTGCCTACGGTCTGAAGGGAAAAGGGCAAATTTCCGCCCGGCAGTTCAGCCAAGACGGTGCCCTGACGCGCCAGGTCAAACAGGCCGAAGCACTGTTTAATGTCATGGGGGCTTCCGTTCCGCCCCTGGATCATTTCACTCCCGCCAACTGGCTCATCCAGAATCAGCACGTGCTGGCCGCGGAAACTACGGCCATCAATGAAACGCTGGAGCGCTTTGAGAAGGCCTTCGCTGAGATCAATGCGGCGCTAGGGGCCGGTGCGTAGATGAACCTCTGCCAGAGCTCCGCAATGGCAGCGGGTTCCTCTCCCGGCGCGCACTCATCGGAGGGCAGGACTCGGCTGCCTGACTCCCGCGCCATGAAATCGGCCTCTAACAGTGCGCCCTTTCCCTGCCATGCTGGCCCTGCGAATGCCGGGTCCGCAGAGGGCGCTTTAGACGCGCCAAGCCCAGTCTGATCCGTGAATGCGGCGACCACCCTGCCGGTTCCAGCGGAACGCCTCCCACATCAGAGTCGGCGGCGTTCCACCGTACTTCAACTCATCAGCCAACCGGATGAACACCTCATCGGTAATCCAGGTTGACGGGGCAAGGTCCAGGTCCGTGAGCTTGGCCGCATGATTGGCCGCGCGTCCAACCCAGACGATGTCGTTGCCGCCTCGAATACCCGTGCGAGCAGCTCGGATTGGGCTGCTGTCGATTCCGACGACATGCCTCACGGTACCTGTCCAGTCGGGGTACTGCTGTTTCAACGCTGGCATGACGATCATCTTGACCGCATAGTTGATTTTCAACCCGGCCTTAGCCGCCGGCGTGGCTTGCCGGTCACCCACCCAGATGCCCATGACACGATCTCCGTCGTAGGAGGTGATCTTGCCGCCCTCTTTCCTGATGATCGTCGCTGCACAGTGCAGGAACGCTTTGTAGATCTCTGCACTCAACTGCCAGGCTTCGGTGTCGACCATATTCGTTGAGCCGTTCAGGTCCGCGTACAAAACAGTGGCACGATCAAACTCCACTGCGTCATTGCCCAATCGCAGATCTTCTGGATCGGGTACAACTTGACCTCTCCGTGTAGACCATCGGGTTTGTGCTATCGCCTGCACGGCGGCCGTCATCTCTTCCAGCAGTGCCACCGTCAGTCCCTCGGCCCAGCTTCGAGAATGCGGGAGCGAATTTGTTCGCATGCCGGTGCAATCAAAGCCCGGGCGTCCGGGCCAGGGGTGTATCGGTAGGGGACGGTCGTGAGCCCCGTGAGATCACTGGGAAGCTTCAGCTTGTCTTCGCGCGGCTCCATCAAGAAGGCGCGCCGACGCCCCAGGAATCCAATGAACATACCCAGTTCAAAGACGACGTTGTCGCGCATGACAGGCCACTCGTCACCGCGGCTGATGACCATGTCATCCGCGTGGGCCACGGCAATGGCAAAGTCTGCCTGTTCCAGCTGGCGCTCGAGCTCGTCAAGTGTGTAGTTGGCGGCGCGGAACACCCCGTGGTCCCATACCACCGTCAGGAACGGGTCGTGCTCGAAGTGCTGTACCAGCAACCGCGTGACAGGGAGCGCCTCCACCGACGACATCACAAAGACCCGGACCTGTCCGCGAGGTTGGGTAATCATGTGATTGCGCTCTTTTAGACGGCGCGAAAGGGTCGCGGCCAGCCGCCGCCAGATGACGGGGTGTGAATCCGCAATCCTGCTGAAATCGATTTCCGGCACCTTTAGCACTACGGTCGGCTCGCGTGCAGTAACAGTTGCCGCCCGCAGTTGCGCCGGTTCGATGGCTGCCATTTCGCCGACGTGGTCCCCAGCCCTTCGGGTATTAACCACTTTGCCGTTGACCAGCACGTCCACGGAGCCGGAGACAATGAAGAAAACGTCGGTCTCTGGGGCGCCCTGAGTGATAAAGGCCTGCCCTGTCCCCACGTCGAGCAATTCCCCGGCCTGTGCCAGCTGGGCTGCGGCCGCGTCCAAGCCGGCCAGCAGGCGGAACTCAGCCAAGGCGGCGATCAGTCGCCTGCCATCATCCGCCGCGAGGCGCTCGACGATCCCAGTCCCCATACTGCCCCCTTGAAAGTGTGAACTGGGTCCCAATATACGCCCAAAGGAGCTGGAATGAATCCGGCTGCCAGCCACGCCGTAGGCGACGCGACCCGCCCGGCCTGGCCTCCTCTTGGGCGCAGGGAGTAGCACGATGGGACACAGCTGGAAAAAAGATCGCACCAAGAAGCGCATTGCCACCCGTTACGCCGAAGTCCGCGACGTGGACATCCGCGATTACAAGCGGGAAACCTCGCTGGTGGATATTCCAGTCAATCGCGCCTATCGCGTCCAAGGGGCGCATGTCTACATCGACATCGTCAATCTGGCGGACATGCTTAGCTGCACTGACATCGAAGGCGAAACCTGCCACAAGCGGGCCCTTCGATTCCTGAATCAGCACTACCGCGCCGTCCATCGCATCCTCGTTGAAAGTGATGCCATCCGTGTGGACTTTCACAACCAGCGGCTGCATGCGGTTGTGACCAAGCCGTACGGCGATGCCAACGAACGCGCCCGGATCGAGCGCGCGGTTGCGATCGCCCAGCTCGCCATCGATGTGCTGGCTGAAACGGGCGACTCGGACGCGCACATCCCCAATGCCCAGGTTCGTGTCGGCATTGACAGCGGGATGGCGTTGGCCGTCAACAATGGTCGTCGCGCCAGCCGAGAACCTCTTTTCTTAGGCTCCCCAGCCAATCAGGCGGCCAAGTGTGCCGGGCATGGAGGGGCTGAAGGCATCTACCTGACGCACGGCGCACGTGCCGTGCTTGAACTGCCTACCTTGACCGGCAACAAGGACCGCACCACTTCGCTGACCGATGCTCAGATTTCCGCATGCGTCGAGGCCGCTGCACTCGGCATTTCCAAGTCGCGCATCATCGAACTCTGGAAAGATGAACAGGCCGAGCTCCCTATCGGCGAATTCAAGTTCAGTCGACCGACGCCTCCGCTTTCTGATCTGGACTTCTCCCTGCTCAGCGCGGCGAACTCAAGGCGATTTGATGGCGTTTCGATCTATGCCGACATTGACGGATTCACCGACTTCGTGGACAAGCACTTAGAGGAGGATCCCGAACATCTGGTTCGAACACTGCACGTATTGCGCTCTGAGCTGGATGCGGTCGTACACGAGGATTTTGGAGGGCGTCGTGTCCGTTTTATTGGCGACTGCCTTCATGGGGTGCTGCTGGAGGGCACGTCACAGACGACAGATGCGCAGGACACGGTCAGCACCGCTGCCCAGTGCGCGGGTGCATTGCGCAGCAGTTTCTCCACTGCCCTGGAGCAACTGAGCGCCGAAGGCGCGGAAGTGGCAGAGCTGGGATTGGCCATTGGCTTCGAACTTGGCCCCCTTGCCATTTCCCGCCTGGGCATGAAGGGGAGCCTTCTGCGGTGTGCCACGGGGCGAGCGGTGTTGGAATCTGAAGCCCAACAACGACTCTGCGACGGTGTGGAGACGGCCATTGGTGAAAATGCCTACAAGGCCGCCAGCGCCGCGATACGGACCGTCTTTACCGACAAGCGAAAGGCGGCGAACCTAGACTATGCCGCAGCGGTGGAGGAACTCGCCGCATCCGGGGACCGCGTGGCGAAGGCAACACTGGAGGCACACTACGCTGAAGTGGCACCCGCAGTGGCTCCTGCGCTCGCGCAGCCGATCCGTCCTCATGTGGCCGCGACGTGACGCCAAGGCCTTTGGAGCTGCTGCAGCGCGTGGCACCGGACTACGGTGCCACGTTGATCGTAGACCCTGTCGGGGGGCTGGTTGGGATCACAGTGGTTCGGGCCGGCGGAGCCGAGTACGCATTTAGATTGCTCGTCTCCGTTGCAGGCGAGCACGTCTCAGTGCGCGAGATCGCCGACCCCGGCATGCTGCCGGGGTTCTGTCCCGATCGGCATATCAACGGTGACCGTAGCTTCTGCCTCGGCTGGGGAGAAGACAATCCGAGCCGGATCCAAGACGAAGCAGCAGCGAGGCATTGGTGGGCCACGGTCTACCAGTACCTGACCTACCAGATCGGCGCGAACGCCCGCCGGGTCTTTCCTGGAGCGGAGAACGGCCGCGCGCACGGTCGTGCTGCGCAGCATCAGGCCAATGCTGAGCAGGCAGCCGAACGACTGGGTCCGGCATTCAAGGCAGATGTGCTCGCGGGGCAGTTCATGGTCCGCAAGGATTCGCGCCCTCAGAAGCGGAGGCTCGAGCTCTGGCACGGCAAACTACTCCTTGCTCGGGTGTCGACGCGCACTGAAACCTTGGTCGGGAGACCCCCAGTCTGCCCATGTGGCCGCGATCCTGACGGTGCGATCACTGCATGTGGCGACCACGCTGCGGCCCTGGTCACTTTCATCTTGGAACAGCACCGATGTGCGCTGGCCGACACAGCTTTCCTTGAGGATTGTGCGGCTGCAGGAGCGCGCTGCTGCGGAACGCTGGACATCTGCGGTCTTCGATCTGCCATCAAACGAACACAAACCGTATCCCTCAAGACAGAGAACTCACCCCGTGCAAGAACCTCAAAATTCTGGCGGCCACCCGCCAAATCAAAGCGACCGCGTTAGTGCCGCTTGGCAGCAGCTGAATTTGGTCTTGGGCTTCTTCTCCCGTGTAGACACAAAACTCTCGGTCGGCCTGGGTATCAACCTGGGCATGCTTGCCATGATCGCGACGCGGCTGCCGAAACTTGATGAACTAACGGCCCTGATCTCGGTTGCGGGCGTTTTGTTCCTTACACCGCTTACTGTTAGCTTCTGGCACCTGTGGTACGGATATTTTCCGGAACTGCGAGGCGGGTCAAATTCGCTCATCTTCTTTGAACGGGTGTCGAGCATGGCCGAGCACGAGTTCTTGCAGAAGTGCGCGGAGCGTACGCTGATGGAGTTCGAGGAAGACCTCCTGGGTCAATGTTGGCGCAATTCCAAGATTCTCTCGTCAAAATTCAGCTGTTTGAAGTACGCGTACATTGCCACTGTTCTGGCAATCGCCCCATGGATGGCACTCATCGTTGTGCTGCCTCCGCCGGCAAAGTGACACACAAGTGGCTTCTGCTCATCCAGTTGTTGAGCCGGAGCCCCGGGCAGCGCTGACAGGGCCGGGCCTTCCGGCCCAAGTCGGCCCAAGGTGAGAAACGGTGCTGGCCATTGCCGGAGTTTGGCCATCGGCTATCACACGCACGTCGCAGTTAGCTCCCTTTCGGAAGGGGATGCCAGCCTAGACGTGCAGCAAACTCACGACGATAGACGGTGTCAATCTGGGGCGGGGCTCGCCGGACGTACTCTTCTGCGAGCGTCGCAGTTTGCCCTGAGAGGCTTGCGAGGTAGGCAACTGCTTCTTCCACTGATGGGACGCGTTGATTTTCCCCGTTGAACTTCGGTGGCAGCGCCGTCCATAGCACAGTGGTAATCCCGCGAGCAGCGGCCCAGTCAGCGAGCCCAGGAATACTCGCCGGTGCTGGACAGCCATGTGTCCAGACCCCCAAGTGTCGCTCCATGTTCTTTGAGGGAATGGCTTCCCGCTCACGCAAGGCTCGCTTGGCGTCGCCCTCGTCGTCGGTACCAGCCTCAACCCAGAAGGAGGTGACAGCAGACGCGGCCGCATGCATGACCAACGTAAGCCGTCCATTGCCGGATTGCCTTAAAAACTCTACGCAAACCGTTGGCCCGTCTGCCAGCCACTGTCCACGAACCGGTAGACCGTCGGGTTGCCATACCAGCGACCCCCAACCAAGATAGGCAATCATCTTGAGCCTCTACTCGACTGCGACAGCCGTGCCGCCCACCACAAGCGGCTCATTTCGTAATCGGTCGAGCCTTTAGTCTCTGCGCTCACCATCCTGGATGCCTCCTCGTCTCAACAAGACTCTGTATTGATAGCGCTACCGCGCCATCTGCCGCGATGTTGCGCTGCAGGGTCCGACGCCGGGCGAGAAGAAGCGCGAAGACGGAGCATGCTGCTGATTGCGGACTACCCGCAAGAGCGGGTGACGCATGCCTGGGAGATAGTCGAACCCGCTGTCTTCAAGCTCAAGTACGAGGCGGGAGAGAACCTCATGCTGCAGGAGCAAGCGGCGTCGCGACGATGCAATCCGAACACCCCGGCACCCTGTGAAAGGAAGCACGAAATGGCTGAAGTACCAGAACAGCTCTTCGGCAATAAGCTGGATGGGACTATCCTGCCCCACCAGTAGCAGGCAATCGTGCAGTGCACGCCCCAAGGCAAAGCAGTCATGCCGTCTGCCCTGCTCATGGGCGACCCTCAACATCACCACTAGTGCCGCCAGGCTATCCAGAGTGCCCAGCCCGCACAAGCCCTCGGTGATCTCTCGTAACCGACGGTCTCGGCGGACAAACATGCCGGCTCGCAAGCTCGCTCCGCTGAACACTTCCAGTTGCACAGGTGCACTGAGCGACATGAGTATTGATTCTCCACAACCGCCAAGTGCCTCGTGGACATTCAGAGCGGCCCAGACCGGTGAACATAGAACCATGCGGGAGCCGGGATAGCGCGCCTCGGCTGCTGCCTGCGTCGCCTGGGACGGGACGTGTTCCGCATGGGCATATTTCACCCACACATTGGAGTGGCAGCCGGGACGCTCCGGGGATATCGACTGTCCGAGCGCGTATGCGCTGGATAGGCCCATTCGGCTTCGCAAGCATTCAAACCACAATCCGACACTGAGTGATCGCAGGCAGTACGGCACGGCTCGGTTGGCGGGAAGTATGCTCGTGCTTGCACGCATGCGGGCAAGTCGCGCCTCGCCGTAAAAGGGTATCTCTTTGAGCGCCATGGCCGTGCCCCTCCCCATTCACCTTTGATGGGTAACGAAACGCGAGTTTGTTACTCCTTCCACCATCCGTATTAGAGGGGCAGAATCAGGAGGACACAAGCGACGGGGTGTGACCACGCCATGACGGAGCGGACCAACGAATCAATCCTGGCCCCGGAACGCCGTGAGATCGAAAGAGAATTGACCTTTCATTTCGGGCCTCTCATCGGCTATGAAAACTTGCCGCGAGCTCTTGGCTATCGCTCCAGCCACGCGCTCCGCCAAGCAGAGGCACGCGGAACCTTGCCCGTGAAGATATTCAAAGTGCCCGGCCGCCGCGGCAAATTTGCCTTTGCGATGGACATCGCCGACTGGATGGTTGGGCTGAGGGCCGCAATCAGTCCGCCGGCAGTATCTGGCACCCCGCAAGATGAAGCGGCTGCTCTGAAGCCCAACCAGGAATGACGCCCCACAACCCAAACTCAAGGGGCCGGGCTTGTAGCGTTTCAAGAACAGACTCAAGACGTCCCCGAAGATGCGCTCGCCGAGCGCCGAGGAGAGTACCAAGAGCCGGAAACTAACATCTCCGAACCCTGGAAATGACTTGCCCCCGTTGGCGCGGGGGCAAGTGACATCTGTTGGAGCAGATGGTGGTGAAACTCAGCCTGTACCCTGAGGCTCACCCTTTTCCTTGACAAAGTCAAGCGACTTCCCGTTCGCGCGGAGGGGTGCGCCCATTTCCTCCCCATCTCATATGGCGGAGGCGAACCTGAATGGGCACCTTGTTCCAATCTCGAGACCGGGCAGACGTTCGCAAGCCGACGGCTGAGGAGCAGGATGATGACCGCAGGAAAAAGCGCGACCGCCAAACCGACGGACGAAGACCGCCGTGAGGGGCATCTGCCCCATTCCCCTCTCGAGCTAGCACGCGGCAAGCGCGACCGCCGCGAAATCTTTGTATTTCAGTCCCCGAAGAATGGGCGGACCGTAACGGTGGCCGACCTGGTCAACTTTTGCCAGGCGCTGATGCTCGAATTTGACCCCCAGGTGGAGATGTATGTTGAGAGGCCGCGTCGAATCACGGTAGGCGAGAAGCGCGACCTTGAGTTGAGCTTCTGGGTCGGGCGGAGGGATGGCACCCAGCACTACCAGTTTGTAATCCCTACAAAACGGGTGGCTTCACTGAGCGTTGGCTTAGTCAAGCTTCCCGCAGATGACGAGCTCATCCACATGGCCTTGAATCAAGGGCTCGTATTGCGACTTGTCCACGAAAACTCTCTGGCATCTCGCGCCAGCGAGGTCGCTGTTGCCTACGAACTACTTCCGCTTGTCTGGGCCAATGCAAAGATCGCGGGGGCCAGGCAGTTGGAAGTGAGGATTGAGGACATGCTCCAGAACGTTGAGCGCCTCACCATGAGCGCATTACAACTGCAGACGGGCCAGGCCCGGTTCGCAGTGGCTTGCGCAGTGGCAAGCCTCGTCTACACCGGCCGCGTACAACTCGTGGACTATCGCCCAGGGGATCCGGATGCCCTCGTGGAGGTGCGTCATGGCTAGGTACGAAATCTATGATCAGGCGACACTCGACGAGTGGTACTCCCCACATCCGGTTGATATTGCACCAGATCATCTCTCCAAGTTCCGCGTGGCCAAGGAAGCACTCACCGCCTTGCTTCTGGGCCGTTCCACCATCACCGCTATATCCCGGAGATATGGAATCTGCCACAAACGCCTGAAGCGCATGGCAATGAAAGCGCCCACGATAGCCCACGATGGCATGCCGCACGGATTTCGCGTATGCATTCCATGGGGCAGTTACTCGACTGAGCTTTCCTTCGAACCCGCGGAATTGCCGCTGGTTCCAGGAAGATTTGCGTGGCACAAAGTCTCCGAAGCTGTGCCGAGTGTTAAAGCCTTGATCGATGGCTTTGCAACCCATCTGCCGCCGGGCCGCCCTCCAAGCGCGTTCGTAAAATTGCACCAACGAGTCCTTGCGGAGCTGAAGCAGCACAACCTGGAGGACAAATTCCCCCTGAACGATCCTGGCAAGGGGAAGCGCTCGCTGCTTGCTTTGCTCAAGCGGCGGCAGTCGGCAGTAGCCGACGTGGACCTTTATGAACCTCAATCGGCATCGAACGCTCCTGTCGCTTTGGAGCAAGCAGTACGGATGGGCCTGTTCGCCAGAACGGAGTTTGACGCGCACCAAATCGATGTTGAATGCAAGATCTCCATCGATATGCCCAATGGCGCGCGTGTTACGCGCAAAGTGTCACGGCTATGGCTTCTCATCGAAATAGAGACTGAATCCAGGGCGGTAACGGGATGGCTTCTCTGTGTCGGCCAGAGCTATGACAATCTTGATGTAGCGCTCTGCTTGTCCAAGTCAATGGAACCCTGGGCTCCCAGGGACCTGACGATCCCGGACCTCTTCTACGCACCTGGCGCTGGAATGCCCGTCTATCAGGCAGCAACGCCGATAGTCACGCGCTCGGCCGCTGTCGCACTGGACAACTTCCTTGCGCACTCGGCCCATGCACTCGAAGCAGCATTCTGCAGGGCTCGGGGAGGTGTGATGATCTTCGGAAAGTCGCACACACCGCGCTCACGACCCATTGTAGAGCAATTCTTCTCGCGCTTGGAACGTGGTGCGCTGCGTAAGATCCCCGGCGGTTTTGAGCCCGCCAAACGGCTGGGGGAAAACAAGATCAGGATCAGCAACTTCTCTCCGGATGCCCATCCCATCCAGATGCACCTTCTCGAGGAGCTCCTGGACGTCATCATAGCCAACTACAACGCGACGCCTCACTCCGCACTCGGACAGATGACGCCGCTAGCGTATCTCACGAATCGCAAAGAGTCAGCGTTTGCGTTTGCGCCGGAAACCTGTGGCCTGGATGCTGCAGATATGGCTTCGACAATCGTAAGCCTGCCCGTAAAAGGCAACAAGGATAATGGGGAGTTGCCCCATGTCACCTACTTGTATGCGGACTACCGATCCCCTTCCCTTAACGATAAATGGGGACTGATTGGCACCAGGATTCTTGCGCGCGTGAATAGGCGCGATCTTCGTTCAATCGTGCTACTTCAAAGTGCCACCGTGCCATTCGGAGTGGCTACCGCGCGAGCGCCTTGGTCGCGCGCGCCGCATGACGAGAGGACGCGAAGGATCATCTGTCGTTGGTCCAAACAGCGCAGTGATTTCTCAATCGCTGGCGTGGAGTGTGCAATTGAAGCCTTCATAGCGCATCTTCGATCTACTGCAGACACGTCCCAACCCGCAGTCGACCAACTTGCGCGCTTGCAGCAGTTGCACTTCGGCCGTCTGCCCGACATTCGGTCCCAGCCAGCTCACATCCCGGTAAGAGTCCCCCGGGGAGGCAAGGTGAATCTTGATGACTAGATCGGACCTTGCGGAGGCCATCATGGCCGTCCGTCGCCTTGACCCCGACCATCCACTTTTCATTGAGTCTGGCTACCGTATCAACACGAAGCCTGTCGAACGCATGGCGGATTTCGTTCTGTACAACATTCAGCAGGGTCATCATGGGTGCTCTCTTTATTCAGAGAGCGGGGTTGGCAAATCCACGGCGCAAGACTATCTAGTCGAAACCGACTGGCGCTGGCTCGTGGAGGACGGACGCCGCGCAGGTGTGGCCAGGGCAATCGTCGCAACCTCAGATGCATGCAGGAGCCCGCTGAGCTTCTGGCACGCGCTTTCACATCAACTGGGAATGCCGCGCTGGTCATCGGCCAGGCCTCACGAGCTGAGGGCACGAATACACAATCACATGCGCGCCGCGTGTGGGCACGCCGACGTACGCAGGTACGTATTGTTCATCGACAGTGCTCAACGGCTCACCAATCTTGAGTTTCAGTGCTTAGAAGATCTTGATAACTTGATGAGCAAGGACAGGCTTACTCTCTTTTTGGTCTTTGTGTACCAAAGTGACCAGCAGGGCATCGAGCTTGGCGACATGTGGCAGCACCATCCGTCACATGTTGTTCGCCGGTGGTTTCTGGACTCAGCCCCATTTCTTCCTCTTGCGGCGCGAGATGAGGTCAGGCATGCCCTGTCGCGCTACGACGGCGCAGCATGGTGGCCGACAGAGGACATGCCATTTTCTAGATACTTCGCCACCGACGCATTTGATCGCGGATGGCGGCTGGAATCTGAAACGGAGATGATTTGCGATGCTGTGTCCGCCCTCCGGAGGGAGGTGGGACTTCCCGAACATAGTGGCTGGCCGATGTGCTCCTTCACATCGACCGTGCGGAATCTGCTAACGAACGCTTGGTTTCAGCAGAGTTTCGAACGCTTCACTCCATCTGACGTCCGTGCTGCGCTTGTGCATGTCGGGTACCTGCGAACCGAGTTCATTCGCATGCGCGAGAAGATGTCCGACAAGGCAATCGCCATCATTGAGAAGATACAGAATACGGCAAACCAGGTAGGGGGAAGCAATGAATAGCTCTCGCGCCGTAAATCCTTCTACGCCTCGGATTGTCGGCGCAGAGCATGAGTTCTATCCATACATATCGGGCTACGGCGTGCTGCAGCGGATCGTTGCACTGGGCATGCCAACAAGTGAGCAACTCATGATCATGGGGGTGAGGCGTAAGACTGGGCGCTCCATGCTCCGCCCTTTGCTTCTGCCGGGCCGGGTGCAGGATACTTTTGCGTCAGCCATCGAAGTCCGTGACGTCACAACGAAGAATCTATGGAATCCGGCCGCGTGGCTTCCAGTTCAATCACTTCGACTTCTCGCGGGTAGTGAGCTTCCATATATGCGGTGCCCCGCATGCGCACTTCACGGCTACCATTGTTCACTATTTCTCCTTCCTTCCATCTCTGCGTGCCCTTGGCATGGCGAGAAGCTCATCAGCCACTGCGAGGCATGCGGAAGGACGCTGGGCACCAGTTTTGACCACTCCGGTGGTCTCGGGACTTGTACTTGTGGATTTCAGCCAATCGACGCCCACACAGCGCTACTGGACGTCAGGCAATTTCCCGCTCGTGAAGTGTCGCAGTGGGTGGATGACTACCTTCATTGGGCATCACGCCAGCGGGCAGGCCGAGTGATTCACTTCCCCAGTGATGCGCAAAGCTGGCCTTCAGCTCTGGCGCGCCTGATTGATAGAACGACTCCTATGCCGCCCGTCCACCAGGACGATGGCAATGCTCACGTAAGGTATGAGGCTTTCCAGCCATCCGCTGACGATCCGGAGCCAGGGGCGTTCTGGGGCTGGGCAATGATTGGCGGCAACTCGGGCCTCATGTGCGCTCCGCTCCCATTGATGGCCTACGATGCTTTGACGCGGGCCACTGCAGCGGCATGCGCCAGGGTCGGACTTGAAGGCCTATCTGTCCTGAGCTTCCGCTCAACGCACTACGACACCCAAGGACCCACTGAGGTAGAGCGGCACGAGTCGTTCCTAGCTCCCTATGGTGTTTCTGCCAGCGGCGCGACTTGGCTCAATCTCTCGGTTGTCGACCCGATGGTAACGTTAGCGTGCGGCACAGCGCTGGAGCTGGCCGCTGCGGCCTTTGGTATCGCGAACGACAAGCCGGATAGGTCCCCTTCCGTAATCGTCGCTTCGGTATTGGACAGCATTAAGGGAAGATCCGCCTTGGTCGACGCGCTTGTGTGGGTTCTGGCAACCGCTTATGAGGAAGGCTTGGCGTTGACGCTTGCAAGGGTGTTCAAGCTGAATCCGAAGGATGTACTGCCTTCAGGTGGGTATCCGGTCATCGAGCTTCAGGGTTCCGCCCGTTCCTTGAGAGAAGTCCGGGTCGCCTGGGTGACACCTCGAAAAACAGCTAGAATCCAGCAGAAATCCTAAGGCAGGCAGTTCTTAGCAATTTTTGCCATCATTGGGGCAACGGCACTGTCTCGTGCCGGACTGCGAACGGCAGTAGCCTTCATGCGAGTACGCAACACAAGGGGAGGCTTTGCCGCCGCGTGGGCTAATTGGCAATTCTAATGAACCCCCGGCAGTCGTGGGCGTGTTTTATGGGCTTCCGGAACTGTTGGGCGTTATTTATGTACTTCTGGAAATGCCGGGCGTCTTTGGTGAACTTCCGGGAATATCGGGCATCTTTGGTGGACTTCCGGAAATATCGGGCATCTTTGGTGGACGGAAGCTGCCAGGAAGAGGCTAAGCTCACCCCATCCATATCTTCTAAAATCAATGCGTTAGAGGCCGGGCGTTTTCGGTGCGGCAGACAATTGCAGCATGAGCAAGATCGATCCCCATGATCGCATCGAACTGACCGGCCCTTGGGCCGGTTTTGGATTCCAAGGTGGGCACATGTTCACCCCTGAGGGTCACCAGTTGGAGCCTTGCGACATGACCTGGTGGTCCCTGACCTGCAACATCGCACGGAAATGGCGGCTGATGATGGCTGAGGCGGCTCCCCGGACCTCAGCTTCGCGGAAAGCTTCGACCACGGCGAAATCCAGCGTCATCTACCTAGCCGAAGCTCTCAGAATTCGCCGAGAGCGACGGTTCGGCGTGCGTGATCCCGGCCCCGACGCCGAGGCATCCAATGTGGTCTACATGAGTCGTGGGCCGAGACCGCGCCAGCGCGTGTAAGGCGCTTCCGTAGGGGCGCTGCCCCTGCAGTCTGGACGTGATTGTGGGGGGGCGTATGGAGCGCGAACGGCCTGAGTACCTTCCGCCTATTGAGCGAAGGCGCTGGAATTTCCTGTGGCTGATCACCGGATTTTTGACTCTGGTGAGCCTTGCAACCATCGGCGTGCTTACGCTTGGCCGGACTAACAGTGCCTGGAGTGAGCGTTTTGAAGGTGTGCGGCGATCTATCGAGGCCACTGAGCAGTCGTCGACGGCGAGGCCTGAGCGGTCGACAGCTGTCAGTTCGATGCCATCGACGCCTCCCGAACGCCTGCAGGCACAGCCACCCCAGAAAGCGCAGGGTCTGCGCTGTATCAATGGGATGTTCTTCCGTCGAATTGAAGGTGGGTGGGAGAACCTTCCCGGCTCTCGGTGTGGCGACCTCCCGGCCAGTGCTGTGCAGTGCTTTGCTGGAAAGCAATACAGACAGATGGATGCTGATGGGGGCTGGGTCCTTTCGCCGCGAGATCGTTGACCGTGACGCGTCACGTTAATCGGAAGCTCGCCGGGTTACGCAGACGATGTGGATGGGCGTGCTCGAGAGCTCGATCTCATTGCCTACAGGACTGTTACAAATAAAGACTTGGAGGTGGTCTCGGCCGTGCTCGCAAGCTGCAAGAAGGATATGGAGTCTTTGCCGAACAGGGCAAAGAACAAGAAGCGGCTGTATCACTTCACCTTGCTGTCCATCGTGGATGCTCCCTTGGTTGATGTCTTCTACAAGGGGAATTCGCCGACTGTGACCGAAATAGACGGGATCACGCATCTTTCCCGCTATATGGTCAATCGAAGAGAGCTGTCCGCCTTGGTGCACTTTGTTCGGGCGAGCGCCCTGCCCCAGTACTTGAAGTGTCTTACTGAGTCGGCAGCTCACTCTGTTGAATCAGGATTCCGAGCTATCTGAATCGGTGACTGCGCTCCTAAAGAAACAGGCTAGGTATCAAGATAAGCTCCGGTTTGCGCTTGATGTGCCCTTTTAGGTTGCTGATTCACTGCTCCCGGCAGTGGAGCCATTCACCGGGTTCTACCCCGATAAATCTTCCTTGCCTCCTGCCCCGCTGATGTCCGCTTCTGGCCAATAGCAGACACGACGAACGGATCGGCCTCAAGTCGTGCCCTCAGAGCTACTAGTGTGCCCGCCCACCTTTGGCCGTTAGACAGGTAGTCGCTGCAAGCCCTACTCACATGGGATAGATCAGGCACGTACCTCTCCTTGCTGCAGCCAGTCCTTGCTGAGCAATGAGATCTCGGCCTGGCAGAAGTCCAAATAGGTTCTGATGATTGACGAAGGATGCCGATGCGAGGGATACAGCAGGTGAATCTGCTGCTGGGGCAATGGACACTGAGGCAACAGTTCCACGAGGTCACCCGTGCGAATTGCATCTGCCGCCAGGAAGGGGGGCAGCTCGGTCACGACGTCTCCGGCCAGAGCGCGGCTGCGCAGATGTGCATAGTCGTTCGTGGCGAGGACACTGCGAGGCTCAACGTCGTGCCCCCCGATTAGCCAACGACCCCGTGCATTTGCACCCAAGACCCAAGTGGCGCACGGGAATTGATGAAGATCGTCGATCGATCCCGGAACCCCAAGACGCTCTATCAGTGCTGGAGACGCAACCAGCAAATGGCGATATTCCAGAACCCGTCTCGCCACCATGGCTTCATGGGTAATGGTGCCGACACGGAGCGCAACATCGATTCCGTCTTCAATCAGATCGATGCGCCTTTCGGTGGTGTGCACCTGCAATTGAATGTCCGGGTATTGCAGCTGGAACCGCGACAGCAGCTCCCACCAAGGCTCGAACGCAGGTGGAAGTGACAACCTCAGGCGTCCCTTCAGGCGCGCCTGGTCACTGACCACGGATTGCTGTGCCTCGGCGAGCAGTTCAATCCCGCGCACCGCGTGCTCGTACAAGCGTGCGCCGGCGTCGGTCAGGCGGGTGCCTCGAGCCGACCGCTCCAACAGCTGAACGTTCAACTCGCGCTCAAGCTCCCGAACCCGCCTACTCACGGTAGGCAGAGGCAGCTGGAGTCGCTCGGCTGCAGCCGAAATGCTTCCGGCCTGCACCACTGCGACAAACATCTGCACGGCGTTCAAGTCCACGATCTAGCCTCTCATTTATGGCAGGAGCGATCTCAAATATGAGGATTCTATCTCATTTGTGAAACCCGCAAAGTTGCTCCACGCCACCGATCCCCGGTGAGCCAACTGGAACATCCCATGTCTATTGCAGCAGTTCTCAAGTCCTACGAAACCGCCCTGAATGGCAGAGACACCGACACCATTCTGAGTCTCTATAGCGCCGAACCGGTCTTCATGCCGCAGAACGCGCCTGCCCTAGAGGGGCGTGAGGCCGTACGTGCGGGCTATGAGCAGGTATTCGCCACCATCAAGCTCAATGTGACCTTCGACATCCACGAAGTCGTTCAGGTTGGCGAGTGGGCGTGGGTGCGCACGAGCTCGGCCGGCCGCACCCGAATCCTGGCCGCCGGCGTCGAGGTGACTGAGGGCAACAACGAGTTGTTCGTGTTCCGCCTGGAGGCCGGCGAGTGGAAGATCCATCGCTACCTGTTCGCCACCAATCAGCCGCGCTCCTGAGGAATCCGTCATGAAGGCATATGTGATTGAACAGGCCGGCGGCCCAGAGGTTCTGCAGCTGCGCGACATTGGCGCACCCGAGAGCAACAACGATGAGGTGCTCGTCAGGGTCCGCGCATTCGGGTTGAATCGTGCCGAGGTCTATCGACGCCAAGGCAAGATGGGCCCAATCGATAGCCCCGTTGTACCCGGTATCGAGGCCGTGGGTGAAGTCATCCGGGATCCGAGCGGCACCTTCCGCACGGGACAGCGGGTCGCAACGGCGATGGGCGGACTGCAGTTCAGCCGCCCAGGCAGCTATGCCGAACAGGTGAGCGTGCTTGCGCAGAATCTCATCTCACTTGACGGTATCGACCTTGCCTGGGACGAGCTGGCGGCACTGCCCGAGTCCTATCTGACAGCCTGGGGTGCGCTGGATCGCAGCCTCCGGATCCAGAGCGGGCAGACCTTGCTGGTGCGAGGTGCCACGTCGGCAGTCGGCATGGCCAGCGTTGCTTACGCCAAGGCACGTGGACTGAATGTCATCGCCACCACGCGCACGGTGAGCAACGAAGCGCGGCTGAAGGACGCGGGTGCTGACGAGGTCATCGTCGATACCGGAGAGATCGCGGCCCTGGTTCGACGGTCGATCCCGGTCGGCGTGGACGCCGTGCTGGAGGTTGTCGGCGCAGCGACGCTGCGAGACTCGGTCAAAGCGCTTCGCCCCTTTGGCGGAGCATCGGTCATCGGCCTTCTGGGTGGTGCACCGGTACTCGAATCGTTCCACCTGATGCAGGACCTTCCTGGCGCGGTCCATCTGAACTTCTTCCCGAGTGGACTGCTTGGAACCGCAGCATTGCCGCTGAGCGAATCCCCGCTTCGCTGGATTGCGCAGGAGATCGCCGCCGGCCGGATCCCATCGTCGCGTACCAGGACCTTTGATTTCGACGACGTCCGGCAGGCCCATCGACTGATGGAAAGCAATGCGGCCGTCGGCAAGTTCGTCGTACAGCTTTGACCTCTCACAGATAATCGAGAAATCCCATGCGTACCTATTTCGCCTCACTCGCCGTTCTACTGGCTCTGTCTCCTTTCGCAGCTCTGGCCTCTGGCAAAACTGCCATGCCAAGCCCGGACACCACGGCAATCACCCGCCAGCTTGAGCGCTATGAGCAGGCGCTCAACAGCTCTGACGTCGACGCGGTAATGCGTCTCTACTCGGGCAATGCGGTCTTCATGCCGCAGCACAGTCTGCCGGTCGCGGGAGCCGGAGCAATTCGATCTGCCTATCAGCAGATCTTCAAGACCATCCGGTTGAGCATCGACTTCACCATTGATGAAATCCAGCCGCTATCGCGCGACTGGGCATTCGCCCGCACGCGTTCCAACGGAACGGTAAAGGTACTGGCCAAGGATGGACCGGCGGGGGCCGAAGCCAATCAGGAAATCTTCCTGCTGCACCGTGGCAAGGATGGGCAATGGAAATTCGCCCGTTACATCTTCTCCACCACCAATCCTCCGCGTCAGCCGTGAGCCATGAGCATGAACACTTCTCTTCAATCCCTTACCCCGTGGTGACATGCAGCGCTCTGCCCCGCAGAGCCCGCCCCATTATCGTGACGCGTCACACCCGATCAGCACCACCCATTTGGCGCCCCACCCCTCTCCCACTATAGTGCCAACCCCCACAAGGACGAGGCGGCACACATGCCCTATATCGGAATCGGACTCCACGTACTGGCGGCCATCTACTTCGCGGTGCACGCCATCCGCTCGGGCCAGAGCCTCTACTGGCTGATCCTGCTGTTCTCGTTCCCGCTACTCGGCAGCGTCGTCTACTTCCTTGCGATCTACTTCCCGGAAGCCCGCAACTCGCGCGGCGCACGGCAGGCAATCCGCTCCGCCAAGCAGCTCATGGACCCGGGCCAGGACCTGCGTAACGCACGCGCTGAGCTGTCGCGAACGCCCACCGTGCAGAACCGGGTTCGTCTCGGCATGACGCTGCTGGATGCAGGCCAAGCGGAGGAAGCCAGGACCCTGCTTGAGCAGGCGGCCAGCTCGCCACTGGGTGACGACCCCTACATCCTTACCGGTCTGGCGCGCGCCCGCCTCGAGTCCGGGCACGCCGCGCTTGCAGTTGAGACGCCGGACGGCCTGTTCGCCCGTCATCCAGATGTGCGCCGCAAGCCGGAACAGACCCTGCTCTATGCACAGGCACTGGCCGCCGCCCAAGCAACTGGCACCCGCGCCGCGTTCGAGCGCGCCGTCGAATGCGGAAACGATGCGGCCGCCCGCTGCCTGTATGCCGAATGGCTGATGACACAACCGCAGCCCGCCGACCGCGAGCAGGCCCGCAGCCTGTTCGCCAGCATCATCGACGATGCCCAACACTGGTCACGCCACGCGCGCAGCCACAATGCCGCTTGGCTGGAGCGAACCAAAGCCGCGTTGAAGGGCCACTGACGCCTGACGGCCTTTGGCAATCCTGTCGCATCCGCCTCGCTCACAGCCTCGCCGGCCGGATGCCGACAGCCCGCAGGCCTGTACCACCTACATCGCCGATAGCCTTGCAGCCCAAGGCTCGAGCTTCATTGCGCCGTATGCAACGATTCTGAAAATGTTGAAAGTGGTGACGGCATCGGCCTTACTGCATTGGCATCGCGCACAACCGGGCGTATTCCTTTGCGTGCCACCGGAAACGGGTGGCCGGGATTCGAAACCCCGGTAGTTCGCTGAAGTAAACGCTTGCCAGCCGGCATCACCCTGTGTGGTGCCGGCTGGCAATCCGTCGGTCGGCTATGGCGGGCGGTGCGTGGAGGCCTTGTGCCTGCCGGTTCAGCGAACACCGGGTTTCGAACCACGCACCGTCCGCCACCTTTATCGGTGGCGGCTTCTGCATGCACGCAAGGAGCCAGCCGTGACCGAGCCCCACTCCCCTACCCCGCACCCGATCCACGACGCGCCTGCCAACGGCCCCGCGCTCGATCCGAACACGCTCATCGCCCTGCTGCACAGCATCGGCTCCGGCGCTGCCTCCGATGGCCAGCCCTGGCCGGAGCGCCATCAGATGCCCGGGCGGCGCATTGCCCTGGCGGACACCGATTGCTCCTTGGCCGGCCTTCGGGTGGTGCTGGAAATCCTGCTGGCCGCACAGCGTGCCCGCGAGAACGGCGAGTTGGAGCAATACGTTGGCCCGCGCGTCATGGAGGGGCTGATCATGGCTGGGCTGGGACTTACGGCGCACGCCAGCACACGAGTACGGCCGGACGACTGAGTGGCGCGGTACTGCTGGGCGGCCACTGCGCTGTGCCTCGTGGCGGTGGTTGCGGCACAGACGCGGTGGCTGGTGCCCCCACTGCCATCTCCCATCGGGTTCCAAAGCATCAACGACGATCGATTCTCACAACTGCGCCGCCAGGCGATGCAGTTGGTGGAGTCTCGGCCACGACAGGGCTTCCAGTTCGTCGAAGAACATCGGGATGCCTCGTTCCAGATTCACTGCAAAGGCGTTCCGGTGCTGTGGCTGGAGAGGCGCGCGCCGCATGTGCTGTTGCAGGCGTCACTGGATGCGAAGCAGCGGGCGCCCGCAGTTCTGCAGATGCGGGCAATCCTCCAATGGCAGTTGGAGCCATTGGATTATCTGGAACAGGTGCTGGCTGGTGTGCCGGAGCCTGTTCTGATGGATCGGGTGCTGCAGATGCTCGCTGGCGAGGTGCCTGATGGGGTGCGATGTGGCATGCCGTAGTCGAGCACGGCTTGACTCTACAGGGGCGCTGGCCTCATCGAAGCCGAGGCGCACTTTTGACAGCGCCGCTGCGGCCGCTCACATGCCCAGATCAGACAGCCCCGGATGATCATCCGGGCGACGCCCCAGCGGCCAATGGAACTTGCGCTCGCTCTCCTTGATCGGCATGTCGTTGATGCTCGAGAACCGATGCTCCATCAGCCCATCCGCTCCGAATTCCCAGTTCTCGTTTCCATAGGAACGGAACCAGTTGCCGGAGTCGTCGTGCCACTCATAGGCGTAGCGCACGGCAATACGGTTGCCGCTGAAGGCCCAGAGTTCCTTGATCAAACGGTAGTCCAGTTCCTTCTTCCATTTGCGGGCCAGGAACTGCCGCGCTTCCTCGCGGCCGTGGGTGAACTCGGCACGGTTGCGCCAGCGGGTATCGAGCGAATAGGCCAGTGCGACCTTGTCAGCATCGCGGGAGTTCCAGCCATCCTCGGCAAGACGAACCTTCTCGATGGCCGATTCAAGGGTGAACGGCGGCAACGGCGGACGGGGTGCTTCAGTGGACACGGTGGGGCTTCCAATCAAGTGGATGAACGGGGTGCTTCGACGGGTTTTGATCACTCAGGCGTCAGCGCCTAGCCTGCTCCAACAACACCGCTGCAACATCCCTTGCAGTGTCTGCGGCGTTGTAGTCGCCCATCACGCGCGAGACGGTGATGGCGCCTTCCATGAGAACCAGCAGCTGCCGCGCCAGTGCAGCAGGCTGCTTGATATCCAGTTGCGTGGTGAGTTCCAGCGTGTAATCGAGCAGCTTCTGCTTGTGATGTTTTGCGATGTGGCGAATCGGATCGTCGGGATCGCCCACCTCGCCCGCGGTATTGATGAAGGCGCAGCCGCGATAGCCCTCGGACTGGAACCAGCCCTTGAGCACGGTGAACATGCCGAGGATGCGTGCTTCCGGGCTGTCGGCCTTGTCGCACTCCTGCTGGAACCACTGAAGCCAACGAACATCGCGCGCGTTCAGTGCAGCTGCGGCTACTTGGTCCTTGTTTTCGAAGTGGCGGTAGATGCTTTTGCGTGCCACACCCGAGGTCTTCACCAGCAGGTCCATGCCGGTGGCATGGATCCCGTTCTGGTAGATCAGCGCCTCGGCCGTGGCCAGGATCTTCTGTTGGGTATCGGTGGTGATTGTGTTCACGATGCCAAGGTAGAACGCTCGTTCTACCTTGTCAACAGGCAATGGGCGGCGTTTCGGGTGCACACATCCATGCAAGACGATCTATCAAGAAATGCGTACATTTCATCATCCAGACGCCCGATTTAGGTCGCAAAGTACGTCTCACCACCCAACCATGAGACGCCCTGCATGAACACTTTCGCCCGCACCCTGGCCATTGCCGCCCTCGCCCTCCCGGTCCAGGCCGGCCTGTCCGCCCAAGCCGCCGAACCGGCCAAGCCGGCAGCAGTCACCAGCATCGCGCGCACCGCCAGCTACATCACCACCGCCGATGGCGTGCAGCTCTACTACAAGGACTGGGGCCCGAAGGACGGCCCGGTCGTCACCTTCAGCCACGGCTGGCCGCTGAACTCGGACAGCTGGGAATCGCAGATGATCTTCCTGGCCAACCACGGCTACCGCGTCATTGCCCATGACCGTCGTGGCCACGGCCGTTCCAGCCAGCCGTGGGAAGGCAACGACATGGATCACTACGCAGATGACCTGGCCACGGTGATCAACACGCTGGACCTGCACGATGTCACTCTGGTGGGCTTCTCCACTGGCGGCGGCGAAGTGGCGCGCTACATCGGCCGCCATGGCTCCGGCCGGGTGAAGAAGGCGGTGCTGATCAGCTCGGTGCCGCCGCTCATGCTGAAGACCGCCGACAACCCGAACGGCCTGCCGATCGAAGTGTTCGATGGCATCCGCAAGGCGCAGATGGACAACCGCGCACAGCTGTACAAGGACATCCCGTCCGGCCCGTTCTACGGCTTCAACCGCCCAGGCGCGAAGGTATCGCAGGGTCTGATCGATGCATGGTGGGCACAGGGCATGCAGGGTGGCCACAAGAACACCTACGACTCCATTGCCGCGTTCTCGGCCACCGATTTCCGCGCAGACCTGAAGAAGTTCGATGTGCCCACTCTGGTCATCCACGGCGACGACGATCAGATCGTGCCGATCGACATCTCCGGCCGCCAGTCGGCGAAGCTGATCAAGGGCGCCAGGCTGATCGTGTACCCGGGTGCGCCGCATGGCCTGACCGACACCCACAAGGATCGAGTCAACCAGGACCTGCTGACGTTCCTGCAGGAAAAGTGAGTCCCCTGGGGCTCCGGCATCTCGCCGGAGCCCTTTCCATCACCTCACGCTTTCGCAGCCGCACGCCACGCGGGCCACGCTTCGTTGATGACGCCAATCGCGGACTTCAGGAACAGCAGCGCGATGACCACGCCCGCCGCGATATCCGGCCAGCCGCGTCCGGTCAGCGCAACGCCACCGGCAGCCACCAGTACACCGAGGTTGGCGGCGACATCATTGCGGGAGCACTCGAAGGTGCTTTTCATGTTGATGTTGAGCGTGCGGAACCGCCACAGCAGTGCCAGACACACCAGATTGGCCAACAGCGCGATGGCTCCGAACCCCAGCATCAAGCCACTGGAAGGCGGCACGCCGTGGGCCAGCTTGCCGACCACCTCCACCGCGATGAAGACAAAGAAGCCCAGGATCAGCAGACCCTTGGCCAGGGCTGCACCGGCTTCCCAGCGCGCCCCCCGGTTCACTGCCCATAGGCTCAGGCCGTATACGATCGCGTCGCCCAGCATGTCCACTGCATCGGCCTGCAGGGCGCTGGAGCGCGCTACGATGCCCGCGCCGAATTCGATGAAGAACATCGCCAGGTTGATGATGAGTACCGCCACCAGTACGCGCCGCTGCGCACTGTGGAGGGCCAACGCTTCCAGTTCCCGGCGCTTGTGGCCGCAGCAGTGGTCCATGGATGACTCCCGCCAGGCTGTGGCCGGGCTTGAAAAAGGTTGGGATAGTCGTTATCAACCCTGTAGCCACTACAAGGTCAAGCCCGTGTCCGCCCACCTCACCATCGGCCAACTGGCCCGCCAGACCGGCACCAAGGCCGAAACCATCCGCTATTACGAAAAGATCGGCCTGCTTCAACCACCGCTGCGGTCGGACGGCAACTACCGCTATTACAGCGCCCAGGACCAGCGGCGTCTGTCATTCGTGCGCCGCGCCCGCGAGCTTGGCTTCTCCATCGAGCAGATCCGCGAGCTGATCGCCTTTGGTGAGCAGCGCGAACACGAATGCAGTTCGGTGGACGACGTGGTGAAAGCGCACATCGCGGATATCACGCGCCGGATCCATGACCTGCAGGCGCTGCAGGGCGAACTGAAGCGAATGATCGGCAATTGCCCGGGCGGCCGCGTGGCCGATTGCAGGGTGCTGGAAGCCCTTCAGCCGCAGCCTGGCCCTTGACCTTGTAGCTGGATCAAGGTTTACAACGCCGGGCTACTTCGCCACCGCGTGGCCCCGCCGCCCTGACGACCCATGACCCTGTTTCCCCATCCGCTTGCCCTGGCGTTGAGCGCCGCTCTGCTGTCCGCCGCTGCCTCGGCCAGTGCGCATGAACCACCCGCCGCGCACGACGACCACCACGATGAGGCTGTGGAGCTGGATGCGGTGGTGGTGCAATCAACCCGGTCAGGGCGTCGCGTTTCCGACGAACCGATCCGGGTAGACGTCGTATCGCAGGAGGAGATCGAGGAGAAGCTGCTGATGTCGCCGGGCAACGTCTCCATGCTTGTGGCCGAGACGGCGGGCGTGCGGGTGCAGAACACCTCGCCGGGCATGGGCGCATCGAACATCCGCATCCAGGGTCTGCGCGGTCGATATACCCAGCTGCTGGCCGATGGTCTGCCGCTGTACGGCGGTCAGTCATCGTCCATCGGCCTGCTGCAGATACCCCCGACCGACCTTGGTAGTGTCGAGATCATCAAGGGCAGCGCGTCGGCGTTGTACGGCCCGGCTGCGTTGGGTGGCGTGGTGAACCTGATATCGCGCCGGCCCAAGGAGACTGCCGAGGCCGAGATGCTGCTCAATGCCACCAGCCGCGGCGGCCAGGACGTGACCGGCTACGCAGCCGGGCCGCTGGCCGCGCACTGGGGCCTGTCGGTGGTGGGTGGCTACCATCGCCAAGACCGCCACGACCTGGACGGAGACGGCTGGGCTGACATCCCCGGCTACGAGCGTGCCACGGTCAGGCCACGGCTGTTCTGGGAATCGGAAAATGGTGCGCGTGCGCTGCTGACGGCAGGCGCAATGCGCGAGAGTCGGCTGGGCGGGACCCTGCCCGGTCAACGGGCGCCCGACGGGCAGCCCTTCGCTCTCACGCAGCGCACGGAGCGCATTGATGCCGGCGCGGTGGTCGATGTTCCGGTGCGCGAGAGCGACCGCCTGCAGGTGCGCGCATCGGCCATGTCCACCGATCACGACCACGGGTATGGCTCTGAGCAGGACAACGACACCCATCAGACCGGCTTTGCGGAAGTCAGCTATGCGTCCGGCGTAGGCGCCACCAGCTGGCTGGCGGGCATTGCCGCGCAGCAGGACCGGTTCCGTTCCGCCCGATACGCGCAGTTTGATTACCGCTACACCGTGCCCGCCCTGTTCGTGCAGGCCGAGCAGGCGCTGCGCGATGACCTTACGCTTTCCGGCAGTGCGCGCTGGGATGACCACAGCACCTATGGGGGGCATTTCAGCCCCCGCGTGTCACTATTGTTCCGCCCTGACGACTGGACCCTGCGCGCGTCGATCGGCAGAGGCTTCTATGCTCCTACGCCCTTCGTCGAACAGATCGAGGCCGCTGGCCTGTCACGCCTGGAGCCGCTGAGTGGCCTTCGTGCGGAGATCGCTACCACGGGGTCCATCGATGCAGGCTACGTGCATGGCCCCTGGGAGCTGAACCTCAGCGTGTTCGCATCCGACATCGACCATGCGGTGCGCCTGGTGGAGTCTGTAACCGCCCCGGGTGAACGTGTGCAGCTGATCAATGTGGCGGGTGTCACCCGCACCCGTGGCAGTGAACTGCTGTTGCGCTACCGCTGGCAGGACATCACGGTGACCGGCAGCTATGTCTACACCGACGCGCGAGAGCCCGGCGCGGAGGGCGCTGGCCGCCGCCCGGTCTCCCTCACGCCCCGGCACAGCGCAGGACTGGTTGCCATGTGGGAGCAGCATGACCGTGGTCGCGTGGGCCTGGAAGCCTACTACACCGGCATCCAGGCGCTTGACGAAAATCCCTGGCGTCGACGCAGCCGGCCGTATCTGGAAGTGGGTGCACTGGGGGAGATTGTGCTGGGAAGAGTCAGCCTGTTCCTCAACCTGGAAAACATCCTCAACGTCCGCCAGAGCGGCTACAACCCGATGTTGCGGCCTCGCCGTGCCGACGATGGCCAGTGGACCGTGGATGCATGGGCGCCGCTGGAAGGGTTTGTGGTGAATGGTGGTGTGAGGCTGAAGTTCTAGGGTTGGGTTAATGCGGGAGGCGATGTCCGCTTCCGGCCAAAAGCGGGAATCCGTCAAACCAGAAAAGTGGCGAGCCCCGACTACTTGCCGGTCATCTTCAACGCAGCCTCCGGCAGCCGAGCGCCACTGACCCGGATCTGTGCAACGTCCTCGCTGATGCGTGCCAAGTCGGCCTCGTCCAACACCAGATCCACTGCACCCAGATTTTCATCCAACCGATGAAGCTTGGTCGTACCCGGGATCGGCGAGATCCACGGGTGCTGGGCAAGCAGCCAGGCCAGGGCGACCTGCGCCGGCGTCACACCCTTCCCTGCAGCCATCGCCTTCACCACCTCCACCAACGCCATGTTGGCCCGGCGTGATTCGGCGGAGAAGCGCGGAACCGCATTGCGGAAATCCGTTGCATCGAACTGCGTGTGCTCGTCGATCTTTCCAGTCAGGAAGCCAGCACCCAGCGGGCTGAAGGGTACGAAGCCAATGCCCAGCTCCTCAAGCAGGGGAAGCAGCTCTGCTTCGGGCTCGCGCCAGAACAGTGAGTACTCGCTCTGCACAGCCGTCAGCGGCTGCACTGCATGCGCCCTGCGGATTGTCTGCGCACCCGCTTCGGACAGGCCGAAATGCGCGACCTTGCCCTCTGCAATGAGCGCCTTCACGGTATCGGCAACCTCTTCGATGGGTACCGCCGGGTCAACACGGTGCTGGTACAGCAGGTCGATGCGCTCGGTACGCAGCCGCTTCAGGCTGGCTTCGACAGCTGCCCGGATGTGTGCAGGCTGGCTGTTGGTGCCTGCCCCGCGGGCACCGGTGACCGGGTCGATGTCGAAGCCGAACTTGGTGGCGATCACCACCTGGTCTCGAACGGGCGCCAGTGCCGCGCCCACCAGTTCTTCGTTGGCAAAGGGGCCGTAGGCTTCGGCGGTGTCGAAGTGGGTGATGCCGCGCTCCACCGCTGTGCGGATCAGCGCGATCATTTCCTGCTTGTCGGCGGCCAGGCCATATGCCGAACTCATGCCCATGCAGCCCAGGCCGAGGGCGGAAACTTCAAGGCCTTGTCCAAGGGTACGGAACCTCATGGTTGAATCCTCATCGGGCAGTGTGCGGAGTGGCCAACCAGGCGTTGACGCTCTCCATGGTTCTGCGCTCCTGGTCGGCCTGCATCACGAATGCCTCCAGGATGCGTGCGTTGGGCGCATGGTGGGCGAGCACGCGCAGGCTGCTGCCCACGCCGCAGCCGCCATGGGTGATGAACGGCACGATGGTCTTGCCACTCATGTCGTGCTGCGACAACAGCGATCGAATGATCGGCGGCGCGGTCTCGCCCCAGATTGGAAAGCCCAGGTACACGGTGTCGTAGCAATCAATGTCGGCAATGCGGGTGCGCAGTGCTGGCTCTACCCCGTCGTCGCGCTCCTGTCGCGCCTTGGCTACCGTTTCAAGATAGTCCGCCGGGTAGTCGATGGCAGGCTCTACCTGGAACAGGTCGCTGGGCATGCTGCGATGAATGAGCCCGGCAACCACCCGGGTGTTGCCCGAACGTGAGAAGCAGGCAACCACTGTCCGTGCGCCTGATCGACCAGCTGCCGTGCCTTCCTGCGGCGCTGCGGCCGAACATCCCAGCGGGAGTGATGCCAAGGCAGCGACGACTCCCCGGCGACCAGGATTGGGGGTTGGAATCGTCATGGCGCCAATCTACGCCCCCAAAACACATTCGTGCAGAGGCATAATCGGATATCGCTTATATCCGGTGCGCATCAATGAGCGTCGAGAACTACGATCAGCTGGCCATGTTCGCGCTGGTGGCGCGGGAACGCAGTTTTACCCGGGCTGCTGCCCAGCTGGGTATGTCCCAACCCGCCCTCAGCCGATCGATGCGCCAGCTGGAAGAACGCCTGGGCGTACGCTTGCTTGCGCGGACCACCCGCAGCGTTTCGCCGACCGAGGCCGGAGAGCAGTTGCTGCGGGTGATTGCACCGCGCTTCGAGGAGATCGATAGTGAGCTTGCCCAGCTCAACGCGTACCGCGACAAACCGGCCGGCCGCCTTCGCATCACCGCAGGTGAACACGCTGCGCTGACCGTGATGCAGCCGGTACTGGGCAAGCTGCTGCCGGCCAATCCTGACCTGAACATCGAGGTGATTGTCGACTACGGGCTGACCGACATCGTGGCCGAGGGCTTCGACGCCGGTATCCGCATGGGTGAGCAGGTGGCCAAGGACATGATTGCCGTGCGTGTTGGGCCCGACCTGCGCATGGCCGTGGTCGGATCGCCCGCCTATTTCCAGCGCCATCCGAAGCCGAAATCACCGCACGACCTGACCCGGCACAACTGCATCACCATCCGCCTGCCGACCCACGGTGGCATTTTCGCGTGGGAGTTCGAGAAGAAAGGCCAGGAGCTAAAAGTACGCGTGGAAGGGCAGTTGGTGTTCAACAACATCGCCCTGCGGCTGGGCGCTGCGCTGGAAGGCCTGGGGCTGGCGTACATGCCCGAGGATCTGGTGCGGCCCCATGTGCAGGCAGGCACCCTGGTCCACGTGCTGCAGGACTGGTGCCCCTCCTTCCCCGGCTACCACCTGTATTACCCCAGCCGCAGGCAGTCATCGCCTGCGTTCACCGTGCTGCGTGATGCGTTGCGCTATCGGGATTGAACGGCGGCACGGTCATGGCGAAGGTGCCGGGGTCTGTTCCAGTGCCTGCACTGCGCGGTCAGATGCGGCCGCATATCCGCTATGTGCCAGCAACTGGGCCAGGTGCTGCAACTGTGCGCGGCTGAGCCCCACGCGCTGGCTGGCTGCCATGTGTGAGCGCAACTGCGCCTCCACGCCAGGCAAGGCCGCCAGCGCGCCAACCGTTGCAAGTTCACGGCTCTGCCAGTCCAGGTTGTCGCGCTCGAAGATGTCGCCGAACAGGTGTGTCTGCAGGAACTGGTTGATGATGGGCGCGAAGTCCATGACCGGTCCAGCCACCGGGGCACCGGAGATCCGCGTCTGGTTTGCGGTACCCACGGCGCGCAGTGCATCACCCACCGGGATGTTTCCGCTCGGCGGCTGCCCAGCTGCGGTAGCGATCCCCTGCTCCTCGCGTTTGCGCACCACGTTCATCAGTTCGCCCAGGGCGTTAAGGCTCTTTGGGAACCCCGCATAGGCATACAGCTGCACGAGCACTTCCTTTGCCTCGCTCACGGTGAGGCCGGCATCCAGCCCCCGGCCCAACGCGGCGTTGAGCTGGGGCATGTCACTGCTGGCTGCGGCGGCCGCAATCAGCGGGATCGCCTGCTGCCTGGGCGAAAGCGGCCCGGCAACAGGCGCCTCGATGCCTGCTGACGCTTGGCGGTACTGGTCATCACTCACCTGCTCCAGCCAGGCCACCGATTTTCCCTCTGCCACACCGGTTACCGCGAGATGGGTCATCGCGCTGTGCGGCGCGGCGCCGTGCCAATGCTTGACCCCGGCCGGACACACCACCACATCCCCGGCGTGTATCTGCTGCACCGGCTTGCCCCATTCCTGGGTCAGCCCAACGCCGGAGGTAACCACCAATCGCTGCCCGGCGGGATGGGTGTGCCAGGCCGAACGCGCGCCCGGCTCGAAGCTGACGTATGCGGATGAGACCTGCACGTCCTTGTCCGCTGGGAACAGCGGATCCACGCGCACGTTGCCAACGAAGGTCTCTGCTGGACCGGCAACGGACGATTGTGTTCCCGGCCTGGTGATCTGCTGCATGGGCATTTCGCCGGCGCCGGCGAACGGTGCCACCACGCTAAATGCAGCGCCCAGCAGCGCCGTCTGCGCCGGTGATTTACGAGGCGTGGTCATGGTGCAAGCGTCCGGGCGTAGAACGTGGTGAGCGAGGCGACGGCAGCATCCACGTACTTCGGCACCCAGTAGGTCTCGATGTGCGTGGCCCCCTCCAGCAGCACCAACTGCTTGTCGATGGTACCGGTTGCTTTGGCGAAGGCATCCTGGGTCATGTAAAGGCTGTCCGCCTTGCTGCCGGCAATCATCAGCAGCGGTTGGTTGATCAGCTCGATCTGGTTGGTGGCATCCCAGCGCATCAGGTCCAGCAGGCTGCTGGTCGTGTAGCGGAAGGTGGAATTGGGATGGGCATGGGTCTTCCAGTAGTACTCATAGCCCTGCCGATACAGATCGAAGGGGAGCTTGGCGATCTGCTCGTCGCTGAGATTGGCATCGCCGGAGTACAGCACTTCGCCGCCGGCAGCTTGCTGTGCGCGCGCCTGCGAAGCCTGCTGCAGGCGCTGCTGGACGGTGTCCAGCTGCGAGTCCGCATAACCGTTGCGGCGCACTCGGCCAGAGTTGAACATGCTGATCGTGGCGACGGCCTTGAAGCGCTTGTCGGTCTGCGCGGCCGCCAGCGAGTAGCCGCCGCCACCACAGATACCGAGCAAGCCCAGGCGCGAGGTGTCTACCCAGGGGAATCGACTGATGAAATCCGCCATGCCGTGGATGTCTTCGATGCGGTGGGAAGGCATGTCCACGCTGCGCGGCTGGCCACCACTTGCCCCCTGATAGGCCGCATCGGCGGTAATGGCGATGTAGCCCTGCTGGGCCAGGCGTTGCGCGTACAGGCCGGCGACCTGCTCTTTGACCCCGCCATTGGGGTGGGCAACCACGATGGTCGGGTACTTCCGCGAGGCATCAAAATTGGCGGGCGTGTAGAAGTTTGCCGCGATCTCGATTCCATTCAGCGGATAGGACACCGAGTGAATGTTGACCTCACTGGGCACATTGCGCGTGATCGCACCTTCGTAGGCCAGTTTGAAGGGGTTGAGCGTGTAGTCGGCAGCGGACGCGTTGCCTGCTGCCAATCCGAGAGACATCGCCAACAGCGTGGCGCGCACGATGTGCTTCATTCAAGTGCTCCGGGTTTGTACGGTACCCCTGCCGGCGCGAGTTGCGGGCCGACATTGGGGGGGGGCAGGAGTAAACCTAACGCCCGTGCACTCATGGAAACAGGGTATGAGCTGGATATCACTCATGCATGCATGATATGAATGATGCACGGGACGGTCCGGATCAACGATCCAGGTGCTTCTTCCGCAGGAACTCACTCACCAGATCGGCGATCTGGACGTTGTTGAGGTCCGAGAACAGGAAGTGGCTGTTGCCACGGATTCCCATCTCCGGCAGATGGATCAGGCTGACATCACCGCCCTGCCGATTGACGGCATCACGCCAGGCGTGGGCCATTTCCAACCGGGCCCGCCAACTGTCCTGCGCCGGCAGGTCAACGGGCCTGTCAGGGATGTTGTCGCCATACAGCACCAGAATCGGAATTCGGGTCAGCGCCTTGAATTCCGCGGGCGAAACCAGCGCCGGGGCGACGGTATCGAACGCGCTGGGAATGGGTGCCGGCGCATCGTTCTTTGCGAACACGAAGCTGCTGCCAGGCTCGAACGCGACGATTGCGCGGACGTTGGGGCTTTTTATGGCCGTCATCCAGCCAGGACCACCCGCCTGCGAATGGGTAAACAGGATCGCAGGCCCTGTCTTCTGCAGCACGGCGGCTACCCCGTCCGAGACTATGCCGAGGTCGAAGGGGCCGGTGTTGGGCGTGACCGAGCGGAAGAACTGGTCAAGCGCGGCCTCCCCTTTCGGAAACTGGCCGCCAGCGAAGTAGTTCGGCCAGAGGCCGATCCGGAACTGGTTGAACCACATCTGATCGTCTGCCACGGGCTTCAGCGTCGCCTCGACCATGCTTCGGCCGGCCTTGCCGCGCCGTGGCTGATCGATCAGGTAGGTAGCGAAACGACGACGCAGGAACAGGTTCTGGAAGCCCTCACGCCCATCGGCCGTCGTCTCCCAGCTCTTCGAAGACTGGCCCGCACCGTGCCACATCACGATGGGCAACGTGCGCGCGTTCACCGGCTTCTGGTAGAAGGCATAGACGTGATCGCCGTGATAGCTCTGGCCATCCGGATTGGAGGGCTTCAACGGATCGAACGTGCCAGACTCCTTCTTGGTCGTGCCCCCAGCGAGGAAGCTGCCTTGCGAATCGATCTGCAGTGGCTCGTTGGCCATGGCGGTCGTGGCGCAGAGGGAAACCGCTATCCAGAGCAGTGTGGAGGGGAAGCTGGGCACCAGAGTGCGAAGGCGCGTGCGAGTCTGCATGGGTCACTCCGTGACAGATTGTCAGGGAAATCTACCCTCGGGGCCATCCTGGAAGAAGCGCGGGGGTGCATATGACCAATGCATGGAGGATATATATGCATGCCTATAACGTCACTCTGATTCCCGCGGAAGCAGTTGCATCTCGATACTCGATGCCTTCAGTCATCGGTTGACCGGCTGGCCGTCCGGCGCGGGAAATCGATAGCCGAGCATGGCTCGGCTCTACAGAGAAGCCAGCTCCCGCGCCAGGAACGGCGCCGTCCTGCTGCCTTTGGCGCGCGCCACCTGTTGCGGCGTTCCTATCGCCACGATGGTGCCCCCTGCCCCGCCAGCTCCGGGGCCTACATCAATCACCCAGTCCGCCTGCACAACCGCGCGCATGTCGTGCTCAATCATCACCACCGTATTGCCCGCGTCCACCAGGCGCTGCAGTTGCACAAGCAGCCTGTCCGCGTCCGATGCATGCAGGCCGGTGGTGGGCTCATCCAGCACGTACAGCGTGCGGCCGCGCTGGCTGCGCTGCAGCTCGGTTGCCAGTTTGATGCGCTGTGCCTCACCGCCTGAAAGTTCGGTGGCCGGCTGGCCCAGCCTCAGGTAGCCCAGACCGATCTCCTGCAGCAAGTGCAGCGGCCGGGCAATGGCATCTTCCTCGCTGAAGAACGCATGCGCCTGGTCGACCGTCATCTGCAGGACCTCGGCGATGTTGCGGTCATTCCACTGCACCTCCAGCGTGGCCTCGTTGTATCGCGCGCCGTGGCAGGTAGGGCACGGTGCATAGACGCTGGGCATGAACAGCAGTTCGACGCTGACGAAACCCTCGCCCTCGCAGGTCTCGCACCGGCCCTTGGCCACGTTGAACGAGAAGCGGCCCGCATCGAATCGGCGGCGGCGCGCGGTGGGTGTCGCGGCGAACAGCTTGCGCACGTGGTCGAACAGCCCGGTATAGGTGGCGAGGTTGGAGCGTGGCGTGCGGCCGATGGGCTTCTGGTCGACCTGCACCACCCGCTGGATGGCGTCCACATCGCCTGCCAACTTGCCCCGCGTGGTTTCGATCACGGTCGGCCCATCCGTGGGCGCGCTGTCGGCGCTGTCGTCCATGGGCTCATGCCCGAGGTGCAGCAGCAACAGCTCGGGCAGCGCCTGCGCCATCAGGCTGGACTTGCCTGAGCCGGAAATGCCGGTCACGGCTGTCAGCAGCCCCAGTGGTACCTGCGCGTCGACACCCTGAAGGTTGTGGCGGTGGATGCCCTTCAGTTCCAGCCAGCTGCTGGCGCTGCGCTGCCGGCTGGCGGGTGCCGGCACCTGCTCGAACAGATACAGGGCCGTGCGCGACTCCTGGATCTTTCGCAGGCCGTCGGGCTCGCCACTGTAGAGAATGCGCCCGCCGTGCTCACCCGCCTGCGGGCCCACATCCACCAGCCACTGCGCGCGGCGCATCAGCTCCAGATCGTGTTCAACAACGAACACCGAGTTTCCGCCGTCGCGCAGCCGCTCCAGCGCGTCGTACAGCGCCTGGCTGTCAGCAGGGTGCAGGCCGGCCGAGGGCTCGTCGAGCACGTACAGTACGCCAAAAAGCAACGAGCTGAGCTGCGTGGCCAGCCGCAGGCGCTGCAGTTCGCCGGCCGACAGTGTGGGCGTGGCGCGATCCAGCGAGAGGTACCCCAGGCCCAGGTCACGCAGCTGGCGTACCCGCGCCATCACACCGCCTGCCAGCCGCTGTGCGGCCAAGCGCTTCTCCTCCGACAGGGCCGAGGTCAGCCGCACGTCGGGGGCTCCCGCATGGACAGGGCGGCCGCTTGCAGCCCGCTGCGTGCGATCGCGTTTCGTGGCGCTACCGCTGGTACGCGCGCCGCGGCTGTGCGCGCTGAAATTACCCTGCGCGATGGGCCCCAGCAGGTCCGCCAGTTGATCCAGCGGCAACCGCATGAACTCGCCGATATCCACACCGGCAAAGGTGACCGAAAGCGCCTCCGGCTTCAGGCGTTTTCCGTGGCAGGCCGGGCACAGCTTGCCTTCCATGTAGCGCGAAACGCGCTTGCGCATCAGTGCGCTCTGGGTGTTGGCAAAGGTGTGCAGCACGTAGCGGCGCGCACCGGTATAGGTGCCCATGTAGCTGGGTTCCAGCTTGCGCTTCAGTGCGGCACGGGTCTCTGCGGGCGTGAAGCCGGCATAGACCGGCACGGTTGGCGTTTCCTCGGTGAACAGGATCCAGTCGCGGTCCTTCTTCGGAAGCTTCTTCCACGGCACATCGATGTCGTAGCCCAGCGTGACCAGGATGTCGCGCAGGTTCTGGCCATGCCATGCCGGCGGCCACGAGGCGATGGCGCGTTCACGAATGCTCAGCGACGGGTCCGGAACCATCAGCGCTTCGGTCACCTCGTACACATGTCCCAGGCCGTGGCAGGTGCTGCAGGCGCCCTGCGGTGTATTGGGCGAGAAGTCCTCGGCGTACAGCATGGGCTGGTTGGCCGGGTAGGCCCCGGCGCGCGAGTACATCATGCGCACCAGGCTGGACAGCGTGGTCACGCTGCCCACCGAGGACCGTGCATTGCTGGCGCCGCGCTGCTGCTGCAGGGCAACCGCAGGCGGCAGCCCGTCGATGGCATCCACATCGGGCACGCCCGCCTGGTCGATCAGGCGCCGCGCGTATGGCGCTACGGACTCGAAGTAACGCCGCTGCGCCTCAGCAAAGACCGTACCGAAGGCCAACGACGACTTGCCCGAACCCGACACCCCGGAGAACACCACCAGTGCATTGCGCGGAATGGAGACATCGACATTCTTGAGGTTGTGCTCGCGCGCGCCGCGCACCTCCACGCAACCGCTGGCTGCGGCCGCGCATGAGGATTCACCGAAAGGGTTGTTGGACATCGTTACGTTCCTGCAGGCAGTGAGCGGTGCGCCTCAGAGCGAACCGAGGGATGCATTCTCGCTGCTGCGAGGTGAATGTGGTGAGGGAGTTCCGTCCTCGGGGCTCAACTCCGGCCTCACGGGCCGACAGCCCGGCCTTCACGGCTACCACGGCACCTGCAATGCAACTATGCAGGACGCGCCCTCCCTCCCCTCGGTAAACCATGACCCACCTTCGCCGTCTGTTTGGCCGCTGGCTGCGCCTGCGTCGTCGCGTGCGTTGGCGTTGGCGTGAGCGCCAGGCTTCAGCACCGGCCATCGAGGCCACCGAGGGCCCCCTGCGTGCGGCGCTGTACAGCGTTGAACAGATGGAAGTGTACGGCCGCGCGCTTGCGCGCCAGCATCGGGTACGGATGCGACCTGGCGCGGAGCGCCTGCTCGATCGCCTGCAGGCCAACGAGCGTGTGCTGGAAGACGCCAACACGCTGCTCAGCAGCGTGGTGCGTGAGCAGCGGCCGGTCACCCCGGCCGGGGAATGGCTGCTCGACAACTACTACCTGATCGAAGAACAGATCCAGACCGCACGGCGCCACCTGCCACGCGGCTACAGCCGGCAGTTGCCGTCACTTGCCTCCGGCCCCTCGGCTGGATTGCCGCGTGTGTACGAACTGTCGATGCAGGCCATCGCGCACGGCGACGGCCGCATTGACGCCGACACGCTGGGCCGGTTCATCGCCTCGTACCAGTCGCTCGCGCCGCTGAGCCTGGGCGAACTGTGGGCCGTACCCATCATGCTGCGGCTGGCGCTGCTTGAGAATCTGCGGCGTATGGCCGCCCGGGTGATGCGCGATGGCACGGACCGAAGCCTGGCTGCACAATGGGCTGACAATCTCAATCTCGCGGCCTCCGACACCCCTACGGATGTGGTGTTGGTGGTTGCCGACATGGCACGGTCCGCGCCGCCCCTGACCGGCGCGTTCATCGCCGAGCTGACGCGCTCGCTGCAGGGGCGCGGCGGCGCGTGGGCCATGCCCATCGCCTGGCTGGAACAGTGGGCGGCGGCGGCCGGGCAGCGCGTCGACGAGCTGGTCGCCGCTGAAGGGCAGCAGCAGGCGGCCGATCAGGTATCCATCGGCAACAGCATCGGCAGCCTGCGCTTTCTCTCCACCATGGATTGGCGCACCTTTGTTGAAGACATGAGTGTGGTGGAGCGGCGGCTGCTGGAAGACCCGATGGGCGTCTATGCCCAGATGGATTTCGCCACCCGCGACGCCTATCGCCACGTGGTGGAGAAGATCGCCCGCGGGAGCCGCATGGCAGAGGAGCGCGTTGCAACCATCGCGCTGGACCTGGCACGGGCGGCTACGCCGCCGGATGGGCAACGCACGCACGTTGGCTACTGGCTTGTCGGCGAAGGCCTGCACGCGACTATTGAAGCGGTGGCCGAGGCAGCACCGCGCCACCGCAAGGCACGGCAACTGGCGCATCGCGTGCCGCTTGCACTGTACCTGCTGCCGATCGCCCTGCTGGCGGTGCTGGCCACCGCTGGCCTGTTGGCAACCGGCAGTGGTTCGGCCCCCCTCTGGTTGGCCGCGCTGCTTGGGCTGCTGGTGTTCAGTGAGCTGGGCATCGTGCTGGTGAACTGGACCGCGACGGTGCTGGTCGCACCCAGGCCGCTGCCCAGGCTCGACTTCGGCGAGGGCATTCCTGCCGCCTGCGCCACCGTGGTCGCGGTTCCCTCGATGCTGTCCAGCATCGAGGGAATCGACATACTGGTCGAAGCGCTGGAAGTCCGCTTCCTGGCCAACCGCGATCCTCAGCTGCGCTTCGTGCTGCTGACGGACTTTCTCGACGCATCGGCAGCCACGACGCCGATGGACGACACTCTGCTTGCACACGCCGTTGCGCGGATCGAGGAATTGAACGGGCGTTACGCGCCCGAGCGCGGCGATCGCTTCTACCTGCTGCACCGTCCCAGGCAATGGAACCCGGGTGAAGGCGTGTGGATGGGACACGAGCGCAAGCGTGGCAAGCTGGCGGCGCTCAATGCCCTGCTCCGTCTGGGCGATGCAGCCGCGTTCATGCGCATCGTCGGTGACGCGGCTGCGCTGATCGGTGTCCGCTACGTCATCACGCTGGATTCGGACACGCAACTTCCGCGGGATGCGGCACGCGCGTTTGTCGCCACCCTGGCGCACCCGCTCAACCGCCCGCGCTTCGATTCGACGCTGCAACGCGTGGTGGAGGGTTACGGCATCCTGCAGCCCAGCGTCGGCACCAGCCTGGGCCGGCGCCGCACCTCGCGTTTTGCCCGGATGTTCGGCAGCGAGCCCGGCATCGATCCGTATACGCGCATGGTATCGGACGTCTACCAGGACCTGTTCGACGAAGGCTCGTTCGTGGGCAAGGGCATCTATGACGTCGACGCCTTCGAGCATGCACTGGAGGGGCGCCTGCCCGAAAACCGCATCCTCAGCCACGATCTGCTGGAAGGCTGCTATGCGCGCGCCGGTCTGGTCAGCGATGTGCGACTGTACGAGGACTATCCCGAGCGCTACGCCGCCGACGCCAAGCGCCGTGCACGCTGGATACGCGGCGACTGGCAGTTGCTGCCCTGGTTGATGCCGTGGACCCCGCGTCCGGGCCTGGGATGGGAACGCAACCGGCTCAGTCTGCTGTCACGCGGCAAGCTGCTGGACAATCTGCGCCGCAGCCTGGTGCCGATCGCTGCCCTGGCTTTGCTGTTGGTGGGTTGGCTGTATTCCGCAGACCCCGCCGCATGGACGGCGTGGGTGCTGGCGCTGTGGTTCGCGCCACCGCTGATAGGAATGCTGCGCGATGCCCTGAGCGTGCCCGACGACACGCCGCTGGAGGCGCATTACATCAAGGTCGGGCGCGGTACGCTGCAGTCGTTGCTGCGCGCGTCCACCCAGGTAGCATGCCTGCCCTTCGAAGCATTGCTGGCTGGTGACGCGGTGCTGCGCACGCTCTGGCGCATGGCGGTCACACGCCGCCATCTGCTGCAGTGGAACCCCTCCAGCGAAGTCGAGCGCCGGCTTGGTAGTGACCGCGGCGCGGAATGGCGGGTGATGGCACCGGCCTCTCTGCTGGCACTCGCACTGGTGGCTGTGGTGGCCAGCGTGCGTCCGCAGGCGCTGCCGCTCGCCCTGCCCTTGCTGTTGGCGTGGACCTTCGCGCCGGCGTTGATGGCATGGCTGGGCCGGCCGCCGGCCGCGAGCGTGGCGGAGCTTTCCGTTACGCAGCGGGCGTTCCTGGGCCAGCTGGCGCGGCGCACCTGGTCATTCTTCCAGGCCTGGGTGCGCGAGCAGGATCATTGGCTGCCGCCGGACAACATCCAGGAGCATCCGTCGCTGGTGGTGGCGCGGCGCACCTCGCCGACCAACATCGGCCTGTCGCTGCTGGCAAATCTGTCGGCGTGGGATTTAGGTTATCTGCAGAGGGACGCGGTTGCTGAACGTACCGCCCTCACCTTCGATACGCTGGACCAGCTGCCGCGCCATCGCGGTCACTTCCTGAACTGGTACGACACCGAAACCCTGGCGCCGCTGCCGCCGCGCTATGTCTCCACCGTGGACAGCGGCAACCTGGCCGGCCATCTGCTGACACTGCGCCAGGGCCTGATCGCGCTGGTGGACGCGCCAGTGCTGGCACCGCACACGTTCGACGGCCTGGCCGATACGATCGGCGTGCTGGAAGAGGAACGGCAGCGTCATCGCCCCGGCGATGCACCACTGGTCGGGGCGCTCAACCACCTTCGCCAGCGTCTGGCGTCAACGCGCATCGACCGCCCCGTCGGAACGGCGGAGACTCTCGCCCGCTTGCAGGAGCTGGCCGGCTTGGCAGACATCGTGCTGGCACTGTGGCCGGCACCGCCATCGCCCGAGGAAGGCGAACTGCATTGGCCGGCCCTGCTCGCCGCCGAATGCCATGCCGCCCACGCGTCGCTTGCCGATCTCCCTGCCGATGTAATTGCAGACGACGAAGCGCCGGTGCCCAGCCTGCGCCAGCTGGCTGCCCTGTCCGGCAAGGCCGGCGCGGATGCACGCGCGCGCATCCAGCAGATGCATGCCCTGGCGCACCGTGCCGGGCAGTTCTCGATGATGGAATACGGGTTCCTGTTCTACCGCACCCGCAACCTGCTCTCGATCGGTTACAACGTCGACGACCATCGCCTCGACAACAGCTTTTACGACCTGCTGGCATCCGAAGCACGACTGTGCGCCTTCGTCGCCATCGCCCAAGGCCAGTTGGCGCAGGAGAGCTGGTTTGCGCTCGGCCGGATGCTCACCGAGGTCAACGGCATGCCGACGCTGCTGTCATGGAGCGGCTCGATGTTCGAGTACCTCATGCCGCAGCTGGTGATGCCCAGCTATCCGGACACGCTGCTGGACCAGACCGCGCGGCATGCGGTCGAGGCCCAGATCGTCTACGGCCGCACCCTGAACCTGCCGTGGGGCGTGTCCGAGTCCGGCTACAACGCTGTCGATGCGCGCCTGAACTACCAGTACCGGGCGTTTGGTGTGCCGGGGTTGGGGCTGAAGCGCGGTCTGGGCCAGGACCGTGTCATCGCGCCCTATGCCAGCATGATGGCGCTGATGGTGGCGCCGGAAGCGGCGTGCCAGAACCTTCAGGTGCTGGAAGGATTGGGGTTCGCCGGGCGCTTCGGCATGTACGAGGCGATCGACTACACCCCTGCCCGCCTGCCACCCGGGCAGGATCACGTGCTGTTGCGTTCGTTCATGGCCCACCACCAGGGCATGGGCCTGCTGTCGCTGGATTACCTGTTGCGCGACCAGCCGATGCAGCGCCGCTTCCTTGCCGACGCCGAGTTCCAGGCCACCCTGCTGTTGCTGCAGGAGCGTATCCCGCGCATCGGCGTCTTCCATCCGCACGAAGTGGAAGCGCTGGGCGAGCACTCCACCGTGGCCGAGCACGAGACGTCGCTGCGCGTGCTGCGGGACCCGGGTGGCCCGCGCCCGGAAGTGCAACTGCTGTCCAATGGACGCTACCACGGCATGCTGACCCACGCCGGCGGCGGCTACAGCCGCCACGGCGACCTGTCGCTTACCCGCTGGCGCGAGGACGGCACCACCGATGCCTGGGGGGCGTTCTGCTACCTGCGTGACGTCGACAGCGGCGAGTTCTGGTCTGCCGCGTACCAGCCGACGTGCGTGGCGGTGGACAATTACGAGGCGATCTTCTCGGACGCCAAGGCGGAATTCCGTGGTTCGCGCCGCGGCTGCGAGAGCCACCTGCAGGTCGCCATCTCCGCCGAGGACGACATCGAGCTCAGGCGCCTGAGCCTGACCAACCGCAGCCGTCGCCCGCGCACGGTGGAGATCACCACCTATGCCGAAGTGGTGCTGGCACCTGCGGCGGCCGACGATGCGCATCCGGCCTTCAGCAACCTCTTCGTGCAGAGCGAAATCCTGGCGGCCAAGCAGGCGGTGCTGTGCACGCGTCGGCCCCGTTCGCACGACGAGGTGCCGCCGTGGATGTTCCATCTGGTCGCGGTGCATGACGCGGAGGTGGTGTCTATCTCATACGAAACCGACCGCGCACAATTCCTGGGCCGTGGCAACACACCGCGGACGCCGCAGGCATTGACTTCCGATGCCGAGCTTTCCGGCACCGATGGCTCGGTGCTCGACCCGATCGTGTCCATCCGCGTCCGCGTGGTGCTTGAGCCAGAGCAGACCGTGCAGCTGGACATGGTGTATGGCGTCGGCGCTGACCGCCCCGGTTGCGAGGTGCTGGTGGACAAATACCGTGACCGCCGTCTGGCGGACCGCGTCTTCGATCTGGCCTGGACGCACAGCCAGGTGGTGCGTCGGCAGATCAACGCCAGCCAGGCCGAGGCGGCGCTGTACGAGCGCCTTGCCAGCCACGTGCTGTATGCAGGCCCCCTGCTGCGCGCGGGTGCCGGCGTCCTCCTGCAGAACCAGCGCGGACAATCCGGGCTGTGGAGCCATGCCATCTCGGGCGACCTGCCCATCGTGCTTCTCAAGGTCACCGATGCGGACAATGTGGAACTGGTCAGGCAACTGGTGCAGGCTCACGCCTATTGGCGCCAGAAGGGACTCAACACCGACCTGGTCATCTGGAACGACAGCAAGGCCGGCTATCGGCAGGAACTGCAGGACCAGATCCTGGGCATGGTGGCCGCCAGTTCGGAGACAGGCCTGCTTGATCGCCCCGGCGGCATTTTCGTGCGGCCGGTGCAGAACATGACCCACGAGGACCGCATCCTGTTGCAGGCGGTGGCGCGGGCGGTGATCAGCGACGAGGACGGCACCCTTGCCGCGCAGGTCGGCCGACAACCGCTGCCCCCGCGAAGGATCCCGCCCCTGTTGCCGCAGGCAGTGCAGGAGGAACTTGCGCTCTCGATGGAGTCGGCTCCCGGGTTGCCCATCGTCGCCGACTCGGGCCCCGACGTCGGTTTGCCCCCGGGCGCCGGGCACGATGAAGAGATGGACGACCCGTGGCCTTTCCTTCCCCATCGCGGCACCGGCCAGTTCGACAACGGTACCGGCAGCTTCAGCGAGGACGGTCGCGAGTACGTCGTAGTGCTGCGGGAAGGGACGCCGACGCCAGCGCCCTGGGCAAACGTGATCGCAAACGCCCGCCTGGGCACGGTCGTCAGCGAGAGTGCGCCGGGTTATACGTGGTTCGAGAATGCACACGAATTCCGCTTGACGCCCTGGCTCAATGATCCGGTGTCGGACACGGGCGGCGAGGCGTTCTACCTGCGCGACGAGGAGACCGGTCATGTCTGGTCGCCGATGCCGCTGCCGCGAAGGGGCAGCGGGGCGTACCGGACACGGCACGGATTCGGCTACACGGTCTACGAGCATGTCGAGGACGGCATCGCCAGCGAGCTGTGGGTATTTGTCGACGTCACCGCGCCGCTGAAGTTCTCGGTCCTGCGCTTGCACAACCTGTCGGGCAGTACACGGCGGCTGTCGGCCATCGGCTACGTCGAATGGGTGATGGGTGACCTGCGGGCGAAGTCGCGCATGCACGTGGCGACCGAGCGCGACCACCAGAGCGGGGCGCTGCTGGCGCGCAACGCCTACAACACCGATTTCGGCGGCCGGATGGCCTTCTTCGACACCGATGCAGACGGCTGCGGCTGGACCTGTGATCGCCTGGAGTTCATCGGCCGCAACGGCAGCCTGCAAGCACCTGCGGCGCTGCGGCGCGAACGCCTGGATGGACGGCTGGGTGCGGGCCTGGATCCCTGCGCGGCGATCCAGGTACCGCTGGAGCTGGCCCCGGGCGATCGCAGTGAAACAACATTCCGCCTTGGCGCGGGGCGCGACCGCGAGGAAGCGCTGGCGCTGGCACGAAGCCGCCAGGGGGCTCAGGAAGCCATCGACGCGCTGGACGCGGTACGCATCCACTGGCGCAATGTGCTGGCCACGGTGCAGGTGCGTACACCGGACCCGGCGTTGGACGCATTGGCCAATGGCTGGCTGGTCTACCAGACACTGGGTTGCCGCTACCTGGCGCGCAGTGGCTACTATCAGTCAGGCGGAGCATTCGGCTTCCGCGACCAGCTGCAGGACGCGCTCGCCCTGGTACACGCCCGCCCGGACCTGACCCGCGATCACCTGCTGCTATGCGCTGCACACCAGTTCACCGAAGGTGATGTGATGCACTGGTGGCACCCACCGCAAGGGCGCGGCGTGCGCACCCGCTGCTCGGACGATTATCTCTGGTTGCCCCAGGGCGCGTGCCGCTATCTGGAAGTCACCGGCGACTCCAGCGTGCTGGACGAAGTGGTCGGTTTCATCGAGGGGCGTGCGGTGACCGCGGAAGAGGAAGGGTATTACGACATGCCCACACCCTCGACGCAGCGCGGCACACTGTACGACCACTGCATCGTTGCGCTCGAGCGTGGTTGCCGGTTGCTCGGCGAGCGCGGCCTTCCGTTGATGGGAACCGGTGATTGGAACGACGGCATGAACCGCGTTGGCGACCAGCAGCGCGGAGAAAGTGTGTGGCTGGGATTCTTCCTGCATGACACGCTTCGTCGCTTCATCATGCTGGCCAATGCCCGCGGCGATGCAGCCCGTGCGCAGTGGTGCCAGGAGCAGGCCGAACGCCTGCGACGGAACCTCGAACACCATGCCTGGGACGGGGCGTGGTATCGCCGCGCCTGGTTCGACAACGGGACCCCGCTGGGCTCGTCACAGAACGAAGAGTGCCGCATCGATTCGATCTCGCAGAGCTGGTCGGTGCTGTCAGGCGTCGCCGCGCCCGAGCGCGCCTCGCAGGCGCTGGATTCGCTGTACACGCACCTGGTGCGAAAGGACGCCAAGCTGATCCAGCTGCTCGATCCGCCCTTCGACCAGACCCCGGAGGACCCCGGCTACATTCGTGGATACGTGCCGGGCGTGCGCGAGAATGGCGGCCAGTACACCCACGCGGCCGTGTGGGCGGCGATGGCATTCGCACAGCAGGGCGATGCGGTACGTGCCTGGGAGCTGGCCGGCATGATCAACCCGCTCAGTCACACGCTGGACCCGGAGGCGATCCAGACCTACCGCGTCGAACCCTATGTGCTGGCGGCGGATGTATACGCCGTGCCTCCGCACGTCGGGCGAGGCGGCTGGACATGGTATACCGGGTCGGCCGGCTGGATGTATCGCCTGTTGGTCGAATCCCTGCTCGGCATACGTCGCGAGGGGGATCGTCTGTCGCTTGAACCGTGTCTACCCGATCATTGGCCGTCATTCGAATTGAGCTACCGCTTCGGCCGCAGCTTCTATGAATTCGTGGTGACCCGCAGTGCGCAGGGCCGGCCGACGCTGCATGTGGATGGCGCGCTGCAACCGGATCTCAGCGTGCTGCTCCGCGACGACGGTCATCACTACCGCATCGCGCTTGACCTGGGGGCGGCGCCAGGATGAACGTTCGCCCCGAAATGCAGTTGCAGCCTGATGTACCTGCTCATCTCCAGGCGGCGATGCCAGCTGTTCGAGGCCGCCTGCGATGCTGGCAAAGCGCTGCGGGCGGCAACAACTACCTCGTAGAAACCTTCCGTGCGTAGCGCAGAACCGTTTCCTCATCCTGCATGGCAATCTTCGCCGAAGACAGCCACCTGCTGGCTGCGCCCTGATTCTCGATAGCCCTCGCAAGATCGTCACACAGACAGTTCGCACAAAGGTAGCCTCCAGGGCTCGGCCTGCGGCATCTCTTGCAAGGCAGCAATGTGGTCTCCGAGGGACTTCGGAGCTGATAGGCAATGCGTACCATCAGGGCCTCCGCGTCCGTGCTTCTGTCATTCAACCTGCTCACACCCGTTACTCCTTCCACAGAAAGGGGGCAACGCAGGCCTGCGCCGCCCTCCTCCAACTACCTGCAGCCGAGATTACTTGTTCGGCTTGTGCGATCCATCCTTGTTGGCATGGCGGTCCTTGGACTCCTTGTCCTGAAGTTGCTGTGCCTGCTGCTGCTTCTGCTTCCCAGCGTCCGGTTCGGCAACCGCGGGCTTGTTCGAGTTCGAGGCGTCACGTTTAAAGTCATTCATGGTCTACTCCATCGCGATGGATTCACCGCATGAGCAGCATGCGCCCACCCCTGTTGTTCACAGGTCGCTTTCAGAGCGGAAAATGAACACCCCGCATGAACACCCCGTCGCCGCCAAAGCTCCAATGCATCCATGTGATGGCAATCCGAGTGGCATGCCTGGCAATGCAGGTCGCCGGACGTGGTTTGATCAACCGTTAACCTGCAGGTGCCACACTCCTGTCTCACGGCTCTTCCCAGGCGCGAAATGCTTCGCCCCCAAGTCCAGCCCCCAGACGGCTCGGCACATGCATCCTCCCAATGCCTTCAGGATCCACACGATCCAACTTCTTCTCGCGCGCAATGATGCAATCGTCCACCTCGAGCAGGTGCGATCAACATGCAAGAACTGTGGGCTGCGGTCCTCAATGACCGAGAGCGCCGGGCTCAGAGCGGGCCCGACAGGCACGACACTGACGTGCCCGGCTTGCGGGGCTACAGGGCTGATGGATGAAATGGAGATATGGCACCACTGGCTCGAGCAATGCCGGCGCCAATGATCTACCCGTCGCCCGGATGCCTTCCAGCCAGCGACCCCATCGTAAAGGCGTAACCTGCCTGCTCCAGAAGCGCCCTCATGCGCAGCTCAACCCCGCGGGGTGAGCGCAGACCGTTCGGTGCATAAAGGGCATACACGTAGCCAGCACCGTCAATGGTCTCGCGGCGTACAGCGCACTCGTTCGATTCAGCAGCTTCGCACCAGACGGACATCAGCCTTGCGGGACTGATCGACTGCCCGCTGCGAAGGCGAAAGAACAGCCAGCGCACCCCTGGCGGTCGAGCTTGATCCAGTCTGGCCATTGCGATTCCCGGATTCCTCTGCATGGATCACTGAGAACTCAGGGTCCAGACAAGTGTGCGCGGCTTTGGAGGAGCACAGTAGATCCGTGCCCTTGGAAGCCTCAAGCATACGCTCAGGCAATGTCAGCTCCGAATGCGACGCCTACCACGCTGACCCGTCGACTTTCCTCGCACATAGAAAAACGTGCATCTCTTCTTCCTGGACAGCCCTGAACGATTCCAACCAACTGAACGCTACCCCTCGATTCCCGATGGCTGCACCAAGCTTCTCAGTCAAGCACCGTGCACACTCCATTCCGCCATGGCTGGGCGCACAACAGAATCGGCAACACGCCATGGTCGTCGTCTTCTCTGGACGACACTGGAACATGATCTTCGTCATCAGACTCACAGCCTGGGACCGGGAGGACATGCCATTCCCCAATGAATGCGGAAGTAGCCGCGCCGAGCGCGACCTCTTCCTATGCCTTAGTGACGGATGTCACGGCCGGGATCACTCGGTTTCTCATGCCCGGAACTTGACTTGTCATGCTCATTGTCACCCTGCTGCGGTTGACAGTGCCCATCCATCCGTTATTTCGACGTGCGCAGATCCCTCCCGGATGAACGAGCGCCATGAACAGGCCTGGCCTGCGAAGGGGTGTACAGTGATCTCCCTGAAGGAGAACAGCAATGGAACGCACAAGAAGCAGGCACTACGTCGACGTAGACCGTGAACTCACCCACTGGGAAACCGCGTTCAACCTGGGCGCGCTACCCGCAGTCAATTTCCGGCACGAGGTTGCCCCGGTCATTCGGCTGGCGTGTGATATCTATGTCAGGAACCCTCATGGAACACGCTCAGCATGGCTCGAGGATCTGCAGGAACGGCTCGCCAAGCGTTCAAGCCTGCGCGGTAATCCCGGCGCGGCAGAAATCGCCACTGGATGCTGGATGCTTCTGTCCGTAACCGAGCCTTCCAATCGAAATGGCAACCTCAGGCATCGCCCTGTCGACTAGCCACATCATTTCCTTCTCGCATCAGCTGGTCGTTCAGTACGTGCACAATGGACATGACTGCGCTTGCCAGTCCGCGGGCGTCGCTGATTGACCCATAGAAGAAGATCTTCGAGCCCTCGACACGGACTTCGGCCAGTGAGAGTTGAGATGCCAGGGCTTCGCACTTCATGACGAACAGCTCCGTCCATCGCGCACCGGGCTCCAGATCCAGCAGAGCGGTAATTGCTTCGTCCGCGGACAAGTTCACATGCTCACGTAGTTGTGGCACATCGAAGCCGATGATTCTGGGAAGCATCGAGGCGCTCAAGCGTCGGCCCTCTGGTTGATCATCCTGAGTATCCGCCAAGTGGTGCCTGCCAGGTAGGCCCTCGGAGTGAACGGTTCATCCCCCTCGTCCATGCACCAATGCGGCAGTACTTGCCAATAACACTTCCCCCGGCTTCATGGCGGCGATGCCGCGCGTGACAAGAATGGCGGGAAGCAGCCAGACCCAGGTCGGCGTCTGCGAGGCGAGTTGCTGCAGCATGTTCACGGCCAGTCCCCTTGGTAAGTGGCGGTGCGGCGTCATCGCCATGGCGCTCACTATTCGCACTCACGCGCCCTGCAGCCAGTGGCAGCTGTCAGTCATTGGGGGTTGCTGGGCGGTGACCGGGCGCACCGAGGGTGCTCTCGATCCAATCCACATAACGCGATACCCGGACGTTGTGCACCACCTGGCCATAGAAGCCGGCTTCAAGGGCATGCTCGGGAACAGCGGTGATCCAGGAGCCCAGGCCAACCAGTTGCCAGACGCCGTGATCCTCGATCACCAGTGGACCGCCGCTATCGCCGCTGCCCAACACGCCTTCAAGTGGCAGACCTTGCGGCGGGGCATCGAACCGATACCAGAGATAACGATCATTGCCACCGGTAATCGCGTTGTATGCCCGACGCAGCTTGGTGCGGTGCGGTCCGCCCGGTACCAGTCCCATCGCACCGTTGCCGGTGGCGCCCTTTCCGATCAAAGCGGCGACCTGCGCGACCTCGGCACTGCCGCGATACAGCACGACGGGCTGCACATCGTTCACGGGCGCTGCGAGCCGGATCAGTGCAATGTCATCCGATGTGGCCAGGAACGCGTGTATCTTCGCCGGGCTCCCTGTCGCCAGCGCCTCCTTGCCCAATGCGTCGGGCATTCTCCTGTAGCCGGGATGCACGACCACGCGCTCCACGCTGTAGTCCTTGCCATTGATGGCGATGGTCTGCCCCATCCCCTCCATCGGTGCGGCATGCGCTGCCGTCAGCACCCACTGCGACGCGATCAGAACGCCCTGCCCTTCGCCCGGCATGTCGGCCAGGGCAGGAAACTCGGTTCCATCGATCCGGTATCGGGCATCGTCCACATCGTGACGGATGACCACCGCTCCAGCAGCGAACGGCAGCGCGGCAAGCGCCAGGAACAGCCAGCGAACCATGGGAGCCTCGTCCTTGCGGTCAGTTGCTGCAAGCCTAGTTGAACACGTGGATGCTCAGCAGGCCATGTGACCAAGGCCCCGTACTGGACGACGAACACAGGGAAACTGGTTGCGGAACCATGTGCACGGCATCAGCGGCCGGTGACAGAGGCACGCCGCCGGTACTGCTCAATCCACTCCAGCGACGGCACAATGCCACCAAAAGGGAACAGATGCGGGCTGACCTGGCCATGGGTGTTCTCCAACCCATTTACCAGCCTATCAACGAAAACCTCTGGTCCTGCCGTTCCCAGCAGCCGGCCGATCGAGATGCCGTACCGGGCCAGCATCGATGCGCTGGCCCCCACGCCGCACATCGCGGCGTAGCGCAGCAGCCGCGCGATACTCGCCGGCCCCGGCACGCCGACCAGCACCGGAGCGGTGATGCCGCGGGCACGCAGCGCATCCAGCCAGGCCAGAACGACACCGGCATCGAAGCCGAACTGGGAGATGATCAGCGGCGCCATGCCCCGCGCCTCGATGGCCTGGCACTTGCGTTCCAGCACGCGCCACCGATCCTCGGCGTTCATCACCGGATGCCCTTCCGGATGCCCGCCCATGGCAACAACCTTGATGCCGCAACGCTCAAGAAGACCGGTTTCGATGATCGAAGTACTGTCGGCATACGGCCCGGCGGGCGTGGAAAGATCACCCGCGATCAGCAGGCACTTCGCTACCCCGGCTTCGCTGGCGGCACGCTCCATGAACCGCTCAAGCGCTGCACGCGACCCGATGCGGCGGGCAGAGAGATGTGGCATCGGCTCGAAGCCAAGCTCGCGCACCGTGCGTGCCGCCGCCAGCCGGGCATCGTCGTCCTCGCTCGCCAGATAGGGGATCGAGATCGTCGTTCCGGGGGCGATGCGGGCCGCCTCGGCGCGCAGTGCCGGCATGGTCTTCGCGCTCACTTCCAGCGAAAACGCGTTGATGAAGGCCTCCGCCCGGTCAGGCGTGCGTGCAGACATCAACCGCCCCCGCGCGCGTTGCTGGCAACCGGCGTGCTGTTACGCGCCAGTTCGACGAAGGCCTGCAGGTAGTCGATACCCGTATCGGCCTCACGTGCGCCCAGGTAGATCTGCTTGGGGATGCCTTTCGCACCCAGGCGCACCGGCACCACGTCCATGCGCGCGGCATACTCCTCCACCAGCCAGCGCGGCATGGCAGCCACGCCGCGACCGCTGGCCACCATCTGCATCATGATGTCGGTGGTTTCGATGGTCTTGTGGCGCCGCGGTGTGATGCCCGCCGGCAGCAGGAACTGGTTGTAGATGTCCAGGCGCTCGAACGGCACCGGGTAGCTGATCAGCACTTCCTGGCCAAGCTGGCGTGGTTTTACGTGATCCACCTTGGCCAGGGCGTGGTTCCTGGCCACCACCAGAACCTGCTCGTAGTCGAACACCGGCACGAACTTCAGCCCCGGCTTCAGCAGCGGGTCCGGCGTGACCAGCAGGTCGATCTCGTAGCCGAACAGCGCGCCGATGCCGCCGAACTGGAACTTCTGCTTGACGTCCACATCCACGTCCGGCCACGCGGCCAGGTACGGCGAGACGATCTTCAGCAACCACTGGTAGCAGGGATGGCATTCCATGCCGATGCGCAGTGCACCGCGCTCGCCCTGGGCGAACTGGCCCAGCCGCTCCTCGGCCAGGTCCAGCTGCGGCAGCACCCGATTGGCCACCGCCAGCAGGTATTGCCCGGCCTGGGTCAGGCGCAGGCTGCGGCCTTCGCGCAGCCAGACATCGGTGCCCAGCTGCTGCTCCAGCTTCTTCATGCTGTGGCTGAGCGCCGACTGGGTCAGGTTGAGTACACCGGCCGCGGCGGTGAGCGAGCCCTGCTGCTCGACCTGCTGCACGATGCTGAGGTGGATCCGTTCCAGCATGACGATGAATACCGCTCATGGATTGGTGAAGTAATACCATTTTACGTCATGGAAGGGCGTGACTAGGATCGGGTCATGCCTTCGGTTGCCTGCCAGCCCGGTCACCTCGCCGGCCTGCAGGACTGCGCCCCCGCAGATCGCCCGAAGGAGCTCCCTCCCCCTGCTGAAAGCGAACAGATGACCCGCCCCCTCCGTATCGTCGCCGTTTCCGGCGGGCTGCAGCGCCCCTCCAGGGCTGCGACCCTGGCTGAGCACCTGCTGGACCTGATCGGCGAGGACGTTGCCTGCGAGCCGCACCTGATCGAGCTGGGCGAACTGGCGCCGCAGCTGGCCGGTGCGCTATGGCGCTCGCAGCTGCCCGAGGGTGTCGAGCGGCAGCTGGTGGCCGTTGAACAGGCAGACGTACTGGTGGTTGCCACGCCGGTCTACCGCGGCTCGTACACCGGCCTGTTCAAGCACTTCTTCGACTTCATCCACCAGGATGCGCTGGTCGACACCCCCATCCTGCTGGCCGCCACCGGCGGCAGCGAGCGCCACGCACTGGTGATCGACCACCAGCTGCGGCCGCTCTTCAGCTTCTTCCAGGCCCGCACCCTGCCCCTGGGCGTGTACGCCACCGACCGTGATTTCGCTGATGGCCGCGTGCACAACGACGCCCTGATCCAGCGCGCACGGCTGGCGGTGCAGCGGGCGATGCCCCTGCTTGCCCTGTCCCATCGCGCAGCGCCTGCCAATGCCGAGGCCGCTGCAGTCCTTTGAATGCCGAATGCCAGCGACCCGCATTCGGATGTCACCCCCGCAACCCGGAACGCCGCCCATGACGACCGAGAACTTCACCTTCAGCATCACGCGCATCCCCTTCAACGAGGACTACCAGCCCGCTGACGGCACGCGCATCACCACCAACTTCGCCAACCTGGCTCGCGGCGAGTCCCGCCGGGAAAACCTGCGCAACACGATCAGCATGATCAACAACCGCTTCAACGATCTGGCGCACTGGGACAACCCGAGTGCAGACCGTTACGCTGTTGAGCTGGACATCATCTCGGTGGAGATGCACATCGATGGCGGTGATGGCAGCGATCCGTTCCCGCTGATCGAAGTGCTGCGCCCGACCATTGTCGACACGCGTACCGGCGCTCGCACCGCGGGCATCGTCGGCAACAACTTCTCGTCCTATGTGCGTGACTACGATTTCAGCGTGGTGCTGCCGGCCAGCAACGAGGGCAAGGCCACCTTCGGCATTCCGGAAGGCTTCGGCGACCTGCACGGCAAGCTGTTCCAGCACTTCCTGGAATCGGAGGCCTACCGTGCCAACTTCAGCAAGGGGCCGGTGATCTGCATCAGCGTCTCCAGCAGCAAGACCTACCATCGTACCGAGAACCACCATCCGATCCTGGGCGTGGAGTACCGCCAGGGCGAGTTCTCCCCCACCGACCAGTACTTCGACAAGATGGGCCTGCAGGTGCGCTACTTCATGCCGCCGGGCAGCGTCGCGCCGCTGGCGTTCTACTTCCAGGGCGACCTGCTGGGGGATTACTCGAACCTGGAACTGATCGGCACCATCAGCACGATGGAGGCGTTCCAGAAGATCTATCGCCCGGAGATCTACAACGCCAATTCCGTGGCCGGCAAGGTCTACCAGCCCAGCCTGAAGCACCAGGACTATTCGTCCACCCGCATCGTCTACGACCGCGAAGAGCGCAGCCAGCTGGCGGTCAAACAGGGCAAGTTCACCGAAGAACACTTCATCAAGCCGTACCGCGCCGTGCTTGAGCAGTGGGCTGCCCGCTGATCCATCGATTTCCCATTCGCCCCTCAGGACACAAGACGCAATGTCGACGAAGAAACTGCTCCCCACCTCCACCGCCGGCAGCCTGCCCAAGCCCTCCTGGTTGGCAGAGCCCGAAAAGCTCTGGTCGCCCTGGAAGCTGCAGGACGAAGGCCTGACCGAAGGCAAGCAGGATGCCCTGCGCCTGTCCCTGCAGGAGCAGCAGCACGCCGGCATCGATATCGTCAGCGACGGTGAGCAGACCCGCCAGCACTTCGTCACGACCTTCATCGAGCACCTGAACGGCGTCGATTTCGAGAAACGCGAAACCGTGCGCATCCGCAACCGTTACGACGCCAGCGTACCAACCGTAGTCGGCGCCGTGAGCCGCCCGAAGCCGGTGTTCGTGGAGGATGCGAAGTTCCTGCGCCGGCAGACCACGCAACCGATCAAGTGGGCCCTGCCCGGCCCGATGACCATGATCGACACCCTGTACGATGCGCACTACAAGAGCCGCGAGAAGCTGGCCTGGGAATTCGCGAAGATCCTCAACGAGGAAGCGAAGGAGCTGGAAGCCGCTGGCGTCGACATCATCCAGTTCGACGAGCCCGCCTTCAACGTGTTCTTCGACGAAGTGAACGACTGGGGCGTGGCCGCGCTGGAACGCGCGATCGAAGGGCTGAAGTGCGAGACCGCCGTGCACATCTGTTATGGCTACGGCATCAAGGCCAACACCGACTGGAAGCAGACCCTGGGATCGGAATGGCGCCAGTACGAGGAGTCTTTCCCGAAGCTGCAGACCTCCAACCTCGACATCATCTCGCTGGAATGCCACAACTCGCACGTACCGATCGATCTGATCGAGCTGGTACGCGGCAAGAAGGTGATGGTCGGCGCCATCGACGTGGCCTCCAGCAAGGTGGAGACGGCTGAGGAAGTGGCCAATACCCTGCGCAAGGCGCTGCAGTTCGTGGATGCCGACAAGCTCTACCCGAGTACCAACTGTGGCATGGCACCACTGGCGCGCGAGGTGGCACGGGGCAAGCTGCAGGCGCTCAGCGCAGGGGCGAAGATCGTGCGCGAGGAGCTCTCGGCGTAGCCCCGGCCGGGAACACCCTCCCATCCGGGCGTCGGGTTGACGGAGCCTGGCCTGGTATCGGCCAGGCTCCACCCCGCCCCGGCACCTCGGCCTTGGTCAGCATCGCTGAGGGCCTCGACGCCAGCGCCTCCTTGATCCGGCCCATCTCGTGCGACCCAGCCTCGGCCAGGCGCCGCGCCTGCTGCCGCTGCTGCCGCGTGGACGTCATTGGAAGTGGAGTAACGGCATCTACCAGCCGCGCCACCGCATCGCGCAACCGCAACTGCGGGCAGAGCCGGGCGGCGCACCAGCGCTCGGCGTAGCGCTTGGCCTGCCGAGCATTCGCGGCGGCCACCACCTTGGGCTGGGGTGATTTCCGCACGTCCAGGAGCAGGCGGAAACCCAACACGGCATGCGGCACGATGATGGCCACGGAGCGGCCGTTCCACCACAGATCCCAGCGGTCACCGCTTTGCACCCAGCCGGAGGGCCTGGTGGCCGTCATGAAATCTGCAGGGTCGGAAGGCGAATGCATGGCCGGAAGAATACGATTGGCCGTCGCACGGACTGAGATTGCGGGTGGCCGAAGCAACGCTGCAGCTTCAGCTCCCAGCTACGGCCTCTTCACCACTGTGGCCCTAGCAGCTTCGCCACCTCGGTTTCGAGCTTCTTTGCGGCTTCGGCCTGCGAGGCCACCTTGATGCACAGCCCGGACTGCGCGGGACCCGGAGTCAACTGGTAGCGGTTGATGGTGCCGCCGCCGTCGTCATCCAGCTCCACCCGGGCCACCAGGGTTCGGCCGTTGGCATTGAAGATCCAGTCCCGGTACTCGGACATCGTTGATTCCACGCTTGGCGCCATGAGTGGCTTTCACTCTAAGCGGAGCGGCGGTGAAGAGCGCCCGAAGAGAACGTTCGCGGAGCGTCGGTGCCAGGGGCGCGCGGCAAGCTGCCGAGCATGGGTTCGGCTCTACAGCTCGGGTGCAGCTCACGGAGTATGATGCCGCCTTCCCCGAACTGCCGTGATTGCAGCGGGCGCGTTCCTGCGAGGTACGCGTCGGCGCCGTTTAGACACCCCGCCCGATGCTCGCTTCCTACTCCTCTTTCCTCATCTGGGTGGCCGTGGCCATGGCCACCGTCGGCCTGCTGTTCCGGCCATTCCGCATTCCGGAGTACGTGTGGGCACTGGGGGCTGCCCTTCTGCTTCCACTGCTGGGAGCGGTGTCGTTCGGCACGACCTTGCACGCGGTGGCCGAGGGGCGCGATGTCTATCTGTTCCTGGTCGGCATGATGGTGCTGGCCGAGCTGGCCCGCCGCGAAGGCCTGTTCGACTGGCTGGCGTTGTACGCGGTCCGCCATGCGGGTGGCTCGGGACGACGCCTGTTCGACCTGGTGTTCCTGGTCGGCACGCTGGTGACCGTGTTCCTTTCCAACGATGCCACGGCGGTGGTGCTGACCCCGGCGGTCTACGCCGCCTGCAAGGCCGCCCGCGCCAACCCCCTGCCCTATCTGTTCGTCTGTGCGTTCATCGCCAACGCGGCCAGCTTCGTGCTGCCCATTTCCAACCCGGCCAACCTGGTGGTGTACGGCCAGCACATGCCCCCGTTGACGCAATGGCTGGCACAGTTCGCGCTGCCGTCGCTGGCCGCCATCGGTGCCACCTACCTGGTGCTGCGCTGGGTGCATCGGCGCGAGATCGCGCAGCCACTGGTGGCAGCCCCGGAATATCGCCCGCTGACCGAAGGCGGCCGGCTCAGCGCACTGGGCGTGCTGTTCACCGGCACCGTGCTGCTGGTGACCTCCGCGCTGAATGGCCCGCTCGGCCTGGCCACGTTCTGCGCAGGCACACTGAGCGTGGCGGTGGTGGCGATCCGTCAGCGCAGCAGCCCGCTGCCGCTGCTGCGCCATGTGTCCTGGGGCGTGCTGCCGCTGGTGGCCGGCCTGTTCGTACTGGTGGAAGCGGTGGCCCATACCGGCGCCATCCAGACTGCAGCGAGCGCACTGCAGGCCGTTGCGCAGGCTTCCCCGCACCAGGCCAGCTGGCTGGCCGGTGGTGCGGCTGCGCTGCTGAGCAACGTGGCCAACAATCTGCCGGTCGGCTTGGCGGCAGGCTCGCTTGGCCAGATGGCCGACCTGCCGGCGCAGACCCGCGCCGCGCTGCTGGTGGGCGTGGACCTGGGGCCGAACCTGTCGGTAACCGGCTCGCTGGCCACGATGCTGTGGCTGGTAGCGCTGCGCCGCGAGGGCGAGCATGTCAGCGCGCTCGACTTCCTGCGCGTCGGTGCGCTGGTGATGCCGCCGGCGCTGATCGGGGCGCTGTTGCTGCTCTAGGTCAGGCGCGGGTCGGTCGCCATGACCAAGCCGCTCAGCGATCACCCTCGAGATCAATCACCCGGTCAGTCGGGCTCACGATGCCTCGCCGATGGGTGATGGCCACCACGGTTACATCATTCGCAAGTGCGCGGATGTGGTCCATGATCTCGCGCTCGGTGGCTTCATCCAGCGCGGAGCTTGCCTCGTCCAGGAACAGGATCGCTGGCTCGCCATACAGTGCACGGGCTATCGCGATGCGCTGGCGCTCGCCGCCGGACAACTTCAGGCCACGCTCGCCCACCGTCGTTTCAAGGCCCTCGGGCAGCGCCTCGATCAGCGGCAGGATCGAGGCCTTGCGTGCGGCATGCCGCAGCCGATCATCGTCACGCGCGCGCCCCAGCAGGATGTTGTCGGCCAGGCTTTCGTTGAGCAGGATGACATCCTGCGGAACCACTGCGACGGCGGCATGCCACGCCGCACGGTCGATCCGGGACAGGTCAACACCATCGACCAGGATCCGGCCACGCTGGGGATCGATCGAATTCAGGGCAAGCTTGAACAGCGTCGACTTCCCTGCCCCGGTCGGCCCGATCAGGAAATTGATGCCGCCACGTCCGGCCTCGAAGGAGACATCGCTTACCCCGCGACCGTTGCCATAGCGGTAGCTGACCCGCTCGAACGCCAGCCGGCCGCTTTCACCCGCAAAGCGCTGGGCATCGGCTGCCTGTCGCTCCTCGGGCGCTGCCCACAGGGTGGAAAGCGGGGCCAGCATGCTCCACGAGCGCGCGACGTCATCGATCGAACGGGCGATCATCTCGAACGGCATGTTGAGCTGGAGCAGCAGCAGGTTGAACAGGACGATGTCGCCGACGCTCAGGCCGCCGCTCTGGTAGCGCGGCAGCAACAGGTGGAAGGTAACGATGAACTCGACCGCCAGGCCGATGCCCAGCAGCGCAATGAAGCCGATCCGCTGCAGTACATAGGCGCGCCAGCTGTCGCGCACCTCCTGGGCCTTCTGCTCGAAGCGCTGCACCATCCAGGCGCTGCCGCCGAACTGGCGCAGCGTCTCCATGGCATTCATGGCATTGCCGACGAAGCGCGCGTTCTGCTGCCCGGCCTCGACCGCCGCTTCGCGATGGATGCGGGCACGCCGGGTAGCAATCGCGGAAACGGTGACAGCCACCGTGCCGTAGACCAGCACGATCAGCACCACCTGCAGGTTGATCAGCGCGCCCAGCGTGATCAGGGTCAGCACAATCTGCAGCGCACTGGGAATGAAGGCCACCAACCCCAGCTGCACCACGATCTTCAGCGCGCCACGGCCTTTCTCCCCTGCTACTTGCAGCTCGGCGGCGTTGTAGTCCAGGAAGAAGCTGTTGGTCTTCTTCAGCAGACGGGCGAAGTAGCGGGTACTGGTGATGAAGCCGAGGTTCTCGCCGCTGAGGAACGACAGGTACTGCACCGTGTTCTGCAGGGCGCTGGCCGCGCCCAGGATGATGGCGTAGAGCAGGAATCCCCCCGCCAGGGCGCTGGCCCCGTCGAGGGGCAACCGGTCGATCAGGCGCGAGAAAAGGTACGGCGCAGCAACGCTGGCCAGGCTGGACAGCAGGACACTGCCGGCGATGAGCAGCAGCAGCCTGCGGTCAGCCTTCCAGTACGCGCCCAGGATCTCAGCGACGGGTGGCGGGACAGCAGTCTTCTTCATCGGCCTTGTTCCGGCGTGGATTCAACCCTTGAATGATATGCTATAACATATCTCTTCAGGAACGGCGTAGCCACGTCGCAGGCCACTTTCGGATGGGATCGATGGATCGGGGAATGACGAACGTATCCGCTGCCGCGCCACGCGCACTCATGGCCCTCAGCATTGCCGCTGCACTGCTGGCCAGCCTGCCCGCACTGGCCCAGAACTCCGGCAATGACCGCGGTTCGAAAGCGGCAGGCGCAGCGCCCCAGGCACCGACTGCGACCCTGGACCAGGTGCTGGTGGTCGGCAGCAACATCCGCGATGCCATTGGCGGCGGCGCATCCCCGATCATCGTGATCGACAAGGAGGCCATCGACCGCACCGGCGTGGCTACCGTGCAGCAGCTGTTCGAGAAACTGCCGCAGAACTTCGGCGGTGGCGCCAATGGTGCCAACGTCGCCAACCTTGGCGTCGACCGCGATACCGGCAACAACTTCGGCCAGGGCACCGCCATCAACCTGCGCGGCCTGGGAACCGGCACCACGTTGACCCTGATCAACGGCCATCGCGTGACCTCGTCGAACCGCTACCAGTACGTGGATGTCTCGCTGATACCGTTGAGCGCGGTGGAACGCGTTGAGATCCTCACCGATGGTGCCTCGGCCATCTATGGCACCGATGCGGTCGGCGGCGTGGTCAACATCGTCCTGCGCCGCGACTTCACCGGGTACGAAACTGCTGTGCGCTATGGCGCCGTCACCGCCGGCGGCATGGAAGAGTACCAGGCATCGCAGTCGGCAGGCTGGTCATGGGATGGCGGCCATGTGCTGGCCAGCTACGAGTTCCTGAAGCAGAGCAACCTGCCGGCAGTCGACAAGGATTTCTCGAAGAACGTGCGGGTCAAGCCGTACGACCTCAACCCGGGATCCAAGCGCCACAGCCTGTATGTGGACGGTGTGCAGCAGCTCAGCGATGTGCTGACCCTGAACATGACCGGCTCGTTCGCCAAGCGCGAGATGGATACCACCATTTCCGGCACCGCCGACGAAACCCGGTTGTTCCCGCACACGCGGCAGTTCGACCTGTTCGCCGGACTCACGCTGGATCTTCCGCGCGGGTGGCAGGCGCGCCTGGATTCGGGGTTCGGCAGGAGCGATGTGTCCTACCAGCGCACGACCATCACCGGCAGCTCGGCCAGTACCGCACCGCCCACCAATACCAACTCCGAATCGCGCTACCTGGACCTGGTCGCCGACGGCGAGCTGTTCACCCTGCCCGCCGGTGGGGTCCGCGCGGCATTCGGCGCGGGTTACCGCCGCGACGGCTATGAACTGATCGATCACCGCGGCCTGGAAAAGCCACTCGACCTGCAGCGCACCGTGAGGTCCGCCTTTGCCGAGCTCAACGTTCCGCTGCTGAAGGATCTGCCGGGCGTGCGCAGCCTGTCCCTGACCGCGGCAGCGCGCTACGACGACTACAGCGATTTCGGTTCCACGCTGAATCCCAAGTTCGGCCTGCTGTGGGAGGCGACCCAGGGGCTTTCGTTCCGCACCAGCTATGGCCGTTCCTACCGGGCGCCGGTGTACCAGGACATGCAGCTGAACAACACCGTGGTGGTGGCGAACGTGCCCAACCCAGGCGCGCCCGGTGGCAATACGATCCTGATGATGCTGTCCAACGGCAATCCGGATCTGGGGCCTGAGCGTGCCAAGACCTGGACCGGCGGCTTCTCGTTCGCGCCGCCGTCCGTGCCCGGCCTCAAGATCGACGCGAACTACTACCACATTGAATACGCTGACCGCATCGGCAGTGGTTTCGGCGGCAGCTTCCCGTCGCTGTTCCAGCAGTCAACCGCACCTTATGCAGACATCCTGACCACCAATCCCACGCAACAGCAGATCCAGCAGGCACGCCAGCTGGGCGTGTCTGGCCTGGGCCTGTTCGTCTCGCGCGTGGGGCCGTACGCGTTGCCGCCAGGCATGGACGAAACCAACAGCCAGGTGATCCTCGACAACCGCTTCCGCAACAACGCCTTTACCCAGCAGCGTGGTGTCGACTTCAGCGGATCCTATGGGTTCGACGCCGGCCAGATCCACATCGCGACGAGCCTGGCCGGGCAGTACATCATCGAATCAAAGCGTCGTGTGACCAGTACGTCACCCGAGGTGGATGCGGTGAATTCGGTGTACTACCCGGTGGACCTGAAGATGCGTGGCGGTGTCGCGCTGAGCCGGCAGCAGGCCGCGGCGGGGATCTTCGTGAACTACGTGGACAGTTACCGCGACCCCGCCAATGTCGCCCGGCCCCACGTCAGCTCCTGGACGACGGTCGATCTGAACCTCGCCTACCACTTCGGTGCATCGGCGGACCCGCAGCGTGGCACCTCGCTTGCGTTCAACGTGCAGAACCTGTTCGACCGGGATCCGCCGTTCGTCGTCAACAGCATCAATACCGGCTACGACCCCACCAATGCGACAGCGCTGGGCCGCTTCCTGTCCATGTCGCTGACCCACCGCTGGTAGGCCCCGCATGCGCGCCGACTCCCCTGCCCAGTCGCGGCTCGTAGTCGCCATCCAGCAGGCGTTCGCTGTCGCGGCAACCCAGCTCACGCTGATGTGGCGAGAGCGGCGCGTGCTGTGGCTCGCCCTCGCCCTCTTGTTCATTGCAGGTGCGTCGGTGCTCAGCGGTGCTGCACGCCTTACCCTGCAGGCGCAGGAGCGCCAGGCAATGAGCGAGGAAGAGGCGCGGCTCTGGGACAGCCAGGGCACGATCGACCCGCATAGCGCAGCACATGTGGGGCGTGCCATTGCTGCCCCGGTGCGGCCCCTGGCTGCACTGGACCCGGGGCTGACGGATTACCTGGGAACCTCGGTGTTCATCGAGGGCCACGCACGGAACCCGGCCAGGCACCGCGCCGTGGATGGCGGCACCGCACTCAGCCGCTTCGAGGGTTTCTCTGCGGCGTGGGCGCTGCAGGTCGTGTCGCCGCTGCTGATCATCCTGGCCGGGTTCGCCACACTGTCCGGCGATGTGGCCCGCGAGACGCTGCGCCAGGAACTCGGTACCGGCGCCTCGACCGGCGTGCTGATCTGTGGACGCTTGATTGCCCTGGCGGCCGCCTCGCTGCTGCTGGTGATGGCCATGCTGCTGATCAGTCTTCCGGGGCTGTCCATCCAGTACGGCGGCGCCACGGATCTTGCCGCCCTGCTCGCACTGGCTACCGCCTACCTGCTCTATCTGCTGGTGTTCTGTGCACTAACCGTGGGGGTGTCGGCACTTGCCGGCTCGGCACGAACGTCACTGGTTGTGCTGCTGGGCTTCTGGATGGTGTCCACACTGCTGCTGCCGAGGGTGGCGCCTGCGGTCGCCGAATCCCTGTACCCGACCCCTTCGGCACCGACGTTCAGGACCGGCGTGACCGAGGAAGCGGAGAACGGCGCGGATGGCCATGACCCGGCCGACAAACGCCTTGATGCCCTGCGCGCAGCGTTGATGGCACGCTACCGGGTCGACAGCGTTGACGACCTGCCGCTGAACTTCCGCGGCGTGGCGCTTGAGTTTGCCGAGGCCAACTCGACGCGCGTCTACAATCGCCATTTCGAACGCCTGCATGCCACCTACCAGCAGCAGGACGCCATCCAGCGCCTGTTTGGCCTTGCCTCGCCGACACTGGCGCTGCAGTCCTGGTCGCGCGCCATCGCCGGCACGGATTTCCCGGCGCATCTGGTATTCCTGCGCGGCGTGGAGGACTACCGCTATCGGTTGATCCAGGCACTCAACCAGGAAGTAAAGCTGCACAAGGCACCACAGGGCGGGAAGCACGTGGCCGACATCGCCGGCATCACCCGGTCGGTGCAGTACCGGCCACCACAGCAGATCCTGGCTGGCATCGCTGCCGCGCAAGGCGTGAATCTCGCCATTCTGCTGGCCTGGCTGCTGCTGGGTTGCGCGGTGGTCGCCCTCTCGGCGCGGCGGCTGGGGAGATCGCCATGAGCGTTGCGTCGATTGCACGCTACGAGATCCGCCGATTGCTGCGTGATCTAGCGCTGCCGGTGCTGCTTGTCCTGCTGCTCGGGCTGGGTGCCTACGCCGCGTGGAACGGCCGCGCATGGGTGGACCAGCGTGAGGCGGCCATCGCCCTGATCAAGCAGGAAGAGCAACAGACGAAGGAGCGCAGCCGGGCATTCGTCGGCAAGGCGCCCTCGGTGCTGCCCCGCGCCCAGCCGGTGCTTCCGCCCGGCGCCATGGCAGCGCTGTCGATCGGCCAGGCAGACGCCTATCCGTACACCGCCGATGTGGTCGCGCTGGGCGATCCGACTCAGCTGCTCAAGCACGTCTGGGCCGACATCGGCAATCCGGCAGCACGGGCTGCGGGGCGGTTCGACCTGGCGTTCGTCATCGTCTTCCTGCTGCCGCTGGTCATTCTCGTCGTCACCCATGATCTGTGGTCCCGCGAGCGCGAGCGTGGCATCGCTGCGCTGGTGCTGTCGCAGCCGGTGTCAGCAACACGGCTTCTGGTGGTCAAATTGCTGGCCCGTGGCCTGGCGGTGCTGCTGCCCGCACTGGCCATCATCCTCGCGGTGGCGATCGGGGCCGGCGCGCACAGTCCTGCGGGCCTGGCCGTGCTGGCGCTGACCGTCCTCCTCTACGGCGCGTTCTGGCTGGCCCTTGCACTGCTGATCGGTTGCCTTGCCCGGCGCACCACCGAGGCGGCCATCGCCGCTGGCGCGCTGTGGCTGCTGATCGTGGTCATGGCACCGTCGCTGACCCTGGCCACGGTGAACCTGATCGCGCCGCCGCCGTCACAGATGCAGTTCGCCACCGAAGTGAAAGCGATGCAGTCCGATATCGCCAAGCGCCAGCAACGTGAGCATGCGAACTCGGTGCCACTGGCTTCTTCGTCATCCCTCATCCCCGATACAGTGCGCCAGGCCTATGCCGACCGCGTTGCGGCCGACCGGGAACTGGCCCGTTTGATGGCCTCGCATGCGCAGGCCGAGGCCGCACACCGCCAGCTTCTGGACCGGCTGCGGCTGCTGCTGCCGGCCGTGGCAACGCAGGACGCGCTTGACCGAATCGCAGGCTCGGATGCCGACCGCGCGCTCGACTTCCAGCATCAGGTCCACACCTTCTGGCAGGCACGAAGGCTGTTGCACAAGGCCTATCTGGACCGTGACGCGCCGCAGACCCTTGAAGAGTACGACGCACTGCCCCGCTTCCAATACCGCGAGCACGTGGGCGTCGTCCGGTCCGGTGTCCTGGCCGATCTTGCTGCCTTGATCATCGCCACCCTGCTTGTCCTGCTTGCGGCCGGAGCACTGCGCAGCCGGCTGGCAACGCCCTGAGGAGACGTCCACATGCTGTCTGCAAAAAGCCTGGTCATGGAACACGGTGCACATCGGGCGCTGGTTGATGTCAGCTTCGAGGTGCGGCCCGGCGAGATCTTCTGCCTGCTGGGCGCCAACGGCGCCGGCAAGTCGACGACCATCAAGCTGTTCCTTGGCTTTCTGAAACCCACCTCCGGTGCGGCCGAAGTGGACGGTCTCAGTGCGCAGCAGCGGCCGCAGGAGGTACGCCGACGGCTGCTGTACATCCCCGAGACCGTGGCGCTGTACGACGAGCTGACCGGCTACGAGAATCTGGACTATTTCGCCCGCCTGGCCGGTGTCGAGGAACGCTCGCCTGCGCGGCTGAAGGACGCACTCAGGTCCGCCGGCCTGGCAACCGACGCATTCGGGCGACGCGTGGGTCTCTATTCCAAGGGCATGCGGCAGAAGGTCGGCATCGCACTGGCCATCGTCAAGGAAGCCAGGGCACTGCTTCTCGATGAACCCACATCGGGCCTGGATCCTGCGGCGTCAGCAGAGTTCCATGAGCTGATCGTGCGGCAGCGCGATAGCGGCACGGCGATCCTGATGGCCACCCACGATCTGTTCCGCGCCCGTGAAGTCGCGACCACGATTGGCCTGATGCAGGCCGGGCGCCTGCGCAGGACGCTGGATGCCAGCGCGATCACCGCGAACGATCTTGAGAATCTCTATCTGGAAGAGATGAGCCGGAGCGCCTAGGCGGCTCCGGCAACCGGCTCGCCTGCGTGGCCGGACCAGCGCCGCAGCCACGCCTCGATGTTGATCTGAGGGCCGAAGATGCCCAGCACCTGCGACGAGTGATCCGGACTGACCTGCTGGATACCTGTATCGGCGAGCGCGCTGTCGAGATAGCCGCGCTTGGCCAGCATGCCGTCAACCAGCAGACTCCTGATGAACCGCTGGTGCCCCTGGGTGACCGCCACGGAGTGATCATCCAGATAGGATTTCACCTTCCGCGACAGCAGCGCTTTCGGCAACAGTCCCTTCATTGCACGCCGCGCGATGGTGCGGTCTTCTGCATCCGCGATGAGCAGGTGCAGCGGGATGCGCGCGAACAGTTCAACAAGCGGCTGCGCACTGATCGGCGATACACCATGCCAGTGGCCGGCGCCTTCGAACGGATCAAGGACGCTGGTCGGGAATACCATCCGGCCGATATGGGCCAGCTTGTAGGGTGATACGCGATGGCCCTGCGCCTGCGCATGCCGCAACCAGGCCGGCTGCATGCCATCCTGTTCGGCGCGGTCCACCCGCACCCATGGGCAGGGCTTGCCCCAACGGCCATTGATGCTGCCCGGCCGCTTCAGCAGGCCATGCACGACCGAATCCTTGAGTACGCCGTACAGAGAATCGCCGGATTGCGCGGTTTCGAACGCCACGCGAAAGAACGTCCGGTCGATGCCACGTCGCCAGGCGTAGTCGATCGCAGCGGCGTTGCCCTTGAAGCGCAGGAACACCGCGTCGCCGCCGACGCCGGTGAACTGCACGGTGTTGCCGTCGAAGTCCACGTCACGGCGATGGAGCAGATAGCCGGAACAATGCGCCGGCCGGGCCGTGCGCGGGAAGGCCATGATCTCTTCCAACGCGCAGTGTGGCTGCCGCCGGTACTCGATGAATTCGCAGTTCCTGCCCGACGATTCACGGACCCCTGCCACGGCCATGCGTGCGAACAGCCGTTCATCGGCACCGATGCCGTCATCGTAATGATGGATGCAGGTCACCTCGGGCGCCGAGGGCGCGTGCAACAGGCCGGCCAGGATGATCGAGGAGTCCAGTCCGCCCGAGAGCTGCAGCTGGATGCGCCGGTGCTGGCTGGCCAGCGCGCCGATACAGCCCAGCAGCGTCGAACGGGCCAGCTGCACGGCCTCCTCAATGTCCTCGATCGGTTCATCGCGGGCCATCCGCACCACGTCCCACTGGCACTGCCGGCCCACCGGTTCGCCGTTCCGGATCGAAATCGCCTCACCGGCTTCGACGGCAGTGACTTCCTCAAAGCCGGTCTGCAGGCCATCACGGAACGGATACAGCAGCGAATAGGACAGGAACGACCAGTCGACGCTGAAATCGCGCAGGCCCAGCAGCAGGCAGTCTTCCATGTTGGAGAAGACCACCGTCAGCTGGCCCACTGTGGTCATGTAGCACGGGATCTCAGCAGTGGGATCGCGCAGGACGAACCAGCTCGAAGTTTCCTGCTGGAAGCCCAGCGCCACGTAGCGGCCCCAGCACCGTTCGACGATGCTGCGCCCCTGGCTGCTGCAGGCGTCGTCCGCTGTCTCGGCATCCAGGTTCACGCAACCAGGCACGGTGCCTGCGCCGAAATCCTTGTGGAACAGCTTGCCGAGTACTACCAGGGAGTTCGCACGACGGCATTCGAAATAGCCGTGGTTGTCACTCTGCGCATGGATCGCTGCGCCATTGCCATTCATCACGCAGGCAATGCCGGGCAGCCTGGCGCCGATCCTCTCCACGATTCGTTCCGCCTGCGCCGTCGCGGATTCCGAGTGGGTGTTCCAGAGCACGGCGATGTATCGGTACATGGCAGGTTTCGTTACAGCACTAGGATGGGAACCATCCGGCGCAGGTTGAAGGGAATGTCGGTCAGCACCTGATCGCCATGCTGCAGCCAGCAATGCGCGGCGAACGGCTGGGTTCTGACCGCGAACACCCAGCGCGGAACGATGCCGTACTTCGACAGGAACTCGCGCATCGCCAGGCAGTAGAGAAAGCACTCATCGGTCTTCCTGAAGGCCAAGGGTCGAAGCCAGTCGAACACCCGAACCCGCGACGCCAGTTCTTCGATGCTCACGTGCGTGTCGTGGTCGTGATCCGTTCGACGGCGCGCGGCAGACACCGTGGCACTGAAAGGAAGGAATGTTCTGCTGCAGGCGGCATAGGCACACGAGACAATGAAACGACGCAGGTCCCGCGCCATGATCGGTGGACGGCCACGAGGCGCGCCCTCGCGCACCCAATGCCGTGGCAGCGTAATGGCAGGGCTGGCGGCGGATTTGCCCTGCAGCGGGTCTGCTGTGATCAAACGGCGGTCGATCAGGGCCTGCAGAAGCGTGGGAATGCTTGCGCCATCGGACCGCAGCGGCCAATCGAGAATGAGGTTGCCAAGGCCTGCGGCGCCGCGTCTTTCAAGGGAAAGATACCTACCCGTGGCCTGATCCAGGATCACCATGGCATCGCCGGTGACGCAGACGTGGGCGTGCTTTGACAGGAAGTAAGGGGCGGCAGCCTGCTCCATCATGCGCTCCTGCGCCGGAACCGGAGAAGCGGTGCATGCAGGGCATGCACCGCAGGTACTACGTTGCGCGGCAGATCAGGGCGACGTGGTCGGGAACACGCCATCCCACAACGTGCCGTGGTTGTGCGCCTTGGTTTCCGAAACCACCGAGCCCAGCTCGATCAGTTCACCACCCACGCCCTGTTCTTCAGGGTTCTGCTGTCCTGCCACTACACCCAGCTCAATCAGCTCGTTCATGAACATCTCCTCTAGTCAGTGGATGTATCCACGCGTTGCATTGGATCGCGTTGCATTGGATACGGAGCAGCCAAGCCACCATCGCCGCATATTGCACAGCGATTGCCGCCAAGGCACTCAAATGTTACGATATAACATATTATTTTGGCGTGATGAACGACGCCACCGGCCCGTTGTCGATACGACCCATGAGAGGCAAGAGGGATGAACACCGAGATCAGTGACGACAGCCTGGATCCCACGCTTCTGTTGAAGGGAGTGTTTCCTCTGCCGAAGTTCATCCGCTTCGCCAGGGAGCGCTGCCCACCGGCAAGCTTCGACGAGGCCGCGCTCGTGGAGGATTGGCGGACGGCCCGCGCCGAGGTGCTGCGGCTGCAGCGGGAGGAAGGCGATGCGGCAGACGCGATCGGTATCCATGCGCTGCCGGAAGAAATGCTGCCGCTGGCTGAGCAGGCGCTGCGACAACCCTCGATGCACCGGATGACGAGTGTCCTGCCGCGCCGTTGGCAGATGGTCGAGATCGATCGACTGGTGATCTTCCAGGAATGCATCAATCTTCGCCACATCGACCAGTTGGCGGCTGCAGTGACTGCCTCACCCACCGCGCAGGAGATCATGCAGCTTGTCGCTCGCAGCGGCAGCCATGCACATCCGGAAGTGCGGTTCACCCAGTCCGATGGCAGCTACACCTTCGCGTCCACCTCGAACGACCTGCGCTTCCTCGACGTGGCGACCCTCGATCCGGCTGGCATCGCCAACTATGAACCATTCGGCGCAGCCAGCCACGCCGTCGTCATCTATCTGGGTTTCAGCGACAACCTGATCAGTGCGACGCGCTTTGGCAGCCGTATCATCCTGACCAACGGTTCCCATCGCTTGTACCTGCTGCGCAAGCTCGGCTTCCGGCAAGCACCCTGCCTCGTGACCGATGCCACCGACAGCGATCTCAGCGAGGTTCTGCTGCCGGCAGCGGTCAAGCAGGATCGCGCGTTCTATCTGTCTTCGCCGCGGCCGCCGCTGTTCAAGGATTATGCCGACCCGCGCCTGACCTGCGTGGTACCGGTTACCCGCAAGCACTACGCCCTGCGGGCCAAGCTCGACCTGCAAAGGATCACGGTTCCGGCGTTGTAGCGGGCGCCCACGTGGTGATTGCCTGGCCCGGCTGCGGATATGGCTGGATTGGTGAATCACCTGGCGGAACTGTCGAATGACGCCCTTCGGCTTGCCGCCTACGCTACCGATCCTCGAACAGAGAGGATGCCAACGTGAGCGAGAAAGCACTGGCTGCCGAAGCAGGAAGGACGGATCCACCCATCATCCATGTCCTGATGGGGCTGATCTGTGTCTGGCACAGGCGCGAACCGGGATCGGCACGCGATGACGAGTAAGCGCCACCGTGCTGCCCGGCGTGGCTTTGGGGCGTAGGTACCAGCGTGGAGATTTCGATTGCGGGGCTGAGCGAGGTTGGGCCCGACTATCCGGACCGTGTCGATCTTCCGGTGATGGTGCTTGGGCTGGACCCCATTCCAGATGCCTGGCAGATGCCCTTCCATGCGCATCGGAAGGCGCAGCTGCTGGTCGCCACGCGTGGCTTGATCATGCTGGAGACCGCGGCTGGCCTGTGGGTGGTTCCGCCACAGGGCGCGATCTGGATCCCCGGTGGGTTGTCCCATCGCGCCAGCAGCAGTGGACGGCCGCACGGCTTCGTGGTGTTCGTGGAACCCGGGGCGGCTCCGGAACTGCCAACGCAATGCGCTGCGATGGCGATCACTCCGTTCATGCAGGCCCTGCTGGAGCGCGCGTCCAACCTTCCCCAGCAGTATGCGTCCGGCAGCGCGCAGGACCGCCTGATGGGCGTGTTCCTGGATGAGCTGATTGCTGCGCCGCCGGAGTGGCTCCATCTACCCATGCCATCCGATGCAAGGTTGCGCCGGCTGGCCAATGCGATGCTGGACACGCCAGCCGAACGAGCAACGCTTGAGGTCTGGGCGAGCCGGATCGGCATGAGCGAGCGCAACATGTCGCGCCTGTTCTCCGGCGAAACCGGCCTGAGCGTGAGACGATGGCGCAGGCAGCTGCATGTGGTGGTCGCGCTGCCGCTGCTGGCCAAGGGCCGGACGGTGCAGGCCATCGCCGATGACCTGGGCTACGACAGTGCCGGGGCGTTCGTGACCATGTTCCGCAAAACCGTGGGCGCGCCCCCCAAACGCTTCCTGGCGGAACGAGGCACTCGGCAGCAGGCATCGGACGCCGACGATCAGCGGCCACAGGAGCCACGCTGACGGATGCGGGAGCGCATGGCTCCCGCACCGGCGAGGACTGCCCTTCCCTTCAGCGCTGGTAGTCCTTCAGGAACAACCACGTGATCAGCGTGGCATCCGGTCCCATCGGGTCGGTGAACGGCAGGCCGGACTGGCTGCCGCTCCAGGCATGCCCCATGCCCTGCACCACGTAGTGCTGCACCAGCGTCCTGCCGCCATAGGCATAGGTATCCACGGTGTAAGCGCGCCCACCCGGCACCTGCCCCTGGTAGGTGCTGGTCGGCAGGTACTTCACCGAATCGTTGTCCAGGCCATCGTCGGCCAGGTCATTGGTCTGCAGGAACTGGCGCACGGCCTGCTGCCCGTTCACCGGATTGACAGTGAGATCGGCGCTGCCATGGAACACCAGCACCGGGATCGGACGCGGCGATGGCGAGCCCGAACACTGCCAGGCCAGCCGCCCATTGCTGTCCGGCGAGTAGATGCTGCCGGCCAGCAACGCGTAGGCACTACCGGAAATCGTGGTCGCGCCCTTGAACATGCCGCCGGAATGGATGGCACCGGCGGCGAACACATCCGAGTAGCAGGCCAGCATGATCGAGGTCATCGCACCGCCCGCGGAAATGCCGGTGACGTAGACCCGATGTGGATCGATGCTGTAACCGGACTTCACCTTGTCCACAATGCCAGCCAGGATCGAGGCCTCACCGCTGTCGCGCGCCTGGTTGATCGGCAATTGCCAGTTCCAGCAGCGTGCCGGGTTGGAGGTGACGTTCTGCCGGGGGTAGACCACGATGAACCCCTCACTGTCGGCAACGTCATTGAAGCCGGACGCCTCGCCCATCAGGTTCGGCCCGGTCACGCAGCCATGCAGCACCAGCAGCAGCGGCAGTGGCCGGGTTTCGTCGTAGCCGGCCGGCACCCACACCTGGTACTCGCGGGCGCCGAACAGATTGCCGTACAGGCCGATGTCCCAATGCCCGGCGGGGCCTGCGGCGTAGGCACTGCCCGCCGTTGCCAGCCAGCTGCACAGCAGCAGTGCGAGTGCCTTGATTGAATCGATTCCGGATTTCATGGCCAGATCCTCATGCGTGGTTCGTGGATGAAGGAGTACCGGTAGCGCTTGCAGGTGGGGGCGCGCCCAGTATCCGCATCCCGGTGCCGCTGCCGACTGGACCTAGGTCCACTCGCCGGCGTCCGGTGACACCGCTAGCCTTGGCTGCAGGGGTGGCAGAGGGCCATCCGCAATGGACATGCCCTGGGGGAGGAACGGATGAATCGGAATGGTCTGAGTCTGATGATCGGTGCGCTGCTGGCCACCGGGCCGGTACTGGCACAGGAGGCGCCACAGCCAGCGCCAGCGACAGGCAGGACGGCTTCACCCACCAATCTGGACAGCATCAAGGTCACCGCACGCAAGCGCGAGGAAACCCTGCAGGAAGTACCGGTGGCGGTCACCGCGTTTACCTCCGAAGCGCTGGACAGGATGAACGTCCAGGATCTCAGCGACCTCGATGCACAGGTGCCCAACCTGACCATCTACGCCGCACGCGGCGCCAGCAGCACGGTTACCGCCTACATCCGTGGCGTCGGCCAGTCCGATCCCACCTGGGGCGCGGATCCGGGCGTCGGCATCTATCTGGACGATGTCTACATCGCACGTCCGCAGGGTGCGCTGCTGGATGTGTTCGACGTCTCGCGCATCGAGGTGCTGCGTGGCCCGCAGGGCACGCTGTACGGCAAGAACACCATCGGCGGTGCGATCAAGTACATCTCGCGCGGCCTGCCGACCCAGACCGAAGGGTTCGCCCAGATCACCGTGGGCAACTACAGCCAGCTCGATGCCAAGGCGGCCATCGGTGGCCCGATCGGCGGTGCCGACAGCGGCCTGCGTGCCCGCGTGGCAGTTGCCAGCATGAACAACGATGGCTTCGGCGAGAACACATTCAATGGCCAGCCGGTCAGCGACAAGCAGATCAATGCGGCGCGCCTGAACCTGGGCGCGTATGCGGGCGATGATTTCGACGTGCAGTTCGCGCTGGACTGGATCGATGACCAGTCCGGCATGCGCGGTTCGAAGATGCTGGCGCCCAACCCGTTCCTGCGCGCCTACCCGCCGATGGACAGCCGCTACGATATCCGCTCGGGCATGCGCAACCTCAACAGTGTGGAAACCAAGGGTGCCTCGGCCACGGTCAACTGGCGTCCCAACGAAGACATCGCCGTGAAGTACGTGGTGGCCAAGCGCGAATCGGACAGCGAGGCCAACATCGACTTCGACACCACCCCGGTCAAGCTGGCCGACGTCGGCGGCACCTACAGCGACAACCAGGTCAGCAACGAGGTGCAGCTGAACTACGATGCCGGCGGCCGCGTGCGCGGTGTGGTCGGCCTGTACCAGTTCAGCGGCGAAGCCGGTGGGCAGATCCAGAACAACTACTTCAGCGCGCAGTTCGCCGACAACCAGGGCAAGGTGCTGACCGACAGCATCGCGCTGTATGCGGACTGGACCTTCGACCTGACCAGCAAGCTGAAACTGGATGTGGGCGCCCGCTACACCGACGAGGACAAGCGCGCGATCGTGCTGAACCGCCTCTACGCCGATCCCGGCTTCAGCCGGCCGGTGGCGGTGACCGCGGACTTCGACAAGAAGACCAATTTCAAGAACGTCTCGCCCAAGGTCTCGCTGGACTACCAGATCACCCCGGACATCATGGTCTACGGTCTGGCCACGCGTGGCTTCAAGTCCGGCGGCTACAACATCCGTGCCAACGCCGTGGCGGTGCCGCGCTCAGCTGAGCCCTTCGACGACGAGACCGTGGACAGCTACGAGGTTGGCAGCAAGATGGCCTTCCTTGACCAGCGCCTGTTCCTGAATCTTTCGGCCTTCTACAACAAGTACAAGGACATCCAGCTGTCGGTGTTCACCGGCCTGGATACCAATGGTGATGGCATCGACGATTCCTTCTTCGGCGATTTCACCAATGCCGGCGCGGGTACCGTCAAGGGCCTGGAGGTCGAGTACCAGTACCTGCCCAGCCAGCACTGGCTGATCTCCGGCAACCTCGCCTGGCTGGACACCAAGTACGACGAGTACATGGACCGTGGCATGAATGTGGCCAAGCAGATGAAGTTCACCAATGCGCCGGAGTTCTCGGGCGCGTTCAACGTGGAGTACCGCACCGAGCTGGCCAAGGGCAGCAACCTGTCGGCACGGGTGAGCTACAGCTACCAGAGCGAAGTCTGGCCGACCACCGACCTGAGCCCGGTGATCCGCCAGCAGGGCTACGGGCTGGTCAATGCCGGCGTGATCTGGCGGCTGGATGATGCGTGGACCTTCTCGCTGCAGGGCACCAACCTGGCCGACAAGGAATACCGCACCACTGGCTACAACATTCCAGCAGTGGGCACGCTGATTGGTTTCTACGGTCCGCCGCGCCAATATAGCCTCAGCGTCCGTTACGATTTCTAGAGCATCCGATTCGATTTCCAGGAAGCCCCTGCATGATGCAGTCTTACGTAGATCTGTATTGGAACAGCGACGATGGCCTGCGCCTGCACGCACGCGACCATGCACCCGAGGCAGGGCAGGCGCCCCGCGGCACGGTGGTGTGCATTCCCGGCCTGACACGCAATGGCGCCGACTTCGACGTGCTTGCCGGTTCGCTTGCCGCCGTGGGCTGGCGCGTGATCGCGGTCGATCTGCGCGGTCGCGCCGGTTCGGAGCGTGCGCATGATCCGTCCAGCTACAACCCGCGCACCTATGCCGACGACATGGTCGCGCTGCTGCGCGCGCAGAACATCGACAAGGCAGTGTTCATCGGCACCTCACTGGGCGTGCTGGTCACCATCACCCTCGCCTCGCGCGCGCCCGAGCGGATCGCTGGTGCAGTGCTCAACGATGCCGGCCCCAAGGTGCCGCGCGAGGCGCTGGCACGGATTGGCAAATACGCAGGCAAGCCGGTGCCGCCGATGGATCTGGAGCAGGCCACGGCGTACGTAGCGTCGATCGGCAAGGCCGCCTTCCCCCGTTTCAGCAGTGATGACTGGCGGGCAATGGCGGTGCGCACCTTCCGCCCACGCAGCGATGGCCTGCTGGAGCTGGACTATGACCCGGCGGTGATCCGTACCACGCGGCCGTGGCTGCTGTGGTTGCTGCGGCCGGTGCTGTGGCGTGCGGTTCGCGGGCTGACCGCACGGGTGCCGGTACTGGTAGTCCGGGGTGCGCTGTCGGACATCCTGCCGGCCGATGTCGCGCGGCAGATGGCCGCGACCTCGGAAAGCGCCCGCCTGGTCGAAGTGCCGGATGTCGGTCATGCGCCGATGCTGTCCGAACCCGAGGCGCGAGACGCGATCCTGGCGCTGCTGGAGCGTCTGCGGTGAGTGCCGGCGCTCCGATCGACGCGCTACCCGCTGCCTTGCAGGCACTGCGGCAATGGGCAGCCAGCGAGCGCCTGGGCGCCGGCACACCCATCACGCAATCGCGCATCGACACTTTCGCCGACGCCACCGGTGACCACAACTGGATCCACGTCGATCCGCTTCGGGCACAGGCCGAGCTGCCCGGCGGGCAGACCATCGCGCATGGCTTCCTGCTGCTTTCGCTCACCGTGGAAGACGATGTTGCAGCCCTGGCCGGCTTTTCCGGCATCGCCCACGTGCTCAACTACGGCTTGAACAAGGTCCGCTTCCTGGCGCCAGTGCCCAGCGGCTCCGAGGTGCGGGTGCGCTCGCAGCTGGTGGCACTGGAGGCGCGGCAGCCCGGGCAATGGTTGCTTACCCAGCGCAAGGCTGTCGAACGCGTTGCCGATGGCGAGCTGGCACTGGTCGCTGAGCATCTGTCACTGATCGTGCTCGCCCCCTAGCACCACCCTGCCCGGTCCTCTGCCTACACTGGAGCGATGTTGACGCCCTCCGTCGTTCTGTTCGCCTGTATTGCGTGGACCGTACTGCTGTTCGGCGTGGCCCTCTGGGGCGAGCGCCGGGGGCATCGGCTTTCGAAGGTGTGGCCGCTCATCTATGCGCTGTCGCTGGCAGTGCACTGCACCGCGTGGACCTATTACGGCGCGGCGTCACAGGGCCTGCAATGGGGCTTCCCGATTCCTCCGACCCTGGCGGGCATGGCGCTGATATTTGCCTTCGGCCTGCCGTTCCTGCTCCGCCTGGGGAGGCTGGCCAAGCAGCATAACAGCGCCACCATCGCCGACCTGGTGGTCGCGCGGCTGCGTGCGGATCGGGGACTCGGGTTCACCATCACTCTGGTCGCGCTGTTCGGCATCATTCCCTATATCGCCCTGCAGCTGAAGGCTGTCAGCCAGGGCCTGGGCGCCCTGCTCGGTGATCGCTTCGCGCCTGCTGGCGCGCAGCTGGACATGTCGTTCTGGTTCGCGTTGACCATGGCCGCGTTCACGCTGCTGTTCGGCGCACGCAAGGCGTCGGCCACCGAACCCAATCGTGGCATCGTGGTCGCGCTGGGGCTGGAGTCATTATTGAAGCTGGTGGCGCTGCTGGCCATTGGCCTCTACGCGGCGCTGTCGGTGCGCCAGGCGGGCACGCCACTGCTGGAAAAGATGGCGCAGCTTCCACCACCGGCCATCATGCCGGACTACCTCACCATGGTCGCGCTGGGAGCGATCTCCGCGTTCACCCTGCCTCACCAGTTCCATGTCGGCGTGGTCGAGCTGCGCCAGACCTCGGACCTGAAGACGGCGCGCTGGATGTTCCCGGTCTACCTGTTGCTGATCGGGCTGCCGTCGGTGCCGATGGCGCTGGCCGGTGCCGCGCAGCTGCCCGCATCGGTGTCGCCCGACCTGTACGTGCTGGCGCTGCCGCAGGCCGGTGGCCACCACCTGCTGGCCTTGCTGGCCTACCTGGGCAGCCTGAGCGCCGCCACCGGCATGATGATCCTGTCCGGGCTGACCCTGTCGATCATGCTCGGCAACCATGGCTTCGGTTCGAGGCTGCTGGACGGCATCGCCGGCGGCGCGGCGGCAGCTGACCTGCGTCCGCGCGTGCTCGCCTTCCGCCGTGCCGGCATCCTTGCCGTGTTCCTGATGTCGTGGCTGTACAGCCGCGCGATGAGCGGCACCGAGGCACTCAGCGATTTCGGCCTGATGTCATTCACCGCTCTCTCGCAGCTGGCACCGGCGGTGCTGCTTGCGGTGTATCGCCCACGCACGCCCTCCCCGGCCATCATTGCCGGCATCGTGCTGGGTTCGCTGGCCTGGTTGTGGCTGGTGCTGTTGCCGATGCTGATCCCCGCCGCGCCGGCGTCGGCCGCCCGCGACGGACTGCATTGGCTGGCCGTGGTCTCGCTGCGCATGCAGCCGGGCCATATCGCCATCAGCATGGGCGCCAGCCTGGCGGTGAACCTGCTGACGGTTGCGCTGGTGTCGCGCGCGGTGCGCCCTTCGTTGCCGCGACGACGGGATGCGGTGGCGGCAGCCTCGCTGCGCAAGACGGCCGGACGCTTTCTCGGCCAGGAGCGGGCGCGGCAACTGATGGACGGGCATGCCGGACAGCTGCTGGATGACGACCGGGTCATCACCATCGAACGCGAACTGACCGCTGTGGTCGGTGCGGGCATGGCGAGGCTGCTGGTGGAGGCCGCTCGCGACGGCGGTGCAGCGCCACTGGATGCGGTGACCCGTGCAGTCGGCGAAGCAACCCAGGTGCTGCGCTTCAACCAGCGCCTGCTGGAGGCGGCGCTGGAGAACATGAGCCAGGGCATCAGCGTGGTCGACGCGCAGCTGCAGTTGGTGGCTTGGAACAGTCAGTACGCCGCGTTGTTCAAGTTTCCGCCCGAGCTGCTACAAGTAGGACAGCCGGTGATCAACCTTACGGCTTGGGCGCTGGACGAACTGAAGATCGGCGAAGGACCCGGTGACTCCCGCGACAAGGCCTTGCAGCGCCGCGTGGCACACATGCAGCGCGGCACGCCGCATCTGTCCGAACGGATTTTCCCCGACAACACCATCGTCGAGATCCGTGGCAATCCAATGCCGGGCGGCGGTTACGTGGCCACCTTCACCGACGTCACTGCGTTCCGCCGGGCCGAGGAAGCACTCAAGCGCAGCAACGAAACCCTGGAGCGCCGCGTGCAGGACCGCACCGCACGGCTGGAACAGGCGGTGCACGAAGCCGAGCGCGCGAACGTTGCCAAGACCCGCTTCCTGACTGCGGTCGGTCACGACCTTATCCAGCCACTGCATGCGGCGCAGCTGCTGACCGATGCGATGTCGCAGCACATCGAATCGGAGTTCCTCGACAGCTTCCTGCGCCAGATCCGCGGTGCGCTGGATTCCACCGATGACCTGCTATCCGGACTTCTGGATATCTCCCGGCTGGAAGGCGGTGGTCTGGTGGCCGATCCACGCGCGTTCGCGCTGTCGACCGTGCTCGATCCGCTCGCGCAGGAGTTCGCGGTGCTGGCGGCGGCGCGCGGGCTGCAGTTCCGCTACCTGCGGACCCGTGCCTGGGTCCACACCGATCCGCTGCTGCTGCGCCGGGTGCTGCAGAATTTCCTGGCCAATGCCATCCGTTACACGCGCCATGGTGGAGTGCTGCTGGGCGTGCGCCGCCATGGCCATGCACTGTTGGTTGGCGTGCATGACAGTGGCCCCGGCATCGCGCCCGAGCAGCAGGCGATCGTGTTCGAGGAATTCCATCGCGGCGACCGCAGCAACGGCCAGGGACTGGGACTGGGCCTGACCATCGCGCAGCGCATCGCCGAGCTGCTCCATGCGCCGCTGCAGTTGCGCAGCGTGCTCGATCACGGCTCGACGTTCTCGATCAGCGTGGTGCGGGCAGCACCGCCGGCTGCCCCGCCCACGGAGCCCGCCGCAGCGGGTACCAGCACCGTCAAGGGCATCCGCGTGCTGGTGGTCGACAACGACGCGGACGCGCTGGAGGCGATGCGGCAGATGCTGCTGGCCTGGGGCTGCGAAGTGGTCGCGGTGCGTGCCGCCAGCGAGGTCGGCGCGTCAGCGCATGCGGCCGCGTTGTGGCTGTTCGACTACCACCTGGATGATGGCGATACCGGCGTGGCGCTCTGGCAGCGGCTGCAAGCCGAGCATGGGCAGCGGCCAACGGTCATTCTCAGCGCCGATACCGGCAGCGACACGCGCGAGGCGGTGCGTGCGGCAGGGCTTTCACTGTTGAACAAGCCCTTCAAGCCACTGGCGCTGCGCTGGGCGATCAACCATCTGCTGACAGCACCTGGCACAGCAACATCCTGAGAGATCAGGTGTCCTGGGTACCTTCAATCTGCCGGGACGGATCGGCCAGTCCCATTTCGTGCAGCACGCGGATCGCCTGTGCACGGTTGCGGACTCCCAGTCGCTCCATGATACGCGTCATGTGCGCCTTGACGGTGCGCAGCTGTACACCCAACCGGTCGGCGATCTGCTTGTTGAGCAGTCCTTCGGCCACCAGGCTCAGCACCTTGTACTGATGTGCGGACAGGCTGGCCAGGCGCGCGGCCAGGTCGGCATCCTTGCTGAAGGGCGCCACCCGCGCCACTGGCTCACGCAGCAGTGCAGGAATCCAGCGTTCGCCCTCCAGTACCGACCGCAGCGCGGACTGCAGCTCGTTCAGTCCGGAACTTTTGGGCAGGTAGCCGGCCGCGCCCAGGTCAACTGCGCGGCGGATCACCTGCGGCTCTTCGTTGGCCGAGACGATGATGATCGCCAGTCCCGGCTGCAATGCACGGATGGTCGCAAGGCCGGCAAGCCCATGGTTGCCGGGCATGTGCAGGTCCAGCAGCATCAGGTCGATCTGCTGGTGTTCCAGGACCTCGAGCACGCTGTCCAGCGAGTCGGCCTCGCTGATCTGCAGATCGGCGACCGCCTCTTCGGCCGCGCGATGCAGTGCCGCGCGGAACAAGGGATGGTCATCGGCGATGAGCAGGGTCGGCATGGCAAGGCGAGAGTAGCAAATCGTCTGCCGTTGGACAGGGGTACCTAGGTACGCTGGCGCGCTCAGGCGGGATTGCTAGTGTGGACGAATGAAGACCGGCCACTGACAGGCCGCCCACGAGGTCACCCCATGCCATTCGCTCCCGATGCCTCTGCCTATCCGCTGCTGATCAAGCAACTGCTGCACACGCCGCTTGCGGTCAATCCTGACCAGGAGATCGTCTATGGCGATTCGGTCCGCTTCGACTACCGCACCCTGCAGGCGCGCATCGGCCAGTTGGCCGGATTGCTGACTTCGCTGGGGGTGAAGCACGGCGATACAGTTGCGGTGATGGACTGGGACAGCAACCGCTACCTGGAAGCGTACTTCGCCGTGCCGATGATCGGCGCGGTGCTGATGATGGTGAACGTGCGCCTGGCGCCCGAGCAGATCGCCTATACGCTGAACCACAGCGGTGCACGGGTTATCCTCGCCAACCGTGAGTTCCTGGCGATACTGGAAGGCATCGACGGACAATTGCCGGACCTGCGCACGCGCATCCTGCTGGACGATGCCGGCGGCCCGTTGCCAGACGGTTTCGTGACCGAGTACGAGGCCGGTCTGCGGGCTGCCACTGCGACCACCCATTTCCCGGACTTCGACGAAAACACCCGCGCAACGGTGTTCTACACGACCGGCACCACCGGCCTGCCAAAAGGTGTCTACTTCAGCCATCGGCAGCTGGTCCTGCACTCGCTGACGGGGATGGCGGCGCTGGGCAGCGCGGCCAACCAGGGACGCCTGCACCGCGGCGATGTCTACATGCCGATCACCCCCATGTTCCACGTGCACGCTTGGGGCCTGCCGTATGTGGCGACACTGCTGGGCATCAAGCAGGTCTACCCCGGCCGTTATCTGCCAGCCAACCTGCTGGCATTGATTGCCCGCGAGAAAGTGACCTTCTCGCACTGCGTACCAACCATCCTGCACATGCTGCTGGAACACCCGCTCGCGGCGGAGACGGACCTGGGCAACTGGAAGGTGATCATCGGCGGCGCGGCCCTGCCGCGGGCATTGGCGCAGCGGGCACTGGCACGCGGCATCGACATCTTCGGTGGCTACGGCATGTCCGAGACCTGCCCGCTTCTGACCCTGGCGCAGATCGATGCGGATGCCGTGACCGATACGGATGAGGTTCTTTCGCTGCGCACCAAAGCCGGCATTCCGGTACCGCTGGTGGACCTGCGCATTGTCGATCCGGATATGAACGATGTCGCCCACGATGGCATCGCCACCGGCGAGGTCGTGGTGCGGGCGCCCTGGCTCACCCAGGGCTACCTGCACAATCCGGATGCATCGGCGACATTGTGGGCAGGCGGCTACCTGCACACCGGGGACATCGGCAACATCGACAGCGGCGGCTACCTGCGCGTGACCGACCGCATCAAGGATGTGATCAAGACCGGTGGCGAGTGGATCTCATCGCTTGCGCTGGAGGACATCATCGCGCTGCATCCGGCGGTCAGCGAGGTCGCGGTGATCGGTATCGCCGACACGAAATGGGGCGAGCGGCCGTTGCCGCTGGTGGTCAGGCAGCCGGGCAGTGAAGTAAGCGAGACAGAGATCATCGAACTGATCGCAGCCCGTAGCCGCGCCGGGGATATCTCACGTTATGCGATTCCGGAGCGGGTCAGTTTCGTGGATTCGATCGAGCGCACCAGCGTGGGCAAGATCAATAAGAAGAAGCTGCGGGGGCTGCATGATGTGGGGTCTGATCCAAGCATCATCTGATCGAAGCGCATTCACTGGAACGCGGGCGACGTCCGTTGCCGTGCAAGGCGGGTCGATGCCGGAAGTCGTCCATTGTCCGGTCGACTCCACTTTCGCCAATCGATCGCAGTTGACGCCCGACGCTCTCGCCCTGACTGACCATTGCCGGAAAGTAACCACCTGTATACTGTCGCTGACTGGCGAGCAGATGGATGAGCTCGGAGATTGAACCTTCATGATGTTCCCCCGTTCTCCGAATACTCCTCCACGCATCAGCCACCTATGCATATTGATCGCCATGGACAATAGATTCGAAGTTCGCGGCATTCTCTTGATGCCGTGCACATTGGGCCTAAACGAATGACACATGCTGCCGATAAAGTATTGCGACTGCGCCCATTATGGACCCAGCGCTTCCTTGATCAATGGAGTGAAAGTGGTGAGCAAAATCAGCATTCTGTATGGAGGCATACTGTCAGCGTCCCTGCTGGCGCCTGTCCATAGCCACGCACAGGAGTCAGGACCGGAGGCAGCATTCCAACGGGCCGTCCACATCAAGATCGCCCTGCCGGAGCGCTCAGGCGAGGTGTCTGGAACCGGGGCCTGGCTGGATGGCAACACTGTAATCACTGCGTCACATCTCTTCCCGGACGATCTTCGGGAAAATGAACGTTTGACCATCGAGATTGTGACCCCGCTTGGCAACCTGCCAGCCAAGGTGGTAACGGCCTCGCACCCTTCCGAACTTGATCTCGCTGTACTTGCAGTTGACCCCAGCGCGAACGCAAGTGCCCGCAGGAGCGCAGCCCCCCTCAAGCTATGCTCGACGCCTCTGCAACCAGGACAGAAAGTCAGCGTCGCTGCTGCAAATCAATCCGGCCTGGCTGTTGTAATTCCCACCCATGGCTCGTTTGATAGATCAAGCATTTATCGCGGCGTCGTGACATCACACTCAGTTACGACGTATCTGGCTCCTGGAACAAGCGGCGCGTCAGTATTTGACGAGGCGACCGGGTGCTTGGCTGGCATTGTCAGCAAGCAGGAAAAGCACGAAGACACTACCAATGGCGTCTTCCATCAGGTATTTACAACCGGATTGGTATCGGTGGCTGACATCGCGCCCGTCATCGCGGAAATCAGGAAATAGTTCTGCCGGGCGAAGAGGTACGAAATCTTTCAGAGATTTCGCACCTCTCCACTTCAATACAACTGCACCTTCAACACCGAAGGCGCATTTGCCGGTGAACTGAACGTCACCGTGCCACCCAACTGGCTGATGCCCGCATACCGCAGGTCCACCGTATCAACCATTAGCGTCAAGCGGCTGCTGGTTGGAATTTTCCAGCTGCTCGCTTCCAGGCGCAGGCCCGCCATCTTCCGCCGGCTCGGCGTGGCGCCACGCAGCGTGTACGGCTTGTGGCTGATCAGCTGGTCGTTGCCGGTCCCGCGAAGAATCGCCACTCAAATCCGCGTCGTCGCCATGAACCGCTCGCGATCCTGCTGCGTGCGGCGGCGGATCTCTTCCAGCGCCTGGCTCTCGGTGGCCTGCAGCATCGCTTCGAACAGGCGCTGGAAGTGATGGCGCATCGCATTGCGCGCGGCCACCGGATCACGCGCACGCAAGGCTTCGAAGATCGCCATGTGCTCGTCGGCTCGGCTGGCGCCATCGTCATGGCAGACCCGCGAATAGACCTCGGTGACGCGCGGCAGCTCGCTGCGCATGCGCCAGATCTGATGCACGAAGTACTCCACCACCGGATTGCCTGACAGGCGCGCAATGGTCAGATGGAAACGGCGATCGTACTCGCCGGCTTCCTCGTCACTCAGGTCGCGACGGCACAGCGCTTCGGCCAACACCTGCAGTTCGGCGATACCGGCATCATCCAGGTTGCTGGCGGCCAGCGCGGCAGCCTCGGCCTCGAATACCGCGCGGGCAGCGGTGAGGTCGAAGGCACTGACATCCGGCAACCCACCCGGGACCTGCGTCGGCCGCGGCTTCACATGCACGCCGGAGCCGATGCGGATGGCGATCCAACCCTGTGCTTCCAGTGCGATCTCGGCCTCGCGGATGGTCACCCGGCTGACGCCGAACCGTTCGGCCAGCTCACGTTCGCCCGGCAGGCGCGAGCCCGGCGGAAATTCGCCGTCCTCGATCAGCTTGCGTAGCTTGGCGGCGATGGTCTGGTAAAGGCGGTTGGCGGACATGCGGCTGACCCTTGGCGATTCCTTCCGGGTCCCTGCCCTGCCACCGCGGCCGGCAAGGGTCCGGTTGGAGCGACGGCGCGACCACTGGCCGCGCCGCCCTGTTCAGAACTTGTATCGTACACCGAAATACGCACGCCGCCCGTAGGTCACCACTTCGCGGAAGTTCCCATAAAGCGGCTGGTAGGCCACGCGCGGCTCGTTGGTCAGGTTCATCAGTTCCAGCGACAGCGACAACTGCTTGTTTACCCGGTAGCGCAGGCGCAGGTCGACGCTGGTGTTGTCGTCGTAGTAGCGGTTCTGCTGAGCGGTATTGCCAGTGAAGTCCTGGTAATAGTGCGAGCGGAACTTGCCGATGGCCTGGATGTTGAAGCGCCCAACGTCCCAGTAGATCGAACCGGACAGCACGTGCCGCGAGAAACCGCTCAGACCCGCCGGTGGCACGATGGCCGGAATGATCGTGCCATCACTGGCCAGCTGCTCGCCCAGCCGCGAATCCTGGGTCTGGTAGTCGGCATCGGCGTAGTTGTAGCTGACCTTGAAGCCCAGCCCGTCGAAAGGCTTGGGCAGGTACGACAGTCGATGGGTAGCGCCCAGCTCGAAGCCGGTCAGCGTGCTGTCTTCGTCGGTGGTCACCTGCTGCCGCACCGGCACGGTCACGCTCTGTCCATCGATGGTGTAGGTCTCCGGCACCAGCGCCGTGGCGGTGCCGCCGTTGAACTTTTTCCAGTACACCGCACCGGCCAGCAGGGTGTCCGGGTTCGGGTACCACTCCAGCGACAGGTCCCCGTTCCAGGACATCAGGGGTTGTGCAGCCGGGTTGCCACTGGCGCTGATGTCGTCCAGCGCATCGGCCAGATTGCCGTAGGTGGCATCGCTGCTGACGTTGATGGTGCGCCCTGCGCCCAGCGCGGCGATATCCGGCCGCGACATCGCGCGGTAGGCGCCGACCCGCAGCAACAGGTCCGGCCGCAGTTCGAAAGCCGCGTTCAGGCTGGGCAGCAGCTTGTCGTTGCCCGCCTTGAACACCTGGGTGCTGTAGTCGCCGGTGGGCTGCAGACGGATCGTACCGTCTCCGTTGTCTTCAATGCGCAGGCCGGTACGTACCCCTTCGGAACGCACATCGGTCTTCACCCAGCGCAGGCCCAGGTTGCCGGTCACCGGCAGCCCGAACAACGAGCTGCTGAACTCGCCCATCAGGTAGAGCGCGCGGGTCTTCTCGGTGATATCGACATTGTTCGGATCCTGGAAGCCCGGATCGAGGCCGCTGTCCAGGCTGCCACGGAACGACTGGTACAGGCAGTTCGGATCGAAGTAGGCCCAGGACGAAATCGTGTTGCCGCTGGCGGCATCCATGAAGTCATCCTGCGGGAACGGCGCGCGGCAGGCCTGGCTGGCGGCGATGATCTTCGCCTTGTCGGCCGCCACGCGCTGGTCGTAGTCGGTCACCAGGGTGTTGTCTCGCAGGCGGTAGTCGGCCTGGCTGGCGCGCACGCCGCCCTTGATGCGGGTGAAGAAGCCCGATTCCGGCATGAAGCTGGCATCGAAGCGGCCGGCCTTGATCTTGTGGTCGTTCTCCGTTGCGCTGGAAGTGACGCGCGCCGCGCCGGTGTAGGCGTCCCAGTTGTTGGGGTCGAAGTTCGGCGCCAGGGCAACACTGGGCACTTCGCCATGCCAGTCCCAGTCGTAGTCCACGTACCCGGTGGCGCCACTGCTGATGCCGGGCACGATAGCGTTGTTGACGTCGCGCTGGTTCGCGCGCAGCCGGGTCATGCGCTCGCTGTCGAGACGATTGGTGTGCGAGTAGGAAAGATCGGTGGACAGTTCCCACGCCGCGCTTGGCCGCAGGATCAGATTCAGGCCGCCGCCGGTGTATTCCTCTCCGCGCCAATAGCGATTGGAGGTGGAATCGATCGAAGTGCTGCCATGCAGGTGTCTCACGATACCCTCGTCGTCCACCTCGCGCTGGGTGATGCCGCGGCGCGCATTGGACAGGCTCAGGTCGCTGCGGTTCTCGTACCAGTTGCGCTGGGTGTGTTCGAAGTCGACATTCAATTCGACCACGTCATTGGGCCGCCACTGCAGTGCGGCAAACTCGCTCTGCCGATCGTTGCGCTCCTGCTTGAGGCGATAGATGCGACTGCTCGGCACCAGGTAATACGGCGCGCCGTTGGCGATGGCCTGCGCACTGACTTCGCCACAGTTGGCATTGGCCACGTTCTGCATGCCATCGCAGGCATACCAGGTGGAACCGCTGGTGATGCTCTCTTCCGGATCGGAACCTTCCAGGCGCTGGAAGCCCAGCGATATACCCAGCTTCTGCCCATTGCCGAACTCGAACTGGTCGATGTAGCTGGCGGTGCCGCGGTAGCCGATGCCGTCGTCGTCGCGGTACTTCTTGTCATACTCGGCCCAGCTGCCACGCATATCGATCTGCGCCGAGCGCTTGCCGTACTCCAATGGCCGTACCGTTTCCAGGCCGATGGTGCCGGCCACGCCACCTTCGATGATGTCGGCGCGCTGGGTCTTGTAGATGGCCACCGTGTTGATCAGCTCGGCCGGGAACATGTTGAAGTTGACCGAGCGGTCGCCACTGCCGTTGGTGATCTCGCGACCGTTGAAGTTGGTGCTGCTGAGGAAGGCGCCCAGGCCACGGATCGAGATCTCCGAGGCACCGGTCTTGTCGCGGGTCGAGGCGGCACCGGTCAGGGTCTCGATGGCATCGGCCAGCGACGGCGCCGGCAGGTCGCCGATGTCGTCGGCCGAGAGCACGTCGGCAATGACGGTGTCGTCGCGCTTCTTGTTGATCGAACTCTGCATGGACTCGCGGATGCCGGTGACCTGCACCTGGTCCAGCGTGGTGGGATCCTGCCCCGCCCCGTCCTTGCCTGACTGCGCCTGGGCAGTGGGTATGCCCGCCAATGCGGCGAGCAGCGCCACGATCAGCGGTGTGGGGGACAACGAGATGCTATGCACTGCTCCGGCGGGTCGCCGCATGGTTTCCTCCTCCCAAAGGATCGCCTGCATGCCAGGCGTGGGACGCAGCTTCGGCACGGCGACATGAAAATGTCAACCAATTGGTATGTGAATGTTCAAATGCCTTTGGTTCATACCACTTGGTCGCCATTTAATGTGCTTGTGCAGCATGACTTTGCGCCAAATCCGGCTTACAAAGGACCCCGAAGTGGTATGCAAGCCCACCCTGAAACGACGGCAAGGCCGCCTCTGGAAGGATTTCATGCGCATTCGCTCGACTCACCAGCCAGGATCCAGTTATTTCATCGCAAAGTGCCTGACCACTGGCCTGGCACTTTGCCTGACCACTCAGACAGCGTCTGCGGCAAGCTGGCTGGTTCACGACATGGCCGAATTTGCGACGGCTTCGGCATCCCTGCAGCCAGGGGATGAAATCGTGCTGGCGGATGGCACCTGGACCGACGCCCGCCTCCTGCTGAAAGGCCAAGGAACGGACGCAGCACCGATCGTGTTGCGCGCGCAGACGGCCGGCAAGGTCGTCCTCAGCGGACGCTCGGACCTGCGCCTGGCGGGTAGCTACCTGCAGGTGTCCAATCTGGTGTTCCGCAACGGCTACGCACCCGGCGACGCGGTGGTGGCGTTCCGCGAATCCAGCAAGGCGGTCGCCAGCAACAGCCGCGTCACCGGCCTGGTGATCGACGACTACACCAACCCCGATGCCAGCGACCAGGACTACTGGATTTCCTTCTATGGCAGCCACAACCGCCTCGACCACAGCCAGCTGCGCGGCAAGACCAATGCCGGCCCCACCGTGGTGGTGGTGCGCGATGCAACCCAAGGCCTGGACAACCAGCACCGTATCGACCACAACTGGTTCGGGCCGCGCCCGGCACTGGGCGTCAACGGTGGCGAAACGATACGCGTCGGCACCAGCGATACCTCACTGAGCGACTCCAACAGCACCGTGGAGAACAACTGGTTCGAGGGATGCGACGGCGAAACCGAAATCGTCAGCAACAAGTCGGGGGGCAACACCTATCGTGGCAACGTGTTCTACCGCTCGGCCGGCGCGCTCACGCTACGCCATGGCAACGGCAACCGCGTGATCGACAACGTGTTCCTGGGCGACGACAAGGCCGGCACCGGCGGCGTGCGCATCATCAATGCCGACCAGACCGTCAGCAACAACTACTTCGAACGGCTGGCCGGTTCCAGCAACCGTTCCGCGCTGGCGGTGATGGATGCGCAGGCCGATTCGCCGCTGTCCGGTTATGCGCCGGTGGTCAACGCCGCGATCAGCCGCAACACCTTCGTGGATGTGGCGAAGATCAGTTTCGGCGTGGGCCATGACGAGGCCAAGGGCATCGTGGTGGCCGCCAGCAACAGTCGCTTCACCGGCAACCTGATCGTCAACCGCACCAGCAGGAACCCGCCCAACGCCGCCAGTTCGCTGGCCGGCATCAGCTTCAGCGGCAACGTGCAGTCACCGCAGGCCAGCCCGGTGTTTCCCGGCGGTGTCGAAGGCCGCACGATCACCCTGCAGCAGTCCGCCAAAGACTTATGGGTACCCGCGCCCGCCCTGCCCACTGCCGGCGCCGATCCCGGCCTCGCAATGACCGCGCGCGAGGCGACCGGCGTGGACTGGTATCCCAAGGTGGGCGAGGTTGCCCTGTCACGCACCAGCACCGGAGTTGATCGATGAGGTTGCAACCGTTGTCCGTTTCCCTGGTCCTGGCCTTGACCGTTCCGTTCGCCCTGCTTCCCGCTGCGCCGCTGCTGGCGGCACCTTCGGCATCAGCGCGCCAGGCCGATGCCGCACCAGTGCTGGTGACTGCCGCGCAATGGCAGCAGATGGCCAGCGAAGGCAGCCGTTACCCGTGGTTTGCCAAGGAACAGGCACGCTCGCAGAAGACTCTGCAGAAGATGATGAAAGCCGGTATCGACGTGCCGGTGCCCAGGGACAAAGGCGGTGGCCGCACCCATGAACAGCACAAGCGCAACTACCAGGCGCTGCTTGCGGCCGGTACGCTGTACCGGCTGACCGGCGACAAGGCCTATGTTGATTACGCGCGCGACATGCTGCTGCACTACGCGAAGCTCTACCCCACGCTTGGGCCGCACCCGGAAGGCCGCGGGCAGATTCCCGGCCGCGTGTTCTGGCAGGTACTGAACGATTCGGTGTGGCTGGTCAACGCCATCCAGGGTTACGACGCGATCCGTGATGCATTGTCCACCGAGGATCGCAACACCATCGAATCGAAGGTGTTGCGACCGATGGCGGAGTTCCTGGTGAGCGAGCCGAAGAACTACGACCAGATCCACAACCATGCGACCTGGGCGGTGGCTGCGACCGGCATGACCGGCTACGTGCTGCGCGACCCGGAGCTGGTGGAGAAATCCCTGCGTGGCAGCCAGAAGAACGACCAGTTTGGCTTCCTGCGCCAGATCGACCTGCTGTTCTCGCCCGATGGCTATTACGAGGAAGGCCCCTACTACCAGCGCTATGCGTTGGCGCCGTTCCTGCTGTTCGCCAACGCCATCGAGCGCAACGAGCCGCAGCGGAAGATCTTCCAGCGTCGCGATGGCGTACTGCTGAAGGCAGTGGACGTGTTGGTGCAGACCAGCTACGGCGGCCTGTTCTTCCCGATCAACGACGCCATCCTCGACAAAGGCATCGATACCGAGGAGCTGGTGGCTGGCATCGGCATCGCCTATGCACGCACCGGCGACGATCGCCTGCTGTCGGTGGCACAGCAGCAGAAGCGCCTGCTGCTGTCGCCCGAAGGCCTGCAAGTGGCGCAGGCACTGGCCGCCAACAAGGCCAAGCCCTTCGATTATCGACCGATGCTGCTGCGCGACGGGCCCGACGGCGATCGCGGCGGCCTGGCGATCCTGCGCATGAACGGCGAACGCGGCCAGGCGCTGGTGCAGAAGGACACCATGCAGGGCATGGGCCATGGCCACTTCGACAAGCTCAACTGGCTGTTCTACGACAAAGGCAACCCGGTGGTGACCGACTACGGCGCCGCCCGCTTCCTCAACGTGGAAGCCAAGCGCGGCGGCATCTACCTGGCCGAGAACCGCAGCTGGGCCAAGCAGACCGTGGCCCACAACACCCTGGTGGTGGACGAGCAGAGCCACTTCAAGGGCGACTGGAAGCGCGGCGAGGAACATGCGCCGCAGGTGCGTTTCTTCCAGGCCGATGCCGATACCCAGATAGCCTCGGCAATGATGCGCGACGCCTACCCTGGCGTGGTCTTCACCCGTACCCAGGCACTGCTGCGCCACCCGGACCTTGCCCTTCCGGTGGTGCTGGACCTGATGCAGGTACACGGTGACAAGACCGCGCGCTACGACCTGCCGCTGCACTTCAACGGGCATATCGTCAGCACCGGCTTCGAGGCCGAACATTTCCCCGCACAGCGCCCGGTGCTGGGTGCGGACAACGGTTACCAGCACCTGTGGCTGGATGCCCGCAGCAAGCCTGGCAGCGAACCGCGCTCGCTGGCTTGGCTGCTGGATGGTCGCTTCTACACCTATCGTTTCGGCAGCAGCGCACCATCGCAGGCACTGCTGGTGGAAAGCGGCGCCAACGATCCCGAATTCAACCTGCGCCGTGAACCTGCACTGCTGCAGCGCGTGGAAGGACAGAAGGATGTGACTTTCTTCAGCGTGCTGGAACCCCACGGCGAGTACAACGGCACCGCCGAGTACGTGCACGGTGCCGACAGCCGCATCCGCGAGGTGGTGCGCACCCGTGGCAGCGACGCAGAAGTGATCGAGCTGCGCCTGGCCAGCGGTGCACGCATCGCGCTGGGCGTGGCCGACGACAGCAGCGCCAAGGGCGAGCACAGCGTGACCGTGGACGGCCATGCCTACCGCTGGAGCGGCAGCCACGCGCGCATCGACCGCAGCAAGGGTGATGAAAAATGAACGGCCCTGCGGTGGTGGCCAATCTGCGCAAGGTGCCGGTGCGGTCGGCCGTACGCTGGCTGATCGTTGGCCTGATCGCCGTGGCTACGGTCATCAACTACATCGACCGCAACGCGCTGGCGGTGATGTGGCCGGAAATCGCCAAGGAAGTAGGCGCGACCAAGGACGACTATGCCCTGCTGGTAACGGTGTTCATGCTGTTCTACGCCGCCGGCCAGTTCCTGTTCGGGCGCCTGTTCGACATGATCGGCACTCGGCTGGGTTTCGCCCTGTCGATCAGCGTGTGGTCGATCTCCATCGCTCTGCACTCGATCACCCATTCGATGCTGTCCTTCAGCCTGGTGAGGGCAATGCTCGGCATCAGCGAGGCAGGCGCGTGGCCCGGCGCGGTGAAGGCCAATGCCGAGTGGTTCCCGGCGCGCGAACGCGCGTTGGCGCAAGGCGTGTTCAACGCAGGTGCGTCGATCGGCGCGATCGTCTCCGCACCGGCCATCGCCGGCCTGTACCTGTGGCTGGGTTGGCGCGGCACCTTCGTGCTGGTTGGTGCGATCGGCTTCCTGTGGTTGCTGCCGTGGCTGTTCGTGTACCGAGCCGGGCCAGACAAGCATCCGTGGGTGAGCGATGCCGAACGCCGCTTGATCATGGAAGACCAGGCCGGGCAACAGACAGAGGCGGCGCCGAAGGCCAGCGTGCGCGAGCTGCTGGCCCATCGCCAGAGCTGGGGCATGCTCGCCTGTCGGTTCCTGCTGGACCCTATCTGGTGGTTGTTCGTGTCCTGGCTGCCGATCTACCTGGCTGAAACCTTCGGCTTCGACATCAAGCAGATCGGCCTGTTCGCCTGGGTGCCGTTTGTCGGCGCAATGCTGGGCAGCCTCAGCGGCGGCTGGCTGTCGGGTCGCATGATCCGCGCCGGGCACAGCGTGGACCGTGCACGCAAGCTGGCCATCACGGTGGGCTGCGTGATCATGGCCCCCGCCCTGCTGGGCGCGGTGCTGGCCAACCAGCCACTGCTGGCCGTGCTGGCGATCGCTGCGGTGCTGTTCGGATTCCAGGTGGCCATCGGCAACATCCAGACCCTGCCCGGCGATCTGTTCGACGGTCGCTCGGTTGGCACGCTGGCCGGCCTGGGTGGCCTGGCGGCGGTCGCCGGCACCTTGATCACCACCTGGCTGGTACCGGTGCTGACCCGGCACTCCTATGCCCCGATCTTCATCCTCGTCGCCGCGCTGGTGCCGCTGTCGCTGGCTGCACTGTGGTGGTGGACCGGGCCGATCCACAAGCTTGACCGTCGCGGCGGCTGAGCCTGGGTCTCCTTCTCTTCCAAGTACATCCATTCCCCCGCAAACCAAGGAGTTTTCCGCATGTCGTTCCAGGACAAGGTGGCCATTGTCACCGGCGGTGGCCGCGATATCGGCCGCGCCGTCTCGATCAAGCTGGCCGCTGCAGGCGCCCGTGTCTGCCTCAATTACGCCAATGACGAAGCCAGTGCACTGGAGACGCTGGCGATCATCGAGGCGGCCGGCGGCCAGGCTATCGCCCATCGCGCCGACGTCACGGATGCCGCTGCCGTGGCCGGCCTGGTCGCTTCGGCACAGGCCGCGTTCGGCGAGCGCATTGACCTGCTGGTGAACGTGGCCGGTGGCATGGTGCAGCGTCGACCGCTGGCCGAGATCGACCCGGCGTTCTTCCACACCGTGATGGACCTGAACCTGACCTCGACCTACCTGACCACGCACGCGGTGGTGCCGCACATGCGCGAAGGCGCGGCCATCGTCAATTTCGCCTCGCAGGCCGGCCGTGATGGTGGTGGCCCTGGCGCGTCGATCTATGCCACCGCCAAGGCGGCGGTGATGACTTTCACTCGCGCCATGGCCAAGGAGCTGGGTCCGAAGGGCATCCGCGTGAACGCGCTGTGCTGCGGCATGATCGCCACCCGCTTCCATGACCAGTTCACCAAGCCGGAAGTGCGCACTGCGGTGGCGGGCGCCACTCCGCTGCGCCGGCAGGGCCTGCCGGAAGAAGCGGCGGATGCGGCGGTCTACCTGGCCTCGGATGCGGCGGCCTTCATCACCGGCGCGAACCTGGACGTCAACGGCGGCACCTACTTCTCCTGATACCTGACCGGACTCCTGCCCATGCAGCGCTGGACACTTCTACTTTCATTGACACTCTGTTCCGCCATGACCGCCCCCGCCGCATGGGCGGCGCCGGTCTGGGTCACCGCATGGACCGCGTCACCGGCACCCGACCGCAAGGACGGAATGCCCGAGGCACCGGTACAGTTCGCCGCGCAGACCGTGCGCCAGGACATGCGGATCGGCAGCCGTGGCGACGCGTTGCGGCTGCGCATCAGCAACGAACTCGGCACTGCGCCGTTACGGGTCGAGGACCTGCGCGTAGGAGTGAAGAACGGCAAGTCCGCTCCTCTGCCGGTAACGGTGGATGGCCGCGCGGTCATCGAGGTGCCGGTGGGTGCCGCGCTGCTGAGCGACCCGGTACCGATGCCGGTGGCGCCGCTGCAGGAGATCAGCGTGACGGCCTACTTCCCGCAGCCTACCCATCCCGCCGTGCGCCGCACCGAAGTGCGGGTAGCGGACGGCAGGCAGACATCGGTTGCTGACAGCGTGCGGCTGAGCTACCAGCAGAACGTGTTCTCGGCAGTGATGGTGCAGCGCGCTGATCGTCCCCAGGTGATCGTGGCACTCGGTGATTCCATCACGGAAGGTGCCACCGCCCGCCGTGGCACCTTCAACCAGTGGCCGGAGCGCCTGGCGCAGCGCCTGCAGCAGGCCTGCCCGGATCGCTTCGTGGTGCTCAACCAGGGCATCAGCGGCAACAAACTGCTCGACCATGGCCGCAGCCACAGCGCCCTGTCACGTTTGGACCGCGATGTGATCGCGGTGGCCGACGCCGACCAGGTAATCCTGTTCGAAGGCATCAACGATATCCGCCATGGCGGCGGTGCGCAGCCGGTGCCGGGCCGCACTGCGGCAGACATGCTGCTGGGTTACCAGCAGGCGGCGACGCGATTGCAGGCACATGCCATCCGCGCCTGGTTGGGTACGTTGACGCCATTCGGCGGCTCCGAACGCTATGAGCCGGTCTCCGCAGCGACCCGGAATGCGATCAACCAGTGGGCACGCGGCGGGAAGACCGGGTTCGATGGCATCATCGATTTCGATGCCGCACTGCGTGATAGGAAGGCGCCCGAATCACTGCCGGTCGACATCACCCGCGATCACCTGCATCCCAATGACGAGGGCTACCGGCGCATGGCCGATGCCATCGACCTGGGCATGCTGGGCTGCACCCCTACCGAGTGAGAGAGAACCGATGAGCCGCGTCGTTTGTTTCGGTGAATTGCTGCTGCGCCTGGGCGCACCCGGTCGTGAACTGCTGCTGCAGACACCGCTGCTGCAGGTCCACGTGGGGGGCGCCGAGGCCAATGTAGCTGTCTCACTGGCCTGTCTCGGCCACGATGTGCAGATGGTCAGTGCGGTACCCGGCAACGCGCTGGGCCGGCATGCGGTGGCCGAGCTGCGACGGCATGGCGTGGGCGTGGCAGGTGTGCGCGAAGTCGACCGCGACCGCATGGGCCTGTATTTCCTGGCCACCGGCGCACTGCAGCGCGCCAGTGAGGTGGTCTATGACCGGGCGGGTTCGGCATTCGCCAACGGTACCCTTGCCGACCATGACTGGCCGACGCTGCTACGTGATACGCAGTGGCTGCACCTTTCCGGCGTCAGTCCGGCCCTGGGCGCCAATGTTGCAGAATCCGTATTGAGCGCTGCACGGGCCGCACGCAAGGCAGGCGTGCGTGTGTCTTTCGACGGCAACTACCGCCCTTCGCTCTGGCAGCGCTGGGGTGGCAACGCTGCCGCCATCCTGCGGGAGCTGTTCGCCGAAGCGGATATCATCTTTGCCGATCATCGCGATATCGAACTGGTGCTTGGGCTGCGCTTTGCCCAGGACGATGTAGTTGCCCGCGTTGAAGCCGCCGCAGCTGCCGCCTTCGCCAGCTTCCCGCAACTGCAGTGGCTGGCCTGTACCCAGCGCGAGGTGGTCAGCGCCGATCATCACGTACTGGGTGCGCTGCTGCTCGGGCGCGACGGCACCCGCGCACAGGCACCCTCGCGACCACTGCCCGGCATCGTTGACCGGATTGGTGGCGGCGATGCATTTGCGGCCGGCATCCTGCATGGCCTGGTGTCCGGGTTTGATGCAGAGAACACCGTCCGTTTCGGTCTGGCCGCAGGCGCATTGAAGCACTCCATTCCCGGGGACTTCAGTCCCGTGCGCGAGGCCGAGGTCTGGGCGCTGCTGGAAAGCGAGCAGTTCGACGTCCGGCGCTGATCGGACCGGTTGCCCGATTACTCTGCAGTCCGCGCCGCAGTGCCCTGATTGAGCCGAAGGTAGACGCTGCCGGTGCGGGTATCGAGCAGGAGATTGAACTGCTGCAGCGCCTCACTGCCAAGGATTCCTTCACCGCCGGAGCCATCGTCATCAAGGGTGATCGAGGCCTTGGCATCTTTCAGCTGCAGGCTTGAAATGGTCGCCACAGGCACGCGCACGTCCACCGCCCTGATCCTGCGGCCCGCGCTGCCGCTGAACTGTGATGTTCCCAACCGCTCCGGGAACGCCGCCTGCAGATCATGGGTAGCACCGAATGCATAGGCCAGATCGATGCTGCCATTGCTGCCCGTGTCCAGTGCAAGCCAGGGCATGAAGGTACGACTGCCGTTGCTGAGCGCGACCTGGATGGCCGGGGTATTGTCGATCCAGCGCACGTTGGCCCTGACATACCCGACGAGTTCGGGTAGATCGTCATGCACGCGCAGCACGCTGCGGTCGTAGTCGATCTCCAGAACCCTTCCCAGGAAGAAGGTCCAGCCCAGCACCGCATCGAAGGGTCTCCCCTGGTAGTCGATCACTACGGCTCCCATCGGTCGCCGCATGGCGCCGATCTGGACGGAGTTATGCGTGCTGTAGTCGAGAAAAGTCACTCCGTCGGAGCCGGTATTCTCGCTCTGGTCGTCAATGACCAGCTTTGCATCCTGTTGAACGTGCCTGGCAACCGCCAGCGCCGATGCGCCGGTATCGACGAGGAGGCGAAGCGGGCGCGAACCGTTGATTGCGCCTTCGACGTAGATCCGATGGTCTTTGCCCAGCTCGAAGGGGATCTCGGTGACCGCAGCGCTGGCCGTGAGCGGCCCCAGCAGGATCATCACCATGCATCGGAATGCTGCGCGGGGAATTGCATGCATTGAAAGGCTCCTTCCCAAAGCGTGGCGCAGCGGGCGCTGTGCTCATCGCGACTTGGATGCAGATGCCGATAAAAAGGTTTAACGCTCTGGTCCAATTGATTGCCGAGCCGCCAGGCCCGGATCATTTGCCCGATATCCATGCTTCCAGTGCCGCAGTGTCTCTCATGTCGCCCTCATACCGGCGATGGGGAACATGCGGTTGATTCGAACCACGCACCCGTCCCCGAAAAACCTTCATCGGCACCGAGATCCTGGCCAGCCCGCTGGGCAACCGTTCCGGCCGTACATCCATGTAAAGGCTGTCGGCCGAGGTCTCCACGCCTACCTGCTCTGCACCCAGCTGCTTCCACAGGTCCAGTGCATCCAGGCAGGCCGAGCCACAGGAGGCGTCGGTCAGCACCACCACCCTGCCGCTGCGCGTTGATCCGGCACGGACCGGCTTCGATGCCTCACCCGCCGGGATGCTGGAAGGGTCATGCCACAGCGCCTCCCCTCTCTCAGCCGCCTGCGTCATTCCCGCCGTCACGGTTTCCAGCATGCGCAGCAGCTCGGGCGATGCGTCGGGCGCCTGCTTCAACTTCTGCAGGAACCCGCGGAGCTGGGCGATGTTGGCATCGGACGTCCGCCATTCGACCCAGCTGTGGTCAGGCAGCGCATCCACGGCGGTACGCCCCCAGATCAATCGTGACAGTTCAATGCTCCATTGCGAAGCACCGCCACTGTTGCCACGTACGTCGAGCACCACCAGCGGCGCCTGCTGAAGCGCTTCGGTTTTCAGCGAAAGCTGCTCAAGCAGGCCGGTCAGTTCCCTGAAGTTCTGCTCGGTCGGGTCGGCGTTGAAGCTGCTGGTAGTGATCCAGTAGCCGCCATCGGGCATCGTGTGCCAATCATTGGCCGGGCGGAAACTGCGGCGGGTGTCGGCCAGGCGCTGCTTGCGGGTTTCCAGGTCAAGCGGCTTCCACTGCAGCGCATAGGCCTTCTCATGCCCACCCGCTCCGAAAATGCAGGAGTGCAGCGTAGTCACGAACGGATTGCCCTGGTCCAGCATCACTTCGCCGCCGGTCAGGATGCGGCTGGCCTGCAGATTCCAGCGCCCGCTGAAGTCACCCACCCGGCGTGCAGCCAGTGTCTGTGCATCAATGCCATCACACGACAGCAATCGCGCGCCCAGTGGCGGATGGCCCGGGCCACCCTCCACGGTCATGACCACCTGCCTGTCGCCGTCGAAGCCGGTCAGGAAGCCGGGCCAACGTGTCGGCAGCTCGGGCGCACCGGCAAGTGCATTGAGGCTGACATGGCCATCATTGAACGCCGCCGCATAGCCCTTCATCGCCCACCAGTACCCGGCGAAACTGCCGACACGGCCCGTACGTGAGCGTGCAAGCGCCAACGCATCGTCCAGCTGTGCAACGAAACCGGGATTCTGCCGGTCAACCATGCCTGGATGACTGCCGCGCATGGCCGCGTCGGCGGCATCCAGATCCTTCATCAGTGTGGCCGACCAGTCGGTCGGTGCATCCTGCGCGCCCGGAGCGGCAAGCAGCGCACCCATCAGCAGCCCCGTGATCGTCATCGATTCAACCCTGCCCTGGATCAATCTGCAGTCTGGCAGCTTTCCGGCCTGCTATGCCGAGCCCGCCGCAACGGGCGCGGCACCCCATCAATGCAACGGCACCTTCAGTACCGAAGGTGCATTGGCCGGCGAACTGAAGGTCACCGCACCACCGAGCTGGCTGATGCCCGCATAGCGCAGATCCACCGTATCGACCACCAGGGTCAGGCGGCTGCCGGCCGGAATGTTCCAGCTGCTCGCCTCCAGGCGCAGGTCGAGCGTCTTCGGCTGGCCCGGCGTGGCACCGCGTAGCGTGTAGGGCTTGTGGCTGATCAGCTGGCCATTGCCCAGCACATCTTCCGCGTACAGGTACGCATACAGCGTGGTGTTGGCGCGGCTGGGGGTGACGGTTACGCGCACTTCGGGGGCACCATCCAGGCGCTGTGCGCTCCAGTAGATCGGCCCCTGCCAGACACCGGCGGCATTGCGTCCGACGAACGGCACGTAGGCCCCCGGTGGCAGATTGATCATCTGCAGCGCGCCAGACGCCATCACGATGCCGGAGTTGGCGGCCGTCAGCAGGCCACTGCCGATGCGATAGTTCCAGCCCGTGGTACGCCCGTTCTCTGCCAGGCCACCGGTGGGCAGCAGCAGCCCGCCCGGTGCGGTCAGTCCGTAGCTGACGGCGCCACTGTTGGTGGCCTGCCAGTCCGGATAGCGGCTCCAGCTGCCCTTCTGCGACTTCAGTTGCACCGCCGCCTGGCGCTCGATCCCATTGGGCGTGCCTTTCAGGTAGTGATCGAACCACGCCCCCACCTGGTCATAGACCTCATTGGGAATTCCCAGCGCACCGAAGGCCTCGTTGAGTGCGTGGTCGCCGTGGCGCAGCTGCAGCTGCTTGGGCCCCTTCAGGCGATTGAAGAAATCCACCAGCTGGCCCGGCGGGAACAGGCTGTCGTTGAACGCGTTGGCCAGGAAAATGGCTGGCTGGTTTGCGTTGATCTCGTCGATGCTGGCGCCGGGGCTGCGCTGAGCCGCAACCGGCAACAGCGAATCCACCGCACCCTGGTAGTTGCCGAGCAGCACGCTGCGGTTGATGGTGGCCAGCTCCGCACCTGGGCGCCCCGTGGCCAGCCCGGCCGCCACCAGCAGGGCGATGCCCTGTGCGCTGGGGGTGTCGTTGCTGTACAGCGACGCCTGCAGGTCAGCCCAACCGCTCAGGGCCGCTACCGCCTTGATCCGCGGGTCGCGCGCCGCCGCCAGCAGGCTGGTGCCGGCGCCGTAGGAGATGCCGGAGACGCCGATCCGCGCCGGATCAGCCTGGGTGTTGTCCAGCGCCCAGTCGATCAGGGCGCTGACATCTTCGACCGTGGCCGGTCCGGCAATGTCGATGGCGCCGCCCGATTCCCAGAAGCCGCGCGAACTGTAGCTGATGACCACGTAGCCACGTCGCGCCAATGACTGGGCCACGCCCACATATTCCACGCTCGGAACTGCCCAGCTGCTGGGCATCACCAGCAGCGGATAGCGGCCGCTGCCCGCGTCCTGCGGTTCGATGACGAAGGCCCCGAGAGGCGTTCCATCCCAGCTGGGAATGGTGCGGTGGGTAGTCTTGACCGTGGCCGCCCAGGCGGTGGGCGCCAGCCCTGTCAGCAGGATCAACAGCAGCAATATCTTGCGCATCGTCGTCTGTCCCCGTCGTTGGTGGTGCAACGGGTCGGACCGTACCAGTGCGAATGGTGACTGGCACCTTGCGACGCAACATGACGTTCGCGGCATGTTGCGCGCGGTTGCAGGCTGAACAGGGGGCGATACCTGCCCCCTGCCCGACCGTGCGCTTACAGATCCACGCCGAAGCCCATGCCGGCCGACTTCTCGCCGTTGCTGAAGGCACCGCCCAGGGAGAACGAGGCGCGCTCGCCGATGCGCTTGCCGTAACCGACCGACAGCGCCTGCTCACCGCCCTGGAAGCCGGCGCCGACGGCGATGCGGCCGCGCGGACTCTGCGAACCAGCGGCGTTGATGGCCATGTTCAACATCGCCGAACTCATCGCACCCATGCGGTCGATGCGCTGGTCCTGGTGGCGCAGGCGACGCTCCATCTCCTGCCGCAGGCCGTTGTTGTCCAGCGAGAACTGGGCCAGGCGCTGATCGGTGTAGGCATTGGCAGTGGTTACCGCCTGCGCGGACTTGGTATCGGTGTAGGTGTTGGCCGATGAAAGCGTGCTGGCGCTGCTGGCGTCCGTGTAGGCCTTGGAGGTGGTCACCGCAGCTGCAGCCTTCGTATCTGCGTAGCCATTGGCTGAAGAGAGCGTTGCCGCGCTGCTCGCATCGGTATACGCGTTGACCGAATTGACCGTGGCGGTGGCGCGGGCATCGGCATAGCTGTTGGCCGACGACAGCGTACTGGCGTTGGCGGTGTTCATCTGGTTGAGGTTGACCGCATCGGTGCCCTGGGTGGCGGCAGCAACGTTGGTCAACTGGCGTTCGTTGCCGGCACTGCCAACGGATACGGAATTGGCACGGTCAGCCACTGATCCATTACCGAGTGCGACGCTGTCGTTGGCGGTGGCCACCGCGCCGTTGCCAACGGCGCTGCTGTTGGCGCCGCTGGCTTCGGACAGGCTGCCCACGGCCGTGCTGTTCTCGCCGGTGGCATTGCTGCCGGCACCCGATGCCGTGGCGAACGAGCCGGTGGCGGAGCTGCCCGAGCCGCTGGCGCTGCTGAAGTCGCCGCTGGCGGTCGAACTGTCGCCGATCGCACTGCTGTTGGCACCCGTGGCCGATGCGCCTACGCCCACTGCAGCGCTCTGGTTGCCCGAGGCACTGCTGGCAGCGCCGATGGCGGTGCTTCCGGTGCCGCTGGCACTGGCACCGGTACCCACAGCGGCCGAGAGATCGCCGCTGGCATCGGCACCATTGCCGCAGGCCATCGAGGCGGCACCGCCGGCACTGGCGCCGCCGTTGGACACGCCGCCGAAACCATCGTCCAGCTGGCAGGTATCGCCGGCCCACGCCGGCGCGGTTGCCATGGCCAGCGCCACGGCAAGGATGTGCTTGTGCATCGTCTTCACGGTACCCCCAAGGTCCATCAAGGAAGGTTCCCGGCCAGCGCCGGAAACAGTTGGATCCGGGCCGGCCCCTGCGCAGGGCCGGTCCGGGTGCCCGCGTCGCCCTACGGCGTCACGGTCAACGCCACGCGTACGGCGGTCTTCGGCGTGATCGGGTCGTTGCTGCCCACGCAGACGAAGCCGGAGTAGCTGCCGGGTGCAAGCCCGGCGGCGCTGATCGATACCTGCGTGGCCTGGTTGCCACCGGCCACGATGCGGCCCAGGGCACGGGTCGGTGCGCCGATCCAGGTGGCACCGCAGGAATTGCTGCCGCCGAGGCCGAACGCCAGGCCAGGTGCACCACTGGTGGCCGACCACGCACCGCTGCCATCAGGGTTGATGATCGCGCTTCGGTAGACGTTGTCGCCGCTGGTGGCATTGAACCAGAACCAGCTGGTTGCCAGCGGCGCACGCACCGAAACCACCAGCCAGTAGCGCCCTGCCGCCAGGTTCACGTTCTGTCCCGCTGCCGCCAGGTCCAGGTTGATGCTGGCAAAGCCGGACGTGCTTACACCAACACCGGTTGCCGATGAGGTGTATGACCACACCGCCAGTTGCGGGCTGGATTCCGGATTGCCTTCCGGATTGCCGGCGACATCGCGGTAGATCGACCAGTTGATGTTGGTCGAAGTGGCCAGGCTGCCACCGTTGACGAAACCATCGGCGACGATGCGCCTGATGCCGGTTGCCTCGCCGAGGGTGAAGTCATCTGCAGACAGCTGCGCGCGTGCGCCGACCGTGGCAGCGTCGGTGAAACGCGTGGAGCGGCGGCCATTGGCATTGTTCGGTGCCTGTGCGACCAGGGTGCGCGTACCCAACCCGGTGTTGTCGATCTGCCATTCCAGCGGCGAGCCTCCCGTGTTGGCGATCTGCAGGTTCAACAGGCCGTTGCCACCGGCCGGCAGGCTCAGCGTGTTCGACGGCGGCGTGGCTGCGATCTGCGGCGGCGGTACCGAAACCGCAATCGGCAAGCGCAGCAGCGGCTGACTGGTATCGCCGCCCTGCGGTGCCAGAGTCAGCCTGGCGAAGCGCCAGCTGCCATCGTTGGGTACCGATCCGGTGGTAACGATCACCCGCACCGCCTTGCTCTCGCCCGGCGCAAGGGTGAAGACCGACGGCGAGACAACGGCGGTCAAGCCCTGTACCTTCGCCGTCCAGGTCTGCCGGGTCGGCAGCACGTTGCGGAACACGCGGGTGAAGGTGCAACTGTCGGTGCAGGTGCGCTTGCCCATGCTGGCGATGTTGAGCGAAGCCACGTTGCCACCGTTGCCTGGATCGGCAGCGAAGAAGTTGGCCTTGGTTTCATTCAGCACCAACCCCGCGCGCAGCGCCTGGTCGACCTGGATACGACCGGCACCCATCGCAAACGCATCGGCCGGTGTCAGGCCGTCCTCCTTCAGCACTTCCTGGCGTGCGGTCATCATCAATGCCGAACGTACTTCCTGCACGGTCCAGCCCGGACGGGCCTGGCGCAACAGGGCAGCGGCGCCGGCATGGTGCGGCGAGGCCATCGAGGTTCCGTCCATCAGGCCAACGGCATTTTCCGAACCGGTCACTTCATTGCCAGCGACCACGGCGAGCACGCGCACGCCCGGCGCAGTGACGTCTGGCTTCACCAGATCGAAGATGCCGGCGGGACCACGCGAGCTGAAATCGCCCAGTACGTCCGGCGTGTTGCTGACCTTGGTCGCCGGATAGGCGATGCCAGCGGTGGCGGTGTTGCCGACGCTGCTGGCAAAGGTCCGCAGCGCGTCGGCGTCGGCCTGATCGATGGCGAAGGCCGGAATCGAGGCCCCGGCAACGTTCGGCAGGATCGGCGTCGGCTGGTTGTTGCCGATCAGTACCGCGATCGCACCCGCGGCGGCGGCATTGTTGACCTTGTCGCTGAAGTTGCACGAGCCGCGACGGATCACCGCAATCGCACCCTGGAAGGTGCTGGCCGGGAAGGCCGTACAACCATCGTTGGCGCTGTCGATGCCGGCACTGACGCGTAGCGGCGTGGTCGCTGCAATCGGCGTACTGAACGGTACGCCACCCGAACCTTCGGTCAGCAGAATGACGCCCAGTGCGGGCGGTACGCTGCCCGGGCCACTGACCGCCGCATACAGTTCGATGTCACCACGGCCATGGGTGGCGGCGGCCGTGCTGCCGGTCCACGGTTCCAGATGGCCCATCGTGTTCGGGCCCGGACCGGAGTTGCCGGCCGAGGTCGCGACGTAGATGCCTGCGTCCGACGCGTTGAGGAACGCCAGCGACACCGCTTCACCCCACGGTGCAGTGCCGCCGGCAATGGAGTAGTTGATGACATCGACCACGCCATCGGCCAGCGCCTGGTTCACCGCCGCCAGTGTCGACGTATTCGGGCACAGGCCGCGGCCTGTGGAGATCTCGGTGTAGCAGGTGTCGTAGGCGATGATGTTGGCGCGCGGCGCAACACCGGAAATATGGATCTGGTTGCCGCGGTACGACGCCATGTGCGGATTGCCAGCCGCAGTCGATGCGGTGTGGCTGCCATGACCATTGGTATCGCCGAAACCGGGTTCCTCGCGGACATCGGCCACGCCGCACTGGTTACCCGGTGCGGCGCAGACAAAGTCGTAGCCGCCGATCAGCTTGCTGTTGCAGCGGCCCTCATCGGCGCCACCAGGCGCACAGGTGCCCAGGTAATTGCCCGCGCCCAGCGGGTTGATGTGCTCGTAGCCGTCTTCGGCGCGGGCAGTGAACGCAGGACTACCGAAATTGATACCCGAATCGATGACGCCGATGACGACGCCCTCGCCACGGAATGGCGTGGGTGAGGCGCTCCACAGTGCCGACGCGCCGATCAGGCCCGGTCCGACGTCGGTGTCCTGCTCATACTCGCGGTACTCTTCCACCAACTGCACGTCCGGCAATGCACGTACGCGCTCGGCTTCCTGCGGATTCATCTGCAGCACCGATGCATTGATCGCGTGCTGCATGCGGCGCTCCACCTTCACGCTGCGACCGAGTGCCGAGTTGATGCGCGCTTCGTGCTGGCTCTGGCGGTCAGCCAGAAACCGTACGTAGTCACGTGAGCGGGCACCCTGCACCGCGATACGGTCGGTGGCAACGCTGCCGGTGGCTGCCGCTGCGCGCGCGGCACTGGCGGAGGGACGTTTGCGTTCCGGTGCGGGAAGACCCTGGATGTCACCCTTGTAGGTGGCCAATGGCTCTTCGCGGTACACCACGATGTAGCGGTGCGAGAGCTCGCCCAGTCCGCTTCCTGGCCCGGCGGCAGCGGGCGCAGCAGGACCACCGGCGCGCGCATCCAGCGAGGGGTTGCCCGTCTTTGACGGCGTGGACGGGGCCATGCCGCCTACACTCACCGCCGCCGCAGCCAATGCCGCACCTGCGACCAGGCCTAGTGCGATCCACTTGTTTCGTTTGATCCATGCATTGCGCATCGAATACCCCTTCCATTGAAAGCCCGAGATGCACGCCGGCGTCAGCGCCGGCGCTGTGATGTCTGGTGCTTCAATTGCAGGTGCGACGAGTAGTCCCCGACGCCGTGCACCCCGCTACCCCCCGGTAGCGGAATCGACACTACCTTAAAATTTGACGTGGTGCACAGTTTTTGATGACACGGCGATGACGCCCTTCGATACGCACTGGTATGGGTGATGCCATGAGCAGCAGTGCGGCGCTGCACCGCTGAAATGCCCTAGCACGCGCGCGTTTCATCCACGTGCCACGAAATCTGACACAGGTCCGGTGCATGCGCGCGGTCACAGCTTCGCCCTTTCGTCGTTGACCGAAAGGCGACAGCTTGTGACGCTTACGACACCGCACGGCCTCTGCGGCCCTGTCATCGCGGTTACGCCCCACGCATTCCGCACTACCCGACTCCGCAGTGTCCTCACATGACCTCGCCCCGGCACGGTCGTGGCGGACGGCTGCGCCCTGAACTTCTGCTGGAGAACCGCAATGCGCCTTGCAAGCTTCTTCTTCGTGTTCATCCTCAGCGCCTTCGCCGGCGCTGCCCAGGCCCAGGTCGTTACTCTCAACAAGGGCGGCTTCGTGCTGACCTACGACTGCAGCATCCACAGCGCAACCCGCTACGAGTACACGCTCACCGCCGACACCGGCTCCGCCGCGCGCCCTTCCAGTTTCTACAAGGACCCGGACCTGCCGGCCGGTTGCCTCGGCCAGAACAGCACTGCGTCGTATGCCAGCATCCGCAGCGGCTATGACCGCGGCCATCTGGTGACCTCCAACCACATGGACTACGACGCGACCTACATCCGACGCGCCAACTACATGACCAACATCGTCCCGCAGGTGTCCAGCTTCAACCAGGGCATCTGGGTGAAGGCCGAGAACGTGGCCGAATGCTACCGCGACATCGCGCCGGTGGATGTCTATGGCGGCGTGGTCTATGGCGATGCCTCCAATGACTACTTCCTGGCCAGCCACGGTATTCCCACGCCGGAGTTCTTCTGGAAGACCGTCATCACCCGTGACCCGAAAACCGGTACCGCCAAGGCGATCAGCTGGATCATCCCCAATGAGGCCAACCTCGGCAGCCTGGACAACTATCTGGTGACCATCGCCGACCTGGAAGAGCTGCTCGGCGCCAGCTACGTGGCCATCAATGCGCCGGCTTCGCTCAAGAACATGCTGCCGGCCACCACCTGGCCGCAGCCGACGGGCTGTGATCTGGGCTGATCATCCTGTTGGAAGGACGCGGGGTGCTCGGCATGGCCACGCGTGCCCCGCTTGCGCGGCTGTGGGAAAATGACGGGTGATTGCCCCGCTGCATTGCCCCAGGAGTTGTAGATGTCCCGTTTCCCCTTCGATGCCGTGCTGTTCGACTGCGATGGCGTACTGGTTGATTCCGAGCCGCTGGTAGCCCGCGTGCTCTCGGAGATGCTGACCGAGCGCGGCTGGCCGCTGACCCCGGCGCAGGCCGGTGAGGTGTTCCTGGGCCAGTCCGTGGCCCACCTGGCCGGACTGATCGAAGAACGCACCGGCAAGCCGTTCACCGAAGAATGGCTGGAAGCATTCCGCCAGCAGCGCAACCGGGCACTGGAACGCGACCTGGTTGCAATCCAGGGTGCACCCGAGGCGGTGCGTGCGATCGCCGTCGCCACCGGCGGAAGGATTGCCTGTGCGTCCGGTGCGGACCTGCACAAGGTGAAGCTGCAACTGGGCAAGGTTGGCATCCTCGACGCCTTCGGTGCCCACGTGTTCAGCGGCCAGGACATGCCGCACACCAAACCCCATCCGGATGTCTATCTGGCCGCCGCCGCTGCGCTGGGCGTGGACCCGAAACGCTGCGCGGTGATCGAGGACACCGTTACCGGTGCAACGGCCGGTGTGGCCGCCGGCGCCACCGTGTTCGGCTTCAGCGAAGGCGGTCCGCACCACAGTACGCCGGAGGCCCTGCGTGCCGCGGGTGCGCAGGTGATCTTCCAGCGCATGGAAGACCTGCCCGCCCTGCTTGCCGCCCACGCGGTCGACGCAGTCGCCTGATCCGTTCTCAGCCCGCAGCGCCCAGCGAGGCGCTGCGGCGCTTGCCTGCGTAATGCAGGGCAAACAGATACAGGCCGGTCAACAGCTGCAGGAACAAGGGTGGCAGCGGCGCATAGGTAATCCACGCCGGTGGCTCGCCCTGCCCCATCGCGCGCGCCACGAAATTGGCGATCACCGCCAGCGTGAAAACGATCGATGTCCAGCGGTGCACAGGCCGTGCCCAGTGGCCGCGATTCATTGCTGGCGCCTCGCCTCGGAGTGCGCTTCGATCATTTTCCAGCCATTGCCGGATGGATCACGGAATCCCGCATCCACCGCACCATAGCGTTCAATAGGCTCCTGGGTGAACTCGACACCCTTCGCCTGCCATTCCACATGGCGTGCCCGGCAGTCCTCAACCGCCAGTACCAGCGGCGGCATCGCGCCCTTGGCCACCAGCTGCTGCAGCGCCAGAGCCGTGGCCGCGTCATGGGTAGGCGGACCCGGCACGAACAGACCCAGCTGGAAACCGTCCTGGCCGGGGCTGCGTATGGTAAGCCAGCGATAGCTGCCATTGCGTACGTCGGTGTGCACCTCAAAGCCAAGCGTGTCGACGTAGAACGCAAGCGCTTCGTCCTGGTCGCGCACATACAGGCCGACCGTGTTCACAGTGTTTGTCATGGGACCTCCCTCAGGTGGGATCCACGTTAGCAACGGCCTGGCGGCGGCGCTTCTCCAAAACTGCGATGTTGAGGTCCGGGCGCTGCGCGGCACGTGCGTGGCATTCCGGCACAGTGGCGGGTATCGATTGGCCGGCGCGCTCGCGCTCCCGCACATTGCCCGGACTATCGCCGGTGATGTCACGGAAGATGCGGCCGAACGTACCCAGGCTGGACCAGCCGGTCTGGGCGGCAATCTCGGTCACCGGCAGATCGGTGTCGCGCAGCATGGCCACCGCCCGCTCGATGCGGCGGCTGAGCAGGTAGCGGTGTGGCGGCAGCCCGAAGGCCTGCTTGAACGAGCGCGCGAAGTGCGCCGGCGATACCGCACTGACCTCGGCCAAGCGCGCGACTGACCACTCTTCGTGGCTGGCGCGGTCCATCCGGTCCTTGGCACGCAGCAGGCGTCGCAGTAGTTCGGGGCTCTGGTTCACGGTGTCACCGCTTGGGCCAGATGATGGCGTGCTGCACGCCGTGCCTCAGCCGCCTGCTCGCCAAGCCAATCACGGAACGCGCTGACCTTGATGCTGCCGCTGCGCGCAGTTGGTGCCACGAACCAGAAACTGCGGCCGTCACTGGCCACACCTGGATGAGCCTGTACCAGTCGCCCGCTGTCCAGCTCTGCCTGGAACAGGATCGGCGAACCAATGGCGATCCCCTGCCCCGCAATCGCCGCACCGATGTCCAGGTGCTCGACAGCAAATGGTGCAACAAAATTCTCCCGCGCCGGCGGTGCAATCTGTCCATGAGCGGAGAACCACACTGCCCACCAGTCTGGTCGCCCGAGCAGCGCGACATCCAGCCCGCCACGACCCAGGTCACGTGCGGCCGGCAGCAGCGACGGTGCGCACAGCGGTGTGAATACGCTGGGAAACAGGGGCGTGGCCTGCAAGCCGGGCCAGTCCCCATGCCCGTTGCGGATGGCCGCGTCGAAGCGACCCGCTGCCAGGTCCTGCGGTTCCGCCGATAGATCCAGCTCCAGCACAAGCTCCCGGTGACGCGCGCGGAAGCCGCCCAGTCGCGGCGTCAACCAACTGGTGCCCAGCGTTGGCAATACGGACAGGCGCAGTCGCGCTGCATCCATGTCCCCAGCGCGCATGAAACTGGCACGAAGTGCATCGAACGCCCGTGTGGCCTCCTGCGCGATGCTGGCACCGGCAACCGTCAGTTCCACATGCTGTGCGTGGCGCAGGAACAGGCGGGTACCAGTCTGGGCCTCCAGACGCTGCACGTGGTAGCTCACTGATGCCGCAGTGGTGTCGAGCTCTTCGGCGGCACGCGCGAAGCTGCCCAGCCGCGCCGCCGCCTCGAAGGCGCGGATGGCGGCAAGCGATGGCAGCTGGCGTTGGGTGACCATAAGTGTGACTTAGCCTGAGCCCCGATATCTGCGTGGTCAATACCCCGCGCACCCGCAACGATGGAGGCACCTTCGGTAGGGGATCACGCACATGGATCGACGGCAGTTCCTGGCTACCCTGACCGCTGCGGCGGCGTCCAGCGCCCTGCCCTCCGGGTGGGCCCTGCCCAGCCACAGCGAAGACTGGAAATGGCTGCTGGGCAACTGGCAGGTCCGGCACCAACGCCTCAAGGAGCGCCTGGCCGGCGATACCCGTTGGGAGTCCTTCACCGGCTCAAGCGCGGTATGGCTGACCCTGGGCGGACTCGGCACCATCGATGACAACGTCATGGCGCTGCCTTCGGGCCCCTACAGGGGCCTGGGCGTGCGTGCGTTTGATCCGGTGTCTTCCACGTGGTCGATCTGGTGGATCGATGGCCGCAACCCTGCCCATATCGAAGCCCCTGTGCGCGGCGCTTTCGAGGGCGATGCCGGCAGCTTCCGCGGCACCGACCGGGTCGACGGGCGCCCGATCGACGTGTGGTTCCGCTGGCATGACATCCACGGCGAGGAGCCGTGGTGGGAACAGGCGTTCTCCGACGATGCCGGTGCGCATTGGGAAGTGAACTGGCGCAACTGGTTCCGCCGCACTGCTGCGACCCCCTCTCCACTTCCGAGGCTGCCGGATGCACCGGGTGATTTTGATTTCCTGGTGGGCCATTGGAACGTGCGCCATCGTCGCCTGCGCGCTCGGCTGACAGGCAGCGATGCTTGGGACGCGTTCAACGGCACCCTGCACAACTGGCCGGTACTGGGAGGCTTCGGCAACGTCGGTGACAATCTGATGGACGTACCTGGAGCGCCGCTGCGCGGCATGGGCATCCGCGCCTGGGATGCGGCTGAGCGGCACTGGCTGAGCTGGTGGCTGGATGGCCGGGAGCCGACGCGGATCGGCGCGCCACTGCGCGGTGGTTTCGAGGCCGGAGTCGGCTGCTTCTTGGGCGAAGACCAGCACGACGGGCGAGCGATCCAGACGCGGGTGATCTGGTCACGCATCACACCGCGTTCGGCGCGCTGGGAACAGGCGGCCTCGACCGATGGTGGGCGCAGTTGGGAAACCAACTGGGTCAGCGATTTCGAGCGACAGGCATGAAGGCGCTACTGGCCGTGATGCTGCTGGTTTCTGCGTCGCCTCCCGCGTCTCCATCAAGGGTGCTGCAGATCGTCGGCCCCGGCGAACGCTTTGCCCCGGGCGTTGCCTCCACGCAGTACGACGAGATTCGACTGACCTTGAGCCCGGACGGAAAAACCGCACTGTGGTTCAGCCGCAACCGGCCCGGAGGTCCGGGTGGGTATGACATCTGGGTCTCGCGCCACGACGGGCAGCGCTGGCGACCGGCGACGCCGGTCTCGTTCAACACGCCGGGACGTGAGTTCGATCCCGCGTTCTCCGCCAATGGCCGTGTGGTGTACTTCTGTTCGGATCGTGCAGGCGGCCAGGGCGGCGACGATCTGTATCGGGTCAGCATGGGTAGCGAGGGTCGATTCGGGGAGCCGGTCAATCTTGGCCCCGCAGTGAACAGCGCGGCCGATGAGTTCGCGCCAATGCTCTCGCCGGACGCAGGCACACTGCTGTTCTCCAGCGATCGTGCAGGCGGTGCGGGCGGCCATGACCTCTACGTCGCAGCGATGGTCCGTGGCGTGGCGCAGCCCGCGCGGCCGCTGCCCGGCGACCTCAACACCGCGGCACAGGAGTTCGATGCCACCTTCCTGGGCGACGGCCGAACGGTAGTGTTTGCCCGCGCTCTGGACTTCGGCAATGCACCGGTGCGCCAGTTCATTGCCTACGCTCGTGGGGGCCGTTATGACGCGGGCCATGCGTTGCCGGCCCCCTTGAACGAGGCCTCCGGCGACAGTTACGGCGCAATGCTCGATGGCTCGCAACCCGGCTCGTTGACCTATTCGGCGCGGCGCGCGGACGGCACAGGGCTGGATCTGTACCGCATCCGCTACCAGATGAAGCGCCCTTGACGGTGGATGTTGTCGATTTTCGCAGCCCCGGTTCGTCGAGAGAATGAACACCCCAGGAGAAAATGCAGATGCCCTCCCATCAGTCCCTCGCCTGCGCCTGCGCCTGCGGCCAGGTCCGCCTGACCGCCACGGGCCAACCCATTGCCACCGTCGAATGCTGCTGCGACAGCTGCCGCAAGGTCGGCGCCATGCTGCAGTCGATGCCTCGAGCACCGGACGTACTGGGCCCGCATGGCCAGACGCTTTTCGTAATGCATCGCAAGGATCGCGTCAGCATCGATGCAGGACATCCCTTGCTGCGCGCGTTGCGGTTGTCCAGCAGGGGCGGCAGCCGCCGCGTCCTGGCGAGCTGCTGCAATACGCCGCTTTTCCTGGAGTTCAGCGGCGGCCATTGGCTGAGTCTGTATGGCCTGTTGTGGCCAGCATCGACAAGACCCGCCGTGGAGATGCGGACGATGGTCAGTGATCTTCCTGATGCGTCTGTCCTTCCCGACGATGTGCCGAACCTGAAAACCCGGTCACTGCGGTTCTATGCCCGGTTGATGAAGGCGTGGATCGCCATGGGCTTCCGCAGCCCACGCATCGACGTCGCCGGAGACAGCCATGTCTGAGCCCGAGCGGATCGAGATCGAAAGCATCACCACGCCCGGTCACATCCAGCGCGTGGATCGCGCTAAGTATCTCGCCATGCGCCACGCCTTGCTCTGGAGCTTGCCTGCGCAACCGCCGGGCCTGACGGTTGCGCAGGCGAAACAGGCGCTGTTGCCGCACCTGCCCGCCTCCCTGTTCCCTGCTGGGGCCACCGCCGGTTGGTGGTTGAAGGCGGTGCAGCTGGACCTGGAAGCCAAGGGCGTGATCGAGCGCGTCGCGGGCAAGCCGTTGCGCCTGTTCAAGCACCTGCCGGCCGGCTGATCAGCGCTGCGCAGGCAGTTCCAGCCGGTGCTTGCGGCACAGCCGATACACCGTGACCCGCGAGATCTGCATCTGCCGCGCGCATTCGGAGACGTTGTAGCCGGTCTGGCGCAGGGTCTGCAGCAGCACATCGCGCTCGGCCTGGCCGCGTGCGTCGTGCAGCATTGCACCCGGCAAGCTCGGGGCCGGTGCGCCCAGTTCCAGATCGCGCTCGCTGATCAGCTCGCCCTCGGCCATGATCGCCGCCCGCTGCACGCGATTGAGCAGTTCGCGTACGTTGCCGGGCCAGTCGAAGCGCCGCAGGGCCTGCAACGCTGCCGGGGCGAAGCCACGTGCGCGCACCGCATGGCGCAGGCGGAAGCAGCGCAGGAAGTGCTCGGCCAACAGCTGCACGTCGCCTCCGCGCTCGCGCAGCGGCGGCATCGGCAGCCGCAACACGTTGAGCCGGTAGTAAAGATCACTGCGGAACCGCCCCTGCGCCACCGCCTGCTCCAGCTCGACATGGGTCGCGGCAAGCACCCGCACATCGGCGCGCAGGGGCTGGCTGCTGCCGACACGCTCGAAGGTGCCCTCCTGCAGCACCCGCAGCAGGCTGGTCTGTGCTTCGGCGGGCAGGTCGCCCACCTCATCGAGGAAGACGGTGCCACCATGGGCCGACTCGAACACGCCAATCTGGCGCTTGTCGGCACCGGTGAAGGAACCGCGCTCGTGCCCGAACAGTTCCGATTGCACCAGGTTGGCCGGGATCGCACCGCAGTTGACCGCAATGAACCGCTTGCCGGCGCGACCTGACAGCGCGTGCAGTGCATGCGCTGCCAGCTCCTTGCCGGTGCCGGTCTCGCCGGTGACCAGCACCGGCAACTCCACCGGTGCGAACTTGTGCAGGACGGTACGCACCGCGTGCAGTGCCGGGCTCTCGCCGATCAGTGCACGTGGCGTGCTGCCATTGCACGCTTCATCCGGCGGCGGGTCGTCAGCATCGAACTGCTGGCGCATTGCGCTGACCATGTCCTGCAACCCGAACGGCAACGTAAAACGTGCCAGGCAGCGCTGCAGCAACGGCAACCACGCGGGCGGAACGGCACCTGGACTCGGCGGCATTACCGCCAGCCAGGGCAGGTGCTGATGTTGCTCGATCCAGGGCAGCAGCAGTTGCAGCGCGGCTGCATCCAGGTGCCGTAGATCAAGCACGGCGAGCAGACGATCGCGTCCGCGCAGGCCGATCGCCATGGCCGGATCAGGATGGATGCTGCGCACATACCAGCCTGCCGCAGCCAGCGCACTGCGCTCGCTGGCCGACGGCTCACCAAACCACAGCACGCAACGTGATGTAGAAGCTTCCGGGACCGCTGCCATGCTTCCCCCAGCATCCGGACACCGTCGGCGGACTGTCAGCCAATCACCGGCGTGCCACCCTCCGCCGAGACCTCTACGGCCACCGCGGCGGCCTTTGTTAGGCGGATCCTAGCGCTTCGCTAAACGGCAGCGCAATGAGCGCCGCGTCAAGGAATGCTCGGCTGAAGCCGCACCGTTGCAGTCCGCACCGACACCTGTAACAACAATGCGACAGTCCACCGGGCGCCTTGCCCTGCGGCGCTTGGCACGGCGCAATCGCAACATTTCTTCGACGTGCCTGTAACACCCTGGCAGCAGCGAAGCCTGGCACCGGGTCCACCCCGTGTTGCCTGGTGGGCGTTCTGCAGTTGGCACGGTTGATGCGTGGTTCCGCCGCACCCATCGCGGGAGATCGGCATGGACGGTGTCACCCCAGTTCTTCGCAGACTCGCCCCTTCAGTGGCCGTCCTGCTGTTGCTGCTGCCGGGAGTTGCGGCAGCATCGGGCGCCCGCCAAGGGGTGAAGCCGCAACCGGGCGAAATCGTCCTGTTGCGCGACGTATCGGCACGTCCGGCCTATCGCATGGCGCCACCGGGGATGGCGTTGATTGCCGACCCGAAGCCGCAGCGCGAGATTGCCGCAGCGCTCGGCAGCGGTGGCTCCTCGCCTGGCATGGACGAGCTCAGCGACGACGACTATGCCGGGATGGGTGCAGGCCACACGGCCATGGTCGCGGCGCCTGGCGGCACAACGGTAGAGCGCGTGACCCAACAGGCCCTGGGCGGCACCCTGGGGCGAGGCGGCGATGGCATGGTCGGCAGCAGCCTGGGCGGTGCCATGAGCGGCCCGCTGGGCGCGGTCGGCAGCAGTACCCGCGGTATCGCCGATACCGTGCGCGGCGCACTGGCCCAGTTCCCGCTGCAGGGCACTGCCCCGGCAGGTGGAAAATGAAACGCCTGCTCTGGCTGCTGCTGTTGCTCGGCGCGACGCCGCTGGGCGCACTGGCCGATGACTACAGCGGCATGCTCGCCTACCTCGACGTCGCCCGCATCGACGGCAACGCACTGGCCGGCGCCAGCGGTGCCATCGCCGTGAACCAGGCCGCCGGCGACCTCAACCTGCAGGCCAATCTGCGCGGCATTGCCCACAGCGGACTCGCCGACGTAGCCATCAGCGCCCAGCAGCTGCAGCGCGGCAACCGGGTGCTGTCGGCGCCGATGGAGGCGTCCGCGCTCATCGGCGGCAACGCGTTGGCCGGTGCCAGCGGCATCGCTTCGATCAACCAGGCCAGCGGCATCGCCAACACGACGCTCAACGTCGTCAGCGCGACGCTGGCTCGACAGGGCATACGCGAATCCGACGACACGGCCCTGGCCGCCGAAGGTTCCGCGTTGGCAGGGGGGCGGGACGACGCCGGTCGCGGCGTTGCGACGGGGACCCGCAGCGCCGGTGTAGCCAGCACCGCACTACGGGGATTCGACGGGGTCCTGCAACTCAATCAGATCGCGGGCAGCGGCAACGAGACAGCCAACGTGCTTGGCCTGGTCGTGCAGGACCGCCCGTGACAACCACCCAACCGATGCACCACCTGATGAGAGAGAGGGCACCATGAAAGCGACCGTCAAACAGACCATGCTCGCCATGGCGATTGCCACTGCCTCGACCGCCGCTGCGGCCAATGGCTGGGACAACCAGAACGCCAATGCGAACATCAACCACAACCACACCGTCAGCGAAACCCGCAACGACACCCACAACCATACCGACAACGACGTACGCAACCGCACCGTCAACGTCAATGTGCAGAAGCACAGCAACATCCAGGCCGACGAACGCAAGGAAAAGAACAACCACGGCGTCGACGTGAACCTGGAGAAGGACCTGCGCCTGAGCACCGACATCAACTTCTCCGGTGACCCGAACATCACCGGCGACATCGATCTCGACTCCGCCGCCATCGCGGTGATCGACAACCGGCAGTCGATCAGCAACAACGCCACCAGCAACAGCCTGGTCACCAATAGTGCCTCCATCGGCGACAGTGTCGGTGCCGGCGCTTCGGGCAACCTCGGCTTCAACGTGGTGTCCGGCGACAACAACGCCCAGGACAACGCCGCGTCGCTGTCCGCGGCCGATGCATCCTTCAGCTTCGGCATGGCCGATGCCGAAGTGTTCGTGAACCAGGCCGGTTTCGGCAACGCCACCATGAACTCCGGCGTCACCAACGCCGCAGGCCTCGGCGGCAACGCCTTCGGTGGTGCTTCGGGCAACATCGGCGTGAACATCGCCTCGGGCAACAACAACGAGCAGAAGAACGCGCTCGCGGCCTCGGTGGCGACCACCGCTGTGGCGCAGTCGAGCATCAGCTCCAACCAGGTCTCCACCGGCAACACGGTCAGCAACGCCGGCTTCGTGCAGTCCTACACGGACACCGTGCAGGTCGGCATGCGTGGCGGCGTCAGCGGCCTGACCCTGGCCTATGGCGCGGGCACCTACCGCGGCACCGGCAACGCCTACCAGATGGCCAACTACTACCTGGATACGTGGAATGGCGAGCTGCCGCACCCGGGTGGCAACAGCACCGGCCACATCGACCTGGACAACGAGATCCAGAACGCCACGATGAACCCCAACCGGCCGGGGGTGGGCGGCCTGGGCTTCGATACGCGTGAGAGCGGTACCAGCCAGTTCGTCGAACTGGGCGTGGCCGATCTGTACGCCAGCCTCAGCGGCACGGTCAGCACCACGCGCTGGGTGAACGTCAACGCGACCAACACCTCGGCGTTGTCCGGCAGTGCCTTCTCTGGCGCCTCCGGCAACATCGGCGTGAACGTGGCGGCGGGTACCGGCAACCTCCAGGCCAACAGCCTGGCCCTGGCTGTCGCCCAGCCCAGCACCGGCGGCGGTGGTGGCAGCGGCGAGTAAGCGCAACACCCCGGCCGTCCGCCAATGGCCGGGTTCCCGGGAGCCCCTGTTCCTCCTCCCCCTTGGGACAGGGGCTCCCCCCTGCTGCCGGAGAACGTGATGATCCGTTGCCGCCTCTCGATGCGCCTGCTGGCGATGCTGTTGCTGCTGGGTACCGCCTCCGCGTGGGCGGGCGAGGTGCGCTTCAGCGGCGTACTGCCCAATGGCGCGTTGCTGCAGCAGAAGGTGGAGAGCATGCAGGAGCGGCGCTACCGCAACGTGGTGCGCCAGCACACCGATTACAGCTGCGGGGCCGCCGCACTGGCCACCATCCTGCGCCACGCCTACCACCTGGATACCGACGAGGCGACGGTGATCGAGGGGATGATGGGGGTCTCCGATCCCGCACTGGTGGCCGAGCGCGGTTTTTCGCTGCTCGACATCAAGCGCTACGTGGAATCGCTGGGCATGCGCGGCCGCGGCTACCGTATCGACGAATCCCGTCTGCGCACCTTGCGCGTCCCCGGCCTGGTGCTGATGGACGTGCGCGGCTTCCGCCATTTCGTGGTGCTCAAGCAGGTCCGCAACGGCATCGTCGAGGTGGCCGACCCGATCCTTGGCAACCGCAGCCTGGCGCTGCCTGAATTCCTTGCGGCCTGGCCATCACGCGCAGTGTTCGTGGTGATCGGCAGCGACTTCGACCGCAACACCGCCCTGCTGCAACCCAGCGAACGGCCCAGTGCGCGCGCGCTGTATGCGCGGCAGGGGCCGATCACCGATGCCGAACTGGTCGACTTCGGCTTCAGCCATGCCGACCTGTTCTGAAGGAGGTTCGACCATGTTCCGCCAACCGCTGATGATGGCCCTGCTGCTGGCCTTCCCTGCCCTGCCCCTGCAGGCGGCAGAGGGCACGCCCGGTCGCGGCCTGAAGGAAATTCCGGACCCGGAACTGAGCCTGATGCGAGGCCGCTACACCGTGGGCGGCAACAACGTGGCCTGGTTCGGGGTGACCATGGTTTCGCAGTGGCAGGCCGGCAACGGTGCCACCCTGCAGGGCGCATTGACCCTGGCCATGGACTTCCGCGGCGGCGGTGCGCCGAAGCTGAGCTTCCAGCCCAGCGTGCATGTGACCGCTGCTGATGCGCCACTGCCGGACACCCGCGGCCGCAGCATCGACAGCAGCGGCCTGGCCAACGCCAGCGGCCTGGTGCAGAGCGTACAGGTGGCCGGCGATGGCAACGCCGCTCGCAATGTCACCACGCTGAGCGTGCGTGATGGCGAGGTGCCTTCTGCAGCGAGCGAGGGTGCGCGTTCGGTCAGCGCGCAGCAGTCCGGCGCAACCGCGACCGCGGTGCTCGATGGCAACCAGGCCCGCCTGCTCCTGCAGGTGGATGGCCAGGGCCTGGTGCAACAGTGGATCCGCAATGGCAGCGTCGGCCAGGGCATTGCCCTGGCCGGTGATGGCCAGATCGCCAGCAACCAACTGCGGCTGGAGCTGGTTCGCAACACCGTGGGCGGCAACCTGCCGTTGAGCCAGAACGTGGCCCAGGCGATTGCGTTGAACCGCGGCATGGGGCCGGGCCAGTAGCGCGGCGCGGCATTGGGGGAAGCGCTTCACAACGCAGGACACGAACATGCACACCCTTCTGAGGATCACCCCGCTGGCGCTGGCGGCGCTGGCGGGCACCGCGCTCGCCGCACCGCCCACAGGGGACGACGGCGCCGACGTGCAGGCGCTGGCCAACCAGTTGGAACAGCTGAAGGCCAACTACGCACAGGAAGTGCGGCGGCTGCGCGAACTGGATATGCAGGTGCAGGCGATGCAGGCACGATTGAGTGGCCGGGTGGGCCCAGCCACAGCGACGCCCGCCGCGCCGCTGGCCGCGGCAGCCGCCGCAGCCGTTCCACCCAGCAGCGAAGGCTACGCCAGCACCGCCGCCGAGGCGCAGCAGGCCAAGCAGGAGTCGAGGCGCAGCGTGGATGATGTCAAGCAGCAGCAATCCGCGCTGTTCTCGCGGCGCTTCACCATCGAGAACAGCCTTACCTACGCCCGCTACGACCGCAAGCAGCTCACCCTCAACGGCTTCCTTGCCCTGGACGCGATCTTCCTCGGCAACATCGCCATCGAGAACGTCGAATCCGATTCGTTGACCTACAACGTTGCGGCTCGCTGGGGCGTCAGCCCCAACCTGACGCTGAATCTGGATGTGCCTTACCTGGCGCGACGCACGGTCTACCAGAAGGGTGGTGCCGGTGGCGCAGCGGCGGCCATCGCGCAGGAGGAAACCAATGGCAACGGCCTGGGTGATATCGGTCTGAGTGCGAACTACCGCCTGTTCGGCGAGCGCGGCTGGCGCCCGGAAACCGTGCTCACTGCCGGCGTGACCGCGCCGACCGGGCGAGCGCCCTACGGCCTGGACTGGAAGGTCATCGAGCGCGACGACGATGACTACATCCGTTTCGCCGTGCCACGCGAGCAACCCACTGGCAATGGCGTGTGGCAGGCCAATGTCGGCCTGTCGATGGTCAAGACCGCCGACCCGGCGATCCTGTTCGCCAACATCGGCTACGTGCACTCGATTCCGCGCGGGTTCAACGACATCGACAGCAATCCGGACACGGTCAATCCCGGTGACGTGAAGCTGGGCGGCTCGGTGTACTTCGGCGCGGGCGTGGCGTTCGCGTTCAACGAGCGCACCAGCCTCAGCCTGTCCTTCAGTGACCGCATCAGCGCCCGTGCCTCCACCCGATTCGAGGGCGGCAAGTGGATGAAGGTGATCGGCAGTGACGCCAATGCAGCGTCACTGAATCTGGGCGTGACCTATGCGCTGAACCAGCACACCACCCTGGTGACCCTGCTCGGCATCGGCCTGACCCCGGATGCGCCGGACTTCACCCTGGCGTTCAAGATCCCGTACATGCTCTGACCCGCCCGATTCGGCGACGACGTGGCCGCTGCCCGTCGCCGCCGAATCGCGGCAGCCGCGTGCGTTGCCCTGTGTGTCCTCCCGGGCAACGCGCCAGCGCTAGCGATGACGGCGCTGATCATCAGTTCCGCCGCATTCACGTCGCACCTTCACGGTGATCCCCCCGCATTCTCCGTCGATTCCGCCAATCCGGCGGCGACGCCATTTCCTACTCTGGCCCCACGGTGAAGCCCAGGCCGCTGCAGGCAACGCACCGTGACACTGGATACCACGCACTTCCACCTTTTCGCAGGAGCAGGACATGGCATTTCCAACCGCGGTAAACGACCAGATCACCGATTCGGTCACCCAGGCCAACACCAAGGTGCTGGGCGACGCGCCCGCCGTGGCGGTGGGCAATCTGTACCAGGCCACCGCCCAGGCACTGGCCAACGCCGCGCACAACGCCACCAACGCACAGCAGCAGTCCTACGTGACCGCGCAGTCGGCCACCACCATGGGTGTGGCCACGCTGTACTCGATCGATACCGCCACCACGGCGGTAGCGAGCAAGGAAATCCTCAGCACCCGCGTCCGCGGCCTGGGTTCCTGATCTGTCGTTCCGTAGCTGACCCGCCAACCTCAAGGAGATAGACATGGCATTCCCAACCGCTGTAAACGACCAGATCACCGATTCAGTCACCCAGGTCAATACCAAAGTGCTGGGCGACGGCCCCGCCGTGGCCATGGGCAACCTCTACCAGGCCACCGCGCAGGCGCTGGCCAACGCCGCCCACAACGCCACCAACGCCCAACAGCAGTCCTATGTGACGGCGCAGGCAGCCACCACCATGGGCGTGGCCACCCTGTACGCGATCGATACTGCCACCACCGGCGTGGCCACCAAGCAGATCCTCGGCGCGTAATGCGCCGGAAGGCAAGGAGCTGAGCCATGGCATTTCCCACGGCCGTCAACGTCCAGATCACCGACTCGGTCAGCCAGGCCAACCTGCAGGTGCTGGGCGTGGCGCCTGCCACGGCAATGGGCACGCTGTACCAGGCCACCGCGCAGGCGCTGGCCAATGCCGCCCACAACGCGACGCTCGCCCAGCAGCAGATGTATGTCACGGCACAGGCCGCAACCACGATGGGCGTCGCGCTGCTCTACGCCGTCGATACCGGCGCCACCGGCGCCGCCACCCGGAAGATTCTCGGCTGATTCCATTGAGTGCCGGCAATCTCCGTTCCTGTAGTGCTGTCCACCCTAGGAGCTTCCACCATGGCATTTCCCACCGCCGTCAACAGCCAGATCACCGATTCGGTCTCGCAGGTCAACACCAAGGTGCTTGGTGATGCGCCGGCCATCGCAATGGGCAACCTGTTCGTAGCCACCAGCCAGGCACTGTCCAACGCGGCGCACAACGCCACCAACAACCAGCAGCAGTCCTACGTGACCATGCAGGCGTCGACCACCCAGGGGGTGTCCACGCTGTATGCGATCGACACCGCCTCCAACGGCGTGGCCACCCGCGAAATCCTGGGTCTGCGCTGACGTGTCGGCCCGGCGTGACGCCAACCGCCGCGCCCCCGCTCAGGGCGGCGTCACGTCGGGCCCCTGATCGATGGCCGGATCGCCTGCCACCGGCTACCTGCTGGCTGCAACCAGCACTGGCTCCGGGATGGCGATCGCCCTCGCCCCCTCGTTCGCGATGTCCGCCACGTACCTGGCGATGGCCGACAGTCTTGGCCTGGCAATGCAGAACGCGGTGGCCAACCAGCAACGCGGCCAGGTGACCGCCGGGGCAAGCCTGGCCCAGGTCCTGGCCCTGATCATCCAGAAGGGAGCCGTTCCGTCATGAGCAGTGAGAACACCGTCAACAGCCAGATCGTCGACAGCGTCAGCGCCGCCTCGACCCTGCTGGTGGCCCAGGGGCCGGCGCAGTCCTTCAGCATGCTGGACATGGTGATGCTGGAGACGTTGGGCACCGCCATGCACAACGCCGTCGCGCGCCAGCAGGGTGCGGGCATGGTCAGCAACGCAGCGGTCACCGCGACCTGCGCGAAGATGATCAATGCCCCCTGGCCGGTGCCGCCGCCCGCTCCGGAACCTCCTCCGCCGCCACCGCCGCAGGTCATCCCCCTGCCCGGCCCGGTGCCGGCGCCCCCTTCGCCTGCGGCAGTGATCGCCGCGGCCACCGCAGAAGGAAAGACCGCCATCAGCGTCCTGCAGGCACAGACCCACGGTGCCACTGCCGACGCTGCGGCCGCTACCAGCAGCCTGCATGCACTCGAAACGCTCGCAGGCAATGCGGCAGCGCCCGCGCCCGGTCCTGCGCCCGACCCCTCGTCCGGTCCGGATCCGGCCGCAGGTCCCGCCCAGGATTCCGCGCCAGAATCCCCCTCTTCCCCGGCCACAGGCAACACTGACGCCGGGGCCTGACACTACACAGGCCGCCTGCGGCCGCACCCGCCCATCAAGGAGCCCGTATGGACCCGAGCAACGTCAACGCCCAGGTCATCGATGTGATCAACCAGGTGCAGACGGCCACCATGTCCGCGACCGTGGTGAAGACCAGTGGCGCCGGCAAGGCCTACCAGTCGGTAGCCCAGTCTGCAGCGATCGCCGTGCAGGATGCCGCCGACGCACTGCGCAATGTCTCAACCATCGCGACCACCGCAGCCGGCGTGGCAATGGCCCAGTACCTGGCGACGGGGGACGAAAAGTATGCGAGGGTGCTCACGCAGGCGCAGACCATGATGCAGGGGGCCACCAACGACTTCACCCGGGTCGGCAGTGCCGCTGCGACCGTCCTCAAGGATTTTCCGGCCCAGTGAGGCCGCCAGGAGAGCCACGCATGAGCGTTTTCATTGCCGGTCGTTCCATCCCCCAGGCCAACCAGATCAGTCAATCCTGCAGGCATGTCCTTCAGTTCATCGACGGCGGCGAGCACTGGCTGAAGTGGGCCATGGAATCGCATGAGCACCGTTACGCCTTCTCCGACGAGGGTACGATGCTCGATGGGGTGCAGCAGGGTCTGCACGGTTCGCGCATGACATGGTTGCCGCGCATCGGGTTGCAGATCGGCCCGATCAAGCTGCTCAGTCTCGGTACCAGTGACCTCGGTGCCCTGCGCGACATCGAGTTTGGCGATGACACGCGCCTGTCGCACAGCGAGGCACAGGGAGTACTGGCAAGACATCGGCTGCTGACCAATACCGAACTCGGCGCCTCGCGTGCGTTCCTGGCCTCGATTGGCGCAGCCGATGCTCCGCTGCTGCAGCAACTGGATTTTCGTGAATCGGTGGCGCTCCACCAGCTCGCCGGTGAGGTGGGAATGTCCGCCGCAGGGCGCGAGGACCTGGCCGACGCCGCCAGCTTCGCGCTGCTGCACGCGCGCAGGCCCATCGAGTTTGCCGACTACTTCCGCTTCTACCAGCGGGTGAGCGCAGGTGGCGGCGGCCGCGAGCATCGGCTGACGCGTGCCACCCGGGCGTTGCAGCAGGTGCTGCCGATCCTGTTCGGCTTCCTGGACGGGCCGCAGTTGCCACAGCTGCCGTCGCCGGAGCAGGTGCGCGAGGCGATCGCCGCAAGCCTGGCCGCGAACCGGCAGATCGGCTACGCCCGCATCTCGCTGGCCGCCCAGCAGATGGCCGCATGCTTCGACAACGATCCCGACTTGCTGCTGGACGACAGCCGGCTGCGCGAGGCCGCGCGTTGGCAGTTGCGCGATGCGCAGGAGTTCCTCAACGAGCATCCGGTCTCCCGTGGCCAGCTCGGCCAGGATGGTGCCAGCGTCCAGTTCGCGATCGATGGCTCCAGGGCGCAGGCGCTGGTGCAGGTGGAGGACAATGTGATCACCCTGCAGGACTACCGCCGAACCCGCCGCTACCTAGGCGATGAAGCACAGGTTGGCTATCAGGCGGATACGGTGTGAACCCGCTTCCGGCGCCGGGTGGCGATGGCGTGCAGGCAGCGACGGAGGCCCTCGCTTCGGCGGCAGGCACGGCCGTTGCTGCCGGACGCATGGCGGCCCGGCAACAAGCGCAGAAGATCCTGGCCGATGCCCAGGCGGCATTGCGCCACATCCTGGGGGAACGCAGCGACGGTGTTCTCCCCTCATCCCCAGCAGGAGCACCGACGATGACCTTCCCGACCCCGCTTCCCGGTAAGCCTACTCCCGCCCATCCGGCGGGCAAAACCCCGATGGAAATCGCCCAGGAGCTGGCGGACGCCGCGATGGCTGCCAGTGAAGAAGGCATCCGCGCCGCGATGGAGGTTTCGCAACGCGCTGTCGAGGCCGCCGCCGAAGCGGCACGCCGCGCGGACGAAGCCGCCGAGCAGGCCGTGCAGCGCGCTGCTGAAGCAAACGCACGGTAACGCCTGATCTGCCATCCCAGCACCCCGGGCAGGCCCGCGCCTGCACCGGGGCGTTTGCTTTACTGATCCGGCGTTCGACGGTAGCTGCGCGGGCTGACCCCCACCGCGCGTCGGAAGCTCTTTTCGAAGTGGCTCAGGTCACCGAAGCCAACCTGCAGTGCGACATCGGTAATGCGCAGGCGTTGCACATCCCGCAGCAGCTGCTTGGCATGCTCGATGCGCAGTTGCTGCAGAAGCAGCTTGAACGTCGTACCCAGCTCGCTGCGAAACAGGAATCCCAGGTGAGACTGGCTGACATGGGCCTGGCGGGCGAGGTCACCCAGTGTGAGCGGCTCGGCAGCGTGGTCCTTCAGATAGGCCAGGGCACGCTTCAGGCCATCGTGCAGGCCTTCATGCGCAGCCCTCGGCGCGTCCTGCTGCCCAGGCTCGGGAGCGGCAGCTTCCTCAACCCCGGGCGGTAGTTGCGGCGCGCGCCCGGCATCGATGGCGACATTGCCCGCTGCCAGATCCGGCGCGTGGCGTGCCAGATCGTCGCGACGGATGCAGCGGCCACCGGTCATCACCGCCAACCGCACTACCACCCGCTCCATCTCCAGCAGGTTGCCGGGCCAGTCATGCGCACACAGTACTTCCAGCACATCGTCACCCAGCACATGGGGATTGAACCCATGCAGCTCCAGTGAACGTGCCGCCAGCGCGGCGATGTCCTCCACCCGTTCGCGCAGCGGCGGAATATCCACGGTCAGGAACTCCAGTCCGGCCAGCAGGGCGCGCGAGAACTGCTTCTCCCTCACCCGTTGTTCAAGGTCCGCGCTGGTCGAGGCGATCACCCGTGCCGGACCGGTCGCCTGCGCATCGGCATGCGCGGCGGGCAGCCCACGCATGCGATGTGACAGCTGGCCCTGCAGCGACACCGGCAGTTCGTCGACTTCATGGAAGTACAGCGTTCCGCCCTGCGCGCGCGCGAACCAGTCGCAGGCTTCGCCCTGTGGATGGACACAGTTCACCTCGACAAACGGGCCTTGCCGGTATCGGCCACCACTGTGCAGGGCGGCGGCCAGTTCCATTTTCTCGGTACCGAACTCGCCACGCAGCAGTACCGGCAGCGGACTGGCCGCCGCGCGTTCGACGAACTCGTCCATCTGCTTCAGCGCCTCACCGGCGCCGACCAGCAGCAGCGGTCGGCTCAGCGCCTGTTCGGCCCAGGCCTTGGCCTCGTAGCGCTTGATCAGGTGTGCACAGCGCTGGGCAAACTGTTCACCCAGCGCCAGGGCACTACCGTCCAGCCGGCCCTCTTCACTTTCCAGATGCAGCTCACCCAGTACCTCGCTGCCATAGCGGATCGGCAAGCGCTGGCGGGCAGCGGTGTTGTCGTCCGTTACCGCCACCGCAGTCACGTCCGTATGGCCAGCACTGGAACCGCGCAGATGGACGCTGCCGCCACGCAATGCATGGTGTTGCGAGAACTCCTTCACGAACGCGCCCAACAGGTCTGGCAAGGACCGGTGGGGTCGATAGGCGCGCTGCAACATCTCACTGACTTGCCTGTGCATTGAAACTCCCCTTTCGAATGGCAACCCGCTGCCGTTGCAGCGGGTGATCGCGCAATGGGTACCGTGCGGCTTCATTGCGTGATGCTGCGACGCCCCCGCCGCGCCTCGCGCCAGCCGCAGCACACGCAGGTGAACCTGCACACTGTCCGCCCCCATGCCCCCAGGAGGTTGCCGTCGGTAGGTCGACGATGCGGACGTCGGACGGATCCCGGCGCCTCAAACGCAGATACGCGCATTCGGCCCCGGGATTATCGAAAGCGAGTTTCGAGAAAATCGTGATGATAATCACGTGAATATCGGTGATTATCTTTGCCAGCAATGCAACGCGGGGGAATGTCGACCTGCACGGCCTGCGCGCCCTTTGCCGATCTGCGGCATGATCGACGCCTTGCCATGATCGGGAGCCTCCCATGCCATTGGGATTCATCGGCCTGGGCGTGATGGGCACGCCGATGGCGGGCCACCTCGCACGGGCCGGGCACGCCGTGCTGGGCTGGTCCCGCTCCGGCCGAAACCACGAGGCTGCACGCACCGCCGGCGTGCAGCCCATCACGCAACGGCAGGACGTGTTCGACGCGTGCGGGACGATCCTGCTCATGCTGGCCAACGACGAGGCCATCGACAGCGTGCTGGATCGGAACACGCCGACCTTCCCTGCCCGCGTCAAAGGCCGCCTGGTGATCAACATGGGCACCAGCTCGGCAGCCTATTCCCAAGCGTTGGGCGAACAGATCCGCGCGGCAGGCGGGCGCTACGTGGAAGCGCCGGTCTCCGGCTCGCGGGTGCAGGCGGAAGCCGCGCAACTGGTCATCATGCTGGCCGGCGACGCCGCTGACGTGGCAGAAGCCTCGCACCTGCTTGCGCCCCTCGGCCGGCAGTGCGTCGCGTGCGGTCAGGTGCCAGCGGCGTTACGCATGAAGCTGGCAGTGAACCTGTATCTGATCACGCTGGTCACCGCACTGGGCGAGGCCGTCCACTTCGCCAAGGTCCACGGCATTGCCCTGGAGCGCTTCGCCGAAGTACTCAACGCCGGGCCGATGGCCAGCGAGGTATCGAGGATCAAGCTGGACAAGATGATCCGCGAGGACTTCGCGGTCCAGGCCTCGATCACCGATGTTCTGAAAAACAGCGGCCTGGTGGCCGGTGCCGCGCACGAGGCGGGCATGCAGGCGCCCCTGATCGACGCCAGCGATGCACTGTTCGCGCGGGCGCAGCGGATGGGGCTGGGAGGGCTGGACATGGCCGCGGTACTCCAGGCGATCCGGGGCGGCCCACAGGCCACCTGCGGAGCCTGAACTGGAATCATCTTCCGGCACCACAGCAGTCCCTGCCCGCTGCTATATTCAGTCCAGCTCGGCAGGCATGGTGCCTGTCCTCGAATCACAGGGAGTTGGACATGGGTCTTATACAGGCGGTCAAGGGTGCGGTAGGCGGTGTGCTGGCCGACCAGTGGAAGGACTTCTACACCGTGCCGGCGGGCCTGCCGTCCACGGCGGCCCTGTTCGCGGCGGTGCCGCAGGGCACCAATGCCGGCCGCGGCTCCAACACCAGCGGCTCGTCCAACATCATCAGCAACGGCTCGAAGATCGTGGTGCCGGAAGGCTACGGCCTGCTGCTGTTCCAGGACGGCGCGATCACCGCCTTCGTCGCCGAGCCCGGTGGCTACGAATGGCGCTCGGACGATCTGAACTCGCAGTCGATCTTCGCCGGCGACGGCCTGGTCAGCACCTTCATCAAGCAGAGCTGGGAGCGCTTCAAGTTCGGCGGCCAGCCGGGCTCGCAGCAGGCGGCTTACTTCGTGTCGCTGAAGGAACTGCCGGACAACCGCTTCGGCACCCAGTCGGAAATCTACTGGGACGACGGCTTCCTCAACACCCAGGTGGGTGCGGTCACGCGTGGCTCGTACACGCTGAAGATCGTCGATCCGATCCTGTTCGTGAAGAACTTCGTGCCCGCCCGCTATCTGCAGCCGGGCCAGGTGTTCGACTTCACCGATCTGGACAACGCCGCCGCCAGCCAGCTGTTCAATGAGGTGGTCGGTTCGCTGGCTCCCGCCTTCAGCCTGTACACGAACGATCCGAGCAAGGGCAACCGCATCACCAAGCTGCAGCAGGATTCGCTGGGCTTCGCGCAAAGCCTGTCGGCGGCAGTTGAGCATGGTTACCAGTGGAAGTCCGATCGCGGCCTGGCCATCGTCAAGACCGCCATCGTCTCCATCGAGTACGACGCCAACACCCGCGAGCTGCTGAAGACCGTGCAGCGCGCCGATGCGCTGTCCGGTTCGCGCGGCAATTCCAACCTGCAGGCCAGCGTTGCCCAGGGCATCCAGTCGGCCGGCGAGAACGGCGGCGCGGCAGGCCTGGTCGGTGTCGGCATGGCTTCGGGCATGTTTGGTGTCGGTGGCATGCAGCAGCCGACCGCGCCGGCTGCCGATGATCCGGTGGCCAAGCTGAAGAAGGCCAAGGAAATGCTCGACCTGGGCCTGATCACCCAGAGCGACTACGACGCGCTCAAGGCCAAGGCACTGGGCCTGTAACCGGCAGGACGTACAACCACCATGTCCGATCCCCGAAACGGCCCACCGCCGCTGCCCGGATCCGCGCCCTCGACGCCGCCGCCCTTGCCGGCGGCGTCGTTGGATGGGCCGGGTTCGCCGCAGGACGTCCCTCCCCTGCCCGGCAGCTTCCCGCTGGACACCTCGAAACTGCCGCAGGCCATCCGTGAAGAAGTGGAAGCACCCGATCCTGTGGCCATCGACACCTCGGCCAGCGAGCTGAAGGACGGCCTCAACCGCTGCCCCAGGTGCGGCGCCACCGACATCCGGCCCAAGGCCGGTACCGATATCCTGGTCTGCCTCTACTGCCGTCACGAATGGCATGGCGCGCGGGTCGAGGAGGAATTCGGGCTGGGCGAAGCCATCGACCAGCTGCGCGGTACCGTCATCGCCTCAGGCGCCCGTGACATCGATGCCGACACCTCGGCGTTGATGACGTTCAAGTGCACCGGCTGCGGCGCTGAAGTCACGGTCAACACCGAGAGTACGATGACGGCGCGCTGCCACTGGTGCCGCCATGTGTTCGGTGTCAACGAGCAGATCGCCAACGGCGCGGTGCCCGATGCCGTCCTGCCCTTCCACATCAAGAAGAACGATGCGGTCGCACGCATCCGCCAGTTCGTCGACAAGCGCCGGATGTTCGCGCTGAAGGCGTTCAAGGATCAGTTCACCCCGGAGAACGTGGTGGGCGTGTTCCTTCCGTACATGATCGTCGACAGCAATGTCAGCGCTGCCGTGATCGGCAAGGGCGAGATCAAGACCCGCGAATACACGGTCGGCAGCGAGAAGAACAAGCGCACCCTCTACGACGCCGACGTCTACCAGGTCGAGCGCCAGGTGGATTTCACCGTCGATGACCTGCCGCTGGAATCCTCGGCCGAACGCGGCAACCTGGACACCCGCGCCAACACCAACAACATCATCAACACCATCCTGCCGTTCGATACCAAGAACGCGGTCAAGTGGAACGCCTCGTACCTGGCCGGCTTCACCTCGGAGAAGCGCAACCTGGACGTGGAGAAGCTACGCCCACGCCTGGAAGATCAGCTGCTGTCGATCGCGCGCGCGCAGGTGGAGGGCTCGGTGAAGCGCTACAACCGCGGCGTACGCTGGGAGCAGGAGCAGCTGGAGGTGCATGGCACCCGCTGGGTGTCGATGTACCTGCCGGTGTGGCTGTATTCGTACCACCAGCCCGGCAAGAACGGCGGCATGCTGCACTACATCGCAGTGAACGGCCGCACCGGCGAAACCATGGGCAGCGTGCCCGTGCAACAGTGGAAGATGCTGTTGGCGGCACTGGCCACCGGCACCGTCATTGAAGCCCTCGCAATTGCCTTCCTGGTGGCATCGACATGAGTGATGACAGTGGTCTCTGGCTGTTGGCGGCAGGCCCGGCCGGCGCAACCGCGCTGTACTGGGCGCTGTACCGCTATTACCGCAACACCGACAAATCGCATTCCTTCGAACACGAAACCGAGATCGAAGCCCAGCCGGTGACCGGCTCGGACCAGCAGGTGGGCCGGGTCACCGGCACCGAGGAGAAGCGCATTCGCGGTGACAACGTGTACGAGTACCGGAAACGGGTGGTAAGAGTGAAGCCCGATCAGTAGAGCCAGGCCACGCCTGGCTGATCGACAACGCAGCGACGACGACGGTGAACAGCTTCAGCCGGGCAGATGTGTATGCGCCTGCGACTGTGGCCTGCTTCGCAGATCAGCTCTGTTTGCCATGCCTATACTACCGCCGCTTCCACCCCGGCCATCGTTGCACCTGCCGGTGGAAGCGGCGGGGCTGGATGTCCCCGTCGGACCGGCCGCCACGCTGCCGCCGGTCCTGCCAGTGATTTGTAACCCAATGCGGTTCAACCAATCACCAGGGGGAAGGCTATGCGCTACACACGTCGTGATTTTCTTGCCACCACCGCCAGCGCTTCATTGGCGTCACTGGTCGCGTCCGGTGCCTGGGCCAGCGGCGCCGCACCGGCCGACAAGGCCGCGCAGGCACGCTACCACCGCTACAACGTCACCAGCCCCGAAGGCCAGCGCATGCTGGCCAGCTACGCACGCGGCATCAAGGCCATGCTGGCATTGCCGGCGGATGATCCACGCAACTGGTTCCGCAACGCCTTCGTGCACCTGATGGACTGCCCGCACGGCAACTGGTGGTTCTACGTCTGGCACCGTGGCTATGTCGGCTACTTCGAGCAGACCATCCGCACGCTCAGCGGCGATCCGCAGTTCGCCATGCCCTACTGGGACTGGACCGAGCTGCCACGGATTCCCCCGGCGATGTTCGACGGCGTGCTGACACCCACTGACAGCGCCTATGCGCCGTATACACGCAACCTGGCGGTCTTCACCCGGTTCATGCGGCCAGCCCTGCAGCGTTACTGGGAAACGCTGGATGCAGGCCAACGCGATCAGCTCAAGCTCCGTGGCTATCTCACTGCGGACGATGTTTGGAACGATGTGACCGGCTACAGCGCCGCGGAGAAGACCGGTATCTCGGGCAATGCGGCCTATGCGATCACCTGCGGCGCCCGTTATCTCTGGCGCGAGAATCCCGGCTTCGATGCAAAGACCGCTTCGGCCGTGTCTCCCGATACCATTCACGCAGGGCTTTCGCCGGTCGATTTCTACAACGATGATGTGAGTCGCAGCTTCACCAGCTCGCGTACGGCCTCACACGTGGTGCAACCCGACGGCGCCACGAAATTCTCGGTACTCGAAGGCTTCCCGCACAACAAGGTGCACAACTGCATCGGTGGCGTCGGCGCGGTCGACCCCGGCCCCTATGGCAACATGACCAACTTCCTGTCGCCGCTCGATCCGATCTTCTACCTGCACCACGCCAACATGGACCGCCTGTGGGACGTGTGGAACCAGCTGCAGCAATCCCGCGGCAAGCCGATCATGCCCATCAACGTCGACCAGCGGCGTCAGTTCATGAACGAACCGTTCCGGTTCTTCGTCAATTCACAGGGCAAGCCCGTTGGCGAGCGTCCTGCCAGCGCCTTCTTCTCCACCACGGCCTTCGACTACGACTACGTCTATGGGGGCCGCAACGACCTGCTGACGGCGGCCGCACTGCCCGCAGCTGCCGGTGCGGTGCGGCTGGTGCGCGGCACACGTTCCGATGGCACTTTCCGCGTGGCTGTCCCCAATGAGGCGGTGCGCGCGCACCTGGCCGCATCGGGCCCACGACAGTTGATTGCGGAAGTGACTCTGGAGCGACCACGCGGCTTGAACAACACCCGCGAGTTCGACGTGCTGATCAACGCACCCGCCGGCACCTCGTCCGTGGATGCCGACAGCCCGTACTACGCCGGCACCGTATCGTTCTTCGGGCCCACCATGGCCGGGATGGATCACAGCCATCCCACCACGTTCGCGGTGCCGCTGCCTCAGAAACTGGGGGCCCTGCAGGCACTCTATGCAGCCGATGGTGGAACGACCACGCTGGAGATCCGTCTGGTTGCATCGTCCGGCCAGGCACCGCAGACGTTCCCGGTGCTCGACGCCGCCATTCTGGTTGCGCCGCTGCAGCCGTGATGACGCACTGCAGGTGCCGGCACTGTCCGGCACCTGCCTTCGGCATGCAGTTTTCAGCCTGCCTGCCCCAGCCGTACCTTCAACTGCTGGATCTCCTGTTCGCTGACCCCGATCGACTTCAGGTAACCCTCTGCTCCACCATACTGGCTGTGCAGTGCCGCCAGGAACTGCACCATGTTGTCCGGCGCGGTACCGGACATGCCGGCCATCCTGCGACCGATCTCCGGATTCTGCTTGATCAACGCCATGATCTGCGCGTTCATCGCGCTGTCCTTCGGCTGCCCTTCCAGGTAGTGCGCCGAGATCGCGTAGTTGTGCACGATCTCGGCCTTGGGCACGCCCGCCAGGTCCAGCAGCAGGCCGGCGATGATACCGGTGCGGTCCTTGCCTGCGGTGCAATGGAACAGCACCGCGCCATCCTGCTGCGCGGCGATACGCTGGAACACCTGCTTGAACTGCGGCTGGCTGTGGCCCAACCACTGCACATAGGCCTCGCCCAGCGTATCCGGGAAGCTGGTCATCATCTTCTGCAGGTCCATCTTCTCAGTGCCCATCAGCGAAATGCGCTGATAGTCGAAGCGATCGTCGCGGGCCAGCAGATCCGGTGACTGTGCTTCCTCATCGGCGGTGCGCAGATCGATGTCGAGCTTCACACCGGCGGCGACGAGGGCATCACGGTCGGCATCGGTCAGGCGGCCAAGGTCGGCGGTGCGCACGAAGGCATCGGCTGGAATCGGCCCTTTGCTGCCCTGCAGGCCAGCGAAGGTACGCACATTCCAGGCACCCTGCAGCGGGATCACCCGCTGCGCATCGGCGGCGGCGGGCTTTGTGTTGGCGGTAGCTACCTGTTTGGCAGCGACGGCCTGCGGCGTATCAGCGGCAACCGCTGCGGCAGCCATCGGAAGAGCCAGCATCAGGGCCAGAGCGAGTTCGGTACGAGCGATCTTCATTGGAATCTCCAGTCGAATCAGAAGTTGACGGCCACATCCAGGCCGAAGGTGCGCGGGTCGTTGAAGATGCCGCTCTGGCCCAGCGCTGCGCTGTTGATCTTGTAGAACAGATGCTGTTCATCCAGAAGATTGCGCGCCCACAGCGAGAACGACATCGTGGTGCCGGTGCTGTTGACCGGTACATCCACCAGCGCCACCCGAGCGTTCACCACGAACGAGCTGTCGGTGAGCATCTGGTCGTACTCGCTGGTGTAGTAGCCATCGGACCAGTTGCCGTCCACATGGAACTTCAGTGCCGAGAAATTGGCGAACGGCACCAGGTAGTCGGCAGACAGGCTGCCGGCGTTCTTCGGCGCCAGCAGCGGCTGGACCGTTACCTGCACCCCCGCACCGAATGGGTCCGTCGCGGTCTGCGCGTCGATCTTCGTATAGGCGTAGTTGAGGCCGAGCGTCAGGTTGTCCACCGGCATCACATTGAACTCCAGCTCCGCGCCGCGCGATTTGCCATCGCTCAATGCATTGGTGGTGACCATGGTAGTGCGGGTCTCGCCACTGTTCGGGTCGAACGGCAGCGAGAAGTCCATCTGCTTGTGGGCGATGGTCGAATCGAACACGGCGAGGTTCAGGCGGGCGCGGTTGTCCCAGAACTGCGATTTGAAGCCCAGCTCATAGGCCGTCACTTCTTCAGGACCGAACGCGCTGTAGTTGGTCGAGCGCGAGTTGGCACCGCCGGCCTTGAATCCCGTGCTGTACTTGGCATAAAGCATCGCGTGCCCGCCAAGGTCGTAGGCGATGTTGACCATCGGGTCGAAGCGGCTCCAGCGGTCCTTGAACGCGAGGTTGGTCGCCGCACCATTGACGATGTACAGGCTGCCCTTCTTGTCATCGCGGGTATAGCGGCCACCGGCGGTCAGGTGCAGGCGCTGCAGCGCCTCCGGGGTCCACGTGGCTTGGCCGAACACACCCAGACTGTCGGTCCACGCTTTGCTGGCGCGGTCGATGCGTACCCGCGAGAGATCCAACGGGTTGGTCGCCGCATTCACCGTGTAGCTGTTGCCGCCTGGGCCCCAGACCAGCATGTTCGGGGTCTGCGCATTGTCACCGGCGGTCTCGTGGTAGTAGAACGCACCGCCGAGGAACTGCACCTGCGAGGTATTGCCGATCAGCTGGAACTCCTGGCTGTACTGGTGCTGGTAGACCTGCGCCAGGCTGTAACGCCCGAAGGGTGTGCCTGCGCCACCATAGGCCGAGATTGCATCGACCAGGCCCATGTCGAACTGGCCCTGGGTGAGTTCGCGGTATGAACTGATCGACTTCAGTTCCAGGTTGTCGTTCAGCGTCCACGACAGGTTCAACAGATGGCCACTGGTCCGCCCGATGTTGTCTTCCTGCGGGCCGCCGAGGATGGCGCTGTCGCGGCGATCCTGGCTGGCGCCGGCCTTCTGCAGTGGGCTCAGGTAGGCGCCCGGCATCAGCACCTGGGTGTGGTACGGCGTGGTGGCATCGTAGGAACGATCGAACGCGTACAGCAGCGAGAAGTCATCACTCGGCTGCCACAGCGCACTCAAGCGCGCGCCACGCTTGTCGTAGCTGTTGAAGTCACGCTCGCCACGCATCGGATTGTCGGTGGTGCCGCCACGCCTGGCCTGCACTGCATCGACCTTGAAGCTGACATCGCCCACCTTGGGCAGGTCCAGGTGCAGCGCGCTGTTGTAGCCGCTGAAGTTGGACACACCGGCACTGACGCTGCCGCCGAATTCGCCGGTCGGTTGCTTGGTCACGATGCTCACTGCGCCGCCTTCGGTGTTGCGGCCGAACAGCGTGCCCTGCGGCCCCTTCAGCACTTCGATGCGCTCCACGTCGTAGAGCATGCTGCCCAGGCCCTGCGCACGGCCCATGAACACTCCATCGACATAGATACCGACGCCGGCGTCGCGGGCCGGCTGGTTTGCGTCACCGGAGGCGCCAATGCCACGGATACCGATGTTCAGCGCCGAACTGCGGGTGGCAAACGGCGTGACCCGCAGCGAAGGAATGGAACCATCAGACAGGCTGCCCAGCGAAATCGCGCTGCGGTCCTTCAGCGTTTCAGCATCGACCACCGACACCGAGATCGGCGTCTCCTGCAGGTTGGTGGCGCGTTTCTGCGCGGTCACCATCACCTGGTCGAGGGCGACAGTACGCGCGACCTCGGCGGAGGCGGCAGCATCGGCGCTGGGATTGTCTTCTGCATGGGCCAGCACCGGCAGCGCGGCGGCGATGGCGAGGGTGAGCAACGGACGGTGCAGCGGGAGGTAGCGCATCGGACTCATTCGCGGAAGGAGGAGGCCGGCGCAGTCTGGAAGGCGGCAATTACAAATGAATGACCGTTCATTCACACCTTTTATGACGTACTATCCCGCCCCTGGACGCTCCTACCTCTCGCAATGACGCCGAAAGCCGCCGTAGCCGTATCCGCCAACGACCCTGCTGTCGCCCATGCCGAAGCCCAGCGCCGGCGCATCCTCGATGCCGCCCAGAAGTGCTTCATCACCCGCGGATTCCATGCCGGCTCGATCGGCGACATCGCCGCCGAAGCTGAGATCAGCCAAGGGCTGATGTACCGCTACTTCGCCAACAAGCGGGCCTTGATCCTGGCGCTGATCGAGCGCCAGCTGCGCCACGACCAGGCCTCGATCAGCGAGATGCCGGCAGCATCGGACCTGGTGGACGGCCTGCTGGAGTGCTACCAGCAATGGGCACGCGGCGAAGTGCTGCCGATCCACGGCAACGCCATCGCCAGCGTGGCACTGTATGCGGAGATCAATGCCGAGGCGCATCGCGACCCGATGCTGGCCGAGGTACTGCGTACCCATGACAGGCAGACCAGCGCTGCCATCCACGCGTGGTTGCGGCAGCGCGACGTCAGCCTGGGCCGCGTCGTGGACGAAGAGCGGATTGCCAGCCGAACCCTGCTGCTGCGGCTTCTGGTGGAAGGACTGGCGATGCGTGCCGTGCGCGATCCGGACTTGCCTGCGGCACGGGTTCGCACCCTGTTGGCCGACGCCATCGGGCGGGTGATGGGGAATTGAGGCGTACCGCCGATCCTCACACGATCCCTCACCTCGTCGGCAACGCTCGCAGACAGAGGTCTCGTTCAGTTCCCACGACGATAGCGACCAGTGGTGGCGAGAGAACCGCCGCCATCGCAATCGCGACGTCCGCGACGACGACCTGTTCGGCCGCTGGACCCTGGGTCAGGAAAACGGCAGCACCTGTACCATCGAACTGCGGAACAGTGAATGGTTCGGCGGCTACAGCGCCTATGTTCCGGCTGGCTGTCGGGATGGCTTCTTCCCGGCCAATCGATGGGTGCTGTCCGGCGATGAGCTGCTGCTGACCGACACCAGCAATACTGTGTTCGGCCGCTTTCACACATCAGGTGGCGGCCGCTGGTCGGGCGCGCTGAAATCGGACGGCACGCGGCTGTATCTCCACCCCACAGGACGCTGGCGCGCCAGCCCTGCACACCGTGGGCACGGGTGGGCGCGGAAGATGATCCGCACCGCCCGTTACCGCCTGCGCGATGTCCGCCCCCACCGGTTCCCGTCTTGTCATCTACGCCGCCCTGGCCGGCAACCTGGCTATCGCTGTAGCCAAGTTCATCGCTGCGGGCATCTCCGGCAGCTCGGCCATGCTCAGCGAGGGTGTGCATTCGCTGGTCGACACCGCCAATGAGCTGCTGCTGCTCTATGGCCTGCATCGCGCCAGCAAGTCGCCGGACCCGGTGCACCCGTTCGGCTACGGGCGCGAACTGTACTTCTGGAGCTTCATCGTTGCCCTGCTGGTGTTCGCTGCCGGCGCTGGCGTCTCCGCCTACGAGGGCATCCAGCATATCCGCCGACCGGAACCCGCCACCAACCATGCGCTGAGCTACAGCGTTCTCGGCATTTCCATGCTGTTCGAAGGTGCATCGTGGTGGGTGGCGCTGCGTGAGTTCCGCCGGACCAAGGGCACGCTCGGGTACTTCGAAGCCTTCCGCCGCAGCAAGGATCCTTCCACATTCACCGTGCTGCTGGAGGACAGCGCCGCGCTGCTCGGCCTTGGCTTTGCGCTGATCGGTCTGGTCGCCGCCCAGTTGCTGGACCTGCCCGTTCTCGATGGTGTGGCGTCCCTGTGTATTGCTGGCGTGCTGGCGGCTACGGCCTTCCTACTCGCACGCGAAACCAAAGGGCTGCTGGTAGGTGAGCCTGCCCATCCCGCGGTCGCGGAGCGGATCATGGCCGTGGCCGAAGCCGATCCGGACCTGCGCCGTGCCAACGGCGTGACCACCATGCAGATGGGACCAGAGCAGGTCGTGGCCATGCTCAGTGCAGAGTTCGAGGATGACCGCCGTACGCCGCAGATCGAGGCCTGCATCACCCGTATCGAGACCGCCGTGAAGCGCGAGTACCCGGAGCTGGTAGCTCTGTTCATCAAGCCGCAGACACCGGAGGTTCATGCCGCCCGTCGTGCGGCGTTGGCAGCATCTCCCCGGCAGGATTGACGCAGCGTCCGCAACGGCTTCACCTGATCGCCGCCACACTGCAGACTCCTCCTGCAGAGCTTGCCACCGCCGTGCTGGACTGGTTGCCCGATCACTGGAAGATCCTTCCCCGCCGCTTCTACCAGCGCCCGTCCACCGACGTTGCCCCTGAGCTGCTCAACAAGCTGCTGGTCCGCGACGATGGCCGCGCGGCGCGCATCGTCGAGGTCGAGGCCTATGCCGGCAGTGTGGATCCAGCCGCGCACTCCTATCGTGGGCAGACCCCACGCACGGCCAGCATGTTTGGTGAGGCCGGCCATCTCTATGTCTACTTCACCTACGGCATGCACTGGGGCAGCAACGTTGTCTGCGGTGAAATCGGCGAAGGTGTCGCCGTCCTGCTGCGCGCCGCCGAGCCATTGGCGGGGCTGGAGCGGATGCACGAACTGCGCCCGGCGGCCAGGCGTGATCACGATCTGGCCAGCGGCCCCGGCAAGCTCTCGCAGGCTTTCGGACTGGACCGCGGCTTCGATGGCGCGGATCTGGTGACCGGGAACCAAGGGATCATCATTGCCAGCGACGGCACCGCACCGCCGCTCGACCCGGTCGTCGGGCCCCGCATCGGTATCACACGTGCGGTGGACTTTCCCTGGCGCTGGCACGTTCGCGACCACCGTCACGTTTCGGTACGCCCCTCGCGCGCGCTTCGCAAACGCTGACCGAGGCGCGTCACATCGGCATCACCCGACGCTGGCGATACATAACGCGCTACGCACTAGCGTAGTGCCTGACAGCCGCCGAAGCCGCCCTCGCCACCCCAGCCCTGAAACGCGCCATGGACGAAGCCGAACGACTGCTTGAACTCGACCGTCTGCATCTGCTCGACACTCCGCCAGAGCCGGTTTTCGATGCGATCGTCGCCGCCGCGCGTGCCGCCACCGGCATGACCATGGCACTGATTTCGGTGGTAGCCGACGAGCGCCAGTGGTTCAAGGCCAACATTGGGCTGGAAGGTGTCAGCGAGACCGCACGCGAGATTTCTTTCTGCACGCATGCGATCCAGCAGGATGAGCTGTTCGAAGTTCCGGACGCGCGCCAGGATCCGCGATTCTCCACCAACCCGCTGGTGACCGGCGGCCCACGCATCCGCCACTACGCCGGCATCTCGCTGGGCTCGGCGCACGGCGCTCGCATTGGAACACTGTGCCTGCTCGATCCGATGCCGGGCGTACTGTCGCCCTCACAGCGCGAACTGATGGTGCATCTGGCGCGGGTCACCACCCAGGTACTGGAACAGCGCAGCACCTTGATGGCCCAGGTCGGCCAGGCCAAGGCTCTGCACCGCGAGTTGAAACGCAGTGAGGATTTCCTGGAACGCACCAACCGCGCAGCGCGGGTAGGCGGCTGGGAGATGGACCTGGTCAATAACGAAGTGCGCTGGACGCGCGAAACCAAACAGATCCATGGCGTGCGCAGCAACTTCGAGCCCACGCTCGACACCGCGCTTTCGTTCTACCGCGAGGACAGCCGCAGCATCATCCGCACAGCGGTACAGCGCTGCATCGAGGAAGGCACGTCGTGGGAGGTTCAATTGCCGATGACGACCGCCGATGGACGCGCCATCTGGACGAGGGTCGTCGGTGGCCGGCAGCAGGTTGATGGTCACCCTCGGCTGGTCGGCGCCATCCAGGACATCACTGAGGAGCGCGCCGCACTGGATGCGCTGGAAGCTAGCGAAACCCGCTACCGGCGTCTGTTCCACTACAGCCTGGGTTTGATCTGTACGCATACGCTGGATGGCACGCTGACGTCGGTGAACCCGGCGGCAGTGCAGTCGTTGGGTTTCGACGAAGGCCAGATGATCGGGCGCAGCCTGTGTGACCTGATGCCGCCGGAGAAGCGCGCCGCCTTCAAGGCCTATCTCGAGCGCATCACGGTCAACCACACCGATGCCGGCGTCATCGAACTGATCGCTGCCGATGGAACCCGGCACTATTGGGCCTACCACAACGTGCTCGACAGCGAAGCCAATCCACCCTACGTGCTCGGCCATGCACAGGACGTCACCGCATTGCGGATGCAGGAACAGCAGTTGCGTGAAATGTCCTTCAAGGACCCGCTCACCCTGAGCTACAACCGCCGCTTCCTGCCCCGCCTGGACGAACTGGGCGAGCGGCCATGGGCCTGCCTGATGTTCGATCTTGATCATTTCAAGCAGATCAACGACAGCCAGGGCCATGCGCGAGGTGACACGGTGCTGGTGGAGTTCGCCGCCTTCCTGCGCTCTCCGCTGGGTGCGGCGGAGAACGTGGTACGGATGGGGGGCGACGAGTTCATGGTGGTGCTGACCGGCCCGGAACCGGGGAGGCTGACCGCACTGGAACAGTGGTATGCGGAGCACGCCGGGCAGTCACCCACGCCCTTCTCGCTGGGCGCGACCCACCATGCACCTGGCGAGACGGTGGCCGACACCCTGCAGCGCGCCGACAGCCGGCTGTACCGCGAGCGGGCACGTGTGCGCAGGCATCCCCGGCCGTCGGCCTGATATCGGCCGCAGCTGCCGGCTTGCCGAACCTGCCCGTACGTCTGTGGCCCCGGTGTAGCGCTATGCTCGTCAGCGGGCACCAACGGCCCCCTGGGGAACCCGCATGACCCGCAGCATCCGCTTCGTCCTGCTACTGCTGTTGCTGCTTCCTTCGCTCGCACTGGCGGCGCCAGCCCCTGCACCGGTCGAAGCGAGGGTGCCCTTCGCGCCAGCGCCCTTCATCGGCAGCGACGGCCTGCGCCATCTGGCCTATGAACTGCACATCACCAATTTCTACGGCGATACCGGCGCGCTGCAGCCGCAGTCGCTGCAGGTGTTCGCCGACAACGCTGCAACATCGCTGCTGACGCTGGACGGCCCCGCCCTGCGCGGCTGGGTTCGGCCGATGCCGGCCGAGGATGTGGCCCTCAGCATTGCGCCCGGCAAGCGGCTGGTGGTTTTCCTGTGGCTGTCATTGCCACCCGGCGCGCCCGTTCCACACACCCTCCGTCACCACATGCTGCTGGGCACCGAGCACCACGGCAACGTGCTGCTGGATGGCGCCAGCGTGCAGGTCAATCCTGCGCCAGTGCTGGCCGTGGGACCGCCGCTGCAGGGTGGCCGCTGGCTCGCGCATGAAGGACCGGGCGCGGCGCAGTCGCACCATTGGGGCAGCCTGGTTGCGGTCAATGGTGAGCTGACCATTCCACAGCGCTTCGCCCTCGATCTGGTCGGCGTGAACGCACAAGGCCGCGCGTTGCGGCCCGGTACAAAGGATCTGCAGCACACCCGCCACTCGGACTGGGTGGGCTATGCGGCACCGGTGCTGGCCGTGGCCGATGGCATCGTCCGCGCCACCCGCGACGGACAGCCGGAGCATGCCCCACTGACCGCACAACCGGAGCCATCGTCACTGACCGCCGACGGCTTGTTCGGCAACTACGTGGTGGTGGAAATCGCGCCGGATGTCTTCGCCAGCTACGCCCACCTGCGCGCAGGCAGCGTCAAGGTCAGACCCGGGCAACGCATCCAACGGGGACAGGTGCTGGCGCAGCTGGGACAGTCGGGCAATTCCGCTGCGCCACACCTGCATTTCCAGCTTTCCAACAAGCCCACGTTCGAAGGGTCCGAAGGCATTCCCTATGTCTTCCAGTCCTTCGACGATTTCGGCCCTGAAAGCGAGGCACAACTGTTCGGCCAAGGTGACGCCTGGAAACCCGGCGTGACCGTGCCGCGCGACAACCAGTTGCCGCTGAACGACATCGTCATTGCCTTTCCGCCGCGCTGACACACCCACTCTGCTGCCGGGAATGCTCCTGCCCACGCTCGGCTTGCTGCGCGCAGCGCAGGGTTCATCCTGGTCTGGCCGGAGAACAGCCGAGCGTAGGCTCGGCTCTACAATGTCCTGCAGCGGGTGCGGCCCTACTCCGCCGCCAGTGCCTGGATCGGGTCCAGCTGCGCGGCGCTGCGTGCCGGGAAGTAGCCGAAGCCAAGCCCGATCGCCGACGAACACGCCAATGCAGCCAGCACCGGCCCCGGCGTGAACAGGAACGGCACGCCCAGCGACAGCAGGCTGGACAGCGCTCCCGCACCGAACGCGAACAGTACGCCCAGCACACCACCGAGCAGGCAGATCAGCACCGCTTCGATCAGGAACTGGCGCAGGATGTCACCCTGCCGCGCACCCACTGCCAGACGCACGCCGATCTCGCGCACGCGCTCCTTCACCGACACCAGCATGATGTTCATCACCCCAACTCCACCCACCACCAGCGCCACCGCGGCAATGGCGGAGACCAGGGCCGCCATGGTCTGGCTGGACTTCATCACCGCCTTGCGGATCTGATCGGCGTTGTAGATGAAGAAATCCCGCCGCCCATGCAACCGTTGCAGTTCGGCAGCCAGCGAGGCTTCGGCGGCGGTGGTCGGCACGTTGTCGCGCACCCGCACGGTGATGCTCTCCAGCCGTTGGCTGCCCAGCAGCCGCGAGGCCGCCGAGGTATACGGCACGTAGACCGTGGGCGTCGCACCGCCGGCAAAGGCGCTGGCGCCGACCACACCGATCACCTCCACCGGCATGCCGCCCAACAGCACCGTACTGCCGATCGGGTTGCCGGTGAACAGCGCCTTGGCCGCCTTCTGATCGACCACGCCCACGGCACGATGCGCATCTACTTCAGCATCGGTGAAGAAGCGCCCAGCCTTCAGCTGCAGCCCGCGCACGCGCGGCAAGTCCGCGCCCACGCCCTGCACCTGGGTGTTGGCACGACGGCTGCCCTGCAGTGCTGCCACCGAACCCGTCAGATTGGGGCTGACGCTGTCCACGTAGCTGAGCGCGGCCAGATGGTCGGCATCCCCCACCACCAGCGTTTCGATCTCCGCCGAGCGCGGGTCACCGAAATCGGCGCCGGGGAATATCTCCAGTGTGCTGGCGCCCAGTTCATTGATCTGTGATTCCACCTGCGCCTGCGCGCCCTTGCCTAGCGCGACCACGCTCACCACGGCGGCCACGCCGATGATGATGCCGAGCATCGTCAACAAGGTCCGCAGTCGATGGGCCAGCATCGAACGCACCGCCATCCGGGCGGCCTCGCGTACCGCGTCCAGGCGCGCCCGGCGCTCGGCAGTCAGGGACGGACCGCGTTCGGCGATGGACGCAGCGGGCGTCAACACCGGCGCCCTGTCACCACGATCGGCGACCACACGTCCGTCGGCAATCTCTATCACCCGGCCGGCATGCGCGGCAATTGCAGCGTCATGGGTCACCAGGATCACCGTATGGCCTTGCCCATGCAGGCGCTTCAGTTCGGCCATCACCTGCTGGCCACTGGCGTGATCGAGCGCGCCGGTCGGCTCGTCGGCCAGTACGATGGCGCCGCCGTTCATCAGCGAACGCGCGATCGACACGCGCTGCTGCTGGCCGCCGGACAGCTGGCTCGGCCGGTTTGCGGTGCGTTCGCCGAGGCCCAGCGTTTCCAGCAGCCCGCGGGCACGCGCGGTACGCGTCTCTGCATCCACGCCCGCATAGACCGCCGGCAATGCCACGTTCTCGGTAGCGCTCAGGTTCTCCATCAGGTTGTAGCGCTGGAAGATGAAGCCGAAGTGCTCGCGGCGCAGCCGGGCCATCGCATCCGGCGCCATCTGCTCGGTGGCCTCGCCGTTCACGCGATAGCTGCCTTCGGTTGGCCGGTCCAGGCAGCCGAGGATGTTCATCAACGTTGATTTTCCCGAACCGGACGGGCCGATGATGGCGATGAACTCACCGGCGTCGATACGCAGCGAGACATCCTTCAGCACCACCACTTCACCGGCGGCCGAGCGATAGGCGCGCGATACGCCATGCAGTTCCAGCAGAGCATCGGCCATGCTCAGATCCCCAACAGGCTGGCAGCTTCCGGCTCAGAGCCGCTTGGCGCCTGGCCGACCACCACGTTCTCGCCTGCCTTCAGCCCGGACAGGATCTGCACCGCCGTCGCGGTGCGCAAACCCGTGCTGACCTCACGCTCGGTGACGCGGCCCTTTGCATCGACCACCTGCACCGTGCCGCGGTTGCTGTCCTTGCCTTCGGATTCGGTCAATGCGGTCAACGGCACCTGCAGTGCGTTGGCAGCGCGTGCCAGTTGCAGGGTGACCTTCACCGTCATCGACGGTTTCAGCTTCAGGCCCGGATTGGCCACATCGAACAGGCCGGCGTAGTACACCGCCTTGGGCGTCTGCGCCGAGCCACCCGCACTGCTGCCGGCCATATCGGCAATCGTCGACGGCGCAGGCTCCAGCTGCTGCAGATGGGATTCGTAGCGGCGGCCACTCGGGCCCAGTGTCGAAAACCACAGCGGCTGGCCGGGCGCGACCAGCTCCACATCGGCCTCTGCGATCTCGGCGCGCACGGTCATCGTATCCATCTGCGCCAGCATCACGATGGTCGGCGTGGTCTGCATCGAGTTCAACGTCTGCCCGGCCTTGGTCACGATAGCGACGATGTACCCGTCGCTGGGCGAGACGATGCGGGAATAGCCGAGGTTGATACGTGCGGTTTCGACCTGGGTCACGGCCTGGTCGATCTGCGCCTGCAGCGCGGCCATCTCCGAGCGCGCCGTATCACGTGCCACCCGCGCGGCCTCGAAACCTTCCTGTGACACCAGGCGTGACGCCACCAGCTGCGACTGCCGCTCGTAGACACGGCTGGACTGGGCGTAACGGGCCTGGCTGGCCGCATGCTGGGCACGCAACGTGTTGGTGGCCGCTTCAGCGCTGCGCAGGGCGATGCGCTGCGGCTGCGAGTCGACCTCGGCAATCAGGTCGCCGGCCTGTACGCGCTGGCCCAGCACCACATGCAGGCGCTTGACCTGGCCGGACACCTGCGCGCCCACCGCCACCAGCTCCTTCGGGTTGACCCGGCCCACCGCCTGCACGGTCTTTTCCAGATCCGCCACTCTTGCCGGCGCGGTGATCAACGCGGCATCATCGCTGTCTGCGAAGGCCCACCAGCCTGCGGCACCCGCAATGAGAGCCACGGCTGCGGCGATGGTCCAGATCCTGCGGTTGTTCATCGAAACGCCCGGCTGCGGGCGGCCACCCAGTGCGACCGCTGAGGCCGCAGTCTGCAAGCGAGGGGTGGACGTTTCTTGGAGCCACTGTGGAGATTGCATGGAGATCCGGCAGCCGTTCAGGCACGCCGCCGGCGGCTGAACCAGGCGATCCGTGTCCACGCAATCTCGACACAATCTCGACCGAGTCTCCATCAATGGCGGCTAGCCTCGGCAACTTGCCGACTGCCTGCCCACCGTGCTCCGTCCCCATCCAGACCTGCCGTCGATCGATGTGCGCCGCGCCTACCTGGCCTGGTGCGCGCCTTCGCCGTGGCTGCTCGCCCTGGTGCTGGCATCGACCACGGCCTGGACGCTGGCCAGTCCCCATGTGCTAGCGCCCCTGCTGGCAGGCTTCGGTGCTACCGCCCTGCTGTGGTTCCGCAGCGATGGGCCAGGCCACGCGAGCCGCCTCGGATCGCCCGCTTCGCTGGCGCTGATCGGCCTGGCGGTCTGGTCGGAGACGAAGCCAACCGCCGCCGGTGCCACGCTGCATCTGCTGCTCGCCCTCGCAACCCTGCTGGTCGCCACCCAGATGACGCTCCGCCTGCGCGCCATCCTGCGCATGGCCACCCGCCTGCAGGCACGGGTGGATGCAGCCGACATGGCATCGCGCTGGGCCCGATTGTCGGCAGCGGTATCCGCCCTGGCTGCGCGGGATCTGCGTGAAGGGCGACCGCTGGCGCCGTCGCTGCGTCGCACGCTGGTGCTGGCCACGCTGGCCTGGGCCGCCAACGAGGAAGCACAGGCCATGGAACGCCGACGATGACCTCTCCACTGACATCGCCCTCACCTGCTCACTTTCCAAAGCCGCATCACGCAATGAAACCCGATACCCGCATGCGCCAGGCGCCCCTGGTCCTGATTGCCGAAGACGAAGGCGAGATCGCCGACATCCTTGGTGCGTACCTGGCGCGTTCCGGCCTGCGCAGCGTCCGCGCGGTCGATGGCGAGGCGGCCCTGGCCAGTCATCGCCAGCTACGCCCGGATCTGGTGCTGCTGGATGTGCAGATGCCGAGAATGGATGGATGGCAGGTGCTGAGCGAACTGCGCAGGCGTGGCAATACGCCGGTGATCATGCTCACCGCACTCGACCAGGACGTGGACAAGTTGACCGGCCTGCGCGTCGGCGCCGACGACTATGTAGCCAAGCCATTCAATCCGGCCGAGATCGTCGCCCGTATCCAGGCGGTGCTGCGGCGGAGTGCCAGAGAACCCAGCGATGCGCCCAGCGGGGTGATCCGCCAGGGACCGTTCGAGATCGACCTGCGCAGCCATGAGGTGACAGTGCGCACAGATGAGCAACTGCACGCACTGACCTTCACGCTCACCGAGTTCCGCCTGCTGGTACACATGGCGCGCGCACCGCGCCAGGTGCACAGCCGGCTGGATCTGCTGCACAACTGCCTGCCCGAGGGCGATGCGCAGGAACGGACGGTGGACAGCCACGTCAGCAAACTGCGCCGCAAGCTGGAAGACGTCGGCGTCATCGGCATTCCGGCCACCATCCGTGGCGTTGGCTACCGTTTCCTGGACTGAATGATGAACCCCAAAGGCAAGAGCATCGGCCGCCAGATCACGCTGTCCATCACGGTCGCCTCGCTGTGCTCGACGGTGCTGTCGATCAGCGGCTTCTACCTGTTCTACTACCTGATGGAAGTGTTCTATCCGCGTTGGTACGACGAGCCGGAAACCATCATGCCATCGGGGCTGGAGTGGCTGTGGATCGGCTTGACCGCCTCCGTTGTCGTCATCTTCGCCACGCTGGTCGCCTCGCGCCTGACCCGCCGCATCATCACGCCATTGAACTCGGTGGCCGAAAGCCTGCGCCGGGTCGCCAGCGGTGATCTGGAGGCACGTGCACGCGGCGGCGACACCTCGATGACCGAAGCGGCCACGCTGGTCAGCGATTTCAACTCCATGGCCGAGCGGCTCAGCCGGATGTCCGAGAACCGGGTGTTCTGGAACGCCGCGATCGCGCACGAACTGCGCACGCCGATGACCATCCTGCGCGGCCGCCTGCAGGGCATTGCCGAAGGGGTATTCGAACCGGGCCCGGAACAGTTCAACAGCATGCTCACCCAGCTGGAAGGCCTGACCCGGATCATCGAGGACCTGCGCGTGGTCAGCCTGGCCGAGAGTGGTCATCTGGATCTTCGTCTGCAGCGCAGCGATGTCAGCGTACAGGTGGCGGCAGTGGTGGAAGCGATGTCCGAAGCGCTGACCGAAAGTGGCTTCTCGGTGACCCTGGATGCGCGCCCGTCACTGGCCGACTGCGATCCCGCACGCATCCGCCAGGCGGTGCTGGCGCTGCTGGAGAACGCGCGGCGGCATGCCATTCCGTGTCCGCTGCGGGTGGCCGTCACCCTGGCCGAGGGCCATTGCACCGTGGCCGTGGAGGATGGCGGCCCCGGCGTGCCGGACGAGCTGTGCGACAGCATCTTCGAGGCCTTCCAGCGCACCGATGTCTCGCGTTCGCGGCAGAGCGGTGGCTCCGGGCTAGGCCTGGCGGTAGTACGTGCGATTGCCGTGGCCCATCACGGAACCGCGCAGTGCCGGGCTACCGAACGTGGCGGCAGTTCGTTCGAGATCCGCTGGCCGGTACATGCACGTCGTTGAGGGCGCAACGTTGCGGCAGACGCTGCTCTGGTAGCGGCCCACCTTGGTGGGCATTCGCATCACTGAACGGCGCCGATTTCTCCACGCAATCTCCATCGTCCCTCCATGCCCGCTCCAAAGGGCTGCCGATACTGGGCGTGACCAGGGAGGCGGCAGGTATCCACCCCCTGCCCTGTCTCCACCTTGCCCAGGCATCCCCATGAAACACCCTCACGATCCGGCGGCCGCCGCCGGTAGCATCGGCCAGCAAAACGCGGCCGCCACCCTCAAGGCCATCCTGCGCACCTACCCGTGGCAGCTCACCGGCACGTTCTCGCTGGTGGCGCTGGAGAACGCGCTGCTGCTGGCGTATCCGCTGTTTGCCGGCTTCGCGGTGGACGCGATCATCCGCGGCGACATCGGCCACGCCATCTCGTACGCCGGCGTCGTGCTGTTGTTCTGGCTGGTCGGTGCCGCCCGCCGTGCGGTCGATACCCGTACCTTCACCCGCATCTATGCCGACCTGGCGGTGAATGTGGTGCAGGCACAGCGCAGGCTGGGCCACGCCACCTCCACCTCGGCCGCACGCGTGGTGCTGGCCCGCGAGTTCGTCGACTTCTTCGAGAAGCACGTGCCGATCATCGCCACCGCGCTGGTATCGATGTTCGGTGCGGCGGTGATGCTGCTGGTGATCGAACCGCTGGTGGGCGCCGCGAGCCTGATCGCACTGCTTGGCGCAGTGTTGCTGATGCCGTCGTTCGCACGCCGCAACGAGCAGCTGCATGGGCGCCTGAACAACCGGCTGGAACATGAAATCCGACTGGTTGACCGGGTCAGCCCCTCGGTGCTGCGTCGCCACTACACCACGCTGTCGCGGCTGCGTATCCTGCTATCTGATCGCGAAGCTGGGGCCTTCGTGGTGGTGGGCGCGGCGGCGGCGGTGTTGTTCGCGGTGACCATCGGCCGTCTCGCCACCACCGACGGTGTTACCCCGGGTCATGTGTACGCGGTGATGACCTACCTGTGGACGTTCGTCGGCAGCCTGGACGATGCACCGTCGATGGTGGATCAGCTGGCGCGCTTGAAGGACATCGGCCGCCGCGTCAGCCCGGGGATGAACGATGCGGAGCGCAAGGATGCCGCTTGACCGGTAAATGCCCACCTTGGTGGGCAACGATGTATCGCGGCGCCAACCAAGGTTGGCGACTACCGGGGCAACGGTGCCAACCAGGATTGAGGGGTTACCCAGAGGCTGCCGTGCGTCCGCACATCGCCAACGCACCGATGATCAATGCCTCCATGCTGCGGTCGAACTCGGCCTGCTGTGCCTTCCTATCCAGTGGCCGCCGCGACGTATCGACCACCGCATTCCGCGAGTACACGGTGTCGGCCAACGCCACGGCGTGATACGCCACGGTCGACAGCAACCACGCTGCCTGCTCCAGCGGGAGGCCATGTGCACGACTGAACTCGGCATGATGGCGCTGGATGCGGGCCAGCATCTCCGGCGTCTTCGCGCCGTGGCTGACCAGGAATGGCGCCAGGCCCGGATTGGCATCCACCAGCGCCCGCAGTGAACGCTGGAATGCGCGCAGGTCCTCCTCGATGCTGCGCCGGCCAGCGGCATCCAGCGCCGGCGCCTGCCAACGCTCGAAGATCGCCTCGGCCACCAGCTCGCGCAGCGCCGCCAGATTCGCCACATGCTTGTACAGCGCGATGTGGCTCACCCCCAGCGCCGCCGCCACGCCCACGAAGCTCAGCGCCGGCAGCGTCATTGCAATGCCGGCGTCGGCGATGCGGTCGCGGGTGATGGTGGGCGGTCGCCCACGGGTGGCGGTCTTTTTCGGTGCAGCCATGCGGTAACGGCTCCTGCGCGATGCGCGGGCAAGGGCTGCCATGGTGGTCCGCAGCGACGCGGTGGTCAACGCATCCCGTGGCCGCTGGACAGGCCTGGGTTACGACTTGATCAATTTAGTTTACTATGATGTAACTAATTCGCATTCGCAGTGCCCAGGATCGTTGTCGATGTCCGCGTCCCCCACTTCAATCACCCCGCCCGGTCCGCTACGCAGTGCCGACCATGATCGCGGCCTGCAGGCGCTGCAGGTCCAGGTGGTCGCGGTTGTACAGCCATGCGCCAGCCTGCTGCGCCTCGTGGTCCAGTTGCCGGAGCAGGCAGCCCTCGCGCCGTGGCAGCGCGCAAACACTGCCGTGCGCATCCAGCTCGGCGCCGCCTTCGGCGATGTGTCACGGATCTACACCGTGCGCTGCGTCGACGCGCACACGCGCCGATTCACGCTGGATGTGGTGCTGCACGAAGCACCAGGACCGATGCTGGCCTGGGTACGTGCGCTGCGCCCCGGTGATGCCTTCGATCTGACCGGCCCGCGCCCGCATCTGCAGGTGCCGCAGCGTGAAGGTGCCAGCGCTCTCCTGTTCGCTGATCAGAGCGCCATCCCAGCCCTGTCTGCGTTGCTGCAGCAATGGCCGGCCGGTCTGCATGCGCAGGCCTGGATCGCCTCGAATGATCCCTTCCCGGTAGACGAGCTGCCCCGCATCAATGGTGTCTGCGTGCAGCGCCTGGCCACCGGTGATGCGCCCTTGCTGCAGCAGGCACGCAGACTGCACCCGGACGCCAACAACACCGTCTGGGCGGCCGGCGAGCGCGAGGAAATGCGCGCCCTGCGCCGCCACTTCATCGAAGCGGTCGGCCTGGCACGGACCGACGTCGCCGTTGCCGGCTACTGGAAACGTGGCGAGACCACCACCGACACCGACCAGCGCCGCCGCCGCAACTACGAGCGCGTGCTGGCCCGCGGCGGTGGCCTGCAGGACCTCGACGACCTCGCCGACGATATCTGATCCACCCCGCAGCACCCGCGCTCCGCGCTTCGCTCCACCCAGCCACAGATCGCCCACGCACCTCGCGTGCAGCACTGCCCCAGCGGCAGCGCCGTGCCCTCTGCCAGCCACTCCACAGCCCGCGTCGTCCTGCCCGTGCAGGTCATCGACGGCGCCGTGCTGGCCGATCGCACGACCCACCACGACGAGAACCGCCATGTCCCTCCCCGCCCGAACCCTGCCCCTCCCGCGCCGTACCGCGCTGTCCCTCGCCGCGCGCGCGGCAATGCTGCCTGCGCTGCTGATCGCCACTGCCGCCCACGCCAACGACGCGCCCGATGGCGCCCGCCAGCTGCCCACGGTGAACGTACGCGCCGACAAGACCGCGCCTACCGATGCCTACGCCGGTGGTCAGGTGACGCGCGGCAGCCGTGTCGGCCTGCTCGGCGACCTCGATTTCATGGACACACCGTTCAACACCACCCGCTACACCGCCGAATTCATCGAGAACATCCAGGCACCGGATCTGGTACGGGTGATCGCGCTGACCGACCCGAGCGTCTACAACAGCGGTTCCAGTGGCGGCATCACCGATTACTTCAACATCCGTGGCTTCGGCGTGGCCTCCTCGGACATCGGCTTCGGCGGCCTGTACGGGCTGATTCCCTACTACCGGGTCACCCCGGAACTGGCCGAGAACATCGAGGTGCTGAAGGGTCCGTCCGCGCTGCTCAACGGCATGCCGCCGGGCGGCTCGGTCGGCGGCAGCGTCAACCTTGTACCGAAGCGTGCCGGCGACACGCCGTTGACCCGCTTCACCGCCAGCTACGGCAGCGACGCACAGTTCGGTGGCCATCTGGATATCGGCCGCCGCTTCGGCGCGGACAAGCAGTTCGGCATGCGCCTCAATGCCGTGCACCGCGATGGCGACACCGCCACCGACCACCAGCAGCACAAGGCGCAGCTGGCATCGCTCGGCCTGGACTGGCGCGGCGAGCGCTCGCAGGTATCGCTGGACCTGTTCAGCAGCCGCGACCACGTGGATGGCCTCAACCGTGGTGTCTCGCTGGCACCTGGCCTGGCCGTGCCGCGCCCGCCGAAGGCCAGCACGCTGTTCGCACCGGGCTGGACCTTCAGCACCGTCAAGGACCAGGCCGCCGCGCTGCGCTGGTCGTTCGACATCAATGATCACCTGCAGGCGCACGCCAGCTACGGTCACGGCCATACCGATTTCGATTCCATCGCCAGCGGCACCACGCTGATCACCAATGCCGCCGGCGACTTCCGCAACAACTTCGCCCACCAGCGTTTCATCTACAGCAAGGACACCGCCGAAGCCGGGGTGTCGGCACGCTTCCGCACGGGCCCGGTCGATCATGCACTGGCCATCAGCGCCGCCTGGTACCAGCACGATTACAAGTTCGGCTTCCAACGCAACCTGCTGGCCCGCGACTGGGTGACCAATATCTACAATCCGCAATGGGGCCCGGCCATCGACCGCAGCTTCAGCAATGCGTCGCTGCCGAAGACCGGCGAAGTCCGCACCACCAGTTTCGGTATCGCCGACACGCTGTCCTTCATCGATGACCGCGTGCAGCTGACCCTTGGCATCCGCCGCCAGACCGTGCTCAGCGATACCATCGACGGCAGCAGTGGCAAGCGCACGTCGCGCTACGACACCAGCGCCAACACCCCGGCCGGCGCGCTGCTGTTCAAGGCCAGTGACCGCCTGTCGCTGTACGCCAACTACATCGAAGGGCTCAGCCAGGGCAGCACCGCACCGGTCAACGCAGCCAACGCCGGCGAAGTGTTCCCGCCGTACAAGACCCGCCAGCGCGAAGTCGGCGCCAAGTTCGACTTCGGTCGCCTGGCCAGTGCGCTGAGCGTGTACGAGATCGAGAAGCCCGGTTCCTACACCGACCCGGCCACCAACGTGTTCTCGTTCGGCGGCCAGCAGCGCAACCGTGGCGTGGAATGGACCGTGTTCGGCCAGGCCACCGAACAGCTGCGCGTGCTGGGTGGCATCGGCTGGCTGCAGCCGAAGCTGACCCGTACCCAGGGCGGCATCAATCAGGGCCGCCTGGCCACCGCCACCCCGCAATGGCAGGGCAAGCTCGGCGTGGAATGGGACGTGCAGGCCGTGCCGGGCCTCACCCTCACCGGCAATGCAGTCAGCCTGTCCAAGGGCTACATCAATGCCGACAACAGCCAATGGGTAGCCGGCCGCACCGTGTTCGACCTCGGTGCCCGCTATGCACTGCAGGCCGCCGGTCACCCGTTGGTGCTGCGCGCCACCGTGCAGAACCTCACCAACAAGGCGTACTGGGCAGGCAGCCTCGGCTCCGGGCTGGGCACGCCGCGCACCGCCGTGCTGTCGGCCACCGTCGATTTCTGATGCCTGATGCACGGGCGCCACGCCATCGCGCGTGGCGCCCCGGAGAAGTGATGTGAGCGTTCCCCGTACCACCGCCGTACTGGCCTGGCTGCCGCTGGTCTCACGCATCCTCGCCGCGTTGTTCGGCGGCTATGTGCTGGCCGCGCTGTGCAGCATCGCCGCACTGGCGCTGCCCATCGATGGCCGCCAGGCCGTGTTCACCGGCATGCTGGCCAGCTTCCTGTTGTACGCGGGCGCCGTAGTCTGGGTGTTCGCGGTGCGCTCGGCATGGCGCGCATGGCTGGGCCTGATCGTCGCCGCGTTGCCACTGTGGCTGATTGCACAGACGGTCGGCAACGGAGGCACTGCATGAGCAAGGTCGATCGCCCCCCGAAGCCACGCGGCATCCGCCAGACCATGTCCGACCTGCATATATGGGTCGGGCTGCTGGCCGGCTGGATCCTGTACGCGATGTTCCTCACCGGCACCGCCAGCTACTTCCGCGACGAGCTCTCGCGCTATACCCGCCCGGAAATCGCCACGCCGTCTATATTGCCGGATGCCGCTATCGTCACGAAGCGCACCGTCGCCACGATCATGGCCGACACGCCAGCGGCCAGCCAGATCAACCTCGGCCTGCCGAGCACGCGCATGCCATGGGTGTCGGCGATGTGGGCCAGCCCGGGTGGGCGTGGCCGGCATGGCTTCGACTCGGGCCTGTTCGATGCCAACACCGGCGCGCCGCTGCAGGCACGCGACACCGGCGGCGGCGACTTCTTCTATGCCTTCCATTTCAACCTGCATTACATGCCTGCGATGTGGGGTCGCTGGATCGTCGGCCTGTGCGCGATGTTCATGCTGGTGGCCATCGTCAGCGGCGTGATCACCCACAAGAAGATCTTCGCTGACTTCTTCACCTTCCGCTGGGGCAAGGGCCAGCGCTCGTGGCTGGATGGTCACGCGGCACTCTCGGTGCTCGGCCTGCCGTTCCATTTCATGATCACCTGGAGCGGGTTGGTGATGCTGGCGGTGCTGTACATGCCGTGGGGCCTGGCCAAGCTGCCGGACAAGCGCCAGCAGGCCGAGGTGGTCAGCGAGATGCGCCTGTTCCTGCCACCGCAGAAAGCCGCGGGCCAGCCTGCCCCGCTCACCGACGTCGGCGCACTGGTGCAACAGGCCGAGCAGCGCTGGGGAACCGGATCGGTGGGCAGCGTGCAGGTGCAGAACCCCGGCGACCAGAACGCACGCGTGGCCGTGGTGCGTGCGCAGTCCAGCCGCGTTTCGACCACCCCGAACTATCTGCTGTTCGACGGCAGCGGCGGGCAGTTGCTGCAGGTCAAGGAGCACTCGGGCGTCGCCGCCGATACACAGGGCGTGCTGTATGGCCTGCACCTGGGCCGCTTCGCCGATGCCGCCCTGCGCTGGCTGTACTTCATCGTCAGCCTGGCCGGCACCGCCATGGTCGGCACCGGGCTGGTCCTGTGGACGGTCAAACGCCGTGCGCAGCTGCCCGATCCGCAGCGCCCCTACTTCGGCTTCCGCCTGGTCGAGCGTCTCAACATCGCCACCGTCGCCGGCCTGTCGGTGGCGATGGCGGCCTATCTGTGGGCGAACCGCCTGTTGCCCACTGCCATGGACGGGCGCGCGGCGTGGGAGGTGCATGTGTTCTTCCTGGCTTGGGCGACCATGTTCGTGCACGCCACGCTGCGGACACCCAAGCGAGCGTGGATCGAACAGTTCCTGCTGGCGGCGTTGCTGCTTGCACTGCTGCCGGTGCTGACGGCGATGACTACGGCACATCCGTTGTGGCGCACGCTGGCCGCAGGCGATTGGGCCTTTGCCGGGACCGACCTGACCCTGCTGGCATTGGCCGCCCTGCACACGCTGCTGGCCTGGCGCACCTGGCGGCATGCACCGAAGGTGAAGCGCACACGGCCGTCTGCAGCGTCACGCAATGCGGTTTCCGAGGCCAGCGCATGATCCACGTCATTCTGTTCGTGCTGTCACTGGCCGCGTTCGGTTGTCTGGCGCTGGCGATGGAGCGCCATCAGCGCGATGTGCTGCGCCGTGTGTTGAGCGCGCAGGCGACCGAGAAACTGCGCGCGGTCGGCTGGGCGCTGCTGGTGTTCAGTGCCGTGTTCGCCATGCGCGGGCTGGGAGTGGGTTTCGGTCTGGCCGCGTTGTCCGGGCACACCAGCGTGGCCGCAGGTGTTGTGGTGGTGGCGATGGTGGCGCATGGGCGGCGGGATCGGTAGATGCCCACCTTGGTGGGCACCGGTGAAAGCGACGCCAACCAAGGTTGGCGACTACCTAGACCGACAGGCATCAATGCGTCGCTCGGCTCTTATCTCTTGCGACTCTGGCACCTTAGGTGCCGAGAGCCCGGCGCGGGCGACCGTTCGGCTCTAGGTCTTCTCGATCGCTCTGTAGCAAGGATCTCCGCGCCGGTTTCTCCCTGATCCGCCCGAACAGTTGATCGAGTTGGCGCTCGCACTGATAAGACTGGGCAAGCGGGGGGAGCTCTCGGCCCTGTCAGCCTAGCGGAGTTATCTCATGTTTGGGATCGGGATCGATGTCAGTGGTGAGAATCTGGATGTTGCCGTCCATGAACAGGCCTTTCGCCAGTTCAAGAACAGCAAACGTGGCTGGAATAGCCTGATCCGGTGGTTGCAGCAGTGGCCAGCCAAGCAGGTCGTGCTCGAGGCCAGTGGCGGCTACGAGCAAAAGGCACTGGATGCGCTGCATGAAGCAGGCCTGCCGATGGTACGAATCAATCCTGGCCGTGGCCGCAGCTTTGCCTCAGCCACGGGAAAGCAGGCCAAGACCGATCGTATTGATGCCATGGTGCTGGCCCACATGGCCGATGCCCTAAAACTGACCCGCTACGTACCGCCAGCGGCTTGGCAGCGCCGCCTGGGTGAGCTGTGCCAGCGACGTCGCCACCTGGTCCAGATGCGGGTGAGCGAGCATCAGCGCATGCGCGCGTTCAGCGAACCCAGCCTGATTTCCATGCTGAATCAGCACCTGGGCGAGATCCAGAAAAGCATCAAGCAGCTCGACGCCACCATCGCAGCGCTGCTGGCCGAACAGGAAGGATGGCGTGACTTTGCCAAGCTCAAAGGTGCCGGCCCGGTGTTGATGGCAACCCTGGCCTGCGAGCTCCCGGAGCTGGGCAAGCTCAGCGGGAAAGCCATCTCGGCCTTGGTAGGGGTTGCCCCCATGAACCGCGAAAGCGGAACCTGGAAAGGGCGACGATGCATCACCGGAGGCCGCGCCGTTGTACGCGAAGCGCTCTACATGGCGGCGCTGACGGCCAAACGCTATGAGCCTCGGCTCAAGGAATTTTTTGAATCCCTCGTCAAGCAGGGCAAGCCGGGCAAGGTGGCTTTGGTCGCGGTGATGCGCAAGATGCTGGTGATCCTCAACGCCCGCAAAAGGGATGCGGAGGCCCAGATGGCCTCCGCCTGACAAGACAGTTGCTACAGAAAAGCCGCCATGCGCTGCAGTTCGTCTTCAAGCGCGGAACGAAACACGCGGTCGCGAGCCAGCGACTTGCCGGCATAGCCCACGCTGGACGCCAGTTCACCGTCGCGCACGCTGAGATTGGCCCAGCCCACCACCTGGTCGCGCCACAGCATCGGCAACGCGTAGTAGCCGTATTGGCGCTTCGGCGCAGGCGTGTAGGCCTCGAACTTGTACACCCAGCCCCAAAGCAGCTCGAAGCGGCGGCGGTCCCACACCACCGGGTCGAACGGCGCCAGCAGGCGCACCTGTTCGTCCGGCGCATGCCGGTGCGAGCGCGGGTTCTCGTCCGCCGGCCAGTACCAGGTGGTGCCGTCCAGCGTGCAGCTGGCCAGCTGGTGCTTTGCCAGCATCAACGCCTGCCGGGTCTGCTCGGCCAGATGCGGTGCGCCATAGCCCAGTAGGCGCACCAGATAGGTCAGGCTGGCCGACGGCAGTGGCGCGTACTTGCGCACCACCAGATCGATCAGGGCGGCGGCGCGTTCAATCTGCGCCTGCTCGCTGGCATCTGCCTCGGCGTGGTCGGCCACGGCGTAGATGCGGGTGCCGCTGTCGCGCCGCTGCACGCGCAGCAGGCCACGGTAATGCATGCCATCCAGCAGGTGCGTGCTGGCATTGCTGGTGCCGCCCCAGTAGTTGGTCACCCGCCCATGCGCGAACGCCTGATCCACCTCCCGCGGGTGCACGCTGCCGCGCTCGCGCACGAAGGCCAGCACGTCGGCCGCGCGGCGATGGGTCTCGGCGTCCCACTCGCGCTTGCACACGCGCGGGTGCATCAGCGCCAAATGCTCGCGTGGCAGGAAGCCGTAGTTCACCAGGCAATCTTCTTCCACCGGCAGACGCGTATAACGCCGCTCCAGATCACCGGCGCGATAGTCCTTCACCCGGTGGCGCAAGGTCAGGTCCTGCGCACGTGCCGGCGCGCGGATCGGGTCGGCCTGCACGAAGCCCAGGCGCCGGATCGCGGTCATCAGCGTGGTGGGTTTGAACAGCGTGCGCGCCACCGCATGGCGGCGCAGATCATCGAGGGTGGGCGTGGCAGGCATGGCCGCATTGTAGATCCACGCCATGCCTGGATGCTGCCTTGGCCAACCGTGCGACGGCATCCACGCATGGAGTGGATCTACCGAAGCTCCAATACCTCCAGCGAACCTATCACCAGCGCACGCATGCCCTGCTTGAATTCGGCGATCACTTCCTCGTCCTGCACGCGGCGGCCGGTCAACACTTCGGTTTCGTCATCCACCAGCCCGTACACCGTATCCGCACCGGCAATGCAGTAGAACGCTATCGTGGCCAGCAACCAGCGCGCCTTGTCCAGCGGCAGGCCGAACACCTCGGCCACATGCGCCTGGTGCGAGGCGATCTTCTCCAGCATCGGCGTGGTCGCCACCGAACGGCGCAGCAGGTAAGGCGGCAACCCCGGGTGCGCTTTCACCACCTCGCACAGTGATTCCACGAACCCCAGCAGGTAGGCCTGCAACCCACCCGGCGCATCGGCAGACGCACGCGGAATCTGCCAGCGCTGGAACACCGTATCGGCAACCAGCCGCTTCAAGGCCTCCAGATTGGCCACGCGCTTGTAGAGCGCGGCCTGGGTCACCGCCAGCTCGGCGGCCACATTGGCCATGGTCAGGTTCGGCAGGCCCAGCGTGATGCCGATGTCGGCCAGCCGATCTGGGGTGATGGTAGGCGGGCGGCCACGGGCCGGCGCCGGGATCTCAGGTTGCATGCTCATACCGTAGCGAGGGTGCCAGCAAAGGGACCCTCTTGTCCGCTTCATGTAATTTAGTTTAATTTACTCAACTAATTCGGAATGCGTCTGGTTCGCAACCCCGCCGCCGTCCGCAATCGAGCCCATGGCTCACTTCCCGCCAGGTTCCCACCCAGCCGACAACCCTGCGCTGCGCCCACCCCCGTGCTTGCCGTCGGCAGCGCGCCAGGCGCGTTCGCACCTGCGATTCACAGGAATCTGGCATGACCGTGTACGACCTTTCCTCTCTGCTGCAGCGCGCAGCTGCTGATCCGACCCGCCTGGTGATGCTCCCGCCGGGCATGGCCCGGCGCTACCAGAGCACCCCCAATGCGCGTAGCGGCCAGACGCAGGCGCTGGGCATCCGGGTGTCGGTCCTGGCGCTGGGCCTGCTGGCCTCGTTCGCCGCGCTGGCCGAGTCGACGCCGTCCACCCTGCCTTCGGTGCAGGTGCAGGAACAGCGCCGGGTGACCGGCGACTATGCCGGCGGACAGGTGGCCTCTGGCAGCCGCGTCGGCCTGCTCGGCGACAAGGACTTCATGGATACGCCGTTCAGTACGGTCAGCTACACCGAAGCCTTCATCCGCGACCGCCAGGCCAAGGACCTCACCGACGTCATCGCCGCCACCGACCCCACGGTGTTCAGTAACGGCGTCACCGGTTCCTGGAGCGAGAACTACGCCATCCGCGGCTTCGCCTCCAGCAGCAGCGACACCACCTTCAACGGCCTCAGCGGCATCGCGCCGTACTACCGCACCTCACCGGAAATGTTCGAGCGCATCGAGGTGTTGAAGGGCCCGTCCGCCCTGCTCAACGGCATGCCGCCGGGCGGCTCGGTCGGTGGCAGCGTCAACTTGGTGCCCAAGCGTGCGGATGACCAGCCATTGCTGCGGATCAGCGCCAACTTCGCCTCCGATGCGCAGTTCGGCACCCATGTGGATGTGGGCCGCCGTCTGGGCGCCGACAAGCAGTTCGGCATCCGCTTCAACGGCGCTTACCGTGATGGCGACGGTGCAGTGGGCAAGCAGAGCAAGAAGGTGCAGCTGGGCTCGCTGGCGCTGGATTGGCGCGGCGAGCGCGCCCGCCTGTCGGCCGATCTGTACAGCGCCGACGACCGCGTCGACGGCCCGGCCCGTGGTGTCGGCCTGGCACCGGGCGTCGCCATTCCCCGCCCGCCGCGAGGCGACACACTGATCAACCCGGACTGGGCCTACGTGGACAGCCAGGACAAGGGCGCGATGCTGCGTGGCGAGCTGGATATCATCGACAACCTGATGGCCTACCTGGCCTACGGCACCAGCAAGACCGACTACCGCTACAACGGATCGATCAGCGCGCAGATCCTCAACCCAGCCGGTGACTTCACTACCGTGATCGGCCAGCTGGCGTTCGACATCAAGAAGCAGTCCGGTGATGCTGGCCTGCGCGGCAGCTTCCGTACCGGCAGCGTCGGCCACCAGTGGGCTGCCAACGTGACCCATTACCAGCACACCCAGAACGACTACGGCCGCCGCAGCGTGCCGGGCTGGGACTGGACCACCAACCTGTACAACCCGGTGTGGGGCCCGGCCGCGCCGTTCGTGGCGCCGCATATCTCGCACACCGAGCTGCGGCTGGACAGCCTCGGCTTCGCCGACACCTTGTCCTTCGCCGATGACCGCGCGCAACTGACGCTGGGCGTGCGTCGCCAGCAGGTGGTCAGCGAGACCTTCAACGTGGCCAGCGGTGCGCGCACCTCACGCTATGACGAGAGCGCCACCACCCCTGCCGCCGCGTTGCTGGTGAAGGCCACCGATAAGCTTTCGATCTACACCAACTACATCGAAGGCCTCAGCCAGGGCGCCACCGCGCCGATGACTGCTGCCAACGCCGGCGATGTGTTCGCGCCTTTCCGCACCAAGCAGAAGGAGCTCGGCCTGAAACTGGACCTTGGCAGCTTCACGCACACCTTCAGCGTGTACGAGATCAAGCGCCCGAGCAGCTACACCGACCCGGTCACGAATGTCTTCTCGTTCGGTGGTGAACAACGGAACCGCGGCGTGGAATGGGGTTTCTTCGGCTCACCGCTGGATGGCGTGCGCCTGCTGGGTGGCATGGCCTATGTGCAGCCCAAGCTGACCCGCACGGCCGGTGGCGTGAATGAAGGCCGCATGGCCACGGCGGTTGCGCAGCGGCAGGCCAAGCTGGGCGTGGAATGGGATGTGCCTGCACTGGAGGGCTTTACCCTGACCGGCAATGCCACCGCCATGTCGAAGCAGTACATCAGCGCAGACAATAGCCTGTCGGTACCTGGGCGCACTTTGTTCGATGTGGGTGCGCGCTACAGCACCACCGTGGCCGGACGACCGCTTGCCCTGAGAGCGAGCGTGAACAACGTGACCAACAAGGCGTATTGGGGCATGCCGTTGCTTTCCAGCCTGGCGCTGGGGGCACCGAGAACGGTGTTGTTGTCGGCCACGATGGATTTCTGAAAGGCATCCATGGGCGGCGTGGGCGTACTGTAGAGCCGAGCCATGCTCGGCTCCGTTTCCTTTGATGAGCCGAGCATGGGCTCGGCTCTACAGAATGCCAGGCAATCCGCCAGAAGCATCCACGTATGGCGTGGATCTACCGACACAAGGCACGACCACCCATGTATTGATCAAGAAAGCACGCGCGCCACCACCGCCAGTACCAGCAGATGCCCCACGTAGTACCCATAGAACATCCAGCGCCAGCGTGGCAGTTGCCACTGCACCCGTGCGGCCAGCAGCACCACGGGAACTGCCAGCACGGCCCAGCCGTTCCGGTTGGCCCAGCACACCGCCGCCAAGGCAATCAGCAGCGTCCACCACGCGCGATGGCGGAACGCGATCCAGGCCAGCAGGACACTGCCGACTCCGGCCCACTGGTAGTCCACCAGCATCGGCAGTACACCCGCCGCCAACAACAGCAACAGGGGCCGGTTGTTGGCCAGCGCGTGCACCGCCACGGCAGCCAGGGCGAACGTGAGTAGGATGTTGAGCGGCAGCCAGGAGCCAAAGACCAAGGCATGCAGCGGTTGGGCGATGACGCCCCACAGGGCCAGGCGACGCATCGACTTGCGAAGGTCGGCGCCCGGTTGGGCCAGGTTGCAGGCCATCACCAGTGCGAACAGCGGAAAGGCGATGCGCCCCAGTTCAGTGACCACCGGCACGTAGCCACCGAACACCACCTTGGCCACGTGGTCGCCGGTCATGGCCAGCAATGCGATCCACTTCAGCAGCTCGCGGGCGCCACTGCCGAGGCTGATGCTGAACGTGGACGTCCTTGTCGTGGTCGCGTGCATCCCAGAAGCTTATGCGCATCGGCAAGCCCATTTCCAGCGTCCCGCAAGCAACACCCCCTGCCTCGGTCGGCGCGAGGCGCTATGCTGGCCGCCCCTGCTTGTGAGACACCCGCCATGCGCACTCTGTACCCAACCATCGAGCCGTACCGCGAGTTCACTCTGCCGGTAAGCGATCTGCACACGCTGCACATCGAAGAGTGCGGCACGCCGGAGGGCATTCCGGTGGTGTACCTGCATGGCGGACCGGGTGCGGGTATTTCGCCCACCCATCGCCGTTTCTTCGACCCGGCGCGCTACCGCATCGTGCTGATCGACCAGCGCGGCAGCGGTCGCTCCACGCCGTTCGGCGAGCTGCGCGACAACACCACGCAGGAACTGGTGGCCGACATCGAGAAGGTGCGCGAGCACCTCGGCATTGAGCGTTGGCTGGTCTATGGCGGTTCCTGGGGCTCGACCCTGTCGCTGGCCTACGCGCAGGCACATCCCGAGCGTGCCACCGGCCTGATCGTGCGTGGCGTTTTCTTGGGCCGCGAGATGGAAAACCGCTGGTTCGCCGAGGCCAACGGCGGTGCGCGCTGGATCTTCCCGGAGCGCTGGGATCGCTACGAGGCCTACATTCCAGAAGGCGAGCGTGGCGACATGATTGCGGCCTACTGGACGCGCATGGACAGCGCCGATGAGGCCACCCGCATCGCAGCCGCGCAGGCCTGGCTGGGCTGGGAAGACAACGCCGCCACCCTGCAGCACGACGTGGATGCTGTTTCCACGGATGACCCGCTGGACACTCTGGCCAAGGCCCGCATCGAAGCGCATTACTTCCGCAACGGTATCTTCCTGGAACCGAACCAGCTGTTGCGCGATATAGATCGCATCCGCCATCTGCCCGGCGTGATCGTGCAGGGCCGCTACGACATTATCTGCCCGCCGCGCAGCGCCTGGGACCTGGCCAAGGCCTGGCCGGAGGCAAAGCTGGAGATGGTGACCTCGGGACATAGCGCGAACGAGCCGGCGACGGTCGATGCGCTGGTGCGCGCCACGGATGCGTTCGCCGACCGCTTCTGAGGAAATGGTTGTGCCGGCCGCTGGCCGGCATCCCACCGTTCGAGGGCAGAGTCGACTGCTGGGGGGAAGCTGAGAACCCTGCGCTTCGCGTGATAGTCAACTAGCAGTCGACTCTACCGAGCCGACTCCGTCGATCCAACTCCGTCCAACCGCCTCCCCGGGCATCTCTGCGCGATCGCCGCTATGCGGCCCGGTGAATGGCGGCCCACCGGCACATGTCCACCGGGCCGGTTCTTCGCAGCTCGCTTACAGACCCCGACCGAAGATCCAGCCGTGGCCATCCACAAGCGTGGCCCGCGCCCCCACTCCTGGAGCCTGTCATGACCGGTATTCGCTACGTTCCTGTTGTCCTCGCCATCTCCTTGGGCCTGCTGCTGGGCGCCTGTTCCAAGACCCAGGAAGCCAGCAAGGCCACCGCAGCCGAGGACGTAACCGAAGTGAAGCTCATCCCTGCCTATGAATCGCTGGACAAGGACAAGGACGGCATCGTCACCCTGGCCGAAGTGGATGCGGTGGCGCCAGACTGGGCCGAACGACTGCACGCCTGCGATACCGATCGCAACAAGACGTTGAGCCGCGGCGAGTACGACGTGTGCAAGCAGACCAGCACCTCGCATTGATTCCTTGATGCGCCATCGATTGGCGCGATGCTCGCCCGGCTATACCAAGGTATAGCCGGGCTAACCCACGAGCCTCTAGGACTACCCCATTCAGGGGCGGACAATAGCGCCACTGGCCAGGGCAACCCTGGCTGGCTCCCTCCCTTCATGGAGACGCAGATGGACCCCGACCCTGCCGGGCGCCCCGCGCCCCGTATGCCCGCCTGTTGCCTGTTCCTGGCGCCCGCCCGCCGGTCCCCGCCTGCCTGAGTGACGGGGGATCGTCAGGCACCGCCTGCCTGGAGATCGCCCCCATGTCCTACAAGATCCTCTACATCACCCTGCGCCGCCTGATCGGCGAGCGCGATGTTGCCGCCCTGCGCAGCCAACTGCTGCAGCACGGCCCCGTGGTTTTCGCCCGTTCGCTGTCGCTCGGTTCGCCGCGCGTGGTCGCCGACGCACTGTCGCTGCTGCCGATCAGCGAGCGCATCAACGTGCTGCGCCATCTGCCCTACCCCCTTCGCGATGCGATGAAGCCGCTGTGCATCGGTGGCAGCCAGCGCCTGCATATGCAGCCGTGGTCACCGGCGGTACTGGCGATGCGCCACGCCTGATCCGTTGCATCCATTCCGTTCGTAATCCGGCCGCGGCCGGCTCTGACATTCAAGGAGTTCCCATGAGCCTGCTCAACGCCTGGTTCAATGCCTTCCTGCGCAGCCGTCGCGCAGGCAACCTGTTCGGCCGTCGCGCCATGCCCGAAGCCGGCTTCGGCCCGGGCAGCGCCGAAGCCGCACCGTTCGCGCTCACCACCGGCCTGGTGACCCTGTCGCAGCTGGACGAGCCGCGCCTGCTGGCCGCGCTCGACTCGCACGTCGATGGCCTCAGCCCGCATGAGGCCCAGGAGCGGCTGGCCACGCTCGGCCCCAACGAGGTCGATCACGAAAAACCGCTTCCGTGGTGGCGCCATCTGTGGCAGTGCTACCGCAATCCGTTCAACCTGCTGCTGACCGTGCTGGCGGCGGTGTCCTGGCTGACCGAGGACATCAAGGCCACCGTGGTGATTGGTGCGATGGTGCTGCTGTCCACGCTGATCCGCTTCGTGCAGGAAGGCCGTTCCAACCGTGCCGCCGAGCGGTTGAAGGCACTGGTCGGCAACACCGCGCGCGTGCTGCGCCGCAATCCGGGCACCGAGGCGGCAGACGTTGCCGACCAGTATTTCGGTGCCCACCTGCACAGCCGTCGCCCGGCGCGGTTGCTGGACCTGCCGATCCGTGAGCTGGTGCCCGGTGACCACATCGTGCTGTCGGCCGGCGACATGATTCCGGCCGATTGCCGCGTGCTGACCGCCAAGGACCTTTTCGTGGCGCAGGCAGCGATGACCGGCGAGTCGCTGCCGGTGGAGAAGTTCGCGCACCCGGGCGATGGCCTGGCTGGTCTGCTGGAGCAGCACAACCTGCTGTTCATGGGCACCAATGTGGTGTCCGGCACCGCCACCGCCGTGGTGCTGGCCACCGGCAACCGTACCTACTTCGGCACCCTGGCCCAGCGCAGCACCGCCACCGACCGCGCGCCGACTGCGTTCCAGGCCGGCGTCAACAGTGTCAGCTGGCTGCTGATCCGCTTCGCGTTGGTGATGGTGCCGTTCGTGCTACTGATCAATGGCTGGACCAAGGGCGACTGGACCGAGGCATTCCTGTTCGCGCTGTCGGTGGCGGTGGGCCTGACCCCGGAAATGCTGCCGATGATCGTCACCTCCACCCTGGCCAAGGGTGCGGTGCTGCTGTCGCGGCGCAAGGTGATCGTCAAGCGTCTGGATGCGATCCAGAACTTCGGTGCGATGGAAGTGCTGTGCACCGACAAGACCGGCACCCTCACCCAGGACAAGATCGCGCTGGAACGGCACACCGATGTGTTCGGTCACGATTCGGAGGATGTGCTGAAGTTTGCCTACCTCAACAGCCATTTCCAGACCGGGCTGATCAACCTGCTGGACCGTGCGGTGCTGGAGCACGTGGAGCTGCAGAGCTCGCTGCGGCTGTCGCAGGACTACCACAAGGTGGATGAGATTCCGTTCGACTTCGAGCGCCGCCGCATGTCGGTGGTGGTGTCCGAACGCGAGGACCACCATGAGCTGATCTGCAAGGGAGCAGTGGAAGAAATGCTGGCGGTGTGCAGCACCGTGCGCGAGAACGGCGAGGACAAGGCGTTGGATGAGCAGCGGCTGGCGCGCGTGCGGCAGACCACGGAGGAACTGAACGAACAGGGCCTGCGCGTGGTGGCAGTGGCGATGAAGGAAACTGCTGCCAGCCAGACCGTGTATTCGCAGGCTGACGAGTGCGGCCTGACCCTGGTCGGCTACGTGGCCTTCCTCGACCCGCCCAAGGAATCGGCTGCGCAGGCATTGCAGGCGCTGGCCGCGCATGGCGTGGAGGTGAAGGTATTCACCGGTGACAACGAACTGGTGACCGCCCGCGTCTGCGCGCAGGTCGGGCTGGAGGCAGACACCATTCTGACCGGTCCGCAGATCGAGCGCATGGATGACGGCGCGCTGTCGCGGGCGCTGCACCACCACCGCGTGTTCGCTCGCCTGACCCCGCTGCACAAGGAGCGCCTGGTGCGCGAGCTGCGTGCGCAGGGCAAGGTGGTCGGTTTCCTCGGCGATGGCATCAACGATGCACCGGCGCTGCGTGCGGCGGACATCGGCATCAGCGTGGACAGTGCGGTGGACATCGCCAAGGAGGCGGCCGACATCATCCTGCTGGAAAAGAACCTGATGGTGCTGGAGGAAGGTGTGATCCAGGGCCGGCGCACCTTCAACAACATGCTGAAGTACATCCGCATGACTGCCAGCTCCAACTTCGGCAACGTGTTCTCGGTGCTGGTGGCCTCGGCCTTCCTGCCGTTCCTGCCGATGCTGCCACTGCAGCTGCTGGTGCAGAACCTGCTGTACGACATCTCGCAGATCGCCATTCCGTTCGACAACGTGGACGAGGAGCTGGTGCGCAAGCCGCTGAAGTGGAACCCGGCAGACATTGGACGCTTCATGGTGTTCTTCGGACCGATCAGCTCGATCTTCGACCTGAGCTGCTTTGCCCTGATGTGGTACGTGTTCGATGCGCGCACACCAGCCGACCAGGGCCTGTTCCAGTCCGGCTGGTTCGTGGTGGGCCTGCTGACCCAGACGCTGATTGTGCACATGATCCGTACACCGAAGGTGCCGTTCCTGCAGAGCATCGCCGCGCCGCCGCTGCTGGTGATGACCGGCCTGATCATGGCCATCGGCGTGGCCCTGCCGATGAGTCCGCTGGCTGGCTACTTCAAGCTGCAGGCCCTGCCGACCGGCTACTGGCCGTTCCTGGTGGCGATCCTGTTCGGCTACGCGGTGCTGACCACCCTGCTGAAGAAGATCTACATCCGTCGCTACGGCTGGCAGTAAGCGCCCGCCGCCTGGTCCAGGGAGAAGCACAATGGACATCAATCCGAACCTGCCGGCGTTCAACGCCGGCGCGACCCTGAGCTCGTTGATCAGCCTCTCGGTGGCCTTCGTGCTTGGCACCGTCATCGGCCTGGAGCGACAGCTGCGCCAACGCACCGCCGGTCTGCGCACCAATACACTGGTGGCGGTGGGTGCGGCAGTGTTCGTGGACCTGGCCGTGCGCTTCCACGACCTGTACGGCGGCCCGCCGTCGCCACTGCACGTGGTGGCCTATGTGATCTCCGGTGTCGGCTTCCTCGGCGCCGGCGCGATCATGAAGGACGGCGCGCAGGTGTCCGGCCTGAACACCGCGGCCACCCTCTGGGGCTCGGCGGCGGTTGGCGCCTGTGCGGGTATCAAGCTGCTGCCCGAAGCGGTACTGGCGGCCGTGTTCGTGCTGGCCGCCAACACCCTGCTGCGGCCGGTGGTGAACCGCATCCAGCGGCAGCCGTTGCCGGAGGCATTCAGCGAGGCGACCTATGCGATCAACGTGGTCTGCCAACGTGAGCAGCAGGCCGAGGTGCTGGACCAGCTGTTGCTGCTGCTGGAACAGGCGCACTACCCGGTACGCGCGGTGGACCAGCGCCCGTTCGGCGAGCGCGACGTGGAGATAGAAGCGGTGCTGTACGCCACCACGGTCGATGCCGGCGAACTGGATGCAGTACTGGCCACGCTGGCGACCACCCCCGGCGTGCTGCAGGGGTTCTGGAACGCCAGCCTGGAGGAGTAGCCGCTCGGTAGTGCCGGCCGCTGGCCGGCAACCTCATGGACGCCGGAAAAACCGTGCATTGCTCTGGTGGGTGCCGACCGTTGGTCGGCACAAACCACAGAATCCCGGCCCCAGGCGTTCGTGCCGACCAACGGTCGGCACCCACCAAGGTCGGCATCTACCAAATCCGGCTTTGCTATCCTTCCCCCCCACGCCAGGGAGACGTCCCGATGCCATCGCTGTCGCCCCGCCGCCCGCTGGTGCTGCTGGCCCTGATCGTTGTGATGGCGGCGATCTTCCTGGTCGATACCGTCACCGACTACGCCGTGGCTGCGGCCTGCTTCTATGCAGCGGTCATCCTCGCCGCATCACGAGTGCTGAGTGCGCGCGGGCTGATCAGCCTGGCCATCGCCTGCATCGCACTCACCGCCCTGAGCTTCTTCCTCACCCGCTTCGGCACCTATCGCATCGGCCTGGTCAATTCGGTGATCGGCATGCTGGTGATCGGCATCACCACCTACCTCGCGTTGAAGATGGAAGCGGCCAAGGCCGCAGTGCAGGAAGCGCAGGGCCGGTTGCTGCGGGTGGCGCGCGCGTCGACCGTGGGCGAGCTGACCACCTCCATCGCACATGAAGTCAACCAGCCGCTGGCGGCCATTGCCAGCAGCGCCGAGGCCTGCCAGCGCTGGCTGGCACAGGACCCACCGAACGTCGACAAGGCCCGGCAGACCGTGTCCCGCATCCTGGACGATGCACATCGCGCCGGTGACGTGATCGCCCGCATTCGCGGCCTGACCCAGGGTGCGGCACCGGAACGACGCGCCTTCGACCTGAACCAGGCGGTGGAGGAAATGCTGGCGCTGTCGCGCAGCGAGCTGGACCAGCACGGCGTGGCCGTGGCCCTGCTGCTCGATGCCGACCTGCCGCTGGTACAGGCCGATCGCGTGCAGGTGCAGCAGGTGATCGGCAACCTGATCCTCAATGCGGTGGACGCAATGGAGGCCGTGCCCGCCGCTGATCGACGCCTGTCCCTGTTGACCCAACGCGACGGACAGCGGATCAGCCTCAGCGTGCGCGACCGCGGTGTCGGCCTGCCAATCGACCATCCTGAGCGCGTGTTCGATGCCTTCTGGACCACCAAATCACACGGGCTGGGGCTCGGTCTCAGCCTGAGCCGTTCGATGATCGAAGCCAACGAAGGCAGGATCCGAGCCGAGCGCCCCAGCGGCGGGGGTGCCTGCTTTGTGTTTGACCTGCCCATCGCCACGGAACTTCCTCATGCGTAAGCCCGCTGCACCCGCCGCCGATCCAGCGCCCATCGTCTATGTGATCGATGACGATCCGTCGGTGCGCGCCGCGCTGGAAGACCTGCTCGCCTCGATGGGCCTGCAGGTACGGGCCTTCGCCTCCACCCAGGCATTCCTCGAGCACGAACTGGAAGATGCACCGGCCTGCCTGGTGCTGGATGTGCGCATGCCCGGCCAGAGTGGGCTGGAGTTCCATCGCACGATGGGCAGCCACGGCCTGCAGCTGCCGGTGGTGTTCATCACCGGCCACGGCGACATCGCGATGGGTGTCAACGCGATCAAGGACGGTGCCATCGAGTTCCTGACCAAGCCGTTCCGTGACCAGGAGCTGCTGGATGCAATCCACAAGGGGATCGACATCGACCGCCAGCGCCGCCGTGACGGCGAGGCACTGGACGCCCTGCAGCAGCGCTGGAATACCCTCAACCCCGGCGAGCGCGAGGTGGTCGACGGCGTGGTGCGCGGCCGCCTCAACAAGCAGATCGCCGGCGACCTCGGGGTGAGCGAGATCACCGTGAAGGTGCGCCGCGCACAGGTGATGCGCAAGATGGGCGCGCGTACGCTGGTCGACCTGGTGCGCATGTACGACCGCTTGCAGGCGGGCACCCCATGAGCGTGCATGTCGCGCTGCTACGCGCAGTCAACGTCGGCGGCACCGGCAAGCTGCCGATGGTTGAACTGGTGGCGATGTGCGAGGACGCAGGCTTCACCGACGTCCGCACCTATATCGCCAGCGGCAACGTGGTGTTCCGCAGCGGACTTGACGAAGCCGGCGTGCGGAAAGCCCTTGGCCAACGGCTGCAGGCCTATGCCGGAAAACCGGTGGGTGTGCTGGTGCGCTCGGCAGCCGAGATCGCGGCGGTTGCCGCCGGCAATCCGTTCCCGCACGCCGCCGGCAATCGTGTGGTCGCGCTGTTCGTGGATGAGGCACTGCCCACGGATCCCTTGACCGGGGTGACCGGCCTGCGCGATGAGCAGCTGGTGCTGGGTACACGCGAGATCTTCGTCCACTATGGCGACGGCATGGCCGACTCACGCCTGCGGATTCCCTATGCCCAGCAATGCACCGCCCGCAACCTCAACACGGTCGGCAAACTTGCGGCAATGGCCGCCGCGCTTGGCCAGGCCACCCCAGGCGGTAGAGGGAGACGGTAGAGTCGACTCTACCGTGTGCTTCGCCCTGCATCCTGCACTTCCGTGTGATGGTTGAATCCCGCTACTTCTTCGTCGCCAGCACGATCACCCCGGCAACCACCAGGCCGATGCCGCTCCACTCCCGCAGGCTCGGTCGTTCGCCCAGCAGCAGGTAAGCCAGCACGATCACCAGCACCACGCTGAACTTGTCGACCACCGCCACCTTGGCCAGTTCACCACTCTGCAGCGCGCGGAAGTAGAACAGCCACGAGGCGCCGGTGGCCAGTGCCGACAGCACCAGGAACAGCTGCGTGCGCCCCGGCAGCAGCAATGGATTCGACCACTTGCCGCTGATCACCACCAGCGGCAGGATCACCGCCGCCACCACCAGGGTGCGGATGGCCATGGCCAGATCCGAGTCGACGCCCTTGACCCCAACCTTGGCGAACAGCGCGGTCAGAGCGGCGAAGCAGGCTGACAACCCGGCCCAGACGAGCCATTGCGGAACGCTCTGCATGTTGCGCCACTCCCGGCTCCAAGAGCACCCACCGCCAACGCTACTCCCATTGCCCGCCTGCGCAAGCAGTGCGAGCCGCCGTGTGGATCAGGCGCGTTGCAGACGGTGCTTCAACCGCGTATCCATCAACCCCACCGCCAGCAGCACCGCACTGGTCAGCCAACCGGCGGCCAGCAGATGGGTCTGCGGCAACACCACGCCCAGCAGGACCAGTGCCACCGCACCGATCAGATGCGAGTACGGTGCGCGCCCGTATACCACGCGCTTGTACAGCGCGCTGCCCAGCAGGTAGATCAATGGCCCTGCAACCAGCACGGCCGCATACACCGGCGTCACCGCAGCGTGCGGGTGGTCCATGACCAGGTCATTGCCCACCGCCGTAGCGATGATCCCGGCGATCAGCAGCGCGTGCACATAGTGGAAGTTGGCCCCCATCCGCCCGGGGTCTTCAGCATGGCTGATGGCCTCGGTGGCGTCGCGGCTGGAGATGCCGAAATACAGCCACCACATGGCGATCGTGCCGGCGAAGGTGGCAAGCACCGCCGACACCACCGCCCCACTCCACTGTTCGACCTCGCTGAGCACACCACCGGTGGCCAGCAACGTCTCGCCCAGTGCAACGATGACGAACAGCTGGCAGCGCTCGGCCAGGTGCCCGCCCTCGATGGTCCACTCGCGGGTGTGCGAACGACCCAGCCCCGGGAACGCGAAGCCGAACATCGGTGAGACGTATTCGCACGCCACCGCCACCGCCCACAGCGCCAGCCGCGTATTCCCCTCGGCTGCCGCACCTGCCAGCCAGAAGCAGGCCGATACGCTCACCCACGCCAGCATGCGGCGGAAGTTCGGCGCCAGCGGGTGTGTGTGGCCGACCTCGAACAGCACAAAGGCGGTACGCCCGACCTGCATGGTGGCGTAGGCCCCGGCGAACACCCAGGCACGGTCGGCGAACGCCTCGGGAATGGACGACGACATCAGCAAGGCCAACAGCATGGTGGCAAACAGCAGGCCACGAATGCGCGGTGCCTCCGGATCGAACCAGTTGCTGACCCAGCAGGCGTACTGCCAGCCCAGCCACACCGCAAACCACAGCACCAGGGTCTGCAGCACGCCGGCCAGGTCCAGGTGATGCAACAGGTGGTGGCTCAGCTGGGTGACCGCGAACACATAGACCAGGTCGAAGAACAGTTCTTCGTAGGTCACGCGGGCGTGGTGGCCGTCGCGCTGGCGCAGGGCCGGCAATCGCAGTCGTGTACTCATGGCTTTCCTTCAGCGCGCCAGGCGCCAGTAGAGCAGGCCGGCCAGCAGGGCCGGCACCGCGAACACCAGCAGCAGGATCGGCAGTTCTTCGCGCATCCCGTAGCCGGCCTTGCTGACACCCACCCACAGGTTGGCCACCGTCACCAACAGCCAGGTGGCAATGAACGCGATCAGGGCCGTGGGCAGCTGTGAGGTGCCTACGCTCCACAGCCGTCCGAACAACAGGAACACTCCCAACAGCACAATGCCGCCCACCATCACCAGAAGCACATGCATGGTCCACCTCCTTGAGCCTGCAGGCAGGCTAGCCGTGGGCGATTCTGCGCTCCAGCCGATGATCGTGGATTCACTTTCCAGGCGCGGCGAACAATCGCCCTGGCGATCGCGGCATGGCAAACGAGAACAGTTCCCATTAGTATTGCGTCATTACGCAGGGATGACCTCCCGGCACCCGCCTTTCACCCTTGCTGCCCGTCCGGATGTCCCAGCCGACACTTCCCCGCCCACCTGCGCTGCCGCTGGTGACCTCGCTGGTGCGCCACTACGAGGAACTGGTGGACTACCTGCATCGCCGGTTCCGCTCGCCCGGGCTGGCCCGCGAAGTGGTACACGATATCTGTGTACGCCTGCTGGAACGTCCGGCCGTGCATGACGCCCGCCAACCGATCGCGCTGCTGCGCAGGATCGCCCACGACGCAGCGGTCGACCGCTGCCGCGCCGAGGACCTGCGCCGGCACTGGGTGGAGCCCCGCGCCGAGCTTCCCGAAGGCGCCTGCGAGCGCCCCGGACCCGAGCGCCAGGCGCAGGGCCAGCAGGCGCTGCAGCGGCTGACCGCCAGCATCGAGCGCATGCCCTGCCGGCGGCAGCAGGTGTTCATCCTGCACAAGATCCACGAGCTGCCCCAGACCGAAGTGGCGCAGCGGATGGGCATCGGCCTGAAGGCGGTGGAACGTCACCTGCGCCTGGCCATGGCCGACTGTCGGCTGCACGGTGCGCTGCGGTGAGCCCTGCATCACCCGATCCGGTACCGCCGTCGCCGCCCGCCGAACCGTCCGCCGAGGACACGCTCGATCAGCACCGGGAGGCACTGAAGGAGCGTTTCCCGTTGCCAGGCCCGGAGCAGCTGCAGCGGCGGCGCGGCGGATCTGGCGCGAAACGGGTACTGCCGGTGCTGTTGCTGGCGGCCGCCGCGCTGCTGCTGGCCGACCCGGCCTGGCAAATGCGTGACTACCAGACCGCCGTCGGCGAGCGCCGCGACATCGAGCTGCCGGACGGCAGCCGCGTGCTGCTCGACGCGGGGACCCACCTGCAGGTCCGTCGCCACCTGCGTTCGCGGCGGGTGCTGCTGGCGCAGGGCCATGCGCGCTTCGAGGTGCAGCATTCGGCGTGGCGCCGCTTCCAGGTCGATGCCGGGCCGGTACAGGTACGCAACTACGGCACGGTGTTCGATGTTGACCGCCAGGGCGATCTCAGCGAGGTCACGCTTTGGCGCGGCGAGGTCGGTGTCAGCGTGGATGGCGGCGGCACCGAGCAGCGGCTGAAGCCGGGGCAGCGCCTGCTGGCCCAGCCGGGGTCCCTGTCTCCGCCGGAAGCAGTGGATCCGGACCGGGCCGACTGGACCACCGGCCGGCTGCAGTTCGACCGCATGCCGCTGGCCGAGGTGCTGCGCATCCTGCAGCGCTATCACGACCGTCCGATCGTGCTGGACGACCCGGCACTGGGACCACTGCAGGTGTCGGGCGTGTTCGATGCCGACCGTGCCGAGACGGCGGTCGCCCTGTTGCCGGAGATCCTGCCGGTCCAGGTGCATACCGCCGCCGACGGCAGCCTGCATCTGCGTGCCCGCGATTGATTGCCACGCCGAGGGTGGGTTGCGCGCCGTCCCATCCGGCAAGTGCTTGAACCCTTCCGAAGGACCCCCGCATGATCCGCCCTGTTCCGCCTGCCGCGCTGCGCCGGCTGGCCCCCACCCTGCTTGCCGCCTGCCTGTGTGCGGCGCTGCCCGCCACCGCGCAGACCGCTGCGTCCGCACCTGTCGAACTACACCTGCCGGCCGGCCCGCTGCAGGCTTCGCTCACGACACTGGCGCGGCAGAGTGGCATCCAGCTGCTGTTCGCTGCCGATAGCGTAAGTGGCCGCAACGCGCCGGCCCTCGACGGCCGCCACACCCCGCACGACGCCCTGCAGCGCCTGCTGGCCGGGCAAGACCTGGCGATGCAGGAGCGCTCGCCGGGGGTGTTCGTGGTGAGTGCCGCGCCGGCATCCTCCAAGGCCCGCGCTCCGGCCCGGGCCTCGTCATCGGCAGCGTCCCCGGGCACGACCACTTCGCTGGCCCGCGTCACGGTATCGGCCTCGACCGCGCGTATGCCGCAGGGCGAGACCGCGATGCCCAACACCATCACCGTGCTGACCCGCGAGAACATCGCGCAGCAGCTGGCGCTGGGCTCGGATGTCTCGCGCGTGCTGTCGGCGCAGATCCCGGCGTTTGCCCCGGCGCGCGAGAAGATGTCCAACTACGGCGAAACCATGCGTGGCCGCGGCATCCTGTACATGGTCGACGGCGTGCCGCAGTCGACGCCGCTGCGCGATGGCTCACGTGATTCGCACACCATCGATCCGGCGATGATCGAGCGCATCGAGGTCATCCACGGCGCCAACGCACTGCAGGGCATCGGCGGTACCGGTGGCATCGTCAACATCATCACCCGCAGCGCGCCCAGCGAGCCGGGCGCCTTCCTGCTCGACACCAACGTCACCTACAGTTCGGCCCTGCCCAGCCGCCACGATGACAATGGCCAGCGCGGCTCGGCACTGGTCGGCGTACGCGGTGAGCGGTTCGATCTGGTGGCCGGCCTGGCCTATGAGAAGCAGGGCCTGTACCACGACGGCGAGGGCCGTTCGATCGGTACCAACGCGCAGGGCGAACTGATGGATTCGACATCGTCGAACGTGTTCGCCAAGCTGGGCTGGAACATTGCCGAGGGCCACCGCCTGCAACTGATGGCCAACCGCTACGAGCTGCGCGGGCTGGACAACTACCTGGCGGTGAACGGTGACTACCGCACCGGTCGCCCGACCATTTCGGTCCCCGGCGATACCCCGCTCGATCCGCCGATGAACCGCTCGCGCTCGCTGACGCTGGACTACAGCGCCGCCGACCTGCTCGGTGGCCACTTCCAGGCGCAGGCCTTCGCGGTGGACTTCGAAGGCCGTTATGGTGCCAGCCAGTGGGATCCGTGGGGCAACACCGGCGCGAACGCCGCCTGGGACCAGACCCAGAACGAATCGGACAAGCGTGGCTTCAAGCTGACCCAGAGCTGGACCCGCATCGCCGATACCACGCTGGACGTAACCCTGGGCCTGGACGGCCTGCGCGACCGCACCCACCAGGTACTGCTGGCCAGTGGCATGAACTGGGTGCCGCAGACCACCTACCAGAGCCTGTCGCCGCTGCTGCAGCTGCACTGGTGGCCAACCGACCACCTGATGCTCTCCGGCGGCCTGCGCTACGAAAAGGGCGAGCTGGAAGTAGGCGACTACACCACCCTGCCCCGCTACGGCGCGCGCAAGGTGGCAGGCGGCAAGCCGACCATGAGCGAGACCCTGCCCAACTTCGGCGCGGTCTGGTACATCAACGATCGCCTCAACGCCTACGCCTCGTATTCGGAAGGCTACACCGTGGCCGACGTCGGCCGCGTGCTACGTGCGATCAACCGCGACGGCCAGCGCGTGGACAATCTGATTGACCTGTCACCGGTGGTTTCGGACAACCGCGAGATCGGGCTGGAGTACGACGATGGCCGTTTCAGTGGCGATATTGCGTACTACACCTCCGAATCCAAGCTGGGCTCGGTGCTGATCTACGATCCGGGCATCGACGCCTATGCGGTGCAGCGCCAGGCCACCCGCGTGGAAGGTTTTGAAAGCAACCTGCGCCTGCGCTTGGGCGACAGCCGGCTGGGCCTGGGTTATGCACGCGCCAATGGCCGCTACGATGCCGACGTCGACGGCCGCCTCGACAGCGACCTGGCCGGCGTCAACATCGCGCCGAACCGGCTGACCGCGTTCTGGGAACAGAGCTGGACACCACAGCTGAGCACCCGCCTGCAGGCCAGCCACGCCTTCGACCGCGACTTCGATCTGCGTGGCGCGCAGGTGGCGGAGTTCAAGGGTTACACCACGATGGACCTGGTGGCCCGCTATGTACTGGACAAGCACAGCTTCACCCTGGGCGTGCAGAACCTGGCGAACAAGCAGTACATCAGCTACTACTCGCAGACCACGCCGTCGAACCCGAGCTATTTCTCGGGCCGTGGCCGAGTGCTGACGCTGGGGTGGCAGTACCAGTACTAAGCCTGCACAGGGCCCGGGGCGCAGCTGCCTCGGGCCGTGCTTCAAGCCTCGGATCACGCGGCGTAGCGTCGCTCACCCTGCAGCCAGGTCTCCATCACCTTCAGCTCGAGGACTCTTGCCGGATCGATCGTCAGCGGATCGCGATCAAGAATGACCATGTCCGCATACTTTCCGTACTCCAGGCTTCCGACAATGTCGTCCACCCGGCATTGCCATGCCGCATCGATGGTCACTGCGCGCAGCGCCTGTTCGACACTGATGCACTCTTCAGGGTTCAACACTTCGCCGCCATCACGCATGCGCCGGTTCACTGCGTTGTCGATGTAGCGCAACGGTTCGATGGTGGTGACGTTGAAGTCCGAGTGCAGCGAGATGCGAAGCCCGCCCGCCAGCGCCGACCGGCATGGATCGTACAGATCGGCGCGCTGCGGACCCAGGATGTTGTCGCGGAACGCCTTTCCCCAGTAGTACACGTGCCCGATCAGGAACGAAGGCGACACCTGCAGCTCGGCAAGCTGTGTGATCTGGTCCCCATGCAGCACGCTGCAATGCTCGATGCGATGGCGATGATCGGCACGTGGCGTGTTGGCCAGTACGGTCTTGTAGACCTTCAGGGTGGTATCGATGGCCGCATCGCCATTGGCATGGATGCCGACCTGCCAACCGAGATCGTGGGCGCGCTGCACACCTTTCGTCAGCTGCTCCTGCGTGTAGTTCAGCGAACCCCGCTTGTCCGAGCCGAGGTAGTTCTCGCGCTGATAGCCGGTCTGCGCCTGGTTGGAGCCATCGGACCAGAACTTTATACCCGTCAGGCGGAAGCGGTCATCACCGTGGCCGGGCTTCAGCCCCAGTTCGACCCAGTCGTCCATCAGGTCCGAGGTGAGAAAGCCTGAATAGCGGATCGGCGGATTCTTCGCCATCACGCGATTGAGTACCTTGAGATCGGTCACGCCTCCGGTCCCGATGCCGGCATCATGCAGGCCGGTGCAGCCGGCCCTGGCCGCGTCCGAGAACAGTTGCTGGATCAACGCGACGTAGCGATCCTCGTCGGGGACCGGCATCGCCGCCATGAACGGCTTCATCGCGGGAGACTCCTGCATCCGGCCCGTCAGCTTCCCACCCTCGCGATCGTAACGCCCCTGCTCCGGATCGGGCGTCGCATCGGTTACTCCGGCAGCGGCGAAGCCCTTGCTGTTGCTGTAGGCGACGTGTCCGTTGGATTCAAGGACGAACACCGGATTATCCGCAGCGACCGCATCCAGCGCCTTCATGGTGATCGGCTCACCCGGCATCAGCGAAGGGTCAATGCCCTGCGCAACCACCCATTCGCCGGGTTTGCTCGCACTTGCGGCGGCACCAATCTTCGACAGCGCCTCGGCCAACGTGCGGGTACTGAACGGCGTCACATCCACCCAATCGGACAGCATCGCCATCGCCGAGTGCATATGCGGGTCGATGAAGCCTGGCAGCAGCGCCCGGCCGTGCAGGTCGACCACGTCGGTCTGGCGCCCTCGATGCAACATGACTTCCTCGCGGCTGCCCGTGGCCAGAATGCGTCCCTGGCGAACCGCGATGGCCTGCACCTTGCCCTTTGGCCCGAGCGTATGGATCGGACCGCCATGGAAGATCCTATCTGCCGGCCCTGCCAGATTCGGCGGCGGCGTAGCAGAGAACGCTGCCAGCGGTACGGCCGACCCGACCAGCGCCGCCGCACCCAATCCGACCATCCCGCCCAGAAACTCGCGACGTGCCTGCAGGAATGCTGCGGCTCCTGGATTGCACACAATGCACATGCGCCTGCTCCTTCCTTGTGGTCGCTGCAGGCTACCCTGCGCGATGCGAACACGTTGCGAACTGCATCGCCCTTTCACGGCAGTTGTCGCGCCAATATTCCGGCACCCGCAACGCCGGCTTATGGCAGGCATGAGGAATCATAGAAACGGCACCGGAAAGCGCCGTGCTAGCCTCGATCCACCTTCCCGATATACCTTTCACATGCGCCCGCACATGCTCGCCCTCTCGCTTGCAGCAGTACTCCCGATCGCCTGCGCCAGCGCCGCCGAGGCACCACTGCCGCAGTTGCGGGCCTACACCGTGGATGCTTCCTGGCTGCAGCCGATGGCACCGCTGCAGATTGCTGACCACACTTGGCAGATCGGCACCGAGAACCTGACCGCACTGCTGGTGCAGACCGCCGAGGGCGCAGTGCTGCTGGACGGCGGCATGCCACAGATGGCCGGCCACCTGCTGGACAACATGAAGGCGCGCGGCGTGGCCCCGCAGGACCTGCGTCTGATCCTGCTCAGCCATGCGCATGCCGACCATGCAGGCCCAGTGGCGGAACTGAAGCGCCGCAGCGGCGCGCACGTGGTCGCCAACGCGGAATCGGCAGTGCTGCTGGCGCGTGGCGGCAGCGATGACCTGCACTTCGGCGATGGCATCACCTACCCGCCTGCCAATGCAGACCGCATCGTGATGGATGGCGAGGTGGTCGAGGTGGGCGGCATCGAATTCACCGCGCACTTCATGCCGGGACACACCCCGGGCAGCACCACCTGGACCTGGACCGATACCCGCGAGGGCAAGCCGGTGCGCATCGCCTATGCCGACAGCCTGAGTGCACCGGGCTACCAGCTGAAGGGCAACCCCCGTTATCCGCGCCTGGTCGAGGACTACAAGCGCAGCTTCGCGACGGTGCGGGCGTTGCCCTGCGACGTGTTGCTGACCCCTCATCCGGGCGCGAGCAACTGGGACTACGCTGCGGGTGCCAGGGCCGGTGCCAAGGCACTGACCTGCAAGGCCTACGCGGATGCGGCAGAACAGAAGTTCGACGCACAGCTGGCCAAGGAAACAGCCGGCGCCCGCTGATTCTGTCGAGCTTGCTCGACCGAAGCAGAGCAGTCGAGCATGGCTCGACGCCACAAAGAGCAAGCCGAGGGTGGGCTCGGCTCTACATTGGGCGCGCCGAAGGGTGCCGGTCAGGACGACCGGCACCGCCGCCTGTCAGCCGCCCTGCCCGTGCTGGGCAAACGGCTCGGTGGTGCCATCGTTGCGCACCAGTTCAACGGTGTACGGCTGCACGTAGCCATCCGGCATTTCCATGCCAGGCGAGCCGGCTGGCATGCCCGGCAGCACCAGGCCGCGCGCGGCCGGCCGCTCGGCCAGCAGTCGCTTGATGTCCTCGGCCGGGATGTGGCCTTCAACCACGTAACCACCGATCTCGGCGGTGTGGCAGGAGGCCTTGCCGACCGGTACACCCAGCCGGACCTTGATCGGGTTCATGTCATCAGTATTGCGCACATCCACCTGGAAGCCTTCGGCCTTCAGGTGGTCGACCCAGATGCCGCAGCAGCCGCAGCTGGCGGTCTTGTGCACGATGGCGATGGGCAGTGCCGGATCCACCTGCGACGGGCCGGCCTTGATCGGTGCCGCCGGGGCTTCGGTGGCAACCGGCGCGGCAGACGATTCTTCAGCAGCACGCGCGCAGGCGGTAGTGGCCAGCACGGTGCCCAGCAACAGGCTGAGGGAGAGAGAACGGTTCATGGTGTTGATTCCTTTGCAGATGCGGGCAACGCGGCCCGCTGCCTGCGCGTCGAAGGCACAGGCAGAGTCGAGAGTGAGTCGAGCAGCTACGGCAGGCGCTTGAGGCCTGCAGGGAATCACACGATGGGAGGGCGTAGCGGATCCGGCAACGGAGGCGGTGCGCGTTGCTGGGTGCTGGCGGGCAAAGGCGCCTCACGCCAAGGTGACGCCGGGGTTCCGCTCAGGGTGGCCAGCATGCCGAGGCTGGCCGGCGGGCATTCGCACTCATTGCTCTGGCAGACCGTTGATGCTGCCTCGTCGCAGCATCCGGGCATGGCAGCGGAATGCGGTGCGGCGCAATGGTCCGCGCTGGACTGCGCCGCGTACGAGGATGAGGCAACCGCAAGCGCCGGTGCATTCAGCACCAGGGCAAGGAGAAGCATCCATCTCAGCAGCAGGCCAGGCAGGTTCACCCGTTGATGATAGCCGATGAACGCATCACGCAATCGCCGCTGCCATCGCCTGCATCCGCACCGGAATCGACTTGGCCGCCGGGGTGCCGCTGACCCGATCGTAATAGTCCAGCGGTAGCAGCGGGTTCAACTCGGGGTAGTAACCGGCCAACGCGCCGCGCGGCATCGGGTAGTCCAGCACGGTCAGGCCCTCGATGCGTCGGTTCACGCCGTCGCCGCTGATCGTCTCCAGGCTGACCAGTGCTTCCTTCTCCAGCCCGCGTGCCAGCCGGTCCTCGATGTTCATGAACAACACCATGCGGTCGTTGTAGACGCCGCGATAGCGGTCGTTGTAGCTGTAGATGGTGGTGTTGTACTGGTCGTGCGAGCGCACTGTGGCCAACCGCAGCATCTCGGGGTCATCCACGGGCGCGTCCACGTCCAGCCCCGGCATCACCAGGATGTTGGCCTTGCCGTTGGGCGTGGGCCACACGCGACGGCGCGGTGGAATGTCCAGATGGAAGCCGTGCGGCTGCTGGATGCGCTCGTTGAAGCCGGTGTAGATATCCGGGTACACCGCCGCGATCAGCTCGCGGATGGGTGCGTAGTCATGCATGCACCCGGCCCAGTCAACCTTGCTGTGCGGCAGTGTTGCCATCGCCATGCGGCAGACGATCTCGACCTCCGGGAGCACGTCCGTGCTGACCGGCTCGAGCACGCCGCGCGAAGCGGTCACGTTCGACATCGCGTCTTCGATGGTGACGAACTGCTCGCCGGCAGGCGTAACGATGCGCTCCGAACGCGCGACTACCGGCAGGATCAAGGAATCGCGGCCATGCACCAGGTGACCCCGATTGAGTTTGGTGGCGATGCCGACCGTCAACTCCAGGCCACGCATGGCCTCATACGCGCGCGGTGTATCGGGCACGGCGTGGATGAAGTTGCCCCCCATACCGATGAACACCTTGGCGCTGCCGTCCAGCATCGCCTCGATCGATTCGACCACGTGATGACCGTGCTCGCGCGGCGGATCGAAGCCGAACACCTGCTGCACGCGGTCCAGATAGGCTGGCTTGGGTTTCTCGTCGATGCCGACGGTACGGTCGCCCTGCACGTTGGAATGGCCACGGATCGGCCCGATGCCTGCGCCGGGCTTGCCGAAGTTGCCACGCAGCAACAGCAGATTGGCCACCTGCTGCAGCAGGGTCGAACCATACTGATGCTGGGTCAGGCCCATGCCGTAGCAGATCACCGTGGCCTTGGAGCGGATGTAGATCTCGGCGCAGCGGCGGATCTGCGCCTGCGTGATGCCGGAGACCTGCACGATCTCGTCCCAGTCCTGCGCCATCACATCTTTGCGCAGTGCGTCCAGGCCCACCGTGTGCTCGGCCAGGAAATCGTGGTCAAGCACGCGCTCGCCCTGCGCTTCGCGCTCGAACATTACCTTCATCATGCCCTTGATCAGGGCCAGGTCGCCGCCGATGCGGATGTGCACGAACTCGCTGGTGATCTCGGTCGAACCGAACGTGGCCATCTGCACCATGTCCTGCGGCTCGGCGAAGCGGATCAGCGCGCGCTCTGGCATCGGATTGACCGCCACGATCGGGATGCCGCGTTTGCGCGCCTCGACCAGGTTGCTCATCATCCGCGGCGAATTGGTGCCGGTGTTCTGGCCGATCACGAAGATCGCCTCGGCGTGCTCGAAATCCTGCAGCACGATGGTGCCCTTGCCCACGCCGATGGCCGGCGGCAGGCCGCGGCTGGTCGGCTCGTGGCACATGTTCGAGCAGTCCGGGAAATTGTTGGTGCCGAACTCGCGCACGAAGATCGAATACAGGAACGCGGCTTCGTTGGGTGTACGGCCGGAGGTGTAGAACTCGGCCTGGTGCGGGCTGTCCAGCGCCTGCAGATGACGGCCGATCAAGGCAAACGCCTCGTCCCAGCTGCAGGGAACGTAATGATCGGTGGACGCGTCGTAGCGCATCGGCTCGGTCAGCCGGCCCTGCATTTCCAGCCAGTAGTCGGTCTGCGCCATCAGCTCGGTGACCGTGTGCTGGGCGAACAGCTCGCGGCCGGCACGGAACTGGGTGGCTTCCCAGGCCAGCGCCTTGGCACCGTTCTCGCAGAATTCCAGCTTCTTGCGTTCGTCGGCATCGGGGAACGCACAGCTGGGGCACTTGAAGCCACCGGGCTGGTTCATCGCCAGCAGCGCCTTCGAGCCCTTGCCGATCACACTCTGCTGCAACAGCACCTTGGCCGTGGCACCAGCGGCACCCCAGCCACCGGCCGGCTGGTTGTAGGGCTTGTAACGCGGCGGCTTCTGCTCGGACATGTTCGGGAACCTGGCGGGAGGAACACAACAATCAACGGCACGAGACGGGCCCGATGCGGCTTCTGCAGCGCGGCCAGCCCCGCAGTCAAGCACGGACAAGGCCGCTTCGCCAGAGGCAGACGCTGTTTTCAGCGCAGCGTGCCATGACAACGGTTACACCCGCGTCAGCGCCCGGCCACTGCGCTATTCTCGAAGCCGTGGGTGGTCCACCACCTGCGTATTTCCCTTGCCCGGACGCGCTGCATGCCTGACTCGACCCCGCCGCACATCCCGCCTGCCGGCACGGCCCAGCGCCCGTTGCAGCGCTGGCGCAGCGAGGGGCACCAGCAGCAGGTCGACGTGGTGGCCGAGGAAGTGCCGGTTGCACTGCGCTACAACGGCGCCGCCTTCGCGGTGATGATGGCCACGCCCTGCGACCTGGAAGACTTCGCGCTGGGTTTTTCGCTTAGCGAGGGGCTGATCACTACGCCCTCGCAACTGCTGTCGATCGAGGTCCGCCCGCAGCTGGAGGGCATCGAGCTGCAGATGACCGTTTCTGAAGACGCACCCGGTGCCGATCTGGATCCGGCCAATGGCCGCCTGCTGCCCGGTCGCGGTGGATGTGGCCTGTGCGGCACGCGCCAGCTGGAGGATGTGCTGCGCCCGCTGCCGCAGATCCGCGAGCGCCGCACCTATCCGCATGCCGCATTGCTGCGGGCGCTGGCCACGCTGGCGCAGCATCAGCCGATGAATGCGGTGAGTGGATCGACGCACGCCGCGGCCTGGGCCGATGCCAGCGGGCGGATCGGCTGGGTGCGCGAAGACGTCGGCCGTCACAATGCGTTGGACAAACTGATCGGCGCCCTGCATCACAACGAGCACGCCATCGACGGCGGGTTGCTGGTGATTTCCAGCCGGGCCAGCTATGAGATGGTCAGCAAGGCGATACGTGCGGGTGCCAGCGTGCTGGCAGCGGTGTCGGCGCCGACCGCGCTGGCGATCGACCTGGCCCGCAGTGCCGGACTGTGCCTGGTCGGGTTCGCGCGGGAGAGCGGGTTCAATGTGTATACCCATCCCGAACGGCTGCAGGCGGACGACAGCCACGATAACTGAGAACGGCCGGGAGCAAGACGCCCCCGGCCTGATGGACCTCAGCGCAGCGCCACCTTGGGGAAGTCCACCGGCACGTCGAACGCCACGTTGATGTAGTTGGTGAACAGGTTGAGCGCCACATGGGCGAGGATCTCGACGATCTGCTCGTCATCGAAGCCGGCTGCGCGCAGCGCCTGCACATCACCGTCGGTGATCTGTGCACGCTGTTCAACCACCTTCAGCGCGAAGTCGAGCGCCGCCGAGGTGGCCGGATCACTGGACTGGCCGATCTGCGCGGCAGCCATCTGTTCGCTGCTGGCGCCGGCCTTTCGACCCAACGCCGTGTGCGCCGCCAGGCAGTACTCGCAGGCGTTGCGATTGGCGATGGCGACGGCGATCTGCTCGCCCAGCAACGGCGACAGCCGACCGCCGCCCAGCGCGCCGAACGAACCCCACATGCTCTGCAGGGCGGCCGGCGAGTTGGCCACGGCGCGGAACATGGCTGGGGTGGCGCCGAAAGCGGCGTGGACCTGGCCCAGCAGGGCCTGGCGCTCCGCAGTGGTGGCGGAGGCATCGATCAGGGGGACACGGGACATGGTGGATCTCCTTGGGAAAGCGCCCGGGATTGGACGACCTGCTCATCCTAGGTAGACTCGACGGACGCATTGGTCGTAATAAGCCGCATCTATTGTCCATTCGTCCATGAGCATGCCTGCCGACACCTCCGCACCTGACCGCCTGTCCTCCCTTCTGGAACGCTTCCGAGTGCAGGCCGCGCTGTTCCACAGCGGTCCGCTGTGCGGGCGCCATGTCTTCGAGCCGCAGCCCGGTCGGGCGTTCCTGCACATCCTGCGCCAGGGTGAAATGGAGGTCCGTCATCCCGACGGCGATATCGCGCTTCCCCGCTTGAAGATCGACGCGCCCAGCCTGCTGCTGTATCCGCAACCGCTGCACCACGTGTTCTTCAATGCGCCGCTGGATGGCCCCGACTTCACCTGCGCGACGCTCGACTTCGATGGCGGCGCGCGCAATCCCATCGTGCAATCGCTGCCGCCGGTGATGGTGGTGCCGCTGTCCGCGATCAGCGAACTGGACGACACCCTGCATCTGCTGTTCACCGAGGCCGACCGCCAACGCTGCGGTTCGCGGCTGCTGACCAACCGCCTGTTCGAGGTGGCGTTGATCCAGATCCTGCGCTGGGTGGTGGATCATCCCGATGCGGCCGGGGTCAGCCACGGGCTGATGTGCGGGCTGTCCGATGCGCGGCTGGCACGTACGCTGGTGGCGATGCACCAGGCGCCGCAGGACGAATGGACGCTGCCGCGCATGGCCGCCACCGCTGGCATGTCGCGCAGTGCGTTCGCAGCGGTGTTCAAGGAGGTGATGCAGGCGACGCCGGCCAGTTATCTGCTGGATTGGCGGCTGAGCCTGGCCTGCGCGCAGCTGCGTGCGGGCGTGGCGGTCAAGCAGGTGGCAATCGAAGTCGGGTTTGCCGATACCGCGTCATTGTCGAAGACGTTCCGCAAGCGGTTGGGAGCGTCGCCGCGGGCATGGCTGGCCGCGAGCGCAGCGCAGGCTGGGTAGAGTCGACTATCGCGCGAAGCGCGGGATTTTCGTGAGCAGCCGACCAGCGGTCGGCTCTACCAAGAGCGATATCCGCGCGTCGGTCGACGGCTCAGCTGGACAGTCCGTCGTTCTTTGCCAGCAGCCCGGCGATCCGCTCCGCTACCTGGGCGCGCACACTTTCATCCAGCTGCCCTTCGTACATCGCTTCGTAGATCCACAGGCCATCGGCCGCCAGCCGCGCTACGAAATTGTCGAGCGCGGCCGGATCCTGTTCCGCGGCCGACGGCGGCAACGGCGCCCAGCGCCGCACTGCCGGTCCCCACGGACGCTCGTCGGCGTCCGGGTCAGCCGATTCAAGCATGAACATCAACTCGGCACGGGTGGCGCTCTGCGCCGACACACGCACGAAGGTCTGGTAGCGCTCCAGCGCCGTGGCCTCACCTGCGGTCTTGCCCAGCAGCGACTCCATCGACGCTTCCCAGGCCTGCACCAGATGCTCGTCGATGCCGCGCAGCAGCGCTTCGCGCGACGGGAAGTGGTACAGCAGGCCGCCACGGGTCAGCTTGGCCTCGGCGGCCACCGACTCGAAGGTCACCGCGCGCACGCCGTCACGATTGATCACGTTGACGGCGGCGTCGAGGATGCGGTCGCGCTTGCTGGTTCTCATCGCGTCATTTTACGCGATCGGCCGCACCCTCGCGGCCACCGACGCGCCCCCGCAACAGGCGCGCGATGATCGCCGCGCCCACTGCCAGCACCACCGTGATCACCAGCAGCACGATCTGGTAGCCACGGTCATATGCGGCCGCAGCCAGCGCGAACCACTCGCCCTGCCCGCTTTCGCGTGCGGCATGCAGCGCCTGGGTGAAGCCGTGACGGGCAAGCTCGGGCATGTCCGCCGAGACCGGCAGGAAGGCGCCGTACATTGCCGCACTCAGGCTGCCCAGCATCGCCACCGCGAGCAGGCCACCAAACTCGTAGGACACCTCTTCCACCGACGAGGCCATGCCCGCGCGGTGTGCCGGCACATTGTTGAGGATGGCAGTGGATGCCACCGAGATGGCCGAGCCCATGCCGAAACCGGTGATCGCCATGCCGGCCACCACCCAGCCGAGGCCGTGCGGGAAGCCGAACGCCACAACACCGACACCCACGGCGCCAGCCGCCAGGCCACCGCAGATCAGCGGGCGCAGGCCCACGCGGTGCAGGATGCTGCCACCCAGCAGCGCACTGGGCAGGCTGCCCAGCGCCGCCACCGATACCAGCAGGCCTGCCTGCAGCGGCGTGAAGCCCGCCACCAGCTGGAAACGCTGGGTGGTAACCAGCTGCAGGCCAGCCATCGCGAACAAGGTGAATACCGCCGACAGCGTGCCGGCCAGGAACGCCGGATTGCGGAAGATCGCGAAGTCCAGCAACGGGTACGGCAACTGCCGCTGGCGACGTGCAAACGCCGCGGCGCTGATGACGGCCAGCAGCAGTGCACCGGCACCCAGCGCATACGACGGCGGCGTGGCGATCAGCGACTTGATGGCCAGCACCAGACCGGACAGCGCCGCCAATGCCAGCAACGAAGACACCAGGTCCCACGGCCGCGAGGTATCGCGCTGGCCTTCCGGTGCCAGCAGCAGGGTTGCAACGAAGGCCACCACCACCACCGGCACGTTGATCAGGAACACCGAGCCCCACCAGAAGTGCTGCAGCAGCCAGCCGCCGATGATCGGACCCAGTCCCGCACCGACGATGGCCACCGAGCCCCAGATGGCGATGGCAATGTTGCGCTCGCGCTCTTCGTGGAAGCTCAGGCCGATCAGCGCCAGCGTGGCCGGCATCATCGCCGCCGCACCGACCGCCAGGAACGCACGGGCGGCGATCAGCTGCGCGGCGCTGTCAGCGAAGGCCGCCGCCAGCGAGGCGGTGCCGAACACCACCAGGCCGATCAGGAACATGCGGCGGTGACCGATGCGGTCACCAAGCGTACCGGCGCCCAGAAGCAGGCCGGCCATCACCAGCGGATAGGCGTTGATGATCCACAGCGCCTGGCCGGCACTGGCCGAGAGTTCCTCGGTGAGGGTGGGCAGTGCGGTGTACAGCACGGAGTTGTCGAGGGTGACCAGCAGCAGGCCGGCGGCGACAGTGAACAACAGTGCCCAGCGACGGGCACGCGACAGGGCCGGAGCGCCGGCCAAGGGCTGGGACAAAGCCATGGGGAAACCTGATGGGGGTGGAGTACCATCATAACTATACAGGATGTCCTGTATAGTTATGAGAAGGTCGCCAGACGTTCAGATTTCGTCCCGGGTAATGTTCATGTTCCGGAGAACGGTAGCGCCGGGCCGTGTCCGGCGAACGGGGTACCCGCAACAAGGCCGCCGGGTATGGCCCCGCTCTACCGGCAGTCTTCCGGCAACGCGACGATCGCCGACACCACCGCTGCCTGCATGCCCTGCCCCACGGCCATGTCCAGCTCCCCGCCCGTTGCCCCATGTTGGCGCCGCAGTTCGTCCTCGCACAGGCCGCGCACCCGCGCACGCGCATTGGCGCGCAGGCTGCTGCAACGCCAATCGGTGCCCCCCAGCGGCAGCACCGAATACACCACGCTGTTGCAGGCGTTGCCTGCCCGCTGCTGCAGCGACAGGCCGCCGAAATCACGCGGTTCGCTGCTGCGCTGCGGATCGAAATAGCTGTCCGGGAAGGTGCGCGCGTACTGTTCGATGTCCACCTGCATGCTGCGCCCACCGGCCAACGGCATCTGCAGCGGCTGGCCACAACGCGTGGCGTCTGCACGATGCTGGATGTACTGGTAGATCGGCCGGTCCAGCGTTGGATCCTGCTGGGTCACCGCACTGACCGCCGCCAGCACCGGCAACGATGCACGATTGGCCATGCGCGCCAGCAGCCCCGTCTGTGCCGGCTGGCAGCGGTCGCGCAACGTGGCCGCCAGCAGGAACAGCACATCATTGCGAAAGGCGTGGTCTTCGCCCAGGCGTTGCTCGATGCGCTGGCTGGCATCGGCTGCCGGTGCCGGAAACGCGACCGCCGGAGGCTCTGGGACTACGGCGCGCCGCTGCCAGCACACCGCCAACGCTACGCCTGCTCCCGCCAACACCACCGCAGCGATGATCCAGCGCGCGCGCATCAGTTGTGGATCGCCGTCAGCGACGCCGCTGCGGCGTCGTAGGACGCGCTGGCGATATCCGCATCGAAGCGCTTGACCTGCAGGCGACCGGCCAACCGGTACGGATCCCACAGGTCGCCCAGCGCGATCGGCGTGGCCAGGGTCACATGGATGATCTGGTTCGGCGGCGGTGGCGGCACATGGATGCAGGCCCCGTAGAACGGCACGAACAACAGTTCGTCGACCAGTCCTGCGTCGTTGGTGCCCAGCGGCACCACGTAGCCATCCAGGTCAACGGCGCGGCCATCGGCAGTTTCGACCACCTGCGATGAACCGAACTGCTTGGCGCGGTCCGGGCTGGAATGGTCGATCTCCTGCCCCGGTGGCGTGCCCGAGCCTGTGTCGTCGATCAGCCCGCCCACCCCGTCCATGCCATTGCGTGACAGGCCGATCTGCGGCGGCGGACGCTGGTAGGTCACTTCGTCGGGCCGCAGTGCATCCCAACGGTCGATGGGCGCTTCGGTCGTGGCCGGCTGCGCCGCTGCCGGTGCTGCGGCGACGGTGGTGGCGCCCCCACCCGCCTGCGTACACCCCAGCAAGCCCAGGCAACACGCCAATCCAATCAGGACGCTACGGTTCATACGGCCTCAGCTGCGCATCGCGCATGGTGTAGGCGGAGCCGGCCAGATCATCGTCCAGCCGTTCGGCGCGCAGGGTACCGGCCAGGAAGAACGGCGAATACATGTCCGGCATCTCGATCGGGCGCGGCAGCACCACGTGCACGATCTGGTTCGGCGGTGGCGGCGGCACATGGATGCAGGCGCCGTAGTACGGCACGAACAGGAATTCGGTCAGCCGCCCGTCCTGCGCGTTGGCCAGCGGCACCACGTAGCCCGGCAAGCGCACCGGCCGCTGCAGTACGGTCTCCACGGTGCGGAACGTACCGAACTGCGGCATGCGCCGGTTGCCGTTGTGCTCGACCTCCGGGCCCTCGCCGCGCTCCAGCGCCGCCAGTTCTTCCTTCGGCATCATCTGCAACCAGTCCAGTTCCTGTTCCTCGGCAGCTGCCGGGACATCGCGATCGACCACCGGTGACGGTGGCAGCGCCTGCACGCCGGTATCGACCGGGCGTTCGCAGGCGGTCAGCACCAGTAACATTGGCAACAGTGGCAACCAGCGCATGCTCAGCCCCCGGGTGACAGGCCATCGGCCAGCGTGCGCCGATAGGCCAGCAGCGCCGGCACCAGGCCGGCCACCGCGCTGATCGCCAGCACACCCGCGACCCACGCCAGTTCGCGGCCATCCAGCCAGATGTGGGTGATCGACAGGCCGAAGCTGGCCAGCGCCCAGCCACGCCCGGCCAGGCTGGCCACCACCAGTGCGGCCAGTGCGAGCACGCAGGCAAGCGCGCTGGTCGCCACCGCCTCCACCACCAGCAGGCTGGCGATATAGCCCGGGCGTGCACCGATGGCACGCAGCACCGCCATCTCGCGCCGGCGCTCCTGCAGGGTCGAGACCAGCAGCGCCACCAGCGAGACCATGCCCAGCAGCACCACCATCGCACTGATCAGCTGCAGTGCCCGCTCGGCGGTGCCCAGTGATTGCCACAGCTGCTGCAGGGTTACGCCGGGCAGGATCGCCAGCATCGCTTCGTCCGGATACTCGTTGATCCTGCGCTGTACCGAGAACGTGGCAATGCGCGAGTTCAGCCCGAGCATGAAAGCGGTGATGCTGGTCGGGGTCAGGTCCAGATGGCGCGCCTGCTCGGCGCTGACACTCTGGCTGCGCAGCTGCACGCCGGAGCGCCAGTCGACATGGATCGCCTCGATGGCCGGCAGCGAGACCAGCACCGAGGAATCAACCGGCGTGCCGGTGCGCTGCAGGATGCCAGCCACACGGAACGGCTTGTCGGCATGCGTGGCCAACGTGACCGCGCCGGTGCCATGGGCCAGCACGATCTCGTCGCCGAGGCCGACCTTCTGCGCGCGCGCCACCTCTGCGCCGATCACGGCGTCGTACAGGTCGTCGAACGGCCGCCCCTGTGCAAACGCCAGCGCATGCCCCGCGCCGTAGCGGTAGTGCTCGAAGTAGCCGCCACTGGTGCCGACCACCCGGTAGCCGCGCCACGAATCGCCCAGCGACAATGGCACCGCCCACTTCACCTGCGGCAGCGAGGACAGCTCCTGGTAGGACTGCCAGGACACGTTGTTGGTCGGGTCACCGATGTGGAACACCGAATACAGCAGCAGGTTCACCGGCCCGGAGCGGGCACCGACGATCAGGTCAGTGCCTGAGACGGTGCTGGCGAAACCTTCGTGCGCCTGCGTGCGCACGCGCTCAACACCGAGCAGCAGCACCACGCTGAGGGCGATCACCAGCACGGTGAGGCTGACGCTCAATGCGCGGCTGCGCAGGCTGGCCCATGAAAGTTCAAGCATGAGTGCCACCTGCGTGATTGATCTGCGACAACGCGATGGTGCGGTCGAACAAGGGCTGCAGGCTTTCATCGTGGCTGACCACCAGAACCGTGGTACCGGCGGCCCGGCACTGTGCGGACATCAGCTGCAGGAAGGCGGTCGCGGCTTGGCGATCCAGCGCCGAGGTCGGCTCGTCGGCCAGCAGTACTGCGGGGCGGCCGATCAGGGCGCGTGCGGCGGCCACGCGTTGCTGCTGGCCGACACTCAGGGTACCGGCCGCACGCTTGGACAACGCCGGATCCAGCTGCAGCGCTTCCAGCAGACGCAGGATCTCGTCGTCCAGCGGCCCGCTGATGCGCTCACTGCGCACCGGAGAAAAGCGCAGGCCCAGCGCGATGTTGTCGCGCACGCTGAGGAACGGCAGCAGGTTGAACTGCTGGAAGATCACGCCCAGCTGATCGGCACGGAAGCGATCACGCGCGGCACCCCGCATCATCTGCAGCGCGTGACCGGCCACTTCGACGCGCCCCCTGCCGGGAAGCAGGACGCCGGCCAGCAGGCCGAGCAAGGTGCTCTTGCCGCCACCGCTCACTCCACGCAACAGCACGCTGCTGCCCTGCTCTATCAGCAGCTGCGGGATATCCAGCACCAGGCGTGTTGCGTAGCCGAACTGCACATCCTCCAGGGCGATCACCGCTGGCGTGCTCACGGCGCCAGCACCACGCGCAGGTTGTCGGCACTCAGCACGCTGCGGTCCTGGCCGTTGGCGGTCGCACTGTTGACGATGACTTCGTGCAACCCGGGGAACAGCACCGGCAGGCGCACGACCAGGGCGCGCAGTGCACTCGGATTCGTGCAGCGATACTGCAGGTTGGCACTGAAACCGGCGTGGCGATGTTGCCCGGCCGCTGGCACAGCGGCGGTCGCAGCGAAGCCTTCGGCACTGGCGTCACTGCTGGCCAGGCGGCAGTTGGCGGCGGTGGGCAGGGTGACCCAGCTGCCGCCCTTCAGCAATGCCGTGGCGCGCGACAGTGCCGCCTGCTCGGTCGCGTTGGCGGGCGGTCGCTCGAAATCAAGAATGCCGATACCCGGCGCCTGCAGGGCGAACTCCAGCGTTCCCTGGTCGAGTGCGAGATCGACGGTGGCCTGGCCGTGCACGTGTGGCGCGTGCTGGCGGACATCGTGTGCCTGCGCCGCGTTGGCAGCCAGCAGCAGGAAAAGAGCAGCAGGAAGCTTCATGGGGGAGACTCCAATTGTTACTATGTAACATAATGGACCACATCCCCCCGACCCCCGCAAGGGCTCTGGCCCAGCCGCCAACTTCGGCACGCTGGCATCCCCGTTTCGATCTGGCCGGTGCCTGGCTGTCGCTGGCCTGCGCCGCCCATTGCATCGCCCTGCCCCTGCTGCTGGCCTTCGTGCCGGCGGCAATGATGGCGCTGCGCTCGTTCCAGCACCCCGGCCACGGCGTGATGACGCTGCTGTTGATGATGTCGCGCTGGGAATGGTTGTTCGCATTGATGGCCTCGGCACTGGCGCTGGCGAGTACCACGGCCGGGCTGTATCGGCATGGGCGCTGGCTGCCGGTGCGGCTGGCCGTGGTTGGCGCGATCCTGCTGGTGTCAGCGTCGCTGTACCTGCCGTTGAAGGAATCGCTGCTCTGGCATGGCGTGGCTACCGCCTGCGGTGGCGTGCTGCTGGCATGCGCGCACATCGGCAACCGGCGGGCGTTGCACGTCCACCGGTAGCGCCGGCCACTGGCCGGCGCCCCGCAGATGCCGGCCAGCGGCCGGCACTACCTTTGCTCAGAAGCGGTAACCCACTTCCGCGCCGAAGATGCGCGGGCTGTCGACCGGGCCGTAGTAGTTGCCGTCGCGGCCGAAGGCCAGATTGTCGAAGATCAGGCCATTGATGCGCCGCTTGTTGGTCAGGTTCTGCACGAACACCCGCGCGCTCCACGGCCCGGTCTCATAGCCCAGCTGAGCACCGAGCACGGCCACTGCCGGCTGGAACGCGCGGTTGCGTTCATCCAGTGCACTGGAGCCGGTGAACTGCGATTCCAGCCGTGCATGGATGCCCGAGTCGAACTGATAGCGCGCCGCCAGATAGCCAGTGTAGTGAGGGGTCAGCTTGACCCGCTTGCCATCCAGGTTCTGGTCCACGCTGACCCACAGCTTGGTGTACTTCGCATCGACGTAGCCCACATTCGCCATCAGGGTGAAGCCCGGCAGCACTTCGAACACGCCCTCCAGCTCGGCACCACGCGAACGGATCGAGGCATCCGAACCTACGTAGTCCGACGAAATCGGGCGGCCGTTGGCATCGGTGGCCACCTGGATCTCCTGCCAGTTGTCCGAGGTGATGTGGAACAGCGCACCACCGATGTGGCCACGACCGCCGGCCAGGTTCATCTTGAAGCCCAGCTCATGGCTCCACATGCGTTCGGACTCGTAGCGCAGCACCTTGTCGTTGACCACATCGCTCTGCGCCGCAGCCAGATTGAAGCCACCCGGAATGTAGCCCTTGGCCGAGGCCGCGTAGAAGGAAAGGTCGTCAGTGGCGTCGTAGCGCAGCGACACCCGCGGCAGCGTGGCCGAGAAGGTATGCGCCAGCGCGGCATCGCGGTACAGCACGCGGCCACCGGCGCCCAGATCCAGCGCACCGGCACGCTGTTCGGTGGAGCGCCGTGCCTGCTCATGGCGCAGGCCGGCGCTGGCGGTCAGCTTCGGCACCGCCGGGAAGGTGTAGCTTGCGGTGGCGAAGACGCTGTAGTCCTCGCCCTTGGAGGTCTGCCGCGGCGCCAGGTTGTAGCTGTCCAGCCCATGCAGCGCCGGGCCGACGAAGGTGCCGAGGATCGAATCCTTGCTGTTGCGGTAGGTCGACACACCGGCCATCCAGGTCAGCGCCTGGTCGCTGGGCGAGCTGAAGCGCGCCTCGGCCGTCCATTCCTTCTTCCTGTCGTAGATGCGACCAGCCAATGCCGGGCTGTTGGTCATGTCGAAGTCGTAGCCGGCCGAGGTCACCTCCTCGTCCCGCCAGGAAGCGGCCACGTCCAGCGTGCCGGCCTGCAACTGCCATTGCGCACTGAGGCCGGCCACCGTTTCGTCCTTTTCGGTGCGCTTGGGCGCGTCGTTGATGTAGGTGAAGTCACCGGCACGGCGGCCGCCATTGAGCGATGTGCCGTAGGTGCGGTTGTAGAGGCCGGTATCCAGCGGCAGGTATTCATACTCGAACATGCCCGGCGCGCGGGTGCGCAGGTGATAGGCCAGCGCGTTCACCGAAACGTAGTCGCTCGGCCGCCAGCGCAGCTTGCCCTGGAGGTAGCCTTCGCCGACCTTGCCGCGCGCACCGGAAGGCGTGAGGTTCTTCAGGTAGGCGTCCTCATCGGAGCCCATGAACGCCACCGAGCCGGACAGGCTGCCCGTCTTGTTCAGCGGCCCTGCCAGGAAGCCATCGAGAGCGGTGCCATTGCCGTTGCCGAACCAGGTGCTGCGCAGGTTGACCTCGCCTTCGCGCTTGTCCGCAGGACCACGCGTACGCACCAGCACCAGGCCGGATTCGCTGTTGGCGCCATACAACGTGCCCTGCGGACCGCGCAGCACCTCCACCGACTCGACCTGGTTGAGCACGGCATTGCTCAGTTCGCGGAACGGAATGCCGTCGATGTAGACCGAGGCGCGGTTGACCAGGAATGGATTGGACTCGATGCCGCGGATCGAGATGAACATGTTGCTGAGCTGGCCCATCGCATTGAACTTGACGTTCGGCGCGAGCTTGTCGAGGTCACGGAACTCGGTGACGCCCGCTTCCTTCAGGGCCTGCCTGTCGAGCACCGTCACCGACAGATCGCTCTTCAGGTAAGGCGTATCGCGCTTGGAACCGGTGACGCGGACACCGTCGAGCGTGGTCGGGTCGGCCTGCTGGGCAAGGGCGGGCAAGGCAGGAACGAGCAGGGATGCTGCGATGAGCGCGGCAGCAGGCGTGGACGACTTCAAAGCGGGAACCTCGACGGATGGAGTGACGGACGCGCGGGCGGCGGCAGCGCGGGCAAGAGTGTTATCCTGTAACATTCGCGCCCTGCCGCCACTCCATTTCCGGCAGCGCCGCTCCATTCCCGGATCCGTGATGCCCGCCCTCACCGACCAGTTGCTGCAGGAAACCCGGTCGCAGGCCCCTGCTGCCTACGCCAGCGATGACGGGGCGGTGGTGCTGCTGCGCCATCGCTTCGAGGCCAGCGAAGGCGAGATGGGCCATCCGCACCAGCTTCGCCTGGGCCTGGCCGTGGGCGGCGGCGGACGGCTGCAGCAGCGCACCCTCAACGGCCTGCTGCAGGCGCCGTGGCGGCCCGGCCAGTTCAATCTGGTGCTGCCGGGAGACACCGGCACCTATGCCAGCCCCGCAGTCGATCTGCTCGGCATCGCCATCGATACCCGCCTGCATCCGCAGGATCCGCAGCGGTTGCAACACCTGCAGCCGCTGGCGGCGCGGCTGCACCACGACCCGGTGATCACTTCGGTACTGCAGGCGTTGTGGTGCAGCGCGCAGGCCGATGTCTGCCTGCCAGGCTTCCTGGAGCATGGCGCCCAGGTCCTGCTCCACCGCCTGGGCCAGCTTGCCGGGCTTGCCTGCACGGAACGCGGCAGGGACACGGCACTGTCCACGCGGCGGCTGCAGCAGCTGGAGGCCTACATCGATGCACAGCACGGCCAGCCTCTTGAAGTCGCACAGTTGGCCGCTGCGGTGCAGATGGACCCGTCCACGTTCGGTCGTGCGCTGCGCGCCGCCACCGGTCTGCCGCCCTATGCGTTCCTGACCCGACGCCGCATGCAATGGGCGCGCGGGGCACTGGCCCAGGGATGCAGCGTCACCGAGGTTGCGCTGGCCAGTGGCTACGCCAATCCCAGCAAGTTCAGCGCAGCCTTCCGGCGTGTGGTCGGTTGTTCGCCTTCGGCCTGGATCGCGCAGTCACGGGCCCGGTAGCGCCGGCCGCGGGCCGGCAGCCAACATTACAGACCGGTAATGTTCGCGTCAGGGCAGCGAAAGGCGCGCTGCACCACCCTGAGCGCAACTTCCCGACAGGCGTTCCCGCACATGACCCGCGCCCTGCTCCGCCCCACCTCGCTCGCCCTGCTGCTGTCCGGCCTTGCGGTCGCACCGCTGGCGCTGGCCCATCCCAGCCTGGTGCGTGCAACGCCGGCCGCCGACGCCACCGTGGCCCTGGCCAGCCAGATCGAACTGCAGTTCAGTGAAAAGGTGATGCCGCGTGCCACCCGCATCGAACTGAGCATGGACCATGGCCGCATGAAGATGGCGATGCCGACCACTGCGCAGCAGATCTCCGAGGACGGCCACACCCTGCGCGCGCGCTTCGCCAAGCCGCTGCCTGCCGGCACTTACGCCCTGCAGTGGCGCGCGGTCGGCCAGGACAGCCATCCGATCACCGGCAACTACCGCTTCACCGTGAAGTAAGGCCGCTGCTGTGGCCGAGCTTTCGCCGTATGCGCTGCGGCTTTCGCTGTATGCCGTGTTGATGCTGCTGTTCGGGCGGATGCTGTTCGTCCGGCCCGGGCTGCCGCACGGCGTCTCGCTGACGCTCACCGTGATCGCGTTGGTACTGGTCATCACCGACGCGGTGACCCGGTTGTCCGGCGTGCTTGGCATATCGCCGGCCGACATCGACGGCGAGACCGCGCGCTGGTTTCTTGCCGGTACGCCAGTGGGGGAAGCGGGCCTGCTGCGCCTCCTGGCCGTACTGGCAATGTTGCCGCTGCTGGCCATCAACCGCCCCGTACAGGGCCTGCGCCGCCTCGCACTGCTGGCACTGTCTGCCAGCGCATTGGCCAGCCTTTCCTGGAATGGCCATGCCGCCGCCGGCGACGGGTTCGGCGGCACGCTTCGGCTCGGCGCCGGCATGCTGCATCTGCTGGCCGCCGGCGCCTGGGTCGGGGCGATCGCCGCCATCCTGCAGCTGGCGCTGCGACCGCAGGGCCTGCGTCTGCGCGAACGCACCCGCGAGCTGTGGCAGGCCGCGCACAGCTTCGCTGTGCCCGGCACGATCATCGTCGCCCTGCTGGCGATGACCGGCACCTATACCTATGTCGATCTCGGCGGCTCGCTGCACACCTTGGCCGAAACCGCACATGGGCGCTGGCTGCTGCTCAAACTGGCCCTGGTCGGCGGCATGCTGGGGCTGGCCGCGCTGCATCGCTGGCGGCTGGTACCGGCGCTGGCCGTTTCCATCCGCGGCGGCTGGCAACCCAGGCCACTGCGTTCGCTGCGCCACAGCCTGGCCTGCGAAGCGGTGCTGGCGCTGCTGGTGCTGGCCTGTGTAGCGGTACTCGGCACCCTGGACCCGGTGGCATGAACCGCCGCTGCCGACCCACCCGCAAGCTGCGATGATGGCCGCACCATGAAACTGCTGATCGTCGAAGACGAACCCAAGACCGGCAACTACCTGCGCCAGGGCCTGATCGAGGCCGGCTATGTGGTCGATCTCGCCAGCAACGGCATCGACGGGCTGCACCTGGCCGAGAGCGGCGAGTACCAGCTGGTCATCCTCGATGTGATGCTGCCCGGCCTGGATGGCTGGACCGTGCTGTCGCGGCTGCGTGGAGCCGGCTGGCCGCTGCCGGTGCTGTTCCTGACCGCGCGCAGCAGCATCGCCGACCGCGTGCAGGGCCTGGAGCTGGGCGCCGATGACTACCTGGCCAAGCCCTTCGCTTTCGCCGAGCTGCTGGCGCGCGTGCGCACGCTGCTGCGCCGTGGCCAGGCCGTGCCGCAGGTTGAACGCATCGTCATTGCCGACCTGGTGGTGGATACCCTGCGCCGCCGGGTGGAGCGTGGCGGCCAGCGCATCGCGCTCAGCCAGAAGGAGTACACCCTGCTGGAGCTGCTGGCACGGCGCCGTGGCGAAGTGCTGCCGCGCTCGCTGATCGCCTCGCAGGTGTGGGACATGAACTTCGACAGCGACACCAATGTGATCGACGTGGCGATCCGCCGCCTGCGCGCGAAGATCGACGATGATTTCGCCGAGAAGCTGATCGTCACCGTGCGCGGCATGGGCTATGTGCTGGAGGCGCCGGACGACGGCGCCGCGCGCAACGGATGAGCCTGCGCCGCTCCATCGCGGTGCGGCTGACGCTGCTGTTCGCCACCGTGGCAACGCTGGTGCTGGCGGCACTCGGCGTGGCGATCTATATCAGCGCCCGTCACGATCTGGTCGCACAGGATTTCACCGAGCTGGAGAACAAGGTCGCGTTGATCAGTGACCTGGCCGGCAATGGGCCTGCGTCCGTTCGCGGGCAACGACTGGCAGAGGCGCTGAGCCACCATCCCGACATCGCCTTCCATATTGTGGATGCGCGCGGCACCGTGCTGTTCTCCACCGCGCCGGCGCTGCTGCGCGAACACGCACGCAGCCAGCCTATCGATAGTGCCTTCCGGCGGCACGACTGGATCCTTGCCGACGGAACGTGCATGCATGCGCTGCACCTGCGCCAGACCCTGGCCGACGGCAGCCAGCTGCTGATCCTGCTGGCCATCGACGATGCCCGCCATGCCGACTTCCTGCAGCGCTTCCGCCACCTGCTGGCGATCGCCATCATCGGTGCCGCCGTGGCCAGCAGCCTGCTGGGTGGCTATGTGGTACGACGCACGCTGCGACCGCTGCGGACGCTGGCCGATGAAGCCCGTCAGATCACCGCAGGGCGCCTGCAGCGGCGTTTGAACGCACGCAGTGCGCCGGCCGAGCTGGAACAGTTGGCGCAGACCCTCAACGGCATGCTGGCGCGATTGCAGCAGGACTTCGCGCGCCTGACCGAATTCTCCGGTGATCTGGCCCACGAGCTGCGCACGCCGATCACCAACATGCTGACCCAGGTACAGGTGGTGCTGGCCCACCCGCGCAGCAACGAGGCCTATCGCGAGACGCTGGCCTCGTGCGCCGAAGAACTGCAGCAGTTGGCGCAGACCGTGGGTGACCTGCTGTACCTGGCGCAGGCCGAGGCGCCGGGGGCACTGCCTTCGCGCGAGCCGGTGGCGCTGGATGCGGTGGTGGATTCGCTGCTGGAGTTTTACGAACTGCTGGCTGAGGACCGGCAATTGACCCTGTGCCGCGACGGCGTGGCGAGCGTGGAAGGCAACCGTTTGATGCTGCACCGGGCGATCGCCAATCTGCTGTCCAACGCGTTGAAGCACGCAGCCGTGGGCAGCGAGGTGCGGGTGGAGCTGGTCGAGGGCGATGGCATGTGCAGGGTCAGCGTGCACAACCTCGGCCCGCCGATTGCCGAAGCAGCACTGCCGCGCCTGTTCGATCGCTTCTATCGCGGCGAGCGTGGCCGCCACGAAGGTGCTGGACTGGGCCTGGCGATCACCCGCGCAATTGCACAGGCCCATGGCGGAACGGTAAGCGTGACCTCCGATGAAACCGGCACCGTGTTCGAGCTGGTGCTGCCGAGCGCCGCAGCGCCGTAATACCGGCCGCTGGCCGGCAGCCTTGGCACACCCAGCGTATTGCAGTTGCCGGCCAGCGGCCGGCACTACCCAGCATGGCCAGCGGTTGGTAGTGCCGGCCGCTGGCCGGCAACCCCGGCCGGGTCGAACATCCCGGCTACCCAATCGATGAACACCCGCAGCCGCGGCGACGGCGTGCGGTTGCGCGGGTAGACCAGATTCAACGGGCTCGGCGTCGGCGGTGCGTCCGGCAACAGCTCGACCAGCTGCCCGCGCGCAATGTAGGGGGCCATCCGGTAGCGCGGCGCCTGGATGATGCCCAGCCCTGCCAGCGCGGCACCGAGGAAGGCATCGGCGCCGGAAACCGTCACCCGCGCGGGCAGCGGGACATAGCGGATCTGGCCAGCCTGCTGGAACTCCAGTGGTATCAGCTGGCCGGTGGCACTTGAGCGGTAACCGACCATCTGGTGGCCGTCCTGCAGGGCATCGATGCTGCCCGGCACGCCTCTGGCCTGCACGTAGCTTGGCGAGGCCGCCGTGACCTCGCGCAGCATCGTCAACCGGCGCGCCGCCAGATCGCTGTCGGCCAGCGTCCCCACCCGCATCGCCGCATCCACGCCTTCGCGCAGAAGATCGACATAGCGATCGCCCTCGCTGACCTCCAGTTCGATCTCAGGGTAGCGCTGCAGAAAGTCTGGAAGGTGCGGAAACAGCAGGTGCCGGCCCAGCGTGCCATGCACTTCAATCCGCAGCGGGCCGCGTGGTGGCACGTCACGGAACGCGGCTTCAGCGTCGTCCATGTCGGCGATCAGGCGCAGGCAACGGCCATAGAAGGCCTCGCCTTCCAGCGTCGGCACCACCAGCCGCGTGGTCCGGTGCAGCAGGCGCACGCCCAGCCGATTCTCCAGCGCCTTGATCGCATCGGTCACCGTGGCCCGCGGCAAGCCGAGGTCCCCGGAGGCACGGGTGAAGCTGCGGCGCTCGACGATACGGACGAAGGCGCGCATGGCCGTGAAACGGTCCATTGTTCGGCTACCCGGATTATGTTGACGGATTATGCATGATTATCCGGATCGATGAGATGGCGAAGATGGCACTGCGCCAGTCCGGCGCGCCCTGCTGGAACCGACCATGCCCACATCTTCCGCCCGCCGCGTCGCCCTGGTCACCGGTGGTTCCCGTGGCATCGGCGCTGCCATTTCGCGCCGCCTCGCCGCCAACGGCCATGCCGTGGCGATCAACTACGCCGGCCGCCGCGATGATGCCGAGGCACTGGCAGCCGAACTCACGGCCACTGGTGCGCAGGCCATCGCGCTGCAGGCCGATGTGGCCGACCCGCAGGCGGTGCGCCAGCTGTTCGACGCCATCGAAGCCCGCTTCGGCGGCATCGACGTGGTGGTGAACAGTGCTGGCGTACTGCAGCTGGCGACGCTGGCCGACAGTGACGACGCACTGTTCGAGCGGGTCATCGGCATCAACCTGAAGGGCGCCTTCAACGTGCTGCGCGAGAGCGCGCGACGGGTGAGTGACGGCGGCCGCCTGATCAGCCTGTCCACCAGCGTGGTCGGCATCAAGCTGGAGAACTACAGCGTGTACGCGGCCAGCAAGGCCGCGGTGGAGACGATGGGCGCGATCCTCAGCAAGGAGCTGCGCGGGCGCAACATCACCGTGAACGCGGTGGCGCCTGGCCCGACCGCCACCGACCTGTTCCTGGATGGCAAGGCACCGGAGCTGATCGAGCGGCTGGCAAAGATGAATCCCCTGGAGCGACTGGGCACGCCGGAGGACATCGCCGGAGCGGTGGCCTTCCTGGCCGGTGCCGATGGCGGGTGGATCAACGGCCAGGTGCTGCGCGCCAATGGCGGGATGGTGTAAGGACCACCGGACTGGCTATGCTCGGCCAAACGGAGGGGGGCACGCGCATGGAAAGGCCGGGCATCTGGTATCGGCTCTGGATGATCACGTTTCTGCTGGGAGGCCTGTTGGCGCTGGCGACGCTCGTGCTGTGGGCCTCGCTGCGTGGCGACGTACGCAACCTGGCGATGGCGCTGATCTGGGTGCTTTGGGCACTGGCCACCCTTTGCTTCTTTCTGGGTGGCATCACCGATGGCTTCACGATATGGGGCGTCAGCCACGGCAGGAAAGTCTGGCGCGCCGACAGGCCGCGCATTTTCTGGCTCTGCCACATCTCCACCACAGTGCTGTGCCTGAGCTGCCTGGGCATGTTGATCGTACCGATGATGATCGCCTGGCAGGGGTCGGCGTGGTGAGCTTGCCAACTCCACGCAAGACGTGGAGCCCTGTAGAGCCGAGCCCATGCCCGGCTGCTCTTCGCGCAATGGCCAGAAGCAGCCGAGCATGGCTCGGCCCTACACGCCGTCAGCCGGCGCGGGCCTCGCGGCGCCGGTGCACCCAGTAGTACAGCGTCGGTAGCACCAGCAGGGTCAGCAGCATCGCCGACAGCAGGCCACCGATCACCACCACCGCCAGCGGCTTCTGGGTCTCGGCACCGATCGCATGCGAGGTCGCCATCGGCAGCAGGCCGAACATCGCCAGCAGCGCGGTCATCAGCACCGTGCGCAGGCGCTGTAGCGAGCCCTGCACCACCGACTGCAGCAGGTCCATGCCCTGCTCGCGCAGCTGGGCGAAGCGACTGAGCATCACCACCCCGTTCAGCACCGCTTGTCCGAACAACGCAATGAATCCGATCGCCGCCGACACCGATAGAGGAATGCCGGTCAACCACAGGGCCAGGATGCCGCCGATCATCGCCAGCGGTACGTTGGCCAGGATCAGCGCCGCGCTGCTGATGTCCTTGAAGGCATCGAACAGCAGTACGAAGATGAGCAGCACCGACAGCGGAATCACCCAGCCCAGCCGCTTCATCGCACGCTGCTGGTTCTCGAACTCGCCGGACCATTCCAACCGGTAGCCTTCCGGCAGCTGCACACTGGCATCCACGCGCTTGCGCATGTCGGCCACCACGCTGCCCATGTCACGCCCTGCGATGAAGATGCTGACCGCCTTCACCCGCTGCGCGTTCTCGCGCGAGATGTTGATCGCGCCGCTGGCCATGCGGAAGTCGGCCACGTCGGACAGCGTCACCGTGTGGCCATCGCCGATACCCACTGGCACCGTGCGCAGCCGTTGCAGGTCGCGGTCGGCATCGTCCAGGCGCAGCGAGATCGGGAACTTGCGATCGCCCTCCCACAGCTCGCCTACCTGGCGCCCGCCCAGCGCGGTCTCGATCACTTCGTCGATGTCGCGCACGTTCAGGCCATAGCGTGCTGCACGGTCGCGGTCGATCTCGATCTGCAGCTGCGGCAACGAACCATCGCGGTCGATGAAGGCGCTCTCCACGCCCTCCACCCCGCGCACCTGGCCCAGGATGGCCTGTGCGTGCTGGTTCAGCACGTCCAGATCCGAACCGCTGACCTTGATCACCACCTGGCCCTTGATCTGCGAGATGCTCTCCAGGATGTTGTCGCGCACCGGCTGCGAGATCGAGAACTCCGGCCCCGGAATGCGCTGCTCCAGCGTGCGCTGCAGGTCGCTCACCAGCTGCCGCTTGTCCACGCCCTTCGGCCATTCCTTCTCCGGCTTCAACGCCACCAGCGCCTCGATCTGGTTGGCACCCTTGGCATCGGACCCGTCTTCCGGGCGCCCCAGCTTGGCCACCACCGTCGACACCTGCGGGAAGCTGCCGACCAGCTCACGGATGCGCCGCGACTGTTGCTGCGCTTCGGCCAGGCTGGTGCTGGGGTCGAGTGTGGCGGTCAGCCAGATCGACCCTTCGTCCAGCTCGGGCAGGAACTCCGAGCCCAGGCGAGTGCCCAGTGCCAACGTACCCACCAGCAACGCAACTGCGGTCAGCACCACCGCACGTGGCCGGGCCAGTGCGCGCTCCAGGATCGGCCGGTACCAGTCGGTCAGGCGGTCCATCAGCGGGTTGCCATCGCGCATGCGGTCCCGTCGCAGCCACCAGTAGCAGAGCAGCGGCACCACGGTCAGCGCCAGGATCAACGCACCGATCAGCGCAGAGGTCACCGAGTACGCCATCGGCGCGAACATGCGGCCTTCCTGGCGCTGCAGGGTGAAGATCGGGATGTGCGCGGCGATGATGATCAGCATCGAGAAGAACGTCGGTCGGCCCACTTCCGATGCGGCCGAAAGAATGGTCGAGAACCGCGTCTTCCGATCAGCCGTAGGTGGCAGCTTCGACAATCGCGAGACGATGTGCTCGGTGACGATCACCGCGCCATCGATGATGATGCCGAAGTCCATCGCACCCAAGGACAGCAGGTTGGCCGGCACGCCCCACAGGTGCAGGCCGAGGAAGGTCGACAGCAGCGCCAGCGGCATCATCGCCGCCACGATCAGCGCGGCGCGGGCGTTGTACAGGAACAGCCACAGCACCAGGAACACCAGCACCGCACCTTCCAGCAGGTTGCGGAAGACCGTCTTCAGCGTGGTCGTGACCAGCCACGAGCGGTCGTAGAACGGCTCGATGCTGACCCCAGCCGGCAGCTGGTTCGCCTCGATCTCGGCGATGCGCGCATGCAGAGCGTCGAGCACGTCGGACGGATTCTCGCCCTTGCGCATCAGCACCATGCCGAACACCGCATCGTCATTGTCGTCCTGGCCGACCAGGCCCTGCCGTGGCAGGCCGGTATCGGCGATGCCGGCGAGGTCGCGCACCAGGATCGGCGTGCCCCCACGCTGCGCCACCACCACGTTGCCGATGTCGGCCGGCGAACGCATCAGGCCCACGCCGCGGATCAGGAACTGCTGCTGCCCGCGCTCCACGTAGCCGCCGCCGGCGTTGGAGCTGCCCTTTTCCAGTGCCTCAGCGAACTCACCCAGGCTGATGCCGCGGTCACGCAGCTTGTCCAGGTCCGGCTTGACCTGGAAGGTGCGCGCGAAGCCACCGAAGCTGATCACATCGGCCACGCCCGGCACGGTGCGCAAGCTGCGCTCCATCGTCCATTCCTGCACGGTGCGCAGCTGGGCCGGCGTCATGTGCGGGCCCTTGAGCACGTAGCGGTAGATCTCGCCCACCGCAGAGCTCATCGCCTCCAGCTCCGGGGTCACACCTTCTGGCAGCTTCACACCCTGCAAGCGCTCCAGCACCTGCTGGCGCGCGAAATAGTCGTCGGCCTTGTCGTCGAAGGTCAGGATGATCATCGACAGGCCGAACTGGGTATGCGAGAACACCCGCACCGAATGCGGGATGCCGGACAGCGCCACTTCCAGCGGCATTGTCACTTCGCGCTCCACCTCTTCGGCGGCGCGGCCCGGGTGCAGCGACACCACCGTTACCTGGGTGTCCGACACATCTGGGAAGGCTTCCACCGGCAGTACGCGGAACGCGGCAATGCCAGCGCCGATGAACAGCAGCAGTGCCAGCATCACCATCAATGGCTGGCGCAGGCAGTAGGCAATCAGGCGATCGATCATGGCGCAGCGTGCCCGCTACCGGTGCTGACGGCTGCCGGCGCGCTGTCGACCAGCTGCTGCAGCAGCAGGCCGCCTTCGACCACCACCCGGCTGCCGGCGGCGAGGCCCTCACGTACCCACAGCCGGCCGTCACCCAGCTCCTCCGCGTGCACGGCGCGACGCACGAAGCGGCCCTTGCCCTCTTCCACGAACACCACCTGCTTGCCGTCGATCAGCAGCACCGCCGCATCGGGCAACGAGACACCGCCCTCGGCCGGCAACGCCACCTGGGCGCGCACATATTGTCCGGCCTTGAAGCCGCGTGCACGATTGTCCAGCTCGGCGCGTGCCTGCACCACGCGGCGTTCGCTATCGACGAAGTCATCCACGTGCTGGAGGGTCGCCTGCAGTGGTTGCCCATCGGCGCCGGGCACGCTCACCTGCATGCCCGCCTTCAAGCGTCCGGCGAGGCTTTCGGGGATGTCCAGCAACAGCCACAGGCGGTCCGGATCACCGATCACTGCCAACGGCTGTTCACTGTCCGGGCTGACCGACATTCCCGGGCTCATTCGCCGCTCCACCAGCACGCCATCGATGGGCGCGCGCAGCGGCAGGCGCTGATCGACGCGCTGGCCGTTGCCATAGGCCTTGGCGAAGGCAGTCGTGCGCGCATGATCGGCCTGGCTGCCAGCGAAGTTGGCCTCGGCCTCGTCCAGTTCACGACCCGACGCCACTCCCGCCGCATGCAGTTCGCGGGTACGGTCCAGTTCCTTGCGTGCCTGCTGCAGCTCGGCGCGGCCACGCGCACCTTCAGCCTGGGCCTGGCCGAACTCGGGCGAGGTGATCCAGGCGATCACCTGGCCAGCCTTCACCTTCTGCCCCGGCTGTGCCTCGATGCGCGCCACCTGCCCCGGCAGCGGCGTGTGGAGTGCGCTGGAGCGCGTCTCATCCCAGACCACCCGGCCCGGCAACTGCAGGCTGGCGCTTGCGCCGACACTCACCGCCTCGCTGCGCAGCACGTCCAGCTGGCGGCTGTCGGCGGGAAACTGGATCTGGCCGGCGCTGACCTGCGGCGTATCCTCAAGATAGGATGCTGGCTCTCGACCGCAGCCGCCCAGCAGGGCCAGCGCCAGCAAGGCCGGCAGCACGGCGTGTCGCGCCTGCGGGCGATAAGTGACGGTGGACTTCATCGGGACTCTCCTTCAGCAACGGATGTGGCCGCTTCCCAGCGCGCCAGGGCAATGGCATGGTCGGCACGCGCTTCAATCAGCGCGGCCTCGAACTCGCGCCAGCTGCGGCGCGCATCCAGCAGATCGGTCAGGCTGGCAGCACCACGCCGGTAGGCCAGCTCGATGCCCTGCACGGCCTTGCGTGCGGCGTCTGACTGCAGCCCCTCGTACTCGGTGCGACGCTGTGCGGCGGACTGCGCACTGGCCTGCAGCTGGTCCAGTTCGGCGCGTGCTTCGCGCTGCAGCACCTGAATTTCCAGTGCGGCGCTGTCGCGGTCGGCCTCGGCACGCTGGATCGCGCCGCGCGCCCGCGACGGCCCACCCAGCGGAATGGTCAACGACACACCCCAGGTGACACCGCTGATGTCGGTCGGCTCACGCTCTGCTTCCACACCCAGTTGAACGTCGCGGTGGCGCTCGCTGCGTGCCAGTGCCACGCCGGCATCGGCGGCAGCCAGGCGCGAACGCGCGGCACGCAGATCGGCACGCTGCTGCGGATCGAACGCGCGCTCATCGGCCCTGCCCGCGGGGTCTGGCCACGGATCATCGGCGCTGAGGTCATGGCTGTCGTCACGTCCAAGCAGCAGGCCCAGCGCATGCCGCGCGTCACGCAGATCCAATGCTGCCTCGCGCGCCGCGTCCGCCACAGCGAGGTCGTCCACCGCCAGCCGCGCGCGATCCACCGGCGCCATCGCCCCTGTCGCAACCTGCTTGTCCGCCGCCGCCATCTGCTCGGCCGAGCTCTGCCGGTTGGCGTCGGCAATCTGCGCCCGCTCCTGTGCGCCCTTCAGGCCGAAATAGGCTTCATGCAGCGCCACCTGCTGGCGGCGCCGGGTATCGAGCATCTCCAGCCCGGCCACTTCCAGCAGCGCGTCGGCCTGTCGGATGCGCAATGCACGCTTGCCACCGCGTTCCCAGGTCCAGCCCAGGCCCACGGTGCTGTCCACGCGCCTGTCCTGCCAGCGCCCCGGGCCGATGCCATGTTTGGGGCTGATCTTGCTGGTGCCGATCGACAACTCGGTGGCCGGCCGCAACGCCGCCATCTGCGCATCACCCTGTACCCCGCGCAGTTCCAGTGCCGCCGCGCGCAGGTCCGGGTTGTGCGCTTCCATTGCACGCTGCGCTTCTACAAGGGACAGCGCCGAAGCCGCAGGCGCGCACAATAGAGCGGCCAGCACGGCCGCATGACGAGGGGAGAAATTCATGCACGTCACGGTAAGGTGATGCACTTGCGCCAAACTTGCCCGAACCTTGCACGAAGCTTGCAATGCGAATCCTGCTGATCGAAGACGATGCTGCCCTGGCCGATGGACTGATCCGCGCCCTGCAGGGCGCCGGCCATCTGTGCGACCACCTTTCGCGCGGGCTGCACGCACCTGCGGCGCTGGCCAGTGCACCCTATGACGTGATGGTGCTGGACCTTTCATTGCCGGACGTGGATGGCCTCGACCTGCTGTCGCGCCTGCGCAACGATGGCGCCACCCTGCCGGTGCTGATTCTCACTGCGCGCGATGGCGTGGAGGACCGCATCCTCGGCCTCGACCGTGGCGGTGACGACTATCTGGCAAAACCATTCGCGCTGGGAGAGCTGGAAGCGCGCCTGCGTGCGTTGTCGCGCCGCCGCAGTGACGCACCAGCACAGAAGCGATTGGGCCGCCTGTGCTTCGACAGCATCCGCAACGAAGTGCAGGTGGACGGCCAGCGTATCGAACTGACCGCGCGCGAGCTGTCGCTGGTCGAGGCATTGATGCAGCACCCCGGGCGTACCGTGACCAAGCAGCGCCTGTTCGACGCGCTGTACAGCTGGGACCACGAGGCCAACCTGTCGGTGATCGAGGTCCACGTCAGCCGCCTGCGCCGCAAGCTGGAACAGGCCCGCGCCGGCGTCGGCATCCGCATGCTGCGCGGCCTCGGCTACCGGTTGGAGGCCATGGATGACTGAGCGCGTGCACAGCCTGCGTGGCCTGCTGCTGCGGCGCCTGTGGCTGCCTCTGCTGGTGCTGCTGCTGTGCAGTGCGGTGGGTTCATTCGCCTTGGCGCGCTTCTATGCCGGCCAGGTCTACGACCGCTGGCTGCTGGATTCGGCGATGTCGTTGTCCGAACTGGTGACGGTGCAGGACGGCCGCGCATCCATCGAAATCACCCCGGCGGTATCACGCATGTTCACCTGGGACACCGCCGACGAAGTGCATGGCGAAGTGGTCGACGCCGCGGGTGGGCGCCTGTATGGCGACCTGCCCGAGGCATTGCCTCGCCCCATGGCCGCCGCTGGGAATGACGACGCGGTGTACTACGACGCGCGGCTACGCGGGCAGGCCGTGCGCATGGTTGAAGTGGTGGTCAGCGCCGGCCCGGGCCATGACATCCGGCTGCGCGTGGCCGAGACACTGCGCAAGCGCCACCGGCTGGAGCGCAAGCTGCTGCTGACCAGCGTGCCGTTCCAGGCCGCAATCCTGGCACTGGCAGCGTGGCTGGCCTGGTCCGGCACTGGCTCTGCTGCACGCCATGCCAACCTGGTCGCGCGGAAGCTGGCCAGCCCGCGGCCGGATCCTTTGGCACCGCTGGATCCTGCGCAGGAAGCGCCGCGCGAACTGTGGCCGGCGGTGGAGGCGTACAACGCGCTGCTGCAGCGGCTGGACGCGATGCAGGCCGCGCAGCGCCGCTTCGTCAGCAACGCTGCACATCAGCTGCGCACACCGTTGGCAGCGATGCAGGTGGAGCTGGAGAGTTCATTGCGCCAGCATGATCCGCAGGCCCAGCAGCTGGCATTGTCCGGCACGCTGGCCGGGCTGGCCCGCTTGCAGCATCTGGTCAACCAGCTGCTGATGCTCAGCCGCTCCGAAGATCCGCATGGCAGCGCACTGCCGCTGCAGCCTGTGGACCTGGCCGCGTTGGCGCGCGGCGTGGTGGAGCGCTATGCCGACCGTGCATTGACTGCAGGCGTCGATCTTGGCTATGACGGGCCCGACGATGGCCTGCAGGTACAGGGCGATCCGCAGCTGCTGCGCGAGGCACTGGGCAACCTTCTGGACAACGCGCTGCGCTATGGCGGCGTGCGCGGCGTGATCACCCTGGGTCTGCAGCACGATGCCGGTGGCGTGCGGGTGTGGGTGGACGATAACGGCGCCGGCATCGCCGAAGCCGAGCGCGCGCGCGTCACGGAACGCTTCTACCGAGCCAGCACAGAAGGCGACGGCTGCGGGCTGGGGCTGGCGATCGTGGCCGAGATCGCGCAGCGGCATGATGCGGCGCTGGTGATCGATACCGCCCCGATCGGTGGCGCGCGGGTGGGGCTGCGGTTTCGTTCCCGCTGACGTCCTGCGTACCAACCAAGGTTGGCACCTACCAGTCACGCCATCCGGTAGTCGCCCACCTTGGTGGGCGCCGTTGACCTTCCGCGTGCCGACCAAGGTCGGCACCTACCAATCGTCATCTACTCATCGAATACGGCGCCTGCGCGCCCTGCCCCGGCCAGTCCTTGTTCGGCTCGGCCTGCATGCTGAAGCGCAGCTCGCCGCCGGCCAGGATCTCGTCATGGCGCAGGAAGGTGCGCTGCAACGGCTTGCCGTTGAGGCTCACGCTGCCGACGTAGGTGTGCTTGTCGTCCAGACCATCAGCCACGATGGTGAAGGTCTTGCCGTTGGGCAGGCGCATCGCGGTTTTCGGCAGGAACGGACGGCCCAGGATGTACTCGCCCGAGCCCGGTGCAACCGGGTAGAAGCCCAACGCGGTGAACACGTACCAGGCCGACATCTGGCCGACGTCATCATTGCCGGCCAGGCCATCGGGGCGGTCGGCATACTGAGTGTCCATGATCTGCTTCAGGCGTGCCTGGGTGCGCCACGGCTGGCCGGCGTACGAATACAGGTAGGCGACGTGGTGGCTGGGCTCGTTGCCATGCGCATACCAGCCGATCAGGCCGGTGATGTCTTCCATGTGCTCGAAGATGGACGGATCGACCTTGGCGTTGAACACCTCGTCAAGGCGCGCGAGCAGCTTGTCACTGCCACCGTGCGCTGCGGCCAGTCCGGCCACGTCCTGCGGCACGTACCAGGAGTATTGCCAGGCGTTGCCTTCGGTGTAGTCAGTGCCATAGCCGCTGGCGCTGGGATCGAACGGGGTGCGGAAGCTGCCATCACGCTTGCGCGCGCGCATGAAGCCGGTGTCCTTGTCGAAAGCATTGCGCCAGTTGCCGGCGCGCTTGTCGAAGGTAGCGGCAACATCAGCCTTGCCCATGGCCTGCGCCATGCGAGCGATGGTCCAATCATCGAAGGCGTACTCCACCGTCTTGCTGGCGGCCTCGCCTTCCTCGTCGATCGGCACGTAGCCCAGTTCGCGGTACTGCGCGATGCCATCGTACGGGCCGTAGTTGGCGGTCTCGACCATCGCCTTCAGCGCCTTGTCGGCGTCGAAGCCACGAATGCCCTTCACGTAGGCGTCGGCGATCACAGGCACGGCGTGGTAGCCGATCATGCACCAGTCTTCCAGGCCATGGAACGACCACACCGGCAGCATGCCGTAGGGGCTGTGCTCATGGTGTGCCAGCATGGAATTGACGAAATCGCTGTTGCGCTTCTCAGGCTGCACCAGGGTCAGCAACGGATGCAGCGCGCGATAGGTATCCCACAACGAGAAGGTGGAGTAGTTGGTATAGCCCTTGGCCTGGTGCACGGCATTGTCCGAGCCGCGGTACTGGCCATCTGCATCCATGAACAGTGTCGGCCCCAGCAGGGTGTGGTACAGCGCGGTGTAGGCGCTGCGGCGGGCATGCTCGGGGGCTTCGATATCCAGCACCGACAGCGCCTGCGTCCACTCCTGCTTGGCCTGCGCACGCACGCCATCGAAATCGAAATCGGCCACTTCCGCGTCGAGGTTGGCGATGGCGCCGGCCTCACTGACCGGAGAAATGGCCACCTTCACCACCAGCGGCGCGTCCAGCTTGCCGAAGGCGAAGGTGCCGACCAGCTGCTTGCCTTCGATCTGGGCGCGCTGCGCGGGATCCTTCTCGCCCGGCGGCGGGAAGCCCTTGTAGGCGATGTCCTTCTCGGTGTTGTGCAGTTCGTGGCCAGCCAGCGGCCGCGAGAAGCGCATCGCGAAGAACACCTGGCGGCCGGGCGCCCATCCACGCGTTTCGCGGAAGCCGGTCACCGTGCCATCGGCACGCACCCGCACCCGCGACCACAGTACCTTGCCCGGGTAGTCGTACATGCTGGTGCGCATGTCCAGCAGCACCTTGGCTTCGGCGCCCTTGGGGAAGGCATAGCGGTGCACGCCCACGCGCGCACTGGTGGTCAGCTCGGCGCGTACCTTGTAATCGTCCAGGGTGACCGCGTAGTAGCCCGGCTCGGCCTTCTCGTCGTCGTGACGGAAGCGCGAGGCGTAGCCGCTGCGCGGCTTCTCGGGATCGCCACGCTCCAGGCCCGGATTGCCGGTGAACGGCATCAGCAGGATGTCGCCCAGATCCGAATGGCCGGTGCCGGAAAAATGGGTGTGCGAGAAGCCGACGATGCTGCTGTCGTCGTAGCGATAGCCGGCCGCCCAGCCGTAGGCCTTCTCACGCGGCTGGATGCGCGTATCCGGGCTGAGCTGGACCATGCCGAACGGTACCGTCGCACCGGGATAGGTGTGGCCTTCGCCGCCGGTACCAATGAAGGGGTCAACCGAAGCGTAGGCCTTGTCGGCGGCCGTTCTGGCAGGAGCGGCCGACGCCAGGCCGGAGGCGAGCATCGCCGTGGCGGCGACGGCGATCAGGAGACGACGGTCCAGCGTGGGCATCGGCGTTTGGATCGATTCAGATGGTTGCCGGATGCTAGCACCGGGTTTGCTGCGCTGCATGTTGCAGTGCGGGCGTCCATCGGCCGTCTCAACGCTACATAGGCGTCAGTCCGGCAGCACGCCCTGCAACGTTGCCAGATCTGTGCTGTCGACCGGGCGCACCACCCGCGCCACTTCCAGGCCATCGCGCAACAGCATCACCGTCGGCCACAGCTTCACCTTGAACGCGCGGCCCAATGGCTTGCCCTTGCCATCTTCGATCTTCCGGTGCGGAAGATCGTTCGCCTCGACGAAGGCTCGCAACGCCGGCTGTGCAGCCTGGCAATGACCGCACCAGGCCGTCCCGAATTCCAGCAGCTGCCAGCCCGCCTGCGCCTCCACCTCCGCAGAGGTGGGCTCGGTCAGCAGGTGATCACGCATGAACGGCATGAGCGCTACGCCGCCAGTACCTTCTGGATGTCTTCCAGCGGCGCGTTGGTCAGATCCTTGGCGATGTCGCCCAGCAATCGCGCCTGGACTTCCTTGTGCAGCAGCGGGCGGATGCGGCCCAGCGTGGTCGGGTCGGCGATCAACACCAGGTGCGCATACCGGTTCTTCAACGCATCTTCGTTGAGCTGTTCGGCCACCTGCTTGGCAAACGTCGCTTCATTGAGCTGCGAGATCGACATGTCCTTGGGCACAGCACCGGCCGGGCCCTGCCCGGACACGCCCTGCTCGCTGATGTCCTGCAGGCGCAGCTCGCCTTCCTGCTTCAACGCAAGCTGGTGCGCGCTACCCACGTTGGTGAACACCCTTGCCGAACCACCATCGGCCACCACGATCAACGTTCCTTCGGGAATCGTACGCGCCATTGCACCCTCCATCAGTCAGAAAAAGTTGCTGTGTGCTCCACCCTATGCACATCGATGTCACCGGCGCGCCTACAGGATGTGATCCGGTCATCGCAATCTGCAATCCCCCCTAAATTTGTCCAGCGGCCTGCCGCTATGGCCTCCATCATCGCGAGGAACCTCTGTGCACGCTGGCTCACTGTTCCACGTCTACTTCGCCACCAGCCTGGCCATCCTCGGCTGCGCAGGGTGCATCCATCAGTTCCTGCAGGGCCAACCGCTGTTCTCACTCGCCATCATGTTCTCGGTGTTGACGGTGGTTGGTGCCGCACTGATTACGCGGCGGCTGGCGTTGCCGGGTGCGGTGGCGGTGGTCTGCACTGTGCTTGGATTGATGGCAAAGTCGGCCTGAGCCATCTGAACAGGCGACGTGGAACACAGCGTGCAGATCAGCCCGCTTCGCTGCACGCTCACGCCGATGCCGCTATCATGAACGGATGATCGACACGACCCACTACGTGACGGGCGAACCTGTTACGTGGAAAGCACTGCCGACCGGCGTTTCGCTTGCCACGATTGCTCCCGCCCTGAATTTCCATCGCCTCGCGCTGGATCCCGGCGGCTGACGCCCGCAGGCCCCCTGCCTGCATCCCCCACGCTGCTGTGACACCCGGCCGCTGACTGCGCTGCCGGTGTGATCCCGTTGCTGCGTTTCCGCCCCTGCGGCGGTGCTTTGCCGTGCGCGTGGCGTTGTGCCTGCACACATTCCCCGGCCCCCACGCCGCGCTCCGATGCCCCTGCGCCACTTGCGCCTGCATCGCCGTTTCCGATTTCCGGGACACATCACATCGCCCATCCCCTATTCCATACCTACAAGGGAGCCCCCATGCAGGACACGCCTGATTCCCATGCCCATTTTGGCTGGTTCAAACGCCGCCGCCACCTCAAGGTCGATGAGATCACCGTCGTCGACAAGCCCATGCTCAAGCGTGCCGTCGGTGCCGCCGCACTCGGCAACGCGATGGAATGGTTCGACTTCGGTGTCTACGGCTATCTGGCCGTCACCATCGGCCAGGTGTTCTTCCCGTCCAGCAACCCCACCGCACAGGTAATCGCCGCGTTCGCCACCTTCACCGTGGCGTTCCTGGTGCGCCCGCTGGGCGGCCTGGTGTTCGGCCCGCTCGGCGACCGCTACGGGCGCCAGAGAGTGCTGGCGTTCACCATGATCCTGATGGCGCTGGGCACGTTCTCGATCGGCCTGATTCCCTCCTATGAGCGCATCGGCATCTGGGCGCCGGTGCTGTTGCTGCTGGCGCGCGTGGTGCAGGGCTTTTCCACCGGTGGCGAATATGGCGGCGCGGCCACCTTCATCGCCGAGTATTCCACCGACCGCAACCGCGGGTTGATGGGCAGCTGGCTGGAGTTCGGCACGCTGGGCGGCTACATCGCCGGCGCCGGTACGGTCACCGCACTGCACATGCTGTTGAGCAACACACAGATGCTGGACTGGGGCTGGCGCATTCCGTTCCTGGTGGCTGGCCCGCTGGGCCTGCTCGGCCTGTACATGCGCATGAAGCTGGAAGAGACCCCGGCGTTCCGCGCCTTTGCCGAGGAAGCCGAGAAACGCGAGCATGATCGCCCCGGGCTGGCTGCACTGTTCCAGGTACACGGCCGCCAGCTGCTGGTGTGCATGGGCCTGGTGCTGGTGTTCAACGTCACCGACTACATGCTGCTGACCTACATGCCCAGCTACCTCAGCGTGACCATGGGCTACGCCGAGAGCAAAGGCCTGCTGCTGATCATCATCGTGATGCTGGTGATGATGCCGCTGAACATCGTCGGCGGATTGTTCAGTGACAGGCTCGGCCGCCGGCCGATGATCATCGGCGCCTGCATCGCGCTGCTGGTGCTGGCCATTCCGTGCCTGCTGCTGGTCGGCAGCGGCAACGACTGGATGATCTTCCTCGGCCTGATGCTGCTGGGCCTGGCCTTGGTGTGCTTCACCAGCTCGATGCCGTCCACGCTGCCGGCACTGTTCTACACACCGGTGCGCTACAGCGCGCTGTCGATCGCCTTCAACGTCTCGGTGTCGCTGTTCGGCGGCACCACGCCGTTGGTCACCGCATGGCTGGTGGAACGTACCGGCGACCCGCTGGTGCCGGCCTACTACCTGATGGGCGCGGCGGTGATCGGCCTGATCACGATGCTGTTCGTGAAGGAAACCGCCGGCCTGCCGCTGCGCGGCTCACCGCCGGCGGTGGGCAGCGATAGCGAAGCAGCTGCGCTGCTGAAGAGCGATGTGCCGGTGACGGTGGACCCGACCTTGCCGCCGCTGCCGGAGTCTGCAGAGCCTGAGCAGGTAAAACCGGCCTGAGGCTGGGCGCAGAACGCGATCCTCGCTTGGCGTGGATCTAAGGGGCCAGTGGCGCCGGGCGCGTACACCCGGCGCTACCTGGCGCTACTTCTTGATGCGGGTCAGCTTCCCCGGCGTCCAACGCAGCGTCCATGTGTAGTTTCCATCCGGCGGACAGACGTGGCGATTCGGGCTCTTCCATTCGCAGACCGTCGCCCCGGCACTGACGGTGAAATCGACAATGATGCGATCACCCTGGATGCGGATCGCGCGGATGGCGCCTGGAATCTGTTCAGCCGCGTCGTCACCATAGCCATACCTGCGGATGGCGGCATAGTCCTCTGCTTCCACCGGCGACAGGCTGTTCGGGTTCTCCTGGCCGCGCGGATCGTTCGCCGTCAGCACCGTCATCACCGCCACCACATTGCGTTGCGCGAAGCTGCCGCCACTGTAGTCGGACGTGTAGAAATACACGACCTCGGCACGGCCATCGCCATCGAGGTCGGCAACAGCGCTCCACACCGGACGGAAATCGGATTCAATGTCGTCGCCGGGAATCAGCCGCAAGTTGGCTTCGGCGGCGTGGAAGGCCTGCACCAGGCTGGGCGGCGATGGTCGCTTGGCGGCGGGCGACGCGGCCATCGCCGGCATGCAGGACAGCGCCAGCGCTGCAAGCGTCAGGCGGATCGGGGTCGAGCGGAACGTTGCGGATCCCTGCATGACACCCTCCTTGAATGTGCGAACAGCGTAGCGAAATCGTACCAGCCCTGTTGTGACCCTCTGCCAGGAAGTACTGGCCCTATCCGTTCAACTCCATCGCACGCATCACGATCGGCTTGGCCCAGTCAGGCGTATGCAGCAGTTCGGCCACCGAGACCGGGTATTGCAGCTGGCCGCGCTCCATCGCCAGCACCGGCAGCGGCTCGACGCAGCCCTCGGCATCAGCCGGTGCGCTGTTGTCGTAGACATGCAGCTCGGCCAGGTGTGGCAGCAGTTCCAGCAGGTTCTCGCGTGCCGAATCGAAACGGGCGTGGATCTTCTCCACTGGAATGTCGTGACCACCAGCCGCCACCCGCGCCGCAACGCGGGCGATATGCAGCTCGACCGTGGCCAAGCCACAGAACCAGATCGCAACGTGATGGTGTTCGCAGGCCTCACGCAGCAGGCGTGGAATGGTGTTGCCACCCAGCGTGGTCTCGAAGGCGAAGTCCGTGCCGTCGGCCATGGCCTGGCGCAACCGGCGGGTACCTTCCTGCCAGGCCTCGGCATTGGCCTCGGGCAGCGGCCAGCCGGCCTCGACCAGGCGCCGGGTGAAAGAATCGGGATTGAACCAGCCCAGGCCCTCCGCTTCCAGCCAGGTTCCCAACAACGAACTCTTGCCGGCGCCGTTGACGCCGGCCAGCACCAGGATCCGCCCCATAGATCAGAGCGGACGGCCGAGGGTGACCTTGCGGCCGCGACGGATCGGCTGGCCCAGCACCTTGCCCAGCCCTTCGCCGCGCTGCAGGCTGGCCAGGGTCTGGTCAAACTCACCGCGCAGGCGCAGCAGCTCCTCGCTGCGCTCACCCGCATCACCGCCGGCGGCCTTGGCCAGCAGCTCCTGATACGTGCGGATATCCACGATCACCGCTTCGGGATGATTATGGTTGGTGATGACCAGTGCCTGCTTCTCGCGCACGGTGCGCATCAGGCTCGGCCAGCCCCGGGTCTTCACCGACGAGGCCGGGGCCTTCTCAAGGCCAGGCAGATCCAGCGGCAGGGTCATGGCACGGCTCCAGACAGAAGTGGACTATGGCCACTATACCCAATTTGGCCAAATTGGGGATTAATGGCATTCACCTGCCTGTTCCAGCCTGGGGAGCGTCGGTCTGCAACAGGCTGTCGCGCTCGCGCAGCGGGAAGCGGATCCAGGCGTCCAGGCCCTGTGCGCCAAAGCGCAGCTCGCCACTGCCGGCCAGTTCATAGGGCACGCGCTGCTCGATCAGGGACCGGCCCAGGCCCCGCTGCCGGGGCAACTCCCAGTCCTCCACCTCGGCATGGCGCTCGCACCAGTGCAGACCCAGCCACGGCTGCCCTTCCTGCACCTGCAGGTGCCAGGACACGTCGATATGCCCATCCTCATGGGTCAGCGCACCATGCCGCAGCGCATTGGTGGCCAACTCATGGATGGCCAGCGACAACACTTCAGCGGCCTTCGGTGGCAGTAGCACGTCCTCGCCCTGCAGGCGGTAGACCGCAGCAGGCGGGGATTGCGCCGCGATCTCCTCATCCAGCATGCCGCGCAGGCACACCCCCGCGTTGGCACCACGGGTCAGCAGGCTCTGCGTGCGCGCCAGTGACATCAGCCGCCCGCACAGGCGTTCGGCATATTCATCCACGCTACCGACCGACTCGCGGGTACGCCAGGCGATGGCATGGATGGTCGACATGATGTTGCGCACCCGGTGCTGCAGTTCGGCCAACAGCACCGATTGGCGCTCGGTCGCACGCTTGAGATCATCGATGTCCACGGCGATGGCGAACACGCCGCTGACCTCACCGTCGGCGTCACGCAACGGAGCGGCCGCGACCCGCGTCCAGCGTGCGCGGCCATCATCGTGCAGGTACTGGAATTCCAGCCCCGGCACCACGGTCTCGCCGCGCATCGCCCGCGCAATGGCGAAGTCGTCCGGCGCAATGGGGGTGCCATCGGAATGGCAGCCGTGCCAGCGATGCTGGTTGTCCGCGTCCCTGGAAGGCACCTTGCCGGTGGGCAGGTAGGCGCGCATCTGATCATTGGACAGCAGCATGCGGCCCTGCAGATCGACGATGCACAGGCCCACCGGCAGCATCCTGAAGGCCAGTTCCAGGCGCCGTTCGCTCTCGCGCCGCCGCAGCTCCTCACGCTCACGCGCGGCCAGCGCCATGTGTGCCGCGGTGGTCTCGAACATGGTCACCAGCACCCCGTTGATCCGCCCCTCTTCGCCACGGATGGGGCTGTAGGTGATGGTGAACCAGACGTCTTCCAGGCGCCCATGGCGGACCAGCGGGTACAGTTTGTCTTCGAAGGTGAGCGTCTCGCCCTGCCATACACGGGTGTAGAGCGGACCGTTGATGTGCCAGACCTCTGGCCAGCATTCACGGGTCGGCTGCCCAAGCCCGCCAGGATGCTTGTCGGCCAGGATCTCGGCGTAACCATCGTTGTAGAGCTGTACCAGCTGCTCGCCCCACAACACGATCATCGGGAAGCCGTGGGCCAGCATCAGATCTACGGTGGCGCGCAGGTGCGGCGGCCATTGCTCGATCGCGCCCAACGGGCTGCGTGACCAGTCATGGCGGGCGATACGCGCGGCCATGCCATCGTGGCGCGCGTGCGGGCGCGGCGTGGGTGGCATTCCGCCACGCAGCTCGGCGGCGTGAATGCCTTCAGGACGGCGCGACATGCCGCGCAATCAGGCGATGCCCGCAGGGACCTGCGGCGTCGCCACCAGCCCGGCCAGCTGCTGCACCAGGGCTTCGATGTGATAAGGCTTGGTACAGCGCGGCGCGCTGGCGAAGCGGCTGGGCAGGTTGTCGTCGTAGCCGGAGGTCAGCAGGAACGGGGTACCGGCCTCGGCCAGGCGGTCCGCCAACGGATAGACCTGTTCGCCACCGAGGTTGATGTCCAGAAGGGCCACGTCGATCGGATGGGCATCGACCAGCTGCCCCAGCGCCTGCAGGTTACCCGCCGGCCCCACCACCTGTGCGCCTTTCAGCTCCAGATAGTCGACCAGGAACATCGCGATGGCGAATTCATCCTCCGCCACCAGTACACGCAGCCCTTTCAGGCCCTCTGGTTTGTTGCCCGCTTCCAGCACGACCGGCGCTCCTCGATACACGCGGCCCACCTCTGCCGCAACGCCCGCAGGATGCGCGAACCGGGCTACAAGGGCGCGTGATGATGGATGAAGGTCGCGGCCACGGCGCGTTCACCGCGGCATTGCAGCGGCGCGTTCAGAAGGCCCGCTCCCACTTCAGGCTGAGCAGGCTGCGGTCGTGGCTGTACAGCCAGTCGACATTGCTGTCGATGCGGGCATAACGCAGGCTCAGGCTGGGCACCAGCCCGGCCACGGCCAGGCGCTCGCTGCGGACGATGGCGATCAGGTTCTGTTCGCTGTCCTCACGCCGTGCTTCCAGCAGCGGACTCCAGGTGTCGTAGTCGCGATGGCGCAGCGACACGAATACGGTGGCCGTGGTGCCGATCCACTGCCGCGCCGCGCCCAGCCGCACGCCGCGCTGGCGGTAGCCGTTGGCCGGGTCGGCTGCGCTGCTGTCGGTGACATCCAGCCCGGCGAAAACCGTCCAGCGCGGGTTGAGCGCGCGGAACCAGGTGGCATACAACGATGCCAGCTCGCCGTCGTAGTTGCTGGCCAGGCCCTGCTGTCGATACCGCTGGCGCTTCCAGTCGGCCTCCAGCTTGAGCAGGCTGCGTGCATCCAGGGCGTACTGCCATTCCCCGTGCACGCCACTGCCGCCCTGCAGCGCATGGTTGCCCAGGCCCTGGTAGTCATAGCTGGGGGCAAGCAGCACGGTCTGCCGTGCACTACGCCAGCTGTAACCCGCCTGCACGTTGGCATTGAGCTCGTTGTACGCACTTTGCCCGCGCCATGTCTGACCGAAGGCGAGACCGCGCACGTACAGCCCATGATGCCCGCCGAGCACCCAGCGCCGTTCCAGGCTGGCGTCGTAGTCCAGGCCCGCCGCGCGCTGGGCGTCGGGCAGTTTCCGTTCGATGATGCAGGCGTCGCCCACGCCGAACAGGCAGGTGCGACTGGCCGAGCTGCGGTTGATGTTGTCACTCCATGCCGGGCCGGCGGACAGCGCGCCTTTCCAGCGCTGGCGCGCCTGCAGGGCACTCAGGTAGCCGTCCACGCGAGCGCGGACGCCGGCCGTGGCCGGATCATCGGCATTGATGCCCGCAGCGATGGCCGTGAACAACGCGACCGCATCGCGATCGCGCTGGTCTTCTGCGTAGACACGCGCCAGTTCAAGGCGTGCCGGCAGGAAGTCCGGCTGCGCCACCAGCAGTGCTTCGTACTCCTTCGCCGCGCGGCGATGGTCGCCCGCCACCCGCGCCAGCGCCCCTTGCGCATAGTGGCGCAGCAGTGGGTCATGGCCGGGCAGTTCGATGTACTCATCGAGGAACGCAGCGGCGGCCTGCCATTGCTGATGCTGCAGTGACAGGTAGAGAGCCTGGCCAAGATCATCGACGGTGCGCTCCACGCGCAGCGTCTGGCCGTCGATGGTGATGGTCGGCCGCTCCGACTCGGCCTGCTGCAGGCGCTGCTGGTCCTGCTGCTGGTGACGCAGGTCGGTGCCCTGTTCGAGCACGCGGCGAAGATCGTCCTGCTGTGCGCGCACATCGGCGGCCGCCAGCAGCAGAACGACAAGGAAGATGGAGTGGCGCATGGTCGATCCGTGGTGGTGCATGCAGCGGGCCGAAGCAGGGACTGGCGGATCGCGGCTTGCCCCTGCCCTGCCCCGTCAGGGGCGTGGCAATCAGTTCTTGCTGCCGCCGAAGGCGGTGTCGTACTGGCTGTTGCCACTGAAGGTGGCGATACCGGCCAGGGCGTCCGCGTTGGCGCCGAAGAACTGGCCCTGGGTGGTGCCAGCAACGCTGCCGTTGGCAGTGGCCGAACCGGCGAACGACGCATTGGCGCTGTTGATGTTGGCGTTGACGTTGATCGCCAGGCCGCCACCGGTCAGGCCGCCGAGCAGCTTGCCGCTGCCGAAGTCCGCACGGAAGGTGCCCGACAGCAGGTTGCTGCCGTTGAACTTGTTCAGGCCCGCAACGCTGTAGGTGGCCACACCGGCCGGAAGCGTGGTGCCGGCACGGTCACCGACGAAGTAGACCTGGCGGTTGTTGAAGCCACCAGCGGCGCCATCCTTGGACCACTCGCCAAACCACACATCGCCGCTGCCAACCTTGACGAAGTTGAAGTGGCCCATGCCGGCATGGCTGCCCGGTGCGCCGGTGATCGGCATGGCCAGCGTGCGCACAGCGGTACCATTGACGGTGGTGGTGCCCGAGTACAGGCTCAGGCCCTGGAAATCGACCGGCTTGGCGTTGGAGACGGTGCCGACGCCGATACCGGCCTTGCCTGCCTTGTGCGGGCCACCGTTGACCTGCGATTCGCCGACGGCGACGTACAGTTCGGCGTCGGTCACCGGGCTGGCCGCACCGACGATGTCAGCGGCATGCGCGGCGCCGGCCAGGGCAAAGGTGGCAGCAACGGCGAGAACCGAACGGGAGATCATCTTCATGGTATTGCTCCTTGGGTTGTGGGAACTACGGGTACAACGCTTGAAAGCGGGAGGTCAGAAGCGCGCGGTGAAGCCGAGCTTGAGGGTGCGGCCCGGCGCCGGCAGCGTGGAGCGCGTGGCCGGGTCGACGTAGTAGCGGTTGCCGAGGTTGCTGCCCACCAGCTCGACACTGGCGTGCTCGTTGAAACGCCAGCGCGCGTATGCATCGACGGTGGTGATGTTGCCCCAGGTGAACGGCACGTTCTGCCACAGCAGGCTGCTGCCACCGGCCAGCAACCGGTCGCGATAGGCCTGTAGATCGGGGTTTTCGTGGCGCTGGTAGTGCACGATGCGGCTGCCCAGTTCCAACCGTTCATCGAACAGGCGCGTACCGAGCGACAGGTTCACCGACAACTTCGGAATCGCCTGGGTCAGCAGGTAGCCGCTGACGAAACCGTCCTGCACGCAGTTCGGAACCAGGCCACGGTTGGCATCCAGCAGCACTGCCGTGCTTTCGTCGCACACCTCGTTTTCCAGCGTGCGCGAAATACCCAGGTCGGTGAAGAAGCGCCGGTTGTCGAAGCGTGCCTGCAGCTCGATGCCGCGGATGGTCTGCTTGTCGATATTGTCGAACAGGAAGTAGGCGTCGCGCTCGATCACGTTGCGGGTCTTGTGCACGTAATAGGCCAGCTTGACGTCGGCATCGGCCGTGTTGCCGAACAGGCCCGACAGGTTGTGCACGTAGCCCAGCTCGTAGTTGTAGGCATGCTCGGGCTTGAGCGTGTACAGCGGGTTGAGGCTGCTGGAGAAAGCGATGGTGCTTTCGAACATGCTGGGGAAGCGCACTGCTTCGCTGTAGCGCAGGTAGACGCGCGCGGCCTTGGACAGGTTCACGGTGGCCGAGAAAGTAGGCAACCACGCGTGATCGCGGCGGCGGTCATTGCGCCCGTCCACCGGCCGCGACTGCATGGTGTTGCCGATATTGCAGACCAGGTCGCTGCCTGGGTAGATCGGCAGCACGCCGGGTATGACCGCCACCTGGCCGTTGAGACAGGGGTTGGTCGCACGGGCATAGTTGCCGTTGCCATCGGGCAACCACGGAAGCCGATGTTCCACCGCCTGCGGCGTCTCGTAGTACGCCAGCAGACCATGCAGTGCATCGTCAACCACCGAACCCATGCCGATGCTCTCCCAGAACTCGCGTTCGGCCTCCAGTGCATCGATCTGCGCTTGCAGGCTGGCCGGCCGCTCGGGCAGCTCATTCGTCCGGTAGGTCGCCTCCTTGCTGCCCACGCCCTTGGTCAGCAGCTCCGGATGCGCCTGCAGGAAATCATCGAAGGCCCAGTAGCGGCTGTAGCGCACGCCGGCGTTGAAAGCAAGGAAGTCGACCGGACGCCATTCCAGATTGAGGTAGCCCTCGCCTTCCTGGCGACGGCCAGCGCGCGGGTACATGCGCCAGCCATCGGACGGGCCGAAATACGGGTCACGCGAACCCAGCTTCTCGTACTGCCAGTTGCCGCCCACGGTCAGGTCCAGCGTGGAATGCAGGGCGAAGCGGTTGCTCAGGGTCAGGCCGGTTCGGTCGTTGCTCGCATTCGCCAGCGCGGTGTTGCGCAGGATCGGGCTGGCCCCGGCATTCCAGTCCGGATTGCCGGGAGCGAAGTTCGGGAAGCCGCCTGCGGTGTAGGTATCGCTGTCCGTCTCAGTGCGCCACAGGTTGGCGTAGAGGTCCAGCCAGCGGCTGCCGGCCGGCTGGAAGCGGTACTCCAGGTTCCAGGCATCGGACGCAACCCGACTTAGCGGCCACTGGATTCGTCCGTAGTCCGGCGCGGACAGTATCCGCGACGGCATGATCTCGCCATAGTGCGACAGCGTGCGCCGCCAGGTGGCCTTCAGCTGCTGCTCGTCATTGATCTGCCAAGTTCCCTTGACCAGCCACGACTCCTGTTCGCTGGAGGTGTTGGGCACCTCATCGCCGGGCTTGAAATAGCGCGCCAGCGTGGTGATGTAGTCGATGCCCTGGTACTCGTACTGCTCGCGCCGGTCCTGGTCGTAGTAGGCGCTGCCGTTGCTCCCGGAGAAGTAGTTGCCGCGCTTGCGCCAGGCGTAGGCGGCCATCAGGTCGACGTTGTCGCCACGCACGCCCAGCGCCAGGCGCCAGGCCTGGTCCTCGCCATCGAAGAGGTTGTTGCTACTGCGCGACTTCACCGGCACCATCAGGGTGCGGTCGTCATAGGGCGAGTTCGGCGAGCCCTGCGGGAAGCCCGTTACGGTTCGGTAGTCCTCGCCGGTGTGCAGGCGAGGCAGGCGTGGCGCCACCGCATTGCTGCTGCCTTCGATCTTCAGCTCCCCGCCGAAGCGTTCGCCGGCAGCAACAATGTCGTCAACGTCGATGGTCTTGATCACCAGCGCGCCACCGATCCCGCTGTGCACATCGCGCACCAGCCCTGGCCCCTTGATGACCTGGATGCCACCAATCAGGTTGGGATCGATGTAGTTGCGGTTGCTGACGCCGTTGTAGCCGCGCCAGACCGTAAGCGCCTGTTCGCCACCGTCGATGCTGACCGGCACCCGCCCCGGCCCCTGGATGCCACGGATGTTGACGTCCAGCGCACCGCTGTTGCGGGCGTCTCCACTGAACACACCGACCAGATCCTTGACCACGTCGGCCGGATTGGAACCGCGATAGCGCTCCACCCGGTCGCGCCCCGAATACGCCGTGGTCAGGTCCAGCGCGAACACATCATCGTAGCCGCGCCGATCGCGGGCCTCGCCCCCTTCCGACTGCAGGCGACCGGCCACGTCCAGTTGTTCAGGGGTGGGATATATCAGGGGGGAATGCGAGATATCTAGCCGGAAGACCCCGGAAGAAAGCTGGCAATGGCGGATCGATATGAAAGGCCATTGCGCCTGGTGCAATCAGGGTGCTGTGCGGAATAGATCCAGCTGATCCAGTCCGCCAGCTCGATCCTGAGCCCGGCGGATCAACCGGCGAATGCTTCGTTCGTGCATTCCAGTCTCATGGGCCAGTTTAGCGGTAGATGCACCGGCCAGATAGGCGCGTAGGATCTCGAGCTCGCGCTGAGTAGCTTTAAAATGTGCATCCTTCGGGTATGTGATGGTCTGTCCGCCCCAGTGTTCGGCCAAGCTGTCGGCCACCGCCGCTCCTACCAAGTCAGCAACCTTGTCTGGCAGGGCATGCTCACGATTCAGCAGATCCGCCACCACTTCGGCGATTTCGCTGAGAAGCTCATGACGGCGGGCCTCCATCGACTTCATGCCGAAGGAGCCTCCCGCCGGGCGCGGCGATTGGCGTCGATCTGAAGAGCGGCAATCACTTTGGACAGCTGATCCGGGTTGCACCATTCCAGGCGTCCTACCTTGAACATGTGGCGGGCCACCGAATGTGCATATTCCCACTCACGCCCCGAATCGGCCAGCAGAGCCTCGATCTTGGCCAGCTGAGGGGATAGGTCACCCTTGGGGCGACCGGCCCAGCGCTTGGCCGCATATGCCGCCTTGGCTGGAATGCCCCCCAGGCGGCGCAGCTCGTTGGCGATCGCATCGAGCTGCCGGCGATCGCACTTGCCGGCGCTGCGCTGGGCAGCCCCGTGCTCCTTGGATACGCGCTCGACCAGGTCGCGGTAGACGTCGTCGGAGAGGCCGAGCTTCTTGGCGCCGGCATGGATCGCAGCCAGGACGCGGTTACGGCCGTCGCCGGACTTGCGAGTGCGGGTCATGCCTTGCTCCGTACGCCCTGGGCGGCGCTGAGGGCGGTCTGCCATGCCGGCACGTCCTGCCCGGCATGATCCCGCAGCTGCAGCAGGCCGGGACGCGTGCCAGGCACGATACGGCCACCGGCCTTGAGCACTTCCGCGACCTGGTTCTTCTTCGTCAGCGGATCACGGTGCATCAGTGGTCTCCTCTTCGCTGCCGGTTTCGGTCAGCTCCTGCTGGATCAGCAACAGCGTCCTCGCGCGGCACTCGTTGAAGCCGTCGCGCCATGCCTGACCGGGCGTCAGGTCATCAAGCGGGCCTCCAATCTGTTCGCTCAGCCACATCGGCGGTACACAGTGATGCCGCTCCAGGGCCTTGGTCGGCACAAAGATCGGCTGAATCAGCCATGCGTCTTCATCCTCCTTGGCGAAGGCCTCGGCGTCGGTGCGGCGAGCGAAGTGCAGCGCTGCGTCCCTGTCGGCTGTCCACTCGGGACCGAAGTCGCCCCACTTCCGCCAGCGGGTGCCTTGCCCATCAGCGACTACCCATCCCTGCGCAGACGAGGCAGCGTAGAGCGGCTCGATGCTGACGAGCTCGAATGGGCGTGGAGTAATACCAAGGGTGTCCAACGTCGGGGACAGGTCTCCCTTGACCAGCGTTTGGCATAGGGAGGCGTTCTCTTTGTACTGCCGAAACCTGGCAAGCCAGTAGGCAGGGACCGTGCCCTCGGTGCGGGCAAAGGCCAGCACCGCGTCCACCGCGGCCCTCACTGCCGAGCGCGAGGGACCATTGGCCAGGGCCCGTGGCGCTGCCTTGTAGGCCCGCCATGCGGCGTCGTACACGGTCTCAGCCATGCGACACCTCCACTTCCTCAACCTGCATGAGGCAGGAATCGAGATCGGGCCGGTCGTCCCAATCGACCAAGCGGATGCCGTGGGGCGACGGCCAGCCCTCCAGCTGATCGAACTCACGCTGCATACCCTCGGTCGAGTAGCTGGAATTCACGTCCAGCACCCAGCCCATGAACTCGGCGCCCGCCATCTTGATGACGGCGAGCACTGCGTCGCCATCGGCTTCGTCGAGGCGCTCATCAGCACCGGTCCAGAACTTGTTGATTTCCGTCGCCAGCTCCGGCGTCAGGATGCTGTGGTCGATCTCCAGCTGTACCTGGCCTTCGCCCCAGTTACGTTCGATTCTGTAGTGCTTGATGGTCATGCCGGTCCTCACGGGGTCGCTGAAAGGTGAAAGGCCTGTTCCAGCACCAGGAACAGGCGGCGAATCTCGCCGCTCTGCAGGGCAAAGCGGGCGTCGAACTCGGCGCGGCGGCCGTCGGCATCGGCCTGCTCCAGTTGGGAGAGCGCGCCGTCCAGGAACTTCAGCTTCCGGACCACCAGGTCATCGCCCAGCTCGAAGGACAGCGCGTCATCCAGCACCAGGGCCAGACGGGTGACCTGCTTGCCGGCATCCAGGTGCTTGTCGATCTCGTCGCTGCGCAGTTCCTGGTCGCTGCAGCGCACCTTGGCGCCACCCTCGACCGGATCACGCAGCTCTGCGGATTCCCCAAGGGACAAGCCATCCGGCAGGGGCTCGCCAGCGATCCAGCCAGTCAGGATCGAGCGCGGTGCAACCGGGCGTTCAGCGGAACCGCCGGGAAGCCGCCCAGCAGGCCTCGGATATCGGACACGAAGGCCTCGCCCACCTTACGGCTGGAGGTATCCACGGCCACATAGCCGTGGGCGAGGTCCGAGGATGGCGTCGTGGCGGCTGTTCTTGACGAAGGCCTTGGGCAGCAGCTCGTGCAGAATGTCGTCCTTCATGCGCTTGCGCTCACGACCACCCGGTCGACGCCCCTGTTCCTGTTCCATGACCTGCAGACGGGTCTCCAGCGCACGGTTGACCACCGCGCCGGGCAGGATCTTGTCCTCGCCGCCCACGGTCAGCCAAAGGAAGTCGCCCTGCCGGCAGGACAGGTGCTCCTGCTCCTCGCGGCCGAAGGGGGAAATGAAGCCGCGAGAGTTCATTTCCAGAGGGCCGACCGGCTTCAGCACGCCATACGGCAGCACCGTCTCCACTTCGGAGAAGTCGGTGCTGGTCGGGAAGCGGAACAGCACCAGGTTACGCACGAACATGGCGGTTCTCCTCTGAGTTGGTGCCACCGTTGGCGGCGCTCATTGCACCCCAACGCAGGCGGCGCGGATGCTGGGAACACCACGCCAACCAGAGGCCCAGTGCGTCACCCTTTTCCCGCTGCGTCTGCGCCTCTGGCACGCCTGGCACTACCAGCATCCCCTGCATCAGTCCCTTTCCGTGCCTGGCTACGACGCTGATCACCTTGCGTAGCTGTGCGTCGCTCCCTTCGGCGATGAAAATCGCACCGTCCGGCACGTTGTTGCCGAACCCGATCTGGCCATTGGCCCAGCAGTAGGCGATCACGATTGCACCTCGCAGATGGCTTTCTGAACCTGGTGGATCAGATCCAGACGTTGGTTGGCGGCGGCCAGCGCGGCAGCCATCTCAGTCACTGCCTGCTGGGCGCAGGGGCCGCACATGGGCGAAGACGGCGTGCCAGTGGGCATGTCGCAGTTGACGCACGCGTGGCGCGGGCCGGAGGTGGCCACCTCGACCTCGGTACGCTCTTCGAAGTGCAGCAGGCCCGGCTGGGAGATATGACGCTTCAGGCGCCAAGGGAGTGCATCCCCGCGCGCCTCGATGTACCGCACCGCCTGGCGGATCGCATAGCGAGCAGCGGTCGCGTCGTCGCCCTGAATGTTGCCGCAGTTGGCGTCGAAGAAGCGCAGCCCGTCCAGCTCCACCGCCGGCGCGTGGATTTCCACGTCAGCCCGTGCAGCCTGGTCGGCGATCGCCACTGCCAACGCCAGGGTGTTGGCGTTCAGTGCGCCGCGAACGCCGTCGAATCGGAAGGTGCAGGTGTCTCGGATCTTCGGCATGTCAGACCCCGGCCACGTCGAGAGAGATCGGCTGGTACTGGCCGCGTGCGTCGCGCTCGTAGAACCGCACATAGGTCTTGCTGCCCACCACCGTGACCGCATCGCTGATAGCCTTCATCGCCTGCTGCCAGCGCGGATCATCGAACTTGAGGCGATGCAGCGAGAGCACCTCGCCGGTCTTGATGCTGCCGTCCTGGCCCACCTTGAAGGCGCTATTGACCAGGGTACGCAGTTCGGCACGGGAGCCCTCCGTCCAGTCGTTCAGGCACTCATCGATCAGGGCCTTGGCCGCCTGCAGGCGCTCATCGAACTGGATGCTGTCCTGGCAGGCGCGCAGGATCTTGTAGCGGCCGTCGTAGGTGTACAGGCTCACGTTGCCCTTGTCGCCGCCGATCTTGGCGCCGTACTGCTCGCCACTGAGCTGCACGAAGGCCGCAATGTCAGCGAAGGTGTCCGCCTTGAAGGTGCGCAGTTCTTCGCGCAGCTGCAGGGCGCGCTCGATCTTCTCCTGCACCAGCTGGTCGCGGGCCAGATCGATCGGCTTGATCTGAGCCTCAGGCACCAGCCGACCGTTACGGTCCTCGCGGTAGCCTTCGGGAATGGATGGGGTCATTGGGCGCCTCCTTGGGCGGCGGGGGTGACAAACGGCTGAGTGGGTCGAAGGACGTCGGGGACGCCTTCGACGTGGATCGGGCTGGTGGCGGTGAACCAGTCGGCGCGCCAGCGGCGGGCGGCATCCAGTGAGATGCCGAGCAGGCCGGAAATGCGCTGTGGGGTGAGCTGGCGCGGGTTCTGCGTACGGGCCCACAGCGCAAAGCGCATCGCGCGAAGGTGGTCGTAGCGCTGGCGGCCGGTACGTGCCATCACTCCACCCCGCCGAAGATGCGATCGAAGTGGTTGTGCAGCGAATCGACCAGGCGGCCACCGAGGTAGGGCGGCAACTCACCTTCCAGATCCTCCAGGGACTGGCAAACGGTGCCGATGGACGGCGTCAGGGGGCCCTTGTCGAAGGCGGGGCCTTTGTAGCCGCCAGCAGCGGATTGGGCCTTCTGCGTCCCTGTCGTACCCGGCCGAGTGCCGCGCACGCGCTGTGCCAGCGCGGCGGCCAACGCCGTCGGGTCGATCTTCCAGTCGGGGTTGAGGCGGTAGTTGCGGGCCAGCCCTTCGCCAACGCGCAGGATCATTCCGCATCGCACCGCCTTGGCGACCGCGTTGGACACGTAGCCGCGGTACTGGAAGCCGTGCTCCATCACCCGGTCGATCAGGTCGTCAGACCGGACCACGCTGCCACCCAGCGACAGGGCGATAGCATGCTGCAGCGCGGGGCTGGGGATGGCGCTCATGGCTGAACCACCTGCGGTTGGGTGACGCCGGCCTCGGAGCGGGTCAGCACGATAACCGGCGCCGGGTTGGGCGTGGTGCGGGCGACGACGCAGACCACGGCGCGGTGCTTGCCGTCGACCTTGCTGCGTGCCTCGGCATCCGCGATGGCCTGGGCCGGATCGGTGAAGGCGTCACCGCCCACCCACTCGGCCGGGACTACCAGGAACTGGCCACGGTCAGCCATGTGCCACCTCCTTCAGCATCGGCGGACGCTGGGTCCACTCCAGCTGCACGCCCTGGTACTCGGCGGCCATCACGCGGTCCTGGCCGCCGCTGCCGTTGGGCTGGCGGCGCTTGAGGTGGCCACCCACCATCGTCGGCGGGCGGTCCAGGATCAGTACCGCGCGACGGCCATTGCTGTGCAGGCCCAGGATCTCGACGCCGCTGTTCTCCAGCTCGCGTGCGGTGTTGGCGGCGGCATACAGCACGTCGGAATTGCGTTCATGGTTCATGGTTGGATTCCTCGTCGGTAGCGGGCTTGTCCAGCCCGAGTTGTCCGTACAGATCCGGGAGCGCAACGCGCTTCATCGCGCTGACCTGCTCCAGGGAGGTCATGGCGCGCCCGACCAGGAAGGTGCAGGCGCGGTCCAGTTCGGCCGCACTGGCGGCAAGGTGGTAGCCGTGAGCCGGGTGGGCGCAGATCGGGTGCCCCTCGCGCCGCAGCTGCTCGATGATCTGGCGCAGGCGGCGCTCGTCGGCAGTGCTGGTACGTGAGGTGATCTGCTGCACCAGGTCGCGTGCGGTGATGCCGTTGACGGCGCCGCGACGGCCCTGCAGCTGCAAAAGCACCGTCTGTGGGGACAGCTCTTGCGGTAGCAGGGCCAGCTGCATGTCAGTCGACCCTCCGATCAATGCCTGCGGCGATGGCCAGGTCGACGATCCCGTCGGCATCCAGGTACCAACGGTTGCTGGTGCTGGAGGTGGTGACCTGAATGCCATAGCCGGGCAGCAGATCGATGCCGTATTCGCAGTTGGTCACCGGATCCAGCATGTACAGCGTGGCCACCGCAGCATCGTCCAGAAACAGCGGCTTGCATGCGACCGTGCCGACAGGCCTGCGGTGCTTGGGATGGGCGCTGTGGCTCTTGCGGTTGCGTACCTGACCGCGGCAGCGCTTGAGGGTCGGGACGGCCATCATTCCTCCTCGTCGTCATCGCCGTCGCGCAGCTGGTCGACCAGTGCACGCAGCTGCTGCAGGGTGAGGCTGTCCAGCAGCGAGGCCATGTTCTGGCCGTCGCGCCACTCGATACCGGCGCGGCGGAACAGGTCGCGGTGCATGACCGTCACCTGCCGATCGGGCAGCTCGGCCTCGCGCAGCAGTTGATGCGCGAAGCCGCGTAGGTACTGCAGTCCATTGGTGGCGGTGCGATCAGTCACGAGCCACCCCCTCGCGCTCAAGCACTTCAGCCGGAACGTAGGCCGTAATGCGCTCCCAGTTGGCGCGCGGCACGATCACCACCTGGAGGATGTCCACGTTTACCGGTGCAGGACGGTCTTGCATCTCGAAGGGAACCGCCACAACGCGCGTTGCAAGCGGCCATTGCGCCGTCATCGGCTCGACCACCATGCCTTCTACGGCCGGCCAGCCCTCAGTTCGAACGGCCATGTCACACCCCCCGCACGACGTCTGCGGTGACGGTCGGCACGCCCAGGTCGGCGGCGCGGTTCATCGCGGCGGTCAGCGCGTTCTGCACTGCCAGCGGGTACAGCAGCGAGCCAGCACCGCGCGAAGGAACCAGCTTCGTGCGCAGCGCGTCGATGGCACTTTGTTCCACTACCTTGTCCAGCGGCACCTGGGCACGCTTGAAGCGGTGTGCCAGGTAGGCGCCCAGCTCGTTGTCCAGCGGCGGCAGCGTGATGATCTCGATGCGCTGTACTACTTCTCGTACCTCCGGGTTGTGCTCGGAGAGCTTCACGCCCAGCTCGGGCTGGCCGATCAGGATCACCGACAGCAGCGGGCGCAGGCCATCCTTCAGCTCGCGGAAGCGCTTGAGGTGCTTCAGCGTCGGCAGCGGCAGGCTGTGGGCCTCTTCGATCACCAGCACGTGACTGTGCCCGGACCGAGCGCTGTCACGCAGCGATTCATGCAACTGGCGGAAGCGGGCCTCTGGGCTGCTCTTGGGCTTGGCCAGCGGTGCGACGGCGGCCATGATCGCCTCGGCGATGTGGTGGCTGCGCAAGGTCTTGCCCACCGCATCGCTGCCTTCGCTGGCGAGCACGTAGGGCTGGATCACAATGATCGCCTGCTCCTCGCGCTGGATGCGATCGACCAGGTCTTCGCGCAGGGTGCTCTTGCCCGCACCGCTCTCGCCGATCACCGCAGCGAAGCCGCCGTGACGGGCTACCTGGTACATGCTCTCGCGGACATAGCGGATATCCGGCGAAAGAAACACCTCTTCGGCGCTGGCCGGGTCAGCGAAAGGATTGGTGGTCAGGCCGAAGTGACGCTTGGCCTGTGGGGTCAATGCCTGGAAACGCAGTAGCATGGGATCTTCCTCGTCGTGGATGTCGTTGTCGTTATTGGTGTCTTGCGGTGGGGAAACCGGGGCCGGCGTGTTCCCGCACGTCGGCCCCTCCTGTTCATGCCAGGCGGCGTCGGTCACACCGTGCTGGGTCAGGCAGGAAGTGATGGCAGCGCGCACCGCTGCCGGGTCGCGGCCAGTGGGCAACTGGCCGTGGTTGATCAGGGCATTGAGGGCCGGACGGCTCAGGCCAGCGGCGCTGGCCAAGTCGCCCTGCTTGATGCCGGCATCGGTGAGCAGGCGCTTCAGACGCAGCGTCATGCCGCACCTCCTTCCACCAGGTGCAGGCCACCACGCTCCGGCGTGGCCAAGGCCTGTGCCCAGGATTCGACCTGGTCCACCGGCAGACCATCGGGCCAGCGCTGGGCGGTGCGGGCATAGTGGTCAGCCGTCCAAGCCGAACCCGCCGCCTCCAGCAGGGGCTTCAGGCGCATGGCCGCTTCCACGTGGTTCAGCGGCGGCAGCTCGGCCCGGATAGGCGTGGGCTCAATGCGCTGGGCGGCCAGCACCTGCGGCGCCTCGACCTGAGCGATGCGGCCCGAGCGAGGCAGGCTCGGCGTCACGTTGGCTTCGCGCAGGTGCTTCATCGGATCCACCTGACCGCCAAAGGCCACGCGCTTGGCTTTGCGTGCCACAGCTGCCTCGGCATCGGTTTGCACCTGCATGGTCAGCCGGTCCAGTTCCTTGCGAGCTGCGTCGGCCGGCGTCTCGGGAGCAGTCCGATACTCGGTGCCCACCTCAGCGGCGCTGTCCAGGAAGCCCCAATCGTCGCGTCCGATGCGTGGAGCGATGTAGTGCACAGGCGCGCAATCCTGCGTGCCCCGCATCAGCACGCGCACGCTGCCGTCCGGATCCAGCGCATTGACCACCACGTCCACGCGCTGACCGTTGATGAGACCCGGAACGCCACGCACGTCGTACTGCTGCGCGCGGAAGCGGATCATGCAATCGCGCACAGTGCAGGGCTTGGGCGCGCTGGTGGCCAGCTGCCGCAGCACTTCCACGGCTGGAGCCAGGCGCAATTGGTCAGGGGTGATGCGCAGCCACCCATCGCGGCGCGTGTATCCGGTGCGGCTGTGGGTTCGAGTGGCGTTATAGGCATGCGCCCACTGCTGGGCCAGGGTGTTGATTTCTTCCAGGCTGGTGACCGGGGCACGCAGCTTGAGTAGGGCCTCGAAATGCGTTTCGATCAGGTAATTGGCGTTTTCGACCTGGCCCTTGGCACGCGCGTTGCCCACCTCGTTGATGATCGGCTCGATGCCGCACGCGGCCAGGAAACTCTTGGTGCTGGTAGCCGTCATGGCGCTGCCCGGATCCATCATCAGCAGCTTGGGAACGCCGTGCATCGTGCCGATCTCGCGCCGGGTCATCGCATGGATCAGTGCCGAGAGCAGGTTGGCGCTGCTCTCGGCGCCCAGCACGTAGAACAGCTCGATGGCACCGCTGGCATGGTCGGTGATGGCATAGCGCCACAGCCGCCGTTCGGCAATCTTGGTGAAGTTGCCTGGCTTGCCGCGGTAGAACTCGCGCTTGTCCATCACCCGAGTGCCGTCATCGGCCAGGTAGAACTGGCGGCTGACCGAGGCATCGATCTGCCACAGGTGGTTGGGGTGCGGAGAAGACAGGCGTGCAGCTGGCGTTGCCGCTGCCAGCTGATCACGATGGAAGCCGTAGTAGCGGATTGCGCGGCAGATCGCCGAGGTGCTCAGCTGCACTACCTCGCCGGTGCCCTTGTCCACACGCATGGCCTCGATCTTGCCGTTGGCGCGCAAGGCATCCACAGCTTCCTCGACCGGCAGTGCGCCGGTACCGGTCAAACGACGGGTTTCTTCGACCGTCGCTGCAATGGCCGCGGCCTCGTCCCTGGAAAGGGCCAGATCGCCGGAGTCGGAACGGCGCTTGCGGGGTTTGAGGGCTGCCGTCACCTTGGATAGGTGACGGTAGGCCGTCTGGACCGAGCATCCCAGCTGCTCGGCCAGCGTGGAGGCAATGCGCCCCTTGCTGCCGTGCGGCGCCGCCAGCAACTGGCTGGCCGCAGCCTGGATGAGGACCTCGGACACGTCAGATCCCCGCGTCGTTGGTGACGGGGATGGCGATGGCCAGATCCTCAACGTCGCGGGCGATGCGTACCGCGGTGAGGAGACGGCCGATCACATCGCCCAGGAAGAGCACAGCGTCTTCCTCGACGTGGTTATCGCAGGCAAAGTCGGCCAGTGCCTGGAACGAGGCGCGTAGGCCGCTGCCCTCGCTGCCGATGGCAGCCAGAACATTCTGCTCGGCCTCGGTGACGGCCTGCTTGAGGGTGACCAGCTGCTCGTCCGGGGTGGCCGCCTTCCAGCGACGCTGGGCCTTGAGGGTCTTCTCAGACTCTTTGTTGAGATCCTCGCTCAACTTGTTGATGCGCTGATCTTTCGCGTCGGCATCAGCGCGGGTTTCACGCAGCGCATGGCGCAATTGACTGGCGCTCATGCGCTCCACGTCGTCCACGGTGATGCCGGCGACCGACTCGCCTGACTCCAGTGCCTGCAGGTCCTCGTCGTCCAGTACCGCCAGCTCCAGCACCTTGGCCTGGGTACCGGCAGCCTTCAAAAGTGACACCGTGTCACTTTTGGAGAACTTCAGGGCGACGGTCATCAGCCGCGCCGCCGTACGGTAGTTGAATCCTCGCGTAGCAATCTGTTCCTGGAACTCACCATGCGCGGTCTGCTCTTTGATGAGCAGCAGGCCCCGGCCCATTTCCAGAATGTCCTCGACAGAACGGCGCTGGCGGTACTCGACCATGCTCCACAGCGAGTCGGTGTCCAGACTGCCTGTGTAGCCCAGCGTGGTGGCCAGGCTCTTTACCTGTGCCTCGGCCTGCGCCATCACCTGCAGTTCCTGATTGCGCTCGACCAACTTGCCCGTGTCCAGCTCCGTGCCTGCCGGCTCGGCCTGTGCGAGCGGCTTGGCACCGCGCTTGGTGGGTTGCTTCTCTGCCATTTCGATCCTCGTCATCAGTTGGGGCTACGGCTGTAGCGGTTCTTGAAGTCGTCCAGTTGCCGCTCTTCACGGGCTACCTCGGCTTGATGGGCCAAGGCGATCTGGACAATTCGGGGGGACAGGCGCCAGTTGTCCTGGTCGAAGGGAGAGCGCTCGACCAGGCCGTCTTCGGCCAGGCGCTGCAGGTTGCGCAGCGTCGTGCTGGGTGATTCGTCGATGCCATCGGCAATGGGCTTCAGGCGCAAGCCGGTGCGGCTGTGCCCGGCAAGAGCGAACAGCAGGCGGGCGAAGATGCTCTGCTCGCTCATGCCGCCGCGCCCTGCTGGCGGCGCGCCAGCTCCTTCAGGATCCGGACAGCGCGGCGGTCGGCTGCGTCGACGGCGCCTGCCAGCGGCAGGGTGAGCGCCAACGGATCGTCCGACTCGACGGCGCGCTGCCAGTTGTTCGCAGCGGTGGCGTACTGGTCGCGGGCCGAGGCGAGCAACAGTTCCAGTTCACGGGTGGGCACTTGGTCCAGGGGGCGGCCGGAGGCGTTCATGCGGAGGCACTCAGGCCAGCGGCCTTCAGCAGCCTGCGCCGCAGGGCCTGACCCTTCGGGCCATTCCAGCGTCCGATGAGGACGTCTCGGGCGTTCTGCGGCGGAACGCCGTTCTCCATGCACCAGCCGCGAAGACTGGTGCCCTTGCCAACGAAGGCGGTGCGGACCTTGAGGTGAAGATCCAGGCTGGGGGCGGGTTCGCTCATCGCGTGTATCCTTTGATCCTTGTTCCATTGGTTGGCTGCTCTAAGCGCTGCCAGTGGAAGTAATCATGTTCCCGTGCGGGAACACTTGTCAATACCCGGACGGGAACAAATGACTAAAGGAAGCTCTGAGAACGACGGCCTGCGAGACACCGGCGAGAGGCTTAGGTTGATTCGGGGGGATAGAAGCCAGAAGGACTTCGCTGAGTTGCTTGGTATCGGTCGAACCACTCTCATCCGATACGAGGCAGGTACGCGTCCAATAGACGTAGAACTTCTGGTGAAATTGAATCTGCTGTTCGGCGTTCAGCCGCTCTGGCTTCTCACTGGCGCGGGTACGTCAGGAGAGGGGGTGCAGCTGACAAGTCGCGAGGCGATATTGCTGAGCAACTATCGAAATAGTCCTGAGGACGCGAAGGTGGCTCTTGAAAGAACGAGCGCTGCATTCGCGCAGCCGAAATCGGAGCTCGGAGCGAAGAAGTACGGCTCATCAGAATGAGATGGCGTGAGAGAAAACCAACCAGGGGAAGGATATGAGGGGAAAGAAATTCGTTGTTGCTGGCGCATTGCTGATTCTGGTTTTCAGTGGCTGTGCCACCAAGCGGTATGGCCGCCTGCAGCCGATCACTAGTTACGAGACGTTGACCTACTCTTGTGAACAGATTCGTATTGAGCTATCGAAGGTTGACGCCTTTGATCGTCAGGTCGAGCAACAGGCGAAGTTCAGTGGTATGTCCGTCGCCAGCTTCCTGGGGGACTTTGGGATCGGGAATGTCATTGAGCGAAATGAAGCCAAGAGGACTTCAGTAGAAAGACGATCTCAGCTGCAAGGTGCTTTTTCTGCCAAGCGCTGCGGCGACGTGGAGGTGCCCAGAGCTGACGCCCCGCCAGCGACGGTGAATCCCCCTTCGGAGGCAGCGCCTGCCGCTCAACCTGCCAAAGTGATTGCGCCACAGGCCTCCTCTGCCAATAGTTGGTGGGAGGCGCATAAACCCAAAGGCGAGTAGCGGTCCACGCCTGCCGCCAGGATCCGAGGTGATTGTCCGGACCGCGGTCCCAAGACACTGCCTCAATAGATATTGAAACTCTGCCCATCGGTTTGGCGCGCAGTTGCGCACCTGGCCGACGGGCATCCTCGTCTGCCCGTCGGCCATCTTTCCCTGGAGATGGCGCATGGCAGCAGAGCAACCCGGTAACAAGGCATTGCCCATCGCGGGCGGAATGCTGGCGACCATGCTGGCGTTGCTGCTCGGGCTGGTACAGCCCTTCGAGGGCTACTCGGCCCAGCCCTATCGTGATGTCGTCGGCAAGCTGACGGTCTGCTACGGCCATACGGCGAAGGTCGAACAGCGCACCTACACCCGTGCCGAGTGCGAGCGCCTGCTCCAGTCAGATCTCGGTGTTGCCTGGAACACCGTGCAGAGCTGCATCAAGGTGCCGATGACGGACTACCAGGCAGCTGCCCTGACGTCGTTCGCCTTCAACGTCGGTCCCGGCGGCGCCGGGGTCAAGGATGGCATGTGCACGCTGCGCAACGGTCAGCAGCCGCGGATCCGTGTCTACGCCAATCAAGGCCGCTGGGACCTCGCATGTGCCCAGCTGAGCAACTGGGCCAATGCCGGCGGCAAGTCCTATAAGGGATTGGAGCGCCGGCGCACGGCTGAGCGCGCAATGTGCGAGGGCCGGTACTGATGATCCGCGCCCTGATCGCAGCGGTCGCCCTGCTGCTGGTGCTTCTACTGGTCGCCATTGCCGCAGCACTTCTCTATCGAGGCAATGCCCTGGACGCGAAGGCCCGTGACGCCACGGCGCAGCAGCGCGTGACCACGCTTCAATCGCAGTTGGACAGCGAGCGCAGTGCTCGGGACACCGAGCACACCCAAGCCAAGGCAATGGCTCAGATCGGAGACGAACATGAAACCGAACGGGAGACGTCCGCGTCCATCCCTGCTGCTGTTGTGGCTGGCGTGCGTGCTGGCGATCTCCAGTTGCGCGACGACCTCGCCACCTGTCACACCGCTCGCCTGTCCCAAGCCGTCGCTGGCGCCATCGAACGTGATGCGAGCGCCCAACTACGTCCAGAGATTGCGGGAGCTGCTCTTCAAATCGTCACCGAAGCCGAAGACCACGTCCGCTCCTGCCAGCGCGTCATCGGTGTCCTCACCGGACAACGCCCAGCCGCCGAGGTCGCCCCGTGATCGTTGAGATGCAGCCGATCTACCTGGTGTGGTTTGCCGGTATCGGGCTCAGCCTGCTCGGCGGGCTGATCGCGGGTGGTCGCTGGCTCGTTGCCCAGCTCCAACAGCGCACCGATCAGCAGCTGGCGATCCTGCTCAACGACAGTAAGCGCTGGCGCGACGTCGAGGGCGAGCTCAACAACTTCCGGATCGAAGTGGCCAAAGACTACGTCCGGCGTGAGGACTACGCCCGCGGGCAGAGCGTGATCGAGGCCAAGATCGATGCGGTGGCGAAGGAAATCATGAATATGAAGGACAAGGGGAGCAAGTCGTGAGTCACGGAAATCAGGGCCCGGATCTGGGCAAGTTGCGTCGAGAGCAGCTGCGCTGGCTCATGCTGCTGGTGCTGGATCGCTCTCGCCCCTATCCGATCGGTGAATCGGTTCTGGCCGGCGCCGCTCAGGACATGTACCCGGATGCCACCGCGTTGGAAGTGCGCCGGGAACTGGATTACCTGGACACCCGTCGCCTGATCGAGCTGACCAAATCCCCTTCCGGGCCGTGGTCGGCGGAGCTGACCCGTCACGGTGTGGACATTGTGGAGTACGCCATTGACTGCGGACCGGGCATTGCCCGGCCGGTCAAGTACTGGTGACGCCATGCCTCCCGTGAGCAAGATCGACCTGTTGCCCGAAGAGGTGCGCGACGAACTGGATCGGCGACTGGTCGCCAATGCCTTCGGCGGGAGCATCTCGCTGTCCGAGTGGCTGGGCGAGCAGGGTTACGAGATCAGCAAGACCACCGTCAACGAGCGGGCCAAGCGGCTCAAACGCCGCCTGGCTTCGATCAGTGCCAGCACCGAGGCAATGAAGCTGGTGGCCGAACAGGCGCCAGATAGCGCCGCTGAGCGCGGAAGTGCGCTGATGGGCCTGCTGCAGACCGACTTGTTCGAAGCGTTGCTGCAGTTCCAGGAGGCAGCTGACCAGGACGATGAGAGTATTTCCCCCGCCGATCGCATTGCGTTGTACAGCAAGGCGGCCAAGGCCATTGCCGAGCTGACCCGCTCTTCCATCGTGCGCGAGAAGTTTGCCGGCGAGATCCGTCAGAAGGCGCTCGTCGACGCGGCCAGCCGGGTTGAAGAGGCTGCACGGGCCAAGGGCCTGGATGCCGAGGGCGTGGAGTTCTGGCGCAACAAGGTGCTGCATGGAGTCGGCTAAGTGAGTGCACTGGGTTCCCTGCCGGATACCGAGCGAGTCCTGGACTGGGATGAGCTGCCTGAGAGCGTGCGCTCGATCTCGGCCAACTTCGATCCGAGCAAGGCTGGCGTGCTGATGGCCCATCAGTCCGAATGGATCCGGATGCAGGAAGGGCTGGATATCGCGGTCTGCGAGAAGGGGCGTCGTACCGGCATCACCTTCGCCCAGGCGCTGAGCGACACCATCACCGCCGCCTCTGCCAAGGACGCTGGTGGCGACAACGTGTGGTACATGGCCGACACCAAGGAAAAGGGCCTGGAGTTCATTGGCTACGTGGCCAAGTTCGCACCGATCATTGCCCAGGGCCAGGCCTCACGCATCGAGCAGCACATCTTCCAGGACCAGCAGCCCGACGGCACCAGCCGGCAGATCCAGGCGTTCCGTGTCCGCTTTGCCAGCGGCTTTCGTGTCACCGCGCTTTCCTCGCGCCCTGAGAACATCCACGGCCTGCAGGGCGTGGTCGACCTGGACGAAGCGGCGCTGCACAAGGACGTGGCCAAGGTGCTCGAATCAGCCACCGCACTGCTGATCTGGGGTGGCCGGATCCGCGTGTGGTCCACTCACCGCGGCAAGAAGAATCCGTTCAACCAGCTGGTGCAGGACGTCCAGGCCGGTCGCTACGGCAAGAAGGCCGGGGTGATCCGCATCAGCTTCGATGATGCCGTGTCCAATGGCCTTTACGAGCGGGTCTGCGCCATGCGCGGCAAGGTGGCCACCGCCGAGGGCAAGAAGGAGTGGTACACCGCCATCCGCTCGGCCTATGGCCCGCGCAAGGCCGCTATGCGCGAGGAGCTGGACGTCATCCCGCGCGATGGCGATGGCTCGGCCATCCCCTCGGTCTGGATAGATCGGGCCATGCCGGAGGTCCGCCCGGTTCTGCGCCTGGTCTTCGATGATGACTTCCCCAGGCGCTCTGAGAAGGAGCGCGAGATCTGGTGTGCGGTCTGGATCGCCACCACGCTGCTGCCGGTGCTGCGCACTGCCGTGGCCGGCTTCACGGGCCGCTGGGCGATCGGCATGGACTTCGCTCGCCACCGCCACTTCTCAGTGATCAAGCCGGCCAAGGTCGGTCAGGACCTGCGCCGCGACGTGCCGTTCCTGATCGAGATGGCCAACGCGCCCACCCGCCAGCAGGAGCAGATCCTGTGGGCGCTGCTGGACGCGCTGAAGGAAGGATTCCCCGGCCGCTGGTCGTTCGCCGGCGATGCCACCGGCCCCGGCCAAACCCTGATGGAATACACCGGCGACCGCTACGGACGCGCTGAGCTCGATGCCGAGACGGGCCGCTACATCGGTGGTCCGATCCACGAGGTCACCCTGTCGCGACCGTGGTACAGCGAATGGATGCCCAAGTACATCGCGCTGTTCGAAGACGGGTTCCTCACCCTGCCCGGGGACGCGTCGCTGGAGGATGACCACCGCGCCGTGGAGTACGTCGATGGCATCCCGATGGTGCCGCGGCTGGAGCGCAAGGACCTGCAGGATCCCGAGCTGGTGCGTCACGGCGACGGCGCGATCGCAGGCGTGCTGATGCAGTTTGCCGCGCTCAACCACGTCACCTCGGTGCCCATCGAGTTTCAGGCAGCTGGCGCCCGCGCCTACATCGGCGATGGCCGGGCGGACGGCATGGCCACCGTCGTGACTGACGATGCCTTCGGCACGGTCAGTGGCGGCAATGATTTTGGAGGATTCGCATGACCATCGCCCGCCCAGAGATCGGCCGCGAGATTGCCACCACCGCCGATGGCATCGACATCACCCGTGGCTACACCGGGCCGCTGCTGCTGCCCTTTGACAGCGTGTTGCGAAACCGAGGCGGCTACGACCTGCAGATCTACGAGCAGGTACTGTCCGATCCGGAAGTGAAGACCACCTTCGGATCGCGCCAGGACTCGGTGGTGGCCTGCGAATGGCAGGTGGAGCCCGGCGGGGAGAAGCGCATCGACCGCCAGGCTGCGGAGTACTTGAAGGAGCAGCTGCATGGCATCGGCTGGGACAACGTCACCCGCAAGATGCTGTTTGGCGTGTTCTACGGCTACGGTGTGGCCGAGATCCTGTACAAGGTCGACGGCACCCGCATCGGCCTGAAGGACATCAAGGTTCGCAACCGTCGGCGCTTCCGTTACGACAAGGAAGGTGACCTGCGGCTGCTCACCCAGACGCAGATGACGGAGGGTGTCCCCGCACTCGCACCGTACTTCTGGAACTTCTGCTCCGGCGCCGACCATGACGATGAGCCCTACGGCCTGGGCCTGGCGCACTGGCTGTATTGGCCGGTGCTGTTCAAGCGCAATGGACTCAAGTTCTGGCTGATCTTCCTGGAGAAGTTCGGCATGCCCACCGCGGTGGGCGAATACGACGAAAATGCTACCGATCCGGAGAAGGCCAAGCTGCTGCAGGCCACGCGCGCGATCCAGACCGACAGCGGAATCATCATGCCCAAGGGCATGGCGCTGAGACTACTGGAGGCCGGGCGTAGCGGCACGGCCGATTACAAGGCCCTGCAGGACTACATGGACGCCACCATCCAGAAGGTGGTGCTGGGCCAGACCGCCAGCACCCAGGGCACCCCCGGCAAGCTCGGCAACGACGCGCTGCAGCGCGAAGTGCGCCGCGACATCATCACCTCCGATGCCGACCTGGTGTGCGAGTCCTTCAACAAGGGCCCAGCGCGCTGGCTCACCGAATGGAACTTCCCCGGCGCGGCCATCCCGCGGGTCTACCGCGTCACCGAAGAGCCGGAGGATCTGGACGCCACTGCCAGTCGCGACAAAAAGATCCTCGACCTGGGCTACAAGCCCAAGCAGGTCTACATGGATCAGACCTACGGCGACAACTACGAGCCTGTCCAGGCGCCGCAGCAGCCGCCTGCGTTACCGACGGCGATCGATGGCGCCCAGTTCGCTGATGTCGGCGGTACTGTGGCCAGCCTGCTGCGCAGGCACTATCCAGCCGCCTTTGCCGACGGTGCGCCGAGGACTCCGGATCCCGCTGTCGACCTGGGCCGGCAGCTCGATCGCCGGCTGTCGCCCATTGGTGCTGGCTGGGTCGAGCAGATCCGCCAGCTGGTCGATGAGGTCGATTCGCTGGAGCAGCTGCGCGACCGCCTGTTCGAGCTGCAACCGAACATGACCCTGGACGACTACGCGTCGGTGATGGCCGATGCGATGACGGCAGCGACGCTGGCTGGTCGTACCGACGTCCAGGGCGCAGGAGACTGACCAATGGCCGGGGTTGCTTACGCCCAACTTCCATTCCAAGAGCAGATCGAGTTCTTCCGTCGCAAGAAGAACGTGCTCACCGAGAGCTACCTGGACGTTTGGGAGTCCGAGCACGACACCAGCTTCATGGTGGCCGGCGCCAATCGTGACGCGCTGCTTGCCGACTTCCGACAGTCTATTGACCGGGTCATCGCCGAAGGCCGCACGCTGGAGCAGTTCCGCGAGGACTTCGACCGCATCGTGGCCACGCATGGCTGGGACTACAACGGCGGCCGGAACTGGCGCTCGCGGGTGATTTACGAGACCAACCTGCGCCAGAGCTACAACGCCGGACGGTGGGCCCAGCTGCAGCAGCTGATCAAGGTGCGGCCGTTCTGGCGTTACAACCACAACGATGCCGTCGAACATCCGCGTCCGCTGCACGTGTCCTGGAATGGCCTGGTGCTGCGCCACGACGATCCGTGGTGGCGTTACCACTATCCGGCCAACGGCTGGGGCTGCCAGTGCTATGTCGATGCGCTCAACGAGCGCGATCTGCGCCGCTTGGGCAAGGACGGCCCCGACACGGCTCCCGAGATCGTCATGCAGTCGGTGATGGTCGGGCAGCGCAGTCCGGGCGGGCCGCGTACCGTGCTGACGCCAGCAGGCGTCGATCCTGGCTTCGGCTACGCGCCAGGTGCTACGGCCGATCACTGGCCCAGTGGCCGTGGCGGTCCGGCAACACCTCCATCGCTGACCGGGCAACTGACGGCCGCTCTGCAGAACGCGTTGGAGACGGGCGCGCGGCTGCCAGCGGCACCCGCTGCGGCCAGCGCCGCCCAAGCTTTGGCACGGCCGCGCGCCAAGGATGCCTTGCAGGCCGGCTATGCCAGCTGGTTGGCCAGCATTGATGCTGACACAGCACATGCTGCCCGCTACTTGGCCGGCGCGCTGGCTCCCGGACTGGTGTCGCAGCTGCGGCGTGCCAACGTTCGCCCAGCGACGGCCGCCTTCGCTGTGCTGGCCGAGCAGCTCCCCATCACGCGTCCTGGTGCAGTGGCCATCGCTGCGGCCGAGCTGCCGATCCGCCTGCTCGATGCGGTGGCCATCCTGCTGGACGTGGCCGCAGGTCGCCTGCGCTATGTCCTGGCGGTGGGGCGCGCGGCCTTCATGGTGGTCGACGTGGCCATCTCGGAAACGGGCGTCAGCATCATTCAACCCCAGCTGCAGATGCTGATGCCTTCTGATCTCAAACGCAGCGTCGCCGACGGCACACTGCAGCTGCTGCAGGGAGCGCTCTGATGGCGCGTCTGGAAGTAACTCTGGATTCGGCAACACCCGCACTGGCCGATGCACTGCGCCAACTGGAGGGCGAAGCGAGGCAGCTGATCCTGAAAGACTGGGGCGAGTACCTGCTCGGCACTACGCGACGCCGCGGGAAACAGCAGGTCGATCCATCAGGTCGGAAGTGGCGAGCGCTGTCGCCGTCATACAAGCGCTACAAACAGCGCAAACGTCCAGGCAGGCCGATCCTGGAATTCGACTTCCATATGCTCGGCGACATGGCATCGTGGCAGCTGGATGGGAATGACGCGGTCCTTGTTGGCACCAACGCACCCTATGGCGCCATCCATCAGGGTGGCGGAACGATCAGTCGTCCTGCGCGCTCGACCCGCGTGCATTTGAAGAAGGGGAAAGGCGGAGGTCGTTTCGTCAAAGCCAGCCGACGGAACGAGCGCTATCGGCGTTGGGTAACGCTGCCTGCCTACACGATCACGATGCCGGCTCGTCCTTGGCTTGGTGTCAGTCGCGCAGATGAGAAAGAACTGCTGGATATCGCCCAAGACCACGTGGGCGGCGCCTTCAAATAGCGCGCGCATAAGCGGCGCTCTGCGCGCCGCTACAGCCGCGCTGCCACGCTCGGACGTCACCCACACCCGCATGGTGTCTGACACGCCATAGCGGCCCGCGTGGGTGCGAGTTTGTGCGCGAGCCGATCACTGCATGCGCAATGTGCATCAGCGCGGGAAGTTTCATGCGGACCGCGGTCCCAATACATGAGACGGCTGTGCGGGAAAACTGGCGGCATGAACCAGCCCGCCGCCACCCTGCAGATCTTCAAAGCCGGCACGCACGTTGCCGAAGACGGCCGTGAGCTGACCTTCAGCGACGCGGATGTGCAGCAGATCGCCGACAGCTACGATCCGGCGCTGCACGAAGCGCCCATCGTGGTGGGCCATCCCAAGACCGACGATCCGGCCTATGGCTGGGGCAAAGCGCTTCTGGCCAAGGATGGCCTCCTGATGGCCGAACCGCACCAGGTCGACCCTGCCTTCGCGGAGCTGGCCAACAACGGCCGCTTCAAGAAGATCAGCGCGTCGATCTTCATGCCCGATTCGCCGGGCAACCCGACACCGGGCAAGTACTACCTGCGCCACATCGGCTTCCTGGGCGCACAGCCGCCGGCAGTGAAGGGGCTCAAGTCGGCCTCGTTCGCCGACGGCGATGACGCGGCCTGCTTTGCCATGTCGCTGGCCCCGTTGGGCTGGACGCTGACGGATCTGTTCCGTCGCTTCCGCGACTGGCTGATCGATACCCAGGGCCTGGAGACGGCTGACCAGGTCATTCCGGACTGGCAGATCCGCGGCATCGAGAGCAGTACACGCGATGACGAAAACTCGCGCACGTCGGCCCTCTTCGCGTCGCCATTGCTCACCCAGTCCCCGCGCAGCGCCCTGGATGCGCCTGCGCCCGTCCAGGCAACGCCTCCCACACGTGAACAGGTCAAATCGGAGATCGACCCCATGTCCCAGCAGCACAACGCCGAACAGGCGCAGCGTCAGCAGCAGCTCGACCAGCAGGCTTCTACCCTGGACGCTCGCGAGAAGGCCCTCGCCGCCCGTGAACAGACCGCGCGACGCGAAGACGCGGTTGCGTTCGCTGAAGGCCTGGTCAAGGAAGGCAAGCTGCTGCCGCGCCAGCAGCCGGCCGTGGTGGAACTGCTGTTGGCTCAGCCCAATGGCAAGGAGCCGCTGAACTTCGCCGAGGGTGAAACGACCGTATCCAAGCCGGCCGAATCGGTGCTGCGCGAGCTGCTGACCAGCCTGCCCAAGGCGGTGGACTTCAGCGAGAAGTCTGCTGGTGAGGGTGTTGAAGCGGGCGCGGCCAACTTCGCAGCACCGGCTGGCACCCAGGTCGACCCAGCACGACTTGCGCTGCACAACAAGGCTCTGGACTACCAGAGTACCCACGCGGGGGTGGACTACCTCACGGCGGTCAAAGCGGTTTCCTGACGCATCCGAACGCAGTTCCTCAACTCATCCCTCGCGCTGGAGCGCAGAACCATGACTCAGAAAATCTCGCTGCTCACCCTGGCTGTCATCGCGGCCGCCGCCCTGGAAGCCGAGCGCATCGTCGGCCGTGACGGAAAGTACGCAACAGCCGGTGGCAACGCCTTCGGCGTGACCAACACCAGTGGCGCGGTGGGCGACCGGGTGCCCGTTGATGTGGTTGGTACCAGCGTCGCCACTGCCGGCGGCACGTTTGCCGACGGCGCCTACCTGCAGGTGGGGTCTGCTGGAAAACTCATTGCTCGCACTACTGGCGTTGCCGTTGCTCAGGCACTGCAGCCCGCCACGGCAGATGGTGACCGCGTCGAAGTACTCCTGATCCCCAACGCACCGGCGACCACTGGCTGATCTCGGCCACGTCTGTCGCCGCCCATCGTTCTCACCATCTCGCAGAGAGACCTTCCATGTCCCAGCAGACTCTCCGTCAGGCCCGCATCATCGATCCGATCCTGACCACCCATGCACTCGGCTACGTCCGCCCCGGCAACGTTGGCCAGTTCCTTTTCCCGCGCGTTGATGTGGCCACCTTTGGCGGCCAGATCTTGACGTTCGGCAAGGAAGGCTTCCGTCGCTACAACACCAAGCGCGCACCGGGCGAAGCCACCAAGCGCGTCCAGTTCGGCTACCAGGGCAAGCCCTACGCCATCATTCCTGCAGCGCTGGAGGCGGTGGTTCCGGATGAAACCGCCAATGAAGCGGCCAACGGCCCCGGCCTGGACGCTTCGCAGGACGCGGTGGATATCGTCCTGGACATCATGGAGCTGGAACACGAATGTGAGTGCGCTGACGTGGCGCGCAACGCGGCCAACTACGACAACGAACACAAGGTCGCTCTGGTGGGCGTCAATCGTTGGCGCGGCGCCTCTGGTGATCCGACTGCTGATATTGGCGTCGGCAAGGAAGCCATTCGTTCCAGCATCGGTATGCGGCCGAATACCGCGATTCTGTCGGCGGCGGCATTCGAAGCTGCCAAGGCCAATCCGAAGATCCAGGACTACCTCAAGCATCGCGGCTTCAACGCGCTGACCACCCAGATCCTGGCGTCGATGTGGGAAATCCCGAACATCTACATTGGTGAGGCGGTGGTGGCTACTGGTCAGGATGATGACCTGGGCGATGTCTGGGGGCAGGACGTGATCCTGGCGTTCGTGGCCCCGCCGAGCGGCGGCAACCGCCGCAACCGCGCGCGACCGAGCTATGGCTACACCTACAGCATGGCTGGCGAACCGAACGTGCGTCAGGCCTATCGCGAAGAAAACCGCCAGTCATGGATTCACCCGGTCAACAACAACCGCACTCCGGTGCTTAGCGGCATGGTCGCGGGCTACCTGATCCAGAACGCAGGCGCGCCCGCAGCGTGATGAAGGGCGCCGGCGAAGGATCGCCGGCGCAGCTGCCGCTGACCCGTACAACCCAGCGAGCGGCAGCACCAGGCGAACGCGGGACCTGGCCGTGCGCAGCACAGCAAAACCATGCGTGACAGCCGGAGAGCACGGCACCACACCTATTCGGAGATCTTGTCGTGGCCAAGCCCCGCACCGCGCCGCCCAGCGCACCCAAGACCGTCCAGGACGGCAAGCCGGCCGACGTGCTGGCCGTCACGGAAGAGAAGGCTTCCAACACGCCACCGGCGACGGGCGGCTCGGCACCAGAGCAAAGCGATGGTCAGCTGCAGTCCGCCGAGGCCATTGCCTCTGCAGCCGATGGTGCTGCCGTCGGCCTGCTGCGGCCAGCCGGTCCGGAAGCGGACCAGGACGCCGGCACCGAAGCGGATGCTTCTTCGCCTGATGCGGCGTCTATCGAGACTGCCGCTGCGGCTGCCACCTCCACAGCTGGGGACCATGATGCTCCGAGCGCCTGGTGCTTCGAAGTACTCAGCCCGTTCAAGCACAACGGCGTGGTCGTCAAGCCGCCGGCATGGATCGAGATGACCTGGGACGATGCGGAGGACTACCAGGATGCAGGCGTCCTCGGTGATGAACCGGCCACCCCGGAAGAGCTGGAGTAACCGGCCGCCATGTCCTACTGCACGCTCGCGCTGCTGTCGGCGGCCAAGCTCGCCCAGGAACTGGCGCAGGTGGCCACGCCGGAGCGCTATCCGATCGTGGACGATGCGCTGATGGATGCCACGCTGCTCGGCAGCGATCGCAGCGCCTTCGACCCGGCTGACGTGGCGATCGCCGATGAGGCAGCTGCGCACGTGCAGCGTGCCCTGGACGATGCCGATGGCGTGATCAATGGCTACCTGGTCATGCGCAAGCCCAAGCCCTATACGGTGCCACTGCCGGCGCCGGTGCCGGGCCTTGTGTCCACCTGGGGACGGTGGATTGCGCGTTACCTGCTGCACAAGGACCGGGTCAACACCGAGGAGCGCACCGATCCGGTGGTGCGCGACTACAAGGAAGCGCTGCGCTTTCTGGAGCTTGTGCGCGATGGCAAGTTCAGCCTCGGCGCCGATGACCCGCTGCCGGCCCCGAGCGGTGGCGCCCCCGAGATCTGTGCACCGCCGCGGGAGTTCAGCCACCGCACCCTGCAGGACTATGGCCGGTGAGCACGCAGCCCTTCGACATTGGCCTGGTACGCGATCGCATCCGTCAGGGCGTCGGCGACAGGGACCTGCGTCAGATCCAGGGCAGCGCCGACTATGCCGCCGTGCAGGCGTTGCGCGACTTCCCTGCGCCGTGCTGCTACGTGTTGCTGGCCCGCGAGATGCCGCTGGAGACCAAGACTGGCGCTTCGATCCCCGGCCAGCAGGCGCGCCTGGCGCAGCTGGTCGAAGTGAACTTCGCGGTGGTGACCGTGTGCCGCAATTACCGCGAACAGCGCGGCGCCCAGGTGATCGATGAGCTCCGGATCCTGCTGGGCAAGGTTCGCCAGCCATTGCTCGGCTGGACGCCGCCCATTGCCGGTGGCCGTGCCTGTCAGCTCATCGAGGGCAACCTCGAGGACTACGACGCCGCTATCGCGCTGTGGGTCGATGTATGGAAGACCCAAGCCCTTCTTCAACCTGAGATCCCGCGATGACCACCCAGAAATACACCATCAAGAAGCCGGGCCTGACGCTGTCGCGCAAGCCCATTGCCGCCGGCGAAACGGTCGACATTCCCGCCGACCTGGTGCCCTGGGCAGTCGAGCACGAGTTCATCGACGCCCCCGAGGCTGATTCTTCCCCCAACACATCGCGCAAGGCCGGTGGCCAGGCGCCTATTGCCAGCGCCCAGGAGGCGAAGTAAGCCATGTCCAAGACCGAATATTTCTCGTTTCAGGGCCGCGTGTATCTGGGCCTGCGTAATGCTGACGGCAGCCGCGCGCCGGCGCGCTGGGTGTATGACAGCAGCGTCCTGGAGCTGGCTATGTCCAGCACCCGTGAAACCAAGAAGGAGAGCTGGTCGGGTGTGCGCGGCGTCGCCGCCACCATGACCACCGAGCGCAACCTAGGCGTGAGGCTGACGTTGGGTCAGATCAACAACGAAAATCTGGCGCTGGCCACCGATGGCACGCGTCTGGATCTGGCTTCGGGCTCGGCTGCCAACGAGGCCATCGGTGCCGTCAAGCCGGGCGACGTGGTCGCACTGGAGTACGCCGCGATCAGCACGCTGGTGCTGGAGGGTGGCACGCCGGCGGCACCACTGGTGCTCGACACCGACTACACCGTCAATCTTGCCACCGGCATCATCACCTTCCTGACCACCAAGGCCGCGGTGGTGGCCAAAACCTACCAATATGCTGCCCACAGCGTGGTCAAGGTGTTCGAGAGCAGCAAGTCGGAGTACTACGCGCTGTTCGACGCCGTCAACAGTGTCGACGGTGCCACCCAGCGCGTCCGCGCCGACGTGAACCGCATTTCGTTCCCGGCGGCTGAATCCCTGCCGCTGATCAACGATACCTTCGGTGAGATCGTGCTCAATGGCGAGGCCAAGATCGATCCGGTCCGCCAGTCCGATCCACGATTCGGCCTGTACGCCCGCGTCATGCTGGTGGATGCGGCCTGATGGCCACCCGAATCGGTAACCAGGCCGAGGTGCCCTCCGGATCCGGTGCGCCGGAACCGGAGGGCATTGCCGACGAACTGGACATCCTGGCCGCGCAGCAGCAGCGCCAGGTCGGCGGCAAGACCATCATCGTGCGCGAGTACGGATTCTTCGAAGGTGCCCGGATCCTGCCGGCCGCCGCGCCGCTGCTGGCCGACCTGCAGCCGCTCTTCGAGGGGCGCGACGCACCTTCAATGCTGGAGGTCACCGATGTGCTGCTCTCGCACCCTGACCTGATTCGGCACCTTCTGGCCTGCGCCATCGCCCCTGCATCGGGTGAGGTCCAGGATGCTGCCGCCGAGGTGCGGGCGCAGGAAGCGTGGCTGGAAACGCTCAATGAAACCGATGGCGAGCAGATGCTGCTGCTGTGGTGGCAGGCCAATGGAAATTTTTTGCTGCGCCGGCTGCTGCGCAACGCCGTCGGCAAAAAGGTGAGCCAGTCGGCTACGGACGCGTCTTCACCGACCTGATCTGTGCTGGCTACGGGCGCTGCTTTGCAGATATCGGTCGGATGACGCAGCGCCAGATCCTGCTCGCTTGGGAGCATGTCCAAGCCCAGCAGCGGCGAGCGCGGCGGGAGCGCATTACCGACACCAGCGCTGCCTATGCCGGGGGTGATCCGGCGACCACCTTGCTGAAGGAACTGGAGTAACAATGGCCGCCACCCGCAACCTTGAACTGGCGATGCGCATCGCCCTGGACATCGAGCAGGCCCAGAAAGCCCTGCCGGTGCTGCAGCGCGGGCTGGCCTCGGTCAAGGATGCGGGCACTGCCGCTGGCGCCGGTCTGGAGGCGGCCACGAAAGGCGCCGACAAGGCCGCCAGCGCACTGGATCAGACCAGCCGCAGCAGTGCTGAGGCCGCCAATCGCGTTCGCACCGCCGGTGGGGCTGTGCGCCAGACAGTGGCCGATGAGATCCGCTCGATCTCCGAGCTGGATGCTCGCCTGCAGCAGGGCGCGGCCAGCATGTCCGAGCTGGCCGATACCGAGGCCATGCTCGATCGGGTCATGGCGCGAGGACTGATCACCCACGAGGACTACAACAACGCGCTCAAGACCCTGGATAAGCAGGAAGCGGCGCTGACCCGCACTGAACAACAGCGCCAGCGCGCCGTGGAAGGGGCACTGGGCCGCTACGATGGTGCCTCAGTCAAACTGCAGAAGCTCGAGCGCGACGAGCGCGAGCTCAAGGCGGCGGTGGACGCCGGCAGGATCAGCCGTGAGCAGTACAACCGCGCCCTGGCCGGCATCAACATCCAGCGCAATGCCGTCAACCTGGCCGAGGCCAACAGTCGCGGGCGCGGACCCGGCGCCATCTCGGCCGGTCAGTACCAGATGGCCATGCGCCAGCTGCCGGCGCAGATCACCGATATCACCACCAGCATCGTCAGCGGCATGCCGATCTGGATGGTGGCCATCCAGCAGGGCGGGCAGCTGAAGGATTCCTTCGGCGGCGTGGTGCCGGCCGCGCGTGCGCTGGCCGGTGCGATCACCCCCACCGTGGCGGTGGTCGGTGGCTTGGCCGTGGCGGTCGGCGGCCTGGCGCTGGCGTGGAAGCAAGCGGTTGATGAAGAGATGGCGTTCCAGCGGGCGCTGATCGTCACCAACAACTATGCCGCCACCAGCACTGCCAACCTGCAGGGCCGGCGCGATCAGCTCACCGGCCTGCAGGGCGTCTCCCGCGGCACCGCCGCCGAGGCACTGACGAAGGTGGCGCAGACCGGCCGCTTCACCGGCGAGCAGTTCGAGCTGGTCTCGCGCAGCGCTGCCAAGATGCAGGCCTCCGCCGGCCAGGCCATCGACACCACCGTCGCCAAGTTCCTGACCCTGAAGAAGGATCCGGTCGAAGGCCTGTTGGCACTGACCGAGTCGGAGAACTTCCTGACCGAAGCCCAGTTGGCGCGGGTGCGCGCCCTGGTGAAAGAGGGCAACCAGCAGGAGGCCGTGGCCGAGGCGATCAAGATCTATTCCGATCGCCTGGATGAGGTCGCGGCACAAAGTGATGAAACGATGCCGGCGCTCGCCCGCGGCTGGCAGGGCGTCAAGAAGGACGTCAGTGGCGCTTGGGGCGCTTTGGGCGACTTCACCAACGCGGTTGTGCAGCTGGCTGGCGAATGGGGCGTGTTGGCCAAGCTGCCGCGCCTGTCGGATCTGCTGGGCATGGGTGTAGTCGGCAGCACGTTGGCCAAGAACTTTGAGCTTCCCTCCTTTGCCGACCTGACCGGCAAGATGGCAGCGCGCATCCGGGCGGCCTCTGGAACCAACGCGCCTGTGAAGGTGCAGATGGCTGGCATCGACGCCCCCCTCACGCCGGAGGAAGAAAAGGCCAGGCAGGAGTTCGAGCGGCTTCGCATCAGCAACCTGAGTAAGGTGAAGAAGCTCGAAGAGGAGATCGCCAATATCCGGGCACTGGGCAAGGCCGGCCGTCTGGACGATAAGGCGATCAAGGCCCTGGAGGCAGAGGCCCGCGCACGCTATGCCGAGAGCCTTCCCAAGAAGCCCAAGGGCCCCAAGACCGAGGCTCAGACGGACGAAGCGGCCGCACAGCGCGAACTGGAGCGTCTGAAGCAAGAGATCGCGCTGGTCGGCACGCTGGATGAAACCCGCAAGAAGGCCACCAAGACCGCAGAGATCGAGGCTGCCATCAAGGAAGGGAACTTCCAGAACGCATCGGCAAAGACCAAGCAGGAGCTGCTGGACACTGCCAAGAAGCTGGACTCCGATCGCCTTCGCGTAGAGGCGGCAAAGAAGCTGCTGGAAGTGCAGGATCAGATCGCCAACCTAGAAGGCCGCGGCCCCGATGCGCAGCAGGCCAAGAGCTTGCGCGAGCTGGAGGTCACACGTCGGCAGATGGTCGAAGCGGGCAACCAAGACGGCGTGGTTCAGGTCGACCGTGCCAAGGAGCTGGTGCGGCTGACGGCGGACCTGCAGAAAATGCAGGAAACCTACAACCGCGCGATGGGCGAGATGGGCCTGGCCCAGCAGCGCATCCAGGTTGAGCTGCAGGCGGGGCTGATCACCGAGGCGCAGGCCCGCCAGAAGCTGGTAGATCTGTCCCGGCAGCAACTGTCCGCCCTGGGCGATCTTCCCGATCGCATGCGGGCAACGGCTGAAGCGCTGAAGAACCCCGAGGCGCTGCAGGCGGCCGAACAGATGGCCGTCAAGCTCAAGGAGATGGCCGCCACCACCAACCTGCTGCAGCAGAACGTGCGCACCACGTTCCAAAGCGCGTTCCGTGATGCCCTGATGTCGCTGGCCAATGGCAATGCCACGCTGGGCGAGATCGTGCGCAGCTTCTTCCAGTCCATCGCCAGCGGCCTGGCGGGGTACGTTGCCGATGAGCTCTCGGCCAAGCTGGCGTCGACACTGACCGGCAAGCTGTTCGGCAAGGGTGCTGAGGTGGGCTCGCAGGCAGCAGCCGCGACCGCAACTCAGGCCTCAGCGGCGGCCTTGTCTTCTGCTGGCGGTGTTGTCACCGCAGGTGCAAGCGCAGTGACCGGCAGCGCGTCGGCGCTGGCCAGCGCGGGCGGTGGCCTTGTCACCGGCGCTGGCGCTTTGGTCGCCGCCGCAGTCCAGCTGAAGCAAGCCGCGATCGCACTGGCTGCGGCAAATAGCTCCGGCGCGGTTGCCGACTTCGCCGGCGGCCTCTTGGGAGCAGTCGGCAAGGTTGGAAAGGTCAGTGTTGGCACGCCCGTTCCGATCAAGAAGGCGCAAGGCGGTCCGGTCTGGGGTCCAGGCACCGGCATCAGCGACAGCATCCCTGCCTGGCTCTCAAATGGTGAGTTCGTCGCCCGTGCCAAGGTCGTCTCCCAGCCAGGTGCACTGGCGTTCCTGCATGCCTTCAACGCGATGGGCATGGACGCAGTGCGCCGCTGGGGCGCCTATGCCGACGGCGGCCTGGTCAGCCAGATGCCATCACTGCAGCGCTCGCCGGTGTTCAGCACAGTGGCGGCCCCGCCCACCAGCTCGCCTACGCAGCTGGGTCTACGCCTGATCAATCAGGTGTCGTCGGGGCTGTTCGAGGACTACATGGAGGATCCGGGCAGCGACAAAACCATCATCAACAAGATCGACCGCAACGCTGCGGCGATTCGCCAAGTATTGGGACTCTGAGTATGGCCTGGGCAACAGACACCGCCGCCAACATCACCGACCTCATGGCCCGCCTGCGGGACTTTCTGACCACCAACGCTGCCTTGGTAGCAGCGAACCAGCAGTGGCAGGTGGTGGGCGGCGTGGCCAGCGGCCCGATCGCCGCCAACGATTTCGTGTCCCTGAAGGGCCGAGGCCTTGCGGGCGAGGATGAGATCTACCTCTCGCTGCAGGCATGGGTGGTTCCGGCCAGCGCTTACTACAACATAGCGGTCATCGGTCACACCGGATACAACCCGGCTCAGCCGAGGCCGGATCCTCCCGGCTCCAACTCAAAGCCCGTCGCATTGCTGGGCGTCAACTCGCCGATCAAGTATTGGTTCGTCGCGAATGGCCGTTGCTTCAAGGTCATCACGCGAATCAACGGTCGTTACGACGCTATCTATGCCGGCTTGATCCTGCCCGATCATCTGCCCGGCGACTGGAGCTACCCGCTCTTCATCGGCGGATCGTGCCTGGACAGGAACTTCCTGGCCTCTTCCGATAGCTACGAGCACTCCAATTTTTGGAGCGCCAATGCCGACGGCACCGACAACACCAATCGCAGCCAGGCGTATCTGTTCTCGCCCATACAGGCTTGGGTACCGATTCGCAACCTCGCACTGAACGGATCTCAGACCACAGGACGCATGACCCTGCCGTGGGCGAAGGGGATCTGCAATCAGAACGTGCGCAACCTTCTGGACGGTCAGCGATGGGTACAGCGCGGCCAGCTGGCGGGCTTCGCGTGGCCGGGCAGCCTCACCGACAGGAGTTCTCCCTACAGCCAGATGCCCGAAAGGGGCCAGTTCTACGGCAGCTTCGACGGCGTCTTCTACACGCCGTCCTTCGGTGCAACAGCTGAGCAGCTTGCAACGGTTGGTGGTGTGGACCATCTGCTGGTGCCCAACGTGTACCGCACTGGATCTGGCGAGTTCGCCGCGTTTTCCCTGGAGTGAAGTAGAGATGGCCTACGCCGAATTCAGCAACGTTCCCAACGTGCAGACCCTGATCGACCTGGTCGTGCAGTTTGCGCAGGCCAATGGCTGGACCGTTGAACGCAACAACCTGGCCGGGGCCAATCGAACAGCCACCGTTCGCATCCCCGGCGTGTCGGATTACGTTCACCTATTCAACACTGACCAGCTGAGCCTGCAGTCGCGCCTCTCGATCGGATACAACGGCGCGCTCGATCCCAATTCGCAACCGCTGCAGTCTCCACGGAGCGTGTCGACGCTCGGGCTGATCGGTCCGTTCCCACGTGTAAAGCTGTTCGCCAATGGCACCGCGATCCACGTCGCCATCGCCCAAGCCACTGCAGGCGAGTATCGCCATCACGCGTTCGGGGTTCTTGCCAAGGCCGGCGCCTACGACGGCGGCACCTATGTCGATGGCACGTACTGGCCACTGAACGGCAGCTCCAGCGGCGTGATCAGTACCAGCGCCCCCACGGTGGTGCTGTTCGGATACAACACTAACGGGCTGGGTTGTGGACAGGTAAGGGCCGACTCTGTCGAGGAGGGGCGTAGCAACAGCTACCACATGATCTGCAACACCTACGGCGGGTCGCTCGGAACTGAGGGCCAGGCCGGCAGCGGTGTGGGTCCGAGCTATCAAGGATCGACCAATGACGAAACGCGCGACCACCTATGGTTGGGCCGGGCGCTGGGCAATGCAGACGAGAATGTATTCTCCGGCCGCAGCATCCTTCACCCGATCCAGCTGTGGGTCCGTCGTGCTGGAACGACACCCAACCGGTCTCCGATCGGCGAGGTGATCGGCCTTCGGGCGTGCTACCTGGAGAAGCTGGAGCCCGAGCAGGAAATCACTATCGGCGATGAGACCTGGGTGGTGATTCCCTGGGTGCGCAAGCTGACGATGGCCAGCGGTTCGGATCAGCCTCCGGCCAGCAACGCCTATGGCTGGGCAATCCGGAAGTCCTGATGGCGCTGCTCCTGTCCACCTCCATCAGCACTGGCCCGAGCTGGCGAAGCCAGAACCTGGGCATCGCGCGCACCCGCATTCCCGTGCCATTTCGTGGCGCGCTGGCCAGCGCTCGCCTTCTGGCCGGTCCGGCGCGTGAGTCCACAATTGTTGAGCCCGAACAGCGTTCGGCCGGGCCCGCGCTGCGCACTTCGTTCGATGACTGGTACCACCGGATCCACACCCTGCCGCTGCGCATCGACCTCGGCAATCTGGTGACCAACCAGGTGCGATTCGTCCAGGTCTGGAATGCCTACCTGCAGCCGCAGACGCTGGCCTCGGTGGTGCTGGAGAACGGCGAGGGCGTCGAGCTGGTAGGGCCAGGCGCGCCGCCGTTGGCCTTCGCCCCCCTGCAGCTGCGGCGGTGGCAGCTGTCGATCACAACCGAGGGCCCGCCGGTCATCGCGGCCACGCTGTCTTACGACTTCGTGGCACTGGGGCGGCGCACCGTCACGATCACCGGCAATCGCATGTCGGCGTGGATGCTGCCGCCAGACTGGTCCCGGCCGGTGTCGGAAACTCTGGCGTGGGCAACCGATGTGCAGCAGGCGGCAAATGGCGCTGAGGCCCGCTTCCCGCTGCGAGGCTCCCCGCGACGCTCCTGGGAGTTCAGCGTTCTGGCCGATCGCCGTGAGCGCCAGGTGCTGGAACACGCGCTGTTCGACTGGTCGGCGCGCACCTGGGCACTGCCCATCTGGAATGACGTGTCCTGGCTGCAGTCGCGCCTGGCACTGGGCGTGCAATCCATTCCGGTACCGGCCGCCACACAGCGGGACTACCGGCAGGGCGGTCTGGCGATGCTGTGGCAAGACGTCACCACCTATGAACTGGTCGAGGTGGCCGGCATCGCCGGCAATGCCCTGCAACTGGCTCGGCCCACGGCCAACGCCTGGGCGCCGGGCACGCGGGTGTTGCCCTGCAGGACGGCGCGTCTTGCAGAGACGCCCAGCCTGGAGCGCCTGACCGACCAGGCTATTCGCTCCACCGTGCGCCTGACGGCTGTGGAAACCTGCGACTGGCCAGCCGTAGCACCGGCGGCCACCTATCGCGGTCGACCTGTGCTGGAGCAGCGGTCTGACTTGGATCAATCGCCGACCGCTGAGTTCGGCCGGCAGTTGGTCGTGATCGATGGGGACATCGGTCCGATCGCGGTCGATGACTTCACCGGCAAGGCCTGGCCGGTGCAGTCCCATGCTTGGCAGACGTGGGGCCGCGCCGAGCAGGTCAATCTGCGCAGCCTGCTGTACTGGTTGCAGGGTCGGGCGTCCTCGCTGTGGCTGCCGTCCTGGGCCGATGATCTGGAGCTGATCGAGCCCGCCCTGGCCACCGCCGGTGGCATCGTGGTGGCATGGGCAGGCGTGTCGCGCTTCGGGCGCGCGCAGCCCGGCCGTCGCTATCTGCGCATCGAGCTGTTCAATGGCCAGGTGCTCTACCGCCAGCTGGTCCAGGCCACCGAACTTGATCCGCAGCGCGAGTTTCTGCAGTTGGACGTGCCCCACGGTATCGCTCTGCAGCCTGCAGCCATTCGCCTGATCAGTTGGATGGTGCTGGCCCGCCTCAGCTCCGACACCGTCGAGCTGTCCCATGAAACCGATGGCGAAGGGCTGGCCCGCTGCAAGGTGTCCTTTGCCGGCATCGGCGCCGAGGAAAGTGAATCGTGAGCCTGTTTTCCCGCCATGTAGAGCTGTACGAGTTCGGCCGCGGATCTCAGCGCTGGTGCTACACCTCCAGCGACAGCGCAGAGGTCTACGACTCGCAGCAGTTCACCGCCGTGGCCATCAAGCGTGGCCGCCTGGGGCAGTCGGCGCAGGAGGCGCGGTCGAATCTGGAGGTGACCGTGCCGCTATCGCTGCCCCTGGCATCGGTGCTTCGCCCGTTCCCGCCGACCGAGCGCATCACGGTGCGCTGGCGCAGGGTGCGCAAGAGCGATGGCGTCATCCGCGACACGTGGAATGGCGTGCTAAGCGATTTCACCGAACGACAGAACGACCTGGTGCTGACCTGCCAGAGCAACATCGGCGCAGCCGCCACCAATGGCCTGCGCCGGTGCTGGCAGGGCCCATGCCCGTTTGCTCTGTTCGACGTCGACTGTGGGCTCAACCCGGAACTGTTCCGCGTCGATGGTGTGCTATCAGCCGCCTCCACGCAGACGGTCACCTCCAACGCCTTTGCTGCCAAGCCCGATGGCTGGTTCGTGGGCGGCTTCATCAAGTGGAAAAGGGGCGCTGCTACCGAGTACCGCTTTGTCGTCGGTCATGTCGGGCCCGTACTGACCCTGCTGACCGCCGCGCCGCTTGCTGCGGGCGAGCTGGTTTCGGCTTACCCCGGCTGCGGCCACGCGCTATCGGTGTGCCACGAGAAGTTCAACAACGCGCTCAACTACGGCGGTCAGCACACCATCCCGAAGAAGAATCCCTTCGGCCCGGCCCCCATTTTCTGAGGAGATAGAGCATGTGGTTTCAGATAGCCGCGTTGGTGGTTTCGCTGGTCGTGAGCGTGGTGTTCCGTGCGAAGCCGGCCGTGCCCAAGCCAGCGGCGCTGGAGGACTTCAACGTGCCCACCGTCGAGGATGGTCGCGAGTGCGCAATGATCTTCGGCACGAACTGGATCGATGACCCCAACGTGCTGTTCTACGGGGATCTGCGCACTACGCCGATCAAGGTCAAGGGCGGTAAGAAGTAATGGGCGGCCCCGTTCTGGTCACCGTTGAGCACGCGCGCGCCGCCAAGCTGGGCGAGCACAGCGGGGTGCTGTGCGCTGCCGGCATCCGTACGTGGATGGACCGGCATGGACTGGATCTGCGCCAGTTCCTGGACGAAGGCTTGCCGGTAGAGCAGTTCGAAGCCCTGGACGATGCCTTCGCCCGGCGCCTGGCCGCGATCGCCCGCGAGGAGGCCAGCCGTGGGTAGTGGCAAGAAGCAGACCGTCGGCTATCGCTACTACATGGGCATCTACTTTGGCGAATGCCTGGGTCCGGTGGATGCGCTGCGGGAAATCCGCGTCGGCGATCGCACCGTCTGGGACGGCAGCGCACAGACGGTGTGGACCAAGATCTTCGGTATGAATGTGCCCCGCACGGTGCCGGCCACGGGCCCGATCACCACCTCGCGATCCATCACGATTCTCGCCCCCGAGGTGTTCGGCGGTGACAAGGGTGAAGGCGGGATTGTCGGCACGCTGGAGGTGCGCATGGGCGAGCCCACGCAGATGCCCAGCACCTACCTTCAGTCATTGGTGCCTGGGCCTTGGCCGGCGGCGCGCGGCCTGTTCACCACCGTGTTCAATGGCCAGGTGTCGGCCATGAACCCCTACATCAAGAACTGGACCAAGAAGGTCTCCCGCTGGAAGCAAGGGTGGAAGAACGGTGTATGGCGAGGCGACCTGGTGCAGATCGATGAGGGCATGAATCCGGCCCACATCATCTATCAGGTCCGTACCGAGGGTATGGGCCACCCGGTCGACGTAATCAACGAGGCCAGCTTCCTCGCCGCAGCCCAGGTGCTGAAGGCTGAAGGGTTTGGCCTGTGCTTGAAGTGGTCCAAGTCGGTCCCTGCCGGTGAGTTCATGGACATGGTGTGCGACCACATCGGCGGCATGCGCATCGAGGACACGTTGACGGGGTTGACCGAGCTGGTCCTGGTGCGCCCGGACTACGATCCGGCTGCACTGGCAGAGATTGGTCCTGGCCAGATCATCGAGCTGATGGAGTGGCAACAGCCGATGCTGGACAACAGCGTCAACGAGATCACGGTGGTCTATCGCGATATCGCCACCAATAAGGACGCTGCGGTCACCTATCAGAATCTCGCCAGCGTGCAGGCCCAGGGCAGAGTGGTCAGCAGCCGGAAGAACTACCCAGGCCTGTGGAACGCCACGCTGGCCGGCCGCGTCGCGGCGCGCGAGGTGGCGGCGGTGAGCAGTCTGCCCTGCAGGGTGAAGATCCGGGTGCGGCGCGATGCTGGCCCCTTCAAGCGTGGCCAGGTGCGCGCCCTGTCGTGGCCACGGCGCGGCGTAGCGCGCATGCCGGTGCGGATCCTGGACGTGGACGAAGGCACGCAGACCGAGACGGCCGTGGTGCTGACTGTTGGCCAGGACGTTGCCGGCATGGCCGCCGCCAGTTACATCCAGCCCTCAGATAGCGCCTGGGTCGAGCCGGACACCAAACCCAAGCCGGTCACGGTGCAGCGCCTGCAGGAGGCCAGCTATCGCGACCTGGCCACTACGCTCGGGGCGCCGGATCTCGCTGCCTTGTCGCCGGACGTCGGCTACCTGACTTCGATCGGCGTGCGGCCTTCCTCGGTGGCATTCGGCTACACGCTGCAGACCCGACTGGGCAACGCTGCTTTCGCCGAGGCGGGTACGGCCGACTTCGCCCCCACCGGCCTACTGATCACCGCAATGACGGCCACCACCACGGCCATCGCCCTGTCCGCCGGCGTCAGCCTGGACATGGTTGAGGTCGGCACCGAGGCGCTGATCGATGATGAACTGGTCCGGGTGGTATCGATCGACCCGGTGGCGGCGACGCTGACCGTGGCCCGTGGCTGCGTGGACACCGTGCCGGTGCCCCATGCCGTGGGCACGCGGGTGTGGTTCACCGACGAATACGTCGGATTCGATGGCCGCGAGTACCTGGCCAACGAATCTCCCCAGGCAAAGCTGGTCACCCGCACCAGCCAGGGCGAGCTGAACCCCGGCCTCGCCACAACGATTTCGCTGACGCTGCAGCGCCGCCAGATCCGGCCGTATCCACCGGGCAGGCTGCGCATCAACGGCGACACCTATCCGGCCGAGGCCTGGGGTACGGACGGCACCGTGGTGGCCACCTGGGCCCATCGCGATCGCATCCTGCAGGCTGACCAGCTGGTGGATTCCGAGCAATCCAGCATTGGCCCAGAGCCAGGCACCACCTACACCGCCCGCTGGTATCTGGAGAACACCCTGGTGCGTACTCAGACGGACATCACATCCGCGACCGACAGCTTCCTGCCGCCGGTCGGCAGTGGAGGCAAGACGCTGCGGGTGGAGATTGAGGCCGTACGAGCCGGCTTCACCAGCTGGCAGCGCTTGCAGCACACCTTCCTCTACCGCGCACAGCTGGTGACCGAAGCGGGCGACCGCATCGTCACGGAAGCCGGCGACCCGATCATCCTGGAGTAACCCCAATGCCTGACGTCAAATTCTCCCAACTCGCCGCTGCCAGTACGGCCTCGGTCGCGGCCGGGGCCGGCCTGTGGACGATGGCTGGTCACATCCTCGGTCTGCGCATGGAGTATGTGGGGCCGGCTTCCATTCGCGTTTCCAGTGGCAGTGCCTGGATTCCCTCGCTGCAGCGGGCGGTTGAGGCTCCGGCCGCGCTGACCCTCAGCGGTATGACGCTTGCGGCCAACACCTGGTACCACCTCTATCTGTACCTCAATGGCGCGACGCCCGCGATCGAGGCTGTGGCCACGGCCCCAGCTTCTCCATACAGCGGCTCGGCACGCGCCAAGACCGGTGACCCTTCTAGACGGTATCTCGGTAGTGTCAAGACGTTGCCCGCAACTGCCGCCCTTATTCCGTTCATCGTCGACAGCTTGGGAGAGCAGCGCTGGCTTGTCTCCAACCCGAGCCCGCCTTTGCGCTGTCTCAGCAATGGCAAACAAACGGCCAGGACCACTGTCTCTCTGGCACCGGCCATGCCGGTCACCGCCACCCATGCAATTCTGCAGGTCTCCAACACCGCCAGTGACTACTACTGCAACCTGTCAGTGCCTGGAGCTGCCTTGGATAGCATCATTGGTGTTCCGCCCGGTGGCTCGGCGTCCAGCAACCTGATCACCTTCCCCACCAGCGCGAACCAACAGGTTGATTACATATACGGTGCTACGCCCAACGGCGGCCTGTACATCGACGTGGTTGGCTTCGCGTGTGAGCGCTGATCATGTACGCCATCACCAGCCACAGCTTCCGCGTCATTGACGAGAGCATGCCCCTGGCCGCCGGCGAGACGCGAGTCCAACAGCTCCCGCAGCAGCTGCTGGTCACGATCAGAGGCGACGAGGCTCGGCGCCAGCGGGTTGCCCTTCTGCGAGCCAGCGACTGGACCCAAGGGGAAGACTGTCAGCTGACGCCTGAGCTAAAGGCGGCGCTGGCGGCGTATCGCCAGAAGCTGCGCGATCTGCCCGCCCAGCCGGAATTTCCTGATTGCGGCTGGCCGGTGCCGCCGACCCTGCCGGCAGGCGCCGCCAGCGTGTCCCCGCCGGGCGTCACTGGCAATTAGAACAGGGCGCCAGGCTGGCAGCTGCAACTGTCAGCCTGGCGCCGCAACACACGCGTACAGCCCGCGTGCTATTGGCCGAGGCCCTGCTCCCCGCGCGGGGGAGACAAGCCTCGCCCAGACCCATCGCAGAGGCTGAGAATGAAGACGACCACGCTGTTCCCCTGGCCGGGCGGGAAGACCCGCCTGCTGCCCCACTTGCTGCCCCCGGTGGCCGACGCCCCCCACCGAACCTACGTCGAGGCCTTCGCCGGTGGCGCTGCTCTTCTGTTCGCGAGAGAGCCGGCCAAGGCCGAGGTACTGAATGACTGCCACGGTGAGCTGGTGCGCCTCTACCGGGTGGTGGCCAACCACCTTGAGGAGTTCGTCCGGCAGTTCAAATGGGCCCTGACGAGCCGGGAAATGTTCCGCTGGTGCCAGCTCCAGCATCCGGAAACCCTCACCGATATCCAGCGAGCTGCACGCTTCTACTACCTGCAGCGACTGGCTTGGGGTGGCAAGGCGACTGGCCAGACCCCCGGTTTCGGCCGGGGCGGCAAGGGCCTCAATCTGCTGCGTATTGAAGAGGATCTGAGCGCTGCGCACCTCCGGCTTCACAAGGTCACCGTCGAGCACCTCGCCTGGCAGCAGTGCATGGCTAAGTACGATGCCGCCGATACCCTGTTCTTCCTCGACCCGCCGTACTGGGAGACTGAGGGGTATGGCACTCCCTTTGGGATGGAGCAGTACCAAGAGCTGGCGCGTCAGATGGCCGGGCAGCGCGGCGCTGCCCTCCTGACGATCAACGACCACCCGGCCATGCGGGAGGTGTTCGGCCAGTTCAGGTGCCGAGTGGTGCCGATTCGCTACACGATCGGCCGGCAGGCGGTACAGCGGCGGGAGTTGATCTACACGACCTGGTAGTCAGGCCGGGGCACGGGGCGGTTTCCGCCCCGTGCAATTTCATTCCCGTGGGCGCAACATGAGCGCCCCACCGTTTATCTCACGTGTGGCGGGCGATTTATCGCGCGCCGTTACATCCAGTGTTTCGGTCACCCGTACCCCTTCCCCCTCACCCGCCTCCGCTGCGGCACGCAGGCTCCAGGTGCCGTCCATGCCACGCTGCGCACGTACGCCGCTGCCGCGCAGCAGCTGCTGCAGGGCCTGCATCTGGCTGTACTCACCCTGCACAGCACTGGAGCGCCGGCCTTCCACCAGATCGCTGCGGAACACCACCTGCACATCGGCCTGGCGGCCAAAGGCACGCACGGCGTCGGCCAGGGGTTGTTCCGGAATGGTGTACTGGCGCAACGGCGCGACGACCGCCGGTTGCGCCTGCACGACCGGGACCCAGGCCAGCGGCAGCAATGCAGTAGAGATGGCCAGAGCCAGGACGGTGGCGCGGCGATGACAGGCAGATGCCGTGGACGGCATGGACAGGAACTCCTCAAGCGTGGCTGGACCACGGGCACATCCGGTGCCGGTGGTGTGTCTGGCTTGAGAAGAAACGGTGTTTCGCTCTGGCTATACCTCTATAGACAGCCGCGTGTGGCGACTGCCCACGGTTTTTTCATGTTTTTTTCATGCCGTGTATTCCGCCATGAACCGGCTGCACCTCACCACAGCACCAACGCGCCACCGGGCAAGCGCTGCACGCGCAGTCCCGCCTGTGTGGCCACGGCATCAATAGCGGTCTCCGGCTGCTGCAGGTGGAACAGGCCACTGACCCGCACGTTCGCGCCCTGCCCGCCCAGTACCCACACCGGTGCACGCCGATAGCGCGCCAGATCGGCGATGGCCTGCGCGGCCGGCAGATTGTCGATCGCGACCTCACCACGCCGCCACGGCGCCATGGCCTCGGCATCTTCCAGCCGCACCGGCTGCAGCCAGCGGCCGTCACGGAACGTCCGCGACTGCCCCGCATGCAGGCGCTGTACGCTGCCATCGCCCGGACGCACGTCGACCGCACCCTCGCTGACCTGGGTGGTGACCGTGGTGTCCTGCATCGACACGCTGAAGGCGGTGCCGATATCACGGACCCGGCCGCCCCCGGCCTCGACCTGGAACGGACGAGCCTCGTGCGCCACCTGGAACCAGGCCTGGCCGCGCAGCAGGCGCAGGCGACGCTGCTGGCCGTCGAACTCGAGCGCCAGCGCGGTGCCCGCATCGAGCACGGCGATGCTGCCGTCTTCCAGCTGCACCACGCGTGGCGCATCGCCACTACGCAGGTCACTGCGTGCCAGCAGCAGCGCGTGCGGCGCAGCGGCAACCATCAGCACCACTGCGGCTGCACTGGCCAGCAGCCAAGGCAGGCGGCGACGCGGTGCGATCGGCCGCAACCCCTGGCGGTCGGCGGTCAGTTCAGGCAGCGCCGCCAGCACTTCGGGCCCGGCGGCATCCAACCCCTGCCAGAAGGCTTGCTGCTGGCGCCAGGCCAGCGCATGGCGGGGGTCGGCCTGCAGCCAGCGCTGCAGAATTCGTTGCTGGCGTTCCGGCAGCGGGCCTGCACTGCACCGGATCACCCAGCGCAACGCCTGCCTGGCCTGACGCGGCGAGGGTTCGGACGTGGTCATGGTTGTGGCCTGCCGCACCGCGAACGGGTGCGCTTTCCTGTTGTGACAACGGCGGGCGCGATCTGCCCACGGCAATCGCCGGTCATCGGCGCGTTCCCTGTTGATGCTGCTGGATCAGCAGCGCCGCGCGCAGCACATGCTTGCCGACCAGGCTCTTGGAAATGCCGAGCCGAGTGGCGATTTCCCGCTCGCTCAGGCCCAGGTAGCGGTTGAGCACGAAGCACTCGCGTACCTGCGCCGGCAGCGCGAGGATGGTCTGGGTGATCTCGCGCAGTTGTGCCTGGTCCAACGCCTGCGCCTCGCCATCGTGGCCGGCCTCGGCCATGTCGGCGGCGTACTCGGCCATCGCGCGCCGCTCGCGGGCGTCGGCCTGGCTGCGGTTGAGCGCATGGTGATAGGCCATCCGGTACAGATAGCCACGCGGCTCCAGGATCGGTGGATCACCGGGCACGCTGCTGGCCTTCAGGTACAGGTTCTGCAGGGTGTCCTCGGTACTGGCCGGGTCGAGATAGCGCGCGATGAAGCGAGACAACGCACGGCGCTCGCGGATCAACAGCTCGACCAGCGCCAGGGCATTGGGAGACATAGGTGCCAAGGCCGGACCGGGGAATGATGGGCGTGATGGCGACGGTCCGGACGTGGATTGTGGGCCGCGCGGCCGCAGGCGGCAAGCAAAGCCTTTTAGAGCCGAGCCCTCGCTCGGCTGCCCTTGGCGCAGATGCAGCCGAGCATGGGCCCGGCTCTACAGGAGAGCCACGCCATGCGTGCATGCGTGGATGAAGGGCCTACGGTTCGTCCAGCGCCTCGAAGCGTTCGGCGAGGTAATCGATCAACGCTCGCACCGCCGGCAACAAGCCACGTCGCGACGGAAACACCGCGTGCACGATGCCGTGCTTCGGCACCCACTCCGTCAACACCGGCACCAGCGCGCCACTGTCCAGCTCATCGGTGATCATCATCCGCGGCAGCATCAGCAACCCGACCCCGGCCACCGCCGCCGCACGCAGCGCGATCATGTCATCGCTGACCAGGCGCGGGCGATGGTGCACGCTGGCCAGCACATCGTCGGGCCCGGTGTACTCCCAGGCGTGCTGCTGGCTGGCCGAAGCGAGGTCCACCGTCGGCATCACCGCAAGATCGGCCGGCACCTGCGGTGTGCCCAACTGTTCCAGCAGTGTCGGGCTGGCGCTGGTACACCAGACCCGGCGTGCCAGCACGCGCACCACCAGGTCGCTGTCCTCCAGCGGCGGCGGCCGCACCCTTATCGCCACATCCACGCCCTCGCCCACCACATCCACGCGGCGATTGGTGGCATCCAACTGCACCGTCACCTGCGGATACAGGGCGAGGAAGTCAGCCAGCATCACGCCGATGCGCGCATGCAGGATCGCGATCGGGCACGCCAGGCGGATGGTGCCGCGCGGCTCGGCGCGTGACATCGCGATGGCTTCTTCTGCGGCCTCGGCCTCGACCAGCATCGCCTTGCAGTGGCGGTAGTAGTCCTGGCCGACTTCGGTGACTGAAAAGCGCCGGGTCGAACGCTGGATCAGCCGCACGCCCAGACGCTCCTCCAGCAGCGCGATGCGCCGGCTCAGTTTCGACTTCGGCATGGCCAGCGCCCGGCCGGCCTGCGAGAAGCCACCGTGCTCGACCACCATCGCGAAGTAGAACAGGTCGTTGAGGTCGCAGCGGCGGATATCAGCAATGAACACGGGGCGATCTCCTGTGACGCAAGGCGCGCACCCATTGTTCACCAGATAGGACTATGACGGCAAATATTGGCGTCTACCGACCCTATTGTCGCGGCGATATCGTCTCCCTCAACGAAGAACAGCGGCCGGCAGCCCCGGCCAGGAGATCGCCATGAAGCGTGTCACCGGTACCTACAGCGCGCCCCGCCCGCACTGGGTGGGCGACGGATTCCCCGCCCGCTCGATGTTTTCCTACAACACCCACGGCCAGCACCTGAGCCCGTTCCTGCTGCTGGACTATGCCGGCCCCTACACCTTCGCCCCCAGTGATACCCCGCGCGGGGTCGGCCAGCATCCGCATCGCGGTTTCGAGACCGTCACCATCGTCTATGAGGGCGAGGTCGCCCACCGCGACTCGACTGGCGCCGGCGGCACCATCGGCCCGGGCGACGTGCAGTGGATGACCGCTGCCTCCGGCATTCTCCACGAGGAATTCCATACGCCGGAATTCAGCAAGCGCGGCGGCACCCTGGACATGGTGCAGCTGTGGGTGAACCTGCCGGCCCGCGACAAGATGGGCGCACCGGGCTACCAGACCCTGCTCGATGCGCAGATCCCTTCGGTGGAGCTGCCCGATGGCGCCGGCCGCGTCCGTGTCATCGCCGGCCGCTTCGACGGCCACGCCGGTCCAGCACGTACCCACACGCCGATGGATGTCTGGGACATCCGCCTGCAGCAGGGCCAACACGCCGAACTACCGGTGGCCGATGGCCGCACGCTGGCGCTGGTGGTGCTGAAGGGTTCGGTCAGGGTCAACGGCGGCCAGCCGGTCGGCGAAGCCCAGCTGGTCACCTTCGACCGCAGCGGCGAGGACGTGTTCGTCGACGCCGACAGCGACGCCACCCTGCTGCTGCTCAGCGGCGAGCCGATCGACGAGCCGGTGGTGGGCTACGGCCCGTTCGTGATGAACAGCCAGGCCGAGATCAGCCAGGCGGTCAACGATTTCAACAGCGGCCGCTTCGGCCAGATCGCGCACTGAGCGCTTCCGCGCGGCGGGTGATGACCCGTCGCGCCAGCGGGCCATCGCCCACCGTCCCCAGGAGACTGACCATGAGTACCCCCGCCAACTTCAACGGTGCCCGCCCGGTGATCGATCCGGACAACGCCGCGATGCTGCTGATCGACCACCAGAGCGGCCTGTTCCAGACCATCGGTGACATGCCATTCACCAGCGTGCGCGCCCACGCCACTGCGCTAGCGAAGATGGCCACGCTGGCGAAGATGCCGGTGATCACCACCGCCTCGGTTCCACAGGGCCCGAACGGTCCGCTGATCCCGGAGATCCACGACGCGGCCCCGCATGCGCAGTACGTGGCGCGCAAGGGTGAGATCAACGCCTGGGACAACCCGGAATTCGTTGCTGCAGTGAAGGCCACCGGCCGCAAGCAGCTGATCATCGCCGGCACCATCACCAGCGTGTGCATGGCCTTCCCGTCGATGGCCGCCGTGGCCGATGGCTACCAGGTGTTCGCTGTGATCGATGCCTCGGGCACCTATTCGAAGATGGCCGAAGAGATCACCCTGGCCCGCGTAGTGCAGGCCGGCGTGGTGCCGATGGACACCGCCGCGGTGGCCTCGGAGATCCAGCGCACCTGGAACCGCGACGATGCCCAGCAGTGGGCCGAGGTCTACACGAAGATCTTCCCGAACTACCAGCTGTTGATCGAGAGCTACCTGAAGGCGCAGGACGTGCAGAAGAACCACGAGCAGCTGGATTCGCAGCGCAGCTGAGCTGCCCCCGGGGTGCCGGCCAGCCGCCGGCCCCCTCCCAACCGGAGACCCACCATGTCCAGTGAACCCATCCGCGACCCGGCCAGCGACCACCTGCTGACCCCGCAGAATTCCGCCTTCATCATCATCGACTACCAGCCGGTGCAGGTGAACTCCATCGCCTCGATGGACCGCCAGCTGCTGGTCAACAACATCGTCGGCACCGCCAAGGCCGCAGTGGCCTACGGGCTGCCGATCGTGCATTCGACGGTCAACGTCAAGACCGGCCTGAACAAGCCGCCGATTCCGCAGCTGCGCAAGGTTCTGACCGACTACCCCACCTACGACCGCACCACCATCAATTCCTGGGAGGACGTCGAGTTCCGCAAGGCAGTGGAAGCCACCGGCCGCCGCAAGCTGATCATGACCGCACTGTGGACCGAGGCCTGCCTGACTTTCCCGGCCCTGGATGCGTTGAAGGAAGGCTATGAGGTGTATGTGGTGGTCGACGCCGTCGGTGGCACTTCGCTGGCGGCACACGATGCCGCGCTGCGCCGCATCGAACAGGCCGGTGGCCAGCTGATCAGCGTGCCGCAGCTGTTCTGCGAGCTGCAGCGCGACTGGGCCCGTTCGGAAACGGTGCCGGCGTTCATGAACCTCTTCATCGAAACCGGTGGTACGGCGGGTATTCAGTTCTCGTACGATCGTACCGAGTGATTTCGTGGCGGCGCTGGCCTTGCCTGGCGCCGCCTTTTTGGAGCAGTCGAGCACGGCTCGACTCTACAGTGGATTGGTCGAGCATGGCTCGACGCTATAGACAGATGGAGACTCCGATGGCCTACGCACGCATTGTTTCGACCGGCGACAACTACCTGCACCACATCAGCAATGGCAGCTTTGATGTGGACGCGGACGAGCCGGCATCGCTCGGCGGCCAGGGCAAGGGCTTCGCGCCGTTCGATCTGTACCTTGCCTCGCTGGCGGCCTGCACCGCCATCACCCTGCGCATGTATGCACAACGCAAGGGCTGGGAACTGGGCGAGTTTCATGCCGAGCTGCGCTCTGAGCGTGACGAGGATGGGCGCTTCCACGTACATCGCGTGCTGCACGCCAGCGCTGAACTGAGCGATGCACAGTGGCAGCGTCTGCTGGAAGTGGTGGAGAAGACCCCGGTGACCCTGGTGATGCGCGAGGGCGCACGGATCACCAGCGAGCGCGGCTGAAGCAGGTCTGGCCCACCTGCGGCGGATCTTGGCCGGTTCCTCGCTTGTTCCGGCCTCGCCCCTGTTCCAAGCTGCGCGTCCGCGTTCGGATGCAGTGAGCGCGCAGCAACAGGAGGACCGCACGCGATGTTACGTGCCCATGCTTTGGATCTGGATTTCAACGGCCGCACCCTGCTGGCCGATATCAACCTGCACCTGCCCTCAGGTGCCCGCATCGCCCTGATCGGCGACAACGGCAGCGGCAAGAGCTGCCTGTTGCAGATGTTGGCCGGTACTCTGGTGCCCAGTGGCGGGACCATCATCCGGCGCAATGGCGCACGCATCGCCTACGTGCCGCAGCACGTGCTCGATGACTCCTCTCGTAGCGGCGGCGAGCAGATGCGCCATGCGCTCGCCCGCGCGCTTGATGCCGACCCCGACGTACTGCTACTGGATGAACCCAGCAATCACCTGGACCGCAGTGCACGCCGCTCGCTGATCGCGCGCCTGCGCCAGTTCCATGGCGCGCTGTTGGTGGCCACCCACGATGAAGCCCTGATCGATGCGCTCTGTAATGACCTCTGGCACATACGTGGCGGGCGCGTGAGCCACTTCGGCGGCCGCTACCGCGACTATCAGGCGGACCTGCAGCAGCGACGCGAGGCCAGCGACCGGCAGCTGCGCCAGCTGGATCAGGAGCGCGGCCAGGCCCATGAGGCGTTGATGCGCGAACAGCAGCGCGCCGCGAGCTCGCGGGAACGCGGTGTGCGCAAGGTGGAACAGCGCAAGTGGGGCGGCGTGCGTTCAGCCACCAAGCTCGGCCGTGGCAATACCACCGCCGGCAGCAAGCAACTGCTGATCCGTGAGCAGCAGGAAGACATCGAGGCTCGTCGCAATGACCTGCAGCGGGAGACCATCATCGAGCCTGCCTTCGCGTTGCCGGCCGGCTGGCGACGTGAAGGAGTGGTGGTGCAGCTGACCGACGCCAGCGTGGCGCATGCCACGGAAACGGTGCTGGGTGGACTGCATCTGCGCCTGGATGTCGGCGATCGCCTGGCGATCACCGGTGACAACGGCAGCGGAAAGTCCACGCTGGCACGCGCGCTGTGCGGCGACCCAAGCATCCACCGTGATGGTGACTGGTTGCTGCCGCCAGCTGATCAGATCGCCCTGCTCGACCAGCACTACCGGGACCTGCCGATGCAGGCCACGCCTCTCCAGGCGCTGTCTGCCCAGATGCCGGACTGGAGCCAGACCCAGTGCCGGCTGCACCTGGCCGACTTCCTGTTCCGCGGCGATGCCACGGCGCAGACGCCCGTGTCCGCATTGTCCGGTGGCGAACGGGCGCGCCTTTCAATGGCATTGATGGCGGCCAAGCCCCCAGCGCTGCTGGTTCTGGACGAACCAACCAACAACCTGGACATGACGCTGCGGATGCACCTGATGCAGGTGCTGCGGGTGTTCCCGGGCACGTTGGTGGTGGTGTCGCATGACGACGCGTTTCTGCAGGCGCTGGAACCGGGACAGGTGCTGGCGTTGTAGCTGCGGCCGGGTGTGGCCTATCCACATACCGCGTGGATCTACTGTAGAGCCGAAGGCAACGGCAGGGGCTGTTGCCAACCTCGCGTGCAACCACCCGAAAAGCCGAGCATGGGCTCGGCTCTACGTAAGGCTCAGCGCCGCGAATGCAGCACGGTGCGCTGGCGCATGGCGTTGAACTCCTGCTCCACCTGCTGGATGTCCTCGGCCTGGAAACCGGCCGCATCCAGCAGCTGGTCGGCGGCAGCCGCCGCCAGCGGGTCATCGTCGCGCTGGCGCCAACAGCGCGCCGGCAGGAAGTAGCCCACTTCGCTGCGCCCGCGCATGATCACCACCGGCCGGCCTGAGTACAGCAGGAACTCGGCCAGGTGCTGGCGCAGGCCCTCCACTGAAACATAGGCCGGTCCAACACCCAGCATCTGGCTGGACGGTTCGGGACTTTCGAACAGCTTGCGACGGCTCATCCATTCCTCCTTTGTGCAACGCGTGGTCTCCTTTCCTTAGACGGGTGCATCGCTGCGCCCCCGCCACGCTTCGCGTGATGCCCATCACGCCATCCGCTTAGAAGCCGGTGTTGAACTCCAGCTGAAACACGTCGATCGACAGCGGCGCGCCGGACACTTCCTTGGCCGCCATCCACTTGCCGCTGATCCAGCTGCGCGCGTCGAGCGCGTAGGCACCGCCCACGTAGTAGCCGCGGGCATTGCTGCCACCCAGGTGGAAGTTCGGATCGTTGTAGGCGTCGGGCAGCGCGTCGGCCTCGATATGCTTATAGCCCAGCAGTGCCTGCCACTGGCCCTTCTCCTTCAGCTCGGTAGCACCGAAGGTGGCCTGCAGCATCCAGGCGGTGTCGCCGCTGCGGAAGGTATCGATGCTGGCAGTACCGCCGGCGCCGTAGTTGTTGACGATGCCGCTGTTGGCTCGGCGGAACATCGCCTGCTTGTCGTAAGCCAGGTTGCGGATGAAGTCGCCTTCCAGGCGCATGCCGATGTCCTGCGCCAGCTGCGTATCCCAGCGCAGGTTCATTGTGGCCAGGCGGAATTCCGACGCCAGGCCGACATACTGCGGGGTTGGCGTGTTGGCCGGATCCAGCGGATTGCGGGCGATGTCGCGGATCAGCATCAGGGTGTTGCCCTTCTGCATGAACACCGGGCGCGACCAGTCGGTGTCGCAGCCCACCGCACCCGCATACAGCGCACACGGTGAGGACAGGCGACCACTGATGTTCTTGAAATCGTAGTAGCCCAGCGCGGCGCGCAGCGCATTGTCGTCGTTGAAGTGCCAGTTCACACCCACCTGCGCACCGGACAGCCACTTGTTCTCGTTCGGGGTCTTGACCCGGCTCTGGCTGGGCGAGCTGTCGGAGGTGTATTCCAACGGCACCACCGCCAGATTGGCGAACAGACCGACGTCGCCGCCATCGAGGTCGTACTTCAGATTGGCGGCCAGGCCGTCGAAGTTGAGGTCGTTGGAGAACAGCGTGTCACTGGTCCAGAACGGGTTGCCGAAGCGGCCACCGCGCACGGTCACCCAGTCGGCCGGGCTGTAGGCCAGCCAGGCCTGGTCAAGCCATACATCCTTCTTGCTCAGGCCGCCACCCAGCTGCTCGGTGGTCGACACCGGGCCATTGCTGCTGCCGCTGGCCATGCGAACGCCGGCCGTGGTGTGCTGGCCAATGGTGGCCTCGATGCCCAGGCGGGCACGGATGCGCCACAGGTTGCGGCGGTCCTGTCGGGTGTTCAGCAGCGGCGGCAGCTGCAGGTTGGTGTTGGTGTTCGTATCGAAGCCGTTGCCAGAATTGATCGATGCCCAGTTGCTCACGATGTCGCTGTTGCGCTCGGAGTAGAAGCGCGACTCGCTGCGTACGCGCATGTCACCGGTGACCTTGATGCGCTTGGTCCATTCGGCCACTTCGTTGGGTGCCGCCCAGCCTTCCGCCTTGGCCTGCGCCATCACGTCCTGGCGCACCTCGTCACGAATGCCGTCGCGTACGCTCTGCGGCACGTAGGGCACGCGCACGTCGCCGGCTTCCAGGGCCACGCCACCGCTGGCGGCCGTGCTGCCGCTGGCTGCGGTGCGTTGTGCGGCCACCGCTTCGGCTTCGGCCTGCACCAACAACGCCTGGCCGTCTTCGGGCTTCAGTGCACCACTGGCGATCAGGCCCTTGATCAGCTTGACCATGGTGGTTTCGGCGGCCATCGCACCGGCCGGTGCGGCCAGGCTGAGCAGCACGGCGCAGCACAGCAGCGCCCGTCGGGCCGGCCGCGGGCGGCGGGAGTCGGTTCGTGCGCGGACGTGGTCGTTCATCACGGTTCTCATCGAAAGAAGGGGAATCATGGAAGTCGGGAATCAGGCCCCGGGCCGGCGGCCCTGGATCAGGACGCGGGCGGGGAAATCGAGTGACGGCGGCGGTGCCTGGTCGACCTTGCCGATGCGTCGCAGCGCGTCGAGCACGGCCGCGTCGGCCTCCTCGTTACCGCTGCCACGCACCAGCTCGACCTTCTCCAGCCGACCGTCCGTGGCCAGCCACACATTCACCTGCAGCTGGAACGCCAGGCGCTTGACCTTGTCGTCGCGCGAGATCGCTTGCTGCATCAGGTAGCCGAGGTAGCGACCGTAGGTGGCATTGCCGGCGCCGCCACGGCCGACGCCCGACGAGCCACCGCCACTGCCGGACTGGATGCCGAAGTTGTCACCGCCAGCCTGGGCATCGGCATTCATCGTCACCGGGTCAGCGTTGTCCGGGGTCGGCGTCGGCTCTTCAGCGGGCGTCGGCTGATCCAGCGGCTCCGGCTCGGGCATCGTTTCTTCCGGCGGCGTTTCCGGCTCTGGCGGCTTTTCCGGCGGCGGGGGTGGCGGCGGAGGCGGCGGTGGCAGTGCCAGCATCGGCGGCTGCACCACCGGCCGACGGGTGCTGGCGGTGTCCTTGAACAGCAGCCACCACACCGCGATGCCTAGCACCAGCAAGGCGGCCAGCACCAGCGCGACGGTCACCAGCAACTGGCGACCGCGCATGCCGGGCTCCGGCCGAGGGGGTTGATGGGCCGTCATGCCTCAGCCCTGCGCCTTGCCGGTGACCAGGCCGACCTGGGCCAGCTCCAGCCGCCGCAGCAGGTCCAGCACCTCGACCACGCGGGCGTACTGCACCTGCGCATCACCGCGTACGATCACCGGAAAATCTGGCGTGGTCGCGCGTTCGGTACGCAGCCGGTCTTCCAGCTCGGCCATCGTCACCGGGTAGGCATCCAGGAACACCTGGCCACTGGGGTCGATGGTGATCGCCTTGGTCTTCGGCTTTTCCAGGGCCACGCTGTTGCTGGCCTTCGGCAGGTTGACCTCGATGCCGGGAATGGAGGCGTTGCTGGTCAGGATGAAGATCACCAGCACCACCAGCAGCACGTCCACGAAGGGCGTCACGTTGATGCCCTTCTCGCGCTTCTTGATGCCGAACTTCGCCTTCTGGCCCATGGCGCGCCCCTCAGCCCTGGACCGCGGCCGGGCCGCGCCCGTCCTGCTCTTCGGCCAGTCGCGCGGCGAACTCGTCGATGAACACCGCCATGTCTGCGCCGATCGCCTCGGCGCGTGCGCCCAGGTAGTTGTAGCCGAACAGCGCCGGGATCGCGACGCCGAGGCCGGCTGCGGTACACAGCAGCGCTGCAGCCATGCCCGGCGCCACCGAGTTGATGTCCACCGCGCCGGCCATCGCCGCCACCACGAACACCAGCATGATGCCGATCACGGTGCCGAACAGGCCCACGTAGGGCGCACCTTCGATGGTTGTCGACAGCCAGTTCATGCGCCGTGCCATCGCTTCCTGCTCGCGCACCATCACCGCATCCATCGAGGCACGGATCGCGGCGATGGTGGCGCCGCTCAGGTAGCCACTGTTGCCATCACGCTGGTGGCGCTGCTGCATTTCATCGATGGCCACCTGGTAGATGCGCCACAGCGAGCCGTCATGCATCGCGGTCGGCGCCTTGCCCTGGCGGTCCATCTCGGACAGAGTGCGCAGCGGCACACCGGACAACTTGCCGAAGCTTTCGGTGAATACCGCGTTGGCCTTGCTGGTGCGGCCGAAGTGGCGGCTCTTGGCGATCATGATCGCCCATGACATCAGCATCATCAGGCCGAGGATGGCGACCACCACCCAGGCATCGAACGGCATCGCCTTGAGAATGAAGCCGAAGTGGCTCTGGCCGGCCGACTGCTCATCGGCGCCGTAGCTGATCAGGCGCGAGTCGGCACCCTGCGCAGTGGCATCGGCCAGCAGCAGCGCCGCCGGACGTGCCACACGCGAGATGCGCAGTTCATCCAGTGCGCCTTCGAAGTTGGCCAGAGGCTGTACCGCGCCCGGTGCATCGGCGCCCACTACCGGGGCGGTACCCAGCGCCGGCAGCTCGCCGCTCAGCTGGGCCACCACACGGCCGTTGAGGTACAGCTGCAACGCGCCCTTCTCCGCCGTCAGCGCGACGTGCGCCCACTGCCCTTCCGGAATTGGTTGCGCAGGCGTACTGCGCTGGCCGTTGAGCTGCACGAACGGCACCCGGTTCTCGATACCCAGCACCAGCTCGGAGGCGCCATCGCGACGGGCAAAGATTGCCTGCGCCGCATTGTTGCTGCCCGGCTTGATCCAGGCCGAGAGGGTCAACGGCGCGCCAGCTTCCTGTGCCAGCGAGGCGCTGGCCGGCAACGGCAACGGGCCTGCGCCCAGCTGCACGCCACGGCCGATCACCGAACCTTCGGACGGCGGCACCACAGCACCGGCATTGTTGCCGTAGGCGGTGGTGTCGCGTGCCGGCGCATTGGCTTCGGCGAAGTGGTAGACCAGCGTGTAGTCCGGGTCGAATACCTGCTGACCGTTGCCGCTGGCCGGGGCCTTCTCGTTGCCGTAGTACATCCAGATCGTCTGCGGCGCCGCGGCGCTGACCGCTGGCACGTCCACCCAGACCAGGGCCAGGCCCAGCTTGGGATCGAACTGCTCGATCTGGTGGGCCAGCACAGTGCGGCCATCACCCGAGACGAAACGCAGGTCATTGCCCGCATCCTGGGTGCCGTCGAAACCGAAGTTGCCGGTATGCAGGCGCAGCAGCAGCGGCGTACGGCCCGGGTCACCGGCCAGGCCCGCACCCTGCGGGCCGGCGTCGACGGTAATCGGCTTGCGGTACTTCCATTCGGCCTGCCACCAATTGGCATCGGCCGCAGCGGCGGGCAACGCAACCAGCGCGGCCAGCAGCAGCAACACTCGGGAAAGCAAACGGTCCATGCGAAGGGTCTCCGGAGAACGCATGTTCAAGGAAAGGATCAGTAACTGGTGCTGATGTTGAAATGCAGGCGCGGGTCGTCCTTGCGCGTGACCGGGCCATCGGCATAGGGCCAGGCGTAGTCCAGGCGCAGTTGCAGGTGTTCGCCCAGGCGCAGCTGCGCACCCAGGCCGACCGACGCCAGGTTGTACTTGTCACGCTGCTCGGGCAGCGGCTGGCGCAGGCGCAGGTAGGCCGCGTCGGCAAAGCTGTAGACGCGCAGATCGGTGCCGCTCCACAGCGACCATGCCGGGGTACGCCACTCCAGGCTGGCCAGGCCGCCGTAGTCGCCGATCGCCTCGGCCGAGAGATAGCCGCGCACGGTGTACATGCCACCGGCGGCGAACTGCTCAGCCGACACCAGCGGCGCATCGGTTACCTGCAGCGAGCCGCGCGCGTACCACTGCCAATCGCTGCCGAAGGTGTGGGTGTTGGCCACATCGGCCTTGAAGGCCACGAAACTCGGATCGGCCCAGTAGCGCTTCTGCCCGAAGCCGATGGCATCGCTGCCATAGCCGAACAGGCGACGGGTGCCGGCGACCAACTGGGTATTGATGCTCAGCTGGTCCTGCTCACCCTGGCGCACTCCGACGAATGCCAGGGTGATCGGCGCGTACTTCAGCGGCGTTTTCAGGCTCTCCTTGCCCATCTGCGTGTCTTCCTCGGTGTCCTTGAAGTCCACACCGAGGCTGAGCTGGCGCCACCACTGGCTGCTGCCGGTCAGTCGATAGTTGAGCTTGACGCCGATCGAGTGACCGTTGCCGATCACGTTGGTACCGGTGCCGGTACCGACCTGTCCGCCTGCGTTCAGTACGCGGCTGTCGGACTTGTAGCCGGACGCTTCCAGGCTCCACGGCGTGCCTTCGAACGGCATCATGTACGAGGCCGAGAACACCTTGGCCTGCTTGGTATCTTCCGGGGCCAGATACACGCCGATGTTGGCGCTGTGGCCGCGCTTCCACAGGTTGTCGTAGGCCAGCGACGCACTCAGGCGCAGCTTCTGGGTGTCGGCACTGTGGTCGTTGTTGAGCGCCGCGCTGGCACGCCACGGCGACTTCTCCTCGACCTGCAGATCCACATCCATCGTGCCCGGCACCTGGCCCTCTCGCACCAGCGGCATCACCTGGCGACGTCCGCCTTCATTCAGCGCGGTCAGTTCCTTCTGCGCCTGGTCGAAGTCCGGCACCTTGCCCTCGGCAAGTGCCGGCACGCGTTCGCGGATGCGTTCGGGCGATTCGTGCTTCGTGCCTACGACCCGCAGCTGCCCGATCGGCGTCTGCTGCACCTTCAGCAGCACCACGCCGCCACTGACCTGCTGCTCGGGCAGCTCGACGTAGACCGACTGGTAGCCTGCCTGTTGGTACAGCGCATTGACGGCATCGCGCGCCTTCTCGACATCAGCCAGGGTCTTGCCGGGGCCGAGGAACGGCTCCACCGCACGTTCGATCTGGCGCGGATCGAGCACGGTGTTGCCGCGCACGATGTATTCATTGATGTTCACGCTGGGCGCAGGCGCCGCGTCCTGTGCGAACAATGGCAGCGGCATCGCGGCCAGAGCCAGCACCAGCGGATGCAGGCGCAAGGGAAGGTGGACGGCTCGGCACGGAACAGGAGTCATCGAAAGCATCGCGTCGTATCGAAGGAAGTGGCCATGGAGCGGCGCGTGGGTCTACCAACAGGACGTGTAGGTCGCGTCAAAGCCGCCAACAGTTTTGTGACAGCACTGTCATCTTTTGACGGTCCGCCAACGCGCGCAGGCGGACACTGCGCACGCCATACGTCTGCATTGCAGAGCCCTTGCTGCTGCGGGAGATCGGAAATGAGCGGACTGTTGATCACATGGCGTCGTCCGGCGCTCGCCTTCGTCGTGTTGCTGGTGTTGCCCTCGGTGCAGGCCGGCGAACAAAAAACACAGGAGGACGCTGCACCGTGTATTGAAGTACAGGTCAACGGCGAACGGATTCCCGCCTGGGAGTGCCTGCAGCGCAAGCTGGCGCCGCCGGCGAAATCTGCGAAGTCACCGGCGTTGCCCGAAGCCGAACGGCTGATGCGGCAGCCCGGCAACCAGCTGATGCAGTACAACCTGGAAGGCACGCGACAGCGCATGGGCGATGCCTTTGGTCGTTCGGTGGTACCCCAGCGTCCGGCGCGCTGATCCTGCGCAGCTGTAGAGCCGAGCCCACGCTCGGCTGCTTCTGCGTGGCATCGCCGATGAATGCAAAGACCGCCGAGCGTGGGCTCGGCTCTACAGGGAGTTGGCGGGCACGATGCCATCGGTCGGCACCGGTGGCAGCTCCGGCACCGGCAGGCTGCGCGACTGGCCTGCCTGCTGCAGCTCCACCGCGCTGGCACTGATGCCGGCCAGTACCGTGGATGGACCCAGCCGCTGACCGGGGGCATAGGCTTCCGCCGGGCGGCCATCCACCGAGAGCAGGGCCAGTGGCGCGTGGTCACCGGCCATCACGCCCAGCACGACCACTTCTGTCTGCACCGCACCGGGTGAAAGCAGCCGCACCAGCGGCAGACTCGCCGCTGCGTCGAACACGGGCCGCACAGGCACATTCGGCTGTGCCTCACTGGCGGCCACCGAGGGTATTTGGCCGACAAGGGTCACGCCCCAATAGGCCACCACCGCCAGCAGCAGCGTCGCCGCCAGCAGGGTCAACACCTGATTGCGATCCCAGCGCCTGCCATCCATGTTCCGCACCATTGCCACGTTCGTGTCCGCCCACGCTAGCAGCCGTCGCTGACGCTTTTGTTTCATCATCCGCGCTTACGCTGGCAGGCATCGGCAAGGACAGGAGGCGATGTCGATGCAACGCATTCCGCATGGCTTCACCCTGATCGAACTGATGGTGGTGCTGGTCATCATCGGCATCTGCACGGCCGGGATCGGCCTGGGCCTGGGCAGCCTGCTCGACCCCGGCCGGCAGCTGCGGCAGGAAGCCGAGCGGCTGGCGCAGCGCCTGCAGGCGGCACGGGACGAGGCCCGCATCGACGGCCGCAGCATCCGCTGGCAGGCCGACGCCAGCGGCTATCGCTTCAGCCGCCGCGAGGGCAGCCAATGGGTGACCGTACAGCGCGACGACCTGTTGCGGCCGCAGCGGTGGCAGGCAACGGGTATCGCGGTGCAGCCCGCCAATGCCATCGAACTAAGCCCGGAATGGATCGGTACCGCCTGGGAGCTGGGGCTGTCGCTGGAGGGCCGCACACTGCGTCTTCGTGATGATGGCAGCGGACAATTGCAGGTCGTGCAGTGAAGCGGAACATGCGCGGATTCACCTTGATCGAGGTGCTGATCGCACTGGCGATCGTTTCGATTGCGCTGGCGGCGGTGATGCGCTCGGTGGCGGTGGCCACCGACGATCAGTCACGGCTGCGTGATCGCCGCTTGGCACTGATGTGCGCGCAGGACCGCTGGCAGGAGCTTCGTTTGGCCGGGCAGGCACCCCAGGATGCACGGCAACGCTGCGTGCAGGGACGCGGAACCTTCCTGGTGCTGCAGCACCTGGGCACGGGCAGCGACGGCCAGCCGCAGCTGGAACTGAGCGTGGTCGCCGAGGATGCACCGCGGCAGTCGCTGGCGCGGATGCAGCTGCCGTGGACGGCCGCGCCATGAAGCGCGCCGTGGGCGGTTTCACCCTGATCGAGGTGATGATCGCGATCACCATCATGGGCGTGCTGGCGCTGATCTGCTGGCGTGCGCTCGACAGCGTGGCCAGCAGCGACCAGCGCCTGCGACAGGCAGATGCCGAGACCACCACCGCACTGCGCGTGCTGCAGCAGTTCCAGCGGGATATCGAGATGCGTGCGGATGATGCGCTGATGAATGGCGCGGTGCGTCCGGCTGATCGTCCGCAGCGATTGCTGCCTCCGTCGCTGGTGAGTGAACGGCACCCGGATGGAAGCTTCGCGCTGGAGATCACCCGCAGCGTGGGCAGCGATGGGCTGCACTGGCAGCGGGTGCGCTGGTGGCGTCAGGGCAGCACACTGTGGCGGGCCAGCGGCGCGGCCACGGACCGGTATCCATTGCCTGCGCCGGAACAGTCGAAGGGCATCGCGGTGGCGCGCGATGTGCAGCGGTTCGAGCTGCGGGCGTGGCAGCCCGGCGCGGGATGGGCCGTGTTGCCGAGCAAGGGCGAGGTGCTGCCAGCCACCGGACTGGAGCTGCGGCTGGGCCTGCGCGATGGGCGTGGGCCATTGAGCTACCGGCGGGTGCTGGAGTTGTAGGATTCGTTCGTGGCACCGCATCCACGCATGGCGTAGATCTACTGCAGAGCCTGCTCCGCTGGTGGCTGGGATCTACTGCTGAGCCTGCTCTGGTGATGGCGGGGATCTACCCCCGAGCCTCCTCTGGTGGGTGCCGACCGTTGGTCGGCACTGATGCTGGCCCAGGCATCCACGCATGGCGTGGGTCTACTACCCTCCTGCCGCCGGGTGCTCTCCTGCACCCGGCGGCGCTGTGTCGGTGGTCCTCACCGCTGATGGCCGCTCCCTGCCCTCCGTGCCGTCCTGGCTGGGGCCGCCACCGCTCCCTGGCGGCTGGCCCGATGCTGCAGCCCGATGCGGTGCATCGGGCAATGCGTGCCGACCAAGGTCGGCACCTACCGGGGCATGCAATGCCTATCGGCGCTGCGTGCCATCGTCGTGGCTTGCCTGCGGGAACTGGAAGGCGCTGTTGGCGTCGTAGCCGCTGTTGGCGGTCGTGCCGCGCGCCGGCGGCGCAATGCTGCTGGTGCCACTGCCGAAACCGAGGATCTGCACGCTGATCACCGACGGCTGGTTACGCCGTGCGTCGTCCTGGCTCTTGCGCATCACATCCTGCGCGGCCTGGCTGGCACTGTTCGCTGCCGCACTGGCCGACGCCAGCGCATTGACGTTCACCGTGGCCAACACCGGCAGGCCCTTGCTCTCACCCTGCACCTGGATGTTGGCCGCGTTGAGCACCTGCAGCGCGGCAAGGTTGATGTTGCCCGAGACGCGAATACCGGCCTCGCCTGCATCGATGGTGCCCAGCGGCGCGATCAGGTCGACGTCGCCCGGCGGCACTTCGGCGATGGGGTTCAAGGTGGCGATGCCTGCGCCACTGGCGGGAGCCTGCGGCGACAGGATCACATTGCCCCAGCCGTCATAGACGCGACGCGGTGGCGTATACAGCAGCGTAGTCTGCGAACCGCGTCCGGCATTGATGTCACCCTGCTCCGACCAGGCCAGGATGTCACCGCCGAACGTCGTCATCACCCGCGACAGGCCGAGCAGCACGCTGTCCTGGCTGAACAGCCGGATGTCACCCTGCCCTTGGGTCACCAGCCCGGCACTGGCCGGCGGCACCACGCCCTGCACACCCACCACGATCTGTCCGCCCGGTGCCATCAGCTCGATGTTGCCGCCGGCTTCGGTACGCACGCCGGAGCCGCCATACATCAGGATATCGCCAGTGCGTTGGATCGTCGCACCCGCTGCATCCTTGTCCGGCATCAGCGTGGCGATGGCCTCGCGGCCGCGCAGGTAAGAACCAACGCGTGGCCCATTCCGATCGTTGTACTCGCGGCCACCTTCGCGCAGTTCGGCGTAGTAGACCTGGCGCAGGAAGATCCGTTGCTGTTCGCTCGGCAACCGGTCGAACGCAGCCAGCGCCTCGGCGCCGTCGACGGTCAGGCCGAAGCGCTGCTGCAGCCACTGCTTCAACTCCTGGTCATAGATCTTCACCGCCTTGCCGGGCTGCGATGCCAGCGACTGCGCCGGATCGGCCAGGTTGGCCGGATCCAGGTAGCGCGTGCGCAGTGCATCGAAGTCAATGCCCTGATTGCCGGCAGTCACTGCGATGCTGGCACCGGGACGGGCATCGCCCTGGACGACGCCACCCAGGCTCACGATGCTTCCGGCCTCTTCCTGGCGCAGCTGCCGGCCCGCACTCACTTCAACGTTGCCGGGGCCGGCCACCGTCAGGTTGCTGCGGATGATGTCCCGGCCCGCCTCGATCCCGCTGATATCGGTACCGCTGGTGTTGAGCGCTGTGACGTTCGCATTGATCACGTCGCGACCGGCGCGCAGCTGTACGGCCGAGCCCGCTTCGTACCAGTCGAACAGTGTCCTGCTCTCCTCGCCGATGTTCCGCCTCAATTGCCTGCGCCCGCCGCTGCCCAAGCCGATGATGTCACCGGCAACGGCATAGAAGCGGCTCGGTGATGTGGGCCGGGACGTCAGCGCACCGGTAGTCGGGGTACTGGGGCCGAACGCGAACAATGGCAGCATCGCCGCCGGGTCTGGACCCTGCACCCCATCGTTCGATAGATTGTGGCTGACCCGGGTCCGGCTGACGCCCTGCTGGGCCATGAATGCAGGATCAAGCGGGCCAGGCAGGCGGGCGTCGCTACCGGAACGTGCAATGCCGGTGGCATTGGTCGCGGCATGGATCGAGCCCCCGGCCAGAACATCGAGCCGGCCGCTGGCCGAAGGCGCGAGCAGGATCACATCACCCGTGGTCGCCCCCGGTCCGAGGCCTCGAAGCGTGGCGCTGATGATGTCACCACTCGCAGCCACCGCACTGAACCTGGACGGATACAGCCAGTAATTGATGCTGGCGGGAACGGATTGCTCGCGCAGCGCGACGCCTTCAGCGAACATGTTGCTACCGGTTGCATGCAGACTTCCGGCCAGGCTGGGTGCGAGATTTCCGCCTACCGAGAACAGGTCCAGTGCCGTGCCTCGGGTCCAGAGCGAGAACCACGTCGTGCCAGCTGCATGCTGGCCATCGCCCAGAACCACGTCGTTGTAGTTGGCCGTCGGCACACGCCCTGCATCTGCGGCGCCACCGAGAACAATGTCACCACGGGCCTGCAGCCGGGCAGTGGAATCACCCAGAATGAGCAGGGGCCCCGCCATCGCCACCGGGGCGTCGGCCACGAACGGATCCTTCAGGCCCAGCATTCCGTAGCTGCTCTGTATCGCGCTGAGGCCACCGATGCGCGCCGCCTGCAGCAGGGTGCTGCCGCGCAGGTTGGTCACCGCGCCATTGAGATCCAGATCCTGCAGGAACCCTTCGGGCTGCTGCGCGCTGGCGCGCAGGCCGGGGTTGAGCGCTCCGCCGCTTCGCAGCGTCAGGTCGCCGCCACCGGTCAGATGCAGCTCACCGTTGCTGACGCGCCCGGTCGACCCGACCGCAGCAACAATCGCGCTGGAATGAGGCGCGGTCAACAGACCCAGGGCATTGCCCATCGGGTCGAGCACGCCCGCGTGGCGGCCCGCTTCCAGTGAAAGATTGCCGCCTCCCAACGTGCCGAAGCCGGTGAACCCGACCATGCGGGGAGCTGCGTCCGCTTCGGCGCCCACGGTGCTGTACGTGCCGAAGTTGATCCACCAGCTCGTGGGTGTTGCCTGGACGCCTTCGGTGGTGCCCGTACCCTGCCGCCACAACCAGCCGCCCACGGCTGCGCTTGAATGCCCGGCCTGGTCGCGCTGCGCCGTACCGGATTCGGACCGGGCGGTCCAGGCGTCGCCGATGATGTCGCGTCCAGCTTCAACCCTGACATCGCCGCCATGGTCGGGATACCACGCACGGTAACTGGCCAGCGCCGCATCATAGTTGCCCGAGACCTGGTTCCTGCCCAGCAGCGAGGTGTGCCAGGGCGCAGCCGTACGCACCGGATTGAACTGGGGGTCGCTGCCATCGCCCAGTAGCGTCGGCGCACCTGCGGTGTACACGCCGAAGCCGGACTTCATGCGCACGTCCTGCGCGGCCAGCAGTGCCAGATCACCCTTGCCGGTACGCAGCACGCTCCAAGCCGGCGAGCCAAGGCGCTTGCCGTAGGTGGTGACTTCGGTAAGCGTACCGCCGCCGTAGCAGTAGCCCATTGCCGCGCAGATCTCTTCCTCCGACATGCCCATCTCGGCACCCAGTTCCGTAGCCGGGCGGCCGACCCAGGATTCATCGCCCCACCATGCCAGCGAGCCTTCCTTGTCCACCAGTCGCGGGGCGGGGCCGCAATTGGGTCCGGACTCACAGACTTCGTTCTCGGTCAAACCCAGCTCCCGGGCCAGATCAGCCACGGGCTTCCCGACCCACGATTCGTCACCCCACAGATTCAGCGAGCCGTCCAGGGTGATCACGCGATCACCCTTCCATTCCGTCGTCGTGGTCACCGTCCCGATGGTGCTGTAGTGGCTGTCGGCCAGCACGATGCTGCCGTCACTTCCCCAGCTGCGGGTACGCGGATCGGCAGCGGTCGTATCGGCACCGGCCACTGCAGTCAGATCCCACGAGGTGGTCCCTTCGGGCAGCATCGCCGCCAGCGCCCAGTTGCGTCCCTGGCGCCCGCTGGCGTCGGCAGGCCGCAGTTTCACCGGCGCATCGCCGGCCAGCTCCACCTTGGTCATCGACGGGATGATCGCGCCGGCATGCAGGTCCAGCGCGCCTGACAGCTTCATCGCCATCGGCAGCGCGACGCCGGCCGGCCACACCTGTGCGGCCACCGGCGCCGGCGCGCGCAGCCGGAAGCCGGCGCCCAGGCGCGCACCCGCCTGCAACGTCAATGCCTGGGCCAGCACGGTTCCAGCCGCTACCACCTCGCCACCCGCCGTCGTCACTGCTGCGCCCAGCACGGTGCCGGCCGGCAGCAGCAGCGGTCCCGACAACCGCATTTCCGCGGGCAGCACGGTTCCGGCCGGCAGGGTCACGGCCTCGAAGGGCAGTGCATAGTTCAGCGTCGCGCCAGCACGGAATTCGGTGCCGCGCTGCAGCTGTACACCTTCGCCGGGCACGATCAGGTCGCCACCGAACGCCGTGTTGGGCGTACCGGCACTGCGCCCTTCCAGCAGCACCCAGCCGTCCTCATCGGGATTGGCAGGCGGCGGCGCGAATCCATCGTTGATGCTGCCGTAGACGTTGATATCGCCTTCGGCGCGCAGCACCAGCGCTGCCGATTCACCAAAGCCACGGCGCGCTGGATCGGTCCGGTTCGACTGCGGTCCGTAGCGGTAGCCGGACAGATCGATATCGCCGGCCACGACCAGATCGCCACGCGGGTTGTCACTGCTGGTCCGCGCCACGATCTGCACGCCGGGGCGCAGGCGATAGCTGCCCAGTGCGGCAGTACGCTGCTGCAGTACCGTATTGGTCAGCGCGGCGTTCATCCACTGGCTGTTGTCCGGGTCCACAACCGTGTCCAGCCAGTGTTGGTTGATCACCTGCGGACGATGGCCATGCACGTCCGGAGCGCTGGCCAATGGCGCCGAATCATAGCTGCGGAAGGCGTTGACCTGGACGTCGGCGGCACCGGCGATACGGATGCCGCTGGCCACGTCGATCGCGGCGTCGTTGCTGCCCACGCGTGGCACGTTGAGCTTGACGCTGCCGCGTGCGCGGCCATCGTTCTGGCCCGGGCTGCTACCCGTGGCCACCGAGGTGCCGGCGCGCAGGTCCATCGATGAGATCGCGCCCAGCTGCAGGCTGCCACTGGCCGAGGTCAGTTCGATCATCGCCCGGTTCGGGCTGTCGATGATCTTGCCGTAACTATCGACGCGCAAGGCGCTGCCATGCGCGTCCAATGCTCCGTCGATACGCAACACATCGCGGGCGGACAGGCGGATGCTGCCGACCTGTTCGCCACTGGCATCAATGCGGCCATTGACGAGCAGGCTGCCACCATCGACGCTGATATCAACGTTGCGCGCCTTCACTTCATCGCCGATCACCAGGTCGCCTTCGCTCAACTGGAACGTCCGGCCACCGGTAATGCCACCGGCGGTAAGCCGGGTGTTCAGGCCGGAGAAGTCCTGCAACTGGCGTGCACGCACTACCAGCTCGCCGCCGTCGTAGGGCACTTCAGTGCCACCGGCGCCGTAGCGGCCGCTGGCTCCGCCAAGCAACGTACCTGCCAGATCTACACGGCCGCCCTGCGGGCCCAGCGCAGCGACCGTCAAGCGGCCGCCGCGGTTGTTGCGGGCGGAAAGATCGATGCGCGACGCCGCGTCGGCAACGATGTCACCGTCACGGCTCGACAGCGCTACATCGCCGCCCCAACTGTACTTGTCCACGTCGAACAGGCTTACCTTCCGCCCCGCCATGTCCAGCATTGCATTGCTGCCAAGCGCCACGCCCTGGCGGGCATTGGCTTCGAACCGGCCGGACGCCAGCGCCACCCGGCTGTCGATCACAACGCGTTCGGCCGTGATGGACAACTCCGCACCCAACGCATCGCTGCCCGCGGTTGCCGCAGCACCGCGCACCTGCACCGTACCGCCATTGCGGATTGCCAGCTGCGCGCCCGCGCTGCCGGTCAGCAGCGGGGTAACGATATCCAGCGCGCCGCCGCTGAACTGCCAGCCGCTGCCTGCCACGTAGTCGCCCTGGCGCTGGAAGACATCCAGGCTGCCCTTGCCGGAGAACAACATGCGATCCGACGCTGCCAGGGTAACGCCGGCGAAGCCAAGCACCTGGCGATCCGCGGCCACCGACGAACTGGGCCGGGTGAAGGGCGCACGCCCCAGTTCCAGCACCCGCGTATTGATTTCCAGCTGCCCTTGGCCAAGCCGACCCACCATCGCCTCGCCGGCCGGCTGGGTCTGCTCACCGCCGGGCAACGTGGTGCCGGCCAGCGTACCGTCCCAGATCAGCGTATCGGCGAAGATGCGGGCGCGGTCGGTCGCAGTGCCGTAACCATGAATGGCAGGGGCACCCAGCACCAGACTGCGTAGACTGCTGCGGCCGGTCGCACTGTCACGCGTATCCAGGTCCACGCTGCCGAACACATTGATGGCATCGCGCGCGGTCAGGCTCAGCGCCTCCAGCGCCGGCGCGCCGGTGGCGGTGTTTCCACGCAGCAATCGCTGCAGGACCTCCTGGTTCATGGTCATGCCCGCCGGCAGGCCGCCGGCTGCCGCTGCCACCGCAATGGCTTCGGCGCTGCCGAGATTGAGCGCCGACATGCCCAGGCCGAGCTGGCGCGTGCCGTAGCTCACCGCGTCGCCAATGCTCAGCGCGCCGTCGGTGACCACGTTGATGCTGCCTGCCGACAGCAACCGGGTCTGGCCATTGCAGTCCACCACGCATCCGCCGATGTCGATCGCCACCGGACCGCCGGCACTGCCGCCCTGCGCACTGAGCGCCGTCAAGCGCTGGTTGGACACGGCAAGCAGGCCGCCCGACACCAGATAGGGCGCCGTGGGCTGTGCCACGCGCGAGGTATTTGCCCCGGTCAAGGTATCGATCGAAGCGCCCTGCTCCACCAGGATTCCCTTGCCTCCGAACGCGGCCGACAGCAGCACTTCCTGCGCCGTCAGGTTGACGCCGTTGCGCACCACGATGTGCTGCGCCCTGCCCTCCAGCGAATGGGTCGTCGCGTCACGCCGCAGCACGCCGCCGATCAGCATCGTCTCCGGGCGGAACGCATTGAGCGCCGAGTCGAAGACGGTGGCGCCGCTACCGCTGCCGGCACTACCGCCCTGGGTGGCAATCTCCAGCGTTGCCTCATTGGAGGCGAGCAGATTGACTGAAAGCGTGCCCCCGCGTCCGTCATTGCTGCCGGCGTTGAAGCGTGACACGCCCTGGAAGATCGCGGCTGGCACGCTCGAACGTCCGGCGCCATCGCCCAACACCAGGTTGAGGTTGCCGGCGTCGGTTGGCCGCCAGCGCAGCGCTTCACCACGCCGCTCAGCCACGCCCTGTACGAAAGTGCTGTAGGAGGTCTCGTTGTAGCTGGCATGGCGGCGCACCACATCCGCCGGCGTCAGCACCAGATCGGTGAGCAGCGATGAGACTCCACCGCCCAGGCTCTGCGCCTGGTGTCCACTGACGCGCCAGGAACCCGTGCCGGTCGCCACTGCCTGGCGGCTGCCGACGGCGCTTTCGGCGCCGACTTCGACGCGGAATGCGCCCTTCTGCAGTGCGTAGCTTGCCGGCAGCAGCGTGTAGGTTCCGGCCGGGAGGCCGGGAACCCCGGCAGGAATGACAATCTGCTGGCCGATGCGCGGATCGGCGCTGCCGTCAGCGACCGCCTGCGGCGCCTGCGTGCCCGAGCGTCCCGGCATGATCGCGTAGACCGCATTGTCACTGCCGCTGAAGCGGTAGCGCGGGTTCGCATCCGCCAGCGCGTGCCTCAGGATGTCCACCGAGCCGCCGCGCCCCGCCACGAATGCGGCACCGGACAGCTCGCCTCCGCCGGAGACGTCCAGCACGCTGCCCGCCACGCCATTGAAAGCGTTGGCGACGATGTCGATACCGATCGGGATGTTGGTCGAGCCGGGGCCCAGCACATCGAAGTCGGCACCGTTACGGCGCCAGCCCACACCATCCACGGTGCCGCCAAACGGCAGCTGCAGGCCGGCACCGCTCACCGACGTCACGCTGCCTGCAAGCAGGTCGACGCGGCTGGCCGCATCGGCGTTGAATTCCCTGCCACCCAGCTGTACATGGCCCCACGGCGCCTGCACATTGCCGCCCTGCACCACCGTCGCCGCCACCAGCTCCAGGCTTCCGAACGCAGAGTCCGGTGCCGGTTGCGCGCCGCCTGCAATGCCATGGATGCGCAGTACGGCGTCGGGGTTCTGCCAGGACAGGCCTGAAGGACCGATGTCGGGGACGCCCGCCACGATGCGTCCCTTGGCCCGGGCCGCCGGATACATACGTGCGGCGCTGATATCGATCGAACCCGGGCTTGCCAGCGTGGAGACGAGTGAACTGCTGGCGACCGGGGCCAGCACGCGGATGTCACCGCGGCTGCGCAGCGCGACCTGGTCAAATCCCGCCAGCCAGGTGACGTCTCGCAGATCGATCAGATCGGCGCTCACGTCCAGGCGATGCTGCCGGCCGCTGTCGAACGCTGCCTCCAGTGGGCGCAACGTGCCTTCCCCGGCCGGCTGCCACCAGCGCCCCTGCGCAAGGCGGACATATGGCGCGGCCAGTTGCAGGCGGCCGCCCTCGCTGTTGCCCGGGACGAGGCCGAGGTAACGCTCATTCAAGCCCTGGATGCGCAGGCTCTGGTCCATGCGCAGATTGACATCTCCCAGGGCGCGGATGTCGCCGAACAGGGCCAGATGATCGAAACCACCGGCCTCGACCTGCTCCACCGACAATGCCGCATGGCCGTACTCAAGGCGTGCAGGCAGGTCCGCCGCCTGCGCGGCGTGCTGGGTCAGCGCGATAACCCGCGGCGCCAGCACGTCCTTGCCTTCTGCCGTTCTGCTGTAGGTGCCGCCACCAAAGGCAACGCCGAGGGTGCCACCGCGCGCGCCGTCGCCGCCCGCTGCTGCGTCCAGGTCGCCCTGCAGGTACAGCGCATTGCCGGCGCGCAGCACGATGCTGCCGCCGTCGCTGTCCACCCGGGTGCGCCCGCTGCCATCAATGTCCAGCAGCGCCGAAGCACCGGACGCGTCCAGCCGCGCACCGCGCTCCACCACCACGAAGGTATCGGGCGGCAAGTGGCGTACGTTGTCCTGGTCTTCCCAGTCCAACGCCCCCCCGATCTCGATCGTTCCGCCCTTGCGCACCTGTCCGCGCAATGTCCCGCGCGCGTCGGGCAGGGAAACGCTATCGCCGCTCACGTCCAGCAGGGCTCCCTCGGCAATCGTCCAGCGACGTTCGCGGCGTTGATCGCCACGCACACCGGTCGGGTCGAATGCCTCGTCCAGGCGGATGCGGCCGCCGGCCGCCTTCAGACTGCCAGCCACGTCCAGGTTGCCGGCGCTGAACAGTTCGATCGACTGGCCGGCATCGACCTCGATCCTTGCGCCCTTGCCAACACGCAGATCGGCCGTGGACAGCAGATGCCCTGCGCGCAGTGCCAGGCTCGCGCCGCCGCGCTGCGATACACGCCCGCTGGCCGGATCCGCCTCATACAACGATGGCGTCCAGGTCTGCACGCCCTGCTCGCGGGCCAGTGCCTGCTGTGCGCCCTCGGCCAGGCGCAGCGCCGGTCGTTCCACCTGCAGCCGGGTACCTTCTTCAACCGTCAAACCGTTGTGCCCGGCGATGTCATAGCCGGCGAAGCCACTCCTGAACAGTGCTGGCTGCAGTCGCAACGACGCCGCCGATGCATCCGTGCCAGGCGCGCCGATAGACACCGCACCGCCTGTTGCCAACGTGAAGTTGCCGCTGCCATTGCCGAGCGCGCTGAAGCGTGCGCCATCGCCGATACGGATCCGCCCGCTGCCGTCGGTGGCAACCTCGGTGCTGGCCGCGAGCAGGCTGACACTGCCGCCCTTGCCTACGCGCCCTTTGCCACTGGCATCGATCGCGCCGCCGGCATCGACCAGAATCGTCGCTCCCTCGCCCACAGCGATGTCGTGGCTGCTGTTGAAGCGCACCTGCCCGCCGTCGATCCACGCCTGTGCCGGACCGCCCTCCGGCGCTGCAAGCGCGTTGCTCCAGCCACCGCCAAGATCGATCCGCGCGCCCGCCGCAACATCCACCGCGCCGCGTCCGGACCTCAGCAGGGCCGAGGGCCCGCCGAGCGCCGGAAGCAGGTTGCCGGCCTCCACCTGCCCGCCGGCAATCTGCACCGTTCCGCCGAAGCCGACGCGGCTTGCAGTGAGCCCAAGCCGACCGCCCTCCTGCAACCTGAGCGTGCCATCCAGGTCGATACGGCCCGCAGAAGCGAGGTCCACCTGCCCCCAACGCTGAGCGCTCAGGACCTCACTGTCCAACCACACGGTATTGCGCTGTGTTTCCCCGATCGGCGCCTGCAACGTCCATGACCGGGTGTCGGCCTGGAGCGCTCCGATGCGGATCTGCGAATCGAACACTGCACTTCGGCCGTTGTTGTCGAAACGCCCGAGCCAGAGCTGCGCGTTGCGGGCCGCCGCCGTCTGTGCCTGCGCGTACCCGTCCTGCCCCTGGTCGGGGCGGCGCGTCTGCTGCAGTCCCTGAAAGGCCACCGTATCCACCTGGCCCTGCAGGACAGCCGTGGGCGCCGAGATCAGCAGACGGCCGGCATCGCGTCCCACGGTATAGCCATTGTCGAAACGCTGGGTGGGTGCCACCAGCGGATTGCGGAACGATTCGGTGACCCCCCAACGCTCCTGCTTCACTTCATAGCCCTGGTACAGACCGTCGTACAGCATCTCGGCCGGTGCATCATCAAGCCGGTACAACTGCCCGTCGCGGCCACGCAGCCAGCTCTGCTGCACCACGCCAGACTGCACATCCAGGCTGCCACCGGCCAGATTGATGCGCGAACCGACGTGGCTGACGACTTCCTTGCCTGCCAGCTGGACGGTTCCACCCTGCGCTGCCCATTCGCTGATCGAATGCCCCTGATTGTCCAGGTAGCCCCCGACTTCCAGCAGGCCGCCGCCGGCATACCAGCGCGTACCTTCATAGCCGCCGGTACCGGCGGCGACTTCGATCAACTGGCGGCGGTCGATCCACACCTCGCTACTGATCAGCTTGCCGCTGTCACGGTTGTCCGGTGAATCGCGCAGCTCGTTACCCTGCACCTTCACCTTGACGTTGTTGCTTTCCATCGCCACCTGCACGCCCACCGCACCGGAGACGTCCACGCGCGCGCCATCATCCAGATAGCTGCGTCGGCTGGCGTCGGCGATTACCTGGCCGCCGGTGGCTACCGCCAGCGCGCCGGCCTGGAAGTTCACATCGCCGCCGGAGACGACTTCGATGCGCGATTGCTCGCGGCGGTCCTGCAGGCGCGAGAGATTGTCGAAGGTGCCACTGTTGCTGCCACCGCGAAGCTTGTCCTGCTCGGCCGATTCCCTGATGAGGGCATCGCGCTGGCTGTCCAGCGCCGTGCTCTTGCCATCGTCTTCCAGCAGTACTGCAGTGGTCGAGCCGGAGGCCAGGGTCACACTGCCCGCCGCATCGGACGCCGAATTCAGCAGGTGTACGGTGCCGCGCTGATTCAGCGTGGTGGTCGCAACCGCAACGCCGGCCTGTTCGACCGTGCGGCCGGCCAGGGTGATGTCGCCCTCGCGTGCCTGGATCAGACCGCTGTTGCGAACGCTGCCGGCCGTGCTGTCAGCGACGAAGCGCGATGCGATCTCGTTGCCACGGGTGGTCGATGCAGTGTTCTGCGCCGTGCCCACGCCACGGCGGATCACGAAACTGTCGCCGGCGGCAAGCTGGGTCTGACCTTTGCGCGTCTCGATCTGGCCCGCGTTCTCCACGCTGTGCCCAGCCAGCAGCACATAGCCACCGCCCCGCGTTGCCGTGGTCGGTTCGTGCGTGGTGATGCGTGCACCGCGTTCGACCATGACTTTGCCTACGGCGTCGGTCAGCGCCGAGGTGTTCGCCTCGGCACTGTACAGACCCTGCTCACGGAACTGCGCGTCGCTGATGCGCGCGGCCGCCGCCACCAGGTTGCGGACATTGACCTGGCTGTTGTTGCCGAACACCACACCGTTGCGGTTGGCCACGAACACCGTGCCATTGGCCTTCAGCTGGCCAAGGATCTGGCTGGGCCTTGCGGCGGGATCATTGACCCGGTTCAACACGGCCCAGTCGGGGTTCTGCAGGAAATTCAGTGTGGTGTTGCCACCAATGTTGAAGGTTTCCCAGTTCAGGATCGCCCGGTCGGCGGTCTGCTCGATGTTGACCAGCACCCGCCCGTCGGCGGCCTGCGACTGGATCGCCTCGCGGGCGTTGATCCAGCCGCGGGTCAGCGGATTCTCGTCGACCTTCAGGCCATCCTTGCCCAGCCCATCGGCGATCACGAAGCCCGCCTCGCGGCGCGCCTGCCGTGCCTGTTCCTGCAGGCGCTGCTGCAGGGCGATGGCCTGCGCGGCCGTACCAAGGTTGTCGATCGACTGCTGCAGCTTCTGCCGTGCCGCATCCTGCTGCTGCGCGGGTAGCTGGAACTGGATCGGCACGCCATTGGGCATGCGCCCGCTCTGTGCCGCCGCGCCCTGCGCCGCACCGCGCTCGGCGAACCAGCCGGGGCTGAACGCCTGTTGGGCCTGAGTGGCCGGAGCCACCACGCTGCCCAGGGCCACGGCGACGGCCCAGGCCATCGGGTGGCTGCGCCACAGGGCAGCAGGGAAACGGGCGGTGGGCGAATGCGGGTGCGACATCGGGGACCTCGTCAACCTGATGGGCCGCGTCGGCGGCGGCGTGTGTACGGATGGGCCTGCGCGAGGCACGCCCTGCACCTCATAGACGGTGGCGGCGGCGTGAAGACGACAGGCGCATCACGGTCATGCAGCGGACATACGCAGAAGGCGCCGGCATTGCTGCCGGCGCCCTTGTGCACTTCCTGCAACTACCAAAGCAATTGCAGTTACAGCGGACGGCCGATGCCCGAGCAGGTGCCGGGATTGTTCAAAGCAGCGGGGTTGCTCGCGGCCACGAAACGCATACGGATCGCATCACGCCAGGCCTTGTTAAGCGGAATGAAATTGTGCGCGCCGATGGCGGCATCGTTCGGGCCCTGCTCGACGCCGTTGACCACGACACTGCCGTAGAGTCGCGAAAGCGCTCCGCGGACTCTTGCGGCCAACAGTACATCCTTGTAGCACTGCCCAAACAGGAGATTGGTGGTACCCACGATTGGATATCCTGAGCTCGGGTTGCCGAACCACGGCACCCAGTTCGCTGGGTTCTCGGCAGCGGCACCGGCCGGCGGTGGCACGTTGTCCAGTGCCGCTTGAGTACTCACGTCCTTTGGAGAGAAGCCCTTGACCTGTGCAACTCGAGTAGCATCCGAGAGATCAAGAGACAGGTCTGGACCTGTGTATCCCATTGTTCCGACGGTCGTAAAAATGGCGGCGTACACCGCCGCGTCACCGGACGCCGGAGCTGCAACAAAGTTCTCGGGAACACTAGTGAACAGATTGGCGAAGGTCGACTGCACCGAAAACGCCGGCACGCCGTTGGTCAGCTTCAGCGTGGTGCCTGAGACATCGGCCGGCTGGCAGGCGCTGGTCAGGAAACGGGCCAGCAATTCAGTGGCGCCGCTGCTCTCGCCACGGTAGACAACCCGAATGGTGCCGGTGCGGGCGCTGTCGATGGTCGACCAGTTGGTGATCTTGCCGGAGAATATCCCGCAGATCCGGGTGACCGACAGGTCAATTGCTGAACCAGGCTTGTTGAAGGGAATAATCACCGGAGCCAGCGCAACCGGAATCTGGATCAATGCCCCATAACGGGTGGGATCACCAGCCCGGTTGAAGGTGCTGTTGTAGCTGTACAACTCGGTGCTGCTCAGTACCGCATCGCTGCCAGCAAAGTGGACAGTCCCCGTCGTCGAAAACAGTGATGGCTCATTGCTCAGGAATGCCCGCTTGCCGACGCCCGAGCTGGTAGGGACGTAGCTGAACGAGGTCGGAAGAATGCTGTCCGGACTGCCTTGGTACAGAGCTGCGGGCATTGTCGCGCCACCGCCCTGGACAAGAATTTGGGCATCTGCTTCTAGCGTTCCGACCAACACGCAACTGGCGAGCCAGAAAGCCTTCAATAGCAAGTTCATGAGATTGGCAACTCCATGCCTTGTCTGGATACGGTCGTTCATACCGCAGTGCGCCGGCCTGACGGCCGGCGCACGCGGAGAACACTTCTATGTCGCAGTTACAGCGGACGGCCGATGCCCGAGCAGGTGCTCGGATTGTTCACCGCACCGGCGTTGGTGGCGGTGGCGAAGCGAGCACGGACCGCATCGCGCCAGGCCTTGGTCAGCGGGATGAATTTGTGCGCGCGGATGGCGACGTCGTTCGGGCCCTGCTCGACACCGTTGACCACGGTGCTGCCGTAATGGCGGGTCAGGAAGCCGCGCACGTTGGCGCCGACGGTGGCGTTCTTGTAGCACTGGCCGAACACGAAGTTGGTGTAGCCAGCGATCGGATAGCCCGCGCTCGGGTTGCCGAACACCGGCACCCAGTTCGCCGGGTTCTCGGCAGCGGCACCGGTCGGCGGCGCAGCGGTTTCCAGCGTGGCCTGCACGCTCACTTCATCCGGCGAGAAGCCCTTGACCTTGGCGACCTTGGTGGCGTCGGTCAGGCTCGGGATGACGTCCGGGCCGACATAGCCAACGCGGCCGTCAACGGCATAGACGGCGTTGTACAGCGCGGTGCCACCGGTGGCCGGTGCGGCGATGAAGTTCGACGGCACGGTGGTGAACAGGTTGGCGAAGGTCGACTGCACCGAGAACGCCGGCACGCCGTTGGTCAACTTCAGGTTGCTGCCCGACACGTCAGCCGGCTGGCAGGCGCTGGTCAGGAAGCGGGTCAGCAGTTCGCTGGTGCCGCTGCTTTCGCCACGGTAGACGACCTGGATGTCACCGGTACGGCCCAGGCCCGCCAGCTGGCTCCAGCTGGTGATCTTGCCGGAGAAGATGCCGCAGATCTGGGTCACCGACAGGTCAACGGCCGAACCGGCCTTGTTGAACGGAATCGTGACCGAGGTGGCCACCGACGGAATCTGCACCAGGGCGCCGTAGCGGTTGGCATCGCCGGACACGTTGTAAGTGCTGTTGTAGGTGTTCAGTTCGGTGCTGCTCAGCACCGAATCGCTACCGGCGAAGTGCACGGTGCCGGTGGTGGAGAACAGCGCCGAGTTGTTTTCCAGGAAGGCCTTCTTGCCGGTACCCGAGCCGGTCACGGCGTAGCTGAAGTTGGCCGGCAGGATGCTGTCAGCCGAACCCTTGTAGAGGTCGGCCGGCAGCGAGGCACCGCCACCGGTGACGGCGGTCTGCGCCGAAGCGGCACCGGCGGTGGCCAGCAGCGCGGTAGCAACCAGCGCGGCCAGGGTCTTGTACTTGTTCATGATCTTCTCCTGAAGGGTTTACTGCGAAGGGAAACACCAAGGGAGGAACGGTCACTACACGCCTGCTGCCGCCGAGGGCCTCCCAGCCCACTCTGCGGCGACGTGTCCATGCTGGTCTGCGCCGATGACAGGCCGCTTAAGAAACCTGTGGAAGATCGAAAAAAGGTGTGGAGGATTGTGTGGAGAATCGAAAGCGTCCCGCGCTGCGCGCCCGCCGGGCATGGCCCGGTGCTACCCGTGATGGGCGTCGCGCATCACTGCACCAATTGGTTCATTTCCATGATCGGCATCAGCACCGCCAGCACGATCGTCAACACCACGCCGCCCATCACCAGGATCATCGTCGGCTCCAGCAACGCAGTCAGTGCCATCGCGCGACGCTCGATCTCGCGCGAGATCGTCTGCGCGGCGCGATCCAGCAGAGGCGCCAGCGAACCGGTCTTCTCGCCACTGGCCACCAGGTGCACCAGGATCGGCGGATACACCTTCTGCACCTTCAGCGCAGAGCCAAGCGCGGCACCTTCGCGCACTCGCGCGGACACATCATCTGCACAACGCGCCAGCAACGCATTACCCAGGGTCTGCCGGGCAGCTTCAAGCGCACGCAGCAGCGGCACGCCAGCATCCAGCAGGATCGCCAATGTCGAGGCGAAGCGCGCACTGTTCACGCCCAGCACGAAGCGCCCGACCATCGGCACCCGCAGCAGCATCGCGTCCCATCGCAGGCGCAGCTCGGGCTTGCGCAGGGCCAACCGCCAGGCCACCACCAGCGCAGCGATGCCCAGCCCCGCCCACACGCCCCAGCTGCGTACGAACGCGCTGGCGGCCAGCATCACTTGCGTGAGCATCGGCAGCGTCTGCCGCGCCTGTACGAACGCAGTCACGACCTGCGGCACCACGTAGCTGAGCAGGAAGATCACGATCGCCACCGATACCAGGCTGATCGCCGCTGGATAGATGAAGGCGGTCAGTACCTTGGCCTGCAGCGCATTGCGTTCTTCGATGTAGTCGGCCAGGCGCTCCATCACCCGTGCCAGATCGCCGGAGTCTTCGCCTGCTCCTACCAGCGCCCGATAGATCGGCGGAAAATCGCGTGGCCGCGCTGCCAGCGCCACGGTCAGGCGCTGGCCGGCGCGCACGTCGGCGCGTACCGCGGTGAGCGCCTGCGCAACATGGGGGCGTTCGGCCTGCTCGATCACCGCACTCAATGCGCCTTCCAACGGCAGGCTGGCTGCCAGCAGGCTGGCCAGCTGGCGCGTAGCCCAGGCCAGCTCGCTGGCAGACAGCCGGCGAGCGCCCCAGCCACTGCCGGCACTGCGCGCGGCGCTTACCTGCACAGGGGTCAGCCCGCGCCCGCGCAACAGCTGGCGCGCACCGCGCGGGCTGTCGGCATCCAACTGCCCCTTCTCGATGCGGCCCTGCGCGTTGGCAGCCTGGTAGTCGAACAGTGCCATGCAGGCCTCAATCGTCGCCGGTAACGCGCAGGATCTCTTCCAGCGTGGTCACCCCGCTGTCGACCCAGCGCTGGCCATCCTGCCGCAACGTGCGCATGCCGGCACGCCGTGCCGCCTCGCGCAGCGGGGGCTCACCCTGCCCTTCATGGATCAACGCGCGTACCCGGTCATCGACCACGAACAGTTCGTGGATACCGGTTCGCCCGCGATAGCCGCTGTTGGCGCAGGCCGCGCAGCCCACTGCAAGCCACACGGTACGGCCCTCGTCGTCCACCTCGGCGCGCCGGCACTGCGTGCACAGCCGCCGCACCAGCCGCTGCGCCAGCACGCCGCGCAGCGACGAGGCCAGCAGGAACGGTTCCACGCCCATGTCGGCCAGGCGGGTCACCGCCGAGATCGCGTCGTTGGTGTGCAGGGAGGCCAGTACGCCATGGCCGGTCAGCGACGACTGCACGGCAATCTGCGCGGTCTCGAGATCGCGGATCTCACCGATCATGATGGTGTCCGGATCCTGGCGCAGGATCGCACGCAACGCGGTACCGAAACTCATGCCGATGCGCGCGTTGACCTGGATCTGGCCGATACCAGCGAAGTCGTACTCCACCGGGTCTTCCACGGTGAGGATGTTGCTGGTGCTGCTGTCGAGCTGGCCCAGCGCCGCGTACAGCGAGGTGGTCTTGCCGCTGCCGGTCGGCCCGGTGACCAGCACGATGCCGTGCGGCTGCCGGATCAATCCGGTGAACGTGGCCAGGGTGTCATCGGCCATGCCCAGGCGCTGCAGCTGCAGGCGCCCGGCATCCTTCTCCAGCAGTCGCAGCACGGCGCGCTCGCCATGCCCGGTCGGCACGGTGGAGACGCGGATGTCCAGCGGCCGCCCACCCACGCGGATCGCGATGCGCCCGTCCTGCGGCAGGCGCTTCTCGGCGATATCCAGGTGGGCCATGATCTTGATGCGCGATACCAGCGCCGCGTGCAGTGCGCGCCGCGGCTGCACCATGTCGCGCAGGGTGCCGTCCACCCGGTAGCGCACCACCGAGTGGGTCTCGAACGGCTCGATGTGCAGATCGCTGGCGCCATCGCGTGCGGCCTGTGCCAGCAGCGCGTTGATCATGCGGATCACCGGTGCATCGTCCTGCGCATCCAGCAGATCGGTGACCTCCGGCATGTCCTGCATCAGCCGGTCCAGATCCACTTCACTTTCAGCAGCCCCGACCACGGCAGCGGCATCGCCGCCATCACGGTACTGCTCACCCAACCGCTGCTGCCAGGTCGCAGCATCCAGCGCCTGGAACGGCAGCGGACCATGCCGGCGCCGCAGTTCTGCCACGGCCCACGCCGCAGTTTCGGCGGTGCCCAGCAACACGGGTTCGCCGCTGGCCTCGGACAGCATCACGCCATGGCTGCGCACCCAGGCATACGGCAGCGGTGCGGCGGCGCTCACGGCCCGATCACCAGTTCCGGCGTGTAGCCCAGCCCGCGCAGCTGCTGCAGTGCCGGGTCCAGCGTCGCCGGATCGCGTGGCAATCCCACGCGCAGGCGTTGCCCGCTCTCGCCGGGCGCCGCTTCGGCATAGGCCTGCAGGCCCAGTGCACGCACCTGCGCCACGCCCTGGCTGGCACGCGCCGGGTCCAGCCCCTGTGCGAACTGCACCAGCTGGGCATCGCCCTCACCGGCCGGATACAACGCCGCCAGGCTGGTGTTCTGCAGCGGCTGGCCCTGTCCATCGCGCGCATTGCCCTGGCCGAGCACAGACAGGTCCTGAGGTGGCAGCTGCGGCGCCGACAGCGCCGGCAATGCCCAGCTCTGCACCGGCTGCGCGCCGGCCTGTGCATTGCGCATGTAGTCGTAGCGGTCGCGGGTCAGGCGCTGGCCGGCAGCCGGGTCACGCACCACGTGCGGGCGCAGGAACACCATCAGGTTGGTCTTGGCGCGCTTGCGGGTGTCACTGCGGAACAGTGCGCCCAGCACTGGAATCTTGCCCAGGCCCGGCACCGCATCACGGCCATGACTGACGCTGTCTTCCAGCAGCCCACCGAGCACCATGATCTGGCCATCGTCCAGCAGCACGCTGGTATCCAGGGCGCGTTTGTTGGTGATGATGCCGGCCGTGCTGTTCGCACTCTGCGCGTCGATGCTGCTGACTTCCTGGTAGATGTCCAGCTTTACCGTGCCGCCCTCGGAGATCTGCGGGCGCACCCGCAGCTTCAGGCCCACGTCCTCGCGCACGATGGTCTGGAACGGGTTGTTGCTGCCGCCACCACCGTCGGTCACGTAGCGCCCGCTGACAAACGGTACGGTCTGGCCGACCATGATGCTGGCCGCTTCGTTGTCCAGCGTCATCAGGTTCGGCGTGGACAGGATGTTGGCACCGCCCTTGCTCTGCAGCGCGTTGGCCAGCGCCTTCATGTTGAGGATCTGACCGACGCCGGGCAGGTTGATGGTGCCGTCGATCACGCCGATCTTCAGGCCGTCCTTGGGCAGCACGTCCAGAGTGGTGCGCGCGGCGGTGTTCAGGCCGCTGCCGCCGGTTGTACCACCGAAATGGGTGCCGCCGAAGGTGCGGCCATTACCCAACATCCACTGCACGCCCAGCTCGGCCGCGTCGGTCTGGTTGACTTCCACGATCAGGCTTTCCACCAGCACCTGTGCACGGCGCTGGTCGAGCTGGTCGATCACCCGCCGCAGGTTGCGGTACACCGGCTCGGGCGCCGAGATCAGCAGCGTGTTGGTCGCCACGTCGGCCTGCACCGAGATGCCGTTCTGGCTGAAACCGGTACTGCCAGCGTCGATTGGATCACGGCGATTCGGATCCAGCCGTTGTGATTCCAGTGCATTGCCACCGGTCTTGGCCTGCTGTGGCTGCGATGGCTGCGCCGGCGTGGCGCGGTTGGCGTCGCCGGGCAGCGGCGTGACGCCTTCGTTGCTGCCCATTGCCGGTGCATCGCTCTGCCCGGCCACCACACCGCGCAGCACACCGGCCAGCTGGTTGGCCTGGGCATTGCGCAGGTAGACCACATGCAGATTGCCGGACTCGTCCTGCGCCTTGTCCAGCTTCTCCACCAGCTGCCGCGCCAGGCGGGTACGGCCGGGGCTGCTGGAGCGCAGCAGCACGCTGTTGCTGCGCGGGTCGGCCATCACCACCACCTTCTGGCTGGGTTCGGCACCCTGCGCATCCAGCAGCGGCGCGACCATCGCCGCCACGTCGACAGCGATGCCCTGCTGCAGCTTGACCACGTCGGTGTCCATGCCTGCCGGTGTGTCCACGCTGGAAATCACCCGCGCGATGCGTTCCAGGTTGTCGGCGTAGTCGGTGATCACCAGGGTGTTGTTGCCCGGGTTGGCAGTGATCGGATTGTCCGGGCTGATCATCGGCCGCAGCACCGCTACCAGCGCGGCGGCATTCTCGTAGCGCAGCGCGAAGGTGCGCGTGGCCACCTCGCCGCCGGCCCCGCCGGCGCCCACACGGCCACCGAGCAGCTTGGCGTCGGCCTGCGGCACCACCCGGCTGACACCGCCGTTCTCGACCACAGCAAAGCCACGCATGCGCAGTGCGCCCAGCAGCAACTGGTACGCCTGGGTACGGCTGACCGGGCCATCAGAGACCACGGTCATCTTGCCGGTCACCCGCGGGTCGACCAGGAACTGGCGACCGGTGAAGCGCGCCGCCATGCGCAGTACACCACCGATATCGGTCTCCACCAGATTCAACTGCACCGGCTCATCCCGGGCGTCCTGCGCCAGCACCGGCGCCGGAACGTGGGCCATGCCCACCACCAGGGCCAGCGCGGTGCTGCAGGCAAGGCTGTGCATCACCCTCATGGATGGTCACCCACGGTGGGTACCATCACGATGTCTCCGGAAATCCGTGCCGCCGGCATGTTCGCGTCCCCTGTGCGTGTCAATTGCAGCTGCTGCAGTTCGATGGCCGGATCGGCCAGCACGGGCAGCAGCCAGTTCCACAGCGCGTCAGCGGGCACCGCCTGCACCTGCAGGTGCCAGCGCCCGTCGCGTGCGTCGATATGCAGTCCGTCGGCAAGGCCGGCGGTCTTGATCTGTCCGCGCAGCCCAGCCAGCGTCGGCTGATGCCCCTGCGCCAGTTGCTGGCGTTCGCGGGCATGCAGCAGCGGCGCCAATACGCGCGCCTGCGCCTGCAGCCGTGGCAGTTCGGCCTGCCAATGCGTGCGCTGCTTCAGCAGTGGCTCCAGCCACAACATCCACAGACCCGCCGCCAGCAGCGCCACCACCATCACCCACAGCATCAGCCGGTCGCGCGGCGGCAGGCGCTGCCAGCGCTGCTGCAGGCCGGCCAGACCTTCGCCCAGGCGCAGCGTCCTGGCAGTCACTGCCCGCCCCCGCTCACGCGCAGGCGTCCGCCCGCGTCCCGCACCAGTTGCAGACCCTGCGCCTGTACGGCCTGCTGCCATTGCTCCAGCCGTTGTGCGTCATCGGCCAATATCCGTGCGTTGTCATCCAGCTCCAGTTCCAGCTGGCCCGGCGTGTAACGCAGACCACGCACCTGACCACCCAGCTCGGGCACTGCCTGCAGAGTGGTGGCAACCTGCCGCTGCACCGGTGGCAACGGCGGCGCCGGCAACGGCACCGCCAGCGCGCGCCGCGCCTGTAGTACCGGGTCCACCACATCGGTGATCTCCGGGAAGCGCGCACTGAACTGCCGCGCCATGTCCTGCTGCAGCGCCTCGCCCTCGCTGCGCCAGCGCGAGACCTGCAGCTGCAGGCCCAGCGCCGCCAGCACCAGCGCCGCCACTGCCAGGCCGATTGCCAACCGCGGTGCCTGCCTGCTGCGACCCGGCAGTGGCAACGACCACGCTGGCAGGGGGCCGCACGCCTGCAGTTCATGTGCGACCACGGTTGCCGGCAGACTCTCCGGCCACGCCGACGGCACGCTGTCGATCCATTGCACGGCCTGCACCCCGGATTGCTGCAGGCGCGCCGCGAGCGACTGCAGCACCGCCCCCACGTCGCGCCCACCGCACCACTGCACAAAGCCACGATCGCGCCCGCTGCGCACCAGCAGGTGCTCGCCGCAGGCCTGCAGCGTGGCCTGGGCCTCCTTCCACGGCAGCAGCAGCGGCGTCGGATACAGCGCCTGCAGCTGCAGGCCGCACGACGCCAGCAGATGCTGCGCCTGCATGATCGCCTGCTGCCCGAGCCAGGCCACCGGCACGCTGCCATCGGCCGCCTGGGCACCATGCGCCAGCGCGACCTCCTGCAGGTCATCCAGCAGCATCGCCTCCACTTCACCCTGCAGCGCGGCCTGCAGCCTGCGGCCCGACAGCGGCGGCAGCTGCAGCTCCAGCAGGATCAGATCCTGCGGGTCGAGGCAGGCCAGCACCCCTGCCTGCGGATGACGCTGACCCAGCACGGCCAATGCGTCGCGGCCCTTGGCCAGCACCACACCCTTGTGCAACTGCGCCCACTCAACCGCACTGTCGGCACGCAGGCGTTCCAGCGCCGGCAGGCGCACCCTCAGCTGCACGCTCATGCACCGATCCTCGTCCACACACGCTGCACGCGCACACTGTCGTCGCGGTACTCGCGCCAGATCAGCGCGCGGAAGTCGACCACACTGCCATCGGCCTGCACCTGGCCGACGGCGAGGAACCACTCGCTATGGATGCCAAGCGGTACCACCGCCATCTGCGCGTTGCTCAGTTGAAGCCGATTGGCGATGTCGCCGCGGTTGAGCAGCCAATGGCCACCATCGCGCTCACCGAGCAGCGCCTGCAGGCGCCCGGGCTCGACACTGGGTACGACCGCCTGCAGGACGCTGAGATCGCTGGTGTTGGCGTTGACCAGGGTCTGCGCAGGCAGCACCACGGTGCGCCGTGCCAACGCCTGCACGGCCATTGGATCGGAACCCGCGAAGGCCTGCTCGATCAGTGATTCACGCGGCAGCGGGGCCTGCGCCTGGACATCGCCATCGCGCAGGCGCGCCTGGATGTGGTCCGCCGCCGACGCACAGACACCCTGCCCCAGGCCCTGTCCGGAGCACAACGCGATGAACGCGCGCCGCGCTTCCGGGTCCGGCTTGCCGTAGGCCAGCAGGTTGCGCAGGTTGAACATGGACTGCGCATCGACCAGCTGCAGCTGCACTGGCAACGGCGCCTGCAGCTGCAATGGCCGCGCCCAGCGCCCGTTGCGGACCGTGGTCAACTGTTCCCGCACGTCCTCACGCAGCTGCTGCGCGGCACGCTCCAGCGTGGCATCCACGGCAATGCGCACCTGGGCGCGCAGCTGGTCGCCACGCAGCGCGCGCAGCTGCGCCGACTGCCGGGTCAGCAGCGCGGTAGCGATCACGGCCACCAACGCCACCACCAGCATCGCCACGATCACCGCCATGCCACGCTGGCGGGCGCACGAAACCGAACACTTCCGGGCTGCCATCGGCGCGCCTCAGAGCTGCCAGGAACCGACGTCCGCGTTCCCGGCGTCACCGCCGGGCTTGCTGTCCGCACCCAGCGAGAACACATCGATGTCGCCATGGGTGCCGGGAATCTGGTACTGGTACGGGTGACCCCACGGATCATTCGGCAGCCGGTCCAGGTACGGCGTGACCGGCATCGTGCCGCTGCCCTGCGGTGGCTTCACCAGTGCCTGCAGGCCCTGCTCGGCACTGGGGTAGCGGCCATTGTCCAGCTTGAACAGCTTCAAGGCCTGCATCAGCGCGGCGATATCCTGGCGCGCCGCAACCACGCGCGCCTGGTCCGGGCGATCCATCAAACGCGGCACGATCAATGCGGCAAGGATGCCGATGATCACTACCACCACCATGATCTCGATCAGGCTGAAACCCTGCTGCCGAGCCCTGCGACCACCCACCTGCCTTGCCATTGTTCCGCCCTCATCATCCTGGAAGAGACCGCTGCGCCATGGTCAGCGGTGCATGTGTCAGTACGATAAACATCCGCCTGCTATTCGCTGCGGCTGTGCCTGCAGCGGTGCAGCACGTACTGCTGGCGCACACGCCGCTTCAAGCAACGGAGATGGAAGGCTGCCCAGCGTGCCGTCGATACAGGCCCGCAGCAGTGGATGTGCGCAGGCCTGCAACAGGCGTACGCACTGCATCGGCGACCAGGCCGTGCCGTGGTCGAGGCCGATGAACTGCCGGTAGGCCTGGTGGTAGCGCAGGTCGTCGTACACGCGCTGCGCGCTGTTCAGGCCGCGCATCACCACCAGCAATGCCGCGCGTTGCAGCACGCGTACATCACCGGCCTCAAGCGGCAGCAGCGCCGCCGCACATTCGGGCCAGGGCCGCAGTTGCGGGTCGAGCGCCCTGCGCAATGCCAGCAGCGGATGCGACGAACTGTCCAGTGCAGCCCAGCGCGCGGCGTCGGCCCAGGCGTCGCTGGACAGCACCCAGACCCATGAATGCCCGTAGCGCTGCACGTTCAATGGTGCATGCCGCGCCTGTTCCAGCGACTGGCTCAGGTGGCGATCCAGTTCCAGCATGTTGATCCTGCGACTGTCTGCCATCAGCGCCGCCTGTGCTCCGCGACGCGTGGTGCGTCGTACTCTGGAGAAGACGTCGACAAGGCAGGTGAAGCGACAACGCGAATGCATCTCTGTGCACTGGGTGGCGCTTCATCCGCAGCGTCACAGCAACGTCATCCGCCTGCAGGTTTCGCCGTCCAGCCGTGGTGCGTCGCCACCGCATCGCCGCGCCAGCACCGCCACGTCGCTGCGCTGCGCGAACGCTGCCAGCACATCGGTCATGCCTGCGTCATCCAGCCATGACGCCATCGCGACACGCAGCGCTGGCAGCTGCCAGCCGTCCATCACGCCATGGCCGCCGGCCACGAACCAGTGCCACAGGCGCTGCTGCTGAACCTGCTCGTGCAGCTGCGGAAGATCATCGATGCCATGCATGTGCGCCAGCAGCAGCGCACGGGCGATCGCCGCCGGCGGCAACACGCCACTTTCGGGCAACGGCACAGCCTGCTGTTGCAGGCGCAGCAGCATCGCCAACGGGTGGGACTGCGGATCGAACTCCAGCAGCACTGCTTGTTGTTGCCAGTGCGCATCGGACACCACGCACACCCAGGGCGATCCATAGCGATGCACCATCAACGGCCGCCGCTGCGTGGTTTCCAGCAACGCCGACAGGTTGCGACGCAGATCCAGCACACCGATGGTCTCGTTGCGCATCCTTGGCTTCTCCTTGCTTGCAACAGCCCCGCGCGACACGCACGGGCAGCGTCTTCATCTAACCAAGGACGGCAATGCCACCCGGAAAGCGACGCAGATCCAGTGACATCGTCAGTCGCAGCTGCTCCAGCGCTGCATCGGGATCATCGATGCGGAAGCGGCCGCTGACCGGCGCGCGGGCCAATGCCGATTCGCCCAGCATTACCTTGCCACGGCGATAGCGGTTGATCTCGTCCACCACCTCGCGCAGCGGCGCGCGGCGGAACACCAGCATGCCTTCGGTCCAGGCGCTCACGTCCGAGGCCACGGCCTCGGCCACCACGCCACTGAGGCGCTCGTCGTACTGGGTCTGCTGGCCCGCCTGCAGCTGCAGCCGGCCCTGCGGATGCTCGATGCGGGCGCTGCCATGCAGGCAGGTCACCCGCACCTGGCCATGGGTGTTGCGTACGTCGAGGCGCACCGCACCTTCATCAGCGATCACGCAGCCCGGTCCAGCGAACAATGCAAGGCGCAGGCCAGGCTGGGTTTCGATCGCGGCCTGGCCCTGTACGAGCTCGAAGCCTTCGCCCTGCGCATCCGCACGGCGGCGCAGGCTGCTCTGGGTGTCCAGCTCGATCTTCAGCTGTGGCGAAGGCGTGATCTGCAGCCGCTCACCGGTGCCGGTATGGAAGTCGGCCGCCATCGACGTCACCGATGGCCACAGCCCCAGCGGTGGGCGGATCGCCGCCACCACTACCAGACTGGCCGGGGCGGCAATCGCTGCACCGAGGAAGGCACGACGGCTCCAGCGCTGCGCCGGACTCGCGGCAATTGGCTGGCGCGCAGCGGCGGGCAGCTGCTCGCCGGCCAGGCGCACCTGCTCCCATTGCCGGCGCGCACGGCCGAATGCTTCACGATGGAGAGGATCGGCCTCGCACCACGCCCGGAACCTGCGCCCGTCGGCGGCAGTGGCTTCGCCCGAGGTCAGGCGCACCACCCACGCGTGGGCCTGACGCTCGACGGCATCCAGCGGGCGTTGCGGGCGATCGTCAGGATCCATGGGGGCTCATGCCGGACCCGCACGCTGCGGGGTTCTGCTCGGCGTCAAAGTGTAGACGGATGCCGCCGCTCAGAACCGCACCTGGCGCCCCTGCCCGCTGCGATCGGCCAGGTAGTCCTGTGCCGCCTTCAGTTCACGCTGCACCAGCCGCAGCGACACGCCGAGGTGATCGGCCACATCACGCTGCTGCAGGCCATCAACGCGGATCGCCAGCAGGATGCGACGGCGGCGCTCGGGCATGCGCTGCAGCAGGCCAACCATGTCCTCCAGCGCGAACTCGAGCTCGGCGGCCTGTGCCGGGCCCGGGCCTGGGTCGGCCATGTCCATCAGCGTATCCACTTCTTCCAGGCTCAGCAGGCGATGATCGGCCCGCTGGCGATCAATCACCGTGTTCATCGCCATGCGCAACAGGTAGGCCGCCGGGTTCTGCACCGCATCCAACCGGTCACGACGAGCACTTAGACGCATCCAGGTGTCCTGCAGCGCGTCACCGGCCAGTTCTTCCGAGCCGAGCTTGCGCACCAGACGGCGCTTCAGCTCGTCGTAGGCCCCCAGAAGGTGGTCCATCAGGTCTACTGCCCCAGCCGTACCGTTGCTCATGTTCGAATCCTTGAAGTCATGGAAGGGGCGAGCGCCGGCCACAGTCGTGGTCGGTACCGGAAGGTCGGATCTGCAGCGTTACCGGCTGCGGCAGCGCAGCGGCCTCGGCCGCTAGCACCAGGCCCTGCAACGCCTGCAACAGGCGTGCATCGCGGCGGGCGCTGCCACTGCCTGAGAGCAGCTCGGGCGCATGCACCTGGCCTTCGCTGTCGACGTGGAAGCGCAGCGTCGCGGCATAGCGGCCGGGCGCGATCTCGGGGTCGTCACAGAACGCCGCACGCAGGCGCTGCTGCAGCCCACCGTAGCGACGCCGACGCTCGGCCTCGGGAAGGCCGGTGCCAACACCTGGTTCGGCGACCGAGGGCGTGCCCCGGCGCAGCACCACGCGCTGCTCGCCGATCATCTCGGCCTCGATGCCGGTGTCCTGCAGCAGCGCCTGCAACGCGGGGAGTGGCGGCAGGTTGGCCCTCAGCGCGTGGCTGCTGCGCCCGGCGGCAAGGTCACCCGGGTACATCACCGACCACCCACTGATGACACTGAAGCGTTCGACCGCCTGTTCCAGCGGCTGCGCAGGGATGTCGTAGGCATGAACACCGTCGTGCCCGGCAGCGGCAAAGGACAGCAGCAGCCATGCGGCGATGGCCACCTTCCAAGTTCTGACCGCATGGTGTCCATTCAGCCCCCTGACGTAGAACACATGACCCTCGGCAGCGACAGCAGCTGCAGTGGACGCGCGCCACGACCGGAACCCCGGCCCGCGCGCGACCAGCAAGCGGGCTCAAACCGTACCGGTGCCAGATGTCATTGCGATGACTGCTGCCTCCGACCAACGTCGGGCCGGGCTCCAAGAAGCCAGTCACGCATCAGGCATCAATGAATTGAACAGACATTTTCATCTGCTTCATCTGCTCCTGGGGTCAGAGCCCGTTGCGCAGCAACGGGATCCGACCCCGAAAGATCGCGGGGAACTGTCGAAGGCGGGGTGGGTCCGGTTGCAGGGGTGTCCGCGGCATGGATGCCGCGGCCAAGCCCCCATGGGTGAGGGCGCTTTGCTTGCGAAGCACTGCTTCGCAAGCGCCCGAACGCCCAGCCGCCAGCGGTTGGGCCGGCCTGGGGGTTTACGGCGTCCCCTGCAACCGGACCCGCCCCGCCATCCCACGGAATACACGCTGTTGCTTCGGCTGTTGCTTCTGAGGTTGCCGGCCAGCGACCGGCACTACCGCGGGTGCCGGGTGCAACCCGGCCGGGAACCACCCATTCCTCAAAGCGGCAGCTGGGTGGTCTGCTTGATCCGCTGCATCGGAATCTCGGTCTTGGTGTTCTGCACCCCGGCAATCCGGTTCAGGTGCTGCATCTGGAACTGCCGGTAGGCATCAAGATCGGCCACCGCCACCCGCAGCAGGAAGTCGCAGTCACCCGCCATCAGATGGCATTCAAGCACTTCCGGGAAAGACTTGATGCTGTTGATGAAGTGATTGGTGGTGTCCTCGTCCTGTCCGCGCAGCCACACCCGCACGAACACCGTAAAACCACGGCCCACCTTGGCCTCGTTCAACAAGGCCACGTAGCGGTCGATGTAGCCGCCCTCCTCCAGCAATCGCACCCGGCGCAGGCAGGCCGAGGGCGAAAGGCCCACCTGCCGTGCCAGCTCCAGGTTCTGCAGGCGGCCGTCACGCTGCAGGGCGTCGAGGATGCGGCGATCGAGGTTGTCGAGCTGGTACTGCATTGGATTTCACCTTTGGCGACCTTGGCCGCATGGAATCTCAATATTCCCGAATCGGATGGCATCAACGCAACCCGATTTCGCGATTGGGCCGCTAGCATGGGCCACCCCCACCTCGTTGTGCCGTTCCATGGACGCCCGTACCACCCTCCCCCTGCCCGACACCTGCGATACCGCGCCGCGTGCCGAATTCCTGCGCGGCCTTCGCGCTGCCGTGCCGGTGATGATCGGCTTCATTCCGTTCGCCCTGGTGCTCGGCGCCCAGGCCGCACAGAAGGGCCTGAGCGCACTGGAAGTGCCGCTGATGACCGGCCTCAACTTCGCCGGTGGCTCGGAATTCGCCGCCGTCGAACTGTGGAGCTCGCCGCCGCACATCGCGCTGATCGTGGCGATCACCGCGCTGGTCAACAGCCGCCACCTGCTGATGGGCGCCAGCCTGGCCCCGTTGCTGCAGCACCTGCCGCGCCGCCGCGTGCTGCCGGCCCTGTTCTTCATGTGCGACGAAAGCTGGGCGATGGGCGTGGCCGACGCCCGCCGCCGTGCGCTCGGCTTCAGCCTTTCCTACTACCTGGGCGTCTCGGCCGGCCTGTACACGGTCTGGGTGGCCTGTACGGCACTCGGCGCGATCGTCGGCCCGATGCTGGGCGACATCCACGCTTATGGTTTCGACATGGCCTTCCCCGCCGTGTTCCTGGTGCTGCTGCGCGGCATGTGGCAGGGCATGAAAGCGGCGCGTCCGTGGCTGGTCAGCCTGGTGGTGGCCGCGGCCACCTACCTGCTGATCCCGGGCGCATGGTACGTGGCCAGCGGCGCATTGGCCGGCCTGGCGGCAGCCTGGCTGCTGGCGGAGGACGCGGCATGATCTTCAACGGACTGATCCACTGGACCTCGGTGCTGACCATCGTGCTGATGGCCGCTGCCACCTACCTGACCCGCATCGTCGGCTTCCTCGCGCTGCGCAACCGCACACTGAGCAAGCGCGCGGTGACGGTGATGGAAGCCGCGCCGGGCTGCGTGCTGATCTCAGTGATCGCCCCGGACTTCGTCGCCGACAAGCCCGCCGATCTTGCCGCGCTGGCGATCACCCTGCTGGCCGCCACGCGGTTGTCGATGCTGCCGACGGTGCTGATCGGCGTGGTCTCGGCGGGTGTGCTGCGCTATCTGATGGGCTGACGCAGAAGCGCCTCCACCACGTGGTGCGGCTGGAGACACAAGTGTCGCCATTGGCACGACCTGTGCATTTGTCTGGCGCGTCAAATGTGGCTCCGAACCAACTACTGGAGGTATTTGAAACAATTCTGATTGCCTGATCGAGCCTGAGCCGATACGGATTGACTGCCGAAACAGCAGGTTGAGCTGATCGGTCAATCGAAGTCCAACATGGAGGATACCAATGAGCAATCTACGAATTATCGTGGCAGCTGTCGGTATCACCCTCACCTCTACTGGCTGCGGGCCAATGGAGTGGCAGTTGAGCGCATCGTGCGAAGAAACCAAGAAGTGCCGGATGGAAGGCAGGATTGGAGGCAAGATCGGCGGAGGCGAACGCGACGGCCTACCTTGGTTCGAGCGGATTCTGCTGGCGTCGACATCAGAAGTACCAGACGCCGCGCAGTTCGAAATCGACGTCTCGGGTTCATCCGTAGCCTTCCCGGCCAATGGGTCTGTAACCCTGCTGCTGTTTGATGGCCGGCAAGGAGCCACCATCGCCGCCAAGCAGTTCCAATGGCATCGAACAGGAACCATCCTCCGGCTTGTCGATCCGGATGGAGTGAACGCATGGGCCGCAGCTTCGTCCGGTCCTGCGACCGAGTTGAGGTACGACCTCGCAACATTCGATGTAAGTGCAGCCCCTGGACCAAACACCATCGCGGCGGCCTCACGATACGGCGGAGCCACCAAGGCGGCCTCAGTCTCGGACTTTCAAGTCTGTACGAAGTATCCATCGCCGTATCAATGCGGGCTGACCCCCTGATGCAGCGCCGTCAGTCCAGGCGTGCCCAACCGGGCCTCCCCCTCGGGCTCGATGCTGGGCTGGCGGCAATCCTTCTGGCCACAAGTGCGTGCCAATCCATCCAGCTGCCTCCCCGAAACCTGGTCAGTACCGATGGAGGGTATGCCACCCTGCTGCGAGGCCCTTCCTCACATCTGAAGATCAGCACAGTGTCGATGCTTCCCGGCCCGGAAAGCTCGGAGTTCCCCAATCGGTCCATCGAGTGCGGGTGGTCATCCGTCGCAACTCGAGTTCTCTGGGCAGATCGAGCGCTTTCGGCCATGCAGGCGTCACGGCTCTGCGAGGCCGCCGCACGATCCGCTGGACTGCCGCTCCAGGCCAACGGGCAGGAACGGACGCCTATGCGCTATCAGTTGACGATCGTAAGTGACGGAGGCGGCATCTGGCGACAGCTGCCGGGACCAGAGCCGCCGGGCCAGATGGTCAGCTTCTGGTTTCCCTCCGGTCCCGACACCGACTCGCTGCGCAGGCGCGTGATCGCCACCACCGCCCATGAGTTCCAGCATATCGCCACCGCATTGGCAGGACAGCATCGGCGCGGTGGGCAGCGGGAGCCAGACGCCTATCTGGCAGGCGCATGCGCCCAGCTGATGATCGAAGGCGCCGTTGCACGTGCGGATCTGCCTGGCGGACACGATCCGCGAGCTGATCCGTTTCTGCCATCGGCAGCCAGGCGCTCCGCGCATGCAGGCAGTACGACCGGGGGAGCGCTGCTGCAGTTCTTCGGTGACGCGGACACCTTGCACATTAATGAGGGAGGCCGCCACCTGATGCGGCATTGCCACGAGACGATCGGCTTTCCCCTGCAGCAGTGAACGCTCCCTGCGACACCCGGTCGCAGGCCATCCCGCCACCCGCTTGATCAATGTCAATCCGCCCGCTGCCGCGCGGGCTTATTTCTATGCAGGAACCCAATACGCCGGCGTCACCGGCATCCAAAGGACCTGCGATGAGCTACACCCCCGACAACGCCCAGCTGCTGAATGCCATGCAGAACGTCATGGTGATCTCCACCACCGACCTGCAGGGCAACATCAACTACGCCAACGACCTGTTCTGCACGCTCACCGGGTTCGCGCGCGAGGAACTTATCGGCCAGCCGCACAGCATCGTGCGCCATCCTGATGTGCCCAAGGCGGTCTACAAGGACATGTGGGACACCATCAAAGCCGGCAAAACCTGGACCGGCATCGTGCCCAACCTTGGCAAGGGTGGCGTGCTCTACGTGGTCGACACCACCGTGCAGCCGCTGTTCGACGCCGACGGCAACATCACCTCGTACATCAGCATCCGCCGCGTGGTGAACGACCTGATGCAGAACTACGACCTGGTCGAGTTCAGCAAGGAAAAGTTCGACGACTTCTACGAGGCCGCGTGAACGCTCTCCCGACCAGTACGCCCTTCAGCCGCCTGCTGGTGGGTTTCGCGTCCGAGTCGGGCAATGCCCGCGCCCTGGCCCAGCGCCTGGGCGCGGACCTGCAGCCGCACGCGCCGCAGGTGCTCCCGTTCAACGATATCGACGTGGCCAGCCTCGGCCACGGCGATGTGCTGCTGGCGATCTCCAGCTCGTTCGGTGACGGCGAACCGCCGGCCAACGGCGAGCAGTTCTTCGAAACGCTGCGCCAGACCCCGACGCTGAGCGGCCTGCGCTATGCGGTGTTCGGCCTCGGCGACACCGGCTACCCCAGCTTCTGCGGCTTCACCAAGGCGCTGGATGCCGCGCTGAGCGATCGCCAGGCGCAGCCGCTGCTGCACCGCGTGGATGCCGACCTGGGCTACGAACAGTTCTTCCAGCAATGGCAGCCAGTGCTGGGCCAGGTGCTGGATGGCGACGTGAACGCTGGCCAGGACCTGCGCCTGCAGGTCACCGCCTATGGCGAAGATAACGCCTTTGCCACCCCGATTCTCGAACGCCGCCGCTTGAACAGCAGCGACCCGGCTGCCTGGCACCTGCAACTGGGCATTGCCGGCAGTGGCATGGCCTACCGCGCCGGCGACACCCTGCACGTGGTTCCCGAGAACGACCCTGCCCTGCTGCAGGCATTGGCCACCTGGTACGGCGACACCGCCGCCGTGGCCGCGCTGCATGATCGGGAGCTGCGCCTGCTGAGCAAGGGCGTGCTGCGCGAACTGGCCAAGCTCGGTGGCAGCGACGTACTGAAGGGCCTGTTGAAGGTCAGCCAGAAGCGCGAGCTGGAAGCCTACCTGCACGGCCTGGACCTGCTGGACGTACTGCAGGACCACGCCACCCCGGACAGCATTCCGCTGGCCCGCCTTCGCGAACTGCTGTCACCACGCCTGCCGCGTGCCTATTCGATCGCATCGCACCCCTGCGACGACCAGCTGAGCCTGTGCGTGCGCGAAGTGCGCTACACCCTGCGCGGTCGCGAGCGCTTCGGCACTGCCACCGGCAGTCTGCTGCACGGCGGCGACCATGCCCGTGTGTACTGCCGTTCCAACCCTGGCTTCCACCTGCCCGATACCGGCGAGGCACCGCTGCTGCTGGTCGGCACCGGCACCGGCATCGCACCGTTGATGGGCCTGATGCAGGAGCTGCAGGCCGGTGCCTGCGAACGCGAAGTGCACCTGGTGTTCGGCGAGAAGCACAGCCAGCACGATTACCTGTACCGCGAACAGCTGCAGGACTGGCACGCGCGCGGTGTGCTGGCCGGCCTGCATACCGCGTTCTCGCGCGATGGCGCCGAAAAGGTCTATGTGCAGCATGTGCTGCAGCAGCGCGCCGACGAAGTGCGCGATGTGCTGGCCCGTGGCGGGCATCTGTACCTGTGCGGCAACAAGAGCCACCTGGAAGGTGCGGTGCGCGAGGCCATCGATGCGATCGGTGGCGAGGGGCACTGGGACACGCTGCGGGGCGAAGGCCGCACGCACTGTGAGTTGTATTGATCCACAACCACTGGACTGCATGGACCTCGGCTCGATAGAGCCGGCCGCTGGCCGGCTGCTCCGGATTCCATGCTTGCCGGTCAGCGGCCGGCACTACCATCAGATGTAGCCAACCATCGCCAGTGCGTCCATCACGGGTCAATCGCCGACGATACGGCCGTCCACCACGCGCGCTACCTGCTGGCCGAACATGGCCACATCCTGGGGATCGTGGCTGATCAGCAGCAGCGGAATGCCGGTTTTGTCCAGTACCGTCTCAAGTTCCTGCCGCAGGTGCTGGCGAAGATCATGGTCCAGCGCGGAGAACGGCTCATCGAGCAGCAGTGCCTGCGGCTGCGTCACCAAGGCGCGTGCAAGCGCGGTACGCTGGCGCTGTCCACCGGATACCTGCGAGGGCAGCAGATCGCCCACCGTATCGATGCGGAATGCGTGCAACCACTGCTCCACCGCATCGAAGCGCTGGCCAGTCCGCGGATTCAACCACCCCTTCTGCAATCCGAACGCCACGTTCTGGCGCACGCTCAGGTGCGGGAACAACGCGTAATCCTGGAAGACATAACCCAACCGGCGGCGCTGCGGCGGCAGATCCACGCCGGTGGCCGCATCGAACAGGGTCTGTCCCTGCAGGCGCACATGGCCCTGCCCCGGCCGCAGCAGCCCGGCCACCGCCTTCAGGGTCAGGCTCTTGCCGGCGCCCGAGGGGCCGAACAGCACCACCTGCCGCTGCGTGCACTGCAGCGATACGTCCAACACGAAATCCTGGCCGGCCGCCTGCAGACGGCGCCGCACCTGCAGGTCAAGCCACATCACGCAACTCCCGGCGCCCCCCGCCCACCAGCCGTGCGGCCAGCAGCAGGATCACGATGCAGACCACCGAGGTCAGGATCACCAGCACATTGGCCTTGCCATCCTGCCCAGCCTGCACCGCCTCGTAGATGGCGATCGACAGCGTCTGCGTGCGGCCCGGAATGCTGCCGGCCACCATCAGCGTGGCGCCGAACTCACCCATCGCGCGCGCGAATGCCAGCAGCAGGCCGGCGAGGATGCCACGCCAGGCCAGTGGCAGCGTGATGCGGAAGAACACCGCCGCTTCGGATACCCCGAGCGTGCGCGCGGCCTGCTCCAGTTGTCCGTCCACTTCCTCGAACGCCGCACGTGCCGGCTTGAACACCAGCGGCAGCGAGGCCACTGCGGCGGCGATCACTGCAGCCTGCCAGGTGAACACCAGGTTGATGCCGAACCACGACTGCAGCCATGCACCGATTGGCCCATTACGGCCGATCAGCACCAGCAGGTAGTAACCCAGCACGGTCGGCGGCAGCACCATCGGCAGGGTCAACACCGAATCAAGAAGCTCGCGACCGGGAAAGCGCCGACGCGCCAGCAGCGCGCCCAGACCAACGCCCAGCACCAGATTGATCGCGGTGGCCCAGCCGGCCACCTTCAGCGACAACCCGAGCGCGCTCCAGTCGAGATCCATGCCTCAGGGCTTGCCGAACCCGTGCCTGGCCAGGATCGCCTGGCCCTGCGTCGAACGAACGAAGGTGGCGAATCGTTTGGCCTCGGCCGGCTGCGCGCTGGCCCTGGTCACCGCCAGCGGATAGGCGATGCGCCCCGCCACCGGCACCGCGAAGGCACGGCGCACCCGGTCAGGCATCGCCTGCGCATCGGTGGCATAGACGAAGCCGGCATCCACTTCACCGCGCGCCACGTAGTCCAGCGACTGGCGTACGTTCTGCGTGGTGATGGTCTTGCCCTGAACCGACGGCCACAGGCCCGCCGCCTCCAGCGCGCCCTTGGCATAGCGCCCGACCGGCACACTGTCCGGGTTGCCCAGTGCGATGCGTTGCACGGCGGCACCGGCCAGGTCCTTGAGGGTGCGCGGCGCCGCCTTGGCCTGCGGTGGCACCACCACCCAAAGCGCGTTCACCGCGAACACCTGGCGGGTCCCGGCGGCGAGCAGACCCTGCTGCTGCGCCTGGTCCATCGTGGTTTCATCGGCCGAGGCGAATACATCCACCGGTGCACCGCGGCTGATCTGCTGCAGCAGTACGCCAGACGCAGCGAAGTTGAAATCGACCTTGGTGCCCGGGTTCGCCTTCTCGTAGGCCGCGCCTAGTTCACGGAAGCTCTCGGTCAGGCTCGACGCCGCCGACACCGTCAGGTCGGCCGCCCAGGCCGGTACTGCAGCCAGCATTCCCAGCAACAACAGCCCCGTTCGCTTCATGGTCGGCCCCTTGGTTGTCTGATCAGTCCAGTCCGGATTCCCGGGTCAAGGCCAGTTCCGCCAGCCGCTCGGGTTGCAGCAACAGCATCTCACGTTGGTTCACCGCAATCACACCCTCGTCGCTCAACCGGCGCAGCACCCGGCTCACCGTCTCCGGCGCCATCCGCAGGTAGTTGGCGATCTCGGTACGGGCCATGCTCAGATTGAAACGGGTGGCGGAGAATCCGCGCCGTGCATAGCGCTCGGAAAGATCCAGCAGGAACGCCGCCATGCGCTCCTCGGTGCGATGGTTGGCGGCCAGCGTCGCGACCTTGCCGATCTCGGCACTGAGCAGGCTGAACAGCCGCGCCTGCAACCCCGGCATGCGGGTGGCCAGCAGGCTCAATCGCGGGAAGGAGATGCGGCACAGATAGACCGTGTCCAGCGCCACTGCATTGCAGGGAAAGCGCGCACCATGGATGGCATTGAGCCCGATCACTTCACCGGGCAGGCTGAAGCCCAGCACCTGCTCGTTGCCCTGGCTGTCATCGACAAAGGTCTTGACCATGCCGGCACGCACTGCTGCGATCGAGTCGAACGGATCGCCGGCACGGAACAGGTAGTCACCGGCCTGGAACGGTCCCACGTGATCGACCAGCACATGCAGCTCGCCCAGCGCGGTCTTGTCGTAGCCCTGCGAGATGCAGGCATCGGAGAACGCGCAGGTGCTGCAGAAATGCAGCGCATCACCGTCATCGGCCGCCGCAGGATTGGGCGTGGCCGGTCGCGGCGGAGAGGGAGCAGAAGGATTCAGGGGCATTGCGGCGACGCAGGAACGAAGGCGTCCATCATACGACAGCGTGCCAGCCGGCCCTGCGCAACCGGCGCCTACTCCGACGCAGGCTCCGAACGCCGCTGCGGGCCACGCTGGCGCATGCTGTCGCGCACGTCCACGTCGAACTGCAGCTGCAACATGCTTTCGTCGTCCAATGCGATACCGAAGCCCAGGCCATCACGGCAGGGCAGCCGCCCCGCCAATGCTGCAACCGCTTCGCGTGGCAATACCAACCGGCAGAACGTGCCGCCATCAAGCAGCACGGCCTGATCACCGGCGTGCAGAGAAAGCGCTACGCCCCAGCCACCGCTACCGCCAAACCGGGTCAGGTTCTCCACCGACTCACCGGCCAGCAGTCGCGCCAGCTCTTCTTCATCCACGCGCAGGCGCATCGATTGCTGTTGCAGCTGGACCTTCATGGTGTGATGGACTCCCACTCCGACGGGGTGTTGCAATTGAGCAGCAACGCCTGATCCCCTGGCGCCAGTGGCAACCGGGTCACGCCCAGGCGTTCCTGCAGAGAGCGCAGCGAACGACGCGCCGTCGGATCTTCAATCAGCTCCTGCAGCGCGCGGCGGCAATGATCATCGATCTGCAACCGCATCGGCAATGGTTCGTCGGCAAACACCGCGCAAGCGGTGTCTTCTGCCAGGCACAGCCGCTGCAGCAGTGCGGCGTTCAATCGTGGCGTGTCCACCGGCACCACCCATGCCGGCCCGTCAGGCATCTGCATCGCGACACTGTAGAGCCCGCCCAGTGGGCCGCATTGGGGCACACGATCAGGGATGCCGCCGAAGGCCGGATAGTTGCCGCTGACCCAGACCTCACGCGCGCCGACCTGCTTCAACAGGCCCTGCATGTGTTCCAGCAGGGTGCTGCCCTGCCAGGGCAGCAACGCCTTGTCGCGCCCCATCCGGCTGGACAGGCCACCGGCCAGCACGATGCCGTTGATGGTTCCATTCATGGTAGAGCCACGCCATGCGTGGCTGCAGCGGACTCAATGGTGGTGGTCGTGCGCATGGTCATGGGCATGTGCGGGCTCGCTCTCCGCATGGCAGAGGCTGCAACCCTCGCTCCACTCGCTGTCGCCGTCCTCATAATGCTCCTGCTTCCAGATCGGGCACTGGTGCTTCACCACCTCGATCAACTGGCGGCAGGCACGGAACGCTTCGTCTCTGTGCGGGCTGCCCGCCGCCACCACCACCGCCACATCGCCGATACCCAGGCGGCCCTTGGCGTGGGCCACATACAGCTTCAGCTTCGGACCAAACGTGGCCTCGACCTCGGCAGCCAAGCGCGTGAACTCGTTCAGCACCAACGGTTCGAACAGGTCGTAGGTGATCCCGTTCACCGGCCGACCGATATTGACATCACGCACCTTGCCGATGAACACATCGATGCCACCGAACCCCGGATCGGACACCGCCGCGATGCCCTCGGCCGGATCGATCGCCGCCTGCGCGCGGTCCACCACCTTGGCGATGATCTTCTCGCTCATCGCTCAGCCCCCGCTCACCGGCGGCAGGATCGCCACCCGGCCATCGTCGGGCAGCGCCTCGTGGTCACGCAGCACGCGTTGCTGGTCGGCAAATGCCGAGTAGTCCAGCAGGCCCGCGCGGAAACCTGGCCAGCGCAGCGGCAGCAGCTCGCGCAGCGCCTGGCGCAGGTCGGCCACGGTGCCACCGGCCACCTCCACCGCGATCTCGCGGCTGGCATCCAGATCGGAAAACGCGCCAAACAACTGCAGATTCACCTGTTTCATCATGACTCCTGGCTCGCCAGCTGCACCGGGTCATGGTGACCCCAGCCCTGTACCCGCACCGGCGTGCCAGCGGTGGCCAGGTCGCCCTCGGCCTCCAGCACCACCCAGGCGTTGGCCTGCAGCATGGACATCAAACGGAACGACTCCTGCCCGGACAGCACGCGCGCACTCAGGCGCCCCTGACCGTCCACTTCCACCCGCGCCCGCGCGTGGAAGCGCAGGCCCGGCGGCTTGCGCACGTCGGCCCGCAGTGGCAGCTGCAACACGGCTTCCGGTGCCAGTCCCAGCAGGCGGCGCAGCACCGGCTCCACGAAGAAGCGCTGGCCCACGGCGGCCGAGACCGGGTTGCCAGGCAGGCCGAAATACAGCGCGCCATTGGGCAGCACCGCGAACAGCAGCGGCTTGCCCGGGCGGATCGCCACCTTGTGGAAGACGATGCGCGCACCACGGCCACGCAGTGCATCGGGAACGAAATCGTAGCGGCCGGCCGACACCGCGCCGGTGCTGATCAGCAGCTGCGCGCCGGCAGCCAGCGCATCATCCAGCACCGCATTGAACGCGGCCACGTCATCGCCCACGGTGCCCTGCCAGACCACTTCGGCACCGGCGGCCTGCAGGCGACCCACCAGATACGGCCGGTTGCTGTCACGGATCTGGCCGGATTCCAGCGTCTGCGCCGCCTCGGTCACCAGCTCCTTGCCGGTGGCGATCACCGCCGCCTTCGGCCGCGCCACCACCGCCACCTGGCCCACGCCGATGGCATGCAGCAGGGTGCGCGCATTGATGTCCAGCACCTGCCCGGCCTGCAGCACACGTTCCCCGTCGCTCACATCCTGGCCGCGCAGGCGCACGTTCTGGCCCGGCTTCACCGTGCCCTTCAAGGCGATGCGGGTCGGGCGTCCATCCTCGCTGGCGAGGATGTCCACGTTCTCGACCGGCACCACCGTATCCAGCCCAACCGGCATGCGCGCACCGGTCATGATTTCCCAGGCACCCTCGCCGCCTTCGGCGCCAGCATCGCCGGCCGCCTGCCAACCCTGCACCGCGAATTCGGTACCGGCTTCGAACGTCGCGCCGTTGGCACGCAGCGAGAAGCCGTCCATTGCCGAATTGTCGAACGGCGGCAGCGACTGCCCACTGATGATGTCACTGGCCAGGGTGCGTCCGCCGGCCTCATGCAGCGGCAGGTGCTCGGCCGACAGCGGCGTGGCCGCGTCCAGCAGGTGCTGCAAGCCCTCGCTGTAGGTAATCATGCGTGACCACCACCATCGACCATGGCCAGGGCGTGACCCAGGACCGGCGCCAGAATATCCAGACACTGCGCCGCTGCCTTCGGGCTGCCCGGCAGTGCGAACACCAGCATGCCGCCCAGCTGCACTACTTCGGCGCGGCTCAGCCAGGCCATCGGCGTGTGCTGTGCGCTCAGTGCCCGCACCATCTGCGCCAGGCCATGCACCGGCCGCGCGTTCAAGGAACGCAGCGCCTCCGGGGTCAGGTCACGCGGGCCCAACCCGGTACCACCGGTGCACAGGCACAGGCGCACGCCTTCGGCAGCCAAGGCCTGCAGGCGGCCCGCCAACGGCTCGATGCCATCGGGCAACACCTCGGCGGCCACGACCTCACCGCCCAGCTTTTTCACGCCGGCAACCAGGGTCGGGCCAGAGATATTTTCGTAGGTGCCGTCGCTGGCGCGATCGCTCAGCGTGATCACCGCGCAGGCCGCGCCCTCCAGGCCCTTCGGCGCACGCGGCTTGAAGCGCGCGCGCTCGGCATCATCCATGCCGTCCGGGTGCAGCCACACGCCGCGCTTGCCACCTTCCTTGAACAGCAGGCGGATGCCTTCGATGCGCAGCGCGGGTTCCACCGGCTTGCTCAGGTCGTACAGGGTCAGCAGCGCCGCGTTGACGCCAGCCAGTGCCTCCATCTCCACGCCGGTGCGCGCCTCGCTGGCGCACTCGCACCACACGCGAATCGCCTGCCGCTCCGGCACCGGCGCGCAGAACACCTGCACCAGTTCCAGCGGCAGCGGGTGGCACAGCGGCATCAGCATCGAGGCCATCTTGGCGCCCTGCAGGCCGGCAATCTCGGCCATCACCAGCGCATCGCCCTTGGGCAGGCGGCGCTCGACGATCAGCGGATAGGCCACCGGCCCGGCATGCAGCTCGCCCACCGCCACCGCGCGGCGGCGGGTGATGCGCTTGTCGCGGACATCGGCCATATGGAAGGCCGCATTCAATTCCCCACTCATCGTGTTGCTCATCCTCCGATGGAGGCCAGGTGCGGGGTCAGCCCGGTCTGGCCCTGGTGCAGTCCATGCCCGGCCGCTTTCAGGCCAAGCTGTGTGGTGATGCGTGCCAGCAGGGCGTCGTGGTCATCGTCGCTCTGCAGCAGCGGGCGCAGCGGCACGCCGAACTCGCCGAACAGGCACAGCCGCAGGTCGCCCTTGGCGGTCACCCGCAGGCGGTTGCAGCCCTTGCAGAAGTCACGCGAATACGGGGCGATGATGCCGATGCTGCCGCGATGGTCGGGGTGACCGAACTCACGCGCCGGGCCGGCATCGGCCGCGCGCGGACGCTCGTGCCAGCCAGCGGCGAGCAGCTGCTCGATCACCACGTCGGCGCGCAGGTGGTGGCGCTGGAAATAGGCTTCGTTGTCGCCGGTGCGCATCAGTTCGATGAAGCGCACGCTGAAGGGACGGTCGCGCAGGTAATCCATCCACTGCGGCAGCTCGTCGTCATTCAAGCCGCGCAGCAGCACCGCGTTGAGCTTGATCGCCGGCAGGCCCAACGCCTGCGCCAGGGCCAGGCCCTGTTCGATCTCCGGCAGGCGGTCATGCCCGGTGATGGTCCTGAAGCGTTCGCGCTGCAGGCTGTCCATGCTCACGTTCAGCGCGGTCAGGCCGGCCCGGTGCCAACCCGGCAGGCGACGCGGCAGCAGCGTGCCGTTGGTGGTGATGGCCACCTTGCGGATGCCCGGTACCGCCGCCACGGTGGCGATGATCTCGTCCAGGTCCTTGCGCAGGCTGGGTTCGCCACCAGTCAGGCGGATCTTGCTCATGCCCAGCGCGGCGAACGCGCGCACCAGGCGCGCGATTTCATCCACCTGCAGGAAGCGCGGGCGGCCATCGGCCTGGTAGCCGTCGGGCAGGCAGTAACTGCAACGGAAGTTGCAGGCTTCAGTCAACGACAGGCGCAGGTACGGAAAGCTGCGTCCGAAACCGTCGGTGAGTTGGCTCATGGCTGTTCCACCTCCTGATACCACCCTGCAGCCTTCCCCCTGAACGGGTTGTCGACCCCAGAGCGCAGAGTGCGCTGGGGCGGTGAAAGCGTCAACCCGGGAAGTGCCCAACCTGAATTGGCACCACCTGTCGTAATAGACCCTCCCTGCCCCTCGCGTTCACGGTGACGAACTCGACACCTGTCGCAGATTGCACGGTGCGGGCGGATCACCACGCCAGCCAGCGCTGGCAGTGCTTAACAGCGTGGGAGAATGCCGAAAGCGTCTCCAATCGAGTGATGTTTGCAACTCTTCTGATTGGCATTGCACAGCGCCAGGGGCTCAGATGGCGTGCCACCGGAAAAGGGTGGCCGGGCTTCGAACACCCGAGTTGATGTTGATGTATGCGCTTGCCAGCCGGCGCCACCTTACCGTGGCGCCGGCTGGCAATCCGTCTGCCGGCTATGGCGGGCGGTGCGTGGGGGCTTTCGGGCCCGCCGGACTGACATCAACCCGGTGTTCGAACCACGTACCGTCCGCCACTTTTTTGGGTGGCGGCTACCGATTGCCCTGTACGGAGCCTTGCCATGAACGAATCGGACTTCTCGCACTTGCACGCCTACCGCAGCACCGCCCACGACGACGGTTCGCCACAGACTGCGCCCGCAGTGGACAGGAACACCTTCATTGCCAACCTCAACCGTATCGGCTCCGGTGCGGCGGCTGACGGGCAACCCTGGCCGGAGCGTCACCAGCTGCCCGGGCGCTGCCTGGCCCTGGCCGATGCCGATTGTGCGTTGAATGGATTGCGGGTGGTGCTGGAAATGCTGCTGGCGGCCGAACGCACCCGCCAGAACGGCGAACCGGAAGAGTACGTGGGCGACCGGGTGATGGAGGGGTTGGTACTGGCCAGCCAGTCGTTGTGCACGCAGGCGGTGGGGCGGCTGCAGGTGGACGTGTGACGTCGTGCGACGCGCCGGTCGACGGGCAGAAGTGTCAGGCTGCCTCGTCCCCCGTTCATCTACTGTCCGTGAGGGAGCCGCCACCATCACCCGCTCAGGGCTGCTTCGTCACCCACGCCCAGACACGTGTCCAAATCTCCGGTGCGATCGAGATGCGCTTGCCCGGACGCGCGGGATCAGTCACCCGCATCCCGTGGTCGGCCTCCGGATAGACCCAGTAGTCAAGGTTGCTACGACCACGGGACAGGAACGCCACCATCGCAAAATCGGTGTTGATGATTGGGGCCTTGTCATCGTCACCGCCCTGCACCAACAGCAGCGGAATCTTCAGTGCCAGCATGTCGTCCACCACGGCATGCGCACCGAACCCGGACCAGCGCCGGTTGGTCTCGCCCATGAACTGTTGCTCCAGGCCGAGCGGATTGGCATGGATAGCCTTGATGGCCGCGAAGACCTCCTCGACGGCGGCCTGCGCTTCGGCGCGGGTGATCTCGCCCCGTTCGGCACGCAGCCGTTGCTCGATGATGAAGTCGTGGTACTGCGGCAAGGCCAGTCCGCCCCATCCCATGGCCTTGTCCGCGTGTGCCTGGCCTGCCACAGCAAAGACATACTGCGCTCCCTCGGATCCGCCCATGATCACGACCTGATCGACCCTGGCCCCCAGCGTGCGGCGTGCGGCTGCAATGGCCTTCACCGTGCGCGCGATCAGATTGTCGCGCGCAAGCCCCGCTCGATAGATGGGCCCATCCAGCTGCACAGGTCTTCCTGTTGCCTCGTCCAGCCGCATATCAGCAGAGAACGGGATCCCGGGCTTGTCCACCAGCAGGAAGTGCGCGCGGTCGCGAAATGCGAAGAGATCGCGGGGAAAACTGGTTCCCTGGCTGCCGTCGCTGAAACGCTGGAAGTGCGGGAAGGCACCTGAGCCTGGCAGCCATACCACGAGCGGTCCCTTTTCCTCCGGGTTGAGGTTGTCGATGTGCCAGCCAATGTCACCCAGGGCCGGGTCATGTACCACATGGCTATCGAACTGCGCAGGCGTTGCCGCCTCCAGCGCAGCAGCCGGCATTGCCAGCACAGCCAGAGCCACCGCCAGGATCAACTGCATGTCTTCCCCCTGATCTGCTTATGGAACATTCCCGCAAATTGCACACTGGGTTGCCAGGCCACAAGTGCAGAACGTATCCATGCATACCACGATGGGACAGCGCCACGCGTTCAAGCAGGCCGACAGTGCACGCGTGCAGGCAGCTGCCGCCGGTGATGGCCGCCGACTACGCGGTGCTGACCGGACACCTGGATGCACCCGGTGCGGAGACCCCGCGCACGATGCCGGACGTGCCGGTTGCGCTGCTGACTGCGACCCAGCTCGCTGCAGAGCGCTGTTCTTCCCGGCAATGCGTTCACGCAAGCAGTTCCTTGGGGCCAGCAACCCGATACCAAATGTCTGCCCGTGGCGATTGCCACCGGGCTGATCATCGACGCGCTCCATCGCAGAGGCAGCCCGCACATCCCGATAGCCACAGGACGGATTATCAGGACCGCGACTTTTTCTTCCGGCGCCGCCTGCGCCCCCGCTTCGCGGCGGGTTGCGCGCCCAGACCTTCTGTCAGGGCGGTATGCCCGGCCAGCAATGCACCACCAAACATCGTCATCGCAGAAGCCACTTCGTAGGCCCGCCAACCGAAGTACTGGCTGATGGCAAATCCCATTCCACAGAGCCTTCCACACCGCGTACTGGTCGGGCCCAGACCATAGATAAGCACCAGTACGCCCAACAGGATCGCCAGCGCCGCCATGGCCAAGCATGCGAAGAAAATGAAAGGTCGATGGATACGCATGGGCTTGCCGCGGTTTCCCGGTGTGAGAGGCAGCGCAACGGGGCAACCCGCCGACAGGGGGGCACCCAGCTCCCGCATCATCCTGGACGGCTGCCTCCTTGCGCCACAGCCACCAATCATCCATGCACGCCGCGCCCAACGTCAACGTCAACGTGCTGACACCATTGAAGCCGCACTGTTCCGGCCCAGGCCTCCGTGCTAGCGTGCGCCGACAATCTCTTCACGGAGTGCATGGATGCGCAGCGGAGCAGGAACTGGACTGATCATGGCTTGCGTGGCCCTTGCGACGACCGCAGTTGCAACGGCGGCGACACCCACCGCACCCCCTGGTGATCGCAGCCAGGACTTCGTGCAGACACGGGCCATTGAGGCGCGCTGCCAGAAGACACTGCCCGGCCTGGAACTGCAGTTGCAGCAGGGCCGCAAGCACTGGCTGTCGACGCTGGACACGGCGCAGTCGCGGGCCGCCGAGGCCTATGCCAACAGCAAGGGCCTGCTCGCCGAATATGGCCCGGCTCCTCCGCTTTCCGCGGGCACGGCAATGCCGGCCGACCGGGTGCAGCACTACATGCTGCACTTCGCACCGATGGCGCTCGCCCGGCTGCAGTGCGCGCGCCTGGAGGGCATCGACGTCGCAGCCCAGCCCGATGGCTCGGAAACCTGGCAATACCGGGGCTGCGGCCGGATCGAATCCGTGCGCATGGCCCCGCTCGGACAGAGCTGGTCGATGAGCGATGCGGACCGCAATCGCCTGTTCGATGCCTTGACCCGATAGACCGGACAGCATTCCACCGGACCGCAAGAAATATGTTTTCACTCGCCATCTGGACCAGGATGCGATCCATCCTTCTATTGACGGTCTGCACGACGCTCATCGCCTGCGGACTGGTGATGGACAGTTCGTTCGACACCCTGCAGCAGGCCATCGACGCCGACATGGTGAACAAGGGATGGATTCCCGACTGGGTGCCTCACGAAGCGACCGACCTGCATGAGGTGCACGATTTGGATTCAAACACCAGCGCGCTGGCGTTCACCAAGCCCGGTGTGGTGCCCCTGAAGTTGCCTGCCGATTGCCAAGCGACCGCATTCGGCGACAGCGATCCCGTTGCATTCGATCGAGACTGGTGGCCGGGTGAGGGGACACTCAACGTGTCATACAGGATCTTTCGCTGCACGCCAGATCTCGGAAAATCGGTTTTCGTGGCGGTGAGCAGATACGAAGACCGCGTGCTTTTCTGGCGGGCGTACCCGCGCTGATGCGCTTGCGCAGCCATTCTTCCCATCAGGATTCGCCGATGTCCATCGCACATGCACGCTTCGCCGCCCTTGCCCTTTTCCTCCCTGCATGCCTACCGGCCTACGCCGTACAGAAAGCACCCGCCGACGTCAAGGCCATCGAACAGGTCGTCGAATCTTTCCGCACCTCGTTGATCAACAAGGACAAGCCGACCTACATGGGCCTGTTCTTCTCGAACAAGGCGGAAGACATCGGCTGGCAGGTCGTTTCCGAGGACGTGCGCCTGCAGGACATCCGCAGGACCAAGCCCGATGCGATCAAGGCACGGCAAATTCCCTCCAACAACTTCATTGCACTGATCGACGGCGTCGTTGCCTCGCCGAAACCGACGGAGGAGAAATTCTCCAACACGAAGATTGAGACCGATGGTGATGTGGCCTCGGTGTCGTTTGACTACAGTTTCCACGACGATGGCATGAAGACGAACTGGGGGAAGGAAATGTGGCAGCTGGTCCGAACCGAGCGGGGTTGGAAAATCTTCTCGGTGATCTACTCCATGCGCGATTCACGCAGCCCGGCCGGATGAGTGATCTGGCAGACTTGTGCACACCGTTCGTCCACGCCAGCCAAACCCGATGACCCGCATTGCCGATCTCACCGCCGACCAGCTCGCCCACCACGCGCTCAACATCTTCATCGCCCAGGGCCGCCACGTGGAAGGCGCACGCGTGATCTACCGCGCGTTGCAGCTGGACCCGGACCACCCGGGCGCGCTGCGCTGCCTGAGTGATTTCCTCGCCCACCAGGGTACCGAACCGTTCGCAGCGGTGACCTTGGAACACGCCCTGTCGGGTGCGGTGCCGCTGAGCGACGAGGCACGCGAGATGCTCGACAACCTGCGCTTCCTCGACATCTGGTCGTGGGGATTCTCCCGGCACGTCTCCGGCGAAGCCAACCTCAACGGCGATGCCTTCCAGCAGCGCGAGGACTTCGTCTTCGATGGGCCGGCCTATGCGGCCTTCCTCAACACGGTCACCGAGCCGGCCGGATCGCTGCAGGCGGCCTTCCAGGCCGCGCACCGCATCTGTGGGTTGATGTCCGGCCTGCTGCGCCATCCTGAGAAGGACAATCCCGCCTTCGATGACGTACTGCGCTCCAGCGATCTGGTCGAGACCGACGCGTACCCGGCGTGGCTGGCGTCACCGACCGACGATCTGGATGCGCTTGATCAGGCCATCCAGGCACAGCGCCAGGGCTGTTGAGCATGCCCCACCCGTTTCCGTAGTCCGGGCGGAACCTCCACCGCCCGGCCTCGCGCAAGGATGCCCTGCCCCATGACCCGCCTGCTCATCATCGAAGACAACCCCGAGCTGGTTGCCAATCTGTATGCCTTCTTTGAACCGCTGGGATACGTACTGGACGACGCCCGCGACGGCGCCAGCGGACTGCGCCGGGCCACGCAGCACGACTACGACGCCATCCTGTTGGACCTGATGTTGCCGCGGCTGGACGGCATGACGCTGTGCCAGAAGCTGCGCCAGGAGTTCCAGAACCCGGTACCGATCCTGATGCTGACCGCACGCGATCCGGTCGAAGACCGCGTGCAGGGCTTGGCCCTGGGCGCGGATGACTACCTGGTCAAACCGTTCTCGCTGATGGAACTGGATGCGCGGATCAAGGCTCTGGTGCGTCGCGCACAGGGTCGCCAGGTCCAGAGCGTGCTGGCGTGGAAGGACCTGCAGGTGGACACGCGCTCGCCACAGGCCTGGCGACAAGGCCGCTGCATTGCGCTGACGCCCACGTCGCACAAGCTGCTGATGTGCCTGGTGCGTGCGGCGCCCGCCGTGGTGCGCAAGCAGGAGATGGAATACCTGGTCTGGGGCGACGAGCCACCGGACAGCGGCGCGCTGCGAACACACATCCATGAGCTGCGCCTGCAGGTGGACCGCAGCTTCGACACCGCGCTGATCACCACCGTGCACAGCGTCGGCTGGCGTATGCAGGCGTGAGCCCCGCCGCCCTCTACCGCCGCCTGACCCTACGTACCCGCATCACGATTTCGTTCGTGCTGCTGATGGCCGGTGCCATGGGTTTCATCGTTCTGGCCGAACAGGTGGACTACGACCAGGTGCGGGCCACCGTCGTCGCACGCACCCAGAACAGCGAAGTACGCCGCCTGCAGGACGAACTGGCCCGTGGTCGACGTCCCGACCTGCCCTCCGGCAGCGCACTGTACGATGACCACGGCGCACCTGTGGTGCTGCGCCAGTATGGCCTCGGCTACCACGGCGAAGCAGCACCCAACGAGTGGCACCTGCGTGTGTTCGACGGTGGCGGCCGACGTTACTACCTGCTGCAGGACGCTGCCCCCTATGGCTACCTGGAACATCTGATCAATGCCTTTGCGGCGCTGGTCATCTCGATCTGCGTGCTCGGCGCCTTCCTGATCGGTCGCAAGGTGGCGACGCACGTCATCGCGCCCATCACGCGCTTGGCGGACGCGGTGCAGGATGGCCAGAAGCCCTTTCCCTACCAGGACGCGCGCGACGAGATCGGTGTACTCGCCCGCGCCTTCGCCCGGCACAGTGACGAGCTCGAACGGTTCCTGCATCGCGAACAGTGCTTCAGTGGAGATGCCAGCCACGAACTGCGCACGCCGCTGGCCATCATCGGAGGCGCCGCAGAGACGCTCGCCTGCCAGCTTCCGGCCGACAGCCACCTGGTTCCCAGTGCCGAGCGCATCCTGCGCACCACCCAGGAGATGCAGCGCCAGCTGTCCTGCCTGCTGCTGCTCTCGCGCGCCCCCGGCACCGTGCCGCGCAATGAGGTGGCCCTGCGCCCGTTGATCGAATCCTGCATCGAGCGTTGCCAGCCCTGGCTCACCGGCAAGCCGGTCGGCATCAGCCTTGATCGCGGCCCGGAGGCCACGCTGCACGCCAATCAGGATCTAGTCCACAGCGTGATCTGGAACCTGCTGCGCAATGCCTGCCAGTACACCGATCGGGGCGAAGTACGGGTCACCCTCCACGACACCGCGCTCATCATCGCCGACACTGGGCCGGGCCTGCCGTCCAGTATCGACCCACAGCAGTTCCAGCGCTTTCTGTCCGGCAGCCTGCACAGTGGCGAAGGACTGGGGCTGTCGATCGTGCAGCGCATCGTCGAGCACCTGGGTTGGACGATGACCGTGGAATCCTCCGAGCAGGGGTGCCGGTTCACTCTACGCTGGCCCCGCCCCCGCATCTGACGGATTCCTGACATCGGGCTGCACATGCTCCGGGTTGCTCCCCCGCTCTGGATACGGCATGCAGCACCCCAAGGACAGCGGCAAGTACCCGCACGGCAAGACCGGACTGAGCCGCGTCTTCCACACCCTCATCCATTCGCGCGATGGCTTCATCGCCACCTTTCGCGGCGAGGCTGCATTCCGCCAGTTGTTGCTGCTGCACGCGCTGCTGATGGCGGCCGCGTTCGTGCTGGACATCAGCGCGGTCGAGCGGGCGCTGGTGCTGGCGGTCTGTTTCATCAGCCTGCTGGTGGAACTGCTGAATTCCGCGATTGAGGCCGTGGTTGATCGCATCTCGCTGGAGCAGCACCCGCTGTCCAAGAACGCCAAGGACATGGGCAGCGCCGCGCAGACCACCGCGTTGTTGATGGTCGGTGCGGTGTGGGGCGTGATCCTGCTGGGCTAGTCCGGCAATCCTGACAACTTCCTGATAAAGCCGTTTCGATACTGCGCGCACTCCCGTTCCGCGGAACCTGCTCGTGCGTCAATGCCTCCGTTTTCCACGGCCCCATCCGATCGTTCTGGTCTGGGCCGCCGCACTGTTCTTCACCACGATTGGAAACATCGCCCTCTGGAAGACGCTGTGGGGGCTGATCGACCTCAACAGCCTGCGCAGCGCGTTGTTCCTGACCAGCCTGCCGGTGGTGCTGTTCTGCCTGTTCAACCTGATGCTGACACCACTGCTGGCACTTCCGTTCCTGCGCAGGCCGCTGCTGGTGCTGCTCGTCGTCGTCAGCGCCGCCTGCAGCTATTTCATGCTGCACTACAACGTACTGATCGACCGCAGCATGGTGCAGAACGTGTTCGAGACCAACCAGGCCGAACTGAACGCCTACATCTCGCTGCCGCTACTGCTCACGCTGCTGGCGCTGGGCGTGCTGCCCGCTACCGGGCTGGTCCTGATGCGCACCGCCAGCGGGGCGGGCTCGATACGTTCGCTGCTGGTGTGGCCGGCCAGCGTTCTGGCGTCATTGCTGGTACTGCTGGCAGTCGGCTTCGCGTTCTACAAGGACTACTCCTCGCTGCTGCGCAACAACCGCTACATCCGCGACCAGGTGCTGCCGTTGAACGTTGTGCGCCACACCCACGGCTACCTGAAAAGCCTATACAGCACCCGCCAGCAACCCTTGCGCCCGATCGGCGTGGACGCACGGCGTATACCGGGCCCGCGCCCGAAACTGGTGATCATGGTCGTCGGCGAGACCGCGCGCGCGCAGAATTTCCAGCTCAACGGCTACCCACGCGCGACCAATCCCCGGCTCTCGCGCAAGGAAGGCGTCATCAGCTTCAGTGACGTCTCCTCATGCGGAACCGCAACGGCGATCTCGCTGCCGTGCATGTTCTCGCAGATGACCCGCAGCCAGTACGACAATGTACGCGCAGCGACCGAGGAGAACGTGCTCGACATCCTGCAGCGCACCGGCATCGGCGTGCTCTGGCGCAACAACAACAATGGTGGTTGCAAGGGCGTGTGCGAACGCGTCCTGACCGAGGACATGCCCGCGCTGAAGGTGCCCGGCCAGTGTGTCAACGCCGACGACACCTGCTATGACGAAGTGCTGCTGCATCAGCTCGGTACCCGCATTGACGCCCTGAACGGTGACGCCCTGGTCGTGCTGCACCAGCTGGGCAGCCACGGCCCGACCTACTTCGAACGCTATCCCGCCACGTCACGCGCCTTCAGCCCGACCTGCGACAGCAACCAGATCCAGCGTTGCAGCAACGAGGCGCTGGTCAACACCTACGACAACACCCTGGTCCATACCGACCACATGCTGGGCAAGGCCATCGACCTGCTGCAAGGCTATGCGGACCAGCGTGATGTCGCACTGATCTATGTGTCCGACCATGGAGAGTCGCTGGGCGAACGCGGGATGTACCTGCACGGCACACCGTACTTCATCGCACCGCGTGAGCAGACCCAGGTGCCTATGGTGATGTGGTTCTCACCGGAATTCAGCCGCAACGCAGGCCTGGACCTGGCCTGCCTGCGCGAGAATGCCCTGCACCGGGCGCACAGCCACGACAACGTCTTCCACTCACTGCTGGGCCTGTTCGGGGTCAACAGCACAGTCTACCAGCGCGATCTGGATGCGTTCGCCGGTTGCCGCGCGTCGGCTTCGCCGGCTGTGAGCCCCTCGCCAGCAAGGCAGCGCCGGCTGATGCCGGTCGCTGCCCGGAACGTAGCGCGTTACTGCGCCGCCAGAGCGAAATCCAGACCCGCGCACACCGCCGCCACCTGGGCGTCATTGCATTCCTGCGGGTTGGTGCGCGGGCTGTCCGGGTAGACCTCGGTGGTGGTGGCAAAGCGTGCGTCGGTGAAACCGGCGCAGGCGCCGATCGAGCGCGACTCGCCCCAGACCACGCCCGGCGACTGCAGCGGCAGGCCAACCAGGTTGCCTTCGGCGTCGGCCGGGGCGATGTGGGTGACCGGGGCGACGGCAGCGATCAGCGCCTTCTGGAACTCGGCCTGCGGATCTTCACTGTTGCCGATCACGTAGAAGCCATCCGGAATGGTGTCGCGCTCAAACGACTTGCCGTCGCGGGCACAGCGCGCCGGATCGAACTCGTGCAGGTCGCTGTCGGTGGTCTCGTGCAGGTCCAGGTGCACCAGCAGGTTCGGCTTGCGCTCGGCCACCCAGCGCATCAGCGCGGCGGCTTCCTCGATCTGGCCGCCGTCACGGAAGCTGCGGTTCGGGTCGATCGCATCCGGATTCCAGCGCTGGATGCGCTCGTAGCCCCACGGGCTGACGCACGGCGCCACGATCAGGTTCAGCCGGCCCAGGTAACGCTCGGCCTGCTGTTCCAGGAACTGCAGGGCGCCATGCACGCCGCTGGTCTCGTAGCCATGCACGCCGCCGGTGATCAGCGCGGTCGGCAGCGCCGGATTCCAGTTGTGGTTGACCACGGCGAACAGCGGGTAATGGTCCGGGGCGTAGTCGAGTTGGCCGTACTGGATCACGTCGAAGCTGTCGTCCAGGCGCTCAAGGGCGGCCACCACGTCGTCGTGGTAGCTGCGCTGACGCTGCTGGCGGGCCCGCCACTGTGCGCGTTCCGCGTCGCCCCAGGGCTGTCCGGGGGTGCCGATCGGGTAGAACTGCGCAACAGTCATTGGGTACTCCAAGGGTCGAACGGAAAGGGTGCAGCCGGTCATTCTAAGCCTTGTCGCGCCTGCGGGTTCCCTCCCCCCGCCCCGCCTTCATCCAGGCCGGGTCATCTGGCTGTAAAATCAACGGTTTTTGGCCCCTCACCCCTTGATGGCGAAAGCAGCGCAGCCGGTCCTGGGTGGACCGGAATTCCTCCGCCTGCTCGCCCGTCTCAGCGACGGCGCGATGCCGGCCAGCAGTCCCGCCCTGACCGATCGCCTCGGCCAGTGGGTGGACTGGAGCCGTGCCGTGGCCCTGTCCGGAGCGCTGGGCGGACGCCTGCCCGAGCCCGGCGAGGCCGCCGAAGCAGTCGAGGATGTACTGGCCGACTGCGCCCAGGCCCACGCCAGCCTGCTGGCCTCGATCAGTGAGGATGCCGAGGCCGAGCGTCTGCTGGACCTGGCCGAAGCTGCCGCTGCGCCCAACTTTGCCTCGCTGCGCCAGCGCTACCGGGTGCTGCAGCAGGCAATCCAGACCGCCACCGGGGGCCTGCGTGGGCGCCTGCGCGACCAACTCGTGCAGGTTTCGCCTGAGCTGGCGCGACTGGCCGAGGTCGATGCGGTGATGGAACAGACCCTCACCCCGCGCGAGCACAGCCTGCTGGCCACCGCGCCGGCGGTGCTCGGCGCCCGTTTTGAACGCGTGCACGGCCAGCCCGGCTGGCGCGCGGCCTTCCGCCATGACATGCGCACCCTGCTGCTTGCCGAGCTGCAGCTGCGCTTCCACCCGATCGAAGGGCTGCAAGACGCCCTGCGCTCCCACTGACCGGAACACCATGTCCAGAACTGCTTTCCATGTCGTTGTTTTCCTTGTCGGCCTGCTGGCCGTGTGCTGGATCGGCATTGGCTACGTTTCGGTGCATCCGCTGGGTGCAGCGGTGGCGGCAATCATCGCGGCCTGTTACATCGCCGGTGGCGTGGAGCTGTACCGCTACCGCCAGGCCAGCAACGACCTGCGCAGCGCACTGAGTGACCTGTCCAGCGCGAAGGAAAGCCTTGCCCCCTGGCTGGAGCGCGTGCCGATGGGCCTGCGCAATGCCGTGCGCCTGCGCGTGGAAGGCGAACGCACCGCCCTGCCCTCGCCGGTGCTGACGCCCTATCTGGTAGGCCTGCTGGTGCTGCTGGGCATGCTCGGCACGCTGCTGGGCATGATGGACACCCTGCGCGGCACCGGCCTGGCGCTGCAGAGCGCCACCGACATGGCGGCCATCCGCGGCTCGCTGGCCTCGCCGGTGCAGGGGCTGGCGGTGGCCTTCGGCACGTCCATCGCCGGCGTGGCCAGCTCGGCCATGCTGGGCCTGCTGTCGGCACTGCTGCGCCGCGACCGCCTGCAGGTGGTGCAGCAGCTGGACCGCGCCATCGCCACTGACCTGCATCCGTATTCGCAGGCCTGGCAGCGTGCCGAGTCACTGCGCCTGCTGCAGTCGCAGTCTGCGGCGCTGCCTACGCTGATCGATCGCCTGCAGGCGATGACCAGCACCTTCGAACAGCACAGCGCGGCCGCCAATGAGCGCCTGCTGGCCGGTCAGGCCGAGTTCCTGACGCAGAGCCAGGCGTTGCAGGAACGCCTGGCCACCTCGCTGCAGCAGTCGCTGCGCGAGGGGGCCGAAGCCAGTGCTGCGGCCATTGGTGGCGCGCTGCAACCGATGGCCGAAACCACCTTGGCCGGTCTGGCCAGCCACGGCCAGGCGCTGCATTCGCGTGTCGAACAGGCCGTGCAGCAGCAGTTGAATGGTCTGGCCGAGGGCTTCGAGCGCAGCCGCCTGGCGACCGAAGCGAGCTGGGCCAAGGTAGTGGCCGAGCAGACCGGCGCGCAGCAGGCGCTGGTTGCCGAACTGCGCCAGCATCTGCAGTTCTTCAGCGAAGGCCAGAGCACGCAGGGTGAAGCCCTGGTGGCACGCATCGGCGAGCGCCTGCAGGCCGATGCCAGCAGCAACGCCGAGGCCTGGCGCGCTGCTGCCGAACAGCAGCATGCATTGAACAGTGAACTGGTCGAGCGCCAGCAGCAGGCGCTGCAGCATGCCAGCAGCCACCTGGATGACCGTGCGCAGGCCCTGCTGCAGGCACTGGATGAGCGCCACGCCGCCGGCCAGTCGCTGCTGCAGGAACACGAACAACAGCGCCTGCAGGATTGGCAGGCCGCACAGGCCGCCACCGCCACGGCGCATGCCGAACTGCAGGCGGGCCTGGATGCACGTGAACAGCAGCGCCAGCTGCGTTGGGACGCGGTAAGTACCGAGCTGCAGCAGGCGCACGCGGCGTTGCAGGCCCAGCTGCTGGCAGGCGACGAACAGCGCCTGCAGCGCTGGAGCGATGCGTTGCAGAGCGTTTCGACCGATCTGGCCGAGCGCCTGCAGGCCAATGGCCAGCGCCTTGCCGAACAGCAGCAGCAGGTCTGCGACACGTTGGCACAGACCGCGCAGCAGATCGGCGAGAACGGCCGTGCCCAGGCCAGCGCCACGCTGGCCGAAGTGTCCACCCTGCTGCAGACTGCGGCCGAGGCACCGAAAGCAGCCGCCGAGGTCATCAACGAACTGCGCAGCACCCTGTCCGAAAGCCTGGTGCGCGACAACAAGATGCTGGAAGAACGCGGCCACCTGCTGGCCACCGTGCAGACCCTGCTGGACGCGATCAACCACGCCTCGCACGAGCAGCGCACCGCTGTGGATGCACTGGTCGGAGGCTCGGCCGAACTGCTTGAACGCGTCGGTAACCGTTTCAGCGACCATATCGCGGCCGAGACCGGCAAGCTCGATGGCATCGCCACGTTGCTCAATGGCAGTGCCGGTGAAGTAGGCCAGCTCGCCGGCACCTTCGGCGCTGCCGTCGAGCAGTTCGGCACCGCTTCGGCAGAGCTCTCCGGACGCCTGGAGCAGATTCGCGGTGCGCTGGATGCCTCGCTGGCGCGCAGCGATGAGCAGCTGGCGTACTACGTGGCACAGGCGCGCGAGGTGGTCGACCTCAGCCTGCTGTCGCAGAAACAGGTGATGGAAGAACTGCAGCAGCTGGCCGCGCGCCGCGGCAAGGCCGGCAGCGCATGAGCGACGAGCTGGAGGTCGACGGCGGCTCACACGCCCCGATCTGGGCGGCATTCGGCGATCTGATGTCGGTGCTGCTGGGCGCGTTCGTGTTGATCCTGGTCGGCGTGGTCGCCGTGCAGCTGGAGTTGTCGCAGCGCCTGGACCAGGAGGTCAAGCAGCGCCAGGCCGAAGCCAAGCGCCTGCAGACGCTGGAGCAGGCGCTGGCTGGCCCGCTCGCCGCCGGCCGGGTGACGCTGGTGAATGGCCGCATCGGCATCAGCGGCAGCGTGCTGTTCGCGCTGAACTCCGACCAGCTGCAGCCGGAAGGCCAGGAACTGCTGCGCAGCCTGGCCGCGCCGCTGGCGGCCTATCTCGGCACGCGCGAAGAGATCCTGATGGTCAGCGGTTTCACCGATGACGCACCGGTGCGGGAAGGCAACCGCCGCTTCGCCGACAACTGGGAGCTGTCCGCGCAGCGCTCGCTGACGGTGACCCGCACCCTGATCGCCGACGGCGTACCGGCCGACGCCGTATTCGCCGCTGCCTTCGGCAGCGAGCAACCGGTCAGCTCCAATGCCAGCGAAGATGGCCGCGCGCGCAACCGCCGCGTGGAAATCGCACCGATTCCCAAGCCCAAGGCCGCGGATGCCAAGTAAGCCGCCAGCATTGGATGCGCTGCGCGCGCTGGTGCGCGATCTCGATGCGGAATCGCGTTCGCTGCCGCATTACCCGCAGGTGCCGATGCTGCAGCAGGTGCAGCGCGAGTGGTCGGAGCTGCGCAGCGAACTGCAGGTACGCCGTTCGCTGCGCACCGAGGCCCCGGCCGATGGCGGCCCGTTGAACTCGGCGGTGCTGGTGCAACGCATGCTGGACACGATGCAGTCGACCAGCCCAGGTTACCTGCGCCACTTCATCGACTACGTGGACACCCTGTCTTGGCTGCAGGCGCTGCAGGATGGCGCCGCCAGCGGCGGTGATACTGCAAAGCCAAAGCGCACGCGCAAGCCGCGCAACACGGGTTGATCGCACATTGATGCCGACCTCGTTCGGCGCTCCTGACCCGACAAGCCTGACCTGCCCCGGTAGATGCCAACCTTGGTTGGCGCTCCTGCGACAGAGCAGCGCAGCGTCTGTTCGACGCCGCGCATGCCAACCAAGGTTGGCATCTACCAATGCATGCATCGGCATGCCACGCGCATAGCGGTGTCACCAGACAGTCATCTGTCTAGCGCACCATTTTCACGTTGACCCACGGCATCCGCAGCGCCCGCGGTCGCATCAGCTGTCCCTCCTTTCGAACTCCATGAGCTCCGCGCCCATGCGGTGGCTCGTGCCTGCCTGAGTGTCCGTAACATGACGAAGACTTTGTTGGCCGCTGCGCTGTCCCTGGCGCTCGCTCCCGCGGCCTGGGCGCAGGATGCTGCCCCGACCTCCAGCACGCCCTCCGCCACCAACCTCGATGCGGTTTCGGTGATCGGCAGCGGTGAAGCGCGCCAGGTGCAGCGCATCACCCGCGAGAACCTCGACATCCTGCCGCCGGGCACCAGCCTGCAGAAGACCCTGAACCTGCTGCCGGGCGTCAACGCGCAGTCGGCCGATGCGCTGGGCACCAACGAACAGTCGATGACCCTGGGCCTGCGCGGCTTCAACTCCACTCGCCTCGGCTACACGCTGGACGGCGTGCCGCTGGGCGACGGTGCGTACAACAACTACAACGGCCTGACCATCAACCGTGCGCTGATCAGCGAGAACATGGCCGGCGCCGAACTGGCGGTGGGCATCGGCAGCCTCGGCACGCCGTCCACCAGCAACCTCGGCGGCACCATTTCCTACACCTCCGACCGCCCAGCCCAGGAGCTGGGGGGCCGCGTGGTGCAGACCTTCGGCAGCGATGCCAACCGCCGCACTTTCGTGCGCGTCGACAGCGGCGAGTACAACGGCTTCTCCGGCTACGTTTCCGGCATGAACGCCGTCTCTGATCTGTGGAACGACCAGACCGCCTACAACACGTCCACCACCAAGCAGTTCAATGCCAAGGGCGTGTGGAACTTCGGCCGCGGCCAGATCACCGGTTTCGTCGATACCTCGCGCACCACCCAGGCGGACTACTTCTACCTGTCCAAGGACGAGATGTCGCGCGGCCTTGGTTGGGACTGGGGTGGCTATGCGCCGGACTGGAACAAGGCGGTGGCCAAGGCCTACTGCAATACCGCCAGCCTCAACGCGAAGAAGTGCGACAACAGCGGCCCGGACAAGGACGCCGATGGTGCATTCACTGCCGGGCAGATCCTGCGCGATGACAACCTCTACTACCTGGCCGGCGACTTCTTCCTGGCCGATGGCTTCAGCCTGCGTGCCCTGGCCTACCACCACGATGACCGCGGCGAAGGCCACAACTGGAACAGCGGCGCCTGGTCGAACAAGGGTACGGCGCAGGAGATTCCGATCATCTTCCGCAACACCATCTACACCATCGACCGCGATGGCGGCACGCTGTCGTTCGACTGGGAGCTGGGTGCACATCGCATCGAAGGCGGCGTCTGGTACGAACGCAACACCAGCAGCGCCGAACGCTACCAGACCGCCGTGGACGGCCCGCGTGACCTGAGTGGCATGAACACCCTGCCCTCCGATGTCGGCGTGTTCGCCCAGCGAACGCGCTGGAAGACCCACCAGTTCTTCCTGAAGGACACCTGGCGCCTGCTTGATGACCGCCTGACCCTGGAGTTCGGCGCCAAGAGCCCGCACGCCACCTCCGATGCACAGGCGCTGCCGGGCGATGCGAAGACGCCGATCTCGCCGACCTCCAACAACCAGTTCGCCACCGGCTCGTTGAAGGCCAGCAGGAATTTCCTGCCCAGCATCGGCGCCAACTTCCGCCTGGCCGAGCACCACGAGATCTTCGCCAGCTACGCCGAGAACATCGCCATGTACCAGGGCGGCTTCAAGCTCGGTCCGCAGGCGGTCAGCCAGGCCACCTGGAATGCACAGGGCAACCTGAAGCCGGAAGAGTCGCGCTCGCTGGAAGCCGGCTACCGCTTCGTCACCGATACCCTGCAGGCCTCGATCGCAGCCTACAGCGTGCGCTTCGACAACCGCCTGCTGCAGTACAATCCCTGCGATTCGCGGCAGCCGGTCGGCCCGACCTGCGGCAACCGCTTCTACAACGTCGGCGGCGTCGACAGCCGCGGTGCCGAGCTGACCGTGCTGTGGACCCCGAACGAGCACTTCAGCTGGTACACCTCGGCCTCGCTGAACCGTTCGACCTACGCCTCCAACTACGTGCAGGCCGGTGTCGAGCAGCAGATCAAGGGCAAGATCCAGACCGATACACCCAAGCAGCTGCTGGCCACCGAGATCACCTGGCGTGACAACGGCTGGTTCGCCAGCCTGCGCGGCAAGTACACCGGCGAACGCTTCTACACCTACACCAACGACCAGGGCTTCGGCGGCTTCACCGTGTTCGACCTGGCCGGCGGCTACGACTTCGGCCAGATTGGCTTCGCCAAGGGCATGCGCCTGTCGTTCAACGTGACCAACCTGACCAACAAGCGCTACGCCAGCAACCTGGATTCGAGCGTATTCGCGCCGAGCGACCCGGCCGGCAAGCTGTACGTGTTCCATGCTTCGGCACCGCGCCAGGTGTTCGGTACGATCGACCTTCGCTTCTGATCGACCACCCGGAGTCCACCGATGCTCGCGACCGCCCTGCTGCTGGCCACCCTCTCCGCCGGCGGATACTCCGCTCCACACGAGGCCGCTGGCGCACCGCCACGCACCCTGCAGTTGGGCGGTCGTACTTACGTGGATAAAGGCCTGGTCGCCGCCGGGCGGCTGCCGGCAGGCACGGTGGACTTCCTCGGCGACACGCTGGGCTCGTTCTCGTCGCTGGCGGTACAGCCTGGCACCTGGAAGCGCACCGCCAGCGGCTACGAAGGCGTGCTGTGGACACTGCCCGACCGCGGCCGCAACGATCCCGAGGCCGGCCTGTTCTACGACTACACTGGACGCGTGGAGCGCATGCAGCTGCGCATCGACGTTACGCGAGGCAAGCCCGGTGCGCTCGGTACGCTGTCGATGGTCCCGGACAAGGGCGTGGTGCTGAAGGACTTCAACGGGCAGCCGTTCACCGGTGCCGACCCGGGTGAGCACACGATCACCCAACGCGATGTGGTGCTGCCCTCGCCGGCCAGCGGCGCGGGCGCCGGCAAGGTTTCGCTGGATGCGGAGTCGCTGCAGTTCACCGCCGATGGCCATTTCTACATCGGCGACGAGTACACCGCCAACGTCTATTACTTCGATGCGCAGGGTCAGCTGCAGGGCGTGATCGTGGCGCCCCCTGCGATCAGGCCGCAGCGCGAGGGCAAGCCGGCGTTCGGCTCGCTGGCGCCACCGCAGACCGGCCGCCGCAACAACCAGGGCGTGGAAGGCATGGGCCTGTCACCCGACGGCACCCGCCTGTTCGTCGCCCTGCAGAGCGCCACACTGCAGGACAGCGCGCAGGGCAACGCGGCGGGCCGTATCAACACCCGCGTACTGGTCTACGACGTGACGGCCTCGCCGACGCCACAGCAACCTATCGGCCATTACGTGATGGCCCTGCCCGCCTACGCGCAAGACGGCAAGGGCAAACTGGACCGCACCGCCGCGCAGAGCGAGCTCCGCGTGCTGGACGACCATCGCTTCCTGCTGCTGGCCCGGGATGGCAATGGCCTGGGCAAGGACGTCGACGACCCGATCGTCTACAAGTCGGTGTTGCTCGTGGATGTGGCCGATGCCAGCAATCTGGCCGGCAGCACCTACGAAACCGGCACGACCTCGGTACTGGCTGATCCCACCGGTACCACGTTGAAGGCAGGCATCGTGCCCGCACGCAGCGACGAACTGCTGAACCTGCTCGACCGCCCGCAGCTCGCGCGTGCCGGGCTGGATCTGGACACGATGCGCGGCCCACATGCCGGGCTGCTCTCGGAAAAGTGGGAAGCCATGGACGTGCTGCCGGCGCTGGACCCGCAGCATCCGAACGACGTGCTGTTGTTGATCGGCAATGACAACGACTTCATCGCCCGTCACTGCCGCATGCAGGGCCAGCGCTGCGATAGCCCGTACGACAACGACAACCGCGTGCTGGTGTACCGACTGACCCTTCCCTGACCGCAACGGGTAGTGCCGCAACCGTCTCGCTCGAAAGCCTGGTAGTGCCGGCCGCTGGCCGGCATCACGCCCAGACCGACCACGCATGCAGATACTCGCCAATCTGCTCGGCAATACCGGCGCGTACCGGGTTCCCCTGGATGTATAGGGCTGGCCGCGCCAGCGACTCCTCAGCCCTCACGGCGTGGTCGAAGTAGCCAGGCTGCCACACCGTACTTCGACGACCCGCCAGGCGATTCAGGGCAAGCGCGCTCGACGACTTCATTCGGCGCGCAATGTCTGGAAGGTGAGCTGCACGCAGCTCGAACATCCAGTGGACGTGATCCGGCATGACGACCCATGCGAGTGACTGCACCAGCCCCCGCCGCTCGATGTAATGAAACGGGTCGATTACACATGCCACTGCAGCTTCGCTTTCAAAGAGCCGGCGGCGCTGATGTGTGGTCGTTGTCAGAACGTAGACCTGACCGACAATGGAACGCCGGCCCAGGCGGAGGCGGTGGCTGCTCATGCCTCATCGTGGAGCGATCATTGGGCGTTGAACGTCAGGCCATGCCTCGATGGATGTTCGGAGATGTCTGAAGTTGAATGAGGTTGCCGGCCGGCGGACGGCACTACCGGGGCCATGGGTTGCCGGCAGGTGGTCGGAATATGCAGGACTCACCCGCGCAGAGTGGCGCCGCCGTCTACATACAGATCGCTCATCGCCACGTGCCCGGCCTGCTCGGAGAGCAGGAACATCACCGAGTGCGCGATGTCCTCCGGGGTGGCCAGTTTGCGCATCGGGATGCCGGCCTTGTACGTCTCCAGGTTGCCAGCAATCACCCGCTCTGCGCCATGCTCGTCCTGCCACATGCCGGTCTGCATCGGGGTCAGGGTCGATCCCGGGGCGACGATGTTGCAACGGATGCCGAGCGGTGCCAGCTCCAACCCAAGGCAGCGGGTGAACATCGTAGCGGCTGCCTTGGATGCCGCGTAGGCGGCCATGCCGTGCCGAGGCACGCCCGCCGCGTTCGAGCTGACGGTGACGATCGCACCCTGCCGACGTGGTGACATCACCCGCGCCAGCGCACGCCCCACATGGAACACGCCATCCGCATTGACTGCGAAAACCCGGCGCCAATCGTCATCGGTGGTGCCGATCACCTCGCCCACGTGCAGCACCCCGGCCACGCTGGCGGCGAGGCCGATCGGCCCGATGCTGGCTTCTACACGATCCACCAGCGCATCCACCGCCGCACTGTCGGTCACATCAAGGGCAAACGCCTGCACACGTGCATCCGCGACCACGGGCGCATCGCGATCGGTCGCCACCACCGTGCAGCCAGCCTCGGCCAGCAACCGCACCAGGGCCTCACCGATGCCACCGGCGGCGCCGGTCACCAGGGCCACGCGGCCTTCAAAACCGGTCAACTGCATGTTGCGATCTCCTGTTGCTCATCCCAATGGCGCAGGCGCGCCGACAACCATGGCGCCAGCTGCGCCACCGCATCGCGGCCGGTCAGCTCAGCATGCAGGAACGGCAGTTCAAGTGCCTGCACCGTGAGTGCGTGTGCACGCCACAACGCCGATTGCAGCTGCGGCCGTGCCTGATGGTCTCGACCCGCGCGCACATGCACCAGCGTGCCCACGAACGGCCGATGATGATGCTCGCGTATCAAGCGATTGGTGCCGGTCACCGCACGCACTACACCATCCAGCACCACGTCCGGCAGGCTGCCCAGCGCGCTGCCGCCACGACGCAGGAAACCAAGGATGCGCTCACGGCTGTCCAGCTCCGGATGCGCATCCGGATCGTGCCCGGCAATGGCCAGCAGCGCACGCAGCGCCGCAATCGGATCGGGTTCCGGCTCGGCGCGCCAGCATTCGCTGGGGTAGGCATCCAGCAGCACCAGCTCGCCGACTTCGCGACCGATCTCATGCAGGCGCACCGCCATCGCCTGGGCGAGGATGCCACCCACCGACCAGCCCAGCAGATGCACCGGCCCCTTCGGATGCAATGCGACCACCCGCTGTACGTAGTCGTTGGCCATCGCCTCGATGCTGCTCGGCAGCGGCTGCCGCGCGTCCAGTGCCGGCGACTGCAGGCCGTACACCGGGCGGGCCGGCTGCAGTGCCCGGGCCAGGGTGCGGTAGTTCCAGGCGATGCCACCGGCCGGGTGCAGTACGAACAGAGGCGTGGGTCCGGCAGCTTCGGTCGCGGCCAGCGCGATTACCGGCCCCAGCGCGTGATCAGCCAGCGCGGGCGGCTCGGCAATGCGTATCGCCAGCGCGGCCACGGTGGGCTGCGCAAACAAGGCACCCAAGCCGAGGTCACAGCGCCAGCGCTGCTCGATCGCCAGCAGCAGGTGCACCGCCGACAGCGAGTCGCCGCCGAGACTGAAGAAGTCCGCATCCACCGCCACTGGCGCTTCACGCCCGAGTGCCTGGGCAAACAGCACCGCCAGCTCCTGTTCCAGCGGCGTGCGCGGTGCCAATCCAGCGACGTCATGCTGTGGTGGTTTAGGCAACGCGTTGCGGTCGAGCTTGCCGTTGGCGGTCACCGGCCAGTGCTCCACGCCGACGAAGGCCGACGGCACCATGTAGTCCGGCACGCGCGTGGCCAGATGGCTGCGCAGCGTCGTCGCCTCGGCAAGGGCGGAAGGCACATAGGCCACCAGCCGGGCGTCGCCAGGAGCGTCCTGGCGCAGCAGCACCTCCACCCGATCCATGCCCGGCAGCTCGCGCAATGCCGCCTCGATCTCGCCCAGTTCGATGCGCAGGCCGCGGAGTTTTACCTGATGGTCGCTGCGGCCCAGGTATTCGACTGCGCCGTCGCTCCGCCAGCGCGCCACGTCGCCGGTGCGGTAGATGCGCTCCCCTGGCAGGAAGGGATCGGCCAGGAAGCGCTCGGCGGTCAGATCATCGCGGCCGAGGTAGCCACGCGCCAGCTGCACGCCCCCCAGATACAGGTCGCCCGGCACACCCACCGGCAGCGGCTGCATCCGCGCGTCCAGCACGTACAGGCGGGTATTCCAGACCGGGAAGCCGATCGGTACCGGCCGTGAGCGATCCTGCGCCGAAGCCGGCCAGTAGCTCACGTCCACTGCCGCTTCGGTCGGGCCATACAGGTTGTGCAGTTCGGCCTGCACGCGCGCATGGAAACGATCACGCAACGACGCGTCCAGCGCTTCGCCACTGGTGAACACGAGGCGCAGCTGCAGGCCTTCGGAGGCCGGCGCGGCAAGGAACGCATCGAGCATCGACGGCACGAAATGTGCGGTGGTGATGCCATGCGCGCGGATCAGCCGCGCCAGCTCGGTCGGATCGCGATGCGCATCCGGGCCCGCCACCACCAGCGTCGCGCCGCACAGCAGCGGCAGGAAAAACTCCCAGACCGAGACGTCGAACGTGGCCGGAGTCTTCTGCAGAACACGGTCATCGGCACGGATGCCGTAGTGTTCGCGCATCCACAGCAGACGGTTGACGATGGCACGGTGTTCGATGACCACGCCCTTGGGCTCGCCGGTCGAGCCGGAGGTATAGATCACGTAGGCCGCATCGTCAGGTGCCGGATCGGCCCACGGTGCGGCAAAACTCAGCGCAGTCCACTGCTCCGGCGCGAGCACCGGTACGCCGGCCACGCGCGCCGATACGTCCGCCGCAGCCAGTACGCACACCGGCTGTGCCGACGCGAAAATACGTGCCAGCCGCTCATCGGGATGGGCCAGGTCCAGCGGAAGGTAGGCCGCGCCTGCTCGCAGCACCGCGACCAGAGCGATCACCAGCTCCAGCGAGCGCGGCAATGCCACCGCCACCACGCTGCCCGGGCCGACATCCATCGCCCGCAGCTGTGCCGCCAGCGCGAAACTGCGCGCTTCCAGCGTTACGTAGTCCAGCGTAGTGTCGCCGAACACCAGCGCTGGAGTGTGCGGATCCCGATCCATGCCCTGCTGCAGCAATTCAACCAGTGTGGTCTCAGGAAGCGCGTGCGCGGTGGCATTGAAACCGTGCAGCACCTGCTGCACCTCGTCGGTCGTCGCCAGAGGTACGGCTGCGATATCGTCAGCCTGCAGTGCCGCCGACACAAAATGCAGCAACCGTGCCGCGTGTGCCTCGACATCCTCGCGACTGTACAGCGCGGGATTGGCCTCGATCTCCAGATCCAGCAGACGCTGGCCATCGCCACGGAAGCCCAGCGTCAGGTCATCCACCGGCCCGGTGCACAGCACCTCCAGCGCCGCCTGCACGCCAGTCAGCACCAGCGGCTTGTAGAACGGCTGCACATTCACCAGCGGACCGTGCAGGCGCTGCTGCGCACCCACCAGGCCCAGGTCCCGGCGCAGTTGCTCGCCGCGGTAACGGCCGTGCTTGCGCCCCTGGCTGAGCTGACGGCCCAGCCCGCGGGTAAAGGCCTCGACGCTGCCCTCGGCGGCCGCCACGCGCAGCGGCAACACATTCATCACCATCGCAGGCACCCGCGCCGACGCGTTGCCGAGCCGCCCCATGTAAGGAACGCCCAGCACCACTTCATCGGCAGCGCTCATCCGCCGCAGGTACTCGGCCGACAACGCGGCCAGCACGTCCGGCCAGGGCTGCAGCCAACGAACCGACGCCTGCAGCAGCTGTTCCCGGAATGCCGCATCGAGCGGCTGTACCCAGCGCAGCGCGTCCTCACTGGCAGCGAGCGTACCGGCCAGGCCGACGCCCGCCGGGGCGCCCTGCATGTGCGCGCGCCACCACTGCCCGGCCTGCGCCCGGCCCGGATCGGCACGATAAGCGGCATCATCAGCCAGCACGCCCGCCAGCCCTGGTAGTGACTCACCGGCACGACCGGCATACAACGCGCACACCCGGTCAGTGAACAGCGCCATGCCGTAACCATCGGCCGCCAGATGATGCGCGCGCAGGTACCAGACCCAGCGCTGCCCGCCCAGCTCAAGCAGCACCTGCTGACTGATCCGGTCGCGGGTGGGATCGACCGGGCTCAGCCGGTCGGCGTGCATCAGGTTGCGTGCCGCAGCGGCGGGATCCGCCTCAGTGGACACATCCCGCACCGAAAGCAACGGCACGTGTGCGGGGTCATGCCACTGCAGCGGCTGGCCATCGGCCCCTTCGGCAAAGCGCAGTGCTAAGGCCTGGGCCTCGCCTGCAGCCTGGTCTGCCGCTGCGACGAACGCGGCCACGTCCAGCGGGCCATCGATCCACACCGCGTGCGCGGTATTGAATGACGGGTTGTCCGGTGCCAGCCGCTGTGCGAACCACAGTCCCGCCTGGGCCTCGGTCAATGCCACCGGCGTGGCCAGCGCGACGGCGTTCATGCGCTCTGCGCGGCCTGCAGCGTCTGCACCACGTTCCACCACTGGCGCAGCGTGGTGTGTTCGGCCAACTGCGAGAACTCCAGCGGCAGGCCGGTGTTGCCCCAGGCCAGGACCAGGCCGAGCATGCGCATCGAATCCAGGTCCAGGTCGATCAGGTTGTCGTCGTCACCGATCTCGGCCGGTGTGCACTCCAGCACGCGCGCCACATCGGCACGCATCCGCTCCAGATCCAGCACCTCACCCGTGGCGGCCATCACAGCACCTCCAGCAGCTGGTCGGTGGTCATCGGCACCCCGCTGGTGCGTGCGATCCAGTGCAGCGCCTGATCGTGATCGGCACGCGAGAAGTCCGCCACCGCGTCAGCGGCGATGAAGGCCTCGATGTCACGCTGGAAGGCCTCGACCACGGTCGCGGTGCAGCCGATATGGGCGTACACGCCGGTCACCAGCAGCTGGTCGCGCCCACGTACCCGCATCAGCGTCTCCAGGTTGCTGCGCTGGAAGGCGCTGTAGCGGTGCTTCACCAGCACGTGCTCGCCTGGCTGCGGTGCCAGCGCCTCGATGATCGGTTCGTGGTCGGCGCTGCGGCGCATGCCCGGCCCCCACAGATCGGCCTGCAGGCCGCGGTCGCGGCGATCCTGGTCACCATGCTGGGCGGTGTAGAACACCGGAATGCCGTGCGCGCGGCAGTGCGCCAGCAGGCGCACGATGTTGTCCACCGCCGGCCGCAAGGGCGTGCTGCCGGCGTCGAATGCCGCCAGGAAGTAGCGCTGCATGTCGTGCACCAGCAAAGCCACACGATCGCGCTGCGGGCGCCACGGGCCACGCGCCTGCGGCAGTTCGGCGGCGGTCGGCAAGGGATAGTCGGTAATACGGGGCAGCGCCATCAGCGCGTTCCTCCTGTCTGTTGCAGATGACGCGCACGCAGCTGCGCGCGCAGTTCGCGGCGGCTGATCTTGCCGACCGCAGTGGTATCGAAACTGTCGACGAACACAATCTGGTCGGGCACCTTGAACGCGGCCAGGCCACGCCCGCGCATCCAGGCCTTCAGTGCCGGGGCCTTGAACGGTTCGCCCTGCGGGATCACGAAGGCGCAGCTGCGCTCGCCCAGGTACTCATCGGGAATGGAGACAACGGCGGCGTCGAACACACCCGGGTGCGCCAGCAGGTGGTCCTCGATCTCCTCAGCGGAGATCTTCTCGCCAGCGCGGTTGATGTGGTCACCCGCACGGCCCTGTACCACCAGATAGCCACCGGGCAGCTGCTGCACACGGTCGCCGGTGCGATAGAAGCCGTCGTCGGTGAACGAGCGCGCATTGGCCACCGCATCGTTGTGGTAGCCACGGATGGTGTACGGGCCACGGGTGAGTAGATGCCCCACCTCGCCCTCGGCCACCAGCTGGTCATGGTCATCGACCACGCGCACTTCATCATCCGGACTGATCGGCCGCCCCTGGCAGGCCACGATCAGTTCTTCCGGATCGTCCAGGCGGGTGTAGTTCACCAGCCCTTCGGCCATGCCGAATACCTGCTGCAAGGTACAGCCGAGGCCGTCGATCACCCGCCGCGCGGCTTCCGGCACCAGCTTGGCGCCGCCCACCTGCAGTACCTGCAGGCTGGACAGGTCATGCTTGCTGGTGGCGGCGGCCTGCGCCCACAGCAACGCCAGCGGCGGCACCAGGCCACAGCAGGTCACCCGCTCCCGTGCGATCAGCGGGAAGGCCGCATCCGGTCCGGGGCCGGGGCTGAGCACCACGCGGGCGCCGGCATACAACGCACCGAAGAAGCCGGGCGAACTCATCGGGAAGTTGTGCGCGGCCGGCAGCGCGACCAGATACACGCTGTCGCGGTCGATGCCGCAGATGTCATTGCTGGCGCGGAACGAATAGATGTAGTCGTCGTGCGTGCGCGGGATCAGCTTGGACAGGCCGGTGCTGCCACCGGAGATCTGCAGGAACGCCACCGACTGCGGATCCGGGTCGGCCGGCAGCTGGCTGCGGTCGCCCTGCAGCGACTCCAGCGCGGTGAACTCCGCTGCATCGCCATCGATGACCACGTGGCGCACCGCAGGTACGTCTGCCTGCAGCGCCCGCGCGAGTCCGCGATGATCGAAGCCGTCGTGCAGGTCGGCAGTGATGTAGGCACTGGCCTCGGCCTTGTTCGCGAAGTGCACCAGCTCGGTGATGCGATGCGCAGGCAGTGCGTACACCGGCACCAGTCCGGCCCGGAACAGGCCACAGATCGTAGTGATGAAGCCAGCGGTGTTGCCCAGCTGCACCAGCACCCGCTCACCGGGCTGCAGGCCGAGTGCCAGCAGGCCGGCACCGATGCGACCGGCTTCGTACCACAGCTGCGCATAGCTCAGGCGGACGTCACCTGACACCACCGCGATGTCATCCGCATAGCGTTCCGCGCGCTCGCGCAGGAACGCCGGGAAGGTCTCGCCACGCCAGTGACCGGCCTCGCGATAGCGCGCCATCAGTTCATCAGGCCATACCTGCTGCAGTGGCAGGCGGGAAGAATCAGCGGAGGTATTCATGCGGCAGGCTCGATGGCGGGCGCCGATTCATGGACACCCAGCGCGTTCAACAGGGCAGCGAACTTGGCTGCGGTTTCAGCCACTTCAGCCTCGGGCTGCGAATCGGCGACGATGCCGGCGCCTGCGTACAGGCGCAGCTGCGTGCCCTGCAGTCGCGCGCAGCGGATCGCCACGTACCAGTCGCCATCCCCCTGCGCGTCCAACCAGCCGACTGCACCGGCATAGAAACCGCGCGGCACCGGTTCCAGCTCACGGATGCGCTGCAGTGCCGCCAGCCGTGGCGTACCGCAGACTGCCGGCGTGGGGTGCAGCTGTGCCAACAGTTCGGCTGCAGACGTCTGCGGATCCTTCAGGGTGGCGTGGATGCGGGTTCCCAGATGCCACATGCTGGCAGTCGCATGCAGCGCCGGCCGCGGCTGTGCATCGATGTGGCTGCAGTACGGCGCCAGGCCATCGACGATGGCTTCGACCACGTGGCGATGCTCGTCATGGTCCTTGCGCGAGGCCAGCAGCGCCTGCGCGGCACGCTCGTCCTCGGTGGCATCGGCGCTGCGGCGTGCGGACCCGGCCAGCGGGTGCGACAGCAGCTGCACACCACGCTTGCGCAGCAACAGCTCCGGCGTTGCGCCAACCAGCCAGGCCGGGGCCCGCCCCAGTTCGACCGGCAGCGGCACCGCATAGGTGGCCACCGAGGGGTCCGCACCCAGCCGTGCCAGCAGTACATCCGGCGAAAGCGCTTGCCGGGTGCGGGCCAGCAGGCTGCGCGCCAGCACCACTTTATGCAGATCCTGTTCGGGCGCGCGCAGGGCCTGCACCGCAGTGGCCACGGCGGCGGCATAGTCCACCGCTGCGGGCTCTGCACGCAGCTCACCCTCCAGCGGCGGCGCCGCCTGCGGCTGCAACGGCAATGGCGGCAGCAGCCGCTCGGGCTGGTACAGCGCATCATCAGCACGCGGCTCGAACGGCACCGCGCCGACCAGCAGGCCGGGGCCGCCACGCTGCTGGGCGAAGAAATCCGCAACACGCTCAGCCAGGGTTGCCAGCGCACCACTCGGCAGCGCGGCCCGGCAACCGCGCGCATGCACATGCTGACCCGCATGCTGCAACAGGAACAGTGCGGCGTCGTCGATGGTATCCAGGGCCGGCGGCGCAGCCTCCGGCCACGCGCCCTGCATCAGGGAATCGTTCATGAGGTCTCCTTCATCCGATACGCGGCGGCCAACGCGCACAGCAACAGCAGCAGCGCACCCACCAGCAGATAAGGCAGGCTGGGCCCACCGCGATACAACAGCGTGCCGAGCATCGGTCCGGCCACCATGCCCAGCCCCTGCGCGGCAGCAACGGTGCCGGCGGCAGCACCCTGCTCGTGTGCTTCCACCGCGTCGGCAGCCAGCGCCTGGAACGAGGGGAACACGAAACCCATGCCGAACGCGGCCAGCGCATAGGCTGCCGGCAACTGCCAGGCCTGCTGAACGCCGGCCACCGAAGCGAAGCCGATGCCGGAAATCAACGCACCCAGGATGATCCAGCGCCGCGGATGCACCTCCAGCTTCATCACCAGCGCCTGCGCCAGAATCAGGCCGACGCCGACCGCAGTGAGCGCGATACCCGCCATGCGTGCGCCCGCCGCTGCATCCAGGCCGAGGCGATCGATCGCGAAGAAGCCGACCGTCACCTGCGCGATGGTCACCGAGACCATCGCAATGAACGCCGCCAGCTGTGGCAGGCGCAGGCGCGGGTCGAGACGGCTCATCGGATGGCGGCGTTGTGCAGAGGCGCTCTCCACTGGCGGTGTGGCCGGCAGCCGCCAGGCCAGCAATGCCAGCGCAAGCAGCGGCAACAATGCGGCCACATACAGCGCCAGTGACAGATTCGTATAGGCCAGCCAGCCAGCGGCCGCCGGCCCCAGCACCATCCCCAGCGCGTTGGCGCTGCCCAGGCGAGCGAGGAATTTGGCACGTTGGCCGGTCGGTGCCTTGTCGGCGATCAGCGCGGCAGCGGTAGGGGGCACGGCGGCGTAGAACAGGCCGATCAGGCCACGCGCGCCGACCAGCACCAGCACCGATACCAACACAGGCGGCACTGCCTGCAGGGCAACGTCGATGAACACCGCCAGCGCGATGTAGACCAGGGTGTAGGCGCTCATCGCCAGCATCAGCACGCGCTTGCGGCCGACGCGGTCGCTGAGCTGGCCCCAGGGGCGCGCGGCCAGCATCCACAACACGCCGGCGGCGGTGACTGACAGGCCGGCATGCCACTCGGACAAACCGAGCATGCGAACCACCGGGCCGATCACGGCGACGAAGGACATCATCGCCATGGTGCCGATCAGGGCAGCCAACACCAGCGCCGGCAAGCCGGGAACGACGGGACGTGCGTGCATGGAACACCAGCCGTAACAGGAAAGGATGGCCGGGCGCGTCTACACGCCCCACCCGGCACCGACCCTGCTCAGGACCAGATGCCACCCTTAAATGATAACGGCTCGTATTTGCATTTGATACCCATTCTCTTGAATGGGCATGCAACAGTGGGTTCAGCGCATTGCACGCAGGCCCAGCAGACCACGGCGCTTGAACCACCACTCCAGCGGCAGCGTGACCAGCGGCGGGATCGCTGCCAGCAAGGCCAGCGCGCTCGCCCACCATGGCCAGCGCAGGTGCACTGCCGCAAACAGGGTGACTGCCACATAGACCAGGAACGCCACGCCGTGCAGCGGCCCAAACAGCTTCACCAGCGCCACATTGGCCATCGGGCCGTACTTCATCCACATGCCGATGAGCAGGCCGGCCCAGGTCACAGCCTCGATGAAAGCGACTGCGGCGAACAGGCGTCCGGTCGGGTGCATGGGGGAACGTTCGGTCACGCGGAGCTCCGGCATCGGGATATCAAATGCGAATGATACGCAGATGCGGACGTTCCGGACACCGGCGGGTAGCGCCGGGCCATGCCCGTCGCGCGCAGCGGGGCAGGGATATGGCGTGTCCACCCAGGTGGACACCTACCGGAGCGTCTGCGGCAACACCTGCTCACCAATCTCGCGCAGCACTTCATCCATTGCCCGCCCGTTCTCGACCAGATTGAACATCACGTGCGCCACACCCTGCGCATGCACACGCAGCAGATAATCACGCAGGCCATCGCGGCCAACCTTCAGGCCCAACGGCAAGGGCTCGGGCGGCGCCTGCGGATCCGCCTGCAGGTCCAGCAGCATCGACTGCACGAAGGGTTTTGCCGATCCACCACGCTGCGCCAGCGCTTGCTGCCACAGGCCGATGCGCCCTTCCTGAGCGACCTCCTCGCGGTGATAGGTAGCCCAACCTTCGGCTTCGCGCGCGATCCACTGCAGGCTCTGCCGCGCGGTGCCCACCACCAGCATCGGAATGCGCGCGGACGGTGCCGGCAGCACCTCGAAGCCGCCGGTGGCATCCAGGACCTCAGCGCGCTCGTCGGTGTCGAGGGACAACGCGGCACGCAGTAGCGACCAGCGCTCACGGAACGTCGCCGCCCTGCCCTCCAGATCCTCACCGAACGCGGCGAATTCCTCCGGGCGGTCACCCGAACCCAGGCCGAGCACGAAACGCCCGTCGCTGATCCGGTCCAGGCTCAACGCGGACTTCGCGACCTGCAACGGCTGCCGCAGCGGCAACACAATGGCCGCGCTGCCGACCACGATGCGCTCGGTCGCTGCGGCAAGCATGCCCAGCCACAGGAACGGATCGTCCAGCGCGCTCGCTGTCGCATCCGGGCCCTGCGGCACCATCAACGGCACATCGCGCGCCCAAAGCGCGGCAAAGCCGAGATCGTCGGCCAGCCGCGCGATGCGCCGCGCTTCGCGTGGATCGGCCAGTCCATGTGCGGCGACAGGCGTCATCAGGCCCAGGCTGAGCCCTTGTTGCGGAAACAACGAAGCGTACGCGGGATTGAAATCACTCATGCCCTCAGCTTAGCGTGCAGGCATGCGGCTGCGATGACGCGCCGCCCACCAAGGAAAGAACGCTGCATGCCGAAGATCCGCCCCGCCCACATCGACGACGTGCCTGCGATCAGTGCGCTGTGCATGGCCGCCTTCAACGAAGCCGTGGCGCCTTCGCTCAGCGCGGCCGGCATCGCCACATTCGGCAGCGTCGCCGCCGCCGATGCGTTCGCCGCGCGCCTGCAAGGTGACAACCACATCCTGGTGGCCGAGCAGGATGCGCGCGTGGTCGGCGTTGTTGAACTGAAAGAAGGCCGCCATCTGGCCATGCTGTTCGTCGACCCCGCCTGCCAGGGCCGGGGCATCGGCCATGCCTTGTTCGAGGCAGTGCTGCTGCGGGTGCGCGAGCCGGTGCTGACCGTGCGCGCCTCGCTCAACGCCGTGCCAGTCTATGAGCGCTACGGCTTCGTGCTGGACGGCGAGGTCGGCGAGTTCAACGGACTGGTGTACCAGCAGATGCTGCGGGCAGCGCCCTGACGGCATCCGCCGGGCACGGTCCGTCGCTACCTGGCAGTGCAATAAAGGCGTCATGCCCTCGCGCATGCCCGTCATAAGCAAACTGCATCAGTCAGCGGCCCGGTCGTTCCTACAATGGTCCATCACCCTGTCCTTCGAGATGTGCCGATGCGCGTCGCGCTTTCCATGTTGCTGCTGGCTTCGGCGCTGAGCGCCTGCTCCCCGGCCCCGGTGTCCACCGCCAACTCCGCCGAGGCGCCCGCGCCGGCCACTGCCATTGCCTGGCGCCAGGGCGACGTCGACGACGCCTTTGCCGAAGCCGCCGACAGCGGCAAGCCGGTGCTGCTGTACTGGGGTGCGGTCTGGTGCCCGCCATGCAACCAGCTCAAGGCCGGCCTGTTCAAGGACCCGGCCTTCATCGCGTTGACCAGCAAGTTCGTTCCCGTCTACCTGGATGGCGACGAGGAAGGTGCGCAGGCCTGGGGCGAACGCTTCGGCGTGCGCGGCTACCCGACCCTGATCGTGCTCGACCCACAACGCAACGAGATCACCCGCGTCGCCGGTGGCAACGATGCCGCCCAACTGACCCGCGCCCTGACAGTGGCGGCGGGCCGCCGCAGTGCGGTTGCCGCCACGCTGGCCACCGCCCTGGCCACACCGGACAGGTTGGCGGCGGAAGACTGGCAGGTGCTGGGCGACTACGGTTGGGAGGTGGATGCCAACCGCCTGGCCGGTGAGCGCAAGAGTGAAGACGTTCTTCGCCAGCTGTCCAGGTCCGCACCGGATGCGGCCCTGCAACACCGCTTCGCGCTGCTGGCGCTGGCCACCACCGACACGCCCAGCGCGGCACCCACCGAAGTGCGCGAGCTGCTGCAGGCAGTATTGGCACAGCCTGTCGAAGTGCGCCGCAACCGCGAGCTGCTGGGCTATGCAGGCGCCAAGCTGGTGAAGCAGGCCAGCGCAGGGCCGGCCACGTCCACCACCCTGGGCCAGCAATTGCTGGTGGCATTGGAACGCGCCGACGCCGAGCGTGGTGACCGCGCCGACGATGCCCTGTCGCGGGCCCTGACCGAAGTTTCGCTGGTCCGCCAGCAGCAGCCGAAGGGCGCGCTTCCGGCGGCGCTGGTGGAGCGGGTCAAGCAACGCACGGCCGCCGCCGATGCCGCCGCCACCGATGCCCATGCGCGCCAGGCCACGATCAGCAGCGCAGTCTATGCACTGCGCGAGGTCGGCGATGATGCCGGTGCCGAGGCGCTGCTGCTGGCCGAGCTGAAGCGCAGCGAGCAGCCGTACTACTACATGCCCGAGCTGGCTGAACTGGCGGAGCAGCGCGGCGACACCGCCGGCGCGCTGGAGTGGCTGAAGCGTGCCTACGATGGCGCGCAGGGCCCGGCGACCCGTGTGCAGTGGGGCGTGCTGTACGTGGAAGGCCTGCTGCGGCTGGCCCCGGACGATGCGCCACGCATCGAGCAGGCGACCGCCTCATTGATCGCCGAGCTGGAGGCGCAGCCTTCGGGCTACCACCAGCGCACCCGCCAGCGCTTCGAGCGCCTGGCCGGGCAGTTGAAGGCGTGGAGCGGCAAGCACCAGGGCGCGGAGACACTGGCGCGACTGCAGCAGCGGATGCAGCAGGCGTGCGGCGAGCAGGTGGATGGTGCATGCAAGGATTGGTTGAGTTGAGTTGATGAAAGCGCTGGCGGCTGGTTCACCTGCCGGCGCTTTTGTTGATACGTGCGGGAGGGGGCGGGGGCAGTACATCAGCACGCCGGTGAGCGTTCGAAAAGCGGGTTCTGGTAGTGCCGGCCGCTGGCCGGCAACCCGACCTTCACTGATTGCCGGCCAGCGGCCGGCACTACCACGTCGCTCCTGCGCTTGCCTTTGACGCCGTCTCCGCACCTGCAACACGGAATGAATCAAGGCGCCGTCAGCGCACCCATTTCAATCCCGCCCCTTGACCTAAACCAATGTTGAGGTGCGATAACGATCTCCCCACGGCCAGCCACCTGGCCTTCCCCACGGAGATTGCTTCGATGTCGTACTCGCTTCCCCCGCTCCCCTATGCCTACGACGCCCTCGAGCCGCACTTCGATGCGCGCACGATGGAGATCCACCACAGCAAGCACCATCAGACCTACGTCAACAACCTCAATGCCGCCCTCGAGCAGGCCGGCCTTGCCGAACAGCCGGTCGAGGCGCTGATCGCCAACATCGATGCCGTGCCCGAGGCGCAGCGTGGCGCGGTCCGCAACAACGGAGGTGGCCATGCCAACCACAGCCTGTTCTGGACCGTACTCAGCGCCAACGGTGGTGCACCCGATGATGAACTGGCCGCCGCCATCGACCGCGACCTCGGCGGCTTCGACGCCTTCAAGGATGCCTTCACCAAGGCCGCGCAGACCCGCTTCGGCAGTGGCTGGGCCTGGCTGACCAGTGATCGCGACGGCCGCCTGAAGGTTGAAAGCAGCGCCAACCAGGACAGCCCTTTGATGGGCGCTACGGTCGGCCTGTCCGGCAATACCCCGATCCTGGCGCTGGACGTCTGGGAGCACGCCTACTATCTGCACTACCAGAACCGTCGCCCGGACTACATCGGTGCGTTCTTCAACATCATCAACTGGGCCGAAGTCGGCCGGCGCTACCGCCAGGCCCGGGCCTCATGAGCGGCGAGACACTGCCGTACGCCGGGCCGTGGGCGGGGGTCTTCCCCGCCCCGGCCCCGGTGCCGTCGGTCGAGATGCCGCCGCGGGCACTGCGTCGGCTGCTCGGCCACTTTCCTACCGGCGTGGCCATCGTCTGCGCGCGCGATGCGCAGGGCAAGCCCATCGGCCTGACCATCAATTCGTTCGTGCCGGTGTCATTGCAGCCGCCACTGGTGCTGTGGAACCTGGCGTTGCACGCGCAGAGCCTGTCCGCCTTCCAGCGCGCCACCCGCTTTGCGATCAGCGTGCTGGCGGCCGACCAGGAAGCACTGGCCCGGCGCTTTGCCGATCCGCAGGTACGCAACCGCTTCGACGGTCTGGCATTGCTGGATGACGAAGAGGACGCCCCACCGCGCATCGCCGGTGCGGTAGCGCACCTCACCTGTACCCGCCACGCGCAGTGGCCGGTCGGCGATCACCTGCTGCTGGCTGGCCGCATCATCGAGGTACACGAGAATGGTGGTGCGCCGCTGCTGTTCCATCGGGGCCGCTTCCAGCCGGGACCGGCCGAGCTGCTGGTAGAGGTGCGCTGATGAACATCGAGGCTCTGGAATGCATGCTCGCCACCGGCAAGGACGGCGCGCTGCTGCGCTTCGGCCTGGGCAAGGGCTGGCTGGATGCCGGCAACCCGGTGCGTGCGGCGACTCATCTGGGCCGCTGCGTGGTGCTTGATCCGCAGTACTCGGCGGCCTGGAAGCTGCTTGGCAAAGCCTGGCTGGCCAGTGGCCAACCGCAGGCGGCGCGCGAAGCATGGCAACGCGGCTTGAGCGTGGCCGGCAGCAAGGGCGACCAGCAGGCACGCAAGGAAATGCAGGTGTTCCTGCGGCGCCTGGACCGCGATCAAGCGGCCCTGGCAAAAACGGGCTGAGTTGATCAGCCCGCGTTGGCCGATGCCGGTGCGGACATGATGTCCGACATCGGCAGGCGGCGCGGCTTGCTCGGGAACGCGTGGCGCAGGATGCGCCAGACCACCTGGCCGAACTGGCGCGGCAGCGAACCGTTGTTGTAGTGCTGGCCGTAACGGCGGCAGATGTCCTTCACTTCCTTGGCGATGGCCGCATAGCGGTTGGCCGGCAGGTCGGGGTAGAAGTGGTGCTCGATCTGGTGGCTGAGGTTGCCCGAGAGCACGTTGATCAGGAAGCCGCCGCTGATATTGGAAGAACCGCGCAGCTGGCGCAGGTACCAATGGCCGCGCGACTCATTGCGCAGGCACTCCTTCGGGAAGGTTTCCGACTCGGCAGTGAAGTGGCCGCAGAAGATGATCACGTAGGTCCAGATGTTGCGCAGGCCGTTGGCCACCATGTTGCCCAGCATCACGGTGAGGAAGAACGGGCCGGCCAGCAGCGGGAAGAACACGTAGTCCTTCAGCACCTGACGGGCCATTTTCCGCGCCACCGGGCGGGTCTGCATCCACATCGCACGGCCACTGATGCGGCCCTTCAGCCAACGACCCAGGCGCAGGTCCTGCGCGGCCACGCCCCACTGGAACAGCAGCGCGAAGATCGGCGCGATGATCGGCTGCAGCAGGTAGAACGGCTTCCAGCGCTGTTCCGGGAAGATGCGCAGCAGGCCGTAGCCGATGTCATCGTCCATGCCACGCACGTTGGTGTAGGTGTGGTGGCGGAAATTGTGGGTCTTGCGCCAGTTGTCGGCGGTGGCAACGATGTCCCACTCGTAGGTGTTGCCGTTGAGCTTGGGGTCGCCGGTCCAGTCGAACTGGCCGTGCATGACGTTGTGGCCCAGCTCCATGTTCTCCAGGATCTTCGACAGCGCCAGCAGCAGCGTGCCAGTGATCGCGGCCGGCCACAGCAGCGGCATCCAGAACAACGGCGAGAACGCCGCCAGGAACAGCAGGCCACGGCCACCCACGCCAAACCAGCGCACTGCGGCGGCCACGCGGCGGATGTAGCGGGTATCGGAAGCGCCAAGGCTGCCGATCACGCGGTCGCGGATCGCATCGAGTTCCTGGCCGAAGGCTTGCATCTCGGTGGTGCTCAGAGCACGGTCGGTAGCGCGGGTCATGGCAACGGGTCCTCAGAGATCCAGGGTCAGGTCGGTGGTCGGCGCGCTCACGCAGATCCGCACCGGCTGCGCCGATTCAGACTGCAGGTCGCCGGTGCGCAGGTGGCGGGTGGCACCACTGACGCGATCACAACTACAACTGTTGCAGATACCCATGCGGCAGCCATGCTTGGGCTTGATGCCGTGGGCTTCGAGGCTTTCCAGCAGCGAGCGGCCACGCGGCACGCTCAGCTGGCGGCCACTGCGCGCAAGGGTCAGCGACACCTCGCCTTCGCTGCTGGCATCGCGCAGCGGCGCCGGCGGAGTGAAGGCTTCGGCCTGGAAACCGGCCACCTGGTGCGCCAGGCGTTCACGCGCGGCGGCAACGAAGCCATCAGGGCCGCAGGCCAGCACATGGCGCTGCACCAACGGCGTGTCATCGCCGGCCACCTGCAGTTCATGGGTATCGATACGCGCGGCCGGCGCTTCACCCTCGCGGGTGGTCAGCAGATGCACGCGCAGGTTCGGATGCGCTGCGGCCAGCGCCTGCAGTTCATCACGGAACTGCAGATGGGCAGCGGTGCGCTCCCAGTAGAACAGGTCCACCGGCGCCGCCAGCGGGCGCTGGCAGGCCTCGCGCAACAGGCTGCGCATCGGCGTGATGCCACTGCCGGCCGCCAGCAGCAGCACCGGCGCCGCGGCCGGCATATGGAACTCGCCGAAGGCGGCATCGAGGCGGAACAGTTCGCCCGGCTGCGCATGGTTGACCAGATGCTGGCTGACCCGGCCACCGTCGATCGCCTTGACGGTGATCGCCAGCTCGCGCCGACCCAGTGCGGTGGGGCTGTAGCTGCGCTGCCACAGGCGCCCTTCAATCTCGACGCCCAGGGTGACGTGCTGGCCGGCACGCATGCCGGCCCAGTGCCGGTTGGTGCGCAGGACCAGGTTCGCCGCGCCCTCGCCGGCCGGCTCGCGCCGGACCAGGCGGGCCATCGGCTCGCGCAGGGTCCACAGGGGATTGAGCTGGCCCGCCCAGAAATCGAACAGCGACGGCGAGACCCAGCGGTATGGAGAGAACAGGGACGGACGGACGACAGCGCTCATGGGCGCACTATACGGGCGCACATACACCTGTGTATACATGTGTATATTGAACCGGATTGGGTATGATTCAGCCTCGCCCCACCGGAACCCCCATGGCCGCCGCCACCGCTTTGTCGACGCCCGAAGATGCCAACAGCCCGGCCCGCCGTACGGTGAGCCGTGAGGATCTGCTGGCCGCCGCCCTGAAGTTGATCGGGCCGCACCGCAGCCTGTCCACGCTCAGCCTGCGCGAAGTGGCACGTGAAGCCGGCATTGCCCCGAACAGCTTCTACCGGCAGTTCCGCGACATGGACGAGCTGGCCGTGGCGCTGATCGATGCGGCTGGCCGTTCGCTGCGCACCATCATCGGCGAGGCCCGGCAGCGCGCCACCTCCACCGCCACCAGCGTGGTGCGGGTCTCGGTGGAGACCTTCATGGAGCAGCTGCGCGCCGACGACAAGCTGCTGCATGTGCTGCTGCGCGAAGGCGCGGTCGGCTCGGACGACTTCAAGCACGCGGTCGAACGCGAGCTGCACTACTTCGAGGAAGAGCTGCAGCACGATCTGGTGCGCCTGGCCGCATTGGATGGCGCGGTGCTGCACGCCCCGGAGCTGGTGGCCAAGGCCATCACCCGGCTGGTGTTCGCGATGGGCGCCACCGCCATGGACCTGCCGCCGGAAAAGGATCCGGAGCTGGTCGAACAGATCTCCACGATGATCCGCATGATCATCGTCGGCGCCCGCACCCCGGCCGCATTCCGCCGCGGCTGACGTTAGGGCTCCGGGGTCGGATCCCTTTCCTCAGGAAAGGACTCTGACCCCAGCCACCCCGCCCCACGCAGCAACGCCATCCCCCGCGCATGACCACCGGCAGGGTTGCAGGCGTTGAATGTAATGTTATAACAACTCCATGATCCCTCTGGACTTGTGCGGCGCACCGGTTTGCTGCGACTTCGTTATATAGCACTTGCTATATCTATAAGCCACTGCTTTCATATGCGCCAGCCAGGCCGCCCTCGCCGCCCTCCCTCCCCAAGGACGACGCGTCATGCCCGCTTCCCTCATCCTCCGCCGCTTGCCACTGGCCGCCGCCATTTCCCTGCCCCTGCCCCTGCCCGCGCTGGCGGCCACTCCGAAGCCGACCGAGCTGGACCGCGTGCAGGTCAAAGTCAGCACCGCCACCCGCAGCGAACGCCTGCTGTCGGACGTGCCGATCCGCACCGAGGTGCTGCGCAAGGAAGACATCGCGCTGCGCGCGGCTACCGACTTCTCGCGCGCCGCCGAGCTGATCAACGGCCTGCGCGTGGAGAGCAACTGCCAGAACTGCAACACCAGCGAAGTACAGCTGCTGGGCCTGCCCGGCGCCTACAACCAGCTGTTGTTCGATGGCATTCCGCTGCTGTCCACGCTGGGCAGCGTGTACGGCCTGGAACAGATTCCGGCCGGCTTCGTCGACCGCATCGAAGTGGTCAAGGGCGGCGGCTCGGCACTCTATGGGCCGGGCGCGGTGGCCGGTGTGATCAACCTGATTCCCCCGCTGCCGGCGCGCAGCGGTGGCCATGTGCAGGCCGGTGTGGATGTGCTGAAGGGCACACCGCAGAAGAATGCCGACGTGCGACTGGACCTGGTGGCCAAGGAAGCAGACGCCGGCCTATCGGTGATTGCCCAGCGCAACTGGAACAGCGGCATCGACTACAACGGTGATGGCTATACCGAAATCACCCGCAAGAACCTCAAGGTCGGCGGGCTGCAGGCCTGGTACGCGCCCACGCCGGGCACGCGGCTGCGCCTGGACCTGCAGGTAACCGATGAAACCCGCCGCGGCGGCAACCGCCTGGACCAGCCCGAGTATCTGGCCAACATCGCCGAATCGCTGGATACGAAGTACCGCCGAGGCAGCGTGTCGTGGGACCAGGAGATCAATGCCGACCTCGATTTCCGCCTGGCCTACGCCTTCGCCGACATCGACCGCGACAGTTTCTATGGCGGTCTAGGTGACGTCGTCACCGATCCGTCGGTGCCCGGCTATGACCCGTCGCAGCTGGACCCGAACGTGACCGGCAGCGCGGCCTCGCGTTCGTGGCGCCAGTACGGCCGCACCCACAACCCGCTGCACTACATCGACAGCCAGTTGAACTGGCGCTTGGGCGCGCACGCGCTGGCCTTTGGCGTGCAGTACAAGCACGAGGCGCTGCGCGACGACAACCGCACCGGTGACGGCCAGCGCCTTGCGGTTCTGGAGGACGCTACCTTCCACAACCTGGGGGCCTTCATCCAGGACGAATGGAGCCTGCGCGACAACGTCGACCTGGTATTGGGTGCGCGCGTGGACAAGAGCTCGGAGCTGGACAACGCGGTGTTCTCGCCGCGCATCGCGCTGGCCTGGCAGGCCACGCCGAACCTGAAATGGCGGGCAGGCATTGCCACCGGCTTCCGTGCGCCGGAGATCTTCGTCGAGGACGTGCATGTCGATACCCTTGGCGGGGAACAGGTGCGCGTGCGCAATACCGACGGCTTGAAGGAAGAGCGTGCGTTGACCACGCTGTTCGGCTTCGACTGGCGCTCGGACCCGGCGAATCCGGTCTGGAGCTGGGATGCCACTGCCTCCTATGCGCGCATCCGCGACACCTTCGCGCTGGGCGAGATCCAGCGCGGCGATGACGGACAATTGAGCCAGCTGCGCTACAACGCTTCCGGCTCCAACGTGCTGGGCGCGGAAACCAACCTCGGCTGGCAGCCATCGCCACAGTGGCGCCTGACCGCAGGCGCCTCATGGTACCGCTCGCGCTTCCGCGAACCGCAGCGCATCTTCGATGACACCGGCGACGGTGGCGACACCGTCATCGAAAGCCGCGACTACCTGAAGACGCCGCGCTGGACCGGCCTGGCCCAGCTCAGCTGGATGCCGGCCGAACCGTGGGAAACCTTCGTCGCGCTGCGCCACACCGGCCCGATGTCGGTGCTGAACAACCGGCTGGGCGAACTGCACCGCACGCGCTCGTTCCTGGTCACCGACCTCGGGGCGCGTTGGCACCGTCACCTGGGCGCGCAGGCGCAGCAGGAAGTGTCGGTAGCCGCAGGCGTCAAGAACGTATTCGACCAGCGCCAGAAGGATCTGGAAGTGGGCGCGCTGCGTGACAGCGACTATGTCTACGGGCCGCGTTTCGCGCGCTCGTGGTACGTCAACCTGCGCTATGCGTTCTGATCCACTACGAGCGCTGTTGCTGGCCTGTGCCGTGCTGCTGGCCACACCGGCGATAGCCGCGGACCTGCATGCTCAGGTCTCGGCCTCGTTGATGCGGCCGGAACAGCGATCATTGCGGCCGATGCAGTGGTCACCGCCGCCGAAACTGGTGGCGCTGTACTTCGGTGCCGACTGGTGCGCGCCCTGCCATGCCTTCGTACCGACCCTTCGCAGCGTGCGTGACGCGTTGCGCGAGGCCGGCGCCGATACCGAAGTGGTCTACGTCAGCCTGGATGAGAGCGACAGCGCGCTGCGCCGCTACATGCACGCGCAGGACATGCCGTGGCCGGTGCTGGACCCGCGCCGCGCCGCGCGCATGCCGGCACTGCAGGCATTGGCCGGGCTGGCACCGCCGAATCTGGTGCTGATCGATGCCGACGGCAAAGTGCTGGCCAATGGCTGGCACGGGCGACGCTATCAAGGCCTGCAGCCTGTGTTGAAAGAATGGACGAACCGGGCGTGCGCGCAGCAGCAGGCCCATTGTCCCAACGCCGGCACCCAATCGCGGTAGCGCCGGGCCATGCCCGGCGAAATGCGTGACGCCACATTACGGCCGCCAGGCATGGCCCGGCGCTGCCGTTACGGCGCCCCGCCCTCGGCCTTGCGCACGAACGCCTCGAACAACGCCAACGTCTGCTCGCTGACATGGTGTTCGATACCCTCGGCGTCGCGTCGGGCGGTATCCGGGTCCACGCCCAGCGCCAGCAGGAAACGCTCCACGGTCTGATGACGCTGGCGACTGGCATGCGCCAGCGCCTCGCCTTCCGGGGTCAGGAACACGCCACGATACGGACGCTGCACCACCCAGCCATCGCGGGCCAGGCGCCGCAGCATCTTCGCCACGGTGGGCTGAGCCACTCCCAAGCGGGTGGCGATGTCGACCTGGCGGGCCTCGCCGCCGTCGGCCAGCAGGTCCGAAATCAGCTCGACATAGTCCTCCACCAGCTCCATACGGTGCGCCTCACGCACTTGCCGGAAGCTTTCGACCTGGCGCTCGGCCTCGATCAAGGGGGTGCTTTTCAGCGATGTCGAATCGTCGGTCTTGCCCACGCCTGCGCCTGTCCTTCCGGTAGTTCCGGTGTTGAACCTGAATTCTGGACCAGTAACGCGATAAAGACGATTGTTTCACATTGCTAATGACTATAGCAGGAGCTATATTCGAACCCATGAGCACCCTGGCACCCCGCGACCCTTCGGCCTCCACTGCGGCCAGCCTGGGTGCGCTCAACGCCTCGGTGGCGGTGCCCGACAAGGGCCACTGGTGGTTCCGCCTGCTGGCCTTCCTCGGCCCGGGCTACATGATCTCGGTCGGCTACATGGACCCGGGCAACTGGGCCACCGACCTCGCCGGCGGTTCGCGCTTCGGCTACCTGCTGCTGTCGGTCATCCTCATTTCCAACCTGATGGCGGTGATCCTGCAGGCGCTGTCGGCGCGGCTGGGCATCGCCACCGGCATGGACCTGGCGCAGGCCTGCCGCGCGCGTTACCCGAAGCCGGTGAACCTGGCGCTGTGGGCGCTATGCGAGGCGGCGATCATCGCCTGCGATCTGGCCGAGGTGATCGGCACCGCGATCGCACTGAAGCTGCTGTTCGACCTGCCGCTGCTGTGGGGCGCGGTGATCACGGCCTTGGACACGCTGCTGGTGCTGCTGCTGATGAACCGCGGCTTCCGTGCACTGGAAGCCTTCGTGATCGCGCTGCTGATGGTGATCTTCGCCTGCTTCGTGGTGCAGATCGCGATGGCCGCGCCGCCGGTGATGGCAGTGCTGGGCGGCTTCATTCCGCGCGCGCAGGTGGTGACCGATCCGCATGCGCTGTACATCGCCATCGGCATCATTGGTGCCACGGTGATGCCGCATAACCTGTATCTGCATTCGTCGATCGTGCAGACCCGCGCCTACCCACGCACCGATGAGGGCCGCCGCAGTGCGCTTCGCTGGGCGGTTACCGACAGCACCATTGCACTGACTCTGGCCCTCTTCATCAATGCCAGCATCCTGATCCTGGCAGCGGCGGTGTTCCATGCCAATGGCCGTTTCGACGTGGAAGACATCGAGCAGGCGCACCAGTTGCTGGCACCGATGCTGGGCGTCGGCCTGGCCTCGACATTGTTCGCGGTGGCACTGCTCGCCTCCGGCCTGAACTCCACGGTGACCGCGACACTGGCCGGGCAGATCGTGATGGAAGGATTCCTGCGCCTGCGCCTGCCACCGTGGCTGCGGCGGCTGATCACCCGCGCACTGGCGATCATTCCGGTGGTGGTGGTCATCATGCTGTTCGGCGACCAGGGCGCGGTGAAGCTGCTGGTGCTGAGCCAGGTGGTGCTGTCCATGCAGCTGCCCTTCGCGATCATCCCGCTGGTACGCATCGTGACCGACAAAGTGACGATGGGCGCGCTGGTGGCACCGCGCTGGCTGGGCGGCATTGCGTGGGTGATCGCGCTGGTGATCGTGGTGCTGAACGTGAAGCTGCTGGTGGATACGTTCGCAGCTGGTTGATCCGCGCGGTGGGAATCCGCCGGGCATGGCCCGGCGCTACCGCTGGCGACCTGCAGTAGATCCACGCCACGCGTGGATGTGGCATGACCGGCGCTACAGGAACTCCGCGATGGCCGCTTCGATCTGCTGCGGCGACTGGAAACCCGGCATGCGCATGCGCTCGTCACCGTCCAGGAACAGCGACAACGTAGGGGTCTGCCGCAGGCCCAGCTCGCGGAAGAACGCCTCGCCCACCACCTCCAGCTGCACCCGCAGCAGGGTCGTGCCCTGGCCTGCAGTGCCGCTGGCCACCCGCTGCAGCGACATGTCCAGCATCCGGCAGCCCGGGCACTGGTCCTTGTGGAAGTCCACCAGCACGCGTGGATGGTCGGCCAGCAACTGCTGGAACTGCTCAGGCGTGGTGGCGTCGATGATCTGCATCGGTGGTACTCCAGTAGTGATCCAGGACCGCATCGGTCCAGGTATCGATGGCCGCGGCATGCCGCCGGCCATGTGGCATCTGTTCGATCTCCAGCGGCGGGTAGCCACTGTGGAAATAGCGGATCAGCCGGTGCACCGCACCGCAGTAGTACTCCTGCCCCCACTGCGTTTCACCGGTGCCGAACACCGCCACCTGCCGCGGCCGCTGGCCGCGCTCGGCGATGCCTGCCACCCAGGCCTTCATCTCCGATGGCGTGCGCCCGGCGTTGTCGGTCCAGCAGCCCAGCAGCACCAGGTCGGCCTCATCCACCGGCAACGGCGGGCCCTGGCGCAGGTCGTCGGCCTCCTGCCAGTGCACGGCGTGGCCTGCGGCCCGGCAACGCGCGGCGATGTGGCGGCCGAGCTCACGGGTGTTGCCGCTGAGCGACGCCACCACGATCAGGATGCGCAGCGCCGGGCCGCCCTCAGAGGTCGTCGAAGCCGTTGTCGACGTTGGTCTTCTTGTAGCTTGCATTGCGCATCTCGAAGAAGTCGGTCTTGGTCTCGGTGAAGTTGTCGGCGTAGGCCTTGATCCACGGCATCACGTTGTCGGTGGTGTCGCTGTACAGGCGCTCGATGCCGAGCATGCCGGCCATCTTGTTGGCGCGGTACTTCACGTAGCGCACCATCTCGTCCACGTCGATGCCATCAATACCATCCAGCACCTCCGACGACCACTGCGTCTCCAGCTCGATGGCATGCTCGAATGACTGGTGCACGTAGGCGGTCAACTCGTTGGTCTGCAGCTCCGGGTTCTCACCGATGATGGCGCGGATCAGCTCGCTGATGAACTTGGTATGCGCCAGCTCGTCGCGGTTGATGAAGCTGATGATCTTGCCGGTGCCATTCATGCGGTTCTGCCGCACCATGTTGTAGAAGTACGCAAACCCGGAATAGAAGTTGATGCCTTCCAGGATCGAGGACTGGATCAGCGACTTCAGCAGCGTTTCGGCAGTCTTCTCGCGCATGAAATCGTCATAGGCCCCCATGATCGGCGCGTTGCGCTTGATGATGGTGGGATGGGTGCGGGCGATCTCGAAGATGCGGTTCTGGTTGGGCAGGTCGGTGATCGAGGCCAGCACGTAGCTGTAGCTCTCGTTGTGGATCACCTCCTGCTGGCCGATGATCGCCGCGTTGGCGTGCGCGGCCGGATCGGTGATGTACTCGGCGACGTTGTAGATGAAGCGCGTCTGCGGCGAATCCAGCGTGGCCAGCAGGCCGATGATGGAATCGTAGGCGTTCTTCTCGCGCGCGTTGAGCTCGCCGTACTGGCGTGCATCCACCTTCATGTCCACTTCGTCGGGGATCCAGAAGTTGGTCGACAGCTCCTTGTAGGCGCGATAGAACGACGGGTACGGAATGTCGTTCCAGTTCAGGATGCCGCTGGTGCGGCCGTTGATGATGCCGGTGCTGCGGTTGGGGTGGCGCGGTTCGAGGATCTTGATGCGGTCGAGGGGTGTTGCCATGGTCTTCTGCCTTCGTTCTGTTGCTGACGGGTTGCCGGCCAGCGGCCGGCACTACCACCGAGGGGTCGGGCTGGTCAGCTCGAGCACCACTCGCATTCGCTGATATCGATGTCGTTGGAGCGCACGTAGTAGGTGGTCTTCAGGCCTTCGCGCCAGGCGCTCAGGTGCAGCTCCAGCAGCGTGCTGGCGCGGATGGTGCTGGGCACGTACAGGTTGAAGCTGATCGACTGATCGACATGGCGCTGGCGGCGCGCGTTCTGGCGAACACTGGCGAACTGGTCGACCTTGTAGGCACCCTTCTCGTAGTACGGCCAGGTCTCCAGCGACAGGCCCGGTGCGGCCACCGGACGCCGGAAGTCCTTCTTTTCCTCGTAGTAGAACGCGCTGTAGATCGGGTCGATCGAGGCGGTGGAACCCGCGATCTGTGCCGTACTCATGTTCGGCGCCACCGCCAGCAGCCAGCCGTTGCGCAGGCCGTTGGTGGCCACCTCGCGCGCAAGACTGTCCCAGGCCGCGCCACTGTAATCGCGGTCACGGAAATAGTTGCCGTTGTGCCAGTCGCTGCCGGCGAACATCGGATAGCTGCCCTTCTCCTTGGCCAGCTGCGCGCTGGCCTGGATGGTCAGGAAGTTGATGCGCTCGTACAGGCGGTCGGCCAGCTCTTCGGCATCCTGCGACTCCCACTGGATCGACTGCTGCGCCAGCAGGTGGTGCCAGCCGAACGTACCCAGGCCGATGGCGCGGTACTTGCGGTTGGTGATCGTGGCCTGCGGCACCGGCAGTGCGTTGAGGTCGATCACGTTGTCGAGCATGCGCACCTGGATCGGGATCAGGCGTTCCAGCACGTCGGTGGCCAACAGGTCATCCGGTGCACTGATCGCACGGCCGAGGTTGATCGAAGACAGGTTGCAGACCACGAAGTCACCGGCACGACGCGTCGTGACGATCTGGTCGCCGCTGACGATCTCCTGGATCATCCGCGTCGGGCTCATGTTCTGCAGGATCTCGGTGCACAGGTTGCTGGAATAGACCATGCCCGCATGCTTGTTCGGGTTCTTGCGGTTCACTTCGTCGCGGTAGAACAGGAACGGGTTGCCGGTTTCCAGCTGGCTGAGCATGATCCGCTTGAACAGGTCGATCGCTTTCACCGTGCGACGGCTGATGCGCTCGTCGGCCACCAGCTCGGCGTAGCGGTCACGGAAGCTGCCCTGCCCTCGCTTCTCGTCGTAGAAATCCTGCAGGTACCAGCCCTTGGCCTGCTTCACCTCGTGCGGATCGAACAGGTACCAGTCGGCACGGCGCTCGACGGCCTCCATGAAAAGATCCGGCACGCAGATGGCGGTGAACACATCATGCGCACGCAGGCGCTGGTCGCCGTTGTTGAGGCGCAGGTCCATGAACGCTTCAATGTCGCGGTGCCAGATGTCCAGATACACCGCCACCGCGCCCTTGCGCTGGCCGAGCTGGTCGACCGACACCGCCGTGTTGTTGAGCTGCTTGATCCACGGCACCACGCCGCCGGAGGAGTTGGCCACGCCACGGATCGGCGCACCGCTGCTGCGTACGTAGCCCAGGTAGGCGCCGACGCCGCCGCCGTGCTTGGACACGCGCGCGATATCGGTATTGGAGTCATAGATGCCCTGCAGGCTGTCGTCCACCGTGTCGATGAAGCAGCTCGACAGCTGCCCGCCCACCTTGCCGGCATTGGCCAACGTCGGCGTAGCTACCGTCATGTACAGATTGGACAGCGCCCAATACGCCTCGCCGACCAACTGCATGCGCCGCTCACGCGGCTTTTCCTCCTGCATCAGGTACAGGGCAATGGTCAGCCAACGCTCCTGCGGCAGCTCATACACCTCGCGGCTGCGATCGGTAGCCAGGTAGCGCGTGGCCAGCAGGTACAGCCCGTTGTAGGCGAACAGACGATCGCGTTCGGGGTCGATCATCTCGCCGGCCTGCTGCAGCTCTTCCTTCGAATAGCAGCGCAGGATGTCATTGCTGTAGATGCCGCGGTCGGCCAGGCTTTCCTGCAGGCCCACGTAGGAACCGTACTTCAGGCTGACATCGTAGAAGCGGTTGCGGCTGGCGCGCTTGTACAGCCGGCGCAGGTACAGGCGTGCAGCGAACTGTTCCCACTGCGGCGCGACAAGGTCGACGCGCGATTCCGCTTCGCGGATCAGCAGATCCACCAGATCATCGGCACTGATGCTGGGCTTGCGTTCGACCATCGCCAGCACCACGCGGCGATAGTCGGCCACATCCAGCTGCGGCAGCTCGGCGTGGATGGTATCGATGCTGCGCAGCAGGCGCGCCGCATCGAACGGCAGGCGACGATTGCCGGCTTCCTTGGTGATCCAGGTCGGCACGCGGTCGCCGCTGGCGCGCATGGCGTCGCCGGCGCCGGCCAGGTCGGCCACGCGGAAGGTACTGTCGGTCATTGTGGTGGAACTCCAGGCTCGTGCGCGCGTCGGCGCCCGATGCCATGGCGGCCCTGCACGCGATACCGGCGCACGGGGCGAACGGGTGAAGTGCCAAGGGGCGGGAACACAGGTCGTCGGCATCTGCCTGCGCCTGCGGCCGGTATCCGGGCCGTGGGGGCGACCTGCGTCCGCACGGTGGCGGCCGCGTCGACACGGCAAGCCTTCAGGGGCGGGCCGCGGGACGTTTGCTGCATGTCCGGCGGCGGCGGCTGACCGGGAGTGACGGACACAACATAGTGGGGATGTTCCGAGCCGTCAACACAAGATGCGGTGATCGCGCGCCAACGCGACCATCGGTCGCAGGATGCCGTGTTGCACGTGCGCGGCCTTGTCGACGCTGAGCGCATCCCCAGTTCGGTACAACTTCAACTTTCATTGGAACACCGCCCATGCGCGCTGCCCTGTACTCCTCCTTCGGCGATCCAGCCCAGGTCCTCGCCGTTGCCGATGCCCCCCTGCCCGAACCCGGTCCCGGCGAAGTACGCATCCGCACCGTGCTGGCCTCGATCCACAACCACGATCTGCTGACCGTGCGTGGCCTGTATGGCTACAAGCCGACGCTGCCGGCGATCGGCGGCAGCGAAGCACTGGGCGTGGTCGATGCGCTCGGCGAAGGCGTCGACGGCCTGCAGATCGGCCAGCGGGTTGCCGCCGCCTCGGTGCACGGCACCTGGGCCGAAGCGTTCATCGCACCGGCGCGGATGGTGATCCCGATGCCGGACGCGATCGCCGATGAAATGGCCGCACAGCTGATCGCCATGCCGCTGAGCGCGTTGATGCTGCTGGAATTCCTGCACGTCGAGCAGGGCCAGTGGATCGTGCAGAACACCGCCAACGGTGCCGTCGGCAAATCGCTGGCGATGCTCGCAAAGGCGCGCGGCGTGCACGTGGCCAACCTGGTGCGCAATGCCGAGGCCGTGGCGCAACTGCAGGCACTGGGCATCGATCACGTGTTCGATACCTCGGTGGACGGCTGGAAGGACCGCGTGCGCGAAGCCACCGGCGAAGCGCAGGCCGCTGCTGCAGTCGACTCCATCGGTGGCGATGCCAGCGGCGACCTGGTCGACCTGCTCGGCCACCACGGCACCCTGGTCTCTTTCGGTGTGATGAGCGGCGAACCGATGCGCATTCCCGCCGGAGGCCTGATCTACAAGGAAGCCACGGTGAAGGGCTTCTGGGGCAGCAAGGTCAGCCAGGCAATGGCGGTGGAAGACAAGCGGCGGTTGGTTGGCGAACTGCTGAAGCGTGCGGCGAGCGGCGAACTGACCCTCCCGGTGGAGCAGATCTTCGCGCTGGACGACATCACCCAGGCAGCGAAGGCCGGCGCGGGTTCGGGCCGTAACGGCAAGGTGTTGCTGCGGCCTTGATGGGCTGGACAACCGGGGTCAGATCCCTTTCCGTTGGAAAGGGATCTGACCCCTGGGAGGAGTGCGGACCAACGGTCCGCACCCACCAAAGAGCGGTCCTCACCCACCGAAGCGCAGACCGCCCCATCGAGGGTGCAGACTTTCGTTAAGAACCTGTGATGTATAACTGAATGCGCTTTCGTCATTGGAAGGCGCACGTGGCTGCGTGCGGTACTGACGGCTCCTCCCCCGTTCGGCGTTGTCGCTTCCATGTACCGCACCACCCTGAACCTGCCTGCCAGCGCCATCGCGCTGGGCCTCATCGCCGGCGCTGCCGGCGCCGCTGAAACCGCCGACTCCGGCAAGGACAGCACCACCCTAGGCACCGTGCTTGTGACCGGCTCCAACATCAAGCGCAGCGATACCGCTGGGCCCAACCCGGTGCAGATCGTCAGCCGCGAACAGATCGAGCAGACCGGCCGCTCCACCCTCACCGACGTGCTGCGCAACCTGTCGGCCAACGCCGGCAACAGTTTCGACGAGCAGTACACCGGCAGCTTCGCCGCGGGCTCGGCGTCGATCGGCCTGCGCGGCCTGTCGCCGAAGAACACGCTGGTGCTGGTCAACGGCTATCGCGTCTCCAACTTCGGCTTTGCACTCAATACCCAGGACACCTTCGTCGACCTCAACGCACTGCCGATCAGCGCGGTCGAGCGCATCGAAGTGCTGAAGGATGGCGCTTCGGCAGTGTACGGCTCAGATGCCATCGCTGGCGTCATCAACATCATCCTGCGAAAGAACTTCCAGGGCGTGGAAGTCGGCGGTGGTTTCGGTACCGCCACCCAGGGTGGACTGGACGAGCGCAAGGCCAACCTGCTGGCCGGCTTCGGTGATCTGGAACAGCAGGGCTGGAACGTGCTGTTCGGGCTGGACCTGCTCAAGCGCGACCGCCTCGATGGCGATGACCGCGCCTATACCCGCAGTGGTGACTTCCGCGACAAGCCCGGTGGCCGCCTGGCCGGCTGGTCCACTGCCGGTGGCAACTGGCTGAGCAACCCCCGTGCACCGCAGCCGTTCGCCAACTGCCCCGACGGCAGCCAGCTGCGTCCGTACAGCGACTTCGGTAGCACCCTGCCCGGCCAGGCCTGCGCCTTCAATGCCCAGCCGTTCAAGACCCTGCAGCCCGGCGCCGAGCGCCTGCAGGCTTCGTTGAGCGCGACCTACCGCTTCAATGACAGCATCGAAGCGTTCGCCGACGTCCTGTACAGCCACAACAAGGCCGACCAGATCTTCAGCGCGCCGCTGACCGTTGGCCCCGGCCTGCGCGCCTACAACCCGGCCACCGGCACCCTGATCGACGTTCCGGCGGTGCTGCCGGTCGGTCATCCGAACAATCCGGGCAACACGCCGCTGCCGTTCGAGTACACCTTCTTCGATCTCGGCCCGCGACTGAAGGACAACACCCAGGTGTTCTACCGTGCCCTGGCCGGCGTGCGCGGCAGCGGCGAGCGCTGGGACTGGGAAGTGGCAGCGCTGACCTCGCAGAGCGCGCAGCGCGAGTACGTCGATAACTTCGTCAACCGCTACGCGTTCGAGCAGATCCTGCGCGATGGCAGCTACAACTTCCTCAACCCGTCCAGCACGCCGGGGGCGCTGGATGCACTGCGCCTGCAGACCAAGCGCCCGGGCTGGTACAAGCTGCACGCGTTGAACGTGAAGGCCTCGACCTCGCTGTGGGAGCTGCCGGCCGGTGCAGTCGGCTTCGCCTGGGGCGCCGAGTTCCGCAAGGAATCGCTGGATGCGCGTACCAGTGCGCAGGTGCTGTCGGGCACCGAACTGCGCCCGGCCATCAACGTGGTCAACGGCGAGCGCCAGGTCAGTGCCGCCTACGCCGAACTGAGCGTGCCGTTGCACCGCACGCTGGAACTGCAGCTGGCCGGTCGCGGCGACCGCTACGATGACTTCGGCAAGGCGTTCTCGCCGAAGGTGGCGCTGCGCTGGCAGCCGCTGGACAGCCTGCTGCTGCGCGGCTCGTTCTCACGCGGCTTCCGCGCGCCGTCGCTGCCGGAGATCGCGCCGGGCCAGACCGTCAGCTACGGCTCGGTGATCGATCCGCTGGATCCGCTGCAGCCCGGCGGCAGCCGTGGCGTGACCAACATCCGCACCGGCAACCCGGACCTGAAGGCCGAGCGCTCGCGCAATTTCAACGTGGGTGCCGTGTGGTCGCCGGATGGCGATACCAGCATCGGCCTGGACTGGTACCGCATCGAGCAGGACAACCTGGTCAAGCCGGACAGCGCGCAATACATCGTCGATCACCCAGAGTTGTTCCCGGGCCGCGTGCAGCGCGAGAACGGCCGCATCCAGTTCATCACCAACCAGTACGCCAACCAGGGTGAGCTGACCACCTCGGGGCTGGACCTGGACGCCAGCCGCACCTTCCGCACCGACGGCTGGGGCAACTTCACCGTGGCCGGCAGCTGGACCCATCTGCTCAGCTTCAAGCAACCGCTGGTGGCCGGCCAGGCGCCGTACGAAGGGGCCGGCAACAACCGCCACGGCGCACTGCCGCGTACGCGCGGCACGACCTCGCTGAACTGGGCGGTGGGCGACTGGAGCAGTACGCTGAGCCTGCAGTACGTGAGCGGCTACGACCAGCGCGTAGCGACGGCGACCAGCAACCCGGGATTGCGCGACCGCATCAAGCCCTATCACCAACTGGATCTTTACGTGGCGTACGAAGGCATTGCCAACACCACGCTGTCGCTGTCGGTGCTGAACCTGACCGACAAGGACCCGCCGTTCGATCCGGCCGGCGGCTCCAATGGCTTCGACATCAGCCAGTACAACCTGCGCGGGCAGTTCGTCTCGCTCGGCGCTCGCTACCGGTTCTGAAGCGGTAACGGGGCGGCGGTGATGCGCCGCCCCGTTCGCGTTGCCGGCCAGCGGCCGGCACTACCACCGCACCCACCGCATCAGCGGCTCAGATGCAGGAACTGCAGGTGCCGTTCGTACTGGCTGATGATGTCGTTGATGATCTGCTTGCGGCTGTAGCCCACCAGATCGTAATCCTGGCTGCCTTCGTACAGATGCACTTCGGCGCGGTAATAGCGCTGGTTGCGCAGCTGCTGTGCGGCGAACGACGGGGTCAGGTAGCCACTGAGGATTACCCGGTACTGGAAATCCTGCTGCTCGCCGTGATTCACCGACAGCTCCATGTCACCGGCCTCGAAGCGCGTGGCCACATCCCAACCCTGCCCTCGCAGCTGCTCGGCCACCGCCTCCATCGCCGGCTTCACGGTGTCGTCCATGAAGCGGTAGACCTGGTCGCGCACCGGGAAATGCATGGCCTGGGTCAGGCGCTGGCGCCAGCCCTGGTGGTGGCGGTCGTCGCCGATCAGCGGCGAAGGCCGGTATTGCTGCGCGCGTTTGCGATGCGACTCATCGCTGAAGGCGCGGGTCAGGCCCCACATCATCAGCAACAGCACCGCCGAGAACGGCAGCGACGCCAGCACCACCGCCGATTTCAATGCATCGATGCTGCCGGCCAACAGCAGGCCAGCGGTCAGCACCGCGATCACCGTGCCCCAGAACACACGCAGCCAGCGTGGGCCATCGTCCTCGGGCGCACCGCCATGCGAGGACAGCGTGGACAACACCACCGCCCCCGAATCCGCCGACGTCACGAAGAAGATGAAGCTGATCAGCACGGTCACCGCGATCACCGCCTTGCTCCACGGATACCCATCCAGCAGGGCATACAGCACGGTGGGTGGGTCATCCACCGCCAGCTGTGCCAACTGCTGCTGGCCATGGTGCAGCACCTGGTCCAGTGCACTGTTGCCGAAGATCGACAGCCACGCCAGGGTGAAGCCGAGCGGGATCAGCAGCACGCCGAACACGAACTCGCGGATGGTGCGGCCACGCGAGATGCGGGCGATGAACAGGCCGACGAACGGCGCCCAGCCGATCCACCAGGCCCAGTAGAACACCGTCCAGCCGCCCAGCCATTCGGGACGGCCGCCATAGGCGTACACATCGAAACTCTTGCCCACCACGCTACCGAGGTAGTCGCCCAGGTTCTGCATCAGCGTGCTGAGCAGGTACTGGGTGGGGCCGGCGCACAGCATGAACAGCACCAGCGCGATCGCCAGCAGCATGTTGATGTTGGCCATCCAGCGCACGCCCTTTTCCACCCCGGAAACGGCCACCGCCACCGCTGCGCCCATCATGGCGACCACCAGGATGATCTGCACCAGGTTGGAGTGCGGGATGTTGAACAGGTGCGACAGGCCTGCGTTGAGGTGCAGCACGCCGAAGCCCATGTCGGCGCCAATGCCGAACACGGTGGCGACAATGCCCAGCGCGTCCACGGTGTAGCCGATCGGGCCATTGATGCGCTTGCCGATCAGCGGGTAGAGGGCCGAACGCAGTGCCAGCGGCAGATTGTGCCGGTAGGCGAAGTAGGCCATCGCCATCGCCGCCAGCGCGAACACGCCCCAGCCATGCAGGCCCCAGTGCAGGAACAGCAGCTGCATGGCCTGGCGCGCACCGGCCTCACCGGCCGCCGGATCGCCTTGCGGCGGCTGCATGTAATGGGTCAGAGGTTCGGAGACGCAGAAGAAGAACAGCGTAATGCTGATGCCGGCGGCAAACAGCATGCCGGCCCAGGAGAGATAGCTGAACTCCGGCTCGTCATGGTCCGCGCCGAGCTTGATGCCGCCATACTTGGACAGCGCCACGCCGACCACGAACACCAGGTACAGGGTCATTGCCAGCAGGTAGTACCAGCCGACATTGAGGGCGGCCCAGTCCTGCGCCTTGACCAGAAGGCGGCCCGCACCGAGCGGGAACAGGCTGACGAACAGCGCGAACGCCACGACAACGATCGCCGCGAAGGCGAACACAGGTCGAAGGGTGCGCACCGGGGATTGTTGCGGCTCCAGTACTTCCATGGGGCGGCGTTCTCCGGTAGATCAAGGGGTTAGCCGACCGATTGTGGCTGAACCGCAGTGGACAGAGCATGAAGTTGCAGCCTGCGGTCACAGGCCCGGTCCACCATTCCGTGCTATCACGCGCGCGCCGAAGCGCGCCTGCAAGCGCAGCCGCGCGCGGACCGCGTGCATCGCGGCCACGCGCGTACTGTCCAATCACGACATCACATGCACCGCGCACAGCTTGTTGCCATCCGGATCGCGCAGGTAGGCCAGGAACAGCTGCCGCCCGGCCATGTTGCGGATACCGGCCGGGTCTTCGATGGCGGTGCCACCGTGGCTTACGCCTGCGTCCTGCCAGCCACGCACGGCATCGGCACTGTCCAGGGTGAAGCCGATGGTGCCGCCATTGGCGTGGCAGGCCGGCTCGCCATCGATCGGTGCGGTGACGATGAACATGCGGCCATCCTTGAAGTACACCAGCCGGCCCTTGTCATCGAAGACGCCCGGTCGTGCGCCCAAGGCGGTGAACAATGCATCGTAAAAGCGATGGGCGACGTCCATGTCGTTGGTTCCAACGGTGATGTGGCTGAACATGCGGGCACTCCCTGCGGAAAGACCGCAGTGTCGGCGAGCCCGGCGGTCATCGCAAACGCCCTGGCCATTGCCCCCTGCGCAGGGTTTGTCGTACACCGCTCGATCACACTATAATAGGAATCATTCTCATTAATGATCGATGCCGATGGCCGTGCCCGCCGCCTCCAGCACCGCGCTGGCGGGGTTCTACCGCGAACACCATGGCTGGCTGCTGGGCTGGCTGCGGCGCCGCACCCACAACGCCGATTGCGCCGCCGACCTGACCCAGGACACCTTCGTGCGCCTGCTCAGCCGTCGCGTCGATCCGACCGAACTGCGCCTGCCGCGTGCCTATCTCAGCACCATCGCGCACGCGCTGCTGGTCAACCACTGGCAGCGCGCGGATCTGGAGCGCGCCTACCTGACGGCCTTGGCCGCGCAGCCAGAGCCGGTGCATCCATCGGCCGAAGAACGCACGCAGGCACTGCAACTGCTGCATGCCATCGCCGACATGCTGTCCGACCTGGCCGAGCGGCCACGCCGTGCGTTCCTGATGGCACGACTGTCCGGCCTGGGCTATGCGGAGATCGGCCAACAGCTGGGCGTGTCCGAACGCATGGTCAAGAAATACATGGCGCAGGCGATGCTGCATTGCCTGCGCCTGTCCGGCGGCGCAACAGCATGAGCACCGCGCTGGCCAGCCCAGCACTGGAGCAAGCCGCCGAATGGTTCGCGCTGCGCGAGCAGGGCTGGAGTGATGACGAGCAGTACCGCTGGCGCGCATGGCTGCAGGCTGATGCCGGCCACGCCGATGCGTGGCGTCGGGTCGAGTCGGTCTGGCAGTCCTTTGCCCCCCTGTCAGCAGCAGCCGCTGCCACAGCGCTGGATGCCGCAGGCCGTCGCCGCCGGCAGGCTCTGCGCGGCCTCGGAGGTGCACTTGGCATCGGCGCGGTCTCGCTGCTGGGCCTGCATGGCCTGCAGGCACAACGTGGCCTGCAGACACAACGCACCGCCGCCGGACATACCGGGCACTGGATACTGGCAGACGGCAGCCAGCTGTGGCTCAACGCCGACAGTGAAGTCACGATCGACATCGGCAGCGACCGCCGCGCCCTGCATCTGCTGCGTGGCGAACTGCTGCTGCAGACCGGCCATCACCCCGCCTTCGCCGACATGCCCTTGAGCGTGCATGTGCCGGGCGCACGCCTGCAGCCGATCGGCACCCGCTTCGCGGTCGGTCGCGAGGCGCAGGGCAGCCGCTTGGATGTATTTGAAGGTGCCGTGCGCTGCCTGCCGCTGTTCGGCGCGGCGCTGAACATACGTGCTGGCGGTGCCGTGCAGATCGGCCCGATGGGTGGACTCTCCCCGGTGGCTGCGGATCCGTTGCGCGGTGACTGGCAGGAGGGACGCCTGCAGGTGCAGGACACACCCATGATACGGATCATCGATGAGCTGGCCCGTCACCATCAGGGCTATCTCGGTTGTGATCCGGCGCTTGCTGCATTGAAAGCCACGGCGGTGCTGCCGCGACTCGACAGCATGCAGGCACTGCAACTGTTGGCCCGCGCCCTGCCGATCCGCATCGAGCAGCGCTGGCCGTGGTGGACCGTCGTGCGTCCGCTTTGAAATCGCGGTTCCCTTTCTGTGCGCTCACCGGGCAATACAAGGGAACCCATTGCGGATGTTGCCGCCCCCATGAAACTGCCCTGCCCCTCCCCTCGCCCCCTGACCATCGCGCTGTGCCTGGCCCTGGCCTCCCCGTGCCTGCTGCCGGCCGCCGCCCATGCACAGGACACTGCGGCCGCCATTCGCTGGCAGATCCCGGCTGGCCCGCTCGACCAGGCCCTGACCGCATTCGGCCAGCAGTCGGGCCTGTCCATCGCTGCCGATTCGCGCCTGACCCGCGGCCGCCACAGCAAAGGCGTGCAGACCACGCTCGGCACGGACGCCGCATTGGCGCAGATGCTGGCCGGCACCGGCCTGGCCTTCCAGCGTGATGCCAGCGGCGTGGTGCTGCAGGCGGCGCCTGCCGCTGAAGCCGGCGTACGCCAGATCGGCACCCTGCGCGTGGCCGGCCAGGCCAGCGAAGGCGCTTCGCCGTGGGGGCTCGCCGATGCCGATGCGGTCTACCGCGACAGCGGCTCGCGCGTGCATCTGGACCGCCAGCAGCTGGAACGCTTCCGCGGCCAGTCGATCGGCGACGTGCTTGCCGGTGCGGTGGGCGTGCACACCGCTGACATTCGCAACGGCGGTGCGCTGGACGTCAACATCCGTGGCCTGCAAGGCCAGAACCGGGTGCCGGTGATCATCGACGGCGGCCAGCAGGCCATCGATGTTTATCGCGGCTACGCCGGCGTGCAGCAGCGCAGCTACCTCGACCCGGACCTGATCAGCGCGATCAGCATCGAGAAGGGGCCAAGCCTGGCCGCCAACGCCGCCAGCGCGATCGGCGGGGTGGTCTACATGGAAACATTAAACGTCGATGACATCCTCGATGATGGCCAGACCTGGGGCCTGCGCGTGCGCGGCGGCGTGGCCGACAACAGCATCGACCGCACCCGCAACTTCAAGCAGATCGCGCGTGGCAGCGACAACCGCAACAGCCTGCGCGACCCGCGCGACTGGAATGGCAGCGCGGCGTTCGCCCAGCGCGGCGAAGACTGGCAGCTGGTCGTGGCCTATGCGCGGCGCCGCCAAGGCAACTTCTTCGCCGGCAGCAACGGTGCGCATCGCTATGACAACCAGCACCTGTCCAGCGGCGGCACCGGCATGTCCAGCCAGGCGGTGTCCAAGCTCTTCCATCCGGGCGATGAAGTGCTCAACACGCATACCGACAACGAATCGGCGTTGTTGAAATTCACCTGGACACCCAACCCCGACCAGCGCCTGGAGCTGAGCCACCGCTACTTCAATTCGAGTTTCGGCGAGATCATGCCGTCGGCGATCGGACGCGTGGGTGAGTCCAACGAATGGGTGACCTACGTGGACAAGGCCAACACCATGTTCCAGTTCGAGCCGGGGAAAATGCGGGTCAATGCCACCTCGCTGCGCCACCGCTACCGGCCCGAGGCACATCCGTGGCTGGACCTGAGCAGCACGCTGTGGCTCACCACCGCCACCAGCCGCATGTTCAACAGCAACATCGCCAACACGCCGCTGTTCAAGGATGTGCCCTCGGACCAGATGCCCGACACGCTGGGCGAGACCTACGGCCCGGGCCTGCAGTCGGACGTGAAGACCCAGCGTTGGGGCGTGGACAGCAGCAACACCACTCGCTTCAGCAACAGCCTGGGCGATTGGACGCTGCGCTATGGCGCCGCCTTCCAGCATGAAGACACCGCGCCGAATTCGCCGGTGCTGCCGGTGGATTTCAACAACAACCGCTACCTGCGCTCGGGCACGCGCCGCGAAGCCAGCGTCGTCGCCTCGCTGCAGTGGCACCCGTGGGGCTGGCTGTCGCTGACTGCCGGCGGCCGCTTCACCGACTACCGCACCCGCGACCGCAACCGCGTCGCCTTCGTCAGCGAATCGCGTGACCTGCGCTACACCTTCGCGCGCCTGAGCAAGGGCGGCCAGCTGCTGCCGGGCTGGTACAAGGAGTGGTACCCGGATGCCCAGGGCAACTACACCTATGACTCGCTGCGCGCCACGCCCTATGGCGACAGCACGCTGGGCCAGGCCTACGATTTCGACGGATTCATTCCTGATCCGCGCGGCGCCAACGGTTTCTATACCAAGCAGATTCCCACCGCCTGGGGCTACAAGCCGGCGATCCGCCGTTCCGGCCACGGCTTCGCGCCGTATGCAGAGGCGCGCTTCAACCTCGACCAGGACATGTTCTTCTACGTGAAGTACGCGCAGGGCTGGAAGATGCCCAGCCTGTTCGAGTCGACGCTGGGCAACAGCACCTCGGCACCGGTGGCCGACCTGAAGCCGGAGAAGAACCGCTCGTGGGACATCGGCTTCAGCCTGCTCAAGCAGGACCTGTGGCGCGACGGTGACCGCCTGGCGTTCAAGGTGGCGTGGTTCAAGAACGATATCGACAACGCCATCACCCGCCGCTTCGATTCCAGCAACTGGGCCTTCTACGTCGACAACGTCGACAACTACACAGTGTCCGGTTACGAGCTGCAGTCCGGCTATGACGCCGGCATCGCCTACCTGGACCTGTCGGCCAGCTACTACCAGCGCGCGCGCACCTGCGATGCGGCTACCGCCAAGCGCCTGCGCGAAGGTCCGTATGCGAAGTGGAGCAAGCTGGACGCCACCCCGGACTGCGTGGACGGCGGCTTCGGCACCTCGTTCGTCAACGCGCAGAATCCGCCGAAATACTCGATCCACAGCACGCTGGGCTTCCGCCTGTTCGACCGCCGCCTGGATACCGGCATCCGCCGCACCTACAACAGCGGCCCCACCCATGAACTGGACAAGCCCTGGAACACCACCGGTTCGACCGGCCTGCAGAACATCTACCTGCCGACCGCGATCTATGACTTCTATGCGCGCTGGCAGTTCACCCCGCGCAGCGAAGTGGAGCTGGTGGTCAGCAACCTGCGTAACACCTACTACATGGACACGCTGGCGATGAGCCTGATGCCGGGCCCGGGCCGCACCACGCGGCTGAACTTCACCGCACGTTTTTAACTGCTACAGAAACAGCAACGCCCCGGAGCTATCCTCCCCGGGGCGCTTGCTTGCGGCGGCTCACGTTCTGGCAGGTACCAACCTGGGTTGGCACAGCGACGCGTTACTTCGCGTTACTTCGCGGTACTCAGCAGCAGCACCGCGACGGTGACCAATGCGATGCCGACCCAACCGATTGGACGCAGGCGGTTGCCGAACAACAGGCGGCCGCAGGTGGCGGTACCGATCACGCCGATCGCTCCCCACATTGCATAGGCGGTGGCCAGGTCCATGTAGCGCACCGCCTGGCCGAGCAGGGCGAAGGCGATCCAGACGAGGACGATCGCACCGACGCCCCAGCGCCAACGACGGAAACCTTCCGACTTGGCGACCATCATGTTGGCGGCGACGTCGATCAGCGCAGAACAGATCACGAAAAACAGGGCCAGGGTGTTCATCAGTGCGCCTCCCCGAGGGTGACGCAGACGATGCCGACCACTGCCAGCACCAGGCCGGCCAGCTGCTGCAGCGACAGGCTTTCACCGAAGACGGTGAGGCCGACCACGGTCAGCAGGGTCAGGCCGAGGCCTTCCCACACTGCGTAGGCCACGCCCACGGCGATGCGGCGCACCGATTGCGCGAGGAAGAAGTAGGACAGCGCCAGCGCGCCGGCCATGATCAGATAACCGGTCCAGCCGCCATCGCGGGCGGCATGGGCCATGAACGAGGTGCCGACCACTTCGGCGATGATCGCCACGGTCAGGCAGGCCCAGGCGACCAGCGCGCCACGGGCGGGAACAGTACGGGACATGTGAAACTCCTTGGCGGGCGGGGACCGCGCCGCCTTTTCAATAGATCCACGCCGTGCGTGGAGGGTCCGGAACGCCCCGCAGACGGGGGCGATGGAAGCCAGTATCATCGCTTTTTACGGTGGTATCAAAATAGATCCCATCGACAGGAGCGATGGATCAATGCCCTACTCCCCTGAATCCCTGCAGGCTTTCGTGGAAGCCGCAGCCCTGGGCTCGTTCTCGGCAGCGGCGCGACGCCTGCGCAAGACCCAGTCAACGGTCAGCACCGCCATCGCCCACCTGGAGGCCGATCTGGGCGTGAGCCTGTTCGATCGCAGCGGGCGCTACCCGCAGCTGACCGAGGCCGGGCGCCAGGTACTTGGGCACGCGCAGGAAATCCTGGCTGCCGATGCCCGCCTGCAACAGTTGAGCGTGCGCCTGGCCGCGCCGGTCGAGCCGCGCCTGACCGTGGTGTTCTCCGATGTCTACCAGCTCGATCCCGAGCAGCGGATCCTGCAGCGCTTCGCCGAAGCCTTCCCGGAGATCGAGCTGGAATGGCTGGATGCCGAGGGCGAGGATGTGCTGGATCTGGTCGGCAGTGGTCGCGCCGGGCTGGGCCTGCTGCCCAGGCAGGAACGCTATCCCGATGGGCTGGTGGCCCGACCGTTGGCGCACCACAGCGAGGTGTCAGTGTACGTAGCGCGCGAGCACCCACTGGCCAGCGCCGGCCGTCGCACCGCCGCACAACTGGCGCGGCATAGACAGGTGCGCCTGAGCGCGGAAGTCGACCAATCCCGCGTGGTCACCGGCCTGGCCTGGACCGCCACCGACTACCTGATGGTGATGGAGATGGCCGAGGACGGCCTCGGCTGGGCCGAGCTGCCGCGGGCGCTGGTGCAGCGCTATGACCGTGGCCGGCTGGTGGAACTGGTGCTGCCCGGCTGGCCACGGCGCATCCACAGCGACCTGCTGTGGCGCCGTGATACGCCGCCGGGACCGGCCGCACTATGGTGGGCCGACGCATTGGGGTGAGGTAGTGCCGGCCGCTGGCCGGCAATCCCAGTGTCCCGTGGTTGCCGGCCAGCGGCCGGCACTAGCGATCAACGATGGGCGAGCGCGTAATCCAGCGCCGAGCACACCGCTGCCACCTGCGCGTCATTGCACTGCTGCGGGGTCGCCCGCGGGCTGTCCGGGTAGACCTCGGTGGTGGTGGTGTACTTCGCGCCAGTGATGCCTGCACACAACGCCAGCTTCACCAGCGGGTACTCGATCACGCCATGCGCCACCACCGCTGAACCGATGATCTCGCCCTTATCGTCGGCCGGCGCGATGTGGGTGACCTTCTCCACCGCAGCGATCACCGCCTGCTGGAAGGCCGCCTGCGGGTTCTCGCTGTCGTCCACCAGGTAGAAGCCATCGGGAATCAAGCCCGGCTCGAACGGCTTGCCGTCACGCGCGGCCAGCGCCGGGCGGAACTCGCTTTCGTCGCTGTCGGTGGTCTCGTGCAGGTCGATGTGCAGCACGAACTGACCCTTGATCGGTGCGATCAGCTCGATCAACGCGGTCGACTCGCGGGCCGGGCCGTCGACACGGAAGTTGCGGTTCGGATCGATCGCATCGAAGTTCCAGCGGTTGATGCGCTCGAAGCCCCACGGATTCACGCACGGCGCCACCAGCAGGTTGGCCTTGCCGGCGTAGTCGGCGGCGTGCTTTTCGAGGAATTCCAGCGCGCCCATCACACCGCTGGTCTCGTAGCCGTGCACGCCACCGGTGACCAGGGCAGCCGGCAGCGCCGGGTTCCAGTCGCGGCTGCGCAGGGCGAACAGGGTGTAGGTCTCGCCAGCGTAGTCGAGCTGGCCATAGGCCACCTTGTCAAAGCGCGAGGCCAGCGCCTCGATGCGCGGCAGCACCTCCTCGTCATAGCGACGCAGGCGCTGCTGGCGGCCACGCCACAGCTCCCGTTCCGCCGCTCCCCACGGCTGGCCAGGGGTTCCGACGGGATAGAAAGCGGCTTGGGACATGGCGGATCTCAGCGAGTCAGGAAGCAATCAGACACTCTATCACCGGGGCCTCGGCATGGACTGCAGACGCATTCCAATAGCGAATGGAATCAGCAATAATTCTCATTTACGACCTTCCACAGCCCGCACCGATGCCCATCCACGCCCTGCAACCGGCCCGCCTGCCCCTGGCCGCAGCCCTCGCCCTGTGCCTGCTCCCGGCCACCCACGCCTTCGCCCAGGACGGCGCCACCACGCTGGACAGCATCCAGGTCTCCGGCAGCTGGCTGGGCACCGGCCTGCATGACAGCGTCAAGAGCTTTGCCGGCGCACGCACGGTGGTCGACCGCCAGCGCATCGAGGCCAGTGGCGCGGCCAGCATCGGCGATGCCATGCGCCGCATCCCGGGCGTGCAGGTCACCGACAACTCCGGCACTGCCGGCAGCTCGGTGTCGCTGAACATCGGCGTGCGTGGCCTGACCGGGCGCTACTCGCCGCGCTCGACCGTACTGCTCGATGGTGTGCCGCTGGCGGTGGCGCCGTATGGCCAGCCACAGCTGTCGTTCGCACCGACCAGCCTTTCCAACATCGAATCGATCGACGTGGTGCGCGGTGGCGGCGCGGTGCGCTATGGGCCGCAGAACGTGGGCGGCATCATCAACTTCAGCACCCGCGCCATTCCCACCGAAGCCGGCATGCACGGCGAAGCCGGCATGCGCTACACCGCCTACGACCACGGCGGCGGCGACAGCACCCAATACAACGCCTTCCTCGGCGGCACCGGCGACAACGGCCTGGGCGCGGCCCTGCTGTACTCCGGCCAGGACGGCCGTGGCTGGCGCCAGGGCAGCGATGACCGCTTCAACGACCTTGCGCTGAAGTTCGCCTATGCCATCGACGAACAGCAGGAACTGCGCGCCAAGCTCTCCTACTACGATGTTCGCTCGCTCACCCCGGGCGGCCTGACCCGCACCCAGTACGAAGCCGACCCGTTCCAGAACACGCGCCCCACCGATTTCTGGAAAGGCCACCGCACCGGCATCGACCTGGGCTACACCAACACGCTGTCGGCCAACAGCGAGTTCGAGGTGTTGGCCTATTACAACGAAAGCACCCGCGCCAGCTCGCTGATCAACGCCGCCAATACCCAGCTGACCGTGCAGCCGCGCGATTACCGTGTGCTCGGCATCGAGCCGCGCTATACCCAGCGCCTGCACTGGGGCGCCAGCGTGCACGACATCACCGCCGGCTACCGCTTCCTGCGTGAGCGCGGCAACGACCGCAGCTACACCGTCACCCGCGGTACCGGCGTGGCCAGCGCCACCAACCGTTTCGACAACGCCACCGACGCACATGCCTTCTACATCGACGACCGCATCGCGATCGGCCAGTGGCGGATCACCCCGGGCGTGCGCATGGAGTGGATCGACATGGACCGCCGCCAGGCCGGGGGTGCGGCGACCTTCAGCAGCCGCAACGACAAGGCCCTGCCTTCGCTCAACATCGCCTACCTGCTGACCCCGCAGCTGACCGTGTTCGGCAACTACACCACCTCGTTCGGGCCGGTGCAGAACATCCAGCTCAATTCGCAGACCGCCAGCAACCCGCTGAACCCGGAAATCGCCAGGACCACCGAACTCGGTGCGCGCTGGCAGGACGGTGCGCTGCGCGCGGAAGTGACCGTGTTCAAGATGCGCTTCGACAACCAGATCCTGCAGGTACCGGGGATCACCCCGCCGACGTTCCAGAACATCGGCGCCACCGACCACAAGGGCGTGGAGAGCGCGCTGGAGTACCGCTTCGCCGAGGACAGCGCTCTGGCCGGGCTGGAGCTGTATGCCAACTACACCTGGACCAAGGCGATCCAGCAGTCCGGTGACAACCGCGGCCTGGACGTGCCGTTCTACTCGCGCGACACCGACAGCGTCGGCGCCCGTTACGCACTGACCGGCTGGACCTTCAATGTCTCCAGCACCCACCAGAGCGGCCAGTTCTCCGACGCCGCCAACACCTGGGCCGAGAGCGCCGATGCGCGCGTGGGCCGCGTGCCGGGCGTGCGCCTGTGGAACGCGCAGGTGGCCTGGCAGGTGCCGGGACTGGGTGACAGCGAGATCGCGCTGGGCGTGAACAACCTGGCCGACAAGCGCTGGTATACCCGCAACGTCGATGGCAACGCCGGTCGCATGGTGGCCGCGCCGCGCACGTTCTACGTGCAGGGCCGCTACCGCTTCTGAGCGGGTAACCGCCCGATGCAGTGACGGTGGCGATCACGGTGGCGGCGTATCATGCCGCCACCATGTCACCGTCTGCTTTGCCATCGCGCCTGCATCTGGCCTTCCAGGGCCTGCGCCTGCGGCTGCGCGGCAGCGACCTGTGGTTCATCGCGCTGGCCCTGCTGGTCGGCCTGATCGCCGGCTACCTGACCCTGCTGCAGTCCGGCATCGCGCGCTGGCTGCAGGGCACCCTGTACGGGCTGGACGAAGGCATGCGCCTGAGCTCCCTGCCCTCGCTGACCTGGACTGCGCTGCTGGTACTGCCGCTGGGTGGCCTGCTGGTGGGGCTGGTCAGCCTGGCCGCGACCCGGCTCAAGCGGCCTCTGCTTGATGCGGTGGAAGCCAACGCCCTGCATGGCGGACGCATGTCGATGCGCGACAACCTGATCGTGCTGACCCAGACTCTGCTGTCCAACGGCTGCGGTGCCTCGGTCGGACTGGAAGCGTCGTACACGCAGATGGGCGCTGGCAGCGGCTCGCAGCTGGGGCGGGTGATGCGCCTGCGCCGCAACGATGTGCGCATCCTGGTCGGGGCCGGTGCCGCCGGTGCCATCGCCGCCGCCTTTGGTGCGCCGCTGGCCGGCGCGTTCTATGCCTTCGAGATCGTCATCGGCGCCTACACCCCGGCCGCGCTGGCCCCAGTGGCGGTCGCTGCATTGGCTGGCGCATTCGTCGCCGACCAGGCCGGCATCGAGGCCTATCTGCTGCCCGCCGCCTCGACCATTGATGTGCGCGCCGCCGACTACGCCATCTATGGCCTGCTGGGGTGCTGCTGCGCGATGGTCGGCATCGCGGTGATGCGGCTGATCGCTTCGATCGAAGGCACGGTCAAGCGCAGTCCGTTGCCGCTGTGGGGCCGGCCGGTGGTCGGTGGCCTGCTGCTGATCCCGCTGGCGCTGGCCAGCCCACAGGTGCTGTCGTCCGGCCATGGCGCACTGCATCTGGACCTGACCACGCACCTGCCACTGATCTGGATCGGCGGCCTGCTGACGCTGAAGTGCCTTGCCTCGGGCATCTCGCTCGGGTTCGGCTTCCGCGGCGGCCTGTTCTTCGCCTCGCTGTTCATGGGCACCCTGGTCGGCGCCCTGTTCGCCGGCCTGCTCGCCATGGCCACCGGCGTGCCGGTGATCGACGCCACCTCGGCCGCGCTGGCCGGCATGGCCGCACTGGCCGCTGCGGTGGTCGGCGCACCGATGACCATGGCCATGCTGGTGCTGGAAGGCACCCACGACTTCCTGCTGACCAGCGTGGTGATGAGCGCGGTGCTGGTCTCCAGCACGCTGGTGCGGCAGTGGTTCGGATATTCGTTCTCGACCTGGCGCATGCACCTGCGCGGCGAGACCATCAAAAGCGCGCGCGACGTGGGCTGGGTGCAGAACCTCAACGCCGGCCGGCTGATGCGCAAGGGCGTGGCCACCGCGCCGGCCGACCTCGACGCCGCCGCCTTCCGCCAGCGCTTCCCGCTGGGCTCGGGCAGCCGGGTGATCCTGATCGACAGCGAAGGCCACTACGCCGGCATCGTGCAGATTCCGCGCGTGTACGGCGACGGCGTGAAGCCGGAAACCGCCATTGGCGAACTGGCCGAGAACCGCGACGTGTCACTGCTGCCGAGCGCGGACGTGGTGACCGTGATGCAGCGCTTCGACCACACCCAGGCCGACGAACTGGCCGTGGTCGGCACCGACGGCCAGGTGCAGGGCGTGGTCTCCGAAGCCTTCGTGCGCAAGCGCTACGCCGAGGAACTGGACAAGCGCCAGCGCGAACTGATGGGCGAGCGGGTCGAGGACACCGACTGATCTTCAAAAAAGGGACGGAGGGGATCAAGTCGTTTCTGGCACATCTGGATATCCACGCGTTGGCGTGGAAAGACTGTCACTTCGGCGGGGTAGACTGCGGCCATGCGCTTCATTGAAACCTTCCAGGCCGGTCCCTTCGCCGACACCGTGGTCAGCCTGCTGGCCGCCTTCGTGCTCGGCACGCTGATCGGCGCCGAGCGCCAGTACCGGCAACGCACCGCCGGCCTGCGCACCAACGTGCTGGTGGCAGTCGGCGCCGCCGCCTTCGTCGACCTGGGCATGCGCATCGCCGGCAGTGCCGAGGCGGTGCGGGTGATCTCCTACGTGGTCTCCGGGGTCGGCTTCCTCGGTGCCGGCGTGATCATGAAGGAAGGCATGAACGTGCGCGGGCTGAACACCGCTGCCACGTTGTGGTGCTCGGCGGCGGTCGGCAGCTGCACCGGTGCGGACATGTTGGCCGAGGGCGTCCTGCTGACCGTGCTGATCATCGCCGGCAATACCCTGTTGCGGCCGCTGGTCAATGCGATCAACCGCATCCCGATCAACGAGACCGCCACCGAGGCCACCTATGAGGTGCGCCTGAGCGTGGATGCAGAAGCCGTGCCGCGCGTGCGCGAGCGCCTGGTCGATGCGCTGGAAGCTGCGCAGTATCCGGTCGGTGATGTGCAGGTGGTCGAGCATGCCGATGCGCCCACCGATGTGATCGCGGTGCTGGTCAGTACCGCCGTGAGTGCCGATGAGCTGGACGTGGTGCTGGCACGGATGGAACAGGTACCGGGCGTGCTGCATGCCACCTGGGAAGTCAGTACCCGCGATTGAGGGGGCTGCGCGGGTTCACCCACCCGCCACGCGCTGCTGGGCCCGCAACAACTTGCGGAATGAACCGCACTGGCGTGCATCCTGCGCTTCCGGGCAGGCCGCAGCGCGTTGCAGGTGACGGCGTATCCGCTGCAGCTGGCTGATCTGCCGCTGCAGCACGTCAGCCTGCGCCAGCAGGGCCTCACGATCCAGCGTGATGCATCCGCGTTGAGGTGGCAGCGACACCCCGATCTGCTGCAGTGACAGCCCGGCCGCCTGACCGAGACCGATCAGCGCCAGCCGTTCCAGCACCTGCTCGTCGTACTGCCGGCGCAGGCCACGGCGGCCCAGCGACTGCAACAGCCCGAGCTGTTCGTAGTAACGCAGGGTCGAGGCCGGCACGCCACTGCGCTTGACCACTTCGCCGATATCCAGTTCACGCATGGGCTTGACCTCAAGTCGCCTTCAAGCGTCAACCTATGGGCAACTTCCCGGCAGGACAAGGCCATGGCCAGCACATCCCCCGTTGATCAGAATGCGCTCTGGAATGGCCCCGGTGGCCAGATCTGGGTCGCCCAGCAGGCCATCCTCGATGGCCTGTTCCAGCCGATGGCCGACCTGCTGGTGGCCGAACTTCCGGAAACCGTCACGCAACTGCTCGATATCGGCTGTTGCACCGGCGCCAGCCTGCTGGCCGCCGCAGCGGCTCGCCCTGCCGCGCACAGCACCGGCCTGGACATCTCCGCGCCGATGTTGGCTCTGGCCCGGCAGCGCGCTGAAACAGCGGGATTGGACGCGGACTTCATCGTCGCCGACGCGCAGCAGCATCCGCTGCCCTCCGCGCACTTCGACTGGATCCAGTCACGCCTGGGCGTGATGTTCTTCGAGGACAGCCAGGCCGCCTTCGCCAACCTTCATCGTGCCGCAACGCCAGGCGCGGGCCTGCGTTTCATCGCCTGGCGCAGTGCCGACGAGAACCCGTTCATGACCACGGCCGAACGCGCCATTGGTGATGAACTCGAGCTGCCACCCCGTGCGCCTGGCTCGCCGGGCCAGTTCGCCTTTGCCGATGGTGACCGGGTACAGCGGCTTCTGCAGGCGGCCGGCTGGAAGGACGTCGAAGTGGTTGCGGTCGACCTGCCCTGTTCGATCGCCCGCGACGAGCTGCCGACCTATGTCGGCCAACTTGGCCCGCTGGGACTGGCCCTGCGTGCGATGCCGGAAGACCGCGCCGACGCACTTCGAAGCAAGGCGCTGGCCGCGTTCGCGCCCTTCATCGAAGGCGACCGGGTACGCGTGGATGCCGCCTGCTGGCTGGTCCGCGCCCGCGCCTAGAGATAGGGGACGGAGGGTATTAAGTCGTTCTTGCCCCTGCGGTGCCGGAAACGACTTAATCCCCTCCGTCCCCTTTTCCTTCTACAGCGCCTCGCCGGCGTCGGCCAGGCGTGATTCGATCAAGGAATACCACTGCTGCAGAACGTCGATGAGCATGTCCAGCTCGGCGTCGGTGCGTTGGGCGCGGCCACTGCGCAGGCAGGCCTGGGCTTCCTGCAGCTGGGCGAGGAAGCCGGCCACGGTATCGGCCTGCAGGATCAACCCCGGCAGGCGACGCCCGGGAATGCGCACCACGGCATGGTTGCCGAGCTGGCCATACACACTGAGTGTGGTTTCCGTCTTCATGGAAAGAGGCAGGAATTGGGCGTTCATCGTGCACCGTATGCAAACCTGAGCCGCCGGCAGGCGGGGACAACGGGGGAGACGTGGCCACGTCCTGCCGGCGGTCAGGGGGACTCGGGATGCCGGGGCCCTGCCCCGGCGCAGGATTCTCAGCGTGGCTGTGCCACGCCCGCGATCTGCACGCGGCGGTTCGGGGCCAGGCACGCGATCAGCTCGCGACGATTGCGCTGGTCGCACTGCACGACCGGCTCCGCCGCGCCACGTCCTTCGGCACTGATGCTGGTAGCCGGCACTCCACCCTGCACAAGCGCCATGCGTACCGCTTCGGCACGTCGCTGCGACAGGTTCTGGTTGTAGCTGGCACTGCCAATGCGATCGGTGTAGCCGGTCACCCGGATCGACTGCACCTGGCTGGCTTCGCGCACCTGTGCCAGCACGCCCTGCACTGCTTGCTGCCCCTCGGCGCTGAGCACCGCGCTGTCGAAACCGAACAGCGCGTCGGCGGACAGGCGCAGCGGCTGCTCCGGCAACGGCGCCGGTACGGGCGGGGCCGGCGGCCGCGGCGGCTCCAGCACCGCCGCACACGATTCAGGCTTCCAGTAGCCGCCCTGGGCGATGCCCTTGTTGTCGAATCGCACCTGGAACTGGCAGGTGAAGTACTCCGCACCCTGCGCAGTGCGGAAGTTGAACAGGTAGTTCCACTCGCGCACGCCCCACATGCCTTCGTTGAAGTGCGGCGTACCCAGCAACGTGTACAACTGGCGCTTGCTCATGCCCGGTGCGAAACGGCGCAGGTCGGCGACGTCGGGATAGATCCCTTCCTTCAGCGAGGCCTTCGAGGCCTCCGGGAAGTGCACGGCGGTGGCTTCGGCAGGACCCTCGGCGGCCGGCGCATGGCTGCGGCAGGCGGCCAGCAGGCCCATCCCCAGGATCAGGCCCAGCGCGGCGGCCAGCTGGCCGGCGCAGGCGATGCGATGCTGTTTCATGTCATTCCCCCTATGGACGTTTCCGCGATGCCGGGCCGCGGTTGCGGCCCGGCGGCGGGGATCACCACTGGATGCCGGCACCGACGGCCACACCGGCCTCGCCACGGCTGTTGGTCGAACCGCTGAACTTGTAGATCCAGCGGCCACCTTCCGAAACACCGGAGATACCGACCGCAACACCGGATTCGCCGTTGTAGCTGCCGGCCGCGACCGAGGCCATGCTGCGACCCGCCTCACTGGGCTGCGGCAGTGCTGCGGTGGCCATCGCCGAGGCAATACCGGCCGAGGCGCGGTTGTCGGTCTTGCGCAGGTCACGCTCGAAGCCGCCCATGCGCTCGTCGGTGTAGGCCTTCGACCAGTCCAGGGTCTGCGCCATGCCCGACTTCAGCTGGTCGACATTGACTGCGTCGGTACCGGCGGTGCCGGCGGCGACGTTGCGCACCGTGGTCGGCCCGCTGTTGGTGTTGCCCAGCGTGACGCTGTTGTAGTTGGTCGCGCCGTTCACCGTGGTGTCGTAGCGGATCGTACCCTGCTGCGAGGCCTGGAGCTGACGCACGTTGACCGCATCGGTGGCCTGCGAGCCATCGGCCACGTTGACCACCTGGCGTTCGGCACCGCTGGCCCCCACCGAAACGGTGTTGGCCCGGTTCGCCACCGAACCCGCACCCAGTGCCACCGAGTTGTCGGCCTGTGCCTGCGAACCATTGCCGAGCGCGGTGGAGTTGGCACCGGCTGCGGTCGAGCCTGCACCACCCGCTGCGGAATTGGCTCCGCTGGCGGAAGGATCGGCCAGGTTGTTGGTGTTGTTGGCGCGGAAGCTGCCGGCCACGTTGGTGATGTTCTGGATCTTCTGGTCGGTGTACTTCTTCGACTCGTCGATGGCGTAGTTCACGCCGTTCTTCAGCTGGCCGACGTTGGTTGCGTCGTACGTATCGGAACCGTCGGCGACATGGGTGATCTTGCGCTCGCTGCCGGTGCTGCCGACCGAGACCTCACCGGCCGAGTTGCTGGCACCGGCCTGCCCGTACGCACCGGTGTAGCCACTCTGTGCACCGACGCTGGCCACCGAGCCGGCACCCAGGGCGACACTGTTGCCGGCACTGGCGCTGGCACCGTTGCCGACCGCTACGCTGTTGGCGCCCGCTGCACTGGCCTGCGGGCCGACTGCCACCGCTTCCGCACCTGCTGCCGTAGCGGCCGCTGCGGTCGAGTTCACCGCAAGGTAGGCGCTGCCGCCGCCGTTGGTGATGCGCTGGTTGAGGACCTTCAGCGAGCCGTCCACTGCGGTGAATGCGGCGGTGACATTGTTGTAGTCGCCGCTGGTGAAGGTCCCGTCGGTGGCGATGCTGGAGATGCTGAACTTCGGCGCGGTCCACACGTTGGTGGTGCCGTTGTAGGCGGTGGTGCCACCGAAGTAGTTGGCGACGGTGCTGTTCGTGCTGAACAGCTGGTCGCCGGTGATGGCATCACTGCTGCCGGCCAGGATGCTACCGGCGGCGACGTTGGTGATCTTTACCGCGCCGGTGCCGGTACCCGTCAGCGTCACGCTGTTGAGCACGTTGCCACTGCCATCGACGTCGTACTTCACGGCAAGCTTGTCGATCTCATCGGTCTGGTCGGCAACATTGGCCAGCGAGTTGCTGACCGCGTCGAAGGCGGTGCCGACGTCGTTGTAGCTGCCCTTGGTCACGGTGCCGTTGGCGGCGACGTTGTTGATCGAGTAGGTCGGTGCAGTCAGCACACCGCTGGCGTTGACCGCTGCGCCACCACCGAGGTGGGTAGCCACGGCCTGGTTGGCAGCGAACAGCTGGGCACCGTTGATGGCCTCGCTGCTGGTGGCACTGACCTGGCCCGGCCCGAGGTTGCGCAGCGTGGTGGCGGTGCCGGCCTGGCCCAGCGTGGCGCTGGCATAGTTGACGCTGCCGTCGCCGTTGAGGTCATAGCGCAGGGCTCCCTGCTCCGATGCCTGCAGCTGGCCGACGTTCACCGCATCGGTGGCGGCTGTACCCGCGGCCAGGTTGGTGACCTGGCGCTCGGCTCCGGCCGCGCCGATCGACACCGAGTTGGCACGGTCGGCCAGGCTGCCGGCGCCCACCGCGATGCTGTTGGCGGCGGTGGCGCGGGCATTGGTGCCGACGGCGATCGAGTCGGTGCCGCTGGCCAGGGCTTCGGTGCCGGTCGAGTTCACCCGCAGGTACTTGGTGCCGCCGTTGCGGATGTCGGTGATCTGCGTGTTGAGGTTGACCAGCGAGCCGTCCACCGCGGCGAATGCATCGGTGGCGTTCTCATACAAGCCCTTGGCAATGGCGCCGCCGGTGGAGATGGTGCTGATCTCGAACAGTGGTGCAGTGAAGGCACCACTGGCCGGATCGAAGGCCGCGCGACCACCGAAGAAGCCGGCGATGGCGGCGTTGGTCGCCGCAAGCTGGCCGCCATTGACCGCTTCCAGGCTGCCGGCAGTGACCGCACCAGCGGCCAGGTTGCCGATGGTGGTGGTGCCGGTGCCGGCACCGAGCGTGACCCGGCGATAGTTCGGATTGCCGGCACCGTCCAGGTCGTAGGTCACCGCAGCGGCCGCCACATCATCGATCAGGCTGATCGCGCCCTTCAACTGCGCCACGTTGACCGCATCAGTGTTGACGCTACCGGCGGCGACGTTGGTGATCTGCCGTTCGCCGCCACCGGCGGTGCCCACCGACACTTCACCGGCCGAAACCTGCGGAGCGGTGAGCCCGTACGCGCTGTAGCTGGCCTGGGCGCCGCGCAGCGCGGCCGAGCGGTAGCCCAGTGCGACCGAGTTCGCCTGGTTCGAGGTGGCCTCGGCACCGAGCAGGGTCTGCCCGTTGGCCGTGCCCACCGCACTGTCGCCGACGATCACCGAATGACCCATGCGTGCCGCGTAGTCAGCGGTCGGCACACCGGTCGGGTTGCTCGGATCATTGGTGCCGGCACCCGGGAAGGCCACGTTGGCATCGACCTTCGGCAGCTCGTGGCGGGCATTGGCGCCGATCACCACCTCCTTCGAGCCGTTGGCGAAGGCGCCGTCGCCCATCAGCACCTGGTAGTCCTGCGCCGCATTGACTGCCCAGCACGAGATGTCGGCCAGGGCGATATCCAGGCACTTGGCCGCCCACGCCGGCGAATCCTTCGGCAGCAGCAGGCCAAGCAGGCCGCCGGGGTTGCCGTTGTTGATGTTGTAGATGTAGCTGTCGGAGGTGACGCCACCAATCAGGGTCAGGTGCGAGCTGCCGCCGGTAACGGCGCCACCCAGGCCATTGAGGGTGCTGCCGACCGGCGACAGGTTGACCAACGGCAGGCCGAGCACGTTGACCGTCGAGTAGGTCTGCATCACGTTGGCGTTGCTGAGCTTGAGGTTGCCGTTGCTCAGGTAGCCGTTGCCACCGAACAGGCTGGTGGTGGTCGGGCCGATCAGCTGGCCGACGTTGCCAACCAGGCCGCCGGTGCCGATGATCAAACCCGCATTCGGGTCGGCCGGTGCCGGCGCCTTCGGACTGGTCGGCGGAATCGCCGAGGGCTTGGTCAGGCCGAGGCCGCTCAGCGTGCCACCGACCAGGCCACCCACGGCACTGCCGAGATTGCCGATGGTGCCATTGAGGTTGCCGTTGAGCAGGTTGCCCACGGCACCGCCGACGTTGCCCAACGTGTTGCCCAGCAGGCCGCCGAGGCCACCGGTGCTGCCGCCGGTCGCGCCGTTGAGCACACCGCCAACGGTACTGCCCACCGCGCCAACCGTGTTGTTGAGCGTACCGCCCACTGCGCCGCCCACCGCACCCACCGCGCCAGCGGCGCCGTTGACGGTTCCACCAACTGCGCCGACGGCACCGTTGAGCGTGCCGCCCACCGTACTGCCGACAGAACCAACAGTGCCGTTGAGCGCACCGCCGACTGCTCCACCAACGGAGCCAACCGTGCCGTTCAGTGCGCCACCCACGGCACTACCGACTGCGCCGACGGTACCGACCGCTCCGTTGAGCGTGCCACCCACCGCGCTGCCAACAGTGCCAACGGTGCCGTTGAGCGCACCGCCTACGGCACCACCGACTGCGCCGACGGTACCGACCGCGCCGTTGAGCGTGCCGCCCACCGCGCTGCCGACCGTGCCAACGGTGCCGTTCAGTGCACCGCCCACGGCACCACCGACTGCACCGACGGTGCCGACCGCGCCGTTGAGCGTGCCGCCCACCGCGCCAACGGTGTCGTTCAGTGCGCCACCCACGGCACTACCGACTGCACCGACGGTACCGACCGCGCCGTTGAGCGTGCCGCCCACCGCGCTGCCAACTGTACCAACGGTGCCGTTGAGCGCACCGCCAACTGCACCGCCGACGTTGCCGACGGTGCCATTCAGTGCGCCGCCAACCACGCCACCAACGGTGCCGACGGTGCCGTTAAGTGCCCCCGCCACCGCGCTGCCGGCCGTGCCGACCACACCGTTGAGCGCGCCGCCCACCGCACTACCCGCGGAGCCGACCACGCCGCCCACCAGGCCACCCACACCCAGCGCACTGTTCTGTGCCGCGACCGTTGCCTGGCCGGCCAGCTTCAGATTGCGGTCGGCCACCACTTCCTGCCCATCCGGCGCCTGCAGGCGCACGTTGCCGGCGACGCCTGTATCAAAGGCTGCAGTAATCGCACGGTCATGGGTTTCGCCCGGCAGCTCTTCCTTGGCCGGCAGCGTGACCGCTGCCGTCGCTTTGACCTGGCCTTGGCCATTGATCTGGTGCCCAGCCAGCTTCAGCTGCGAATCGACCTTGCCATCGACCGAGGTCTTCAGCCCAGGCAACGAACCCGCCGAGGTACTGCTGATGCCGGCCGCCGCCGTGGCGCCGGTATCGATCGAGGCCACCTGCGCACCGGCGACGCCAACGTTGGCTTTCGCCCGCGCATCCGCAGCCACGCCGAGCGGCGCATGCGCGGACGGCGCAACCTGTGCCGCCAGCGATGCATCAACCTTCGCTGCATTGGAGGTTGCATGACCCAGCCCGATATTGGCGCGGACATCGGCAGCCAGCGCCGGAACAGCAACCTGCTTCGGCGTGGTGTTCGCCGCCAGATTCACCTGCACGCTGGCCGGCAACACATCGCGCACCACCGGCAGCGAGGCAGTGCTCAGCTGCAGGCCGACACGTGCATCGGCGCTGATCGCAGGGCTGCTCTGCGCCTGGCGCGAGGCGGCGGCCAATGCCACTTCGGCATCGACCTTCACCGGCATCGGCTGCGCATACTTCGCGGCCAATGCCTGCAGGTCGCGCAGCGATTGATTGGTTTCTGATGCTCCTGCGTGGCCGCTGGCCAGCGCACACAGCAGCGCCAGCGCTAGCACAGAGGGCGTCAGCAGGACACTGCGCGGATCGCGCGCGGCACCGCCGCCGCTATCGCCGGTGGCCAGTTCCGAGGCCACAACCAGAGCATTGAGCTGGCGGTTCCATACACGCCGGTAGATGCGGTTCATGAGCATTTCCCCCGTAGGCGAACAACTGGAATGTCAGTGGACTTGCCGTTAGGCAGGTGACTGACATTTCAGCGCTTGCAACGGTGGCTGCGCACTTCATTCCGGCACGGCAATCGCGCATTCCGGCAAATCCACGGTCGGAATCGGCAGCCGGTTATGCAGAAGCGGCAACCATATCGGCAAGCGGATATGCAATTCCGGCAGAAACGACGGGGAAACCCTTGTGCCGCCAGGGTCAGGCCGGCTGGCCGATCTGCGCCGGTGCGCGCATCAAGGTATCGCGCGGCAGTTCGCCGAAGACCTTGCGGTAATTGTCGGCGAAGCGCGACAGGTCCCACAGGCCGCAGCTGAGCGCGATGGCCTTCACCGAGCGACGGCTGGAATCGGCCATCGACAGGCTGCGGCAGGCCGCGCACAAGCGCAGCATCGACAGGTAACGATTGGGCGAGGTACCGAACAGGTCCTCGAAGGCATAGCGCAGGCCGCGCTCGCTGACGCCAGCGGCATCACAGATTTCATTCATGTAGATATTGCGGCGCAGGTTGAGCCGCATGAAGTTCTCCGCACGCTGCGCAATCAGATAGTGCGTCCGGCGCGCACGGCTGCATCCCGGGCGGTCTGCCGCACCGGCACCCAGCAGCGCCTGCACGTGCCCATGCAGAAGGCGTTCGGTTTCATCTGGCTGCAGTGCAATGCCCTGTCCCAACTGCTGGTGAAGTTGCTGGTAATACCCCACCAGCGGCGCTGAATCACTGGCCAGGTTGAACAAGGACAGCGCCTGGCCTGCGGGCGGCGTGCTGCGCAGGCTCAGCTCGGTCAGCTTGCGCTGCACGCGTACCACCGGTACCAGCATCAGGGTCATATGGGTGCCGGGGCTCAGCGTGAACTCACTGATACCCTCGGGCATGACGGTCAACGCCATTCCCGGCGTGAGTGGCACTCCGTGGCACCAGCTCAGCGTTTCATCGGTGGCGTGGATATACCCCAGCATCGCCCAGTCCGGAGGCAGCATGAAGCGCCCACGGCAATGGAAACCACAGCTGATGCTGCAGAACAGGGCTTCCTCGTGCACGCGCGAAGCGAAGGCCGCCCGTGGTCCGTTGCCATCGAGCAGAAGCAATTCGACATCACACACACGAAGCACGCCGCTCAGCGTCGCCAGGTCGATCGACCGCAGGCCGCTGTCGTCACCGTCTCCTACCCCACCATCGACCATGACAGTGTCGTCCCCCCCGTTGATCCGTCATGCGATGCGGCCCCCACTGCCTGACAGGGCGCACACCGTTACAGGAACCGCTGCCGTTGCCGGGAGAGGAACGGTCAATGCCGCACAGCCCACCCGGAAAAACTCCATAGCTTGAATGCGAGTATGCCCGATAATCTTCGCGGGTAAACCCACGGAATGCATTGAAGAAAACCGATACACAAGTGAAGAGTTTGTTGTCGTGTTTGGCACGGTTTTCGCATGCGAAAGTTTAGAGGAATCACATTATCTGCACGTGGATGAACCGTTTTGCCCACGAACGGATATTCGTCACAGAAACAATCTGAAAGTTTAAGGTCCGAGTGTTTTCTGCCGAATTTGCATATAGGTTCCGGTTGCAGCGGGCCGCCATTCAGGCAAAGTCGATATCAAGGTGATCCGGTCCTTCATAAAGAGGCCGCATCCAGGGGGAACGCATGAACATGCACGCATCGCACGATACTTCGACCACCGGCCTGGCGCCGTGCGGTCGTAGCCGCGCAGTCGGCGCCCTCCCTGGAAACGATCACCCTGCTTGAGCACAGTGGGCCCGTCCCGCTATGCCTCCTCCGCCAGGATCGGCGGAGGTCCACGGACGATCCCGGCGGAGCCGGGCCACCGCCCAACGCAGGTGTCCTGTTGTAGACAGGTAGAGGGAGACAAACGTCATGAACGCATCGATCCGCAGGTTCCTGAAGGAAGAAGACGGCGTTACCGCACTCGAGTACGGGCTGCTGGCTGCTGTGATTGCCGGCATCCTGATCGCGGTCGGCAACAAGGAGATCAAGGGGTTCTTCGAGACGCTGTTCAAGAATCTCTCTGATCTTGCTACCAAGGCATCAGGCTCCACGCCCGCAACCTGAGCGGCGTTCCAGGTTGGACCAGGGACAGCAACTGCCTACCGTCCACTGACGGACAATGGAGTGTGCGATGACACTGCTGGGACTGTTGGCCATCGGCGTGTGCCTGCGGATCGCGATCAGCGACCTGTATGCCCGCCGGGTGCCCAACACCTGGCTGCTGTCGGCGTGCGCGATCACGGTTGTCCTGATCATCGCCGGCCAGTTCAACGCGCCGCGCCTGCCGTGGGGTTCCCACGTCGCCGGCGCGGCGCTGGGCCTGGTAGCGCTGCTGCCGTTCCATGCAGTGCGCTGGATGGGCGCGGGCGACGTCAAGTTCTTCTCGGTACTGGGCCTGATGCTGGGCTGGCAGGCATTGCTGCCGATCTGGATCGCGGCCAGCCTCGCTGCCGGTGCCCATGCGGCGATCGTCCTGGTGTCGCGCCGACTGAGTTCATTGTTGCCGTTCGGGCTGCAGGCCCAGGTAGACCGCGCCAGTTCGCACTGGCAATCACATCCTGCGCACCGTGACATGCAGAGCGCCCGGCAGGGACGCCACGGCATTCCCTATGCAGCCTACCTGGCGATTTCCGCCATCGGCTGGATCCTCATCAGCGCCTACGGAGGTGTGTCATGAACTCCCGCAGCCCCCGCCGGCAGCGTGGCGTCGCCAGCATCGAGTTCGCACTGATGCTGATGCTTGGACTGTTGCCGCTGCTGATGTTCACCTTTTCCGGCGTGATGATCATGGCTGCGCAACAGACCCTGGCCACCGCCTCGGCCGAGGGTGCGCGCGCATCGTTGCGCTATGGCAATGCCAATGAGCGCCGTACAGCAGCATGTGTCGCGGCGCGCAACTCGATGCAATGGCTGTTGAAGTTCTCGGCGCAGACCGTCGACTGCAGCAATGGCGGCAGCAACGCCGTGGTGGTGTCGCCGCAGGCGCCCTGCGCGGGCTTGGCCACGGCCCAGTGCATGACCGTGACCGTCAGCTACGACTACGCCAGCCATCCCTTCCTGCCCGGCACCGCCACGCTCTACAAGTGGGTGATGCAGGCCCCCATCCGCAGCGTCGCGGTCGCACAGCTCGACCTCGGCAGCGGTAACTGACGATCGGTACAGGAGACGGTTTCATGCTCAAGTTGACCCGCATCGCCGCCGTTGCCCTGATCGGGCTGGCCGTGCTGCTGGCCCTGGTCGCGTTCATGATCGGGCGCAAGCCCGACGCCCCGGCCTCAGCGGCTCCGGTCGCGCAGAGCGAGGCCCAGACGGTCACGGTGGTGGAAGCGGTGGCGCGCCTGCCGGCCGGCGAACCGATCACCGCCAACGGGCTGCGCCTTGCGCAGCGCACCGCGCCGGTCGCCGGTGCCGCCACCAGCATCGCTACCGTCGTCGGCAAGGTGCCGGTGCAGGATATCGCCGAAGGCACCGCCATCAGCAGCAGCGCACTGGCGCAGGGATTCTCGCTGCAGCTGCGCCCGGGCGAGCGCGCCCTTGCGGTGCCGGTCGATGAACTGGTCGGCGCTGGCAACCGCATCCTGCCCGGCGACTTCGTCGACGTCTTCCTCAACCTGCGCAATGCCCAGCCCAACGCCAGCGGCCCGGGCGAGGCTGCACAGACGCGCCTGCTGCTGTCCCGCCTGCGCGTACTCAGCTATGGCCAGCAGGATATTGCCCCGGCCACCAGCGAAGCTGTCGCCAGCAACGACGGCGACAACCGCAACGACCCGCGTGCCGCCGACATCACCGGAAGCGGCAGCAGCCACACCACGGGCAACGAAGCCACCCAACCGGCACGCAGTGCGGTGCTGGCAGTCCCGGTGGCCGATGCCAATCGCCTGCTGCTGGGTTCGCAGCAGGGCAAGCTGTTCCTGGCCCTGCGCAATCCGGCTGATACCGGCCTGCCCGACCTCGCCCTGTTCCCGCAGTCGCGCGGGGTGATCGATCCGTTGCGCGGCCTGGATGCGGAACAGCAGCTTGCGCTGCAACGACCGGAGAACCATGCCTTCGCCGGCATCGATGACGATGCGCTGGCTGGCCGCGGCACCGCTCCGGCGCGCGCCAATCCACAGCCGCCGGCACGCGCACCTGCGACGCGCCACAGGACCCAGCGCGCGCCTGGCATCGAAATCATCCGCGGGGACAGCTCTGCTCCCCGTGGTTCCCTTTGACCTGCATCGAGCGCATCCATGACCGAACGTCGCCGCAGTCCACGCCTCTCCCCCCGCCAGCGCTGGCTGGCCCTGCTGCTGGTGCTGCTGGCACCGGCAACAAGCGTGGCGGCCGACGATCTGGTACTGCAGGCACGTGAGCAACGGCCGTGGACGCTGCCGGCCGACCTGGAGCGGGTCGCCATCGCCGACCCCGGCGTGGCCGATATCGTGATGCTGCGCGGCCAGCGCCAGGCACTGCTGGTCGGCAAGGCGCCAGGCATCACGACCCTGCTGCTGTGGCACCGCAGGCAGGCCGAACCGCAGCGCCTGCAGGTGCGGGTGCAGAGCGCCGTGCAGGGTGCGGCCGCCACTGGCTCGGGCGGGCTGGTGTTCACCCAGCAGGACAACCAGGGCCTGCTGCAGGGAAGTACCGACAGCGTGCTCTCGCACATGCAGGAACAGCGCACCGCGGCGATGGCGCTGGGCAAGGACGGCACGCTTGCTGATACATCGACGGTCAGCAGCGGCGGCGTGGTCCAGGTCGAGGTCAAGGTCGTCGAATTCAACAAGACGGCGCTGAAGCAGATCGGCATCAGTTTCCAGAACCGCAATGGCAACTTCGCCTACGGCTTCGCCCGTCCAGGCGGCCAGCTGCCTGGCAACACCGGCATCCTGCCCGGGATGAAGGAAGGCAACTCCGGCAACGAAGCCGAGTCGCCCATTTCCTCTGCATTCCGCCTGGTGTTCGGCTCGACCAAGGGCCTGTGGAACGCCGATGTCGACCTGCTGCAGAGCAACGGCATGGCGCGTGTCCTGGCCGAACCGACGCTGGTCGCGCTGTCCGGCCAGAGTGCCAGCTTCCTGGCAGGTGGCGAACTGCCGATCCTGGAACCGCAGGGGCTGGGCACCACCACCATCACCTACAAGCCGTTCGGCATCGGCCTGACCGTGACCCCGACGGTGCTGGCACCCAATCGCATCGCGCTGAAGGTGGCTCCGGAAGCCAGCGACCTGGACTACAGCAACGCCATCGCCCTCAACGGTGTGCAGATCCCTTCGATCACTACCCGGCGCGCAGACACTACCGTCGAGCTCGGCGACGGCGAGAGCTTCGTGATCGGCGGCCTGGTCAGCTCCAACGTGGTGTCCAGCGTCGGCAAGATCCCGTTGCTGGGCGACCTGCCGATCATCGGCTCGTTCTTCCGCAACTTCGACTACAAACGACAGGACAAGGAACTGGTGATCATCGTCACGCCGCGGCTGGTGAAGCCGCTGGCGCGCAACACCGAACTACCGCTGCCCGGCGAACGCGAGGCCAAGCCGAACCTTCCGGAATGGGGTTCGTGGCTGCTCGGCCCGATCAGCCAGGACCCGGTGCCCGGCTTCTCGCGTTGACTCCATGATGCCTGCGATACCACGACCATGCCCTACGCCACCGCCCAGCCGCTGCATCCACAAGGACCACCGATGAACCTGGTCCTGTACGGCATGGATCGCGAACTGCTGCCCCGGCTGGCCGCCAAGTTGCCGCCGGCCACCACCCTGCATTGGCAGGACAGCAGCATGCCGACTTCCGCGCAGGACCTGCAACGCGGACCGGAAAGCCTGGTGCTTCTCGATTTCCGTCCCGAGCACGCGGCCGCCTCCAGCGTGCTTGCACAGCAATTGCAGCAGACCGAGCCGGAGCTGATGCTGGTCGCGGTCGGTTCCACCAGTGCCGGCCAGGTGGAAGGTGTGGTGATGGCGCTGCGCGTGGGCCTGCGTGACGTGCTGGACCTGGACAGCGACAACATCGGCATCGAAGCAGCGCTGCGCCGCGCACTGTCGCCACGACCGGCTCCTTCGGCGCAGCTGGCACACAAGGCACGCCTGATCGTGCTGCTGGGGGTGCGCGCCGGCGTCGGTACCAGCACTCTTGCTGCGCATCTGTCGGTGCTGGCGCAGCAGACCCGCGCGCTGGCCCAGGGCGACGCGCTGCAGCAGGACGGCCTGCTGCTGGAACTGGCGCAGCCCTCGGGCGACCTTGCGCTGTACCTCAATCTCGACAGCCGCTTCCACTACGAGGATGCGCTGCGCAATGCCAGCCGCATCGACGCTACCCTTGCCCGCACCGCGATGGCGCGTCATGAGTCCGGGCTGGTGCTGCTGGACCGTGCAGGTGGCAGTGATGCGGTGCCACCCTCGGACCCGGGCGCATTGCTGCAGCGGCTGCGCGGCGTGTTCGCCAGCGTGCTGTGCGATGCCGGCGGCTGCCCGCTGCGACAGTTGCCACCGCTGCTGCTGGACCAGGCCGACGAGATCTGGCTGGTCACCGACGCCTCGATCGCCACGCTGGTGTCACTGGACCAGGCACTGAAGCACCTCGCTGGCCAGCGCGAACGCGAGAAGCGCCTGCAGCTGGTTATCAACCGCCACGACGACAGCAGCGGCATGAGCCCGGAGCAGATCGCGCGCCGCTTCGAGGTGCCGCTGCTGGCAACGTTGCCCGAACGACCGCGCGTACGCCTGGCGGCCAGCCAGGGCCATCTGCTGCTGCAGGATGCGCCGCGCGACCCCTACCTGCGTGCCCTCGCCCCGCTCGTCCCGCGATTGGATCCGGCTGCGTGCCCGGTCCAGGCGCAGGGCCTGCGGGAAAGACTCTCCCTTGCTCTGGGTGGATCGCAATGGAAGACAAGGTAACTCCGTTCCCGCATGCCGCTGCCCGCCCGGTGCTGCCCGAGAGCGCCGCCGGCCATCTGCCGTTCGCACAGACCGAGCAGTACCAGAAGGTGCTGTCGGCTGCGCACGAGCACCTGCTCAACAGCATCGAGGACGAGCGCATCGACATCGATTCCTGGGCCCCGGACACCATCGCCCGCTGGGTGCAGGTGCAGACCGTGGGCTTCATCCAGGAATGGCGCATCCCGATCAACGAGGAAGAGATGCAGGTGGTTGCCGAAGGCCTGGTCAAGGAGCTGACCGGGTTTGGCCCCCTGGACGACCTGCTGCACGATCCATCCATCGAAGACATCCTGATCAACGGCTTCAAGGATGTGCACGTCTCGCAGGGCGGCCAGCTCAAGCGCGCCACCCAGCGCTTCACCGACGATACCCACCTGCTGCGCATCCTGCGCCGCATCCTCGCTCCGCTGGGGCGCCGCCTGGATGATTCCAACCCGATGGTCGATGCGCGACTGCCCAACGGCGGCCGCCTCAACGCGATCATCTCGCCGCTGGCGGTGGACGGGCCGATGGTGTCCATCCGCAAGTTCCGCAAGGACCCGTTCACCCCCGATGAGCTGCTGGCCAAAGGCACCTTCGATGCACCCATGCAGGCGCTGCTGAAGGCGATGGTGCTGGGCCGCTGCAACATCCTGGTCTCCGGTGGCACCAGTTCCGGCAAGACCTCGCTGCTGAACGCACTGGCCAGCTACGTGCCGGCCAACGAACGCGTGATCACAGTTGAGGACACCGCCGAACTATCACTCAACCATCCGCACGTCGTACGCCTGGAAAGCCGGATCGGTGGTGCCGAGGGCCAGGGTGCGGTCAGCATCCGCGACCTGGTGCGCAACAGCCTGCGCATGCGTCCCGATCGCATCGTCGTCGGCGAGGTGCGTGGCGCCGAGGTACTGGAAATGTTGCAGGCGATGAATACCGGCCACGACGGATCGATGGCCACCATCCACGCCAACTCGCCGCGTGACTGCCTGTACCGCATCGAGATGCTTGCCGGTTTCGCTGGCTTCCAGGGCAGTGAGGACAGCCTGCGGCGGCAGATCGCCAGCGCCATCGACTTCATCGTGCAGATCTCGCGCCTCGGCAGTGGCCGCCGCGTGCTGGTCTCGATCACAGAAATCACCGGCGTCAGCGACAACCTGATCACCACCCAGGAAATGTTCCGCCACGAGCTGCAGATCGACGGCAACGGCAGGGAAATCGATCGCTGGATCGGGTTGGGCTTCCATCCGCATTCGCACAAGCTGGAGCCATTCCGCCAGCAGCTGCGCGAATCCCTGTACGGGGACTTCTGAGCATGGGCACTGGGCTGCTGCTGGGCGTACTGAGCATCATCTCGGTGCTGCTGGCTCTGGCGGTCTGGCTGTGGGGCACAGCCAGCAGCCGCGAGCAGCGCCAGGCATCGATGCAGCACGCCGAACAGCGCCTTGCGCGTGGCAGCGCCGGTGCTGGCGCCCCCGCTGGCGCCTCCGTTGCAGCGGCCAACGATCCGCCGCGACCGGCCAGCAGCGGGCGACGCGTGCTGCCATTGGACGGCCTGCTGCAGCGCGCCGGCCTGCAGACGGGCTGGAAGCTTCCCATCATGCTGCTGGTGCCGGGGCTGGTGCTTTCTGTGGTGGCGATGCTGCGGCTCGGCACCGCATGGATGTTTCCGCTGACCCTGCTGCTGTACCTTCTGGGTTGCTGGCTGTGGGTGATGCGGCGGACATCGAAGCTGCGCGCGCAGCTGCTGCACCAGCTGCCGGATTTCCTCGACAACCTTGTGCGTCTGACCGCGCTGGGCAACAGCCTGCAGGCAGCGTTCCAGGTGGCATCGATGCAGACCAGCGCACCGCTGCGTGGCCTGCTGGATACCACGGTGCGCTATGCGCGCAGCGGCATGGACCTGGACCGCGCGCTCGCACTGGCGGCGCAGCCGTATCGCATGGATGTGCTGAAGGTTCTGTCGGTGGTGGTCGGGGTCAGCGTGCGCATTGGTGGCCGCTCCGACCAGATCCTGCAGCGCATGGGTGATTTCATGCGCGACCTGGAACAGGCGCAGCAGGAACTGGCCGCGACCACCTCCGAGACGCGCATGTCGGCGTGGGTGCTGGGCCTGCTGCCACCGGCCAGCGCCGTGCTGATGGCAATCTCCAGCCCCGAGTTTTTCCAGCCGGTCCTGCACGATCCACTCGGTCACAAGATCCTGCTGATCGCACTGGGGCTGGAGCTGTTCGGAGCATTCCTGCTGTATCGCCTGGCCAAATCACTATGAACCGCCGCAGCCACCCCGGAGATGCCCGATGAGCGCCAGCGCCTGGTTCGCCCTCTCCCTGCTGCTGCTTGCGGCTGGCATCGCCCTGCTCGGCATTGCCGGCTGGGTGCGCAGCCATCGCGAACACCGAACCTCGGCCACGTTGAAGACCGCCCTGCAACCGCGCGAAGAGGCGCGTGACAACGAGACCACACAACGCGATTCACTGGGCTGGCTGGAGCGATTCGGCCGCGCGCTCAGTGGCGGTCGCCTGGAAGCTGCGCTGCTGGCCAATGAAGATCGCCTGCTGCTGGACCTGGCCAGCTGGAACACGCGTCGCGGCACCGCAATCTATCTCGGCCTGCGCTTGCTTCTGGCGCTGCTCGTGCTGGCATTGGCGCTGGCCTTCAGTGATGCCACGGGACTGGCCAGGATCATGGTCGTGATCGGTGCGCTGGCCGCCGGCCTGCTGCTGCCAAAGTTCGTTCTCTCTTCCTGGGTGAAACGGCGGCGGCGGGCCGTCGACAACGAGCTGCCTCTGCTGATCGACCTGCTGCGGCTGTTGCAGGGCGTGGGATTCAGCATGGACCAGAGCCTGCAGACGCTGGGCGACAAGCTGCGTGACGCGCTGCCGGTACTCGGTGGCGAACTACAGGAAGCCAACGTGGCCTATACCCACGGCCGAACCCGCGCGCAGTCGCTGCGCCGCTTGAGCGAAGTCTATGCCGACGACGACCTGAGCAGCCTGATGCAGCTGATCCTGCAGGTGCATGCGCACGGCGGTGCGGTACAGGAGCCGCTGCGGCAGTTCAGCGTCCGCCTGCGCGAACAGCGCCGCAATACCTTGAAGGAAAAGGTCGGCAAGCTCTCGGTCAAGATGACCGTGGTGATGATGCTGACCCTGCTGCCAGCGCTGATGCTGGTCCTTGCCGGCCCCGCGCTGGTCGCGCTGGCCACAACCATGTCCAAGATGGGATCGCCCTGATGCCTGCCCTGCGCAACACCTGCCTGCTGTTTGCTCTCGTCGCCGTCGCCGGCGGCTGCTCATCGACCACGCCGAAGTATCTGCGTGCGCCCAGCCTGGCCGCGCCCGAACCGGCACCGCAGGACAGCCGCAACGCCTACCTGGAGCTGATCGAGCGCATGCAGCAGCAGGGGGCGTGGTATGCCTCGCTGGCGCATGTCGATGCCTTCCGCCAGCGTTACGGGGACCCGCCGGCGTTGCGCCTGCTGCAGGCCGATGCATTGCGCGAGACTGGACAGGCCGATGCCGCGGTCACCCTGTACCGCGATCTTTCCAGTGGCCCCCAGGCCGCCGCGGCCGCCCATGGCCTGGGCCTGATCGCTGCGCGGCGCGATGACGATGCCGGCAGCGAGCAGGCGTTGGCGCAGGCCACCCAGCTGCAGCCATTGAATACCAGCTACCTGGGTGACCTCGGCTATGCACGGCTGCGCGCGGGCCGCTTCGAGCAGGCGCGCGAACCGCTGGCCAAGGCGCTGGAGTTGTCACCAGGCAACGCCAAGGCCACCGCCAACCTGGCGCTGTGGGCGGTGCTTCGTGGCGATACCGCCACCGCCGAGCGTCTTGCCCAGCAGGCCAACCTCAACGAAGAAACCCGCAACAGCATCCAACAGCAGGCCGCACAGATCCGCGCCCGCCTGCAGCAACGTCATGCCGCTGCTGCTGCCGCTGCTGCGGCAACGGTCGCGCCACCCGCCCCAGCGACGGCGACGGCGATGGCCAGCAGCAAAACAACAGGCAGCACACGACTGGCAGCCGAACCGCGCCGCGATGCCCGTGATGCGCGCGATCCGCAGCGCCTGCCGCCTTCGATGCTGGAACGCTTCAGCGCCTCCGACCGCCCGAACGGGAACACACCATGACCGCGAAGCCCCTGTCCCGACGCCTGCTGCCCGTATTGACCTGCCTGCTGGTTGCGGGAGCCGCGCAAGCGCAGCAACAGCCGTTGACCGGGCAGATGCTCGGCGGTGGCAGTCCGTCCACCCCGGCAGCGCAGCCACTGCAGTCCGAGCCACTGCCTACGGTCGACCTGGCAGCGCCCGCCACACCGACGCCGGTAACCGCTACCACGGCGGTTGTCGCCGCCGACGGCATCGCTCCAGCACCGCGCCCGGTACGCAGCCAGATCGGTGATACCGCACGCAACCTGTTCCGCCTGCAGGCATCAGGACAGCAGGCCGGGCAGCATCTACCGATCCTCGGCGACCAGGCCACCCTGAGCTATGCCCGCTACATCAAGAGCTTTGAACACGAGATCCCGGACTTCTTTGAAACCGATGTCGCCAAGTCCAAGGGAACATCCTCATCCGGACGCTGAGGTAGGCCATGAAACGCCCACGCCAGTTCAGTTTCAGCCGCCCGCGTGGTGGCATGTCGATCACCATGATGCTGGTCATGCTGGCATTGCTGGCGATGCTGGGTCTGATCGAAATCGGCTATCTGTTCTGGGCCAAGCGTGACGCGCAGAAGGTCGCCGACCTGGCCGCACTGGCCGGCGCGCAACGACTGGAGCTGTGTACCTCGGACAACAGCGACAACAGTGCGGCGCGGCAGAGTGCGCTGACCCAGAACAAGTTTGCGGGGAGCCTGCAGATCCGCTGCGGCAACTGGAGCGCCAGCCGTGGCACGGTGAACCGTTTCGTCACCACGGTCGACGCCAGCAACCCCCGCAACGCGGTCCAGGTGGTCGCCGAGCGCAGCGTGCTGCCGTTCTTCGGCCAGAACACCAGCCTGCCGACCGTCAGCGTGCAGGCCGTTGCCCGCCGCTCGGAGCCCACCGCGGTGTTCGCGGTCGGCTCACAGCTGTTGCGGACCCGGGGCGACTCGCTGCTGATGTCGACCCTGCGCCTGATCGGCCTCGATGTCACCAATGCCACGGTGCTTTCCTATGACGGCCTGGCGCAGGCCAACATCACCCCATCGGGCCTGTTGAAGGCGCTCAACATCCCGGTCAGCGCCAACCTGAGCGTGGCCGATTTCAACCGGCTGCTGGCGGTCAACAAGATCTCGCTGGCGCAGCTGGTTGATGCCACGGCCACAGTGGTCGGCCGCAACACCACCGTTGGCGTGCAGCTGCGGGCCCTGTCGGACCTGGTCGCCACCCGGCTGGACATCACCAAGCTCAACATCGCACTGGGCAGCGAGTCCGGCGGCGGTGGCCTGTTCGCCGAGGTCATTTCTCCAGACGGTACCGCCGGCAGCGCACTCGAGTCGAAGATCAGCGTGCTCAACCTGATCAGCACGGCCATCTCCATCGCCAATGAAGGCAATGGCATCGCGGTCGAAGGCTTGAACCTGCTCGGCATCAACGTACAGGCGGGCGTGGTCGAACCGCCGTCGATCGCCATCGGCGGCGTAGGCTCGCGTGCCTACAACGCGCAGGTCCGGCTGATGGTGGACGTGGACAGCAACAACCTGTTCGCGCTTGGCCCCCTGCTGCAACTGCTGGGGACGCAGCTGCACCTGCCGCTGCATGTCGATGTCGCCAACGCGATGGGCACGCTGACCGGCATCCAGTGCGGCGCCAGTCCGCCCAAGGCGACCATCCAGGTCGACTCCTCGGTGCTGCGCGCCTGCGTGGGCAAGGTCGATCCTGCGCAACGCTTCTCCAAGAACAATGTCTGTGACAACACCCTGCAGAACGAGCAGCTGCTGAAGCTGCTGGGCAAGCCCCTGATCACCAACAAGATCGCCCTGCCCGCCCTGACCAGCTCACAGAACCTGACCCTGGCTGCCGGCGAGAGTGGCTCCACGCAGATCAATCCACTGGCGCTGGGCAATGCCGTTTCCGATCTGGTCAGTGAACTGCTGCGCGTGCTGGCGGGCATGCTCAGTTCACCGCAGCAGGGCATGAGCGCGAACGACACTGCCAAGGCGCTCGCCGACCGCTACCTGCAGGCGACCTTCCCACCCAACACGCGCTACGACGTGAACAAGCTGATCCCGTTGCTGCGCGATGGCGACCCCAGCCGGCAGCTGGCCCCGCTCAACAGCTGGACAGTACCCGATGGCCTTCCCTATGCCTGTGGCCTGCTGAACCTTGCCACCTGCCACAAGGATGGCCAGGTCTGGGATGCGTTCAAGGTCACCGTCACCGGCCAGGGCCTGGGCGTGCTCGATGGCCTGCTCGGCTCGCTGGTCGGCGGCCTGCTGATCAACCGCTGCGACAGCCTGCTCGGCAACCTGCTCGACTACAACGGCTGTGTGCGCAACAACCTGGCCTCGTACATCCAGACCGCGCCGGCCGGTTTCCTCGACGGTACCGGCGGCAGCGGCGTCGCCAACCCCGATGGCAGCGTCAGCTGCAGCGGCCTGCTGTGCACGCTGCTGAAGCCGATCCTGGCCGCACTGCGGCCGGTGCTCAACAGCGTCGGCTCGCTGCTGACCAACCTGCTGGCCAGCGTGCTGGGGCTGGAGCTGGGCCGTACCGACGTCAACGTGCAGTCGATCCAGTGCAGCGCGGCGCAACTGGTCTACTGACCCGTGACGGGCGCCCTTGGCGGCGCCCGCGCCCATGCTAGACTCCCGGCGGGGAACCACCTTCATCTCAACCCACACTCATCCGTGGATGGTCTAGACATGCGAGAAACTTCAGGGGGCGCGGTCTTCGCCCGGCCCGCGCGCAGCGCGGCAATGCTGGCCGTGGCCATGATGCTGGTGGCACCGGCGGCGATGGCTGCACGAGGCGACCGCGAAGCTGCCGCAGAGCCGGCCGCGCGCACTGCACCGGTGGTACGCAACACCGTTGACGAACTCAAGCAGCTGATGGATGCGCGCCAGCTGACCGAGCTGCGCACCACCTACAACGGCAACTATGGCGCCAGCCTGCTGTTCAACGCCAACACCCTGACCTACTACGTCGCCCTGTTCCAGGAAAAGAATTTCTGGCGGGTGATCAAGACCGACGCCGTCGACAACGCCGAGCGTGTTTACCGAACCTTCGCGCAGCAGTCCGAGCAGCTGGCACAGGTCTATATCGACACTACCCGCCTGGAAGCCGGCAAGCGCTATACCGAGCGCCTGGTGGCCTACAACGAGGAACGCCTGCGCACCCTGCAGCAGGAAATGGAGCAGCAGCAGGCCCAGTCGGCCCAGGTCAGCGCGGCCCTGCAGCAGGCCCAGCAGCAGGCGGTCAGCCTGAGTACCGACGTGCAGAGCACCAACAGCCAGCTGGATGCACTGCAGCGCCGCATCCAGATCCTGCAGGCCGAACAGGGCAACCCGGAACTGAGCCTGCCCAAGCCGGACAGCGTGTCCTCGCCGGCACCGGCGGCCAGCGACGGACGCTGAGGTCAGACACCTGGCATTTGCTGACAACGGCGCCTTCGGGCGCCGTTGTCGTTTCTGGCACTCCTGGATTCAACGACACGCGTCATGTACCGCGTCATCCAGCTGCCGCCGCTGTACGAAGTCCAGGCGCTCGGCCTTGGCCAGCGCCTTTCCGCGTTGTTGCCGCGCGCGCTCACAGGCTGTGGGATCGGTGCTGATGGGTATCAGCGCGGCGTGCGCCCGGCCCGACCGCACGCTGCGTGGTCGGGCCGGGACTGCACTGGCCGCCTTGGCTGCCTTCGGCAACGGACCACGCGACAGCGACGCCTCTGCCGGCACCTCCCATCGCCATTCCGCACGCCCCTGGCACGGCGTCTGCTGGTAGACCGGATGCGGTCCATCCACGCACTTGTAGACATTGGTCTGCGCATGCACCACTGCGGCCAACAGCAGGCACAACAGGGGGCTGCATCGCACTCTCGGCATCGCGGGCTCCACGACCAGGCTGCGGCCATCGTCGACATGCCGACCACGTTGCGCCAGAGCGATATGCGTCAGAGCCGGGCAATCCAGCACAGCCGTGCAAGCCGCCCAGCGTGCGCTGCGCTGTTCTTCCGAAGGCACAGGCACAACTGCCGCTGCCTTCCCTCCCTTCCGCCAAGGAACCTGCAATGAGCAACTACGTCACCGTCGCCGATGGCACCCGTATCTTCTACAAGGACTGGGGCAGCGGCCAGCCGCTCGTGTTCGCCCACGGCTGGCCGCTAATGATGTCCCGCGGCGGCACCCCACGGCGCCGCCGCTCCTTCGGTAGTGCCGGCCGCTGGCCGGCAACCTCAACAGCAAATGCAAAAACGGGCTTTCCGTGAGATGGCGGGGCGGTGTCGGACTGCGGGGACGCCACAAGTACGTCCTTTCAGGCTTGGCAGCCGCATGCTCGTGTGCGCTGTCCTGCGCACTCGGCAAGACCGGGGTTGGGCGTCCTGCCCAACCCGCCCGAGGCATGCCTCGGGCCCATGCGGCTGACACCCCGCACTCCGACACCGCCCCACCTCTGACAGATTCCGGTGGCTGTTGGTAGGTGTCGACCTTGGTCGACACGGTAGATCCACGCCATGCATGGATGAAGCTCAATCGGATCGGAATCCAACATCGGGAAGTTCAACTGATGAACAGGCGTCCGCGCTTTCAGCTATAGAGCCTCGGCGAGGAACGCCAGCACTGCCGGTCCAACCTCACGGTCCGCACGGGCATGACCTACGGACGTGCCCCCCACTTCAATGAACGGGCCTACATCATGCCGATGGGTGGTCGGCTGCAGGAGCGCTGTGATCAGATGCCCTGCATCTGAGTAGTACAGGAACCGGTCGCGGTCACCACGCCCTGCCGCTGCAAGCCGACGCTGCGCAACGGCCAGCATCACGCCTGAGTCACCCAGCCGATCTCCACCACCTCCGATCCACAACGTGCGTGCGGCAATGTTCTCGATGGGCAGCATCGCGGCACGCAATGCCGGTTCCCAGTACGGTCCCGGCCTGCCCCAGTCAACATCCTCGCGATACGGCAGCCACGGCAGGGGTTCGCCCTGCCAGCTCAACGGCGAGCGGTCCACCGCGCGGAAGTCGGCCGGGGCCACGTCACGGGCGATGCCACGAAACGGGGCTGGACTGCCTACCCAGGACACGGCGACGCGGAGCTCAGGCAGATGCACCGCCGTGGCCATGGTCACGATGCCACCCCAGGATCCCCCCATCAGCCCTACCCGCTGTGGATCCACCCGGGGATGGCGCTGCAGCCAGTGCACTGCGTCGCGCACGGTTTCCAACGGAACCTCGATCAGGTCCTTGGGCACGCCCGGCCCGCGATACCACGCCACCGACAACGCGATGTAGCCGTTGCTCGCCAGCCACGCGGCATAGAGGTCGCCACCATCGAACCCGCCTTCAGCTCCCCCCAGTGCTACCAACGCAGGTGCCATTGCGTCGCTTTTCAGATCCGCTGGCAAGTACAGGTGCGCTTCGCGTCCGTCGATCTCAACCCGCTGCACCTGTACCCCAGGCAGCATCAGATGGCGCTTCAAGGTCCGCCGTGCGACCACCGATCCTGCACGCTCCACCTCCAGTTCGAAGGCCTGTGACTGGAACCCCAAGCCGTCATCGGCGCGCTGCCACTGCACGGGAAGTGCGCTGGCTCTCCCCTCCTGTGGTTGCATCGACCAGATCAGACCATTGGCGTCGATTCCCCGATAGCTGCCCTGTTCCGAGCCGCTGCGTGCGGTGCCGACCGTTCCCTGAAGGTCCGCGCGCAGTGCAGCCTGTGACTGCCAGCGCTGGCCCCGGCCATCCTGCATCGACAACCTCAGCTGGACTACTTCGGCCGCCGCCAGTCCCTCGACCGTAATGGCTGGAACGCGATCAGCGCGCCCCAGATGGTCATCGACATTGACCCTCACACCGGCCAACGCAGGCAGCGCCAGCACGCCCAGCAACATCCCCAAGCCCCAACGCATCCGTATGCTCCGTCTCGATCTGGAAAGCGGTAGGGTGCATGGGTCGCTAAGCGTGGATTGCGTGCTTGGGCGAAGATGGCACCACCCGTGCCGCTACTGGCACCAGCTGTGTGTCAGGTACGTGCAGCCAGCGCCGCCTCCAGCGCCGGCCTGTGGCTGCGGCTGACTGGCAGCTGCACGCTGTCGGCCAGTTCAAGCAGCGCATCGCCGTTGTGCCGCTCGATCAGTGATCGCACCCGCAGCGGGTTGACCAGCGCCGAGCGGTGCACGCGCAACAGTCCTCCATCTGCCAGCCGTTCGGCCAGAAGCCCCAGCGGCTCACGCAGCAGATGCAGCTGGCGTCCCACATGTATGCAGGCGTAGTGGCCCGCCATGTCGATGTAGTCGATCTCCGCCAGCGGTACATACTGGACACCACCGCTACCAGGCACTGCCAGTGTCTGCGCACGGTCCTCCGTACGCGGTGCCAGGCCTGCCAAGCGGCGCACGCGCTCGATCGCTTCCAGCAGGCGCGGCGCCGCCACTGGTTTGAGCAGATAGTCGGCCACGCCCAGCTCAAAGGCACGCAGAGCGTGCTGCGGCAGCGCGGTCACGAAGATGGTGTGCGCGGCCAGCGACGACTGCTTCTCGGGAAGCTCCCAACCGCGGCCGTCGGGCAGGACCAGATCCAGCAGCAACAGATCGAAACGGCGTCCTCGCATCAGATCGCGCGCCTGCGAGAGAGTGGCGGCTTCCGCGTCTACCCTGACCTGCGGAATGTCCGCCAGCAGATGGCGCAGGCGGGCACGTGCCAGTGCTACATCGTCCACCAGCAGCACGCTCAAAGGACGCGTCACGCGACCTCCGGCAGGATCAGCCGCGCGCGATAGCCATCACCCTCGCTTCCGGCCTGCAACCTGCCGCCCTTCATCGCCAACCGCCGCTGAGTCGCAGCGTGGCCGGTGCCGAGGCCATCGCTCGTGCGTGGACGCAGGCAGGGGTTGAACAGCACGACGTCAAGCATGCCGTCTTCCACACCGGCGCGCAGTTCGATCCGCAATGGCCCATCATCCGGCTGCCAGCCACTGTGCAACACCGCGTTCTCGATCAACGGCTGCAGCAACAGGCCAGGGACCGTACAGGCCAATGCATCCGCGCTGGCCTGCAGATGCAGATGCACCTCCTGATCGTGCAGCAGCGACTGCAACGCGACATAGTCCTGTGCTGCGCCCAGTTCATCGGCAAAGCAGCGCTGCGATGGGCATTGCAGGGTATCGCGCAGCAGCGAGGACAGCTGCGCCAGTGCCGCGTCCGCTGCACGTGGACGTTGCAGCGCCAAGCCGCCGATGGCGTTGAGCGCATTGAACAGGAAGTGGTGCTGCAGATGCTGGCGCAGGGCTGTTTCACGAGCCTGCTGCAGCACCTCCGACTGCGCCCTCAACCGCTGCAGTCCGGCCAGGCCATGGCCCACGCCCGCCACCGCAATGAAGGTCGGCAACGCAAACAGCGCGGTGATACCAATCGCACGCAGCACCTGCGGCAGTGCTGGCCAGGGTTGCCCCTGCCAGAGCTGCAGCAGCATATGGCCCAGGGTCCATCCCAATGCCGTCAACAGCGGAGTCAGCAGCAGGCACAGCGCCAACCATCCGCCCAGATGCCGGCGTCCAGACAGTGGCCAGCGCCGGCACGCAGCCCACAACAATGGCGTCGCCAGCATCCAGGGCAGCTCTGCGCCAAGGATGAACAACGCTGCCGGCAGCAGACCACCCGGTTCTTGGCTCAGGTGCACGGCCGGCACAGCGGTGGCGATCAACAACCCCCACAGGGCCAGCATCACCCAGTGTGGGGGTGGCAGCGGAAGCGGCGCCTCATGGGCTGGCAGCAGCAAGGCAGGCGAAACAAGCATGCACGGATTCGAACGGGAAACGGACACCATGCTAGGTCCCCGCACCGAATCATTCCCGTGCCGGAAGCAAGGGGCTGTCCGCCGCCATGGATCCGCGTCGTGCCTGGATTCCGTTCGACGCTGGGGTCAGAGCCCTTCCCGGTCGGAAGGGTTCTGACCCCGCCGATCATTGCGCCTTTGCGGCCTCGGCATTCCACGCTGCGACCTTGGCCTTGGTATCGGCCAGCATCCTGTCCAGCGCTGCACGGTCATACACGGTGCCACGCAGGATCACGCTGTCGATTTTCTCGGTCGCCGCAATGTCCTGCAGCGGATTGGCGGTCAGCAGCACCAGATCGGCAGCCTTGCCCTGCGCAACACCACCGTAGCGGTCCATCTGGCCGAACCAGGCCGGGCCGGAACGGGTCGCGGCAGACAGCGCCTGCGGAGCACTCAGGCCTTCCTTCACGAACAGCTGCAGCTCCTGGTGCAGGGCGATGCCCGGGAAGTTGAACGAATTGAGGAAGCCTGCGTCCGTGCCGGCGATGATCGTCACGCCGGCCTCCTGCAGCATCGGCAGCACTGCGGCCACCTGGTGGTACTGCGCGTGGCGCGCTTCGATCTGCGCCGGCGTGGCCTTCGCCGCGCGGTCCACGCGCCACTGGTAGGTCGCACGCAGGCCCGGGCCGATGTAGGCCAGGTACGGATCGTTGGCGTGGTCATCCTGGTCAAGGAAATCGAGGATGCGGCCACCATTGAGGGTCGGGGTCACGAACACGCCACGCCTGGCGAAATCGCGGTAGGCGTGCATCGCGGTATCACGGTCGAAGCTCGCATCGAGGCGACGATTGGCTTCGGCACGGTCGATGCGGCCGGCACCGAAGTCGGCGGCAATCTGCGCCTCGTCCTTGCTGCCGGCCTTGAATGCATAGTCCAGATGCTCGATCGAGGCGAGGCCGGCATCGACCGCCTGTTCCACGGTCAGCGCCATCGGAATGTGGCCCGAGGCCTTGAAGCCGGCCTTGCGCGCAGCACTGGCCGAGTACAGGAATAGTTCCGGCTTCAGCGTGCTGTCGGTGATCTTCACGAAATCAACCTTGTCGTGCTGCAGGCGGCTGATCGCCTTGTCGGCGTCGGCCTCGCTGCCCACTTCGATCGTGCCCTTCCAGACCGGCTTGATGCCTTCAATCTTCGCGCCCGAACTGAGCAGACGCGGACCGAACAGCGTGCCCTTGGCGATCTCGCCGCGCCACTGCAGCACCTGCTCGGGCAGATCGCCGGAACAGTCGCGCACGGTGGTGATGCCGTGCGCGATATACAGCGGCAGCAGCGCCTTGTTCTCTTCGATCAGCGCCGGGCCACCACCGAAATGCACATGCATGTCCCACAGGCCCGGGATAAGGTACTTGCCCTTGGCATCGATCTGGCGGGCCGCGCTCCACTGGCTGCGCATCGTGGCGTCCGGGCCGACTGCGACGATGTCATCGCCACGGATCACTACGCTCTGCCCGGCCAGGGTGCTGGCGTTCTCGACATCGACCACGGTGGCATTGCGGATCAGCAGGTCGGCGCGCTCGGCAGCAGACGCCGACAGAGGTGCTGCCGCAAGGAGGATGGCAAGCGATAACGGACGGGAACGGAACATGGACAGCATCCTGGTGGGCACGCGCAGCGTGCGGAGTGGAAGGGAACGGTCTTCAGCGTGCCGCGCCATGCTGGCGCAGCTGGGTCTCGATTTCGGTGTAGCCGCGCTTGCGCGCGTGCGCCAGCGGCGTCACACCGTCGCCGTCAGCCAGCTCGGGGTCGGCGCCGGCATCCAGCAACAGCTGCACGATCTGCACGTGGCGCGCGCCACCGTCGCCTAGCAGGATCGCTTCCAGCAGCGCGGTCCAGTGCAGGCGGTTGACATGATCCACCGCAACACCGGCGCGCAGCAGCGTGCGCACCGTTGCCACGTGGCCGCGCTCGGCGGCAGGAATCAGTGCGGTGCCGCCATAGCGGTTGGTGCTGCCCAGATCGGCGCCATGCGCCAGGGTCATCGCCAGGATCTCATCCAGTCCACGCGCGCCGGCGTACAGGTAGGCGCTGTCCTGCATGGCGTCCTTGGCATTGACGTCGGCGCCGGCTTCGATCAGTTCACGCGCGGCGTCTACATTGTTGCCATGCGTGGCAAGCAGCAGCGGGGTACGGCCCTGGTCATCACGCGCCTCCAGATCGGCGCCGTCTTCCAGCGCCCCACGCACTGCCTCGGCATCACCGCGGGCGGCGGCATCGCGCAGGCGGGCATCGGCCGAGCACACGGTGGCAGAACAGGCTGGAATGACCATCGCCAGCAGGCACAGCAGCAACAGGCGACCCACCGGAGCAGGCCAGCGATGGCAACGATGGATTCGCATCTTCGGTTCTCCTGTGCGGCGAGCCCAGCGGGCGATGCCGGTACAACCGGGGCGCGGTGCTTGCTGCCCCCTCGCCTGCATGGTAGAAGTCGCCACGTGCATCCAGAAGTGAAATGTTCAAATGCAAGACAGTGCCAAATCGAATAGAACGCTGTTCGAACTGGACCTGCTGCGGGCGCTGGTGATGGTGGCCGACTGCGGCAGCTTCACCACGGCGGCCACACGCCTGCATTCGACGCAGTCCACGGTCAGCCAGAAGGTGCGCCGGCTGGAGGAACTGGCCGGGCATCGCCTGCTCGAACGTGGCCACCGCGACGTGCACCCCACCGACGCCGGTCACACCCTGCTTGGCTACGCGCGGCGCATGCTCGACCTGAACGAAGAAATGGCACAGGCGCTGGCCGGCGCTACCGTGGAAACCGCGGTGCGCATCGGTGTCCCCGAGGACTTCGTCAACGCACAGACCACGCGCATGCTGGCCGCCTTCAGCCGCCGCCACCCACAGGTGAAACTGGAGATCAGCAGCGGCCTCAGCCGCGACCTGGCCCACGGCTTCGACCACGGCGAACTGGACCTGGTGCTGGTCAAGCAACGCCGCAACACCCGCCAGGCAGTGCACTGCCGACGCGAGCCGATGCACTGGATCGACAGCCTGCGCAGCAGCTGCCTGCTGCAGGACCCACTGCCGCTGGTGACCTTCCCGCCGCGCGGGCTGTACCGCGACGAGATGATCCACGCCGTGGAGGCGCTGGGCCTGCGCTGGCGCATCGCCTTCACCAGTTCCTCGCTCAGCGGCATCCAGGGTGCGGTGGCCGACGGCATCGGCATCAGCCTGCTGCCACGCCGCGCGGTCACCCGCGATCACCGCATCATCGATGGCGAACGCGAGCTGCCGGTAATCGACAATTACGAGATCGGCCTGCTGCATCGTGCCGACGCAGATGATGCTGTGCGCGCGCTGGCCAGCGAACTGTGGCGGCAGGTGCAACGCGAGCCGGATTGATCACCGCACCTGAGGTAGTGCCGGCCGCTGGCCGGCAACCTCGACAGCCACATTGTCCGGCGTGGATCTCGCGCATTGATCATCGAAATCTGATCAATTCCAGCGCTCAAAGGCAATTGGCCTCCCGTTACAGTACCGCTGTTTCCGTGCCCCACGGCGCTCTGCCATGTCCGACGAAATCCCCACCCGCTTCGATCCCCTGCCCGCTGCACTGCAGACGCATCTGCAGCACCAGCGCTCGCTGATCGCCGCGCGCGTGGCCGCCGGCTTTCCCACCCTGCCGGTGCAATGGCCGCTGCCGGCCGCCACGCTGCAGCGCGTGGTCGATGCCGAGCTGATCGACCGTGATGACTGCGATGGCTGGGAAGCGCTGGGCGTGGCGTTCGGTGACACCCTGGCACAGCGCGTGCCGGGCCTGGCCTGGATGCAGGTCACCGATGCGTGGGGCATCGACGCGGTGCTGCGCTATGCCGACAGCAGCCTGCAGATCGGCGCCAGCACGCTGCTGCTCAAGCGCGTCGAGCAGGGCGAGATCATCGACATCGCCCATCTGCTGGTGTGGCTTGAGGAATTCGTCGCCACCCGCGCCGACGATTACGTCTGAAAAACTGCCGAGCATGGCTCGGCGCTACAAGGGTTCGCGCGGCGTGGATCTACAGCCAGCGTCCGTCGACCACCACGCGGCGCTCCACCGGCACCCCGGCCACGGCGGCCGGGCCGTGGTCGGCACGCACCGCCACGAAAGTGGCCGGATGCCCTTCCGCAAGACCGTACTGCGGCAGCCCGATCACCTGCGCGGCCTGGCTGGTGACCATGTCCAGCGCCAGCATCAGGTCGGCATCGGTATGGAAGCCGGAGCGATAGCCCAGCAGCATCGCGCGTTGCAGCAGGTCGCCATTGCCATACGGCCACCAGCAGTCACGAATGTTGTCGTTGCCGGCGAACACGCGCACGCCGGCGTCATGCAGCGCGCGCAGCGGCGGGAACGGATGATCACCCGGCGCGTTGCTCATGATCGCTACGCCGGCCGTGGCCAATGCTTCGCCCATCTGCAGCGCGCGCGCCAGCGGCACTTCACCCAGCGAATAGGCATGGCTGACCGCAACACGCCCCTGCAGGCCAGCGGCCCGGGTCCGCGCAGCGATGCGCAGCAGCTGAGCCAGGCCGGTTTCGCCGGGCTCATGCAGATGGATGTCCAGTTGCACGCCGTAGCGCTCGGCCAGGCCGAACAGCAGCGCCAGCTGGCCTTCGGCATCGCCATCGAGTGTGGTCGGATCGATGCCGCCCAGCACGTCCACACCCGCTGCAAGGGCCTGCTCAAGCACCGCTGCGGTACCAGCGCAGGACATCACGCCCGCCTGTGGGAACGCCACCAGCTGGATGCACATGATGTCGGCGCAGCGCAGCGCGGCCTCTCGCACCGCTTCCAGGTGGCCCAGGCCGGTGCTGCCATCGATATCGACATGACAGCGCATCGCCACTGTGCCGAAGCCGCTGCACTGGCGGATCAGCGCCTCCGCGCGATCGACCATCGGCGCCGCACCTGCCACTGCCGCCTTTTCCACCGCCAGCCGCTCACGCAGGCTGTTCACCGGCTGATGCGGGTGCCAACGGTCGCCGACGAAGCTTTTGTCCAGGTGGATGTGGCCGTCGACCAGCCCGGGCAGCACCGCGAAGCCCTTCAGATCGACGCATTCCGCCCCATCGTCGGGCCTGGCATCGCCATTGAGCCCGCTGATACGGCCATCACGGATATGGAAGTGCAGCGATGCACCGTTGCGGTCGACGCCGCCGTGGATGAACTGCAGGGTCATCGGGAACTCCCGGAAAGGCAAGACTGGCGCCATCGTGCGCCTCGACACAGCCATCGGCCAACGAAATATCTGGATGGCACGCATTCACCAGAACGATGATTCCCCCTGCGACAACGGGTCGCAGCCACGCCGTGCACACCCCTGAACGGGTAACATGGGCGCCTGTTTCCGCTGTGATGCCGCATGGGCCCGTCCGACCGCCACGATCGTCTCCGCCGCTGGCAGGCCGCGTCCCTGCTTGCCGCCGCCCCGATCGCCAGCCTGTCCGCCACCGATGCTGCGGCCGCCGCGCCGTTGCATTCGCCGCCGGGCCAGCAGCGGATCGCCCCGGCTGCACTGGTCGAGCGCCTGCACCAGCGCGTGCTGTCCGGGCAGAGCGCCACCGCTACGCTGGAACACTGGTGCGCCGAACATGGGCTGGCCGAACAAGCCCGGGTCCGCGCGGTGCGCGTGCACGGCCAGGACAAGCCTGCCCCCGCAGACGTGCTGCAGGCGCTGGGCGTGAAGCCGGGTACCGACCTGCGCTATCGCCGCGTGCAGCTGGTCTGCGGCAGCCGCGTGCTGTCCGAGGCCGACAACTGGTATCTACCGGAGCATCTCAGCCCGGCCATGAACCAGGTGCTGGACAGCACCGACGAACCGTTCGGTCGCGTGGTCGGCCCGCTCGGCTTCCAGCGCCAGACCCTGGCTGACCAGACTTTCTGGCCGCCGCGGGGCGAAGGCGATCACGGCGTGATCCTGGAAGTGCGTGCCCTGCTGCGCGACCGCCAGCAGCAGCCTTTCAGCTACGTCATCGAGTCGTACCTGCAGCAGGCGCTTCCGTAACGCGCCGTGGCGCCGGGCATCCGCCGGCGCTACGGGCCCGTGATGCCGTTGGCGGCCGGATCCACCGAGAACACGAAGCGCCCACCACGCTGCTCCCTGCCCCGTGTCATCGGCGCGGTGGTCAGACTGTAGACCGGGGCCGCCTTGTCCATGCCGATCGCCTCGGACCAGGCACTGAAATCCTCATCGGTACGGCTTCGGATCTCGCCGACACACAGGCTGTAGCCACAGGCGAACGACACCAGCGAGCCGTCGCTGCCGATGAGCCGGGTCGCGGCCGTCCTGTACAGCCGGGTCAGGTCCTGCACTTCCGGGTGGCCGGCGGCATCCCGCTCGAACTGGCTGATCGCCTGCGCGAAAGCCTTGTCGGAACCCAGCAGCGCCTCGCTCTTCTGCACGGACACGGCCTCCTCGCTCAGCAGCATGCGCTCGCCCTCGAGGAAGTGCCCCTCCGGTTGCGCGAGCCCAGGGGCAGCCGTCGTGGCACTCGATGCCGTTGCCGCGCGCGATGGCCCAGCATGCTCCGCTGGTTGCGCGTGAGACTGCGCAGGCGCGGCATTGGCCACCTCCGCGGCTTCCTCCACGCTGGACGCCTGCCTGCCACTGCAACCCGCAATAGCCACCACTGCAATCACGCTCCACACCCTGACATCCATGCGCATCGCCCTCCATGTAGCGCCACAGCATGCCACGCGCGCAGCGGCAACACGGGTGCACTGCACAAAGAAAAGCCCGGCAGTGCCGGGCCTTTCGTTCATCCGTCGGATCAGCGGAACCGGTAGTCCAGCTGCACCCAGTACTGGCGGCCGTACGGGTCGTAGTTGCCGACCGGGTAGAACGGCCAGCCGCCTCCGTTCTTGTCCGCCGGCGGGCGGCTGTCACGCAGGTTGTTGACGATCACGCCCACCGACAGGTTCTCGCCGAACTGGCGGAACACGCTGGCGTTGTAGGTCATGTACGGCGCGATGCGGCCACTGCCATCGGTCTTCGGCAGCGAACCGAAGCGGTTGCCATACAGCGTGGTGGTCCAGTCACCCTGGTTCCAGGTGATGCTGCCGTTGGCCTTGCTGCGCCACTGGTAGTCATCCAGCGAATTGCGGATGTCACGCTCCGGATCGTCGGAGAACTGCCGGTACGTGTGCTCCAGCACCACGGTGTAGGCCAGGCGCGTGGTGAAGCGGCCGTAGCGGCCGGCATCGAAGCGCCAGTTGCCCTTCAGGTCCAGGCCACGCACCGATTCAGAGGCCGCGTTGATCGGATTGATCAGCACACGTGTCACCTGGTCCGGTTGCACGGTGGCGTTGGACGGGTTGCGGATCACACGCGACAGCGCGTCCTGGCACAGCGGTGAACCGATATCACGCGCCTCGCCGCCCAGCGTCTTTCCCAGCCGGCAATCGGCCTCATCACGCAGGATGCGGCTGGTATCGAGGCTGGTCACTTCGTTGTCGATGCGGATGTCGTAGTAGTCCGCGCTGAAATCCAGCCCGGCCAGCGGCGACCAGACCACGCCGAAGCCATACGACTTCGCAGACTCCGGCTGCAACTGTGCGTTGGCACGGTTGCTGTAGTCGATCGACAGGCCGTTGTAGTCGCAGTTGTCGTACGACTGGCCCGCCGTGCGGCAGCGCCAGTAGTCGGTCATGCCCGGATTGTAGCCGCGGGTCTCGGTGGCGAACACGTAGTTCATGTCCGGCGCACGGAAGCTGGTCGCCGCCGTACCACGGATCAGCAGGCTCTCGATCGGCCGGAACTCGACGCCGAAACTCCAGGTGGCCTTGCCGATGTGCTCGCCACCGGCACGGTACTGGTCATAGCGACCGGCCAGGGTGGTGGTCAGCGACTGCAGCAACGGCAGCTGCAGTTCCACGCCGGCCGCATAGCGGTCACGCTCTCCACCGGCACCGATGCCGGCGCTGGTGTTCCAGAATTCACCGGTGCCCAGCCGCGGGTCCGGGCGATTGCGGTAGCCCTGGCTGCCGGCTTCAACCACCGCCGCCAATGCAGCGTCGCCACCGGGCAGCGCGAACAGGCGCCCGTTGACACTGGCACTGAAGGTCTGCAGCCACGCCGCATTGCGGCTTTCCTGGTAGCCCGACAGACCCTCGTATTCGTTCGGGGTCAACGGCTGGAACAGGCGCGCCGGGTCGGGCGCATAGACCTCCACGCCATTGCGCACGCCCAGCTTCGGGCCGAGCAGGTACTCGTTGATGCCAGCCAGCAGTACCGGGCGGCGGGTGCGGTTCTCGTAACGCGAGCGGCTGTAGACCGCCTCATAGTCCCAGCCACTGTCGCCGATCTGGCCACGCGCGCCGACGTTGAACGACCATGAGTTTTCCAGGAAGCGGTTCGCGTTGCGCGGCAGGCCACCGATTTCTTCCGGCGCGAACCGGCGGTACCAGCTCTCCAGGTTGCCGGTGGACTGGTTGTAGAAGTAATTACGCGCCGAGGTCCAGGTGGGCGCGCGGGTGTTGTTGTAGATCCGTGCACTGCCTACGGCCAGATCGGCAAACAGATCGGTGGTCTCGTTGACGTGGAAGGTCAGCAGGCCATAACCGTTGAGGTTGCGCTTCTGGGTCTGCACGGTCCAGTAGCTGGCGGCGGCCTCGTTGCTGCCGCAGTACCAACCCTGCCTCGGGTTGTTGGCACGGAACACGCTGCCACCGTAGATCTCCGACGCCCCATCGCAGCCATTGACGCCGGGGTCGATGTTGCGGCCGGTGGCGGCATTGCGGCGATAGGCGATCGCGGTCGCCTGCGGTGCCTTGCCAGCCGGATCATCGTCCAGCGAATCCATGAAGTCGCGCTGGCGCGCGTGGATCGCCTTGCGCACATCGAACTCGAAGCCGAACAGCGCATCCCAACGCTCGCCGGAACTGCCGCCGACCACCTGCGCACGCTGGTTGTCGCCACCGCCCTGCTCGGTGCCACCGGCGCGCACGTTCACGTCCACGCCCTGGAAGCGGTCCTTGAGGATGATGTTGACCACGCCGGCGATGGCGTCGGAGCCGTATACCGCCGATGCGCCAGCGGCCAGCACCTCGATACGCTCGATCAGCGCGCTGGGAATGTTGGCCAGGTTGACCACGTTCACCGACCCTTCGTAGGCCAGCGGGTAGTCGGCCTGGCGGCGGCCGTTGACCAGCACCAGCGTGCGGTTCGGACCCAGCCCGCGCAGGTTGATGGTGTTGGCGGCCGGCGTGAACGTATTGCCGAAGTCCTCGCCCTGCACGTTACCGGTGTTTTCGGTCAGCGCGCTCAACGCATCGAAGGCATTGCGGTAGCCCTGCGCATCGATCTGCTCGCGGCTGATCACCGTCACCGGCGACGGGCCCTCGACGCTGGCGCGCGGAATGCGCGAGCCGGTGACCTTCACTTCCTGCAGTGTGGTGGGTGCGCTTTCCTGCGCGAAGGCCGGCAGCGAGACCAGCATCAGGGACGACAGTGCGAGCACCAGCGGACGCGGGCGCAGCGCCTTGTGGGAGGCGGACATGGGCTTCCTGGGGAGTTGGGCGGGTGGTGGTACGGGGGCAGCGGCCTGTACGACGCATAACGATCCCGTAACGAAAGTGTCCTGAATGGGCGGTTTCAACGGAAATGACCAGGCCTGATGGCCTTATGCCTGAACCGAATCAGACCCGCAGTGCCATCCACCACACTTTTGCAATGTTTTGAATGGTGCAGGGCTGCAGGCACGGCCATCGTTGCTGGGATGATGACCCCGTACCCGACCTTCCCCCTCCCCCCGCTGCGCCCGGTGCTGCGCCGCCATCTGCTGCAACTGCAGGTGGCCCCGGTCACCCTGCGCCCGTTCCAACGCACCGATCTGCCACGCTGGCGCCTGTTCGATGACCGCCGGCGGCGCGGCCGCCGCGATCCGTCCGTCATCGATGAGGAAGCGCGCTTCCTCGCCCACATGCATCGCTCACGCCTGGAACAGGACAACGACCAGCTGCTGCTGGGGGTGTTCGATGACGACCACGGCAACGTGCTGGACCAGCTGCACGTCCGCCTGCAATCACTACACGCGCGCAGCGCCGAGCTGCTGTCGCTGCAGCATTGGCACCCGCATGCCGACGCGGCACTGCAGGCGCTGTGTCCTTTCCTGTTCGAGGACGTCGGCCTGCATCGCCTGTTCGTGATGCTGCCACCGGACTGCAGTGATCCGTTCGCCACCGCGCTGCGGGCCTTCGGCTTCGAGCAGGAAGGCCTGCTGCGCGACCATCATCTGGATATGGAAGGCTGGCAGGACCGTCAGCTGCTGGCACTGACCGCGCCAATGTGGCGGAGCCAGCACAGGGTGCTGGACTAGCGCACCCGCTCCAGCGCGTTGCCGGCACCGGTCAGCACCGAGCAGGCATGGTCCTGCAACTCTTCGCCGCTGGCCTCGTTGCCGGTGCCGGCGTCCACGCGGGTGGCCAGCAGGATGAAGCCCGGGCCGCCCTGCACTGCGTCCCGGCCCACCACGACCAGGCTCCACTGGCCCACGTCGTCCACGCCTGCGAGGTCGTAGGCCAGCAGATTGAGCGGATTGGAGGTCAGTTCCGCACCCGGCAGCAGGCGTGCCTGGTATTGATGGCCACGCAGCGGCACCGGCAGCGGTGCCCACCGGCTGCCCATCGCGCCGGCGTGGGCATCCAGTGCCTGCAGTACATCGGCACGCAGGCAGTCCACATGGATATGCAGCTGATGCTGCGAGCGGCCATGCGGTGAATTCAGTGCCAGGCTGGCAACGTTGCGTGGCAGCGGTTGGCCCAGCGCCCTTTCGGTGTGGGTGCGGGCCAGCCAGGCCGCGCCGAAGTAATTGGGTGCGCCGCGCTGGTACAGGCTGCGGCTTTCGATACCGCTGACCTTGTCCAGCGGCATCAGCAGGAACTGATAGTCGCCGTGCGCGTCCTTGACCAGCACATCGCGGCGGTCCGCCGCCGTTTCCACCCGCAGGCAGTCGCCACGCGGCCCTTCGGTGCCACGGCAGTCACGCTCGATCAACCGCCACAGCGCATCGGAGTGGGCCGGTGGCGGCGGAGGCGCACTGGCACAGGCGGACAACAGCAGCAGGGACGGCAGCAGCAAGGGACGCAGGGACACGGCAACGGCTCACGAAACAGGCGCGGCAGATGGCGCCGCGCTGCATTCTAGCCAGTGCAGTGCTGCAATCAGTAGGTGCCGAACGGAACTTCAACCACGAACGGGGCCGCGCCCTCGCCCGCCTGCAGGGTATAGCGGTCCAGCGCGCCATCGTCATCGGCATGCGGCTGGCGCTGGAACTGCAGCGGGTAACGGCTGTCACCCAGGCGCACGGCGCTGCCATCGGCTTCCAGCGCGGCGCCTTCGGGGGTCAACAATCCGCCCAGGTCGCTGTAGGCACCGGGCACATCGGCAAAGCTGTAGTCGACCAGTTCGTCCACCCGCTGCATTGCATAGACGTGCGGCACATAGGGCCGTGCAGGGCTGCGACCGTTGCTCAGGTCGGTCACCCAGGCCTGCGGCAGGTGGTACTGCTCACGCAGCGCGGCCACGCCCAGCGACGGACTGGCCACCTGCAGGCAGCACACTGTGCGCCTGCCTTCGCGGTCGAGGATGGCGAAACGGTCGCCGCGGGTCGCGGCCTGCGGCAGCATGGCGAAGGCCAGGTTGCGCTGGGCCGGCGCGTAGCCGGATTCGGTCTGCAGATTGCGCCAGGCACCAAACATCGGTGCTTCGGCCGCCGCCTCTGGCACCGGTTCGGCGGCGGAGGCGGCAAACGCTGCGCCCAGCACGGACAGCGCCAGTGCCGTCATCGTTCTGCCCTTGTCGCGGAAACTGCCTGCCGTCATACCGTGTCCAGCACCTGCACCGGAACGGCCCGGCCTGCCCGCCGGCGTTCTGCCAGCCATCCCTCCCACTATGCAATGGCCGCGCTGTGCCGGCAATGACCGGGACGCTGACGTCTTTCGCACGCCGGGTGCTATCGTTCCCGCCATCATCCCCTGCGCAGGAGCGCTCGCATGTCTGCATTCCGTCTGTCCCTGTTGCTGCCGGCCTCCGCCCTGCTGCTGTCGGCCTGTGTCAGCACGCCTGGCCCGGAAGTCAAGGGCAGCGGCCGCTGCGACGCCAGCCAGCTCGGCTGGGCGATCGGCCAACCGGCCAATGAGCCCAACATCCGCCGCCTGTCCAGCGAGAGCGGTGCCGGTCTGGTCAACCCGATCGGCCCCAGCACCATCACCACCAAGGACATCCGTCCGGACCGCCTGCGCGTGTTCGTGGACAAGGACAACATCATCACGTCCACGCGCTGCGAGTAAGCGCCTCAGCAGGTTTCTGTAGAGCCGAGCCCACGCTCGGCTGCTCTCCGGTCAGGCCGCACGGAAAGCCAGCCGAGCGTAGGCTGGGTTCTACAGGGTCCAGGGTTCAGGGTTCGGTATAGCCGGCACAGTCCGGCAGCGCCTGGTCAGGATGGAACATCCCCTCCGCGAAGCGGAACAGCCGCGTGTAGCTGCACGCCGGATCCTGCTCGGTGCGCAGATCCTTCTTCTTCAGCGGCCCCTTCGCCAGCGAATCCTCGAAGCGTGAGACACCGGCAGGAAACCGTGTCGCCACGGTCTGGTAGCGCAGCACCGGCATGCCCTCGGCAGCCGTGTCCAGCGCCAGCTTCGCCGAGAAGCCGTATTCGTCGTGGCAGGCACCTGCGCGCTGCTTGATGTCCTGCTCGCTGAAACAGGCGCGGATCATCGCGTTGCCCAGCCATGGCACGGTCAGCACGTCGTCGTCCACCTGGATGTCGTCCTGCAGGTGGCGCACGCGTGCCAACTGCAACGTAGATGCATCGGCACCACCGCCGGAATACATGCTGCTGAACGAGACGATGCCGCCCACCAGCACGTTCTGGCGGTCGCGCTGCTGCGGATCGGTCACCGACGCGTCGCTGCCAACACCCGGAGCCAGTCGCACGATCCAAGGCCACAGCTTCAGATCACTTTCCTGCGGCACGTCGATGCTGACGTGGTAGGTGTGCGGCGTGCCCTGGCCCGGCACCTTCTCAAGCACTTCCAGCGCAGCCGGCCGATCACCATCCTCGGCAACCGGCTGCACACGCACGCACCAGCTGCCGTCCCGCGTGCAGTCATAGAGCCCCGCCGGTCCCTTCTCATTGGCGATCAGCACCTGCCCCAGCGGCTCCATCACATTGCCGACGGCATCGCGCTGATGCGGCAGGATCGAGCCCTGCGCCAACGCCAGCGCGGGAGTAGCCAGCAGTGTGGCGCACAGGGTCGCGCGGGCAACGATGGTGGGCATGGAGGATATTCCTGCTCGTGGAATCCAGATGGTAACCGCTGCTCCGGTAGAGTCGAGCTTGCTCGACTGCTGTCTGTCGGGAAGAGCAGCCGAGCATAGGCTCGGCTCTACAGTAAAGCCACGTTGTATCCGTCAATGCCCACTACAGTCGCAGCCACCCCAGCCCTTCGCTTTCGAGGTCTGTCCGATGCCGGGATTGAAGGTGTTGCTCGGGTCCAGCTGCTTGTAGAACCCCGCCAGCGCCGGCTTGGCCGGGTACAGGTGGCCGACGTTGTGCTCGGCCGGATACTCGGCACCGCGCTGGTCCAGCAGTGCCCACATCGCATGCTCGATCGCCATCGGGTCTTCGCCCTTGCGCGCGATGTAGTCCTGGTGGAACACGTGGCACAGGAAGTGCCCGTAATACAGCTTGTGCAGCAGGCGGCCGTCTATATCGGCCGGCAACTGCTCGAACCAGTCGGCATCATCCCGGCGCAGGGCAATATCCAGCGCCACGATGTCCTGCACCTGATCGCGATGCACTTCGCGGTAGCGCACCGCGGCACCGGCCACGGCGAAGCGATGCAGGAACGCCTTGCGTCCCTCTTCGGCCGTGCAGTGGAAGTAACCGCCCTCATGGTCGGCGAAGAAGCCGCGCAGCCAGGCCTCGGTTTCCGCTGCGTCCTGCGCGGAGACCTTCAGCAACAGATGATGCTCGTAACGCTGGCGGAACTCGCCCATGCGCTTGGGCAGGTGCGAGGGCAACAGACCGGTCAGCAATTGCATCATGCGGTCGGTGATACCGCGCAGGCCCAGCCGTTCGAACCAGCCATCAACCCGGCTCTTCAGTGCGAATGCGGCCGGAACGCGCGCGGTACCGAGCTTGTCGATCAGCAGGAAACTGTCCTTGCCGTAGCGCTCGCCGATGTCATAGGCATCGCGGTGGATGTATTCGCCGGCAATCGGCAGGCGTTCGAACCCGGTCAGCAGCTGGCGCCGGATCGCGGTGAGGCTGTCGGTGCGGTTACTTCCGATATAGAAGACCTCGGCGGACTCCTTCTCGAAGGTATCCAGGCGCACCGCGAACACCGCAAGCTTGCCGGCCGAACCGGCAGCTTCGAAGTGGCGGCTGGGATCGGCGTTGAAGCGCGCCGGGGTATCGGCATCGACCCGCCGCACTTCGTCGGCGTAGCGTGGATCGGAGGCGGCGCGGCCGTCGCCGTCACCCACGTCGGCAGCAGCATAGTCGCCGGCCTGCAGGCGCTGCAGGATCTGCTCGGGTGTATCACCCAGCGCGATACCCAGATGATTGACCAGCTGCAACTGGCCCTGCGCATCGACCTGCGCATACAGCGCCAGCTCGGTGTAGGCCGGGCCACGGCGCACCAGCGCGCCACCGGAGTTGTTGCAGATGCCGCCCAGCACCGAGGCGCCGATGCAGGACGAACCGATCACCGAATGCGGTTCGCGGCCCAGTGGCGCCAGCGTCTGCTCCAGCCGGTCCAGCGTGGCGCCGGGCAGGCACAGCACCTGCCGGCCTTCGTTCAACAGCTGGATGCCGGTCAGGCGCAGCGTGCTGACCAGCACGATCGGCCGCCCGTAGTCGTTGCCATCCGGGGTTGAGCCACCCGTCAGGCCGGTGTTGGCTGCCTGCAGGATGATCGCCGCTCCGCCCTGCACCGCCGCCTGCAGCACACGCCACAGTTCCAGCAGCGTGCCCGGGCGCACCACCGCCAGCACCGGGCCATCACCGAAACGATAGCCACGGCGGAAACGGCGCGTGGCCTTGTCGCCGGTCAGTACGTGGCCGCTGCCGACTGCGTCGCGCAACTGCGCCAGCATGGCATCGTGACCACTCATGGCAGGCTGACCAGCGAATCGCGGCCGATATCGGCGATGCGGCGCGCGCCCGTCAGGGTCATCGCCACGCGCATTTCCTTGGCGATCAGGTCCAGCAGGTTGGCCACGCCGGCCTCGCCCTGCGCGGCAAGAGCGTAGACGAAGGCACGGCCCAGCAGCACGGTGTCGGCACCGAGCGCCAGCATGCGCACCACGTCCAAGCCGGTACGGATGCCGGAATCGGCGAGGATCTTCAGGTCGCCCTGCACCGCATCGGCGATGGCCGGCAGTGCGCGTGCGGTGGACAGCACGCCATCGAGCTGGCGGCCACCGTGGTTGGAAACCACGATGCCATCGGCCCCGAACTTGACCGCATCACGCGCGTCATCCGGGTCAAGGATGCCCTTGATCACCATCGGGCCCTTCCAGAACTCGCGGATCCACTCCAGGTCCTTCCACGAAATCGAGGGATCGAAGTTGCTGCCCAGCCAGCCGATATAGTCCTCCAGCCCGGTCGGGTTGCCACGGTAGGTGGAGATGTTTCCCAGGTCGTGCGGGCGGCCGAACAGGCCCACGTCCCACGCCCAGTGCGGGTGGGTGATGGCCTGGCCGATACGGCGCAGCGAGGCGTTCGGGCCGCTCATGCCCGAGTGCGCGTCACGATAGCGCGCGCCCGGCACCGGCATGTCCACAGTGAACACCAGGGTAGTCACGCCGGCGGCCTGCGCGCGCTCCAGCGCGTTACGCATGAAGCCACGGTCGCGCAGCACATACAGCTGGAACCACATCGGTCGCTGGATCGCCGGTGCCACTTCCTCGATCGGGCACACCGACACGGTGGACAGGGTGAACGGGATGCCGCGGCTGTCGGCCGCGCGCGCCGCCTGTACTTCACCGCGTCGGGCATACATGCCGGTCAGGCCGACAGGCGCCAGCGCCACCGGCATCGCCAGCTTTTCGCCGAACAACTCGGTTTCCAGGCTCAGGTCGGACATGTTGCGCAGGATGCGCTGGCGCAGCGCGATGTCGGACAGGTCGGAAACATTGCGCTTCAGCGTGTGCTCGGCATACGCGCCGCCATCGATGTAGTGGAACAGGAACGGCGGCAGCCGGCGTTGCGCTGCGGCACGGTAATCGGTGGAGGCGGAGATGATCATGGGGTCAACCGTGTGGGGAAGGTAGACGCGAGGCCCGCGCACGCCGGGCTTCGTTGTCATCGAGGGTGCGCAGCGTGGTGTGCACGAACTCGAGGTGGGCATGCGCCGCGGCGCGCGCGCGTTCGGGATCACCTGCCAGCACCGCATCCATCATCTCGCGGTGCTGGTCGGACAGCGGCGAGAAGGTCCTCGCCGAGGTGTAGAGCTTTTCGCGGCTCTGCGAGATGTTGGTCTGCAGCAGCTCGAACAGGCCGCGCATCACCTGCAGCAGCACCAGGTTGTGCGAGGCCTCAGCGATGGACAGGTGGAAGGCCGCGTCAGCCTCCGCTTCACCGGTGGGGTCGTCCTTGCCGTGCGCGTCCATCATGGTCTGGAAGGCCTGCGCGATACGCGTGCGGTCCTCGTCGGTGGCACGCAGCGCTGCATGCCAGGCGGTGGCACCTTCCAGCGCGTGGCGGATCTCCAGCACGTCGAAACGGTATTCCGGGTCGCCCTGGAACAGCGGCAGATAGGGCGCCAGCGGTTCATCCAGCGCCTGCCGTGCGCGTGCCGCGGGTTCGGCCACGTAGGTGCCGCCACCAACCCGTGCGGTCAGCAGGCCCTGGCTGGCCAGCTGCGCGATGGCCTCGCGCAACGCCGTGCGCGAGACCCCCAGCTGCACCGCCAGGGTACGCTCGGCCGGAAGCCGGTCACCCGGTTGCAGCCGTTGTTCCTGCACCAGGCCGCGCAGCTGCGCGGCCACCTTGTCCGAAATACGTTGCGTGCTCATGGCGCCATTGTGGCCCGAAGCGCGTAACAGAGGGTCAGACCACGCGGCATGGCTCAGGGAATCATCCAGGTCAGCCAGTAGGCCTGGGCCAGGGTGATCAGGCCAACCATCGTAGTGAAGATCAGGCTGTGCTTGACCGTGAAACGGAACAAGTCCGATTCCTTGCCGGCCAGGCCGACCGCCGCGCAGGCAATGGCGATCGACTGCGGCGAGATCATCTTGCCGGTGACACCGCCGGTGGTATTGGCGGCCACCAGCAGCACGTCGGATACGCCGATCTGCTGCGCGGTGGTGGCCTGCAGTGCAGAGAACAGCGCATTGGACGAGGTATCCGAACCGGTCAGGAACACGCCCAGCCAACCCAGGAACGGCGAGAAGAACGGGAATGCGTCGCCGGTGTGCGCCAATGCCAGCGCCAGCGTTGCCGACAGGCCCGAATAGTTGGCGATGAAGGCAAAGGCCAGCACCATGCCGATCGAGTAGATCGGCATGCGCAGCTCACGCACGGTTTCGCCGAAGGTCTGCAGCGCCGAACGGGCTGGCATGCGCAGCGCGATGATCGCGATCACCGCGGCCAGGATGATCGAGGTACCGGTGGCCGAGAACCAATCAAACTTGTACACCGCCTCGTAGCTGAGCGGTGCATCCACGATCGGCGGCATCTTCTGCACCATCTGGTCCAGGCCCGGCACCGGGATCTTCAGCACCCAGCTTTCCAGCGGGCCGCCCGCCGCGAACAGCGACTTGAACGGTTTGATGCTCCACAGCGTGACCATCGCGGTGAGGATCAGGAACGGCGACCATGCCTTGGCGATCTGGCCGACGCTGTGCCGCGGCGCCTCCATTGCCTGTGCGGCCGCCTCAGCGCTGGTTTCGGTATCGAAGCGGAAGATCCGTACCGGCTTCCAGCGGCGCAGGAACAGAGTCAGGCAGACCAGCGACGCCAGCGAGGCGGTGATGTCCGGCAGTTCCGGGCCGATGAAGTTGGAGGTCAGGTACTGGGCGATGGCGAACGAACCGCCGGCCACCAGCACCGCCGGCCAGGTTTCCTTGATGCCGCGCCAGCCGTCCATGATCGCCATGATCCAGAACAGCACGATGACAGTCAGGAACGGCAGCTGGCGGCCGGCCATCTGGCCGATCTCGAAGGCATCCAGGCCGGTCACCTGCCCTGCCACGATGATCGGGATGCCCATTGCGCCGAACGCCACTGGCGCGGTGTTGACGATCAGGCACAGGCCGGCCGCATACAGCGGCTTGAAGCCCAGCCCGACCAGCAGCGCGGCGGTGATTGCCACCGGCGCACCAAACCCGGCTGCACCTTCCAGGAAGGCGCCGAAGGCAAAGCCGACCATCAGCATCTGCAATCGCTGGTCCTCGGTGACCGACAGGATCGAGGCACGGATGATGTCGAACTGGCCGGTCTTGACCGAAACCTTGTACAGGAACACCGCGCCGATGATGATCCAGGCGATCGGCCACAGGCCGTAGACGAAGCCGAAGCCGGCCGCGCCCAGCGCCTGCGCCACCGGCATGCGATAGAACAGCAGGGCCACACCCAGCGCGATGGCCACGGTAATCGTGCCGGCGAGCCAGCCCTTCATGCGCAGCACCGCCAGGGCGATGAAGAAGAACGCGATCGGCAGCAGCGCGATCAGGCTGGACAACCACAGGTTGCCGGCGGGGTCGTACAGGTGTTGCCAGGGCTGCATGAAGGCTCTCGACTGGGGCGGGATGTGCTCCACCGCAGGCGGTGGGTCGCCGTGGCCGATACTTATTGGTCGTACCAATAAGTCATATCAGCGAACCACGTGGAGCGGATTTAACCGCCACTCCGGCGATGCGCCTATTAGACCATAGAGCTAGATGCCATATTGGTCTTACCATTAGCACAACATCAGGGTCAGAGCCCCTTCGGGGATCCGACCCTGCCAGGCACCCGGGATCGGATCCCCGAAGGGGCTCTGGTCCATCCCCAGACCACCTCGCCAGTCAGATCTTCTTCTCCAGCCGCCGCATCACCGCCAGCACCAGCACGCACAGCACGCTCACTCCAATGGCAATCACATACTTGCCGATACCCACCGCAATCCCGATGGCCGCGGCCATGATCAGCGAGCTGGCAGTGGTCAGGCCGCTGACCTGGTCCTCGCGTGAGCCGCGCAGGATGGTGCCGGCGGCGACGAAGCCCACACAGGCAACCACTGCTTCAATCAGGCGCACCGGGTCGACCTGCAGCAGGTCACGGTAGCGCTCCTGCTGGAAGTGCTCGGCCACCGAATCACCGAGGCCGACGATCAGTGCGGCCGCACCGGCAATCAACATGTGGGTGCGCAGGCCGGCGGCGTGCTTGCCCATTTCGCGCTCGACGCCGAGTACCCCGCCGAACAGCATCGCTGCGGCCACGCGCAGCAGGATCGAGACATCCTGGGTGAGTTCCATGGGCAAGCTCCGGGAGTTTTCCGGAGCGTTGCGCAGCAGCCGTGGCACAGCGGTGAAGGCCACACCACAGCCCGTTCACCCGGTATCGCCGGGCCATGCCCGGCGTCACTGTCGCCTGCGATCACCGCATCATTGCGCCAGATAGCCACCATCGATGGCGTAGTACGCGCCGGTCGCGAACGAGGCATCGTCGCTGGCCAGCCAGGCAACCAGCGCCGCCACTTCCTCGGCCGTGCCCAGCCGTTTCAACGCATGGCGCCCTTCCAGCGTCGCGCGCACCTTGGCATCCATCTTGTCCAGCAGCGGCGTGCTGATGAAACCCGGGCCGACCGCGTTGACACGGATGCCGTCGGCGGCATGTTCCCAGGCAGCGGTCTGGGTCAGCCCCACCACGCCGTGCTTGGCCGCCACGTACGCAGTGGAACCGGCATAGCCCACCTGGCCCAGGATCGAGGCCATGTTGATGATGCTGCCACCGGAACCTGCCGCACGCATCGCCTGGATCTGCGCACGCTGGCACAGGAATACGCTGGTCAGGTTGACGTCGATCACGCGCTGCCATCCCTCCACCGGATAGTCACCACTGCTGGCAGCCGGCCCACTGATGCCCGCATTGTTGACCGCGATGTGCACACCGCCCAGTTCCTTCACCGTACGCTGCACCGCCGCTTCGACGGCCGCATCATCGGTCACGTCCAGCGCGATGCCGATCGCCTGCACGCCGCTGCCCTGCAATTGCGCCACCGTGGCATCAACTGCCTCCTGCTTCAGGTCCCATACCGAAATACGCGCACCGGATGCGGCAAGGGTCTGCGCGACCGCCAGACCGATGCCGGATACACCGCCGGTCACGATCGCGGTCTTGCCGGTGAGCTGGTAATCAATCATCTGTGCTCTCCATCTGTGGGGGATCAGTGCGGCCTGTCGCCGTTAACCCCTCACGCTACGCCTCCGCCTGTGATGGCCCAGCAGACAGCGTGTCCACAGGCGATCGTTCCATCGATAAAACCTCAACCCAAGTTGATGTATGGAATTACGTACGGATATGCAGGCAAAACGCCGCCGTATGTTCTACGAAGCATTCAACTTGGCCGTATTGATCAATGGTTTTGACCATCTCGAAATCAAATGTGGGTGAATCGCGGCGACAATGGGAAACGCTTCCAGTTTCTTTGACACATTCATTCCAATCTGGCGTTTCCCCAGCCCTTCCAGATACCGCCTCCGACGCGTCGCAGCGTGTCCACGCAGGTATCGATCGGAAATGCATCTGCATTGCAGATGCGCATGGGTCAGGTGCTGCCAGTGTCCACCTCCAATGCAAGTGCCGAGCAATGTCCCGATACTTCACCTTTGCCGATTACCGCCGCTTCGGCCACCGCCACGGCTTCGACTACCGCGCCGATCCGGAACACCTGCGCGATGACCAGTGGGCCGGCCACGGCGAGGTCAACGAACAGTTCCTGCGCGGTGGCATGAGCCTGATCGCCTCCGACGTCCATAATCGTTTCCCGTATGTGGCAACCGCCCAGCAGAGTCCCGGCCTGGCCATCCGCGTGATGTTGCAGGGCCAGGTCGATGTACGTGTTCCGCGCCGCCCCGGATTTACCCTGCGCGCCGGCACCGCCATGACTGCCCACCACCGCGAGCAGGTCGAAATGACCGGTGCACATCCGGGTGAGACACGAATGCGCGGGGTCAGCGTCATGGTGCCGGCCAAGATCGATCCGGACCTGTTCCAGCTGCCGCAGCTGGAGACTGCGCTCAGCACTCACCTGGAGTGCCGTCATTGGGCGATTCCGCACACCCTGTTGCCGGTGCTGGGACAGTTGTTCGACAGCCCCTGGCAGGACGGCATCGACGCGTTGTGGCGCGAAGGCGTGGCCCTGCAGCTGCTGGCCGTTGGCCTGCAAGCCGAAGATCTGCAGACCGACCAGGTGCGCGCATTGCGCGCGGGCCAGCGCGAGCGACTGGAACGCGTACGCGCCTACCTGCATGACGATCCGAGCCACACCCACAGCCTTGTCGAACTGGCCCAGCTGGCCTGCATGAGCCCGAGCTCGCTGCGCCGCCACTTTGCCCAGCAATATGGCTGCTCGGTGTTCGACTACCTGCACGAGCAGCGCATGCGCCACGCCGAACAAGGCCTGCGCGAGGACGGTTGGACCGTCGAGCAGGCTGCGGCCGCCAGTGGTTACCGCCACCCCAGCAACTTCGCTGCCGCGTTCCGCAAGCGTTTCGGACTGGTACCCAGCCGCTGGCGCACCGGTCCGTCGAAGGTAGGCTGAAGGCCCGTGCCCTGGCAGGTGTCGACCTTGGTCGACACGCTTTCACACCACCGCGGATGCCGGCCAGCGGCCGGCCCTACCGCAGCCGCCAGGCATCGCGCACCCGGCGTACCTCATCAACCTCAATACACCGGCAGATCGATGTAGCTCGCCTGCGCCGCGCTGTGCCAGACCCGCTGCGTGGCCTTCTGGTAATCGCCCGGCTTGGCCAGGTAGATGTTCGGCACGTAGGTCTGCGGATTGCGGTCATACAGCGGGAACAGGCTGGACTGCACCTGCACCATCACCCGGTGGCCCTTCTGGAAAGTGTGGTTGGCGTTGGGCAGGTCGAAGCGATACGGCAGCACTTCGTTGGCGGCCAGCGGCTTCGGATCGCTGAAGCTCTCGCGGTAGCGGCCGCGGAAGATCGCCAGCGACACCGGCAGCTCGTATCCGCCCATCTCCGGCGTCGACGCTTCCTGGTCCGGATACACGTCGATCAGCTTCACCACCCAGTCGCTGTCGGTGCCACTGGTCGACGCCTGCAGATGCACCACCGGTGCGCCGCCGATGCGCAGCGGCGCGGTCAGCGGTTCGGTGATGAAGGTCAGCACGTCCGGGCGGCCATCGACGAAACGCTGATCCTTGACCAGCCAGGTGGTCCACATGTCACGGTCACCGAAACGCACCGGGCGCGGCACGAACGGCACCGGCTTGGCCGGGTCGGACACGTATTCCTCGAAGTCACCCTCGCCCGCCGCCGGCGCCTGGAACGCCAGCTTGCCGCCGGCACGCAGGTACAGCGGTTTGCTGCTGGCGGCACAGCCCTTGTCGCAGCTGCGCGGCCAACCCTTGAGGCGATCCCAATGGTTCTCGCCGGTGTTGTAGATCAGCACCGGCGGAGTGTCCGCCTTCGGCGCACCGTCCACCAGGTACTGGTCGAAGAACGGCTTGAGCACGTCACGGCGGAACTGCAGCGCGGTATCGCCATCGAACTTCAGCGCGCCCAGCTCGCTGCCGCTGTAGTTCACCTGGCTGTGCCGCCACGGGCCCATCACCAGGTAGTTGCGGTTGTTGCCGCTGTCGCGTCCTTCCATTGCCTGGTAGGCGTGGTTGGCACCCCACATGTCTTCCTGGTCCCACAGGCCCTGCAGCCACATGGTCGGCACCTTCAACGGAGTCTTCGCCATCACCGCGTCCAGCGCCTGGCCCTGCCAGAAGCCATCGTAGGCCGGGTGCTCGACCAGCTTCTTCCACCAGGTCAGCTGGTCCACGCCGGTGAAACGCGCGTAGTCCCCGGCCGAACCGATGCGCAGGAAGGTGCTGTAGTCGTCGTAGCCGAGACTGGGCAACGGCGTGCCCTTGCCGCGCTTCTCGGTCTGCATCGCGAAGTAGTTGAAGTTGACCTGGCGGAACGCGCCGTAGTTGAGCCAGTCATCGCCCATCCAGCCATCGACCATCGGGCTCTGCGGCGCAGCCACCTTCAGCGCCGGGTGCGGGTCGGTCAGCGCCATCACCACGGTGAAGCCCTCGTACGACGAGCCGAGCATGCCGACCTTGCCATTGCTCTCCGGCACGTTCTTCACCAGCCAGTCGATGGTGTCCCAGGCATCGGTGGAGTGGTCCACCTTGGTGTTGTTCAACGGCCCGCGCAGCGGCCGGGTCATCACGTAATCGCCTTCGGAGCCGTACTTGCCACGGATGTCCTGGAACACGCGGATATAGCCGCCGTCGACGAACACCTCGTCGCCCTGCGGCAGCAGGTCGCGCACGCGCGGCGAATCACTGCGGCTGGCGCGACCGGCAGCGTCGTAGGGCGTGCGGGTGAGCAGGATTGGCGCATTGCGCGCACCCTTGGGCACCACGATCACCGTATACAGCTTGGTGCCATCACGCATCGGCACCATCACCACGCGCTTGTCGTAGTCACGACCGACATCGGGGGCAACGAAGGGCTTGCCGCTGATGTCCGGGGTCATCGGCGGGGTTTCGGTGGCCAGCACGGTGCTGGACAGGCAAAGGGCAATGGCTACAGCGACGGCACGCACACGCATGGACAACCCCTCCCGGCAGGAAAGCATCAAGCCTACTCCTGCCTGGAGCCGTGAAGTGTGGGCGGGCTTTGCATTCTGCGGTGGATGCAGGCAGGACTGATGGCACATGTGCCCCTCACTGCCGCTGCGCTCGCCGGGCCATGTCCGGCGGATCCATCAACCCGCTTGAACCTCATGCAGCGCCAGCCAGCGCCAGCGCCCTGCTTCCTGGCGCAGCACCGCCAGCGATTCCCGCCATACGGGTTTGCTGCCATCGATCGAATGCCCTTCGCGATAGCGCAGCACCGCCAGCGGCGAAGGCGCATCCACCGCCTGTACGGCGTCGATGGAAATCTGCAGCCCTGGACGCGCGCCATGGCCGCCCGCGAACAGCGCCTGCACGGCATTCCGGTCCAGCCTGCGACCCGCGATGCCGACCATGCTGAAGTCCGCGCAGAAATGCGCCATCAGATCCTCCAGCGCGTCGCTGCCGACGTCGGCACGGAACCAGGTCTGCAGCTTGTCGTGCAGGAGGTGGACTTCTTGTTCTGCGGTGGTAGCCATCAGGTGTTCTCCGGTTGTGAAAGAGTGAGCAACTGCGGTCGGCGCAGCAGCGCCATCGGCAACAGTGTCAGTACCGCGGCCAGACCCAGCGCCACGCCGGTGGCGTGGGACGGCAGCCATTGCATGGCCAGTGCCAGCAGCAGCGCAATGGCGGCAGTACCGAGGCAGAAGCTGAGCTGGCGATTGAGATTCCAGAGGGCACTTGCGTCACCCAGCGCCTCACCCTCCACACCATGGAAGGCCAGCGTCTGCGCCGTACTGCTGCACAGGCTGCCGCCGGCGCCCATCAGCGCGAACAGCAGCCCGGCCAAGGCGACGTGCGGCTGCGGCAGCAGCGCCATCAACAGCAGGCCGCTGGCCTGCAGGACCATACCTGCACGCAACACCCTGGCTGCGCCGAAACGGGCCAGCAGGCGCTTGCTGGCTGTGATCGCAATGGCCGAGGCCAGCGCCCACGGCAGCATCAACCCACCGATGCGTGCCGCGCTGTAACCCGCCTGGTGCAGCTGCAGGGTACTGACCAGCTGGCTGCCGATGAACACACCGGGCACTGCCAGATAGACCAGCATCGCCAGCCGCAGCCCACGATGGGACAGCAGCGACCAGCGCAGCAGTGGCTGCGCCTGCCGCCGTGCATGCCGCAGGTGGGCCGCCGCCAGCAGCAGCGCGACCAGCAGCAATACGGCACCTGCGCCGCGGTGTCCGGACTCGCCCAGCCATGTAAGCGCCAGCAGCAGCGCGCCTAGCGCCAGCATCGCGGTGGACAGCGCATAGGCCTGCAGGCGCGGCGCACTGCGCGCGCCATCGGCCGGCATCCACGCCAGCACCAGCCCGATCGCCACCACCGCCAAGGGCAGGCTGGCCCAGAGCACGCCGCGCCAGGACAACCACTGCACCAGCAGCCCACCGAGCGCGGGCGCCAGTGCCGGTACCAGCAGCGCAACCAGCAGGATGCGGCGGGTCAGCGCACCACGCTGGTCGGGCGTGCACTGTCGGTACGCTGCCGCTTGTGCCACCGGAATCAGCAGGCCACCGGCCAGGCCCTGCAGCAGGCGCCAACCCAGCAGCCAGCCGATGCTGGGCGCTGCACCGGCCAGGCCCGCTGCGGTGGCGAACAGCAGCAACGCCACCAGCAGCAGGCGACGCTCACCACAGCGCGCGGCCAGCCAGGGCGCCAGCGGAATCACCACGCTCAGGCCCAACATGTAGGCGGTGCCCACCCAGGCCAGGGTGCTGATATCGGCGTGCAGCTCCGCTGCCAATGCCGGATAGGCCACCGTGGCGATGAACATGTTGACCAGATCCAGGGCGAACACCAGCAGGAAGATCGCCTCATGGCGCAGGCGGGGGGACGGCATCGGCGGCGCTCCAGCAGAGAAGCCGCCAGCATGCCGCCCGGGCCTTGTTGGAAAAACACGACGACAGCTGCAACACTGTCAAACCTGTTTTGACAATCGATCATCATGGTCAGCCTCGATCGCTTCGATATCTTCCGTGCCGTGGTCGAGGCCGGCAGCCTGACTGCCGCGGCTGATCGGCTCGGCCTGAGCCGCGCGGTGGTCAGCTTCAACCTGAAGCGGCTGGAGCAGGAGCTGGGCGTGACCCTGCTGCTGCGCAGTACCCGCCACCTTGCGCTGACCGATGCCGGCGAGCAGTTCCTGCAGCACTGCGTGCAAGCGCTGGACGCCGCACAAGCGGCGATCGATGCCGCGCGCCGCGACCAGCACCAGCTGCAGGGCGTGCTGCGCCTGACCACCACGCCGGAGTACGCGCAGCTGCGTCTGATCCCGGCACTGGAAGCGTTCCGCACCCAGCATCCGGCCCTGCAGCTGCACCTGTCGACCTCACCGGCACCGGCCGACCTGATTCCCGAACGCTTCGATCTGGCCATCCGCCTCGGCCGCCTGCCCGATTCGGGCCTGCACGCCAGCGAGCTGGAACGGCACCCGCTGTGCGCGGTGGCGGCTCCGTCCCTGCTGGCACGCCTGCCCTATGCCGATGCTGCCGACGACCCCGTGCAGCTGGGCACCCTGCCCCGCCTTGGCTACCCGCGCCTGGCCGACGTGCCGGTGGTTGCACCGGATGGCAGCGACGCCCTGTTTGCCACCAACCCGGCCAATGCCGTGGTGCGCGTGGATGGCGCCAGCAGCCTGCGCGCGTTTGCCGTGGCCGGTGCCGGGGTCACCGTGCTGCCACGCTGGCTGATCGAAGACGATCTGGCCCACGACAGGCTTCGCACGGTCCTGCGTCTACACCGCTTCCCGCATCAGAGCGTCTACGCCGTCTACCCGCACAGCACGCAGCCCTCGCCGAAGGTGCGGCAGCTGATCGATTTCCTGCGCATTGGGCTTAACGCCTCCGCATCCGGGGAAACCCCTTAATTGAAAATAAATAATTAACAAAATTATTTAGCATTAAAGATATAGCGGCCTTGCCACTACCCAACCCACCCCGAATGCGGCCCTTCGGTATTGTCACCACATTGCCGACACTGATTCCTACTCCCCGCACCACCAAATACACGAAACAGCCAGATCTCCACACATCAAAGTCAAAAATTTCAACTAATCTCCAGCAGCGTCATGGAGTAGCGCCGCACAATTTGCCGCATCTCGAAATGCATAGAAAGAAGCAAGGAATATGATCAAAACAAAGCCAAGAGCAGTAACCTCAACCACCTTGCCAAACGGCGCACCCAAAGATCCCACATAAATTGGCAGCAGCATCATTATTACCGACATAACTGCGAGCTGAATCGCCTGCAGCCTACACCGCATTTCCTGCCGCTCCACCTTTAACCGCACCTTGTCACTAGACTTAATCTCCAAAACTCGCTGCTGCCAAGCGACCTTGCGCTTGATGGATCTATCTCGCCACCAGGCCGAGGCCCTACTAAACGAACCATCCAAGGATTTTTTTAGATAAGAAGATGCAATATTTACGAGCACCCCAAAAACAACAACACTAACCCACCACGCCGGCTTTGAAAGCTCAACAATTACATCATCCACGACACCCCCCTCTAAACTGAAAAGTAGCAATTTATTAAAAACTATTAACAAAATTTTAGATCATAATCGCTAAACCCTGCGCACTCCAGTTGACACCAAATCAAAAGCGTCAACCTCCACTCTCCACGCCCGCCCGCCGCGCATCAGTTTCCCACGTCTAGAAGCACCCTAAACATTCCAGCCCAGCCTCAAGCAACACAAGTCTGGATCCACACAACTCCATAATCTCCCCCGAGAACAGGCTATTCAACAAGAACGTGGCCTCTTGCTCGGCGTACCGCAAAATTGGCATGCGGTGACACTTTTTACAATCCACGCATCCTGACTTGTCAGGTAGATGAGATTGGCAGCCCCCAAACAGAAACGGCCCCATGTGGGGCCGTGTCTTCATGCTTCAACAACCCGGCGTATCAGCGCAGCACCTGCTCCACCAGCTGTACGTCCACCGTCTGCAGCGGTTCGGCGGCGTTGCGCGACAGCTGCACCTGGTAGGTACCGCCGTCGATCTTCCACTGGCGGGCCTGTGCATCGTAGTGGGCCAGGGTCTTCGGCTCGGCTTCGATGCGGATGCGGCGCTGTTCGCCCGGCTGCAGCTGCACCTTGTCATAGCCAATCAGGCGGATCGGCGTGGTGCTGCCGGCCGGCAGCTTCAGGTACAGCTGGGCCACGTCGGCACCGGCGCGCTTGCCGGTATTGCGGATGTCCACGCTGGCGACCAAGCGCGAACCTTCCACGCTCACCTTCAGGTTTTCATAGGCGAAGGAGGTGTAGGAAAGGCCATGACCAAAGGCGAAGGTCGGGGTCAGGCCCTTGGCCGCCATCCACTTGTAGCCGACGTTGGCGCCTTCGATATCGAAATCGAACACATCACCGAACGGCTTGGCCGGCTTGAAGCCGAGGCCGTCGATGTGCGGGCGAGGCAGCTGCGATTCATCCGTCACCCAGGTCACCGGCAGGCGGCCGGACGGATTGACCTGGCCGGTCAACAGCGCGGCAATGCCTTCGCCACCGCGGATGCCCGGGTACCAGGCCTGCAGCATCGCCGGCACCTGCGCCAGCCACGGCGTGCGCACCGGGCCGTTGGTTTCCAGCACCAGCACGGTCTTCGGGTTGGCCTTGGCCACGGCCGAGATCAGGGCATCCTGATTGTCCGGCAACTGCATGTCCGGCAGGTCCACCGATTCGGCCGCCCACTGGGTGGCGAACACGATGGCCACGTCGGCCTGTGCTGCTGCCTTGGCCGCAGCGGCGGCATTGGTGCCATCCACATACTCGATGGTTGCATCCGGACGCGCCGCACGCAGCGATTCCAGCGGCGAGGACGGGTGGAAGATCACCGGCCCCGGCCAGGTGGTCGGCAGCACGCCCGGCACCGCGTTGGTGCCCTTGGCGGTCACACCCACCATCGACGAACCACCGCCACCGATCACGCCCTTGTCGGCGTGGCCGCCGATGATGACGATGCGCTTCACGCTGTCGGCCAGCGGCAGCAGGCTGCCTTCATTGCGCAACAGCACGCTTCCCTCTTCCACCGTGCGCTGGGCGACGGCGAAACCGGCCTCGGCATCCACCTTCTGGTGCTGCGGCGGGTTGTCGAAATTGCCGTGCAGGAACATCGTGCGCAGGATGCGCGCCACCATGTCGTTCAGGCGCGCCTGCGGCACCACGCCACCGTGCACGGCCAGGCGCAGCGGCTCATCGAAGAACACCGCTGCATCGAACACTTCACCGGCCGACTGCTGGTCCAGGCCGGCCAGCGCTGCCTTCGAGCCGCTGTGCACGCCGCCCCAGTCGGACATCACGAAACCGGGGAACTTCCATTCCTGCTTCAGCACCTGGTTCATCAGGTAACCGTTCTCGCAGCCGTAGGTGCCATTGATCTTGTTGTACGAGCACATCGCCACGCCCGGGCGACCAGCCTCCAGCGCGATCTCGAAGGCCAGCAGGTCCGACTCGTGCATGGCCTGTTCGCCGATGCGCACGTCGTGGAAGTTGCGGCGGGTCTCCATGTCGTTCAGCGCGAAATGCTTCATCGACGAGATCACGTGCTGGCTCTGCACGCCCTGGATCAGCGCGCCGACCATCGAACCGGCCAGCAGCGGATCTTCACCGGCATATTCGAAGTTGCGGCCGTTGCGCGGGTCGCGCTGCAGGTTGACGCTGCCGGACAGCAGGATGTTGAAGCGCTGCTGCCACGCTTCGCGGCCCATGGTTGCGCCACCGGCAAAGGCAACCGCACGGTTCCAGGTGGAGGCGGTGGACGGGCCCGACGGCATTGCCGTGGCGAAATCACCCGGGCGGATGCCACCCGGATTGGTCACGCCGACGCCAGCATCGGCCGACTGCTGCGACGGAATGCCCAGGCGCGCTACTTCCGGCACGAAGCCGGCCGAACCCACCGCACCTTCCGGCAGCTTGCCGCCATCCTTGCCCAGCCCGAAGTAGCTGTGCAGCATCTGGAACTTCTCGTCTTCGGTCATCGCCTTCAGCAGCAGCGCAGCGCGCGCGTCGGCGGTGAGCGCAGTGTCCATCCATGGCCGTTCACCCCCCTTGTCGGCGGCATAGGCCAGGGTCAGCAACGTGGCACGCAGGGCGCTGCCTTCCACCTTGAACGGCGCGCTGCTGGCGGCCTGGAAACCATCGCTGAAGTAGCTGGCATCGGCCTCCAACGCGACACGCGCCGGATCGAAGCCTGCGGCCTTGGCCGATTCACCGGCCACCGCGCCGAGCAGCACCGCCGGCGCGCCCAGCCGCGAACGCGTGACCAGTGCCGGAAGCTGTGCGGCGCCTGCACCAGCATCGGTGTAGACGGCTACGGTGTGGCGACCATCGTCCAGGCGCAGGTAGTTCAGGCCCGGCTGGTCGGGACCGGATTCGGCCGCGATCGGCAGCCGGGTCAGTACCGCCTGCCCGTGCTGGGTCTGGCCGTCATCCTTGCCGGTGGAAATGAAGCGGTACTCATAGCCCAGCCCATCGGCCAGCAGCTGCAGCGGATCGACCTGGCCGATGCCACGCTGCACCTGGCGCACGCTCACCGCGTCCACCTGCAGGGTCTTCAGCTGGGCGGCCAGGGCCGGCATCGCCTCGGCGGTCGGGGCCTGTTCCAGGGTCAACACAGTGAACGCGGCTGGGTCGGCCCAGGCCGGGGCGGCCAGTGCGGCAGACAGGGCCAGGGACAGTGCAAGCGGCTTTGTAAACGTTTTCATCGACAGGCGTAATTCCGTTGCCAAGGCAATCGGTCCAGGGAAAGTGCCGCCGAAGGGTGCAGCGTTCATGCCGCGCAGGGGTTGCCAGGCAACGTCCCGCAGGCCGAAGGACGGGCCGGTCTGCGCCTGGGACCCTCCTCCCGGCGTGACAACCTGCCTGTCCGGGCCGCGCAGGGCGACCCAATCATGTGAAGATTGTGCGAGGGCGTTCACACCTGTCAACAGGACCTAAGTCACAGGGCGACCGCGACGGTCGGTTATCAGGCCATCACCGGCAGTCATCAGCGCGCCGCGCGAGGCTGCCGATAATGGGTTGTCACCGGCCTTGAACCCCGCCCATGAACATACACCGCGACTTCGATCACCTCTGGCGCGACCGCTGTGATACCTCCAGCCAGCGCAGTCCCCGCGTGCTGATCCGGGTATTCGTTGCCCCGGGCGAGCTGGAGCGCAGCGTGGCCTTCTACGAGCAGCTGCAGGACGTGGTGGCCGATGCGGGCTTTCCGTTTCCCGATGCCGGCCTGCGCCTGGCGATGGTCGGTGCATTCCTGCTGATCGAAGGGTGCGATGAGGCGCTGGCGCCGTTCACTTCGACCACGGGGACGCTGCTGGTCGACGACGTTCGGCCCTATCACGACAAGCTGGTGGCGGCCGGCGCCGAGATCATCTTCCCGTTGCAGGTGGTGCCCACCGGGGCGGCATTCAACGCGGTGCATCCTGATGGCACCGTGGTCGAGTACGTGCATCACCGGCCCGACCCGCACGGGCGGTGAGGGTACGCACGGCCGGGCTGCGCCCGGCACCCGCAGAGGCAACGGCCGAAGCAACAGCAGAAGCGAAAGCTGGGCTCCTGTGGGGTGGCGGGGTGGGTCCGGTTGCGGGGGACGGCGCAAGTACGTCCATGTAGCCTCGGTCGCGCCATCCATGGCGCTCACGCCCCCGCAACCGGACCCACCCCGCCTTCGACAATTCCCTGCACAGCCTGCTGTAGAGCCGAGCCCATGCTCGGCTGCTCTTCGTTCAACTGTCGGAATATTCGATTTCGATGGAGATTCATCCACGTATGACGTGGATCTACAATCCCTCCATGTCCTCTCCCGCCCTGCCCTGGAATGGCACGCTGCTGCTGGATGCTCACGTGGCTGTGCTGCAAGGCCACGCTGGTGGCAGCGATACGCACGCGCACTACGCCCATCAACTGTTGCTGAGCGAAGCCGCTCCCTGGCAGGTCGAGATCGACGGCGTACGGCAGCAGGGCCAACGGCTGTGGCTGCCGTCATTCCAGCCGCACGCCATCCTGTCGGCGCCGGAAGCGGGCTGCACGGTGTTCCTGGAACCGGCGCATGCCGATCCCAACCAGATCCGGCAGCACCTGCTCGCGCTGCCGGGCAACGCGCTGGAGCTGCACGACTGGCTGCCAAGGCTGAGTCGCCCGCAGCCGTTGGACCGCCGCGTGCAGGCCGCGCTGTCCCGTATCGCCGAGCACCTGCCCGGCCCGGTGCCGGCTGCTGATATCGCCGAAGCGGCGCACCTGTCGACCAGCCAGCTGCACCGGCGTTTCCAGTCCGAGCTGGCGGTGACCCTTCGCGGCTGGGTACTGTGGCAACGGCTGCGCAACGCGCTCATGCATCATCTGCGCGGACACAACCTGACCGACAGCGCGCATGCGGCCGGTTTTGCCGACCTCGCCCATCTGTCACGCAGCCTGCGCCGCATGTTCGGCATCGGTGCCGCGCAGCTTCAGGGCCTGCAGCTGCACGCGACCTGACACGCTCGATCACCCACGCCTGCGCAGGCCTTCCGGCAGCTCCGGCACCTCGCCATGCGGCAGTTCACGGAACGGTGCCATCAGCTGCCCGGGATAATCGTGCGGATAGTCCGGCTGGCTGCCGATGCCCAGGTCAGGCCGGCCCAGGCGATAGCCCGGTGCATCGAAGGCGGTCCCCAGCACGTGGTCCCACACGGTCAGGAACAAACCGAAATTGACATCGCCGGCGGTGCCGTAGCGCATGTGGTGGAAGCGATGCAGTGGTGCCCATGCCATCACCCGACCCAGCACGCCGGGACGCATGTCCACGTTGGAATGCTGCAGCAGCAGCTGGATGGCAATGGCGAACGCCAGCACCGCGGCTACCGGCATCGGCAGGCCCAGCACCAGCAGCGGCAGCACACCACCCACCGCTTCGGCCGCCTGGTGCAGCGGGTGTTTCATCAGACCGTTGAAACCATACATGCGGGTCACGCTGTGATGAACCGCATGCAGCCGCCACAGCCAGCCAATGCGATGGCTGGCGTAGTGCACCAGAGTGATGCCAAGGTCGGCGCAGACGATGGCCATCAGCACCTGCAGCGCGAACGGCCACTGCAGTGGCCACAGCTGCCACGGAATGAGCGCTGCCAGCAGCGGAACCGCAGCGATCGACAGCAGGTTCAGGCTTTCGTTGACCAGCGCATGCAGGGTGTCACGCAGGCTGTCGCCCTGGTCGTGGTTGAACGTGGGGTCATACGGCCAGGTACGTTCGGCAGCGAACGAAACCGCGATGGCAACCGCGAGCAGGGCCAGCAGCCACAACGGGTCACCGTGGCAGTGGCCGACCCAGACGATGGCGGCGGCAACGAAACCCAGCAGGAACAGCGGGGCATACAGGCGGAGCATCCAGTGCTTCATGGGCAATCCGGAAAGTAAGGGGCCTGCATGCTGGCGCGGCATGCGGGTGGCCGGCTTGAACAAACGGCGCAACCCGGCGCGCCCCTGGTGGATGACCACCGTGGACGGCACCACGTTTCCCGCATCCACGCATGGCGTGGATCTACAATGGCGGCCTCATCGCGCCCGAGACCGGCATGGATTCCTTCAACCTGATGCGTGCCTTCCGCCGCATCGTCGAACGCGGCGGGCTGGCCCGTGCCGCCGAAGATCTGGGCATGTCGCCCGCCGGGCTGAGCAAGCAGCTGCGCACGCTGGAAACGCATCTGGGCGTGGTGCTGCTGCAGCGGACCACGCGGCGCATGAGCCTGACCGAAACCGGCCACGCCTATTACCGCGAATGCTGCCGCCTGCTCGACGAGCTGGAGGCGCTGGAACGCGGCATCGCCGAACAGCGCGGCGACGTGGCCGGACGCCTGCGCGTCAATGCACCGCAATCATTCGCGCTGAGCACGCTGTCGCCGCTGCTGCCACGCTTCCTGCAGCAGCATCCGCAGCTGTCGCTGGACCTTGTGATGGAAGACCGCCTGCTCGATGCGGTCGGCGAAGGTTTCGATGTGTCGCTGCGGCTGCGTGCCGAGCTGGACGACTCGCGACTGGTAGCGCGCCGCCTGGCCTCGCTGCAGCAGGTGCTGTGCGCGGCTCCGTCCTACCTGCGGCAGCATCCGGCACCGCAGGCGGTGGACGATCTGCAGGCGCACAGCGTGCTGGCCTACAGCCTGTCTGACTCGCCTGGCAGCTGGCCGCTGCTCGGCCCTGATGGGCAGGTAACGATCACCCTGCCGGCGCGCGCTACCGTCAACAACAGCCTGCTGCTGCGCGATCTGCTGGTAGCCGGCATGGGCATCGGCGCCCTGCCCTCGTTCCTGGCCGCACCGGCACTGGCCCGTGGCGAACTACAGCAGGTGCTGCCCGACCACCGCTATCCACCGCGCTTCGTGCATGCGGTCTATCCCACCTCACGCCACCTGCAGCCCAAGGTGCGTGCCTTCATCGATTTCCTGCACGCCGAACTGCCAGGCTGCGCCGGCCTGGATTCGTAACCGCCAGCGAAAACTGAGCTGCCCGCGGCGTACTGTTTCAGACGCGCCGCGCTGCCTAATCTGCCGCCTCCCCTCTCACCGATGGCAGGCAGATGTCTTCCGTTCCTTCCCCCGCTACCACCGCGCCGGTGGTCGATTTCTTCCACGACGTGGTCTGCGGCTGGTGCTTCGTGCTCGCCCCGCGCCTGCAGCAGGTCTCCGCCGAACTCAGCATCCAGGTGCGACATCGCAGCTTCGTGCTGCAGGACTCGCGCGCGCAGATGGTCGAGGTGTTCGGCTCGATGGAGCGCGCCAAAGCGATCATCCTGCGCCACTGGACCGACTGCGCCGCGCATGAAGACACCGCGCGCATCGATATCGAAGGCATGCGCGCACAGGACTTCGAGTATCCGTCCGGCTGGCCCGGTGCACTGGCCTGCCAGGCTGCCGGCATGCTCGGCGGCAACGACGCCCATGGCGCGATGTTCGATGCCGTGCAGTGGGCGCACCTGCACCAGCACCGCAACGTCGGCGACGCCGAAGTACTGCTGGATATCGCCGAGTCGCTGGGGCATCCACGTGGCGCCTTCGCTGACCACATGCGGAGCGACGCAGTGCGCCAGCGCGTGCAGGCCGACCGTGCCGAAGCCGCGGCCCTCGGCATCCGCTCCATTCCCACCGTAATCAGCGGCAACGGCCTGCGCCTGCAGACCCTGCCGCTGCCGCAACTGCGCCAAGCCCTGGCGCACCTGGTCGCGGCCTGAGCCGCACCGTCCCCCACCCTGCAAGGAGATTCCCCATGACCTCACGTACCCTGGCCACCGCGCTGGCCCTGCTGCTGGCCGGCACCGCCGCTTCCACCGCCGTTTCCGCACACGAACGCGTTCCCTCCGGCCAGCAGGTCGGTACCAGCCCCTGGGGGCCGAAGGACGAGATCGGCCGCCTCAACCTGATCACCGACGCCTCGCGCGCAGCGATCCTGTCGCGGGTCAGTGGCGGCAAGGCCTATGACCTGGCCACCGAGTACTACGTCGGCATGCCCAGCTGGCAGGACGCCGGTGACCCGCACTACCAGTTCTGGATGACCCATACCCCGCGCGGCACGGTGATGGATGATCCGATGGGCGTGGGTGAAACCATGAACCTCACCCGCAGCTACACCGGCACCGCGTTCTCGATGTACAGCCACACCGGCACCCACATCGATGCACTGAACCACTTCGGCATCCACGGAAAGATCTGGAACGGCTTCGAGGCCGACAAGCACCTCGGCGACCGTGGCTGGAACGTCACCGGCATCGAGAAATTCCCACCGCTGATCGCGCGTGGCGTGCTGATCGACGTGGCCGGCGCCAAGGGCGTGGACATGCTGCCGGACAGCTACCGCGTCACCCGCCAGGACCTGAAGGATGCGCTGGCACGCCAGCAGGTGAAGCTGCAGCAGGGTGACATCGTGCTGATCCGCACCGGCCGCATGCGCCTGTTCGAGCAGCCCAAGGCCTACATGGCCAACCCGCCGGGCATGGGCCTGGATGCCGCGCGCTTCCTGGTCGAGGACAGCGGCGCGATGATTGTCGGCGCCGACAACCTCAGCTTCGAGACCTTCCCCTCGGAGGTGTCCGACGACTACGTGCCGCTGCACACCTACCTGCTGGCCCAGCAGGGCGCGCCGATCATCGAGCTGGTGGCGCTGGACGAACTGGCCCGCGACAAGGTCTATGAGTTCGCCTTCATCGGCGGCCCGCTGAAGATCCGCGGCGGCGATGCCGCGCCGCTGCGCCCGGTGGCGTTGCCGGTCCGCCCGTAACCGGGGCCTGTGGGTGCCGACCTTGGTCGGCATTCCGTCCCATACCCGGAGGGTGCCGACCTTGGTCGGCATTCCGTCCCATACCCGGAGGGTGCCGACCTTGGTCGGCACTCCTTTACCCCTTCAGCAACCTGAAACCCGGCCCGCCAATTTCATTAGTAATTCTACTCACAAGGCGAGTAGCATGTCCGGTCTCAGCCCCTGATACCGGCCCGTCGATACTCGCGCCATGCCTGCCGTTTCCGCCCGTTCCTGCCGCTTCAAGCCAACCCGGCGCCTCTCTTGGAGGATCGGCTGATGGGTGCCGTCGTCGCCCTCGACCGGCTGCTGGACGGGCGCCAGCTGTGGCGCGGCCCGGCCCGCCAGGGCCCGGCCAGCGACCACCTGGCCAGCGGCCACCCGGCACTGGACGCACGCCTCCCCGGCGGCGGCTGGCCGGCCAGCGGGCTGTGCGAGGTGCTGCAGGCAGCGCCCGGCGTCGGCGAGCTGGCGCTGGTCTGGCCGGCACTGGCCAGGCTGAGCCAGCGCGAACGCCCGATCGTACTGGTCGCCCCGCCCTATCGCCCGCATGCCCCGGCCTGGGCCGCCGCCGGACTGGACCTGGCCCAGCTGCAGATCATCCACGCCGCACCGAAACAGGCGCTGTGGGCCGCCGAACAGTGCCTGCGCTCTGCGGCCTGCGCGGCGGTGCTGTGCTGGCCGCACCAGGCCGACGATCGCGCCCTGCGCCGGCTGCAGGTGGCTGCCGACAGCGGCCAGTGCCTGGGCTTCGTGTTCCGCGAGGCGCAGGCAGCGCGCAACCCCTCCCCGGCCAGCCTGCGCCTGCAGCTCGACCACGGCCAGGTACGGGTGCTGAAGTGCCGTGGCGGCCTGCCACCCGCGCAGCCGTTGCCACTGGCCATCACCCACTGAGGCCGCGCCATGCATTGGGCCTGCCTGTTGTTGCCGCAGCTGGCGCTGGACAGCGTGCTGCGCCTGCAGCCGGACCCGCAGCGGCCACTGGTTCTGCTGCAGGGGCCGGCACAGCGTCGCGTGCTGCGTGCGGTCAGCCCGGCCGCCCGTGCGGTGGGACTGCGCCCGGGCATGCTGCTGTCGGCCGCGCAGGTACTGGTGCAGGACATGCACCTGCACGACTACGAACCCACCGCCGAACAGCACACCCGGCAGCTGCTGGCCAGCTGGGCCTATGCCTACAGCTCGCAGGTCAGCCTCGATTTTCCGCATGCGCTGGTCATGGAGATCGGTGCCAGCCGCGCCCTGTTCGGCGACTGGCTGACAATCGAAAAGCGCCTGCGCAACGAACTGCATGAACTCGGTTTCCGCCATCGCCTGGTGGCTGCACCCACCGCGCATGCTGCACGCGTGCTGGCCAACGTCCACGACGGCCTCGGCATCGATGCGCAGCAGCTGCCGGCGGCGCTGGCACAGCTGCCATTGCCGCGCTGCGGCCTGCCCAGCGAAGCGGTGACCGTGCTCGGCCGTTCCGGCCTGCGCACGTTGGGTGCGGTGCTCGAACTGCCGCGTGACAGTCTGGCCCGGCGCTTCGCCCCCGAGGTGCTGCAGCAGCTGGACGCATTGCGTGGCCTGCCTACTGCGCCACTGCGTTACTACCAGCCACCGGATCGTTTCGATGCGCGCATCGAATTCGAATACGAGATCGAATCCAGCCAGGCCCTGCTGTTCCCGCTGCGCCGGCTGCTGTTGGATCTGGCTGCGTTCCTGTGTTCGCGCGATGGCGGCGTGCAGCGCTTCGACCTGCATTTCGAGCACGACCTGCTGCCGGCCAGCGTACTGACCATCGGCCTGCTGGCGCCCGAGCGTGATCCCACGCTGCTGTTCGAGATCGCACGCAACCGCATGGAAGCCTTCGCCCTGCCGGCCGGCAGCCGCGCACTGCGCCTGCAGGCCGAGCAGTTGCCACCGTTCGTGCCCGCCGCGCGTGACCTGTTCGACACCCGGCCGGCACAGGCAATGCCCTGGAACCAGCTGCGCGAGCGCCTGCGCGCGCGGCTGGGCGATGAAGCCGTGCAGCCGCTGGCGGTACAGGCCGACCATCGCCCCGAACGCGCCAGTGGCACCCAGCCTGCGGTCAAGCCTCCGTCGTACTGGCCGCTGCGTCCGGGCTGGCTGCTGGACACGCCGCAACCGCTGCGTGATCCCCGCCTGCGCATCGTCACCGGGCCGGAGCGGATCGAATCGGGCTGGTGGGACCAGGCCGACGCGCGCCGCGACTACTACGTGGTGGAAACCGCGCATGGCCAGCGCGGCTGGGCTTTCCGTGAGCGCAATGATCCGCATGCGCCGTGGATGCTGCACGGCTGGTTCGGCTGAGCCGTCATGCACAACGAACTGCCCGGCTACGCCGAACTGCACTGCCTGTCGGCCTTCAGTTTCCAGCGTGGCGCCTCGATCGCCGAAGAACTGTTCGCGCGCGCCGCTGGCCAGGGCTACCGCGCATTGGCGATCACCGACGAATGCTCGCTGGCCGGCATCGTGCGCGCCTGGCAGGCCGCCAAGACGCATGGTGTGGCGCTGATCGTCGGCGCCGAATTCCAGGTCGAGGACGGGCCGAAGCTGGCCCTGCTGTGCTCCGACCAGGCCGCCTACGCCGGCTTGTGCCAGTTGATCACCACCTGCCGGCGGCGCGCGGCCAAGGGCGAATACCGCTGCCTGCGCGAGGACCTGCTCGGCCTGCCCGACGGCCTGCTGTGCCTGTGGCTGGACCGGCAACCGGCGGCCACCGATCTGGAACTGCTGCGCGCCGGCTTCGATGATCGGCTGTGGTTGGCGGTGGAACTGCACCACGAACACGACGACGCGCGCCGCCTGCAGCTGCTGCAGGCCTTCGGCGAACGCCACTGCCTGCCGCTGGTCGCCAGTGGTGATGTGCACATGCACGTGCGCCGCCGCCGCGCCCTGCAGGACACCCTGACCGCGATCCGCCACCGCTGCAGCGTGGCCGAAGCCGGCTGGCGCCTGTTCCCCAACGGCGAGCGCCACCTGCGTCCGCGTACCGCACTGGCCCAACTGTATCCGCCCGAACTGCTGGCCGAGACCCTGCGCATCGCCGAGCGTTGCCACTTCACGCTGGAGCAGTTGCAGTACACCTATCCACGCGAACTGGTGCCGGAGGGCCACGATCCGGACAGCTGGCTGCGCGTGCTGGTCGAGCGTGGCATCCCGTGGCGCTGGAAAGGCGGCATCGAACCAGCGCAACGCACGCAGATCGAGCACGAACTGGCGTTGATCAGGCAGAAGAACTACGCCTCCTACTTCCTCACCGTGCAGGACATCGTGCGCTTCGCGCGCAGCCAGGACATCCTCTGCCAGGGCCGCGGCTCGGCGGCCAACTCGGCAGTGTGCTTCGTGCTGGGCGTGACCGAGATCGACCCGGCGCGCAGCAACCTGCTGTTCGAGCGCTTCATCTCCGCCGAGCGCGACGAGCCACCGGATATCGACATCGACTTCGAGCACGAGCGCCGCGAGGAAGTACTGCAGTACGTGTTCAACCGCTACGGACGCGAGCGCGCTGCGTTGACCGCGGTAGCGATCAGCTACCGCGGTCGCAGCGCGATCCGCGACGTGGCCCGTGCGCTCGGCCTGCCGATGGACCAGGTCAACGAACTGGGCGCGGCGATGGACCACTGGGGTGGCCACGTACCGCTGCCGGAAACCCTGCGCGAGCGCGGCTTCGATCCGGAAACCCCGCTGATGCGGCGGCTGCTGGCGCTGACGGCCGAGCTGATCGACTTCCCGCGCCACCTGTCGCAGCACCCGGGCGGCTTCGTGATCTCCGAGCATCCCCTGTCGACCCTGGTACCGGTGGAAAACGCGGCGATGGCCGACCGCACCGTCATCCAATGGGACAAGGACGATCTGGATGCCACCGGCCTGATGAAGGTCGACTGCCTGGCGCTGGGCATGCTCACCGCCATCCGCAAGTGCCTGGCGATGCTGAAACAGCATGGCCTGCACGAAGGGCGCATGGATGCGATCCCTGCCAAGGATACGAAGACCTACGACATGATCTGCGCCGCCGACACCATCGGCGTGTTCCAGATCGAATCGCGTGCGCAGATGGCGATGCTGCCACGTCTGCAACCGCGCAGCTTCTACGATCTGGTGATTGAAGTGGCGATCGTGCGCCCCGGCCCGATCCAGGGCGACATGGTGCACCCCTATCTGGAACGGCGGAGGATCCTGCGCGAGCAAGGCCCGGATGCACTGAACGACCCTGACAATCCGCTCTATCCAGCGCAACTGGAGCGCGTGTTCGCACGCACGTTGGGCATACCACTGTTCCAGGAGCAGGTGATGCAGCTGGCAGTGGAAGCAGCAGGTTACACACCTGGCCAAGCCGATGCCCTGCGCCGCTCGATGGCAGCATGGAAGCGTCGTGGCGGCCTGGAACCGCATCGCGAGAAGTTGCTGGCCGGCATGTTGAAGAATGGCTTCAGCCGTGAGTACGGCGAACACCTCTTCGAGCAGATCAAGGGCTTCGGTGATTACGGTTTCCCGGAAAGCCATGCTGCCAGCTTCGCCCTGCTGACCTATAACAGCTGCTGGCTGAAGTGCCATCACCCCGCCGCGTTCACTGCCAGCCTGATCAACAGCCAGCCACTGGGCTTCTACAGCCCCGACCAGCTGCTGCAGGACGCGCGCCGACACGGCATTCGCGTGCTGCCAGTGGACGTGCGCCACAGCGACTGGGACTGCACCCTGGACTTCAGCAAGGGGCCGGCGGCAATCCGCCTCGGACTGCGCCTGGTCGATGGCTGCAACGAGCCCGCCGTGCAGGCCATCATGCGCGAACGTGCGCGGCGCCCGTTCGACGATGTGGGCGACCTGTGTCAGCGCGCCGCACTGGACCGCCGCCAGCAGGGCCTGCTGGCCGATGCCGGTGCACTGCGCGGGATCAGCGGCCATCGCCATCGTGCACGCTGGGATATCTCCGGCGTGGAAAACCGGCTGCCACTGTTCGACCAGGCCCGCGCCACCGCCGAAGCCCGCGTGCCACTGCCCCTGCCCAGCGCCTGGGAGGACATGCAGGCAGATTATCGCAGCACCGGTACCACCCTTGGCCGCCATCCGATCTGGTTCCTCCGTACGCAGCTGCGCAGTCGCGGTTGCCTGGACGCAGCACAGCTGGCGGGCCACGGCCATGGTCGGCGCGTGCGCGTCGCCGGCCTGGTGCGCATGCGCCAGCGCCCGCAGACCGCCAGCGGCGTCACCTTCCTCACGCTCGAAGATGAGACCGGCATGGTCAACGCCGTGGTCTGGCGGCACCTGGCCGATCGCCAGCACCGGGTGCTGGTCGATACCCAGCTGATGCAGATCGATGGCCGCCTGGAACGCGTCGATGGCGTGCAGCATGTCATCGTGCAACGCATGCACTGCCTGGATGAACTGCTGCAGGGACTGCGCAGCCACAGCCGCGATTTCCACTGACGATACACAACGTCACACAACGAACTGGCCATTGCCGGCCCGCATCCGCTATCGTCGGCACATCCAAGGAAGGACGACCCGATGCCCCGTGCACTGCTGCTGACCACACTGGTGGTCTCGACCCTCGCCCTGCTTGTTTCCGGCTGGACCGCCTGGAACCTGCATCGCAGCCAATCGCCACAGCGCATCATCGAGGCACGCGGGCTGATCATCCACGATGCAAGCGGCCAACCGCGGGTAATCCTCGGCGCACCGGTTCCCGATCCGCTCAGCCAGGGCCGTACCCAGGGGCCGCGCGCCACCGCCCTGTCCGGCCTGATCCTGCTCGGCCCCGACGGCTCCGAACGCGGCGGCTACGGCACCAGCGACCGCGGCGGCGAAGCGCTGCTGACCCTGGACGATGCCACCGGCACCACCGAAGTGTTCAAGGTGGTGGCCAATCCGGACCGTGGCGCCAGCCTGATGGTCAAGCACCAGAACAACACTGGCGCCATGCTCACCTCCTGGCAGGGCAAGCCGGAACTGATGTTCGTCGATGACAGCGGCCAGTCCTACTACGTGCGCCCGGGTGCCAACGCCGCGCCCTGATCTGCTTTTATAGCGTCGAGCCATGCTCGACTGCTTTACGCGCACGGCAGTCGAGCATGGCTCGACGCTACAAACCACACACCGCCGCCAGATCATCGGCCAGCTGCCGCAACTGCGCCGACCCCAGCGCCGCGCAGGTAATGCGCAGACCATGGCCCGGTGCCGCCACCGCGAATACTTCGCCCGCACGCACATGCCATCCGCGCGAAGCCAGCGCCAGCACCTGCGGATGGCTGTCCGCCAGCAACGGCAGCCACAGGTTCAATCCTTCCATCGGCTGCGGTGTCGGCACGCCACGTGCACGCAGCAGTTCCTGCAGCGACTGCAACCGCTGCTGGTAGCGCTCACCTGCCGACGCGATCTTCGCCTGCTGCGTCGCCGATGCCAGCACCGAAGTCGCCGCATCCTGCAGCAGGTGGCTGACCCAGCCGGTACCGGACGCCAACCGCAACCGTAACCGCGACGCGGTCTCTTCATCGCAGGCCAACCACGCCAGCCGCAGATCGGGACCGAGTGGCTTGGACAACGAGCGCAGCACAGCCCAGCGACGACCATCCAGCGGCAGCACCGAGTGATAGGCCTGCTGCGAGAGCAGCGCGTAGTGATCATCGATCAGCACCGCCACCTGCGGATAGGCCGCCAGCAGCTGGCGCAACGCCCGCGCCCGCTTCGCATCCAGGCTGGCCCCGGTCGGGTTGTGTGCCCGCGGGGTCAGCAGCACCGCGCGTGCACCGGCCCCCAGCGCCTGCCGCAGCGATTCGATCTGCATGCCGTGCGCGTCCATCGCCACCGGCAACGGCGCGTGACCCACCGCGTTGAGCACGTTGAGGCTGCCGAGGAAACACGGATCCTCCACCGCGATGCGATCGCCCGGCAGCAGCCACGCCGCCAGCAGGCGCTCGATGCCATCGACCGCGCCATGGGTCAGCTCCAGCGCATAGCCTTCGGGGCAGTCCGCATCCAGCGAGGCCCGTGCCAGCGCCTGTAACCTCGGGTCGACCGTGCCCACGCCGTACAAGCGCGGCGCCGCCGGGGCCAGGCGCAGGTTCGGCAACAGGCGAGGATCCGGGTTGCCGCCGGCCAGGTCCTGCAGCGCCAGCCCCGGCGTACTGCCCTCGCGCGCCAGCGTCGGCGGCAATCCGCGCACCACCGTGCCACGGCGGCCCGCCGTGCTGGCCAGGCCCGCCGCATCCAGGCGCTTGTAGGCAGCGGCCACGGTGTTGCGGTTCACGCCCAGCTGCTCGGCCAATTCACGCACCGGCGGCAGCACGCTGCCGGCCGGCAGGCGGCCCTTGCCGATGCCGTCGCGGATGCTGTCGAAGATCGACTCGGCGCTATGCCCGGTGATTTTCATTTTGTCCTATGCCAAAATATCTCTTGTCCTGTGCCAGTGTATCCCACCCTGGCCACCCTGCATTGGAGGTGCCCGCATGCCCCTTGCCGCTGCCGACTGGCCCGTCGCCCAGTCCGTTGAACAGATCGCCGACAACCTGGTCACGGTGCGCCAACGCATCGCCAATGCCTGCGCGCGTGTCGGCCGGGATCCGGCCAGCGTGCGCCTGCTTCCGGTCAGCAAGACCGTCGATGACGCCCGCATCCGCATGGCGGTGGCCGCCGGCTGCCAGGAACTGGGCGAGAACAAGGTGCAGGAAGCACAGCGCAAGGCCGAAACAATGGCCGACCTTGGCGTGCACTGGTCGGTGATCGGCCATCTGCAGACCAACAAGGCGCGCTACGTGGCGCGCTTTGCCAGCGAGTTCCAGGCGCTGGACAGCCTGCGCGTGGCCGAGGCCCTGCAGCAGCGCCTGCAGCTGGAAGACCGCACGCTGGATGTGTTCGTGCAGGTCAACACCTCGGCCGAGCCGAGCAAGTACGGACTGGAACCCGACGCGGTCGAGGCCTTCGTGCAGCAGTTGCCGGCCTTCGATCGCCTGCGCGTGCGCGGCCTGATGACCCTGGCCATCTTCACCCCCGACGTCGAGCGCGTGCGCGCCTGCTTTGTGCGCCTGCGCGAACTGCGCGACCAACTGCAACACACCGCCCCGCCCGGTCTCGACCTGTCGCAGCTGTCGATGGGCATGTCCGGCGATTTCGAAGTCGCCATCGAGGAAGGCGCCACCGTGGTTCGTGTCGGCCAAGCCATCTTCGGCGCCCGCGCCACCCCGGACAGCTTCTACTGGCCGAACAGCGGAGCCCCGGCATGAAGCACGCAGTCGTTCTGCAACACGTCGCCTTCGAAGACCTCGGCACCCTGCAGCCGCTGCTGCTGACGCAGGGTTGGCAGTTGCAGGTGCTGCAGGCCGGTATCGATGCGCTCGATCCGGTCGACTCTGCCGACCTGCTGGTAGTGCTTGGTGGGCCGATCAGTGTCAACGATGTGGATACCTATCCGTTCCTGGCCGAGAGTATCACTGTGCTGCAGCGTCGCCTGCAGCAGCAGCGGCCGACCCTGGGCATCTGCCTCGGCGCGCAGTTGATGGCCCACGCGCTTGGTGCCAGCGTCGCTCCCAGTGGTGGCAAAGAGATCGGTTTTGCACCGCTGCTGCTGACCGATGAAGGCCAGCGTTCCCCGCTGCAGGCCCTGCAGGGCATTCCGGTACTGCATTGGCATGGCGAGGCGTTCGAACTTCCGGCCGGTGCACGCCGCCTGGCCAGCACGCCGGCCTGCCGTCACCAGGCCTTCGCCATCGGCAGCCACGCACTGGCCCTGCAATGCCATCCGGAACTGGACGCGCGCCAGTTCGAGCGCTGGCTGATCGGCCACACCCTGGAGCTGGCCCAGGCCGGCATCGATCCGAACGATCTGCGCGCGCAGGCACGCCGCTACGGTGCACCACTGGCCGCTGCCGCCACCGCGATGTTCGACCATTGGCTACAGGACCTGCCGGAGATGCCGCGATGAACTACCGATTGCAGATCCACCGCGATGGCGCCCACTGGGGCCACTTCGACTGCAGCGGCCCTGATGCCCTGCAACGCATGGACGCCATCGCCGCACAGCTGCCTGCGGATCAGGGCTTCCAGTTGAAGCGGCAGAAAGGTGTCGGCGAAGAACGCATCCTGTCCAGCAATGCTGACGGCCTGCGCGTGCTGGCTTCACAGATCCAGTACCGCGATCTCTGACCCGACGATGGTAGTGCCGGCCAGCGGCCGGCACTACCCGACGGCATTCCGGCATGCCAATCTTCCGCCATGTTGACCCTGCAACGCGGCAGCCACCACGGGCTGCTCATCGCCCCGCGCTGGCCCTCTACCCATATCCAGATCGAAACAGAGGTGCTGCAGCGCCTGCTCGATGCCCAGGCGCTGCTACCTGCCGAACTGCGCCTGCTGCTCACCCGCGGCTTCGAACCCAGCCACAGCCGCCTCGGTGGTTTCCGCCGCCTCGTGCGGCGGTTCGGCATCACCCTCTTCCGCACCTGCTACCCTCAGCGTCACGATGAGGTCGACGCTATCTTCGGGGCCAATGGTCACGACATCGATGGCTGCCATGTCGATGTCTCACTGGTACTGCGCGGCAAGCGGCTACGACTGCTGCCCCTGGGCGTATTTACTCCGCTGCGCTGGCAACGCCGTCGCGTCGCCCGCCATGCCGAGGCGGTCACGCGGGTGAAGCGCAGCCTGCAGCACTGCGGATTCGTGCTGCATCACAACCCGACCGAATCGTTGCAGATCCACTGCGATTACCCACCACGGTAACCCCACCGGCGGCCGTGCGTCGTTCACCGCCCGCACTCGTTGATGCAAATGATTCTCTTTTGCTGTAAGGTGCAGCCGCTGCCCTTGCCGCCGCGGGCTGTTCCCTTTCCCAGTTGTCGCCCGCCCCGTGTCCACGCCTGTCGAACCGACGGATGTCGCGCATCTGTGCGCGGCCCATTACCGGCCGCTGCACGCCCATGTCCGCCGCAAACTCCCGCAACGCAGCGACGCCGATGACGTCGTCCAGGAAACCTGGCTGCGTGTCGTCAAGGTCGCCACCAGCGGCCTGCTGAACAATGGCCGCGCCTATCTGTACCGCGTTGCCCACAACCTGATCGCCGACCACTACCGGCAACGCCAGCGCCGTCGCGAAGAGGCGCTGGATGACGCGCAGCTGCACGCCATCGCCGATCCTGCACCGCTGCCGGAGCAACGCCTGCTCGACGCCGAACAGCTGCGCCATCTCGATGCAATCATCGCCGCGCTGCCGCCGCGATCACGCCAGGTGTTCCTGCTGGCCCGGGTGGAGCAGTTGGCACTGGCCGAGATCGGCCGCCAGCTCGGCATCAGCCGGCAGACCGCGCATGGCCATCTGCTGCGTGCTCTGGTCGCCCTGCAGCAGGTACCGGGCGCATGAGCCAGGACGCGATCGCGCGCGAAGCCGCACGCTGGTGGCTGGACGGGCACGACGGTGACCGCGACGAGAGCGCGTTCGAACAGTGGTACCAGGCCGATCCGCGACATGCCGCGCATTACCAGCATCTGCAGCAGCTGTGGCAGGCCGGTGCAGCGTTGCCGAGCTTGCAGCGGCACCAGCAACGCAGGCAACGCCGCCGCCTCCGCGAAGCCGGCATTGCGGTCCTTTTGCTGTGCGCGCTCGGTCTGTACAGCCGCCACGCCTCGCCGCCTGCTGCTCAGGTACTGCGCACCGCCGCTGGCGAGATCCGTGATGAAGCCCTGCCGGACGGCTCGCATGTGCTGTTGTCGCCGGGCAGCGAAGTGCATGTGCGCGTCGACGCACAGCGCCGCCAGCTGCAGCTGCAGCGAGGGCAAGCCTGGTTCAAGGTCGCCGCCGATGCCGACCGGCCATTCCAGGTACACACCCCACAGGGCACCGTCACCGCACTGGGAACCGCATTTGATCTGGCCGTGCAGGGCGGCAGCAGCGTGGTCACAGTCACCGAACACAGCGTCCGCGTGGAAAGCGGCGCCAGCAGCGTGCAGGCCAGCGAGGGTCAGCAGCTGCGCTTCAATGGAAACACACCGGCGATCGCGACAGACGCAGACAGCAGTGTCCTGGCCTGGCGCGAACGGCGCCTGCACTGGGTGTCGGCCCCCCTGGCTGAAGTCGCCCAGGGTCTGGACCGTTGGCATGGCGGGCACACATGGGTCGTCGGCGAGCGCCTGCGCCAGCAGCCGGTCACCCTGCTCGGCAGGGCCGATGGTGCGGCCAGCAACCGCGACCAGCTGGCCACCCAGCTGCAGGTGCGCGTGCTGCACTTCGGTGCAGGCATACAGGTGTGGCTGCCGCCGCGCAGGGAACAGCGTGATGCACCCTGACATCCGGTCCGCGGCCGCGTCTACCCAGGATGACGACGCTCTGCGTCACCTCCTGGAGCCCCCGATGCTGTGCCACCGCCCCCTTGTCCTCGCCCTGTCGCTGGCCTGTGCCAGCGCGATTCCACTGCTGCCTGCCAGTGCGCAGGCGCAGGCGGCCACCCGCCACTACGATCTGCCCGCACAGCCACTGGCTGCCGCACTGGATGCCTACAGCCGCCTGAGCGGCGTCGATCTGGTGATCGGTGCGGCGCTGCCCGCCGGCCATGCCGCCCCTGCCCTGCGCGGTGATTTCGACGACGCCCAGGCATTGTCCCATCTGCTCACAGGCAGCGGCCTGCGCCCGCGCTTCATCGATGCACGCCGCGCCACCCTGGAACCGGCACCCGCCGAACGGGGTGATGGCAGCCGCCGCACCGGGCCGCTGCGGGTGCAGGGCGATACCGCGCACGGCCATGCACCGGGCGCCGGCGCCAGCCAGTACGTACCGGCCACCCGTGATGGTTTCGCGCCCACGGTCGGCAGCGAGCGTGTGGCGATGGCCGAACGCCAGGAAGGCAACAGCCTGCTGCGTTCGATGCCCGGCACCCACAGCTTCCATTCGCGCAGCCAACCTGGCCTGCAGGTCAACATCCGCGGCATGACCGGCGCCGGCCGGGTCAACACCATGATCGACGGAGTCACCCAGACCTTCCGCAACAACGCCGGGCATGGCTCGGGTGGCCCGTTCGCCTATGTCGACCCGTTCCTGCTGGCCGGCGTGGACGTGCAGCGCGGCGCGGTTGCCGGCGGTGATGGCGCCGGTACGCTGACCGGCAGTGCCAATTTCCGCACGCTGGATATCGAGGATCTGCTCGGCGAAGGCCGCGACTGGGGCCTGCGTGCGGGCTATCGCCATGGCAACAACGGCTATGGCAGCGGCCGCACCTTCGCCGGTGCGTGGCGCCACAGCGAGGACGGCGGTGACCGCCAGTTCGGCCTGCTGGCCGCTGCCAGCAGCAGCCGCAGCAACGAGTACGCCACCGCACGCGGGCAGAAGAACAGTGCCGACCCCGGCAGCCAGCAGCCCAGCAGCTGGCTGTTGAAAGCGCGCCTGCAGCCGAGTGACCAGCATCGGCTCGACCTGAGCCACATGCATTACGAAAACGACTTCTACCACAACTACCCGTGGCAGATTTCCGCGCGCAACCAGCGGGCCAGCTACCACTACACGCCCTATTCGCCGTGGATCGACCTGCGCGCGACCTTCGCCAGCAACAAGACCCGGCTGTTCTATCCGCCGGTGGAGGATTCCAGCTACATCGGCCGCCGCACACACAGCAGCCTGAGCAGCTGGACCGTAGACAACACCAGCCACTTCGACATCGGTGCGCTGCGGGCGCGCTGGAATACCGGCATCAAGCACCAGTCGGACATCTACGTCGCCGACACTCCCACCCTGCGCGGCGCCAATCCGCAGGGCCGCAGCCAGCTCGACAGCGTCTTCAGTACGCTGGAACTGCAGTACGACATCTATGCCCTGACCGCCGGCCTGCGCCAGGACCGCTACGGCATCCGCGGCCATATTCCGGTGTGCTCGGATGTGCCGGGCCAATGCACGGAGATCAATGGCGGCGACATCGACGTGCGTCGCACCGAGCGTGCACTCAGCCCCAGCCTGGCGGTCTCGCTGCAGGCCACCGACTGGCTGCAGCTGTTCGCCGAAGCCTCGCGCACCTCGCGGCCGCCGCGGGTGCAGGAGATGTTCTTCGAGAAGATTCCGCTGGAGGGCATGAGCGATGCCGACGGCGTAGGTGCCAATCCGTTCCTGCACCGCGAGCGCTCGCGCAACCTGCAGTTCGGCGCCAACCTCAGCACCGACTCACTGCTCGTCGAGGGTGACCTGGCACAGCTGCGGATCACCCGCTTCGACAACCGCATCCGCGACTACATCAAGCCGCAGTACCTGCTGATCGTGCATCCGCCGGAAGTGGAACCGTTCGTGGTGCCGATCGACAGCGATCCGCAGCTCAACGCCTGGACCGATGCACTGGACGTGGACGACTTCAGCACCACCACGCGCTGGATGAACCACCCAGGCATCGTGCGCATGCGCGGCATCGAGCTTGAGGCGCACTACGCCAGCGAGCACTACCACGCCACGCTCAGCTGGACCCGCTCGCGCACCAGCGCGCCGGCCATCGAGTTCGTCAACCTGGAAGACATCACCGCGCTGCCCGACCGCTACTGGACGCTGGACGTGGGTGGCCGCTGGTGGCAGCAGCGCGTGCAGGCCGGCCTGCGTGCCGAGTACTCCGGGCCGACCGAGGAAGGCTACGACTTCTTCCAGACCCGCAAGACCGGCGGCACCGGCGTGCTGCTGGACTTCTACGCCAGCTTCAAGCCCCAGGCCAACACCACCCTGTGGCTGAACATCGAAAACCTGCAGAACAAGGCCTATGACAACAATGCCTCGATCGACAGCATCTTCAGCCCGATCCTGGACCGCGGCAACGGCCGTGGCCGCACCGTTTCGATGGGCATCAATGTGGCGTTCTAGCCGTCGCTGGCTGCCCGTGTGCCTGCTCGCGCTGGCGACAGTGACCAGCGCGCAGCCGATGCCCGGCACGGTGATCGACCTGGCCAGTGGCCAGCCCCTGGACGAGGCCGCGTTCGTGAGGCGCGCGGCCACGGCCCAACGGATGCTGCTGGGCGAGCGCCATGACCTGGCCGGCGACCATGCCGCCCAGCGCTGGTTGCTGCAGGTCCTGCAGCAGCAGCGGCCGCAGGCTGCCCTGGTGCTGGAGATGATCGCCAGTGAGCGCCAGCCACGCCTGCAGCGGGTGCAGCGCTGGCTGGCCAAGGGCAACCACGCCGACGGCACGCGCCTGCAGGAGTTGCTTGACTGGGATGCGCGCTGGCCGTGGACGGCCTATGGCGGGCTGGTACAGGACGCCACCGCTGCGGGTACGGCCCTGTTCGGTGGCAACCTGTCGCGCGCCGAGGTCAACACGCTGCTGGCTTCGACCAAGGCAGTCCGGTTCCCGGTTGCCACTGCACGGCAACGCCTTTCGGCGGTGGTGCTGGCCCAGCATGCAGAGGCCGCGCCGATGCTGGACGGCATGCTGGCCGTGCAGCAGGCCCGCGACAGCCGCATGGCGCAGGTGCTGACCCGTGCACCAGCACCGGCGGTGCTGGTTGCCGGCCGCTGGCATGTACTGCGCGGGACCGGCGTGCCGGGCTACCTGCCGCCAGAGGCGCCGTCCCTGGTGATCGCACTCGCGTCACCCGGCGAATCCGTCGACGCCGCCGATGCCGATCTGCTGTGGGTGCTGGACGATGAGTGAGCGCGGCCAACACTGGCAGGCCATCGCGATCACCATCGGGCTTCACCTGCTGCCCTTGCTGCTGCTGGTGCATTGGGTCGCCACGCCGCCCATGCTGCCGCCACCGGAACAGGACGTGCGCATCAGCCTGCGCCTGCTGGCACCGGCCACTCCGCCACAGCCCGTAGAGGAACGCCAGGCCGATACGCCCAGCCAGGCACAACAGGCACGGGCGTCACAAGCCACGAAGTCGCCTCCGCCGCCCACGCCCACCGCCGCACGCCAAGGCGAGCTGGCTGCCAGTGAAACCGGCGGTCGTGGCCGGCAACCGCTGCCGGTCGCCCCGCCTGCGGCCGCGACCGATGCAAGTCCCGCACCGGCATCGATCACGGCCGCGCCGCCCGCTCCGGACGCGCCACCGGCAGACTTCCAGGCCGGCGCCGCCAGCGACCAGTGGGAAGCCCGCCTGATGGCGCGGCTCGAGCGTTACCGCTATTACCCCGCCGCCGCGCGCTCGCGTCGCCAGCAGGGTACGGCGTGGGTCAGGGCCAGCATCGACCGTGAGGGCCGCCTGCTGGCGCTGCGGCTGGAGCAGTCCAGTGGCCAGCCGATGCTGAATGACGCCGCGCTGCAGACCTTCCGTCGTGCGCAGCCGCTACCGCCCATTCCCGCCGAGCTGAAGGCGCCGCAGGAACTGGTGGTGCCAGTGGAGTACTACCTGCGCTAGACGATCCAAGCCTCCGCCTTGATGTCGGGGATTGCGAGGCAGTCTGCAACCTCAACTCTGGTTGAGGTCAAATGGAACTGGCGCAACAGAGTAGTCCGCCATGCGCAACGATTGCGTCCACCTGCAGAGCCGAGCCCATGCTCGGCTGCCGTTCGCGTGGAGCAGCCGAGCATGGGCCCGGCTCTACAGTTCCGGGGTCACGTCCACGCCGGGTCGGCAGTAAAATCAATGGTCAGCCAGAACGTGCTGGCACGGGCATCCAATCGCACCGCGATCTCATCGCGCATCGCGTCGACATCACCGACCGAACCCAATGGCGTGGCCGGGTCGGCCAGCACATGGATCTCGATGAAGCGCATCCGCCCCATCTTCGCCACGTGGCTGGTGAAGCCTGTATAGCCACGTTCGGCCACGAAGGCCTGCATCACCTGCTGCACGCGACCGTCCAGATCATCCGGCGCTACCTGCAGCACTTCGCGCATGGCCTTCCATGCACTGCGTGCCGGCACCGGCAGCACCGCCAGGCTGATCAAGGCCAGCACGATCGAATCCAGGTACGGCACCCAGTGGTGCCACTCACCGCCATGCAGCGCCAGTGCCAGCACGAAGGCCAGTACCACCGCCAGGCTCATCAACCCACCCAACAGCCAGCCACGCACGTCCAGCCACAGCAGCGCCGAGCGCAGATGCCGCGCCCGCTGCGCGACGAACGCCGCCATCGCCAGGTTGCTGGCACTCAGCAGCGCTGCCCACCACAGCGCGGGCCCGAATTTCACTTCGTGCCCGCCCGTGGTCAGGCCGATCACGGCGTTGGCCAGCGCGTACACGCAGGCCAGCGACAGGATCACACCGCCCAGCGCCTCGACCATCGGCTCCAGGTGCCAATAGCCGTACTGGAAGCGTGGGCTCTGTTCCCGCGCCACCAGCCGCAACACCGACAACGACACCAGGGTCAGGGCAACGTCGACCAGGCTGTACACGCCGTCGAACAGGATGGCCTGCGATCCCACCAGCAGGCCGCCACTGAAACCGACCGCACTCACCGCAAGGGTGACTCCGATCGAGAACGTCAGGATGCGTTGCTCGCGCGCGGTATCCATCGTTCGCCGAACGGACGACCGTTGCCGGTCAGGCCTTCAACACCTCCACCTTGTACGAAACCGCACCATCCTCCTGCTCGATGATGAGCCCGTGCACGTCCGACTCGAAGCCGGGGAAGCGCGCGTTCTGCTCGCGGGCGATGCGCAGCGACTGGATGATCGGCTCGTCGCTGTCACCGAAGCGCTCGCCCGGCATGATGGTCGGAATGCCCGGCGGGTACGGTACGAGCATGGTCGCGGCAATGCGGCCGCTGATCTGCTCGATGTCGACCCGCTCGATCTCGCCCTTCACCAAGTGGTTGTAGGCATCGGCCGGAGTCATCACCGGCGTCGGCAGATCCACGTACATCTCACGCATCACCTTAGCCACCGCGAACTCCTGGTTGAACGCATGCAGCGCATCGCACAGGTCGCGCAGGCCCCAGCCGGCGTAAGCCACCGGGTAATCGGCGGCCAGCGTCGGCAGCGCCTGGGTCAGCGGCGCGTTTCGGTCGTACAGCTCCTTGAACGCCATCAGTTCGGTGACCAGGGTGCTCCACTTGCCCTTGGTGATGCCCATCGAGAACAGGAACAGCACCGAGTACAGGTTGGTCTTCTCCACGGTGATGCCGCGGCCCCACAGGAACTTGCTCAGCACCGCCGCCGGGATGCCCAGCTTGCCCATGCTGCCGTCCATCGCCAGGCCCGGGGTCAGCAGGGTCACCTTGATCGGGTCGATCAGCACGTAGTCGTCGACCAGGTTCTCGAAACCGTGCCAGTGCGCGTCCGGCTGCAGGTACCACTCCTCGCGCTTGGCCACCAGCGGTGCCGGCGTATCGCCCTTGTCCAGGCTGCGCTCGACCTGGGTCGGCTGCCACACGCTGAACCACCAGTCGTCGCGACCGAGGTCATCGCGCACGTGCAGCATCGCGCGGCGGAAGGCGATGGCCTCGTCGTGCATTTCCTGTACCAGCGAACGACCCGCATCGCCTTCCATCATCTTCGAGGCAACATCACACGCCGCGATCACGCCGTAATGCGGGCTGGTCGAGGTATGCATCATGAACGATTCGTTGAAGCGTTCAGCGTCCAGGTCGCGGCTGGCCGAATTGCGCACGTGGATCATCGAGGCCTGCGAGAACGCAGCCAACAGCTTGTGCGTGGAATGAGTGGTGAAGATGATCGCATCCTGCTCGCGCGGCTTGCCCTTGGCCATGCCGTAGTGGTTCTCGTAGAACGGATGGAACGCGGCATAGGCGTACCAGGCCTCGTCGAAATGCAGGAAGTCGACCGCGCTGCCGATCTCCTCCGCGATTTTCTCGGCGTTGTAGCACAGGCCGTCGTAGGTCGAGTTGGTCACCACCGCGATACGCGGCTTGGAACCGGCCTGGTAGGCCTGGCTGGCCAGCGGATTGGCCGCGATGCTCTGCTGCAGGGATTCCGGGGTGAATTGGTCCAGGCTGATCGGGCCGATGATGCCGTGCGCATTGCGGCTGGGCGTGAAATACACCGGTACCGCGCCGGTCATGATCAGCGAATGCAGCAGCGACTTGTGGCAGTTGCGGTCGACGAACACCACGTCGCCACGGGCCACGGTACCGTGCCACACGATCTTGTTGGCCGTCGACGTACCGTTGGTGACGAAGAAGGTGTGGTCGGCGCCGAAGTTGCGCGCGGCCTCGTCCTCGGCCTCCTTGATCGGGCCGGTGTGGTCCAGCAGCGAGCCCAGCTCCGGCACCGAAATCGACAGATCGCTGCGCAGCGTGTTCTCACCGTAGAACTGGTGGAAGGCGCGCCCGACCGGTGACTTGGTGAAGGCCACGCCACCGGCATGGCCAGGCGTATGCCAGGAATAGTTCGACTCCGCCGCGTGGTGGATCAGCGCCTTGAAGAACGGCGGCAGCAGGTTCTGCATGTAGTCTTCGGCCGCACGCATCACCTGACGCGAGATGAAGCTCTTGGTGTCTTCGAACAGGAAGATGAAGCCATGGATGTACTTGAGCAGCTTGCTCGGCACCTTCTCGATGGTACGGCGCTCGCCGTACAGGAATACCGGCAGGTTGGCCCGGCGCGCACTCTGCTCGCGCAGGAAGGCGGTCAGGCGCTGGAACTCGCCATCGACCTCCTCGCTGCCGTCGATCGAGATCAGCACCGCCGAAGCAGCCACATAGGTACGGGCGCCGGCACGGGCGTCATCCAGGTTCAGGCCGCACAGCACGCGCTGGTCATTGCTGCGCAGCTCTTCCACCAGCGCACGGATGAGGATGCCGCCGATGCGCGGCGAGTCGTAGTCACCGTCAATGACGATGACCGGATAATCCAGAGACTTGAAATACACGTTGATTCTCCTTGTCTAACTCAGGAACGCTGGGCGCCGGACGAAATTGCCGCCGCCTCGCGGGAACGCTGCCGCTGTTGGCGACGCTCCTCGCTGAAGAAGGGATAGAACACGGTGATGAACAGCACGAACAGGAAGGCGTACTGCACGATCGTTCCCGACGAGCCGTAGATCGCCCACAGGCAGTACACGACCGTCAGGCTGGTCAGGGTCCAGAACGCACCGGTGTGCACCAGCGTGTGCGACCGCTCCACCACGAAGTAGCAGGCCACGCACGAATAGATGTACGGCAGCAGCGTCAGCACCACCGCCGCCGAAGTGATCACGTCGAACTGGGCCGAGGCGGTCTTCGAGGTGGAGGTCACCAGCACCGCCAGGGTCATCAGCACCGCTACGATCAGCACGCCCTTGACCGGCACGTCATCCTTGTTGGTCTTGCTGAAGATGCTCGGGAACAGGCCATCGTCGGAGGCCGCCTTGGCGCTCTGCGCGGTCAGCAGGATCCAGCCGCCCAGTGAACCGGCAGCGCCGATGAAGGCGCACAGGCTGACCAGCGCACCACCCCAGCCACCGACGGCCTTGGCCGCCGCCAGTGCGAACGGAGCATCGGAGGTCTGCAGCTCGCCGTTGGGCACCATGCCCATGATCACCGAAGAACTGGCGATGTAGGCGATGGCAGCCAGGAACACACCCGCCAGGGTGGCGCGGGCCACGTTCTTTTCCGGATTCTCCACCACGCCGGCGGTGACCGAAGCGGATTCGACGCCAATGAAGGCCCACAGGGTCAGTGCCGCCGCACTGGAGATCGCGCCGAAGTTGGATTCACCGGACACGTTGTAGGCGCCCTTGAAGATGTCGGCATCGAAGAAGAACCAGCCGAAGATGGCGATACCCAGGATCGGCACCAGTGCGAAGCTGGTGGTGACCGTCTGCACGCGGCTGACGAACGCCGGGCCGATCATGTTGGCGAAGCTCAGCGCCCACACCAGCACCAGCACCGCGATGCAGCGCACCAGCGGCTCGGACAGGATCGGGAAGAAGTAGCTGAAGTAGCCGACCGCCGCGATCGGGATGGCGACGTTGCCGATCCAGTTGGCGAACCAGTAGATGGTGTTGGTCTGGAAGCCCATGTAGGGCCCGAACCAGTCACGCGCATAGGCGTAGGGGCCGCCCGCCTTGGGTGCCAGCTTGCCCAGCTTGGCGAACACGAAGGCCAGCAGCAGCGCGCCCGCGGTGGTGATCAGCCAGCCCCAGATAGAGGCGGTACCAATCTTGGCCAGGCTGGATGGCAGCAGGAACACGCCTGAGCCCATCATGTTGCCGGCGACGAGGAAGGTGGCTCCGACCACCCCGATTTTCTTTGCTTCTGCCATGACAATCTCCTGTACTGGCATGAGCCCGGTACAACCGGGCGTGGGGACGGTTACGCTGGCGTACGACCGCTGGCGCCTATTTGATGAAGTTGTATTGCAGGCTGCCCTGCACCCGGACCGTGTCGCCGCGCGCACCGCCCTGTTGTTCCAGACGTCCGTACAGCAGCTCCATGCCCATCGTCCACGACGGCGCCGGGCTCCAGATCAGATTGAACACGCCGTAACGGCTCTGCCGGAACGCGTCGGCCGCCAGTGCGGCATTACGCTCCAGGGTCAGCTGGCCGAAGATCAGGTTCGAACGCCACAACTCGGACCAGTAGTGGGTGTAACCCACAAAGCCGCCGTGCAGATCCAGTGCATCGAGGTGGCCATCGGCACCGACCACCGCGTCCAGTCCGGAGCCGGTCAGGTCAGCGGTGTAGCGGCTGAGGCCGCGCCCACCCAAAGCGCCGAACAGCAGCAGGTCGCGTTCGCCTACCGATGCCGAGCCGCTCAGCTGCAGGCCACCGGCCATGCGCCGGTCGCGCTCATCGTCACCGTCGTAGGCCAGGCTACGTGCCACCGCGCCCAGCTGCAGGTGGCCCCAATCGCGCTCCATGCGCGCGGTCACCGTCACATCCGGCAGCCGGTTCACGGCGGCGCGCTCATCGCTGGCACCGGCAAGTTCGGTCTTCGGATCTTCTGCAGCGACGGTCAGGGTGTTGCCCTTGCCCATCGCAAAGCTGTGATGGATGCCTGCCACCAGCAGGTAACCGGCGCCGCCGGGCCCTGCAAAGTCCAGCGTATCGGGCAGGCTGTCCGGATCCATGAAACTGGAATAGCCATAGCCGGCGTAGGTATTGCCGAGCTGGCCATAGGCATGGCGCAGACGGAATTCGTAGCCATCGCTGCTGCCGAAGAAATCATTCTCCAGGTAGAAGCGCAGGTTGCCATGCGTGGTCGGACGCCGTGCCTCGAAGCTGAAACGGGTCTGCTTGGCGTGGATGTTGAAGTTGGAGACATCGCGATGATTGCCGCCCACCGGCATCGACGAGGGGATGAACTGATCCTCGTCACCTGCTCCACGCGAATCGGCGATGGCATCGAGTTTGGCGTAGCCGCCGATACGGATCACCGTGTCGGTACCTGGAATAGCGAAGAAGCCCTTCAGATCGGGATCGGTCGGACCAGCGGCACTGTCGGGACGCGACGCAGCGGTGGACGGATCGGCCACCGATTCGCGCAGTGGCAGCACCGGCGGCGCCACGCCCGGCACCTGGGTAGGGTGCAGCAGGTTGGCGGTACCGGTGGGTGCGATCACGGGAGCTGGCAGCGATGCGCTGGCGGGTACAGCAGCCCCATCGTGCCGCTCGAGACGGTCCAAGCGCTGCTGCATGCCTTCAAGTGCCTGCCGCATGGCCGCGATCTCACGGCGCAGGGCCTGCGCGTCCTCCCGGTCATCCTGCTGCGCATACGCCGGTGTGATCACCAACGCGGTCAAACAGGCCAGACTCACTACCGCCAAGCGCATTGCATCCTCCCTGGAAAAACACTCGCAGCGCGATGGCGGGACGCACGCATGCGCCGCTCCGGCCTCACGTTACCGTTGTTGGAAATGCGGATACTGCGTTGACGACACCAGTCAGCCTGCACATCGCAGGCCACAGGACGATGACACTGTCCTGCCCACACCAATGTCGACGCCAACAAGGCCGCGCTGCCAGAGAGGTGGCGGCCGCAGCGGTCTGGGTAACAAGCACGGGGTGAGGTTGTCGTGAATGGCTGAGCCGGCCGACCCTGATCAGGGCGTGGCGAGCGCGGCATCCATCGCGCATTGACGCTGTATTCCATGCGTCACAGGCTAATTCACCTGTCGTTTTTGGCCTTGATTGGAATCAAGGCGCGAGGCTTGATGTCAGTCACTATTCAGACGTGATGACGAACAAGTCATGCGCAGGCCGCAATGTCGGTTTTGATCACGAAAAGCAACAGGCCCGCATGCTGCCATGCGGGCCCGTGGGTCATTCACGATGAGAGTCGCGGCTCAGCGCGGGCCCAGCACCGTCTGCAGGTCGGCACCCTGCGGCAGGCCGGCGCGACGCTGCACCTGGCCCTGCGCATCCTGGAACAGGATGCCTGGCGTGCCCTGGAAGCCCATCTCGATCATCAGCACCTGGTTCGCGTCGAGCTTGCCAGCGATCTCGCGACTGATGTTCGGCAGCGCTTTGATGCCACCGCGATCGAACTCATGCTCATTCTGCAGCAGCGCTGCACTCGGATCACGCGCAGCAAGGATGGCGGCCGCCTTGGCCGGACTGTCTTCGCGGATCACACCGACCATGATGTGACGCAGCTGGACCTTGCCCGCATCGACCCACGGACGCGCCGCTTCCCAGAACTTGTGGCAGTACGGGCAGTTGGCATCGCTGAAGGTGTAGACCACCCGCGGCGCGTCGGCCTTGCCATCGCGCACCCACGCGCTGGCCTCCAGCTTGGTCCACATTTTGGCCGACATCGGCTGCGCAACCAGTTTCTCAACGGCCTCGGCGGCCACGTCGTTGCCCTCGGCATCGAACAGGCTGCCAACCAGTACATGCTTGCCATCGGCAGTGACGTAAGCCGCGGCCGGCTGCTGGCCACCGACCACGCCGGCAAAGCCACGCAGGCCACCGGGGGCGTCGAATTCGGCAACAACCTCGAAGCCATGCTTCTCGATGCCCTTCAGCACAGCGGGGCGGTCGCCCTTGGCGGCGGAGGCCGCAGCACTTGTTGCCGGTGCCGCGGCAGCCTTGCCCGGCGGTGTCTGTGCCTGGCTGCAGGCGGCCAATGCCAGCATGACCGGCAGCAACAGCACCGCAGGGACGGTGCGCAGGGAAGTCGACAACATGGGAACTCCGTAGTGAGATGCCCGCGCAGGCTACCGCAGCCGGCGCAGTTTGTGTTCAAGACCGGCTGCGGTCAGTTCGCCGAGGTGCAGTTCGCGCAGGCGTCCTTCGGCATCGAAAAAGAGGGTCGACGGGTAGGCCTGCACGCCGAGCACGGTGGATGCTGCAGCGTCATCGTCGAGCAACACGTTGCCGAGCATGAGCCGCTCGCCGGCGATGAAACCCTGGACCTCGCCCAGGGTTTCGCCCTGGTTGAGGAATACGAACTGCACATCCGCGTGTGCCTGCTGTGCCGCCGCCAGCACCGGCATCTCGCGCCGGCAGGGCCCGCACCAGGTCGCCCAGAGATTCAGTACCAGCGGTTTACCCTTGAACTGCTGCAGATCAACCTTCCCGCCCTGCAGATCAGCCACCTGCAACGTCGGCAGCGGCATCTGCCGTTCCTGCCAGGCTGACAGCAGCTGGCTGCCACCTGCCCATAGCAACATACCAATCAACGCGCCGACCAGTACCGGCGCGCGCAGTGGGCGCCAACGCCGCAATCGCCACAGCCCCCACGCCAGCCCGGCAACAAGCACTACCGGCAGGTGGTAGCCGCCGTCTGCGATCTGCAGAATGCTCCAGGGTGCCTCGCGATACAAGGCAAGGTTCAAGGCAACGAAACTGATGCGGCCAAAGAGCAGGCCGATCAGCAACATGTCCAGCACCATGCTTGCCGCCGAGGGTAACGGCCCCCCGTCCTTCCGACGTGGCCATAAATGGGCCACGGCCATCGCCAGCAACACGCACGCGAGAATCAATACCACCGGCATCGGCACCGGTCCAACACTCGACATCAGCCCACCTGCCTCATTCGTTCACTGGCTGCATGGTCGAAGGGTCACGCCCACGTTGCAAGCGCGACATCTGATCATGCGCTAGGCCGCACTGCGTCCCAACTGCAGTGCCGAGGGGACCTGCAGACCGCGCAGGCTGCCCGCCACCGATGGCATCAACGGCCGTTCACGCCGCTTGCTGTTGACATGGCGGCGATAATTGGCCGGCGTCATGCCGACAATGCGCAGGAACAGACGCCGGAAGGCACTCTGATCCGCGTAGCCCACGCCCCAGGCCACTTCATCGATGCCTGCCCCCTGCTGGAGCAGGGTCTGCGCCTTGGCGATGCGCAGCCGCTGGCAGTACTCGATGGGGCGCAGCCCCGTGGCCCGCAGGAAGCGTCGCTGCAGCGTCCGCGGCTCAAGCCCGGCAATCTCGCAGATCGCGGCGAGAGTAGCGCCGCGTGCTGCTGTGGTATGCAACCAACGCTGCGCTTTCAGCACATCGCGATCGCCATGGGCGAAGTTGGCGCTGAAACGCTCCAGATCCTGCTGGATCGTCGCCGGCACGGTGATTCCCAACTGCTGTGCCACCGCGCTGGCCACGCCCTGCCCGTGCAACCGGTACAGCAGGCGCAGCGCCAGGAAGCGCCAGGCCTGCGAACCGCCAACGGTCAACAGGTCGCCGTCATCGACCAGTGCGCGTTCACTCGGCACCCAGCTGGCAGCCTGTGCCTGCAGCCCGGGATGCCGCGCCAGATCAGGTCCACTGACGGTGCGCCCGGCCAGCAATCCGGCGCGTGCCAGTACGCTTACGCCATCACTGGCGGCCGCCAGAAGGCTGCCGCCGTCGTAATGAGCCCGCAGCCAGTCCAGCAGGATCTCGTCGGCACGCAGGCAGGCTCCGGGGCTGATCTGGCCCGGCACCGCGATCACTGCGGGAATGGCGGCATCGAGCATTTCCGCACCGGCGATGCGATGCACGCCGGTCTGACTGGCCGGCACGATCCAGCGGGTAACCAACACGCGCTTGAACGGCCGGCGCTGCTGCTGGGCCAGGCGATTGGCCACGTGCGCCATCTCTGCCAGCACCGAGGCGGCCGAGGGATCGCCTCCCGGGTACTCGACCACCGCGACCTCGACGAATCCTTCGTTCCTGAATCCTTCCACACACCACCTCCTCGGTTCGTTGCGGGCCATCGAATGGCCGGTTCAGGCGAAGGGTAGGAACTGGTCCAGCGGCAGGGCTATGAAGAAAGTTGCAAAGTGCGCTGAATACGCGGCTCGGCAGAAAGTCTTGACTCTTGACCAGACTCAAGGCTTCACAATGCGCGGCAGCATCCGCAGGAATCCGCCATGAACATTGGACAACTGGCCCGCCAGGCTGGCGTGCCCATCGATACGGTCCGCTACTACGAGCGCCAGCATCTGCTGCCCACGGCCGCACGTTCGGCCGGTGGCTACCGCATCTTCGGTGAGCGGGACCTGCGCCGGCTGCGCTTCATCCGCCGGGCCAAATCACTGGGCTTCAGCCTGGAAGAAATCGGCGAGCTGCTCGCGCTCAGTGATCGCCACCAGCAGGACATGGGCAGCGTCCGCGACACGGCCCAGGCACGCCTGCTGGATATCTCGCAGCGGATGGCCGAACTGCAGCGCATGCACAACGCGCTGTCACAACTGGTCGATGCCTGCCCGGGGCACGGCACGCTGGATCAATGCCCGATCCTGGCCGCGCTGACCGACGACACTGCATGAGCCCAGGCGAGCGAGATCCACCTCGCAATCGACGTGAAGAAAAGTGCAACAAATGCTTGCCAACCCCCTGGGGCAAGGCTATTATTTCGCTCCTCAGCGACGTGGGGCCATAGCTCAGCTGGGAGAGCGCCTGCATGGCATGCAGGAGGTCAGCGGTTCGATCCCGCTTGGCTCCACCAATCTTTCGGCATTAGGCCGTCGAAAGGTCGCTAAAGAACATTGATGAGAATTGCGTCCCCATCGTCTAGAGGCCTAGGACATCACCCTTTCACGGTGGCGACCGGGGTTCGAATCCCCGTGGGGACGCCACTCATCATGAACAACGAGGACCCGGCCGATAACCGGGTCTTTTTTGTTCACCGCCCACCGGCATTCAGGTTGTGGCGTTGCGGTTCCCCTGTCCTCATGGCTGCGGTTGATCCGGAACGAAAAAAGCTTAAAAAAAAGCTTCCACAAATGTGAACACGCAGGTATGATGGGCGGCTCGGTAACACGGGGCCATAGCTCAGCTGGGAGAGCGCCTGCATGGCATGCAGGAGGTCAGCGGTTCGATCCCGCTTGGCTCCACCACTTTCGACATTAGGCCGTCGAAGGTTCTACAACTTGAAGTTTTTCGTGCGTCCCCATCGTCTAGAGGCCTAGGACATCACCCTTTCACGGTGGCGACCGGGGTTCGAATCCCCGTGGGGACGCCAGTTTCAAACGGACTCTGCTCCCAGCAGAATTCCGACGTTTCATGGGGCCATAGCTCAGCTGGGAGAGCGCCTGCATGGCATGCAGGAGGTCAGCGGTTCGATCCCGCTTGGCTCCACCACTTCGACATTAGGCCGTCGAAGAATCTACAACTTGAAGTTTTCGTGCGTCCCCATCGTCTAGAGGCCTAGGACATCACCCTTTCACGGTGGCGACCGGGGTTCGAATCCCCGTGGGGACGCCAATTCTTGAAAACCCCGGTTTCGACCGGGGTTTTTCTTTGCCTGCGATCTGCTGGTGGAACGCATCCACGCATGGCGTGGATCTACCCCGACTCTGCAGTAGATCCATGCCATGCGTGGATGGAAAACGCTGGACCGCGCCTCAGAACCGCCGATACATCCCGATCGATGCCGGTGCCGTCGGTGCAAAACCGAACTGCGCGTACAGCCGATGCGCCTCGCCATCGGCCAACAGGCTCACATAGGCCGACGGCGGCAGGTTGCCCTGCATCCACTCGCTCAGGCGCCGCATCACTTCCTTGCCCAGACCCTGCCCCTGCAGGCGCGGCAACACCGCGATATCGCAGACCTGAAGGTGACATCCGCCATCACCAACGATCCGTCCCATCGCCACAAGTTCGTTGCCCTGGTAGGCACACACGCCGAACAAGGTATTGGGCAGTGCACGCGCCGCGGCCTCCTCGGTCTTGGCACTCAGGCCGGCCAGCACACGCAACCGGCAGTAGCCCTCGACGGTTGGCACAGTCTCGCGGAACTGGCAGGTGGCGGAATCATTCATGCGGTATCTCCCTATAGGTCGAGCTATCCTGCCTCATCCCCGTCGCAGTTGCTGCGATCCATCCCGGCAGATTTACCATGTGCTATTCCGCCCTGATCCGCGCCGACTACGCCAAGCTGGTGCGCGAGTTCGGCGCCATCCTGTCGCTGGAAGATTTCGCGGAGCTGTACGCGCACGATCCGGGCAAGAAGCGACCGAAGACACCCAAGGCGATGGATGACGGCTTCGCTGCTGCACGCACCGAGCTGGGGCGCGACATCGTGGCGAAGATCCAGCAGTGGCATGCGCAGGAGCAACGCGAATTGGAAGCGGACCTGGCCCGCCAGTGCGAGCGGCGTGATATCGCCAACGCCACGCTGGCGACCCGCCCTACCCAGAAAGCACGCAATGACCTGCGCGTGGCCGGCAACCGCATCGAGCGCGCGCAAGCCCGGCTTGAAGACCTGCACCGGGTGCAGTTGCTGCCACGCGATAACCGGATTTTCCCTGGCACCTATGCGCCGGTGATGATCAGCGAGAACGGTGAGCGGGTGATCAAGCCGATGCGCTACCAGTGCCGGCTTCCTGACAAGCCCGCACGCAACGACGTGCTTTATCCCGGCACCTACAACGCACGACGCGACAGTCTGGAAGGCTACTGGCGTGGTGCGTTCGGCCTGCGCCATGGCGTGGTGGTGGTGCAGGCGTTCTACGAGCACGTGCCCCGCCATGCCATCGCGGGACGCACGCTCGGCGCAGACGAAAAGGAACAGGACGTGGTGCTGGAGTTCCGTCCCGATCCACCGCGCGACCTGCTGCTGGCCTGCCTGTGGGCGGAATGGGAGGGCCCGGAGGGCCGCCTGCTGTCATTCGCCACCATCACCGACACACCGCCCGGCGACGTTGCTGCGGCTGGTCATGATCGCGGCGTGGTACCTATCCGCAAGGAATACCTCGATGCCTGGCTCAATCCCGATCCGGACGACCTGGCGCGGCAGTACCGAATTCTCGATGACCGCGAGGACATCCGCTACGTGTATGAGGAAGCAGGTTGAACATGGCGCGCGAATGAAAAACCCCGCCTGGGCGGGGTTCCTGGATCAGGGGTTGCCGCCGCACATCGCCTCTTCGCAGAACGCTTGCTCCTGCAGGCACTGCTCAACCTCGCCACCCCGCGCAATGCAGCTCTTGTAGAGCTGGTAACAAGGCTGGCCGCACCACGCGGCAGAGGCCGTACCACCGAAGACAGCCATCGAAAGGACACCCGCAGCAACCACGCGCTTGATCCACTTCTTCATGCCACTCTCCTTGTAGGCCTGAGCATTCAGGCCCGGGCAGCATACGCCCGCCGATTCCATCAGGACCAATCAGGCCTTCGCGCTGGAACGACCCACCGCGCGCGCCAGCGCCCGGCTCAGATCCGCCGACAGGTACGGCTTGACCAGCAGCACACCAGCCAGCATGGACTCAGGCAGCTGCTCGGCCAGCATCCCCGTGGCCAGCACGAACGGTACGCCACGCGCCGACAGCGCAGCTGCGACCGGCTCGCTGGTTTCATTGCGGGCAAGGCGATAATCGAGCAGGGCCACGTCCGGCGCCGAATCCTCCAGCAGGCGCAGCGCTTCGGCCACGCCCGCCGCCAACCCGACCACGGTCGCGCCGGCATGCACCAGCTGCATCTGCAGCAAGGCGGCACTCATCTCGTCGTTCTCGACCACCAGCACCCTCAGGTCCTGCAACACTGTCATCGGCTACCGCTCCTGGAGGGATACATGCCGCCGCAGTATAGCCACCATGGGGTCGAAGCCGACAGGAAGCGCCCTGATCGCCTCTCCCCCTATGAAAGCCCTGCCGACCTCGGTTACACTCGCACGCTGCCTGCCGGTGTGGCGGAATGGTATACGCAGCTGACTCAAAATCAGCCGGGGGTGACCCCATGAAGGTTCGAGTCCTTTCACCGGCACCACTGCATCAAAGGCCAGGTCTCCGACCTGGCCTTTTTGCATTTCCGGGTTTGGAACGCCGACACTGGCAGCCATGCCCGCCCCTTTGTACCCCTCGCCTCCCGACACCCCGCCCACGCGCCTGCGCTCGTTGCAGCCGGATGATGCTGTCGCCTGGTCGCGCTATCTTTCGCTGCCCGGCGTGACCGAACACACCAGCTGGGGTGACGTTTCTCCAGAAGCACTACGCCACCTGATCAACAGCTACGCAGCCTCGCCGGTCGACCGGCGCTGGGCACTGGTCGATGCAGACAACCTGCTGATCGGCACCGTAGGCCTGAACGGAATCGATCTTCAGCATCGCCGCGCCGAGCTCGCGTACGATCTCGATCCCCGCTGGCAGGGCCAGGGACTGGCCACGAACGCGGCGCGTGCCGTGCTGGCCTGGGGACGCACTACACTGGCGCTCGTCCGCATCCAGGCCACGGTGCTGGACAGCAATACCCGTTCGATCGCCGTGCTGGAACGCATCTGCATGCAGCGCGAGGGACTGCTCCGCGCTTATCGCCAGGTCCGCGGCCAGGCCGCTGACTTCTGGATGTACGCGCACATCGAGAACACCGCGTCATCGTGCTGAAACACAACAGCAACCACTGACAACGTTGCCAATGGACGCAGCGCACACTTTTCTTGCAAGCCTCACGTGCATCTGCCTATCTTGAGGGCAGCCGGACCTGGGGGCGGGGGAATGCATGACGTTGCGTGCTGCACTGTTTTTTCTGGTCACGCACGCGCTTGTCATTGCTCTGATCGGCCCTCAGGACCCGATAGGTTCCTTCCTGCTGTTGATGGCTGCTCCCCTGCTGGCGGCACTGGCATGTGTGCGGCGTGCCCGCGACAGCCGGGCCGCCTGCAAGTGGCGGCTGCTCGGCTTCGCCGTCGGCCTGTTCTCGATCGCCTTGCTGGCCCAGCTGTATCGCATCGCGGATGGCGGCGGGCAGGCACAGATGCCACTGTCGTCACTGATCCTCTACGTGTTCTACCGGATACCGCTGACCTACGTGGCGGCCAGCCCTGGGGGCGGCAACCGCTACGTGCGCGCCGTGGACCTGTCGATCATTGCCCTGCTCTGGCTGCTGTACTACGTACACACGCGGGCGCTGGCGCACCTGGATGCAGCCCTGTGGATGCAGGGTCTGAACGCGATGAGCACCGTGCAGAACGGTCTCGTATTCTGCTTCGCGCTGATCCGCTTCCTGGCCGAAGACAATGCCGATCGGCGTGACTTCTTCCGTACCCTGACGACCTATGCGCTGGGCTATTTTCTGCTCGCGTTCTACATCAATCACTACCAGCCCCAGGTGCCCGACGGCGGTTGGGGCGACCTGCTGATCAGTGGCCTGTTCGTACTGCTGGCAGTGATGGCAGGCAGCCCATGGCGGCCGCCTGCGGTAGTGGTGTCGCGCAATCTGCGCCGCGTCGTCGATGCTGGTGTTCCATTGATGCTGCCCCTGTTGCTGATGATGGTGGCACTGCTGGTCTCACGCCTGCATCCAACACTGGCGATCGTCGGCTTCATCGGCGCCATGTTGGGTTACGCGTTGCGCAGCGTGCTGACCCAGGTCGAGATCCAGCGCCAGCGTGACGAACTGGAAGCACTGGCCCGGCGCGATCCATTGACCGGGTTGGGCAATCGGCGCAACTTCGACGAATCCCTCGGCAGTGCCCATCGCCGCGCACGCCGCCAAGGGCTGGGCCTGGCCGTGCTGATGATCGACATCGACCATTTCAAGCGGCTCAATGACACCTATGGCCACCCGGAAGGTGACCGCCGGCTGCGCGCGGTGGCCGGGATCCTTGATGGCTGCCTGCAACGCGGTGACGACCTGCTGGCCCGTTATGGCGGCGAAGAGTTCATCGCCGCCCTGCCTTCGCCCGATATCGCTCATGCCCTGAGCCTGGGTGAACGGTTGCGCGCGGCAGTCGAAGCCGCTGGCCTGCCGGCGGCCGAAGCCGTCGTCACCATCAGCATCGGCGTGGCCTGGCAGGCCGCCGGCGAGAACGGCGATCCGCGCGACCTGGTCGACCGCGCCGACCAGGCCCTGTACCGGGCCAAGCACGCCGGGCGCAACCGTGTGCACGGCGCCCCGGCCGCCACGGCCGGGAGCGAACGGCCCGACCGGCGCGCCTAGACCGCGCGCAGCACCGCTGCCCCGTGCAGATGCCCGGCCGCGCCCTGCACGCGGAAACCGGCCACGGTGTGCAGCAGCTGCGCCGACTGCTCCTCCATGCTGCGCGCCGCCGCCGACGCCTCCTCGACCAGCGCTGCGTTCTGCTGGGTGCCCTGATCAATCAGGTCGACCGCATGGTTCATCTGCTGGATGTCGTCGCTCTGCTGCTGCGCGGCGGTACTGATCTCGGTCATCAGATCGCTGACCCGACGCACGTTGACCACGATCTCGTCCATGGTCCGGCCGGCACTCTCGACCTGGGCGGTACCAGCGCCGACGTTGGCGACCGACTCGTCGATCAGGTGCTTGATCTCCTTGGCCGCGCTGGCCGAACGCTGCGACAGCTCGCGGATCTCGGTGGCGACCACGGCAAAGCCACGGCCGTGCTCGCCAGCACGTGCAGCCTCCACCGCTGCATTGAGCGCCAGGATGTTGGTCTGGAAGGCGATCCCGTCGATCACGCCGATGATATCGACGATGCGCCGCGACGAGGTGTTGATCACCGCCATGGTCTCGACTACTTCATGCACCACGCTGCCGCCCTTCGCCGCGACATCGGCAGCACCACCGGCAAGCTGGCTGGCCTGCCGCGCATTGGTGGCAGTGCGCTGCACGGTCTCGGCCAGCCCCTTCATCGACACCGCGGTTTCCTCCAGCGAGGCCGCCTGCTGCTCGGTACGCTGCGACAGGTCGCTGTTGCCCTGCGCGATCTCGGTCGCGCCCACCGCGATGGTGTCGGCGGCGAACTTGATCTGGCCGATGATGGCCGCCATTGCCTCGACCAGCGAGTTCACGCCCTCGCACAGCTCAGCGATCGGGCCACGCTTGTCGGCCGTGGCCACGCGCTGGGTCAGATCGCCGCCTTTGGCCGCCGCCACCACTTCACGGGTCTGCGCCACCGCCCGCTGCATGGCCTGGTTTTCATGTACCTGCGCGGTGATGTCCGTAGCGTATTTGACGACCTTGAACGGCTTCCCGTTGAGGTCAAGGATCGGGTTGTAGGACGCCTGGATCCAGACCTCGCACCCGCCCTTGCCCAGGCGCCGGTACTGCCCGGCATCGTATTCGCCGCGTCCGAGCTTCTGCCAGAACTGCCGGTACGCTTCACTGCTGCGGTGGTCGGGCTCGACGAACAACGAGTGATGTTGCCCACGCACCTCGTCCAGGCTGTAACCGGTGGTGGCGAGGAAATTGTCGTTGGCCGAGAGGATGCGACCATCCATGCTGAACTCGATCACTGCCTGCGACTTGCCGATCGCCGCCAGCTGCCCAGCGGAGTCCGCCGCCTGCAGCTTCTGCGCGGTGATGTCGGTGGCGAACTTGACCACCTTGTAGGGGCGTCCCTGACGGTCCAGCACCGGGTTGTACGAGGCCTGGATCCAGATCTCACGCTGGCCCTTGCCGAAGCGCCGGTATTGCCCGGCGTCATACTCGCCGCGCCCCAGCCGCGCCCAGAAGTCGCGGTACTCGGTGCTGCCGGCGTGCTCTGGATCGACGAACAACGAATGATGCTTGCCCTGGATCTCTTCCAGCCGATACCCCATTGCCTGCAGGAAGTTGTCGTTGGCCTGCAGGATGGTGCCGTCGAGCCCGAACTCGATGACCGCCTGCACGCGGTGCAGCGCCGCGACCTGCGCCTCAAGCTCGGCGCGGTCGTTCGCCGCCAGCTCGGTACTGGGCCGATGCCGGGGAGCCAACGCACCCAACAGCGCGCGCCAGGGAGACCAACGGGTATGCAGCTCGGCCGGCGCCTGCGCGCCCGCCGTGAAGCCTGGAATGAGCATTGTCTGATCCTCGGTGTCCGGTAAGCGGTTGCGATCCGACGGGCGGGATGCCCGGCGGCAACATCAGTTGCCTGGGACTACAGGTGCCGGCTGGCACCCCTCGAGCGGCTGGCAAGAACGTCTGGTGCGGGCGCGATCAGCATCTGGGAGCGGCGGAACACACGGCGCAGGCCGCCCATCGGGGGCAGCCCGGGTCCTGCAGCGGGTGACTGGAGCGGGATCCAGAGGGGATATCGGCGATGCAGTCGGCGGCTTTAACCGGATTCCGCGACGCCCGTCGCATCTCCATGCTTTGCCGCAGGAATGCGGTAGACAATCGCCGTGTACTTCACGCCCTGCTCACGCCCGGCAGGCACGCCGCCAAGCGATTCGACCAGGCGCCGGCTCGGCGCGTTCTGCTCCGCCACCGGGTAGCGGAATGCCGCGCATCGCAGATGCGCGGAGGCCCGCGACCACACCGCCGAGACGGCTTCCCGGCCGTAGCCCTGCCCATGCATCGCCTCGCTGATCCAGATGCCGAGTTCGGGCTCGGCGTCTCTGCTGCGATGAAGGCCGGCCAAGCCAAGGAAGGCGCCATCGTCACGCCGGCGGATGACGAAGGTGATGTCCGTGCCCGAGGCGATGGTTGGCAACCACGCCTGCCAGACCACAGCGAAGGCCTCCTTCGACGGCGGCGGCTCGAACGCCATGTAACGGGTCAGCCCCGGCGTGATCGCTGCGAATGCCTCATCCGCATCCGCGGCCGTGAAAGGCCGAAGGCGCAACCGCGCGCTATCTATCATCCAGTTGCCGGATGTCATGTCATGCACCACCTGTCCATTGAGCACAGCCTCGCCCAGCAGACTGATGCAGCGCAAGGCAAAAGGGTTTACATGACCAACGGGAGGTCCCCGGATACAGGGAAACGGCCAGCATGCAGTGACCTGCAGGACGTTCACGGACACGGAGATCAACATGCTTCCACGCTTGGCCAGCTACCTCTTCCTGGGCCTGTGCAGTACCGGCGCCCTGGCTGCCGATGCCAGCTACCGGCCGACCTTCCATCCCGACCAGCTGAAGGGCCCACCCGCCGGGCGCCCGAACGAGGTGCTGGTGTTGGGCAGCCCGCATCTGTCCAGCCTGCCGAAGACCTTCGAACCGGCGATGCTGGAGCCACTGCTGAAGCGGCTGGAGGCCTGGCAGCCCACCGCGATCGCGGTTGAGAACCTCTCCGGCCTGCAGTGCGATTTCATGCGCCGCAATCCGGCCCGATACGCAGAGAGCGTAGCGGACTACTGCGTCGATCCGGCGCCGGCACAGGCCGCCACCGGCCTGGACGTTCCCAGCGCCAACGTGGAAATGGAACGCCTGCTTGCAGATTGGCCGAAGGCGCCAACCGCTGCCCAGCGGCGCCGATTGGCTGCAGTGTTCCTGGCCGCGGGCGAAAGCAGTTCGGCAGTCGTCCAATGGCTGCGGCTGCCCAAGGAAGAGCGACGTGCCTCCGACAGCCTGACACCGGAGCTGGTGCAGTTCCTCGACACGCGCATGGCCCGCCGCAACGAGGCCGGCCTGGTGGCCGGGGTCCTTGCCGCACGCCTGGGGCTGGAGCGCGTGTGGTCGGTCGACGACCACACTGCGGATTCGCCGACGCCGGCATCCCAGCAGAAGGCCTATGCAGCGGCCATCCGGGGCGCCTGGGATAATCCCGTCGTCAAGGCACGCAGGGCGGCTGATGAACGGCTCGAAGCCAATCTTGCCCAACCGGACGGACTGCTCGCGATGTATCGCGCCTACAACACACCCGAGACCGCGATGGTGGCCTACAACGGCGACTTCGGCGCGACGCTGGTCGAGCCCTCGCCAGAAGGCTTCGGCCGCAACTACGTGGGCTACTGGGAAACCCGCAACCTGCGCATGGTCGCCAACATGCGCGACGTACTCGGCCAACAGCCGGGCACCCGCATGCTGACCATCGTCGGTGCCTCTCACAAGGGCTACTACGAGGCCTATCTCAACCTGATGCACGACGTACAGCTGGTCAGTTCGGATGAAGTGCTGCGTTGACGTCAAGCCGGTCGGCTGCGGTATCTTGGATGCAACTTCAACCACTCCACGGAAGGAACCCATAATGAAACAACGCATTTCCGCCGTACTCTTTGCCATAGGCCTGGCCGGTGCCGCGCAGGCCTCGGCATGCGATCTCACTCTCGACAGTGGTGGTAACCTTGCTGCCGCAGTGGCCACCGCACCTGGCAAGAAAATCTGCCTGCGGCCTGGCACCTACGTCACTGGCCCTGCACCACTGGAAGTTCCCTCCGGCACGACCATCGAGGGATTGGGTGCGAGCATGGCCGACGTCTTGATCTCCGCCCATGGCTCCCCACAGAAGGCGATCGGGCTCGGCAGCGGCACCATGCTGCACAATTTCACGTTGTCCACCGGTGCAGGCGGAAACTTCGGTGTACTGGCCTATCATCAGGACCGCATCATCATTTGGAGCCTCGATATCGTCGGCTTCCAGATCAGCACTGGTGTCGTGGGCGGGAAAGGTGTGGATATATGGGACACCTTCATGCGTGCCAACGGCATAGCAGGCAACAATGTGGCGGACCCAAATCTGTGGATCACCGATTCCCGCGACGTCACCATCCTCTATGGACAGCTGACCGGCCGAAAGGATGGCCCGGGGGGCGATGGCGAGATGGCCATCTACAACTCGAGCAACGTCATGATTGATGGCGCACGCGTCATCGACTCCGGCGCCAGCGCCATCTATCTGGTGAACTGCATCGACTGCACCATCAAGAACTCGGTGATCGAACGCCCTGGTGAATGGGGTATCGACGTCGTACAGGGTTCACAGCGCTTTCTTGCAGAAAACAATGCTGTAAGCGGTGCGAACTATGGTGGGGCGGTGTTTGAGACATCGGGTGGTACTACGGCCACATTCCGCTCCAACCGGTTCATTCAGAATCGTCGCTTGGGTGTTGGAAACTGCAACGGCATCAATGCAAAGGGTGGTGTTGCAGGCGTTCTATCGACAGGTAACATCTCTTTGCCTTCAGGTGATCTCTGCGCCTTCCCGTGAAGCGTGGGCCTGAGCATCAAGAGTATGAGGCGGTACCTCCTTCCGGCCCGCCCGCCACAACACGATGCTGGCCCCGCCGATACAGGACAGCGTGAACACCAGCAGGGCGATGGCACCGCCCTGCAGCACCGGCAGCAATGCCTGCGCGTGCAGATCGTCGCGCACTTCCTCCAGACGCAGGCAGGCCGCCAGCGCAAGGCACCAGCCAACCATCGCCGGGGCGTAGGCCCGCATCGCAACCGGGTTCCAGACCTTCATGGGATCACCTGCATGAGTGGATGTGCGCGCAGTATTCGCGCGCGTCCTCTCACAGGCTGAGATCAGCCTTCGGCCGCATCCGCGTCGTCGCCAGGCAGCTCACTGGCCTCACCCTGCACCTGCACGTTGTTGCGTCCCATCGCCTTGGCCCGGTAGCACTGGGCGTCGGCGGCGGCCACCGCCTGGTCCACGCTCATGCCGCCCGCCAGCGGCGCGATGCCGATGCTGGCCCCGACATGCAGGCGGTCCTGGTCCCACGGAATCGACAGCGACGCAAGGGTATGCAGCAGTTCGCCGCCGATACGCGCGGCACGCCGCGGCGTACAGCCGGACAGGATCACCGCGAACTCATCCCCCCCCAGCCGTGCCACCACATCCGAATCACGCACGCCATGGCGCAGCACGCTGGCCACCGCCCACAGCACCGCATCACCGGCCAGATGGCCCCAGGTGTCGTTGACCGGCTTGAAGCGATCCAGATCGATGTACATCAACGACGCGGCCTGGCCCGTGCGCTCGACACGGGTGATCGCCTGCTGCAGGTGCACCTCGAAGCCGCGGCGGTTGCTCAGCTCGGTCAACGGATCGATTTCGGCAAGGTGACGCGCCTCGCGCTGGCGTGCACGCTGCTGGGTATCGTCGCGCAGCACCCACACCGCACCGCGTACATGGCCTTCGTCATCGCGAAGCCAGGCGCGGGTCAGGTCCACCGGTATGGTCGCCGTGCCCAGCCGCAACAGCAGGTCGGCATGCAGGTCCACTGCGTTGCTTTCCGGATCCAGCAGCACCGAGACATCCAGCACCGATCCAGGCGCGTACTCGGTGGTCAACGCCAGCACGTCCTGCACCTTGTGCCCGGCCAGCGACAGCGCACCATCACCGGCCAAGGTACGCACCGCAGCCGCATTGGCATAGTCGATGCGGCCATCGAGGCTGACACTGAGCACCAGGTCGGCGACCGCATCAAGAGTAATGCGGCTGCGCTGCTCACTTTCGAACAAGCGCTGCTCGCTGCTGCGCTGGGCGCTGATGTCCTGGATCTGCGACACGAAATGCACAGGTTCACCGCGCTCGCTGCGCACCAGCGAAACCGACAGCCGCGCCCAGATCACCTTGCCGTCGCGATCGAGGTAACGCTTCTCCAGGTGGTAGTGGCTGCGCCGCCCGGCCAGCAGATCCTGCACCAGAGCCAGGTCGGTCTGCAGGTCATCGGGGTGGGTCAGGCGCTGGAAATCAACCTGCAGCAGTTCTTCGCGTGGATAGCCGAGGATCCGGCACAGCGCGTCATTGACGTCCAGCCAGCGCCCTTCCAGCGACACCAGTGCCATGCCCAATGCAGCCGAGGTGAACGCACCGGCGAACTTCTCCGCCGACAGCCGTGCTTCGGCGCGCGCCTGCAGGATCTCGGTGATGTCGATCGCCATGCCGACGTAGCCGATCCGCGTGCCGTCGGCGCCATCCATGCGGCTGATCGACAGGCGGACCTGGCGTGACTGGCCGTCCTTGCGGCGCAGCGTCCATTGCCGCGAATAGGTCTGCCCATCGGCACGGGCACTGAGCGCCTCGAACACGCCAGGTACCTCGCCGTCGTCGCCCGCCAGCGGCTGCAGCCAGGCGCTCAGCTCGTCCGGGTCATGGAACGCATCCAGGCGCCGATGGCCAACCACCTCCTCGGCGGCGTAGCCGAGCAGGCGCTGTGCGCCGGTATTGAACAGGGTGATGGTGCCGTCGATATCGGTGGCGATCACCGCAACCTCGTCGGAGGCGTCGACCACCGCCTGCAGTCGCTGCCGGGTATCGGCCGCATCCTGGCGTGCCTGCTGCAGTTCGGTCACATCAGCATGCGCACCGGCCATCCACAGTGGCCGCCCCTGCCCGTCCCATTCGAACACGCGGCCACGGTCGTGGATCCACATCCACTGGCCGTTCTTGTGGCGCATGCGCAACAGGCAGACGTAATTGTCGCTGCGGCCCTCGAAATGGTCCTCGAGCGCCGCATCGGACAGGGCGATATCGTCGGGATGGACCAATGTCAGGAAGGTCTTCTGGCACACCGGCTCCAATTCTTCCAGCCGGTAACCGACGATCTCGGCCCAGCGCGCGTTGACCCGCATCTCGCCGGTCTGCACGTTCCATTCCCAGGTGCCGGCGGCGGTGCCGTCGATGATCATCGCCAGCCGGCGGCGTTCTTCAGCCAGCTCCTGCAGGCGCCGCTCCAGCAGCCCGTTGCCGTTGCTTCCCTGGCCGGCCATCAACCCGTTCCCCGGGACGCGCAGGCAGCCTCCGGCCGCAGCAGGGCGCTGCAGACGTCAATGAAGACGACGGGTCGTGCTGGCGTCATGGCCCTCCCCAGAGACAGCGGGGAGGCCACACGCCCCCCTCAGGCGCAAGTGTGCGCAATCACGGGGAAAATCGACAAGTCCCCCGCCCCGGATCAACCGTGACGGGGGACACGCTCCTCAGCTGCGCTTGGCGCGGGCGAAGGCGTCTGCCAGGGCATTGTTGGCCGGCGCCGCCGACTGGCCACCACGGCCGCCATTGCCCGGGCTGCGGTTGGGGCCACGGTTCTGGCCACCCGCGTCACGACGTGGCCCCTGGCCCTGATTGCGCTCATCGCGCTGGCCCGGGCGGCTGGTGGCCTGGCCGGGGGTGTCGTCCAAGCGCCGGGTCAGGGCGATGCGCTTGCGCGCCACGTCCACCTCCAGCACCTTCACCTTGACGATATCGCCGGCCTTGACCACGTCGCGCGGATCCTTCACGAACGTATCGGAGAGCGCCGAAATGTGGATCAGGCCATCCTGGTGCACGCCGATATCGACAAAGGCGCCGAAGGCCGCAACGTTGCTGACCACGCCCTCCAGCACCATGCCTTCGCGCAGATCCTTGATGTCCTCGACGCCCTCGGCGAAGCGGGCGGCCTTGAACTCCGGACGCGGATCGCGGCCCGGCTTTTCCAGTTCCTTGAGGATGTCGCGCACGGTCGGCACGCCGAAGGTGTCGTCAGTGAACTGTTCTGCCTTCAGGCCGCGCAGGAAGCTGCCATCACCGATCAGCGCCTTGATCGGGCGCGCGGTGCTGGCAACGATGCGCTCGACCACCGGGTAGGCTTCCGGGTGCACCGCCGAGGCATCCAGCGGCTGGTCACCATCGGCGATGCGCAGGAAGCCGGCGCACTGCTCGAAGGTCTTCTCGCCCAACCGCGCGACCTTCAGCAGGTCCTTGCGACGCTTGAACGGGCCGTTGTCGTCACGATGGCGCACGATGTTCTCGGCCACCGTCGCTGACAAGCCGGACACGCGCGACAGCAGCGCGGCCGAAGCGGTGTTCACGTACACGCCAACCGCGTTCACGCAGTCCTCCACGCGTGCGTCCAGCGCCCGTGCCAGGCGGTACTGATCCACGTCGTGCTGGTACTGGCCAACGCCGATCGCCTTGGGCTCGATCTTCACCAGCTCGGCCAGCGGATCCTGCAGGCGCCGGGCGATCGACACCGCACCGCGCAGCGACACGTCCAGGCCCGGGAATTCCTTGGCCGCGAACTCCGAGGCCGAGTACACCGAAGCACCGGCCTCGCTGACCACCACCTTCTGCAGCTTCGGGTTGGCCGCGGCCTTGATCGCCTCTCCGGCCAGCTTGTCGGTCTCACGGCTGGCGGTGCCGTTGCCGATCGCGATCAGTTCCACGTTGTGCTTGGCGCACAGCTGCTTGATGGTCTGCAGCGACTGCTCCCACTGACGGCGGGGTTCGTGCGGGTAGATGGTGTCGGTGGCGACCAGCTTGCCGGTGGCATCGACCACGGCGATCTTGCAGCCGGTACGGATGCCCGGGTCCAGCCCGAGCACGGTCTTCGGGCCAGCCGGAGCCGCCAGCAGCAGGTCCTTCAGGTTGTCGCCGAACACCGCGATGGCTTCGGCCTCGGCCTTTTCGCGGGCCTGGTTGAACAGGTCCAGCAGCAGATGGGTATGCAGCTTGGCGCGCCAGGTCAGGCGACAGGCATCCAGCAGCCAGCGGTCGCCAGCGCGCCCCTGGTCGGCAATGCCGGCCTTGCGCGCCACGCGGCCTTCCGCGTACTGGTGGCCAGCCTCGGCATCGCTGCCCGGGTCCAGCTCCAGGAACAGGATTTCCTCGCGGCGTGCGCGGAACAGTGCCAGCAGGCGGTGCGACGGAATCTTCGCCAGCGCTTCGGCATGTTCGAAATAATCGCGGTACTTGGCGCCTTCGGTTTCCTTGCCCTCGGCCACGCGGGCACGGATCACCCCGGTTTCGCCGAGCCAGGTACGCAGTTCACCGACCAGCGCGGCGTCTTCGCCCCAGCGCTCCATCAGGATCGCGCGCGCGCCTTCCAGCGCGGCCTTGGTGTCGGCCACGCCCTTGTCGGCGTCGACAAAGGTGGCGGCGAAAACCTGCGGGTCCTGCGTCGGGTCGGTCAGCAGGCCATCGGCCAGCGGTTCCAGGCCGGCCTCGCGGGCAATCTGTGCACGGGTACGGCGCTTGGGCTTGTACGGCAGGTACAGGTCTTCCAGCCGGCTCTTGGTATCGGCGGCCAGGATGTCGTTGCGCAGCTCGTCGCTGAGCTTGCCCTGCTCGCCGATGCTGGACAACACGGCCGCGCGGCGGTCTTCCAGCTCACGCAGGTAGGTGAGGCGGGTTTCCAGGTTGCGCAGCTGGGTGTCGTCCAGGCCTCCGGTCACTTCCTTGCGGTAGCGCGCGATGAACGGGACGCTGGCGCCCTCGTCGAGCAGGCCGACAGCGGCGTGTACCTGGGTGGACTGGGCACCGATCTCGTCGGCGATGGTCTGGGCGATCTGCTGGGCGAGCGCGCTCTGGGCATTCTTGGCGTCGTGCATTGCTTCAGGTCTGTGCCGCGATACGGGAAGACCCCATTCTGGCAATCCACGACGGAGCCGGACAAGGCATTGACAGGGGGCGAGGTTCAGCGGCGGGACCGGATTGGACGCCGGCATCCTGGCAAAGAGAGGGCTCGGACTGGCCCTGGGCTGGGATGCCGGCGCGGGCGCACGATGGTGGGCGCGCCCTGCCGCATGTTGCGAAGGTCAGCGGTAGTGGCGGGCGGCACGCTGCATGACGATCTCGTCACGCATGCTTTCCAGGGCCATCAGGCGGACCTTGCCGACACCCTGCAGTTCCATGAACCGCTCCGTGTAGAACTCCGGCCCCAGCGCGGTGTCGGCGCGGGATTTGCTGAAGCCGTAGGGCACCACGCCCTTCTCGCCATCCTTGCTACCACCGACATAAAGAACGATTGCCATGTGATGTCTTCCTCCAAATTGCTACTGCGTACTGCGCTCGATGAGCGATGCTGCGAGCTCATCGAGGGAGAGCTTACCGCGTCGAACCTGACTGGAACGTCACGAAGGCTAATGACGATCGGTTGCATGCAGATGACTGCGGGATCGCAGCAGAATGCTTACGGATCTTTAACTCCCGACTAACGAATCGAGGGTTTCCAGCCAACGGCGCAGCCCCTCGCGGGTGGTTTGGGATGATCGCGGAAAGCCGGTTTCCTGTGAGCTGGCCGGGTGGGTGGGGCTGGCGGGGACGCCGTGAACCCGTCCCTGGGGGCTTAGCCGCGGCATCCATGCCGCGGATACCCCGCCAGCCCCACCCACCCGGCCGCTGACAGATTTCTGCTGCGTCTGCCACCCACGGAGAAGAAAAAAGAAGATCAAAAGCAAAAGCAGCCTGGCTGGCCGCTTTTTGTAGAGCCGAGCCCACGCTCGGCTGCTTTCAGGCCAGTCCGCGAAGCCGACCGCAGGCTCGGCTCTATACGAGCAAGCGCAGCGCGCGACCCGCTTCTGCTCTTCTTTTTCTTCTCCGTGGCTGGACGCGCACGGAAACTGTCAGGGATCGGGCGGGGTGGGTTCGCGGGACCGTTGGCGCCATGGATGGCGCCATCGAGCCCCCAGGGACGGGTTTACGGCGTGTCCCGCGAACCCACCCCGCCCGGCCCAATCACATGAAACGTATTCCGCGACCAAGCCACGAGGGGCTGCGCCGTTGGCTGGAAACTACGGCCACCAGCCGTGCCCGAACCGGGCGAAATGATCGGCCGCGCGCTCGAACGGGTTGCGCGCACTCACCCCGCCGCACAGCAGGTATACCGGCAGGTACAGCGGCCCCAGCACCATGTACTGGTAGACGTGCGCGCGTTCGTGGTCATCCAGCCGGATCAGCGGCTCCACGCCCCACCCCGCCTGATGCGCATAGGTGCGGCAGGAGATGCCCAGGTCATGACCGGTATGCAGGATCACGTTGCCCAGGGTGATCGCCCCGCCTGGTCCCCACGGCCAGCGGTCGAACACCAGTGCGCAGTCACGGCCGCTCCAGCGTAATGTCGCGCCACCGAGCATGCCGGCCAGGCCACCGATCACGCCGAGCAGGGAATTGGGGGACGTCCAGACCGCGCCCAGCACCTGCAGCGCGCGCAGCCAGATCGGCCAGGGCGTCACGGGAGTCTTCAATCGGCCTCGTTGGGAATCAGCAGCCACAGGATCAGGTAGACCAGGATGCCAGGGAAGGCCGCCGAGCCGATCGAGACCAGCACGAACACGATCCGCACGAGCGTGGGGTTCCAGCCGAAGCGGTGGGCGATGCCGCCCATCACGCCGGCAATCATGCGGTCGTTCAATGAACGCGACAGCGTGCGCGGCGTGGTGTTCATGGCGGTTCTCCTGGGCTACGGGAAAAAGCAGTCGAGCACGGCTCGACTTTACACCGCCCCTATGTCTACGGCGTGCGGTGGCGCAGGGCCTGCAGGCGTGCGCCGAACCAGGCGGCCGCGGTCTGTTCAGGCTGCCCCGGGCACTGGATGCGGTAGGGCTTGCCGCTCATGCTGCTCTGGCTGGCCGCACGCTCGATGAACTGCTCGGCGCTGTCCACCATGTCCTTCTTCAGCAGGTAGTCGTACTTGCGCTGCAGGTGCGCGCGCGCATCGCTGCCATCGTGCCAGCTGCCATTGCGCTGGAAGCGGCATTGGGAGCCGTCCAGGCTGGAGATCAGCTGCGCGATCTCCCGTTGCGCCTGCGGGCCGGGAGCGGCATGGGCGACAGGCGCTGCCAGCAGCAGCGCAGCAAGCATCATCGAAATCCGTTGCGACATCATCATTCTCCAGGCAGTCGAGCAAGCTCGACTCTACAAAAGCGAAGCAAGCCTTACACGTCGCGCGCTTTCAGCCAGCCATCGATCGTCGCCGGCACTTCGCGTTGTGCACGCCCGGAAACATAGATACCGATGTGCCCGCCGCGGAAACTGGACTCGGTGTAATCGTCAGTGCCCAAGCGCCCACGCATCGCACGCGAGGCATCCGGCGGCACCAGATGGTCCTGCTCGGCGTAGATGTTCAGTACCGGCAGGGTCACCTTCGACAGATCCACCGCCTCCTCGCCAATCCGCACCGTGCCGTTCACCAGCCCGTTGCCCTGGTAGAACTGCTTGATGAAGTCGCGGAACGCTTCGCCCGCCAGATCTGGTGAATCGAAGATCCACTTCTCCATGCGCAGGAAATCCTCCAGCGCCGCCTTGTCATCGAGGATGTCGAGCAGGCCGACGTACTTCTGCACGTTCAGGCGGAACGGCTTGAGCATCAGGTAACTGGCATTCATCAGATCAGCCGGGATGTTGCCAAGCGTATCCACCAGCAGGTCTACATCCACCTGCCGTGCCCAATGCGAAAGCATGTTGTCGGCGGTGTGGAAATCGACCGGGGTGACCATGGTGATCAGCTTGCCCAGCTTCTGCCGGCGCAGCGCGGCGTAGCAGAGTGCGAACACGCCGCCCTGGCAGATGCCCAGCATGTCCACCGGACCGCCGCTGCGCGCACGCAGCGCATCCACCGCGCCATCGATGTAGCGCAGCAGGTAGTCCTCCAGGGTCTGGAAGCGCTCGGAGCGGTCCGGGTAGCCCCAGTCCAGCACGTACACGTCCTGGCCCAGCGCCAGCAGCTTCTGCACCAGCGAACGGTCGGCCTGCAGATCGACCATGTACGGCCGATTGACCAACGCGTAGACGATCAGCAGCGGCGTGCGCCGGGTCGGCGCCTGTTCGCCGACGAAGCGGTACAGCACCACCTTGCCATCGCGCCAGACCTCCTCGCGGGCTGTCACGCCGTAATCAACATCTTCGACCTGCGGCAGCAGCTTCAGCCCTTCCATCAGCTTGCGCTGCATGGCCAAGGTTTCCTGCATCAGGTCATCGGCGTTGAAACCCAGCGGCCCCTTCATCGGTCACGCGCCCGAGTGGAAGTACGAGGTGCGGCCTTCTTCGCAGACGACTTCTTCGCAGACGACTTCTTCGCAGACGACTTCTTCGCAGGCGCCTTCTTTGCGGGCACCGTCTTCTTCGCAGCCTTGCGCGCGGCCGGCTTCACCTTCGCCGGCGCCGGTTGCGCCACCGGATCCACCTCGGCGGTACCGGCCAGCACCGCCACCTGTGCCTGCAGGCGGCGCAGGCTGCGCTCCAGCTCGGCGATACGGCGGTGTGCGGCGTCCATCTCGCTGCGGGTCGGCAGGCCGATGCGTTCACTCATCTGTTCCACCTCGCGCTGCAGGCCGGCGCGCAGGCGCATCTGTGCATTGCCCAGCGCGGCATACACCTGCTGGAACGGTTCGGACATGGCGACCTTGGCGTAGGCCTCCTCGGCCACTTCGATCCACAGGTCGAACATCGCCCGGGCGCTGGTCAGCTGGCTGCCCGGCTGCTCGTGCTCGGCCAAGCGCTGCTCGAACAGCGCAAAGGCCTCGTCCAGTGCCTGCTTGATCTGATCGACGTAGGCGCGTGAATGCTGCTGGTATTCATCCTGCGCACGCAGCAGGGACTGCCAGCGCGCCTGGTGCTCGCGGCCGGGGCCGAACGCCGGGCTCTGCAGCCACGGGCCGGCCTGCAACTGGAACTGCTGCAGCCACGCGGCGAACTCGGGCACGGCGGCGCCGGCGTGGGTGCTGCCACGGGCGCCCTGCAGCATCCACTGCAGCATGCCATCGCCCTGCCCTTGCACCGCCTCGCGCCAGGCCTGGGCCACTTCGGCGCTGCTGGCATCGCGGCCGGCGAAGCGCGCAGCCACTTCCTGCATGGTGCCGTACCAGCTGCCCGCCTGTTCGCGGAAGCGGCGCACGGCATCTTCCGGTGCACCCGGTCCCTGCTCGGGCAGCAGCTGGCCCCACCAGTCGAACAGGCGCCGCCAGCTGCCGGGGTCGTCACCGGCCGGTGCACCCGGGGTGGACGCGTGACGCAGCGCGTCGCCCCAGGCGCCGAAGTACTGCCGGGCCAGGGTCTCGAAATCACTGCTGCCGGGGTCGTGGGCCGAGCTGGTCATCGCAGGCCTCCGCAGGGCTGGCTCATGGCTTGGGGATGCGCAGGGTCTTGCTGATCATCAGCGACCCGGACAGGGCGAACAGCAGCACCATCGGGTGCAGCTGCCACGGCCCGATCTGCCACTGGCCGAACCAGATGTCCTGACCGATGGCGCCGGTGCCGGCGGCGATGGCCAGCACGATCACCAGCAGCAGGCTGGTCGGGATCGGCGTGCCCTCGAAATACTTGACCTTGCCCTCGTCGCCGGCCAGTGCCTCGGCGGTGACGTTGTAGCGGGCCAGGCGGCTGACACCACAGCAGACGAAGTAGCTCAGCACCAGCCAGTCCCAGCCGCCCTGCATGCCGCAGGCATAGGCCAGCGCCGCCGGCGCCACACCGAAGGAGATCACATCGGACAGCGAGTCCAGCTCCCGGCCCAGGGTGGAGCTGGACTTGCGCCAGCGCGCGATGTGCCCGTCGAGTGCATCGAAGATGAAGGCCAGCGGGATCAGCGCCATGCCGAACAGCAGATAGCCGCGCTCGCCGTCCTGCAGGAAGCGCATCGCGGCGAAGACCGCACCGGTGCCGCAGAAAGCATTGGCCAGGGTGAACCAGTCGGCCAGCTGGAATTCGCGCAGCATCGAGAAGTGACGTTTCATGGGGTCTCACGGAGCATCAAGGCCCACAGGTTACCGCGAGCACCGCTGCTGGCGACAGCGGCGGCAGGGACCACCCTTCACCGCTCCCTCACCTGTCCTCACCGGCGGTGAATTTTTCGCCACCCATCTTGACAGCCTAGGGGGGTGGCGCCTGTCGACGCTTATCCACAAAGTTGCCCACGCGTAATCCACACCCCCTGTGGACAACCAGATCTCACCGACTGCGACGCTGGACATTTCCTCATCACCCCGAAGCGGGGTTTCCCTACTTCCCAAGCCGCAGGGTCGGCGCTATGGTCACCGGCGGACCCGCCGTCGCCACGTCCGAAACTCTGCAACGGACGATGATGATGCTGGATGCTCCTACCCTGGCCGCACAGCTGCGGCAGCCCCATGGCGAGGCTGCGCTGGAGGTGGCCGACGCGATGAATCGCAGCAACGGCGCGCTCAATCAGGCCGCGATCGGGCTGCTGGCCGCCTCCGCCGGCGAACGGATCCTGGAGATCGGTCCGGGCAACGCTGCATTCGCGCCACAGCTGCTACAGGCCGCCGGCAGCCACTATCTGGGTATCGAGCTGTCCCCGGCCATGGTCGAGGCCGGCAACCAGCGCCTGGCCAGTGCCGGACTGGCTGGGCGTGCCGCGATGCGCCATGGCGACGCCCATGCTCTGCCGGTCGCCGACGCCTCGATGGACGCCGCGCTGGCGGTCAATACCCTGTACTTCTGGCCGCACCTGGCGCCGGTGCTCGACGAGTTGGCGCGGGTGCTGCGCCGGGGTGGCCGGCTGTGCCTGGCCTTCGGTGACGCGGCCTTCATGCGCAGCCTGCCATTTGCCAGCGACTTCCAGCTGCACGAGCTGGACGCGGTGGAACTGGCCCTGCGCGTATCCGGCTTCACTGTCTCGGCCTGGCGCAGTCATCGGGAAACCGCGACCGGCAATGACGGGCAGGTTCGCGAGAAGCACTTCCATCTGCTGCTGGCGCAACGGCGGTAGTGCTCGCCGGGCATGGCCCGGCGAGCCGGGTCACAGCCGGCTGTAGGACCAGCTCACCATGCGGCCGTCCTTGTAAGGCATCACGCCATGGAACGGGCGCGGGTCGGCGTCGAACACCAGCGGCAGGAAGTTGCGGTCACCCTCCCACATCGGCAGCTGGTCGAGCTTGTCCACATCCACCCATTCCAGGGTGCCCTCGTGGTTGCCCCCATGCGGGCTGCCCTCGAAGCTGTCGATGACGAACACGAAGCCCAGCCAGTCCTCGCCATGCTTGCCGAAGCCCGGCCAGCTGATGGTGCCGCGCAGGCGCATGTCCATGCAGTCGATGCCGGCTTCCTCGGCGATCTCGCGGCGCATGCCGGCGGCCACGTCTTCGGTCGGTTCGATCTTGCCGCCCAGGCCGTTGTACTTGCCCAGGTGGTGGTCACCGGGACGGGTGTTGCGATGGATCATCAGCACCTGGCGACGATCCGGCGACAGCACGTAGCCCAGGGTGGCGACGATCGGGGTATACGGCATGGCAGCATCCAGCGGCAGGTCAGCCGTGGATTATGGCCGATCAGCGCACCAGCGACAGGCGGCGCTCGGCGGGCGTGCTGGCGCCGTCGGGATCACGACGCAGGGTGGCGACGCCGTGGCCGCGTTCGGCCAGGTATTCCAGCCACTTGCCGAGGAAGGTGTTCATCCGCATGCGGTGGCTGATCAGCTCTGCCGGCGGTGGATACAGGCCCATCGTGTCCTGCCAGCGACGGCCGACATAACAGTGGGTGGTCTCGGCCTGGCGCGCATCACGGTACAGGCGCACATAGGCCGAGGGATCCGGCTCGCCGGTGACCGGATCGGCCAGGTCGTAGGTCAGGCGCAGTTCCACCGTATAGCGGTGGCACTCGATCACGTCCAGGCGAACATCCAGGCCGTCGCCGATCGAGGAGATGTAGCTGCCCGCCACCAGTCCGGCCGGTTCGAACAGGCGCACCAGATGGCGGTAGTTTTCCGCGTACAGGCCCATGAGCCAGCTGAGCCGGCTCAGGCGGGGAATGCGTTCGGTGCGGGGCAAGGCTCGGGCCATGGGTCGATCCTACACGTTGGTGCTTCAACGTGGGGGCGCGCACGTGCAAGCCAACCCCTGGGTAGTGCCGGCCGCTGGCCGGCAGCCCCGCATCACGGCCGAGGGTTCATCGACCAGCCGGCCAGCGGCCGGCTCTACCAGACGAGGATCAATACAGCTCGCGCTGCAGCCCCAGCGTGGCCAGCACCTTGCTGGAGATCTCCTCGATCGAGGTATGGGTGGTGCTCAGGGTCGGGATGCGTTCCATCTGGAACATGACCTCGGCCGCTGCCACCTCGCGTTTGCAGGTGTCCAGGTTGGCATAGCGCGAGTTCGGGCGGCGCTCCTGGCGGATCTGCTGCAGGCGGTCCGGGTCGATGGTCAGGCCGAACAGCTTGCGCCGGTAGTTGCGCAGGCGCGGCGGCAGGCGGTCGCTTTCCAGATCCTCGTCGGTCAGCGGGTAATTGGCCGCACGCACCCCGTAATGCAGGGCCAGGTAGATGCAGGTGGGCGTCTTGCCGGCCCGCGACACCGCCACCAGGATCACGTCGGCGTCGTCGTAATTCACCGCGATGCCGTCGTCATGGGTCAGCGCGAAGTTCATCGCGTTGATGCGGCGGTGGTAGGTGTCGAAGTCGACCATACCGTGCGCCTGCCCCACCCGGTTCACGCGCGAGCTGGACAGTTCACGCTCCAGCGGCTCGATGAATGGCGCGAACACATCGAGCATCAGGGCCCCGCTCTCGGCCAGGATCAGGCTCAGGCTCTGGTCCACGCAGGAGTTCACCACGATCGGCCTGACCTGGTAACGCTCCCCCGCCGCCTGGATCCGGGAACAGGCTTCCCGGGCTTTTTCGGGGTCGTCTACAAACGACATCCGGTCGGTAATGAAGCTGAACCCGGAGAACTGGGTCAGCAGGCTATGCCCAATGGTTTCAGCGGTGATACCGGTTCCATCGGAAACGTAGAACACCGGACGGATGGTCGACATGCGCGCTTTTACCCCCTACGAAGCCTAAAAGGGCCGCCAACACAAGCTTGTGCCGACAGCGGTCTGCCCGGCATCATATCGGCTTCTTCCTACGGACGCGGCCACTCAGCCCGCCTCGGGCGATGGCCAAACGGAGCATCGCGCTTGAACGAGAACATCCTGTGGTTGCACGAACTGCGTCTGGCCGACCTGGCCCGCGTAGGCGGCAAGAATTCCTCGCTGGGCGAGATGATCGGCAATCTGGCCGGTCTGGGCGTCTCCGTTCCTGGAGGTTATGCGACCACGTCTGAAGCCTTCAAGGACTTCATCGCGCACAACGACCTGTCCAAGCGCATCTTCGACAAGCTGGCCACGCTGGACGTCGAAGACGTCAACGCGCTGACCGCCGCCGGCAAGGAGATCCGCAGCTGGGTGATCGACGCGCCGCTGCAGCCGCAGCTGGACCAGGACATCCGCACCGCCTACGCCAAGCTGAGCGCCGAAAACGGCGGCGGCGACGTGGCCGTGGCCGTGCGTTCGTCGGCCACTGCCGAGGATCTGCCGGATGCGTCCTTCGCCGGCCAGCAGGAAACCTTCCTCAACGTCACCGGCGCCGACGACGTCGTGCACAAGGTCAAGGAAGTGTTCGCCTCGCTGTACAACGACCGTGCCATCGCCTACCGCGTGCACCACGGCTTCAAGCATGAAGACGTGTTCCTGTCCGCCGGCGTGCAGCTGATGGTGCGTTCCGGCGTCGGTTCCTCCGGCGTGCTGTTCACCCTGGACACCGAGTCAGGCTTCCGCGACGTGGTGTTCGTCACCTCCTCGTTCGGCCTCGGCGAAATGGTCGTGCAGGGCGCGGTCAACCCGGACGAGTACTACGTCTACAAGCCCACCCTGCAGGCCGGCAAGCCGGCGATCCTGCGCCGCTCGCTCGGCAGCAAGGCGATCCGCATGGTGTATTCGGATGTCCCCGGCGAGCGCGTCAGGATCGAGGACACCCCGGCAGAACTGCGCAACACCTTCTCGATCAGCGACGAGGACGTGCAGGAACTGTCCAAGCAGGCGCTGGTCATCGAAAAGCACTACGGCCGCCCGATGGACATCGAGTGGGCCAAGGACGGTGTCAGCGGCAAGCTGTTCATCGTGCAGGCGCGCCCGGAGACGGTGAAGTCGCGCAGCCATGCCACCCAGATCGAGCGCTTCGCGCTGACCGAAAAGGGCGGCAACGTGCTGGCCGAGGGCCGTGCCGTGGGTGCCAAGATCGGCGCCGGCGTGGCCCGCGTGGTGAAGACGCTGGACGACATGAACCGCGTGCAGCCGGGCGACGTGCTGATCGCCGACATGACTGACCCCGATTGGGAGCCGGTGATGAAGCGTGCATCGGCCATCGTTACCAACCGTGGTGGCCGTACCTGCCACGCCGCGATCATCGCGCGCGAGCTGGGCGTGCCGGCCGTGGTCGGTTCGGGCAACGCCACCAAGGTCATCGAAGATGGTCAGCTGGTCACCGTCAGCTGCGCTGAAGGCGATACCGGTTTCATCTACGAAGGCAAGCTGGGCTTCGAGCGCACCACCACCGATCTGGGCAACATGCCGCCGGCACCGTTGAAGATCATGATGAACGTGGCCAACCCGGAACGTGCCTTCGACTTCGGCCAGCTGCCGAACGCCGGCATCGGCCTGGCGCGCCTGGAAATGATCATCGCCAGCCACATCGGCATCCACCCGAACGCGCTGCTGGAATACGACCGCCAGGATGCGGCGACCAGGAAGAAGATCGACGAGAAGATCGCCGGTTATTCCGACCCGGTCGGCTTCTACGTGGACCGCCTGGCCGAAGGCATCGCCACCCTCACTGCCTCGGTCGCACCGAACGCCGTGATCGTGCGCCTGTCGGACTTCAAGTCCAACGAGTACGCCAACCTGATCGGCGGCAGCAACTACGAGCCGCACGAAGAGAACCCGATGATCGGCTTCCGCGGCGCCAGCCGTTACGTCGACCCGAGCTTCTCGGCCGCCTTCGCGCTGGAGTGCAAGGCCGTGCTGCGCGTGCGCAACGAAATGGGCCTGGACAACCTGTGGGTCATGATTCCGTTCGTGCGCACCCTGGAAGAAGGCCGCAAGGTCATCGAGGTGCTGGAACAGAATGGCCTGAAGCAGGGCGAGAACGGCCTGAAGATCATCATGATGTGCGAAGTGCCGTCCAACGCACTGCTCGCCGATGAGTTCCTGGAGATCTTCGACGGCTTCTCGATCGGCTCCAACGACCTGACCCAGCTGACCCTCGGCCTGGACCGCGATTCGTCGATCGTCGCGCACCTGTTCGACGAACGTAACCCGGCGGTGAAGAAGCTGCTGTCGATGGCGATCAAGGCAGCACGTGCCAAGGGCAAGTACGTCGGCATCTGCGGCCAGGGCCCGTCCGATCATCCGGATCTGGCCGAGTGGCTGATGCAGGAAGGCATCGAGTCGGTGTCGCTGAACCCGGACACCGTGGTCGATACCTGGCTGCGCCTGGCCAAGCTGAAGGCCAACGGCTGAGACCGTGATTGCTGAGGGCTGACGTCGCTTTCATCGGCGCCGGCCCATACTTCAGCTGCATGCAAGCCCCGCCTCTGCGGGGCTTGTTGTTTCTGGCGTCTGCGCGCGCCACCTCCCCCGCTGCAAAGGAGCCCGCATGCTCGCCACTGCCCAACCTGTCCCCGTCGCAACGCCATGGTTCCATTCCCTCGACTGGGAGCGCCTGCTGGAGACCTACGGCGTGCCATTGCTGGCCGCGATCGTAGTGCTGCTGGTCGGCATGTGGGTGGCACGACGCCTGTCCAATGCGATGCCGCGCGCCACCGCGCGCATGGGCGTGGACCCGATGCTGGGCAGCTTCCTGCGCAACGTGGTGTATGCCACGTCGCTGGTGATCGTGGTCGTGCTGGCCATTGGTACGCTGGGCGTGCAGATCACCCCGCTGCTGGCCGTGCTCGGCACCGCCGGCCTGGCGGTGGGCCTGGCCCTGAAGGATTCGTTGTCCAACATCGCCTCGGGTGTGATGCTGGTGACGCTGCGTCCGTTCCGCGTCGGTGATGTAGTGACGGTGGCCGGACAGACCGGCACGGTGCGCGAGGTGCGCATCTTCCAGACCGTCATCACTGGTGCCGACAACCAGCACACCACCATTCCGAACACGCTGATCACCGCCGCACCGATCATCAACCTGACCGCCGAACCGACGCGCCGCGTCGAACTGGTGATCGGCATCGGCTACGAGGACAACATCCAGCTGGCACGCGACACCGCGCTGCAGTTGATGAAGGCCGACCCGCGCGTGCTGCAGACGCCAGCACCGGACGTGGTGGTGTACGAACTCGGCGCGCATGCGATCAACCTCGGCATCCGCTGCTACGTGAAGTCGGCCGACTGGTTCGGCACCAAGGTGACGCTGCTGGAGCAACTGAAGCTGGGCTACGACAAAGCCGGTATCAACATTCCGTATCCGCAGCAGGACATGCACCTGTACCTGCATGGCAAGGATGGCGGCGTGATCGAGGCCGACGCGCTGGTGCGCGACAAGCCTTGATCGGGAGTGCCGACCAACGGTCGGCACCCACCCACCGGCGATCCGAGATTGAAATGCCGGCCAGCGGCCGGCACTACCCTGCCCCGCACGCCCCGGTAGTGCCGGCCGCTGGCCGGCAGCCTCCGGGATCAGGCGGCGACGCTTTCTTCCAGCGTCGGGTAATCGGTAAGCCCGACCGCGCCACCGCCAAAGAATGTCGCGCGATCCGGCGGATTCAGCTCCGCCCCCAGACGCAGGCGCTCGGGCAGGTCCGGATTGGCAATGAACGGGCGGCCGAAGCCGATCAGGTCGGCCCAGCCTTCGGCCAGTGCCCGCTCCGCGCGTTCGGCGGTGTACTTGCCGGCGTAGATCAGCGTTCCCGGATAGATCATCCGCAGCGCCTGCTTGAACGCCACCGGCATCAGCGGTGCGTCGTCCCAGTCGGCCTCGGCGATGTGCAGGTAGCCCACGCCCAGCCCGCCCAGCAGGTGTGCCGCAGCCAGATAGGTGGCCTGCGGCGTGTCGTCCACCGCGCCCTGCAGGGTGGTCAGCGGCGCCAGGCGCACGCCAACGCGCTCACCACCGGCCACCGCCACCACCGCCTCCACTACTTCACGCAGGAAGCGCAGCCGGTTCTGCAGCGCGCCACCGTAGCCGTCGGTGCGCTGGTTGGCCTGCGAATCGATGAACTGGTTGATCAGATAACCATTGGCCCCGTGCAGTTCGACGCCATCGAAGCCGGCGGCCAGCGCATTGCGGGTGGCCTGCGCGTAGTCGGCGATGATGCCCGGAATCTCAGCCTCGGCCAGCGCGCGCGGCATCGAGTGCTGGATCATCTCGCCCACGCCCGCTTGCGGACCAGCGCCAGTAGGATCGACAAACACCTTCACGCCTTCGGCCAGCAGCGCCGACGACGACACCGGCGCGGCACCACCGGGCTGCAGCGCGACGTGCGAGACCCGACCCACGTGCCACAACTGGGCGTAGATGCGACCGCCGGCAGCGTGCACGGCGTCTGTCACCTGTCGCCAGCCCTGCACCTGTTCGGCGCTGTGGATGCCCGGGGTCCAGGCGTAGCCCTGGCCCTGCGGGCTGATCTGGGTACCTTCGCTGACGATCAGGCCAGCACCGGCGCGCTGCGCGTAGTAGGCGGCCATTTCCGCAGTGGCAACGTTGCCGTCGGCGGCACGCGAGCGGGTCATCGGCGGCATCACGATGCGGTTGGGCAGGGCCAACAGGCCCAGAGGGTGGGGAGTGAACAACATGGCGGCGATCTCTTGCGGGGGGACTGACCGCAAGGATGGGGATGGATGCCGCAGCGCAACAGGCGGATCGTGGCAAAACAGTTGTGCCTGGCAGGCAAGGGTCAGAGCCCTTCCTGCGGAAGGGATCTGACCCTGTGCGAGGTCGGAGTCGGATCCCTTTCCGCAGGAAAGGGCTCTGACCCACCGTTACAACGTGGGCTCGATCAACGCCCCGCCGTGCGCCACGCGGTCATAGCAGGTGCGCACCACGTCTTCGCCGTACTTGCGCTCCAGCCTGCGCACGATGAAGTGGCCGCGCGCCATGTCCTGGTAGTAATCGGTGAACATCGTATTGAGTGTCGCACCGGCAGCTGCACCCACGATCGGCACCGCCTGCGCGGCGAATTTCTCGGTAACCACCACGCCGAAGCGCGCGGCCACCTTCTCCACCATCTTCGCCAGCAGCTTGCCGGCTTCCTTCGGTGCCACGCCCAGGGTCAGGTCACGGCCGGTCACCACGCGCCCGGCCAGCTCAGCCGACAGATGGCGCATCACATCGGTGGTGAAGCCACGGGCCAGGTAATAGCCAGTCTCGCTGGCGTCATCGCGCGGCGAGTTGCCGCCCAGCGCGAACACCTCCAGGCACGCCTGGCGGGTACTGAACTCGGACAGATCGAAGCCTTCGCTGCGGGCCACGTCGGCCACGGCACGCATCATGATGGTGGTCGACACCGGCAGCTCGATGAACAGCGCGGCAAAACCAAAGGCGCCGCCAACCGCACCGGAGGTCGCTGCGGCCAGCTTGTGCCAACGTGTGGATGCCCCCTTGCCGGGGGTGTTGTCCATGCTCCACAGCGCCGCCTGCGCCGACTTGGTCAGCGCGGCCTGCACCGCGCCGTGGATGCGATTGGAGACCGAGCTGGGCAGCGCCTTGACCGCGAACTCCAGCGGCGTGCCGACCAGATTGGCCATGCGCGCGGTCAGGGTCGGCGCTTCCAGCAGGGCCACCGCTCGCTGCAGGTCAGACCAGTCGCGGGCGTCGTGGGCAATATCGCGGGGGAGCAGGATGGGCTCGTTCATGGCGCCGATCTTAGCGCCAGGGAGTTGAACGGAGAGTGGTGCCGGCCGCTGGCCGGCAACCTTATACACCTCACGAAAGTCCTGGAACTGCCGGCCAGCGGCCGGCACTACCGGTCAAGAGGTCGGCAACCCCGACAGCGCGCCCATGAACTGGCGATAGTGGCGCAGCTCGGCGATCGAGTCGTGCACATCGCTCAGCGCGGTGTGGTTGCTGTTCTTGCCAACGCCGGCGGCCACGGTCGGTGCCCATCGCTTGGCCAGTTCCTTCACCGTGGACACGTCCAGGTTGCGGTAGTGGAAGTACTTCTCCAGGCGTGGCATCTGGCGGTGCAGGAAGCGACGATCCTGGCAGATCGAGTTGCCGCACATCGGCGACAGGCCGGCCGGAATCCACTGCGCCAGGAAATTCACCGTCTGCGCTTCAGCCTGGGCAAGGGTCACCGTGCTGTCCACCACACGCTGCCACAGACCCGAGCGGCGGTGCTGGTTACGGTTCCACTCGTCCATCGCTTCCAGCGTTTCCAGCGGATGGTGGATGGCGAATTCCGGACCTTCGGCCAGCACGTTGAGCTGGGCGTCAGTGACCACGGTGGCGATCTCGATGATCGAATCGTTGTCGGTATCCAACCCGGTCATTTCCAGGTCGATCCAGATCAGTCGTTCGTTGGCCGCGCCGTTGTCCGCCATGTGTCGCCTCGTTGCTGGGCAGGCGCGCGGCCTACCGGTGATGGAAAGAGGCGCCCATCATACCCGTTCGCCCCTCAGGCCTCGCCGGCATGGTCTTCCAGCAGCAGCGGCGGCTTGCCGCGCTTGGCGCGGAAATAGTTGGTCAGCCGCATGCTGGCTTCCTTGGCCAGCACTCCGCCGTGGATCTCGACGCGGTGGTTGTGGCGGGCATCGCCGAGCAGGTCGAACACGCTGCCGCAGGCCCCGGTCTTGGGATCGCTGGCACCGTAGACCAGTCGTGCGACGCGCGCATGCACAATCGCCATCGCACACATCGCGCACGGTTCCAGGGTCACATACAGGGTGCTGCCGAGCAGGCGATGGTTGGCGAGCAGTTTTCCACCTGAACGCATGGCCACGATCTCGGCGTGCGCGCTGGGGTCGTGCGAGGCGATGTTGAGATTCCAGCCTTCGCCCAGCAGCTGGCCATCGGCGCTCACCAGCACGGCTCCCACCGGAATCTCGTCGAACTCGCGCTGCGCGCGCTCGGCCAGCGCCAGCGCATGGCGCATCCAGTGTTCGTCGGTGTCGTGCACCGGCACGCCCAGGGCGTCGGTCATGGCGGTTCTCGCGTGTCTGCAGGGCCAGGATGGCCGCCGGGGCCGCATTGTACGCCCGCGGCCGTGCAGGTGCCGCTAGCGCGCGTCGAAGCGCTCGCGGGCCGCGTCCAGTGCGGGAAAATTATGCTCGGCCCAGCGGTCCAGGGCGGACAGCGTCTCGACCAGACCGCGCGCGACCTCGGTCAGGTGGTACTCCACATGCAGTGGTTTGCTACCGAGATCACACCGCTCGACCAGGCCATTACGCTCCAGCTGCCGCAGGGTCTGGGTCAACACCTTCTGCGAGATGCCTTCGATCTTCCGCAGCAGCGCACCGTTGCGTTGCGGGCCCTGCGCCAACGCCGGCAACAACAGCATCACCCACTTGCCCGAGATCAGCGCCAGCGCATCGCGCGCCGAGCAATCGGCGGCATAGACATCTCCGGGAAAGGCCATGGTTACCTCAAGGTGCGTAATTGCCGGGGCATGCCGGCACCGCGAGGATGGTCGCACACTCCTCGAACACCTCGCTCCATGCGCGCCCTGATCCTGCTTGCCCACCCCGAACCCCGCTCCTTCAACGCCCACCTGGCCGTGCAGGGGGCCGAGCAGCTGCGGCACGACCACCTGCAGGTGGACGTGGTCGACCTTTATGCGGAAGGCTTCGATCCGCTGGAAGCGGCCTGGCACCATCCACGGCGCCTGCAGCCCGAGCGCTTTGATGCCCAGCGCGAACAACGCTACAGCGCCGAACACGACCAGTTGCCCGCCGATGTGCAACGTCACCTGCACCTGCTACGGGCCGCAGACCTGGTGATCCTGCAGTTCCCGCTGTGGTGGTTCGCGGCGCCGGCCATCCTCAAGGGTTGGCTGGACCGCGTGCTGGTCTATGGGCCGATGTACAACAGCCGTCAGCGCCACGAACATGGCGTGATGCGCGGCAAGCGTGCACTGCTGAGCGTCACCACCGGCTCATCGGCACGGGCGTGCGCGGTTGATGGCCGCGAGGGTGACACCCGGTTGCTGCTGTGGCCGTTGATGTACAGCCTGCGCTACGTCGGCTTCGAGGTGATGGAGCCGCATATGGTGCACGGCGTGCGCTCAGGGCATGCAGCGGAGCGTAAGCAGGCCCACGACGAGGCGCTCGCCATGGCTACGCGCAACTATATGGAACGGCTTGCCCGGTGGAGGCAGTGGCCGATCGTGCCTTTCAACGACAGCGGGGACTTCGAGGATGGCGTGGTGCTGCGCGCCGAGGCAAAGACCCATAGCCCCTTCATCCGCCATCGCAACGATGGATGAGTGCGCGCCCGCACCTGCAGCCGGAAGGCTTCATAATGCGCACTCTTCCGAAGCACCTTGGTGAACCCATGACCACTCTGCGCCCCTCGCGCGCCGACGACGGTGTCGCCCTCGTCGACCTCTGGCGTCGCGCCGTCGACGCTACCCATGACTTCCTCAGTGCCGAAGACCGCCAGGCCATCGATGCCGAAGTAGCCGCTTTCCTGCCGCAGACGCCGATGACCGTCGCCGTCGATGCACAGGACCAGCCGCAGGGCTTCATGCTGATCGATGGCACCCACCTGGAAGCGCTGTTCATCGATCCGGACGCGCGCGGCACCGGTATCGGTCGGCAGCTGTTGCAGCATGCGCTGGCGCTGCACCCGCAGCTGAGCACCGACGTCAACGCACAGAACGCGCAGGCCGTAGGCTTCTACCTGCGCATGGGCTTCGTCGAAACCGGTCGCTCGCCGCTGGATTCGCAGGGCCGCCCGTATCCGCTGATCCACCTTCGGCATAAGGCCTGACATCCGTCGGCAGCAGCCGCGTGCTAGCGTGGCTGCTTTCGATCAAGGAATGCCGTGCATGGATGGTGCAAAAGCGCTGTTTACCCTGTTTGCGCTGGGAATCAGCCTGGTCTGGATCCTGGTGCCGTTCGCCATCTTCGCTGTGCGCAATCTGCTGCGTGAGGTACTGGTCGAACAGCGCCGTACCAACGCACTGCTCGAGCATATCGGCGGCTACCGCATTCCCAAGCCGCAACCCGAACCGACCGTCTGGCGCGCGCCCTGAGCTGCAGCGCGCCAGGTCCGGCTCAGGCCGTCGCCTCGAAGGCCGGTGAGTACTGCACCCCGCCCTGTGCCACCGGAGGCTGCAGGCAAAGCGCCTGGAAGTACTCTGCCGGCACGCCCGGCAGCACCAGGCCCGGCTCGGCACGGAACCCGAAGCGCCCGTAGTACGCCGGCTCACCCAGCAACACGCAGCCGTACGCGCCCTGTTGGCGCAGGGCTTCCAGAGCCGCGTGCATCAGGGCCGCGCCAACGCCCTGCCCCTGCCATGCGGGCAATACCGAAATCGGGCCCAGGCCGAACCAGCCGGCGCTGCCATCGCTGACCGTCACCGGCGACAGGGCAATGTGGCCGACCACCTGGCCCTGAGTTTCGGCGACCAGCGAAATGCTCAACTCCCCACGCGAACGCAGCGCATCGACGATGAACTGCTCGGTGTGGCTGCTGTGCGGGGCTTCGCGGAAGGCGGCCTCGGTGAGTGCGCGGATGGCGGCGTGGTCGGCCGTGGTTTCGGTGCGGATCATGCAGCTCAAGGAGAACGCCTTTGATAATGTGATGAATGTGTGAATTATTGATTTACGTCGCAGATTCCACCGCGAACAGACCCTGCCAGCAAGTCCAACGCGACGCCCGAATCCCCTGTGCTGCAATCGATTCGCCGGAATACACCGCATCGGGCGCGTCAAAAAGCCGTCGCGACGGTGGCGCAGCATTCCTGACACGCTCCATAATCGAGAAACCTGTCACCCAGGAAGGATATATGGACATGGACGCACGATGCAGGATCAGGCCATGGGAGTAGTGCTCCCTGAAAGGAAAAGGCAGCCGCTGCTGGCGTTGCTCGCCCTTATCCCACTGGCCGCATGCTCGCCCTATGCTGATGCCGAACGCGACGTCGCCGCTGGTGGGCGCGGCTTGGCCAAACTCAACCCTGCACCAAAGCAGGGCTACGAGCTGGTACTGACACTTAAGGATGCCCCTGGTCCATTCACGGTGGTCGAGGGCGTTGCCCAGTACGACGTCAGCAACCACAAGGACTGCGGCCGGGTCCTGAGGGCGACCGGTACCGCCAGCCGTATTACCAGCCAGGAGCTCGTCACGCTGCGCAAGGTCGGTGAGAACGAGTACCGCGGTACGTTCTACCTCGACCGCATGCAGGACCAAGACTATTACGATCGCGGCGTCTGTCATTGGACACTGACCGGAGTTGGTGCGATGTTGCGCGCCACGACCGACGAAGCGGACACTCGATTCCTGACGTTCGTCGACAAGGAGCGCATGGAGAACGAGTCTCCTCTGACGCTCTACTACCCAAAGTTGATCTATCCACTCGCCGCCACCGTCGCCAACTATGGCGCCAGTGGCGAGGAGAATCCATCAGAGTACAGCGAAGATCTGCGCGACGCGCTGTTCTCGACCACGACCACTGTGCAGAAACTCGCGCCATGAGCTGCCAGTTCAACCATCCATCTACCCCCAAAGGAGGCCGACATTGCGCCACAAGATGATCCCGTGCCTTGCTCTGCTTCTATTGACCGCCTGCAATCCGGAGACCGCCATGAACCAGGAACGTGCCGCTGCTGAAGCCGATGTCGCCCAGGGTGGGCGTGGCCTCGCCAAGCTCAACCCCAGCCCGCGCAAGGCCTATGAACTGGTGCTGCGCCTGAAGGATGCCCCCGGTGATTTCGCGGTGGTTGAAGGTGTCGCGCAGTATGACGTGACCAACGAAGACCAGTGTGGGCACATCGAACCTGCCACCGGTACCGCCGCACGTATCACCAGCCAGGAACCGGTGGAGCTGCGCAAGGTCGCCGACGGCGAGTACCGCGGCACGTTGTATGTGGACCGCATGCTGGATGAGGACTACTACGGCCGCGGCGTGTGCAAGTGGGAGTTCAGCGGCGCAGGGGCGATGCTGAAGGCAACGGGTGCTGAAGGCGAAACGCGCTTCCTGACCTTCGTCGAGGCCAAGCCACTGACCGAAGGTAGCGCGCATACGCTCTACTACCCGGACGCGGCCTATCCGCGGGCTCCGCTTGCTGCCAACTATCCGGCCACGGGCAAGACCAATCCTGCAGACTACGTAGCCGAGCTGCAGGGCAAGCTGTTCACCATGAGCCTCAGCGCCAGTGAGGTCACCCAATGACCATCACCTCTCAGGACTACGCCGCACTTTCCGATGACGCCTATAAGGATCGTGCAGTCGGGCGACGGGCTCCGGGCCAGGAAGAGAAAGTCACGCTCAACGGACACGAGTACAAAGTTCTTGAGCATGTCGACAATCGACTCAACGGCTACCAAGGCACCATTTACCAACGCACCGACACCAACGAGATCGTCGTCGCTCATCGCGGCACCGAACAGATTGCTCGTGATGCAATCCTCACCGACGGAGGCATGGTCGTTGCCCGCACCAATGTGCAGGCCCCCGATGCCATCGCCCTGACCAAAAGCGCGCTGGACTACGCGAAGCAGGAAGCTGCATTTGGAGGCCGCGCGCCCCAGGTCACCGTCACAGGCCATTCCCTCGGCGGCGCCCTGGCCCAGATCACCTCGCACCACTTCAACGTCAAGGGCGAGACCTTCAACGCCTACGGCGCGGTCAGCCTCAGCTACCGCATTCCGGAAGGCGGCAACACCATGATCAACCACGTCATGGCCTCCGATCCGGTCAGTGCTGCATCGCCCCACTTCGGCCAGGTCCGCATCTACGCCAAGCCCGATGAAATCAAGACGCTCGCGGCAAACGGCTTCAGCAATCACGCCCTGCGTGATCTGATTCCAGACCGTCCGATCATCGCGGCCACCAGCTCATTCGGCGCGCACAAACTGGGCAACTTCCTCAACGAAGGCTCGGTGCTGAAGCACCCGGAAACGCAGAAGCTGGCGAAAGACAACGCCAAGATGATCGAGGAGTACCGCGACGACGTGGAATCACTGCGTCGTGGCGTCACCCGCGCGGCACGCGGCATCCCGGGCGGTGCCGTCGATCTGTACGACCACATCCGTGGCCCGCTGCAACCCGGTGAGCCGGCCCGTCGCGAGGCGGAGAAGAACGGCCACCACACCAGCATGCTGCGCATGGACGATGCCACTCATCTTGGCAACCCGCTTTTCAACGACGCGATCCGTGGCGTGCATGCGCAGGACGTTCGCGTCGGCCGCGTGCCGGATGTGATGAGTACGCAGTTGGCCGGTAGCCTGGCGGCGGAGATGCACGCTGCAGGCGGCAAGCGCATCGACGAAGTGGTGATGAATGCCGATGCCTCGCGCAGCTTCGCGGTGCAGGGCCAGGGCGGCGACCCGGCGCATCTGCGCGTGTCGGTGGACACGGCCGTGGCGATGAACACCCCGCTGGAGCAGAGCAGCCAGCGCATTGATCAGCAAGCCGCGGGACAGCGTCTGGCACAGGACCGCGATCAGCAACTGGAACAACAGCAGAACCAGACCCGCAGCATGCAGGCCTGATGAACAGCGCGGGAGCCGGTCATTCCGGCTCCCGCGTCACTTCGGCCCTCTGCCTCAGGGGCTGGAGGCCGCGACCGGCGCGGACGCACCGGCGGTCACGAACAGATCCGGCCCGGAATCCGGGAAGCCACCACAGGCGCGATCGCCCGGTGCTACCGGATCACAGGGCCACTGCGCCCGCGCGACCTTCTCACGCAGCTCGAAGCGATCCCCAGTCCAGACCACGAAGGCCAGGTGCTCGCGGTTCCAGTCACTGTAGGCACGCGGACCGACCTTCTGCGCCGTCTCCGGGTACTGCACGAACCAGCGCATGGCCGGGCCGTACTGCAACTTGCTGTGGTCCAGGCTGATCCGGCCGTCGCGCGACAGCTGCCGCGCACGATCGGCCTCCGTCACCTGGGGCATGGCCGGCATGGCATCGGCGGTCACATCCCTCGGCGCGGCGTCCCCGCGAACCTGGTACACACGCTGGGCCACATAGGCCTCGCGGCAGTCACCCGCTGGCACACGTACCGGCTCCGCGCCGTACTCATCGCGGTTGGCGACCCGGTCGCTGCAGGTGAACGGTGCCGACACCAGGTAGAACGTGCTGTCGGCGTCGCGTCCTTCCAGCGAGCGCACCCAGATGTCGCCCATCCGCGCGATGAAGTCCGGGCGCTGGCCGTAGCCGGGCACCGCCTTGAACCAGACCTTCTGCCGCACCTCACGCTCGCGCCAGCTGCGTGGCAGATGGATGTCCTGTTCGGGCAACGCGACCAGAACGGCTGCGAGGTGGGCCGGCATCGGTCCCTCGCAAGCGCCGATCAATAGATCGCCCTGTGTCGCCAGGCGACCGGCCAGGTCGACCGGGCAGCGGGCACCAAGCGCGCGTTCGGTGGCCTGCTCGGGCGGTAACGGCACGATGACCAAGGCGGGTGGCGCGGGAGCTACCGCCGGGACGGCTGGCTCGACGACGGCAGGCGGTGCAGCGACAGGCGCCGCCGCTGCGGGTGCAACGGGCACAGGCGTCGGGTCTGCAGCCGGCGCCGGCTGCGCGTCCACCACAGGCGTCGCAGGGGGTGTCACGGCAGCCGGCACTTCGGGAGCCGGCGCCGCGACAACGGCTTCAGCCGGCATGGGTGCTGCAACAGACGCCGTCCCTGCAGGCGCGTCAACGATCGCCTCGGCGGCGATGGGCGCCTCCACGACGGGCGCCGCTGTCTCCTGGGCCTGTGCCTGTGCCGACGCTGCGGCAAGTCCAAGTGACAGCAGCCAGAGCGGCGGCAGGCGGCGCGCGGATGCATCGCAGCGGGCAGCGACGTGCCGGGCATTCGAGGGAACGATTCGCATGTGGTGTCCTTCCGAGTGGGTTTCCATGTCGGCGCCACAGGGCGCCACGCGTCGTACGTAAAGCGCCGGCGGGTCCCCTGCCCGCCGGCATCAGGTGTTACAGGGATCGAGAACGCTGCTCCTGCTCGCGGGCGAGCGCGGCCGCCGGGTCCTGCTGGGCGACACTGGCAGCCAACTGCTGGCTGCTCTGCGCCAGCGGCTGCTGGGCGGCCTGCTCCCGGTCAACGGACGCACGCAGCATCGCCGGATCCCCCAGCGCGCCCTGCACCGCAAACAGCGTGCGCCCGTCGTTGCCCGCCAGCAGATGATCGATACGCGACAGGCCGGCCTTCTGCGCCCCCAGCGCCAATGCGCCAGCGGTATTGTCGAGCGCCTGTGCACTGCGCAGTCCATTCTGTGGTCCCATCTGCTGCAGGTGCCGGCGCGCATCCTCGAACAACGCGTTGCCGGGCTCACCGGTCTGCGACATGTCTCGGGCAACACTCTGCGCCGGCGCACCGACTTCGCCCCGCTCCAGCCGCGCCATCACATCAGGCGTCAGCTTCTGCTGCCACGCATCGAATCGCTGCTGGCGGGCCTCGATGCCGTTCAGGCCACCATTGATCGCGCGCGTCGCTTCGCGCACATCCTCGCGCGCCGCCTCCGGTACCCGCGTCTGCCACTGCCACACCGCAATACGGCCTGCGTGCTCGGGCTGCGCGGCCAGTTCCGGCTGATTCACCAGATCCAGATCCAGCGCCTTGCCGGCACGCTCATAGTTTTCCTTGCCGACCAGCGGCAGATAGCCGCGGCCGTGATACTTCAATGCGTCGCCGGGCGCATCATTGCCCATGCGCCCGCCGTACATCAGCTCGGCCAGATTCTCCGGACGGCCGCGCAACGCGTCCTGGCGGGCGCCCTCAAGCGCGCCATTGCCATTGCGCCACGCCGCTTCCACCGGGATCTGCGAGATACCCCGCGTGAAGTTGAAACTTTCATTGAGCCGGCTCAGGCCACGGGACTCGTGCCCGGCCTGCGCCATGAAGTTGGCCAGTTCCCGGGACGAGGTGATGCCGGCCTCCGTGGCCTGCCGCAGCAACTGCGACTCTCTATCCTGCGACACGGTGAAACTCCTGCTCGATCATCGTTGGGTACTCCCGCCTCCTCACAGGCATGGCACTCAGGGCAAGCTCACGTCGGCGACAACGGACGGATCGAAATCCTCGAACCGCACCCGACCAAGTTCGGCCGCCGAGAAATCGCGTGTATGACTGGCCTCGGTCTCGGTGTCGACCACCCTGCGCTGCACGCCATGCACCCAACAGGCCTCGTCGGCCGGAACGTAGCGGAACGTGTAGATGCTGCTCCAGCGCTCACGGCTCCCACCGTTGGTGATCACACTGAAAGCGCCATCCTCGATGGTCACGTACGCGAAGGGGTCGCCGGCAATGCCCCCACGGGTGGAGCACGGCACCAGCTTGTCGTTGCGCGCGGCCAACTGCCATCGGCCCGCGGCGTCACCCAGCAGCAGCAACAACACCCGGTTAGGACCGTGCTCGCCGGGCACCAAGCCGTCGGGTGCCGGTTGATCGATCACCAGCAACTGGTCGTCGATCCCGTTGCCGGTGAGATCGCCGCGTACCGCCTCCAGCAGGTTCGCGCCGGACGGAACGAACGCCAAGGCATTGTCCATGTGTACGCCACTCCCCTTCTGCATCCCCTGCGACTCCTTCAATCCTGACTTTCCAGTACCCGCGCGACGACCGGGAAACCATGCGCTGCGCTGCAGGCTCCGGTGTCCACCATGGCGGATGATAGCCCCGGCCCTGCGGCGTCTGCGATGGTCGCAATCAACATCCGCATCGTGGGTCGTCAGAGTCCTCATGGACGGAAAAGCTCCTGCGTTCGATGGCACCGATGCGTCGGGATTTTGACGCGCACGCAGCTTACTTCGAGGAGGCGGGGCTCGTCGAAGGGAGCTTGGGATGAAAAGTGCACTTGATCACAGAAAAAGCGCAGTTAACGTGAATGGTGGCTTATCCGAAAAACAGATCCGCGGTGGATGGCGCCGGGGATGCATCGCCCCCGCAGCCCCGCAGCCCCGCAGCCCCGCCGGCCCGAGGTTGCGCGACAAGCGTGCGCTGCTTATGCGGATGGGTGCGGGACCCTGCACGCCCTTTATCGCCTCGCGTCGTGACCAGCAATCGCGATCAACGCAACTGCTGCGCGCATGCGGCTCCTTGTGTGGCGTAGTCACGGATGTAGCCGTCCATCGTCAGCACCGTGATATCGCATCGATTGTTCACGTCACTGATGACATGCCCGTAAACGTTCAGCCCCTGCACACGCTCGCCACGATGCAGGTACAAAGTGCGCGAACCATCGGCCCCAATCTCCACACGATCCGGTGTGCCCCATGTCCGCACGAATTCCTGCTCTGTCTTGCCGATCCACAGGTCAATGAGATTGTTGCGGCCCACGCGGTTGGCTGCTCGATGCGACTCGTCCAGAGCCTTGGTCGTCTCCTTCTGGCCACGCGCCAGATTCGCCTCCAGGCTGCGCTCAGTTCGGTCCATTTCGGCGTCGGTCGGCCGATAGGTGAATGCTGGTCGCTTGCCGTCCTTCCACAGGTCGCCCCAGATGAAATCAGCAGGTGATAGGCCGACGTCACCGATGGACAGGAAGCCGCGCTTCATCATTTCCGCGGGTACTTTGGCCTTGGGGTCAGGCCCCACGAGACAGGCAAACCGCACCAGTTGCACCTGCCACGGCGCGATCGCCTCGGTTCGCGGTTCGAATCTTTCCGGTGGGACATCCTCCATCGGGCGATCGCGCCACTGGACCAGGCTCATCCTCATGTCCACGGTGTTTTGTGAACAATTCACCCAGTACTTTCTGATCAGTCGATTTGGCTTGATCGCGTTCTCGTAGATGGTGTTGACCTGGATCTCGTATACCGGTTCCGGACCAGCGACCGGCTCACCGGATTTTGGTGGCTTTCTACGGCGCAATTGCTTCAGGTACGCATTCTGCTCCGCCGGCGTGGCACGCTGCAGGAAACCGACCAGATCCGAGCGGTCGCTGAGCGTTTGCGCATCGACCACCCATGCCTCCCGGTTCGGCGTTTCGCCACCGGTGAAAATGACCCAGCTATCAGTGGCATGTGCCGACGAAGCTGATACCAGCCCTCCAATCAGCAGGGCTACACGGCAGGGATTCTGCATGATTCGTTCCTTCGAATGGCGCGAAGACTTACGGCAATGCCAATGGTTCCTTATAGCACGGCCTAGCCCGCCACCTCGAACGACGCTCATTCTTAGCGCAAAGCCGGCGCATTAAGCGTGAGCGAAAGAAAGAAACAGCCAACTTCTCAGCAGGCCACCCTCAAAAGAACCATGTATTTCACATTTCTACTCCGTACGCATGGGGGCTATTGATTGCCGGGATGTGCAGCTCTGAGACCGGATTCGGCAACCCTGGCGGATTCCGACGACGGAAGGGTTGAACGTGCGGCCGCATGTCGATCATGCGCACCACTGTCTTGGCCGGACTACCCCTTCTCCGGAGCGGCCGGCGTGTAGTAACTACCCGGAGGCTGCCCACTCAGTCCCGGCGCCTGTGCCACCGGGCTGCCACCCATCTGCGAATATGCCATGAAGCTACCCAAGGTGCCCTGGAAGAACATGGCCGCTATTGGGGGCGCAGTCAGAATCAGGGTCGCCAGGATCAATCCCATGCCGCCCTGCTGCATCGCCTGACTGGTCATGCCGTCGCTGGACGCCCCCATCAGCGGGAACTTGTTCACCAGCGCTGTCACCCAGAACGACGCAGACACGCGAATCACCATGTCCAGCGCAATCGAGACCATGGCTGCCAATACCGCCATGGAGAACATGGTTCCAATGCCGTAGAACAGCCATCGCTGAAACAACTGCTTGGTCTTATCGAACAATAGATGAAGGATGAACTGCGCCCCAAGACAATGCACTCAGCACTACAGATTAAAGTTCGTAGAGATACTAATTGCAGAAAGAAATTTGATCTTCGAGAGCAACTTCAACGCACTTAATTTGACTGAACCTATGGCCAGCGACTCCAACCCCAAAGGCAAAGTCCACGTCCTAGGCGGAAGTGAGAAATAGAAATAGCCCGCTTCTCAGCAGGCCACCTCTAAAACAAATGAGCAGAACCTCGGCGTGCAACAAAGCTCACCCAACGCGAGGATTCCATCAGCGGAAAGGCTTAAACTCAGACATGCTGCACGCAGAGTAGATAACGGTACAACTGCGCCCCTTACCCTCGGATTCACAACGGCGCACTGATTCCGCCTTCGCATCCTCTTCATTAGGTGATCGATACGCCACGGTTGTCACGTCGGCCAGGGGTACTGAGCCAATCACCGGGCCGGCTAGCGCGGCGCATTGATTGTGGTACTCAAGAATAACTTTACACTTCTGCCCCCCCATGCGCTGACATTCAGAGAGCGCGAGAGACCTGGCTTCTCTCTTTGATTTTTTGACCTCTGCCACACCAATCGCCAAATTCTGGCCTACTTGATGGTCTGCGTCTTGCGCCAAAGCACCCCACCGGGTTTCCCACTTGCCAGTTGGCATGGGGCCATTGCTCTCACCACTAGTTTGACCGCCCGGAATTGGCGCACAACCTCCTACGCCCTGCCCTCCCACCGGGTACTGCCCTGGGGGGCACCGCCCTTCTGCCAACGCCACATTAGAAATAACGAGCAGCAAAAGCACGACAATGCACTTCATACTTACACCTCTATCAATCGACACTGTCATTTCACGCTCAGGCACCAGCCTGCCCATACTTTCCAGTATCTTGCTTGATCTCACCTGATCGCCCAATACCGTAACCAGAAGTCGCGCCGTGGCCGGAACTGACCGATGGAGCACTGGAATGATCCTTTGTCTGGGCTGGCGAATAGTAACTACCCGGAGGCTGCCCGCTCGGTCCCGGCGCCTGTGCCACTGGGCTGCCACCTATCTGCGAATATGCCATGAAGCTACCCAAGGTGCCCTGGAAGAACATGGCCGCCATTGGGGGCGCAGTCAGAATCAGGGTCGTCAGGATCAATCCCATGCCGCCCTGCTGCATCGCCTGACTGGTCATGCCGTCGCTGGACGCGCCCATCAGCGGGAACTTGTTCACCAGCGCTGTCACCCAGAACGACGCAGACACGCGAATCACCATGTCCAGCGCAATCGAGACCATGGCTGCCAATACCGCCATGGAGAACATGGTTCCGATGCCATAGAACAACCATCGCTGGAACAACTGCTTGGTCTGGTCGAACAGAAGGCAAAGAATGAACAACGGTCCGAATCCGATGAACAACGCCATTGCTACTTCGTAGAGCAGAAGCATTGAACCCGCAGTTACCGCTGGACCACCGGTGCCGAGGCCGATGAACCACATGGCCCGGGTCTTGTCTTCCTGCAATCCAGGGTCATTCAGAATCTTGATGCCATCAATGCTGGACAGCGCCACCTGCATCCAAGCCAGACTCTTGTCGATCTGCTCTTCCGGCTTCTGATCCTTGCCAGTGACAACATGGGTGATCAGGCCCTTCACGTCCTCGGTCAGGAACTCATGAAGATCGCGCCCGAACATGCCCATGCTGGTGGCAACGGCCACAATCAACGCTGCGCGTGCCATGTTGGTTACCAGGACCATCATCGAGTCGCGGCTGCGGCCTGTAACGATTCGATAGCCTTGGATCAGCACCCACAAGGTCATGAGGGTCAGCGCGATGCCGCCCACCCACGCCATCATGTTGTCCATCAGGTCGAAGCCGAACTTGCCGATCCTGTCCCGCAGGTAGTCCAGGATCAGCTTGAAGAACACGAAATCGCCAATCGACTGGACACGTGCGACGTGCCCCATCAGATCCTGGAATCCGCCCGAAAAATCAAAGTTGGCAATCGACCTGATCGTCATACCCACATTCCCTTGGTAATACTGCAATCACATGAGGGGCGACGCTGACGCGCGCACCCTTGGTGCTCCATTCCATGCATCAGTCGATGGACAGCGCTGCCTTCAGCGCCGCCGTCTTGACCAGATCACTGGCAATGGTCTTCATCGGGTCGCCCTTCAACGCTGCCTGTGCGACTACCTTCTGATTGGCTTCCATCACCTCGATGTAGGCATCGTAGGCCTTCTGCTGTGCCTCGAAGGACTTTGCCTTGGCTGCCATGTCGTTTGCGGTGCGCAACGTGTCGTTCTGCGTTGCGTTGACGTTGCCGAGCAGATTGCTGACATTTCGCTGCTTCTCGATTGCATCGAGGCTATCGAAGAACGACGGCATCGTCTTGAGCATGAAGTCCACCGCATCGTTGTACTTGCGGTTCTGCATCATCCGGATGTTCACGCAGATCTGTTGCTGCTGATCTTTCCAATCGCCCTTGAAATTGAAAACGACCCGGGTCGCGAGAGTCTTCAGGTCGGTGCCGATTCCGCAGGTCTCGGCAACCAGATAATTGGGTGGCACCGGCGTCAGCGGGGCGGAATCCGGCAACCCGAAGGAATTCACGATGCCCTGGATCTGGACCATCGTCTCCTGGTACTCCTTGATCGTCTGCGCCCAGTCCCGTGCCCACTGGGTGTTCTCCTTGACGAACTGGTACTTCTCCTGGAAACGGGCCTGGTACGTATTGATCTGATTGAGGATGTGCTGCCACAGCGCAGGACCCGTTTCCTGCACCGGGCCGATGGCGCCCGCATTGGTCGCTGAGAGCGCCAAGGCAACGCCGAGCACCTTGGCCATCGGCTTGAGTACCTTGCGGGCGCTGGCCCGACGCTTGACGTTGTTCATTGGGAAACTCCTGTTGTTCTGATTGACGTCCACTTGCCTGTCTCCTGCTCGCACGGCCATCAGGCCGCGTCGGACCGGGGTTCCTTTCCCGATCCCTTCCGGTTCTTGTAGAAATCTTCCAGCCACTGCTCCGGGCTGAGCTCGTCTACAGTGACGCGATTGCGGACCGCGGCCGTCTGCAGGACCCGATGCATGACATCGATGTTGTCGGTCGAAGCTGAGATCACCGACAGGATGTCGTCCATGCCGCGCAGGTTGAGCTGGCACACGCTGGAGGCATGGCCCTGCTTGACCAGGAAGCAGCGCGAGCGCTCGTCCAGTGCAGTCACCACCCTGAACTCGGCCTCGGTCAGCTTCAGGCCGTCCATGTAGTCGCTCTTGCTGGCATTCGGGTTCGGCAGCAGGATCAGGGTAGCGGTCTGCTCGATCAGGGCGGCGGAGATATCGCTCTTCAGCGCATCTTCCGGGCTCTGCGTAGCGAAGATGCCGAGACCGTTCTGCTTACGGATGGTCTTCTGCTTGTTCTTCGCGAACTCCTTCAGGCCACCTTCGCCGTCCAGGATCTTCCAGAATTCGTCCATCACATAGATCAGCGGACGACCGTCGATCAGCGACTCCAGGCGGTGCAGCAGGTAATTGATCACCGGCACGCGCACTTCAGGATTGTCGATGATGTCGGTGTAGTCGAAGCCGATGATGTTGGCCTTGCTCAGGTCAACGGTATCGATCGGATTATCGAACACCCAGCCCAGCGAGTTGCCCGAGGTCCAGCGGCGCATGCGCGCGTAGAGGCCATCGTCGCCCATGTTGGGCAGGCTCTTCTGGAAGTTGGTCATGCTGCGCAGGTGCATCGGCGTATCGAGCATGCTCTCCACCGCCCGGTAGATATCCTCTTCCTCACGGGCGCTGTACTCGCGCTTGCCGGCCAGCACCTTGATCAGGTCAGCCAGGAACTGCAGGTTGGCTTCATTGTTCTCGCACTGGAACGGGTTGAAGCCGGTCGGTGCGCCATTCTCCAGGGCCAGATAGTTGCCACCGCAGGCGCGCACGAAGATCTCCGCGCCGCGGTCCTTGTCGAAGAAGAAGATGGTCGGCGACGGCTCGTACTTCTGCACCTGGCTGAGCAGGAAGTTGATCAGCGCGGTTTTACCGGTACCGGACTTGCCGATGACCATGGTGTTGGCGATCGCCTTCTCGCCGAGTGAATTCTCAGACGGATGGGTCGCGTGGAAATTGAAGTAGTACGGCTGGCCATTGGTGGTCTGCAGCGTGGTGACGCAGTCGCCCCACGGGTTGTTGTGCTGCTTACCGGTGGCGAAGTTGTGCAGCGGCGACAGGCCCAGGAAGTTCAGCGAGCTGACATTGGCCAGGCGTGTGCGATAGCGCCAGTTGCCCGGCAGCTGCGAATAGAACGACGAGGTAACCGCCAGGTCTTCCTTGGTCGATACGAACCCGGCGTTGGACAGCTCGGCGCGGGTCGAGGCGACGTTCTGCGAAAGCTTGGCCTGGGTGTCGCCGTAGACCGCCATGATGAAGTGGTATTCACCCAGCACGAAGTTGCCCGACGACAGCTGATCCATGGCCTGGTCCAGCTCGACGATCTGGCTGACCGCCTTGTCGCCGGAGGAGATCATCATGCCCTTGGTGCGGTCGAGCACCTTCAGCGCGTCCTGGCGCCCCATCGGGCTGAACGAATGGGTGATGACGTATTCGTAGTCGAGGTACTTCAGGCCGTTGAGGATGCCCGGGTAAGTCCCCTCGGCATACTCCTTGATGTTCAGAATGGCGCCGTAGTGATTGGCACCGTTGGGAGTATTGATCGCAAAATCGCCGGTCTTGGCCGAGAACATGTGGCGACTGACCGGCAGGTAATCCTTGATCGGTGCCGACAGCACCGGCACCGGCTCGTCGATGCGATTGATCAGGTAACCGAACAGCTCCAGCGTTTCCGAGAACACCACGCCATTCTTGGCTTCGTACATACCCAGGCGATACGGCGCGTAGTCGCGGATCACGGCCTCGACGTTGCCGGCCAGTTCCATCAACTTCTCTACCGCCTGCTCCTGCTCGGCGCGCAGCTTCTCCACGTTCGCCGACTTTTCGACGAAGCGTTTGCCCGCCACCACCGGGCGATAGATCATGGTCAGGTACAGCTCGTTCTGCATGATGCGCTGCGAGGACAGCATGCCCATGTACTGGTCGGAAACGTCCTGGTTGAAGCGCTGCCTGTAGTTGCTCTTGCCCTTCAACGTGCGACGGCGACGGATGTCGTGCACCCAGAAGGCGACGTTGACAAAGTCAGGCGCGCGCAACGTCTGCAGCAGACGGTTGAACGTATTGTGGCGATGCTCGAGCTCCCACTCCTCGCGGCCGACGAACGGCAGCCCTTCCAGATGCCAGGTCAGCAGGTAGTCGCCGCCCGTGGTCTTGACCACGTTCGGGGCGACATGCGACGACAACGGGATGAACTCACTGATGGAGGTGTCAGGGCTGAACATACGACTGCTTCCAAAGAGGTACTGCCAAGAAGTTTCAAGAGACCTGGCGGGCGCGGACGCCCGCCAGGCCGGATCCGGACCTCAATCCATTCGGGCCGGCTTGTTGCGGTAGTGGTTGGGGTTGAGCACCCACATGCCATCGTGCTCCTGCACGTTGCGCACCTTCAGCTTGAACATCAGGCGCAGGCCCAGCAGACGGAAGATCATTTCGTCACGCTTGGCCATGTGCCGCATGATGAAGACCGCCACCGGAATGGTGAGCAGGAACCAGAAGTTCGTGTACATGCTGAGCAGCAACAGCCCGCCTGCCACCATGAAGAATGGCAGGTAGGGAACGCCCAGGAACATCGCTGGACGCGTGCAGCCGCGGAACACGACGTTCTTATGCACTGTAGTACTGGATCACGTGGTTGATCAGGTAGGAGGTGCTGGTGCCACCACCGCACTTGCCGTCGCTGCCATCACCCAGCAGCATGCGCGCGATCTGGCCTGCGGCGCCGATCAGCACACCACCGATCAGGATCGGGGCGACGTCAGCGATGCGCTTGTGCGCGAAGGCGATCTGGTAACCAGCGAAGATCACCGCGATGGTGACCACGGCGATCGAGGCGATGTTCAGCAGGCCGTTGATGTTGTTGAAGAAGCCGCAGACCTTCTTGTCGGTGCCGCCGAAGTCGGTGGCGCCGTTGGCGAAGACTTGCGGGGCAAACAGTGCGCCGACGAACAGAGTGGCCATCAGCAGGGTCTTCAGCGTGCGCTGGGCCTGGACGAGGTCGAGATTGGATCGCTTCATGGATTGATTTCCTTGTTGATGGACTAACACAACTGAATCGACCAGCCGGGGGACTGGCCGTACCACGACTTCGTCAGAACACGAAGGCCGCATCCCCTGCGGGAATCTGCTGCACCGGTGCGGACTGTGCCGGTGCGTTATATGAACTGCCATTGCCGGCCACTGGCTGATTGCGCTCATTCCAGGGCCGCAACATCACAGGGCCCTCGTTGCTGCCACCTGCAGCACCTGGCAACTGCTGCGGCATGGCCATCGCTTGCGCCGGACCCTGCTGAGGCAGCTGCTGCGGCATGCCACCGGCCTGTTGCTGCGGATAGGCGGCCCCTTGGGTGGGCTGCGCCTGTGGCTGCATCATCCGGTCCACCGAACCCAGCACTACCTTGGACAGCGTCTGGTCGGCGATGTTCAGCAGGCTGCCCCGCGCCATTGCACCGGTGGACGGATACACGACATACGCGCGTGCCGGGTCTTCCGACGGCACGTACACCGGGCCACTCGCCTGCGCAACGATGCGCGCCTGCGCCGGCGAAGCGAGCTGCGGGTGATGCTCGACCTTCACGCTGCGGCGTTCGCCGCGACTCACCACGTCGATCGGTGCAACACCATTGCTGGCAAGCTGCTGCCCGCGGCGCATCGAGTCATAGACCTTCTGCACATAGCCATGGCGGAAGCCGGTCTCGAAATTGCCCGAGTAGTAGCAACTGAATGACTTGCCCCAGTCACCACCGGAGCGCTTGTAGCACTCGGCGAGGATCCGAGAACCCGCTTGCAGGTTCGGGCATTGCTGGAAAGCCTTCTCGTAGGAATCCAGGCCGTACTTGCCCAGGTTATAGCGATTGACCTGGGCCAGCCCGATGGAGAAGTTGTAGCCTTTCTCTTCCAGCATCCGAACCGTCGCCAGCGCTTCATCCAGCGCTTTGGGCTGACGCGCCAACGCGCCGCCAACCACGCCGATGGCATAGGGATTGCGCGACGATTCAACGTTGATGACATGCTGCATCACGTCCATCGACACCGCCATCTCCGGGCACGCCATCATTTCAAGTCCTGGCAGCATCCTTCAGCCCTCCTGCCCCTGGGCACGCCCAGGATTGAAATCGATACCGGTGATGTAGCGCGAGCCAGCATGGGCCTTGATATGCACGACGATGTCGATCGTCATCATCAACAGTCGCTTGATCACGTTGAATTCCAGGCCAGAGCCTTCGCTGGACGCCTTCACCATCAGTGCCAGCTGGTCCCAGGTCTGCTCCGGGCTGCCGGCGTGGCAACTGGTGATGGAGCCAGGGTGGCCCGATGCGCAGTTGCGGATGAAGTAGAACGCCTCGTCACCGCGCAGCTCGGCCAGGATGATGCGTTCGGGCTTCATGCGCAGGCAGGCTTCCATGCAGCTCTTGGCGCTGACATTGCTGGTGCTCTGCCCACCCTTGGAGTACAGCAGATGCACCACATTGGGTTGGGTCAGAAACAGCTCGCGCGCATCTTCGATCGTGACCAGGCGTTCGTTGTCCGGGATATGATTGACCAGCGCTTTCATGAAGGTGGTCTTGCCGCTACCGGTCGCACCGGATACCACGATGTTCTTGCGGTACATCACCGCACGCCGGAAGAACTCGGCGTACTCGCGCTGCTGGCGCAGTTCCAGCAGCTCGCGATCCTGCTCGCTGATGCTGCCATCGCTTTCCAGGATCTGGTTGAAGAACCCATCTTCGTGATACTGGCTGAGCGACTTGGTGTGCTTGGACGGTAGACGGATGGTGATCGACACCTTGCCTGCATCGCACGCCGGCGGAATCACGAACTGGGCACGCTGGCCGGTGGGAAACGTGAGCGAGACCACCGGATCGGCATCGGTGATGCGCTGGCCGGTGTTGCTCTCGTTCACCACCGCCGTGCAGAACTGCCGGGCCCGCTCGAAGGTCAGGCTCGGCACATCCACCCGCTGCCACCCCGCCCGGGTTTCCAGGTACAGCTCACCGGGACGGTTGATGCAGATTTCCGTCACTTCCGGGGAAGTCATGTACTCGGCGATGCCCAGCACTTCGTACTGATAGCGCAGGAAATCGCTGGAGACGAGGGCGAGGGGTGACACTTCAGCGTCCATGATCGTTCGTTGTTACCGGCGGGGATGCAGCACGCTCGTGAAGTCGACGTCCTTGGCGACGTACACATTCACGATGGTGCCTTGGTTGATGGTCACGGTCGGCGGGCGACGCTGGCTGAGCGACTCGTTGGCCAGGCGTTCCATGGTGCGCGCGGTGGCGCTCTCATAGGGCGACTGGATGGTCATGCCGTTGTTGGCCACCGTGGTGGTCTCCGGGCCATGTTCGGCGGCGGCGTACTTGAACGCGTCGGCCAACAGGCTGATCATCAGCGCCGAGGCGATACGGCTGCCCCAGTGCGCGCTGTACTGGCCCGGATGGCCTGCGCCACCCAGCTGATCAACGCCCGGGCTGGACATTGCCACGTCAATACCGTTCGGCGTGGTGATGCGGTCCCAGATCACTTCCACCCGCTTGCCGGTAGGACCACCGCCATAGGCGCCATAGATCTTGGAGCCCTTCGGCAGCAGCAGATTGCGGCCGTTGATCGAGTACACCGGCTCTGTCACCAGGCACGAGGTGTAACCCGCGATGTCGGTGATGATGCGGGTTTCCAGTACACAGCGCAGATAGGTTCCTCGCACCAGCAGCGCATCGGGGCTGCGGATGTAGCTGGCATTGGACACGTCATCCACGTCGGGGCCACGACGCACGCGCGCTGGCGCTGCATTCTGCTGCCCGTTCATCTGCTGCAGCATTGCCCGCGTGTATTCGTCCATGCCCGCCTGCTGCGAGCGCTCCTCATCCTGTGAACCGCCATTGCCAACGAAACCATCGGCACTGGCACCCATCCGACGTTCGGCAAGCGTCGGACCACGAGGGCCCGCGGAGCGATCTTCCAACGTCACTGGCGGCTCAGGGCGGCTCGGCCCCAATGGAGGCGGCGGCAACATCGGAATCGGATCAACGGGCTGCATTGCCTGCGCCGGACCCGGATCGGTCTGGACAGCGTCCGGCAGTGTTGGCGTGCTCGCGCGCGCAACATCCGGCACCTTCGGCGCATCGTCCTTGTCTTGGCCCTTGCGGAAAAGCAGGAAGCCCATGGCAACAAGCAGCACCACGATACCGCCCAGGAACAGCAGCGCCTTGCGGTTCAATCGCTGCTCTTCAGCCGAGCGCAGCTGCGGCGCGGCCGCGTCCAGATCCGGTGCAGGCTCAGCCTGGGTCGTGCCGAAGTACGGATTCGTCTGCGCCTCCGGAGCAGCCTGTGCACCGTACGGGCTCTGGCTCTCGTCGCGTCCGTTGTTCGGGTCGTTTCCGGGAGTGTTCTGCTGGCTCATTTCTTCACGTTCCTTCGCAGGCCGACGACGAAGTCGCCGTGGCGGATGACCAGGTACGGGTAGGTCCCGTGCACGATCAGCGTATTGCCTTCAACCGTGGTGTTGACCACGAAGTCTTCACCGTATTCCGTTTCACGACCGAACACGGCCGGGAAGATGCCGGTCTTGTACTCGGGCGAATTCGGTAGTTTCAGGTAAGTGAAACGGCTGTCGTCGTAGGCGTTGACCGGGATCAGCCAGCCCATCTTCTTCGCCTTGCTGGTCGAATAGGAGTAGTTGAAGTTGTACTGGCGGTCCTTGGCCAGTTCAGAGCTCAACAGCGGCTGCGCCTCCTCTTCCACCGCTTCCTGCGCGACGCCGAACACGGTGTCGTTCGGGTAGGTGAAGGCGATCTTGTACTGCACGCCAGCACGACGGGCCTGTTCCAGCTGGCGCCAGTCAGTGGCCACCACCTTCAGCTCGAAGATGTAGGAATGGGTCTCGGTGCGCACCATCATGTTGGTGTCGACGTCGACGTTCTTCGGCTTGAGATAGAACACGTTCTCTCGACGTGTCAGTTCCCAGCCACTGCTGAAACCGGTGCTGTAGTCGAGGATCTTCTCGTTCGGGCTCAGTTCGATCTGGGTGGTCAGGCCCAGGCCGGTGCGAACCGGATAGATCCGGTCCTTCTCGTACTCGTAGTGGTCCACCGCCTGCGCCATCGCAGCTGCTGAAAACAACAGCGACAACATCGACAGCAGCGCCAGCGCGCTTCCCCTGATATCTCGACTACTCATCGGTTGCTTGCTCCATCAGCAGTTCCGGTGGAATTGTTCTGCGCCGGCCTCATGGCCGGCTGACCGGGCATGGCCTGCCCCGGTGTTGCTTGACCCGGTACCGGCTGCGCCGGCATCGGTTGCCCCTGTATCGGCTGCCCCTGTATCGGCTGGCCCGGCACCTGGCCATTGGCCGGCACGGCGACCGGCTGGCCGGTGGCCGGATCGATCATCATGGCCGCGGCCGGATTGTTGGGATCGTAGGCAGCCTGGGCCTGCTGCGCGGCCTGTGCTGCCTGCTGCGCCTGTGCCTGCATGGCGCCGTCATCCGGCACCGGTACGCCACGCGAATAGTCGTTGTCGACGCGGTACTCGGTGACCTGGAAGGCTAGCGGATTGAGGATGCGATCCTGTTCGGACAGCGCCAGGTTCTGGTTGTACCCGAAGCGCATCGTCACCAACTGGTTGTCCAGATAGGTGGCAACGCCGGTGCGCTTGTCCAGCAGACTGCGCTGGATACGTACCGAAGCACCGCGGAAGCTGCCGTTCGGCTCAGCACCCAGCGGCGTGATGCTGAGGATCTTGACCCGGATGGCGCGCTCGCGGCCGTACATCACGAACGGGTTCTGCGGGTTGTTGCCGGCATAACGCACGCGCATGGACTGCGCCACCGGATCGGTGGACATCACGAACACCAGTTCCCAGTCACGCAGGCCCATCACCGCCGAGTCGTACGATTCACGCGCCAGCACGTACTGGGCCACGTTGCTGCGATTGATCGCTTCATTGCTGGTGATGGTCTCGCCCTGGAAGGTGCCACTCAGGCGCGCAACCGTGGCAGTACCGGTGTAGGCATCGGCCATCACCAGGAACGGCACCTTCTCCTTCAGCGGCAGCATGTAGTAGTAGCCACCGGCCAATGCCAGCGACATCAACAGCGAGCCCGTGGCGACCCACCAGGCACGTCGCTCGCTGCGACGCGCCATGTCGGCCACGGTGATCTCGTAGCTGACCGCCTTGGCGACCGACTGCTCGACCTTGGGACTGTTGCCGGGATCCTTCTTGCGGAACATGGATTCTTCCGTACTGCTGAAACATCAATGGGCGTGAAGCCCCTGCGCCAGGCGCGGGGAGCAGCACGTTCGATGATTTCGATGTGGACTCAGGTGCCGCTGTTGGAATCAGCGCCCTGCGCCGACGCGGTCGGCGTCGCGCCAGCGCTCTGCACAACGATCTGGTTGCCAACGATGGAGACGGAGATTCCCTGCGTCGCATAGGCCGCAGTGAGATCGATCACGGCCTGCTGTGCATTGGTGGTGTCGATGTTCGAGACCGCGCCGTACAGCGTGAAGTCCGAGCTGAGGCGGTAGTCCAGCGTGCGCCCGGAATCCTTGGCCCAGCGCTCAAGCATGGCTTTGAGCGTGCCATCCATCGGCGAAGCCTGGTAGACGTAGCTGGAGTACAGCGGGATCTCGGTCGTCGCCGCAGCGAAACGGTTGACCGGCTTCCAGCGCCCTCCGAAATCGGGAGCGGACTTGGTGGCACACCCTGCCACCATCAACGCCGCCACTGCGGCGATGGATATTTTCGCGATAAACGCCTGATTCATACGGGCTTCACTTTGACGTACGAAAAAGCAGTCCCGAACATTGGCTCCCTGGTCGTCCGGCGCCGCATCACGCGCACCGGAAACGGGAAGACGCGCTGGCTCGCAGCACACCTGCCCCGGTTCCCCTGCAGCCCGAAAGCCGCCAACCAAGTGACGGGGCCGCCAGTCATTGCCGACGACACACCCGCACACATCTCCAACGTCGAAACCATCCTTGTTTCCATGGCACAAACTCCTGGCCACCCTGCTCTACAACATTTGACACCCAGCACACATTTCTGGATGACGAACACAGGGTCGCACAACCACGCGTCAATTCCATGTCAGACAAGTCTGAATTTCTATGAACAGATGATGTTTTTTTGACTTAGCTCACGAATTCACGTCAATGAATATGAATCTACGTCACAAATTTAGCGACGTGAATTAGACGTTAAGCATCGGAACGTCGACCTTCGGCAGCAGCCTCGAGGTGAAGTAGCGATCCTTGTAGTAGCGGATCTTGTCGCACTTCACAGGATGCGGTATGCCCTCGTACAGGAATACTTCCTTGTCCGGCCCCATCGCCTTCAGCTCCTGCGGCAGCATCAGTGCGCGCCGCTCCTCGGTGAAGCTGTGGGTCTTCTCGCGGGCATGGGTGACGTTCTTCTTGCGGATGGTGGTGTAACCGAGCATGTCCGAGTAGTCATTGGCGTCCTGCTGCTCACGCGGCGCGTAAAGGATCTGCAGCGCGTGGTTGGTGATGATCGTGCGCGACACCTCCCGCCCGTAGGTGGCATCGAGCTGGGACATGCTCTGGATGATCGGCAGCAGGCGGATGTTGTAGCCGGCCATGTAGGACACCGCCGACGCGATGATCTCGACCTTGCCGATCGAGGTGAATTCGTCCATCAGCAGCAGGCACTGGTACTTCAGGTCCGGATTGGACTTGGGCAGTTCCTTGGTGTTGAGGTTGATCAGCTGGCTGAAGAACAGGTTGATGATCAGGCGACTCTCGGCCAGCTTGTTCGGCTGGATGCCGATGTAGATGGTCATCTTCTTCTTGCGGACATCGGTCAGCAGGAAATCGTTGCTGCTGGTGGCCCTGTCCAGCACCGGGTTGATCCAGGCGTTGAGTGGTTCCTTGAAGGTACCCAGGATCGAGGCGAAGGTCTCATCGGCCTGGGACAGCATGTTGGCAAACGCCGAGCGCGCGTTGGAACTGAGGAACGACCGCTCCGACAAGGCTTTGAGGTATTTCTTCAGATCGCTGCCGTCACCCGATGACAACCGGTAGACAGCGCCCAGGGTGGGCGTGCCCGAGCCGCCCGGGAAGCCACTGCTGCGCTCGTCATCCCAGTTCTCGAACAGGTACAGGGTGAAGGCCATGAACGCGTTGCGCGCCTGGCTGACCCAGAATTTCTGGTCCTCGGCACCATCCGGATACAGCATCGCGGCGATGCTCATCAGGTCCGAAACGCGGAACGCCGGGTCGTCGGAGACGTAGCTGAGCGGATTCCAGCGATGCGTGCGGCGGTCTTCGGCGAAGGGATTGAACAGGTAGATCTCCTGGCCCTGGCTGGCACGCCAGCCACTGGTCAGGTCGAAGTTCTCCTGCTTGATGTCCAGCACCACCAGCGATTCGCCGTACTCCAGCAGGTTCGGAATGACCACGCCCACGCCCTTGCCCGAGCGGGTCGGCGCGGCCAGGATCACGAACTGCTGGCCGTCCAGCCGCACCAGCTTGCCACCATGACTGCCGACCACGATGCTCTGGCCGGTCTTCTTGAACATGCCGTGCTTGGACAGGTCGGCGCTGGTGGCAAAGCGTGCGTCGCCGTGCAGCGAGCGCTTGTCCTTCTTCAGCAGCAGCACCAGGCCGGTCACCAGCAGCACCAGCAGCGGCAGGCCGAAACCGAGATAACCGGCCCACTTGATCTTGCCCACGAAGGGCGCGACCTGTGGCTGGCCGAGCGCGTTGAAGTACTGGTAGTAGGTGTTCCAGGTGAACAGCTTGGTGTCCAGCCCCAGCAACAGCAGGGTCAGGTAACCGGAAAACACGAAACCAAGCAGCAGGGTCGCCAGCGTGATGATGGCGATGAGCAGATACTTCTTACTGGGCAACACCCGAATCCTCCATGATGCGCACAAGGGCGCGACGGCCTAGCGGCGGCGCCAGCGCGACGCCTTCTTCCGCAGGTGGTTTTCGTTCTCCAGCCCGGGCTCCTCGCCCTCTTCACGCACCAGTGCCTGCAGGCGTTGGCGCGCTTCGGCCAGCGACATCAGGTCGGTCAGACGATCCCCATCGTCGGCTACGACCGCATGGCCGACCACATCGCCCGGAGCGTACACCGGCGCGTAGGACACCGCTACCAGCTGATAGCGACCTCGCGTCTCCAGTACATGCCTGAATTCCTGCATCGACATCCTCCTTGTTCCTGCACTCCACAGCCCCTGTGTTTCGCATCATGCCGACCGCCATGTCGTCATCACATGCAGGACGCCGACAACAGCGCCCCGAACCTGCCGTCGTACCGAGCCCATGCCCGGCTTGCCGCAGCTCCACGGATCAAACGCTGTTTTACCGCCAGCGTGGCTGCTGCTGTTGCGGTGCAGCAGTACAATGGCGAGCTCCCCGCCCCCATCGCGCCCCCGCATGAGCCCCAACTCTTCCCTGGCTGCGCGGCTGACGCCCCGTCAGCGCACCCTGATCATCCTTGCCCTGTCACTGGGCGGCTTCGCCATAGGCACCAGTGAATTCGCCAGCATGGGCCTGATGCTGGAAATCAGCCGCGGCCTGTCGATCAGTGAAACCCAGGTCGGCCACCTGATCAGCGCCTACGCCATCGGCGTGGTGGTCGGTGCGCCGATCCTGGCCTTCGTCGGCGCCAGTTTCCCGCGCCGCAAGCTGCTGCTGGCGCTGATGGGCTTCTACGCCGTTGGCAACCTGGCCAGCGCCCTGGCCCCGAACTACGGCACGATGCTGATAGCACGTTTCGTTGCCGGCCTGCCGCATGGCGCCTACTTCGGCGTGGCGATGCTGGTGGCCGCTGCGATCAGTCCGGCCGGCCAGCGCGGCCAGGCGATGTCGCGGGTGCTGCTGGGCCTGTCGATCGCGATCCTGATCGGCAACCCGCTGACCACCTGGCTGGGCCAGCAGCTGAGCTGGCGCACCGCCTTCGCTCTGGTCAGCCTGCTGGCCATCGCCACCGTGGCGATGATCGCGCGCTTCCTGCTGCCGGACCCGGACGAGGTGCGCACCTCGCCGATGCGCGAACTGCGTGCCTTCAACACCACCCAGGTGTGGCTGGCGCTGGCGATCGGCGCGGTCGGTTTCGCCGGCATGTTTTGCGTGTTCACCTACCTGGCGCCGACCCTGGTGCAGGTCACCGGCGTGGCCGAATCGTGGATGCCACTGGCAGTGGGCGTGTTCGGCATCGGCGCGATCATCGGCAACATCGCCGGTGGCTGGCTGGTCGACAAATTCCACTTCAAGGCCGCTGCGGTGGTGCTGCTGTGGTCGATCGTGATGCTGCTGCTGTATCCGTTGGCCGCACAGTCGGTGTGGACCATCGGCCCGATGATCATCACCGTTGGCACCATGGGTGCGCTGGCTGCGGTGCTGCAGACGCGCCTGATGGACGTGGCCGGCGAAGCGCAGACCTTGGCTGCCGCCTCCAATCATGCCGCCTTCAATACCGCCAATGCGCTCGGCCCGTGGCTGGGCGGCATGGCGATCAGCGCCGGCTTCAGTCCGGCCAGCACCGGCTATGTGGGCGCGGCCACCGCCATCGGCGGCCTGCTGCTGTGGTGCGTGGCGGTGATGCTGGACAAGAAGCGCAAGGCCGCCGTAGCCGGCAGCCACTGAACATCGCGCCGGATCGTCAGTCGCGGCCTATGCGGCGGCGATCCGGGCGCAGCATCGCCACATCACCGGCAGCCAGCGTCGGCCGCGCCAGCTCACCGCGCTTCACGCGGTCCAGCACCCGCCGGGAATTGGCCGCGCAATCGATGCCCTCCGGCCGCGCCTGGATATCTTCGATCAGCGCCAGCAGATGCACACGGCTCTGTTCCAGCCGCAGTTGCAGCGCCTCGATGTCGGCCACTTTCTGCTGCAGCATCGTAATCAGCGCGTCGTGCTGCCACTGGCCCATGTCCGGCGGCAACAGCGCGCGGATCTCTTCCAGGCTGAAACCGGCGCGCTGCGCACCGGTGATCAGCTCCAGCAGCAGCACCGCCTGCTCCGGATAGTCGCGATAGCCGTTGGCCTGGCGCTGCACAACCAGCAACCCTGCATCCTCATAGAAGCGGATGCGCGATGCCGCCAGGCCGGTGCGTCGCGCCAGCTCACCGATCTTCATCTGCCTGAATCCTCGACATTGGAACCCGTTGACCTTCAATCAAACTTGAAGGTTAGCGTAGCGCCATTCCCCTGTCCTGGAGCTGTCCGATGTCGCTGTTCTCGCCCTTGGTACTGCCTTCCGGTGCCGTCATCCGCAACCGCATCGCCAAGGCGGCGATGGAAGAAAACATGGCCGACGCCGACCACGCGCCCTCGGCCGCGCTGCTGCAGCTGTACCAGCGCTGGGCCGACGGCGGCGCCGGCCTGATCATTACCGGCAACGTGATGGTCGACCGCCGTGCCATGACCGGCCCCGGCGGTGTGGTGCTGGAAGACGATCGCCACCTTGATCGCTTCATCGCCTGGGCCGACACCGCTCGTTCGCGCGGTGCGCAGATGTGGATGCAGATCAACCACCCCGGGCGGCAGATGCCGGCCGCGCTCGGCCAACCGGCGTTGGCACCCTCATCGGTAGCCATGGATCTGGGGGCCCTGTCCAAGCAGTTCGCACCGCCGCGGGCGATGACCGGGACCGACATCGAGGAAGTGATTGCCCGCTTCATCCGCAGCGCCGAACTGGCCGAACGTGCCGGTTTCAGCGGGGTGGAAATCCATGCCGCGCACGGCTACCTGCTCAGCCAGTTCCTGTCGCCGCTGTCCAACCGGCGCGAGGACCACTGGGGCGGCAGCCTGGAAAACCGTGCGCGCCTGCTGCTGGAGATCGTGCAGGGCGTACGCGCGGCGGTGTCGCCCGCCTTCGTGGTGGCAGTGAAGCTCAACTCAGCCGATTTCCAGCGCGGTGGCTTCTCGCACGAGGAGGCGCGCGCAGTAGTGGAGATGCTGGCACCACTGGGCGTGGATATGGTGGAACTGTCCGGCGGCAGTTATGAAGCGCCGGCGATGACCGGCGCCGCACGCGACGGCCGCAGCCTGGCCCGCGAAGCCTACTTCCTCGAATTCGCACGCGAGATCGCCACGGTGGCAACGATGCCGCTGATGGTCACCGGCGGCATCCGTCGCCGTGCAGTGGCCGAGCAGGTGCTGGACAGCGGTGTTGCGATGGTCGGCATCGCCACCGCGCTGGCAATCGAGCCGGACCTGCCACACCATTGGCAGCAAGGCCGCGATCAGGTACCGACCCTGCGCAACATCGACTGGCGCAGCAAGCCGCTGGCTGCCAGTGCACACATGGCCACGGTGAAGTACCAGCTGGGGCGGTTGAGCCGACGTCAGCCGACCGCCCCCGGCGTCTCGCCAGTGTGGGCACTGCTGCTGGCACAGGCCGCGGCCACATGCAGGACCCGCCGCTACCGACGCTGGATGGGGGCACGCGCGGCCGCGCACTGAGCCGGAAAGGCTTCTCATCACCGGGGCAATACCCGACCATCTGCAGGATCGGCGGCACCCCGCCGCCGATCGCAACGGGCAGAAGGAACCGACGTGGCAGCAGCACCGACCAAGGACCGCGAGAAACTGCTCGATGACCTGCTCTCGTTGGGCCGCAACTGGGCACTGGCCATCGCCATCGCCGGTGCCGGGGCCGCCGTGCACTACAGCGAATCGGTATATGAAGCGGGAATCTGGCGTGGCCTGCTGCCCACGCTCTGCTTCCTGGTCGCGATCGTCTGGATCGTGCTCAGCATCATCCGTTTCGACCTGACCATCCAGCAGCACTTCGAGCGCAAGCTGTCGCGCTGGCTCAGCCGCCTGCTGTATGTCGTGCTGCTCGGCACCGGCGTCACTGCAGTGTTCTTCGTCACCGAACTGGCGGAGAACAACCACATCGCGCGGATGTGCGACTCGGTGGCCAACGAACCCGGCAGCCGCATCCACAGGTCGGAAGAGTGCCAGCGCCTGTACCAGCACCGGGCGGCGTACCGGCAGCGACTGGAATCGGCCGAGGGTGAGTTCGACTGAGCGCCCCTGCTGCAGGCACATGGCGCACGCGAAGTACACGCGGCGTGGATATGGGGTCGGGCACAGTAGCTGCGCCGCCCTTCCATGTGACCACTCCGGCCAGTATGTTCCGCCACCCTGCCCCTGCCCGCCACGATGCCGTTGCCCTGCAGGCCGGCGTGCTCGGCAGCGTGCTGGGCGTGGCCTTGTTCAAAGCGATTGCGTTGTCTGCGCTGGCGAGCGGATCACTGATGGTGATCGGCCTCTGGCTGCTGGCCTGCGCACTGCTGGGCGCCTGGGCGCTGGCGGCCTACCTGGCCTGCCTCGCATTGAGCCGGCGTGTGTTCGTGCTGATGCTGGTGCTGTGCACGGTGCTGATGATCTGCCTCGCCTGATCCGGGCAAGCGCACGACTATCACTTAAACGTTACAAGATAACAAGTGCGATCAGTCGGATTGTGCGTGCCGGGGGTCACGGATTGGAATGCCATGGCCACCCGGCATTACCCCCGAGACCACGCCATGACCCTGCAGCCCCTGTATCGCGCCGCCCTTTCCGCCATCGCCCTGGCATCGCTCAGCGCCTGTGCTACCTATGACGACAGCAACATGCATCAGGCCTGCCAGGAGTCGCCGCATCTGAAGGATCTACCGCGCGAAGTGGCGGCCCGCGAGAGCCGCTGCAACAAGAGCATGGAAGTGTGGTCAAGTGAGCGCAAGGGCAGTGACCGGCCGCTGGATCTGAGCGGAAAGAAGAAGGACCTCTGACCACAACTGGCGCAGCCCTTGCCGGCTGCGCCACCGTCTTGCCGGTCAGCCTGCTGCCATCGACCCGAACCAGCGCCGCAGCGCATCGGACATCCCGGCCCCATCCCCCCCGCATCACAGGCCCAGGCAACGATGCCATCCGGGCGCACCAGCACCGCGCCCAGTCCGAGCGTGTCATCCACCGCCTGCCGGATGAGGGCCGGGCGCCGTTGGCAACCCTCGATGCTTGCGCACAACGACGTGCCCGCGTCGAACACCAGCAGCACGCCCTGCCCTGCACGCAGCAGTTCACCCATGCGGCGTCCATCGGCCAGTTGGAAGTCCGGCGCGCTGCGGCCGACCAGCGGATGGCCCACGCCCAGATCCAGCTGCTGCGCAACGCCCCAGACCCGCTCAGCCAGGTATGTCGCACCATCACGGGTGCCGGCCAGATCGGCCATCACCGCCGCCAGCGCGCGCGAGCCAGCGCCCGGCCGCATCAACGCGACCTGCGCACGCGACCAGTCCAGCACCTTCGCGCCGATCGGATACCGCTCGGCCTGGTAGCTGTCCAGCAGCTCCTCATCGGCATCGCCACGCACCACGGCGGCCAGCTTCCAACCGAGGTTCATCGCGTCGCCGATGCCAAGGTTCAGGCCTTGCCCGCCAAGCGGCGAATGCATGTGCGCTGCATCGCCGGCCAGCAGCACGCGTCCCTTGCGATAGGCCACGGCCTGGCGCGCGGCATCGGTCCAGGTGGTAGCCAGATGCACCGCCGTGATGGTCGCTTCACGTCCGGATATGCGCCGTAGCATGGCCTGCGCGCGCTCCCGGTCCAGCGGCGTGCGATGACCGGCACCGCCGTCGAAATCGGCCAACGCCAACACGCCTGGCGGATTGAAGTTGTACATCCCAGCGGCGGTGTAATGGCGCCCCGGCGTGAGCACCGACGGATCTTCCAGCTCGATCAGCAGCGAGTGCCCGGTGAATTCCGGCTCGGTACCGGCGAAGGTGAAACCTGATTGCTTGCGCACGGTACTGCGCGCGCCGTCGCAACCGATCAGCCAGCGGCCATGGGCTGTACCGCGAAGGGTCTCCACGGCAACCTGCTCACCTTCCATGCGCACCGCCTGCACCGCGCTCCCGCGGTCGATGCGCACGCCAAGCGCGGTCGCGCGTTCGGCCAGCACCGCTTCCAGCGCCTGCAGTTCAATCGCCATCTGGAAGCCGACCGGCGACGGCAGGCGATACAGCCAGCGCTCGCTGGCCACGCTGTCCAGCGCAAACGGAATGCCAGCGAAGTGGCCGCCCAGCGGCCGGGGCTGCGCCAGCCAGTGGGCGGTGCCGGGCGGTGGTGCGCCCTTGTCGGGTTTCAGCACCTGGCGCGCGGCCACCGCCTGCAGCAAGTCGCGCCTGTCCAGCGCCTCCAGGGTGGGCGTGTTCAAGCCGCGCAGCCCAAAGGGCAGGCGCTTGAGGGGTGATTCAGGGGACTCGGCCTGCTCCAGCACCAACACCGAACAGCCGGCCAGGGCCAGCTCGCAGGACAGGAACAGGCCGACCGGGCCAGCCCCGGCAATGACGACGTCGTACAGCATCGGAATTCCTTGTGAGCACCGGGCCGGCACTCTGGCGAAGCGAATGTTACACTCGGTGTACTTTTTCACAAGTGAGCCGCCCATGACCCCGCCCCCAGGCCGTCGCGAACAACGCAAGGCCGAGACCCGGCAAGCGATTTCGGACGTCGCCACCGAGCTGATCATCCGGCGCGGCTTCGAAGCCGTATCGATGTCCGAGATCGCCGAGGCCGCAGGTGTCTCACGCAAAACGGTCTTCAACTACTTCGCGAGCAAGGAAGACCTGGTGTTTGACCGCGACGAGGAGGCCCGGGATCTACTGCGCGAGGGCATGCTGGCGCGCCGCAGCATGCCCCCGCTTGTGGCCTTCCAGTCGCTGGTGCAGGAACTTCTGGAGAGCGGCCACCCCCTGCTGCGGATCAACACAGGCGCGGCGGCCTTCTGGCTGACCGTAGCCGAAAGCCCCGTACTTGCAGGCCGCGCACGGGAGCTGCAGGCCCTGCTCATCGCAGACCTTGCATGCTTGATGGCAGATGCCACCGGGGCCGACCCCGCCGACGCACCGGCACAACTGGGTGCATCGATGCTGATCGCAGCGCTGGTGGTGGCCTATGCCGATGCACTGCGTGCCTTCAACAAAGGCAACGATTCCACGCCGGCATTCGCTGCAACCTGGCAGCGCGGCAGCATCGGCGTGCGCGCTGCGCTCAGCGGGACCGCCTACACAGCACGCGACCAGTAACCAGCCCGCAACGATCATTGAATCCACCGCATCGGCGGTCACGACCAGCATCGATTGCCCCGATCATTCCCGCTTGCCGGCATCTACGGTGAAGCCACTGTTGCGTCAGGCCCCACCTCGCGCAGCACCCTGTCTTCCCGCAGAGGCCAAGCCATGAAAGAGACACCTGAGCAAGCCGACTGGCGCCGCCAGATCAGCGGCGACCTGACCAAGAAGATCAACAGCGCGCAGACGTACCCGGACATCCGCAACGCCGTCATCAGAGCGCTGGCCGACATCGACGGGAAACTGCATGCCCTGTCTGACGGCGTGCGCACCAAGTACCTGCTCCGCCAGGACATGTCGTTGGTGCATTTCTACATCAAGGGCGGCAATGCCTTCGCCGCACGAATGGACATGTTGCAGAACCACAACGAACACCTTTTCACCTCGGGTGACTCGGACTGGGATACGCAGATTGTGATCGATCCCTGGCTGCCAGGCGCGGTGCAAAACGAACTGCATGCCTTGATCGAAGATCTGGTGGTGGAAGAACTAACCATTGCCGGCCAGAACGTCGCACTCCTGATCGATCAGCTCGCAGCACAGAATGCGGCGTATCCGCTGCAGCCCCTTCCCAGGCCGCCGCAGCCCGCCGCATCGCCGCTGGAACCGACGCCTCAGCCATTGCCCCTCCCTCCAGGCCAGCCCGCGAACGTCACCTGGCGTGCCACCTGCGATCCCACCCAGGCACTGCGCCGTGTCTACAGCCGCGACACCACCGGGCTCACCCTTGACACCCGCCGTGACCTCACATCGCCGGGACGTGCAGCTCCGCCGGGCATCATCCTCAACGACGCCATCCGGCCCTTCATCCTTTACCGGATGGGTTACACCTGGCATGCCGAGCTGATCACCGCGCCGCCGAATCCACCTCAGACGGCACCCGCTACGCCCCGACCGATCCTGATGGAACTGATCGACGTCAGCCTGCCGCGCCGGAACTCGATCGAGGCGGTCACTGTCTGGTCGGAAATCGACCGCGGAAAACTGGTGATCGGCACCGATGGTGGGGCCCAGGATCCGGTCCGTCTGCCACTACCGGACATGGACTACCACCTGCGCGAGAACCTGGTGATGCTGTGTGAGATCGCCGTCGACCCCAACCGCCCCAGCGCGCGCAAGCGACACAAGCGGGTGGCGCGCGTAAACGAGATCTACACCCTCTACGCGGGCCAGGACCGTCTGGCACAGTTCAAGAAGGTAGTCGACAGCATGGCCGGTGAAGAGGCCTCCGCCAACGCCAATGCGTCTGCCGACCAGCAGATCAATGGACTGACAGCGGTAGTGCAGCGACGCATGCAGGATGCCAACGCCAGCTATGTGCAGAACAATCCAGCACCGGCGGTACTTCAGCGGATTGCCCAGGGACGCCAACGCGCACTGACCATCTTCGAGCTGCTCAAACAGTCCTTCACCGCCCCCGTCGACCCCTCTGCCATGTTCAGTGACGATCTGGTCCTGGTGCAGAGCCTGAAACAGAGCCCCTATCTGGACGTGCCACAGGTTCCGTTTACCGGTGTCGATGTTGCGTTCATGGTGCGCGTCGACCAGAAGACACAGATGGCATTCGATAAATGGGATTTCGCCCGGAAGCTGCAGGCGGTATTGCCCAAGGGAACCAAGGTCAGCGTGCGCAGCCACGCCTACAACACCCGGCGCGGTGGCAGCCTCAGTTATGAGGTCACTCTGGTAGTGCTGACCACCAACGCGGAACTGAAGGAGAACAAGCGCGCGCTGGCCTTCATCACGCTCACCTCCGCCACTGAGATGGAGGCGCCTGGGCGACCGAGTCCGAACGACCCGACCGTGCGCTATGCCTCGCTCCAGGACATCGATGGGCAACGCAAGGCCGCTGCGGCCCTGCTGCACGATTTCGTGCTGCAACAGCAACTTGGAAAGCAGCACGACGCCATCAGCGAGTTGCTGACACCGACGTGAGATGCACGCTCCCGGCGCTGCCCACCCTGACCGGGCGGGCAGCGCATGATCGGCGAAGCGGCACTATGACAATGCAAATGATAGTCTTTCTCATTTGAAATCCATACTGTCGCCCCCATGGCCCTCCCATCGCTCTGTAGGTACCCCCTTTGCGCCGCTCTGGCCATTGCCCTGACACCCCTCCCCGCCCATGCGGCGGATGGCCCGCCGAAGAAGCTGGATTCCGTCGAAGTGCGCGGCCGCGCACAGACGCTGTACCGGGTGGACGACGCTGCGGTCGGCACCCGCACCGATACACCGCTCGAGTTGGTCCCACAGTCGATCCAGGTGATCCCGCGCGAGCTGATCGACGATCAGGCCGCGCGTCAGGTGACCGACCTCTATCGCAGCATCAGCGGCGTCAGCTATTTCAGCTATGCCGGCGTGACCCTGCGCGGCTTCCGCCAGGAGAACGTGCTGTATGACGGCCTGCGCGGCGACCCGTACGCGGGATTCTCGGTACCACAGCTGTTCAACATCGAACGCGTGGAAGTGCTGAAGGGACCGGCCGGCGCACTCTACGGTGGTGGCGACGCCGGCGGCGTCATCAACTATGTCACGCGCAAGCCCAGGGCGGTCGCTGAGCGCCGTATCGAAGTGCAGATGGGCAACCGGGATTTCCGCGCCGGCTCAATCGAAGGCACGGCTCCATTGAATGCCGCTGGCAGCGTGCGCTACCGCGCCGGCCTGTACGCCGACACCGAGCAGGGTGTGCGCTGGAATGCCGACAGCGAGAGCGTGATCGGTGATGCCTCATTGGCCTTCGATGTTGGCCAGACCGGCGAGCTGGTGCTGCAGTTCACCGACATCACCCAGAACCTGGGCGGCAACCGCTTGCGCGGCGTGCCGGTGAATGATGCGGGCACCTTCCTGACCGACCGCCGCTGGAACCACAACGAGACCAGTGACTTTCTCGACATGCGCGCCAAGGTGGCGCTGGCGCAGTACCGCTTCGCACCGCGCGACAACCTGGACGTCGATTTCGCCGCACGCTGGTTCAGCAACAACGAGCACCAGATGTATCACGAGCCAATGGGGCTGATCGACCGTGACCGTGATGGCGTGGCCGAGTGGATGACCCGCCAGCTGCGCAACCAGATCCGCGACAACGAGGCATTCACTGCCAATGGCAACGCGGTCTGGCGGGTGAATACCGGCGCCGTCGAGCACAAGGTGCTGTTCGGCGCGGACGTGTATCAGCTGGATGCGGATTTCACTGCACAGACCGCCAACAGCGCCGACCTTGCACGTGGCGCCGGGCCGGTGCGAGGCATCGACCTGTTCAATCCCGTGTACGGGGCCAGCACCTGGCACGACTACAACCTGGCTGCCCTGCCGTGGCGTAGCACGTCCACCCGCAGCAAGCGCTACGGCGCTTACCTGCAGGACGAACTGGCGCTGACCGCTCGCTGGCACCTGCTGGCCGGGCTGCGCTGGGATGGCTTCAAGGACGACGACCGCATCGCCGGCAGCAGCGTGGATGGCAACGACCTCAGCTGGCGGCTGGGCAGCACGTTCACCGTCCGCGAAGGCCTGAATGTCTACGCCAACGTGGCCAGCGGCTTCGTACCGCAGAGCGCGGCCAACCAGAATCCCGCCGCCGGTGGCCCGTTCGATGCCGAGCGCAGCAAGCAGTGGGAGGTGGGCATGAAATCCCTGCTGGCCGACCGCGTGACCTTGAACTTGGCGGCCTACCGGATTGACCGCAGCAACATCGTGCAGGCCACGGGTGAAGTGATTGGCGGCGTGAACCAGCTGGCCGCACTGGGCCTGGTGCGCAGCACCGGCATGGAGCTGGATCTGCTGGCCGACGTCACCGATCACTGGGTATTGAACCTGACCTACGCCTACAACGACGCGCGGGTGAAGGACGCAGGTCCAAGCGGCATCACCAATGCCTCCGGCAACCGCTTCGCCAATGCGCCGCGCAACAAATTAGGTCTGTGGACGCGCTACGACCTGCCGGCGCTCAATTCGGCCATCGGCTTTGGTGCTGACCATGTGGGTGAGCGCGTCAGTCTGGACGGGCAGACGGTGAAGGCTTACACCGTGTTCGACATGAGCTGGAAGACCAGCTGGAAGCAATGGCAGTTCCAGGCCAACGTCAAGAACCTGTTCGACAAGGTATATGCAGCCAGCGGCTTCATCGAGCGCAACGGGCATTTCCCAGGTGAGCCGCGACGGGTGTATCTGCAGGCGGCTTACAGTTTCTGAGAAGGGGAACCTCCGCAGCCCTGTTGCCTCGCCTTTGGCACGCCTCTTTTGGTGCGGAGCAGCAAGGCCGCGATCCGCTGTGATTCGGGTATTCTTGCGCGCAGTCAGCCACGCTCGCAGCCGACCATCGGCGGTAATTGCGGTGCAGCAGGAGCGTTGCGGGCCAGCACACGATTCACCATGGATGTTCCAACGCAATCACAGGGGAAAATGGATGAAGAAGTTCCTGTTCGCAGCGATCATCGCTGCGTCGCTGGTGGGTTGCACCACCAATCCGCCGCTCAATTTCTCGGTCCCGAACGTCGGGGTCAGCAGCAAGAAGATCGACGGCGAGCTGAAGTCACTGACGGTCACGCTGGCACGTCCGGATGAGGCCAAGGGCAAGATTCCCGCCCAGGCCCAGCACGAAGTCCCGCAGATGTGGCAGAACGCGCTGACCGAAGCGCTGAACAAGATGGCCGTCTTCCGCGACGACGCGCCGGTGAAGCTGAGCCTGTCGGTGAAGATCCTGGCGATCGACATTCCGAGCTTCGGCGCCTCGATGACCACCAAGACGGTCGCCCGCTACGAGCTGATCGACCGCGCAACCGGTGGCATCGTCTATACGCAGGATGTCAGCGCATCGGGGGAAGTGCCGTTCAACTATGCCTTCGCTGGTGTGGTCCGGGCGCGTGAATCGATCAGCCGCTCGGCACAGAACAACATCGCCCAGTTCCTGCAGGCCCTGGAAACCGTGGACGTGTCCAAGCCGATGTTCCCGAACAAGCAGGAAGCACCGTGAAGCGTCTGCTGCTGGCCGCATCGGTTACCGCGATGCTGACGGCCTGCGCGCCCAACGTACGTACCGACAGCTATTCCATCGGCTCGGTTGGACAGGTCAATCGGACTGTCAGCGGTACCGTCATCAGCGTTCGCGCCGTCAGTATTGACGGTTCGCAGGGAGGTGGAGCCGTTGCTGGAGCTGCCGCCGGCGGTGTGGCTGGCTCCACCATCGGTGGCAGCGATCAGGCTGCGGCCATCGGTGCCATCGGCGGCCTGGTGGTGGGCGCGATTGCCGGTGCGGCTTCCGAACGCGCGCTTTCGCAGGCCAAGGGCCTGGAATACGTGGTGCAGACCGAGAACGGCAATCTGATGACCGTCGTGCAAGGCCCCGATCCTGTGTTCAGTGCCGGCATGCGGGTCCTGGTTCTGTATGGATCGCCCTCGCGCATCATTGCCGATCCGCGTCAAGCGAAGACAACGCCGTAAACCCCAACGATGCCCCTTCCGAGGGGCATCGTTGCATTGGACACCAGGGAGGTGGCAACCCACCTCCCCTGCCGGCATCAGTGCGAGCAGGACACCAGCATCGAGCGGGTGGCCATCTGGGTGGAGGTGAAGCCGTTCCTGTTGCCCACGGCGATGGCGTTCCCTTCATCGCCATCCTTGCTGAAGACAACATAGCCACCCGGGCACATCTGCCCGGCCTTTTCGTAGCAGCCACTCCAGGAACTGGAGCCGCTGCAGTCGATGGAAACGCCACGCCGGCCGTCGGGGGTAACGGTCATCTTGGCGGTGGTGCAGCCGCCCAGAACGGCAACGAACAACAGCGGGATGAACAACTTCATGGGTACTCCAGGGGTTGGGAATCAGCAAATGGGCGCCAAGGCTGGAGTGCCCGGATTGCGCGAACCTTGCGCCCGGCGGCCCGCGCCGCAACGGCGTTTCGACGTCATCGGCAGGCCCTGAAGGCACGCCATGTTCACGCAATGTTCCTGTAATACGGTGCCGGCGCGTGCCGAAGCCCCCTCCTGCGCCCTCCTTCCCGCCCGATTCCCGCCGATGCACATCCTGCTGATCGAAGACGAAGCCGAACTGGCTGCCACCTTGAAGTCTGCCTTGCAGCGCGAGCGCTATGTGGTGGACCTGGCCAATACCCTGGCACTGGCTCGCGAAGCCGCACTTTCCGGGCCACACGACCTGGTGCTGCTGGACCGCACTCTGCCCGATGGTGACGGGCTGGGCCTGATTCCGGTGCTTCGTGGGCGCAACCCCGGAGTGCCGATCATCGTACTGAGCGCGCTGGGACAGTTGCCGGACCGCATCACCGGCCTGGATGAGGGAGCCGACGATTACCTGGCCAAGCCGTTCGCGCTGGAGGAGCTGTTCGCGCGGATCCGTGCGGCCGCGCGCCGGCCGAGTGGCATGCAGGTCGAGCCGGTGAGCATCGGCCGGCTCCTGTTCGATCCCGCCTCGGGCGAGGCCAGCGTTTGCGGACAGCGACTGGAGCTTCCGCGGCGCGAGATCCGCGTGCTGGCGGCCCTCACCCGTCGACTGGGCCGCACGGTGCTGCGCGAGTCCATTGAAATGGCAGTGTACGGCTTCGACGACGGCATCCATTCAAACACGCTGGACTCGCATGTCTCACGCTTGCGGCGCAAGCTGGCCGACGCTGATGCGGGGGTGGAAATCCATGCCATCCGCGGCGTCGGCTATCTGATGCGGGAAACGAAGTAATGGCGCGTCGTCCCTCACTCAAGCGCCCGCTGATCGTCAAGACACTGATCTACCAGCTGCTTGCGCTACTGGTGGCGTTCTTCGCCCTGCTGATGGTGCTGGTGCGTGTTGACAGTGGCGGCTACTACACCATCCAGACCTTCGCCCCGGTGGCGGCAGATGCCGTTCACCGCGACAGCAAGGGCGAACTGTATGTGAAACACACGCCGGAGCTGGCCGAGCTGCTGAAGATCGTCCCCGGCGCGTGGTTCATCGCCGAGGATGAGCAGGGCCACCATGTGACATTCGGCCATGTCCCGCCAGCGTACGCGTCGCTGGTTGGCGCCTTGGACGGAATTCCCTATGGCGACCTGCGCGGACGCGGCCGCAACGACGGCCTGGCCGTGGTGATACGCCAGCAAAGCGGCCCGGCCGGCAAGCTGACCATCATGGCCCATGGCGAAACCGATTCGCTGACCTGGCAGATGGCGCTGGCTGCACACATCATCACCCTGCCGATCTTCCTGCTGCTGGGCCTGGCCACTATCATCCTGACCCCGATCATCGTGCGCCGCGCGCTGGCCGGTGTGGAACGCATCGCGCAGGAAGCCCGCAACATCTCTGCCAGCCGCCGCGGTATCCGCCTGACGGAGACCGCAGTACCGGTCGAGATCGCCCCCTTGGTTGCAGCGGTGAACGAAGCGCTTGACCGTCTGGACGAAGGGCACGAACGGCAACGTCGCTTCATCGCCGCTGCCGCCCATGAGCTACGTACGCCCATCGCCATCCTGCGGGTGAAGATCGATGCGGCCGACGACTCCACCTCGCGTAGCCTGACCGTGGAGGTCGCTCGGCTGGCAACACTGGCCGAGCAGCTGCTGGACCTGCACCGCATGGAAGCAGATGGGCCGAAGGACTCCCTCAACCTGGCCCGCGTGGCCAAGCGGGTCGTCGCTGATCTGGCCCCCCTGTTGATCCAGTCCGACAAGACAGTCGCCGTGGCCGTGGAACCGAACTTCCCGGTGCTGGGCGAGTCCGGTGCCATCGAACGGGTGCTCTCCAACCTGGTGCTGAATGCCGCCGAGCACGGTGGACGCCACATCATCGTGCGCGTGCAGGGCAGCTGCCTTGAGGTGGAAGACGATGGCCCCGGCATTCCGGTCGACCAGCGCGAACGCGTGTTCGAACCCTTCCAGCGCCTGCGCCCCCGGCAGACTGGCGCCGGATTGGGCTTGAACCTGGTACGGCAGGTGATCGACCGCCACGGCGGCCACGTCACGATTCTGGATGCACCCAGTGGCGGCGCCCTGATCCGCGTTGAGTTCCCCCTGCATCCAGGCGTCACCAGCGCATCGACGCCGGCGCACTGAGCGCTTCCCCCACGTGTATGACTACCGGCTGTCCACGCGCATCCGCCGCGGTTGATGCGCAAGGTTGCGGCAATGTTCTCTGCCCAGCATCCAGGTGAGTTGCACCGCTGAAGGTGCTGCGTCCGGATCTGACAGGAAGCCTGCATGTGACACAGGGAGCTTCTCCACCGCCCTCTTCCACACCTACTACGCCTCCTCGGAATGCGCCCAGCCTGACCGCCGCAGCGTGGAACTGCCGCGCGCATGCAGGCCGCGCGCGTGGGCTTGAACACTGGCCGCACTGGCTGCGGATGATTCCCGAACGCGAGCGGGCAGGCGTGCTGATCCGCCTGTTCGCCGCCCTGTTCCTGCTGCTCCCAGGCCTTGCGCTGGTGGCCTCAGCCTATCGGCACGCGCACCCAACGACCGCCGCCGTGGTGGTGTTCGTCGTCGTGCATGCCGCACTGCACATGCTGGCAGTGTGGCGGGGAGCTGCATCGCGCCCCGTTCCTCAGTTCCTGCAGACCCTGCATGCATATGCGGCCGCCGTGATGTTTGCTGCAACATTGCTGATCATCGCGATCAGCGCAGCTGCCGCGAGGCTGCCCGCTACTGCATGTGCCGTGCTGGTCGTCGGCGCGCTATGCCAGCTTTCGAGCCTGCACACAGCAGTACAACGCCTGCACCATGCGCTGCTGGCGCTCGGCAGCGTGCTCCAGTTCATCGCGATGGCACTGCTCACGCTCGGCGTTGCCTCCTGAAACGGGCGCACCACCGCAAGGTTCACGCAATCCAGCGCATCGAGACTCGACGGCCATCCACGCCTGCCCTGCCGGCGTGCAATCCCATCTGTCGCGAGGACACACGATGCACTGTCTTTTCTGGATGCTGTACCGATGAGCGCCGCACCGCACAGCCGCCGCCGCGCGCTGATCATTGCTGCTGCAGTCCTCTGCACCCTGTTGGTGCTCTTCGCGTGGCTCTGGCCCGCACCACCACCGCAACTGCAGGTGGCACCGGTCGCCCGCGGCAACATCGAGCAGGTTGTGGAAGCCACCGGAACACTGAAGCCTTCGCGACTGGTGAGCGTGGGCGCGCAGGTCTCCGGCCGCATCGAGACCTTGCATGTGAAGCTGGGCGACAAGGTGAAAGCTGGCGATCCGATTGCCGATATCGATTCACGCACCCAGCGCAACGCGTTGTTGAGTGCGCAGGCGGCACAGCGCACCGCGCGTGCCAACCGCGACGCGCTGGCCACCGACCTGCGCCAGTACCAGCTGACCCTTCAACGCCAGCAGGCTCTGGTGTCAAGGCAACTGGTCGCGCGCGCAGACTACGATGCGGCCAAGGCCAAGGTCGATGCTACCCGTGAACAGATCGCCGCACTCGATGGCGAAGTGGTGCAGCGCCAGACCGATGTGGATGTGGCACAGACCAACCTGGGCTACACCCGCATCACTGCGCCCACCGATGGCACCGTGCTGGCCGTGGTCGCGCGACAGGGCCAGACAGTCAATGCGGTACAGAGCGCACCGACCATCGTGATGCTCGGCAACCAGGACGTGATGACCGTCTACGCCGAAATCTCCGAGGCCGACGTGGTCCACACCGCACTGGGACAGGAGGCGTTCTTCACCATCCTGGGCGACAGCGACCGACGCTACAGCAGCACGCTGCGCGACATCGCACCGGCACCCGACTCGATCACCAACGAAGACACCTCCGGCTTCGCGCCCGCCAGCGCTTCGGTGGGCGCCAGCCGCACGGCCATGTACTACAACGGTCAGTTCGACGTGGACAACGCTGATGGCCGTCTGCGCAGCTACATGACGGCACAGGTGCGCATCGTTCTGGGGCGTGCCAAGGGCGTGCTGACCATTCCCTCGGCCGCACTGGGTGCGCGTGCCGCCGATGGCAGCTACAGCGTGCAGGTACGCGGCGCGGATGGCCAGCCTGCGCCGCGGCGCATCACCACCGGGCTGGACGACCAGATCAACGTGGAAGTGCGCAGTGGCCTGCAGCAAGGTGAGCAGGTAGTACTGGTCCAGTCCGGCGATGCTGCCGGCGCAGCCGCTGCACAGCCATGATGGATGCAGAGAAGGACGCACCGCTGCTGCGCGTGCGCGGCATCCGCCGCGAATTCGCAGCCGGCGAACAGACCCTGGTCGTGCTCGATGGCATCGATCTGGATATCCGCGCCGGTGAGCTGGTGGCCATCGTCGGCCAGTCCGGTTCGGGCAAATCCACCCTGATGAACATTCTGGGCTGCCTGGACCGACCCTCGTCCGGCGCGTATCAGATCGCCGGTCGCGAGACCGCGCAGATGGCACCGGACGAATTGGCCGAGCTGCGCCGCGAGCACTTTGGTTTCATATTCCAGCGCTACCACCTGCTGACCGACCTGACCGCGCTGGGTAACGTGGAGGTGCCGGCCATCTACGCCGGCCAACCCAGCGCCGACCGCCATGCCCGCGCCCAGGCCCTGCTTCAGCGACTGGGCCTGGGCGAACGCATGCTGCATCTGCCCGGCGAGCTTTCCGGCGGGCAGCAGCAGCGCGTGTCGATCGCGCGCGCGCTGATGAACGGCGGCGCAGTGATCTTCGCCGATGAGCCCACCGGCGCATTGGACACCCAGTCCGGCAAGGAGGTGATGAAGATCTTGGGCGAACTGCACGCCGAAGGCCATACGGTGGTGCTGGTCACCCATGACATGGCCGTGGCCGGGCATGCGCAGCGCATCATCGAGATCCGCGATGGGCGTATCGTCGACGATCGCCCCACCGCTGCCGCGACAGGCACCGCCAGCAGCATCGCTGCCAGCCTGCAGGCAGGCAGCGAAGGCACCGGCTGGCAGGCCCTGCGCGACCGCTTCAGCGAAGCCTTCCGCATGGCCCTGCGCGCGATGAACGCACACCGCATGCGCACCTTCCTGACCATGCTCGGCATCATCATCGGCATTGCCTCGGTGGTGTCGGTGGTCGCCCTGGGCACGGGCGCACGTCAGGCGATCCTGTCCAACATCGCTTCGCTGGGCACCACCACGATCGAGGTCTATCCCGGCTCCGGCTTCGGCGATGTGCACGCCGCACAGGTCGAGACCTTGACGCCCGGCGACAGCACGGCGCTGGCCGGGCAACCGTTCGTGGACAGCGCCACGCCCGGCGTCGCCAGCAGCGGCACCGCACAGCGTGGCAATCGCTCGGCCAACGTGCAGATGCAGGGTGTGAGTGAGCAGTACTTCCGCGTGCACGGCCTGAAGCTGGGACAAGGGCGCTTCTTTGGTCAGCCCGCCGTCGCCGGCTACCAGCAGGTGGCGGTGATCGACGCCAATACGCGCGAACGGTTCTTCACCGCACAGGAAGACCCGATCGGCCAGACCTTGCTGCTCGGCAATGTTCCGGTGCGGGTGATGGGCGTGGTGAAGAAAGAGGCCGGCGCCGTGGGCGATGCCTCGTTGCTGCAGGTCTGGGTGCCCTACACCACCGCCATGGCGCGCATGTTGGGTCAGAGCCATGTGTCCAGCATCACCGTGCGCGTGTCCGATACCGTGGGCATGCAGGCCGCGGCAGCCTCCATCCGCCGGCTGCTGGAGCGCCGCCACGGGCGGCAGGACTTCTACATGAGCAACAACGCACAGATCCGCACTTCGATCGAGCAGACCACCCGTATCCTCACGCTGATGATCAGCTCCATTGCCGCCATCGCACTGGTGGTGGGCGGTATCGGGGTAATGAACATCATGCTGGTCTCAGTGACCGAGCGCACCCGCGAGATCGGCGTGCGCATGGCGGTGGGCGCGCGCCGCAGCGACATCCTGCAGCAGTTCCTGATCGAATCGGTGCTGGTCTGCCTGCTCGGTGGCGTGCTGGGTATCGGCGTGGCACTCGCGCTGGGGGGAGTTCTGGCGTTGGCCGACATCGGCTTCTCGCTCGTGTTCTCGACAACCTCGATTCTGGCCGCGTTTGCCTGCAGCAGCCTGATCGGCATTGGTTTCGGCTTCCTGCCGGCACGCCGTGCGGCACAGCTGGACCCGGTGGAGGCGCTGGTGCGCTGAACGAAATGCGTCCAGCGGAGACGGCTACAGGTTCGCGCAATGTCCGCGCGCTGTACTGGCACCACCGACACAGCCGCACAGGAGCGGAACGATGTTTCAGAAGACAGGACGTGCAGCGTTGCTGCTGGGTGCCGCACTGCAAGTGCTGGTCCTGCTGCCCTATGCGGGCCAGGCTCACGCACAGAACCGGGATGGCTACCGCTCAGGCTGGGACCGGGGCTACCAGGACCGCCAGCGCGACGAATGGGAGCGCCGCGAACGCGAACGTGAGCGTGACCGGCGCGACGATGCCAAAGCCAAGCGCGTGGTGGTGGGCGTGGTCGGCGCGGCGGTGGTGGCCGGCGTGATCGCCGCCGCGGCCAAGCGCGAGCGTGAGGTTCGCGAGCGCGCCGACTACTGCATGAGCCGCTACGGCAACTACGACCGCCGCAGCGACACCTACCGAGGTTCGGATGGCTACAGCTATCCCTGCCGCTGACCTGCCCTGCATTCCGAAGGAACCGACCGCATGAACAAGACGCTTCTCATCATCGCCCTGTGTGCCACACCGCTGATCGGCCACGCCGCCAGCGGCGACCCGAAGCAGGCCTATATCGACTCCAGCTTCGCCGTCATGGACAGCAACGGCGATGGCCACATCGACAAGGCCGAGTACGCGAAGTACCAGCAGGCACGCTTCAACAAGCAGGCCGACTCCATCGACGCCGCGTTCAAGGAAATGGATGCCGACAAAGACGGAAAGATCAGCAGGAAGGAAGCCGCTGTGGTGCCGGAAATCGCGAAGTATTTCGCGGGGCTGGATACTGATGGCGATGGCTATCTGTCGCTGAAGGAAATGCAGCAGGCCATGGTGGCCGCGCAGACGGCAGACGCACCGGCCAAGTAGCGCTTCGGTATTGATAGTTGCCCACCCTGGTGGGCAAAACGCCTAATCGCGCGCCATTACCGGATGCCACGTCGCATCGCTTTGGTGGGTGCCCACCGTGGTGGGCACGGCTCCGTCACCACGCGCGAGGGCCAGAACGCCCACCAAGGTGGGCATCTACCAGCTAGCACGCAGCGCTCAGCGCACCTTGTACAGCACCGCCGCACCCGGGCGCGGCTCAAACGAGGGCACCGTCTGCTGGGTAAGCGCCGTGCCCTTCGCGTCCCACACCATCGTCTCCACCGGGTACTCATCCTTACGGGTCATCTGGTCGATCTTCGCCACGACCACGGTCGCAGCCGCTGGCACTTCCGGATTCCAGCCAAACACACCTACCCGGCCGTAGAACACGGCCGGCGCAGAGGCATCGAGGCGACGGTCCGGGCACATCACCAGGCCGCGGTCGAGCATGACGCGCAGCGCGCCCACTGGCACCCTCTTCACCGTAGGCGCAGTGCGCTCGGTGCTGTGGCCAGGGCAGACGTTGGCCGCGCGGGTCACCATGTCTTCGGCCACCTGCCGGTCGGATTGGGCGAAGGCCAGGGCCGGGGCAAGGCAGAGGCCAAGCAGGACAAGCGGGGACGTCCGGGTCATTGCAGGTTCCTGTGATGGATGCCAAGCGAACTTAGCAATGCCCGCGCACCGAGTTGCAAAGACCGCGTGAGGTGGGCTGGGGCAGGCCGGAAACCTAGCCCATACGCATGGCAGGCGTGTCGCGCGCCTGCACATCGATCTCCTGCTGCTGGCGCTGCGCATGTGCCTGTCCACGATCCGCACCGACGGCCTGCAGGGCCTGCAGTGACTGCTCGACCGGTGTCTGCACTGCCCTGTCCGTGGGCATGGAGGCCCGTAGATGCGCCGGATCATTCAACTCACCCTGCACCACGAACACGTTGCGGCCGGCCGGGTGATCGGTGGTCTGCGCGCTCAGCAACACGTGATCGGCGCGTTCAAGCTGGTTGCGACGCGCCAATGCCATCACGCTCGCCACAAGGCGCTCACTGTTCTCATCATGAGTACGCCCGGCGCTGGCATCGATCGCGGCCACGCCTTCGCGCACCTGCTGCATCAATGCGTACTCACGGTGGCCAGGACCAATGTCGGCCAGACGGGTCGGTGCCTGCGAGGGATCCGGCACGTCGTCCACGGCTGCGGTAAGCGGGCTGCGGGTAATGGTCCGGTATGGGTCGTCCGGGTGGAACTGGGTAAGCTTCTCCTGCCGTTCCAGACGAACCTCGCGGGCGTCGTTGAGTTCGGCGATACGGGCGGGATCGGTGATCTCGCGCAGCGACATGTGGCCGCCGCCTGCACTGACGCTGGCCCATTTCCTGTCGGCTTCGAAGTACATCGCGTAGTAGCTGTTGCCGCCGATGACGTTCGGATCGACCGCTGAGCGGCCCTCTAGTGTCTGGGTGGCTTCCAGCACGCTCAACCGGGTCAGGTACTGCCCGCCCTTCGCCCATCCCATCTGGCTGATGGCATCAACGCTGGTGTTGCCTACGCGCGGGCCTCCGGCGTAGTCGTTGTTGAGCATGTTGGTCCAGATCTGCTCCAGCTTCGCGGGGCCGCTCTTCTGCTCAGCCGCCTGCAGCAGCACGCGCGGCGTCCAGCAGTTGGGATCAAGCTCATGCCGTTCAAATGCCCGATCGTGGGCCAGCATCACATCCTTGCCGGGAAGATTCAGTGCCAGGTCTGGGCGGCGCTCGTTCATCCACTGCTGCCGCAATTCAAGATCTCTTTCGAGCAGGGTCTGCCCAAAGGACTCCCACTGCCGCTCGGTCAACTGTGCATTTGAGAAACGCGATCCCTCATCCTGTTGGGTCTTCGCGTAGTTCTGTGCATAGGTGTTCGCTACACGTCCCGGAAGGCTGTCATTGCGTACAACACCCAGTGCCAGCGTCCCGTAGCCATCGGCTCCCGGCAGCTGCGACAGGTAGTTCCAGTAAAGCTCGCGGTTGCCGTCTCTGGCATAGCTGCCAAGGACTCTGAGATCGCGTTCGGTCAATCCACTCATACCCTGTCCCTTCTCTTCCTTGATTCACCGATCACTGGGACCGGGTGCGCGCGATGACATCCCTGACAACCTCTTCCATACGCCTCCAGTCCTTCAGAAACGCTCTCTTGTAGTCCAGGCTGACGGACAGCTTGTTGTCGATGTCCACGAAATAATGAACGCAGCCGGCTGCCACTTCTCCTGGCTCACTGATCACCTCGCTTCCCTCCAGCCGCACGCCGTCGCGTCGGAATTCCTTGCCGTCACATTTGATAAACGAGCTGATCCGGCCGTCGGCCTGGCGTGCGATGTACCAGTCTCTCTCGTAGGCGGGATTGCGGACAGGCGGCTTCCCGTACCGCGCCTCATACTTCTTCGCGTACACCACCATCTTCGCTTCGTCGATTGCATAGGGCGTCAGCCCCAAGGTCTCCGGCTGTGCAACGCGTTGATCGAGACGATCCCTGGGATCCTCCCTTTCCACAGAATCCTCTTCCGTGACGGCTTCATTTGACGACAGCCTTGAAAGCAGTGTTTCGACGGGAACGCGATCAACGTAGTTGATCCGAATGGGAATCTCCTTACGGAAATCATTCGTACGCGGATTGGCCCGGGCACCTGGCAGTGTCGGCTTCATGTCCGGCCACTCGATGACCAGCGTCACGCCCTCGCCAGGCCACGGTGCGATCTGGCTGTCCAGGTAGTTGGCCGGAATGCGGAAGGTGTTCGGCCCCAGCTTCACGTCCACGGGGGCATCGGTATAGGTGTGGCCGTTGATCGTGCGGCCGGTCTGGGTTGCGCCGGACATGGCCGGATTCCTTTCGTGTTCGGTGGACGGCGGACGTGCACACGCGCCGGCACTCACTACGACGGCAAGCGCGAGCGTCAGGCAACGGCCGGGGGACATCACGTGCATGGGCATTCCATTGCAGGGTTCCGGCGCCACTATAGGCAACCGGGCGTCAATGGAACAGGAACCGCTTCGCAGCCCTTCACCGAGTGAGGCGGCGCTCCACATGCGCTGCCTGTAGTACTGCGGCTATTGCCGTGGTCTCCAGGACACTGCGGGGAGCACGGGCCATGTCGACGACGCTCGGCGCTCCGCCTCAGGTCTCAGCCGTCGCTGTCCGGGCTTCTATGGCCGCGATAGGTTTCACCCCACTCGCGCATCGCCAGCAGCACCGGCACCAGCGTGCGCCCGAACTCGGAAAGCTCGTACTCCACCTTCGGCGGCACTTCCGGGTACACGTGGCGGATCACCACGCCATCGGCTTCCAGTTCACGCAGCTGGCTGGTGAGCATGGACTGGGTGGCATTGGGCACCCGCCGTGTCAGCTCCATGAAGCGACGCTTGCCGGACATCAGGTGAAAGAGGATGACAGGCTTCCACACGCCACCCATCACCGACAGCGTGACCTCCACGGCGCAACCGCTCTTGCCATCCCAACGCTTGCTACGCATGAATACTCCGGAAAACCATAGTACCTACGGAAAATCATCGTTCTTGTTGCGATAACGGTGCGAGCCTAGCATGGGCTCATCCACTGAACGTGAGCCCCCACCATGAGTTTCAAGGCACTGCTGACCCGCAAAACGAACGACGGCGTATCCACGGAACTGGTCGATTTCGATGACGCCAACCTGATGGACGGCGACGTGCTGGTGCAGGTTGAATATTCAACGCTGAACTACAAGGACGCACTGGCCCTCACCAATACGCGCCCGGTCATCCGCACCTTCCCGTTGATTCCCGGCATCGACCTTTCCGGCGTGGTGCTGGAGTCGAGCAATGCCGATTTCCAGCCCGGTGACCGTGTCGTGTTGAATGGCTGGGACCTGAGCATGGGCCACCATGGCGGCCTGGCACAGCGTGCCCGCGTGCGTGGCGAATGGCTCAACAGGATTCCCGACAACCTGACCACCCGCGACGCCATGGCCATCGGCACCGCTGGCTATACCGCCATGCTGTGCGTACTGGCCCTGGAACAAGCCGGCGTGACGCCCGACAAGGGCGATGTGCTGGTGACCGGCGCCAACGGTGGCGTCGGCTCGATCGCGGTGGCGATCCTTTCAAAGCTGGGCTATCGCGTTGTGGCCGCCACCGGGCGCCCGGAACACGCCGAGTATCTGCACAGCCTGGGCGCCGCCGAGATCATCGATCGCGCGCAGCTTTCAGAACCGCGCGACCGTCCGGTGAGCGCCGAACGATGGGCCGGCGTCGTCGATGTGGCTGGCGGCCCTACCCTCGTCAACGCGATTGCCGAGACGAAATACCGCGGTGCCGTCGCCGCCTGTGGACTGGCGCAGAGCGATGCACTGCACGGCTCGGTGCTGCCCTTCATTCTCCGCAACGTAACCCTTGCGGGCGTGGATTCGGTGAATGCGCCGCAGGACGTTCGCCAGCGTGCCTGGGACCGGCTTGCCACCGACCTGGATCCGCAGAAGCTTGAAAGCACGGTGCAGCTGATTGGGCTTGCCGACGTGCTTGAGGTCTACGAGCAGATCATTCCGGGCAAGGTGCGTGGGCGGATTGTCGTGGATGTGAATGCCTGAGGAAGCCTCCCCAGCGGAGTCCATCCGGCAACGAATGGTGAACACGCCGTGAAACCATGCGAGCGTCAGTGGCCGCTTGCCACTGCTGCTCGCATACGCTCAGGTTTCCGCCGACTGTGGACACCGCCATGTCAATGACTGCACTTGCACTTGCCACCGCCCTTTCCGGCCTGGCCGACATTGCCTGGGAGCGCGAGCGCGGTGAAGACGCGCACCAGCTGATGCTCTGCCAGATCCATCGCGATGAGCTGATGCAGGATGACGCGAAGAACGATGCTTACCAGCGAGCCAAGGCGGTATGCGATCTTCTGGCGCGTGAGTACAGGAACAAATGGGATTTCGATGCGCAGGAGGCATTGGCAGCATCGGCAGTGGATCTGGATGAGCTGATCCGGCGGGGAGACCTGGTTGAGGTGCCTCCAACGAGGCAGGACCGCGTCTACGAGTGATTCCATGCTGGCAGGTGCTGGCACCTGGAGCTGCCGCAGAGGGGCCAGGTCCAGTGCCGATCGGCGCGGCTAGCGGATGCGACTCCGCGCCAGTGCCAGCCGCCTGATCTCGTCTGGCGGAAGGACGATGCCATCTTCCATCTCGATGCGCATCTGCGAGACATCACCCTCGTGCCCCTGCATTGCAGTGGTCACCAGAATCTTCAGTGCATCCGTGCGGATATCGTAGCCGCCGACGGAGTGCTTCAAGGTACCCACGCTGTTCCAGTCGATTTCCATGATCGGCGCCCATATCCACAGGCGTCATGCTGGCAACCGCCTTCACGAACGTCAATGAAACCGGTCGCATGGCCGGCCATGAAGCGAAAGGCCACATGCGTCGTCAACGCCCCTTATCATGGAGGCGTAAGGGCTCTGCAAGCCCAATTGACGTACGCAAGGCAGTAACTGGATGTCTATGGATTGGCACCCCTCGGGCTGGGGTCGACTTCTTACCCGCTCACCAGATTGGCGGCTGAAGCTTGATGGTGAGCACGTCGAGCTCACGGTCGGCGGCAAGCAGTACCGGCAGCACGCGGCTGACGACGAGCGCGTGCAGGTCATTCCCGGACTCTTCTGGGCCAAGGTCGTGCTGCAGACCCAGGGCGGCGGCGTTCTGACCATGTATGGACTGCCCAACGGCCAGGCCTCCCGGCTCGCGGCTGCCTTGCAGCATGTGCGTTTCGCGCGCACGACGCGCGGGCGCAAGGCCCTCTTTGAGACCCTCCTGGAGCAGATCCAGTCATGGCTCGCCGAAGCAGACGCCCTCATCGACCGGAGCAGCACCGGCCGCCGCTGGATCACGCACGAACAACAGCAGGCACTGCTGGCCGGTCGCCCCGCCCTGCCGCTCCCGCCACGCGAGCTGGAACAACTGTTCCTCGATGAGGATGTGCACCAGGACCTGCATTCGCCCAGCAACCGTGCAGCGCTGGACGCCCTGCACGACTGGCAGCTGGATTGGCCTGCCGTGTGGGCCGAGGCCAACGCGACCATGGCAACGCGTGAGTTGGTGCTGGCCAAGGACTTCCTGGACAGGGTCGAGAGCAAACCACTGACCGAGGAACAGGCCCGCGCCGTCATCTGCTTCGACAACCGCGTGCAGGTCGTGGCCGCAGCCGGCTCCGGCAAGACCTCCACGATGGTCGCCAAGGCCGCTTACGCCATTGATCGCGGCTTTGTCGAACCCGAGCGGATCGTGATGCTCGCCTTCAACAAGGATGCCGCCAGGGAGCTTGAAGAGCGCGCACAGCGTTCCTTCGACCGGTTGGGCATGGGCGATATCGCAATCGAGGCACGGACCTTCCATGCACTCGGCTTGGCCATCGTCGCCAAGGCCACCGGACGCAAGCCTGATATCCCCGAATGGGCGATCGACGCAACGCTGGGCTTCAACAAGCTGGCCGAACTGGTGGACGACCTGAAGGATCGCTCGACCCACTTCCGCACCCAATGGGACATGTTCCGTCTGGTGTTCGGGCGCGACCTGCCGCCATTCGGCGCGGAAATGGAGGCCGACGGCTACGACCGCGATGGCACGCCCTACATCCGTACCCTGCAGGGGGAACGGGTGAAGAGCCTGGAAGAGTGCGTGATCGCCGACTGGCTTTTCTACAACGGCGTGACGTACGACTACGAGCGACGCTACGAATTTGATGCGGCGACCGACACCCATCGCCAGTATCGCCCCGCCTTCCATTACCCGGACGCCGGGCTGTATCACGAGCACTTTGCGCTGGATGCTGATGGCCAGCCGCCGGAGCACGTTTCCGACTATCTCGAAGGCATGCGCTGGAAGCGCCAGCAGCATGCAGCGCGCGGCACGGCCCTTGTCGAGACGACCTCCTTTGGCCTGCGCAGCGGACATGCCCTGCTGGACCTCGCAGAGAAGCTCGGCGAGTCTGACATCGAACTCGACCCGAACCCGGACCGCGAGCTGCCCGACCAGGGCGCCAAGCCGATGCCCGATGCGGACCTGATCGGCCTGATGCGAACCTTCATTGCGCATGCCAAGAGTAACTGCCTGACGCTGGACGATATGGCGGCGCGCCTGCGGCGGATGCCCGAGGATCAGTTCAAGGAACGCTACCGGCGCTTCCTGGAGATCGCCGGGCCGGTTTTCCAGGCCTGGGACAGTGCGCTGGCTGACGAGCGCAGCATCGACTTCGAGGACATGCTCAACATGGCGGCCGGCCTGCTTGAACAGGGCCACTATGAATCACCCTACGAACTGGTGATGGCCGACGAATTCCAGGACGCCTCACGCGCCCGTGCCCGACTCTGCCGTGCATTGGTCAGCCGCCCCGGCCGCTATCTGTTTGCAGTGGGCGACGACTGGCAGTCGATCAACCGCTTCGCCGGTGCCGACGTTTCGGTGATGACCGGATTCCGCGAGTGGATGGGACACGGCCAGGTGCTGATGCTCGAGCAGACATTCCGCTGCCCTCAAGCGCTCTGCGATGCCTCCAGCCACTTCGTCAGCAGGAACCCGGCGCAGATTGGCAAGGAGGTTCGTTCTGCAGCACCGGCCATTGGCCCAGTGCTGCAGGCGTTCCAGATGAATCGGCGTGAGGAGGTGCAGGATGGCGTTCGCCAGTACCTCGCCACGCTGCATCAGCAGTTGTTGTCCGGGGCGGTGCCACAAGGGCGCAACGGACGCGTGACGGTCTTCATCCTGGGGCGCTACCGCGCCGATCGCAGCGCGATGCCTTCGGATTGGAAGACCGCCTTCGGCAGCACGATGGACGTGGAGTTCCTCACGGTCCATCGGTCGAAGGGACGCGAGGCGGACTACGTTGTTCTGCCGGGCATGGTCAACCGCAGCTTTCCGAGCCTGCGCGCGGATGACCCGGTGCTTTCGCTGGCGATGCCGGATGGGGATACCTACCCATTGAGCGAAGAGCGGCGGTTGTTCTATGTCGCGCTGACGCGTGCGCGACGCTCGGTGGCCATGTTCACCCTGCAGGGGAAGCACTCGCCGTTCTTGGACGAGCTGGTGAAGGACGGAGCTGTGGAAGTGACCGCGATATCAGGCGCGGCGATCCACGAAGAGCGCTGCCCGGTGTGCAAGGTGGGCGTGTTCGTGGACCGGAATGGGCCGCATGGGGCCTTCCGGTCGTGCTCCAGTTACCCGTTGTGCCATAACAAGCCGAAGGGTGGGCGCCGCGGGTAGCCGTCCAGGATCTGCCACCCGTTCGAACACGCTGACACTAAACCTCAGCGGTGGGATATCGACTGTAACGGCGGCAGGGCCACCGACTCCCACTTTCCCACAAAGAGAAAGCCGGCACTGGGCCGGCTTATGGATCCTTTTCCAGCACCTGCATCAACGCTTTGAGCACAGCTTTCTCAAGCTGAGCACGATGTCCGCAAAGCCATAAAGGAAAGGCGCAGCAAGAAGCGCGGAGACGCCTGATCCCAAAAGCCAGGGAACAATGCCAGTAAGCGCCAACACGATGCTGATGACGCCAACCGCGGCCGACAAACCTCCGACCGTCTGGATGACAAGCGGCAGCGTCTCACTCTCTACTCGTGACTGTTCTGCCGAAGCCGGGTCCACCGCATCCATTTCACTCATGATTAGTCCTGTCCGTGAAACCTGAATATTAGCTCAGTAAACGGCGTTTTGTGCTGGTGTCTCTCGGAACATCCCACCGATCCAGTGGGAGCGCTTCTTATCCGCCGACTCAGCAAGAACACAGGGGTACCGCGCACCACTTCCTGCTTGGGCCGCAGCAGCGCAGTCGAAATCAGACTCCGCGTGAAACAGCGCGATCACTTCCACTGCAGCAACGGTCTGAATCGATTTCTTGATTCTCTGCCGAGAGTTTTTTTGCATCCATCCCTGTCCTCAGCTGAGGACAGCTGCGCAGGTAGGGAAGCCTGAGAAAACAAAAAGGCCCCTATCACTAGGGGCCTTCTGGAATCCTGGCGGAGAGAGTGGGATCGGATCACCTTCGACCCAACCCCTTCAAACCGTTGCAGAAAGCCTGCTGGGCAGGTTTCCTTTCAATGTTTCCCCAATCATAGCCGGAGGAAACCCTGCCGATCCACTTTTGGTCACGCACATAGATGGGCTCGGGGTGGCGTTGCACTCCGACCTCCTGATCGCTCAGGCGCCCCGGGAGGCCACTGGTTGGTCAAGCTTGCGCTGGAAAGCAGTCCAGCAAGACAAGACTAAAACGCAGCAACTCTCGACGCTTAAGGCAAGGCATCCAAACGGCAAATGTGTGACGCGCTGCGTCATCATCCGCTTGCGCATTTCCATCTGGGTGCTTCGATGTGAAGAACCTTCACCAGATGAATTACAAATGCCAGCAAACGTCGAACTTCGTATCGCCAGCCAGGTTCTTCAAGCCTTGTTGCCTGAAAACAACACCCGCAACGCTGCTGAGCGTGAGTTGGATGTCCAACATGCGCTGGATGTCGCAAGATTACTGTTGCGTCGATTCGCCGAATCGCAGGGAGGCCAAGGAGGTCAGCCCCTCGCCTACTCTCCTACGAGAAGCACTGTATCGCAAGCGGCGAGCGTGGACCGCAGCCAAGTGCCGATAAGCTTCCCTTCACCCGATGCTTGGCGTGCGTCTCGCGGCCTTCCGCCAGCGAAACCATTGCCGGCTCGAAAACCATCGGTGGGCACCGGCCCCCATTAAAAAGATAGCCCCGCATTCGCGGGGCCTGTTCTTTGCAGGGTCAGTGGAACGTTGGCCCTCGGGGGACCGACGGGACGGAACCCAAGACGCTTGAGGCCACCGGCGTCGGCTCAGCGAGCGTAGGAGCGACAGCCTGTGAGGGATGGGGCAACGCTCCAAGCAATGCAGCCTTCATAAGGATCTCAGCATCGATGGCATTCAGCTCTCCCTCCGATGCCCGCTCCTGAGCCGCCTTCAGCTCGGCTGTATGTTTCTCGAGAACCGAAAGTCGCCTCCCCCGGCGCAGGGTCCACTCCGACCTTGAGTATCTGGTCGACCCGGGCGGACAATCGGCGTTGAACCGTTCCCACTCCTGCTCGGCCATGTGACGCAGCCTGGTTGCACTCTTCACGTTAAGCAACCTGCGAGCCCGACTGATGATGAGGGACTTAAGGGCACGAACCTGGAGCGAAGCTCTGGTGACCCACTGCCGAAGCTGGCTGGTTTCTCCTTGAGAGGAAAGCTGCCGCTGAGCCCACCTCAAGGCATCACGAATCTTTTCCATGGCCAAGTCTGCCCTGGCCCGGGAAATCTCTTCCACGTCGCGCAGTGCATCGATAATCTTTTCGGCAACGCTGATGGGCGTCGGTTCCGGCGTATGCCCGTGAGACGAAAGGAGCAGGTTCTGCAGCCGGATCCCGGATACGCCTCGCATCTCCAGCCCCCCAGGTAGCCCCGCGGTTTCTGCATTGAGCACTCGCCCACTTTGCTTCGCGGCCTCTTGGCCAGGCACTGGGGCGGGCTTTCCTTCCAGCCCGGCTTTGCGCACCAAGTATTCGAAGTGCTCCTGGTTGTCCTGAGCAATTTCTTCGTTTGTGCTCACCCTGTCGGTGGCTACGCCCTTCCCGGCCAACGCGGCTGCCCGCTTGCCCAGGTGCTGGGTCGGTTCGCGAGAAAGCGCCGCAGCTGCCAGATCATCCCCCCGCTCTATCGCCGACCGAGCTTGTTCGGCCAGGCTGCGATGGTCGATCGTGTCGGTAAGCCCAGCCGCCTCCAAGTGCGCGTTGGTTGCCGCTGCGACCATTTCCCGAATCCATTGCACTTGCACCTTACCTGAGGGCCCCACGTCCAGCTCCCTGGTCTTCTCACCGAATCCCTCAGGTCCGAGGCGGCGCGTGGTGGCCAGGATATGGACATGGTGATTGAGCCCATCAGGCGTCCCAGGCGAATGGATGCTGGCCTGGACAGCGAACCCATAACGATCGACCAGCGCGTCGGCGATGACAAACGCCAAGTGCGCCCGCTGCTCTTCGGATAGTTCATGGGGTAAGGAGACTTCAAACTCCCTCGCTACAGTCGAGTCTTTCCGCCGCTCCGCAGCCTCTGCGACTGCCCAGAGCTCCCGAGGGTCCACGGCCCATGCGGGAGCGTCAGGCGGGGCGAGGCAGAAGCTCTCAACGACGCCGCTGCGGCGGCGGTAGTCGTGCTGCTGCCCAGTGACGAAATCGGACAACAGCAGACCGCCCCGATAGGCGGCTGCGGCGACGGCCGACTGGCCTTTGCCTCGGCTGAAAGTTTTAATCGAGGTGTGGAAGATGGCCATAAAGACTCCTGTGAATACAGGTTCTTTATGAACCAGCTTTTGCCGTTGGCAAGCCTCGTAGAGGCTTGGGGTCCCAGGGGCGGAGCCCTTGGCGCACGCGTTCCGCAGGAACGCCTAAGTGCGCTCTTGCTTTGCTCAGTGTGTTTTAAAGATCAGTTTCTCGGCCCTTCTAGCACCCGGAACCAATCCCGAATCGCAAGCTTCAACCTATCCACCTCGTCTTCAGCCAGCACACCACAATGTGCAATGGTGCCACGAAGCATATTTAGGCCGGAGAGCGCGCGGGTGACAGCAGACTGGTTGCTCAACATCCCAGCAAAGTCACTCCAGTTGTCCCGAATGATCTCGCCAAGCTGACCAAAAGTGGTGTAGTCGATATTGTCATCAGATCGACTTGACACACCAGCATTAGCCTCTCGCGTCTGATTCTTTCTAGCCTCTTCCGCCACGCCTTGGGGGACGTGCGTGCTCCACCACTCTGGACCGTGAGCTGACTCCATCGTATCAACGATTAGACGCCTAATGTCGTTCTCGAGCAGATAGAACAGCTCATAATACCTAGACATCTTTGCCGCGTTTCTTCTATTGCTGGCATCGAACTGCCTGATAAATGGCTCGAGCCTCTCATCAGAGTCGAGCGGAGCAAGGTCGGGATCCAAAGCAATGTTGTCGGCATTCAACCCCGACTGAATAACGGCGCATTTGAGCACGAAGAGCTCTATGGTGTGGTCATTCATGTCAGCAGATTGGCCTTAAGGCTTCGGAAGATGGCGTTATAGACCTCAACGTTTGTCGTTTCCGGCAGGACAACGTTGATGTTGTAGGCAAGTTGCATCGTCCGCGCCACTCCCTCAGAAGACGCCAGCGGTGCGCTGGCCTCTCGATCCACCTGCGCAGGTTCGACCTCCGCTACGTCCGTGTCTCGCACGCCTTTAGCGTAGTCCTGAAAGACCTTGAACGTGCTGATGATAGAGCGGACTACTGGATCCTTTTTTGGCAGTCCTGTCACCGATACCACGATGTCTGTCAGGGCAGACTCATCTGCCTTGTGAGCAAACTGGTTCCTCCTGAATACTTCGGCGAAACCGTTCTTGAGGATCTGAACAGCAGCGGCGGACCGCCCAGATTCTGTTTGGAACTGAGAATAAAGTTCAGTTGGAGCGCCTGATTGACTGAGCAAACCGGCGGATTTTAGTATCGGTGGAATCTGGCGAGCGGCACCACCCGAGGAGCCAAGGACTGTCGAGATGAAATCTGGGTTGAAGACATGTGGCTTCTCCGAGTGTGGAATCTTCTCGAGAACACTCTTCAACACTCCCGGGCTGGTGGTGTATGGAAGCCCGCCAGGAATCTTTCTACGCGCCGCCTTGTCTTGGCCCGTCTTGTCTTGGCCTGTCTTGCCTTGGACCGCAGCCTCTGCACCCAAATCAGCCATCTGTATCGCTCCTTGATAGGTTCATCAGCTTAGCAAGGTCTGCCGCAGCGGATGAGCCTTCCGCATCCAGCCGCAGCATCAATCAGTGAGGCAGAGCATATGAAAGGGGGATAAAGAAACTAACATCAGCACGACTTCGTTTATCCGCCGTTCATCTTTTAGGCGATCGCCAGTTAGGCTATTTCAGTTAAACAGTACCAAAATGACTCCTGAGTTTTCGGAGCCCTCAACCCCTAACTCATTGTTATTACTAATAAAGACAATGAAAACCAGCCCGGTACAAATGTGACACTTCCTTGAGCTGGTCGTGGCGTTGCGCAACACTTACGGCGTTCAGATTGATCCCGATTTTGTATTGACCATTTTGGGACCTGTTCTATTGGTACTTCCATCGTTCCGATGGAAGCCAAGCAATGCCCTCCCCCGCTTTAGAACACCTCAACCAATACCTGCTCCACCCCATGGGCACGCTCCAACTCAGGGGCGTTCAGGTGGGCAATCTTCGCATTGAGGAATTGAACATCACCGGCCGAGAGGCTGCCATCCACGCTCAAGAAATGCTGGACCGGGCCGACGACCGCCAACGTCGCAGCCGCCGGGCCAATGGCTGCACCCAATACCCTGTCCCGCTGCCTGTCGCATCCGCCCCTCGTCTTCTTTCAGTGGAGATAGCGGATTACATTAGGTCCCGCGATGACCGAGGCTTGGCGAAGGACACGACCGGCTCGACCTTCCGCACGCTCACCTTGCTCAAAATGGCGTGTGGGGACATCCCCGTCTCCCGCATTGACCATGCCCATATCTATCGCCTATGGGAGTTGCTGCGGTGGGCTCCGCCATTGCTTCTCTCAGACCCGAAGTATCGCGACTACAGCTATGAAGAGGCAGTCGCACTGGGCAAGGAGCTGGCCGTTCCTCCGCTGGCACCCAAGACGCTTGAGAAGCATCGCCGTTTCCTTTCCACCTTTTTCAAAGGCCTGGTCGAGGCCAACGCGATTCCCGCCTCCCCCATGGCGCCCTTCAAGAAGTTCAAGGAAGACTTGGCCGAAGACGCAGACAAGGCAGAGCGCCTGTTCGACGAATCAGACCTGCAGCGAATCTTCGCACCGGAGACCTTTGTTCCCTGGGCAAAGAGCCATCCCCATCGTTGGTGGATGCCCATGATCGGGCTCTACACGGGAGCACGCATCAACGAAGTCGCGCAATTGAAGGTTGCGGATATCGTTCAGGAGGCGGGCATGTGGTGGCTCCGCATTCGAGTCACGATCGATCCAGACCTGGCGCATAAGAGCCGAGGCAGAAGCCGACAGCGCCTGAAAGGCAGGTCCGCCATCCGGGACGTGCCCATCGCACAGCAGCTCATCGACGCTGGCTTCCTAGACTTCGTGGAGGACATTCGGCAGTGCGGCCATCCCAGGCTTTTCCCTCACCTCTCGGCGGGCGTCAACCGCAAAACGGGCGACTCAAACGCTCGCTACAGCCAAGCGGCACTCAACCAGTTCAGCACCTACATGAAGCGCCTTGGCTTCAGAAAGGGCGTTGGATTCCATGCATTCCGCCACACCATTGCCACAGAGCTTCATCACCAGGACATCCCAGAAGAGGTCATCGCACTGATCACCGGGCACTCGCCCAACAAGCGTGTCGCCGTCTTGCACGAGGCCTACTTCCACAAAAAACCGGCGCTGGCTCAAAAGAAGAAGATTCGCACCATCAAGCGTTACCAGCCTATCGTTGAACTGCCAAAGTATCAGCGGGGCCAGTTTGCGGAGCAGCTGTCCGACCCCAGCAAGTTCTATCCATAATGGCCACCCGGCCAGCGCGCGTGTGGCAATCAAGCTCGTTCCACACTAGGCTAACGGCTGTCCATTTTGAGGAACTCTCCAATGCCTATCGATTTGACGGGATTATCGGTCAAGGAGCTGCGCTCTCTGATCAGCACCGCCGAGAAGCAGCAGACCAAGATCCTGACCCGCCCTAAGGCTGCTGCGATGCGAGCCAAGATCAACAAATACGTCAAGGATCATGGCTACACAATCGAGGAGCTCTACGGAGTCCCTAATGCGGCAGCGCCCAGCAAGCCCAAGAAGACAAATGTGCGGAAAAGCCCTTCGGCGCACAAACTGGGCAAGGTGGCTCCGAAGTATCGCAACCCGGCCAATCCGCAAGAGACTTGGACTGGGCGTGGCAGACAGCCCAAGTGGATGGCCCAGCTGGTTGCCATGGGCAGATCCCCTAGCGACTTCCTTATCGCTTGACCTACGTCACGCTGGGCAGGTGGCTCAGCGCGGCGCAATGCTTCCTATTCCAGCCCCCGCCTTGGACGGCCGATGGTGCGGGTGAACCCGCGTGAACTTGTAAGCCAGCCGGGAATCGTGCTAGGGTTATTCCATACCAGCGACCAGGAGTAGCTCCGGTCTAACGTCTGGTCCCTAGGGCGTTTTATCAACTTACGTATGCCCGGTCGCAGGCTCACGCCCGACCGGGCATTTCGTTTGTGCATTCCTGGCCGGTAATGGGCTACGCTTTCTTCCATTCTAGGGAGCCACAGGCCGCAATTCATGACCCCGCAGCCGTTGCACAAGCTGTTCGACGCCATGTATCACGGCAAATACCGCTTCGACGAATTCTTGGCCCTTTCCCCTGGAGAGAACTACAGCCCGGTCAGCTGGAAGAGCCGCACCATCTACAAGCCGTCCAAAATCCTGAAGGACTTTCATGCCTTCCTCAACGGCTTTGTTTTGGAGCACCTGCCTGTCGACACTGCGGTCTCTTTTGCATATCGCAAGGGAGCGACCCTCATTCAGGCGGTCGAACCGCATGCGAATAGCCGAGCCTTCTTCCAGACTGACCTAGAACGGTTTTTCGATAGCATCACGACGCCGTTGGTTCGCAAGGTTCTGATGGAGAGCGCGACACCCGTTGCAGACCTTCATGATCACCTGGAGCATATCCTCGGGTTGCTTACCATCGATGGGAAGCTGCCTATCGGCTACTCCACCTCCCCTATCGTGAGTAACGCCTGCCTGCTCCCTTTTGACCGTCGCATGACGCAAATCAGCCAAGACCGGGGATGGATTTACACCCGCTACGCCGACGACATCATGCTATCCACTCAGGAGCGCACCAATCTTTCGGATGCAGGGGCTGTCATTGAAGACTGCCTTGCTAGTGAGCTGGGCGATAAATTCAACCTCAATCCGACAAAGAGCAAGCTGACGACGGTAGGCAGGAAGGTCAAGCTCTTGGGGCTGGTGATCCTGCCCACGGGCGCCATTGCCATTGATCGGGAAGTCAGGAACCGTATTGAGGCTTGGATCCACTTCTACCTCAGCGATCGGGCGCGGCTGTTGAAGATATTTGAGGAAACGTATAGCCAGGGAATGGAAGAAGGGTTAGAGCGGCTCAGTGGCCTCATCAGCTATGCCCACGCCGCCGATCCAGCCTATCTTGAGAAGCTTAGGAGCAAGTTCGGCACCACCGTCATTGACAGCCTCCTGCATAGGTCTGCCCAATGAGCCGCCTCCAAGTAACACTTGACGCTATCCAGCACGTGGCGCATCTCCAACTGGACGTGGATCTTTCCAAGAGCGGACTGATGTGCCTTGTCGGCCGAAACGGGGCAGGAAAGACGACCTTGGTGCGAGCTCTTCGGAACCTGTCCAACGCGGACACGTTCATACGGACAGCGACACCCTATGCCTTCTCTCAGAAGAGCCGGATCGTTTACGACCTAGACGGCGAGCAAGCAACGTTCACCTATAACAGCGCCCTCCGCTCTCTGGATTGTCGAGACAAGATATCCAAGGAGTTACGCGACCTTGTGGACGCGGAGCTCCCGATGCCTTACGGAGCTCGGTTCAACTACTTCAAAAGCGCCAGCGATGCTGATCAAGACATTCGCAAAGCCATTGCGCTAACAACCTATCATTCTCCCGAGGAGCTGATCGCCTTTTTGAACGCTGTCTACGAAACCGACCGCTACTTGGCAATGGCCGAGATCCGGGTCAGGGGAAAGAGCTACTACGCTCTTGTCATGGATGATGGCACATACATCCGAGAGGATTACCTCAGTTCCGGGGAGCACTTCCTCATCAATCTTTACCGCACAATCAAAGGCTCTTCCAAGCTCTTGGTGATTGACGAGATTGACCTTTCGTTAGACGCAGCAGCCCAAGCGAATCTTCCAGGTTGGCTGCGTGGGTTTTGCGCAAAATACGATCGCAAGATCCTATTCACAACCCACTCTCTCGCGCTTATGCGGCAGTTAGAGGTTGATGAGCTCTTCTACATGGAGCGGGAGACTACCCAGGTCTCAATAAAGCCAATCTCCTACAGCTACGCGATGGCGAGGCTATTTGGATTTGAAGGGTATGACAGATACATCTTGACAGAGGACAAGATGCTTACTGCCTTCATTGGTCACATCGTATCTAAGCATTGCGAAAAAACTCTTCTTCGCCACAAGATCATCTTCATCGGCGGCGGCTCTCAGATTGCCGAGCTCATCAGTAAGAATCGAACGGAAGAGTTCTTAGCCCCACATGATAAGGTCATCGCGATCCTGGATGCAGACCAGAAGAACGAAAAATTTGCCGGGGACCCGGGCATTTACACCATCCCGCTGGATAGCGTAGAAAAAGCTCTGCTAAGCGCGAGCCGAGAGGATGCAGACTTCCCCTTCAGGACACACAAGAGCGATTACACCAACGGTCGGAGCTTGAACTACGACATCAGAGACCAGAGAATCGCCACTCAAGAGGATATCTTTGACTACCTTCTTGAAAGGCATAGGGATGATTTCCAGGACATAGTTGGAACCATTTGTGCCTTCTTGCCTCAACCACAAACCTAGTGGCTCCAGCGTTTTCCCCCTTGAAGAGCTGCAAGCCCTATTAGTAGAGCTAGAGGTCTAATTTAAACACCTCGTGGTGCCTAGCCCTCGATCACCGACCCGCGTTTTTTGGCGAAATCACGCATCTGACGCAGCAGCTCCTCCTGCGCCCCTTCTGGCAACTGTGACATCACTAGGATGGCTTCTGCCATGGGTTCGCTGACAGCGTGGAAGTAGGCGACGGGCAGCTCCAAGGCCTCCGCCAGCTTTGCCATGCTCTCGTTGTCCGGCATCCGATCGCCTCTCTCGTAGCGAGAAATCCTAGGGGCGGCAGTGTTTTCCTCCTCCAACCCCAGCACCGCTCCCAACGCAGCCTGGGTCAGTCCCTTGCTCAGCCTCGCCTCGCGTAAACGGCGACCAAAGGTAGAGGCGGGGGGAAGCGCTGCGGGCATGGAGAAGACCAACGAATGCTGAATTGACCCGTTAGTCTGCCGCTTCCAATCTTGCCCTGCATTTGCCATATTTGCAAATACCGCCAAGCGGGCGGTTTTGCAGGGGATTTGAATGAAGCATCGTGGACAAGTAGCGTTCCTCGCGCTCGTGGCTTTGGGCCTTTGCCCGCACTTCTTTGCCGACGCGCAGAGCCCTTCGAATTCGGATCAAACCGGTGAAAGGCCCGGCTTCTTCCGCCAGTTGGGAAAGAGCCTGAAAGACGCGGGCCAGCAAGCCCTGGGGGCCAAGCCGGCAACCGGCTCCGCGTCGGCCACTGGTCCGCTCTACGCCCCGATCAGTGGTGCTGGCCGGATCAACGGCCTGTTCAAGGGCGAGAACCACCAGAGCGCGCAGCAGGGCCGGCTGGACTGGCCGCGGGTCGCACTGACCTACAAGGAATGGGGCGCTTCCCTGCCTTGCTGGACCGTCGAAGCCCGGATCTGGACCAGCGCCACTGCCTCCACCACCGAGACCTTCCGAGCCTGCGCCGACGCCCCGTTGACCATCCGGGACGACCTGGGCGAAGAAGCGGAGCTCAACAGCAACGCTCGAGCCAAAGCCACCACGGACTTGATGGTGGGCCTGAGGGTTCGCGCCGGGAAGCCGAACACCGGCGACGATCGGACCACTGGCCCTACCCCGCCCCGCGAGCCCTTCAACGTGCGCACGACCCGCGAGGGGGTCGCTATGCAGGCCCGGAAGGTGGGCCTGAGCGCCGCTTGGGTCTCCGGCTTCTTGCGAGCTGACGACCTGTATCCCGGCCCCTCGGGAATGCTGACGCCCTTCCGCGACACCCGCATGTGGATCGCCGGCTTCGATCCGGCCGGCAACCGCGACAAGTAAGACACCAACCCTCAGCCAGGAAGAGACCCTCATGAGCACGATCAGGACCATCGCTTTCGCCGTGACCACCGCTTTGGCTTTGACGGCCTGCGGCAACAAACCCTCCGACGCCCAAGCCCAAAAGGCTATCACCGCGGAGTTTGAACGGGTGCTGGGAAGCCAGGTCTGGGTAAAGGAATACCGAGATTTCAGCCTCAGCGGCTGCAAGAGATCGGAATCGGCTGAGGGAGTGATTTGCGACGTGGGCGGCGCGGTGGTCCTCGACATCGGTGGCGTCGCCCAGGCCCGGCCGTTCGTCCAGCCGGTGCGCTTTTCGAAAGCGTCCGGCGAGTGGACCGCCCACAAGCTCTGAGGCCACTATGACCACGCGTTCTTACGCCCATGTCGGCTGCGCGACGGTCCTGCTGGGAGGCGCCGGCCTGTTGTTCGTGGCCGGTGGCCTTGAGGCCCTGCAGCAGGGCGCCCCGCTGGGCTGGCTCGCCATCGCGGGCGGCCTGGCCATCTGGACCGTCTTGGGCTTTCTCTACTGGATCAACGCCCGGGCCTACCGACGTCAGGAAGAAGCCCAACGGCAACCGTACGCCCCACCCTCGCCCAAGCGGGGTGGGTTCTGGAAGGGCTTCTTCGTGACCTGGGTGATCGTGGTGGCTGCCCACGTGGCAGCTTACCTGGGGGTGGGGTTCGCAGACCTGCTACCGCATCCTGAGCAAAGCCGAGCGATCTTCAGCTTGCTCGCCCTGGCGCTGGTGCCGGCGCACCTGGTGGTGCCGACCCTCGGTGGAGCGGTCTACACCTTGGTCCAGTCAACGGTGTTGAGGTAGCCACCTCAAACTGCTTCAGCTCTTACCCGAACCTTTCGGGTTCGTCGTTGGGCCAGTGATGGCCCAACGCGGAAACCGGAAGGCGGCTCTGCGGCATCCGGTTGAGGACCGGGTAGCTCAGGCGCGGGACTAGGGCTTCGCCTGGTAACAGTGGCGGGTCATGACCGCCCTGACCATGCCGGGCGCGTGCTCGGTTTTTGGGCTACTGACTGGACTGCCGATGCGTCTGTTCATGATGTATGCGCAGTTGATTCAGGAGGTCACTCCAAAGCCAAAGCAGCAGGCACCGCCACCCGCGGCCTTCTTCGTATGCTGCGTATGGAGCGCTATCGCGTTTGATCTCGGTATGAGCTATGTTTCGGCTGGGGTTGCAGGAAGATTTGGTTGCCGTCGTTTCGCGGCATCAGAAATTTTTGCAAGGTGGATTTGCCGAATGGCCCGAGTGCCGCTATACGCTCGCCATGCGTGCGAAGGAGTTCCTGCAACCCCTCTTCTTTCTCACAAGGATGTCAGATGAGTGAGTTGGCCAAGCTAAAAGCATGCACCACAATTAGCGACTTGGCACGGCTAATGGGCTTTCAGGTAAAGACTCTCGGCTACATAGCTTGGGGAATTCCATCTGCAGCCAGATACAGCACTTTCGACATCCCCAAACGCTCAGGTGGCAAGCGGACGATCCACGCGCCTTCCCCACAATTGAAGCTTGCTCAAGGAAAGCTCTCGATACTGCTTCAGGCGTGCGAAAAGGAAATTGAAGAGGCACTGGGAGTCAAGCGCACCGTCGCTCACGGGTTCAAACTAGGCCGCTCCATTCTTACCAACGCCGACGTGCACCGACGCCAGCGTTACGTGCTCAACTTCGACCTGTCAGACTTCTTTGGAACCATCAACTTTGGACGAGTGCGCGGGTTCCTAATCGGCAATCGTCATTTTCGGCTGAATCCGGATGTTGCAACCCTGATTGCTCAGATAGCCTGTCATGAGGACATGCTTCCTCAGGGAGCCCCAACTTCGCCTGTAATATCTAACTTGATTGGGAACATCCTGGACATTAGGTTGTCCAAGGTGGCCCGGGCTCACGGCTGTGCCTACTCTCGCTATGCAGACGACATCACAATGTCCACTTCGCAGCCTGATTTTCCCAACGCCATCGCGAATCAAGTAGATCCCATCTCAAAGTGGGCAATTGCGAAGGAAGTTGAGCAAGCAGTTGTGGCCTGTGGCTTCAGAATTAACCACGCAAAGACGCGACTTCTCCACCGCCGCTCGCGCCAAGATGTCACTGGCATTGTCATCAATAGACACGTCAATGTGAATACTGACTATCGTAGAGAGGTTCGGGCGATGGTCAATAATCTATGTTCAACCGGCGCCTATCACCGCAGAAAATCCATTGTTGTAGCAGAAGACACGGCCATGGTGTCCGTTGATGGGACTCGGTCACAACTCGAGGGCATGCTGGGATTTTTGCTACAAGTAGAGCGATACCGCAGGGCAGACGAGCTTCCTCCGCCGAACTTAAGCTCTACAGAGCTTCTGCTACACCGATTTCTCTTCTTCACAACATTCGCAAGTAATGATAAGCCAGTTATTCTTTTTGAAGGGAAGACAGACAACATATATATAAGCGCCGCGATCAAGCGACTTGGGGCGTCCTACCCACTACTCATGGCGCCAGGCTCAAAGGATCTGCTCGTTAAACTCCTTCCTCATACGAAGACGCGGGAGAGAATTTTTAGCCTAACCGGTGGCGACAGTCCTTTGACGAACTTCATCGCATCCTACCGAGAAAACTACCGGCGCATCAAAGCCCCTAAGGGAGCGAATCCCGTCATAGTAATTTTCGATAACGACAAGGGCTCCAACGCCGTTATTGCCGCGATCAAGAAGCACTACAAGCTGGATATGCAAAACGGCACCCAGTATCTACGTGTTTACGACAACCTTTACATCTTACTGACTTCGATTAAGAACCCTGCAGCGAACCATTGTATTGAGCATTTCTTCAGTGCATCAACGCTAGCCAAAACCCTTTCCGGGAAAAAGCTCAGCTTGTCCAACAAAAAACTGAAGGACGACGAGTATGGCAAAGCATGGTTTGCTGAGAAGATTGTGAAGCCATACTACAAGGACATCGATTTCTCCGGCTTCAGCGGGATTTTGGATCCCATTTCTGAGATCATTCAAAACCACTCCCACTGAAGTCGCGACTGTGCGGTGAGAGGCTATGGGCCCACAAGCCAAGGGTATATCCGCCGTACACGCCACTCACGACCTAATTCAGTCAGGATGATGACGCGCTGGAATTTCCGCCAGACCAGATCCCAAGCGGCAGAGAGCAGTAGGCGAGGCACGACATGTAAATGTTGGCATGACGGATATTTTGCTAAAACCGATGTTGCACTCGGGCATTCGTATCGCTGACGATGTGCTTGATGTTTTCGTTGCTTATACAGAAAAAAATGGCCCTGGAGGGCCATTTTTCTAAAGTTCCATAACGCTAATCTGAATGAACAATCTTCTTCCCACGCGGACCAGCCATTACAGTTACGGAGACTGGAGGCAAAGAATCAATGAAATATGAATGACCCCTGGAATACTCAACCTTCAGCTTTTCGGTCAGCATCTTGGCTGCGGCAAGGCCACGCATGTTCCCGGAGGTCAAGACAGGCTTATTGCGACCTTTGGCGGCACCAATATTTAACTTCTTAGTCTTTTTCACGGAAACCCTCCATAGTCACATTGACTTCCTCTTCATGATACCGTTAATTGTAGAAACAGTCAACTCACGGCTTCCAAGGGAACCCATAGTCGATACACGCTTCGCGCGCCCCTGATCTCATTGACAAATCCAAGTTTCTTGTAATATTCGATCAGCTCAGGGATAGGACTATCAATTACAATATTTTTACATTCGCAAAGGGTTGCGTAGATCCTTAAATAATCTGTAACCATTCTACCTACTTGACCGCGCAATCCCGAAGAACTTCTAGGACTCCCCTGCAGGTAATGAATGGTAGCGAAGAGCCGCCCCTTCGTAACCTTCCCTAACGCTAGGCCGCATAATTCTCCACCCTCCCACAACGCTACCTCTACTCGTCTGGGACGCTTTCGGAACAGCCGCAGCTTATCCTTCCAACTCCAGCCTATCGAGAATTGGTCATCGGGCAGATAAGCCCATCCATCTGCTATCTCAGCAGTTCGATACGTTATTCCCGTGACCGCGACATCCTCGAACTGCAACTTGAACAACTCTTCAGCGAGCTGGTAGGACTCTTGTCGAATGGAGCTGTATCTTGTTTCGGCTTCCTTCATTGATGCTGACACATATCCCTCCTTACCATTACTGAAGCCACGCCTACTGTTCGTGATTTAAATATTAAACAGATTTGGAACCCACCAGAAAATCCTTTGCAAAAATCGCCTGCGACTCGATGTCAGTTAAAGGTGAGCCGTTGTCTTCCAACTCCAGTCTGGCAATCGCACGCATGCCCGCCATCGGGTCCACGGCAAAGTGCCCGACTTCGACCAAGGGGGCTATGGACACTTCTCAAGCTTTGTCGATGCCTTCGCCAATGCGCACGCAGGCGATGTCACCGCAAGTCCCAAACAAGGGAAGCTAAGCCTGGCGAATGCGCACCAAGTCCGTTGAGTTTCTCCACTGCTGTGAAATCACGGCTGTAGGTCGAATGATGCTCGTCGTCCAGTTCATGCCCAACAATCTGGGCCCTGAGTTCCGACACCACGCCAGCCCCCTGCAGCTCCTGGATAAACGTCTTCCTAAGCGAATGGAACCCGCGCTTGGCTGGCTCCCAGTTCTTCCCGACCTCAGCCAAGTGTCGACTAAACGCCTTGGTGATCCAGTTGCCCTGCCCGTTCACGGCGGTCGCCTTGGCCGCCGGGAACAGCCTGGTTTCACCGGCTTTACGCTTGCCATCGACCCAGTCCAGGAAGCCCATCCTGAGGAGCTCAGGATGGAGCGGGACCGTGCGAAGGCTGACCTCGGTTTTCACTTTCTGGTGCTCGCCTTCGTCGGAGATACGGAGGCACGGGATGCCGTCCTCCTCAAACACGTCTCGGACCAGCAACTGACCGACCTCTGACGCCCTCGCCCCCGTATAGAGCCCAAGAAGGGAGGCCCAGCGGGCCGCCTCGGACAGCTTGGCAAGCGCCTCGGGCGCGAACAGCGCCTGGATCTGGGCTCTATCGTAGGCCTTAAACCCCAGCTTCTTCCGCGCCCGCTTCTCGCGCTGGGAATAGCTGACATGGCCGCTGGCCGGATTGTCGCCACGGGGATAGTGCCCAGACGCCATGGCCCACTCGAAGAAGCCACCTTTGCCACCGATGTAGCTCTGCTTGTTAGTGAGCGTTGGCGTGGAAGCGCCTTTCTCACGCATGTCCTGATACCACCGCGCCAGATCGGACCTGGTGATGGCGTGAACCTTTGCCTTCGGCCCCAAGAAGGCCACCAATGCCTCAATGGCCGTCTTCTTGATCGTGTAGGTCTTGGGCAGGGTCGAACCCTTGAGCGTCGCCAAGAATGCATCCCGAGCCTTGCCCAGCGTCATCGTCTCAATGGCAGGCGTGGAGGCCAGACCTTTGTGGCTGCCGGCGTATGCAGAGCCAAACAGGGACGGCACGGTTACTGCGAGGGATTGAGAGATCCCTCCCGCGGTTGCTTCAAGCTCCATCAACTGCCGATACAGCTTGAGGTCCTTGGGACTGTCGATTTGCCACCGCTCCGTCACCGTCCCATCCGGTTGACGCGTGCGGTCCAACGTCAGTTCACGGAGGTTCTCGGCGCTCGTCAGGCGAGCGATGAGCAGATCAGCTTCCTGCTTGCTGAGCTTGTCCACGCGTTGATCCTTCAACTGTGCGAAGAGCCGAGCATAGCCCGCTCCAAGCACGACTGCACGCACGTGCGCCTGGGCGAGATCGTGGGTCTTGAGGGTGCGCTTGATCAGCCGGCAATCGAGCACGGCTTGCAAATCAATAGGAACGCGCTGGACGAACGACCAGCGGCCGGTGGATGACCGGCTCAAATGATGAGGGATGCGCATGCGAGTGTTTCCTCTGCATGCTTCCTGCTTTCCAATCCGACCGTATCGATGATTTCAATTGAAAATCAACGAGTTAGGTTCTTTTGGCGGAGAGAGTGGGATTCGAACCCACGGAAGGTTTGACCCTTCGCCGGTTTTCAAGACCGGTGCCTTAAACCGCTCGGCCATCTCTCCAATCGGGTCCCGGTCGCCCGGGCAGCGCCGTATTCTCGCACGTGAAGGCCATTTGCCCAAGACCACCCTTGCTCCCTCCCTTCGCATGCGGCACGGTGGGGCCTTCACTGCAATCGGAGCCCCCATGGCCCACCTCGACCTGGCCAACCTGCGCACCACCCTGCTGGACGACACCCAGCTGGCCGCAGTGGCCCTGCACCGTACTTTCGCCGGCCACCTCCCGGTCAGCAGCGGGCATCTGGTGGTCTGCGATCCGCTGGTCCAGGCCGAGGCGCCTGCGCTGGCCGACCACACCGCCCCGCTGGGCCGGCATCCAGTGGAGATCATCGTGCACAGCGGCCGCCCGGCGCTGGCCGTGGTCTGGTTCAAGCCGCGCCAGTCGCTCACCGCATCCGCCCTGCACTGGCAGATGGCGCGCTGGACCACGCAGGACCTGACCGGCCTGGACGAGGACAGCTTCATCGGCTATCCGGTCGACGCCGGCATCGGCTGTTTCATGGACACCGACACCCAGCAGGCACTGCTGGCCCTGATCGAACAGGCCGATGGCGACGAAGACAGCGAGTGGTCGGATGCGCTGATCGACCATGACGGCCTGGATGACGGCGCCGAATACCGCCCCTGGGGCGAGGACTCACCACACGGCCTGGTCGTGTTCACCAGCGGCTGGGGCGACGGTGTGTATCCCAGCTACTGGGCGCTGGATACCTCCGGCATTCCGGTCGCCCTGGTCACCGACTTCCTGTGCATCCAGGGCGGTGACGGGCGCGACGAGCGCGAGATTGCCGACCAGGCCTACCGCGACAATCTTCCACCCGAAGAAGCGGATGCCCTGGCGCGGCTGGTGGCTGCCGTGGAGCGAGACGACGTAGACGCACTGAGAGCCCTGCTGAAGGACGCGCCGCGGCGCGCCAACCAGATCGAGCCGGGCTGTGGCGGCACCGCGCTGTTCGAGGCGGTCCGCCTGGACCGCCCGCAAGCGTTGCGGGTGCTGCTGCAGGGCGGCGCGTTGCCGGCGATGCCCGAGCGCCTGCACATGAGCAAGGTGACCAGCTACATGGACTACGCCCGCTTCCTGAAGAAGCCACGCAGCGCGGAACTGATGGCGGTGCTGGAAGCGCCGGTCGTTGCTCCCCAGCCAACGGCCCAGCCGCGACGCGGCTTCTGGGATCGGTTGTTAGGGCGGAATTGATCGCGATCGGAAGCGACAACGCCGGGCATGGCCCGGCGCTACCGTTCAACTCTCTCAGCCGGCATCCACTGCCAGCGCACCCAGTGCACTGGCCTTGATCCGCTCCTTGGCCTTTTCACAGGCGCCACCGCAATCCAGGCGCGAGGCCTCCAGCTGCGGCGGCAGGTGCTCGGCCAGGAAGTCGATGAACACGCGCACCGCCGGCAGCAGGCCGCGGCGCGAGGCGAACACGGCATGGCACACGCCCTGCGGCAGCGACCAGTCCGGCAGCACTACTTCCAATTCGCCGTTGCGCACCGCATCGGCGCACACGGTTTCCGGCAGCATGGTGATGCCGAAACCGTCCTTCACCATGCTCTGCAGCAGCGGGAAGTCGAAACCGGCCACGCGCGGCTGCAGGTCGACCCGGCGCACTTCGCCTTCCGGGCCATGCAGCTCCCAGCGCTGGCGGGCTTCGTCTTCGCTGATGCTGAGGGTGACGTGCTGGGTCAGCTCTTCAGGATCCTTCGGGCGTCCCGCACGGTCCAGGTACTTCGGGCTGGCCACCAGCAGTTCCTGCACCTGGCCGAAGCTGCGCATCACCAGGCTGCCGTCGTCGTCCAGTCGCGAACGCACGCGCAGGGCCACGTCGTAGCCTTCATTGATGATGTCCACGCGGCGGTTGCTGATGTTCAGCTGCAGCCGCACCTTCGGGTACTGCTCGAGGAACTTGGGCAGCAGCTTGGGCAGCTGCATCTGCGCGAGCGATACCGGCACGCTGGCACGCACCAGGCCGCGCGGTTCCGCACTGAGGCGATCCACCACCTCGCGTGCGGCCTGCGCCTCGGCCAGCATCGTCTGCGCGTGGCGATGCACGCTGGTACCAACGTCGGTCACCGCGAAACGGCGCGTGGAGCGCTGCAGGAGGCGCACGCCCAGGTCGGTTTCCAGCTGGCTGATGCGGCGGCTCAGGCGCGACTTGGGGATACCCAGAGCGCGCTCGGCGGCGGCGAATCCACCGTGGTCGACCACCATCGCAAAGTAGTACAGGTCATTCAGGTCATGCATGCCCGAGTTCCATATCTAGAACAATACGTGGCATTCAACCACCTTTATCCTGCCTTTGCAACAACCTATCGTTCTCTCCGTCGGCGGGGCCACCCGCCCTTCCCTCCAGAACATAGGTGACTGCCATGAAGCTTCTGCATCTCGACGCCAGCGTGCTTGGCGAGAACTCCGTCTCCCGCCACCTGACCGCCGCCGTGGTGGCCCGGTTCAAGCAGCAGGTCGAAGGCCTGCAGGTCGATTATCGCGATCTTGACGCCAATCCGGTACCGCATCTGCGCAGTGGTTCGCTGGCCAAGACCGACGTGGCCGAAGCCGCCGAGGCTGAACAGGTGCTCGAGCAGTTCCTGGCAGCTGACATCGTGGTGATCGGCGCGCCGATGTACAACTTCAGCATCCCCTCCACCCTGAAGGCTTGGATCGACCGCGTCGCCGTGGCCGGCCGCACTTTCAAGTACACCGAGAACGGCCCTGTGGGCTTGGCCGGTGGCAAGCGGGTGATCGTGGTCAGCAGCCGTGGCGGCATCTACACCGATTCGCCGGCGGACTTCCAGGAGCCCTTCCTGCGCCAGACGTTCGCCTTCTGGGGCATCAACGACATCGAGTTCGTGCGTGCGGAGGGCATTGCCTACTCGCCGCAGCACCGCGAAGACGCCATTGCCGGTGCACTGGCCGCACTGCCGTCTCACCAAGCGGCTGAAGCCGCCGCGGCGTAACACGTTCCAGCGTTCCAGCGTTCGGCGCCGCTCTCTCCTCGTCTGGGCGCTGAACGCGGGCCGGGATCCCCTCCCCCATCCCGGCCCACCCTGGCGGCCCCGCATTGCGGGGCCGCTTTTTTGCATGCCGATTCTTGCCCGCCGGGCATTGCCCGGCGCTGCCCGTGCAGGTGCCGACATGGTCCGGCCGGCTCTGGTAGCGCCGGGCCATGCCCGGCGGAAGCGGTACAGTGGTTCATGGACTACATCGTGACCACTGCACATCGCAGCGAATTTCCGCACCCGATCACCCTCCGCCGTGGCCAGGCACTGGTGGTGGGCGAACGTTATGAGGGCCCGGAGGGCTGGGAAGACTGGTTCCTGTGCGAAGCCGAGGGCCAGCAGCCCGGATTCGTGCCGGCGCCGGTGATCGGCCGCGATGCGCAGGGTGGCGCGTTTGCCACGGTGGACTACTGTGCGCGCGAACTGGATGTGGATCCAGGGCAGATGCTGCGCGGGCAACACACGCTCAATGGCTGGGCGTGGTGCGTGCCGGAGACGGGCGAGCCCGGATGGGTGCCGTTGGAGAAGGTGCGCGCCGTGGAGTGATCGCGGTGGTTCATCCACGCATTGTAGATCCACGCCATGCGTGGATACGGTGCCATGCAAGCATGGCACCCACCCGATCAGGGAATCAGCCGATGGTTTCCAGCCCCCCCATGTACGGGCGCAGGGCATCCGGCACGGTGATGCTGCCGTCGGCGTTCTGGTAATTCTCCATCACCGCGATCATCGCGCGGCCCACGGCCACGCCCGAGCCGTTCAGCGTGTGCGCCAGTTCCGGCTTGCCCGTGGCGGGGTTACGCCAGCGGGCCTGCATGCGGCGGGCCTGGAAGTCACCACAGTTCGAGCACGAGGAAATCTCGCGGTAGGTCTCCTGCGACGGCAGCCAGACCTCCAGATCGTAGGTCTTGATGGCCGAGAAGCCCATGTCGCCGGTGCACAGCAGCACCTTGCGGTACGGCAGGCCCAGTTTCTCCAGCACCACTTCGGCGCAGCGGGTCATGCGCTGGTGTTCGGAGTCGCTGTCTTCCGGGCGGCTGATCGAAACCAGCTCGACCTTCTCGAACTGGTGCTGGCGGATCATGCCGCGCACGTCGCGACCACCGCTGCCAGCCTCGGCACGGAAGCACATCGAATGGGCGGTCATGCGCAGCGGCAGGCGTTCGGCATCGACGATCTCGTCACGCACGATGTTGGTCAGCGGCACTTCCGAGGTCGGGATCAGGTAGCGCGTGGAGTCGCCCACGGCAGTCTTGAACAGGTCGTCCTCGAACTTCGGCAGCTGGCTGGTGCCGCGCAACGAATCGGCATTGACCAGCAGCGGTACGTTGGTTTCCTCGTAGCCGTGCTCACCGGTGTGCAGGTCGACCATGAACTGGGCCAGGGCACGGTGCAGGCGCGCGATCGGGCCGCGCAGCACGGTGAAGCGCGAACCGGACAGCTTGGCCGCGGTTTCGCCGTCCAGCCAACCGTTGCGTGCGCCCAGCTCAACGTGGTCCAGCACCTTGAAGTCGAACTGGCGCGGGGTGCCCCAGCGCGACTGCTCGACGTTCTCGCTTTCATCGGCACCGGCCGGCACGTCATCAGCCGGAAGGTTCGGGATACCCATCGAGATGGCGTCGATCTTCTCGCGCAGCTCGTCCAGCGCCACTTCCGAAGCCTTCAGCTCGTCGGCGAACGCGGCGACTTCAGCCATGATGGCCGAGACATCCTCGCCCTTGGCCTTGGCCTGGCCGATGGCCTTGGAACGGCTGTTACGCAGGCTCTGCAGCTCCTGGGTACGCACCTGGATGCGCTTGCGATCTGCCTCCAGGGACTCCAGGGCAGACACGTCGAGCTCGAAGCCGCGGCTGGTGCGCAGGCGTTCGGCGAGGTCGGCGGGCTGGTGGCGGAGCAGGGCTGGATCAAGCATGGCAGGTGTCGTGGTGGGTATCAGGAACGGGATTATCGCCTGTTATACGGATTTCTGCCGCCCGGTTCATTCCCGCCGTGGCAGAATCGAGCCATTCCGTACTGGTCTGGTCCATGTCTGCACCTCGCTCGTCGCCCGCCAAGTCGTTCACTGTGCATATCCCGCGCAACGCCCTGAAGATCGCCGGCATCGCCTTCGGTGTGGGCGTGCTGCTGTTCGTGCTGGTCTGGTTGACCGGTCGTGACAAGGAGTTCTTCCGCGCCGACCCGGCCGCGCAGACCCCGCAGGAAACCGCCCAGGTCGAGCCTCTGCCGGAACCGTTGGCCGCTGCGGCCGGTTCCAGCGACATGCCTGACGCCAAGCCGGCACCGGTGGAGGAAGAAGCGCCGAAGCTGGTCGAAACCGCTCCGCCGCCGCCCGCCCCGATCGCCGAGCCGGCCCCGGCCGCCCCGGGCGCGGCGCCGGCCGCGACCGGCAACAGCCAGCCGATGCCGATTGCCGGCCAGTCGCCGCCTCCCTCCTACCCTGCCGCCGCCCTGCGTGCCGGCGAGACAGGTACCGTGGTGGTGCGCGTGGACGTGGATGCCACCGGCTACCCGAACAACACCACGCTGATCCAGCGCAGCGGCTCACGCGAGCTCGACCGTGCCGCCACCGACGCCGTGCGGCGCTGGCGCTTCACTCCGGCACAGAGCAACGGCCAGGCCGTACCGGGCAGCATTGAGGTGCCGTTCGACTTCAAGACGCAGTAACTGAACGCTTTCCGGCAGGCAAACTGAACCCTGCCGGTGGCGTTGACGCAACGCTGACACTCCTCGTCCGTGGCTCGGGCAACACTTCCCACGTCGCCAAGTGACGGAAGGAGTTTGCGATGACTGCCACCACCCACGAGAACCTCCACTCGCCGCATCTGACGCAGGATTCCAGCGCACAGCACACGCCCACCTCGCCCTGGATGTGGATTGCACTGATCGTGGCGATGTTTGCTGCCGCCCTGCTCTGGTTGCGTTACTCCAACCAGGAAGATGTGGCGCCGGCACCGGTCGGTGAGCGCATGTTGCCGGCCCCTGAGCAGGCTGCGGCGATCGATGCAGCGGCACCTGCAACGCGCCAGGCCGCCCCGGCCTCAAGCCAGCGCAAGGCTGCGCCAGTGGTGCGTAATCGTGAAGCACGCCCGCTGGCCAGCAATCGCATGCCTACCTACCCCGCTGCCGCACTGCGCAGTGGCGTGCAGGGCAGCGTGATCGCAAGCCTGAATGTCGATACCCGCGGCAATGTCGCCAACGCTGCGATCGTCTCGCGCAGCGGCGAGCGCAGCCGTGACCTGGATCGTGCGGTGCTCAACACCGTGCAGAACTGGAAGTTCCAGCCGGCAATGCATGAAGGCCGTGCCGTAGCAAGCGTGGTGCGGGTTCCGGTGGATTTCCGTACCGAGCAGCGTTGATCGCGGACGAGGGGTTCGTGATGTTTCGACGGAGGCTTCGGCCTCCGTCCTTTTATGCGGAGACGTCTGCCAACCAAGGTTGGCACCTACCGGGCGATGTGAGCGTGCCAACCAGGGTTGGCACCCACCAGGTGATGGAAGCGTGCCGACCAAGGTCGGCAGCTACCGGGGCGCGCAATCCACCGGGCCTGGCCCGGCGGATTCGGTACCGCTCAGCCTAGATTGAACCCGGCCCCGCGCGCCAGTCCGTCGAAATCCGGGAAGGAGGTGGCGACGTTGGCGATGTCGTTGATGCGCACTTCGCCGTCACTGATCTGGCCGGCAATGGCAAACGCCATGGCGATGCGATGGTCGCCGTGACTTTCGATGGTGCCACTACCCAGGCGTACACCGCCGTGCAGGGTTGCGCCATCTTCAGTTTCGTCCACCTGCATGCCCAGCGCGCGTAGGCCGGTCGCCATTGCGGCAAGACGATCGGATTCCTTCACTCGCAGTTCGGCAGCACCACTTACCACGGTCTGCCCTTCGGCGGCCGCAGCGGCCACGAACAGCGCCGGGAACTCGTCGATCATGTCCGGCACCAACTCCTCCGGAATGCGCGCACCCTTCAGCGGCGCGTAGCGCACCACCAGGTCTGCCACCGGTTCACCGCCCTGCTCGGCCGGGTTCTCTTCGGTGATATCCGCACCCATCAGGCGCAGCGCGTGCAGCAACCCGGTGCGACGCGGATTCAGGCCGACCTGCTTCAGGCGCAGTTCGGAGCCGGGAATGATGCTGGCAGCCACCAGATAGAACGCGGCCGAGGAGAAATCGGCGGGCACCACGATGTCGGTGGCACGCAGGCGCTGGCCGCCACGCAGGCGGGCCTTGCCTGGCGAGAATTCGATCTCCACCCCGAATGCGGAGAGCATGCGCTCGGTGTAGTCGCGGGTCGGGTGCGGTTCCACCACGCTGGTTTCGCCCTGCGCATACAGGCCGGCCAGCAGCACCGCCGACTTGATCTGCGCGCTGGCCACCGGCGAGGCGAAGTCGATGCCGTGCAGCGATTGCCCGCCATGCACGTGCAGCGGCGGCGTGCCGTCATCCTGGGTGTCGATCTTCGCGCCCATCTGCGACAGCGGGCCGGTGACGCGGCGCATCGGGCGTCCGGACAGCGATTCATCACCGATCAGCGTGCAGTCAAATGGCTGGCCCGCCAGCAGGCCGGCCAGCAGGCGCATGCCGGTACCGGCGTTGCCGCAGTCCAGCGGTGCATCCGGTGCTTTCAGGCCGTCGATACCGACGCCGTGCACGATGCGCTGCGACGGGCTTGGGGTCTCGATGCGCACGCCCAGCTGGCTGAAGATGCGCGCAGTGGCGCGAGTATCTTCGCCTTCCAGGAAACCCTCGATATGCGAGGTGCCATCGGCCAGCGCGGCGAACATCACCGAGCGGTGCGAGACCGACTTGTCGCCGGGAATGGTCAGGCTGCCCTGCAGCGGCTGGCCCTTGCGGGCGATCCAGTGTTGCGCGTTGCTCATCGTTCGATCGTTCCGTAAACGCCGGCAGCACCGGCGATGCATCAGGGAGCGGCAGCCGCAGCCACCGCAGCAGCAATCAGGGCACGGCCACCGGATAGGAGCCGAGTACCTTGATCTGCGCCGAGTGCGCTTCCAGTTCGGCCAGAGCGGCCTGCATCGGCGCGTCGTCGATGTGGCCGGCCAGGTCGATGAAGAAGCCGTATTCCCACTTGCCGTGGTGCGACGGGCGCGACTCGATGCGGTTCATGCTGATGCCGTGGCGGGCGAACGGGCTGAGCACATCGAACAGCGCACCAGGCTTGTCATGGATGAACACCAGTACCGAGGTGCGGTCGTGGCCGGAGGTCGGGAAGATGTTGCGGCCCACTACCAGGAAGCGGGTGGTGTTGTCGGCATCGTTCTGGATCGGCTTGGTGACCACCTTCTTCAGGCCATATACGTGGCCGGCGCTCTCGCCACCGATGGCCGCCGCGTCGTCGGCATTGCGCGCACGACGCGCACCTTCGGCATTGCTCGAGACCGGAATCTTCTCGGCCTTCGGCAGGTTGGCGCGCAGCCAGGCCGAGGTCTGCATGAACGACTGCGGGTGCGCGTAGATGCGCTCGATGTCCTCGATGCGGCCGCTGCGCGACATCAGGTACTGCTGCACGCGCAGTTCCACTTCGCCACAGATCTTCAGGTTGGAGGTCAGGAACATGTCCAGGGTGATCTGGATGGTGCCCTGCCCGGAATTCTCCACCGGCACCACGCCGAAATCGGCGCTGCCCGCTTCCACTTCCTGGAACACTTCTTCGATGCTGGCCATCGGCAGGCCCAGCGCCGAGCGGCCAAAGTGCTTGAGCACGGCCTGCTGGCTGAAGGTGCCTTCCGGGCCGAGGTAGCCGATCTTCAGCGGCTCCTGCTGGGCCAGGCAGGCCGACATGATTTCGCGGTAGACGTGCACCAGCAGCTCATCGCTGAGCGGGCCTTCGTTGCGGTCCACCACCATGCGCAGCACCTGCGCTTCGCGCTCGGGCCGGTAGTAGTCGACGGCGGCGGCGAGCTTGCCCTTGGCCTTGCCGACCTGATGGGCAAAGCGTGCGCGCTCGGCGATCAGGTTCTGGATGTCGCGGTCGATCTGGTCGATCTTCGAGCGCACATCGGCCAGCGCCAGCGGCGCCAGGGTGGGCGCCGGATTCGAGGCGGCCTTGGCCTTGCTCTTCGCCTTGGTGGACGCGCTGTCCTTGGCCGGTTCGGCCTTCTTCGGCGCCTTCTTGCTGGATTTGCTGCTTGCCATCGGAGTTCCTTGTTACGGGGCCCGCACCCAACGGTGCGCGCCGTTCATTGCTCAGCCGTGACGCTGCTGGAAATCGGCCATGAAGGCGACCAGCGCCTCGGCCCCGGCCAGCGGCATGGCGTTGTACAGCGAGGCGCGGATGCCCCCGACCACCTTGTGTCCCTTCAGCGCCAGCAGGCCAGCGGCCTTGGCTTCGGCGACGAAGCGGGCATCGAGCTCGGCATCGGGCAGGAAGAACGGGATGTTCATCCGCGAACGTGCCGCATGCGCGACCTCGTTGCGGTAGAAGCCACCGGAACCGTCGATGGCGCCGTACACCAGCGCGGCCTTGGCGGCGTTGCGCTTGGCGAACTCGGCCACGCCACCTTCGGCCAGCATCCACTTGAACACCAGGCCGGCCAGGTACCAGTTCCAGGTGGGAGGGGTGTTGAGCATCGAGTCGCGAGCGACGTGTGAGCGGTAATCGAAGATGTCCGCCCGCGGCTGGCCGCTGCGCTCCAGCAGATCGCGGCGGATGATCATCACCGCGATGCCGACCGGGCCGAGGTTCTTCTGCGCTCCAGCGTAGATCACGCCATAGCGGCGCACGTCCAACGGCTCACTGGCGATGGACGAGCTGAAGTCGGCCACCAGCGGCACGTCGCCGGTATCAGGCACGTCACGGAACTCGACGCCGTGGATGGTCTCGTTGGCGGTGAGGTGCACGTAAGCGGCATCAGGCGAGAGCTGCCAGTCGGCGCGCGGCGGCAGCGTGCGGTAGCCGTTGGCCTCGCTGCTGGCGGCAATATTGACGTCGACATAGACGCCGGCCTGCTTGACTGCGGTCTTGCCCCAGTGGCCACTGACCACATAGTCGGCCCGCTGGCCGGGGGCGGCGAAATTGAGCGGGATCAGCGCCTGCTGGGTGGTGGCACCACCGGACAGGAACAGCACCGCATAGTCTTCGGGGATGTCGAGCAGGCGCCGCAGGTCGGCCTCGGCTTCGGCGGCCACGGACATGAATTCCGCGCCGCGATGGCTCATTTCGACGATGGAGGCACCGCTACCGTGCCAGTCCAGCATTTCCGCCTGCGCCTGGCGCAGGACCGATTCCGGCAAGGTTGCAGGGCCGGCACTGAAGTTGAACGCGCGCGTCATGTCACACCTGTGGGGCAAGACCCCTAGTATGCCGCAGTGCACCAGCCTTGCGGCCTTGTGCGGCAAGGGAAATTTGGTTTCATTGGAATCCATTGACCGCCAGCATGGCGCCGGTAGTCGCCGACATTGGTCGGCGTACGCCGTCAGGCGTCATCCCCACCTAGAGAGCGTGCCGACCAAGGTCGGCACCTACCAAAGCAGTGTGCTGTCAGGCGTCATGCCCACCGAAGGAACGTGTCGACCAAGGTCGGCACCTACCAGGAGCGGGGAGATGAGCACCGTCCCGATAGCGCCGGGCCATGCCCGGCGAATGCAGGATCAGCGCGCGCCGAACCAGAGCAGCAGGCTGAGCACCGCCGCCAGCAGCAGCGCACTGACCAGCAGCCACGGCCAGCGCCGGACCTTGCGCGGGGCGGCCGGCAACACCGGCGCCTGCTCGGTGTCCTGGCTGGAGTCGTCCTCGTCCGGCAGCGGGCGCCGCCGCGGGTCGTGCGGCACTTCCAGCACGAACCGATGCTGGCCATCGAACACTACCTGGTCGCCCGCCTGCAGCCAGCAGTGGCGCACGGCCACACCGTTGACCCGGGTGCCCTCGGCGCTGCCCAGGTCGCGCAGCAGCACGCGCTCGCCATGCACTTCCACACGGGCGTGCTGTTCGGCGAAGGCCGGTTCATTGATCTCGATGTCGGCGTCACCGCCGCGACCGACCAGGCGGGTTCGCGACAACGTGAAGCTGCGGCCATGATGCAGGCCGCCGACGCCGCGCAGCAGGCGCTGCTGCTCGTCGTTACCACCATCGCTGTTGGGCGCGGGCGCCTGCAGCAGGCTCTCGACCTCGCCCTGCAGGACCATTTCCACGCCATCCACGTACACCGCATCGCCTGCACGCAACAGGGCCATGCGCCGCACCGGGCGACCGTTCACATGGATGCCGCGGATGCCGTTGCCGACCTGCAGCCAAAGGCCGCGATCGTCCATGCAGAACTGGGCCAGCAGCAGGGCACCGTTGCCGGCATCGCCCAGCCGCACGCTGCCGTTTGCCTGGCGCACGATGCGTTGCACCCCGGGCCGCAGCGGCTGGTCGGGCTGTTGTTGTTGGCTGAAGTGAACAAGCAGGTTCTGCACGCGGCGCAGCCTAGCAGGTTGGTCGCCCCCGAAGAAGAACCCACGATGAGCGCTTGGCGCGAAGGCCCTCGATGCGCACAATGCTCGCCCTCATTGATCATCCCCGCTTTGCGCCAGGAGCCTGCATGTCCACCATCGATGTCCGCCACGCCCACGCCCTGCCCGACGCACAGGCGCGCGCTGCGATCGAACAGGTTGCCGCCAAACTGTCCGAGCGCTTCGGCCTGAAGTCGTCCTGGGCCGCCGACGTGCTGAACTTTTCCGGCAGCGGTGTGGACGGCGCGATCGAACTGCAACCGGGCGCCGTGCGCGTGACCGCCAAGCTGGGCTTCCTGCTGTCGGCGATGAAAGGCATGGTCGAAGGCGAGATCCAGCGCGTGCTGAAGGAAAAGCTGGGCTGAACCCCGGCGGCGACCGTCACGACCGTGCAACGCCGTCACGCGCTACTCTCGGGTCAGGCCCAACTCCCACGGGAAGTGCGATGAACCGCTACGAAAATGACGACCGCCGCGACGACGACGCCTCTTTCGGTGACCAGGCTGAGCGCTTCTCGCGCAAGTTGAGCGACTCGGCACAACAGGTATGGCTGGCCGGCCTGGGTGCCCTGGGCCGCGCCCAGGCCGAAGGCGGCCGATTCTTCGATGGCCTGGTCAAGGAAGGCGAAGCCTGGGAGGCCCGCCGCCGTGAACGCAATGGCGAACAGCCTCCCGGTTGGCGTGACAATGTCGAATCGTCGCTGGACGAGGCCCGCGAAAAGGCCTCCGGCACGTGGACCAAGGTCGAGAAGGCCTTCGATGACCAGGTGCAGGGCGTGCTCAAGCGCCTGCATGTCCCCACCGCCGACGAAGTGACCGCGCTGGAGGCCCGCATCGACGCGTTGCAGGCGCGCTTGGCCAAGCTGGAAAACCGCGCCGCCTCAGACATCGATACACCGGCGCCGGGCAGCCATCAATCCCCTGGCAGCGTGCCCTGACAGCAATTGTTGCAATGCAATAAAATTTGATCGACAATCGCGAGCAACCCGCCAATCGCTTCGGCTGCCGTTTGTTCCCTCCCCTCACGGCTTCAGGATTGGCGGGTTTTTCATGCCCGCTCTACGCCGATCTGCGCGTTCCATCACGCTTCCTGTCAGGATCCTCCTGACCCAGCGGCACGGTGCGACCTTTACACTGTCGCTCTCCGCATTCGCCCCTTCCGCGCACCTCCTGCATGCTCCCTTGGATCCTGGCCCTGCTGTCGGCCCTGCTTACCTGTTCCCTGGCCGTTGTCTATCTGTGGTGGATCAAGCGGCGACAAAAGGAGATGCAACTGGGCCTGCAGGCCCTGGCCGGGATGCATTGGCGCGAGTTCTCCGTACTGGTCAAACGCATGCTGCGCGAGCAGCGCGGCCTGCGAGAACTGAACGACCCCACCGAGGAGTCACGCGAACCCAGCAGTGATTTCCTGCTGAGCGACGGCCCCAACAGTTGGCTGGTCTCGTGCAAGCACGGCCTGGCCTATCGCATCGGCACCGCCGCAGTGAACGAACTGGGTGCGGCGGCCCGCCTGGCCGGCGCCCGCGGCGGTGTGCTGCTGACCGAAGGCCGGATGGAACGCGACGGCCGCAGCGCCGCCGAGAAGCAGGCGGTCGAGGTGCTGGACGGCCCGCGTCTGTGGCCGCTGCTGCAGCCCTATCTGCCGGTTGATATCGAAGCCCGTGTGCGTGCCAGTGCCCGTCATGAGGCGCTGCGTCGCATTGCCATTGCCGCATTGGGTTCGGTGACGCTGGGCCTGCTGGTGGGACTGAGCCTGCAGGGCCTGCATGTGCAGGACGCCCCGCTCGTTGCGGAGGTGCCGGTCGCCCCCGCGCCCGTTGCGCCTGCGGTTGAAGCGGCGCCCGAGCCGGCCCCCGCTACCAGGCCACCGGCCGCTGCGCCTGCACCGGCCACGCCCTCAACCGACGCGCGCAGCAACCCCAACCCGGATGCCGCCACGCTGGAGCGCTTCCAGGCCGATCTGTCCCGTGCCTTGGCCGGCAAGCCCGGTATTGCCAGCGGTGTCTGGCTGACCCGGCAGACGCTGGCGATCAACCGCACCGGCGAGCTGGACGCGGTGTGGCCGCGGGTCTGCGAGGAAGTGCTGCACTACCCCGCCCTGCGCAACGTGCGCATCCAGCTCAACGCCCGCCCCGGCGTGGATGAGCCCGTACGCTGGCGGCAGTGCGCCACGTATTGATTGGGGTGTCCGTAGATCAACGCCATGCGTGGATGCCCTTGTGGAGTCGAGCCACGCTCGACTCAATCGCATCGCGCGAACAGCAGCCGAGCATTGGCTCGGCTCTACATGGCGCCTGTTCAGCCCAATGCTGCGAGATGCGCGAGCGAGGTCGACCCTAGCGCGCCCCAGGCGCGAAGCGCGCGACCAGGTCCCAGGCGTCGCCGAGGAACACCTGGCGCACACGGGTAATCGGCTGTTCGCCGCGCCAGGTAAGGCGCTCGATCACCAGACAGGCGGTGCCGGGCTTCACGTCCAGCAGCTTGGCGGTGGCGGTGTCCGCGCCCCAGGCGCTGATGCGGTGCTGGGCGCGGGTCCACGACACGTTCTGCAACAGCCAGCTACCCGGCGCGGTGGTGTTGAAATCGACGTCCAGCACCTCGGGCACACCCACCGGGCTGATCAGGCGATGTTCCAGTGCCAGCGGGCGGCCGTCGGCCAGATGCAGGCAGCGCATCGCCAGCAGGTTTTCCTGGCCGGCCAGCTCGACTTCACCGGCATTGCCGGCATCGGCCAGGCGCAGGTCGCGCTGCAGCAGACGATACGCGTACTGATGGCCGCGCGAGCCGACTTCCATCGCGATATCGGGAATCTCCAGCGCCACCTGCTCCAGGTGCGGGGGCTGCCGCGCCACGAACGAGCCAGCGCGACGGCGGCGCTCGATCATGCCGCTCTCGGCCAGCGCTGTCAGCACCTTGTTCACTGTCATCCGCGAGCACCCGTACTGCTCCATCAGTTCGTGCTCGTACGGAATACGGAAGCCCGGCGCCCACTCCCCGCTGAGGATGCGGCTTTCCAGGTCGCTGCGGATGCGCTGGTTGAGCGTGGCGGACTTGCTGGCCTTCACGTAGTGGGGTCTCGATGGTGGGAGGCGATCAGCCCAGCACGCCACGCAGGGCAGCGGCGAAGGCGGTGGTGATGGCCTCGCGCTGCAGGTGGCGGCCCTCGGCCACGCACTGGCGGCCATGGCGCCAGACCGATCGCAGCGCGCCATTACGTGCGGCGAACACCCAGCTGTCAAGCCATGCGTCACCGTGTCGCGCCTGCAACGCAGGGTGCGCGGCATCCAGTTCAACCATGTCTGCGCTGGCACCCACCAGCAGGCCGGCAGCCACGCCAAGCGCCTGTGCACCGCCCTGCAATGCCCCTTCAAACAGGAAGCGCCCGGTGCTGCGGCCAGCATCCGGGGCCAACACGTTGCGACCTCGCAGGGCCAGCCGCTGGCCGTATTCCAGCAGGCGCAGCTCTTCTGCGGCATCGATCAGCACGTTGGAATCGGAGCCGACACCGAAGCGTCCGCCCTCGCGCGCGAAGGCCTGCATCGGGAACAGGCCGTCGCCCAGATTCGCCTCGGTGATCGGGCACAGGCCGGCAACGGCCCTGCTGGCGACCATCTGCGCACGCTCGTCGTCGGTGATGTGCGTGGCATGCACCAGGCACCAGCGCGCGTCGACAGGCGCATGGTTGTACAGCCACTGCACCGGTCGCTGGCCACTCCATGCCAGGCAGGCTTCGACCTCGCGCACCTGCTCGGCGATATGGATGTGTACCGGGCCGTCGGTCAGCGGCAGCAGCGCGCTCAGCTCCTCGCCCGTCACCGCGCGCAGGCTGTGCGGGGCGATGCCCAGCACCGCATCGGGCAGCGTGGCCAGCGCGGTGCGGGCGCCATCAAGCAGCTGCGCGAACCCTTCGACGTCATGGATGAGGCGGCGCTGTGCCGGGTTCGGCGGCGCCCCACCGAAATCGGCGTGTGCATAGAAGACCGGCAGCAGGGTCAGGCCGATGCCGGTCTGCGCGGCTGCAGCTGCAATCTGCGCGCTCATCTCGGCGCGATCGGCGTAGGGGCGGCCATCGGCATCGTGGTGCAGGTAGTGGAATTCGCCGACACGGGTGAAGCCGCTTTCCAGCATTTCCATGTAGGCCTGGGCGGCGATGGCCTGCACTGCATCCGGGCGCAGATGGGCCAGGAAACGGTACATCAGTTCGCGCCAGCTCCAGAAACTGTCGCCGTCGCCGCCACCGATCTCGGTCAGGCCGGCCATGCCGCGCTGGAAGGCGTGGCTGTGCAGGTTCGGCAGGCCCGGCACCAGGATGCCCACGCGGGTATCGCCTTGCTGCGAAGCCTGCCCACGCGTGACCTCGGCGATGCGCCCGTTCTGCACCTGCAGGCGGACGTCGGCGGCCCAGCCGTCGGCCAGCAGGGCGTGGGCGGCATGGAAGGAGTGCGCGGGACGCGAATCGGACATGGCTGGACAACCCGAATTGGACGCCTATATTGTATAGACATATAAGCACAGCTGCGTTGTGGATGCCATGCACGTCGATACCCTCTGGTCCAACGTCCACCTGATGACCCTCGATGGCGAGGGCCTGGGTGTCCTGCGCGATGGAGTACTGGCCGCCACCGATGGCCGCATCGTGCATGTCGGCCCCGCCGGCAGCGATGCCCAACTGCAGCCGACCACCCGCATCGACGGCGAAGGCCGATGGATCTCGCCTGGTCTGATCGATTGCCACACCCACCTGGTCTACGCCGGCAACCGCGCCAACGAATTCGAGCAGCGCCTGCAGGGCGTGAGCTATGCCGAGATCGCCCGTGCTGGTGGCGGTATCGTCTCTACGGTGCGCGCCACCCGTGCTGCCTCGCCAGAGCAGTTGGCACGCGAGAGCCGGCCGCGCCTGCTGGCGATGCGCGCCGAAGGCGTAACCACCATCGAGATCAAGTCCGGCTACGGCCTGACCCTGCAGGACGAGCGCAAGCAGTTGCAGGTGGCACGAGCGCTGGGCGAGGAATGCCGGGTGAACGTGGTGCCGACCTTCCTCGGTGCGCACGCGGTGCCGCCCGGTCGCGAGGCGCAGGAATACATCGATGAAGTATGCGAGGTGATGATTCCGGCCATCGCTGCAGAAGGCCTGGCCGAGGCCGTGGACATCTTCTGCGAGAACATCGCGTTCTCGCCGGCGCAGGCCCGTCAGGTATTCGACGCTGCGCGTGCGCATGGGCTGGCGATCAAGATCCATGCCGAACAGCTGAGCAACCAGCATGGCGCCGAACTGGCGGCCGGTTTCGGTGCGCTGTCGGCCGACCATATCGAACACCTGGACGACGCCGGCATTGCCGCGATGGCCGCCGCCGGTACCGTCGCCGTACTGCTGCCGGGCGCGTTCTACTTCACCCGCGACACCACCCTGCCGCCGATCGCCGCGCTGCGTGCGGCCGGCGTGCCGCTGGCGCTGGCCACCGACAGCAACCCGGGCACCTCTCCGCTGACCAGTCCGCTGCTGACGATGAACATGGGCGCCACCCTGTTCCGCCTGACCGTGGACGAATGCATCGCCGGCTTCACCCGTGAAGCAGCGCGCGCACTGGGCCGTGGCGATCGCATCGGTCGCCTCGCCATCGGCATGAACTGCGACCTGGCGATCTGGGACATCGACGCCCCCGCCGACCTGGTCTATCGCATTGGATTCAACCCGCTGCACGCGCGCGTGGTGCGCGGACAGCCCGACCTGCCTGCCTCCTGGAGCAACACATGAGCAACACCCTGGTTCTTCGCCCCGGCCATGTCACCCTCGCCCAGTGGCGGCAGGCCTATCGCGGTGCACCGCTTGCACTGGACCCGGCCGCGCTGCCGGCCGTGCGTGCCAGTGCCGCGACCGTGGCTGCCATCGTCGCCAAGGGCGCGCCGGTGTATGGCATCAACACCGGCTTCGGCAAGCTGGCCAGCGTGCGCATCGAGCGCGAAGACCTGGCCACCCTGCAGCGGAACATCGTGCTCTCGCATGCCGCCGGCGTGGGCGAGCCGATGCCGGCCAACGTGGTGCGGCTGATGATGGCGCTGAAGCTGGTGAGCCTGGCCCAGGGCGCTTCGGGCGTGCGCGAGGAGACCCTGCTGTTGCTGGAAGCGATGCTGGTCAAGGACGTGCTGCCGGTAGTGCCCGCACAGGGCTCGGTCGGTGCCTCCGGCGATCTGGCGCCGCTCTCGCACCTGGCCAGCGTGATGCTGGGCGTGGGCGAAGCCTTCATCGGAGACGAACGCCTGCCCGCCGTGGACGCACTGGCACGCGCCGGCCTGCAGCCGGTGGAGCTGGGCGCGAAGGAAGGCCTGGCCCTGCTCAACGGCACCCAGTTCTCCACTGCGTACGCACTGGCCGGCCTGTTTGAAATCGAAACCGTGTTCCAGGCCGCACTGGTCACCGGTGCGCTGTCGGTGGAAGCCGCGAAGGGCTCGGATACGCCGTTCGATCCGCGCATCCATGCCCTGCGTGGGCAGCGCGGTCAGATCGCAACCGCTGCCACCCTGCGCAGCTTGATGCTGGACTCGGGCATCCGCGAATCGCACCGCGACAACGACGTGCGCGTGCAGGACCCGTACTGCCTGCGCTGCCAGCCACAGGTGATGGGCGCGGCACTGGACATCCTGCGCCAGGCAGCGACCACGCTGGAAATCGAAGCCAACGGCGTCTCCGACAATCCGCTGGTATTCACCGAGACCGGTGAAGCGCTGTCCGGTGGCAATTTCCACGCCGAGCCGGTGGCCTTCGCCGCCGACATGCTGGCGATGGCGGTGTGCGAGATCGGTTCGATCAGCGAGCGCCGCCTGGCGATGCTGGTGGACCCGGCGCTGTCCGGTCTGCCTGCGTTCCTGACCCCGCGCCCGGGCCTGAATTCCGGCTTCATGATTCCGCAGGTGACCGCCGCTGCGCTGGTCTCGGAAAACAAGCAGCGCGCCTACCCGGCCAGTGTTGATTCGATCCCGACCTCGGCCAACCAGGAAGACCATGTGTCGATGGCCGCGCACGGTGCGCGCCGCCTGATGCAGATGGCCGAGAACGCCGCCAACGTGATCGGCATCGAGCTGCTGGCCGCCGCGCAGGGCTGCGACTTCCACGCGCCGCTGCGCTCCAGCGCCGCGCTGGAAACCGTGCGCGCCACCCTGCGTGCGCAGGTACCGACGCTGGAAGAAGACCGCTACTTCCATCCTGACATGGTGACCGCCACCAACCTGGTGCGCAGCGGCGTGCTGGCGCAGGGCTTGTCCGATCTGTTGCCAACCGTGGAGCCCCAGGCATGAATGCCCGCCCTGAATGGCTGACGGTGCACGAAGGTGATGCCCCGTTGATCGTCAGCTTTCCGCATACCGGCAGCGAGCTGCCGCACGACCTGATCGGCGACTACCACTCGCCGTGGCTGGCCCGCCGCGATGCCGACTGGTGGGTACATGACCTGTATGACTTCGCGCGCGGCATGGGCGCGACTACCGTGCGTTCGGCGATCTCGCGTTCGGTGATCGATCTCAACCGCGATCCCAGCGGCGTGTCGCTGTACCCCGGCCAGAACACCACCGGCCTGTGCCCGCTGACCACCTTCGACAACCAGCCGCTGTATCACGCCGGCCGCGAGCCGGACGAAGCAGAAATTACTCGCCGTCGTGATACCTATTTCCTGCCCTACCACGATGCATTGGCCACGCAGATTACGCGGCTGCGTGCTCGCCATGGCACCGTGGTGGTGTACGACGCGCACTCGATCCGCTCGCATATCCCGCACCTGTTCGAGGGTGAGCTGCCGCAGTTCAATCTCGGCACCGCTGGTCCCTCCGGTGCTCCGGATACGTCTTGCGACAACGCTCTGAGCGACGTAGTGGAAAACCTGCTGAAGATCAGTGGCATGAGCCAGGTGCGCAACGGCCGCTTCAAGGGTGGCTGGATCACCCGCCACTACAGCAACATCGCCGGCGGTGTGCACAGCCTGCAGATGGAGCTGGCCTGCCGTGGCTACATGCACGAACCCCTGCCCGACCAGGTGGACGAGCACAGCTGGCCCACCCCGCTCGACCCCGACCACGCTGCACCGCTGCGCCACACTCTGGCGCAGGTGCTCAACGCCTGCCTTGAATTCGCTACGAACCGGAGCGCCGCATGACCCGCAACGACCCGTCCCGCACCATCGCCGCGCCGACCGGCACCACGCTCAACGCCAAGAGCTGGCTGACCGAAGCGCCGTTGCGCATGCTCATGAACAACCTGCACCCGGACGTGGCCGAGCGCCCGCAGGAACTGGTGGTGTACGGCGGTATCGGCCGCGCTGCGCGCGACTGGGAGAGCTTCGATGCCATCGTCGAAACGCTCAAGCGCCTGGACGATGACCAGACCCTGCTGGTGCAGTCAGGCAAGCCGGTGGGCGTGTTCCGCACCCACGCCGATGCGCCGCGCGTGCTGATCGCCAATTCCAACCTGGTGCCGCGCTGGGCCAACTGGGACCACTTCAACGAACTGGATAAGAAGGGCCTGGCCATGTACGGCCAGATGACCGCCGGCAGCTGGATCTACATCGGCGCGCAGGGCATCGTGCAGGGTACCTACGAGACCTTCGTGGAAATGGGCCGCCAGCACTACAACGGCAGCCTGGCTGGCAAGTGGCTGTTCACTGGCGGTCTGGGTGGCATGGGTGGCGCGCAGCCGCTGGCCGCAGTGATGGCCGGCGCCTCCTGCCTGGCAGTGGAATGCCGCAAGAGCAGCATCGAAATGCGCCTGCGTACCGGCTACCTGGATACCTGGACCGACAATCTGGACGAAGCGCTGCGCCTGATCGACGAGTCGTGCAAGGCTGGCACGCCGAAGTCGGTGGGATTGCTGGGCAATGTGGCCGACGTGCTGGCCGAACTGCTCAAGCGCGGCGTGAAGCCGGACCTGCTGACCGACCAGACCTCCGCGCACGACCCGGTGAACGGCTACCTGCCGCAGGGCTGGACGGTCGAGCAGTGGGATGAGAAGCGCGTTTCCGCCCCCAAGGAAGTGGAAAAGGCCGCGCGCGCGTCGATGGCCAACCATATCCGCGCCATGCTCGGCTTCCACGCGCTGGGCGTGCCGACCGTGGACTACGGCAACAACCTGCGGCAGATGGCGCTGGAAGAAGGCGTGACCAATGCCTTCGACTTCCCCGGTTTCGTACCGGCCTACATCCGCCCGCTGTTCTGCCGTGGCATCGGCCCGTTCCGTTGGGCGGCACTGAGCGGCGATCCGGAAGACATCGCCAAGACCGATGCCAAGGTGAAGGAACTGATCCCGGACAACCCGCACCTGCACCGCTGGCTGGACATGGCCGCCGAGAAGATCAAGTTCCAGGGCCTGCCCGCGCGCATCTGCTGGGTTGGTCTGGGCGATCGTGATCGACTGGGCCTGGCCTTCAACGAGATGGTGGCCAACGGTGAACTGAAAGCGCCAGTGGTGATCGGTCGCGACCATCTGGACAGTGGCAGCGTGGCCTCGCCGAACCGCGAAACCGAAGCGATGGCCGACGGCTCCGATGCTGTGTCCGACTGGCCGCTGCTGAATGCCCTGCTCAACACCGCCAGTGGCGCGACGTGGGTATCACTGCACCATGGCGGCGGCGTGGGTATGGGCTTCTCGCAGCACGCCGGCATGGTGATCGTCTGCGATGGCACTGAAGCGGCGGCCAAGCGCATTGCACGCGTGCTGTGGAACGACCCGGCCACCGGCGTGATGCGCCATGCTGACGCGGGCTATGAGATCGCAATCGACTGCGCGAAGGAAAAGGGACTGGATCTGCCGGGGATTCTCGGCTGATCGCGGCGTTGCCGGCCAGCGGCCGGCACTACCGGAAACGCAGGGTAGTGCCGGCCGTTGGCCGGCTCTCCCTGATGCGGGAATCGGTGCCCTTGACCCGGCCTTCCGCCGTGACCAACATGCGCCATCACCGCTGACGGATCACCGCGATGTACCGCACCCTTGCAGCTGCATTGCTCTGTGCCCTGGCCATCGCCCTGCCCGCCTCGGCACGTGACGTCCCCACCGCTCTCTCTACTCAGCTCGACGCCCAACTTCAGAGCAACCGCGGGCGCTACGGTATCGCCGGCCAGGCAGTGCTGGTCGCACACAACGGCAAGGTGCTTTACCAAGGCGCCAGCGGCGAACGCGATCCCGCTGCCCATGCACCCGCCACCGTCGATACCATCTTCGCCGCGCAGTCGATGGCCAAGCTGCTGACCAGCACGCTGGTGATGCAGCTGGTCGACCAGGGCAAGGTGGATCTGGACGCACCGGCCAGCCGCTACGTGCCTGACCTACCCGCAGCCTGGCAGGCGATCCACGTGCGCGATTTCCTCAACCATAGCTCCGGCATCGCCGAGTACTACGACCGGGTGGACAACCGCTGGGTGAGCAAGGGCTACACCGGTGTGGCGCCCGATCTTGCCGCTGCATTGAAAGTCGCCGCTGCAGCGCCGATGCAGTTCGCAACCGGCAGCCGCGTGCAGTACACGCAGGCCAACTACCTGGTGCTGACGGCGTTGCTGCAAGCGCACTATCGCAAGCCCTACCCGGCCATCGCACGCGAACGCATCCTGCAGCCATTGAAGATGGCCAGCACCTCGTGGGGCGTAGCCAGCGTGCCGGCGCAACGCGCGGCGGTGCCGTACATCGGCAAAGACGGCGCATTGCAGCCAGCAAACGAAGTCCCTTGGCCGGACTACGGTTGGGGCCACGCCGACCTGCAGACCACCGTGGGCGACATGAACCGTTTCCTGCAGGCGTTGGCGACCGGCAAGCTGGTACGCACGTCCACGCTGGAAAAACTCTGGCAACCGCAGAAACTGAGCGGCGGCGGCAGCAATTTCTTCTCCACCGGCTGGGACACCATCCGCAACGACGGCTACACCCAGGTCGGCCACGATGGCGGCACCCGCGTGCGTGCGCGGCTGGCCTACAAGGGCTCGCTGGCCAGCGGTTACTGGGTGTTCGTGTACCTGACCAACGGCAGCGCCCGCAATGTCTGGTCCAGCACGCTGGTGGAAAGCACCATGGCGGTCGCCGCGCCTGAGGAATTCCCGCATGCGCTGCTGTCCGAACGACTGATTGCATACGCACTGGATGACTCCGCCGATGCGACACTGCTGATGCGTGGCTGGCTGCGCGACAGCAATAAGGTTCCTGCCAGCGAACTGGAGCGTGCGATCAATGCCGATGGCTACGCCGTCCGCGAAAGTCTCGGTGCAGGCAATGCGTTGAAGGTGTTCGCTCTGAATACCGAGCTGCATCCGGATTCGGCCAACGCGTGGGACAGCCTGGCCGAATGCCACGCGGCACTGGGCGAGAAGGAAACGGCTGATCGGCTGTATGCAAAGGCCAAGGTGCTGGCGAAGCCCTCGCCATGAACCCTGCTGTAGCAACTGTCTTGTCAGGCGGAGGCCATCTGGGCCTCCGCATCCCTTTTGCGGGCGTTGAGGATCACCAGCATCTTGCGCATCACCGCGACCAAAGCCACCTTGCCCGGCTTGCCCTGCTTGACGAGGGATTCAAAAAATTCCTTGAGCCGAGGCTCATAGCGTTTGGCCGTCAGCGCCGCCATGTAGAGCGCTTCGCGTACAACGGCGCGGCCTCCGGTGATGCATCGTCGCCCTTTCCAGGTTCCGCTTTCGCGGTTCATGGGGGCAACCCCTACCAAGGCCGAGATGGCTTTCCCGCTGAGCTTGCCCAGCTCCGGGAGCTCGCAGGCCAGGGTTGCCATCAACACCGGGCCGGCACCTTTGAGCTTGGCAAAGTCACGCCATCCTTCCTGTTCGGCCAGCAGCGCTGCGATGGTGGCGTCGAGCTGCTTGATGCTTTTCTGGATCTCGCCCAGGTGCTGATTCAGCATGGAAATCAGGCTGGGTTCGCTGAACGCGCGCATGCGCTGATGCTCGCTCACCCGCATCTGGACCAGGTGGCGACGTCGCTGGCACAGCTCACCCAGGCGGCGCTGCCAAGCCGCTGGCGGTACGTAGCGGGTCAGTTTTAGGGCATCGGCCATGTGGGCCAGCACCATGGCATCAATACGATCGGTCTTGGCCTGCTTTCCCGTGGCTGAGGCAAAGCTGCGGCCACGGCCAGGATTGATTCGTACCATCGGCAGGCCTGCTTCATGCAGCGCATCCAGTGCCTTTTGCTCGTAGCCGCCACTGGCCTCGAGCACGACCTGCTTGGCTGGCCACTGCTGCAACCACCGGATCAGGCTATTCCAGCCACGTTTGCTGTTCTTGAACTGGCGAAAGGCCTGTTCATGGACGGCAACATCCAGATTCTCACCACTGACATCGATCCCGATCCCAAACATGAGATAACTCCGCTAGGCTGACAGGGCCGAGAGCTCCCCCCGCTTGCCCAGTCTTATCAGTGCGAGCGCCAACTCGATCAACTGTTCGGGCGGATCAGGGAGAAACCGGCGCGGAGATCCTTGCTACAGAGCGATCGAGAAGACCTAGAGCCGAACGGTCGCCCGCGCCGGGCTCTCGGCACCTAAGGTGCCAGAGTCGCAAGAGATAAGAGCCGAGCCCATGCTCGGCTGCTCTTCGTTGCAATCAAAGAAGACCCGCGCTGCGCGCGATAGCCGAGCATGGGCTCGGCTCTACATGGATGCTGCGAATGGCCCATACGCCGCCGATGGGTGACGTGGCGCCCCCGACCTGTTAACTTGCGCGCCACTTTCCTGGTTTACAGCATTCCCGCATGTCGCTCTCGTCGTACCGTCCCACCCCGTCGCTGTTGTTCCTGGCCGTTTCCCTTGGCCTTACCTCCACTGCCGCAGCCGCTCCGCAGGCCACCACTCTGGATGCCGTGCAGGTCACCGCTGCTGCCGATGCCAGCGCGCAGGCGAGCGAGGCGCTGAAGCGCGTACCCGGCGCCGGCAACGTCATCGACGTGGCAAAGGCCGACAGCCGCCTGTCCAGCAGCGCCGATGTGCTGGCCTACCAACCGGGCATCAGCGCGCAATCGCCGGGCAACGAAGGCACCAAGATCTCGATCCGTGGCTCGGGCATCAACCGGAGCCCGGGCGCGCACGCCTCAGGAATTGCGGTGTCGATCGACGGTCTGCCGCTGACCGGCCCGGGTGGTACGCCCTATGAGCTGCTGGAACCGCTGTGGCTGTCGCGCGTCGAAGTCCTGCGCGGCGCCAACGGCTTCGAGCGCGGCGCGCTGGCGCTGGGCGGTGCCATCGACTACGTCAGCCGCAGCGGGCGTGATTCGGCGGGCGTGCAACTGCACTACGAAGCCGGCAGCCGTGGCTACCAGAAGCGTGGCCTCAGCTGGGGCGGCGTCAGTGGCGGTGTCGATTACTTCCTGGCCTACACCGATACCGAATTCGACGGTTATCAGCGCCAGGCGCGCGGCGACGGCAAGGGCGCGATGGCCAACATCGGCTGGCAGATCACGCCCGATCTGCAGACGCGCTTCTTCGTGCGCTACCGCGAGACCAATCACGAAACGCCCGGTCGCCTGACCCGCGATCAGATCCGCAACGACCCACGTGCCGCGAATGCGGCCAACCTGGCCATCGATGCCCGTCGCCCGCAGCCCGGCAGCACGTGGGTGGGCAACGTCACCACGCTGCAGATCGATGAGGATTCTTCGCTGCAGGCGGGACTGGTCTATCACAAGTACCCGATGGACTTGAACGAGAGCCTGTACCGCCAGCAGCTGGACTACGCCAACCTCAACGCCACGCTGGACTACCGCCACCGGCACCGGCTGTTCGGCCTGGACAGCGAAACCACGGTCGGCCTGCGCGTCACCCATGACCTAGATGCCGATGTGCGCGAGTCGCTGCGTTTTGCCAGCAACGGCTATGCCGCCGGCACGCGCACGCGTGACTTCCGCCACCACGGCACCGACAGCACGCTGCACGTCGGCAATATCCTCACCTTCAATGACCGCCTGCGCATGCAGACCGGGCTGGCACTGATCAACACCCGTCGCGATGTGCAGGTGACCTGGCCGAGCAGCGGCGGCCGCCTGCGCGACCACGACTGGGACTATGCGCCACGACTGGGCTTCACCTGGCAGCACAGCGCCCAGACCCAGTGGTTCGGCAACCTAAGCCGCTCGGTGGAAGCACCGCACCCGTGGTCGATGATCTGGGGCTCGAACCAGTACTTCGGGCCGGGCAATGGCCCGTCCACCGGACGCCAGCGCACGCCGGTGCCGATGCAGAACCAGACCGCCACCACGCTGGAACTGGGCGCGCGCGGTGACGCGGCGCTGGGTCGCTGGGAACTGACCGGCTACTACGCGCACGTAAACCACGAACTGCTGAGCGTCGAACTGCAACCGGTGCCGAACCTGTTCATCGCCGAGAACAACGCCAGCCCCACCGTGCACCGCGGCATCGAAGCGGGGCTGGACAGCACGCTGTGGCAGGCTGCACCGGGCCGCGTGTCGCTGCGCCAGGCGTACACCTTCAGCGACTTCCGCTATCGCCACGATGCGCGTTTCGGCAGCAACCGCCTGCCAGGCCTGCCGCGCCACGCCTATCAGGCCGAGTTGCGCTTCGATCACGCATCCGGCCTGTACGCTGCACTCAATACCGAATACGCGTCGCGCATCGCGGTGGACTACGCCAACAGCTACTGGGCTGACAGCCATGTGATCTTCGGCAGCCGCATCGGCTACGACGCACCCGGCGGTCGCTGGCAGGCCTGGGCGGAGATGCGCAACATCGGCAACCGCCACTACGCCGCCACGGTCACGCCAGGCTACAACGATGCCGGCAAGGATATTGCCCGCTCGACGCCGGGCGAAGGCCGTGGCATCTACGCTGGTGTGCGTTTGCGCTTTGATTGATGACCGCAGGCGGCGCCGGGTGTGATCCAGCGCCGCCGTTTCAATGTCAGCTGATGCGCCACGCCGGCAGGCGCTCGCTGCGTTTCCAGATGGAAGGCGCGAAGCCGATCAGCACCATCGCCGCCAACCACTTCGGTGAGGTAGTGAGCAGTGTCGATGTGAGCGAGCCATCGACGGGGGCGGCCATTTCCTGCCACGGGTTGTAGCCCAGGTAGACGACGCTGCCAGCCCACCACAGCAACGCCACACCGACACCCACCAGCAACAGGGCCAGCGTGCGGCAGGTCCATCGTTGCGAGGTGGTGCCCCATTCGCGGGATACCGCCACCAGCAGGCCCACCACCAGCAGCGAAATCAGGGCCACCAGGCCGATATCGACCTTGGGCCCAATACGCTCATAAGTGCAGGCGCGGCATTGCGCCTCTTCCGCGGCAGTAGCGGCTTCGGCGGTATCGGCCTGCCCGGCTGCGGGCTGCGCCAGTGCTGCAAACGGCATCAGTACCGCCAGCAGCGTCGCCATGATCCAACGAAACAACGTCCTGTTCCTGCGTGCAGCGACATCCATGCGCTCTTCCTCGTCAGTGGTTGTACGTCCAGGGCCGCAGTATGCGGCCGTCCCATACGCCGCCCAGACCTCGTTCCGGGGGGGCGGCCATCCAGCGTTCTTGTTCGCGATGCAGTACAACAAGCTCCCGGTAGACGAAATCGCCGGAACACGAATCCCAGGCGACCGCGATCATAGCCCACTGCCCATCGACGCTGAAAACGGGCCGGGTCAGATAGGCGAAGTGGTCGTATTTCCGAGTCGGCCCATGCACCGTTGCCCTGCACCCCTGCTCCCGCAGCGCTCGAAGCTCCGCGCTGTCCGTCCACTGCGCACCGGCCAATGCGGCTGCAGGCACTGGCGTGGACCGGCGATTGGCAGGAACCAGGTCTGCCTGCAGCTGCAACCGCAGCGCATGGATGTCCGGCGGCCACCGGTCGTCCAGCGGCAGGACCAGATCGTCCACCTCCTGGCAGGCGGAGGCACTGCTGCCCGGCCAGCAATAGGGCAAGGTCTGCTCCATCACGTAGATGTCCTCCCCCACCGGGTCGGTCAACTGCGGCTGCTCCTGCGGTCCCCATCGATCGACGCGCGTGGACGGCGTCTGCGGTGTGGTGGGCACCTCGCTCAGCGACGATGGCAGAACCGTCGGCTGCGGCACCGGCGGGGGTGGAGGGAGGAAGGGCGGCCTCTGCCGGATCGCCAGCGCCATCGCCTCAGCCTGCATCTGCGCGGTTCCCAGGTTGACCGGCGGCGGACCGATTTCCTGCTGCCACCTCGGGCGCAGGCTGCAGATTCCGGCCATGAGAGCCAAAGCCGACAGCGCCGCCGCCAACGATGCAATGCGTCGCCAGGCGATCCGCTGTTGGCAATCACGGTCTGGCATGCACGAGGTGTCCGTCATCACGACTCCGGCAACGCGGGCCACAGGCCGTGTCCAAAGCTCATATGGCGGACAGGCTCCACTCGAACACGCTCCCATCCGTCCTTCCCGCGGTGCAGAAGGTAGAGGTCGCGCATACCCGTTCCTCCACTGCATAGATCCGAGGCGACCGATGCCATTGCCCAGTTCCCGTCCATGCTGAACACAGGACGCTGCAGATAGACGACGCCCAGATCCGGATTGCCCGGGCCACCCGTGCATCCCTCGACGCCGCGTGCGCGCCGTTGCTGAAGCTCGTCCCACGTCATCCGTTGCGCTCGCACATGCGCAAGCTCAAACGCGAGGTCGGGTACGCGTACAGCCCGGCGGTTCGCAACCTGCAGCATCGCCTCCAGATGCTGCTGAAGTTGAATGGACGCCGCACTGTCATCATCGCGCCACTCGACGACGTTGTGACGAACCTGGCAGACCGGGACGGGGTCTCCTTCACCGCAGGAAGGCGCAGTCCATTCCATCACTGCAAATGGCACGTCGGGTTCCCAGCCGGGCGGCTCGAAGTGTGCTGGCGCGACATCTGCCAGCGGCACCTCCGCGGTCGCGAACCCACTGTTGCCGGTCAGCATCGGGGAGGAGACTGCCTTCATTGGAATCGGTAGTCCCGGCGGCTTTCCTGGCGGTGTCGGTCGCAGGTCGATGAGCTCTGCCATCACCTCGGCCTGCATCCGTGCCGTTCCCAGGTTGATCGGAGGCGGGCTGACATCCTGCCGCCACTGCGGGCGCACGCTGGCCATCAGCGCTGCGCCAGCAGCCACGAACAGGACGACCGCTGTCGTCAGGATGCGCTTCCGTGCAATGCGTTGTCGCATCAAGCTCCTCGAAGAAATGAAGCAGGTTGGAATATCGGCCGGGACCGTGGCGCTACAGCGCTTGAATGACCTGCAGCAGGTGGGTCGCTTCTGGCGCCTGCGCCTGCGCAAGCCAACCCAGCACAGCACAGCAAAGAACAGCACCAGGCCGAGCAGCGGCCAGATCGTGTGCGTCACGCATACCCGCCACCATCCCTGCTCCTGCATGCCCCGCATGCGCCGGTACAGGCCACCGGCGATGGCGGCGTCCACCAGCAGCTCGGCCATCAGCACCGGCGCCGACCACACCACCCACATGCTCGCCAGCAGGACGGTGGATCATGGAACATGGAAGCTCAAGAACCTGATGCAGCATGCGGACATCCTTGCCGGGCACGCGTGGGCGGTGTTGCGCGGATTCTACCGCGGCCGGAGCCGCTGTCCAGACGACGGGCCGAGGCCATCGATCATCAGCTGCGGTCGATGATCCGCACGATGCGGCTGTCCTCAAAAGCAAACTCGCTGCGTCCCTTCAGAGACAGTTCCGAGCCCGCGCTGGGACCACCGGGAATGTCCTGCGCGAACACGCCACGCCAGCCGATGCTGGCCAGCGCCATGCCATCCTCGAAGGTCAACTCGAGCAACCGCTGTTCGCGCTCACGGAACAACGGCGCCGATTGCCGTGCCAGTTCGCCGAAGGCATCGATGCCTTCGGTGACCATCGTCAGCTGGCCACCGCTATGGTTTTCGAAGCGCACGTTGTGCGCCAGCACCGCCAGCATGGCGTCGATGTCGAAGCGGTTGTAGGCCTGCAGGTAGTGCTCGATCAGGTGGCGGCAGTGCGATTCGTCCATGGCGGCGTCCAGTCAGGGCCTGCGCCGAGTCTCCCGCGACCGTGCCGCCGGATCAAGGCGGCGCGGCGGCCTTCAGCAACTGCGCGGCCACTTGGTCGAACGGGCCGATGTCCTGCAGTGCGCGGCACATCGCCACCGCACCTTCCACGCTGGCAATCACCAGGCTGGCTAGGCCGGCCGCCGCTGCCGGGTTGTGACCTTCGGCGACGAACGCCGCCGCCAGATGGCCCTGCCAGCGCGCGAACACTTCGGCCGCAGCGGCACGCGGCTGGCTGGGCATGGCCTCCACCGGCTCCTCAACCGCAGCGGCCAGCACCGGGCAGCCAGCGCGGAAATCGGTGCGCAGCAGGCGCTCGCGCCACATCGCCAGGAACTGCTGCAGGCCCTGCACTGCGCCGCCCTTCAGCAGCTCCACCAGCAGCGCTTCCACCTTGTCGCCGGCCATATGGGTGGCACGCGCCAGAAGCTCCTGCTTGCCGCCGGGAAAGTGGTGGTAGGTGGAACCCAGCGGCGCTTCGGCCAGCTTGGTCACCTCACGGATGCTGGTGGCATTGAGGCCCACGCGCGCCAGCATCTGTGCCGCAGCATCAATCACGCGTTGAGGCGCATCAGAGGGGCGCGGGCTCACGGCAGGCTCCTTGCCAGGACAGTCGTCATAGATTAGCGTACCGGCGATTCTATAACAGTCGTCATAACCATGAATCTCTGGTTCCGCCTGCTCCACCTGCTGCTGTGCAGCCTGTTCCGGCCCAAGCTGGAGGCCCCGTTCGGGGTCTCGCGGCTGCAGTTCCGGGTACTGCCCAATGACCTGGACAGCAACCTGCACATGACCAACGGCCGCTACTGGAACATCTTCGACCTTGGCCGGCTGGATCTTATCCTGCGCATGGGCCTGGGCCGGGTGGCGCTGCGCGAGAAGTGGGCACCGATCGTCGGCGCGGGCACCATCCAGTTCCGCCGCGAGCTGAAGCCGTTCCAGCGCTTCACCCTGGAAACGCGGCTGGTGGGCTGGGTCGGTTCGCGCGGCATCATGGAGCAGCGCGTAATGATCGGGACCGAGCAGAAGATCGCCACCCGTGCGCTGCTGGTCACCGGCATCTACGACCGTCGCGCGCGGCAGTTCCTGGGCATGCCGAAGATGATGGAAGCAATCGGCGTGGTCGCCCCACCGTCGCCGCCGCTCAGTGCAGCCGCCGAAGCGCTGCTGGCGGCTGATGCCGCGTTGAAGCAGGACGATGCCTGAGGCGCGTCAGCCCACCTTCGGCATGTTCTTGGTCACACAGTGAATGCCACCACCGCCGCCAGCAATCGCGTCGATGTCCACCTGCTCGATCGCGCGGCCGGGATACATGCCTTCCAGTAGTTCACGGCAGAATCCATCGGCTGCGTCGTCACCGAACTGCGGCGCGACCACCGCGCCGTTGATCGGCAGGTAGTTGATATAGCCCATCGCCAGATCGGCGTTGTCGCGGGTATGCACGTTGTCGCGTCCGTCAAGCGGCGGCGGCAAGGTATGCACCTGCAGGCGACGGCCATCGGCATCGGTGGCCCTACGCAGGATCTGCAGGTGTTCGCGCGTCAAGTCGTAATCGTAGGACTCCGGATCGTTGTCCAGATTGGCGATCACCACGCCCGGGCGTACGAAGCGCGCATAGAAATCCACGTGCGCATCGGTGATGTCCTTGCCGGCGATACCGGGCAGCCAGATCACCTTGCGCACGCCCAGGCGATGTTTCAGCTCGGCCTCGATATCCGCGCGCGACCAGTCCGGATTGCGGTTGCGGTTGACCCAGCAGCTCTCGGTGAGGATCGCCGTGCCATGGCCGTCCACTTCGATACCACCGCCCTCGCCCACCAGATCGCTTTCCAGCAACGTCGCGCCGGTCACCTGCGTCAGCCACGGCGCCACCGCGCCATCGTTGCGCGCGCTCTGCTTGCCACCCCAACCGTTGAAGTTGAAGTCGACCAGGCCCAGCCCGCCCTGGCCATCGGTGACGAAGCACCCGCCGTAGTCGCGCACCCAGATGTCATCCAGCGGCACCTCGAGGAACTCGATGTTGTCGCGGCCACAGCGGTCCTGCGCCTGCTTCAACTGCGCCGGGCGGCACAGCACGCTGACCGGCTGGTGGCGTGCGATGGTGCGGGCCAGCCGCGCCACGGCGGCGTTCACCGCATCGGCCTGCGCGCCCCACACCCGCGGTTGTGCGGCGAAGGCCAGAAAGACGCGTTCCTGCGGCCCGTGTTCGTCCGGCATGCGCCAAGCCCCCGCACCTGGCCCCGCCGCGGATACGCGACCCGGCAGCCCGGCCAGGCCCAGCGCGGCCAGGCCACCAAGACCGGCGGCGCCCGCCAGCTGGGTGAGGAAGTGACGACGGTTGCTCATGACAGGCTCCAGGGCCGGTGTGGGATGGGCGCTATGCTGCGCTTGCCGTCACATAAGAACAAACGATAGATTCAGCCATCAATTGAACAGTTTTACTTACCTGAAATGCTCAAACACTGGCCACCGCTGAACGCCCTGCGGGGTTTCGAGGCTGCCGCCCGGCTCGGCAGCTTCCACCGTGCGGCCGAGGAACTGCACCTGACCCAGTCGGCCATCAGCCAGCAGATCCGGGGCCTGGAAGCGTCGCTGCAGCAGCCGTTGTTCTTCCGGCAGGGCCGCAGCGTCACCCTCACCGACGCCGGCATCGACCTGCTGGAAACCACTCAATCCCTGCTGCGGCAGCTGGCCAGCGGCATCCGCCGGCTCGATCAGTACCGCAAGCCCAATCAACTGATCGTCAACACCAGCCCGGCCTTTGCCCGGCATTGGCTGGTGCCGCGCCTGGCCAGCTTCCACCGCCTGCACCCCGACGCCGACCTGTGGTTGCTGACCAGCGAAGAAGCACCGGACATGACCACGCAGACGTTGGACGTGGCGGTACGCGATGACCTCGACTCACAGGCGCAGTGCCAGCATCGCGTGCTGCTGCAGGACCGCCTCTATCCGGCCTGCCATCCCAACCTGCTGGCCACGCCCGTGCACGAACGCCTCACCCTGCATGGCGAACGTGAGATGGACTGGAGCCAATGGCAGGTGCAGGGTGGCGCCGACGTGGGCCAGCGCCGCGAAGGCATGAACTTCTCCGAGCCCGGGCAACTGCTGGATGCTGCCTGCCAAGGGCTGGGCATCGCACTGGTCAGCGAACTGCTGAGCGCGCATGCGTGCGAACAAGGCCTACTGCAAGCCCTGGATGATGCACGCGTGCGCGGCCCACGCTGGAGTTGGCTGGTGCATGAGGACAGCGCGGCCGATTCGCTGGTGATCAGCTTCTGTGAGTGGCTGCTGGCGAACCTGCCGAATGACTAGCAGCATCGACCGGTTGCGCCACGTCATTTCCCTGGGCCAATCTTCGGCGATCCTTGCCTCATTGCCATTGCTATGAGTTTATGAATCCGTAGCACAGCTCGTTTGGCGCTGCGTCAAAAAAACAACACATAAGATGGCCTCGCTGGGCTCGTCGCTTTCAAGCACACAGAACTCCCCTGAAATGTCACCCGCTGCGCTTTCGTATGCAACGATTAGAGGAAACTCTTCGTACTGGCTCGCTAGCGGTGGCGCTGACAATTTTGCGCTCGGCGAAAAGTACACCAGCAACGCCTCGAATATCTCACTGATCACTGGGGCGGACAGATTGAACTTCATCATCAGTGTATCTGTGTCTCGATTTGACAGAGCGCTGACAAACTCATCCAACTGAGCGTATTGAGTCGCACTGACTTCTACTAACATTTCTCCCCATTGACCGTGCCACTGGCGCTGGCATGCCGTGCCGTGCCGTGCCGTGCCGTGCGGACACCCAAACACGCTGATTATCGAAGGCCAAGATATCGCGCACCTGACAGCTGGAGCAGGTCGCCCTCCCGATCCCATCAGCGTTGAAGGTTATTGCGATGTCACCACCGATCTCGCAACTGCAGAATTCAGCACCCGTTTCAATCTACGCGAGTGCGACTCGACTGCTCTCCAGTTCCAGCCATCTACGGCAGGAAGACCTACGCCGGCTCGCTCTCTACCAAGTGCTGCGCGCTCCGACAAAACGCAGATTCTTGCCGACATGCTGGCATCTGGAGATAGAGGCAAATGAACGTTGATCAGCCCCCATCCGCCTATGGTGAACCGGTGTTTTCCGCTATCCGGCCCCTTGATCAGTTCAACCTTCCGGACACTGACTTCTCCACACATATCAGGATATTGAACTGCAACGAAAACGGCTCCACCTTTTGCTTCGCGGAGCAACTTCGCATAGCTGCAGAGCTCTTCAGCGCTACTGAATCGTTGAAAATCCTCTCCAGGAGCCGAGTAAAATTCAGTGACAAGCGAAGGACTTCGCTCAAAAACTGCCCTTGCGACCGCTTCCACCACCGAGAGAGAAATCCCGCGCATCGCTTTTTCCAGTTTCAAGCACAAGTCAGTCATTCTTCCGCAGACAAGCCCCCCAGTCGCGAGGCAATCTCGTCAACGCCTGACGCATAAAGCCAGATCTATGGATCTCTGAACTTCTCATCATTCAGTGCAACGCTAATCGCCGCCTCGGCCAGCGGCGCCATCACCGCATAGCCCTTCGCCGTGGGATGCACGCCGTCGTCGGCCAACTGCGGATCCAGTCCACCAGCCCTATTGGCCATCGGCGTGTAGTAGTCCAGATAGACCAGCTGTTGTGCATCGGCATAACGCTTCAATGCCGTGTTCAATTCACGCACCTTGGGCGCAGGTGCCGTGCCCGGCAGCCACGGGTAGTCGCTGACCGGCAGCACTGATGCCAGCACCACGGCGATGCCGTGTGCACGGGCGAGGTCCACCATCGCGTACAGGTTGTCTTCGATCATCGCCTGCGTGGACGGGCCGGTGTTGCCGGCGATGTCGTTGGTGCCGGCCAGGATCACCACCACCTGTGGCTTCAGCGCCAGCACGTCCTGCGGGAAGCGCACCAGCATCTGCGCCGTGGTCTGGCCGCTGATGCCACGATTGAGCCAGCCCTTGCCGGGGAAGAAACCGGCACTGCCTTCCCTTCCCCAGCCTTCGGTGATGGAGTCGCCGAAGAACACCACGCGCGGCTGGCACGGCACTGCCGCAGGCAGTTGCGCGTTGGCATCACGATAGCGTTGCAGCTCCGGCCAATCGGCCAGGCGCTGCTGCATGAAGCGCACTTCGTCGGGACGAAGCTGGTCAATGGGCGTCCGCAGCAGCGGATTGACTGCGACGGCTTCAGCGGCACCCAGCGGAGAAGCCAACGCGAGGCCCAGCATCACGACGGTGGCAGTGGCAATCCCAACAGGTCCACGCATGCGGTTTCTCCTGAAACGGTCTCCAGCAGTCTAACGCCCTGCCCCGCGCTCAGCGTGCAGCCGTGCGCGCCGCGACACCGGTCACCTTCGCCGGCATCCACATGCCCGGCGTCCAGCCGCTGGCGGCCAGGATCGCCTTCGGGTTGTCCTGCTGGATCAGCGCACGCACCGCATCACGCTTGTCCTTGGCCTGGAGGTAATAGGCCTTGGCGATGCGGTACCCCACCCAGTAACCCAGGTCATAGGGCTCCTGCGAGCCCGGCTTGTAGTTGTACAGCCACGGCGACAGGTCGGTGCTGTCCAGATCCAGTGCGAATGCACTTTCGATATGCACTTCCCGGCCGCGCGTCCACGCCGCGTGGCGCCCATTGCCGACGTTGCCGGAAATCAGTTCGGTGATGAACTCGGCGATGCCTTCGCCCAGCGACACGCGCAGCACGGTCGCGCGCGGATCTCCCGGCTCGAAGTCGCTCAGGCCGGTCTGCTGGATGTGCACGTACTCGTGTGCGATCACGTGCACGAAGCGGTCCTGCACACTGGGATTCATGAAGTCGGCCGCGCACAGCGCTTCCAGGCCGATGATCACCCCACTCTTCGAGGTCAGCCCCACAGGCCGGCCACGGCCCACTGCGATGGTCACCGGCGGGAACCGGGTCTGCGGATAGATCGCCTGCAGGTTGGCGAACACCTGTACGAGGCGCTGCTTGACCGCCGGCAGCTCGGCCAGGCAGTTTCGCCCCTGCGCATACAGCTCGGGCTGGCTGGCGATGGACTCGGCCATCCGTTCGGGAGTTACCCGGCGCGCCTTGGCCAGCTCCGCCAGGCCCGTCGAACCTTCGGCCATGTATCCACGCAGCTGCGCAACACTGGGTTTACCGCCAGCACCATCGTAAAGCGCATAGAAACGACTGACATCCTCGGTGAGGATCTGCGGCCCCGCCGGAGCTGCCGCCGTGGCCACGCCCGTCGCCCCGGCACAGGCCAGGGCCAACAGGCCGCGCAGGATCATGGACATCGCTCCGTCCTTGGTGGAGTGCATGCGAAGCGCGCAATCTATCACTCCGCACGGCCAACCGCAGCAGGCGGATGCGGGCACCCCGGCGCTGTGCCAGACTCGCTTCGGCACCTGCCACGGAAGATGGAGCACCGCACGATGATGATCGTTCCCGCGTACTGGGCCGAAGCCCGCCTGCAGGCCCGTTTCCGCGGCCGGCCGGTGGTCGTGCGTCGCTTCGGCTGGTCCGACGAAAGCCCTGCCGAGGCCCAGGGACACGCCGACCGCCGTGCCAACGAAGCACTCAACGCCATTCTTGCCGGGCAGGCGCTCCCGCGCCGCGAAGTGCGCAGCAATTACGGCGTGGAAGGGGTACCGATCCGCGAGCAGATCGTGCAGCGCGACAGCGATGTCATCATCACCCGCAACAGCTATGGCGCGCTGTGCCTGAACACCCCGGACGTGCTGTTCGCCGACATCGACCATGCGCAACCACCGGCAGGTTGCGTGATGCCCGCCCTCATCGCCGCAGCGCTGCTGTTCGCCGGTGCCATCATCGGCACCCTGCTCTGGCACTGGCTGGTGGGACTGGTACTGGGTGTGGCGGCCGTGGTGCTGGTGAACGCCGCGATGCTGATGCAGCGCAAGCGGCGCCTGGCCGCCGCCGGTGGCGCCGAAGGTGTAGCCCTGCAGCGCGTCGCAGCCTTCATCGAACAGCATCCGGATTGGCATCTGCGCGCCTACCGCACGCCGGCCGGGCTGCGTGTGCTGGCGATGCATGCCTCGTTCTCGCCCGAGGACGAGCAGCTGCAGTCGTTATTCAAGGCACTGGGCACCGACACCCTGTACGCGCGCATGTGCCGGCTGCAGCATTGTTTCCGTGCGCGACTGACACCGAAGCCGTGGCGCGTCGGCCTGAAGTACCGCATCCGGCCACCGGTGGCCGCATGGTCAGCCGAACAGGCCAACAATCCGGATCGACTGGCCTGGATTGCCGAGTACGAAAAGAAGAGCGCCGGCTTCGCGGCCTGCGCTTATCTACGCAGTTTCGGCGATACGACCCGGGTGCATGCCAAGGCCGAGCACGTGCGCGATCTGCATGACCGGCTGTCGCACGCGCAGGATCGTCTACCGCTGGCGTGAGCGTGGCGGACGCTCAGTCAGCGCTCTGCACGAACGGCTGCCCTGCCAGGGTAGTGCCCAGCCGCACCGCGATCTGTTGACCGTCCTTTTCGAAGGTCGTCGCACACTGCTTTCCGTCCTTCTGGCATCCGACTTCCGGAAAGCCCTCCAGCGACTCCGGCGCGCCCTGCGCAGGCTTTATCTGCCAGCCTGCGGCATCCAGCAGGCGCTTGGCCTTGGCGTAGGGCATGCCGGCGACGATGCCCAGCTGCGCCAGTTCGGTGGGCAGTGGCTGCGCACCTGCAGTTGAGACCAGGACCAAGTACAACGTTCCAGCAAGAAGAATGGCTTTCATTGCACCGACCCGGGGCGAACTCACAGGGTCAGCCTAGCCCATCTGCATGGCATGCGAATGTGCCGGTAACACGTCGTTACCGAGTCTCCACAGTTGATTGCAAAGCCGTCGGCATCATTTACATGTGGACAGCAGCCGAGCATGGGCTCGGCTCTACAGGATGCAGAAAGGCCGCCCGGAGGCGGCCTTTCCACGGCAGTCGAGCAAGCTCGACTCTACTTTGCGTTCTTCACGTAAGTGTCGAACCAGTTAAGCATTTCCGCCACCAGCTGTTCGTTCGATTCCAGCGCGGTGTACCAGTGCGGTTCGTTCGGCAGCATCACCAGGCGGGTGGTGCCACCGTTGCCGCGGATCGCCTGGTACAGCTTGCGCGACTGGAACGGTTCGGTGCCCGGGTTGGCGTCGTCCTCGCCGTGCACCAGCAGCAGCGGCAGCTTGATCTTGTCGGCGTAGAAGAACGGCGAGGCCTTCAGGTACACCTGCTGCGCCTGCCATACCGAACGACGCTCATTCTGGAAGCCGAACGGGGTGAAGGTCTTGTTGTACGAACCGCTGGTCGCCACCCCGGCCTTGAACAGGTTGGTGTGGGCGATCAGGTTGGCGGTCATCAGGCCACCGTGGCTGTGACCGGTCACGCCGATGCGGTTGCGATCGACCACGCCCATGTCCACGGCCTTGTCCACCGCGGCCTTGGCATCGGCTTCCAGCTGCTCCAGGTAGGTGTCGTAGGCGTTCTTCGGGTCACCCACGATCGGGAACGAGGCGTTGTCGATGATCGCGTAGCCGGCCAGCAGCATCAGGCGGTACGGCTGCAGACGGGTGAAGGTCTGCTGCGAACCGGACACCTGACCGGCCTGCGCCGCATTGGCGAAATCGGCGGGATACGCGTACAGGATCGCCGGCACGCGCTGGCCTTCCTTGTAGCCCGGCGGCGTGTAAAGAGTGAACGACAGGTCCACGCCGTCGGCGCGCTTGTAGGTCACCAGCTGCTTCTTGATCTGGCGCACTTCCGGGGTCGGGTCGACCAGCCTGGTCAGCGCGGTCGCGGTAGAGGCGAACTGCGCTTCGCCGGTCTTCGCGCCGGCTACCGCTTCACCCTGCTGGCGGATGAAGGCATTCGGCGGATCGATCACCGACTGGTGCCAGGTCAGGTAGCGCCCCGGCGTGTTGCTGAAGCCGAGGAACTGTTCGTAGGCGTCGGCACTGCTGCGGAACAGGCGCTCGCTCTTCAGCGTGCCCAGGTCCAGGCGGTCCAGGAACGGACGGTCGCCCTGCGGCGAGGCGCCACGGCCGCTGAGGAACACGTGGTTGCCATCCTGGCGTACGACCTGCGCGCCATTCGGCAGGCGGGTGAAGACCAGGTTGCCGGGATTGCCGTACAGCTCATCGCTGGACATGTCCCACAGCAGGCGGCCTTCCTTCTTCGGCTGGTCCACATCGACGATGCGGGTCTGCACCCAGTGGCGGTTCTCGTCGTTCTCATACTGGAAAGCCACGGCCGGATCAGCGGTCCATGCAAAACCTTCGAAGCGCTGTGCGGTGCGCGTGATCTCGGTCGGCTTGCCGTTGAACGGGGCCTTCAGCATCAGCACTCGGTCACGGTGCGGCACGCTGATTTTCCAGTCGCCCTTGTCCAGCGCTTCGGCATAGACCAGAGTGGCCGGATCGGTGGCTCGCCAGTCGAAACCGCGCGGGCCCTCTGGCACGCCGTGCACCGGCACGCGATCCGCCAGCGGCAGGCTGGCGATCGGCGTGCTGCGCCCGTTGCTGACATCCAGCACTGCCACATCGTTGGCGAAGCGCTGGTAGGTCACGGCATGCGAGTACGGGGCCTTGATCGATTCGGTCAGCACATGCACGCCATCGGGCGCGGCGCTGACCTCGTTGAACAGCGCCGGCTGCCCGACCGGGCGCACGCTGTTGGCGGCGGTATCGACCACGGCCAGCTGCGACGCACCGTAGTAGGCGAACAGCTTCTCGTCATGCACGCTGGTCAGCGTGTCGCGGGCTTCGTAGGTGCTGCTCTCGCCACTGCTGCCCAGCGACTCCTGCGCATCCGGACCAGTCGGCACGCCACCGTTGGACGGCGCCGGACCCTGATTGGCCGGTACCAGCTTCACCAGCAGGTTCTGGCTGCCGCCCAGCCACTGCACGGTGTAGCCGAAGATCGGGTTCAGCTGCACGTTCGGCACCTGCTTCACCTGGCCGGTCGCAGCATCGCCGACCCACAGCTGCACGCTGGTATCAACCGCATTCTGGAAGGCGAAATGGCTGCCGTCGGCCGACCACAGCGCGCCGGTGGCGCAGCCCTGCGGCAGGTTGACCTTGGTTTCCTTGCCGCTGCCGATATCGACCAGGGTGAAGTCGGCCACGCAGGCCGGAATACCGTAGCCGCCGGGAGTGTCATGGCGACTGCGGTTCTTCGGCTCCAGACGCACACCGGCCAGCTTCAGGTACGGCTGGGCGACGCGGCTGATCGACGGATAGGTCTGTGCGGTGGTCAGCAGCAGGCGCTGGCCGCCCGGGGCCACGTTCGGTGCCGGCGGCGGCAGTGCCTTCAGCACCTTGAGCAGGTGTTCCGGCGGCTTCGCGTAATCGGCAAGCGCCGGGCCAGCGGCCAGCAGGCCGACAGTGGCAACGGCAACAGCCGCCGCCAGAGAGGTTCGACGGATCAGCATCCTTATCCCCTGGGGTGTGAATGGGTACCCGGAATCGGGCATGGCCCCGAATCTAGCACCGCAGGGGTTGTCGTGAATGGGCCGGAAGGGCTAGTGGCCGGATGGGGCAAAGTGGAGTGCAGGTGGCCGGACGGCCATTGCCAGGCATGGCCTGGCACTACTGCTGGGCGTGCAGGTCCCAGGCGGTGAGATAGTCCGGGTCGACCACGATCATGCCGCTGTTGCTCATCCGGTACTCACCCGGCTGGGCCGGCAGGTACTGGTCGAGCATCGGCGGCAGGTAACGCTCGTGGCCATCATTCTCGTCGGCCAGCACAACGCCTTCATCGGCACTGATGCGCAGCACCGTTCCCGCATACTGCTCCAGTCCCTGCACCTGGCCGTCGCCGCCGTAGCGGGTCACCCCGACCAGCACCAGTTTTCCGATCATTTCTTCGACCTTGGCATCGTCCAGGGCCGGCAGCATTCGTTCGTATTGGTCGCTCATCGGTGCACCTCCAAAGCCTGCAGGATCATCATGGACAAGCCAGCCTCCGCGCTGCGAAGGCCATCGGGCAACGCAGGGACAATCTGACGGGCGTATGTCTGTATTGCAGGGCCGGCACGTCAAGGCCGGGACCGCGTCGGGTGAACAGTGGCGGATGCTGTGGGTGGCGGCCATCCGTGCCGGCAAAGTGGCCGTATCAGACCAGGGTCAACACCACGCGTTGCATTGCATGCAGGGTAAAGCGTGACAGCTGCGCTGTTGTTGCATGACGGCCTCCTGTTGAAGGTCACACGCGAAGTTGATGCTCCATGGACCCGATGCTGACATCGCGCGCGGAATGGTCAAGTGAAGAATGCGCACCCGTTCACCTTTTGTATCGCATTCGGGTGCCTCGATTACGCTTAACCTCTGCTTCACCCGGCTGCACCTAGGGTCAGCCTTCAATCTGCAAGGAACGCACATGCCCCGGTACGCATTCATACGACCGTGGACGCTCGCACTTTCAGCGGCCACGCTCTGCGCCTGCGCACATGCCGCCGACCGCACGCCGACTTCTCAAGGAACCGACACCATGGCCCCATCTGTAGCCGAGACTTCCCCGCCCTCTCCGCTCAACGCGGAGCAGTTGCTGTTGCGCCTGCTGGACCTTATCAAGACGACGACCTCCACCCGCGAGCTCACCGCCGAGCGCCTGTCCGCGGCGATGCAGGCGCCGGCGCAGGTCTTCGGCCCCGGCCACTTCGGCTATGGCGGCACGCTGACACCGGAATGGGGCTACGGACTGGAAGTGCAGCGGGCCGGCACTGCCGACGCGCGGCTGGACCTGAACTTCATGGACACCAGCAGCGATCGCAAGGCCTCGGCCGCGGCGATCTGCCAGGTCGACTTCAACCACTTCGCTTCGGCACTGGATGCCGCTGGCTTCAAGCGCGAGACGGTGCGCGGCGAACACGGCCGAGTGATCTACGACCGCTTTGATCGACCGCAGCTGAGCATCAAGGTCAATACCATGCCCGAGAACCCCCACGCCCTCGGCGACGCCACGCATGCCTGCGTGCGTCTTGTCACCGTGCAGTAAGGGGAGCCATCAATGACGATCCTTTCCGCAGAAACGGAACGCCTGCTGGGCGAGTTCGCCGGCAAGACCGACGTCACCAGCGACCAGGTCGGCAACCTGCGCAGCGTCATCGCGGGTTCGCCCGTGCTGGCAAAGCAGGTGGACGCAGCCATCGCGGCAGGCTATCTGGAACGCTTCGAACTGTTGCCCGCCGCAAGCAATGCGGGTGGCACCTACGAGACCGGCACGAAATCCATCAACCTGCCCGCCAGCAGCTTGTCGACCCCGGCGGCGCCGGACAGGTTCGACGCGGCCGAGGTCACCTTTGTACTCGGTCACGAGATCCAGCATGGCTTCAACGATGCTGATGTCGAGCGTGCCTACGTGCAGTTCGATGCCGACGTGGAGCAGATCGCAGGCCGTACCACCAGCCATGATTACACCGAGGCGATCGGCACCCTGCTCGCCGCCAACCGCCGCGATGAGGCCTCTTCGAACATCGCAGGCTGGAATGCGCTGGTCAGCCAGGTACGTGCCAGCAACCCGGACGCTACCCTGCGCGACCTGTATGAAGCCAGCACCCGCTCGACAGACGTCATCCAGTCGCGACCCGGCCCGCCGATCACCTATGCACCGCACCCGGAGCTGACCCTCAATGCGGACCTGACCATCTCCCCCACCGCAGCCAACATCGAGGGAATGGCCAAGCACTATTACGATCAGGGCGTCAGCACCGGCCTGGGCCATCATGGGAATTCGGACTACCAGAATTTCTACGGCGTCCAGGCGATCAAACTGGCCAGCGGATACGAGGCCGCGAATCCAGCGCCCGACGGCGTCAGCCGGATGGAAGTGAACATGAAGAAGCTGGGCCTGGACGAGCGCCTGCTGGAGCAGAACGGGCTCAACCTCGGCGAGGGCTCGCCCCCGCGCCAGCCCTACTTCGATACCAGTACCTCGCCGTCGACGCTGCGTTACTTCGACCACACTGAGGGCACGCATACGCATGTGCCGATCACCGCACGGCATGCGACGGAGGGCGATGGCATACCGACGCCGCTTGCGGAAGGGCGTGACCGCTCCCTGCACGAACAGATCCGCGGCAAGGTGGCTGAGCTGGATGCCGCCAATGGACGCAGCTTCGATGCGTCCAGCGAGCGCCTGAGCGCCAGCCTTCTGGTGCTGGCCCGCGAAAACGGGCTGGACCGGGTCGACCATGTGGTGCTCAGCCGCCAGACCGATGGTACGGGCGCGGCGCAGAACATCTTCGTGGTGAAGGGGCCGCTGGATGATCCAGCCTCGCTGCGCGCCTCCTCGCCCACTGCCGAGGCCGCACAACGCCCCGTGCAGGAAAGCCTGGACACACTTGCCGTGGTCAACCGGCAGGCCGATCAGGCCTCGCAGGAGCAGACCCGCGCACAGGTGCAGGAACAACAGCGCGGTGCGCTGGCTCACTGACAGTGAATGACGTGGAGCCGCCGGGGCGCCCCGGCGCTCCCTTGGCGGCACCCACGCTAGAATGCGCGCATGCGCACCGTACATGCCCTCCGCTACATCACTCCCTTGCGGGAAGGTGGCTCCCTGCCGGCCGTGGTCGAGACCGACGACGACGGCATGGCCGTGCTGAAGTTCCGTGGCGCCGGCCAGGGACCGAAGGCACTGATCGCCGAACTGATCGCCGGTGAGATGGCGCGCACGCTGGGCCTGCCGATTCCGGAGATCCTGTTCGTGGAGCTGGACCGCGAGTTTGCCCGCACCGAGCCGGATCCGGAGATCCAGGAACTGATCCGCGCCAGCGAAGGTTTGAACCTGGGCCTGGACTACCTGCCCGGTGCGATCAACTACGACCCGGCGGCAATGCCGGTGGATGCCGATCTGGCCTCGCGCATCGTCTGGTTCGATGCGTTCACCAGCAATGTCGACCGCACCACGCGGAACCCCAACCTGATGGTGTGGCACCGCAGGCTGTACCTGATCGATCACGGCGCGGCGATGTACTTCCACCACGATTGGGCCAATGCTGGCGATGCCTGCGAGAAGCCGTTCGTTCTGATCCGCGACCATGTGCTGCTGTCGTTCGCCAGCCGCATCGCCGGGGTGGATGCCGAGCTGGCCGCGCGCCTGACCGATGCCGAGATCGAGCGTATCGTCGGCCTGGTGCCGGACAGCTGGCTGGTGAATGAGCCCGCGTTCGACAGCCCGCAGGCCTACCGCCAAGGCTACATCAGTTATCTAAAGCACCGCCTGAAAGTGCGTGCGGTGTTCGTGCAGGAGGCCATCCGTGCCCACGCTGCACACGTATGACTACGCCGTCATCCGCGTGGTGCCGCGGGTGGAGCGCGAGGAATTCATCAACGTCGGGGTGATCGTCTCCTGTCCCGGCGCGCGTCATCTGGAAGCGGCCATCGAGATCGATCCGGCACGCCTGCAAGCCTTCGCCCCAGCGCTGGACCAGGAGGCGCTGCAGCCGTGGCTGGATGCGATCGTGGCCATCTGCCGCGGCGACGCGACCGCCGGACCAATCGCGCAGCTGCCCGCGCGTTCGCGCTTCCATTTCCTCACTGCCAAGCGCAGTTCGGTGGTGCAGATGTCGAGCACGCACGTCGGCCGCACTGCGGACCCGACAGGTGTGGTGGAACATCTGATGACGAAGATGGTGCGGGTGCCGGAATGACCGGCACACGTCGCGATCAAAGCGGCACACGTCGCGCGATGTAATTGACCACATTGCCGATCGCATCCGGATCGACATTGGCCAGCCCAACGATCACATAGCCCTGTGCGGGCAGCACCACGATGGCGCTGTTGGAGCCGGGCGCACCGCCTTCGTGGCCGTACTGGTGCTCCCTGCCCTCGCCCTGCACCACGAAGCCGAATCCGTACCAGCCCTTGTGGTTCTGCGCCGTGGTGGCCTGCTGCAGCAATGCAGGTGAGACCAGCCTTCCACTGCGCAATGCCTCGGCGAATTTCACCATGTCGGCCACCGTGCTGTAGCCACCACCGGCTGAAATGCCGCGCCAGGGCAGCGACTTCGTTTCACGGACCCATTGCCCATCCTTCTTCGTATAGGCGACGGCACGCTGCGGGACGCTCACTGTTTCCGGCTCGAAGCCGGTGCCGGTCATTCCAGCCGGGCGCAGGATGTGCTCTTCCAAATACGCGTAGTACGACTGCCCGGAGACGGCCTCGATGATCCGCCCAAGCACGATAAAGCCATAGTTCGAGTAGCTGTCCTGGCTGCCCGGCGTGAAGTGCGGTGCATCCCTGGCAAAGCGCTGCACATAGTCATCCAGCGTCTTCAACGACGCGGAATACTGCTCGAAATCGTCGCCGAAGAAATCGCCCAGGCCGCTGGTGTGGGTCAGCAGTTGGCGCACGTTCACGGTGCCGGCAACGGCCTTGTTCGGATAGTCCGGCAGATGCTTGCCGATCGTGTCATCAAGGCTGAGCTTGCCCTCCTGTACCAGCTGCAGGATGGCCACTGCGGTGAACATCTTGTTGGAAGACGCAAGGCGGAACTGCGTACCCACGCCCACTTGAATACCAGCGGTGCGATCGGCATCGCCACCGCGCCAGTCCAGCAGCACATTGCCGTTCTGTGCCACCTGCAACGCACCCGACAGCGCATCCTGCGCCCGCAGCGCCTCCAGTTTTGCTGTGGCATCGGCCATCAGCGCAGGCAAAGCAACCCTCTCCGGCTTGAACTTGTCCGGAGTTTCAGTGCCTTCGATCTGGAACTGCTTCAGATGCGCCGGGCTGGCCGGATCCATGACGGCCGTCACCCACATCGCGCGCTCGCTCAGCTGGCCCATCACCAGCAGCTTCGCCTGGCTGGGCGCGCTCTCGAGTGTTTCCAGCACGCGCAGTGGGCCGGTGCTCTCGCGGAACTCGAGATAGTCCTTGGGACTACTGCCTTGCTTCTTCGCATATCTGTCGGCGAATGCCTGCAACGCATCGAGGCTGCCTGCATTGAACGCCGCAAGCCAGTCATCGATGGCATCCTGCGCGCGCGGATGTGCACGTTCGGAAGATGTTGCGCCAACTGCTGGAAAAACCGACGTGGCCATCAAGACCGAACATGCCAGCGCATTGCAGAGAAGCAGACGTCCAACAGCCCTCATGGCAGTTCCTTTGCGGGGATCCCTGGGCGCATCCTAGACGAAGGAACCACCCGCCGCATCTACGCTAGGGAGTCTGCCGCAACACCTCTACGGTGACGTTGAATGCCTCGATGCGCTGCCATTCGTCCCGTTCGTACGGCAGCGATTCCACCCCCATGCCGATCTGGTATCTCACCGCGTCCGGACCTTCGCGCCAGTAGTAAGGTTCACCGTTGCTCCAGCCGCAGCAGACGTAACGCAATGCAGGCAAGCCGAACGTTGCGTGCAGGAAGGCTTCGACCTTCGCTGCCTGGGCACCCGCAACGCGGTAGTGGGCTTCGATCGGCTTGATGTAGGAGGCATCGTTCTGGCTGCAATCCACGTACTCTAGGCCTTCTGGTTTCCGGCCCATTGCCTTCAGGAAGTCCTGGCAGACCGTGTCAGCTCGGGCCAGACCATCGGCACGACCGTGCGCTTCCCACTCCGCCAGCGCCTGCGCTGGAAGTTCGGCAGCCTGCAATCCGGAGCTGAACAGCAACGCAGGCAGCACCAGCAGCAGGAAGCGCGCGACACGCTGCAGCCATGGAAGCGACATGAGGATGCGATCCTTCGCGGTTGATGGAAACCATGCTAACCGATGGTCGCGCTATCGCCGCGCCATGGTCTGTTCGTTGAACCACGCCACGCAGAAGTCGAGGAAGCTGCGCAACTTGGGGGTCAGCTGGCGATCGCGTGGATACACCAGGTTGATCCAGGTCGACACCGGCACGTACGCCGGCAGCACTTCCACCAGTTCACCGCGCGCCAATGCTCCGGCCAGCATTTCGTGCGGCTGCAGGATCAGCCCCAGCCCCCCGATGGCGGCGGTCAGCAGCGGCTCGGCCTGGTTGACCATGAAACGGCTGGACACCGGCACGGTCAGCACGCTGCCGTCGGCGTCGCGGAAGCTCCAGCGGGTGCGGATGATCGAATGCGCGAAACCCAGGCACTCATGGCGGCTCAGATCGGTCGGGCGAACAATGGCCGGGCGCGATGACAGGTAGGTCGGCGATGCACACAGGACCAGGGGATACGGCCCCAGCCGTCGCGCCACCAGCCCGCTGTCGGCCAGGTCACCGGTACGGAACACCAGGTCGTAACCGTCTTCGACGATGTCCACCAGGCTGTTGGACAGGTTCAGATCGACCTGCACGTCCGGGTACTGCTGCATGTAAGCCACCACCGCCGGACCCAGTGCGTGCACGCCGAAGGTGACCGGCGCGCTGATGCGCAGGCGTCCCATCGGCCGCCCGCGGGCCACTTCGGCCAACTGCTCGGCGCCCTCCACTTCTTCCAGGATCACCCGCGCCCGCGCCAGATAGGCCTGGCCGAAGTCGGTCAGGCTCTGCTTGCGCGTGGTGCGGTTGAGCAGGCGCACGCCCAGGTGCTGTTCCAATGCCTGGATATGCTTGCCGACCAGTTGTGGCGACAGGTCCAGTGCATCGGCCGCAGCGGCGAAGGAGCCGGCCTCGGCCACCTTGGCGAAGGTCCGCAGGGGAGCGATCAGGTCCATTGCAAAAGATTATTTTTCAATGAAACCCGAGATTACCCCTTATTCTGGATGCAGACCACGCGCACAGTAGACCTCACCTTCCTGCCGGCCCCCTTCGCCGGCTTCTCATTGGAGCCCTCCCCATGACCCAGGTTGTCCGCATCCACGAGTACGGCAACGCCGATGTCCTGAGCATCGACGACATCGACGTTCCGGCCCCTGCCGCCGACGAGATCCAGATCCGGGTAAAGGCCATCGGCCTGAACCGCGCCGAGGTGATGTTCCGCAACGGCGCCTACCTGCAGGAAGCGCAGTTCCCCAGCCGCCTGGGCTACGAAGCGGCCGGCGTGATCGAAGCCGTCGGCAGTGCGGTGAGCGGGTTCGCAGTCGGCGATGCCGTCAGCGTGGTCCCGCCGCTGGATATCGCACGCTGGGGCACGTACGGCGAACTGGCCAACGTGCCGGCGCGGCTGGTGGTCAAGCATCCGCAGGCACTGGGCTTTGAAACGGCGGCCGCGGTGTGGATGCAGTACGTCACCGCTTGGGGTGCGTTGCTGGAGCAGGCGCAGCTGGCTGCCGGGGATTTCGTCATCATCACCGCTGCCAGCAGCAGTGTCGGCCTGGCTGCGATCCAGATCGCCAACGCGGTAGGTGCCACGCCGATCGCGGTAACGCGCGGCCCGGGCAAGCGCCAGGCCCTGCTCGATGCCGGTGCCGCCCATGTCATCGCCACCCAGGAACAGGATCTGGCGGCCGAAGTGGCGCGCATCACCGGTGGTGCCGGTGCCCGCGTAGTGTTCGACCCGATTGGTGGCCCGCAGTTCGTGCCGCTGACCGAAGCCATGGCGCGTGGCGGCATCCTGCTGGAGTACGGTGCGCTGAGCAGCGAACCGACCCCGTTCCCGCTGTTCAACGTGCTGGGCAAGTCGCTCACGCTGAAAGGCTATCTGTACTCGGAAATCGTCTCCGACGATGCCGCGTTGGCCCGCGCCAAGGCATTCATCGTCGACGGCCTGGACAAGGGCGTGCTGGTGCCGATGATCGCAAAGGTGTTCCCGTTCGCGCAGATCCAGGACGCGCATCGTTACCTGGAATCGAACGAGCAGATCGGCAAGGTGGTGGTGACGGTGTGACAGCGCCACGCACTGGGGTCGGCCCGCCGCCCCCAGTCCGGTTACCTCGGCAACGCAAACGCCATCACGTAATCGCCGTTCGGGGTTTCCATGAAATGGTGGCCGCCGGCCATGATCACCACGTACTGTCGCCCGCCCTGCTCGTACACCATCGGGTTGGCCTGCCCACCCGCCGGCAGCTTGGCATGCCACAGTTCCTTGCCGGTCTTCAGGTCGATGGCGCGCAGTAGATCGTCGGTCGCAGCGGCGATGAAGATCAGGCCGCTGGCGGTGACCACCGAGCCGCCATTGTTTGGCGTACCGATCTCGATCGGCAGGCCGGAGCGGATTCCGAACGGCCCATTGCCGCGCGCACTGCCGAATGGGCGGTCCCACAGCAGTTTGCCGGTGCGCAGATCGATGGCACGGATGCCGCCATAGGGTGGCTGCTTGCACAGCAGCCCGGTGAACGGCAGCCGCCAACCTGCGTTCACCTGGATGCCATAGGGCGTTCCCACCTGCGGGTCACCAGCCCCTTCAGCGCCGCCCTTGTCGACGCGGATCTTCTCGCGCGGCAGCCAGCCCATGCGATCGGCCTCCGCGCGCGGTACCAGCCGGTTGTAGTTGGGCATGTCGTTGTAGTTGGCCACGATCACGCCACGGCGGGTATCCACCGCCACGCTTCCCCAGTCCGAACCACCGTTGTAGCCGGGGTACTCGATGGAGTGCCGATCGCTGCTCGGCGGCGTGTAGAAGCCTTCGTAGTACGCCTTGCGGAACTGGATGCGGCAGACCAGCTGGTCGATCGGAGTGATGCCCCACATGTCGCGCTCGGTCAGGTCATGCTCGCGGCGCAGTGTGTGGTACAGCGAGAACAACTGCGTGGGCGAACGCTGCTCGGGCTCGACGCCACCGACGGGTACCTTGCGCTCCTCGGCGGCGGTCAGCAGCTGGCCGTTGCGGCGGTCGAGGATGTACATGTCGCCCTGCTTGGTCGGCAGCAGGATCGCCGGCACCTTGCCGGCCGCCGTCGGGTAGTCGATCAGGCTGGCCTGCGAACCGAGGTCGTAGTCCCACACGTCCTTGCGCACCGCCTGGAAATGCCAGACCGGCTTGCCGGTGGCCACGTCGATCGCCACCAGCGAGGTCGAATAGCGGTTCTGGTTTTCGCTGCGTGAGCCACTCCAGTAGTCGCCCGCCGAGTTGCCCAGTGGCAGGTAGACCAGGCCCAGCGCCTCATCGCCGGTCGCGGTGGTCCACATGTTCGGCGTGCCGCGCGTGTAGGTCTGCTCGTGCGGCGGCAGGCCGTTGCGCTCGGGCTGGTCCATGTCCCACGCCCAGCGCAGCTTGCCGGTGATCGCGTCGTAGGCCTGGATCACGCCCGAGGGCGCGTCGCGGCGCTGCCCATCCAACACCTGGTGACCGGTCACGATCACGCCTCGCACGATCGCCGGTGGCGAGTTGATCGACACGTAGCCAGGGGGCACGTCGCCCATTCCAAGGGTGATGTCGACCTGGCCGTTGTTGCCGAAGTTGGCGCAGGGACGGCCGCTGTCTGCGTCCACCGCGATGATGCGGCCGTCCAGGGTGCCTTCGATGATGCGGGCCCAGCACGCGGGATGACTGCCCGGCGTAGCGCTGCGGGTGACGCTGGGCGGTGGTTCGGGCAGCGCCAGATCGGCCGCGACATCGGCCAGCGCCGCATCGGCCATCGTAGGCGCGCTCGGCTGCTCGTAGTAGCTCACGCCACGGCAGGCGGCGGTGTACGGGATCGAGGCGTCCTTCACCTTCGGATCGAACCGCCACAGCTCCTTGCCACTGCTGGCGTCGAGCGCGATCAGGCGGTTGCGCGCGGTGCAAAGGTACAGGCGGTCGCCGACCTTCAGGGGCGTGGTTTCCGCGCCCCAGCGCTTCTTCGGCAGGTCACCGGTGCGGAACTGCCAGGCCGGCTGCAGCGTGGCCACATTGGCCGGGGTGATCTGCTGCAGGGGCGAATAGCGGGTGCCCGCATTGCTGCGGCCCCACGCCGGCCAGTCGCCTTCGGCGGGCTGGTCAGCCGGCTGCAGGCCAGTGGTATCGCGCGTTGGTTCCAGTCCGGCGCTGACGGCGCCTTCCGGGAACGGCAGGTGCCCGTCCACTTCACCATGCGGGGCGAAAGCCAGGCCGAAGGCGGCCACGAACACCAGCATCAGCAAGCCCGCCACGCTGCGCGACAGACGCTTTGAAACCGGCTCGCGCAGCGTCGGCGCCAGCAGCGCCAGCACGATGCCCAGCGCGGTCACCAGGCCCAGCCGTGGCACCCAGCGCCAGTAGTCGCTGCCCGATTCCCACCAGGTCCACAGCAACGTGCCCACGAACACCAGCGCGTACAGCAGCGCGCCACTGCGGCGGTTGCCGAACAGCAGGATGCCACTGACCAGCAGCCCCAGGCCGGCGATGGCGTAGTACGCCGAGCCACCGAGGCTGAGCAGCCACGCACCGAGCCCGCCGATGACCAGGCCGAGCACGACCAGCAGCAGCGACAGCACGGTGACCAGAGGATGGCGGGGCGGAGGCGCGGAAGCAGACTGCGGCGTGGCGGACATCGTCGATCTCCGGGGGGCAGCATGCGCCGTTATCCCACCGCCGATGTGAAGCGCGCGCGTAAGTGCGGGCACCGGATACGACGACGCCGGCACAGGGCCGGCGTCGTCGGGTACCTCAACCTCGCGGCAGGATCACTCCTGCACGGCGTCCTCGCTGCTGGCAGCAGCCGGGGCGCCATCGGTCGCGGCCGGGGCGGCGACGGCCACCTCGTCCTCGTCCTCGTCGATCGAGGCATCCATGCGCTCCACCGCCTGCAGCTTCTCGTCCTTGGACAGGCGGATCAGGGTCACGCCCTGGGTGTTGCGGCCGACGCGGCTGATTTCCGAGCCACGCGTACGCACCAGGGTGCCACCATCGGAAATCAACAGGACCTCGTCGCCCGAGCCCATCAGTACCGCCGCGACCAGCTTGCCGTTGCGCTCGGTGGTCTGGATACCGATCACGCCCTGCGTGCCGCGACCCTTGCGCGGGTAGTCCGGCAGCGGGGTACGCTTGCCATAGCCGTTTTCGGTGGCGGTAAGGATGTACTGCACGCTGGCGTCATCGGCGCCGTCGATCACCGCATCGCCATTGGCTGCAGTTTCCTCGACACCGTTGTCGTCCTCGTTCTCGTCCTCGCTGCCACCTGCACTTTCGGCCACGATCAGGCTGACCACTTCTTCGCCGGCCGGCATCTTGATGCCGCGCACGCCGGTAGCGGTACGGCCCATCGAACGGACCTTGTCCTCACCGAAGCGGACGGTCTTGCCGTTGGAGGCGAACAGCAGGATGTCGCGCTCGCCATCGGTCAGGCCGACGCCGACCAGGGCATCGCCCTCGTCGAGGTTGATCGCGATCTTGCCGCGGGCCAGACGGAAGGCGAACTCGCCCAGCGGGGTCTTCTTGACCGTACCGTTCTTCGTGGCGAAGAACACGAACTGGCCATCAGCGTACTCACGCACCGGCAGTACAGCCTGCACGCGCTCACCCGGTTCCAGCGGAATCCAGTTGATGATCGGGCGGCCACGGGCGTTGGAACCGGCTTCCGGCAGCTGGTAGACCGGCAGCCAGAACACCTTGCCCGAACTGGTGAAGGTCAGCAGCGTGTCGTGCGTGTTGACCAGCCACAGCTGCTCGATGAAATCCTCTTCCTTGGTGGACGCTGCACTGCGGCCACGGCCACCCCGGCGCTGCGCGCGGTACACGCTCACCGGCTGGCGCTTGACGTAGCCAGCATGGGAGACGGTGACCACCACGTCTTCCGGCGCGATCAGGTCGAGGATGTCCAGGTCTTCTTCGCTGTGGCGGATTTCGGTACGACGCTCGTCGCCGAACTCGGCCTTGACGCTGATCAGCTCTTCGCGGATCACCTGCAGCAGGCGATCGGGATCTTCCAGGATGTGGATCAGCCCGGCGATCACTTCCAGCAGCTGCTTGTATTCCTCGGTCAGGCGGTCTTGCTCAAGCCCGGTCAGGCGGTGCAGGCGCATTTCCAGGATCTGGGTCGCCTGGATCTCGGTCAGCTGGTAGCCGCCTTCGATCAGGCCCACACCCTTGGGCAGGTCATCCGGACGCGAGGCTTCGGCACCGGCAGCGCCCAGCATCGAACCGACCAGGCCCGGCTCCCACAGGCGCGCGAGCATGCGCTCACGGGCTTCGGCGGGGTTCGGCGAGGTCTTGATCAGTTCGATCATCTCGTCGATGTTGGCCAGCGCGACGGTCAGGCCTTCCAGCACGTGGGCACGGGCGCGCGCCTTGCGCAGCTCGAACACGGTGCGGCGGGTGACCACTTCGCGACGGTGGCGGACGAACGCCTCCAGCATCTGCTTGAGGTTCATCAACTGCGGGCGGCCATCGACCAGCGCCACCATGTTGATGCCGAACACCGATTCCATCTGGGTCTGCTGGTACAGGTTGTTCAGCACAACCTCGGCAGATTCACCGCGCTTGATCTCGATGTAGATGCGCATGCCGTCCTTGTCGGACTCATCGCGCAGCTCGCTGATGCCTTCGATCTTCTTTTCCTTGACCAGCTCGGCGATCTTCTCGATCAGACGCGCCTTGTTCACCTGGTAAGGAATTTCAGTGACGATGATCGATTCGCGGCCGTTGTCGGCCACTTCGATGTCCGCCTTGGCACGGATGCGCACGCGGCCACGGCCGGTGCGGTAGCCGGCGATGATGCCGGCGGTGCCATTGATGATGCCGGCAGTGGGGAAGTCCGGGCCCGGGATGTACTCCATCAGGCCGTCGACATCGATTTCCGGGTTGTCGATCAGCGCGATGCAGGCGTTGATCGACTCGGTCAGGTTGTGCGGCGGGATGTTGGTGGCCATGCCCACCGCGATGCCGGCCGAACCGTTGACCAGCAGGTTCGGGAACCGGGTCGGCATGACCGTCGGCTCCAGTTCCTTCTCGTCGTAGTTGGGCTGGAAATCGACGGTTTCCTTGTCGATGTCCGCCATCAGCTCATGCGCAAGGCGCGACATGCGCGCCTCGGTGTATCGCATCGCCGCAGCGGAATCGCCGTCGACCGAACCGAAGTTACCCTGGCCATCGACCAGCATGTAACGCAGCGAGAACGGCTGCGCCAGGCGCACCAGCGTGTCGTACACCGACTGATCGCCATGCGGGTGGTACTTACCGATGACGTCACCGACGATACGCGCCGACTTGAAGTAGGGCTTGTTGCTGTGCGCGTTCAACTCGTTCATCGCGAACAGCACACGACGATGCACCGGCTTGAGGCCATCGCGCGCATCTGGCAGCGCGCGGCCCACGATCACGCTCATGGCGTAATCGAGGTAGCTCTTGCGCATCTCGTCTTCCAGGTTGACCTGGATGATTTCCTTGGCGGTTTCTGCCATTCGGGTTCCGTTGTCTGGTAGCGGTCCAGTCCGGCGCAGCCCCCTGCGGGAGGGAGTCGTGCCGGAACCTCGATTCAACCGCTGGATTCTACCACAAAGGGGCGTTTCCCGCCTGCCTTTACGGTGATTTTACCGGCACAAATCAGGAACTTAGGGGGTTGCCGGCCAGCGGCCGGCGCTACCGGGGGCTGGGGGTCGGAGCCCTTCCCTGCGGAAAGGGATCCGACCACGACCCTGCCTGCCTCAACCGCCGAAGGCGGCGCGCATGTTCTCGACGGTCGGGTTCAGGATCACGCCACGTTCGGTCACGATGGCGTCGATCAGCTCCCCCGGGGTTACGTCGAACACCGGGTTCCAGGCGGCGATGCCCTCGGCCACGGTGCGGGTGCCGCCCACGCCGTACAGCTCGCCCGGGTCACGCTGCTCGATCTCGATCTGGCTGCCATCCACGGTCTCCATGTCCACCGTGGAGGACGGGGCCACGACCATGAACTTCACCCCATGGTGGCGGGCGGCGATGGCCAGCTGATAGGTACCGATCTTGTTGGCCGTATCGCCATTGGCGCAGATGCGGTCAGCGCCGACGATCACCCATTGCACCGCGCCGGTCTTCATCAGGTGCGAAGCCGCCGAGTCGGCGATCAGCGTCGCGTCGATGCCATCCTGCTGCAGCTCCCACACGGTCAGGCGCGCGCCCTGCAGCCACGGCCGGGTCTCGCCAGCGAACACGCGCGCGATGCGATGCTGGGCCATGCCGGCGCGGATCACCCCCAGGGCGGTGCCGAAGCCAGCGGTGGCCAGCGAGCCGGTGTTGCAGTGGGTCAGCACGCCGCTGCCCGCTTCGATCAGGCCCGCACCGAGCGCACCCATATGGCGGTTGGCGGCCAGGTCTTCCTCGGCGATGGCCTGCGCCTCCGCCTCCAGCAACGCCTTCCAATCGGCACCGGCGGCACTCAGGCAACGACGCATGCGCGCCAGCGCCCAGGCCAGGTTCACCGCCGTCGGGCGCGATGCATTGAGCCGCTGCAGTGCTGGTTCCAGCTGCTGCAGGGCATGCACGCCATCGGCAGCCTGCACGTCCCGCGCAGCCAGCACCACGCCCCAGGCAGCGGCAATGCCGATCGCCGGCGCGCCGCGCACGGTCAGCGCATGGATCGCCGCAGCAACCTCGTCGCTGTCATGGCAGACCACGTGTTCAACCACGAACGGCAGCTTGCGCTGGTCGAGCAGTTGCAGGGCTTCGCCGGTCCAAAGGATCGGGCGGATATGGTCGTAACGGGCGTAGTCGATGTCGGAGGCAGTGTTCATGGGCCCATTGTAGGGCCAGGCCCCACGTGGTTGGAGCCTGCCCGGGCTCAATTCACCGAGAATTCGGCCCGGCAGCCGCCGTCCACCCAGATCCCGTTGCGGCTCCAGCCCCAGGTGCTGCCCTCTTCGCACGGCGTGCTGGACAGCTGCTGGGTGACGACCGCTCCAACGGAAATGCTGGCACCGCAGAAGCGGCGCTTCTTCGATTTCGACTCGCAGGTCAGGCGCCGTGGCACGTCGACGAAACGACCCTCCTCGTCGGCCACTTCGAAATCACCCTGGCAGCCACGCGTGGTCCAGACTTCATTGCGCTTGTAGCCCCAGCCCTGCCCCTCCCGGCACGGAAGCACCGACAACTGGCGCAGCAGGCGCACCGGGGCGCCATCGAGCCGCACCGGGCAACTCTGCGGGCGACCATTGGACTCACAGCGCACCACGCGGCGCACCAGGCGCTTGCCCTGGGTGCTGGCCGGCGCTGCCGCTCCTTGCGCACGGCGTGCACGGAACTCGGCACGGCAGCCAAGAGTGACCCACACACCACTGCGGTCGGTCCCCCACTCACTGCCGCGGATGCAGCTGTTGCTGGAGAGCTGGCGAACCAGGTCGATGCCGTTGCTGACATCGATATCGCAGTGCACCCAGGCCATGTCACGCGATTCGCAGGTCACCACTTCGCCGTCATAGCCGGCCTGCTGGGCCAACGCCGACGACGGTGCGAACACCCCCCATATCGCGAGGGAGTACACCGGTGCAGCGACGACCGCGAACCACTTGACCAAAGGCTTCCCCACGAGACTGGATGAACTGCCATGCCAGTGTGAGGCACGTGGGATGATGAGAGCATCATCATGCTTGCTGAATCAAGCGCGAAATCCGTCGATTCCGTTCAGCCTGCAGATTTCAGAAAGACCCGAAAACTCAGGCGTGGGCAAAATCGTAGGCCAGCACATCGGCGATGCGCGGCGTGCGGTTCATCGCCATCAGCAGGCGGTCGATGCCCACCGCCACGCCGGCACAGGCCGGCATCGACGGCAGCGCTGCCAACAGCGCCTCATCCAGCGCCGGCTGTACCTGCCCACGCTCGTGCCGACGCTGCAGATCATGCTGGAAGCGCGCACGTTGCTCCTGCGCGTCATTCAGTTCGTGATAGCCGTTGGCCAGCTCCACCGCCCCCAGGTACAGCTCGAAACGCTCGGCCAACGGCGGTGTGCCGGGGCGGATGCGCGCGAGCGCGGCCTGGCTGGCCGGCCAGTCATGGACCGCGGTCATGACCGCGTCATCGAAGTGCGGTTGGATGTGGTGGGTCATCAGCAGGTCCAGCCAGTCGTCGCGGGTCAACCCGACCGGATCGATATGCACGTCGCCCAGTGCGGCACGCAGCGCGGCTTCGTCGGCATCGAACGGATCCACGCCTACATGCTGCTGGAACAGCTCGCGATAGCTCATCACGCGCAAGCGGGCACTGCGCCCGACCAGCGCCAACGCCTGCCCGACCAGCTCGGCGGTTTCCTGCACCAGCCGATGGTGGTCCCAGCCGACCCGGTACCACTCCAGCATGGTGAATTCAGGATTGTGGCGACCACCCGCTTCGCCATTGCGGAATACGCGGCCCAGTTCATAGCAGTCGCCGACGCCTGCAGCGAGCAGGCGCTTGAGCGGATACTCCGGCGAGGTCCGCAACCAGCGGCGGCGGCCACCGGCATCAACATGCCCGGTGAAATCGGTGTGGAAGCTGTCGATGTTCGGCTCGGTGTTGCCGGCCACCGACAGGATCGGGGTTTCCACTTCCAGCACATCGCGCTCGGCGAAGAAGCGGCGCAGCAGCGCGTTCAGCGCGGCGCGCTGCTGCAGCGCCCGCAGCAGGGCCTCGCTCACAGGATGCCCTCCGGGCGCGGATGGTCCAGCGGCAGGGTCAGCAGGTCACGGGTGTCGTCGATGTAGCCGCTGGCCAGGTACAGGCGTCGGGCCAGTTCGTTGTGGTGGTTCACTTCCAGGCGCAGGCGGCTGACGCCACGACCGCGTGCGCGCTGTTCGCAGATCGCCAGGGCCTGTTTGCCGCGACCACGACCGCGCGCGCGATGGCTCAGGTACAGCTCGTCCAGCAGCATGAAGTGACCGCCCTGCTCCAGGCTGAAACCCATCGCGATCACCGCATAGCCGACCACCTCGCCGGCTTCGTCCAGCCACAGCAGTACTTCACCGTTGCGCGGGTCGGCCAGCAGTGCATCCACACCGCGACGCACGCGGGCGTCGTCGAAGTCGATCTTGTCTTCGGCGTAGAACTCGCGCATCAACGCGATCAACAGTTCCTCATCGGCACGGGTGGCCAGGCGGAAGTCCAGCGGGGCGGTCTGCATCGGTGTTCCTTTGTATTTCATGCCGGCCGCAGGAGCGCCCGGCGGAGGCTTCATTCGTGCTCGGCGAGATAGGCCAGCAGGCGGTCTTCGTCCCACACCGGCACGCCCAGCGACTGCGCCTTGTCCAGCTTGGAGCCGGCCTCGGTACCGGCCACCACGAAGCTGGTCTTCTTCGACACACTGCCGGAGACCTTCGCACCCAGTGCCTCCAGGCGCTCCTTGGCGGCATCGCGGGTGAGCTGGGCCAGGGTGCCGGTCAGCACCACGGTCTGTCCATCCAGCGGGCCGGCGACGATCTCCGCAAGCGCAGGGGCCTTGGCCAGGATCTGCCGCATCGCTTTCTCAGCGGCCAGCAGCATCGCGCCGTGGCCCTCGGTATCGAGCCACTCGGCCAGGCCACGCGCAGTATCGTCGGGCAGGCCTGCATTGACGAACTGACCATGCTCGGCGTCGAGCACTGCCTGCGCGCCGGGCAGCGCAGCGACCAGTTTTTCCGCACGAAGGCGGGTGATGCCGGGAATCTCCGATTCCACCATCAACTGCGCCAGGTCCAGGCCCTCACGCAGCTTGGCACTGGGGGCGTGTGCATCGCTGATGCGTACCTGGCCGACCTGCAACAGATCATCGATGGCCTGCTGGTTTCCCTGCTGCTCGAAGAAATGACCGAGCGAGCGGGCTACTTCGCCACCGATGTCCGGCACCCGCTTGAACAGCGGCCACGGCAGGTGGCGGATCAACTCCAGATCGCCAAACCACTGCGCCAGCGCCTTGGCCGTGCTTTCGCCGACGTGTTCGATGCCCAGTGCGAACAGCAGCCGCTCCAGCGTGGCAGCACGGCTGGCGTCGATCGCCGCGATCAGGTTGTCAGCCCACTTGGTGGCGATCTTCTTCGTGTTCCATTCAAAGCTGGCCGGCTGCACCAGTGCCTGCGCGCGCCAGCCTGGATCGTTGCCGTCCAGCTTGAGCACGGCATTGAGCACCGCGCCGCTGCCTTCGGCAGGCAGATGCAGCTTCAATGCGGCAGCCAGTGCCGAAGGATCTTCGGCATCCAGCACCAGTTTCAGGTGCAGCAGCTGGTCACGGCTGAGCCGGTACAGGTCGGCCACGCTCTTGACGATGCCGGCGTCAACCAGGGTCTCGATGTATTTGTCGCCCAGGCCGTCGATATCCATCGCGCGGCGCGAGGCGAAGTGCGCGATGGCTTCCTTGCGCTGCGCCGGGCAGGACAGCTCGCCCGAACAACGCCACGCCGCCGCTCCCTCCTCGCGCACGATCTCCGAGCCACACACCGGGCACTGCGTCGGCATCTGCCACGGCGTGGTGCCCTGCGGACGACGGTCGAGGATGACGCTGACCACTTCCGGAATCACGTCACCCGCACGTCGCACGATCACGCTGTCGCCGACGCGCACATCGAGGCGCGCGATCTGGTCGGCGTTGTGCAGGGTGGCGTTGGAGACGATCACACCGGCCACGGCCACTGGCGCCAGGCGCGCGACCGGCGTGGCGGCACCGGTGCGGCCGATCTGGATCTCGATCGCTTCCACGGTGGTGCTCTGTTCCTGCGCCGGGAACTTGTGTGCGATGGCCCAGCGCGGTGCGCGCGAGACGAAGCCCATCGCCTGCTGCCCGGCGCGGTCGTCCAGCTTGTAGACCACGCCGTCGATATCGAACGGCAGGCCATCACGGCGCTCGCCGATGTCACGGTAGTAGCCAAGCAGGCCATCGGTGCCATCCACCACCTTGCACAGCGCACTGACCGGGAAGCCCCAGCTGCCGAGCTGTGCCAGCGTGCCCGAATGGGTATCGGGAAGCTCGCCCCCCAGCACCTCGCCGGTGCCGTAGGCGAAGAAACTCAGCTTGCGCTGCGCGCTGATCTTCGGGTCGAGCTGGCGCAGCGAGCCGGCTGCAGCATTGCGCGGATTGGCCAGCACCTTGCCACCCTGCAGGCGCGCACGCTCGTTGTAGGCCTCGAAGTCGGCGCGGGCCATGTAGACCTCGCCGCGTACTTCCAGCACATCCGGCCAGTCCTTGCCGTGCAGGCGCTTGGGGACATCGCCGATCTCGCGCAGGTTTGCCGTCACGTCTTCGCCAGTGCTGCCATCACCGCGGGTCGCGCCCAGTACGAAATGCCCCTCTTCGTAGCGCAGGCTGATTGCCAGGCCGTCCATCTTCGGCTCTGCCGAGAACTGCAGGCTGCGGCGGCCCAGGCGCTCATCGATGCGACGCACGAAATCGGCCACTTCCTCATCGCTGAAAGCATTGGACAACGACAACATCGGCACCGCATGGCGCACCTCGGCGAAACGGCCCGAGGGACGCGCTCCTACCTGCTGGGTAGGGCTGTCGGCACGGGCCAGTTCCGGATGCTCGCGCTCCAGCGCTTCCAGCTCGCGCACCATCCGGTCATAGTCGACGTCGGGGATCTCCGGCGCATCCAGCTCGTGGTAGGCGCGGTTGGCCTGGGCGATCTGCCGGCGAAGGTCTTCGGCGCGTTCGGCGGGGCTGGGGCTCATCGGGATCCGGTGGTTCTGGGATGGCCGGGAATTCTACCGCGCCCGGGCGTCAGGCCCTGTAACACCACCGCCTTTGTTGCGTCGAGCTTGCTCGACTGCTCCCCCGCTCTGGCGGATACCAACCACTCCCCCGCTCCGGTAGGTGCCAACCATTCCCCGCTCTGGTAGGTGCCAACCTTGGTTGGCACATCTGTAGTCGAGCACGGCTCGACTCTACAAAAAGCAGCTTGCCGCCCGCCCCCACCAGCGCTAGCGTGCAGCAGCCAACCTTCGGAACCCCGCCCGTGACCCTGCCCGCCTCCCGTCGCCGCTTCCTGCAACTGGCCGGTGCCGGCCTTGCCGTGGCCGGCAGCAGCCTGCCCCGCCTGGCCCAGGCCCAGCCTGCTGCGGCCACAACGCCGACTCCCAGCGAGGGCGCGGTACTGCTGAACTTCAATGAGTGCCCGTACGGCCCCTCACCCGCTGCCCAGCAGGCGGCACGCGAGAGCATCGCAAGCTGCGGCCGCTACCGCTTCGAGCTGGCGGGCCAGGTGCGCGACGCTTTCATCGGGCAGGCAGGCATCCCGGCCGATCATGTGCGCCTCTACCCCGGCTCCAGCGAACCGCTGAATCGTGCGGCCACGCTGTGGACCGGCCCGCAGGCAGGACTGGTAGTTGCCGACCCGACCTTCGAAACGCTGGGCGAAGTGGCCGCCGCACACGGCGCGCACGTGCAGAAGGTGCCGCTGCGCGATGACGGCGCGCACGACCTGCGTGCGATGGTTGCTGCCGCACATGCGCACCCGACCGGGCTGCTGTACGTGTGCAATCCGAACAACCCCACCGGCTCGATCAGCCCACCGGTCGAGCTCGCCTGGCTGCTGGCCAACAAGCCTGTGGCCACCCGTGTACTGGTCGACGAGGCCTATCTGCAGTACAGCGAGCAGCCCAGCCTGATCGGCCAGGTGGCCCAGCGCGATGACCTGATCGTGCTGCGCACGTTTTCCAAGCTGTACGGCATGGCCGGTCTGCGCCTTGGCGTGGCCGCTGCACATCCGGACCGGCTGCGTGAACTGGCCAGCCTCGGCGACAACCCGCTACCGGTACCGGCACTGGCGGCGGCGCTGTCCAGTCTGCGGGATCCGCAGCTGATCCCGCAGCGACGCCTGCAGAATGCCAAGGCACGCCAGGCCACCGTCGCGTGGCTCGGCAAGCGCGGTTTCAACTGCGTGCCTTCGGAGGCGAACTGCTTCGTGGTCGACGTCCAGCGTGACGGCGGCGCGTTCGCCAAGGCAATGGCGGAGAACGGCGTGGTGATCGGTCGCAGCTGGCCGATCTGGCCGCAGCGCGTGCGGGTGACCGTCGGTACCGAAGAGGAAATGGCGGCGTTCCGCCAGGCGTTCGCGAAGGTGGCCGGCGTACCGGCGTAACCCCATCCGGGTGGATGCCGGCCGCTGGTCGGGGTGGGTGCCGACCGCTGGTCGGCACACCGGAAAAAACGCTTTTACCAGCGCGGGGTCTTGGTCAGCGGCGGTGCCTGGTGCTGGCGATCATAGGCACGCAGCTCGTCACGGATGTGTGCGATGCGCTGACGACCCAGGGCATTGCGGCCGTCATCCAGCACCACGCCGTCGAGCAGTTCGGCCATGCGCTGCACGGTCGGCAGCATCTTCTCCCAGGCATCCAGCGCGGTCAGCGGTGCCGGCAGGGTCAGGAAGAAGGCGATGGCCGGAGTTTCCATGGCGCGGATGTTGGCCATGTCGAAGCTGCCCGGATTGATGACGCTGGCCATCGAGAAGATCGGTCCGCGCTCGGGATAGCCCTCCACCAGGCGGTGGAACACGTTCATATGGCCGAAGACCAGGCCGGTCTTCTCGGCGGCCACTACGATGTCCTCCCCGCGCAGCTGCTCGCCGGCGCGGGCCGCCACCAGCAGCGAAACGATCTTGTCGAAATCCTGGGTGGCGCGCTTGCCGAGGTCGCTGGCTGCGCCCAGATCGGTGTCGGGGAGACCGAGTTCGGCCTGCTCGCCTTCCCCGCCCATTCCCGGTTCAATGCGGCCATCGGCCACGGGGACGCCGTCATCGCCCAGCACCGGCTCGCGGCGTTGACCGCTGGTCGGTTCCGCGCCTTCCACGCGGCGCCCCTGGGGCTTCTTTTTCGGACGGCCAAACAGGAAGATCGCGGCGATCAACAGCAGGCCGGCGGCCAGGATGCCGATGCGCAACAGTGCCGTGTCGGACATTCGATAGGTTCTCCGGCTAGTTCATTCAGGTAACTAGGATGGCACGTCAGGCCGCGCCCGCCAATCGTGCGGCTTCTTCCAGGTCCACGCTGACCAGGCGGCTGACGCCCGGCTCGCGCATGGTCACGCCCGACAGCTGGTGCGCAGCCTCCATCGTCGCCTTGTTGTGGCTGACGAACAGGAACTGCACCTTCTCGCTCATTTCCTTGACCATGTTGGCCAGGCGGCCGACGTTGGCCTCGTCCAGCGGCGCGTCCACCTCGTCCAGCAGGCAGAACGGCGCGGGGTTCAGCTGGAAGATGGCAAACACCAGCGCTACCGCGGTCATCGCCTTCTCGCCACCGGACAACAGCGAGATGCTGGACACGCGCTTGCCCGGCGGGCGCGCCATGATGGTCACGCCGGTGTCGAGCAGGTCTTCTCCGGTCAGTTCCAGGTAGGCATGGCCGCCACCGAACAGGCGCGGGTACAGGGCCTGCACGCCGGCATTGACGCGGTCGAAGGTGTCCTTGAAGCGGCCGCGGGTCTCGCGATCGATCTTGCGGATGGCATCTTCCAAGGTCTCCAGAGCGGTGGTCAGGTCAACATGCTGCGCGTCCAGGTACTCCGATCGCTGCGAGGCCTCTCCGTACTCGTGGATGGCAGCCAGGTTGACCGGCTCCAGCCGGCGCATGCGGCCGTCGATCTGGTGCACGGCCTGCTCCCAGTCGCCCAGGCGGGCTTCTTCGGGCAACGCGTTGAGCACATCCTGCATCACGAAACCGGCCTTCTCCACCGCAGCCTGCAGCGTGTCGGCACTGAGCACCAGCGCCTGCTGGTCCAGCTTGCGCTGGGAAATACGCTCGCGCTGGGCCAGTGCCTGTTCGTCGCGCTGGTGGCGGGTCTGCTCGTAATTGCGCAGTTCGGCATCAATGCCGTCCAGCAGCGTACGCGCCTCGGTCAGCACACGGTCGGCACGCACGCGCTCTTCCAGCGCGTTCTGGTGCTCGGCCTGCAGCGATTCGACCGGCGAATCGCCCTCATCGAGCTGCGAGTGCAGTTCGCCCAGGCGTGAATCCAGCTGGCCACGCTGGGTGCTCATGCGCTCCAGCGCCTGGCTCAACGAGGCCACCTGGGCGCGCTGCGATTCCAGGGTCAGGGCCAACGCGTGCGACCGCTCGCGTACCGCACGGGCGGCGTCGCGGGCCAGATCGCGCGCCTCGGTCAACTGACGGCGTTCGCCCTCCAGGCCCTGCCGGTTCGACTCCAGGTCGCCCATGCTGTTGACCGCATTCTCCAACCGCGCACGCGCTTCACGCGCCTGCTCGCGATTGATGTCCAGGGTCTCCAGCAACTGGCTGAGCTCGCCTTCGATGCGGTCGATGCGTGTGCGTGCCGCCTCGACCTTGCCCTGCTGGCCCTGCAGCTGGCCAGCCAGTTCGGACACAGCGCGGTGCGCCAGATACAGCGCGCGCTGTGCATCCTCGCGCTGCTGTTCGGCGGCCAACAGGTGTTCGCGGAAACCGGCCAGCTGTTCTTCCAGTTCGGCTTCGCGCGATTGCAGCTGCTCGATCTGCTCGCGCAGTTCGTTGATTTCGCGTTCGCGCAGCAGCGCGCCCTGCTGGGCCGCGCCAGAGCGCGCGACGCGCAGCCAGCCCTGGCCCAGGCGCTCGCCGCCCTGGGTGATGATCGAATCGCCTTCGGGCAGGCGGGCCTGCAACGTTTTCGCTTCGGCCAGATCGCTTGCAGCGTGCAGATGGGCCAGCAGGCGACGGATCGCCGCCGGGCCACGCACACGAGCGGCCAGCGAGGTAGGGGCAACCTTCAGATCTGCGTCGCCGCTGGCAACCAGCGCGATACGGCCATCGCCTAGCTCACCCAGTGCATCGACCAGGCTGGACGGATCGTCGACCAGCACGCCTTCGATCAACTGGCCAAGCGCGCTTTCCACCGCATTTTCCCAGCCGGCATCAACGTCCAGGCGTTCGCCGACACGCGCCGCCGAATCCAGCCCACGCGCCTTCAGCCACGCCACGGCAGCGCCCTGCTCCTGGCCCAGCGCGGCCTGCTGCAGGGTCTCCAGCGAGGCCAGCCGGCCACGCAGGCCGTTGGCCTGCTTGCGCAGTTCGGCCAGTTCGTTCTGGCCATTCCGCTGCTGCTCCTGCACCGCCGCCACGCCCTGCTTGCGCAGCTCGACGTCTTCACTCAACTCGTCCAGCGCGGTCTTCTGCGTGTCGTGCTGCACGTGCAGCTGCTCGAATGCTTCTTCCAGCGCGTCCACGTCCAGCCCCGCGCGTTCGGCCGCCAGCGCCTCGCGACGACGGTCGGCATCGAGGACCTGCTTGTCCAGGTAGTCCACGCGGGTGCGCTCGACCTCGCCAGCGCGCGAGGCTTCCGAGCTCTGCGAGGTGTGCTGCTCCCAACGCTGCTGCCAATCGGACAACCGCGCTTCGGCCTCACGCAGGCCTTCCTGCTTGATCTCGTTCTCTTCCTGCAGTTCTTCCAGCTGCGGGGTGGCCGCATCGACCGCTTCGCGCAGCACCATCAGCTTGGCTTCGTCACCACTGATGTGCTGGCCAAGCTCGGCCAGTGCCTGGCGGGTTTCATCGCGCGCCTTGTGCAGGCGCTGCGACAGTTCGCGCTGGTGCTGGATCTGCTGTTCGAGGCGGGCCAGCGTGCTGCCCACCTGGTAGACCTCGGCCTGCGCGGCATTGAGCGCGTCGGCAGCCTCCTCGCGGCGCACGCGGGAAGTCTCGATCCGCGCCTCGGCGTCGCGCTGGTCGGCAATCAGCTGCTGCAGTTTGGTCTCTTCCTGCGACAGGCCTTCGCGCAGTTTGGACAAGCGTCCATCCAGGCCACGGAACTCCAATGCCTTCCACTCGGCATCCTTGACCCGGCGCTCTTCCTGCAGAGCCTGGTACTGCTCAGCCTGCCTGGCCTGGCGCTTGAGGTGCTCCAGCTGCTTGCCGATCTCGTCGCGCAGGTCACCCAGCCGGTCCAGGTTCTCGCGGGTGTGACGGATGCGGGTCTCGGTCTCCTTGCGGCGCTCCTTGTACTTGGAGATGCCGGCGGCCTCTTCCAGGTACACGCGCAGGTCTTCCGGGCGCGCCTCGATGATCTGGCTGATCATGCCCTGCTCGATGATCGAGTAGCTGCGCGGGCCCAGGCCGGTGCCGAGGAACAGATCGGTGATGTCGCGGCGGCGGCACTTGGTGCCGTTGAGGTAATAGTTGCTGGTGCCGTCGCGGCTGACCGTACGCTTGACCGAGATCTCGTTGAACGAGGCGTACTCGCCGGAGATCGTGTGGTCGGAGTTGTCGAAGATCAGCTCGACGGTGGCCTGCGATACCGGTTTGCGGGCATTGGAACCGGAGAAGATCACGTCGGTGAGCGAGTCACCACGCAGGCGGCTGGCCGAACTTTCGCCCATGACCCAGCGCACGGCGTCGATGATGTTCGACTTGCCGCAGCCATTGGGCCCTACCACGCCGGTCATGTTGGTCGGCAGGTGCAGGGTGGTCGGATCGACGAACGACTTGAAGCCGGACAGCTTGATCGTGGAAAGACGCATGGCGTGATTGGGTTCCGGGCAAGGGCCTTACGGCCGCCACCATAGTGGATGTCAGGTCAGCCAGCACCTCAAGCCCTTGATTTCAAAAGAATTCAACAAGGCCAAGGGTGACGCAATGGAATGAGTATAGCGGGGCCAATGTTCCACGGGCGGAATGACCGGGCGTGGAGATCCCGTCGAGTTGATCCCGATATCGCTTTGCGCCCGGCGCGACGGACTACCCTGGCAACCATTAAAGCGCAAGTCATTGATATTTATTGGTTACTGAACCGAGTCGCAGCCCCGCACAACAGAAGCTGTGGAGAATGGTCGGATGTACCGACCGCTTTCATTTACCCCCATCTACGACGCGGCGACTGTTCCCGTGCTCGGAGGAACCGCCTGGCTGGATGCCCGCGCCCCTTGGCCAACCAGCATCCATGGACACGCGTTGCTTCACCTGGCTAGTTTTCCGACCACATTCATTCGAAACCACGTCCCCGGACTGGACCTAGCCCCCGGACTGATCATTTCGGTCTTCACGCCGTACCTCGCCTCGGGTGAGCAGAGATTTGAAGAAGCCATGAACCACGGTGGTCGCGTGATTGCTCACTGGCCTGGGCACGAACGAACGGCCTCTCCCTGCCCGCCAATTGGGCCGCTCCGCATTTGCGCAGGGGCGCCGATGGCTGAGGGCCAAGCACCTCATGAAAGCTCAAAGCTGGGTGGGCGGCCGTACTGGCTGCAGGATGAAGAATCGGAGGATCTGGCGTTCGTCCTTCAGTTCGATGCATTCGATCTTGATAGGGCAGCGCCAACGCATCGAGGCATTCTGATCGGCGGGATGGGCTACTTGTTGCTTGATCGCAACATCCGATCACCTTCGATGGACTGCGGTCGATTCGTCATCCAGACCACTTGAGAGCTGCCCATGCAGATACAGATCAGCGGCCAGTATGGCGATCCGCCGTCAGGCGCCCTTTTTGCCCCACTCCAGAGACAGCTGAATATTTGCTTCGAGCGTCATGTGACCGGGAACCATCTTCGATCCATCACCAAATTCGGAGTCGTTCTTCGGGTCTCCGGGACGATCTGGGCATTCGAGCCGAAAGGACCAGACCGCTTGAAGCTGTTTCTCAAAAGGCAGCTGCTGATCATGGATATGGTCTACGCCTGCCAGCCTTGGAAAACCGTCGACAGGAACGCCCTCGTGCCCGTTGTATCAGCAGACATGGCGACCTGTATCGGCATGATGATCGAACGGGCGCGTCGCGCAGGAGAAGTACTCCAACACGAGCAGCTGCGGACAGATGCTGCCAGTGCACTCGCGGAATTTGAGCGCCACTTCCTGGGTGAGGCTGTCTAGCAGGAAGTGGGGCAGGACGGATGGCAAGTCGAGCATGGCTCGACTCTACATGTCCCACATTCGCCCAAAACAAAACGGGCACCCTCGCGGGCGCCCGTTCTGCGGTGATACCAGGCCTTGCGGCGTGGGATCAGGCCTTTTCGGCTTCGACCACAACCTTGACGGTGGTTTCAACGTCAGCGTGCAGGTGCACCAGGACGTCGTACTCACCGATGTTGCGGAAGGCGCCTTCGCCCAGGATGACTTCGCTCTTGCTGACCGGCAGGCCGGCAGCGGTGAAGGCATCGGCGATTTCGCGGGCGCCGACCGAGCCGTACAGCTTGCCTTCGGTCGATGCGTTGGCGGCGATGGTGACGCTCGCGCCTTCCAGCTTGGCCTTGCGGGCTTCAGCGTCGGCGTGGATCGACTGGGCCTTGGCTTCGTACTCGGCACGCTTGGCTTCGAACTCGGCCTTGTTGCTCTCGGTGGCCGGCACGGCCTTGCCCTGCGGCACGAGGAAGTTACGGCCGTAGCCCGGCTTCACGTCGACCAGGTCGCCCAGGTTGCCGAGGTTGGTGACTTTCTGCAGAAGGATCAGCTGCATGGTATTGCTCCAGATAAGTTATTCGTTAGCGAGGCTGGGCCCCGCAACTAGGGCTGTCCGAATAGCTGGCACAGCGGGGGCGGCACCGGGCCGCCCCGCCGGCATCAGACGTCGTGGTTGTCGGTGTACGGGATCAGGGCCAGGAAGCGAGCGCGCTTGACGGCGGTCGCCAGCTGACGCTGGTACTTCGACTTGGTACCGGTGACGCGGCTCGGCACGATCTTGCCGTTCTCGGTCAGGTACTGGCGCAGGGTGTTGAGATCCTTGTAATCGATCTCCTTGACACCTTCAGCGGTGAACTTGCAGAACTTGCGGCGACGGAAGAACTTGGACATGTCAGTGCTCCTTAGGCGGCCGAAGCGGCGTCGTCGCCGGCATCGTTGTCAGCGGCGGGGGTGGTTTCGCCTTCTTCGTCATCACGACGACGACGCTCACCACGCTCGGGCTTGTCGCCCTTCTCGTCCTTGCTCTTCATGATCAGCGACTGCTCGGTGTCAGCCTCGTCACGCTTGATGACCAGGTTGCGCAGCACGGCGTCGTTGAAGCGGAAGCTTTCGGTCAGCTCGTTCAGCACGGCCTGGTCGGCTTCGATGTTCAGCAGCACGTAGTGCGCCTTCACCAGGTTCTGGATCGGGTAAGCCAGCTGGCGGCGGCCCCAGTCTTCCAGACGGTGGATGGTGCCGTTGCCGTTCTCGACCAGCGACTTGTAGCGCTCGATCATGGCCGGGACCTGCTCGCTCTGGTCCGGATGGACCATGAACACGATTTCGTAATGACGACTCATGTTTTTTCTACCTTTCGGATGTGGCCTTGCGGCCGGACAGCCCCCCGCCGTTGATACCGCGGTGGGGCAAGGATTCCCGCCAGGGAGGCAGGAAGCCGCGCATTATGGCGCAGATGGGGTGGCCGGGCAACCGGCGGGTCACAGGGCAACCTGAACCGGGGGGCAGCCTTCATGCCAACCAAGGTTGGCCGCCACCGGAGCCCAGCACAGTCCACGAATCCGCCTGGATTCACCCCAGGTCGACGTGAAGGCGATGCTGGCCGCATTCCAGGCACTGGAACAGGCAGCCGACCATCATCCCGTCCCGGCTCAGGTGCGCCAGCACCCAGTCGGCGTCGCGCGGGTTGACTTCGGCCACGTCCGGCCGGACCTGGTCGAGGATGGGCAGGAGGTCCTCGCTGCCGGCAAAGCCGAGGAAGGCGCAAGGCCGTTCACAATGGCTCAGCCAGACCGATTGCTGCCAGGACGAGTAGCCCGGGGTGCGCTCGCAGATCTCCAGCAGCAGCTCACGGGCGATGGCTGGCGGCGGGTCGGCTGGATCAGGGGATCCCCCTTCAATATCGCTCCAGCCGGTGAATTCACCCTCGTAACTGGCCGCCGCCCTGCCATCGGCAATACACCATGGGCACAGATACTCCGGTCGCAGGCACGTGTAGAAAGGCCCCCGGTACCGAAGTGTCCGCGCCTGACCGCAGCAGTCACAGACCCCGTCGACCTCTTCGAAGGAGAGGGCGTAGGCGTTGGGGTGATAAATGAAAAGCGGTCGTTCCATCCGCGGATCCCTTCCCTGCCGACCAAGGTCGGCATCTACCAGAGCAGGTTCCGCTAGCGGCGGACGCCAGAACCGGCCGTCAGGCCTTGTCGGCGTCGGTGGTGAAGCTTTCGCCGCAGCCACACTCGGCGGTGGCGTTGGGGTTGCTGAACGTGAACGTTTCGCTCAGGCCGTGCTTGCCGAAGTCGATCACGGTGCCGTCCACCAGCGCCAGGCTCTTGGCATCGACGTAGATCTTCACGCCGTCCTGGTCGAACACGGTATCGCCCTCGCGCTCGTCGCGGGCCAGGTCGGTGATGTGACCCCAGCCCGAGCAGCCGGTCTTGGTCACGCCGAAACGCAGGCCCAGCGCGCCGGGGGTCTGGGCGACAAAGCGCTGCACGCGCTCGAAGGCAATGGGGGTCAGGCTGACGGCCATGGGGCTACTCCAGAGGTACGGGGACATTATAAGGAGCCGTTGCCACGAAAAATGCCTCGCAAGCAGAACGCTGCAACCGGTAAACTCCCGTGTTCACAGATCGAGTCGATCAGCAGAGGATTCAAGTCATGACGGTGGTCAGCGTTGAACATGCGCTTGCCGGGAAGATCCCGGAAGGCGGCGAAGTCACGGTACGCGGATGGGTGCGCACGGTGCGCGGTTCAGCGAATCTGGCTTTCGTGAATGTGAGCGACGGCTCCTGCTTCGCCCCGATCCAGGTCGTGGCCGGCGACAGCCTGGCCAACTTCGATGAGATCAAGCGCCTGACCAGCGGCTGCTCGGTCATCGCCACCGGCACCCTGGTGAAGTCGCAGGGCAAGGGCCAGTCGTTCGAGATCCAGGCCAACGCACTGGAAGTGGTCGGCTGGGTCGAAGACCCGCTCACCTACCCGATCCAGCCCAAGCCGATGTCGCCGGAGTTCCTGCGCGAAGTGGCACACCTGCGCCCGCGCACCAACCTGTTCGGCGCGGTCACCCGCATCCGCAACTGCCTGGCCCAGGCCGTGCACCGTTTCTTCCACGAGAACGGCTTCAACTGGATCAGCACCCCGATCATCACCACCTCCGACGCCGAAGGCGCCGGCCAGATGTTCCGCGTGTCCACCCTGGACATGGTGAACCTGCCGCGTGACGAGAAGGGCGCCATCGATTTCAGCCGCGACTTCTTCGGCAAGGAAACCTTCCTGACCGTGTCCGGCCAGCTGAACGTCGAGGCCTACTGCCTGGCGCTGAGCAAGGTCTACACCTTCGGCCCGACCTTCCGTGCCGAGAACAGCCACACCACCCGCCATCTGGCGGAGTTCTGGATGATCGAGCCGGAAATCGCCTTCGCCGACCTGGCCGAAGACGCGCGCCTGGCCGAAGAATTCCTGAAGTACCTGTTCCGCGCGGTGCTTAACGAGCGCAGCGACGACCTGGCCTTCATCGCCGAGCGCGTGGACAAGAACGCGATCACCAAGCTGGAAGACTTCATCAATGCGCCGTTCGAGCGCATCGACTACACCGATGCGGTCAGCCTGCTGCAGAAGTCCGGCAAGAAGTTCGACTTCCCGGTTGAATGGGGCCTGGACCTGCAGACCGAGCACGAGCGCTGGCTGACCGAGGAACATGTCGGCCGCCCAGTGGTGGTGACCAACTATCCGGAGCACATCAAGGCCTTCTACATGCGCCTGAACGACGACGGCAAGACCGTTGCCGCGATGGACGTGCTGGCCCCGGGCATCGGCGAGATCATCGGCGGCAGCCAGCGCGAGGAGCGCCTGGACGTACTGGACGCGCGCATGGCCCAGTTCGGCCTGGACCGTGAGCACTACAGCTGGTACCGCGACTTCCGCCGCTATGGTTCGGTGCCGCACGCCGGCTTTGGCCTCGGCTTCGAGCGCCTGGTGGTGTATGTCTGCGGTCTGTCCAACATCCGCGATGCGATCCCTTACCCGCGCGCCCCGGGCAGCGCGGACTTCTAAGCCCTACTCGACCACGGAGGTACTGCTCTCCCATGACCCTGTTCTTCGCCCTCTGTTTCGTCGGCGTTGCAGTGGCCGGGTTCAGTGCCTTCGTGATCTTCTGGCCGCTGACCCTGGTGCACGTGCGTGACCGCCATCCGGCGCTGGCCGAGCGCTTCGGCAGCGGCGCCTTCCTCAAGCCCGATGCCCTGGCCTGGCTGCTGCGCCGTGACTATCGCCAGCAGCCTGACCGCTCGCTGTCCGGGCTGGCGACGCCGGCCTGGGTATCGCTGCTGACTCTGCTGGCCGGACTGGGCATGGCTGCCCTGCTCTGGCTGGCCTCGCTCTGGTAACACATCCATGAATGACCTCTCCGCTTCGCGCGACAGCTGGTGGCTGGCCAGCCTCGGCAACACCCTGATCTGGGCGCGCCTGCGCGTTCGCCCGGCCGGCACTGCCGAGGTTCTCGACAGCGACGGCAACACGCTGAGCTATGACAGCGAAGACACCGCCCGTTCGCAGCTGTTCGACGCGGAGTTCGTCGAATTTGACGGCCTGGATGAGGAGGACGCGCTGCTGCGCGGTTTCAGCCTGCACGAAGTGCAGCCACCGCAGGCCGACAGCGATGAAGGCCTGCGCGGCCGCATGATCCAGTCGCTGGGCGGGCGCGCCTGACCCTTGCATGTTCACCCCACGCGCATTCGCCGAGACTGAACTGCTCTGGCTGGACCGCCTGCTGGCGCGAGATCCATTCGTCACCGTGCTCACCCCCGGCAGCGATGGCCTGCCGGAGCTGACCCGGATACCGGTGCTGTACCGGCGTGACGGCGAGCGCATCGAGCTGCGCGGTCACTGGGCCCGCGCCAATCCGCAGTCGCGCCATGCCGGCGCGGCCAAGGTCCTGATCGACGGCCCGCATGGCTATGTCTCGGCCAGCTGGTATCCGGACAAGGAGCCCGCCGCTCGGGTACCTACCTGGAACTACGCTGCTGCCGAGCTGCGCGGCCAGCTGCACACCTTCGACGACACCGATGCGCTGGCCGACCTGGTCGGTGCGATCAGTGACCGCTTCGAAGCCAGCGTCGGCCAGGCCTGGCAGTTCGATGCCACGCGCGCCGAACACGGCCCGGAACTGCGCGCCATCGTCGGCTTCTGCTTCCAGGTCGAACACGTGCAGCTGAAGCTCAAGCTGAGCCAGAACCATCCCGATGCCAACCAGCGCGCAGTGATCGCCGAACTGGAACAGCTGGGCACCCCCTCTTCCACCGAGTTGGCGCAGTGGATGCGCTGGCACCGCGAACAGGCCGCCCGCAACGACTGAACGCCGCAGATTTCCGCGACGACGCAGCCGGATGGCTGCGGCGCGCCCCCACCCGACGCCAGGGACCCGAACATGAAAGACATCCACAAGCTGCTGCAGAACAACCGCGACTGGGCGGACCGGATCGAGAAGGAAGATCCGGAGTTCTTCCACCAGCTGGCCAAGCAGCAGCATCCGGAATACCTGTGGATCGGCTGTTCCGACTCGCGCGTGCCGGCCAACCAGATCATCGGCATGGCACCGGGCGAGGTGTTCGTGCACCGCAATGTCGCCAACGTGGTCGCGCACACCGACCTGAACTGCCTGAGCGTGGTGCAGTACGCAGTGGACCAGCTGAAGGTGAAGCACATCCTGATCGTCGGCCACTACGGCTGCGGCGGCGTGCACGCCTGCCTGCACAATACCCGTGTCGGCCTGGCCGACAACTGGCTGCGCCACGTCGGTGACGTGATGCAGAAGCACACCGGCATCCTCGATGCGATCGAGACTGATGAGCTCAAGCACGCCCGCCTGTGCGAACTGAACGTGATCGAGCAGGTGGCCAACCTGTGCCGCTCGACCATCGTGCAGGACGCCTGGGCCCGCGGCCAGAAGCTGATGGTGCACGGCTGGGTCTACAGCCTGAAGGACGGGCGCGTGCGCGAGATGGGCATCGACGTCGGTTCGCAGGAAGAACTGCAGCCGGCCTACGAAAAGGCCCTGTCCTACGTCCCGCGCAAGGGCAAGCGCGACTGATCCCTTACGGATGACCACCATGCTCGCTTCGCCGATCAACCTGCACGCCTGGATCGAAGAACACCGCCACCTGCTGAAGCCGCCAGTGGGCAACAAGATGATCGACAACGGCGACTTCATCGTGATGGTGGTCGGCGGGCCGAACTCGCGTACCGACTTCCACTACGACGAAGGCCCGGAGTGGTTCTACCAGCTCGAAGGCGAGATGGTGCTGAAGGTGCAGGAAGCCGGCGCGGTGCGCGACATTCCGATCCGTGCCGGCGAGATCTTCCTGCTGCCGGCGAAGGTTCCGCACTCGCCGCGGCGCCCGCCCGGTGGTATCGGCCTGGTGGTCGAGCGCAAACGCCTTCCGCATGAGATGGACGGCGTGATCTGGCATTGCGAACGCTGCAACCACAAGCTGCACGAAGAGTACTTTCCGCTGCAGAACATCGAAACCGACCTGCCCAAGGTGTTCGCGCGTTATCACGCCAGCCTGGAGCTGCGCACCTGCAGTGCGTGCGGGCACGTGGACCCGCTGCCGGCGCCGGCGGCAGGCTGAGCCATCGAACGGTAGTTGCCCACCTTGGTGGGCGCTTGCTTGTACGTGCGCCAACCAGGGTTGGCGGCTACCGGATCATGCGGTGCTGGTGTTGGGCTGGCCGCTACCGGGCCATGCCCCAGGCGCTACACTGGCGGTCCCGTTGCAGCCTGTTGCCCGACCATGTCCGACCTGCTCAGCCGCACCCACGCCATCGCCCTGGACGCCGCCGATCCGCTGCGCCCGCTGCGCAGTGAATTCCTGATTCCGCGCCATGGTGGCGGTGAGCAGACCTACTTCGTAGGCAACTCGCTGGGCCTGCAGCCGCGCGGCGCACAGGCGGCCGTACAGGAAGTGATGAAGCAGTGGGGCGAGCTGGCGGTGGAAGGCCACTTCACCGGCCCGACGCAGTGGCTGTCCTACCACCGCCTGGTGAGCGCGCAGCTGGCCCGCGTGGTCGGTGCGCTGCCCAGCGAAGTGGTGGCGATGAACACGCTGAGCGTGAACCTGCACCTGATGATGGTCAGTTTCTACCGACCCACGGCCGAGCGCCCGGTGATCCTGATGGAGGCGGGTGCATTCCCGACCGACCGCCATGCGGTGGAGGCGCAGATCCGCTTCCATGGCTTCGACCCCGCCGAGTGCCTGGTGGAAGTACAGCCGGACGAGGCCAACGGCACGATCTCACTGGCGGCGATCGAACGTGCCATCGCCGAACACGGCCCGCGCCTGGCGCTGGTGCTGTGGCCGGGCGTGCAATACCGCACCGGTCAGGCCTTCGACCTCGATGCGATCACCCGTGCCGCGCGCCTGCAGGGCGCGCGCATCGGCTTCGACCTGGCGCACTCGGTCGGCAACCTGCCGCTGCGCCTGCACGACGTGGCGCCGGACTTTGCCGTGTGGTGCCACTACAAGTACCTCAACAGCGGCCCGGGCGCGGTGGCCGGCGCCTTCGTGCACGAGCGACACCATCGCGACACCAGCCTGCCGCGCTTTGCCGGCTGGTGGGGCCATGAAGAGTCCACCCGCTTCCAGATGGCACCGCAGTTCACCCCGGCCATCGGTGCCGAAGGCTGGCAGCTGAGCAATCCGCCGATCCTCGGCCTGGCGCCGCTTCGTGCCTCGTTGGAGCTGTTCGAGCGTGCCGGCATGGATTCGCTGCGCAGCAAGTCGCTGGCGCTGACCGGCATGCTCGAAGCGCTGGTGCGCGCGCGCCTGCCTCAGGTGCTGGACATCATCACCCCGGCCGACCCGCAACGCCGCGGCTGCCAGCTGTCGCTGCGTGTGATCGGTGGCCGCGAACGTGGCCGCGCACTGTTCGAACACCTGCGCGGCATCGGCGTGCTCGGCGACTGGCGTGAGCCCGACGTGATCCGCATTTCGCCCACCCCGCTCTACAACCGCTACCTGGACGTGCACCACTTCGTCGAGGAAGTGGAAGCCTGGGCCGGCCTCTAAGCCGGCCCCTCCCCTACTGCTGGACAGTTCGTTGATCGCACACGCTTCCCGCTCGTTGAGCATTATCGGTGCCGGCCTCGCCGGGTCCCTGCTGGCCATCCTGCTGTCACGCCAGGGCTGGCGCATCACCCTGTACGAACGCCGCGGCGATCCACGCGTGGCCGACTACGAGAGTGGCCGCTCGATCAACCTGGCGTTGGCCGAGCGTGGGCGCAACGCACTGCGTCAGGCAGGCGTGGAAGACGAGGTGATGGCGCGCGCGGTGATGATGCGCGGACGCATGGTGCACCCGCGCGAGGGCGAACCGCAGCTGCAGCGCTACGGCCGCGACGACAGCGAAGTGATCTGGTCGATCCACCGCAGCGACCTGAACACCACGCTGCTGGAACTGGCCGAACAGGCCGGCGCCACCGTGCACTTCCATCGCCGCCTGCACACCGTCGATTTTGATGCCGGCTACGCGCGTTTCATCGATGACCGCGACGACAGCCCGCACGACATCCGCTTCGACACCCTGATCGGCGCCGACGGTGCCGGCTCGGCGCTGCGCGCGGCGATGAACCGCCGTGCGCCGCTGGGCGAGGACATTGCCTTCCTCGACCACTCCTACAAGGAGCTGGAGATTCCGCCGGCCGCCGATGGCAGCTTCCGCATCGAGCGCAACGCACTACACATCTGGCCGCGCGGCCACTACATGTGCATCGCCCTGCCCAACCACGAAGGCACCTTCACCGTCACCCTGTTCCTGCCCAACCAGGGCGACCCCAGCTTTGCCACGGTCAACACCGGCGCACAGGCCGAGGCGCTGTTCGCGCGCGAGTTCGCCGACACCCTGCCGTTGATCACGAACCTGCGCGCGGACTGGGAGCAGCACCCGCCGGGCCTGCTTGGCACGCTCACGCTGGAGCGCTGGCATCAGCAGGGCCGTGCCGTACTGATCGGCGACGCCGCACATGCGATGGTGCCGTTCCACGGCCAGGGCATGAACTGCGCGTTCGAGGACTGTGTTGCGCTGGCCCGTCACCTGATGGAGGCCGATGATCTGGAAGCTGCGTTCGCCGCGTTCGAAGCCGAACGCAAGCCGAATGCACGTGCCATCCAGCAGATGGCGCTGGAGAACTACCTGGAGATGCGCGACCGCGTGGCCGACCCTGCATTCCTGCTGCAGCGCGAACTGGAACAGGAGCTGCAGCGCCGCTGGCCGACCCGCTTCGTGCCGCACTACACCATGGTCACCTTCCTGCACACGCCCTACGCCGAGGCCCTGCACCGCACCGAACTGCAGCGCGGGATGCTGGTGGCGGCCACCGCAGGTCACGATTCACTGGACAACATCGACTGGGCGACACTGGAAGCGCAGATCCATGCGCAGCTCCCGGTCCTGGAGGGCGCACACTGATGGCCGACAGCTTCCTGTTCTACGACCTGGAAACCTTCGGCCAGGACCCGCGGCGTACGCGCATCTCGCAGTACGCTGCAATCCGCACCGACGCCGACCTCAACGAGATCGATACCCCGGTCAGCTTCTTCGTGCGCCCGGCCGATGACCTGCTGCCCTCGCCAATGGCCACGCTGGTGACCGGCATTACTCCGCAGCAGGCACTGGCCGAAGGCATCAGCGAAGCCGAAGCCTTCGACCGCATCAATGAACAGCTGTCGCGGCCGGGCACCTGCGCACTGGGCTACAACACGCTGCGCTTCGATGATGAGTTCGTCCGCTACGGGCTGTTCCGCAACTTCCACGACCCGTACGAACGCGAGTGGCGCAACGGCAATTCGCGCTGGGACCTGCTGGACATGCTGCGGCTGATGCGCGCGATGCGCCCGGATGGCATCCAATGGCCGCTGCGCGAGGATGGCGCCACCTCGTTCAAGCTCGAGCACCTGGCCGAGGCCAACAACGTGCGCGAAGGCGATGCGCACGAAGCACTTTCAGACGTGCGCGCCACCATCGGCATGGCCCGCCTGTTCAAGCAGTCGCAGCCGCGCCTGTGGGACTACGCCCTGAAGCTGCGCGACAAGCGCTTCGTCGGCAGCCTGCTGGACGTGGCCGCGATGAAGCCGGTGCTGCACATTTCCATGCGCTACCCGGCCAGCCGCCTGTGCGCGGCACCGGTGCTGCCGCTGTCGATGCATCCCACCATCAACAACCGGGTGATCGTGTTCGACCTGGAGGGTGACATCGACGACCTGCTGGAGCTCCCGGCCGAGGTGATCGCACAGCGCCTGTACATGCGCACCAGCGAACTACCCGAGGGCGCGACGCGGGTTCCCCTGAAGGAAGTGCAACTGAACAAGGTGCCGGCGCTGATCGCCTGGAACCACCTGCGCGCCGATGACCACGCACGGCTCGGCCTGGACGTGGCCGCGATCGAGGCCAGGGCCGAACGCCTGCGTGCGTTCGCCCCCCAGCTGGCGGAGAAGGCACGACAGGTCTACAACCAGCCGCGCGTGGACAGCGTGGCCGACGTCGATGCCTCGCTGTACGACGGCTTTCTCGGGGCCGGCGACAAGCCACTGCTGGCACTGGCGCGCACCACCGTGCCGGAGCAGCTGGCAGCGCTCGAGGGCCGTTTCCGCGACCCGCGATTGCCGGAGCTGCTGTTCCGCTACCGTGCGCGCAACCATCCCGACAGCCTCGCACCGGGTGAACGCCAGCGCTGGCAGGATTACCGCCGCCAGCGCCTGCTGGGGGATGGCGGCCTGGGCGAACTCAACCTGCCCCAGTACCAGCAGCAGCTCGACGCACTGGCTGCCGAAGCGCCCGACGACGCCCGGCGCCAGGCCCTGCTGCAATCGCTGCGCGACTGGGGCCAGCACCTGCAGGAGACCCTGTGAGCACTTATTTCTCGGACGCCAGCTTCAAGTTCCTGCGCAGCCTGGCGCGGCACAACGACAAGGCGTGGTTCAACGATCATCGCCAGCAGTATGAAGACCACGTGCGGCAGCCGTTCCTGCGCCTGCTGGGCGACCTGCAGCCGGCCCTGACCGAGGTCAGCGAGCACTTCCGCGCCGATACCCGCGGCGTCGGCGGTTCGCTGTTCCGCATCCATCGCGATGCGCGCTTTTCCAACGACAAGTCGCCGTACAAAACCTGGCAGGGTGCGCGCCTGTTCCATGAGCGCCGCCGCGAAGTGGCCGCGCCATCGTTCTATGTGCACCTGCAGCCGGGCGAGAGCTTCGTCGGTGCCGGCCTGTGGCATCCGGAGCCGGAAACCCAGCGCCGCGTGCGCCACTTCATCCTCGACAACCCCGGCAGCTGGAAGGCCGCGGCGCATGCACCGGTTCTGCGCAAGCGCTTCGACTTCGAGGAGAGCGAAAAACTGGTGCGGCCGCCGCGCGGCTTCCCGGCCGACTTCGAATTCATCGAAGACCTCAAGCACCGCAACTGGGTGATGTGGCGCTCGCTGGACGACGCCACCATGACCGGCCCGCGACTGCTGTCCACGCTGGGCAAGGATCTGGCCGCGCTCGGCCCGTTCGTCGACTATCTGTGCGCGGCGCTGGACCTGGAATTCTGATGCCGTTGGCACGGCAACGCCGCACGCTGGGCCGCACCGGCCTGGCGGTTTCGCCGGTGGGCCTGGGCTGCTCCGGCTTCTGGGGGCATCGCCGCTTTCCGGAACAGTCGGCCGCGAACGTGGTCGAGCATGCACTGGCACAGGGCGTGAACCTGTTGGATACCGGCCACAACTATTCTGGCTTCCACGCCGAGCCGCGATTGGGCCGCATCCTGCGCCCATTGCTGAAGCGATACCCCCGCGAGTCGTTGGTGATCTCCAGCAAGGGCGGCACGCTGACCGGCCAGGCCGGCGTCAGCGGCGCCGAGCAGCGCAATTTCTCGCCGGCAGCCATTACCGCCAGCTGCGAAGCCTCGCTGCGCAACCTCGGCCTGGATTACCTCGATATCTACCAGCTGCACGGTGCCAGCCAGCACGACATCAACGATGACCTGCTGGCCGCACTGCAACGACTTCGCGAACGCGGGCTGATCCGGCACACCGGTATCAATACGCACACGGCCTCGACCCTGCGCTGGATGATCGACAATCCCACGCTGTTCGACGTGGTGCTTCTTGACTACAACGCCCTGCAGCAGGACCGTGAACCCCTCATCGACCAGTTGCAGGCAGCAGGCATCGGCGTGCTGGCCGGCACCGTGCTGGCGCAGGGCCATCTGCTGCCCTCACGGGCCCGCCTGCCGCGCCCGGCCGACGCCTGGTATCTGGCCAGAGCCTGGCTCAAGCCCAGCAGCCGCCAACTGATGCGCAGCGCGCGCCAGATGCGCCGCGCTGTGGCTGCGATCCGCAGCCAGCATCCGGCCCAGACCGCCTTTGCCTACGCGCTCGGCCACCCCGGGGTTGCCAGCGGCATCCTCGGCACCACCCGCACGCAGAGCCTGGACGAAGTACTGGCAACGCGCCTGGAAGCGCTGACGGCAGCCGAACGCCAACAGTTGGTGGGCGCGTTCGGGGACGGCCGCGGCTCGCCCAGTCACTGAACCTTCACCCGTTGCTGCCGGAGTTGCGGCAGTCTGGCCGATATGAAGAAGCTCAGTGCACTCGTGGTCCTGCTGGTCCTGGCGCTGGCCGCCTGGTGGTTTGGCGGCCCGTACATGACCGTGCATGGCCTCTCCAAGGCCATCGAGCAGCGCGACACCGCCCGATTGGAGCGCTACGTCGACTTCCCGCGGGTGCGCAGCAGCGTGCGCGCCCAGCTCAACGACTACCTGGTGCGCCAGGCAGGCCCGGATGTAGCAGCCAGCCCGTTCGGTGCGCTGCTCTACGGGCTGGGTGACCAGCTGGGCGGTGCAGCGGTGGAGACCCTGGTAACTCCGACTGGCATCGGCGCGATGCTGCAGGGCCATGTGCTGTGGAAGCGTGGCCGCAATGAACTGCAGGGGGGCGATGCATTCGGCCCGACCGAACCGGCGCGGCCGTTGAAGCATGCCGAGCACCATTTCGAAGCATTGGACCGCTTCGTCATCGACGTCGATCGTGGCCCGGGCCAGCCACCGTTGAAGGTGGTGCTGGAACCGCAGGGCCTGCGCTGGAAGGTGGTTGACCTGCAGCTGGGGATGTCGGGCAGCCCTTGACGGGCCATGCCCCTTCGATGGCCCTGCTTTCGGTAGATGCCCACCTTGGTGGGCATGGATCCAGGACGGCGCCAACCAAGGTTGGCAACTACGGGGGGTACAGCGCTCTGGTAGATGCCCACCTTGGTGGGCGCCGATGCATGGCAGTGCCAACCAACGGTTGGCACCCACCCGGGATGGTTTCACCCCTCGTTGGCAACGCCATGCGGCACATGGCCAGCGGCCACATGCTCGCGGGCACTGTCGATGTTGTGCTGCGAATCATCGAAGAAGATGTCGGCGCCGAACGCCTGCAGGAACGGGCCCTTGTGGCGGCCACCGAGGAACAGGGCCTCGTCCAGGCGCACGCCCCACTCGCGCAGGGTGCGGATCACCCGTTCGTGCGCAGGCGCCGAACGCGCGGTCACCAGCGCGGTGCGGATCGGCGCACTATCCCCCGCCGGGAACACTTCCTGCAGCGTATGCAGGGCCGACAGGAAACCACGGAACGGCCCCCCGCTGAGCGGTTCGCGCGCACGTTCGCGCTCGTGCCGGCCGAATGCCTCCACGCCCTGCTCGCGCGAAATGCGCTCACTCTCGTCACCGAAGATCACCGCATCGCCATCGAAGGCGATGCGCAGCTGCCCGGCCGGGCGCGTGATATCGATCTGGTCGGCAGCCGCAGCGGCGGTCTCGCCCGGCGGCTTGGGCAGGATGGTGGCCGCCGCGATGCCATGGCGCAGCGCGCTGCGCACCGATTCCGGGTTGGCCGACAGGAACAGGTCAGTACCGAACGGTTTCACATACGGCCAGGTCGGCTCGCCGGCGGTGAACGTCGCACGGATGATGCTCAGGCCGTAGTGCTGGATCGAATTGAAGATGCGCAGGCCGGTATCGGCCGAGTTGCGCGACAGCAGGATCACCTCGACCCGCGGGTTCTCCGGGCTGGCCCCCTGGTTCAGCGCCAGCAGCTTGCGCACCACCGGGAACGCCACGCCGGGGCCGAGGATGTCGTCCTCATGCTGGCGCTGGAATTCTGCATAGGCCGCCACGCCATCGCTCTCGAACAGCGCGTGGCTTTCCTCGAGGTCGAACAAGGCGCGCGAGGTCACCGCGACGGTCAGCAAACGGGGGGAGTTGTCGCCCATCGGTGGGGGTCCTTCAAAGCGATCGGCGGGGCCGGCGGCCTATTGTCCTCAAAAAACGAACTGTTCGCTCAGGATCCGGTCTTCCAGGTTGTGCTCCGGGTCGAACAGCAGGGTCACCCGGCGGTCCTTGGACTCGCGGATGGTGACTTCGACCACGTCGCGGGTCTCGTGCGAGTCGGCAGTGACGCTGACCGGGCGCTTGTACGGATCAAGCACGCGGAAGCGCACCTCGGTGTCGGCCTTGAGGATCGCCCCGCGCCAGCGCCGCGGCCGGTACGGTGCCAAGGGCGTCAGGGCGATGGTATGCGAGCCCAGCGGCAGCACCGGACCATGCGCGGAATAGTTGTAGGCGGTGCTGCCAGCCGGGGTGGCTACCAGTACACCGTCACCGATCAGCTCAGCCACGCGCTCCTGGCCGTTGAGGTCGATGCCGATATGCGCGGCCTGCCGGGTCTGGCGCAGCAATGACACGTCGTTGTAGGCCAGCGAACCGGTGCTGGTGCCCGATTCGGTCAACGCCACCATCTCCAGCGGCCGCAGGTTGGCCGGTTCGGCACGGGCGATGCGCGCCTGCACGTCATCGTCGCCACGGTACTGGTTCATCAGGAAGCCCACGGTACCCAGTTTCATGCCGAACACCGGCTTACCCAGGTGACCATGCCGATGCAGGGTCTGCAGCATGAAGCCATCGCCGCCCAGCGGGCACAGCACGTCGGCCTGGTCCGGGGCGTGGTCGCCATAGCGCGAGACCATCGCTGCGCGTGCCATCTGTGCAGGTTCGGTGGTACTGGCCAGGAAAGCGATGCGGGGGGTGTCGCTCATCGGTGGATCCGGGGGGAACTGGTGAAGAGCATAACCGAGCGCCGGGGGTTGGACCGCGCGGGGCGGATGACCGGCATATCCGCCGGGACACGCCGTAAACCCGTCCCTGGGGGCTCGATCGCGCCATCCATGGCGCTCACGGTCCCGGCGGATATGCCGGTCATCCACCTTGCAGGTTCACAGCCGGCGTCGGGTCAGGTGGTCGCAAAAGGCCAAAGGCAGAAACAGAACGGCCCCGCTTTCGCGGGGCCGTTCCTTTTCACGCCCGCCGGGCAGAACCCGGCGTTACCTCAGTTACGCGCCGTGCGCGGCCAGCTGGCCAAGACGCTGCACCGCGACCGAGACGGTCGGGTAGTCCAGGGTCTTCTGCTCGGCCAGTTCGGCCAGCATCGCCAGGGTAAAGCGCAGGCTGCTGTCGTCACGACCGATCCACGCGGCCACCTTGGCTTCAGCGGTGCTGCCCTTGGTACCCAGTGCCTGGCCGGCCAGGCTGCGGTGGTGCGCAGCCAGTTCGTCGCGCAGCACGCCACGTGCCACCGCGTGCCAACGGCCATTGACCTCCAGCGCGTCAATCTGCTCGAACAGCCACGGCAGCTGCAGTGCGTCACCCAGACGGAAGTGGATCTTGGACACATCCACCGGCTTCAGCTTGCGGGTGCGGGCCAGTTCGATGATGTCGAACGCCGGTTCCAGGAAGTGCAGTTCGGCCAGCTGCTGCGCCAGCGCCGACGGCAGGCCCTTTTCCTTCCACTCGGCCACCAGGGCTTCGTAGGTCGGACGCTGCGAATCCGGCAGCACACCCGAAGCAACACGGATGTCGTTGAACGGACCCTGGTAGCGGTTGACCGCCTCGGTGATGCCCGGCATCGGGCCCGGGCGCGACAGCAGCCAACGCACGAACGAACGCTGCAGCTTCCAGATCACTTCCAGCGCATCGATCTGCACCGACTCCGGCAGGGTGCCGTCGAGGGCGTCGATCTGCGCCCACAGCGCGCGGGCGTCCAGCGTTTCGCGGCTGATGGTGTAGGCCTTGGCGACCTCGGCAATGGAACGGCCGGTGTCTTCCTGCATGCGCATCAGGAAGGTGGCGCCCATGCGGTTGATGGTCTGGTTGGTCACGGCCGTGGCGATGATTTCGCGCTTCAGGCGGTGACGCTCCATCGCGTCGGCGTACTTCTTCTGCAGCGGGGTCGGGAAGTAGCGCTGCAGTTCCTTGGACAGGTACGGATCTTCCGGGATGTCCGAATCCAGCAGCTGGGCGAACGCCACCAGCTTGGAATAGGACAGCAGCACCGACAGTTCCGGACGGGTCAGGCCCTGGCCGCGTGCCTTGCGCTGGGACAGCTCGGCATCGGACGGCAGGAATTCGATCTGGCGATCGAGCAGGCCCTGCTGTTCCAGGGTGCGGATGAAGTGCTGCTTGGAACCCAGGCGCTTGACCGCCATCCGCTCCATCAGGCTCAGGGCCTGGTTCTGGCGGTAGTTGTCGTTGAGCACCAGCGCGGCCACTTCGTCGGTCATCGACGCCAGCAGCTTGTTGCGCTGTTCAACGGTCAGCTTCTTGGCCCGCACCACATCGTTGAGCAGGATCTTGATGTTGACTTCATGGTCGGAGGTATCCACACCGGCCGAGTTGTCGATGAAGTCGGTGTTGAGCAGCACGCCGGCCTGGGCAGCTTCGATGCGGCCGAGCTGGGTCATGCCCAGGTTGCCGCCCTCGCCCACCACCTTGCAGCGCAGCTCGCCACCGTTCACGCGCAGGGCGTTGTTGGCGCGGTCGCCCACGTCACTGTGCTGCTCGCTGGCAGCCTTGACGTAGGTGCCGATGCCGCCGTTCCACAGCAGGTCGACCGGCGCCTTCAGGATCGCGCTCATCAGATCGTTCGGCGACAGCGCCTTGACGCTCTCGTCCAGGCCCAGCACTTCACGCACCTGCGGGGTGATCTCGATCGACTTCAGGCTGCGCGGGTACACGCCGCCGCCCTTGCTGATCAGCTTGGCATCGTAGTCCGCCCAACTCGAACGCGGCACGGTGAACAGGCGCTCACGCTCGACGAACGTGGTGGCCGCATCCGGGTTCGGGTCCAGGAAGATGTGGCGATGGTCGAACGCGGCCAGCAGGCGGATGTGGCGCGACAGCAGCATGCCGTTGCCGAACACGTCGCCGGACATGTCGCCGACGCCGACCGCAGTGAAGTCCTGGCTCTGGCTGTCACGGCCCAGCGCACGGAAGTGGCGCTTGACCGACTCCCACGCACCGCGTGCGGTGATGCCCATGCCCTTGTGGTCGTAACCGACCGAACCACCGGAGGCGAAGGCATCGCCCATCCAGAAGCCGTGCGCGATGGCCAGGCCGTTGGCGATGTCGGAGAAGGTCGCGGTGCCCTTGTCGGCGGCCACCACCAGGTACGGATCGTCCATGTCATGACGGACCACATCCACCGGCGGCACGATCTTGTTGTTGACGATGTTGTCGGTGATGTCCAGCAGGCCCTGGATGAACAGCTTGTAGCAGGCCACACCGTTGGCGAAGATCGCATCGCGGTCGCCGTTCACCGGCGGCATCTTTGCGAAGAAGCCGCCCTTCGCGCCGACCGGCACGATGACGGTGTTCTTGACCATCTGCGCCTTGACCAGGCCCAGCACTTCGGTACGGAAGTCTTCGCGGCGATCCGACCAGCGCAGGCCACCACGAGCCACCGCACCAAAGCGCAGGTGGGTACCTTCCACGCGCGGGCCGTACACGAAGATTTCGCGGTACGGACGCGGCTTGGGCAGGTCCGGCACCAGCGCCGAATCGAACTTGAAGCTGATGACATGGCCGTGCTGGCCGTTGGCATCGGTCTGGTAGTAGCTGGTACGCAGGGTCGCGTCGATCACGCCCATGAACGAGCGCAGGATGCGGTCCTCGTCCAGGCTGGACACGCGGTCCATCAGCTTCAGCAGCGCATCGCGCGCGGCCTGCATCTGCGCATCACGGTCACCCTTGCGGGCATCGACCACGGTCTTGAGCACCTTCAGCGTGGCCTCGTCGCCGGCTGCCAGCACATCCAGGTGTGCCTTCAGCTGGGCCTGACCGGCGGCGATGTCGTCCTTGCTTTCGTGGCCGGTGGCTGGATCGAAGCGGGCTTCGAACAGCTCCACCAGCAGGCGTGCCAGCAGCGGGTAACGGGTGAAGGTGCCTTCCACGTAGGCCTGCGAGAACGGCACGCCGGTCTGCAGCAGGTACTTGCAGTAGCCACGCAGCATGGCGACCTGGCGCCAGTGCAGGCCGGCAGCCAGCACCAGGCGGTTGAACGCATCGTTCTCGGCATCGCCGTGCCAGACGCGGGCAAAGGTCTCGCCGAAGGCTTCATCGACGCTGGCGGCATCGATCGCACCGGCGGTCGATTCGACCTCGAAGTCCTGCACGTACACCGGCGCGTTGTCCACCGACAGACGGTACGGACGCTCGGCGATCACGCGCAGGCCCATGTTTTCCATCATCGGCAGCGCGTCCGACAGCGGGATGTCATCCAGCTGGCGATACAGCTTCAGGCGCAGGCCATCACCGGATTCACGCGGCACCGCCTGCAGGCTCAGGCGCAGGTCGTCCGGGCCGGTCAGGGCATCGAGCTGGCTGACATCATTGGCGGCAACAGCGGTGCTGTTGTCTTCGATGTAACCGGCCGGCAGCGCCTTGCCGATACGCGCAGCGATGCGCAGGCCTTCGGCTTCACCATGGCGGGTAACCAGCGCTTCGCGCAGATCGTCCTGCCAGTTGCGCAGCACCTGGGCCAGCTTCTGCTCCAGTTCGGCGGTATCGACGTCGAGCATTTCGCCCGGCTTCGGGCGCACGATCAGGTGCACCTGGGCCAGCGGCGATTCGCCCAGCACCACCGAGCTGTCCACGTACTCACCGTGCAGCGCTTCCTTGAGCATCGCTTCGATGCGCAGGCGCACGTCGGTGTTGAAACGCTCGCGCGGCAGGTAGACCAGCGCGGAGATGAAACGGCTGTACTTGTCACGGCGCAGGAACAGGCGGCTGCGCACGCGCTCCTGCAGGCCCAGCACGCCCATTGCGGTGCGGAACAGTTCGTCCTCGCTGGACTGGAACAGTTCTTCGCGCGGCAGGGTTTCCAGGATATGGCGCAGCGCCTTGCCGCTGTGGCTCGAGCCGGCCAGGCCGGACTGCTTCATCACGTGTTCGTAGCGCTGGCGCACCAGCGGAATTTCCCACGGGCGACGGTTGTAGGCGCTGGAGGTGAACAGGCCGAGGAAGCGCTGCTCGCCGATGATCTTGCCCTTGGCGTCGAATTCCAGCACGCCGATGTAGTCCATGTAACCGGCGCGGTGGACGCGCGAACGGGCATTGGTCTTGGTCAGGATCAGCGCGTCCTTCAGCCCGGACGTGGTGTTCAGGCCCTGCGCGGCCAGGGTCTTGACCGGACGTGCAGCGGACTTGTCCTTGCCGCGCATCAGGCCCAGGCCGGTGTCGTTCAGCGGTGCCAGTACTTCTTCCTTGCCCTGCTTCTCGACGCGGTACTCGCGGTAGCCGAAGAAGGTGAAGTGGTTATCGGCGGCCCAGCGCAGGAATTCCTGCGCTTCCTTGCGCGAGGCATCGTCGACCGGCAGCTGGCGGCTGCCGAGGTCGTCGGCCAGCGCCAGCGCCTTGTCCTGCATCGGCTGCCAGTCGCGTACGATCGCACGCACCTCATCCAGCGCCTTGTTGATCGCCTGCTCGATGGCGGCCATGGCTTCGGCCGGCTGGCGGTCGATCTCCAGCAGCATCACCGATTCCAGCTGGCCCTCGCCGACCTTGACCAGCTTGCCGGCCTTGTCGCGGGTGAAGCGCAGCACCGGGTGGCCCAGCACGTGGACGCCGACGCCCTGTTCTGCCAGCGACATGGTGACGGTGTCGACCAGGAACGGCATGTCGTCGTTGACGATCTGCAGCACGGTGTGCGGCGATTCCCAACCGTTGACCTTGGCAGTCGGATTGAACACGCGGACGTTGGCCTTGCCGGTCTTGCGGGCACGGGCGAACTCCAGCGTTTCAGCCGCGAGCGCGGCCCACTCTTCGGCGCTGTGGTGCGGGAACTCGTCCGCCTCCATGCGCTTGTAGAAATCAGTGGCGAAGGCCACTGCTTCGGCCTGTGCGGCCGCCGGGTAGCGCTTGCGCAAAGCCGTGTACACCGGCTCCAGGGAGAAACCAGCGGTCACTGCGACCTCCGACTCTGCTGGTTTGGTCTTGTTTTTCACGGTCTTGGCTGCGGTCTTTTGCGGTTTCATGGCAGAGCGGGGCGCTTGCTCAGTTGGGAAAATGAAATTGTAGCCCTACCGCACGAAAAGGCCTTGCTGCAGGACGGAATAAGTAGATTCGGGTTTGCTGCGGTTTAGACGCCTATTCAGTTCGCTCCGGTATGGAGTGATCAAGGCATGCAGCACTACCGACAGGATCGGCAAAGCGTGTTACGGGAAGGCACACGCAGCGACGACTCCGCGATTCCACAATCCTGAACTGGACGGTATAGTCCACCGCGTGAATCCGGCCTACCTCCCCGTTGCCCTCGACGCGCGCGATGAGCGCGTGTTCGACGCCGTGCGCGAACTGCTGGCCCAACAGGGCATGCAGATGAGCATGGACGCGGTGGCCCAGCACGCCGGCTGCTCCAAGCAGACCCTGTATTCGCGCTACGGCAGCAAGCAGGAACTGCTGCGCCGGGTGATGCAGCGTCATGTCGGCCACGCCACCGGCGCCATGGTTCGTGCACTCCGCAGTGACGACCTGCGTGCCAGCCTGCTCCAGTTCGCCATCGACTTCCTGGAGCATTTCAACCAGCCGCACGTAGGACAGGCCTGTCGGCTGATCGCCGCCGACGCATCCCAGTTTCCCGAAGAGGCGCGTACGCTGTACCGGCATGGTGCCGGCGCGCTGACGCTTCATCTTGCTGAATGGATTGAAACCGTTTGCAGAAGTGGTCAGCTCCGGCATGACGACCCGCACTTCATGGCCGAACTGCTGCTGAGCATGATCGCCGGTCAGGATTTCGACAAACAGCGCTTCCATACCCCCCATCGTGATGACGCGCAACTGCGTCGGCGCTGGGCAGAGTTCTCCGTCGACAGCTTCCTGCGCGCCTTTGCGCCACAGCCGTCGCCGGCCCCGTCTACAAACCAACCCCGGAGTTCCTCCTGATGACCGCCCCACTCCGCACCCTTGCCTTGACGTGCGCCGTTGCTGTCGCGCTGGCTGCCTGCAAGAAGCCGGAACAGCAGACGCCCCCGCCGCCGGAGGTGGGCGTGATCGACGCCAAGCCGCAGACCTTGCCGCTGCAACGTGAGCTGGTCGGCCGCCTGTCGCCGTTCCGCAGCGCCGACGTGCGCGCGCGCGTGCCGGGCGTGCTGCTCAAGCGCGTCTACCAGGAAGGCTCCCAGGTCAAGCAGGGCCAGACCCTGTTCCTGATCGACCCCGCCCCGTTGCGCGCCTCGCTCAATGCCTCCGAGGCGCAGCTGGCCTCGGCCCGCGCGACCTACGCGAACGCCAAGGTCGCCGCCGACCGCGCTCGCTCGCTGGCGCCGCAGCAGTTCGTGTCCAAGTCCGACCTGGACAACGCCGAATCGGCCGAACGCACCGCGCTGGCCGCGGTCAAGCAGGCCGAAGCCGCGGTGACCTCTTCGCGCATCAGCCTGGGCTACACCGAAGTGACCGCGCCGATCAGTGGCGTGGCCAACAAGCAGCAGGTGACCGAAGGTGCGCTGGTCGGCCAGGGCGATGTGACCCTGCTGACCACCGTCGACCAGCTCGACCCGCTGTATGTGAACTTCTCGCTGAGCGTGGATGAGCTGACCCAGCTGCGTGCGCAGCAGGCCAAGGGTGCGCTGGCGCTGTCCGGCGACGGCAAGGCCACGGTCAACGTCAAGCTGGCCGACGGCAGCACCTACAGCGAACCGGGCACGCTGGACTTCTCTTCGACCACGGTCGACCCGGCCACCGGCGCGGTGTCGCTGCGTGCGCTGCTGCCGAACCCGCAGCAGATCCTGCTGCCGGGTGCCTTCGTCAGCTTCCAGGCCAACCTGGGCGAGCGCAACAACGCCTACCTGGTGCCGCAGCAGGCCCTGCTGCGTGACACCACCGGCGGCTACGTGATGGTGGTCGGTGCCGACGGCAAGGTCGTGCGCAAGAACGTGAAGACCGATGGCGCGCAGAACGGCAACTGGCTGGTCAGCGACGGCCTGGCTGCCGGTGACAAGGTGATCGTGGCCGGCGTGCAGAAGGTCAAGGAAGGTGCACCGGCGGTGGCCAAGCCGTGGACCCCGGGGCAGGACGCCAACGGCAAGCCTGCCGCAGGCGGCGCCGCTCCGGCGGGCGCGGCGCCGGCCGCAGCCAAGGCACCGGCCGATGCGGCCAAGCCCGAGCAGGCCGATGCGGCCAAGCCGGCCGCCACCGATTCGAACAAGCAGTAACGGGAACCTTCCGTCATGCCTAAATTTTTCATCGAACATCCAGTCTTCGCCTGGGTGGTTGCGATCCTGATCTCGCTCAGCGGCGTGATCGCGATCCTCAACCTCGGCGTCGAGTCCTATCCCAACATCGCCCCGCCGCAGGTGACCGTCTCGGCCACTTACCCGGGCGCCAGCGCGGATACCACCGAAAAATCGGTCACCCAGGTGATCGAGCAGCAGCTGACCGGTATCGATCACCTGCTGTACTTCAGCTCCTCGTCCGCATCGAACGGCCGTGCCTCGATCACCCTCACCTTCGAGACCGGTACCGATCCGGACATCGCCCAGGTGCAGGTGCAGAACAAGGTGTCGCTGGCCACGCCACGCCTGCCTTCGGAAGTGACCCAGCAGGGCGTGGTGGTGGCCAAGGCCAACGCCGGCTTCCTGATGGTCATCGCACTGCAGTCCGATACGCCGACCATCAACCGTGATGCGCTGAACGACATCGTCGGTTCGCGCGTGCTCGACCAGGTCTCGCGTATTCCGGGCGTCGGCAGCACCCAGCAGTTCGGTTCCGAGTACGCCATGAACATCTGGCTCAACCCGGAAAAGATGCAGGGCTACGGCCTGTCGGCCAGCCAGGTGCTGGCTGCGGTGCGCGCGCAGAACGTGCAGTTCGCTGCCGGTGCGCTGGGTTCGGACCCGTCGCCGGAAGGCCAGCACTTCACCGCGACCGTCTCGGCCGAGGGCCGCTTCAGCTCGCCGCAGGAGTTCGAGGACATCATCCTGCGGGCCAATCCTGACGGCTCGCGCGTCCTGCTGAAGGACATCGCCCGCGTTGCCTTCGGCGCCAACAACTACGGCTTCGATACCCAGTACAACGGCAAGCCGACCGGTGCCTTCGCGATCCAGCTGCTGCCGGGCGCCAACGCCCTGAACGTGGCCGATGCGGTGCGCGCCAAGATGGACGAGCTGCAGCCCAGCTTCCCATCCGGCGTGACCTGGTTCTCGCCGTACGACAGCACCACCTTCGTCAAGATCTCGATCCAGGAAGTGGTCAAGACCCTGTTCGAAGCGGTGTTGCTGGTGTTCCTGGTGATGCTGATCTTCCTGCAGAACTTCCGCGCCACGCTGATCCCGACCCTGGTCATCCCGGTGGCCCTGCTCGGTACCTTCCTGGGCATGTGGATGATCGGTTTCACGATCAATCAGTTGACCCTGTTCGCGATGGTGCTGGCGATCGGCATCGTGGTCGATGACGCGATCGTGGTGATCGAGAACGTCGAGCGCATCATGACCGAGGAAGGCCTGGCGCCGAAGCCGGCCACGCAGAAGGCGATGACCCAGATCACCGGCGCGGTGGTGGCGATCACCGTCGTGCTGGCCGCGGTGTTCATCCCGTCTGCCCTTCAGGGCGGTGCCGCCGGCGAGATCTACAAGCAGTTCGCGCTGACCATCGCCATCTCGATGGCGTTCTCGGCGTTCCTCGCGCTGGGCTTCACCCCGGCGTTGTGCGCGACGTTCCTCAAGCCGACGCACAACGACAATCCGAACATCATCTACCGCACCTTCAACAAGTACTACGACAAGATCAGCCACACCTATGTGGGCCACATCACCTCGGCGGTGCGTCACGCGCCGCGCTGGATGATCCTTTTCGTGGTGCTGACCGCACTGTGCGGCTTCCTGTTCACCCGCATGCCGGGCAGCTTCCTGCCCGAAGAAGACCAGGGCTATGCGCTGGCGATCGTGCAGCTGCCGCCGGGTTCGACCAAGGGCCAGACCAACGAAGTGTTCGCGCAGATGCGTGGCGTGCTGGAAAAGCAGGATGGCTATGAAGGCATGCTGCAGGTGGCCGGCTTCAGCTTCGTCGGTTCCGGCGAGAACGTGGGCATGGGCTTCATCCGCCTGAAGCCGTGGGAGGAACGCAAGTTCACCGCGCCGGAGTTCATCCAGAACATGAACGGCGCGTTCTACGGCATCAAGGAAGCGCAGATCTTCGTGGTCAACCTGCCCACCGTGCAGGGTCTGGGCCAGTTCGGCGGCTTCGACATGTGGCTCCAGGACCGCAGCGGTGCCGGCTACGAGCAGCTGACCCAGGCGCGCAACATCCTGCTCGGCCAGGCTGCGCAGAAGCCGGACCATCTGGTCGGCGTGCGCCCGAACGGCCTGGAAAACGCCCCGCAGCTGCAGCTGCATGTCGACCGCGTGCAGGCGCAGTCGATGGGCATGTCGGTGTCGGACGTGTACAGCACCATCCAGCTGATGCTGGCCCCGGTGTACGTCAACGACTTCTTCTACGAAGGCCGCATCAAGCGCGTGACCATGCAGGCCGATGGCCCGTACCGCACCGGCCAGGAGTCGCTGAAGAGCTTCTACAGCCCGTCCAGCCTGGTCAAGAACGCCGATGGCACCAACTCGATGATCCCGCTCAACACGGTGGTCAAGTCCGAGTGGGTCTCGGCACCGCCGTCGCTGAGCCGCTACAACGGCTACTCGGCGATCAACATCGTCGGCTCGCAGGCCCCGGGTACCAGCTCGGGTGAGGCAATGCAGACCATGGAGGCGATCGTCGCCGACGACCTGCCGGCCGGCTTCGGCTATGACTGGTCGGGCATGTCCTACCAGGAAATCCTGGCCGGCAATGCCGCAACCCTGCTGCTGGTGCTGTCCATCGTGGTGGTGTTCCTGTGCCTGGCCGCGCTGTATGAAAGCTGGTCGATTCCGGTAGCGGTGCTGCTGGTGGTTCCGCTTGGCGTGCTGGGTGCATTGGGCCTGTCGATGCTGCGTGGCCTGCCCAACGACCTGTTCTTCAAGATTGGCCTGATCACCGTGATCGGCCTGGCCGCGAAGAATGCGATCCTGATCGTCGAGTTCGCGGTGGAGCAACGTGCCGCAGGCAAGAACCTGCGCGATGCCACCATCGAGGCCGCCCGCCTGCGCTTCCGCCCGATCCTGATGACCTCGTTCGCGTTCATCATGGGCGTGATCCCGATGGCGATCTCCAGCGGTGCCGGCGCCAACTCCCGCCACGCCATCGGCACCGGCGTGATCGGCGGCATGCTGTTCGCCACCCTGCTCGGCCTGCTGATGATCCCGGTGTTCTTCGTGGTCGTGCGCCGCATGCTGGGCGACAAGCTGGATGAACCCTCCAAGGAGTTCATGGAGCGCCAGCGCGACGCGGAAACCGCACACCGCCCGGATCGTTGATCCGACGGTGAGGTGAAATGAAAAGGCCCCGGAGCGATCCGGGGCCTTTTTCTTTGCTGCTTTTGAATCCATGCCAACCAAGGTTGGCATCTACCAAAGCAGCGGCATGCCCGGTAGCCGCCAACCTTGGTTGGCGCTCTCCAAGGCGACGTGTCAGCGCAGCAGCGCGATCACGGCGCACACCGCCACGAGAACCAGCGCGGCCCATTGCATGGGCACGAAGAAGAAATGATGGGGTGCGGCCTCACCCTTATGCCGTGGCGCACGGTTGAGCCACAGGCCCAGCAGCACGTTCACTGCCGCACCGATGCCACCACCCAGCAGCACCTGCTGCAGCGGGATGTTGCCCTTGGGGCCGTCGTGCGGGAAGAAGTACGCCAGCAACAGGATGCCTGCGATCGGCGTCACCAGCGTCATGAAGCCCCAGCCGCGGTAGATCATGCGGTATCTCCAGAAAAACGATCCGCATTGGAGCAGCATGAATCCTGGCAGGCAAGAGGCGGGCACGCCATCTGGACACAACGCCATCCACGCATGGCGTGGATCTACTGCCGCGCCGCCATTGCAGCGGCGCGGCACGGGAAAATCAGCGCAGCCCGGTCTCGTTACGGGCGATCACCAGGCGCTGGATCTCCGAGGTGCCTTCGTAGATCTCGGTGATCTTGGCATCACGGAAGTAGCGCTCCAGCGGCATTTCCTTGGAGTAGCCCATGCCGCCGTGGATCTGCACGGCCTGGTGGGTGATCCACATCGCCGCTTCCGAAGCGGTCAGCTTGGCAATGGCCGCTTCATTGCTGAAGCGCTTGCCTTGCCCCTTCACCCACGCCGCGCGCAGGGTCAGCAGCAGCGCTGCGTCCAGCTTGCACTTCATGTCGGCGATCTTGGCCTGGGTCATCTGGAAGGTGCCGATTGCGGCGCCGAATGCCTTGCGCTCCTTCACATACTCGATCGTCGCTTCATAGGCGGCGCGGGCGATGCCGATGGCCTGCGAAGCAATGCCGATGCGGCCAGCATCGAGCACGCCCATGGCGATCTTGAAGCCCTCGCCTTCCTGGCCCAGCACGTCTTCGGCCTGTGCCACGTAATCGTTGAACTCGATCTCGCAGGTCGCCGATGCGCGGATGCCCAGCTTCGGCTCGGTCTTGCCGCGCCCGAAGCCCGCCTTGTCAGTATCGATCATGAACGCAGTGATGCCGCGCGCGCCCTTGTCAGGCTCGCTCATCGCAAACAACACAATGTACTTGGCTACCGGGCCGGAGGTGATCCAGCTCTTCTTGCCGTTGATGACGAAGGTTCCGTCGGCCTGCTTGACCGCGCGGCAGCGCATGGCAGTGGCGTCGGACCCGGACTGCGGCTCGGTCAGCGCGAACGCGCCAATGGCTTCACCCTCGGCGATGGCACGCACGTACTTCTGCTTCTGCGCTTCATTGCCGTGGGTGAGGATGCCGTTGCAGAACAGCGAATTGTTGACCGACATGATGGTCGAATGCGCAGCATCACCGGCGGCGACCTCCACCATCGCCAGCACGTACGCAATCGGGTCCATGCCCGCGCCGCCATACTCGGCCGGCACTTCGATACCCATCAGGCCGTTCTCGCCCAGCAGGCGGATGTTGTCCAACGGGAATTCGCCGGTGCGGTCATGGTGCTCCGCGCTGGGGGCGATCTTCTCCTGCGCGATGCGCCGCGCCACGTCCTGCAGCATCAACTGCTCTTCAGTAAAGCTGAAATCCACAACACCCTCCCGGGTACATGATGATGTGGGCCGCACACGGCGCGCCCAGGTGCCCAGATTGTAACGGGGCCGAGCGCTTCCGTACGCCAGCGACTTGACCGCGACAGGCAACCTCAGCGAATATATCTCTATATCGCGATAGGTAGATATTTATGGATCTGGAAGACTGGTCGACACGCCTGAAGGTGTTCGCCGATGCCACCCGCGTGCGCCTGCTGGCGCTGCTGGAGCAGGAGGAGCTGACCGTGGCCGAACTGTCGGCGATCACCCGGCTGGCGCAGCCGCGCGTGTCCACCCACTTGGCGCGCCTGAAGGAAGCTGGCCTGGTCCGCGACCGCCGTGCCGGCGTGTCGGCCTACTACCGCTTCGATGAGGCCCAGCTGGACCCGGCGCAGCGCGCATTGTGGCATGCCTTGAGCAACGGAAGCGACGACCCGCTGCTGCGCCAGGATGCTGAACGGGTTGCCGCCGTGCTGGCCCACCGTGCTTCCGACCAGAACTGGGCCGACAGCGTGGCCGGCGACATGGAGCGCCACTACTCCCCGGGTCGTACCTGGGAAGCGCTTGCACGCACTGCGCTGCCGCTGCTGGAAACCGGTGACGTGCTCGATATCGCCTCCGGTGACGGCGTGCTGGCCGAACTCGTGGCCCCGCATGCCAAGCGCTACATCTGCATCGACACCAGTGCGCGCGTGGTTGCCGCCGCCAGCGAACGCCTGCGCCGCCTGCCCAACGTGGAAGTGCGCGAAGGCGACATGCATGCCCTGCCGTTCAAGGACCGCAGCTTTGACCTGGTGGTGCTGATGCACGCGCTGACCTATGCCAGCAAGCCGGCGCAGGCGGTAACCGAAGCCGCGCGCGTGCTGCGCCCCGGTGGCCGCCTGCTGCTGTGCAGCCTGGCCCGGCACGAACACAAGGCCGCGGTGGAGGCCTACGGCCACGTCAACCTCGGTTTCAGCGACAAGGAACTGCGCAAGTTCGTCGACAAGGCCGGCCTGCAGGTGTCGAGCCTGGAGACCGTCACCCGCGAGAAGCGCCCGCCGCACTTCGAAGTGATTTCGCTGATCGCCAACAAGCCATGAGCCCGAGACCATGCCCACCCTGCCCTGGTTGCATCCCGATCGCGCCAACGCCCTGCTCGATGCCCTGCGCGAGCGGATCCTGATCATCGACGGCGCGATGGGCACGATGATCCAGCGCCATGGGCTGCAGGAGGACGACTATCGAGGCGAGCGCTTCGCCGGTGGCTTCGACCACGCCCATGGCCCCGGCTGCGACCACGCAGTGCCGGAAGGCCACGACCTGAAGGGCAACAACGATCTGCTGCTGCTGACCCGGCCGCAGATCATCGCCGACATCCACACCGCGTACCTGGACGCTGGCGCCGACCTGGTGGAGACCAATACCTTCAATGCCACCTCGGTCAGCCAGGCCGACTACCACCTCGAACACCTCGTGTACGAATTGAACAAAGCTGGGGCGGCAGTCGCACGCGCCTGCTGCGATGCCGTGGCCGCGACCACGCCGGGCAAGCCGCGCTTTGTCATCGGCGTGCTCGGCCCGACCAGCCGCACCGCCTCGATCAGCCCCGACGTGAATGATCCCGGCTTCCGCAACACCAGCTTCGACGAGTTGCGCGGCACCTACCGCGAGGCCATCGACGGCCTGATCGACGGTGGTGCAGATACCATCATGGTCGAGACCATCTTCGACACGCTCAATGCCAAGGCCGCCCTGTATGCCGTGGAGGAAGCTTTCGATGCACGTGGTGCGCGGCTGCCGGTGATGATCTCCGGCACCATCACCGATGCATCGGGACGCACCCTGTCCGGGCAGACCGCCGAGGCCTTCCATGCCTCATTGGCGCATGCGCGGCCGCTGTCGATCGGCCTGAACTGCGCGCTGGGCGCCGATGCGATGCGCCCGCATGTGGAAACCCTGTCGCAGGTGTCGGACTGCCATGTCAGTGCGCATCCCAATGCAGGCCTGCCCAACGCGTTCGGCGAGTACGACGAAACACCTGAAGAAATGGCCAAGACCCTGCGCGGCTTCGCCGAGGATGGGCTGTTGAACCTGGTCGGCGGCTGCTGCGGCTCCACGCCCGATCACATCCGCGCCATCGCGCAGGCGGTGGCCGGGCTGCCGCCGCGCGTCCTGCCCGGCGCGCAGGAACAGGCCGCATGAACGTCGCCGCCATCGTCCCGCACTTTCCGTCCTATTGCTGTTGAGCCGCCGCCAACCATGACGCCTGTCCGCCCTACACGCCTGTCCGGCCTGGAACCACTGGTCATCACCCCGGACCTGCTGTTCATCAATGTCGGTGAGCGCACCAACGTCACCGGCAGTGCGCAGTTCCGCAAGCTGATCAAGGAAGGTCGCTACGAAGAGGCGGTGGACGTGGCCCGCCAGCAGGTGGCCAGCGGCGCGCAGATTCTCGACGTCAACATGGACGAGGGCCTGATCGATTCGGAAGCGGCGATGACACGCTACCTCAACCTGATCATGTCCGAACCGGACATCGCGCGTATTCCGGTGATGGTCGACTCGTCGAAGTGGAGCGTGATCGAGGCCGGCCTGAAGTGCCTGCAGGGCAAGAGCGTGGTCAATTCGATCTCGCTGAAGGAAGGCGAAACGCTGTTCCGCGAACATGCACGCAAGGTGCTGCGCTATGGCGCGGCCGCGGTGGTGATGGCCTTCGACGAGGCCGGCCAGGCCGATACCTGCGCGCGCAAGGTCGAGATCTGCACCCGCGCCTACCGCCTGCTGGTCGACGAGATCGGTTTCCCGCCGCAGGACATCATCTTCGACCCGAACATCTTCGCTGTCGCCACCGGCATCGAAGAGCACGACAACTATGCGGTGGACTTCATCGAAGCTACCCGCATCATCAAGCAGACCCTTCCGCACTGCCATGTATCCGGCGGCGTTTCCAACGTCTCGTTCTCGTTCCGTGGCAACGAGACCGTGCGCCAGGCGATCCACTCGGTGTTCCTGTACCACGCCATCGCTGCCGGCATGGACATGGGCATCGTCAACGCCGGCGCCATGCCGATCTACGACGAGCTGGAGCCGGAACTGCGCGAACGCGTCGAGGATGTGATCCTCAATCGCCGCAGCGACGCCACCGAGCGACTGCTGGAGATTGCCGAACGCTACAAGGGCAAGAAGGGCGCGGCGAAGACCGAGGACCTGGCCTGGCGCGAGAAGCCGGTCGCGCAGCGCCTGGCACATGCACTGGTGCACGGCCTGGACGCCTGGGTCGAAGAAGACACCGAGCTGGCACGGCAGGCATCGAGCCGCCCGCTGGACGTAATCGAAGGTCCGTTGATGGATGGCATGAACGTAGTCGGCGATCTGTTCGGCGCCGGCAAGATGTTCCTGCCGCAGGTGGTCAAGTCCGCGCGGGTGATGAAGAAGGCGGTGGCCTACCTGCTGCCTTACATCGAAGCTGAAAAGGCGCGCAGCGGCGATACCGCCAAGAGCAACGGCCGCATCATCATGGCCACGGTGAAGGGCGATGTGCACGACATCGGCAAGAACATCGTGGGCGTGGTCCTGGCCTGCAACAACTTCGAGGTGGTGGATCTGGGGGTGATGGTGCCGGCGCAGAAGATCCTCGACGCCGCGCGCGAGCACAATGCCGATCTGATCGGCCTGTCCGGGCTGATCACTCCGTCGCTGGAGGAGATGAGCCACGTCGCCCGCGAGATGCAGCGCCAGGGCTTCGATCTGCCGCTGCTGATCGGCGGCGCCACCACGTCGCGCGCGCATACCGCGCTGAAGATCGACCCGCACTATCACGCGCCCACGGTATGGGTGAAGGACGCCTCACGAGCGGTTGGCGTTGCCCAGTCGTTGATCTCACGCGACCTGCGCGCGGCCTTCGTCGCGGCCAACGAAGCCGACTATGCCGAGATCCGCGCACGTCACCGCAACCGTGGTGATGCCAAGCGACTGGTTTCGCTGGAACACGCTCGTGGGCAGAAGTTCCAGGGCGGCTGGGACAGCTATGTACCGCCGGCTCCGAACCAGCCCGGCCTGCATGTGTTCGACGATTACCCGCTGGCCGAACTGGTGCCCTACATCGACTGGACACCTTTCTTCCAGGCCTGGGAACTGGCCGGCAAGTATCCCGCCATCCTCACCGACGAAATCGTCGGCGCGCAGGCCAGCGATCTGTACAAGGATGCCCGAGTGATGCTCGACCGCATCGTTGGCGAGAAGTGGCTCACCGCCAAGGCCGTGTTCGGCCTGTGGCCGGCCAACAGCGTCGGCGACGACGTGCGCGTACAACACCCGCAAGGCGAGACCACCCTGCACTTCCTGCGCCAGCAGGTGGACAAGCCCGCCGAGCGCCCGGACTTCTGCCTCGCCGATTTCATCGCACCGGCCGACAGTGGCCGCCAGGACTGGATCGGTGCATTCGCTGTCACCGCCGGCATCGGCATCGATGCGCACGTGGCCCGGTTCGAGGCCGACCACGACGACTACAACGCGATCCTGCTGAAGGCCCTCGCCGATCGCTTCGCCGAAGCGCTGGCCGAGCGCCTGCACCAGCGCGTGCGTACCGATTTCTGGGGCTACGACCATGCCGAGACACTGGACAACGAGGCGCTGATCGACGAGCAGTACAGCGGCATCCGCCCGGCTCCCGGCTACCCGGCCTGCCCGGAGCACAGCGAGAAGCGCCGGCTGTTCGACCTTCTGCAAGCAGAAGCCAACGCCGGCATGGAGCTGACCGAAAGCTTCGCGATGCTGCCGACCGCGGCGGTGTCGGGCTATTACTTCAGCCATCCGCAGAGCCAGTACTTCGTGGTCGGGCGCCTCGGCCGCGAGCAGGTGGGCGATTACGCTCGGCGCAAGGGCGTGGATCGCGCCCAGGCCGAACGCTGGCTGGCCTCCAACCTCGACTACGATCCGGAATGATCCGGTAGCACCGGGCCATACCCGGCGTCATCTCCTGTCCCCCGGGCATGGCCCGGCGCTACCGTGCATTATTCTGCGATGACCGTTCCCGTTGCCCGCCTCTCCAGCTTCTACCTGTTCTACTACGCGGCGCTCGGTGCGTTCACTCCGTACTGGAGCCTGTTCCTGACGGCGCGCGGCATGAGCGTCACCGCCATCAGCGTGATGATGGGCCTGTGGTATGCCACCCGCGTGGTCGCCCCCAGCATGTGGACCACCCTGGCCGCAGCCTCACCACGACCGATCCGCCTGCTGCGGCTGGGGTGCGTGCTGGCGCTGATCAGTTTCACCGCCTTCCTGCTGCCGCTGCCACAGCCATGGATGTACCCGGCGATGGTCGTGTTCTGCTTCTTCTACAACGCGGTGATGCCGCAGTTTGAGTCGATCACCCTCACTCACCTCGGCGGCGACAGCCATCGCTACGGCCTGATCCGGGTCTGGGGCTCGCTCGGCTTCATCGCCATCGTGACCCTGTTCGGCTGGTTGATCGAGGGCGGTGGCAGCGGCAACCGCGCCGCGCTGCTGCCGTGGCTGATGCTGCCGTTGTTTGTGTTGATGGTGGCCTCGGCCTTCAGCAACCACTATGCACGTGACATCAGCAAGGCCGACGGCGATGCCACTGGCTTCTGGCAGATCGTGCGCCGGCCACCAGTGCTCGCGTTCTTCCTGGCCGCGTTCATGGAGCAGCTGTCGTTCGGCCCGTACTACACGTTCTTCTCGGTCTACATGGACCACCACGGCTATCGCACCTCCACCCTCGGCCTGCTGTGGACCATCGGCGTGGTGTTCGAGGTAGGCGTGTTCTTCACCATCGGCCGCTTCTTCCGCCGCTACGACGCCAGCTGGATGCTGCTGATCGCGCTGGTCAGCTCCTGCCTGCGCTGGGCGGCGACCGCGTTGTTCCCGCAGAACCTGCCGGTGATGCTGGTGGCGCAGAGCGCCCATGCGCTCGGCTTTGCTGCCTTCTTCGCGGCAGCGATGCAGATGCTGGCGACCTATTTCCCCGGCCGCCTCAATGGCCATGGCCAGGGCCTGCTGTACGGATTCTCGTCCGGTGTCGGCGGCGTGCTGGGCGCGCTCATCGCCGGGCAGCTGTGGAAGATCGACGATGGCCGCACTGCATTCCTGGCCGGCAGTGCTTTCGCCCTGATCGGTGCCCTGCTGTGCTTCTTCGCATTGAGCCTGCCGCTGATCCGCGCGAGACGGCGGCGTCGCGCGCACTGACCATGCGCCAGGTCAGCGCTGCTGCAGAGCCTGCTGCAACGAAGGCAGCAACACACGGTTGCCGTGAGCGCTGAGATGATCACCATCGAAGAACAACGGTCGACCATCGCGCTGTGCTGGACATAGCACGTCATCGCACAGCACCGGCATCGGGTCCCACAGCACGCCGCCCGGCAGGCCATCGACCACTTGCCGCAGGCTGCCCAGCATCGGCGCACGCAGCGTTTCCATCGCCTCGCGCGTGCTGTCCAAGCCATTGCGGCAGATCTCGTTGCGCGCATTGAAGCGATCCGAACAGCGATACGGCGGCGCCGGCAACACCGGCTTGGGCGCCTCCAGCACAATACGTACACCGCGCTCGGCCAGCGGCTTCCACTGGGTGATCGCCTCTGCCACTTCGGCCTCACGTCCAGCAGCGGCTTCCGGGGTCAGCTCGCCTGCCAGCTGCGCCTGCGCATCGAACAACACGAACTGATCGGACAAGCGCGGTATCCGCAGCGACACCAGCACCACGGCATCACCTGGCTGCGCTCGCTGCGTGACGTCAGCGAGCATCGCTGCGTCGAAATCACTGCAACCGGCACCCGCGCCGCGCCACTTCTGCAGGCTCACCTGCGGGCATCCACCTCGCCCATAGAGGACGACCTCCGAGCCGGCCTCAAGCGCCACCCGCTGCAGCAGCTCGATGTAAGCCATCGCATGCGAATCACCGGCAACAAAGACCCGCTTTGGCGCGCCGGCCGACAGCGGCCGTTCGCAGGCGCCACGGGCATAGGTCCGCATGCTGCCACCTGCGAAGCGCTGCTTGTCCGTCACCAATGCACAATGAGGATAGTCGCCTGACACGCTCTTGCCGTTGGGATACCAGTCGGCCGGATGCCGGCTGACCGTGCTCAGTGATATCCGCGATGCCTGCAGGTACAGCAGCGTCTGGGTGCCGGCCGCGACCATCAGAATGGCCGCGCCTGCCAGCACCCAACGACCTGGGCGCACGCGTTGCGCCAATGTGCCGCGGAACGGTTGCTCCACCCAGCGCCACGACAACCATGACAGCAGCAATACCAGCGCCATCGCCGTGGTCATCTGCAAGGGGGTCTGCAGGCCTACGGTCCAGCGCATCAGCACGAATACCGGCCAGTGCCACAGGTACAGTGAGTACGAGAGCAGGCCGATGTAGCGCATCGGCTTGCTGGCCAGCAGGCGTGCCACCCAGGACCGCGGATGATGATGGAGCGCCCACAGCAGGCCTGCCGCAGCGAAGGTCGGCAGCAGGCCGTCAGGCCACGGCGAACGTCCGGCCCGTGCGGTCCACAACGCCCAACACAGCAGGGCAAGCGCCACCATCGCAAGCAGCGAGAATACGGGGGCGGCGCGCTTCAGTGCAGCCGTCGTCACTGGATCCTGTGGCTGGCGAACATGCAGCACCTGGAACAACAGTACGCCAACACCCAACTGCCACAGCCGCGTACTGGTGGCGTAGAACGCCCACGATGGAGGTGTCTCGCGCAGGCCCAGCACCGCCGCATGCAGCAGCGACGCCACGCTGACCACGGCAAACAAGCCCAGGCTCATCCAACGCCCGCGCGCGCCGCGTGCCCAGGCGAGGAACAGCAGCGGGAACAGCAGGTAGAACTGCTCTTCCACGCCCAGCGACCAGGTATGGGTGTAGGGATTGAATTCGGCCTTGGGCGCGAAATAATCGTTGCCGATCAGCGCCAGTACCCAGTTGCTGAAGCCGAAGAACGCCATCAGCCCGGTCTTGTCACTGGCCTCGCTGAGCCAGGACTCGGGAATGAACAGCACGCTGGCAACGGCGGTCAGCAGCAGGCAGCTGATCAGCGCAGGTGCGATGCGGCGGATACGGCGCGAATAGAAGCGCAGCATCGATTGCCACAGCGACAACGGTGGCAGCCGGTGCACCGACGCGCTGACCACGAAACCGGAGATGACGAAGAACACATCTACGCCAGTAAACCCGCCCGGCAACCAGGCCGGGTCCAGGTGGAACACGATGACGGCCAGCACGGCAATCGCGCGCAGACCGTCAATGTGCGGCACGTAGCCACGGATTGGTTCAGCGGTCATCCCTTTCCCCACAACCGCGGAGGCAGCGCCATCCGCGGTGGTTGCGTCCTTACCAGACCAGGTCGTCCGGCACCTGGAACTGCGGGTCGGCGTATGGATCTTCCTCGGCCGGCGCGTTCGGATCGACCTTCAGCGCCACCGACGCGGCAAACACTGCCTCGGACTGCGCCAGCACTTCGGCGGTGACCAGCAGGTAGCGGCCATTGAGCTGGACCACGCCCAGTTCACCTGCATTGAGCGCAGTCAGCTGCTCGGCAGTCACGTAGATGCGCTTGATCTTGCCGCCATACGGGAAGTGGCGGGCAATGTCGGCATCCTCGGCATTCAGGCCCTTGTCCTTCAGCAGCTCTTCCAGCTTGGCCTTCGCCTCGCGGCGCACGCGCGCTTCTTCCTGCTTCAGGCGCTCTGCCTGGATCCGTTCTTCCTTTTCCTTCTGCGCACGGATGGCGTAGGCCTTGGCCAGATCCATCTCTTCGGCACTGCGCGGCTTGCGCGGGCCCTGCTGCCCCTGGCCCTGGCCACGCGCCTGGCCGCCGGGCTTGCCGGCTCCAGCGTGGTGACCATGGCCACGGCGCTCGCCGGGCTTGTGCTCGCCCTTGCCTGCACCCTGCGGCTTTCCATTGCCATTGCCGCCCTTGCCCTGTGGGCGGCCGTCACGGCGAGGGCCATCATTCTTGCGCTCGGGCTTGGGCGCCGGCTTGAAGCCCAGGCCCATCAGCTGGTCGCGGAGGGTATCGCTCATAGAGTTCGGATCAGTAGTGCGGCGGCGGCGGTTCGCTCGCCGGATCGGAAGAATTCAGTGCGTTGCGGACCTTGCCCAGGTCTTCCAGCAGCACGCGCAGCACGTCGGCGTTGCGCATGCCCTGCATGCGGGCATCAGCCAGCGCATCGCTCAGTTCGGCAAGCGCCTGTTCCTGGAAGGACACGCGCATTTCAAGCTCGACCAGGCGCGCTTCCAGCGCCTGCTCACGTTCGGTCGGCAGCTCAGACATGCAGCGAACGCCCCCGGCCGATACCGTAGTACGCCAGGCCTGCGGCTTCCACCTCGGCCGGCTCGTACAGATTGCGGCCATCGAACACCGCCGCGTCCTTCAGCTGCTCGCGCAGCTTCTGGAAATCGGGGCTGCGGAACTGCTTCCATTCGGTCACCACGACCAGTGCGTCGGCACCCTGCAGCGCTTCATCAGCGCTGTTGCAGAACACCAGGTCGTCGCGCTCGCCGAAGATGCGCTGCGATTCATGCATCGCTTCCGGGTCATATGCACGCACCGTCGCGCCACCTTCCCACAGCTGCGCAAGCAGGCGACGGCTGGAGGCTTCGCGCATGTCGTCGGTGTTCGGCTTGAAGGCCAGGCCCCACACGGCAAACGTCTTGCCGCGCACGCCTTCGTCCTCGCCCTTGTCATAGTGGCGCTGGATGAGGGCGAACAGATGGCCCTTCTGTGCATCGTTGACCGCTTCCACCGCGTTCAGCAGCTTCGGCTCGAGGCCGTACTGCTGCGCGGTGCGGGCCAGCGCCTGCACATCCTTGGGGAAGCACGAGCCGCCATAGCCGGCGCCCGGATAGATGAAATGCCAACCGATGCGCGGGTCCGAACCGATGCCCTGGCGGACCTGCTCGACATCTGCACCGACACGCTCGGCGATGTTGGCGATTTCGTTCATGAACGAAATCTTGGTCGCCAGCATCGCGTTGGCCGCGTACTTGGTCAGTTCGGCCGAACGTACGTCCATTTCCACCACACGGTCGTGGTTGCGGTTGAACGGCGCATACAGACGGCGCATGACCGCCACCGATTCTTCGCTGGTCGCACCGATGATGATGCGGTCCGGGCGCATGCAGTCGGCAACCGCATCGCCTTCCTTCAGGAACTCCGGGTTGGACACCACGTCGAAGGCGATGTCCGCATTGCGCGCAGCCAACTCTTCGGCAATGGCCGCGCGCACCTTGTCGGCGGTGCCGACCGGCACCGTCGACTTGTTGACCACCACGGTCGGCACACTCATGTGCCGGCCGATGGTGCGGGCCACGGCCAGCACGTACTGCAGATCGGCGCTGCCATCCTCGTCCGGTGGCGTGCCTACGGCGATGAAAACGACCTGGCCATGGTCGATGGCGGCCGCGGCATCGGTGGTGAATGCCAGCCGCAAGGCGGCATGGTTGGCCTTCACCATGGGCTCCAGGCCCGGCTCGTAGATCGGGATGATGCCCTGGTTGAGGCCATCCACTTTGGCCTGGTCGATATCGACGCAGACCACCTGATGACCCACATCGGCCAGGCAGGTACCGGTTACCAGTCCAACGTAGCCGGTACCAAAAATCGCAACGCGCATATCCGTATTCGCTCCTGGATGACTTACGGCAGGACGCCCAGCAGCTCGACGTCGAAGGTCAGAGTTGCGTTCGGGCCGATCGGGCCACCCGGGGTGCCGTTTTCGCCATAGGCCAGGTTGCCCGGGATCCAGAAGCGGTATTTCGAGCCGACCGGCATCAGCGCGACGCCCTCGGTCCAGCCCTTGATCACCTGGTCCAGACCGAACTCGGCCGGCTGGCGGCCGTAGGAGCTGTCGAACACGGTACCGTTGAGCAGCTTGCCTTCGTAGTTCACGCGCACCTTGCTGCTCGGCAGCGGGCGCTCGCCGCTACCCGGGCGGATCACCTGGTACTGCAGGCCCGAGGCGGTGGTCACCACGCCCGGCTGGGTCTTGTTCTTGGACATGAACGCATTGCCTTCCTCGCGGTTGGTCTGCGCGGCGGCGGCGGCCTTGGCCTGCATTTCGGCCTGCTTGGCACCCATGAACGACTGGATGGTGGCGGTCGCGTCAGCTTCCGTCATCTTCGGCTGGCCCTTGCTCAGGCCGGTGCTGATCGCGTCAAACAGCGAGGCGACGTCGATGTCGTCCTTCAGCTGCGCCAGCGACGGACCGACCGAATAGGAACCGATCATCTGCGACACCTTGACGCGGTCCACTTTCGCCGGCTGCGAGCCCGGCGCCATGCCCGGCACCTGCTGGCCGCTGCGGGCCATCACCACCTGGCGCAGTGCGGCATCGGTGGCCTTGGCCTGTTCCTGGGTGATCTGGGGCTGCAGGCCTTCGAAGGAGCGCTCCACGGCGGTGCGCAGGGCAGCTACGTCAATCTCATCGGCAATCGGAGTGAACGACTTGGCCACGTCCAGGCCAATGGCGTAGCCGAGCTTCTGCTTGGGGGAATTCAAGGTTGCGGTCTCCTTGGCGGCTGCGGGGGCAGCCGGTTGTTGCGACAGAGCGACACCCGAAGTGCCCATTGCCAGAATCAGAACCGACGCCGCGGCGCCGCGCATTCCCATCTTCATTCGCTGCATTCCTGAAAGTGTCCGGGCGCCGACGTCGGCGCGAAAAGAGTCATTGTCGCACGCATGCCGTCGATGTCGAGGCATACATGCCGGATATCAATGCGTGGCGGTAGCGGCCAGCGCCTTGTCGATGGCGGCGGTGAGCTGTGCATCATCCGGCGTCACCTTGCTGGCGAACTGGGCGATGACCTTGCCATCGCGGCCGACCAGGTATTTGTGGAAGTTCCAGGCCGGGGCTACGCCGGTGGCTGCGGCAAGGCGCTGATAAAGCGGCGTTGCCTGCTCCCCCACCACATGCACCTTCTCGAACATCGGGAACTTGACGCCGTAGGTCAGGGTGCAGAAATCCTGGATCTGCTTCTCGTCGCCCGGCTCCTGGCCCTTGAAATCATTGGACGGGAAGCCAAGCACCGCGAAGCCACGCCCCGCATAGCGCTTCTGCAGCGCTTCCAGCCCTTCGTACTGCGGGGTATAGCCGCACTTGCTGGCGGTGTTGACCACCAGCAGCACCTGCCCGTGGTAGCGCTGCTGCAGGTTGACCTGCTGCTTGCCGGCCAGCGGCCGGTAATCCAGGTCGAGCAGATCGGCAGCAAGGGCACTGCCGGAACCAGCAGCGCCGGCCACCATCAGGACCAGCAGGTACAGACCGCGCAGGCGGCGCGGGGAAACAGTCGGCAGGGGCATCAGGAGCGGTCCGCGGTAGCCATTCAACAGGGGCCCGGCCAGCACCGGCCGGGGATCGGCCGAACTATAGCACCGGGCTCCGGCGCCCCTGATGGCACAGGCCCACCCGGGCTTTGCGCGGCGTGGCGAATGCGCCGCCCGGGCGCGATCGACGGCGCAGTGATGACATAGCATGGACATCACTGAATGCAAGGCGGATGTGGACTGCCCCCTGCGACAGTTTTATTTCTCTTTTAAATCAATTGAATAAAGGGATATTTCAGCAATCTGACCACCCCTGCCATCAGTTGGGGACGGTAGGGGGTTGCACGTAGGCGTGCCGGTGTTATAGTTGCATACAACACCAGTCACCTGAGACAGGGGGAAGCCATGAACGTCCGGATACGTCGCAACCTCACCGCACCCGCGGCCGCTGCCGTTTCGACCCTGATCGTGCTGGCCTGGCTGGCCGCGCCAACCTCCCCCGCCTCAACCGATAGTGCGCAGGACGCGACCGCTTCACCGGCAGGCAATGCTGCCCCCTCCCCCTCCCCCCCGCGTCGGCTGCACAGCTCCCTGTCCATGCCGTACTTCTCGTTCGCCCAGCCGCTGACCCCACGGAGCTGAATATGAGCGACATCCAGTGGAGCGACGGTGCTCCCATCTACCGTCAGTTGAAGGAGCGCGTGATCGCCATGATGCTCGACGGAATCCTCAAGCCGGGCGATGCCCTGCCTTCGGTGCGCCAGGTGGCCGCCGACTACCAGCTCAACCCCATCACCGTTTCGCGCGCTTACCAGGAACTGGCCGACGAAGGCTTGGTCGAAAAGCGCCGCGGGCTGGGCATGTTCATGACCGAACAGGCGGCCACGCAGCTGCGCAGCAGCGAACGCGAACGCTTTCTCAATGAAGAATGGCCAGCGGTCCTGGAGCGCATCCAGCGCCTGGGCCTGAGCCTCGACGAATTGCTGCCCCAGGGGAAATTCTGATGAATGCCAGTCCCACTACTGCTGCACCCGGCGATGCCGTCATCACCGCCAAAGGCCTGCGCAAGGCCTACAAGACCACCGTCGCCCTCGACAACGCCAGCTTCAGCATTCCGAGCGGGCGCATCATCGGCCTGATCGGTCCCAACGGCGCCGGCAAGACCACCGCCCTGAAGGCCATCCTCGGCCTGACCTCGGTGGAAGGCGAGCTGAGCGTGCTCGGCCGCGATCCGCGGCTGCACCGCGATGAGCTGATGAACGACATCTGTTTCATCGCCGACGTGGCCGTGCTGCCGCGCTGGTTGAAGGTCCGTGAGGCGATCGATTTCGTTGCCGGCGTCCATCCGCGCTTTGACCGCGCCCGCTGTGAGCGCTTCCTGGCCAACACCAAGCTGCAGCCGAAGCAGCGCGTGCGCGAACTGTCCAAGGGCATGATCGTACAGCTGCACCTGGCGCTGGTGATGGCCATCGACGCCCGTATCCTGGTGCTGGACGAGCCCACCCTGGGCCTGGACATCCTGTACCGCAAGGAGTTCTACCAGCGCCTGCTGGAAGACTACTTCGACGAGCAGAAGACCATCATCGTCACCACCCACCAGGTGGAAGAGATCGAACACATCCTCAGCGACGTGATGTTCATCCGTGACGGCCGCATCGTGCTTGATGCGGAAATGGACGAAGTCGGGCGGCGCTACACCGAACTGCTGGTCAACGCCGACCAGCTGGACACCGCGCGCGCCCTGAAGCCGATCGACGAACGCAGCCTGACGTTCGGCAAGACCGTGATGCTGTTCGATGGCGTGCCGCGCTCCCAGCTTTCCACCCTTGGCGAGACCCGCAGCCCGGGCCTGGCCGACCTGTTCGTCGCCATCATGAAGGGGACCTACGCATGAATGCCGTCAACCACCCCGTCAGCCCACTGGGTACGCTGCGCTGGCTGCTCAAGCGCGAGTATTGGGAAAACCGCGGCGGATTCCTGTATGCCCCGCTGATCGCCGGCCTGATTTCGCTGGTGATGAGTACCGTCGGCATCGCCTTCGGCCTGTTCGCGCTGAACCGTGCGGCGCGTAACGGCGCGCTGCATGTCGATGGCGAAAGCGTGAACGTCAACGGCCTGGACCTGGCACTACTGACCCGCAACATCGACAGCAAGGACCTCACCGACCTCGGCAACGGCCTCGACCTGACCCTGGTGCTCAGCTCGGCATGGCCGTTCCTGGTGCTGGCCTTCGTGGTGTTCTTCTACTGCCTGGGCGCCCTGTACGACGACCGCCGCGACCGCAGCATCCTGTTCTGGAAGTCCTTGCCGCTGTCGGACACGCAGACCGTGTTGTCCAAGGTGATCAGTGCACTGGTGGTGGCACCGCTGATCGCGGTGATCGCCGGCATCATCACCATGTTCGGCTTCATGCTGATCATCAGCATCGTGGCCCTGATGCATGGTGGCAGCCCGATGACCCTGATCTGGGGTCCGGCCAGCCCGCTGACCCTGGCCGCCGGCCACCTGTCCTGGATTCCAGTCTATGCCCTGTGGGCATTGCCTACCGCCGGCTGGCTGCTGCTGTGCTCGGCCTGGGCCAAGAGCAAGCCGTTCCTGTGGGCGGTGATGCTGCCGCTGTTTGCCGGCGTCATCGTCAGCACCACCAAGATCATGCCGCTGTTCGGCCTGAGCACCGGCTGGTTCTGGCAGAACATCGTCGGCCGCCTGCTGCTGGGCGGCGTGCCGGGCATGGACCTGGTGTACCGCCTCAGCGCCGGTTCGCGCCGTGACCTGGATTCGGTGGTCAGCCTGATGTCCCCGGCTTCGCAGCTGAAGTCACTGGCGATGCCGGAACTGTGGATCGGGGCCGCCGTCGGTGCGTTCTTCATCTTCCTCGCCATCCGCCTGCGCAAGCGCGCCGGCGAGATCTGATTCCATCCACCCGGAGGCACCACCCATGCGTTCCCTGATCGCCTGTACCGCGTTGTTGCTGTTGCCGCTGTCGGCCCTTGCGACCGATGCACAGAACTGCAAGTTCACTGCTGCCCGCACGTTGAAGCTGGACGTGGCCGGTGCCAAGGCGGTGGTGTTCGAGGTCAACCAGCACGACCTGAAGGTCGTTGCCAGCGCCGGTGGTGGCCAGCTCGACGGCCGCGCCTGTGCCTCCAACCAGGAATGGCTGGACCAGCTGGTGCTGGACCAGCGCAAGGTGGGCGACAAGCTGGTGGTCAGCCTGCGTCGCGAGGGCCGCATCAGCAACATCAGCCTGGGCAACAGCTATGCCTGGCTGGATATCCGCGGCAGCGTGCCGGACAACCTGCCGCTGCAGGTCAAGGTCGGCTCGGGCGACGCCAGCGTTGAAAACGCGCAGTCGTTGAGCGTGGACGTTGGTTCCGGTGACGCCGCCGCCCGCGGCACCCGGGGCAGCATCCATGCCGCAGTGGGTTCGGGCGACCTCGACATCGACGGTGGCAGCTCGCTGAACCTGCTGTCGCTTGGCTCGGGCGACGTTACGGCGCGCAACATCGGCGGCGATGCCAGCACTGGCACGGTCGGCTCCGGTGACCTGAAGATCACCGACGTGCGTGGCAACGCGCGGCTGGACACCGTCGGCTCGGGCGACATCGAGTTCAAGCGCGTGCAGGGCAATGTCGAGGTGGGCGTGGTCGGCTCCGGCGGCGTCGACCTCACCGACATCGGCGGCAATGTGCACGTCCGCAGCCATGGCTCGGGCGACATCCAGGTCGATGGCGTGCGCGGCAGCCTGACCGTCGACCACAGCGGCAGCGGTGACGTCGGCCACCGCAATGTCAGCGGCAAGGTCACCCTGCCGCGCAACAAGTAACTTCCAGCCAACCGATCCCAGGGGAATACCATGAACCTGTTGCGCCTGCTGCCTGCCACCCTGTTGTGCCTGCCGCTGATCGCCTGTGGCGGCACCTCTTCCTCGCCTGACAAGACCGTCGGCAAGAGTGTTGCCGAGGCCACCAGCGGCGTCGGCGAGACCGTCAAGGACGCCATGAACGATGCCCGCAAGGACATCGCCCAGGGCAACATCAAGATCTCCGCCGACAAGCAGCCGCGCGCAGAAATCACCCCGGACGGCCACCTGCTGATCGCGGGCAAGGACGTCGCCGCCAATGACGCGCAGCGCCGCCAGTTGCTGGAGTACCGCGGCCACGTGGTCGCCATCGCGATGGACGGCATGGACGTCGGCCTGGCCGGTGCCAAGCTTGGTGCCAGTGCCGCCGGCGAGGCGCTGAAGGGCATCTTCAGCGGTGACAGCGAAGGCGTCGAGAAGCGCATCAACGCCGAAGCCGCCAAGATCGAGGCCCAGGCCAAGCGCATCTGCGACCGCCTGCCCGCGATGCTGGCCAGCCAGCAGGCGCTGGCGCGCGAACTGCCGGCATTCAAGCCCTACGCGACGATGGACCAGAGCGACGTGGACGACTGCGGCAAGGACACCGGCAAGGGCCACACCGTCAATCTCTGACTGCGGCAAATGAGCGCACCCGGCCGGCAGCGCGCAAGCGGCGCCGGCCGACGCTGCCTGCGCGGGCTTACAATGGCGGCCCCGGATGCACCCGATCAAACCGCCATGAAGAAACTGTTCCTGCTGCTGGCCGCCCTGCTCTGCCTGGGCCTGGTTGGCTGTGACAAGGATTACCGCAACCACCGCGCCGAGCGCGGCAAGCCCAAGATTTCCGTGAGCGAAGGCATGGTCACCGTGCGTCGCCCACCCGCGCCGAACATCATCATCCTCGCCGATGGCACGATGAAGATGGACGAAATCCAGATTCCGCTGGACGACGCGCAGAAGCAGATGCTGCAGACCATGTTCGGCAAACTGCAGGTACTGCGCCAGAACACTCTGGTGGCGGCCCCGGCCGATCCCAACATGCAGCCAGTGAAGATCCAGCCGCCCGAAGGCATGGAAGTGATTCCGTCCGATCTGATCCAGCGTATCCCCGAGTTCAAGGACTACACCGACACCTTCAGCAACATCGTCGCCGACCGTCGCTGAAAAAAACGCCGCCCGAGGGCGGCGTTTCTCATTGACCCGGTAGCACCGGTAGATCAACCGCCCGCGCCACCACCACCGGCCTGGATGCCACCGGCAGTCAGCGCGGTCGGATCCAGCAGGCGGCGCAGTTCGGCTTCGGCCAGGCCGCTGTCTTCCAGCGCCACGTCCAGCACCGGGCGCTGTTCCTTGTAGGCGCGCTTGGCGATCGCCGCAGCCTTCTCATAGCCGATGATCGGGTTCAGTGCGGTGACCAGGATCGGATTGCGTGCCAGCGCCTCGGCCACGCGGTCCTCGCGCACCTTCAGTCCGGCAATCGCGCTGTCGGCCAGCAGGGTGGACACATTGGCCAGCAGGCCGATGCCATCGAGCAGGTTCACCGCGATCAGCGGCAGGGTGACATTGAGCTGGAAGTTGCCGGTCTGGCCGGCCACGGTAATTGCAGTGTGGTGGCCGATCACCTGTGCACAGGCCATCACCGTCGCTTCCGGAATGACCGGATTGACCTTGCCCGGCATGATCGAGCTGCCCGGCTGCAGCGCCGGCAGTTCAATCTCGCCCAACCCGGCCAGCGGACCGGCGTTCATCCAGCGCAGGTCATTGGCGATCTTGATCAGTGCCACCGCCAGCGCATTGAGCTGGCCGGACAGCTCCACTGCATCGTCCTGCGCGGCCAGGCCTTCAAACTTGTTCTCGGCGCTGTCGAACTTGAAGCCCGTCTGCTGCTTCAGCGCCTTGGCCACCTGCGCGCCGAAACGCGGGTCGGCGTTGATACCGGTGCCGATGGCGGTGCCACCCAGCGGCAGCCGGCGCACGCGCTTGAGACTGTCTTCGATGCGCTCCTGGGCCGAGGCCAGCTGCGCCGACCATGCACCGAATTCCTGCTCGAAGGTGAGCGGCATCGCATCCATCAGGTGGGTACGGCCGGTCTTGACCACCTTGCGCAGGCTGCGGCCCTTCTTGTCCAGGGTCCTGCGCAGGTGTACCAGCGCCGGCAGCAGCTGCTCGTGCGTCGCAAGCACCGCCGACACGCGCAGTGCGGTCGGGATCACGTCGTTGGAGCTCTGCCCCTGGTTGACGTGGTCATTGGGGTGCACGGCGGTCTTGCCCGCCTTGCCGGCACGGTTGGCCAGGGTGGCAATGACCTCATTGGCATTCATGTTCGACGACGTGCCCGAGCCGGTCTGGTAGACGTCGATCGGGAAATGCGCGTCCCAGTTGCCGGCGGCCACTTCGGCGGCAGCGGACTGGATGGCCTTGGCCACGTTCTTCGGCAGATGGCCCAGCTCTGCGTTGACGCCCGCGGCGGCGCCCTTGACCAGGCCCAGCGCGCGGATGAAACCGCGCGGCATGCGCTGACCCGACACCGGGAAATTCTGCACGGCACGCTGGGTCTGTGCGCCCCACAGGGCGTCCGCAGGCACCTGCAGCTCGCCCATGCTGTCGTGTTCGATTCTGAAACCCTTGCTTGCAGCTTTGCTCATTGCATCAACTCCGCACTACTTCAGTTGGGGAAAGGGAAGCGGCGGCTGGCAGGGTGTCGCTTCCCGGGCTGGCGGCTGCGCCAACGATACTCCCTTGCCGGTGACACGGGATGACGGGGACGGGCCAGATCGTTTCATCCGCAGGGCCGTTGTGCGTGCGCAAGGGTAGTGCCGGCCGCTGGCCGGCAATCCATGGAAGCGTGGACCGGGCGTGGTTGCCGGCCAGCGGCCGGCATTACCTGACCGGCACGTCGTAGAATATGGCCCCCGCCGCTCGTCCCAGCCCTGCCGACATGTCCGATTCCGCCCTGCTCGCCCTGTCCCCGCTTGATGGCCGCTATGCCGGCAAGGTCGACGCCCTGCGCCCGATCTTCTCCGAGTACGGCCTGATCAAGGCCCGCATCACGGTCGAGGTGGAATGGCTGCTGGCCCTGGCCGCCGAGCCGGGCATCGTCGAGCTGGCCGCGTTCTCCGACGCTGCCATCGTCCGCCTGCGTGCACTGGCCAGCGGCTTCAGCCCGGCCCAGGCCGCGCGCGTGAAGGAGATCGAGCGCACCACCAACCATGACGTCAAGGCGGTGGAGTACTTCATCAAGGAACAGCTGAAGGACGATGCCGAGCTGGCGCCGGCGCTGGAGTTCGTGCATTTCGCCTGCACCAGCGAAGACATCAACAACCTCAGCTACGGCCTGATGCTGGAACAGGCCCGTCGCGAGGTGCTGCTGCCGACCCTGGACGGCATCGCCACTGCACTGCGCACGCTGGCCCATGCCCAGGCCGGCCAGCCGATGCTGTCGCGCACCCACGGCCAGACCGCCTCGCCGACCACGCTGGGCAAGGAGCTGGCCAACGTGGTCGCCCGCCTGGAGCGCCAGCGCAAGCAGATCGCCGCCGTCGAGCTGACCGGCAAGATCAACGGCGCGGTGGGCAACTACAACGCGCACATCGCCAGCTACCCGGACGTGGACTGGCCGGCCTTCGCCGAGCGCTTCGTGACCGGGCTGGGCCTGGTGTTCAACCCGTACACCACCCAGATCGAGCCGCACGACAACATCGCCGAGATCGGTGATGCCGCCCGCCGTGCCAACATCATCCTGATCGACCTGGCCCGCGACATCTGGGGCTACGTCTCGCTGGGCTATTTCAAGCAGCGCCTGAAGGAAGGCGAAGTCGGTTCGTCGACGATGCCGCACAAGGTCAACCCGATCGATTTCGAGAACGCCGAAGGCAACTTCGGCATCGCCAACGCGCTGTTCGAGCATTTCAGCGCGAAGCTGCCGATCAGCCGCTGGCAGCGTGACCTGACCGATTCCACCGTGCTGCGCGCGCTGGGCACCGCGTTCGGCCACAGCCAGGTGGCGCTGGATTCGCTGGCCAAGGGCCTGGGCAAGCTGGAAGTGAACCCGCAGCGCCTGGATGCCGATCTGGATGCGGCGTGGGAAGTGCTGGCCGAGGCCGTGCAGACGGTGATGCGCCGCCACGGGCTGCCGAACCCGTACGAGCAGCTGAAGGCACTGACCCGCGGCCAGGGCATCACCGCCGAGTCGATGCGTGCGTTCGTGCAGGGGCTGGAGCTGCCGGCGGATGCGAAGCAGCGCCTGCTGGAGATGACCCCGGGCAGCTACACCGGTCTGGCCGAGTCGCTGGCGAAGAAGATTTAAGGGGTTTCCTTGCGGCGGCGGCCGCGGGCGCTGCCTGCGGCAGGCTTTACTGCAACGGCAACAGCAACTGCAACGTCAAAGGCGGCTCTGGGTTATGCCGTGCTTGGCGGGGCGGGTTGGGTTCGCGGGGGACGCCGTGAACCCGTCCCTGGGGGCTTGGCCGCGGCATCCATGCCGCGGACACCCCCGCGAACCCAACCCGTCCCACCTCTGACAGATTCCCGGTGACGGATCGAAGAGCGTTGGGTTGTCGGGACGGAATTTTGAAAGAGGGACGCGGCTTCGCCGCGTCCCTCTTTCGTTTGTCCGATGGGGTCAGATCCCTTTTCCATCGGAAAAGGGATCTGACCCCACGAGCGCAGGAGCATGAGCAGGAGCAAGCGCAGCGCGCGACCCGCTTTTGCCTTGCTTTTCTTCTTCCATTCCGTGGCGGACCGCGCAGGAAACTGTCAGAGGCCGGGCGGGTGGGCTGCGCGGGGGCGTGAGCCGCATGGATGCGGCGACCGAGCTTACATGGACGTACTTGCAGCGTCCCCCGCGCAGCCCACCCGCCCGGCCAAGCGCGGCTTTTGATTCTGAACCACGCCGCCACGAGGGGCTCCGCCGTTGGCCGGACACCCCGCGACAAACCAGCACACGTGCGCAATCCCGTCGAACGTCGGACAATGGAGGCCTTGGCGGCCCGCCACGCCGCCCCTCCCGCTTTCCGCTGCAAGGAACTCCCCCATGGCCGCCCGCAAGTCCTCCTCCCCCCTGATCGAAGTCACCGCCCGCCGCGGCCAGCCGCTGGGCATGGCACCGGCCACCTTCCTGCGTGACTTCTGGCAGAAACGCCCGCTGCTGATCCGCAACGCCTTCCCGGATTTCCAGACCCCGGTGCAGCCGGAAGACCTGGCCGGGCTGGCCTGCGAAGAAGGCGTGCTGGCCCGCCTGATCGAGCATGACAAGACCCAGGACGGCTGGCGCGTGCGTACCGGCCCGTTCCAGGAAGAGATCTTCCCCGCCCTGCCCGACCGCGACTGGACCCTGCTGGTGCAGGACGTGGACAAGTGGGACAAGGACGTGCGCGCGCTGATCGAACACTTCAGCTTCCTGCCGCGCTGGCGCATGGATGATGTGATGATCAGCTTCGCCGCCACCGGTGGCTCGGTCGGCGCCCACGTCGACCAGTACGACGTGTTCCTGCTGCAGGCCCAGGGCCACCGTCGCTGGCAGATCGATGCCAATGAATCGATCAAGGGCAAGCAGCCGCCGCTGGGCTTCCGCCCCGACGTGGAGCTGAAGCTGCTGGAGGTGTTCAAGCCGACCCACGATTGGGTGCTGGCGCCGGGCGACATGCTGTACCTGCCGCCGAACGTGCCGCACCATGGCGTCGCCGAAGACCCCTGCCTGACCTTCTCGTTCGGCATGCGCGCGCCGTCCTCGGCCGAGCTGATCAGCGACTACCTCGACACCCTGATCGCCGATGCCGACGAGAACATCCGTTACCAGGATGCCGATCTGAAGGTGCCGGCCGACCCGAACGAAATCGATACCGTGGCGATGGCACGGGTGATCACCGCGCTCAACGCCATCCGCATGAACGACCCGGACAAGCTGGGCGACTGGTTCGGCCGCTTCATCACCACCTACCGTGCCGCCGGCGAAGTGATGCCCCACCAGGCTGCTCCGGCCCCGGAGGAAGTGGTCGAGGCGCTGGCCTCCGGACTGCTGCTGCAGCGCCACCCGTGGGCCCGCCTGGCCTGGCGGCGGGCCAAGCGTGGCGCCAGCCTGTATGTCAGCGGCCAGGACTTCGCGCTGCCGGTCAAGGACGCCCAGCGCCTTGCCGGTGCCGAACAGCTGGATGCCACCGCTTACCGCGGCCTGTCCGACAAGGGCCGCGCTGCGGTCCAGCAGCTGCTGGTCGGCGGTGTGTTCCAGCTGATCGACCCGAACGAGATGTATGAGGCCGAAGACGAGGATGACGATGAGGATGCCGTGGTGCTCGGCGAAGTCGTCGAAGGCCGTGACCGCGTGGATGTGATCGACGCCGACGCGGTGTCCGACGATGTCCACTCCGTGACCGTGCACGACGACGGCATCGAGGTCATCGTCAACTTTGAGGACGACGAGGAAGACGACAGCGACGACGGCCGCGGCTGAGCCATGACCGTGATCCGGGTCCAGCAGGTCAGCCACGCCGATGCCCATGCCGCTCTCCACGACGTGCGCCAGCGCGTGTTCGTGCAGGAACAGGGCATCGCCGCCGAACTGGAGCGCGACGCGCTGGACCCGGTCAGCGCCCATGTGCTGGCGCTGGATGGCGACGGGCAGCCGGTCGGCACCGGCCGACTGGCCCCGGACGGCCGCATCGGCCGTATGGCGGTACTGGCCAGCCATCGCAGCCACGGGGTGGGCGAGGCTCTGCTGGAGGCGCTGGTCGAGGCCGGGCGGCGGCTCGGCCTGGCCGAGCTGCACCTGCACGCCCAGCTGCCCGCCCGCGATTTCTATGCGCGCCAGGGCTTCCTGCCCGAGGGCGAGGTGTTCGAGGAGGCCGGCATCGGCCACCAGCAGATGCGCCGCCGGCTGAGTGCCGCCAGCGCCATCGACAGCCGCGCCGAGGCGCTGGCCATCACCACCGCCATCGTCCATCGCGCCCGCCGGCAGCTGTGGCTGCACAGCCGCCAGCTGGATCCGGGCCTGCTGGATGCGCCGCCGGTGCAGGCGGCCCTGCGTCGCTTCGTCACCGCCCGCCACGACAAGCAGCTGCGGGTGATCGTGCACGATGCGGCCGCTATCGCCTCGGCCGGCGCGCCGCTGCTGGCGCTGGCCCAGCGCCTGCCAAGCGTGATCCAGTTCCGCGAGGTCACCGACCCGGTCGACCGTGCGCTGGCCTCGGCCTGCCTGCTCAACGATGCCGGCGACTTCTACTTTCGTCTGATCGGGCACCAGCTCGACGGCGAGGCCGGCATCGCGCTACCGGCACGTTCGCAGCCGTTCGAGCAGCAATTGCAGCGCGTCTGGGACCGTTCGCGCGATTGCAGCGAACTGCGCGCGCTCGGCATCTGAGCCGGCGCAGCTGATCCAACCTGTCTGGAAGCGGCACCGGGGGACGCGCGATGCCCTTGGTGGTGCCCCTTCGTGTCCGGTTGGGGGTACAATTTGGCTGTTTGAACGCGCCCGTGCATGGCTATTCATCTTCGTGCCGGGTCCTTCTGAAGCCATACCCCACAAAGCGAATCAGCACCCTCCATCGTGGACAATCAACTGAAGCAGTTTGCGCAATCTTCGCAACTCGCCGGCGGCAACGCCTCCTATGTCGAGGACCTGTACGAGCAGTACCTGGTCTCCCCGGATAGTGTCGATCCCAAATGGAAAACCTACTTCGACGGCTTCAAGGGCCGCGAAGCAGGTGACATTCCCCACTCGGCTGTCATCTCCCACATCGCGGACGCGGCCAAGGATGCGCTGAAAGCTGGCACCGGTACCGGTGCAGGCGACGAGCGTGAGCGCAATGTCGGTCGCCTGATCACCGCCTACCGTTCGCGCGGTCACCTGGACGCCCGCCTGGATCCGCTGGGCCTGGCTGCTCCGGTCAACACCCCGGACCTGGGCCTGCCCTTCCACAACCTGTCCGATGGTGACCTCAACAGCGAGTTCAGCACCGGCGGCGTGGGTGGCCAGCCGCGCATGAAGCTGCGTGACCTGCTGGCGCGCCTGAAGGCGACCTACACCGGTTCGATCGGTGCGGAGTTCATGCACATCTCCGAGGTCGAGCAGCGCCAGTGGATCTACAAGAAGCTGGAACTGGCCGGTGGCAACTACCAGCTGGACGCTGACACCCAGCGCCGCACGCTGGAGCGCCTGACCGCCGCCGAAGGCCTCGAGCGCTACCTTCACACCAAGTACGTCGGCCAGAAGCGCTTCTCGCTGGAAGGCGGCGACTCGCTGATCCCGATGATGGACACCATCATCCGCAGCGCCGGCAAGGATGGCGTCAAGGACGTGGTGATCGGCATGGCCCACCGCGGCCGCCTGAACGTGCTGGTCAACACCCTCGGCAAGAACCCGCGCAAGCTGTTCGACGAATTCGAAGGCAAGTTCGAGCACGACGAGCACGCCTCGGCCGGCGACGTGAAGTACCACATGGGCTTCTCGGCCGACGTGGCCACCGACGGTGGCCCGGTGCACCTGGCGCTGGCGTTCAACCCGTCGCACCTGGAAATCGCCGATCCGGTCGTTGCCGGTTCCGTGCGTTCGCGCCAGGAGCGCCGCAAGGACACCGCGCGCAAGCAGGTGATGCCCATCCTGATTCACGGCGACGCGGCCTTCTCCGGCCAGGGCGTGGTCATGGAACTGTTCCAGATGTCGCAGGCCCGCGGCTTCGCCGTCGGCGGCACCGTGCACATCGTGGTCAACAACCAGGTCGGCTTCACCACCTCCAACCCGCTGGATACGCGCTCCACGCGCTATGCCACCGACGTGGCGAAGATGATCGCCGCCCCGGTGCTGCACGTGAACGGCGATGATCCGGAAGCGGTGGTGTTCGCCGCGCAGCTGGCCTTCGAGTTCCGCCAGAAGTTCGCCAAGGACGTGGTCATCGACCTGATGTGCTACCGCCGTTGGGGCCACAACGAGGCCGACGAGCCGGCGATCACCCAGCCGCTGATGTACCAGGTGATCCGCAAGCACGCCACCACCCGCGAGATGTACGCCGAACAGCTGGAAAAGGCAGGCGTGATCGCCGCCGGCGCAGGCAAGGCGATGGTCGATGCGTACCGCGAGAAGCTGGATGCCGGTGAAGTGACCACCGAACTGGCCAAGGTCGAGAAGACCCCGCCGAGCAGCCCGCTGTTCGTCGATTGGCCGAAGCTGCTGGAAGGCAAGCTGTCCGATCCGATCTCGACCAAGGTCGAGAAGAACAAGCTGGTCGAACTGGCCAAGCTGATCAACACCGTGCCGGAAGAAGTGCAGCTGCACTCGCGCGTGTCCAAGGTCTACGACGACCGCCGCAAGATGGCCGCTGGCGAGATCCCGGGCGACTGGGGCTTTGCCGAGAACCTGGCCTACGCCACCCTGCTGGACGAAGGCAATGCACTGCGCCTGGTCGGCCAGGACGTCGGCCGCGGTACGTTCACCCACCGCCACGCGATCCTGCACGACCAGAAGACCGACAACTACTACCTGCCGCTGCGGCAGCTGGTGGATTCGCCGGAGAAGGCCACCATCATCGATTCGCTGCTCAGCGAAGAAGCGGTGATGGCCTACGAATACGGCTTCTCGACCACCGATCCGAACACTCTCTGCATATGGGAAGGCCAGTTCGGCGACTTCGCCAACGGCGCCCAGGTGGTGATCGACCAGTTCATCGCCGCCGGTGAAGCCAAGTGGGGCCGCATTTCCGGCCTGACCCTGCTGCTGCCGCATGGCTATGAAGGGCAAGGCCCGGAACACAGCTCGGCGCGCCTGGAGCGCTTCCTGCAGCTCTGCGCGCTGGAGAACATGCTGGTGGTGGTGCCGTCGACCCCGGCGCAGGCCTTCCACATGCTGCGTCGCCAGCAGCACCTGACCACCCGCAAGCCGCTGGTGGTGATGTCGCCCAAGTCGCTGCTGCGCCACAAGCTGGCCGTGTCGACCCTGGACGAGCTGGCCAATGGCGAGTTCCAGCACCTGATCGGCGATGCCAATGCCGATGCCAAGAAGGTCAAGCGCGTGGTGCTGTGCTCGGGCAAGGTCTACTACGACCTGCTGGAAGACCAGACCAAGCGTGGCCAGGACGACGTGGCGATCATCCGCGTGGAGCAGCTGTATCCGTTCCCGCGTGCGCTGCTGGCTGCCGAACTGAAGAAGTACGGCAAGGCCACCGACGTGGTGTGGACGCAGGAAGAACCGCAGAACCAGGGTGCGTGGTACCAGATCCGCCACCACCTGCAGTTCTGCCTGGCCGATGGCCAGAACCTGCACTACGCCGGTCGCGCACGTTCGGCTTCGCCGGCTGCCGGTCACATGGCTGACCACGTCCGCGAACAGCAGCAGCTGGTCGCCGATGCACTGGTCAACCCGTTCAACGACTCGTTCGCTGAATAACTCTCCCCCTATTTAGAAGACAAACCAGGAAGCTCCCGCATGGCCACCGAAGTCAAAGCCCCGGTACTGCCCGAATCCGTCGCCGACGGCACCATCGCCACCTGGCACAAGAAGGTGGGCGACGCCGTCAAGCGCGACGAAAACCTGCTTGACCTGGAAACCGACAAGGTCGTCCTGGAAGTGCCGTCGCCGGTCGATGGTGTGATCAAGGAAATCAAGTTCGCCGAAGGCGCGACCGTGACCTCCAGCCAGGTCGTGGCGATCATCGAAGAAGGCGCCGTGGCCGCTGCTCCGGCGCCGGCCGCTGAAGCCGCTCCGGCTGCTGCCGCCGCTCCGGCCGCTGCTGCTCCGGCTGCCGCCGCTGCTCCGGCCCCGGCTGCCAAGTCGGCCGCCGACGCGCTGCCGCCGGGCGCCCGCTTCACTGCCATCACTGAAGGCGTGAATCCGGCCGACGTCGATGGCACCGGCCGTCGCGGCGCGGTTACCAAGGAAGACATCGTCAACTTCGCCCGCAACGGCGGCGCCGGCAAGGCCGGTGGCGCACGTCCGGAAGAACGCGTGCCGATGACCCGCATCCGCAAGCGCATCGCCGAGCGCCTGATGGAGTCGAAGAACTCCACCGCCATGCTGACCACCTTCAACGAAGTCGACCTGTCCAAGGTGTCGGCGGCGCGCAAGGAACTGCAGGACGAGTTCGTCAAGGCACACGGCATCAAGCTCGGCTTCATGAGCTTCTTCGTGAAGGCCGCCGCCAACGCGCTGCAGCGTTTCCCGCTGGTCAATGCCTCCATCGACGGCGACGACATCATCTACCACGGCTACTCGGACATCTCGATCGCCGTGTCGACCGAGAAGGGCCTGGTCACGCCGGTGCTGCGCAATGTCGAGCGCATGTCGTTCGCCGACATCGAACGCACCATCGCCGACTACGCCAAGAAGGCCCGTGACGGCAAGCTGAGCCTGGAAGAACTGCAGGGCGGCACCTTCACCGTGACCAACGGCGGCACCTTCGGTTCGCTGCTGTCGACCCCGATCATCAACCCGCCGCAGAGCGCCATCCTGGGCATGCATGCCATCAAGGAGCGTCCGATCGCCCAGAACGGCCAGGTCGTGATCGCGCCGATGATGTACCTAGCGATGTCCTACGATCACCGCATCATCGACGGCAAGGACTCGGTGCAGTTCCTGGTGGACATCAAGAACCAGCTGGAAAACCCGGGCCGCATGCTGTTCGGCCTGTAAGAAACCTCCCGCCCCTCCGCGCCTGCGCGGAGGGGTTCTGGTAATGCATCAAGGAATAATTCAATGGCTGAACAATTCGACGTCGTCGTCATCGGTGCCGGCCCGGCCGGTTACCACGCTGCCATCCGCGCCGCACAGCTGGGCCTGAAGACCGCCTGCATCGACGCAGCGCTGGGCAAGGACGGCAAGCCGGCCCTGGGCGGCACCTGCCTGCGCGTGGGCTGCATCCCGTCCAAGGCGCTGCTGGATTCCTCGCGCCAGTTCTGGAACATGGGCCACATCTTTGGCGACCACGGCATCAGCTTCAAGGATGCCAAGATGGACGTCGAAGCGATGGTTGGCCGCAAGGACAAGATCGTCAAGCAGTTCACCGGCGGCATCGCCATGCTGTTCAAGGCCAACAAGGTCGCCACCTACTACGGCTTCGGTGAACTGCAGCCGGGCAACGTGGTCAAGGTGAAGCAGCACGACGGCTCGGAAGTCGAGCTGAAGGGCACCAACGTCATCATCGCCGCCGGTTCGGATTCGATCGAACTGCCGTTCGCCAAGTTCGACGGCGATACCATCGTCGACAACGTCGGCGGCCTGGACTTCACCGAAGTGCCGAACCGCCTGGCCGTAATCGGCGCCGGCGTGATCGGCCTGGAACTGGGCAGCGTGTGGAAGCGCCTGGGCGCTGAAGTCACCATCCTCGAAGCACTGCCGGAGTTCCTGGCCGTGGCCGACGCCGAAGTGGCCAAGACCGCTGCCAAGGAATTCAAGAAGCAGGGCCTGGACATCCGCCTCGGTGCCAAGGTCTCCAAGACCGAGATCACCGGCAAGGGCAAGAAGAAGGAAGTCGTTGTCACCTACACCGACAGCGAAGGCGAAAAGACCCTGACCGTGGACAAGCTGCTGGTGGCCGTCGGCCGTCGCGCCGCCACCAAGGGCCTGCTGGCCGAAGGCACCGGCGTCAAGGTAAACGAGCGTGGCCAGATCGAAGTCGATGCGCATTGCCACACCGGCGTCAACGGCGTGTGGGCAGTGGGTGACTGCGTGCGCGGCCCGATGCTGGCGCACAAGGGCTTCGAGGAAGGCATCGCGGTGGCTGAGCTGATCGCCGGCCTGCCGGGCCACGTCAACTTCGACACCATTCCGTGGGTCATCTACACCGAGCCGGAACTGGCATGGGTCGGCAAGACCGAAGCCCAGCTGAAGGCCGAAGGCATTCCGTACAAGGCCGGCAGCTTCCCGTTCGCCGCCAACGGCCGTGCCGTGGCGATGATCGAACCGGCAGGCTTCGTGAAGATCCTGGCCCATGCCGAAACCGATCGCATCCTCGGCATGCACCTGGTCGGCGCCAACGTCTCCGAACTGGTGCACGAAGGCGTGCTGACCATGGAGTTCAGTGGCTCGGCCGATGACCTGGCCCGCATCTGCCACGCCCACCCGTCGCTGTCGGAAGTGATCCACGACGCGGCAATGGCGGTCAGCAAGCGCGCCATCCACAAGGCGAACTGATCGTTCGCTGGTAGTGCCGGCCGCTGGCCGGCATGGCTGGATACAAGAAACCCCGCCTTGGCGGGGTTTTTTGTTGCCTCCAGTGTCCGAACATGGATGGAAAATCAGCCGACTGCATCAAAGCTAAAATGATCAAATAGGCATAGGACTGAGTTCACCTTGACTAAAGCTCGTTCCCTAAAGACAATTCAGAGTCACAGATATGGAATTCAAAATGGCGGCCCCTACAATCTTTGTGAGCTCGTCTGTCTATGGACAAGAGACTCTTCTAGACCAAGTATTCGCCGTACTAAAGAGCTATGGCTACAAAGTGTGGATGTCACACAAGGGAACAATACCGCTGAATCCAAAGCTATCCGCCTTCGAAAATTGCATTGTTGGCGTTGAAAAGGCAGATATAGTTTTTGGAATTATCAACGGCAGATATGGAAGCGGCGTCATTGATGGCGCGCCATCAATAACCCATAAAGAAATGGAAAGCGCCATCTCACTCGAAAAGCATAGGTACTTTGTAGTTCATCGAGATGTAATAACGGCGCGCCATCTTCTAAAACAATTCAGAAGGGATGATAAGGGCAACCCACACCCACCATCATACTTTAAAAAAAATCCCATCTTTGACGACGTTCGTGTAATCGACATATACGATGCGGCAACCCTGGCGGATCAACCTCTAGAAAAAAGGAAGGGAAACTGGGTGCAACAGTACACTGATGAAGCATCACTCCTGCAATTTATCGAAAGTCAGTTCTCTGAGCTTTCAAGATTCACCCAAGATGCGAGCCCGCAGACTGAGAATTTCTCGCCATGAATAGTGAATCCTCTGCAGACAGCCTTGTGGCATTCGAAGGCCTTTCGATCTATGAAATCGCAAAAGCAGTAACTGCATTCGCGAATGGAAATGGCGGACGAGTCATGATAGGCATATCCGAGAGCGGAAATATACTAGGCCTTCCAAAGCAGGCCAGTATCAAATCCGTATCTCAAGATGTTTCTGAAAAAATCAGTCCTCGCCCAGCATTCTCTGTAATCCAGAGAAAAATTCTTGAGAAATCAATAATTATCATCGACGTTCCATCTGGGCATGAGCGCCCCTATGTGATGGATGATTGCATCTACGCTTGGAACAACGGAGCTGCCAAGCAAGCATCGCCTAGAGAAATTTCAAGAATGATCTCTGCGAGAGTCGAGGAGTCCACTCGTTGGGAGCGCCAGCCAGCGCTAGGCGTCGACTACAACGATCTAGATGACGACCAAGTTGTTCAGTCTTGGAGAGCGCTGCTTGATCGATCTGATTCCAAGATGCAGATGGCTCGGGACAAGGTTGACGCATTGGAGATCATGAAAGTTGCGTCATCTGGTCGAGTTTTCAATTCTGCCGCCGTCCTCTTCTCAAAACCTGATACTGGCCTTCCGCAATCAATTGTAAAAATCGGAGCATTCTATACATCTGAACGCTCTGAGTTTAGAGACAGCCGAATTATTCAGGGCGGAATCTTCTATCTTTTCGACGAGGTAGCATCATTCCTCGAACGAAACCTGCCCGTATCATCTCATTTTGAAGGCTACAAACGTCACGACAATAGATTGTTATCTGCATTCGTGATTAGAGAATCAATAATGAACGCACTGGTTCATAGGGATTACTCGCAACAGAATTCTTCAATAATGATAGCGCTCCACCCAGATCGTTTGGAAATCTGGAATCCCGGCCGCTTACCTGATGGGATATCTGCGGATAGCATCGCATCCACGCAGGTTTCCAAGCCTACCAACCCGGACATAGCGAATGTTGCACACATGCGTGGGCTCGTGGAACAGTGGGGGAGTGGAACAGGGCGCATTGTCTCAGAATGCAGAAGATCGGGTTTAAAGGATCCAAAGTGGGAAACAATTGCAGACGGAGTTAGACTCACCATCTCCCTAGTTCAAAAAAGCACGGAAGGATTTGCTGATGACGAAAGAACGAGAGACTTCCTAGACTCCAAAACCGCTGGCCAAAGAGTAATGCCGAGCGACTATATCGCCTACCACGCTGCTAATTCACAATCAGATGCCAACCGAGAGCTGAGTAATTTAGCTGAAGCCGGATACCTAATAAAAATTCCGCAGGACGACGGGTACTTCCGGACTGACAAGCAGGCTTAAGCAACACACCGCCCGCCGCTCTCGGAGGTCAATCCACGACGCAGCATGCCGGCCAGCAAGCTCACCAGCCACAAGGCGAAATGATCGTTCGCCGGTAGTGCCGGCCGCTGGCCGGTATGGCTGGATACGAAAAACCCCGCCTCGGCGGGGTTTTTTGTTGGCTGCGCCGGTGTAGAGCCGAGCCCACGCTCGGCTGCCCTGCAAAGCCCGCCGAGCATGGGCTCGGCGCTACACTTTCCCAACCGGCTTCTTCGGCGGATCGTCGCAGACCCTGTGCTGCACCACCGTCTCGCCAACCTTCCATTCCTTCGCGACCCTGCAGCTCTCCTTGGCTTTCTGCACAGAGACCGCTGCAGCATTCGCCTCGTCAGCCGCAGCAGTCTGCTGGCGTTCCAGCCACACCGAGGGTGGCGCTGGAGGAGTGGCCAGTGCCGGCCCCGCGAGCAATGCCAGCGCCACCAGCAGCACCGTCCTCATGCAGCCACCGCCCGGCCACCGAGCAGGCGCGCCGGCAGCATGAACAGCGCGCGCAGGAACGCGAACAACGCCGAGAAGGTGATGCCGACCAGGCGGAACGGCAGACTCAGCAGCCAGACGAACGGCCAAGCGATCAGGGCGAGGATCGCCAGCGGCCAGCACAGCACGAACAGCAGGCACCACACACCGAGCGCGAACAGGGTCTTCATCACGGTCTCCTTGTGGCGGCACCTTGCCGCCTGCGGACACCTTGGCGCCCCGCCCTGGCCGCCCGCAAACGGTTTGCGACGAAACCCGGGCTGGGGGCGATGAAACCGATTGCGGGGAAACCGGAGATTCAGGAGATTGCCGGCCAGCGGCCGGCACTACCGCAGGGATTTACACCGGGACCGCGCCCGGGCGGCCGTGGGTCACCTGGAAACGCGCCGCGGTGCGCACCGCAGCGTCCGCACGCAGCACGCTGTCGGCGAAGCGCAGCTCAGCGTCCACGGTCTGCCGGTTCAGCTGCAGCTTCCACCAGCCACGGCGGTCGCCGTCGAAATAGCGGATATGCGGGTTCTGCGGAATCGATGGCCCGTAGTACGGCCCGTACGGTGTGTCGTCGCCGCCACTGCTGATCGCCGGCGCGATGAATTCGGTGGCCACGACCGGCGCACTGGCCGCGTCAAAATCCAGCTTCAGGTCGTTGACGAAAGAGGAATGCCAGTCACCACCCAGCACGATGGCATTGCCCTGCCCGCCTGCCTGCATCGCCTGCAGCAGCCGGTTGCGTGCGGCGGGATAGCCATCCCAGGCGTCATTCCAGAAGCGCTCGCGTGGCGTGCCGCCGTCCAGCCGCAGCTGCGCCATCAGTAGCTGCTGCACCACCACGTTCCAGCGCGTGCCTTGCGCGGCGGCCATCGACTGCGTGAACCACGCTTCCTGGCCCATGCCGAGCATGCTCATGCGCGGGTCCAGTGCGGCATCACAGCGTGGTGACTCGCCGACGCCACAGGGATTGGCCGGGCGGAACTGGCGGCAATCGAGCAGCGTCAGCTGTGCCAGGTCGCCATAGCGCAGGCGCCGATGCACGCGAAGACCGCCATTGCCCGCTGGCGTACTACGCATCGGCAGGTGCTCGTAGAACGCGCGGTAGGCCGCCGCACGACGCACGATGAAATCTTCGGTCGATACACCGGGCTTTTCCGGGTGGATGCCGGAGTAATCGTTCTGCACTTCATGGTCGTCCCAGATCACCGCGAACGCATGTGCGGCGTGCGCGGCCTGCAGATCCGGATCGAGTTTGTACAGCGCGTACTGGTCACGGTAGCGCTCCAGGCTGACGGTCTCGCCGCTGAAGCGCTCGACATCCAGCGCACGACCACGCGCATTCTGCAGCGGGCTGTACTCATACAGGTAGTCACCCGCGTGGAGCACCAGGTCGACATCGCTCTGTGCGATATCGCGCAGCACCGGATAGTAGCCACTGTTCCAGGCCTGGCAGGTGCACAGGGCCAGCCGCAGCTGCTGCAGTTGCGTGTCCAGCAACGGCGCGGTACGGAAATGGCCGACCGCGCTTTCCTCGTCACCGTCGCAGGCAAAACGGTAGTAATAGTCGCGGCCTGGGCGCAGGCCGTTGACCTCCACGTGCACCGAATGGGCCAGCTCGGGCACCGCCGCCGCAGTACCCCGCTGCACCAGCCGGCGCATGCCGGGGTCTTCGGCCACGAACCAGCGCACCGGTACAGCCCGTGACGGCATGCCGCCGCCATTGAGCGGGTCCGGTGCCAGCCGCGTCCATAACACGGCCCCCTGTGGATCCGGATCACCGGCGGCGACACCGAGGGTGAACGGATCACGCCCCAGCCGCGGCCGTGGGCCGGCCGTGGCCAGCCCCGGCATCGCCGCCAGCGCGATCGCCGCCCCCGTGCCCTGCCACGCCATGCGCAGCAGGCGACGACGGCTTTCCGGATCGACAGGCCCGCGCATCAGAAGCGCACGGTTGCGGTGGCCATCACCTGGCGCGGCGCGCCGACCTGCATGGTCGCCAGGCTGCGGGTCGGGTCGGCGGCGTAGGTACCGTTGGTGTTGATCGAGGACAGGTAGCGCTTGTCGGTCAGGTTGGTCAGGTTCAGCGCTACGATCAGGTTCTGCGCCGGGCCGAGCTTGCCGAAGTCATAGGCCGCCGAGGCGTTGACCAGCCAGTAGCTCGGCACCGACACATCGTTGGTATAGGTCACGTAGCGCTTGCCGACATGGTTGGCGGCCAGGCGCAGGTCCCACGGGCCCGGGGTCCACGCCAGGGTGCTGGCGAACATCCATTCCGGGGTGTCGACGGTCGTCTTGCCGCGGGTTGGCACCACGCCGTTGTTTACGTAATCGTTGTCGTAGGTGCTGTCATTCCAGGACAGCGCATTGGACCAGGTCAGGTCCTGCATCGGCTTCAGCTGCAGGGTCGCCTCGGCGCCGCGGCTGGTCACCGAACCGACGTTGGAGAACAGTGCCGGGCAACCGAGGATGCCCACGCACTGCGCGATGGCCAGCAGACGGTTGTCGAACTTGACGTCGTACACCGCCACCGAGGCTTCATAGCCGCGGCCGTAGCCACGCCAACCCAGCTCGATCGTGCGCGACTGTTCCGGCTTCAGGTTCTTCGCGCTGCTGTCGAATGCCGCCTGCGGCACGTTGAACGGACTGCCGACACCCAGTGCATAGGCGGCGATGTTCTTGGCGAACGAGCCGAAGATCTCATTGCCTTCGTTGAGCTTGAAGTTGAAGCCGGCCTGCGGCAGCAGCCCCTTCTTCGAGGTCAGGCTGCTGTTGTTGGCGTAGCTGCCCAGTGGCGTGCGCACACTGGTACGGGTGTGCGGCGACTTCGCACCGATGTCGATGGTCAGGCGATCGTCGAACAGGCGGAAGCGGTCCTGCACGTAGAACTGGCGGGTGATGGTGGTGTAGCGCTGGTGCCACACGCGCTGGTCCGGGTTGCGCAGGAAGAAGTCGTCGGTAATCGGGCCGTCGATGTAGTAGAAGTTGCGCTGCACGCTGTGCCCGTTGTCCTCGTACCAGAGGCCAGCCTCCAGTTCGTGGCCACCGACGTTCCAGGTGAACGCCGAGGTCACGCCGGTGCGATCGATCGCATACTCGGTGGTGCGGATCGAGATTGGAATCTCGCGGCTGGTGCCCGGGTTGGACGGATTGGATGGGCTGAACCAGTGGCCCTGGCCACGGTTGCTGTGGTTGTAGACATTGACCTTCAACCGCATCGACTCGTTCAGGCCAAAATCGCCGGCAATGCTGGACAGGTCATCGTTGCGCAGGCCGTGGCCGGAGTAGTACGCATCCCATGGGCTGTTGACGCCGCCGCTGAATTTGCCGCGTGCGGCGGCGACCGCGCGATCCCAGTCCGGCGCGTAGTTGTCCCAGTCCCAGCCGAGGCGGTCGATCATCTCCAGCGACAGATCCTGGTAGTCGGCCTCGACGCGGCGCGACGCATTGAACAGCGCGGTGATCCTGCTGTCCACGCCGAAGTTGTACGTGGCCTTGCCGTTGAACTGCTTCAGCTCCTGCGAGCCCTTGCCCTTCCACTTGTCGCCTTCGGAATAGACGCCTGACAGGTAGGCAGCAAAGCCTTGATGGTCGCCGGTATCCAGCCGCGCATAGCTGCGGCGCGCACTGTCGCTGCCGAAGCTCTGTGCCAGCACCACGCCGTACTCGGTGGACGGATCGATCGAATAGAACTGGAACACGCCGCCGAGGTTGCTGGTGGACGGCGTGCCCAGCGCACCGATGCCGGTGGAGACCTCGGCACCGCCCAGGTTCTCGCTGATCACCGCGCGGCTGATATGCAGGCCGTTGCTGTTGCCGTAGGCCATGTTGCCCAGCGGGATGCCATCGAGGGTGTAGCCAAGGCGGTTCTGGTTGAAGCCGCGCAGGCTGATGGTGGTCGACCATTCGTAGGCGCCGGTGGCATCGGCCGACTCGAAATGCACGCCCGGCTTGGTTGCCAGCAGCTTCAGCGGGTTGGCACCGGGCGGCAACACCTTCATGTCTTCGGCAGTGACGCGCTGAACCTGGCGTGCTTCGCCGCGGCCGATCACCGAGACCGAATCGAGCGTGGTGGCCGACTGCGCGTCGGCGGCGGGGGCGGTTTCAGCGGCGGCCAGAGACGGGAGCGAAGCACAGACCAGCAGGGCCAGCAGATTGCGGCGGAGCGGAGCGTGGGACGGCATGGAGGCGGATTCCTTGGGCACGCTGGACGCCGAAGGGCGGCGTCGAAGGGCAGCAGCGGCGGAATCGTAGAAGCGTCGCGTTACATGTCATTTACACGCCACATACGGAACGTTGATGTTCCGAATGGTGCTGGGGCCGGCCTGTATCCGTGCCCCAGCGAACGTCCGTTACTCGAACGAACCGACCGAATCGTGGGCCAGGTTGTCGAAACGGGTGTACTCGCCGAAGAACTTCAGCTTGCACGAGCCCGTCGGGCCACCACGGTGCTTGCCGATGATGATCTCGGCCAGGCCCTTGTCCGGCGAATTTTCCTTGTTGTAGTAATCGTCGCGGTAGATGAACACGATCATGTCCGCGTCCTGCTCGATAGCGCCCGATTCGCGAAGGTCGGCCATCACCGGGCGCTTGTCGGTACGCGTTTCCAGCGAGCGGTTGAGCTGGGACAACGCGATCACCGGTACGTGCAGCTCCTTGGCCAGGCCCTTCAGCGAACGCGAGATTTCCGAGATTTCGGTCGCGCGGTTCTCGCTGTTGCCCGGCACGCTCATCAGCTGCAGGTAGTCGATCACGATCAGTCCCAGATCATGTTCGCGCTTGAGGCGGCGGCACTTGGAACGCAGCACTTCCGGCGACACGCCCGGCGTGTCATCGATGAAGATCTTGGTTTCCTTCAGCATCTTGATCGCGCTGGTGACGCGGCTCCAGTCTTCGTCTTCCAGCTGGCCGGTACGCAGGCGCTGCGCGTTGATGCGGCCGTTGGATGAAATCAGGCGCATCGCCAGCTGCGAGGCCGACATTTCCATCGAGAACACGGCCACACCCTTCTTCGACTTGATCGCCGCATACTCGGCGATGTTCAGCGCGAAGGTGGTCTTGCCCATGGCCGGGCGCGCAGCGAGGATGATCAGGTCGGTCGGCTGCAGGCCGGCGGTCATCGCGTCGAAGTCGTTGTAACCGGTCGGCAGGCCGGTGATGTTGCCGCCGTTCTCGAAGCGGTTGCGCAGTTCCTCGAAGGCATCCTTCAGTGCGCCAGGCATGGCCACGAAGTCGGTACGGCCCCGCGCACCCTGCTCGGCGATGGCGAACACGCTCTTTTCCGCCGAGGCCAGCAGCTCACTGCTGTCGCGACCTTCGGGCTGGAAGCCATCGTTGACGATGTCGGTGCCGACCTGGATCAGCTGCCGCAGCACCGCCTTGTCACGCACGATTTCGGCGTAGGCCACGATATTGGCCGCCGACGGCGTGGTGCTGGCCAGCTCGATCAGATAGGCACCATCGCCGACCAGTTCCAGCTTGCCCTGCGATTCGAACCACTCACCCAGGGTCACCGCATCGAACGGACGTTCACGTTCGGACAGCTCGCGGATCGCACGGTAGATCATCTGGTGGTCGCGGCGATAGAAATCGACCTCGGTCAGCTGGTCGTTGACCCGGTCATAGGCCTCCGGCGCCAGCATCAGCCCACCCAGCACCGCCTGCTCGGCTTCCACCGAATGCGGCGGCACACGCAACTGATCGATGCGCGACTCGTCGCGATCACGATCAAAGCCATCACCGCGCTCTCTGCGGTTGGAACGGAAGCCGGAACGGGCGGACATGCTGCGGTGTTTCCTACGAAAGTGGCCAGACGAGTGTAGGCATGCACCGCCCCCGGCGGCCATGGACAAACTTGTGGATAAGCCGTGGAAAAACGGGGGATATCCGCCGGTGCCTGGCCAGACTGGCATGGGGGCGTCGCACTGCCTGCCATGAACGCCGTTGCGGCGCCCGAGCCGTGCATTATCGCAGATCCACGCCCCGGGGTCGGATCCCGTGCAACATGCGGGCTCCGGCCCGCCCAGCTGGACGTGGGGTCGGATCCCTCTGCAAAGCAGAGGGCTCTGACCCCCTCGGTCTCAATCGCCCTTGGTATGCACCGCGATCAGCGTCAGAAAGCGGTCCACGTAGCCCTGCAGGAATTTCTGCGTGCCCTCGTTGTGGATCGTGCCGTCGGCATCGATCAGGCCTTCCTTGAAATGGATGAACGCCTCGGGCTGGCCGAGCACGTGCATGTCCAGGAACGCCAGGCTGTTGCGCAGGTGCTGCTGGGCCACAGCGGTACCGATCTGGCCGATGGACGCGCCGATCACCGCCGCCGGCTTGCCAGCAAATGCGCTGTCACCATACGGGCGGGAGCCGATGTCGATGGCGTTCTTCAACACGCCCGGGACTGAGCGGTTGTATTCAGGGGTCACGAACAGCACGGCCGTGGCGGCGCGCACCTGGTCTTTCAGGCGCGTGCCCTGCGCCGGGTAGTGCGCATCAAAATCCTGGTCGTACAGAGGCAGATCGCCGATCTGCACGTACTGGAAGCGCGCGCGGTCGCCGGCGATCTTCTCCAGCGCATGGGCCAGCTTGCGGTTGCAGGAATCCTTGCGCAGGCTGCCAACGAACACGGCGATGGTGGGGACGGACATCGGGACAGACTCCTCACGGTGCGGGAGGCCCAGCCTAGTCGCCGGGCCCGTGCAGGCCGGTGAAGATCAGCTGCCGGTGACGGTCGCGCGCACCTGCCGCCAATGCGCCTGCCACGCCTGGAACATCAGCACGTTCCACAGGTGGGTATGCCACTTGCGCTGGCCCCCGAGGAACTGCTGCCACAGGGGCTGCACGGCCGCCGCCGACAGCACGCCCTCGCGCTCCAGCCGCGCCGGCTGCAACAGATCCTCTGCCCACGGCCGCAGGTCGCCCTTCAACCAGTCGCTGACCGGTGCGCCGAAGCCGCGCTTGGGCCGGTGCACCATCGACTGCGGCACGTAACGGCCCAGCACGCGCTTGAGCAGCACCTTGCTGGTGGTTTCACTGCGCTTGAAGCCCAGCGGCAATGACCAGGCGAACTCGGCCACGCGCCAGTCCAGCAGCGGCGCGCGCGCCTCCAGGCTGACCGCCATCGAGGTGCGGTCGACCTTGCACAGCAGATCGTCTGGAAGGTAGGTCACATAATCGGCCAGCATCATCGCGTCGGCCGGGGTGCCGGCGCCATGCAGCGGGTCGGCCAGATCGTAGAAACTGCCTGCCGCCTGCGCACCCGGTACTGCAGCGGCCGGGTCACGCCAGCGCGAAATACGGTTGCGGTACACATCGCCAATGCCACGCGCGCCGGACTCGGCCAGCAGCGCGGCCAGGCCACCGGTACGCGAGGCCTCGCCCTGCTGCTGCGCGCGTGCGCCCATCCAGCGCCGCAGCGGGCCCGGCACACGGCCCAGCATCTGCCAGTTGCGCAGCGCACGCACGTAGCGGGTGTAGCCGAAGAACAATTCGTCGCCACCATCACCGGACAACGCCACGGTCACGCCCTGCCGTGCCAACCGGGCGACCAGCGCGGTCGGCACCTGCGAAGCATCAGCGAAGGGTTCATCGAACATCGACGGCAGCTGCGGCACCACCGCCAGTGCATCGGCGCCGCTGACGTAGAGTTCGGTGTGATCGCAGCCCAGATGCGCAGCCAGCTCCTTGGCCAACGGCGCCTCGTCGTGGCCGGAGCCGGTGAAGCCGATGCTGAAGCTGTGCACCGGCTGCCCGCTCTGTGCCTGCATGAGTGCTGCCACCAGCGAGGAATCGGTGCCGCCGGACAGGAACACGCCCACGGGCACATCGGCCACCATGCGCAGCGCAACCGCATCGCGCAGCAGCGCGTCCAGCTGTTCCTCGGCCTCTTCGATGCGGCCCTGGAACGGAGCGGCAAGTGCTGCCTGCATGCGTGCACGCGCATCCCAGAATGGGCGCTGCGCCTGCTCCGGGCGATGCCCGGCCGCACCGGCGGCCACGGTGGCCGCATCCAGGCGCAGCACGCGGCCCGGCATCAGCTTGTAGCAGCGCTGGTGGATGCTGTGCGGCGCCGGGATGTAGTCCAGCCGCAACAGCAGGGTCAGTGCGTCGCGGTCGATGTCGTTGTCGAAGGCCGGGTGCTGCCACAGCGCCTTCAACTCGGAACCGAACACCAGCGTGTCACCGGCCCAACCGTAGTACAGCGGCTTCTTGCCGACACGGTCGCGGGCCAGCCACAAGCACTGCTCCTGGCGGTCCCACAGGGCGATGGCAAACATGCCGTTGCAGCGCTGCAGGGTGTCTTCCATGCCCCATTGCAGGATCGCTGCCAGCAGCACCTCGGTATCGGAATGGCCGCGGAACTGGTGCCCCAGCGGTTCCAGCTCGGCGCGCAGCGCGGCGAAGTTGTAGACCTCGCCGTTGTAGGCCATCACATAGCGACCATCGGCCGAGGCCATCGGCTGATGGCCCAGCGGGGACAGGTCGAGGATGCTCAGGCGGCGGTGCGCCAGCGCGATGCCGGCCCCGGCATCGACCCAGCAGCCACCATCATCCGGCCCGCGGTGGTGCAGCGCCTCGCCCATGGCCAGGACCTGCGCCTGCAGCACCTCGGCCGACGCCACCGGCGCCGGCAACAACATTCCCGCCAATCCACACATGCATCAGGGTTCCTGCGCCAGTTCAAGGGCGGCGCCAATCACTGCATTGTCGCTTGGAAGCCCGAACATTGCTGCCCCCGCCAGCGGCGTATAGGTATCGGCACCGCAGACCCGGCGCAGCGGCAGGTGGCCGAAGCCGGCCTCGACCAGTGCGGTGACCACGCCCTCGCCCACCCCGCCGCTGTGGCGGCCCTCGTCCAGCACCAGCACGCGCCGGGCGCTGGCGGCCTGTGCGGCGATGAAGCCGGCATCCAGCGGCACCAGCCAGCGCAGGTCGACCACCCGCACCTGCCAACCCAGCTGCTGCTCGATTGCCCGTGCCGCACGCAGCGCCATCGGCACGCCGTTGCCATAGGTGTAGACCACCAGGTCGCCGGCGTCCGGCGCGTAGACCCGGCCCTCGCCCGGCACCAGCGCCTGGCCAGGCGCGGGGTAGTCGAACAGCCACTGGCCATCGCCCGGTTCGTGCAGATCCTTGCTCATGTACAGCGCGATCGGCTCCAGGAATACCGCCACCCGGCCATCCACCCGCGCCAGCGCTGCCAGCGTACGCAGCATCATCACCGCATCGTCGCCACGCGAGGGGCAGCCGACCACCAGGCCAGGGATGTCGCGCAGCGCGGTGATCGAATTGTCGTTGTGGAAGTGCCCGCCGAAGCCCTTCTGGTAGCCCAGCCCGGCCACCCGCACCAGCATCGGATTGCGGTACTGGTCATTGGAGAAGAACTGCAGCGAACACGCTTCTCCGCGCAGCTGGTCGATGGCGTTGTGCAGGTACGCCAGGTACTGGATTTCCGGAATCGGCAGCATGCCCATGTTGGCCAGGCCCTGCGCCATGCCCAGGATCATGGTTTCGTCCAGCAGGGTGTTGAACACCCGGCGTGGGCCGAAGCGGCGCAGCAGATCCTTGGTGACGGTGTAGACACCGCCCTTCTGCGCGACGTCCTCGCCGAACAACAGGCTCTGCGGATACTTCGCCAGCAGTTCCTGCAGGCCGTGGTTGATCTGTATGGCGAGGTGCCGTGGTGCCTGTCGCTCAGGCAGGGCCTCCGCACCGCCATACAGCGCTTCGCGCGTCTCGGCGGGCACCTCGCGCCGTGCTTCGGCCTGCACCGCCGCTGGCGTGTACGGCGCCAGCGGCGCCATCACTTCCTGAAGCGACTGCAGCGTCGGGCGGCCTTCAGTCTCTGCAGCAGCGGCCATGCAGCGCGCGCGCATCGTCTCGTAGGCAACCTCGATCGCCGCCGCATCCATCCAGCCTGATTCCAGTGCGATCTGCGCCGAGCGCAGCAAGGGATCCTGCGCCTCGGCCGCACACAGCTCCGGCAACGCGCGCCATTCCACTTCGAAGTCGGTACCGGCGTGGCCCATCAGGCGCGTCGTGCGCAGGTGCAGGAAGGTAGGCCGCCGCGTGCGCCGGCAGTGCTCCACTGCGGCCTGCACCTGGGCGTGGCCAACCGCCAGATCCAGGCCATCGGCGAAGAAATAGTCCAACCCCGGCTGACGGCTGAAACGCTCGGCGATCCACCCTTCGGGCGTCTTTACCGAGATGCCCAGGCCGTTGTCCTCGCAGACGAACAGGATCGGTGCCGGCAGTTTCTGGTAGGCCGACCACATTGCGGTATTGAACGCGGTCTGCGCGGTGGCATGGTTGGCCGAGGCATCACCGAACGAGCACAGCACGATGCTGTCGGTGGGAATCGGCAGCGCCTGCCCCAACCGCTTGCCACTCTCGATGGCCAGCGCGGTACCCAGCGCCTTCGGCAGGTGCGACGCAATCGTCGAGGTCTGCGGCAGCACCCACAATGGCTTGCTGCCCCACACCTTGTGGCGGCCACCGCTGGCCGGATCATCGGCGCTGGCGGCGAAGGACAGTGCGGCATCGCGCAGCGGGTCGATGCCCGGCACCTGGCGCGAACGCTCGGCCATGAAAGCACCGGAGCGATAGTGCAGGAAGGCTGGATCGGTATGCCGGCAGGCCCGCGCCAGCAGCGCGTTGCCTTCATGGCCGGAGGAACCAATGGTGTAGAAGACCTTGTTCTGCACGCGCAGAACACGTGCCATCAGGTCCAGCTGGCGACTGGCCAGCTGCGAGTCGAACAGTTCGCCGAACGCAGCGGCGGTAAGCGTGCTGCCCGGCAGGATCGGCGCATCCGCTGCCGGGCGCGGGCGCGGGGTGCCGCGCCAGCCCCGCACTGCATCGAGGAAATTGACATCGCACACTTCGGCGCGGTTGAGCACGCGCATGCGTGCGGGAATCGGATCTGGAACCACAGCGAACATCGAACACCCTCCGTGTCGTTGTTGCATTCCGCCGGGCACGGCCCGGCGCTACCCTGTGGGGGTCACCTTGGTGAGAGTCACGCGGCCTCGAAGCGCGCACGGACCTCGGCGGTCACTGCCGGCATCGGCAGGAAGCGCGGTTGCGCGCGCACGCGCTGCAGCCAGCCGCGCACCTCCGGGAAGAGATCCAGCGCAATGCCACCCTCGCCCGCCACATCGGTGTAGGCGAACAGGGCGATGTCGGCAATGCCGTATCCGCTGCCGGTGAACCACTGCGCCTGCCGCAGGTGCTGCTCCATCACCGCCAACGCGTTGGCGGCGCGCTCGTGCAGGCGCGGCAGTTCAGCGCGGCGCGGCGAATCCGGTGTGGTCCAGCCACGGATGAAGCGCGCCACTGCCACGCAGGGCTCGTGCGTGTACTGCTCGAAGAACATCCAGCTCAACGCCTGCGCACGCTCCCAGCCGTCGCTGGGCAGGTAAGGGGTACCTTCGGCCAGCCAGAACAGGATCGCATTGGATTCAGTCAGCACGCGGCCATCGTCGCGGACGATCAGCGGCACCTTGGCATTCGGATTCAGCGCGAGGAATTCAGCGGTGTGGGTCTGGCCATGGGCGCTGTCCACTTCCACCCAGCGGTAACGGCTGCCGAGCTGCTCCAGCAGCAGGCGGACCTTGTGGCAGTTACCCGAGACCGACATGCCATGCACCGTCAGCGGGATGCGCTCTTCCAGCATTGCCTGCTCCATCGAATCCGGCCGGCGGCCGGCTGCGGGCAGTCTGGCAAGCGCACCGGTGAATGCCAAGCGCGGGTGCAGCATGGCACCCTTGTAGTGCCGGCCGCTGGCCGGCAATCGCACGAATCCTGCCAAGAGGTTGGCGGCCAGCGCCGGCACTACCGGGCAACGCTCAGCGTGCGCGCTGCCGCCACTGCTCGCGCGACTGCCCCCAGATCTGCATCGGCTTGTCGTTGTACGGCGGCGGCAGCTCGCCCATGCGCAGCAGCGTGCTGCCCAGCTTGCGCGCGACCACGCGGGAGTTCTCGTTGTCCTCTGCGATGGTGTGGACCACCTCATCCCAACCCAGCGTGTCGAACGCCCAGTCGATCGCGGCGGTGGCAGCTTCCGGGGCATAGCCCTTGCCCCAGCTGGCGCGACGGATGCTCCAGCCGACCTCGGTGCCCGGCCAGTCCTGCGGCTGCCACGGTCCCATCCGGCCGACCCACTCGCCGCTGGACTTCTCGATCACGCTGAACATCGAGAAACCAAACAGCTGCCAGGCCCCCGCCAGGCTGCAGAAGCCCCGCCACGCGACCGAGGGCGGCTGCACACCTCCGAGCGTGCGCATCACCTCTTCGTCGGCGCAGAAGGCCAGGTACTGCTCATAGTCGTCACGCTGCGGTGGACGCAGGATCAGGCGCTCGGTTTCCAGGCGCAGGTCGAAGATGCTCATGCCGATTCCATATCGCAGTGATGGGAAGGCCCATGATGGTAGACCCACATCCGGCGCGGATGAACATCGGCGTCCCCAACGAAACGGGCCGGCATGTGCCGGCCCGTCAGGTACTGCGTGGTGCGGATGGATTACTGGCGGGTCGCGGCGGTAGCGCCGGCAGCCGCGGTTTGGGTGACCAGCTGGCCATCGACCACCGGCAGGCGATCGCTGGCCGGCTTGTTGTCCATACGCACGGTCTTCTCTGCACCGTCGTAGCGGTAGGTCACGTTATAGCCCTTGACCACATCGCTGGTGCCCATGGCGATGCGGTTGCCCGGCTTGCTGCCCATGCGCATGGTGCCGGTGGTGCCGTCTTCATTGCGGTAGGTCACGTTGTAGCCGGTGACACGGCTCGACTCGGAGGTGGCCGTTTCGGTGTGGCACTGACGCTCGGTGCGGTTGACCACGCGGCCACCCACATGGCGCTTGTCGACCTGGTTGCCGATGAAGCCACCGGCCACGGCGCCGGCAGCGGTCGCGGCCTTCTTGCCATTGCCGCCGCCCACCTGGTTGCCCAGCAGGCCACCGACCACGGCACCGACCACGGTGCCACCGACGTTGCCGTCACGCTCGGGCAGGCGTTCCTGCACCACCACGTCCTGACACACCTCATGCGGGGTCTGGGTAGTGGACGTCTCGCGTACCGGATCGGTGCCGATCACGGTGGCATAGGCCTTCTGCTTCTCGGTGATCGGGTCGACCTTCAGCACGTCGGCGTACTCCAGGCCGCGCGGCGCGGACGGGTCGAGCGTGTCAGCCCGCGCGCCATCGTCAGCGGCGTTGCCATCGACCAAGCGCGATTCACTCGGGTTTCCGGCGCTGAGCTGCTCAGGCGACTTGTCGCCACTCTTCATGAAGGCGGCGGTTGCGATACCACCGACCAGCAGCGCGCCCGCTGCGACCAGGACAGTTGTAGTTGTGCTTTTCATGACCTGCTCCTTGCGGACCGTCCGCAACGTTCTCAGGCCAGATTGCAGCATGCGCTGCCTGAACGGAATCTCCACATTTCCTGCTCATTCCCGTAACCCATTCAGCATCGGGAAATGCTGGGCCCGTGGTAGCGTTTGCATATTCCCCACAAGGACCCCGCCATGGCCAACCCGATGCTGCTGCCGGTACTGCAATGGGCGCGCCGGCTGCGCTACCCCACCCTGTTCAAGCTGACCGCAGGCCTGTTCGCGCTGACCCTGTTCATCCCCGACCCGATTCCGTTCGTCGACGAACTGGTGCTGGGCTTTGGCACCCTGCTGCTGGCCAACTGGAAGAGCCGGAGCGCGACCACGCCACCGCCCCTGGAGCAGCGTTGAACCTGCTGGTCGACAGCCACTGCCACCTGGACGCCAGCGAGTTCGACCGCGACCGCGCCGCCGTGGTCGAGCGCGCACAGGCAGCTGGCGTGCACCAGCAGGTGGTGCCGGCGGTGACCGCGGCCAGCTGGCCGAAGCTGCGCGAGGTCTGCCGGCTGGCCCCGGGGCTGTATCCGGCCTACGGCCTGCATCCGATGTTCCTGGCCGAGCACCGCCCCGGGCACCTGTCCGAGCTGCGCGAGTGGATCGAGCGCGAACGCCCCTGCGCGATCGGCGAATGCGGCCTGGATTTCTTTGTCGAAGGCCTGGATGCAGAGACGCAGCAGGCGTACTTCATCGGCCAGCTGGAACTTGCCCGTGAGTTCGAGCTGCCGGTGATCGTGCATGCGCGGCGCGCGGTGGATGCGGTGATCGCCGCGATCCGTCGCATCGGCGGCCTGCGCGGCGTAGTGCACAGCTTCTCCGGCAGCCCCGAACAGGCCGCACAACTGCACAGGCATGGATTCCTGCTGGGCCTGGGCGGACCGCTGACCTACGAGCGCGCGCAGCGACTGCAGCGACTGGTGCGGGAGATGCCGCTGGAACAACTGCTGCTGGAGACCGACGCCCCGGACCAGCCCGACGCCGGCATCCGCGGCCAGCGCAACGAACCCGCACGACTGGCAATCATCGCCCGCCATGTGGCGGCGGTGCGCGGAATCGAGCTGGATGCGCTGGCGCAGGCCACGACGGAAAATGCGCGGCGGTTGTTCAACCTGCCCACGATGTAACGGTAGGTGCCGACCTTGGTCGGCACGCTGTAACGACCGCGGTGGACCCTACGCCGGGCATGGCCCGGCGCTACCGATCACGCGTCAGCGTGATCCTCGACCACTTCAGCCTTCACCTTCTTCGGCTCCAGCAGCATCTCCAACGCCTTGCCGACAGCGGCGAAGGCGAACGCGCCGGTGATATGAGTGGCTGCGCCCAGGCCGGCGCCGCAATCGAGCTTCAGTGCCGCATCGGCCCCCAGGTTCGGGCGGAGGCCACAGACACTGCCGTCGGCCTGCGGGTACTTCACGTTCTCCAGCGAGTACACCGCCGGCACGCCGAAGTAGCGCTTGGCATTCTTCGGGAAGTTGAACTCGCTGCGCAGCTTCTTGCGGATCAGCGCCAGCATGGCGTCGTGCTCGGTGCGCGAGACGTCGCGGATGCGCACCAGGGTCGGATCAGTACGGCCACCGGCGGCACCGACAGTCAACAGCGGCAGCTTGCGGCGGCGGCACCAGGCGATCGTCTCGACCTTGACCCGGAAGCTGTCGCAGGCATCGATCACCAAATCGAAACCACGGTCCAGCAGTTCGGCCATGTTGGACACGGTCAGGAACGCCTGCACCGCATCGACCTCGATCTCCGGATTGATCGCGCGGCAACGCTCGGCCATCGCCTCGGCCTTGTTGCGCCCATAGTTGCCTTCCATCGCCGGCAGCTGCCGGTTGGTGTTGGACACGCAGATATCATCGGCGTCGATCAGGGTCAGGTGGCCGACCGCTGAACGCGCCAGCGCCTCCACCACCCACGAGCCGACCCCGCCCATCCCCACCACTGCCACGCGGCTGCCCTGCAGGCGCTCGAGCGCGCCCACGCCATACAGCCGTTCGATGCCGGCAAAGCGTTGTTTGACCTGTTCGTTCATCGGGCTATTTTAACGTGCAGGCGCCGGTGCCTACAGCGCGCTGACATCGAACCCACCGTTGCACGCCCGGAGAGCCCGCCATGAACGCCAGCCCGTCCCGCCGCCGCCCGTCCACTGCCTATCGCTACCTGTTCGTGCTGTGCCTGGGCCTGCTGATCGGGCTGATTGCCACGGTGATGGTGGGACGTGCCCTGCAGGCCCGCCGTGACCCGTTCCCGGACAGCCTCATGCAGGTGATGCAACGGCAGTCGCAGATGTTGCAGCAGGCCCAGCAGCAGAACCGCTGCAGCCTTGTCGACAGCGTTCCGCGGCTGCAGGCCATCCGCCTGTTGTCCAACGATCTGGACCTGGCCTTTCCCGGGCTGAAGGACAGTGCGCAGTTCCAGCAGCATGCCAGCCAATTGCGCGGCAACCTCAACAGCGCGCTGGCTGCGCCGCCCAGCGACTGCACCACCTTGGCCAAAGTGGTGGAAACACTGCAGGCGGACTGCCGTGCCTGCCACCAGGACTACCGCTGACACGCATTCATCCTGCAGCCGGCCAGGACACGCATGGTTGGCGCGTTGTTCACGTTCGAAAGGAGAGGATTCGTCCACTCTGCTGCATGACGCAGTACCACCCAACGCACCCGCCTTCACGGCCAGGAGAAGCCCCATGAAGATCCAGCTCATCGCTGCCAGCGCCATCGCAACCCTCGCCCTGGCCGGCTGTGCCACCCCCGGCGGCTACGGTGGCGGTGGTTACAACAACGGCTACAACAATGGCGGCTACGGCAACAATGGTGGTTACAACCAGGGCCGCTGCGCCGACTGCGGCATCGTCACCCGCATCAACACCGTGCAGTCCGGCCGCACGGCGCCCAGCGCCACCGGCGCGATCCTCGGCGGCATCGTCGGCGCCGTGGCCGGCCACGAGATCTCCGACCACACCGGCGGCAGCCGCGGCAACAAGAACATCGCTGCCGCTGCAGGCGCGGTCGGTGGCGCCCTGGCCGGCAACCAGATCCAGAAGAACGTGACCAGCGATACCTACGACATCAGCGTGCGCATGGACGATGGCCGCACCATCGTGGTCAACCAGCGCGACCTCGGCGGCATCCGCGAAAACACCTACGTGCGCGTGGTCAATGGGCGGGTCATTCTGCGCTGACCTGCGGCGGGCCGACAGCAAAGAAAAAGGCCCGCTTGCGCGGGCCTTTTTCATGCCGGAGTGCGGCAGGTATTACGCCGGCTGGACCTTGTCAGCCTGCAGGCCCTTCTGGCCCTGCACGACTTCGAAGGTAACGGCCTGGCCTTCCTTGAGGCTCTTGAAGCCCTGGGTCTCGATGGCACGGAAGTGCACGAACACGTCCTCGCCATTCTGTCGGCTGATGAAGCCGAAGCCCTTCGCATCATTGAACCACTTTACGGTACCGGTCTCGCGATCAGCCATCTCACTAACTCCCTTTGACTCTCTCTTGTTGTTGGAAACGCCTGGTGGGCGGCTGACAAGCAAGGGGGAAGCGAGGTGCATCGATGCAGCGGATCGGAAAGATCTTGCTTCATCAGGCCACGATCCACGGTGACCTTGCCAAGCTCAGCGACTGCAACTTAACCCGCCCAAAACGAAAAAGCAACTGGCAAAATCTTTCACTGTCAACCCCAAAACGGCGACCATACGGGACAGCATGGGACTCTCATTCATCTTATATCTGCTAGCGGTCATTTTTGTCCTCGTCGGCATCGCCGGGATCATCCTTCCGGCCCTCCCCGGGATCCCGCTGGTCTTCATCGGACTGCTGCTGGCGGCCTGGGCCGACGGCTTCGCGCACGTCGGCTGGCCCACGCTCGTCGCACTGGGCGTACTGACCGTGCTGTCGCTGCTGGCCGACGTGCTGGCCACTGTGGTCGGCGCGCAGCGGGTGGGCGCCAGCCGCAAGGCGTTGTGGGGCACCTTCGTCGGCAGCATCGTCGGCCTGTTCTTCATGCCGATCGGCCTGTTCGCCGGGCCGTTGATCGGCGCCCTGCTGGGCGAGTACTGGCACACCCGCGAACTGGGCCGCTCAACCAAGGTCGGGCTGGCCACCTGGCTCGGCATCCTGCTCGGCCTGGCGCTGAAACTGGCCGTGGTGATCGCCATGCTGGGCCTGTTCGCCTTCGCCTGGTTCCTGTGACACCTCCGTCTTCACGCCCTGCGCACGTCGTGGCCGTGCATAAACAGCGGGGGCTGGCCGTGATCCGGTGCAGCCGCCACACTGTGCGATCCCCGTATTCACCGAAGGGCCTGCTGGAATGACCCTCCCCCCGCTGCTTCCCCGCCTTGCGCCGTTGGCGCTGGCCCTGGCCAGTGCTCCGCTGGCCGCGCAGGAATTCGTTCCCGGCACCGATACCTCGCCGGCGGCTTGCGCCGCCATTACCACCGACGCTGCGCGCCTGGCCTGTTATGACCGCCTGTTCGCGCACACCCCGCAGGCCACGGCCGCTGCCGACGCCGCTGCCGAGGCGGCCGCGCAGGCCCGTCGCGAAGAGCGCCAGACCGCACGCGTAAGCCAGGGCGAAGAGAAGCTGCGCGAACGGGTCAGCGACCTGTTCCGCCCCTCTGCGCCGGACAGCGCGCTGGCCAATGCCGGCCGAGGTTCGCTGCTGGACAGCCGCTGGGAACTGGCCGAAGACTCCAAGCTGGGGCCGTTCCAGCTGCGTGCGTACAAGCCGGTGTACCTGCTGCCCGCGTTCTGGACAAGCGACCGCAACACCACGCCGCATTCGCCAAACCCGGCCAACACGGTCACCACGCCGCAGGTACTGGACAGTGCCGAGCTGAAGTTCCAGATCAGCTTCAAGACCAAGATCGCCGAGAACCTGTTCGGCGACAACGGCGACATCTGGGCCGGCTACACCCAGAGCTCGCGTTGGCAGGCCTACAACGGCGAGGATTCGCGCCCGTTCCGCGAAACCAATTACGAGCCGGAAGTGATGATGGTGTTCCGCAACGGTTACTCGATCGGTGGCTGGCGTGGGCGCATGACCGGCATCGCGCTGAACCACCAGTCCAACGGTCGTGCCGACCCGCTGTCGCGCAGCTGGAACCGGGTGATGCTCAACATCGGCCTGGACCGCGAGAACTGGGCGCTGGTGCTGCGGCCGTGGTACCGCATTCCCGAGACCCGCAGCGACGACAACAACCCGGACATCGAGGACTACATGGGCCGCGGCGACGCGACCCTGACCTGGAACCGCAACGGCCATGAAGTCTCGCTGATGGCGCGCCATTCGCTGCGCACCGGCAGCCGTTCGCACGGCGCCCTGCAGCTGGATTACGGCTTCCCGATCAGCAATCTGCTGCGCGGCCATGTGCAGGTCTTCGATGGCTATGGCGAGAGCCTGATCGACTACAACCACAAGGCCACCTACGTGGGCGTCGGCGTGTCCCTGCTGGAGTGGTTCTGATGGTCGTGACGATCTGGCACAACCCGGCCTGCAGCAATTCGCGCGGCGCACTGAAGCTGATCCGCGATGCCGGCTTCGAGCCGGAAGTGATCGAGTACCTGGGCGACCCACCTGACGTGGCCACGCTGCGTCAGGTGCTGGCCGAATCCGGATTGAGCGCGCGTGACCTGGTGCGCAGCAAGGAAGCGCAGTTCGCCGAACTCGGTCTGCAAGATGCTGACGATGCCAGCCTGCTGGCGGCGATGGCCGAGCACCCGCGGCTGATCAACCGCCCCGTGGTGCGCACGCCCAAGGGCACCCGGCTGTGTCGCCCACCGGAAACGGTGCTGGAAGTCCTGTAACCCACCCCGCTTTGGTGGAGCCGAGCCATGCTCGGCTGCGGTTCGCGTGCTACCCATGAATGCAGCCGAGCATGGCTCGGCTCTACAGAACGGACTACAGCCAGTCGGTGATGCCTTCGCGGCGGTACACCTCGGCGAACGCCGGGCGTGCCTTCATCGCCGTGGCATGCGCCTTGAGCGGCGGCCAGGTGTCGCTGGGCTTCGGCATGTTGCGCGACCAGCGCATCAGCATCACCAGCATGTAATCGGCCACGCAGGGCGTCGCGCCCAGCAGGTACGGTCCGTGTGCCTGCAGGTGCGTGGCCACATGCTGCCAGGCCGCTTCCAGGCGCTGCCGTGCCATCTCGCGGCTGGCCTCCACGTTTGCCTCGCCCGCCACTTCGTGCGGATAGAACCAGGCACGATAGGCCGGCTGCAGCGTATTGGCACACCAGAACATCCAGCGGTAGGCATCGGCGCGCTGCGGCGTGCCCAGTGCGGGCAGCAGGTGGGCCTCCGGATGGCGGTCAGCCAGATACAGTGCGATCGCCGCCGCTTCGGTCAGTACCAGGCCATCGATCAGCAGCGTCGGCACTACACCGGCCGGATTCAGCGCCAGATACTCCGCTGATTTGTGCTCGCGCGCGTCGAAATCCAGCAGCACCAGTTCGTGTTCGATGCCCAGCTCGATCAGCAGCCAGTGCACCACCAGCGCGGCAGTACTGGTTGAACCATACAGCGTGGTGCTCATGCGCGGCTCATGTGTGGATGGATCCGCCGATTATGCGCCCACGCGAGCGGTCGTTGCTCAGCCGCAGCGGCTCATGCAGGTATCGCGGCCTTCGCCACAGGACATGATCGGTGTGCGTACTGCGCAGTCATGCGCCTTCAGTTCACAGGAGCGGCGCAACTCGGGGTTGGTGACGTCCTTGCAGCGCTTGTCCGGCGCCGGCACCATCTGTTGTTCGCAGCTGAAGTCGTTGCTGCCGATACTGCCCCGCGCCATGCAGCTGCGATAGTCGGCCTGGCACTGCATGCGGCACTGCGAGGAGGCGGAGAAGTCCGCACCTTCGTACGAGGATGTGCTGCTGCAGCCGGCCAGGGCCAGCAGGATCGCAACGGTGATGAATCGATGCAGGCCCATGAACACGTCCTGTGTGAGGTCGCGCCGAGCCTAGCAGAGCAGATGCTGCAGGTTCGTTAACCCTCACCACACAACAACGGCGCCACACGGGCGCCGTTGCTTGAACCGGATGCGCGGCAGGATTACTCCACCACCACCGGAATCTTGCCGATGCGGGCCTGCCATTCGCGCGGGCCGGTCTTGTGCACCGATTCACCGGTTGAATCCACCGCCACGGTCACCGGCATATCCTGCACGGTGAACTCGTAGATCGCTTCCATGCCCAGGTCGGCGAAGCCAACGACCTTGGCCGCCTTGATCGCCTTGGACACCAGGTAAGCCGAACCACCGACGGCCATCAGGTAGGCCGACTTGTTGTCACGGATCGCTTCAATCGCCGCCGGACCGCGCTCGGCCTTGCCGACCATGCCCAGCAGGCCGGTCTGTTCCAGCACCTGGCGGGTGAACTTGTCCATGCGGGTGGCCGTTGTCGGGCCGGCCGGGCCCACTACTTCGTCACGCACCGGATCGACCGGGCCGACGTAGTAGATGAAGCGGCCCTTCAGATCGACCGGCAGCTGCTCGCCCTTGTTGAGCATGTCGACCATGCGCTTGTGCGCCGCGTCGCGACCGGTCAGCAGCTTGCCGTTGAGCAGCAGGGTCTGGCCCGGCTTCCAGCTGGCCACGTCCTCTGGGGTGATCGTGTCCAGGTCCACGCGGGTGCCCTTGGACGAATCGTAGGTCAGCTTCGGCCAGTCTTCCAGCGACGGCGGGTCCAGCATCACCGGGCCGCTGCCATCCAGGGTGAAGTGCGCATGGCGGGTGGCGGCGCAGTTCGGAATCATCGCCACCGGCAGGTTGGCCGCATGGGTCGGGTAATCGTTGATCTTGATGTCGAGCACGGTGGTCAGGCCGCCCAGGCCCTGCGCACCGATGCCCAGCGCGTTGACCTTCTCGTACAGCTCCAGGCGCAGCTCCTCGATGCGGTTGGACGCACCACGGGCTTGCAGCTCGGTGATGTCGATCGGCTCCATCAGCGCTTCCTTGGCCAGCAGCATCGCCTTCTCGGCAGTGCCGCCGATGCCGATGCCGAGCATGCCCGGCGGGCACCAGCCGGCGCCCATGGTCGGCACGGTCTTCAGCACCCAGTCGACGATCGAGTCGGACGGGTTGAGCATGGCGAACTTGGTCTTGGCTTCCGAACCACCGCCCTTGGCAGCGACGATCACTTCGACCGTGTTGCCCGGCACCACCTTGACGTTGACCACGCCCGGGGTGTTGTCCTTGGTGTTGATGCGCTTGCCGGCCGGGTCGGCCAGCACCGAGGCGCGCAGCTTGTTGTCCGGGTGCATGTAGGCGCGGCGCACGCCTTCATTGGCCATGTCCTCCACGCCCATGGTGGCGTCATCCCAGCGCACGTCCATGCCGATTTCCAGGAAGACGGTGACGATGCCGGTGTCCTGGCAGATCGGCCGATGGCCTTCGGCGCACATGCGCGAATTGATCAGGATCTGCGCCATCGCTTCCTTCGCGGCCGGCGACTCCTCGCGCTCATAGGCGGCGGCAAGGTTCTTGATGTAGTCGACCGGGTGGTAGTACGAGATGTACTGCAGCGCGTCGGCGATGGACTGGATGAGGTCTTCCTGCTTGATCGATGTCACGGATTGCTCGCTTGCTGAAGGCTGGCGGAGGTAATCCGCCCATTTTACCCCCTCCCCCGGCCGCAGGTAGAGTCAGGGGTCAGATCCCTTTCCCAGGGAAAGGGATCTGACCCCGCCTCCCCTGTCACGCCATGCGCCACTACGGCGTCCTTGCCCACATGAACGCCGAAACCGCTTTCCAGACCCACCGCCCGCGCCTGATGGCGCTGGCCTACCGCCTGCTCGGCAGCCGCGCCGACGCCGAAGACGTGGTCCAGGATGCCTGGCTGCGCTGGTCCGGGGCGGACCCGGCCAGCGTCCGCGATCCCGAGGCGTGGCTGGTCACCACCACCACCCGGCTCGGCCTGGACCGGCTGCGCGCGGCCAAGCGCGAGCGCGTGCACTACGTCGGCCCGTGGCTGGCTGAGCCGCTGGCGGTCAGCCTGGAGCCCGACCCGGCGCCCGGCCCGGCCCAGCTGCATGCGCTGGCCGACGACATCTCGGTCGCCTTCCTGACCCTGCTCGAACATCTCGGCCCCGAGGAACGCGCCGCCTTCCTGCTGAAGGAGGCCTTCGACCACGACTACCGCGAAATCGCCGAGCTGATCGGCCACAGCGAGGCCAACTGCAGGCAGCTGGTGCACCGTGCCCGGCAGCGCCTGCAGTCTGGGCGGCCACGCTTCAATGCCGATGCCAGCCAGCACCGGCAGCTGCTGGCACGCTTCATGGACGCGTCCCAACGCGGCGACAGCGAGGGAATCCAGGCCCTGCTGCACGCCAATGCGGTACTGGTTTCCGACGGCGGCGGCGTGGTTACCGCGGCGGTGCGCCCGCTGCTCGGTGCCGAGCGCATCGGCCGCCTGTTCTGGGCCATCGCCCGCCGCGGCGCGGCGCATCCGGCACAATTGGGCTACGTCAATGGCGAACCGGCGATCCTGCGTTTCCAGGGCGATCGCCTGCACTCGATCACCACCATCGAAGTGGTCGATGGCCGCATCGCCAACGTGTACAGCGTGTTGAATCCGGAAAAGTTGCCGGACGTTGTCACGCGCGGTGACGGTGCGGCGTCCTTGTAATGAAAGGCGGCCATCGTGGCCGCCGTGGAGCCGAAAATGTCCGACCACGCCTCTCCCCGCGTCCCTTACACCCGCCTGGCCGCCGAAGCCTTCAAGGGCCTGCTGGCCACCAGCAAGGCGGTGCATGACAGCTCGATCGATCCGACGTTGATGGAACTGGTGTTCCTGCGCGTCTCGCAGCTCAACGGCTGCGGCTACTGCATGGACATGCATGCCACCACGCTACGCAAGGGCGGCATCGAGCCGCGCAAGCTGGACACCCTGCCCGCGTGGCACGAAAGCCGCTTCTTCGATGTGCGCGAACGCGCGGCGCTGGGCTGGGCCGAGGCGCTGACCCGCTTGACCGACGGTGCGCCGTCGCAGGCGGCGTTCGATGCACTGGCGCCGCACTTCGATGAGAAGGGCATCAGTGACCTGAGCATGGGCATTGCGGTGATCAATGCCTGGAACCGGCTGGGGGCGGGCCTGCTGCCGCCGCTGCCGTAAAAGGGGGCCAGCCCGGTAGGTCAGGTTCCTGCAGCTGTTGGTAGATGTCGACCTTGGTCGACACGGTAGATCCACGCCATGCGTGGATGTGGTTGGGTCGGATCCCTTCGCAACGCGAAGGGCTCTGACCCGATCTGGCTGGTGGGGTCAGAGCCCTTTGCGCAGCAAAAGGATCCGACCCCGGCGGCCACACGGCTGCCCTGACCCCACCTGCACGTATCAGGCGCGCACAATGGCGGCATGCCAGCCTCTCCCATTGCCGGCGCTGCCGCCGCGAAGAAACCCAGCCTGCGCCAGCGCTTCAAGGCGATGCGCAACCTGCCGCCGTTCCTGCGCATGGTCTGGCAGACCAGCCCCGCCCTGACCCTCGCCAGCCTGGGGCTGCGCCTGATCCGTGCGCTGCTGCCGGTGGCGATGCTCTTCGTCGGCAAGCTGATCATCGACAGCGCCCTGCACCTGAGCCAGCACGACGCTGGCTTCCCGCCACTGGGCGAAGCACTGTCCAGCGGCGTGCTGAATCCGTTGCTGGGCCTGCTGGCGCTGGAGCTCGGCCTGGCCATCGCCTCGGATCTGCTCGGCCGGCTGGTCAGCTATGCCGATGCGCTGCTGTCGGAACTGTTCGCCAACGTCACCAGCATCCGGCTGATGGAACACGCGGCAACGCTGGACCTGGAGGACTTCGAGGACCCGGACCTGCAGGACAAGCTGGACCGTGCAAGGCGCCAGACCATGGGCCGGATGAACCTGATGAGCCAGCTGTTCGGCCAGGTGCAGGACGCGATCACCGTGGCCAGCCTCGCCGTCGGCCTGCTGGTGTATGCGCCATGGTTGATCCTGCTGCTGGTGCTGGCGCTGGTGCCGGCCTTCATCGGCGAATCGCACTTCAACGCGGCCGGCTACAGCCTCAACTTCCAGTGGACGCCGGAGCGCCGCCAGCTCGACTACCTGCGCCAGCTGGGTGCCAGCGTGGAAACGGCCAAGGAAGTGAAGATCTACAACCTGCATCGCTTCCTGGTGGAACGCTATCGCAGGTTGTCTGCAGCACTCTTCCAGGCCAACCGTGCACTGGCACGGCGGCGTGCGTTCTGGGGCACGCTGCTGGCTGCGCTCGGCACGCTGGGCTACTACACAGCGTACGCCTACATCGCATGGCGCACGGTGCGTGGCGACTTCTCGATCGGCGACCTGACCTTCCTCGCCGGCAGCTTCCTGCGCCTGCGCCAGCTGCTGGAAGGCCTCCTGATCGGGTTCTCGCAGGTGGCCAGCCAGGCGCTGTACCTGGATGACCTGTTCTCGTTCTTCCAGATCCAGCCGGAAATCCACTCGCGCGAAGGTGCGGTACGCGTGCCGCAGCCGATACGCGAAGGCTTCGTGTTCGAGAACGTCGGCTTCCGCTACCCGGATGCCGAGCAATGGGCCGTGCGCCACCTCGATTTCCAGCTGCGGGCCGGCGAAGTGCTGGCCCTGGTCGGCGAGAACGGCGCCGGCAAGACCACGCTGGTGAAGCTGCTGGCGCGACTGTACGAACCAGACGAGGGCCGCATCCTGCTCGATGGCCGCGACCTGCGCGACTACGACCTGGACGACCTGCGCGCCAATCTCGGGGTGATCTTCCAGGACTTCGTGCGCTACAACCTCAGCGCCGGCGAGAACATCGGCGTCGGCCAGGTCGAGGCGATGGACGACCAGGCGCGCATCGCCGACGCCGCGCGCCGCGGCATGGCCGAAGAAGTGATCGACGACCTGCCCGCCGGCTACGACCAGCTGATCGGCCGCCGCTTCAAGCAGGGCGTGGACCTGTCCGGTGGTCAATGGCAGAAGATCGCCATCGCCCGTGCATGGATGCGCAACGCGCAGGTGATGATCCTGGATGAGCCAACGGCGGCGCTGGATGCGCGAAGTGAGTTCGAGGTGTTCCAGCGGTTCAGGGAGCTGGCGGATAATCGCACCGCAGTGCTGATTTCCCACCGTTTTTCCTCGGTACGCATGGCTGATCGCATCCTGGTGCTGGCCGATGGCCGGATCGAGGCCAGCGGCACCCACGAGCAGCTGATGGCCGAGGGCGGTCGTTATGCCGAGCTGTTCGAGCTGCAGGCGGCGGGTTACCGCTGAGAACGCCTCTCGTTCCGCCTAATGAGAACCTGTCTCATTTGAGATAGAATCACCCCCGACGACTTCCGATAGATACGCCCATGTCCTCCGCTTTTGGCGCCGAAACGGTGCTTGAGGTCCGTCACTGGACCGATGCCTACTTCAGCTTCACCCTCACCCGCGACAGCGGTTTCCGCTTCGAGAACGGCCAGTTCGTGATGATCGGCCTGGAAACCGAGGCGCGGCCGCTGCTGCGTGCGTATTCCATCGCCAGCGCCAACTGGGAAGAGCATCTGGAGTTCTTCAGCATCAAGGTGCAGGACGGCCCGCTGACCTCGCGCCTGCAGCACATCAAGCCGGGTGACAAGGTGCTGGTCGGCAAGAAGCCCACCGGCACCCTGCTGATCAGCGATCTGCACCCCGGCAAGAACCTGTATCTGCTGGGCACCGGCACCGGCATGGCGCCGTGGCTGTCGGTCATCAAGGACCCGGAAACCTACGAACGCTTCGAGAAGGTGATCCTCTGCCACGGCGTCCGCTACGAAAAGGATCTGGCCTACCGCGATTACTTCGAGAAGGAACTGCGTGAGCACGAGTTCCTGGGCGAGATGATCGGCGACAAGCTGCTGTACTACCCGGCCGTCACCCGCGAGCCGTTCGCCAACCAGGGCCGCCTGACCCAGCTGATGGAAAGCGGCGAGATGCAGCGCACGCTCGGCCTGCCGGAATTGAGCCCGGAGAACGACCGCGCGATGATCTGCGGCAGCCCGCAGATGCTGGCCGACCTGCGCAGCGTGCTCGATGCCCGTGGCTTCCAGGTCTCGCCGCGTATCGGCCAGCCGGGCCACTACGTGTTCGAGCGCGCGTTCGTCGAGAAGTAAAGCGCGGGGCCCTGGCCCCGCATTTGTACGCGACCTGTTGCGCACCCTGCGCATTGCAGGCATCGTCCCCCCGCACGGGCCGATGGCCCTCCCGGGGAATACACGGATGATGAACACATCGATCCCGCACTGGATGCGGGCTTGGGCAATTGCCGGCCTGCTGCTGGCAGCGGTTCCGACGTGGGCTGCGCCGCCTGCACGCGGCGAAACGCCGCCGCAGGCGCTGGGCAACGACCGCAAGGGCAATCCGGTCAATCTGGCCGATCAGCGCGGCAAGGTGGTCATCGTGACCTTCTGGGCCTCCTGGTGCGGGCCCTGCCGCAAGGAACTGCCGATCCTGGCCCATCTACAGCAGGTGATTGGCGAGGACGCCTTGAAGGTCTACGCGGTCAACTGGGGCGAACCGCGGCTGGAGGTCAGCCGGCTGATCCGCCAGCGTGACTGGCCGAAGCTGGAGTACCTGCATGATCCTGGCGGTGCGCTGGCGGAGCAGTTCGGCATCGTCGCCGTACCCCACATGTTCATCGTCGGCCGCGACGGCACCATCGTCCATGCCCATCGCGGCTACAGCGAGGCCAGCCTGCCGCGGATCATGCAACAGGTGATCGAAGCCCTGCCCGAAGAGGTCCGCAACCGGCAGGCAGGCGTACCAGCGCTGGGACACTGAGCGCTGCGCCCAAGGCGACCGGCAGCTGTTACAGCAGCGCTTCGATCGCGCTGCGCAACTGCTCCGGCCTGGTGGTGGGCGCATGGCGCGATACCACCCGCCCCTGGTGGTCGACCAGGAACTTGCTGAAATTCCACTTGATGCGGGCACTGCCCAGCAGGCCGCGCTTCTCGCGTGACAGCCACGCCCACAGCGGCTCGGCCCCCTCGCCATTGACCTCGATCTTCTCCGACAGCGGAAAACTGACCGGATAGTCCAGTGAACAGAACTGGCGGATCTGCGCGGCGTCGCCGGGCTCCTGCGCGCCGAACTGGTTGCACGGGAAGCCGATCACCACCAGACCGCGCTCGCGGTACTCCTGCCACAGCTGTTCCAGCCCGGTGTACTGCGGGGTGAAGCCACAACGACTAGCGACATTGACCAGCAGCAATGGGTGGCCCTTGTAGCGGGCCAGCGGCTGCGGCTGGCCGTCGAGGTCACGGAAGCTGAAATCGTAGGCAGTGGTCATGGCAGCGGGCCGTGGGCGGTGAACGCATGGTACCCGCGCCCGGCCCCGACAACATGCCTTTTGACACAAGTGCCGGCGCGCCGGGCCGGGTTACCCTCGGGCCCTTGTTTGCCTTACCGGAGCTATTACCTTGACCACTCGCCTTGCCCTTGCCGTGGCCATGACCCTCGGCCTTGCCCTGCCCGCCTACGCTGCCAGCGCCGCCACCGCGGCCGCCGCCAGCAGCGCCCAGCAAGCCAACCCGTTCTTCGCCGACAGCCCGCTGCCACTGCACTTCCCTCAGTTCGACAAGATCAAGGACAGCGATTTCGCTCCGGCTTTCGACGCCGGCATGGCGCAGCAGCTGAAGGAAGTGGAGGCCATTGCCAACACCAAGGCCAAGCCGACCTTCGAAAACACCATCATCGCCCTGGAAAAGAGCGGTGACACCCTGGATCGCGCGACCACCGTGTTCTTCAGCCTGGTCGGCGCCGACACCAACGACACCCGAAAGAAGCTGCAGGCCGATTACTCGGCGAAGTTCGCCGCGCACAGCGATGCGATCGCGCTGAACGGCAAGCTTTTCGCCCGCATCCAGGCGCTGTACGACACCCGCAGCCAGCTGGGCCTGGACGCCGAAGGCGTGCGCCTGGTCGAGAAGTACTACGACAACTACGTACGCGCCGGCGCCAAGCTGTCCGAGGCCGACAAGGCCACGCTGAAGGCCATGAATGCCGAGCTGGCCAACCTGGGCACCAAGTTCAGCCAGAACGTGCAGTCGGAAGTGAACGCCTCGGCGATCACCGTCGATGACGTCAAGGAGCTGGACGGCCTGTCCAAGGAGCAGATCGCCGCTGCCGCCGAAGCCGCCAAGGCCCGTGGCCTGGACGGCAAGTACGTGATCACCCTGCTCAACACCACTGGCCAGCCGCCGCTGACCAACCTGGCCAACCGTGCCCTGCGCCAGAAGATCTACGAAGCCTCGACCACCCGCGGCAGCCGCGGCGGTGAGTTCGACAACACCGCGCTGGTCTCGCGCATCATGCAGCTGCGTGCCGACAAGGCCAAGCTGATGGGCTTCCCGAACTTCGCTGCCTACAACCTGACCAACCAGACCGCCAAGACCCCCGAAGCGGTCAACGCGATGCTGGGCAAGCTGGCTCCGGCCGCAGTGGCCAATGCCAAGCGCGAAGCCGCCGACCTGCAGGCGATGATCGACAAGGAACAGAAGGCCGCCGGCAAGAAGACCTTCGCCCTTGAGCCGTGGGACTGGGCGTTCTACAGCGAGAAGGTGCGCCAGGCCAAGTACAACTTCGACGAATCGCAGCTGAAGCCGTACTTCGAGATGAAGAACGTGCTGGAGAACGGCGTGTTCTACGCGGCGGGCCAGGAATTCGGCCTGACCTTCAAGCAGCGCACCGACCTGCCGGTCTACCACGACGACGTCACCGTCTATGACGTGTTCGATGCCGACGGCAGCCAGCTGGCGATCTTCATCTTCGACCCGTACGCCCGCGCGTCCAAGCGTGGCGGTGCGTGGATGAATTCCTACGTCTCGCAGTCCAAGCTGACCGGCTTCAAGCCGGTGGTGGCCAACCACCTCAACATTCCCAAGCCGCCGGCCGGCCAGCCGACGCTGCTGACCTGGGATGAGGTGAACACCACCTTCCACGAATTCGGCCATGCCCTGCACGGCATGTTCTCCAACGTGAAGTACCCGTACTTCTCGGGCACCTCGGTGCCGCGTGACTTCGTCGAGTTCCCCTCGCAGGTCAACGAAATGTGGTCGGACAACCCGGCCATCCTGAAGAACTACGCCAAGCACTACCAGAACGGTTCGGCGATGCCGCAGGCGCTGCTGGACAAGGTGCTGGCCGCTGCCAAGTTCAACCAGGGCTTTGCCACCACCGAGTACCTGGGTGCGGCCATGCTCGACCAGCGCTGGCACCAGATCGGTCCGGACCAGGTGCCGGCCGCCAAGGACGTGATGGCCTTCGAGCGCGCCGCGCTGGAGAAGGACGGCATCTACTATGCGCCGGTCCCGCCGCGCTACAAGACCCCGTACTTCAGCCACATCATGGGCGGCTACTCGGCTGGCTACTACGCCTACATCTGGTCGGAAGTACTCGACGCCAACACCCAGAAGTGGTTCAAGGACAACGGCGGCCTGAGCCGCAAGAACGGCGACCACTTCCGCGCCACCCTGTTGTCCAAGGGCGGCAGCGTGGATGCGATGCAGCTGTTCCGCGATTTCGCCGGCCACGAGCCGCAGATCGAACCGCTGCTGGAAAAGCGTGGCCTGACCGGCGCCGGCAACTGATCGCCAGTGCGTTAGTGTGAAATGAGAACCGCCCGGGAAACCGGGCGGTTTTTTTGTGGGGGTTGGGGTCAGAACCCTGGATTCAACGCGGCGCGACGTACCCCCCCGGCACGCCTTCCGGCGACAGCACCAGCTGCCACAACTGCGCATGCCGGCAACGGAAGGTCGCCATCGAGCCGGCCAAGTAGAAACGCCACATGCGACGGAAATGCTCGTCGTAACGTTCATCCAGCCGTGGCCATGCTGCTTCCACGTTGCGCCGCCACGCCTGCAGGGTCAGGTCGTAGTCGGTGCCGAAGTTATGCCAGTCCTCCAGCACGAAGCGGCCCTCGAACGCCTTGGTGACCTGCACTGCCGACGGCAGCATCGAATTGGGGAAGATGTAGCGCGCGATCCACGGATCTGTGCGATGCCGCGAGATGTTGGTGCCGATGCTGTGCAACAACAGCAGGCCGCGCGGCGACAGGCAGCGCTTGGCCACCTCGAAGAAACTGCCGTAGTTCTTGTCACCAACGTGCTCGAACATGCCGATCGAGAAAATCGCATCGAACGGCTCGTCCAGTTCACGGTAATCCTGCAGGCGGATCTCGATCGGCAGGCCGGCGCACAGTTCGCGCGCGAACTCGGCCTGTTCCTGCGAGATGGTCACACCCACTCCGCTGACGCCGTAGCGCTCGGCGGCAAACTTCAGCGCTTCACCCCAGCCGCAACCGATATCCAGCACGCGCTGGCCCGGGCGCAGGCCCAGTTTGCGGCAGACCAGGTCGAGCTTGGCTTCCTGCGCGGCGTCGAGATCATCGGCGTTGCGCCAGTAGCCGCAGCTGTAGACCAGGCGCCGCCCAAGCATGGCCTGGTAGAGATCGTTGCCGAGATCGTAGTGGCGGCGCCCGACTTCATAGCTGCCCTGCCCGACCTGGAGATTGAAAAGGCGCGCCTTCAGCGCATCGGCCACTTCGCGCCAGCCGTGCACCCGCTCATCCAGGTGCGCCTGCATCAGGTGGACGAGGAATTCATCCAGGACGTTGGCATCCCACCAACCGTCCATGTAGCTCTCGCCGAGACCAAGCGAGCCGTGCGCCATGACCCGCGCGAAGAAGCGCGGGTCATGCACCTGGATGTCCTGTGGCTGGGTACCGCCGATGCGGACCCCGGCTTCCTGCAGCAGGCCGGAAACCCGCTCCTGCAACCCTGTATCCACGCCACCTCCTCGACTGCGGTCAACCGCGTGCGAACAGCTCCACGTAGTCCTTGGCCACGTGCGGCAACAGCACCGCCGCCGGTACATCGGCGGTCTGGGTGCCATCTGAGTATGGACCCACCTGGTACGGCGGGAAAACAAAGCGCAGCGCGGTGATCTGCCCCTTGTCGTCGGTGAGCGGCTGGAACTGGCTGAAGTTGTCGGCCTGCGGGCCGGTGCCGTCGGCAATCATGCGCGATGCGTTGCGCAGCGATTCCTGCAGCTGGGCCGGGTCCATGTCCTCACCACTGAGGCGGGTCGCCACGCGTTCGCGCAACTGGTCGGCGACGAAGTCACTGATCGCTTTCCAGCCCTTGGCATCGGCCACCAGCTTTTCGGCGCTGAGCATCTGCTGATGCTGCGGCAGCCACACGAAGCGCGCCACCAGCGGCTCGCCGTGGGCGCCACCGGTATAGCGGCTGCCATCGGCGCTGACCACCACCAGCTGCGGGGTTTCCAGCAGCTTCTCGAAGCTCAGCGACAGCTCGTAGGGCATGGTCGGCTTGTCATTGCCCAGCCCGTCCAGCGCCTGCTGCAGATCACTGCGTGCACTGGTGGCGTAGCCCTGCAGCGCGCGCGCCAGGCCCGGGTAACGGTCGATGCCGGCCGGATAGCTGATGCCCACCACTTCGCGCTCGTTGTTCTCGATCACATCGCGCAGGTCCAGCGGCGCTTCCGCAGCCGGCGTTTCACCTGCCGCAGCGGCCTCGGCGGCAGGCGCCGCGTCGGTCGCCGCTGACGGCTCGCTTTCACGCTGGCAACCGGCCAGCAACAGCACGCCCACCACGCCGGCCAGCACGCTGCCGTGCAGTGGCCGGTTGTTTCCAATCTTCATCGGGATCCCCTGTTCATGTTTGTACATCATCGCCTGCCATGGCTGAAGCGTGACCCGCTGGCATTCAGCCAACGAGCAGGTCGTGATACTCCTCGTGCCGCTGCAGGAAGGCCTCGGCGTACGAACACGCCGGCACCACCTTGTACTTCTGTTCGCGGGCGAAACGCAGCGCGACGCGGGTCAATTCACCGGCAATGCCACGGCCAGCGATCGGCTCGGGCACTTCGGTGTGGGTGATGACCATGCGCCTGCGCTTGATCTGGTAGTCGAGCACCGCCAGCTGTCCTCGCACGCGGGCGGTGAAGCGGTGGCTGGCCAGATCATGTTCGACCTCGTAGGCCAGACCGGGGGGCGTGACCGAAGCCATGGAGCTGTCTCCTGCGACGACTGCGTGGATGGTGCGCAGCCGGGCGCCATGATCGCGTGAAGCCTGAACAGGGGCAAGTCCGATCCATTCACGTCAGTTCCCGACCCTCAAGCTGGAGGGTGGGCGGCCGCTATCGCATGTGGAGGGGTACGGCCAGGCTGGCACGACCCTTGCGACCGTTGACCATGCGCACCACCGCGGAGGCTCCCATGCACCCCAGCGATACCCATTCCGATACCGACCGTGCCCTGCTGGAGGGCCTGCTGCAACTGGCGGTGGAGGGGCAGACCGAAGACCAGGATTTCCAGCGCATCGGCGAGGAGGTATTCGCCCGCCTGCAGGACACCTACGGCCAACAGACCCGCGCCTGACCAGGAGCGGGGGCCAACCCCGGGGTCGGATCCAGCGGATCCGACCCCGGCCAACTTCAACCGCCGCCGAGGCGGAAGGTCGGGTTGGAGAGTTCGCGCAGGAAGTGGTTGAAGATGCTCGGCTGCATGGCCAGCATGAAGATCACGCCGAATGCCGCGCCGGCCAGGTGCGCACTGTGGTTGATGCGGTCACCGCCACGCTTGTCCATCCAGATGCTGTAGCCGACGTAGAACGCGGCATACACGATGGCCGGTGCCGGGATGAAGAACACCAGGATGATCGACCACGGCTTGATCAGGATGAAGGCGAACAGCACCGCCGACACCGCACCCGACGCACCCAGGCTCAGGTAGTTCGGGTTCTTCTGGTTCTTCAGGTAGCTGGGCAGGATCGAGACCACCAGCGCACCGATGTAGAACGCCGGGTAGGTCAGGTAGTTGCCGGTCAGCTGCACCATCACGCTCTCGATGAACCCCCCGAAGAAGAACAGGGTGATCATGTTGAAGATCAGGTGCGACCAGTCGGCATGGATGAAGCCATAGGTCACCAGGCGGTCGTACTGGCGGTGGCGGTCCACTGCCGGCGGCCACAGGATCAGGCGGTCGGCCAGCTTGCGGTTGTTGAAGGCCATCCACGACAGGATGGCGGTGACGGCGATCAACAGCAGATTGACGGGGGTCATGTCAGGCTCAGGCGCTACGGTAGTTGTCGACCATACGATAGCGTTTTGCATACCAACCGAAAGCCAACGCCGCGATGAAAGCGAAACCGGCGAAGAAGAACATCAGGAACGCCGCCTCGCTCAGCCCTGTCCCTGCAATCTGGTGGGTCACCGTGTCGTTGCGCACCGCGGCGTTGGACAGCAGTACCCACAGGTTGCCGATGGTGGTGGTCAGGTTCCAGAAGCTCATCACCACGCCCTTCATCGCCTGCGGCGCCTGGCTGTAGGCAAATTCCAGGCCGGTGGCCGAGACCAGCACTTCACCGAAGGTCAGCAGCGCATACGGCAGCATCTGCCAGAAGATCGACATCGCATTGCCGCCATCCATCACCACCTGGATGCCACCCACCACGATCCAGGCCAGGCCGCTGAAGGCGATACCGGCGGTCATGCGGCGCAGCGCGGTCGGTTCGAAACCGAAGCGACGCAGGGCCGGGTACAGCACCAGGTTGTTGAACGGAATCAGGATCATCACCAGCAGCGGGTTCAGCGCCTGCATCTGCGAGGCGGTGAACCAGCTCGGCATCTGCATCTGCTGGCCCTGCAGGACCCAGGTCGAGGCCTTCTGGTCGAACAGCGAGAAGAACGGCGTGGTCAGCGCGAAGATCACCAGCACGCGCAGTACCGAACGCACACCTTCCACGGCTTCGGCCGGATGCTGGCCGCGGGCGCGGTCCAGCTGCAGCCAGGTGCCGCCACCGATGCCAGCGAGGATGGCGACCAGCGCCAGGCACAGGCAGATCACGATGCCGAGCGAACCGACCAGGCCGAACGAGGCTGCCGCCAGTACCAGGCCGAGCACGGCGATCACCAGGCCCGGGCGGCCCTGGCCGGCGACGCGCGCGGTCAGGGCGGTGCGCACCACGTTGGCGAACGAATGCGGGTCCTTCGGCGGCAGCGGCACCAGCACGTAGCGCTTGCGGCCCAGCCAGAACACGAAGGTGGCGATGAACATCAGGATGCCCGGGATACCGAACGCCCACTGCGGGCCCCAGTTCTTCAGCACCAGCGGGATCAGCAGCGAGGCAAACAGCGAGCCGAAGTTGATGATCCAGTAGAAGGCGTCGAAAACGATCTTGGCCAGGTGCTTGTTGCTCTGGTCGAACTGGTCGCCCATGAACGAGGCCACCAGCGGCTTGATGCCGCCGGCACCGAGCGCGATCAGGCCCAGGCCGAGGAAGAAGCCTTCGCGGCTGTTCTCGAACAACGCCAGGCACAGGTGACCGGCGCAGTAGACCAGGCTGAACCAGAGGATGGTGTGGTACTTGCCGAAGAACTTGTCCGCCAGCCAGCCACCGAGCAGCGGGAAGAAATACACGCCGATCATGAAGCTGTGCATGATGTCCTTGGCTTCACCGGCACGGCCTTCCGCAGTGATTTCCTGCAGCAGCAGCGAGGTGATCAGGAACTGCACCAGGATGTTGCGCATCCCGTAGAAACTGAACCGCTCGCAGGCCTCATTGCCGATGATGTACGGGATCTGGCGCGGCATCTTTCCCTGGCCGGCGATGGGGGCAACTGCGTCGTGGCTCATCCTGTAAGGCATTCCTGCAAAGCGAAAGGCGCAAGATTACCGGAACCCGGGCTTGCGAAGCACGCTGCAGGGCTGCATGACAACGGTGCCAATCCGTGGCAGACACGCCATGCCCTGCCGGAAGTCACGGAACCTGCACGACAAAAGCGTAAACTTATCGTTATGCGCCCCCCCGCCCTCGCCCGCCTCCTGCTCGCTTGCCTTGCGCTGCTGCTGGCGTGGCAGGCCCAGGCGCGGCCACAGGCGCCGGCTGCCGCCACCGGCGAGAGCGGGCCACGGCAGTTGACCGTGGCCGCGCTGGAACTGCCCAGCCGCGACGATGCACAGTGGAAGCTGCGACGTGAGCAGGTCGCCCAGCTGTTGACCGAGCTGCAGCCGGACGTGATTTCGGTGCAGCAGGTCCTGCAGCAGCAGGGCCGGAACCCGGCCTGCTGGCTGGCCAGCCGGCTGCGCTACAGCTGCGACTTCGTCACCGCCGATCCGCCCAGCCAGCCGCTGCGGCATGGCAACGCGATGCTGACCCGGCTGCCGGTCAGCGAGGACGGCGTGACCCTGCTGCACCCGCCCGGCACGTTCAGCGCGGCCGGCATGATGCGGCTGAAGCTGGGCGCGTCGCTGCTCAACGTCTACGTGGCGCGCCTGCGTCCGGACCCGGACGAGGCCATCGCCCGCCAGCACCAGACCAGCGACCTGATGACCTGGATCAGCGCCACCGCCGAGGGCATGCCCAGCCTGATCGCTGGCGACTTCTCGGCCAGCACGGTGGAACTGGTACGCAGCACGCCGGGCTTCCAGCCGGCCCGGCGCAATCCCGGCGCACCGGCGGCCAGTGGCGGCGGAGCAAGTGGCCATGGCCTGGACGTGCTGTTCCAGGTCAAGCACTTCGGCGGCATCCGCCAGCAGCCGATCCTGTTGCCGGCCGACGGCGACCTGCCCGGCCTGCGCCTGGGCGTGATGGCGACCCTGCGCCTGCAGGGGGATACGGCCACGGTCGAATAGCCCCGCTCATCCCCGCGGCACGCCTCACCCCGGTAGGTGACGGCCTTGGTCGGCACATTCCCACCGCGCGCGCACATGTTTCCGTGCCGACCAAGGTCGGCACCTACCGGAATCAGCCCCATTCCCAGGACTGACAGACAAAAAAAGGCCGGGGTCTCCCCCGGCCTTTTCCGCTCATCCAGTCACTGCGATCAGGCGATCGCTTCCTGGTAACGGCGCTCGACTTCGTTCCAGTCGATGACGTTGAAGAACGCGCCGATGTATTCCGGACGACGGTTCTGGTACTTCAGGTAGTACGCGTGTTCCCACACGTCCAGGCCGAGGATGGGGGTGTTGCCTTCCATCAGCGGGCTGTCCTGGTTGCCGGTGCTCTCGACCACGACCTTCTTGTCCGGAGTCACGCTCAGCCATGCCCAGCCGCTGCCGAAACGGGTCAGCGCCGCCTTGGTGAAGGCGTCCTTGAACTTGTCGAAGCCGCCCAGGTCCTTGTCGATGGCCTTGGCCACGTCGCCCACCGGGTTGCCGCCAGCATTCGGAGCCATCACGGTCCAGAACAGCGAGTGGTTGGCATGGCCGCCACCGTTGTTGCGCACCGGACCCTGCAGGTTCTCCGGCAGCGACTTGAGCTTCTTCACCAGTTCTTCGACCGGCAGGTCAGCGTATTCGGTGCCTTCCAGCGCCGCGTTGACGTTGTTGATGTAGGTCTGGTGATGCTTGGTGTGATGGATTTCCATCGTCGCCGCATCGATATGCGGTTCCAGCGCGTCGTAGGCGTAGGACAGCTTGGGCAGGGTGTAGGCCATGATGCATCTCCTGATTGCGAGGGCACCCGACGGTGTCGGGCGTTGCGCGGTGAATGATGGGGACAGACCGCCAGATTACCAAGGGGGATGTAAAGGAAATTGCGTCCTGCCAGTGAGCACGACGGCAATTGTTACGCAGCAGTGACGCGACGCCGTCCTCATGCACCGTGCAGCGCACAGGCGCTACAGTGCCTGCACCACCCTCGCCCGCCCCTGCCCCATGCGCAACCCCCGGCTGCTGATCACCGCCATCGCCCTGCTCGTGCTCGGCCTGGTCGTCAACCATTTCATGCAGCGGCCTCCGGCGCCGCAGTTCGCACCGGACCTGCAGAGCGCGCCCGCTGCACGCACAACGCCTGCGCGCAGCAGCAATGACAGCGGCCTGCCGGCCTTCCTGCCCGCCGAGGCACGCCAGACCATTGCCCTGATCCAGCGCGGCGGTCCGTTCCCGCATCGCCAGGACGGCAGCACCTTCGGCAACCGCGAACAGCAACTGCCGCAGCGCCCGCGCGGCTACTACCGCGAATACACCGTTGACACCCCCGGTGCGCGTACCCGCGGCACGCGCCGCATCGTCACCGGTGGCGATCCGCCGGAGGCGTGGTACTACACCGACGACCACTACGCATCGTTCCGCAGCTTCACCGTACCGGCCCCGGGAGCGCAGCAATGAGCCACGACGATTTCGGCCTCGGCCTGCACGACATCAACAATGCCGGCGTCTATGCCATCGACAGCGACGACATCAGCGCACTGGCCGCAGCGATGCGCGATGCCGGCCTGAAGGTGATACGCATCGACCTGGATGGCGTGGCCGACAAGCGCACCCTGCTTGCCCGTCTGGCTGCGCAGCTGGATTTCCCGGCGGGGTTCGGCGGCAACTGGGATGCGCTGTCGGACAATCTGCGCGACCTGCAGTGGCTGCCGGCCAACGGCTATGCGCTGTTCCTGGCCGATGTCGACGCATTCCGTGCGGCCACGCAGAAGGATTTCGATACCCTGCTGGACGTGATGGACGAAGCCAGCCGCGACTGGGTCGGCCGCGACGTACCGTTCTGGGTATTCCTGTCGCAGAGCGCGTGAGGTAGATGCCCTGGTAGATGCCGACCTTGGTCGGCGTTTCTGTGCCAACCAAGGTTGGCACCTACCAAAGCGCGAGCCGGCCAGCGTGCGGGGCGCGGCCCCCTGCCTAGCGGCTGCCGTTATCTTCCTGCAGTTCCTTTTTGAACGGGATGTCCGGCGGCGGTCGCGCCACGGCCGGCTGGTCCTGCATGTTCGGGTTGGTCAGCCCACAGCCGCCGCCCGCCTGCAGGATCGAGATCACGCAGGAAATCTTCGAGTTCGTACCCGGCAATGGAATCTCCATCGCCTTGATGCCCTTGCGCACCCATTCGGCCAACAGCGATTCCTGCGGCACCCAGTACTTGTCGAACGAGGTGGGTGTGTAGTCGTACGGTGGTCGCTTCAACCAGGTGCCCGATTGCGCAATGCGTTCCTTGCTCCAGCCATCGTTGGCGCCACCGGGCGCACCGCGCTCGGCACGACCCTCGCCTTCCTGGCCCGGCACGCGCACGCTGCCATCTGCATTGAACAGGCCACTGCCCTTGCCGGTGGTGCTGGCCTGGCGGGCGCCCTTGTCGGCGCCGTCATGGTTGCGGTTCGATGCGCCCCAGTCATCACCCTTGGCGGGCGTGGCCCAGTTGCCCGGATTGGGCGCCGGGCGCGCCCCTGCCTGAGCCGGGGTCGTGCTGGATGCAGCAGGCCGCGCAGTACTGCTGTTCGCCTGCGTCGCGCTGCCATTGGCTGCCGGCGCGGGCGTTGCCGCGGGTGCATTCCCACTGAAAGACGATGGGGCTGCCGCCGGTGCCGAGGCTACTTCGCGCTCGCGCACCTGTACGTCACGACCCGCCGGCGCATGCACCGCCGGTTCACGACCGGCGACGGTTGCCATCCGCACCTGCGGATCGACCACCGCCTGCACTTCACGCTCGCGCACCTGCACGTCCCGCTGCGGCACGCGCACCTGCACGTCGGCCGTGCGCAGCGGCTGCGGCACAACCGGCGCGTCGACCGTACCGACTTCGCGCTCCTGCACCTGGATCTCGCGCAACTGCGGCGATCGCACCGCAACCTCAGGCGCCTGCACCGTAGTGGGCGTCGGCGTTGCCTGCACCGGCTGCACGCTGCGCTCGCGTACCGAGGGCGTGGTATCGCGCGGCACGATGCTGACTTCGGTGCGCGGCACGCTGACCGGAGGCACCACGAAATCGGTGCTGGCCTGGGCTACTTCGGTAGCCTGCACCGGCGACGGCGGCGGCGCGGCAACCGGTGCGGGGTCGGCTTCGGCCGGCGGCGACGGCGCGCTGGCTGTCGGTGCTGGAGCCGGTGCGGGTGCGGGCGACGACGCGGCCGCAGGACGCGGCTCAGGTGCAGTCGCTGCCCCTGCTTCCTGGCCGACGGCAACCTGGCCGGCCGGTGCCGCCGCAGCCGCCTCGGCACCCGGCTGATCGCCCCCGCCTTCCTGTGTGGCGCGTCCGACGAATTCCACCTGCACACGCTCGCCTTCGGCACCGTCCTGCTCCGGCTCGGTGGTGCGGATCACGGCGACCCACAGCAACAGTACGAAGAACAGCAGGTGCAGCAGCGCACTGGCCAGTGCCGAGATCCAACGCATCCAGCGCTGGTCGCGCGGCGCCGCATCCCAGTCCTGCCAGAACAGGCGGCGCAGCGCCTGCCAGGGGGACAACGCAGGCAACCGCCCGGGCGGGCCAGGCAGCGGGCGCGGCAGCAGTACCGCAATCACTTCGCGGGCATGCAACGGCCGCGACAGCGGGCCCAGCGAGCGCAGCCACAGCGCCCAGCCGTACGGCAGGCGCGTGGTTTTTTCGAGGACGGCGCTTGGCTGCTGGCGGGCCAGCAGCAGGTCGATGAGTTGCTCGGCCCGGGTCAGAGGCACGCGTCAGCGATCAGGCGGCGTTGCCGCGAGGAATATACGGCGCGTGGCCACTGTCGTGGTCGGTCGCGTCACGCACAGCGGTCACGCCCGGCACGCGGCCCATCAGGGTCTTCTCGATACCCTGCTTGAGGGTCACATCGGCCATGCCACAGCCCTGGCAACCACCACCGAAGCGCAGCAGCACTACGCCTTCAGCCGAGACTTCCTGCACCGCCACCTTGCCGCCATGCGACGCCAGCTGCGGGTTGATTTCGTTTTCCACCACCCAGTGCACGCGCTCCACCAGCGAGGCGGCATCACCGGGCGCTTCGCCCTTGATGCGCGGTGCCTTGATGGTCAGCTGCTGGGCGCCCGCGGTACCGGCGACGATGTCGATCTCGGCACCGTCAAGCCAACCCACGCTGGCTGCATCGACGTAGAGGGTGAAGCCATCGCAGTCCACCGCCCACTCGTCACCAAGCAGGTCGCTCGGCTCGGCGAACTCCAGCCGGGCATCGGCGCGCGGGGTACCGGGATCGACCGCGCTCAGGCGCACGCCCATGCCGGGCGCGCCCTCGCGTTCGATCAGCTTGCGGAAATGGGTCTGGGCAGTGTCGGAGATCTGGATCATCAGGCTATTCTAGCCAAGTAAGCGTCAGCCGCTCATTCGGTTTATACACCGTCCGGCGCATTGTTCAGTCAACACGAGGTGGAGATTCCCATGGCCGACCTGATTCCGCTGGCCCAGGCCCGTTGCGTGCCGCGCAAAGGCAGCGACCACAAGCTCGGCGAAGCCCGCCTGGCCGAACTGTTGCCGCAGGTTCCCGGCTGGGAGCTGAGCGAGGGAGGCCAGGCGCTGCTGCGCACCTTCCGCTTCAAGAACTACTACGCCACCATGGCCTTCGTGAACGCGCTGGCCTGGATTGCCCACCACGAGGACCATCACCCGGACCTGGGCGTGCACTACGACCGCGCGGTCGTGCGCTTTTCCACCCACGACGTGGGCGGCCTGAGCGAAAACGACTTCATCTGCGCGGCCAAGACTTCGGCCCTGACGGAGTAACTGCCATGAACGTACGCCTGCTGAGCCTGTCCCTGATCGCTGCGACCGGCCTGGCCGGTTGTGGCGCGTCCGAACCGGCGGCCCCGCCACCGCCGCCGCCGACCGAAGTGGCTGCGGTTAAGACGCCGCCGCCGCAGTACCCGCTGGAACTGGCCTGCATGGGCGTGGGGGGTACCAGCACCTTCAAGGTGACCATCGGTACCGACGGCAAGCCCAGCGAGGTCGCCCTGCTGACCGGCGCCGGCAACCCGCAACTGGACGAGCTGGCCAAGACCGCCGTGCAGGGCTGGCAGTTCAACGCCGCCACCCGCAATGGCCAGCCGGTGCCCGCCACCATCCAGGTGCCGGTCAGCTTCAACCCGCCGCAGCCGAAGCCAGACCAGTGCTTCGCGATTGAAGAACGCCTGCGCCGCGGCGGCTGATCGCCCGCACCCGACGAGGCCAGCCGACGCCCGCCTCGCCCTTGCCGCCCCGGCCCTGTCCGGGGCGGTTGTCTGTTGACCAGGATCGCGTCGGTACATGCTGCAGATTCCCCCCGAAAATGTCTGGATCGCGCTGGCGGTCACCCTCGCGGCCGGCCTCGCCACCGCCATCGGCAGCCTGCTGGTGCTGTTCTCGCGCCGGCCCAATCCGCGCCTGCTGGCGTTCGGCCTGGCCTTCGCCGGTGGTGCGATGGTCTATGTGTCGCTGTCGGAGATCCTCAACAAGTCCATTGCCTCGTTTGCACTGGCCTATGGCGAGCGCACCGGCTTCACCTACGGCACCCTGGCCTTCCTGCTCGGCGTGATCGTGATCGTGCTGATCGATCACTTCATCCCCAACCCGCATGACAGCCTGGACAAGCAGGACCCGGCGTTCCGCGAGAACAGCCGCGAGTACCTTAAGCGGGTCGCCCTGCTGACCTCGATCGCGATCACCGCGCACAATTTCCCGGAAGGGCTGGCAACGTTCTTCGCGACGCTGGAGAGCCCGTCGGTGGGCATGCCGCTTGCCTTCGCCATTGCCATCCACAACATTCCCGAGGGCATCGCCATTGCGGTGCCGGTGTACTTCGCCACCCAGAACAAGTTCTACGCATTCAGCGCCAGCCTGCTGTCGGGCCTGGCCGAACCGGTGGGCGCGGCGCTTGGCTACTGGCTGCTGTCCGGATCACTGTCGCACGCCACCTTCGGCTGGGTGTTCGGGCTGATCGCCGGTGTGATGGTGTTCCTGGCGCTGGATGAGCTGCTGCCGGCGGCCAAGCGCTATGCCAAGGGCCACGAGACGGTGTATGGACTGGTGGCAGGCATGGGCACGCTGGCGATCAGCCTGGTGCTGTTCAAGTGGTGAGGGGTTTGCGGCCCACTCCGTAAAGTCGAGCTTGCTCGATGGGCTTTCCGCGCGCCCCTACCGAAGCGCAGTCGAGCATGGCTCGATTCCACAGGGGGAGACGCCGGGCATGGCCCGGCGCTACCTTCAGCGAAGCCGGTCCAGCGCCTCGACCAACTCATCAGCCAGCGGCGCGTTCAGCGCATACGGTGTCTTGCCCGCGTCCAGCGCGAACTCCAGCGACGCAGCGTGCAGGAACAGGCGTTTCAGCCCGATCTGCTCACGAAGCCGCTTGTTGACCGCAGGATCGCCGTATTTGTCGTCACCGGCCACCGGGTGCCCCAGATGCTGGGCATGCACGCGGATCTGGTGGGTGCGGCCGGTTTCGATGCGCACCTCGCAGTAGGAATGGCCGCCGCGGCGCTCAAGCACCCGGAAGTGGCTGATCGATTCCTTGCCGATCGCATTGACCTGCACATGGCGCTCGCCGCCCTGGCGCAGGCCCACGTGCAGAGGCGCGTCGACCGTCATCACACCGTCGGGCATGCGCCCGGCCAGCAGGGTCAGGTAGCGCTTGCGGATGCCGGCGCCATGGTCTTCACGCAGCAGCGCCTGCAGTTCGCTCAGCGCCGAGCGCTTCTTGGCCACGATCAGCAGGCCCGAGGTGTCGCGATCCAACCGGTGGACCAGCTCCAGGGTCTGGCCCGGGCGCAGGGCGCGCAGGGTCTCGATGGCGCCGAAGCTGATGCCGCTGCCACCGTGGCTGGCCACGCCGGTCGGCTTGTTCAGGGCCAGCAGGCGGGCATCCTCGAAGACGATGGCCTGCTCCAGGCGGCGCATGAACGCCTCCGGCGGGCCGGCCTTGTCTCCCTCTTCAGTGAGACGAACCGGCGGCACACGCACCTCGTCGCCCGCTTCCAGCTTCCGCTCGGCCTTGGCACGGCCGCCATTCACGCGCACCTGGCCGCTGCGCACCAGCTTGTAGACCAGGCTGCGCGGAGCGCCTTTCAGCTGGCCCAGCAGGAAATTGTCCAGGCGCTGGCCGGCGCGGTCGGCGGGAACGGTGATCATGCGCACGGAAGGCTTGTCGCCAGCGGGCTTGGTGGGGTCTTGGGCGGTCATCAGGCTGTTTATTCTGTTACACTCGGGGGGCGATATAAGGGATTGATTTCGTTGGAAGTTACTCAGGGCCAGAAGCCCAGCTTCCGACGAATCCGGCACAGTGCGCGACCACCGCCCGCGGGGCGGCCATGTTAGCGGCTCACCGGCCTTCCCGGCCATCGCCGGATGTCTGACACACAACCGTGCTGAACATGTCCCGCGTGGCGCTCCAGCCTGGCTGACAGCTGCCTGCGGCCTTGTAACACCCCAAAACCCATAAGAGTGAAGCGCTCCCGCGGCCTGCCGTGGTGTCGTAGCGCTGGAAACCCAAGCCGCCCTCCCCGCGCTTGCGCGAATGGGCGGCGAACCGTGTCCAGAGGCGAAACCCCATGGCGTTCCGCGCGGTAGCCGCTTGCGAGGAACGCAACAATGAAGCGAATGCTGATCAACGCCACGCAGGCTGAAGAGCTGCGTGTTGCCATCGTGGATGGCCAGTCGTTGTATGACATCGACATCGAACAGCCGTCGAAGGAACAGAAGAAGTCCAACATCTACAAGGGCCGGATCTTCCGCATCGAGCCCTCGCTGGAAGCGGCCTTCGTTGAGTACGGTGGCGGCCGCCATGGCTTCCTGCCGCTGAAGGAAATCTCCCGCGACTATTTCCAGGCCGGTGTCGACCACAACAAGGCCGGCATCCGCGAGCTGCTGAGGGAAGGCCAGGAAATCGTTGTCCAGGTCGACAAGGAAGAGCGCGGCAACAAGGGCGCTGCCCTGACCACGTTCATCTCGCTGGCCGGCCGCTACATGGTGCTGATGCCGAACTCGCCCAGCGCGGGCGGTGTCTCCCGTCGCATCGAAGGCGAGGACCGGGCCGCCCTGAAGGACGCCCTGGACAAGCTGAACATCCCCGACGACATGGGCGTGATCATCCGCACCGCCGGCGTCGGCCGCGATGCCGAAGAGCTGCAGTGGGATCTGGACTACCTGCTCAACGTCTGGCGCGCGATCGCCGAAGCGGCCCTGAGCAAGCCGGCCCCCTTCCTGATCTACCAGGAATCGCGCCTGATCGTGCGCGCCCTCCGTGACTACCTGCGCGCCGACATCGGCGAGATCCTGGTGGACACCGAGGAGATGTACGAGCACGCCAAGGAGTTCATGCAGCAGGTGATGCCGCAGACCCTGCGCAAGCTCAAGCATTACAAGGACGACATCCCGCTGTTCAACCGCTTCCAGATCGAATCGCAGATCGAGGGCGCCTACGAGCGCAACGTGCGCCTGCCGTCGGGTGGTTCGATCGTGGTCGACCAGACCGAAGCGCTGACCGCCGTCGACGTCAACTCCTCGCGCGCCACCAAGGGCAGCGACATCGAGGACACCGCGTTCCAGACCAACCTGGAAGCGGCTGAGGAAGTGGCCCGCCAGCTGCGCCTGCGTGACCTGGGTGGCCTGGTGGTCATCGATTTCATCGACATGGCCTCCAACAAGCACCAGCGTGAGGTCGAAAACCGCCTCGCCAACGCGCTGAAGTACGACCGTGCACGCGTGCAGGTCGGCCGCATCTCGCGCTTCGGCCTGCTGGAAATGAGCCGCCAGCGCCTGCGCCCGAGCCTGGGCGAGTCGAGCCAGATCGTCTGCCCGCGTTGCGACGGCCACGGCCGCATGCGCAGCGTCGAGTCGCTGTCGCTGTCGATCATCCGCGTCGCTGAAGAGCATGCGATGAAGGAGAACACCGGGCAGGTGCTGGTACAGGCCCCGGTGGAGATCGCCAATTACCTGCTGAACGAGAAGCGCAGCGCCCTGCGCGAGATCGAGCAGCGCCACGAGGCGCCGATCGTGATCGTCGCCGATGAGCAGCTGCACACCCCGCACTACGCCGTCACCCGCCTGCGCGACAACGAGCTGGGCGAGGAAAGTGGCAGGCCGAGTTACCAGCGCGGCACCCCGCGCAAGCTGCCGGTTCACGCGCTGACCAAGGGCCAGCTGAACATTCCGCCGCCGATGGTGACCCAGGTCAAGCACAACTCCCCCGCCCCGGTGCGTGAGGAAGTGGAGCCGGCTGCAGCCCCGGCTCCGGCACCAGTGGCCGCAGTCGCTCCGGCCGCAGCCGCCAGTGGTGGCGTCGTCGGCTGGCTGAAGCGCATCTTTGGCGGCGAGCCGGCACCGGCGCCCGCACCGGCTCCGGCCGCACGCCAGCCGCAACAGGACGGTGGCCGCCGTGACCGCAACAAGGATCGCAACAAGGACCGCAAGGACCGTCGCGATGACAGCCGCGGCAACGGCAATGCGCAGCAGCAGAAGGACGGCGGCAACCGCAAGGACCGCGGTGAGCAGCGCAAGGACGGCCGCCAGGGAGGCAACGGCGCCAATCCTGGCACTGGTAATGCCCAGCAGCCGCAGCAGGGCAAGCAGAAGGATCAGCAGAAGGACGGCCAGCAGCAGCCGCAGCAGAACAAGCAGCGCAACGAGCCGCAGGCCCAGAACCCGCAGCAGCAGCAGCCGAAGCTGAAGCAACCCCGGCAGCCGCGTCCGCAGCAGGACGGCGACAAGCCGGCCGAAAAGCCGCAGCGCAACGCCGCCGAAGCCGCTGCTGAAGTGGCAACCGCGGCCGCCGCGGTGACCGCGACGGCGGCCGTCGCCAGTACCGTGACCGCGCAGGAAGCCACTGCACCGGTTGCACCGGTTGCCACTGCCGCTCCGGTGGACGCTGCCCCGGTGGTCGACACCGCCATGGCCGCAGGCGCCGAGGCTGAAGCTGCTGTCGTGACCGGTGAAGAGGCTGCGGCCGAGGCCACGGGCGACCAGACTGGCGAGGGCGCGAGCCGTCGTCGTCGTGGCCGTCGTGGTGGCCGCCGCCGCCGCCGCGGTGGCGCCGAGAACGCCACCGGCAATGACGCCTTGGGCGACGATCAGGACGACGGTGACGAAGGCGATGACGCTGACGGCACCGAACCGAACGTCGGCAACACCGGCGAGGCCGCTCCGGCCGGCGTCAGCCAGCTGACCCGTTCGCAGCCGGAGTTCGATTTCGACGACGAGGCCGAACCGGCCGCCGTCGAAGCAGAGAAGCCGGCCCGCGCCGCCGCAGCTGTCGTGGCCGCGCCGGTCGCGGTGGTAAGCAGCGCCGTGGTCGAGGCCGCCGTTCCGGCCGTCGCCGAGACCGCAGACCCGGTTGAGACCATTGCCAAGTCCGAAACGGCATCCTCGCCGGTGCAGACCAGCATGCTCGACGCCATCGACGCAGCAACCCCGGCACAGCCGGTCGCCGTTGCCGCCCCGGTGGCAGAAGTAAAGCCGGTCGTGGAAGAGGTCGCTCCGGTGATCGAAGCGAAGCCGGTGGTGGTTGAAGCCGCTCCGGTGGTCGAGTCGAAGCCGGCGGTGGTTGAAGCCGCTCCGGTGGTCGAGTCGAAGCCGGCGGTGGTTGAAGCCGCTCCGGTGGTCGAGTCGAAGCCGGCGGTGGTTGAAGCCGCTCCGGTGGTCGAGTCGAAGCCGGCCATGGTTGAAGCCGCTCCGGTGGCTGAAGCGAAGCCGATCGTGGTTGAAGCTGCCGCGGCGGTTGAAGCGCCGCAGGTCGTCGAGACCGCGCCGATCGCTGAACAGCCGGTCGCTGCGGTAGTGGTGGAAGCCGCACCGGTGGAAGCCGCTGCACCGGTCGCCGAGGCGGTGGTGACGCCGTCGATCGACCCGGTCGCCGATGGCCACACCGACGCTGCCGCCCAGGCTGCTGAAGCCAAGACCGACGAAGAAGACGAAGAAGCCGCCAAGCGCACGCCGCCGGCGAACTGATCGATCTTTGATCGCGTGAAAACCAAACGGCGGGGATCGATGATCCCCGTCGTTTTTGTTTGTGCGTTGGGTAGAGGCCGACCCTGGTCGGCGCTGTTGGTTCGTGCCAACCAAGGTTGGCACCTACCGAAGCGTGTCTGCGTCAGGGTTTCGGCGCGAACTGCAGGCGGGTCCACACGCCGTAGTGGTCCGAGGCCCAGCGGCCGCTGTCGTCGGGCTGATCGAACAGAATCCTCGCCTCGCGCGCCACCATTTCATCCTGCTGAAAGAAGATGTGATCGATCCGCGATGGCGCCTGGTAATAGTGGCGGTTGAGCGTACTGACCCCGGCCAGGTCGGTGTTGACATGCACGCTGCCGTAGCTGTCGCCGTAGTGGCTGCGCAGTTCGCTCAGATCGCCGGCATCCACCAGCGCGTTGAAATCGCCTGCGATCACCACCGGTGCCGCAGCGGAAGTGGCCGTGATGAAGCGCAGCAGATCCTCCACCTGGGTGCGACGGACGCGTTGGCCGCTTTCATCGCTGCGCTCATTGAGATGGGTGGCATAGACGTTCACCGGTCTGCCATCGACGTCGATGCGCAGATGGGCGACGGTGCGGTAGTCATCCAGTGGCAGCAGCAGGTGATCGTTCCGGGCCAGCACCGGGCGCCGGGTCAGCAGCGCATTGCCATAGCGCTTCGGGGCCCCGACCGGATCGGTGGAAACGAACAGATACGTGTAGCCGAGCTGGCTGGCCAGCCACTGCGCCTGGTTGCGCAGGGTGCGGCGCTGGATCACCTCCTGCAGGGCAATCGCATCGGGCTGCAGGCGCTTGAGTTCGGCAACGATGCTGCGCCGGCGGCTCGGCCAGTCCTCGCGATCATGATGCAGATTGAAGGTGACCATGCTCATGCCCGACGCATGGGCGGTATCGGCCGGCAACGTCGTTGCCGGCGTTGCCGGCGTTGCCGCCGCCATCGTGAAGCCTGGCAGTGCCAACGCGACGGCCAGCCCAAGGGCACGCACGACCGTGCGCGCCCTCGCCCCCTGTTGTTTCATCGTTACTGCCCCTTGCGTTCGGCGCGGCGCACCGCGCTTGGCACTTCAATCTCGACCCGCGCAGGCAACTGGTGCACGTGCAGTTCCTTGTTGACCCACTCGGCCGTTTCGCCGTTGATGGTCGCCTCGCCCGGATCACCCGCGTATGGCCATGGCAGCACCACGCCACCGACCGGCGGTACCAGGCCCGGCTGCACGTCCAGCACCAGCTGCTTTTCGCTGCGCTGCAGGCGATAGTTGAGCTGGCCCTGCGGTGTGCGCAGGCCCTGCACGGCAATGCCCTCGCCCTGCAGCCACGCGCTCGGCACGCCCGCGGCCAGCACCAGCGCGTCGTCCATGTCGCGGTGGTAAGCAAACATGTCCAGCGCCGAGCGCACGAAGTCCGAGGCCACCCAGGCATGCGGCAGGTCGCCGACGAAGAACGGCTTGCGCGGCGTACGCGAGACCACTTCGGCCCACTGGTTCCAGGCCTGCGGCGCGCGATCCTTGAAGAAGAACTCGGTGGCCTGCCAGGCACGGTCGCGCCAGCCCAGGCGTACGAACGCGGCCACGTTGCGCCATTCGTAAGGCGTGTAGTCCTTCCACTCGCGCTTGCCGTCACGGCGGGCGACGAACTCCTCCCAGTAGCGCTCGAAGGTCGCCTCCAGCGCCTGCTGTGGCAGCCGGTCCTGCTCGCCGCCCGGGGCCAGTGCGATGGTGGTCGAGGTCGCGTCGAAGTCGCCCAGCTCGACCGAGCCCGGGAGATAGTCGATGTTGTGCTGCTGCATCGCCGACAGCAGCGACGCCTGCAGGTCGTCGCGGAACTGGTCGCGCGATTCGGCAATCTGCATCGCTTCAACCTTGCCCAGCTGGGTGGCCAGCTGCGCCGCATCCTTGTAGCCACGCAGCGCCCAGAAGTTGTCCCAGTACGAGTGCATCGGCTTGGCCGAGTAACCCTCATGGCTGATCGACGCCGGCATCATCCCGTAGAAGGCCGGATTGCGCGCACGGTTCTCGTCGGTGCGCTCACTGGCGCGCAGCTGCTCCATGTAGGTGTAGGCGCCCTGTACGTGCGGCCACATCAGTTCCACGAAAGTGCTGTCGCCGGTGTAGCGGCCGTACTCGGCGATGCTGTAGATCAACTCGCCGTGGCTGTCGTTTTCCGGCACCGGGTCGCTGCCGCGCGCGTCGACGCAGCACGGCACCTTGCCATTCTCGAACTGGTAGGGCGCGTACCAGTTGATGTAGTCGCGCACGGCATCGCTGCGACCCATGCGCAGCAGGCCTTCGGAAATCATCGCGCCGTCTCGGATCCAGCTGCGTGCATATGACCGCGTGCCCGGCTGCAGGCGCGGGCCAACACGAGAGATCAGCATGTGCGCGACCGCGGTGCGGAGGGTGTCGACCAGCGCTTGGCCGGCAGCCGGCACCTGTAGCGACACCACGCCCAGTTTCTGCCGCCACTGTTCAGCCACCTGGGCCTGGGCCTTGGCCACGTCCAGTGCCTGCGGCGCCCAACCTCCGGTCTGCGGCAGTACCACCGCCACTTCGCGGCTCTGGCCGGGCTCCAGCCTGATCGTATACATCAGCGCGCCCGACGCCATGCCGGTGCTGTCCTTCACCGTCGTGGTGGCCGGATACTTTCCCTCCGCCAGATGCATCACATCCAGCTTGCCGTCGAAGGTGCTGGCGAAGCGTGCGTCCGGCACCTGCAGCGGATAGATGCGCGGCTCGCCATTGATCCGCACCAGCTGCTCGCCGACATCCAGCGCATCGATGCGGCTGAAGCCACCGACGGTGTTGAGGAACTGTGTCGGCGGGTTGACCTGCCAGGGGCGGATCGCCAGCGCCAGGGTGTACTCGTGCGCGACCTTGTCCGGGTTGCTGAGACGATAGCGACCGATCAGCTGCGCGCGCTCGGGAGTGCCCTGCACGAAGCTGGTTACCGCCAGGCCGGCCTTCTCATGTACCCAATCGACGTTGGCGATCGGCAGGTAGTGGTCCTGCAGCGATTGGGTGATGGCGACCTTGGACCAGTCCAGCAGCTTGCCATCGAGGCGGATGAACGGCTCGATGCTGAAGCTGCCCTTGGCCGGCTCCAGTGCGCCGTCCTCGCTGATCAGCGCCTGCTCCTGGCCGCCATCGAGGCCCAGCAGGGTCCAGTACGGCTGCTCGCCCACGTAGGCACGCGGCAGCGACCCGCGCGGCAGGTCGGCGGCCACCGAAGACAGGAATGCGTTCGGGGTCGCGGCGAAGGCCAACGGCTTGAGCGCGATGTCACGGATGCCGTAGCGCCAGTTCGGGCCATCCTGCAGGTCGAAGCGCACGTAGCGTGCATCGGTATCCGGCAGCGCCAGCCAATCACGGCCACCGGCACCACTGGTCACCTCACGCACGGTGCGCCAGTCACGGCCATCCTCGGAGGTGCGCACGGTGTAGCGGCGGGCCTCCAGGTTCGGCAACCAGTCGATCACCGCGCCACCGATCTCGCGGCTCTTGTGCAGGTCCAGGCTGATGGTCTGCTGCTTGACCCCGCCACTGATCCAGAAGGTATCGCTCCTGCCATCGATCATGCGGTCCTGCAGCGCCATCGCGGTATCTGCGATCACCGACGGCACCAGCGCCGAATCATCCTGCGGTGGCAGGCCCTGCAGGGTCAGCTTGTCGAAGCACACCGTGCCGCGCCCACCGACCTTGCTGTAGAGGGTGAACTCCACCGCCGCGCTGCGCGACATCTCCTTCTCGGGCGACGGCCCCCAGGCCTTGTCGATCTGGCGGCGGCGATACTCGACCGGTGTCCATGTCTTGGGGAAGGCGTAGCCAGGACGGTTGACCCACCAGACGTTATCGCCGCTGGCGTCGATCAGCTTGAACTGCAGGTCGTTGCCCGGCGAGTCACCGCGCAGCTGGAAGCCAAAACGATAGTTGACCGGGTATTCGATGTTCAGCGCGCGACGGATGCCGACGTAGCCGGAGACGTTGTGGAAGTCGTAATCCAGGCACAGCGCGCGGCCGCCGCCGGCACCGCTGACCGGCCGCAGCGAACCGCTGACCTGGTCGGACAGCACCAGCTTCCAGGCACTGATGTCGTCGAAGTCGTCCAGCACCTTCGGCGCCGGCAGCGCCGGAGGTGCGGCGATCGCCAGGGAGGTCCACAACAGGCCCAGTCCAACGGCGATCGCTCGCTTCATCCTTTGACGCTCCCCAGCAACAGACCTTGGATGTAGTACCGCTGCAGCACCAGGAACAGCGCCAGCACCGGAACCACGGTGACCACCGCGCCGGCCATCATCATTTCCACGTCCATGATGTGCTCGCGCGAGAGGGTGGCCAGCGCCACCGGCAAAGTGTAGTGCTCCTGGTCAGTCAGCACGATCAACGGCCACATGAAATCGTTCCATGCGCCCATGAAGGTGAAGATGGCCAGGGTCACCAGCACCGGCTTGAGCATCGGCAGCACGATCTGGAAGAAGATGCGCAACTCCCCTGCCCCATCGATGCGCGCTGCTTCCAGCAGTTCGTCGGGGATCGAACGCGCGTACTGGCGGACCAGGAAGATGCCGAACACGCTGGCCAGCGCCGGCACGATCACGCCGCCGAAGCTGTTGACCAGGCCGAGCTGCTTCATCAGCAGGAACAGCGGCAGCATCGCCACCTGTGCCGGGATCACCAGTGCGGCCATCAACACCTGGAACAGGCGTTCGCGGCCGACGAAGTTCAGCTTGGCGAACGCATAGCCGGCCATGGTGTTGAGCAGCAGCGAGCCGAGGGTGATGCCCACCGACACCAGCAGGCTATTGGCGAAGTTGCCACCCATGCCGGTGCGCGCGAACAACTCATGGTAGTTGCGCGTGGTGATGCTGGACGGCAGCAACGGCGGCGGGAAGTGGGTCGCCTCGCCCTGCGGCATGAACGAGACCGAGAGCATCCACAGCAGCGGTGCCAGGCTGACCAGGGCCAGCACAAGCAACGCACCATTGATCAACCACGGATACCAGCGCGACTGGCCGATTTCACGACTCATACCAACTGCCTCTTGCGGCCGAAACGCAGCATCACGGTGGTCACCGCCAGGATGATCAGGAACAGCAGGAACGCCACTGCGGAGGCGCGTCCCAGGTTCCACCACTTGAAGCCTTCCTCGAACATGAAATACAGCACGCTGACGGTGCTCTGCAGTGGGTCGCCGCGGGTCATCACGTAGGGCTCTGCGAACAGCTGGAAGTAGCCGGACACGGTGATCACGCCGACCACCAGCAGCACCGGGCCGAGCATCGGCAGGGTGATGTGCAGGAACTGCTTCCAGCGCGAGGCACCGTCGATGCGGGCGGCCTCGTACAGGTCATGCGGGATCGCCTGCAGGCCCGCCAGGAAGATCACCATGTTGTAGCCGAAGTTCTTCCACACCGCGAACAGCATGATGGTCGGCATCGCCCAGTTGGGATCGCCCAGCCAGTCGATCGGACTGATGCCCAGATGCCCCAGACCGTAGTTCACCAGACCGTAGCTGGTATGGAACAGGTAGCGCCAGATCACCGCCACCGCCACCAGCGTGGTCACCACCGGCGCGAACAGCGCGGTACGGAACAACGCCTTGAAGCGCGCGGCCGGTGCATTCAGCAGCATCGCCGCGCCCAGCGACACGCCGATCGACAACGGCACGCCGATCAGCACGAAGTAGGTCGTGTTCCACAGCGACTTCCAGAACATCGGCGTCTGCAGCAAGTCGACATAGTTGCCCAGGCCGACGAAGCGCAGGTTGCTGCTGTCAGCCAGGGCATACAGGTCGAAGTCGGTCACGCTCAGCGCCAGCGCCGAGGCGACCGGCAGTCCGAAGAACATGCCCAGCACGATCAGCGAGGGACCGGCAAAGATCCAGCCGGCAAGTGAAGTACGTTTCATTGCGCGCTCCCGGCGGCCACGGCACTGCTCGATTGCGGCGACGGCACGCGCTGCTGCAGGCGTTGTTGTTCATGCATCCAGCGGCGCTTGGCCAGCACCTTGTCCACGCGCTGGTCCAGTTCTTCCACGGCCTTGTCCTGCGGCAGGCCGCCGCGCACCACCTTCTCGGTGACGATGCGCATTTCCTGCACGATGCGCTCCCATTCAAGCACCTTCGGCGTCGGCTTGACCCGTTCCAACTGGTCACGGAACGCAGCAGCCAGCGGATCGTTGGCCAGCGAAGGCGCGTTCCAGGTGCTGCGGCGTGGCGGCAGGTCGCCGATGATCGAATGGAAGCGCGCCTGGATTTCCGGCCGCGACAGGAACTCGATCAGCTTCCACGACGCTTCCTTCTGCTGCGACTTGCGGAAGATCACCAGGCTTGTGCCACCGGCAATACCGGCGCCCGGGCCATCCGGGCCCGGCAGCGCGGCGGTACCCCACTGCCCTTCCAGTTCCTTCGGCTGCAGCTTCTTGAACTCGCGGATGTTCCAGGGGCCGGAAATGTAGAACACGTTGAAGCCACGGAAGAACTCGTCCCAGACGTTGGAGATCTGCGTCTCGGACATCTTCGGCGCCCAGCCCTGCTCGAACATGTTGGCGTAGAAGGCCAGCGTGCGACGGAAACCGGGGCTGGCGAAGTTGCCGCGGGTGTCATCGTCGCGCAGCAGCGGATCAGGCTGCTGCAGCGCCAGCGACAGCTGCTGCTCGAACTCGTTGATCGGCATCAGCACCGCATAGCGGCTCGGGCCCTGCATTCGCTTGATTGCCGCCATCTGCTCGTCCCACTCCTGCCACGTGCGCGGCGGGTGGTCATAGCCGGCTTTGGCCAGCAGGTCCTTGCGGTAGTAGATCAGGCGCGTATCGACGTACCACGGCACGCCGACCAGTTCACCGTGGATCACGTTGGTATCCCAGATGCCCTGGAAATAGTCCTTCGGGTCGACCACGGCCGAACGCTGCACGAACGGCTGCAGCGGCGTCAGCGCGTCGAGTTCGGCGAACTCCGGCACCCAGGTGTTGCCGAGCTGGCACACGTCCGGCAGGCCGTCGGCGGCGAACGCGGTCAGCAGCTTCTCGTGCGCGGCCGTCCACGGGATGTTCTGCACATCCACCTTGATACCGGGGTTCTCGGCCTCGAATTCGTGGATCAATTCGCTGACCACCTCGGCTTCGCGCCCCATCGCCCAGAAGCGCACGGTGGTGGTGCCCGGCTCGGTGCGGGCGCAGCCGGCCACGGCCAATGCGGCCAGGGCAGGCAGCGCCCAGCGGCGCAGGCGGTCGATCCAGTTCGGCATCAGGTTACTTGCCCTGGCCTGTGGTGCGGTTGGCATTGTTCTTCTGTTCCTGCGCGGCAGCCGCGCGTGATTCGGCGATACCCACCGCGCGTGCCGCCGCGGCCTTTTCGTCTTTCTGCAGTTCCAGCGGCTGGAAGGAGCCTTCCGGCGCCAGCCAGCCACCGTTGAACCCGGCCCGCTCCAGGCCCTTGCGGATGTACGGGTTCTTCTTCATCACTTCCCAGACAAAGTCATCGCGGTAGTTGGCGATCATGGTCAGGATCGGGCCCTGGTCGATGGCGATGTAGTCGCTGGCGACCCAGCCCCGATCCGGCACCAGGCGACCGGTCTTGATCGGGATGTCGTAGTTGAAGCTGGGGTTGAACGAATCCAGGAAGCCGTAGCTGGAATAGATGTAGTCGCCAAAGCGCTTGTGCATCTCCAGCGTGGCCGGGATCACCTGCTCGGGGGCGAACACCACCGACGCGATCGCAGCGGTGGGAGCGATGGTGCCGTCATCGAAGTTCTCGCGCAGGCCAGCGCCGCGCGAGGAGTAATGGCGGAACTGGCGCTGCTCGCCGCGATAGTCCTGGGTGGTGTTCTGCGGTCCGTCGCTGGCAGTCAGGCCCCACACGTTCTCGCCGTACTCCTTCCACTGCATGGGGTTGGCGATGGCGTATTCGCGTTGGGCCAGCGCGGCCGAGCGGCTGTTGAGGAAATAAGTGCTGCCGCGCTCGCGCATGTACGCGTCCTGGATGTCGCGGAAGTCGATCCAGACGTGGCTGTACTGGTGGCCGAACAACGGGCCGAATGACAGGTATTCCTGCCCCTGGTACACGCCCCAGTCGTTGTCATAGGTACGCGTCCACACGGTCCACGCATCCGGGCTGACCGGATGCGTCGGCGAGCCCAGGGCGAGGATGTAGACCATCATCGCCTCGTTGTAGCCCATCCAGTCGTGGTCGATGAAGCCGCTCTCCGGGAACCAGCCCATCGAGATCAGCGGTGCACGCTGCTGCAGCCACGGCCAGTCGACCTTCTTGTACAGCGTGTCGGCGATCTGGCGGATCTCCTTCTCGCGCGGATCGTCGCCGTCGTAGTACGACTGCGCGAACAACACGCCCATCATCAGCAGTGCGGTATCCACCGAGGACAGTTCGACCCAGCTGTCGTAGCGGCGGCCTTCCTGCATGTCCAGGAAGTGGTAGTAGAAGCCCTTGTAGCCGGCCTTGCCGGTGCGCTGCGGGCCCATCGGCACGTCGCGGAAGAACTTCAGGGTGGTCAGCGTGCGGTCGATGGCCTGGTTGCGGCTGACCCAACCGTTCTCGATGCCGATCGGATAGGCAGTCAGCGCGAAGCCAACCGAGGCGATGCTGGCAAACGGCCTCGACGGGTAACGGTCCGGGGTCAGGCCGTTGATTTCGTTGGTGGTGTCCCAGAAGAACTGGAAGGTACGGCGTTCGATGTCATCGAAAAGCGGCGGCAGCACCGGCTTCATCGGCCGCGGTGGCGCGTCGGCCTCGATCAGGATCACCTGCGGCTGAGGCTTGGCAGGCTCCTGCTGGGCCGGCTGGCAGGCAGCAACGACCAGGCTCAACGCTGCGGCGGACAACAGATGGCGTGCCAGCATGGCGCGATTTCTCCGGTGGTCTGATCGATGGGAAAGCATACCGTCCAATGATCTGAAATCGTTTACAAGATGCGTTCTTAAAAAACCACGAAAAACGTGGTTTGACACCGCGATCATTGCCCACGCCGCTGCCCCCTGGCCGGCAGCGGCGTGGGCAATGGACCGGCACCGGGCCGGCCATTGCCGTTTTTTCATCCTGCCGATGCCGCCGGCGGACCGGCGGCATCGGGTATTGCTTCAGGCGGATCGGCTTAGAAGCGGAAGCCCACTTCCGCCTTGACCTGGCGCGGGGTACCGATGACGTCGCCGGTCTCGTTGTAGCTCACCAGCAGCTTGCCGTCCTGCTTGACGTAGTTCAGGTTCGAGAAGTTGTCGAAGTTGAGCACGTTGATGATGTCGATACGCGCGTACAGCTCGGTATCGCCAGCCAGCTTGAAGGTCTTGGTCGCCTGCAGATCCAGCGAGCGGTAGCCGAAGATCTTGCCACCGAGCAGGAAGCGGCCATTGCCACCCGGCGTACCGGCGGCCGGAGTCGGCAGGCAGTTGGCGGTGCCCGCCTGGGCGATGCAGGACCAGTCGTTGCCCGGCGTCGGCGTGGCCAGGGTCAGCTTGCCACCGAAGGTGATGCCCCAGAAGCCATCATACGAACCGGTCACCACCAGGCGGTGACGCGGCGCGCCGTTGGACTTGATGGTCGGGTATTCACCAATGGTGCCGCGATCGAACGAGTAATGCTCGTTGATGTTGCGGTTGTGACGCGCGTTGGTCCAGGTGTAGGCGATCGAAGTGCCCCAGCCGCTTTCCTTGCTGTACGGCTTCTGCGCCGACAGCAGGACCTGGGTCGATCGGGTCTTGATGCCCTGCTGGCCGATGATCAGGCTGCCGAAGCCCGGAATGTTGCAGTTCCACGGCTGGCCATAGGTCGGCTCCTTGGCACCACACAGCATCTGGTTGTCAAAGAAGTTGCCGTTGTTGAAGCGGTTGCCCAGGGTGAAGGCAAAGCCGTCATAGGTCAGCGTGCGGGAAATCGTGGCATCGGTCAGCCACTCGCCGAACTGGTTGCTCATGCCCAGGCTGAACTGGTCGGCGTACGGCACCTTCATGTTGTTGTTCAGCAGATCGACCTCCATGCCTTCATTGCTGGTGGCCCCCAGCAGTGCCTGCACGTTCTCGATGCCGTTCAGCAGGTTCGGGTTCCAGTCAAAGCACGGCGTCTGGCCATACATGCAGTTGCCGGTGGCCGGGTTGCGGAAATACACGGTCGGCTGCGGCAGCGCCAGCTTGGTGGTTTCCAGTGCCAGGTTGTCGAACAGGTCGCGGTCATAGGAACGGCCGGCGCCACCATGGAACACGTGTCGTTCGTCGGCATTGACGTCATACGAGAAGCCCAGGCGCGGCTGCCAGGCATTCTTGAAATTCTTGCGGTTGTGGCCGGTGCTGATGTAGTCGTTGACGTTCAATCCGCTGAGCGCCAGCGTCTGCGCGTAGGTCTGGGACACGCCCACCGGCGCGTTCGGATCCTGCGAGAACAGCGCTTTCACGACTTCCGGCGGGGTCACGAAATCGGTATAGACCGGATTCTTTTCGTAATCCCAGCGCAGGCCGATGTTCAGCTGCAGGTGATCGTTGACCTGCCAGTCATCCTGGATGAACAGACCAATCTGCTTGACCTTGGCGCGCACTTCAGACTGCACGCCGGTGACACCGGTGCTGGCCTTGGTGAACTGGGCCTTGTACGGCGTGCCCGACGGGAACGCCGGGTTGTCGATGGTGTAAGAGAACTGCGGATTGATCTGCGCCGCGTCGGAGGCGTACAGGTCGATCTGTTTGTACTTGGCCCCCATCTTGATGGTGTGGTCGCCGGCCCACTGCAGGCCATCGAGGGTCAGGTTGTCCTCGATCGCCCAGCCCTTCTGGCCCTTCACCTGCGAGGCGAAGGCATCGGCTGCGCCGACCTGGACAAGGGTCTTCTCCTGCGGACGGTTGGCGTCCGAGTCACCGAAATCCGGTGCGGTGTAGATGATGCCGTTGCCAAAGCTCAGCGGCAGCGGGTTGTTGAAGGCCTCTTCATGGGTGACCATCAGCTCGTTGTAGAAGCGCTCACCGCTGTGGTTCCAGCGCAGGGCGTAACGGCGGTCGGTGTTGTCAACGACCTTGCCGTGAACCTTTGCGGTCTGACCACTGAACTGCTGCTGGGTCTCGTCGCGGTCCTGGAAAGTCAGTTCGATGCGATCGTTGTCGGTCGGCTCGAAGTCGATCTTGGCGAAGATCAGGTCCTGCTGGAACGGCTGGCTGGCCGGGCCGAGGCCAGCGGCGCCGTCAGCCGGCAGCTTGGCGGCAGCGGGCGTCACTGCGCCGTCCGGTGCAATGGTCACCGGCAGGTCGAAGCGCTTGGCTTCATAGGTGACGAAGAAGTGGGCCTTGTCCTGGATGATCGGGCCACCCAAGGCGAAGCCATATTCCTTCTCGGCCGATTCTTCCTTGCTCTTGCCCGGCTGGCGTTCGGCCGGGGTCATCGCGCGCATGCTGTCGTTGGTGTAACGGTAGAAGGTTTCACCCTTGAACTCGTTGGTACCGGACTTGGTGGCGGCGGTGATCGCTGCACTGGACACCTGGCCGTACTCGGCCTTGTAGTTGCCGGTGATGACCTTGTATTCACCGATGGCCAGCTGCGGGAACGGATTGCCTGCGCTTCCGGACTGGCCGGAGATGCCGCCGCCCTTGACGTAGCTCTTCTGGCCCACGCCATCGATGTAGACGTTGGTGCCATCGGAATTGGTGGCGCCGCCGCGCAGCGAGGTGTTGCCCTTGGCATCGCGGGTGAAGATCATGCCCGGCACCGCGTCGGCGAACTCCAGGAAGTTGCGCGACACCTGCGGGGTGGTCTGGATCTGCTGCAGGCTGACAGTCTTGCCGACTTCAGAGGTGCGCACTTCCTGCAGCAGGGTCGGCGCAACAACGTTGACGGTGTCCAGGTTGGTGGCCGCGGTCGCGCCGGGGGTGCTGCTGGCGGCGTCGGCAAAGTTCAGGGTGGCGGTCGAGGCCACGGTGACGGTGACCTTCTGGGTCTGGCCGTTAGCGACCACGTTGTAGGTGCCCGGATCCAGGCCCATCAGCGAGTAGCTGCCATCGGCGCGGATGGTGCCGCGGCGGACGGTGCCGGTGGCCACGTTGGTGGCGGTGACTTCGGTGCCTGCCTGGGCGCCGGCAACCTGGCCGCGCAGGCTGGCGTTGGCCGACTGCGCCATGACGTTCGGAGCGGCGGCCAGCATCAGGCAACTGACCAGTGCGGTGCTCAGCAGCCGGCGTGCCGGCGTGCGGAAGGTGGTGTGCATCATCAACTCAATCTCCGGGTGGCGGTGACCGCTTGCGCGGTCCCTGCGATCAATCAAAAAAGAAGGAACGCCTCTGGCTTCAATGGCCCGATGGCGGAGTGGTGGAATCGCGAACTATCAAGCGGGGAACCAGGGTCTGCTTGTCCCCTGTCCCGTCCGTGGAGGTGCCGTCCATCAACTGCAGCAGGCGCGTCATGGCCCGGTCGCCGAGCTCGGCGATGCTGACCTGCATGGTGGTCAGCGACGGGTGGACGAAACGCGCCAGCGGAATGTCATCGAAACCCGCCAGCGCGACATCGGACGGGACCTGGACACCGGCCTGCGTGAACGCATACAGGCAGCCCAGGGCCATCATGTCGTTGGCCGCGAATACGGCATCGGGCAGCGCTCCGGCTGCCAGCAACTCCTGACCGGCGCGGTGGCCGGAAGCTTCGTCGAAATCACCGGGCAGCTCGATGCCTTCGGCGCCACTGCCAAAAGCCGCCAGCGCGTCACGGAAGCCACGCAGGCGCTCGCGCGCGTCGAAGTTGAGGTCCGGGCCAGAAATGAAGGCGATGCGGCGGTGACCGGCCTCGAGCAGGTGGCGGGTCATCGCCATCGCACCAGCATGGTCGTCGATGCTCAACACCGGATGGTCCTGACCGGGCAGATAGGTGTTGATCAACACCGTCGGCAACGACTGCGGCAGGTTGTCGGTCAGGAAGCCCGGACTCTCGGCATAAGGCGAGAGCACCAGCAGGCCATCGACGCGGCCGCGCATGGCGCGCAGGGCGGCGCCCTGCTGTTCCTGGTCGCCGTGGTAGCTGGACACCAGCAGGTGCTGACGACGGCTACGGGCAACGTTGTCGATGCCGCGCATCAACTCGGAGAAGAATTCACCGTACAGGTCCGGCAGCACCACCCCCACCGTATTGGTGCGGCGGCTGCTCAGGCTGCGGGCGGCGGCGTGCGGGGTGTAACGCAGCCGTGCGGCCACCTCCAGCACAAGCTGGCGGACCGGTTCGGCGACATTTTCATGCCCGTTGAGCGCGCGGGAAACCGTGGCCACGGAGACCCGGGCTTCGCGTGCGACGTCTTTGATTGTGATAGCTGCCTTGTTCACGAAGCCGCCCTCCACGGCTTGGACCTACCAGCATTGGCGCGGAATGTAAGCGTTTCCATCTGGGCTTGTAAACAGTCCGTTAGGCGAATGTCCCGAAATGGACATGGAAATCTGTCTGCGCCGGCCCCTGCGGGGACCGGCCAGGACAGCGTGGGACAAGGCCTCAGCCCTGTTCTGACGGGGTCAGCGCACGGATGGACAGCGCGTGGATATCGGTCTCCATCATCGCTCCCAGCGCGGCGTAGACCGCGCGGTGACGGGCCAGCGGGCCCAGCCCGGCGAACCGATCACTGACCACATGCACGTTGAAATGGCCACGACCGTCGCGGGCGCCGGCATGGCCAGCATGGCGATGGCTGTCGTCCTCGATTTCGAGCACGATCGGGGCCAACGCTTGCTGCAGCGCATCACGAATCCGCTCGATCCGTTCCGCGTTCACGGCAGCACCTTGCGGAACGGCCGCACCTGCACCTGGGTGTAGACACCTGCCGCCACGTAGGGGTCGGCATCGGCCCAGGCCTGCGCCTGCGGCAACGAATCGAACTGGGCAATCACCACCGAGCCACTGAAACCGGCCGGGCCCGGGTCTTCGCTGTCCACCGCCGGGCAAGGCCCGGCCAACAGCAGGCGACCTTCGTCGCGCAGCGCGTGCAGCCGCGCCAGGTGTTCCGGCCGCGCCTGCAGTCGTTGCGCCAGGACATCCTGGCCGTCATACCCTTCGATCACATACCACACCGGCATTTCCTCGCTCGCGTTGTCGGTGCGCTGATTCTAGCCAATGCGGCCCCTGCCCCGGCCGCAGCTGGACACTGGCGCGGCAAAGGCTTACTCTAGACTCCATTGCACGTGGCTGGATGCAGCAGCCCGTCGGTTTTTGCGGCCAACGCAGCCCCCGACGACCGTCCCGCTGTTTCAAAGGGGCCACGTAGACGACCTCCCCGTAGTCCCGTCGCTGCCGTTCCCTGCGGCGCGTCCTGCTGTTTGATATGTGTGGAAGCGCGCCGATCCCGGCGTGTCTGGTGCCCTGGGGCTCCGTGGCGTTGGCCCGGTGAACCCGGTGCCGCGACTGGTCCGTTGCAATCCTGATGTCCATTAGATGACTTCCGAACTCGCGCTCGACGCGAACCCGCCAACCCGGCCGCCCGCCCCCCAGCAGCAGGAAATGCCGCTGGCCGTGGTGCATGGGCAACCAGTCCTGCAGATTCCGCAGGACCTGTACATCCCGCCGGATGCGCTGGAAGTCATCCTGGATGCCTTTGAAGGCCCACTGGACCTGCTGCTGTACCTGATCCGCCGGCAGAACCTGGACGTGCTGGACATCCCCGTGGCCGAGATCACCCGGCAGTACGTGGAATACATCACGGTGATGCGCGAGCTGCGTTTCGAGCTGGCCGCCGAGTACCTGGTGATGGCCGCGATCCTCGCCGAGGTGAAGTCGCGCATGCTGCTGCCGCGCCCGGTCAGCGAGGAAGGCGATGAGGCCGACCCGCGTGCCGAGCTGGTACGCCGGCTGCAGGAGTACGAACGTTTCAAGCAGGCTGCCGAGGACATCGACGCCCTGCCCCGCCAGGACCGCGATACCAGCCTGGCCCACGCCTTCATGCCCGAACGGGCGACGGTGAAGCTGCCGCCGCCGGTCGACCTGAAGGAAATGCTGATGGCCCTGCACGACGTGCTCAAGCGCGCCGAGCTGTTCACCGGCCACGCGATCAAGCGCGAGGCGCTGAGTGTCCGGCAGCGCATGGGTGAAGTACTCGGCCGGCTTGAAGACGGCAAGTTCTACCGCTTTGAAGGGTTGTTCACCGCGGAAGAAGGCAAGCTGGGCGTGCTGGTCACGTTCCTGGCGGTGCTGGAACTGGCCAAGGAGCAGCTGCTGGACATCGTCCAGGAAGAACCGCTGGCGCCGATCTATGTGAAGTCATTGGCCGCCGGCAACACCAACGCCCCGCTGCAGTTCAGCAGCGAGTTCGACGACAACGACGCCGCCAATGCCAACGAGTGAGCGCTGACTGCCGATGGATCAACCGCTGATCGACCGCATTGTCGAAGGTGCGCTGCTGGCTTCCAGCCAGCCGCTTACCCTGGCCCAGCTGAAGGACCTGTTCCCGGAAGAGGAACCGGCACCGCCGGGCAGCATCGAACGTGCGCTGGAACGCCTGCGCGACGCCTGCGAAGGCCGTGGCGTGGAACTGGTCGAGGTCGCCTCAGGCTTCCGCTACCAGGTCACCGGCGAAGTACACGGCTGGATCAGCCGGCTGTGGACCGAACGCAAGACCCGCTACACCCGCGCCACTTTGGAAACCCTGGCGCTGATTGCCTACCGGCAGCCGATCACCCGCGGCGAGATCGAACAGGTGCGCGGCGTGGCGGTCAGCAGCAACATCATCCAGGCGCTGGAAGAACGCGAGTGGATACGCGTGGTCGGGCACCGCGACGTGCCTGGCAAGCCGGCGTTGTTCGGTACCACCAAGGGCTTCCTGGACTACTTCGGCCTGAAGCGACTGGATGAACTGCCGCCGTTGTCGGAACTGAAGGACCTGGGCGAACTGGAGCCGCAGCTGTCGCTGGACCGCGATGCGCCGCCCCGGGCTGGCGCCGAAGGCCCCGATGTTTCGGCCGGTGGTCACGATGACGCCGCCAATGATGACGCCGGCCTGGCCGGCAGTAACACCCCCGATTCCGCCGATGCAGCCCCTGCCTCGGCCTCCGATGAGCAAGCACCTTCGCCCTTCGATGATGGGCATCCCGATTCCGCGCCGGGCGAGCGCGCGGTGCCAGTGAACGAACGCGAAGACAACGCCGTCGCGATGACGACCGTGGCTGTTGACCAAGCCGATTCCGAACCAGAGGCCGACCTCGAAACCGTCGGCCGGAGCAAAACTGATGAGTGACACCCCCCGTAACAAGCTCTCGCTGAAGCGCGAAGCCACCTCCGAACAGTTCAAATTGGAAGAACGCCTGCACAAGGTCCTGGCCCAGGCCGGCCTCGGCTCGCGCCGCGCGCTGGAACAGCGCATCGCCGAAGGCCTGGTCAAGGTCAACGGTGAAGTCGCGCAGACCGGCATGTCGGTCAAGAGCGGCGACAAGATCGAGCTGGACGGCCGTGGCTTCGTCGCCACCGCCCTGGCCGAGCCGTCGCGCGTGTTGGTCTACAACAAGCCGGAAGGCGAAGTGACCACCCGCGAAGACCCCGAAGGCCGCCCGACCGTGTTCGAATCGCTGCCGCCGCTGAAGGGCGCGCGCTGGATCGCGGTCGGCCGCCTGGACATCAATACCACCGGCCTGCTGCTGGCCACCACCGACGGTGAGCTGGCCAACGCCATGATGCACCCGTCGTTCGAGGTCGAGCGCGAGTACGTTGTGCGCGTGCGTGCCCCGGAAGGCGAAGAGAAGGTCTCCGACGCCATCATCGACCGCCTCGGCCGCGGCGTGGCACTGGAAGATGGCCCGGCCAAGTTCGATGAGATCGAACGCATTGGCGGCACCGATTCGCACGACTGGTTCCGCGTTGTGGTGAAGGAAGGCCGCAACCGCGAAGTGCGCCGCCTGTGGGAATCCCAGGGTTGCCAGGTCAGCCGCCTGAAGCGCACCCGCTACGGCAAGGTTACCCTGCCGCGCGAACTGGCCCGCGGCCATTCGGTGGAGCTGGGCAGCGCCCAGGTCGAAGCCCTGCGTGCGCAGCTGAAGCTGGAAGAAGGCGCGCCGTCGGCGCTGACCCTGCAGCCGGTGATCGGCCAGCGCCGCGCCGCCAAGACCACCGTGCGCGTGCGCGAAGGTGGCCGTGGCAATGCCTACGTCAACGGCCACAACACTGCCGATGAAGGTCGCGAGCTGCGTCGTTTCGACAACGTCCGCGAAGACCGCGGCCGTGGTCGTGGCGGCAAAGCAGGCGGCGGCTTCAAGGGCGGCCTGACGGTCAGCGGTGAAGCCGCAGCCAAGCAGTCGCAGAAGCCGTTCAAGCAGCGCGCACAGAAGAACGACCGCTCGTTGCCGGAAGGCAACCCGGCGGCATTCCGTACCTGGTATGTGCCGGACGGTGTCAGCACCGGCCCGAGCGGCCACCGCAATGCCGGTCCGGGTGCTCGTGGCCCCGGCGCACGCGGTCCGGGCGCAGGCGGCCAGGGTCGTCCATACGGCAAGCCGAAGGGTCCCGGCGCAGGCGCCGGTGGCGGCCAGGGCCGTGGCGGTTTCGGTGGTGAAGGCCGTGGCGCCGGTGGCGGCCAGGGCCGTCCGGCCGGTGCCGGCAACCGCTCGCAGGGCCAGGGCAACAAGCACCCGTACGGCCATCCGGGCAACGCCCCGAGCTTCCCGTCCGACCACGCCAATCCGGGCTTCAACCCGTATGGCAGTGCGCGTCCGGCCGGCAACGGTCGTCCGGGCGGCAACGCCAATGCACGCCCGGGCGGCAACCGCGGCGCAGGTGGCCCCGGTGGCAACCGTGGCCCGGGCGGTCCCGGCGGCAATCGTGGTCCCGGCGGCCCGGGTGGCAACCGTGGCCCGGGTGGCCCCGGCGGCAACCGTGGCCCCGGCGGCCCGCGCCGCAGTGGCCCGCGCGGCGGCTGATCGCTGACGCGAGCGACATGAAAAACCCCGGCTCCGGCCGGGGTTTTTCTTTAAAAAGGGGACGGAGGGGATTAATTCGTTTTTGCCACGGTGTGTATCGAAGGGGCGAAAACGACTAATCCCCTCCGTCCCCTTTTGCGTGGCGCTGGAAAGCGGCGGGCGTAGTGCCGGTCATGCTGCGGAAGAAGGCAATGAACGGGCTCTCGGCGGAGAAGCCGGTGTCCTGGGCCACATGCGCGACGCGATGGCCGAGCAGCAGCAGCTCCATGGCCCGCATCAGGCGCCATTGCTGGCGCCAGGCCTGATAGCTCATGCCGGTATCGCGTTGCATCAACCGACCGACGGTACGCGCGCTCAGGCCTGTGCGCGCGGCCAGCTCCCCCAGTTCGGGCGGCAGCTGTTCGGCCAGCGGCAGGCAACGTGCAATCCGCGGATCACGCGGTAAAGGCAGGTCCATCGGCGCCACCGGTGCAGCGGCGATCTCCAGCACGCACAACCCCAGTTGATGGTGCGCGCGCGGCGACTGCCAGTCATGGTCGAACGGTGCCTGCGCGATCGGCTCCAGCAAGGCCTGCAGCAGCGGGCCTACGCCGATGATCGCCGGCTGCCGGGGCAGCTGGGCCGACAGGGTGGCGTCGAAGTACAACGAACGGTAGTCGACCGCTTGGCGCATCTGCGCGCGATGGCGCAGCCCACCCGGAATCCACGCTGCGCGCGCGGGCGGCAGCAGGCTGATGCGATCACCATAGGTCAGGCGCGTACAGCCCTGTCGGGTGTACAGCAGCTGCGCGCGTGCGTGCTGGTGCCAACCCGAATCGTGATCCGCCAGTGAGGCCGCGATCCCCAGCACCGGAGCGCTCCAGGCATCGGCGTCGAAGTGCGCGTCCGGCTGCAACCAGGCCATGTCTGATTTCATACATTCGATGACAGGATAGACAGGGTGCGCCATTGCGGACGCGACCACAATGCGCGGCCCCGTTCCTGGAGCGCCCGCATGTCGCGTCGCCTGTTGTTGCTCGCCATTGCACTGCTGATGTTTCCGCAGCTGGCACAGACCCTGTACAGCCCGGCCCTGGCCGATCTAGCCATACGCTTCGCCTTGCCGCCGAGTGCCGCCAGCCAGGCCATGAGCCTGTACCTGTTCGGCTTCGCTGCGGGTGTGCTGCTGTGGGGGCGCCTGGCCGATCGTATCGGTCGTCGCCCCGCCCTTCTCTGTGGCCTCGGCGTTTTCGCAGTGGCTGCATTGGGCGGCCTGATGGCTGGCAGCTTCGGCCAGGTGCTGCTGGCCCAGGCATTGGCCGCAGTCGGCGCCGCCGCTGCTTCGGTGGTCACCCAGACCGTGCTGCGCGACCATCTGCAGGGGCCGGCGTTGGCGCAGGCATTCTCCTGGATCGGCATGGCGTTGGCCCTGAGTCCGGCCATCGGTCTTGCACTGGGCACGCTGCTGGTCGCCGCCAATGGCTATGTCGGCGTACAGTCCGGCCTGCTGCTGATTGCTGCCCTGCTGGCAGTCGCATGCCTGGCAGGGCTGCGCGAAAGCCGCCCTGTACAGATCCCGCACACGCCCATGCTGCCGCTGCTGCGGGAACTGCTGCGCGATCGCTGGATCTGGTCACACGCGTTGCTGGTGATGGCCTTCAACGTCGCGATGTACAGCTGGTATGTACTCGGCCCCTTCGTGTTTGCGCGCCTGCACTGGCCAGCCACCTGGTTCGGCGCCAGCGGCGCGGTGCTGGCACTGGGTTCGGCATTGGGCGCGTGGGGCAATGGGCGCCTGCTGCGTGCAGGCGTTGCCACAACCACGCGCATCCGCATCGCCGCAGGACTGGTTCTTACGGGAGGCCTGCTGGCCGCGTTGCTGCATGATCACCCGGCCCTGGTCGCGGCGATGGTGCCGGTGGTGACGGGCTTCGGCCTTGCCATTCCCAATGTGCTCGGCCAGGCCCTGCGCGGCTATCCACATTGTCTCGGCAGCGCAGGCGCGCTGTTCGGCCTGCTCTACTACCTGTTGATCGGTGCGGCAATGGCACTGGCCGGTGCAGTGCAGCTGCTGGCACCGACCCTTATCGTGTGTGGCCTGCTGGCCTTGTGGCTGCAACGGGACAGGGCAGTTGACGGCGGAAGGCCTGGTTGTGGATCGCAACGGTGAAGGAGCCGGTCCCGCTGCCATAAGGGCAGCAGAGGCCCCGGGGGTTACGCCCCGGGGCCTGGGTCAGCGGACAATCGATTACTGCACGTTGATCACTTCGTCCATCGGCGCAAGGAAGTTGCCAGGGCTGTTGCGCGACGCCGAGATCACATAGGTCCCGGGTGTTGCGATGGTCGCGGTGCAATGGCGAATCGGCGTGGTGTTGCCACCGTCGTAATTGTCATTGGTACGGCACAGGAACTGACCATTGGCATAGACCGAGAAATTACTCGTTCCATCCACCTGGCCGCCGCCTGTGATGTAGATCTCCGATGGCGAGCCGGCCACACGCGGCAGGGTCCCGATCTCGAACCTGGCCGTCACCGGATGCGGTAACAGGCTAGGACAGGACACAACGATGCCGCTGTCGGACAGGCAGACTTCGGCGTGGGCGATCGCGGGTGTGGCGATGAGGGCCACGAGCAGCACGGACGTTCTGAACTCCATTCCAGCGTCTCCAATGATCCCAGCAGAATCGCTGGGACGTCCCTGTTAGGCATTGCGGGGTTACTGCAAGGTCAAGGAAATGTAAATGCACTGCGTGCCCACAGCATCGGATGGGTGCAGGATCCCCTCTGGGCGGTGCGTTGCACGCCTGTACTGCTGCTGGCACCCATCCCTTCCCGATGGCTTCATGTCGATGCAGGATGCTCACCGCCGCGCGGCACTTTCCCTGCGCATCTTGACGTTCACAGCTCATGTTAGGAATTGCTGCAAACACGGGGCATTGTGCGCCACGCACGGAATTCACATCAGGGCGCTGGCTATCGTGCGTGCTCTCCCGCACAAGGCAGATGCCCATGATCACCATCACCGCCGAACAGGCCCGCGCCAACGCCGATGCCGCCAAGCGCCCGATCGAACAGTTCTACCGCGACCTCGACAACTCGATCCAGATCGGCTCGGAAAATGGCCGCCGCTATATCGTGTTCGGCTTCAGCCAGGTGATGGCCAGCGAGCAGCTCGTCGAAGACGTGGTCGCACAGCTGCTGAAGAATGGTTTCGGTGTCGAACGGTTGTTGAGCGATTCCGAACAGCACTACATCCGGATCAGCTGGGATGGCGCAGCGCAGCGCCGCCTCAACGCCGGCTGAGGGTGAACGCGGTACCGTCCACGCCCAGGTCCCAGCCCTTGCCGGTACCGGACAGGGCCAGTGAGATGTCGCCCTTGGTCATCACCTGCGCATTGCTGGATTTCATCGCACCGGCATGTGCACCGACCGATGCGTAGGTGCCCAGTAGCTGATCGATGCTGATCGCGCCGGTGAAATTGCCGCGCCCGTTGGTGATCTTCGACTTGCCCACGGTCAGGCCGCCCCCCTTCATCTGGATGCGCACCGGCATGCTGGCGCCGTTGCTGCAGGTGACAGTGCCATTGCCGGAGGCAGTCTTGTAGATCAGCGACCAGCCGGACAGGTTGTAGTGCAGCTCGCAATCGAGGTTGCCGGCAGCGTGCGCGGCCGGGGCGAGCGATGCGGCAGACAGGGCCAGCAGCAGGGCGAAGGGCTTGTTCATGGCGGGACTTCCCGTTCGGTCGGACTGGCGGCGAATCTAGCAGCGCGCGCGTGCAGGTTGAATGCAGGCGCGCGCGCTGGTGCGGCAGCGTTCAGGCCGTCGCTCAGGCCTGTTCGTCCAGATGGAAGGCATCGGCATCAAGCATGGCCGGGAAGCGCGCGCGGTGTGCGGCCAGCGCCTCGGCCGAAATGGTGGTGGTGACCACCTGTTCGCGCTCGCGGATCTCCACCTGAGGCTGCCCCAGGAAATCCAGCACCGCGCTGTCACCTGCGTAGTGCAGCTGGTTGCCATCGACGCCGACACGGTTGACCGCAGCAACGAAGCACAGGTTCTCGATCGCCCGCGCACGCAGCAGGGTCCTCCATGCATAGGCGCGTGCCGACGGCCAGTTGGCGACGAAGATCTGCAGGTCGAAATCCAGCTGCTGCGGACGCTCCACGTTGTAGCGGTTGCGGCAGAACACCGGGAAACGCAGGTCGTAGCAGACCTGCGGATTGATCCGCCAGCCCTTCCATTCCACGCTCAGGCGCTCGCGACCGGCCGAATAGCGCTCGTGCTCGCCGCCATAGCGGAACAGGTGGCGCTTGTCGTAGTACTGCAGCTCGCCGTCGGGCGTGGCGAACAGCAGACGGTTGTAGACGCCCTCGCCCTCGCCCTCGCGCAACTGCACGCTGCCGATCACCGCCGCGTTCAAGGCCCTGGCCTGCTCGCGCACCCAGGCCACGGTCGGGCCATCCATGCCTTCGGCCTGGGCGATGGCCTCGTTGGAGAAGCCACTGGTGAAGGTCTCCGGCAGGATCACCAGGTCGGTGCTGCCGGCCAGCGGCGCCAGCAACGCACCGTAGTAGGCACGGTTGCCAGTCGGGTCGTGCCAGCGGGTGTCACCCTGGACGAGGGAAATGCGCAGGTCCTGCATGTTCAAGCCTCGCTCAGAGCAGGCGCAGGCGTTCGATCGCCGCGTCCATGGTCGCTTCATTCTTGGCAAAGCACAGGCGCACCAGGCGCTGACCAGCCGGCGGATTCTCGTAGAACGGCGACAGCGGAATGGCGGTGACGCCCTTCTCGATGGTCAGCCACTTCACGAACTCATGGTCCGGCAGATCGCTGATGGCCGAGTAATCGACCAGCTGGAAATAACCTCCCGGCACCGGCAACGCCTTCAATCGGGTGCCGGCCAGCTGCTCGCGGAAGCGGTCGCGCTTGGCCTGGTAGAACGCGCCCAGCTCCAGGTGGTGTTCGGGTTCATCGCGGATCATCGCGGCAAAGCCGTACTGCGCCGGGCCGAAACTGGTGAAGGTGTTGTACTGGTGCACCTTGCGGAATTCGGCGGTCAGCGCCGGCGGTGCGATCGCGTAACCGATCTTCCAGCCGGTGCAGTGGTAGGTCTTGCCAAAGCTGGAGATGACGAAAGCGCGCTCACGCAGTTCCGGATAGCGCAGCGCCGATTCGTGGCGGCGGCCATCGTAGATGATGTGCTCGTACACCTCATCGGAAATCAGGTAGATCTGCGTGCCACGCAGCAGCTCGGCCAGCGCCTGCATGTCCTGCGCCGACAGCATCGCGCCGGACGGGTTGTGCGGGGTGTTGACGATCAGCATGCGGGTGCGCGGGGTGATGGCCGCGCGCACGCGGTCCCAGTCGACGGCGAAGGTCTGCGGATCCAGCGACACATGCACCGCCTTGGCGCCGGCCAGGTCGATCGCCGGCTCGTAGCAGTCATAGGCCGGGTCGAGCACGATCACTTCCTCGCCGGCCCGCACCACGGCGTGGATGGCGTTGAAGATGGCCTCGGTACCGCCACTGGTGACAGTGATCTCGCTGTCCGCATCCACCTGCGCGCCGTAGCAGTCCAGCGCCTTCTGCGCGATGGCCTGGCGCAGCGGCGCCACACCGGTCATCGGCGGGTACTGGTTCAGCCCGGCGGCCATCGCCCTGGCGGTCTCGTCGATCAGGCGCTGCGGCGCCGAAAAATCCGGAAAACCCTGGCCCAGGTTGACCGCGCCGTGTTCGGCAGCGAGCTGGGACATCACGGTGAAGATCGTGGTACCGACCTTGGGCAGCTTGGTGTTCGGTTGCATCGGCCTGGGGATATGGGGAGACAGGCCCCTGAGTTTACGCAATCCCTGCTTCGGTGGTGCCGGCCGCTGGCCGGCAACCTCGGACAATCTGCGACGCTTGGTCGCGCCTGCCGGCCAGCGGCCGGCACTACCGTATGCATTCACCGCTACAATTGCCGCCGCACTCCGGCATGAAGACCCTGCCCCTTGAACACCCCTGCATTGCTGGCCGCCAGCGGCCTGAGCTTCTCCCGCAATGACGAGCCGGTGTTCGGCCCGCTGGACTTCCATGTGGACGCCGGCGAGGCGCTGCTGGTGCAGGGCGGCAATGGTGCCGGCAAGACCACCCTGCTGCGCGTGCTGGCCGGCCTGGCCCGGCCCGGTGCCGGTCAGGTGCGGATCGACGGCAAGCCGGCCAGCAATGCCGAGCGTGCACGCTATGTGGCCTACCTCAGCCACCTACCGGCGCTGAAGCCGGACCTGGATACGCTGGAGAACCTGCATTTCCTGTGCGGCCTGCACGGTCGCCGCGCGCGGCAGATGCCCGGCAACGCGCTGGCCATCGTTGGCCTGGCCGGCTACGAGGACACTCTGGTGCGGCATCTGTCGGCCGGACAGAAGCGGCGTCTGGCACTGGCACGCATCTGGCTGTCGCCGGCGCCGTTGTGGCTGCTCGACGAACCCTATGCCAACCTCGACCTGGAGGGCATCACCCTGGTCAACCGGATGATTTCCGCGCATCTGCGTGCCGGCGGCGCTGCACTGGTCACCACCCATGGCGCCTATGCCGCACCGCCGGTGCGTACCCGCCAGCTCGACCTCGGCGGTGCTGCATGATCGCGCCGGGTACCGAACCGGGCCTGTGGCAGACCGCAGGTGCGCTGCTCAGGCGCGACCTGCGCCTGCTCTGGCGCCGTCGCGGCGACGCATTGCAACCGCTGCTGTTCGCGGTACTGGTGGTGGTCCTGTTCGCGCTCGCCCAGGGCCGCGAACCGCAACTGCTGGCCGCCACCGCCGGCGCAGTGCTGTGGCTGGCGGTACTGCTGGCCGGCCAGCTGTCACTGGATTCACTGTTCCGCTCCGATGCCGAAGACGGCTCGCTGGAACAATGGCTGCTGGCGCCGGTGCCACTGGCCTGGCTGGTGCTGGTGCGCGTGCTGCTGCACTGGGCCACCACTGCGCTGCCGCTGATCGTGGTCAGCCCGCTGCTGGCCGAAATGCTGCATCTGCCGCATGACCAGCTGCCGATGTTGCTGGCATCGTTGCTGCTGGGAACACCGTTGCTGAGCCTGATCGGTGGCGTGGTCGCAGCACTGACCGTAGGCATCCGGCGCTCTGGTATTCTCGTAGCGTTGCTGTCGCTGCCACTGTACGTGCCGGTGCTGGTGTTCGGTGCAGGCAGTCTGGCAGCGGCCGGACGCGGACAGGATCCGGTCGGTGCGCTGCTGATGCTGGGCGCCGGCCTGCTGGTCGCGCTGGTGCTGGCTCCGCTGGCCACCGCTGCTGCAATACGTATTTCTCTGAGTTGACCGAGCTGAGAGCCAATCCACCCCTGCTGGATAGCCGCCACGCATGAATCCGATTGTCCGCTGGTTCCACCAACTCGGCTCGCCCCCCACGTTCGACCGATTCGCTGCCCGCTGGTCGCGGGTGTTCTACCTGGCTGCGGTGCCGGTGCTGCTGGTGGGCGTGTGGCAGGCGCTGCTGGTGGTGCCGCCGGAAGCCAAGCAGCTGGACAGCTTCCGCATCCTCTACATCCACGTGCCCAGTGCCTGGATGAGCCTGTTCGTGTTCGCGCTGATGGCGCTGTATGCCGCCATCGCCCTGATCTGGCGGATCAAGGTCTGCGAGATCCTGGCCATGGCCTGCGCGCCGATGGGCGCAGGCTTCACCCTGATCACCCTGCTCACCGGCAGCATCTGGGGCAAGGGCACCTGGGGCACCTGGTGGGACTGGGACCCGCGCATGACCAGTGAACTGGTGCTGCTGTTCCTGTACCTGGGCGTGATCGGCCTGTACCACGCCATCGAGGACCGTCGCAGCGCCGCTCGCGCGGCTGGCCTGCTGGCCATCGTCGGTGTCAGCCTGCTGCCGGTGATCCGCTATTCGGTGGACTGGTGGGGCGGCCTGCACCAGCGCCAGTCGATCAACGTGTTCGGTGAATCGGCGATCAGCAGCGCGATGATCGCGCCGCTGTGGTGGATGGTGATCGGCACCAAGTTCTGGTTCGCAGGCTCGGTGCTGGCCAAGGCCCGCGCCGACAACCTCGACCGCGAGGCCGGCAAGGCCTGGGTCGGTGGCCGGGTCGATGCCGCACGCCCGGCCGGGGAGGCCCAGCCATGACCCACCTGCCTTACGTGATCGGTGCCTACGCCGTGTTCGTACTGGTGCTCGGCGCCGATGCCATCGGTTCGTGGCTGCGCCTGCGCGTGGCACGCCGCCTCGCCCTGGCACGCCAGCAGCGACAGCAGACCCGCGCCGGCAAGCAGGAAGCCGCGTCGTCGTTGCCGACGGAGCTGGAACGATGACCCCGGTACAGCGTCGCCGCCTGGTCTGGGTGCTGTTGGCCCTGCTTGCGTCCGGCCTGGCCACCGCGCTGGTGGCGATGGCACTGGAGCGCAACATCGCCTACCTGTACACGCCCTCGGAGGTGCTGCGCGGGGATGTCGATGCGCAGTCGCGCTTCCGCCTGGGCGGCATGGTGGTGAAGGGCTCCTTCAACCGCCCGGTCGGCTCGCTGGAAGCACGCTTCGAGGTCACCGACGGCGATGCTCAGCTGGCGGTGAGCACCTCACGGATCCTGCCGGACATGTTCGCCGAGGGCACTGCCGTGGTTGCCAGCGGCCGCCTGCAGGACGGAATCTTCGTCGCCGATGAAGTCCTGGCCAAGCACGATGAGAAGTATGTGCCGAAGGAAGTGGCCGACAAGATGGGCGACGCCCATCGCAAGCATGATGTGCCGGTGACGGCACCCGAGGTGCGCTGAGTGCTGCCCGAACTGGGTCAGATCCTGCTGTTGTGCGCGCTGCTGGCCTCGCTGCTGCAGGCCGGCCTGCCGCTGGCCGGTGCGCAGCGCAACAACACGGCATGGATGGCGGTGGCGCGACCGGCCGCCTTCGCGCAGCTGCTGCTGCTTGCCGGCGCCTTCGCGGTACTCACCGCCGCGTTCGTTCAGCAGGACTTCTCGGTGCGCTACGTGGCCGAGAACTCCAATTCGCTGCTGCCGATGATCTACCGCTACTCGGCGGTCTGGGGCGCGCACGAGGGCTCGTTGCTGATGTGGGCGCTGGTGCTGGCGCTGTGGACCGGCGCGGTGGCGCTGTTCTCGCGGCACCTGCCGGCGCCGGTACAAGCGCGCGTGCTGGCGGTGATGGGCGTGGTCAGCGTCGGCTTCCTCGCCTTCCTGATCTTCACCTCCAATCCGTTCCTGCGCCTGAACCCGGCGCCACTGGAAGGCCGTGACCTCAACCCGCTGCTGCAGGACCCCGGGCTGATCATCCACCCGCCGATGCTCTACATCGGTTACGTCGGCTTCGCGGTGCCGTTCGCGTTCGCGGTAGCCGCACTACTGGAAGGACGCGTCGACGCCCGCTGGCTGCGCTGGACGCGACCGTGGACCAACGTCGCCTGGGGCTTCCTGACGCTGGGGATCGCGCTGGGCAGCTGGTGGGCTTACTACGAGCTTGGCTGGGGCGGCTGGTGGTTCTGGGACCCGGTGGAAAACGCGAGCTTCATGCCGTGGCTGGTCGGTGCGGCGCTGATCCATTCGCAGGCCGTCACCGAGAAGCGCGGCACCTTCGGCAGCTGGACGTTGCTGCTGGCAATCGCCGCCTTCGCGCTGTCACTGCTGGGTACGTTCCTGGTGCGCTCCGGCGTGCTCACCAGCGTGCATTCGTTCGCCGCCGATCCCTCGCGCGGCCTGTTCATCCTGGTGTTCCTGTCGGTGCTGGTCGGCGGCAGCCTGCTGCTGTATGCGCTGCGGGCGCCACGTCTGTCGGTGAACGCCGACGATCCGCGCCGTGGCTTCACCGCGACATCGCGCGAAACCCTGCTGCTGGCCAACAACCTGCTGCTGGCCACTGCCTGCGCGATGGTCCTGCTCGGCACGCTGTACCCGCTGCTGGCCGATGCGCTGTCACTGGGCAAGATCTCGGTCGGCCCGCCCTACTTCGGCAGCCTGTTCCTGCTGCTGATGGCGCCGATGATCCTGCTGCTGCCGTTCGGCCCGCTGGTGAAGTGGCAGCGCGACCAGCCTTCGCGTGCATTCGCGTTGCTGGCACCGTGGCTGGGGCTGGCCATGTTGCTCGGCGCGCTGGCCTGGTGGCAGGCCCCACAGAACGGTTGGAAGGCCGGCCTGGGCGTTGCTGCAGCGGCCTGGGTCGGGCTGGGCACCGCCCGCTTCGTCTGGCAGCGCCTGCGCGGCAACGGCCGTTTCACCGCCGAAATGCTGGGGATGATCGTCGCCCATGCCGGCATTGCCGTGTTCCTGGCCGGCGCGCTGCTGGTGGAAGCACTCAACGTGCAGCGCGAAGTAGCGCTGGCACCCGGACAGCAGGTGGTGGTCGGCCGCCATGAAGTGCGCTTCGAAGGCGTGGACCATCGCGAAGGTCCGAATTTCATCGCCGACCGCGGCCATCTGCGCGTGTTCCGCAATGGCCGCGAACTGGCACTGCTGCATCCGGAGAAGCGCCAGTACGCCAGTGGCGGCCAGGTGATGACCGAAGCCGGCATCGATGCACGCTTCGACGGTGATGTCTACGTGGCATTGGGCGAGCCGCTGGGCAACAATGCATGGGCGGTACGGGTGCACATCAAACCGTTCGTGCGCTGGATCTGGCTGGGCGCGCTGCTGATGGCCCTGGGCGGATTCATCACCGCCGCCGACCGCCGCTTCCGTCGTCCGTAGGAGTTCCCATGTCCGAGTCCCCCGCCCCGCGCCCCTCCCGCCCGCTGCCGCCGGTAGCCATCGTGATCGGCGTGCTGTTCTTCTTCGGCCTGCTCGGGCTGATGATCTACGGGGTGATGAAATCCGGCGACCCGCAGCGCGACGTGCTGCCGTCGGCCCTGATCGACAAGCCGGCGCCGGCGTTCGCGCTGCCGGTGCTGCACGACCCGGAAATGATCGTGCACAGCGACGAGCTGCGCGGCGCGCCCTACCTGCTGAACGTGTGGGGCAGCTGGTGCGCGGCCTGCCGCGAGGAACATCCGGTGTTGACCCGTTTCGCCGAGAGCAAGCGCGTACGCGTGATCGGCTACAACTGGAAGGACGACCCGACCGATGCCCTGCACTGGCTGGAGCAGCTGGGCAACCCGTTCATGGTCGTGCTCAGCGACGTGGAAGGCCGCACCGCGATCGACTGGGGCGTGACCGCTGCGCCGGAAACCTTCCTGGTCGATGGCAGTGGCATCGTGCGTTGGAAGTACAGCGGGGCGATGACCCAGCGCGTGGTCGACGAGAAGCTGATCCCGGCCCTGGAGAAGATCGAAAAGGCCCAGGGCAATGCCGGCAACACCCTGCACACGGCGCCCTGAGCCGATGCGCTGGCTGCTGGCGCTGCTGCTCATGATGCTGCCGTTGGCCGCGCTGGCCCAGCAGCCGCTGCACGATCCGCAGCCGCTGCAGTTCCGCGATGGCGCAGAGGAACGCCGCTTTCATGACCTGGCCGCGCAGCTACGCTGCGTGCAGTGCCAGAACCAGTCACTGGCCGATTCCAACGCGCAGATCGCCCAGGACCTGCGCCGCGAAGTGCTGCAGTTGATGCAGCAGGGCCATGACGACGCACAGATCAAGCAGTTCCTGGTCGCCCGTTACGGCGAGTTCGTGCTCTACCAGCCACCACTGCAGCCGGGTACGTGGCTGTTGTGGGGCGGTCCGCTGCTGGTGCTCGGCGCCGGTGCGCTGGTGGTGCTGGGCATCGTCCGCCGTCGTGGGCGCACGGTCGCGTCCGCACCGGCCAGCAAGACTGATGAAGGAGACGGTTGGTGAGCCATTGGCTTCCCATGGCAGCGGGTGTGAGTGCTGCGCTGATGGCTGCACTGGTGCTGTGGCCGCTGCGCCACCATGGCCGCCGCGGCTTCGTGGTCGGCGTGCTCGCGCTGGGCGTGGCCGGTGCCTGCCTGTACCTGCTGGTCGGAGACCCGCGTGCGGCACAGGTGCAGCCTGCGCCGTCGGTGGCCACCCTGCGTGACGGCGTGCAGGCCCTGCAGGATGCGTTGCAGCGCGATCCGCAGCGTGCCGATGGCTGGACGCTGCTCGGGCGTTCGCAGGCCGAGCTGGGCAACACGTCGGCTGCGGCGGACGCCTTCGCACGTGCCGCCGCCCTGGCCCCTGAAGACCCCGGCGTGCTGGTGGAAGCGGCACAGGCGCGGGCACAGGCCGATGCCGGCAAACAGTTCGACGACACCGCAATGACCTGGCTGCAGCAGGCGCGCAGCCTGGCCCCGGATGCCGAACGCGCCAGCTGGTTGCTCGGCATCGCCCTGCGCCAGCGCGGCCGGAATGCCGAAGCAGCCGATATCTGGAGCAGCCTGCTGCCGCGACTGGAACCGGGTGCCGCACAGGCACTGCAGGCACAGATCGCGATCGCCCGCGAAGCCGTCGGCCAGGCGCCCGATGCTGGCGCTGCGACGCCACCGGCGCTGCTGCAGGTACGCGTGCAGCTGCCGGCGCTGAAGAGCAGCGAGTGGCCAGCCGGCACCCAGGTGTTCGTACTGGCGCGTGCCGCGGGTGGACCGCCGATGCCGGTGGCCGCACGCAAGCTGCCGCTGGCTGGCTTCCCGGCCACGGTCGGGCTGGGTGACGGTGACAGCCCGATGCCGACCGCACCGCTGTCGGCCCATCGCGAAGTGGAAGTGCTGGCGCGCATCTCGCGCAGCGGCAGCGCCAACCGTAGCGAGGACGATCTGCAGAGCACGCCTGTGAAGGTGAACCTGCCGCATGAGGGCGTGGTTGAGTTGCGGTTCCCTTGACGCTCCGCACGGTAGTGCCGGCCGCTGGCCGGCAACCACGCGGGCACATCAAGGTTCATGAGGTTGCCGGCAGCGGCCGGTACTACCGGGTGCATCGCCGATGGAAACCAGCGTGTCGCCAGCTCCACATGCAGCCCCGCTAGAATGCCCGCATGACTGAATTCATCCCGCCCGGCACTCGCTTCCATGCCCTGCCCTCGCCGTTCCCGTTCAAGCGCGGTGGCGCCCTGCACGGTGCTCGCGTGGCCTACGAAACCTGGGGAACGCTGGATGCCGATGCCGGCAACGCGATCCTGATCGTCACCGGGCTGTCGCCGGATGCGCATGCCGCCGCCAACGACGCCAACCCGGCACCGGGCTGGTGGGACGCGATGGTCGGGCCCGGCAAGCCGATCGACAGCGACCGCTGGTTCGTGGTGTGCGTGAACTCGTTGGGCAGCTGCAAGGGCTCGACCGGACCGGCGTCGCTCAATCCGGCTACAGGCCAACCCTATCGCCTCGACTTCCCGGAGCTGTCGATCGAGGACGGCGCTCGCGCGGCCATCGAGGTGGTGCAGGCGCTGGGCATTGAACGACTGGCCTGCGTGGTCGGCAATTCAATGGGCGGCATGACCGCGTTGGCCGTGCTGATGCTGCAGCCGGGCATCGCACGCAGCCACATCAACATCTCCGGCAGTGCACAGGCGTTGCCGTTCTCGATCGCGATCCGCTCGCTGCAGCGCGAGGCAATCCGCCTCGACCCGCGCTGGAACGGCGGCCACTACGATGACGATGCGTACCCGGAATCGGGGATGCGCATGGCGCGCAAGCTGGGCGTGATCACCTACCGCTCGGCGCTGGAATGGGATGGCCGCTTCGGCCGCGTGCGGCTGGATTCGGACCAGACCGACGACGATCCGTTCGGCCTGGAATTCCAGGTGGAAAGCTACCTGGAAGGCCACGCGCGGCGCTTCGTGCGCTTCTTCGATCCGAACTGCTACCTGTACCTGAGCCGCTCGATGGACTGGTTCGACCTGGCCGAGTATGCCGACGGCGACGTGCTGGCCGGGCTGGCGAAGATCCGGGTGGAGAAGGCGTTGGCGATCGGTGCCAACACCGACATCCTGTTCCCGGTGCAGCAGCAGCAGCAAGTAGCAGATGGCCTGCGCGCAGGCGGTGCCGATGCGCAGTTCATCGGCCTGGAATCACCACAGGGCCACGACGCCTTCCTGGTCGATTTCGAGCGCTTCGGCCCGGCCGTGCGCGGCTTCCTCGACGCACTCTAAGTGGCGTGGCGGCGCAACCTCGCGCTGGCCGCGTTCGGCGCGCTGATCGCGCTGATGATCAGCGGCGTGCTGCCACTGTGGCTGGGCGGCTGGTGCCTGCTGGCCAGCGCAGTGTCGTTCGGCCTGTACGGCCACGACAAGCGCGCGGCACAGCGCAAGCAATCGCGGATTCCCGAGCGCACCCTGCAACTGCTGGCCTTTGCCGGCGGCTGGCCCGGTGCGCTGCTGGGCCAGGGGCTGTTCCGCCACAAGCATCGCAAGGCCTCGTTCCAATGGGTGTTCTGGCTGTGCGTGCTGGCCAACGTGGCCTCGATCGCAGTGATGCTGCGCGAGTTTTCGCGGTAACCGTTCGAATGGGTAGTGCCGGCCGCTGGCCGGCAACGCCATGATGTTCGAACCGGATGCGTGGTTGCCGGCCAGCGGCCGGCACTACCGGGATGATTTCACGCTTCGCGGATCAGAACCCCATCACACAACCGGTACTGCGCATCAACCACGCCTTCGGGCAGGTCGTCGTGGGTGATCATCAGCAGGCTGCGGCCGTCCAGCAAGCTGGCCAGATCCAGCAGCAGCGCGCGCGCGGTATCCACGTCCAGGCCCTCGGTCGGCTCGTCCAGCAGCAGGATCGGCGCATTGCGCAGCAGCGCGCGCGCCAGTGCCAGGCGCCGTGCCTGACCGGCCGACATGGTCGCGCCGTTCTCGCCCACCCAGGCCTGCAGGCCACCATTGTGCTCGGCCCATTCGCCCAGGCGCACGCGCCGCAGCACCGCCCACAACGCCGCGTCGCTCGCATCGGGATCACCCAGCCGCAGGTTCTCGGCCACGCTGCCGGCAAACACCGGGGCGTTCTGCGGCAACCAGGCCAGCTGCCGATGCCAGTCGCCCTGGGCGAAGTCGCGCAGGTCACGGCCACCGTAGGTCAACCGCCCCTGCTGCGGATCCCACAATCGCAGCAGCAGGCTGGACAGCGTGGTCTTGCCACTGCCGCTGTCGCCGCGGATGGCAATGCGCTCGCCCGGTGCCAGGGTCAGCTGCAGGCCAGACAGCACCGGACGCACCGCGCCTGGCCACTGGAAATGGATGTCATCCCAATGCACGCGCGCCGCCTGCGGCACCGGCTGCGGCGCCTGCGGGTCTTCCACCGTCGGCGGCTGCTCGACGATCGCCTGCAGCCGCGCAGCAGCGATGCGCCCGGACTGCAGTGACTGCCAGGCCAGGCCCATGCCGGCCCACAGTTCGATCAGTGCCACGGTGAGGAACACCAGCCCAGCGGCCATTTCCGGCGCGATGCGCTGCTGTTCGGCCGCATGCAGAGCCAGTGCCAGCATCGCTACCAGACCCAGCCCGGCAACCAGGCCGTGCAGGGTCGAGGCCGCGATCAGGCGCCAGCGACGGCGACGATCACGCGAGGCCAGTTGCTTGGCGGCCACCCGCACCTTCAACTGCCATGCCGTGCTGGCATGCAGTGCGGCCAGATCACCCGCGCCTTCCAGTCCTTCGAACGCGGCGGTGCGCAGCGCAGCGCGATGTGCGGCGCGATCGGCCTCCTCATCGTCATGCCCACGCACGCCCAGCCACGGCACCCCGAAGCTGATCAGCACCGCCAGTACCGCCAGCAGCACAGCCGCCGAAGGCAGGACCACAGCGGCCGAAGCCACCCCCACCAGCGACAACCCACCCAGGGCCAACAGGGGGCCGATGGCGCGCACCAGCAGGCCATCCACTTCGCCGATGTCACCCAGCAGGCGTGCCAGCAGCTCCCCGGTACGCGTCGCGCCCAACCGCGCCGGTGCCAGCGGCAGCGCGCGTCGGAAGAACCACACGCGCAGGTCACGGGCGATGCGCAGGGTCACGTCATGCCCCACCAGTTTTTCGAAGTAGCGCGACGCGATGCGCGCCATGGTCAGCCCACGGATGCCCGCCGAGGGCGTGAAGAAATTGAAGCCCTGGCCGAGGCCGGCGACACCGGCCAGCGCTGCGGCGGTCAGGAAGCCGCCCGACAACCCCAGCAGGGCGGTGCCGGCCAGCATCGTGGCCCACAGCAGCAGCACGGCCAGCAACAGGCGCGCGCGATGGCGCAGGAATACCGCGCGCAGTGAATCCGGCGAACGACTCATGCGCGCACCGCCTGCGCTGGCTCGACCAGCCGCCCTTCGGGCAGCAGCAGGCAACGGTCGGCCCAGGCAATCACCGCCGGGCTATGGGTGGCGACCACCACGCTGCGCCCGCGCGCATAGGCGGCCAGGCTGCGCAGCAGCGCGGCTTCGGTGTCCGCATCGAGGAAGGCGGTGGGCTCATCCAGCAGCAGTACCTGTGGATCGCGCAGCAGCAACCGGGCCAGGCCGATGCGGCGTGCTTCACCACCGGACAGGCCGAAGCCGCGCTCACCGATCACGGTATCCAGCCCCTGCGGCAGGCGCTGTGCGAACTGCAGCACCTGCGCGGCCTCGGCCACCGCGCGCAGGCGGGCGTCGCTGGCGCCCGGATCGGCCAGCCGCAGATTATCGGCGATGCTGCCATGGAACAGGTAGGGCCTCTGGCTGGCATAGGCCACCTGCAGCCCCGGTCGCAGCTGCACCCTGCCCGCACGGGGGGGCAGCCAACCGGCCAGTGCTTCCAGCAACGTACTCTTGCCACTGCCACTGGGGCCCACCAGCGCCAGCCGCTGGCCTGGCTCCAGTGTCACGTCCAGGCCCTGCAGCACATCATGCGGCGCGCCCAAGGGACGCAGCATCAGCCCCCACGCCCGCAACGGCGCCATCGCCGCTTCGGCCGGCTCCTGCGGCAGCGGCACCATTTCGTCATCGGCAAGGACAGCTTCTTCCGGCAGCACCTGCAACAGGCGCTCCACTTCAGCGGCCGCAGCCAGCGCGTTGGCACGGTCGTGGTAGTGCGCTGCCAGCCGCCGCAGTGGCGCATAGAACTCCGGTGCCAGCAGCAGGCAGAACAGGCCCGCACCCAGCGTGGGCACCGTCGCATGCAACGACATCAGGCCCAGATAGCTCAGCCCCAGGTACAGCGCGACCATCGCCACGCTCACCGAAGCGAAGAACTCCAGCACGGTGGACGACAGGAAGGCGATGCGCAGCACCTTCATCGTTCGCACGCGCACGCCTTCTGCAGCCGCTTCGATACCCTCCAGCTCGGCCTCGCCGCGGCCATACAGGCGCAGCAGGCCCAGGCCCTTGATGCGATCGGCGAAGTGTCCGCTCATCCGTGCCAGTTCGCCCAGCTGCGCACGGCCGGCCGCTTCGGCACCCCAGCCCACCAGCATCATGAAGAACGGCACCAGGGGCGCGGTGAACAACAGGATCAGCGCTACTACCCAGTCGACCCAGGCCACTGCCGCGAGGATCAGCACCGGCACCACCACCACTTCGGTGCGCACCGGCAGGAAGCCGCTGTAATAACTCTCGATCGCATCGCCGTGATGCAACATCAGTTCGCCCAGCTCGCCGGTACGGCGTTGGCGCAGCCACAGCGGCCCATGGCCAAGCAGGCGCGCGAATACGCGCTCGCGCAACGCCAGCCGCGCGGCATCGGCCACGTCACCCGCTGCAGCCTGGGTGGCGCTGCCCAGCAGCGTACGCACGATCAGGATCACGACCAGCGTGGCCAGCACCGGCAGGCCCGAGGCCAGTGGTGCACGCTCGACCAGCACCTGCTGCACCAGCCAGGCGATGGCGGCCGCCTGGCCGATCAACAGTGCGCCGGACAGGCTGATGCACAACGAGGCCAACCGCTGGCGGCCGCGCGCGGACCGCGCCAGATCGGCCAGCCACGCGCTACGGATGCGCCGCAACCGGGTCGATTCGTCTTCGGAAACAGCGGCGTCAGCAGTCGGTTCGGCAGCGCTCAAGGGTCTTCACAGGCAACAGGGCATTGGCAGGCATTGTAGGCGCAGGCAACAGCCTCCCCCTGCGGCCGGCGGTCGCAGTCCCAGGCGGGTTGGCATACGATCCTCCTGAATACCCATTCATACATTGATCTGGATCAAGGCTGTTTGAAGTAGTCGGTCACATCATTCACCCCGTAGACCACCCTTCCCGCCACCTGCAACGGCACTATCCAACGAGGTAGCCAGGCCATGATTGATCAGACAGTCGTAGAACTGTCGCGGCTGCAATTCGCTCTGACCGCGATGTACCACTTCCTATTCGTCCCCCTCACGCTTGGCCTGTCCTTCATGGTGGCCATCATGGAAAGCGTGTACGTGATGACCCGCAAGCAGGTCTGGCGGCAGATGACCCTGTTCTGGGGTGCCCTGTTCGGCATCAACTTCGCCATCGGCGTAGCCACCGGCCTGGTGATGGAGTTCCAGTTCGGCATGAACTGGTCGTACTACAGCCATTACGTCGGTGACATCTTCGGTGCGCCGCTGGCCATCGAAGGCCTGATGGCGTTCTTCCTGGAAGCGACCTTCATCGGCCTGTTCTTCTTCGGCTGGAAGCGCCTGACTCCGGTCAAGCACCTCACCGTGACCTGGCTGATGGCGCTGGGCACCAACCTGTCGGCGGTGTGGATCCTGATCGCCAACGGCTGGATGCAGAACCCGACCGGTGCGGTGTTCAACCCGGAAACCATGCGCATGGAAGTGGTCGACTTCGCCGCGGTGCTGCTGAACCCGGTGGCGCAGGCCAAGTTCGTGCATACCGTCAGTGCCGGCTACGTGACCGGTGCGATCTTCGTGATGTCGATCAGCGCGCTGTACCTGCTGCGTGGCAAGTACAAGGACATGGCCCGCCGTTCGTTCGCGGTGGCTGCAGCCTTCGGCCTGCTGTCCTCGCTGTCGGTGGTGGTGCTGGGTGACGAAAGCGGTTATGCCGCCAGCGAACACCAGAAGATGAAGCTGGCCGCGATTGAAGCGATGTGGGAAACCGAGCGTGCGCCGGCCGACTTCACCGCCTTCGGCATTCCCAACCAAGACACCCATCAGAACGACTATGCGGTGAAGATCCCGTACCTGATGGGCCTGATCGCCACCCGCTCGCTGGACCAGCCGATTCCCGGCATCCTGGAGCTGGTGGAACGTGCCGAGCACCGCATCCGCGGTGGCCAGATCGCCTACGGCGCACTGGAGCGCGTGAAGAAGGACCGCAACGATCTCGAAGCACGCGAGATGTTCGATCGCCACTGGCAGGATCTCGGCCATGGCCTGCTGCTGAAGCGCTACCGCGAAGACATCCTCAACGCGACGCCGGAGGAAATCTCCAAGGCCGCGATGGATACCGTGCCGCGCGTGGCCCCGCTGTTCTGGACCTTCCGCATCATGGCGGGCCTGGGCTTCTACCTGATCGCCTTCTTCGCGTTGGCCTTCTACTTCTCGTGCCGCAACAACTTCCAGGACAAGCGCTGGTTCCTGCGGTTGGCGGTGTGGTCGCTGCCGGCACCGTGGATCGCGATCGAATGCGGTTGGTTCGTTGCCGAGTACGGCCGCCAGCCGTGGGCTGTGGACGGCGTCCTGCCGACCTTCTACGCCGCATCGGGCCTGGCACTGCATGAAATCCTGACCACGCTGGCGGTGTTCACCAGCTTGTACACGGTGCTGCTGATCATCGAGATCAAGCTGATGCTGAAGGCGATCCGCAAGGGTCCGGACGACATCCTGCCGACGCTGCAGGCCGATATCCGCCCTGTTTCCCCCAATGCAGTCGCCCCCGGCCAGGCCTGAGGCAGGAGAATCCAGATGGAATTCATTGCACTTGATTACACCACGCTCCGCGTGATCTGGTGGCTGCTGCTCGGCATCCTGCTGATCGGCTGGGCCGTGATGGATGGTTTCGACCTTGGCGTCGGCACCCTGTTGCCGTTCGTTGCCAAAACCGATGAAGAACGCCGGCTGGTGATCAATACCGTCGGCCCGGTGTGGGAAGGCAACCAGGTGTGGCTGGTACTGGGTGGCGGTGCGATTTTCGCCGCATGGCCGCCGCTGTATGCGGTCAGCTTCTCCGGCTTCTACCTGGCGGTGTTTGCGATGCTGTTCGGGCTGATCCTGCGCCCGGTCGGCTTCAAGTACCGCAGCAAGCTGCCGTCCAAGCGCTGGCGCGACAACTGGGACCGCGTGCTGTTTGTCGGTGGCCTGCTGCCGGGCCTGATTGCCGGCGTGGCGGTGGGCAACGTGCTGCTGGGTGTGCCGTTCCACTTCGATGACACCCTGCGCGTGACCTACACCGGTTCGTTCTTCGGCCTGCTCACACCGTTCGCGCTCATCGCCGGCCTGATCAGCGTGGCCATGCTGGTTTCGCATGGTGCGGCCATGCTGGTCATCAAGACCGACGGCCCGGTGGCCGAACGTGCCGCACGTTACGGCAGCGTCGCCGCCATCATCAGCTTCGTGCTGTTCGCCGTGGCCGGTGCCTGGGTGGCCTTCGGCCTGCCGGGTTACCAGATCACCTCGCAGGTGGTCACCGATGGCCCGACCAATCCGCTGCTGAAGACGGCCGAGCTGGGCACGGCTGCCGGTGGTTGGCTGCGCAACTACAGCAGCATGCCGGCCACGATCGTGTTCCCGGTGCTCGGCCTGCTCGGCGCGCTGGCCAGTGCGGTGCTGCTGCGTGCCCGTCGTGGTGGCCTGGCCTTCATCGCCTCGGGTGCATCCATCGCTGGCATCATCCTGACTGTCGGCTTTGCGATCTTCCCGTTCCTGCTGCCGTCCTCCAGCCAGCCCACCTCCAGCCTGACCGTCTGGGACAGCTCGTCCAGCCACCTCACGCTGTGGGTCATGCTGCTGGCCACGGCCATCTTCCTGCCGATCATCCTCGCCTACACCACCTGGGTGTACCGCGTGCTGAAGGGCAAGACGACGGTCGAGGACATGGACGACAACCCCAACGCCTATTGATTGCCAGCGTGCCGACCCACGGTCGGCACCTGTCTTGCACACAGGAGATTGAACATGTGGTATTTCGCCTGGATCCTCGGCGCCGGCCTCGCCTCGACGGTCGCCATCCTCAACGGCATGTGGTTTGAAGCCCGCGAGCAGAACCGCATCGAGAAAGAAAATCGTCGCTGAGCTGTAAAAAAGCCTTGCCGCCTTGGCCTTCACACGGTATCTTAGGCGGCTCCTTCGGGGTGTAGCTCAGTCTGGTAGAGCGCTACGTTCGGGACGTAGAGGTCGCAGGTTCGAATCCTGTCTCCCCGACCACTCAAGTGGTCGCATTGAAGCCTGGTGAAGTCGTCCAGGCTTTTTTGTTCCCTGAAGTGGCACTGCTTCGGCAGTGTGAAGAAAACAGCATCCACCCCTTGCCGCCATCGGGGTGAATCGCTAGAATAGGCGGCTCCCTTCGGGGTGTAGCTCAGTCTGGTAGAGCGCTACGTTCGGGACGTAGAGGTCGCAGGTTCGAATCCTGTCTCCCCGACCACTTCGGTGGTCACCAAGAAGCCTGGAAGACATCACTGTCCTCCGGGTTTTTTTGTGCCTGCGGCCCGGGACAGGCGCGGCCGCCCGCAACGCCACTGGCCAGCCACGTACAATGGCCGCCTCCCCCACCTGCCGCTTCGGCGTAGACCGATGCCGGCGCTGCATGCCGTTGCTGAAGCGTGCGACACCTGCAAGGACCACCGATGAGTTCCTCCACTTCCGATTCGCCGTCGCTGCAGCACGGCCGCGTCCTCGCATTCGCCGCGATCCTGTTGGCCGCGATCAACCTGCGCACAGCGGTCACCTCGATCACGCCCCTGCTCGATGTGCTCGGCCAGCAGTTCGATTTCGGCACCACCATGACCGGTGTGCTGGGCATGCTGCCCACCGCCTCGTTCGCGCTGTTCGGCGTGGCAACGCCGGCACTGGCGCGGCGCCTGGGCCTGGAGCGCACCACCCTGCTGGCCATGCTGATGGCAGCCGCCGGCCTGCTGCTGCGCTCCAGCGCCGGCAACGTCGGCACGCTGCTGCTGGGCTCGGTGATCGCACTGGCCGGCATGGGTATCGGCAACGTAGTGGTGCCGCCGCTGGTGAAGCGTTACTTCGCCAACAAGGTCGGCACCATGAGCACGCTGTACATCAGTGTGCTGCAGCTGGGCACGATGATGCCGGCGCTGCTGGCGGTGCCGGTGGCCAATGCGGCCGGCTGGCGGGTGTCGCTAGGCATGTGGGCGCTGCTGGCGCTGGCGGCGAGCCTGCCGTGGCTGCTGCTGGCGCGCCGTGCGCCCGGGCCGGTGCTGGATGCCAACGACCCGACCGCACAACCGCATGGCAAGGTCTGGCGCACGTCGCTGGGCTGGAGCATGACGCTGATGTTCGGCATGACTTCGCTGATGACCTATTCGATGTTCACCTGGCTGCCGCGCATCGTGGTCGAGGCCGGCGGCACGCCCGCCTTCGGCGGGGTGATGGTGGCAGTGTTCTCGGCGCTGGGCCTGCTGCCGTCGCTGGTCATCCCATCGATGGCGGTGCGCCTGCAGAACCCGTTCCCGCTGGTCCTGATCGGCTTCTTCTCGTTCGTGATCGCCTTCACCGGCCTGCTGCTCGCACCGATGAAGGCGCCACTGCTGTGGGCCTGCCTGCTCGGTGTCGGCCCGTCCACGTTCCCGCTGGCACTGACCCTGATCAACCTGCGCACGCGCACTCCGACCGGCTCGGCCGCGCTGTCCGGCTTCATGCAGGGTGTGGGCTACAGCTTCAGCTGCCTGGGGCCATTCCTGGTCGGCTGGCTGCACACCGTCAGCGACGGTTGGACGATCCCATTCAGCTTCCTGTTCGGCTGCGCGACCCTGATGCTGTGTGCCTCCTGGGTGGCATGCAAGCCGCGCAAGCTGGAAGACCTCTGGTAAGCATCCACCCGGGCCGGCTGCCGCCCTCCATCTACCGCCGGTCAGTCTTCACGCGGATTTTGACGCTGGGCTGACAGTTCCGGGCAGATAGTGCCCCCGAATGCCCATCCTTGCCGCGTGCCGGCATCGGGCATGGGGGCGGCAGCGCCGTCCAGGCCACCAGTCGGTGTGCGGGGGACTCTCGTTTCAGACTAGACATTGCAGGTCGCTGTCCCGGTTCTACCCATCCTGCTGGATGGGAACGCACGAGGGGAGTGACGCAGGCCACGGCCATCCCAAAATCTGGCATGTGATGTGCGTCACATTTTTCAGGTTGTCTGGTTCGGAAGCCAAGGGGGTCCCCAATGGTTGTCCACCGCCGGCTGGCGCTCTGCGTCGGCCTTGCCTGCTTCGCTCTGGCCTGGGCCAGCAGCGCGGCCCCGCCTGATCGCGAGGCCGCCCTGGCCGAGATCGGCCGCTACCGCGACCAGGCCCGCTGGCTGGATGCGCTGGGAGCGATCGAGCGCGCCAGCCAGCAGCAGCCCAACGACGATCTGTTGTTCAAGCTGCGCGTGCTGACCCTGGGCGATATCGGCAACGCGTGGCGCGCCTGGGAGCTGTACCAGCAGCGCCCGCAGTTGTTCGACGATGCACAGAAGCAGCGACTTGAGGGCGACTACCTGGCCAAGCTGGTGGTCTGGAGCCTGGCCTACAGCAGCAGCGAGGACGCCCGCCTGGAAGAAGCCGAGTCGACCCTGGCGCGCATGCAGCGCTACGTCGGCAGCGAAGGCACCACTGCGGCGCAGGCACCCCTGCGGATCCGGCTGGATCGCCTGATCCTGCTCAACCGGCTGGGCCGCCACGCACAGGTTCGTGAGGAAGCACGCGCACTGCAGGCCGAGGGCCATGCACTGCCCGACTACGTGCTGCCCGCTGTGGGTGATTCACTGATGGGCACCCTGCATCCGCTGGAGGCCATTCCGGTGCTGCAGGCGGCGGTGACCGGCGATCCCACACGCGATGCTTCGCATTCGGAATTGGCCTATGCCTATCTTGAGAGCGAACAGCAGGAAAAGGCCATCGGCCTGCTGCAGGCGTGGCGCGACAAGGAACCGGCCTGGCGCTGGGGCAACGGAAAATCGCCGTATGCGAACTGGTCACGCTACGAGGCCGACCTGAATCTGGCGATGGTGCGTGCCTACAGCGGCGACCTGCCGACCGCCCAGCGCGACCTGGAATCGATGGTCGATATCGCCCCCGGCAACGGTGGCCTGCAGAGTGCGTTGGGCAGCGTGTACATGATGCGCGGCTGGCCACGCATGGCCCTGCAGCGGCAGCAGATGGCGCATGCACTGGACCCGCGCGACATCGAGCCGCGGCTGGGTATGGAAGAGGCCTACGTCGCCCTGCAGCGCGATGACCTGGCGCGGCCACTGCATGACGACCTGCTCGCGCGCTATCCCACCCAGCCTGCCGTCGAACGCATGGACCAGGCCTGGCGTGCACATCGCGGCTGGCAGCTGAAGGCATGGACCGACATCGGCCGCAGCTCCGGCGGTGGCGGCACTTCGCCACTGGGCAACAACGACCGTCACTACGGCATGGAAGTGCAGACGCCGGTGCTCGACGACCGCTGGCGGTTGTTCGCCTTCGCCGACAGGCGCTCGGTCGACTTCCAGGACCAGCGCATCGACCCGCTGTGGCTGGGTGCAGGCGTGCGCTACCGCTTCGGCCGGCTGGATGCGGAGGCCGCGGTAGTGCATGCCAACGATCACGTCGGCGATACCGGCCTGCGTGCCAGCGTGGGCTGGCAGTTCAACGACTGCTGGCATGCCGGGCTGATGGCTGCGCGCAATGATCCGGAGGCCTCGATGCAGGCGCGCGCGGCCGGCATCACCGCCGACAGCGTGGGCGCGCAGGTGGACTACCGGCGCAGCGAACGCACCCACTGGATGTTCGGCGCCAGCCGCTTCCGCTACGACGATGGCAATCACCGCGAACTGTTCAGCACCAGTGTCGAGCAGCGGCTGCTGACTCGACCACGCTGGCTGATCGATGGCCTGGCCAGTGCCTATACCAGCTGGGGCAGCCGCGACGATGCGCCCTACTTCAATCCGAAGCGCGACCGCATGGTCGAGATCGGCCTGCGCGTCGACCAGCAGCTGTGGCGACACTATGAGCGCCATTTCCGGCACCGGCTGACGGTCTCGCTGGGCGACTACTGGCAGGACGGCTTCGGCAGCGCACTGGTGCCGTCGGTGTCCTACATGCATGAGTGGCAGATCGGCCAGGGCCGCGTGCTCGAGTATGGCGTGCGCTGGTCACGGCCGGTCTATGACGGCCACCGCGAGCGCCATATCGGCTTCGAAGCCGCACTGCGCTGGGGAGACTGACATGACCCACATCCTGCGACTGATCGTGCTCCTGCTGCTGGCCGCCGCGACACCGGCCCCTGCGCAGCAGGCCGTGCATCTCGACGCGGCCGACAACGGCCTGCTGATCCTCAGCTATCACGATATCCGCGACCAGGTCGCGGCCAAGGGCGACGCAGATACCTACGCGGTAAGCACGCAGAACTTCGCTGCCCACCTGGACTGGCTGGGTGCGCATGGCTACCACCCGGTGTCGTTGTCGCAGGTGATCGACGCCTCGCAGGGACGCGCGACACTGCCACCGAAGCCGGTGCTGCTGACCTTCGATGACGGCCTGCGCAGTGTCTACGACAAGGCCTTCCCGCTGCTGCAGGCCTATCGCTATCCGGCGCTGGTGGCGGTGATCACCGACTACGTGGACATGGCGCCGGGTCGTACCATCGACTACGGCTACCGCCCGTTCGGTCGCGAGGACTTCATCACCTGGGCACAGCTGAAGCAGATGCACGACAGCGGCCTGATCGAAGTGGCCAGCCATACCGACGACCTGCACCATGGCGTGATCGCCAACCCTCAGGGCAACTCCACGCCAGCGGTGGTCACCCGTGTCTATACGCCCGCGACCCACAGCTACGAGAGCGAAGCACAGTACGAACAGCGCCTGCGTGCCGACCTCAGCCGCAGCGCACAGCGCATAGAGCAGCATCTGGGGGTCCGCCCGCGCGCCATCGTCTGGCCTTACGCCGCGTACAACCAGCTGAGCAACGATATCGCCGAGCAGCTGGGAATGCCGGTCTCGTTCGATCTGGAAGGCCGCAGCACGCCAGTGGCCAGTGACCTGCACGGGTTGGCGCGCTTCCTGGTCAGCGACAACCCGACCGTGGAGGGACTGGCCTACGAACTGCGCCGCGACGTGGCACTCGATGGCGTCCGCGCCCTGCAGATCGACCTGGATGCCGTCTATGACCGTGACCCTGCCCAGCAGGCGCGCAACCTGGATGCACTGATCGAGCGGGTCAAGCGGATCGCGCCGACCCACGTCTACTTGCAGGCCTTTGCCGACCCTGATGGCAACAACACCGCCGATGCCGTGTACTTCCCCAACCGCCACATGCCGATGCGCGCTGACCTGTTCAGCAGGGTCGCGTGGCAGCTGAAGTCGCGTGCTGGAGTGAAGGTGTACGCCTGGTTGCCGGTGCTCGGTTTCGAACTGCCGGATCCGGCGCAGCGACAGGCACTGGCGATCCGCAGTGGAGATGCCGATGGCATGTACCGGTTGGACTTCACCAACCCCAAAGCACGCCAGATCATGCTGGATATCTACGAGGATCTGGCGGTCAATTCCTATTTCGAAGGGTTGCTGTTCCATGACGATGGCTACCTGCGGGATACCGAGCTGCCCACACTGGCTGCAGGCCACGATGGCAGCGGGCGTACACAGGCATTGATCGACTTCACTCTCGCCCTGCGCGACCGCGCACAGCGCTGGCGGCCGAAGCTCGCAACGGTGCGCAACCTGTACGCCGAGCCGGTGCTGCGCCCGCAGAGTGAGGCCTGGTTCGCCCAGCGCCTTGACCTGTTCAACAAGGCCTACGACCAGACTGCACTGATGGCGATGCCGTGGATGGAGGGCAGCAAGCACCCGGAGCGATGGCTGGACCAGCTGCTGGCCGAGGTGCGCAGGCATGACCCGCAGCTGCAGCACACGTTGTTCGAACTGCAGACCGTTGACTGGCGTAGCGTCCAGCCGATTCCAGCTGATCGCCTGCGCGCGCAGATCCGCCAGCTGCAGGCACAGGGCGTGCACCACTTTGCCTGGTACCCCGATGATTTCATCGCTGGCCAGCCCTCCACCCACGATGCCCGTGCGGCTATGTCCGCCGGCAACTTCCCGTATCCGGAGAAGTGACGTGGACATGCATCCGTTGTTGCAGATCCTGTTCCAGTTCGCCTTCTACTATCCGATGGTGATGGCGTTCTTCTGGATGTCCGGTGGGCTTTACTACTACTTCCGGCGCGAACGGCATTCGCCGCCGCGTAATGATCCACCGTTGATGGTTGATCCACCGTTCGCCAGCCTGCTGATTCCCTGCCACAACGAATCGGAGAACCTGGACGACACGCTCGGAGCGGCACTGGCACAGCGCTATCCGGCCGACTACGAGGTGATCGCCATCGACGATGGCAGCAGCGACGACACCGGTGCCCGCCTGGACGCGCTGGCCGCGAAGCACCCGCGGCTGCGCGTGCTGCACCTGGACCGCAATCTGGGCAAGGCCAACGCGCTGCGCATGGGCGCGTTGGCGGCACGTTCGGAGTATCTGGTGTGCATTGACGGCGATGCGATGCTGGAGGAGCACGCGCTGCACTGGATGATCTGGCACCTGGTCAGCGGCAACCGGGTCGGCGCGGTCACCGGCAACCCGCGCATCCGCAACCGCTCCACCCTGCTGGGCCGGCTGCAGGTGGCTGAGTTTTCCTCGATCATCGGCATGATCAAGCGCGCGCAGCGCGTGTACGGACGCATCTTCACCATCTCGGGAGTGATCGCCGGCTTCCGCCGCACTGCCCTGCACCAGGTCGGGTGGTGGTCGGATGACATGGTCACCGAAGACATCGACATCAGCTGGCGGCTGCAGCGCGCGCACTGGGACATCCGCTACGAGCCCAACGCGCTGTGCTTCATCCTGATGCCGGAAACGCTGAAGGGGCTGTGGCGGCAGCGCCTGCGCTGGGCTCAGGGCGGCGTGGAAGTGATGCTGCGCCACGCACGCTCGCTGCTGCACTGGAAGGAACGGCGCATGTGGGGCGTACTGCTGGAATACGTGCTGAGCGTGATCTGGGCCTACACCATGCTGTTCATCGTGGTGTTGTGGGCGTTGGGCAAGTTCATCGAACTGCCCCACCAGCTGTATATCGCCAGCCTGCTGCCCCAGTGGCATGGCGTGATCCTGGCGTTGGTCTGCCTGCTGCAGTTCGCCAGCAGCCTGATCATCGACCGTCGATACGAAACACAGATAGGACGCAACTACTTCTGGGTCATCTGGTACCCGATGGCGTACTGGCTGATCAGCCTTTCCACCACCCTGGTGGCGCTTCCGAAGACCCTGCTGCGCCGTCGCAGCAAGCGTGCCACCTGGACCAGTCCTGACCGGGGTATCCGATGAACACACACCACTCTTCCAACCGCTTCGATTCACGGATGATCCGCAAGCCGCACCGCCAGCCGCGGTTCCAGCGCACTGCCTGGGGGTTCGTCACCCTGGCGTTCTGGGGCTTCTACTTCTACCTGTGGGCTCCTCTGGTCACTCTGGTGTCGTGGCTGGCCGGCGGCCGGCTGGCTTGGCGGCAGCTGTACGAGCGACAGAACCAGTTCGATCCGTATGTGCTGGTGGCGCTGCCGCTGATGCTGCTGTGCGCCAGCGTGCTGCTGATTGGCTGGGCCGAGTACAACCGCGCGCGCTTCCGTGGCCACGAGCGGCGCCTGCCGCGGCCACCGGCCAGTCTCAACGAGGTCGCCGCTGACCTGGGTGCCAGCACCGGCCTGGCCGAACGCCTGCTGGGCTGCAAGGCCGCCACGCTGCACATGGACGATCACGCGCGGCCGATCGGCATCCGCCGGGAAGTGGTGTGAACCTGCGCTTCGCCGGGCATGGCCCGGCGCTACCCGATGTGCGGCGGTAGCGCCGGGCCATGCCCGGCGTCCGTTGCGCTCAGGTGCGGGTCTGCCCTTCGCCACGCACCACGAAACGCTCGACGGTGAGCGCTTCCAGGCCCATCGGGCCGTAGGCATGCAGGCGCGTGGTGGAGATGCCGATCTCGCTGCCGAGGCCGAGCTGGCCGCCATCGGAGAAGCGCGAAGAGGCATTGACCATCACCACCGCAGAGCGCAACGCGTTGACGAAACGCTCGGCGTTGCCCGCGTCCTCGGTGGCGATTACTTCGGTATGGTCGGAACTATAAGCACGGATGTGCGCGATGGCCGCATCGAGGTCGTCGACCACGCGTACCGCCAGCACCAGGTCAAGGAACTCGGCGGCGTAGTCGTCTTCGGTGGCCAACGTGCTGCCCGGCAGCAGCGGCTGCGCCAGCGCATCGGCGCGCAGCTGCACGCCTCGCTCGCCAAGCGCTTGTGCCACGCGCGGCAGGAAGGTATCGGCCACGACACGATGCACCAGCAGGGTCTCCAGCGAGTTGCAGGCTGCCGGACGGCTGCACTTGCCGTCCACCAGCAGGTCGATGGCTTTGCCCAGATCGGCGCTGGCATCCACGAACAGATGGCACACGCCCTTGTAATGCTTGATCACCGGCACCCGCGCATGCTCGGCAACGAAGCGGATCAGGCCTTCACCGCCGCGCGGAATGGCCAGGTCGATCAGCTCATGCAGCTGCAGCAGTTCCAGCATCGCTTCGCGACGCAGGTCGGTCAGCACGGTCACCGCCGCCGGAGGCACGCCATTGGCGGTCAATGCACCAGCCAGTGCCTGGGCGATGGCGGTGTTGGAATGGATCGCTTCGGAGCCGCCACGCAGGACCACGCCGTTGCCGGCCTTCAGGCACAGCGCCGCGGCTTCGGCGGTCACGTTCGGACGTGCTTCGTAGATCATCGCGATCACGCCCAGCGGCACGCGCACCTTCTGCACACGGATGCCGTTCGGGCGCACGTCGTCGCGGGTGACCTGGCCGACCGGATCGGGAAGCGCAGCGACCTCACGCACGGCTTCGGCCATCGCGAACAGGCGTGCCGGGTCCAGCGCCAGGCGGTCGAGCATGGCACTGCCAACGCCCTTGTCGCGCGCGGCGGCGAGGTCACGTGCATTACCGGCCAGGATCAGCCCGGCATTCACTTCCAGCGCCTGTGCCATCGCCAGCAGCAGCGTGCGGCGGGCCGCACTGTCGAGGCCGGCAACGATCTGGGCAGCGTCACGGCAGGCACGCGCCTGCGCTTCGATTTCGCTCATCGGAGTGTCCTTCAAACCGGTCATGGCAGCACCAGATCATCGCGATGGACGACACTGCCACCGTAGTTGTAGCCCAGCACGGCCTCGATGTCGCGCGAATGGCGACCGGCGATCCGGCGCACATCATCGGCGGCGTACTGGCTGACACCGCGGGCGATGCAGACACGGCCCTGCGACGAGGTCCAGCACACCTGCACCATGTCGCCACGGCGGAAGCTGCCTTCTGCACCGGTGATGCCACCGGGCAGCAGCGAAGCGCCTTTCTCACGCATGGCCTGGGCCGCGCCCGCATCGACGATGATCGCGCCCTCGGCCAGCGGCGCATGCCGCAGCCAGTGCTTGCGTGCGGCCTCACGGCTGCGCGCGGCGTGGATGCGAGTGCCGAACAGGCGGTCCTGCGCCAGTGCGCGTACCACCTCACTGCTGCGGCCATTGAACAGATAGGTCTCGATGCCGAGGCGGCCGGCCTTGGCCGCCGCTTCCAGCTTGGTGCGCATTCCACCAGTGCCGGCGCGCGAACCGGCGCCGCCGGCCATCGCCAGCACGGCATCGTCCAGCTCGAGCACGTCATGCATCGGTCGTGCGTCGGCCACGGTGCGCGGGTCGGCGCTGTACAGACCATCGATGTCGGTGGCGATGAACAGCGCATCGGCATTCACCAGCGCCGCCACCGTTGCGGCCAGGTTGTCGTTGTCGCCGAGCTTGAGTTCATCCACCGATACCGTGTCGTTCTCGTTGACCACCGGCAACGCGCCCAGCCGCAGCAGCTCGGTGAGCGTGGCGCGCGCATTGAGGTAGCGACGACGGTTGCGCAGGTCGTCGTGGGTCAGCAACACCTGCGCCACCGGGCGTTCGAAGAAGCGCTGCCAGAGCCCGATCAGCTGGGCCTGTCCGAGCGCGGCCAGCGCCTGACGCGCCGCCATCGCCGCACCGGGCTCGTCGGCCCGGGGAAGAATCGCGCGGCCAGCGGCAACCGCGCCCGAGGACACGATCACCACCTCGCGTCCGGCCAGTACGTTGGCGGAGACGAACTGGGCCAGGCCCAGCGCGTGGCGTGGCGACAGGCCACCGCCATCGGCGGCCAGCAGGCTGCTGCCAACCTTCAGCACCGCGCGCCGCCACGGTGGCAGCACCTGTTCCGGGAACGGCGAGGCGACGTGGGTGGCGTGCAGGGTCATCAGGTGCGCCTCAGCGGGTATTCCATTCGTGCACGGTCAGGTCGGAGGCCTGCATCGTCACCAGCGGGTCGGTGGCGACGATGGCCTGCGCCTGCGCCAGGTTCTCCACGTTGCACAGCACATAGGCGCCGCCGCTGCCGTCGGCGAAACCGCCGGTCAGCTGCAGCCTGCCCTGCGCACGCAACGCGTCGAGGAAGTCCAGATGCGGCTGCACCGCTGCGGCGTTGAAGCCGGGCCGGCGCATGGCCAGCACCAGGTACACGGTAGCGGCCATCAGGACAGCGCCTGCCAGCGCGCACGCAGTTCGTCCAGGCGCAGGTCGGCTGCCGAACCCGGCGATACGCGCGCGGCCAGGCTGCCTTCCGGGGTACGTCCCTGCCCTGCACTGTCCGCACCGGCCGCAGCAGCCTTGTAGGCCTCGCGGAACGGCACGCCCGCCACCGCGGCTTCCACCGCAACGTCGGTGGCATACATGCCCGAATCGATCGCCGCGCGCAGCCTGTCATCGCGCCACTCCAGGTTGGCCAGCAGCGCCGGCAGCAGTTCCAGCGCGGCGAGGCCGCGCCCGAAGCCGTGGAAGATGGCGCCCTTGGACGACTGCAGGTCGCGGTGGTAGCCCGACGGCAGCGACAGCAGCTGCTCGATTTCGGTACGGGCAGCGGCGACGCTGGCATGGGTCGCCCGCATCAGCTCGATCACGTCCGGATTGCGCTTGTTGGGCATGATCGAACTGCCGGTGGTGTACTGCGCCGGCAACGCGACGAAACCGAATTCGGCGCTGGTGAACAGCGACAGGTCCCAGGCAATGCGGCGCAGGTCCAGGGTGGCACCGCCCAGCGCTTCCAGTGCAGCCAGTTCGAACTTTCCACGCGACAGCTGCGCGTAGATCGGCGAAATCTGCATGCGCGCAAAGCCGAGCGCGGCGGTGGTGTGCTCGCGATCCAGCGGCAGGTTCACGCCGTAACCGGCGGCGGTGCCAAGCGGATTGGCATCGACCAGTGCATGGGTATCGCGGGCACGCACGGCGTTGTCGATGAAGGCCTCGGCCCAACCGCCCCACCACATGCCGGCCGAGGACACCACGGCGCGCTGGATGTGGGTGTAACCGGGAATCGGCAGGTCCTTTTCCGCGTGTGCACGATCCAGCGCGACTTTGGCCACCTCGGCACTGAGCTGAGCGACGCGCTGCAGCTTCTCCTTCAGCCACAGGCGGGTGGCGACCAGGATCTGGTCGTTGCGGCTGCGTCCGGTGTGGATCTTGCGGCCAGCATCGCCAAGGCGCTCGGTCAACCGTGCCTCGATCGCCGAATGGCCATCTTCATACTGCGTATCCAGCACGAAACGGCCTTCGCGGAAGTCCTGCGCCAGCACGTCGAGCTCGCGCAGCAGGCCAGCCAGCTCATCGGCGCTGAGGATGCCGATGTGCTGCAGGCCCTGTGCGTGCGCGGCGCTGGCCGCGATGTCGTGCAGGAAGAACTCGCGGTCGAGGATGACGTCGTCACCGGCGAGGAAGGTCTGGATCTGGGCGTCGACGGCGACGCCGGGCTTCTGCCAAAGAAGGTCTGCCATGGGGGCTCCGGAAGGCGTGTTCAGTGCGGGATCGACGTCAGTTCGTCGATGCCCAGCGCGAGATTGAGGTTCTGCATGGCCTGGCTGGCCGCACCCTTGAGCAGGTTGTCCAGGGTCGCCACCACCACCACCCGCTTGCCGCCCGGGGCCAGGGTGAAGCCACCGACCTGGGCACCGTGGCGACCAGCGATGCGGCTGACCCACGGCGCCTCATCCACGACCTCGATCAGCGGTTCGCCAGCATAGGCCTGCTGGAAGCGCTCGACGATCTGATCGCGGGTCTGCACGCGGTTCAGCCACAGGTTGGCAGTCAGGGTGATGCCACGGAAATGCGGGGCCACGTGCGGCATGAACTCGACCGCCACGCCCATCTGCACCGACACCTCGCGCTCATGCACATGGTTGGTCAGTGCATATGGCATCAGGTTGTCGGCCAGCAGCTCGACATTGTTCTTGTCCGACGGCGTGGTGCCGGCACCGGAGTAACCGGACACACCGAAACACTGCGGCGGGCCGGCCAGCAGGTCCAGCAGCGGGTGGATAGCCAGCTGCATCGCGGTGGCATAGCAGCCCGGATTGCTGATGTGCTTCTGGCCGTTGTAGCGACCGCGGGTCAGCTCCGGGAGGCCGTAGTACCACGCATTGTCGAAGCGGTAGTCGGCCGACAGATCGACGATGACGGTGTCCGGCTTCGCCGCGTCCAGCGCGGCCACGAACGGTGCGGCCAGGCCGTTGGGCAGGGCCAGGATCACCGCGTCCACCCCCTTGGCGGCCACCGCGTCGGCATCCAGGTTCTCGTACTGCAGTTCGCCCCGGAACTCGGGATGATGGTCAGCCAGGCGCTGGCCCGCGCGTTCGCGCGAGGACACGAACGCCAGCTGCAGCTGCGGGTGCGCAGCCACCAGCTTGATCAGCTCGGCGCCGGTATGGCCACGGGCACCGACAATGCCCAGGGTGAAAGTCGAATCGTTCATGCGTGGCTGTCCAGGCGGTACTGCAGATGGCGTTTCACGCCCTGCCATTCCGCATCGATGATGGAGAAGATGACGGTGTCGCGCGGCGTACCATCGGCATGCCGCTTGTGGTTGCGCAGCACGCCATCCTGCTTGGCACCCAGGCGCGCGATCGCGGTACGCGAGGCAAAGTTGAACCAGCTGGTCTCGAATACCACGCTCAGGCATTCCAGCCGCTCGAACGCATGGCTCAGCAGCATCAGCTTGGTCTCGGTATTGACCCCGGTGCGCTGCGCAGACTCGCCATACCAGGTGTAACCGATGCTCAGGCGCGGCACGTCCGCTTGCAGATCGTAGTAGCGGGTGGTGCCGACAATCTGGTCGTTGGCATCGAACACCACGAACGGCAGCACCTTGCCTTCGGCCTGCGCCTGCAGCGCGGCCTGCACATAGCCGGTCATGGTCTTCGCATCGGGCACCTGGGTGTACCAGAGCCTGGACAGCGCCCCATCGCCGAGCGCGCCGCGCAGGCCATCGATATGCCCCATCTGCAGCGGCTCCAGCCGCGCATGGGTGCCCGCCAGGCTAGGGACCTTGGTCCAATCAGCATGGTTCATCGTGCTCAGCCCTCCAGGCTCGGTGCACGAACGCCGCAATGGTCGACATAGGTCCTGATACGGTCGATGCCATCAGCACCGTACCAGAACACCTTCCAATGGCCCTGCTTGTAGCAGCCATCGGATTCGGCGTAGTAGAAATGGTTGATCGGGTTGCCGTTGCGCGAACGCCAGAACAGCTGCGGCGTCTCCTCGCGCATCACGTTCCAGACCGCGCGACCCAGGCCTTCACCCTGTGCATCATCAAGCACCGCGAACTTGTCCAGGTACACGCCCTCGGCCTCGTCAGTAAGGATCACCGCCGTGCGGTAGTTCTCGCTGACGTAGGCGCGCAGCAGCGTGGTCTTCTGGAAGTAGTCCGGCACAAGGGTACGGCCGAAGCTCGATTCGATCAGCTGCTTCAGGCGCGGCAGGTCCAGCTGCTCCCACGCGGTGGCGCGCAGCACCTTCTCACCCTTGCGCACCAGCGTGCCCGAGCCCTTGTGAGTGAACAGCTCCTTGGCCAGGTCGGCCGGGCGGGTGATCGACACCGACGATTCCAGCGGCAGGCGGTCGAGCAGATCCTTGATCTGTTCGATCTTCACCTTCATGCCACCGTGGATCCACGGCTGCGCGATCAGATGGTCGTACTCGGTGGACAGGTTGATCGAATCGATCACGCTGCCCTGCTCGTCCAGCAGGCCGCCGGTGCCGGTCAGGAAGATGATCTTGTACGGCTGCAGCTCCTGCACCAGCTCGTTGGCAGCGAAATCGGCGTTGACGTTGAGGATCTGCCCGCCGGCGGTCTCACCCAGGCTGGTGATGACCGGAATCGAGCCAGCGCGCAGGCTGGCCTCGATCGGCGCCAGGTTGACCTTCTTCACCTCGCCGACCAGGCCGTAGGTGTCCACGTCCAGATACTCGGCTTCGAACACGCCACCGGTGATCGAGGTCGCACGCGCACCGTTCTGCTGCAGTGCTTCGACCAGACGCAGGTTGGACTGCTGGAACACCCGGCGCACGATCGCCAGCGCTTCCGGCGAGGTCACGCGCAGTCCGTTGACGGTCTGTTTCTCAATGCCGGCTGCGGACAGCTCGGCATCCAGCTGCGGGCCGGCGCCGTGCAGCACGATCGGGGTCAGGCCGACTTCCTGCAGGAACGACAGCGACGAGGTCAGCGCGTCAAGGTCGTCGCGCAGGACGGCACCGCCGACCTTGACCACGGCGAAGCGCTTGGCATCCAGCTGCGAGAAGCGCTTGAGGTACTGGCTGATCTCCTTCGCGCTGGCCATGCTGGAAAGCAGGCGCACGATGGTCTGGCGGGTCTGGCGGTGGGGCTGGAGGGCAGGAGACATTTCGGTTTCGTCACAGGCGGCGGTCGCCGCGTTGCAGTTCCACCGTGCCGGAGCACGGCGGCGTTGTGGGGTCGATCAGGCGCCGGCAGCAATGATGCGGTGCACGGCGTCGGTGTAGCGCTGCAGCTGGTCCAGCGTTACGAACTCATCGGCGGTATGGGCCTGGGCGATGTCACCCGGGCCGAACACCAGCGTGGTGTAGCCACCGGCCGAGAACAGCGAGGCTTCGGTCCAGAAGTCCACCGCGTTGCCGATCGGCAGCTCCAGTGCGTCGGCCACGTCGCGCGCCAACAGGCGGCGGTTCTCGGCTTCGGCGATGTCACCGGCCGGCAGGCTGGGACCACGGAAGGTTTCGGTGAACAGTGCCGCTTCCGGTTCGGCGAAACCGGCAAAGGTCGCCAGCAGGCCATCAATGTCCATCGACGGCAGCGGGCGGAAGCCGAACCGCACTTCAGCGGCCGGGGCAATCATGTTGGCCTTGATCCCGCCCTCTACGCGGCCGATGTTGAAACGCAGGCCGGTGAGGCCGCCGAAGCGCGCCGAGGCCAGCGATTCCACATGGTCCAGCGCACGGTTGCCCCAGCGCATGGCCTGATGCAGTGCGCTGGCGGCCGCATCCTGCTTGCCCGAGGCATGCCCGGCGCGACCGGCGAACTGCATCAGCACCGAGCTGATGCCCCGGTGCGCCAGTACGGCTTCGCTCATGGTCGGCTCGGCCACCAGCACTGCTTCATACGGAATGCCACGGGCCAGAAACGCGGCGATGCAGCGCGGATCGTTGGCTTCCTCGTCGCTGGAGAACAGGAATGCAGCGTCTCCGTCGCTGGCATTGGCCGCGGCCACCAGTGCAGCGGCGGCGCCCTTGATGTCACACACGCCGAGGCCGACCACGCGGTCGTCCAGGCGGCGCATCACGTGCGGGTCGGCACTCCAGTGCGGCGAGTCCGGCACGGTATCCAGGTGCACGTTGAACAGGTACTTCGGCGTACCGCGCACCGCATACAGGCTGACCGCACCGGCGCCATGGTCGATCACCTCGACGTTGAACCCGGGCAGGTTCGCACGCAGGTAATCGAAGATGCCACCGGTGGTGATCGCACGCGGCGGGTTGCGGGTGTCGAAGGACACCAGGGCCTGCAGATGCGAGATCGTCTGTTCAAGCATGAATCAAAGATCCTTCAGTACAACGTGTACCGGCTGGAGGAGAGCCCCCTTGATGCTCAAGGGGGCGCGCCAACGGCGCGGGGATTAGGTGGAATGCGCGGGAGACGCGCGCGCAATTCAATCGCTCAGCGATTGACTTGCGCGTATAGCGTCGAGCTCATGCCGAACAGCTTGATGAAACCTTCGGCTTCCTCCACGCCCCAGTCGGCCGACTGCGCATAGGTGGCGCCCTTGGTGTTGAGCAGGTGCGGCGACTTCACCGCTACCGCATCGACGCGGCCACCACGGGTTTCCAGCACCACTTCGCCGTTGACCTTGGCCTGCGAGGACTTCAGGAAGGCTTCGATGTCGGTCTTCAGCGGGTCGTGGTAGAAGCCTTCGTACACCAGCTCCACCCATTTGCGCGCCACGTCCGGCTTGAAGCGGTTCTGCTGCTTGGTCAGCACCGCATCTTCCAGCGCGCGGTGTGCGGCCAGCAGCGAGACCAGGCCTGGTGCCTCGAACACGATGCGGCCCTTCAGGCCGATCACGGTGTCGCCGGTGTACACGCCACGGCCAACGCCGTACGGGGCGAACAGCTTGTTGAGCTGGGCCAGGATCTGGTCACCCGCCAGCGCCTTGCCGTTCAGTTCGACGGCTTCGCCCTCGACGAACTTCAGGGTCACGGTCAACGCCTGTTCCGGCCACTCGCTGCGCGGTGCGCACCAGCCACGCGCACCCTCGCCCGGGGCTTCCCAACGGTCGATCTCGCCGCCGGACATGGTCAGGCCCAGCAGGTTCTCGTTGATGGTGTAGGCCTGCTGCTTGGCGCGCACGCCGAAGCCGCGCTCTTCCAGGTACTTCTGCTCGTAGGCGCGGGTATGGGTGTGTTCCTTCTGGATCTCGCGGATCGGCGCGATGATCTGGTAATCGCCCAGCGCCTTCACGGCCAGGTCGAAGCGGACCTGGTCGTTGCCCATGCCGGTGCAGCCGTGGGCGATGATGTTGGTGCCCAGTTCGGCCGCACGCTTCAGCGCTGCATCGACGATCAGGTAACGGTCCGAGACCAGCAGCGGGTACTGGCCCTGATAGCCTTCGCCGGCCCACACGAACGGCTTGACGAAGCCTTCCCAGATGGCCGGGCCACCGTTGACGGTCTGGTGACTGGCCACGCCCAGCTCGGCGGCGCGCTTCTCGATGAAATCGCGCTCTTCATCATCCACGCCGCCGGTATCGGCGAACACGGTGTGCACGTTGTAGCCGCGCTCCTGCAGATACGGCACGCAGAAGCTGGTATCCAGGCCGCCGGAGAAGGCGAGAACGACGTCTTTGTTGCTCATGGGGGTAATGTCCAATCAGGTGGGTAGCGCCGGGCCATGCCCGGCGGATTGTTTCAATGCTTGGGAATCAGCGCCCGGCAACGGCCGCCATGATCGCCTTCTGCACGTGCAGTCGGTTCTCGGCTTCGTTGATGGCGATGCACTGCGGCGAATCCATCACCGCATCGGTGGCCTTGACGTTGCGGCGCAACGGCAGGCAGTGGCTGAACACACCGTTGTTGGTCAGCGCCATCTTCCGCTCGTCCACGATGAAGTGCTTGAACTGGTCGCGGATCGGCTTTTCCGGTTCCCAGTTGCCGAAGAACGGCAGCGCGCCCCAGCTCTTGGCGTAGACCACGTCGGCACCGGCGTAGGCGCTGTCGATGTCATGGCTGATCTTCAGAGAACCGCCGCTCTCGGCCACGTTCTGCTCGGCCCAGCCCATGTAGCGGTCGTCGAGGATGTAGTCGGCGGTCGGGCACAGCAGGGTCACGTCCATGCCCATGCGGGTGGCGATGGTCAGCGCCGAGTTCGCCACCGCGGTGTTCAGCGGCTTGGGGTGGTAGGTCCAGGTCAGCACGTACTTCTTGCCGCGCAGGTCCTGGGTGCCGAAGTGCTCCTGCAGCGCCATCACGTGGGCCAGTTCCTGGCACGGGTGGGTGATGGTCTCCATGTTGATGACCGGCACCGGCGAATACTTTGCGAAGCTGTTGAGGACGATGTCCTGGCGGTCGTAGGCCCAGTCGATGAACTTGGGGAACGCACGCACGGCGATGATGTCGCAGTAACGGCCCAGCACCTTGGCCACTTCGGCGATGTGCTCTTCGGTATCACCGTCCATCACCGTGCCGAGGTTGAACTCGATCGGCCACGCATCCTTGCCCGGCTGCAGCACCACGGCGTGGGCGCCGAGCTGGAACGCGCCCAGTTCGAAGCTGGTGCGGGTGCGCATGGACGGGTTGAAGAACACCAGCGCGATCGACTTGCCCTTGAGCTGGTCGCCGAGCTTGTTGCGCTTGAACAGCGCGGCCTGGGTCAGCAGCGCGTCGAGATCGCTGCGGCTCCAGTCCTGGGTGTTCAGGAAGTGCTTGGGGGACATCATCTTTCCTTGCGTGGCGGCGCCGAAGGTCGACGCGGTGGAAGGGAAACCAGGAACCAAAGGTGGTACGAAAAGGTTGCAGTTGCAGCTTTCATGACGCGGAAACGAAAAAACCCAGCCGGTGGGCTGGGTTTTTTTCGGACGAACAGCAAAAAGCTCCGGTTACCCAGCGAGGATGTGGGGTTCCGGTCGACGCGCACGCGAGGTCATGCCCGACGCCTGTCGGGCTGCGCTGCTGTCGTGCTGGAAGTCGGTGAGCTTCATGGCCGGGCATCTTTGCATGCGGCCGGGACCGGCGCAAGGGGCGTGGGTCGCGGAATCAGGGATTGCTGGCAGTGTTCTGTTCGGGACCGACCCATGGGGTGATCGAGACCCGGACCTTGAGCCGGTTGCCGGGGTCTTCCGGCAGCCGCGAGCGGTACTTGGTGCCCTTGTAGACGTAGTCCACGTCATAGGCGATCGGCCGGCGGAATTCACGCCCGACCGGCACGATGCGGCAGTCACGGGTCAGCATCGGCCCGTTGTTGGCCGGCGCCGGGGCCGGCGCGGGCGTCTCGGCGGCGGTCTCCTCGGCCCCCTCTTCATCGCTGCGCTTGAACATCGAGCGCACCGAGTCCCAGAAGCGGCTGATCCGGCCCTTGTCCTCGACCGGCTCCTCACCGGTGACGTTGACCGGGGCCAGGGTGCGGGTCGAGATCGGCTCGCAATGCTCCTCGGTGCGGGTCGCGCGCAGGGTCTGGAATACCGGCTCGACGTTCAGTACCTGGGCGTAGTCGAACTTCACGTTCTCTACGATCACCACCCGGTTGCGGGGCTCGGCCTCCTGGGCCAGGACCACGGCAGGCAGCGCCGACAGGCAGGCCAGGGTCAGCAACGCGGTGGTTTTCATTGGCGAGGAGTGCAGGGACACGGCAATAGTGTAGGCAGTGGTGACCGCAAGGGGCTGAACATTACCCGTCCGCGCCGCTCCTGCCCACCCCACCATGGGTGGGCTTCAGGTCCACCGGTGGCAGCGCGTCGCCCCAAAGCGCCCCGACACGTTCTAAAATCACAGGCTTGTCCCCCAGACACAGCCCCATGACCCTGCGCCTGCACAACAACCTGACTCGCCAGCTCGAACCGTTCACCCCGCTCGACCCGGCCTGTCCGACCCTGTATGTGTGCGGCCCGACGGTCTACAACTACGTGCACATCGGCAACGCCCGTGGCCCGGTGGTGTTCGGGGTATTGGCCGACCTGCTGCGGCGGCGCTTCGGCGGCCTGCGCTACGCGCGCAACATCACCGACGTGGACGACAAGATCAACAACGCCGCGCGCGAACAGGGGGTGCCGATCAGCACCATCACCGACCGTTTCGCCGCCGCCTACCGTGAAGACATGGCCGCGCTGGGCGTGGCACCGCCGGACATCGAGCCGGAAGTGACCGCGCACATCCCGCAGATCATCACCATGATCGGGCAGCTGATCGCCAGCGGCCACGCTTACCCGGCCGAGGGCCACGTGCTGTTCGCGGTCAGCAGCTTCGAGGGCTATGGCAAGCTCTCGCGCCGCGATCCGGAGGAAATGCTGGCCGGTGCCCGCGTCGATGTTGCCCCGTACAAGCGCGACCCGGGTGATTTCGTGCTGTGGAAGCCGTCCAGCGACGACCTGCCCGGCTGGGAATCGCCGTGGGGCCGTGGCCGTCCGGGCTGGCACATCGAATGCTCGGCAATGGCCGCCGCTCATCTGGGCGAGACCATCGACATCCATGCCGGTGGCGTCGACCTGCAGTTCCCGCACCACGAGAACGAACTGGCGCAGAGCGAATGCGCGCACGGAGGCAGGATCTTCGCCCGCTTCTGGCTGCACAACGGCATGCTCAACTTCGGCGGCGCCAAGATGAGCAAGTCGCTGGGCAACATCGAGCGCGTGCATGACCTGGTACGCCAGCACCCGCCGGAAGCGCTGCGCCTGGCGCTGCTGTCGGCCCATTACCGGCAGCCGCTGGACTGGTCCGACGCGCTGATCGAGCAGTCGGTGCGCACCCTGGACCGCCTGTATGGCACCCTGCGCGAGCTGGCCTTGATCGAGGCGACCACGCTGATCCCGGCCTCGATCGAGGCCACGCTGGACGACGATCTGAACACCCCGCAGGCGCTGGCCGAAGTGGCCCGCATCGCTGCCGACGCGCGTCGCGCAACTGACCCTGCCGAGCAAGCGCGCCTGAAGGGCGAACTGCTCGGCGCCGGCCTGGCGCTGGGCCTGCTGCAGGCCGACCCGGCGCAGTGGTTCGGCACCGCCGCCGGCGATGATGGCGACGACGCCCGCATCCAGGGCCTGATCGACGCGCGCGCCGCCGCCAAGCAGGCGCGCGACTTCGCCCGTTCCGATGCCATCCGCGACCAGCTGGCCACCGAAGGCATCGTGCTGGAAGACACCCCGCAGGGCGTGCGCTGGTCGCGCAAGCGCGGCTGACCTGCCCTGCCCCGTGGCCGGTGCGCCGGCCACGCCCCCCACTGTAGAGACCGCTGTGACCGACTCCCCGTTCCCGCTTGAACCCACCGCCGCCGAGGCCCAGGCCGCCATCGCCGAGGAATTCGGCTTCTTCGGTGACTGGTCCGAGCGCTACCAGTACCTGATCGACCTCGGCCGCAAGCTGCCGGTGTTTCCGGAAGAATGGAAAACCGAAGAGCACCGCCTGCTCGGCTGCCAGTCGATGGTCTGGATCGTGCCGGAAGGCAACACGCAGTCGCTGCGCTTCCACGCCATCAGTGATTCGGCCATCGTCTCCGGCCTGATCTTCCTGGCACTGCGCGTGTACTCCGGGCGCTCGGCGCAGGAGATCCTCGACACCGAGCCCAGCTACATCCAGGACATCGGCCTGGCCCGCCATCTGTCGCCCACCCGCAGCAACGGCGTGGCGGCGATGCTGGCCTTCATCCGCGAGACCGCGCAGGCCCAGCTGCAGCGCGAGCCCTCGTGAGCGAGCCTGCCACAGCCGAAGACACCGCCCTGGGCCTGCTGTCCCGACCCGGTTTCGCCAGGCTGCTGGCCTACCGCATCTTCGCAATGCTGTCCTACCAGGTGGTCGCGGTCACCGTCGGCTGGCATATCTACGAAGTCACCCGCAATCCATTCTCGCTGGGCCTGATCGGCCTGGCCGAGGTGTTGCCGTTCTTCTGCGTGGCGCCGTTCGCCGGCTACCTGGTCGACCACCTGCCGCGCCGCCGGCTGGGCATGGTCGCCTGTTCCGGGCTGATCGCCACCGCGCTGGTGCTGACCAGCGTGGCGATGGGATGGCTGCCGGTTGACGGTGTGTGGCCGATCTACGCCGCCATTGCGCTGACCGGCATGGTGCGTGCCTTCCTGTCGCCGATCTACAACGCCCTGTTCGCCCGCGTACTGGCCCGTGACCAGTTCGCCCGTGGCGCCGGCCTCGGTGCGGTGGTGTTCCAGGCGGGCATGATCGCCGGCCCGGCACTGGGTGGCGTACTGGTCGGCTTCGCTGGCAAGGGCCTGTCCTATGCGGTGGCCACCGTGTTCGCGGCAGTCGCGATGGGCTGCCTGGCCACGCTGAAGGTGGAAGAGCCCGTGCATTCCGGCCCGGCTGCGCCGATCTTCAAGAGCATCGCCGAAGGTGCACGCTTCGTGGTCGGCAACCGGATCATGGTCGGGGCGATGGCGCTGGACATGTTCTCGGTGCTGCTGGGTGGCGTGGTGGCGATGCTGCCGGCGTTCCTGCACGAGATCCTGCACCACGGTCCGGAAGGCCTTGGCATCCTGCGCGCGATGCCGGCGCTGGGTTCTGTGTGTGTCGGCCTGTGGCTGGCGCGCCACCCGCTGCACCGCAATGCCGGGCGCGTCCTGCTGTTCGCGGTGGCCGGCTTCGGCCTGTGCGTGATCAGCTTCGGGCTGTCGCAGCACTTCTGGCTGTCGGCGCTGATCCTGTTGTTCTACGGGGCCTTCGACGGCGTCTCGGTGGTGATCCGATCGACCATCCTGCAGCTGGCCACGCCGGAAGAGATGCGCGGACGGGTGTCGTCGATCAACGGCATTTTCATCAGTTCCTCCAACGAGCTCGGCGCGTTCTATGCCGGCACGATGGCCAAACTGCTGGGGCTGGTACCGGCGGTAGTGCTGGGCGGCTTCGCGGTGCTGAGTGTGGCCGGGATCACGGCGTGGAAGAACCCGACGCTGCGGAAATTGAATCTTCGCGACCTGCAATAAGTGGATTTCCGCGCGCCCACGCGCCCGTAGCGCCGGGCCATGCCCGGCGGGCTCTTTCCGCGACCGCGGTGGGGTGTCACTTTTCTTTTCGCGCGAAAAGAAAAGTAACCAAAAGAAACGCGCCGCCATCCGCGAGCCGGCGCTGCGCGCCGGTGCCCTGTGCTCCTCGGCGAATCAGGGGACGGCGCGGAACTCGCTTCGCTCAGACACCCGCGCCTCTTCGCCCCTGATTCCCCTGCGGTGCTTGGCACGCTACAAGGCGGACCCAACAGCCGCGAGCGCACGCATGACCGCTTCTGGTAGAGCCAAGCCATGCTTGGCTGCTTTTGCTTTTGCTTTTGCTCTTCCTTTCCCTCCGGCTTCGGCCAGAGCCGGGCATGGGCTCGGCTTTACAGCAACCGCGCACGCAGGAAACCGTCGAGAGCCTGCGGGTGGGTCCGGGCAGGACCGTCTGCGGCATGGATGCCGCGGCCGAGCTTACAGGGATGTACTTGCAGCGTGTCCTGCCCGGACCCACCCGCAGGCCCCCCCCCGTACCCGGAAGGCGCCGTTCTACCCAGCCAACCACCACCCAACAAAAAACCCGGCCGAGGCCGGGTTTTTCGCATGACCATACAACGACCGGGAATCAGTCGCCCTGCTGCTTCTGCAGGTGCTCCCAACGCTCCTGGGCGTCGATGGTGCGCTCGGCGGTGAGGCGCGCTTCCAGGCGCTCCAGGCCGATTTCTTCACCGGTGTCCACGCAGTAACCGTAGTCGCCCGCTTCCAGGCGCTTCAGGGTGCTGTCGATCTTGCCGATCAGCTTGCGGTAGCGGTCACGGGTACGCAGTTCCAGCGAGTTCTCGGTCTCGCGGGTCGCACGCTCGGCTTCGTCGCCGATGTCACGCACTTCCTCGCGCAGGTTCTCGATGGTCTGCTTGGACTCTTCCACCAGGTCCGCACGCCAGTTCTGCAGGCGCTGGCGGAAGTATTCCTGCTGCAGCGGGCTCATGTATTCCTCTTCCGAGGACGGCTTGTAGCCAGCCGGCAGGATCGGGCGGCCAGTGGCCTCATCGGTCTTGTATTCGACCACCTTGTACTTGCTGCGCGGGGCCGGCGCGGCCGAGCGGGCGGCGACGGCCACGGCGACCTTGCCGACAGGACGCGGCACGGTCTTCGGGGCGGAATCGGATTTCACGGCGGTTTTGGCAGGCGATTTCGAAACGGGCACGGGATTCTTGGATTGCGGGGCGGTCGATGCTGCAGGAGCGGCGGCCGGGGCCGGCTTGGGAGCCGGTTGGGCTGCTGCCACTGCCGCGGTCTTGGCCGGGACAGACTTGGCCGGAGCCGGCTTCGCAGCTGGCTTCGGTGCGGACTTCACAACGGGGGCCGGGGTCGGCTTTACGGCCGGCGCGGCGACATTCTTGGCAACTTTCTTTACAGCAGCAGGCTTGGCCGCAGCGACTTTCTTCGCTACAGGCTTGGCGACCGGCTTGGCCGCAGCCTTCTTCACCACCGCCTTCGGCGCTGGCTTGGCTGCTGCCTTCTTCGCCACCGGCTTGGCGGCGGCCTTCTTCACCGGTGCAGCCTTGCTGACGGCTTTCTTCACCACCGGCGCCTTCCTGCCGGCAGCGGCAGGCTTGGCCTTGGCAGGCGCAGCGGCCTTCTTCGCCACCGGCTTGGTTGCCTTCACCGGCGCTTTCTTTGCGGTGGCCTTCCTGGCCGCCGGTTGCGAGGACGCTGCCTTGGTCACCGGCTTGCTGGCCGGTTTCTTGGCAACGGGCTTTGCCGCCAACTTCTTCACAACAGGCTTGGCGGTTTTCTTGGCGGCCGTTACGGCCTTCTTTGCAGTTTTTTTAGCAGCCACGAAACGCTCTTCCTTGGATTCCCCGGGGCCCGGGAAAGCGGGCCTTTATAGCCTACCCGACCCGCAGCAGCAACCTCGGTGGCCCACTCCATTCAGTCCAGGAGACAACGGGCCCAAGGTGCGGTCCGACCAACACGGACCGCCCTGCGCGGTACGGAACCTGTCCGGCACCTGGAGGGTGCCGCGAGCGGTCGCAGGCCATTGGCGACATGCGACCAACGGCCCATCCTGCACAAATGCGGCCTTCATGCCAACTGGCATAAGATGACTGGGTGATCTCGCGCCTGCTCATCGCCCTGCTGCGCTTCTACAAGCGCTTCATCAGCCCCCTGCTTGGGCCGCGCTGCCGTTTCGTACCCAGTTGCTCTGAATACGCGATGGAAGCGATCTCGCGCCATGGCCCGCTGCGCGGCAGCTGGCTGGCGGCGCGACGGCTGGGCCGCTGCCATCCGTTCCACCCAGGCGGCTTCGACCCAGTGCCCGAATCTCCCAACGCCCCCTCTTGCCGTTGCACAGGAAAACACTGACATGTCCTCCACGCTCATCACCAACGCCCGCATGGTCAACGAAGGCCGCACCTTCGACGGCGACCTGCGCATCGAGAATGGCCGCATCGCGCAGATCGGTTCCGGGCTGGCGCCGCGCGACGGCGAGCAGGTGGTGGACGCGGCCGGGCGCTGGCTGCTGCCCGGCATGATCGACGATCAGGTGCACTTCCGCGAGCCGGGCCTGACCCACAAGGGCGACATCGCGAGCGAATCGGCGGCGGCCGTGGCCGGTGGCCTGACCAGCTTCATGGACATGCCCAATACCAATCCGCCGACGCTGGATTCGACCATCCTCGAAGCCAAATACGAGCTCGCGCGCGGCCGCGCCTGGGCCAACTACGGCTTCTACCATGGCGCCAGCAATGACAACCTGGAGGCGATCCGCGCACTGGACCCGAAGAAGGCACCGGGCGTGAAGGTGTTCATGGGCGCCTCCACCGGCAACATGCTGGTGGACAACCCGGAAACGCTGGACGCGATCTTCCGCGAATGCCCGACCCCGATCATCACGCACTGCGAAGACACGCCGATGATCGATGCCAACCTGAAGGCGTTCCAGGAGAAATACGGCGACGCGCTGACCCCGGACATGCACCCGGACATCCGCTCGCGCGAGGCCTGCATCAAGTCGACCCGCCTGGCGATGTCGCTGGCACGCAAGCACGGCACCCGCCTGCATGTGCTGCACATCTCCACCGCCGACGAGCTGGCGCTGTTCGAGAAAGGTCCGCTGATCCGCGCCGACGGCAGCCGCAAGCAGATCACCGCCGAGACCTGCGTGCACTTCCTGCACTTCGCGCGTCCGGACTATGCGACCAAGGGCAACCTGATCAAGTGCAACCCGGCGATCAAGGAAGTGTCCGACCGCGAGGCGATCACTGCCGCGCTGGCCGATGACGTGCTGGACGTGCTGGCCACCGACCACGCGCCGCACACCTGGGAAGAGAAGCAGAAGCCCTACGCGCAGGCGCCGTCGGGCCTGCCGCTGGTGCAGTACGCGCTGGTGGCCGCACTGGAACGCGTGCACGAAGGCAAGCTGACCCGCGAGCAGGTGGTGCAGAAGTTCGCCCACGCCCCGGCGCAGCTGTTCGACGTGGAAGAGCGCGGCTTCCTGCGCGAAGGCTACTTCGCCGATCTGGTCCTGGTCGAAGACGTGCCGTTCACCGTCAAGCGCGAGGACGTGCTGTCCAAGTGCGGCTGGTCGCCGTTTGAAGGCACCACCTTCCGTTCGCGCATCGCCTCCACCTGGGTCAACGGCCAGCTGGTGTGGGATGGCAGCAAGCTGGTGGGCGAACCCGCCGGCCAGCGCATGACCTACGACCGCTGATGCGCTCCGTTCTCCTGATCGGGGCGCTGCTGGCGGCGCCCTTGTTTTCCGCACCTTCGGCGCAGGCACAGGATGGCATCGGCAGCCTGATCGACAGCCGCGTGGTGTTCCCGGCCAGCGCGTCGCAGGGCGCGCTGGTGATCGGCAAGGTACCCGCCGGCAGCCGCGTGCAATACGCCGGCCGCCAGTTGCGGGTGAGCGGCTATGGCAGCGTGGTGTTCGGCATCGGCCGTGACGAGAAGGGTCCACTGCGCGTGCAGGTGCAACGCCCCGATGGTGGCAGCGAGACCGCAACCATCACGGTGACACCGCGCGACTGGCCCACCGAACGTGTCAACGGCGTGCCGCCGAAGACGGTCAATCCACCACCGGCCATCGCCGAGCGGATCAAGCGCGAGCAGGCGCAGGTGACGGCTGCACGCGCCCGTGATGACGACCGCACTGACTTCACCCAGACCTTCATCTGGCCGGTGCAGGGCCGCATCAGCGGCCGCTTCGGCAATGCGCGCGTATACAACGGCCAACCCGGTGCCGGGCATTCCGGCATGGACATCGCGGTGCCGACCGGCACTCCGGTGAAAGCACCGGCTGCCGGCATCGTCACCTTCGCCGGCCCGGACCTGTACCTGACCGGCGGCACGCTGCTGCTCGACCACGGTTTCGGGGTCAGCTCCAACTTCCTGCACCTGTCACGCATCGACGTGAAGGTCGGTGACCGTGTGGAACAGGGCCAGGTGATCGCCGCCGTCGGCGCCACCGGCCGCGCCACCGGCCCGCACCTGCACTGGGGCATGAACTGGTTCGATACCCGTATCGACCCGCTGCTGGTGCTGGAACGCAAGTAACGCGCGCAATGCACTTTGGTGGGTGCCGACCTTGGTCGGCACAATCTCATACAGCGTGCGGACCAAAGTCCGCACCCACCTAAGCAGTCAGCCGCGCGCGGCCCACCACACGCGCAGCAGGGTGCGCACCGGCGTCGCTTCAACCGGCTTGCCTGCGGCCTGCGCGGCGACGCGGGCACGCGCCAGGCTGGACCACACGCGGCGCGGGCGCGGGCCGGGCACCCGGCTGCCCCACCCCTTCAACAGATGCTGTGCCCAGCGCTGCGCGGCGGTGCTGGAATCCTCGTCCAGCAGGCTGCGCGGCACACCAGCCACGCCGGCGTCCTGCAGGCGCTGGGCCAGGGTCTGCAGCAGCACCGCACGGCCTGCGCCGGTGCGCGGCTTGTCGGCAAAAAGCGCCGCTTCCACGGCGGCTACGGCCTCGGCGTAGTTGGCCAGCGCACGCTCGGCACCAGCCGCATCCAGCGCGACGGTACGCGCTTCAACCAGATCCGGAAGTGCTTCGGCCAGTTGTGCCCACGGCGCACGCACCGGCTCCAGCAGACGGCCCAGCGGATGGCGCGAACGATGCGCGGCCCAGCTGCGCAGCTCCTCGCCCCACCACGCCAGCTTGGCGTCGGCCGGCAGCGGGTCGCCGCTGGTGTTGAGCATGTCGTCGAATTCCTGCAGCAGCGCAAACCACGCCACTGCGATATCGCGTTGCGGTTCGGCCACGAACGGGGCGGCCACCGACCATTCCGGCCAACGGCTGCGCCACTTGTCGAGGAAACTGTCCAGCGCGGTACTGCTCACTACGTGATTCCTTACGGCTGGGCCGGGGCTGCCGGCCGGGTCGGCCAGAGGCTGGCCAGTTGCAGAAGTTCGGCGTTCTCGACCAGCACGTCGGCCTGCCAAGCCAGCGGATCATCGCTGTGCAGGCGGTAACCCCACAACGCCGCCACCGACGGCATGGCCGCAGCACGCGCGGCGATGATGTCGCGCTCGTCGTCACCCACGTACACGCAGTCTTCGGCGGCGATGCCGATGGCCTGCGCGGCGTGCAGCAACGGCAGCGGGTGCGGCTTGCGCTCCGCCAGGCTGTCACCGCCGACCAGCACCGCACAGCGCTGCTGCCAGCCGTACTGCGGCAGGATCAGCCGCGCCAGGTACTCGGGTTTGTTGGTGACAATGCCCCACACCGTACCGGCCTCATCCAGCGCGGCGAGCATGCCGGCCACGCCGTCGAACAGCACTGCGTGCTGGCCGATCAGCGCTTCGTAGCACTGCAGGAACTCGGGGATCAGAGCATCGCGCTCAATGGCTTCCAGCTCAGGGAAGGCCACCGACACCATCGCGCGCGAGCCCTTGGACACTACCGGCCGCAGCAGCACCGGATCGACCGGCGGGCGACCACGCTCGGCCAGCATCGCATCAAGTGTGGCGACGAAGTCCGGTGCGCTGTCCAGCAGGGTGCCGTCCAGGTCGAACAGCACCGCGCGCGGGAACTGCACGGTGGTCATGCAGCCTTGACCGCGTGGGCCAGGTAGTTGATGTCGGTACGGCTGCTCAGCCGCGCGCGGTTGCGCCAAGGCTCGTAGGCCATGCCGCTGACGTCGGCCAGCTGAAGGTCAGCCTCGCGCAGCCAGCGCGCCAGCTCGGCCGGCTTGATGAATTCCTGGTAGTGATGGGTGCCCTTGGGCAGCAGCCGCGCCACGTACTCGGCACCAACGATCGCCACGGCAAAAGCTGCAGCGGTGCGGTTGATGGTCGACAGGAACAGGTGACCGCCCGGCTTCAGCAGGCGCATGCAGGCCTCGATGATCGCGCCCGGGTCCGGCACGTGCTCGAGCATTTCCATGCAGGTGACCACGTCGAAGCTGCCCGGCTGCTCGGCGGCCAGGTGCTCGGCGGCCTGTACCCGGTAATCGACCGTGGCACCGCTTTCCAGCGCGTGCAGCCGCGCGACCTTTACCAGTTCCGGGGCCAGGTCGATGGCGGTGACCTCGGCACCGGCCTGGGCCAGTGCTTCACTCAACAGACCACCACCACAACCGATGTCGAGCACGCGTGCGCCGCGCAGCGGCACGCGGTCGGCCACGTACTGCAGGCGTACCGGGTTCAGCGCATGCAACGGCTTCTGCGGGCCGTCAGCGTCCCACCAGCGGTTGGCCAGTGCGGCGAACTTGTCCAGCTCGGCCTGATCGAAATTGGAAGATGCTTGGGGGGCAGTCATGAGGGAGTCCTTGCGGCGCCGGGGTTCAGGCGCGGATATGACGGATGCGCTCGCGCCACTGGCGCGCGTTGGCGATGATGCCCGGCAGGTCCATGCCGACCAGCTCGCGCTGCACCAGCTTCGGCTTGCCGGCAATCCAGACGTCGCTGACCTGCTGGCGGCCGGTGGCGTACACCAGCTGCGACAGCACGTTGTGCAGCGGCTGGGTTTCCAGCGCGGACAGATCAACGCAGACCAGGTCGGCCTGCTTGCCGACTTCGATCGAACCGATGCGGTCGCCGAAGCCCAGCGCACGGGCGCCACCGAGCGTGGACGCGCGCAGTGTGGTCGCCGCGTCCAGCGCGGTGGCATCGTCGGCCACGGCCTTGGCCAGGATCGCCGCGGTGCGGTTCTCGCTGAACATGTCCAGGTCGTTGTTGCTGGCGCAGCCATCGGTACCGATGGCCAGGTTCACGCCGGCGCGTTGCAGGGCGCAGGCCGGGCAGAAACCGGAAGCCAGTTTCAGGTTCGATTCCGGGCAGTGCACCACGCTGACGCCACGCTCGGCGCACAGGTGGATCTCTGCTTCGGTGAGCTGGGTCATGTGCACCGCGATCAGGCGGTCGTTGACCAGGCCGAGGCGATCCAGCCGCGCCAGCGGACGCTGGCCGTGCAGCTTGATCGAATCGGTGATTTCCTGCGCGGTTTCATGGGTATGCAGATGCACCTGCATGTCCAGCTGGTCGGACAGCATCCGCACCCGCTCGAAATTGGCATCGTTGACCGTGTACGGCGCATGCGGCGCGAATGCGGTGCCGATCAGCGGATCGTTGCGCCACTGGTCATGCAGTTCACCGGCCTTGGCGAAGTACTCGTCGTCGGTCCTGGCCCAGGCGGTGGGGAAATCGATGATGACCGCGCCGACCAGCGCGCGGAAACCGTGCTTCTTGTAGATCGCTGCCTGCACGTCGCCAAAGAAGTAGTTCTCGTTGGCGCAGGTGGTGCCGCCGCGCAGCATCTCGGCAATGGCCAGCGTGGTGCCGTCGGCAACGAATTCGGGGCCGATCACCGCCGCTTCCACCGGCCAGATGTGCTGCTGCAGCCAGGTCATCAGCGGCAGGTCGTCGGCGACGCCGCGCAGCAGGGTCATCGGGTTGTGCGTGTGCGCGTTGACCAGGCCCGGCATCAGCGCGGCCTCGGGGCGGCTCACCACCTGGGTGGCGCGGAAACGCGCACGGGCTTCGGCACGCGGCAGGATGGCCACGATCTCGCTGCCACGGATGGCCACGGCATGGTCTTCCAGCACCACCGCATGCGGCTCGATCGGAACGACATAACCGGCTTCGATGAGCAGGTCGCAGGCTTCGGGGAGGTGCGGGCTATCGCTCATGCGGGCTCACTGGCTGGGGGAGGAGGGACCATTGGCGGCCTTGGGTCTGCCGGGCGACTGATCTCCGGCCGAACGGCTACCGCTGAGCTTCTGGAGGACGAGCCCCTGAGTCAGGGGCGGCCGCGAAGCGGCGGGGTGTGGGTGCTGGTAAGTGGGGCCCACGATCCGCATCGCGGATCGTGGGAGCGCCAGCGCGAATGCGCCAGCGCGTACCCGGATTACTTGACGCGCGAGGAGTACTCGCCCGAGCGGGTGTCGACCTTGATGATTTCATCCTGGTTGACGAACAGCGGCACGCGGACCACTGCACCGGTTTCCAGCGTGGCCGGCTTGCCGCCACCGCCGGAGGTGTCGCCACGGACGCCCGGATCGGTCTCGGTGATCTTCAGTTCGACGAAGTTCGGCGGCTGCACGAAGATCGGCGAGCCGTTGAACAGGGTCACGATGCAGGACTCTTCGCCCTTCAGCCACTTCTCAGCGCCGCCCATGCCGGACTTGTCGGCCTGGACCTGCTCGAAGGTTTCCGGGTCCATGAAGTGCCAGTACTCACCGTCGCTGTACATGTAGTCCATGTTGGTATCGACCACATCGGCCACTTCCACGTCATCGGTCGCCTTCATGGTCATTTCGACCGTGCGGCCCGACTTGATGAAGCGATAGCGCACGCGGGTGAAGGCCTGGCCCTTGCCCGGCTTGATGAACTCGGTCTCGGAGATGACGGCCGGTTCATTGTTGACCAGGATCTTCATCCCGTTCTTGACATCGTTCATGCCCGCAGTGGCCATGCTCAAGCTCCTCAAATGGCGAAACCGCCGCGCGTGCGGCGAGCCGGATAGAATGGAAAGCCCACCGGAACCCCGGCGGGCAACTGTTTATGTGTCCATGATAACCGCAGGCCCCCTGTCCATGCAGCTTTCCGCCTTCCCCCGGACCCCGTCGCCAGGCGCGCCCGCACGCTGGCAGCAGCTCTGGCGCCAGGCGCTGCGCGACCCGCACGCCCTGCTGGCCCGGCTGCAGCTGGACCCGGCCGCGTTGGGTGTCTCGGACGAAGCCATGGCCCAGTTCGCGCTGCGCGTGCCGGAGGGCTTCGTGGCCCGCATGCGCAAGGGCGATGCGGCCGACCCATTGCTGCGCCAGGTGCTGCCGATCGACGAGGAAATGCGTCCGGCGCCCGGGTTCAGCTTCGACGCGGTGGGCGACGGCGCGGCAAAGAAGGCCACCGGCGTCATCCAGAAGTACCGCGGCCGTGCCCTGCTGGTGGCCACCGGCAGCTGTGCGATCAACTGCCGCTACTGCTTCCGCCGGCACTTCGACTATGGCGCGGAGAATGCCGCCAAGGGCGGCTGGCAGGAGGCGGTGGCGGCCATCGCGGCCGACCCGGACATCGACGAGGTGATCCTGTCCGGCGGCGACCCGCTGTCGCTGGCCACGCACAAGCTGGCCGAGCTGACCGACGCGATGCGCCAGATCCCGCACATCCGTCGGCTGCGCATCCACACGCGGCTGCCGATCGTGCTGCCGGAGCGGGTGGACGAGGAGCTGCTGGCCTGGCTGGGTGGGCTGCCCTGGCCGCTGGCGATCGTGGTCCATGCCAACCATGCCAATGAATTCGATGCCAGCGTGGACACCGCGATGGCGCGCCTGCGCGGCATCGGTGCGCAGCTGCTGAACCAGGCGGTGCTGCTGCGCGGGGTCAACGACAGCGTGCAGGCGCTGCAGGACCTGAGCGAACGCAGCTTCGCCGCCGGCGTGCTGCCCTATTACCTGCATCAGTTGGATCGGGTTGAGGGCGTGGCCCACTTCGAAGTGGACGACATCCAGGCCAAGGCGTTGATCGCCGGCCTGACCGCGCGCCTGTCCGGTTACCTGATCCCGAAGCTGGTGCGCGAACTGCCCGGCGACCCTAGCAAGCGCCCGCTATAACACGGGGCCGGGGTCAGATCCCTTTTCCCGCGGAAAAGGGATCTGACCCCAAGACAACGGCTACAGGCCCGACTCGATCATCCGTACCACTTCGGTGGCGGTCACCGGGTGGCTCAGCCAGTAACCCTGGCCGAGGTCGCAGCCACGCTGGGCCAGCAGTTCGAATTGCGCCTGCTGCTCGATGCCCTCGGCCACCACCGTGATGCCCAGCGCATGGGCCATGGCGATGATCGCCGTGGTCAGAGCAAGGTCGTCGGGGTCGCGCTGCATGTCGGCGACGAAACTCTTGTCGATCTTTACCCCATCCACCGGCACCTGGCGCAGATGGCTGAGGCCGGAGAAGCCGGTGCCGAAATCATCCAGCCAGACCTTCACACCGGTGCGGTGCAGCTTGTCCAGCAGTTGCGCGGCCACCATCTCATCACCGATCACCGCGGTCTCGGTCAGCTCCAGGTGCAGGCGCGAGGCCGGCAGCCCGGACTCATGCAGGCACTGCGCCACCAGTGCCGGCAACTCACCGCCGCGTAGCTGCCGAGGCGATACATTGACCGATACGAACAGGTCATCGCCGCCCGCTCCGCGCGGCCACTGCGAGGCTTCCATGCAGGCCGCGCGCAGCACCTTCGGGCCGATGATCTCGATCAACCCGCTCTGCTCGGCCACTTCGATGAACACCGACGGCGGGATCGTACCCAGGGTCGGGTGCTGCCAGCGCAGCAGTACTTCGACACCTACCATGCGGCGGTCGCGCATGCGGAAGATCGGCTGGTAGGCCAGGCGCAGCTCGCCGCGCTCCCAGGCACCGCGCAGCTCCTGCTCCATGTGCACGCGGCGCTCGACTGCATGGTCCATCGCGCGGCTGTAGTAGCGATAGCAGTTCTTGCCGGCCATCTTCGCCTGGTACATGGCGATGTCGCCGTTCTTCAGCAGCGTGGTCGCATCGGCCGCGTCGTCGGGGAACAGGGTCACGCCGATCGAGGTTCCGAGGAACAATTCCCTGCCCTGCACCACCAGCGGCTTGCCCAGCTCGCGCACCAGCACTTCGGCCAGCAATCGCGCATTGGCAGCCACGTCACCGTCGCCGACCAGGATCACGAACTCGTCGCCACCGAACCGCGCCAGCAGCGCCTCATCGCCACCGGCTTCGGTCACTGCGCGGCCGATGCGCTGTGCGAACTGCAGCAACGCCTCGTCGCCTGCCTCGTGGCCAAGGGTATCGTTGACCCGCTTGAAGTCGTCAATGTCGGCAAACAGCAGGCCCAGCCTATGGTTGGAAGCGCGCGCAGCCATCAACCGGTGATCCAGCGCCTCGCGGAACGCCAGCCGGTTGGTCAGCCCGGTCAACGCATCGGTATAGGCCATGCGCCGCACTTCGCGATCATGGCGGGCGATCGCATCCCGCATGCTGGCGAAGCCGCGTACCAGCTCACCAACCTCGTCATCGCGGCTGTTCTCCGCCAGCGGCGCCTGGTAGTCCCCGGCTTCGATACGGCGTGCCGCCGCGGCCAGGTCACGGATCGGCGCCACCAGGGTGCGCTGCACGTAGAGGATCACCACCACGCCGATCACCACCAGCAGCCCCAGCATCAGCAGCAGCCAGCCCAGGTGGCGGCTGCCGACCTGCTGCAGGCGCTCTCCGAGCGTGGCGTTGGCAGCCTGCTCGCGCTGCTGCACCTCGTCCAGCGCCATGCCGACGCGGACGCCACCGATGCGCTGGTTGCCGACCATGATCGGCATCGCGTTGTCGAGCACCTTCGGCGATTCCTGCACCACCAGGGCCCGCGCGGCCACTGCTCCGGGCGCCAGCGGGTCGGCCATGGGCTGCCCGAAACCGGCAACCTCGACCGTACCGTCATGCACCAGCCGGCCATGGTCATCGAACACCAGCACGTAGCGCACCACCTGCTGGCGGGCAGTATTGCGCACCAGCGCACCGATCTGGTCCAGATCGCGGTAGTACAGCGGGTTGGCCAGCGCATCGGACAACTCGCGCGCCATCGCCTCGCCACGGCTGCGCACGCCGCGATCGAACAGTTCATGGATGACACTGCCACTGAGGTTGCGCACCTCGCTCTGCATCGCCGTCTGCCGCCCCAGCAGTACCGCCAGGATCGCCACGACCACGATCATCGCCCCGCCCATCGCAAGCAGGAACCGGGCCTGCATTCCCGAGCCGAGCCACTTCATTCCACTTCCATCCGCACGCGCGTCAATCCTTGTTTCAATTCATCCAGCCGCTGCTGCGCATGCGCATCGACGCGGTGGAAACCGGAAGTGCCAAAAAACCGATGCAACGCCCCCTGCGCCCGCGGATCGCTGGCCGCCTCCAGCAGTACCTGCTGCAGGCGGTCACGCACCCTCGGATCGAGGTCGGCGCGCACCATCTCCACCGCACGCGGGTACGGCTCGGTGCGCAGCAGTTCGCGGAAGTCGCGACGGAACGCCGCCGGCACCCGCCGTTCGTCGTTCCAGTCCACGCTGCTCACCGCTCCCACATCGGCCATCCCCTTGTGCACGTAGGTGGCGATGTTCAACTCACTGCGCACGAACACATAGCCCACGCTGTCCCGGCCCGGCATATCCCAGACCCCGGCAAGGATCTGTGGTGACAGCCCGTCCTGCAGCAGGGTCATCACCGGCACCAGGTAGGCACTGGTGGACGCGGTGTTCTGCAGGGCCAACCGATGGCCGCGCAGATCCTGCACGCGCTGGATCGGGCTGTCGCTGCGCACGAAGAACACCGTCTGGTATTCACGCACGCCATTGCGCTCGGTCAGCAGCAGCGGACGAGCGCCACTGCGCTGGCCCAGCGCCATGGCCGTGCCCGATGTTTCGGTGACCCAGTCGACCCGTCCCCGCCGCAGGTAGCTGGCCATCTGCTGGGGGTCGCGCGCCATCAGGATCCTCCCCTCCTTGATCCCGACGTCGTGCATGCGCGGCACCACATAGTCCAGCAGTGGCTGCAGCTGCTCGTAGTGGGCCTTGGGATCATCGCTGATCCGGCCCAGCACCAGCACCGGGTCCGGTGCTGCACGCACCGTCCCGGCCAGCAGGACCATGGCCAGGCTCAGCAGTCCCCCCTGCATTGCCTTTCGAAGACCTGACACAGGCTTCATCCCCCCTGGGTATCCGGACAGACTACCCGAAAAAATGAGAACGTCGTCAGCTGTCCTTGTTGCCCGCCTGGGCCAGCCGCGCCATGCGCTGGGTATCGGCGAGGATGCCGCGCAGCAGGCGTACTTCCTGCTCGCTCGGCTCGCTGCGCAGGAACAGGCGGCGCAGCTTGCGCATCGCCGATTCCGGCGCGCGGCCCTTGTGGAAATCGATCTCGTCCAGGGTGTCGCCGAGCTGGGCGAAGAAGCTCTCCATCTGCTCATGGCTGGCGACCTGTTCGCGGACGCCGGTCCCCGGCTCAGCCACCGGCTGTGCGCCAAGCAGCTGCATGCGGGTTTCATAGGCCAGCACCTGTACGGCTGCCGCCAGGTTGAGCGAGCTGAACTCCGGATCGGACGGGATGTGCACCGCCGCGTGGCACAGCTGCAGCTCTTCGTTGGTCAGCCCGGTACGCTCGCGGCCGAACACCAGCGCTACCTCGGCACCTTCGCCGGCCTTGGTCACGGCGCGGGCAGCGGCCTCGGCGGGCAGGTACTCCTCCAGCTGGACGCGGCGCGCGCGGGCAGTGCAGCCCAGCACCAGGCGGCAGTCGGCCACGGCCTCGGCCAGGGTGGCCACCACCGGGGCGTCACCGAGTACGTCTTCGGCACCGGCCGAGCGGCGGAAGGCCTCCTCGTCCAATGGCTTTTCGGGCGCGACCAGCACCAGGCGGGCCAGGCCCATGGTCTTCAGGGCACGGGCGGCGGCGCCCATGTTGCCGGGGTGCTGGGTACCGACCAGGACGAATCGGAGGCGGGTGGCGACGGGAAACTGGGACATGAACAGGGAAAATGTCGAGCTGGACGAAGACCAATGGTAAACTGTGCGGCCGGCCACTGCGCCGGACCCGCTCTTTTCCCCCGCCAGCCCTTCTCTTCTGCCTTTCCGGGAGCCCACGCCATGCAGAAACCCGCCGTAACCGTCATGGTCAAGGCCGCCCGCCTCGCCGGCAACGTCCTGTTGCGCAACATCAACAAGCTCGAGGCGCTGAACGTGGTGCAGAAGGGCCGGATGGACTACGCCAGCGAAGTGGACGCGGACGCGGAAAAGGTCATCGTCAAGGAACTCAAGCGCGCCTATCCCGAATACGGCATCTTCGGCGAAGAAGGTGGCGTGCAGGGCGAGCGTCGCCAGATGTGGGTCATCGACCCGCTCGATGGCACCAGCAATTACCTGCGCGGCGTGCCGCACTACTGCGTGTCGATCGCCCTGGTCGAGAACGGCGAGCCGACCGATGCGGTCATCTTCGACCCGCTGCGCAATGAACTGTTCACCGCCAGCCGTGGCGCTGGTGCCGTGCTGAACGACCGCCGCATCCGCGTTGCCGACCGCAAGGACCTGGAAGGCACCATGATCCACACCGGCTTCGCCCCGCGTGAGCGCGCCCGCGCCAGCGCCCAGCTGAAGTCGGTCGACACCCTGCTGGTCCAGGCCGAGGACATCCGCCGCACCGGTTCAGCCGCGCTGGACCTGGCCTACGTGGCCTGTGGCCGCGCTGATGCCTACTTCGAAGCCGGTGTGAAGGCATGGGACATCGCCGCTGGCCTGCTGCTGGTCCGCGAGGCCGGTGGCAAGGTCTGCGACTTCAAGGGCGCAACCCTGGGCCGGATGGACAACCGCGGCCCGGACAACCACCAGATCGTGGCCGGTAACCTGAAGGTGGCCGAATCGCTGCAGAAGGTGCTGGTGAACACCGGCTACGCGGCGGAGTTCGACGCGAAGTTCTGAGGTTCCGTGTAGAGCGGTTCATGGAAACGGCACCTGCGAAGGTGCCGTTTTCGTTTGAGCGCCCACGCATTTGGTCGCGCCGGGCCATGCCCGCGGATCGTTTCCGCGACTGCGGAGGGGTGTCACTTTCTTTGCTCGTGCACCGCGCTGCAGGAGCAGCGTGGAACGGCGTAGCCGGCCCGTAGGGTGGCGCACATGGATGTGCGCCATCAAGAAAGTAACCAAAGAAACACGCCGCCAGGCCGCGAGCCGTCGCTCCGCGCCGGCACCCTGCGCTTCTCGGCGAATCAGGGGACGGCGCCGAACTCGCTTCGCTCAGACACCGGCGCCTCTGCGCCCCTGATTCCCCTGCGATGCTCGGCTCGCTCAAGGCGGACCCAACATCAAGAGCAACAGCTACACCCGGAAGATCCACGCCATGCATGGATGCTGTTGCCGTTGATCTTGATCTTCCAGTCCGCCTTGAGCGAGCCGAGCACCGCAGGTCCGGCGAGGGCGAAGAGGTGCGGGTGTCTGAGCGAAGCGAGTTCCCGCACCGTCCCTCGACGGACCGAGGAGCACAGGGCACCGGCGTGCGCAGCACGGCGGCTCGCGGCCGGCGGAGCGTTTCTTTGGTTACTTTCTTGATGGCGCACATCCATGTGCGCCACCCTACGGGTCGGCTACGCCGTTCCACGCTGCTCCTGCAGCGCGGTGCACGAGCAAAGAAAGTGACACCTCTCCGCAGACGCGGAAACGATCCGCCGGGCACGACCCGGCATCAGCAATGCATCCCCGCAAACAAAAACGCCCGGCGCGAGGCCAGGCGTTCCTGCACTACCTTGGAAGCGGAGGCTTACGCCACCGTAGACGCCCGCAGTGCGGCAATGCGCTCTTCCAGCGGCGGGTGGCTCATGAACAGCTTCTTCGCCGTCGAACCGGCAATACCGAAGGCGGCGATCTGGGTCGGCAGCGTGCTCTGGCCGTGGTTGAGCTGCAGGCGCTCCAGCGCGGCGATCATCTTCTGGCGGCCGGCCAGCGAGGCACCGCCGGCATCGGCACGAAACTCACGGTGACGCGAAAACCACATCGCGATCATGGTGGCGAACAGGCCGAACACCATCTCCAGCACGAACACGATGATGTAGTACGCAAAACCGCGGCCGCCGCCTTCGCGGTTGCCCGACAGCGCGCTGTCGATGATGCCGCCGACCACGCGGGCCAGCACGATCACGAAGGTGTTCAGCACACCCTGCAGCAACGCCATGGTGATCATGTCACCGTTGGCGACGTGGGCGATCTCGTGGCCCAGCACTGCTTCGGCCTCGTCTTCGCTCATGTTGTGCAGCAGGCCGGTGGACACCGCCACCAGCGCATTGTTGCGGTTGGCACCGGTGGCGAAGGCGTTGATCTCCGGGCCCTCATACACCGCCACTTCAGGCATGCCGATGCCGGCCGCCTTGGCCTGGCGCTCGACGGTGGCCAGCAGCCAACGCTCAGTCTGGTTGCGTGGCTCGGTGATCACCACCGCACCGGTGGAGCGCTTGGCCATCCACTTGGACAGCAGCAGCGAAATGAAGGAGCCACCGAAACCGAAGATGCCGGCCATGATCAGCAGGCCGCTCATCTTGCTGGGGTCGGTTCCCGTCAGCGACATCACGATGCTGGCCAGGATCAGCACGGCAAAGTTCGTGGCCAGGAAGAGGGCTATACGGGTGAACATGGGAAATTCCGGCTCGGAAGGGGTCGATATCGATCAATTTGCGGTGCGGTCAGCTTGAATTCAAGCGCCAACCTGACCGACGATTCAGCCTGCATGACCTCCCCCATTCCCTGCGGCCGCTTCGCGCCCTCGCCGACCGGCCTGCTCCACCCCGGATCCCTGCTCGCCGCCTTCGGCAGCTGGCTGCTCGCGCGCCATCACGGCGGCTTGTGGCGGCTGCGCATCGAAGACGTCGATCCGCCGCGCACCGTGCCCGGTGCCGCCGAGTCACAACTGCGGGCACTGTCCGCGTTCGGCCTGGTCCATGATGGCCCGATCCTCTGGCAGAGCGCCCGTGGCGAGGTCTACCAGGCCGCACTGGATGTGCTGCTCGCCGATGATCTGGCCTTCATCTGCCACTGCAGCCGCAGCGAGCTGGCTGCCAGCGGCGGCATCCACCATCGCTGCGTTGCGCGGCAACCAAGACCGGACCCGGCCGTCCGCTTCCGCGTGCCGCCTGGCAGCCTCGTGCACTTCGACGATGGCCTGCGTGGCCCACAGCAGCAGGACGTGCATGCCGAGGTCGGCGACTTCGTGCTGCGCCGCGCCGACGGCTGCTGGGCGTACCAGCTGGCGGTGGTGGTGGACGACGCTGCACAGGGCGTGACCGAAGTGGTGCGTGGCGCCGACCTGCTCGATTCCACCGCGCGGCAGATCCTGCTGCAGCAGGCGCTGGGCCTGGCGGTGCCGCGCTACTGGCATCTACCCCTGCTGCTGGATGCACCGGGCCACAAGCTGTCCAAGTCACTGGCGGCGCTGGCGGTCGACAGCACGCGACCGGTGCCGGTGCTGCGCCAGCTCTGGCAGCTGCTCGGCCAGGCCCCCGCCGCGCTGGACCACGCGCAGGATCTGGACACGCTGTTCGCCGCCGCGCAACGGGCCTTCGACCCGGCGCGGCTGCCGCGTACCGATATCCTGCTGCCGGCCGGCGCACTTTCCGCGCCGATGTTGCAGAATCCCCCTTCCCCCACCTGATTCCCGGACAGCATTCCATGACATCTCGCGTCGCACTGGTCACCGGCGGAACCGGCGGCATCGGTACCGCCATCTGCCAACGCCTGGCCGACCAGGGCCACCGGGTCGCCACCAATTACCGCGACGAAGCCAAGGCCCGTGCCTGGCTGCAGGCGATGACCGAACGCGGCTACAGCGTGTCGATCTTCCCAGGTGATGTCTCCGATCCGGACAGCGCCGAGGCGATGGTGCGCGCGGTCGAGGCCGAGCTCGGGCCGGTCGAGATCCTGGTCAACAACGCCGGCATCACCCGCGACACCACCTTCCACCGCATGCGCGCGGACCAGTGGCACGATGTGATCAACACCAACCTCAATTCGGTGTTCAACGTCACCCGCCCGGTGATCGAGGGCATGCGCCGCCGCGGCTGGGGCCGGGTCATCCAGATCAGCTCGATCAACGGCCTGAAGGGCCAGTATGGCCAGGCCAACTACGCAGCGGCCAAGGCCGGCATGCACGGCTTCACCATCTCGCTGGCCCGCGAGAATGCCGGCTTTGGCATCACCGTCAACACCATTTCGCCCGGCTACGTCGCCACCGACATGGTGATGGCGGTGCCGGAGGAAGTGCGCGCCAAGATCATCGCCGACATCCCCACCGGGCGCCTGGGCAAGCCGGAAGAAATCGCCTACGGCGTGTCGTTCCTGGTGGCCGACGAGGCCTCGTGGATCACAGGCAGCAACCTGGACATCAACGGCGGCCACCATATGGGCTGGTAAGCCGCGCACGGGGTGGTTGCAGCGCGCGCTGCCGCCCCCTGCCGAGAGTCATGCTGCGCAGCACGCAAACCCTTGTTGCGCAACATGATCGCCGCCGAAAGCCAAGCCTGGCGGGGGCTGAGGCGGTTGCAACGGCTGCTGCACTGCGCCATGCTGCGCGTCTACTGTGACGAGTACCGCTTCATGGCTGCGACCCGCATCATCAAGAAGTATCCGAACCGCCGTCTCTACGACACCGAGATCTCCAGCTACATCACCATCGAGGACGTGCGCCAGCTGATCCTGGACGGTGAAGACTTCGAAGTCCGCGACGCCAAGAGCGGCGACGACCTCACGCGATCGGTCCTGCTGCAGATCATCGCCGATCAGGAACAGGACGGCGAACCGATGCTGTCCACCCAGCTGTTGAGCCAGCTGATCCGCTTCTACGGCGATTCCCTGCAGGGCTTCATGGGCAACTACCTGGAGCGCAGCATGCAGGTCTTCCTCGACCAGCAGCAGCAGTTCCGCCAGCAGATGGGCAATCTGCTGGGGCAGACCCCGTGGGCGATGATGAACCAGCTGACCGAGCGCAACCTGGAGCTGTGGCAGGAGTTCCAGCGCAACATGGGCACCGGTTTCGGCGGCCCGCGCCCGGGTGGTACCGGAACGGGTACCGGCACCAGCACAGGTAACAAGCCGAACGAACCCGGCACCGGTACGGGTACCGGCGGCAAGACGCGCCGCTGAGCCATTGCTCCGGCTGGAACGAAAACGGCGCGCCCCTTGGCGCGCCGTTCTGTTTTGCAGTCCAGCCGCGATGCGTCAGCGTTTCGCCTTGCACCCCGTGCACACGCGCTCGACCTTGTAGCCCTTCGCCTTCAGCTTTTCGACCACGCCATCATTGCCGAGCAGGTGCAGTGTTCCAACCACGACCAGCGTACCGCCCTGCCCGGCCTGCAGGTACGGCAGCAGCTTGGGCACCCATGCATCATTGCGACCGGTGTTGATGCGCTGGTACAGCTGCGGATACTGCTGGCGCATCTCCGCCGCCATCTTGGTCCACAGCACGCGCTCATCGCCACGGCGCCAGGCGTCGTGCAGCTGGCGGGCCTGCTCATCGCCCTTGCCAGCCTGGTCCAGCGCCTCGGACAGCATCTGCCGCTGCTCCTGCACCGTCATGCCGTCGAGCATGCCGATCTGGGTATCGATGTCTTCCAGGCCCGCCGTCTTGCGGCCAGTCTTCTGCGCGCGCTCCATGAAGTGCCGATCCAGGCCAAGGGCCGGGTCCAGCCCCATCTTCTGCATCTGCCCGACCGAAATGCTCAGGCCGACAAACCACGGCTTCATGCCCTGCATCTGCGCCAGTGGCAGCTTGTTCTCGATGGCGAACGTCTGCAGTTTCTGCCAGGTGGCGGCATCAAGATCGCGCTTGAGTTCGCTGCCATCGGTACGGACCGCTGCCTGCACCATGCGGCTGGCCAGCTGTGGCGATTGCATGTCTTCCGGCGACAGCTCGAATACCACCCGCTGCGAGGCCTCGAACGCCTGCTCGACTTCGGGCGACAACGGGTAGTCCTGCGGCTTCAGCAGGTGGAAGGAGCCGAGCAGGTAGAGGCGCGAGTCACCCGGGCCGGTCACTTTCCACAGCAACGGCACCGGCGGCTTGGCCGCCACTGCGCCAGCGGTGTCGGCTTGCACGGTACGCGCTGCAACCAGCGGTGCCAGCGCACAGGCCGCCAATACAACGGCGGTACGCAACAGGGATCTGATCGGCATATCAGCCTTCTCCTTCAGGCAGGTGGTAAGCCTTCTCGCCCGCTTCCACGCGCAGGTCCAGCCGGTTTTCCGGCGGCGCCAACGGGCAGGTCGCGTAGGCGGTGAACGCGCACGGTGGGTTGTAGGCGTGATTGAAATCGATGCGTACCGTGCCGTCGGCGCCGGGCGCATCGGTGTCCAGGTAGCGGCCGGCCGGATAACTGCCACGGCCGCTGGTGCGGTCGGCGAAGATCAGGAACAGCGGCTGCCCGGGAGCACCGATCGCCTCCAGCCGCCAGGCGCGTCCATCGCGCTCGAACTCAACCGCACCGGCATTCGGCATCTCAGTGGTCAGGCCGGTGATATCAACGATCGGCAAGGTCTTGCCCGGCGGATGCGGGATGAAGCGCGCCTGCACCTGCCAGTCCGGACCACCCGGCCAGTACTCCAGGCCGGCGAAATCGCGGCGTGCCGGTGCGTCAGCGTGCTTGACCCGCAGCGCATCGCGCGGACCGCGGCGAATGATGCCGAGCTGGCCCTTGCCACCATCGAAGGCCAGCAGGGTCGGCTGCGGATCCTTGTCGGTGTCGATGCGGATGCGGCCGCGCACCGGCTGGCCGTCATGGCTGATCTCGGCGCCCGCTTCCGGGGTGAACCACCACTGGCTGCCTTCGCGGCGCAGCAGGCCCAGCTTGTCCGGGCCGACCGCCAGGCGGATGCCATTGGTGGCGCCGCTTCCGACGAAATGCGATTTGTTCGGCAGCCAATGCAGGCCAACCAGTGCTGTCCAGCCATCGGGCCGGGTCAGGTCCTGGTAACGCGCCACGCGCCACTGCTGCTGCGCGGTGGCATAGGCTGGATCTTCAGCAACAGCCGGTGCCGGCGGCGTCGCCGGGCTGCAGGCCGCCAACAACAAGGCGGCCAGCAGGCCGCCCATTCCCCGATAACGCATCGATGCTCCCCTCAACGTCCGCGCAGGAACCAGCGGTCGATCTCCGCCAGCGAAAAACGGGCCCAGGTCGGTCGGCCGTGGTTGCACTGACCGGACCGCTCGGTGATTTCCATGTCGCGCAGCAGCGCGTTCATTTCCGGCACGGTCAACCGCCGGTTGGCGCGCACCGCGCCGTGGCAAGCCATGGTCGACAGCAGCTCGTCACGTGCAGTTGCCACGCGGCGGCTCTGGCCATGCTCGCGCAGGTCGGTCAGTACGTCACGCAGCAGGCCTTCCGGTTCGGCGTGGGCCAGCAGCGCCGGAATACTGCGTACATGCAGCGAGCCAGGGCCGGCGCGGGTCACCTCGAAGCCGAGTGCGGCCAATGTATCTGCCTCGCTCTCGGCGGTATCCGCCTCGCGCTCACCCACCGCCAGCGTGATCGGCACCAGCATCGGCTGCGACTGCAGGCCGATGCCATCGTGCGCGTTCTTCAGCCGCTCGTAGCCGATGCGTTCGTGCGCCGCATGCATGTCGACCACGATCAGGCCTTCGGCATTCTCGGCCAGGATGTAGATGCCGTGCAGCTGCGCGATCGCATAACCCAGCGGCGGCACGCCGGCGTCGGCGCTGGTCACCGGCAGCCCGTTCTCGGTCGGCATCGGCGGTAACGCCGCCCCGCGTTCTGCACCGGAGGGCGCGGCATACAGCGCAGCGTAGGCGGCCGGTGCATCGGCTACCTGCAGGCCCAGCGGCTGCTGCGGGCGCCAGCCTGAGAATCCGCCACCACCACCACCGGAGCCAGCACCGGGTGCGGGACCGCGCACCAGCCCGAAACCGGAGGCGCCCGCGGTCGATGCCATCGGTGCAGCGGCCGCATCCACCGGATGCATGGCGCCAGCACCGATCTCCTGCGCCGACATGCCGGCGCGGGTATCGGCCAGCGCATCCTTCAGCGTGCGGTAGACGAAGTCATGGACAAGCCGCGAATCACGGAAGCGCACTTCGTGCTTGGCCGGATGCACGTTGACGTCGACGCGTGTCGGATCCAACTCCAGGAACAGCACGTAAGCCGGCTGGCGGCCGTGGTACAGCACATCGCCGTAGGCCATCTTCACCGCGTGGGCGACGCTGCGGTCGCGCACCGAACGGCCATTGACGTACAGGTACTGCTGGTCGGCGCTGGCCCGAGAATAATGCGGCTGCGCGATCCAGCCGTGCAGGCGCAGTCCGGCACCGCTGTGGTCCACGCGCACCGCCTGGTTGGCGAAGTCCTCGCCCAGTGTTTCAGCCAATCGCGTATCGGAGTACAGGTCGCCCGGCTTGTAGCGGCGTGACGCCTTGCCGTTGTGCGACACGCGCAGTTCAACATCCGGCCGCGCCAGCGCCAGCGAACGCAGCCACTCTTCGATATGACCCAGTTCGGTGCGCTCAGCGCGCAGGAACTTGCGCCGCGCCGGCACGTTGTAGAACAGCTCGCGTACTTCCACGGTGGTGCCCGGCGCATGCGCGCGCGGGGTCACTTCGCCGATCTTGCCGCCTTCGATCTGCAGCGCCGAGCCATGCTCGTCATGCGCGCGGCGCGAGGAAAGGGTGAAGCGACTGACCGAGGCGATCGACGGCAGCGCTTCACCGCGGAAGCCGAGCGTGGCCACCGATTCGAGATCGTCGAGGTCGGCGATCTTGCTGGTGGCGTGGCGTGACACCGCCAGCGGCAACTGCTCCGGCGCGATGCCACTGCCGTTGTCGCGGATGCGGATCAGGCGCACGCCGCCCTCTTCCAGGTCGATATCGACGCGGCTGGCGCCCGCATCGATCGCATTCTCGACCAGTTCCTTGACCACCGATGCAGGACGCTCGACCACTTCGCCGGCGGCGATCTGGTTGATCAGGATGTCCGGCAACGGCCGGATCGGACGCGGGCCGGGCGCGCTCATGGGACGGAATGGGCAGCAGACTTCATGGGTTGATGATAGCGGAGCCGCCCCTCCGCCGGGCATGGCCCGGCGCTACCCTACGCAATGCGTACCACGGGTTACTTGCTGCCACCGGCCATGGTGCCGGCGGCGTCGATCTCGGCCTGGGCGCGGGCCGCGTAGAGCGTGCCCGGCGGCGGCTGCCGGCTGAAGAAGGTATGCACGCCATCGAGCACCGCACCGGCGATCTTGCGCTGGTAGGCCGGGTCGATCAGGCGGCGCTCTTCGTCCGGGTTGGAGATGAACGCGGTTTCCACCAGCATCGCCGGCATGTCCGAAGTACGCAGTACCGCGAAGTTGGCACGCTCGATGTTCGGCTTGTGGTTGTTGCCGATCCGCTTCAGCCCGCCCAGCACGTGGCCGGCCGCGTCCTCGGACGCCTTCATGTAGCCGCTCTGGGCCAGGTCCAGCAGCACGTTGGCAAGCGTGCCTTCGGTCTGCTGCAGGCGCACGCCGCCGACCAGATCAGCCGCGTTTTCCTTGTCCGCCAGCCAGCGGGCGCGCTGCGAAGAGGCGCCCTTGGTCGACAGCACATACACCGATGAACCTGTTGCCGAGCGGTTCTCGGCAGCGTCAGCGTGGATCGAGATGAAGATGTCGGCCTTGTTCGCACGCGCCTTCTGCGCACGCATCGGCAGCGGAATGAACACGTCGCTGTCGCGGGTCAGGTAAGCCTTCAGGCCCGGCGTCGCGTTGACCTGGCGGGCCAGCTCACGCGCCACGGCCAGGGTCACATCCTTCTCGCGCTTGCCGGTCGGGCCGATCGCACCGGGGTCCTGGCCACCGTGGCCCGGATCGATGGCCACCACCAGGTGGCGCATGCCGGCCTGCATGCGGATGCGCGAGGCATCGCTGGGCATGACCGGGCGCGGCGGCACGACCGTCGTCGGTATCGGCGCGGGGGCCGTAGCCGGCGGATTGGTCACTACCGCAGCAGTGCGCTGGCCGGCGAGGATCGCGGCCGGCGAGGAAGAAGGCGTGCTGCTGGCGGTGGTACCGGCGGCGGCGACCTGGGCCGGCGCGGTGGACGGTGCCGGCGTCGGCGTGGCCGGTGCGGCAGCGGCCGCGCTGGCCTGCTGCTGCACCTGTGCCGTCAGCAGCGCCGTGGCACGCGCGGCGTCTGAACGCGACTGCGCGCTTTCGGCAGGCGTCGGCGCCGGTGCGGCAACCGGTGCCTGCGGCGGCGGCACGGTCGGCGTCGCCGCCGGACGGCTGGCGGCCACGGCCGGGCCATCACCCGGCCATTCGATCACCAGCTTGGATTCATTGCCCTCGCGCTGCATCTGCGGGCGGAACGGCGCCACCGATTCAGCGAGGTCGAAAACGACACGGAAGGTACCCGGCACCGGCTGTCCGGTACGCACCGCCGTGACCACGCCCTGCGCAGCCGGCATCTTCAGATTGCGTATCGCGCTGGAGTCCGGGAAATCGACCACCAGCCGGTTCGGACCCGCCAGCGACAAGGTCTTGTAGCCGCCGCTGCCAACCAGCGAGATTTCGGCGCGGGTACCGGTCGCGCCGGTGTTCAGCAGGACCTGGCGGACTTCGCCGGCCCACGCACTGACGCTCGCCAGACTCAGTCCGACGGCGGCACAGATGGCAATGAGACGGTTCCCCGGGCGCATGGCTCAGGATTCAATCACCGCGCTGAACGGAATGCAACACCTTTTTCCTTAATAATCCGTAACCTGCCGGTGTTTGTTCTCGTCAGCCGGCAGAAATGGCCTGCAAGTCGCCCCCTTTGGGAAGCCGTTCCAGCCATTCACGTCCTGCGTCGCTGGCCCCAGTGAGACGAACACGCCGCCCTTGCCCCTCGATTTCCAGGGCTACCACCAGGTCAGTCGGCGGCAACGCACCGGCCCCGCGCTCGGGCCATTCGACCAGCCACAGCACCGCGCTGCCCTCGTCCAGGCCGAGAAAATCCAGTTCGCCGGCCTGGCCGATGCGGTACAGGTCCAGGTGCCAGGCCTCGCCGCCACTGGCCAGTGGATAGCGCTCGACCAAGGTGTAGGTCGGGCTGCGGATCGCACCCTGTACCCCCAGCGCGCGCAGCAGTGCCCGCGCAGTGGTGGACTTGCCGGCGCCCAGGTCGCCACGCAGTTCGATCAGCGCCTGCGGCGGCCGGGTGGCCGCCAGCCACTGCCCGAGCAGTTCGGTGGCATCGCTGTCGGCAAGGAAGAAATCGATCATCGAGAGAGTTCCGGGTTGGCCAGTCGCCGCAGCGGCGACAGCAGATCAGTAGGAAGCAGGCCGCGCGCGCCATCGGCGGCAGCTACATCGCCCGCGAGCGCATGCAACAGCGCACCGGCCGCAGCGGCGTCGAAGGCGGCCAGGCCCTGCGCGCGCAGGCTGGCGATGATGCCGGTGAGCAGGTCCCCCATGCCACCGACAGCCATGCCGGGATTGCCGGCGGCAATCAGTCGTGGCCGATGTCCTGGGGCGGCCACGATGCTGCCAGCCCCTTTCAGCACCACCACCGCGTGGAAACGTTCGGCCAGCGCCTGTGCGCAGGTGAAGCGGTCGGCCTGGATATCAGGCGTGCTGCAACCGAGCAGACGCGCAGCCTCGCCGGGGTGCGGCGTGAGAATGGCTTCGGGCAGTGCGCGCGGGTCCTGCGCCAACAGATTCAGGGCATCGGCATCGATCACCAACGGCTTGCCGCATGCCAGCACCCGCGCAAACAATGCGCGTGCCCACTCGTCCTGGCCCAGCCCGGGCCCGATCGCCACCACCCTGGCCTTGTCCAGCAGCGCCGGCAGTGCGTCGCCGTCTTCCAGCGCGTGGGTCATCGCCTCGGGCAGGCGTGCCAGCAACGGGCCGACATGGTCGCGGCGGGTGCCGAGGCTGAGCAGGCCAGCGCCCGCCCGCAACGCCGCTTCGGCGGCCATCGCGATGGCGCCGCCGCTGCCGTGGTTGCCACCCACGCACAGCACATGGCCGGATTCGCCCTTGTGGGTATTGGCGCGGCGCGGCGGCAGCAGTACCGGCAAGCGAGCCTGGGTGCAGTGCTCCGCGGCGGGTGACACGCCCTGCCATGCGGCCGCGGGTAGCTGCAGCGGCGCCAGCACCTTATGGCCACAATGATCCAGCGCGTCGCCGGTATACAGGCCGCGATGCGGCACGATGAACTGCAGGGTCAAAGCGGCCTTCACGGCCACGCCCGGTACGGCACCGCGATCGGCATCGACGCCACTGGGGACGTCCAGCGCCAGCACCGGCGCCGTTTGCGCGTTGAGCGCGGTTATCAACGCCTGCGCCGCGCCCCCCGGCGCGCGGTCGAAGCCCAGCCCGAACAGGCCATCGACCCATATATCGGCCTCGGGCAGCGTGCCGTCGAATGCGGCAACAATGCCCCCCGCGCGGGCGAATTCCGATGCTGCACGCTGTGCCAGCACGGTTGACGGCGACTTCCCCGGCAAGGCGATCACCATCACCTCCCGCCCGGCCTGCAGCGCGTGACGGGCCAGCACATGGCCATCGCCGCCGTTGTTGCCCGCGCCGACCACCACGCCGATCCGCTGCGCCTGCGGCCAGTGCTGCAGCAGGCACTGCCAGGCGGCCTGGCCGGCCTGCGCCATCAGGCCCCAACCGCCCTCGGCGGCAAGCGCCGAGGCCTGCTCATCAAGCGCACGTGCGGCAGCGGAATCGAACAGATCGGCAAGGTTGGCCATGCGGGGATTTTATACTGGTGCACATGTCCCCCGTCCCCGCCCCTGTCGATCCGGCCAAGGCCGTGCAGCGCATCCGCGAACTGGCCCGTGCGCATGGCTTCCAGCGCTGCGGCATTGCCGGCATCGAGCTGGGCGAAGATGAAGCACACCTGGCCGACTGGCTTGGCCAGGGCCTGTACGGCACGATGGACTGGATGGCGCGCCACGGCACCCTGCGCGCCCGCCCGGCCGAGCTGCTGCCCGGCACCGTGCGGGTGATCTCGGTGGGCATGGATTACAGCCACAAGGACGACATCGAAGCCTGGGCAACCCTGGCCGATCCCGGCCGCGCCTACGTGGCCCGTTACGCGCTGGGCCGCGACTACCACAAGCTGATGCGCAACCGCCTGCAGAAGCTGGCCACGCAGATCAACGACGAAGTGGCCCCACTGGGCTACCGCGTGTTCGTCGATTCGGCGCCGGTGCTGGAACGCGCACTGGCGCGCAACGCTGGCCTGGGCTGGATTGGCAAGCACACCTGCCTGATCGACCGCCATGGCGGTTCCTGGTTCTTCATCGGCGAGATCTACATCGACATCCCTCTGCCGATCGACGCCCCGGCCAGCGCCCACTGCGGCACCTGCACGCGCTGCATCGATGTCTGCCCCACCCGCGCGATCACCGGCCCGCAGCGCCTGGACGCGCGTCGCTGCATTTCCTACCTGACCATCGAACATGATGGCGCCATCCCCGAGGACATGCGGCCGTTGATCGGCAACCGCATCTACGGCTGCGATGACTGCCAGCTGGTCTGCCCCTGGAACAAGTTCGCCAAGCGCACCGACGAAGCCGATTTCCGTGCGCGCAACCATCTGGACACCGCGCGCCTGGACCAGTTGTTCGCCTGGGACGAAGCCGAGTTCCTGCGCCGTACCGAAGGCAGCCCGATCCGCCGCAGCGGCCACGAGCGTTGGCTGCGCAACATCGCCGTGGCACTTGGCAACGCGCCGGCCTCGACCGATGCGTTGGCCGCCCTGCACACCCGCATCGACGATCCCTCGCCCGTGGTGCGCGAGCACGTGCAGTGGGCGCTGGCCCAGCACGGCGCGCGCTGACGTGCGATCCTGAGCGCCCTGCTCTGCCCGTCACCGCCGTACCCATGCAGCCACGCAACAACGACGTCCTCACCCCCAGCCAGCTCAACACCCTGGCCCGCGACCTGCTGGAAGGCAGCTTCCCGGCGATCTGGGTCGAAGCCGAGCTGGGCAGCGTGGCCCGCCCCGCGTCCGGGCACCTGTATTTCACCCTGAAGGATGCGCGCGCGCAGCTGCGTGCAGCGATGTTCCGGATGAAGGCGCAGTACCTGAAGTTCGTGCCGCGCGAGGGCATGCGCGTGCTGGTGCGCGGCAAGGTGACGCTGTACGACGCGCGTGGCGAGTACCAGATGGTGCTGGACCACATGGAGGAAGCCGGCGAAGGCGCACTGCGCCGCGCCTTCGAGGAACTGAAGGCACGCCTGGAAGCCGAGGGCCTGTTCGACCCGGCACGCAAGCGCCCGATGCCTGCACACGTACAGCGCCTGGCGGTGATCACCTCGCCCACCGGTGCCGCCGTTCGCGACGTACTGAGCGTGCTGGGCCGCCGTTTCCCGCTGCTGGAAGTGGACCTGCTGCCGACCCTGGTCCAGGGCAACAGCGCCGCCGCGCAGATCACCCGCCTGCTGCAGGCCGCTGATGCCAGTGGCCGCTACGACGTGATCCTGCTGACCCGCGGTGGTGGATCGCTGGAAGACCTGTGGGCGTTCAACGATGAAGCGCTGGCCCGTGCGATCGCCGCCAGCCGCACCCCGGTGGTGTCGGCGGTGGGCCACGAAACCGACTTCAGCCTCAGCGATTTCGCCGCCGACCTGCGCGCACCAACGCCTTCGGTGGCAGCTGAACTGCTGGTACCCGATCAACGCGAACTGGCGTTGCGCCTGCGCCGCAATGCTGCGCGCATGGTGCAGCTGCAACGGCATACGATGCAGCAGGCGATGCAGCGCGCCGACCGCGCCCTGCTGCGTCTGAACGCACAGAGCCCGCAGGCCCGGCTGGACCTGCTGCGCCGCCGCCAGCTCGATCTGGGCCGGCGCCTGCATGCTGCATTCAACCAGCAGCAGGAACGCCGTGCCGCGCGCCTGCGGCATGCGGCGGCGGTGTTGCGCGGTCACCATCCACAGCGCCAGCTCGACGCGCTGCGGCGCCGCCTGGCTGCCCTGCGGGGGCGCCCGCAGGCCGCGATGCAGCGTCTGCTGGAGCGCGACGCACTGCGCCTGCGCGGGCTGGCGCGTTCGCTGGAAGCAGTCAGCCCGCTGGCCACCGTGGCCCGTGGCTACAGCATCCTGACCCGCAGCGACGATGGCGCACTGGTGCGCCAGGTCGATCAGGTGCAGCCGGGTGACGCCCTGCAGGCTCGCGTCGGCGACGGCGTGATCGACGTGCAGGTCAAGTAAAGGGTTGTTCGGCAGGGCTGCGCCCTGCACCTGCCGAAGCGTTCAAGCGACAGCAACAGCCGAAGCAACAGCCAAGCTGGTATTCCGTGGGATGGCGGGGCGGTGTGGCTGTGCAGGACACGCCGTAAACCCATCCATGGGGGCTCGATGGCGCCATCCATGGCGCCAACGGTCCTGCACAGCCACACCACCCCACCCTCGACAGTTTCCCGGTGACGGTCGGTAGATCCACGCCACGCGTGGATGAATCTCCATCGAAATCGAATATTTCGAGTTGAGATCGACAGGCATCCACGCATGGCGTGGATCTACCGTGTCGACCAAGGTCGACACCTACCAACAGCAGCAGAAATCTGTCGAAGGCGGGGTGGGTCCGGTTGCGGGAGTGTCCGCGGCATGGATGCCGCGGCCAAGCCCCCATGGATGGGTTTACGGCGTCTCCCGCAACCGGACCCACCCCGCCATCCCACGGAATGCACGCTGTTGCTGTTGCTGTTGCTGTTGCTCTGGCTTGTAGCAGGTGCAGGGCGCAGCCCTGCCGAACAACCCCCTACTTTGCCTGCTCGCAGAACTTCTGCCGGTACTCGAGCGCCTTGGGCATCAGCGCCTGCAGGTTCTGGATGCGGGTACCCGGGTTGGGATGGGTCGAGGAGAATTCCGGTGGTGCCTGACCACCGCTGGCCTGGCCCATGCGCTGCCACAGCGGGACCGCCTCGCGTGGATCGAAGCACGCCGCCGCCGCCAGCATCAGCCCCACTTCGTCAGCCTGGGTCTCGTGGCTGCGCGCATACGGCAACAAGTAACCGTAGCCCATCGCCGACATCATCATCTGTTGCTGCTGCGCGTCCATGCCGCTGGCTGCGCCAGCCACCTGCCCGATCTGGGTCAGCTTCTGCTGGGCCATGCGCTGTGCACCATGGCGTAGCAGCGCATGGGCGATTTCATGGCCCATCACCACCGCCATCGCATCGCGGGTGCGCGCCACCGGCACCAGGCCGGTGTACACCGCCATCTTGCCGCCCGGCAGGCAGAACGCATTGGCCTGCTCGGACGGGATCACGTTCACTTCCCACTGGAAATCACGCGCGAAATGCGCCGGCTGCACACCGTGCTCCCGCGCCAGTGCGGTCTCAACCACGTCCACTTTGGCGATCAGTCGCTGGGCGATGTCGCGCACGTCGCGTGCGATCGGCGCATTCGGGTCCATCGGCCGTTCCTGCGACAGGATCTGCTGGTAGGCCTGCAGCCCCAGTGCAGTCTCCTGGCGCGCATCCAGGCTGCTGTCGATCATCACCTTCTCGCCGGTGTAGGGATCGATCGTGCGGTTGGAGAACCAGTAGAACGCGGCGTAACCGGCGGCCAGCAGCAGCACCCACCAACGGATGTTGCCGAACAGGCCGCGCCGCTGCGGGCCCTGCTGCGAGCGGGAGAAGGGATCGTTGCTCATCGGGAGATCTTCCAGCAGCCCCGCCGGCCGGCGGGTACGGCGCAATCTTAGTGCGCCGATGCCCGTAGCGGGTGAAGCCGGACGCCGATCAGATGCCGCGCACCAGGCGGAAGCCGATGCGCGCGTTGGTGGTGTCTGAATCCTGTGACTGGCGCCAGGCGGCGCGGGTCTGCTCGGGCGCGTTGGCCCAGTTGCCGCCACGGATCACCCGGGCCCGGCAGCCCGGGTTGAACCAGGCCGCGCCATCGGAGGGCGCACGCCGGTAGCTGGCATGCCAGCAATCGGCCACCCATTCGCTGAGGTTGCCACCCATGTCGTGCAGGCCGAACGCATTGGCCTGGAAGCTGGCCACCGGTGCCGGCCCCCACCAGCCATCGCCATAACCGACGAAGGCGTTGTGCCAGTGCCGCCCCGAGGGCGACACATCCTTGCTGCCGGTAAAGTTGCCGCTGCCAGGCGGCGGTATGCCGGCGTCGCCCCACGGATAGCGGCCACTGCTGCCGCCACGCAGCGCGTACTCGAACTCAGCCTCACTGGGCAATCGGTAGCTGCGACCGGTCTGCTCGGACAACCAGGCCGCATAGTTCTCGGCGTCGCGCACGCTGACATGCATCACCGGGGCATTGCCCAGCGCGCGGGCGCCGTCGTAATCCGAACGCCAATCCACGCCGCTGCGGCGGATGAAATTGCCGCTGCGCTCGTCATAGACCACCGAATGTCCGCGACGGCTCGCACGTGGCCGCGCGTTGGTCGCCTTCACGTAGCGCTCGAAATCGCCAACCGTGACCTCGGTGATCGCCATCGCGAAGCCACGATCGAAACGCACGTAATGCGAGGGACGTTCGGAATCAGAGGCGCCCGGCTCCGCATCGCCTGCGCCCATCTGGAAGCCCCCATGCGGGACCACCACCATCTGCGGACCGCGGCCGCCGTCACGCATCGCATCGCTGAACACCTGGCCCGGTCGGAAGCTGCCATAGTGCGTGGCCAGGTCGATACGCTCGCGCAGCTGGGCTACCACCGGGTCACCCGGCAGGGCGATGCGCAGGGCTTCGCCCAGCTTCTCACGCGCCGGCTTCAGACCCTGTGGCGTGGTCAGGTCACGCAGGCCGTCGTCACGCAGCTGCAGCAATACGGTCGCCCGGATCTGCTCGATGCGCTCGAATGCATCGGCAATGGTCGGCGACGAGTCCCGGACCTTGCTGGCCTCGGCCAACCAGCTGCCGGCGCTGGCGAAATCACGCGCGCGCGCGGCCTCTTCTGCACGCCGGATCAGCCCGCTCTCAGCCGCTGCCAGGCCCTGGCGCGCCCGGCTGTTGTGTTCATCCAGCGCCAGCGCCTCGCGGAAATTGCCGATCGCACCGTCGCCGTCCTCGCCAATCCGGTCGGCGCGCAGGTCCTCTTCGCCGGCACGGTTGTAGGCCACCACCCGCTGCGCGTTCTCCACCCGGCCCTGCAGCGCCCGCACGATCTCGTCCTTGGGCGCCAGGGTCAGCAGCACCAGTGCCTGGCGGCTGGCCTCGGCCAGTGCTTCGCGCTGTTTCAGCGGGCGTACCAGCAGCGCATCGGCCTGCTGCTGCAGGCGCTGGCGCGCGCGCTGCAGGCCCAGTCGCGCCTGGCGGTCATCCGGGTCTTCTTCCTGGACCGCCAGCCACAGCGGGATGGCCGCGTCGGCGTCCTCGTACAGGCGGCCATCGGCGTACGCCTGCGTTGCGGCACGGCGCAACTGGGCCAGGCTGCGGCCCTGCCGGTCCACCCTTGGCGGCGTCCACTGCTGCACGTCCTCGGCGGCATCCTCGCCGGCGATGGTCACACTGCCCCGGGCCACCTGCGGGTTGTCATCAGCGCCCTTGTCCGCGGCCGGACGCGCTTCATCAGCAGTCGTCCGGTCCGCCGTCGCGGGGGGCGACGGCGTGCAACCGGCCAGGGCCACGGCCAGGGCGGTGCACAGCACGGACGACAGCGGAAAACGCAAGCGGGATCTCCTTCAGCACGGACGCGGACCGACGTTAGGCTATTCTCCCCTCCCTGAGCAAACCCGAGTAGTAGGCCCTGACCCGTGGCAACCTGGATCACCACCCCCACCGAGCTGGATGCGTACTTCCAGCAGCGCCCCTCCCGCATCGGCCTGGACACCGAATTCATTCGTGAACGCACCTTCTGGCCGCAGCTGGCGCTGGTGCAGATGGCGGTCGGCCAGGACATCCTGCTGATCGACCCGCTGATTCCCGGCATGACCGAGGCGCTGGCACCGTGGCTGGCCGACGAATCAATCATCAAGGTGATGCACAGCGCCAGCGAAGACCTGGTCGCCTTCAAGTGGGCCTGTGGCGTGCTTCCACGACCGCTGTTCGACACCCAGATCGGTGCGTCACTGGCCGGCATCGGCGGCGGCATGGGCTACCAGAAGCTGGTGGCTGAGATCACCGGCGTGGCATTGGCCAAGGGCGAGACCCGCTCTGACTGGATGCGCCGGCCGCTGTCGGAGTCGCAGCTGCAGTACGCCGCCGACGACGTCGAGCATCTGTTCGCGATGCATGACGCCATCGATGCCAAGCTGCAGGCGCTCGGCCGCCAGCAGTGGCTGCATGACGACGGCGAGCGCCTGCTGGCCAGCGTCGCCAATGACGAGGACCGCTGGCCGCACCTGTCGATGCGCTCGGCGCAGTTCCTTGATGCCGCCGCGCAGCACCGCCTGCTGCGCCTGCTGCGCTGGCGCGATGTGCAGGCACGCAGCAGCGACCGCCCGCGCAGCTGGATCCTGGACAACGAACTGGCGGCGACCCTGGCGCGTACGCCACCGGCCGACGCCGACGCGTTGGCCAAGCTGTTCGAGCAGTTCCCCAAGGCACCGCGCAAGCTCGCCGCTGCCGTGTGGCAGGCGCTGGACACTCCGCTGGCCGACGAAGCCGAAGCGCCACTGGCGTTGCCGGCCAACGACAGCAACAAGCAGGCGCTGAAAAAGCTGCAGGATGCGGTGGCCGAACGCAGCCGAGAGCTGGGCCTGCCCGATGGCATCCTAGCCTCGCGCAAGCACCTCGAAAGCTATCTGGAACGTCGCCAATGGCCTGCCGCACTGGCCGGCTGGCGCCAGCAGGAACTGGAATCGCGGCTGCAGGCACTGCTGCCCGCATAAGAAAACCGACCGCATCAGCCGCCCGGCAGGGGCGGCCCTGCCGATGATCGACAAGGACGTTGCTGCATGCCTGCGTGGCTCCAATCCGGCACATCACGATGGATGACAGCCTCGCTGCTGATGCTGGCGTCCAGCAGCATTGCAGCACCTTCCTGCCCACCCGCATCCGGAGTTGCCGTGGCACAGACGCCCGAGTCCATCAGCGAAGCCCTTTCGCGGGGCGACCTGCAAGCCGCAATTGAGGTGCTGCGCGATCCACAGCGTTATCGCGTGTTGTTCAAGGATCCGCACGGCGCGGAGCGCTACATCGCGCTGGCACAACAGGTCGCCGACGATGCCCCGCAGAACCCCTGCATCGATCGCAGCAGCCTGCTCAATGCCTACACCGTACTGGCCAGCGGGCTGGATCTTTCCCGCTCGGTCCACTACCTGGCACTGTCGGCCGCACTGATCGAACAGGATGCCGATGCCAGCGAGCAGGACACGCTCGAGCCTGCGCTGCACCCGCATGCCCTGATGCATGGCTACTTCGAAGCCGGCGGTGGACTGGCACTGGAAGGTGCTGTACCCGGCATCGATCGCGCCGAAGTCACCGCGTGGCGCTACGGCCACACCACACTGGCCTACCAGCCGGACCTGCTGCTCGCGTTCCCGCTGCGCATGGATGCCCGCCAACGCCAGCGCCTGTTCGAGGTGACCGGCTTCACCCTGCTGCCGGCATCGCAATGGCATGACGCCGCCGCACTTCGCGCCATCATCCGCAGCGATGCCTACCTTGACTGGCTGGAGTCGGCGCCCCTGCATCTTGCCTCGCGCTTGTCGATGGCATTGGAAGAAATGGCCACGCCGCCCTGGCCGGAGCATCTGCGTGCAGCCGGCTATCGGGTCCATGGCGGGACACCCGGGGATGATGGGGCCGATTCCGATTGAGCAACGAAAAGGGCGGCCCGGATCACCGGACCGCCCTTTGCATTCCGTCGATGCGATGGCGGGACAGTGCCCGCCATCGCGACAGCGCATTACCAGTTCATGTTCAGCGAGACACCCACGGTGCGCGGCTCGTTGTAGACCGCAGCCATGTAGTTCTCGATCACACCCTTGAGGTTCTTCTCGTTGGTGATGTTGCGCGCGAACAGCGCCACTTCGTAGGCACCGTAGTTGCCCGAGTAGCCGATCTTCAGGCCACCCTCGAAGTCACCCTTGGAGTTGAATTCCTTGCTGTCGTACAGCACGAAGCTGGTGTAACCCTGCTTGTTCCAGTCGGTGGAAACGAACATGGTGCCTGCGTCGCTGACCGGGAAGTCGTAGCGGGCGGCCAGGTTGACGTTGTACTTCGGCGCGTTCGGCAGCGGGTTGCCATCGATCTGCGCGAAGGTGTTGGCACCGACCTTGATGGTCGGGTCGCCGACGGTGCAGACCACCTGGCCGTTGAGGCCGCAGACCTGCGCGTACACGCGCTTGTCCTTGATCTCGCTGTGCAGCAGGCTCAGGCCGGCGCTCAGGGTCAGGTTCGGGATCGGGCGCAGCTCCATGTCGGCTTCGAAACCGTAGGCCTTTGCCTTGTCGGCGTTGAACAGCACGCCGTTGCCGTCCGAATCGTTGCCGTTGAGCTGGATGTCGTTGACGGTGTAGGTGAACGCGGTGGCATTCAGGCGCAGGCGGTTGTCCCACAGGCTGCTCTTCACGCCCGCTTCCCAGGACAGGATGGTCTCGGAATCGGCGGTGGTGAAGTCGGCATTGAAGACCGCCGAACGGCCCTGGATGGTCGGACCGCGGAAGCCACGCGCAACCTTGGCGTAGACGCTCACGTCCGGGGTGATCTGATACATCGCGCTCAGATCCCAGCTCGGGGTGGTGTCGGACATCTTGACGTCGGTGCGGCCCTTGTAGGTAACCACGCCGGCGGCAGTGTCAGCGGTCTTCAGCAGGCGCGTGTGCTTCTCGTCCTTGGTCTGGCGCAGGCCGGCGGTGACGGTGAACTTGTCGGTGAACGCGTAGCTGAGCTGGCCGAAACCGGCCCACGAGGTGTTCTTGTTGCGCAGGCGCACCCAGTTGTTCGGGTTGCGTGCAGCACCGTTGAGGAACCAGGCGCGCTGGTAGAAATCGGTGGTGTCGCTGCCATTGAAGTAGAACGCACCGGCCTGCCACTGCAGGGCGCTGTCGTCATGGCTGGCCAGGCGGAATTCCTGGGTCCACTGGTCCAGATCACGGATGCGGCCCATCGACTGGCCGTAACCGTTCGGTACGCCATTGACCGGGAAGTTCACCGCAGCGCCGCCGTCGGTGTCACCGCGGCTATAGCCGGAGGTGGTCTCGTAGGCGGTGATCGAGGTGAAGTCGATCGCGCCGAAATCGTAGCGTGCCTTCACCGAGCCGCCGTAGGTCTTGTAGGCCTGCGGGTTGTTGCCGGCTTCGTCGTAGGCCACCTGGTCACGCGGCACGTCGGTCTTGTTCGAGCCCTTGGTCAGCGCACCGCGCAGGAACAGGGTCGAGGTGCCTTCGTAGTCACGGGCGTGGGCCGAGGCCAGGATCGAGAACTGGTCGCTCGGGGTCAGCAGCAGCTGTGCGCGCACGTTGCGGTCATCGAAACCGCCCATGGCGTTCTTCTTCGGGCTGACCGTGCCGTCCGCACTCGGGCCCTTGTAGGTATTGTCGACGTAGTCGTCGCGGTGCTGGTACAGGGCCGACACGCGGAACGAGGCGATGTCGTTGATCGGGCCACCGAAGCCGCCGTCGATCGACACGCTGTTGTAGGTCGCGTAGCTGGCGCTGACGCGGCCGCTGTACTCCTGGGTCGGCTTCAGGGTGTCGAACTTGATGATGCCGGCGGTGGTGTTGCGGCCGAACAGCGAGCCCTGCGGGCCGCGCAGCACTTCCACCTGGTCCACGTCATAGACCGGGTTGGACTTCAGCACTACATGCTCGAGGACTACATCGTCCTGGATGATCGACACCGGCTGCGAGGCACCCAGGTAGAAGTCGATGTTGCCCAGGCCACGGATGTAGAAGCGCGGGAAGATGCGGCCGGTGGTGGTTTCCGCATACAGGCTCGGAACGCGGCCGGACAGCGCCAGCAGGGTGTCGTCACCCCCAGCGGTGAAGTCGCGCATGCGCTCGCCCTGCACCACGCCGACCGAGACCGGCACTTCCTGCAGGTTCTGCTCACGGTGTTCGGCGGTCACGGTGATGGTGTCCAGCCCGGTCGGGGTCGGCGCACTGTCCTGCGCCGAGGCGCCGAAGCTGGCAGCCAGGGCCACGCCGGCACAGGCCAGCGCCAGCGGGTGGCGGCGGAAGGAAACGAAGGAAGACGACATACCCGACAGGCGGCGGGAATCGGTATGGGAGGGCATGGAATGCTCTGAGGAGGCGTCCGTGCGGCCTGCGCGGGCCGGGCGGCAAAAAGGAGGAGAACTGCGCAAGCCGCCATTATCCCCCAAATTGTTACGATTTCGTTGCGCGGCGCCCAAACACGGCGAAACAAGCGGTTTCGGCACAGTCACCGGGCATTCCGCACGCCCTGGAGGCTTGACTCAGGGCAGCGGGGTCAACGCCACATCGACCATCGCCAGCAGTCGCTCGCGGCTGATGCCGTCACGGGCCTGCACCGAAATGCCGTGCAGCACGGTGGCGAAGTGATCGCCCATGGCCTGCACCGCCGCATCGTTGGCCAGCTCCCCTTCGGCCTGGGCCTGCTGCAGGCGCGCAATGATCGCCGCGGTTCGCTGGCGGCGGTGGCTGGCCAGCCAATCCCGCATGCCCTCGCCATCGGGCGACACGCTGCTGGCCGAAGACACCACCAGGCAGCCATGCGGTCGGCCACGTCGGGTGTAGGTCAGCACCGCATCGCGCAGCATGCTGCCGATCGCCTCGCGCAGCGTGGCCTGCTCCAGCGCGCGCGGCGCGAAGCCGCCTTCGCCTTCCTCGTACAGCGCAACGGCTTCGCGGAACAACTGCTCCTTGCTGCCGAACGCGGCATAGATGCGCGCCGATGCAATGCCCAGTGCTTCGACCAGTGCCGACATCGAGGTGCCTTCATAGCCGTGCTGCCAGAACAGCAGCATTGCCTTGCGCAATGCCTGGTCCCTGTCGAATTCGCGCGGTCGCCCTGCCATCTGCCTGCCTGCCGTTCTGAGGCGCGCAGTGTAACGCGGGTGTTGACCGCATCGATGCTCGCGCCTATTCTTTGTTGATCGACAAACAATTGGAGCAACACATGCAGACCCTCAAGGGCCCCAGCCTGCACCTGGCGCAGTTCGCCGGCGACCAGGCCCCGTTCAACTCGCTTACCGCCATTGCCGCGTGGGCGGCCGGCCACGGCTTCAAGGCGCTGCAGATTCCGGCCTGGGATGCACGCCTGTTCGACCTGGCCACCGCTGCCGACAGCCAGGACTACTGCGACGACATTCGTGGCACGCTGGCCGAGCACGGCCTGCAGGTCAGCGAGCTGACCACCCACATTCTCGGCCAGCTGGTGGCCGTGCATCCGGCCTACGATGAACTCTGCGACGGCTTCGCCCCCGAAGCACTGCGCGGCAATCCGAAGGCTCGCAGCGAATGGGCGCAGCAGCAGCTGCACCTGGCCGCCCACGCGTCGCGCCGCTTGGGCCTGCAGGACATGGGCACCTTCTCCGGCTCGTTCGCCTGGCCCTACCTGTTCCCGTTCCCGCAGCGCCCGCCGGGACTGATCGATGCGGCCTTCGATGAACTGGCACGGCGCTGGCGGCCGATCCTCGATACCTGCGAGGACAACGGCATCAACCTCTGCTACGAGATCCATCCCAGTGAAGACCTGCACGATGGCACCAGCTTCGAGCGCTTCTTCGAGCGTGTCGGCCAGCACGAGCGCTGCCGCATCCTGTTCGATCCCAGCCATTTCGTGCTGCAGCAGCTGGACTACCTGCAGTACCTGGACATCTACCACCCACTGATCCGCATGTTCCATGTCAAGGACGCGGAATTCCGCCCCAGCGGCCGCCAGGGCATCTACGGCGGCTACGCCGACTGGACCGAGCGGGCGGGCCGCTTCCGCTCGCTGGGCGATGGCCAGGTCGACTTCAAGTCGATCTTCTCCAAGCTGGCCCAGTACGATTACCAGGGCTGGGCAACGTTGGAATGGGAGTGCTGCCTGAAGGACCAGGAGGCCGGTGCACGCGAAGGTGCCGCTTTCATCCGTGACCACATCATTCCGGTCACCGACAAGATCTTCGACGATTTCGCTGGTGCACCGATCAGCACCGCACAGATGCAGCAGATGCTCGGCATCGCCTGAGCCCCAACGGAGCAACCCCCATGAACACCCTTTCTTCCGCTGGCACTGCCGGCGACGATGCCCTGCGCCATCACTACCTGCGTATCGACGGCCAGCGCGTGCATTGCGTGTCGGCAGGCAGCGGCCAGCCCGTGCTGCTGATCCCTGGCTGGCCGCAGACCTGGTATGCCTGGCGCCATGTGCTGCATGCACTGGCAGCCGCCGGTTTCGAGGCCATCGCGGTCGACCCGCCAGGCATCGGCGAATCCGATCGCCCTGCGCACGGCTACGACACCGGCAGCGCCGCCGCGGTACTGCACCAGACCATGCAGGCGCTGGGCCACGAGCGCTATCAGGTGGTCGGCCATGACATCGGCATGTGGATCGCCTATGCATTGGCCAGCGACCAGCCGCAGGCCGTGCAGCAGCTGGCCGTCACCGAAGCAGTCATCCCCGGGCTGGCGCCGGAGCCGGGCATCTTCGCTGCGCCGGCCGACAACATCTTCCTCTGGCACTTCATGTTCAACCAGGTGGCCGACCTGCCGGAAGCACTGATCACCGGACGCGAGCGCGCCTATCTGGAATTCATGTTCGACCGCTGGTCGTACCGCCGTGATGCTGTTGCCGCCGATACCTACATTGCCGCCTACAGTCGGCCCGGTGCACTGCGCGCCGGCTTCGCATGGTACCGCGCGATTCCGGAAACGATCCGCCAGAACAAGCTGCGTGCGCAGCGCCGGCTCGCAATGCCGGTGCTGGCGATCGGCGCCGAGCATGCCACCGCCGATGCACCGATGCTGACCCTGCAACCACACGCCGATGACCTGCGCGGCAGCATCGTACCGGGCTGTGGCCACTTCATCATGGAGGAAGCACCGCAGGCGTTCCTGGAACAGCTGCTGCCGTTCCTGCAGGAGGCGCGTCATGCCGCTTGAACCCGCACTGCAGCAGTTCGTCGATGCAGTCGCGGCCCATCCGCTGCCCGAGGACCTGCGCGAACTGCGTGCGATCAGCGAGACCGCGCTGCCGCAATTGCAGGGTGCACCGCAACCGGTCGCACACGTGATCGAGCACAGCGTGGCCGCACGTGACGGACAGCCGCTGGAAGTGCGCCTGTACACCCCGGACGGGCTGCCCGACGGACCGGCACCGGCCCTTTTGTTCGCGCATGGCGGCGGCTGGTTCCAGTGTTCGTTGGCAGTCTATGACGGTCCTTGCCGTGCGCTGGCCAATGCCAGCGGCTGCGTCGTGGTGGCGGTCGGCTACCGCTTGGCCCCGGAGCATCCGTTCCCGGTGCCGCTGCAGGATGTAGCAGACGCCTGGCAGTGGCTGCAGATCAACGCCGCGGGCCTGGGCCTGGACCCGCAACGACTGGCGATCGGGGGCGACAGTGCCGGTGGCAATCTCGCTGCCGCCTGCTGCCTGCTGCTGCGTGATCTCGGCCTGCCGCAGCCGCACCACCAGCTGCTGCTGTACCCCGCCCTGGATGCCGGCATGGGCAGCGACTCCTACCGCGAGTACGCCAGCGGCTACTACCTCAGCGCCGAACTGATGCTGCGCTGCTGGCAGGCTTATCTGGGCGACATGGATCCGCCGCCTGCACTCGCCTCGCCGGCCCACGCAACGGACCTGTCCGGCCTGGCACCGGCTTCCGTGCTCAGCTGCGAGCACGACCCGCTGCGTGATGAGGCCGAGCACTACGCGGCGCGCCTGCAGTCTGCGAACGTGGCGTGCACGCTGGAGCGGTTGCCCGGGATGATCCATGCCTGCATCCATCTGCACGGGGTGGTCACCTCCACGGACGCGGCGGTACAGCGCGCGGGCGCCCGGCTGCGTCAGGCTCTGGCCTGAACAGGTGGGCCGGTGGCGGGGCCAATACCGCCGCCTTGCCCTCCGCTTGGCAAGCCCCACTGGCAGCGCTACACTGAAACCCTGCCGTGGGGCCATAGCTCAGCTGGGAGAGCGCGTCGTTCGCAATGACGAGGTCAGGAGTTCGATCCTCCTTGGCTCCACCACTATTCGGAAGAACCCGTAGATCCACGTGATCTGCGGGTTTTTTCTTTTCAGCATCCCGGCTCAGGCCGGCTCCTGGCCTCCGTCCTTGTGCTGCGGGCTCCGCGAGTGCGTATCGCGCACCTGTTGATCGCGCTGCCCCGGCCGCTGCTTGGCCACATCGTCCTGCTTCCTGTCCTGGCGGCTTTCCTGCACGCCCTGCTTCGGGTCGCCGTGGTCTTTATCGTGCTCGCTCATCGAAAACTCCCTCGTCGGCGGGGGCCGACGCTGCCTCCACGCTAGAGCGCATCGGGTAAGCCGCCAGTCAGTTCGGTGCGAACGCTGTGTGCAGCCCGCGGCTTGCAGCCATCGGCAAGGTACATCCAGAATCCGACGCACTATGCATACCGGGTGCACCATGCCCTCTTCCGTCCAGCACGCAGCACACGCCGTGCCGATGATCCTCGATGCGACCGACGGCAGCCTCCGTCTCGGCAATCTACCGGCCTTGATCTGCCCCACCCTCTCACTGGATGAAGCGCGCGTCGCCTTTGCCGCCTTGGTAAGTGGGGAGCGCGATGTCGGCACCGGCTACCACTGGCTGAGCCTGCACCGGCTCAGCCTGGGCGGTGCGCCTGCCGGCATCAGCCTGTGCTTCCACGGGCAACGGCTCGACATGGTGACGATGAGCGTCGATCTACCCGGTGCAACACTGGAAGACGGCTGGCCGACCCAGGCAGCGATCGACGCCGAAGTCGCCTTCATGCGCCGCACGCTGGGTGCGGCGCTGGGTTGCAAGCTGAGCGGCGGCCACGCCCACTTCAACTGGGGCGAGGCCTGGGCCCGGTTCGACCCGAAAGGCTTCATGGCCAGCAGCGGCATCCGCTACGCGCCACGCACGTGACCGCGCTCAGGTACGGGTGATCGACACCCCACCCTCCACGCGCATCGCGCTGCCGGTAACGAAACTGCTTTCATCGCTGGCCAGGAACAACGCCGCATTGGCGATCTCCTCCGGCTCGGCGAGGCGCTTGAGCGCGTGCAGCGAGCGCACGAAGTCGCGGGCATCGCCGGTGGGTGCCGCTTGCCGGCCCATCTCGGTATCCGTGCCCCCGGGCAGCAGCACGTTGCTGCGCACGCCACGCGCCCCGTATTCGGCGGCGATCACCTGGCTCAGGCCAATCAGCCCAGCCTTGCTCGACGCATAGGCCGCCATGCCCGGGAATCCCACCGTATGACCAACGAAGGTGCCGACGAACACCAGCGAGCCACCGCCGCGCGCCAGCATCGCCGGCAACTGCGCGCGTGCGGCGTGGAAGGCGGCATCCAGGTTGGTCGCCATCACCTCGCGCCAGGCGTCCACCGGGAACTCCGCGGCCGGCACGCCCAGGCCGAGCATGCCGGCATTATTAAGGGCGATGTCGAGGCCACCGAATGACTGCTGGGCGAGATCGACCAGCGTCTGCGCCGTGCCCGGATCAGCCACATCCGCCGCATGCACTACCACCTCGCCACCAGCGGCGCGGATCTGCTCGGCCAGTTCCTGCAGCGGCTCCGGCCGCCGTGCGTTGAGCACCAGCTTTGCGCCTTCAGCAGCGAAGCGCAGGGCGCTGGCGCGGCCGATACCGGCACTGGCACCGGTGATGAGAGCGATCTTGTTGTTCAGGCGCATGGTCGTGGTACCGGTTGTGAAGTGGCCGCCACGATGCTGCGCCTTCGGCCTGCCAACACTCCGTTTCCGGGCCTGACCCGTCGGTGCAGGAAACGGAGTTTCCGCAGAACCGGCACGTGCCAGAATCCAGCCATGGACAGTACCGCCACCACCGCCCTCGATGCCCGCGTAGAACGGGTCTGCCGCCACCTGCAGACCAGCCTCGACGAACCCTCGCTGCAGGAGCTGGCCGACATCGCTGGCTGCAGCCCGACGCGCCTGCATCGCCTGTTCAAGCAGGCCACCGGGCTGACCCCCAAGCAGTACGCCGCCGCGCTGCGCGCCGACCGCCTGCGCACCGGGCTGGAACAACAGCAACGCATCACCGACGCCTTCCACGATGCTGGCTTCGGTTCCAGTGGACGCTTCTATGAGAACGCACCTAAGTTGCTGGGCATGACTCCCAAGCAATGGCGCGCAGGTGGTCGCGGCGAAGTCATCCACTTCGCGCTTGCCGAAAGCTCACTGGGCAGCGTGCTGGTGGCCAGCAGCGGGACCGGCGTGGTCGCGATCCTGCTCGGCGACGATCCGGAGACCCTGCTGCAGTCGCTGCAGCAACGCTTCCGCCAAGCCGAACTGGTCGGCGCCGACCAGGGCTATGAGCAACTGGTGGCACAGGTCGTAGGCCTGGTCGAGGATCCTTCGCGGGGCGCCACGCTGCCGCTGGACATCCGCGGCACCGCGTTCCAGCAACGGGTGTGGCAAGCGCTGCAGCAGATTCCGCGCGGGCAGACCGCGTCGTATGCGGATGTCGCCGCGCGCATCGGCGCCCCGCGCTCGAGCCGTGCCGTAGCCCGCGCATGCGCAAGCAACCCGCTGGCGGTGGCAGTGCCCTGCCACCGCGTGGTGCGCCGCGACGGCGACCTGTCCGGCTACGCCTGGGGCGTGGCCCGCAAGCGCGAACTGCTACGCCGCGAAAAGGCCTCGACTGCCTGAGGTGGGTGCCGACCTTGGTCGGCGCCCAGCTTCCGGTAGGTGCCGACCTTGGTTGGCACACCGCCAAGCCCTCAATCCAGCTTCACCACCAGCTTGCCGAAGTTGCGCCCCTGCAACAGCCCGAAGAACGCCTCCGGTGCATTCTCCAGTCCTTCCACCACATCCTCGCGGTACTGGATGCGGCCTTCGCGCAGCCACTGCGGCATCTCGCGTTCGAAGTCCGGCCACAGGTGGTTGAAGTCGTGCACGATGAAACCACGCACGGTCAAGCGCTGACGCAGGATCTGGCTGAACAGCGCCGGCAGGCGGTCCGGACCGGGCTGCTCGACGCCGCGGTCGTTGTAGGTGGCAATGGTGCCGCATACCGGAATGCGAGCGAAGTCGTTGAGCAGCGGCAGCACCGCATCCAGCACATGGCCGCCGACGTTCTCGAAGTAGACGTCGATGCCCGCAGGCACCGCCGCGCGCAGCTGGTCCGCAAAATCAGCGGCGCGATGGTCCAGCGCCACGTCCACGCCCAGCGTCTGCAGGTAGGCACGCTTGGCCTCACCGCCGGCGATGGCGACCACGCGTGCGCCCTGCAGCTTGGCCAGCTGGGCCACGGTCGCCCCGACCGGGCCGCTCGCTGCGGCGACCACCAGCGTCTCGCCCGGCTTCAAACGGGCGATTTCATGCAGGCTGGAATAGGCAGTGAATCCGGGCATGCCGTACACGCCCAGCGCCGTGCTCAATGGCAGGCCGGCGGGATCGAGTCGACGTGCCAGCGCAGTCGCAGGCAGCACCGCGTGGGTCTGCCAGCCACCTGGCGCCAGCACCAGATCCCCCACCGCTACCCCTTCGGCGTTGGACTGCAGCACCTCGGCCACGGTCTGACCCTCCATCACCGCGCCGACCGCCACCGGCGGGGCGTAGGACGGGCCTTCGTCCATGCGTCCGCGCATGTAAGGGTCCAATGACAGGTAGCGGTTGCGCAGCAACACTTCGCCCGGCCCGGGCGCCGGCAGCGTGGCCTGCTCCAGACGGAAATTGCCGGCGGTCGGTGCGCCCTGTGGACGCGAGGCCAGCACGATGCGGGAAGTAGTCGAAGAAGCGGTCATGGCGACGGACTCTGCTGTTGCCAGCATCAGGAAAGGAGCGTCGACACTACGCCGCTGCGGGCGGCGCCAGCGGCCACGAAAACAGCGTTCCATTGCCCGTACCCGCGCGGGTCCGGCGCAACCCTTGCCCTTGCAGCTTTGGCGATCGCGGCGACCTGCTGATTTCCATCGCAGACGATGATCGATTGGCCACGCCCCGCCCCACAACGGAGGATCAAGCACTTGCGAGCGCGCAGACGGCAATGTGAAGAAATCTTGGCAAAACGCTTGCCGAAGGCAGCCGACCTCCGTAATATACGCGTCCTTGGCAGCGACCTCGCTGTAACGAAACATGTGGCCGAGTAGCTCAGTTGGTAGAGCAGGGGATTGAAAATCCCCGTGTCGGCGGTTCGATTCCGTCTTCGGCCACCATTTTCGAAGGCCTGCAGAAATGCGGGTCTTTTTTTTCCGGAAACCGGGTTTGATCACGGTTGCCACACAATTTGGCCGAGTAGCTCAGTTGGTAGAGCAGGGGATTGAAAATCCCCGTGTCGGCGGTTCGATTCCGTCTTCGGCCACCATCTTTCGAGACCTGCAGAAATGCAGGTCTTTTTTTGTCTGCGATCTGCCATCCTCGCAAGGCGTGGATCCAGGCCCGGCCAGCGCCGCCTGGTTGACGAAACATTTACACCACCTCACGCCGTGCCACCTACGCTCCAGACTCCTGTCTGGAGCCGCCCATGCATCTTCGCCCTGCCCTGCTCGCCTGCCTGCTGCTGGCCACCCTGCCGGTGATCGCCGCCGAGCCGGTGCGCGCGGTCGACACGCTGGACATCGATCGCTATGCCGGTCAGTGGCACGAGATCGCGCATCTTCCGGTGTCGTTCCAGAAGCAGTGCGTTGGCGAGATCACCGCCAACTACGGGCTGCGCCGCGATGGCCGCATCAGTGTCACCAATGCCTGCCGCAACGGCGACGGAGAACGCGTGGTTGCTGAAGGCGTGGCACGCCCGGTTGCCGGCCATCCCGGCCAACTGCAGGTGCGCTTCGTTCCCGACTGGCTGAGCTGGGTGCCCCTGGTCTGGGCCGATTACTGGGTGCTGGCACTGGACCCGGATTACCAGTGGGCGCTGGTCGGTGAACCCGACCGGAAATACCTGTGGATCCTTTCGCGCCTGCCGGAAATGGATCGCAGCCGGTTCGAACAGTTGAAAGCGAAGGCCGAAGCAATGGGCTACGACCTCAAGCCGCTGCGCTTGATGGCCCCCCTGCGCGACACGCCTGCCGACTGAATCGCCCCGCATACGGCGCACTGCGCGCGACCGATCCGGCGCCACGCACGCCCGGCCGCCATCTTCACGCGCTACCCTCTGCGACGGGTCGCCACAGGCGATCCAAACGACCATACGCCGTAGTATGCTTATCCAACGCACCCCTTCAGAGGACCTGCGCCCATGCTCCACCGTTTCCGTATCGCCTTGATCGTCCTGTGCACCCTCGCCCTTGTTGCCTGCAACAACGGCATCGTCAAGCGTGTTTCGGAACCGGCGGCCAGCCTGCAGCAGCTGACCGTGCGCGCCGACGGCAACTGGACCGTGGCCCTGCGCCTGCAGAACTACAGCTCGATGCCGATGACCTTCGATGACGTCTCCCTGGCCCTGACCGTCGGCGACACCGAAGCCGGCACCCTGCAGGCCAAGCCCGGCATCTCCATCGGCGGCACCTCCGCCGACGTCATCAATGTCGACCTTGTGCCCAGCTCGGCCGCACGCCTGGTGGTGGCCGATGCGCTGGCTGGCAATCGTACCCTCGCTTATGGCCTGAAGGGTTCGGTGGCGGCCACGCCGCAGGAAAAGAAGCAGCGCAGCTTCGACATCAGCAGCCGCAGCACCCTCAACCAGGCCCCGGGCCTGCCGGGCGTGCTGCGCTGACTCCACTTTCCGCCGCGGCGCCTGCCGCCGCTCCCCCTGCCCCTGATCGAGACGTACCTGATGAGCAGCTACACCGCCCCGCTTTCCGACCTCCGTTTCGGCCTGCACGACGTGCTCAAGGTCGAACCCCTGTTCGCCCGCCTGGGCTTCACCGACGCCACCGCCGACGTGGTCGATGCCGTGCTGGAAGAAGCCGGCCGTTTCAGCGCCACCGTGCTGGCACCGCTCAACAGCGTCGGCGATGAGATCGGCTGCGTGCTCGACCAGGCCAGCGGCGAAGTGACCACCCCGCCCGGCTTCAAGCAGGCCTATGACCAGTTCGTGGACGGCGGCTGGACCGGCCTGACCGCCGCACCGGAACTGGGCGGACAGGGCCTCCCGCACACCCTGGGCGTGCCGCTCAACGAAATGATCAATGCCGCCAATCTCGCCTGGGGCAATTTCCCGCTGCTCTCGCACGGCGCCATCGAAGCACTGAAGCAGCACGGCGAAGCATGGCAGCACGAGGCCTTCCTGAAGCCGCTGATCGAAGGCCGCTGGACCGGCACCATGTGCCTGACCGAACCGCACTGCGGCACCGACCTGGGCCTGCTCAAGACCAAGGCCGAGCCGAACGCCGACGGCAGCTATTCGATCACCGGCACCAAGATCTTCATCACTGCCGGCGAGCACGACCTGACCGGCAACATCGTGCACCTGGTGCTGGCCAAGCTGCCTGATGCGCCCCCGGGTGCGAAGGGCATTTCGCTGTTCGTCACCCCGAAATTCAAGGTCGACCGCGATGGCAACGTCGGCGAGCGCAACGCGCTGCGCTGTGGCTCGATCGAACACAAGATGGGCATCAAGGGTTCGGTCACCTGCGTGATGAACTTCGATGGTGCACAGGGCTACCTGGTTGGCCAGCCGCACAAGGGCCTGCAGGCCATGTTCACCATGATGAACACTGCTCGCCTGGGTGTCGGCCTACAGGGCATCGGCCTGTCCGAGCGCGCCTACCAGAACGCGCTGAAATACAGCCGCGAGCGCCTGCAGTCGCGCTCGCTCAGCGGCGCCAAATTCCCGGACAAGCCGGCCGATCCGATCCTGGTGCACCCGGATGTGCGGCGCATGCTGCTGACCATCAAGTCGCTGGTCGAAGGCAGCCGCCTGCTGGCACTGCACGCGGCCACCCTGATCGACGTCGCCCACCACGCCGACGATGCCGCCGAGCGTGAGCGCGCTGACACCCTGGTGAGCTTCCTGACCCCGATCTCCAAGGCCTGCCAGACCGAATGGGGCATCGAGAACACCTACAACGCCCTGCAGTGCTTCGGCGGCCACGGCTACATCCGCGAACACGGCATGGAGCAGCTGGCCCGCGATGCGCGCATCACCACGCTGTATGAAGGCACCACCGGCATCCAGGCGCTGGACCTGATCGGTCGCAAGACCGCGTCCAGCCAGGGTGCCGGCCTGAAGCTGATGCTGGCCGAGATCGAGGCGTTCGCCAAGGCCAACGAGGGCGACGAAGCGCTGGCGGAGTTCATCGGCCCGCTGCGCGCCAAGGCCGCCGAATGGGGCAAGCTGACCATGGATGTGCTGCAGCGTTCGGCCGCCAATCCGGACGAACTCGGCGCGGCCAGCTACGACTACCTGTTCTATTCGGGTTACGTGGTGCTGGCCTACTGGTGGGCCCGCAGCGTGGCCGCCGCCGATGCCAGCGCGCATGGCGCCGCCTTCGCCCAGGGCAAGCGCGAAACCGCACGGTTCTACTTCGCCCGCGTGTTGCCGCGCACGCTCAGCCACGCCGCCGCGATCCAGGCCGGCGCCGCCCCGCTGATGGCGATGGACGACGAACGCTTCGGCGCCTGAGCCGGGCTGCCGCCCGGCACCCGCAGCAGCCAAGGCTGGAGCTAAAGCAACAGCAACAGCTGGCTTCCTGCGGGATGGCAGGGCGGGTCCGATTGCGGGGGACGGCGCAAGTACGTTCTTGTAGCCTCGATCGCCGCTTGCTCGTGTGCGCAGTCCTGCGCACACGGCAAGACCGGGGTTGGGCGTCCTGCCCAACCCGCCCGAGGCATGCCTCGGGCCCATGCGGCTCACGCCCCCCGCAACCGGACCCACCCCGCCCTCGACAGATTTCTGCTGCTGGTGGGTGTCGACCTTGGTCGACACGGTAGATCCACGCCACGCGTGGATGGAAACACCCAGAATCCATCTGGAGAAGAGCCCCCTTTTGTTAAAGGGGGCGCGCCAAAGGCGCGGGGATTAGGAGGAATGCGTGGACCTGAATGTTGACGATTTGCGTATCGCCGACAGGCGATACACAAATCGTCAACATTCAGGTATAAGCTGTTCTCCCGATGGAGACAGACACTACACGCTTGGGTCTGATCGAAGCCGGAGCTCCGATTTCTGCTCCGGGCGCCGAAGCATCGCCCAACGCCACGACGCTGCATCGCCCCGGTTCGGTCCGGCTGCTCTCGCTTGATGCCCACGGACGCGTACTGGACTGGATCACCTGGCAGGATGCTGCCTGCCTCTACGCCCGCGAAGCCGTCGCCTGGACACTCGGCGATCCCTGCCTGCACATCCACGGCGGCACCAACCGCTTCAGCGGCCTGCAGAGCGGCATGGACCTGCACCCGATCATCGCCGCCCGCGGTCACGCCCGCTCCCGCGCGATCGATCCCACACCGAACCTGACCAACCCGGCCCTGTTCGCCCGCGACGCCCACCTGTGCATGTACTGCGGCCAGCAGTTCGGTCGCCCCACGCTCACCCGCGACCACGTCATGCCGCTGTCCAAGGGCGGCCTGGACTGCTGGGAAAACGTGGTCACCGCCTGCTTCCACTGCAACTCGCGCAAGAGCGACCGCACGCCCCAGCAGGCCGGCATGCCGCTGCTGGCGGTGCCCTACCGGCCCAGCTGGATCGAGCACCTGATCCTGTCCAACCGCAACATCCTGGCCGACCAGATGGCCTTCCTGAAGGCGCAATTACCCAAGCGGTCAAAACTGAGCACCTGAATCGCCGAAAATGCAACCCTCACCGTCCTGTCACGGACGGCGGCGTTTGCTTGCCCCACCCCCGTTTGAGGGCGAAAATGGGCGTTCAGAACAAGTGCGAACATGATGATCGACTCTGCCCGCTATCCCCGCCTCGCGCGCATCCAGACACCGGATGACCTGCGCACGTTCGACGAATCCGAATTGACGGCGGTCGCCGATGAACTGCGCGCCTACCTGATCGAATCGGTGGGCAAGAGCGGCGGCCACTTCGCCGCCGGCCTGGGCGTGATCGAACTCACCGTGGCCCTGCACTACCTGTACCAGACCCCGGTCGATCAGCTGGTCTGGGATGTCGGTCACCAGACCTATCCGCACAAGATCCTCACCGGTCGCCGCGACGAGATCCATACCGTCAAACAGAAGGACGGCGTCGCGCCTTTCCCGAAGCGCGAGGAAAGCGAGTACGACACCTTCGGCGTCGGCCACTCTTCGACCTCGATCTCGGCCGCGCTCGGCATGGCCATCGCCCGCCAGTCCGAAGGCGACGACCGCAAGGTCGTGGCGGTGATCGGTGACGGCGCGATGACCGCCGGCATGGCGTTCGAGGCGCTGATGCATGCCGGTGGCATGGAGCCCGAGCCGAACTTGCTGGTGATCCTCAACGACAACAACATGTCGATCTCCGAAGCGGTTGGCGGCCTGACCAAGATGCTCGGCCGCGCCACCGGCAGCCGCACGCTCAACGCACTGCGAGAAAGCGGCAAGAAAATCCTGGGCGACAAGAAGAACAATCCCGCGCGCTTCGTGAAGCGCTGGGAAGAACACTGGAAGGGCATGTTCGTGCCGTCCACGATGTTCGAGGAAATGGGCTTCCATTACACCGGCCCGATCGATGGCCACGACCTGCCGGCACTGCTGTCTGCGCTGAAGACCCTGCGCGCCTCCAAGGGTCCGAAGCTGCTGCACGTGATGACCACCAAGGGCAAGGGCTACGAGCCGGCCGAAGGCGACCAGATCGGTTACCACGCAGTGGGTCCGTTCGATCCGGACAAGGGCCTGGTGGCCAAGGCCGGCGCCAAGAAACCGACCTACACCGATGTGTTCAGCGACTGGTTGTGCGATGCCGCCGCCGCCGAGCCGCGCCTGTACGGCATCACCCCGGCGATGCGCGAAGGCTCCGGCCTGGTGCGTTTCAGCAAGGAATACCCGCAGCGCTATTTCGACGTGGCGATCGCCGAGCAGCACGCGGTCACCCTCGCCGCTGGCATGGCCACCCAGGGCGGCAAGCCGGTGGTGGCGATCTATTCCACCTTCCTGCAGCGCGCGTACGACCAGCTGGTGCACGACGTGGCGATCCAGGACCTGGACGTGCTGTTCGCGATCGACCGCGCCGGCGTGGTCGGCCCGGACGGCGCGACCCACGCCGGCAACCTCGACCTGAGCTTCCTGCGCTGCGTGCCGAACCTGGTGGTGATGGCACCGTCCAACGAAGCCGAGTGCCGGCAGATGCTCAGCACCGGCCTGCAGCACCCGGGCCCGGCCGCTGTACGCTATCCGCGTGGTACCGGCACCGGCGTGGCCGCCGGCAACGACCTGTCCACGCTGCCGATCGGCAAGGGCGAACTGCGCCTGCAGGGCAGCCGTATCGCCCTGCTCGCCTTCGGCAGCACCGTGGCTGCGGCCGAACAGGTCGGCCGCGAACTGGGCCTGAGCGTGGTCAACATGCGCTTCATCAAGCCGCTTGACCGCGAGCTGGTGCTGGCTGTCGCCGCCCAGCACGAGGGCCTGGTGACGATCGAAGACAACGTGGTGGCCGGTGGTGCCGGTTCCGGCGTCGGCGAGCTGCTCAATGCCGAGGGCGTGCAGCGCCCGATCCTGCACCTGGGCCTGCCCGACAGCTACCAGCACCACGCCAGCCGCGAGGACCTGCTGGCTGAAGCGGGTATCGATGCCGCCGGCATCCGCGCGGCAGTGCTCAAGCGCTGGCCGCAACTGGCGACCGGTACCCCGCCGCTGAGCGCGGCCGGCTGAGGCAGGCCAGCACCGCCTGGTGGATCCACGCACGGCGTGGGTCTACTGCGGACCGGAGTATATCCACGCCATGCGTGGATGGCGGAACCCCGAAAACGCGCCCCGGCCCTCAGCCGTAGCTGACCGCCTCCACGAATGCACCACTGGCCTCCACGCGCACCGCAGCGCGCTGCCCGGTATCGACAAAGTGCAGGCGTGCGAGGGTTTCGGCGAAATCGTAGGCGCGGGCGCCATCACGGAACTCGATCGGCTCCGGCCTGTCCGGGTGCAGTACGCGCCATTGGCGCTGTTCGCATTGCAGGCGGATCAACATGCGGCTCACTCCTTGAGGCAGCGTATCGACGTTGGCGTACCACCGCACCGATACCGGCACGGACTGTCGTTGCAGATCAGGGACACCCGAAGACTCCCTGATCGCAGAAGATACGTTGTTCAAAATGTGAGCTGTATCAGATTATTCTGATTTTCGAGGGGGACGCTCAGTTCACCTGGAACTGGCCCCGGCAACCATTGCTGACCCAGATGCCGCGACGGTCCCAGCCCCAGGTCTGGCCTTCGATGCAGGCGCTGCGCGAATCCTGGCGGACCATGCGCACGCCACGGCGGATGCGGGCTTCGCAGTACTCCTGGCGGCGGCCGTTGGAATGGCAGGTGACGACCTCGCCGCCACCCCAACCGTTGCCGTTGCCCCAACCGTTGCCGTTGCCCCAACCGCCGCCATTGCCCCAGCCCCCACCGCGGCGGTATTCGCCGACAAACTCGGCACGGCAACCCTGGGTGACCCATATCCCGTAGCGCGATTGGCCCCAGGTCTCACCCTCGACACACGGCGAACCCGACAACTGGCGGATCATCCGGGCCCGGCCTTCCAGACGGCACTCATTGCTGCGGTTCTTGATCGACTCGCAGCGCACGATGCCACTGCCTTGGCGACCGCCATAGCGATCATCGTCATAACCGTAGCCATAGCTCTGCGCCTGTGCGCCACCGGCGGCTGCCAGCATCGGCAACAGGGTGCAGGCCAGGGTGCGCCAGGGGAGTGCCTTGCCCATCGATATCTCCAGATGAATACGATGGCGCAAGCATCAGTGATTCCCGACGCGGCGCACAGGGGGCGCGCAACGACGGTTCTTTCCCCATTCAAACAACCCAACCGCGGCTGACCGCACCGGCGTCGCCTGGGCGTCATTCGACGATGAGCGCGTCCACGGCATTACCGAGTGCTTCGACCCGCACCCGACTGGGCTGGCCGGTACGACGGTGGTGCTCCAGGGCCAGTGCGGCGGCGGCGTCGAACGCGTCGGCACCGCGCGCATAACGGGCGGCATCAGGCGCGTGCGGATCCAGCACGGACCAGTGCTGGTGGTTGCATCGGATAGTAATGACCATGAAAGGCTCCCGGGGGTTCGAAGATTCGTCGGCGGGTCCTACCGCCAGTGTCCCGTCAGGCTAGCGAGCGCCTCAGGAATGGCCTATCAGATTTGTACGAAAATGCCTCGGGATTCGGTCGGTCACCCCTGCCCTCACATCGCTGAGTCCATTTACCGAATTCATTTCGTGATCCTTGTCACGGAGTCAGCACGGCTTCACACTACTGTCACCAACAGGGGCCCCTTCCACATGCGCACCTTCTTTTTCCAGCAGCGTTCAACGCTTCTTAAGTTCTACTTCGTGGCCAGCTATCTGGTGCTGATCGAGGAACTGATCCGCGCCGTCGTGTAGAGAGCGCTTGCTGAAGGGTTATTTGCGACAGACACTGTCGCTTTAGGCACGGAGCCAGCCCGATGAAAGCACTTCTCCTGATTCCCGTCCTGATGCTCCTGGCCGCCTGCGCGAGCCAGGACAAGGCAGCTGCGCGCGCTGACGCGGCAGCGGCCGCGCCGGCCACACCGATGGTCGGCGGTGACCGCGACGCCCACGGCTGCATCGGCTCGGCCGGCTACCAGTGGTGCGAACACAGCCAGCGCTGCGAGCGTCCGTGGGAACTGGCCAAGGCCCACGGCCTGGCCAATACCGCCGAGGCCATCGATGCCTACTGTGCGAAGCCGGCCAGCCCGGCCCGCAAGTGAGCCGCAGGCGCCATGGCTGAGCTGAGCCCACTGCCGACCCTCGCACCGGGTCGCTATCGCCATTTCAAGGGCGGCGAGTACGAAGTGATCGACATCGTCCGCAGCAGCGAGACGCTGGAGCCACTGGTGCTGTATCGCGCCCTTTATGGCCAGGGCGGCCTGTGGGTGCGGCCGTACCCGATGTTCGTCGAACAGGTGCCCGGCGAACACGGGCCGCAACCCCGCTTCGCTCGGATCGACGATTGACCGGAAGCTGCCGGCCGCGGCCGGCAGCGCGGCGCGGCGCATCTGCAGGCCTGCGCTACAATCGTACCGTCCAGTCGGTTTCTTCCCATCATGTCCGCATCCCCCTCCCGCTCGCGCCGCAAGGCGCCCGACAGCGTGCGCCAGTCACTGCTGCAGGCCACCATTGAAGTGATCGGCCGAGATGGCCTGGCCGCATTGACCGTGCAGGACGTGGCCCACGCCGCCGGTGTCAGCAAGGGCGCGCTGTTCCACCACTTCAGCAGCAAGCAGGCACTGGTCGATGAAGCCATCGGCGCACTCATCGGCGAATTCGAAGCACGCGTGCGCGCCCTGCTGCTGCAGAGCGCACCTGGCCATGGCTGCTTCAGCCGTGCCTATGTGCAGGCCAACTTCGAACACCTGCTGCAGCAGGAAGAAGACAACGACATCGGCCTGACCCTCGGCAATCTGATGGAGCCGGCCCTGCTCGCGCATTGGCGCACCTGGAAGCGCGCCATGCTGGCCGAATTCCCTGACGAGGCCAACGATGCACGGTTGTATGCCGCGCGATGCGCCGCCGACGGCTACTGGGCTACCGCCTACGGCCGGCCGCTGGACGAAGAAGAGCGCCTCAACGCGCTGGCCATGGCCGAGCAGGCCCTGAAGTTGTGCGACCCGTTGTGAGCCGGAGCCTGCAATGAGCCCTTACGCCTGTCTTGCCGCTGCGATCGTGCTGGAAGTGATCGCCACCTCGCTGTTGAAGGCGTCCGATGGCATGAGCCGCCTGGCACCGACACTGGGCGCATTGGTCGGTTACGGCCTGTGCTTCTATCTGCTGTCAGTGACGATGAAGTCGATCCCCACCGGCATCGCCTATGCGATCTGGTCCGGTGTCGGCATCGTGCTGATCTCGCTGATCGGGCTGGTGGTCTTCAAGCAACGCCTGGATGTACCGGCGCTGATCGGCATCGGGCTGATCTGTGCGGGCGTGCTGGTGATCAACCTGTTCTCGCACAGCAGCGCACACTGAGCACGCTGCTGCGCGGTCAACGCTAGCTGACCTTCTTCGCTACGGTCATGCCGAGCAGGAACAGCACCACGGCGATGATGATGCCAGCCCAGAACAGGAACTTGGCGATGCCGACCGCGGCGCCGGCAATGCCGCCGAAACCGAGCACGCCCGCGATGACGCCGATGATGGCGAAGATGATGGCCCACTTGATCATGTCAATCCTTTCCCCACGGGGACTGCGTACTGGATGATCAGGCTAGGCCGTGGCCGATGCGGCAGTCGTGAACAGGCCGCGTGCGCGGCGTGAATCAGCGCGGCCGGAAGCGCAGCAGCGCCACCGCGAAAGCCAGGAACACGCTGCCCACCAGCCGCTCGAACCAGCGCCGTGCGAAGGGCTTGGCCAACCAGCGGCGCAGGCCATGGCCTCCGGCGGCATACATCACGTACCAGAACAGCTCGCAGGCAGCGAAGGTGGTGACAAGCACGCTGTACTGCAGCGCCTGGCCGCGCGACGGATCAACGAACTGCGGCAGGAACGCCGCTGCGAACAGCAGCAGCTTGGGGTTGCTCAGGCCCACCAGAAGACCGCCACGGAACACCGTCCACGCACCATGTACCGGCATCGTCGGCAGTGCGGCATCGGTCGTCACCGGCGGTGCAGGCCGGCAGCTGTCGCGCCACGCCTTCAGGCCCAGCCACGCCAGGTAGGCCACGCCCAGGTAGCGCAGCACATCGAACAGCATCGGCGAGGAATGCAGCAGCGCACTCAGGCCGGCCGCGGACGCTGCCAGCACCAGCAGCATCGCCAGCAGGCAACCGGCCATCGCCGGCACGCTGCCGCGGAAGCCGAGCCCGACGCTGCGGCCAAGGATATGCAGCATGTTCGGCCCAGGCGTACCGCACAGCACAAAGACCGTGGCCAGGAACCACCACCAGGTATGCAGGGCCATTTCTTCAGTCGCTCCAGGAAACCCCGCCAGCTTAAGCGGTTGCCACCATCAGCGGCACATACAGCGCGGCGTGGATACAAGGGTTACAGATCCCGGCCATCGGCACCCGGACGCCATCTGTGCTGCAATGACGGCCCCTGGCATGGAGCTGCGCATGAAAACCCTGGGCCTGATCGGCGGTATGAGCTGGGAAAGCTCGGCGCAGTACTACCGGCTCATCAACGAGGAGGTGCGGCAGCGCCTGGGAGGCGCGCATTCGGCGCAGCTGCTGCTGTGGTCGGTGGATTTCGCCGGCATCAAGCAGCTGCAGCACGACGGAGACTGGGATGCACTGGGCGACCACATGGTCGACGCCGCACGGCGGCTGCAGGCCGGCGGTGCTGACCTGCTGCTGATCTGCACCAACACGATGCACAAGCTGACCGACCGTATCGAGGCCGCCTGCCCGCTGCCGCTGCTGCATATCGCCGACCCGACCGCATCTGCCATCGTGCAGTCGGGCATACGCAGGGTGGGCCTGCTGGGCACCGCCTTCACCATGGAACAGGACTTCTACCGCGGCCGGCTGCAGGATCGCTTCGGCCTGGAGGTACTGGTCCCCGATGCCGATGATCGTCGCAGCGTGCACGACATCATCTACCAGGAACTGATCGCCGGCGTGGTCAGTGATCGCTCGCGACAGGTCTATGTCGACGTGATCGCACGCCTGGTCGAGCGCGGTGCCGAAGCGATCATCCTCGGTTGCACCGAGATCATGCTGCTGGTGCGAACGGAGGACAGCGCCGTGCCGCTGTTCGATACCACCACCCTGCATGCGCTGGCCGCGGTGGACGCGGCACTGGCCTGAACCGATACCGGACAGGGCCCGGAATCAGTCCGCGCCCTGCACTTCCAGCGCGGTGATGAGCCAATCGACCACCGCCTGCGAATCACACAGGAAGAAGATGGCATCGCCGGAGCGCGCTTCGGTAAGCAGCCGATAGACGGTGATCGCCACCGCCGATTGGTTGGCGATGAACACTTCCGGACTGCGCGGTCCTTCGCTGTGGCCGGCCTCGGCGTGCAACGCCTTGCGCGCAGCCACGGTGGCAGCCGGGTCTGCGCTGCGGGTCAGTTCCGGCCCGCGCAGGCCCCAGGCGATGAACACATGCTTGCCCTTGAACGTGGTGTCCAGGACCCGCACCTCGGCGCCGCCTGCGTCGGCCGAGCGATGAATGACGGTACTGCTGATCAACGCAACCCCCTGTGGTCGTCGTGGTCCGCGCATCGTCCTCCGCAGGCCGCCCGCACGCCAGTGACGACAGCCACAGGCTGTGCCGACAGGCGTGGGAGACATGTAAGAAGGTGTAAGCCGATGCGATCGGATGTGCAGCGATGATACGGGATGTAAGCCCCTGCATGGGCTGGCGCGCACTACTAAATCCCCACTGAGCCATCGCCGGAACGATCCGTTCCGGCAGCCCCGGGCTGGGCCATTCTTGCCACCCGTTCCCCACCCGAGGCTCCATATGACCCATCGCCTGCTGCTGCCGATCGCCGGCACCGCCCTTGCCCTGCTGCTGGCCGCCACCGCCGTGGCCGCCCAGGACTACGACACCGACCACATTCCACCGCTGCGCTGTGAGTCGCAGTTCAACAAGACCCAGCAGTGCCCGATCGAGGGCCGCATGCGCCTGGCAAAGCAGCTCTCGGTCACCCGCTGCGTCGAGGACAGGAACTGGGGCCAGAGCCGTCGCATGCTGTGGGTCACCGATGGCTGCCGCGCCGAGTTCGTTGCCGACGAACAGGGGCGCGGACGCTGGCCCGGGCGCGGCCGGGACCGCGACGATGACGGCGAACGCCTGGTCTGCGAGTCCTATGAAAAGAAGGAAAAGGAATGCCGCATCCGTATTCGTCGCGACGTGCGCCTGGTCAAACAGAAGTCGGTGACGACCTGCATCGAGGATCGCAACTGGGGCTGGGACCGCCACGGCGTGTGGGTCAGTGACGGTTGCCGTGCCGAGTTCCGGGTGTATTGACTGCCGAGCACGCGCTGGCTGCGGCGGGTAGGCATGCGTGCGGGACAGAGCCGATAGACTATGGCCTGTACATGGCAGGGAGCGCGACATGGAACGATGGTATCTGGCGACGCTGTTGGCGTTGATCCTGCATCAGATCGACGCTGCGTTCTGGCAGGAATGGGCCATGTTCCATGTGCCCGGTGGCATCCAGGGCTTCCTGCTGTTCAACCTGCTTGCGATCGGCTTCGTGCTTTGGGGTTATCGCCAGACCCTGCTGGGCACATCGTCGGCGCGCGGCCATGCGCTGGTTTGTGGCGCGCTCGGTATTGGCACGGCGCTGATCCATCTGGCGTTTGCCCTGTTCGGTCGCAATGAATTCCACCTGCCGCTGTCGATCGCCGTCCTGCTCGCCTGCTTTGTGTCGGGCGGCGGCCTGTTGCTGCAGCTGCGCCGGCGATGAACCGGACGTCCTCTTCCCCGCACCTGCGCGACAGCATTCCGCAGGACGCCGATGCCTTGATTGCGCTCGACAGCGTGGCCGCCATCGATCCAAGCCGGGCCATGCAGATCGGCGATTGGCTGGCACGCGGCGGCGTGCAGGTTGCCGAGCAGAACGGCAAGGTCGTCGGCTACCTGGTCATTCATCACCACTTCTTCGGCGAAGCCTTCATCGAAATGCTGATGGTGGCGCACGCACAGCGCGGCCAAGGCATCGGTACCGCACTGCTGCTCCAGGCCATCGCATTGCATGGCCGGCGCAAACTGTTCACCTCGACCAATGCCTCCAACATCGGCATGCAGCGCCTGCTCGCTGCGTCGGGCTTCATCGACAGCGGCATCGTACACGGATTGGACGAAGGCGACCCGGAGCTGATCTACCGCTTCGCGGGTGCATGATCTCCCTCTGCCGCACGCACAAAAAAGCCCACGCATCGCTGCGCAGGCTTCTTGGTTCATCACAGTGGTCGGGACGGCCGGATTCGAACCGACGACCCTCTGCCCCCCAGGCAGATGCGCTACCAGGCTGCGCTACGCCCCGACTGATGCTGCGATGTGCCCGCCAGTGCGGCGGGCCGTGAAGTATAGCGGATTACGATGGAAATGGGGTCAGCGGCGCAGCAACTGCAGCACTTCTTCCAGCTCCATGCGCACCTGCTTGATGATCTGGTTGCTCAATGCCGATTCCTCGCGGGCATCGGGGCCATCCAGACGCAGACGCGCACCACCGATGGTGTAGCCCTGTTCGTACAGCAGGCTGCGGATCTGCCGCACCATCAGCACGTCGTGGCGCTGATAGTAGCGACGGTTGCCTCGGCGCTTGGCCGGCTCAAGGCTGGGAAACTCGGTTTCCCAGTAGCGCAGGACGTGCGGCTTGACGTCGCACAGCTCGCTGACCTCACCAATGGTGAAGTAGCGCTTGGCCGGGATCGGCGGTAGTTCGCGGTTACTGCCCGGATCCAGCATAAGCTTCCACCCTCTCCTTGAGCTTCTGGCCCGGACGGAAGGTGACCACCGTACGGGCGGAAATCGGAATTTCCTCGCCGGTCTTGGGGTTGCGACCCGGGCGCTGGTTCTTGCGCCGCAGATCGAAATTACCGAAGCCCGACAGCTTCACCTGACGTCCCTGTTCCAATGCTTCACGCAGCACATCGAAAAACGCGTCGACGAATTCCTTGGCTTCCCGCTTGTTCAGACCGACTTCGTCGAACAGCTTTTCCGCCATCTCCGCCTTGGTCAATGCCATTGCCTGCTACCCCCGAGTGCTGCCCGCTCAGCCGCGGATCCGGGCGTGGTGTTCACGCTCGATGGCAGTGACCGCCTCGGCCACCACCGCATCCACGTCGCGGTCCGTCAGAGTGCGCGACTTGTCCTGCAAAATCAAGCCCATAGCGAGACTCTTGAATCCCGGCTCGACGCCCTGGCCGACATAGCGGTCGAACAGGTTCAGGTCGCGCAGCAGCGGCCCAGCGGCCTGGCGGACAGTCGCCGCCAGCTCGGCCCAGGCCACCTGCTCAGGCACCAGGAACGCCAGGTCGCGGCGCACCGCCGGGAAGCGCGACAGCTCGCCGGCACGCGGCAGGCGGCGGGCGGACAGCGGCTCCAGGTCCAGTTCGAAGGCATAGACATCGGCTTCGATGTCCATCGCCCTGGCCAGCCGCGGGTGGACCTGGCCGATCCAGCCGATCGCCACGCCGTCGCGGAACACCTCGGCCGAACGTGCCGGGTGACCGTAGGCACGGTCCGACGGGCGGAACTCCAGTACCGCGCCACTGGCGGCGGCCAGCGATTCCAGGTCGCCCTTCAGGTCATGGAAATCGACCTTGCGGGTCGGCAGGCCCCACTGCACCGCCTGCGCTTCACCGCAGACCGCAGCGGCCACGCGCGGGGTTTCCAGCGGTGCCGGTTGCCCGTCACCGGCCTGCCGGGCGAATACCCGACCAATCTCGAACAGGCGCACGCGGCCCAGCTGGCGGGCAGCGTTGCGACCGAGCGTGGCGACCAGGCCCGGCAGCAGCGACGGGCGCATCACCGCCAGTTCGGCCGACAGCGGGTTGGCCAGCGGCACCAGGTTGTCGCGCAGCTGCCACTGGGTCAGCAGCGCATCGTCGACGAAGGCGAAGTTCACGGTTTCCTGCTGGTCACGGGCGATCAGCTGGCGACGCACGCTCAGCGCGTCCAGTTGGGTCTCGCTCGGCATCGCCACGCGCGAGGCACCGCCCGGCAGCGTGGTCGGAATCTGCTCGTAGCCGTGGATGCGGGCCAGCTCTTCGATCAGGTCTTCCTCGATGGCGATGTCGAAACGGCGGCTCGGCGCCGTGACCTGCCAGCCATCGGCGGTCGCAACGACGTCCATGCCCAGCGCGCGGAGGATGCGTTCGACTTCGGCATCGTCGATGGTGATACCAAGCACGCGGGTGATGCGGGCGCGGCGCAGCACGATCGTCGCCGGCTTCGGCAGGTCGCCGGCGCGCACGGCCTCGGTGACCGCTGCCGGGGTACCGCCGGCCAGGTCCAGCACCAGGCGGGTGGCGTATTCGATGGCGGTGCGCGGCAGTGCCGGGTCGACGCCGCGCTCGAAGCGATGGCCGGCATCGGTGTGCAGACCCAGCTTGCGACCGCGGCCCATGATCGCGGCCGGAGCGAAGTGCGCGGCCTCCAGGAACACGGCGGTGGTGGCGTCGGTGACACGGGTGTCGAAGCCACCCATCAGGCCGGCCAGACCGACCGCACGATCGGCGTCGGTGACCACCAGGAAGCTGTCGTCCAGCGCGGCGTCGCGGCCGTCCAGCAGCTTCAGGCTCTCGCCGGCGCGCGAACGGCGCACGGCAATGCTGCCCTGCAGAGTACCGAGGTCGTAAGCATGCATCGGCTGGCCCAGCTCCAGCATCACGTACTGGGTGATGTCGACCAGCAACGAGACCGGGCGCACGCCACTGCGGCGCAGGCGCTCGGCCATCCACAGCGGAGTCTTGGCGGCGGCGTTGACACCTTCGATGACACGACCGAGGTAGCGCGGCGCCTCGGCGCCGGCATCGAGCTGGATGGCCAACTCACGGCTGCCGACGGCGGGAATCGCCTCGGCGGTGAAATCCAGCACGTCGCTGCGGGTGGCCGCGGCGACGTCGTAGGCGATACCGCGCAGGCTGAAGCAGTCGGCGCGGTTCGGGGTCAGCTTGATCTCGATGCTGGCGTCCGGCAGGCCCAGGTACTCGACCAGGGTCTGGCCGACCAGCGCGTCGTCCGGCAGTTCCAACAGGCCGGAGGCATCGTTGTCCAGGCCCAGCTCCTTGGCCGAGCACAGCATGCCGTTGGACTCGACGCCGCGCAGCTTGGCCGGCTTGATCTTCAGCTCACCGATCTGCGCACCGACCATCGCCAACGGCGCGACCAGGCCCGGGCGTGCGTTCGGTGCACCGCAGACGATCTGCAGCAGCTCGCCCTGCCCGGCATCGACCCTGCACACCTGCAGGCGGTCGGCCTCCGGGTGGCGCACCGCTTCGACGATGCGTGCCACGACCACGTGATCAAGGCCTTCGCCCAGCGCGGTCACTTCCTCCACTTCCAGGCCGATGGCGGTCAGCACCGCGCTCAGTTCTTCGCGCGATGCGCTGGTCGGGACGTGGCTGCGCAGCCAGTTTTCGGAGAATTTCATGGTGTCACCCTGGTGGGCCCGGCGCATGCGCCTGGGCCTGCGTTGTTGAGTCCGCCGGGCATGGCCCGGCGCTACCTGGTGGTTTACGCGAACTGTTTCAGGAACCGCACGTCGTTCTCGAAGAACGCGCGCAGATCGTTGACGCCGTAGCGCAGCATCGCGAAGCGCTCCACGCCCATGCCGAAGGCGAAGCCGGTGTAGCGCTCCGGATCGATGCCGACATTGCGCAGCACGTTCGGATGAACCATGCCGCAGCCGAGCACTTCCAGCCAGCGGGTGCTGCCATCGGGCTGCTGCCAGGCGATGTCCACTTCCGCGCCCGGTTCAACGAACGGGAAGTAGCTGGGGCGGAAACGCATTTCGAAATCGCGCTCGAAGAACGCGCGTACGAACTCGGCCAGCGTGCCCTTCAGGTCGGCGAAGGTCGAATGCTCATCAACCAGCAGGCCTTCCACCTGGTGGAACATCGGCGAATGGGTCTGGTCGCTGTCGCTGCGGTACACCTTGCCGGCGGCAATCATGCGCAGCGGCGGCGCGTGGTCGCCCATGTAGCGCACCTGCACACCGGAGGTGTGCGTGCGCAGCAGACGGCCGTCGCCAAAGTAGAAGGTGTCGTGCATGGCGCGCGCCGGGTGGTGCGGCGGGAAATTCAGCGCCTCGAAGTTGTGCCAGTCATCCTCGATCTCCGGCCCTTCCGACAGCTCGTAGCCCAGCCGGCCGAAGATGCCAGTGATGCGCTCAAGGGTGCGGGTGATCGGATGCAGGCCGGCGCGCTCGGCGCTGCGGCCCGGCAGAGTGATGTCGATCGATTCGGCGGCAAGGCGCGCGTCCAGTGCGGCGTCTTCCAATACCGCCTTGCGCTCGCCCAGCGCGTGACTCAGCGCATCGCGGGCCTGGTTGATGGCTTCACCGGCAGCCTTGCGCTCGTCAGCCGGCAACGCGCCGAGCTGCTTGAGCTGCGAAGTGATGCTGCCGCTCTTGCCAAGCAGGGCCACGCGCAGCTGTTCCAGCACGTCGGGGCTCTGTGCGGCGGCCACATCGGCCAGCGCCTGGGTGGTGAGGGATTGGATGTCGCTCATGGGGGGCCGGAACTCCAGTCGATCTGCCATCGCGATGCGCGAAGGGCCGACCCCTGTCGCCACCGCCGTCCCCGCGCTGCCGCTGTGGCCACGCCGGGACCCAAAAAAGAATGGGGAAGGACTTGCGCCCTTCCCCATGCATTGCCTTGACCTGACACCGTTCCGAGGAACGGTTACGGCATCGGGAAGGACTTATGCCGCCAGCGCGCCCTTGGCCTTTTCGGCCAGTGCGGCAAAGCCGGCTGCGTCGTGCACGGCGATGTCAGCCAGGACCTTGCGATCCAGGGTGATGCCGGCCTTCAGCAGACCGTTCATGAAGCGGCTGTAGCTCAGACCATTGATGCGGGCAGCCGCATTGATGCGGGTGATCCACAGCGAACGGAAGTTGCGCTTCTTCTGCTTACGGCCGATGTAGGCGTACTGCTGTGCCTTGATGACCGCCTGCTTGGCAACGCGGAAGACCTTGCGACGGGCGTTGTAATAGCCCTTGGCGAGATCCAGAATTTTCTTGTGGCGGCGACGCGCCTGTACGCCACGCTTAACTCGTGCCATTTTTCAGTTCCTCAGAGGTAAGGGAGCATGCGGTCCAGACGGCCTGCGTCTTCTGCACGGACATGGCCCGTCTGACGCAGATTACGCTTACGCTTGGTCGCTTTCTTCGTGAGGATGTGGCTACGGTTGGCGTGGCCGCACTTGTACTTGCCCGAGGCGGTCTTGCGGAAACGCTTGGCCGCTGCCCGGTTGGTCTTGATCTTGGGCATTGCAATGTCCTTGATGGGATATGACCCTGGTTTCTGACTGATCTGGCGGCGGCCTGGGCCGCTCTTTCCGTCCTGCCATGATCGGCGTACGACCCGTCCTGGGTGGGTCGAGCCGGGCATGATACAGGCAAACAGGGGCCATCACCAGCCCCTGCCACCCTTTTCACGCCCGTCTTCACATCGCAGGCGGCGGAGCCGCCCGCACAAAGGCAAAAGGGCGCCAGCGGCGCCCTTTCACCTTTCCATTCAGCCGCCAGGCGCCCCGGAAGGCAGCCCGTCAGGCCTCAGGTTTTCTTCTTCGGCGCGATCATCATGACCATCTGACGCCCTTCCAGGCGCGGACGGGACTCGATGACGATGTCTTCACCCAGATCGGACTCGATCCGGTTGGCCATCTCGCGACCCAGTTCCTGGTGGCTCATTTCACGGCCACGGAAGCGGATGTTGACCTTGATCTTGTCGCCTTCTTCAAGGAAACCGCGCATCTTGCGCAGCTTGATCTGGTAGTCGCCCTCGTCCGTGACCGGACGGAACTTCACTTCCTTGATCTCGACCTGCTTGGTCTTCTTCTTGGCCTCGCTGGCCTTCTTCTGCGCTTCGAACTTGAACTTGCCGAAGTCCATGATCTTGCAGACCGGCGGGTCGGCCTGCGGCTGGATCTCGACCAGGTCCAGGCCCTCATCTTCGGCCATGGACAACGCTTCGTCACGCGTCAACACGCCGATCATTTCTCCGTCACTGCCGATCACGCGGACGCGCGGCACACGGATTTCCTGATTCTTGCGGTTCTGTTTGTTGTCAGGGGTACTGATATTGCGATCTCCCAAGGGTGTCGAACCCGGCCCGGGCGCCAATGCGCACGGGCCGGACCTTTGCTTACGCGCCCTCGGCCTGGAGCCGCTCGATGAAGGCCTGGAGGCTCATGCTGCCGAGATCTTCGCCAGAACGCGTACGCACCGCCACAGCGCCGTTTTCCTTCTCGCGGTCACCGATGACCAGCAGGTACGGCACGCGCTGCAGCGTGTGCTCGCGAATCTTATAGCCGATCTTCTCGTTACGCAAATCCGCGCTGACGCGGAAGCCTTGATCCGCAAGGGTTTTGGTCACGTCCGAGACGTATTCAGCCTGGGCGTCGGTGATATTGGCCACCACCACCTGGGTCGGCGCCAGCCAGGCCGGGAACTGCCCTGCATGGTGCTCGATCAGGATGCCTAGGAAGCGCTCCATCGAGCCGACGATGGCGCGGTGGAGCATGACCGGGTGCTTCTTCTGGCTGTTCTCGTCCACGTACTCCGCGCCAAGGCGGCCGGGCATCATGAAGTCGACCTGCATCGTGCCCAGCTGCCAGGTACGGCCGATGGCGTCCTTCAGGTGGTACTCGATCTTCGGGCCGTAGAAGGCGCCCTCGCCCGGCAGCTCCTGCCATTCCACGCCATTGCTGGACAGTGCCGAGCGCAGCGCGGCTTCGGCCTTGTCCCAGGTGGCGTCGTCACCCAGGCGCGATTCCGGTCGCAAGGCGATCTTGACCTGGATCTCATCGAAGCCAAAGTGCTGGTACACCGCCAGCGCCTGCTGGTGGAACGCGGTCACTTCGGCCTCGACCTGGTTTTCCGTGCAGAACACGTGCCCGTCGTCCTGGGTGAAACCACGCACGCGCAGGATGCCGTGCAGCGCGCCGGATGGCTCGTTGCGGTGGCAGGCGCCGAACTCACCATAGCGGATCGGCAGGTCGCGGTAGCTGTGCAGGCCCTGGTTGAACACCTGGACGTGGCCCGGGCAGTTCATCGGCTTGAGCGCGTAGGTACGCTTCTCCGATTCGGTGAAGAACATCGCGTCCTGGTAGTTGTCCCAGTGGCCCGATTTCTGCCACAGCGACACGTCCAGGATCTGCGGGCAGCGCACTTCGCCGTAGCCGGTGCTGCGGTACACCTTGCGCATGTACTGCTCGACCACCTGCCACAGCGCCCAGCCCTTCGGGTGCCAGAACACCAGGCCCGGGGCCTCTTCCTGCAGGTGGAACAGGTCCTGCTGCTTGCCGATGCGACGGTGGTCGCGCATCTCGGCTTCCTCGATGCGCTTGATGTACGCCTCGAGCTGCTTCTTGTCGGCCCAGGCGGTGCCGTAGATGCGCTGCAGCTGCTCGTTCTGCGCATCACCACGCCAGTAGGCACCGGAAATGCGGGTCAGCTTGAAGGCCTTCAGGAAACGCGTGTTCGGCACGTGCGGGCCGCGGCACATGTCCACGTACTCCTGGTGGTAGTACATGCCCATCGCCTGGATATCGTCGGACATGTCCTCGATCAGGCGCAGCTTGTAGTCCTCGCCACGGGCCTTGAAGATCTCGACCACCTCGGCGCGCGGCGTCACCTTCTTGATGACGTCGTAGTCCTGGGCGATCAGCTCGCCCATGCGCTTTTCGATCGCAGCCATGTCTTCGGGCGTGAATGGGCGCTCGGAATAGATGTCGTAATAGAAACCCTCGGCGATCACCGGACCGATCACCATCTTCACGTCCGGGTACAGCTGCTTGACGGCGTGGCCAACAAGGTGTGCACAGGAATGGCGGATGATTTCCACGCCCTCCTCGTCCTTGGCGGTGATGATGCGCAGGCTGGCATCGTGGTCGATGACATCGCTGGCATCGACCAGCACACCATCGACCGAACCGGCGATGGTGGCCTTGGCCAGGCCGGCACCGATCGACTGGGCAACGTCCATGACGCTGACGGGGTTTTCGAATTCGCGGCGGCTGCCGTCGGGAAGAGTAATGTTGATCATCGCAGTGGCTTCGTGCGGGGCCCGCGCGGGCGGGCTGGAAAGCGGTTCCGGGCCAGCGCCCGGGCAATAAAAAAGCGCCGCGAGGGCGCCGGGAACTCGGGCCTTCGGGGGCAGGTCAACAGTGGGCGGTGGTAGTGCTCATGTCGCACGCTCGGCCGGCGCTGGGCGCGGGCCACCTTGTTCCAGTCAGGATTCAACAATGATCTTAAACCAGCGCAGGGGAAAGCCCAAGGGCTACCGTACGGCCCGCTGAATGGGCTTCGCTGGCGGCGTCAAATTGCAATGATTACCATGTCGGCGCAGGTCGCCCCGTGCCAGCCTGCCCGCTTCCCCCCAGGACCCCGTGATGCGCCACCCGCTCCGACCGGCTCCCGCCGGCCCCGCCCGTGCCCCGCGTTCGCCAGCCCGCTGCGGCGCCGGTCGCGCGCAATGATCACCGTCGGCCTTTCCACGCTCGGCTTCTGCAGCCTGGGCATGCTGGCAGCGATGTTCTCGGCGCTGGCGTTCTATGCCGCCTCGACGCACTGCCGCTGGCCACGCCTGCGCCGCGCCGGCCGCCTCGGGCGGCAGATCGGCCTGGTCGCGGCCGTTGCCGCGCTGTGGCTGTGGATGGCCGAGCTCGGATTTGCCGCCGGCCTGGTGGCGATGCTGTGCACCTGGATGCTGGCGGCGATGCTGCTGCCGGCACTGGCCGCCTGGCATCGTCCCGGCACGGAGTCGCCCTGATGTGGCCGCGCGCCTTCGCCGGCATTGTTGCCGGCTTCTTCCTGGCAGCCGCTGTAACCGGCCTGCTGGCGTGGCTGCCGCCCGGCCCCTGGCAGCGTGCCCTGGTCCCCACCCTGATCGCTTTCATCCCGCTATGGATGCTGGCCGCCCTGTGGGCATTCAGCTTCCGCAGTGCGCTGCGCGCCTGGCTGGTGCTGGCGGGCAGTGCCGCCGTCGGCTTTGCCGCGCTCGGGCTGCTGCGCCTCACCGGCGCGGTGCAATGAGACACACCCCATGAAGTTCAGTTCGCAGACCCTGCGCACGTTCACCACCCTGCACACCTGGGTCGGCCTGGTCGCCGGCTTCGGCCTGTTCGTAGCCTTCTATGCCGGTGCACTGACCCTGTTCCACCACGACCTGCCGCTATGGCAGACCCCGGGCGCAGCCAGCGCATTGCCGGCCGGCCTGGACGACGCACAGTACCTGCTGGAAGACGTGCTGGCCGCGCATCCGGAGGCGCGCCGCCACATCGGCATGACCTTCCCCGGCGCTGAACACCCGCAACCGCTGGCTTACTGGCAGGCGGACGACGGCAGTTGGCGCTACGCCTGGCCAGGGCAGATCGCCGGCAGTCCGACGCCGCCGCAGACCGGGCTGGCCGAACTGGTCAACGAACTGCACTACAGCCTCGGCCTGCCGGTGGCCGGCATCTACGTCATGGGCATCGTCAGCCTGCTGTATGGCATGGCCCTGCTCAGCGGCCTGGTGATCCACCTGCCGAAGTTGTTCGGCGACCTGTTCGCACTGCGTCCCGGCCGCAATCTCAAGCAGTTGTGGCAGGACGCCCACAACGTGATCGGCGTGCTCAGCCTGCCCTTCCACCTGATGTTCGCGGTGACCGGCGCTCTGCTTTGCCTGGTATTCGTGCAGATGGCACTGCTCAATCCGTTGATCTACGACGGCAAGGCGCTGCAGGCAGTGCCGACGGCGATGGACACCGCACCGGTGCGCGAGGCCACTGGCATCCCGGCGCCGCCGGGCAGCCTGCGCGTGCTGCATGCACGGGCACTGGAAGTCGCGCGGGCACAGGGTGTGGCCAGTTTCGAGCCGGCCTACCTGAAGCTGGCCAATGCCGGCGACGCCAACGCCACCATCGAGATCACCGGTGAATCCAGCGGCACCCTCGGCCCGCTCGGCGCGGTGGCGCTGGACGTGGCTACCGGCAACGTCCTGGCGTCCCAGCTGCCCGGCCAGCGCGACGCCAACCATGCCACGCTCAGCGCTGCCTATGCGCTGCACTTCGGCGAGTTCGGCAACGGCGTGGTGGTCTGGCTGTACTTCCTGCTCGGCCTGGGTGGCGCCTTCCTGTTCTACTCGGGCAACCTGCTGTGGATCGAGTCGCGGCGCAAACGCCGCCAGCCGCAGCAGCCACGCGCCGGGGTGAACATGGCGCGGGCCACGGTCGGCGTCTGCATCGGCCTCTGCGTGGCGATCTCGGTCGCGTTCGTCACCGCTTTGGTGCTGGAGCGGCTGGCACCGTCGGCGGTCGACCACGGCATCCGCTGGGCCTGCTTCGGCAGCTGGGTGTTGTGCGCGTTGTGGGCAGCACTGCGACGGCCGGCACAGGCCGCACGCGAGTTGCTGTGGGCCGCAGCGATCAGTACCGCGCTGGTGCCGGTCGTGCACGGCGCACTCAATGGCGACTGGTTGTGGCGCGCGGCCGCGCGCGGCCACTGGCCGCTGTTCTGGGTCGATGCGATCGCGCTGGCCATGGCCTTCGGCTTCGCCCGCCTGGCGGTGGCCAGCCAGCGCCGTGCCCGCCACGGCGACCCGAACAGCGTCTGGGCCGATTGAGCCGACGCCGGGCATGGCCCGGCGCTACCGAAGCGGTCAATCGCCGATGCGGGCCTTCTGCCACGGGCCCAGCATCGCGTTGAGCAGGCTGGCTTGTTCGTCGTCGCCGGTCAGCTCCCACATGAATACCCCGGCCAGGCCCTGCTCGCGGGCGAACTGCGCACGCAGGCCGATCGAGCGCGGGTCTTCATAGCTGATGAATATCTTCTGCTCCGGGTTGTACAGCCAGGGGCTCTGCGCCTGCGGCTGCCAGTGCTTCGTCCAACCCGTCTGGTCGAGAAAACGCGCCTTGATCACCCGCCAGTCGCCAGCATCGGCCGGAGCACTGTAGGCCTGGTACAACCCGTCGGCAGCATCGCCGGTGACCTTGAAGCCGCGTCCGTAGAACGGCACGCCCAGCACCAGCTTGTCGGCCGGCACACCGTGCTCGCGGTAGTACTGCACCGCGCCGGCCACGTTGTTCCAACGTCGCAGTTCCGGCGCCAGCGGGTCAGCCGACACCTCGTGCAGTGGCGCATTGAAGGTCGACACCGCCGAGAAGCCGGTGCCCATGTCGTAGCTCATCAGGTTGATGAAATCGAACACCCTGGCCAACGCCGGCAGGTCATAGCTCGCCGCGGGATCGTAGGGGCCATCGGTCTGCAGGCGACCGGCCGCCAGCGCTGCAGTCAGCAGCATCGGCTGCCCCGCCTTGCGGCCGCGCGCGTCGAGTGCCGCGCGGAACGCCTGCGCGAGCTTGGTCAGGTTGGCGCGATCCTGCGGGCGGTGCGCCAGCTCCTTCGGCCCACCGCTGACCGGGAATTCCCAGTCGATGTCCACGCCATCGAAACTGCCAGCATGACGATCGAAGAACAGCGCCATGCACGAGTCGACCAGGCGCTTGCGGCTGGCCTCGGTCAGTGCTGCATCGGAAAACCCACCCGCGCCCCAGCCACCGATCGAAATCAGCGTGCGCAGGTGCGGATGCGCCTTTTTTAGTTCAGCCAGCGCGGCGAAGTTCTTCGGCGCTTCCGCACCAACCGTGCAGCGGCCGTCCTCGATGGTGGAGAACGCGTAGAACAGATGGGTCAGGCGCTCGGCGGGAATGCTCGACACCGGGTAGCGCTCGGCCGAACCACCTGGGTAGTAGGCACCGAAGATCGGCGGCTGCGCCGGCGCGGCGTGCGCGGCGATGGGCAAGGCACCGGCAATCAGCACGGCAAGGACGGCCACGGTCTGGCGGAACATGGGATCTCCCGGTTCAAAGGCGCAGCCACGTTAGCAAACCGATGGGGCTGTGGGACGGTTGTCGCGGCATGTCGTCCCGCGGACAGGCACCGGTTGTTGCAAGCTGCCACGGGCCTGGCCAATCCATGTCGAAAGCAGGTCGCTGCAGGACAACATGCGGCCTGGCTGGGCTATGGTGTCGCTGGATTTTTACCGACACACGGACATGAGCACAGACCACGACGCAGATGGCGAACCGCTTGACGACGAGACACTGGAAAAGCTGCAGGCACTGGAGGCGCGTGCCTATGCGGCATTCGACGAGGGCGATCTGGTCGATGCAGCCGATCTGTTCGGCGAACTGGTCGAACTGACCCCTTGCATCCCCCACCTGCACTACATGCGCGGATTGGCACACAAGTACCTGCGTGACTGGCCCGCTTCACTGCAGGACAACCTGCGCTCGGAACAGCTGCGCGACGAATTCGACGTCGCTACCGCGTGGAATGCCGGCATTGCCGCCACCGGCGCGGGTGACTGGGTGGAAGCACGCAGGCAGTGGAACCAATGCGGCATCGCCGTGCCGGAAGGTGAAGGCCCGATCGAAGGCAATTTCGGCGTCGCCTGTGTGCGCCTGAATCCGTGGTCAAGTGGCGAAACCGTCTACATGCGCCGACTGGACCCGGTGCGAGCACGGGTAGAGAACGTGCCGTTGCCCGAGAGCGGATTCCGCTTCGGCGACATCGTGCTGCACGACGGCGCCTCTACTGGACAACGCCTGTACGGTGAGCGCCATGTGCCCGTGTTCAACGCCATGCAACGCCTGCAGCAATCGGACATGGCTACCTATGCGGTGTTCGTGCAATGCGACGCGGCCGAGGACATCGCCGCACTACGTGGACTGAGCCTGCCCGGCATCGGCCTGGTCGAGGACTGGACCCATTCGGTGCGCCACCTCTGCCTGCGCTGCAGCTATGGCACGCCACACCAGCATGATGATGGCGACGCAGATGACGACGAAGGCTGGGGACGCGATCGCAATCTGGGCATTGCCGCACAAGGCCGGGCTGCGGTGGAGAAGCTTATGGCGGCGTGGACGGCGGCTGGCGCGGGACGCGTGCTGGAGGCCATCGAACAGCGCGAGCATCCGCTGAGTGACCCCGAGCCGGGCCAGGTGTGGTGGCTGGGGGAAGAGGAAGACGAGGAAGCGTAGTAGCCCCGCCGGGCATGGCCCGGCGCTGCCTGATGGCGGCAGGCAAAGAAAAAGCGGGCCGAGGCCCGCTTCTTCATTTGCGAAAGCGTGAGGACCAACGGCCCTCACCCACCGCACAATCAGCAATACCGATTATTCGGCGCTGACGGCGTCGCCTTCTTCAACGGCCTTCATCGACAGGCGGATACGGCCCTGCTTGTCCACTTCCAGCACCTTGACCTTGACCACATCGCCTTCCTTCAGCACGTCGCCGACCTTCTCGACGCGGTCGCTGGAGATCTGCGACACGTGCACCAGGCCATCCTTGCCCGGCAGGATGGTGACGAACGCACCGAAGTCCATGATCTTGGCGACCTTGCCTTCGTAGATGCGGCCCGGCTCGACGTCCGAGGTGATCTGCTCGATGCGGGCCTTGGCAGCCTGCGCAGCGATGGCGTTGACCGAAGCGATGACGATGGTGCCGTCATCCTGGATGTCGATCTGGGTGCCGGTTTCCTTGGTGATGGCCTGGATGGTCGAACCACCCTTGCCGATCACTTCGCGGATCTTGTCCGGGTGGATCTTGATGGTCAGCAGGCGCGGCGCGTAGTCCGACAGCTCCTCACGCGGGGCGGTCAGGCCGTGGGCCATTTCGCCCAGGATGTGCAGACGGCCAGCCTTGGCCTGCTGCAGAGCCTGCTTCATGATCTCTTCGGTGATGCCTTCGATCTTGATGTCCATCTGCAGGGCAGAGATGCCCTCGGCGGTACCGGCAACCTTGAAGTCCATGTCGCCCAGGTGATCTTCGTCACCCAGGATGTCGGACAGGACGACGAAGCGATCGCCTTCCTTGACCAGGCCCATGGCGATACCGGCAACCGGGGCCTTCACCGGCACGCCGGCGTCCATCAGGGCCAGCGACGAACCGCAGACCGAGGCCATCGACGAGGAACCGTTCGACTCGGTGATTTCCGAGACGACGCGGATGGTGTACGGGAACGACTCCAGCGACGGCATCACTGCCAGCACGCCGCGCTTGGCCAGACGGCCGTGACCGATCTCGCGACGCTTCGGGCCCATCATGCGGCCGGTCTCACCCACCGAGTACGGGGGGAAGTTGTAGTGGAACAGGAAGTTTTCCTTGTACTCACCAGAGACGGCATCGATGACCTGGCCATCACGGGCGGTGCCCAGGGTGATGGTCACGATGGCCTGGGTCTCACCACGGGTGAACAGCGAGGAACCGTGGGTACGCGGCAGCACGCTGGTCTTCACCGCGATCGGGCGGACGGTGTCCAGCGCACGGCCGTCGATGCGGACCTTGGTGTCCAGCACCGAGTTGCGCATGGTGCTGTATTCCAGCTCGCCGAATTCCTTCGACAGCTCGGCCGGGTTCCAGCCTTCGGCGGCAACGCGGCCGGCCAGCGACTCGACCACGTCCTTCTTGATCGCCGAGATGGCGTCACGGCGCTGCAGCTTGTCACGCACCTGGAAGGCTTCGCCCAGGCGCGGGCCGACCGCTTCCTGCACGGCGCTGATCAGCGCGGTGTTCTTGGCCGGGGCTTCCCAGGTCGACGGCTTGGTGCCGGCTTCGACGGTCAGCTCGTTGATGGCGTTGATGACCTTCTGCATTTCGCGGTGACCGAAGGTCACGGCGCCCAGCATCACGTCTTCGGACAGCAGCGCGGCTTCGGATTCCACCATCAGCACGGCGTTGGCGGTACCGGCAACAACCAGCTCCAGCTGCGAATCCTTCAGCTCGGACACGGTCGGGTTGAGGATGTACTCACCGTCCTTGTAACCGACCTTGGCGGCAGCGATCGGGCCCTTGAACGGGGTGCCGGCCAGCGACAGCGCGGCCGATGCACCGATCAGTGCCGGGATGTCACCGTCGATCTCCGGGTTCAGCGACATCACCGTGGCGATGATCTGGACTTCGTTCTTGTAGTCTTCCGGGAACAGCGGACGGATCGGACGATCGATCAGGCGCGAGATCAGGGTTTCCTTCTCGGTCGCGCGGCCTTCACGCTTGAAGAAGCCACCCGGGATGCGGCCACCGGCGTAGAACTTCTCCTGATAGTCGCAGGTCAGCGGGAAGAAGTCCTGGCCCTCACGCGCGCTCTTGGCGGCAACGGCGGAGACCAGCAGCACGGTGTCGTCGAACTTGACGATGACGGCGCCACCGGCCTGGCGGGCGATTTCGCCAGTCTCAAGCGTGACGGTGTGCTTGCCGTACTGGAAGGTTTTGGTGATTTTTGCCACGGATGGATGTCCTTGGGGATGCTGTCTGCGAATTGGACCGTCGGCGACCCTTGCCGCCAGCGGGTGACCGGATCGTTCCGGCCTGAATCGGGGATTGCGGTGCTACAAAACAAAACCGCGGCGCATCGCTGCGCCGCGGGGGATTCGTTGCTTAGCGACGCAGGCCAAGCTTCTCGATCAGGGCCTTGTAACGCTCGACGTCCTTCTTCTTCAGGTAGTCGAGCAGGCTGCGACGGCGGTTGACCATCTGCAGCAGGCCGCGGCGGCTGTGGTGGTCCTTCTTGTGGGTCTTGAAGTGGCCGGTCAGCAGTTCGATGCGGGCGGTCAGCAGTGCAACCTGGACTTCCGGGGAGCCGGTGTCAGCCGAGCTGCGCTTGTTGTCTTCAATGACCTTCTGGGTGTCGATCGACATTTCTTTTTTCTCAGTGATGCGTGGCCGGCAGGAACGCGCTTCGCGCACCGCCAGGCTCGCCGTGGACTACGAGGATGAAACCTGCGCAAGGCAGGCTGCCGGAAAACGGCCGCGAAATTGTAACGGCCAGGGGGCTCCGGGACAAGGTCCGGGGCTGAACCGGCCTGCCCGGGTCAGAGGTTGAAACGACGCTGCGGCGCCAGCAGCCCGCTGTCATCGACCTGGCCCAGTCCCTGGACAACCGCGTCCGGACCAAACACGGCAACCAGCCCGCGTGGCCAGGAGGGATCGCGCTGGCGCTGGCCGACACAGAAGCGGTGAACCTGGTCGGCATCCAGCTCAACCCGTGGGTATTCAGCCAGGCCGGCAGCCAGCGGCAGCAGCAGCGCGTCCATGCCGGCCTCGTCGCCCGCCTCGACCATCGCCCGCAGCTGGTCCAGGGTGGCCATGGCCGGCTGATGGAAGGGCTCGACCCAGAGCCGGCGCAGCGCACTGATGTGGGCACCGCAGCCCAGGCTTTCACCGAGGTCACGGGCCAGGCTGCGGATGTAGGTGCCCGAGCCACAGGTCACGCGCAGGCGCAACCGCTCCGGCTGCTGCTCCAGCACCTCGATGGCGTGCACCTGGACCTCGCGCTCGGGTGCCTCGATGGCATCCCCGCGGCGGGCCTTCACATACAGCGGTTCACCCCCCTGCTTCAGCGCCGAATAGATCGGGGCACGCTGGCGGATGCTGCCGGTCAGCGCTGCAAGCGCGGCCTGCAGCGCCTCGGCACTGATCTGCGGCACCGGCCGCTGCAGCAGCACCTGGCCCTCGGCATCGTCGGTGTCGGTGGTCTGGCCAAGCACGATCTCGGCGTCATAGGCCTTGGCCGAGCCCAGCAGCAGGCCGGCAATCTTGGTCGCCTCGCCGAAGCACAGCGGCAGCAGGCCGGTGGCCAACGGATCCAGGCTGCCAGTGTGGCCGCCCTTCTCGGCACGGAACAGGCGGCGTGCCACCTGCAGGGCGGCGTTGGAGCTCATGCCGGCGGACTTGTCGAGCAGCAGGATGCCATCCAGGCGGCGGAACTGAATTCGGGTCATGACAGGTACGGGTAGCGCCGGGCCATGCCCGGCGAGCGCTCAGCGCGGTCTGCATCAGACATCGCGCGGCCGGAATGCAACAACGCCGGGCATGCCCGGCGTCGCGCGGTTATTCGTCGTCGCCTTCGCGACGCTTCTCCGCGGCCAGCGTATCGGGCAGGTCGCGCAGGATGTTGTCGATATGCTCACCGCGATCGACCGAGTCGTCGTAGTGGAAATGCAGCTCAGGCACATGGCGCAGCTTCATCGCCCGGGCCAGGTCCATGCGCAGGCGATAGCCCAGCTCCTTCAGGCCGGCGACGGCTTCGGCCGAACGCTCGGGCATCAGTGCGGTGACGAACACCTTGGCATGGGCCATGTCGCGGGTGATTTCCACGTCGGACACGCTCACCGAGGGCAACCCATGCTCGCGCACGGCGTTGTGCACCAGGGTGCCGAGTTCACGGCGCAGCTGGGCGGAGACACGGTCGGTTCGGTGGAAAGTCTTGGGCACGAGGGACTCTTGGTTCAGTTGTCGCCCGACCAACGGTCGGGCGCTACATCTACATGGTACCCGACCGTTGGTCGGGTTCTACATCATGGCAGGGCCCGACCGTTGGTCGGGCCACTGCACAGCATTACAGGGTGCGCGGCACTTCGATACGCTCGAAGCACTCGATCTGGTCACCCGGCTTGACGTCGTTGTAGGCCTTCACCGCGATACCGCATTCGGTACCGTTGCGGACTTCCTCGACGTTTTCCTTGAAGCGACGCAGCGATTCCAGCTCGCCTTCGAAGATCACCACGCTGTCGCGCAGGACGCGGATCGGCTTGTTGCGCTTGACCACACCCTCGATGACCATGCTGCCGGCCACGGCGCCCAGCTTGGAGCTGCGGAACACGTCGCGGACCTCGGCGATACCGATGATCTCTTCGCGGATCTCCACGCCCAGCAGACCGGAGGCCACCTGCTTCACCTGATCGATCACGTCATAGATGATCGAGAAGTAACGCAGATCCACGCCGTTGGATTCGATGATGCGGCGGGCCGAAGCATCCGCACGCACATTGAAGCCGATGACGGTGGCCTTCGAAGCGGCCGCCGAATTGGCGTCCGACTCGGTGATGCCGCCCACGCCGGAGTGGATCACGTTGATGCGGATGTCTTCGTTGGACAGCGCGACCAGTGCCTGGCTCAGCGCCTGCACCGAACCCTGCACGTCGGCCTTGATGACCAGGTTGAGGACCTGCTGGCCCTCGCCCTTGCCCAGGGTCGCCATGATGTCTTCCATGCGGCTGCCAGCGGTGGCGACCAGGCGCGATTCACGGCGCTTGGTTTCACGCTGCTGGGCGACGTCCTTGGCCAGGCGCTCGTCGTCGACGACGACGAAGTCGTCACCGGCTTCCGGCACGCCGGACAGGCCCAGGACCTGTACCGGGATGGACGGTCCGGCAAACTCCGGCTGCTTGCCGGTTTCGTCGAACAGTGCACGCACGCGGCCGTACTGGATGCCGCACACCAGGTAGTCGCCCTTCTTCAGGCGGCCCTGCTGCACCAGCACCGTCGCGACCGGGCCGCGGCCCTTGTCCAGCGAGGATTCGATGACAACACCATTGGCGCGACCTTCATCGACAGCCTTCAGTTCCAGCAGCTCGGCCTGTACCGACACCGCGTCCAGCAGGTCGTCGATGCCCAGGCCGGTCTTGGCCGAGATCTCCACCATCTGGATGTCACCACCGAAGTCTTCGGCCACGACCTGCTCGGAGAGCAGTTCGTTCTTGACCCGCATCGGGTCGGCGCCGGACTTGTCGATCTTGTTGATGGCCACGATCAGCGGCACACCCGCCGAACGGGCGTGCTGGATCGCTTCCTTGGTCTGCGGCATGACGCCGTCGTCGGCTGCAACCACCAGCACCACGATGTCGGTCAGCTTGGCACCGCGGGCACGCATCGAGGTGAACGCGGCGTGGCCCGGGGTGTCCAGGAAGCTGATGACGCCCTTCGGCGTATCGACGTGGTAGGCACCGATGTGCTGGGTGATGCCGCCGGCTTCGCCAGTGGCGACCTTGGTACGGCGGATGTAATCCAGCAGCGAGGTCTTGCCGTGGTCGACGTGGCCCATGATGGTGACCACCGGCGGACGCTGCACGGCTTCGCCCTGGTTCTCGCCAGCGGAGGCCAGCAGTGCGTCTTCGGCATCGTTGTCGTTGGCACGAATGGCCTTGTGGCCCAGCTCTTCGGTGACCAGCGCGGCGGTGTCATGGTCGATGGACTGGGTGATGGTGGCCATCACGCCCATCTTGAACAGCGCCTTGACCACCTCGCCGCCCTTCAGCGCGAGCTTCTGTGCCAGGTCGGCCACGGTGATGGTCTCGCCGATCGCCACTTCACGCACCACCGGTGCGGTCGGACGCTCGAAGCCGTGCGGACCGGCGTTGTTGCCACCGCGCGACATGTCACGACGGCCACCGGCCTGGTTCCGGCTACCCGGACGACCACGGTTGTTGCTGTTGTTGCTGTTGCCACGACGCGCACGGTCGGCCGCCGACAGATGCATCTGGCCGGCGAAGCGGTCGCCCGGGCCGCGCTCATTGCGCGGCGCGCTGCGGTTGTTGCGATCGTCGCTGCGCGGCGGCGCACCACGCGGCGCGGCCGGGGCTGCAGCGGGCGCACGCGGCGGGCGCGGCGCGGTTTCATCGATGGGTGCACGCACCTTGGGCTGGCTGGCAGCGAGCGCTTCGGCCGCCTTGGCGGCAACCGCAGCTTCCTCGGCCGCCTTCTTCTCGGCCTCGGCACGTTCCTTGGCCGCGACTTCTTCCTCGCGGGCGCGGACGATGGCCTCGTCACGCAGGCGGTCCTTCTCGGCCAGCGCCTGCTGCTCGGCAAGGTTGCGCGCACGCGACTCTTCCAGCTTGCGCAGGATGTCGGCGCGCTCTTCGTCCGGGGTCATCGCGCGACCACCATCAGCCTTGACGTAGGTACGCTTCTGGCGCACCTCGACGTTCACGGTCGTCTTGCTGCGACCGGAATTGACCGTCACTTCCTGCTGCTTCCGACGGTTGAGCGTGATCTTCTTTGCAGACTGATCAGTCTCTTCCGGGGCCTGCTCGGGCTTGCCGTGCGAACGACGGAGGAAGCCAAGAAGCTTCACTTTTTCAGAACTGGTCACGACCTGGTCGGGACCGCTGAACTTCATGCCGGCACCGGCCAGCTGTTCCAGCAGTTTTTCGACCGGCGTGTTGACCAGTTCGGCAAGCTTGCGGATGGTGGTTTGCTGCGACATTCGGATCCTATGATCTTGTGGGCGCCCCCCCGCATCTGGAGGTGGCGCGGATTCTACGCCCTGATCGGCTCAGGGCCCTGTTCATTGCCGGCTCATTCGCCGCGTTCCAGTCGGGCGATCTCCTCGGCACGCGCGGCCAGGATCAGCGCAGCGGCGCGCGCCTGGTCCAGCCCTTCGATGCCGAAGTCCATGACCTCGTCGGCGGCCAGGTCGGACAACTCCTCGCTGGTACGCACGCCGTGGCCGGCCAGCGCATACGCGGTGGCTTCGTCCATGCCCTTCAGGGACAGCAGGTCCTGCGCCGGCTGGCCGTCTTCAAGGCCTTCCTCGACTGCCAGGGCCTCATTGAGCAGCGCATCGCGGGCACGAGCGCGCAGCTCTTCGACGATGTCCTCGTCGAAACCTTCCACGGCCAGCAGTTCGCCGACCGGTACATATGCGATTTCCTCGACGGTGCCGAAGCCTTCGCTGACCAGGATGCCGGCGATTTCCTCGTCCACTTCCAGCTTGTCCATGAACAGCTGGCGGGCCGAAGCCTGCTCGGCCTCCGACTTGGCGGTGACCTGGTCCTGGGTCATCACGTTGAGCTGCCAGCCGGTCAGGCGGCTGGCCAGGCGCACGTTCTGGCCGCCCTTGCCGATCGCCTGGGCCAGGCGGTCTTCCGCCACGGCCAGGTCCATCGAATGCTTGTCTTCATCGACGATGATCGACTGCACTTCAGCCGGTGCCATCGCATTTATGACGAAGTTGGCCGGATTGTCGTTCCACAGCACGATGTCCACGCGCTCGCCATTGAGCTCGTTGGACACGGCCTGCACGCGCGAACCGCGCATGCCGATGCAGGCACCGATCGGATCGGTGCGCTGGTCGTGGGCGAGCACGGCGATCTTGGCGCGGTCACCCGGATCACGGGCACAGGCCTTGATTTCCACCAGCCCCTGGCCGACTTCCGGCACTTCCAGCTTGAACAGCTCGATCATGAATTCCGGGGCGGCGCGGCTGATGAACAGCTGCGGGCCACGCGGTTCCGAGCGCACTTCGGCCAGGTAGCCGCGCACGCGGTCACCGGCGCGCAGCACGTCGCGCGGAATGCCCTTGTCCTTCGGAATGAAGCCTTCGGCGTTGCCGCCCAGGTCGACATAGATGTTGCCGCGCTCGGCGCGCTTGACCACGCCGGTGATCAGCTCGCCGACACGGTCCTTCCATGCATCCACGACTTGCTGGCGCTCGGCTTCGCGCACGCGCTGCACGATCACCTGCTTGGCAGCCTGGGCGGCGATGCGGCCGAAATCCGGGTTTTCGATCTGCTCTTCGATGTAATCGCCGACGTCCACGCCTTCGGCTTCGTCGACGGCATCCATCAGGCGGATCTGGCGATCCGGCGATTCCATGACCACGTCATCGGCCACCACTTCCCAGCGGCGGAAGGTTTCGTAGCTGCCATCCTTGTGGTCGATGACCACGCGGGTCAGCACTTCCTCGTCGGGATAGCGCTTCTTCGCTGCCGAGGCCAGGGCGGCCTCGATGGCATCGAAGATCACTTCACGCGGCACGCCCTTCTCGTTGGCGACTGCGTCGACTACCAGCAACAGTTCCTTGCTCATTGGCTCACTCCGCGCGCGGCTTCTTTGCCGCCGGCTCGTTGGAAGAAGAATTCGTTTTCGGCTTCGGACGCTTCGGTGCCGGACCGGTCGGCTTGCTCGGGGCGAGCCCCAGCGCGACCCAGTCGGGCATGATCCGTGCCTTGTCGATGTTGTCCGCCGACACGACCACTTCGGCCTTGTCGACAATGAAGGTGATGGCGCCCGCGGCTTCGTCGATCGCCTCGATGCGGCCCTGCAGGCGACGACGGTTGTCCTGCGGCAGCTTCAGCGTGACCTTGGCCGATTCGCCGAGGTGGCGGCCGAACTGTTCCAGATTGAACAGCGGACGATCGACACCCGGCGAAGACACTTCCAGCGTGTAGTTGCCGCTGATCGGGTCTTCGACGTCCATCTGTGCCGACACTTCGCGGCTGACCCGCTCGCAGTCGTCGACATTGATGATGCGCTCCGGCTGCTCAGCCAGCGGCACGTCGATGTAAAGGCGCAGGGTCGCACCGCCGGGGGCCGGCAGATATTCAACGCCCAGCAGCTCCAGGCCCAGCGACACAACGGTCGGGGCGAGCAGATTCGCGATGTCGGTTGCCTTGTCGCTCACAGCCTGCCTTGATCTCTTGGTTGGGTGCCGGCCTTGGCCGGCGTGGAAACATGACGCCCCGGAAACGACAAAGGGCCCGCTGGGCCCCTTTTCCGGAAAGACTCCGGTGACTGGATTCCGGTTGCAACCTGCATTGCCTGCCGGTTGCGGCCCTCCTTCCGGGTGTGGACTCCCGCTGGGAGGCCGCCTTCAGGGGTACTGCTAGGCCGCTGATGATAGCGACTGCACCGCGCTGGTGCAAGGCTTGGACCACCCTTGAACCTGCCGCTGCGCTCGCCGGGCATGGCCCCGCGGATCGAGCGGAAGCACAAAAGAAAAACGCCTTCGAAGCAGGACTTCGAAGGCGCATTCTTTACTTGGTAGCGGGGGCAGGATTTGAACCTGCGACCTTCGGGTTATGAGCCCGACGAGCTGCCAGACTGCTCCACCCCGCATCAGAAGCGGAATTATGAGGCATAGCTTCAAAACATGCAAGCTTTTCCTCATTCATCAAACCGGTTGGCGCCGATATGAAGTTGGTAGCGGGGGCAGGATTTGAACCTGCGACCTTCGGGTTATGAGCCCGACGAGCTGCCAGACTGCTCCACCCCGCACCGGAAGTGTTTGAACTGCTGCCCCTCTCTGGCGAGGGAGGCGCCCTGCAACGATGTTCTGGCTGAACCGCTGCAGTGACAACTCAGGCTGCGCATATTACACGAATCGCGCAGCTTTGTGTCAACTTTTATGCAATATGCGCAAATGCCTTCTGGCACCAGATCATGATCGGGTTCCAGGCCAGGCCCAGCGCCAGCAGCGCCAGTGCGTTCACGCCCAGCACCAGGCCCAGCACGCGGTCGTTGCTTCGCGGCATGGCCTCGCCTACCGGCTCATCGAAGTACATGACCTTGATGACGCGCAGGTAGTAGAAGCAGCCGACCACGGCACACAGCACACCCAGGATGGCCAACCACAGCAGGCCACCGTTGATGGCTGCGCCCAGCACCGCCAGCTTGGTCCAGAAGCCCAGGAACGGCGGGATGCCAGCCAGCGACGCCATGATGCACAGCACCAGGCCGGCCATCCACGGGTTGCGGGCATTCAGGCCCTTGAAGTCTTCGATGTTCTCGGCTTCGAAACCGGCACGCGACAGCGCGATGATCGCACCGAAGGCCGCGGTCGACATGATGGCGTAAGCCAGTGCGTAGAACAGCGCGGCGGCATAGCCCTGCGAACCGCCACCAGCAATGCCCATCAGCAGGAAGCCGATGTGCGAAACGGTGGAGAACGCCAGCATGCGCTTGAGGTTGCTCTGCGCGACGGCCATCAGGTTGCCGATCACCAGCGAGACCGCGGCCAGGCCGGCAATCAGCAGCTGCAGTTCGGCCGACAGCGGGCCCACGCCCATCTCCAGCAGGCGGTAGGCCATGCCGAAGGCAGCCAGCTTCGGTGCCGAGCTGATGAACAGCGCGATCGGTGCCGGAGCCCCCTGGTAGACGTCGGGCAGCCACATGTGGAACGGCGCGGCACCCAGCTTGAAGGCAACGCCGGCGATCATGAACACCGCACCGGTGATCAGCAGCACGCGCTCTTCCGAGTGCGGGATGGCCTCACGGATCACGTCCAGGTGCAGGCTGCCGGTGGCGCCGTAGATCAGCGACATGCCGTACAGCAGCAGACCCGAGGCCAGCGAGCCCAGCACGATGTACTTCATCGCCGCTTCCGACGCCAGGCCGTTCTCACGGTTGCTGGCAACCAGCGCGTAGGAGCACAGCGCCAGCAGTTCCAGGCCCAGGTAGACCATCAGCAGGCTGCCGGCCGAGACCAGGATCATCATGCCGGCGGTGCCGAACAGGATCAGCACGGGGATCTCGCCCTGGAACAGGTTGCGGTCACGCAGGTAGCGCCAGCCATAGACCAGGGTCAGGCCGCTGAGCAGAACGATCCCGGTCTTCATCACGTCCGCGGCGGTATCGCGCACGAACATGCCATGGAAGACCTCCCCCTGCCCGCCCACGCCGGTGGCCAGCATGAACAGCACCACGGCCAGCGCAGCGAGCGAGAACAGGTGGGTGACGAGCTTGTTCCGGTTGCTGACGAACAGGTCGAGGATCATCAGGGCGAAGGCGCTGCCGATCAGCACCAGCTCGGGGGCGAGCGGTGGCAGGTCAGCGGCGGTCAATGGCAGCAGCGGCGAGGTGGTCATCATCAAATCCTGGAATTACAGCAGCTTGCTGGATGCGATCTGCATCGCCAGCTTCGCGATCGAGGGCTCCATCAGGTCGGTCAGCGGCTTGGGGTAGATGCCCAGGGCCAGCACGCCGATGGCGAACACGCCCAGCACCAGCCATTCGCGGCCGTTGATGTCCTTCAGTTCGGCAACATGGCTGTTCGCCACTTCGCCGAAGAAGATGCGCTTGTACAGCCACAGGGTGTAGGCGGCGCCGATGATCAGGGTGGTGGCCGCGCCCAGCGCGATCCACGGATTACGCTGGAAGGCCGCGAGGATGACCATGAACTCGCCGACGAAACCGCTGGTGCCCGGCAGGCCTGCGTTGGCCATGAAGAACAGCATGGCGAAAGTGGCAAACCAGGGCATCACGTTGACCACGCCGCCGTAATCGGCGATGCGGCGGCTGTGCATGCGGTCGTACAGCACGCCGACGCTGGAGAACATCGCGCCGGACACGAAGCCGTGCGAGATCATCTGCACCATCGCGCCCTGCAGGCCCAGGCGGGCGGCATCGGCGTTGCCGGCTTCACGCACCAACCACAGGGCGATGAAGGTACCCAGGGTGACAAAGCCCATGTGCGCGATCGACGAATAGGCGATCAGCTTCTTCATGTCGTCCTGCACCAGCGCGACCAGGCCGACGTAGATCACCGCGATCAGCGACAGCGCGATCACCAGCCAGGCCCATTCCTGCGACGCGTCCGGGACGATCGGCAGGTTGAAGCGCAGGAAGCCGTAGCCACCGATCTTCAGGGCGATGGCGGCCAGGATCACCGAACCGGCGGTCGGCGCTTCCACGTGGGCGTCAGGCAGCCAGGTGTGGACCGGGAACATCGGCACCTTGACCGCGAAGGCGATCAGGAAGGCGAAGAAGATCCAGGTCTGTTCCTTGGCCGACAGCGGCAGCGCGTACAGGTCGGCCAGCTGGAAGCTGCCGCCCTTCATGTACAGGTAGATCAGCGCCACCAGCATCAGCACCGAGCCGAGGAAGGTGTACAGGAAGAACTTCAGCGCGGCGTAGATGCGGCGCGGGCCGCCCCAGACACCGATGATCAGGAACATCGGGATCAGCATCGCTTCGAAGAACACGTAGAACAGCATCGCGTCCGTTGCGGCGAAGATACCGACGGTGACACCTTCCAGGATCAGGAAGGCCGCCACGTACTGGTTGACGCGCTTGTCGATCGCGCTCCAGGCACCGATCAGGGCAAGCACGCTGACCAGCGTGGTCAGCAGGATCAGCGCCACGGCAATGCCGTCCACGCCCAGGTTGTAGCCGATCTTGTACGCCGGGATCCAGGCATGGGTCTCGACGAACTGCATGCCGTCGACACCCGCGTTGTAGCCGCTCAGCAGCGAGAGGCTCGCCACGAAGGTCAGCACGGCGACGCCCAGGGACGCCCAGCGGGCGGTCTGCGCATCACGGATCGCAAGGATCAGGGCGCCACCGATGATCGGCAGCCAGATGAGGACACTGAGTAGAGGCCAGTTCGACACGTCTTCTTATTCCGTACAGGTCATCAACGCAGGTAATGCATCAGCACGCCCAGAAGGGCAATCAGGCCGATGATCATCGCGAAGGCGTAGTGATAGAGGAAACCGGATTGGGTACGACGCAGCACGCCGGCTGCAACGTCCACAACACGTGCCGAAAGATTGACCACGCCATCGACGATGTTGCTGTCGATCCAGCGCGAGACCTTGCCCAGCTTGACACCGCCACCGGCAAAGCCATCGATCCACAGCTTGTCGAAGCCGTACTTGTTTTCCAGCACCGACACCAGCGGAGCAAAGGTCTTGCGCGCCTTGCCCGACAGGTCCGGCTTCCACAGGTAGAACAGCGCGGCCAGCAGGAAGCCTGCCAGGGTCAGCCAGAACGGCGGCAGCATCATGCCGTGCAGCGCGAACGCGACCGGGCCATGGAACTCCTCACCGAGGAAGGCAACGGTGTTCTTGGCCGGATCGTAGAAGTCCACGACACCGGTGAAGAACGTCTGTGCCTGGCCCTTGATCGCCGCGTGAGCGTGATTACCCGCCCAGTCGGTACCGTGCAGCATTGGACCGATGCTGAAGAAACCGATGGCGATCGACGGGATGGCCAGCAGGATCAGCGGCAGGGTCACCACCCACGGGGTTTCGTGCGGCTCATGCGGACCGTGGCCATGGCCGTGGTCGTCATGGTGCGCGTCGCCATGATGCGCATCAGCAGCGTGGTGATCGTCATGGCCATGGCCATGATCGTCATTGTGCGCGTCGCGGAAGCGCTCCTTGCCATGGAAGGTCATGAACAGCAGGCGGAAGCTGTAGAAGCTGGTCACCAGCACGCCACCCAGCACAGCCCAGTAGCCATAGGTGGCCACCCAGCTGTTCTGCATGTGGGCGTGGATCTCGGCCGCTTCGATGATGGTGTCCTTCGAGTAGAAACCGGAGAAGAACGGCGTACCGACCAGGGCCAGGGTACCGATCCACATGGTGACGAAGGTGATCGGCATGTACTTGCGCAGGCCGCCCATCTTGCGCATGTCCTGCTCATGGTGCATCGCGATGATGACCGAACCGGCACCCAGGAACAGCAGCGCCTTGAAGAAGGCGTGGGTCATCAGGTGGAACACGGCCGCCGAATAGGCCGACACGCCCAGTGCGACGGTCATGTAGCCCAGCTGCGACAGCGTGGAGTACGCGACGACGCGCTTGATGTCGTTCTGCACGATGCCGATCAGGCCGGTGAAGAAGGCCGTGGTCGCACCGATGAACAGGATGAAGTTCAACGCGGTCTGCGACAGCTCGAACAGCGGCGACATGCGGGTGACCATGAAGATACCGGCGGTCACCATCGTCGCGGCGTGGATCAGTGCCGAAATCGGGGTCGGGCCTTCCATCGAGTCCGGCAGCCACACGTGCAGCGGGACCTGGGCCGACTTGCCCATGGCACCGATGAACAGGCAGATGCAGATGACGGTGGCGATCGACCAGATCACCGGCTCATTCAACAGCTGCATGCCGAACATGGTGCCGTCCCAGATCTGCAGCTGGGCGCGCGGGTCGGCCAGCATGCCGGCCTGCGAGAACACCTGCGAGTAATCCAGGGTGCCGAACACCCACAGCACGCCGGCAATGCCGAGCAGGAAGCCGAAGTCACCGACGCGGTTGACCAGGAACGCCTTCATGTTGGCGAAGATCGCGGTCGGGCGCTTGAACCAGAAGCCGATCAGCAGGTACGACACCAGGCCCACCGCTTCCCAGCCGAAGAACAGCTGCAGGAAGTTGTTGCTCATCACCAGGGTGAGCATCGAGAAGGTGAACAGCGAGATGTAGCTGAAGAACCGCTGATAGCCCGGATCGTCCTGCATGTAGCCGATCGTGTAGATGTGGACCAGCAGCGACACGAAGGTCACCACCACCATCATCATCGCGGTCAGCTTGTCGACCATGAAGCCGACATGGGCCGAGTACTGGCCGACTTCGAAGAACGTGTAGATGTTCTGGTTGAACGGTTGCGCACCGCCCCACAGCAGCTGGTAGAGCGTGTACATCGACAGACCGCAGGCCACCGCGACGCCGAGGATGGTGATGGTCTGCGCACCGAAGCGCTTGACCTGGCGACCGAACAGGCCGGCGATGATGCTGCCGAACAGCGGTGCAAGCACCACTGCGATCAACAGACTCTTGGAGAGAGTGATTTCCATCTGTGGATCAGCCCTTCAACGAATCGACTTCGCCGACATTGATCGTGCGTCGGGTACGGAACAGGGTCACCAGGATCGCCAGGCCGATGGCGGCTTCCGCGGCGGCGACGGTCAGGATGAAGAACACGAACAGCTGGCCGGACGGATCGCCCAGCTGACGCGAGAAGGCGACGAAATTGACGTTCACCGACAACAGCATCAGCTCGATCGACATCAACAGGACGATGACGTTCTTCCGGTTGAGGAAGATGCCGGCCAGGCTGATGGCGAACAGCACCGCGCCAAGCGCAAGCATGTGGCCAAGGGTAATCACGGCTGGGTCTCCTCGCCGGTGGCCGGCTTGCTGTTGCTGTGCACGACCGGCGCTTCGGCGTCCATCTTGACCATGCGCAGGCGCTGGCCGGCCTTGACCATGGTCTGCTCGCCCGGGTTCTGGCTCTTCACGCCGGTACGGCGACGCAGGGTCAGCATCACGGCGGCCACCACGGCCACGGTCAGGATGACCGCAGCGAACTCGAACGGCAGCAGGTACTCGGTGAACAGCGTACGGGCCAGCCAGGTGACGTTGGAGCTGTCGGCGGCGAGCGCGGCGGCGTTGTCGGCCGGGAACGGGGTGACCGCCCTGCCCTTCACGCCGATCAGGATCAGCATCTGCACCAGCATCGCCACGGCGACGATCAGGCCGACCGGCAGGTAGCGCACCCAACCCTCTCGCAGCTTGGTGGGATCGATGTCGAGCATCATCACCACGAACAGGAACAGCACCATCACAGCGCCGACATACACCAGCACCAGTGCCACACCGAGGAACTCGGCGCCGACCAGCAGCCACACGCAGGCGATGGAGAAGAAGGTCAGCACCAGACACAGAACGGCATGCACCGGATTGCGCACGCTGATCACCGCACCGGCCGAAACCGTTGCCGCGATGGCGAAGACCCAGAAAGCGATATTTACCCAATCCATCTCTCGACCTCAGCGGTAAGCGGCATCGGCGGCGCGACGCTCGGCGATCTCGGACTCGAGACGGTCGCCCAGGGCCAGCAGCTGCGGCTTGGTAACGATGTTTTCGCCACGATTCTCGAAGTGGTACTCGAGGATGTGGGTTTCGACGATCGAGTCCACCGGGCAGCTTTCTTCACAGAAGCCACAGAAGATGCACTTGAACAGATCGATGTCATAGCGCGTGGTACGGCGGGTGCCGTCCTCGCGCTTGGCCGAGTCGATGGTGATGGCCAATGCAGGGCACACCGCTTCGCACAGCTTGCAGGCGATGCAGCGCTCTTCACCGTTGGGGTAACGGCGCAGGGCGTGCAGGCCACGGAAGCGCGGCGACTGCGGGAACTTCTCCATCGGGTACATCATCGTGTACTTGGGCTTGAAGCTGTACTTCAGCGTCAGCCAAAGGCCGCCCAGCAGTTCGAGCAGCAGAAGGCTCTTGAAGTAATGGGTAATCCTGTTCATCACTTAGACGCCCTTTTGAATCACGCCGAAGAACACCATGACGGCGGTAACCGCGATCCACAGAATGGCCAGCGGGATGAAGACCTTCCAGCCCAGGCGCATGATCTGGTCATAGCGGAAGCGCGGGAAGCTGGCACGGAACCAGATGTAGGCACTGGCGAAGAAGAACACCTTGACGAACAGCCACGGTGCACCGCCCTTCCAGATCCAGTCGACCAGCGGCGAGATATCGCCCGGGTTGACCCAGCCCTGGATCGGGCTCAGCCAGCCGCCGAGGAAGAAGATCGAGATCAGGAAGCTGATCAGGATCATGTTGGCGTATTCGGCCAGGAAGAACAGCGCGAACGCACCGCCCGAGTACTCAACCATGTGGCCGGCGACGATTTCCGATTCACCTTCCACCACGTCGAACGGCGCGCGGTTGGTTTCGGCAACGCCCGACACCCAGTAGATGACGAACAGCGGGAACAGCGGCAGCAGGAACCAGTCGAAGAAACCGGAATTGCCGGCCTGCGCCATCACGATGTTGCTCAGGTTCAGGCTGCCCGACGCGATCATCACGCCGACCAGGGCGAAGCCCATGGCGATTTCGTAGCTGATCATCTGCGCCGAGGCACGCATCGCACCCAGGAACGCATACTTCGAGTTGGATGCCCAACCGGCCAGGATGATGCCGTAGATGCCCAGCGAGGTCATCGCCAGCAGGTACAGCAGGCCGGCGTTGGCGTTGGACAACACGATCTGCGAATCGAAGGGGACCACCGACCAGGCCGCGAAGGCCGGAGCCAGGGTGATCAGCGGTGCCAGCAGGTAGATCGCCTTGTTGGCGCTGCTCGGCTGGACCACTTCCTTGAACAGCAGCTTGAAGACGTCGGCGAAGGCCTGGAAGATGCCCATGCCCACGTACATCGGGCCGTGGCGGACGTGCATCCAGCCGATCAGCTTGCGTTCCCAGACCACGTAGAAGGCCACCGAGATGATCACCGGAACGGTGATCACCAGGATCTTCAGGATGATCCAGATCAGCGCGCCGATGTCACCGAGGCCAAGCAGCCACTGGTGCAGCGGGTCGACCGCGTTCAACAGCAATTCGTTCATGCAGCCACCACCGTTACGCGAGCGGCACCCAGCGGCGCAGTCGCGCCGTGGCCCGATTCAATCCAGACCGAACCCGCAGCGACGCGGGCGTCGATCACCACCGGCAGGGTGGCCTTGCCGGCATCGGTGCCGACCTTGGCCATCTGCCCTTCCTGCAGCTGCAGGCGAGCGGCGTCTTCAGCGTTCAGCACGATGCGCGGCGCGTTGTTGAGCGGATGCGACTGCAGCGCCGGGGCGCGACGGACCACCGCATCGGTGCGGTAGATCGCGGCGGTCGAAGCCACTTCCAGGCCTTCACCGGCAACCACCGGCTGCGCCGAAGCGGCAACGGTGACCGACACCGGGGCCAGGCTGGCACGCAGGCCGGCCAGGTCGGTGAAGTCGAAACCGGCCAGCGCCATGTCGCCGCCCAGTGCGCGCAGCACGCGCCAGCCCTCACGGGCCTCGCCCGGCAGCTTGCCGCCGGCACGGGCCGACTGCTCGCGACCATCGAGGTTGGTCAGGGTGGCGTCGATTTCCGGCAGCGCACCGATCGGCAGGATGACGTCGGCAACGTCGCGGGTGGAGACGCAGGCGAACTGGCTGAAGGCCACCACCTTGGCACCGACCAGCGCCTTGCGCGCGGCGGGAGCGTCAGCGAAGTCCAGACCCGGCTCCAGGCCGTACACCACGTAGGCCTGGCGCGGTTGCGCCAGCATCTCGGCGACGTCCTTGCCGGCCGGCAGCACGCCGGCGCGGGTCAGGCCAACGGCGTTGGCGCCCTGCGGTATGCGGCACAGCTTGGCACCGGTGGCGGCGGCGAACTCACGCGCAGCGGCGCGGATCGCGGCAGCCTGCGGATGGTTTTCAGCGATGCCACCGACGATCAGCACGGTGTTGTTGCCGCCCTGCACCGCCGAACGCAGCTCGGCGTTGGCCAGCGCGTCGACGAACTTCGACGGCGCGACGATCTGCTTGCCGGCGATGCTGAAGGCGAAGTCGAAGTCCACCGGGTTGACGACGTGGATCTTCGCGCCATTGGTGGTCTGCGCCTTGCGCAGGCGAGCGTGCAGCAGCGGCAGTTCGTGGCGGATGTTGCTGCCCAGAACGACGATGCGGTCGGCGCCTTCGATCTCGGCGAGCGGCAGGCCGAACACTTCAGCGGTTGCAGCGTCGGAGAAATCGCGGTTGTTGATGCGGTGGTCGATGTTGCTCGAGCCCAGGCCCTTGGCCAGGCGGGCCAGCAGCGCGCCTTCCTCGTTCGAGGTCGACGGGTGCACCAGCACGCCCAGGTTGTCGCCCTGGTTGGCCTTGAGGATCTCGGCAGCGGCGGCCAGGCCTTCGGCCCAGCTCACTTCCTTCCACTCGCCATTGACCTTGCGCAGCGGCTTGACCGCACGGTCTTCGCTGTACAGGCCCTGGTGCGAGTAGCGGTCACGGTCGGACAGCCAGCACTCGTTCACGGCTTCGTTGTCGCGCGGCACGGTGCGCAGCACTTCACCGCGACGCACGTGCAGGAACAGGTTCGAACCCATGGCGTCGTGGTAGCCCAGCGATTCGCGCGCGGTCAGTTCCCACGGACGGGCGCGGAACTGGAACACCTTGTTGGTCAGCGCGCCGACCGGGCAGACGTCGACGACGTTGCCCGACAGCTCGGTGGTCAACGGCTTGCCGTCGAAGGTACCGATCTGCAGGTTCTCACCGCGGTACATGCCACCCAGTTCATAGGTACCGGCAACGTCGGCGGTGAAGCGGACGCAGCGGGTGCACTGGATGCAGCGGGTCATCTCGGTGGCGACCAGCGGGCCCATGTCCTCGTCCGGCACCACACGCTTGCGCTCGTTGAAGCGGCTGACCGAACGGCCATAGCCCAGCGACACGTCCTGCAGCTCGCACTCGCCGCCCTGATCGCAGATCGGGCAATCCAGCGGATGGTTGATGAGCAGGAACTCCATCACCGAGCGCTGGAACTTCAGTGCCTTCTCGCTGCGGGTGGCGACCTTCATGCCATCCATCACCGGGGTGGCACAGGCCGGCGCCGGCTTCGGCGACTTTTCAACGTCCACCAGGCACATGCGGCAGTTGGCGGCGATCGGCAGCTTCTCGTGATAGCAGAAGCGCGGAATCGAAATGCCGGCCTTGTCGGCGGCCTGGATGATCATCGAACCCTTGGGTACGACCAGCGACTTGCCATCGATCTCGATGGTCACGTGATCCGGTGGCACGCTCGGGTTTACGGGTTGCGCGCTCATGCGGCGGCTGCCTCCACCTTCTTGCCGTCAACCATCGAATGACCGTTGACGATGTAGTACTCGAATTCGTCCCAGAACTGGCGCAGGAAGCCCTGGATGGGCCATGCAGCCGCTTCACCGAACGCACAGATGGTGTGGCCTTCGATCTGGCCGGCCACCGCCTTCAGCTGGTGCAGGTCTTCCATCGTGGCCTTGCCGGCCACGATGCGCTCCAGCACGCGGTGCATCCAGCCGGTACCTTCACGGCACGGCGTGCACTGGCCACAGGATTCCTTGTGGAAGAACTGGCTGATGCGGCAGGCGAACTTGACGCAGCAGACGCTGTCGTCGAGCACCACGATCGCACCCGAACCCAGGCCGGAGCCCAGCGCACGGATGGTGTCGTAGTCCATCGGCAGGTCCTTCAGCTCGGCCGCGGTCAGCACCGGCATCGACACGCCGCCCGGGATCGCGCCCTTCAGGGTGCGGCCCGGACGCAGGCCACCGGCCATCTGCAGCAGATCGTGGAAGGTGGTGCCCAGCGGCACTTCGAAGTTGCCGCCGTTCTGCACGCAGCCGGACACCGAGAAGCACTTCGGGCCGCCGTTGGCGGTCAGGCTCAGACCCTTGAACCACTCCGGACCGTTGCGGATGATCGCCGGCACCGAACCGTAGGTTTCGGTGTTGTTGATCGTCGACGGCTTGCCGTACAGGCCAAAGTTGGCCGGGAACGGCGGCTTGTAGCGCGGCTGGCCCTTCTTGCCTTCCAGCGATTCCATCAGTGCGGTTTCTTCGCCGCAGATGTACGCGCCGGCACCCAGCGCACCGTAGATGTCGATGTCCACGCCCGAGCCCATCACGTTCTTGCCCAGCCAGCCATTTGCATAGGCGTCGGCCAGGGCCTGCTCGAAGTGCTCGAACGGCTCGTGGTGGAACTCACCGCGCAGGTAGTTGTAACCCACGGTCGAACCGGTGGCGTAGCAGGCGATCGCCATGCCTTCCACCACCGAATGCGGGTTGTAGCGCAGGATGTCGCGGTCCTTGCAGGTGCCCGGCTCGGATTCGTCCGAGTTGCAGAGGATGTACTTCTGCATGTTGCCCTTGGGCATGAAGGACCACTTCAGGCCGGTCGGGAAGCCCGCGCCGCCACGGCCGCGCAGGCCCGAGGCCTTGACCATCTCGATGACCTGCTCCGGCGGGATCTTCTCTTCGAGGATCTTGCGCAGGGCGGCATAGCCACCAGTCTTCAGGTAGCTTTCGTACGACCACGGGGTGTCGTAATGCAGGGTGGTGTAGACCACCTGGTGCGGCAGCGGCGCAGGACCGACCGGCCCCTTGGATTCGTGGTGATGTGCCATGCCCTTACTCCAGCCCGTCCAGCAGCTCGTCGACCTTTTCCAGGGTCAGACGCTCATGGTAATGACCGTTGATGACCATCATCGGTGCGCCACCGCAGCCTGCCAGGCACTCTTCCTCGCGCTTGAGGTAGACGCGGCCGTCCGCGGTCGATTCACCGTGCTTGATGCCCAGCTTCTTCTCGCAATGGCGGACGATGTCCTCGGCGCCATTGAGCCAGCAGCTGATGTTGGTGCAGATGGCCACGTTGTTGCGGCCCACCTTCTCGGTCTCGAACATCGAGTAGAAGCTGGCGACCTCGTAGGCCCACACCGGCGGCAGATCAAGGTACTTGGCCACGCCGGCGATCAGCTCGTCGGTCAACCAGCCCTGGTTCTGCTCCTGGGCCGCATGCAGGCCCTGCAGCACTGCAGAGCGCTTGCGGTCCGGCGGGAACTTGGACAGCCAGTGATCGATGTGAGCGCGGGTCTTGTCGCTCAGCACCACCATCGGGTCGACGTCGCGCGCCGCCTCGAAATTACCTGTCGCCTTCATCGGCCGACCTCAGCGAAATGCATAACGTGAAATTGCAGAAACTGCGGCGCCGGCTTGCGCCGGCTGCCTGCAGCGGGCGTTGGCGTGGCGGACGGCATTACCGGTCAACCTCGCCGAACACCAGATCGTAGGTGCCGATCATCGCCACCACGTCGGCCAGCATGTGGCCGCGCACGATCGAGTCGATCGAGGACAGGTGGGCGAAGCCCGGCGCGCGAAGGTGCACGCGGAACGGCTTGTTGGCGCCATCGGAGACCAGGTAGCAGCCGAACTCGCCCTTGGGGGCTTCAACGGCGGCGTAGGTTTCACCGGCAGGCACGCAATAGCCTTCGCTGAACAGCTTGAAGTGGTGGATCAGCGCTTCCATGTCGTCCTTCATGTCCTCGCGCTTGGGCGGAGCGACCTTGAAGTTCTTCACCATCACCGGGCCCGGGTTGGCCTTCAGCCACGCCACGCACTGCTTGATGATGCGGTTGGACTCGCGCATTTCGGCGATGCGGACCAGGTAACGGTCGTAGCAGTCGCCTTCCTTGCCCAGCGGGATGTCGAAATCGACGGCATCGTACTTGGCGTACGGGCGCTTCTTACGCAGGTCCCAGGCAACGCCCGAGCCGCGCAGCATCACACCGGTCATGCCCCACTGGTGGGCCAGTTCGGGCGTCACCACGCCAATGCCGACGGTACGCTGCTTCCAGATACGGTTGTCGGTCAGCAGGGTCTCGTATTCGTCGACACGGCCCGGGAATTCGTTGGTGAAGTTCTCCAGGAAGTCCAGCAGCGAACCTTCGCGCGCGGCGTTGAGGTTCTTCAGGGCCTTGCCCTTGTGCCAGCGCGATTCCTTGTACTTCGGCATGTGGTCCGGCAGGTCGCGGTAGACACCGCCCGGACGGTAGTACGCCGCGTGCATGCGCGCGCCGGAGACCGCTTCATAGCAGTCCATCAGCTCTTCACGCTCGCGGAAGGCGTACAGCATCACCGCCATTGCGCCCAGATCGAGGGCGTTGGAACCCAGCCACATCAGGTGGTTGAGGATGCGGGTGATTTCATCGAACAGGGTACGGATGTACTGCGCACGCTCCGGCGCCTCGATCCCCATCAGGGTCTCGATCGAGCGCACGTAGGCGTGCTCGTTGCACATCATCGACACGTAATCCAGGCGATCCATGTAGCCGATCGACTGGTTGAACGGCTTGGACTCGGCCAGCTTTTCGGTACCACGGTGCAGCAGACCCACGTGCGGGTCGGCGCGCATGATGGTTTCGCCGTCCATTTCCAGGATCAGGCGCAGCACACCGTGGGCGGCCGGATGCTGCGGGCCGAAGTTCATGGTGTAGTTGCGGATTTCCTGCCGGCTCTCGGCCGGGCTGCTGGCGAATGCTTCGCCGGCCTGGTGTACGTGGCTCACTTCACTGCCTCCTGCGCGCGCTCACCTTCTGCGGTCTGCAGGCGGGCGTCGTCGCGGATCACGCGCGGCACGCCGACACGCGGCTCCACCGAGGTGACCGGTTCGTAGATCACGCGCTTCTTTTCTTCGTCGTAGCGGACTTCGACATTGCCGATCAGCGGGAAGTCCTTGCGGAACGGATGACCGACGAAACCGTAATCGGTCAGGATCCGGCGCAGGTCCGGGTGGCCTTCGAAGATCACGCCGTACAGGTCGAACGCTTCGCGCTCGAACCAGTTCAGGCCCGGCCAGATGCCGGTCAGCGAGGACACCACCGGCAGCGCTTCGTCAGGGGCGAAGCAGCGCAGGTGCATCATCAGGTTGTGCTGGTACGAACGCAGCTGGGCGACCACGGCGAAACGCTGGGTCGGCATGTGCTGCGGGCGGGCGCCGTCGGCACCGTTTTCCTCGGTGGGGAACTCGCCCCACGCGAAACGGCCCTGGGCCTTGCCTTCGACACCACGGCTGAAGCCCTGCGAGGACACATCGGCGGTGTCCCACTCATCGGAGCCATAACCGAGATAGTCGACGCCGCAGAGATCGACGGCCTGCTCGAAACCAAACTCGTCACGCAGCGCCAGGGCGGTGGCGTGCCACTCGGCGGCAGGCACTTCCAGCGTCACTTCGCCGCGGGGTTCGACCACGATGACCTTCGCACCTGCGAAACGTGCGGAGAGTCGGTCGATGAAGGATGCTTGCTCTGCCATGGGGGCTTGGCGCGCTCTTGTCAGGTGAAGGGGTCAGCGGGCGATGGTCTGTGTACGCCAGATCTTCTTCTGCAGCTGCAGGATCCCGTACACCAGCGCCTCGGCGGTCGGCGGGCAGCCCGGGACATAGACGTCCACCGGCACCACGCGATCACAGCCGCGCACCACAGAATAGGAATAGTGGTAGTAACCACCGCCGTTGGCGCAGCTGCCCATCGAGATGACCCACTTCGGGTCCGGCATCTGGTCATAGACCTTGCGCAGCGCCGGGGCCATCTTGTTGACCAGGGTACCGGCCACGATCATCACGTCGGACTGACGCGGCGACGGACGGAACACCACGCCGTAGCGGTCAAGGTCCAGGCGCGCGGCACCGGCATGCATCATCTCGACCGCACAGCAGGCCAGGCCGAAGGTCATCGGCCACATCGAGCCGGTACGCGCCCAGTTCAGCAGTGCGTCGACGCTGGTGGTGACGAAGCCCTTTTCCAGCAGCGGGTTGTCGCCTTCCGGCCGCAGGATGTCATCAACCCGGCCTTCCGGCGTCGGATTGTTCATGAGGCCATCGAGAGTCTGAATCACTCCCATTCCAGCGCTCCCTTCTTCCAGACGTAAATGAAACCGAGGAACAGCATGCCGACGAACAGGCCCATGGTGATGAGCGAACGCGCGCCCAGCTCCATGAAGACCTGGGTCCACGGCACGATGAAGATGATTTCCAGGTCGAAGACGATGAACTGGATCGCGATCAGGTAGTAGCGCACGTCGAACTTCATGCGCGCGTCTTCGAAGGCTTCGAAGCCGCACTCGTACGGCGACAGCTTTTCCAGATCGGGGCGGCGGGGACCGAGGAATCGGCCAACCAGCATCAGCGTAATGCCGATACCGGTGGCAACGATCAGAAACAGCAGAGACGGCAAATATTCGGCCAGCACAGCGATTCTCTCTTGCCTCTGCCGCTGCGCCTGCAGGCGCTTTGGCATGGGGGAGTGGACGGGAATCTGCCTGGCGCCTTGCGCGCCAGACGAACCCGCTTTACTTACAAATGGTGCCCAAGAGGGGACTCGAACCCCTACGACCTAAGTCGCTACCACCTCAAGGTAGTGCGTCTACCAATTCCGCCACCTGGGCAAACGATCACATCAGACTATCTTCCCGATGCGCCGCGTATTGTAACCGGCTTCAGTGTTTCTGGGAGCCTTCCGAAGGCTTTTCTTCACCAGAAACCGAAGATTCCGCCTGAGCCGGCACAGTTGCGGCCGGAACCGGGGCGGCCGGGACCGCATCGGCCTTCGGAACGGCCGGCAATTCGCCCGCCGGGGCCGCCGGAGCGGTCACCGCCGGGGCGGACATCAGACCCAGATCCTGCTCGGCCGCCGGACGGGTGCCGTGACCGGCATACCAGGCCATGAAGAGGCTGATGCCGAAGAACACGACTGCCAGCCACTTGGTGGACTTGGACAGGAAATTCGAAGCGCCGCGCGCACCGAACACCGTACCCGAGGCACCGGCGCCAAAGCCCGAACCCGCCGCCGCACCCGAACCACGCTGCATCAGGATCAGCGCGATCATGGCCACAGCGACCAGCACGTAGACGACATTGAGGATCAACATCAGCATTGAAAACCGCCCTCGGACAATACTTCTAGGATTAGTTCGCGGCCGCCGCCCGTGCGATGGCCAGGAAGTCCGCGGCCACCAGGGAGGCGCCACCGACCAGCCCACCATCGACATCCGGCTGCGCGAACAGTTCCCCGGCATTGTCGGGCTTCACGCTACCGCCGTAAACAATGGGCAGTGAATCAGCGATTCTAGCATCGATACGCGCGACTTCGCCACGGATGAACGCGTGCACCTGCTGCGCCTGCTCCTTGCTGGCGGTACGGCCGGTACCGATGGCCCAGACCGGCTCGTAGGCAACCACGGCCTTGGCGAAGCCTGCCGCACCGACCCGTTCCAGCACCGGCGCCAGCTGGCTGGCGATGACCGCCTCGGTCTGCCCCGCTTCGCGCTGCTCCAGGGTCTCACCCACGCACAGCACCGGCACCAGGCCGGCATGCTGGGCGGCGGCGAACTTGCGGGCAACCAGCTCGCTGCTTTCATGGTGGTACTGGCGGCGCTCGGAGTGGCCGACCAGGCCATAGCGGGCACCGACCTCGACCAGCATCGCCGCGCAGACCTCGCCGGTATAGGCCCCCTTCTCGTTGCTGCTCACGTCCTGCGCGCCAAAGGCAAGGCCGGTTTCGCCGAAGTCCTCGACCAGCTCCCCCAGGTACGGCAACGGCGGCAGGATCACCACGTCCACCCCCTCCAGCGGCAGCCCGGCGGCCACCTGCCCCAGCAGTTCATTGGCGAATTGACGGCTGCCATGCAGCTTCCAGTTTCCGGCGACGATCTTGCGGCGCATGAGCGGGTGGCTCCTGTGTGAAGTCAGCCGGTCATGATACCCGTTACGGCAAAAATCCGTTTCCTTGTAAGCGGTTACATGGATTTTCAGCCAACAGCGCAGCCCCTCGTGGCGGGGTGGGGTTGGTCGCGGAGAGCCCCGGCTGGATTTGTGGGGTTGGCCGGGCGGGTGGGACTGGCGAGGGACGCCGTGAACCCATCCCTGGGGGCTTGGCCGCGGCATCCATGCCGCGGACACCCTCGCCAGCCCCACCCGCCCGGCCCATGACACATTGCGGCGGTCCGCCCGCCACGGAAAGAAAAAAGAAGATCAAAAGCAAAAGCGAAAGCAGAGCTTCGGCCCCCTCCCCTGCTTTAGCTGCCGGGGTCAGATCCCTTTTCCTGCGGAAAAGGGATCTGACCCCTACCCCACACGCATGGCGTGGATCTACCGTGTCGACCAAGGTCGACACCTACCGGAAATCGCGAGTTACCCGCCGTCACCGGGAAACTGTCGAAGGCGGGGAGGTGTCGGATGGCGGAGTGTCCGCGGCATGGATGCCGCGGCCAAGCCCCCATGGACGGGTTCACGGCGTCCCCGCCATCCGACACCTCCCCGCCTCCCCACGGAACATCCCAGAGCCGCTTTGGCTTTGGCTTTGGCCTTGGCTTCGGCTTCGGCCTCTGCGGGTGCAGGGCGCAGCCCTGCAAAGAAAAAGGCCGCCTTTCGGCGGCCTTCACTTCTCATTACTTCAGCTTGATCTCGCGCAGGCGCTCCTCGAGGAAGCCGTGGGCGGTGATCGGCTCCGGGTACCGGCTCGGGTTCTCCGGGGTGATGCAGGACGGCAGCACATCGATCAGGAAGTCCGGGTTCGGGTGCAGGAAGAACGGTACCGAGTAGCGCGGCTGGCGCGCCAGCTCACCCGGGGGGTTGACCACGCGGTGGATGGTCGACGGATACACATGGTTGGTCAGGCGCTGCAGCATGTCGCCGATGTTGACCACGATGGTGTCGGCGTCCGAAGTGAACGGCACCCACTCGCCATCATGCGACTGCACTTCGAGGCCGGCGGCACTGGCGCCGACCAGCAGGGTGATGAAGTTGATGTCGCCATGGGCGCCCGCACGCACGTTCGGGATGTCGTCGGTGGTGATCGGCGGGTAATGGATCGGACGCAGGATCGAGTTGCCGAAATTGGTCTTGTCGGCGAAGAAATTCTCCGGCAGGCCGATGTGCAGGGCCAGCGCCGACAGCACGCGCGAACCCAGGTTGTCCAGCGCCTGGTACAGGCCGTAGCCACGCTCACGGAAGCCCTCGACCTCGGTCGGCCACAGGTTCGGGGCCATCACATCGCGGTACTTGGAGTCGTCGGCGATCTCGCGGCCGATGTGCCAGAACTCCTTCAGGTCGAAGTGCTTGGAACCCTTGGCGGTTTCAACACCGAACGGGGTGTAGCCGCGGGCGCCGCCGCTGCCGGCCACGTGGTACTTGCGCTTGACCTCATCCGGCAGGGCGAAGAAGGCCTTGAAGGCACCGTAGGCCGCGTCGATGTCGGCCTGCGGGATGCCGTGGTTGCGGATGCCCGCGAATCCCCATTGGCGGTAGGCCGCGCCCAGCTCGGCCACGAAGGCTTCGCGGTCGCTGTCGAAACGGGTGATGTCGAGGGTCGGGATCTGGCTCACAGCGGTTCCTGGCTTGTCGTTGGGTCTGAAACGGGCCTGCGCATTCAGGGCCCGCCTGAACATTGTGACAGATCGCCCGGCGAACGCGACTCGATACAAGGAAACAAACCGATACAATGCGCGACCCGAGCACATTTAACGATTCAATCACGTTGGTGCCGCGCGTTTCTTCCAGCCACCCGACCCCGCCCGCACCATGCCCTCCGACCCAGCCGACACCACGCCCGTAGCAGATACCGCCCGCCACTGGCGCCGGCTGGCCTGGTGGTCGCTGTTCGTGGCCGGCAACGCGATCCTGGCCGCAGCCATCACTGTTGGGAACGTGCCGCTGACCGACAACCCCGGTGGCGCAATCGGCCTGGTTTACCTGTCCGTCGCCCTGCCCGGCCATCTGCTGGCATTCGGCGCGCTGGCCGGCCTGTTGCCACTGCTGCTGGGACTCTGGCAGCGCAACGCACGCATCCTGAGTGTCAGTGCAGTGCTGCTGCAGGGCCTGTGGCTGTGCCTGCTGCTGGTCGACGCCAAGGTGTTCACCCTGTACCGCTTCCACCTCAATGCCATGGTGGTGAACATGGTCTTCGGTGGCGCACTGCAGGACCAGGTAGCGCTGTCCTGGAAAACCTGGCTGCAGGCGGGCCTGCTGGTGGCCGCCATCTTCACCGCCGAAGGCCTGCTGGCCTGGGCCTGCTGGAAGCTGCTGCCAGCCCTGCCCCGTCGGCGCACGGTACTGCAGGCCTGGGCGGTGGTCGCACTGCTGATGGCCGGCGGCCAGGTCGCCACCGCCTACTACGATGCCCGCGGCGACCGCGATGTGATCGCGCAGTGGAACTATCTGCCGTGGGCACAGCCGATCACCGCCAAGAGCTTCATGCGCAAGCTCGGTGTGGTCAGCGAACAGCAGGCCGGGCTGCCAGATCCGCGCCACGCCCAGTTGCAGTATCCGCTGCAGCCGCTGCGCTGCCAGAACCCGCACCGCCCCAACGTGCTGATGGTGGTGCTGGAGTCGCTGCGCCACGACGTCCTGACCCCCCAGCTGATGCCCAATGCCTCGGCGCTGGCACAGGGGTCGCGTGTATACGACCACCACTTCAGCACCGGCAACGCCACCCGCTATGGCCTGTTCGGCCTGCTCTACGGCCTGCCCGGTGGCTACTGGCAGAGCATGCTGGACGAACAGCGTGGCTCGCAGCTGTTCCAGGTACTGCGCCAACAGGGCTACGACCTGCACCTGTATGGCAGTGCGCCGCTGTACAGCCCCGAATTCGACCGCACCGTGTTTGCCGACGTCCGCGATCAGCTGCATCAAGGACCGTCCGAACTCGGCCCGGATGGCCGCGACCGTGCCATCGTCGCTGCGCTGCAGAAGGACATCCGTACCAGCCAGGCGGCACAGCAGCCCTGGTTCGGTTTCGTGTTCCTCGACTCCACCCACGCTGGCTACCACCTGCCTGCCAGCTATCCGCCGGTGGCCACACCGATGGCCAAGGAAATCGACTTCCTGAAATTCGGCCCCGACCACGACCCGACGCCGGAGCTCAACCGCTACCGCACCGCCGTGCACTACGCCGACAGTCTTATCGGCTCATTGCTGGACGACTTGCGCGCGCAGGGTCTGGCCGAGGACACCATCGTCCTGGTCACCGGTGATCACGCCGAAGAATTCAACGACCTCAAGCTGAACTACTGGGGCCACAACGGCAACTTCTCCGATTACCAGCTGCAGGTGCCGTTCGTACTGCACTGGCCAGGCCAGGCCAGCGGCATTCAGACACGCACCAGTTCCCACGAAGACTGGGTGCCGACCCTGATGCGCCACGCACTGGGCTGCGAGAACGCGCTGACCGACTTCAGCACCGGCCAGGACCTGCTGGGCGAACCCACGGGCCAACGCGCACTGGTGGTGGAAAGCTGGTCGCAACGCGCGGTCCGCCACGGCGACGCCATCTACGTGTTCGACAAATTCGGCAACGCAACGGCGCTTGACCTGCGTTACCGCCCGCTGCCTCAGCAGGTCCCGGACTCCGCCGCCGTCCGCTCTGCATGGGAAGCGCTGACCCGCTTCCGCAACCGCTGACCCCCAAGGATCATCCCGCATGAACCGTCCGCTGCGCATCCTGCATACCGAAGCCGCCAAGGGAATGGGCGGGCAGGAGATCTACATCTTCCGCCACATGCAGGTGATGCGTGCGCGCGGCCATGATGTGTCGCTGCTGTGCCAGCCGGATGCACGGCTGGCCAAGCTGGCGCGTGATGACGGTTTCACCGTGCACGCGCTGCGCATGGGCGGGCTCGCCCGCCTGCTGCGCGGAATCTGGTCGGTGTCACGACTGGTCCGCCGCGAACGTTACGACGTGGTCAATACCACCAGCCGCCGTGACGCGCTGATCGCCGCTGCAGGTGCGCGTCTGGGCGGTACGCCGCTGGTGGTGCGCTCGCGCCATCTGATGAGTCCGGTCAATTCGCTGCTGACCTATACCAGGCTTCCACACCGGGTTCTGACCGTCAGCAGTTTCGTCAAGCAGCTGCTGGTCGACCGTGGCATACCGGCCGAGCATATCGGCATCGTGCCGCCGATCGCGGTGCCGCCGCGCTGGAGCGAGATCCGCAAGGCCGATCCCTGGCAGTGCCTGCAGGAGGTGCGCGCGCAAGTGCGTGCCGAGCTCGGTTTCGGCGAACGGGACATCGTGGTCGGCTGCGTGGCGGTGCTGCGTGAGCCCAAGGGCCATGCCGACCTGCTGCAGGCGATGGTTCCCCTGTGCAAAGCCAACCCGGACCTGCATCTGGTCATCGTCGGCGATGGCCAACAGGTGATGGAACGGCTGCGGGCGCTGTGCGCAGAGCATGGAGTGCAGCAGCAGGTACACCTGCTGGGATACCGCGATGGCGCCTGCCGCCTGATGGCCGGCTTCGACATCTTCGCCCTCGCCTCACACAAGGAAGCGGCCGGTACCGTATTCCTGGAAGCGGCCTATGTCGGTGTACCGATCGTGGCCACCCGGGTCGGCGGCGTACCGGAAATGGTGGTTGATGGCAGCAATGCGATCCTCACCCGCCTGGGCGACAATGCAGCCTTGACCGGTGCCCTGCGCCTGCTGGTGGACGATCCACAGCGGCGTCGGCAGATGGGCCGCGCCGGCTGGGACTGGATGCACAGCGCACACCGTTTCACCCCGGACGGTCACGGCGAGACCACCGAACACTATTACCACCAGTGGCTGAAGGAGCTGGGACATGGCTGAGGCCCGAACCGTACCGGTGCTGATGCACCATCACGTCAGTCCTTCACCGGGCATGATCACGGTGTCGCCGGAAAACTTCGAGAGCCAGATCGCGTGGCTGGCCGGCAATGACTGGACGTCGCTGACGCTGGACCAATATGCCGGCTTCCTCGCCGGCAAGCCGGTACCACGCAAATCAATCGTGATCACCTTCGACGATGGCTACCTGGACAACTGGGTGTATGCGCATCCGATCCTGCACAAGTACGGCATGCACGCAGTGGTGTTCGTGGTCACCGGCTGGATGGGCGAAGGCCCGGAACGCCCGCATGCAGGCATCGAAGGGGCAACGCTGCCTGCCACCCCGGACCACCGGGGCTGCGAAGCGGCGATCTACGAACAGGACCGCAGCGACGATGTGATGATGCGCTGGAGCGAAGCGCGCGCCAGCATTGCCGCCGGCACCTTCGAGATGCATTGCCATACCCATACCCATACGCGCTGGCTGCGCCGCACCGACCTGGACCGTGCGCAGCGCCGCGCAGGCCTGAGCCACGACCTGGCGGTTTCGCGCGAGGTCCTGCAGGACAAGCTGGGCCAAGTCTCGGACACGCTGTGCTGGCCGTATGGCGATTTCGACCAGGACCACATCGAGGTGGCGCGCGAGCACGGCTTCCGCTACCTGCACACCACTCATCCTTTCGGCCGCAACCTGGTCGGAGGCGACCCGGAACGCATCTACCGGTTCGCCATCCGCAACCGGCCGGCCAGCTGGCTGCGCAAGCGCATCAGGCTGAGCTACAACCCTCTGATCGGGCCACTGTTCAATGGTTTCAAGGCGCGGCAGAAGAAGATGGTGCCGGGGCCCTGAGTACCGCGTGCACCGCCCGCGCAAAGAAAAACGCCCCGGCTTCCCGGGGCGTTTTCATTTCACCGCGCGGCAGCCTCAGCTGGCGGCGGCGCGTACCGCGGCAGACAGGCGATCGAGCGTGTCCTGCATCAGCGTCGCGTCGTCAGCTTCCACCGTAACCCGCACCACCGGCTCGGTACCGGAAGGACGCAGGAAGGCACGACCACGACCGGCCACCGCCTGCTGCGCGTCGGCGAGCGCGGACTGCACACTTTCAGCCTGCACCGTGGCCTTGGCCGAGACATTGCCCAGCCGCACGTTCACCGTCTTCTGCGGCACCCGCACCAGCCCCTTCAGCGCCTGGCGCAGGGTCTGGCCGTTGTTGCGCAGCGCCACCAGCACCTGCAGGGCACTGACGATGCCATCGCCGGTGGTGGCCCGATCCAGGCACAGCAGGTGTCCCGACGCTTCACCGCCGAGCACGCCACCACCTTCGATCAGCGCCTGGTGCACGTAGCGGTCACCGACGTTGCTGCGCAGGAACGGAATCTGCAGATCGGCGAAGGCCTTCTCCACACCGTAGTTGCTCATCAGCGTACCGACCACCGGACCGCGCAGGCGACCTTCGTCCTTCCACGCACGTGCCAGGATGTACAGCAGGTCATCACCATCGACCGGATTGCCCTGGTCGTCGGCCATCAGCACGCGGTCGCCATCGCCATCGAAGGCGATGCCGAGATCGGCGCGGGTCTCGCGGACCTTGGCCGCCAGGTTGTCGATATGGGTGGAACCGACGCCGGCGTTGATGTTGACGCCGTTGGGTTCAGCACCGATACCGATCACTTCCGCACCGAGCTCGCGGAACAGCAGCGGTGCGATCTGGTAGGTGGCCCCATGCGCACAGTCCAGGACCAGGCGCACGCCACGCAGGTCGAATGCACGCGGCACGCTGGCCTTGCAGAATTCGATGTAGCGGCCGACCGCCTCACGTGCACGCGAAGCTTTGCCCAGCTTCTCCGATTCGGCGGTGGTGAACGGAACATCCAGTGCCGCTTCCAGCGCCAGCTCGGTGGCATCGTCGAGCTTCTCGCCCTGGGCGGAGAAGAACTTGATGCCGTTGTCGTAGTGCGGGTTATGCGAAGCACTGATGACGATGCCGGCATCCACGCCCAGCGTGCGGGTCAGGAAAGCCACGGCCGGGGTCGGCATCGGCCCCAGCAGCTGCACATCAGCACCGGCGGCGACCAGCCCAGCCTCCAGCGCCGCTTCGAACATGTAGCCGGAAATGCGGGTGTCCTTGCCGATGATCACGATCGGCCGGCGCCCGTCCTGGCCACGCTGGGCCACCAGCACCCGGCCCAGGGCGTTGCCCAGACGCAGCACGAAGTCGGCCGAGATCACGCCCTGGCCGACCCGCCCACGGATGCCATCAGTACCGAAGTACTTGCGGCCTCCCATCACGCCACCTCCGGCGCCGGCTGACGGCCCAGCATCGCCAGCAGGTCGGCGAGACGGTCACGCATTTCACGGCGGTCGCAGATCTGGTCGATGGCGCCGTGCTCGAGCAGGAACTCCGAACGCTGGAAGCCTTCCGGCAGCTTTTCGCGCACGGTCTGTTCGATCACGCGCGGGCCGGCGAAGCCGATCAATGCCTGCGGCTCGGCGATGTTGATGTCGCCCAGCATCGCAAACGATGCCGATACGCCACCGGTGGTCGGGTGGGTCAGCACCGAAATGAACGGCAGGCCGGCTTCACGCAGCTTGCCCAGCGCCGCCGAGGTCTTGGCCATCTGCATCAGCGAGAACAGGCCTTCCTGCATGCGCGCACCGCCACTCTGCGAGAAGCATACATAGGGGGCACCGATCTCGACTGCGGTTTCGGCAGCCAGCGAGAAGCGCTCACCCACCACCGAGCCCATCGAGCCGCCCATGAAGGCGAAGTCGAACGACGAGGCCACCAGCGCACGGCCCTTGAGCAGGCCGCGCATGGCGATCAGCGCGTCGTACTCGCCGGTGTTCTTCTGCGCGATCTTGATGCGCTCGCTGTACTTCTTCTGGTCCTTGAACTTGAGCAGGTCGGTCGGGCCCAGGCGCGCAGCGATCTCGGTGGTGCTGTCGGCGTCGAACAACGCTGCCAGGCGCGCACGTGCACGGATCGCCATGTGGTGGCCGCACTTCGGGCAGACCTCCAGGTTCTCTTCCAGTTCTGGCCGGTACAACGCGCTGCCGCAGTTGCTGCACTTTTCCCACAGGCCCTCGGGGACGCTGCGCTTCTTGCTGGGGGTGTTGTCGGTGCGGATGCCGGACGGCATCAACTTGCTGAGCCAACTCATGCGGGAGGACACTTCCGTTCAGGGCGGCCCATGGGCCGCAAAGGCGGACAGTCTAGCTCCGCTTTCCCTGCCCGTGCACCCCCTGTGCCACCGGCGGAAGGCCGGGAAAAACCATGCTGGGACGTACGTTTAGCGCGGCAACGCCGCGCGGGTAGTGCCGGGCCATGCCCGGCGGATCCCCTTGCGCCCGGCACCGCCGGGCATGGCCCGGCGCTACCGTTACTGGTCCAATGCCTGCCGCAGCGGGGCCAGGAAGGCAGCGGCACGCTGCGCGGCCTGTTCCACCGAGCCCGCCTCAGCCAGCGCGGCGACCAGCGCGCTGCCGACCACCACGCCATCGGCCTGGCGGGCCATGGCCGCAGCACTGGCTGCATCCTTGATGCCGAAACCTGCCACCACCGGCACCGATGCGCGCGCGCGCAGGGCCTGCAGCCGAGCGCTTGCGGCATCGCTGTCCAGCCGCTCGGAGGCACCGGTGACGCCAGCGAAGCTGACGTAGTAAAGGTAACCACGCGCCAATGCCAGCAGCTTGTCGGCACGTGCCTCGCTGGTGGTCGGCGAGGCCAGCAGCACCAGCGCCAGGCCGGCTGCATCGAAGGCCTGCTGCGCCTCACCGGCTTCTTCCGGCGGCAGGTCGACCAGCAGCACTCCATCGACACCGGCGTCCACGGCGTTCCTGGCGAATGCTGCGTAGCCATGGATCTCCACCGGGTTCAGGTAGCCCATCAGTACCACCGGGGTCTGCGCGTCGCGCTCGCGGAACTGCGCCACCGCCCGCAGCACGTAACGGCTGCCAGCACCGCGTGCCAGCGCGCGCTCGGAGCTGCGCTGGATGGTCGGGCCGTCGGCCATCGGGTCGGAGAACGGCACGCCCAGCTCAATCACATCAGCACCGGCTCCAACCAGTGCATGCATCACCGGCACGGTCGCCTCCAGCGAGGGATCACCGGCGGTGATGAAAGGGATCAGCGCCTTGCGCTGCTGCGCGCGCAGGCGCTGGAAACAGGCATCGAGTCGGGAAACAGGCATCTCAGGCACATCCTTCAATCAGTTCAATCGCATCGCTGGTCCCCCAGTACATCTGGATGACCCTCCCTTCAAACAGTTCCACGCGGATGCCAAGGGCCGAGCCCGGGTCCTGCCAGGTCAGGTACTCGCCCTGCTCGCCATCGTAGGCATGCGGGCTGGACACAGGCGGCTTCGGAAACCGGGCTACCGCCTGGGCGCGGGTCATGCCGACGCGCAGGCCGAACGGGCCCGGCTGCTGGGTCGGCGCCCCGCTCTCCGGATCCAGGCCGAGGTCGAAACGGACCACGCGATCTTCGTCGGTCATCATCGACACGCCGGGCGGCAGCCCCTTGCCGTCGTAGTACTCGCAGCTTCCGCCGAGCGCTTCGACCGCTCCTTGTGCCGTCCACGGCCCGAATGCCTTCAGATCCGTCATGTGTTGTCCGATCAGCACCTCGCCGGCATGGTCCAGCGCCACCGAGACCACCGCCGGCGCGTCATCGCTGTTGGTCTCTTCCGTGGAGGGCGGATCGTCGATCGGCGTGCGCGCCATCGGGTCGAGGTCATCATTGGCCGCCGGTTGCTGCACCGGTTGCGTGGTGGCCTTGGCCGCCGGTGCCAGCACCGGCGGTTCCGGCGGCTGGCATGCCGCCAGGCCGAAGGCCAGCAGAAGCACGCCGCTGCTTCGCAGACGCGCGCTCACAGCACCAGGCCTTCGCGCGCGGCGATGGTGTGCACATCCTTGTCACCACGGCCGGACAGGTTGCACAGCACGATCTGATCGCGCGGACGCTCGCGTGCCAGCTTCATCGCCTGCGCCAACGCGTGGCTGGATTCCAGCGCCGGCAGGATGCCCTCGGTGTGCGCCAGCAGATGGAAGGCCTGCAGGGCCTCCTCATCGGTGATGCCCAGGTAGCGCGCGCGGCCGCTGTCGGCCAGGAACGCGTGCTCCGGGCCGACGCCCGGGTAGTCCAGGCCGGCCGACACCGAATGGGTCTCGATGATCTGGCCGTCGTCGTCGCACAGCACGTAGGTGCGGTTGCCATGCAGTACCCCGGGGCGACCGGCAGCAATCGAGGCCGCATGGCGACCGGTATGGATACCATCACCGGCCGCTTCGGCACCGACGATTTCGACCTGACGATCATTGAGGAAGGCATGGAACAGGCCGATCGCATTGCTGCCTCCGCCGACGCAGGCGGTGATCGCATCGGGCAGGCGGCCGTACTCGGCCAGCATCTGCTCGCGTGCTTCGCGGCCGACGATGGCGTTGAAATCGCGCACCATGCGCGGATAGGGATCCGGGCCGGCGACTGTACCGATGATGTAGAAGGTGTCCTGCACATTGGTCACCCAGTCGCGCATCGCTTCGTTGAGCGCATCCTTCAGGGTGGCCGAGCCGGAGGTGACCGGCACCACCGTCGCGCCCAGCAGCTTCATGCGGTAGACATTGATCTTCTGCCGCTCGATGTCGGTGGCGCCCATGTACACCACGCATTCCAGGCCCAGCCGTGCGGCGACGGTGGCACTGGCCACGCCATGTTGGCCTGCGCCGGTCTCGGCGATGATGCGCTTCTTGCCCATCCGCGCCGCCAGCAGCGCCTGGCCGATGGTGTTGTTGATCTTGTGCGCGCCGGTGTGGTTCAGGTCCTCGCGCTTGAGCAGGATCTGCGCGCCGCCGACATGGTCGCTCAGGCGCTGCGCGTGGTAGATCGGGCTCGGCCGGCCCACGTAATGGGCCAGGTCGCGGTCGTAGGCCAGCTGGAATTCCGGATCCTGGCGGGCCTGGTCATAGGCCTGGGCCAGTTCCTGCAGCGGGCCGACCAGGGTTTCGGCGACGAAGCTGCCGCCGTAGCGGCCGAAGTGGCCCTGGGCATCCGGGAAGGCGTGGTAGTCGGCAATGGGGGAGGCAGACATGGAAGCGACCGCTGGTTCGAGACAGGTGGATACTCTAGCGCACGGGTCGTGACCGGAAAATCGATATTATCTCGCGTATATCGTCAGGAAATCTCACATGAGCCGCTCCCTGCTGCCACCGCTCAATGCGCTGCGCGCCTTCGAGGCCACCGCCCGCCTGGGCGGGGTTGGCCGCGCTGCACAGGACCTGCACGTCACCCACGGTGCGGTCAGCCGGCAGCTGAAGCTGCTGGAAGACCACCTCGGCCTGGCGCTGTTCCAGCGTGCCGGCCGTGGCCTGCGCCTGACCACTGCGGGCATCCGTCTACAGGCCGCCTGCAGCGAAGCCTTCACCGGCATCGAGGACTGCGTGCGCGAGCTGGGACGACCCGCGGCCTCTCCGGTACTGGTCCTGGGTTGCAGTGGCAGCGTGCTCGCGCGCTGGATGATCCCGCGCCTGCCCGCGCTGCAGGCCGCCTTGCCCGGCGTGCGCCTGCAATGGTCGGCGCTGGACGGCAGCTTCACCGAGGCGCAGGCGGCACTGGATGCGGTGCTGCTGCTTGCACAGGGACCGTGGCCACGCGGTTGGCAGGTGCGCGAACTGGCAGCGGAACGGGTCGGCGTGGTGGTGGCCCCCTCGCATCCGGCGGCACTGCGCCTGCGCAACGTGCCGCCGTCTGCACTGCTGAAGGAGACACTGCTGCACACCAGCTCACGGCCACAGGCGTGGCCGGCGTGGGCGCAGGCGCACGGCCTGGAAACGTCCAGACTGCAGCTGGGCAGTGCTTTCGAGCACCTGTACTACCTGCTTGAGGCGGCTGTGGCCGGGCTGGGCCCTGCGATCGCGCCCGAGCCGCTGGTCGCGGAGGATCTGGCGGCGGGCCGGCTGGTCGCGCCGTGGGGATTTGCCGCCACGGGTGGCTTCTGGGTACTGGCGCGGCCGGACGGCCCGGTCGATGCGCGCGTGGATGCCCTGGCCGACTGGGCAGCAGCGCAACTGCGATGAGGCGAGGCCCCGGGCGGCATTCACCACCCGGAGCCGGCAACACATTCCTCAGCGACCGCCCATCGCGACCCGCTGCTGCTCCTCATGCACCTGCTGCTGATGCGACGGATCTGCAAGCAGCTTGGCACTGGTCTGCTCCAGCGACGGTGGCGCCTGGGCCAGGTCGACCGCGGTGCGGAAACCCGGCGTCGTGCCCATCACGAACGCCTTGCCATCCTGCACCGTGATGCTCTGCAGCTTGTCGGCCGCGTCGATACCGTTCTGCTTTGCATGCAGCGTGATATTGGCCGCAGCTTCTTCGGAGAACACGCTGGGAAGCTTGCTGCGGACGGCGTTGTGCAGTCCGTGGTCCGGATGTGATGCATCGTTCAGCGACGGCCCCTTCGGCACAGCCGCTGCAGGTTCATGGCCCTGCACACGGCCCGCCGCCAGTGCGGCAGTGGTCTGGCGACCGACAATTCCATCGGCCACCAGCCCCTGCTGTTTCTGGAGCGCGATCACCGCTTCGCGGGTGTGGTCACCGAAACGGCCATCCTCTGACAATCGATGGCCCTGCGCATCACGCACGCCGAGCTGGTTGAGAGTCTGCTGCAACGCCTGCACGTCGGTGCCGCGCTGCCCATGCTTCATCACCTCGCCGGCCGCCGGGTGCGATGCAGCCGGCTGCACGCTGGCGGCAGGCCGGGACGGCGCAGGTTCGCCACTGCCGTGCAGCGGCGCGCGCACCTGGAATTCCGGCTTCGGTGTCAGCGCACCAACGATGCGGGTGCTTCCGCCATCCCAGTACCCGCCCGGCCGGATGGTGACTTCGGCCGGCCCGGTGCTTCCCTGTGATCCGATGAACTGGATGTTTCCCTGCGCATCGTAGCCTTTGAAAATGCCGACATGCTGGCCCTGCGACGAGGAGAACATCAGGATGTCGCCCTGCTTCAGCGATCCGTTCGGCTTGCGTGCTTCGGCAGCCGGGGTCACATCGAAATGCTCGCGTGCGTAAGCCGTGGTGTTCGCACCATTGAACAGCGTCGAAGTAGTGAACCCGGCAGCATTCTCGCCGCGCACGTTGTAACCCGCGTTCTTCAGGCCGCGCCATACGAATGCCGAGCAATCCACGCCGAAGCGTCCGTCACCATCGAGGTCACGCTCCAGCCGGCTGCTGTCACGCCCGGGACGTGGATGGTCCGGGCGCCCGTATTCGTACTGGCGGCCCGAGGCCATGAAATGCTGATAGGCCTCGTTGTAGACCGCGGCACTGCCGACTGCAGCCGCGGCCTGGCCCACAGCGGGCGCCGTCGCCGAAGGCGACTGCACCTGCGCCTGGGTCTGTGTCTGCACGGGCGCGGCCGACTGCTGAGTGCGCGTGGGTTGCTGCAACGTGGCGACCTCACCCGGCTGCCAGCCCTCGAAACGGCGGATGCCGTCTGCCAGCACCTCGCGCTCGCGCACGCTCATCTGGCCGACGGTCTTCGAGCGCAGGTCGACACCCTGGCGATCGCCCTCGGCATAGATGGTGGCCGCCTGTTCCTTGTGGTGGGTGGTGCCGCTGTAATCCTTCGTGGAGTAGCTCGGCAGCATTTCCTCCACGGTCTTGTCACCGAACCGGCGTTCGAGCAGCTGGATCTTCGCCACCCGGCCGGCTTCATAGCTCTCGAAAACCGCGTTGCCCCACTGGTCGAGATCGACCACGCCCTTGTAGCGCCCCTGCGCCGATTCCAGTGCCTGCTCGCGGGTACGCGGATTGGTGACCGTTTTGTCCGCGCTGCCGGCGAATTCGAACTTGAGATTGCCAGGATTGTTGTTGCGCCACGAGACGCTGCCACCTGATCGTTCGACGACGCTGCCATCGTCCATTTCCATCGTGCGCGTGGTACCTACGCTGCTGACCAGCCGGGTGATTTTTGGATCCGACATGAGCTGTTCCTTTGCCAGTGGTTGATTGGACCGCTCCCCTGGCGGTGATTACATTCCGTTGGAAAACACGTCGAGCACGTCCGCACTGACCCAACCCTGTGCGCAGTTCCCGGCGTAATGTCCCGGCGCCGCCGCATGGCAGGCCTCGCCCCCCGTGTTCGCCAGGCCAGTGATCGGCCTGTCGCCATAGGTGTCACACAATGTGTTTCCCTTGCACTTCCCGACTGTCGCAGCGGGAACCGCAACGACGTAATAGAACAGCGGGTTCTGTCCGGCGCGCCCGATGCCCTGCACACAGACCAGCTGCCCCTTCGACAGCTTCGCGGTCACGCTGACCTTGCTGCCGGTGGATGGCACCGCATTCAATGTCTCCACGCCCTTGGCGTCGGCCACGCCAGCGAAGAAACCCTGGTCGCCACAGTCCGGCGACAATTCGACATCGTAGAAATCACCGCTGTCCACGTCGCCGGCCGTGCAGCCACTGCCGGTACTCGCGTTGCTGCATTTCACGCCGCTGGCTTGGATCAGCGACGCCAGACCGTCGGCAGCCGGTGCTGCCGACGGAACCGTGGCCGGTGCCGTGGCAGGTGCGGCTGCCGGTGTGGCAGCAGCCGGTGCCGATGTGGCCGGGGCGGATGAGTCGCCGGCCGCACACGCGCCCAGGGCAAGCAGCAGGCCGGGCACGATCGCCAGGCGGGCCAGGCGGATACGGCGGGAAGAGAGATGGGGCATATCCATTGCGTCCTCGTTGGAAGGTAAGGCGTATCTCGAGGGTGCTGCCAGCGACACGCACGCAGCGTCGCACCCAACCGTGACAGGCTGGGCGCATTGTGTCCGATCAGATGTTTGGGGGCTGTCGACTTTTTGGCGCTGGAACCTGAATCAGCCGGAAGCGTGATGCTCGTCGCATTCAGGGGGCGCCCGCCTTCAAAGCGCAGCGCGCTACAGGCCAGGCTCGCAGGCTACGCACACCCGCCAAGGAGACAGACCCGGCGGAATGCACCGTCGCCGATGACATTCCGGGCGCCCCCCTCAGGTGACGCGGATCACTCCAGAACGGTGCAATCGGCGCGGCGCACTTCCTCGACGAAGGTGCGCATCTTGTAGCCGTCCTTGATGCCCGGCTCCAGTTCGATGCCGCTGGAGACGTCCACGCCCCACGGCAGCGTCGCCAGCACGGCGTCGTAGACGTTTTCCGGGTTCAGGCCTCCGGCCAGCAGGAACGGACGGTGCAGTCCGGTCGGGACGCGGCTCCAGTCGAACGCCACGCCGGTACCGCCACCGCCGCCCGGCGCATGGCTGTCGAACAGGAAGCCGGCTGCGCTGGGGTAGCGCAGCTGCAGGGTGCGTGCGTTGACCTCTTCACGCCCGCCCATGGCGATCGCCTTCAGGTACGGCATGTTGAAGCTGCGGCAGAAGCTCTCGTCTTCCTCACCGTGGAACTGCAGCAGGGTCGGTCGCACCGTGCGCAGCACCTCACGCACCTCTTCCTTGCTGTTGTTGCGGAACAGCGCCACCACGTCGACCATCGGTGCGATCGCCTGGCGCATCGCGCGCGCTTCGGCCGGAGCGACCCGGCGACTGCTCTCGCGGGCAAAGATGAAACCCACTGCGTCCACGCCCAGCTCACCGGCCAGGCGGACGTCGCCGGCACGGGTCATGCCACAGAACTTGATGCGCGTACGGTAGTAGGAACGGCTCATAGCGTGACCTCGGCGGGCAGATGCCAGTTGTCGGGGTACAGGGGCCCAAGGAACACCAGGCCCTGCGGCGGTGCGGTGGGACCGGCTACGGTTCGATCACGCCCGGCCAGCAGTTCAGCGATCCATTCCACCGGTTTTTCGCCGCTGCCCACCAGGATCAACGAACCGACGATATTGCGGACCATGTGATGAAGGAATGCATTGCCCTGTACTGAGACTTCGATCACCTCGCCGTGGCGGCTGACCTGCAGCGACTGCAGCTCACGCCGCGCGTGCAGCGCCTGGCACTGGACCGAGCGGAATGCACTGAAGTCGTTCTCACCGAGCAGGGCCTGTCCGGCGGTGTGCATGAGCGTCTCGTCCAGCGCACGCCGCTCCCAGCTCAGGGTCTGCCGCTCGAGCGCCGGCCGCACTTCACGGTTGAGCAGTCGGTAGCGGTAGCGGCGCGCGCGCGCCGAGAAACGGGCATGGAAATCGTCGGCGACCGGAACACACCAGCGCACTGCGATCGAACGCGGCAGACGGGTGGTGGTGCCCAGCATCCAGGCGCGCGGATCGCGCACCACGTCGGTATCGAAATGCACGACCTGGCATTGGCCGTGCACACCGGCATCGGTACGACCGGCACAGACCACCTGCAGCGGCGTGTCCGCCACCGACGACAGGGCCTGTTCAAGACTGGCCTGCACGCTGGGACCACCTTCGCCCAGGTTCTGCCAGCCCCTGAAATCGCTGCCGTCATACTCGACGCCAAGCGCGTAACGCATGTGCTACCTCGGAGTTGCGGAGGGGGTGACGCTCAGGCCGGGTCGCGCTCGGACCAGACCGCCAGTTCATTGCCACCGGGCTCGACGAACTGGAAGCGGCTACCACCGGGGAAAGAGAACACCGGGCGCACGATCACGCCGCCGGCATCACGCACGGCCGCTTCGACCGGCGCCAGCTGATCGGCATACAGCACCAGCAGCGGTGCGCCACCTTCCGTGGCCCGCTGTGGCTGGCCGCGGAAGAAACCGCCCTGCAGGCGGCCGTCGTCGAAGGCGGTGTAATCGTTGCCGTAGTCGACGAATGACCAGCCAAACGCTTTCTCGAAGAATGCACGGCTGGCGGCCGGATCGCTGGAAGCGAATTCAACGTAATCGATGCGGCGCTCGCGGCTCATGGCACAGTCCTTGTCGGCAGGTTCGGTCAGGGCAGGCGGGCCAGCAGTTCCCGGGCCTGTGCCTGGCTGTGCAGGTCGCCGCCTTCGGCGACTTCCAGCAGCAGGGTACGCGCAGTCTGTGCGTCACCCAGGTCGAGATAGGCGATGGCCAGTTCCAGGCGCTCCTGGCCAGCACGCGGTGACCAGCCAGCATCGTTGGTGGGTGCGGCATCCGCCGTAGCGACGTCATCAGCGTGCGCGTTGTCGATGCGGTCATGGTGGACGCGGTCGACCACGGCCTCGACCTCATGCGACTCCGCCGGCAGGTCAAATACGCCACGGAACTGCGGCTGTTGTTCGGCGTGCAGCGCATAGTCCGGCACACCGACGTCGGCAGCGGCTTCCTGCACCGCCGGTTCGTCAGGGTGCTGTTCGACGACAAGCCCGTCGTCATGTCCGGACGCTGGCTCGTCCCAGCGCGGCTGTTCGGTCACTGCCGCAGGCAGCTCCACCACATCCTCTGCGCGCAGCGTCCCGACCTGCCAGTCGGCCTGCACTGCTTGATGGGCCGTCGGCTCGGCATGCGACGGGTCATGCGTTTCGAGCTCGGTTTCGGTGGCCCACGCTGGCATCGCCGGCTCCTGGCGCCCCCCTTCGGCAACCACCGACGACCATGAAGACTGCTCGGCCAGGGTATCCAGCGCGGCTCCAGCCGGAACCGCCGCAGCAAGCCCGGTGGCATCGTCTTCTTCACGCAACGGCGGCAATGGCGACGGCTTGCGACGGCGCAGCAGCCACGCCGCAGCGGCCGCCAGCAGCAGCACCGGCAGGCCCAGCCAGTACCATGGCGTTGCTGCGTCGCGGGCACCGGGGGCCTGCGCGAGGCGTTGCTGCGCGGCGGCCAGATCGTTGTCCTTCATGGCAATCAGCGACTGCTGCTGCTGCTTCAGCGCTTCCAGGTCGGCCACGCGTTGCTTCAGCTCGCCGATCTCGGCATCGCGGGTGGCGATGTCCTCACGCGCCTGGCGCAGTTGTTCGTTGCCCAGCATGTCACCCTCGCTGCCGGCAGCGGTGCCGGTGGTTGTGCCCGCACGCGCGGCGTCGGACGCCAGCGCCGGAGCGATCTCAAGTCGTGCCCCGTTGGCCGCAGCCGGGGAGGAATCGGTGGCCGCGACCGCCTTGGCGACCGGGGCGACCGTGCCCGCGGGTTGCGGCACGGTACGCGCCTGCCGCCATTGCGCGGCGTGCTCGCGCACCAGCGCAGCGGCCTCGGCGGCATCGACGGCTGCCAGCGCATCACTGCCCGGCATGCGCAGCACCGCGCCCTGCTTGAGCAGGTTCACGTTGCCCCGGATGAAGGCTTCGGGATTGGCGCGCAGCAGGGCGATCATCGCGCGGTCGCGGCTGATCTGGTTGCCACGTGCCACCGCGCCGGCGATCTGCGACAGGGTCTGCCCGCGCTGCACGGTGACGCTGCCATCGGCTGACGGCGCGGCAACAGGTGTGGCTGCTGTACGCGGGCGAGCCGGCACCGGCGCAGCGGTGGATGCACGCACGGGCGCTGGCACGCTTGCCGTTTCGGCTGCTGCAGGCTCAGGCGCCGCGTCCCGCGTGATGGTGTTGGACAGGGTGCCTGCAGGAGCAACGATCTCCGGTTCGGCCACGGCCAGCGCACTGGACGGTGCATCGACCAGCGCCGAGTACTCGCGCACCAGCCGGCCCTGGCCCCAGTCGGCCTCGATCAGGAAGCTCAGCGACGGGGTCTCGACCGGTGCCTGCGAGGTCACCCGCACCACCGCCCTGCCCTGTGCATTGCGGGTCAGTTCGAACTGCAACTCGCTGACCAGCCCGGTTGGCCGTTGCAGGCCTACGCGTTCGAAGGTGACCGGTGAGGCCAGCGCCACGCGCAGGTTTTCCAGTTCGGACGGGTCGGCCGAGACCACCGGGATTTCTGCCAGCAGGGGCTGGCCCGGCTTGGACAGGACACGGATGTCACCCAAGCCCAGGGCAAGCGCCGAACTGCTGGCCAGGGCCAGCAGCGCGGCGGAAAGATAGCTGAGCGGGCGCTTTGCGCCCTTGGCCCGTTTATTCATGGGCGACACTATAAAGCGTGCGGACCGGAGTCCGCACCAACCGGAAAGACCCTTGAGGTAGTGCCGGCCGCTGGCCGGCAATCCCTTCAGCTGGTGGATCAGGGCAATGCCGGCCAGCGGCCGGCACTACCGGTGAGGCAACCGATGTGATCAGCGCTGTTCGGCAGCGACCAGCTCGGCCAGCTGCACGGCGTTCAGGGCCGCGCCCTTGCGCACGTTGTCCGACACGATCCACAGGTTCAAGCCGCGCGGATGCGACAGGTCCTCACGGATGCGGCCGACGTACACCGCGTCGGTGCCCGACGCATGCGTGACCGGAGTCGGGTAGCCGCCAGCCTCGTGGCGATCGACCACTTCGATGCCCGGCGACTGCTCCAGCAGCGCGCGTGCTTCGGCGACGGTCACCTTGTCACGGGTTTCGATCGCTACCGACTCGGAGTGACCATAGAACACCGGCACGCGCACTGCAGTCGGGTTCACCAGGATGCTGTCGTCGCCGAGGATCTTGCGGGTTTCCCAGACCAGCTTCATTTCTTCCTTGGTGAAGCCGTTGTCCTGGAAGTCGTCGATGTGCGGGATCAGGTTGAAGGCGATCTGCACCGGGAAGCGCTGCGGATCGATCTCCTGGAAGCTCAGCAGCTGACCGGTCTGCTTGCCCAGTTCTTCCAGTGCCGAACGACCGCCACCAGACACCGACTGGTAGGTGGATACATTGATGCGCTCGATGCCGTACTTGCGATGCAGCGGCGCCAGCGCGACCAGCATCTGCATGGTCGAGCAGTTCGGGTTGGCGATGATGCCGCGCGGGCGGTTGGCAATCTGGTCCGGGTTGACTTCCGACACCACCAGCGGCACGTCGTCGTCGTAACGGAAGGCCGAGGAGTTGTCGATCACCACGGCACCGGCAGCGGCGAACTTGGGGCCGTATTCCTTGGACACGCCGCCACCTGCCGAGAACAGGGCGATATCCACGCCACTCGGATCGAAGGTGGCCAGATCCTGGATCCTGACCTTGTTGCCGTTGAACTCGACTTCGCCACCGGCCGAGCGCTCGGAAGCGAGCAGGCTCAGGGTGCCGACCGGGAAATCGCGCTCGGCCAGGATGGCCAGCATGGTCTCGCCGACCGCACCGGTGGCGCCGACGATGGCGACGTGGAAGCTGCGTTGTGCATTGCTCATGGGGGAAACTCTCACGAAAACAGGGATGGGGAAAAATCACGCACGACAGCTGGGTTCGGGGAACCTCCTCAAGCGGCACGCACGGAGGTTCCCTATCGTTTCCCGGTTTTTTTGCCCAGCGTCACGCGGGCGGCCATCGCCGCGTCAGCGTTGATCGCGCTTGGCATGCGTGATGGGGCGCCGTCCAGGCCAAGCCCGGCAAGCAGATTATCCACGGCCAGCTGCACCATCGCCGTGCGTGTGGCCAGCGACGCGCTGCCGATATGCGGGGTCAGCACGACGTTGTGCAGCGCCAGCAGTTCCGGACGCACCGTCGGTTCGCCTTCGTACACATCCAGCCCGGCAGCGGCCAGGCGGCCATTGGCCAGTGCATCGGCCAGTGCCAGTTCGTCGACGATGCCGCCGCGGGCGATGTTCACCAGCGTGGCCGTCGGCTTCATCTTCGCCAGTGCGGCTGCATCGATGATGTGATGCGAGGACGGCGAATAAGGCAGCACCGTGATCAGGTGATCGGCCTGCGCCAGCAGCGTATCCAGATCCACATACGAAGCGCCGACAGCGGCCTCGGTGTCGGCCGGCAGGCGCGAACGGTTGTGGTAAAGCACCTTCATGCCAAAACCGTGCGCACCGCGGCGGGCGATGCCCTGGCCGATGCGGCCCATGCCAAGGATGCCCAGCGTGCTGCCGTGGATGTCGGCGCCAAGCATGGTCTGGAATGACCACTGGCCCCACTGCCCCTCGCGCAACCAACGTTCGGATTCGGTGATCCGGCGCGCGGTGGCCATCAGCAGCGCAAAGCCGAGATCGGCAGTGGTTTCGGTGAGGACGTCGGGGGTGTTGCTGGCGAGGATGCCGGCCGCGCTGAGCGCGTCGACGTCCAGGTTGTTGTAGCCGACCCCGACATTGGCGATCACCTGCAGCTGCGCGGCATCGGCCAGCTGAGCCGCGCCGATGCGCTCGTTGAGGGTGATGATCGCGCCGTCGGCGCTGGCCAGTTGTTCGGCAATCTGCTCAGGCGACCACGCGGTGACGGTGTCGGTGCTGCGCAGCTGCACGCGATCGCGCAGCGGCGCGATGGCCGCGTCGATCAGCGGCTGGCTCACCCATACCGTCGGCCGCGTGTCAGCCATCGAGCTGACCAGGAATACGCGGGGTGACGGTGCCGACGTCGCCGCACTGCGCACGGTGGCGCAGGGCCTGGTCCATCAGCACCATCGCCACCATCGCCTCGGCGATCGGCGTGGCTCGGATGCCAACACAGGGATCATGGCGACCGGTGGTGACCACCTCGACCACGTTGCCGGATGTATCCAGCGACGGGCCGGGCAGGCGCAGGCTGGAGGTCGGCTTGAGCACGATCGAGGCGACCACCGGCTGGCCGGTGGAAATGCCGCCGAGAATGCCGCCAGCGTGGTTGCTGGCAAACCCCTGAGGGGTCAGCAGGTCACGGTGTTCGGTGCCCTTCTGCACGGCGCTGGCGAAACCGTCGCCGATCTCCACGCCCTTGACCGCATTGATGCTCATCAACGCGGCGGCCAGGTCACCGTCGAGCTTGCCGTAGATCGGCTCGCCCCAGCCGGGCGGCACGTTGTCGGCGACCACGTCCACGCACGCGCCGACCGAATCACCGGACTTGCGCAGCGCATCCATGTACGCCTCCAGCTCCGGCACCTGTGCGGCATGCGGCCAGAAGAACGGGTTGTCTTCCACCGCCGACCAGTCGAAACCGGCCGGGGTGATCTCGCCCAGCTGCGACAGGTAGCCGCGCACGGTGACGCCGAAGCGCTCGGCCAGCCACTTCTTGGCGACCACGCCGGCGGCCACGCGCATGGTGGTCTCGCGCGCCGAGGAACGGCCGCCGCCACGCGGGTCACGGATGCCGTACTTGTGCCAGTAGCTGTAGTCGGCATGGCCCGGGCGGAACTGCTGGCCGATGTTGGCGTAATCCTTGCTGCGCTGGTCGGTGTTGCGGATCAGCAGTGCGATCGGGGTGCCGGTGGTCAGCCCTTCGTACACGCCGGACAGGATCTCGACCTCATCGGCCTCACGGCGCGCCGAGGTGTGCCGGCTCTTGCCGGTGGCGCGGCGCTGCAGGTCGTGGGCGAATTCGGCCGCGTCCAGCGCCAGCCCCGGCGGGCAGCCATCGATCACGCAGCCGATGGCCGGCCCGTGCGATTCGCCGAACGTGGTGACGGTGAACAGCTTGCCGAACGAATTGGAGCTCACGGGCGCTGCGCCGCCAGTTCGGTGATGCGCGCGCTGTGGGCGATCAGCTCGCGGCACTCGACCGCAAAGATGCCCATCTGGCCGACCTTGAACTCGACCCAGGCGAAATCCACTTCCGGCAGCAGCTTGATCAGGTGCTGTTCGGACTCGCCCACTTCACAGATCAGCAGGCCGTCTTCGCTCAGGTGCAGCGGCGCGTCGCGCAGGATCTTCAGCACCAGGTCCAGGCCGTCGTCACCGGCACGCAGGCCCATCTCCGGCTCGTAGGAGTACTCCTGCGGCAGGGCATCGGTCTCGTCGTTGGTGACGTACGGCGGGTTGGTGACGATCAGGTCGTAGTGGCGGCCGGTCAGGCCGTTGAACAGGTCCGACTTGAGCAGGGTCACGTTGTGCGCCTGCAGGCGTTCCTTGTTCTCGGTGGCCAGCGAAAGTGCGTCGTCGCTGAGGTCCACGCCGTCCACTTCCCAGTTCGGGTAGTAGTGCCCCATGGCGATGGCAATGCAGCCCGAACCGGTGCACAGGTCCAGCGCGCGGCTGACATCGCGGCCAGCCAACCACGGCTCGAAGCCGCATTCGATCAGTTCGGCGATCGGCGAGCGCGGCACCAGGGCGCGCGTATCGCTCTTGAAGCTCAAGCCAGCGAACCAGGCTTCACCGGTCAGGTAAGCGGCCGGGATGCGCTCGTCGATACGGCGCTGGAACAGTTCCAGCACGCGCACCTTCTCTTCCTGCAGCAGACGCGCCTGGCCGTAGGCCGGGCCCAGATCGTGCGGCAGGTGCAGGCTGTGCAGCACCAGCTGGGTCGCTTCATCCAGCGCGTTGTCGTAGCTGTGGCCGAAGGTCAGCCCGGCAGCGTTGAAACGGCTGGTGCCGTAGCGGATCAGATCGATGATCGTGTGGAGTTCGGCGGCCGTTTCAGCGGTCATGGCGGTACTGCGGGCAAAGTGGCCCCCGATTATAGGGGCTGGCGCCCGTGGCGGCATCCGTTGCGGCGGAAACGATCGGGCCACAGCCGGTATGATGGAGCCCACTTCGCGCGGGGGCTCCCATGTTCAATCGCAACGCCGGCATCATCCTGCTGGTCGCCCTGGCGGCGGGCCTTGGCCTGCTGGCCGCGCAGCAGGTGTTCGCGCCGAAGCCTCCGGCCAATGCAGCGGCCACCGAAGCGATCACCCTGTACCCGCAGGCCCGCGAACTGCCCGACTTCAACCTGGCCCAGTCCGACGGCACCCGCCTGATTCCGGGCGAGCTGAAGGGCCACTGGACCCTGGTGTTCCTGGGCTTCACCTTCTGCCCGGACGTCTGCCCGACCACCCTGGCCGAGCTGGCCGGCGCCCAGAACCAGTGGGAGGCCCTGCCCGACAGCCTGCGCCCGCGCGTGCTGTTCGTCTCGGTCGACCCCGACCGCGACAGCGCCACCCGCCTCGGCGAATACGTGCACGGCTTCCACAAGGACACCCTGGCCGCGACTGCCGATGTGCCCTCGCTGGAGCGCTTTGCCACCTCGTTGGGCTTCGTGTTCCAGAAGGTGCCGGGCAAGCACTTCGACGAAAATCCCGAGGACTATACCGTCGAGCACTCGGCCAGCCTGGCCGTGCTCGACCCGCAGGGCCGCCTCGCCGGCCTGGTGCGGCCCCCGTTCAACGCGCCGGCGATTGCCCGCGACCTGCAGAAGCTGACCGAGAAAACCGCCCCATGAGTCTCACCACCGCCCTGACGTACGCCCTGCCCCACCGCCTGCTGTCCTCGATGGCGCGTTCGCTGGCGTACTCGGACGATCCGCGCGTGTCGCGCTGGCTGATCGACACGGTCACCCGGAAGTTCAATGTCAACCTGGACGAAGCGGCCAATCCGGACCCGCGCAGCTATGCAACCTTCAACCAGTTCTTCACCCGTGCGCTGAAGCCGGGCGCGCGCGTGGCCGATGCCGATCCGCGCAACCTGGTGATGCCGGCCGACGGCCGCATCAGCCAGCTCGGCAGGATCGAGGCCGGCCGCATCTTCCAGGCCAAGGGCCAGTCGTTCACCGCCGCCGAACTGCTGGGCAGTGACGAGGATGCCAAGCCGTACAACGACGGCCTGTACGCCACGGTGTACCTGTCGCCGCGCGACTACCATCGCGTGCACATGCCGTGGACCGGCACCCTGCGCGAAACCGTGCACGTGCCCGGCCGCCTGTTCAGCGTTGGCCCGGCCGCCGTCAACGGCGTGCCGCGCCTGTTCGCGCGCAACGAGCGCCTGGTCTGCCATTTCGACACCAGCTTCGGCCCGATGGTCAGCGTGATGGTCGGTGCGCTGCTGGTGTCCGGCGTGGAAACCGTGTGGAGCGGCGAAGAAATTCCGGCCTACGGTGACCGCATCACCCGCAAGGACTACCGCGGCCAGGGCATCCAGCTGGAGCGCTTCGCCGAGATGGCGCGCTTCAACTACGGCTCGACCGTGATCGTGCTGCTGCCGCCGGGCGTGGCCGAGTTTGCCCCGCAGCTGGGTGCCGAAAGCCCGGTGCAGCTGGGCCAGGCCCTGGCGAAGCTGCGCTGAGGCTTCCGTTAGTGCCGGCCGCTGGCCGGCATCTCCGTTGATCCAACGCGTCGAGCATTGCCGGCCAGCGGCCGGCACTACTGGTACGCGCGTTACTGCAGGGCCGGTGCAGGGCCGACGTCCATGCCGTCGTAGTCTTCCACACCCTTTTCCGCAGCCAACGCCGCGAACTCCTGGTTGCGGCGGTCCAGCGACGCTTCGTCGTGGATCTCCACGCGCTCCACATGCAGCACATGGAACGGTGCACCGCCCTCTTCCGGCTCCTGTTCGAACAGTTCGACGAAGCTGTAGCCCTGCGCCTGCAGATGATCCGCCAGTGCCTGCAGCGGCTCGGCGCTGGAATGGACGAAGAAGTACCCCCACAGCAACGGGCCGTTGATGTCCCAGTCGGTGTTTTCGCGGAGGTTGGCGAACAGGTTGCGGGTGTCTTCGAGGTCCATGCAGGTTCCAGGGGTCGTGGGGGATTACTTGTCGCAGCCCTGCAGCTTCAGCGTCTGGCCGTGGCGCAGGCTGTAGGCCGGGGCTTTCAGGCCGTTGGCGCGGGCCAGGGTCGGCACATCGCACTGGAACTTCGCGGCGATGGCGCCGAGGGTTTCGCCCTTGCCCACCTTGTGGCTGCGCACCGGCTTCGGCCGCGCAGCCGGACGTGGCGTGGCCACCGGCGCTACGGGCGTGGTCGGCACGCTGGTGGATGCGGCCGCATCGGCCACCGGCACCACCCCACCCACGGCCACGCTGCCGGTGTAGCTGGCGGCGGTCGGGCGCACGATCGCTGCATTCAGATCGGCGGTGATCAGGGTGCGGGCCAGGTCGGCACGCGGACCGCTGACGCAGTTGCGCTGGTACAGGCCGGCAATGCGGGTAGTGGCGTTGATCAGCGTGCCGGCCGGAATCCAGCCATCAGCCTCATAGCGCGGGTTGAGATTGCGCAGCGCGCGCATGTAACCATCGCGGGTGCCATGGCTGCCCAGGCAGATGGTCAGTTCATAGATCGTGGTGGATCGCGCCAGGCGGATGGTTGCCGGCTGCGCGCTGATCTTCGGGAACTCCACGCCGTACTGCTGCGGGTGCAGGAAGATCCACGCCGCGGCGATCACCATCGGCACGTAGTCCTTGGTTTCGCCCGGGAACTGGTTGTAGACGCTGTCCACCCAGAAGCTCTGCCCCGGGTACTGCTTGTAGACGCGCGCTGCGCGGCCTTCGCCGCCGTTGTAGCCGGCCAGCGACAGTTCAACGTTGTTGTTGAGCTCGCGCATGCGCTCGTTGAGGTAGGTGGCACTGGCTTCTGCAGCACTGCGTGCATCGAAGCGGGTGTCGAAACCGGTGCCATCCGGGCCCAGGCCGAAGCGGCGGCCAGTGGCCGGCATGAACTGCATCAGGCCGGCGGCACCGGCACGCGAAGAGGCATGTACGCGGCCATTGGATTCCTTGGCCATGATGCCGAACAGCAATGCCTCGGGCAGACCGCGCTTTTCCCACTCCGGCCACATAACCGCGCGCAGGTTCTGGTAGTTCTCGTAGGTGGTCATCAGCGCCGGGCGCATGTCGGTCAGCCAGCGGCGGATACCGGCCTGTACCGCCGGGTTGTACTCCACCATGCTGTCGAAGGCGTGCCGCTTGTCGTTCAGCAGCGCAGCGGCGCGGGCCGCCTCGGGCACGTCGGCGGTGAGCGGGCCGATATGGTCGGGGTCGGCTTCCAGGCGGTCGCCACCTTCATCGGCCACGTCATCGCTGGCAGCTGCATCGGCATCGTGCTTGAGCAGGCGCTTGTAGCTGGCCAGCAGGGTGCCCATCTGGCAGCCCTTCTGCTTCACGCAGTCGTTGAGGACATCTTCCATGTCCTCCAGCGCGGCATCGGCCTCGTTGCTGCCCTTGGGGTCGGCATTGGCGACCAGCAGCAGGGCATCGCTGTAGCGCTTCTCGGCGGCGGTCATGCGCTGCTGCAGCGCATCCACCTTCACCTTGTCCCGGGCCGAGACCCGCTGTGCATGGGCATCGGGTGCCAGGGAAACCAGGCCGGCAAGGGCCAGCAGCGGCCAACCGCGGGAAATCAGGACAGGAACGGGCATTGATGGCACTGTGTGCGAAACAGGCAGGCAGAGTAGCGGCGCCGCCAAGGTCCGGGCAAGCGGACCTTCGGACCGTCACCGCCGGCGGTTAACATTGGGCTATTCACCACAAGGGCTGGACCATGGATCCGATTCTGCTCGGCAAAGGCATCACCGACGATGTTGCCGTCACCCTGCTGCCGAAACTGGGCAACCGTCACGGCCTGGTTGCCGGCGCCACCGGTACCGGCAAGACCGTGACCCTGATGACCCTGGCCGAGGGCTTCTCGCGGCTGGGCGTGCCGGTGTTCCTGGCCGATGTGAAGGGCGATGTATCCGGCCTGGCCGTGCCCGGCACCGGCGCCGAGAACCTGCTCGCGCGCGCCGCCGAGATCGGCGTAGCCGACTATGCGCCAGCGGCAAGCCCTACCATTTTCTGGGACCTGTACGGCAAGCTCGGCCACCCGGTGCGCACCACCGTCAGCGAAATGGGCCCGACCCTGCTGTCGCGCATCCTCGAGTTGAACGACACCCAGGCCGGCGTGCTCGACATCGTGTTCAAGCTGGCCGACGACCGCGGCCTGCTGCTGCTGGACATGGACGATCTGCGCGCCTTGCTCGGACTGGTTGCCGAGGAACGCAAGGACATCTCCACCGAGTACGGCCTGGTCAGCGCACAGTCGATCGCTGCCATCCAGCGTTCGGTGCTGCGCCTGGCGCAGGACGGCGGCGAGAACTTCTTCGGCGAACCCGCGCTGGAACTGGCCGACGTCATGCGGGTCAATCACGACGGCCGCGGCGTGATCGGCATCCTGGCCGCCGACCAGCTGGTGCTCAAGCCCAAGCTGTACTCCACTTTCCTGCTGTGGCTGCTGTCGGAGCTGTTCGAGCAGTTGCCGGAAGTGGGCGACCTGGACAAGCCGAAGCTGGTCTTCATCTTCGACGAGGCCCACCTGTTGTTCGACGATGCACCCGCCTCGCTGGTGCAGCGCATCGAGCAGGTGGTGCGGTTGATCCGCTCCAAGGGCGTGGGCGTGTATTTCTGCTCGCAGTTCCCGGACGACGTGCCGGGCAACATCCTCGGCCAGCTGGGCAACCGCGTGCAGCATGCACTGCGCGCGTTCACCCCGCGCGACCAGAAGGCGGTCAAGACCGCCGCCGAAACCTTCGTGCCCAATCCGAAACTGGATGTGGTGAAGGTACTGAGCCAGCTCGGCACTGGCGAAGCGCTGGTTTCCACGCTGCAGGACAAGGGCGTGCCGATGCCGGTACAGCAGACGATGATCGCACCGCCGCGCTGCCGGATGGGGCCGATCACCGAGGCCGAGCGCGCCCAGGTGCGTGCCGGCAGCCCGGTCGGTACCCGTTACGACACGGCGATCAACCGCGAATCGGCTGCCGAACTGTTGGCACAACGTGCGCAGAAGGCGGTTGAGAAAGCAGAGGCTCCCGCTGCCCGCAGCCGTGAGCAGGACGAGGCGCAGGAAGGTGGCTTCGGCCAGTCGATCAAGGACGCGATCTTCGGCACCAAGCGCCGCCAGGGCATGATCGAGACCATGGCCAAGCAGACCACGCGCACGGTCGGCACCAAGCTGGGCAACCAGATCGTGCGCGGCATCCTGGGTGGCATTTTCGGCGGCAAACGCTAGCTGCCCCTGCTGGGGTCAGAGCCCTTTCCCGTGGAAAGGGATCCGACCCCACGCCTCCATCGCTCCCCTGAAAAGAAATCGCACCATATGTCGCGTTGGCGTCCCCCTGCAGAAAAGAGCACCGCACTGATCACCGCCTCCGGCCATGCACGGTTGAAGGCTGAACTGGATGAGCTGTGGCGTGTGCGGCGCCCCGAAGTGGTGAAAGCACTGGCCGCGGCGGCTGCAGAAGGCGACCGTTCGGAAAACGCCGAGTACACCTACCGCAAGAAGCAGCTGGGCGAGATCGACCGTCGCGTTCGCTACCTGACCAAGCGGCTGGAGTCGCTGCGGGTGGTCGATACCACGCCGACCGATCCGCAGGCGGTGTTCTTCGGTGCGTGGGTGGAACTGGAGAACGTGGACAGCGGGCAGACCAGCCGCTACCGCATCGTCGGCCCGGACGAGACCGATGCGGGATTGGGCTGGATCAGCATCGACTCACCGCTGGCGCGTGCGCTGCTGAAGAAACGGCTGGATGATGAATTCTCGGTGGAGCTGCCGAGCGGGCCGCATACTTTTGCGGTGATCGGCGTGGACTACGAGCCCCTGTAGAGTCGACTATCGCGCGCAGCGCGGGGTTTTCGCGGTGCTGCAGGAAGAGCAGTCGACTAACAGTCGACTCTACCGCCAGGCAACGGCGCCGGATACGCGCGGCCGGCACGCAGCGGGCGGAAATAGTCGGCATCTGCGTAGAAGGCAGCATCCTGCACCTCGTACCAGCCGGGAATGCCAGCCAGCGGCAGGGGCCGCAGTTGCAAGGGATCCGTCAGTACCCCGCCCACGGTGATGGCCCGTGCGACGGCATCGACACACTCCGCGTCGGCATCACCCTGCACCACCACGCACTTGCCCACCAGCCTGCGTCCAGGCAGCACCGCCTGCTCCATCAATGCATGGCCGAATACCGCAGCGATGGCGATGTCGCCGCTCTGCCAGTGCGCAGGTTCGAACAACGCGCGCCAGTCGTGCGCATCCCACGCAGCCAGCAACGCGTGATTGCGCACGCGCACGATCACGCCGGTTTCGTCGAACTGGGTCAGCGCGGCCTGCGCGCGGTTGCGCTGGCCCGGCGGCATGGACTCGATATGCATGCACTGCCGCGCATTGAGTGCATGTTTGAGTTGCCGATGGCGTGCCCACACCAGCGCATTGAACAGGTCGTGCCAATTGTCGGCACGGGTCGCGAGGCGCCCCTGTGCGATGCGCACTTCGTAGTGCAGGCCGTCGGCCAGCAGCGTGGCATCCTGCTCGACCAGGTGCAGTCCCGGCAGCCCCAGCCGCACATCCAGATCGGCGATGGCTGGCCATTCGCGGCCAGCCAGCAGGTCATGGAAGTCCTTCAACCCCGCAAACACCGGGTGCTCGAATACAGTGGCGTCGACCGCCGCACGCGGCGGCGGCACGAAGCGACGGACACCGCTGCCGTCACCGGCGGCGGTCGTCGCTGCGGTCACAGCATCTTGAGATCGAATGCCGGGCGGGTGGCGGCCGGCAGCGCGTCACCGTACAGGTCGTGCTCGTCGCTCTCGGTGATTTCCACGTCGACGAACTCACCCACGCGCAGCGGCACCTGATCGGCGTTCTGGATATGCACCAGGCCGTCGATCTCCGGGGCATCGGCCTTGGAGCGGGCCACGGCGATATCGCCTTCGATGGCGTCGACCAGGCACTGCTGCACGGTGCCGATCTTGGCTTCCAGTCGTGCGGCGGAAATCTGCGCCTGCTTTTCCATGAATCGGGCCAGGCGCTCCTGCTTCACTTCTTCCGGCACTGCATCGGGCAGGTCATTGGCGGTGGCACCTTCGACCGGCGAGTAGGCGAACGCACCGACGCGGTCCAGCTGCGCTTCGTCCAGGAACGACAGCAGCTCTTCGAATTCGGCTTCGGTCTCGCCCGGGAAGCCGACGATGAAGGTGGAGCGCACGGTGATGTCCGGCGCGATGCGGCGCCAGTTCTGCACGCGCTCCAGGGTCTTTTCGACCGCGCCGGGGCGCTTCATCAGACGCAGGATGCGCGGGCTGGCGTGCTGGAACGGGATGTCCAGGTACGGCAGGATGCGGTTCTCGGCCATCAGCGGCACCACCTCGTCCACGTGCGGGTACGGGTAGACGTAGTGCATGCGCACCCACGCATCCAGCTCGGACAGGCCTTCGCACAGTGCCTTCAGGCGGGTCTGGTAGGCCTTGTCGCGCCACATCTTCTCGGCGTACTTCACGTCCACGCCGTAGGCCGAGGTGTCCTGCGACACCACCAGCAACTCACGCACGCCGCCGCGCACCAGGCGCTCGGCTTCACGCAGCACCTCATCAACCGGGCGCGAGACCAGCTTGCCGCGCATCGACGGAATGATGCAGAAGCTGCACTTGTGGTTGCAGCCTTCGGAAATCTTCAGGTACGCGTAATGCCGCGGGGTCAGCTTGATGCCGTAGTCAGGCACCAGATCCACGAACGGGTCGTGCTTGGGCGGCAGCGCTTCGTGCACGGCCTCCATCACGCTCTGGTAGTCCTGCGGGCCGGACACCGCCAGCACGTTCGGATAGGCCTCGCGGATCTGTTCCGGGCGCTTGCCCAGGCAGCCGGTGACGATCACCTTGCCGTTCTGGTTCATCGCCTCGCCGATGGCGTCCAGCGATTCGGTCACCGCCGAATCGATGAAGCCACAGGTGTTGACCACCACCACGTCGGCCGAATCGTAGGACGGGACGATGTCGTATCCCTCGGACCGCAACTGGGTAAGGATGCGCTCGGAATCGACAAGGGCCTTCGGGCAGCCAAGGCTGACGAAGCCGACTTTGGGGTTCAGCTGGGACATGGAATCGCGGGACTCTGGGGGCCTGGGCCCCTGCCGTCGTGGCAGGGGTTCCTGGGGGCCGGGGCCTGAAAGGGCGCCAGTATACCGGGGTTGGCGGCCGCGCTCTGAATGGCCAGCCGCCTGATCACGCACAGCCGCTGACACCGCGCTAACCCGCGCAGCACCGACAATGCAGTCCGGTTCCCCACAACGAGGTAGATGACGATGGCCGAGTGGATCACCCTGGATACGCATCATGGCCCTGTCCGCGCCTGGCAGGCCCTGCCCGAGGGCACCCCGCGCGGCGGGCTGGTGGTGGTGCAGGAAATCTTCGGCGCCAACCCGCACATCCGCAGCGTGGCCGAGCGCTTTGCCGCCGAAGGCTATGCGGTGCTGGCGCCGTCGTTCTTCGACCTGGTCGATGGCGCTGATGCCGATCCGGACGCCCTGCCCTACGACGCCGACGGCGTGAAGCAGGGCCTGGAGCGGGTGACCGCTCTGGGCATGGAGAAGGCACTGGAGGTGGTCCGTGCCGCAGCGACCCGGCTGGCCCCTTACGGCAAGGTCGGCACGGTCGGTTACTGCTGGGGCGGCAGCGTCGCCCTGCTGTCCGCACTGCGCCTGGGCCTGCCTTCGGTCAGCTACTACGGTGCTCGCAACGTCCAGTTCCTCGATGAGACGCCAAAAGCCCCGGTGATTTTCCACTTCGGCGCCCAGGACAAGAGCATCCCGCCGGAAGCCATCCAGGCCCATCGCCAGAAGCTGCCGCAGATGGCCACCTACGTCTATCCGGCCGATCACGCCTTCAACCGGGAGGTCGGACATGCGTATGATCCAGACAGCGCCACCCTGGCGCTGCAACGCACCCTGGACTTCTTCTCGGAGCATCTTGGATGAGCGATTTCGAACTCGATTCACGCCTGGCCACCGATAGCGTGCTGGTGGCGGAAGGACCGTTGTCGCAAGTGCGGCTGATGAACGACGAACGATTTCCCTGGCTGGTACTGGTACCGCGCCTGGCCGGGGTGACCGAGTGGATCGAGCTGGACGGCGAGCAGCAGGACAAGCTGCGCACAGAGCTCAACCGCGCCTGCAAGGCCCTGCACGGTTCCGACGGGGTGGAGAAGATCAACATCGGCGCGCTGGGCAACATCGTGCGCCAGCTGCACTTCCACGTGATCGGCCGCCACGACGGCGATCCGGCCTGGCCGGGACCGGTCTGGGGCAGCGGTCCAGCGCACCGCTACGAGCCGGCGGCGCTGGACCAGCATGTCGCCTACTGGAAGGAACGGCTAGGATATCCGGCCCAGTCCTGAGCCGTTGCCGACCGATGCGATTCAACCTCGTTGCCGCCGTCCTGCTGATCCTGGTCGGGCTGTTCATGCTCGCCAGCAACCTGGGCTGGACCCACCTGAACCTGTCCAAGCTGCTGCTGACCTGGTGGCCGGTGGCGCTGGTCGGCGTCGGTATCGCGATGCTGTTTGGTCGCGGGAAATAAGGTAGCGCCGGGCCCTGCCCGGCGAAAGCAGCGCGCAGCCCCACAAACGGAAACGCCGGGCATGGCCCGGCGCTACCGATACGCGCTGACGCAGGCAGTCAGGTACGCGGCAAGGTCACGCCGGTCTGGCCCTGGTACTTGCCACCACGATCGCGGTACGACGTTTCGCAGACGTCATCGGCTGCGGCCTGGAAGAACAGCATCTGCGCCACGCCTTCGTTGGCGTAGATGCGCGCCGGCAGCGGCGTGGTGTTGCTGAATTCCAGGGTCACGTGGCCTTCCCATTCCGGCTCCAGCGGGGTCACGTTGACGATGATGCCGCAGCGCGCGTAGGTGCTCTTGCCCAGGCACACCACCAGGGTGTCGCGCGGAATGCGGAAGTACTCGACCGTGCGTGCCAGCGCGAAGCTGTTCGGCGGAATGATGCACTCGTCACCGACGATGTCGACGAAGCTGCCCGGATCGAAATGCTTGGGATCGACGATCGTCGAGTTGATGTTGGTGAACACCTTGAACTCGCGCGAGCAGCGCACGTCATAGCCGTAGCTGGAGGTGCCGTAGCTGACGATGCGCTCGCCGTTGGCCTGCTTGACCTGCCCGGCCTCGAACGGCTCGATCATGCCGTGCTGCTCGGACATGCGGCGGATCCAACGGTCACTCTTGATGCTCATGCTTTGTCCTGGGGAATACGAGGGGGCGCGAGGATTCTAGCAGGGGGCCGGGCATCGTCGCCGGCCCCTGCCCCGTCCCTTACAGCAGCGACGACAGGATCGGGATCGAGGCGCGCGGGCGCTTGCCCACTTCCTCGATCAGGCGCTGTGCGGCATGACGATAGGCCTGCGCCGGTACCGAGTCCGGCTGGGCGACGGTAATGGGCGTCCCGGCATCGCCCTGCTCGCGGATGCCGATCTGCAGCGGCAGCGAACCCAGCAGCGGCACGCCGTACTGCGCGGCCATGCGCTCGCCACCGCCCTCCCCGAACAGGTGCTCGACATGGCCGCAGTTGCTGCAGGTATGCACTGCCATGTTCTCGACGATGCCCAGCACCGGCACCTCGACCTTCTCGAACATCTTCAGCGCCTTCTTCGCATCCAGGGTGGCGATGTCCTGCGGCGTGGTGACGATCACCGCCCCGGCCAACGGGATCTTCTGGGTCAGGGTCAGCTGGATGTCACCGGTACCCGGCGGCAGATCGATCAGCAGGAAGTCCAGGTCGTCCCACAGGGTGTCGTTGAACAGCTGGGTCATCGCCGAGGTGGCCATCGGACCGCGCCAGATCATCGGCGTGTCCTCTTCGATCAGATAGCCGATCGACATGGTGTCCACGCCGAATGCGCGCAGTGGCTCGATGCTCTTGTTGTCGGGGCTTTCCGGGCGACCGGACAGGCCCAGCATGGCCGGCACGCTCGGGCCGTAGATGTCTGCATCGAGCACGCCGACGCGCGCGCCCAACTGTTGCAGCGCCACGGCCAGGTTGACCGACGTGGTCGACTTGCCGACACCGCCCTTGCCCGAGCCGACCGCGATCACGTTGCGGATGCGGGCATGCGGCGTCAGTCCCTTCTGGACCTGGCTGGCATGGGGACGGCGGGGAGAACTGTTCACAACGAGCACCGGCGGGGTCAGGGGTAATAACCCAACATCATACAAGCTGGACGCAACCTGACTGAAATTCAGGGTTGCTACAGATTCGTGCACAGATTGTTAAGTTCATGTTACGTTCGCAGAGCACTGTTTTGGGCTGCGAAGCTGGCTTTCCAGCGCGCACGATGGCGCATGCGCAGTGCCGATTTTGTTTTTGCTCTCCAATGGAACTACATGAAATACGTAAGCAACACCGCACGTCGCAATACGCTCGCCGTCGCCCTGATTTCCGCTCTGATGGCCGCCTCTCCGGCAATGGCCCAGGACAAGGCGACCAACCTGGACAAGATCACCGTCACCGGTTCGCTGATCCCGCAGACCCAGGTTGAAACCCAGACCCCGGTGATGTCCATCACCGCCGAAGACATCCAGACCCGCGGCTTCAGCAGTGTTGCTGAAGTGCTGCAGCAGTCGTCGCTGACCACCGGCGGCCTGCAGGGCGGCCAGACCTCGGGTTCGTTCACCCAGGGCGCCGAGGCAGCCGGCATGTTCGGCCTGAATCCGGGCTACACCAAGTACCTGATCAACGGCCGCCCGATGCTCTCGTATCCGGCGCTGTACAACGGCAGCGAAACCTTCAACAACATCAGCGGCATTCCGATCGACATCGTCGAGCGCATCGAAGTGCTGCCGGGCGGCCAGTCCTCGCTGTACGGCTCGGACGCGATCGCCGGTGTGGTCAACATCATCCTGAAGGAGCGCATGGACGGCGGCACCATGACCCTCCGTGGCGGCACCTACACTGAAGGCGGTGGCAGCAACATCCGCTTCAGCGCTGCCAAGGGCATCAATGCCTTCGATGACCGCTTCCATGCACTGTTCAACGTGCAGATCGAGAATGGCAGCCCGATCTGGGGCTACCAGCGCGACATCACCCGCCAGAACAACCCGGTCGGCTACACCGCCCAGGTTCCGTCGAACGACTTCGCCGTCATCACCAACGCTGACAACAAGCTGCTGATGATGGACCCGAGCCGTTGCGCCAACGTGGCAGGGCTGTATGACGGCACCACCGTGGTCGGCCAGCGCCCGTCGGGCGAGTCCTGCGGTTCGGTGTACAGCGCCGGCTACAAGACCCTGAAGAACGGCAAGAACAGCGGCCAGTTCTACTCGTCGATGACCTTCGACGTGAACGACAACTTCCAGCTGTTCGCCGACGTGCTGTACAGCAAGGAAAAGACCGAGTTCACCTCCGGCTCCAGCGCCCTCTGGTGGGGCACCAAGTCGGTCATGGGCGGCTTCTACGACCAGGGCCTGGGCAAGGTCGTGAACCTGCAGCGTGCCTTCGCGCCGGAAGAAATCGGCCCGGGCCACTACAACAACATCATGAACTCCGACGAAAGCCGTGCCTACCAGGTCACCCTGGGCGGCAAGGGCATGGTCGGCGACTGGGACTACAGCGCCAGCTTCACCCGTGGCGAGTACCGCCTGGACCAGAACCGCTTCGTGCGCTGGAAGGACAAGATCGAAGATTTCTTCGGCCAGACCGTGCTGGGCCCGCGCCTGGGCACCTCGGCTGGCGGTTTCGGCATCTACAACCCGGACTACGCGGCCTTCTACTCGCCGATCACTCCGGACCAGTTCGCCAGCTTCACCGGCTACGGTACCCACCGCAGCAAGACCTGGCAGAACCTGGGCCGCGTGCAGGTGACCAACGGCTCGCTGTTCAGCCTGCCGGGCGGTGACGCCGGCCTGGCCGTCGTGCTGGAAGGTGGCAGCGAAGGTTGGGACTACTCGCCGGACCAGGCATTCGTCGATGGCAATGTGTGGGGCACCACCGCCGTCGCCGGTGCCGGCCACCGCAGCAACTACGCGGTCACCAGCGAGCTGCGCATGCCGCTGCACGACAAGCTGACCGTCAGCGCGTCGGGCCGCTATGACGCCTTCAAGATCGCCGACAAGACCGTCGACAAGGCCACCTACAGCATCGGCCTGGAATTCCGTCCGATCGAGAGCCTGCTGCTGCGCGGCAAGTACGGTACCGCCTTCCGCGCACCGACCCTGTCCGATGCCTTCCAGGGCATGAGCGGTTCGTACTCGTCCGGCCAGAACGATTACTACCGCTGCAGCCAGCTGGGCTATGGCCTGCGTGATGAGGCCTGCTCGTTCTACAAGAACACCTCGGTGTACAGCGAAAAGTCCGGCAACCCGGACCTGAAGCCGATCACCGCCGATGTGTGGAGCGCAGGTGTGGTGTGGGCCCCGGTCAGCAACTTCTCGCTGTCGGCCGACTACTACAACTGGAAGATCAAGAACGAGGTCAAGACTCTCAGCAGCGACCAGCTGCTGCTGGCCGAGTACCAGTGCCACAACGGCCTGCCGAACAACACCTCGGCCAGCTGCGGTGACGTGACCAACTGGGTGTCCCGCGATGCCGGTGGCAACCTGACCCGCGTGTACACGCCGAAGCTCAACGTTGCCAGCCAGAACCTGGAAGCGGTGACCGTGGCGGCCAAGTACCAGCAGGATATCGGCCGCTTCGGCTCGCTGATGTTCTCCGGCAACTACACCAACATGCTGAAGCGTGAAGTGCAGCCGATGCCGGGTGCCGCCAAGCTCGACCTGCTGAGCGATCCGTACAACATGTGGTACTACGACAACTTCGCCAAGGTCCGCGGCGATCTGTCGGTGGCGTGGAACATCGCCAAGTTCACCACCACCGTGTACGCCAACTACGTCGGCAGCACCCCGAACTACCTGGCCTACACCGGCCGCAGCTACGGCTATGTCCACTCCTCCGGCGCCAAGGCCGGCAAGTGGGGTTCGTACACCACGTACAACCTGAGCATGAACTACCAGGCACAGGAAGATCTGGTCCTGTCGCTGATGGTCAACAACGTGTTCAACAAGCTGCCGGAAGGCCAGCGCTACAACTACCCGGGCAACGAATCGACCCCGTTCAACGACGGCTTCTACAGCGTCTACGGCCGTCAGATCTCGGCCCAGGTCAAGTACAACTTCTGATCCCGTCGTTTTCCGGACTTCGTGTCTGGACCAGGCCCCGCTTCGGCGGGGCCTTTTTTTTGCTCGCAGAAGGCGGTCGAGCGGCCGCGATCCAGGCAACGGACATCGGCGTCGCAGCTAGCGCAACCCATTGATGCAGAAGCGTTGCGTGCAGTACGAAAGGATCCATCGCACATTGCCATGTTTTGAAACACACCAAAACAATTGTCGTTAGCCATTGATTTCAGGGCTGTTTTGAACTCAAAGACCGCTTGACGAGATGACGGCTGCGTGTTGAACGCGTTAAACGCGTGTTACGGTCCAACTGAATGGAATGCAACTGAACAGATTGTTAAACCGGCAAGGACGCCGGTCGCCAAGACATTGCTCACTACGGGGATTCACCATGTCTCGCCATCGTTCCACACTCCCACGCCACCCACTGACCCTCGCCCTGCTCGGCACCCTCCTCGCCTCGGGCACCGCCCTGGCACAGAGCAGCAACGCGCCGACCCAGCTCGACCGTGTCACCGTCACCGGCTCGCTGATTCCGCAGACCGAGATCGAGAACCACACACCGGTCCTGACCGTGACCGCCGAGGACATCCAGACCCGAGGCTTCACCAGCGTCGCCGACGTACTGCAGCAGTCCTCGCTGTCCACCGGCGGCCTGCAGGGTGGCCAGACTTCGGCTTCGTTCACCCAGGGCGCCGAAGCGGCCGGCATGTTCGGCCTCAGCCCGGGCTATACCAAATACCTGATCAATGGCCGCCCGATGCTTTCGTATCCGGCGCTGTACAACGGCGGCGATACGTTCAACAACATCAGCGGCATTCCGATCGACATCGTCGAGCGCATCGAGATCCTGCCGGGTGGCCAGTCCTCCCTTTACGGTTCGGACGCGATCGCCGGCGTGGTCAACATCATCCTCAAGGAACGCATGGATGGTGGCGTCCTCAACGTACGTGGCGGCGCCTACAGTGAAGGCGGCGGCAACAGCTTCCGCCTCAGCGGCGCCCGCGGCTTCAATGGCGTCGATGATCGCTTCCATGCCCTGGTCAACGTGCAGTACGAAAAGACCAGCCCGATCTGGGGTTACCAGCGTGACCTGACCAAGGTCAACAATCCCGACGGCTACAGCCCGCAGTACGTCTCCAACGACTTCCTGGTGCTGCTGCCGGCTGCCAACAACGCCTACGCCATGATGGACCCGAACCTGTGCGCCAATGTGGCCGGGCAGTTCGATGGCACCACCGTGCTCGGCACCCGGCCCACCGGCCAGGCATGTGGCTCGACCTATGGCACCGGCTACAAGACCATCAAGAACGGCAAGGAAAGCGCGCAGATCTACAGCTCTGCCACCTTCGACGTGAATGACAACTTCCAGCTGTTCGGCGATGCGCTGTACAGCCTGGAAGAGGTCAAGTACGCGACGGGTTCCGGCTACACCTGGTGGGGCACCTCGTCCGGTTGGGGCCGTTTCTACGACCAGGCCAGTGGCCAGTACATGAACCTGCAGCGCGTGTTCGCTCCGGAGGACATCGGCGGCGGCGGCTACCGCGACATCATGAACACCGACCGCAACAAGGCCTACCAGGTAACGCTGGGCGGGCGCGGCACGGCCGGCAACTGGGACTACAGCCTCAGCTTCACCCGCGGCGAGTACAAGCTGACCGAGCGCAATTTCGTGCGTTGGAACGACCCGATCAACGACTACTTCGAGCAGCGCGTGCTGGGTCCGGTACTGGGCACCACCAGCACCGGCTACGACATCTACAGCCCGAACTGGGAAGCGTTCTACTCACCCTTGCCGTCTGGCGACTTCCAGAGCTTCACCGGTTACAGCTACAGCGAAAGCCGTACCTGGCAGAACCTGGCCCGTGCGCAGGTCACCAACGGTTCGCTGTTCAAGCTGCCGGGTGGCGACGCCGGCCTGGCCGTGGTCGTTGAAGGCGGCAGCGAAGGCTGGGACTACAGCCCTGATCCGGGCCTGATGGATGGCAGCGTGTGGGGCACCACGGCGGTTTCCGGTGCCGGCCACCGCAGCAACTACGCAGTGACCGGTGAACTGCGCCTGCCGCTGCATGACACGCTGACCGTCACCGGCTCCGGCCGCTACGACGCCTTCAAGATCGGCAGCAACACCGTCGACAAGTCCACCTACAGCATCGGCATCGAGTTCCGTCCGATCGAAAGCCTGCTGTTCCGCGGCAAGTACGGCACGGCGTTCCGCGCTCCGACCCTGTCCGACGCATTCCAGGGCCGTAGCGGCTACTACGCCAACGGCTCCACCGACTACTACCGTTGCGGCCAGTTGGGCTACGACCCGGCCAATACCACCGGCTGTCCGTATGACAGCGTCTCGGTGTTCGGCACCCGCGCCGGCAATCCGGACCTGGAACCGATCACCGCCGACGTCTGGAATGCAGGTGTTGTGTGGGCACCGATCAACAACCTGTCGCTGTCGGTGGACTACTACAACTGGAAGATCAAGAACGAGGTCGATACGCTCAGCTCCGACCAGCTGCTGCTGGCCGAGTACTACTGCCGTGGCGGCCAGGCCAACAACACCTCGGCCAGCTGCCAGAACGTCAACGACTGGATCACCCGCGATGCGTCCGGCGTGTTGGACGAGATCTACACCCCGAAGATGAACGTCGCCCGCCAGAACCTGGAAGCGCTGACCGCCAGCTTCAAGTACGTGCACGACATGGGCCGCTTCGGTTCGCTTCAGTTCTCGGGCAACTACACCGACATGCTCAAGCGCGAACTGCAGCCGCAGCCGGGCGATGAGTTCCTGGACCTGCTGCGTGACCCGTACGCGATGTGGGTGTACGACTCGTACGCCAAGGTGCGTGCCGATGGTTCAGTCGGCTGGGCCAAGGACAAGTGGACCACCACCCTGTACGCCAACTACATCGGCAAGACGCCGAACTACATGGCGTATGTGGGCAATGGCTACGACTACGTCCACAGCTCCGGCTACAAGGCAGGCAAGTGGGGCTCCTACACCACTTACAACCTGAGCGTGAACTACCGTGCGCTGGACAACCTGACCCTGTCGCTGATGGTCAACAACGTGTTCAACAAGATGCCGGACAACCAGCGCTTCAGCTTCGCCGGCACCAGCGGCCAGCCGTACAACAACTACCTGTACAACGCCTACGGGCGTGCGATCTATGTGCAGGCCAAGTACGAGTTCGGCGGCAAGTAAGCAAGCCGACCACGCTTGTGGGCGCCCCGCCTTGGCGGGGCGCCCATTGGGCCGGGCGGAACTGAGAATTCACACAGAGTTGACGGACCGCGGGCACTCGTTCATCTTCAGGTCATCTTGATGGATCAACGCCAAGGACGTCCCGAAGATGAACCACCCCGCTGTGACCCCTGCCGCACTGGTCGCTGTCCTGGCGCTCGCCGCCAGTCAGGCCATGGCCGCCCCCACTCCCCTGCCGGTTGAAGACTTCGCCAGGATCCCTTCGATCCAGTCGGTCTCGATGAGCCCTGACGGCAAGCAGCTGGTTGCCATCATCGCTGCGCCTGGCAGCAACAACGGCGACACCGCCCTGGCCAACTGGAACCTGGACAAGATGGGGGCGGGGCCGGTCGCCATCACGCCCTCCGGCGACCGCATGAAGTTCATTGCCGCCAGCGCCCTGAAAGCAGGACGCAGCCTGGTGATCGGTCGCCAGGAACTGACCGCACAGCTGGCCGGCTGTGGCGAAGGTAATTCGGTGGGCTCGACCAAGACCTTCCTGGCCAAGGCCTACCTGACCGACAGCAGCCAGACGAAGTTCGACGAAGCCTTTGCCGACAACAGCCGCAAGCTTGGCATCAGCGAGCAGACGCGACGCTGCCTGGAGATCGCCGGCACGGCCTCACTGGTGCATTCGCTGCCGCTGGACCCGGACAAGGTGATCATCTCGCAGGTCAACCAATCCACGCTTTCGTCGAACTATTACCTGTTCAACCTGCGCACCGGAGAGACCGGACTGCTGTTCCGCGGCGACGCCCGTTCCACCCCGGGCCTGTTCCATCCTCGCGATGGCGAACTGTTGACCCGCACCCAGATCGAACCTGCCGGCTCGAACGAGTACGAGCAGCAGATCTTGATCAAGAACAAGAGCAGCGGCCAGTTCGAGAAGCATGACCCGCTGACCACGCGCCTGAGCGATCGCTACACCATGGATGTGGCCGGGATCGACGACCAGACAGGCAAGCTGTACGTGCTCACCGACAGGTTCTCCGAGCAGGTACAGGCCCGCTTGTATGACCCGGTCACCCGCACCTTCGACAGCGAACCGCTGGCGGCCCACCCGCAGTACCCGATTGGCGGCCTGATCCTGGGCACCAAGCCGAGCAACTTCAACCAGGTCCTTGGCTTCTACCTCGAGGGCCCGCGCCGTGAAGCCGTGTATGTGGACCCGCAGATGAAGGGGCTGTACGAGGGCCTGAAGAAGGCCTACCCGGACACCTACATTGCCATCACCGGCTACAACGACGACCTGTCGCGGGTCCTGTTCACTACCAACGCGGCCAACCTGCCTACGACCTACCGCATGCTGAGCGATCGCAAGCAGGTCACCACCCTGGGAAGCGAACGCCCCTGGATCGATGGCAAGCAGATCGGCGAGCAGCGCTGGGTCACTTACACCGCGCGCGACGGCCGCAGGATACCGGCGATTGTCGATCTGCCCGCCGGCTGGAAACAGGGAGATGCACCGCTTCCGGCCCTGGTGCACCCGCATGGCGGCCCTTGGGCACGTGACTACACGGGATGGGATGTCTCGGGCTGGGTGCCCTTCTTCACCTCGCGCGGCTACGCAGTGATCCGCCCGCAATACCGTGGTTCCACCGGCTTTGGCCGAGAGCATTGGCTCGCCGGCGACAAGCAGTGGGGCCTGTCGATGCAGGACGACAATGACGACGCCGCCGCCTGGCTTGTACAACAGGGCATCGCCGCCAAGGATCGCTTGGCCATTTTCGGTTACTCCTACGGCGGCTTTGCCGCAGCTGCAGCGACCGTGCGCGCCCCGTCGCCCTTCCAGTGTGCAATCGCTGGCGCTCCCGTCACAGATCTCGCACGGCTGGGTGTCTCCTGGAGCGAAAACAGGCTGCAACGCATCCTGCAGGGGCAGACGGTGAAGGGCATGGACCCGATGCAGAACACGGCCAAGGCCAACATTCCTCTCCTGACCTTCGTTGGCGACCGCGACGTACGCACCCCGGCCTTCCACGCCAGGAACTTCTACAACGCGGTCAAGGACAAGGTGCCAGCGAAGTTCGAGCTTATCCCGGACATGCCACACAGCATGCCGTGGTACCCCAGCCACTTCCAGGCAACCCTGCCGCTGATGGCTGACTTCCTCGCCAAGGACTGCGGTCCCGGCGGCCTCTGATCCTCGGCAAGTCCGCTGCCGCCCCGGCAATCCCGACAACCCCGCCGACCTCTGGTCGGCGGGGTTTTTCATACTGAAACCTGAATTTTCCATTAGCAACAACAGTTTACAGAGAGTGTCCATTCACGTTGCATTTACTTTACGCGACACATACACTCCATTAACCGAAGCATAACAAATGGGGGTCCAGCAACATGCGCAAAACCAACCGCCTTACTACGCCAAGCCGCCTGCCGCTCGCCCTGGCAGTGCTCACCTGCCTGCAGGCAGCCCCGGTCCTGGCCCAGGAAGCAGTACAAACGGAATCGGCGGCGTCAAGCGCCTCCAATGAAAGCAAGAAGGCGACCAACCTTGACAAGGTCACGGTCACCGGCTCACTGATCCGTCGTGCCGATTACGAGACCACCTCGCCGGTCTTCACCATCGATACAGAACGAAATGCAACCCAGGGCCAGGTGAACGTCGCCGAGTTCCTGCAGAAGTCGGCCATTGGTGCCGCTGAAACCCAGATCACCAACCAGTTCGGTGGCTTCAACACCAACGGCGGTACCGGTGTGCAGACCTTCTCGCTGCGTGGGCTGGGTGCCAACCGCACGCTGGTCCTGCTGGACGGCCAGCGCCCGGGCCCGGCCGGCACCCGTGGTGCCGTCGGTGCATTCGACCTGAACGTGCTGCCGACCGCCGTGCTGCAGCGCGCCGAGATCGTGAAGGACGGTTCGTCCTCGATCTATGGTTCCGATGCCGTCGCCGGCGTGGTCAACCTGATCACCAAGAAGCACTTCGATCGTCCGGAACTGACCGTTACCGGCCGCGTACCGACCGAAGGCGGCGGGGAAGTGTTCTCCGCGTCGCTGGCCAATGGCTGGAACTTCGAGCGCGGTAGCATCGTCGCCGCCGTCGAGTGGTACCGCCAGAATGAGCTGACTCGCGGTGACCGCGACTACTTCAAGTGCGCCGAAGACCTGGTCTGGGACGCAGATGGCAACCGCGTCGACCGTGTCGACCGCTCGATCCTGGCCAACACCAACCTGGGTGGCTGCCAGAACATGCTGCACAACGTAGTGGACGTGACCAACAACCGGGTCACCACACGCTACGTGCCCAGCGCGGATGGCTCCACGGTAGGTCCGTTCCCGGGCTACCGCCCGCGCGCCAACCAGACCTATGCCAACGGCAATCCGATTGCCACCTATGAAGAACCGTACAACTTCCAGGAGTACGGCAAGTCCCACATCGTCAACAAGCAGGAGCGAAAGTCAGTCTACTTCGCCACTGACTTCGGTTTCGATTCGTTCAACTGGAAAACCCAGTTCCTGTACAACAACCGCACCACCGACAACTTCCAGTGGCGCCAGTTCTTCCCGACCGTCCGCCTGCCGGGCAGTGCAACGGCTACGGCACAGCCGATCATGCCGTTCAAGAACATCTCCAACACCGAGGTTGACTACTTCTACTTCGCCAACAAGCTCGATGGCCTGATCAAGGGCACCGACACCTGGGCGTGGGAAGTTAACGCCAACTACAGCCGGTCCAGCGGCAAGTACAGCACCCTCGGCATCCGCAACTCGATCAGCGGCGATATCGGTCGTCCGGGGGCCGGCACCACGATGGCCGCCAACTACTTCGATCCGGGCTATCTGAGCGGTGCCAAGGTCGACGAACTGGTGAGCATCCTCGGCGTCTGGGCCAACGGCAAAACCACCTACGACCAGACCACCGTCAACGCGGTGTTCAGTGGTGAACTGTTCGACCTGCCGGCCGGCGCCGTGTCCACCGCAGTTGGCTTCGAGTACCGCAACTACAAGATCGACGACAAGCCGGCACCGGAGAACTACGATCTGTGGGGCTCGACCACCGCCGATCGCACCAAGGGCGACGACAAGGTCAAGGAAGCCTTCGTCGAATTCGACATTCCGCTGCTGAAGGGCCTGCCGGGTGTTGAATCGCTGTCGGCCAATGCATCAGGCCGCGTCTTCAAGTACGACTCGATCTCCGGCTCGGACAACGTGTGGAAGCTCGGCCTGAACTGGCAGATCATTCCCTCGCTGCGCCTGCGCGGCACCATCGGCACGTCGTACCGCGCACCGGGCCTGTACGAAATGTACCTGGGCAATCAGACCGGCTTCCTGGCGCAGACGCAGATCGACCCCTGCATCCGCTGGGGTGAAAGCAACAACACCCGCATCCAGGCCAACTGCGGCGCGGCAGGCATCCCGGCCGACTACACCGGTGCCGGCAACTCCAGCGCTACCGTGTATACCCGCGGCGGCAAGGACGGCAACCTGACTCCGGAAACCTCGCGCGCGCGCAGCGTCGGCCTCGTATTCACGCCTTCGTTCGCCGACCTGAGCATCGCCATCGACTACTTCGACTACGAAGTGCGCGATCAGATCACCTCGCTCGGTGCGCCCTCCATCCTGCAGGGCTGCTACGAGTCGACCACCTATCCGAACCGTTACTGCGATCTGCTGCGCCGCAATCCCAGCACCAGCGCAAACGCGAACATGGTGACCGAGGTGTATGCCCAGTACCTGAACATCAACCGCCAGCGCACCCGCGGTTGGGACATGACCCTGAACTGGGATCATGAGTTCAGCTTCGGCAAGTTCTCGCTGGACTCGCAGATCACCTACACGGTGGAAGACACCGCCGAGCTGTTCGACAGCGCCGCTGCCAGCGGCCTGTCCTCGTCCGACCGCCTGGGTGACCTTGGCCGTCCGGACCTGGTCGGCAACCTGGGCCTGAGCCTGAAGCGTGGTGACTGGACCTACAATTGGCTGACGCAGTACATCGCCCAGACCAAGGATCCGGACCTGGACGAAAAGTTCACCTACCAGGGCCGTCCGAACTCCTACCGCGATACCACTCTGGAAAGCCGCTTCTACCACACTGCTTCGGTCAGCTACGACCAGGCCGACTGGCAGATCCTGGTGGGCGTGGCGAACGTGCTGAACACCAAGCCGCCGCTGATCTCCAGCAGCGTCTACTCGTCGCGCTACGGCAACACCTACCCGTTCGCAACCCAGTACGACTACTACGGCCGCACCCCGTTCGTGCGCCTGAAGTACAAGTTCTGATCCTGGGCGGATAGCAGTACCCCGACAGACCCGGCTTTTGCCGGGTCTGTCTTTTCCGGGCAAGGCAGCGGCCCTTGCGCCCGGCCATGACCTTCGACACCCTTGCAGGGCAGGCCGGCGGCGTATCGTTCGGCCCACGGCCGTCCCCGCGGCCCTTCCCTGACTCACTCGGCCTGGAGGCCATTCAAGTGACCCGTACTCCCAAGATCGTGCTGCTGACCCTGGCCGTTTCGGCCGCGCTGGTCGGCTGCGGCAAGAACGAAACCCCGGCCAAGGACGCCACCGCCTCCACGCCGGCTACCGCCGAAGCCACCAACTACACGCTGGACGAAAGCAAGCTGCCGGCCTACAACGCCTTCCAGCCGAGCGATCTGGACACCAGCAAGGACGCCTGCGGCGCGTTCGGCGACTACGTCAACAGCAAGTGGCTGGCGGCCAATGAGATTCCGGGCGACCGCACCAGCTGGGGCGCATTCACCATCCTCGACGAGCGTTCGGTGGCCGTGCAGCACCAGCTGGCCGAGCAGGTCGCGCAGGTCAAGAACCCGAACCATATCGAGAAGATCGTCGGCGACCTGTGGGCCACCGGCATGGACGAAGCCAAGATCAATGCCCAGGGCATCGAGCCGCTGAAGGCCGACCTGACCGCGATCGAGGGCCTGCAGGACAAGGCGGCCATCGCCAACTACCTGCGCAGCAGCGCCGCCAAGGGCGACAACGTCCTGTTCGGCTTCGGCGCCGAAGCCGACTTCAAGAACTCGGCCGTCAACCTGGCCTACGCCAGCCAGGGCGGCCTGGGCCTGCCGGACAGCACCTACTACACCGATGCCAAGAACGCCGACAAGCTGAAGGCCTACCAGGCGCACGTCGCCAAGGTGCTGGAGCTGTCCGGTGTCGCCGCCGCCGATGCGGCCAAGCAGGCCGAAGAAGTCGTCAAATTCGAGACCCGCCTGGCCAAGGCCTCCAAGTCGCGCGTCGAGCTGTCGCGCAACGTCGAGCTGTTCTACAACCCGGTCACCCTGGCCGACGCCGACAAGCTGACCCCGAACTTCAGCTGGACCGAGTTCTTCAAGTCGCAGGGCGTAGCCGCGCCGGAGAAGTTCTCGCTGGCCATGCCGGCTTTCCATGAGGAAGTGAGCAAGGCGCTGGGCGACACCGATCCGTCGGTGTGGCGTGCCTACCTGCGCTTCCACACCGTGGACAGCGCTTCGCCGTACCTGGCCGACGCCTTCGTGCAGGAGAACTACGAGTTCTACGGCAAGACCCTCAATGGCCAGAAGGAACAGAAGCCGCGCTGGAAGCGCGTGCTGGGCACCATCGAGAACGATGCCGGCGAAGCCTTCGGCCAGCTGTACGTGAAGGTGGCCTTCTCGCCGGAAGCCAAGGCGAAGATGGAAGAGCTGGTGAAGAACCTGGCGGCTTCGCTGAAGGAACGCATCCAGGGCTTGAGCTGGATGAGCGAGGAAACCAAGGCCAAGGCCATCGCCAAGTGGGAAACCTTCACCCCGAAGATCGGCTACCCGGACAAGTGGCGTGACTGGTCGGGCCTGCAGACCCAGCGCGACAGCTTCCTGGGCAATGTGCGCGCCGCCAGCGAATTCAACTACAAGTTCAACCTGTCCAAGATCGGCAAGCCGGTGGACAAGACCGAGTGGGGCATGACCCCGCAGACGGTCAATGCCTACTACAACCCGCTGCAGAACGAGATCGTGTTCCCGGCTGCCATCCTGCAGCCGCCGTTCTTCGATCCGAAGGCCGACGACGCGCTGAACTACGGCGGCATCGGTGCGGTGATCGGCCATGAAATGACCCACGGTTACGACGACCAGGGTGCGCGCTTCGGGCCGACCGGCAACATGGAAGACTGGTGGACCCCGGCCGACAAGAAGAACTTCGAAGGCCTGACCGGCAAGCTGGTCAAGCAGTTCGACCAGTACAAGGTCGACGGCCAGGCGGTGAACGGCCACCTGACCCTGGGCGAGAACATCGCCGATCTGGGTGGCCTTGCCACCGCCTACGATGCCCTGCAGAAGGCCACCGCCGGCAAGGAAGATGCGAAGGTCGACGGCTTCACCCGCGACCAGCGCTTCTTCTTCAACTGGGCCACCGTGTGGCGCACCAAGTACACCCCGGAGAACGCAAAGGTCCGCCTGGCCACCGATCCGCACGCCCCGGCGCAGTTCCGTGCCATGGGTGCGCCGTCGAACCTGCCGACCTTCGCCGCTGCGTTCCAGTGCAAGGCCGGTTCGCCGATGGTCCGCGCCGGCGAACAGCAGGTGGTGATCTGGTAAGCCCTGGCTGATGCCAAGGTAGACCTGCAGAGGCCCGGGAATTCCCGGGCCTCTGCTTTTGGCGGCGCATTGCATGTCATCCACGCATGGCCTGGATCTACTGATGCCGGTGACCCGCGAACAGGGCGTGACGCCTGCATGCCGCGTCGATGCACAGCTTGCTATAGTGCGCGCGCCCTCAATCCATCACGGATTCGTTCCACATGCCCAATTTCCGTCCGCTTGCCATCGCCCTGGGCATCAGCCTGGCGACCCTGGTCCCGACCCACGATGCATTCGCCGCCAAGAAAAAGGCCGCGCGCGCCCCGGCTGTCAGCGCCCAGTGCAGCGACTTCTACGACGCCACCAATGCAGGCTGGCTGAAGGCCAACCCGGTACCGCAGACCGGCGCCATCACCGCGCTGGGCCAGCTGGTCGACCGCAGCCGCCAGCAGCAGCGCGAACTGCTCGACGCGGCGATGAAGTCGCCGCAGGGCAACGTGCAGAAGCTGCTGGGTGATTTCTGGGCCAGTGGCCTGGACGAAGCGGCCGTGGAAGCGGACGGCTCCAACCCGATCGCACCGCTGCTGACCCGCATCAACGCGATCAAGAAGGCCAAGGATGTACCGGCCTCGATCGCGGCACTGCACCAGGTCGGCATCCCGGTGGCCTTCAACTTCGGCCCGGACGTCGACCTGAAGGCACTTGACCGCCACATCGGCTACTTCATGCAGGGCGGCATGGGCTTGCCGGATCCGGCGTTCTATACCCGTACAGATGCCGACACCGTGGCCCTGATGGGGCGCTACCGCAACTACGTCAAGCAGATCCTGGCGCTGACCGGCACCCCGGCCGCCAAGCTGGATGCCGAGTCGCAGGCGGTGATCGCGCTGGAAACCGAGCTGGCACGCAATGCGCAGTCGCTGGCCGGCATCAACAACCCGTTCAACAACTACGCGCCGATCTCCACCAAGGAGCTCAACAGCCGCTACCGCAACCTGCAGCTGGACGCTTTCCTGAAGGCACAGGGCGTGGATGACGACCTGGTTTCGCTGGCCGACCCGGGCCTGTTCAAGCAGCTCGACGGCATGGTCACCAAGCTCAAGCCGGACCAGTGGAAGGCCTACCTGCGCTGGCGCGTGGGCGACTCGATGGCGCCGTACCTGTCCAAGGCCTACCGCGACGCCGAGTTCGAATTCCGCGGCCGCGTGCTGCGTGGCGAGACCCTGCCGCCGCAGCGTTGGGAAGACGTGCTCGATGCGATCAACGTGGCCGCTGGCCCGATGGTCGGTCGCGAATACGCCGCCCGTTACCTGCCGGCCGAAGACCGTCGCCAGGCGGCGTGGATCGTCGACAAGGTCCGTGAAGTGCAGATCGAAGCGGTCAAGAACAGCAGCTGGATGAGCGCCGAGGCCAAGACCGAAGCGCAGGCCAAGCTGGCCGCGCTGAAGATCGAGATCGGCACCCCGCTGCGCGACCTCGACTACAGCGTGCAGCCGATGGGCCGTGGCTCGTTCGGCGGCAACATGCTGATCGCTTCGACCTGGCGCCATCGCGAGGAAATGAAGCGCATCGGCAAGGGCAACGCCGACCGTCGCTGGGACGTGCTGCCGCAGCAGCCGTCGCTGGCCTACGACCTGGCCCAGAACCGCCTGATCGTCACCGCCGCGATCCTGCAGGGCCCGGTGTTCAACGCCAAGGCCGATGCCGCCGACAAGTTCGGCAGCTTCGGTGGCCTGGTTGGCCACGAACTGACCCGTGCGATCGATGCCAAGGGTGCGCTGGTCGACGCCAAGGGCGAGTTGCGCAGCTGGTGGACCCCGGCCGACAAGACCGCCTGGACCCTGCTCGGCAACCGCGTGGCCGCGCAGTACGGCAGCTATGATTTCCCGGGCGTGAAGGGTGCCAAGGTCAACGGCACGCTGACCCAGGAAGAGAACCTGGCCGACATCGCCGGCCTGGAGCTGGCCTGGGCGGCTTATCTCGCACAGGAGCCGAAGGCCAAGCAGGCACAGCAGCAGGGCTTCTTCCGCGCCTGGTCGGCGCTGTGGGCACAGCAGCTGTCGCCGAACGAAGCCGTGCGCCGCCTGACCGCCGACATCCGTGCGCCGGGCCTGTGGCGCAGCAACGGCACGCTGGCCAACCTGCCGGCATTTGGCGCCACCTTCAGCTGCAAGGCCGGCCAGCCGATGCAGCGCAGCGAAGCCGAGCAGATCAAGGTCTGGCGCTGAGCCAACTGCCGCACCGGTAATGCAGAGGGCGCCTTCGGGCGCCCTTTTTTGCGGGTGCAGCACGATCCCGGGTTAACACCGGGCGTGCTATCGCTGCGGCTTCGTCCATCGCGGAGCCCCGACATGGCACACAAGAATACGATCTGTGTCTGGTACGACAACGGCGCGCTCGAGGCCGCCACCTTCTACGCCAGCCTCCTGCCCGACAGCGCGGTGACCGCCGTGCATCACGCCCCCGGTGACTATCCCGACGGCAAGGAAGGCAATGTGCTGACGGTCGAGTTCACGGTCTGTGGTGTTCCCTGTGTCGGCCTCAACGGCGGCACCGCGTTCAAGCACAGCGAAGCGTTCTCCTTCCAGATCCAGACCGAGGACCAGGCCGAGACCGACCGCCTGTGGAATGCGATCGTCGGCAACGGCGGACAGGAGAGCCAATGCGGCTGGTGCAAGGACCGCTGGGGCATCTCCTGGCAGATCAGCCCGCGCATGCTGATCGAAGCGGTGACCAGCAAGGACAAGGCACTGGCCAAGCGCGCCTTCAACGCGATGATGCCGATGAAGAAGATCGACATCGCCACCATCGAAGCGGCAATCAAAAAAGGGGACGGAGGGGATTAAGTCGTTTCTGCCCCTGTCCTGTGCTCAGATGCAGATTGCGACTTAACTCCCTCCGTCCCTTTTTCCGAGGTGCTGATGACCTGGGATGCGATCATCGTTGGCGGTGGCCACAACGGCCTGGTCTGCGCGGCCTATCTGGCGCGCGGCGGAAAGAAAGTGCTGGTGCTGGAACGTCGTGGCGTTCTCGGCGGCGCGGCAGTCACCGAGGAATTCCATCCCGGTTTCCGCAATTCGGTGGCGTCATACACGGTCTCGCTGCTGCAACCGCAGGTGATCGATGACCTGCAGCTGCATGCACATGGGCTGCGCATCGTCGCGCGTCCGGCCAACAACTTCCTGCCGTTGCCTGATGACCGCTATCTGCTGTCGGCGCTGGGCCGCACCCAGGCCGAAGTAGCGAAGTTCTCCAAACAGGATGCGCAGCGCTTGCCAGCGTACGAGGCGCGCCTGGAGATCTTCGCCGACGTACTGCGCGCGTGGGCTCTGCGTGCGCCACCGGATCTGGGCGTGACGGGCGGTTGGCGTGCCCTGCCCGCCCTGTGGCAGATGGGCCGCCTCGGTCGTGAACTGGCTACGCTGGATACCTCGCTGCGGCAGGAACTGCTCGACCTGTTCACGCTGTCGGCGGCCGAGTATCTGGATCGCTGGTTCGAGAGCGCGCCGATCAAGGCGCTGTTTGGTTTCGATGGCATCGTCGGCAACTACGCAAGCCCGTACACACCGGGCAGTGCGTACGTGCTGCTGCACCACGTATTCGGCCAGTGCAATGGCGTGAAAGGCGCGTGGGGCCACGCGATCGGCGGCATGGGAACGATCAGCCAGGCGATTGCGGCGTCGGCACGCGAGGCCGGCGCGGAACTGCGCGCGGAGGCCGGGGTGCAGCGCGTGCGGATCGAACAGGGCCGCGCGGTGGGCGTGGAACTGGCCAACGGTGAAATCCTGCGTGCAAGAGCAGTGATCGCCAACGTCAATCCAAAACTGCTGTACGAGCAATTGTTGGAACCTTCGCAGGTACCGGCAGCTACGCGCGAGCGGATGGCGAACTGGCGTTGCGGCTCCGGCACCTTCCGGATGAACGTGGCGCTGTCGCGGTTGCCGGACTTCCGCGCCCTGCCCGGCCCCGGCGATCACCTCAGCGCCGGCATCATCATTGCGCCCAGCCTGGACTACATGGACCGGGCCTGGCTGGATGCGCGCCGCGACGGCTGGTCGCGCGAACCGATCGTGGAAATGCTCATTCCCAGTACGCTGGACGATTCGCTGGCGCCGCCCGGCCAGCATGTGGCCAGCCTGTTCTGCCAGCACGTGGCGCCGGTGTTGCCTGAAGGCCGCCATTGGGATGATCACCGCGATACCGTTGCCGACCTGATGATCGCCACCGTTGAACGGTATGCACCCGGCTTCGCCGACAGTGTTCTCGGTCGACAGGTGCTGTCACCGCTGGATCTGGAACGGACCTTTGGCCTGATCGGTGGCGACATTTTTCATGGCGCGCTCAGTGCCAACCAGCTGTTCTCGGCTCGACCGATGGTCGGCCAGGCCGGCTATCGCGGCGCCCTGCCCGGACTATACCTGTGCGGGTCGGGCACCCATCCCGGTGGCGGTGTGACCGGTGCGCCGGGACACAATGCCGCCCAGGTGGTGTTGCAGGATCTGTAGATCCTCGCCACGCGCGGATGCGGGTTTGCCCTGCCGTTGCCGCGATCTGCTGTTGGTAGGTGCCAACCAAGGTTGGCAACTACCGGGCAATGCGTGCCGACCAACGGTCGGCACCTACAGCGTCAAATGATCCCGTTCAAAGCGTGCCAACCAAGGTTGGCACCTACTCGCGTGAAGCGAGGCGCATCGCGCCTCACTTCACGCTGCGCAGATGGTTCGGGCGCTTCGGCGGGCCGGGCGGACGACGCTTGTTGAACGGCGGCTGCCCGCGCCAGTAGCGGATCAGCAACCAGCCGAACAGCATGCCGCCCAGGTGCGCGAAATGGGCCACGCCCGGCTGCCAGCCGGTCATGCCCAGCACCAGCTCGCCCACGCCGAACAGGATCACGAAGGTCCGTGCCTTCATCGGAATCGGCGGGAACAGCAGCATCACCCGTTGGTTCGGGAACAACATGCCGTAGGCCAGCAGCAGGCCGAACACGCCACCGGAAGCGCCCAGCACCGTGGCCGGGTTTTCCAGCAGCGTGCCCACCAGCAGCTGGCAGACGCCGGCACCGGCCACGCACACCAGGTAATAGAGCAGGAAGCGCTTCTCGCCCCAGGTCTGCTCCAGTGGCGCGCCAAACATGAAGACGGCCAGCATGTTGAAGAACAGGTGCCCGAAGCTGCCGTGCAGGAAGCCATAGGTCAGCAGCTGCCACGGCTGGAAGTTGCCACCCGGCGAGAATGCGTCGAAGCCCTGCTGCAACGGTTGCAGCATGAACGGCTCGAAGGTCTGCATGCCGAGCAGGAACGGCTGCTGCAGCAGGAACAGGATCGCGTTGGCGATCAGCAGGGCCTTGGTAACGGTAGGCAGTCGCGGGAACATGGGAGCACCGGCATGGAACGGCCTCCATCATAGCCGCAGCACCGTGTCTTGTTGGCGACCGGCAGGCGTAGCCTGTTCAGTCGCCAGCGGCGCTCAACCGGGGCCCCACACGGCCGCATCCAGCGCTGCAACCGGATCGGTCGCGGGCATCCGCACCCGGCCATTCTCCACCACTACGCCCTCGGCACGCAGCCGCTGCGACTGCTCGCGCCAGCCGGCCGACCCTTCTTCCATGGCAATGCGCCCATCCGAGCGCAGCACGCGGTGCCAGGGCAGGTCTGGATCGTCGTTCTGGCCGAGGATGCGTGCGGTCAACCGCGCGCGCCCAGGCAGGCCGGCACGCATCGCCACCTGGCCGTAGCCCATCACCTTGCCAGGCGGAATCGCACGGATCACCGCCAGGATGCGCGCACGCGCCTGCTCCGGCGTCAGCGTCGCAGGCGGGTCACCAGCAGTACGCCGATCAGCACCAGTACGGTGCCGGCGATCTGCGCCGGCCCCATCGGTTCGTCGAGCAGCCATAGGCTCATCACGATGGTGGAAACAGGGCCCAGCATACCGACCTGCGCGGCCAGCGACGAACCCACGCGCTGCACCGCCAGCATGATCGCCAGCACCGGCAGCACCGTGCACACGGTGGCGTTGACCAGCGACAGCCACTGCACCGGCGCCGGAGCCTGCCACAGCAGCGGCAGCGGATGGGTCACCGCGAAATGCAGCAGCACCAGCGCGCTGGCCACGCAGCTGGCATAGGCGGTCAGCCGCACCGCACCGATGCGCGCCACCACCTGCCCACTGCCGAACAGGTACAGCGCATAGCTGAGTGCACTGCCCAGCACCAGCAGGCTGCCGAGGATGATCTGCCCGCCCTCACGCTGCAGATCGTGGCCGAAGGCGATCAGCACGCCGATATAGCTCAGCACCAGCGCACCGATCTGCCAGCGGCCCGGCCGCTGTCGTGCCAGCAGCACGTTGATCAGCAGTACCAGGGTCGGGTTCAAGTACAGGATCAATCGTTCCAGGGTCACGCTGATGTACTGCAGCCCCTGGAAGTCCAGCAGGCTGGACAGGTAATAGCCGGTGAAGCCCAGCCACAGCACGCGTGCACGGTCGCGCCAGGACAGCGGTGCGGCACGGCGCGAGGCCCACACCGCCATCAGCGCGAACAGGGGCAGCGCCATCAGCATGCGCAGCGCCAGCAGCGTTGTGGCATCCACGCCATGGCGCAGCCCCAGCTTGACGATGATGGCCTTGCCTGAAGCGGCAATGGCGCCGATTGCAGCCAGGCCGATGCCGCCCAGAGCGATGCGCGGGGACGTGGTGGCGATGCGGGGGGAAGAAGTGGACATCAGGAAGAAAACGGGCCGCATGGGCGGCTGGAAGCAGCCGGATTGCTTCCAATTGTCTCATGGCACTTCCGGGCGAACGATCCGATGTCCGTTCATGCTCACTGCAACTCCTGATCCACGCATGGCGTGGATCTACGTGTCGACCAAGGTCGACACCTACCAACAGCAACACAAAACGCAGTTCGGACAGATCGCAGGAGTCTGTCGAAGGCGGGGTGGGTCCGGTTGCGGGGGCGTGAGCCGCATGGGCCCGAGGCACGCCTCGGGCGGGTTGGGCAGGACGCCCAACCCCGGTCTTGCCGTGTACGCAGGACAGCGCACACGAGCAAGCGGCGACCGAGCTTGCGGGGGTGAGGGCGCTTTGCTTGCGAAGCACTGCTTCGCAAGCGCCCGAACGCACAGCCGCCAGCGGCTGGGCCGGGCCCCGGAGGGGGACTTGCAGCGTCCCCCGCAACCGGACCCACCCCGCCATTCCACGGAATGCACGCTGTTGCTGTTGCTGTTGCTGTTGCTGTTGCTTCGGCCGTTGCTGTCGAGGTTGCCGGCCAGCGGCCGGCACTACCGTGAGTGTCGGCTCAGCGCATCAACACCACTTCTTCAGCAGACGTCGGGTGGATCGCCACGGTGTCGTCGAACTGGGCCTTGGTCGCGCCCATCTTCACCGCCACTGCGAAGCCCTGCAGGATCTCGTCTGCGGCCTCGCCCAGCAGATGGATGCCGACCACGCGTTCTTCCGGGCCGGCGCAGACCATCTTGAACAGGCTGCGCTGGGTGCCATTTGCCAGCGCCTGCAGCATCGGGCGGAAACGGCTGTGGTAGACGCTCACCTGGTCGAAACACGCGCGTGCTTCTTCTTCGCTCATGCCCACCGCGCCCAGCGGTGGGTGCGAGAACACTACGCTGGCCACGTTCTCGTAATCCATCTTCGATTGCGGCCGGCCACCGAACAGGCGGTCCATCAGCCGCCGCGATGCCGCCACCGCCACCGGGGTCAGGCCGACCTTGCCGGCGATGTCCCCCACCGCGTGCACGCTCGGCACGTTCGTGGTCTGCCACTCGTCCACCTGCACCTGCTGGTGCTCGCCGATGCCGATGCCGAGTGCTTCCAGGCCCAGATCACGGCTGTTGCCGCGGCGGCCGGTAGCAAAGAACACCGCATCGAACACGCTGTCGAGTGGGCCGTCATGGCCGAATGCACGCACGCGTTCACCATCGCGCTGCAGTTCGCGCAGGCGGTAGTCGAAATGGATGCGCACGCCCTGCTGTTTCAGGTTCTCGGCCAACTGATCGGTCAGTTCGTAGTCGAACCGCTCCAGCAGTCGCTTGCCGCGCACCAGCAGGCTGACCTTGCTGCCCAGTGCCTGCAGCAGGCCGGCCAGTTCCACTGCGATGTAACCACCCCCGATGATCGCGACCTCGGCAGGCGCCGCGCGCAGATCGAAGAAATCGTCGGAGACCAGGCCCAGTTCGGCACCGGGAATGTCGGGCCGCAACGGGTGCGCACCGGTGGCGATCAGGATGTGCTCGGCGCTGTAGCGCACACCATCGCTACAGGCCACGGTGTGCGCATCCAGCAGATGGCCACGCGCTGGAATACGCACCACGCCGGTCTCATCCAGGCGCTTGTGGTAGCTGGTGTGGATGTTGCTGATGTAGGCCTGGCGATGGATCACCAGTTCCTTCCAGGAAAGTGCCGGGCGCGCTTGGACATCGAAGCCCATCGCACTGGCCAGGCCGATGCGCTCGTGCAGGTCGGCCGCCAGCCACATCGCCTTCTTCGGCACGCAGCCGACATTGACGCAGGTCCCGCCCAGTTCGCCCGGCTCCAGCATCGCCACGCGCTTGCCGTGCTGCGCGGCGCGGATCGCGCCAGCCAGGCCGGCGGAGCCACCGCCAAGGACGATCAGATCGTAATCATAGAGTGCAGTGCTCATCGGAATCGCTCGGGTGGGTAGGAGGCAGGATCGATCACGGGTGGACGGTCGCAGACAGGATCGGTGATCAGCGGGCCGGTGCCGGCACTCATGCTGATATCGAGCATGACACGGCCCACTGCAGGCCAGACGTGAACTGACGCGACCGATGATCTGCAACAGCTGCACAGATGATGGCGGCGATCAAGGTCAACGGCGTGTGTGCCAGGCATCGATCAGCCCTGCCCGGCAACACGTCGCATCGCCGGCAATTGCCCGTAGGTCATCGCTCGCCACAGCCATTCCATCGGACCAAAGCGGAACCGACGCAACCAGAGATGGCTGATCACCACCTGGCTGGCGAACAGCAGCAATGCCGACAGCAGCTGCACGCTGCGAGGCATCACCTCGAACCATCCCAGGCCGTAGTGATAGAACAGGAGCGTGCAGACCAGCGACTGCGCCAGGTAATGGGTCAGCGCCATGCGCCCGACCGGTGCCAGCCAACCCAGCTGCGTGCGCCAGCGCACGATCCACGCCAGGTAGCCCAAGCACATCAGCAGACCGCCGATCGTCACCAGTGCCATCGCGGCTGTCACCGGCAGGTCGTAGGCACCCGGCACCAGGTACGGCTTCCAGGCAACGCCCAGTACCGTGACCAGCAGGCCCAGCGGCAGCGCAATCCAGCGCAGCACCGCGTACAGCCGCGGGAAGCGCTCCGGCGCCACCAGCGCACCGCTGCCGGCGAACCAGCTGCCAATCAGGAACATGCCCAGCACTTCGGGGCCGGTGATCAGCAGCGCACCCATCGACGTGCCGAACTCGCTCAACCGCTGCACGTTGGCCTGCATCCAGCCGCCGTGCCCGTACACCAACCGTTGCTGATCGATGCTCTGCTGCGCCTCAGCCAGCATTTTCTGCACATCCTCGTCCGAGGCCATCGATACCATCGCGCCGACCATCAGCATCATCACCACACCGCCCAGATAGAGCATCACGCCCATCCATGGCAGCCAGCTGCGCGGCGCCTCGCGGCAAGCCAGCAACGGCAGCGACACCAGCGCGTACATCACCAGGATGTCACCGGACCAGACCAGCAGCGCATGGCACAACCCGATCAGCAGCAGTCCGGCGCTGCGGCGCAGGTAGAACGGAGTGAAGCCACGCCCGGCCACTTCAGCGCGCTGCGCCATCACCGCAAAGCCGGCACCGAACAGCAGCGAGAACAAGGTAAAGAACTTGCCCTGCACGAACACGTAGACGAAGGCGTCAGCCCAATAGTCGATGCCCTGCCAATGCGCGTCGATGCCGGTGAAAGCCAGATCCAGCGGTCCGCTGAAGGCCTCGATGTTCATCAGCAGGATGCCCAGCAGCGCGGCACCGCGCAGCATGTCCAGCACCGCGATGCGTTCGCCGGAAGCCACCGGCTGCAGGGAAGGAGAAGCGGCGTTCACGGGGGATCCGTCGGGCAGATTCGCCATTATGCCGCTGGCCTGCGCGCCATGGATGGCCGCGCCGTGTTCCACAAACGCAACGGCCCGCCGTAGCGGGCCGTTGCAGCCATCACGATCGCGCTGCGATCAGTGCTGGTGACCACCGTCGCCGTGGACGTGGCCGTGGTCGAGCTCTTCCTTGCCGGCTTCGCGCACGTCGACGATTTCCACGTCGAAATGCAGGTCCTTGCCGGCCATCGGGTGGTTCAGGTCAACGTCGACAACGCTCATGCCGACCTTCTGCACGGTCACCGCACGCGGGCCGAAGTTGGTCTGCAGCACGACCTGCTGGCCCGGGACCAGCTTGGTGTTGCCGAAGTGCTTCTTCGGCACGCGCTGGGACAGGCCGTCACGGCGCTCGCCGTAGGCGTCGGCCGCCTTGACGTCGACATTGAAGGTCGCGCCGGCTTCCTTGTCCATCATGGCGTTTTCCAGGCCCGGGATGATGTTGCCGTGGCCAATCAGGATCGCCAGCGGCTCGCCGCGGTCCTTGGACGATTCGATCGGCTCCTGGCCGGCTTCGGAAACGGTGTAGTGGAAGCGGACAACGCGGTCTTTTTCGATCTTCATGCGCAACTCTGTATGGATCTGCCGGAGGCAGGCGGGTTGGGGCGGGTTGTCGCCCGGCGGGGACGCCGCCATCATGACGGCCAATCCAAGGTGGCGCATTATCCGGAGATCATGCAGATCACGCCAGTTTCGTCCGGCCCGCGCCGGCTCCTCGCCCCGGCCCTGCTGCTGGCCCTGCCCCTGTTGATGACCGCCTGTGGCGGCGGCAAGGCCACGCGCCCGGCCCCACCACCGCCCTCGGCGAACTGGCCGAAGACGGTGCCGGACAATCCCGAGGCCGCCAACTCGGTGCTGATGCGCGCCATCAGCCTGGTCGGCACGCCTTACCGCTATGGCGGCAACACGCCTGATTCGGGCTTCGACTGCAGCGGACTGGTCGCCTACGTCTATCGCGAGATGCTGGACCTGAAGCTGCCGCGGACCTCGCGCGACCTGGCCGCGGTGCAGGGCCCGAAGATCGATCCGCAGCGCCTGGCCACGGGTGACCTGGTGTTCTTCGGCAGCCGCGGCAGCGTCACCCATGTAGGCATTTATGTAGGTGAAGGACGCTTCGTGCACGCGCCGAGCACCGGCGGTACGGTTCGCCTCGATTCGCTCAGCGGGCCCTATTGGAAAGACCACTACACCGGCGCAAAACGTGTTCTTCGCTAAAATGAACAGGCGACATGTTCAAAAGTGTGACGTCCATCACCATCAAAATAACGGTTTTATAACGGAATTTTTAACTTTTAGATGCGTCCGCAGGGCATGATGCCCCATCGTTTTTTTCCTGTGACCGACGCGTGACGACTGACGACCTGAAAAGCGAAGGCCAGACTTCCGTATCTTCACGTAGTGCCCGCCCGCTGTTGCTTGGCTTGGCACTGTGTCTGACCAGCCTTCCGGCCTGGTCGCAGACTGCTCCGAACCGTTCCGATGTGACCCCGGCCCCGGCGGCCGAGAACACCGCCCGACCGGCTGCCAAGGCCGAGGCTGCTGCTCCGCAGCGCAGCCGCGTCGATGCCGCCGCCAGCGCCACGCTGGCCGCCCTGCTGCCGCACCTGGCCGCCAACGACACCATTCCGCTGATGGACCGCTCGGCCGTAGTGGCCGGCGACCTCAGCCGCCTGCTTGCCAACTACGACACCAGCAGCGCCGCCAACGGCAGCGTTGTCGGTACCGCCGCCGACAACGGCAAGGTGCAGTCGCTGCTGCGCCGCGCAATGACGCTGCTGGGTACCCCGTACCGTTGGGGTGGCAGCAACCCGGACAGCGGTTTCGATTGCAGCGGCCTGGTCGGCTACGTGTTCCGCTCGGCCCTGGGCATCGAGCTGCCGCGCGTCTCGCGCGAGATGGCGCACGACGACAACGCCGAACTGATCAATGACCGCACCGCGCTGGCCGCGGGTGACCTGGTCTTCTTCGGCCGCAAGGGCCGTGTTGACCACGTCGGCATCTATGTTGGCGACGGCCGCTTCCTGCACGCTCCGAGCTCGGGCAAGGACGTCCGCGTGGACACCCTGCTCAGTGGCTACTGGGGCAACAAGTTCATGCAGGCCCGCCGGGTCGACCTCTGATCTGGCCCGCTGGCGCCACGGCGCCGCCTGATAGGAGAAAAAGCCGCTGCCCCTGCAGCGGCTTTTTTGTTGTTGCCCGTTATGGGTGGGTAGCTGCCGACCTTGGTCGGCACTCTCCATCCACGCATGGCGTGGATCTACCGGGGGGGGGGGCCGCCTTGGTCGGCAACGCGTCCGCCATCCCCCAAACAAAAGGCCCGCCGGTCAGGGCGGGCCTTTCATTTCCACGCAACCTCAGCCGCGTGGCGGCGTCGGATCTGGATCGTCCACGCCCACGTTGCTGGACGGGTTGTCGTACACCGCCTGGTCGAGCAACCCGGTTTCCTTGGCCACGATCACCGGTACCAGCATCTGGCCGGTCACATTGGTCATCGTGCGCATCATGTCCAGGATGCGGTCGATCGCGTACAGGTAACCGATGGTTTCCAGCGGCAGGTTGGCCGCACTCAGCACCACGGTGGCCATGATGACCGCCGTACCCGGTACGCCGGCGGTGCCGAAGCTGCCCAGCACCGAGGCGATCAGCACCACCACGTACTGTTCCGGCGTCAGCGGCACGCCGCTGTACTGCGCGATGAACACCGCGCACAGCGCCGGGTAGATCGCGCCGCAGCCGTCCATCTTGATGCTCGCGCCCAGCGGCACGGCAAACGAACCGTAGTCCTTGTTCACACCCAGGTTGTGGGTGATCGAACGCAGCGCCACCGGCATCGCAGCGAAGCTGGACGAACTGACGAAGGCGACCTGCATGCCCGGCGCCGCACCACGGAAGAACTTCAGCGGGTTCAGGCCATGGGCAAGCAGCAGCGCGCTGTAGACCACCACGATGTGCAGCGCGCAGGCGACATACAGCGCCAGCACGAAATGACCCAGTGGCAGCAGCTTCTCGAAGCCATAGCTGCCGACCAGGCCGGCGATCAGGCCGAAGGTACCGATCGGGGTAACCTCAAGCACGAAGCGGGTCACCTGGATCATGATGTCGCTCATCTGCCCGACCAGCTTGCGCGCTTCGGTCACCTTCTCGCCCAGCTTGACGATGGCAAAGCCGACCAGGCCGGCGAAGAAGATCACCGGCAGGATCGAGCCTCGGCCGGCGGCCAGCACGGTTTCACCCGCTGCGTTGACCTTGGTGCCGATGCCGGACAGCGCGTAGAAGACATTGGCCGGTACCACGTCCAGCAGCACCTGCACCACGCTGGGCACTTCACGCGGCACGTAGTTGCTCGCCATCGACAGCTGCAGGCCACCGGCGCCGGGCTGCAGAACGGTGCCCACGCCCAGGCCGACGCAGACCGCCAGCGCTGCGGTGATCACGAACCACAGGAAGGTGCGGCCACTGAGCGCGGCGACCGACTTCTGGCCGTGCAGCGACGAGATCGCATTGATGACCGCGAAGAACACCAGCGGCACCGCGATCATCTTGATCAGGGTGACGTACAGCTCGCCCAGCGGGCCGAACCAGGTTTCAGCAGCCGGGCCGAGCGCCCAGCCGGCCAGCGCGCCAAGCACGAAGCCACCGACCACGCGCTGCCAGAATGGAATCCGCAGCCAGGCAGAGACCAGCTTCATAGGCAATCCAGAGGGGAAGGAAGGGATGCTGGCACGATAGCCCAAGGCGGCCCGCAGAACGACCGCCGGGCGGGCAAATCAGTGTGTCATCGGCGTGCCTTGCGAGGGCGGGCATAATGAACGTCCCGTTACAGTTTGTGAGATCCCAGCGTCCATGCGCCGTTCCGTCTCCCTGTTGGCCGCCTGCGCCACCACCCTGCTGCTGGGCGCCTGCGCCAGCACCACCCCCGCGTCCGCCCCGGCCGGCCTGAAGGTCGCCGTCGATCCCGTTGCCCATCCGGCCGGCGAGACCCCGCAGTGGTGGTACCGCAGCGGCGCCGCCCAGGCCGCCGCCAACGGCGCGATGTCCGGCAAGGCCAGAAACGTCATCCTGTTCCTCGGCGACGGCATGAGCCTGACCACCGTGGCCGCCTCGCGCATCTACGAAGGCCAGCAGAAGGGCGGCTCGGGTGAAGAGAACCTGCTGTCCTGGGAGCGCTTCCCGGCCACGGCGTTCAGCAAGACTTACAACACCGATTCGCAGACACCGGATTCGGCCGGCACCATGACTGCCATCACCACCGGCGTGAAGACCCACATGGGCGCGATCGGCGTCAGCGCCGGCAGCCGCACTGACTGTGCCGACAGCCTGTCCAAGGGTCTGCTCACCTGGCTGCAGCTGGCCGACAGCGCCGGCCTGGCCACCGGCGTGGTCTCCACCGCGCGCCTGACCCATGCCACCCCGGCCGCCACCTACGCGCACTCGCCCGAGCGCAACTGGGAAAACGACACTGATCTGACCGAAGCGGCCAAGGCCGCCGGCTGCAAGGACATCGCCCAGCAGCTGCTGTCCACCTCGCGCTATGGCCGCGGCCCGCTGGTCGCCCTGGGCGGTGGCCGTGGCGAGTTCACCACCGTGGAGGAGCGCGACCCCGAGTACGACGACAAGGTCGGCCAGCGCCTGGACGGCCGCAGCCTGGTGCAGGAATGGCAGCAGGCGCATCCGCAGGGTGCCTACGTCTGGAACAGCAAGCAGCTGGCGGCGGCCGCGAATGCGCCGGCCATCCTCGGCCTGTTCGAGCCGGACCACATGCGCTACGAATACGAGCGTCCGCAGGATCCGGGTGGTGAGCCGAGCCTGGCCGAACTGACTGCCGCCGCGATCAAGAATCTTTCAAAGCACCAGGAAGGCTACGTGCTGATGATCGAAGGCGCGCGCATCGACCACGCCAACCACAGCGGCAACGCCTACCGGGCGCTGACCGAGACCGTGGCGCTGTCCGACGCCGTGCGCGTGGCCAACGAACTGACTTCGGCCGATGACACCCTGATCATTGTCACCGCCGACCACTCGCACACCCTGAATTTTGTCGGCTACCCGGCGCGCGGCAACCCGATCCTGGGCAAGGTGAAGGACAAGGGCGGCGAAGATGGCGCCGGCAAGCTCGACTACGCGCTGGACGGCACCGGCCAGCCCTACACCACCCTGAGCTACGCCAACGGCCCGGGCCACACCGGCAGCAGCAACCAGCAGCCGGCCGGCAGCAAGCGCTACCCGCACAATCCCAGCACCTTCGAACCGGCCCACGGCCGCCCGAACCTGCGCGAGGTCGACACCGAGCATCCGGACTACATGCAGGAAGCGCTGGTGCCGATGAAGTCCGAATCGCACGGTGGCGAGGACGTCGGCATCTGGGCCCGTGGCCCCGGCAGCAAGGCGATCCGCGGCACGCTGGAACAGAACGCGATCTACCACATGATCGTGCAGGCCACCCCGGCCCTGCGCGAGCGCCTGTGCCAGGCCGGTACCTGCGATGACAAGGGCGTGCCGGTGCAGTTGCCGGCGCCGACCGTCTTCGAGCGCAAGGCCGAGGCCAAGTGATGGTGTGGCCGGCACGCCCTGCCCCTACCAGCGGCCGCCTCGCGCGGTCGCTGGTCCTGCTCGGCGTGCTGGCCAGCGGCAGTGCGCTGGCGCAGGGACCGGCCTGCAAGGTCATGACCGAAGAGCATGGTCTCTGGATGCTGCCGGGCTGCGAGGTCGAAAACGGCCGGCCGCAGATCAGCCGGGACATCCTGGCGCAACTGCCGTACGACGATCACGGCCTGGCCGTGGTCTACGCAGGCGAAGGCTTCCACTACATCAACCGCAAGGGTCGCAGCCTGCCGGTGATCACCTGGGACAACGGCCCGGAAACACCGCAGGAAGGCCTGTTGCGCGGGCGCGTTGGCAATCGCGTGGCCTACTTCGATCTGAAGTTCCAGCAGACGGTACCAGGCACTTTCGATTTTGCGTGGCCATTCCAGGATGGCGTGGCTGAAGTCTGCAATGGCTGCCGTCGTGGCACGCCGGATGGCGATGGCCACACGCCGATGGAAGGCGGCGACTGGTTCCGCATCGACCGCAAGGGTCGTCGAGTGAAGTAGGTTTTCGGCAGGGCTGCGCCCTGCACCTGCAGACGCAACGGCAACAGCCGAAGCAACAGCGTGCATTCCGTGGGATGGCGGGGCACTGTGGGTTTGCGGGGACGGCGCAAGTACGTCCATGTAGCCTTGATCGCCGCATCCATGCGGCTCACACCCCGCAAACCCACAGTGCCCCGCCTTCGACAGTTTTCCGGCGGCCGGTAGATCCACGCCATGCGTGGATCAGATCTGTCAGATATCGAATTGAATCCGGGGTCAGATCCGTTTTCCTGCGGAAAACGGATCTGACCCCATCAACATGCCGGACAGCTCGCAGGAAACTGTCGAAGGCGGGGTGGGTCCGGTTGCGGGGGCGTGAGCCGCATGGATGCGGCGACCGAGCTTACATGGATGTACTTGCAGCGCCCCCCCGCAACCGGACCCACCCCGCCTGCCCTCAGGAAACCCGCTTCTGCTGTTGCTTCGGCCGTTGCCGTTGCTTGCGCGTCTGCGGGTGCAGGGCGCAGCCCTGCCGACCAACCCTATACTTGCCGACGTGAGTGAATTCCCTGCCCTTGTTCCGCTGGATGCGCCCGTGCTGGTGGGCTACAGCGGCGGTGTCGACTCGACCGTGCTGCTGCACTGGTTGTGGCGCTGTGCACAGGCCTCCGGTACCCCGCTGCGCGCGGTGCACGTCCACCATGGCCTGCAAGCTGCAGCTGACAAGTGGGTACTGCACTGCCAACAGCAGTGCATAGCATTGGGCATCGAACTGGCCGTACACCGCGTGCAAGTCGAAAGCGATACAGGCCTGGGACCCGAAGGTGCGGCCCGGCAGGCACGGCGGGCGGCGTTCGCGGCCGAACTGCGCGAGGGCGAAACGCTGGCGCTGGCGCAGCACCAGGACGATCAGGCCGAAACGTTCCTGCTGCGCGCCTTGCGTGGCTCCGGCGTCGACGGCCTTGCGGCGATGTCCGCCGACAGCCTGCTCGACGGTCACCGTCTGTGGCGACCACTGCTGCAGGTGCCCCGCAGCACCCTGCTCGACCATGCCCGCCAGCACGCACTGCGCTGGATCGAAGACCCCAGCAATGGCGATGACCACGCCGATCGCAATTTCCTGCGCCTTCAGGTGCTGCCGCTGCTGCGCCAGCGCTGGCCGCATGCGGCCAGCGCATTGGCGGGCAGCGCGTTGCATTGCAGGCAGACGCGGGACCTGCTGGATGAAGAAGACGCGGAACTGATCACGCATCTGGAAGTGGCACCGCGCGTGCTGTCGCTGCAGCTGCTGCGCCAGGTCTCGCCGGGCCGCGCCGCGCGCGTGTTGCGTGCCTGGGTGGTCGGCCACGGTGCCGCGCCGCTGCCGGCCACGGTGCTGCAGCAGGCACTGGACGAACTGCTGCCGGCCGACAACGACCGCCAGGCGCGCGCGTGCTGGCACGATCACGCGATCCAGCAATGGCGCGACCATGCCTACCTGCTGCCCGCGCAGCTTCCCGTGCTGCCGAACGACTGGCAGACCGAATGGGACGGGCGAGCGCCGCTGCCCCTGCCCGACGGTGGCCAGCTGCGCCTGCAGGGCATCGCTGCCTTCGAACGCCCGCTGCAGGTGCGCGCGCGCGTGGGTGGCGAGCGCATCCAGCTGCCCGGACGCCAACATTCACACGCGCTGAAGGACTGCCTGCAGCGCGAACATCTTGCGCCGTGGCGTCGCGCGCAGCTGCCGTTGATCTTTGATGGCGCGCAGTTGCTGGCCGCCGCCGACGTGGTCATCGCCGCACCACTGCAGGCCTGGTTGCAGGCGCACGACGCGCAGCTGCAGTGGCGGCCGGGCGGCTGGTGAATTGACCCCCGCGCGCGGCCCGTCCACACTTGCCGCATGGCCAAGAAGTCCCCCGAAAACGCCTCCCCGGTCGCCCAGTTCGAGCAGTCGCTCGAATCGCTGGAGCAGCTGGTGGAGCAGATGGAAACCGGCGAGCTGAGCCTGGAAGCGTCGCTCAGTGCTTACGAACGCGGTGTCGGTCTGTACCGCCAGTGCCAGCAGGCGCTGGAGCAGGCTGAACTGCGCGTGCGCCTGCTCAGCGATCCGGCCCAGCCGGAAACCGCCGAACCTTTCGACCCGCCCAGCCATGACGGCTGAGGCATTGTTCGCGCGCTGGCGCGACCGTATCGAAAGCCAGCTCGACGCCGCCCTGCCCTCGCCGGCCGAGGCGCCACAGCGCCTGCACCAGGCCATGCGCTATTCGGTGCTCGGCGGCGGCAAGCGCATGCGCCCGCTGCTGGTGTATGCCAGCGGCCAGCTGTTCGGCGCGCAGACGGAAAGCCTGGACGCGGCGGCGATGGCGGTCGAACTGATCCACGCTTATTCACTGGTGCATGACGACCTGCCGGCCATGGACGACGACGCCCTGCGCCGCGGCAAGCCGACCACCCACATCGCCTTCGACGAAGCCACCGCGATCCTCGCCGGCGATGCGCTGCAGACTCGTGCTTTTGGTCTGCTGGCCGATGCACCGCTGCCGGCAACGCTGCGCGTGGCCTGCCTGCAGACCCTGGCGCATGCCTCCGGTGCCTCCGGTATGTGCGGCGGCCAGGCCTTGGATATCGATGCTACCGGCCAGCAGCAGACCTTGGCGGCTCTGACCCGCATGCACGCACTGAAGACCGGCGCGCTGATCCGTGCAGCGGTGCGCATGGGCGCGCTGTGCGGCCAGGCCCACGAACCACAGCTCGCCCAGCTCGACAGCTTCGCCGATGCGCTCGGCCTGGCTTTCCAGGTGCGTGACGACATCCTTGATGTCGAAGCCAGTTCCGAGCAGCTGGGCAAGACCGCCGGCAAGGACCAGGCGCAGGACAAGAGTACCTTCCCCGCCCTGCTCGGCATGGACGGTGCGAAGGCCCAGCTGCGCGAACTCGCGGCCCGCATGCAGGCCACCTTGGCCGCCTATGGCGAGGAAGCCGACGCGCTGCGTGCGCTGGCGACGCTGGCGGTGGAACGCGATCACTGATCGCTGGCGGTGATGCTGCCGCGCTGCGCGCTCGACGGGCATGGCCCGGCGCTGCCGCCAAGCAAAAACGCCCGGCAATGCCGGGCGTTTTCGTTTCAGCATGCAGCCGGTCTTACTTGATCAGGCGCAGGGTGAACGGGTAGCGGTACGCTTCACCGTTGTTGGCCTTGACCGCTGCGATGATGCAGAACACCAGGTTGATGATGCCGACGATCGGGGCCAGGATGCCGCCGATGATCACGATCATCAGGATGATGCTGATGACCATGGCGATGGTCACGGTGATCTGGAAGTTCAGGGCTTCCTTGGCCTGGTCGGTGACGAACGACTTTGCAGCATCGTCCTTGTTGATCAGCCAGATGATCAGCGCGCCGATGAAGCCGGTGAAGATGCCCAGCAGGTGGGCAGCCAGGGCCATGGTGCGCTGGTCGGCCGGCACATCGGTGGTGACCGGCGGCGGCGGGACGTTATCGAATTCGCTCACGACAAAACTCCTTTTCATTGGGTGGTCTTGACCCACCAGCACCAAGCTGGTTGGGTCAGGCGGGCATAGCTTACGCCATCGACGCCATCAATCATTACCGGCGATGGTCATCCGCCCCAACAGGATCGAGCCGGTGCGGATGTGCGAGCGCGGGTCGACATCGCTGCCGACCGCTTCGATCGAACGGAACATCTCGCGCAGGTTGCCAGCGATGGTGATGCCGTCCACCGGGTACTGGATCTCGCCGTTCTCGACACGGAAGCCGCCAGCCCCCCGCGAGTAGTCGCCGGTCACCCCGTTCACGCCCTGTCCCATCAGCTCGGTCACCAGCAGGCCGTCGCCCATCTGCCGGGCAATCTCCTGCAGGGAACCGGCGTTGGCGGCCAGCTGCAGGTTGTGCACGCCGCCGGCATTGGCGGTGGTCTGCAGGCCCAGCTTGCGCGCCGAGTAGCTGCCCAGCACATAACGCTGCAGCACACCGTCGCGGACCAGGGCCGAGGCGCGGGTAGCCACGCCATCACCGTCAAAGGCAGCCGAGCGCAGGCCACGGCGAAGGTGCGGCAGTTCCTCGATCTGCATCCAGTCCGGGAACAGCTGCTGGCCGACGCTGTCCAGCAGGAAGCTGGCCTGGCGGTACAGCGCACCGCCGGACACGGCCGAGAGCAGATGGCCGACCAGGCTGCGCGCCACTTCCGGGGCGAACAACACCGGCATGCTGCCGGTGGACAGCGACCGTGGCTGCAGGCGGGCAACGGTGCGTTCGGCGGCACGGCGGCCGACCAGGCCCACATCCTCCAGGTCTTCACGGGCCAGCGCTCCGGTGTACCAGCCGTCGCGCTGCATGCCATCACCCTGGCCAGCGATCAGCGCACATCCGATCGAATGGTGGGTGCCGCGCTCACGGCCGACGAACCCATGCGAATTGGCGTACACCGACAGGCTCTGCATGCTCGACACCGAGGCACCGTCGGAATTGCGGATCTGCGCGTCAGCCTCACGGCCGGCGGTTTCACAGGCCAGGGCCAGGTCCACGGCCTCATCGGCCTGCAGCGCCCACGGATGCCAGGCATCCAGATCCGGGAAATCGGTGGCCATCAGCGCGGCCTCGGCCAGCCCGGCGGCCGGGTCGTCCTCGGTATGCCGGGCAATCGCGCAGGCCTGCTCGACGGTGGCCGCCAGGCTGGCCTCGTTCAGGTCGCCGGTGCTGGCACTGCCCTTGCGCTGGCCGAAATAGACGGTGACGGCGATGCCGCGGTCACGCGTGGACTGCACGGTCTCCACGTCCCCGAGGCGCACATTGACCTCCAGGCCACGGTCCTCGCTGCAGCTGACCTCGGCCTGGCTGGCGCCCAGCGCGCGGGCACGGTCGAGCAGCTGCTGGGAGAGGTCGGCCAGCCGTTCCAGCCGGGCCGGGCTGTCGTCACCGACGGCGACTTCAGGGGCGATCACGTTCAATGCTTTATCCTGTACAGGTTGGGCCCGGCATCACGCCGGGCGACTTTTTTTGAAATCAGGTATGGACGATGCGCGGACGCGACGAAGAAACCGGTGAATTCCACGACAAGAGCCGCAGCCAGAACCGGCGCGACGCGCTCGACGTTCTGGCCCTGGGCGAGAAGCTGGTGTCGCTGACCCCGGCCCAGTTGGCGCGCCTGCCGGTTCCGGAAGACCTGCTGCCGCACATCGCCGAGTGCAAGCGGATCACCGCCCACATCGCCCACAAGCGCCAGCTGGCGTTCCTGGCCAAGCACATGCGCCGCGAAGAAGATGCCACCCTGGATGCGATCCGCGATGCGCTGGATGCCAACAGTGAGACCGGCCGCCGCGAAGTGGCGATGATGCACCGTGCCGAAGACTGGCGCGAGCGCCTGCTTGCCGAGGGCGACAAGGCGCTGGCCGCCCTGCTCGATGACTACCCGCAGGCCGACCGCCAGCAGCTGCGCACGCTGGTGCGCAACGCCCAGGCCGAAAAGGCCAAGAACAAGCCGCCGCGCGCCTACCGCGAGATCTTCCAGGTGCTGCGTACGCTGATGCTGCCGGCCGCGCTGGGCCTGAAGGCCAGCGACGACGAGGTCGAGGCCGACGACACGGCCGACGCCAGCGACGAGGACTGAGTCCCCGCCGGGCCTGGCGGTGGCGCTGGCCATCGCCCGGTTCAGGCCTGGGTACCGCCGACGGTGATGCCTTCGATCAGCAACGACGGCTGGCCGACGCCCACCGGTACGCTCTGGCCGTCCTTGCCACAGATACCCACGCCTTCGTCGAGGGCCAGGTCGTTACCGACCATGCGCACCTTCTGCATGGTTTCCGGGCCGTTGCCGATCAGGGTCGCGCCTTTCACCGGCGCGGTGATCCGGCCATCCTCGATCAGGTAGGCCTCGGTGGCCGAGAACACATACTTGCCGCTGGTGATGTCGACCTGGCCGCCACCGAAGTTGACGGCATACAGGCCCTTCTTCACCGACCGGATCATCTCCTGCGGATCGTGCTGGCCGGCGCGCATGTAGGTATTGGTCATGCGCGGCATGGTCAGGTGCGCGAATGATTCGCGGCGACCGTTGCCGGTCGGCGCCATGCCCATCAGCCGTGCATTGAGGCTGTCCTGCATGTAGCCAACCAGGATGCCGTCCTCGATCAGCGTGGTGCACTGGGTCGGGTGGCCTTCATCGTCGATGTTCAACGAGCCACGGCGGCCGTCCAGCGTGCCGTCGTCGACGATGGTCACGCCCGGGGCAGCCACGCGCTCGCCGATGCGACCGGCGTAGACGCTGGTGCCCTTGCGGTTGAAGTCACCTTCCAGGCCGTGGCCGACCGCTTCGTGCAGCAGCACGCCGGGCCAGCCCGGCCCGAGCACCACCGGCATGACACCGGCCGGCGCCGGCACCGCGTCCAGGTTCACCAGCGCCTGGCGCAGCGCCTCGCGGGCGAACGCTTCCGGACGTCCCTCGGCGAACAGTTCGGCATAACCATAGCGGCCACCGCCGCCGGCATAGCCCGATTCACGGCGGCCGTTCTGCTCGACGATCACCTGCACGTTCAGGCGCACAAGCGGGCGCACGTCGGCGCCCAGCACGCCGTCGGTGCGGGCCACCAGCACGGTGTCCACGCCGCCGGACAGGCTGACCATCACCTGCTTTACGCGCGGGTCGGCGGCACGCAGGTAGCCGTCCAGGCGCTTGAGCACCTCGACCTTGGCCTCGTTGCCCAGGCTGTCGATCGGGTCCAGGGTCGGGTACAGCGCGCGCGCGTTGCCGCGCAGCAGCGAACGCCCGGACTGGGCACCGCCTTCACGCGAGATCGCACGCGCCGACTGCGCCGCCGCCAGCAGCGCGTCGGCATGGATGTCATCGGAGTAGGCGAAGCCGGTCTTCTCCCCGGCAATCGCGCGCACGCCCACGCCCTGCTCGATGGAATGGGCACCGTCCTTGACGATGCCGTCCTCCACGCTCCAGCTCTCGCGGCGGGCGTGCTGGAAATAGAGGTCGCCGAAGTCGACACCAGGGCCGAGCAACTGGCCGAAGGTGCGCTCCAGGCCAGCGGTATCCAGGCCACCGGGGCGCAACAGGCGGTCTTGGGCAAGCGTCAGGGCGGTATCAGTCATGGTCTCGATCTGGGGATGCGGGGGCGCTCAGGCAAGCCCCGTGAACAGGAGGGCCACGCTCAGCGCGAGCGCGGCAGGTCGGTGACGGTCGGCGGAATGGCCGGCGCCGGCTTCGGCGCGGGCGGCGGAGTCTTGTCGCGGCTGCGTTCGATCACTTCCACTTTCGGCTCCTTCCATGGACCGGTCACCTTGTACGTGCGGGCGCCGATTTCACCCAGTGGCTTGGACAATACCGCATTGGTGGCGGCACCGAGCGCAGCGCCCACAGGCCCGCCGGCCACCGCACCGACCACGGTCAGCAGGTTGCCGGCACGCGGGTTGACGTCGATGGTCTGGTCGAACTGCTGGTTGCGCAGGTCGGCCTGGCCGCGGATGGTGATGTTCGCCGCCGGGCCCTCGATCAACACCTTGTCGGTACGTGCCATGCCCTGGCCGAACTGCATGCTGCCGTCGATCTGGTTGAACGCGAAGCCCTTGGAGAAGAAGTCGCGGAAGTCGAACATCAGGCGCCGCGGCAGCTGGGTGACGCTGAGCAGTCCCAGCACGCGGCCGGCACCCGGCTCCAGCTCCAGCAGCTGGCCGTTGCGCGCATGCAGATCGAGTGTGCCCTGCAGGTTGCCCAGCTGGAAGTCCGACGGACCGCCGCTCCACGACGCCTGCAACTGCGCCCGACCCGAGCCGCCGCGCAGCTGGCCGCCGTAGTCGAGGTTCTGCATGAGTCCACCGAGGTCTTCGCTGCGCACCTGCGCGGTCAGTTCAGTGCGCGCACCACCACTGCGGCCCAGCCAACGGCCGCTGATGTCGATTTCCTGGTCCGGCGCGCGGAAGCGCAGCTCATCCACGTTCAGGCCATTGCCCAGCGGCCGCGTGCGCAGCACCGTCTGGCCGAGCACGACCTTGCCGAACTTGAGGTCGGCGATGTCCAGCGCGAACGGCGGCAGCTTGGCCGGGTCCATGTCATTGGCACCGGCCTGCACCCGCGCCGGCGCGGCAGCCCCGGGGGACGGCGGCAGCGACTGCCAGTGCACTCGGTCGAGCTGGCCACTGATGGTGCCGCCCTCGGCGTTGGGTACCGTCAAACGGCCGGCCAACGTAGGTCCATCCAGGCGCACGTCCAGTGCCTGCGGGCCGGGCTGCAGCTGCAGCCGGGTCTGTTCGAAGACGCCGCCGATCAGCATCAGCTTGCCGACCTGCACATCCACCGCACGCAGCGGCATCGCATCATCGTCGCCACCACCACGGGCCAGGCTGATCCACTCCAGCGCGTCCAGGGTCGGGCTGCGGCCGTTGACGGTCAGCCCGCTCGGTGGGGGCTCCCGGTCAACATGATCGCTGCCCAGGGTGACCTGCACGCCGGTGCGGTTGTTGTGGCTGCGCGCAGCCAGGGCCAGCCGCTGGCCGAAGGCTACATCGATTCGGCCGGCGCCCATCGGCAACTGCGCAGCCACCGTGGTCGCCAGCGGCTCGCCGGCGGGTTTGTCCAGCGGCGCCGGCAGGTCAAGACGGGTGCCGACCAGGTCCGAGCTCAGCCGCAGTTCGCTGGGCGGGGCCGGTGCACCGGGCGCGACCTTCGGCAGGTTGACCGCAATGGTCCACGGCGAGACACCGCTGATGTAGGGCTTGAGCCAGGCCATCTCCGGCGCGCGGTCGATCAGCACGCCAGCGTCGAGGTTGGCCGACAGCTGCGATTCGAAGGCCAGTTTGCTGTCGTGCACATAGCCGCCGGCCCGCAGGCTCAGGCGACCGTCCTGGCCGAGATGACGCACCGCTAGTTCCTCGGCGCCGAAACCACCGTTGCCGTAGCGCGCCTGCCCCTGCATGTTGTCGAAGGTCAGCTGGAAACGCTTGTCGACCAGCTTCACCCCCGCCAGATCTACCGTGCCCTGCAGGTGGCCGCCACCTTCATCGTGGTGCAACGGCTGCAGCAGGTCGAAGGTCACATGCGCCGGGCCCGCCGCGGTCAGGTTGTCCAGGGTGTCGCCATAATCCTTGTGCAGCGGGCTCTGCCGCAGCATCGCCAGCAGCTTGCCTGCCTCGCTCTGGGTGTCGGCGCGCACGTACAGCGGCTGCTGGCCGAAGTCCGCAATGCCCGCTTCGAATTTCTGCACGGCCACACCGGCCAGGTCACCGCGCCCACGCATGTCGAAGCCCGGCCCGATGAAGGCGATATCGGCGTCGACCTGGCTCATCAGCGGCCAGTCGTGCTGGAAGCGGATATCGCCGTTGGTGATGTGGCCGGTGGCTTCGAAGCGGCCGTCATTGTTGTCGAACGGCCAGTCGTCCAGGTCACCACTGACCAGACCAATGCCGCCACGCACCTGGCCACCGGCCAGCGCCATGTCCAGCCAGTCGGTAGCGCCCTTGCTCATTCTGGAGTGGATCCAGAAGCGCTTGGCCGCGATCATCGGCACATCATCCAGTTTCGCGGCCAACTGCAGCCACGGCCGGGTGCCATCGCCCTGGAACCAGACCCCGCCACGCACGTCAGCGGCGTAGTCGGTGCCTTCCACGCGCATCGCCGCAGTGCCGATACGCCAGCCACCGCCCTCGTCGCGCCAACCCACCACCTGGCCGGCCAGATGCAGGTCATGGCGCACGCCAAAGCCGGTCGGCCAGTCGAACTGCAACTGGCGCTGCGGCTGCAGCTGCAGGCTGAAGCCATTGGCATCGCCCTCGAAGCGTCCGCCAAGGCCACGCAGGCCAGGCGAATGACCGACGCTGGCAAAGCCCAGCGACTGCAGCTCGCCCTGTGCCCACAACGGGCCATCGCGCTCGCCGGACAGCTGCAGCTCTGCGACGTCCAGCTGCGGCTTGGACAGGAACAGCCAGCGGCGCAGGCCGGGGTCAAGGCGGTCGCTGAGCGCCAGTGCGCGCAGCGCGGTACCGGCCTGTACTTCACCGGAGCTCATCTGCAGCTGCTTGCCGACCTGCAGCTGCAGGCCATCGAGCTGCTGCTCGCCCTCTTCCGTCTTCAAGCGCAGGCGCGGGACCTGCAGCGCCCAGCCGTCGGCCTGGCGTTGCCAGCGGAGGCGTGCCTGCAGGCGCTGCAGCTGCAGCTGCGGTGCAGCCAGCTCCGGCATCGGCGCGCCGTCGATGCGTACGTCGCGCAGGTCCGAATCGGTGGTCAACGCCACCGGTGCGAAATCACGCAGGGTCAGCCACAGGTTCAGTTCGCCCTTGCCCTCGCGCAGGCGAATGCCGCCGGCCGCCAGCAGCGGCGACCAGGCATGGAAATCGACCGGGTCGGCACCCAACCAGGCCTGACCGTTGCCGCCTGCGCGGTCTACGTCCAGTACCGCGGTCAGCGGCAGCGCATCGGTCTGGGCCCAGGCCCGCACGCCCACCCGCAGACGCTCGCCGTTGACGCGCAGGCGCAGATCGATGCGTGGCAGCGTAGTGTCGATGCCGAGGCCAGGCGCATGCACGCCCAGACGACCACCAATCACCTGCAGCTCGCCCAACCGGCGCAGTGCGTCCAATGGATCACCACCGCTGTCGGATCGGGGCAGGCCGCGTACCGACCAGCGCCCGTCCTCGCCCTGCTGCAGGTCCAGCGCCAGCCCGCGCAGGCGCAGCTCGGTCAGCGAGCGGCCCGGCAGCAGGCCGCTGTACATCGACACCAGCACTTCGGCCTCGCCGATAGCCAGGCCCTGCCCTGCACCGATGCGCAGGCCCTTCAGCTGCAGCAGCGGACCACGCCGGGTCCAGGCGGTCTGCAACTGATCGAAACGGACCGGCTGGCCGGCACGCTCGCTCAGCCACGCAGCAATCTTTTCAGGATGGCGCTCGGCCAGCGGCAGCAGCTGGCTGAGCGTTCCCACCAGCAGCGCAAGCCCGACCAGGCCGACCGCACAGGCGGCAATGAAATGACGGCGGATCCTTCGCAGTCGCAGGCGCGGCGGCGCGCTCATCGGCCTCGGCCGGCGCGTTGCCGGCGTTGATCAGAGCAGAACCACATCGTACTGCTCCTGCAGGTACTGCTCGTCCGCCTGGAAACGGATGCTCTTGCCGAGGAACTCCTCAAGCTCGGCCACTGCTGAAGACTCTTCGTCGGTGATGCGCGCGACCACCTTGGTCGAGGCAATCACCAGCAGGCGCGCGGCATCGAACTGGCGCACCGCTCGGGTGATCTCGCGGAAGATCTCGTAGGTCACCGTTTCGGTGGTCTTTATGGTGCCGCGGCCACTGCACTGCGGGCAGGTTTCCGACAGCTGGCGCTCCAGGCTTTCCACCGTGCGCTTGCGGGTCATCTCCACCAGGCCCAGCGGCGAGAAGTCGTACACCGTGGTCTTGGCATGGTCGCGCGCCAGCGCCTTTTCCAGCGTGCGCAGCACCTGGCGGCGGTGCTCGGGATCATCCATGTCGATGAAGTCGATGATGATGATGCCGCCCAGGTTGCGCAGCCGCAGCTGCCTGGCCACCGCCTGCGCGGCCTCCAGGTTGGTACGGAACACCGTCTCTTCCAGGTTGCGCTGGCCAAGGAACGAGCCGGTGTTGACGTCGATGGTGGTCATCGCCTCGGTCTGGTCGATCACCAGGTAGCCGCCGGACTTCAGCGGCACCTGCTTGTCCAGCGCGCGGCCGATCTCGTCCTCCACCCCGAACATGTCGAAGATCGGACGATCGCCGCTGTACAGCTCGATCTTCTCGGCCAGCACCGGCATGTACTTGGCCACGAAGGCCTGCAACTGGGCGAAGGTCTCCTTGGAGTCCACCTTCACCTTGTCAACGTCCTTGCGGATGAGGTCGCGCACCGAACGCAGCGGCAGGCTCAGGTCTTCATAGATGTTGCTGCACGAGGCCGCCTCGCGGCCACGACGTTCGACCACGTTCCAGACCCGCGACAGGTAGGCCACGTCCTCGGCGATGGCTTCGGCCGGCTGGCCTTCGGCATTGGTGCGCACGATATAGCCGTAGCCACCGTGCTGGGCCGACAGCTCGGTCACCAGCGCCTTCAGCCGCGCGCGCTCGCCTTCATCCTCGATGCGCGCCGACACGCCCACCACCTTGGACTGCGGCAGCAGCACCATGTAGCGCGAGGGAATGCTGATCTGCGTGGTCAGGCGGGCGCCCTTGGTGCCGATCGGGTCCTTCACCACCTGCACCACGATGTCCTGGCCGTCGCGCAGCAGCTCGACGATCGGCACGCTGGACGGCGGCGGCAGGGTGGTGTTCTCGGTATCGGCGCTGGCCACCGGGGCCGGCCGCACCACGTCGTTGGCATGCAGGAACGCGGCGCGCTCCAGCCCGACCTCGACGAAGGCCGCCTGCATGCCCGGCATGACCCGCTGCACCTTGCCCTTGTAGATGTTGCCGACCACACCCCGGCGCCAACCGCGCTCGATGTGCAGTTCCTGCAGCATGCCGTTCTCGATCACCGCGACGCGCGTCTCGCGCGGGGTCACATTGACCAGGATTTCCTCAGACATCGGCAGCCTCCCTGGCGGCATCAGCAGTTGTGGCCGGCACGCCGCAGCGCGCCAGCAGACGATCGGTATGCAGCAGTGGCAGCCCCATGACACCGGAGTAGCTGCCGGAAAGATGTTCGATCCAGCGCTCGGCACCGCCCTGGATGGCGTAGGCGCCGGCCTTGTCCAGCGGCTCGCCGGTGGCCACGTAGGCGGCGATGTCGGCGCTGTCGATCGGCGCAAAGGTCACCTCGGAAACGACCAGCTCGCTGTCCAGTCCTTCCGCGCCGACCACCACCACCGCGGTCATCACCTGATGGGTACGCCCGGCCAGCCGCGCCAGCATCGCCCGCGCGTCGCCAGCATCGGCCGGCTTGCCGAACACCTCGCCGTCCAGCACCACTTCGGTGTCCGAGCCGAGCACCCGCGCCTGCGGGTCATCGGCCAGCACCCGGGCCAGGCCGGCACGTGCCTTGTCGGCAGCGACCCGGCAGACATACTGTTCGGCGCTTTCAGCGGGCGCGCGCTGCTCGACGACCTCCAGGTCCAGGGCCTGGAAGGGGCGTCCGAGTCGGGCCAGCAGCTGGTTGCGTCGGGGGGAGCGGGAAGCAAGATAGAGCATCGGCACAGCATAACCTGAGGCCGCCACCTGAATCGTCGGCAACCCCTCGCGGAACGCTTCCAACCCCGAACAGGCTCACAACGCGTTCATCGCTACGACACCACCCTCACCCCACAACAAGGAGATCCCATGCGCCTGACCGCCACCCCGCTGCTGCTCGCCCTGTCCCTCGCCCTTGGAACCTCGATGACCGCCCATGCTGCCCCGTCGTCGCCGTCGATCGCCGCCCCGGCCGAAGGCACCCTGCTGAACATCTCGTCCAACGCCGAAGCCACCCGCGTGCCGGACGTGGCCACCTTGTCGGCCGGCGTAGTCACCCAGGCCGCCGATGGCAACAGCGCGATGCGCCAGAACGCCCAGCAGATGGACAAGGTGCTGGCCGCGATCAAGGCTGCCGGCATTGCCGAGCGTGACGTGCAGACCAGCGGCGTCAGCCTCAACCCGCAGTACCGCTATGCCGACAACGAAGCACCGAAGATCACCGGCTACCAGGCCAGCAACACGGTCAGCCTGAAGGTGCGTGACATCGCCAAGCTCGGCAAGGTACTGGACGCACTGGCGGCGCAGGGCGCCAACCAGATCAATGGCCCCAGCTTCGAGATCGACCAGCCGGAACCGGTCTATGACGAAGCCCGCCTGGCCGCACTGAAGAAAGCCCAGGCCCGCGCCCAGACCTATGCGAAGTCGCTGGGCCTGCAGGTCCGTCGCATCGTCAGCATTTCCGAGAATGCCGGCGGCGGCTATCGCCCGATGCCGATGATGCGGGCAATGTCGGCCGGCGCAGCGATGGACAAGGCCACCCCGGTCGCGCCGGGCGAGTCGACCGTCTCGGTCAACCTGGATGTGGTGTTCGAACTGGGTCGCTGATCCAGTTCGTCATTGCCGACAAAGGCGGATCCCGCAGGGGATCCGCCTTTTTTCATGCCCGCGGCCGGCACTGGCTGAAGGCCAGCCCAACGATCGCCCCCCTGCCTCTAGGCAGTAGCCGCCGCGCCGCGCTACTGATGCACTGCCAGCCGCGTGCGGCAACCCCGTGATCGGCCCTGGTGCGTTGAGGACTTCGTCACTGGCATGGAGGTGGACCATGGTTCGTACGTATCCCGTTGCATCCCCGCACTTCGACCCCGCCCGCGTTGCCGCCTGGAGCGCGGCCATCGCCCTGCATCTGATCGCGCTGCTGATGTTGCTGATCCCGGCGACCTACCACGCCGTCACCGCACTGCCCCGCGACAACACCACGGTGCGGCTGATCCCGAAGGAACAGCCCAGACCACCGGAGCCGCCCAAGCCGCCCACCAACCCGGAACAGGTACAGGTCAAGGCCGAGCCACGGCAGCAGACCGTGCCCACGCCATTGCCCGCTCCCACCGCCACTGCCGAGGAGGCACAGGGCATCATCCTGCCTGCTGCCGAGCCTGCGCCGGTGCAGGTGGCAGCGAGCATCGACAGCTCCACACCGCTGGCCGGTGCCCAGCTGCAGTACCGCAGCGCCCCGCCGCCGACCTACCCGGCCCCGGCGCTGCGCAACCACGAGCAGGGCACGGTGCTGCTGCGGGTGGAGGTCGACCGCAGCGGCCAGCCGGTGGCAGTCAGCATCGAGCGCAGCAGTGGCTCGCGCAGCCTGGACCAGGCCGCTCGCCAGCAAGTGCTCAGGCACTGGCGCTTCGAGCCGGCCCAGCGTGATGGCGTGGCCGTGCCGGCCATCGGCATGGTGCCGGTACAGTTCTCGCTGCCGGACTGACGTGATCGCCGGCCCGGCTATCTGCCGGGCCGGCCCTTCCGTCCGGGCGGGTACGGACGGAACAGGATCAACTGTTATCAATTAAGCAAAAATTCACGACTTCGTCACCTGTCGGAAACCTAGATTGGTCCGTCCCGGAACCTTCCGGAGACAGCCCTCAACGCTAAGGTTTTCCAGTTAGGAGAGAAGCTGTGAAACACCCGATCCAACGGCCCGCCAGCCGCCGCCGCTGCACCCTGGCATCGTCCATCACCCATATCCTTACCGGCGGCACCCTGCTGCTGGTTGGCGCCGTGGCTTCCACCTCCGCCTTCGCGCAGGAAAAGGCCACCAACCTGGACCGGATCACGGTCACCGGTTCGAACATTCCGCGTACCAACACTGAAACACCGTCCCCTGTGCAGGTGGTGACCCGCCAGGAAATCGACCGTACCGGCAAGACCACCCTTGCCGAGTATCTGCAGACCATCACCGCAGACGGCGCGGGTTCCATTCCCAAGACCTTCGGCAACGGATTCGCAGGTGGTGGCGCCGGCATCTCGCTGCGCGGCCTGGGTGCGGGTTCCACGCTCGTCCTGTTGAACGGACGCCGAATGGCCACCTACGGCCTGGCCGACGATGGTCAGAAAGTGTTCACCGATCTGAGCACCATTCCGCTCGATGCCGTTGAACGCGTGGAAGTTCTGAAGGACGGCGCCTCGGCGATCTATGGCTCCGACGCCATCGCCGGCGTGGTCAACATCATCCTGCGCAGTGACTTCCAAGGCGCCATCCTGCGTGCGTCCTATGGCCTGTCCGGCGACAGCGATGGAGATTCCAAGAAGGCGACCCTGACTGCTGGCACCGGTGACTTGGCCAGCGATGGCTGGAACGCGTTCTTCAGCCTGGACGTCGGCAAGACCGATGCGATCAAGATCAGCGATCGAAAGAACCGCAAGTGGATCGGCACCGGCGACACACGTCCGTGGGGCTACGACGCAGCCGATTCGCAGTTCCTGGGCGGCGCGTATCTGTCCAAGGGCACGGCAGGCGGCGTCGGCCCCAATGGTTCGGTCTTCGACGACCGCAATGTAACCAAGGACAATCCTGCCTTCCTGGTTGCGCTGCCGGGCTGTGCGAACCTCACCACCATTCCGGGCCAGACGGATGCAAGCGCGCAGGCGCAAGGCTGCCTGTGGGATCCGGCGCAGCAGTATCGCGACCTGACTCCCGAAGAGAAGTACATCAACGTGTTCGGCCGTGCCAGCTTCGCTTTCGGCGAAGGCGGCGAGATCTACACGGAGATCGGCTACTCGAAGAAGGAAACGATCTTCAGCAACACCCCGTCAGGCGCTGCGGGTACCTGGGGCTATCCGGGCGGCGTCGTCACCGCGAACAGTGGCTCCAAAGCCACCGTGCTCGGCCCGAACCATCCTGACAACCCGATTCCCGGCCAGGCCTCGAGGCTGCGCTATTCGGCTTGGGATGTCGGTCCGCGCGTGACCAACAACACCAACGAGTTCAACCGTTTCCTGGTGGGTGTCAAGGGCAACTGGGGTGACTGGAGCTACGACACCGCCTACCTGCATTCGGCGACCGACCTGGTCAACAAGCGCACTGGTTTCCTGCGCTACAGCGCCGTGCAGTGCGCACTGGGCAATCCGAACTGCGCAGGTGGCGTGTGGCGCATCGGCGACAATGCCAATCTGAATTCGCAGGCGTTGTACGACTACATCTCACCAACCATCAGCGCCCGTGCGAAATCCGGCCTGGACATGTTCGACTTCACCGTGTCGCGCAGCCTGATGGACCTGAAGGGTGGTCCACTGGGCCTGGCAATCGGCACAGAATGGCGCAAGACCAGCAACAGCCTGACCCCGCAGACCTACACCGACACGGGTGACATCATCGGCCTGGGTTACTCGGCCTACGATGGCACCCAGAACGTGTATGCCGGTTACGTCGAACTGTCCGCACCTGTGCTGGAACAGCTGGAACTGTCCGGTGCCCTGCGATACGACAAGTACGAAAGCGGTGAAGGCAAGGCCACGCCGAAGCTCGGCGTGAAGTGGACTCCTGCCGATTGGATCGCACTGCGTGCCAGCTATGCTGAAGGCTTCCGCGCACCGAACCCTGCCGAAAACGGTGACGGTGGCCTGGCTGCTTTCTCGAACGCATCCGACCCGGTTCGTTGCGCCATCGACTCCGACGAATGTACCGCCCGCACGGTGGCGATCATCACCCGCCCGAACAAGGATCTGAAGCCGGAGGAATCCAAGAGTTACTCGGTGGGCATCGTGCTGCAGCCGACGTCCTCGACCTCGTTGACCGTCGATGCCTGGCAGATCAAGCGCACCAACGAAATCGCCCAGGGCAGCACGACGGCAGCGATCCGGGCCGGCAACGTGGTGCGTGACATCAACAACATCGGCGGCGTTGCCAACAGCGGCAATATCCTCGCAGTCAACACGGCCTACGTGAATGCCAACTCTTCACGTGTTCGCGGCATCGATACCGACATCCGCCAGACCTTCGACATCGGCCCGGGCCAGCTGGAGATGGATCTGCAGTGGAGCCACATCCTGAAGTTCGAGCGAACCGAAGGCACTGAGACCGTCGACTATGCCGGCACCCACGGCAACTGCGACGTCACCAACTGCATCGGCACGCCGAAGGACAAGATCAACTTCGGCACCACCTGGCGGCAGGGACCGTGGAGCGTCAGCGGCGTTGCCAACTACATCGGCAAGATGGACAACACCGATAAGCGCGGCGGCACGTATCAGGCGTTCTATGCAGACGGCACGCCGGTGACGAAGATCTCCTCCTTCACTACGTTCGACCTGTCGGGGCGCTGGAACATCACCGACGCCTTCGAACTCAACGCCTCCGTGGCCAACGTATTCGACCGCATTGCTCCTCTCGATCCGACCACATATGGCGGTGTGAATTACAACCCGATGCACTTCTCTGGTGCGCTGGGCCGTTACTTCACCGTCGGTGCCAAGTACACCTTCAAGTAATACAAGCGCCATCCGTCAACGCAGTACCTTCGCAGGCCCGGGCATCTGCCCGGGCCTTCGTCGTTCTGCCCCTTGCAGGCATGTTCACAAGCACATGGCTACCGTGTGCACGCGGCATCATCGCCGCAGGGGATCTCCATGACCGCGACATCGCAGCGCCTGGGCCTGCCCGCGTTGACTGCACTGGTGGTCGGCTCGATGGTCGGCGCAGGCATCTTTTCATTGCCGCAGAACGTGGCGCGCAGCGCCGGCCCGGCCGCCGCTCTGATCGGCTGGGCCCTGAGCGGCGCGGGCATGCTGATGCTGGCCTTCGTGTTCCAAGCGCTGGCCAACCGCCGGCCTGATCTCGATACCGGCATCTACGCCTACGCGCGCGAGGGCTTCGGCAATTACATCGGCTTCTCTGCTGCGTGGGGTTACTGGGTCGCCTCGGTACTGGGCAACGCCAGCTTCTTCGTGCTGATCTTCAGTGGTCTCGGCCACTTCATGCCGGTCTTCGGCGAGGGCAACACGCCCGCCGCCGTGGCGGCCTCGTCGCTGTTGCTATGGACCGTACACCTGCTGGTGTTGCGCGGCCTGCGTACTGCCGCCATCGTCAACGGACTGGTGACGGTGGCCAAGCTGTTGCCAATCGCACTGTTCCTGATCCTGGCCGCCGGCGCGTTCCGCATGGATGTGTTCCGCGCCGATTTCTTCGGCACGCCCGCACTGGGCGATCTCGGCCAGCAGCTGCGCGGCATGATGCTGGTCACCGTGTGGGTATTCATCGGCATCGAAGGCGCCAGCATCTACTCGCGTCGTGCCGCCCGCCGCGCCGATGTCGGCCGCGCTACGGTGATCGGCTTCGTGGGTGTGTGGCTGCTGCTGGTGCTGGTCAGCCTGCTGTCGATGGGCGTGCTCTCACAGGCCGAACTGGCAGGCCTGCCCAATCCGTCGATGGCCTACGTTCTGCGTGCCATCGTCGGCGAATGGGGCGCGACAGTGATCATCGTCGGCTCGATCATTTCCGTGCTGGGTGCGCTGTTGGCCTGGGTACTGCTGTGTGCCGAAGTGCTGTACGCCGCCGCGGGCGATGGCACGATGCCCGCGTTCCTGGGCCGCGAAAACGCGCGCGGTGTGCCGGCCAATGCACTCTGGTTGAGCAACGGGCTGATCCAGTTGTTCCTGCTGCTGGTGCTGGTCAATTCCGGCAGCTACACCGGGCTGGTGCTGCTGGCCGCATCGATGAGCCTGGTGCCCTATTTCCTGTCGACCGCGTTCGGTGTGCAGCTGGCCTGGCGCGGTCACGCCTACGCAGGTGAACCGGGTGTGCGCTGGCGCGATTTCGCGGTTGCGCTGCTGGCCAGCGCGTATGCTCTGTGGCTGGTGTATGCAGGCGGCCTGGACAACCTGCTGCTGTCGGTGCTGCTATACGTACCGGGCGTAGTGTTGTTCGCGCTGACCCGGCGCCAACGCGGCGAACAGGTATTCACGCCTTGGGAGTGGGTGCTGTTTGGTGCGATCCTGATCGTAGCGATCGCCACGCTGGTGGCGTTCTGGCGAGGAGCACTGACACTGTAAAGCCGAGCATGGCTAGGCTGCACCTGGGTAGAGTCGAGCTTGCTCGACTGGTTTTCCGCAGCAGTCGAGCAAGCTCGACGCTACGAAGCAGAGCGGCCGAACATGGGTTTGACTCTACAAGACCCTGGGCAGCATCCCGATATCGCGCATCCAGCGTTCGGCCAGATGCGGCCACTCCGCCACCGGCGCGTCCTTCACACGCAGGCCGAAGGCATGGCCGCCACGCGCGAACAGATGCATTTCCACCGGCACGCCCGCGCCGACCAGCGCACGGTAATAGGTCAGTGATTCGCGCACGTCATCGGTCGGGTCATCGGTGGCCTGCACGATAAAGGTCGGCGGCACCGCATCATCCACCGTAATGTCGCCGGCCAGCGACAGCCCGTGCTTCGCACCGGTCCACAGATGCCCGGAGTACATCACCATGGCGAAATCCGGGCGGCTCGGCTGCGCATCTACGGCATCGATCGCAACGTAGCTGCGCGCGCCATGCGTGCTCAGTCCAGCCACCACGTGGCCACCAGCGGAAAAGCCGATGACCCCCACCCGCTTCGGATCGATCTTCCAGCGTCCGGCCTGCGCACGCAGCAGGCCCATCGCACGCTGTGCATCCTGCAGCGCCATCGGCACCGCTGGAATGTCTCGGCAGTTGCAGTCACTATCCCAGTTCGGCCCCGATGCCGGCACACGGTATTTCAGCAGCGCGCAGGTGATGCCCTGGCCGGTCAACCAGTCGCAGATCTCGCTGCCTTCCAGATCCATCGCCAACACGCGGTAGCCTCCGCCGGGCACCACCATCACCGCCGTTCCGTTGCCACCACCCTTGGCGGGAAACACGGTCAGCGTCGGCACGGCCACGTTCTGCAGCATCGCCCAGCGTTCGCCGCTGGCCTTCGAGATGGTATCCCTGATCTCTTCGGGCCCTTTCAGTTTCGGTGGCGCCGTTACCTTGCCCGCTGGCCACAGCGGCATCTCGGTGCTGCCCGGTGGTGGCTGCCAGGTTGGCGTTACCGCCATCGCCGCGCAGGGCGACAGTACAAGCAGCACTGCAATGGCAATGACAATGACAGACGCACGCATATCCGACTTCCCTATGGATGAAGAAGGATTGTAGGGCCGGACAATCGACGCAAAAAAAAACCTGCATCTCGCGATGCAGGTTTCTCAAGGTGGCGCCCGAAGTTGGACTCGAACCAACGACCCCCTGATTAACAGTCAAGTGCTCTAACCGGCTGAGCTATTCGGGCAGACGACTAGTATAACCACTCTTCACGCGCGATGGTAGGGGTGATTTGCCAACATCGCCGCAGCGCGATACAGCTGTTCGGCCACCACCAGACGCACCAGCATGTGCGGCAGCGTCAGCGGGCCGATCGACCACTTCTCATCAGCCAGCGCCGAGACTTCCGGCGAATGTCCTTCCGGCCCACCGATCAGGAACGCGAGATCCCTACCCTGCCCGCGCCAATGTTCCAGGCGCTGTGCAAGCTGCTCGGAACTGAGCTGGCGACCCGGTACATCCAGCGCCACCACGTAGGCATTCTTCGGCAGCGCAGCGATCACCCGCTTGCCTTCATCTTCGGTGGCGCGGCGCGGGTCACGGCCCTTGCCACGCAGGCCCGGCTCGATTTCCACCAGCTCGAAGGGCAGCCAGTGCGAAAGACGCTTCTGGTACTCGGCGAAGCCCTGCGCGACCCAGCTGGGTGCGCGCTCGCCGGTAGCAATCAGTCGGGCTTTCATCAACGGTCCTCCAAAACGTCGACGGCGCCATCGGCGCCGTCGAAGGGATGCATCAACGTGTGGCTCAGGCCACTTCGTCGTCGTCGCGGGACGGCGGCTGGTCGCCGACGGTCCACAAGCGCTCGAGTGCATAGAACTCACGCACGCGCGGCAGCATCACGTGGACGATCACGTCGCCCAGGTCCACCAGCACCCACTCGGCCTCGCGCTCGCCTTCCACGCCCAACGGCATGACATCGATCTTCTTGGCAAAACGCACGACTTCATCGGCAATCGACTTGACGTGGCGGGTCGACGTACCCGACACGACCACCATGTAGTCGGCGACGCTGGAGCGGCCACGCACGTCGATCTCGACCGGGTCCTTGGCCTTCAGGTCTTCAGTGGCTTGGCGGACGCTGGCCAGCAGTTCCGGCACGGACGGCGGCGGGCTGGGCAGATCGACCTTGATGGTCTGGGGCTGGGTCTGGTTGCTCAAAGTGGATCGACTCGATAAACGTAGGGGCGATTATACGGGGATGCTGCTGCCGCGCCATTCACGGCGTGGCCGGGCGGTACAGGCCGTGTGCAGCGACGTAGTCGGCCACGGCCGGCGGCAGCAGCGCCCGCCAGGGGCCGGAGGCGGCAATCTGGGCACGCACAGCACTGGCCGATTCTGCGCGCAGGGGATGGTGCAGGCGCAGGATACGGCCGGCCGGGCTGGAAAACAGAGCCTGCTCGCTGTCGGCCCAGCGCCCCTCCAGTGCCCGGCCCAGCTCGCCGTCCACCGAGGCCTGCAACGGGCTGCCGGGGCGCTCTGCCACCACGAAATGGGCCAACCCGAACAGGTCTTGCCACTCGTGCCAGCTGGGCAGGCCAAGCAGGCTGTCGGCCCCCACCAGCCAGGCCAGCGGCCGGCTCGGGCCAAGCTCCCCGCGCAGGTCGCGCAGGGTATCAACGGTATAGGACGGGCGGCCGGGAAAGCGTTCAGCTCGATCCAGTTCGCGGCGATCCAGCAGCAGGCCCGGCTCGTCGCCGATGGCCAGCGACAACATGGTGCAGCGCTGTTCGGCGCTGGCACCGGGCAGCGCACGGTGCGGGGGGTCGGCCGCGGGCATCATGCGCACCGCCACCTGCAGTTCGTCACGCGCTGCGCGCGCGATCGCCAGGTGGCCGAGGTGCACCGGATCAAAGGTGCCCCCGTAATAGATCCGCAGGCTCATTGCTCAGGCCCGCGCCAGCAGGCGCACGGCACGCGCTTCAGCCACGGCCACCAGCAGGCGCTCCAGCGCCAGCCAGGCATCGCCGTCGGCGCGTCCCTTGGCGATGCGGTCGACCAGCCCGGCCTCCGCCACGAAGCGTTCCCAGCGCTTGCCTTCCGGGTGCCGCTGCAGCGCGCGCTTGTACGGCGCCTGCCGCGATTCCCAGATACCACGGGACTTCATTTCGGCGGCCAGATTGCCGCCACGCGCCTGCACCCGTGCCAGGCCGGCACCGGCCAGCAGTTCGCGGATCACGATCGGCATCAGTGCCGCCACGGCCTCGCCTTCACCACGCAGGCCCGCCAGCATGCGCAGCACCGCCGGCGCCTGGCCGGAGAAGGTGGCCTCCACCAGCCGGAACACGTCGTAGCGGGCCGCATCGGCCACCAGCGACTCCATCCGTTCTACATCCAGCGGCTGGCCATCGGCCAGCAGCGCCAGTTTGTCGATCTCCTGCGCGGCAGCCAGCAGATTGCCTTCCACCCGTTCGGCCAGCCGCTGCACCGCGGCCGGATCGGCGCGCAGCCCCTTGCCACGCAGGCGGCGCTCGATCCAGTCCGGCAGTTCATGCGGCTTGATCGCCCAGGCCACCGACAGCACGCCGATACGGTTGACCGCCTCGGCCCACTTGCCCTGGTGGGCCTTGCTCCATTCGTTGGCGGTGATCATCAGCACCACGTCCGGCGCCGGGTTGGCACAGAACCGGCTGATCACCTCGGCCCCGTCCTTGCCCGGCTTGCCGCTGGGCAGGCGCACCTCGACCAGGCGGCGGGCGCTGAACAGGCTGGGCGCGTTGAATGTTGCGTCGAGCTGGTTCCAGTCGAAATCACGGCCGTCCGCGTCGAACACCTCGCGCTCGCCGATGCCAGCGGCGCGCGCGCGCGCGCGGATGGCATCCGCCGCCTCCAGCACGCGCAGGGTTTCCGGCCCGGCAATCAGATAGACCGGCGCCAGCGCGGTATCAGCGCCCTGGCTGGCCAGCTGCTCCGGACGCAGTTCCATCGTCGCGGCTCAGTGCTTCACTGCAGGTGCCGGCCCGGCCGGCACCGCATCTTCGACCGGCGCGGTCTTCGGTGCCGACAAGCTGCCACCCTTCTCGATCTCGGCGCGGACCACGCTGTCGATGCGGCGGATGATCGAGGCCGACATCTCGCGGCGCAGCTCATTGGCCAGGATTTCGCGTTCGGTGGTGGTACCGGTGGCGTCGGTCGGCGGCGACACGTAGTCGCGCGACAGTTCGATCACCTGCTGCGGCACCAGCTCGCTGCCGTCCTCGCGGCGGAAGATGAAAATCACTGCGTAGCGCAGGCTGTATTCCTGTGCACGGCCCTGCGAATCGATGGCGATCGGCAGATCACCCCAGCGCTCGGACAGCACCTGCAGCTGGGCACTGGGCTCCTTGCTGTCCTCATCGGCCAACCTGGCGCCGGACGCCAGCAGGCTGCGGTTGAGCAGCTTGACCAGTTCGCTGTACGGCGCGGTGGAGACCACCTTCACCGGTGCCGTGTCGGTCGGCAGCATCAGCTTGCTGCGCAGATGGAAACCGCAGCCGGCAAGGCCGAGGACAAGAACGAGGGCAAGCAGGATTCGGGTCATGGAGACAGTCTGGCGGAGCCGGGCGATCACGGCAACACACAGCCTGCCCGAAGCCGCGTGAATGCAGGGCCATCAAGTGCCTGGCCCTGTACCGGAAAGAGCACCGGCCACCCGTGGGCGGCCGGTGCGGGAAGCATCAGGCAGCGACGATGTTCACGATCTTGCCGGGGACGATGATGATCTTGCGCACCGTCAGGCCTTCCATGAACTTGGCGGTGTTCGGCTCGGCCAGGGCCAGTGCCTCCACCTGCTCGCGCGCGGCATCGGCGGCCACCTCGATCGTGCCACGCAGCTTGCCGTTGACCTGCACGGCCAGGGTCAGCGCATCGCGCACCAGCGCGGCAGCGTCGGCCTGCGGGAACGGCTGGTCTTCCAACAGCGTCTCGCCGTGGCCCAGCACCTGCCACAGTGCGTGGCTGGCGTGCGGGGTGATCGGATTGAGCAGCAGCACGATGGCCTGCAGCGCTTCCTGGCGTACCGCTCGGCCCTGGTCGCTGCCATCGTCGAACTTGGCCAGCGCGTTCATCAGCTCCATCACTGCAGCGATGGCGGTGTTGAAGCTGTGGCGGCGGCCGTAGTCGTCGCCGACCTTGCCGATGGTTTCGTGGGTCTTGCGGCGCAGCGCCTTCTGGCTGGCGTCCAGCACGGCCGCGTCCAGCGCCGGTACGGCACCGTCGGCAGCGTGCTTCTGTACCTGCGCCCACAAGCGACGCAGGAAGCGGGCCATGCCGTCCACGCCCGCTTCGTTCCACTCCAGCGACTGTTCCGGCGGCGCGGCGAACATCGAGAACAGGCGCACCGTATCGGCGCCGTACTTGCCGACCATCGCCTGCGGGTCCACGCCGTTGTTCTTCGACTTGGACATCTTCTCGGTGCCACCGACCACCACCGGCTGGCCATCGGCGATCAGGGTGGCGCCGGTGATGCGGCCGCGCTCGTCACGCTGCACGTCCACGTCGGCCGGGTTGATCCAGTCCTTGGAACCGTCCGCGTTCGGGCGGTAATAGGTTTCGGCGATCACCATGCCCTGGCACAGCAGGTTGCGTGCCGGTTCATTGCTGTCCACCATCCGCGCGTCGCGCAGCAGCTTGTGGTAGAAGCGGAAGTACATCAGGTGCAGGATCGCGTGCTCGATGCCGCCGATGTACTGGTCAACCGGCAGCCAGTAGTTGCCGCGCTTGTCCACCGCATCACGCGCACCGGGCGAGGTGTAACGGGCGTAGTACCAGCTCGACTCCATGAAGGTGTCGAAGGTGTCGGTTTCGCGCTCGGCCGCGCCGCCGCATTCCGGGCAGGTGGTCTTGCGCCATTCCGGATCGGTCTTGATCGGCGAGCCGGTACCGGCGAAGGCCACGTCTTCCGGCAGCACCACCGGCAGCTGTTCTTCCGGCACCGGCACCGCGCCGCACTTGGCGCAGTAGATCACCGGAATCGGGCAGCCCCAGTAACGCTGGCGGCTCACGCCCCAGTCGCGCAGGCGGTAGTTGACGCGGCGCTGGCCCTGCGCCTTGCGCTCGAAACGCTCGGCCAGGGCTTCGAAGGCCCCCTGGAAGTCCAGGCCATCGAACTCGGCCGAGTTCACCAGCTCGAAGGCACGGTTCTTGTCGCTGTACCAGTCCTGCCAGCGGGTGGCGTCCCAGTTGCGCTCTTCTTCGCTGCGCGGATCCTTCAGCGCGATGACCTGCACGATCGGCAGGCCGTACTTGTTGGCCACTTCGTTGTCACGCTGGTCATGGCCGGGAACGGCCATCACCGCACCGGTGCCGTAGCCCATCAGCACGAAGTTGGCGACCCATACCGGCACCTGCTCGCCAGTGACCGGATGGATGGCGCGCAGGCCGGTGTCCATGCCGCGCTTTTCCTGGGTTTCCAGCTCGGCCTCGGACACGCCGCCCTGCTTCAGGTCGGCCAGCAGTGCCGCCAGATCGGGGTTGTTCTTCGCCGCGTGCAGTGCCAGCGGATGCTCGGCGGCGATCGACACGAAGGTCACGCCCATCACGGTGTCCGGACGGGTGGTGAACACGCGCAGCGGGTCCAGCACGCCACCGTCGACATCACGCACGTCGAACTGGATTTCCAGGCCCTCGGAACGGCCAATCCAGTTGCGCTGCATGGTCTTGACCGATTCAGGCCAGCCGTCCAGCTCGTCCAGGCCGTCCAGCAGCTCCTGGGCGTAGTCGGTGATGCGCAGGAACCACTGCGGGATCTCGCGCTTCTCGACCAGCGCACCGGAGCGCCAGCCGCGGCCATCAATGACCTGCTCGTTGGCCAGCACGGTCTGGTCGACCGGGTCCCAGTTCACCACCGCGTTGCGGCGGTAGGCCAGGCCCTTGCGCATCAGGCGGGTGAACATGCGCTGCTCGTGGACGTAGTAATCCGGGCGGCAGGTGGCGAATTCGCGCGACCAGTCGATGGCGTAGCCCAGCGACTTCAGCTGGGTGCGCATGTGATCGATGTTCTTGTAGGTCCACGCCGCCGGCGCGGTCTTGTTCTTGATTGCAGCGTTTTCCGCCGGCAGGCCGAATGCGTCCCAGCCCATTGGCTGCAGCACGTTGTGGCCGGTCATGCGCTTGTAGCGGCTGATCACGTCGCCGATCGTGTAGTTGCGCACATGACCCATGTGCAGCGCGCCGGACGGGTACGGAAGCATCGACAGGCAGTAGTACTTCGGCTTGTCCGAGGCTTCATCGACCTCGAAGGCACGGGTGGCATCCCAGTACTGCTGGGCGGCGGATTCAACCTGCTGCGGATCGTAAACGTTGGGTTCGACGCTGGTCATGTAACACGCGGTTGCGGCGGCAAAGCGGTACAGCGTACCGCAGTGCGGCAAATGGCTCCAATCCTGCTCGCCCGACGCAGGCGCCGCCAGCGCCCGGAACCTGTCTCAGCGTGGCCGCGACAGCGGCAGGGCCAGCGCCAGCCAGACCGCCCAGCAGGCAAAAGCGACCCGCTGCGCCAGCGGTGCCGGCAGTACGCCCTGCAGGGCGAAAGCCGCCAACGCCGCCAGTACGCCGCAGGCAACCGCCGCCCCGCCCAGCGCGCGGCCGCGCGCCTGGCGCAGCTGGGAGATGCCCAGCAACAGGGTGCCGGCGACGAAGCCCAGCACCCAGACCATCCAGGCACTGGCGTGCAGCTGGCTGGCCGGCCCGTGCAGATCGTCCACGTCCAGCGGCAGCAGGCCCATCGCGGCGAACGCCAGCCCGGCCAGCAGCAGCATCTGGCTGCCGACCCGCGGCGCCCAGCTGGCCGTGGCCGGCAGGCGCCGGCGCAGGCACTCGGCAACCACCACCGCCAGCAGGCCCGGCAGCACGAAGCCCAGCAGATTGAAGGCCAGCGCGTGCGGCACGCCCTGCGCACCCAGCAGCGCCACAGGGTGGCGCGCCTGCGCGTAGCCGTCCAGGCCGGCGCCGAAACCCAGCACCGCCACTACGAACAACAGCGCGGCAGCCAGACCGGACAGGCGCAGCAACGGTGACAGGGGCGACATGCGGGCTCCGGAAACGACGTCTATGGGAAGGCTGCATTGTCAGGTATTTGCCGCAACCCGGGTTGAGACCGGCATCGATCGTCACCATAGAATCGGTCTCCAGACGCCAAGCGATGCCTCCCCCATGACCGAGACGACCTACGTATTTGACGCCACCACTGCGACTTTCGAGGCCGAAGTCCTGCAGAAGTCGCTGCAGACCCCGGTTCTGGTGGACTTCTGGGCGACCTGGTGCGGGCCCTGCAAGACCCTGGGCCCGATGCTGGAAAAGCTGGCCGCTGAATACAACGGCGCCTTCGAGCTGGCCAAGGTCGATGTCGACGCCGAACAGCAGATCGCCGCCGCTTTCCAGATCCGTTCGGTGCCCACCGTGTTCCTGGTCAAGGGCGGCCAACTGGTGGACGGCTTCCCCGGCGCCATTCCCGAAGGCCAGCTGCGTGAGTTCCTGGCCCAGCACGGTGTGGTGCCGGCCGATGCTGGTGACACCCTCACCGAGGACGACGCGCCGCTGGACCCGCAGGCACAGGTGGACGTGCTGCGTGCGCAGATCGCCGCCGAGCCGGACAAGGATGAGCTGAAGCTGGACCTGGCCCTGGCCCTGCTGCAGATCGGCGGCGTGGACGAAGCCGGCACGCTGATCGATGGCCTGCCGGCCAACCTGGCCACCGATGATCGCGCCGTGCGTGGCCGCGCCCGCCTGGCATTTGCCGCTGCGTTGAAGGACGCCCCGGCCGCCGAGGTGCTGGAAGCGCGAATTGCCGCCGACGGCAAGGACCTCAAGGCCCGCCACCTGCGCGGCGTGCAGCTGCTGCTTGGCGGCCACGACGAAGCCGCGCTGGAACAGTTCCTGGAAATGCTGCGGATCGACCGTGGTTTCGAGGAAGGGCTGCCGCGCAAAGCGCTGATCGACGCCTTCAATGTGATCTCCGACGAGGACCTGGTCGGGCAGTACCGCCGCCGGATGGCGTCCCTGCTGTTCTGAACGGGAGCCCGCTTCGTTCAGAATCCCTGCACTGAACGCGGGCAATAATGCGCGGGATGGCGGCCGTACGGTCGCCACGATCCGTTCGGGGGGATGAGGTCGGGGCCATGGGGTCTTGCAGCTGCGCCCCCGCATTGCCGGGATTGCCAACTGTGACCTTCGTCCGCTCGCTGTCGTTTGCCATGCGCTTCAAGGGTGCGCTGCTCTGCGCCCTCCTCCTGCTGCCGACCGTGGCTGCGGCCCAGGACTGGAACTACCGGGTCCGCCCCGGCGATACCCTGTGGGACCTTGGTGGCGTTTACCTCAAGCCCTCGGTGCGCTGGCAGCAGCTGCAGCAGCACAACCGCATCGACAACCCCTACCAGTTGCCGCCCGGCCAGCTGCTGCGTTTCCCGATCAGCTGGCTGCGCATCGAACCGGCGCCGGCCCGGGTGCTGTCGGTACGCGGCAAGGTCGAACTGTCCGGCGCCGATGGCAGGGCTACCCGCGCCATTCTGGCCGGCGAGCAGTTGCACATCGGTGACACCATCGAGACCGAAGGCGATTCCAGCGTCACTCTCGAATTTGCCGATGCCTCGCGCCTGCAGTTGCGCGAATATTCCCGTTTGCGCCTGGACCAGCTCAGCCGCTACGGCCACACCGGTATGGTCGACACCCGCCTGCGCCTGCAGCAGGGCCGCGCCAGCAACCGCGTGACGCCAGCCCGCGGTCCTGCGTCGCGTTACATCATCGACGCACCCACCGCGACCAGCAGCGTTCGCGGCACCGTGTTCCGGGTCAGTGCCGGCGACACCCAGCATGTTGCCGCCACTGAAGTCCTGCAGGGCAAGGTACAGGTCGGCAACAGCCATGGCCGGCAGCTGGTCAAGCCTGGCCACGCCAGCCGCAGCAGCAGCGCCGATAGCGCGCCCGATGCGGTCTCCGCCCTGCTGCCTGCGCCGCAGCTGCGCAACGATGAACTGCGCCTGGCGCCGCTGCCGACCCGACTGGCCTGGGAGCCGGTCGACGGCGCCGCGCAGTACCGCGTTGAAGTGGTACAGGCGGCGACACCGGAGATCCTGCTGTTCGCCGCCACCACCACCGACACCCGCCTGTCGATCGGCGACCTGCCACCGGGCCAGCTGCGCATCCTGCTGCGCGCCGTCGATGCCCAGGGCGTGGAAGGCCTCGATGCCAGTGCCGATTTCGAACTCAGCGACCAGCCGCCACCGCCGTTGACGGTCGCACCGCTGCACGGCCAGACGATCAACAGTGACCGCCCGCGTTTCCGCTGGAGCCAGGCCCCCGGCGCGCACAGCAGCGTGCTGCAGATCGCCGCCGAACCGACCTTCCAGCAGCCGTTGCAGGAACAGACCACTCAGAACACCGACCTGCGCCTGGCACAGCCCCTGCCGCCGGGCCAGTACTTCTGGCGGGTGGCCTCGCGCGATGGCAACGAACACCAGGGCCGCTACGGCCAGGCACTGCCGCTGCAACTGAGCAATGAACCGGTCGATCCCGCCCTGCAACCACCCGAAGCCGCGCATGGCGCGCTGACCCTGCGCTGGCAGGCCGGCAGCGAGGGCCAGCGCTACCGGGTGCAGGTGGATCGCCATGGCGACTTCAAGGCGCCGCTCGTCGACGAAACCGTGACCGAGCCGCAGGTCAGCTTCAAGCGGCCGTGGAGCGGCACCCTGCACGTGCGCGTGCAGTACATCGATGACGACGGCCACGCTGGCGAGTATTCCCCTGCCCAGCAGATCAAGCTGCCCTGCCGCCTGTGCTACGGCGCCGGTGGTGGCGCCCTGCTGCTGTGGTTGTTGTTGTGAGGCGGTCGCCGCTTCCATGGTCGAAGCGGATCGTGCTGGCGCTGCTGGCAGGAATACTGACGATCGTGGCCAGCCATGGCCAATGGTTGTGGCGACAGGACGAAGCCGCCTACGACGCCATGGTCGGCAATTGGGATTACCGTCCCGATCCCAGCGTACTGATCGTGGCCATCGACGAGGGCAGCCTGCAGCGCATCGGCCAGTGGCCATGGCCGCGCTCGATCCATGCGCGGTTGCTGGATCGCCTGACCGATGCCGGTGCCGAGCGCGTGGCGCTGGACCTGATGCTGTCCGAACCTGACCGCCGCGACAGCCGCCAGGATGAACAGCTGGCGGCGGCCATCCGGCGCAACGGCCGGGTGGTGCTGCCGGTCCTGGCGGCGCCCGCAGCCGGCGATCGCATGGCCGAGGAAATGCTGCCGATTCCACGGATCGCAGCCAGCGCGGCGGCGATCGGCCATACCGACGTCGAAGTGGATGGCGATGGCGTTGCCCGCGGCGTGTACCTGCACGCAGGCATCGGCCGTGCGCACTGGCCCGCACTCGGGCTGGCGCTGGCCGATCTGCCGCCGGGCGCGGTACGCGGACTGCCCGATCCCGATCCTGGCGTGAACTCGCCCTATCAATGGCGGCGCGACGACTACGTGCGGGTGCGCTACGCCGGCCCACCCGAACGCCTGCCCCAGGTTTCCTACGCCGACGTGCTCGATGGCCACGTGGACATGGCCATGCTGCACGGCCGTCGCATCGTGGTGGGCATGACCGCCAGCGGCGTCGCGCCGCGGCTGCTGACCCCGACCACCCGCGAATTCTGGATGAGTGGCAGCGAGTACCAGGCCAACATTGCTTCGATGCTGCTGCAGCACAAGCAGATCGACCTGCTGCCCCGCCTCTGGCAGCACGCCATCAGCGGCGTGCTGGTGGCACTGTGCGTGATCCTGCTCGGCTTGCGCCTGCCGTGGCTGGCTGCGCTGTGCTCGCTGCCGCTGGCGCCGCTGCTGAGCTGGCTGCTGCTGCGCGCCTGCGACCTGTGGTGGGCCCCGGCCAGCGCCATGCTGGGCATCACCCTGGTACTGCTGGCCTGGGCGACCTGGCGGATTTCGGCCTGGCACCGCCAGGCCAACCGCGATGCGCTGACCGGCCTCGGCAACCGCCTGCGCTTCGAGCAGTCGCTGCAGCAGGAATGCGATGCGGCGCGGCGCAGTGGCAAGCCGCTGAGCCTGGCGCTGATCGACGTCGACCATTTCAAGCGCCACAACGACCGCCACGGCCATCAGGTCGGCGACCGCGTGCTGCGCGATGTCGCGCGCCTGATCGGTGCGCATGCACGGCGCCCGCGCGACATGGCCGCACGCTATGGTGGCGACGAATTCGCGCTGGTGCTGCCGGATACGCCGGCCGAAGGCGCGCGCCTGGTGATCGAAGACCTGATCGCCTGCGTGCGGGCGTTGCCGGCGCCCGGTGAAGGCAGCGATGCCGGCGTCACCCTCACCATCGGCGTGTTCACCCGCGTGCCGGACGGCGAGCTGCAACCGCACGACTTCGTCGAAGGTGCCGACACCGCCCTGTACCAGGCCAAGGCCAACGGGCGCGACGGTTACGTGATCGACGGCGAGGCCTGAACACCGGCCCAGGTGCAACATACGCATGCGAATGGCTAGACTGTAGGCCTCGCCCTGCGCCCCCCGGACCCGCATGAACGCCCGCCTGTTCCGCTTCGGCATCAACCTCTGGCCGCCGTTCCTGTTCACCGGCATCCACGTCACCCGGGTCTCGCCGGACTACCGGCAGATCGACGTCGAACTGCGCATGCGGCCCTGGAACCGCAACTACGTCGGCACGCATTTCGGCGGCAGCCTGTTTGCGATGACCGATCCGTTCTGGATGCTTGGCCTGCTGCACATCCTCGGCCGCGACTACTACGTGTGGGACCGTGCCGGTGCGATCGATTTCCTCAAGCCCGGCCGCGGCACCGTACGTACGTCGTTCCGCATCGATGACGCACTGCTGGACGAACTGCGCGCCGAAGCGGCCAGCGGCGACAAAGTGCTGCGCTGGTTCAGCAACGACGTGGTCGATGAAAGCGGCGAAGTGGTCGCACAGGTACGCAAGCAGGTCTACCTGCGGTTGAAACCACACGCACGCTGATCGGCGGCATCGGCGCTATTCTCTGCCTCCCCGCCATGGAGGCTCCAATGCGCCCGTTCGCCCTTGCTGCACTGCTGACCCCGCTGTCCTTCGCCGCCCACGCACTGGATGTGCCACCGGTGCAGTACCCGACGCTGCCGGCGCAGGCGGCCGATGCGGCCGGCTTCGTGCCCAAGGGCTGGACGCTGGAAACCCGACTGGAAGGTGACCTCGACCACGATGGTCGCGCCGACCTGGTGCTGGTGCTGCGCCAGCAGGATCCGCGCAACGTCATCGAGCACGATGGCTTCGGTCCTTCTCCGTATGACAGCAATCCGCGCATCCTCGCCATCGCCTGGTCGCGCCCGTCCGGCTACGTGCTCGCGGCGCAGGACCACAAGCTGATTCCGCGCCCGGAAAGTCCCGTGCTCAGCGATCCGCTCGAAGATGGCGGCGTCAGCATCCAGCGCGGCACGCTGAGGGTGGCGTTGTTTTCGTTCGCCAGCGCAGGCAGCTGGTCGATGGGCACGACCGCGTTCACCTTCCGCTGGCAGAACGGCGCCTTCGCCCTGATCGGCTATGACCGCGATTCGGTGATGCGCAACTCCGGGCAGACCGAGTCGTTGAGCGTCAACTTTTCCACCGGCAAGGTAAAACAGGTTGAAGGCAGCATCGAGACCGATACCGACAGCGTGCGCTGGCAACCGCTGCGCAGCAGTCGGCGCTGGACGCTTGAAACGGTCGGCGATGGCTGGGGATTCGATCCGTTGGTCGGGGCCGGTTGAACCTGCCCTCAATCGCGTGCGGCGGTTGAAGGCGCACCTGCGGCCAGTGGTACCGACAGCCAGGCGCTTTCATCGTTGCTGCGCGGCGGCGAGCGGCGTGGCACCTGCAGGCGGCTGCCATCGGCCGACAGGCGCGGGGTGCGTACCGGCGAGCGGAACTGCGCGGGCAACCGCTGCAGTGCATCGACCGGATCACCGGCCTGCTGGCGCAGCCAGCGTTGTGCACCCAGCAGGCGCAGCATCGCCGCAGCGTCCTGGGTCCGGGACGAATACGCGGGATAGATCGGCGCCGCAATGTCGGTCAATACGCAACCCATGACGTTGGACAGGCAACCGAAATCCCGCTGCGGCGGTGCCTGCACCGGCAACGGTCGATCTGCTTCCAGCGCCGCCATGGCGGTGGCACCACAGGCCCAGCCGAGATTGCCGGCCACGCGTGCCAGGGTGCTGCTGCGGTCCAGCACCAGTACGCCGCCGAATTCGCTCGCCGAGGTTTCAATCGCTGCCCGGCTCATTGCGTACTCCCCCTGTGTCGCGCGGCACAGACTTTGTTCGTCAGCCAGCATCGGCTGCATCGCCTGCTCGCACTCGACCGGCAAGGGATGGTCGGCGGGCAGTTCCACCAGCATGTCGGCCAGCAGCTGGGCGTTGGCCTGGACCAGGCTGGCACCGACGATGCTTTCGACCAGGTAGCTGCCCCCGGGCACCAGCCGACGGCCCAGCTGCAGGCCACGGCAACTGCCGCGCAACGCACCCTCGACGTCGCCCTGCACATAGGCCAGCGCGCGGGCGCTGGTGGCGTCCACCACCAGGCCATAGGTCGGCAACGGGACGAGAATGCCCTCGCCCTTCGGCTGGAATGGGGACACGAAGTGGTCCGCTTCAGCCAGTTGGTCCAGGCGCGTGTGCAACTGCTGGTGCCCGGCGTGGGCGTCCACGAAGCGTTGCGGGTCGGCGCGCACCTGGGCCAGGCAGTTGCTGGCAGTCGGCCCGCAACTGGCACCTGGCCGTGAGTGCAGCTCGGCGTGGCTGGCCGCCAGGTGGGTCTGGCCAATACTGCCGCCCCGCGGGTCGGCCGCCCAGCGCCGCGCGTCCTCGGCCAGCGCCTGCTCACGCTGGCGGGCATCCAGCCCGTCAAACGGAAGCGTCCACAACAGCGCATAGCCATTGCGCCCGGTCGCCGGCAGGCGCGCCTCCAGTCGCTGCTGCGCCAGCACCCTCGATTCGGGCACGGGCCACATGCGCGAGGCGCACCACACCACGATCGCCAGCACCAGCAGGCCGCCCAGGGTCCAGCCCAGTCCGCGCAGGATCTTCAACACAGCTTCCCTTCCATGTGCCGTTGCCGCAGTCGATCACCCAGCGTAATCGACCGGCAGTGACCGCTACAATGCGCGCATGTCGCTCGAAGCCCCCGCCCTGGTCCCCCGCCCCTCCCTGCAGCGCCTGTTTCTCACCGGCCTGCTGACCCTGCTGCCGATCTGGCTGACCTGGGTCGTGGTCAAATTCGTGTTCGTGCTGCTGTCGGGCATTTCCAGTCCGCTGGTGGTGCCATTGTCCGAGCAGATCGCGACAAACTTCCCGCATTATCTCGGTTGGGTCCGTGCCGAGTGGATCCAGGACATCATCGCCCTGCTGGCCACCCTGCTGGTGATCCTGGCGGTGGGCGTGGCCAGCCGCCGCGTGCTCGGCCAGCGCCTGCTGCGCTGGGTCGGCGCGGTCATCAAGCGCATTCCACTGGCCAGCATCATCTACGACAGCGCCAAGAAGCTGCTGGACATGCTGCAGACCGAGCCGGGCAGCACCCAGCGTGTGGTGCTGATCGACTTCCCGCACCGCGACATGAAGTCGGTCGGCCTGGTGACCCGGGTCATCAAGGAACACGGCACCGATCGTGAGCTGGCCGCGGTATACGTGCCGACCACGCCGAACCCGACCTCGGGCTATCTGGAGATCGTGCCGGTCGAGCTGCTGACCCCGACCGACTGGACCGTGGACCAGGCGATGAGCTTCATCATCTCCGGCGGCGCGGTTGCCCCGCCCACCGTGCCGTTCACCCGCGCCGGCGATCGCGCCGAATGACCGCGGCGCCATTCGAGCGCCCGCTGCAGGATCGTGCGGTCCTGTTGTTCATCGTGCTGGCCGCGTTCTTCTGCGGCAACGCGGTGCTGGCCGAGCTGATCGGGGTGAAGATCTTCGCCCTCGAAGACACGCTCGGCATCGATCCGCTGAACTGGAACCTGTTCGGCCAGACCGGCTCGCTCAGCTTCACCGCCGGGACCCTGTTGTGGCCGGTGGTGTTCATCATGACCGACACCATCAACGAGTTCTTCGGCAAGCGCGGCGTGCGCTTCATCTCGTGGCTGGCGGTGGTGCTGATCGGCTACGGTTTCCTGTTCGCCTTCGCAGCGATCTCGCTGGCACCGGCCAGCTGGTGGGTAACGTCGATGAACGGCTACGGGGTGCCCGACTACCAGGCCGCGTTCGCTGCGGTGTTCGGCCAGGGCATGTGGACCATCGCCGGTTCGCTGGTGGCCTTCCTGCTCGGCCAGCTGATCGACGTGGCGGTGTTCCACCGCATCCGCCAGGCTACCGGTGAGCGCCACGTGTGGCTGCGTGCGACCGGCTCGACCGCGATCTCGCAGGTGGTGGACAGCTTCGTGGTGATCTGGATCGCCTTCGTGCTGGGCCCGCAACACTGGCCGACCTCGCTGTTCCTGGCAGTCGCCAGCGTCAACTACGTGTACAAGATGGGCTTTGCGATTGCCCTGATTCCGTTGCTGTACCTGATGCGGCGGGCTATCACCCGCTATCTGGGCGCCGATCGCGCCGCCGCACTGCGTGCCGCCGCCGCGGCTGACTGAAGCCCCAGCGCCACCAAGCTGACTGCGCCTTCACGCTGGCCGTACGCGCGCGGATCGTGCAAGCTCCACGGTCTGTGTTCCACGGAAGCTTCTTGATGCCGTATTCCCCCCGCGCCCTGGCCGCCGCCATTGCCGCGTTGTTCCTGTTCAGTGCCGTGCCGTCGGCCGAAGCAGCGAAGAAGAAGGCCAGCCGCCCTGCCGCCGCGCAGACTCGCCAGGCCGCCAAGCCCAAGGCCAGGCCCGCCCGCGCCACCGCGCCGGCCCGTGGCAGTTCGGCGCGCCGCGCTGCGCCACGTCCCGTCGCACCGGCCCGCGCCGTGCCCAAGCAGGTGCAGCTGGAGCGCCTGTACGACGAGTACTGGGATGCCTCGATGCGGTTGAATCCGCTGCAGGCCACCTTCCAGGGCGAGACCCGCTACAACGACCAGCTGCCCAACATCCTGTCCCCCACCTGGCGCCAGCAGTCGCACGACTTCACTACCGAATGGCTGGGCAAGGTCGAGAAACTCGGCAATGACGGCCTGCAGGGCCAGGACCTGCTCAGCTACGAGATCTTCGTGCGCGATGCGCGCGCCTCGCTGGCCGCCGAGCGTTACCCGAGCTGGATGATGCCGATCAGCCAGTACTACAACGTCGGCAGCATCATGGCGATCCTCGGTTCCGGTGCCGGCGCGCAGCCGTTCAATACCGCGCAGGACTACGACACCTGGTCGCGCCGCTCGCTGGGCATTCCCGAGCTGTTCGACCAGGCCATCGACAACATGCGGCAGGGCGTGAAGGCCGGCGTGGTGCAGCCGCGCGACCTGATGGAGAAGGTTATTCCGCAGTTGGATGCAGTGATCAAGCCAACCGCTGAGGAGAGCATCTTCTGGTCGCCGATCCGCACCATGCCGAACACCATCGCAGCCGAGGACAAGGCGCGTATCAGTGCTGAGTACAAGCGCATGATCGAACTGCGCATCATGCCGGCCTACCGTGCCCTGCGCGGCTTCATCGCCACCGAGTACCTGCCGGCCACCCGCGCCAGCAGCGGCTTGGGCGCATTGCCCGATGGCCAGGCCTGGTATGCCAACCTGATCGTGCAGACCACCGCCAGCGACCAGACCGCCGCGCAGCTGCACGCGCTGGGCGAGCAGCGCGTGCAGGAGCTGCAGGCTCAGATCGCCACGGTGATGAAGGACGCCAAGCTGCGCGGTACGCCGTCCAAGCTGCTGCGCAGCATGCGCAACGACCGCCAGTTCCAGTACGGCGACGCCAATGCGTTGATCAACCGCTATCGCCAGGTGCAGCAGCAGGTCAACGCGCGCCTGCCACAGGTGCTGGACACCCTGCCCAAGTCCACACTGGAAATACGCGCGGTGGAGCCCGAGCGTGCACTCACCTCCGCTGCGGCGGCCTACCAGCCGTCGCCGGCCGGGCAACCAGGCCTGCTGTACGTCAACACCCGAGACCTGCCCAGCCGCAAGCGTTGGAGCGTGCCGGTGCAGTACCTGCATGAAGCCATTCCCGGCCACCACGTGCAGCTGGGCCTGCAGCAGGAACTTGCCAAGCTGCCGCGCTTCCGCCGCCTGGGTGGCGACCTTGCCTTCGTCGAAGGCTGGGGCCTGTACGCGGAAACCCTGGGCGAGGATCTCGGCATCTACACCGACCCTTATGACCGCATCGGTTATCTGTACTCGCGCCTGCTGCGCGCCGCGCGCGTAGTGGCCGACACCGGTGTGAACGCGCAGGGCTGGAGCAAGCAACAGGCCGTGGCCTACCTGCAGAAGACCGTGGACATGAGCAGCGATGACGCCAACGCCGAAGTCGAGCGGATCATGGCCCAGCCCGGCCAGGCGCTGTCCAACGTGGCCGGCCTGACCACCATCGTGGCCCTGCGCGACAAGGCCAAGGCACGGCAGGGCGCAGCCTTCGACCTGCGACGTTTCCACGCCGAACTGCTGAAGGACGGCTCGATGCCATTGGACGTACTGAGCCGCAAGATGGAACGCTGGATGGCGCAGCCGGCCAGCACCACGCCCACGCCTTCGCCCTGACCCCTCTGGAGCCGTCATGCGCCCTGCCGTCGCCCTGTTCGCTGCCGTGCTGGGCCTGCTGCCTCTGGCGGGCGCCGCCGCACCGGTGCTGAACCCACCGGATACGGGCATCGACGGCCTGATGCAGGCCTACGACGGCCAGGTGCCCGGCGCCGCCGTGCTGGTGCTGCACGACGGCAAACCGGTGTTCCGCCGCGGCTATGGCCTGGCGGTGGTGGAAGACCGCACCGCAGTCACTCCGGCCAGCAACTTCCGGCTGGCCTCGGTCAGCAAGCAGTTCACCGCCGCGGCTGTGCTGCTGCTGGTGGAGGATGGCCGGCTTGGGCTCGACCAGCCGGCCCGACGTTGGCTGCCGGAGCTGCCCCCGGTGGCGGCGGACATCACGATCCGCCAACTGCTCTCGCACACCAGTGGCCTGCTCGATTACGAAGACCTGATGGACCCGGCCGGCACCCGCCAGGTGCACGATGCCGATGTGCTGGCCCTGCTGTCGCGCGCGGACCGCTTGAACTTCGCACCCGGCACGCAATACCGCTACAGCAACAGTGGCTACGCGCTGCTGGCGCTGATCGTCGGCCGCGCCTCCGGCCAGGATTTCGCGGGCTTCCTGCAACAGCGGATCTTCCGCCCGCTGGGCATGGCCCATACCGTGGCCCACCAGGACGGCGTCGATGTGGTGGCTCAGCGCGCCTATGGCTACAGCGAGCTGGACGGCCACTGGCAACGCACCGACCAGAGCACCACCAGCGCCGTGCTGGGTGATGGCGGCATCTATTCCTCGCTGGACGACCTCGCCCGCTGGGATGCCGCGCTGTATGACGACCGCCTGCTGTCGAAGGCCTCGCGCCGCGCGATGTTCAGCCCGGCCACGTCGACGCCCGAAGCCGACGTGCCGCACTACGGCTTCGGCTGGCGCCTGAACGGGCCGGTGCAATGGCACAGCGGCGAGAGCATCGGTTTCCGCAACGTGATCGTGCGCCATCCGGAAAAGCACCTGACCGTGATCGTGCTGAGCAACCGCAACGACCCCGAACCCTATCCGCTGGCGCAGAAGATTGCCCAGCGCTGGCTGGACACCCTGCAATGAGCGATGACGCCTGCGCCCTGCTGGGCATCCACCACGCCGCACTGATCTGCAGCGACTACGCGCGCTCGAAAGACTTCTACGTGCGCATCCTCGGCCTGCGCGTGCTGGCCGAGAACCACCGCAGCGCGCGCGACTCCTGGAAGCTGGACCTGGCACTGCCCGACGGCAGCCAGCTGGAACTGTTCTCCTTCCCTTCCCCGCCGCCCCGTCCCAGCCGCCCGGAAGCCCAGGGCCTGCGCCACCTCGCATTCCGCGTCGCCATGCTGGAACCATTCATCGAGCGCCTGGCCGCGCATGGCATAGCCTGCGAACCGATCCGCGTGGACGAATACACCGGCCGCCGCTTCACCTTCTTCGCCGACCCCGACGACCTGCCGCTGGAGTTGTACGAGATCGCTTGAGCGATTTTCAATCGCGGAGATTCATCCACGCATGGCGTGGATCTGCGTGTCGACCAAGGTCGACACCCACCAAGAGCAGGCAATGCCATTCCAACCGATCGCGGAACCTGTCGAAGGCGGGGTGGGTCCGGTTGCGGGGGTGTCCGCGGCATGGATGCCGCGGCCAAGCCCCCATGGATGGGTTTACGGCGTCCCCCGCAACCGGACCCACCCCGCCATCCACGGAATGCGTGCCGTTGCTTCGGCCGTTGCGGTTGCGGTTGCCTCTGCGGGCGCCGGGTGCAACCCGGCCAACACCCCCCTTCCCCATACCCCGCCGAATGGGTATACAGTCGACCCATACCGGCACCGTGCCGGAATGAACCCTGGGAGGGGACCATGCGCAAGACCTTCAAGACCCTGCTGCTGGCGCTGCCACTGTGCCTGGCCGCGCTCTCGGCGCAGGCCGCCGACGGCGCCGCCGGCCGCTGGAAGACCATCGACGACAAGACCGGCAAGGTGAAGTCGATCGTCGAGATCACCCAGGCCGCCAATGGCACGCTGTCCGGCAAGGTGGTCGACATCCTGCACTCGGACAAGGGCCCGAACCCGGTCTGCGACGGCTGTGAAGGTGCCAACAAGAACAAGCCGGTGAAGGGCATGACCATCCTCTGGAACCTGAAGGCCGACGGCGCCAACAAGTGGTCCGGCGGCACCATCCTCGACCCGGCCAACGGCAAGACCTACAAGTCGAAGATGGAGCTGCAGGCCGGCGGCACCAAGCTGGATGTGTCCGGCTGCATCGCCTTCATCTGCCGCGCGCAGACCTGGCAGCGCGAGTAAGCGCCACGTCCCCCGCTTCACACCCGTGACCCGGCCCCGGCCGGGTCACCTCGTTGCGGGCATGCGATACTCTGCGGTTCCCCTCGGCTTCACCCCGCGACCATGACCCGTACCGCGCTCGTCACCACCGCCCTGCCCTACGCCAACGGCCCGCTGCACCTGGGCCACCTGGTCGGCTACATCCAGGCCGACATCTGGGTGCGCGCGCGGCGAATGAGCGGCGGCAAGGCCTGGTTCGTCTGCGCCGACGACACCCACGGCACCCCGATCATGCTGGCCGCGGAAAAGGCCGGGGTCACCCCGGAAACCTTCATCGCCAACATCCAGGCCAGCCACGAACGTGACTTCGCCGCCTTCGGCGTGGCCTTCGACCATTACGACTCGACCAATTCGGCAGCCAACAAGGCACTGACCGAGCAGTTCTACCTGAAGCTGGAAGCGGCCGGCCACATCAGTCGCCGCTCGGTCGCGCAGTTCTACGACCCGGCCAAGGGAATGTTCCTGCCCGACCGCTACGTGAAGGGCATCTGCCCGAATTGCGGCAGCGCCGACCAGTACGGCGACAACTGCGAAGTCTGCGGCGCCACCTATGCGCCGACCGACCTGAAGGAGCCGCGCTCGGTCATCTCTGGCGCCACACCGGAAATGCGCGATTCGGAGCACTTCTTCTTCGAGGTCGGCCACTTCGATGCGTTCCTGCGCGAATGGCTGGCCGGCGATGTCGCCCTGCCGGGCGTGAAGGCCAAGCTGGGTGAGTGGCTCAATGCCGAAGGTGGCCTGCGCGCGTGGGACATCTCGCGCGATGCGCCGTATTTCGGCTTCGAGATTCCCGGCCAGCCGGGCAAGTACTTCTACGTCTGGCTGGACGCACCGATCGGCTACCTGTCCAGCTTCCAGACCCTGTGCGGCAGGATCGGCGAAGACTTCGAGGCGCACCTGCGCGCCGACACCAGCACCGAGCTGCACCACTTCCTCGGCAAGGACATCGTCAACTTCCACGGCCTGTTCTGGCCGGCGGTGCTGCATGGCACCGGCCACCGCGCGCCAACCCGCCTGCACGTCAACGGCTACCTGACCGTGGACGGTGCCAAGATGAGCAAATCGCGCGGCACCTTCGTGATGGCGCGTACGTTCCTCGATGCCGGCCTGGAACCGGAAGCGCTGCGTTATTACTTCGCGGCGAAGTCCGGTGGCGGCGTCGACGACCTCGACCTGAACCTGGGTGACTTCATCGCGCGCGTCAATGCGGACCTGGTCGGCAAGTTCGTCAACCTCGCCAGCCGCTGTGCCGGTTTCATCAGCAAGCGTTTCGACGGCCTTCTGGCTGCGCAGCTGCCCGACGCGGCCCAGTACCAGCGCTTCGTCGATGGCCTGGCACCGATCCGAGAAGCGTACGAGCGCAACGACCCGGCCGCCGCCATCCGCCTGACCATGACGCTGGCCGACGAAGCCAACCGCTATATCGATGATGTAAAGCCGTGGGTGATCGCCAAGCAGGAAGGCGCCGATGCGCAGCTGCAGGCCGTGTGCAGCCAGGGCCTGAACCTGTTCCGCGTGCTGGTCACCGCACTCAAGCCGGTGTTGCCGGCCACCGCCGCACAGGCCGAAACCTTCCTGGCCGCACAGGTGAACGACTGGACTGAACTGGCGCAGCCGCTGCTGGGCCATCGCATCGCCGATTACACCCCGCTGTTCACCCGTATCGACCCGAAGAAGATTGACGCCATGATCGACGCCTCCAAGGACACCCTGCAGACCACCGCCGCTGCAGCCCCCACCGCCAAGAGCGAAGCTGCCAAGCCCGCCGCGCCTGTCGCCGCCAAACCCGAAGCGAACAACGCCGATGCACCGGCCACGATCGGCATCGACGACTTCGCCAAGCTCGATCTGCGCATTGGCAAGGTGCTGGCGTGCGAGTTCGTGGAAGGTTCGGACAAGCTGCTGCGCTTCGAACTGGACGCCGGCGAACTGGGCAAGCGCCAGATCTTCTCCGGCATCCGCGGCAGCTATGGCGAGCCGGAAAAGCTGGTCGGCCGCAGCGTGGTGTTCATCGCCAATCTGGCCCCGCGCAAGATGCGCTTCGGCCTGAGCGAAGGCATGATCCTGTCGGCCGGTTTCGACGGCGGCGCACTGGCGCTGCTGGACGCCGACAGCGGCGCACAGCCGGGCATGCCGGTCCGCTGATGCCCGCGGCGGGCGTGGCCTATGGCCGCGCCCGCCGGCACCGGCCCGGGGAAGCAACGCGATGGGAGGCAACGCAATGGAACTGGCGCTGTTCGACTTCGACCACACCGTGACCACCTGCGATACCTATGGCCGCTTCCTGCGCCGCGTCGCCACGGCCGAACAGCTGGCACAGGCATGGTGGAAGATCGGCCCGTGGCTGGCTGCGTACAAGCTGAAGCTGATCTCGGCAGAACGTATCCGCGCACGCGTCACCCGCCTGGCCTTCAGCGACCGTCATAGCGATGACATCACCACGCTGGCAGCCGGTTTCTCGCGTGATGTGCTGCCCGAAGTGGTGCGGCCGGAGATGCTGGAGCAGATCCGCTGGCACAAGGAACAGCAGCACACCGTGGTGATCGTGTCCGGTTCGCTGGACCTGTACCTGAAGCCGTGGTGCGAGCAGCTGGGCCTGCAGTTGATCTGCAACCGGCTGGAAAGCCAGGACGGCCGCCTGACCGGCCGTTATGCTGGCGGCGACTGCGGCCCGCGCAAGGTCGAGCACATCCGCCGCCAGTTCGATCTGTCGCGCTACGTACGCATCCATGCCTACGGTGACAGTTCCGAAGACAAACCGATGCTGGCGCTGGCGCACGAGCGCTGGTTCCGTGGCAAACCCCTGAAGTAACCCCAACGCGCAGCCTTCGCCACGCATGAGCCTGACCCCGCCCTTGACCGAACGCCTCGACCGCCTGCTGCCGCAGACCCAATGCGGGCAATGCGGCTACGACGGCTGCCGCCCGTATGCGCAGGCGATGGCACGTGGCGAAGCCGGCGTGGACCGCTGCCCACCCGGAGGCGACGCAGGCGCGCGGGCGTTGGCGCAGGTGCTGGGTGTGCCTGCGGCTGCGTTCGACCGCACGCGCGGCGAACACAAGGCGCCGCAGGTGGCATTGATCGTGGAAGCCGACTGCATCGGCTGCACCAAGTGCATCCAGGCCTGCCCGGTGGATGCCATTGTCGGCGGTGCCAAGTACATGCACACGGTGATCGCCGATCTGTGCACCGGCTGCGAGCTCTGCATCCCGCCGTGCCCGGTGGACTGCATCGAGCTGGTGCGCCTGTAACAGGGGGTCAGATCCCTTTTCCTTCGGAAAAGGGATCTGACCCCGTTCAATGATTACGGTACGGCCGCCGTCACCACGATCTCGACCTTCCACTCGGCGTGGGCCAGCTTGGCTTCGAACGTTGCGCGGGCCGGCGTTGCACCCTCGACCACCCACTCGTCCCACGCCTTGTTCATGCCATCGAAATCGGCGATGTCGGCGAGGAAGACTTCCGCACGCAGCACGTGCTGGCGATCACTGGCCACCAGCGCCAGCAGCTTGTCGATCTCGGCCAGCACCTGCCGGGTCTGCCCGGTGATGTCCTGGCTGGTGTCTTCCGGAATCTGGCCGGAGAGATAGGCGACCTTGTTGTACACGGTCATTTCGGACATGCGCGGTCCGACGTCGTAACGCTCCATCATGGGCGTGGCTCCTGCGGGTGATCAGGCCTGCATTGTCCTCCAAACCAGCCAACGGTGGGTGCATGGACGCTTTCCGCGCAATGCCACTACCTGCCCATGACAGTTCTGCTGGTCAAATGCCAGCGACAGGCGCACGATGCGCCACGCCCGCGTTGACACCGCCCTCGCCCCTGCTGCCGCACCCTTGCGCCGATGACCGCCCCCTCCGATTCCATCGCTCCCCCTTCCACGCCCACCTGGAAGCGGGTGGCCACCATCGTCATCCCGCTGCTGATCCTGGCACTGGCCCTGCATGGCCTGGCCGGTGAGTTCGACGAGCATGGCTACCGTGCCATCCGCCAGGCCTTCCGCCAGCTCAGCGGTACCCAGATCGCGCTTACCGTGGTACTCGGCCTGGCCAGCTATGCCTGCCTGATCGGCTTCGACGCCATCGGCCTGCGCCGCAGCGGCATCCGCGTGCATCCGGCGCGCATCGGCATCACGGCCTTCCTCGCGCACACCCTCGGCCAGACCGTGGGCTTTGCCGCACTGACCGGCGGCGCCGTGCGCCTGCGCGGCTACCGCAGCGCCGGCCTGGACCTGGCGCAGATCGGCCAGGTGGTGCTGATGAGTACGCTCGGTTTCGTGTTCGGTGCGTGGCTGTTGATCAGCGTGGCGCTGTGCATGGAGCCTGCAGCGGCGGCATTGGCATTGCCGTTGAATCCAGACGCGGTGCGCGTGGTCGGCGTGGCCGCCCTGCTCGCATTTGTGGGCACCGTGTTGCTGGTCGGCCGCGAGGGACGGCAGTTCAGCGTGTTCGGCCATGCACTCTGGTTGCCCGACCGCCGCACCATGCTGGGTGTCACCGTACTCAGCGTCATCGAGCTGGTGCTGGCCAGTGCTGCGTTCTATGTGCTGCTGCCCGACTCCACGCCCACCGGCCTGCCCGGCTTCGTCGGCCTGTACCTGGTGGCGGTGCTGGCCGGCCTGGTCTCGACCGTGCCGGCGGGCCTGGGCGTGTTCGAGTGGAGCCTGCTGAAGCTGCTGCCACAGGTAGCCCCGGCAGCGGTGCTGGCCGCAGCGCTGATCTACCGCGTCACCTACTACGTGCTGCCACTACTGCTGGCCACCCTGCTTGCCCTCGCGCCCGCGCTGCGGCAACCGCTGCAGGCCAGTGCTGGGGCAACCCGTGCCGGCTGGAACGCGCTGCGCCCATGGCTGCCGCAGATCATCGCGCTGGCGGTGTTCAGCATCGGTGCCGCGCTGGTCATTGACGGCACGCTGCCAACACCACGTCGTCATCTGGTCGGCGCCTCGCTGCCGATCCTGGAAACCTCGCACCTGATCGGCAGTCTCAGCGGTGTCGCCCTGCTGCTGATCGGACAAGGCCTGGCCAGGCGCAGCCACGCCGCGTGGATGCTGGCGATGGCGGTGTGCGTGATCACCCCGTTGCCGTTGTGGCTGCGCGGTGGCCAGCTGCTGATCGCGGTTTCTGCGCTGCTGGTGGCGATGGCGCTGTGGGCCGCACGCCGCGAGTTCTACCGCCAGGGCGCACTGCTCGATGAAGCCTGGTCATGGCCATGGCTGCGCAACCTCGGCCTGGTGCTGGTGGCGGTCACCTGGCTGCTGTTCTTCACCTACAGCCACGTCGAGTACCAGAACGAGCTGTGGTGGCAGTTCGCAGTGTCGGGCAATGCACCGCGCGCACTGCGTGCGTTGCTGGTGGTCGCGATCGCGCTGGTGATGTTCGGCCTGGCGCGATTGCTGCACAGCACGCGCAGCCCACTGCAACCCGCCGACGAGGCTACGTTGCAGTCACTGGCACCCGTGCTGGCTGGCGCCACTGATACCCAGGCCTGCCTGGTCCTGACTGCCGACAAGGCGGTTCTGCGTGATGAGGCCAAGCAGGGCTTCGTGATGATGCAGCGCTATGGCGGTTCGCTGATCGCGATGGGCGATCCGGTCGGTCCGCCGGACGTGGCGCGCGCCTTGATCTGGCGCTTCCGCGAGGAAGCCGACCGGCTCGGGCTGCGGCCGGTGTTCTACCAGGTCGGTGAAACCTATTGGCAGACCTATCTCGACCTCGGCCTGGGACTGGTCAAGCTGGGCGAAGAAGCGATGGTGCCGCTGCATGATTTCGGGCTGGAGGGACGCGAGCGTGCCGACCTGCGCCAGGCCTGGAACCGCGGCAAGCGCAGCGGCCTGTCCTTCCGCGTGGCATCGGTGGAAGAGATCCCAAGCCTCCTGCCGCGCCTGCACGCGATCTCCAACGCATGGTTGGAAGACAAGGCCGGCGACGAGAAGGGCTTCTCGCTCGGTAGTTACGACCCGGATTACCTGGTCCGCTTCCCGGTGGCACTGGTCGAAGCCGAGGGCCAGATCGTGGCCTTCGCCAACCTGTGGCAGGCACCGGCCGGTGCCGAGCTGTCGGTGGACCTGATGCGCCACGTCAACGAAGCTCCGAAGGGCACGATGGACTTCCTCTTCATCGAGCTGTTCCTGTGGGGCCGCGCACAGGGTTATGCGCGTTTCTCGCTGGGCATGGCGCCGTTGTCCGGGCTGGCCCAGCATCGACTGGCCGGGCGCTGGAACCGGCTGGCCGGCCTGCTGGCACGACACGGCGAGCGCTTCTACGGGTTCAGTGGCCTGCGCCGCTTCAAGTCCAAGTTCGACCCGCAATGGCGGCCGCGTTATCTGGCCGCACCCGGTGGCATGCACCTGCCCGCCGCGCTGCTCGATGCCACGCGGCTGATCTCGCTGGACCCACGGCGGAATTGAGGCCGCGATCCGCCGGGCATGGCCCGGCGCTACTTGCCACCCGGCAGGTGTCGACCTTGGTCGACATGCTCGACGCTACATGCGCCCGGTAGGTGTCGACCTTGGTCGACACGCTCATCCCCAAGGCCCCTCAGCCCCAGCGCCGACCAAGGTCAGCATCTACCAAGCGCTACATACCGCCCTTCAGGATCACTTCGGCGAGGCGGTCATAATCGCCACCGAAATGGTGATCGCCGGGCAGCTTTACCTTCTTCACACCATCATTGGCCGGCAGATCCGGGCACAGTGCGTCTTCGTCCTTGTCGCCATACACGCACACGGTCTTGGCTGCCGGCAACCTGGCCACTTCCGGTGCGATCGGCAGGCCGTCGCCACCACCGCCCAGCCAGTTGCTGACGTGGAACTCGAAGTCGGCCTTCTTCCCGACCGACAGCAGCACGATACGATCCAGCGAGTCGCGCGTACTGGCATCGAGCTGGTTGATGGTGGCCGGCAGTACGTCGGCGCCCTGCGAGAAGCCGATCAGCATCACCTTGTCGCGATGCCACTGGGTGCGGTAGTGGTCGATGATCTTCTGCAGGTCACCGGCAAAGCCCTTCGGCGTGCGCTCGCTCCAGAAGTAGCGCAGCGAATCGATGCCGACTACTGCCACGCCCTGCTCGTTGAGCGCAGACGCAACGTCCTTGTCCAGGCCGGCCCAGCCGCCGTCACCGGAGACGAACACCGCCAGCGTGTCACCGTTGCCGGAGGCCGGCACTTCCACTACTGGCAACCCCTTCAGCACAGCTGGTGGCGGGGCCAGGCTGATGCCCGCCTGTGCGCCAATCACCCGCGCCGCAGCCACCAGGCCCGGTGATGCATCACCACGCGTGGTGCGCTTGAACTCGCGCGCCATCGCGACCTGCTGCACGAACGCGCTGGCCTGGCCGACCTTGCAGCCGCGGTCGCCAGCCGCGCTCAACCACGGGAAATTCAGTTCGGCCGGTTGCAGCGCGTTGTGCTTGACCCCATCGCCGCAGACCATGCGCTGATGGTTGTGGTCCGGGCAGAAGCCAGTGGTCAGCAGGCCGGCGAACACCTGGGTGTCGGCCTGCGCCGCCAGCGTGTAGGCCATCTCGGCACCTTCGCCATCGCCGCCGACCAGCGGCAGGTGGTAGCCGGGCAGATGCAGGGAGGCCTGCAGCCAGCGCGAGAAATTCTCCACATCGCCGGAGCCGAACGAACAGGTCGGATCACCTTCGCGCTTGAGCACCCCGCGCAGGTGCGCGATGTCCACCGCCGCAACCAGCGCGCCGTCTGCACGCAGGGCCTCGATCGGCAGGCGGCTGGTGTCGCCACCGGCGGCGGGCTCATGGAACCAGATCACCACACGCTGCGGCGTGCCGGCCGGCATGTGCACCGGGATCTGCTCGAAGCGCCCATGACTGAACTGCTGTGCGGTGACCGCCGCTGTCGCCGGCAGTGCAGCCAGCGCCAGTACCACTCCCATTGCCCTGCCCAGCCCTGCATGCTTCATGTCGCAACCCCGGTGGAATGCGCACACGATACGCCGCTGCCGCGTGCACGGCATGTACCGGCGCAGTCCGTTGGGGATTCAGTCGGCTGCGGCCTGACGGCCGCGGCGGTACAGCGCCAGGGCCAAGTACAGCAGCCAGCCCACGATCACCGCGATCACCACCTTCTGCCCCAGCCCGCGCGGCGGCCCGGCGCGCCACAACACATGCAGCCACAGCAGCACGAAGGCCAGCCAGGCCCAGCCCCAGAGCAGGCCGGCAGCGGTCTTCCAGCCCGGTTCGCGGCGCAGGTACCAGGCCTGCAGCAGCATGCCGACGCTGGCGCACAGGAACGCGGTATTGGCCGCCAGCCCATGGATGAAAGGGGCCAGCAGCGGTGTTGCCTCGGGCAACCAGCTGTCACCGATGGCGACCGTGGCCAGGCCCAGCGCGGACGCCGTGAACAACAACGGCGCCGCCGAACTGCGCCGTGGGCCGATGCTGCCGCGATACAACGCGATGCCCAGCACAGCGATCGCCAGCGCGAGCAGGCAGTACGCACTTCGCAGCAGCAGCCCCCACGGTCCGTGCAGGTAGAGGCTGAGCGTTGCCCGCACCCAGTCCAGGTCGGTGCGTGCGAACTGGGTCCACAACGCTGTGGCCATGAACAGCAGCAATGCCGCCATCGCCAGCAGCGCCGCAGGCCGCATGCGGCTCATGGCGTCGCCTCCGGATGCCGCGCCTTCCACTCGGCCAGCGCCTTGCGATAGCGCTGCAGCTCGTCGGCATACAGGTCGAGTACGCACAGCGGGCAGCCACTGCCACAGCATTCGTTGGGACCGGGTTCTTCCGGCGGCACGGGGCGGGGATCGGGATCAGTGACGGACACGGTGGCAAACGGCAATCGGTGGAAACAGGCCCCAGTGTAACGGGCTGGCTCAGGCGCCCAACTGGCGGCGCAGGTTTTCACGGGCCGCTGCGTCCAGGCGCTGGTGGAAGAATTCGCTGAGGAAGATGCGCGGCGCGCGCAGCAGGCCCTGCAGGAATCGACGCCGGCCGGCACGGTACAGGAAGCCTGGCACCACGCCCTTGTACTCCTCGGCCACACCGCGGTCGTAGGCCGTGAACACCGGTTCCGGCGCGGCCAGGATCGCCATGTCGCAGTCCAGGAACAAGGCCGCTTCGGCGTCGACATCGTCCAGCCCCAGCGCGCCATGGCGTGCGGTCAGCAGGATCAGCTGCTCCACCCGGGCCGCATCGACGCCGGCCAGTTCTGGCGCCTGCGCGATGGCCTGCACCGCCAGCTGCGCCGAACGCGCCTCGTTGTCCTTGCGCCCGGCCTGGTAGACCGCATCGTGGTAGAGCACGGCCAGATAGACTTCGGCCGGTTGCTGCCAGCCCGGGCCCTCGGCCACCTCCTGGCAGTGCTGCAGCACCGCGCGCACATGGCCGAAGTGGTGGTAGGCCCGTGGCGGCGTTGCATAGCTGTCCTGCAGCGCCTGCCACTGCGCCGGTGCAAGCGTCAGCGGAGAGAAGTCCATACCCGGATCATCACGCCTGTGCTGGCACCGGGCAAGCTGGCGGTTTTTTCACCACACCCTCACGACGCTTGCCAGGCGCGGCCTGGACGCGGTTGTCCACAGCTTTGTCGAGCGCTGGTCCACACCGGTTGTGGATGGATGGCGCTGCCGACCAACGGTGACGCCGGCGGCCTCCTCGCGGGTCTACACTCGCCGCAGGCGGGAGCGCCCGCCGCTGTCGGGAGCCGTCATGTACCATCCTGCCGCTCGCTTCCTGTTCCTCGCACTGGCCACGCTGGCAGCGCCGCCCGCGCTTGCACTGGGCCCCGCCGGGGCCGATGCCACCGCGATCGCCGCCTCCCCCACCATTCCGTCGCCGCAGCAGGTATCGGCGATCCCCGCTGAGATGCGCGAGATGCTGCGCACGCAGGTGATCAATCGCGGCTACTCGCGTGAGCAACGCCTGCAGGGACTGGTGGAGATGATCTTCGACCGCCACGGCATGGACCTGCAGTACGACGCCGACGCGACCCTCACCGTCAGCGAGATCTGGCAGCAGCGTCGTGCCAACTGCCTGGCCTTCACCCTGATGTTCGTTGCGCTGGCACGCGAGGCCGGCATCCAGGCGCGCGTGCAGGAGGTGGGCCAGGTGGTGTCCTGGTACCAGGACCAGGCGCAGGGACTGGTTTACAGCGTGGGCCACGTCAATGCCGGGGTTGGATTCGGCGGGCGCTTCGCCACCGTCGACCTGGACCGCAACGTGCTGTACGACCGCCACGGCCCGCAACCGATCAGTCAGGCGCGTGCGCTGGCGCATTTCTACAACAACCGCGGCGCCGAACGCATGGCCGCTGGCGACATTCCCGGCGCGCGTGCGTTCTACGCGGCCGCGCTGGGCCAGGACAGTAGTTTTGCCGCCACCTGGAACAATCTGGGCGTGCTGGAAAACCGCAGCGGCGATGTCGCTGCGGCGCGCCGTTCACTGGAAATGGCCCTGCGCCTGGATGGCCGCCATGACGCCGCGTTGAACAACGCCAGTGCGCTGTACCGCAAGCTGGGGCTGGTGGCCCAGGCGCAGGTGCTGGAACGGCGCCTGCAGTGGGTCCAGCGCGAAGATCCATTCGCCCAGTACATGCTCGGCGCCAAGGCCGAACGCGCGGGCCAGCTGGATGCGGCGATCCGTTATTACCGGCAGGCAGTACGCCTGTACGACACCGCGCACCAGTTCCACTTCGGGTTGGCGCGGGTGTATTTCCTGGCCGGCCAGCTCAGGCGCGCCGACCGTGAACTGCTGCGTGCGCAGGAACTCGGCGGAGCCCCCGAGCAGGCGCGCTACCAGGCCAAGCTGGACAGCCTGGCCCGCTGGCGCGCGCAGCAGCAGGCCCGGCGCTGATCGGCGGTCAGGCCTTCTTGAGGAAGCAGGTCTTCAGGACCAGTCCCTTGATCTTGTCCGAATTGCCTTCGATGTGCTCGGCATCATCCTCGACCAGGCGGATGTTGCGGATCACGGTGCCCTGCTTCAGCGGAATCGAGGAGCCCTTGACCTTCAGGTCCTTGATCACCGTAACGGTATCGCCGGCCTGCAAGGTGTTGCCGTTGCTGTCACGCACGACCAGGGTCGAACCGGAACCTTCTTCGGCGGTCCACTCGAAGCCACAGTCGGCGCAGATCCACAGCGCGCCATCGGCATAGGTGTTTTCCAGGGTGCACTGCGGGCAGGCGGGAACAGAAGACATCGGCAAGTACCTCGAAATGAATCAACAGCCTGCATTGTAACCGCCCGGCCTTTTTTCCCATTTCCACGGGTGGTGCGTGAGGGAGCCCCGGTCCAGCCCGGCCCGCGAGGACGCAGGAACTTGCAGTCGGCCGCGAACTGCAGCAGAGTGCGCGGCCCCTGATCGTCCCCGGAACCCCCCATGCGCCTCGGCATCGACTTCGGTACCAGCAACTCCGCCGCCGCCATCGTGCGTGACGGTGAACTGCTGCCGATCCGCTTCGGTGACGCCGAGCAGTTCCGCACCAGCGTGTACTTCCCCGGCGTGGTCCCCGACCCGGACGACTTCCAGCTCGATGACGGCCAGGAACACCAGCTGCAGCAGATGATCGACAGCGCCGCGCGCGCGGCCCGCGCCGCCGGCCAGGAACGCACGCCGCAGGCGCTGCGTCGCGAAGCCCTGCGCGCCCTGCGTCGCGAATGGATGGAAGCGCGCGCCGGCAAGGAACGCAGTGCCAATGACCTGCTGCAGAACGCGATCTACGGCGATGAAGCGCTGGAAGCCTATTTCGAGGAACACGAGGGCAACCTGGTGCAGAGCCCGAAGTCGATGCTGGGCTACAACCTGCACCCGCGCGCGAAGCAGACCATCACCGGTATCGCCGCGCACATCCTCGAACACATCCGGCTGACCGCCAGCGCCCAGCTCGGCCAGCCGCTGCGCGCCGCCCTGCTTGGCCGCCCGGTGCAGTTCCGCAGCTCGATCGGCGCTGCAGGCAACGACCAGGCGTTGGACATCCTGCGCGAGGCGGCCACCCAGGCCGGCTTCGACCAGATCGATTTCCTCGAAGAACCTGCGGCGGCGGCCATGCACTACCACGCCGAAAGCCGTGAGCGGCACCAGGCGGTGATCGTCGACATCGGCGGTGGTACCACCGACATCGCCCACGCCGAAGTTGGTGGTGAAACCGCTCCGCGCATCCACCGCGCCTGGGGCATCGCACGTGGCGGTACCGACATCGACCTGGCGCTGAGCCTGTCCGGCTACATGCCGCTGTTCGGCCGCGGCATCACCCGTGTGCCCGCCCACCATTACGTGGAAGCGGCCACTGTGCAGGACATGACCCGCCAGCGCGACTTCCGCCAGCACAACTACGACCACGTCGACGCGCCGTGGGGCGCGCGCCTGCAGGCACTGCAGGACACCGGCAACACGGCCCGCCTGTACCGCGATGTCGAGCGCGCCAAGATCGCGCTCAGTGCCAGCAGCGAGCACCGCAGCACGCTTGACTACATTGCCCGCGACTTGCACGCCGACAGCAGCGCCGATGGCCTGGCCGCCGCCGCGCATGGCTACCTGAGCCAGATCCGCGAACTGCTGGCCCAGGTCCGCAGCGACATCGGCGGCGACCCGGATGCGGTGTTCCTGACCGGCGGCATGTCCCGCGCAGGCTACCTCCGCAAGGCGGTGGCCGAGGCCTTCCCGGGTGCCCGCATGGTCCATGGCGAACCCTCGCTGGGCGTGGTCCAGGGCCTGGCGCTGGCGGCAGCCAGCCAGGATTAACAAAACGTTACGCGGTCTGCGCTACCCTTGGCCGGCTAGAAAACCGCTGCACCGTCCACTGGCCTCGCCGGTGTGTGTACCCATGGTGCAGCCTGGCCCGCCCAGCGGGCCTGGCGACCATGCCCTCTGGCTCGATCATGGTCCGCGTACTACCCGAGCCGCCATCGAGACCCGCTTTGGGCACCCGCCAGGCCCCTGTGGCCGTACAACCTGACGCTGAACCAGCACCCATCGACTGCCGCCGTTGTGACGCGGTCTGTTGCCGGTTGCCGGTCCTGCTGCAGCCCGGCGACCACGTGCCCGGCCAGTTCCTGTCGCGCGACACCCACGGCCGTGCCGTGATGGCGCGCAACGAAGAAGGCTGGTGCGCGGCGATCGATCCGTATCACCTGCGCTGCACGATCTATTCGCAGCGCCCGGCGATCTGCCGCCAGTTCTCGATGGGCGGCGACGACTGCCGCCGCGAGCGGCAGGACTACCTGCGCCAGGCCGAGTCCTGCGCGCTTTCCTCCCCTTCCACCTGACAGGAGCCACCATGCCCCGCAAGGCAAAGACCCCCGCGAAGGCCAGCAACAGCATCCGCAGTGAACGCAAGGGCGCATCCGCCAGCACCGTGGTCAGCAGCGACTCGATCGCTTCGGACCTGGCCGCGTTCCGCAAGAGCGGTGGCAAGATCGAAGTTCTCGGTACCACCTGGGCGCTGAAGAAAGCCAGCTGACCCTCCCCCGACCGCGGCGGCGCTGCCGCCGCGGCCTGCCGGACCGCGCTCAGCGATCCAGGCGTACCTGCACGCTGCCCGAGTGCGACTGGATGCGGATGTCACCATCACCGCCGCCCAGCCGGGTGTCCAGGCGGCTGCCCGGCCCATAGCGCGGCCGCTCGACGTCACCGGCGTCACTGTTGATCGAACCACTGAAGCTGTTCACCGACAGCTGTGCCGACACCGTGCGCGGCAGGCGCAGGTTGACCGATGCACTCACCGATTCGACATTGATGCGGCCACCCGGCGCCAGTCCGGCCGCGGCCAGGTCGATGCTGCCCGACACGGTTTCCACCGCCAGGCGCTGCACCCGCCCCGCATCGACGTCGACCCGACCCGATACGGTCTGCGCACCGATATCACCGGACACGCCGCCGCCCGCTTCGATGCGACCGCTGACCGTGTTCACGTCCAGTCTCGGCGTCTGCAGGCGAGCATTGACGCTGCCACTGACCGTATTGAGCTTGCTGTCGCCACTGCGCCCTGACGCGCTCAGGCTGCCGCTGACGGTGTCGGCCTGCAGCCGGCGAACATCGATGCCGCTGATCTCCTGACTGGCGCTGACCGTGCTCAACAGCAGCTCCACCGAGCGTGGCACATTCAGCACCAGCGTGGCGCCACCGCTGTTGTTGCGGCGCGGGTATTCGATCTCCCAGCGCACGCGGTTTGCACTCTTTTCCTGGCGCAGCTGCAGGCCATCGCTGAGCGTGCCGGTGAGCTGCACGTCGTTGCGGTCCCAGCCGCGCACGGTCACCTTGCCGGCTACGTTGCTCAGCTCGATGCGGCCGCCCGGCGCCAGGTTGTGGCGCTCGTCGATCCGCGTATCGGCCAGCGCCACGGCGGGCACCAGCAACAGGGCGGCGCAGCAGGTCATCAGGATTCGGGTCATGGGGGTCTCCTCAGGTCGTCAAGCCGGACTCGGCGGCATAGGCCGCCTGCCGGGTCAGTTCCAGCCGCAGCGCGTAGGTACGCTTGAGCTGGCCAAGCAGGTGCGGGGCGCGCGGGTCCTGCGCCAGTGCGGCACGGATCTGCGCCGCACTTTCATCCAGTTCGTGCAGGGCTGGCTGCCATTCCGGCGCCCGTCCATCGGGCAGCGAAGCGACGGCCTGCTGGTACTGCTCGGTCATTGCCGCCGCCTGCAGCTGCAGCGCTGACTGTGCCGGCATCGGCGCATCCAACTGCGCATGGCGCCAAGGCACCACCGCGTAGAGCGCCAGACTGGCGGCCAGTGCAGCCCCCACCGGCAACCACCACCGGCGACGTGGGCGCAGCGGCAGGGCCACCACGTTGTCGGCCGGCGTGGGGTCCACGGGCGCTTCGCGCGGCGGCAACTGCGCCGACAGGCGCGCCCAGCCATCGGTGGGTACGCTGCGTTCGGCTGGCAGCGCGCGCAGGCGTGCCAGCAGGTCGTGGTCGGAATCGTGGTCGCGTGTACTCATGTCATGTCTCCCAGCCGTGCGCGCAACAAGCCGCGCGCACGATGCAACTGTGCTTTGGAACTGCCGACGGCCATCTGCAGCTGTTCGGCGATTTCCTGGTGTTTCCAGCCTTCGATGTCGTGCAGTACCAGTACCGCACGTGCCCGTGGTGGCAGCGTCGACAGCGCCCGTTCGAGGTCGCGTTCGGTGCCGGCGCAGCGGTCGTGTACCGCCAGTTCCTGCAAGCCTCCGTCCACTTCGTCGAGACTGTCGTGATCCTGCCCGGCAGCACGCCCACGCAGTTCCATCAGCGCGGCGTTGACGCCCAGGCGATGCAGCCAGGTCGACAGGCTGCTTTCGAAGCGGAACCCCGGCAGCGCCTTCCACGCCTGCAGGAACGCTTCCTGCAATGCGTCTTCGGCGCGTGCCTGCTGGCCGCCACACAGCCGCCACAGCACAGCAAATACACGGGGCGCATGGCGCCGGTACAGCAGTTCATAGGCAGCGGTATCGCCGGCGGCCGCTGCCCGCACCAGGGCGGGTTCGTCGACGGCGTCGTTGGCGGCAGGCAGCGCGGGCATGGTGGTGTCGAGCATATCGCTTGGATGCACCGGCCCGGGAAAAGGTTTAAGGCAATCGACCGCCAACGCGATGCAACCTTTTCGGCGGCTGCTGCATCCATGGTAGGTCCTTCATGAAAATGCCGTCCGGGAGCCCTGCCATGTCCAGCCCATCCTGCGCCGCCCTGCTGGTGATCGCCGCCTGCGTTGTGCTGCAGGCACTGGGCCTGTCACTGCAGCTGCGTGCGGACAACGGACGCGCCTGCCTGCAGCAGCATCGCCAGGAGCTGGTCTGCCTGGCCTGGACACCCACGGTCGAATCGCCGGCACGCGCCGGGTAACATCAGCGTTTGTTACCGCCACCTGTTGTCGTCCCATGATGTTGTCGCTGAAGGATCACCTGCCCCCCTGGACCTACCCCTGGCTGCATGACGTGGGTATCGCCGTGAAGATCCTGCTGACCCTGCTTGCCGCCTGGCTGGTCAGGGTGCTGGCACGGCGCCTGATCCGCCGCTTCGCCGAGCACTACACACTGCCGCCGGAGATGGCGATGGGCGCACGCCGGATCAGCAGTTTCGTGGTCTATTTCAGCGCGCTGCTGTACATCCTCAGCCTGCTGGGCGCGTCACCTTCGGTGCTGTGGACTGCGTTCACCGGTTTCGCTGCCGTGGGCGCGGTGGCCTTCTTCGCGGCCTGGAGCGTGCTGTCCAACATTTTCTGCACGCTGCTGATCTTCACCACCCGCCCGTTCCGCCTGCACGATTACATCGAAGTACTGGAGAACGGCGAGAAGCCGGGCCTGAAGGGCCGGGTGATCGACGTGAACCTGATCTACACCACGCTGCAGGAAACCGGCGACGGCCACGAGGGCACGGTGCTGCAGCTGCCGAACAACCTGTTCTTCCAGCGCACGGTGCGCCGCTGGCGTGACCCGGCACAGGCCCCCGGTGGCATCCAGGGCGACGGCTGAGGGTGGTTTTCGGCAGGGCTGCGCCCTGCACCCGCTACGAGCTGGGGCAACAGCACCAGCAACAGCCGAAGCAACAGCAAAAGCTGGCTTCCTGTGGGATGACGGGGTGGGTCCGGTGGCGGGAGACGCCGTAAACCCGTCCATGGGGGCTTGGCCGCGGCATCCATGCCGCGGACACTCCCGCCACCGGCCCCACCCCGCCTTCGACAGATTTCCGCGATCTGCCGGGACGGCACGGGGTCGGATCCCGTTGCTACGCAACGGGCTCTGACCCCAATTTGACTATCGATATCTGACAGATTTCATCCATGCATGGCGTGGATCTATCAGATCCAGGAAATCTGTCAGAGGTGGGACGGTGTGGGTAGGCAGGACCGTTGGCGCCATGGATGGCGCCATCGAGCCCCCATGGATGGGTTTACGGCGTGTCCTGCCTACCCACACCGTCCCGCCATCCCACTGAATGCCAGCTGTTGCTGTTGCCCTGGCTTGAAGCATCTGCGGGTGCAGGGCTGCAAGCCCTGCCGAACAACCTTTACCTCAACTGGCTGTCCTTGCTGCCGCGCCGGTTGTAGCCACTGTGCGCCTGCTCTTCGTCGTGCGCCTGCTGGCACGCCACGCACAGACGTACACCAGGCACGGCCTGGCGCCGCGCCAACGGGATCGGTGCGTCGCACTCCTCACAGTGCTCCAGACCCGGGCCCTCACGCAGCTGGCGCCGCGCGCGGGCAATCGCATCGTCAACCGTGGCATCGATCTGGTCCTGGACCGCGCCGTCTCCCGCCCAACCGGTGGCCATGGCCATCCTCCGCACGTGTGTCGCCTGATATGGGGACGATACACCGCGCAGTAAACGGTAGCGCCGGGCCATTCCCGGCGGGCCTTCAGCAAGCTGAGCAGAAGGCAGACGGCCCGGATCAGGTCGATCGCGACTTAATCCCCTCCGTCCCCTTTCTTGCTTACCAGACCAGGTCGTCCGGCACCTGGAACTGGGCGTAGTAGGCATCGTCTTCAGCGTTGCCGGTGGAGATCTCGGAGGTCGAGCCCTGCTGGCCGTGATCGACGATGATCGCTTCCGGGGCACGTTCACGCACCTTTTCGGCGGCAGCGCGCGGCAGCAACGCGTAGCCCTCGCCGTGGGCGACGATGACCAGCACGCCCACCGACAGCGCCTTGCGCAGCTTGGGGTCGATCAACAGGGTGCGGATCGCCGCACCGTCGCTGAAGCGGTACTCGTCGTCGCCCTTGTGGGGCACGGCATGGGCGCTGATGATCTGTTTGGCCTGGGCTTTCTGTTCAGCCTGCTTGGCCTGGGCATTGCGCTCGGCCGCCAGCGCGCGATCGCGCTCGATCTTCTCCGCGCGGGCACGTTCAGCCTCACGCTGGACCTCGGCCGAGGTCGATTCGGCCTTGCCTTGGCGGGCCTTGGCCTGCGCGCTCGCGGCGGCGCTGGCCTGCGACTTCTTGGCCAGGCCGGCCTTGAGCAATTGTTCCTGCAGCGCGTTGGGCTTTGCCATGGTCGATGCGTACCGCGTGTAATCTGGAGGCCCCATTCTACCGACGCCCCGCCGCCCCTGCATGGCAGTCCTGAAGTACCTCACCGGCTATCCCGAACCCCTGGTCGCCCAGGTCAGCGAACTGCTGGCGCAGGGCAAGCTCGGCCCCTGGCTGCAGCAGCGCTATCCCGATCCGCATGAAGTGCGCAGCGACCGCCAGCTGTACGACTACACGCAGGACATGAAGGACCGCTACCTGCGCAAATCGGTGCCGCTCAACAAGGTCTGCTACGACAATACGCTGGAAGTCATCAAGCACGCACTGGGCACCCACACCGCCATTTCCCGCATACACGGTGGCCGCCTCAAGGCCAGCCGCGAGATCCGCATCGCCACCGTGTTCCGGCAGGCGCCTGCCGCATTCCTGCGCATGATCGTGGTGCACGAACTGGCCCATCTGAAGGAGGCCGACCACAACAAGGCCTTCTACCAGCTGTGCCAGCACATGGAGCCGGATTACCTGCAGCTGGAGTTCGATACCCGCCTGTACCTGACCGAGCTGGCCAACCGCGGCCAGCGCTGAACCGGCGTTGCGGCTACACTGCGCGCCCCCTGCCTGACCTTTCCGCCATGGAACCGACCCGTCTCGACAAACGCCTGTCCGCCCTGCTCGGCATCCCGCGCGGTGAAGCCCGGCGCTACATCGAAGGCGGCTGGGTCAGCGTCAATGGCGAGGTGGTCGAGCAGCCGCAGCGCCCGGTCGACGAGAGCGCGGTGATCGTGGTGGCCGAACAGGCCAGCGATGACAAGGCCGAGCGGGTCACCATGCTGCTGCACAAGCCTGCTGGCGTCGCGGCCGAAGCGCTGTGTGCGTTGATCAGCAGCGACAGCCGCAGTGAACTTGATGCCAGCGGTACCCGCCCGTTGCAGCGCCATTTCCATGGACTGCAGCTGGCTGCCGCGCTTCCGGCCAGCGACAGCGGCCTGGTGGTGGTCAGCCAGGATCCGGCGACGCTCGCCCACCTGCAGCGCAATCTCGGCCGCACCGAGCAGGAGTACCTGATCGAAGTGGCTGAAGGCGGACCCGAACGCGGGCCCTGGTTGATGGCGCGGCTGCAGCACGAATCCGGTGGGGCCAAGGTCAGCTGGCAGAGTGAGCAGCGCCTGCGCTTCGCCGGCAAGGGCCTGACGGCCAAGGGCCTGCGCGTGGCAGTCGGCGCCGTGGGGCTGCAGGTTGCCGCAGTGCGCCGCTTGCGCATCGGCCGCGTGGCGCTGGGGCCGCTGCCGCCGGGGCAGTGGCGCTACCTGGGCAGCGACGAGCGGTTCTGAGGCCGTCCAGGGTCGGATCCCCTGCCGCAGGCAAGGGCTCTGCCCCTTCAACCCTCGGGGTCGGATCCCTTTCCGCGGGAAAGGGCTCTGACCCCATCCACGCATGGCGTGGATCTACGGCGACAGGTCTGTTGGCTTTCATCCACGCATGGCGTGGATCTACCATCGGGGCATGAGCCCGCCCAAGCCCCTGTGGCGACGCCTGCTGCGCGTCGCTGCGATCCTCCTCGCAATTCTGTTGCTGCTGGTCCTGTCCGGCCTGCTGCTGGCCGACCACCTCACCCCGCAGGCGCGTGGCGTGCCCTCGCAGGTGCTGCCACTGCAGCCGGCGCAGACCCGTATCGACCAGCAGATCGGGCCGCTGCAGGCGGCCCATCCCGGGCAATCCGGCGTGGCCTTCCTCAGCGATGGCATGGACGCCTTCGCGGCGCGCGCGATGATCACCTCGCATGCGGGACGCAGCCTCGACCTGCAGTACTACATCTGGCACGACGACCTGATCGGCCACCTGATGGCCAAGGCGCTGTACGACGCCGCCGAGCGCGGTGTGCGCGTGCGGATCCTGCTCGACGACATGAACGCCAAGGACAAGGACGCGCTGATGATGGCGCTCGATGCGCATCCGAACATCGAGATCCGCCTGTACAACCCGTTCCGCAACCGCAGCGGCATCGCGCGTACGCTGGAGCTGGTGCAGCGCGCTTTCAGCGTGAACCACCGCATGCACAACAAGAGCTGGATCGCAGACGGCCGCATCGCGATCGTCGGTGGCCGCAACATCGGCGAGGAATACTTCAGCGCGCGCGACGACGTGAACTTCCAGGACCTGGACCTGGTGGTGGCCGGGCCCGCCGTGCAGCAGGCCAACCAGATCTTCGACGACTACTGGAACAGCAGCGCGGCCATCCCGATTTCCGCGCTGGCGTCATACAGCGATGAACAGCTGCGACAGCTGGTACGGCAGTCGGACCTGGATGCGATGCATGCCAAGGCGCAGCCCTATCTGCAGCGTGTGGCCGACTCGCGCCGCCTGCAGCGGCCCAGCCCTGAGCCGCTGCACTGGAGCGCGAACGTACGCATCGCTTCCGATCCACCGATGAAGCACCGCGACGATGATCGCCGCGGCTGGCTGGTCAGCACGCTCAGTGAGGAACTGCGCAGCACCCGTCGCAGTGCATTGCTGATCTCGCCGTACTTCGTGCCTGGCGTGGAAGGCGTGGAGGGTTTGGCGGCAATGGCTGCGCGCGGTGCGCAGGTCGGCGTGGTCACCAACTCACTGGCCGCCAACGACGTGGCGGCGGTACACGGTGGCTACATGGGCTATCGCGTGCCGTTGCTGAAGGCCGGCGTGCAGCTGTACGAGCTGAAGGCGCATGGCCAGCTGGATACCAGCCTGTTCGGCAGCAGCGGTGCCAGCCTGCACACCAAGGCGTTCGTGGTCGATGACCGCCGCGGCTTCGTCGGCTCGTTCAACCTCGACCCGCGCTCGGCCTTCCTCAATACCGAGATGGGCGTGTTGTTCGACGACCCAGTGCTGGGGGCGCAGCTGCGCGATGAATACCTGCGCCTGGCCAGCCCCGAACACAGCTGGTGGCTGGCACTGGGCCGGAACGATGCGCTGCGCTGGCTGCAACGGCAGCCGCCGCCGCACTGGGTCGAAGCCGAACCCGGTGCCAGCCTAGGCAAGCGCTGGACCGCGCGGGTGATCAGCTGGCTGCCGGTGGAATCGCAGCTGTAGCGCTCAGGGTGCCGTTCCGGCCTCATCCTGTGCGGCTTCATCCAGCGTTTCCACGCTGCGGCCGTGCAGGCGCCGCCAGATCCAGCGCAGCGCATGCGGTGGTGCCGACGGCAGTTGTTCAAGCAGGGCCAGCATGCGGCCCTGGCTGGCATGGCCATGCCGGCACAACAGGCTGGCCGCAGCCGCCGCGCTGGCCAGGCGGAGGCTGTCGGCCAGTGGTCCGTCCGCCTCCGGCGCCAGCGCCTGGTGCACCGGCTCGGGCAGTTCCCATGCCGCTGCCACGCGCTGTGCCAACGGCAGCGACCACTGCTGCAGCAGCTGCAGGGCCAGCGCCGGCTCCACAGCTTCTCCGCGTGCCTGGGCTTCCTGCAGCAGCTGGCGCATCACCAGCGCCGCACCCAGCCCCTGCACCAGACCCAGCCACTGTGCGGCGAAGGCATCACCGAAGGTGACCGTGCGCGCGTGGTCGGCAGCCGCGCGCGAAGCCAGCAGCGCGTGCTCCCAGATGATCGTGCTGAACTGCGGGAACGCATCGCACTGCATCTGCATCACCGGCTGCACCAGCACTGCACTGATGATCTGCCGCACGCCTTCGGTACCGACCAGGGTCACCGCCCGCTGCAGACTCTCCACCGGTCGCTCGTGCACTTTGTAGGCCGGGCTGTTGGCGATGCGCAGCAAATTGCCGGTCAGCACCGGGTCCTGGCCGATGATCGCGGCCATTACCCGTGCCGAGGCGGCATCGTCGTTCACGGTCTGGATCAATTGCGGCAGCAGCTGCGGACGGCGTGGAAGCTGCCGGGTGGCCCAGTCGCGGTCCTGCAGCGCGCGTGCCACCGCTTCCCCCAACGCCGGATCCTGCACCGGCGCCGGCTCACCGGCCAGCCGAGGGTAGAGCGCCAGCGCATGCAGGCCGCGCTGCAGATGTGCCGCGATCTCCGCCGATGGCAGGGCTTCACCCTGCAGGCTGGCAGCTGCCGCCGCCACTGCCTGTCGCGATACAGCCGCCAAGCGGGACGGTGCGGTCCCGGTCGAGCGCGCCAGCCAGCCGCGCAGCGATCGCCACCAGGCCGGCGTCATCGCCGCCCGCCCTGTCGTTGTGGTGCCCGTGCCGTCACTGACTGCCCTGCCTCTTCACACGAATCCGGCTACCCGCCGTCGTCGCAGCATCGGCCGCACTTTCATCTTCTTTAACCGGAAGGCTGCCGATGTCGACGGCACCGGCCGGGGGAATGGACTAGAATGGCGCCGCGCGACCCGTCCCCCTGCACCGACGACGTCGCTTTTTTTGTTTTGGGACCCTACCGTTCACTGGCCGTTCGCTGCAGTTCGCCGCTGTTCGCGCCATCGGAGACGCCATGCTATTCGAAACCCTCGCCACCACCGGCCACGAACAGGTGGTGTTCTGCCACAACCACGACGCCGGCCTGCAGGCGATCATCGCCATCCACAACACCACCCTGGGCCCGGCCCTGGGCGGCGTGCGCATGCGTCCCTACGCCAGCACCGACGAGGCACTGGCTGACGTGCTGCGGCTGAGCCGGACGATGACCTACAAGAATGCGCTGGCCGGCCTCAACGTGGGTGGCGGCAAGGCCGTGATCATCGGCGACCCGAAGGTGGACAAGACCGAAGTTCTGTTCCGTGCCTTCGGCCGCTATGTCGATTCGCTCGGTGGGCGCTACATCACCGCCGAGGACGTCGGCACCGACGTCAACGACATGGAGAACATCTACCTGGAGAGCCAGTTCGTGACCGGCGTTCACCAGGTCCATGGCGGCTCCGGCGATCCGGCGCCCTTCACCGCCTACGGTGCGCTGCAGGCGCTGATGGCGGCGATGCGCTTCAAGTTCGGCCATGAGGAAGTGGGCAAGACCAGCATCGCGGTGCAGGGCCTGGGCCACATCGGCATGGAACTGGTGAAGCTGCTGCGCGATCGCGGAGCCAAGCTGTATGTCACCGATCTGGACAGCGCGCTGGTTGATCGCGCGGTCAGCGATTTCGGCGCCGAAGCAGTCAAGCCGGACGAGATCCACGAGGTGAACGCCGATGTGTTCGCACCGTGCGCACTGGAAGGCGCCATCAATGCCGACACCCTGCCGCGGATCAAGGCGAAGATCATCTGCGGTACCGCCAACAACCAGCTGTCGAGCCTGGAAATCGGCGATGAGCTGCACGCGCGCGGCATCCTGTATGCGCCGGACTATGCGGTCAACGCCGGCGGCGTGATGAACGTGTCGCTGGAGATCGATGGCTACAACCGCGAACGCGCGATGCGCCTGATCCGCAGCATCTACCACAACCTCACCCGCATCTTCGAACTGTCGCAGCGCGAGAACATCGCGCCGCAGCGGGCGGCCGACCGCATCGCCGAGAGCCGCATCCTGTCGATCGGCAAGCTGAAGATGCCGCTCGGCCGCAGCACCCCGCGCCTGGGCAACCTGCGCGGCGGCTGAGCCTGCCGTGGTCGCGCCGGGCATTCCCCGGCGCGACCCGATCCTCAGAAGCCGGTGCTGTAGCGCAACGCGGCCTGCCGCGCATCATTGCCACCCACGCGCTGGTCGAAGCCCAGGCTCAGGCGTCCATTGCGGCCCCACCACGATTCCAGCGCCACACCGAACAGCGCACTGCCGCGCGGCGCATCCCAGCCGGCCAGTGGCGCCCAGGCATCGACGCCGACGAAACTGGCCTGCCAGTCCGCGTCGCGTCCATCCAAGCGCTGCTGCCATTCGGCGTGACCACGCAGGGTCCAGCGTCCCCACCCGCGTTCACCACGCAGGCCGGCCAGCATCTGGCTGCGTTGCACGCGGTTGGCATCACCGCGCAGGCCGAAGCCGAACCCGCCCAGCTCGTTGAACGCATCAGTATCGACGCGGGTGCTGCTGGCCCCCAGATACGGCGTCAACGATGCCCCTGCGCGACCGAAGCGATAACCGCCTTCGACACTGGCACTGCTGAAACGGCCGCCGTAGCGTGCAGACACGCCATACGCGCCAGCGCCCAGCAGCAGCTGGCGGTCCAGCGCGCGGGTGAACTGGCCGCTGCCGAACTGGGCCAGCGCGTAACCACGCCCGAGGTTCCAGCCGGCATACAGCTGCGCCTGTGCCTGCCGGTCGCGGCCGCGATCACCACCGAAGCTGCTGCCACCGTTGCTGCGGGTCTCGCCGAAGGCCACGCCCATCAAGCCGTTGCTGCCCAGCGGCAGATCCTGGCCCGCCATCCAGCCACGGCTGTCGGCGGTATTGCCGGCGAAGCTGCCCTGCCCGGCCTCGCCCAGCGCGCTCTGCCAGGTGCCGCGCAGCCGCGGTGCCGCCTGCACGCGATCGAAGCGCTCGGCGATCGCGCGCCGCGACATGTCGATGCTGTCGAACGTCGCCGCCTCGGCCCGCGCATGCGCCTGCCCGGACAGGCTCTGCAGGCTGTCGGCGAGACCCTGCTGGCCACCGCCGGTCCACTGCAGCGCAGCGGCTGCCGCACCGAACTGCGATCCCTGCAGGCCGGGATTGCCATCGAGCACAGCGAATGCGCCTTGCACGCGCTGCGCGGCCGCCTGCGCCGAGGTACTCAGTCCACTGGCCGCGGCAGTGACGCTGACCTGGGTCAGGTTCAACCAGGCGTTGTTGCTGTCATAGCCATAAGTGGATGACACCAGGGAGAGTCCCTGCAGACCGGTAGACGTGGCCGGGGTGCTGAAGGTGCCGCTCAGGCTGCCCGCCGCATGGATCAGATCCTGGCGGGCGCCGTTCTGCGGCACGTAGCCGGTGACCATGCCGTGCACGCGTACGCCGCCGTCGATCTTCGCGTTGCCGGTGACCTGCAGCGCATTGGCGCCGAGAGCGATCATCAGCTGCGCACCGGCCTGCTGGGTGTAATTGCCCTCGATGGTGCCGGTGGTATTAGCGGTGGTGAGGAACACACTGCTGCCGTTGGTCACGTGCCCGATCACCCGTGGCGTGCCACCGTTGAACTGCAGCCCAGTGGAGTCCGGATCGGGCTGGCCGAGAATGGTCACGTTGGAGCGGATGACGCCGCCGTTCTGCAGCGACAGGATGCCGCGCTCGATGCGGGTGGCGCCGGCATAGCTGTTGTTGCCGACCAGCACCAGCTTGCCGCCGCCCTGCTTGACCAGGCCACCGCCGCCGGTGATGTCATTGCTCCAGATCGAATTGGTCGAGCCCGCATCCACGTTGGCGACCACATCACCCCAGTCGAAGCGGCCGGGACCGTTGATCGCACGACCGATGTCGAGCAGACCGTAGCCAAACACCGGGTCCACGCCGGGCGCGCCGATGTCCTTGGCGGTGCCCAGCAGGGTCTGCCGTACAAGGTTGTTGTCGAAGTATGGGAAGCGCTGCCAGACCAGTGCGGCAGCGCCGGAAATCAATGGCGCCGCGAACGAGGTGCCGTAGTTCCAGTAGTAGCTGCCGCCACCGGCATCGGGATAGACCGCGCTGCCCGGTGCCGCCAGGCAATAGCGTGCGGCCTGCCCACAGGCATTGGCGTAGCTGGCCAGAGTACCGGGCGCATAGGGATCCACGGCGGTGGCCACCAGCCAGCCGCGCTCCAGATCGGCCGCGGGCAGTGAACCGGCCACGCCCTTCTGGCTGGGCAGCGCGGCCAGGCTGCTCGGCTCGCTGCGACCATCGTTGCCAGCGGCGAACACCACCAGGCCACCGTGACTGATCACGAACGGCCGGTACTCGGCAGCCACCTGCGCAGTGGTCGGCAGGTCGGTCCAGTACAGGCCGCCCCATGAGTTGTTCATCACCTTCACGTTGTAGCTGATCAGGTCCTGATGGACCTGGGCCACGCCCAGCGGGCCGCTGAAGGAATTGCCCTGGCCACTGCCGTCATCGGTCGGTGGCTTGTCGGAAATGATCCGTGCCGACACGATCTGGGCGTCCGGCGCGATCCCCCCCGGCCACGACCCCACCGCTGCGCCGGCGGCCAGGCTGGCCACCGCGGTGCCATGGCCGACCACGTCGTCAACGCCCAGATTGTTCCTGGCCGGATCGATGTAGTTGAAGTTGGCCAGCACCCGTCCATTCAGCGCCACCGCATTGCGCTGCACGCCCGAGTCAACGATACCGATGCGCACACCCTGGCCAGTCAGTCCGGCGGCCTGTGCGGCACGCGCGTTGGTGACTGCCAGATGCGCATCGAAGGTCGGCTCCTGCGGTTTGGCCGGCGGCGGCGTGGTGGGTGGCGGCGTGGTCGGTGGCGGCACGGGGGGAGCAGGCGGATCGATGCGCACATTGCTGCCGCCACCACCTCCACCACAAGCGGTCAGCGCCAGCGCCAGCGCGGTTGCCAGGACAGACCTCATCATCGTCGTGCGCTCCATCGATTCCTTCCCATGAACGTTGGCCTGCCTTGATCCTGGCAGGCATGCGGCGGCGCCCAGCGGCGGCCCTCCCCGACCCTCTATACTTGGGCCGACCCCCACGCAGTCTGCCGGGAAACCGGGACGCTTCCAACGGCCCCCGGTTTCCTTTCCGAACATTGCTTACGCATCAACGAGATTGCCATGTCCAACATCGTCATCGCCGCCGCCAAGCGCACCGCCATCGGCTCCTTCCTCGGCCAGTTCACCGGTGTGCCGACCCCGACCCTCGGCGCGGCCGCCATCGCCGCCGCCCTGGAGCAGTCGGGTGTCCCGGCCAGCGACGTTTCTGAAGTCCTGATGGGCTGCGTGCTGCCGGCCAACCTCGGCCAGGCGCCCGCCCGCCAGGCCGCGATCGCTGCCGGCATCCCGCTGTCGGTCGGTGCCACCACCCTCAACAAGGTATGCGGCTCGGGCATGAAGACCATCATGCTCGGCCATGACCTGATCAAGGCCGGTTCGGCCCGCATCGTGGTCGCCGGCGGCATGGAATCGATGTCCAACGCGCCGCACATGCTGCCCAACTCGCGCACCGGTAACCGCTTCGGCAACTTCCAGGCGGTCGATCACATGGCCCACGATGGGCTGGTCAACGCATACGACGGCAAGGCGATGGGTGAGTTCGCCGAATGTGCGGTGGACAAGTACCAGTTCAGCCGCGAAGAGCAGGACGCCTACGCCATCGAATCGGTCAAGCGCGCGCAGGCGGCACAGGCCAACGGTGCGTTCGCCGATGAAATCGTCGCGGTGAAGGTCGCCACCCGCAAGGGCGAGGTTGAGGTCGCCACGGACGAGCAGCCGGGCCGTTCGGACATCGCCAAGATTCCGACCCTGCGTCCGGCCTTCAAGAAGGACGGCAGCGTGACCGCCGCCAGCTCCTCCAGCATCTCCGATGGCGCTGCTGCAGTGGTCCTGTTGACTGAGGAAGACGCCGCGGCGCGCGGCATCACGCCGCTGGCCCGCATCGTCGGCCACGCGACCCATTCGCAGGAACCGGAGTGGTTCACCACCGCCCCGATCGGCGCGCTGCACACGCTGCTGGACAAGACCGGCTGGTCGCTGGACCAGGTCGACCTGTTCGAAATCAACGAGGCTTTTGCCGTGGTCGCAATGGCGCCGATGCGCGAACTGGGCATCCCGCACGACAAGCTCAACGTGAATGGCGGTGCCTGCGCTTTGGGCCATCCCATCGGTGCCTCCGGCGCACGCCTGGTGGTGACCCTGGTCAACGCCCTGCGCACGCGCGGTGGCAAGCGCGGCATTGCCACCCTGTGCATCGGCGGCGGCGAAGCAACCGCAATCGCCATCGAATTGATTTAAAAAGATTTAACGATGATTTCGCAAAAATGAATGCGGGATCGCTTGACACCCAATCTTGGCTTGTCATCATGTTGTCGGCGCGCAGCATGCGCGTTGCCTAATTCTAACGACGAGGATTTACACAATGAGCATCAACAAGCTGCTGGTCGCGATGTCCCTGGCTCTGGCCCTGGCCGCCTGCTCGAAGCAGGAAGCTGCCCAGGACGCCGCTGCTTCGGCCAACGAAGCCGCCACCGAAGCCCAGGCTGCTGCCGACCAGGCCGCCGCTGCTGGCGCCCAGACCGCCGACGCTGCCCAGCAGGCCGCTGACACCGCCGCCACCGCTGCTGACGCTTCGGTTGACGCTGCTGCCCAGGCTGGCGCTGCTGCCACCGACGCCGCTGCCGGCGCCGCTGCTGACGCTGCCAAGGCTGCTGAAGGCACCGCTGAGAAGGCCAAGGACGCTGCTGAAGAAGCCAAGAAGTAATAACTTCTTTCTTCACGCTGTTCTGGAAAAGCCGCTGGTTCGCCAGCGGCTTTTTCTTTTCCCGAATGCGCGCGACTGAGCCGCTGCATCGCGACCCCGTCTTCACAACGGCATGAATAGGCTGGCGTCCCCATCCATTGCAGTACCGGAGACCGCCATGAAGATTCGTCCGATCACCACCACCCTGCTGGCCGCCTCCCTGCTGCTGGCCCTGGCCGCCTGCAAGGGCCCGGAAGCCGAACAGGCCAAGCAGGACGCACAGCAGGCCGCCGACAGCGCTGGCGCTGCCGCCCGCGACGCCGTCGACAAGGCTGCGGCTGCCACCCGCGAAGCCGCCGACAAGACCGCCGCCGCCTCCGAGCAGGCCGCCGCCGATACCCAGCAGGCGCTGGACAAGGCAGCAGACGCTACCGCCAACGCTGCCGACAAGGCCAAGGACGCTGCAACCGACGCCGCCGCACACGCCAGCGACGCCACCGCCAACGCCGCGCAGAAGGTTGCCGACAAGGCCCGCGATGTCGCCAACGACGCGAAGACCAACGCGGCCAAGGAAGAAGCCAAGCACTAAAGGTTCGTTCGCCAGGCATCGGCTCGGCGCCACAGGAAAAGCCGCGGCACTGCCGCGGCTTTTCTGCTTTTTGCTTTTCGCTTCTTCTGTTGATTCCGTGGTGTGCCGCCCACGGAAACTGTCCCGGCCGCGCGGGTGGGTTGCGCAGGGGCGTGAGCCGCATGGGCCCGAGGCATGCCTCGGGCGGGTTGGGCAGGACGCCCAACCCCGGTCTTGCCGTGTGCGCAGGACTGCGTACACGAGCAAGCGGCGACCGAGCTTACATGGACGTACTTGCAGCGCCCCCTGCGCGACCTACCCGCGCGGCCCGCTCACGACGCAGACTCCGCGCCGTCCACCACGAGGGGCTCCGCCGTTGGCCACCTCCTACGGCAGCGCACGCGCCAGCATCGCCGACAGATCCAGCCCCATCGGCAGCGTCCCGAACGCCAGCCCGTGCTCCCCTTCCAACCGGCTGCGTACGAATGCCTCCGCCATCGGGCTGCGCGCACGCAGCAGCAGCGCGGCCTGCAGCAGCAGCGCGGTGCGCTCGCAGAACAGCCGCGCCTGCGACTCGTCCGGCGGCGCCGCCGCTGCCCAGCGCTGCAATGCCGCTGCATAGCGCGCATCCCGGTCGGCCACCGACGCCAGTTCAGTGCGCAGCGCCTCCAGCGCCTCCGGCTCACGCGCCAACGCGCGCAGTACGTCCAGGCACTGGATGTTGCCGCTGCCCTCCCAGATCGAATTCAACGGCGCCTGCCGGTACAAGCGCGGCAGCATCGACTCTTCCACATAGCCCGCGCCACCCAGGCATTCCTGCGCCTCGTTGACGAAGCCCGCCGCACGCTTGCAGACCCAGTACTTGCCCAGCGCCGTACCCACCCGCGCCAGCGCCGCCTCATTGGCGTCCACACCGGCACGGTCCACTGCACGCGCGATGCGCATCGACAGCACCGTGGCCGCCTCCGACTCCAGCGCCAGGTCGGCCAGCACGTTGGCCATCAGCGGGTGCTCCACCAGCAGCTTGCCGAACGTGCGCCGATGGCGTGCATGGTGCAGCGCCTGCGACAAGGCCATGCGCATCTCCGCCGCCGCGCCCAGCATGCAGTCCAGGCGGGTCATCATCACCATGCCGATGATGGTGGCCACGCCGCGCCCCTCCTCGCCCACGCGCCATGCCTGCGCACCGCAGAACTCGACCTCGCTGGACGCGTTGGCCCAGTCACCGAGCTTGTCCTTCAGCCGCATCAACCGGAACGCATTGCGGTCGCCATCGGCCAGCCGGCGCGGCATCAGCAGGCAGGTCAATCCCCCCGGCGCTTGTGCCAGCACCAGGAAGCCATCGCACATCGGTGCCGAAAAGAACCACTTGTGGCCAACCAGCCGGTAACGCTCGCCATCGATCGGTTCGGCCCGCGTGCTGTTGGCACGCACATCCGAACCGCCCTGCTTCTCGGTCATGCCCATGCCGAGGGTAATGCCGGCCTTGTCCGTTGCCGGTACATCGCGCGGGTCGTAGACCGGCGCGGCGGCCTTGCGCGCCCACTCGGCCAGGTGCGGCTGCGACTGCAGCACCGCCACCGCTGCGTGGGTCATGGTCAGTGGGCAACTGGTGCCGGCCTCGGCCTGGTGGTGCAGGTAGCTCAGCGCCGCCCGCGCGACATGTGCGCCGGGCTGTGGCTCGTGCCAGGACAATCCAGCGACGCCGTGCGACTTCGCCGTACCCATCAGCTGGTGATAGGCCGGATGGAACTCCACCGTATCGATGCGGTGGCCCTGCGCATCGTGCGTGCGCAGGCGCGGGCGATCGCGGTTGGCATCGAAGCCGAGCCGGTACAGCTCATCACCGGCCAGCGCGCCGTACACCGCCAACCGCGGCGCGAAGCTGCCGGCGCCTTCGCGTTGCACCGCCTCCATCAACGCCACATCGTCGGTCCACAGCTGGCGGCCGGCAAACGGGGGTGGCTGGTTGAGCACCACATGGGTTTCGAAGGGCGCATTGCTGCTGAAGCTCGGTCCACTCATCCGGTCCATCCTGGCGGCAAGAAGTGTGCGTCCCGATTGTGCCGCATCGCCCGCCAAGCCCGCGTTCAGGCCGATTCTCACCCCGTGCACGAAGCGCGCGCCACAGTGATCGCATGGCAGGCAACGACGATCTGGTGGTACTGCGCCCGGAAGGGCTGTACTGCGCCGCGGGTGATTTCCATATCGATCCCTGGCGGCCGGTGCCGCGCGCGGTCATCACCCATGGCCATGGCGACCACGCCCGCCCGGGCATGGGCGAATACCACTGCAGCAAAGGCAGCCTGCCGATCCTGCGCTGGCGGCTCGGTGATGTACCGGTGCAGGCGCATGCCGAAGGTGTGCCCTTCCAGCTCGGCCGGGTGCAGGTGTCGCTGCATCCGGCCGGCCATGTACTCGGTTCGTCGCAGGTGCGCATCGATGACGGCGAGCAGGTCTGGGTAGCCTCCGGCGATTACAAGCGCCAGCCTGATCCCACCTGCACGCCGTTCGAAGTGGTGCGCTGCGATACCTTCATCACCGAGGCCACCTTTGCCTTGCCGATCTATCGCTGGCCGGACACCCCCGCAGTCGCTGCAGAGATCGTCGCCTGGCGCCGCGAATGCGAGCAGCGCGGCGAGGCCGCGATCCTGCTCTGCTATGCCCTCGGCAAGGCGCAGCGGGTGCTGGCTGAACTGCTGCCGCTGGATGATCGCCCGGTTTGGCTGCACGGCGCCATCGCCAATGGCGTGGCGGTCTACCGGCAGGCCGGCGTACCGATGCTGGAGACGCTCGCCGTGGCCGAACAGGGCCGCCAGCCGGACGCGGCGGGCCAGTTGATCCTCGCCCCGCCCTCGGCCGCGGGCACACCATGGATGCGCCGCTTCGGCCGCCACCAGCTGGGTTTCGCCTCGGGCTGGATGCAACTGCGTGGCAACCGTCGTCGCCGCAATGTCGATCGCGGTTTCGTCATTTCCGACCACGCCGATTGGCCCGCACTGCTGCAGACCATCGAACAGACCGGCGCGCAGCGGGTAATCGCCACCCATGGCAATACCGACGCATTGATTCCCTACCTGCGCGAGCGCGGCGTGGCTGCCGAAGCCTTCCGTACCGATTTCGGGAGCGAGGAATGAAGGCCTTCGCCGCGCTCTACCAGCGCCTGGACCGCAGCACCGCGACACTGGACAAGCGTGCGGCGCTGGTCGACTACTTCCGCCATGCACGTGCGCATGATGCGGCGTGGGCGCTGTACCTGCTCAGCGGCGGCAAGGTAGGCGGCGCACGCCGCAAGATCGCCGCCAGTGGCGAACTGCGCGCCTGGATTGCCGAAGAATCGGCGCTGCCACCGTGGCTGGTCGAAGACAGCTATGCCCAGGTCGGAGACCTGGCCGAGACACTGACCCTGCTGCTGGATGATCCAGCGCAGCCTTCGCTCGACCGGCCATTGGCCGAATGGATCGAACAGCACCTCCTGGCGGTGGCCAACCAGCCCGAACCGGTACGCCGCGAGGCGGTGGTCTCGGGCTGGCAGCAGCTGTGCAGCCGCGAACGCCTGGTGTTCAACAAACTGCTCACCGGCGCCCTGCGCGTGGGTGTTTCGCAGCGTCTGGTGCAGCAGGCGCTGGCCGAATGGTCCGGCCTGGACATCGCGCGCATCGCCCAGCGCATGCTCGGCGACTGGGTGCCCTCACCCGGGCTGCTGGGCCAGCTGTTGTCGCCGGACGAGCTGCCACTGGACCGGCAACAGCCCTACCCGTTCTTCCTCGCCTCGCCACTGGAAGGCACTCCCGGCGATCGCCTCGGTCCCGTCGACGACTGGCTGCTGGAATGGAAATGGGATGGCATCCGCCTGCAACTGCTGCGCCGGCGTGGCGAAGTGGCACTGTGGTCACGCGGCGAGGAGCGCCTGGACGGCCGCTTCCCCGAGATCGAACAGGCGGCGATGAGCCTCCCCGATGGCTGCGTGCTGGACGGCGAGCTGCTGGCCTGGGATGAGGCCACCGGCCTGCCGCGCGCCTTCACCGCGCTGCAGACCCGCATCCAACGGCGCAAGCCCGGTACGGCGACGTTGCGCAACACACCTGTACGGGTGCTGGCCTACGACCTGCTTGAACAGGCGGGCACGGATCTGCGCGGACTGCCGTTGCAGCAACGGCGCATGCGCCTCGCCGAAGTCATCGGCGCACTGGGCGACACGCGTATCCAGCTCTCGCCCGAAGTTCCCGCCGATGACTGGTCGCAGGCTGCAGCACTGCGGGAAGCAGCACGCGAGCGTGGTGTCGAAGGATTGATGGTGAAGCGGCGCGCATCGGCTTACCAGTCCGGACGACGACGCGGCGACTGGTGGAAATGGAAAGTCGATCCACTCACCATCGATGCCGTGCTGTTGTACGCGCAGGCTGGACACGGGCGGCGCAGCACGCTGTACACCGACTACACCTTCGGGGTATGGGACGGCGACACGCTGGTGCCGGTAGCCAAGGCCTATTCGGGTCTGGACGACAAGGAGATCCTGGCTCTCGATCGCTGGATCCGCGCCAACACGCGCGAGCGCTTCGGGCCTGTGCGCAGCGTGCGCGCCGAACAGGTATTCGAACTCGGGTTCGAAGCGGTCAACCGCAGCAGCCGGCACAAGTCCGGGATCGCCGTGCGTTTTCCGCGCATCCTGCGCTGGCGGCACGACAAACCGGCCAGTGAGGCCGACCAGCTGGCCAGCCTGCAGGCGCTGGCGCGATGACCCGCAGCCAGGCGCTGCGCCGGCTGGAAGACTGGTTCGCGACGCGAGGCTGGCGCTCACTGCCGTTCCAGCGCGCGATGTGGCGGCATTACCTGGCAGGAGAATCCGGCCTGCTGCACACACCCACCGGCAGCGGCAAGACGCTGGCGATGTTCGGCGGCCCCTTGCTGCAGGCGATGATCGATCCGCAGCCGGCTCCCCGCCGCGCCAGTGCGGTGCGTCCGCCGCAGGTGCTGTGGGTCACGCCTTTGCGCGCATTGGCCAGCGATACCGCCCACGCACTGCAGACCGTGGTCGATGGACTGGGACTGGGCTGGCGCGTCGGGCTGCGCAGTGGCGACGCCAGCAGCCGCGAACGCCGACAGGCACGCGAGGGTCGCGTCGATGTGCTGGTGACTACGCCGGAATCATTGGCGCTGCTGCTGAGCTATCCGGATACGCTGCCGCGCATGCGCCAGCTGCGCTGCGTGGTGGTGGACGAATGGCATGAACTGCTGGGCAACAAGCGCGGCGTGCTGCTGCAGTTGGACCTGGCGGTGCTGCGCGACGCCGCCCCCGCGCTGCAGCTGTGGGGGCTGTCGGCCACGCTGGGCAATCTTGCCCAGGCGCGCGACGTGCTGCTGCCCGACCGTCCGGACGCACCGATCGTGCAAGGCGTCCGCCCGCGCCCGATCACGGTACGCAGCCTGCTGCCCGAACCAGGAGAACGTTTTCCGTGGGCCGGGCATCTTGGCCTTGCACAGCTGCCGCGTGTGCTGGACGCGCTGATGCAGGCGCGCAGCAGCCTGTTATTCACCAACACCCGCGCGCAGGCCGAACTGTGGCACCAGGCGCTGGCCGCGGTCTGGCCGGAAGATCCACACACGTTGGCGCTGCACCACGGCTCGCTGGATCCGGTGCTGCGCCAGCAGGTCGAGGAAGGACTGCGCGCCGGCGCATTGCGCTGCGTGGTCGCCACGTCCAGCCTCGACCTTGGCGTGGATTTTCCAGAGGTCGAACAGGTGCTGCAGCTCGGCAGCCCTAAGGGCGTGGCACGCCTGCGCCAACGCGCAGGCCGCGCGCGCCATCGTCCCGGTGCCAGCGGCACCGTCCTGTGCATTCCCAGCCACGCGCTGGAACTGGCCGAGTACGCAGCCGTGCGCCGCGCGTTGCGTGAAGGCGTGGTCGAAGCACGGCGACCGCCGACACTGTCGCTGGATGTACTGGCCCAGCATGCGGTCAGCCGCGCGCTCGCCGGCGGCTTCGACAGCGATGCGTTGCTGGCGCAGGTACGTCGCACCCATGCCTTCGCCGCGCTTGCTGATGATCAGTGGCAGGCGGTGCTGACATTCATCGTGCAGGGCGGCCAGGCGTTGGCCCAGTACCCCGATTTCCACAAGGTCGTGCAGGACGCCGATGGCCACTACCGAATGCATGATCGCCGCCAGGCGCTGCGCCACCGGTTGTCAATCGGCACCATCAGCAGCGATGGCAGCGTTCGCGTGCAGTTCCTGCGCGGCGGAGGCCTGGGCGCGGTGGAGGAACAGTTCGCCAGCCGTCTGCGCCGCGGTGATCGTTTCCAGTTCGCGGGCCGCCTGCTTGAGCTGGTGCAGCTGCGCGACATGACCGCCTTCGTGCGGCTGGCGCGCGGAGCTGGCGACGGCGTTGTGCCGCGCTGGCAGGGTGGCCAACTGCCGTTGTCGATGGCGCTCGGGCACGAACTGGAAGCGGTCCTGTCAGGGGCCGACGCGAGTGCCGAATCACGCTGGCTGGCACCGCTGCTGGCACTGCAGGAGCAACTGTCCGCACTTCCGGGGCAGGACCGCCTGCTGGTGGAGGAGGTGCGGCGCCGCGAGGGCCAGTTCCTGTTCGTGTTTCCGTTTGCCGGCCGTCACGTTCACGAGGCACTGGCCGCACTGCTGGCACTGCGCATCACGCGCCGGCAGCGCAACAGCATCGGCTATGCGGTGAACGACCACGGCCTGGTGCTGGCACCGGCACAGGCGGTCGATCTGGACGCGCAGCAGTGGCTGGCCCTGTTCACCACCGATCAACTGCTCGATGACCTGCGTGCAGCGGTGAACCTCGGTGAGCTGGCGCGTCGGCAGTTCCGCGGCATCGCGCGCGTGGCCGGCCTGCTGGTGCCGAGCCTGCCAGGCGGCATGCCGCGTTCGCTGCGCCAGCTGCAGGCCTCGGCGGGCCTGCTGTACGACGTGCTGCGCGAGCACGATCCCGACCATCTGCTGCTGGCATTGGCCGAACACGAAGTGTTGCACGACAGCCTGGACCTTCCCGGACTGCAGCAGGTACTGGCGAAGATCGGCACGAAGTCCCTTTCGGTGCAGCGCCCTTCATCACTCACGCCTTTGGGGTTCCCGCTGTGGGCCGAGCGGCTGCGCGGGCAGTTCAGCAACGAAGACTGGCGGACCCGCGTGCAGCGCGCCGCACACCAGCTGGAACGCCGCCATGGCCGATGAACTTCCGCTGCTGCTGGCCGGCGAGCCGATGATTGTTGCCGGCACGCGCGCACTGTACTGGCCAGCGCGGCAGGCGCTGCTGATCGCCGACCTGCACCTGGGCAAGGCTGATGTGTTCCGCCGCGCGGGAATCGCGCTGCCGAGCGGCGGCACTTCGGAAGACCTGCAACGACTGCAGGTGTTGCTGGACGAGCATGCCTGTCGCGAACTGTGGATTCTCGGCGACATCCTGCATGGGCCAGCGCATCGCGCAGCGTGGTACCAGCAGTGGCTGGGCTGGCGCGAACGGAATGCCGGGCTGGAGGTGCATGTGCTGCGCGGCAATCACGACCGTCAGCTGCCGCATGCCCAACTGCAGGTGCAGATCCACGAGGAAGCGCGACTGCCGCCATTCCTGCTCCGCCATGAACCAACACCGGATGCGGCATTGCACGTGATCGCCGGGCATCTGCATCCGCAGGTTGCATTGCCTTCGCTGCGCCGGCGCTTTCCCGCCTTCTGGCTGCGCGAGCGGATCACGGTCCTGCCCGCGTTCTCCGCGTTCACCGCTGGCATCGTTCCTGCACCGGCACGCGGCGAGCGCATGCTGGCCTGCGTGGAAGGCAGCCTGGTGCAACTGCCAGCGCCGTGACTCAGGCCGGGCGGATGTCCAGCTCCGGCATCACGCGGAAATCCGGCGTGTCATCGTCACGCCACCGCGGCAGTGCCCGGATCGCCGCAAGCATCTCCTGCGCACAGGCGCGGATACGCGCGTGATGCTCCTGCGATGCGTGGCTGATCAGGCTGCCGACATGGAACTCGAACACGTCCTCCAGTACGTCGGGCTGGTCCTCGTGCAGCATCTGCAGCAGACCGCGCAGCTTGCAGATTTCCGATTCCAGCTCTTCGACCGCGAACAACATGGCGTCCTCCTCTTCAACATCGGGCGGCACATCCGGGCCGCAACAGGCTGCAACGGCAGGACCGCCCGGGCCACGCGCGATGTTGATCACGGAAAGGAAAACGGGCGACGCGACGTTTGCGTGCTCCCTTCTTGTCGCATATCCGCGGTGAGGCAACCGTTAATTCACGTGACGACGCGGCTTCACGCGAGTGCTTTTGCCGTGCTGATGCGGTGTGGCTCGGCAACATCGGCCAGTGCATCGATGAAGGCGGGATCGAGTGCCAGCGAACCGAACCAGCCGTGCTGGGTGCCGCTGAGCACACGCAGCATGTGCCCACGGCCACCGGGCAGGCGCCCCATCGGTCCCAGCAGCACGTCGCGTGCCTTCGCCCACACATCACGATCGGATTGGAACAGCGGCGTCAGCCAGCGGCTCCAGCGCTGGTATACGGCCACGTGCGCACGCCGCTGCGCCTGGTAGGCCTGCAGCGCGATCGCACCGCCGCCGTGCGCGCGCAGCGCATCACGCAGCGCCAACGCATCCAGCAGCGCCATGTTCACGCCCTGCCCCAGTTGCGGGCTCATCGCATGCGCGGCGTCACCGGCCAGCACCATCCGGCCGTGATGCCAGCGCGTCATCACTGCATCGCGATAGACCGCGCGCGCCAGCTGTCCGGCGCCCTGCAGATGCGCGAAGCGCGCACTGGCCTGCGGCCACAGCGTGTGCAGTTCATCCAGCCAGGGGGCCATGCCATTGGCCTGCCAGCGTTCGAAGTCGGCGCGTGGCAGGCTCCAGAAAAAGCTCAGCCGCGGCGTGTCGTCGCCCGGGCGGGTACCCACCGGCAGCAGCCCGATCATCTTGCGCGCAGCCACATAGCGCTGGCGCAGCTCCTGTAGATGCGGCCAATCTTCGGCCGGCAAAAGGCACCACAGCGCGCCCCACGGATACACACGGTCCAGCCCGGCGCCCCCCTCGATGGTGCCGCGCAGCGAAGACGCTGCGCCATCGGCAGCGATGACCAGATCGAACGGGCCGTGCTGACGCCCTTCGCTGTCGCGCAGGCGGCCATGCTCGGCATCCACCTCGACGATGGTCGTTCCGGCATGCAACTGGCCCGCGCCGGCGCGGGCTTCATCCAGCAGCGAGAACAATGCCCCGCGCTGCATCCCCAGGCCATGCAGGCGCGCGTCCAGGCCGTCGTAGCGCATGTCCATCACCGCACGCTCGCAGGGCGTATCGCCATACAGGCGATGTACCGGTGCGGCATGCGCACGCACGGCCTCGAGCAGGCCCATCTGCCACAGCACCTGCAGGCCGCTGGGCTGCAGCAGGAAGCCGGCCCCGACCGGCCCGGGCGTGGGCACACGCTCGAAGATCTCCACCTCGTGGCCGTCACGGGTGAGCAGGATGGCCAATGCCTGGCCAGCGGTGCCGTAACCAATCACGGCGATGCGCAGTCGTTCCGTCATGCCCGCATTGTGCCCGAGCCGGGCCGATGGCGAACGGGTCGCAGGCGGCAATGCAAAAAAAACCCCGCCGAAGCGGGGTTTTCAACGCACTGTCGAGTGGATCACTCGGCCGGCGTGATGTTCGAAGCCTGGGCACCCTTCGGGCCCTGGGTCACGTCATAGGTGACACGCTGGCCTTCCTGCAGGCTGCGGAAGCCCTTGGAGTTGATGGCGGAGAAGTGCGCGAACACGTCGGCGCTGCCATCCTCCGGCGAGATGAAGCCAAATCCCTTGGCGTCGTTGAACCACTTGACGGTACCGTTCGGCATGGTGATGCGAGACCTTATGCAATGAATGGGTGGTGTACGCTGAACCCGCGCACAAGCTGAGTATGCAAAGCTTGCTCAGCGAAGACAATCACCCCCGTGCCAATTCGCCCACCAGTTCCGGAAGTCCGTTGCTGGCCGCCTGCACGTTGGCCAGCACTTCGGCCATCGTGATCTCCTCGCCGTCCCCACAGCCGGCAGCCCAGTTGGCGATGATCGCCAGGCAGGCGTAATCAAGCCCCAGCTCCCGTGCCAGCGCGGCTTCCGGCATACCGGTCATGCCCACCAGGTCGCAGCCATCGCGGCGCATGCGGGCGATTTCGGCGATGGTTTCCAGGCGCGGGCCCTGCGTCGCGCCGTAGCAGCCACCGTCATGGACCGTGACACCGGTCACTTTGGCCGCCGCCAGGATCTTGCTGCGCAGCATCGGCGTGTACGGATGGCCGAAATCGACGTGGAGCACGTCGCTGCCCTCTTCTTCACAGAGGGTGCTGATGCGGCCCCAGGTGTAGTCGATGATCTGGTCCGGGCAAGCCAGCACGCGCGGACCGAAGTCGTCGCCGATGCCACCCACCGTGTTCAACGCAAGCACCCGCTGCGCACCGATCTGCTGCAATGCGGCCAGGTTGGCGCGATAGTTGATCTTGTGCGGCGGCAGCGAATGGCCCTCGCCATGCCGTGCCAGGAACGCTACGCGATGGCCGAGCAGCGTGCCCACGCGTACCGGGCCGGAGGGACGACCGAAACGCGTGTCGACCTCATGGGTCTGCACGTCGTCGAGCTTGGCCAGGTTGTAGACACCGGTACCGCCGATCACGGCCAGGGCGATCTGTTGCATTCGAAGCACTCCATGAAAAGACGAACGCCGGCACCCGAGGATGCCGGCGGTGGAAGAAGACACGCCGCGGGCGGCTGCGCCGTTATTCCTTCATCGCGTAGATGGCCGGCACGCAGCGCAGGGTTTCGTTGACGTCCATGCCGAAGCCGAACACGTAGCGGTCCGGCAGTTCGATACCGGCGTAGTCGGCAACCACGTCCGGCAGCGCGCGGTCATGCTGCTTCACGGTCATCGCGGCGATGCGCACGTCGGTCGCGCCCTGCTCCAGGCACCAGGTACGCACGCCCTGCAGGGTGTAGCCTTCGTCGAGGATGTCGTCGACCAGCAACACGCGGCGGCCGAACAGCGAGGTGGCCGGCTTGTGCTTCCAGACCAGGTCGCCGCCAGTGGTTTCACCGCGGTAGCGGGTCGCGTGCAGGTAATCAAACTGCACGTCCTGGCCGCGCGCGCCCAGTTCCAGCGCCAGCTGGCCGGCAAACGGCAGCGCGCCGTGCATGATGGACAGGAACAGCGGCACCTCGCCCTTGTAATCGCGCGCGATGGCGTCGGCGATACCAGCGATGGCCTTGTCGATGGTGGGGCGGTCGACCAGCAGGTCAGCCTGGGCCAGGGCCTGGGAAATGGTGAGGTTGGGCATCAGACGGTTCTTCCAAGGGTTTCAAGCAAATGGGATTGGGTGTCACCATGGCGGGCATCGGCCAACAGGCCGTCCCAACCAAGCGCGCCGCGACCGAGCAGGCCCAGCAGCGCAGCAGTATTCAGGGAGCGTCCCTGCACCGCATGCAGGGCTTCATCGACCAGTTCCGGATGGCAGACCAGCACCACGTCGCAGCCGGCATCCAGGTGCGCATGCACGCGTGCCGGCACACCACCGGCACTGTGCGAAGCGGCCATGCCGATGTCGTCGGAGAACACTACGCCGCGGAAGCCGAGCTCGCCACGCAGGATGTCCTGGATCCAACGCGGCGAGTAGCCAGCGGGTTCCGGTGCCACCTGCGGATAGATCACGTGCGCCATCATCACCGCGTCAGCGCCTGCGGCGATGCCGGCCTGGAACGGCACCAGGTCATGCGCGCGCAGCTCGTCCAGCGCGCGCGGATCGATCGCGGTATCGACGTGGGTATCTTCCAGCACGGTGCCGTGGCCGGGGAAATGCTTGAGCGTGGCGGCCATGCCGACCGCGTGCATGCCACGCACGTACGCTGCGGTGAACGCCGCCACCACGTGCGGGTCTTCACTGAAGGCACGGTTGCCGATGGCGCGGTTGCCACGACCAAGGTCGACCACCGGCGCAAAGCTGAGGTCCAGGCCGCTGGCACGCACTTCGCTGGCCATCAGCCAGGCATGCTGTTCGGCCAGGGCCAGCGCCTGCTGCGGATCGGTGGCGTACAGCGCACCGATGTCCTGCAGCGGCGGCAGCTCGCTGTAGCCTTCGCGGAAACGCTGCACACGGCCGCCTTCCTGGTCCACGCAGATCAGCTGCGGGCGCGGGGCGGCGGCACGGATCGCCGCGCTCAGATCGGTCACCTGCTGGCGCGAGGCGAAGTTGCGCTTGAACAGCACCACCCCGGCCACGGCATCGTGCTGCAGCCAGTCACGCTCCTGGGCAGTCAGTTCGGTGCCGGCAACGCCGATCAGCAGCATGGTCGATCTCCACAACGCGCGCCCGCATGGCGCAGTGCCGCATTGTCGCAGAACCGGCCGACAGGCGCAGTGGTCAGAAAAGGGGACGGAGGGGATTAAGTCGCAATCGGCCCCTACGGGCTGGATACGTCTTAATTCCCTCCGTCCCCTTTTGGGGTGCGCTCAGACCTTGCAGCCGTCCGGGCCGCAGGCCTCGTCTCCGTCAGCCGAAGCTGCCGGAGCGCCCTGTTCGGCAGCGATCTGGCGCAGCGCGTTGGCGAAGGCCTCCGGCGGCTGTGCCCCGGAAATGGCCCACTTTCCATCGATGACGAAGGTCGGCACCGAGGAAATGCCCAGCGCATGGGCCTGCGCCAGCTTGGCTTCGACCTCGGCCAGGCCGCGGTCGGAGGCCAGCATCTGCGCGATTTCACCAGCGTCGAGGCCGCCAGCCACGCCGGCCTTGATCAGCACCGAGGGGTCCGCCAGGTTCTGGCCATGCTCGAAGTGGGCGCGGAACAGCGCTTCGCCGACCGCATCCTGCACGCCGTGCTGGCCGGCCAGCCACAGCACCCGGTGCGCCGGCAGCGTGGTCACCCGCACCTGGCCCTGGCCGAAATCCATCGGCAGGCCTTCTGCACGCGCAGTGGTCTGGGTCTGGCCGAGGATCTGCTCGGTGCGCTCGACACCACCGAACTTGCGCACGTAGGCCTCGCGCAGCGGGACCGGGGTAGCGTCCGCGTCCGGGTCCAGCTGGAACGGCTGCCAATGGATGTCGAGTTCAGGCGCGTCCGCGCCCAGCAACTGCACGCCCTGCTGGAAACGATGCTTGCCAATCCAGCACCACGGGCAGACCACGTCGGAGTAGATGTCGATTCTCATCCTTTCCACATGGGGGCCGACACCCTCGATAAAAGGGGACGGAGGGGATTAAGTCGCTTTCCGCACAGATGGGGTAAAGGCGGCTTAATCCCCTCCGTCCCCTTTTCAGGGTTCACCACTGTGAATAGGGGTGGTTGGCGAGCGCGACGTTGTAGTAGCGGGCGTCGTCGGTGACTTCGTTACCAACCCAGTCCGGCAGGTCGATAGCCTGGTCAGCGCTGTCCAGCTCAACCTCAGCCACCACCAGGCCGGCGTTGTCGCCGAGGAACTCGTCCACTTCCCAGGTCAGGCCGGCGTATTCGACCAGATGGCGGCGCTTGTCGATCAGGCCACCCACGCACAGCGCCAGCAGTGCGCGGGCATCGTCCACCGGGATCGGATAGTCGAACTCCTGGCGGGTGTGGCCGATGGTGCGCGACTTCAGGTTCAGCGCGGCATGGTCGCCTTCGATGCGCACGCGCACCGAGGCGTTCTGTGTGCCGCGATCGAGCGCGCCCAGGTCGTTGATGTACCCCTGCGCCATCGGGATGACCCGGTGCGCGGCGGCGCGCCAGCCCTCGCTGCTGACGAGGAATTTGCGTTCGATTTCGATGCCCATCGCGCCATTATGCGCGATGGGGATGACAGCCGTTCAGCGCTTCTCGAACACCGCGATGCTTTCCACGTGCGCGGTATGCGGGAACATGTCCATGGCGCCGGCGCTGACCAGGGTGAAGCCCTGCTCGTTGACCAGGTAGCCGGCATCGCGTGCCAGCGAGCCCGGGTGGCAGCTGACATAGACGATGCGCTTGAACTGCTTCAACGGCAGCTGCTGCAGCACTTCGATCGCGCCCGAACGCGGCGGATCCAGCAGCAGCTTGTCGAAGCCCTGGCGCATCCACGGCGTGCTGCGCTGGTCCTGGGTCAGATCAGCGCTGAAGAACTGGGCATTGGCCAGGCCGTTGCGTTCGGCATTCTCACGGGCGCGGGCGACAAGGCCGGCATCGCCTTCGACACCCACCACTTCGCGCACGCGGCGGGCCAGCGGCAGGGTGAAATTGCCCAGGCCGCAGAACAGGTCCAGCACGCGCTCATCCTCGCCGGGCTCCAGCAGGTCGAGGGCATGGGCGATCATCTTCTCGTTGAGCTTGGCGTTGACCTGGATGAAGTCCAGCGGACGGAAGGCCAGCTCCACGTCCCACGGCGCCAGCCGGAACGACAGCGGCACGCCCTGCCCGTCCAGCGGCTGCACGGTATCCACGCCACCGGACTGCAGGTAGATCACGAAGCCATGCTGCTGGCCAAAGGCGGCCCAGGCAGCACGGTCGGCATCGCTCAAGGGCTGCAGGTGGCGCACGGTCAGCACCACGGCCTGGTCACCGGCGATGAATTCGATCTGCGGGATGTCGCGCTTGCCATCGAGCGACTCGATGAAGGTCGACAACGCCTCGACCTTGGTACCGATTTCCGGGATCACGGTCAGGCACTGGCTGAGATCGGCAACGAAGCGCGGATCCTGTTCACGGAAGCCGACCAGGGTCTTGTCCTTCTTCTCGACCCGGCGCACCGAGAAGCGGCCCTTGCGGCGGTAGCCCCAGCTCTCGCCGACCAGCGGCGCCAGCACGGTGCCCGGCTTCACATGGCCGATCCGCTCCAGGTTGTCCATCAGCACGCGCTGCTTGGCGACGATCTGCTGGTCTTCGTCCAGGTGCTGCAGCACGCAGCCAGCGCAGGTGCCGAAGTGCGGACACTTCGGGGTGACGCGCTGCGGCGAGGCCTTCAGCACTTCCACCGTACGCGCTTCGTCGAAATGGCGGCTGCGGGCGGTCTGTTCAGCCATGACCACCTCACCCGGCAGGGCGCCGCTGACGAAGGTGACCTTGCCACCCTCGCCTTCACGGCGGGCGACGCCGCGACCATCATGGCTGAGGTCGAGGATTTCGGTCTGGAACGGGGTACGGTCGATGCGGGAACGGGATCGGGCCACGTGGCGACAGGCTGCGGGCAAAAATGGGCGCGTATTGTCGCAGATCCTGACCGGCAGGGTCCGGACCCGCTTGCGCCCGCCGCCGCCGTGCTTGATGATTACAGCAGCTGACATGGAGGCAGCCCTGATGCAGATGACCCCGCGGGCCAGCCGGCCCCGCTTCCTGCTTGTCGAGGACGACATCATCAGCCGCGGTTTTTTCAAAGCGGCGTTGGAAACGTTACCGGCGGACGTGGACACCGCAGACTCGTTGGCCAGTGCCCTGGCCAGCGCCGAGCCCGGCGCGCATGATCTGTGGCTGATCGACGTCAACCTGCCTGACGGCAACGGTGCGCAGCTGTTGCGCGAACTGCGCCGTTCACACCCCGATACGCCGGCGTTGGCGCATACCGCCGACGGTGATACCTCCATTCATGCCCGCCTGCGCGAGGCCGGGTTCAGCGACACCCTGGTCAAGCCACTGGGCCGCGACCAGTTGCTGAAGGCCGTGCGGCGCGCCCTGGTCAACAGCCCCGCCGGGATCGTCATGGCACAGGTGCCGGCGGCGGTCGAGCTGCAGGTCCAGGACTGGGATGAGACGGCGGCGCTGGCCGCGCTCAATGGCCAGCGCAACCATTTGATCGCCCTGCGCGAGTTGTTCCTGGCCGAATTGCCGGGCGTGCGCGATGCGGTCGAGCAGGCGGTGGACCAGCACGACGAGCGCCAGCTGCGCAGCCAATTGCACCGGTTGCAGGCAAGCTGCGGCTTCGTGGGCGCGGCACGCCTGGCCCGTGCGGTGCGCCAGTTGCATCATGCGCCGGAGTCCGGGCAGGCCCAGGCGGGGTTCCGCGACGCGGTAGCTGCCCTGCTGCATTGAGGGTCGCTCGGCAGGGCTGCAAGCCCTGCCAAACACCCCTCAACGCCTGGGAGCGAGCTGCTCGAGCATTTCCCAGGACTTCAGTCCCCGCGGCCCGAGGTGATGGGCCAGCACCCGCCGCATCGGCAGGCGCAGGCTCGCCAGGTCGGCGGCATCAGGCTCTTCATCGGCGGCCAGCGCCAGCAGCGCCGAGCCGGTCGCGGCTGCGCGGCGTTCGCCACCGCGCTCGCTCAGCAGGCGCTGCGCGCCTTCCTGTGGGTCCAGTTCATAGCGCGCGGCCGGGTCGATCGGCTGACCGTCGCTGGCACTGTCCAGCTCAAAACCCAGGCCCAGCGCGGTCAGCAGCTCGCGTTCGAACCGGCGCAGGGTCCAGGCCAGGCCCGCCCCCACTCCCAGTCGCGCACGCGCTTCGCCGTAGGCCAGGTACAGTTCCGGCAGCGGGTCCTGGCGCGGGGCCAGGCGCAGGGTCAGCTCACTCAGGTAGAAGCCGGCCAGCATCGCCTGGCCAACCAGACGCGGTGCCGCGTCCAGCGCCTCGGCGCCACGCAGCTGGGCCAACTCACCGCGCTGCAATGCGCTGAAGCGGATCCACTGCAGTGGTTGCAGGGCGGCGCGCAGCACCTGGCCCTTGGCAGTGGACACACCGCGCGCGAGCAGGCCGATGCGGCCATGCTGCGCGCTCAATACCTCGACCAGCAGGCTGGTCTCACGGTAGGCCCGTGCATGCAGCACGAAGCCGGTGTCGTCCTCGATCAGCATCGAAGCGACCGTTCCGGGTTACTCGTAACCGAAGGCCTTCAGTGCGGCCTCGTCGTCGGACCAGCCTTCACGCACGCGTACCCAGGTTTCCAGGAACACCTTGGCCCCGAACAGACGCTCCATCTGCAGGCGGGACTTGGCCCCGATCTCCTTCAGGCGGGTACCACCCTTGCCAATCACGATGGCCTTCTGGCCCTCGCGCTCGACCCAGATCACCGCACCGATGCGCAGCAGGTTGCCATCTTCGGTGAAGCGTTCGATTTCCACGGTGGTGGCATACGGCAGCTCTTCGCCCAACTGGCGCATCAACTGTTCACGCACCAGCTCACCGGCCAGGAAGCGCTGGCTGCGGTCGGTGATCTCGTCTTCGCCGAACATCGGCGGCGCTTCCGGCAGCAGTGCCAGCACGTCGCGCACCAGGGCTTCCAGGCCGTTGCGCTTCTGCGCCGAGATCGGATGCACGGACGAGAAATCGCGGCCGGCCGTGACTTCCTGCAGGAACGGCAGCAGCGCCCCCTTGTCCTTCAGCCGGTCGATCTTGTTGACCACCAGCACCACCGGGATGCCGGCGTCGCGCAGCACATTGAAGGCCAGACTGTCTTCTTCGTCCCAACGACCCGCTTCGATCACCAGCAGGCCGGCGTCGACGCCTTCCAGCGAGCCGCGCGCGGCGCGGTTCATCACCCGGTTCATCGCCCGCTTCTGCACCTTGTGCAGGCCGGGGGTGTCGACCAGCACCAGCTGGCCTTCCGGATAGGTGGCGATGCCCAGCAGGCGATGGCGCGTGGTCTGCGGACGGTTGGAGACGATGCTGACCTTGGCGCCGACCAGGGCATTGGTCAGGGTCGACTTGCCCACGTTCGGGCGGCCGATGACGGCCACGCTGCCGCAATGATGGGGAGTTTGTTCGCTCACTTGGAATCCAGTTGTTCTAGGACGGCCGCAGCCGCCTGTTGTTCGGCAAGCCGCCGCGAGGCGCCTTCGCCCTCGGTGCTGGCGGCCGGGTCGGCTACGATGCAGCGTACCCGGAAGTGTTTGGCATGGTCGTCACCGGATTCTGACACCAGTTCATACTGCGGCAACGCCTTCTGTCGGGCCTGCAGCCATTCCTGCAGGCGGGTCTTGGGGTCCTTCTCGGGCCGGCCGGAGGCCGGCAATGCCTCGATCGAAGCGCTGAACCAGGGCAGAACCACTGCCCGGCAGGCCTCGAAGCCAGCATCCAGGTAGATCGCGGCCACCACGGCTTCCACCGCGTCGGCCAGGATCGAGTCGCGACGATGACCGCCGGACTTCATTTCGCCCGGCCCCAGGGTCAGCCGTTCGCCCAGTTCCAGAGTGCGCCCGATCACCGCCAGCGCGCCTTCACGCACCAGCTCGGCACGGGCACGGGTCATCGCGCCTTCGTCAGCCTTGGGCCAGCGCTGGTACAACGCCTCGGCCGCCATCATGTTGACGATGCTGTCGCCGAGGAACTCCAGGCGCTCGTTGTGCGGCGCACCGGCACTGCGATGCGTCAGCGCCTGCTTGAGCAGGGCCGGATCGCTGAAGGCATGACCGATCAGGTCGCCACGTTGGATGAATTTACTGGGCACCGCTTCGTGTCAGGTCCTGGGAAGAATCGAATTTGCCAACCACATCGAGGTTGCCGACCAGCGGCCGGCGCACTTCGTAGTTGACCTTGAGGGTCCAGCCATTGTCGCGACGATCAAACTTGACGTTGGCCGGCTTCACGTTGTCCGAGTAGTTGATGTACAGGCGCTTGAAGAACAGGTCCTGGATCCGCGACGGCTCCATGCTGCCCACGCCCGGCTCGTTGGCCAGGCTCTTCATCGCCGAGCGCACCGCGTAGTACTCCTGGTACATCGGGAACAGTTTCATGCCGATGTAGAGGAAGAAACCGACCACGATCAGGACCGCCAGGAACGAGGTCAGGGTCATGCCACGCTGCGTGTTCATCGTCTTCATTGCGTTCTCCCCAGATACGCGTTGGATGTGAAAATACTCAGTTGATGCCCGATCAGTTGATGCTCGAACCGATCCGCGACGGCTCGAAGCCATCCTTGCAGAACCAGCCCTGGCAGTTGAGCCAGATCAGGAATGCCTTGCCGCGCAGGTTCTCTTCCGGCAGCAGGCCCCAGAAACGACCATCGTCGCTGTTGTCGCGGTTGTCGCCCATCACCAGGTACTTGCCGGCAGGCACGGTCCACTGGCCCTGGCCGCGCGGATAGTCGGTCTCCAGCACGGTATGGGTACGGCCCGGGAGGTGCTCGACCAGCAGGTTGGCACCTTCGCCCTGGCCCTTGTGGCCGGCGTAGATACCCTTGTTGTCGTACTTCAGCGGCTCGCCGTTGAGGATCACGCCGTCGCCTTCGAAGACCACGGTGTCGCCCGGCACGCCGATCACGCGCTTGATGAAGTTCTCGCCCTTGGCCGGATCCTGGTCGCTGTGGCCCGGGAAGTGGAACACCACCACGTCACCGCGCGACGGTTCACCGACCGGCACGAACTTGGTGTTGCTGATCGGCAGGCGCAGGCCATAGGAGAACTTGTTGACCAGGATGAAGTCGCCGATCAGCAGGTTCGGCATCATCGAGCTGGACGGAATCTTGTACGGCTCGGCGATGAAGCTGCGCACGATCAGCACGATCGCCAGCACCGGGAAGAACGCGCGCGAGTAGTCCACCAGCACCGGCTCGGAATCGAGCAGGCCCGCGCGCTGGGCGCGGCGCTTGGCGAGATACAGCTTGTCCGCGAGCAGGATCAGGCCCGAGGACAGGGTCAGCACGACCAGGAGGATCTCAAACAGTTTCATTCAGGGTCCTTTGCAACGTCACCAGACGACCGGCCCCGCAGGGCCGGTGCGGGCTTACTTGTTGTCCATCTGCAGCACGGCCAGGAACGCTTCCTGCGGGATCTCCACACGGCCGACCTGCTTCATGCGCTTCTTGCCTTCCTTCTGCTTTTCCAGAAGCTTCTTCTTGCGCGAAACGTCGCCACCATAGCACTTGGCCAGCACGTTCTTGCGCATGGCCTTGACCGTGGTACGGGCGATGATCTGCGAGCCGACGGCAGCCTGGATGGCCACGTCGAACTGCTGGCGCGGGATCAGGTCCTTCATCTTCTCGCACAGCTCGCGGCCGCGGCGGTCGGCGTGACTGCGGTGCACGATCAGCGACAGCGCATCGACCTTGTCACCGTTGATCAGCACGTCCACGCGCACGAACGGGCCGGCATCGAAGCGCACGAAGTGATAGTCCAGCGACGCATAGCCGCGGCTGACCGACTTCAGCTTGTCGAAGAAGTCCAGCACCACTTCGGCCATCGGCAGCTCATAGCTGATCTGCACCTGGCTGCCCAGGTAGTTGATGCCGATCTGGCTGCCACGCTTTTCTTCGCACAGCTTGATGATGTTGCCGATGTACTCCTCGGGGGTGAGCACGTTGGCGCGGATGATCGGCTCGCGGATCTCCTCGACATGGTTCACCGGCGGCAGCTTGGCCGGGTTGTCCATGTTGATGATGGTGCCGTCGGTCTTCAGTACCTCGTACACCACCGTCGGCGCGGTGCTGATCAGGTCCAGGTTGTACTCGCGCTCCAGGCGCTCCTGCACGATCTCCATGTGCAGCATGCCGAGGAAGCCGCAACGGAAACCGAAGCCCATTGCTTCGGAGCTTTCCGGCTCGAAGCGCAGCGCAGCATCGTTCAGGCGCAGCTTGTCCAGCGCTTCGCGCAGGTCCGGGTAGTCTTCGGCATCGACCGGGAACAGGCCGGCGAACACGCGCGGCTGCATTTCCTGGAAACCAGGCAGCGGCTTCGGCGCCGGGTCGGCGGCCAGCGTCAGGGTGTCACCGACCGGCGCACCATGCACGTCCTTGATGCTGGCAGTGACCCAACCCACTTCACCGGCGCGCAGCGCCGGCAGCACCTTGCGCTTCGGGGTGAACACACCGACGTTGTCGACCTGGTGGTTGCGGCCGGTGGACATCACCTGCAGCTTGTCACCGGCCTTGATCTCACCCTGCATCACGCGCACCAGCGAGACCACGCCCAGGTAATTGTCGAACCAGGAGTCGATGATCAGCGCCTGCAGCTTGTCAGTGTCACGCGGCTTCGGCGGCGGGATGCGGTGCACGATGGCTTCCAGCACGTCCTGCACGTTCAGGCCGGTCTTGGCGCTGACCGGCACGGCGTCGGCGGCATCGATGCCGATCACGGCCTCGATCTCGGCCTTGGCGCGCTCGATGTCGGCGGTGGGCAGGTCGATCTTGTTGATCACCGGCACCACTTCCAGGCCCTGCTCGACGGCGGTGTAGCAGTTGGCCACCGATTGCGCTTCCACGCCCTGGGCGGCGTCGACCACCAGCAGCGCGCCTTCGCAGGCGGCCAGCGAGCGGCTGACTTCATAGGAGAAGTCGACGTGGCCCGGGGTGTCGATGAAATTCAGGTGGTAGGTCTGCCCATCCTTGGCCAGGTATGGCAGCGACACCGACTGTGCCTTGATGGTGATGCCACGCTCGCGCTCGATCGGGTTGGAGTCGAGCACCTGCGCTTCCATCTCGCGGGCCTGGAGGCCGCCGCAGAGCTGGATGATGCGGTCGGCCAGCGTGGACTTGCCGTGGTCGACGTGGGCGATGATGGAGAAGTTGCGGATGTTCCGCATCGAATCAGAAGACATAGGTGGCGGCGGCGCGCGGCGTCGTCAGGGTAACGGTCGATTATCGCACGCCCGGGGCCCGGCCGCGAAAACGGCCTCATCGGGCCGGGTCCGGAATGCCCGAAGCCCCGCCAGGGCGGGGCTTCGGGGGAGTCGCAATGGCCGCCAGGGCGGCCCCGGCAGGCCTTACTGGCCGGCCTTGACCGCCACGAAGGCACTGTTGCCGTTGCCGGTACGTACCAGCAGCATCACCACATCGTCCTTCTTGTAGCTGGACAGCGCGCGGTTCAGGGCATCCACGCTGCCGACCGTGGTGCGGCCGACCTGCAGGATCACCATGCCCGGCGACAGGCCCGCATCACGTGCCGCCTGGCCCTTGACCCCGGTGATGCGCACACCTTCGTTGCCGTCCAGGCCGAACTGCTTGCGCTGCGGCGCGGTCAGATCACTGACATCCAGGCCAAGCAGTGCATTGGCACCCGCCTGCGGGGCCGCATCGGGCTTCGGTCCTGCGGCCGTGCGGGCATTGCCCTGGCCGTCTTCGCTCAGCGCGGTCAGCGTGGCGCTCAGGTCACGCGGCTTGCCGTCGCGGATCACGCCCAGCGTGACCCGGCTGCCCGGCGCCATCGCACCGATCAGCGGCGGCAGGTCCGACCAGCTGTTGACCGGGCTGCCATTGACCGAGCGCACCACGTCGCCGATCTGCACGCCGGCCTTTTCCGCGGCACTGCCGGCCACGATCTGGTTGACCAGCGCGCCGCGGCTGTCCGGCAGGCCCAGGCCCTGCGCCTTCAGCGCATCGATCGGCTCAACCACCGCGCCCAGCTGGCCACGGGTGACCTTGCCACTCTTCTTGATCTGCTCGACCGCGCTCATCGCCAGGTCGATCGGAATTGCGAAGCTGATGCCCATGTAGCCGCCCGAGGCGGAGAATATCTGCGAGTTGATACCGACCACTTCGCCACGGGTGTTCAGCAGCGGGCCGCCGGAGTTGCCCTGGTTGATCGCCACGTCGGTCTGGATGAACGGCACGTAGCGCTGATCGGCGCCACCGGTGCTGCGGCCAAGCGCGCTGACGATGCCGGCAGTGACCGAGTGGTCGAGGCCGAACGGCGAGCCGATCGCGACAACCCACTGGCCCGGCTTCAGGGTATTGGAATCGCCCACGCGCACGGTCGGCAGGTTCTTGCCGTCGATCTTCAGCAGGGCCACGTCGTACTGCTGGTCGCTGCCCACCACCTTGGCGTTGAATTCGCGGCTGTCACCCAGCTTGACCTTCACCTCGCTGGCGTCGGCCACCACGTGGTAGTTGGTCAGCACGTAGCCGTCGGGCGAAATGATGAAGCCCGAGCCCATGCCGCGGCCCTTGATGCTGGGGCCACCGTCCTGCCCGCCCGGCCCCTGCCCCGGCATCGGGAAGTCAGGCCCGAAGAAGCGACGGAAGAATTCCGGCATGTCATCGTCGCCGCCCATCGGGCCACGCGAGGCCTGGCGGTTGTTGCGCACGATGGTGGTGTCGACGTTGACCACGCCCGGCCCGACCTGTTCGACCAGGTGGGTGAAATCGGGCAGGCCGCTGACCAGCGGCTGCGCCGGCGCGCGCGGGGCTGCCGCAGCGGCGGCCTGCGGCTGGGCGGCAGGCGGCGCTGGCTGGGCACAGGCCACCAGCGGCAGGGTCAGGGCGAACAGGCCAATGGCCTGCGTGCGGAGTCGGGGAGTCATCGGACGGCAACCTCCGGGTCGGATGGAAAGAGGAATACGGGCCCCGCCGACGGCGGGGCGTGAAAGCGCCCGGCTCAGTCGCGCGGGCGCGGCGGCACCGGCAGGTCATCCTGCAGGCGCGGCTCGAACGGGTAGAACGCGGCACCACCGGCGTGGGCCGGGAAGCTGGCATTGAGCGCGCCACCGGCGGCGGGCGCCAGGCTGGAGCGCGGCCACGGCCGTGCCTGCAGGCCACCAACCTCGCCGAACGGCAGGTTGCGGCTGGCGTTGGCCGGCACGCTCGGGGTCAACGGCGCCTGCGCGGCAGCCACCGCACGCTGCGGTACATCGTCACGCTGCGCGGCACGCGCGGCCTGCTGGCTGCGGGTCGCACTGGCACGGCGGGTGTCCTGGCGGCGGCCGGCAGCGGCCATCGCCACGGCCGGGGCAGCAGCCACGGCCATCGCTGCGGTATCCACCGAGGCTTCGGTGACCGGAGCCGGGTTGCTCGGTGCCGGCGCCAGCTCGGCCTGGCTGGCGATCACCTGCGGCGCCAGCGGCTCGCCCGGCGTGGCTTCCTGCAGCTTCTCGCCGCCCATGAACAGGGCCACGGCCGCCACCGAGGCGGCCAGTGCGGCACCACCGCCCCAGGCCCGCCAGCCGGTACGCCGCACCTGGCGGCGCGGCTCGGCCTGTGGCGCGGGTTCGGCAGCGATGGCGGCGGCCACAGCAGCACCGAAGCCGGCAGGCGCCAGCAGCGAGGCCTGGCCGCGCATCACGTCGCCGAGCAGCTGCCAACGTTCCTGGCAGCCCGCCAGTTCGGGGTCATGTTCCATGCGGCGCAGCAGGAAGCGCGCTTCATCGGCGCCCAGCTCGCCATCGACCAGGGCCGACAGCTGCTCGCGGTGGCGCTGGTCCAGGCGCTGCCCGGCAGGCGATTGATGGTTCTGCGATTCGTTGAACGGATTACTGGTCATACGCGGCTCTTCTCACGGGTGGCGCTGCCGATGTCCAACAGCGGCCGGAGTTCGGTGTCGATCGCCTCGCGCGCCCGGAAGATCCGTGAACGCACGGTGCCGATCGGGCACCCCATTTTCTGCGCGATTTCGTCGTAACTCAGTCCTTCCACCTCGCGCAGGGTGATCGCCAGCCGGAGTTCTTCCGGCAGCGCGTTGACGGCCTTCATCACCGTCTGTTCCAGCTCCTGGCGCATCAACTCGCGTTCGGGCGTGTCGGTGTCGCGCAGGCGCGTCCCGCTGTCGAACTGCTCGGCGTCGCCGATGTCGATGTCATCGGTCGGCGGGCGGCGATTGTGTGAAGCCAGGTAGTTTTTGGCGGTATTCACGGCGATTCGATGCAACCAGGTTGAGAACTGGGCATCGCCACGGAAACTTCCGATCGCGCGGTAGGCACGGATGAAAGTGTCCTGGGCGACGTCCTGACATTCGCTCCAGTCGGCGATGTAGCGACCGACCAGGGCCACGACCCGATGCTGGTACTTGCGCACCAGGACATCGAAGGCGGCACTCTCGCCGTGCTGCACGCGCCGGACCAGTTCCAGATCCAGCTCCTGAGGTGTATCAACATCGGCCATGAGGGGCCGCACTCCTGTCAGCCCAACCGACGTCGGGCAATGAGACTGCCAATCCCGGGAAAAGTTCAGTCGCCGATCACCTGGCGCCGCACCAGCTTTTAACCACCGTTCCGTTAGCGTCCCGGTTCCAGGCTCTGGATCCGGGGGCTGCACCCCCTGCTATTGGGATTTGACGCGGGGGAAACAACCTCTGGATCATAGCCGCTTCTCCATACACAACCGGATGGAACGTCCATGCTCTCAGGCTTCGATGGTCTCCGCTTCAGCCACTGGCTCCCCGAGATCCGCGACGACGGCGTGGTGGTCCTCTCCCTGGATCGTCAGGACAGCAGCGTCAACGCAATGTCGCAGGACGTGCTGCTGGAACTGGGCGACCTGCTTGAGCGTATCGCCATGGACCCGCCCAAGGGCGTGGTGATCCAGTCGCTGAAGAAGGCCGGTTTCATCGCCGGTGCCGATCTGAAGGAATTCCAGGAATTCGACCGCCGCGGCACCGTCAACGATGCCATCCGCCGCGGGCAGTCCACCTACCAGAAGCTGGCCGAGCTGCCCTGCCCGACCGTGGCGGCGATCCATGGCCATTGCCTGGGCGGCGGCACCGAGCTGGCGCTGGCCTGCCGCTACCGCGTGGCTTCGAATGACAGTTCGACCCGTATCGGCCTGCCGGAAACCCAGCTGGGCATCTTCCCGGGCTGGGGCGGCAGCGCACGCCTGCCGCAGCTGGTGGGGGCACCGGCGGCGATGGACATGATGCTGACCGGCCGCACCCTGTCGGCCTCGGCCGCACGCGGCATCGGCCTGGTCGACAAGGTGGTGGCACCTGCGGTGGTGCTCGACACTGCCGTAGCGCTGGCCCTGTCCGGCACCACCCGCCCGTTCAAGCAGCGCGCGACGGCCTGGGCCACCAACACCTGGCTGGCGCGCACGCTGCTGGCGCCGCAGATGGTCAAGCAGGTCGCACGCAAGGCGAAGAAGGACCAGTACCCGGCCCCCTACGCGTTGATCAGCACCTGGCAGCGCAGCGGCGGCAAGCCGATACAGGCGCGGCTGGATGCCGAACGCCGCGCCGTGGTGAAACTGGCCAGCACGCCGACCGCACGCAACTTGATCCGCATTTTCTTCCTTACCGAGCGCCTGAAGGGCCTGGGCGGTGGTGAATCCGGCATCCGCCACGTGCACGTGGTCGGCGCCGGCGTGATGGGCGGCGACATTGCTGCATGGGCTGCCTACAAGGGCTTCGAGGTCACCCTGCAGGACCGGGAGCAGCGCTTCATCGACCCGGCAATGGAACGCGCACAGGCCCTGTTCGCCAAGAAGGTGCGCGACGACAGCAAGCGCCCGGCGGTGGCCGCACGCCTGCGGGCTGATCTGGAAGGCAACGGCGTGGCCGAGGCCGACCTGGTGATCGAAGCGATCATCGAGAACCCCGAAGCCAAGCGTGCGCTGTACCAGACGCTGGAACCGAAGATGAAGCTGGACGCGCTGCTGACCACCAACACCTCGTCGATTCCGCTGGTGGAGCTGCGCGACCACATCCAGCGCCCGGCGCAGTTCGCCGGCCTGCACTACTTCAACCCGGTGGCGCAGATGCCGCTGGTGGAAATCATCCATCACGATGGCATGGCGCCTGAGACCGAGCGTCGCCTGGCCGCGTTCTGCAAGGCACTGGGCAAGTTCCCGGTGCCGGTGGCCGGCAGCCCGGGCTTCCTGGTCAACCGCGTGCTGTTCCCGTACATGCTGGAAGCCGCCACCGCCTATGCCGAAGGCATCCCGGGCCCGGTGATCGACAAGGCCGCAGTGAAGTTCGGCATGCCGATGGGCCCGATCGAACTGATCGACACCGTGGGCCTGGACGTGGCCGCTGGCGTTGGCCGCGAACTGGCACCGTTCCTGGGCCTGCAGATCCCGGCCGCGCTGCAGACGGTGGAGCCGGACAAGCGCGGCAAGAAGGATGGCCAGGGCATCTACACCTGGGAGAACGGCAAGCCGAAAAAGCCGGACGTGGCCAGCGATTACCAGGCGCCGGCCGATCTGGAGGACCGCCTGATCCTGCCATTGTTGAACGAGGCGGTGGCGTGCCTGCACGAAGGCGTGGTGGCCGACGCGGACCTGCTGGACGCCGGCGTGATCTTCGGTACCGGTTTCGCACCGTTCCGTGGCGGTCCGATCCAGCACATCCGCGCGGTGGGTGCCGACGCGATCGTCGAGCGGCTGAAGGCACTGCAGCAGCGCCACGGCGACCGTTTCGCCCCGCGCCCGGGCTGGGACAACCCCGCCCTGCGCGAACCGGTGGTGTGAGTTGATCGGCCGGGCCTGCGGCCCGGCACCCGCATAGGCAACAGCAACAGCAACCGCCGAAGCAAAAGCCAGAGCCGGAGCAACAGCCGGCTCTGGCTTTTCTGTTTGTTGGGCGGGGCGGTGTGAGTTGGCAGGACACGCCGTAAATCCATCCATGGGGGCTCGATGGCGCCATCCATGGCGCCAACGGTCCTGCCAACTCACACCGCCCCACCCCTGACAGTTTCCCGGTGACGGTCGGTAACCTTCGGGAGCTGGTAGGTGTCGACCTTGGTCGACACGCTTGGTCCACGCCATGCGTGGATGCGAGCGAAGCGACCGGCGTCTGATTTTGATTTTCTTTTTTCTTCTCCGTGGCTGGACAGCACACGGAAACCGTCAGAGGCCGGGCGTGTGGGTGGCGCAGGACCGTTGGCGCCATGGATGGCGCCATCGAGCCCCCATGGAGGGGTTTACGGCGTGTCCTGCGCCACCCACCCGCCCGGCCAAGCGCGGCTTCTGCTTTCGCCTTCAGCGACCAACCCACAGCCACGAGGGGCTGCGCCGTTGGCTGGAACAACCTGTTACCCGGACGGGGAATGTCACCGCATCCACCGCATGCGATGCTGACCGCCTTGATCCCTGCCAGCGAGAACGCCCGCATGACCACCATCATCGCTCCGCGCGTGCACGACATCGGCGGACTCGAAGTCCGACGCGCCGTCCCTACCCTGCAGGCCCGCAGCATCGGCTCGTTCGTGTTCGTCGACCAGATGGGGCCGGCCCTCATGCACCCCGGCACCGCCATTGATGTGCGCCCGCATCCGCACATCGGCCTGGCCACCGTCACCTACCTGTGGTCGGGCGCCATCGGCCACCGCGACACGCTGGGCTCGGACCAGGTGATCCGCCCCGGTGACGTCAACTGGATGACCGCTGGCCGCGGCATCGCCCATTCCGAACGCACGCCGCAACCGGACCGCGATCACGACAACCCGATCCACGGCATGCAGACCTGGGTCGCACTGCCGAAGTCGCATGAGGAAATCGAGCCGGCGTTCTACCACCATGCCGCGGCCACCCTGCCCGAGCAGCGTCGCAATGGTGTCTGGCTGCGGGTGATCGCCGGCCGCGCCTACGGCGAGGAATCGCCGGTGAAGGTGTTCGCCGACACCCTCAACGTGGCGATCGACCTCGACCCGGATGCGGAAATCGATATCGACAATGGCCACCGCGAGCGCGCGCTGTACATCCTCGAAGGCGACGCGCAGTTGGATGGCGTTGACATCCCCGCCCAGCACCTGGTGATCCCGGAAGCCGGTGCGGTGGGCCGCCTGCGCGCGAAGACGCCAGTCAAGGCGATGCTGTTCGGTGGAGAGCCGCTGGACGGGCCGCGTCACCTGTGGTGGAACTTCGTCTCCAGCTCGAAGGAGCGCATCGAGCAGGCCAAGCACGACTGGGAAGCCGGCCGCTTCGGCACCATCCCGGGCGATGACAAGGAGTTCATTCCGCTGCCGCAGTACTGAACATCGCGTGTTGCACACACCCGTAGGTGTATCCCTGCACCCGGCGTTGACGCTATCGTCACTCGCCGGTCACTGAAATGTGACCGACCACACAGTTCGGACATCTTTCAAAGGAGTGCAACACATGAGCATGGGTAAACGCTTGTCCGCCGAATTCCTCGGCACGTTCTGGCTGGTTCTGGGTGGCTGCGGTAGTGCGGTGCTGGCCGCCAAGTTCGGTGGCGACGGCAATCCGCTGGGTATCGGTTTCCTTGGCGTGGCCCTGGCCTTCGGCCTGACCGTGGTGACCGGCGCCTATGCGTTCGGCCACATCTCCGGCGCGCACTTCAACCCCGCGGTCAGTGTCGGCCTGTGGGCCGGCGGTCGTTTCCCGACCAAGGACCTGATCCCGTACATCATCGCCCAGGTCGCTGGCGGCCTGCTGGCCGGTTTCATCCTGCTGCAGATCGCCTCGGGCGCCAGCGGCTTCGCCATCGATGGCAGCCAGGCTGGTGCGTTCGCCAGCAACGGCTACGGCGCACTGTCGCCCGGTGGTTACAGCGTGGCAGCGGCCTTCCTGTGCGAAGTGGTGCTCACCGCGGTGTTCCTGATCGTGATCATGGGCGCCACCCACGGCAAGGCACCGGCCGGGTTCGCGCCGCTGGCGATCGGCCTGTCGCTGACCCTGATCCACCTGATCAGCATCCCGGTCACCAACACCTCGGTGAACCCGGCCCGCTCCACCGCCGTGGCCTTCTTCGCCGGTAGCGGCGCGATCAGCCAGCTGTGGCTGTTCTGGGTCGCCCCGCTGCTCGGCGGCGCGATCGGCGGCATCATCTACAAGTGGCTCGGCAACGACCGCTGAGTCCTGTGCGGACCATTGCGGCCGACCATCGGCCGCAATGGTTACCCGTGTAACCGCGATTTGTGCGATCGCTCACGTTCCGTTAAGGTTGAGTTGACCGTCCGTGCACATGCCGGACGGGGCGGCATCCGGGGATGGGATGCCAAGGCCGCCGCCCCTGTGGCGGAGCCAAACGACACATCACCTTGGGGGATGCATGAAGTTCGCACCTGTAGTGTTGTCGAGCCTGCTGTTCGCTGCGGCCCACGCCGCCGCACAGGCTCCCACCGAATGCCCTTCGCTGCCGGCCAGCAGTGGCCTGCAATGGCAGCAGCTGGTGCAGACCGATTTCCTGGTCTGCCGCGCCAGCACCGGCGATGGTCGTGAAGTGCTGAGCCTGATGCTCAGCGCACGTGACCCGTCCATTCCCCTGAACCGTTCGCTGCGCCAGGAAAAGGGCAGCTTCGGTGGTGAGTCACTCTACTGGTACCAGCCGGACCTCGGTGGCCAGCAGCCTCCGGGCTATGCCGAGCGCCGCATCAGTGTGGTCAAGCTCGACAAAGGGCGTTACGCGCAGATTTCGCTGTATCCGGACAGCCCGCAGGAACTGGGCTCGCTGCAGCAGCTGGCGCAGGGCATGAGCCTGACCCCGTCGGCCGTGGCCGCCGGTCGCTGACCGTGACGGGGATGACTGCCTGGCAGCATCCCCGCCGCATCCAACGCGCTGGACATCCGCCGGGCATGGCCCGGCGTCCCCCCTCAGAACTTGCCTTCCTGGAAATCGACGAAGGCCTGCATCAGTTCCTGCCGCGTGTTCATCACGAACGGGCCGTGCCGCATCACCGGCTCGCGCAACGGACGGCCGGCCACCAGGATCAACCGCGCGCCTTCGCTGCCGGCCGAAACATGCAGCTGTTCGCCACCGCCCAGCACCGCCAGTTCCTGGCGTGCAACGTCGCGCGCGGCGTCCTGCTCACCCACGGTCATTGCACCTTCGAACACATAGGCAAACGCGTTGTGCCCTTCCGGCAGCGCGTAGGTCCAGGCCCGATCCGGTGCCAGCGTGATGTCGAGGTAGAGCGGATCAGTGGCCGGCTGCACGATCGGGCCGTGGGTACCGTCCACGCTGCCGGCGATCACCTTCACTTCCACGCCGGCTTCCGGCTTCACCACCGGAATGCGCTCCGGCGCGAATTCCTGGTACTTCGGGTCGGTCATCTTCTCCTTCGCCGGCAGGTTCACCCACAGCTGGAAACCGCGCATCTGCCCGCTTTCCTGCTCGGGCATCTCCGAATGCACCAGGCCACGGCCGGCGGTCATCCACTGCACGCTGCCAGGGGTCAGCAGGCCTTCGTTACCGTGGTTGTCGCGGTGCCGCATGCGCCCGTCGAGCATGTAGGTGACGGTCTCGAAACCGCGGTGCGGGTGTTCCGGGAAGCCGGCGATGTAGTCCTCGGCGCGATCGGTGCCGAATTCATCGAGCAGCAGGAACGGATCCAGGTCGGGCAGCGTCGGGCCACCGATGACGCGGGTGAGGCGCACACCGGCACCGTCGGAGGTGGGCATGCCACGGATGGTACGCAGCACGCGGACCGGCTCGGGAAGGCTCATGGCGACTCCTGTTGTATGGATGCCAGTGAAGATGGACGCCACATGGCCGTACGCCAATGGATGGCACCGCAACCAATTGTTCCATCCCTGATGTTCGCTGCACGTCAGCACCCCCTGCGTACGACCAAAGTACTAACGCCGATTCGTCCTGTGCCGATTGACCCTGCCGTGGGCAAGCGGGACTCTTTGACAGTCTTTCCGGGAGAGAGCACCTCATGAAAGGGTTTTCCAAACTGGGCTGGGCGGTACTCGCTCTGCTCGGCGCGTTCTGTCTGGGCACCGTGGCATTGCGCCGCGGCGAACACATCAATGCCCTGTGGATCGTCGTCGCCGCTGTGTCGCTGTACCTCGTCGCCTACCGCTTCTACAGCCTGTTCATCGCCAACAAGGTGATGCAGCTCGATCCGACCCGGGCCACTCCGGCGGTGATCAACAACGATGGCCTGGACTACGTCCCGACCAACAAACACGTACTGTTCGGCCATCACTTCGCCGCCATTGCCGGTGCAGGTCCGCTGGTAGGCCCGGTACTGGCCGCGCAGATGGGTTACCTGCCCGGCCTGTTGTGGCTGGTGGTCGGCGTGGTGCTGGCCGGCGCGGTACAGGACTTCATGGTCCTGTTCCTGTCCAGCCGCCGCAACGGCCGTTCGCTGGGTGACCTGGTCCGCGAGGAGATGGGCCAGGTGCCCGGCACCATCGCGTTGTTCGGTGCGTTCCTGATCATGATCATCATTCTGGCCGTGCTGGCGATGGTGGTGGTCAAGGCGCTGGCGGAAAGTCCGTGGGGCATGTTCACGGTAATCGCAACGATGCCGATCGCCATCCTGATGGGCGTGTACATGCGCTACATCCGTCCCGGCAAGATCGGCGAGATCTCGGTGGTCGGCCTGATCCTGCTGCTGGCAGCAATCTGGTTCGGCGGCAAGGTAGCAGCGGACCCGACCTGGGGCCCGGCCTTCACCTTCACCGGCACCCAGATCACCTGGATGCTGATCGGCTACGGCTTCGTCGCCTCGGTGCTGCCGGTGTGGCTGCTGCTGGCCCCGCGCGACTACCTGTCGACCTTCCTCAAGATCGGCACCATCATCGCGCTGGCCATCGGCATCCTCGTGGTGATGCCGGAATTGAAGATGCCGGCACTGACCCAGTTCGCCGCCAGCGGTGATGGCCCGGTGTGGAAGGGCGGCATGTTCCCGTTCCTGTTCATCACCATCGCCTGCGGTGCGGTCTCCGGCTTCCATGCGCTGATTTCCTCCGGCACCACACCGAAGCTGCTGGCCAATGAAGCGCACATGCGCTACATCGGCTACGGCGGCATGCTGATGGAATCGTTCGTGGCGGTGATGGCACTGGTGGCCGCATCGATCATCGATCCGGGCATCTACTTCGCCATGAACAGCCCGGCCGCCGTGATCGGTGCCGATGCGGCCTCCGCCGCGCACTACATCACCAACACCTGGGGCTTCACCATCACGCCCGAGCAGCTGACCGCGACCGCGGCGGCCATTGGTGAGCCGACCATCCTGCATCGCGCCGGTGGTGCGCCAACGCTGGCAGTCGGCATCGCACAGATCCTGCACCAGGCGATACCGAGCAGCAGCGACGCGATGATGGCGTTCTGGTACCACTTCGCGATCCTGTTCGAAGCGCTGTTCATCCTGACCGCCGTGGATGCCGGCACCCGCGCCGGACGCTTCATGCTGCAGGACCTGCTGGGCAACTTCGTGCCGGCGCTGAAGAAAACCGAGTCGTGGACCGCCAACATCATCGGTACCGCCGGCTGCGTGGCGCTGTGGGGCTACCTGCTGTACACCGGCGTGGTCGATCCGTTCGGCGGCATCCAGACCTTGTGGCCACTGTTCGGCATCTCCAACCAGATGCTGGCCGGTATCGCGCTGATGCTGGGTACGGTGGTGCTGTTCAAGATGAAGCGTGACCGCTATGCGTGGGTCACTGCCGTACCGGCCGTGTGGCTGCTGATCTGCACCACCTACGCCGGCTTCATCAAGATCTTCGACAGCAACCCGGCACAGGGCTTCCTGGCGCAGGCACACAAGTTCCAGGCTGCCCTGGCCAGCGACACCATCACCGCGCCGGCCAAGTCGGTGGCGCAGATGAAGCAGATCGTGGTCAACGCCTACGTCAATACCGGCCTGACCGCGCTGTTCCTGCTGGTGGTCGGTGCGGTGCTGGTGTATTCGATCAAGACCATCCTGGCAGCACGCCGCAATCCGCAGCGGACTGACCGTGAAACCCCGTACGTGGCACTGAAGCCGCATGAAATGGTGGACCTGTGATGAGTACCCAACTGGTTCCCGTCGGCCAGTACCAGGCGCACCGCCGCATCTGGCGGCGCCTGGTGCAGACCGCACGACTGTGCTGTGGCATTCCTGATTACGACAACTACGTCCGGCACATGCTGGAGAAGCATCCGGACCAGCAGCCGATGGACTACAAGACGTTCTTCCGCGAACGTCAGGAAGCGCGCTACGGCGGACGCAACGGCGGACGCTGCTGTTGAGGATTGGGTGCCGGGCTTGCAGCCCGGCGCCCGCAGAGACAACGGCAACGGCCGAAGCGTCGGCTCTGGTTTTCCGTGGATTTGGCGGGGTGGTGTCGGATGGCGGGGACGCCCCGTCATCCGACACCACCCCACCTTCGACAGATTTCCGGTGACGGCAAGAAACATCCGGGGTCGGATCCGTTTCCTCTGGGAAACGGATCCGACCCCTTCTTTGTTCATGGATACCCGTGAAATGCATCCACGCATGGCGTGGATCTACCTGGTGGCAGGCAAAAAGAAAGCCGAGCGTGGGCTCGGCTCTACACGGGGAGCGCGGGTTCACGGCACTTGCCGTGAACCCGCAACATGTCCGTCAGGTCAGAACTCAGGCACCGGCCATCCACTTCAGGATCAGGCCGGTTACATAGGCCAGCCCCGTGCCTGTGGCATAGCCGACCGTACCCAGCAGCACGCCTACCGGCGCCAGTGTCGGATGGAAGGCCGCTGCGACCACCGGGGCAGATGCCGCCGCACCGATGTTGCCCTGCGAACCAATCGCGAAGAAGAACAGCGGTGCGCGCAGCAGCTTGGCCACCACCCACAGCACCAGCACATGGGTCGCCATCCAGATTGCACCAAGCAGGAACAGCCACGGCCGATCCAGCAGCGACAACAGGTTCATCTGCATGCCGATGCAGGCGATCAGGAAGTACAGGAACACCGTGCCCAGCCGCGATGCACCGGCGGCTTCCAGGCGGCGCGCGCGGGTGAAGCTGAGCGTCAGGCCCATCGCGGTGGACAGCAGGATCACCCACACGAACTGGCTGTCCAGGCTGAACTGGCTGGCCCAGCTGACGTTGGACTTGAACCAGCCCGACAGCGGCGCGGCGATCGCATGCGCAAGGCCGACGCCACCCAAAGCCACACCCACAATCACCATCAGGTCGGTCATGCTGGGAATGCGTGCGTTCTGCGCCTCGTAGGCACTGATGCGTGCCTTCATTTCGTCGATGGCACGGGTGTCGGCACCGTTGCGGGTGTCGATCTGCTGCGCGCGGTTGGCCATGAACAGCAGGATTGCCATCCACAGGCTGGCGCAGGCCACATCGACTACGGCGAACTGGCCGAAGGTGGTGGCATCGGTACCGAACACTTCGCGCATGGCGACCATGTTGGCACCGCCACCGATCCAGCTGCCGGCCAGTGCGGCCATGCCGGCCCAGGTATCACCGGCCACCGTTTCCGGATGGATCAGCTTCATCACCTGGAACGAGACGATGGCACCGAGCATGATGCCGGCGGTGCCGGCACAGAACACCAGCAGCAGCTTCGGACCCAGCTTGATGACGCCCTTCAGGTCGATCGACAACGTCAGCAGGACCAGCGCGGCAGGCAACAGCACATCACGCGCGACCGGGTTGTACAACGAAGTGTTGTGGCCATCGATGACACCGGCGGTGTTGTAGATGGCCGGAATGAAGTAACACAAGAGCAGTGCCGGCACCCAGGCGAAGATCTTCTTCAGCAAGGGCGTCGGACCACTGGCAGCCCAGAAGATCAGGGCGAGGGTGGCGGCAATCAGGCCCAGGCCAACGATGTCGTTGCTGATCAGGGCAGTAGCGGGTTCGGTCGGCATGGGATCCTCTGTCGATCGAAAGAGCGGGAAAAAAAAGCGCCGCATGAAGCGGCGCAGGATGAGATTAACATTGTCTTCACGCCGGGTCATGCTGCAGTGCCGACCACGACCACATCCCCTCAGGGAGCCCACTCATGCAGCTTGGCGCCTTTTCGGTCAGCCTCTCGGTGAAGGATCTCGCGGTTTCCCGCACCTTCTACGAGGCCCTCGGCTTTTCAGTCACCGGCGGTGACCCGGCGCAGAACTGGCTGGTGATGCGCAGCAACGGCACGGTGATCGGGCTGTTCCAGGGCATGTTCGAAGGCAATCTGCTCACCTTCAACCCCGGCTGGGACCAGCACAAGCAGGAACTGCCCCGCTTCCAGGACGTGCGTGAGCTGCAGGCCGCACTGGATGCCCAGGGCATCGAACTGGCGGTCCGCACCGATCCTGATGGCCAGGGTACGGGCTATCTGCAGCTGGCCGATCCCGACGGCAACGTGATCCTGATCGACCAGCACGTGGCGCGGCCGGCGGGCGGGGACGCGGACAGCATGCCAACCTAGATTGGCATCTACCGGGACACGGCCAGCCATTGCCTGGGTAGGCGTCGACCTTGGTCGACGGACAGCATGCCAACCCAGGTTGGCATCTACCAGGGCATCTGGATCAGGATGGGCGGGAGGCGCTGAAGTCCAGGCTCGCCCGCGTGCCACGCGGTTCGCAGGGTTGCAGTTGCAGGGTCCAGCCCAGGTGCTCGCACAGCCGCGCGATCAGGTCCAGGCCGATGCCGCCGCGGTCGGTTCGCTCGCCCCGCGCCATCCGCGCATGGATCGCCGCGATCTCCTCGGGGCTCATGCCATGACCGGGGTCCTGCAGGGTCAGCACCGCCGACGCACTCAGCCGCAGTTCGATATGCCCACGCCCACTGTTCTCGATGGCATTGCGCAGCAGGTTGCCGATCGCCGCCTGCACCACCGCCAGCGGCGCAACAATGTCCACCGGCGCCGCCTGGATACCGATGCTCAGGTCCTTGTCGCCCAGCAGGTGTCGATGATCGTCGACGATCTCCGGCAGCAACTGGTCCAGCGCGATGCGCTCGGCACGCGAGGCCAGGCGATCGGGATCACGGGCCAGTACCAGCAGCAGCTCGATCAGCTGCTCCACGCCCTGTGCGGTGCGCAGCACGCGCTGGATCTGCTGGCGCGCACGCTCGGGCAGGCCCGGCTGCTCCAGCGCCAGCTCGGCGGCACCGGTCATCACCGCGATCGGCGTGCGCAGCTCATGGCTGGCCGTGCTGATGAACACCCGCTCGCGTTCGACGAACTGCTCGTTGCGATCCAGGTAGTCGTTCAGTGCATCGGCAATCGTGTGCAGCTCGGAGCTGCCGCGCGGATCAACATCGATGCGCTGGCCCTGCGCCCCCGGCCGCAACGTGGCAATGTGCTGGGCCAGCAGGCTCAGCGGGCGCACCATCCGTTCCATGCCGAACGAGGCCATCAGTACGGTAACGAAGATCATGATCACGCCCGCCAGCATCACCCAGCGGGTCGCGAACTGCTCCAGGTCGTGGAAGTCGGAGATGTCCAGCGCCAGCGCCACCCGTCCCATCGACTGGGTCTCGCGCACCATCACCGCCATCTCGCGGCCCTTCACCATCACCCCGTCATGCAGTCCGGGATGCAGGGTGCGCAGGCTGTCGGGCAGGTTGATCGCATCGAAGCGGTAGAGACTGAGCGTGTCCGAATCCTGCCAGCGGTAATGCGGCTCGTGTTCAACATGCTCGACGATGCTGTCCAGTTCGGAATTGAGCAGCGCGCGCCACGCCGCGTGCTCGGCATGCTCATGCACGTAGTTGCCAACGCTGAACACCGCCAGTGACAGCAGCGCCAGGTACCCCAGCAACCACCACAGCACGCGCCGGTACAGCGGGCCGGGCTTACGCACCTTCATCAGGATCCTTGCCAGCGTCGCTGCCGGCGGTCACAGCCAACCGATAACCGACCCGCGGCAGGGTATGGATCAGCTTTTCGCCAAATGGCCCATCGACGCTGCGGCGCAGTTCGTAGACGTGTGAACGCAGCAGGTCGCCATCCGGCGGCTCGTCACCCCACAGGGCAAATTCCAGCTGCTGGCGGGTGACCGCACCGGGACTGGCCCGCATCAGCACCTCCAGCAGTTTGCGGCAGGCCGGGTACAGGTGCAGCACCTGGCCCTCACGCTGGGCTTCCAGGGTCGCAAGGTCCAGCACGAGGTCGCCGACCTGCAGCCGCTTGCGCGGGTTGCGCCCCTGTGCGCGCAGCAGCAGGGCCTCCAGCCGTACCTCCAGCTCAGGCAGCGCGAATGGCTTGGTCAGGTAGTCATCGGCACCGGCACGGAAGCCGGCGATCTTGTCCGGCAGCTCGTCGCGCGCGGTCAGCATGATCACCGGCACCTCCGAAGCGTGCTCGGCGCGCAGCCGGCGCAGCACCTCGGGGCCCTCCATGCGCGGCAGCATCCAGTCCAGGATCACCGCATCGTAGGGGTGGCTGCCGGCCAGGTGCAGGCCGGTGATGCCATCCGGGGCCACGTCGAGCACGTGCCCGCGCGACTCGAAATAGTCGAACAGGTTGGCCACCAGCTGGCGGTTGTCCTCGATCACCAACAGACGCATGCACGAAACATCCACGGAAGTTCGTAGCATGGTAGCGCTGCTCATGTCGGAATGCGGTCGCCCTGCCCCGTTCTGACGCTTTTTCCACCTTTGTCACCTCAAAGTGGCTGTTTTGCTCCCGGAGCCTGCCGTGCCCGTAGCCTTTCCCCGCCAATGGCGCCTGCCCCTGTTGTGGCTGCTGATCATCGCTGCGCTGGCAGCGGGTATCGGTCTTCGGCAGCCACAGCCACCGGACGAGCCGCGCTTCGTGCTGGCGGCCAGGACCATGGTCGAGAGCGGGCAATGGCTGTTGCCGCACCGTGGCGTCGAGCTGTATGCGGAAAAGCCGCCGGTATTCATGTGGCTGCAGGCGGTCGCCTATGAAATTGTCGGCAGCTGGCAGTGGTCGTTCCTGTTGCCGTCATTGCTGGGTGCCCTGCTCAGCCTGTGGCTTGTGTCGGATCTGGCACGGCGGCTGTGGACACCGCGGCATTCCGTCTATGCCCTGGCCGCGCTTTTCTGCACCCTGCAGTTCGGGTTGATGGCCAAGCGTGCGCAGATCGACATGGCGCTGGTCGGTATGACCACCGTGGCCCTGTGGGGGCTGATGCGCCATCTGTGCGAACGTCGCAACCTGCCTGCACTGTGGTTGGCGGGGTTTGCCGCCGGGCTGGGTACCGTGACCAAGGGCGTGGGCTTCCTGCCGCTGCTGATGGTGCTGCCCTGGTTCGGCTGGTGGCTGTACCAGCGCCGTCGCGGGTACACCGTGGACGGCCCGCATCCTGCCACGCTGCTGTGGCTGATTCCCGCGTTCCTGCTGGGCGTGGGAGTGTGGCTGGCGCCGCTCGGCTGGGCCCTGCTGCATTCACCCAGCGCCGAACTGCAGGCCTACGCACATGAACTGTTGTTCAAGCAGACCGGCACCCGCTACGCCAATGCGTGGCACCACCGGCAGCCGATCTGGTACTACCTGCAGGTGATTCTGACGCTGTGGCTGCCCGGCAGCCTGCTGCTGCCGATGTTGTTCAAGCCGTGGTGGCGCCGCCTGCGTCGTGGCGACCGTCGGCAGTGGCTGTTGCTGGGCTGGGCCGTACTGGTGCTGGTGTTCTTCAGCGCCAGCCCGGGCAAGCGCGAGGTGTACCTGTTGCCGATGCTGCCGGCGCTGGCCCTGGCCGTAGCGCCGCTGCTGCCGGGCCTGCTGCGCCGCCTGTGCGTACGCCGCTACCTGTTCGGCTACAGCATGGTGCTGATGCTGGCCACCGGCGTGCTCGGCGTGATGTTGATGACCGAACATCCCTGGGCGGTGGCTCAGCTGGAACGCCGTGCAATGCCGGACACCCTGCTGCCAGTGCTCGGTGATGGCCTGCTGACCTTCGCCATCGCCCTGGCCACGCTGATCGTGTGGTTGCGGGTACGTCGTGCTGCAACGCTGGTACTGCTCACCCACGGCATGCTGTGGATGCTCTACGGCCTGGTGCTGATTCCGGCGCTGGATCCGTATGCCTCGGCTTCGGCGCTGATGCGCAGGGTCGGCGCGCGGATCGGCCCGGACGCCGAACTGGCCCTGGTCGCCTGGCGCGAACAGAACCTGTTGCAGGCCGACCGCCCAGTGCGCGAGTTCGGCTTCAAGCGGCCGTGGGCCGAACAGTGGCATGACGCCGGCCCATGGCTGGCCGAGGCACCGGGCAAGCGCTGGCTGCTGGTGCTGGACGATGCAATGAGCCCCTGCGTGGACCCGGCCAAGGTGATTGATATTGGTGTTGCCAATCGCAATCGTTGGCAATTGCTTCCAGGAACGGCATGGGATCCCGAGTGCCATGCCGAACGGACCGGGTCGACCGCCGAAGAAGACTGAACGTTGACATGTGCTGGGCAAACATTAACCCGGCACGAACGAGCGTCCGACCCTTCTCCGACATCCAGGTGACGAGCATGGCCGCGGATTCCCGAACCGCCCTTTCCCAGCATGCCCGTCCGTCCCATTGATTCGGTAGCACCGCTTGCGACATCGCCACTGGCGTCAAAATTTGCCGTAACTCACCTCTGGCTGCCTGTCGCAATCGGTCTGCCCGTGTTTACGCTGCTGATGGGTTTCGGCGGCGACCAGTGGGTGGCCGATCATCTGTTCCGCCTCGAAGGCGGCCATTGGGCGCTGCAGGACGCCTTTGTCACCCGCACGCTGGTGCACAAAGCCGGCAAATGGCTGAGCACGGCAGCAGCCCTTGTGGCGATTCTGCTGTGCTTCCACCACTGGCGTAAGGGTCGCGATCGCACCCTGCGGTGGGCGCTGCTTTATGTCGTAATTGCCATGGCGCTGGGCACGGGTGTGATCTCCCTGCTGAAGTCGCTGGTGCCGATGGAATGCCCCTGGGACCTGCTGCGCTACGGCGGCCACCAGCCTTTCATCGGGCTGTTCACCGTGCGCCCAAGCGGCATGTCGCCCCAGGCCTGCTTCCCCGCTGGCCACGCCAGCGCCGGCTACGCTTGGCTGTGCCTGTACTTCTTCGCGCTGTTGTGGCGTCCTGCCTGGCGCTGGGCCGGGTTGTGGATCGGCCTCGGTGCTGGTCTGGTGTTCGGCATCGGCCAGCAACTGCGCGGCGCCCATTTCCTTTCCCATGACATTGCCACTGCAATGATCTGCTGGCTGCTTTCGCTGGGCCTGTACCTGATCGTCAAACGCGTCCTGATCCGCCGTCAGCTGGACCGTCCCAACCGCCAGGAGGCGAACGCATGAGTGCATCGGTCCAACGCCCCGCCCGCCTCCCTGCGTTGGCGGGTCTTCTTCGCTGGCGTCCGCAGCTGTCCACCGAAGCATTGATCACGCTGACCAGCCTGTTCTTCGCAGTAGCCGGCAACGGCCTGTTCTGGCACAGCGCGATGGCCAGCCATCCGGGCAGCCTGCGTTACGCGCTTTCGTTGCTGCTGTTGCTGCTGGGCGCGCACGGCCTGCTGCTGGGCATCCTGGTCTGGCGCTGGAACGCCAAGGTGGTGATCAGCGTGCTGCTGTTGGTGACCGCGTTCGCTGCGCATTACATGAGCCGCTACCACATCTATCTGGATGCGGACATGCTGCGCAATGTGCTGGCGACCGATCCCAAGGAAAGCCGCGAGCTGATGACGGTGTCGCTGCTGTGGCCGGTATTGCTGCTTGCAGTGCTGCCGATGGTGGTGCTGTGGCGCGTGCAGCTGCGCCGCCGCAGCTGGGGCCGCAACCTGTTGTGGCGCATCGGCTTCCTGGTGGTGGCGGCGGTGACCGCACTCGGCGGTGCGCTGATTTCGTTCCAGGATGTTTCGGCACTGATGCGCAACCAGCGCGAAGTGCGTTACCTGGCCACCCCGGCCAACGTACTGCTCGGCCTGCCGCGTGCACTGCGTGGCGACAACCCGGTGCAGCGCGCACCGAAGCTGCCGATCGGCACCGACGCCAAGGCCACCCCACGCGCAGCAGCCAGCAAGCCGCGCCTGCTGGTGATCGTCATGGGCGAGACCGTGCGTGCGCAGAACTGGGGCCTCAACGGCGGGCGCAACACCACCCCGGAACTGGCACAGGCCAGCGTGGTCAATTTCCCCGACATGCATTCGTGCGGCACCAGCACCGAAGTCTCACTGCCGTGTCTGTTCTCGCCGTGGGGCCGCCACGACTACGACGAGAAGAAGATCCGCGCACACCAGTCGCTGCTGCACGTATTGAACCGCGCCGGCATCGCCCCGTTGTGGCGTGACAACCAGTCCGGCTGCAAGGGCGTGTGCGAGGGCCTGGACTTCCAGTCGCTGTCCGACGCGACCACACCGGGCCTGTGTGCCGATGGCCGCTGCATGGACGAGATCCTGTTGCAGGATCTGGCCGCCCAGGTACGTGCGAAACCGGGCGACCGGGTGGTGGTGCTGCATCAGCTGGGCAACCATGGCCCGGCCTACTTCGAGCGCTACCCACCGGCGTTCCGACGCTTCACCCCGACCTGCGACACCCGTGACATCGGCCGCTGCTCGCGCGAAGAAATCACCAACAGCTACGACAACGCCGTGTTGTACACCGATCACTTCCTGACCAGGACCATCGGCACGTTGCAGGGCATGCAGGACTACGACTCGGCGATGATCTACCTGTCCGACCATGGCGAGTCGTTGGGCGAGAAGGGCCTGTTCCTGCACGGCGTGCCTTACGCGATCGCCCCGGCCGAACAGACCCGGGTGCCGATGACGATGTGGTTCTCGCAGGGCTTCGCCAGCAGCCGCGGATTGAACCTGCAGTGCCTGCGCACACGTTCGGCAGCGTATACCGACCACGACAACCTGTTCCCGTCGGTGCTGGGTCTGATGCAGGTGAAGACATCGCTGTACGAGCGCGACCGCGACGTGTTCGCCAACTGCGAAGGTTGAGGGTTGTTCGGCAGGGCTTGCAGCCCTGCACCTGCAGAGGCAACGTCAACCGCAACGGCCGAAGCAACAGCAGAAGCGGGTTTCCCGAGGGGTGGCGGGGTGGGTCCGGTTGCGGGGGACGCCGTAAATACATCCATGTAGGCCCGGTCGCCGCATCCATGCGGCTCACGCCCCCGCAACCGGACCCACCCCGCCTTCGACAGTTTGCCGCGATCTGATGGAACGACCGTGGGGTCGGATCCGTTTTCCTGAGGAAAACGGATCCGACCCCATTTTGATTTTCGATACCTGACAGATGTGTCGACCAAGGTCGACACCCACCAACGGCCGCCGCGATCTGTCAGAGGTGGGGCGGTGTGGGCTTGCAGGACCGTTGGCGCCATGGATGGCGCCATCGAGCCCCCATGGATGGGTTTACGGCGTGTCCTGCAAGCCCACGCCGCGCCGCCATCCCACGGATAGCCCGCTTCTGCTGTTGCTTCGGCCGTTGCCGTTACTTCTGCGGGTGCAGGGCGCAGCCCTGCCGAACCCTACCGACTTCCGCCACTTGCGGTGGCAACGCCTGCCCACTAGCCTTCGGCGGTCGTTCACCACCCAAGGACCGCCCGTGAAACACCGTCATCTCCTGCTGGCCTCGGCAATCGCCGCCGCCACGCTGGCCCTGGCCGCCTGCAAGAAGGAAGCTGCGCCAGGCACCGACACCGCCAGCAGCAGCGCCCCGGCCGGCGAAACCGCCGACCAGTTCGTGGCCCGCATCAATGCCGAATTCAAGGCCGCCTACCCGGAGATGACCTCGGCGCAGTGGCTGTCCTCCACCTACATCAACAGTGATTCGGAACGCATCGCGGCCAAGGCCAACGAACGCTCACTGACCCAGCTCAACAGCTGGATCGAACAGGCCGCCAAGTTCGATGGCAAGCCGATGAGCGAGGACAGCAAGCGCGCGATCCACCTGCTGAAGCTGATGTCCTCGATGCCGGCACCCCGTGACCCGGCCAAGCTGGCAGAACTGACCCAGATCGCCACCCGCATGGAAGGCAGCTACGGTGCCGGCAAGTACTGCACCGATGCCAACGATCCGAACTCCTGCCGCCAGCTGGGCGAGCTGGAGCAGGTGCTGGCGCGCAGCCGCGATTACGACAAGCAGCTCGACGCATGGCAGGGCTGGCACAGCACCACCAAGAGCATGCGCGGCGACTACCAGAAGTTTGTCGGCCTGGTGAACGAAGGTGCCAAGGGCATGGGCTTCACCGATGCCGGCCAGATGTGGCGCAGCGGCTACGACATGCCGCCGGAGCAGATCGGCCCGGAAACCGACCGCCTGTGGGAGCAGGTCAAGCCGATGTACGAGCAGCTGCATTGCTATGCACGCGGCAAGCTGGACAAGACCTACGGCAAGGACAAGGCCGAAGTGGGCAACGGCCTGATCGCGGCGCATCTGCTGGGCAACATGTGGCAGCAGGACTGGTCGAACCTGTGGGACCAGCTGGAACCGTACCCGGGTGCCGGCAGCCTGGACATCACCGCTGCGCTTGAAAAGCAGTACCAGACCAACCTTAGCGCGGCGCTGGCCAAGGCCGGCAAGGATGCCAACGTAGCGGCGCAGTACAAGGCGCAGCGCGAGGCCGAACTGCGCACCGCCAAGCAGATGACCGAGCGCGCGCAGGACTTCTACGTGTCGCTGGGCATGCCGTCGCTGCCGCAGTCCTACTGGGAAAAAACCCAGTTCATCAAGCCCGATGACCGCGATGTGGTCTGCCACGCCAGCGCCTGGGACATGAACATGGAAGGCGACGTGCGCACCAAGATGTGCATCAAGCCGAACGAAGAGAACTTCACCACCATCTACCACGAGCTGGGCCACATCTATTACGACCTGGCCTACAACCCGCTGCCGCCGCTGTTCCAGGGCGGTGCCAACGATGGCTTCCATGAAGCAATCGGCGACACCATCGTGCTGGCGATGACGCCCAAGTACCTCAGCTCGATCGGCCTGGTCGATGCGCCGACCGAAAGCCGCGAGGCGGTCATCAACAACCAGATGCGCATGGCGCTGTCGGGTGTGTCGTTCCTGCCGTTCGGGCTGATGATCGACCGCTGGCGCTGGGGCGTGTTCGATGGCTCCATCACCGCCGACAACTACAACAAGGCGTGGTGGGACCTGAAGGCCAAGTACCAGGGCGTGGCCCCGGCCAGCACCCGCGGCGAAGAGTTCTTCGATCCGGGCGCGAAGTACCACGTACCGGGCAACACTCCGTACACCCGCTACTTCCTGGCGCGCATCCTGCAGTTCCAGTTCTACAAGGGCCTGTGCGATGCCTCCGGCTACAAGGGCCCGCTGCATGAGTGCACCTTCTACGGCAACAAGGAAGCCGGCCAGAAGTACTGGGCGATGCTGAGCAAGGGTGCCAGCCAGCCGTGGCAGGCCACGCTGAAGGAACTGACCGGCACCGACAAGCTCGATGCCGGCCCGATGATCGAGTACTTCAGCCCGGTCAACGAATGGCTGAAGCAGCAGAACGAAGGCCAGATGTGCGGCTGGCAGGCCAACGCGGCACCGGCGGCGAAATGAAAAAAGGGGCGGATCCGCGAGGATCCGCCCCTTTCTGGTAGTGCCGGCCGCTGTCCGGCAACTACGCGATGAAGACCCAACGGGCAGCCGGCCAGCGGCCGGCTCTACCGAAATGCCTGTCAGCTGTTCTTCTTCGCGGCCATCGCTGCGGCCAGTTCGGCCTTGAATTCCTCGAAGGTCTGGCCCTTTTCCTTCGCTTCGGCCTGCGCAGCATCACGCAGTGCATCCGAGTACACCAGGCGCACCGGCGTGCCGTTGCGTTCGTGCAGTTCGCCGGCCTGCATGATCAAGGCCAGCACCTGGGCAGCACTCTCGCTCTGGCCGGCGATGCGGCCATCCATGCCCAGCACCCATTCGCCATCGCGCCGGACGATACCGGCCAGCAGCGTACGCTGCGGGTCGCGCAGTTCGGCATGCGGCTCCACCGGCGAGGCCTGCGCGGCTGCCTTGTTGGCGGCCTGCTTTTCCTGGCGACGGCGCTGGTCGCGGCGGATCTTGGAGCTGGTGGACATGATGCGGTACCGCTGCGAGGGGGGCGCAAGGATAACGCACCCCGCCCGCAGCACCGCTTCACGCCAACGCTCAGTCCAGCACTTTGCCGTGCCGCCAGTAGCCCATGAAGGTGATGGCGCGGCGGTCCAGCCCGCAGTCACGCACCAGATGGCGGCGGATCGCCATGACCGCACCCGCCTCGCCGGCCACCCAGGCATACAGCGGTCCGGCCACGCTGGCATCGGCCTGCTCCCACAGGATCTGCGCGTCGACATCGATCTCTTCCAGCGCATCGCCGGCAGCCACGCTCGAGGTCGCTGCCAGCCGTTCCTGGACCGCCTGCAGCAGCGGCTGGCCATAGGCGGCCTGCCCACGCGGCAACCACACCAGCTCGGCGGTGTCCGGCGCTTTCAACGGCACCGCGTCGCCGGCCTGGGCCACTTCCAGCAATGCCAGCGTGCGCGGCGGATCAGGCATGGCCGCCAGTTCCTCCAGGATGCCCGCCACCGCAGGCAACGCCGTCTCATCGGCCACCAGCAGTACCTGGCCGACACCGGCCGGCGGCTTCCATTCCCAACCTTCGCTGCTGTCGGCACAGTCGGCATCGGGGGCCAGCAGCACGACACGGTCACCCGGCCGCGCATGCATGGCCCAGCGCGAAGCGGGCCCGGTCACGCCGTGGATGACGAAATCAACGTCGACCTCGCCCTGCTCGGCACGCAGCTGGCGGATGGTGTAGGTGCGCATCGGCGGCCGCAGCTCATCAGGCAGGGCCCGGTAGCGCGGATACCAGTCCTCGCCGCTGGGCACCTGTGGCACCTCCTGGCCGGGCAAGGGGAAGAACACCTTGATCCGCTGGTCCGGGCCTTCGGTCTTCATCCGCGCCACGTCGGCACCGGTGAACACCATGCGGTCCAGGGAAGGGGAAAGAACGCGGCGCTCCTTCAGCGCCACCTCGAACAGGCGGTAGGTCTGCTGCGCAGCCATGGGGGTACCTCATGCGACGACATCGGATTGGCTGGCTGTCGTGCATCCACGCACCGGCTGGCTGGAATGCCCAGCCTAGTCCGGTTGTCCGCGGCTGCAAGGATGTGCCGGCATCCCCGCCAGCTCTACCCCTGCACGCTGCTCAATGACCCGTGCAGGCTGCCTGCGCCGCGCGCTCGCGCTGGTGTTCCCAGTACCAGAACACGAAGCCGGCGCCAAAGAACGCGGCCTGGCCCAGTGCCAGGTGCAGCGGGCTGGCGCTGAGCAGCGGCGACACCACGCCGGCCACCACGGTGCTGATCATCAGCTGCACGAAGGCCTGCAGCGAGGACGCCAGGCCACGCTGGTGCGGATACATGTCCAGCACCGCCAGCGCCAGGATCGGGAAGATCAGCGCCATGCCCATGCCGCCCAGGAAGATCGGCATCACCGCCCACGGCAGTGCGAACTGTGGTGCCAGGCCGACGTAGCCGATGTTCAGCAGCACCGACAGCGCACACAGGCCGAAACCGATGGAGACCTGTCGCGTGGGGCTGCTGTGCCCGGCCATGCGCCCGGACAGGAACGAGCCGGTGGTCATGCCGCCGATGGTGGGAATGAACAGCCAGGCGAAGCCGCCCTCGCCCAGGTGCAGGTGCTGCATCACGAACACAGGCGCCGAGGAGATGTACAGGAACACGCCACCGAAGCCGATGCTGCCGGCCAGCGCCAGGCGCAGGAAACGCGGATTGAAGCCGATGCGCACGTAGTCGCGCAGCAGCACGCGCGGTGACAACGGCACGCGCGCCTCGACCGGATGGGTTTCCGGCAGGTAGCGTGCAGTGGCCGCCAGCAGCACCAGCGCGAACACCACCAGGAACCAGAAGATCAACGGCCAGCCAGCGCCGCTGAGCAGGATCCAGCCACCGATGATCGGGGCGATCGCCGGGGCGATACCGAACAGCATCGACACCTGGCTCATCAGCCGCTGCGCGTCGTGGCCGTGGTACAGGTCGCGGATCACCGCTCGGCCGACGATCATGCCGACACCTGCCGACAGGCCCTGCAGTGCGCGGAACGCCAGCAGCGTGGTCAGGTCGGTAGACAATGCACAGCCCACCGAGGCGCCGACGAAGATCACCAGACCGCCGAGGATCACCCGCTTGCGGCCCCAGGCGTCGGACAGCGGTCCATGGGCCAGGCTCATCAGGCCGTAGAACAGCAGGTACACGCTGATGGTCTGCTGCACCGCCACTTCGTCCACCGCCAGGCGCTGGGCCAGCTGCGGGAACGCCGGGAAGATGGTGTCGATCGAGAACGGACCGAACATGGCCAGGCCAGCAAGCAGCAGGGCCATGCGGCGGGTGGAGGGAGCAACAGCGGCGGTCATGGAGAGGCGTCCGGCAGGGCCATGCGCGGCACGCACGGCGGGCGCCAGTCCCCTGAAACAGGGACAGCGCCAGATGAATTCGGGTATCCGCCCATCATAGGTGGGGATTGCGCCCCGCGCCATGCACGGATGCACAAAACGCACGGCCGGGCCATCGGCCATTCAGGCGCAGCGGCGCCTCCCGGGAGCGGCCGGCCGGCGCGCAACGGGCTATAATCGGCGGGCAACACGGTGGGAGAAGCGGAACACCGCTGCCGAAGGCGCAACGCCCGTAATCGCTCAGGCCCGATACCACCCGTAACAGAACTCTGGAGAGACCGGTTCAATCCGGCGCCGAAGGGGCAAGAAGCAGCGGTCCGCCGCGCTTTCAAACTCTCAGGCAAAAGGACAGAGGGGCGCCCCGCAGACCGCCGACCGGCGGCTTGTGCCCGTGCGTGTGCCCTTTCCTGACGGATCCTTCGCCATGTCCCAGAACACCCCTTCCCTGCGTGAGCTCGAGCATCATTCGGCCTTCGTCGAGCGCCACATCGGCCCCAACGATGCCGAGATCGCGCAGATGCTCGGCGTCATCGGCCACGCCTCGCTGGATGCGATGACCGATGCCATTGTGCCGGCCAAGATCAAGTCGCCGGCACCGCTGGCGCTGCCGGAGTCGATCACCGAAGTGCAGGCGCTGGCGAAGATCCGCGCGATCGCCGACAAGAACACCGTACTGCGCAGCTTCATCGGCCAGGGCTACTACGGCACCCACACGCCGAACGTGATCCTGCGCAACATCCTGGAAAACCCGGCCTGGTACACCGCCTACACCCCGTACCAGGCGGAAATCTCGCAGGGCCGCATGGAAGCGCTGATCAACTTCCAGACCCTGTGCGCCGACCTGACCGGCATGGAAATCGCCAACGCCTCGCTGCTGGACGAAGCGACCGCCGCCGCCGAAGCGATGACCCTGGCCAAGCGTTCGGCCAAGTCGAAGTCGGACACCTTCTTCGTGCACGACGCCGTACACCCGCAGACGCTGGAACTGCTGCGCACCCGCGCCGAACCGATGGGCATCGTGCTGCGCGTGGGCACGCCGGCCGAAGCGCTGGAAGCGGACGGCTTCGGCCTGCTGCTGCAGTACCCGGATACCTTCGGCCAGGTGGGCGATTACAAGGCGCTGGTCGATGCCGTGCACGCACGCGGCGGCCTGGTGGCGGTTGCCACCGACCTGCTGGCGCTGACCCTGCTGGCCGCCCCCGGCGAATGGGGCGCGGACATCGTCGTCGGCAACAGCCAGCGTTTCGGCGTGCCGTTCGGCTTCGGTGGCCCGCACGCTGCGTTCATGGCCTGCCGTGACGCCTACAAGCGTTCGATGCCGGGCCGCCTGATCGGCGTCTCGATCGACGCGCAGGGCAACCCGGCCTACCGCCTGACCCTGCAGACCCGCGAGCAGCACATCCGTCGCGAGAAGGCCACCTCCAACATCTGCACCGCGCAGGTGCTGCTGGCGGTGATGGCCTCGATGTATGCCGTCTACCACGGCCCGGAAGGCCTGACCCGCATCGCGCGCCGCACCCACCGCCTGGCTTCGATCCTGGCTGCGGCACTGCGCAAGGCCGGCGTGCAGGTCGGTGGTGACTTCTTCGACACCCTGCATGTCACCGGCGTGCACGCCGATGAGATCCACGCCAAGGCCCGTGCCGCCGGTTACAACCTGCGTGCGATCGACAGCGACTCGGTCGGCATCAGCCTGGACGAAACCACCACCCGCGCCGACATCGTGGCCGTGGCTGCCGTGTTCGGTGCTTCGCTGGACGTGGACGCACTGGATGCCAGCACCGCCGACGCCCTGCCGGCCGGCCTGCTGCGCCAGTCTGAATTCCTGACCCACCCGGTATTCAACACCCACCACAGCGAGCACGAGCTGCTGCGCTACCTGCGCTCGCTGGCCGACAAGGACCTGGCGATGGACCGCACGATGATCCCGCTGGGCTCGTGCACCATGAAGCTCAATGCCACCGCCGAGATGATCCCGGTGACCTGGCCGGAGTTCTCGCAGATCCATCCGCTGGTGCCGGCCGATCAGGCGCTGGGCTACAAGGAACTGATCGACTCGCTGGAAGCGATGCTGGTCGAATGCACCGGCTACGACGCAGTGAGCCTGCAGCCGAACTCCGGCGCGCAGGGCGAGTATGCCGGCCTGCTGGCGATCCGTGCCTACCACCGTTCGCGCGGCGAAGACCATCGTGACATCTGCCTTATCCCGGACTCGGCGCACGGCACCAACCCGGCCTCGGCGCAGATGTGCGGCATGAAGGTGGTGGTGACCAAGACCGACGCCAACGGTAACGTCGACGTCGAGGACATCCGCCTCAACGCCGAGAAGTACAGCGACCGCCTGGCCGCGATCATGATGACCTACCCGTCCACGCACGGCGTGTTCGAGGAAGAGGTGGTGGAGATCTGCGAGATCATCCACAAGCACGGCGGCCAGGTGTACACCGACGGTGCCAACATGAACGCTCTGGTCGGCGTGGCCAAGCCGGGCAAGTGGGGTTCGGACGTTTCCCACCTGAACCTGCACAAGACCTTCTGCATCCCGCACGGCGGCGGCGGCCCGGGCGTTGGCCCGTGCGCGGTCAAGGAGCACCTGGCGCCGTTCCTGCCGGGAAAGCTGGGGGACCACGGCCCGGTCGGCATGGTCAGCGCGGCCAGCTTCGGCAGCGCCTCGATCCTGCCGATCAGCTGGATGTACATCGCGATGATGGGTACCGAAGGCCTGCGCAAGGCCACCCAGGTCGCCCAGCTCAACGCCAACTACATCGCCAAGCGCCTGGCTCCGCACTTCAAGACCCTGTACACCGGCCGCAACGGCCTGGTGGCACACGAGTGCATCCTGGACGTGCGCCCGCTGGAGAAGACCAGCGGCATCGGTGCCGAAGACGTGGCCAAGCGCCTGATCGACTTCGGCTTCCATGCCCCGACCCTGAGCTTCCCGGTGGCCGGAACGCTGATGGTCGAACCGACCGAAAGCGAATCGCTGCATGAGCTGGATCGCTTCATCGACGCGATGATCCAGATCCGCGAAGAGATCACCGCGATCGAAGACGGCCGCCTGGACCGCGAGGACAACCCGCTGAAGAACGCGCCGCACACTGCCACCGCGGTGACCGCCAGCGAGTGGACCCACGCCTACCCGCGTGAACTGGCTGCGTTCCCGCTGCCGAGCCTGAAGCTGCAGAAGTACTGGCCGCCGGTGGCTCGCGTCGACAACGTGTACGGCGACAAGAACGTGATGTGCGCCTGTATCCCGGTCGATGCCTACAAGGATGATGAAGTCGAGGCTTGATTCCTCGCTGCATCGGTAAAGAAAACGGCCCGCGCAAGCGGGCCGTTTTCATAAGGGCGTATGGACCAAGGCCCACACCCACAAACATCCGGTCACGGGTCCGGCATCTGCCCCAGGCTCAACTGCCACGACACGCCGAAGCGATCCTGCACCCAGCCATAGCGGTTGCTGAAGTCATAGTCGCCCACCGGCATCAACCAGTGACCGCCCTCGCCCAGCACCCGCGCGGCACGCTCGAACTGTTCGGCGCCGGAGCACTCCACGAACAGCGAGATCGACGGCGAGAAGGTGAAATCGTGCACGTCCAGGCTGTCAAAGCACAGGTAATGGGTGCCGCCGAGCAGGAAGATGGCCTGGCGCACCTGCCCCGGCACGCCCGCTCCCGGGCCTTCCGGATGGCGCTGCATTGCCAGCAGGCGGAAATCGGCGAAGGCTTCGGCGTACAGGGCCAGGGCGGCCTCGGCCTGGCCGGTGAACATCAGGAAGGGGCGACTGCGCAGCATGCGGTACTCCTGGTCGACGGGCCGCTGGCGGCCCACGCGATCAGGATGGCACGGCGGATGTGCAGCCCCCGTGGTAGTGCCGGCCGCTGGCCGGCAGCTTCAGTCACGCCTCGCGCATGCGCCGTGCGATGGCACTGCCGGCGGCGATCGTGGCGGTCAGCGCCACCATCGACAGGAACTGCAGCCGGGTATGCGACTCGCTCAGCAGCAGGCCGAAGATCAGTGCCAGGATGCCCAGCGCACAGACGGTCAGCCATGGGAAACCGGCCATGCGGAACGGCAGGCGGGTGCCGAGGCGGTCGGCGCGGCGGCGCAGCACCAACTGCGAGACCAGCGACAGCGTCCACACCAGCAGGCAGGTGGAACCGACGATGTTCAGCAGCACCGGCAGTACGCGGTCCGGGAACAGCAGCTCCATCACCGTGGCGGCAAAGCCGAACAGCACGCTGGCCAGCACGGCGATCACCGGCACCTGGCGCGGGTCGGTCCAGCCGAGCACGGCCGGCGCTTCACGACGCTGCGCCAGCGAATACATCATGCGCGAGGCGCCGTAGAGGTTGGCATTGAGCGCCGACAGCAGCGCGATCACGGCGATCAGGGTGATGGCCGTACCTGCGCCCGGGATGCGGGCGATATCCAGCACCGCAGCGAACGGCGACTTCAGCGCCTCGCTGGTCCACGGCACCACGGCGATGATCACGCTCAGGGAACCGATGTAGAACACCAGGATGCGCCAGGCCACGGTGCGGATGGCACGGGCGATGCTGCGCTCGGGATCTTCGGTTTCGGCTGCGGCGACCGCCACGATCTCGGTGCCGCCAAAGGCAAAAACGACAACCAGCAGTGCCGCGCCAATACCGGCCAGCCCCTTCGGCGCGAAGCCGCCATGCTCGGTGAAGTTGCTCAGGCCCGGCGAGGCCACCTGCGGCAGCCAGCCCATCAGCAGCGCCACGCCGATGGCGATGAAGGCCAGGATCGCCGCCACCTTGAGGATGGCGAACCAGAATTCGAACTCGCCGAAGTTCTTCACTCCGAGCAGGTTGATCGCGGTGAAGAACAGCATGAAGGCCAGTGCCGCCATCGGCACCGGTATCACCGGCCAGACCGAGGCCAGCAGCCCGGCTGCACCGACGGCCTCGGCGGCGATCACGATCACCAGCTGCACCCACCACAGCCAGCCCACGGTAGCGCCGGCGGTAGCGCCCATGGCGTCGGCCGCATATACCGAGAACGCACCACTGGTCGGTTTGGCCGCCGCCATTTCGCCCAGCGCGTTCATTACGATGATCACCAGCGCGCCAGCCACCAGATACGACACCAGCACCGCCGGACCGGCCGCCTGCACACCCACGCCCGAGCCGAGGAACAGGCCGGCGCCGATGGCGCTGCCCAGGCCCATCATGATCAGCTGGCGGGGCTTGAGCGAGTGCCCGAGGCGGGACGGCGAAGCGGTCGGAATCGAGTTGGGCATCGGCAGGGCTGGCGGCGGCTACAGGGGCGACACCTTACCCTGTCCCATGCCCACGGGGATAGGCACAGCGCAGCAGGCGGCTCAGGCCAGCGCTGGCTCGCCGACGTTCCCACCGATACGGGCGCGATAGGCGCGCGGCGAGAAACCGGTTTCAGCCTTGAACTTGCGGGTAAAGGCGCTCTGGTCGCTGAAACCGCAGGCCTGGCCGATGCAGGCGATGCTGTCGTCGCCGTGCAGCAGGTGCATGGCCATCTGGATCCGCAGCCGGGTCAGCACCTGCTGCGGGGTCATCTGGAACACCTTGCGGAAACTGCGTTCAAGCTTGGACAGCGAGAAGCCGGTGATGTCCAGCAGGGTCTGCATGCGTACGTTCTCGGCGTAGTGCGCATTGAGGTGGGCCAGGGCCAGTCGCAGCTGCTCGTACTGGGTGCCCAGGCTGTCCTTCTGGCCAAGGTCCCGGGAAATGCCGATCAGGCCCTCGATCGCCCCGTCGACCACCAGCGGGCGCTTGCAGGTCAGGCACCAGCCCGGTTCGCGGTTGGCGAACAGGTGCAGCTCCATAAGGTTCTCGATCACCTCGCCGGACAGCACACGGGCGTCCTGGTCGACGTAATCCGCACTGAGGCCGGTCGGGTAGATCTCGGCCGCGGTACGGCCGATCACGTCCTTGCGCGCACGCAGGCCCAGCCGTCGCAGCATGGTCTGGTTGACGTAGGTGTAGCGGCCCTGGCGGTCCTTCATGAAGAACAGCACGTCCGGAATGGCGTCGAACAGGGCTTCGATGTCGGCGGGTTCGACTCGCATGCGGCAAGCATACCCGAGCCGCCGATTTCCCTGCGCGTTCACCCCCAGGGGACTGGGGATTAACGCCACCCGCGCCAGTGTCCGGAGTCTGCCCCTACCCGCTCCAGGAGAACCTCCATGGCCGCCAGCAAGCCGACCGGCAAGCGCGCTCCCGTCACTCCCTCCGCCGACCGTGACAGCCGCGGCCAGGGCGATGAACTGCATCAGCTGGCAGGAGGCGCCCATCCGGTACTGACCAGCAACCAGGGCATCCCTGTCGCCGACAACCAGAATTCCCTGCGCCAGGGGCCGCGTGGGCCGACCTTGCTGGAAGACTTCCTGCTGCGCGAGAAGATCACCCACTTCGACCACGAACGCATTCCCGAGCGCATCGTCCACGCGCGCGGTTCGGCTGCCCACGGCTTCTTCGAACTGACCCGGTCGCTGGGCAAGGTGACCCGGGCGAAGATCCTCACCGAAGTCGGGGTGAAGACGCCGGTGTTCACCCGCTTCTCCACGGTTGCCGGCGGCGCAGGCTCGGTCGACACCCCGCGCGACGTGCGCGGCTTCGCGGTGAAGTTCTACACCAGGGAAGGCAACTGGGACCTGGTCGGCAACAACATTCCGGTGTTCTTCATCCAGGATGCGATCAAGTTCCCCGACCTGATCCATGCGGTGAAGATGGAACCGGACCGCGCGTTCCCGCAGGCGGCCAGCGCGCACGATACGTTCTGGGATTTCGTCTCGCTGATGCCCGAGTCGATGCACATGATCATGTGGGCGATGAGTGACCGCACGATCCCGCGCTCGCTGCGCACCATCGAAGGCTTCGGCATCCACAGCTTCCGCCTGCTGGACGAAGAAGGAAATTCCACCTTCGTCAAGTTCCATTGGCGTCCGAAGCTGGGGCTGCAGTCCACGATCTGGGACGAGGCGCTGAAGCTGCAGGCCGCCGACAACGATTTCCACCGCCGCGACCTGTTCGAGGCGATCCAGCGCGGCGACTTCCCCGAGTGGGAACTGGCCGTGCAGCTGTTCACCGAAGAACAGGCCGATGGCTTCCCGTTCGACCACCTGGACCCGACCAAGATCATTCCCGAGTCGCTGGTGCCGCTGCAGGTGATCGGACGCATGGTGCTGGACCGCTGGCCGGACAACTTCTTCGCCGAGACCGAGCAGGTCGCCTTCTGCCCGGCCAACGTGCCGCCGGGCATCGATTTCAGCAACGACCCGCTGCTGCAGGGGCGGCTGTTCTCCTATCTGGATACCCAGCTGATCCGCCTGGGTGGACCGAACTTCAACCAGATTCCGATCAACGCACCGAAGTGCCCGTTCGCCAACCACCAGCGCGATGGCCACATGCAGATGCAGGTGCCGAAGGGGCGCGTGGCCTACGACCCCAGCTCGCTGCAGGAAGACAGCCCTCGCGAGACGCCTGCCGGTTTCCGCAGCCACGCCAGCGCCGATGATGGGCGCAAGGGCCGCACCCGCGCGGAGAGCTTTGCCGACCACTACAGCCAGGCGCGGATGTTCTTCCGCAGCTTGGAAAAACCGGAACAGGCGCACCTGGCCTCGGCGCTGGTGTTCGAGCTGTCGAAGGTGGAAACCGAGAAGGTGCGCGTGCGCACCGTCAGCCATCTGCGCAACATCGACGAAGGCCTGGCCAAGCGCGTGGCCGACGGGCTGGCACTGGGTACCCTGCCCGCCCCGGCACCGACGGCAACCCCTGCACAGGACCTGCCCGCCGCACCCGAGGTCCGCGTGATCGGCCGCAACAAGCCCCTGCTGCAGGGGCGCTGCATCGGCATCCTGTTCGACGAGGGCTCCGACGCACGGGTGATCGCCACTCTGCGCAAGGCCGCCGAAAAGGCCGGCGCCAGCGTCAAGCTGATCGCACCTAAAATCGGTGGTGCCACACTCAGCGACGGCAAGGTGCAGGCCGCCGATGGACACCTGGCCGGTACCCCGTCGGTGGTGTTCGACGCAGTGGCGGTAGTGCTGAGTGCCGACGCCGGCAAGGCCTTGGCAAAGGAATCGGCAGCCGTGGGCTTTGTCAGCGATGCCTGGGCGCACCTGAAAGCCATCGCCAGTGACGAAGGCGCACAGGCCCTGTTGAAGGCAGCGCGCGTCGGCAACGATGCCGGTACCGTCGAGGCCGAGGACAGCAAGGCCTTCCTCGCCGCTGCCGCCACCCGCCAGTGGGCCCGCGAGCCGAAGCTGCGCCTGCTGGCCTGACCATCCGACAGGAGAATCCCCATGCCCCGTGGTGACAAATCCGCCTATACCGACAAACAGAAGCGCCAGGCCGAGCATATCGAAGAGAGTGAGCGCGAACGCGGTGCCAGTGAAGGCACCGCCGAGCGAATCGCCTGGGCCACCGTGAACAAGCAGGATGGTGGTGGCAAGCGCAGCGGCAGCGCGCGCAAGGCAACGAAGAAGGTGGCCAGAAAGACAACGGCGAAGAAGGCTTCCGCAAGCAAGGCGCCGGCGAAGAAGGTGGCGAATAAGACCGCTGCGAAGAAGACGCCTGCGAAGAAGGCCGCCACCAGGAAGACTGCTGCAAAGAAGGCGGTGAAGAAGGCCCCTGCGAAGGTCCCTGCAGAGAAGGCGGCCGCCGGGAAGGCAACGCAGAAGAGCGCCTCACGCAGCACCGCAGCGAAGAAGGCCGCGAAGACCCGTGCAGCAAAAAAGGCGGTACGCAAGACCGCGGCGAAGAAGGCCGCACGCACCCGCGCCGGCAGTTAGCCGGTAGCGGGCAGCGCCCTCACCCAACCGGCCACCACCGCGGCGGCCGGTTCGGCACAGGCCTGCAGCAGCAGATGCGGCCCGTCCAGGGCCACGTGCCGCGCGTCCGGCAGCAGGGTCTGCAGCTCGGCTACGCTCGGCGGCCACAGCAGCCGGTCATGGCCCGCCTGCAGGCACAGCGTCGGCACCCCGATCTGCGGCAGCAATGCGCGTACGTCCACCCGCAGGGTCGCTGCGGCGCGCTGCCGCAACGTGGTCGCTGGAATCTGAGCCAACGCAGCGCGCAGCATCGACATGTGCTCGCCGGTGCGCCACCGCCCCAGCAGGAAGCGCGCCAGCAACGCCACGGGAGGCACCGGCCAGGCCGGTGACAGCAGTGCCGCGCCGGCTGCCGGCAATGGCACGGGCCGGCGCGCAAAGGTCGCGGCAAGCACCAGTCCGCGCAGCGCTGCGGGCTGTCGCGCGGCCAGCTCGACCGCCAACGGCCCCGAGAAGGACTCGGCAAGCAGGATGAAGGGGTGGCGGGGCAGCTGCGGCCACAGCCATCTGGCAAGCGTGGCGTAATCCTGCCCGCCCTGCGCAGGCAGCGCGATCGCCTGCGTCGTCAGCCCATGAGCCTGCAGTGCGGACAGCAACGGGGTCGACATGCTGCCGGTGCCATCCAGGCCTGGCAGCATCAGTACGTGCAGCGGCGCGGCCGACGCGGCATCACAGCCCTGTTTTTCCTCACGTCCCGTTCCCATGCCAGCTCCTTTGCTGGCAAGCATCGCCCGGATCGGCAGGCGAAGGAACCTCTTCCTGGCTCTCCCTCTGCTGTGCCGGCCAAGGTTGCGCGATACTGCCGGCTCTGCCGCAGGATGCGGCTACCAAGGAGAGCGTTGATGCGAGGGACCTACGCACTGGCCATGATGGCCCTGATGCTGCCACTGACCACCTTTGCCAGCGATGGCTGGATAAATGGCGACGGCAAGGCGGTGCCGCAGACCGATGCCATGAAAGCCAGCGATGGCTTTGCGGCATCCCTGCTGGTCACCTCCGACGCCGACTGGCGGGCCAAGTGGGAAACTCCACCGGAGAGCACTCCCAGCTTTACCGAGGCCAGCGAAGTCCACCTGGGCGGAGAATTGTTCCTGCTGACATTCCTGTCCAACCCGCAACTGGATGAGAACCGCGTACCCAAGGTGCACTGCGATCTGCGCATGCTTCGCCCGGACGGCAGTACCAGTGTCGACGAACGCGATGTTCCCTGCTTCACTGCCGCCCTGCCCGGCCCGCCAACCCTGCTGTACATGACCAGTGTGCAGCTGAAGTTCGTCGCCGAAGCAGGTGACCCGAAGGGCACGTGGACCGCGCAGGTGGTGGTCAGGGATCTGTTGCGGAATGTAAGCCTGCCCCTGCAGGCCCGCTTCGACGTCCGTTGACAGGAGGCCTGCAGATGAAGATGCGACGACTGCTGAGCCGGACAGGCCTTGCGCTGTGCGTGGTCTACCTGCTGTTGACCGCGTGGCTGGTCCACGGCGCGCAGACAGACGCCGACCCGAAGGGTACCTACATCCTGATGGCACTCCCCATCACCCTGCAGTCTGCCGCGCTTGATGCCATTGGCGCAGGCAGCCTGTTGTACGGCAAGCCCTGGTCGACCGCGTATGCGGTGCTGGTTCCGCCAACACTGCTGTTGCTGTACGCGGTCGGTTGGTTGATCGAACGCTCGGCACGCGGGCGCTAGCGGCACTCAACCATTGCGTGCATCGACGCCCTGCATACGGGTCATCGCATGCAGGGCGCCATCCAACATCGCGCTGCCGTTGGCCTACGCCGCGCGTGCAGGCAGGCTGTGCATGCGTGCCCCCTGCTCCAGCTGGAACACCGACACCGAAGTGGTCAGCGCATGCGCCTGTTCTTCCAGCGCGCGGCTGGCAGCGGTCGCCTCTTCCACCAGCGCAGCGTTCTGCTGGGTCACCTGGTCCATCTGCACCACCACCTGGTTGACCTGCTCGATGCCGGCCGCCTGTTCCTTGCTGGCGGCGGCGATGTCGCTCATCAGCTGGGTGGTACGCGAGCTCGCCTGGGCCACGCGGGCAATGGCGGCTTCCGATTCCACGGTCACGGCCAGACCGCTCTGCACCTTGGCAGCGGCGTCCTCGATCAACTCCTTGATCTCCTTGGCAGCGACACCGGCACGCTGTGCCAACGTACGCACTTCGCTGGCCACCACCGCAAAGCCGCGGCCCTGTTCGCCGGCACGCGCCGCTTCCACTGCAGCGTTCAGCGCCAGGATGTTGGTCTGGAAGGCGATGCCATCGATCACCGTGGAGATTTCCGAAATGCGCGCCGAAGACTGATCGATCTCGCCCATCACCGTGGCCATCTGCGCCATGGCCTGCTCGGTCTCGCGCACGGCAACGCCGGCCGCATGCGCTTCGCTGTCGGCCTGGCGTGCCAGCTCGGCGTTCTGGCGCACGGTCGAGGTCAGCTCTTCCATCGAGGCGGCAGCCTCTTCCAGATTCGCGGCCTGTTGTTCGGTACGGCGCGACAGATCGTTGTTGCCGGCCGCCAGTTCCTGTGCCGCGTTGTTGATGCTGTCGGCGGCCACCTGGATGCCACGCACGATACCGGTCAGCTGCGTGGTGGTGGCATTGGCATCGTCACGCATGCGCGCGAACACGCCCTCGTACTCGCCCTCCATGCGCGCGGTGAGGTTGCCATGCGAGATGGCGCGCAGCACGTCGGAGACATCGGCGATGCTGGCCTGCGAACTGGCCATCATGCCGTTGAGGTGGTTCACCATCGCCTGGAACTGGTACTGGAATGCCGCGGCGTCGCCACGCACGCTGAAATCGCCAGCGCGCGCGGCACGGGCCAGTTCATCGATCTGCGCGTTGATCGCCATCAGGCTCTGCTTCACCGCCGCCAGGGTACGGGTCAGCGTGCCCTTCTCACCCGGGTACTCGGGCAGATCGCGACTGAGGTCGCCGATGGCATAGCGCTGCATCACCTCGGCCATCAGCAGCTGCACCTGCACGTGCGATTCGACCAGGTGGTTGGTTGCCTGCACCATGCGGCCGAAGTCGCCGGGGAACGCACTGGCGTCCATCCGGTAACGGATCGCGCCGGCTTCATGCTGCTCGGCCATCTGCAGCTGCGCGCCGATGGCGGCCTGCACGCTCTGGCGCACGCTGGCCATGGCCTCGCCGAGCTGGGTCAGCTCGTCACGGCCACCCAGGCGGAATTCCTGGTCCAGTTCACCCTTGGACAGGCGCTCGGCCAGCTGCACTGCACGCGCCAGCGGGCCGGTCATGCTGCGACCGATCAGCACCGATGCGGCGATGCCTGCCAGCAGCGCCACCCCACCCAGCACCAGCAGCTGCAGCAGGCTGCGCTCGCCCAGGCGGATCGCCTCGGCGGCGGCATCACGGCTTTCCTTCTCTTCGAAGGCCACGCCATCGGCCAGTGCCTTGTTCCAGCCATTGGCCGCTTCTTGGACCGGGCCCAGGGTCAGCGCCACGGCGCCGGGGAAATCCCCCTGTTCCATCAGTTCGCTGGTCTGCTTGTTGAGCGGACGGGCGATCGCGCGCTTGGCGGCGATGGTCTCGCCGATCACCTTGCCTTCGGCATCGCCGGGCAGGGCCTGGTAGGCCGTCCAACTGGCCTCGTAGCGCTTGACCAGATCGGCGATGCGCTGCTCGTCGTTGGCACGGTCTTCGCCCTGGCGGATCAGCATCTCGCGGCGCACGACCATCATCTGGTTGTTGGCATCAAGCATCTCCGACAGCAGCCGCACCTTGGCTACGCCGACCTCGACCACCTGCTCCATCGCGCGCTTCTGCACCATGGTGGCGGTGGCACCGGTAGCGACCACGGCTGCAACCAGCAGCAACAACAGGCCAAAGCCAAGCCCAAGACGCCAGGCGACCCTGACGTTCCTCAAGTAGTTCATGGGGTGAATCCAAAACGGGGGGGATGCGCCCATATCGGCCTGCCAAACGGGAATCTTGATCGCCTCCCGCTCGACTGCGTCGGAAGCCGTTCACCTTGGTGAGACCCGGCCTCCCGCTTCTGCGGTGGGAGGATGGCCCGGCGGCGCGGCCCCACTGCTCATGCTGGCATCAGTTTTCTTTCACGGCGGCTGCGCAGCGTCTACGGGCAGGGTGGAGGCGTGATCTGCCTGGAGATGCCCATGCCCGTATGCCGCCCCGCCCTGCTCGCCCTGTCGCTGCTGATGTCGCCCGCCTTTGCGCAGACGCCCCCGCCCGCCGGCCTGCCAGCACCCATCGCCGAAAAGGCCAGCCCTGACACGGCGGCGCACTCGCCCCTGCACGCCCAGGTACTTCTGGACCGCGCCAATTTCTCTCCGGGCGAAATCGATGGCGAAGTGGGCAGCAATCAACGCCGCGCGGTGTCCGGCTTCCAGGCAGCGCACGGGCTGACGGTCAGCGGCGAACTGGACGACGCCACCTGGAAGGCCCTGCAGGCCGACTCGGTCAGCCCCCTTGCCAGCTACACGCTGACCCCAGAGGACGTGGCCGGTCCGTTCGTTGCGGTTCCCAAAAAGCCCGCCGACCAGGCCAAGCTCAAGGCACTGGGGTTCAGCAGCGTGGAGGAAGCGCTGGGCGAGCGCTTCCATGCCGCACCGGAGCTGCTGAAGGCGCTCAATCCCGGTGTGGATCTGAGCAAGGCCGGCAGCCGCATCCAGGTGCCCAACATCGCGCCCGCTGCATTGCCCAAGGCCGCCAAGCTGGTGGTAGACAAATCCGACTCCACCCTGCAGCTGCTGGACGCGCAGGGCAAGGTGATCGCGCAGGTACCGGTATCGTCGGGCAGCGAGCACGACCCGCTGCCGATCGGGGAGTGGAAGATCCTCGGCGTCTACCCGGACCCGCCATTCCACTACAACCCGAAGCTGTTCTGGGATGCCAGGAAGGGCGATCGCAAGGCCACGATTCCGCCCGGCCCGAACAATCCGGTCGGCCGGGTCTGGATCGACCTGTCCAAACCCCATTACGGCCTGCACGGTACGCCGGTGCCCGGCCATGTCGGCAAGACCGAATCGCACGGCTGCGTGCGCATGACCAACTGGGATGTGCTGCGCGTGGCTGCAGCCGTGGATACGTCGGTACCGGTCGTCATGCAGGAGTGAGCCGATGCGACTAGCGCAACTGATCGTACTGGGGCTGGTGATGGGCGTGGCAGCCGGATGGTGGCTGCAGCGTGATGGCGAGCCGTCTGATGACACGGGTGCCCGCCCCCTTGCAGTGGCGCAGACCTCCGCTGCGGCCGACAGCGCCCGTGCCGTACCCGTGGAGCAGGCGACAACGGCAATCGCTGCGCCCGCCCCAGCAGCAACGGGCGACACACCCTCCGGCCTGCTGCTGCCGGTACAGGGCATCACGCCCTCGCAACTGCAGGACACCTTCACCGACGCACGCAGCGAAGGCCGCGTGCACGATGCGATCGACATCATGGCTACTGCCGGCACACCGGTGCTGGCGGTGGCCGATGGCCATGTCGAGAAGCTGTTCGACAGCGAACGCGGCGGCCTGACCGTCTACCAGTTCGAACCCAGCGGCCGCTGGTGCTACTACTACGCGCACCTGCAGCGCTACGCCGACGGCCTGGCCGAGAAGCAGACCATCAAGCGCGGTGAGGTGATCGGTTACGTCGGCAGCACCGGCAACGCCAACCCCGAAGCCCCGCACCTGCATTTCGAAGTGCACGTGCTGGGCCCGGAGAAGCAGTGGTGGAAGGGCGAGTCGATCAATCCCTATCCATTGCTGACAAAAGGGGACGGAGGGGATTAAGTCGCAACCCGCACGGTCTGGTCGTGGCGCCTAGGCAGCGCGTGGACGCTGCCTGCGCAGCGCGATGGTGAAGATCACCAGTGCGATGCCTGGAACCAGCAGCAACAACGCCGCCACCTTCCAGAAAAAGAACGGCCACAACCACACATAGTCCAGGTTGGTCAGCTTCAGCACGTCCATCGGCGGCAGCAGTTCCACCGAGGCCGCGCGACCGGCCAGCGCCGGGTCGACGTCCAGCACAGTCAGCCGCAGCCAGGAACGACCGCGCGGCAGCGCATCCCCTCGGCCATAACCGAAATACGAGGCGGCAAATCCACCAGGTTCAACCGATTCCAGCGCGCGGGTGATGTCGGAGCACGGCGCGCCCGAACGCGTGTCGGCGCGGAAGTCAGTCTGATCTGTCGGGGTTTCCGCGCGCAGGCGTACCTCAGGATCGATCACCGTGGCAGTACCGTCATCCGCATAACGCAGGCGCAGCCGAAGTTGGTCATCAATGAAACGGTAGACCGTGATCTCGGCCGTCGTACCCGGGTTCAGTACCAGAGGCAGGACCTGCGTGCGTGAGGCCATGTGATTGGCGATCGCGCCCAGCACCAGCACCACGCAGGCAAGCGCCCACAGGCTCCACAGCACCCACAGGGTGATTCGCACTACTGTTTCGCCCTTCACGCTGACATCCTGGTCATCGCGTCGCTTCCCCGCTGGCCTTGGCGACACAGTAACGAAAAAGCCCCGCTTTCGCGGGGCTTTTTCTTCCAGCGGTGCCAGGCATGGCCCGGCACTACCAGTGCGGCAACGTTGCCGGGCAGAACCCGGCATCGCCGCATCACTCAGGCGAACGGATCCTGCAGGACCATGGTGTGGTCGCGGTCCGGGCCAGTGGAGACGATGCTGATCGGGCAGCCGGCCAGCTCTTCCAGCGAACGCAGGTAGGCGCGTGCGGCCGGCGGCAGGTCGTCCCAGTTGGTGATGCCGTGGGTGTTTTCGGTCCAGCCCGGGAACTCCAGGTACACCGGGGTGCACTCTTCCCAGCCCTGCGCGTCCAGCGGCGCGTACTCGGTACGCTTGCCGTTGTATTCGTAGGCGATGCAGACCTTCAGCTTTTCCATGCCGTCCAGCACGTCCAGCTTGGTGATGCACAGGCCGCTGATGCCATTGATGGCCACGGCGCGCTTCAGCGCGACGATGTCCATCCAGCCACAGCGACGCGGGCGGCCGGTCGAGGCACCGTATTCGGCGCCGCGGTCGCGGATGCCCTGGCCGATTTCATCGTCCAGCTCGGTCGGGAACGGGCCGCCGCCAACGCGGGTCGCGTAGGCCTTGGCGATGCCCAGCACGTAGTCGATCGCGTCAGCACCGACGCCGGCACCGGCCAGCGCACCACCGACGGTGGTGTTGGAGCTGGTGACGTACGGGTAGGTACCGTGGTCGATGTCCAGCAGGGCGCCCTGCGCACCTTCGAACAGCACGCGCTTACCCTGCTTGCGCAGATCGTGCAGGATGCCGGCCACGTCGGACTTCATCGGCTGCACGTACTCGCCGAAGGCCAGCGCCTCGTCGAAGGTCTTCTGGAAATCGACCGCGTCGGTGTTCAGGTACTTGGTCAGCACGAAGTTGTGGTAATCCAGCGCGGTGCGCAGGAGTTCTTCCAGCTGCTTCGGATAATGCAGGTCGGCGATGCGGATGCCGCGACGCGCCACCTTGTCTTCGTAGGCCGGGCCGATGCCACGACCGGTGGTGCCGATCGCCTTGCCGCCGGCAGCGCGTTCGCGCGCCTGGTCCAGGGCGATGTGGTACGGCATGATCAGCGGCGCGGCCGGGGAGATCTTCAGGCGCGAACGCACTTCCACGCCGGAGGTTTCCAGCTCGGCGATTTCCTTCTGCAACGCGGCCGGCGAGATCACCACGCCGTTGCCGATCAGGCACAGCGCGTCATCACGCAGGATGCCGGACGGGATCAGATGCAGGACGGTCTTCTTGCCGTTGATGACCAGGGTATGGCCGGCATTGTGGCCGCCCTGGAAGCGCACGACAGCGCCGATTTCCTCAGTGAGCAGATCGACGATCTTGCCCTTGCCTTCATCGCCCCACTGGGCACCCAACACTACGACAGACTGACCCATGACGGGCTCCTCGATTTTGTAGCGGCCATCGGGGCCGCGGACGGGTAAACCGTGGCGGGGCTGCCCAGCACCTGGATGGCGGCTCCAAACGGGGAGCAGCCGGCGATGGAAGGCCCAGACACAGAAAAAGCCGAACGGGGAGGCCCGTCCGGCTTTTGTGCATTATCCGGGTTTCCGGGGTCCGGTGCCACCTTTCCGACGGGCGGCTTCACCGCCCGGTCAGGCGCCTCATCCGGTCGTGCCGGCCGCTGGTCGGCAATGCCAACCAAGGTGGCATCTATCAGAGCCGGGCCACCCACGTAGACGCCGCCGGCCCCGGCGCGTTTAGTGCCGCGCCCACCACAGCAGGCTCAGGCCAGCCAGCAGCACCAGCCCGCCGAAGCTGCGCAGGGCCGGGCTGGGCAGGTCAAGCAGGCGCTCGGCCATGCGCTTCCAGGCGAACGGGGCGACGAACAGGAACAGGCCTTCCAGCACCGCCACCAGGCAGACGGCGGCGAACAGATCTTTCATGGGGGACTCCGGAAAAAGCACGGGGCCCGGCATCTGGCCGGGCCCCGTGGGGTACTGCCCTGCGACCTCAGCGGTCGTTCTTCAGGTACTGCAGGAACGGGTCGTTCTTGTCGAGCACGATCACGCCGTTGCCGTCGGTCATGGAGCCACGGTAGGCCTCCAGGCTGCGGTAGAACGCATAGAACGACGGATCGGCCGAGCCGGCCTTGCCGTAGATGCGGGCCGCATCGGCATCGCCTTCACCGCGCAGGCGCTGCGCATCACGCTCGGCTTCGGCGATCAGCACGGTGCTGTCACGGTCGGCCTGGGCGCGGATGGTCAGCGACTGCTCCTCGCCTTCGGCGCGCAGCTTGGCGGCCTCCTGCTTGCGCTGGGCGCGCATGCGCTCGTACACGTCGTTGATCACCTGGCTGTCGGTGGGCAGGTCCACCTGCTTGATGCGCAGGTCGATCATCTGCATGCCCAGCCCGGCCACGGCCTCGTTGATCCCCTTCAGCTGCTCGGCGATCAGCTCGCTGCGGTCGCCGGAGACCAGCTGCTGCAGGGTGCGCGAGTTGATCTGGTTGCGCAGCGAGTCGGTGATGATCGGTGCCAGGCGGGCGTTGGCGATACGCGGATCGCCGCCGGTGGCACGGAAGTAGTCACCCACGTTGGAGATGTAGCCGATGGCGAAGAAGTCGACGCTGACGTCCTTCTGCTCGGCAGTGAAGTAGCGCGCCGGAGCGGTGTCGAGCACCTGGAAGCGGCGGTCGAAGACCTTCACCGTTTCCACCACCGGCACCTTGAAGTGCAGGCCCGGCTTGATGTCCGAACGCACCACCTTGCCCAGGTTCAGGACCATGGCAGTCTGGTCCTCACGGACCACGTACACCGAGCCGAGCAGGCCCAGCACCACCGCCACGATCACGGCGATCCAGATAGGACTCTTCATCGGCTGCCCTCCTCACGGCCGCTCGGTCGCCCGGTCGGGCGGCCCACCGGCCGGCCCGGATCACGGGAAGCTTCCGCCGCTGCACCCGGCAGCGACGGCATCACCACGTCCGGGTTCGCTACTGCGGCCGGAGCCGACGTGCTGGGACGGGTATCGCCGGTCATCGGCACATAGATCAGCTGGCGACCATCGCCACCGATCACCTTGCGGTTCTCGCTCAGCACCTGCTGCACGGTCTCCAGCCACAGGCGCTTGCGGGTCACTTCCGGGGCGTCCTTGTACTGGGCCTGCAACAGACTGAAGCGCTGCGCGTCACCCTCGGCCTTGGACACCACGGCCTGCTTGTAGCCTTCTGCGGTGGTACGGGCACGCGAGGCCTGGCCTCGGGCTTCCGGCACGACCTTGGCGGCGTAGGCCTGCGCTTCGTTGATCAAGCGTTCCTTGACCTGCTGGGCACCGTTGACCTCGTCGAAGGCCGGCTTGACTTCCTCCGGCGGACGGGCGTCCTGCAGGGTCAGGCCGGTCACGGTCAGGCCGGTCTTGAACGCCTTCAGCAGCGCCTGCAGGCGCTCCTCGGCGGCCACGGCCAGCGGGCCACGGTTGTTCAGCACCGCGTTGAGGTCGGCGCGGCCGACTTCCTCACGGACCGCACTCTGCGCCGACTGCTCCAGCACCTGGTTGGCATCAACCGTGCCGAACAGGTACTGCTGCGGGTCGTCGATGCGGTACTGGACGTTCAGCGAGACGTTGACGATGTTCTCGTCGCGGGTCAGCACCGGTACCTGGATCGAGAAGGTCTTGATCTCGGTGGCGTTGACCTTGGTGACCGATTCGATCGGCCACGGCAGCTTGAAGTTCGGGCCGGGCTGCAGGATCCGCGAGAACTGGCCGAAGCGCAGCACCACGCCACGCTGCTGTTCGCCGATCAGCTGGAAGCTGGAGAACAGCACCAGCAGCACCACGGCCGCCGCGACCCAACGCAGGATGCCGCCGTCGAACAGGTCCTTCAGCGGCCCGGGCAGTCCGCCCCAGCCACCACCATTGCCACCACCGCGCGACCCGAACGGCCCGCGTCGATTGTTCTCGGGGCCTTGTCCGCCCTTGTTGCCGCCGGGTGTATTCCAGGCCATGCACGCTCCATCAAGATGTGGGCTGCGGCGCGGGCCCTTCCCGCAACGCCAGCCGTGAAACCATTACCGATCATACAAGATGGGGCGGACCGGCAGGATTGAAAGGGGCTCGACGGGGTAAGGTGGCGTTTTCCTCGAAGTCAGGCAGCGCCGATGGCCCCCACCACCCCGTTTACCGCCTTCCGCATCGAAAATGACGATGCCGGTTACCGCGCCGGCCTCGCCCAGCTCACTGTCGACGACCTCAACCCCGGCCAGGTGCTGATCCGCGCGCAGTGGTCTTCGGTCAACTACAAGGACGCGCTGGCGGGCACCGGCAAGGGTAGGATCCTGCGCCGCTTCCCGCTGGTCGGCGGGATCGATGTGGCCGGCACCGTGGTGGCATCCACCGACCCGGCCTGGCGTGAAGGCGATGCGGTACTGGCCACCGGCTGCGGCCTCAGCGAAACCCGCGACGGCGGCTACAGCCAGTATGTGCGGCTGGAATCGAGCGCGGTGATCGCGCTGCCGGCCGGGCTGAGTGCCCGCGAGGCAATGGTGCTGGGCACCGCCGGCTTCACGGCGGCGTTTGCCCTGCTGCGCCTGCAGGACAACCGGCAGACCCCGGAGCTCGGCCCGCTGGCGGTCACCGGTGCCAGCGGCGGTGTGGGCGCGCTGGCGCTGTCCATCTTCAGCCGCGCCGGCTACACGGTGCACGCGGTCAGCGGCAAGCCAGAGCAGTCGGACTTCCTGCGCGGCATCGGCGCCGCCGAAGTGCTGCCACGTGAGGCGTTGGCCGATACCGGCCCACTGCAGTCCGCCCGCTTCGGCGGGGGCCTCGACAATGCCGGAGGCGACATGCTGGCCAGCCTGCTGGCGCAGACCGTGCCCTATGGCAGCGTGGTGAGCGCCGGCCTCGCGGCAAGCCCGAAACTGGACATGACGGTGATGCCGTTCATCCTGCGCGGCGTGTCACTGCTGGGCGTGTCCTCGGCCAATGCACCGCGCGGGCTGCGCGAAGCGGTGTGGGCGCGACTGGGCAACGAGTGGAAGCCGCAGCACCTGGACCGCATCTGTACCGCCGAAGTCGGCCTGGACGGCCTGCCGGCGGTGTTCGAGCGGATGCTGGCCGGCGGTTCGCTGGGCCGCACCGTAGTGCGGATCGACTGAACGTTGCAGGCAGGCGACGGACGGCAGATGGGCCCCTCCCACCGGTAATGAGCCCGCACTACACTGCGGGCATTACATGGGGAACAACATGGCACGCATTCTGATCGTCGACGACTCACCGTCGCAGCTGTTGGGGATACAGCGCATCGTCGAGAAGCTCGGGCACCAGATCCTGACCGCCACCGATGGCGCGGCCGGCGTGGAAACCGCCAAGGCCGAGCTGCCTGACCTGGTCCTGATGGACGTGGTGATGCCCAACCTCAATGGCTTCCAGGCCACCCGCACGCTTGCGCGCGACGAGGCGACCCGGCACATCCCGGTGATCCTGGTGACCACCAAGGACCAGGACACCGACCGCATGTGGGGCATGCGCCAGGGTGCCAAGGCCTACATCACCAAGCCGTTCTCGGAAGACGAACTGTCCGAGGTGCTGGAGCGGGTGTTCGCCGGGCAGGGCTGAGGCTTCCTGGCGGCGCCAACCGTGCTTGGCCCACCGCTCTGGCAGGTGCCAACCTTGGTTGGCACGCTTTTGTAGTGCCGGCCGCTGGCCGGCAACCACGCATCACCATCCAGGCCAATGAAATTGCCGGCCAGCGGCCGGCACTACCGGAAGGCGTGGGGGCCAGGAACCGCCCCCGCCCTATCACTCAGATCGTCTCGCCGAAGGCCTTTGCCAGGTTCCGGTACGCCTTCTTCTGCGCCTCGTCGGTCGCGGCCGGGGCCACGATCTCGATTTCAACAATCTGGTCGCCATCCGGGCTGCCTGGCAGCCCGCGGCCGCGCAGGCGCAGCTTGCGGCCGGCATCGGAATCGGCCGGAATCTTCAATTCCACCGCTCCACCCAGGGTCGGCACGCTGATGCTGGTGCCCAGCGCGGCCTGCCACGGCGTGACCGGCAGCGTGTAGAGGATGTTGCGGCCATCGACCTCGAACTGCGGGTGGGCAGCGTATTCCACTTCCAGCAGCAGGTTACCGCCGTGGTTGCCCTGCCCCGCCAGGCGGATCACCTGGCCCGGGCGGATACCCTTGGGCACGCGTACATCCAGCTGCTTGCCGTTGACGGTGATGCGCAGGCTGTCGCCGTTGTAGGCCGCTTCCAGCGGCACCGACAGCTTGGCGCGGGTGTCGCGGTTCGGCGCGTGGCCCTGGCTGCTGAAGCCCGGGCCCGGACCTGCACCGCCACGCTGGCGCGCGAACAGGCTCTCGAAGAAGTCGCTGAAGCCGCCATTGGGGCCACCGCCGCCGAACACTTCCTCGAAGTTGAAGCCACCGGCACCGCCGTAGTTCGGCGGTACGTTGAATTCCTCGCCCGGGCGATAGCCCTGTGCGCGCAGCTGGTCGTAGGCCGCGCGCTTCTCCGGGTCACGCAGCGCCTCGTAGGCCTCGTTGACCGCCTTGAACTTGTCCTCGGCCCCGGCCTCCTTGCTGACGTCCGGGTGGTACTTGCGTGCCAGCCGGCGGTAGGCGGTCTTGATTTCCGCCTCGCCCGCGCTCGGTTCCACCCCCAGGGTGGCGTAGTAATCCTTGAATTCCATCCAGCTACCTCGATCTGCTTCGGCCGCGCCGGTGGCGCCGCCCCGGGTTCATTCTACGCGCCGGCGATGCTACGCCGCCCCTCGTGCGGCCCCGGTGAGGCCGACTGATCCTGCGCAATGCGGCTGCCATCCCCATGCCCCACGCTGTGGCTGGAAGCCCCTGCCACAAAGCCTGAAGATGGGGCCTGCACACCGGGTTTCCAATGTCTTGACGCGTCTGTCCCATCCGGCCCACTAGCCTGCCCCTGCAAGGAGTTCCCCATGACCATCCATGTCGGCGACCGCATTCCGGAAGTGACCCTCAAGCGTATCCGCGAGGGCATCGAAACACTCGATACGCATTCGCTGTTCGATGCGCGCAAGGTGGTGTTGTTCGCCGTGCCCGGCGCGTTCACCCCGACCTGCTCGGCACGCCATCTGCCCGGCTTCGTCGAGAAATTCGATGCATTCCGCAAGCGCGGCATCGACGTCTACTGCATGGCGGTCAACGATCCGTTCGTGATGAAGGCCTGGGCCGCCGACCAGAGCGTGCCCGACGGCCTGCTGATGCTGTCCGACGGCAACGCCGAACTGACCCGCGCGCTCGGCCTGGAACTCGATGCCAGCGCCTCGGGCATGGGCATCCGTTCGCGCCGCTTTGCCCTGTACGTGGTCGACGGCGTGGTCCGCGCAGCGTGGATCGAGCAGCCCGGCCAGTTCGAGGTGTCATCAGCCGATTACGTGCTGGAGCACCTGCCCACCTGATCTTCCACCGCAAGAGGAAACGGCCAGCCATGTCCACCAAGCCAGCCAAAGCTCCCAAGCCTGCCGCCAAGGTACCCGGCATCAGCGATCGCAAGACCCTGCGCGAGCGCGCCCGGCGCAACATCGAAGATGGGGCGATCACCGACAGCTACAGCGCCGATCGCAAGGCGGTGATCAAGCTGCTCAACGATGCACTGGCCACCGAGTACGTGTGCGTGCTGCGCTACTACCGGCACTACTTCATGGCCAAGGGCATGCTGGCCGACGCGATCAAGGCCGAGTTCCTGGAACATGCACAGCAGGAACAGGCGCATGCCGGCAAGTTGGCCGAGCGCATCGTCCAGCTTGGCGGCGAGCCGGACTTCAACCCCGATACGCTGACCGCGCGCTCGCATGCCGAGTACAAGGAAGGCAGTGACCTGCGCGACATGGTCCGCGAAAACCTGGTGGCCGAGCGCATCGCCATCGACAGCTACCGCGAGATGATCAACTTCATCGGCGACCGCGACACCACCACCAAGCGCATCCTTGAAGAGATCCTGGCGCAGGAAGAGGAGCACGCCGACGAGTTTGCCGACCTGCTGGATGGGTGGATCGGGGAATGATCCGGCAGATGCCCACCTTGGTGGGCGCTTCGCCACGTGCCAACCAAGGTTGGCACCTACCAGAGCACGAAGGTGTCATTGGCGCTGGACCGAGCGCCAACGAGGTCGGCACCTACCGCAGGACGTTGAACCGCACCTGCGTCCACGCGCCATCCGCCGCCAGCGCGGTCAGCGTATGCGTGCCCGGCTCGGCGAACTCGCGCTGCATCAACTGTGCGCCGCGGGTCTGCGCGATCCAGCGGCCATCCAGCAGCCAGTCCACCGTCTGCTCGCTGCCCAGCGCGCGCAGTTGCAGGCGCACGCCGTGTTCGGCATTGGGGGCACGAGCCAGGGTGGCACCGTTGTTGAGACCGTCGATGTGCAGCGCCACGCTGGCATCGCGCCCGTCATCGCGGCAGTCCGGTGACAGCACTGGCAACTGAGAGGCCTCGCGCGTGGCCCTGGGTAACCATGGCGACAGCAGCGCCGGCCAGCGCGCGATCTCGCGTGGCACTTCCTCATGTGGCACGCGGCAGTCCGCCGACACACGCAGGCCGGTGTGCGCGTCAGCGAGGTAACGCTGCCGGCCCGGCTGCCAACGTCGTGCTTCGCGCTCGGGGAAGGTTGGCGGTGCGGCACCATCCAGCAGGTAGGCCGGCATCCGCCGCTGGCACAACGCTGGAGGCAGGCCTTCGGCGCGTTCGCCGGTCGGCCAGCAGATCTCTTCCTCACTGACGCTGGACGGCATCGGTACGGCCGCCGAGTCGCCACGCTGGCGCGGCAGGCTGTCGACCACTTCGAACATCAACGGCAACGCGGTGACCGCGCCGTACTGGCCGGGTAACGGTGTGCCGTCCGGCCGTCCCACCCACACGCCCACGGTGTAGTGGCGCGTGCTACCGATCGCCCACGCATCGCGATAGCCATAGCTGGTGCCGGTCTTCCAGGCTACGCGCGGGCGACCGCCAACATCGAAGGTGCCAGCGCTGTAGCCTGGGCGCGGGTTCGATTCCAGCATTTCGCGCACGATCCAGCTTGCGCCCGGCGAGGCCAGGCGCCGCTCGATCATCGGTTCGTCATCGGTGTAGCGCACACGTCCAGCAATGCCGTTGCGGTTGAGCGCGGCGAACGCGCCGACCAGATCTTCCAGCCGCGCACCGGTACCGCCCAGAATCAAAGACAGGTTGGGCGTGCTGCCCGGCGGGAAGCGCAGCTGGATGCCGGAGTGTGAAAGCCGCGCAGCAAAGCGCGCAGCCCCGACCCGCTGCAGCAGGTCCACCGAGGGCACGTTGAGCGACAGGCGCAATGCGCTGGACGCGCCGATCGGCCCATTGAAGGCCATGTCGAAATTGCCAGGTCGGTAGCTGCCGAAACTCTGTGGCGCATCAACCAGCAGGCTTTCCGAATGGATCAGGCCGTCATCCAGTGCCATCGCATACAGGAACGGCTTCAGCGTGGAGCCCGGCGAGCGCCAGGCCTGCACCATGTCCACGTGGCCGAGGCGCTGACGGTCTCCGAAGGACAACGTGCCGACATAGGCACGCGCCTGCAGGGTCTGGTTGTCGACCACCAGCAACGCGGCAGAGGTGCGCTCGGGCAGCGTCGAGAAATAGCTGGCCACGCGTTCTTCCAGCGTGCGCTGCAGGCCGATGTCGATGCTGCTCTGGATGCGTGCCTGTCCTGGATGCGCCGAATGCAGGCGCTGCGCAAGCAATGCGGCGTGCAGCGGCGGCCGCAGCGAGCGCGCCACCACGTTCTCGATACGCGCGTCTTCCACCTCTTCCGGCGTCCACGCCCCCAGTTCGGCCATGCGTGACAGCACCTTGTCCCGCGCTTTCTGCGCTGCTTCCGGATGACGGTCCGGACGCAGCCGGCTCGGCGCCTGTGGCAGCACTGCCAGCAGCGCGGCCTCGGCATGCGACAGCTGCGCCGCCGGCTTGCCCAGGTAGGCCCAGCTGGCCGCTTCCACCCCCTCGATGGTGCCGCCATACGGCGCCCGTTCCAGATACAGGGCCAGGATCTGCTGCTTGCTCAGGTGCGCCTCAAGCTGCACTGCGCGCAGCATCTGCTTGAGCTTGCCCCAGGGCGTACGCGTATGCGGGTCGAGGATGCGTGCGACCTGCATGGTCAGGGTCGAGCCACCGGACACGATGCGGCCACCGCGCAGCAGCTGGCCGCTGGCACGCAGGATCGCCAGCGGATTGATGCCCGGATGGCGCCAGAACCAGCGGTCTTCGTAGGTCAGCAGCGCCTGCAGGTACAGCGGCGAGACGCTGTCGATCGATGCCGGATAGCGCCACACGCCCTCGGCATCGGCGAACGCGCGCAGCGGCGTGCCATCAGCGGCAACCACCAGGGTGCTGGTATCGCGCTGCTTCGGCAGCGGCGGCGGAAAAGCGAAATCCAGCACCAGCAGCAGCGCCAGCGTGGCGGCCGTGCCCCAGCGCAACCACGGCCACAGCGGCCGCAGCCGGCGGCGCAGGGCCGCCAGCCGGGTCTTCATTGCGTCTTTCATTGCAGGTTGCCAGCGGGACGGGCCGCGCCGTCGCGGCCCGTCCGCGTGGTCACGGCTGTACCACCGTGATCGTGGTCGGGTTGCTGCGGCCAACGCCGCGCAGCTGTGGCCGGTACATGTCCTCCACCAGCGGCGGCGGCACCGAGTAAGTACCCGGGGTCACCGCGCGCACCAGATAGAACACGTTGGCCTTGCTGCCACGCGAGAGCTTCAGCGCGGCCACATAGCGGTCGTCGCGGAACTCTTCGTGCTTGGTGTCGGCAGCTTCGCCGCGGTCGCTGATGGTGATGCCATCAACCACCACATCGGCCCACTGCTTGGCATCGCCCAGATTGAAGTTCTCGATCTCCAGGCCGGCCGGCAATAGGTCGGTCAGCAATGCATCGGGCATCGTGGTGTCGGCGGTAACGGTGACGCGCACGATCAGGGCTTCGCCCTCCTTCAGCGGACGCGGCGACCACGGCTTGCCATCGGTGCCGAAGTAGCTGCGCTCGATACCCAGCACGCGGTTGTCCGGTGCGGGCGCACTGCGCGGGATGCCTGCCACGTCGATGCTGGCGAACATCGGCGGCCGGCCCTGCGGGGTGAAGCGCACGCCACTGGCCAGTTCGCTGGCACTGAAGTTGCGGCCGAACAGCTTGCGCTCACCGATGGCTTCGGTGTTGCCACCGATCACCAGCTCACCGGCCACCAGTGCCTTCTGGTTGGCGGCCAGGGCCTTGCCAAGACGGGCGATGGCCACCTGCTCCTGCGTACTCAGCCACATCCAGCCCGCATTACGGCGCGCATCCAGGCCACGGCCCAGATCAACCGCGCGTGCATCCCAGGCCGGCTTGGCCAGCTTGTTTTCGTGGGTCAGCGCGATCATCAGCGCGTCATCACGGATGGCGCTGCCGTAGTCGCCGAAGTACGACGGGCGTTCGCTGCTGGACTTGGCGAAGGCCGCGGCCAGTGCCGCCTGGCCACGCTTGGCATCGCCCTGCAGCGACAGCGCCACGCCCAGGTGGACCAGCGACAGGCCACCCACCGCCTTGCTGCGCTCGTTGTCGTACAGCGTGCGCAGCGTACCCAGCGGCGCACGGTTGACCCGGGCCAGCACGTAACCCGAGTACGCCTGATTGGCGAACTTCAGCTTCTCGCGATCCTCCTGGCCGTAGAACTGGTTGCCACCGGACAGCAGGTCCTCGCTGAGCCGGTTCAGTGCCTTCTGCAGCACGTTGTCGGGCACCGCGAAGCCGGCGTCCCTGGCGTCGAGCAGGAACTCGGTGATGTACGGGGTCAGCCACGGGTTCACATAGCCGTCGTCACCCCACATCGAGAAGTTGCCGTTGGCCACCTGCATCGACGCCAGGCGGCCGAACGCGCCTTCCATGCGCTCGCGGCGGGTCTTGGCATCCAGGCCGTCGGCACCGAGCATCGACGATGTCGCCTGGTCCAGGATCAGCGCCGCATAGCCCTTGCTGGTGGTCTGCTCGGCACAGCCGTACGGGTAGTTCAACGCGCCCTGCAGCGCACTGGCGAACGGGATCGGCGGCAGCGGGCTGACCAGCAGGCGGGCATTGACCGACTCGGACATCAAGCCATCGGTCAGGCTGTTGTCGAGGCTGACCGCCGCCAACGGATCCAGCGTGCGCACCTGCGAACGCAGCACCTGCGGCCACGCCGCACGCACCGGCAGCTCGTAGCGGCGGTCGGCCTTGAAGCCGTTGCCATCCACCCGCACCCGCACCTTGGCCACGCTGTGGCCTTCGCGTGCAGACAGCGGGAAGCTCAGCGTGGTCTTGGCATCTGCATTCAACTGCACGCTGCGGCTGCCCTCGCCCAGGTTCAGCGGGCCTTCGCTTTCCACCTTCACGTTGAACTGGCCCGGCTTGCCGGTGAAATTCTGCACGTCCAGGGTCACCGTACTGCGGTCGCCCGGGGCCAGCACGCGCGGCATGCTGGCTTCGGCCAGGATCGGCGCGCGCACCACGGTTTCCACGTCACGCTTGCCGTACTGGTCATCGCTGTAGACCAGCGCAGACACCCGCAGTGTGCCGTTGAAGTCTGGCACCTTCAGGCGTATGCGGGCGATGCCCTTTGCATCAAGCTGCACCGGGCCGGAGAACAGGTCCACGGTCTGCACGCGCGCGGTCGGGCGCTTGGCCTGCGGCAATGCCTGCAGCGCCATGTCGCCACCGAACTTCAGCTTGCCGGCACCGCCGTCGAAGCTCTCGATCACCCGGCTGTAGATGTCGTAGGCATCAATGCCAAGGCGACGCTGGGCGAAGAAGTGCGCACCGGCATCGGGCACCGGGAAGCGGGTGATGTTGAGGATGCCCACGTCCACCGCCGAGACGGTGACGTGCGCCATCTTGCCGGCCAGCTGCGGCGCGCTGACCGTCACCGGCAGGTCCTGCTCCGGCCGCATCTGCTTGGGCGCGGCCAGGCCGACGGCTACGGTGCGCCCCTTGCGATCCATCGGCACATGCACCACGCCCACGGCACGGGCCGGAGTGATCTTGCTCGGCGCGCTGCCGCCGCGGAACACCAGTGCGGTGATGTAGACGTCGTGGCGCTCCCAATCGGCGGTGACCGGAATCTTGAAGGTCGAACCCGGCTTGGCCTCGATGTCCTGCACGTACAGCATGCGGTCGGTCTCGACCATCAGGATGCCCTTGCCGGCATGCGGCGGGGTCACCGTCACTTCCAGGGTGTCACCAGCCTTGTAGCCGGTCTTGTCCAGGCCCAGCTTGACCTTGTCCGGGCGTGCATCCAGGCCACGGTTGTCATCGCCCCAGCTCCAGCCGGCACGGAACGGGTAGCGACTCGTCAGGCCGGTGGACGGATCGAACACGTCCACCCGGTATTCGCCCCACTCCACCGGGAAATCGAAGGCGACCGCGCTGCTGCCGGCATCGACGGTGCGGGTTTCCTTGTTCTCGAAGCGGCGGGTGAAATCGTAGTCCCAGCGGTTGTCGTTGAAGGTCCAGTGATAGTCGCGCAGCTCGCGCACCAGGGTGATCTTCAGGCCCTTGGCCGGCTGCGGTGTGCCGGCAGCATCCACGCGCATCAGCTCGAAGCGTGCGTTGCCGTTGGAGTCAGCACCATCCTCGGGGTTGAACAGCGGGCGCACGCCGACCAGCGCGTTGGCCGGCCACATCACCCGCTTCAGGGTGCGGGTGACGGTACGGCCACCGGTTTCATACAGGCTGCCGGACAGCACCACGGCGATCGGCGCCTTGGCCTTGGCCGCCTCTTCCGGCAACGCCACATCCTCACGCAGCTGGCCGTTGCCCGGCAGCGTGGTGTCGATCACGTCCTTGGCTTCGCGCGGCAGCTGCAGGGTCGGGTCACCGAAGAAGTAGCCCGGCAGGCCCTCGACCGGCTGCTGCTCGGCGGCCACCGCCATGCGCGCGGTGAAACGGTTGCCGTCCGCCGGCGCACCGTACAGGTAGGCACCATTGGCCTGCAGGCGCAGGTCCTCGCCCGGCTTCAGCGTCTTCTGCGCGCTGTCCAGGTCCAGCTTCATGCGCTCGGGCAGGAACTCCTCGATACGCAGGGTCATGCCCTGGATCGCCTCCTTGCTGGCCGGATCGGTGCGGAACTCCACCTGCCAGCGCCCGGTCGGCGCCTCGGTGGGAATGACCTGCTCGAAGTTGATGTATCCCTGCTCGCCCGGCTGCAGGCGGGTTTCGCGGAAGGTCTTGCCGTCGGGCTGCTTCAGGCGCAGGAACACCGGCTGTGCCTTGACCGGCTTGCCGTCGTTGTCACGCAGCAGGGCGGACAGACGCACGGTCTCGCCCGGGCGATACAGGTCACGGCCGGACCAGGCGTAAACGTCGAACCAGGCATTGTCACGACCGGCCACGGCAAATTCGCTCAGGTCCAGCGCAGGCTGGTTGAACGGCAGGAAGCTGGTGTCCTTGCCCGTGCTGGCGACCAGCACGTGGGTGGCATCCAGGGTGTAGTTCAGCAGCGCATTGCCGTTGCCGTCGGTGCTGCCCTTCAGCACCACCTCGCCCTTGGCGTCGAGCACACGCAGGTCGATGCTCTTCAGCGGCGCACCGTCCTTGAGGCCGGCGGTGTGCACGAACAGCTTGTCCTTGTAGGCACGGGTATGCAGGCCGATGTCGCTGACCGAGAAGAACGCGGTATCGAACTCGCCTTCGTAGTCGCCGGTGCGCTTGAGCAGGGCGAAGTACAGGCCCGGCTCCTGCAGCTCCTTGATGTCCTGGGTCGGCAGGTAGGTCAGTACCCGCTCGTTCTTCTTGCCGCCGAGGATGAAGCGGTTGACGTAGACCGGCTCGGCCAGCTTGTTGATCGGGCTGCGCTCGTAGTCGCTGCTCAGCTCCCAGCTGCCACGGCGGCCGCCGCGCTGGTACTGGCTGAAGAAGGTCGGCAGGTCCTTCTCGCGCACGCGCAGGAACTCGACGTCAACCTCCGGCACGTTCACCGAGACCACCGGCAGGCCGCGGCTGTCCTTGGCCGGCAGCACGCTGCCCTGCGAGGCGAAGCCAACCACCGGCTTCAGCTCGCCGCTGAACACCTTCTGCTTCAGTTCCTTGCCCAGCCGGCTGCCATCGGCGGCCAGCAGGTCGGGCGAGACCACCAGGCTGAACTCCTTGCCGGCCTCGACGAACGGATAGCGCAGGGTCAGGCCGTCATCGGACAGCGTCCAGCTGCTGTCGTCGGTGCCGACCTTCTCCTCGAAGCGCACCAGCTTGTCGAAATCCTGGGTGCCGACCAGCGGACGCGAGAACTCCAGCGCCAGCGACAGGCCGTCATTCTTCTGGTCCGGGTAGGCGCGCAGCAGTGTGAATTCCTTCACCTGCTCGGCCTTGGTGGTGATGGCTTCACCGCTGGTCTTGGGCAGCTGCCCGCTGTCGTTGCGGCAGCCGGCCAGGCCCAGCAACAGGCCTCCTGCCAGTACCGCCGCCGCCCATCCCCACCGCTTCCGCCGTGCCGGACCGCTCATGTCGTCACTCCTTGATCGAGGCGGCCATTATAGGCAGGCCGCGTCAAGGTGTTGACGCGAATTCGGCAGGAATGCATCGGAACGGTAGCGCCGGGCCATGCCCGGCGGGGTTGGTAGTCGCCAACCTTGGTTGCCGTTGGGCCCGTGCCAACCAAGGTTGGCACCCACCAACGCCACCCTACCCCGGCAGGTACAGGTCCACGTAATCGGTCACCGGCGTCGCCGCCAGCGCCACCGGGTCCAGCGAGGCGGCCAGGATGCGCTGCTGCTGGGCGGTCGGGAAGCGGTGGGCCAGGTGCCGGCGGAACTTGTCCATCAGCAGCGGAATGCCCTCCCCGCGGCGGCGGGCGTGGCCCAGCGGGTACTCCACCAGCACCTCCGGCAGTTCACTGCCATCGTTGAAGCGCACGCTGAGGCCGTTGGCGATGCTGCGCTTGCCCGGGTCCAGGTAGTCGGCGCTGAGCTGCGGATCCTCGTGGCAGGCCATCTTCGCGCGCAATGCATCGATGCGCGGATCGGCGGCGACGTCGTCCTCATAGTCCTCGGCCACCAGCCGCCCATGCAGCAGCGCGATGGCGATCATGTACTGCACGCAGTGGTCGCGGTCGGCCGGGTTATGCAGTGGACCCTGTTTGTCGATGATGCGGATGCAGGCTTGCTGGGTCCGGATCGCGATGTGTTCGATGTCCTCGACGCGCCTGCCGGCCACGCGCAGCTGCTGGTGCAGCGTGATCGCCGCCTCCACCGCGGTCTGGCCGTGGAACTCGGCCGGATAGCTGATCTTGAACAGCACGTTTTCCATCACATAGCTGCCCAACGGTCTCTCCAGCGTCAGTGCCTGGCCATGCATCGACACTGCCTCGAAGCCCCAGGTCGGTGCACTGAGCACGCTCGGATAGCCCATTTCGCCCGTTGCCGCGATCAGCGCCAGGCGCACGCCACGACTGGTGGCGTCGCCGGCGGCCCAGCTCTTGCGCGAACCGGTGTTGGGCGCGTGCCGGTAGGTGCGCAGCGCCTGGCCATCGACCCAGGCCAGCGACACTGCATTGAGCATGCGTTCGCGATCAAGCCCGAGCAACTGCGCGACCACGGCGGTGGTCGCCACCTTGACCAGCACAACATGGTCCAGCCCGACCCGGTTGAAGGAATTCTTCAGCGCCAGCACGCCCTGGATCTCATGCGCCTTGATCATCGCCAGCAGCACGTCGTGCACGGTCGGCGGTGGTCGACGCAGGGCCTGCGCGTTGCGTCCCAGCCAATCGCAGACGGCGAGGATGCCGCCCAGGTTGTCCGACGGGTGGCCCCATTCGGCAGCCAGCCAGGTGTCGTTGAAATCGAGCCAGCGCACCATCGCGCCAAGGTTGAAGGCGGCCTGCACCGGATCCAGCACGTAGTGCGTACCCGGCACGCGCGCGCCATTGACCACGCTGATGCCCGGCACCACGGGACCGAGCAGCTTGCTGCAGGCCGGGAAGGACAGCGCTTCCAGGCCGCAGCCCAGCGTATCAAGCAGGCAGTGATGCGCGGTCTGGAACGCCAGTGGTGAGTCGATGCGCGCGTCGCGCACGTAGTCGACGATGTCCACCAGCAGCGCATCCCACGCTGCACGCTCGTTGGATGGGGTGTGGTTGCCGGACATCGTCGATCTCCTCTTCAGAAAAGCAGGTCAGGCCGCGCATCCCGGTAGTCGCCAACCTTGGTTGGCGCTGGAGATTGCCCGGGCGGTGCCAATGCCATGCCAACCAAGGTTGGCATCTACCGAAGCGTGTGATGCCAGCGCCGACCTGCTGGTTACTCGGCCGGCACCCGCACCTTGCCTTCCATCAGCACGCGGGCACTGCGGCTCATGATGGCCTTGCTTACTGTCCACTGCCCGTCAACGAGTGCCGCCTGCGCACCCACGCGCAATGTGCCGGAGGGATGACCGAAGGTCACCGCTTCGCGCTCGCCGCCGCCTGCAGCACGGTTGACCAGTGTTCCGGGAATTGCCGCTGCAGTGCCGATCGCCACGGCGGCGGTACCCATCATCGCGTGGTGCAGTTTTCCCATCGACAACGCGCGCGCGTGCAGGTCGATCGCCGACGCCGGGATAGCTTTGCCACTGGACGAGACATAGTCCTGTGCCGGCGCCACGAAGGCCACCTTCGGCGTGTGCTGACGGGTGGCCGCGTCTTCCAGCTTCGAGATCAGGCCCATGCGCACTGCACCGTAGGCGCGGATCTTCTCGAAGCGCTCCAGCGCTCCTTTATCCTCGTTGATCACCGGCTGCAGCTCGGTACCGGTGTAACCCAGGTCGGCGGCGTTGAGGAAGATCGTCGGAATGCCGGCGGTGATCATCGTCACCTCGAAGCTGCCCACGCTCGGCACTTCCAGCGTATCGACCAGATTCCCGGTGGGGAACATCGCGCCCGCATCGCCGTCGTCGGACGGATCAATGAATTCAAGCTGGATCTCGGCGGCCGGGAAGGTCACGCCATCCAGCTCGAAATCGCCGGTTTCCTGCACTTCGCCATCGCGCATCGGCACATGGGCAATGATGGTCTTGCCGATGTTGGCCTGCCAGATGCGCACGGTGCACAGGCCATCGCGCGGCACGCGGGCAGGATCGATCAGGCCGTTGGCGATGGCGAACGGACCCACCGCAGTGCTGAGATTGCCGCAGTTGCCGCTCCAATCGACGAAGGCGGTGTCGATCGAGACCTGGCCGTACAGATAGTCGACATCGTGATCCGGCACAGAGGCGGTGGAGATGATCACGCACTTGCTGGTGCTGGAGGTGGCGCCCCCCATGCCGTCGGTCTGCTTGCCATACGGATCGGGCGAACCGATCACGCGCATCAGCAGCGCATCGCGCGCAGCGCCCGGCACCTGCGCGGCCTCGGGCAGGTCCTGCAGGCGGAAGAACACGCCCTTGCTGGTGCCGCCGCGCATGTAGGTGGCGGGAATACAGAGTTGCGGGAGAAATGCCATGGAACGGTTCCTTGCAATGAAAGACGGCCCGTTACCGGGCCGTCGGATGCCTTACGCCACCTTGGCGCCTTCCAGGAAGTCCTGGGCGAAACGCTGCAGCACGCCACCGGCTTCGTAGATCGCCACTTCCTCGTCGCTGTCCAGGCGGCAGGTGACCGGCACGATCACGTCCTGGCCGTCGCGACGGTGGATGACCATGGTCAGCTCGGCACGCGGGGTGCGCTCGCCGATCACATCAAAGGTCTCAGTGCCGTCAATGCCCAGGGTCAGCCGGGTGGTGCCCGGCTTGAACTCCAACGGCAGCACGCCCATGCCGATCAGGTTGGTGCGGTGGATGCGTTCAAAGCCCTCGGCCACGATCGCTTCCACGCCGGCCAGGCGCACGCCCTTGGCGGCCCAGTCACGCGAGCTGCCCTGGCCGTAGTCGGCACCGGCGATGATGATCAGCGGCTGCTTGCGGTCCATGTAGGTCTCGATCGCTTCCCACATGCGCATGACCTTGCCTTCCGGCTCCACGCGCGCCAGAGAGCCCTGCTTCACGCTGCCATCGTCGTTGCGTACCATCTCGTTGAACAGCTTCGGGTTGGCGAACGTGGCACGCTGCGCGGTCAGGTGGTCGCCGCGATGGGTGGCGTAGGAATTGAAGTCTTCTTCGGGCAGGCCCATCTTCGCCAGGTATTCGCCGGCGGCGCTGGAGGCCATGATCGCGTTGGACGGCGACAGGTGGTCGGTGGTGATGTTGTCGGGCAACACCGCCAGCGCACGCATGCCGGCCAGCGAGCGCTCACCGGCCAGTGCACCTTCCCAGTACGGCGGACGACGGATGTAGGTGCTCTGCGGGCGCCAGTCGTACAGCGGGCTCACCGCTGCGCCGTGCTCCACGCGCACGTTGAACATCGGGTTGTAGACCTTGCGGAACTGCTCGGGCTTCACCGAGGCCTTCACCACCGCGTCAATCTCGGCATCGCTCGGCCAGATGTCCTTCAGGCGCACGTCGTTGCCGTCAGCGTCCACGCCCAGCACGTCCTTCTCGATATCGAAGCGGACGGTGCCGGCGATGGCATAGGCGATCACCAGCGGCGGCGAGGCCAGGAACGCCTGCTTCGCATACGGATGGATGCGGCCGTCGAAGTTGCGGTTACCCGACAGTACCGCCGTGGCGTACAGGTCACGGTCGATGATTTCCTGCTGGATCTTCGGATCCAGCGCGCCGCTCATGCCATTGCAGGTGGTGCAGGCGAAGGCGACGATGCCGAAGCCCAGCTTCTCCAGGTCCGGCAGCAGGCCCGCTTCTTCCAGGTACAACTGCACTGCCTTGGAACCGGGTGCCAGCGACGACTTCACCCAAGGCTTGCGCAGCAGGCCGCGCTCGTTGGCCTTGCGTGCCAGCAGGCCGGCGGCGATCACGTTGCGCGGGTTGGAGGTATTGGTGCAGCTGGTGATGGCAGCGATGATCACCGCGCCATCCGGCATCAGGCCCTGTGCCTGCTCGGCCTTGCCTGCTTCCAGCTTGGCTTCGTCGGCGATGCCGCGCTCGGCCAGCTCGGCGGTGGCCACGCGCTTGTGCGGGTTGGACGGGCCGGCCATGTTGCGCACCACGGTCGACAGATCGAAGCGCAGCACGCGCTCGTACTGTGCGGTGGCCAGGTCATCGGCCCACAGGCCGGTGGTGCGTGCATAGTTTTCCACCAGCGCCACCTGCGATTCCTCGCGGCCGGTCAGGCGCAGGTACTCGGTGGTCTGCGCATCGATGTAGAACATCGCCGCAGTGGCGCCGTACTCCGGGCACATATTGGAGATGGTGGCGCGGTCACCGATGGTCAGTGCCGCGGCACCCTCGCCGAAGAATTCAAGCCAGGCGCCCACCACGCGTTCCTTGCGCAGGAACTCGGTCAATGCCAGCACCACGTCGGTGGCGGTGATGCCGGGCTGCGGCTTGCCGGTCAGCTCGACACCGATGATGTCCGGCAGGCGCATCCACGAGGCACGGCCCAGCATCACGTTTTCTGCTTCCAGGCCGCCAACACCGATGGCGATCACGCCCAGTGCATCCACATGCGGGGTGTGGCTGTCGGTGCCCACGCAGGTATCCGGGAAGGCCACGCCGTCCTGCACGTAGACTACCGGCGACATCTTCTCCAGGTTGATCTGGTGCATGATGCCGTTGCCCGGCGGAATCACGTCCACGTTTTCGAAGGCCAGCTTGGTCCAGTCAATGAAGTGGAAACGGTCTTCATTGCGACGGTCTTCGATGGCGCGATTCTTCTCGAACGCCTGCGGATCGTAACCACCGCATTCCACCGCCAGCGAGTGATCGACGATCAGCTGCACCGGCACCACCGGGTTGACCTTGGCCGGGTCGCCGCCCTTGTCGGCAATCGCATCACGCAGGCCGGCCAGATCGACCAGTGCGGTCTGCCCGAGGATGTCATGGCACACCACGCGCGCAGGGAACCACGGGAAATCCAGGTCGCGACGGCGCTCGATCAGCTGCTTCAGCGAATCGGTCAGCGTCGCCGGATCGCAGCGGCGCACCAGGTTCTCGGCCAGCACGCGCGATACGTACGGCAGCGTGGCGTAGGCGCCGGGCTGGATCGCATCGACAGCGGCGCGCGCGTCGAAATAGTCCAGCGAGCTGCCGGGGAGGTTCTTGCGGTAATCGGTATTCATGGGCTGGCGGGATGCTTTGGGCGGGCCGGGTGCCGGCAGTGCGGCGGCGAAAGCATCCGGCCGGCACAGGGCCGGCCGGATGGATACAGCAGGTGGATCAGACGCGCTTGTCGATGGCGACGAAGTCGCGGTCTTCCGGGCCGATGTAATTGGCGCTCGGGCGGATGATCTTGCCGTCGATACGCTGCTCGACGATGTGCGCGCTCCAGCCGGCGGTGCGGGCGATCACGAACAGGGGGGTGAACATCGCGGTCGGCACGCCCATCATGTGGTAGCTGACGGCGCTGAACCAGTCCAGGTTCGGGAACATCTTCTTGATGTCCCACATCACCGTTTCCAGGCGCTCGGCGATGTCGTACATCTTCATGCTCGACTGCTCTTCGCACAGTTCGCGGGCGACGTCCTTGATCACCTTGTTGCGCGGATCGGACACGGTGTAGACCGGGTGGCCGAAACCGATCACCACTTCCTTGCGCTCCACGCGGGCCTTGATGTCTTCCTCGGCTTCGTCCGGATTGTCATAGCGCTTCTGCACTTCGAACGCCACTTCGTTGGCGCCGCCGTGCTTGGGGCCGCGCAGCGCGCCGATGCCACCGCAGATCGCGCTGTACATGTCGCTGCCGGTGCCGGCGATGACGCGGCAGGCGAAGGTCGAAGCGTTGAACTCGTGCTCGGCGTACAGGATCAGCGAGGTGTGCATCGCCTTCACCCACGAATCCTGCGGCTTCTCGCCGTGCAGCAGATGCAGGAAGTGACCACCGATGGAGTCGTCGTCGGTCTCCACATCGATGGCGCGGCCGTTGTGGCTCCAGTGGTACCAGTACAGCAGCATCGAACCGAGGCAGGCCATCAGCTTGTCGGCGATGTCGCGCGCGCCCGGATGGTTGTGGTCGTCCTTTTCCGGCGACACGCAGCCGAGCACGGACACGCCGGTGCGCATCACGTCCATCGGGTGTGCGGACGGCGGCAGTTCTTCCAGAGCGGCCTTCACCGCCGCCGGAATGCCACGCAGCGACTTCAGCTTGGCCTTGTACGAAACCAGCTCGGCGCGGGTCGGGAGCTTGCCGTGCACCAGCAGGTAGGCGATTTCCTCGAACTCGCTGGTGTTGGCCAGGTCCAGGATGTCGTAGCCACGGTAGTGCAGATCGTTGCCGCTGCGGCCCACGCTGCACAGCGCGGTGTTGCCGGCAGCAGTGCCGGACAGGGCGACGGACTTCTTCGGCTTGAAGGTCGGGGTTGCGGTTGTATCGTTCATGTTTTCCCTCCGAAAACTGATGGTGCAGGGTACTGCTTATTTCTTGGCGGCGAACAGTGCATCGAGCTGCTGCTCGAAGGCGTGGTAGCCGATGCGGTCATACAGCTCTTCGCGCGTCTGCATGCTCTCCACCACATTGCGCTGATGGCCATCGCGGCGCACCGCCTGGTAGACATTTTCGGCGGCCTTGTTGGCGGCGCGGAACGCCGACAGCGGGAACAGCTGGATGGCAACGCCGGCCGAGGCCAGTTCATCGCGGCTGAACAGCGGGGTGGCACCGAATTCGGTGATGTTGGCCAGCACCGGCACCTTCACCGCATCGACGAAGCGGCGGTAGGTGTCCAGATCATAGGCAGCCTCGGCGAAGATGCCGTCGGCACCTGCCTCGACACAGGCGATGGCGCGCTCGATGGCCTTGTCCACGCCGTCCACCTGGATGGCATCGGTGCGTGCGATCAGGAAGAAGTCCGGATCAGTCTTGGCATCGGCGGCAGCCTTCACGCGGTCGACCATTTCACCCTGCGAGACGATCTCCTTGCCCGGACGGTGGCCGCAGCGCTTGGCGCCAACCTGGTCTTCGATGTGGCAGGCAGCCGCGCCGGCCTTGATCAGCGACTTCACGGTGCGCGCGATGTTGAACGCGCTCGGGCCGAAACCGGTGTCGATGTCGACCATCAGCGGCAGGTCGCAGACATCGGTGATGCGCCGCACGTCGATCAGCACGTCTTCCAGGGTGTTGATACCCAGGTCCGGCAGACCCAGCGAACCAGCGGCGACGCCACCACCGGACAGATAGATGGCACGGAAGCCAGCGCGCTTGGCCAGCAGCGCATGGTTGGCGTTGATCGCGCCGATCACCTGCAGCGGCGATTCGGCAGCCAGCGCCTCACGGAAGCGGGCACCGGCGGAGAATGGGGCGGAAGCGGTCATGCGGCAATCCAGGTTGAAGAACGGGAAGGTAGGCGCAAGCACCATGCCAAGCTGCAAGCGGTTGATTTCACGGGGATGACCGGCACGCAACGGCGAAACAAATGAAACATTGAAACAGATGTATCATGAAACACCCCGCCCGAACCCGCCGCCATGTACCTGCCCCGATCACCCCTGCGCCACGCCGATATCGACCCCGGCCGCCCGGTGATCTGGACCGTCAGCGTCTCGCGGCTGACCGGCCTGCTCGGCGACGTCATTCCCGAATTCGACCGCCGCGCACGCATCGAGCAGATCAACCTCGGCTTCGAGGAGGCGGTAGAGGTGATCGGCCAGCGCCTGCGTCGCGAGCACTGCGATGTGGTGATTGCCGGCGGCTCCAACGCGGCGTGGCTGCGTGGTCGGCTGGAGCTGCCACTGGTGCCGATCCAGGCCAACGGCTTCGACCTGATGGAAGCACTGGCGCGCGCGCGACGCATCGCTCCGCGCATCGGCCTGGTCACCCACGCCAGCGATGTACCGGTGTTCAGCAACTTCCAGCAGAGTTTCGGCCTGGATATCGAGCATCGCCGCTTCGTCACCCGCGAGGACGCGCGCGACTGCATCGCCGACCTGCGCGCCAACGGCATCGAGGTGATCGTCGGCACCGGCATGGCCATCGACCATGCCGAGCAGGCCGGCCTGCCCGGGGTGCTGCTGTATTCGGCCGACTCGGTGCGGCAGGCGTTCGAACATGCACTGGAACTGACCCAGACCCTGGCACGTTCCGGCAGCAACCGCCCTGCCCCGCGCCGGCGCCCGGCAGCGCGTGCCGATGCGCATGAACTGCTCGGCGACAGCGACGCGATGGCGCAGGTGCGCGCGCAGATCGCGCTCTACGCCCCACATGACAGCACCGTGCTGGTCAGCGGCGAGACTGGCACCGGCAAGGAACTGGTCGCGCGCCAGCTGCACGCTGCCAGCGGTCGTCGTGGACGCTTCGTGGCACTGAACTGCGGGGCGATCAGTGAATCGCTGCTGGAGGCGGAACTGTTCGGCTACAGCGATGGCGCCTTCACCGGCGCACGTCGTGGCGGCCGCGTCGGCCTGGTCGAGGCGGCAGATGGCGGCACTCTGTTCCTGGACGAAATTGGCGAACTGCCGCTGCCACTGCAGACCCGCCTGCTGCGGGTGCTGGAAGAACGTGAAGTGCTGCGTGTCGGCGCCACCGAACCGACCCCGGTGGACCTGCGCGTGGTGGCCGCCACCCTGCAGTCGCTGGAGCAGCGCGCGGCCACCGGAAGCTTCCGCCGCGACCTGTATTACCGCTTGGCAGCGCTGCGCATTGCCCTGCCCTCGCTGCGTGCGCGGCGCGGTGACATCCTGCTGTTGGCGCAGCACTTCTTCCGCCAGCTGCGCGGCATCGACGCGCCACTGGATGAGGACGCACTGGCGGTTCTGACCACCGCCGAGTGGCCCGGCAACGTGCGCGAACTTCGCAATCTGGTGGATCGCCTGCGCATCCACTGGCAGCCCGGTGAAGGGCTGATTGATGCCGCGCGACTGCTGCAGCTTGCGCCCGAACTTTTGAATGAGGGCGTTGCAGCATTGCCGGTGGAAAGCAACGGCAAGCGCCCACCGCGTGCGCAGCTGGAAGCGCTGCTGCAGGAACATCGCAATGATCGCGAGGGCATGGCGCAGGCGCTGGGTGTATCGCGCACCACGCTGTGGCGCTGGCTGCGCGCTGAAGGCCTGTAGAGCCAAGCCCATGCTCGGCTGATCTTCCCGCAGAAGCAGCCGAGCATGGGCTCGGCTCTACAGGGTGCGTGCCGTCAGCGTGCCCAGCGCGCCTCTATCGCAAACCGGCCGCTGCCCACTGCCGCAACCCATAACAGCAGCACGCCCAGCGGCACCTCGCTCAGATAGAAGAACCAGCTCAGCCAATCCGGCACACTAAGCCCGGCAGGAATGCGCGCGATGCCATCGGTCAGCGCAGCAACCGCGCAGATCGCCGCCAGCAGCAGGGCCGAGGGGCGACTCAACAGACCCAGCACCAGCAGGCCGCCGGCGATCCATTCGATCGCCCCGAGCACCGGCGCACTGAACACCGGGAACGGAATGCCCGCATCAACCAACGTATGCACCATGCGCTCGCGCCCCGCGTCGGTGAACACCTTGTTCCAGCCGGACACGCAGAACATCACACCGGCGACGATACGGGCGAGCAGCAGCAGGTACGCTTCCAAGCCGCGGCGGGTGGGAGGTATGGCGAACAGGCAGCGCCAGGAAGGCATGGCGACTCCGGAAATCGAGGGAATTCTTCGGAGTGTGCCGGTTGCTGACCTGCTCGCAGATGAAGCTGACCAGTCCGTTCGCGACAACGAGCTCTTGTAGAGTCGAGCCATGCTCGACTGCCTTACGCGCCAGAGCAACAGCAGCCGAGCATGGCTCGGCTCTACAAGGAGCTTGCATCAGCAAGCAGCAGCTCGATTTCCTCCACCTGCACCACCGGCACCTGCCACGGGTGATGCGGCGCAATGCCCTGTTCAAAGATGCGCTGAAGCCGCTGCGGATCACGCGGCAGGCAGAATTCCAGACGCACGCTGTCGACCACCTCGGTGCGACCCGCCTCACCCTGCACGGGCGACGCACCCACGCGCGGACGGAACTGTTCAAACCCCGGCGCCGACCACCACATCCCGTGCTCGTAGTCGCCGGCCGCCAGCGCGTCCACCGCGAGGATGCCCTGCTTCACCGCATCCAGTGCTGCCGACGGCACGAACACCACCACACGGTACAGCGGCAGGCGCTGCATCAGGTTGCCTTACGGGTACAGCAGGCGCTTGCTCCAGCGCCCTTCGGCACCGGCTTCATAGCACCAGCGTTCATGCAGGCGGAACTGCGCGCCGTACCAGAACTCCATGCGGTCGGGTACCACACGCAGGCCGCTCCAACCCTCCGGGCGCGGCACGTCCTTGCCTTCGAAGCGGGCTTCGATCTCGGCCACGCGCGCGTCGAACTCTTCGCGCGTTGCCAGCGTCTTCGACTGCTGCGAGGCCCACGCGCCGATCTGGCTCATGCGCGGGCGGCTGGCGAAATAGGCATCGGCCTCGGCGTCTGCCACCTGTTCGACACGGCCTTCGATGCGCACCTGGATGCCAGCCTCGCGCAGGCTGCGCCACAGGAACAGCAGTGCGGCCTGCGGATTGGCCTGAAGTTCCTGGCCCTTGTGGCTGTCCAGATGGGTGTAGAAGACAAAGCCACGCTCGTCGAAGGCCTTCAGCAGCACGGTGCGCGCCGAGGGACGGCCCTGCGTATCAGCAGTGGCCACGGTCATCGCATTCGGCTCGACCTCGCGACTCTGTTTGGCCTCTTCGAACAGGCCGGCAAACGTGGACAGGGCTTCGGCGTACAGGTCGCTCATGATTGCGTTCTTCTCACACGGATTGGGCTATTGTGGCTGCATGGTCGCTGCTGCGTATATGCCCCAGGTGAAAGGATTCCCCGAAACATTGGCCGAACAGGCGCTGGACGATGCGCTGGCCAGCGGTGCAGCAGTTCCAGTATTGGCGATCAGCGGCCTGCAGGGGAGCGGCAAATCGACGCTGGCGGCGCAGGTGGTGGCGCGCGCGCAAGCACGTGGCCTGAACGCGGCCACGCTGTCGATCGATGATGTCTACCTGACCCGCGCGCAGCGCCAGCGGCTGGCCCGCCAGGTGCATCCGCTGCTGATCACCCGCGGGCCGCCCGGCACCCACGACCTGCCGCTGGCCCACGCCGTGCTGGACGCGGTGGCCGCACGCCAGCCCTTTGCGATGCCACGATTCGACAAGCTGGCCGACGAGCGCCTGCCTGAGGCTCAGTGGCCGCAGCTGCAGCAGCCATTGGACCTGCTGGTGTTCGAAGGCTGGTTCCTCGGCACACCAGCGCAGGATGACAACGCACTGGACAGCCCGTTGAACGCGCTGGAACGCGAGGCCGACGCCGATGGCCGTTGGCGCCGCTGGTGCAATCAGGCACTGGCCCGCGACTACCCGGCGTTGTGGCAGCGCTGCAACCGCCTGTGGTTCCTGCAGCCGCCGGATTTTTCGGTGGTGCCGCGCTGGCGCTGGCAGCAGGAGCAGAACCTGCAGGCGGCGCAGCCGGGCCGGCATGGCATGAGCCGGCCGCAGCTGGAGCGCTTCGTACAGTATTACGAGCGGGTCAGCCGGCAGGCACTGCATGCCCTGCCCGGCCTGGCCGACCACGTGGTGGTGCTGGACGGCCAGCGCCAGGTGCAGGCGGTGCGCTGAGGGCGCCTATTCCACCAGGAACGTCACCCGCAGATTGACCCGCCATTCGGTGATTTCGCCGTTGCCATCGGTCACCACCTTGGTTTCGTTGATCCAGGCGCCCTGGATGCCCTTGACCGTCCCGGACACCTTCTTCAAGCCACTGCGCACGGCATCCTCCACGCTCTTGGGCGAGGACGCATTGATTTCGATGACCTTGGCGACCGTCATGGCTGCTACTCCGTCAGGCGCGGGAAACCCCGCAGGGACCCCCACCGTGACGTGAAGAACGTAAAGGCCAAGGCACGGAGGTGTTAGGATCAGAGGGGCATGAACCCTGCTCCGAACCTGATCCTGATCGGCCCGATGGGCGCCGGTAAAACCTGCATCGGCCGCCGCCTGGCCGAGCGCTTCACGCTGGACTTCGTCGATGTCGACCAGGCCATCGTCGATGCCGCCGGCGCCAGCATCCCGACCATTTTCGAGCACTCGGGCGAAACCGGCTTCCGCAGCCATGAGCGCGAGGCGCTTGCGCGCGTACTGGAAGGCCGTGGCCAGCTGGTCTCCACCGGTGGCGGCGCCGTACTGGATCCGGGCAACCGTGCGCTGATCGCCCAGCGCGGCTTCGTGGTCTATCTGCGGGTCAGCGTGGCCGAACAGCTGGAGCGCCTGGCCCGCGACAAGGGCCGGCCGCTGCTGCAGCGCCCTGACCGCGAGCAGGTGCTGCACGATCTGGCCGCACACCGCGACCCGCTGTACCGCGAGCTGGCCGACCTCACCCTCGATACCGACCCGTATACCGCTGCCGACGCGACCGCCCACCTGGTGGTCAAGCTGGCTACGCAATGGCAGCGCCAGGACCTGACCGCATGACTTCCCCCGCCCTGCTGCAGGTCGCCGTTGGCGGCGACCGCCCTTACTCCATCACCATCGGCGCCGGTGCCCAGGCCGACGGCGCTGCGCTGGCCTCGCACGTTCGCGGCCGCCACGTGCTGCTGCTCAGCGACAGCGAAGTGGCCCCGCGCTACCTGGCCGCCGTGAAGCAGGCGCTGCTGGCCGCACGCCCCGACCTGATCGTCGGCGAGCACGTGCTGGCCGCCGGCGAAGCCTCCAAGACCCTGGCCGAATTCGGCCGCGCGATCGAAGCGCTGGCCGCACTCGGCGCCACCCGCGATGCCTGCGTGTTCGCCCTCGGCGGCGGCGTGGTCGGTGACCTCGCCGGTTTCGCCGCCGCCTGCTGGATGCGCGGCGTGGACTGCGTGCAATTGCCGACCACCCTGCTGGCGATGGTCGATTCGTCGGTGGGCGGCAAGACCGCGGTCGACATCCCGGCCGGCAAGAACCTGGTCGGCGCGTTCCATCCGCCGCGCGCGGTGATCGCTGATACCCGCGTGCTGGCCACCCTGCCGCCGCGCGAACTGCGCGCTGGCCTGGCCGAAGTGGTGAAGTACGGTGCACTGGGCGACGCGGTGTTCTTCGAATGGCTGCAGCAGCATGCCGATGCGCTGCTGGCCAGCGAAGACGCAGTGCTGGCCGAAGCCATCGCGCGCAGCTGCCGGCACAAGGCCGCCATCGTCGAACGCGATCCGTTCGAGAAGGGCGAGCGTGCCCTGCTCAACCTGGGCCATACCTTCGGCCATGCCATCGAGACCGAACAGGGCTATTCGGCCCCGGGCCGCGATGCGTTGAACCACGGCGAAGCGGTGGCGGTGGGCATGGTGCTGGCGGCAAAGCTGTCCACCGACCTGGGTCTGGCCGACGATGCCGACCGTGCGCGCCTGCAGGCGCTGCTGGAACGCCTCGGCCTGCCGGTGGCGATCCCGGCCGGACTGGACCCGCAGGCCCTGCTCGGCCGCATGCGGCTGGACAAGAAGAACGTGGCCGGCCGCCTGCGCCTGGTGCTGTGGCGTGGCATGGGCCGCGCCGAAGTGGTGCCGGACGTGGATGAGGCGGCGGTGCTGAAGGTGCTGGGCGCGGCCTGACCATCCCCTGGTCCGGTAGTGCTGGCCGCTGGCCGGCTGCTGCGCTCATGAAGTTGCCGGCCAGCGGCCGGCACTACCGCGTTGCGGCCGGGGTCACCCGGGCCCCGCTACAATCGGTGCCATGCACGTTTACCTGCAACATCCCGACGCCGGTGCCCAGGCACCACGCTTCCTGCGCCTGAGCCTGCAGACGGACCTGTTCGGCGGCTGGGAGCTGCTGCGCGAGAGCGGTCGCGTCGGTGGTCGCTCGCAGCTGCGGCGTGAGCTGTTCCTGCAGGCCGACGAAGCCCGCCATGCCTTCGAGAAGGCCCGCGATGCCGAACTGCATCGCGGCTTCCAGATTCTTCCGCACGGCGACTGACGCCGCTGCCAACTTTCGCCCAAGGAATGCTCATCGTGACCAGCCCTCTCCGCAACGATCGCCTGCTGCGCGCCCTGCGCCGCGAACCGGTGGACTGCACCCCCGTCTGGCTGATGCGCCAGGCCGGCCGCTACCTGCCGGAGTACCGCGCGACCCGGGCCAAGGCCGGCAGCTTCCTGGCCATGGCCAAGAACCCGGAGATCGCCTGCGAAGTGACCCTGCAGCCGCTGCGCCGCTTCCCGCTGGACGCTGCGATCCTGTTCTCGGACATCCTCACCATTCCCGATGCGATGGGCCTGGAGCTGTACTTCGTCGAAGGCGAAGGCCCGAAGTTCCGCCACCCGGTGCGTGATGAAGCGGCCATCGCCAAGCTGGCCGTGCCGGACATGGAACATGACCTGGGTTACGTGATGGACGCGGTGCGCCTGATCCGCCGCGAGCTGGATGGCCAAGTGCCGCTGATCGGTTTCTCCGGCAGCCCCTGGACGCTGGCCTGCTACATGGTGGAAGGCGGCGGCAGCAAGGACTTCGCGCGCATCAAGGCGATGGCACTGAACCATCCGCAGGCGCTGCACCGTCTGCTGGAAGTCACCACCGAGGCGGTCATCGCCTACCTCGGCGCGCAGCGCGCAGCCGGTGCGCAGGCGCTGCAGGTGTTCGACACCTGGGGTGGCGTGCTGTCGCCGTCGATGTACCGCGAGTTCTCGCTGCGCTACCTGCAGCGCATCGCCGAGGGCCTGGAGCGTGGCGAAGGCAGCGAGCGCACGCCGCTGATCCTGTTCGGCAAGGGCACCGGCCTGCACCTGGAGGCGCTGTCGCAGACCGGTGCCGATGCGCTGGGCCTGGACTGGACGCTGGACCTGGACGAGGCGATGCGCCGCACCGGTGGCCGCGTTGCCCTGCAGGGCAACCTCGACCCGACCACGCTGTATGCCTCGCCGGATGCAATCGCCGCCGCCGCCGCGCGCGTGCTCGACACCTATGCCGCCGGCAATGGCGGCTCGCGCGAGGGACATGTATTCAACCTCGGCCACGGCATGTCGCCGGACATGGACCCGGCGCACGTGCAGGTGCTGGTCGACGCGGTGCACGCGCACAGCCAGCGCTGAGCATCCGGCATGCCGTCACGGCGCGACCTTGATCGCGCCGTGACCCGCAGTGCGCGATCATGGCGTCCCCCACGTCGCACCGGCCACACCCCATGTCCACATCGCCATCGACCTACAACCGCCAGCGCCCCCTGCTCTGGCTGGTTTCGCTGGCGATCTTCATGCAGATGCTGGACTCGACCATCGTCAACACGGCCTTGCCGGCGATGGCGGCCAGCCTGGGCGAAAGCCCGCTGCAGATGCAGTCGGTGGTGTTCAGCTACGCGCTGGCGGTAGCCACCTTCATTCCCGCTTCCGGATGGATCGCCGACCGCTACGGCACCCGACGCACCTTCCTGGTGGCGATCATCCTGTTCACCCTCGGCTCGCTGGCCTGCGCGCTGGCCCAGCACCTGCACCAACTGGTCGGTGCGCGCGTGCTGCAGGGTATCGGCGGTGCGATGCTGCTGCCGGTCGGCCGCCTGGCAGTGATGCGTTCGGTACCACGCGAGGATTTCCTGCGCGCGATGAGCTTCATCGCCATCCCGGCCCTGGTCGGCCCGTTGATCGGCCCCACGTTGGGTGGCTGGCTGGTCGAGATCGCATCGTGGCACTGGGTGTTCCTGATCAACCTGCCGATTGGCGTGATCGGCTTCATCGCCGCGATGAAGATCATGCCCGACCACTACGCCAGCCATCGCACCCGTTTCGACCTGCGCGGCTACATCATGCTGGCCTTTGCGATGGTGGTGCTGTCGCTGGCGCTGGATGGCATCTCCGGGCTCGGTACGCCACACGCGCTGGTGATGCTGATGACCGTGGCCGGCCTGGCGGCGCTGGTGGGTTACTGGCTGCACGCCGCCAACTCCACCGCACCGTTGTTCTCGCTGGCACTGTTCCACGTACCCAGCTACCGCATCGGCATCCTTGGCAACCTGTTCTCGCGCATCGGCAGCAGCGCCATGCCGATGCTGATCCCGTTGCTGCTGCAGGTCGGCCTGGGCTTGGGCCCAATGAACGCCGGCCTGATGATGGTTCCGGTGGCGGCCGCCGGCATGGTGTCGAAGAAGCTGGCGGTGAAGCTGGTCGAGCGCTACGGCTACCGCCGCGTGCTGATGGTCAACACCGTGCTGGTGGGCCTGGCGATGGCCAGCTTCATCCTGATGACGCCCGGCCAGCATCTGGCTTGGCGCCTGCTGCAGCTGGCGTTCTTCGGTGCGGTCAATTCGCTGCAGTTCACTGTGATGAACACCGTGACCCTGCGTGATCTGGACCGCGAGTTCGCCAGTTCCGGCAACAGCCTGCTGTCGATGGTGATGATGCTCGCAGCCGGTTTCGGTGCCGCCGCCGCCGGCAGCCTGCTGGCGGCGTTCGGCAACCACCTTGACAGCAACAGTGCCACCGCCGCGCTTCATGCCACGTTCCTGTGCGTGGGTGCGATCACCCTGACCTCGACGATGATCTTCTGGCAGCTGCCCGACACCAAGCCCGAACCGCGGCAGGTCGAGCACGTCGCGGAGTGAGGGGTTCGGCAGGGCCTGCGGCCCTGCACCCGCAGAGGCCGAAGCAACAGCAACAGCAACAGCGAGCATTCCGTGGGTTGGCGGGGTGGTGTGGGCTTGCAGGACACGCCGTAAACCCATCCATGGGGGCTCGATGGCGCCATCCATGGCGCCAACGGTCCTGCAAGCCCACACCGCCCCACCTCTGACAGGTTCATGCGGCTGCGGGTAACGGCGGCTGTTGGAACACGCGGTTGTTGATAGGTGTCGACCTTGGTCGATACATCTGTCAGATATCGAATTCCAGATTGGGGTCGGAGCCTGTTGCGCAGCCACCGGACCCACCCCGCCATCCCACGGAATGCAGGCTTTTGACGTTGACGTTGATTCTGCAGGTGCAGGGCTGCAAGCCCTGCAATAAACCCTACCTGCCCATGACCCTGGCGATCGCTTCCACCAGCAGTTCGCCGGTCACCGGCTTGCGCAGGAAGCCACCGATGCCGGACGCTTCCACCTGCTGCTGCAGATCCGGGTCGGTACGCGCGGTCACCGCCAGCAGCGGCAGCATGTAGCCCTGGTTGCGCAGGTGCTGGGCCAGCTCGAAGCCACTAAGGCCCGGCAGGTCAAGGTCCAGCAGGCCGACGTCGAAGTCACCGGCACTGATCTCGCGCAACGCCGCCAGCGCGTGGCCGGCATGTACCACGTCATGCCCACGCGCGCTCAACAGTCCGCGCACCACGTCAGCCACGGTGGCGTCGTCCTCCACCAGCAGCACCCGCAACGGTGGCATGTTCGCCGCCTCCTCACGGTGCGCTTCGCCAGCGGCTTCGGCGTCGGCGTCGACCACCAGCGGCAACGGCAAGGTCACGCCGAAACAGGTGCCCCGCCCCAGCTGACTCTCAACCTGGATCCGGCCCTGCATGGCCTGCGCCAGCTCGCGGCAGATCGCCAGGCCCAGGCCGCTGCCGCCGTACTGCGCGGCGGTGCGCGCACCGTCTGCCTGCTCGAAGCGGCGGAACAGGCGTTGCTGTTGTTCCTGGCTGATGCCCGGACCGGTATCGCGCACCTCGAAGTGCAGCGCGCGCAGTTCGCCATCACTGCGCGCGTGCAGGGTGATGGTCCCGCGGCTGGTGAACTTCACCGCGTTCGACAGCAGGTTGAGCAGGATCTGGCGTACCCGCATCGCATCACCGGTCGCCTGCAGCCCCGGCGGCAACTGGTTGTCCAGGGTGAAACGCAGGCCCTTCTGCGCGGCCAGCGGTCCCATCAACGCGGCCAGGTCCTGCAGCAGGCGACTCAACGCGAACGGCTTGGACTGCAGTTTCAGCCTGCCCGATTCGATCCGCGCCAGGTCCAAGGCGTCATTGACCAGATGCAGCAGGTGTTCGCCGGCATGGCGGATCGACTGCGTATAGCCGCGCTGCTGCGGATCCAGCGGCGAGGCCAGCAGCAGTTCGCTCATGCCCAGCACACCGGTCATCGGCGTGCGGATCTCATGGCCGAGGTTGGCCAGGAAACGGGTCTTGGCGGCGGAGGCCTGTTCGGCCAGCTCCTGCTTGTGCAGCGCCAGCTGGTAGGCATGGCGACGCTGCAGGCGGCGGCGATACAGCCAGGCGAACCAGCTGGTCAGCAGCAGTGCGATCGACGCCAGCACCAGCAACCCGGACAGGCTGCGCCACCATGGCGGCTGCACGCGGAATTCGAGGCTCTGCACGCGCGACCAGACATGGTCGGCCGAGCGCGCCTGCACTTCCAGGCGATAGCTGCCCGGCGGCAGCCGCGAGAACAGGCGCTCACCGGCCGGCCCCACTTCAACCCAGTCCGGGTCGTAGCCGGCCAGCCGGTAGCGATAGGTGTTGGAGGCCGAATCCGCAAACGACAGCAGGCGCGCGACGATGCGCAGGTCACGGTCGCCATCGGCAATCTGCAACGGCGTGTCATGGGTCAGGTCCAGCACCTGCTCGTTGCGGCGCACCTCGACACGCTCGATCACCAGCGGTGCACGCCGCACCGACGGTCGCACCTGTTCCGGGTCGAACACCACCACGCCGGCCGGCGTGCCCGCCACCAGGTGCCCGTCGCCCGAGGTCGTCAGTGTGTGCTCGCGGAACTCCTGGCTGGGCAGGCCGTCATGCACGCCATACAGACGCACGCTCTGGCCGTCGGCACCCACCCGCACCAGCCCGCGTGCGCTGGTCGCCCAGGCCACGCCCTGCGCGTCGACCACCAGGCCAGAGGCAGAGATTGCCGGATAGCCCTGCTCGGCACCGATCACGGCCTGCCGTTCCAGGCGCCCCTGGCTCCAGCGGTAACGCGACAGGCGCCCGTCTTCGGACAGCCAGACCTGGCCATCGCGGCCCACGTGCAGTGCGTGGATCGCCGTGGCAGGTGCACCGGGCACCGGCTGGAATCGTTCGCTCTCCGGTAACCACTGCAGCAGGCCACGGCTGCTGGCCAGCCAGATGTGGTCCTGCGGGCCACATTCCACGTCAAGGTTGAGCTGGCCCTGCTGCAATCCACGCTGGCCATTGTCCAGCTGCCGGCGCAGGCGCCCATCCAGATCACGCTGCTGCAGGCCGGCCGGAAGCATCAGCCAGAGGCTGTCGCCATCGCAGGTCATCATCGATTCGATGACCCCTTCCATGGTCGCGTCGGCGCCAGCATCACGCCCCCACCGGCGCAGGTCGCGACGCTTGGGGTCGTAGCGCATCAGCGCGTCGGTCGAGCCGATCCAGACCTGGCCACGCCGGTCCTCGCGCACCGAGGTCAGCCAGTACATGCCATTGACCCAGGTCCGGTGCTGCTCGATCCTGCCGGTCTTCGGGTCGAAACGGTCCAGCGCGCCGTGGCTGCCCACCGTCCAGATACCGCCATTGCTGGAGGGACTGGTCCCGAGCACGAAAGCATTGCGCAGCGAACTGGCATCGTCCTCGAGCCGCGACAGCACCGAGAACTGCCACCAGCGCGGCAGCAGGTGCCACAGGCCTGCATTGGTGCTGGCCAGCCAGATGCCGCCTTCGCGGTCCTCGTAGGCGCCGGTCCAGTTCGGTCGTACCGGGCCGCGCGCAACCGCGCTGTACAGCGGAACGGTCTGGTACTGGCCATCCACGGCCCGGCCCAGGCCACTGCGGGTATCCAGCCAATGCCCGCCCTGCTCGTCGCGCAACATCATGCCGAGCACCTGCTCGCCCTGCGGCAGCTTCCACGGCAACGTTTCGAAACGACCATCGGGACGACGCACGGTGGCGCCGGCCATCGTGCTGATCCACAGGCTGCCGTCAGGTTCGCTGGTCAGGCCATTGATCAGCAGGCTGGGAATCACGTCGGCGCCGATGCGCTCGAAATCGGTGCCGGTCCAGCGCGCCACGCCATGCTTGGTGCCGACCCACAGGCTGCCATCGGCCAGCGTGACCAGGTACGGCACCGACGCAGCAGGCAGGCTGCGCGGATTGTTCGCCTCCGGCAGGAAGCGCTGCAGGCGGTCCTGGCTGTCCAGGCGGTACAGGCCGCCTTCGTGGGTACCGAACCAGATCGAACCGTCCGGCGTGGTTGCCAGGCTCCAGATGGTGTTGGTGCCCATCAGCGGCTGGCTGCTGCGGTCGTAGAAATGCAGTTGCCGGCGGTCGGCCGACATCCGCACCAGGCCGGCGTTCTCGGTACCGATCCAGAGTTGGTTGCGTGCGTCCACCAGCACCGTCCAGATGCGGTTGTCGCGCAGCCCGTCTTCCGAGCGCCAGATCCGGTAGTTGCGGCCGTCGTAGCGGGCCAGGCCGTCATTGGTGGCGATCCACAGGTAGCCGTAGCGGTCCTCGGCCATGCGGTTGACCGTATTGGACGGCAGGCCATCGAACACCGTCACCTGGCGCGGGCTCGGCGGTACCGGCTGCGCCGCAGCTGGCGACAGGCAGCACAGGAGGACCAGCAGCAGCATCGCCGCCCGCAGATACACCACCGATTGCCTCCTCACGCTGCTTCTGATGGATTCCCGCGCTGCGGGCGTCGGCATGGTAAACCGAAAGTCACGTCGTTAACGTCTGGCACCGACGCTTTCAATGGGCAACTTGTCGTTTTGCGCGAGCCTGGGCAATCGCGGTCACCAGCAGGTCGCCGGTGACCGGCTTGCGCAGGAAACCATCGAAACCGGCCGCCAGCACCTGGCTTTCGGCGTAGGCGTCGGAGCGTGCGGTTACCGCCACCAGCGGTAGTTCATAGCCCATGGTGCGCAGCTGGCGGGCGATCGCGGTTCCATCCAGGGCAGGCAGGTCGAGGTCGAGCAGGCCGACATCGAAGCCATCGGTAGCGATCTCGGACAAGGCTCCCAGCCCGTGCAGCACATGCACCACCTCGTGGCCACGGCCACGCAGCAGGCCAGCGATGACCTCGGCCACGGTGGCATCGTCTTCGACCAGCAGGATGCGCAAGGGCGGCAGTACCGGCAGCGCCGGGGAGTCGCCCTGCGCGTTGGCCGCCTGCCGGGTCCACGGCAACGGCAGGCGCACCTGGAAGCGCGCGCCCTTGCCTGGCTGGCTGTCCACTTCGATGCGCCCGCCCATCGCCACCGCCAGTTCCTGGCAGATCGCCAGGCCCAGGCCGCTGCCACCATAGCGCGACGCCGTGCGCGGCCCCTCTGCCTGCTCGAAGCGATGGAACAAGCGCTCCTGCTGCTCGGCATTGATACCCGGACCACTGTCGTGCACCTCGAAGCAGAGGCCAGCACCGTTGTCATCCAGCCGCACGGCCAGTCCAACATGGCCACGTTCGGTGAACTTGATCGCATTGCCCAGCAGGTTGAGCAGGATCTGGCGCACGCGCATCTCATCACCGCTGACGCTGATCGGCCCGGGCGGATCGTCGCCCCGCTGGAAGGCCAGCTGACGCTGCCGCGCCATCGGCTGCATCAGCGCCTGCACCTGGTCGAGCAGGCCGCCCAGGTCGAACGGACGCAGGTCCAGCTCCAGCCGCCCAGCCTCGATGCGGGCCAGGTCCAGTGCATCGTTGACCAGCCGCAACAGGTGGCTGCCCGCCTGCTGGATCGAGCCGGCGTAACTGCGCTGTACCGGATCCAGCGGCGTGGCCAGCAGCAGCTCGCTCATGCCCAGCACGCCTGTCATCGGCGTGCGCACTTCGTGGCCCAGCGTGGCCAGGAAACGGCTCTTGGCCTGCGACGCCTGCTCGGCCAGCTGCTGCTTGTGCACGGTCAGCTGCCACTGCTGGCGGCGACGCAGGCGCGCCCGGATCGACCACACCAGGGTCACCAGCAGCAACGAACCAAGCAGGATATAGCCGAAGATCGCCATGCCGCTGCGCCACCACGGCAGCAGCACCTTCACCTGCAGTCGCTGTGATGGTGTCCATGCGCCGCTGGCGGTCGCCGCCTGCACTTCGATGACATAGCTGCCGGTGGGCAACCGCGAGAGCGTGCGCTGGCCATCGCCGCCCTGCTCGACCCAGTTCTGGTCGTACCCTCGCACCCGGAAGCGATAGCGATTGCCCTGCGGGTTGGCGTAGGACAGCAGCCGCGCGTCGATCTGCAGATCACGATCATCCGGCCCCAGCAGCAGGGTGCCGGTGTTCGGCAGCGGCTGCCAGCCGCGGGCGTCATCACGGCGCACGCGTACCTCGGCAATCACCAACGACGAAGGCGGCAACACCGCGTCAACCGAGTTCACATCGAATGCGACCAGCCCGGTCTGGCTCACCGCCAGCACACGACCATCGGCATTCACCGCCGGTGGCCGGCTGGTGAACTCGGCATCGGACAGGCCATCGCGTTCGTTGAACTGCTGCAGTCGCCGCGCCTTGGGATCCCAGCGCAGCAGCCCACGCGGCGTGGTCGCCCACAGGCGACCGTCATCGGCCAGCGCCAGCCCGCCCATGCTGACCGCGGGCACACCGGCACCACCATCAACGCGCTGGATCAGGCGCAGGCTCATGCCATCCCACTGGTAGCGCTCGAGCGCGCCCTGCCGGGCCAGCCACAGCTGTTGCGGATCAATCCACACCAAGTCGTAGATGAGCCCACGCGAGACACCCGGCACTGCTTCGAATCGTCCCGCGTGCTCACGCCAGATGCCCATGTCGCCCATCACCCAGGCCTGGCCACGGGCATCGAAACGGATCTGCTCGATCGGTGAATCGGCGGTGCCGCGGATGTCATCCAGCGGGAAACTGCGCAGCAGCCGGCCATCGGCGCTGCGCTGCTGCAGGCCCAGGTTCATCACCGACAGCCAGACCGTGCCATCCGGTGCCTGCCGCATCAGATCGATGCGCTGGCGCAGGTCGGCGCCGCCGTCGATGCGCCAGTCGTGAAGCGCACGGCTGGCCGGATCGTACACGCTGATGCGGCCTGCACGGCCCAGCCACAGGCGCCCGTCCGGCCGCGGCAGCACCGACCACACCGCCCCGCTGCCGATCTCGCGATCGCTGGCCAGCAGGCGCAGCGTGCCCTGCGCATCCAATTGGTACACACCATGCGCCGAGCCGACGTAGTAGTTCCTGCCGTCGCTGGCGGCGCTCAGCAGATACTGGCTGTCCAGCGGTTTGCCATCGAGCTGGTTCCAGATCGAGAAGCGACGCCAGTCCGGCGGCAGGTAGGCCAGGCCCTGGGTCAACAGCGCCACCCACAGTCCCCCTTCATGGTCCTGCAGCAGATCAAGCACACCGCTTTGCGCAGTCAGGAAGCCGCTGCCACGGTCCCCCTCGAGCCGGCGCAGCGTACTGGCATCGCCACGCAGCAGGCCATCGGACGTACCGGCCCAGTAACCGCCCTGGCGATCGGCCAGCACCAGTGCCGAACGCAGGCTGGCGCTGTCGGCCCAGCGCGGACGACTGACCCGGTCCTGCGCATCGATGCGGTACAGGCCCTCGTTCTGGCTGCCGACCCAGATCGAGCCGTCAGGATCCTGGCTCAGCCGCAGCACGCTCAGCGTACCCAGCTCGCGTGGGGCCACCGCCTCGAAGCTGCTACCGTTCCAGCGCGCCAGCCCCGCTTCGGTGCCGATCCACAGACGGCCCTTTGCATCGACCAGGCTGCTGAAGATGGTGTTGCTGGGCAGTCCACCGGGATGCGCCGGAACATGCTGGAAGAAGCGCAGGCTGCCGTCCTCGCCGAAACGGCAGACACCATGGCCGCTGGTGCCGATCCAGAGGGCGTCCTCGGCATAGGCCAGGGTCCAGAACTGGCTCATGCACGGACCATTGACCGTGTCGAAGGTCTTGAAGCGCTCGCGATCGGCATCCAGGCGTGCTACGCCCTTGCCGTTGATACCCACCCATACGCGATCCAGCGGATCGACCAGCAGGGTCTCGATCTCGTTGCCGGGCAGCGAGCCCGGCTGATCCGGATCGTGCTCCCAGACCCTCAGGCCGCCCCCGTCGTAGCGCACCAGGCCGCCGTCGGTAGCCGCCCAGATATGCCCCTGGCGATCCTCGGCCAGGGCCAGCACCATGCGCGACGGCAAGCCTTCGGCGGCACCAAAGCGGCGCAGGCGCGGTGTTTCCGCCATGTCCAAGGTAGCGGCTGCCACGGCAAACGCCATCAGCAGCAGCCCCATACCCGCGATGCCTTGGCACCACAGGCGCCAGCCGCTCGTCATCCTGAACCCCCTGTCCTGTCCCGATTGTCACACAGGGGCAGGTCCATCGCTGCAACAGCCTGTTTCCAGAGGCAATACCACCACGAACTGTTGCAGCCGTGCACGCAACGTTGGCAGGGGGCTATGCGTATGATCGCAGCGTCCCCCCTTCCGGAACCCGCCATCGATGCGTCCCTGCCTGGCCCTGCTGCCGATGATGCTCGCCACAGCGCCCGCTTGGGCGGACGCAGACACCTATCGCCTCGACCCAGTACATACGCGGGTGCTGTTCGCCATCGACCATGCCGGCTACTCGCAGGCGATGGGGACGGTCTCCGGCAGTGAGGGCCGCCTGCAGTTCGATCCCGACAACTGGCGCGAGGCTACGCTCGACGTCGAAGTCCCCGTGTCGCGATTGGACCTTGGCGATGCCAAGTGGAACCAGGCCACGCTGGCCCGCAGCCTGCTCGATGGCGAGCGCTTCCCGAGCGCGCGCTTCGTCTCCACCCGGGTTGAACCGATCGATGCCAGGCGTGCCCACGTGATCGGCACCCTGACCCTGCGCGGGGTCAGCCAGGAGGTCACGCTGGACGTGACCCTCAACGCCATCAAGCGCTACCCGCTACCCCCGTTCCGACGCACCGCCGGTTTTTCCGCCAGCGCCACACTGAGCCGGCGTGCGTTCGGCATCACCGCCTGGCCGGGCGTCATCGGTGATGCAGTACAGCTGAGGATCGAGGCTGAAGCCACCCTCGACCGCAGCGACGCCCCGGGAACTCCCGCTCCCGTTCCGCACTCCGATCCCAAGACGGCCCGCTAGAGGACCCTTCATGACCGCCAAGAACACCCCCGCCGCCTGGGGGAGTGTCAGCCAGATCCTGCATTGGTTGATCGCATTGCTGATCCTCGCCCTGGGCGTGGTCGGCCTGACGATGGGCGAACTGCCCAAGACCCCCAAGTATTTCTGGGTCTACACCGCGCACAAGTCGATCGGCATTACCGTGCTGGCGCTGGTGCTCTTCCGCCTCGGCTGGCGCGTGTATGCCGGTGCGCCCAAGCCGGTGCCGGGCGTGCCCAGCTGGCAGGAACGCATCGCCAGCGCCACCCACGTGCTGCTCTACGTGCTGATGTTCGCCATCCCGCTGTCGGGCTGGCTGTACGACTCGGCCAGTGGCCTGCGCCCCTTCCGCTGGTTCGGCCTGGTTGATGTGCCGAAACTCAGCGGCCCGGACCCGCAGGTCGTGGCGGTGTCCCATGCCATCCACGAATACGGCTTCTGGCTGTTGATCGCGGTGGTGCTGGCCCATGCCGGTGCTGCCTTCTACCACCACCTGTTCCAGCGCGATGCAACGTTGTCCCGCATGTTGCCGCGCGGCTGGCTCGCCTCCCCTCAGAAGGACTGATCGATGAACCTGAAACTGACCACTCCGGCCGCCGTGGCCGCCGCCCTGGCCGGCATGCTGGCCACCGCCCCGGCGCTCGCCGCCGACTACGCGCAGGCGCCTGGCACCGGCTCGATCCTGGTGTTCGCCACCAAGTACGACGGTGAGGTGTTCACCGGCAGTTTCCCGGGCTTCGCCACCAAGCTCAGCTTCGACCCGGCCAATCCGGCCGCCGGTTCGCTGGACGTGGTGATCCCGCTGGCCGGCGCCAAGAGTGGCAACAGTGATCGCGACTCGACCCTGCAGACCGCGGACTTCTTCAACGTCGGCAAGTTCGCCACTGCGCGCTACACCGCCAAGGGTTTCCGCGCGGTGGGCAACGACCAGTTCGCTGCCGACGGCACGCTGGAACTGCGCGGCGTCAGCAAGCCGGTCACCCTCACCTTCACCTGGAAGCCGGGCACCCAGCCGGTGCTGACCGGCAAGGCCACGGTCAAGCGCCTCGACTTCGGCGTTGGCGGCGGCGACTGGGCCGACACCAAGACCATTCCGGACGAAACCGCGATCAGCACGATCGTGAAGTTCGACGCGAAATGAGTAACGGCCGGGGCACCGCCCCGGCCATCATCTCCGGTAGTGCCGGCCGCTGGCCGGCACTACCGATCGACAGCCAGCCAGGCCTGAACCGTGGCCGCATCGAACGGCCAGTCCAGCTCGCGCCCGCCGCGCTCGTCGCGCAGCACAGGCACCCGCGCGCCGTAGCGCGCTTCCAGCGCCGGCTGGTCATCCAGGAACACCGATTCGAACTCCGGCGCCCTGGCCTTGGCCAGCTCGGCCAGTGCCATGTCGCACAGGTGGCAGTCGTCACGCTGGAACAGAGTCAACACCGGATGGGTCTCCTTGGCGGAAATGCTGCGCCGCAGCCATGGAAGTGCGGCGTGAACCGCTAGAATAGCGGTCTCTTCCGGTACCCGCAGTACGGCAACCATGGCTGTCAGCACGTTCGACGTTTTCAAGATCGGCATTGGCCCGAGCTCCTCGCACACCGTCGGGCCGATGAAGGCCGCCGAGCGATTCATCCACCGTTGGCTGCTCGATCCGGGCCGCCTGCACGAGGTCGCGCGCATCCGTGCCGATGTCTACGGCTCGCTGGCGCTGACCGGCCGCGGCCATGGCACCGACAAGGCGATCCTGCTGGGCCTGGAAGGGCAGCGGCCGAACCTGATCGACCCGGACATCATTCCGGCCACCCTGGAGCGCATCCGCAGCAGCAAGCGCATCCAGCTGATGGGCCAGCACGAGATCGCCTTCGACGAGAAGCGCGACCTCGGCATGAACAAGCGCCAGAAGCTGCCGTACCACACCAACGGCATGCGCTTCACCGCGTACAACGCCGAGGACGAAGTGATCGCCACCCGCGATTACTACTCCGTCGGTGGTGGCTTCGTGGTCAACCAGGACGACGCGGCCGATGACCGCATCGTGCCCGACGAAACCCCGCTGCCCTACCCGTTCAAGAGCGGCGACGAGCTGCTGGCGCAGACCGCGCGCAGTGGCCTGAGCATCGCCCAGCTGATGTTCGAGAACGAGAAGTGCTGGCGCAGCGAAGACGAGATCCGCGCCAACCTGCGCGAGATCTGGAGCGCGATGCAGTCGTGCGTGAGCCGCGGGATCCGTGAAGAAGGCGTGCTGCCGGGCGGCCTGAAGGTGGGCCGTCGTGCACCAGCGCTGTACCGCGAGCTGTCGTCGAAGCCGGAAGCGGCAATGCGCGATCCGCTGACCACGCTGGACTGGGTCAATCTGTACGCGCTGGCGGTGAACGAAGAGAACGCCGCCGGTGGCCGCGTGGTGACCGCGCCGACCAACGGTGCGGCCGGCGTGCTGCCCGCCGTGCTGCATTACTTCGACCGTTTCTGCCCGGGTGCGAACGAGCAGCGCGTGTTCGACTTCCTGCTTACCTCGGCGGCGATCGGCATCCTGTACAAGGAAAACGCCTCGATCTCCGGCGCCGAAGTGGGCTGCCAGGGCGAAGTGGGCGTGGCCTGTTCGATGGCAGCGGGCGGTCTGGTTGCCGCACTGGGTGGCAACCCCAGCCAGATCGAGAACGCCGCGGAAATCGGCATGGAACACAACCTGGGCCTGACCTGCGACCCGATCGGTGGACTGGTGCAGATCCCCTGCATCGAGCGCAACGCGATGGGTGCGGTGAAGGCGATCAATGCCTCGCGCATGGCGATGCGTGGCGACGGCAAGCACAAGGTGTCGCTGGACAAGGTGATCAAGACCATGCGCGATACCGGCCGCGACATGCAGGACAAGTACAAGGAAACCAGCCGCGGTGGCCTGGCGGTGAACGTCATCGAGTGCTGAACGCCCGGGGTAGAGTCGACCGTTGGCCGACTATCGCGCGCAGCGCGGGCTTTTCGCTGGTTGTCGGGAAGGCAGTCGACTAACAGTCGACTCTACCCGGTCGCCTATACCCGGTCGCCTATACCCGGTCGCCTATACCCGGTCGAATCTGCCCCGCCGGACGACACCGTCACCGCGTTCCGGTTAGGCTCGGGGCTCCCTCGCCCCGGATTGCCCCATGCGCGTAACCGCCGCCGCACTGCTTGCCTGCCTGCCGCTATCCGTCGCTGCCGCACCGACCTATGGTCCGCGGCTGGAGGGCTTCGACTACGGCTATCCAGTCAAGACGTTCGCACTGGAATCACAGCGGCAGCCCGTGGAGATGGCCTATCTGGATGTCCTGCCCAAGCGCCGCGCCATCGGCGTGGTGGTACTGCTGCACGGCAAGAATTTCTGCGCAGCCACCTGGCAGCAGACCATCGCGCCGCTGCTGAACGCCGGTTACCGGGTCATCGCGCCCGACCAGGTGGGCTTCTGCAAATCCAGCAAGCCCGAGCGCTACCAGTACTCGTTCGCGCAGCTGGCGGCCAACACCCATGCGCTGCTGCAGCAGTTGCAACTGGAGGGCATGCCGGTGCATCTGGTCGGCCATTCGATGGGCGGCATGCTGGCGGTGCGCTATGCGCTGATGTACCCGCAGGACCTGCGCAGTCTGTCACTGGTCAACCCGATCGGACTGGAAGACTGGAAGGCGCTGGGCGTGCCATGGCGCAGCCTGGATACGTGGTACGCAGGCGAACTGAAAACCAGCTACGACAGTATCCGCCGCTACCAGCTGGACGTGTACTACGACGGCCAATGGAAGCCGGCCTATGAAACCTGGGCGAGGATGCAGTCGGGCATGTACGAAGGCCCGGGCAGGCAGGCCGTCGCGTGGAGCCAGGCCCTGGCCTCGGACATGGTGTTCAACCAGCCGGTGGTCTACGAGCTGAAGAACCTGCAGGTGCCGACCATGCTGTTCATCGGCCAGAAGGACCGCACGGCGATCGGCCGTGACCTGGCGCCGCCGGAACTGAAGGCGACGCTGGGCAACTATCCGGTGCTGGGCAAGAGGGCGGCCGAGGCGATTCCGGGCGCGACGCTGGTCGAGTTCTCCGAGCTTGGGCATTCACCGCAGGTGCAGGACCCGAAGCAGTTCAATGCGGCGTTGTTGAATGCGTTGAAGTCGCGTTGAGATTGCGGGTCCGCCGGGCATGGCCCGGCGCTACCTGCGAGCGGGGTTGGTAGCGCCGGGCCATGCCCGGCGAGCGCAGCAGCAGGGACGTCAACCCACGATCCGCAGCACGTCATCCAGCAGCGCGGCCGCGGTGACTTCCGCGCCCGCGCCCGGTCCCTGGATCAACAACGGCTGGCGCTGATAGCGATCGCTGTGGATCGCTACCCGGTTGTCGGTGCCCGCGCCCTGTGCCAGCGGATGATCGGCCGGCAGCTCGCGCAGGCCCACCTGGGCACCATTGCCGTCAACCCGGCCGACAAACCGCAGCACGCGTCCGTTGTCGCGTGCCTGCTGCCAGCGCGCCTGCAGCGGCGCATCCAGCTGTTCCAGCGCAGCCACGGCATCCTCCAGCAGCAGCGCTGCCAGTGTTTCGGGTACCAGCGAATCCACCTGCACCTGCGAAGCATCCAGCGCCAGCCCGCTGCTGCGGGCCAGGATCAGCAGCTTGCGGCGCACATCCTCGCCGGACAGATCCAGGCGTGGGTCGGGTTCGGTGTAGCCCGCCGCCAGCGCTTCGCGCACCGCCGCCGAGAACGGCGCTTGGCCGTCATAGCGATGGAACAGCCAAGCCAGCGAACCGGACAGCACGCCCTCGATGGCATGGATGTGGTCACCACCGGCCACCAGCGCGCGCAGGCTGCTGAGCAACGGCAGGCCCGCGCCCACCGTGGCGCTGTCGCCGTAGCGCGCACCGCTGTCGGCACAGCTATCGGCAATGGCCTGTGCGCGTGCCAGCTGCGCGCCACGGCCCAGCTTGTTGGCAGTCACCACGTGCACACCGCGCGCCAACCACTGCACGTGGCGCGCGGCGACGTCTTCACTGGCGGTGGCATCGACCACCACGTCGCCACGCTCCAGCCCTTCGGCACTGGCCCATGGCGGCGAGCTCTGGCCATCACGCGGCGCACGCCGCGCCAGTTCCAGCGGCAGCGCCAGATCACGGTCGATCGCCAGCGCGGTGCGCGAATTGGCCAGCCACTGCACGCTGGGCAGCTCAAGCCCGCGCGCCTGCAATGCCTGGTAGCGCTGCACGAAGGCCGAACCAACCGTGCCAGTGCCGAGCAGCGCCAGGCGCCCCGCGCCCAGCGCAGGAATGTCAGCGGCGAGTGCGCTCATGCATCCACCACCTGTTTGCGGCGTGCAGCCGCATCAATCACCGCTTCGGCGCGCCGCAGTGCTGCGCCGAGATCCGCCAGCAGATCACGCTCGGCCTCGATGCCGACCGACAGGCGCAGCAGGCCTTCGCTGATGCCGGCGGCCGCGCGCGCTTCGGCGGTCATCGCTGCATGGGTCATCGTCGCCGGATGCGCGATCAGGCTTTCGACGCCACCCAGCGATTCGGCCAGGGTGAAGCAACGCAGGCCATCGACGAACGCGCGCACAGCGGCATGCGGATCGTCACCGGCACAGTCTGCCAGTTCGAACGACAGCATCGCGCCGAAACCACTCTGCTGGCGCGCGGCAATGGCATGGCCCGGATGATCTGCCAGGCCCGGGTAGTAGACCGCGCCGACCGCCGGATGCTGATCCAGCAGGGCCACGATCGAGGCGGTGTTCTCCTGGTGCACGCGCAGGCGCGCATCCAGCGTGCGCAGGCCGCGCAAGGTCAGGAAGGCGTCGAACGGCGAACCGGTCAGGCCCAGCGCATTGCCCCACCACACCAGCTGCTCATGCAGTGCCGGATCACGCGCGATCACCGCACCGCCGACCACGTCACTGTGGCCGTTGATGTACTTGGTGGTCGAATGCAGCACCAGGTCCGCGCCGAACGACAGCGGTTGTTGCAGCGCCGGCGACAGGAAGGTGTTGTCGACCACTACCAGCGCACCAGCCTTGTGTGCCGCCTCGATGACGAAGCGCAGGTCGGTGATGCGCAGCAGCGGGTTGGACGGCGTTTCCACCAGCACCAGCTTCGGCTGGGTGGCCAACGCCTGCGCCAGCGCGCGCGGATCGGTCAGGTCAGCGGTGACCAGTTCGAAGTGGCCCTTCTTCGCCAGCGCATTGAACAGGCGCCAGCTGCCACCGTACGCATCGTGCGGCACCACCAGGGTATCGCCCGGCTGCAGCAGCGCGTTCAACACCAGGTTGATCGCGCCCATGCCGGTGGCAGTGATGACGCCACCGGCGCCGCCCTCCAGTTCCGCAAGCGCTTCACCCAGCAGGTCGCGGGTCGGGTTGCCACTGCGCGTGTAGTCGTACTGGCGCTTGTTGCCGAAACCTTCAAAGCTGAAATTCGATGACAGCACGATCGGCGGCGTGACCGCGCCATGCGCAGTATCCCGATCGATGCCCGCACGGACGGCGGCAGTGGTGCGACTACAGGACGGCTCGTTTGCGTGCAGGCTCATGCGGACTCTCCAGAAGTGCGGAAGGCGGTGGCGAGGATCGCGTCGATGCGATCGGTTTCTTTGAGGAAGGCGTCGTGGCCATAGGGCGAGCGCAATACGCGCAGGCTGCCGCGTGGGCCCAGTCCTTCGACCAGGCCGACCAGGTCGGCAAGCGGCACCAGGCGGTCGCCCTCCACGGCCACCACCACGGTCGGCGGCAGAATCGCGGTGGGGTCGACGCGATGCAGGTCGATCGATTCGGACAGGCGCAGGTAGGCGGTCACCGGCGTGCGCGCGACGTACTGCGCACCAGCGGCATCGAGATAGTCCTCGGCGGCAACACGCACGCGGCCATTGATCACTTCCGGTGCTGCGTCGAAGCGCTCGCCGAATTCTTCCGGCGTGCGGTAGCTGAGCATGGCGAACTGCCGCGCCAGGGCCAGGCCGTGGTCTTCACCGCACTGCAGCTGGCCAAGGGCAACCGCACGACGCTGCAGTGCGCGCCAGGCGGCGGCATAGGGATGCGGGCGATGTGCGCCGCTGGCCAGCACCAGTTGGCGCACACGGGCACGATGACGGATCGCGAACTGCTGGCCGACCAGCGCGCCATAGGAATAGCCGACGAACGCCTTCAGCGCACGGATGCCGAGATGGTCCAGCAGCAGCGCCAGTGCATCAGCCTGGTCGGCGGTATCGATCGGCACGTCCAGCGCGCCGTCGGCACCGATGAAATCGAAGGCCAGTACACGCAGCTGCTGCGGATCCAGCGCGCGCCCGCTGCCGACCAGATCTTCGGCCCAGCCCTTCTCGCTGAACTGTGCATTGGACGCCACGTGGCGATGGGCGGAAATGCCGCCTGCCAGCACCACCACCGGCGCGTTGGCCGGGCCGACCCACTCGTAGCGCAGGCGCACCGGGCTGGGGCCGGCGTGACGCATCGACAGCACCGCGGCGAACTCACCGCGCTCGGCATGCACACGGTCTTGGACCGGCACGCTGACGGGGACAAAGGGTTCGGGGCGAATGGCGGTACTGGCGGCGAAGCTCATGGCGGGATCCGGTTGGGGAATCGGCCATCGAGCCTTCGCGGGGCCCGCGTTCGAGATGCACGTGCGGTGCATGGTTCGAACCATCTTCCGGTGGACGCCACGGTCCCCGCAGGATTTGGCACCTACGCAGTCGCTTGCGCGCCTGCGGGCTGCCCCGGCTTCAAAGGGCCTGTCCCTCTGCCGGTCTCGATGGTGGAGCTACGATGCCAGCCTCTTTCGGGGCTGTCAATCCCTTCATGCGGATAGAGCGATAAATGTTTTCAGCCCAGCTGTGCGAAGGCGGTCGCGGTCGTCCCGTTCAGGATCGGCTACAGTCCCGGCGGTCCCTACCCGCTGGAACCGCTGATGCCGCGCCTGCCCCTGACCTGCCTGTTGTTGTCCCTGCTGGCGAGCGCGACGGTAAGCGCCGGCGACTGGCGCCAGGGTTGGGGACTGGTGCCCAAGCCCGCCCCGGTCGCTCCGCCCCCCCGTGGCGAGACCGCCCAGAGCGGCGCGCCGATGGCCCAGCTGCGCCTGCAGCCGATCGGCCAGCAGTGGCAAGCCCGGATCGACAACGCCCTGGCCGGGCCACTACAGGTCGAGCTGCGCGCCGCGCCCGGACACCCTGTCGAGGGCCTGCCGGTACAGTCGCTTATCCAGGGCGACAGCAGCCTGGTGGTCGGCCACCTGCCCGCGCCGGTCAACGGCCGCATACTGGACCTGCGCCTGCAGTCGGTGCCGGGAAACCCGGCCGCACAGGCCGAGGACGTGGCCTATCGCCTGCCCTTCGATGACGCCCGCCCGCGCGTGGACCAGGCACCACAGGGCCGTTTCAGCCACGATGACGAGGAAAACCGCGACGCGGTCGACTTCGCACTGCCCGAGGCAACATTGGTGCTGGCCGCGCGCGAGGGCACGGTGATGCAGATCCAGGACGGCTTCCAGGGCAACGGCCAGGACCGCGAACGCGATGGTGCGCGCGCAAACTTCATCCGCGTGCTGCACAGCGACGGCAGCATGGCCCTTTACGGCCACCTGCAGGCCGGTGGCATGCGTGTGCGTCGCGGCCAGGCGGTGCAGGCCGGGCAACCGATCGGCCTGTCGGGCAACAGCGGCTACAGCAGCGCCCCGCACCTGCACTTCGTGGTGCAGGTCAACCGCGGCATGGGCCTGCGCTCGGTGCCGGCGCGGATCTTCGCCGAGCAGGGCCAGCTGCAGTTCGCCCGCGAGGGCGAGGCCGACGGCGGCACCGGGCGCTGACCGGCCCCGGCCGGTATAATCGGGCGCTTATCTCTTTGAAAAGCGCCCCGGGCGGGCGCCACTGCCATGTCCGAAGTCGCCAACGAAGCGTCGCGTCGCCGCACCTTCGCCATCATTTCCCACCCTGACGCCGGCAAGACCACGCTGACCGAAAAGCTGCTGCTGTTCGGAGGCGCGATCCAGATGGCCGGTTCGGTCAAGGGCCGCAAGGCCGCCCGCCATGCCACCTCCGACTGGATGGCACTGGAAAAGGAGCGCGGCATCTCCGTCACCTCCTCGGTGATGCAGTTCCCGTACGAAGGCAAGATCGTCAATCTGCTTGACACCCCCGGCCACGCCGACTTCGGCGAGGATACCTACCGCGTGCTGACTGCGGTGGACTCGGCGCTGATGGTGATCGACGTGGCCAAGGGCGTGGAAGAGCGCACCATCAAGCTGATGGAAGTGTGCCGCCTGCGCGACACCCCGATCATGACCTTCATCAACAAGCTCGACCGCGAGGGCAAGGACCCGATCGAGCTGCTGGATGAAGTGGAGACCGTACTCGGCATCCAGTGCGCACCGGTGACCTGGCCGATCGGCATGGGCCAGCGCCTGAAGGGCGTGGTGCACCTGCTGACCGGCGAGGTGCATCTGTACGAACCGGGCCGCAACTTCACCCGCCAGGACTCCACCATCTTCCCGTCCATCGATGCGCCCGGCCTGGCCGAGAAGATCGGTGCACAGATGCTGGCCGAGCTGCGCGACGAGCTTGACCTGGTGCAGGGCGCCAGCCATCCGTTCGACCTCGACGCTTACCGTGCCGGCAAGCAGACCCCGGTGTTTTTCGGCTCGGGCGTGAACAACTTCGGCGTGCAGCCGCTGCTGGACTTCTTCGTCGAGCATGCACCACCGCCGCAGGCGCGCACCACCACCGGCCGGGTGATCGCCCCGGAAGAGAACAAGCTGACCGGCTTCGTGTTCAAGATCCAGGCCAACATGGACCCGCAGCACCGTGACCGCGTGGCGTTCATGCGCATCTGCTCGGGCCGTTTCAGCGCCGGCATGAAGACCTTCCACGTGCGCACCGGCAAGGACATGAAGCTGGCCAACGCGCTGACCTTCATGGCCAGCGACCGCGAGATCGCCGCCGAGGCGTGGCCGGGCGATGTGATCGGCATCCACAACCACGGCACCATCTCGATCGGCGACACCTTCACCGAAGGCGAAGCGGTCACCTTCACCGGCATCCCCAACTTCGCCCCGGAACTGTTCCGCCGCGCCCGCCTGCGTGATCCGCTCAAGCTCAAGCAGCTGCAGAAGGGCCTGGCCCAGCTGTCCGAGGAAGGCGCGACCCAGTTCTTCCGCCCGTTGACCAGCAACGACCTGATCCTGGGTGCGGTGGGTGTGCTGCAGTTCGACGTTGCCGCCTACCGCCTGAAGGACGAATATGGCGTGGAAGCCACCTTCGAGCAGGTCAGCGTCAGCACCGCACGCTGGGTCCACTGCAGCAACGAAAAGAAGCTGGAAGAGTTCCGCGAGAAGAACGCGTTGAACCTGGCACTGGATGCAGCCGGCCATCTGGTCTACCTGGCACCAACCCGGGTCAACCTGCAGCTGGCCCAGGAGCGCTCGCCCGACGTGCGCTTCTCGGCCACCCGTGAAGCGGCGCATACCGTTTCGGTAGGCTGAGCCGTGGGGTCGGATCCCTTTCCGCCAGGAAAGGGCTCTGACCCCGGCAGTCGCGGGCGGTTCATCCACGCAACACAGGGATTCACCGACCATACGGTGACGGGCGTGCACGCGCCGGCCATCGCGGCGATGATAGGGGGACGCGGGTCCCCCTCCCCGCGACCGATGCCCATGCCCATGTCCACGACGTCCATTGCTTCGATCCGTGAAGAAATCGCCAGCGCCTTGACCCACGGGTTGGGCGCGGTATTCGCCCTGGCTGCCAGTGCGGTGTTGATCACCCTGGCCGCGATCTACGGTGACGGCTGGCAGCTGGCCAGTGCGATCGTGTTCGGTATCGCCCTGTTGCTGCTGTATACCGCCTCCACGCTGTACCACGCCATCCAGCATCCGGTCGCCAAGGGCCGCCTGAAGGTCTTCGACCATTGCGCGATCTACGTGCTGATCGCCGGCACCTATACACCATTCACCCTGATCGGCCTGCGCGGCCCCTGGGGCTGGGGCCTGTTCACCGCGATCTGGGCGCTGGCGCTGGGCGGCGTGGTTTTCAAACTGTTCTACACCGGCCGTTTCAAGGTGCTTTCGACCGTGATCTACATCGCCATGGGCTGGTTGGTGGTGGTGGCGATCAAGCCGATGTGGGCCTCCATCGATGGCGGCACCCTGGCCTGGCTGTTCGGTGGCGGCCTGTCGTACACGCTGGGCACGTATTTCTACCACCGCGAGTCGATCCCCTATTCGCACGCGATCTGGCACCTGTTCGTGATCGGCGGCAGCGTCTGCCACTTCGTCGCAGTCACCATGCAGGTGCTGTAAGCGCACACGCGCGCGGCTTGTGCACACCACGCACATGGACGCTTCGCGCCCCCTCCACGATCAGGGGGCAACCATGGCAGCGTGAATGCTGCCCCCTCCCCTGCCGCGCCACGCGCATCCCGCTGGCGTTTCCGCCGCCCAGGCCCGCGCGGCCAGCGCTGGTTGGCCGTGCTGGTCTTCGTGCTGGCCGCGATCCTGCTGCTGATCGCGCTGTGGGACTGGAACTGGTTCAAGGGCCCGGTCGAGCGCGCCGTGCAGGCGCGCACCGGCCGTGTGCTGCACATCGGCCACCTGGATGTCGACCTCGGCCGCACCAGCACGATCCGCGCCGATGCGATCACCTTCGCCAATGCAAGCTGGTCGAAGCAGCCGGAGATGGCCACGGCCGACCGCATCGAGATCGATGTGCAGGTGTGGCCCCTGCTGCGCGGCAGCGTGCAACTGCCCGAGGTGCGCCTGACCCGGCCGGATGTACTGCTGGAAACCGCCCCGCGCAAGGATGAACCAGGCAACTGGGATTTCCTCGGGGACCGCTCCGGCGGGACCAGCCCGCAGCTCAAGCGCCTGCGCATCGATGACGGGCGCCTGCAGTTCCTCGACGCTCTGGGCCGCACCGACATCCGTGTGGATGTGCGCAGCGGCCAGCCGAAGCAGGCCGACGCCGCACCACCGCTGCTGGTGCAGGGCAAGGGTCGCTGGCGGGGCAATCCATTCACCCTGCGTGGCGGTACCGAGTCGCCACTGCAGCTGACCGACAGCGATCATCCGTTCCGCATCCACCTCGATGGCCGCGCCGGCGCCACCCATGCGGTGGCCACCGGTACGCTGACCAATCCCTTCCAGCTGCGTGTATTCGACCTGCAGTTTGCGCTCAGCGGCGAGGATCTGGCTGATCTCTATCCACTGCTGGGTATCGCCATTCCACCGTCGCCACCGTATGCACTGGACGGTCGCCTCAAGCGCGATCACAACGTCTGGCGCTATGAGCAGTTCACCGGCAAGGTCGGCGACAGCGACCTCGGCGGCAACCTGCAGTTCGAGGTGGGCGGCGCACGGCCGCGGCTGACTGCCACACTGGAATCCAAGCGCCTGGACTTCGACGACCTGGCCGGTTTCGTCGGTGCGCCACCGAAGACCGGCGGCGGTGAAACCGCGAACGCGCAGCAGAAGGCCGAGGCCGCACGCGTTGCGGCCAGCGCGCGGGTGCTGCCGGATACTCCGTACAACCTGGGCAAGCTGCGCGCGATGGATGCCGACGTCCGCTGGAAGGCCCACCGCATCAATGCACCGTCACTGCCGCTGGATGACATGGATGCGCACCTGTTGCTGGATGATGGCGTGCTGCGGCTGGACCCGCTGAACTTTGGCGTGGCCGGCGGCGATATCCGCAGCACCATCCGCATGGACGCACGCCAGCCGCAGATCGCCACCGCGCTGAAGGCCAGCGTGCGCGGCGTACAGCTGGGCCAGCTGTTCCCTGATGCCAAGCTGGCCGAGCAGGCCAAGGGCGGCATCGGCGGTAACGTGGACCTGAGCGGCCACGGCAATTCGATCGCTGCAATGCTGGGTAGCAGCAGCGGCAAGGTCGGGCTGGCGATGGGGCGCGGCCATGTCGGCAACCTGGTGATGGAACTGGCCGGCCTGGACATCACCGAGTCGCTGAAGTTCCTGGTGACCGGCGACAAGCAGATCCCGCTGCGCTGCGCCTTCGCCGACTTCGGCGTACGCAACGGACTGATGACCAGCCAGGCGCTGGCGGTGGACACCACCGACACCATTCTCATCGGCGAAGGCACAGTCAGCCTGCGCGACGAGAGCCTGGACCTGCTGTTGAAGCCGCGCCCGAAGGACAAGAGCATCCTGGTGCTGCGCTCGCCGCTGCACATCAGTGGCACGTTCAAGGACCCGTCATTCCGCCCGGACTTCAAGGCGTTGGGGATTCGTGGCGCGGTGGCCCTGGCGCTGGGCAGCATCGCGCCGCCAGCGGCGTTGCTGGCGACCATCGAACTGGGGCCGGGGAAGGACGCCGACTGCGGGGGGCAGTATGCGAAGTAGAAGCGTTGTTCGCGGCGCCTCGTTTTTCCGCGCGTAGAGCTGGAGCAAGGCGACAGGCAGGACAAGCCGTAAATACGTCCCTGTAGGCTCGGTCGGCGCATCCATGCGCCGATCGAGCCCCCATGAATGGGTTTACGGCGTGTCCTGCCCAGCCGCACCCTCCGCCTTCAGATGTATCAGGAAGGCGCTGCTCTCAGCTCTGGCTTTGGCCTCAAAAAGCGGGCCGGCGGGCCGCAGGCCCGCCAGCAAACAACTCATCCCGCCACGATGTACTGCTGCAGCTGATCCAGCTCCCGCCGCTGCGCATCGATCACCGACTTCACCAGGTCGCCGATGGAGATCACCCCCAGTACCTGCGCACCCTCCACCACCGGCAGGTGGCGGATGCGGTAATCGGTCACCAGTTGCAGGCAGTGCTCCACCTGCTCGCCCGGTGACACCGTCACCACCTTGGCCGTCATGATCTCAGCCACCGCTGTATCGCGCGACGAACGATCGCGCAGCACGATCTTGCGCGCGTAATCGCGCTCGGACAGGATGCCGACCAGCCGCGGCCCGTCCATCACCAGCACCGCACCGATGCCCTTCTCCGCCATCAACCGGATCGCATCGATCACCGCCGCATCGGGCGTGACCGCATGTACTTCAGGAGACTTGCCGTCCAACAGTTGCCGTACCGTCGTCATCCGCCTGCCCTCCGAGGGTGGGTTGCAGGGTCGAGTCTGCCACGGCGGATGCTAGCCAGGCGTCAACCAGGTACAACGGCCGCTGCTTGGACTCCTCGTACAGCCGCCCCAGGTACTCCCCGATCAGTCCGAGTGCGATCAGCTGCACGCCGCCCAGGAACAGGATCACCGCCATCATCGTCGGCCAGCCGGCAACCCGGTCGCCGTACAGGGCCGCCTTGGCAATCACCCAGACGCCGAACACGAAGGCCACCGCCGCCGTCACCAGGCCCATATAGGTTGCCGCCCGCAGCGGAACGGTCGAGAACCCGGTGATGCCCTCCAGCGCGAAATTCCACAGCCGCCACAGGCTGAACTTGCTGGATCCGGCCACGCGCGCATGGCGGTGATAGGGCACGGCGATCCGCTTGAATCCGACCCAGCTGAAAAGGCCTTTCATGAAGCGATGGCGCTCACGCATTTCGCGTAGTGCACTCAGCGCGCGCGCCGAGAGCAGGCGAAAATCACCGGTATCGGCGGGGATCGGTGTGCGCGAGAGGCGGCCGATCACCCGGTAGAACATCGCAGCTGTGGCGCGTTTGATCCAGTTCTCGCCATCACGCACCAAGCGTGTGCCATAGATGTTGTCGTAGCCTTCGCGCCAGCGCTCAACAAACTGCGGCACCAGTTCCGGCGGATCCTGTCCATCAGCATCGAGAATCATCGCCGCACCTTCGCGCACCAGGTCCAGGCCCGCAGTCAGTGCCGCTTCCTTGCCGAAGTTGCGCGACAGCTTCAACGCCGACACGCGCCCATCGGCCTGTGCCAAGCCCGCGATCACCTCCCAGGTGCCATCGTGGCTGCCATCGTCCACGTACAGGATGTGGCCGTCGATGTCGGGCATTGCGTCCAGCACCGCACACAAGCGTGGATGCAGGCAAGGCAGGGCCTGGGCTTCGTTGTAGGCGGCGATGACGAAAGTAAGGCGTTCACGTGTCATGCCGGGATTGTACGTTGGCAGCAGGCGCCCGGCCTGCCAATCCGCCCGCTGGCGCCTCAATCCTCCGAAAGGTATGACGCTCCACCCAACTGCCGCGCCTGGCGCTGGATCCACGCCGCGCGCCGCTGCACATACGGCCCCGGCGCCGCTGCGTTGTAGCGTCGCGGCGCCGGCAGTACCGCCGCCAACCGCGCACTCTCGGCGGGGCTCAGCCGCGCTGCATCCTTGCCCCAGAATTTCTGCGCTGCCGCCTGCGCGCCGTACACGCCATCACCGAACTCGGCGATGTTGGCGTACATCTCCAGGATCCGCTCCTTCGGCCACAGCGCCTCGATCAGCACCGTGTACCAGACCTCCAGGCCCTTGCGGATCCAGCTGCGGCCCTGCCACAGGAACAGGTTCTTGGCCACCTGCTGGCTGATCGTACTGGCACCGCGCAGGCGCCCGCCCTTGGCATTGTGGTCACGGGCCTTCTCGATGGCCTGCAGATCGAAGCCACTGTGCTCGGGAAAGCGCTGGTCCTCGGCCGCCACCAGCGAAATCGGCAGGCTCGGCGCCATCTGCTCCATATCCCGCCATTGGTAGTGCAGGCGATAGGACCAGTCACCCTCGCCCAGCGCCTCGCCATAGCGCCACAGCATGACCGTGGACAGTGGCGGGTCGATGAAGCGCAGCACCAGCACCTGCAGGCAACTGAAGGCAGCCAGCAGCACCGGCAGCCACAGCAGGCGCTTCCAGTGCCAGCGACGACGGCGTGGCGGAACCGCAACCGCTTCTACCTTGTGCTGCTCTCCCGCTGCCCCCATTACTGGTGCATCCTTCTTCTGTCTGGTTGTCGGCACATTATCCGGCAACCGCCCCTGTTTACGCGCGATGTGAGCCGATGACCGCCAACCCCGATTCCCTGATCCGCTTCCTGCTGCCCGACGCCGGCGTCCGCGGCGTCCATGTGCGCCTGCAGGCGACCTGGCAGGAGATCCTGTCCCACGCCCAGTACCCGGATACCGCCGCCGAGCTGCTCGGCGAGGCCTGCGTGGCCTCGGCACTGTTCACCGGCCACACCAAGATCGATGGCCGCCTGTCGATCCAGCTTCGTAGCAGCACTGCGCTGCGCACCCTGTTCGCCGAATGCACGGCGGCCGGCACCCTGCGTGGCATCGCCCAGCTCAGCGAGGGCGCCGACGCGCCGCGCGACCTGTCCAGCCTCGGCGATGACGCCCTGCTCGCCATCACCATTGAAAACCCGGGACTGGACCCGCGCGAGCCGCAGCGCTACCAGAGCCTGGTCGGGCTGACCGCGCCGGAACTGGACGAGGCCTTCGAGGACTACTTCCGCCAGTCCGAACAGCTGCCAACCCGCCTGCTGCTGGTCGCCGACCGCGACGGCGCCGCCGGCCTGCTGCTGCAGAAGCTGCCCGGTGACGAGGGCGACGAGGATGGCTGGGCACGCGCCAGCGCCCTGTTCGAGACCCTGGGCAAGGCCGAACTGCTGGCCACCCCGGCCGAGCAGCTGCTGCACCGGCTGTTCCACGAGGAGCAGCCGGCGCTGCTGGGCGAAAAGACGCTGTCCTTCGCCTGTTCCTGCTCCCGTGACCGGGTGGCCTCGATGCTGCAGTCGCTGGGCGAGGACGAGGCCCGTGCTGCCGCCGAAGCCAGTGGCGCGGTCGAGGTCCGTTGCGAATTCTGCGGGCGGGAGTATCACTTTCCGTTGACGGAGTTCGGCATACTGTTCCACGGTGCCGAGGGGACTGTACCGGCGCCTGAACGGCTTCAGTAAACGGCTTGTCTTGCATCTGGGGGGATCAAGGCTTGTTAAGAATTCATAAACACCCTAGGATCAAGTTCCCGTATTCGCGGGAACTTCCGTTGTCCGTCCCTGTCTGAACTGGTCCGATGCGTACCTTCCTGCGTCTACCGCTGGCCCTGCTGATCGCCCTTGGCGCGATCACGGGCGTGCATGCGCAGAGCAAGGACACCCGCACCGTTCTACCGGTGTGGAACAAGGGCAGCGGCAAGGTCGAGGCCCTGCTGTACCTTGAACCGACCGGCGAACAGGCCGCCGGCGCGCGCTGGCACTTCGGCCGCAACTCGCTGGATGCCGCCTTCGGGCTGTCGTCCGGCGACTCGCTGGGCCTGCTCTGCAGCAACAGCAGCGGAACCAGCATGAGCGGTCTCGCCAGCCACTGCATGCTGGCCAGCCTCGGCGATGACGATGACCTCAACAGCCGTCGCTTCACCGGCACCGCAGCGCTGAACCGTGGCAACAGCCGACTGGGCATAACCGCCGGCACCGGCCGTGAAACCCTGCCCGCCTGGCTGTCAGGACCGAACAAGACGCCTTCGCTGCGCGCCGAGCAGAACGACCTGACTGTATTCGCGCAGAAGAACATCGGCCGCGAGGGGTTCGTCTCCATCGCCGGTACCTACGCCAAGGCGCGGCTGGTGCCATTGGCCGATGCCTCACCGGCCCTCGTCGACCGCTGGGACAGCAAAAGCCTGAGCATCGGCGCCGGCTATGGCAACTTTACCGGCAGCATCATCGGCCGCGTCATCGACGTACCGGGCAAGCCCGGAAAGTGGGAAGGCCTGGGTATCGGCCTGACCTGGCGCACCCCGTGGTCTGGCCAGCTCACCGTCGGCGCCGAGAATGTGATCAGCCGCGGCAAGAATCCGTTCTCGCCCCGCAACGAGAGCAACGACGATGGCACCGTGCCGTACGTGCGTTACGAACAGGATCTCTGATCCCGCTACGCTGATACCGCAGTGACTTTCTCCCGGGCGCCGAAAGGCGCCCGTTGTATGTGCGCGCCTGGAATCTTCTGAAGGAAATTCCGCCGCGGCAGAGATACTGCGGAAAACATATTGATACGTATCGACACATATCAAAAGAGAATTTTTTCGTCATTCTGCGTTAACAAACGAGGCACCTCGTCATCCCATACAACGTAAACGTTTGATTTTTCTTGAAACAGTGAATTTTTACCAAAATCACAGGTTTGATTAACACAGCTTTAATTCTTGGCGAACGCCCGCTACTATCGGCTCAGCCTCGCGATTTGGGAGCGCTTTTCGCTCCCCCGCCGGGCATTAACCCAGCCAAGATTTCTTGGAGAGAGAGAGCCAATGAAACTCAAGTCCAGCCAGCTGCGTGACGCAGTTGTGATCGCGCTTGTCGCCGGTGCTACCACCGCGACGGCACATGCCCAGGAAGCCACCAACCTCGACCGTATCGAGGTCACCGGTTCGCGCATCCGTCAGGTCGATACCGAAACCGCCCAGCCCGTTCTGAGCATCAGCCGTGCTTCGATCGAGAAGAGCGGCTTCAAGACGGTTGCCGACGTCCTGCAGAACATCGCAGCCGCCGGCAGCCCGGCCATCAGCCGTTCCGAGCCGCTGTCCTCCGGTGAAGCCGTCGGTGGCTTCTACATCGACCTGCGCAATCTCGGTGCCGAGCGCACCCTGGTGCTGGTCGACGGCAAGCGCCTCGGCGCCAGCGTCAGCGGCCTGCAGGACGTCTCGCAGATCCCGTCGGCCATCGTCGAGCGTATCGACGTGCTGAAGGATGGCGCTTCGTCGATCTACGGCTCCGACGCGATCGCCGGCGTGATCAACATCATCACCCGCAAGAACTTCGAAGGCCTGGAGGCCAATGCCTACGTCGGCCAGTACGGCGAAGGTGACGGCCAGAAGACCAGCTACGACTTCGTGGCCGGCTTCACCGGTGACCGTGGCTCGGTCACCATCGGTGCCGAGTACGCCGAAGAAAAGGAAGTCTGGGCCAGGGATCGCTGGTTCAGCCGTTACTCGCGCACCACCTTCCACCCGGAACAGAACTGGAGCCCGGTCAGCCAGTGGGGCACGATCATCGATCCGGACACCGATGACTGGCTCACCCTGAACCGCGGTGGCGACTACCGCGACGTCAACCAGTATCACGACCAGGACTTCGCCGGCATCACCGGTGATACCAGCAACTCGAACGAGCAGATGCACCTGCTGACGCCGACCAAGCGGCGTTCGGTATTTGCCAATGTCCAGTACGACCTCACCGACAACGTCCGTTTCGTCTCCGACCTGCTGTACACGCGTCGTGAAGCGCAGGCCCAGGTCGCCGGCTATCCGCTGCAGTCTTCTGCCTATTCGCGGCAGGGCGCAAAGTGGGACGCTGACAGCTACTACAACCCGTTCGGCAAGGACATGGGCTTCATGCGCCGTGGCTGGGAAGTGCCGCGCCTGTCGACCAACAAGCTGACCACCTTCCGATTCACCGGAGCACTGCAGGGCAGCTTCCAGTTCAATGACAAGTACTTCGACTGGGAAGCTGGCTACATCTACCAGAACTCGGAGAACCTGCAGACCCAGACCGGTAACTACAACGTGCTGGCGGTCAACGCAGCTACCGGTCCGTCGTTCTTCAACCCGGCCACCGGTCGCGTCGAGTGCGGCAGTGCAGCTGGGCTGGTGGATGGTTCGAACCCGATCTACGGTTCCGGTGCCGGCGGCTGTATCCCGTGGAATCCGGCCATTCCGGCGGGCCGTACCGGCGACGGTGGCCTGAGCGGCAACCCGGACCTGCAGCAGTTCCTGTTCCCGACCACCAAGAACACTGGTGAAGTCACCACCAAGACTTACTACGCGAACATCGCCGGCAGCCTGTTCACCCTGCCCGCTGGCGACCTGGGCTTCGCGCTGGGCTACGAGTACCGTGAAGACAAGGGCTCCTACAATCCTGACGCCCTGTCGCAGACCGGTTACTCCACCGATCTGGCCGCAGGTCCGACCGGTGGCGGCTACAACGTCAACGAAGTGTATCTGGAGCTGAATGTTCCGATCCTGGCTGACCTGCCGGGTGCCAAGGAACTGAGCTTCAACGCGGCCACGCGTTATTCCAAGTACAACACCTTCGGCAACACCACCAACAACAAGTTCGGTCTGAAGTGGAAGCCGATCGACCAGCTGCTGGTGCGTGCAACCTACGCTGAAGGCTTCCGCGCGCCGACCATCGACAATCTGTACGGTGGCAGTTCGCAGACCTTCGCGTACTTCACCGATCCGTGCGACACGTCGTTCGGCTCGACCGGCGATCCGGCCGTCGCCGCTCGCTGCGCCGCCGCCATCGGCCCGACCGCCAGCACCTTCCGTCAGCTGCGCCAGGGTTATGTGCCTGCCAGCGGACCGGATGAGCAGACGCCGGACCCGTTCAATGCGGTCTCCAATCCGGACCTGACCCCGGAGAAGTCCAAGTCCAAGACCGTCGGCCTGGTGTGGAGCCCGACCTTCGCCCAGGGCCTGAACCTGAGCCTGGACTGGTGGAACATCAAGATCACCAACACCATCGTCACCGACAGCCCGGATGACCAGCTGAACGACTGCTACGTGCTCGGCATTGCTGAACGCTGCAACTCGTTCTCCCGCGATCCGAACCGCCACAACGTGGTCAACCTGACCTATGCACCGCGCAACGCTGGTTACCAGGAAACCGAAGGCTTCGACTTCGACGTGGCCTACCGCTTCGAGACCAGCAGCTGGGGTACCTTCAACGCCAACCTGCAGAACAGCTACGTCAGCAAGAACGTGCTGAAGACCACCAATGCGCAGGAAGTGCCGGTGTCGATCCTCAACGGCTTCGGCAGCAACTTCCGCCTGCGTTCGAACCTGGTGCTGGGCTGGGAGCGTGGTGACTGGGGCGTCACCTGGGGCACCCGCTACTTCTCGGGTGTCAAGGAGCGCTGCTACTACAGCACTGAGTGCACCCTGCCGGACTTCGGCTCGCCGGATCCGGTGCGCGACCGCGCGATGAACGAGCGTGGCTCGACCATGTTCCACGATGTCCAGGTGTCCTGGAACGCCCCGTGGAATGCGACCATCGCGGTCGGCGCACGCAACGTGTTCGACCATTACGGCCCGCAGATGTACTCGGCGCCGAACTCGCAGTACTCGTACTACGGCGGCTACGACATCGGTCGCTTCATGTACATGCAGTACAAGCAGAAGTTCTGATCGATCCACTGATCAGCTGATGCAGCAACGGCCCCGCAAGGGGCCGTTGTTCTTTGTGCCACCGGGCAGGTGGCTGACCGGCGCCCAAAAAAAAGGGCCGGGGGGGGGGGGGGGCCCCCCACCTCATCGCAGGGCGCTTATCCGTTCGGAATCAACGTGTCGATCAGGTGTTCGACATACGCCTCGAAATCCTCACGGGCCTGCTTGGGCTGCTGCAGCTGCAGCGACAGCTGCAGGAAGCCGACGTAGGCGGCATAGGCCAGGCGCGCACGATGGCGTGCATCGGTCGAACTGAGCCCTGCCTGACGGAAGGAAGCGATCAGGTAATCCAGGCGACGCTGCGAGACGCGGTCGATCACCGGGCGCACCATCGGGTGGTCCAGCGCCTTCAGCAGTTCGCTGTAGATGATGTGCGGCTGCACTTCATGGGCGACCATCTGGAAGAGCTGGCGCAGGCGCACGCGCGGATCCGGCACGTCTTCGAGGCTGCCGAATACCTGTTCCTGTTCGAACAGTTCCCAGCGCTCCAACGCCGCCTGCAGCAACGCATCGCGCGATGGGAAATGCCAGTAGAAACTGCCCTTGGTCACGCCCAGGCGCCGCGCCAACGGTTCCACCGCGACGGCACCCACGCCTTGTTCAGCAATCAGATCGAGGGCCGCCTGGGCCCAGTCTTCGGCACTCAGGCGGCTGTTGCGGCCGGCGCGCGGTTCGCCGGCAGAAGCGTCAGGTTGATTCATGGGCTGATTTAACCATACGCCGGGGTTCGTTGCAGTACGCGATTGCAGCCGGAACCGTCACAGCGGCGTCCAGATCGCCTCCCGCACCGCACCATACGATGCAGTATTGACTTCCTTCCGAAGCAATCCATACTAGCAAGTATGGTTATGTCCCCGACTCCCGCTGCGTTCCATGACCTGCGCCTGGAAGCGGCCCATGGCACCCGTCTGGCCGCCACCGCCAGTGACCACGGTCGTCGTGGCCGCGTGCTGTTCGCGCATGGCTTCGGCCAGACCCGGCACGCCTGGAATGCGACCGCCGGCGCCCTGTCCGCAGCGGGCCTGCAGACCCTGGCCTACGATGCCCGCGGCCATGGCGATTCGGACTGGAATGCCGCCGACCTGCCCTATCACGGCGAACAGTTCGCAGATGATCTGATCGTGCTGGCCGGCGAGCAACCGCGCCCGCCGGTGCTGGTCGCGGCATCGATGGGCGGCCTGTTCGGCCTGCTGGCCGAGTCGCGCTGGCCGGGCCTGTTCTCGGCGATGGTGCTTGTCGACATCACCCCGCGCTGGGATACCGCCGGGGTCGAACGCATCCTGGCCTTCATGACCGCCCATCCCGATGGCTTCGCCTCGCTGGCCCAGGCCGCCGACGTGATCTCGGCCTACATGCCGCACCGCCCGCGCAAATCCGAACAGTCGCTGCGCGCGCTGCTGCGCGAGGACGACCACGGCCGCTGGCGCTGGCACTGGGACCCGCGGCTGGTAGCCGAACTGGCCCGCGACAGCGAACAGCACCAGGACGCGCTGGCTGAAGCCGCACGCCAGGTGAAGTGCCCGCTGCTGCTGGTCAGCGGTGGCCGCAGCGACCTGGTCACGCCACAGACCGTGGCCGAATTCCTGGCGTTGGCGCCGCACGCGCGCCATGTACAGCTGCCGCAGGCCACACATATGGTTGCCGGCGACGACAACAACGCCTTTACCGCTACTGTGTTGGACTATCTGGACGTGTTGCCCGCAGCGGATGCTGCGGCTTCGTCCGCCACAAACGAGCACGTCACCGGAGCACGCTCATGAGCATCGTTCTTCCCTTCCTCGCCCTGCTGCTGGCAGGCGCGTTCGTCGCCTACCACCGCATGCGGCTGGTTACCTGGACGCTGATCAGCGTGGCCCTGCTGGCCGCCTGCTGGTTCATTCCCTACGTCAACCAGACCGCCACGATCGTCGCGGCCGCTGTGTTGGCCGTCATCGCCGTGCCGCTGCTGCTGCCGTTCATCCGCAAGCCGCTGCTGACCGGCCCGATGATGAAGGTGTTCCGCAAGGTGCTGCCGCCGCTGTCGCAGACCGAGCGCATTGCGCTGGAAACCGGCTCGGTCGGTTTCGAAGGCGAGCTGTTCACCGGTGACCCGGACTGGAACATCCTGCTCAACTACCCGAAGCCGCAGCTGACCGCCGAAGAACAGGCCTTCCTCGATGGTCCGGTGGAAGAGCTGTGCAAGATGGTCAACGACTGGGAAATCACCCACGTCCACGCGGACCTGCCACCGGAACTGTGGGCCTTCATCAAGAAGAACAAGTTCTTCGGCATGATCATCCCGAAGGAGTATGGCGGCTTGGGCTTCTCCGCGCTGGCTCACCACAAGGTGATCCAGAAGCTCGCCTCGGTGTCTTCGGTGGTCAGCTCCACGGTCGGTGTGCCCAACTCGCTGGGCCCGGGTGAACTGCTGGTGCATTACGGCACCCAGGAACAGAAGGACCAGTACCTGCCGCGCCTGGCCGATGGCCGCGAAGTGCCCTGCTTCGGCCTGACCGGTCCGTTCGCCGGCTCCGACGCCACCTCGATTCCCGACTACGGCATCGTCTGCAAGGGCGAGTGGAACGGCGAGCAGGTGCTCGGCGTCAAGCTGACCTTCGACAAGCGCTACATCACGCTGGCCCCGGTTGCCTCGCTGATCGGCCTGGCCTTCCGCATGTACGATCCGGACGGCCTGATTGGTAAAACCCGCGACATCGGCATCACCCTGGGCCTGCTGCCGCGCGAGACCGCCGGCGTTGAAATCGGCCGTCGCCACTTCCCGCTGAATTCGACCTTCCAGAACGGCCCGATCCGCGGCAAGGACGTGTTCATTCCGCTGACCCAGCTGATCGGTGGCGCTGCGATGGCCGGCAAGGGCTGGAACATGCTCAACGAGTGCCTGGCCGTGGGCCGCTCGATCACCCTGCCCTCCACCGCCAGCGGCGGTGCCAAGGCCGGCGCAGCCGTCACCGGTGCCTACGCACGCATCCGCAAGCAGTTCGGCCTGTCGGTCGGCCGCTTCGAAGGCGTGGAAGAAGCGCTGGCCCGCATCGGTGGCAAGGCGTACAAGATCAGCGCGCTGTCGCAGGCCACCGCCGCTGCTGTGGACCGCGGTGACGTGCCGTCGGTGCCGTCGGCGATCGCCAAGTACCACTGCACCAACATGAGCCGCGAAGTGATCTCGGACATGATGGACGTGATCGGCGGCAAGGGCATCATCCTGGGGCCGCGCAACTTCGCCGGCCGCAGCTGGCAGGCCGCGCCGATCGCCATCACGGTGGAAGGCGCCAACATCATGACCCGCAGCCTGCTGATCTTCGGCCAAGGTGCGATCCTCTGCCACCCGTGGGTGCTGAAGGAAATGAAGGCGGCGCAGGATCCGGACACCCGTGCCGGCCTGCAGGACTTCGACCGCAGCCTGTTCGGCCACATCCGCTACGGCATCTCCAATGCCGTGCGTTCGTTCTGGTTCGGCCTGACCGGCGCGCGCTTCGGTGCCGCTCCGGGTGACGCCTACACCCGCCGCTACTTCCGCAAGCTGGACCGTTACTCGGCCAACCTGGCGCTGATGGCCGACATCTCGATGATGACCCTCGGTGGCAAGCTGAAGTTCAAGGAATCGCTGTCCGGCCGCCTGGGCGACGTGCTGAGCCACGTCTACATGACCAGCGCCATGCTCAAGCGCTACCACGACGAAGGCGCACCGCAGGCCGACCAGCCGCTGCTGGCCTGGGCCTTCCATGACAGCGTGCACAAGATCGAGGAGTCACTGTCGGCCGCCCTGCGCAACTTCCCGATCCGTCCGATCGGCTGGCTGATGTGGGCGCTGATCTTCCCGCTGGGCCGTCGCGCCGAGGCTCCGGGCGACCGCCTGAGCCGCCGTGTTGCTGCCCTGCTGATGGCCCCGAACGAAGCGCGTGATCGTCTGGCCAGCGGCGTGTTCCTGACCCCGTGCGAGAACAACCCGGGTGGCCGCATCAACAGCTACCTGAGCAAGGCGATCATGGCCGAGCCGGTGGAGCGCAAGTTCCTGAAGGCACTGAAGAGCAAGGGCATCGAAGCGCTGGACTTCAACAGCCAGCTGGACGAAGCCGTGGCCGAAGGCGTGATCACCCAGGACGAGCGCAGCCTGCTGGAAGAGCTGCGTACGCTGACCCTGGACACCATCACCGTGGACGACTTCGACACCCACGAACTGCGCGCGGCCAGCTACTACGACCGCCAGCACAAGGACCCGCACTCGCAGGCAGCCTGATCGCCCGCGACATGTGTTGCCTTCGACGGCGGGCTTCGGCCCGCCGTTGTTTCATCTGCCGACCGGAATTCCAACCATGTCCACGCCCCTGCTGTCCCTCTACCAGCGTCTGCAGCGATGGCCTGCCGGCAACTGGCTGTTCTCGCGTGCGGTGTGCTTCAAGGCACCCTACTTCGCCAGCATCGCCCCGCGCATCACCCGCCTTGAGCACGGCCGCTGCGAAGGCACGCTGCCCGACCGCCGCAAGGTGCGCAACCACATCGGCACGGTGCACGCGATCGCGATGTGTAACCTGGCCGAACTGACCGCCGGGCTGATGGTCGATGCGTCGTTGCCGAAGGGCATGCGCTGGATTCCGAAGGGGATGCAGGTGCAGTACCTGGCCAAGGCCCGTGGCACGCTGCAGGCGGTGGCGCTGCCGGCGCAGCCGATTGTCGTTGCGGCCGAGGGCTATGCGCTGCCGGTGACGGTGAGCGTGCGCGACCACGCGGGAACGGAGGTGTTCAGCGCGGTGATCGACATGTGGCTGTCGCCGGCGAAGTAAGGTTCCCGCGAACGGCGCAGCCCCTCGTGGGTGGACGGCGAAAGCGGTTTATCGGTTGGGCCGGAGGGGTGGGTCCATGCGGGGACGCCGCAAGTACGTCCCTGTAGGCTTAGCCGCGCCATCCATGGCGCGGATACCCCGCCCGGCCCCACCCCTCCGGCCTCGGACGGATCTCTGCGGCGTCCCCCACGGAAGAGAAAAAGAAGAGCAAAAGCAAAAGCGACCCATCGGCCGCTTTTTTTCATGCACGCAGAACCCACAAGCGCAGCGACCCGCTGTTGCTCTTGATCTTCTTTTCTTCTCCGTGGGCTGGCCGCGCACGGAACCTGTCAGGGGTCGGGCGGGTGGGCCGTGCAGGGGCGTTGGCGCCATGGATGGCGCCATCGAGCTTACAGGGGTGAAGGCGCTTTGCTTGCGAAGCACTGCTTCGCAAGCGCCTGAACGCACAGCCGCCAGCGGCTGGGCCGGGCCCCGGAGGGGGACTTGCGGCGTCCCCCGCGAACCCAACCCGCCCGGCCAACCCCATGACAAGCTCTACGCGACCACCCCACGAGGGGCTGCGCCGTTGGCAGGAAACTACGCCACCGCGCGAAACACCAACGCCAGAATCGCCGGCAGCGCCTGGATCATGAAAATACGGCGGTTCACGCTGTAGGCGCCATAGCACCCCGCTACCACCACACAGGCCAGCGAGAACGTCACCAGCACCGGCTGGTCGATCAACAGCCCCACCACGATGCCTGCAGCCAGGAAGCCGTTGTAGAGGCCCTGGTTGGCCGCCAGCACGCGCGTGGTCTCTGCCTTCTCGGGCGTGTTGCGGAACGTCTTCAGGCCCAGTGGGCGCGTCCACAGGAACATCTCCAGCACCAGGAAATAGACGTGCAGCAGGGCGACCAGCAGGGTCAAGGCAAGTGCGATCCAGTACATGGGCGTTTCCTTGGATAAATGGATGGGGTGATGGGGTCAGAGCCCTCTCCGTGGGAGAGGGATCCGACCCCGCGCGGCTCAGCGGTCGCGCGGCAGCTTCTTTTCTTCGCGCAGCACGCCGAATGCGGCAGCGGTCATGCACGCGGCAACCACCACGCCGCCGATGAACACCACGTGCGAACCAAACAGGGACAGGCCCTTGTGCACCCAGGCGAAGCTCAGGTCGGCGCCGCGGTACACCACCGTGTCGATCGCCGCGCCGGCCTTGTAGCGCCACTGCCGGTCCACGCGGGTGTAGATGGTTTCGCGGGCCGGCTTGGCCAGGGCGAACTCGCTGGCGCGGGTCATCACCTGCACCACCGCCACCATCAGCGGCATCGGCGATGCGGCCAGCACCGAGAAGCCGATCAGGATCGCAAAACCGGGAATCAGCAACGCCGGGGCGATGCCGTGGCGCGACAGCAACCAGCGGGTCAGCCCGAGCTGCATCAACAGCGCCAGCGCGTTCACCGCCAGGTCGATGCGCGAGAAGAAGGCTGTGGCAGCGCCTGCATCGTTGAACGAGGCACGTACGATGCTGGCCTGCTGGTTGTACAGCAAGGTGCCGACACCCACGCCGAACACCACCATGATCGCCAGCCAGCGCAGCAGGGGCTCGCGCACGATCAACTTCAGGCCATCGAGCACGCTGCCACCCATCGGCTGCTCGCCCGACACCAGCCGCTGCTCACGCTCGCGCAGCACCGCCCAGTGCCGCAGGCGCCAGATGCACAACAGGCACACGACCAGGAAGCCGGCCGAAACCAGCATCAGGTTGGCGATGCCCACCCGCTGCACCAGCGCACTGGTGATGATCGGGCCGAGGAAGGCGCCAACAGTGCCGGCCGCACCGATGTAGCCGTAGTAGGCCCGCGCCTGCGCATTGGAGAACACATCCGCCATGAAGCTCCAGAACACCGCGACCGCAAACAGGTTGAACACGGTGATCCAGAAGAAGAACGCCATGCCCCGCCCGGGTACGCCGCTGTCGAACAGTGCGTAGAAGCCCAGCAGGGTGGCGATGAAGAAGCCGTACACCGCCGGCAGGAACACCCGCCGCGGGAAGCGGCTGACCAGCCATCCATAGACCGGTTGCAGCACCAGCATGATCACGAACACGCAGGAGAACAGGAACTGCAGGACGAAGTCCTTCAGGGCGATGCCATGGCTGGCGAACCAGGCGATCAACGCCGCCGGGAACACGGTCTCCAGGTCGGCCGAAGCGGCCATCGCCTCACGCACCGGGCGCAGCACGTAGTAGCCGCTCAGCAGGCAGAAGAAGTACAGGAACGACCACCACAGCGCCGGCGACTCACGCAGTGCCGCGCTCAGGCCCCTCAGCGGCCCCCTGACCTGCACCGCACTCACGCGGCGTCCCTCGCCAGAAGACGGCGGTTGGACAGCGGCATGGCAGGCTCCGGGGGCAGTGAAGCGCGTACGTTAGCCAATGCACTGCAACATCGCCAGCAGCAGCCCCGCAGAAGGCTGAAACGCAGTGTCACGATCCCACCCGGACGATACGTTCCGACACACGCTTCCGGAGCGTCAAAATTCCAACTTTTTCAACGAGATGCGCATTCATCTTCGCTTTGTTTGTGCACAAGGGAAAAGCGGCGCTAGAATCGCCATCAGCAGTCGCGCACGGGTCTCCACGATGAAAAAGAACAGCCTGCGTCGTCCGATCCGTTCGGCGGCCACCGGTTTGCTGGGCATGTTGATGCCCGTTGCCTTGTCCACCACCGCGCAGACCCCGCCGCCGTTGCCGCCGATGCCGGCCAACATCGAATCCGCCGCCACCGCCGTCGCCCACACCCAGCCCGCCGCATACCGCACCGGCCTGGTGCCGCAGGTGCAGCTGCCGGCGGCCGGCTTCAACGTCGCAAACATCGAATCGATGGCGCAGCAGCTGACCTATGGTGAGCGCGTGCCGGGCATGGCCGTGGCCATCGTGCAGGGTGGCCGTGTGCTCAGCGCGCGCGGCTATGGCGTCACCGACGTCAACAACCCGCTGCCGGTCGATGCGCATACCGTGTTCCGCCTGGCGTCGCTGTCCAAGGCCTTCGCCGGCACCATGGCCGGCCTGCTGGTCAACGATGGCACCCTGCGCTGGGACAGCAAGGTCACCGACTACGTGCCGGGCTTCCGCCTGAACTCGCCGGAAGCGACTGATCGCCTGACCGTGGCCGACGTACTCAGCCACCGCGTCGGCCTGCCGTACAACGCCTACGACCGCGACATCGAAGGCAATGCCGAGTACTACTCGCTGACCCAGAAACTGGCCAACACCAGCCTGAAGTGCCTGCCGGGCGACTGCTACGCCTACCAGAACGTGGCCTTCAGCCTGATCGGTGACGTGGTCTATGCCGCCTCGGGCAGCTTCTACGAGCAGTCGGTCGAGCGCCGCATCTTCAAGCCGCTGGGCATGAACGATGCCAGCCTCGGACTGGCCGGCATCCAGGCCAGCTCACGCTGGGCGCGCCCGCACGTGCGCAGCCGTAATGGCTGGGTGTCGCTGACGCCGAAGCCGACCTATTACCGCGTCGCCCCGGCCGCCGGCGTCAACGCCAGCGCCAGCGACATGGCGCAATGGCTGCTGGCCCACACCGGCCACCGTCCGGACGTGCTGCCGGCACCGCTGCTGGCCACCCTGCATTCCAGCCTGATCAACACCCCGGGCGAGATGCGTTCGGGCTGGCGCCGCGAGCGCCTGCACTCGGCCGGCTACGCACTGGGCTGGCGCACCTTCGACTATGCCGGCCACGACGTGGTGTTCCATGCCGGCGCCGTGCAGGGCTACCGCGGCCTGGTCGCGCTGGTGCCGGAACGCGACCTTGGCATCGCCATCATGTGGAACGGCGAAAGCGGCCTGCCCAGCGGCCTGCTGCCGACCGTGCTCGACGCCGCCCTCGGCCTGCCGACGCAGCGCTGGCTGGACGTGGACACCGACTTCGGCAGCGACAACCTGATGGCCGAAGGCGCGAGCCCTGCGCAGCAGGACAAGCGCAAGGGCAAGGGTGCTTCCAGCAACCGTGCCGTCGCCTCGCCGCGCTGATCTGGCGGGCTCGACGGTGAGTACGAAGGGCGGCCCGCGGGTCGCCCTTTTTGTTGGCTGTCGTGGAGTCGAGCCTTGCTCGACTGTCCGTGCAAAGCAGTCGAGCACGGCTCGACTCTACAAATGCGTGAAGCAGCCGAGCAGGGCTCGGCTCTACAGTTCCGGAGGGCTAATGCGCGAAGTAGTGCATTCCGCCGTCCACCGGAATCACGGCACCGGTGATGTAGCCGGCCAGCGGCGAGGCCAGGAACGCCACCAGCGGCGCCACTTCCTCCGGTTCGCCGAAGCGCCCGATCGGGATGTTGCGGGCGATGAATTCGCGCCGGCTTTCCTCGGTAGGATGCAGGCGGTCCCGGATCTGCGCGCTATTGATCCGTCCCGGCGCGATTGCATTGACCGTGATGCCCTGTGTGGCCAGCGCCGACGACAGCCCCTTGCTCCACAGATGCAGCGCTGCCTTTGCTGCCGTGGCGGCGTTCACGGCACGCGGCTCCATCGAACCACTGAAGTTGATCACTCGTCCCCACCCCTGCGCCTGCATCGCCGGCAGCAATGCCTGGGTCAGCCGTCGCGCCGCAGAGAAATTCAGTGCGATCGCCTCCTCCCAGACATCGTCGCCCGCATCCACCGTGGCCGGCCGCCCTCCTCCAGCCGCGTTGACCAGGATGTCCACCCGCTGCAGCGCCGCCAGCGAGGCATCGGCGATGCGGCGCACATCATCGGCATCGGTGACATCACCGAGCACGATGACCGGCGCGGGCGCGCCACCGCTTTCGATTTCCGCCGCCAGGGCCTGCAGCGGCTCCGCGCGCCGTGCACTGATCACAACACGCACACCCTGCGCCGCCAGCAACCTGGCAACACCGGCACCGATGCCACTGCCCGCACCGGTGACCAGCGCGGTGCGTCCCTCGAGGTTCAAATCCATGGTGTTCTCCTGTGAGCATGGCCGGCACATCCGGCCCGTGCAGCGCATGCTCTTTGATCACCACTGATTGATAAACTCCGCGCAGGTTTCAGCATTCAACACCCGGGGTGTCAGATGAACCTGCTGGAGAGCATGCGGGTCTACGTGCTGATCGTGGACAAGGGCAGCCTCAGCGCTGCGGCAGCGGCGATGGATATTTCCGCGACGATGGCCGGCAAGCACCTGCGCTCGCTCGAGGCCCGGCTCGGCATGCAGCTGCTCAGCCGCACCACCCGGCGCCAGCACCTGACCCCCTTCGGCGAGGACTACTACGCGCGATGCAAGGAGATCCTGCGCCTGGTGGACGAGACCGATGCGCAGGCCCAGCACCAGCAGCTGGCACCCGCAGGAACGCTACGCATCAGCGCTCCGGTAATCTTCGGCACCCATGCACTGGTGCCGGCGCTGGCCGAGTACATGGCCCGCTACCCGGACGTCCGTGTCGAGGCGACGCTGACCGACCGCGTGGTCGACCTGGCCGAGGAAGGTTTCGAAGCAGCGCTGCGCATCGGCACCCTGGCCGGCAGCAGCGAACTGATAGCACGGCCGCTCGCCCCGTATCGCTTGATGATGTGCGCCTCGCCGGCCTACCTCGCGCGCCACGGCACCCCGGACACGTTGCCAGCGCTCGCCTCGCATCAATGCCTGTCCTTCGAACCCAGCGCGCTAGCGCAGTGGCTGCAGGCCGGCGCTGGCGAGCTCGACCACGCGCCCGATGGCCGGCTGCAGATCAACAACGGCGAAGCACTGCGTTCGGCCGCACTGCATGGGCTGGGCATCGTGCTGCAATCGACCCTGCTGCTGGCCGCGGATGTCGACGCCGGGCGCCTGGTGCAGCTGTTCCCCGAGCACGGTCAGGCCGGTCGGCCGATGCACGTGGTCTACGCCCACGACCGCTACCGCTCAACCCGCCTGCGCAGCTTCCTCGACTTCCTGGTCGAGCGTTTCCCGCCCTTGCCGACCACGTTCGCAACCGACATCCGAGCATAAAAAAACCCCCTCCCTGCTGGGCAACAGGGAAGGGGTTTCAGGATGCGGCTATCGGGAAGTACTTAGATCAGCGGCGCCGGGGTTGCCGGCAGAGCGACCGGAGCAGCCTTCTTCTTGCGGGCGGCCGGCTTGCGCTTGGCAACCTTCTTCGCTGCCTTCTTCGGGGCAGCCTTCTTGGTGGCCTTCTTCGCGGTCTTCTTCACTGCCTTCTTGGCGGTCTTCTTCACCGCCTTCTTTGCAGTCTTCTTTACTGCCTTCTTGGCGACCTTCTTGGCCGGCTTGCGGGCAGTAGCCTTCTTGGCAGTCTTCTTGGCAGTCTTCTTGGTGGCCTTCTTGGCTACCTTCTTGACGGCCTTCTTCGCGGTCTTCTTGACGGCCTTCTTGGCAGTGGACTTCTTGGCTACCTTCTTTGCCGCCTTCTTCACTGCCTTCTTCGCAGTGGTCTTCTTGGCGACCTTCTTCGCAGCCTTCTTCACTGCCTTCTTGGCGGTCGCCTTCTTCGCGACCTTCTTCACTGCCTTCTTGGCAGCGGCCTTCTTAGCGACCTTCTTCACCGCTTTCTTGGCGGCGGGCTTTTTCTTCGCAGCTTTCTTGGTTGCCATGGGATGGCTCCTCGTCAGTGATAGGGAGTTGAAACGCCCAGGTGGATCAAACCCGCGGATGCTGCGTGCGGGGACCGCCGGCGCGTCAGGCGCGCCGTTACGGATGCGGCAATGCCCGCCTCGATCGGCGGAGCGGGCATCGGAACGGGAGGTACCTTGCATTTCTCCGGGGGAAGCGGGGCCATGTCCACCGTCATCAGGGTCGCGGTGGTCTTGAAGGGGCTGCTTCGCATCGGACGATTGATTCTGCGCACTCGGTTGGGCAGGCAAGGTCTGCTGAGGCGAAACCTAATCACGGTTTTTTTTACTGTCAACAACCCCCGCGAAAAATTTTCACATCCGCGCCGTCCGCGGCGGCGTCTGCACGGTCGCCACGTCGCGCCTGCAGCGACCGCCGAAGCGCCGCGCACGCACGTTGTCTGCAACAACGCAGACGCAATCGTTGAACAAAAAGCACTTGAAATAAGCACTCTACGCAGAAGCGTGCATGTCCGTCGCCACAGCATGCATGCATTGCAAACAACCATCACCGCTGCCGCCAACGCCAGCACAACGGCGCCGCAACGGGGCATCAAAAGTTTTCACATCCGGACACGCCAACGCGGGGTGGAAACGCGGATTTGCGCAAAACTGCGCATGCCCTTCCGTGCCGTTCGTCTGCCCGCTGATGCCATGCCGAGGGTCGGCAACGAACCCGTCGTCATGAGTCGGGCACCATCGCCAAAACAAAAACGGCCACCCGAAGGTGGCCGTGTCCGAACCCGGAAGTGACGACTCAGTGGTCTTCGTCTTCCAGGGCTTCGGCGTACGCGTCCGGATCCAGCAGCTCGTTGAGCTCATCGGCGTTGGACAGTTCGACCACGTACATCCAGCCGTCGCCGTAGGCATCTTCGTTGATGGTTTCCGGCTTGTCCGACAGCGCCGAGTTGACCTCGACGATGGTGCCGCTGACCGGGCTGTAGACGTCGGAGGCGGCCTTCACCGACTCGACGACCGCGATCTGCTCGTTGGCCTTGGCGGTCGCGCCGACTTCGGGCAGCTCGACGTAGACCAGGTCACCCAGCAGGCCCTGGGCGTGGTCGGAAATACCGACGGTCACGCGGCCATTGCCTTCGACACGGGCCCACTCATGGGACTTGAGGAACTTGAGGTCGCCGGGGATCTCGCTCATGGGACTGCTCCAGAGATATGCAGGGGTGGAAAAAACGGGGCTAGTGTAACCAACCGGCCGCCACTGCTGTCAGTGACGACCGGCATGTTTGGATCAGGCGTCGCCAAGCACGCCGGGCTGGGCCTGGCCTTCGCGCACGAACGGGAACTTGACCACGCGCACCGGCACCTGCCGGCCGCGGATGTCGACGGTGACCTCGCCCACTTCACCGGCCGGCACGCGCGCGAAGGCGATGCCCTTGGCCAGGGTCGGCGAGAAGGTGCCGGACAGGATCTCGCCCTGGCCACCGGCGGTGGTCACCGCCTGACCATGACGCAGCACACCCTTCTCGTCCATCACCAGGCCGATCATCTGGCGTGCGGTGCCAGCGGCCTTCTGCGCTTCCAGCACGTCGCGGCCGATGAAGTCGCGACCTTCGTCCAGCGACACGGTCCAGGCCAGCGCCGCTTCGTACGGGCTGATCGCTTCGTCCATGTCCTGGCCATACAGGTTCATGCCGGCTTCCAGGCGCAGGGTGTCGCGCGCACCGAGTCCGGCCGGCTTCACGCCAGCCGCCAGCAGGCGGTTCCAGAACGCGACCACGGCATCCTGCGGCAGCAGGATCTCGAAACCATCTTCACCGGTGTAGCCGGTGCGGGCGACGAACAGCTCGACGCCATCGTCGGACTGCGCCTGCAGCGCAGCAAAGCGGCCAAGCTTGGTCAGCGCTGCACGGTCGGCTTCGCGGGCCAGGCCGATGACGATGTCGCGCGCCTGCGGGCCCTGCACGGCAAGGATGGCCAGGTCCGGACGCTGCTCGACGCTGACGCCGAACGGCGCGGCCTGCTCACGCAGCCAGGCCAGGTCCTTCTCACGGGTGGATGCGTTGACGACCATGCGGAAGAAGTCATCGCCCAGGTAGTAGACGATCAGATCATCGATGACGCCGCCGCGCGGATTCAGCATGCACGAGTACAGGGCCTTGCCGGTCACCTTCAACTTGTCCACGGAATTGGCCAGCAGGCGGCGCAGGAACGGCTTGACCTGGTCACCGCGCAGGTCGACCACGGTCATGTGGCTGACGTCGAACACACCGGACTCGCGACGCACCAGGTGGTGTTCGTCCAGCTGCGAGCCGTAGTGGATGGGCATGTCCCAACCCCCGAAATCGACCATCTTGGCGCCAAGGGCGCGGTGGGTATCGTTGAGCAGCGTCTTCTGGGTCATGACCGGGTCCGGCAGCAGAGGAAACAAGAATCCCCATTATCCCAGATCGGTCGCCCGCAGGTGTGCCGCAGCGCAGCGGGGTGTTTGGCCGGCCTGCGGCCGGCGCCGCTTTCTACAGCTAGAGCGCAAAGCCTGAGTTCATCGGCTCTGGATTGACTCGGCCTGGGCGGGTCGGAGCGAGTGCTTTTGCTCTTTGCTCTTTTTCTTTTTCCGTGGGCTGGACGCGCACGGAAACTGTCGGGGGTCGGGCGGGTTGGGTTCGCGGGACCGTTGGCGCCATGGATGGCGCCATCGAGCCCCCATGGAGGGGTTTACGGCGTGTCCCGCGAACCCAACCCGCCCGACCCAAACACATGAACCGCCTTCCGCGACCACCCACGAGGGGCTCCGCCGTTGGCTGGGAACCCCTAGGCCACCGCTTCGACCAGCAGCGTGCTGCCCTGCACCGCCACCACCCGCACCCACGTACCCGCAGGCAGTTCCGGACCACTCACCTGCCAGGACGCATCGTCAATGCTGACCCGTCCCTGGCCACCGACGATGCCCTGCTGCAGTACCACCTCCCGACCGACCAGCTGCTCGGCGCGGCGGTTGAGCAGCGGCGCATCGCTGGGCCGGGCGCGGGGCCGCCCCCAACGCCGGTAGCATTGGATCGAGACAACGCTCAACAGCACGAAGGCAACCACCTGCCACAGCAGCGGGATATCGCCGAACACCGCCACCAGCACGAACACCGCCGCCGCGCCGATGCCGATCCACAGCATGAACGCCCCCGGTGCCAGCGCTTCGGCCGCGAACAGCAGCAGTGCCAACGCGCCCCAGCCTACGACTTCCCAGCGCATGTCAGCCTCCGATCGGTGGTGGCCGCTTGCTGGCGGCCTTGCTGTCCTGGTCGGCCAGCGCCTGCTTGGCCAGCTCAGCCACGCCGGCAATCGAACCAATCACCCCGCTGGCCTCCATCGGCATCAGCACCAGCTTCTGGTTCGGCGAACTGGCCAGTTCCTTGAAGGCTTCCACGTACTTCTGGGCGACGAAGTAGTTGATCGCCTGCACGTCACCCTCGGCAATCGCCACCGACACCACCCTGGTCGCCATGGCCTCGGCCTCGGCCAGGCGCTCGCGGGCCTCGGCATCGCGGAACGCCGCCTCACGGCGGCCTTCGGCCTCCAGCACCGTGGCTTGCTTCTCGCCTTCGGCGCGCAGGATCTCCGACTGCCTTGAACCCTCTGCCTCAAGGATCTGCGCGCGCTTCTCGCGCTCGGCCTTCATCTGCCGCGCCATCGCATCCAGCAGGTCGCGCGGCGGCTGGATGTCGCGGATCTCGATGCGGTTGACCTTCACGCCCCACGGGTTGGTGGCATGGTCGACCACGCTCAGCAGCTGCGCATTGATCACTTCGCGCTGGCTCAGTGATTCATCCAGGTCCATCGAACCGATCACGGTACGAATATTGGTCTGCACCAGGGCGATCATCGCCACTTCCAGATTGGCCACTTCATAGGCGGCCTTGGCCGCATCGAGTACCTGGAAGAACACGACGCCGTCCACGCGCACGGCGGCGTTGTCCTTGGTGATCACTTCCTGGCTGGGCACATCCAGCACCTGCTCCATCATGTTCACCTTGCGCCCCACCCCGTACACGATCGGAATCAGGAAATGCAGGCCTGGGGTCATGGTGTGCGTGTAGCGCCCGAAGCGCTCGACGGTCCACTCGTATCCCTGGGGCACCATCCGTACCGCCTTGAACAGGATCACCACGGCCACGAAGGCCAGTACCACGGTAAAGAACATGGTCGGGAACATCTTGCTTTCCTTATCTATGACGTCCAGGCCCCAGCATAGCGCGTGAAGGCGACATTCACAGCCGGGGCTACCAGCGCACGCGCCCGCGCAGGATGTCGGCGAGCATCACCCAGTCGCCCATGAACGAGTACAGCGGATGCTGGAAGGTGGCAGGGCGGTTCTTCTCGAAGAAGAAATGGCCGACCCAGGCGAATCCATAACCGCAGAACAGGGCGCCGAGAAGGAGCAGCGGCTGGCCGCGCAGGATCGCGGCTGCGACCAGCAGCAGGACTCCGCAACTACCGATGAAATGCAGCCGGCGCGACACCGGGTGGCGGTGCTCGCTGAGGTAGAACGGATAGAACTCACGGAAGCTGGCGAAGCGGGACATGCGCATGCTCCGGGCTGTACTGCCTGCATCATGCACCTTACGGGGAGGCAGCGCTGCGCGAGCATCCTTGCCCTTGTAGAGCCGAGCCATGCTCGGCTGCCTCGGCTCGACGGATCCTGGCAGAAGCAGTCGAGCATGCCTCGACTCTACACCGAAGGCGCGCGCGGTCCGAACATGATCACCGCCATGCCGGCCAGGCACAGGGCTGCACCGAGCAGGTCCCAGCGGCTGGGACGGATGCCATCGACCAGCCACAGCCAGAACAGCGCAGTGCCGATATAGACGCCACCGTAAGCGGCATAGACGCGGCCACTGGCGGTTGGATGCAGGGTCAACAGCCACGCGAACAGGGCCAGACTGGCTGCCGCCGGCAGCAGCAACCAGATGCTGCCGCCCTTGCGCAGCCACAACCACGGCAGGTAGCAGCCAACGATTTCGGCCAGCGCGGTCAGCAGGAACAGCGCGAGCGTCTTCACGCCTTCTCCGCCGCCTTGGCGTGCTGCCACAGTGCTTCCTGCGCATCCAGGTCCAGCGCGGACAGCGCTTCCCCCTGCACTTCGGCCTGTGCCTCCATCGCACGGAAGCGACGTTCGAACTTGTGGTTGGCCCCGCGCAGTGCCGCGCCCAGATCGATATCGGCATGGCGTGCCAGGTTGGCGCAGACGAACAGCAGGTCGCCCAGCTCTTCCTGCAGGCGCGCCTTGTTGCCGGCGATATCGCCGCGCTCGAACTCCTCGCGCAGTTCCTGCAGTTCCTCGGCTGCCTTGTCCAGCACCGGCAGCGGGCCCGGCCAGTCGAAACCGACCTTGGCCGCACGCGACTGCAGCTTCACCGCCCGCTGCCATTCGGGCAGGCCACGTGAGATGCCGGCCAATGCGGAGGTGTCCTGCTCGCCCTTGGCGACTCGCTCGGCACGCTTGATCGCATCCCAGTTGCGCGTCACCCCGTCGGCGTCATCGACGCTGACATCGGCGAACACGTGCGGGTGGCGGCGCTGCATCTTGTCGCTGATCGCGCGTGCGACCTCAGCGAAGGCGAAGGCACCCTGCTCCTCGGCCATGCGCGCATGGAACACCACCTGCAGCAGAAGGTCGCCCAGCTCATCGCAGAGATCATCGAGGTCGCCCCGATCGATGGCATCGGCCACCTCGTAGGCTTCCTCGATGGTGTACGGGGCGATGGTCGCGAAGTTCTGCTCCAGGTCCCAGGGGCAGCCATCCTGCGGATCGCGCAGGCGCGCCATGATCGACAGCAGGCGTTCCAATTCGTTGCTGGCGGCACTGTCGGTGGTGGGGGTGTCGTGCGCGCTCATGCGGTCTCCAGGGTCAATCGGACAACCAGTCGCGCCAGGGCAGGCTGGTGTCACCAAGGGCAATGAAATCGCCGTTCAACAGGGTCTCGCGGCGGTTGTAGCGGAACGGCTTGCCGGTCGCCGCCGACAGCACCGCGCCACCGGCAGCGTGCAGCACGCACTGGCCGGCGGCGGTGTCCCATTCGGAGGTCGGGCCCAGCCGAGGGTAGACATCCAGGCCGCCTTCGGCGATCCGGCAGAACTTCAGCGATGAGCCCTGAGCGATGGTTTCGATGCGACCCATCCGCGCCAGCAGCGCTTCGGTTTCCGGCGAGCGGTGGGAGCGGCTGGCGGCCACCCGCAGCGGTGCGGTGGCCGGCGTGCGGGTACGCAACACAGTGTCATGCAGGCCCTGGCGACGGTACGCCAGCTCACCACGCATGGCATGCCAGACGATGCCGGTGACCGGCGCCAGCACCACGCCGAAGGCCGGCGCGCCCTGGTAGATCAATGCGATGTTGACGCTGAACTCGCCATTGCGCTTGACGAACTCGCGGGTGCCGTCGAGCGGGTCGACCAGCCAGTAGGCACCCCAGTGGCGGCGCTGCTCCCAGCCCACCTGCGCCGACTCCTCGGACAGGATCGGCAGATCCGGGGTCAGCTGCTGCAGGCCCTGCTCGATGACCTGGTTGGCCGCCAGGTCGGCACTGGTGACCGGGCTGTCGTCGTCCTTGAGCTGCACGTCGAAGCCATCGGCATACACCTGCATGATGGCCTGTCCGGCTTCCTGGGCGATGGCGATGGCGGTCTCGCGCAGGTCCGTGGTCAGTTTGATCATCGCGTTCCCTGCAGCCACTGCCGGGCGATGAACAGCGCCGCCAGCGAGCGACCCTCGGAGAAGTCCTCGCGCAGCATCAGCTGGTCCAGCTCGGCCAGCTTCCACGGCACCACTTCCAGCTCTTCCGGCTCATCGCCGGCCAGCTTTTCCGGGTACAGGTCGCGCGCCACCACCAGCCACGACTGATGGCTCATGTAGGTCGGGGCCAGGGTCATCGCGCGCAGCACGTCTACCCGGCGCGCACCATAACCGGCCTCTTCCTTCAGTTCACGGTCCGCGGCCTGCTCGGGGGTCTCGCCGGCATCGATCCGGCCCTTGACCAGCCCCAGTTCGTAGCGGTGCATGCCGGCAGCGTATTCACGTACCAGCAGCACGGTCTCGTCATCAAGCATCGGCACCACCACCACCGCGCCGTGGCCCCGGCTGACCAGGCGCTCGAAGCGGCGGCGTTCACCGTTGGAGAACTCCAGGTCCAGGTGCTGGCGCTGGAAGGGACCGTTCTCTTCATCGGTGATCCGATGGATGATCGGCAAGCGACGGCCGCCACGGTCATCGTTCATGCGGAATCTCCGCGGCGGCCGGCGTCTGCGCCGGGGCCGATAGAATGTGCAGGCAGCAACATGTTCATGAGCCCGAAATGCTAGCAGACCCAACCCCCTCCCCGCTGGTCGAGCACTGGCGGCAACGCGACCTGAAGGTGCTGTGGCACCCGTGCACGCAGATGCGCGAGCATCCGCACACCCTGCCACTGGTCCCGATCGCACGCGGCCAGGGCGCCTGGTTGTTCGACCACGACGGCAACCGCTACCTGGACGCGGTCAGCAGCTGGTGGACCAACCTGTTCGGCCATGCCGAGCCGCGCATCGGCGGCGCCATCGCCGCCCAGGCCGGGCAGCTGGAACAGGTGATGCTGGCCGGCTTCGGCCACGAGCCGGCGATCACCTTGGCTGAACGCCTGCTGGCGCTGGCACCACGGCAGCCCGGCCGCGAACCGCTGGCCAAGGTGTTCTATGCCGATAACGGTTCAGCTGGCGTGGAAGTGGCGCTGAAGATGGCGTTCCAGTATTTCCAGAACCGCGGAGAGCCGCGCCGCACGCGCTTCATCGCGCTGGAGAACGGCTACCACGGCGAGACCCTGGGCGCGCTGGCGCTGGGCGACATCCCGCTGTACCGCCGTGTCTATGCGCCGCTGCTGGCCGAAGGCCTGTTCGCGCCCTCGCCCGACGCCTACCTGGCCGAGCCTGGCCAGAGTGCGGCAGATCGCGCGCGGCAGGCGGCGGATGGACTGGCCACGCTGTTCGACCAGCACCCGGGCGAGATCTGCGCGGTGATCCTGGAACCGCGCCTGCAGTGCGCAGGAGGCATGCGGATGCACGACCCGGTGTACCTGCAGCGCGTGCGCGAACTGTGCGATGCGCACGGTGCGTTCATGATCGCCGACGAAATCGCCGCAGGCTTTGGCCGCACCGGCACGATGTTCGCCTGCGAACAGGCCGGGGTGATGCCGGACCTGATGTGCCTGTCCAAGGGACTGACCGGCGGCTTCCTGCCACTGGCCGCCGTGCTCGCCACGCAGGCACTGTACGACGCGTTCCTCGATGACTCCCGCGAGCGCGCGTTCCTGCATTCGCACAGCTACACCGGCAATCCGCTGGCCTGCGCGGCGGCGTTGGCGACGCTGGACATCTTCCGCGACGACGATGTGGTCGCACGCAACCGCGGCATCGCTTCGGTGATGGGGACCCTCGCCGCGCCGTTCGCCGACCATCCGCACGTGGCCGATGTACGCCAGGCCGGCATGGTGGTGGCCTTCGAGTTGTCGCGCGACGGCAACAGGCGCACACCGTTCGACCCGTCACTGCGGCTGGGCCTGCACGCCTACAAGGCCGCGCTCAAACGCGGCGTGGTACTGCGCCCGCTGGGCGATGTGCTGTATTGGATGCCACCGTACTGCGTGGACGATGAACAACTGGAACTGCTGGCACATACCACGCTGGCAGCCATCGACGAGGCAATTGCATGCGCGTGACCCGCTGCCCCATCGATCTGGCGCTGCACAGCGGCCAGACCGTGACCCTGCCGGAAGAGACGGCCAACCACCTGGTACGGGTGATGCGCCTGCGCGAAGGTGATACCTGCGTGCTGTTCAACGGCGATGGCCACGACTACAGCGCGACGCTGACCGTGGCCGGCAAGCGCGAGGTGCAGGTCCGCATCGACGCCGTGCAGGCCATCAACAATGAGTCGCCGCTGTCGATCACCCTGCTGCAGGGCATTGCCCGTGGCGAGAAGATGGACCTGATCCTGCAGAAGGCCACTGAACTGGGCGTGGCGGCGATCATTCCGGTCAATGCCGAACGTACCGAGGTGAAGCTCGACGCCGCACGCGCCGAGAAGCGCGTGGCGCACTGGAACAACGTGGTGGCCTCGGCCTGCGGCCAGTCCGGGCGCGCGCGCATTCCACAGGTGGGTTCACCGTTGTCGCTTGCGCGGGCGGCAGCGGCACTGCCGGTGGATACGCTTCGGTTGACCCTGGATCCGCAGGGTGCGCACCGGCTGTCGACGATGGACGCCGCACCTGCCGGGGGCATCGTGATTGCAATCGGTCCGGAAGGAGGGTGGTCGCCACGCGACCGGGACCAACTGGCGGCCGCTGGCTTCCAGGGCCTGCAGCTGGGTCCGCGCATCCTGCGCACCGAGACCGCCGGGCTGGCCGCGATCGCGGCGCTGCAGGCGCGGTTGGGCGATCTGGGGTAAGGCTGATTCGTGGTAGTGGCGGCCGCTGGCCGGCATCCACCGGATCATGAGGTTGCCGGCCAGCGGCCGGCACTACCAGGAATTCGAAATGCCCGGCGGATTCCCGATCAAACGGCCAGCGAATCCAGCGCGGCTTCCAGCGCGTCCAGGTTCGGCAGCAGCGCGCTCTGCTCGCCCAGCAGCACGCGCATGTGCACGATGTCCGGCAGGGTTTCCTCCGAGGCATCGGCCAGCAGGCCGTCGCGCGGCACCGAGATCAGCTGCGGGAAGTTCTGCGTCAGCAGCGCGTAGTACGGACGCTGCGCGTTGCCGCTGAGGGCCTTCAGCACCACCACTTTGTTGTGGCCGCCCACGGCTTCTTCGCCCAGTCCCGAAAGACGTGCGAACGACACCAGCGGCACCTGCCAGCCATGCCAGCCGATCTCGCCGACCAGCCAGCGGGGCGCATCGGAGACCGGCTGCACCGGCACGCGCGACATCATTTCAGCCACGGTGGCATTGGGCAGCAATACGCGCGCGTTGCCTGCCTGGATCAGGACGCCGCGGATCTCGTCATTGCTGGCGTAGCTCATGGTGCCTCTCCGTTGTCGTCATCCACGCCCCAGCGTGCGGCAATCGCCTGTGCCAGTTCCTGCGGCTCCCCCGCCACCATGCCGGCGGCAACCACAGCGGTGGCTGCGGCCGGGTCATAGCAGCCCTCGCCCACCTGCCCGGCCACCCAGGCGCCGGCGGCAGCCAGGTCCAGCGCCGGTCCGACGTGGCCCAGGTCGGCCCCGCTGAGCAGCACCAGTGCCGTGTGTTCCGCCGGTAGCGCGGCAATCGAAATGCCCTGTGCGTCGCTGATGAAATGCAGGCCATCAGCGGCCACCTGCACGCCGATGTCATCGGCCAGCACATGCACTTCGCCCGCTGCCGCACGTTGGCCGGCTTCGGCCAGCTGCACCGGCAACGGCGACACCCGTGCCATCTGCTTGACCAGGTTGCCGTAACGGCCACCATCCAGGCGCATGTGCACCAGCACCGGCACGGCCAGCGACGCCGGCAGCGCACCGAGCAGGCGTCGCAGCGCATCCGGGCCGCCAATGCCGGCCAGCACCAGCAGGGATCCGGCCTGCGCGCCAACCGGCGCTGCAGCGTCCAGATCGACCAGGCTCAGGTGATCGGTATCGAACGAAGGCGGTGCCGCCTCGACCGCAGCGATGCCGACGGCAGCCGGTGCATCCACCACGTCATCGACCAGCGACCACGCGGTGTGGTCGAAGGACACCGGCGGTGCGGCTGCGGCAGGCTCTGCCATCGCTGGCGGCAACGGCGGTGCCTCCAGTGGCTCCGGCACGACCGGCTGCAGCGCGGCCAGTGCCTGCTCCAGCGCGATCGGTTCATGCAGGTGAGCCGGGGGCGAATACAGGCCGTCGGCCGGGACGTCGTCGGCCCAGCTCAACGCCTGGTCCAGGTGCGGCTGAAGTGCTTCTTCACGTGGCGCGGGCGGCGGTGCCGGATGGCCCGGCTCCAGCTGCAGGCTGGGTTCATCCTCGGCACCCGGCGGCAACACCTGCTGGTGGCCGTGCAGCTTCGCAGCCAGATGTCGGCCCCAGCGCTGGGCTTCCCAGCCATCGCGGCGCGCGGCCAGTTCGGCCTCGTCGAACACCAGGGTCAGGCCCGGTGCGGACAGCACGGCGTCCAGCCGTTCCAGCGCGTCCTCGATGGCCGCCTCCAGAGCAATCACCACGAACTGCGGCCGCGCCTGCTGCAGGACCTGCGGCTCCAGGCTGTTCGGGTCGTCTTCCAGCACCAGCTGCACATCGGCGTGCGACAACGCCTCACGCAGGCGCTCACGCGCCGCGCCGGGGCGGGCCAGCAGGGCCACGGCCGGAGCCGCTTGGGTTTCACTCACGGACACGGGCGATCCCCAGCAGGTCGTACACGTTACGCATCAGGTCCAGTTCCTGGTACGGCTTGCCCAGGTAACGCTGGACACCGATCTCGAAGGCGCGCTGGCGGTGCTTGTCACCACTGCGCGAAGTGATCATCACGATCGGCACGTCCTTGTAGCGCGGGTCGGCACGCATCGCGGTGGCCAGCTCGTAGCCATCCATGCGCGGCATCTCGATATCCAACAGCATCAGGTCCGGCACGCGCTCTTCCAGGCGCTCCAGCGCTTCCACGCCATCGCGGGCGACGCTGACCTCGAAGTTGTGGCGCTCGAGGATGCGGCCGGTGACCTTGCGCATGGTCAGCGAGTCGTCGACCACCATCACCAGCGGCACCTGGCGCTCCTGCCGTGGCGCATTGGCCAGTACCGGCAGCGTCGGATTGGCGAGGAAGCGGCGCACCAGCGGCGCCACGTCCAGGATCACCACCACGCGGCCATCGCCGGTAATGGTGGCACCGTAGATACCGGGCACCGAGGCGATCTGCAGGCCGACCGGCTTGACCACGATTTCGCGGTTGCCCAGTACCTGGTCGATCGCCACGGCGGCGCGCAGGTCGCCGGCGCGGACCAGCAGCAACGGCACCTGGTGCTGGCCATCGGCACGCGCCGGGGCCTGTCCGACCAGGCTGCCGAGATCGTACAGCGGGTAGTCTTCGCCGCTGTAGCGGTAGCTGCTGTCGGCGGCTTCGAAACGCTCACGCGACAGGCGGCCGATACCACTGACCGAGGCCACCGGTACCGCGAAAGTGGTTTCGCCGATCTGCACGAACACTGCCTGGGTGACCGCCAGTGTCTGCGGCAGGCGAAGGGTGAAGCGCACGCCCTGGCCACGCACCGACTGGATGTCGACCGAGCCGCCCAGCTGGCGCACTTCGTTGCGCACCACGTCCATGCCCACGCCGCGGCCAGCCAACTGGCTGACCTGGTCGGCAGTGGTGAAACCGGAAGCGAAGATCAGGTTGTCCAGCTCCTGCTCGCTCGGCTGCGCATCGGCAGCCAGCAGGCCACGGTCGAGGGCACGGCGGCGGATCGCTTCGCGGTCCAGGCCAGCGCCGTCATCGGCCACGTCCAGCACGATTTCCGAGCCTTCGCGGTGCAGGCGGATGGCGATCTCGCCCTCCTCCGGCTTGCCGGCGGCGCGGCGCTGCTCCGGCGCCTCCAGGCCATGGGCCACGGAATTGCGCAGCATGTGTTCCAGCGGCGCGACCATGCGGTCGAGCACGTTGCGATCGAGTTCGCCGTGGGTACCTTCCAGGGTCAGATGGACCTGCTTGCCGGTATCCATGCCGGCCTGCCGGACCACACGGCGCAGACGCGGCACCAGGCCATCGAACGGCACCATGCGCGCGCGCATCAGACCGTCCTGAAGTTCCGAACTAACGCGCGACTGCTGCTGCAGCAGCGAATCGTACTGGCGTGACAGATCGTCGAGCACGCCCTGCAGGCCGCCAAGGTCGGCCGCCGATTCGTTCAACGCGCGGCTGAGCTGCTGCAGAGTGGAGAAGCGGTCCAGCTCCAGCGGGTCGAACTTCTGGTCGGCCTGGTCCTGCTCGCGCTGGTAGCGGGCGACGATCTGCGCCTCGGTTTCCAGATCGAGGCGGCGCAGCTGATCGCGAAGACGCGCATTGGTGCGCTCCAGTTCGCCCATCGCGCCTCGGAAAGCACCCAGCTGCTGCTCCAGCCGCGAGCGGTAGATCGCCACTTCACCGGCGTGGTTGACCAGGCGGTCGAGCAGGTCGGCGCGCACGCGCACCTGTTCCTGCTGCGGACGCGCCAGCGGATCTTCGTCGACCACGCCTTCGGCCGGCAACGGTGCCGACAACGGCGCATCGAGCAGTGCCGGAGCCGGACTGGCGACCGGTGCCGAAGCGGTTTCTGCGACGCTCGCCACGTTGGTTGCCGCTGCCGCTGCAATATCGGTGGTGGTACGCACTTCGAACGCATCTACCAGGTCCTGCGCCGGTTCCACCACGCGATGATCACCGGTGCGGGTCAGCAGCTGGTGCAGGCGGTCGAAGCCACGCTCCAGCAGCTGCACATCGCGGCGCTCGATCTCGGTGCGGCCTGCGGCGACAGCTTCCAGCAGCGATTCGATGCTGTGACCAAGGTCGCCGATGGCATTGATGCCGGCCATGCGTGCGCCACCCTTGAGGGTGTGCAGGTCGCGCTGCAGGCCGGACAGCGCCTCGCGGTCCTGTGGTGCATCGCGCAGTTCGCTGATCAGGCCATCGCAGTGATCGAGCAGGTCCTTGCCTTCCTCGACGAAGATGTCGACCAGCTCGCGGTCGTACACGCTGAAGTCGAGTGTGTCTGCACTGTCTTCGGCTTCTTCTTCGGCTGCAGCGGCCGGCATTGCGTCGATGGCCGGGGAGCTGGCTTCGGCGACTTCGGCGACTTCGGCGGCTTCGGCATGCAACGTCCCTTGACCCGGTGCATCTTCGAGTTCGAAGAAGCGCACCGGCTCATCGGTGGCCTGCGGTGCTTCTGCAGTGGTCTCCTCATTCACCGTCGCCGGGGACGGCTGATCGGCGCTCTCTCCTTCACCGACCGCCGCCTCCCCGCCGACGTCCGCATCCTCGGCAAAGGCTTCCGCCTCGCCCGGCGCGAGTTCGCTGGCCTGGAGGCCGAGCACGGGCCATTGCCCGTCGTCGTCCAAGGTCTGCTCTTCGTCGATCACGTGCAGGCCGGCCTCGAGCGCGGCTGCCAGCGTGACCGGTTCTGCAAAACCCGGCGCAGCCATTTCATCCTGCAGGCTCGACAGCTCGCTGTCGAGTGGCAGTGCAGCAGCATCATCGAAGCCGTTGCCGTCGGCGTCGTCCAGATCGGAGGACTGCAGCGTATTCAGGTCGATTACGTCATCTTCTGCGGCCGCAGGCAGTTCATCCGCGTCGCGGTCATCGACCGGCAGCGCGCTGGCATCGAGGTACGGCGACAGATCATCTGCCACGGTCAGATCAGCGCCGTCGGCCAGCGACGACGCCGGTTCCGCGTCCGCTTCCTCCGCGGCAGGGAGTGGCGCGGTCGCGTCCACCTGGACCGATTCAAGTCCTTCCTGTGCGACCACGGCGGGCTCACCTTCGCCCGGCACCGACGGCCATCCCGCATCGAAGTAGCGCGAAAGATCGTCGCTGGCGGTCAGCTCCGCAACGTCCAGCCCGCTGTCGGCGGTGTCGAGGGCCGCCGCCGTTTCTACATCGTCCGTAACCGGTTCCAGCACCTGCGCGGGTGGCGCTTCGAGAGCTGCCGGCACTTCGGCGTCATCTTCTGCGTCCAGCGCCAGCTGCGGTGCCTCGGCCCGGGGCTCCAATTCGGTGTCCAGCGCGAGGTCATCGTCGCCGTCTTCCAGCCCGGCCATCGGCCAGCGTGCTTCCGGCAGCTCGCCGGCGAGCGCCTGCAAGCGCTGCACCAGCGCGTCCTGCGATGCGATGCGCGGCTGTTCGGCCTGCAGCGCGTCCATGGTCGCAGTGATCGCCTGCGCGGTCGCATCCAGTGCGGCCAGGCCTTCTTCACCTGGCACCACGTCCGCGGCCAGTGCACGCTTGATGTAGGACTCAGCGCCGCCGGTGACGGCGGTGATCTCCGGCACCTCGGTCATCGCGAAGGCACCGTTCATGGTGTGCACCGCGCGCAGCAGTGCATCGCTGACCGGCTGCGGTGCCTGCTGCGCCGAGCGCAGCCAGTCCTGCAGGGTCGCCTGGTGGACTTCCACCTCGGCCTCGAGGATCTCGCGCAGCACGCTGTCGATGTTGGCCGGCGTGCCGTCCGCTTCAACCACCGTGCCAGCGTCGGCCTGCGTCGATGCGACCGCTTCAGCCTCAAGGATGCGGCTGATCTCGTCTTCGCCTTCGGCCGCAGGCTGCGGCACTGCCGGTGCAGCGGCGACCGGCAGAGGTACGTAGAAGGTTTCCTCGCCGGCGCCAACGCGGTCGGCGATGGCCTGCATCGCCTGCAGGTCGACACTGATCCGCTGGCCGTTGCGCAGCGCCGCGTTCAGCTGTGGCAGCGCGGCGTGGGCGTTGTCGACCATCGCCAGCACCGCCGGCGAGGCCGCGCGGCTACCGTCCAGCACGCGATTGAGCATGCCCTCGATCTTCCACGCGAATTCACCCAGCGTGCGCGCACCGACCAGGCGACCACTGCCCTTCAGGGTGTGGAAGATGCGCCGGATCGGCCGCAACCGGTCCATGTTGTCCAGCTGCATACGCCATGCCGGCAGCAACGTACCGAGGTTGGCCAGTTCGTCGTCGAACTCTTCCAGGAACACCTCGCGGATGTCCTCGTCGATGTTCTCCGCGTCGTCATCGAAGCCGGCCTCGAAGCCGGCGTCGGCAGCGACCACGACCGGCGTTTCCGCAGCGGCGGGAGTGGCTGCCGCCTGCGGATTGAAATCGGCGGCGGCTGCGCTCAGTTCAGCGAAGAACTGCGCATCGGCCTCGCTGAAATCGATTGGCGCGATGGTATCGATGTCGATCACCGACACCGCAGGAGCCGGTGACTCCGCCGCAGCGACCGTGTCATCGGCACGCAAGGCCGGCACGTCATCGGCAACGGCATCACCATCGGCGGCATCCAGGCTGTCGGCAGCCGGGATCGGCAGGCCGGCATCGACAATCTCCAGCGACGGCAGCGGGTCGGCATCGTCGTCCAGCGACAATGTCTCCATCGCGTGCAGCGAAAGCACGTCGTCGGCATTGTCCAGCGCATCGGCATCGAAGCGGAACACCACATCATCGGCCGGCAAGGCCCCGGGCTCGTGCTCGGCTGCGACCGGGTCGAACACCGGCGCAGCATCGAAACCGGTGTCGATCGATACCGCGACATCGCCACCGTCATCAGCGGTCAGCGTCGTGGCATCAGCCAGGTCATGCGACGGCGCCCCGGACCACGCCCACTGCGGCGCAGCGAACTGCCCGGCATCGGCCTGTTCGAAGCCGACCGGATCGAAGCTGGCGAAGGTCGGGCTGCGTTCGTCATCGGCGGCCGCCAGCGGATCGGCATCCGGATGGAACGGCGCCAGGTCCCACTGCGGAACCTCGGGTGCCGGTGCACTGGAGGCCGCGAACACCAGCGGTGCATCCTCCCCGTCATGAAGCGACAAGGGCGTCGCGCCGGCGCTGCCGACGTTGACCGCAGCCGTGACTGCTGCAGAGCCCAGCTCGCCAAACATCAGGCTGTTGTCGGCAACTTCTTGCGGCGCCATCGGCGTCGGATCGAAGGTGAAGTCCGGCAGCGGCACCGGCACGTTGCCAGCGGCGGGCGCGGCCGGCTGCACCGGGATCTCGATCGGTTCCGGCTGCAGCGAGCCAGGCTCCACCGCGACCGGCTCGCGCTCGACCAGCAGCGATGCGAACACCACCGGCTCGCCTGCGGCAGGCGCAGCTGCATTGCGGTCCGGCAGCGGCCAGTAGCGCAGCGCTTCCAGGCTGCTGCGGGTGATCTCGAGAATGTCCTCGCGGCCGGGGCGACGGTCGCGCAGCGCCTCCAGGTAATACTCGAGGCTGGCCATGGCATCGGCCAGGGTATCCAGCTGGCGACCACTGGGCACGCGCTGGCGACCGATCAGCTCGGCTTCGATGTACTGCTGTACGCCGCGCAGGTAGTCGGCGGCGGTGCCCAGGTCGAGCATGCGCAGCGCACCGGAGACATCACCCAGCAGGCGCGGAACGTCCTGCAGCTCGGCGTGGTTCCAGCTGGTTTCGATGAAGGCGACGAAATGCTCACGGGCCGCCGCGAAGTTGGCGATGGCCTCATGCGCCAGCACCTCCACCGTGCGCCGGTTCTCGACCGCGCTCGGGTCATCTTCGCCACTGCCGCCGGCGCCCAGATGGGCGACCTGGTCGTCCAGCGACGCGTCCACGTACAGCAGTGCGCCAGCGATATCCAACAGCAGGTTCTCGTCGATCTGCTGGCGACCCTCGACCACCCCACGCAGCGCATCGCGCTGCTGCACGACCACGCCACGGGCCACGCCCAGGCCCATCATGCCCAGCGTATCGGCCACCGCGCCGAGCTCGTTGGCCTGGGTCTGCAGCTGTTCCGGCGCACCACCGGTACGCAGGTGCAGGTCGAGCGCATCCTTGATGCGCAGCAGTTCTTCCTTCACCGCACTGCCCACCGTATCCAGCAGCTCGCGATTGCGCCCGCTCACGCTGCCACGGGCATGGTCCAGCTCGGCCTCTGTGGCGCTGACGCTGTCCGGCGCGAATGCCAGCAGCACGCTGTCATGCACGCCTTCTTCGCCACGCGCGGAACGGATTTCGTTGAGCAGCGGCATCAGCACGATCGGAATATCGCGATGACCGTTCTGCAGGCGCTCCAGGTAATCGGGCAGCAGCACGCTGCCGCGCATCAGGGTTGCACAGGACTCATCACGATCGGCCACACGGCCCATACCGATGGCATTGGCCAGCTGTTCCAGCTCCTCGGCCACCATCGCCGGGGCATACAGCTCGACCATGCGCAGGGTGCCCTGCACCTGGTGCAGGTAGCCCGCGCAGATCCGCATGCGGCTGGCATCGCTGGGATCTTCCGCGTAGTACTCGACCTCGTTGCGCACCTGGCGCAGGGTCTCGTCCAGCTCCGGCTTGACCCAGCCCAGCGCTGCGTGGCTCATCGCATCGCGCAGACTGCTCATGGACGCGCTCCGTTCGCCGCCGCGCGTTGGCCGCGCGAGTTCTGGCTTGGGGAATGGAAATGCTTCATCGACTGGTTCCTTGCTCGCCGCCCTGCCCGCGTCACGCCGGCAGCTTGAAGTCGGCGACCGAACGACGCAGGTCGGCCGCCAGCTGCGCGAGGTGGCCGATCGATTCGGCGGTCTGTCCGGCACCCTGCGAGGTCTGGCCGGTGATCTGCCGGATCACGCCCATGGTGCGGGTGATGTCCGAGGCCGCAGCCGACTGCTGCTGGGCGGCGATGGAGATGTTCTTGATGAGGTTGTTCAAGGCGTTGGACACGCGCTCGATCTCGGTCAATGCGGTGCCGGCGTCTTCGGCCAGGCGTGCACCGGACACCACTTCGGCGGTGGTCTGTTCCATCGAGGTGACCGCTTCGTTGGTATCGGCCTGAATCGCCTGCACCAGGTTTTCGATGCGTCGGGTCGCACCCGAAGTGCGTTCTGCCAGGCGCTGCACTTCGTCGGCCACCACGGCAAAACCGCGGCCGGCTTCACCTGCAGAGGCCGCCTGCACGGCGGCATTCAGCGCCAGGATGTTGGTCTGCTCGGAGATGTCGTTGATCAGTTCCACGATCGAACCGATCTCCTGCGAGGATTCACCCAGGCGCTTGATGCGCTTGGAGGTTTCCTGGATCTGGTCACGGATCTGGTCCATGCCCTGGATGGTCTCGCGGACCACGCCGGCACCCTCGGCAGCGATCACCACCGAGCGCTGTGCCACGTCGGCCGATTCGGCCGAGTTGCGCGACACCTGCTCGATGCTCGCCGCGATTTCGCCGATGCGGTCCGACGCCGAGGTGATCTGGTTGGCCTGGTGGCCGGCCGCTTCTGCCAGCTGCATGGCGGTAGCCTGGGTTTCCTGGGTGGACAGCGCGACCTTGGCCGAGGTGTCGTTGATGGTGGTCACCAGGTGGCGCAGCTCGTCGACCGCGTAATTGATTGCGTCGGCGATGGCGCCGGTCATGTCCTCGGTCACCGAGGCCTTCACCGTCAGGTCGCCCTCACCGAGCGAGGAGATTTCGTCCAGCAGCCGCATGATCGCCTGCTGGTTGCGGCTGTTGAACTCCACCTGGGTCTGGTAGCGCAGTTCCTGCTCACGCGAGCGGCTGCGCACGTTGGTGGAGACGAAGCCGATGATCGCGATCAGCGACAGCGCACCGGACACCACGCCGATCCAGAAATTGGGGAACAGGCGGGTATCGGACACCGAGCCGAATGAGGAGAACGCTTCGAACAGCTTGCGGCTGTCGTCCAGCATGTGTGCCGAGCCCTGCCCCAGCGCAGTGGCGGCGGACTGTGCGGCGAACAGCTGGCGCGAGCTGGCCAGGATCGCATCGGCGTCCTGCTTCATCGCTTCCCACTTCTGCTGGGACTGCTCCAGCGCAGCGACGGCGGCAGCGCCACGCACGGCGGTGATGCCCAGTTCCTCGTTGCCATTGCGCAGGCCATCGAGCACCTGCGAGAACACAGTGATGTCACGTGCCAGCGCATCGCCCGCAGTAGCCGCACCACTGCCACCGGCCCGCATTTCGGTCACGCGGCGGGCCATCGAACCGGCCACCACCACCTGCTGCAGCGCGCTGTACACCTGCGCCGACGGCGCGCCGGAGGCGGACATCGCACGCACCAGTTCATTCAGCTGGGCCTGCAGGCCCGGTACCGCGCCGCTGAAGTTGTTGGCGTTGCCGGCCAGGGCCAGCACCGCCGGCTCACTGGCGACCAGCTGCCCGGCCTGCTTGCCCAGCGGCGCCCAGGTTTCACCCAGCGTGGAGATCGCGCCGGACACGCCCGGCTCCTTGCCGTAGCGCCCCTGCAGGGTCGATACGTTCTGTTCGATCGCGTTGCGGGTAGCCTTGAAGGCGGTGAACGCCTGCGCGTTGCCGCCCACCGCATCACGGCCCTGGTTGGCCAGCTGCTGCGACAGTACCTGCAGGTCGGCGGCCTTGGAGCCTGCATCGGCCAGGCGGCTGCCCTGCCAGGTGGCGACGCCGGTGTTGACACCGAACAGGATCATCGATGCCAGCAACAGGAACAGCCAGAGGTTGCTGCCGCCCAGCCGCAGCTTGCCGGTCTTGGTGGCGTCCGAAGCAGTACTCATCGTTCAACCTCGTTCTTCAATGCAGGGGGCAACGCCCGGCCTCAGGCCGCGGCTTGCCGGAATTCAGGGGTGCGCGACAGCAGCGAGAGCGAGAACACGCCCCAGTCCTGGCCGTCGGCATGGAAGGCGCGGTCAACAAAATGGCCATAACGCCCATCAGCCAGTGCACCGGCCTCGATCTGCTGGGCCAGTTCAAAGCTGCGCTGGCCGAACAATTCATCGATGGTCAGCGCGACGTCGCCGCCGGCCTGGCGCATGATCAGCACGCGTTGGCCTTCCTGCTGCACGGTGCGCGTGCCTTCCAGGAAATACTTCAGGTCGACCACCGGGAACAGGTTGCCGCGCAGATTGCCTACGCCCAGCAACCACGGTTGCGCGCACGGCACCGGGGTCACCGGCGGCATCGGCACGATTTCCACCACTTCGCGGAAATCGGACACCAGCCGGCGCTGGCCGACGCGATAGCCCACGCCGCGCCACAGGTCCTGGGCGAACTGCCGTTCGGGCAGCTGCACCGCGTGGGCCAGGCTGCGCCGTTCGTAGGCTTCAAGAATGTCGAAGGGCGAGCGCATCAGGCCACCAGTTCATTGATCCGCGCGATCAGTTCATCCTCGCGCGGCGGCTTGACGATGTAATCGGCCGCGCCCTGGCGCAGGCCCCAGGCCCTGTCGGTTTCCATCGCCTTGGTGCTGACGATGATCACCGGGATGTGCTTGATCGCGGCGTCGCGGGCCATCGCCCGGGTCGCCTGGAAACCGCTCATGCCGGGCAGCACCACGTCCATCAGCACCAGCTGCGGCGATTGGTCGCGGACCAGCTGCAGTCCATCCTCGGCGTTGTCCGCTTCCAGCACTTCGTGGCCGGCACGGCGCAGCCACTGGGTGAACACCGCGCGGTCGGTCGGTGAATCCTCGATCAGGACGATACGAGCCATTGTGCCTTTCCCCCCTGGTCAGGCGTTGACGTATGTGCGGATGGCACCCAGCAGTTCTTCACGTGTAAAGGGCTTGGTCAGGTATTGCTCCGAGCCGACAATGCGCCCCCGCGCCTTGTCGAACAGCCCATCCTTGGACGACAGCATGATGACCGGGGTCGCCTTGAACAGCTGGTTTCCCTTGATCAGCGCACAGGTCTGGTAGCCATCCAGGCGCGGCATCATGATGTCGACGAAGATGATCTGCGGTTGCTGGTCTGCGATCTTGGCAAGCGCTTCGAAACCGTCGGTGGCCGTGACCACCTCGCAGCCTTCGCGCTTGAGCAGCGTTTCCGCAGTCCTGCGGATGGTCTTCGAATCATCGATGACCATCACCCGGAGTCCTGCGAGTTCCCCGCCCGCAGTCGTGTTTTCAGTCATTGCCTATCCCCAAGCGCACGGCCCGATCTCTGGCGGGGGCCGCTACGAAAGCGTATCTATATCGCACTTCCCGCGCCCGCTTCAAGGCCAGCCCACCACGCGGGGCGCGACGCCCTGCTGAACGTGACCGGTTTCGCAATGACTGCGCCGCCGGACGGACGCTGCGTTGCAGTACGGCGGGGAGGCGCGCGGCCGGCGTTGCCGCTACCATCAACGTCTTGCCTGACAGGTGCGACCATGCCGTTGAACGTCATCGTGGTGATGGACCCCATCGCCCACATCAAGATCGCCAAGGACACCACCTTCGCCATGCTGCTGGAAGCCCAGCGACGCGGCCATGCCCTGCACTACGTGCGCCCGGGCGGCCTGGCGCTGGAAGGCGGCGTGGCGGTTGCCCAGACCGCGCCGCTGCAGGTGCGCGACGACCCGGCCGGCTGGTACGAGCTGGGCGCGTTCAGCCGTACCGAATTCGGCCCGGGCCAGATCGTACTGATGCGCAAGGACCCGCCGGTCGACGCCGAGTACATCTACGACACCCAGGTGCTGGACGTGGCTGCGGCTGCTGGCGCCTGCGTCGTCAACAACCCGCAGGGCCTGCGCGACTACAACGAGAAGCTGGCCGCCCTGCTGTTCCCGCAGTGCTGCCCGCCGACCCTGGTCAGCCGCGATGCCAAGGCGCTGAAGGCGTTTGCCCTGGAACACGGCCAGGCCGTGCTGAAGCCGCTGGACGGCATGGGCGGCCGCTCGATCTTCCGCAGCGGCCAGGGCGATCCGAACCTGAACGTGATCCTGGAAACGCTGACCGACGGTGGCCACAGGATGGCGCTGGCGCAGAAGTTCATCCCTGACATCACCGCCGGCGACAAGCGCATCCTGCTGGTCGATGGCGAGGCGGTGGACTACTGCCTGGCGCGCATTCCGCAGGGCGATGAGTTCCGCGGCAACCTGGCCGCCGGCGGCCGCGGCGAAGGCCGCCCGCTGAGCGAGCGCGACCGTTGGATCGCCGCCCAGGTCGGCCCGGAGATGAAGCGTCGTGGCATGCGTTTCGTCGGCCTGGACGTGATCGGCGATTACCTGACCGAGGTCAACGTGACCAGCCCGACCTGCGTGCGCGAACTCGACGCGCAGTACGGCCTGAACATCGCCGGCAGCCTGTTCGACGCGCTCGAGGCCGGCCTGCGCTGATGCCCCCCGCACCTGCCGTTCTGCCCCCGCCCCCGCGCGAAGCGCAACGGCTGGGGGCGACCATCGCGCTGTCGGTGCTGGTCCACGCCCTGCTGATCCTGGGCGTGGGCTTTGCCGTGAAGGGCGATGCGCCGCTGGTGCCGACGCTGGAAGTGATCTTCAGCCAGACCCGCACCGCACTCACGCCCAAGCAGGCCGATTTCCTTGCCGCGGCCAGCCAGGAGGGCGGCGGCGAACACGACCGCGCACAGCGCCCGCGCGACAACCAGGCCGGCATCGTGCCGCAGGCCCAATCCGGGTTGAGCCCTGTGCCGCAACAGCAGCAATCGGCCGCGCCCGTGCCACCGCCGCAGGCGCGGGTGGTCAGCAGCCGCAATGGCGAGGACACGGTGGTACAGGCGCAATCCCGCCCCACCCCGCTGGAGCCGACGCCGGATGCACCGATGACCGCGCGCGAACAGCGTGATGCGGAAATGGCGCGCCTGGCAGCGGAAGTGCACCTGCGTTCTGCGCAGTACGCCAAGCGCCCGAACCGCAAATTCGTCTCCGCCAGTACGCACGAATATGCCTATGCCAATTACCTTCGCGCGTGGGTCGACCGCGCCGAGCAGGTGGGCAACCTGAACTATCCGGACGAGGCGCGGCAGCGCCGGCTGGGCGGCCAGGTGGTGATCAGCGTTGGCGTTCGCCGCGATGGCAGCGTGGAAAGCAGCCGCATCCTGCGTTCGAGCGGGACGCCATTGCTGGATGAGGCAGCGCTGCGGGTGGTGCAGCTGGCACAGCCGTTCCCGCCGCTGCCGAAGAGCGAGGACGAGATCGACATCCTGCAGGTCACGCGTACGTGGGTGTTCCTGCCGGGCGGTGCCCTGCGCGACGACCGGTAGGAGTTTGTTGCCCAGGCCTGCGGCCCGGGACCCGCTGGAAGCAACGTCAACATCAACGGCAACAGCAGCGGTCAGGATGCTGGGCTTGGCGGGGCATCATCGCTGTTGGTAGGTGTCGACCTTGGTCGACACGGTAGATCCACGCCATGCGTGGATGCGAGCGAAGCGACCCGCTTTTGACTTTGATTTTCTTTTTTGATTTTCCGTGGCGGCCGCACACGGGAACTATCCGTGGCCGGGCGGGTGGGCTGCGCAGGGGCGTGAGCCGCATGGATGCGGCGACCGAGCTTACATGGACGTACTTGCAGCGCCCCCTGCGCAGCCCACCCGCCCGGCCAAACCACGGCTTTTGATTTACGCGGCCAACCCCGCCACGAGGGGCTCAGCCGTTGGCCTTCGCCTTCGCCTCGCGCGCGGCCTGCTGCTCGACCAGGGTCAATGCCACGTTGTCGCGAAGGTATGCCGGCTCCACCTTCTCCGGCGCAATGGCTTCGCCACGTGCGAAGGCCGGCACCGCCAGCGTCAGCAGATCCGACGCGCGCGGCAGTGCAGTGGCATCGAATCCGCGCAGGCCAGCACCGAGCTGCGCCACCAGTGCGCCCTCGGCCGCACCGAAACCGGTACCGACACCGTAGGCAGCCAGCCCTTCCGGCAATGCCACCGCATCGGGTGCGCACACGCGTTCGGCATCGCGTGCCACCGGCAGGCCGTCCACGCGCTCGAAGCGCCCGACATACAGCTCGCCCATGCGCGCATCAATTGCCGACAGGATCTGGATCTCTTCGGCCGGCGCACGCAGCGCCAGCACCTGCAGCGTCGAGACCGGCAGCAGCGGCCGGTCCAGCGCCAGCGCGATGCCCTGCGCAATGGCAATCGCCAGACGCACGCCGGTGAACGCACCGGGGCCACGGCTGAGCGCGATGCCATCAAGCTGGCGGCGGCTGATGCCGGCTTCGGCCAGCAGCGCCTCGGCCCATGGAAGGCTCAGTTCGGCATGCCGGCGCGGGGCGATCTCGAAACGTTCCAGCACCTGCCCATCCACATGCAGGGCTACGGAACAGGCTTCGGTGGAGGTTTCAAAGGCGAGCAGTTTCATCGGATCAGGTCAGAACAGGGGGAACGTGGCGCCGGGTGCCGGGTGCGGGCCTGCCGCAACAGCGGACGGAGCAGCAGCATCATCGGCCACGGGTGCCCATTGTGGCGTAAAGAAGGCCTGCACATCGGCCAGGCTGCGGGTACGTCGGAACGGCGGCAGCGAATCGAGGAAAACCCGGCCATAGCCCCGGTTGAGCAGGCGCGGGTCGCACAGCACCAGCACGCCACGGTCGCTCTCGCTGCGGATCAGGCGGCCGACGCCCTGCTTCAGTGCGATCACGGCCTGTGGCAACTGCTCGTCGCGGAACGGGTTGCCACCCTGGCTGCGGATCGCCTCCAGCCGCGCCTCGTACACTGGGTCGTCGGGCGCCGCGAACGGCAACTTGTCGATCACCACCACGCTCAGCGCTTCGCCGACCACGTCCACGCCCTCGCGGAAGCTGGCCGAGCCGAGCAGCACGCCGTTGCCGGATTCGCGGAAGCGCTGCAGCAGCGTCGCGCGTGGTGCCTCGCCCTGCACGAACAACGGCCATGGCCCGTCGCGCAACGCCTCGGCCGCCTCACGCAGGGCGCGATGCGAAGCGAATAGCAGGAAGGCCCGGCCCTGCGACGCCTGCAACACCGGCCGCAGGGTCTGGATCAGCGCGGTACCAAAACCGCGCGCGGCCGGATCGGGCAGGCCCTCGGGCAGATAACACAGGGCCTGCTCGGGCCAGTTGAACGGACTCGGCTGCACCAGCGTGTGCGGATCGTCCAGACCCAGGCGGGAGGCGATGTGATCGAAACCACCGTCAACGGTCAGCGTCGCCGAAGTGAAGATCCACGCAGCTCGGCTGCGCTCGCGATGCTCACGTAACGGGCCGGACACATCCATCGGCGTGCGCTGGCAGCGGAAACCACGCGGCGTAAGCTCGTACCAGAGCACGTCGGCCGCACTGCTCGCTTCAGACGGATCGGTGTCGAAATCGAGAGTGGGTTCGTCATCGCCCAACCAGCGGCTGAGCCGCGAGACCGCCTCGCGCGCCCGTGCATGGCAGGCATCCAGGCCGGCCGCCGCTTCGCGCAATGGCTGCAGCGACTGCTCCAGCATCATCAGGCCGGACATCACCGTATCGAAGCCGTCACGCACCTGCGGCATTGCCAATGCGCGCCACTGCGTGCCACGTGATGGCAGCCCTTCCATCGCCGAACGCAACGCCAGCAGCGCCTGCTGCAGCTGATCGACCGGCTCCTGCAGCGCCGACTGCGCGCCACCCACACCACGAGCCTCCGCCAGGCAATCGCGGCCCAGTTCCTGCCATGGGCGCATGCCGAAACCTTCGCCGAAGAACTGCGCAGCCAACTCCGGCAACTGGTGCGCCTCGTCGATGACAAAGGCCTGCGCCCCCGGCAGCAGTTCACCGAATCCCTCCTGCTTCAGTGCCAGGTCGGCCAGCAGCAGGTGATGGTTGACCACCACCACGTCGGCGGCCTGCGCGCGTTGCCGCGCGCGCACCACGAAGCAGTCATCCCAGAACGGGCAATCGGTGCCCAGGCAGTTGTCGACGGTAGATGTGACCATCGGCAGCAATGGGGAGTCGTCGGCCAACCCGTCGAGCTCGGCGATGTCGCCGAACTCCGAGCGACCGGACCAGGCCAGGATGCGCTGGAACTGCGCCGCCTGTTCGGGGCTGGAAAAACGCGGCTCGCCGCGCGCCTGCTGCAGGCGATAGCGGCACAGGTAATTCGCACGCCCCTTCAGCAGCGCACTGCGCAGGCCGACGCCCAGCGCCTGGCGCACGCGCGGCAGATCGCGGTGGTAGAGCTGGTCCTGCAGCGCGCGGGTGCCGGTGGAGATGATGGTACGCAGCCCGGACAGCAGCACCGGCACCAGATAGGCGAAGGTCTTGCCGGTGCCGGTACCGGCCTCGGCCAGCAAAAGATCACGCTGCTGCAACGCGTCGGCGATGGCTTCGGTCAGGCGCAGCTGTGCGGGACGCGGGACGAAGGCATCCAGGTGCGAGGCGAGCGCGCCGCCGTCGCTGAGGGCTTCGCGGCTGGCATGGACAAGGTCGGACATCAGAGGGAAAGGATACCCGGCCGGGCGCTGCCCGGCACCCGTTTCAAGCCGGGGCACAAGCAACGGCAACGGCGCTCATGGCTCTGGGTTGTACTGGGGACTGGCGGGGGACTGTGGGTTTGCGGGGACGCCGTAAACCCGTCCTTGGGGGCTTGGCCGCGGCATCCATGCCGCGGACACCCCGCAAACCCACAGTCCCCCGCCTTCGACAGTTTCCCGGTGACGGAATGCAAAGGCAGAGCAGATGCGGTTGGTGTAACGGAGAAAGTGGAAGGGGTCGGATCCGTTTTCCTGCGGAAAACGGATCCGACCCCGCAGCGAGTGCGCGCAGCGCGCGACCCGCTTTTGATGTTTTATTTTGTTCTTGCCTGCGGCCCGCGCGATGTATGGCGGGCCGGGAGGGTGGGGCGTGCAGGACCGTTGGCGCCATGGATGGCGCCATCGAGCCCCCATGGATGGGTTTACGGCGTGTCCTGCACGCCCCACCCTCCCGGCCCATCACCCGCATCCATCAGTGCGCACGCGCCGCAGAGGGGGCAGCGCCCGATGGAGTGGAATACCTCAGTACCGCTTGATCCCCGGCACGGTGCAGCCTTCAATCTGCGCATGCGCGGACACCGCGTTTTCCTTCTCACCGCGCGCCAGACGCGACTGCTCGATCGTCGCCCAGTGGCGGCGGCACAGCGGCCCCGTCTTCGAGCCCAGATCAACAGCCTTGCGCGCGAACGCCTCCGCCTGTGCCCACTGACCCTGCAGCAGCGCCAGTTCGGCTCGTTCCTGCAGCACCGCCGGATCGGCGGCCACGATTTCCAGCGCATGATCCAAGCTGCTGGCGGCACCGGCCAGGTCGTTGGCCTGGCGTTGCGCCTGCGCGGTCACCCGCAGGTCTTCCACCTGCGAATCACGCAGCGGCTGCACCGACAGTTCCTTGTCGTCCGGGCCTGCGGCGGCGTCGACTGCGGCCAGGCGCTGCGCCGGCGTCGTGGTATCCACCGGCTTGGCCGCCGGTGGCGGGCTGCTCACGCAGGCGGCCAGGGCCAGGCTGAGGCCGGTCAGGGCCAGGGGCTGCAGCAGGGATCGGATGTTCATCGGCATCATCGGCTCGGAGGAGGTGTGGCTGCGGCGGGTGCCGCGGCAGGTTCAGCAGGCGGCTCGGGCTTTCGGTCCAGGCCGAACCAGCTGCGCCAGCCGCCGCCCTCACCTTCGGCCCCACCCTGCCCATCCGGCGACACCGCCGGCGCACACGGCGCATAGGCCGGTGCATAACCCACCACGAACGGGAAGCGACGCGCGCCCGGGCATCCATCGTCGGTGGTGTTCATGCCGGTGGCGGCCACCGACTGCCAATCCAGGCCCTTGTTGCTGACCTTCAGCGGTGCGCTTGGCAGGCGCTGGAAGATGCCCGACCAAACCCGCATCGCGCCGGTGGCACCGTACAGGCCGGCCTGTTCGTTCTGGTCGTTGCCCATCCAGATCACCGCCAGGTGGTCGCCGGTGTAACCGGCATACCAGCTGTCGCGGCCATCATTGGTGGTACCGGTCTTGCCCGCCGGCTGCAGGCGGCCCAGGCCATCGGCATTCAGTCGCTGCGCGGTACCGCTGGCAACCACCTGCTGCAGACCAATGCTGATCAGGTTGGCGGCAATGGAATCACCTTCCTGCGCTGGCGCTGGGGTCTTGTCATAGCGCTTGAGCAGCTTGCCCTGCGGATCGAGCACACCACGCACCGCATGCAACGGCTGGATCTCGCCACCCGAAGCCAGGAACTGGTACAGCTGCGCCATCGCGTAGGGGCTCTGGTCGGTCGAACCGAGGATCACCGCCGGGTTCGCCTCGGCCTTGATGCCGGCCAGCACGTGAATCAGCTGGGTCACGCGCTCGGGGCCGACCTGCATGCCAACGCGCACCGTGGCCTGGTTGTACGAATGGGCCAGCGCATCGATCAGGCGCACAGTGCCATGGCTGCGGTTGTCCGCGTTGCCGGGGTTCCAGTTGCGGCCGCGGCCGAGCTGCACGGTCACCGGCGAATCGTCGACCCAGCTGGCCAGCGAGTAGCGGTCCGGCTGTGCCAGCGCCAGCAGGTACACGAACGGCTTGAGCAGCGAGCCGACCGGGCGCTGTGCCTCGATGGCGCGGTTGAAGCCGACTTCGGAGACCTCGCGGCTGCCGATCACCGCCAGCACGTCGCCGTTGTGCACATCGGTCAGCACCATGCCGGCCTGCAGCTCGGGCCGGCGCTTGCTCTCCAGCGACTTGATGGTGCGGGTCACCGCGCCTTCGGCATAGGCCTGGGCGGACGGCGACATGCCGCTCATCACGCTCAGGCCGGCGCCCTGCAGCGCCGATTCCGGATAGTCATGGCCAAGCTGGCGACGGACCAGATCGACGTAGGCCGGGAAGCGGTTGGCAGCGACCAGGCCCGGAGTCTTGGGTACGCCGAGCGGCGCCTTGAGGGCGCGCTGGTACTCGGCATCGTCGATCAGAGTTGCCTCGTGCAGCTTGCCCAGCACGAAGTTGCGGCGATCCAGCGCGCGTTCCGGGTTGCGACGCGGATCGTAGAAGGAGGGGCCCTTGACCAGGCCGATCAGCAACGCGATCTGCTCGGTTTCCAGCGACGACAGGTCGCGGCCGAACCAGAATTCGGCGCCGGAGGACATGCCGTGGATGGCCTGGCTGCCGCGTTGGCCCAGGTACACCTGGTTGAGATAGGCCTCGAAGATGGTGCGCTTGTCGTAGCGCGCTTCCATGATCAGCGCGTACAGCACTTCGTTGAACTTGCGGGTGACCGTCTGTTCCTTGCCGATGCCGAGCAGGCCGCTGCGGGCCAGCTGCTGGGTCAGCGTGGACGCGCCCTGTCGGCTCTGGCCACCGGAGCGGATGGTTACCCACACCGCGCGCGCGATGCCGGACAGGTCGATGCCGTGGTGGCGGTTGAAGTCCTTGTCCTCAACCGCCTGCAGTCCGGTCACCAGCAGGTCCGGCGCTTCGTTCATGCGGATCAGGCGGCGCTCTTCCTGCTTCTGCCCGTACAACGTGGCGATGCGCGCCGGATCCAGGCGGGCGGCCTTCAGTGCCTTGCGCGAATCGGGATCACGCAGCGACGCGATGCTGCCACCGGACAGCGACAGTTCCACCCGCTTGGCAGCGACGTGGCCATCGACATCGTTGTAACCGCGGCTGGAGATGGTGAAACGCCCGCCCTGCACCGCATAGGTCGCCGGCTCCTTGCCCTGCCCGTCATCGCGGTAGGCGGAGGCGGCCAGCTCGGTCTTCAGGGTGGACGCGTCCATCGCCTTGCCCGGCGTGAGCACCAGCGGGCGGGCGTAGACCCGTGTCGGGATCTGCCAGCGCAGTTCGCCGAAGCGCTGGGTCACCTGCTGGTTCAGGTACAGCGTATAGGGAATCAGGAAACCCAATCCCAACGCGACCGCTGCCATGCTCCAGGTGATCAGGCGGCGCCGCCACAGGGGACCGTTGTCCTGCTGGTCGTCGTCGTCGAAATCGTCGATGTCGTCGGAATCGTAGCGTCGGGGCACGGGAATGCGAGAATGTAAGGTCTGGCGAGTCTACCCCAGCCACCGTGGCTGGCGGATTCTCCCGGGTTCCCCTGCTTAAGCTGGAGTTGCAACCGGATGGCGATGTCCCTGGCCGAGATCCGATACCTGATCAACCGCCTGTCGGGCTTGGCCCGGCGCAGCCTGGCCAGCCTGCGAACCCGCGGCTGGAGGGCCACCTGGCAGCGGATCCGGGTCCATGCCCAGCGTGCCGTCCCCGCCCCGCGTACTCCCTTGTACCTGCCACCCGCGGAGGCATTTGCCCCGTTCGCGGTGCCGTACAGCCCGGCGCCGGAGGTGAGCATCATCATCCCGGTCTACAACCACGTCGAGCACACCCTGGCCTGCCTTCGCGCCCTCGCCGCGCATCCACCGGCCGCCGCGTGCGAGATCCTGGTGGTGGACGACGGCAGCAGCGATGCGACCGCGCAATGGATGCCACAGGTGGCCGGCCTGCGCTACGAGGTCCGGGAGCGCAATGGCGGCTTCATCGAGGCCTGCAACGACGGCGTTTCGCGCGCGCGCGGCCGTTACGTCGTACTGCTCAACAACGATACCGTGCCGCAGCCGGGCTGGCTGGATGCACTGCGGGACACCTTCAGCAGTGTGCCCGACGCCGGCCTGGTCGGCAGCCAGCTGCTGTACCCGGACGGTCGCCTGCAGGAGTCCGGCGGGGTGATCTTCGCCGACGGCAGTGGCTGGAGCTATGGCCGCTTCGAGGCAGCCGACGACCCGCGTTTCGCCAGCCTGCGCGACGTGGACTACTGTTCAGGCGCCGCGCTGATGCTGGCGCGCACCGTGTGGCAGCAGCTCGGCGGCTTCGACACGCGCTACAAGCCGGCGTACTACGAAGATACCGACCTGGCCTTCCGCGTACGTGGGCAGGGCCTGCGCGTGCTGGTGCAGCCTGCCAGCCGGGTGATCCACGACGAGGGCACCAGCAATGGCACCGACACCGGCAGCGGGGTCAAGGCCTACCAGGTGCGCAACCAGGCGGTCTTCGCGGAGAAATGGGCGGCCGAGCTGGCAGGCCACCCCGCCGTGGGCACGGTGCCATCGCCGGCGCTGCTGCTGCGCGGTCGCCGCCAGGTACTGATCCTGGACGAGGAAGTACCGCAGCCGGATCGCGATTCCGCGTCACTGCGCCAGGTCAACCTGATCCGCCTGCTGCAGCAGGGCGGCGCCCACGTGGTGTTCGTGCCGACCCGGCGCGAGCACGGCGGCTCGGCCACCGAAGCGCTGCAGCGGATGGGCGTGGAGGTCTGGTACGCCCCCTTCCTGGAAGGCGTGGCCGGCTGGTTGCGCATGCATGGTGCACGTTTCGACGTGGCACTACTGGTCCGCCACCATGTCGCCCATGAATGCCTGCCGCTGCTGAAGCGCTATGCACCCCGGGCGCGCACCGTGTTCGATACGGTGGACCTGCATTACCTGCGCGAGCGCCGCGGCGCCGAAGTGGCCGGAGATGCCGGCCTACTGCGTGCCGCCGAACGCACCCGTGCGAGCGAGCTGGCCGTGATGCAGCAGTGCGATATCACCGTGCTGGTCAGTGCCGCCGAACGGGAGCAGCTGCAGGCCGATGCGCCAGCGGTACGGGTGGAATTGATTTCCAACCTGCACGATGTCGCCGGTGCCGGCAAACCGTTCGAACAGCGCCATGACCTGGTGTTCGTCGGCGGCTTCCGCCATCCGCCGAACCTGGATGCAATGGAGTGGTTCATCGGCGAAGTATTCGCCAGCATCCGCGCCCGCCTGCCCGAGGTACGGCTGCACTGCATCGGTGCCGCAACACCAGAGTCACTGCTGGCACTGGCCGCCCGCCAGCCTGGCGTGCAGATGCATGGCTTCGTCGAGGACATCACGCCCTACATGGACGGTGCACGCATCTCCGTCGCGCCACTGCGCTTCGGTGCCGGCGTGAAGGGCAAGATCAACCTGAGCATGGCCCATGGCCAGCCGGTGGTTGGCACCACGTGCGCGGTGGAGGGCATGCACCTGCGCGCCGGCCAGGATGTGCTGGTCGCTGACGATGCGGCCAGCTTTGCCGATGCAGTGGTCCGCCTCTACCAGGACCCGCAGTTGTGGCAACAGCTGTCCAATGCCGGCCTGGCCAACATCGCCGAGCACTTCTCGCTCGACGCCGCCCGCGCAACCGTGCAGCGGGTGTTCTTCGCCTAGTCCACGTGCCCACCGGCACGGCGCAGGCGGTCTTCGAAGGCTGGCAGTTCGGCCAGATCCGGTTGCAGCAGCCGGGCCTGCTCTGCCGCATGCGCGGCAAACGACACATCACCACTGCCCAGCCGCTCGCTGCCGATCGCCAGCCAGCGCTGGGCCAGTCGCAGTCGTGCTGCAGGCAGGCTCGCCGCGGTTGGCGACAGTGTCTGCCAGGCCTGCAGGCAGGCGCCCGCGGCCTGCACGCGGTTCTGTCGCAGGTTGTCATCGAAGCAACGTCGGCTGGCCGGCAGCAGCCGCGCGGCAGCCGCTTTCACCCGGGCATCGCGCGGTGCCAGTGATTGCGCCTCACGCAGCGCATCGAACGCGCTGTGGCCCGGCGGGCTGATCCACTGACCAGCACGCTCGGCGCGTTCAACCCTGCGCAGGTGCTCGCGCAGTTGCCGCTCACGCTGCGCATTGCTGACGCTTGGCTGCTGCATTGCCTGCTGCGCCTGTTGCGCACGCTGCAGGCGCTGCGCCAGTTGCTGCCGCGCCGCCGGCGACGCCCCCAGTTCCTGCGCCAGCATGGCATCACGCTGTGCAGCTTCGAACTGGAAGTCGTCAGCCTGTTTCTGGCTGCGTGCCAGCACAGCCTGCAGCGACTGCTCACGGCCACGTTGAGCGTTGGGATCGTCGGGTGCGACGGCCAGCACGGCCAGGAACCCTTTCCCTGCAGCGTCCAGCTGCTGCCGCTGCAAGGCACGCTGGGCCTGCCGCAAGCGCTGGTCAACCGCCTGTGCCAACGCTTCCTGGCTGGCGGGCAGATCGGCATGGCCGGCATCGAACTGGCGTGCGCGCTGCACGATGCCAGCGGCCGCGGCCAGTTCACCGCGCCCGGCCAGTGTGCGCGCATGCTGCAATAGATCGCTCAGGGCATCCTCGCGCCCTTCCAGCGCCGGCAGGTTATCCGGCTGCACTGCCAGGATGCGTTGGAACAGAGGCAGCGCACTGCTGTCCCCGTCATCCAGGCGGCCGGCGGCAAAGGCATTGCGGGCCTGCGCCAGCAGCGCGCCGATACCTGCTCCGGCGCTGCGACGTGCCTGCAGCTGGCGCGCCACGGCGTCGCCATCAGCCTGCGGCACCTGCAGCTCACGGGCCAGCGCCAGCGCCTGCGCGCTGCCGTCCAGGTCATTGGCCTGCAGTTTGTCGCGGGCCTGCTGCAGCGCGGCGGCACCCGTACGGGCCAGGCCCTGGCGCGCCTGCGGACGGTCGCCATCCAGTGCCAGCACGGCCTGGTAGCGTTCGCGCGCACCACTGCCGTCGGCCGCGCTCAGTCGACCGGCCGCCAATGCGCGATCACCTTCGGCCAGCAGCTGCTCGATCTGCGGCTCGTCCCAGAACCAGTCGGCCAATGGCTTGCGCAGCAACACCAGCAGCACGAACACCGCCAGCGCGGCGACCAGTGCCCACCGCCAGACCCGGCGTGCATGGCGCGCCTGCAGCCACCACCAACGGCCTTCGCGGCGGACGCGGTCCAGCGCAGGATGTTCAGCGCCATGCGGGCGATGCGGAGGCTCGCGTTCCATGCGTGCAGGGTAGCCGGGGCAGCGTGAAGCCTAGCCGAGGCGACGCGCCTCGCTCACGCCCGGCAGCGCGTCCAGCTTGCCCAACAGGTTGGACAGCTGGCCGTAGTCGCTGACCTTCAGCCGCAACCGCAGATGGGCACGGCCGCTGTTGCGCACGTTGTCACTGTGGATGTCGAGCACGTAGGCGTCTTCCTGGGCGATCAGGTTGGTGATGTCCTTCAGCAGCCAGCGGCGATCGACCGCATCGACCACCACGTCCACTTCGTAGCCGCCCCCGGCCTGCCCCCACTCCACCGGCAGGATGCGCTGCGGACTGGTGGCGGCCAGCCGAGCCAGCGCGACACAGTCTGCACGATGCACGGTGACACCGCGGCTACGGGTCAGGTAGCCGACAATCGGTTCGCCGGCCACCGGCTGGCAGCAGCGTGCCAGCTGCACCAGCAGGTTGCCCACGCCCTGCACGGTGAACTTGGATTTACCAAGGTTCTCGCGGCGCGCGGTCGGCCGCGGCAGGGTCGGCGCGGGCGCCGGTTGGCTGGCCGCACGCTCTGCTTCCAGCAGCGCACGGCTGACCTGGTTCGGGCCGGTATCACCCAGCGCCACCTGGATGTACAGGTCATCGACGCTGTCAGCATGAAATTTCTTCGCCGCTGCCGCCAGGTCCGAGTGCTGCAGGCCCAGCCGCTTCAATTCGCGCTCCAGCAGCTCGCGACCGGCCTGCACGTTGCGCGCGCGGTCGAGCTTGTGGAACCAGCTGCGCACCTTCTCGCGCGAACGGTTGCTGGCCAGGAAACCCAGGGCCGGCATCAGCCAGTCGCGGCGCGGATCGGCCTCCTTGCCGGTCAGGATTTCGACACGGTCGCCGCTGCGCAGGCGGTAGGTCAGCGGCACGATGCGGCCGTTGACCTTGGCGCCACGGCAACGGTGCCCCACCATCGTGTGCACCTGATAGGCGAAATCGAGCGGCGTGGCGCCCTGCGGCAGGTCCAGTACCTCGTCCTTCGGGCTCAGTGCATAGACACGGTCTTCGGTCAGCTCGGCATCAAGCGCACCGGCCAGCTCATTGCCCTGCCCCTCCTGCGCCTGTTCCAGCAGCTGGCGCATCCAGGTGATCTTGCGGTCGAAGGACTTTTCCGCGCCTTTGCCGCCTTCCTTGTACTTCCAGTGCGCGGCTACGCCCAGCTCGGCCTGCGAGTGCATTTCATGGGTACGGATCTGCACTTCGATGGTGCGGCCCTCCGGCCCGACCACGGCGGTATGCAGCGAACGGTAGTCGTTGGCCTTGGGCCGGGCGATGTAATCGTCGAACTCACTGGGCACCGGCGCCCACAGCGCATGCACCACGCCCAGCGCGGCATAGCAGGCAGCAACATCGTCGACCATCACCCGCACCGCGCGGATGTCATATAGCTGGTCGAATGCCAGACGCTTCTTCTGCATCTTCCGCCAGATGCTGTAGATGTGCTTCGGGCGACCGCTGACCTCGGCCCTGATGCCCTGCGCGACCAGCTCGCGCGACAGCACCTTCTTGACGTTCTCGACGTAGCGCTCGCGCGCGATGCGGGTTTCGTCCACCTCACGGGCGATGCGCCGGTAAGTCTCCGGCTCCAGGTGGCGGAACGCCAGATCCTCCAGCTCCCACTTCAGCTGCCAGATGCCCAACCGGTTGGCCAATGGCGCGTGGATGTCGCGTGTCAGCTGCGCCAGCGCGCGGCGCTGCTCGTCGTCCAGCTTGTCGGCGGCACGCATCCGCGCCAGCTGCCGGGCCAGCAGGATCGGTACAACGCGCAGGTCGCGGATGATCGCCAGCAGCAGCCGGCGCAGGCCTTCACTGTTGCGCCCTGCCTCGCGGCCGGCGTGCAGCGCCCATACCGGGTCGGCGGCGTCCTGGCCGTCAAGCAGGCCGATCACCGCGGCCTTGTGGCTGCCCAGCGGCAACTGTTCCAGGCTCGCCCGCAGGCCAGGCAGGTCGAACAGCAGGGCCGCGACCACCGCGCCTTCATCGGCAGACAGCATTGCCAATGCGTCGAGGGTGTCACCCAGCACCGACCAGCTGGCGCGCATCTGGTGGTCGCACTCCGGCGCTTCCCAGCGCTCGCGCAGGGCCTGGCGCAGCGGAGCGGGCAGCACCGCTGCCGAGGGACGGTTCAACAAGGCATCCAGGCCGGGGACGGAAGCGCGGTTCACAGCATCGAGCAGGCAAGACAGAGGCCTCTACACTAGCGCCGGTGCCGTTCAGGGACAATCGCTGCGGCTGCATCGCCCGGCATGAGCACATGCCGCTACACTCGCGGGCAAACCCAGGAGAGTCCCGCCATGCCCTCGATCCTCCCGCATTTCCGCCCACGGCTGCTGGTCTGCGCCGCACTGCTGCTGTCCCTGTCGGCGCCTGCACTGGCCCAGCGCGTGGTCGAAGGCGACCTGCAGCAGCAGATGTCGCCGGCCGAGTTCAAGGCTGCCGGTCTGGACAAGCTCAACGCCACCGAGCTGGCTGCGCTCAACCGCTGGTTGCAGGGCAAGGTCGAAGCGGCCACCACCCAGGCGGTCGCCGCGGTGCGCGAGGAAGCGCGCGAAGAGGGCCGCCAGGAGGTAATCAAGAAGAATCGTGGCTTCTTCGATTTCGGCAGCGCCGAGCCGATCGAAAGCAACCTGCAGGGTGAGTTCCGTGGATTCGGCCAGGGCCGCCACTATGTGCTGCAGAACGGACAGGAATGGGAGCAGGTCGATTCCACCCACTACTCCGGCGGACGCAGGGATGCGCCCAAAGTCAGCATGCGTCCTGGCGTGATGGGCGTGTGGTACATGAAAGTTGACGGCGTGAACGTACAGCCGAAGGTTCGTCGTACCAAATAAGGCCATGGCCTTCCTGTAGCGCCAGGCCCACGCTTGGCTGCCTTTCCATGGACTGCCATCGTCCATCGCCAGAAGCAGCCGAGCATCGGCTCGGCTCTACAGGACCGGGTTCACGCCTGGCGCAGTGCGGTCACCCGCTGCGCCAGCTTCTTTGCCGAGATGCCGGTGCGTGCGCCCAGCTCCTGCGCGAACAGCGACACCCGCAGCTCTTCCAGATCCCAGCGCAGCGCCTGCCATTGCGGGCGCTCGCGCAGGCCCTGCTGCTCACCCACCTGCAGCGCCTCCAGGAACGGATGCAGTTCCAGCATGCGTGCCTGGTCACGTGGCGGATCGCGCTTGGCACGCTCGGTGCGCAGGATCATCGCCTTCAGGTAGCGCGGGTACTGCGCCAGCGCGTCGGCTGGCGTATCGCGCAGGAAGCCGGGGTGGATCAGCCCGACCAGCTGCGCCTCCATGTCATCCAGATTGCCACGCGCCCAGCCCATCAGCGGTGCTTCCAGCATCGGCTTCAGTTCCGCTACCAGCGCCAGGATGGCCTCGGCCAGTTTCAGCCGCTGCATGGCTTCGCCGAACAACGCCTTGGCCGCATGCTCGCGACGCTGCTCGAATGCCTGCGTATCGCGGATCTCGCCCAGGCCATCGGCCAACACCGCGTTCAATGCGGCGTCGACCAGATCACCCCGCAGGCGCTCCTGCGTTTCGATCGAGGCGTACAGCAGGCCGGTCTTGGCCGCTACCGGCAACTGCTTGCGCGCCTGCTTGATCTTCTCGCCGAGACCGATCTCCAGCAGTCGGCGCACGCCAAGCGGATGTGCTTCTTCGGCCTGCTGGCGGTCTGCGAAGATGCGCAGGGCCACGCTGTCGCCCTCGTCCAGCAGCGCCGGGTAGGCAGGAACACCCGCCTCGCCCGGTACCTGCAGCGGAATCGGCGTGGCCGGGAACGTGCGCAGGCCATCGGCGGCCATCTCGCGCCCCGCGCGTGCGGCGAAGGCATCACCGGCGCGGCCACCGAATGTCGCACGCAACGCCTCCAGATCGCGCGACGTTGCCAGTACCTTACCGTTCTCGTCGCGCAGGCGAAGGTTCATGTGCAGGTGCGCTTCGATTGAATCCGGTTCGAAGTCAGTGGCTGCCACCTTGGCGCCGGTCGCGCGTGACAGGAAGCGCGCCAGCTCGCCGGTGATGGCGTCGGCACTGGGCTGCGGGAATGCCTCGAAGAATGCACGCGCGAAGTCCGGCGCGGGCACATAGTTGCGGCGCATCGCCTTGGGCAGGCTGCGGATCAACGCGGCCGCCTTGTCGGCAACGAAGCCCGGTGCCAGCCAGCCCAGCTGCACGGCATCCAGCGCATTGAGCAGGTGCAGCGGCACGTCCAGGGTCACGCCGTCATCGTCAGCGCCCGGCTCGAAGCGGTAATGCAGCGGCAAGCGCGCCTGGCCCAGCGCCAGGTACTTCGGATAACGCTCCTGTTCGCTGCCCTCACCCGGCAACAGATCGACCAGCGACCAGTGCAGGGTCTTCCGCTGTTCCGGTGCCAGCCCCTTCCACCAGGTATCCAGCCCCGCGGCCGAATGGATCTGCGGCGGCACCCGGTCCAGGTACCAGCGGGCCTGCCAATCCTCGTCGGCAACAATGCCGGCGCGGCGCAGCTTGGCTTCTTCCTCGCGCGCGACCTCCAGCACCTTCTGGTTGTCGGCCACGAAGCTGGCGCGGGTGTTGATCTCGCCGGTCACCAGCGCCTGGCGCACGAAGATGTCGTGCGCTTCGCCCGGGTTGATGCGGCCGTAGTGCACCGGCTTCTTCGGTGCCAGTACCAGCCCGAACAGACTGATCTGCTCGGAGGCCAGCACCTGGCCCTGTGCGCGTGACCAGTGCGGATCGAAATGTTTTCGCAGCAGCAGGTGCGGCAGTTCGGCAATCACCCAGTCCGGCTCGATCGCCGCCAGGGTCATGCCCCATACCTTCTGCGTGTCCAGCAGGTTGGCCGCCAGCAGCCACGGCGGTGGCCGCTTGGACAGCGTCGAGCCCGGGAAGGGCAGGAAGCGACGCTGGCGCGGCGCCTGGAAATCGCCCTTGTCGGTGCGGTGGCCGATCTGCGTCGGCAGGCCCGCCACCAGCGCCCGGTGCAAGGTCTGGTAGGTGGCGGCACGCACGCGCTCGCTGTAACCACCACCGTCGGGCGCCTGATCCTTCTGCGCGCGTGCCGCCACCGGCGCAGGTGCGGTTTCAGCCTTGCCTTCGCGGGCCAGACGCGCGGCACGGTGCAGCTGGCCACGGGTGGCCTTCACTGCACTGGCATCATCGCGGGCTGCAGGCGGTGCACTGCTGCCGGCCAGCAACGGCGCCATCGACGCCTCGTTGGCTTCTTCCTTCCAGCCCAGTTCCTCGCACAGCAGGCGCAGCTGCCGATGCAGCTCGCGCCACTCGCGCATGCGCAGGAAGCCGAGGAAATGACGGCCGCACCAGTCGCGCAGCTTGGACTGGGTCAGGTCTTCGTGGGCCTGCCGGTAGGCATCCCACAGGCGCAGCACACCGACAAACTCGGAGCGCCCATCGGCAAACTGCGCATGCGCGCTGTCAGCCGCGCCGCGCGCTTCGGGCGGGCGTTCGCGCGGGTCCTGGATGCCCAGGAACGAGGCGATCACCAGCATCGGCCGCAGGCAGCCGGCGGCCTGCGCGGCTACCAGCATGCGCGCCAGCTTCACGTCCACCGGAAGGCGCGACATCTGCCTGCCGATCGCGGTCAGGTGACGCTCGCTGTCGATCGCGCCCAGTTCGGTCAGATGCTGCCAACCGTCGGCCACCGCACGTTCGTCGGGGGCCTCCAGGAACGGGAAGTCCTCGATGCGGCCCAGGCCAAGCTGCAGCATGCGCAGGATCACCCCGGCCAGGCTGGAGCGCCGGATTTCCGGATCGGTGAATTCCGACCGTGCCTGGAAATCGGCTTCGGCGTACAGGCGGTAGCAGATACCCTCGGCCACGCGGCCACAGCGGCCCTTACGCTGGTTGGCACTGGCCTGCGAGATCGGCTCGATGTGCAGGCGGTCGAGCTTGTTGCGCGGGCTGTAGCGCTTTACACGGGCGAAACCGGGATCGACCACGTAGCGGATGCGCGGCACTGTCAGCGAGGTTTCCGCCACATTCGTGGCCAGCACGATGCGGCGGTTCGAGCCGGGGTTGAACACGCGGTCCTGGTCTTGGTTGGACAACCGCGCGTACAGCGGCAGCACCTCGGTATTGCGGTACTTGCGGCGCTCCAGCGACTGGTGCGCATCGCGGATCTCACGCTCGCCCGGCAGGAAGATCAGCACGTCACCACGTGAATCCAGGCGGGTGATCTCGTCGATGGCCGACACGATGGCATCGTTGACCGTGCGCTCGCCCTGGTCTTCGCCTTCGCCTTCCAGCGCGCGGTAGCGCACTTCCACCGGGTAGGTACGGCCTTCGACGCTGATCACCGGCGCATTGTCGAAATGCTGGGCGAAGCGCTCGGTGTCGATGGTGGCCGAGGTCACGATCAGTTTCAGGTCCGGGCGCTTGCGCAGCAGCTGCTTCAGGTAGCCCAGCAGGAAGTCGATGTTGAGGCTGCGTTCGTGCGCCTCGTCGACGATGATCGTGTCGTAGTTCGACAGCCAGCGGTCGCTGGCGATCTCCGCCAGCAGGATGCCGTCGGTCATGAACTTGATGCGGGTGTCTTCGCCGACCTTGTCGTTGAAGCGCACCTGGTAGCCCACCAGCTGCCCCAGCTCGCTCTGCAGCTCCTGCGCCACGCGGCTGGCCACCGCGCGTGCGGCGATCCGGCGCGGCTGGGTGCAGCCGATCATGCCGGCCTGGCCACGGCCGGCGGCCAGGCACAGCTTGGGCAGCTGGGTGGTCTTGCCCGAACCGGTTTCGCCAGCGATCACCACCACCTGATGGTCGCGGATCAGCTGGGTGATCGTCTCGGCTTCACGCGCAATCGGCAGCTGCGGGTCCAGAGTAATGGACGGCTGCTGTTGCGCCCGCGCCTGCCGGCGCTGCACCGATACCTGCAAGGCCTGCTCGAAGGTGGCGGCCAACGCCGCATCCTGCGGCTTGGCCTGGCAACGCGAGAGCATTCCCAGCAATCGTCCACGGTCGCGGCTCATGGCACCGTCAATGGCGGCACGCTGTTGGCGCTGGCGGGACTGCGGCATTTTGTCGATAGCGTTCATCAATCGGTTCGTTTAAAACTTTGAATGCGACCAGTCATCACGACTGATTTATTGTGAAGGCCAACGATTCCACAAGGAGGAACCCCATGGCGAAGACCAAGAGCACGACCAAGCCCAAGACCGGCAAGCAGAAGCTTGCGGCATCGGCACCGTCGGCCCCCAACATCGATATCGGGATCACCCAGGGCGATCGCAAGAAGATTGCCGACGGTCTGGCACGGTTCCAGGCCGATGCGTTCACGCTCTACCTGAAGACCCACAACTTCCACTGGAATGTGACCGGGTCGATGTTCAACTCGCTGCACACCATGTTCGAAACGCAGTACACCGAGCAGTGGGCGGCACTGGACGATGTGGCCGAGCGCATCCGCGCACTGGGCTTCAATGCCCCGGGCTCCTACCGGGAATTTGCTGCGCTGACCTCGATCGTCGAGGAGCCGGGCCTGACCGACAGTGCGGACTGGCGTGAAATGGTACGCCAGTTGGTGGTCGCCAACGAAGCGGTATGCCGTACGGCACGTGAAGTGCTGGATGTGGCCGACGACGCTGACGACGCCCCGACCGAGGATCTGATGACCCAGCGCCTGCAGACCCACGAGAAGTACGCCTGGATGCTGCGCTCGCTGCTGCAGTAAGGGTTGAGGGGGCTTCGGCAGGGCTTGCAGCCCTGCACCTGCCGAGGCAACGTCAAGTTCAACGTCAACGTCAAAAGCGGGTTTCCTGAGGGTTGGCGGGGTGGGTCCGGTTGAGGGGGACGCCGTAAACCCGTCCATGGGGGCTTGGTCGCGGCATCCATGCCGCTCACACCCCCTCAACCGGACCCACCCCGCCTTCGACAGTTTCCCGCGATCTGCCAGCAAAGCCTGGGGTCAGATCCGTTTTCCTGCGGAAAACGGATCTGACCCCATTTTGTTTGTCGATATCTGACAGATTCCATCCAGGCATCGAGTGGATGGCCCCACCGTCAACGGGAATCTGTCGGGGGTGGGGCGGTGTGGGCTTGCAGGACCGTTGGCGCCATGGATGGCGCCATCGAGCCCCCATGGACGGGTTTACGGCGTGTCCTGCAAGCCCACACCGCCCCACCCAGCCAGCAGACAAGCCAGAGCCGGCTGTTGCCTTTGACGTTGCACCGGCTTGTAGCGGGTGCAGGGCGCAGCCCTGCCGAACCCCCGCCGGGGTAAACTAGCCGGATGGCTTCCCGTCCCGCGCACGACCTGCTCCGCCGCGTCTTTGGTTACGACGATTTCCGTGGTCCGCAGCAGGACATCGTGGAGCATGTGGCTGCCGGTCACGATGCCCTGGTCCTCATGCCCACCGGCGGCGGCAAGTCGCTGTGCTACCAGGTGCCGGCCCTGCTGCGTGACGGATGTGGCATCGTCATCTCGCCGTTGATCGCCTTGATGCAGGACCAGGTCGAAGCCCTGCGCCAGCTCGGCGTGCGCGCCGAGTACCTGAACTCGACTCTGGACGCAGAGACCGCCGGGCGCGTCGAACGCGAGCTGCTCGCCGGCGAGCTGGACATGCTCTATGTCGCTCCCGAGCGCCTGCTGACCGGCCGTTTCCTGTCACTGCTGTCGCGCAGCCACATCGCCCTGTTCGCCATCGACGAAGCGCATTGCGTATCGCAGTGGGGCCACGACTTCCGCCCGGAATACCGCCAGCTGACCGTACTGCATGAGCGCTGGCCGGAGATTCCGCGGATCGCGCTGACTGCCACCGCAGACCCGCCAACCCAGCGTGAGATCGCCGAGCGGCTGGACCTGCAGGAAGCACGCCACTTCGTCAGCTCGTTCGACCGCCCCAACATCCGCTACACCGTGGTGCAGAAGGACAACGCCCGCAAGCAGCTGAGCGATTTCCTGCGCAGCCATCGCAGCGAGGCCGGCATCGTCTACTGCATGTCACGGCGCAAGGTAGAGGAAACCGCCGAGTTCCTCTGCACACAGGGCTTCAACGCCCTGCCCTACCATGCCGGCCTGCCGTCGGAGGTACGCGCCAACAACCAGCGCCGCTTCCTGCGCGAGGACGGCATCGTGATGTGCGCCACCATCGCCTTCGGCATGGGCATCGACAAGCCGGACGTGCGCTTCGTGGCGCATACCGACCTGCCCAAGTCGATGGAAGGCTACTACCAGGAAACCGGCCGCGCCGGTCGCGATGGCGAAGCCGCCGAGGCCTGGCTCTGCTACGGCCTGGGCGATGTGGTGCTGCTCAAGCAGATGATCGAGCAGTCCGAGGCCGGCGAAGAACGCAAGCAGCTCGAACGGGGCAAGCTCGACCACCTGCTGGGCTACTGCGAATCCATGCAATGCCGCCGCCAGGTGCTGCTGGCCGGATTCGGCGAAACCTACCCCGAGCCCTGCGGCAACTGTGACAACTGCCTGACCCCGCCAGCGTCGTGGGACGCGACCATTCCTGCCCAGAAGGCGCTCAGCTGCGTGTACCGCAGTGGCCAGCGTTTCGGCGTCGGCCACCTGATCGACGTTCTGCGCGGCAGCGAGAACGAGAAAGTGAGGCAGCAGGGCCACGACAAACTGAGCACCTACGCGATCGGCCGCGACCTCGACGCGCGCACCTGGCGCAGCGTATTCCGCCAACTGGTGGCCGCCAGCCTGCTGGAAGTGGACAGCGAGGGCCACGGCGGACTGCGCCTGACCGATGCCAGCCGCGATGTACTGACCGGACGTCGGCAGATCAGCATGCGTCGCGACGCCGTCAGCACCAGCACCGGCCGCGAGCGCAGTGCCCAGCGCACCGGCCTGTCGGTGCTGCCGCAGGACCTGGCGTTGTTCAATGCCCTGCGCGGCCTGCGTGCCGAACTGGCACGCGAACAGAACGTGCCCGCCTTCGTGATCTTCCACGACAGCACCCTGCGTAACATCGCCGAGCAGCGCCCGACCAGCCTGGACGAACTGGCCCGGGTCGGCGGCATCGGCGGCACCAAGCTGAGCCGCTACGGCCCGCGCCTGGTGGAGATCGTGCGGGAGGAAGGTTGACCGCCACGCGTTGCCGCGTTGGGCGCTCGCCGGGCATGGCCCGGCGCTACCCCTTCGCTGACAGCGCGCAGGTGTCCTCGTAGAGCCGAACCCACGCTCGGCTGCTGTTGCCGCACAAGCAGCCGAGCATGGGCTCGGCTCTACATACATTGGTGCTGCTCCAACCTTGAACCGGCCATTCAGCCGGAAGTGCATCCGCGCCCACTTGCAGCTAGATTAGTGTCATGTCCCTGGCCTCGACCCTGCTCCGTGTCGTGCTCATGCTCAGCCTGTTGCTCAACGGGCTGAACGCGGCCATGGCCAGTGGTCACGAGGAAATGGGCCGGATGGCCCACGCCGTAGCCGCTGCTGTTGAAGGTGGCACCCCTGATTGCCACCACCACGCCGGCATGCAGGCCGACGAGGCCCCGCAGGCCAAGGCCCCCGCCCACGACGCTCATTGCCAGATCAAGGACTGCGTGCGCAGCTGCGCCCAGCACCCGCTGCTGGTGGTGCTGCCGTTGCCGGTCATGGCTGGCCCGGCGTTGTCGCTGGCACCGCAGCCGATGCCGGCCAATGGCCGCCCGGCGCCGCCGCTGCCGCCGATCTCGCGCCCTCCCATCGGCTGATTCCACACGCACCGTGCGCCCTGCGCACTGGAGCCGGCTACCCGCCGGCGTCTTTCCGTGTCTGGAGTCACCCTCATGAATACCCGCATTCCCCCCGGCCCGGGCGCTGTGCCCATGCCGTCGCGCCGCCTGTTCGTACAGGGCCTCGCCGCCGGTGGCGTGGTTGCCGGCATCGCCGCTGTCGGCGTGCCGCAACGCGCGCTTGCCGCCGCCAGCGCCGCCCCGCGCCTGGCCGGTGCCCCGGCCGTGCTCAGCGATACCCGCCTTGAACTGGCCATCGGCGAATCGCTGGCCAACTTCACCGGCCGCACCCGCCCGGCGATCACCGTCAACGGCTCGCTGCCGGCACCGATCCTGCGCTGGCGCGAAGGCCAGTCCGTGGACCTGTTCGTGCGCAATACGCTGGAACGCCACCCGACCTCGATCCACTGGCACGGCATCCTGCTGCCGGCCAACATGGATGGCGTACCCGGCCTGAGCTTCAACGGCATCGGCCCCGGTGAGACCTACCACTACCACTTCGACCTCAAGCAGTCCGGCACCTACTGGTACCACAGCCATTCGCTGTTCCAGGAACAGGCGGGGCTGTACGGCCCGCTGATCATCGACCCGGCCGAACCGGCGCCGTACCGGCATGACCGCGAGCACGTGATCATGCTGTCCGACTGGACCGACATGGATCCCGGCGCGCTGTTCCGGCGAATGAAGAAGCTCGCCGAGCACGACAACTACTACAAGCGCACCCTGCCCGACTTCCTGCGCGACGCGCGTCGCGATGGCTGGTCCGCCGCCCTGTCCGACCGCGGCATGTGGGGCCGGATGCGGATGACGCCCAGCGACATCTCCGACATCAACGCGCACACCTACACCTACCTGATGAACGGGACCGCGCCGGCCGGCAACTGGACCGGGCTGTTCCGCAGTGGCGAAAAGGTGCTGCTGCGTTTCATCAACGGTGCGTCGATGACCTACTTCGACGTGCGCATCCCCGGCCTGAAGATGACCGTGGTCGCCGCCGACGGCCAGTACATCCATCCGGTCAGCATCGACGAGTTCCGCATCGCCCCGGCCGAAACCTACGACGTACTGGTGGAACCCAGCGGCCAGGATGCCTTCACCATCTTCTGCCAGGACATGGGCCGCACCGGCTATGCCGCCGGTACCCTCGCCGTGCGCCATGGGCTGCAGGCACCGATTCCCGCGCGCGACCCGCGCCCGTTGCTGACGATGAGCGACATGGGACACGACATGGGCAGCGGTGGCCACGACATGGCGGCGATGAAGGGCATGGAAGGCGGCTGCGGTGCCAGCATGGGCCACGGCGCACATGGCGGCGGCGAGACCGCCAGCAAAGCGCCAAAGCATCCGGCCAGCGAGCGCAACAATCCACTGGTGGACATGCAGAGTTCGGCCACCGAGCCGAAACTGGACGACCCCGGCATCGGCCTGCGCGACAACGGTCGCCAGGTGCTGACCTATGGTGCGATGCGCAGCCTGTTCGAAGACCCCGACGGCCGCGAGCCCGGCCGCGAGATCGAGCTGCACCTGACCGGCCACATGGAAAAGTTCTCCTGGTCGTTCGACGGCATTCCCTTCGCCGGGGCCGAACCGCTGCGGCTGAACTACGGCGAGCGCATGCGCATTGTGCTGGTCAACGACACCATGATGCAGCACCCGATCCACCTGCATGGCGTGTGGAGCGACCTGGAAAACGCACAGGGTGAATTCCAGCTGCGCAAGCACACCATCGACATGCCGCCCGGTACACGCCGCACCTATCGCGTACGCGCCGACGCACTCGGCCGCTGGGCCTACCACTGCCATCTGCTGTACCACATGGAAGCGGGCATGATGCGCGAAGTGAGGATCGAAGAATGAGCCGCTCCCTCCTTTCCCCCAGCCTGCTGGCCTTGGGCCTGGCTGCTACGCTGCCGGTGTTCGCGCAGTCCCATGCCGGCCATGACATGGACACGATGGACGCGCCCGCGAAGGCCGTGAAGACGCCGGCCGAACAGGTCGATCATTCGAAGATGGATCATTCGAAGATGGACATGGGTGCGGCAGATCACGCCGGCATGGACCACTCGGCCATGGACCACTCGAAGATGGACCATGGCGCGATGCAGCCAGCGGCGATGGACCATTCCAAGATGGATCACGCGGCGATGGGGCACGGCACACCCGCACCGACCGAACCGCGCGAACCGATCCCGGTGCCCACCGATGCCGACCGCGCCGCCGCGTTCCCGCCCATCGCGCACGGTGCGATGGAACACGCGCCGGAGATCAACAGCCTGCTGCTGATCGACCGTCTCGAACACTGGGATGGCAAGAGCAGCAACGGCCAAGCCTGGGAGGCCACCGGCTGGATCGGCGGCAACATCAACCGCCTGTGGCTGCGCACCGATGGCGAGCGTAGTCGTGGCCGCACCGAGTCGTCATCGCTGGAAGCGCTGTATGGCCGCAGCGTATCGCCGTGGTGGGACGTACTGGTCGGTGTGCGCCAGGATTTCCGCCCCGCCGATTCACGCACCTGGGCGGCGATCGGCATCCAGGGCCTGGCGCCGTACAAGTTCGAGAGCTCAGCCACGCTGTACATGGGCTCCGGTGGCCAGGTGCTGGCCAAGGCCGAGGTCGAGTACGACGTGCTGCTGACCAACCGCCTGGTCCTGCAACCCCTGCTGGAAGCTACAGTCGCGGCCAAGGACGAGAAGGAGTATGGCATCGGCCGTGGCCTGAACAAGGTCGAAGCCGGGCTGCGACTGCGCTATGAGTTCAGCCGCCGCTTCGCGCCCTATATCGGCATCAGCCACGAACGCACGTTTGGGGACACCGCCGGCTACGCCGGTGACCACGCGCGCGACACGCGCTGGGTGGCGGGCGTGCGCATGTGGTTCTGAGCAGCGTTACGTGAGCAGTGGCCAGCCCCGGCAGCCGCCGGGGCCGGCTACACTGCGCCACGTTCCAATGCAGGCACCGCCATGTCGTTGCAGATCCGCCGCGCCACCCTCGCCGACGCCGACGCGCTGTCGGTGATCGCCATCGCCACCTACACCGAGACCTGGGGCGACTCGTACCCACCGCAGGATCTGCACGATTTCCTGCAGGCGCACTACGGCATCGCACCGCAGCGGGCCGAACTGTCCGACCCGCGCAGTGCGGTCTGGTTGCTGATGGACGGTGACTCGGTGGTCGGCTATCTCGCCGCCGGCGCCAACACCCTGCCGCATGCGGATGCGCGCGAGGGCGACATTGAGCTGAAGCGTTTCTACATCCTGGCCGCACACCAGAACGGCGGCCATGGCGCGCGCATGATGGATGCGTTCATGGCCTGGCTGGACCAGCCACACCGCCGCACCCTGTGGGTGGGCGTGTGGGAAGAGAACTTCGGCGCGCAGCGCTTCTATGCGCGCTATGGCTGCAGCAAGGCCGGCGAGTACGATTTCATCGTCGGCGACAGCCGCGACCGCGAATTCATCCTGCGCCGGCCCTGAGCAGCGTCAGAAATCGAACAGTTCGGAGAGGAAGCTCTCCTTCTTCTTTTTCTTGTAGCCCTGGCTGTACTGGCCACGGTTGTCATCATGGCGCTGGCCGAGATGACGGGTATCGCGATGCATCACCGGCGGCGGAGCGGCCTGCGGTTGCACAGGCGCTGGCGGCGGCATGGCGGCACCTGCACCGTCAGTGGCGCGCTCGATGATCTTGTCGAGTTCGCCACGATCCAGCCATACACCACGGCAGCTCGGGCAGTAGTCGATCTCGATGCCATGGCGTTCGGCCATCTGCAGGGTCTGGGTCTTGCACACGGGGCACAGCATCGGCATTGCTCCTGTCGGTCTGGCATCGACTGTACCTGCGCGGTGATGACTGTGCGGCAACGCATGACCGAAGGCACAGGGACTTCCGGCGCGTGCCGGTCATGCCGAAGGGCCCGACACTGCGGACTTGTCCCGCAGGGAGTGCGTACATGACAGTGTTGTCCCGCTTGCCCACCGCCACACGTCTGTTGCTGGTCCTGCTGGGCGTTGGCCTGGGCCTGAACCTGCGCGATATCGCCGCAGCCGCAGGAACTCCCATTCCCGCCCTGCCCATGCCCTATGGCGGCAGCCTGCTGGACAACGCACTGGCAGTACTGGTTGCGCTGCTGCTGGCTACGCTGCTGCGACCCCGCGGCATTGGCCTGCTGGCCAGCCTCGGCCTACGTGGAAACGGCTGGCGCGGTCCGACGTGGGTGCTGCTGGCCAGCCTCCCCTGCTGGCTGGGACTGGCGCTGCTCGGCACCGCGAACACGGCGCTGACCGCGCTGGACGCCATGATGCTGGCCGTGCTGTTCCCGCTGGCCGAGGAAGTGCTGTTCCGCGGCCTCGGCTTCGTGTTGCTGGTGAAGATCGTGCGCGGCCCGTGGCCGCTGCTCGCGCTGCCGCAGGCGGTGCTGTTCGGCATGGTGCACTGGCTCGGCTTCGGTGGGTTCGACGGTGGCGGCATCGCGCTGTTCATTGGCGCGGTCATCGCGTTCGGCGGCTTCATCTTCGCTTGGCTTGATCACCTGGACGGCGACACCCTGTGGTGCGGCCTGGTCCTGCACGTTTCGATGAACCTGGCCTGGAATGTGTTCAGCCTCGATGATGCCGTTGCACTGGGCTGGCAGGCTACCGGCCTGCGCATCGGCACGGCCCTGCTCGCGGTCACGATCCTGGCCTGGCACGTGCGTCGCCGGCGCCAGTCGCGGTTGTAACGCCCACTTAGCTTGCCGTGCACGCCGGGATCACTACCGGCTTGCGCATACTTGCGCGCCTTTCGCTCCCCCTGTTGTCCGGAGTTGCCGCGTCATGTTGCTGTCCAAGCGCTTTGTGGAACCGCGCGTCCTGCTGATCGAGGACGCCGAGGAAACCCAGGAACTCAGTCGTCTCGCCCTGGAAAGCCAGGCCTGCCAGGTCACCGCTGTCAGCAGCGCCGAGGCCGCACTGGGCCTGCTCAACGCCGGCGAACCGTTCGACCTGCTGTTCACCGACGTCTGCCTGGGCGGCATCAGCGGCATCGAAACCGCCAACCGCGTGCGCGAGCACCTGCCGCAGCTGCCGATCCTGGTAACCTCCGGCATGGACCAGCACCGCGTGCTGCCGCAGTTGCGGGAGGGCATCCACTTCCTGCCCAAGCCGTACAGCATGAGCGAGCTGCTCGATGCCATCCGCCTGTGTTTCCGCCATGCGGCGGATGCCACGTTGATGCCGCCGCCGCAGGCCAGCGCGGCCTGAGGCAATCATCCACGCATGGCGTGGATGCGACCGGCCATCAACCGCCGGTGTACGGCCCTTCGCCCGGCATCACCTCCAGCAGTGCACGAGTGATCACCCGTGGGTAGACCGTGAGATGGTCCTCGCCGTCGATCACCACGTTGTCCACCTGCAGCTTGCGGCCACTGCGCTGCAGCTGGGTGGTGAAGTCCGCGGTCTGCCGCAGCATGTCGTTGCCTGTTGAATAGCGCGGCCCTGGCTTGTCCGTCTCGTAGCTGCCCACCGACAGCAGCACGCGCGTGGGCTGCACCGGAATCACGGCAGCATCCTGCATGCGCGGCAGCAGAAGCTGGTCGAACCACAACGAAGGACTCGACAGGATGTAGGTGCTGAACATGTCGGGTTGCGTGGTCAGCACGTAGGCGCCGAACAGCGCACCATAGGAATGGCCGGCGAACAGGCGCCGGGCGGGGTCGGTGCGATAACGCGCATCGACCATCGGCAGCACCTGTGCCGCCAGGAAATCACGATAGTGCGCGGCACCGCCGTAGGTGACGTCATCGCTGTAATAGCCCTCAGCAGTACGCGCCGGATTACTGGGCGTGTAGTCGCGCGAGCGACTCTGCTTCGAGGTCAGGCCTTCCTGCGGTGGCAGCCCAACCAGGATGAAATTCTCGATGTTGATACCCTGCTGCCCCACCAGATTGCGCACGCTGCGCACCAGCGGGAAGCTGTAAAGCGCATCGGTCACGTACAGCACCGGATAGTGCTTCTCAGGGTGTGCGGCATAGTCGGCCGGCAGCGCCACCCAGATCGGGTAATCGCGGCCCACAGGATCGTGCACGCGCAATGCTTCGGTATCTGGCAGCACCACGCCCGGCACGGCGGCTGCCGCGCTTTCCTTCGCGTCACTTTGCGTTGCCGGTGGCGCCACCGACATCGCGCAGCCACTCACGGCCAGGCAGGCCGCCACACTCCATCCACGCACACGCTGCATCCACGCTCTCCCGTTGCGGGCGGCGCACCCGGGTGGCGCCGCTACCGCATCCTCACACGTCGTGCGATGCAGTGCCACGCCGGGTCAGGGCGAGGCCGGCGGCGGCGCCGGGAACAGCGTGCGCAGCGCCTGCAGGGCGGCCGGGTGATAGATCGTGGCGTGGGTTTCCTCAGGCAGCGGCAGGTACTTCATCAGCGGCGACGGCGAAGCCTGCTGCAGCAACTCGGCCAGTCGCGCAGTGGATGCGGCCAGTTCCGGCTGTCCGCTGCTGGCCAGGAACACACGGGGCTGCGCGCGCGTCACAGCCGGCAGCTGCTTGGCCGCAGCGGCCAGCATCGTGCCCCGGTTCCACCACAGGCTGGGGTCCAGCGCGATGTAGCTGTTGAACAGTGTCGGTTCCTGCAGCAGCGTCTCGATCACGAACAGGCCGGCCAGCGATTCACCAATCAGCGCACGCTCGTCGGTGGTCGGGTAGCGCAGACGCACCTGCGGCATCAGCTCATCGCGCAGGAAGCGGCGGTAGGCCGCCGATCCACCGATGCGCGGCGCGATCTTCTGGTCCTGCGGGTCGTTGCTGGGGCCGGTCATGTCGCGGCGACGCTCGGTGTTTTCGATGCCGACCAGCAGGAACGGGCGCATGCTGCCGTTGCCGGTCAACACCTGCACCAGCCCGGCCACATGCAGGAAGTCCTCGCCGATGCCGCCATCGGCCATGTACAGCACCGGCAACGGCGCTTTCGGATCCAGGCCCCACGGCTGCGGGCGATAGACGTTGATGCGGCGGGTTTCGCCCAGCGCCTTCGATTCAATGCTGAAGGTCTCGCCGATCACCAGTGGGGCTGCGGCATCGGCCAGCGCGGGCGGTGCAGTTTCGGCGGCCATCAGGGGCGCGACGGAGACAGCGGACAGCAGAAGCGACAGCACGATCAAGCGCATGGGGTAAGCCATCCTGGGAAAGATGCCGAGCATAGCGTCAGGGCCGGCGCGTTGGCGGTTTCGGCATGCTCGCTACCGCTGCCAGATGCTCAGTAGATCCAAGCCCTGCGTGGATGAGAGGAACACCTGCACCACGAACGGGCCCATACTCGGGCCAGACCGCACCGTAGTCCAATCGAAACCTACAAGGAGGTACGCATGTTGAATGCCCTGGTCATCGCAGCGCTGGCTTCAGGCCCCGCTGCATCTGCACCGTATGCTGACTGCTTGCTCGGCAACATCCAACCCGGCCTGTCCGACCGTGCGGTACAACTGGTGCAACAGGCCTGTGCCTCGAAGTATCCGGAAAGCTTCGTCGCATCTGCAGAACTGGAACGCCGGATCAGCGCGCAGCGCCGGGCAGACTTCGAGGCGGCTCAAGCGGAAGCGGCGCGTTCCGCGAATGCGGCAGCAACGGCCGCACAGGAGGCTGCCGACGCAGCAGCCGCAAAAGCCAAGGGAATGCGGACGAAGTAGAGGCACCGGACCAGGGCAACAAAAAAGGCACCGCTTGGCGGTGCCTTCCTGAATGACCTGGGTCACTGGATGCAATGGTGGGCCGTGAAGGATTCGAACCTTCGACCAAAAGATTAAAAGTCTTCTGCTCTACCGACTGAGCTAACGGCCCATTGCACTTCCCCGGCCTTTCGGCGGGGTGGGCATTCTACCCTACTTTGCCGGGCCGGGTGAAACCCCGATGTGTTGCGGGTGCCGGCCAGCGGCCGGCACTACCCGGCCAGGCGAGCCCGCTTAAACCTTCCGGGCCTCCTGCGCATCCCAGGTATGATCCCCGCTCGGAGCCACGGATGCGCCTGCCCTTCAGCCTGATTGCTGCCTTGCTGCTGCCGTGTTCGGTACTGGCCGCCCCGTCCCAGGTCGTCACCGATGATATCGGCCGCTTCTGGGCCACCTATGACGCGGTGCGCGCCGAGCCTGATGCTGAGCGTCAGGTGGCGCTGGTCCAGCAGCGCTACATCGATCCGGGCAGCCCTGGACTGCATGCGCTGATGCAGGTGCGCAACTACACCGCCCGCGAATACGCCGACGCCATGAACGCGTGGCCGCGCTTCTGGACCTCGGTACGCCCGCTCACCGCCAACGCGCAGCAAGCCAGTGCCTCGCTGGAGCGCGATCTGGCCGCGTTCCGTGCGCTCTACCCTGCTCTGCGCCCGGCCACCATCACCTACGCGGTGGGCGTGCTGCGTACCGGTGGTACCACGCTGGGTGACAAGGTGCTGATCGGCGCGGAGATGGCGCTGGGCGATGAGCACGTGGACGTTAGCGAACTCCCGGCGAAGATGCGCGACCGCCTGCGGATCTTCTACGACAGCCGGCCGGGCGCGAACAACGCGCAGAACAACCTGCACGAGTACGTGCACACGCAGCAGCGTGAGACCACGGGTAGGCTGGCCCAGTACGCGGTGCGCGAGGGCGTGGCCGAGTATGTGGCGGAGCGCATCAGCGGACGCCGGCCGGCACTACCCTTCTACGACTACGGCGCAACACACGAAGCGGACATCCGCACGCGCTTCATTGCTGAGATGGATGGGGAAAATCTCGACAACTGGCTGTACAACAGCGCCCGCAATCCGTTCGGGGTGAGTGATGTGGGCTACTACGCCGGCTACCGCATCGCGCAGGAATACATGCGGCAGCAGGCCGATGAGAAGGCGGGCATCGCGCGGATGATCGAGCTGGACTACAACGATCCCGAGGCGGTGCGTGCCTTCATCGCGGCATCGGGGTGGTTGCGGCAGCGGTAGCGCCGGGCCGTGCCCGGTGGAAGTGCCAACCAAGGTTGGCAACTACCAGAATCAAACCTGCCGGCGTATCCGCGGTCAGGCGTACAGCGTCGGGTCGGCTACACCGGCCTCGGTGAAGCCCTGCGCGCGCAGGCGGCAGGCGTCGCAGTGGCCGCAGGCGGCGCCGTTGGCGTCGGCGTTGTAGCAGGACACGGTGAGGCCGAAGTCCACGCCCAGGCGTACGCCTTCGCTGACGATCTGGCCCTTGCTGAGGAACTGCAGCGGTGCGTGCACTTTGATGCCCGCGCCTTCCACGCCGGACTTGGTGGCCAGGTTGGCCAGCGCCTGGAACGCGGCCACGAACTCGGGGCGGCAGTCCGGGTAGCCGGAGTAGTCCACGGCGTTGACGCCACAGAAGATGTCGTTGGCACCGAGCACTTCGGCCCAGCCCAAGGCCAGCGACAGCATGATGGTGTTGCGCGCCGGTACGTAGGTGACCGGGATGCCGGCACCGCCGGCTTCGGGCACGTCGATATCGTCGGTCAGCGCCGAGCCACCGATGCTGCGCAGGTCCACGTCCACGGTCTTGTGCGCGATTACGCCCTGGGCCTTGGCCACGCGGGCGGCGGCGTCCAGTTCAGAGGTGTGGCGCTGGCCGTAACGCACACTCAGGGCATGCACGGCAAAGCCCTGTTCCTGGGCCATGGCAATGACGGCGGCTGAATCCATGCCGCCGGAGAGAAGCACGACTGCCTTCTTCATGGGTCAATCTTCCGGTTTGGGGGAAAAGCCAGCACGCTGTCCCGCGCCGGAGCTACATCAGGGAACGCTGCGTGGGCTCATCGGCCCGGTTCGTCGTTCCACAGGATTTTATGCAACTGCATCTGGAACCGCACCGGCAGCCGGTCTTCGACGATCCAGTCCGCCAGCTGGCGCGCGGTGATCTCGCCTTTGCTGGGCGAGAAGAACACGGTGCAACGCTTCACCAGGTCGTGCTCGGCCAGCATGGTCTTGGCCCAGTCGTAGTCCTCGCGGCTGCAGATGACGAACTTGATCTGGTCGCGCGCGGTCAGCAGCGGCAGGTTTTCAAGGCGGTTGCGGGCGGCTTCGGCCGAACCGGGCGTTTTGATGTCGACCACGCGCGACACGCGCGGGTCCACCGCGCTGACGTCCAGCGCGCCGGAGGTTTCCAGCGAGACGTCCATGCCGGCATCGCACAGCTTCTGCAGCAGCACCAGGCAGCGCTTCTGCGCCAGCGGCTCGCCACCGGTCACGCAGACATGGCGCACGCCCTGGGCGAGCACCTCGGCCACGATGTCGTCGATGTCCCACCAGGTGCCACCATGGAAGGCGTAGGCGGTGTCGCAGTACTGGCAGCGCAGCGGGCAGCCGGTCAGGCGCACGAACACGGTCGGCCAGCCGGCGGTATCGGCTTCGCCCTGCAGCGAGGTGAAGATCTCGGTGATCTTCAGGCGTGGCAGCGGCGACTGCACGATCTCGCTGGGTGTGGCGGCGGCGCTGGACGGGGTAACGGCGGTCATGGCGGGACTTCTTGGTGGGACACGTGGCGGATGGGCTACCGTGGCCGGTAACGAAAGCAGCCGAGCATGGCTCGGCTCTACAACAGCGGCCGGTCGGGCATGGCCCGGCGCTACCGGATCCGGACGGGTTTGCCGGTCCGGAAACGAAAGCAGCCGAGCATGGGCTCGGCTCTACAGGACACGTATTGTACGCCCGGTCAGCGGATCAGCGGATCTGCTTGCCGAGGCGGATCGACTGCAGGCGGTCCTGCGCGGTGCGCGCGGCGTCCGAGCCGGGGTACTGCGCCACGACGGTCTCCAGCGTCTGCTGGGCCTGGTCGACCTTGCCCTCGCCGTACTGCGAGAGGCCGACCTTGAGCAGGCCGCCAGCGGCCTTGTCGTGGGTCGGATAGCGCGAGAGCAGTTCACGGAACTGGGTCTCGGCCATCGGGAAATTGCGGGTGGCGTAATAGCTCTCGCCCAGCCAGTACAGCGCGTTCGGCGCGTAGACACCGTTCGGGTACAGCTGCAGGAAGCTCAGGAACAGCTGCGCCGAATCATCGTACTTGCCGGCCTTCAACGAATCGAAGGCGACGTTGTAGGTGGTGCGCTCGTCGCCAGTGGCGGCAAGGCTGCCGGCATCACCATGGACGGAAGGCGGCCGCTCGGAAGTGGCCGCCGCTGCGGGTTTTGCCGGGGCCGGGGCGGCCTTCGGCGCGCTCGCCGGAACGGGCGGCAGGGCCGGGGCGGCATTGCCCCCTTCCAACCGGTTCAGGCGGCTGTCCAGATCCAGGTACTGGTCCTGGGCGGACTGCTTGAGCTGGGCGTTGTCGTGCTGCAACTGCTCGATCGAGGCCTGCAGGCTGGTCACCTGCTGCCGCAGCTGGTTGATCTGGTTCAACAGGTCCTGGTTGGCACTGTTGTTGTACATCTGCTGCTCGATCGCGCCGACACGGTCGGCCAGACTCTGTCGCTGTGCATGCGCCGGTGCGGCAGCCACGAGGGCTGCCGCAACGACCAGCATCAATTTGATGCCAATGCGCATGGATTACTGCGCGGTGTAGACGATTTCGACGCGACGGTTCTGCGACCAGCAGGACTCGTTCGACTCGGTGCAGACCGGACGCTCTTCACCGTAGGACACGACGGTCAGCTGCGAAGCCGAGCCACCGTTGGCCTGCAGCGCCGAGTTGACGCCGTTGCCACGACGCTCGCCCAGGGCCTGGTTGTACGCGCGCGAACCGCGCTCGTCGGTGTGGCCCTGCAGGGTGATGCGCGAGGACGGACGGTCACGCAGGTACTTGGCGTGGCAAGCCATGATGGCCTGGAATTCCGGCTTCACGTCTTCCTTGTCCAGGTCGAAGTAGACAACGCGCTGACGCAGGCAGGCATCGGTGTCCAGGTCGCCCGGGCCGTACAGGCCGGAGGTGGACGGACCGGTCGGGGTGGTGGTCGAGGTGCCGGTGTCAACCGGAGCCTGCGGCTCTTCCTTGACCTTCTTCGAGCAACCGGCCAGGACGGCCACAGACAGCAGGGAAACAAGCAGAACGCGGGTGGACTTGTTCATGGCGATACCTTTGTGGCTCCTAGGCCGATGAGGGGATCAAGACAGCGAAAATATTAACACTCTTTTAGCGCTGGGTACGGTATGGGGACCATGCCGGTTCGCGCACATCTCCGTCAGCCAGAACCAACCGCTGGCGCACGCGCGCATCGGCCGAAACGGCGTACAGCACACCACGGCCACCCTCGCGGGCGGCGTACAACACCATGCTTGCGTTGGGCGCAAAGCTCGGAGACTCATCCAGCGAACCGGGGGACAGCGTGCTCCAGCGGGGCGAACCCAGCGAGCTGTCCATCATCGCGATCTTGTAGCTGTTGCCCGAGCCCTGGGCGACGGCGATCTTCTTTCCATCGTAGGACACCGAAGGCTTGGCGTTGTAGTTGCCCTGGAAGGTCACGCGCTCGGCGCTGCCGCCGCCCGCACCCACCTTGTAGACCTGCGGACGGCCACCGCGGTCGGAAGTGAAGTACACCGCGCTGCCGTCCGGCGCCCAGGTCGGCTCGGTGTCGATGGCGAAGTGGTTGGTCAGCTGGGCCAGCTGCTTGCTGCCCAGGTCCATCACGTAGATTTCCGGGTTGCCCGAACGCGACAGGGTCAGGGCCAGCTTGCGGCCATCCGGCGAGAACGCCGGGGCGCTGTTGATGCCACGGAAGCTGGTGACCAGCTCACGCGCGCCGGTGCCGATGTTCTGGATGTAGATGGCCGAGTTGCCACGTTCGAAGCTGACATAGGCCAGCTTGCTGCCATCCGGGCTCCACGACGGCGACAGCAGCGGCTCGGCCGAACGCACGATGGTCTGCGGATTGAAGCCGTCGGAGTCGGCCACCATCAACGCATAGCGCATGGCATCGCCCTTGCCGCTGGCGGTCACATAGGCGATGCGGGTCCAGAAGGCGCCGCGCACACCGGTGATCTTCTCGTAGATGGCATCGGCCATCTGGTGGGCGACGTCACGCATGGCATTGCCACGGGCGGTCATCGCCAGGCCCAGCAGGCGCTCGCCCTTGGGCACGTCGAACAGCTCGTACTCGACGCGGTAGGCGCCGGCACCGGCGTCGAGCACGCGGCCGACCACGATGTAGTTCTGCTTCAGCGCGCGCCAGGTGGCGAACTGGATGTCGCCGCCGCGCACCGGCTTCTCGACGATCTGCGCTTCCGGCAGCGTGCGGAACTGGCCCGAACGCTCAAGGTCGGCACGGACCACGCCGGCGACGTCGGTCTGCGGTGCGGCCGAAGACCCCTGGTAGGGCATCGGCACAACGGTGATCGGCAGCGCGGAGGCATTGCCGCCGATGATGTCGATATCCAGCCCCTTCTGCTGCGCAACGGCAGCAAAGGGCAGCAACAGGGCCGCAAACACGGCAAGCCAGCGAGGCATCTTTTTCATGGAGCGCTCAATAGGGGGAAACCGGAACGAGGGATAGCAAAGCGGAAGTGAACCGCTTCGCAATCATGAACCAAGGGTACGTGAATTCCGGGTCAGTTCCAGCTCGTTCTCTCACGCACCGTTAACGTCGTGGCTAACATCGCACCCACCGGCCTCGTCGGCCCCGATCACGGCCCCCTCGAAAGGCGGCGTTCCCGGGCGACACCCAGCCTGCCCGGCTGAAACCGGGCCCGCCAGAGGCAAGCGCGACATCCGTGGGCGCAGGTGGCCCGATGGCCACCCTGCCCTGCCCGCCTCAGCGATCCTGGGCGGTAAAGGTGAAGTTGAGCGTGCGCGCGAACACAGACTCGAACCCGCGGTACGGCAGCGGCTGGGCGTTGAGCACCGCGGCCTCGATCGAACGCCTGCCGGCCTCGTCGTATGGGCAGTTCGGGCTGACCTTGGCCTGCATCACCGTGCCACCCGGAATCTGGGTGATGGTAATGGTGCAGCGCTGGCCCAGTGGCACCGTATCCGGACGTACCCACTGCGACAGCACCTTGGCCTGGATCGCGGCGGCGTACTTGGCAGAAAGGTCATCGCTGGTGCCACCACCACCGCCAGCCGGCTGTGCCGCACCACTGGCACCGGCGGCGGCGCTGCCGGCGGCGTTGCGCGCGGCGGCGACCTGGCGCAGCTTCTGCTCGGCCAGCTTGGCTTCCTTCTCGGCCTGCTCGCGGCGGGCGCGGATCTCGGCGATCTTCTTCTGCTTTTCGGCCTCGGCCTTGTCAGCCGCCACGCGTTCCTGCTCGGCCTGCTTCTTCTTCTCGTCCGCTTCCTGCTGCTTGGCCAGGCGCAGCTTCTGCTCCGCTTCTTCCTGACGCTTGCGTTCGGTCAGGTCGATCTGCTCCTGGCGGCGCTTGGCTTCCTGTTCCTGCTTGGCCTTCTCCTGCGAGATGGCCAGTGCGCTCACCGCTTCCTGATCCTTGGTGTCCGGCTGCGCGACACGCTCCTGCGCCTGCTGCTGCTGAGGCGTGGGGGCGTCCTGCGGGCGCGGCTCGGGAATCGGCTGCGGCGGCGGGATGGTGTCTTCCGGCACCGGGATCGGCTCGGCGACCGGCGGTGGCAGGTCTTCCAGCTTCTCCGACTGGCGCAGGGCCTGGCGCGCGGCAGCGGCCTCGGACGAGGACAGCGCCAGGCTGGCCTCGACCGACGGATCGCCGGCGGCGGCATCGGTGTTGCGCTGGGGCGACCACAGCCAGGCGCCGATGAAGATCAGCGCGACCAGCAGGTGCACCAGCACGGCCAGGGCCAGGGGCAGGCCCCAGCCGGGTTCGCGCTGATGCGGGGGTGGCAGGGCGTCAGCGTGCATCGGTGGCCAGGCCTACCTTGTCTACCTTGGCGCGCTTGATCACATCCATCGCGGCAATGACTTTTTCATAGGCCACGGCACGGTCGGCGGCGACGATCACGCGCACGCCCTTGTCCTGGGCAGCGATGCCGGCCAGGCGGCCTTCCAGTTCCTCGGCCGACACGGCGGTCGGCTCCTTGGCGTCAGGCAGCTTCAGGCTGAGCTGGCCGTCCTGGCGCACCGAGACGATCACCGGGTCCTGCTTGCTCTCCAGCGCCTTGGCGTTGGAGTTGGGCAGGTCGACATCAAAACTCAGGGTGAGCAGCGGCGCGGTGACCATGAAGATGATCAGCAGCACCAGCATGACGTCGATGTAGGGAACGACGTTGATTTCCGATTTCAGCTTGCGGCGCTTGCGGCGACCGATGGCAGCGGACATGGCATGGACTCCCGGGTCAGGCGCTTACTCGTCGCCAGCGCTCTGGCGCTGCAGGATCGAGCTGAACTCGTCGGCGAAGGTCTCGAAACGCACCGACATGCGCTCCACGCGGGTGGTGAAGCGGTTGTAGGCCCACACCGCCGGAATCGCCACGAACAGGCCGATGGCGGTGGCGAACAGTGCTTCGGAGATGCCCGGCGCGACGGCGGCAATACCGGCCTGCGCACCGCTGCTGATCATGTCGTGCATGGTCACCATGATGCCGAACACGGTGCCGACCAGGCCCACGTAGGGGGCGGTCGAGCCGATGTTGGCCAGCAGTTCCAGGTTGCGTTCGAGCTGGTCGACTTCGCGCGTGTAGGTGGTGCGCATGGCACGCTGCGCGCCTTCCAGCTGCGCACGGCCGTCCAGCCGGCGCTTGTCGCGCAGGCGGCTGTATTCGCGGAAGCCGGCTTCGAAAATCGCCTCCAGGCCTCCGACATTGCGGCTGCGGTCGGTGGCCGAGCTGTACAGCTTGCCCAGGTCGGCGCCGGACCAGAAGCGGTTCTCGAACTCGTCGGCTTCGCGCGTGGCCTGCTTGAAGATGCGGGCCTTGCGGAAAATGATCACCCAGCTGACGAACGAGCCGACCAGCAGCGCCAGCACGATGATCTTCACCGGCAGGCTGGCCTTGGCCATCAGTTCGAGGTAGTTGATGCCGCCGCCGGTGGTGGCCTGGGCAAGGGTCTGTGTCGCGGCGTTGCTGACGTCGGCCGGCAATGCCTCGGTGACCGTGGCCTGCAGGGCCAGGAGCGTTGCGATCATCCGTTGTTCCTCAATGTTCGGATTCGGGGTGGAGGTGGGGTTTCAGCACGGCAAGGACGGCTTCGTCCATGCCACGCGGGCGAAAACTGGCCGCTTCCAGTGCGGCGATGCGGACCTGGGCCGACAGCAGCAGCTCGCCGTCGCGCAGGATCTGCTGGTCGAAGGCCATGCTGGCCTTCTTCAGCTGGACCAGCGTTGCGCTCACCTGCAGGGTGTCATCCAGCCGTGCCGGCTTGATGAAATCCATCTGCATCGAACGCACCGCGAAGACCATCCCGTGCTCGGCACGCATGCGCTCCTGGCCATAGCCCAGCGCACGCATCCATTCGGTCCGGGCCCGTTCCATGAAGGCCACGTAGCGGGCGTGGTAGACCACGCCACCTGCGTCGGTATCTTCCCAGTAAATGCGTGTCGGCCAACTGAATCGGGGCTCAACCGACATCGGGAACCTCGGCGAACAGGTCCTGCGGCGGGTTCTTCGGCTTCAGGCCCATGTGCCGGTAGGCCTTGTGGGTGGCCATGCGGCCACGCGCGGTGCGCACCAGGAAACCCTGCTGGATCAGGTACGGCTCGACCACGTCTTCCAGCGTGCCGCGCTCTTCAGACAGCGCCGCAGCAAGCGATTCGATGCCGACCGGGCCGCCGTCGAAGTAATCAACCATGGTCTTGAGCAGTCGCCGATCGAGCTCGTCGAAGCCTTCCGGGTCGACCTTGAGCATCTTCATCGCAGCCTGAGCCACGGCTTCGTCGATGTGGCCGCCGGCCTTCACCTGCGCATAGTCGCGCACGCGGCGCAGGAGGCGGTTGGCGATACGCGGGGTGCCGCGCGCGCGGCGCGCGATCTCGCCAGCGCCATCGGCGGTGCAGTCGATGGCCAGGATCGCTGCCGAGCGGCGCACGATGCGGGTCAGCTCTTCAACGCTGTAGAACTCCAGGCGCTGGACGATGCCGAAGCGGTCGCGCAGCGGCGCGGTCAGCAGACCGGCACGGGTGGTGGCACCGATCAGGGTGAACGGCGGCAGGTCGATCTTGATCGAGCGGGCGGCGGGACCCTCGCCGATCATGATGTCGATCTGGAAGTCTTCCATCGCCGGGTACAGCACTTCCTCGACCACTGGCGACAGGCGATGGATTTCGTCGATGAACAGCACATCGTGCGGCTGCAGGTTGGTCAGCAGTGCGGCCAGATCGCCGGCCTTTTCGATCACCGGGCCAGAGGTGACCCGCAGGGCCACGCCCAGTTCGTTGGCGATGACATGGCTGAGCGTGGTCTTGCCCAGGCCGGGCGGCCCGAAGATCAGCACGTGGTCCAGCGCGTCGCCACGCCCCTTGGCCGCCTGGATGTAGATCTCCATCTGCTCGCGCACCGGCACCTGGCCGAGGTAGTCGGCAAGGCGCTTGGGGCGGATGCTGGCGTCGGCGGCGTCATCCTCGCGGGTGGCGCCGGCGGCGATGATGCGGTCGTCGGTCATGTGCTGATTATGCGGTAAAAGCGGGGAGATTCGGCCGGGCTGCGCCCGGCACCCGCAGAAGCAACTGCAACTTCAACTGCCGAAGCGACAGCAGAAGCAGGTTTCCTGATGGATGGCGGGGTGGGTCCGGTTGCGGGGGACGCCGTAAACCCATCCATGGGGGCTTGGCCGCGGCATCCATGCCGCGGACACCCCCGCAACCGGACCCACCCCGCCTTCGACAGATCTCCGCGATCTGACGGAATGGCATGGCCACTCCTGGTAGGTGTCGACCTTGGTCGACACGGTAGATCCACGCCATGCGCGGATGGACCTGAGGAGCCGAGTGGACTCTGCTTCCAGAGCGCACCGTCTCCGCAAGCGGAGCCCCCTTGTTGTTCAAGGGGGCGCGCCGACAGGCGGGGGGATAAGGTGGAATGCGGGCGGGGCCCACGATTTGCGCAGCAAATCGTGGGACGTAGCGCAGGTGGAGATTAAATCTCCACCTGCGCTCCGAGCTCCACCAGGCGGTTGCCCGGAATCCGGAAGAACCCAGTCGCCGGGGCGGCGTTGCGATGCATCAGCGCGAACAGCTTGTCGCGCCAGATCGGCATGCCGCGGTTGGCGGTGGCGACGATGGTTTCGCGGCTGGCGAAGAAGGTGGTGTCCATCGGGTCGAAGTAGATGCCGCCGTGGTCGCACGAACGCATCAGCGCCAATGGTACGTCCGGAGTCTCCATGAAGCCGAAGCGCACGTAGACCCGGTAGAACTCGTCGCCCACCGATTCAATCTTGAGGCGCTGCCCCTCCGGCGCATACGGTACCGGCAGGGTCACCACGTGCAGGAACACGTTGCGCTCGTGCAGTACCTTGTTGTGCTTGAGGTTGTGCATCAACGCATGCGGGGCCACGGTCGGATCGGCGGTCAGGAACACCGCGGTGCCCGGCACGCGTACCGGCGGTGCCAGCATCAGGCCCGGCAGGAAGGTATCGATGCGGATGCCGTCCTTGCGGATCTCGTCACGCAGCAGTTCGCGGCCACGACGCCAGGTACGCATCATGGTGAACAGGAAGATACCCAGCACCACCGGGAACCAGGCGCCCTGCAGCAGCTTGGCGCCGTTGGCGATGACAAAGCCCAGATCGATGACGAAGAACACCACGCACAGCGGCAGGATCCAGTTGCGGGCCTTGGGCCACAGCGAGCGCGCGACCAGGGCCAGCAGCAGGGTATCGATCAGCATGGTGGCCGACACCGAGATGCCGTAGGCCACGGCCAGGTTGGACGAGCTGCGGAAGGCCAGCACCAGGCCGATCACCATCACTGCGATACCCCAGTTGATGCCCGGGATGTAGATCTGGCCGATGGTGTCGTGCGAGGTGTGCTTGATGCGCATGCGCGGGATGTAGCCCAGCTGCATGGCCTGGCGCGAGACCGAGAACGCGCCGGTGATGACCGACTGCGAGGCGATCACCGCTGCCATCGTGGCCAGGATGATCATCGGGTACAGCGCCCACGACGGCACCGCTTCGAAGAACGGGTTCTTCACTGCCTCGGGATGGTTGAGCACCAGCGCGCCCTGCCCCAGGTAGTTCAGCACCAGGCAGGGCAGCACGAAGAAGTACCAGGCGTGGCGGATCGGCTTGGCACCGAAGTGGCCCATGTCGGCGTACAGCGCCTCGCCACCGGTCACCGCCAGCACCACCGCGCCGAGGATGAAGATGCTGTGCCAGCCGTGCTCCATGAAGAAGCGGATCGCCCACCACGGGTTGAACGCCTTCAGCACTTCCGGCGCGTCGACGATGTTGTAGATGCCGATCGCGGCCAGCGAAATGAACCAGATCGAGGTGATCGGGCCGAACAGCTTGCCGATCTTCGCGGTACCGAAGCGCTGCACCGCGAACACGGCCAGCAGCACCACCACGGTGATCGGCACGATGAAGGCGTGCAGCCCGGGGGCAGCGACCTCCAGGCCTTCGACCGCACCCAGCACCGATATCGCCGGGGTGATCACGCCATCGCCGAAGAACAGCGAGGCACCGAAAATGCCAAGGATGCCGACCACATAGGCCGAACGCGACCCGTTGCGCAGCGTGCGCTGGGTCAGCGCCATCAGCGCCATGATGCCGCCTTCGCCGTCATTGTCGGCGCGCATGATGATGGTCACGTACTTCAGGGTGACCACGATGTTCAGCGCCCAGAACGCCAGCGACAGCACGCCCAGCACGGTGTCATGGTCGCTGTTGAGCCCGTAGTGCGGCGAGAACGCCTCCTTCAGGGTGTACAGCGGGCTGGTGCCGATATCGCCGAAGACCACGCCGATCGCACCGATGATCAGCGCCAGGCCTCCTGCTGGAGGGGCGTGACCGTGGCCGCCGGGGGCGGCTGCGTGCGGGGTTTGACTGCTGGACATGGGACTCCTGGCGAAGCTCAGGCGGTTCGTTGAGGGGAAGGAAAGCGGGTCAGCGCAACGCCGACTGCAGCGCCTTGCGGATCACGGTGGCCACTTCGTCACCTTCATTGAAGGCATCGCGGGCCATCCGCGCCGCTTCAGCCGGCTTGTAGCCCAGCTGCTGCAGGGCCACGGTGGCATCGGACAGCGGATCGGCCGGGGCCGGACCACTGCCGGTCGGCAGCGCGCCACCGGCACCGAACTGCGCCGCGCGGTCGCGCAGTTCCAGCACCATGCGCTCGGCGGTCTTCTTGCCGATGCCGGGGATGCGGGTCAGCGCCGTGATGTCGCCGGCCTGGACCATGCGGGCGAATTCTTCGACGGTGACGCCGGACAGTACGGCCAGCGCGATCTTCGCGCCGATGCCGCTGACCTTCTGCACGTCGCGGAACAGCCTGCGCTCGCCCTCGCGCAGGAAGCCGTACAGCGAGACGCTGTCTTCCTTCTGCGAGTAATGGGTGTACAGGGTGACCTCGCGGCCGAGTTCGGGCAGGTCGTAGAAGGTGCTCATCGGCGCCTCCAGCTCGTAGCCCACTCCGTTCACGTCCACCACCAGCCACGGCGGCGCCTTGTAGGCGACGATGCCGCGCAGTCGACCGATCATTGCGTGCAGCTCCTCATTTGCGGCCCCACGCCTGGCGGGCACTGAGCCCCAGGCGGTTGGCCGTTGCCCTTACGTGGGCATGGGTGATGGCCACCGCCAACGCGTCGGCCGCGTCGGCCTGCAGCTTGGTTTTCAGGTTGAGCATGAGCCCGACCATGTGTTGAACCTGTTGCTTTTCGGCGCCGCCACGGCCAACCACTGCCAGCTTGATCTCGCTGGCGGCATATTCGTGCACCGGCAGGTCGCGCAGCACCACGGCCGAAATCGCCGCGCCACGGGCCTGGCCCAGCTTCAGCGCCGAATCGGGGTTGCGTGCCATGAACACGCGTTCGATGGCCACTTCCTGTGGTTCGTACTCACGGCAGAGGTCGGCCAGGCCCAGTACCAGCAGCTTCATCCGCTGCGGGAAGTCATCGGCGCCCAGCAGCACCAGCGGTTGGTGATGCACATGGCTCACCCGGCCGGTGGCATCGACATCGATGATGCCGACCCCGGTCCGCTGCGAACCCGGGTCGATGCCAAGAATGCGGGTCATGCGGCACACACGCGGCTGCCGAAGGTCCGGAACGGACGCTGGCAGCGGCAATGGCAGGAAACGGCTGGGGTCATCATGGTGCGCATTGTCCGCTCACCGGCCGCCAAAGGCGACCGGTGATGCGTCCGTTCAGGCGTACGCGTCCGCGCCGAGATCGGCGTTGGAGTACACATCCTGCACGTCGTCGAGGTCTTCCAGCATGTCCAGCAGCTTCTTGACCTGCAGGACGGTGTCGCCTTCGACCTTGATGTCGTTGTCGGCACGGAAGGTCAGTTCCGCATGATCCGGCGTGCGCCCGGCCGCTTCCATCGCTTCCTTGACCGCGTGGTAGCTGTCTGCGGCGGTGAGCACGTCGATCGCGCCATCTTCGGGATAGACCACGATATCGTCCGCACCGGCCTCGATGGCCGCTTCGGAAATGGCGTCCTCATCGGCACCTGCGGCGAAATGCAGCACGCCCACGCGCTTGAACATGAAGCTCACCGAGCCTTCGGTGCCCATGTTGCCGCCGCACTTGCTGAACGCATGGCGGACATCGGCCACGGTGCGCACGCGGTTGTCGGTCAGGCAGTCGACGATGACCGCCACGCCACCCGGGGCATAGCCCTCGTAGCGGATTTCCTCGTACTCGACGCCTTCCAGCTCGCCGGTGGCCTTCTTGATGGCCCGCTCGATCACATCCTTGGACATGTTCGCGGTCAGGCCCTTGTCCATCGCCACGCGCAGCCGCGGGTTGTTGTTGGGGTCGCCTCCACCGCCGCGCGCGGCAACGCCGATCTCACGGATGATCTTGGTGAAAATCTTGCCGCGCTTCGCGTCAGACGCGTTTTTGCGGTTTTCGATGGAGGGGCCTCTACCCATGGGTCTTTCCGTACGTGCGTTGATGGATAAGGCCGCGGATTCTACCTGATCGGGCCCGTTGACCGTGTCGAGGCCGGCCAGATGCCGCCGGGCATGGCCCGGCGAAGAGCGTGCGAACCAACGGTTCGCCCCCACCGATGGAGGTCGTTCGCACCCACCGACTTACGCGGCGGCGGCGTCGCGACCGTGCTGGAACTGACCGTGACGGAGGAAATGCGCGGTCTGCCGGGCCGCATCCGGCGACACCACCAGGCCGCTGTGGCTGGTACGCACCACGCAATGGTCGGCCAGCCCCGGCAGCCGGGTCTCGGCCAGCGCCACGGTACCGTCGGAGGCATCGTCAATGGCGCCGAGCAGGCTGCCCAGCCCGTGCGGGACCGAACCGGCGATCAGGCCGACCTCGGCTTTACCCTGCCAGTCCGGCAGGCCGTCCAGCAGCAGATCGCTGCTGCGGCCCAGGGCCAAGCCCCAGCCATGTTCGGACAACGAGCGCGCCGTGCCGCTGCCGCGCAGCGGCGACCCCAGGCAGACCACGCGCTGCACCGGCAACTGCGGATTGCGACGCAATGCCTCCAGCGCCAGCAGTCCGCCCAGGCTATGGCCCACCAGCGACAGCGGGCCGGCATCGGCCAGCCGCTCCAGCAACTGCGGCACGGCCACATCCGGGCCGCCGAACACCGAGGAGTAACCAAACGCATGCACCTGGAAGCCACGCGCACGCAGGCGCCAGGCCAGCGGCCCGACCCAGGCGCGGGCATTCCAGATGCCATGCAGCAGTAATACGGGGGGAGTCATGCAAACAGCCTGGCGGTCAGCGGGGCAGGAACGTACGGTGATTGGACACGCGCGCGCAGCAAGCGGCGGTGAACGTCAGGCCTCGCGCGGTGCGCGGCGCAGGATGAATTCAAGATCGTTCGTGTCGCCAACCGGGAACAGGTACTCGCCGACCTTCTCGAAACCATAACGGGCGTAGAAGCGCTGTGCACCGAAGTTTTCCGACCACACGCCCAGCCACAACGTACGCGGGCCCTCCTGTTCCAGCCAGGCCAGTGCGGTTTCCAGCAGCCGGCTGCCCCAGCCGCAGCTCTGCTGCGTCTTGATCAGGTACAGGCGCTTGAGTTCGCCGTCACCAGGTTTCACCTCGGGATGCGGCAGGCCACAGGGGCCGGCGGCGGCATGGCCGACCGCCTCCCCATCCAGTTCCAGCAGCCACACCGCGTAATCGGGGTGGGCCAGGATCGTGCGCTGGCGCTCGACCGTATAGGACTCCTCCAGGAACGCCTGCAGGTCCTGTGGCGGATAAAGATGTCCGAAGGTTTCGGTGAACGTGCGGGCGGCCAGCGCCGACAGGGTCGGCGCGTCGTCCACGGTAGCGCGGCGGATCGAATACATGGGTCGAGTTGACGTCAGGACAACGGTTCGGGTCAAGCCCGTTCCGCCGGTGCCTTCTCGTCTTCTTCCTCTTCCTCTTCGTATTCCTCGTCGTCCTCTTCTTCCTCGCCGTCTTCCTCTTCTTCGCCTTCCTCGTCCTCGTCGTACTCTTCCTCTTCGTCGTCCTCGTAATCCTCGACGCCGAAGTCCTCACCATCCCAACGGCCTTCGCCGTCGGCGACGAAGGTCAGGGCCATCGCCGCCGGGTTGGTACCGACACGGACCAGCCAACCACCGAACACACGTGCACGCTCGGTGACCAGGGTGGCCTCGGAGCCTTCATTGCCCAGCTTTTCCCACTCCAGCGAAAACGCAAACTCGGTCATTGCCTGGATCTCCTGATCAGTTGGTCTTGGGGCGAACCTGGATGTGTACTTCGGCCAGCTGCACGTCGACGATCGGCGACGGCGCGTCGGTCATCAGATCCTGTGCACCGGTGGTCTTCGGGAACGGGATGACGTCGCGGATCGACTCGGTGCCAGCCATCAGCGCGGCGATGCGATCGATGCCGAAGGCGATGCCACCGTGTGGCGGCGCGCCAAAGTTCAGCGCGTCGAGCAGGAAGCCGAACTTGGCGCGGGCCTCTTCGGCGCCGATGCCCAGCAGTTCAAACACCGCGCTCTGCATGTCCGGACGGTGGATACGGATCGAGCCGCCGCCGATTTCATTGCCGTTGAGCACCATATCGTAGCCGCGCGAAACGGCGGTACGGGCATTGGCACGCAGGTCGGCGATGTCGTCCACCGCCGGTGCGGTGAAGGGGTGATGCAGGGCGACGTAGCGCTGCGCTTCGTCGTCCCATTCGAACATCGGGAAGTCGGTGACCCACAGCGGGGCCCAGCCATCGGCGACCAGGCCGAAGTCCTTGCCGGCCTTCAGGCGCAGCGCGCCCATGAAGTCGGAGACCTTGTTGTAGCCGCCGGCACCGAAGAACACGATGTCGCCGTTGCCGGCACCGACGTGCGCGACCAGGGCGGCGAAGGATTCCTCGCTGAAGAACTTCTGGATCGGCGAGCTGACTTCGCCGTTGTCGGCGATCTTGATGTAGGCCAGGCCCTTGGCGCCGTACTTGGCGGCATGCGCGGCATACTCGTCGATCTGCTTGCGGCTGAGCGACGCACCGCCCGGAATGCGCAGCGCGGCCACGCGGCCGTCGGCATCGTTGGCCGGGCCGGTGAACACCGGGAACTCACTGTTCCTGACCAGCTCGGCCACGTCCACCAGCTCCAGCGCGATGCGCAGGTCCGGCTTGTCCGAACCGTAGCGACGCATCGCCTCGGCCCAGGTCATGCGCGGGAAGCTTGCATCCAGTTCGACGTTGACCACTTCCTTGAAGATGGCGCGGATCATGTCCTCGACGAAATCCTGCACGTCACGCTCGCGGACGAAGGCGAACTCCATGTCCAGCTGGGTGAACTCCAGCTGGCGGTCGGCACGCAGCGCTTCGTCGCGGAAGCAGCGCGCGATCTGGTAGTAGCGGTCGAAGCCGGCCACCATCAGGATCTGCTTGAACAGCTGCGGGCTCTGCGGCAGGGCATAGAACTCGCCCGGGTGCATGCGCGCCGGCACCAGGAAGTCACGCGCGCCTTCCGGGGTGGCCTTGGTCAGGATCGGGGTCTCGATGTCCTGGAAGCCCTTTTCGTCCAGGTGGCGGCGCAGGGCCTGCACCAGCTTGATGCGGGTGCGCTGCATGCGCTGCATCTCCGGACGGCGCAGGTCCAGGTAGCGGTACTTCAGGCGGGTTTCTTCGCCCGGGTTCTCGTGGGCGTGGAACGGCAGCGGCGCGGCCTTGTTCAGCACGGTGATGGCGGTGGCGATCACTTCCACCTTGCCCGTGCGCAGCTTGTCGTTGACCGCGTGGCGGGCACGTACCACGCCTTCCACCTGCAGCACGTCCTCATAGCCCAGCGAAGCAGCCACGGCGAACACTTCGGCGTTGTCGAGCTCCACCGTCACCTGCACGATGCCTTCATGATCTCGAAGATCGATGAAGCAGACGCCGCCCTGGTTACGGGCCACGTCGGTCCAGCCGGCGAGGGTGACAGTCTGGCCAATCAGGGTCTCATCGACCAGGCCGCAGAAGTGGGTACGCATGGGGGGAAAGCTCCGCTGGAGAACGCCGGCGCCTGATGGAGGCCGGAAAGCCTCTTATTCTGCGGCCGAGGCCCCGGCCGGGGCAAATCCTGCCAGTCACACCGGCTTGATCGCCCCTCTCCCTATAGTCGGGCACCTGCCACCGTATGGGATGCCGCCATGAAACCGCTGTCCCTGGCCAGCCTGGCCGTGAGCCTCACCCTGGGTGCACTGGGCACCCTTGCCCTGCCCGCCCCTCCCGCGCATGCGCAGAGCGGCGTGGTCCGCTGCGAAAGCCAAAACAACCGCGAACGGGTCTGCAACACCGGTTGGCGCGGAGCGCAGCTGGTCCGCCAGCTGTCCGGCTCGGACTGTGATGAAGGACGAACCTGGGGCAGCCGTAACGGCAGCATCTGGGTCACCAACGGCTGCCGCGCCGAATTCGTCGAGGCCCGCGGTGGCTGGGGCGGCGGCAACGGCGGTGGCTGGGGCGGCAACAACGGCCGCCCGGGCGAAACGATCCGCTGCGAAAGCCAGAACAACCGCGAGCGCAGCTGCCAGGTCGGCTGGCGCAATGCCCGCATGGTCCGCCAATTGTCCGGCAGCCCCTGCGATGAAGGCCGCACCTGGGGCGTGCGCAATGGCGCGATCTGGGTCAGCGGCGGCTGCCGTGCGGAGTTCGCCGAGGCCCGCGGCTGGGGCGGCGGTGGCGGCGGCTGGGGTGGCGGCGGTGATCGCAACTACTCGGTCACCTGCAGCAGCAACAACAACCGCTCGCAGACCTGCGACTGGGATGAGCGCCAGGGCCGGCCGGTGCTGCAGCAGCAACTGTCCGGCAGCGCCTGCCAGGAAGGCCGCAGCTGGGGTTACTCGCGTGGCCAGGTGTGGGTAAGCAACGGTTGCCGGGCCCGATTCGGCACGCGTTGAGTGCAGGGTCGGATCCCTGGCCGACGGCCAGGGCGCTGACCCTTGGATTCAGCATCGGGGTCGGGGCCCTCCGCAGGAGGGATCCGACCCCTGGGTCACGGCGCGGGTGCCTTCTGGTCGCCCCACGGCGCTGGCGGCAGGTCCACTGGCTTGCTCAGATCGAACTGAACGCGGAAGCGACGGCCGTCGGGTCGGGTCAGTTCGTAGACGAAGGTCTGGTCGGGATCGATCTCCATCGCCCAGGTGTTGTGGGTCGACGCCAGCATGTCGGCGCGGCGGAACATCGCCACCGAATCCGTATCGGCCGGGAACTGCTGGCGCTCGGCGGTCCCCGGCGGCGTGCTGTCGCCGCCATACAGCGTGATCGCATCGGGGCTGCCGTCTGCATGGCGATGATCGTGCTTCAGGCGCAGGCCGGTCGCGGTACGGGTCAGCACCCAGGTACGCGAGTGGTCATCGCCGACATGGAACGGGATACGCAGCTCATGCGCCGGGTCGGCACAACCACGAACGTGCATGACCAGGCGCTGGCCAGCGAACGGGTCCTTGCCAGTGGGTGCCGGGGTGTCCTCCACCACCTTGCCCGCGTAGGCCTGGCCGCAATGTGCGGCCACGGCGGCCATGAAGGCGTCGGCCGGTGCGGTCGCCAGATCATGGGCGACCGTGTCGGAGCGCTGCGTACACGCAGCGAGGCTGAGCAGGAGGGCGGATGCGGTGACGGCGGCGGGCAGTTTCATGCCCCAACCCTAACGGCCATGGCCGGTGGGCGCAAACCGCGCACGCTCCCCGATCAACGTTCAGCCGTCTGCGCCACCGGCAGCGTTTCAGTGGCGGCCACCGGTGCCGCCTCGCCCTCGCCCGCCGGCTCCTGTTCAACCGGATCGACATCGAACGGAGTGCGGAACACCAGCGACGGCAGCAGCGTGGTCAGTGCCGCATACAGCAGCAGCGCACCGAACAACACCGCCGGAATCTGGAAACGCTCGCGCATGATCGCCGCCAGCACCAGGGTGAAGATCAACGTCGGGGCCAGCGCCAGCGAAACCCGCAGGCTGCTGCGGAAGCTTTCGCCGAACATCACCCGGCGCTGCAGCCAGACCACGCCGATGCGCAACGGCAGCACCACCAGGGTGATCACGATACCCAGCCCCAGTGCCTCGAAGCTCAGCGCTTCGCTGGGCACCTTGGTGCCGGCATTGAAAAAGTAGAACGGCACGAAGAACGAGGCGAACAGGCGCAGCGCGTGCAGGTTCTCGTGCGAGGCCAGCAGCGGCATGCGCTGGTGCAGCAGGCGCGCGACCAGGCCGGCGATGAACGCGCCGACCAGGTAGTACACGCCCAGCAGGTAGGTGATATAGGCCGCGACCATGCCCACCATCACCAGCAGCGAGAACTCCGAGCCCGGCGCGTGCGGTGCCACCCAGCGCCCCAACGCAATGAACAGCAGCGGCAGGCCGATCATCATCGCCAGCAGGGCCAGGCTGGACAGCGCCATATGACCCGGATCGCCGGCCTGCAGCACGATGAACAACGCCGCCAGTGCCAGCAGTTCACCGGCAATGGCCTTGCTGGTGACCCAGAACCGCTCGTCCTCGCTCAGGCCCAGCCGCGACAGCGAATCCATGATGAAACCGGTGGAGGGGGTCAGCAGCGCCAGCGCCAGCAGGCCGGCGGCCTGCCACGGCAGCCCCGCGTAGCGCCAGGCCAGCCAGCCCACCCCGAACAGGGTCGCACTGCGGATCACCAGGTGCGCCAGCAACGGCCACATGCCGCGGCGCAGTGCCTGCAGGTCCACTTCCAGGCCAGCAAACAGGAACAACGAGGAAATGCCCAGCGTGGCCAGCAGGCCGATCACTGCGTCGTGCGCCTGGTCGCCCAGCCAGAGCATGCCGATGATGCCGAACAGCAGGCAGGTCAGCGGCGCCGGCAGGCTGAAACGCTGCAGCGCGCGCGGGATCACCAGCAACGCGAAGATCAGCAGCAGGTAGATCAGCTCATGGCTCATGGGGGACATCCATGTAGTTCGAAGGCGCGCAGGATGCGCGCGCCCGACCGATCCGGCAAGCGACTTTTGAATGACCCCGGTTACCTCAACCGATCAGGCGATCGGCGATCCGCCCCACCTGCGCCAGCACCGTGGCACGTTGTTCATAACTGATCGCACCCGCCTGCAGATAGGCGGTCAGCACCCACGGTGCGCCGCCGGCTACCGGCCACAGCACGGCGATATCGTTGCGCGCGTCTTCGCCATTGCTGCCGGTCTTGTCGCCGACCCGCCAGCGCTTGCCCAGGCCCGCGCGCAGGCAGGCATCGCCGGTTTCGTTGTCGATCAGCCAGTCGGCCAGCTGCTGCCGCGAGCCCGGTTGCAGCACTTCGCCCAGCACCACCCGTTGCAGGGTCGCGGCCATCGCCGCGGGCGTGGTGGTATCGCGCGGGTCACCCTTGGCAAAGCTGTTCAGCTCAGGCTCGAGCCGGTCGCTGCGGCTGACCCCATCGCCACTGGCGCGCAGGAAGGCGGTCACCGCGGGCGGGCCACCGACCACGCCGAACAGCAGATTGGCGGCGGTGTTGTCGCTGGTGATCAGCGTCGCCCGGCACAGGTCACGCACGGTCATGTCCTTGCCGGCGTGGCGACGGGTGACCGGCGCATGCGAGAGCAGGTCGGCACCGCGCACCGGGACGCGCGTGTCCAGCAGCGCGGGAGTGCGCTCAGCCTGGCTGAGCACGGTGGCGGCCAGCACGCTTTTGAACGTGCTGCACATCGGGAAACGCTCGTCCTGGCGATGGCCGATGCGGCGGCCGCTGGTGGTATCGAGCAAGGTTACGCCAAGGCGTCCCGCACAGGCCTTTTCCAGCGTCGCGAAGTCGGTGGCCGCGGTGATCGCAGCTTCGGCCGGCGCGTTGGCGGTGGTCTTGCCCGTCGCGCGTGCCAGCAACGGAAGAGCAAGCGAGGAAGCCACGACGGCACCACTGAACTGGAGGAATCGGCGACGGGCGAGCATGCGGGGTTCTCCTGGGGGACCGTTCGATTATTCAAGCCTCGCACGCAGGCGACCAGCGCGAAAAATCAGCGGGAGACATTAGCGCAGTTCATGACTGTCGCAATCAACCCATTAATTTCCCTGAAATCTTTGTCGAGCAGGTAGGATCAGCCATCACCCTGACTCACGACTCCCTTGATGCTGCACCCAACCCTGCCGCTGAACGCCCTGCGTGCCTTCGAGGCGGCCGCACGCCACCAGAACTTCACCCGCGCCGCGCTGGAACTGTGCGTCAGCCAGGCCGCACTCAGCCACCAGATCCGCGGGCTGGAAGACCGCCTCGGCATCCGCCTGTTCCATCGCCTGCCGCGTGGCGTGGCGCTCACCGACGAGGGCGCGGCGCTGTATCCGGTGCTCAATGAATCGTTCGAGCGCATCTCGGCCAGCATCGCGCGCTACACCGGCGGCCCGGCGCGCGAGGTGCTGACCCTGGGCGTGGTCGGTACCTTCGCTACCGGCTGGCTGCTGCCACGGTTGGCCGCATTCGAGGCCGCGCATCCGGATATCGAGCTGCGCCTGCAGACCCACAACAACCGCATCGACCTGGCCGGCGAAGGCCTGGATCTGGCGATCCGTTTCGGCAACGGCGACTGGCAGGGCCAGGCCTGCACGGCGATCCTCGATGCGCCGTTCGCACCCCTGTGCGCGCCGGCATTGGCGCGGCGGCTGAAGCAGCCACGCGACCTGGGCACGCTGCCGCTGCTGCGCTCCTACCGCAGCGACGAATGGCCGCGTTGGCTGCAGGCCGCCGGGATCAGTGGCCTGGAAGCACGCGGGCCGGTATTCGATTCGTCGTTGACCGTGGCGATGGCCGCAGTCGGTGGCGCTGGCGTGGCACTGCTGCCCTTGCGCATGTTCGAGCAGGAACTGGCTGCAGGCCGGTTGCTGCAGCCATTCGGCACCACGCTGGATCTTGGCCGCTACTGGCTGACCCGGCTGCGCTCACGTACCGAACGCGAGCCAGCGAAGCGGTTCCGCGAATGGCTGCAGGCGCAAGGCACATAACAAAAAGGGGACGGAGGGGATTAAGTCGTTTGTGACACAAACGACTTAATCCCCTCCGTCCCCTTTTCTGCGTGATCAGGACTCCAGCAGCTCCATCCACGCCGCTTCGGCCTTCTCCAGCTGCGCGGCGGTGGTTTCGCGGTCGCGGCCGATCACCGCCATGCGGGTGGCATCGGCGTAGTTGGCCGGGTCAGCCAGCTGGCGGTCCAGCTCGGCCAGGACGCCTTCCAGCTCGGCCACCTTGGATTCGGCCGCGGCCAGCTTGTGCGGATTCACCGGCTTCTTCTGCACCACCTGCGCCACCGGCGCGGTCTTGACCACCACCGGCTCTTCCACCTGCTCCATGCGCGCCTTGGTGCCCTGCGCCTGCGGACGAGTGCGCAGCCATGCGGCGTAGGCGTCAAGGTCGCCGTCGAACGGCTCGACCACGCCATCGGCCACGCGCCAGTAGGTATCGCAGACCAGGCCGATCAGATGGCGGTCATGCGAGACCATCACGATCGCGCCTTCGAAGGTGGCCAGTGCCTCAGCCAGCGCCTCGCGCATTTCCAGGTCAAGATGGTTGGTCGGTTCGTCCAGCAGCAGCACGTTCGGCTGCTGCCAGGCGATCAGCGCCAGCGCCAGGCGCGCGCGCTCGCCGCCGGAGAAACCATCGACCGGCTCGAACGCACGGTCGCCCGGGAAGTTCCACTTGCCGAGGAAATCGCGGAACGACTGGTTCGGTGCGTCCGGGGCGATCTCGCGGAAATGCTCCATCGGCGACTGGCCTTCGTGCAGCGACTCCACCGTGTGCTGGGCGAAGTAGCCGATTTTCAGGTCAGGGTGCGCCATGCGCTCGCCGACGATTGGTGCCAGCTCGCCCACTAGGGTCTTCACCAGGGTGGTCTTACCGGCGCCGTTCGGGCCGAGCAGGCCGATGCGCTGGCCCGCTTCCAGGCCGAAGCCGACGTTGTGCAGGATCACCGCGTCCTTGCCGTAGCCAGCCTCGACGTGGTTCAGGCGGATCAGCGAGAACGGCAGCTTGGCCGGCGGCGCGAACTCGATGCGGAACTCGCGTTCGGCGCGTACCGCCTCGGTGCCAGCCAGCTTGGCCAGGCGCTTCATGCGGCTCTGCGCCTGCGCGGCCTTGCTGGCCTGCGCCTTGAAGCGGTCAATGAAGCTTTGCAGATGGGCGCGCTCGGCCTGTTCCTTGTCGTGCGCGATCTGCTGCTGGCGCAGCTGTTCGGCGCGCTGGCGCTCGAAGTCGGTGTAGCCGCCCGGGTAGAGCTTGGCGCCACCACCGTGCAGGTGCAGGGTGTGGGTGGCCACGTTGTCGAGGAACTCGCGGTCATGCGAGATCAGCAGCAGCGTGCCCGGGTACTTCAGCAGCCACTGTTCCAGCCAGTACACCGCGTCCAGATCCAGGTGGTTGGTCGGTTCGTCCAGCAGCAGCAGGTCGCTGGGCATCATCAGCGCGCGGGCCAGGTTCAGGCGCACGCGCCAGCCGCCGGAGAACGAGGACACCGCGCGGTGATGGGTCTCGGCCGGGAAACCGAGGCCGTGCAGCAGCTTGCCGGCGCGCGCTTCGGCGTCGTAGGCATTGAGCTCGGCCATTCTGGTGTGTGCCTCGGCCACGGCCTCCCAGTCCTCGCGGGCGGTGGCATCGGCCTCGGCGGCCAGCACGGCAGCCACTTCGGTATCACCGCCCAGCACGAAGCTCAGCGCCGGGTCCGGCAGCGATGGGGTTTCCTGGGCAACGCTGGCGATGCGCACCTTGCCGGGCAGATCGACGTCGCCCTTGTCCGCCTCCAGCTCACCCTTCACTGCCGCGAACAGGCTGGACTTGCCGGCACCGTTGCGGCCGACCACACCCACCCGGTAACCGGCATGCAGGGTCAGGTCGACATTGGACAACAGCAGCCGCTCGCCGCGGCGCAAGGCGAAATTACGAAGGGAGATCATCGGGGGAGGGGTCCATATAACCGAATGGAATGTGCTGGTGAGCACTGTTCCTGCGACGCAATTCTAACGTTAACGAATACTTGACGGGCCCCGGGATGCGCAGCGGCCGACGTTCCTCTCTCCCACGTTCTCGCCGCGCGCCTCCCGGGTCCCCTCCCCCGTCAGTGCCGATCCGGGCTAAATGGTTGCTGCTGCAACGTTTTTTCTGATGACCGGCATTTGACAGGCGCTGAATATCCCGTTAATTCCTGTATTGCGCACCGCAACAACCGCCGTCCGCCTCACCCCCGTGATGTCGATTCCGGTGCCGCCCCCGCCAACCGGAGCCCCATCCCGATGACCCGCAAGACCAGCCTGATCGCCGCCGCCGTCGCTGTCGCACTCGGTGGTTCTCCGTTCGTTGCCGCTGCCCAGCAGGCCGGCACCGCCGCCAACACCCTGGACACGGTGATCGTCACCGGTACCCGCGTGGCCGACCGCACGGTGGCCGAGTCACAGTCACCGATCGACATCATCACCCCCGAAGCCCTGCAGTCCACCGGCACCAGCGAGCTGGCCACCGCACTGTCGCGCGCCCTGCCCTCGCTGAACTTCCCCCGCCCTGCCCTGACCGATGGCACCAGCGGCGTGCGCCCGGCGCAGCTGCGCGGCCTGTCGCCGGACCAGGTACTGGTGCTGGTCGACGGCAAGCGCCGCCACACCTCGGCGATGATCAACGTCAACGGCAGCATCGGCCGTGGCTCGTCGGCCGTGGACATCAATGCGATCCCGATCGCTGCGATCGAGCGCGTGGAAGTGCTGCGCGACGGTGCGTCGGCGCAGTACGGCTCTGACGCCATCGCCGGCGTCATCAACATCGTGCTCAAGGGCAGCGGCAGTGGTGGCAGCCTGGCGGTGGACTACGGCCAGTACTCGGCCGGCGACGGCAACAAGTACCAGCTCTCCGGCGATACCGGCGTCGAGTTCGGCAACGGCCGTGGCCGCGTGCACGTCGCCGGCCAGATCAGCCAGCAGGACGAGAGCAACCGCGCCGGCCCGTACCGTGGCACCACGCCGAACACCGGCAACTTCCCCAGCATCGGCCAGACCACCTTCATCGTCGGCGACCCGCGCGTGGACGCCACCGCCGCCTCGGTCAACGCCAGCTTCGATTTCAGCGACCACGTGACCGGCTACGCCAGCGCGCTGCTCAGCAACCGCGACATCACCTCGTTCGCGTTCTACCGCTCGCGCAACCACAACAGCCAGGGCGCACTGCTGGCGCAGACCTACCCGGACGGCTTCGTGCCGGAGATCAACCAGTATTCCAAGGACCGCTCGCTGGTGGCCGGGGTCAAGGGCAACACCGACAGCGGCTGGACCTGGGACCTGAGCCTGAACCACGGCGAGAACACCCTCGACTTCCACACCCGCAACAGCATCAACTACAGCCTGGGTGCGACCAGCCCGCGCTCGTTCTACGACGGCACGCTGAAGTACCAGCAGGACATCTTCAATGCCGACCTGACCAAGTCGCTGGACTGGGGCCTGGCCTACCCGGTCACGCTGTCCTTCGGCGGTGAGTACCGCAAGGAAAAGTGGGACCAGAAGCCGGGCGAGCTGAACTCGTACACCGGCAGCGGCGCGCAGGGCTTCGGCGGCTTCACCCCGACCAATGAAGTGCATGCCGACCGCCACAACTACGCGGTCTATGCAGGTCTGGAAGCGGACCTGACCGAGAAATTCTCGGCCGGCGTCACCGGCCGCTACGAGGACTACTCGGACTTCGGCGACCGCTTCTCCGGCAAGCTGTCGGCGCGTTATGCGTTCACCGACAAGGTCGCGCTGCGTGCCACCGCCTCCAGTGGCTTCCGTGCACCGTCGCTGGCCCAGCAGGGCTACCAGGCGGTGACCAGCCAGTTCACCAACGGCGTGTTCGTCGAACGCGGCACCTTCCCCACCACCAGCCAGGCCGCGCAGGCGCTGGGCGCTTCGCCGCTGAAGGCCGAGACCTCCACCTCCTACAGCGTGGGCCTGGTGCTGCAGCCGGTCGACCGCCTGTACATCACCGTCGATGCCTACCAGATCGACATCGATGACCGTATCGCACTGTCCTCCAGCATCACCACCAATGCGGCAACCAGCGCGCTGCTGGGCACCCTGGGCCTGCCGCAGGTGACCGCGTTCTCGTACTTCACCAATGGCCTGGATACGCGTACCCGTGGCGTCGACTTCGTCTCCAGCTACACCGTGCCGTTCAGCGCCAGCAGCCTGGAACTGACCGCCGCCTACAGCTACAACGACACCGAAGTGCGCCGCGTTGGAGGCACCCCGGCGGTGTTCGGCACGCTGGGCCTGAACCAGTCGCTGATCGGCCGCGATGAAATCGGCCGCATCGAGGACAGCTTCCCGCGCGACAAGGCGATCCTGAGCGGCACCTGGCGTTCGGATCACTGGGAACTGGGCCTGGCGGCGACCCGTTACGGCAAGTTCACCGTGCGCAACTCGGCCACCGCGCTGCGAGACCAGACCTACGGCGACGCCTGGGTGGTGGATGCCTCGGCCAGCTACAAGCCGAGCAGCAACTGGACCCTGACCGTGGGCGCCGACAACCTGCTGGACAAGTACCCGGACCGCACCGAAGACCTGCAGAACTCGACCTTCGGCATGCTGCCGTACAGCAACTACTCGCCGTTCGGCTTCAACGGCGCGTACGTGTACGGCCGGGTCAAGTACACCTGGTAAGTGGTAGTGCCGGCCCCTGGCCGGCAACTCCGTGGCGGGGTCAGATCCCTTTTCCTGCGGGAAAAGGGATCTGACCCCATTCGCATTTAAGGTTTGCCGTATCTGGCGTCATCGGTGAAAATCGGGATACCCCCGTTTTTCTGCGAGAGCCGATGCACCATGACACCGACCTGATCAACATCGTTGCCGTTGGCCTGGGGCTCGCCTTCATCTTTGGCGCGCTGGCCAACAAGCTGCGTTTGTCTCCGCTGGTCGGTTACCTGGTTGCTGGCATCTGTGTAGGTCCGTTCACCCCCGGCTTCGTCGCCGACCAGGCGCTGGCCAACCAGCTGGCCGAACTGGGGGTGATGCTGCTGATGTTCGGCGTCGGCCTGCACTTCTCGCTGAAGGACCTGATGGCGGTCAAGGCCATCGCCATTCCCGGTGCGATCGGCCAGATCCTGGTCGCCACCCTGCTCGGCTGGGGCCTGGCAGCCTTGATGGGTTGGCCGGTCATCCACGGCATCGTGTTCGGTTTCGCGCTGGCCACCGCCAGTACCGTGGTGCTGCTGCGGGCGATGGAAGAGCGGCGCCTGCTGGAAACCCAGCGCGGCAAGATCGCGGTCGGCTGGCTGATCGTGGAAGACCTGGCCTGTGTGCTGGCGCTGGTGATGATGCCGGTGATGGCCGGCGTGTTCGGTCCCGATGCGGCCAACGAGCAGCACACCCTCGGCAGCGTGCTCGCAAGCATCGGCTGGACCTTCGTGCAGCTGGGCCTGTTCGTGGCGGTGATGCTGGTGGTCGGCCGCCGGGTCATTCCATGGATCCTCGAACGCATTGCCGGTACCGGTTCGCGCGAGCTGTTCACACTGTCGGTGCTGGCGATCGCGCTGGGCGTGGCGTTCGGGTCGGCGATGCTGTTCGGCGTGTCCTTTGCGCTGGGCGCATTCTTTGCCGGCATGCTGCTCAACGAATCCGAACTGAGCCACAAGGCGGCCAGCGATTCGCTGCCGCTGCGCGATGCGTTCGCGGTGCTGTTCTTCGTCTCGGTGGGCATGCTGTTCAATCCCAGCATCCTGATCGAGCACCCGTGGCAGGTGCTGGCCACCGCCGCGATCATCATGTTCGGCAAGTCCGCCGCCGCGTTCTTCATCGTGCGAGCGTTCGGCCATCCCACCGGTACCGCACTGACCATCTCCGCCAGCCTGGCGCAGATCGGTGAGTTCGCCTTCATCATCGCCGGCCTCGGCGTGACCCTGAAGATCCTGCCGCCCACCGGGCAGGCTCTGGTGCTGGCCGGCGCGCTGATCTCGATCATGCTCAACCCGCTGGTGTTCGGCCTGCTCGACCGCTGGCTGCTGAAGCACCAGGAAACCACGCCGGCCGCGGTGGAAACCGAGTTGCCACCTGGGCCGTCGCTGGACCTGCACGACCACGCCATCGTCATCGGCTACGGTCGGGTCGGCAGTGCGCTGGCGCAGGTTCTGCGCGACCGTGGCGTGCCGGTGATGATCATCGACGACAACAAGGAGCATGTCGCCGAAGCGCATGCGGCGGGACTGCCCGGCATCCGCGGCAGTGCGGCCTCGGACAAGGTGCTGGCCGAAGCCCATCCCGAGCGCGCCAAGATCGCCGTGCTGGCAATCCCACAGCCGTTGGAAGCCGGCGAGACCCTGGCCAAACTGCGTGCCCTGAACCCGAATCTGACCCTGCTGGCGCGAGCACACAGCGATGCCGAGGTGAAGCACCTGCTGGAGCATGGTGCCGACGGGACGGTGATGGCCGAGCGCGAGCTGGCCTATTCGCTGGCCGAGATGGTGATGGCCACGCCGCCGTATCGCAACCTGGGCCAGCACAGCATTCCGGTGGTGTGAGGGTTCTGCGGCAGGGCGGCGCCCTGCACCCGCAGAGGCGACAGCAAAAGCCAGAGCAACAACAAAAGCGGGCTCCCTGCGGCTGTTGGTAGGTGTCGACCTTGGTCGACACGGCGTCGCATGGGGTCAGATCCGTTTCCCACAGGAAAACGGATCTGACCCCGGAAACAAAAAATCCCCGGTCGACCCGCATCGACCGGGGATCTGGATCGCCACGTTGCCATTGCCTTGGAGAGGCAGTTCAACCGTAGCGCATTGCACGGCCGATGGTGATCGCCTGTGGCGATGACGACCAAGCGCGTGGCTATCAGGCGCCAGCCAAAGCCTGCTCCAGGTCGGCACGCAGGTCGCCGATGTGCTCGATGCCGATCGACAGCCGCACGGTGTCTTCGCTGACACCGGCCTTGGCCAACTCGACGGCGTCCAGCTGGCGGTGGGTGGTCGAGGCCGGGTGGGTAGCCAACGACTTCGCATCACCCAGATTGACCAGCCGGGTGAACAGTTTCAGGGCATCGAGGAAACGTGCACCTGCCTCGCGCCCGCCAGGCAGGCCGAAGGTCAGTACGCCCGAGCCGTGCCCACCCAGATAGCGCTGTGCGGCGGCATGCTCGGGGTCGTCGGCCAGCCCGGCGTAGCGCACCCAGGCCACCTTTGCGTGCGCCTGCAGGAACTGTGCGACCGCCAGCGCGTTGGCGTTGATGCGCTCCATGCGCAGGGCCAGGGTTTCGATGCCCTGCAGGATCAGGAACGCATTGAACGGCGACAGCGCCGCGCCGGTATTGCGCAGCGGCACCACCCGCGCGCGGCCGATGTAGGCGGCCGGTCCGAGTGCTTCGGTATAGACCACGCCGTGGTAACTCGGGTCGGGCTGGTTGAGGCGGGCGAAGCGCTTGGGCTGAGCGGCCCAGTCAAAACGCCCCGAGTCGATGATCGCCCCCCCCAGGCTGGTGCCGTGGCCGCCCAGGTACTTGGTCAGCGAATGCACCACGATGTCGGCGCCATGCTCGAACGGGCGCAGCAGGAATGGCGTGGCCACGGTGTTGTCGACGATCAGCGGCACGCCGGCGGCATGGGCGACCTCGGCGATGGCGGCGATGTCGGTGACGTTGCCGCGAGGATTGCCGATCGACTCGACGAACACCGCCTTGGTGCGTTCATCGATCAGCGCGGCGAACGCGGATGGATCGGCCGGATCGGCGAAGCGGGTCTGGATGCCGTACTGCGGCAACGTATGCGCCAGCAGATTAAGGCTACCGCCATACAGCGCGCTGGAGGCGACGATGTTGTCGCCGGCCTCGGCGATGGTCTGGATGGCGTAGGTGATCGCGGCCTGCCCCGATGCCAGCGCCAGCGCACCGATGCCGCCTTCCAGCGCCGCCACGCGCTGCTCCAGCACATCGGTGGTGGGATTCATGATGCGCGTGTAGATGTTGCCGGCCACTTTCAGGTCGAACAGGTCGGCACCATGCTGGGTGTCATCGAAGGCGTATGCCACGGTCTGGTAGATCGGCACCGCCACCGCGCGGGTGGTCGGATCGGGACGATAGCCGCCATGCACGGCCAGGGTTTCCAGTTGCCACTGCGGGTCGCTCATTGCGCCAGGCTCCATCCGGGGAAACGGCCACGATAGGCCAGCCGGCAGAGACCGCTGAGAGCCACTGGCGATAACGCCCGTACCGGTGGTTATCAGGTTGGCCGCGATTCAGGCAGCCGTCATGGGCCGTTGCTAGGCTTCGCCGCCGGGCGCTCCTGCCCGGGCACGGAGGCCCAAGCGCATGCAGTCATCCCCCTGGACACCCGCCGCCAACGGCTCGCCGACCCCAGTGCTGCTGGTGGAGGATGACCGCCGCCTGGCCGAACTGGTCAGCGACTACCTGCACGAACATGGCTTCGCCGTGCAGCACGTCGCCCGCGGCGACCTGGCCGGCTCCGCTTGCCGCCAGCACGCCCCGGAGCTGGTGGTGCTGGACCTGATGCTGCCGGGCCTCGGCGGCATCGACGTGTGCCGGCAGATCCGCAGCTTCTCCGACGTGCCGATCCTGATGCTGACCGCCTGCGAGGACGACATCGAGCAGGTGCTCGGCCTGGAGTCCGGCGCCGACGACTATGTGCACAAGCCGGTCGAACCGCGCCTGCTGCTGGCCCGCCTGCGCGCCCTGCTGCGCCGCCGGCACGGCAGCGGCAGCACCGGTTCGCCTTGCCGGCTGATGCATGGCGGACTGCTGATCGATCGCATGCAGCGCGACGTTCACCTGCACGGCCTGGCAGTGGAGCTGGGTACCACCGAATTCGAGATCCTGTGGCTGCTGGCCAGCCAGCCGGGGCAGATCCTCTCGCGCGACCAGATTCTGCAGGCGGTGCGCGGCATCGGCTTCGATGGGCTGGACCGCAGCGTCGACGTCAGCATCGGCAAGCTGCGCCGCAAGCTGGGCGATGACGCGCGCGAACCGCGCCGGATCAAGACCGTGTGGGGCCGGGGCTACCAGTTCAACCCCTCGGCCTGGTCGGCGTGAAGCGCCTGTTCCTGTGGCTGTGGTTCGTCACCGGTGCCTGTTTCCTGGTCTCGGTGTTCTTCCTCAACCACATCCTGGATGGCATCTACACGCCCGTCCAGGACCGCGTGTTCGTTCAGCAGGTGCGCGGGCAGGTGTACGCTCTGCGCAGTGGCCTGAACGGCCTGGATGCAGAACAGCAGCGTGAGCGCCTGCAGCAGTGGCAGCCGCACTACGGCATCGCCCTGACCCTGCTCGACAGGCCTCCCGCGCTCAACCCGCAGGAACAGGCGGCGGCGCGGGCCGACGGCTTCATCGTGCGCGACCTCTACCAGCAGGTACTGCTGCCCATCGACGGCGTGGACGGCCGCTGGCTGCACCTGCGCCTGCCCGGTGCGGTGTCGATGACAACGTATATGACCATCGCTGCCTACCTCGGCATCCTGCTGCTGGTCGGCGCCAGCCTGTATGCCTGGGTACGCCTGCTCTGGCGCGACCTGGAGGCACTGCGCATGCATGCCGATCGCATCGGTGCCGGCGACCTGCAGGCGCGCGCGCAGGTGTCGCCACGCTCGCAGATCCGGGTCATTGTCGATCATTCCAACCGCATGGCTGCGCGCGTGGCTGAGCTTGTGCAGCGCCAGCGTGACCTCACGCATGCCATCTCGCATGAACTGCGCACGCCGATCGCACGCGTGGCCTTCGGCCTGGACCTGATGCGGGACAGCAACGACCCGGCACGACGCGCGCGCTTGGCGCAGGGGCTTCACGGCGACCTGGCCGAGCTCAACGGACTGGTCAGCGAACTGCTGGCCTACGAGCGCCTGGAACATCCCAACGAAGCCGAGCCCCTGCAGCGCATCGAAGCCAATGACTGGTTGCAGGCCTGCCTGGCCGATGCGCGCCGCGATGCCGAACGCGCCGGCCTGGTACTGCGCGTGCAACCCAGCGCACTGCCGCGGGTGGACGCAGAACCACGCCTGCTGCAGCTGGCACTGAGCAACCTGGTCGGCAACGCGCTGCGCCATGCGCGCTCGCAGGTGGAGGTCTCTCTTGTCGGCGTCGGCGGTCGCGCCTGCCTGCGCGTGGATGACGACGGCCCAGGCATCGCCGAAGCCGACCGCGAGAAAGCAATCCGCCCGTTCACCCGCCTGGACGACAGCCGCAGTCGCGATACCGGTGGCTTCGGACTGGGCCTGGCCATCGTCAGCCGCATCGCGGCACGCCATGGCGGGGAACTGCACATCAGCCGCGCCACGCTGGGCGGCGCACGCTTCGAAATGCACTGGCCGCTGGCTGCCAGCTGAACGCCCACGGGCGCGATTACAATTGATTACAACTCCCGCACAACTGCGGAGGGAACGGCCGCTGGCGTATCGCCACGCTAGCGACCCTGCAGCACTCGCCGGATGCGCGTGCTGCATTCCTCCCTTCGTCGAGAGTGCCCATGTCCCTGCGTCACCGTACCCCCACCCTGCTCTGCCTCGCCCTGCTGCCGTTGTTCGCCGCGCCGATCGCCCACGCCAAGGATGACCACTGGACCTTCGAAGTCGCCGCCGGTGCCGGTGCGACACCGCGCTACAGCGGCAGCAAGGAGTACCAGGCGTCGCCCATGCTGTCCTTCGATGCCATGTCACCCGGTGGCTGGTTTCTGGGCACCAGTGGCCTCGGCTGGGGTACGGCCATCGGCGAACACACCCACCTGCGTGCCTACATCGGTGCCAGCGGCAGCCGCCGCGACAAGGACTCCGCGCTCGGCGGTTCGGACTTCCTGCGCGGCATGGGTGATATCCGTACCCGTCCCCTGGTCGGCCTCTCGGCTGGTTATACGCTGGGCGAAGCCGTGCTGAGCGGCAGCTGGCAGTTCACCCGCAAGGATGAAGACAAGGGTGACAACGGCCTGGCCACCCAGCAGATGCAGCTGAGCCTGTCGATGCCGCTGTTCGATTTTGCCGGTGGTGTGGTCAGTGGCAGTGTCGCCACCGAGTACGGCAATCGCGGCTACATGCAGACCTGGTACGGCGTGAGTCCGGAACAGGCAGCGCGCACCGGATTTGCCCAGCACAAGCCGAAAGCAGGCCTGGTCAGTGCCGGGCTTGGCCTGAAGTGGAGCCACCGCGTGGGCCGCAATGGCAACTGGTACATCTCGGCGGAAGGCACGCGCCTGCTCGGCGATGCGGCCGACAGCCCGATCGTGCAGAAACCGAATCAGTTCGGCTTGATGAGCGGATACACGCACCGCTTCTGAGGTGACGCCGGGTGTGACCCGGTGCTACACGCAGGAAACGGGGCGCTGCGACCAGGCAGCGCCCCGTGTGAATCACGCCTTGGCGAACACCAGGTGGCCGCCGTCGTTGCCGACTTCGATGGTATCGCCGTTGACGAAGGCGCCGGACAGGATCTTCTGCGCCAGCGGGTTCTCCAGCTGCGCCTGGATCGCACGCTTCAACGGACGTGCGCCGTACACCGGATCGAAGCCGACGTTGCCGAGCAGATCGAACGCCGCATCGGACACCACCAGCTTCAGCCCACGCTCGGCCAGCCGCTTCTCCAGGCCACGCATCTGGATGCGCGCGATCTGCTTGATCTGCTGCTTGTCCAGCGGGTGGAACACCACGATGTCGTCCAGGCGGTTGATGAACTCCGGACGGAAGTGCGCCTGCACCACGCCCATCACCGCCGCCTTCATCTGCATGTAGGCCTCCGGGCTGTCATCACTGCTCATGTCCTGGATCTGGTGCGAGCCCAGGTTGGAGGTCATCACGATGACGGTGTTGCGGAAGTCCACAGTGCGGCCCTGGCCATCGGTCAGGCGGCCATCGTCCAGCACCTGCAGCAGGATGTTGAACACATCCGGATGCGCCTTCTCCACTTCGTCCAGCAGGATCAGCGAGTACGGACGGCGACGCACCGCCTCGGTCAGGTAGCCACCCTCTTCGTAACCGACGTAGCCCGGGGGCGCACCGATCAGGCGGGCGACGCTGTGCTTCTCCATGAACTCGCTCATGTCGATGCGGATCATCGCGTCGGCACTGTCGAACAGGAACTCGGCCAGCGACTTGCACAGCTCGGTCTTGCCAACGCCGGTCGGGCCGAGGAACAGGAACGAACCGGCCGGACGATTCGGATCGGACAGGCCCGCACGCGAGCGGCGCACGGCGTCGGAGACGACCTTGATCGCTTCCTCCTGGCCGACCACGCGGTTGTGCAGCACCTCTTCCATCCGCAGCAGCTTGTCGCGCTCACCTTCGAGCATCTTGTTGACCGGAATGCCGGTCCAGCGCGAGACAACCTCGGCGATCTCCTCATCGGTGACCCGGTCCTGCACCAGCTTGAAGTCCTTGTGCTCGGCTTCCTGCGCGGCGGCCAACTGCTTTTCCAGCTGCGGCAGCAGGCCGTACTGGATCTCGCTCATGCGTGCGAAATCCTGGCGGCGCTGCGCGGATTCCAGCTCCAGCTTGGCCTGCTCGACCTGCTCCTTGATCTTGGTTGCACCCTGCAGCGCGGCCTTCTCCGATTTCCAGATTTCATTGAGGTCGGAGAACTCGCGCTCCAATCCATCGATGTCGTTTTCCAGATCGGCCAGGCGCTGCCGCGAGGCCTCGTCCTTTTCCTTCTTCAGCATCTCGCGCTGGATCTTCAGCTGGATCACCCGGCGTTCCAGGCGGTCCAGTTCCTCCGGCTTGGAGTCGATCTCCATGCGCAGGCGCGAAGCAGCCTCGTCCATCAGGTCGATGGCCTTGTCCGGCAGCTGGCGGTCGGTGATGTAGCGGTTGGACAGGGTCGCCGCCGCCACGATGGCCGGATCGGTGATTTCCACGCCGTGGTGCACCGCGTACTTTTCCTTCAGCCCGCGCAGGATCGCGATGGTGTCCTCCACCGACGGCTCGCCCACGAACACCTTCTGGAAACGACGCTCCAGCGCGGCATCCTTTTCGATGTACTTGCGATACTCGTCCAGCGTGGTGGCACCTACGCAGTGCAGCTCGCCGCGTGCGAGCGCAGGCTTCAGCATGTTCCCGGCATCCATCGCACCGTCGGCCTTGCCGGCGCCGACCATGGTGTGCAGCTCGTCGATGAACAGGATGATCTGCCCTTCGCTCTTGGCCAGGTCGTTGAGCACGCCCTTCAGGCGTTCCTCGAACTCACCGCGGAACTTGGCACCGGCAATCAGCGCGCCCATGTCCAGCGACAGCACGCGCTTGCCGCGCAGGCCTTCGGGCACTTCGTCGTTGATGATGCGCTGGGCCAGGCCTTCCACGATGGCGGTCTTGCCCACGCCGGGTTCGCCGATCAGCACCGGGTTGTTCTTGGTCCGGCGCTGCAGCACCTGGATGGTGCGACGGATTTCTTCATCGCGGCCGATCACCGGATCGAGCTTGCCGCTCTCGGCACGTGCGGTCAGGTCAATGGTGTACTTCTCCAGCGCCTGCCGCTGTTCTTCAGCATTTTCCGACTGCACGTTCTCGCCGCCGCGCAGCTTGTCGATGGCGGCCTGCAGGCGGGTCTTGTCGGCACCGGCGGCGCGCAGCGCCATGCCCAGCGTGCCGCTGTCGTCCAGCGCGGCCAGCACGAACCACTCGCTGGCAATGAAGGCATCGCCGTTCTGCTGGGCCAGCTTGTCGGTCTGGTTGAGCAGGCGCCCCAGGTCATTGCCCATCGAAACGTTGCCGGCCTGGCCGGACACCTTGGGCAGCGCATCCAGCGCCTCGGTCAGGCGCTCGCGCAGTACCGGCACGTTCACCCCGGCCTGGGCCAGCAGCGGGCGCGTGCTGCCGCCCTGCTGGTCCAGCAGCGCGCTGAACAGGTGAACCGGTTCGATGATGCTGTTGTCGCGGCCCACGGCCAGCGACTGTGCGTCTGCCAGCGCCTGCTGGAAACGCGAGGTGAGCTTGTCCATCCGCATTGCGAATCCTCATCGGTCATCAGGGCCGGCCCGCGCCGGCGATGCTGGAAAGATGCGGTTGCCCCACCCCGTTTCAAGGGTGGCTGCGACTGCACCCCGAGGCCAGTCAGCCTGCGGCCAGCATGCCGGAGCGGGTGTGGTCGGCGCGTTGATCCCGATCAGTTTCGCGCGGTGGACGGGCTCAGCCGCGGGTGATCGCAGTACGGATCGCCCGCAGCTGCTGCTTGATGGCCCTTGCCTGCGCCACATCCATGCGCAGCAGGGCCTTCTGCCCGATCGAGCGCGACTGCAGGGTGGCGTCGACGAAGCGGTAGCGGCCACGCTCGTCGCGTTCCACCAACGGCGGCTGGGCCGGCTCCGGGGTGTCCAGCAGGTGGTCGATCACCGCCACCAGGCGGTCGTTGAAGTAGCCGTCGGGCCGGCCAAGATCGACATAGGCCTGCTGGATCAACGGATAAAAACGCTTGTAGGCGGTGGCCGTCGCCGCCGGATCCAGCGCGGTGAACGCCTGCACATAGGGCGCATAGCGCGCCGCATTGGCTGCGGCGATGCGTTCGCCGCCCTCACCCGCCTCGACCTGCAGGTTGCCCGGCAGCGGCCGCGCGGCCAGTGCGGTCGGCGGCACGCTCGGCTTGTCCAGGTTGTCGACCTGGGTGACCAGGCGCTGGATCAGATGATCGCGCAACAGCGGGGTCAGCGGGCCCTCGCCCTGGAACAGCTGGCTCAGCGCGCCCCATGCAGCGGCATCGCTGTCGGCCAGTTTCGGCAGTGCTGGATCAGCGGCCGCTTCTGTCTCCAGCGGGTGCCTGATCGGTGGAGGTCCCGGGACCGGTTGCTCCACAGGCATTGGCTGTGGAGGTGCAGCGCTGCTGGCGGGAGTGGATTGCACCGGCACCGAAACGCCGTCCGCCAGGCTCTTCAGCTGATCGCGGAACAACCACCCGCCCGCACCGCCGATCACCACCACGCCCAGCACCCAGGGCCATACCGCCTTTCCACTCTGCATGATGCAGCACCTCGTTTTCACACGCATGGAGAAGGTGTGACCCCCCTTGTCGGCGGGGGTTCCCCCTTCGTTCGGCTGCGGTTTGGGTTGGGCAGGACCTGCAGCCATTCTCACGCCTGCTTTGCACGCCGCGCGCGAGGCTGTTGCTCTTGTCGTGTGGAGACGTTGCCATGCAATACGCGCTGTACTACTGGACCGGCATCCAGGGCCGCGGTGAATTCGTGCGGCTGGCCCTGGAAGATGCCGGCGCCGACTACGTCGACATGGCGCGGTTACACGGCGACGCAGTGATGCAACCTTTCCTTGATGGGAAAAGTGAGGGAACGCAGCCATTTGCACCGCCGTTTCTCAAGGCCGGCCGCCAGGTCATCGCACAGGTCGCGGCGATCCTGGATTTCCTTGGCCCGACATTGGACCTGGTGCCACAGGCGGCCTCGCGGCGGATGCAGGCGCTGCAGTTGCAGCTCACCATCGCCGATCTGGTGGCCGAGGTGCATGACACCCACCATCCGATCGCTGCATCGAAGTACTACGAAGAGCAGAAGACCGAGGCCAAGGCACGTGCCGCGTCACTGCGCAGCGAGCGGCTGCCGAAGTTCCTCGGCTATTTCGAGCAGGTGCTGGCCGCCAATGGCGGCCGCCATGCGCTACGCGAGCATTCCTACGTGGATCTGTCGCTTTTCCAGCTGCTGAGCGGGCTGGATTACATGTTCCCACGCCGCATGCAGGCATTGGACCCAACCCTGCCCCTGCTGCGTGCGCTGCAGGAGCGGGTGGCGAAGCGGCCGGCCATTGCCGCCTACCTGGCCTCGGAACGGCGCTTGCCGTTCAACACCAATGGCATCTTCCGCCACTACCCGGAGCTGGATGGGGAGCGGTAGTGCCGGCCGCTGGCCGGCAGCTGCACACTGCGTCCGAGATCCATGAGGATGCCGGCCAGCGACCGGCACTACCTTGGGGTCAGCTGTTTTCACCCAGCGGCTTCACCGCCTGCTTCTGCAGCGACAGCAGGCCCAGCAGCACTGCCAGTGCCACGTAGGCGCCGGCGAACTGCCAGCTGATGATCCGCGCCAGGCCGTCCAGATCCCACGGCAGGTAGATGCCGCCGCGCGGGTCCACCGAGTGGATCAGGCCGAACAGGGTCAGCACGGCGGCCACCAGCAGGAAACCGCAGGCGCGGCGCAGACGGCCATCGACCATTGCCGCCACCGCCGAGATCCACAGCATCGAGGTGATGATGAAGCCATTGCCGAGGGTGAAGATCACCGCCAGCTCCGGCAGGCCGTGGCCGTCGAGCTTGGTCAGCAGCTGCGGCAACTGGTCCGGCGCGATCCAGCCCGGCGCCTTGATCGCCAGCAGGTAGGCCACCGACGGCAGGAAACCGAACACCATCGCGCCGGTATGGTGACGCGGCGTGGCCTGGAAGGCCTGGGTGGTGATGTCGATGGCCACGTACACGATGATCGGTGCCAGCACCGCCAACGGCAGCCACTGCACGAGCCCGGAGATGATGCCGAGCATGCCGCCGATGCCGACGAACAGGCCGGTCAGCAGCGTGTAGCCGCTGCGCGCACCCATGTGCTTGTAGGCCGGCTGGCCGATGTACGGCGTGGTCTGCGCGACGCCGCCGCAGACGCCAGCCACCAGCGTGGCCACCGCCTCCACCAGCAGGATGTCGCGGGTGCGGTAATCATCGCCGGCCGCGCGTGCGCTTTCGGAGACGTTGATGCCACCGACCACCATCAGCAGGCCGAACGGCAGCAGCAGCGGCAGGTAGGTCATCGCGGTGGGCAGGCCATCAAGGAAACCCAGCGTCGGCAGCGGCAGCACCACCTGCGGCGGCACCCACTCCGGTACGTGGAAGCCCGGTGCGCCGAGCCCGGCCAGGCCAAGGCCGTAATACAGCACGGTGCCGAACACGAAGGCCAACAGCACGCCCGGGCCACGCACCGGCAGCTTGCCCTTGGCGATCAGCACGTACAGCAGCAGGCCCAGCGTCGTGAAACCAACCAGCGGCGAGCGCAGCGTTTCCAGCAGCGGCAGCAGGCCCATCAGCACCAGCGCGATGCCGGCGATGGAACCCAGCAGCGCAGCACGCGGCAGCGCGCGGGTGACCGCTTCACCGAAGAATGACAGCACGAACTTGAGCACGCCCATGATGACCAGCGCGGCCATGCCCAGCTGCCAGGTCGCAATACCCGCGGCATGCGGGTCCATGCCCTGCTGCTTGAACGCAATGAAAGCAGGACCGAGCACCAGCAGGGCCATGCCGATGCTGGTCGGTGCATCCAGGCCGAGCGGCATGGCGGTGACATCGTCGCGGCCGGTGCGCGTGGCCAGGCGGCGCGCCATCAGGGTGTACAGCAGGTTGCCAACCAGCACGCCGAAGGCAGTGCCGGGGAACATGCGGCCGAACACTACGTCGGCGGGGAACTGGAAGATCCCGACCAGGGCCATGGCGATGAAGCCGAGGATGGAGAGGTTGTCGACGACCAGGCCGAAGAAGCCGTTGAAGTCGCCGGCGACGAACCAGCGACGCGGTGCGGCGGGAGCGGGAGCGGACATGGAAGGGGCGGTGGGGGTGGGGACCGCCGATGGTAGGCCCAGCGAGGCCAGCGCGCCAATTCCGTCGTGGAATGATGGGTTCCAGCCAACGGCGGAGCCCCTCGTGGTTGGTCGCGAACTACGATTTCCCGTGTTGGGCCGGGTGGGTAGGCTACGCGAGGGACGCCGTGAACCCATCCTTGGGGGCTTGGCCGCGGCATCCATGCCGCGGACACCCCCGCGCAGCCTACCCGCCCGGCCCCTGACAGTTTCCTGCGGGCGCCAGCCACGGAAGAGAATCAAAAGATCAAAAGCAGAAGCCGGTCGCTGCGCTCTCAAGCGCCGGATCGCAGGCATCTGCCTGGTTGCCGGCCAGCGGCCGGCACTACCGGGAAGCATCCACGCATGGCGTGGATCTACTGTGCCGACCAAGGTCGACCCCCACGAGCAACAGGCCATGCCATTCCAACAGATCGCGGAAATCTGTCGAAGGCGGGGTGGGTCCGGCTGCGGGGGTGTCCGCGGCATGGATGCCGCGGCCAAGCCCCCAAGGATGGGTTTACGGCGTCCCCCGCAACCGGACCCACCCCGCCATCCCACCGATACCCCGCTTTTGACGTTGACGTTGACGTTGATTCGGCGGGTGCAGGGCGCAGCCCTGCATCAGACCCCAACCCTCACTTCTTCAGGAAGTTGTCCACCAGCAGATGCTTCACGTCGTCGAAACGGCCGTTCAACACCGCCTTGGCCGCGTACAACGCCGTGCCGGCCACCTGCTTGGCTTCGATCTGCGGCGGCATCACCAGCTCGGCGCGGCTGGTGTGCACGTCCAGCAGCGCCGGGCCACGCTGGGACAGGAAGTCCTGCACCGCTTCCTCCAGGTCCTCGCTGCGGGTCACGGTGCGGCCGTGGAAGCCGATCACTTCGGCCAGGCGGCCGAAGTCCGGGTTCTTCAGGTCGGTGTAGTTGTCCAACAGCCCCTCCACCTTCTGCTCCAGCTCGACGAAATTCAACGAGCCGTTGTTGAACACCACCACCTTGATCGGCAGGTTTTCCTGCACGGCCGTCAACAGATCGCCCAGCAGCATCGCCAGGCCACCATCGCCGGACAGCGAGATCACCTGCCGGCCCGGGAACGCCTTCTGCAGGCCCAGTGCCTGTGGCATCGCATTGGCCATCGTGCCGTGCAGCAGGCTGGTCAGCGTGCGGCGGCGGCCGTTGACGCGGATGTGGCGCAACACCCACACCATCGGCGAGCCACCGTCGGCGGTGAACAGTGCATCATCGGTGGCATATTTCGACAGCAGCGCGGTCAGGTGCTGCGGATGGATCAGCTCGCCCTCACCGGGCTGCTCTTCCTTCTCGCGCTTTTTCAGTGCCTTGTCACGGCGCTCGATGCACTCGTCCAGGAAACTGCTGTCCTCGCGCGGCGGCAGCATCGGCAGCAAGGCGTCCAGCGTCGGCGCGATATCACCGACCACGCCAAGGTTCACCGGATGGCGGCGGCCGAGGTGGCTGCCATCGCGGTCGACCTGGATGATCGTCGCCTTGTCCGGATAGAACTGGCCCCAAGCGAAATCAGCGCCGAGCAGCAGCAGCGTGTCGCACTCCATCAGTGTGTGGAAGCCGGATTCGATGCCGAAGATGCCGGTCATGCCCATGTTGTACGGGTTGTCCGGTTCGACGAAATCCTTGGCGCGCGAGGTGTGCGCCACCGGCGCCTGCAACCTGCGCGCAAGTTCCAACAACTGGGCGTGCGCGCCCTGGCAACCGGCGCCGGCATAGATGCCGATGCGCTTGCCCTGCCCCAGCAGCTCGGCGATGTGCTGAAGCTCGGTGTCGGATGGACGCAGCACCGGCTGGGTGTAGTGCACCGAGAACGGCACATCGTGCTTCACCTCGGCCTCGCTGATGTCAGCCGGCAGGATCACTACGGCGACGCCGCGACGGCTGATCGCGGCCTGGCAGGCCAGCGCCACCACGCGTCGCGCCTGTTCGGCGCTGTGCACCTGTTCGCAGAACACCGTGCAGCTGCCATACACCGCCTTGAAGTCCACTTCCTGCGGGAACTCCATGCCCAGCTCGCTGGTGACGATCTGGCTGGCGATCAGCACCATCGGCGCCCGGTTGCGGTTGCTCTCGAAGATGCCATTGATGAAATGCAGGCCACCGGGCCCGCAGGAGCCAGCACACGCCGTCAACTGGCCGCTGACCAGCGAATCGGCGCCGGCAGCGAACGCTGCCACTTCTTCATGGCGTACGTGCACCCAAGCGATCTCGCTGCCATGCATCGCATCGGTAACATGATTGAGCGTATCGCCCACGATGCCGTAGCAACGGCGGACACCGGCCTGCTGCAGGGCGTCCACCACGATTTCGGCCACGCGCTTGCTCATCGGATACATCCTCGAACGGGGGAACCTCCGAGGCTAGACCCGGTGAAGTGATGCCCCCGTGGGCAAGGCGCGCATCGCCTCGATGCGCAAACTTCAGACGGATGTCTCGTCAATCGTTGACGTTGATCCAGCCCACCACCGCGCCCTGCTTCGGGTTGCGGTAGCGCAGCTTCATCCAGCCATCCTGTTCATCCAGCATTTCCACACGGTCGCCCTGCACCAGGTAACGCTTGGTGCTGGATGCACCGGGCCGGTCGAACAGGAACAGGCGCGCCGCCAGCACGGAGGCCTGCTGGCCACGCAGCGGTCCGTCGGGCGGTGCGCCCAGGCCATCGGCAATGGCCGTCTCAAGCACGTTTCCGGCGGCATCATAGGTGCGCCAGACTGCCAACGGCCCCTGCTCGTCGGTCTGCACCCAATGCAGCGCGGCGTTAAGCGTATCGCCCAGCATCAACACGCTTTCGGAGCGGTACAGATAGAGCTTCGTACCTGCAAACCGGTACTGATCGGTGTACCACATCGGGCCGCTGCGGCAGCTGCTGGTCAGGGTGCGGCTCGAACGATCGACAGTCAGCCCCATCAAGTCACCGCAACTGTCCTTGCCGCGGGTGTCGGCCTGCAGCGCGCGGAACCCAGCACTGGCCGGATCGAAGCGGTACACCGCCACCGCTTCGTTGACCATGCCCACCGATGCACGTGCAATCAATTCCGGGTAGCCATCGAAATCGACGTCCTCCAGACCCCATCGCGAATTGCCGTCCGCATCCGCCGCGCCCGCCAGATTCTGGCGCTTGCCCGACGGCGACAACTGAACCGCGATGCTGCCGTCCTGCTGGGGATCGGCGTGTGCCTGCACGTGAGCGGCGACCTGGAACCGTAGTGTTTCGCCGTCGCCCTCATTCGCCTCCGCCGTCGGCAGCCACAGGCCTGCCAGCAGCAGGCCCAGCACGTAGTCCCTGTGTTTCATCGTCCATCCCTGTGGCGCCACGATGGCCCCTTCAGGTCAGAACGATACCTCGACCGGCTGCCGCGACCACAGCACCGACTGATGCTTGGTCTGCTGCTTCCACGCCAGGCGGATCGCTTCGATATCGGCGCGGCGCTGCGGGGTGTCCTCGTGCAGCACCACCAGCACCTTGGTGCGCAGGCGGTTGGGGCTGGCATCGCCGCGGAACAGCCACTGGCCGTAGGCATCGAACACGGTCAGGCCATCCGGGAAGCGCGGGGTCACTTCCTTGTCCAGGAAAGTGCGCCACTGCGCATCGCTGATGGTGTCGGCCTGCGGGCGGTTGCCGGCGCCCTGCTCCTCGCCCACGCCGAAGTACAGCTCGCTGCGCACCCAGCCGTGGCCGGCGGACGGGCGGGCGGCATCGCCCTTCAGTTCGGCGGTGGTGGCCGTGGCATAGGCGCTGGGCGCCTGCGAAGAGAGGCTGGCGCAGCCGCTGGTGGCCAGCAGCACGGCGAAGACGAGGCCAAGGTGTTTCATCGGTACAACTCCGGGGGAAGGGGGACAAGGCGAGGCGGCAGCGTACAGCGCCACCGGCCCGGCGTGCTGATGCCAGCGGGGCATCAGCTCATGCCGGACCGGCAGGGCTTGCATCGGCACCGGCCATCACGCGAAGATAATATATCGCTTCATCCGGATGGATGTAAGTGAAACTATCTCCCCCCTTCCCGTCGTCGTTGTTGCTGGAGCCCCCATGTCCGTCCGCCTTCCTGCGTCGCCACTCGGCCTCGCCATCGCCCTCGCGCTTTCCGCCGCCGCCCCGGCCCTGGCCCAGGACGCCACCAACCTGGACACGGTGATCGTCACCGGCACCCGCGCGGCCGACCGCACCGTGCTCGAATCCACCTCGCCGGTGGATGTGCTCACCGCCGAGGACATCCGCAAGGCCGGCGTGGTCAACGGTGAGCTGGGCAGTGCGCTGCAGGCGCTGCTGCCGTCGTTCAACTTCCCGCGCCAGTCCAACTCCGGCGGCGCTGACCACGTGCGCGCCGCGCAGCTGCGCGGCCTGTCGCCGGACCAGGTGCTGGTGCTGATCAATGGCAAGCGCCGCCACCACACTGCGCTGGTCAACACCGACAGCAAGATCGGCAAGGGCACCACCCCGGTCGACTTCAATTCGATCCCCGTCAGCGCGATCAAGCGCATCGAAGTGCTTCGCGACGGCGCCGGTGCGCTGTACGGCTCCGATGCGGTGGCCGGCGTGATCAACGTGATCCTCGACAACGGCGGCGACGGTGGCGAGATCGAGGCCAGCTACGGTGCCAACCACACCGACCTCAAGCCGATCGGCCGCACTCTCACCGACGGCCAGACCGGCAACATCAGCGCCAAGGTCGGCACCTCGCTGGGCGAGGACGGCGGCTTCCTGCGCGTCGGCCTGGAGTACAAGCACCGCAACGGCACCAACCGCGCCGGCTTCGACCAGATTCCGCCGTGGGACCAGACGCCGGACAACCTGGCGCTGCAGGGCAAGCGCAACTACGTGCTGGGCGATGGCAAGAGCAAGGACATCAACCTGTGGCTGAACACCGAGATTCCGGTGGGCCAGACCTCCACGTTCTATGCGTTCGGCACCTTCAACCAGCGGGATACCGAAGGCGCGAACTACTTCCGCTATCCCGATGGCGATGCGAACTGGAAGCAGATCTATCCGAATGGTTACCGGCCGATCTCCGAAGGCGAGAACCGCGACGTGCAGGCCGTGGCCGGCGTGCGCGGCCAGTGGGGTGAGTGGAGCTACGACGGCAGCCTGGATTACGGGCAGAACGATTTCACCTACCGCCTGCGTGATTCGCTCAACGCATCGCTGGGCCCGACCAGCCCGACCCGCTTCAAGACCGCCGACTACGAATACGCACAGACCGTGGGCAACCTCGACCTGAGCCGCGTGTTCACCCAGAGCGACAGCATCAGCCACACCCTGGGCCTGGGCGTGGAAGCGCGCCATGAGCGCTACCAGACCCGTCCCGGCGACCCGGCCAGCTATGCGGCCGGCCCGTACACCGACCGCCCGACCGGCTCGCAGGCCGGTGGCGGCCTGACCCCGCAGGACGCGGCGCGCCTGTCGCGCGACGTGGCCAGCGCCTACGCCAGCCTGTCCAGCCAGTTCGGCGAGAAGTTCTCCACCGATCTGGCCGCGCGCTACGAGCACAATGACGACTTCGGCGGCGAACTGACCGGCAAGCTCGGCCTGCGCTACGAATTCACCCCGGCGTTCGCGCTGCGCGGCGCCATCTCCAACAACTTCCGCGCACCGTCGCTGGCGCAGATCGGTTACGAATCCACCTCCACCGGCTACAACGCCGGCGGCCAGCTGGTGCAGGGTCGACTGCTGTCGGTCAACAATCCGATCGCACGTGGCCTGGGTGCGCAGAATCTGAAGCCGGAGAAGTCGATCAACACCTCGCTGGGCTTCACCAGCCGCATCGGCGAGCACTTCGACCTGTCGCTGGACTTCTTCCAGATCGACATCGACGACCGCATCGCGCTGTCGGAAAGCATCACCGGCGATGCACTGACCGACTACGTGGCGGCCAACTACGGCGTCACCGGCCTGCAGAGCGCCAGTTTCTTCGTCAACGCCGCCGATACCCGCACCCGCGGTGCCGAGCTGGTGAGCAACTGGCGGCAATCGCTGGGCAACGGCCAGCTGCTGCTGACCGGCACCTATGCGTACACCAAGACCACGCTGAAGAACGTGCTGGCCACGCCGGCACAGCTCCGTGCACTGAACCCGGACTACGTGCTGTTCGGTATCGAAGAGACCAACACCCTCACCGATGCCACGCCGCGCACCCGTGGCAGCTTCTCGGCCGCCTGGAGCAACGACCACTGGTCGCTGAGCACCCGCGTGAACCGCTATGGCAGCGCCACCCGCGTGTTCAACTTCGGTGACGGCTACATCCCGCGCCAGACCTACCAGGCCGAATGGCAGCTGGATGCCGAAGTCGAGTACCGCATCACTCCGCAGTGGAGCGTGGCCATCGGCGGCCAGAACCTGACCGACAACTACCCGGATCGATCCAACAGCGATATCCACTACTTCGGCAACCTGCCGTATGACGTGCTGTCACCGATCGGCAGCAACGGCGCGTACTACTACGGCCGCGTCCGCTATACGTTCTGATCGCATTGGGTGTGATTGCCTTCGGTGGGTGCGGACCGTTGGTCCGCACTACACGGTAGTGCCGGCCGCTGGCCGGCAACCGCAGGGTGCATCCATGGACCATGAAGTTGCCGGCCAGCGGCCGGCACTACCAAATCCGTAGCCTGCCCTCGACCCCACGTACACGCCCGCGCTGGCAAGCTGGGCGTCATGGCTGAACCGCTCCCCCTGCGTCCGCCACCTCCATTGCTGGACGATGCCTGCGCGTTGTTCCTCGATGTTGATGGCACCCTGATCGAATTCGCTGCACGCCCGGATGCCGTGCAGTTGCTGCCCGACGTGCGCGAAGCCATCGGCCGCATCAGCGACCGCCTGGAAGGTGCCGTGGCACTGGTCAGTGGTCGCCCGCTCGAGCAACTGGACCAGTTGTTCGCTCCCCTGCAGCTTCCGGCCGCCGGCCTGCATGGCCACGAACTGCGTGGCGAGGATGGTCGCGTGCTGCGCGACGCACATGATGACGACACCGCCGACTGGCTGCACGCGCTGCACCAGCAGGCGATGCGTTTCGCGCATGGACATCCTGGCGTGCTGGTGGAAGACAAGGGCGTCGGCCTGGCCCTGCACTGGCGCGGCGCACCGAACGCAGCAGCCGATGTGCGCGCCTTTGCCGACCGCCACCTGCGCGGTCGCAGCAGCCATCGCCTGCAGCCCGGCGATCATGTGGTGGAATTCGTGCCGGTCGGCTCCGACAAGGGTCGCGCGGTGCGGCGGATGATGCAGTACCTGCCGTTCCGTGGCCGCCTGCCCGTGTTCATGGGTGACGACCTCACCGATGAGTTCGGCTTTGACGCCGCCAACGGCCAGCACGGCTGGAGTGTGCTGGTGGGTGAACGCGAACCCAGCGCGGCGGTGTTCGCACTGCCCGACATACGCAGCGTGCACGCCTGGCTGCGTGAGAATGCCTATTGACCCGGCCAACCCCCACGGCCGCAACCGAGATGTAGCACGTGATGACCCAACCCGATCTTGATCTGGGCGTGGTCGGCAACGGCAGCTTCGGCGCCCTGGTCGACAAACATGCCCGCGTAGTCTGGAGCTGCCTGCCCACCTTCGACGGCGACCCCACCTTCTGTGCCCTGCTCGGCCCCAACCAGCAGACCGGCGGCGACTTCGCCATCGAGCTGGAGGATTTCAGCAGCAGCGAGCAAGAGTATCTGACCAACACCGCGATACTCCGCACCGTGCTGCACGACAGCCACGGCGGCTCGCTGGAAATCCTCGATTTCGCTCCGCGCTGGCGCCAGAACGATCGCTTCTACCGCCCGGTGAGCCTGATCCGCCAGGTGCGTCCACTGGCGGGCAGCCCGCGCATCACCGTACGCGCGCGGCCGCTGGCTGACTGGGGCGCACGCGTACCCGAGTCCACCTGGGGCAGCAACCACGTGCGCTGGATCCTGCCTGAGCACGTACTGCGGCTGACCACCGATGTGCCGGTGCGGCTGGTGCGCGATGGCCTCCCCTTCGTGCTCAACCATCCGGTCCACCTGATTCTGGGCGTGGACGAATCGCTCGACCGCTCGATCAGCGGCTACGTGCAGGACGCCTTCCAGCGCACCCGCGACTACTGGCGCGAATGGGTGCGCTACCTGTCCATTCCGCTGGAATGGCAGGACGCAGTGATCCGCAGTGCGATCACCCTCAAGCTGTGCCAGTACGAGGACAGCGGCGCGATCATCGCGGCGATGACCACCTCCATTCCCGAAGCGCCCGGCAGCGTGCGCAACTGGGATTACCGTTACTGCTGGCTGCGCGATGCCGCGTTCGTGGTGCGTGCGCTGAACCGCCTCGGCGCGACGCGCACGATGGAACAGTTCCTCGGCTACATCTTCAACCTGGCCAGCAACGATGGCACGCTGCAGCCGCTGTATGGCATCGGCTTCGAAGCCAAGCTGGACGAGGACGAAGTACCCAGCCTGTCCGGTTACCGCGGCATGGGCCCGGTGCGCCGCGGCAACCTGGCCTGGGTGCAGCGCCAGCATGATGTCTATGGCAGCGTGGTACTCGCCTCCACGCAGCTGTTCTTCGATCGTCGCCTGCAGGATCCTGGCGATGCGCACACCTTCGCGCGGCTGGAACCCCTCGGCGAACAGGCCTTCGCCCTGCATGACGTGCCCGATGCCGGCCTGTGGGAGTTCCGCGGCCGCACCGAAGTGCACACCTATACCAGCGCAATGTGCTGGGCAGCCTGCGACCGCCTGTGCAAGATCGCCGTGCGCCTGAAGCGTGATGACCGCGCACGCTACTGGCGCGAGCGCGCCGACACCATCCACGCCCGCATCATGGCCGAAGCCTGGAGCGAGGAACGAGGCCACTTCACCGATACTTTCGGCGGCCATCGCCTGGATGCGTCGTTGCTGTTGCTGGCCGACATCGGCTTCATCGACGCAATGGACGCCCGCTTCGTCGCCACCGTCGAGGCCATCGGCCGTGACCTCAAGCATGGCAACTCGCTGTACCGCTATGTCGCCCCGGATGACTTCGGCGAACCGGAAACCAGCTTCACCATCTGCACGTTCTGGTACATCGATGCGCTGGCCGCGATTGGTCGCATGGAAGAGGCGCGCGAGATGTTCGAGCTGTTGTTGAAGCAGCGCAACCACCTGGGCCTGCTGTCGGAGGATCTGGCCTTCGACAGCGGCGAGGCCTGGGGCAATTTCCCGCAGACCTATTCGCACGTCGGCCTGATCACCGCCGCGATGCGTCTGTCGCGGTCCTGGCAGGAGGCATCGTGAGTCGTCTTGTCGTGGTTTCAAACCGTGTGGCCGTGCCGGGTGAAAACCGCGCCGGCGGCCTCGCGGTCGGCCTGCTGGCCGCACTGAAGGAACGCGGCGGCCTGTGGTTCGGCTGGAGCGGCAAGAGCGTGCGCGATGGCAGTGGCACGCTGCACACGCAGAAGGATGGCGACATCGAGTTCGTCACCCTGGACCTGAGCAAGCGCGAGGTCGATGGCTACTACAACGGCTTCGCCAACCGCACGTTGTGGCCACTGCTGCATTTCCGCCTGGACCTGGTCGATTACGATCGCGGCACCCGCGAGACCTACCACAAGGTCAACGCGCTGTTCGCCGACAAGCTCGCGCCGTTGCTGCGCGAGGACGACATCGTCTGGATCCACGACTACCACCTGATCCCGCTGGGCGCGATGCTGCGCGAACGGGGCATCGGCTGCCGCATCGGTTTCTTCCTGCACATCCCGATGCCCTCGGCCGACCTGCTGCAGGCGATGCCCGACCATCTGCGGTTGTTCTCGGCGCTGTATGCCTACGACCTGGTCGGCTTCCAGACCCAGCGAGACGCCGACCGTTTCCAGACCTACCTGCGCCTGTTCGGCGGTGGCAAGGTGCTCGAGAACGGTAAACTGGAAGCGCCGGGCGGCCGCCGCTTCCGTGCGGCCGCCTTCCCGATCGGCATCGATACCGAACTGATCGCCCGCCAGGCCGGTACCGCTGCCACCAAGGCCGCGGTGAAGAACCTGCGCGCCAGCCTGCGCGACCGCCAGCTGGCGATCGGCGTGGACCGCCTGGACTATTCCAAGGGCCTGCCCGAACGCTTCCTCGGCTTCGAGCGTTACCTGGAACGGCATCCGGACCAGCACGGCTCGCTGACCTACCTGCAGATCGCCCCGGTCTCGCGCGGCGATGTCACCGAGTACCGCCAGCTGCGCAGCCAGCTGGAACAGATCGCCGGGCACATCAATGGCGGCCACGCCGCACCCGACTGGACCCCGCTGCGCTACGTCAACCAGAACTTCACCCATGCCACCCTGACCGGCTTCTACCGCGCTGCCGCAGTGGGCCTGGTCACCCCGCTGCGCGATGGCATGAACCTGGTGGCCAAGGAGTACGTGGCCTCGCAGGATCCGGAAGATCCCGGCGTACTGGTGCTGTCGTTGCTGGCCGGCGCCGCCGACGAACTCAAGCAGGCGTTGCTGGTGAACCCGCATGACCTGGACGGCGTCGCCGATGCCATCGCCACCGCGGCGACGATGTCACTGCACCGGCGCAAGGAGCGCTGGCACGCGATGATGGAGCACCTGCGCACCTACGACATCAACCACTGGCGACGCAGCTACCTCGACGCGCTGGAGGGCTGAGGGAAAAAGGGGACGGAGGGGATTAAGTCGTTTGTGCACAAACGACTTAATCCCCTCCGTCCCCTTTTTTCTTCAATCCAGGAACCGTGCGGCCTGCTCCGGTGTCTGCAGATAGCAGGCGTCATGCCGCCCGAACCAGCGATAGCGGTTGCGGGCCAGCGCGCGGTACGCCGCGTCGCGCCAGCTGCGCGGCAGCACGCGCAACGCACCAGTGAGGCGCCAGCCACCACCGAGTCCTGCCAGCACGCGCAGGATCGCATCGGTATCGGTCCAGGCGCCCTGTTCGTCCAGCAACAGGAACGACATCGGGTCCTGCGGATCCAGCCCGTGCGCGCGCAGCAGGGCGCTGCCCTGCGCACCCTGCATTGCCGCGAAGCGATAGCGTCCCTTGCGATCAAAGCGCAGCAGGAAGCGCACCCAGCGGTTGCACAGTGCGCAGACACCATCGAACACCATCACCGCGCCGCCCGCGTCGGTGGCGGCTTCACTGCGGTTCGAGCCAGCCTTCATAGCGGATCAGGGCTCCTGCCCAGGGCAAGGTCACATCGACCAGGAAAGTGTAGCGCTGGTCGTCCCAGGCCTCGCGGCAACGTACGCCACCAAACCAGCGCGTCGGCAGCGGCAGCAGGCCAAATGCCCAGACCCGCCGCACCGACCAGTCGATGCCACCGTCGCGGGCCTGCAGGTCGAACTCAAAACGCACCGCACCCAACTGCTCGTGCAGATACCCTTCGTGCGCCCACAGCCTCGATACCATCGGCCAGCGGCCGAAGCGTCGTGCCCAGCGTTCACCCTGCCCGTGTGCACTGAACGCCACCTCGGTCGGCAGCGCCTCGCCATCCCTTGGCAACCGCGCCAGCGCGGCCAGCAGCGGCACCAGCCAGTGCCGGCCGCGCTCGATCCGCGCCTGGCCCACGTAGCGGCAGGGCAGCGGCGCGGCATGCAGTGCCTGCACCGGTGCGACCAGGGTGGCGAAGGCCGGCCCCAGCACGCGCGCGAACAGCGGCACGCTCAGGGCGCGATCCAGGCCAGGGTTGCCATGCGTCCGGTACGACGATCGCGCCGGTGCGAATACAGGTCCGGATCGGCCATGGTCGACACCGTACCGCCGTGAATCTGCGCCGGGTCCATCCCCGCCGCCTGCAGGCGCTGCCGGGCCAGGGCGAACAGGTCCACCTTCCAGTGGCCAGCACGGGTTGCCATGAATGCAGCCTCGGCGGCCGGATCGTGGCCGACGAAAGCGTGATAGACCTCCTCGCCGATCTCGTAATCGGCCGGTCCGGCCGCCGGGCCCAGCCAGGCGCGCAGCTGCGCCGGTGGCGTCTGCATGGCGGCCACGGTGGCCTCCAGCATGCCGTCGGCCAGGCCACGCCAACCGGCATGGGCGGCGCCCACCTCGCTGCCATCGACGGCGGCGAACACCACCGGCAGGCAGTCAGCAGTCAGGATCGCCAGCACCACGCCCGGCACCGAGGTCACCGCGGCGTCGGCGACCGGTTCGCTGGCACCGGCCACTGGCGGCGCGTTGAAGCGCAGTACGGTGCTGCTGTGCACCTGGCGCAGCCAATGCGGCGCCGACGGCAGCGCCAACCCCTGCTGCAGCAGCTGGCGGTTGTGCTCGACGTTGGCCGGGGTGTCACCATCGGCCGCGTGCCGGTTGCCCAGGTTGAACTGCGCGAACGGCGCCGGCGAGATGCCGGCACCATGCCGCCGCGTGGTCAGCGCGTGGACGCCCGCAGGCGCCGGCCAGTCCGCCTGCAGCAATGGCAGCGCGGCAGCCATCACCAGCGGTCCCGCTCGCGTGCGGCGAAGGCGTCGCTGTCTTCGCGCAGCACCTTCAGCAGGTGCAGCATGTCGGCCGGCACCGGCGCAGTGTTGCGCACCGTCTCACCGGTGATCGGGTGCACGAACTCCAGCGTCTCGGCATGCAGCGCCTGGCGCTTGAAGCCGCGCAGCGCGGCCACCAGCTCGTCGCTGGCGCCCTTGGGCAGCTTCAGCGCGCCGCCGTACAGCGGATCGCCCACGATCGGATGGCGGATATGTGCCATGTGCACGCGGATCTGGTGGGTACGGCCGGTTTCCAGGCGGCATTCCAGGGCGGTATGTGCACGGAAACGCTCGCGCAGGCGGTAATGGGTCACCGCTTCCTTGCCATCCTCGCGCACGCCCATCTTCAGGCGGTCGCGCGGGTGGCGGTCGATCGGCGCATCGGCAGTGCCGCCGGCCACCAGCGCGCCCATCACGATGGCCAGGTACTGGCGGTGCACGTCGCGTGCGGCCAGCTGCTCGACCAGCGCGGTCTGTGCCTCCAGAGTCTTGGCCACCACCATCACGCCGCTGGTGTCCTTGTCCAGGCGATGCACGATGCCCGCGCGCGGCAGCACCGCCACCGACGGGTCGCGGAACAGCAGGGCGTTGACCAGGGTGCCGCTGTGGTTGCCAGCGCCGGGGTGCACCACCAGGCCGACCGGCTTGTTGATCACCAGCAGGTACTCGTCCTCGAACAGCACGTCCAGCGGGATGTCCTCCGGCTGGGCGTCGGTCTGGGTTTCAAGCACCACGGTGAGGGTGACCACCTCGCCGCCGCGCAGCGGATCGCGCGGGCGGGCCTGGGCGCCGTCCAGCAGGACATCGCCGGTCTTGATCCACTCGGTCAGGCGCGAACGCGAGTATTCGGGGAACAATTCGGCCACGACCGCGTCGAAACGGCGGCCGGCAGAGGTGTCGGGGACGATGGCCTGGCGGGCCGATTCAGAGGGTTGTTCAGACATGGCAGGGGGCATTCTTTGAAATTTTGGGGTCCCGGCGGCCGGTTTCAGTCGCTGGACAGGACACTAGGCTATCATCGACCCTTCGTATTCCAGCCGCGTCCCGCCTCGACCTCATGATCCGACGCTCCGTCATGCTCTCTGCGCCCGTCCGCCTCACCGCCCTGTTGCTGGTGCTGGTCATCGCCGCCACCGGTTGCCATCGTGGTGCCAAGAAGGGTGATCGCCCCGATGAAGGGACGCCGGTCGAACAGTTGTACGAGAAGAGCCACAAGCTGATGCAGGGTGGCAACTGGAGCGGCGCCGAAGGCAGCTTCCGCCGCCTGGTGGCCCAGTATCCGTACGGCCCGTACACCGAACAGGCGATGATCGAAACCGCCTATGCCCAGTACAAGGCCGGCAAGCACGATGACGCGGTGTCCAGCATCGACCGCTTCATCCGTACCTACCCGACCCACCGCAACATCGCCTACCTGTACTACCTGCGCGGCCTGGCCAACTCCAACCGCAGTACGGTTTTCCTTCGCCGCGTATGGTCTCTGGATGCAAGCCGCCGCGACCTGTCCACGCCGCACCAGGCGTACTCGGACTTCAACATCGTGGTAGACCGCTACCCGAACAGCCGCTACGCCGCTGATGCGCGCCAGCGCATGCTGGAGCTGCGTGACGTGTTCGCCCAGCACGAGCTGGACAACGCCCTGTACTACATGCGCCGCGGCGCATGGGTCTCGGCCGCGGGCCGCGCCAACTACCTGCTGGAAACCTACCCGCAGAGCGCCTTCCAGTACGACGCCGTCGCCGTCCTGGCCGATTCCTACACCCACCTGGGCAACAAGACCCTGGCCGACGACGCCCGCCGCGTCCTGCAGCTGAACCAGCCGGACCACCCGTGGCTGGAAGGCAAGTGGCCGAAGTACCCGTGGATGGTCCGCAAGCTGAACCCGTTCGCCGGCGAGAAGTCCGCCAGCACCGGCCAGCGCAACGCGCGACTGGAAAAGAAGTAAGAAAAAGGCCCCGCGAGGGGCCTTTCTTCTTTCTGTAGAGTCGAGCCGTGCTCGACTGCTCTCAGCAGGACGCTCCACGCGCGACGGCTTCCCGGGTGCCGCCTAGGAATTCTCCGAATCCCCGGTGGATGCGACGCCGGTCCCAATCGGCGCGGGCAAGGCCCTCCACACTGCGGCGCAACGGCCATCCTGGCCGGCAAGGAGCGCCCCATGACACCACCGCCCCGCCGTTTGCGGCACCTGACCACCCTGATCGCTTCGGCCGTGCTGGCGCTGGCCTCCGGCCCGCTGGGCGCCACCCCGGCCGCCCCCGGCGACCTGCTCTCCGCCGCGCCCTATCGCGCCAGCTGGGTGCCGTCTGCGGCCGCCCAGGCCTACAAGCTGCACTACCGCACCCCAGACCACCGTGGCCAGTTGGCCGAAGGCACCGGCCTGCTGTACCTGCCGGCCGGCGCGGCTCCGGTCGGTGGCTGGCCGGTGGTGTCGTGGGCACACGGCACCCAGGGCATCGCCGATCGCTGCGCCCCCTCCGTGTCCGGCCCCTACCAGCCTGAACGCGACGGGCGTTTCCTCGACCTGTTCCTGGCACAGGGCTATGCCGTCGTCGCCGCCGACTACCAGGGCCTCGGCAGCCCCGGTGACCACGCCTACCTGCACGTGCGCACCGCCGCACGCAACGCCATCGATCTGGTCAAGGCCAGCCATCAGTACCTCGGCCGCACCACACTGTCGCCGCGCTGGGTCTCGGTTGGCCATTCGCAGGGCGGTGCCGCCGCGCTTGCTGCCGGCCACATCGCGGATGCTTACGGCGGACCATCACTGCGGTACCGCGGCAGCTTCACCACCGGCACGCCCACCGCCGTCGAACTGACCGCGCTGGTGATGAAACCGGACAACCGCACCGCCAATCCCGGCGCGCTCAACGCCTATCACGCCTATCTGCTGGATGGCCTGCTGCAGGTCGCCCCGCAGATCGACCGCGTGCTCAGCGATGAGGGGCGTGCACGGGTCGCGCTGGCGCGCGGGCAATGCCTGGGCGAACTGGCCGCCACGCTGGAAGGCGCCGATACCGGCGCGATGTTCATCTCACCGCTGACCGACGTGGCGGGCATCTGGACCTTGCTGCACGACTACCTGGGCGTGCCGCGCCGCGGTTTCAGCCAGCCGCTGATGCTGGGCCATGGCAGCGAGGACCGCGACGTGCCGTACATGACCACCCTGCTGTATGCCGCGGGGCTGGTCCTGCGTGGAGAGCCCGTGGCATTCCGGCGCTATCCGGTCGACCACCGCGGCACGCTGGATGCGGCGGCTGCGGATGGCCTGGCGTTCGTGCGTGCGCGGCTGGGGGACAGCCCGTTCGACGAAGCCACCGAAACCGCCGGCTTCGAACAGCTGCTCTACCAGGCCCGGTAGATTCACGCCATGCGTGGATACGTGGTCTACGGGATTGCCGGCCAGCGGCCGGCACTACCTGGTAGCGCCTGGCCCTGCCCTGCGACCTGCGCTCAGCCCTTGTAGCCGTTGCTGATCGGGTAGCGGCGCTCACGGCCGAACGCACGCCGCGAGACCTTCGGCCCCGGCGCGGCCTGGTGCCGCTTCCACTCACTGATGCGCACCAGGCGCAGCACGCGGTCGACCACGGCCGCGTCGTAACCGGCCGCAACGATCTCCGTGCGCGACTGCTCCTGGTCGATGTAGCGGTACAGGATGCCGTCCAGCACGTCATAGGCCGGCAGCGAATCCTGGTCCAGCTGGTTCTCGCGCAGTTCGGCCGAAGGCGGGCGGCTGATCACCGCCGGCGGGATCACCGGCGCACCGCCCACGGTGTTGCGCCACTTCGACAGACCGAACACTTCGGTCTTGTACAGGTCCTTCAGCGGCGCGTAGCCACCACACATGTCGCCGTAGATCGTGGCGTAACCCACCGCGTACTCGCTCTTGTTGCCGGTGGTCAGCAGCAGGCCGCCGAACTTGTTGGCCAGCGCCATCAGGATCACGCCACGGCTGCGCGACTGCAGGTTCTCCTCGGTCACGTCCGGGGTGGTGCCTTCGAACATCGGCGCCAGCGATTCCATCAGGCCCTTGAATGCTGGCTCGATCGACACCGCTTCCAGCTTCACGCCCAGCGCCTGGCACTGTTCGGCGGCCAGATCATTGGACAGGCCAGCGGTGTAGCGCGACGGCAGTCGCACTGCGGTGACGTTTTCGGCACCCATTGCATCCACGGCCATCGCCAGCACCAGCGCCGAGTCAATGCCACCGGACAGGCCCAGCCACACTTTCCTGAAGCCGTTCTTGCGGCAGTAGTCCTGGATGCCACGGGTCACAGCACGCCAGGCCAGCGCGTCCATGCTCTCATCGCCATCGTCCATCCACACGTGCGGCATGAAGCGACGGGTTTCACCGTCGTACTCCACCACCAGCCACTGATCGACGAAGGCCGCCGCGGCCGGATGCACGGTACCGTCGCCGTCGGCCACCACCGAAGCACCATCGAATACCAGCGCGTCCTGGCCACCGACCACATTGAGATAGGCGATCGCCGCCCCGCTCTCGCGGGTACGCGCCGCCAGCACGGCATCGCGCTGGGCGTGCTTGCCGCGCTCGTACGGTGAAGCATTGGGCACCACCACCAGCTGCGCACCTTCGCGCACGGTGTCGGCCAGCGGCTCGGCGAACCACAGGTCTTCGCAGATCAGCAGGCCCACCGGAATGCCGTTGACCTCGAACACGCAGCTGCCGCCATCCGGATCGACATCGAAGTAGCGACGCTCGTCGAACACCGCGTAGTTGGGCAGTTCGCGCTTGCGGTAGGTCTGCTCGACCAGGCCATCGCGCAGCACGCTGGCGGCGTTGTAGACCACCGCACCTGCTGCCTGCGGCCAGCCGACCACGGCGGTGATGCCACGGCAGGCGGTTGCGATGCGGGTCATCGCCTGCTCGCATTCGTACAGGAAACCGGGGCGCAGCAGCAGGTCCTCCGGCGGATAACCGCTCACGGCCAGCTCGGGGAACATCACCAGCTCGGCGCCGTACTCGTCGCGCGCCTGGCCGATCATCTCGATGATGCGCTCGGTGTTGCCGGCGACATCGCCGACCGGGAAGTCGAACTGCGCCATCGCGATGCGGATCGAAGCCATGGGAATCCAGCCTGTGGTTGCAATGCCGCCATTGTAACGCCGGGGTCAGATCCCTTTTGCGCAGCAAAATGGATCTGACCCCACACCAGACGCAGAAAGGCCGCCCGGAGGCGGCCTTTCTGTTTCAAGCAGCCGGCCAGCGGCCGGCTCTACAGAATCGTCTGCCGGAGGCAGTCGATCTTATTTCACCAGCTTGGCGATGGCAGCGCCCAGGTCGCCCGGCGAACGCACGGTGACGACGCCAGCAGCTTCCATTGCAGCGAACTTGCCTTCTGCAGTGCCCTTGCCGCCCGAGGCGATCGCACCGGCGTGGCCCATGCGCTTGCCGGCCGGAGCCGACGCACCGGCGATGAAACCGACGACCGGCTTCTTCACGTGGTTCTTGATGTACTCGGCGCCGGCTTCTTCAGCGTCGCCGCCGATTTCGCCGACCATGATGATGCCTTCGGTCTGCGGGTCTTCGTTGAACAGCTTCAGGCAGTCGACGAAGTTCAGGCCGTTGATCGGGTCACCACCGATGCCGATGCAGGTGGACTGGCCCAGGCCGACTTCGGTGGTCTGCTTGACCGCTTCATAGGTCAGGGTGCCCGAACGCGACACGATGCCGATCTTGCCCGGCTGGTGGATGTGGCCCGGCATGATGCCGATCTTGCACTCACCCGGGGTGATGACGCCCGGGCAGTTCGGCCCGATCAGCACGGTGTCCGGATGCGAACGGGTCAGCACGTTCTTGACGCGCAGCATGTCCAGCACCGGGATGCCTTCGGTGATGCAGACGATGACCTTGATGCCGGCAGCAGCGGCTTCCAGGATCGCGTCGGCCGCGTACGGCGGCGGCACGTAGATGACCGAAGCGTTGGCGCCGGTGCTCTGCACGGCGTCGGCAACGGTGTTGAAGACCGGCAGGTCGATATGGGTGGTGCCACCCTTGCCCGGGGTCACGCCGCCAACAACCTGGGTGCCGTACTCGATCATCTGAGTGGCGTGGAAGGTGCCCTGCTGGCCGGTGAAGCCCTGCACGATCACCTTGGTGTTCTTGTTAATCAAAACAGACATGGGAATTCCTTGGTGTCGGATCAGGCAGCGTTCTTGACAGCTTCAACGATCTTCTTGGCGCCATCGTTGATGTTGTCAGCCGGGATGATGGCCATGCCGCTGTCACGCAGCAGCTGCTTGCCTTCTTCCACGTTGGTGCCTTCCAGGCGCACCACGACCGGAACCTTGACGCCCACTTCCTTCACGGCGGCGATGATGCCTTCGGCAATCATGTCGCAGCGGACGATGCCGCCGAAGATGTTGACGAAAATGCCTTCGACCTTGTCCGAGGACAGGATCAGCTTGAAGGCTTCGATGACGCGCTGCTTGTTGGCACCGCCGCCCACGTCCAGGAAGTTCGCCGGCTCGCCGCCGTTGAGCTTGATGACGTCCATGGTGGCCATGGCCAGGCCTGCGCCGTTGACCATGCAGCCGATGTTGCCGTCCATGGTGACGTAGTTGATGTCCAGCTCCGAAGCGATCACTTCGGTCGGATCTTCCTGGGTCTTGTCGCGCATGGCGACCAGGGCCTTCTGGCGGAACGCGGCGTTGTCGTCGCTGTCGAACTTGCCGTCCAGCGCGTACAGGTTGCCGTCGTCCAGGATGGCCAGCGGGTTGATTTCAACCAGCGCCAGGTCCTTTTCGTTGAACAGGCGGTACAGGTTCACCATGATGCTGGCGAACTGGCCGGCCTGCTTGGCGGTCAGGCCCAGCTTGAAGCCGAAATCACGGCCGTGGTAACCCTGCACGCCTTCGACGAAATCGACGTTCAGCGAGTGGATCAGCTCCGGGGTTTCAGCAGCGACCTGCTCGATCTCCACGCCGCCTTCCGAAGAAGCGATGTAGGTGATGGTCTTGGTGCCACGGTCAACCAGCACCGACAGGTACAGTTCCTTGACGATTTCGCCGGCGGTGGTCACCAGCACCAGGTTGACCGGCAGTTCAACGCCAGCGGTCTGGTAGGTGGCCATCTTGGTGCCGAGCATCTTGGCCGCAGCGGCCTTCACGTCGTCGGTGGTCTTGCAGAACTTGACGCCGCCAGCCTTGCCGCGGCCGCCAGCGTGGATCTGCGCCTTGACCATCCAGGGGCCCTGGCCCAGGGAGTTGGCAGCGGCAACAGCTTCGTCCGGGGTCGCAGCGACCTTGCCGGCCGGGACCGGGATGCCGTACTCGGCAAGCAGTTGTTTTGACTGGTATTCGTGGAAATTCATGCGTCACCGTGGGAATAGGAACGACCGCACGCAATTCCTCAGGGCCCCGGCGGGGCGCCGGCATGGACCGCGGCGGGCCCACTATTGTGGCCGAGCCAGCGCCGGGGCGCAAAGAAGTCTGTACAAAACGCCAGACCCGGCCAGATTTCCACCATCATTCAGGCAGTTGCGCCCCGGCCGACGCTGGCCCCCGGTATCCACAGCGGGCCAAATGCGCGATCCGGGCCGCGCCGACGGCGCCCGCCCGGGGGCCCTATACTGGTCGAATCGAGCAGACTCGACGCCACATCGACGCGACGTACCGGCCGGCTTCAGGGGATGCCAGGCAGGCCCGCCGCAGATTCCAGACCCAGGCAGCCAGAAGGGGAGTTCCGGCGTGTCACCCAGTGCTTCATTGATCGACCGCATCGAATCGATTCCGCGGCGTGAGCTGTATTTCTTCGCGCTGTACCGGGTGCTCATCGCCGCGGTCATCGCCGGCCTGCTGTACAGCCCGTTGTCGGCCATGGTCGGCGAAGCGCATCACCCGCGCCTGGCCGATACCGTCGCGGCGATCTATCTGCTGCTGTCGCTGCTGGCCCTGGTGATCGGCCGCAACGAGCGCTGGCTGCGCCCGATCGTGGTCAGCAGCGTGCTGGTCGACATCATCGCCGCCACCTTGCTCTCACATGCACTGCCCGGTGCCAGCGCCGGCATCTCGATGTCGCTGCTGTTCAACATCGCCGCTGCTGCCACCCTGCTGCCACTGAGCTGGGGCCTGGGCCTGGCGATCGCCGCCAGCCTGACCACGGGCGCGGAATACAGCTGGAAACTACTGGAAGGGGGCGACCCCACACGCACCCTCGCCGAGCTGGCGATGTTCGCTACCAGCTACCTGGCGCTGGCCTTCATCAGCTTCCAGGTGGGCAACCGCGCGCGCCGCAACCAGCAACTGGCCAACCAGCGCGGCGATGAAGTGGCCAACCTGTTCCAGATCAACGAACTGATCATCCGCCGCATGCGTACCGGCGTGCTGGTGGTGGATGCCGACAGCCGCATCACCCTGGCCAACGAAGCCGCCTCGATGCTGCTGGGCGACAGCGATGGCAACGGCGAAAGTGGGCGCCTGGACCTGACCAGCGCCGCGCCGGAACTGGCCCGCCGCCTGCAGCGCTGGCGCAACGGCTGGGCGCAGGACGAGCTGCCGCTGCAGCTCAACCCCGACCAGCCCGAGGTACAGCCGCGCTTTGCCCGCCTGCTGGCCGGCAGCGAACTGGCGCTGGTGTTCCTGGACGACTCCAGCGTGGTCTCGCGCCGCGCCGAATCACTCACCCTGTCGGCGATGGGGCGATTCTCGGCCAGCCTGGCGCACGAGATCCGCAATCCGCTGGCGGCGATCAACTACGCCGTGCAGTTGCTGGAGGAAGGCACCGGCTTCAACGAAAGCGACCGCCGCCTGCTGCAGATCATCCGCCAGCAGTGCCAGCGCACCAACGGCATTGTCGAGAGCGTGCTGGGCCTGGCCCGGCGCGAGCGCGCCACCCCCGAGAACGTAGACCTGGCCGCGTTCGTGCGCCGCTTCGTGCTGGAGTACAAACAGGGGCAGACGCTGGAGACCGACAGCATCGAGCCGATCATCAACGACAGTTCGGTGATGGCCCAGGTCGATGCGAAGCATCTCTACCAGGTGCTGACCGTGCTGGTGCACAACGCACTGAAGTACGGCCGCATCGGCCAGCAACCCGCACGCGTACGGCTGCGCGTGGCGCAGCACGAGCGCAGCGCGGTGATCGACGTGATGGACCGTGGTCCGGGTATTCCAGAGAGCGTTGCCGCGCAGCTGTTCCGGCCGTTCTTCACCACCTCCGAGCATGGCACCGGCCTGGGCCTGTATATCGCCCGCGAACTGTGCCGGGCCAACCAGGCACGGCTGGACTACATTCCGGTGCCGGCCGGCGGCTCCTGCTTCCGCCTGGTGCTGCCCGGCCCGCACACGCTGTTGCCCACCTGATTCCGATTCTGTGCGTCAAACATTTGTCGCTTCCAGCCCCCTCGTTTATCTTTCACGCCCATGAACGAAACCCGCAGCGCCCTCGTCGTCGACGATGAACGCGACATCCGCGAACTGCTGGTACTGACCCTCGGCCGCATGGGGCTGCGTATCAGTACCGCCGCCAACCTGGCCGAAGCGCGCGAGCTGCTGGCCAGCAATCCGTACGACCTGTGCATCACCGACATGCGGCTGCCCGATGGCAACGGCATCGAACTGGTCAGCGAGATTGCCCAGCACTACCCGCGCACGCCGGTGGCGATGATCACCGCCTTCGGCAGCATGGACCTGGCCGTGGAAGCACTGAAGGCCGGTGCCTTCGACTTCGTCAGCAAGCCGGTGGACATCGCCGTGCTGCGTGGACTGGTCAAGCACGCACTGGAACTCAACAACGCCGAACGCCCGCTGCCCGGCCCCAATGCCGAACAGGGCGCACGCCTGCTGGGCGCTTCGCCGGCCATGGACGTGCTGCGCACCACCATCGGCAAGGTCGCGCGCAGCCAGGCGCCGGTCTACATCCTGGGAGAGTCCGGCGTTGGCAAGGAACTGGTCGCACGCACCATCCACGCCCAGGGCGCGCGCGCGGCCGGACCGTTCATTCCGGTCAACTGCGGCGCCATTCCCGGCGAGCTGATGGAAAGCGAGTTCTTCGGCCATCGCAAGGGCAGCTTCAGCGGCGCCCACGCCGACAAGCCCGGCCTGTTCCAGGCCGCGCACGGCGGCACCCTGTTCCTGGACGAAGTGGCCGAGCTGCCGCTGCAGATGCAGGTGAAACTGCTGCGCGCGATCCAGGAGAAGTCGGTGCGACCGGTCGGTGCGGCCAACGAAGAGCCGGTGGACGTGCGCATCCTCTCCGCCACCCACCGCGATCTGGCCGAGCTGGTCGAGGACGGGCGTTTCCGCCACGACCTGTACTACCGCATCAACGTGATCGAACTGAGGGTACCGCCGCTGCGCGAGCGTCGCCAGGACCTGCCGGAGCTGGCCGCGGCAGTGCTGGCACGACTGGCCCGCAGCCACGGCCGCGCCACCCCGCTGCTGGCGCCGTCGGCGCTGGAGGCACTGGCGCAGTACGCCTTCCCCGGCAACGTGCGCGAACTGGAGAACATCCTGGAACGGGCGCTGGCGCTGGCCGAGGAAGACTGCATCGGTGCAGACGACCTGCGCCTGCCGCAGCATGCCCCGCGCGTCCCCGGCGGTGCCGCTCCTGTCGAAGCCGTGGCCGACCTGCAGCCTGGCAGCGCTGCCCTGCCCTCGTACATCGAGCAGCTGGAGCGCAGTGCCATCCAGCGCGCGCTGGAAGAGAACCGCTGGAACAAGACCCGCACCGCCGCACAGCTGGGCATCACCTTCCGTGCGCTGCGCTACAAACTGAAGAAGCTGGGAATGGAGTAATCAGCCGGGTCGGATCCCTTTCCGCAGGAAAGGGCTCTGACCCGATGCCGACCGACGTCATCCACGCATGGCGTGGATCGACGTCAATCCTTGGTCACGCGGTTGATCTCGGCCAGGCTGGTCACGCCTGCCGCCGCCTTCTTCAACGCCGACTGCCTCAGGTCATTCACCCCGATCTGCTGCGCCGCCTCGGCAATCTGCAGTGCATTGCCGCCAGCCAGCACGATGGTGGCGATCTCATCGGTCATCGGCATCACCTGGTAGATACCGGTACGGCCCTTGTAGCCCTCGGTGCACTCATCGCAGCCCACCGCTTCATACAGCTCGATGCCCGCGTCCAGCTGCGCCTGGGTGAAGCCCTCGGCCAGCAGCGCATGCTCCGGCAGGGTCGAGCGCCGCTTGCAGTTGCCGCACAGGCGGCGTGCCAGGCGCTGGGCGATCACCAGCGTCACCGAGCTGGTGATGTTGTAGGGGGCGATGCCCATGTTCATCAGGCGCGCGATGGTCTGCGGCGCGTCGTTGGTGTGCAGCGTGGACAGCACCATGTGACCTGTCTGCGCCGCCTTGATCGCGATTTCCGCCGTTTCCAGGTCGCGGATTTCGCCGACCATGATGATGTCCGGATCCTGGCGTAGGAACGAGCGCAGCGCCGCAGCAAAGGTCATGCCGCGCTTGTTGTTCTGCTGCACCTGGTTGACGCCGGGCAGGCGGATTTCCACCGGGTCTTCGGCGGTGGAGATGTTGCGCGTCTCGTCGTTGAGGATGCCCAGCGCGGTATACAGCGACACGGTCTTGCCCGAGCCGGTCGGGCCGGTCACCAGCACCATGCCGTACGGCTTGTGGATGGCGTCCTGGAACAGCTTCTGCTGGTCCGGCTCGTAGCCCAGCTTGTCGATGCCCAGCTTGGCCGCGCTGCCATCCAGGATACGCAGCACCACCTTCTCGCCGAACAGGGTCGGCAGGGTGCTGACGCGGAAGTCGATCTGCTTGGTCTTGGACAGGTTGAGCTTGATGCGTCCGTCCTGCGGCACGCGCTTCTCGGCGATGTCCAGCTGCGCCATCACCTTCAGGCGCGCGGCGATGCGCTGGTTCAACTTCACCGGCGCGCGCGCCACCATCTTCAACAGGCCGTCGATGCGCAGGCGCACACGGTAATCGTCTTCGTAGGGCTCGAAATGGATGTCCGACGCGCCCTTGCGGATCGCATCGACCAGCACCTTGTTGACGAACTTCACCACCGGGGTGTCGTCGCCCTTGGCATCGATGCCGGAGTCGCCGCTGCTGGTGCCGAGATCTTCGTCACCGGCCGCGACGTCCAGGTTGCCCATGCCGTCGTCGTCACCGCCCAGGGCGTCGCCGATGGTGTCATGGCTGGCGTGCCACTGCTCGAGCGTGCGGCGGATCTGGTCCTCGTCGACCAGGATCGGCTCCACCACCAGATTGGTGTGGAACTTGATCTCGTCCAGCGAGTGGGTCGGGTTGCTGGTACCGACAAACAGCTTGCCGCCACGCTTGAACAGCGGCAGCACGTTGTGCTTGCGCAGCAGCTCCTCGCTGACCAGGCTCATCGCGTTCTGGCTGGCATCGAAGGTGGACACGTCGAACAGCGGCATGCCGAACTCGACCGCGTTGGCGGCGGCCAGCTGCGAGGCATTGACCAGCTTGTTCTGCGCGAACCACGTGGGCAGCGGCTGGCGCGCGGCCGCGGCTTTGGCCATGGCGTCGCGGGCCGTGGTCTCGTCCAGGGCGCCGTCCTGTACCAGGCGTCGGGCCAGGCCGGTGATGCCGACAAGATTGGCGGTGGTTACAGCGTTCATATGAATCCTTGGCTCATGGGGTCATGCACTGCCGTGCGCCTTGTACGGGCACCGCACGGGGCAGCAGAACCTGCCGCAGCCAACGGCCAACGGCATCGCCAATCCATGAGCAATACTGCCTCGCCTGGCACTCCCTACCCGGCAGGCACGATCCTGACTCCCCCGGTGATGATAGCCCCGTCAAGGGTCGGCCAGCATCCCATCAGAGCGCAGAAGTGTGATCAACAGCCGGTCGGGCGATAGCGCGCTTCGAAGGCGCTGCCGTCGCAGCTCCAGATGCCGTCGGCCGAGCGGCGCAGGATCAGGTCCTTGCCTTCCAGCGCGCTGTGGCCCTTCAAGGTGCAGCTGATGTGGCCGACGCCGGAGTCGCTGAGTTCGGCTTCGACGTTCGAGCAGTGGGCGTTCTGTGCGCCGCCGATAAGTTGAGGCGTGACCTCACTGACAGGACGTCCCTGATAGACAACGATCTCCACCAGCGTCTTACCAGGGCTGATGTCCGCCAGCGCGGCCGTCAACTGCGTGCGAACGATATAAGGCTGAAATGCCACCATAGCGATCGCGGCAAGTATGCCAATGATGGCCACCACGATCATCAGCTCGATGAGCGTGAAGCCCTTCTGTATGTTCATGACTCCCCCTGTGTGATCCAGCAATCCCCATTGCTGCGTATTGACTGGACCTCGTACCCCAGTCAGCACAAGGCCCGCCGAGGCGGGCCTTGTGTTCATCGTACGAAAGACTCAGGACAAATAGCCCACATGCCTCTCGTCAATGGTATGGATCAGCTGCAGCCCTTCGGCTTGAACTTCTCCTTGACGTCGGTGGTGACGCAAGTAAAGCCACCTGCAGTAGCGGTTGCGCCCGAGCCAGAGGCTTCTGCGTAGTTCAGCGCAATGGTGGACGCATCACCGATACGGCCGGGCTCGCGGATCGTGCAGGTCATACCAGTCGCGGCAACAGCGATCTTCGAGCATGCGCCAGTGTTGTCGGCCTGGAAGCCAGCGTTGGTCACGGTCGGGGCGCCACCGTCGCTGACGACCATCTCGAACTGGGTCTTGTGCGAAGCCAGGTCGGCCAGCGCAGCGGTGACCTTCGACTTCGAGGTGTAGTCCTGGTAAGCCGGCAGCGCGATGGCGGCCAGGATGGCGATGATCGCGACGACGATCATCAGTTCGATAAGGGTGAAGCCCTTCTGGTTCTTCATTGGTACATCCCCAAGATAGTGGTGGTTGAGTTCAGTGCATGGGATCGGACCGGACAGCGCCGGTTGAGCGGGCCCCATACCCTGCGGGTGGATCAACGCAGGTTGCGTGCCAACCCCGGCACGCCTCCCCCTGGATTTCCCCGCGCCCATGATGGCAGCAATTTCGTGGATGGGAACCCCCCGCATCCGAATCTGCGATGGACGCGGCAATGTGACGCAGTGCGTCACCTTTGGCCGGCACCCGGCACGAATTCGCACGCTGGGCCCCCTGGCAACTGCCCATACGGCCTTGAACCCGCTACCATCGATGGCTAGTTACCCGCCTGGGGATGGCGGGTCTTGGGGAGCCAACATGTCTGTCAGTCGCAGTGCGATCAAGAAAGAGCCGGTGGCACGCGCCACCATGGAGCTGCAGCCGTTTGTCTGGGTGGGGACCGACAAGCGGGGCGTGAAAATGAAGGGCGAGCAGCTGGCCAAGAACGCCAACCTGCTGCGTGCCGAGCTGCGCCGCCAGGGCATCAATCCGGGCCAGGTCAAGCCGAAGTCGAAGCCGTTGTTCGGCGCCGCCGGCAGTCCGGTCAAGCCCAAGGACATCGCCTTCTTCAGCCGGCAGATGGCCACGATGATGAAGTCCGGCGTGCCGATCGTGTCGGCGCTGGACATCATTGCCAGCGGGCACAAGAACCCGCGGATGAAGAAGCTGGTGGACACCATCCGCACCGACATCGAGGGCGGTTCCTCGATGTACGAGGCGGTCAGCAAACACCCGGTGCAGTTCGACGAGCTGTACCGCAACCTGGTGCGGGCCGGCGAAGGCGCCGGCGTGCTGGAAACCGTGCTGGACACGGTGGCTACTTACAAAGAGAACATCGAAGCGCTGAAGGGCAAGATCAAGAAGGCGTTGTTCTACCCGATCATGGTGGTGGTGGTGGCGATGCTGGTCAGCGGCATCATGCTGGTGTTCGTGGTGCCGCAGTTCGAGGACGTGTTCAAGAGTTTCGGCGCCGAGCTGCCCGCCTTCACCCAGATGGTGGTGAACCTCTCGAGATTCATGGTGTCGTGGTGGTGGCTGATGCTGCTGGTTGCGATCGGTACGGCGGTCGGCCTGGTCATGGCCTACAAACGCTCGCCGAAGATGCAGCATGCGATGGACCGGTTCGTGCTGAAGGTGCCGGTGATCGGGCAGATCATGCACAACAGCGCCATCGCCCGCTTCTCGCGCACCACGGCGGTGACCTTCAAGGCCGGCGTGCCGCTGGTGGAGGCGCTGGGCATCGTGGCCGGCGCCACCGGCAATACCGTGTACGAAGAGGCGGTGCTGCGCATGCGCGACGACGTCTCGGTGGGTTACCCGGTGAACATGTCGATGAAGCAGACCAACCTGTTCCCGCACATGGTCATCCAGATGACCGGCATCGGCGAAGAGGCCGGTGCGCTGGACGCCATGCTGTTCAAGGTGGCGGAGTACTACGAGCAGGAGGTCAACAATTCGGTGGATGCCCTGAGCAGCCTGCTGGAACCGATGATCATGGTGTTCATTGGTACCATTGTTGGCGGCATGGTGATTGCCATGTACCTTCCCATCTTCAAACTCGGCGCCGTCGTCGGATAACACATACATGGCTTTTCTCGACCAGCATCCCGGCCTCGGCTACCCCGCCGCGGCCGCCCTGGGACTGCTGCTGGGCAGTTTCCTCAACGTCGTCATCCTGCGCCTGCCCAAGCGGCTGGAGTGGCAGTGGAAGCGCGATGCGCGCGAAGTCCTGGAGGAACCGGACTTCTATGAACCACCCCCACCGGGGATCGTGGTGGAGCCGTCGCACTGCCCGCACTGCAAGCACAAGCTGAGCTGGTACGAGAACATCCCCCTGTTCAGCTGGATCATCCAGGGCGGCAAATGCCGGCACTGCAAGGCGCCGATCTCGCTGCAGTACCCGCTGGTGGAGGCGCTGACCTCGGTGCTGGTGCTGGCCTGCGTCTGGCAGTTCGGCTTCGGCTGGCAGGGCTTCGGCGCCATCGTGCTGACCTGTTTCCTGATCGCCCTGTCCGGCATCGACCTGCGCACCCAGCTGCTGCCCGACCAGTTGACCCTGCCGCTGATGTGGCTGGGGCTGATAGGCAGCATCGACAACCTGTACATGCCGGCCAAGCCTGCCCTGGTGGGCGCGGCGGTGGGTTACCTGTCGCTGTGGACGGTCTGGTGGCTGTTCAAGCAGCTGACCGGCAAGGAAGGCATGGGCCATGGCGATTTCAAGCTGCTGGCCGCATTGGGCGCCTGGTGCGGGCTGAAGGGCATCCTGCCGATCATCCTGCTGTCCTCGGTGCTGGGCGCCATCATCGGCTCGATCTGGCTGTACAGCCGGGGCCGTGACCGCGCCACCCCCATCCCGTTCGGCCCCTACCTGGCCATCGCCGGCTGGCTGTACTTCATGTGGGGTGCGCCATTGGTGGAGCAGTATCTGGTGATGAGCGGGCTGCGCTGAGGGGAGCCCCCATGAGCCGCTATGTGGTTGGCCTGACCGGCGGCATCGCCTCGGGCAAGAGTGAAGTGACCCGGCGCTTCGAGGCGCTGGGGATCGTGGTGGCCGACGCCGACCTGGCCGCCCGCGCCGTGGTTGCCGCTGGCAGCCCGGCGCTGGCCCGCATCGCCGAGCGCTTCGGCGCCGACATGCTGCTGGCCGATGGCGGCCTGGACCGGGCCCGGCTGCGCGCCCATGTGTTTGCCGACCCGGCCGAGCGGGCGGCACTGGAAGCCATCACCCACCCGGCCATCCGCCTGCTGATGCAACAGCAGTGCGAGCAGGCCGCCAGCCCCTATGCAATTGCCGCCATTCCGCTGCTTACCGAGGTCGGTGGACGGCAGGCCTATCCGTGGCTGGACCGGGTGCTGCTGGTGGATGCGCCGGAAGCCGTGCAGCATGCCCGGCTGATGCTGCGCGACGGCATCGACGCCGCGCTGGCCGACCGGATGATTGCCGCCCAGGCCAGCCGCGCGCAGCGCTTGGCGCTGGCCGATGACGTGGTGGTCAATGATGGGCAGCCGGAGGACCTGCAGGTGCAGGTGGAACGGCTGCATGCACGGTATCTGGGGTTGGCCGGGGGCTGAGGCCGGGTTGCCGGCCAGCCGCCGGCACTACCGAAGCGCATCCACGCATGGCGCGGATCTACTGATCGGGCGTCCATGCATGGCGCAGGCTACTGTAGAGCCGAGCCCATGCTCGGCTCCGGGAGCCCAACGCAGCCGAGCGTGGGCTCGGCTCTACATGGTCGTCAGGGCCAGCGCCGACCAAGGTCGGCATCTACCGTTTACAGTGGCTTCGGGGAGAACGTCAGGGTGGCGATCACGCCGCGTTCGCCGCCGGGGCGCACGCTCACCTGCCAGCCGTACAGATCGCACAGCCGGCTGACAATCGACAGGCCGATACCGCCGCCCTGCGAATGGCCGGCATGGGTGCCGCGGTAACCACGCTGGAACAGCTTGGCCGCGTCTTCCTCGCTCAGGCCCGGGCCGCTGTCGGTTACCGACACCGAGTTGGTGCCGACGAACACGCGTACCTCGCCGTCCTGCGAATACTTCACGGCATTGCCGATCAGGTTGCCCAGCGCCACCGACAGGGCCGCTTCGGGCGCATCGATCACCAGGTTGCGCTCGCCTTCCAGCAGCAGCTCCAGCGGCTTGCCGCCCAGCTGTGCGCGATGTGCATCGAGCAGCTGCTCGGCCACGCGGGCGACGTTGCTGGTGCCCTGCCCGCGCTCGTTGCGCGACAGCAGCAGCAGCGCGCCGATCAGGTCGCTGCACTGCTGTTCGGCGCGCTGGATGCGCTGCAGGCGCTGCAGCACCTTCTCGTCCAGGCCGGGCCGGGTCAGCAGCAGTTCGGTAGCGCCACGGATCACCGCCAGCGGCGTGCGCAGCTCATGGCTGACGTCGGCGTTGAACTCCCGGTCGCGCTGCACCACCTCGGTCAGCCGCGACGAATAGTCGTCCAGCGCCTGGGCCAACTGCCCCACTTCATCGTCGGGGAAACGTGGCGCCAGGGGTTCTGGGTCACTGGTACCGCCGCGGTAGGCGCGCAGCCGCGCGGCCAGATCCGACACCGGTTTCATCACCTTCGACGCCGACCACCAGCCCAGCACCAGCGACAGCACGCTGAACACCAGCACCGACAGCACCAGCGCGCGGTTGAGCTGCTTGCCGCCGCGCACGCTGTCGGTCATGTCATAAGCGAGGAAGAACCAGGCGTCATTCGCCTTGCGCACGGCGAGCTTGTAAGCGTAGGGCTGTCCTTGCTCGTCGGTGCCGCTCAGGTTGTAGTTGCCGTTCTGCAGATCGGCCCATTGCGGCCAGGATTCACGCGCTTTGTCGAATTTGTCGGCCGAGTAGGCGTATGCACGGATCTGCTGCACAGGCACGGCCGGATTACGCCCCGGGTGCTCATAGAAGCGGCGGGCGTACTCTTCGATGTTGTGGTTGATCACGTCCTCCACCAGCTGGTTTTCCACGCGCATGCGGGCCCAGTTGGTGGCGAACGCGAACAGTGTTGTCAGGCAGAAGCCCAACAACACGAACGACACGATGATGCGGCTGCGCAGGCGTCGCCGATACGGCGTGCGTCGGCGCTCCCCCTTGGCTGCCACGGAATCAGGCTTCCGGGGTGGCGATGCGGTATCCGATGCCATGGCGGGTCTGGATCAGCGGCACTTCAAACGGCTTGTCGACCACCGCACGCAGGCCATGGATGTGCACCCGCAGCGAATCCGAATCGGGCAGTTCCTCGCCCCACACGCGGGTTTCCAGCTCCTGGCGGGTCACCACGGCCGGGGCCGCTTCCATCAGCGCCTGCAGGATCTTCAGCGCGGTCGGGTTGAGCTGCAGCAGCTTGCCCTGGCGACGGACTTCCAGCGTATCCAGGTTGTATTCCAGGTCACCGGTTTCCAGCACGCGGGTCTGCACGCCTTTGCCGCGGCGCGACAGGGCATTCAGGCGCACTTCCACTTCCTGCAGCGCGAACGGCTTGATCAGGTAGTCGTCGGCACCGGAATCGAAACCCGCCAGCTTGTTGTCCAGCGAATCCCGGGCAGTCAGCATCAGTACCGGCGTCTGCTTGCGCGCTTCATTGCGCAGCTTGCGGCACACTTCGATGCCGTCCATGCCAGGCAGGTTGAGGTCCAGCACGATCGCGTCGAACTCGTGCACGACGGCGAGGTGCAGGCCAGTGACACCATCGGCCGCGAAGTCCACGGTGTGGCCACGATCCTCAAGGTAGTCGCCCAGGTTGGCGGCGATGTCGCTGTTGTCTTCGATTACGAGAATGCGCACTGGAACCTCTGGTTCTTGAAGGGTCGTCGGGGGGCCAGGCCCACCCCTGCAGGATGGACCTGCCGGAGTGGACGCGACGTCTACCTGCTGAACGATACAGGTTCCATTCTTAACATTTCGTACCGGCGCCGCGACCGTCGCGAATGGCCTGGGCCGGGGCCGTCGGTCAGCGGCTCATCCGCTGCTGGTCGGTCATCGCGCGGCGGCTTTCTTCCTGGGCCTTGCGGCGCTGGGCCACGGTCAGGCAGACGCTCTCCGGCATGTTGCTGCCGGTCAGGCGCTCGCGGCGGCAGATCATGCGGCTGTCGGCATGGGCACGGGTCATGATCGTGTTGACGATCTCCTGCTCGTTGAAGACGTCGTTACGCTCCTGCGGCGCAAGCTCATCAACCTTCTCGCGGCCATTCATCTTGATCTTGATGCGGTTCAGTGCCTGCTGCACCCGGCTCTTGTCCTCCAGCCCGATCTCGCTGTAGTCCTCGCTGCCGATGGCCGCTTCAACGCGGCGGATCTGCTCGGCCACCGGTGCGCCGCCGTCCATCCGGACGGCCTGCTTCTCGGCCTTGGCGTGCACAGTGGCAACCAGGCCCAGCGACAGCATCAGGGCCAGCGTGGTCTTGCGGTACATAACGCACTCCAGGTTCTTCCATGAATGGGGACCAACTTTACGACTCCGCCGATGCGCCCACAAGGGACGCTCGGCAGGGTGACCGTTGGCGATGCCTTGCGATCAGGGCTTGTAGTTGTTGAAGCGCTGGGTGTCGTTGAGCGCCTTGCGGCTTTCTTCCTGCGCCCTGCGGCGTTGCGCCACGGTCAGGCAGACACTCTGCGGCATGTTGCTGCCGGTGCTGCGCTCGCGACGGCAGACCATGCGGCTGTCGGCGTGGGCGCGGGTCATGATCGTATTGATCACTTCCTGGTCGTTGAAGACCTGGGTCTGGTCGTGCGGGCTGAGCTGCTCCACGTGCTGGTGGTTACCCACCGCCAGCTTGATCCGGCCCAGCGCCTGCTGCACCCGGCTCTTGTCCTCCAGGCCGATCTCGCTGTAGTTCTCGGAGCTGATCGCCTTTTCGACGGCCTGGATCTGCTCGGCCACCGGTGCCTTGGCGTCGAACTTCACTTCACTCTTTTCTGGCTTCGCCTGCGCCGTTGCGGCCAAGCCCAGGCACACCATCAGGGCAATCGGGGTCATGCGTTGCATCACTACCTCCATGTTCGTCCATGATTGAACGGCTAGAAACGGGAATCTGTCGATGCGGCCATGCGCAGCGCAAGGCAGGTGTGGGACACGGGGATCAGCGCCCGGAAGGCGGAACGAGGTTGCTGTAGCTGCGCTGGTCGTTGATCAGGGCCTTGCCCTTTTCCTCGATACGGCGCCGCTCGGCCACGGTCAGGCAGCGCCCCTTGGGCATGTTGCTGCCGGTGGTGCGCTGGTAGGTGCAGATCTGGCGGCTGTCGTCATGGCCACGGGTCAGCAGGGTGTTGACCCGCTCCTGCTCGTTGAACACGTCGGCCTGCTCCTGCGGTGTCAGCTCCTGCACGGTCTGGCGTTCGCCCATCCGCGAGCGGATCCGTTCCAGTGACTGCTGCACGCGGCTGCGGTCCTCATTGGACAACTCGGCGTATTCAGGAGTGGCCAGGGCTGCCTCCACCTGGCGGATCTGTCCGGCCACCGGCGCCTGCCGGTCCATCTGTAGGGCGGTCTTTTCCGGCTTGGCGGCAGCCGCGCCGGACAGCCCCAGCAACAACGCGATCATCGTGATGCGGTACATCGCCAGCCTCCGATCCATCCAGGAACGATGCGCGTCACTCTACGGCCGTCACGCGGCCTCCACAAGGGGCCTTCGGCAGGCATAAAAAAGACCCAGGCGGTGCCCCCGCCTGGGTCTGAAGTTGTATCCCGATACCGATCCTGCTGAGAGGCAGAGCTGCGGTTCGCTGAAGCCTACGCCGGCACCGATTAAAGGCTCGTTAAAGCCGGCGTCATTTGCCCATGAGAATCATAATTGGTTGAAATATCAGGGTTTTTTAAGCTTCTCGACGTGCTCGATGATACGCGTGGCGACATCCACTCCGCAGGCGGCTTCGATCCCTTCCAGCCCAGGCGTGGAATTGATTTCCAGCACCAGCGGCCCGCGCGCGGAGCGGATCAGGTCCACCCCGCACACGGACAGTCCCAGTGCCTTGGCCGAACGTACTGCCACCTGTTGCTCGGCGCGGCTGGCCTTGGCCGCTACCGCGGTCCCCCCGGCATGCAGGTTGGAGCGGAAATCACCTTCCGGCGCCTGGCGCTGCATCGACGCCACCACCTGGTCACCCACCACGAAGCAGCGCAGGTCGGCGCCCTTGGCCTCGCCAATGAACTCCTGCATCAGGAAGTTGGCGTACAGACCACGCAGGGCCTCGACGATGCCGCGCGAGGCACTGGCCTTCTCGGTGAGGATCACGCCCCGCCCCTGGGTGCCCTCGTTGAGCTTCACCACGTGCGGCGGCGGGCCGAGCATGGATAGCAGGTCGACGGTGTCATCGGGGTTGTCGCCGAACACGGTGACCGGCATGTCGATGCCCTTGGCCGCCAGCAGCTGGTGCGCGCGCAGCTTGTCGCGCGAACGCAGGATCGCATCGGACGGATTGGGGGTGCGTGCGCCCATCAGCTCGAACTGGCGCAGCACGGCGGTGCCATAGCGGGTGATCGAGGCGCCGATGCGCGGAATGACCATGTCCACACCGGTCATCGGCCGGCCCTTGTAGTGCATCGAGAAGCCATCGGCAGCGATGCGCATGTAGCAGCGCAGCGGGTCGAGGATGCGTACGGTGTGGCCGCGCGCGCGCGCCGCTTCGACCAGCCGGCGGGTGGAGTACAGGGTGCTGTTGCGGGACAGGATGGCGAGCTTCATCGCGGCGGGATCGGACGGCAGGCGCGCAGCATAGCGCGGGCGTGTGGCGGGTGGATGATGCTCTGCGAACGGCGGCATCTGCTCGCCTGGCAGTGCTGTGCGAAGATGCCCCTGCCGGCCAATGGACAGGACACGGCCGGCTTACACAAACCAAGGAGAACCACAGATGCGAATGGGAATTCCGCTGTTGTTGCTGTTTGGCCTGGTGGGAGGCGCCACAGACGTACAGGCTGCGCCGACCCATGCAGTCTCCCGGCTCTACTTCGATGCCAACAACACCCTGATCGGCCAGGGCCTGCGCTACTGCACAGGCAAGACACAGCACCAGGGCGTTGCCTCACACGCCAATACGCGCTGGATCGATGTTTCCTACGCCTGCCAGGGCGACTCGACCGACGTTTCCTACGGCAGCTGGGTACCTGCCCAGCTGCGGCAGGATTTCTGCACGCTGTATGACGCCTGCACGTCACTGATGCCGTGGCCCGAACCCGGCCTGCCCGGCACCCTCGGCAACGGTTTCTACTCAGACTGACGCCCAGTAGTCGCCGCACTGTCTCCGGCGAAGGCAGCACCGTCGCCGGAGACCCCACCCACTACGCCCCGGAGGCATCATGCCGCTGACGATCCTTCCGCGCTTCTCCGAAGTGGATGTACTCGGCCACGTCACCAACACCGCCCTGCCCGTCTGGTTCGAGGAAGGCCGCCAGGAGATCTTCCGGCATTTCAGCCGCGAGGCCAGCATGCGCGACCTGACGCTGATCCTGCGCCGCTACGAGATCGACTTCCTGCAGCAGATACAGGCCGGACACGAAGTGCGCATCGAGACCCGCATCGAGAACATCGGCCGCTCCTCGCTGTCGATCGTGCAGCAGGCGTTCCAGTTCGAGGCCCTGGTGGCCAGCGGGCGCTGCGTGATGGTGCATTTCGACTACACAGCCAACGCCTCGCGCGTGATCGATGCAGAGCAGCGCCGGGCGTTGTCGGGGCTGTTTACCGAGGAGTATGCGCAGCTGATGCAATCGGCAGGCACATGAGTCATCCGGAAATCCGGTCATCCGCACCCATTTGCCGTCTCTGGCGGTGGAAGGGCCATCGCCGGGGACATCCTCATGGCTCATCCAGGGGATGCGTGCCGCTGATCAGCACGGGGCAGGCGCAACGAGAAGCACCCATCGCGGACACGCACGGCCAATGCGGTTTCCCGCCATTCCACAGGCAGCGCCAATGCCGTGTGTGGCGTGGGGATGCGTGTGATCGCCTCGAACGTCCAGTGTTCCTCATAGGCTTCGCAGCGAAGCGTTCCGTCATCGCCGACCGCGATCACATCGATCCAGGCCCCACTCCGGGTCTTGCCACTGCCGCCCATCGCACGGCGGCCGATGGCCTGCCAATGCCCCTGCCAGTGGACGAGCCACACACCCTCGATGGGACGCAGATCCCCATCAAGTACGCTGCCCGCCACCGCCACGCATCGCCCTGACGGGCTGGCGATGACCGTGTCCAGATCGCAGGCATGACGGTCACTGGCCTCGCCATCAAGGCAGAGGGCGTACGGGCAGACGCGGGTGAACAGGGACGGATGTGCGGTCAGGCGCAGGTCGTCGGGAAGCAGCGGGATGGCCTGCAGAACCCGACCGTCAGGCAGGACATGCCGCAATGCCTGCGGCAACCCGGCGGCCACTGCCGGATGTTCCTGTTCCAGCCATAGACCCCGACAGGGGCGCAGCGTGGTCAATCGACTGGGAAGATCGCGCAGCCACGCCGCAGCTTCGGCATCCCCGCCAAGCTGCCGACGCTCGTGCAGTTCCTGCCAGAACAGGCTGGGAACAATCGTCAGCAGGTGCATCACCCTCTTGTCCGCTTCGTCGTAGACGATCACCGCTTCGCTGCGATCAATGTAGCCACTGGCCACGCGCAGCGCGCTTCCTGCCAGCTGCTGCCACTCACCACTGGCATCGTGGCTGCCGCTGGTCGATACGCCTTCAACGATGGCGCCATCGCGCAGCATCTGGGTGCTGTAGGCAGGCCCGCCCATACCCAGCTCGCCCCAGTCCAGCAGCACATCGTGCGTGGGCGGCCGAGTGGCAAAGGGCAGCGTCGCCCGCGAGCGCAGCTGTGCGCCGCCTACGGCATCGCCAACCAGATCGAAGCGCTGCAGCACGCCTCCCAGGGCAAGGCATGCGGCCAGGCCAACGACCACGCCCAAGGGCGACCACCAGGCCACGCAGATGGCGACCCAAGCCAGGAACGGCAGCCATTGGGTGTATCGGCGGAGGGTGATGCGATCAACAATCATGCGAGTGTGGTGGCTGCCACTTCGCACCAGAACGCTGATTCAAGCGCCCGGCACTCCAGGCATTCCGCCGAATCGATTCTCTTCCTCGCTCCCCGGAAGGAGCATGAGAGGAAAGAGAACGAACACACCCAACGGAATGAATGCGATCACCACGTACCAGCCGGACTCGTCGATATCGTGCAATCGCCGAACGGCCAGGGCCAGCATCGGCGGGAGGAGGACGATGACGGCAAACATCGCCACTGCCACTCCTGCTCCCTGCAGACGCTGGGACATTTCCCCATCATAGAGATCGGTACCGATCAGCCAGGAGCTGGCATTCATCAGAATGTAGCCCAACCCCGCCACGAACCCGGCAAGCAGGGAATACGACCAGAATTCTGTCCGGTTGGATCGCCCTGAAAAATCAAGGCATCGCCTGATGGGCATGAGTGCAGCGATCATTCTCGCTCCGGGCAGCGGGCGCTGGGAACCAAAAGTTAACGATCTTTTAGCATCCCCAAGCCGAGCACCGACTGAATCTTCCGGCGCGACACAGCCTGGGAGACAGCGGGCGTTGCCGAGGAGGCCGCGCAGCCGAGAACAACAAACCAATTGCCTCGCACTTTCATGGCCGTGAGCATCTTGAATCGAAGCACTGGCTTCCTGAAGCGACGGATTGGTTCAATTCCGGTTTTCCCAAAAGACGCTTCTGCTAGCTTCATCGCTCACTCATGGATTTGAGGTTTTACATGGCTGCGATTTCCTTTCCCCTGATGCTTGCACTGCTTTCGGCCCAGGCGTCGGTGGCACCGAATGTGGAACGTGAGCACAGCGGGCACTCAGGGGCATCCTCGATCGGGCCGGGCATCTGTGATCCTGGCATGGACATGTTGCCGAACCACGGTGGCGTGGCGGTCCGGCGATGCGGCAAGAATGGTACGGTCTCGGGCGTTGGCAGCAATATCGATGATGCGACAGCCAATGCGAATGGGCTCCTCGCCGTCGCCGAGGAAGGCCCCGTATGCAGCGTCCTCGCACACGATCCATATGTCAGCATCCCAGCACCCGGCGTCGGAATCAAAGGGCAGTGCGATTCCACCTCCCTTTCCGCCTACGGCCTGTCGACAACGACCGCGGGGAGGAACCTGCTCGAACTGGCCATCAATCTTGCTGCGACGCAGGCAAGCTGCAATGTTGACTACTACTACGGGTCGGCACACGGCTACAGGTATCCCTACACCTGTAGCCGAGCAGGTCAGTCCTGGAGCATTGCCGGCATTGGCTCCAGCGTCGATGATTCAAACGCGATTGCAATGCGCCTTGTGAAGAAATCGTCCGAAACAGGCACGCACTGCTACTTCGACAATGCCGAACTGAATGGCGTCGTATTCCGTGCCTATCTGCATTGCAACGGGTCAACGTATACCGGATTCGGAAGCTCCATCACTGCCGCCGCCAAGGACGCGGCCGCGCAAGCGGGCGCATAAGCCACTCGGGCTGTGGTTCGGAGGAGCCACAGCCCAACGCATTGAAGAGAGAAGTCAGGGCGCTGCCACCACATCCTGGCTTCGGTGTGGTTCAACCATTGCGCCGCGTCTGCCTGGGGTGAATACCCTGGAGACATGGAGCGGGCGATGGGAATCGAACCCACGTCAGTAGCTTGGGAAGCTACAGCTCTACCATTGAGCTACGCCCGCGTTGCGGTGGAAAGTCTATGCGGAGCGGCCGGTGTTGCGCAATGGTGGCCGGTCCATCCTGCCATGCAGCGACGGGGTCGGAGCCCTTTCCCTGCGGAAAGGACCCAGACCCCGCTCTGGATCAGAAGCTGCCGCTGACGGTGGCGAAGACCGAGGCATCGCGGGCGCGCTTCTGCGCGGCCGTGGTGCTCAGGCCAACGTTGCCCTGCAGGCCGAACAGGTCCATGCGCGCACCCAGGACGGCGGTGGCGTAGTTCTTGTCGAAGTCCAGGCCCGGCACGCGGTAGCTGCCCAGTTCCGGCAGCGTCTGCAGCCAGGCGCTGGCCTGCTTGGTGTCCTCGAACTCGTGGTCGTAGGTCACCTGCACGTACGGCTTGACGGTGCCGCCATCGAAGCGGGCCTGCCAGCCGATACGGCCGACGGTGGAGTCGACGTTCTGGCGGTCGTAGCCCAGGGCGGTGGCCAGCGTGCCGGCGGCGGCGCTTTCGCTGTAACCGTCGATCTTGACCTTCTGCCAGATCACCGCAGCGACCGGACCATGGCGGAAGCCACCTTCGGTGCCGAACTCATAACCGGCGTTCAGTGCAGCAGTGAGGTTGCTGCCATCCGGCGAACCACCGTGCTCGCGGGTGGCCGGGCCCAGCTGGACCTTGCGGTTCACGTCATACGACAGCCAGGTGTAGCTGACCTGGCCGTTGACCCAGACGCGGTCGCCGTACCATGCCGCAAACAGGCCGGCGGTGGTGTCCTTCTGGGTGAAGTCGCCACGGCTGTTGCCGAAGTCGGCATTCAGGCGGCCGAAGCCGGCGAAGCCGCCGAGCACCACGCCGTCGCGCGCCCAGTCGATGCCGAACAGGCCGGCCGGAGCGAGGCCGTCATACAGGTCCGCGTGGTCGTAGCGCTGCAGGTCGCCACGCACGCCACCCCACCACGACAGGCCATCGGCCGGACGGGCGCCCAGGTGATTGCTGACCTGATCGGCACGCGAGCGGCCGATGGTCTGTGCCGAGTGGCTCAGCACCTGCTGCAGGCGCGGTGCTTCCAGCACCGAAACGGCGTACTGACCCAGCAACTGGTGGCCAGCGACGGTCGGATGCACGCCATCGGCGAACAGATAGGTCTGGTACGCATCCGGGCTGACATAGCTGGTCGGATTGCAGGTCAGGATGCTGACCGTCGAGTTGTTCGGATCGATCTTGCAGGCGGTGCTGGTGACGTTGGTGAAACCGTACATGGCCGGGTTGGCAGCCACTTCACTCAGCACGGTGAAGGTATCCAGCGGAATGAACTCGATGCCGGCCTGCTTCAGGCCACCGTACAGGGCCTTGTTGTAACCCGCGGACAGCGCAGTGGCGGTGGCCGCATTCGGGCCACGGAATGCAGGAGTCAGGCCGACGTTCGGCAGGTTCGGCACCAGCACGTACTGTGCCCCCGCCTGCTTCAGCGCGCCAACCAGGGCAATCTGATCGGTAACGGCTGCGCCGATGATGGCCTGGGCCTGCGTCGGAGCGCCAGCTGCAGCGAACAGGTCGTTGGCGCCACCCCATACGGTGTACAGGGCATTGCGATCTGCCTTGCCGCCGTTCGCAGCCAGGTAACGGTTAGCCTGCGTCTTCAGCGACGGGATGACGCCCAGCGCGCTCGGTACGTCCACGCTGACACGGGCACCGCCTGCGGCGTAATTGTCACCGTTCTGGCCATTGCCGTTGGCGCCGTTGTTGAGGCCGTAGTAGTTGGCCACCTGTTGTGACCACACCCAGCCCGGGTTGGTGGTGAACTGACCGGTGGCCCCCTGGGTGGCCGCCGGCAGCAGCGGACGGAAGTAACCGGCGTCGGTCAGGCTGTCACCGAAGAACACGGCCTTCGAGTACGGGTTTTCGCCTGCCATGGCCGGAAGCGCGGCCAGCGCGATCGCGGCCGCCATCAGGGAGCGGATCGGGTGTTTGCTGAGCTGCATGTAGAAACTCCTGTGGGGAAGATAGGTAGGAATCCGGCGCACGTACGCCGGCGCACGGTGAATGGTTTCACCGCGCCGCCTTTTGCTCACGCTGCGCCGCCGCATGGATTGTCGCCTGATCGCCTGACAGTGCGCTGTGCCAGCGTTGGCGCCCGGAGGAAGTTGCAAGCATTCCGATCCTGACGTGCCATCAGCGACAATGAGCGGATGAACATCCAGCTCAATGGCGAACCGCGTACCCTGCCCGCTTCGGCGACCCTCCACGACCTGCTCGAGGCCGAGCAGCTGCTGCAGCGCCGGGTGGCGGTGGAGGTCAACGGCGAGATCGTCAGCCGCAGCCGCCATGGCGAACATGCGCTGGCCGAAGGCGACGTAGTGGAGATCGTGCACGCGCTGGGCGGGGGCTGATGGCCGGGGTCGGATCCCATCGAATTGCGATGGGCTCTGCCCCAGAACCACTTCGCAGCGGGTCAGAGCCCTTTGCCCTGGCAAAGGGATCCGACCCAGCCCTCTACGTGACCCCATCTTCAGGCGGATAAGCGATAATCGCGCCATGAACGTTCAAGTCTCCCCCGATTCGCTGGTGATCGCCGGCAAGACCTATGGCTCGCGGCTGCTGACCGGCACCGGCAAGTTCAAGGATCTGGAAGAAACCCGCCTGGCCACCGAGGCTGCAGGCGCCCAGATCGTCACCGTGGCCATCCGCCGCACCAACATCGGGCAGAACCCGGGCGAGCCGAACCTGCTCGACGTGCTGCCGCCGGAGCGTTTCACCATCCTGCCCAACACCGCCGGCTGCTACACCGCCGAGGATGCCGTGCGCACCTGCCGCCTGGCCCGTGAGCTGCTGGACGGCCACAACCTGACCAAGCTGGAAGTGCTGGGCGACCAGAAGTCGCTGTACCCGGACGTGGTGCAGACCCTCAAGGCCGCCGAGCAGCTGGTCAAGGACGGTTTCGAGGTGATGGTCTACACCTCCGACGACCCGATCCTGGCCAAGCGCCTGGAAGAGATCGGCTGCGCTGCGGTGATGCCGCTGGCCGCGCCGATCGGTTCGGGCCTGGGCATCCAGAACAAGTACAACCTGCTGCAGATCATCGAAGACGCCAAGGTGCCGATCATCGTCGACGCCGGCGTCGGCACCGCTTCGGATGCGGCGATCGCGATGGAGCTCGGCTGCGATGGCGTGCTGATGAACACCGCCATTGCCGGCGCGCGCCACCCGGTGCTGATGGCCAGCGCCATGCGCAAGGCGGTCGAAGCCGGACGCGAGGCCTTCCTGGCCGGGCGAATCCCGCGCAAGCGCTATGCCAGTGCGTCGTCGCCGATTGACGGGTTGATCGGCTGATGACCAATCCTTTCGACAGCGCGGGTTCCAAGGCCCCGCCCAAGCCCTTCACGGTCAGTGAAGGTCGCCGCGAAGTGCGCAGTTTCGTGCTGCGTCAGGGCCGCTTCACTCCGGCCCAGCAGCGCGCGTTCGACGAACGCTGGCCACGCTTCGGCCTGGACTACAGCGGCCAGCCGCGTGACCTGGATGCGACCTTCGGCCGTCCCGCGCACAAGGTGCTGGAAATCGGCTTCGGCAATGGCGCGGCCATGCGCTTCGCCGCCCAGCACGACCCGTCGCGCGACTACATCGGCATCGAGGTGCACGCCCCGGGTGTGGGCCGCCTGCTGAACGCGCTGGCCGATGACAACGCCGATCACGTGCGCCTGTACCACCACGATGCGGTGGAGGTGCTGCAGAACGAGATCGCCGATGGCGCGCTGGATGAAGTGCGCATCTACTTCCCGGATCCGTGGCACAAGAAGCGCCACAACAAGCGCCGCCTGCTGCAGCCGGCGTTCGCCGAACTGATCGTGCGCAAGCTGCGCCCGGGCGGCCGCCTGCACTGCGCCACCGACTGGGAGGACTACGCCGAGCAGATGTGGGACGTGCTGGACGCCACCGCTGGCCTGGTCAACCGCGCCGGTCCGCGTGGCAGCGTGCCGCGCCCGGACTGGCGGCCGCAGACCCACTTCGAGACCCGCGGCCAGAAGCTCGGCCATGGCGTCTGGGACCTGTTGTACGACCGCACCTGACGATCGCCTGAGGACGCCGCTCCCCACATGGATACCGCGCTGACGCTGACCAACGACATGAAGCTCGTGCTCGGGCTGGTCGGCTTCACGATGGCGATGTTCCTGTTCGAGCGCATCCGCGCCGACGTGGTCGCGCTGGTGGTGCTGGTGGTGCTCGGCGTCACCGGCCTGATCGCGCCGGAGGAAATCTTCGGTGGTTTCTCCGGTAACGCGGTGATGAGCATCATCGCCACCACCATCCTCGGTGCCGGCCTGGACCGCACCGGGGCGCTGAACCGGCTGGCCGCATGGTTGCTGCGGCGCGGCCATGGCGTGGAGCAGCGGCTGCTGATGATGACCACGGCCATCGCCGGCCTGAACTCGTCCTTCATGCAGAATCCGTCGGTGATGGCGCTGTACCTGCCGGTGGCCTCGCGGCTGGCGGCGCGCACGGGCCTGACCATGCAGCGGCTGCTGCTGCCGATCTCGGCGGCGATCGTGATGGGTGGCGCGCTGACCATGGTCGGCAACTCGCCGCTGATCCTGCTGAACGATCTGCTGGCCTCGGCCAACAACAACCTGCCCTCGGGCCTGGCCACCATCGAACCGCTGCGCATGTTCGCGCCGCTGCCGATCGGCGTGGCGCTGCTGATCGCTTCGCTGCTGTACTTCCGCTACTACGGCGACCGCAAGCTGGTGGAAGAGGAAAGCCTGGTCAACGACGGGGTCACCCCGGCACGCACCGAGAGCTACTTCGCAAAGACCTATGGCATCGAAGGCGACGTGTTCGAACTGGTGGTCAGCGCTGAAAGCCCGCTGGTCGGCATGACCCTGGGCGAAGCCGAGAACCTGCATGATGCGCCGCTGCTGCTGGCCCTGAAAACCGGCAATGACACCCGCCTGGCGCCACCGGCGGAAATGCGCATCTGGGTCGGCAGCGTGCTGGGGGCGATGGGCCCGCGCGAGCAGATCCACGATTTCGCGCAGAACCAGTTCCTGCGCATGTCCTCGCGCCTGAAGCACCTCGGTGACCTGTTCAACCCCAGCCGCGCCGGCATCTCCGAGGCAGTGGTGCCACCGACCTCGAACGTGATCGGCAAGAGCGCGGCCGACCTGCGCCTGCGCAAGGAGCGCGGCATCAGCCTGCTGGCGATCAACCGCGACAAGCAGGTGATCCGCGAGGACGTGCGCGATGTGCAGCTGCGTGCCGGCGACATGCTGGTCTTCCACAGCATCTGGACCGACCTGGCACAGGCCGCCAGGAGTCGTGACTTCGTGGTGGTAACCGACTACCCCACCGGCGAGCAGCGCCCGCACAAGTTCAAGATCGCGATGGCGATCTTCGCGTTGACCATCCTGATCGCGCTGACCAGCAAGCTGCCGGTGGCGCTGACCCTGATGACCGGCGTGGCCGGCATGCTGCTGACCGGCGTGCTGCGCATGGACGAGGCCTACGCCTCGATCAACTGGAAAACAGTGTTCATGATGGCCGGGCTGATCCCGCTCGGCTGGGCGATGGACTCCAGCGGCGCGGCGGCATGGGTGGCCGGCCACACCATCGACAAGCTGCCTACCGGCATCCCGGTATGGGTGCTGGAAGTCGCACTGGCGCTGCTGACCACGGCGTTCTCGCTGGTGATCAGCCATGTGGGCGCGACCATCGTGATGGTGCCCATTGCGGTGAACCTGGCGCTGGCCGCGGGCGGCAACCCGACGGCGTTCGCGCTGATCGTGGCGCTGTCGGCGTCCAACAACCTGATGACGGCCTCCAATCCGGTGATCTCGATGATCACCGGCCCGGCCAACTACACCCCACGCGAAATGTGGCGGGTCGGCGGACCACTGTCGCTGATCTATACGTGCGTGGTGGTGTTGATGATCAACCTGATGTTCTGAGGGTTGGGGTTTGTTGGCAGGGCTGCGCCCTGCACCCGCCGAGGCAACGACAACGGCAACGGCAACGGCAACGGCCTGCATTCCTTGGGATGGCGGGTGGGTCCGGTTGCGGGGGACGCCGTAAACCCCCAGACCGGCCCAGCCGCTGGCGGCTGTGCGTTCGGGCGCTTGCGAAGCAGTGCTTCGCAAGCAAAGCGCCCTCACCCATGGGGGCTTGGCCACGGCATCCATGCCGCGGACACCCCCGCCACCGGACTCACCCCGCCTTCGACAGATTTCCGCGATCTGTCGGAACGGCATGGACCGCTGTTGGTAGGTGTCGCCCTTGGTCGACACGACTTTTGTAGAGTCGAGCCGTGCTCGACTGCTTCCGGCCTCAGGCCAGGTAGATCTGCCCGTCGCGCACGTCCACCGGCACCGCGCGCAGGCGGTCGCCCTTGCAGGGGCCGGCGATGCAGTCGCCGCTGTCCAGCGCGAACGAGGCGCCGTGCGCTGCACATACCAGGTGGCCTTCGCGGCTCTTCAGGAACTGGCCCGGTGCCCAGTCCAGGCGGCGACCGGCATGCGGGCAGATGTTCAGGAACGCCCGCACCTGAGACCCGTCGCGATACAACACCAGCGACTCGGCATCCCCATCGACCACCGCCTCGACCTCGGCGAACGCGCCATCGGCAATGGCATCAAGGGCGATCAGGGCAGCAGCGGCAGTCATGGCGAAGGCTCGGACAGTAAACGCGCATTGTCGCACGCCCACTCAGGTGACTGGCTGCAACATGAACACAAGTCATTGATTCGTAATAAGCACAGGCTATATTTAACGAGTTTTTCACTCAAAGACAGTGGCACCTCCCGATACTCTGGTTTCGCTGATTCCAGCCTATCGAGCCGCCATGTTCAATCGCGCATCCGCCTTCAACCAGTTCCGCACCCTGTTCGCGCCGCGCAAGCCGCGTCACCCGCTGGTGCGCGTTGCCGTGGGCCTGCTCGGCCTGGCGATCCTGGCCGCGATGGTGTTCATTGGCGTGTTCGTCGGTGCGGCGATGATCCTGGTCGGCCTGGCATGGAAGCTGCTGGCTTCGCGCAAGCCGGGCACTGCCCGTCCTCTCGACCCGAACGTGGTCGAGGGCGAGTTCCGCGTGGTGCGCAAGCCGGTGCTGCCGGCCTCGCGTTGATCCACGCCCTCCGCGCCCGCTGACGGCGGGCGCCATGCGTTCTAGACTGCGGGCACGCCCTTCCTGGATGCCCGCATGTCCGATGTCTCCGATGTGATTCCTGCCGTAGCCCTGCCGCGTGTGCCGGTGGTGGGTGGTGGCAGCTTCCCCGTGCACCGTATCTACTGCGTCGGCCGCAATTTCGCCGACCATGCCCGCGAAATGGGCGCAGCGGTGCCGGCGGCCGACGACCGCGGCCGTCCGATGTTCTTCAGCAAGCCGGCCGATGCGATCGTGGTCGGCCACGACGATGCCATCCCCTATCCCCCGGCAACCGCCAACCTGCACCACGAAGTGGAACTGGTGGTGGCGATCGGCCGTGATGCGCCGGCCGGTGAACTGGCCGTGGCCGATGCCGATGCGCTGGTCTACGGCTATGCAGTCGGACTGGATCTGACCCGTCGCGACCTGCAGGCCGCCGCCAAGGACAAGGGCCATCCGTGGGATGCAGCCAAGGGCTTCGATGCTTCGGCACCGATCAGCGAGATCGTGCATGCCGCTGAAGTGGGCGACCTGGCCGCGCTGAACCTGTCGCTGGAGGTCAACGGCGAGGTCCGCCAGCAGGCCCTGCTCGACCAGATGATCTGGAACGTGCCGGAGATCCTGCATGAGCTGTCCAAGCTGTGGCAGCTGCGTGCCGGCGACCTTGTGTTCATGGGTACCCCGTCCGGGGTGGCGGCGCTGAAGCCCGGCGACCGTTTCAGTGCCCGATTGGAAAACGTGGCCGAGCGCCACGGCGTGATCGCCGGCTGACATCACCTGCGCTACCCTGCGCGCTGTCCACTTCCCCCACCGGAGAAAAACAACAATGGGAATGCTCACCGAGTTCAAGGAATTCGCGATGCGCGGCAACGTCATCGACCTCGCCGTCGGCGTGGTGATCGGCGCGGCCTTCGGCAAGATCGTGACCGCGCTGGTCGAGAAGATCATCATGCCGCCGCTGGGCATGCTGATCGGCAAGGTGGATTTCTCGCAGCTGGCGTGGACGCTGTCACCGGCCAGCATCGGTGCCGACGGCAAGGAAATCCCCGCCGTGGTGATCGGCTACGGCGACTTCATCAACACGCTGATCCAGTTCGTGATCGTGGCCTTCGCCATCTTCCTGGTGATCAAGGTGATCAACCGCCTGTCGCGCAAGAAGGAAGCCGCTCCGGCCGCACCGGCCGAGGAAGTGGTGCTGCTGCGCGAGATCCGCGACAGCCTGAAGAAATAAGGCGGCCTACCGGTAGTGCCGGCCGCTGGCCGGCAACGTCGGAACAACCGTGGTGCCGGCCAGCGGCCGGCACTACCGCGACTGCACGAAAGCCCCGCTCCGGCGGGGCTTTCGCTTTGCCGGACGTGGCGGAAAACAGCGTTCGCGCCAGCCATGACCTCCCGCCCATGCGCGGGCCTGAACGACTGTTAAGCTCCAAGGCTTGGTCCCTTCCCGGAGCTGTCCATGCGTCGCCGCATCCTTGCCATCGCATCCTCCCTCGCCCTGCTGGCCGCCCCGGCCTTCGCGGCGCCGCACACCACCACCCTGCCCCCGGCTTCGCTGGCCACCGCTGCGCAGCTGCGCGACCAGGCACTGGCTGACGACACCGGCTGGAAGGTGGTCGAATCGCTGACCACCGAGATCGGCCCGCGCATCGCCGGCAGCGAAGCTGACGCTCGCGCCGTGGCCTGGGCCGAAGCCAAGTTCAAGGCACTCGGTTTCGACAAGGTCTGGAAAGAGCCGGTGACCTTCCCGAAATGGGAGCGCCGCAGTGAACACGCCGCCGTAACCGGCAGGAACCCGCAGCCGCTGCAGATCACCGCGCTGGGCGGCAGCCCGGGCGGCACGGTGGAAGCCGAAGTCGTGCGCTTCGCCGACCTGGCTGCGCTGCAGGCAGCAACGGCCGGTTCGTTGAAGGGCAAGATCGCCTTCGTCGATTACCAGATGCTGCCCTTCCGCGATGGACGCGACTACGGCCGTGGCGGCGCGATCCGCAGCAAGGGCCCGTCCGAGGCGATTCGCAAGGGCGCGGTCGGTTTCCTGATGCGTTCGGCCGGTACCGATTCCCACCGCGTGCCGCATACCGGCATCACCCGCTTCGACGACGGCCTGACCCCGGTGCCGTCGGCGGCACTGTCGGTGCCCGACGCCGATCAGCTGGCCCGCCTGCTGGCCCGTGGCAGCACCACGGTGAAGGTGGCGCTGGACTGCGGCTGGGATGGCACCGCCACCTCGTACAACGTGATCGGCGAGATCACCGGCCGCAGCCTGCCCAAGGAAGTGGTGGTGATCGGTGGTCACCTGGATTCCTGGGACCTGGGCACCGGCGCGGTGGATGACGGTGCAGGCGTGGGCATCACCATGGCCGCTGGTCATCTGATCGGCCAGCTGAAGCAGGCGCCGAAGCGCACCATCCGCGTGATCGCGTTCGCCAACGAAGAACAGGGCCTGTATGGCGGCAAGGCCTACGCCGAAGCGCACGCCAAGGATGTGGCCCTGCACCAGCTGGCCGCCGAGAGCGACTTCGGTGCTGGCCGCATCTACGCCTTCAACACCGGTTCGCCGAACCCGGAAGGCTCGCGCGAAGCGACGAAGCAGATTGCCGAAGTGATGAAGCCGCTGGGCATCGAGTACCAGGCCGACAAGGGTGGTCCGGGCCCGGACGTCGGCCCGCTGGCGGCCAAGGGCGGTGCATGGGCGTGGCTGGCGCAGGACGGCTCGGACTATTTCCACCTGCACCACACCGCCGACGACACGCTGGACAAGATCGACCCGAAGGCGCTGGCACAGAACGTGGCCGCCTACACCGTGTTCGCGTATCTGGCGGCGGAAGCCGATGGCAGCTTCGGCAGCGAAGCCAAGGCGACCACGCCGCCGAACGAATGACGCAGTAGCGCCGGGCCATGCCCGGCGAGCGCAGCGGCGGGAGCGGTGCGAACCAAGGTTCGCACCCACCACGGCAGATCCTGCATTGGGAACCGGACGGGGTCAGAGCCCTCGCCGTGGCGAGGGATCTGACCCCGCGCAGAGGTTCAATCGCGGCGACTGACCCACTGAGCCAACAGCACGGCCGTGGCCGAGGCCACGTTCAGGCTCTCCACCGCGCCGCTGCCGGGAATCGAGACCTGCAGGTCGCATTCGCTGGCAAGGCTGCGGTCCATGCCTTCGCCTTCGGCACCCATCACGTAGACCAGTCGTGCCGGCAGCGATGCGCGGAACACGTCCTCACCGCCCTTGACCAGGGTTGCTGCCAGCCCGAAACCGGCCGCTCGCAGCTGCGCCATCGCCTGTGCGTTGTCCGGCAACTGCACCAGCGGCACCGATTCGGCGCCACCTTCGGCAACGCGTGCCGCGGCGCCGGACAGCGCCAGCGTGCTGCCGGCCGGCAGCAGCAGCGCCTTGACGCCGAAGTGCGCGGCCGAGCGCAGGATCGCGCCGAAGTTGTGGGGATTGCCGACACCGTCCAGCCACAACGCCAGCGCCGGTGCATCAGCCGGCAGCGTCGCCAGCCATGCGTCCAGCGCCAGCACCGGCGCACGCAGCACGTCGGCCACCAGGCCTTCGTGATGGGTGGTGGCAGCCAGCTTGTTGAGGTCGCCCTCCTCCACCACGCGATAGCCCACGCGGTTGGCCACGCACCACTTCAGCACCGGCTGCATGCGCGGAATCAGCGATTCCACCAGGTACAGCTTGCGCAGCGCCTGCGGGCGCTTGTCGAACAGGGCCTGCACGGCGTTCCAGCCATACAGGCGCAGTTCGTCATTGCCACGCCCCGGCGGTGGCGGGGTGCCGCCCTCACGCGGTGGCAGCGGGGTGGCCCGCGGCGGTCGCGACGACGGGCGGCGGGCATTCTTCCAGGGATCATTCACTACGGGACAACTCCAGCTTGCGTTGACGCCAGAAATCGGCGTTCTTGATGCCCAGGGCATCGGGGTCGAAAATCGGATCCAGGCCCAGCTTCTTCTGCCGCTCGTAATCGCGCAGGGCCAGCATGGCCGGCTTCTGGATGATGAGGATGGCGATGATGTTCAGCCAGGCCATCAGGCCCACGCCGATGTCACCCAGCGCCCAGGCCAGGGTGGCGTTGTGGAAGGCACCGAACACCACCATGCCGATGATGCCCAGGCGCAGCAGCAGCACGGTCAGCGGGCGCTTCTTGTTGTGGTTGACGTAGGTCAGGTTGGTTTCGGCCATGTAGTAATAGGCCATGATGGTGGTGAAGGCGAAGAAGAAGATCGCCACCGACACGAAGGCCGAGCCCCAGCCCGGCAGCACCGCTTCCACGCCGGCCTGCGCATAGCCCGCGCCTTCCGGAATGCCGGCCAGGCCCTGGAAGATCGGCGCGCCACCCGGCACCGGCGAGTACACGTTGTAGGTGCCGCTGGCCAGGATCAGGAATGCGGTGGCGGTGCACACCATCATGGTGTCGAAGTAGATGGCGAACGCCTGCACGTAGCCCTGCTTGGCCGGGTGCGAGACCTCGGACGCAGCGGCCGCATGCGGGCCCGAGCCCTGGCCGGCCTCGTTGGCGTAGATACCACGCTTGATGCCCCACTCCACCGCCAGGCCCATCATCGCGCCGAATGCAGCATGGGTACCGAAAGCACTCTTGAAGATGATGCCGAACATTTCCGGCACGCGGTCGTAGTTGATGATCATGATGACGATGGCCATCAGGATGAAGCCGGCGGCCATGAACGGCACCACCACTTCGGCGAAGTTGGCGATGCGCTTGACGCCGCCGAAGATCACCACGCCCAGCAACAGGGCGACCACGATGCCGATGCCCAGCTTCAGCGCCTGCGCCGATTCCATGCCGAAGGCCTGGCCATCGAGCGGGCCGCACAGCGCGGTACCACGGCAGGCATTGATGACGCTGTCGGCGATGGCATTGGCCTGCACGCCCGGCATCAGGAAACCGGCGGCGATGATCGTGGCGATGGCGAAGGCCATGGCATACCACTTCAGGCCCATGGCCTTTTCAATGTAGTAGGCCGGGCCGCCGCGGTAGCGGCCTTCGGCGTCCTTGGTCTTGTAGATCTGCGCCAGCGTGCATTCCACGTACGAGGTGGAGGCGCCGAGGAAGCCCATGACCCACATCCAGAAGATGGCGCCGGGTCCGCCAAAGGCGATGGCGGTGGCCACGCCGGCGATGTTGCCGATGCCCATGCGCCCGGCCATCGACATGGCCAGCGCCTGGAAGGAAGACACGCCGGCCTCGGACTTCTCGCCGGACACGGTCAGGCGGCACATCTCGACGAAACCACGGATCTGCATGAAGCGGGTGCGCAGGCTGAAGAACAGGCCGGCGGCCAGGCACATGAAGATCAGCGCCTTGCTCCAGATGATGCTGTTGATGAAATGTACGGTAGCTTCCACGCGCGCTCTCTCCAGTCGGCGGGTTGTGAGGACGTCCCGTCGGCTGGAAGGGACCGGTCGATTCTCCCTGATCGAAGGTCGCTGCGATAGCGCCGGATGTGGGGGCGTGTTCTCCGCCGGGCATGGCCCGGCGCTACCGGCAATGACCGTGCCCCCCCACGTTAGCGCCGGGCCGTGCCCGGCGGCCGGTTACGGAAGCTGCGTGCGCACCCGGGCGAAGCGGCGCAGGTCGTGCAGCACGCCGCGCTTGTAGACCGCGCAGCGGTCCACGCCCTCTTCCTGGAAGCCGTTCTTTTCCAGCACCCGGGCCGAACCGAGGTTGAAGTCGACCACCCCGGCCTGCAGCCTGAACAGGCGCAGTTCGTCCATCACCCACGGTGCGAACAGGCCGACCACCCGGGTCATCAGGCCCTGGCCCCAGTAGGACTGGCCCAGCCAGTAGCCCAGTTCCGCCATGTGACCACGCTCGGCGATGCCCTGCTGGGCACCGACGCTCCCGCAGGCCTGGCCGTCGATCTCGATGGCCAGGTTGAGCGTGCCCGGTGCCAGCACGCGGCCAGCCAGGAAAGCCTCGCCATCTTCGCGCGTGTACGGGTACGGGAAACGATCACGCAGGCCCCGCGATACCTCGGCATCGTTGGCATGGCGCAGCAGCGATTCGAGGTCTTCATTGCGCCAGGGGCGCAGGAGGAAGCCGTCGCCCTGCAGGTGTGGGGTCAGAGCCCTTTCCCTTTGGGAAAGGGATCCGACCCCGCCAGCCATCCCGTTGGTGGTCAGGTCAGGCATGTCCACCCACCGACGGCGACTCCGCTTCCTGCTTCTCCAGCTCGCGCTTCACCGCTTCCGGCGAGCGCGTGTACGGCGCCAGCCGCGCGTAGAACGCCGGCACCACGAACAGCGACAGGAACGTCGAGAGGGTCACGCCGAAGATGATCACGATGCCGATGGTGCCACGGCTGGCCGAACCGGGGCCACCGGCCACCACCAGCGGGACCGCACCGACCACGGTGGCGATCGAGGTCATCAGGATCGGGCGCAGGCGCACCATCGCCGATTCGATGATCGCCTCGCGTACGGTTCTCCCGTCGTCGCGCAGCTGGTTGGCGAATTCGACGATCAGGATGCCGTTCTTCGCCGCCAGGCCGACCAGCATGACGATGCCGATCTGGCTGAACAGGTTCACCGTGCCACCGCTGACCCACAGGCCAACCAGCGCACCGAGCACGCCCAGCGGCACGGTCAGCATGATGGTCAGCGGGTGGATGAAGCTCTCGAACTGCGCGGCCAGCACCAGGTACACCACCAGCAGCGCCATCGCGAAGGTCAGCAGCACTGCACCACCAGCACTCTGGTACTCGCGCGATTCGCCCTTCCAATTCACCTGCGCATACTGCGGCAGCTCCTCGCGCGTGACCTGCTGCGCCCAGGCAATCGCCTCGCCCAGCGGATAGCCCGGCGCCAGGCCGGCATTGATGGTGATCGAGCGCAGGCGGTTGAAGCGGTTCAGGGTGCCGGCCTCGGCCACTTCGCTCAGCGTGACCAGGTTGGACAGCGGCACCAGTTCGCCGGAGGTGGCGCGCACACGGATCGCGGCGAGGTCGGCCGGGCTGGCGCGACCATCGCGGCCGGCCTGGACCAGCACGTCGTACTCTTCGCCGTTGTCGACGAAGGTGGTGACGCGGCGCGATCCCATCATGGTTTCCAGTGCCGAACCAATCGCGGTGACCGGCACGCCCAGATCGGCCGCACGCTGGCGGTCGATGTTGACCCGCATCTGCGGGCGGGTTTCCTTGTAGTCCGAGTCTGGGCCGACCAGGCCGGGGTTGTCGGCCATGCGCAGCAGGATGCGGTCGCGCCACTGCGCGATCTCGGCGTATTCCGGGCCGCCCAGCACGATCTGGAACGGCTGGCCGCCGCTGCGCACCAGGCCACCGCCCACCTGCGTACGTACGCGCACGCCGCGGATGGTGTCCAGTTCCTTCTGCAGCTCATTGGCCACTTCCGGCGTGCCCTCGCTACGCTGGCGCCACGGCTGCAGGAAGATGCTGACGCGGCCGGTGTGCATTTCCTCGCTGGCGCCCCAGCCACCCGGCACGCGCGGGTTGGCGCGCACGATCGGTTTGTCAGGGCCGACATGCGGTGCCAGCATCGCTTCCACCTGCTGCACCTGCTGCACGGTGTAGTCGTAGCCGGCACCTTCCGGGCCGTCGATCATGATCTGGAACGAACCGCGGTCTTCGGCCGGTGCCAGTTCCGATGGCAGCAGCTTGAGCAGGCCCCAGCTGGCGGCCAGTGCAGCCACCATCACCAGCAGGTAGATCCAGGTGCGATCGACGTGGTGGTCGAGCACCCGCCCATAGGCCCCGGCCAGGCGCTCCAGGTTGCGGTTGATGAAGCCATGCAGGCCACGCGGCGCCTGCCCGGTATGGGGCTTGAGCAGCTTGGAGGCCATCATCGGCGTCAGCGTCAGCGCCACGAACGCGGACAATGCCACTGCCGCAGCCAGCGCCACCGCCAGTTCACGGAACAGCCGTCCCGTGTTGCCCTCAAGGAAACCGACCGGCAGGAACACCGCCACCAGCACGGCCGTGGTGGCGATCACCGCGAACGCCACCTGCGCGGTACCGCGTTTGGACGCCACCAACGGCGGTTCACCCAGATCGATGCGGCGCTGCACGTTCTCCACCACCACGATCGCGTCGTCCACCACCAGGCCGATGCACAGCACCAGCGCCAGCAGGGTCAGCAGGTTGATCGAGAAGTCGAACGCATACAGCGCGATGAAGGCGGCGACCAGGCACACCGGCACCGTCACTGCCGGAATCAGTGCAGCACGGAAGCTGCCGAGGAACAGCCAGATCACCGCCAGCACCAGGATCATCGCTTCCACCAGCGTGGCGTAAACACGGTCCACTGCGGCTTCGATGAAGGTGGTGTTGTCGAAGGCAACGAAAATCTGCGTGCCCTTGGGCAGCGTCAGCGCGACCCGCTCCGCCTCAGCGCGCGCGGTGCGTGCCACATCCAGCGAGTTGGCGGTGGAGGTCTTGACAATGCCCAGGCCGATGCCCGGTTCACCGTTGCTGCGGTAGTAGGCGCGACGCTCGGCCGAAGCCAGCTCGATCTTCGCCACGTCGCCCATGCGCACCACGTAGCCGTCGCGGCCCTTGCCCAGCGGGATGGTCGCGAAGTCTTCGGGCTTGATGTAGTTGCGCTCCACGCGCAGGGTGAAGTCGCGGTCGGTCGATTCGATGCGGCCGGCCGGCAGTTCCACGTTCTCGTTGCGCAGCGCGGTTTCCACGTCGCCGGTGGTCAGCCCGCGCGCGGCCAGCTGGTCACGGTCCAGCCAGATGCGCATCGCATAGCGCTGGCGGCCACCGATGCGGACCTGGGCCACGCCGTCGAGGCTGGAGAAACGGTCGACCACGTAGCGGTCGGCGTAGTCGCTCAGTTCCAGCGTGTCCATGGTCGAGGAGACCATGTTGAACCAGATGATCGGGTCGGCATCGCTTTCGACCTTGGCGATTTCCGGCGGACGCGCTTCTTCCGGCATGCGGTCGGCAACGCGGCTGACCGCATCACGCACGTCGTTGGCTGCGGCCTCGATATCGCGGTTGGAGGTGAATTCGATGCTGACCTGCGAGCGGCCATTGGTGCTGCGCGCGTTGATCGTATCGATGCCTTCGATACCGGCCAGCGCGTCTTCCAGCACCTGGGTGATGCGGCTTTCGATGACCGCCGCCGAGGCACCGGTGTAATCCACCGACACCGAAACGATCGGCGGATCGATGGCAGGCAGCTCACGCAGGGTCAGGCGGGTGAAGGACATCACGCCCAGCACCAGCAGCAGCAGGCTCATCACCACGGCGAACACCGGCCGCTGGATGGAGGTGTCGGACAGCTTCATCCGCCGTGGCCCTCGGCGACCACCGCCGCCGGCGCGTCAGCCGGCTTGGCGCCGCTCGCCGGTGCTGCGTCCTTGGCGGCTACCTTCAGTCCCGGGCGCAGCTTGCCGGTGCCATCGACCACGATTCGCTGGCCCGCTTCCAGGCCCTGCTTGATCTCGACCACGCCGGCACGGCGCGCACCGGTGACCACATCCACGCGCTCGACGCTGTCGTCGCTTTTGATGCGATACACGAAGGTATCGCGGCCGACCTGCACCACCGCGATTTCCGGAACCACCAGCGCCGGCCGTTCGGGATGGAACAGGCGTACGTCCAGCAGCATGCCCGGACGCAGCGCGTGGTCGCTGTTGGCGAAGTCGGCGCGCACGGTCACTGCTCGGGTCGCCGGATCGATGCGTGCATCGATGGTACTGACCACGCCTTCGAAGGTGCGGCCCGGCCAGGCCACGCTGGATGCGCTGACCTTGTCGCCGACGCCGAGTGCGGCCAGTTCCACTTCCGGCACCTGGAAATCGATGTGCATGTGTTCGATGTCGTCGAGCGTGGCGATCACCGTGGTCGGCGTCAGCAGCGTGCCCGGGCTGACCTGGCGGATGCCGAGCACGCCGGCAAACGGCGCACGCACACGGCGGTCACCGATGTCCGACTGCATCTGCGCCACGCGCGCTTCGGCGGCATCGCGGATCGACTTCTGCGTATCCAGCGTGGCACTGGATACCAGCCGCTGCGTGGCCAGCTCGCGCTGGCGCCTGTACAGCTGGTCGGCCTCGTGGAAGGTGGCCTGGGCCTGCACCAGTGCCGCTTCCTGGGCCTGCCCGCGCAGGGTCACGATCGGCGCACCGGCGGCGATGTGCTGGCCGCTCTCGAAGTGCACCTTCTCGACGATTTCGCTGACCTTGGCGGTGACGCTGATCGATTCGCGCGCCTTGGCCGTGCCCAGCGCCTGCAGGGTGTCGTTCCACTGCGTGGGCTGCACGACCTGCGCGGTGACCGGCACTGCTTCGCCCTGCCGACGTGCGGCAGCCTCCTGTTTGCCTGCGCACCCGGCCAGCACGGCCAGGCTGAGGCCGAAGGCCAGGGTCGAAGCGATACGAGCCAACATGAACGGTCCTGATTGATCCACGGCCGCCGAGTGTAGGCAAGGGCCCGCAAAAGCGGTATGTGCCAAGCGTTTACCGGCGTGGAACCGGCACCGCGCTAGCGCCTTCAACCGGTTCCGTGCAAGGCTGGTGTTGGCGGTGTCGGCTTGTGTCGGGGTGTATCCAGCGACCCATTACCGACGTTGCCATCGTAGAGTCGAAGCTGCCCGACAGAGGGCGTCGGGCGGGGACGGATCCTGGCGGGGATCCGGCCCCGTTTTTTTTTTGCCCGGCGCGTGACGGTAGCGCCGGGCCATGCCCGGCGGATCAATACCGGTAGTTCACCTTCATCCACACGCTGCGGCCCGGCTCGTTGATGCGTACCGGGTCGGCCGGGAAGCCGAAGTCGGCGCTGCCGGCCAGGTTCAGGTGCTCGCTGTAGGTGCGATCAAACAGGTTGTCGACACCCGCGCTGAGCTGCAGCTGCGAGCTGAAGCGGTAAGCCGCATTGAGCGCGAAGGTGGCGAAGCCGGCGCTCGGTCCCAGGTCCTGGGCGACCACGTTGCCCTGGCCATCGGCGACACGGTGCTGGTGGGTCACCGCACGCAGCAGCGCACCAGCACTCCAGCGCTGGCCTTCCCAGTTCGCACTCAGGCGCGCCTCCAGCGGCGGCATCTGCGGCAGCGGTCGCTGCTGGTCGCGGTTCTCGCCCCAGGCATAGGCCAGCGTGCCGCCCAGCTTCCACTGTTCGGCCAGCGCCACTTCCACGCCCGCCTCGGCCCCGGCAATGCGGGCATCGACGTTGCGGGCCTGGCTCATGCCCATCATCCCGCTGCCGTGGTAGGTGAACAGGATGTAGTCCTGGATCTGACCGGCGTACGCCGAGAGCCAGGCCTGCACGCGCGGGCCCTTGTACTGCATGCCCACATCAAGCTGGGTGGTGCGCTCGGGCTGCACGCCGCTGAATGCATTCACCGTGCCGGCCGGTCCCTGGTTGGGCGAGAACAGCTCCCAGTAGTCAGGCATGCGCTCGCTGTGGCCGAGGCCTGCGTACCAGGTCAAGCCGTCGGCCAGATCCTGCTCGTAGCGCAGGAAACCACTGCCCAGCCATTCCTTGCGCTGCAGGCCAGCGGTCGGATTCGGCCGGTTGCCCATCATCCCGCGCACCGATTGCCGCTCATCGCGGACGCTGGCGCGATCGATGCGAAGCCCGCTGATCCAGCGCTGGTCGGTGCCGGCGCCGAGGGTGAGTTCGGTGAAGGCACCGTAGCGGCGGAAGTTGGCATCGGTCTCCCACGCCGCCTGGCGGTAGGTGTCGCGGCCCATGCCCATGCGGCCGCGGTGACGACTGTCCTCGCCATCCACACCGGCCACCAGCTGCACATCCTGCCAGCGCCATTCGGAACTGACCCGCCCGCCCTGGGTACGGCGGTCCACGTTCGAGGCCATCGGCATCGGCATCATGCTGTGCGGGTTCGGCGTGCGCAGCGTGTAGTTGTCCATCACGTGGTCGGCATTGTTGTAGTACACGTTGGCCTGCAGCGTGTCCCACGCACCCGGCAGGTTGCGCTTCTCGAAGCGCGCCGCGTAGCTGGTGCGCTCGAACGCGGCACCGTCCATGCCACGGCCCGCGTAGCGCGCGATCGCATCACCGGCACCGGCGGAGATTTCCAGCAGCGTGTCGGCATCCGGCGTCCAGCCGATGGCCACGTCGCCGTTCCACTTGCGCCACTTCGACGGCACCACGTCGCCATTGCCATCCTTGTAGTCATCGACTTCGGAACGGTTGCCGCTCGCACGCACGTAACCGGTCGGATTGCCCAGGGTCAGGTCCAGCACCTGGTCGTTGCGGTTGCGCGAACCGACCAGCGCACTGGCATCGGCACGCAGGCCCGGCTCATCGAAGCGCGGCGTATCGCGCTCGAAACGCACGGTGCCGGCCGAGGCGCCCGCGCCCCAGCGCACGCTCTGCGGGCCCTTGATGATGGTCAACCGGTCGAAGCTCTCCGGCGCGATGTAGGACAGCGGATTGTCCATGCGCGACGGGCAGGCACCGATCAGGTTGCCATCGTTGCTGAGGATGTTCAGCCGCGAACCGAACATGCCGCGCAGCACCGGGTCGCCATTGGTGCCACCGTTGCGGATGGCGGCGAAGCCGGGGACGGTTTTCAGGTAATCAGCACCGTCGCTGGCGGGCACCGGCTGCCGAGGCAGGCGCGGATCGGTCACCCAGTGCAGCGGCGAGGACGGTGCAGCGGCGGTCACCACCAGGGTGTCGAGAGTGCGCGCCTCGTCGGCAGGCGCGGCGTGTGCCAGTGATGCGGCCACGGCCAGGCCAAGGGCAACCGGCAGGCGCGCGCAGGCGCCCGCGGGGCGGGAAGTCATTTTCATCGGAACAGCTCCAAAGTACGCACGCGCGCACGGCGCCCGGTCAGGCGTCGTGCGGCGGATTCGATAGGGACATCAGCGAACGATGGAGAAGCGCGGCGGCCCACGCGCGGCATGTGCCGGCCACCGCAGTGCCGGCAGCACCTGCTGCGACCATGGGAACGCCAGCTGCGGCCGCCACAACAGCGGCAACAGCAGCACCAGCACGGCCAGCCACGGCAGCAGGCGCATCGCCAGCACGCAGTATTCGCAGGCTTCGCCATGCATGGCGTGGGGGTCGGCCGGACGGCTGGGCGCTGCAGGCGCAGCGCCGTGCCGATCGTGTCCGGCCATGGCCATGGCGTGCATGTCATGGCCCATGGCGGCGTGGTCCATGCCTGCCATCGCGGCGTGCTCCATCGGCTGTGCCTGCAGCGCGCGGCTGACCAGTGGCGCAAGCACCATCAGCAGCGTCGCCAGGATGGCGAGCTGGAGCAGAAGGCGCTGCGGGCGGGACAGGCGGGTCACCCCGCTAGTGTAGAGCGGGGTCCAGGGTTGCCCGTGCGACGAACCGTCGCAGGAGGGGGTTTGTCGGCAGGGCTGCGCCCTGCACCCGCAGAGGCCACGGCAGGTGCCGAAGCAACAGCAGAAGCTGGTTTCCTGAGGGATGGCGGGGTGGGTCCGGTTGCGGGGGACGCCGTAAATCCGTCCATGGAGGCTCGGTCGCCGCATCCATGCGGCTCACGCCCCCGCAACCGGACCCACCCCGCCTTCGACAGATTCCTGCGGTCTGTTGGAACGGCTCTTGGGGTCAGATCCGTTTTCCGAAGGAAAACGGATCTGACCCCACATGTATTTCGATATCTGACAGTTTCCATCCACGCATGGCGTGGATCTACCGTGTCGACCAAGGTCGACACCTACCAACAGCCATCGGAATCTGTCAGAGGTGGGGCGGTGTCGGAGTGCGGGGTGTCCGCGGCATGGATGCCGCGGCCAAGCCCCCAGGGACGGGGTCACGGCGTCCCCGCAGTCCGACACCGCCCCGCCATCCCACGGATAGCGAGCTTTTGACGTTGCTGTTGCTGTTGCTCCGGTTTGCAGCAGGTGCAGGGCGCAGCCCTGCTCGACCAGCCTCAGACCGTGATGGTCTGGGTCAGCGACTCCCACGTCGGTGGTACCGGCCACGCCGCCGCCTGGTTGCCATCCAGCACCCTGCGCAGGTCGCGCGGATCGATCTGCGGTGCCAGCACATGCACCAGCTCCAACGCGTAATCGCGCAGCACCCGGTCGCGCGGCAGCACCGCCCAGGCGATGCACTCGGCAATCGGTGCCGGCGCCGGCCACGCCTTCAGGTCTTCGTCGTTGGAACTGACCGCCATCTCCGCCAGCAACCCCACGCCCAGTCCGGTGCGCACGTAGGTCTTGATCAGATCAGCATCGAGCGCGGTCAACGCCAGATCCGGCACCAGGCCGTTGGCGGCGAAGGCACGCTGCAGCGAGGAATTCGGCCGAGTCGATGATTCGTAGCTGATCAGCGGCTGCCGGGCCAGCGCGGCCAGGTCCGGGGTGCGGCCTGCGCGGTCCAGCGGGTGGCCCTTGGGCACCACCACCAGGCGCCGCCAGCGGAACAGCGGCACCGCAATGCCATCGGTGGGCTCGCTGCCGGCGGTGCTGATGATCGCAATGTCGGCATCGCCCTGGTTCAAGCGATCAAGTGCATCGGCTTCACCGGCCTGTTGCAGATGCACGCTCACCTGCGGATACGCCTGCTTGATCGCCGCCACCGCCGGCGGCAGCACGAAGCGCGCCTGGGTGTGGGTGGTGGTCAGGATCAGCTGGCCCTGACTCTCGCGGCGCTGGTTGGCCGCGTAAGTGCGGATGTTGTTGGCCTCGGCCAGCACCGAGCGGGCGCGGGCGATGACCTCGGTGCCGGCCGGGGTGACCGACTCCAGGCTGCGGCCCTTGCGCACGAACAGCAGGAAACCCAGCTCGTCTTCCAGCTGCTTGAGCTGCTTGGACAGGCCGGGCTGGGTGGCATGCACGCGCGAGGCGGCCAGCGTGATGTTCAGCTCGGCGTCGGCGATGGCAACCAGATAGCGCAGCTGGGTCAGCGTCATGGCAGGCGGGCGATGTGGGGGCGGAGGTCCACTCTAGGGTCAATTGCCGTCACCAGCTTATAACCAAAGGTTGTTTAAGAAAGGTATCTGGTCATTTCCGGGCGTCATATGCCGGCGCTACGGTCAGCCGGCAGCCGCTGGCCTCAACAGCCAGCCCTCCCCCTTCGCCCGCCGAAGCCCGGCGCGGCCCCTCTCCGGAGCGCTTCCATGGCCCTGTACGACTCCATCCTCGACACCGTCGGCAACACCCCCATCGTCAAGCTGCAGCGCCTGGCTCCGCCGCAGGTCAGCCTCTACGCCAAGGTCGAGTCGTTCAACCCGGGCGGCTCAGTGAAGGACCGCCTGGCACTGGCGATCATTCTCGACGCCGAAGCGCGTGGCCTGCTCAAGCCGGGCGACACCATCGTCGAGGCCACCTCGGGCAACACCGGCGTGGCACTGGCGATGGTCGCCGCCGCGCGCGGCTATAAGTTCGTGGCGACCATGGTCGAAACGTTCTCGGTGGAACGGCGCAAGCTGATGCGCGCGTATGGCGCCAAGGTGATCCTGACCCCGGCCGCCGAGCGCGGCAGCGGCATGGTACGCAAGGCGGTCGAACTGGCCGAGCAGCACGGCTGGTTCCTGGCCAGCCAGTTCGCCAACCCGGCCAACCCGGCCTACCACCGCAACACCACCGCCGCCGAGATCCTGCGCGATTTCGCCGGCAAGCGACTGGACTACTTCGTCAGTGGCTGGGGCACCGGCGGCACGCTCACCGGCGTGGGCGAAGTACTGAAGGTCGCGCGCCCGCAGACGCGCATCATCGCCACCGAACCGGCCGGTGCCGCGCTGCTGAAGGGCGATGACTGGAAGCCGCACAAGATCCAGGGCTGGACCCCGGACTTCGTGCCCGATGTACTCAACCGTGATGTGGTGGATGAACTGGTGACGGTGGAAGATGACCGCGCGATCGCCACCGCCCGCCGCCTGGCGGCGGAGGAAGGCATCTTCGTTGGCATCTCCGCTGGCGCCACTGTCGCCAGCGCGCTGGATGTCGCCGCGCGCGCCGAACCGGGCTCGGTGATCCTCGCGATGCTGCCGGACACCGGCGAACGCTACTTCTCCACGCCGCTATTTGCCGATGTGAACGAAGGTTCCGACGACGACTGGTTGGCCGGCCTGCCGTGATGCATCGGGTCGGATCCCTTTCCTGCAGGGAAAGGGCTCTGACCCGGTTTGCCAGAACTATGGATCGCAGGGCTCAGAGCATTTTCCGTGCGGAAAAAGGCTCTGACCCCTTTCTGCTTCAGCCTGCGTGAAGGCGCCACCCGCCATCGTGCGTGAAGGCCGCCGGATCGCAGCGCGTGAGACGGTCATGACGCAGTATCAATGCCCTGTGCCCTACCTTGGGAACAGCCGGCGCAGATGCTGCGCGGAACACCTCACAGGCAGGAGACGGGCGCATGAAGATCGAAGTTTGGCAGGGCGACATCACGACCCTGGCGGTGGATGCGATCGTCAACGCGGCCAATGAAACACTGCTCGGCGGTGGCGGTGTCGACGGTGCGATCCATCGCGCCGCAGGCCCAGCGCTGCTGGCCGAATGCGAACAGCTGCCGGAACTGCGGCCCGGTGTGCGCTGCCCGACCGGCGAAGTGCGTGCCACCGACGCCCATGCGTTACCTGCGCGGCATGTGCTGCATACGGTCGGCCCGGTCTGGCACGACGGTCAACGCGACGAACCGGCGCTGCTGGCCAACTGCTACTGGAAATCCCTGCAGCTGGCCGAATCGCTGGGAGTGACATCGATCGCTTTCCCGGCGATCAGCTGCGGCGTGTACGGCTACCCGCTGTACCAGGCCGCGCAGATCGCAGTGACCGAAACGCTGGCATGGCAGCGCAGCCATGCACAGCCGATGCGCATCGTGCTGGTGGCGTTCAATACCGCTACCGCCAAGGCTTACCAGCAGGCGCTGACCGCTGCCGGACAGAACGCGGAAAACGAGCCGCGCAGCTCGATGCTGCCGCCATTGGGCGATACCGGATTTGCAGCCGCGCATTGAACGGCTGACGTGGTTGGAACAGAAAAGGCCGGGCGATGCCCGGCCTTTTCTGTTGTGCGACTGCTTCCATCCACGCGTCGCTTGGATCTACCCATCCATGCGCCGCATGGAGCGATGTCAGCGGCTGGCGGCATCCACTGCGGCGGCATCATCGGCCACTGCGGCAGCAGCGTCCGCAGCGGCACGCGCGGCCGAGGCAGCAGCACCGTCGGCGCTGGCACCCTCCACCTGCACGCGCACTTCCACCATGCCCGCGCCATTGTTCAGGCTGGACACGTCAATGGTGTAGTGACCGGCCGGCAAGGTCTCCTCCAGGCGCGAATTGGTACCGTTGCCACCGTCGTCGTCGGTCAGCTCGACATCACCGCCGACCACGCGCAGCACGGTATCGACCTGGCTGGAGATCGCATCCAGGCGCACGTCGGCCGGGCGGTCCAGGGTCAGCAGGAAACGACGGCGGCCATCGTTGTCGAGCATGGTGTACACACTGCCCGACTTCGGCAGGGCGGTGCCATCGCGTTCAACCAGATTGCCCGGCAGTTCGATGCGGTTGGCAGACAGGGTAAACATGCCATTGACACCGTCGCCCAGACCGCGCGCGGTCAAGGTGTACTTGCCCGGCTTCAGCGACAGGGTCAGGCGCGAGTTGGTGCTGTCGTTGCCATCATCATTCTCGGCCTCAACGCCCTGGCCCGACAGCTTCAGCACCGGGTCGAACACATCCGACACCAGGCGGATCTCGTACAGGCCTGCCTTCTCCACCTGCAGGGTGTAGTCCTGCGAGCTGCCGGCCAGCATGTCGGCGATCTCGCCGCTACCCACCAGCGGCTTGCCGTCATACGGCTTCAGCTTCTCGGCGCGCAGGCGATACGGACCGAAGGCGCTCGGGCCATCGGCGTTGACCGCCACCTGGTAGGTCCCGCCACCGTTTGCACGGAAGGCCAGCGAGACGTCGCCTTCGCGTTCGTAGCCGGTATTGCTGGTGGATACCAGGCTGCCGTTGTTGAACACGGCGATCGAACCGGTCAGTGCACCGGTCAACTTCAGACCGACCAGATCCTTGTCTTCCAGCTTGATCTGGTACAGCTGGTGGTGGCTGCCGTCGTTGAAGTTGATGCCGCTGCGCGAGGTGATTTCGCCGGACACCGGCTTGTCGAAATCGAGAGACGCGGCCTTGCCTGCGTCACCACCGCCACCGATGCGGTTGCAACCGCCGGCGATCAGGACCGTGGCAACGGCCACTGTGATTGCTGCCAAACGCATGTTTTTTCTCCTTGGCCTTCCATGTATGTCCCGCACACCGGCCCGGTGCGTGGGGGCGGAAAAGATACCCGCAAAAGCAAACGCCGGCGTGATGCCGGCGTTGCCCTGTTCATCCTGCGATGGGACGGATCAACCGTTCCACTTGCCCAGCGCGGCCAGGCCATTGTCCTTGGCGCGCTCGTACACGGTCTTCTGGGCAGCAGCGTAGTTGCCCTTCATGTCCTTGGCCCACAGCTTCAGCGCAGCCTGCTGCATCGCGCGGCCGTAGGAGAAGCTCAGCGGCCACGGCAGGTTGCCCATCTGGTTCATGGCGTTGAGGTGAGCGGTGGACTGCTCGTCGCTCTGGCCACCGGACAGGAACACCACGCCCGGCAGGATCGCCGGCACGGTGCTCTTCAGGCACATCACGGTCGACTCGGCCACTTCCTCGACGTCGGCCTGCTCATCGCAGTTCTTGCCGGAGATGACCATCGAGGCCTTCAGGATGGTGCCTTCCAGCAGCACGTTCTGCTGGTACAGCGCATCGAACAGCGAACGCAGGGTCGCTTCGGTGACTTCGTAGCAGGTCTCGATGTCGTGGTCGCCGTCCATGATCACTTCCGGCTCGACCATCGGCACCAGGCCGCATTCCTGGCACAGCGCTGCGTAGCGGGCCAGCGCGTGGGCGTTGGACTCGATGCAGGTACCCGACGGAATGCTCTCGCCGATGTTGATCACCGCACGCCACTTGGCGAAGCGCGCGCCCAGCTTGTAGTACTCCTGCAGGCGCTCGCGCAGGCCGTCCAGGCCTTCGGTCACCAGCTCGCCCGGGCAGCCGGCCAGCGGGTGCGCACCCTTGTCCACCTTGATGCCCGGAATCATGCCGTGGTCGGCCATGTACTTGGCGAACGGCACGCCGTCCTTGGTCGACTGACGGATGGTTTCGTCATACAGGATGGCGCCGGAAATATGCTCGTTGAGCTTGGGCGTGGTCAGCAGCAGTTCGCGATAGGCACGACGGTTCTCCTCGGTGTTCTCGATACCGACGCCGGCGAAACGCTTGGCGATGGTAGCGGTGGATTCGTCGATCGCGATGATGCCCTTGCCCGGGGCAACCATGGCCTGGGCGGTTTCAGCCAGCTGTTCGATGCTCATGTACTTCCTGTGGCGGGTGCGGGAAAAACGTAAGTATAGCCCCGCTACCCGTTGCCTCGCCGTGGAGGCCAGGCTGGAAACGATTCCAATGTCCGCACAGGACAGGCGATGTCCTGTTGCGCCGGGTCAGAGCCCCTTCGGGGAACTGACCCGGGCTCCAGGGTTTACAGGTCGCCCAGACCGCTGGCACGGCCGTCTTCGCCCACTTCCAGCAGGCGCAGGGTGTTGGTCGCCCCCAGGGTTTCCATGTGCTCGCCGCTGGTGAACACCACGCGGTCACCGGCCTGCAGCAGATCGGCTTCAACCAGCAGGCGGATGCTGCCGCGCGCGGCTTCGCGCGGGGTCAGGCCACGGCTGTCGAAGTTGATCGGATACACATCGCGCATCAGCGCCATCTGCCGGCGGGCGCCGTCATGGCGGGTGACCGCGAACACCGGCGCCTTGGCACGGAAACGCGACAGGTAGCGGGCGGTGCCACCGGATTCGGTCATCGCCACGATCGCGCGCACGCCCACGTGCTGGGACAGGAACATGGTGGCCATGGCAATGGCCTGGTCGGCACGTTCCAGGTTGCGCGGCGAGGCATTGAAGTCGGTCTCGGTCTGGAACTGGCGCTCAGCACCCAGGCAGATCCGCGCCATCGCTTCCACGGCCTTGACCGGGTAGGCACCGGCAGCGGTTTCGGCCGACAGCATGACCGCGTCGGTGCCGTCGATGACCGAGTTGGCCACGTCCAGCACTTCGGCGCGGGTCGGGATCGGGCTTTCGACCATCGACTGCAGCATCTGCGTAGCGGTGATGACCACCTTGTTCTGCGCCAGCGAGGCCTTGATGATCTTCTTCTGCAGGCCCGGCAGTTCGGCATCGCCGATTTCCACACCGAGGTCACCGCGCGCAACCATCACCACGTCACTGGCCTCGACGATCTCTTCGAGGTTTTCGATGGCCTCGGTGCGCTCGATCTTCGACACCAGTGCGGCGTAGCAGCCGTGCGATTCAGCGATCTCGCGCGCGTCATTCATGTCCTGCGCATTGCGGCAGAACGACACGGCGATGAAGTCGACGCCGATCTTGGCGACGATGCCGATCAGTTCCTTGTCGCGCTCGGTCAGCGCACCCAGCGACAGGCCGCCGCCCTGCTTGTTCAACCCCTTGCGATCAGACAGCGCGCCGTCGTTGAGCACGGTGTTGATGATGCGCTCGCCTTCCACTTCGACTACCTGAAGCTGCATCAGGCCATCGTCGAGCAGCAGGACATCACCCGGGCCGACATCCTGCGGCAGGCCGAGGTAGCTGACGCCGACCTGGGTCGCATCACCGGGGCCGGCATTGGTGCTGGCGATCAGGTCGAAACGGTCGCCCGCCTTCAGCTGCACCTTGCCTTCGGCGAAACGCTCGATGCGGATCTTCGGGCCCGGCAGGTCGGCCAGGATGCCCACTTCCACGCCGACGCGGGCCGCAGCCGCACGCACTTCGGCGGCACGCTTGGCCTGGCCGGACGGATCACCGTGGCTGAAGTTCAGCCGCACCACGTTGACGCCGGCGCGGAACAGATCCTCCAGCACGCCCGGCGGATCAGTGGCCGGGCCGAGGGTGGCAAGGATCTTGGTGCGACGCTGACGCTCGAACATGGTGAATGGGCCTCTCCCGATAAAGAACGGAAATTAGCACATCCTTCACGCCGCATGTATACGGTTACAGCCTTGCGCTGCCTGACTTCGCGGGTCATCGAACGGACATCGGCCGGACATACGCTGGCGCAGGGTCGTGGTAGCGCCGGGCCCTGCCCGGCGGGTGCTGGGCAAAACCGCCGGGCATGGCCCGGCGCTACCGATCAAAGGCGCATCACGCCAGCAGCGTTTCCAACTGCGCCGGTTCGCGTGCCAGTTGCCCGGCGCCGGCTTCGGTCAGCTCCTGCTCGCCACCGAAGCCCCACAGCACACCGATACTGCGCAGGCCGTGGTGACGCGCACCTTCGATGTCCATGCGGCGGTCGCCGATCATCCAGCATTGCGCCGGCTGCACCTGCAACCGGCGCAGCGCTTCGCCGACCAGTTCCGGCTTGTGGCTGCGCGAGCCGTCCAGGGTCGAGCCGACAATCTCCTCGAACAACCCGCCGAACGGCAGGTGGGCAAGGATGCGGCGCGCGTGCGGCTCGTTCTTGGCGGTGACCACCGCAAGGCGGTGGCCACGACCGTGCAGCGTGCGCAGCGTGTCTTCCACCTGCGGATACACCGTGTGCTCGCGCCAGCCTTCGGCATCGAAACGTTCACGGTAGTAGCCCACGGCTTGTTCCACCCGCGCCGGTTCGACGAACAGCGGCGCGAAGGTGGTCCGCAACGACGGACCGATCCAGCCCAGCAGGGTGTCCTGCGGCGGCACCGGATGGTCCATCTTCTGCAGCGCGTAGGCGATGCAGGCGGTGATGCCCACCTGCGAATCGATCAGCGTGCCGTCGAGGTCGAAGAACAGCACATTCCTGCCGTGGTCGGCATTCATGCGCCGCGCGCGTCGAGTGCGGCCACGGCCGGCAGGGTCTTGCCTTCCAGGAACTCCAGGAACGCACCACCGCCGGTGGAGATGTAGCTGACCTGCGCGGCGATATCGAACTTGTCGACCGCAGCCAGGGTGTCGCCACCGCCGGCGATGGAGAACGCGTTGGAGCTGGCGATGGCGCGAGCCAGCGCTTCGGTGCCCTTGCTGAAGGCCTCGAACTCGAACACGCCAACCGGACCGTTCCAGACCACGGTGCCGGCGTTTTCGATCAGCTGCGCATACTGCGCAGCGGTCTGCGGGCCGATGTCCAGGATCAGGTCGTCTTCGGCGACGGCGTCGACCGCCTTCACTTCAGCCACGGCATCCGGCAGGAACTGCTTGGCGGTGACCACGTCGACCGGCAGCGGGATGTCCGCACCACGGGCCTTGGCATCGGCGACGATCTTCTTCGCGGTGTCCAGCAGGTCCGGCTCATACAGCGACTTGCCGACGTTGTAGCCAGCGGCGGCGATGAAGGTATTGGCGATGCCGCCACCGACGATCAGCTGATCGACCTTGCCAACCAGGCTGGCCAGCAGTTCCAGCTTGGTGCTGACCTTGCTGCCAGCGACGATCGCCAGCAGCGGCTTGGCCGGGGCATCCAGCGCCTGCGCCAGCGCATCCAGCTCGGCCATCAGCAGCGGGCCACCGGCCGCGACCGGTGCGAAGCGGATGACGCCATGGGTGGAGGCCTGGGCGCGGTGCGCGGTACCGAAGGCATCCATCACGAACACGTCGCACAGCGCGGCATACTTCTTCGACAGGGCTTCATCGTCCTTGGCCTCGCCGACATTCATGCGGCAGTTTTCCAGCAGCACCAGCTGACCCGGCTGCACCTCGACGCCGTCGACCCAGTCGCGCACCAGTGGAACCTCGCGACCGAGCAGCTCGGACAGGCGCTGGGCCACCGGCGCCAGCGAATCTGCTTCGCTCCACACGCCTTCCTTCGGGCGCCCCAGGTGCGAGGTGACCATCACCGCCGCGCCCTGCTCCAGCGCGCGCTTGAGCGTCGGCAGCGAAGCGGTGATGCGCTGTTCGGAGGTGATGCGGCCATTCTCGATCGGCACGTTCAGATCCTGGCGGATCAGCACGCGCTTGCCGGAGAGGTCGAGGTCGGTCATGCGGACGATGGACATGGGCAACTCTTTGGCTCAGGGACGGGATGCCGGGCTACGGCAGACGGCCATTGTATCGGGTGCGGGTGGTGGGAGGGCCGATGCCTGCGGCAGGCAGAAGCGCAGAGCGACAGCAACAGCAACAGCAGCGGCCGAAGCCAAAGCGCTGGCGCTTCGTGGTGCTGTGGATGGGCCGGGGTGGTGTGGGCTGGCAGGGGACGCCGTAAACCCATCCATGGGGGCTTGGTCGCCGCTTGCTCCTGTGCGCTGTCCTGTGCACACGGCAAGACCGGGGTTGGGCGTCCTGCCCAACCCGCCCGAGGCATGCCTCGGGCCCATGCCGCTCACACCCCTGCCAGCCCACACCACCCTGGCCTCGAAAGGTTCATGAGGCGGAGCGGATGGCAAAAGCAGAAGCGGTTTCTGATGTCGGTTGGAAAAAGAAGGGGTCAGATCCGTTTTCCTGCGGAAAACGGATCTGACCCAAATGGCCGTCGAGCGAAGCGACCCGCTTCCGCTCTTGCTCTTCTTCTTTCTCTTCCGTGGGTGGACGCACACGGAAACTGTCAGAGGTCGGGCGGGTGGGCTGGGCAGGGGTATCCGCGCCATGGATGGCGCGGCTAAGCCTACAGGGACGTACTTGCGGCGTCCCCTGCCCAGCCCACCCGCCCGGCCAAGCGCGGCTTTTCGCTCTACGCGACCAACCAGCCACCCACGAGGGGCTACGCCGTTCGCCGGAAACTACGCCGAAGGCGCAGACTTCTGCTTCAGCAGACTGAGCGCCAGACCACCCACCACCAGCACGCCCAACCCCAACAACGCCCACAGCAACCACGCCTTCCAATCGCGCTGCGGCTTCAGCGCCGCGTCGCCGGCCAGCGGTTCCGGGCTGCCTTCCAGGCGCGCCAGCGTCGGCTGCCAGGAAGGATCATTGCGCTGCCGCAGCTCCTCGATCAGCACGCCCACCGGTGCCTCCGCCCGGCGTGCGGTCGAACTGCCTACCGCCAGCGCATACGGTGCCGCGCCCTGGCTCAGGAACACCAGCACTTCCGGCTGATAGCCCAGGCGCAGGGTCGGCGCTGTCGCCGTTTCCGCCGGGTTCGCCACCAGTTTCCAGTATCGGTCGCGGTGGATGCCGCCGAGCGGTTGCGCGGCGGACTGCTGGCGCTGGCCCTGGGTGCCCTGCTGCAGCTGGTAGGCAATCCACGGTGCGCTGCGTCGCTGCCATTCCGCGCTCTCGTCATCGCGGCTGAACAGCGTCCACTGCACCAGGCTGTTGTCGGTGCTGGCCACGTCAGCGCGCGCCACCGGGAAGCGGCCGTCCAACTCGAAGGTGTACTCGCCCTTGCCCTTCGACGTCGGCTCCAGCGACAGCCATTCCCACGGCAGCGTGGCCGGTGCCGGCGGCAGCTCGGCCAGCACACTGCGCAGGGTCGGCAGGCGTGCCTCGCCCTGTGCCAGCACGCGCACGTAGCGGGCGTTGCTGTCCACCTGCAGCCGGCGCTGCAACAGGCGCTTGCCGGCGCGCTGCAGATCCACCAGCGGCACATCCCGCGCGATCGGGCGCCAGTTCTGCAGATCATCGCTGGCGTCCAGCTGCACCTGCGCCTGCAGCGGCTGGCCGCTGTCAGCCCAGTCCAGCACCAGCGCTGCCAACGGCTGCTGGCCAAGCACGCTGGCGTCGATCAGCCAACCGCCCTGCCCGTTCGTCACCGCGCCGCCGCCCACGCGCGCTTCAACCCGGCGCACGCGGCCGTCGGTATCGCGTTCGGTCAGCAGCTGCAGGTCATTGCGCTGCGATTCGGCCAGCGGCGGCAGCACGAACCATGGCAGTTCGCGCTGCACCGGCGGCTGTGCCAACGGCTGGTCCGGTGCCAGCAGCGCCGATGGCAGCGATTGGCCCGCCGCGTTGAATACCTGCAGATCACCCAGGTCGGCGGCACCGGCACGGCGGTAGATCGCCGGTTCCAGCACGACGCGATACGCACCGGACTGCGCACTGGACAACGTCAACGGCCATTGCTCGGCGTACTGGGTGCGGTACTCGGCGGCCTGCACCGCGACGGCGGCCAGCATGCCGAACATCGCCGGCAGCAGCGCCCTGCTCCAATTCCTCATTGTTTTTCCTCCACGGACGGCGCCGCGCTGGGCGGTGCCGGTGCCAGATAACCCACGACCGTGCACAGCAGGCCGTAGGCGATGAACGATGCGATGCCGAGCAGGTTGCCCAGGTGCTGGCGATCGATGAGTACCAGCTTGGCCAGCACCACGCCCATCAGCACGGCGCCCACCATCCACAACACGCGTTGGCCGCGACGCGAGCCCCATACCCAGGCGATCACGCCAAGCACGCTCCACAGCACGGTCAGGCTGGTCTGGGCCAGGCTGAAGCGCATCATCGAGGCGCTCCAGGACAGGCCGCCCCACTGGTGCACGCCATGCAGCACCAGGCTGGTCAGCGCGATGAAGGCGGCCAGCGCCAGCACGGGCAGGCGGATCTTCAGCAGTGCCTGCGGCGCCTGGTCGCTGTACAGCCAGCGCGCCAGCAGCAGCAGGCTCAGCCACTGCCCGATCTCGGCCGGATTCAATACCGGCAGCCACAGCAGCGGCGCGGCATCACCCGGCAGCAGCTGGCCGAACAACCAGCCGATCGACAACAGGCCGAACAGCACGCACTGCAGCGGCAGGCGCACGCTGTCGAAGGCCACGCCCAGCGGCCAGCGCAGGACGTTCCAGCGCCACAGCGACAGCGCCGCCATCAGCAGCCACGGCAGCGTGACCAGCAGGGTCGTCCAGCCCTGCGCCAAGTTGGCCTCGCCACCGCCCCACAGCGCCAGCAGCGAAAGCAGCGAGGGCCACAGCAGCCACCACAGGAACTGCGCGATACGTGCCACGGTGTCGCCGCCCTGGCGCAGGCACAACAGCGTGCGCACACCCAGTACCGCGAACACCGCCCAGGCCAGCACACCGTAGCCGGCGAACGGTTGCTGGTGCGCATCGCTCTGCACCAGCGCCAGCGGGAAGCCCAGCGCCAGCATCGCCAGTGCGGTCACGCCCAGCGCGCGCGCCGGCTGGCGACGCTGCATTTCCGCGGCCAGCCATGCGGTAACCGCGGCCAGCACCAACAGTGCATCCACTTCGATGCGGTAGGGGAAGAACCGGATGATCTCGTGCACCAGGCCGCCCAACCACCACAGCAGTCCCCACAGGTAGTAGACCAGCGCGATCTCGTGACGCTCCCTGCGCTGGTAACTCCACGCCGACGCGAAGCCGGCCACGGCCAGCAGCAGCGCACCAATCGCTGTTGGGTTGAGCAGGAAACGCACGTCTTCATGCCAGTGATCGCCACCGGCAACGAAGGCGAACGCGGCACCCATCTGCAGCAATGCACCGGACACCTGCGGCAGCCAGCGCTTCTGGCGCAGGCCCAGCCAGGCCAGGCCGGCACCTTCCAGTGCGAACACCGCACCGGTTGCACGTGCTGACAGCGCCAACGGCACCGCCAGCGTGGCGAAGCCCACCGCCAGCACCGCATGCGACTGCGCCAGCACGGTGTACGACGCACGCGCGATCAGCGCCCGCGCCAGCACCGCGTAGATCGCAGCCAGGCCCAGTGCACACAGTGCCAGCGTCATCGGCTGCTCATGCAGCATGCCGGCCTGCAGCGAGAACGCGACAAGCGGCGTGCCGAACACCAGGCTGCCGTCGACCAGATCGCGCCGACCTGCCGGCTGACGGCGTGCATACAGCAGCGGAATCAACAGGTAGAAGGCAAAGAACAGCAACAGGAACGGCTCGGTGCTGCTGAACTTGTCAGGCGCGTACTGCAGCACGCCCCAGAAGGTACCGATGCCAAAGGTGAAAGCGAAGCCGAGCAGGTTCAGCGCACGCCACGGACGGAACCAGGCGATGGCGAAGATGCCTGCGTTGAGCACCGCGTAATAGCTGAACAACCCCACGTGGTTGCCGCTGCCGGTGGACAGCCACAACGGCGCCATGAAGCCGGCCAGGATGCCCAGCACCGCCAGCGTGCGCGAGTTCTGTACCACTGCCAGCACGCACAGCCCGGCCACCAGTGCGATCGAACTGGCAAAGGCAAAGCCTGGGTTGAGCAGTTCAAAGCGTTTGAACGCGGCGAAGATGGTCAGCAGCAGCACGCCGATGGCACCGCCCTGCAGGGCCAGCGCAAACAGGCGCCGACGTTCGCGCTGGTGCCAGCCGAAGGCCAGCAGGCCCAGCGCACCCACGGTGACGCCGGCCAGGCGCAGTTCGATCGGCAGCACCAGCCAGCCCTGGTCGCTGACGTACTTCAGCAGTGCGGCGACACCGGCCAGCAGCACCAGCATGCCGATCTTGACCGGCACGTTGCCTTCGGTGAACCAGCGTTTGACCGCACCGACGCCACGCTCGATGAAATTAGGCAGCGCCGGTTCTGGCGGCAACGGCGGCAACGGTGGCTGCACCGGCACCGGCGGTGGCGCGGCAGGACGGGGAACAGGCGCCTCGGTGGGCGCGGCCTCGCGCAACGGCGGCTGCGGAGGCTGAGGTGAGGGCGGCACAGCCGCAGCGACCGGCCGCAGGAAGGGGGGATCGGCACTGGCGGCGGGCGTGACCAGCCGTTCAGGCGCGGGCGCGGCGGCGACCGGCCTGGCGACAGGTTCGGCGGCCAGTGCGCTTTCCAGCGCGGCGACGCGGCGACGCAGGCCGGCAATCATCACCAGTGCCACCACCAGCAGCAGCGGGATGGCCAGCAGGACCAGTACGACCAGGGCTATCAGTGCTTCCATTGCGTGCTTCCATTGCGATCCCGCGCCCCAGCGGCAGCGGTCGACCGGCCCATGCTACGACAGTGCCGGCCCCATAAACGACGAACCCCGGCCAGGCCGGGGTCCGCGTGCGATCTTTGCCGACCTTACTTGGCGGCGACGACCTTGGCCATTTCCAGGCACTTGTTCGAGTAGCCCCACTCGTTGTCGTACCAGGTCACCAGCTTGACGAAGGTGCCGTCCAGGGCGATACCGGCCTCGGCGTCGAACACCGAGGTGCAGGTTTCGCCGCGGAAATCGGTGGCCACGACCTTGTCTTCGGTGTAGCCCAGGATGCCCTTCAGCGGGCCTTCGCTCTGTGCCTTCACTTCAGCGCAGATCTCGGCGTAGGTGGCTTCCTTTTCCAGCTCGACGGTCAGGTCGACCACCGACACGTCCGAGGTCGGGACGCGGAAGCTCATGCCGGTCAGCTTCTTGTTCAGTTCCGGGATGACCACGCCGACAGCCTTGGCCGCACCGGTGGACGACGGAATGATGTTTTCCAGGATGCCGCGGCCGCCGCGCCAGTCCTTGTTGGACGGGCCATCGACGGTCTTCTGGGTGGCGGTGGCCGCATGCACGGTGGTCATCAGGCCGCGCTTGATGCCCCACTTGTCATTGATGACCTTGGCCAGCGGGGCCAGGCAGTTGGTGGTGCACGAGGCGTTGGAGACGATCGCCTGGCCGGCGTAGGTCTTGTCGTTCACACCGTAGACGAACATCGGGGTGTCGTCCTTCGACGGCGCCGACATGATCACCTTCTTCGCGCCCGCGTCGATGTGCTTCTGCGCGGTTTCCTTGGTCAGGAACAGGCCGGTGGACTCGATCACCACGTCCACGTCCACGTCGTTCCACTTCAGGTTGGCCGGGTCGCGTTCCTGGGTCAGGCGGATCTTCTTGCCGTTGACCAGCAGGTCGTTGCCCTGCACCGCCACGTCGGCCTTGAAGCGGCCGTGCACGGAGTCGTACTTGAGCATGTAGGCCAGGTAATCCGGCTCCAGCAGATCGTTGATGGCCACGATTTCGATGTCGTCGCCGAAGTTCAGCACCGCCGAGCGCAGGACGTTACGCCCGATGCGACCGAAACCGTTGATACCAACCTTGATTGCCATGTTCTCAAGCTCCTGCGGCCGCGTCGGGTGCGGCGGGATGGATAGGGCCCACAAGTCTAGCAAACCGGGCATGGCCACCGTGGGCCAGCCCCTGCCGGCAACGGGCTGGCGGACAGGATTTGATCCGGATCAAAGCGTTAGCGCGGCGTGAGGCCGAGACTGTCGCCATCCACCCAGCAACGAGACTACCCCCATGCGCAAGACCTCCCCCCTGATCGTGGCCAGCCTGGCCGCCGCCCTGTCCCTTGCCGCCGCCCCGGCCATGGCCCAGTCCAAGGGCGACTGGACCGTCTCCGCCGGCGTGCACCAGGTGGCGCCGAAGTCGAACAACGGCTGGCTGGCCAACGGCACCCTGAAGGTCGATGTCGACAACGACGTCAAGCCGACCATCACCGGTGAGTACTTCATCGCCGACAACCTGGGCATCGAAGTGCTGGCCGCGCTGCCGTTCAAGCACGACATCAACATCAACGGCCTCGGCCGCGTGGGCAGCACCAAGCAGCTGCCGCCGGTGGTCACCCTGCAGTATCACTTCAACAGCAAGGGCAAGGTGTCGCCGTTCATCGGTGCGGGCGTGAACTACACGACCTTCTTCAGCGAAGACACCACCGGTGCGCTGAAGGACAGCCGCCTGAAGCTGCAGGATTCGTGGGGTCTGGCCGCGCATGCGGGCGTGGACTTCGCGATCGGCGAGAAGGGCGCGCTGCGCGTGGACATGCGCTGGATCGACATCGACAGCAAGGTGAAGCTGGATGGCGAGAAGATCGGCACGGTCAACATCGATCCGCTGGTCTACGGCGCGTCGTACGTCTTCAAGTTCTAAGCGGTGTGTTGAGCGCGGGGGCTTCGCCCCCGCTCCCCCGCTACATGCAAAACCCTCGCAGCATGTTGCCCCGGTGATTGCCGGGGCTTTTTTTTTGCGCGAAAAGCACCGGCATCTGGAACTGGGTGGAGAGGGTTGGATGATCGGGACACGCCGTAAATACGTCCCTGTAGGCTCGATCGCCGCATCCATGCGGCGAACGGTCCCGATCATCCAACCCTTTCCACCCTTCCCATCTGCGCGCGCGTGCCAGCTCAAGCAAAGGCAAGAGCAGAACCTGTACATCCGAGGCGTAGTGGTTGCCTGCAATTGCGGGAGGCCGATTTTGATCCTGCATTTGTCTTCGATGTTGCCTTTGACCTTTGCATCCGCCTCCGCGGCCATGTTGGATGGGGCTGCAGGGGCAGGCGCTGCAGCCAGCCCCCAGCAGACAGGAACGCGCCGCTCTTCAATCCGCCTCCCCCCGCTAGAATGTGCGCATGAAAGCCCTGCACTCCTTCCTCCTCGCCGCCGCCCTGGCGCCGGCCCTGCTGTCCGTCTCCGCCCCCGTCCATGCCTGGGGCGCGCAAGGCCACCGCCTTGTCGCCGAAGTCGCCGACGCCCGCCTCAACCCCACCGCCCGCGCCGAAGTGGACCGTCTACTGGCCACCGAACCGGACGCCACGCTGGCCAGCATCGCGCCCTGGGCCGACCAGCTGCGTGCCAAGGATCCGGGCCTGGGCCGTCGCTCGGCCGGCTGGCACTACGTCAACATTGCCGAAGACAACTGCCATTACGAAGCACCGAAGCACTGCAAGAACGGCAACTGCATCGTCGAAGCCCTGAAGGCGCAGAGCACCATCCTCGGCGACCGCAGCCTGACCGATGGCGAGCGCCTGCAGGCGCTGAAGTTCGTCGTGCACCTGGTCGGCGACATCCATCAGCCGATGCATGCCGGCTACGCACACGACAAGGGCGGCAACGATTTCCAGCTGCAGTTCGGCAACCGCGGTACCAACCTGCACTCGCTGTGGGACAGCGGCATGCTCAACACCCGCAAGCTTGACGACGCAGGCTATCTGCCGCTGCTGCAGAGCCAGCGCGCGCCGAAGCTGGCGCGCCAGTCCAACCCGCAGCGCGACCCGCAGACGTGGGCCGAGGCCAGCTGCCGCATTTCCATGCAAGCTGGCGTTTATCCGGCCACGCGTAAAATCGGTGATGAATACACCGAGCGCTACCGGCCGCTGGCCGAAGCGCAGCTGCGACTGGCCGGTGAGAACCTGGCGCAGTTGCTGAACCGCGTGCTGGGCACGCGCTGAGGAGCGTTCCAATGTCAGTCCAGGTGCAGTCGTACTTCCACCGTGACAGCAATACCTTCAGCTATCTGGTCAGTGATCCGGCCACCGGCGAAGCGGCGCTGATCGACCCGGTCCTGGACTACGACCCGGATACCGACGCCAGCAGTGAAGCGCCGCTGCATGCCGCGTTGCAGGCCATCGAACAACAGGGCCTGCAGCTGCGCTGGCTGCTGGAGACACACGCTCACGCTGATCACGTATCGGGTGGGCGCCGTCTCAAGCAACGCTTCCCGCGGGCTACGCTGGCCATCGGCGAAGGCATCCGCGCGGTGCAGGCCACCTTCGCGCCGCGCTACGGCCTGCAGCTTCCTGCGGCGGATGAAATCTTCGATCACCTGTTCGGCGATGGCGAGACCTTCGCTCTTGGCGGACTGCGCGGCCAGGTGATTGCCGTGCCCGGCCATACCAGCGACAGCATCGCCTACCTGATCGGCGATGCGCTGTTCACCGGCGACTCGCTGTTCATGCCCGACGGCGGTACCGCCCGCTGCGATTTCCCGGGCGGTGACGCCGCGCAGTTGTATCGTTCAATCCAGCGTCTGCTGGCGCTGCCCGATGCGACGCGCGTGTTCGTCTGCCACGACTACGGCCCGGGCGGCCGCGAGTTCGCCAACGAAACCACCATCGGCGAGCAGCGCGCACACAACATCCACGTGCATGACGGCGTGGCCGAGGCGGAGTTCGTCAGCGTGCGCCAGGCCCGCGATGCCACACTGGCCGAACCGACGCTGATGCAGCCAGCGGTGAAGGCCAACATCCAGGGCGGTGCCTGACACACACCGCTGCGCTCGCCGGGCATGGCCCGGCGCTACCGTTTTCGGTCACGCATCGCGGGCGTTCATTTCCCCTGCGTGCGCACCACATGCTGGCCCTTCACGATCTCGAAGGTGAAGGCGTACTGCAGGGTAACCGCCACCGGTTCGACGCGCTCGGCGCCGCGGCAGTCGCCGCGGTCTGCAGGCGCCTTGCCAGCGGCAAAGTGACATACCGCTGCGGACGAGTACTTCCACATCGCCACCGCTTCCTGTGCGGCTTGCAGAAGGGGCGCATTCTCGCCCGAAGCACCTGCCGCGCACTCAGGGCGATCGGTCAACGGCATGCTGCGTTCGACGCTGCCCTGCGCATCGACCACCACCTGCAGGCAGATGGTGGTAGGCGCCAGTTCCACGCGTGGGTCACGGTCACCAACCTGCGGATCCGGTGCCGCGTACAACTGCGGCATGCGGTAGCCCTCGCTCGCGCCCAGCGAATAGGTCTGCAGCTGCCCGCTACCGCCACCGGTCTGCGGCTGCAGGCGCTGATGGCCGACATTCTCGCTGCGGGTATCAACGGTGGTCAGGCGATCCTGGGTCGCGCACCCTGCCAACAGCGCCGCCGTCATCAACAGCGGCGCGGACTTCACTGGGAGTCCTCGGTGTTGTCCATGGCATAGGTGATCGGAATCTTCACAGCCCCTGCAACGGGCTTTCCGTTCTTCATCGCCGGACGATAGGTCCAGCTCCGCGCAGCGGCGATCGACACCGCATCGAACACACCCGGATTGGTTGCGCTGAGTACCTGGACGTCAGTCGGATGGCCTTTGGCATCCACTTCCACGCGCAGGTTCACCACGCCCACCTGACGCTGCTCGATGGCGGACTTCGGGTAGGACGGTGGCGGCATCTTGTCGACTTGGATGGGCCTGTCCAGACCCGCCTTGGCGGCATCTTCTTCCGCGTGTTCAAACGGCTCGACACCGATTCTCGGGTTCCCGGCCACGCCCCCCTGGCTGGCCCATGCCACCGCCCCCATTCCCAGACACAACCCGACCACCAGCACCTGCCCCGACACCCACGGCAATGCCTTCCGCTTGGACTGCTTCAACATGGCGATACGCTCCTTCAACACGGGTTGGCTGCGCCAATGGCAGACCGCTGGCGCAACCGGATGGACCAGCTGCGCCTTCAGCAGCGTGCTGGCGTAGAGACCGCGCAGCGCAGGCTGCGGGGCAATGGTGCGGGCATCGCAGGCCAGCTCCTGGTCACGCAGGAATCGGCGGGCGGCCCACGGCAGAAGCGGATGGAACCAGAACACCGCGCGTGCCATCAGCAGCGCCCCATTGGCCCAGTGATCGCCATTGCGACGGTGGCTGCGCTCGTGCTGCAGGATCAGGCCCTGTTCCTGTGCGGTGAACTGCTGGTCGAAGTCCGGGCCTACCACGATGCGCGGCCGCCACAGGCCAACCAACGCTGGCAGGCCCGGGTCGGCGCTGGCCTGCCAGCTGCCATCGGCGCGTGCACACAGTTGGCCCATGCCACGTTCAAAACGCCGCTGCGCACGTAGATCGCGTAGCAGACAGAGGACCGCCCCCAGCGTCCATGCCAGCAGCAACAGCCCGGCCCACGGCAACGACTGCCCTGTCATGCCTTCGACGGTGCCGGGCAGCACTTTCAACGGCAGCGTTGGCACATGCTCCAGCAGTGCCACCTGCGGTAACGGCAGCAGCAACGATGCCCCCAGCAACGGCAGCAGCCACCAGCTGCGGTAGGCCAACGCCACGCCCCCCAGGCGCACCAGCAAGGGCCGCAGCACCGCCAGCACGACCACGCCCACCGCCAGCCACAGGCTGGCCTGCCACAGCCCATCGAGCAGCTCAGTCATGGTCCAGCTCCTGGATCAGCTTCTTCAGTTCGGCGATGTCCTGCGCACTCAACTGGCCGCGTTCGCTGAAGTGCGCGACCAGCGGTGCCACCCGCCCTTCGAAGACGCGGCCGATGAAGTCCTGGCTCTGCGCCTCCACCCACGCCTGGCGCTGCAGCAGCGGCCGGTACAGGTAGCGCCGGCCATCGCGCTCGGCGGCGATCGCGCCCTTGGTCAGCAGGCGGTTGAGCAGGGTCTTGATGGTCGGCTCGGCCCAGTCACGGTGGGCCAGCGCGGCCACCACCTCGTCGGCGCTACGCGGCGCCTGCTGCCACAGCACCTCCATCACAACGGCTTCGGCTTCGCTGATCGGGCTCATGGTTTACATCCGTAATCGACAAACCGATTACGCGCGTAATCGAATCGCCTGTCAAGTCCCTCGACTCCAGGTTCATCGCACCTGCGCCAGCATCGATACCTCCCGCCCCAGGCCCCGGATGAAAGCGCTGCCCAAGAAGGATTTCCCGGTCGAGCAGGCGCGCCGATTCCTCGAACCCGGCCCGATCGTGCTGGTCAGCACGGCGTGGCGCGGCCAGCGCAACCTGATGACGGTGGGCTGGCACATGGTGATGGGCTTCTCGCCTTCGCTGGTCGCCACCTACCTGTGGAACGAGAACCACAGCCATTCACTGGCGCGCAGCAGCGGCGAATGCGTGATCAATGTGCCGGGGGTGGAACTGCTCGATACCGTGGTGGACATCGGCAACTGCAGTGGCCGCGAGGTCGACAAGTTCGCCCACTTCGGGCTCGATGCACAGCCCGCGCGCGAGGTCGGTGCACCTCTGGTCGGGCAATGTCATTCGTGCTTCGAATGCCGCCTCTACGACGATAGCCAAGTGGAATCGAGCAACCTGTTCATCTGGGAAATCGTGCGGGCCCATGTTGCACCACGCCCAAAGCTGCCGCGCACGGTGCATTACCGGGGCGATGGGCAGTTCATGGTGTCTGGCGCCGAAGTCTCGCGTCGACGGCGGTTCAAGCCCGACATGCTGTAATGCCAGCACTCCCCCACTCGCAGGACCGCCGCGCATGACCGAACACCTCACCGACCTGGACGCCGCCGTCGACTGGTTGTTTTCGCGCGTGGACGGGCCGCTGCGGATCGGGGCACCGCTGGCACTGGGCAAGCCGCATCGGCTGCTCAATGCGCTGTACGCACGCGTCGAACATGACCCATCGCGACCGGTGCAGTTGTATACCGCGCTCTCGCTGAACCCGCCGAAGGCACGCGGCAATGGCCTGGAAGCGCGCTTCATGGCACCGTTCGCGCAGCGCCATTTCGGCGACGATTTCCCGCGCCTGGCCTATGCCGATGCGATCGCCCGCGATGCGCTGCCGGCACATGTGCAGGTGGAAGAGTTCTACATGCAGTCCGGCGCCCTGCTCGGCTCGCGGCAGGCGCAATCCAGCTATACCAGCCTGAACTACACCCACGCCGCCGATGCCGTGGCCCAACGCGCGCCGCAGGTGATCGTGCAAAAGGTGGCGATGCGGCCGGACGACCGGCGGCTCTCGCTGTCGTGCAACAACGACATCACCCAGGACACGCTGGATGCGATTGCCGCGCGCGGCCTGCCGCGCCCGCTGCTGGTCGCCGAGATCGATCCGCAGTTGCCCTACCTGGGCGGCTCGGCCACGGTCGATGTGTCGTTCTTCGATCTGGTGATCACCCCGCCGCCGCCGTATCCGGCGCTGTTCGGCCTGCCGCGGCAGCCGGTCGGCGATGCCGACTACGCCATCGGCCTGTATGCCAGCACGCTGGTGCGCGATGGCGGCACGCTGCAGATCGGCATCGGCACGCTGGCCGACGCGCTCAGCCATGCGCTGGTGCTGCGCCATACCGACAACGCGCGCTACCGGCGTGTGCTGCATGCGCTGGATCCGCAGCTGGCCAGCCACCCGCTGGTGCAGGAAGTCGGCGGACTGGAACCGTTCGAAGTCGGCCTGTACGGCTGCAGCGAGATGCTCAACGAGGGCTTCCGCCGGCTGGTGCAGACAGGCGTGATCAAGCGCAAGGTGCACGACGACCTGGCGCTGATGCAACGCATCGAGAACGGCAGCACCCTGTCCATCGATCACGCCACCCTCGCCGCCGAAGGCGAGTACCTGCACGGCGCGTTCTACCTGGGCTCACCCGAGTTCTACGAATGGCTGCGCACGCTGCCGGAAGACGAGTGCCGCGCGATCGGCATGCGCCGCATCAGCGAGATCAACCAGCTGTACGGCGGCAACGAGACGCTGGAACGCCTGCAGCGCCGGCACGCGCGTTTCTTCAACTCCTGCATGATGGCCACCGCGCTGGGCGCGGCGGTGTCGGATGCGCTGGACGATGGACGCGTGGTATCCGGTGTTGGTGGCCAATACAACTTCGTGGCGATGGCACGTGCCCTGCCCGAAGCCCGAAGCGTGCTGATGTTCCGCGCGGCGCGCGATGACAAGGGCCAGCGTGAATCCAACGTGCGCTGGAACTACGGACACACCACCATCCCGCGCCATCTACGCGACATCTACCTCAACGAATACGGCATCGCCGATCTGCGCGGCTTGACCGACGAGGACTGCGTGCATGCGATGGCTGCGATCACCGAAGCACCGTTTCAGAGCGGGCTGCTGCAGCAGGCGCATGCCGCGCGCAAAGTGCTGGCGGCCACGCAACCGGATCCCGAGCGACAGCAACGCAACACACCGCAGGCATTGGCCGCGGCGCTGGCAGCGTTCCGCGCCGATGGCACGCTGCCGGACTATCCGCTGGGCAGCGACTTCAACGAGATCGAGCAGGTGCTGGTGAAGGCGCTGGGCTGGCTGAAGGCCAACACGCAGACCCGCGGCGACAAGCTGCGCACGGTCTGGGCAGCGCTGCGACAACCGGCCGGCGACGGCGATGCCGTGTACCTGCAGCGCATGGGCCTGCAGGCGCCGAAGGATTTCGCCGAACGCCTGGACGCGCGACTGCTGCGCCTGGCGCTGGCGCGCACCGCCTGAGAAAAAGGGACGGAGGGGATTAAGTCGTTTGTGCACAAACGACTTAATCCCTCCGTCCCCTTCTTATCCATGCATGACGTGCATCTACTGCCCTATCCTCACTGCATCCTCAAGGTACAGGCGGGCAATGGGTGGATGCGCTCGATGCTCGACCTGCCACAGGTCGTATGCCGCCTGCATCGCCAGCCACATGCGGGCATTGCCCAGACCCGCAAGCTCAAGGCGGAATGCGAGTTCCGCGGAAATGCCGGCGTGCCCGTTGATGATGGTCGACAACTGTCCGCGGGAATAGCCAAGATGCTGCGCCAGCGCACTGATCGACATGCTGATCGCCGGCAGGATGTCTTCGCGCAGCGATTCTCCGGGATGCGGCGGATCATGCAACGGCATCGAGCAGACTCCTAGTGATAATCAAGGTAATCGACCAGTTCGACGTCGAGCCCACGAAAGCGGAACACCAATCGCAGTCTGGCAGGCCCTCCTTTTCGCAGAGAACGCAGGTCAGATGAAGAGGCCAACGCGACACCGGCGCCGTCGGGCGGAACATGCCGGACGAAGAAAAAAGGGACGGAGGGGATTAAGTCGCTTGTGCACAAACGACTTAATCCCCTCCGTCCCCTTTTCTCTCGACCAAAGAAAAGGCCGGCGTGCGCCGGCCTTTCCTTCATCTCACTGCCGGGCTGCTTACAGCGCCTTGGCAGCTTCCACCACGTGGGCGGTGGTGATGCCGAAGTGCTTGTACAGCTGGTCGGCCGGGGCCGAGGCACCGAAGGTGTCGATACCGATCACCGCACCGTCCAGGCCGACGAACTGGCGCCAGAAACCGGTGACGCCGGCTTCCACGGCCACGCGCTTGCGCACGGCGTTCGGCAGCACCGATTCACGGTAGGCCGCATCCTGGCGCAGGAACACGTCGGTGGACGGCATCGAGACCACGCGGGTCTTGAGGCCGGCCGCGTCCAGCTGGGCCTTGGCTTCGGTGGCCAGCGAGACTTCCGAACCGGTGGCGATCAGGATCACGTCCGGGGTACCGGCGGCATCGGCCAGCACGTAACCACCGCGCTCGATCTGGGCGATCTGCTCGGCGTTGCGCGGCTGGTGCGGCAGGTTCTGGCGGCTGAACACCAGGCAGCTCGGACCATCCTGACGGGTGATCGCAGCCTTCCAGCTCACGGCCGACTCGACCGCATCGCACGGGCGCCACACGTCGTTGTTCGGGATGTAGCGCAGAGCGGCCAGGTGCTCCACCGGCTGGTGGGTCGGGCCGTCTTCGCCCAGGCCGATCGAGTCGTGGGTGTAGACGTGGATGGCGTGGGCCGGGATCAGCGCGCTCATGCGCACGCCGTTGCGGGCGTAGTCGCTGAACACCAGGAAGGTGGCGTCGAACGGAATGAAACCACCGTGCAGGGCCAGGCCGTTGGCGATGGCGGTCATGCCGAACTCGCGCACGCCGTAGTACACGTAGTTGGCGTTGGCGTCGTCGCTGGCGACCGACTTGCTGCCCTTCCACAGGGTCAGGTTGGAGTGCGCCAGATCAGCCGAGCCACCGACGATTTCCGGCAGCAGCGGCGCGTAGGCTTCAATGGCCAGCTGCGAGGCCTTGCGCGAGGCGATCGTCGGACCTTCAGCCGCCACCTGGGCGATGTACGCATCGGCCTTGGCAACGAAGTCGGCCGGCAGGTCGCCGTGCGAACGGCGGGTCAGTTCGGCGGCTTCGCCCGGGTACTGGCTGGCGTACTTGTCGAACAGCTGTTCCCACTCGGCCTGGCGCAGGGTGCCGGCGCCATTGGCGCGCCAGCCGTCGTAGATCGCCTGCGGGATCTCGAACGGGCCGTATTCCCAGCCCAGCTGCTTGCGGGTGGCTTCCAGCTCGTCCTTGCCCAGCGGTGCGCCGTGGCTGGATTCCTTGCCCGCCTTGTTCGGCGAACCAAAACCAATGGTGGTGCGGCAGCAGATCAGGGTCGGCTTGTCGCTCTGCGACAGCGCGGCCTCGATGCCGGCCTTGATGCTTTCCGGGTCGTGGCCGTCGACATCACGCACCACGTTCCAGCCATAGGCCTCGAAACGCTCCGGGGTGTTGTCGGTGAACCAGCCCTCGACGTTGCCGTCGATGGAGATGTGGTTGTTGTCCCAGAAGCAGACCAGCTTGTGCAGGCCCCAGGTGCCAGCCAGCGACGCCGCTTCATGCGACACGCCTTCCATCAGGCAGCCATCGCCCATGAACACCCAGGTGCGGTGGTCGACCACTTCCAGCTCCGGGCGGTTGAAGCGCTGTGCCAGCAGCTTCTCGGCCAGGGCGAAGCCCACGGCATTGGCAAAACCCTGGCCCAGCGGACCGGTGGTGGTTTCCACGCCCGGGGTCTCGTGGCGTTCCGGGTGACCGGCGGTGTGGCTGCCCAGCTGGCGGAACAGCTTCAGCTGCTCGATCGGCAGGTCGTAACCGCTCAGGTGCAGCAGCGCGTACTGCAGCATCGAACCGTGGCCGTTGGACAGCACGAAACGGTCGCGGTTGAACCAGTGCGGGTTGCTCGGGTTATGGCGGAGATAGTCGTTCCAGAGGACTTCGGCAATGTCGGCCATGCCCATGGGCATGCCGGGGTGGCCGGACTTTGCGGTTTCAACCGCATCGGCGGCAAGGAAGCGGATGGCGTTGGCCAACTGGCGACGGGTAGGCTGCGTCATGGTTCTGTCGGAATCGGGAGGCGGCCGCGGACGTGCGGGCGGCCTATTGTCCCATAGTCGTCGGGCGGGGGTCAGTCCAACGTGCCTGGTAGGTGCCGGCCGCTGGCCGGCACTTCATGATCTCCGCCGGATTCCGCATGTGAAAAGGGGTCGGATCCCTTTCCTTGCGGAAAGGGATCCGACCCCGATCAGGTCGCCAGCAGTGGCTCCCGAATCAGTCCTTGTGCGGTGTCAGCGCCGGGCCGTCGTGGCCTTCACCCTTGGCCACCAGCGTGGTCAGGGCCAGGTCACCGGTGACGTTCAGCGCGGTACGGCACATGTCCAGGAAGTGGTTCACGCCCAGGATCAGGCCGATGCCCAGCGGGTTCACGCCGACCATCGCGCAGATCATCGCCACCACCGGCAGCGAGCCGGACGGTACGCCGGCGGTGCCGATGCCACCGAGGATGCAGACGGCCATCACCATGATCTGCTGGCCGATGCTCAGGTCCACGCCAAAGAACTGGGCCAGGAAGATCACTGTCACGCCCTCGAACAGCGCGGTGCCGTTCTGGTTGGCGGTGGCACCCACGGTCAGCACGAAGCGCGACACCCGCTGCGGCAGGCCCATCTGGTCGGCCACGCGCAGCGCGGTCGGCAGGGTGGCATTGCTGGAGGCGGTGGAGAACGCCATCACCGTGGCTTCCTGGGTATCACGGAAGAACGACAGCGGCGAACGGCCGGACAGCCAAACGGCCGTACCGTAGGTCACCACCATGTGCAGGCCGAGTGCCAGCACCACCACGCCCACGTAGGCGCCCAGGCGGATGATCAGCTCGAAGCCGAACAGTGCGGCCAGGTTGAACATGAAGCAGGCCACCGCGTACGGCGCCAGGCGGATGACCAGGTTGATCAGGGTCATCGAGATTTCGAACACGCCTTCGATGGCGCGGCGCAACGGAGCGACCTTCTCGTTGTCGGTCAGCACCATGCCGATGCCGAACATCAGCGCAAAGAACATCAGCGACAGGATCGCGCCATTGTCGGACGCGGCCTGCAGCACGTTGCTCGGCACGATAGACAGCAGCATGTCCATGCCCTTCGGCGTGCCATGGATGCCAGCAACGATCTCCTTGCTGCGCTCGGCGTTCTCCGACAGCATCATCGCCGCGACCTGCGGGTCGACGCCGGCACCGGGCTTGAGCAGGTTGACCAGAACCAGGCCGATACCCACTGCAATGCCAGACAGCAGCACGGTGTAGGCCAGCGTCTTCCAGCCGATGCGGCCAAGGGCGCGGATGTCGCCCATCTCCGACACACCCATGATCAGCGCCGAGAAGATCAGCGGCACGATCAGCATGAAGATCAGGTTGAGGAACAGGCCCGAAGCCGGGGTGGTGATGTAGTCCATTACCCATTTGGCACCGGCCTGCAGACCATCGACGCTGCCACCCAGGGCGTGCACGATCAGTCCCAGGACCAGGCCGATCGCGAAGCCGATGCCCATCTTCCAATGCAGGGGCAACTTCTTCTTGTCGGCAGCAGCTGCTGTCATACGGGGGTTTCCTCGAAAAATGAATGCACTCTAACAAAGCGCGCAAGCGGCGCTGGTTCAGGTTCGCCGTGGCGGATACAGCGGCGCAAGGCCAGTGTCAGCGGTGCCCGCAGCCGCCGACCAGTGCGGTCCGTCACGGAAGGCCTCGCGCAGGCGGGTACGCAGCGACGCCAGGTCGCCCTGCCCGCCCCAGCGTGCCTGCTGCAGGTCCTGCAGCACCTGACGCTGGGCCGGCTCGGCCAGGCGGTCGATGACCTGCTCGATACGTTCGACACCGGCCATCGCACACAGTTGCGCTTCAACCTGCTCGAAACCTTCGCCATCCAGCGCGCGGCGCAGTTCGGCCAGACCAGCACGTCCGCTCGCCACAACCGGCACAGCCGAGCGGCCCGCCAGCGGCGCCGCCACGCGCGGGCGACGGCCACGCTGCCACCCCCACAGCAGGGTCAGCAGCCACAGCAACGCCAGGCCGATGACAGCCCCCACCCACGGCCAGGGCCGTTCGGACAGGCCACTGGCGCGCGGATCGGTCGCCGCGATGCGGCTGTCCTGTCCATCGGCACCGGGCAACGCCGCATCGGTGTCGATCGGTGGCAAGGGCGCAGGCGACGCATTGCTTCCGCCGTTGCCCGCTGCGACGGCAAGCGTCAGGTCCGGCAGGCGCGCTTCCTGTGCCTTGCCATTGCGCACGTCCCACCACGGCAGGCGCGGCCCCGGCACCACCAGCGAACCCGGCTGGCGCGGCACGATCGAATAGCGGCGGGTGATCTTCAGCCGCGGCGTACTGCCGTTGAAGGTCTCCTCATACTGCGCAGGCTCGGCGAAGACCTGCGCGTTGCTGCCGACCTCGGGCACCGGCAGATCGGTGAACTGCGCGCGGGTCGCGCCTTCGGCAATCGCTTCGACCACGATGTTGGCGGCTTCCCCGCTGCGCGCACTGGTCGGCGCACTGGTGTAGCGCAGCTGCAGGCTCTGCAGCGGCAGCCACGGCTGCGGCGCCTGTGCCGGCTGGGCCTGCACCTGCAGGGTGCGGTCGGCGCCGGTGGCATTCATGCGGCCATCGCCGCCGCCGAAGAAATCATCGAAGAACCCACCGGCACTACGCCCGTTGAAGCGCGCACCGGCCAGCCGCAGTGCCCCGCTGCGTTCGGGGATCAGCAGGAAGCGGCGCTCGACCACGTTGTAACGGCGGCCGTTGACCTGGCGCACGTCGGTACGGTCGTCGCCCACCCGCTGCAACGACGCGCCGGCCGGTGTATCCAGCACCAGTTCGCCGGACGCCAGCTGCGAGGCGAAGTACAGCCGCACCACCACGCCTACGCTCTGCTGCACGTAGGGCGTCTGATCATCGACAACGGTTTCGATGAAGGCCATCGCGTTGCTGTCGGGACCGGCAACGGTGGCGGCGTCCACCTGCAGGGTCAGCGGCGCGGTCCGCGTGCTGCCTACCTGCAGGCCGGGAATGACCAGCGCACCACTGCGACGCGGCGTCAGCGCCACGCCGTACAGATTGCGCTGCTGCATGGCGCCGTTGCTCCACTCCACCTGGCGGCTGCTGGTCTGTCCGCTGAGGTCGAAGTCGGTACGCAGCGGGTTGAAGTCGGGTGCGCCCTGGTCACTCTCGACGTTGAGGGTGACCGTATCGCCCATAGCAACACGGTCGCGGTCGAGCCAGGCGCGCGGCTGCGCCCACGCCAGCAGCGGCAGCCACAGCAGCAGTGCCGCCAGTACCCGCAGCGGCCAGCGCCCATGCATGTTCATCGCCCGCGTCATCGCCCTTCCTTCTTCCTGCGTTCGTTTTCCAGCTGGAACTTGGCCCGCAGCAACGCGCCCGGATCATCCGGCACACGCCGCATCCACGCCTCCACCGCCTGTTGCTCCTCGCGCTGGCGTGGCGTGGCGCCATCGCTGCCCGGTACCGGTTTGCCGTCCTTGTCGGCCTTGCCCTCGCGTGCCTGCTGCATCGCCTGCTGCATGCGTTGGCGCTGCTGTTCATCGGCCTGTGCCTGCGCCTTGGCATCTTCTACCTGCGGCGGTGGCTGCTGGCCATCGCGGCCACGCTCGCCGGGCTGCGGGTTCGGCTGCGCTTTGGCGTCATCCGGCTTGGGCTGGCCCTGCTGGCCCGACTGCGGCTGGCCCTGGCCGGGATTCTGCTGGCCCTGCTGCGGCTGCTGGCCCTGCGGATTCTGCTTGCCCTGCGAATCGTTCTGCTTCTGCTGGCCGCTCTGCTGTGGCTTCTGCTGATCCTGGCCTTGGCCACCGGATGACTTGCGCTTGCGCGCGGCATCGACCACCGCACGGTTGGCCACCGCATCGGCCATGCCCGGATGCAGCGCCAATGCGCGATCGTAGGCGGCAATGGCTTCGTCGTAGTTGCCCTGGCGTGCCAGTGCGTTGGCCAGGTTGTACCAACCGGCATCGTTGTCGATGCCCTCGAACTGCTTGCGCGCACTGGCGAAGTCGCCATTGCGGTACGCCTGCACGCCGTCGGCCAGGCGCTGATGCTGCAGCTGGTCGCTGCGCTTCCACAGCGTGCCCTGTATCGGCTGCGGCGTGGCGGCCGACGGCGCCTGCGCCTGCACCTCGCCCATCCATGGCAGCAGGCCCACTGCCAGTACGGCAGCCAGCAATGCACGGCGACGGAACGCCAACAGCGCCAGCAGCATCAGGGGCGGCAGCAGCCAGAAACCTTCATCACGCCATTGCCTGCCCTCGCCCGGTCGTTCCGCCGTCGTGCCCTCACGCACATCGAGCACGCCCAACGCACGCAGATCGTTGTCATCGGCGGCAATGCGCGCATAGCGTCCGCCGCCGGCCGTGGCCACCGCGCGCAGGCTGGCTTCGTCCAGTGCGGCCTGGCGGATCTGACCACTGCCGTCGCGATAGGCCGCACCGGCTGGCGTACCCAGGCCCAGCACCGACACCTGCATGCCCAGACCGCGGGCCTGTGCTGCGGCCAATCCGGCTTCGCCGTCGGCCTGGTCGGTCACCAGCAGGATCTGCCCGCGCAATGCACCGATCTGCCGCATCAGCCGGGTCGCCCAGTCGATGCCACGGTCGGCGCGCTGGCCATCACGTGGCATCACATCGGGCGACAAGGCATCCAGGTACAGCGCGACATTGCTTCCGTCATCGGTCAGCGGCGCCACGGTGTAAGCGTCGTCGGCGTACACCACCAGGCCGACCTGCCCGCCCTGGCGCGCGCGCAGGAGCTCACCCACCTTGGCCCGCGCCTGCAGCAGGCGCGAGGGTGGCAGGTCGGTGGCAGTGATTCGGCTGGACAGGTCCAGCACCACCAGCAACGGTGCGCTGGCCTGGAACATCGGTTGCGCCTGCTGGCGCCAGCTTGGCCCGGCCATCGCCAACACAGCCAGCGTCCAGCCCAGCAGCAGCGCCCACGGCAGGCGCGCACGACGACGGGTGCCCGCCGCCAGCAGATGCGGCAGCAGGTGCGCATCCACCGCGTGCCGCCACACGTCGCTGCGCCGCTGCCGGTACAACGCCACCGCGAGGATCAGCGGCAGCGCCAGCAACGCCCACAGCCATTCCGGACGCAGGAAGTGCAGCGCGTTCCAGTCAGGAAAATTCGAAGCAAACGCGATCATCGGCGACGCTCCGGCCACAACCAGGCCAATGCGCCCAGCAGCAAGGCCAGGCCCAGCGGCCACGCATAGCGTTCCTCGCGCGGGCGCAGGCTCGGACCCTTCGCCGCGATCGGCTCCAACCGGTCCAGCTCGGCATAGATGCCGGCCAGCTGTGCAGTGTCACGTGCGCGGAAGAACTGGCCGCCGGTCATGTTGGCGATCTTCTTCAACGTCGCTTCGTCGACCGGATCCTGGTCGGCGGAAATCGGAATACCAAACAGGCGCATGCTGCCGTCACCGCCAAAGGCCACGGTGTGGATGCGCACGCCTTCCGCGCGCGCCACCTCGGCCGCGCGCAGCGGTTCCAGCACGCCGGCATTGCTCACGCCATCGGTCAGCAGGATAAGCACGCGCTGGCCTTCGGGTTGGCTGCGCAGCCGCTTCACCGCCAGGCCGATGGCGTCGCCAATGGCCGTCTCGCGGCCGGCCAGGCCGACCACGCTGTCGCGCAGCTGGTCGCGCACGCTGGCCAGGTCGGCGGTCAGTGGCGTCAGCGTGTAAGCGCGGTCACCGAACACCAGCAGGCCGATGCGGTCGCCAGCTCGACGGTCAAGGAAGTCGGCCAGCACGGCCTTGGCTGCGGTGAGGCGATCAACCGCCTGTCCGCCCAGCACCATATCGCCTTCGCCCATGCTGCCGGACACGTCCATCGCCAGCATCATCTGCCGGCCTTCCTGCGGCGGCGTGATCGCCTCACCCAACTGCTGCGGACGCGCCAGCGCCACGCACAACGCGCACCAGCCCAGCCACAGCAGCAGCGTGCGCAGCCATGACACATCTACGCGGCCGCCACCGGCCAGCGCTTCCAGTTCAGTGGCCGCATACGGCACGCGCAGCGCCGCGCCCGAATCGGCACGGCGTTTCCACCAATGCATCAGCAATGGCAGCGGCAGCGCCAGCAACGCCAGCGGCCACGCCAGCTGCAGGTCCGGCCACGGCCAGTAACTCGCCAGCACATTCATCGGCGGCGCTCCAGCAGCAGCGCCAGGTAGCGTTCGCGCGCCCAGCGGCGCACTGCGGCCACCTCGTTGACGTCCACGCGTGGGCGATAGGCACCTTCGGCCAACAGGCTTCGGCGTGCTTCCGGCAATGTGCCCTGCGGATCCACGCGCTGCCACCAGGCCTCATCACGCAGCGACTCGCTGCCCGGACGCGCATGGCGGGCGGCACGCCGCAGCAGTCCCGCAATGGCCGCCAGTTCCGCAGCGGCGTCGTGGCTGGCAGCCAACTCCTGGTCGAACAGCTGCAACCAGCGCTGGTGACGACGGCGGCGGCGCCACCCCAGCACAGCCACCACCAACAGCACCAGCAGCAACGCGCTGCCGATCATCAGGTAGCCCGGTGCCGGTGGCCACCATGATGGTGGCGGTGGCAGCTGCACATCGCGCAGCGGCAGGTTGGCGCTCATGCCGGCACCTCGGTCGGCGACGGTGCCAGCCAGGCATCGCTGGGCGCATCGGTGGACAGCACCTGCACGTCGACACGGCGCGCACCGAGCTGACGCCGCAGCTCCTGCAGCGGTTCAACGAAATGCGCCTGCCAATGCGCCTGAACCTCGCTGCGGCGCAGGTCGAGGCCAATGCGCTGCTGCAGCGTCTGGAACTGCAGCGCGGCCGATGGCGGCTGCAGCTCCAGCGGATCGACCAGCAGCACCAGGCTGAGGTCGTGATGCTGGGCCAGCGCGCTCCAGCGCGCCGGCGGAATACGGATGGCCTGCTGCGGATCGGCCAGCACCAGCATGCGCGCACCCGGGCGCAGCACGCGCGCCGCATGATCCAGCGCGCGCTCCAAACCGAGATCGTCCGCGGGTGGTTGCGCATACCAGCGGGTAAGCGCATCGAGCACGCGCAGCACGCCGCGCGGCCCGCCTGCGGGTGCGATGGGCGACTCACGATCACTGCCACGCAGGGCGCCCACGCGGTCGCCGCGACGCTGCGCTGACCACGCGGCGACAGCCCCGGCGCGTGCGGCCTGCACCGACTTGAAGCGTACACGGGTGCCAAAATACAGCGCCGGTGAAGTATCGGCCACGATCAGGCTGACGCGTTCGCGCTCGGCCTGGAACAGCTTGGTGTGGGCGCGCCCGGTGCGCGCGGTCACCCGCCAGTCGATATGCCGCGCGTCGTCACCGGCCACGTACTCGCGTGACTCGGCATATTCCATGCCACGTCCGCGCAGCGGTGACGGCGCCTGCCCGGCATTGCCGGCGCGGCCGCGTCGCGGCGGCGGGGGCCGCTGTGCAAGGCGGCGCAGCGCCACCAGCTCGGACAGCTGCGGCCGCAGCCCGTCGCCATCGCTGACGTTGGATGTGGGTTCCAGGGATGGATCGATCATGCGCAGGCTCAGGGTGCCGGCACCCGTGCCAGCAGTTCCTGCACCAGGCGCTCGCCGTCCCAGCCTTCTGCGGTGGCTTCGTAGCTGGGCAGCACGCGATGGCGCAGCACGTCGGCGGCCACCGCGCGCACATCATCGGGGGTGACGAAGTCGCGGCCCGCCAACCAGGCGCGCGCACGCGCGCAGCGCTCCAGTGCGATGGAGCCACGCGGGCTCGCACCCCAGGCGATGCGGCGGCCGAGGCCGGCGTCATAGCGCGAAGGATCACGCGAGGCCAGCACCAGTTCGATCAGGTAGCGTTCCAGCGCCGGCGCCATGTGCAGGTCCAGCACTTCACGGCGGGCATCGAACACATCCTGCATCGGCAGCTTTTCCGGTACCGGTGCCGACTCGCCCAGCGCGCCACGGGCGCGCTCGCGGGCCAGGCGCAGGATCTGCGACTCGGCTGCCTGGTCCGGGTAGCCGATGCGCACGTGCATCAGGAAGCGATCCAGCTGTGCTTCTGGCAGCGGGAAGGTGCCTTCCTGCTCGATCGGGTTCTGCGTGGCCATCACCAGGAACAGAGACGGCAACGCGTAGGTGTGGCGGCCCACGGTGACCTGACGCTCACCCATCGCTTCCAGCAATGCCGACTGCACCTTGGCCGGTGCGCGGTTGATTTCATCGGCCAGCAGGATCGGGTGGAAGATCGGGCCGGGCACGAATTCGAAGCGGCCTTCCTGCGGGCGCCAGATCTCGGTACCGGTCAGGTCGGCCGGCAACAGGTCCGGGGTGAACTGTACGCGGGCGAAGTCGGCTTCCAGGCGCGCGGCCAGCGCGCGGATGGCAGTGGTCTTGGCCAGACCGGGGGCGCCTTCCACCAGCAGGTGACCGTCGGCCAGCAGCGCGATCAACAGGCGTTCGACCAGCGCGGCCTGGCCGACGATCTCGGCCGACAATGCGTCGCGCAGCTGGCTGAAAGCGGCATGCAGGCGGGAGATGGCCGGCGCGGGCGGCGGCGAGACGGTTTCGGGCATCGGCGGTGGCAGGTTCATGGGGGCCTTTGACCGGCGCAGGACGGCACGGGTTCCCGACATCATCGCAGGGTGCCCTGCGAATGGCATCAAGAACGGCTGAACAGCATCCACGCATGGCGTGGATCTACCGGCCATATGCGTGAACGGGGGGCCAAACGAAGAAGGGCCGCACAGGGCGGCCCTCTTCGTGTTGCCGGTTGCGATGGCTCAGTTCTGCTTGGCCACGCGCAGCACCTTCGGGGTCACGAACACCAGCAGCTCGGCCTTGTCCTTGCTGCGGCCACGCTTCTTGAACAGGTTGCCGAGGAACGGGACGTCACCCAGGAACGGGACCTTGCTGATGCTGTTGCGATCGGTGAACTCGTACACGCCACCAATGACCACGGTCTGCCCATCCTCGACCAGCACGGCGGTATTGACCTCGCGGCGGTTGATCGACGGCACGGTACCGTAGCCTTCCAGCTGGATCAGCCGATCCACTTCATCCTTCTTCACCTGCATGTTGAGGAACACGCGGTTGTCGTTGGTGATGGTCGGGGTGACCTTCAGCTCCAGCACCACTTCCTTGAACTGCACATTCGGCGTGGCGACACCACCCGCACCGGCACTGATGGTCACGTAGCCGATTTCCTTACCCTGCTTGATCAGGGCCTCGCGCTGGTTGGTGGTGACCACGCGTGGGTTGGAGATCACTTCGCCACGCGACTCTTCCTGCATGGCCGACAACTCCACGTCCAGCAGGTAGCCGGCATTGAGGATCGACAGTGCCAGCGAGCCTGCCGGGTTGGTCGATGCCGCCGGCATGGCCCAGTTCAGGCCACGGGTGATCGCCGAACCCACCGGCACCGGCGCCGGACCGGTGCTGCCGCCGGCCAGCCAGTCGCGGTACGCCTTGGCATTGGCCGCATCGGCTTCGACCTGCGACTTGCGGGTATCGCGGTTGGCTTCCAGATTGCCACTGAAGTAGGCATTGTCGCGGCTGCCGCTGATGCCGAACCGCGCACCCAGCTCACGTGCGAACGTATCGGTGGCGATGACGATGCGGCTTTCGATCAGCACCTGGTCGACCGGGCGGTCGATCACGCTGATCAGCTCACGCATCCGCGCGATCTTCTTCGGAATGTCGCTGATCATCAGCGTGTTGGTGCGCTCGTCGGCGACGATGCGGCCACGGCCGGACAGGAAGCCACTTTCCTCCTGCGACGACCCACCGCCACCTGCGCCACCACCGCCACCGCCGCCGATGCCCTTGGCTTCGGTCAGTGCTTTGAAGATCTGGGTGGCGCTGTGGTAGTTGATCTGGACGTAGTCGGTGACCAGGTCCTCGCGGTTCTCGATGGCGATGCGCGCGTCTTCCTTCTCCTGCTCGAACTTGGCCAGTTCGGCCTGCGGCGCCACCCAGATCACGCTGCCGTCGCGACGCTTGTCCAGGCCCTTGGCGCGCAGCACGATGTCCAGCGCCTGGTCCCACGGCACATTCACCAGGCGCAGGGTCACATTGCCCTGCACCGAATCGGACGCCACCACGTTGAGGTTGGACTCTTCGGCGATCAACTGCAGCACGGTGCGCACCGGCACGTCCTGGAAGTTGAAGGTCACCGGCTTGCCGGTGAAGCCGCGCTGGCCGACGGCCTTGGCGGCCTGGGTCACGCTGCCGGCAGTAACCGCACCGACGGCGGCCGGGGCCTGCCGCGGGCTGATCTCGACCACGTACTCGTTGCCGCTCTGGTAGGCCAGCGATTCGACCGCACCGCCGGTGCTCAGCACCAGCTGGGTACCGGCCCCGGACGGCTTGGCGTCGATGCGTTGCACCGGCGTAGCAAAGTCGATGACGTTCATCGGCTTCTGCAGGTTGGCCGGCAGGCGGGCATTGCCGACATCAACCACCACGCTGTTGCCCTGCGTACGCAGGTCTGGGATCGCGCCCTGGCCATCGAACTGGACGATCAGGCGCCCCGCGCCATCATCGCCCCGCTTGAAATCGATCTTGGCGACCGACAGGCCGGCCGGCGCCGCGGCCGGTGCCACGGTGGTGCCCACCGGCTTCTCTGCCGGTGCGGCGGCCAGCGCCGGAGCGCAGGCCAGCATCAGCGCGACTCCCAACGCGCTGACACGGTTCAAGGTAGAGCGCCGGATGGGACGCAGCCCCTTGGCTTGGTGAAAGGTCATCGTGCTATCCCCAGTAAACGATCATTGATCTTCAAGCGAGAGCGTTGCCGGCCGTTCCAGCCAGCCACCCGCGCCATCCGGCACCAGTTCGATCAGCTCCACGCGGTCCTCGAAGACCGCCGTGGCCCGTCCGTCGCTCTGCCCCAGGTAGCCACCCGGGCGTACCCGGTAGGTCACCTTGTCCGGCCCCATCACCAGCGCAACGGTACCGCTGCCGGTGCCGATGGTACCGACCATGTCCAGTGCGTCCAGCGGGAAGCCTTCCAGCGGCTCCTTGCGCCGGTTCGGATCCGGCCGCAACCCACCGCTCCCCTGCGGATTGGTCCAGGCATCGGTAAACGGATCGCGCAGGCCCTGCGCGGAGTACTCGAAGGTCTCGAACTGCTGCATCACCGGCAGCGGCTCCAGCGGCTGTGCCGGCCGGGCACGCTCGCCCTCCACCCACTTTTCCAGGTTCGGCGCATCGCCCGGCGTGCTGGTCACGCCACGGCCACAGGCTGCCAGCAGCAGCACCGCGGCAACCATCCCACAGCGTGCAAAGAAGGAACGCGTCACTTCTTGTCCTCCTTGCCAGCTTCAGCCTTCTGCTGTTCCTGGACCTCGGTCTCGTCCAGGTAGCGATAGGTCTTGACCGTGCCGGACAGTTCCAGCGCGCCCGCACGGGCACCGCCACCGGTCTTGTCCGCCGGTTTCAGATTGATGTCGTGCATGGTCAGGATCACCACCCGCGGCAACGAGGCCACGCCACTGACGAAGGCGCCGAACTGGTGGTAACTGCCCACCATCTTCAGCTTGATCGGCTTCTCGGCGTAGAACTCCTTGACCTGCTCCTGCTCCGGCTCGAACAGCTGGCTGGTCAGGCCGCTGGACAGCGCCGTCTGCGAGATGTCGATGATCAGGTCCGGCATTTCGGTCTTGCTGGGCAGCTGCCGCAACATCTGCTGCAGCACCTGCTCCATCTGTGCCAGCTGCTGCTTGAGCGGGCCCAGGTTCACCGCGCGTTCCTGCTGCTTGGTGAACTCGGTGCGCAGGTCGCCTTCCCTCGACTCAAGGCTGGACAGTTCGTCGCGCTTGCCGCTGATCAGCAGCATCCAGGCAACGAACATGATGACCAGCGCCAGCAACGAGCAGAAGACGATCTTGGCCTTCTGCGGCCAGTTGCCGATGTCGTTGAAATCCAGGTTCTTCAGATCGATTTTCTGGCTCATGCGCGGTCCCCCTGCAACGGGGCGTTGGAGGCCTGCGGCGGCTGCGCAAGGCGGCTGCCCTCAGGCTTGGCCGGTGCCGGTGCGGCCGGCTGGTTCGGCTTGGCCGGCGCGGCGGCCGGTGCAGCCGCCGGGGCCGGTTGGGCCGGGGCCGGGGCCGGGGCCGGCTGGGATGCTGCCGGTGCTGCGGCCGAAGCTGCCGCGTCCGGGCCTGCAGCAAGCGGTGCCACGGCAGGCACTGCCGCTGGTGCGGCCGCCACGCTGCCATCGGCATTCAAGCCGGGCGTGCCGGTCTCTTCGCTCTGCGCAGGCAGCTTCACCGTGACCTTGAACATGTACGGCAGCGCCTTGATGTCAGACACCGGGCCGGTCGCGTTCTTGTCCGCAGCACTGGCCTGGATGATCGACAGTTCCGGATTGGTCATCCAGCCGGAGGTTTCCAGGTTGCGCATGTACGCCGACACGCGTGCATTGGACTGGGTCCGGCCTTCAAGGGTGAGCATGTCGCCCTCCTGCTGCAGCGCGGTCAGTACCACGCCGTCAGGAATGGTGCGCACCAGCGCGTCGAACAGGTGGACCATCTGCGAGCGCTTGGCCTGCAGTTCCTCGATCACCTTCTTGCGCGCCAGCAGGCGATCCTTCTGGGCGTCGAGGCGGTCGATCTCCTTGTTCTGTTCCTTGACCTTCTCGATCTCGGCTTCCAGATAGGCGTTGCGGTCCATCTGGCCGCTCACCTGGCGGTCGTAGTAGAACCAGATCACCAGCGACAGCAGCAGGCCACCAATCGCGGCCATGCCCAGCATTGCGTAGAACTCGCGCTGGCGTTGCTTGCGCCGCTCGGCGCGCCAGGGCAATAGATTGATGCGCGCCATCAGTCGAAGCTCCTCAGCGCCAGACCGGTGGCGATCATCAGCGCGGGGGCATCCTGGGCCAGCGCATGTGCGTTCACCTTCGGGCCCAGGGTCATCTGTGCCAGCGGGTTGGCGATCACGGTCGGCACGCCCAGCTGCTCTTCGACCATTTCCGGCAGGCCACCGAGCACGGCGCAGCCTCCGGCCAGCACGATGTGATCGACGCGGTTGAATTCGCTGCCCGCATAGAAGAACTGCAGCAGGCGACTGATCTGCTGGACCGTGGCTTCCTTGAACGGCTCCAGCACTTCCATCTCGTAGCTTTCCGGCAGCCCGCCCTGGCGCTTGGCCAGGCCCGCTTCCTCGTAGCTCAGGCCATAGCGGCGCATGATCTCGTCGGTCAGCTGCTTGCCACCGAACACCTGTTCGCGGCTGTACAGGCTGCGGCCACCACGCAGGACATTGAGGGTGGTCATGGTGGCACCGATGTCGACCAGCGCGACCACGCCCTCGATGGACACGGGCAGCTCGCTGGCGACCAGGGCATACGCGTTCTCGACCGCAAAGGCCTCCACGTCCATCACTTTGGCCTGCAGGCCACCCAGCTCCAGCGCCGACTGGCGCAGTTCAACGTTTTCCGAACGCGACGCGGCCAGCAGCACCTGGACCATCTCCGGGTTGTTCGGGATCGCCCCGATCACCTCGAAGTCCAGGTTCACTTCCTCGATCGGATATGGAATGTAGTTGACCGCTTCCAGCTCGATCTGGGCTTCCATGTCGTTTTCGTCGAGCTCGGCCGGCATCGGGATCACCTTGGTGATCACCGCCGACCCGGCGACGGCAGCAGCGGCCAGCTTGGCCTTGCTCCCCGAGCGGCTCATCGCGCGGCGGATGGCCTCACCCACGGCCTCCACTTCCACGATGTTCTTCTCCACCACCGCATTCGGCGGCAGAGGTTCCACAGCGTAATGTTCCACACGAAAACGGTTGCCACTGCGGGACAGCTGCAAAAGCTTTACCGCAGTCGAACTGATGTCGACGCCTACAAGCGGCGACTGACTTTTTGGGATGAGCCCCACGGTTTCTCCCCTGCCGACGGGCACTTGGACGCAAGACCTGCGCCCGAGCATTAATAACGTATTCTTAGCAAATGGCAACGGCCCTGCTGTGAAGTCCCTCACGGATTCACCATGCAGCCCCTGACTGTTCCCTTTGCGCTCCCCGGCGACGACCCCAGCCGCCACCTTGCGTAATCTATACTCTGCGACCACGAAATTCGCAATCGGAATCTGAACCCGATGACTCGACTCCGCCGCTGGCTGCGCTGGATCTTCCTGATTGTCCTGGTCCTGGCGCTGATCGGCGCGGCCGCCGTAGGCGGTCTGTACTATGCCGTTTCCTCCAAGCTTCCCGACGTGCAGACACTGCGCGACGTGGAAATGCAGGAGCCGATGTACGTCTACGCTGCCGACGGCAAGCTGATGGCGGTGTTCGGCGAGACCCGGCGCACCCCGATCACCATGAAGGATGTGCCCGAGCGCCTGAAGCAGGCGTTCCTGGCCACCGAGGATGCCCGCTTCTACGAGCATGGCGGCGTCGACTACATGGGCATCGGCCGTGCCGTATGGCTGCTGGCCACCACCAGCGACAAGCGCGTACCCGGTGGCTCCACCATCACCCAGCAGGTCGCCCGCCAGTTCTTCCTCAGCTCCGAGTACAGCTACACCCGCAAGCTGGCCGAGATCCTGCTGGCACGGAAGATCGAGTCGGAGCTGAGCAAGGACGAGATCTTCGAGCTGTACCTGAACAAGAGCTTCTTCGGCAACCGCGCCTACGGTGTGGCCGCCGCCGCCGAGTTCTACTACGGCAAGAAGCTGGGCGAGCTGGACCTGGATGAAATGGCCTCGCTGGCCGGCATCCCCAAGTTCCCGTCTTCGGGCAACCCGATCTCCAACCCGGAACGTGCCCGCCAGCGCCGCGACAACTACGTGCTGCAGCGCATGGCCGACCTGAAGTTCGTCAGCCAGGCCGAGGCCGATGCGGCGAAGGCCGTGCCGATGCACGCCACCGCGCATGAGCCGCCGGTCCAGGTCGATGCCCCGTACGTGGCCGAGCTGGTGCGCCAGGAAATGATCGCCCGCTTCGGCGGCGATGTGGTCAACAAGGGTTACCACGTCACCACCACCATCGATGCGACCCTGCAGACCGCCGCCAACCAGTCGGTGCGCGACGGCCTGCTGCTGTACGACCATCGCCACGGCTGGCACGGCGTGGAGAAGCAGGTTCAGTTGGGCGCCGGCGATGATGCCGCGGCCCTGGCTGAGCACCTGCGCGGCATGTTCGGCCAGGCCGGCCTGCTGCCGGCCATCGTTGCCAGCACCGGCGCCGACGGCAGCGCCACCGTGGTGCTGGCCAATCGCAGCGAGATCGTGCTGCCGGCCGGCGCCGCCAAGTGGGCCAACAAGAGCCCGGCCAAGCTGGTGCAGCGCGGCGACATCGTGCGCGTGCGCGCCGGTGCCAAGGAGGGCGAATGGCTGCTGGACCAGCTGCCGCGCGGCCAGTCCGCACTGGTTTCGCTGGATGCCCACAGCGGCGCGCTGAAAGCGCTGGTCGGTGGCTTCAGCTTCTCCGGCAACAAGTTCAACCGCGCCACCCAGGCCCGTCGCCAACCGGGTTCGAGCTTCAAGCCGTTCGTCTATGCGGCCGCCTTCGACAAGGGCTACAACCCGGCCTCGATCGTGCTCGACGCCCCGGTTGTGTTCCGCGACCGCCGCGGCAAGACCTGGGCCCCGCAGAACGACGGCGGCGGCTTCCGCGGCCCGATGCGCCTGCGCGAAGCGCTGGTGCAGTCACGCAACCTGGTTTCGGTGCGACTGCTCGATGGCATGGGCGTGGATTACGCGCGCAAGTACATCAGTGAATTTGGTTTTGCCGAGTCGGAGCTGCCGCCGAACCTGTCGATGTCGCTGGGTACCGCCTCGCTGACTCCGCTGTCGGTAGCCCGTGGCTATGCCGTGTTCGCCAACGGCGGCTCGCGCGTGGACACCTGGCTGATCGACCAGGTGAACGACCGCGACGGCAATCTGGTGTTCAAGGAAAACCCGGCAATGGCATGCCGCGACTGCGCCGGCAGCAGCGGCCAGCCGGTCAACCAGGTGGTGGACGGCTTCAACTTCGGCGCCCCGGCCCCGAAGGTGGACCCGGCCGCTGCGGCAAAGGCCGAAGCCAAGCCCGAAACCCCGGCCGCACCGGTCAACCCGGATGCACGCACCGCCCCGCGCGCGATCGACGCCCGCACCGCCTACCAGCTGGTGTCGATGATGCGCGACGTGGTCCAGCGCGGTACCGGTGCTCAGGCCAAGGTACTCGGCCGCGAGGACGTAGGCGGCAAGACCGGCTCCACCAACGACCACCGCGATGCCTGGTTCTCCGGCTTCGGCGGCCCGTACGTGACCACCGTGTGGGTGGGCCGCGACGACTTCCGCTCGCTGGGCTACCGCGAATACGGTGGCAAGGCCGCCCTGCCGATCTGGATCGACTACATGCGCACCGCGCTGAAGGACACCCCGATCGCGCAGAACGACCCGCCCAGCGGCATGGTGCAGGCCACCCTCAATGGCGCCACCGAGTGGGTGAAGGTGGAAGACATGGACCGCCTGACCGACTACGACCTGAACCTCAATACGCCGCAGGCCGACGCCGCCGCTTTCGATATCTTCTGAGGAAGGGGGCGATGGGTGCCAACCGTGGGTTGGCACCGATGCTGCCCTGGTAGCTGCCAACCTTGGTTGGCACCCCGTGCCGACCAAGGTCGGCACCTACCAGAGCGTTGGTGGATCAACGGCACGGTCTTGCCGGGTAGCGCCGGGCCATGCCCGGCGAGCGCAGCGGCGCCTCCGCGAAATACCCACGCAGATGTCACATCCGTGCGCTAGTCTGTAGCCAGGTCGCAACAGGGAGTCATCGCATGCATCGCGCCCGTCAGCATGCTGCCAGCCAGACCCGCGAGCGGCGCCACCGTCTCGCCCACGAAGCCGCGCGCCTGATGGCCGAAGGCGGCATCCGCGACTACCACCAGGCCAAGTTGAAGGCCGCCACCCGGCTCGGCATCCACGACGATGCCTCCCTGCCCCGGAACACCGAGATCGAAGACGCCCTGCGCGAGTACCAGCGGTTGTTCTCCGGGCCCCAGCATGGCAACGAACTGCAGCGCCGTCGCGAAGCCGCAATGCGCGCCCTGGAGTTCCTGCACGGCTTCGCCCCACGCCTGGTCGGCCCGGTACTGGATGGCACCGCCGACGCCAACAGCCCCGTGCAGCTGCACCTGCACAGTGACGACCCGGAAGCCGTGCATCGCTTCCTGGACGAACATGGCATCCCCGCCGAATCACGGACACGTCGTCTGCGCATGGACCGCGAACGCTGCCTGGACGTGCCGGTGTGGGTGTTCAGTGCCGAAGAGCTGACCTTCGACCTGGCCGTGCTGCCCTACGACGCCCTGCGCCAAGCGCCGCTGTCGCCGGTGGATGAGAAGCCGATGCGGCGCGCGTCCGTGGCGCAGCTGCGGCAGGTGCTGGCTGAGGCGGAGATCACCGCGTATATCGGCGGGTGACGGTAGCGCCAGTCTTGGTGGGTGCGGACTGTTGGTCCGCACTGCATTTCAGACTTCCGGATACCTGACCGAAGAGCAGCCGAGCGTGGGCTCGGCTCTACAGGGAGCGGGGCATCCGCGGGCGCCACCTAGCATGGCAGTGCTCTACAGTGGCATGCCATTACCGGTCGTCGGCTCCGGGCCAATCAACCACTCCGGCAACCACGGTGCGGGTGCGCGTTTGGGGTACTCCGCCATCATCCGCGCGTGCATGGTCTGCAGATCGTTCAACAGCCATACCTGGTGAAAGATGTCACTGAACGAATCCGACCAGCCGCTCTTCACCCGTTGGCGATCGACGCTCGTGAGACCGGGCACCAGATCACGCGGGCCCTCCAGAATGGGTTGCAACGCCCTGTTGATGCCCGCGTTCTCCGTCGCGGCCTCACGCAGCTGGCTGATGTGCGCCTGCACCCGTGTGCATTGATACGGCACGCAGCCCGCGGTCGCCTCGATGTAATCGGCGATATCCGCCAGCAGGTTCGCCTTCAGCCGCCATGCCACCTCGCCATCCAGCACTTGCCGCACCCGCATCGTACGCACCGTGCTGGCCCGGATCTCCTCCGGCGTGGAGAACGGCTTGCCGGGAGGAGTACCACCATGGCGCACCAGAACAATCCTGTGGATCGCCTCGTTGGTGATGCCCTCCACCCGTAGCGCAGCTACCTGCGGATGCATGCGCGGAAGCGGCACATTGGTGAACCGCCAGTAGTACCAGAGCAACGCCACTACCCCCAGGAAGCACAGCACGCTGGCCAGCATCCAGACGTCCAGATGCCGGGTGTGGTAGTAAAACCGTGCCCGCCAAACGTAGAACGTGCGGTAGCTGATGAATCGACTCACCCATCGGTACATTGCCATCTCCTCGGCAAGGACCCCGGCGCGGCGGGGCTCGTTACGCGCACCACGCCGGGGCGCCATGGCTTACCAGCCGATGCCCACACCCACGCCCATGCTGCGTTCACCGCTGTTGGTGAAGGCTCCATTGAGGCTGAAGGTGGCTGAGCCCTTGTCGTTGAGCACGCGCTGGTAACCCACCGCCATGGCCGACTCGCCCTCGGCGTAGCCCACACCCGCGCCAAGGCGGTTATAGGTGGCCAGGCCAGCGGTGTTCATGGCCATGGCCGTCTGCGCACTGCTCATCGCCGCCATGCGGTTGAAGCGCTTGTCCATCTTGTCCAGGCGGCGCTCGAAGTTGCTGATCGCACCATCTGTGTACTCGTTGGCGCGGGCCAGCATCTTTTCCAACTCGGCGGTGTCGACCTGCGGCGTGGGCGCGGGCGAGTCATCCTTTTTCGCCTTCGGCTGCGATGCAGGCGAAGCGCCCTCGCCTGCCGAAGCGACCTGCGGCGAACCGCTGGCTTCCGGGCTTGGCATGATCTCTTCGGTCGGCGCCGCCGATGCCGTAGCCATTGCACGCGCCTGCGGCTGGCCGTCCACGCGTTGCTCCAGGCCATCGATGCGACCGTTGAGCTGCTGCTGCGCGGCATGCAACTGGCCACCGTTGACCGCCTCGCGGCTGCCGGCGGCGATCAAGCCGTTGGCGACGTTGGAGATGACCATGCCGTTGGCACCCGCCAGGGTGAGCTGGGCGGTGCCGTCGCTGCGGATGGACGGAGATTCCTGGAACACCGAGCGGAGCTGGGTTTCCACACGGTCGACACGGAAGCCGGTGGTGACTACGGCCGAGTCGAGCGTGGCGAGGGCTTCGTTGATGGTGTTCTGCTGCTGGCTCTGGACGTTGAAGCCGGGGATGGTGACGTTGCCGTTGGCGTCTATGTTGCCGCCGAGGGTGGACAGTGCGCCACGGAGCTGGCCGATGGTGGCGGCGTCGCTGGTGTTGCGGCCGTTAGCGACGTTAGTCAATCTTCGCTTGAGCGACGCATTGCCAAAGGAAACCACTCGGCTTTCTCCAGCAAAAGAATATGCGCCGAGAGCGACGGACTCCATGGCGCCCTCCGTGACAAGTGCATAACTTCCCAATGCAACTCCATTGCGCTGATCCACGCTCGAGCCTGCGCCGAGTGCGTAGCCATTTTCTGCGAAAGAACTGACATACGCCCCACGCCCCAAGGCAACAGAGTTCTTACCGAGTGCGCTCGTGTAGCTGCCAACAGCCGTCCCACCCTCAGATCCCATCGAAGCCTGCGCCCCATTACCCACAGCAACGCCGTAGATTCCCGCCTCGGCACGCTCCCTATTGACTTCCGAACCGACCGCGAACATCTCTGCGTGGCCCTCCATTTTCTCGATCTTTGAATTTGTTGCATGCAGCTGCGATCCGTTTACCACTTCCCGGCTCTCGGAAGACAGCTTTCCATCGGACACACCTGTAAGCTTTGCACCGCCAAAGTCGATCACGCTGTTTGCTTTCGCAGCAGGAGCAACTCTGGATACGTTTGCATCGAGCAGAGTTTCCAAATCACTCCTGTTGCGAGCAATGTCCTGCTTCGCCGCATACAGCTGACTCCCGGTCACCGCATCACGACTACCCGCCGCAATACGTCCATCAGCAAGGTTCGACAGAACCATGCCTTGCGCGCCTGCCAGGCTCACCCGGCCGATTCCATCTGCGCTGATTGATGGCGACTGTTGGAACGTCGCGCGCAACTGGCTTTCAACGCCATCTACGCGACTGCCTGCCTTGATCACTGCGCCATCGAGCACGGCCAATGCGTCACCTACATTGCTCTGCGTACTCCCTTGGACGTTGTAGCTTGGGGCTACAACGAGGCCATCTCCATCCAACCCTGCCCCACCCCCAAAAGCAGTCAGTGAGTCCTTCAGCTGTGAGACGGTGGTTGCATCATGATCGGAAACACCACGATCAAGGTTCACCATCCGGCGCTTTATAGAACCGTTCCCCACTGAAACAGTATTTGCTTCCGTTGCAATTGAATATGAACCCAGCGCCACAGCACCGTCAGCGCCTGCCACGACACGGCTCGATGCACCAAACGCTACGCCTTGTCTTGCATATACGTTGGAACCGACACCCAACGCAAATGCGCCTTCTGCAGACTCTGCAACAACGGCCCCCCTTCCTAGCGCGACTGAGTTCACAGCATCTGCAAGCGCAAAACTTCCTATAGCTACCCCGCCCTCAGAACCCACCGAAGCTCTTGCGGAGTCCCCCAAGGCGATCCCAAGCAGTCCCGCATTGGCATCAACGCTCTCATTGTCAAAGCCAACGCTCAGGAATCGCCCCTCGCGCTCGAGCTCTCCGACACGAGCATTGGTCAAGAACAACTGCCCACCATTCACCGCATCGGTACTGGCCGCCGAGCTGACATCTCCCGCCGCGACTCCCGATACTCGTGCACCATCCATGTCCACAAGCAGGCGATCGGGACTGAACTTCACCAGCCCATCCAGATCCGGATCGAAGTTGTCCACGTCCGTACGAAGCTGGTCGATGTCGGCGCGGTTGATCGCGACGCGCTGGTCCTGTGCCGCAAGAGCCTGGGCATGCGTTGTCAGTTGCTGGCCGTGCAGCACCAGCGACTGGGCCTGAGTGGAAACAGACTGGTTGGTGGCATGCAGCTGCTGTCCAGTCACGACATCGGTACTGGTGCTGCTCAGCACGCCATTGGCGACGTTGTTGACGCGCCGCTTCGCGCCGTCCTTGTTGGCCACATCCACCACGGTGCCCGCATTGTCTGCGCCCAGGCGCACATTGCCCGTGGCCGATACCTGGCTGACCAGACCACTCAACGCTGTGGCCCTGCCCAGCGCGTTGTCAGCAGTGGTCTTGGCCGCAGTTGCCGCCGTCTGTGCGGCGTTGGCTGCATTCTGTGCAGTGGTTACGTTGCTGTTGGTAGCTGCAAGCTGTCGGCCAGTGACAGCCTCGGTGCTGCTGTTGCTCAGCGTCGCGTCGGCAACCCCGCTGATACTGCGGTTGGCATTGGCCTTGTTGCGCACGTCCAACTCAGTACCGGTATTTTCACTACCCAGGCGCACATTGCCCGTGGTGGACACCTGGCTCACCAGCCCGGCCAGGGTGGTGGCTTTGGCAAGCGCGCTGTCGGCTGCGGTCTTCGCCCCGGTAGCGGCCACCTGCGCGGCACTGGCCGTATTCTGTGCAGTGGCCACGTTGGCATTGGTAGCGTTGAGCTGCTTGCCGGTCACGGCCTCGGTGCTGGATGTACTGAGCGTACCGTCGGCCAGATTGACCAGCTTGCGCTTGATGGCGCTGCTGCCGACGGAAATCTGATTGGCGGCGCTGGTCTGCGAACCATTGCCCAACGCCACCGACCCATTGTGCTGAGCCAGGGAACGATCACCAATGGCCACAGCACTTTCGGCCGAGGCCCTGGCCAGATTGCCCATGGCCGTCGCGTAGAGGCCGCTTGCGTGGGTACCGCGCCCGAGTGCGGTGGAGTGCCCGGCGCTGGCCTTGCTCTGATATCCGATCGCGGTGGCGTGAATCACATCCGCCGACGCCTCATGGCCAATGGCAATGGCACGATCACCCACCGCGCTCGCCTGCAGCCCCGCCGCCACGGCACCATTGCCACTGCGGCTGCGCGAACCCAGCGAGACACCTGCGTTCAGGTTAGCCACCTTGTTGCCAGCGGCATCCACACCAGCACGGGCGTCGAAACCGACGGCCACACTCTGGCCGTTGTAGCTTTTGGCATTGTACCCAAGCGCTGTACTCACCCCGTACGCAACCGATTCGGCGCCTGCACCTTCACCCAGTGACAGTGCTCTCGCATTGATGCGATTGGTCGCCGTCGTCACGTTCTGATTGGTGGAAAACAGCTGCTGCCCGGTAACCGCGTCGGTACTGGTTGCGCTCAGCGTGCCGTTGCGGACACCGTTGAGATAGCGGGCAGCACCACTTTTATTGCTGACCGTCAGTGTCGTGCCGGTGTTCTCCGCACCAATGCGAACCGCCCCGCCCGTGCTCGCCTGGCTGATCAGGCCACTGGTCGCAGTCGACAGCTGATACAGCTGCTTTCCCGTTACTGCATCTGTGCTGGTGGCATTCAAGCGTGCATCGCCTACATTGACGATACGGCGCTTGGTGCTGCTGTTGCCAACCGATATCGTATTGCCTTCGTTGGCGACCGAGCCACGCCCGAGTGCCACCGTACCATTCGCGGTAGCCCTGGCCTCGTAGCCCATGGCCAGGCCGTCGAACTCGGCACGTGCCTTGCCGCCAAGCGCTATGGCGCCGGTCCAACCACCGGTTCCTGCATAGGCATCGCCGCCGATGGCAATCTTCGACACGCCTGCGCCCTCATTTGTCCTTGAGCCGCTGCCGACTGCGATGGAATTCTCGGTGTAAGCCTTCGCGTTGTGGCCGAACGCGGTTGCACCAATACCATCGCCCACCGCATGCGCACCAAATACCGAGGCATATCCCTTTTTCGCTACTGCTCCGTAGCCAAAGACTGCGTTCTTGTCGCCCTCGGCAGACGTTCGGTTTCCAAAACTGGTGGAGTAGAGACCGTCGGTCCATGCGCCCCCTCCCATGGAAAGATAGTAGGAGCTACGCAGCGAAGCGTTCGCATTTCCCACATCCTCATGCCCAATGAACGGAGCGCAGCGGACAATTCCGGACGCACCGCTGTCACAGCCATAGAAAACCGCTGCGCTCGCAGTGGTGGAAAGTGAGCCAATCAGAATGGATGCCAGCAAGCCGCCTTGGACACCTCCCGCGCTGCGTCCCTTCCTTCGGGTCAGCTCACTTGCCACCACCCAGCACTGCCGTGCAGTAGACCAGATACGACGATGGATCTTGTTCATGGATTCTCCTTAACAGACGAAACAGAAGGAACCGCTGTGGCACCAAGCCACAGCGGCGTGATGCACTCAGAGCGCGACGTTGTGCACGTGCTCGCGATAGCCATCGCGGGTCAGCCGGTAGCGCAGCTGCAGCGTGTGGCCCGGCTGCAGGGCAAATGGCAGTTCCAGCGCGCTGCCGGGGTACAGGCTGCGCGAGACGTCATGCGCGGTGCAGCGCGCGCCATCGCAGTCAGCGATGCTGGTGATGCCCACGCGTACCGTGCCGGTGTTGCGCAGCTGGTTTCCCTCCACCTGGACGTCCATCGTCGATTGCGCGGGCAGTACGTTGACCAGCGCGCCCCAGACCAGGCTGACGCCGACATTGGCCTGAGCCTTCTCACCCTCGCCTGCCGGGTCCACACGTTCGGGGCCGCGCACGCCCTCGAAGTACACGCGGTATGCCGTTTCCTTTTCGACCGGCTGCAGCGAAATCACACGGATCAGCCGGTTGCCGCCACCGGCGAGTGCGAACTTTCCCGGCGTGATGGCGATGGCGGCCTCATTCGGCTCCACCTCAACCTCCTGTTCACCTGCCCCCGCCGGGTCGACGATGCGCTTGATCGATGCCTGCACGTACTGCGGTTGGGTGGACTGCGAGTAGATGCGTATCTGTGCACCTTTCTTCGCGTCTACCGACGTACGCATGGGGTGCACGGTGAGATTGGCATGGGCAGGCAACGCCATCAGCAGCGACAGCGGCAGCAGGCAGCGGACTAGAGGTTTCATCGGGGACTCCATGTGGGGTTCAGGGCGTGACGGTGGGAACACGCAGTTCCACCTTGAGATCGCCGCTGTAGTAGCCGGGGCGCTTGGTGCTGACCGGCACGCGCGGTGTTTCCAGCGTCAATGGCGTAGGCACGCAGAACACCGGCTGCGTCATGCCGGGCAGCAACACCAGCCGCAGTCGCGCGGTATCGATGCCGTGCAGCAGCTGCTCCACGCCGTTGCGCATGGGCAGCGCGCTACCGTTGTGATCCAGGGTGACGGTGTAGTCCACGCGCTGGCTGGCATCACTGCTGCCATCGACGTGCCATACCGAGTAGCCCGAGGGCCCGGGAGGTTGCGCGCCGCTGTCACGCACGGTGACGCCGAGGTAACTGCTCTGCGAGCCAAGCCCGTCGTACAGGCACATGTCGAGCTGGGTACGGCCACCGATGGTCTGCGCGATCGGGTCGTACTGCAGGTTCAGACCGACGTGCGGGGTGACCTGATCGAAAAGCGGGAAGTAGATGGAGACCGCGTTGTGGTCGGTGATGGTGAAGTCGAAGGAGAACGAGTAGGTCGCGAGTACTGGGCCATTAGCAACCTCATGAAGATCGAGGAAAGCAACCGCCTCCCATGTTCCGGCCACAAGTCTTTCAAGTTCGGAACTCGGAAGCTCCAAATGCATGCCTGTGCCTACCGGCCATTCCCCCCCGCACTCAGCTGCAGAGGAAGACCATGGCGGAAGCGGCGTCTTGCCCCAGAAGTCGATTGAGCAGGCTCGCCCCGGCATCGCTCTCTCGATATAGCCCTGCAGCTGTATCTCCTCAACCAAACCAGAGCGTCTTTCGGTGGCGCGGATCGTCACCGCTCCCCGTCCAGTTTCAAGCTCATTGCCGACAGTAGGGCACCGGCCATGTGCTGCATCAGTTGATGATCGACAAGTTAGATGCAGCGTTCCGTATCGCGTCGAACTTGCCTCATAGCCCAGCACAGTCCTCCGCGCCCACAACTCGATATCTCCCGGCAGCGCAGAGCGATCCCAGCTCATCACGATGTCGCGGTGTTCACTCGACGGATGCGTCTCCGGCGGTCTCTGCGCCTTCGCCCTCGGCACCAACAGCACCAGCCCACACAACACCGCCATCACCCACCACACACGCCGACTCACTTCGCACCTCCCGCTGCTGCGGTCTGTGGCGTGGCGGCAATCAGCGCCTGCTCCTGCAGCAACCGCGTCACACGTGCCTGGTGGCGGATGTCGGCGGGCAGCTGGGCCACGGCCAGCGGCTCGCACTGCACGGCGCCTACCAGCATCACCACGCTGCGGCGCTCGCGCACCTGCAGCGGGCAGTGCAGCAACCGGTCGTCCTGCAGCAGGTACAGGGTCTTCTCGCGTCGTGGGAAGTCGGCCACGAAACCTCCATTGCTGCCGGTGCCGGGCACCGGCGCGTTGAGAATGCGGGCACCGCGCAGCGGTGCGCCGGCGATGTCCTGGGCGTTGCCGATGAAGGTGTAGGTCACTTCAATCGGCACCGGCATGCGCACCAGCCGGCCCGGTGACAGAAACAACGGACGCGCGCCGCCCACACCGCTCACGCGCACGGCGGCGATGCTGTCCAGGGCGCTGGCGTCCTGCACTTCAGCGCGGTGCGACTGGTAGGCGGAAATCGGCAGCAGCCGGCGCTCGCCCAGCTTCAGTCGCTGTCGACGCAGCCCGCCCACCTGCAGCTCGGCGGCAACGCCGCTCAGGTCCAGGTCGTCGGTGTGATCCACCTGCACTGCCAACCCCGCGTCGGCGCCAATGCCAGCGCCCCAGTACACGCCGCGCTTGCCGATGGCCAGGCCGGAACTGTGCGTGGCGCTGTACGCCACTTCGTTGCCACCCTGGTGCTGGTAGCGCGACACCGTGGCACCGGTCTGGCCGATGCGGTTCTGCAGCTGGGTACTCAGCGTGGCGCTGTAGCGCTCGTTGTTGTTGCCGCGCAGTTCGCCCGATACCTCGCGGTACTGATCCTCGTATTCCTGGCGCAGCGTCTGCCCGGCGCTGTAGTTGATGTCCGGCCGCGCATGCTGTGGTTGCCGCACGTCCACGCCATAGCGTCGCTGCGAACTGCCGCGGTCATCGTGCTGCAGGCGGTTGAGGCTGAAATTGAGGTAGATGCCGCGGTCACGGCCGTCGCGCAGTCCACCGCCGCTGGTCTGCTGCCACACGCCGATGCGGCTGGAGACACTGAACTCGCCCCAGCGCTGGCTGCGGCTGTAGCTGGCCTGCCAGGTGCGGCTGAGCTGCGGTATGCGCGTGGGCTGTGGAAGCCACGGCGGCAGCAGCGGGTCAAGTCCGGCCAGCGGATCATCTTCCAGCCCCGGCCGCACGGTGCTTGCACGCCAGGTCTGGCGGCGCGTATAGGCCACGTAGGCGTTGCCGCCGGCCACCGGCAGCGCCATCGAGGCGCTGAGCGAATCGGCGCAGCCGAGCCGGTCGCGCGCGTCATCCTCGAACTGGCAGGCACGGCCGCGCATGCGCTGGTGGTACACATTCCACGAAGCACGGCGACGGTAGGAAACCTGATGCTGCTGGCCACGGCTGCCATCGCTGCCGTGCATGCCACTGAAGGTAGCGCGGACTTCCTGGGTGGCAAACACATGGCGCAGGTCCACCCGCAGCTCGCCGTAGCTGAAACCGCCCAGGTCGGCGATGCCGGCGGTCATGGCCACGTTGCGCCCCATCGGCACGCGCAGGCCGCCCATGGCCGCCAGTTCGTCGTCGAAGCGGTCGCTGCGGCGCTCGTTGCGGCGGCCGCCCTGCAGGAACCACTGCACGCTGCTGTCGGTCCAGTCACCGCCCTTGTCGAACGGCGCGTCCTCGTTGCGTACCAGCACGCCGTCTTCGTAGATGCGCAGGCTGACGGTGTAGTTGCCCATGGGGAACCGGCGCGTATCGAGCTGGTTGATGCCTGCCTGCAGGTAGAAGGTCTGCAACAGGCGCTCGCCATCGAACGCATCCACACGCGCATCGCGCGCCAGCAGCACGGTGAGCGGCGTGGCCTGCACGGCGGCGGCGGAGTCCACGTAGGCCTGCGTGGTGCCCAGCCGCAGACCCTGGAAGCGATCCATCGGCAGCATGCTGAAACTGAAGGTGCCGCCCTGCGGGCTGCTCAGGTTGCGGCGGTCCATGCGCCCGGCCTGCAGGTAGTGCTGCTGGCCAAGGTCATGGCGGTAGTAGGCGTTGTCGAGCTGGAAACGGCGGCTGGCAAGACCGCCGCGGTAGTGCTGCTGGCTGAAGGTCCAGTCGGCGGACAGGTGCCCGCGCTGGAACACGCCCAGTGCGCCCATGCCCTGCGCGGCCAGCGCCTGGTAGCCCCGGCCACCGCTGACATTGAAGGTGTGCTGGTGCAGGAAGGCGTTCTCGGCATTGACACTGACCTGGTGGTAGCGCTCGGCGGCCGGCTCGCCGGGGATCCATTGGCGGGCGACAAACAGGCGCACAGCGCCCTCGCCTTCGTCATACAGCGCGCGCACGGCAGTGGGCTCCTGGGGAGGATCGATGTACCCGCAACCGGCACTGGCACCGCCGTAACGGCATGCCAGGTGGCTGTTGCGCGGCAGCGGCTGCGACAACGCCGGCAGCAGCGCAGCCTGCGCTTCGGCGGACAGCTGCAATGCCTGCAGCGCCTCGACCGGGGTTTCCAGCTGCACGTGTTCCAGGGTCACGCGCACCGGCACCAGCCCGGTCGAACGACCGAACAAACGGATCTCCAGTTGTTCGGTCTGGCCTTCGACCAGATCCTCGAAACCGGCGGGAACGCCGCGCGCCGCGACCAGGGGTGTGGCCAGCGACAGGGCGAGCGCGACCGCCAGCCGGGTGACGGCGGGTGCGGGAGCATTCATGGGGATTACCGGAAGCAGCCGGCCCGGCAAGCGGGCCGGCGCGGGTGCCTTACGGGCTGGTGGTCTTCTGCTGCATGGCGATGGTGACGATGCCTTCGTAGCGGCCACCGCGGGTGATCGGCGCTGGGCTGGTCTGCGCGATACGCAGCGCCATCGGGATCGACGCACCGGGCATGGCGCCATCGAACAGGTCGGATGCGGTGAAATCCTGCGCCGCCACGGTCAGCGCCCTGCCATTGAGGCTGACGGTCAGCGGCACCGGCGTGCCGCCACCATCGGTGTTGAGCAGCTGCGGGGTGCTGCCAACACGCACTTCGATGTCCTTGCTTTCATCGTTGGAGTAGATGCGCACCTGCTGCGACCAGGGCACCAGGCCGCTGACCGGGTTGTGGACCATGTTGACCACCGAATCCAGCGCCGTGCCATCGGCCTTGAGCAGGGCCAGGGTCGGATCGACGTTGGCCCAGACCTTGATGTCGGCGTCGAATGCATTGGCGGACAGCGAAACGGTGGCCAGCGCTGCAGCGAGCGCGGCCTTCTTCAGGATGGAGTTCATGGTGTCTCTCTCGGACGGTGGGATATGAGGCCTCCAGTACGGAGGCATCACCCGCCTGCGTGGGGGCGGGCGACGGAGAGAATGGTAGGTAGGCCTACCGCACGCTGACCATTCAAGGATTCCTAAATAACTGAACGTTAAGAAGAATCCTTGAAGTCACTCAATGTTTAGGGGTTATGCAATCTTCCTCATACCGCGTTTGCAACAACCCTCATTGCGGGATATGCCCTTTGTAGAAACGCACAATACTCGACGCACGCGTGCACTACCGCCGCCTCAACGCGTGCCGACGATCCGCACATGATCCACGTCGATGTCGGTGGGCTTGAAGCGGTGCGTATCCACTTCACCGTGCAGTTCCACCACGGTGGTCGCGCTGACGGCCTGGTGGCTGGGCAGATCCTTGTCGTCGATTTCCACATCGATCTCGCCGGTTGCGTCCTTGAAGCGGTAGCGTTCGTGGCCGATCTTGGCCACCAGCGTGCCCTGCAGCACCACCGGCTGATCGTCACGCTGGTCGCGCGCCTCGGCAACCGTGGTGACAGCACTGGTGGCGCCCGGGCCGGTGTACTGGGCGAAGGCGCCAGCGCTGGGCAGGCTCAAGGAGGTGGCGATGAGCACAAGGGTGAGTCGTCGGTTCATGGGGGTCTCCATGCAGGGATATGTGCCCTCAGCTTCTATCGCCTCGAATGTGGTGCCCATGCAATAGATCCGAAAAGATGTGAAAACGACATCCCCTGCCAGAAACCATTCATCCCGGAACCGACAGCTCTTTCAGGAACGATTCCATGGCCGCCACCAGGGCCAGCGGCGTCTCGTTCATCGGGTAATGCCCGGCATCCTGCAGGACCGCCATCGTGGCCTGCCGGTAGCGGCGCAGATAGGTGCGCTGCATCAGTGCGCGGTTGAAGGTGGGATCGTGCCCACCCACCAGCACCTTCAACCAATGATTGCCGACGATCTCATTGCTGAAATCGGTATCCGCCCATGCTGGAAGATAGGCGGCAAATGCTGCAGGTGAAGCATGTGCCGCCGAATACGCGGCCTTCCAGTCGAGCCATTGCGCCGGCAGCCGTCCGCCGGTACTGCGATCGATGATGGTCCGACGCACGCCTACGTCCCCGGCTGCCGTTTCAAGCAGGCTTCGCGTCGCGGCGTCGTAGGCAATGCCGCCGCATGGCACCGGCGCAATGGCCACCATGCCGCGTACCCTTTCCGGCGCAAGCACGGCCATGCGTTCAATGGCCACGCCGCCCATCGAATGACCTGCCACGCTGAAGCGCTCGTGGCCCAGGGCGGTCATCAGATCCAATGCATCGGACGCAATCTCGCCGATGGTATAGGCCCCCCGTGCATCGCGCATGCCGCCGTAGCCACGACAGTCCATGAAGATGTAGCTGAAGTCGTCGCGCGACAGCCATGGCTCGATGGGCTCGAACGCATGCGCGTCGCCGAACCAGCCGTGCAGCACCAGGACAGCATGGGGTCCGTGTCCCACGCGATGGAAAGTATTGGTCATGTGGCTCCATTACAGCTGAGGGGAGCGTTGATGCTAGACGGCGCGGATCCGGCCCACCGTCGATGACGGGTCAATCGCTATAGAATCCGGGCCATGCGCAATTCGCTGCTTGAACCCTACGAAGACCTGCCACGCGATGTCGTGGTCACCTCGAACGACTACGCAGCCGAGTTCACGTTTCCCCGCCATGCCCATCGGCGCGGGCAGTTCGCGTTCGCTGCGCGCGGCACCATCAGTGTGGCCACGCCGCAGGGGCGGTGGCTGGTTCCCCCACGGCGCGCCTGCTGGGTGCCTGCAGGCCTGACGCATGAGATGACCATGCGCGGGCCAGTGACGATGCTCAACGCCTTTCTCTCCGCCGAGGCGGCCGACGCAGTGGCGCTGCCAGCGCACTGCCGGGTGTACGCGGTCTCTGCGCTGTTGGAGCAGCTGCTGGAGGCGGCGGTGGACCTGCCCCCGCTGTACGACGAGGACGGGCGCGCAGGCAAACTGATGCAGCTGCTGGTGGCGGAAATCGCATCGATGCCGACACTTTCCCTGCATGCACCGCTGCCCGCCGATGCACGTCTCGCACGTGTCTGCCGCGCATTGCTCGACGTTCCTTCGCTGAGAGCCCGCCTCGATGACGTTGCTGCCGAAGCAGGCATGAGCCGGCGCACGTTCACGCGCCTGTTCCGCGCCAATACCGGGGTGGGTTTTGCCGAGTGGCGGCAGCAGGTGTGCCTGCTGGTGGCCATCGAGCGGCTGGGACAGGGCCAGGCGGTGACGCGTGTGGCATTGGACCTGGGCTATGCAAGCCCGAGCGCGTTTTCCGCTGCCTTCCGGCGTGTGCTGGGATGTTCGCCGAGCCGGTACGCAGAGGCGTAGTACTGGGCCGGTGATTGGCTGTTGTGTGCGCTGCGCGCGTGGGTCGAGCGTGGCTCGACGCTGTAAATGTCCATGCGCAACTGGATGGCATCAGGCCGCCTCGCGGCGGCCTGATGGATCTCACTCAACGACACGATCTCAGAAGAAGATCGCGTACAGGATCAACAGCGGAATCGGCACGCCCAAGAACCAGAGCAGAAGCGTTTTCATGGCAGGTCTCCTTGCATCAGATGCGGGTTACAGGTCGCGGCGACGGCCGCCCCAGGTGGCGCTGAGGCTGGCGAAGAACGCGCCGATCAGCAGGGTGATGAACAGCCACAGCGCGGCATAGGCCGTTGCCTTGCGGGCATCGTCGGCAGCCTGCTTGGCGGTGGTCTTGGCCTTCTCCAGCGCGGCACGCATGCGGGTCTGCACGTCGGTCACACGGGCCTGCGCTTCAGCCGGGCTCATGCCTGTCTCGCGTGCGATCAGCTGCGACAGGTACTGGGTATCGGCCGGGTCCAGGCCATCCCCCTGCAGACTGTTGACGATGATGCGGTTCACTTCGGCACGGACTTCGCGGCGGTCGCCCATCGGGCCATTGCCCGGCATCGGTCGCGGCGGCGGCGGGGCCGTGCGGGCGTCACGTGGGCCAACGCTGGCGGCGGCCGGGGGCGGCGGCGGTGCGGCCGGGTCCATCGGGCTGGTACCCGGCGCTGCGCCCGCTGCCGGCGCAACCGGAGGTGCACCGGCAGCGTCCGGGCCCGCCGTGGTGGCACTGCGGAACAGCGAATCCACCCAGTAGTTGAGGTCGCTCTCCGGTGCGCCTGCAGCAGCGCTGCCAGCGCCGGCCACGGCAGCACCGGCAGTGGTGGCAGCGGCGCCTGCGGTCGCGCCGGCAACCTTTGCGCCGGCGCCCAGCACGCCACCGATGGCCGAGGTCAACAGGCCAGCAGTGAGCAGGGTCGCCACAGCCCAGGACACGAAGCCGTGCGCGGTGTCGCGGAAGTAGGTTTCATCACCGTGCAGCTGCGTCCACTTGGTGCGCAGGCGACCGGCCAGATAACCACCCAGGCCGGAAGCGGCCAGCGCGGTGAAGGTCAGCCAGATGATGCTGGACCAGCCGAAGGTTTCCTTGCTGACGCCTTCGAACGACCACGGTGACACCGAGGACAGACCAAGGCCTACACCCAGGATGAGCAGGATGAGGGACAGTGCAGCGGCGGCAACGGCGCCGGCCAGGATCGCGCCCCAGGACACTGCGCTTTCGCTGGTGGGCGGCACGATGGGTGCGGTAACGACAGCGGCGACGTCGGGACCGAGCGGGCCGCGCTCGGGTGGATCGAATCGGGTACTCATGGGGTGGATGCTCCGTATCAGTGCTGCGGGTGCAGCTGGCGTCCTGAGGCTGCGCGAGCGCTTGTGAAGCTGGCGAGACCCTTGAATCACGCGGTCTTGGCGCGGTGAAGAGCGTGCCAACCAAGGTTGGCACCTACCAAAAAGCGGGAACGCGGTAGATCCATGCCACGCGTGGATGATTTTTCCCGAGTGTCGAAAGCGTGCCAACCAAGGTTGGCATCCACCAGAGCCGAAGCAAAAAAAAACGCCCCGCGGATGCGGGGCGTTCTTGGCACAACCTACGCGGGCGATCAGCCCTGGTAGTCGCGCACGTCGCTGCCAGTGTAGACCTGGCGCGGACGGCCGATCTTCATTTCCGGGTCGACCTGCTGTTCCAGCCAATGCGACACCCAGCCGGAGGTGCGGCCGAGGGCGAACATGACGGTGAACATCTCGGTCGGGATCTGCAGCGCCTTGTAGATGATGCCGCTGTAGAAATCGACGTTCGGGTACAGCTTGCGGGCGACGAAGTACTCGTCCTGCAGCGCGGCCTGTTCCAGCTTGACGGCCACGTCCAGCAGCGGATCCTGCACGCCCAGCTGCTTGAGCACCTTGCCGGTCATCTCACCGATGACCTTCGCGCGCGGATCGAAGTTCTTGTACACGCGGTGGCCGAAGCCCATCAGGCGGAAGCCGGAGGTCTTGTCCTTGGCCTTCAGCACGGCCGATTCGACGTTGTCGGCCGAACCGATCTCTTCCAGCATCTTCAGCACGGCTTCGTTGGCACCGCCGTGGGCCGGACCCCACAGCGCGGTGACGCCAGCGGCGACCGACGCATACGGGTTGGCACCGGTCGAACCGACCAGACGCACGGTCGAGGTCGACGCGTTCTGCTCGTGGTCGGCGTGCAGGATGAACAGCAGGTCCAGTGCCTTGACCACGTCCTGGTTCAGTTCGTACTTGCCGTCAGCCGACTCGAAGGTCTGCTTCAGGAAGCGGCTGACGTAGTCCAGCGAGGTGTCCGGCTTGTTGGCCGGCAGGCCCTTGCCGTGGCGGTAGATCAGCGCCGACAGGGTCGGCACCTTGGCGATCAGGCGCACGGCGGCCTGGCGGCGCTGCTCGGCGTCGGCCAGGTCCAGCGAGGCGTGGTAGATGCCCGACAGCTGCGCGATGGCGGCGGTCAGGATCGCCATCGGATGGGCATCCTTGGCGAAGCTGCCGATCAGGGTGTTGATCGACTCATCGACGTTGGCTTCGGCAGCCAGCTCGTCGGTGAAGGCCTTCAGCTGCTCGGCGCTCGGGCGCTCGCCGTTGATCAGCAGGTAGGCCACTTCGACGTAGCTCGACTTTTCCGACAACTGTTCGATCGGGTAGCCGCGGTACAGCAGCACGCCCTTGTCGCCGTCGATGTAGGTGATGGCGGACTTGCAGCTGGCCGTCGCGGTGAAACCGGAATCGTAGGTGAAGTACCCCGTTTCCTTGGTCAGCTTCGCGATGTCGACGCAGTCGTTGCCAAGGGTGGGTTTGATGACGGGCAGAACGACCGACTTATCGCCGGCGTTGAGCGTGACCTGATCAAGATCGGACACTGTGTGCGCTCCTTCATGGGAAGGCGCCTGCCCAAGCGCATTGGTCAGGCACGTGAATGACGTCCTCGGCCTGTGCCGGGGATCACGCCATTATCGCACAGCAGCATTTGCCCGGCGCTAGACAGAAGTCGTAGACGACAGGCGGCCAGACGCCGGCCGTTGAGCGGCCCGGATCGGCAAAAGCGTTGTCACCCGAACGCAGTGTTCCGTCCATCCAAACGCCCGTTGGGCAGGCGCCGGGGAAAAACAAACGGCCGCGCAGAGCGCGGCCGTCGGTTCGAAGCTGGATCGACAGATCAGCGCGCGTAGCGCTTCTGGAACTTGTCGATGCGGCCCGAGGTATCGATGACCTTGTGCTTGCCCGTGTAGAACGGGTGCGAAGCAGAGGAAATTTCAACCTTCACCAGCGGGTAGTCGTTGCCGTCTTCCCACTTGATGGTTTCCTTCGTGCTCATGGTCGAGCGGGTCAGGATCTTGAAATCGGAGGTGACGTCATGGAAGACGACGTCGCGGTAGTTCGGATGGATATCGGCCTTCATGGGCTCACACCGTAAATGGGCTGGTGGTCAAGAGCGGCATTATAAGCACCGGTTGCCCCTCGGGGCAACCGGTTGCCGGCATCCGGCTCAGGCGGCGCCCAACGCCTGGCGCACCAGGGCCTCGAAGCGCGCCTGGTCGTAGGCCATCAGCAGATCGCAGTTGTCCGGCTGGCCGGTCTGGCGGTTCCAGTCGACGATGGTGGCACCGCGGCTGAACGTACCGTTCAGCTCCACGTTCAGCGGCCGCGACTCCACCTGCAGCTGCCCTTCCGGGTTCAGCGCCCAGGCCATGGCCAGTGCGTCGGCGGTGTACCAGCGGCCGCCCTTGCTGTCTTCGGACAGGCCGCGGGTCTTGCGCGAGATCAGCTCGTAGAAGCGGGCGCGATCGGAATCGGCCTGCAGCCACTTCTCAGCCTCCTGCAGCGGCAGGCCGTGGGCGACAGTGGCCTCCCAGTCGGACACCAGCAGGTGCTTGAAGGTGGTGAACACCACGTGCGCCGCTTCCGGATCGAAGGCGATATTGAATTCGGCCGCCGGGGTGATGTTGCCGTGGCAGGTGACCGCGCCGCCCATCACCACGATGCGCTTGATACGCTCAGGCAGGGTCGGATCCAGCTTCAGCGCCAGCGCCAGGTTGGTCAGCGGGCCGAGCATCACCAGCATCAGTTCGCCGGCGTGTTCGTGCGACAGGCGCAGGATCGCCAGCGCGGCGTGTTCGGCTTCAGCCTCGCGGCTCGGCGGTGGCAGGTCCACATCGCCATAACCATCACGGCCATGCACGTGGGCGGCGTCGACGGACGGATGCAGCAGCGGATCCGGGCTGCCGGCAAACACCGGCACGTCGGCGCGGCCGACGATGTCGCAGAGCTTGAGGGCGTTGCGGACCGTGTACTGCAGGCCGACATTGCCGGCGGCGATGGTCAGGGCGACCACGTCATGCCGTTCATCGGCAAAGGCCATCAGCAGGGCCAGGGCGTCGTCCACACCAGGGTCGGTGTCGATCAACAGGGGGATCTTGTGGGTCATCGTTGCCGTCTTCAGATCGGCAACGAAGTGTGGACCGGGATGATGACCGTTGCAAGTACGGGGGTCGGCAGGGCTGCGCCCTGCACCCGCAGAGGCAGGAGCAACGGCAACGGCAACGTCAAAAGCTGGTTTTCTGGGGGATGGCGGGGTGGGTCCGGTTGCGGGGGACGCCGTAAACCCGTCCTTGGGGGCTTGGCCGCGGCATCCATGCCGCGGACACCCCCGCAACCGGACCCACCCCGCCTTCGACAGATTTCCGCGGTCTGTCGGAACGGCGGATGTTGGTAGGTGTCGACCTTGGTCGACACATCCACGCAATGCGTGGATGAACATGGAAATGATCGAAAGCGCTGTCTGTAGAGTCGAGCCTTGCTCGACTCCCGCGCGCAGCGCGATGTAGATCTACGCCATGCGTGGATGTGTGGACCAAGGTCCACACCCACCAAGGCGGTATTAGGCCGAGGCGTAACGCACGGCGGTGCCGATCCAGCGCTGCACCACACGATCGGCCAGCGCGGGCTGCTGCGCCAGCAGGCGCTCAGCCAGCTCATGCACGCCCGGCAGCAGACCGGCATCGCGCGCGAGATCAGCAATGCGGAAGCCGGCCAGGCCGGTCTGCCGGGTACCCAGCAGTTCGCCCGGGCCACGCAGCTCCAGATCCTTTTCGGCGATGACGAAACCATCGTTCGTTTCGCGCATGGTCTGCAAACGCTCGCGCGCCATCTGCGAAAGCGGGGCCTGGTACAGCAGCACGCAGCGCGAGACCGCCGAGCCACGACCGACGCGGCCGCGCAGCTGATGCAGCTGCGCCAGGCCCAGGCGCTCGGCATTCTCGATCACCATCAGCGAAGCATTGGGCACATCCACGCCCACTTCAATCACGGTGGTCGCCACCAGCAGATCGATCTCGCCGGCCTTGAACGCGACCATCGTGGCCAGCTTTTCCGCCGCCTTCAGCCGGCCATGCACCAGGCCGACGCGCACGCCCGGCAGCAGCGCCTGCAGCGATTCGTAGGTGGCCTGCGCCGGCGTGGCGTCGAGCTCTTCGCTTTCCTCGATGAGCGTGCACACCCAGTACACCTGCCGCCCTTCCTGGCAGGCCAGGGCGATGCGCTCGATCAGTTCCGGGCGGCGATCGTTGTTCAATGCGACGGTCTGCACCGGGGTGCGGCCCGGCGGCAGTTCGTCGATGGCCGAGACATCCAGATCGGCGTATTCGGACATCGCCAGCGTCCGCGGAATCGGCGTGGCGGTCATCACCAGCTGGTGCGGCACGCTGTTGCCGCCCGCGCCCTTGTCGCGCAGCGCCAACCGCTGGTGCACGCCGAAGCGGTGCTGCTCGTCGACGATGGCCAGGGCCAGATCCTGGAACACCACCGCCTCCTGCATCAGCGCATGGGTGCCCACCACCACCTGTGCTTCGCCGGTGGCGACCTGTTCCATCACCTTGGCGCGCGCCTTGCCGGTGACCTTGCCGGCCAGCCACGCGATGTGCACGCCGAGCGGTTCCAGCCAGCCGCGCAGGTTGTTGAGATGCTGCTCAGCCAGCAGTTCGGTGGGGGCAGCCAGTGCCACCTGCTTGCCCTGCTCCACCGCCAGCATGGCAGCCAGCGCGGCGACCACGGTCTTGCCGGAGCCGACGTCGCCCTGCACCAGCCGCAGCATCGGGCTGGGCCGCGCGAGATCTTCGCGGATCTGCTTGAACACACGTGTCTGCGCGCCGGTCAGCGCGAACGGTAGCTGCTTCAACAACGCCTTGGCCAGTTTGCCGGGGCCGGCCAGCGGCGGCGCATGATGCGCCTGCAAGGCAATGCGCTGGCGACGCAGGCTGAGGTGATGGGCCAATAGTTCTTCCATCGCCAGCCGGCGCTGCGCCGGATGCGTCCCGGCGGCCAGTGCAGCCAGGTCGGCATCCGGCGGCGGCCGGTGCACGGTCAGCAGCGCGCTGCGCAGTGACGGCAGGCCCAGGCCATCCAGCCAGCCATTGGGCAGCAGTTCCAACGTGCTTTCCTCGGGCAGGCGGTCCAGCGCCTGGCCGATCAGCTTGCGCATGGTCATCGGGCCAACGCCTTCGACGGTGGGATACACCGGGTCGAGGCGGTCGCCGAGTTCGGGATCGTCGTTGCGGCCCAGCACCTGGTAGCTGGGATGGACGATTTCCAGGCCGAGATGGCCGGGTTTGGGCGTGCCGAAGCAGCGCAGCCGGTTGCCGACCGCGAACTGTCCGACCTGCTGCTGGCGGAAGTGGAAGAAGCGCAGCACCAGGGTGCCCTGCCCTTCGTCTTCCACCGCCACTTTCAGCATCGGCCGGTAGCGCATGCCGCGCTCGACCGCGACCACCCGCCCTTCCACCTGCGCCGGCACGCCGTTGCGCAGGTCTTCGATGCGGGTCAGCCGGGTGCGGTCTTCATAGCGCAGCGGCAGATGAAGCCAGAGATCCTGCAGGGTGGCCAGGCCACGTGTCTGCAGTTTGGCGGCCACGGCCGGACCGACGCCGGCGAGCATCGCAAGCGATGCTTCGCCGGACGGTGACAGGACCGGGGTGACCGCCGCCTTGCGTGCCACGTGGTGGTCAGTCGATGACCATCACCGCGTCAACCTCGAAGTTGGCACCCTTCGGCAGGCCGGAGACTTCGATGGTGGAACGGGCCGGGAACGGGGCCTGGAAGTAGTCCTGCATGACCGCGTTGACCTTGGCGAACTCGCCCAGATCGGTCAGGTACAGGCCCAGACGCACGACCTTGTCCAGCGAGCCGCCAGCGGCTTCGGCCACAGCCTTGAGGTTGTCGAAGGCGCGGCGGGCCTGCGCTTCGACGTCACCGGCGCCGACGATGTCGCCGGTGGCCGGGTCGAGCGGAATCTGGCCGGAGAAATACACGGTGTTGCCGGCGCGCACGGCCTGCGAGTACGGGCCGATGGCGGCCGGGGCCTTTTCGGTGTTGATGATCTGGCGGGACATGGGTCGCTCCGGTGCTTTTGGGGGAAAACAGAGCGGTGATTGTACCGGGTGGGCGCGCATCCACGCATGGCGTGGATCTACCGCGCCGCTTCGGTAGTGCCGGCCGCTGGCCGGCAACCTCATGAACGTCGGAAGCACCGCGAAGTTGCCGGCCAGCGGCCGGCACTACCGGAAGCATCCACGAATGGCGTGGACCTGCAGCGGGATTCAATGGGGTCGGATCCCTCTCCGTTGGAGAGGGATCCGACCCCGGGTTCGCGTTACTGCCGGCGCACGGCCTGCACGACCGACAGGCGGCGCAGGCGGCGCATCACTTCGGCCAGGTGGTTGCGGTCGCGTACCTGGATGTTGAACGCCAGCACGGCGGCGTTGAAGTCGCGGTCCAGGTAGTCCACGCGCTCGATGTTGGAGTGGCTCTGCGCGATGGCCGCGGCCAGTTGCGCCAGCACGCCGGTGCCGTTCTCCACTTCCACCACCAGCGAGGTGTCGTAGTCCCCGGAAACGGTGGTATCCCAGCCGATCGGCACCCAGCGCTCGGGTGACTTGCGCAGTTCGGCCAGGTTCGGGCAGTCCATGCGGTGCACCACGATGCCCTTGCCGGCTGTGTGGTAGCCCATGATCTCGTCGCCGGGAATCGGCTGGCAGCAGCCGGCGAAGGTGACCACGCCGCGTTCGCTGCCGTTGATCAGGATCTTCTCCTGCGAGTGGTGGCGCGAATGCGGGCCGCCCCGCAGTTCGGCGTAGGCCATCAGCGCCTGTGCGGCCTGGGTCGGCATCCAGTTGCCCAGCGCAACTTCGGCCAGCAGCGCCTCCAGGCGCGGGAACCGGTGCTCGGCCAGGAACGCATCCAGGCGTCCCTTCGGCAGCCGCTCCAGCGAGCTGTCCATCGCTTCCAGCGCGCGGTCGAGCATGCGGTGCCCCAGCTGCACGGCGTCTTCGTGCTCCAGCTGCTTGAGCTGGTGGCGGATGGCGGTGCGTGCCTTGCTGGTGACCACGAATTCCAGCCACTGCGGTTTCGGCGTGGCCGAGCGCGCGGTGATGATCTCTACCGACTGGCCCGACACCAGCTTGGTCCGCAACGGCACCAGTTTCTTGTCCACGCGCGAGGCCACGGCCATGTTGCCGACGTCGGTATGCACGGCGTAGGCGAAGTCGAGCGCGGTGGAGTTGCGCGGCAGCGCGAGGATCTTGCCCTTCGGGGTGAAAAGGTAGACCTCGTCCGGGAACAGGTCGACCTTGACGTTGTCGAGGAACTCCAGCGAGGAACCGGCAGCGCGCTGCGAGTCGATCAGTTCGACGATCCAGGCATGTGCGCGGCTCTGTGCGCTGTTGGGTGAATCACCACCGAACTTGTAGGTCCAGTGCGCGGCCACACCGCGTTCGGCGATCAGGTCCATTTCCTCGGTACGGATCTGCACTTCGATCGGCGAGCCATACGGCCCGAACAGCACCGTGTGCAGCGACTGGTAGCCGTTGGCCTTGGGAATGGCGATGAAGTCGCGGAAGCGCCCATCCAGCGGCTTGAAGGTAGCGTGCACCGAACCCAGCGCGTGGTAGCAGCTGGGCACGCTGCGCACGACCAGGCGGAAACCGAACACATCCATCACCTGATCGAAGGATTTGTTCTCTTCGTGCATCTTGTTGTAGATGCTCCACGGCGTCTTGATGCGGCTGACCAGGCGGTGCTCGATGCCCTCCTTGGCCAGGCGCTGCGACAACTGCACTTCCACCTGCGCCAGCGCCTCGCGGCGCACCACCGGCTGACTGCGGATGTGCTTTTCCAGGATGGCATGGCGCCACGGATACAGCGCCTTGAACCCGAGGTTCTGCAGTTCGCTCTTGACCAGGCTCATGCCCAGGCGCTGGGCGATAGGCGCGTAGATCTCCAGCGTCTCGCGGGCGATGCGGCCACGTGCCTCGCGGCTCTGCGCGCCCAGCGTGCGCATGTTGTGCAGGCGGTCGGCCAGCTTGATCATGATCACGCGCAGGTCGCGCGACATCGCCAGCAGCATCTTGCGGAAGCTCTCGGCGGCAGCCTCCTGGCGGTCGCGGAACTTCAGCTTGTCCAGCTTGGTCACGCCGTCGACCAGCTCGGCCACGGCCTCACCGAACTCGGCCGCCAGCGCCTCACGGGTCAGGGGGGTGTCTTCGATGGTGTCGTGCAGGATCGCAGCGATCAGCGCTTCCACGTCCAGGCCCAGCTCGGCCAGCACCTGGGCCACGGCCACCGGATGGGTGATATAGGGCTCGCCCGACTTGCGCGTCTGCCCAGCATGCGCGGCGGCTCCAACTTCCCAGGCGCGGCGCAGCAGCGGCAGCTGCTCGGGCGGCAGGTAGTGGGCGGCGCGTTCAAGCTGGAGGACGTAGTCGGGTACGGCGGCAGCGGGGACTGCGGCGACCTTGGCAGTGGGGCCTGGGTTCATGCCCGAAGCCTATGCCAGTGCGCCGTTTACGGCAAATCCTGAATGCGAAACAGCCCGCACGGGGCGGGCTGTTCGGCGTATCCAGCAATGACCTTGATCGATGCGATCAATCGTCGTTCTTGGACATGTCTTCGTCGGCGACCACTTCGGCGGCGGCCCACTCCAGCGCTTCGCGCTCGGCGCGCTCACGCTCGGCCTTCTCGACTTCGTCGATCAGCGCGTTGTCGATCTTGCGGGCGGCGATTTCGCGCAGTGCCAGCACGGTCGGCTTGTCCTCGGTCTCGCTGTTGTCCAGCGTGGCCTGCACGCCGTTGGCGAGCTGGCGGGCACGCTTGGAAGCCATCATGACCAGTTCGAAACGGTTGTTAACGACTTCCAGGCAATCTTCTACGGTGATGCGGGCCATACGGGCTCCCGGCGACCGGTCGGCCGCTCAGTCGAATGAGGGAAAGGGGACGGAGTGTACTGGCAGGGGCTGGACAAAATCAAGCCAACCCCCACCCGATTCTTTTGGAATCAGTCAGTTGCGCCCGGATCAGGGGTCAGCAGCGCCTGGATCAGGCCGGCGTGGCGGACCTTCTGGGCCTCCCGGCGCAGGCGGCTGGCGGTGAAGATGGCACACAGCTCGTCCACGGCGGTGTCGAACACCTCGTTGACGATGACGTAGTCGAACTCGTTGAAGTGCAGCATCTCGTCACGGGCGGCACCCAGGCGCTGGGCGATGACCGCCTCGCTGTCCTGGCCGCGCTTGCGCATGCGGTCCTGCAGGGCCTGCTTGGACGGCGGCAGGATGAACACGGTGACCGTGCCCGGCACCAGCTGGCGTACCTGCTGCGCGCCCTGCCAGTCGATTTCCAGCAGCACGTCCTGGCCGGCAGCCAGCTGCGGTTCCACCGACTGGCGGGCGGTGCCCTTCCAGTCGCCGTGCACCCAGGCATGCTCGAAGAAGTCGCCGGCAGCGATCATCTGCTCGAACTTCTCGGCACTGACGAAGTGGTAGTGCTGGCCGTTCACTTCACCCGGGCGCATCGCGCGCGAAGTGAAGGAGATCGACAGGGCGATCTGCGGATCACGCGCCAGGGTGGCATTGACGATGCTGCTCTTGCCGGCACCGGAGGGGGCGGCAACGATGTACAGCGTGCCGCGCGCAACGGCGTCCGACGGCTTCGACGGGGCGCTCATGCGCGGAACCCAACTGGTTGATTTCGCAAAATTTTTCCTCAGTGTTCCAGATCCGGCGCGGAGGATCGCGCCAGGACGGCGGGGGCTGCGCGGAACATCCTGGAACCAGGCCCGGCAGACGGCTCCCCGGGGTGCGGGCACGCAACTTTAGCAGAGGCGCCCCTTTCCGCGCCCGGCCAGCAGGGTGCAGGGCCTTGTGCCACATGGGCGTGCGGGGGCCTGTGCTATAACCGGGCCGTACCCACCGACAGCCCGGAGGCCTGCGCCTCCTCGCCATCCCAGGAGAACGGCATGCCCTCGATGAGCCGCCGCCAGTTCCTGAAAGTGACCGGGACAACCCTGGTCGGCTCCAGTCTGGCATTGATGGGCTTCGCGCCCGGCATCGCGCTCGCGGAGGTCAGGCAGTACAAGCTGACCCGCGCGACCGAGACCCGCAACACCTGTACGTACTGTTCGGTGGCCTGCGGCATCCTGATGTACAGCCTCGGCGATGGCGCCAAGAACGCCGAGCCGAGCATCTTCCATATCGAGGGCGACCCGGACCATCCGGTCAACCGCGGCACGCTGTGCCCGAAGGGTGCCGGCCTGGCCGACATCATCCACAGCAAGTCGCGCCTGCTCTACCCCGAGTACCGCGCGCCGGGCTCGAACGAGTGGAAGCGGCTGAGCTGGGACGATGCGCTGGACCGCATCGCCCGGCTGATGAAGGAAGACCGCGATGCCAACTTCGTGCAGAAGAACGAGGCCGGGCAGACGGTCAACCGCTGGCTGACCACCGGCATGCTGGCCGCCTCGGCCACCAGCAATGAAACCGCGGTGCTGACCCACAAGGTCGTGCGCTCGCTTGGCATGTTGGCATTCGACAACCAGGCACGTGTCTGACACGGCCCGACGGTGGCAGGTCTTGCCCCGACGCTAGGCCGTGGTGCGATGACGAATCACTGGGTCGACATCAAGAATGCCGACCTGGTGCTGATCATGGGTGGCAATGCCGCCGAGGCACACCCGTGCGGTTTCAAATGGGTGACCGAGGCCAAGGCCCACAACAAGGCACGCCTGATCGTGGTCGATCCGCGTTTCAACCGCTCGGCCGCGGTGGCCGACGTATACGCGCCGATCCGCACCGGCACCGACATCGTGTTCCTGGGCGGCCTGATCAACTATCTGTTGACAGAAGACCGCATCCAGCACGAGTACGTGCTGAACTACACCGACATGTCGTTCCTGGTGAAGGACGAGTTCGCCTTCAAGGACGGCCTGTATTCGGGCTACAACGAGGAGAAGCGCAGCTACGACCGTTCCAGCTGGGACTACGTGTACGGCGATGACGGTTTCGTGCGCAGCGACCCGACGCTGAAGGACCCGCGCTGCGTCTACACCCTGCTCAAGCAGCACTACGCGCGCTACACCGTGGAGATGGTCGAACGTATCTGCGGCACGCCGGCCGACAGCATCCGCCAGGTCTGGGACATGATCGCGTCCACCGCCGGCAAGGACAAGGCGATGACCATCCTGTACGCGCTGGGCTGGACGCAGCACTCGGTGGGCGCACAGAACGTGCGTGCCGGCACCATGGTGCAGCTGCTGCTGGGCAACATCGGCGTGGCCGGCGGTGGGATGAACGCGCTGCGCGGGCATTCCAACATCCAGGGCCTGACCGACATCGGCCTGATGTCCGACCTGCTGCCCGGCTACCTGACCCTGCCGAAGCAGGACGAGCAGGACTACGACGCCTACATCGCCAAGCGCACGCAGAAGCCCCTGCGCGCCAACCAGATGTCGTTCTGGCAGAACTACCCGAAGTTCCACGTCAGCCTGATGAAGTCGTGGTGGGGCGACGCCGCCACCGCCGACAACAACTGGTGCTTCGACCATCTGCCCAAGCTCGACAAACCGTACGACATGCTGCAGGCGTACGAGCTGATGAACGAAGGCAAGATCCACGGCTACATCTGCCAGGGCTTCAATCCGCTGGCCTCGGCGCCGAACAAGGGCAAACTGATCAGCGCGTTCTCCAAGCTCAAGTTCATGGTCAGCATGGACCCGCTGGAAACCGAGACCATCGCGTTCTGGCAGAACCACGGCGCGTTGAACGACGTCGACCCGGGCACGATCCAGACCGAAGTGTTCCGCCTGCCGACCACCTCGTTCGCCGAGGAAAACGGCGCGGTGGTGAATTCCTCGCGCTGGCTGCAGTGGCACTGGAAGGGGGCCAATCCGCCGGGCGAAGCGCGCAGCGACATCGAGATCATGTCCGAACTGTTCCATCGCATCAAAGCGATGTACGAAAAGGACGGTGGTGCGTGGTGGGAGCCGGTGCGCGACCTGGCCTGGAAGTATTCCAACCCGGAACTGCCGACGCCGGAAGAACTGGCGATGGAGTACAACGGCAAGGCGCTGGTGGACGTGTTCGATCCGAAGGACCCGACCAAGCTGGTGCGCAAGGCCGGCGAGCAGCTGGCCGCATTTGGCGACCTGCGCGACGACGGCAGCACCGCCTCCGGCTGCTGGATCTACATCGGAGCCTGGGGCCCGACCGGCAACATGATGGCGCGGCGTGACAACAGCGACCCCACCGGCATCGGCAACACGCTGGGCTGGGCCTGGGCGTGGCCTGCCAACCGCCGCGTGATGTACAACCGCGCCTCGTGCGACGTGGCCGGCCAGCCGTTCGATCCCCGGCGCACACTGCTCGCCTGGAACGGCAGGAACTGGGGCAGCGTGGACGTGCCGGACTTCAAGGCCGACGAAGATCCCGCCGGCGGCATGGGTCCGTTCATCATGAACCCGGAAGGCATTGCCCGCTTCTTCGCCAAGGCAGGCATGGCCGAGGGCCCGTTCCCGGAGCACTACGAACCTTTCGATACACCGCTGCGCAGCAACCCGCTCAGCCCTGGCCAGGCACTGACGCTGAACAACCCGGCGGCCCGTGTGTTCGACAGCGATCGTGCACAGATCGGTTCGCCGGATGAGTTCCCGCATGTGGCCACCACTTACCGGTTGACCGAGCATTTCCACTTCTGGACCAAGCACGGCAAGCTCAACGCCATCATCCAGCCCGAGCAGTTCGTCGAGATCGGCGCGGCATTGGCCGACGAGCTGGGCATCAACAACGGCAGCCGCGTGCGGGTCAGTTCCAAGCGTGGCCACATCGAAGCGGTGGCGATGGTGACCAAGCGCATCAAGGCCCTGCAGATTGATGGCAAAACCGTGCACCAGGTGGGCGTGCCGATCCACTGGGGCTTCCTCGGTGCGGCCAAGCCCGGATACATCGCCAATACACTGACCAACGCCATCGGTGACGGCAACTCGCAGACGCCCGAATCGAAGTGCATCCTGGTCAAGGTCGAGAAGGTGTAGGAGACACGCCATGTCACTGCAATCGCTGGATATCATCCGCCGCTCGGCCACCACCACGCCCTCGCCGGAGGCACGTGGTGCGCACACCGGCCAGGTCGCCAAGCTGATCGATGTGAGCAAGTGCATCGGCTGCAAGGCCTGCCAGGTCGCCTGCATGGAGTGGAACGACCTGCGCGACGAGGTCGGCAGCTGCGTTGGCAGCTATGACAACCCGCCCGACCTGAGCGACCAGTCGTGGACGGTGATGAAGTTCCGCGAGTACGAGGACGAGAAAGGCAAGCTGGAGTGGCTGATCCGCAAGGAAGGCTGCATGCACTGCGCCGACCCGGGATGCCTGAAGGCCTGCCCGTCACCGGGTGCGATCATCCAGTACGCCAACGGTATCGTCGACTTCCAGGAAGAGAACTGCATCGGCTGCGGCTACTGCGTGACCGGCTGCCCGTTCGACGTGCCGCGCATTTCCAAGAAGGACCACAAGGCCTACAAGTGCACGCTGTGTTCGGACAGGGTGGCGGTGGGCCAGGAACCGGCCTGCGTGAAGACCTGCCCGACCGGTGCGATCACCTTCGGCAGCAAGCAGGCGATGACCGAGCATGCCGCGGGGCGCGTGGAAGACCTGAAATCGCGTGGCTACGAAAACGCTGGCTTGTACGACCCGCAGGGCGTCGGCGGAACCCACGTGATGTATGTGCTGCAGCACGTGGACAAGCCCGAGCTGTACGCCGACCTGCCCAAGGACCCGCGCATCAGCCCGATGGTGGAGGTGTGGAAGGGCGTGGCCAAGCCGCTGGGCGTTCTGGCGATCGCCGCCACCGCCTTCGCCGGCTTCCTGCATTACATCGGCATCGGCCGCAACACGGTGAACGATGAGGAAGAAGAAGAGGCCGAGCACGAGGCGAAGAAGATCGAAGAGGAGCAGCGGCCATGAAGTACGCCCCGCACCCGCGGCAGATCGTGCGTTACCGCGCACCGACCCGCATCAACCACTGGATCGTGGCGATCTGCTTCGTGCTGACCGCGCTGTCCGGGCTGGCCTTGTTCCACCCTGCCCTGTTCCCGCTGACCCAGCTGTTCGGCGGCGGGCCGTGGACGCGCATCCTGCACCCGTTCATCGGCCTGGCGATGGTGGTGGGCTTCGCCTTGCTGGCGTTCCGCATGTGGCGCGACAACCTGCCGACCGCCGACGACGGCAAGTGGATGCGTGGCATGCGCGATGTGCTGCGCAACGAGGACGAGAAGCTGCCGCCGGTGGGGCGCTTCAATGCCGGCCAGAAGCTGCTGTTCTGGGCCATCATCGGTTGCCTGTCGGCGCTGCTGCTGACCGGCTTCGTGATCTGGCGGCAGTACTTCAGCCACTTCTTCCCGATCGGGGTGATCCGCTTCTCGGTACTTGCCCATGCGCTGTTCGGCTGGGTGCTGGTATGCGCGATCGTGGTGCACATCTACGCGGCGATCTGGATCAAGGGCTCGGTGCGGGCGATGACCCAGGGCAAGGTGACCTATGGGTGGGCGTACAAGCACCACCGGCAGTGGTTCCGGGACATCCTGCGCGGGCGGCGGGGAGAGGGTTGACGACAGGGCCTGCGGCCCTGCACCCGCAAAATCAACGCCAACGTCAACGGCAAAAGCGGGTTTCCTGGGGATGGCGGGGTGGGTCCGGTTGCGGGGGCCGCTGCAAGTACGTCCATGTAAGCTCGGTCGCCGCATCCATGCGGCTCACGCCCCCGCAACCGGACCCACCCCGCCTTCGACAGTTTCCTGCGATCTGTCGGGACGGCGTTCTGCGTTGCTCTTGGTGGGTGTCGACCTTGGTCGACACGATGAACACGGCAACGACCGATGGGGTCAGATCCGTTTTCCTCTGGAGAACGGATCTGACCCCATCCTTTCAAATGGCCGGCAGCACGCTGGACGCCAGCGCCGACAACGGCGAGGATGGAGGCTGGTTCTTCCGGCTGGCCCTGCATGGCGCAACGCATCCTTGAACCCGGTGAAATCGAGACGCTGGCCTCGCGCGATGTTCCGCGCATCATCCTGCCCGATGCTGCGTCCCTGTTCGCCGATCGCGCGGCCCGCCTCCGCAGCCTGGCCACGCACAGTGCCATCGGCGGTTACCTGCAGTTGCTGGCGGCGTTGGCCGATGCGCAGCAGGCGCTGCTGGATGAATTGACGCCGCAGCAACGTGAAGCGCTGCAGGTGCAGGCCCGCGCGCAACAGTCGAGCGCTGCGGCCGGCGCCGGCATGCCGCTGCGTCCCGCCAACACTCTCCATCTCGACGACCGCTGGCACGGTTGGTTGCGCACGCTATGCCAACACTGTGCCGATGAAGCCGGCCTGCCGGCGGAAACCCGCCAGGAACTGCAACGCGTTGCCGCTGCGGATGACGCGTGGCTGGATGCGCAGGCTCACGCAGTGCTGGAGCGGGACGATGCACCGTCGCTGGATGCGGTGGCTGCGCTGCTGGTGATGACGGCGCTGCAGGTGTACTGGGCGGTATTGGCCGAGAGCTTCCGCCCGGCCGATCTGAAGCCGCTGGCCGATGCACCCGGGCTGTGCCCGTTGTGCGGCACCCTGCCGGTGGTGAGCGTGGTGCAGGCACGCCCACCCTATGCGTCCTATCGCTACCTGTCGTGCGCGTTGTGCGCCTGCCAGTGGCATTACGTGCGCGTGCAGTGCAGTCAATGCGGCACCGCCGGCAAGGACATCGCCTACCGTGCCTTGGCCGATGTGGATGGCGATGCCGGCCACGCCGTGCGCGAGAGTGCGGTGCGTGCCGAGACCTGCGACCACTGCCACAGCTACCGCAAGATCCTGTACCTGGAAAAAGACCCGATGCTGGAGCCGGTGGCCGACGATCTGGGCACCCTCGCACTGGACCTGCTGCTGGCCGAGGAAGGCTACGCGCGTGCCAGCCAGAACCCGCTGCTGTGGCAGGCCGACGGCGACTGACCGATGCCACGCACGCCTCCTGCTCCAGCATCAGCCGCTGCCCTGCCCTCGCTGGATCGGCTGCTGCGACTGCCGGCGTTGTCCGATCTGATTGAAGGCCACGGGCGCAGTCGCATCACCCAGCTGCTGCGCGTGCATCTGCAGGCGCTGCGTGAGCGCATCGGTGCCGCACAGCTCTCGGTCGAGGCCCTTCAGCAGGCCATTGACGGCCCGGCGCTGGTCGCCGCACTCAACGCAGCGCTCGCCGGCGATGCACGCTTGGACCTGCAGCCGATGTACAACCTGACCGGCACCGTGCTGCACACCAATCTGGGCCGCGCCCTGCTGCCCGAGACTGCGGTACAGGCGGTGGCGCGTGCGATGACCGCACCGGTCGATCTGGAATTCGACATCAGCCGGGGCCGCCGCGGCGACCGCGATGCACGGGTGCAGGCGCTTGTCTGCGAATTGACCGGCGCCGAAGCCGCAACCGTGGTCAACAACAATGCGGCAGCGGTCCTGCTGCTGCTCAACAGCCTGGCCAACCGGCGCGACGTGGTGGTGTCGCGCGGCGAACTGGTGGAGATCGGCGGTGCCTTCCGCATTCCCGATGTGATGCGCAGCGCCGGCGCGCGGTTGCTGGAAGTGGGTACCACCAACCGCACTCATCCGGCCGACTTCGCCAACGCCATCGGCGCGCGCACTGCGCTGCTGATGGAGGTTCACGCCAGCAACTACGCGATCACCGGCTTCACCGCCAAGGTCGAGACCGCGAAGATGGCGGCGATCGCGCACGAGCATGGCCTGCCGCTGGTGGTGGACCTGGGCAGCGGCAGCCTGTGTGATCTGGCCCTGTTCGGCCTGCCGCACGAGCCGACCGTGCAGGAAACGCTGGCGGCCGGCGCCGACCTGGTTTCGTTCAGCGGCGACAAGCTGCTGGGCGGACCGCAGGCCGGCATCATCGCCGGCCGCGCCGATCTGATCGCACGGATCAACCGCAACCCGCTGAAGCGCGCGCTGCGCATGGACAAGATGGGGCTGGCCGCGCTGGAAGCGGTACTGGCCCTGTACCGCGAGCCGGAGCTGCTGGCGCACAGGCTGCCGACCCTGCGCACCCTGTCGCGCACGCAGGACGACATCGATGCGCAGGCACAGCGTCTGTTGCAACCGATGCGCGACGGGCTGGCCTCGGAGCACAGCCTTGAACGCGCGGCGATGCACAGCCAGATCGGCAGCGGTGCGCAACCGCAGGCACAGCTGGCCAGTGCCGGACTGCGCGTCACCAGTACACGCCGTGGCGGACTGGATCGCCTGACCAAGCGCCTGCGCCAGCTGCCACAGCCGGTACTGGGCCGCATCGCAGATGACGCATTGTGGCTGGACCTGCGCTGTCTCGAGCCTGCTGACGAAGCCGCCTTCCTCGCGCAATGGAGCACGCTGCAGGCATGATCGTCGGCACCGCCGGGCATATCGACCATGGCAAGACCAGCCTGGTGCGGGCGCTGACCGGCATCGAGACCGACCGCCTGCAGGAAGAGCGCACGCGCGGCATATCGATTGAGCTGGGCTACGCCTATGTGCCCGTTGAAGCCGCCGCCGGAGAAGGACCAGCAGCCACGCTTGGCTTCGTCGATGTGCCCGGCCACGAGCGCTTCGTACACACCATGGTGGCCGGCGCCACCGGCATCGACGTCGCGTTGCTGGTAATTGCCGCCGACGACGGTGTGATGCCGCAGACCCGCGAACATCTGGCGATCCTGCAGCTGTTGGGCGTAGACCGTGGCGCGGTGGCGTTGACCAAGATCGACCGCGTGGATGCCGCACGCCTCGCTCGGGTCGAAATCGAGATCGCTGCATTGCTGGCCGGCACGCCGCTGCAGGACGCTCCCATGTTCGCCTGCAACAGCACGTCACCTGAAGACGCAGGCGTCAGCGCGCTGCGTACCCAACTGCACGCATGGGCCGCGGATGGTGCCAGCATGCGCCAGGCCGGGCTGCGCAGCGAACTGTTCCGCATGCCGGTGGATCGCGTGTTCTCACTGGCCGGCCACGGCACGCTGGTGACCGGCGCAGTGCATGGCGGCGTGGCTACTGTTGGCGAACATCTGCAGCTGATGCCGGCCGCCACTGAAGTTCGCGTGCGCAGCATCCACGCGCAGAACCAGGCCAGCGAACAGGCGGTGGCTGGGCAGCGCTGCGCGCTGAACCTGGCCGCCATCGCCCGCGACGACATCACGCGCGGGGACTGGATCGCCGACCCGCGCGCGCTGCTGGCCACCACCCGTGTCGATGTGCGCCTGCGGCTTTCCGCGCGGGAAGCGCCTCTGCGCGACTGGACGCCACTGCATATCCACTGGGGCACGATGCACCGGCAGGCCCACGTGGTGCTGCTGGAGGACCATGACCACGGCAATGGTCAGTTGGTACAGCTGGTGTTCGACGCACCAGTCTGCGCGATGTGCGGCGACCGCTTCATTGCCCGCGATTCGGCCGCGACCCGTACCCTGGGCGGTGGTGTCGTGCTCGATCCAGATCCCCCGCAGCGGCGTCGGCGCAGCCCGGCGCGGCTCGCGTGGCTGGGGGCGCTGGAGCAACTGGCGGCCGCCGCTGGAGTTGGCCCGCTGCTGCAGCAGGCACCCGCCGGCATTCCCCTCGGCGCCCTGCAGCGCTACTGCCGGCGTGCCGCCGACCGGATCGACCTGCCCGACGACGCGCGCCGCATCACTACCCGCGAAGACACGGTGATCATTCTTGCCCCGCACTGGCAGGCGCTGCGCGAACAGGTGCTCACCTCGCTGCGCGGCTGGCATGAGCGCCGCCCCGACGAACCCGGCGTCGACAGTGGACGCCTGCAGCGCAGCACCCTGCCTGCGCTGGCAACCAGCCTGTGGAACGCCCTGCTGCAGGACCTGCTCGACGATGGCAGCGTGCAGCGCGCGGGTGCATGGTGGCGCTTGCCCGGCCACGATCACGCACCGCCGGAACGCGAACGCCTGCTGCTCGAACGCGTGCTGCCGCAACTGCACGCGGGCGGTTTCGATCCGCCGTGGGTACGTACCCTGGCGGCCGACATCGGCCTGCCCGAGGATGAGGTCCGCGCGGTCCTGCGCCGCGCTGCCGCGCGTGGTGAACTGTTCCAGGTGGTGCCCGACCTGTTCTATGCACCGGCCCGCATCGCCGAGCTGGCCGCGATCGTCGCGCAGCTGTCACAGGCCAGCGGCACGGTGGATGCGGCGGCGTTCCGCGATGCCATCGGCCTCGGCCGCAAGCGCAGCATCCAGATCTTGGAGTTCTTCAATCGCGTTGGCTACACTCGACGCGTCGGTGACCAGCATCGGCCGCGCGGCGACCTGCAGTGGAATGCAGCCCGCGACTGAGCCCACCGGCATTGCCGTACTTTCGGAAGGCATGCGCATCCGGGCATGCGGCTGGGCTTCAAACCCAGTAGGGGGCGTCGATCGTTCCCTGGTAGGTTCGACTCCTGCTGCCTTCCGCCATTCGTGTTTCCGCAGGAGATGTCGGCATGGCCACGCACGTGCAGTCCCCCGCTCCTTCAACGGCCGATGCCCCGCAACGACTGACGTCTCTCGCGCATGGCGGTGGCTGCGGCTGCAAGATCGCGCCAGGCGTGCTGACCGAACTGTTGCGCGGGGTTCCCGCACTTCCCGCACCGGCCGAACTGTTGGTCGGCCGCGAGACCAGCGATGATGCCGCGGTGTACCGCCTGGATGACCATCAGGCGATCGTCGCCACCACCGACTTCTTCATGCCGATCGTCGACGACCCGTTCGACTTCGGTCGCATCGCTGCCACCAACGCATTGTCGGATCTGTACGCAATGGGCGCGCGGCCGCTGTTCGCGCTGGCCATCGTCGGCATGCCGATCAATACCCTGCCGCAGGACACCATCCGCGGCATCCTGCAGGGCGGCGAACGCGCCTGCGCCGACGCCGGCATCGTGGTCGCTGGTGGCCACAGCATCGATTCGGTTGAACCCATCTATGGCCTGGCCGCGATCGGCGTGCTCGACCCGCAACGACTCAAGCGCAATGCCGATGCCCGCCCCGGCGATGTGCTGGTGCTGGGCAAGCCGTTGGGCGTGGGCGTGTATTCGTCGGCACTGAAGAAGGAAGTGCTGGATGCCGAGGGCTACCGGCAGATGATCGAGTCGACCACCCGCCTGAACGCCGTGGGCGTGCCGATGGCCGCGCTGGACGGCGTGCATGCCATGACCGACGTCACCGGCTTCGGCCTGCTCGGCCACCTGCTGGAAGTGTGCCGCGCCAGTGGTGTCGCTGCCGAGGTGGACAGTGCACGGGTGCCGCTGCTGCCGCAGACCCTGGACCTGCTGCAACGTGGCTGCGTGACCGGCGCCTCCAACCGCAACTGGGCCTCGTATGGCGCCGAGGTGCGCTTCGCCGAGGGCTTGGCCGCCCACTGGCAGCCACTGCTGACCGACCCGCAGACCAGCGGCGGCCTGCTGGTGTCCTGTGCCCCAGAAGCGGTGGATGCGGTGCTGGCCTGCTTCCGCGATGCGGGGTTCGGCCAGGCGGCCGTGGTGGGGCGGTTGAGTGCGGGAACACGGGGTGTCAGCGTGCGCTGATGCGCTGAAACGACAAGGGCGCCCGAAGGCGCCCCTGCTGTATCACTGGATGCAACATCACTCGATGTTCTGCACCTGTTCGCGGATCTGGTCGATCAGCACCTTCAGCTCCACCGCCGCATTGGACGTACGGCTGTCCACCGACTTGGACCCCAGCGTATTGGCTTCGCGATTGAACTCCTGCAGCAGGAAGTCCAGGCGGCGGCCGACCGGCTCGCGCTGCTTGAGCACGCGGCGGATCTCGACAATGTGGCTGCCCAGCCGGTCCAGTTCTTCATCCACGTCCAGCTTCTGCAGCCACAGCACCAGTTCCTGCTCGGCACGACCCGGGTCGACCGGGTGCGGCAGGTCGGCCAGTCGGGCGGCCAGCTTGGCGCGCTGGCCGTCGCGAATGGCCGGAATCAGGGTGCGCACTTCCGTTGCAATGCGCTCGATGCCGTCCACGCGCTCGCTGATGGCCGCGGACAACTTGCTGCCTTCACGCTCGCGGGCCTCGACGAAGCCGTCCAGCACCTGGTCCAGCAGGGCCAGTGCCTCTGCCTGCAGGGCAGCGGCATCGGTGGCCTCGCCACGGGTGACGCCCGGCAGCTGCAGCAGATCGGTAAAGCTGACCTGCAGGTTGGGGAAATCGGAGGTCAGGCGGTGCGCCAGGCGACCCAGCTGGCCCAGCAGGGCCTCGTCCACCTGCAGGTTGGCGGCGGCTTCCGGCGCGCGCAGGCGCATCACCAGATCCAGCTTGCCGCGGCTCAGGCGTGCGGCAATGCGCTCGCGCAGCTGCGGTTCCAGCGCCCGCAGTTCATCGGGCAGGCGCGTACCAACCTCCAGGAAGCGGTGGTTGACCGAGCGCAGCTCGCAGCCCAGCGTGCCCCACGGGGTGACCCGCTCGCCGCCGGCGTAGGCGGTCATGCTTCGAATCATGGATTGTGTCCGGTGCGTGCAAAGGGGGAATGGTACCCTAGCGCCCTCACCAGAGCCCCCTTGCCCGCCCCGTGAAGGCCGCGGGCGTGGCGGCGTACTCCCTCGCCATTACGGAACCCGCACCATGTCCGATTCCCGCCCCAGCGGCCGCCAGCCCGACCAGCTCCGCCCGGTCGTCATCCAACGCGGCTTCACCCGCCACGCCGAAGGTTCGGTGCTGGTGTGCTTCGGTGAAACCCGCGTGCTGTGCACCGCCAGCGTCGAGAACCGCGTGCCGGGCTTCCTGCGTGGCAAGGGCGAAGGCTGGGTCACCGCCGAATACGGCATGCTGCCGCGCGCCACCCACACCCGCAGTGACCGTGAAGCGGCCCGTGGCAAGCAGGGCGGCCGCACGCTGGAGATCCAGCGCCTGATCGGCCGCAGCCTGCGCGCCTGCGTGGACCGCAACGCGCTGGGCGAACGCACCATCACCCTGGATTGCGATGTGCTGCAGGCCGATGGCGGCACCCGCACCGCCGCCATCACCGGCGCCTACGTGGCCCTGGTCGATGCGGTGAACGTGCTGATGAAGCGCGGCGACATCAAGCGCAACCCGATCCTGGGCGCGGTGGCCGCCGTGTCGGTGGGCGTCTACCGCGGCACCCCGGTGCTGGACCTGGACTACGCTGAAGACAGCGACTGCGACACCGACATGAACGTGGTGATGAACGACGGCGGTGGCTTCATCGAACTGCAGGGCACCGCCGAAGGCCATGCCTTCCGTCGCGATGAACTGGATGCGCTGCTGGGCCTGGCCGAAAAGGGCGTGCGCGAGCTGCTGGACGCGCAGCAGGCGGCACTGTCGGCATGAAGCGGCGTCTTGCCCTGACCACGCTGGTGGTGGCCGACTACGACGAAGCCATTGCCTGGTACACCGGCAAGCTCGGCTTCGCGCTGCTGGAAGACATCGACCAGGGCCACAAGCGCTGGGTGGTGGTCGGTCCGTCCGACGGCAACGCCGCCGCCCTGCTGCTGGCACGCGCCAGCGATGAGGAACAGCGCAGCCGCATCGGCAACCAGACCGGTGGCCGCGTCGCCTTCTTCCTCAACACCGACGACTTCCACCGCGACCACGCGGCAATGCTGGCCGCTGGTGTCGAGTTCCTGGAAGCGCCGCGCGAAGAACCCTATGCAACGGTGGCGGTGTTCCGCGACCTGTATGGCAACACCTGGGACCTGCTGGAGCCACGTCAATGAAGAAACTGGTACTGGCCAGCCACAACGCCGGCAAACTGGTGGAGATGCGGGAGATCCTCGCCGACCTGCCGCTGCAGATCACCTCGGCCGCCGAGCTGGGCCTGGGCGACGTGGAAGAGACCGGCCTGACCTTCGTCGAGAACGCGCTGCTGAAGGCGCGCGCAGCCTGCGAAGCCACCGGCCTGCCGGCGCTGGCCGATGATTCGGGCCTGATCGTCGATGCCCTCGGCGGTGCACCGGGCCTGTACAGCGCGCGCTATGCCGGCCACCCGACCGACGCCGCAGCCAACAATGCCAAGCTGCTGGAGGCAATGGCGGACATTCCCGATGGCCAGCGCGACGCCCGCTTCTATGCGGTGATCGTGCTGCTGCGTCACGCCACCGACCCGCAGCCGTTGATCTGTGAAGGCCGTTGGGAGGGGCAGATCATCCGCGAACTGCGTGGCACGAATGGTTTCGGCTACAACCCGGTGTTCCTGGATACCACCCACGGCCTGACTGCCGCGGAGATGGAGCCGGCCCTGAAAAACGCCATCAGCCACCGTGCGCTCGCCCTGCAGCAGCTCAAGCAGCAGCTGGCGACCTGGCTTTGACGCCTTACTGATTCCCCAGGGAAGCCGGCCAGCGGCCGGCACTACCGAAGAAACCTATGCCGCACGCCCACGATCACTGCAACCACCTGCCCGGCGAAGCCTGCTCCGCTGACCACGACAGCCCGCCGCGACTGGTGCCGCCGCCGCTGTCGCTGTACGTGCACCTGCCGTGGTGCGTGCGCAAATGCCCGTACTGCGATTTCAATTCGCACCAGGCCAAGGGCGAACTGCCGTTCGACGCCTACATCGACGCACTGCTGCGCGATCTCGACCAGGATCTGCCGCTGGTCTGGGGCCGGGTGGTGCACAGCGTGTTCTTCGGCGGCGGCACGCCCAGCCTGTTCCCGCCGGAAGCGATCGACCGCTTCCTGCAGCAGGCCAGCGCGCGCCTGCGCTTCGCGCCCAATGCCGAAATCACCCTGGAAACCAACCCGGGCACCGCCGAGCATGGCCGCTTCGACCGTTACCGCGCGGCCGGCGTGAACCGCCTCAGCTTCGGCATCCAGAGTTTCGACGATGCGATGCTCAAGCGCCTGGGCCGCATCCATGACAGCGGCGAGGCCGAACGCGCCGTGAAAATGGCGCAGGACGCGGGCTATGACAACTTCAACATCGACCTGATGTACGCGCTGCCGGAACAGACCCTGGCCGGTGCCGAGGCCGACCTGGAACGTGCGTTCGCGCTGCAGCCGGCGCACATCTCGCATTACCAGCTGACGCTGGAACCGAACACGGTGTTCTTCGCACGACCGCCGCAGGGCATTCCCGACGAAGACAACGCCTGGGACATGCAGGAGCACTGCCAGGCGCTGCTGGCGCAGGCCGGCTTCGGCCAGTACGAGGTGAGCGCCTACGCCCGACCCGGCCGGCAGAGTGCGCACAACCTGAACTACTGGCGCTTCGGCGACTATCTCGGCATCGGTGCCGGCGCGCACGGCAAGATCAGCTCCGGTGCAGAGGAACACGTGCTGCGGCGCTGGAAACTCAAGCATCCGCAGGCCTACCTGGACAGCGCGGGCACGCCAGCCTCGTTCGGCGGTGACGAGGTGATCGCACCCGAGCGGCTGCCCTTCGAATACATGCTGAACCTGCTGCGCCTGCATGAAGGCTTTGGACTGCGCGATTTCGAGTCGCGCACCGGGCTGCCACGCAGCGTGCTCGATGCACCGCTGGCCGAGGCCGTGCAGCGCGGCTGGCTGGACGTGACCAATGGCCATGTGCAGCCGACCGAACTGGGCCGGCGCTTCACCAACGATGTGGTGAGCCTGTTCCTGGAGGAATGAGCTTCCTGGAGTAATGGGTAGTGCCGGCCGCTGGCCGGCAATCCGGTAAAGACAGAGTTGCCGGCCAGTGACCGGCACTACCGTTCATCCGCCGGGTGGTGCCTGGCGAACGGGATGCACATTCACCCTAAAGTAGCGCCGACAGCGGCCGACACGGTAGATTCACCAGATCGATCCGCGGGAATCCGGGTACCGCCTGCCGATGTCAGCTGTCTTTTCCATCACCCCTGCCGACAAAGCCCGCCTGGCCGCAAGCGACCTGCCACCGCGGGTGCGCGAACTGCTGGGCGCGTTGATCGGCCTGTGCCGGCAAACGCTGGCCGCGCCGCTGATCCTGACCGTCGAAGCACTGGAGCAGACCCTGCTGCACGACGCCGACCGTGCGCGCAATCCGCAGCAGCAATCTGAACTGATGGCCCAGCGCGGCCAGCTGCACACCTTCTCCGGTCACTTCGCCGACCGCATGCTCGATGCCGTTGCCGACGCACTGGCACGCCTGCGCGAGCCGCCCACCGGCGCCACGACCAGCGCGGCTCCGCCGCCGCTGCCGGGCATGCTGGGGCTGTCACTGGTAGCCGAGCATGACGTCGACCGCGACCTGCTGCTGACCGAGATGGTGCGGCGGGAAACCCTGCGTTCGACCAACACGCTGAACCTGCTGGGCCAACGCCTGGGCGTGCTGGCCGCAGCGCCGGCTTTCGAAGCCGACACCCTGCCACTGGCGCCGCAGGCGCTGTGCGCGATGGTGCGCAGACTGGCCGAACAGGATGCGCTTGGCGCCGAGGTGCAGCTGGCGCTTTACCGCAGCTTTGAACGGCAGGTGCTGGAGCGGCTGGGCGATGTACTCGACCGCGCCAATGCACTGCTGGCCCAGCACGGCGTGCTGCCGGGGCTGGTCTACACCCCCTATCTGGCGCGTTCCTCGAGCACGCGGCGGATCATCACCCAGTCGGTAGGTGGCGGCCGCACCACGCAGCCTGCCAAACGTGCCGCTGCGCCCCTGACCGGCTGGAACGGTTCGGCCCCTTCGGGCTCCTGGTCGAGCCTGGTACAGGACGCCTTCAACGAGGGCGGCGCTGCCGGCCCCGCCGCCACGCCGGGACTGACCACGTCCACCGGCAGCGCACTGCATGAGCTGTTGCAGCAGGCACGCCATGCCAGCGCCGCACCCGCGGACAGCAATGCCGTACCCAGCGCTGCGGTGGACGCCGTACTCGCGCGCCTGCAGGCCCAGTCCAGTTCCGCCACCGGCGTGGCCGACCTGCAGGCCGCCGTTGTCGCCCAACTGCGCAGCGAACACGGCGCGCAGGCCCAGTTGGGCAGCCATGACCGCGACAACCTCGACCTGCTGCGCATGCTGATGCAGCAGGTGCAGCAGCAACAGCGCCCCGACCCGGTACCCGCCGCCCTGCTGGCGCGCCTGCAGGTACCGCTGGCGCGGGCTGCGATGGCCGACCCGGGCTTCTTCGTACGCGACGAACATCCCGCGCGCGAGCTGCTCAACCAGATCGCCGAAGTCGGTGCCAACTGGCTGGGCGACGATGATGTCGACCCGCAGCTGCTGCAGCGCATGGCGCAGAGCGTGCAGGGCCTGCTTGGACAGGATGCACGCGCGCCGGAAGCCTTCGCCGCTGCCAATGAAGATGTGCAGCAGCACCAGCGTGCCGCCGCGCATCGTGCCGAACTGGCCGAGCGCCGCCACGTGGAAGCCGCACGCGGCAAGGAACGGCTGGAACTGGCCCGGCGCCAGGCCAGCGCCCGCATCGATCAGTGCTGCGATGCGCAGGAGCCACCGCGATTCGTGCAGACCCTGTTGCGCCAGGCCTGGGCCGATGCCCTGACCCTGACCCGGCTGCGCCATGGCGACGACTCGCCGCAGTGGCAGGAGCGCCTGCAGCAGACCCAACGCATCGCCGCGGTGACCGCACAGCCGGTGGGTGCCGCTGCCGGCACCGATACGGTACTGGCCGCCGAGGTCGAAGCGGCCTTGCTGCAGGTTGGTTACCACGCCGAGGAAGCTGCTGCCGTCGCCCGTCGCCTGGCCACGCCCGGTGGTGAGGATGACAGCACCTCGCGTACCGAACTGAGCGCTCGCCTGAAGGCGCGCGCACGCCTGGGTGAACATGCCGGCACGACTGCCGGTACCGCGGCGACCGCACCGCGCAACAGTGCAGAAGAAGCGGCATACCAGCAGCTGTCGACGCTGCCGTTCGGCAGCTGGTTCGATATCGGCAACGACGACGGCACGCTGCGCCGCCAGCGACTGTCCTGGTACAGCCTGCTGACTGGCCACGCGCTGCTGGTCAACGCACGCGGGCAGAAGATCGCCGACACCGACCTGGATACGCTGGCCCGGCAGATCAGCGCTGGCCATGCGCAACTGGTCACCGAGGACAAGGGCCGGCTGGTCGACCGCGCCTGGCAGGCCAGCCTTGGTGCATTGCGCGCACTGGCCGCTGATCGCACGCAGGAGACCCACGCATGAAACCCGTCCCACCGCAGGACACGCGCCGCGCACCGCGCCGCCAAGTCTCGGACCTGGTGCCGGTCACCGACCAGATGCGCGAATGCGTGGTCGGCCGGCTCGGTAATGTCTCCGAGACCGGCATGCTGATGCTGGCCAGCGCCCCGCTGCGCGAAGATGCGCTGTACCAGCTGCGCTTCCCGCTGCCGATGGGTGATGGTCGCCAGGAAGCGATCGACGTCGGCGTGCATCTGCTGTGGAGCGAGCCGGCGCACGCGCCCGGGCAGAGCTGGACCGGCTTCCGCTTCCTGACCCTGTCACGCGAACATCGGCAGCTGCTGCGCCAATGGGTAGGCGAGGACAGCGACGAGGGACCGGTTTCGACGGCCTGAGTGCCGGTTCCGGCACAGCGGTTTTTCGCGGTATGCGGCAGAATCTAGGGCCGTTTTCCGTGTCGAGCCACCGCAATGATCCAGCAAGACCCCGGCGCCCTGTATTCCGACCACCTGGCCGTGCTGTGCCGACGCGCCGAACAGGCGCTGGCCCGCGGCAGCCTCGACCATCTGGTGGTGCCCAGCGGCACCCTGCACTACCAGGTGTTCGACGACCGCGACTACCCGTACGCGGTGAACCCGCAGTTCAAGGCCTGGCTGCCGCTGACCCGCGTGCCCAACAGCTGGATCGTGTTCACCCCCGGCAAGCGCCCGGCGGTGATTTTCCACCAGCCGTTCGATTACTGGCACGTGGTACCGGACGCACCCAGCGGCTGGTGGGTGGAGCACTTCGACATCCACATCATCCGCAAGCCCGAAGAGGCGCTGGCGCTGCTGCCGGCCGACCCGTCGCGCTGCGCGATCCTCGGCGAGCCGCAGAGCGCGCTGGGCAGTTACGTGCCGAACAACCCGGCACCGGTGGTGAACTACCTGGAATGGCACCGCGGCAGCAAGACGCCGTATGAAATCGCGTTGATGCGCCAGGCGCAGGTGCTGGGCGTGCGTGGCCACCGCGCCGCCGAAGCCGCGTTCCGCAACGGCGCCGACGAGTTCAGCATCCACATGGCGTACTGCCAGGCCGTGGGCCAGGATGCCACCGAGCTGCCGTACGGCAACATCGTGGCGCTGAACGAACACGCCGCCGTGCTGCATTACACCGAGCTGGGCCGCAAGGCGCCGCAGCCGCTGCGCAGCTTCCTGATCGATGCCGGCGCCAGCGCGCACGGCTACGCCAGCGACATCACCCGTACCTACGCCGCACACGGCCACGACGAGTTCGCGGCGATGATCGCTGCCGTCGATGCCGCGCAGCAGCAGATGTGCGCGGCGGTGCGCCCGGGCTTCGACTACAAGCAGCTGCACGTGGACGCGCATCTTTCGCTGATGGGCGTGCTGAAGGACTTCGGCGTGATCAAGGTCTCGCCGCAGACCGCACTGGAAACCGGCGTCAGCGCCGCGTTCTTCCCGCACGGCATCGGCCACCTGATCGGCCTGCAGGTACACGACGTGGCCGGTTTCGCGGCCAGCGATGAAGGCGGCCGCATCGAGCGCCCGGCCGGCCACCCGTACCTGCGCCTGACCCGCGTGCTGGAACCGGGCATGGTGGTGACCATCGAACCCGGCCTGTACTTCATCGACATGCTGTTGAATGAAGTAAAGGACGCCGGCCATGGCGATGCGATCAACTGGGAGCGGGTGGACTTCTTCCGTCCGTACGGCGGCATCCGCATCGAAGACGAAGTGCTGTGCACCGAGGGCGAAGCGGACAATCTGACGCGGCCGGAGTTTGCGGCGGCCAACGGCTGAGCCCCTCGTGGTTGGTCGCTGAAATCAAAAGCCGCGCTTGGCGGGGCGGGGTGGGGTCGCGGGGGACGCCGTGAATCCATCCCTGGAGGCTTGGCCGCGGCATCCATGCCGCGGACACCCCCGCGAACCCACCCCGCCCCACCTCTGACAGTTTCCTGCGCGCGTTCAACCACGGAAAAGAAAAAAGAAAAGCAAAAGCGGGTCGCTCGCTGCGCTCGCTCTGTGTCGACCAAGGTCGACACCTACCAATCGTCGTTCGTTCCAACAACCGCCGTTACCGACAGCCGCGTGAACCTGTCGAAGGCGGGGCACTGTGGGCTTGCGGGGTGTGAGCGGCATGGATGCCGCGACCAAGCCTCCAGGGATGGATTCACGGCGTCCCCGCAATCCCACAGTGCCCCGCCATCCCACGGATAGCCCGCTTTGGTCTTGGCATTGGCTTTGGCCTTGGCTGTTGCCTCTGCGGGTGCAGGGCTGCAAGCCCTGCCGAAACCCCTTACCCCGCCATCACCGCTTCGATCTCGTCGGCGCTGCGCGCCAGGCCCTCGGTCAGCACGCGATGGCCGTCATCGGTGATCAGCACATCGTCCTCGGTGCGGATGCCGATACCGCGCCAGCGCGGTTCCACCGTCGAGTCGTCCACGCCGATGTACAGCCCCGGCTCGATGGTGAACGCCATGCCCGGCTCCAGCAGGCGCGAATCGCCGGCCAGGCGGTAGTCGCCCACGTCGTGCACGTCCATGCCGATCCAGTGCCCGGTCTTGTGCCGGTAGAAGCGCTGGTACAGGCCCTCGGACAGGTTCTTTTCCAGCGTGCCCTTCAGCAGGCCCAGCCGCAGCAGGCCTTCGGTCAGGGTCTGCACCGCCGCCAGGTGGCCCATCTCATAGGCCACGCCCGGCTTGGCCTGGGCCAGTGCCGCGGCCTGTGCATCACCGACCAGGTCGTGCAGCGCGCGCTGTTCGGCACTGAAGCGGCCATTCACCGGGAACGTGCGGGTGATGTCGCTGGCATAGCCACGGTACTCGGCACCGGCATCGATCAGCACCAGTTCGCCGTCACGCGAACGCGCGTTGTTGTCGCGGTAATGCAGGATGCAACCGTTGCGGCCGGCACCGACAATGCTGCAGTACGCCGGCACCGCATCGTTGGCACGGAACACCCGTTCCAGTTCGGCCTGCAGTTCGTACTCGTGGATGCCCGCCTTCGCTGCCTTCATCGCCGCCAGGTGCGCGCGCACGCTGATCTGCGCGGCATGGTGCATCAGCGCCACTTCCGAACCGGACTTGAACAGGCGCTGCTCGTGCAGCAGATGGCCCAGCTCCAGGAACTCATGCGGCGGTTGCGCGCCGTGGCGCACCTGCGAACGAACACGGTTGACCCAGCCGATCAGCTTCAGGTCGAAGTCGGCATCGCGGCCGAAGTGGTAATAGACGCGCGAACGCCCTTCCAGCAGGCCCGGCAGGATCTCGTCCAGATCATCGATCGGATAGGCATCGTCCATGCCGTACTGCGCCACCGCGCCTTCCTGGCCGGCACGGCCACCGTCCCAGGCTTCGCGCTCGGCGTCGCGCTCGCGGCAGAACAGGATCGCCTCGCCATGGCGGCGACCGGGAATCAGCACCAGCACCGCTTCCGGTTCCGGGAAGCCACTCAGGTACTGGAAGTCCGAATCCTGCCGGAACGGGTAATGGGTATCCAGGCTGCGCACCTTCTCGGCCGCGGCGGGCAGCACCAGGATCGCGTCCTCGCCGGCCATGTCCATCAGCTGGCGGCGGCGACGCTTGTACTCGCCGGCCGCGATGCCGGTGCGCTGCTTGATATCCATCAATTCAGCCGCTGCCGATGGCGCGAGGCCAGCACCACGTCACCGTGCAGCAGCAACACCGCCACGCGGATGAACTCCTCGATCTCCGACAATGCTTCGTCGTCATCGTCACCACCGGCCTCGAAATCCTCGCTGGAGGCGCGGGCCAGGCTGGCCATGTCGTTCAACGCTTCTTCGCCCTCTTCGGACAGCGCCGGGCGATGGCCGCCACTGCCCAGGCCGAAGCCGCCGAGGAAGCTGCGGGTCCAGGCGAACATGGCATCGGCCTGCGCGGCCACGTCGTCGTCGTCGGTCAGCAGCAGCTCGAAGGCGAAGTCGCGGTCTTCCAGCTGCTTGATGGTGGCCTGCAGCAGCTGAGCCAGCACGCTGTCGGCGGCCACCGGGGCCAGATTGTCGTCGGCCAGCACGCGCGCCGGCCAGTCATTGCCGGGGGCGCCGCCAGCGGCCAGCCAGCCACACAGCGCACCGTGGAGCTCGGCAGCGGTGGCACCCAGGCCCAGCGCCTGGCTGGCGCGGGAAACGTCGTCGACGGAGGGAAGTTCGGTCATCGTGCGGCTCGTTCGGATAAGGAAACCAGGAGCGCGCACGCGCGCGCCCGTGAGACCGCCTAGTGTAGCAACCTGACGGTCTCCTCCCCGTGGCCGCCGGGCCTTGCTGCGACAGCGCTTGACCGCCCTTGCCCCGCTTGCCTATCGTGCCCGCATGGAACCCGCCGATCCCCTTGCCCAGCTGCAGGACTTCGCCGCCCGCGTGGAAGCGTTGCTTGAACGCAACCAGCGGCTGGCCGAGGAGAACCGCAGCCTGCGCCACCAGCAGGAACAACTGGTGGCCGAGCGCTCCACGCTGCTGGCCAAGAACGAACAGGCGCGCTCGCGGGTGGAAGCAATGATCAGCCGGCTCAAATCCCTGGAGCAGCACACATGAGCGCCGAACCGGTCAGTGTCCGCATCCTCGATCGTGAATACACCGTGGGTGTCGGCGGTGATGAACGCGACAGCCTGATGGCGGCCGCGCGCCTGCTCGATGCGCGCATGCGCGAGATCCGCGGCAGCAACCGCATGGCTGCGGTGGACCGCGTGGCCGTGCTGGCCGCGCTGAACCTGGCCCACGAACTGCAGCTGCTGCGCGACGAGAACGCCCGCCAGGCGGTGGCGCTGCAGCAGACGCTGGCCGACCTGAACCGGCGCCTGGACCGTGCGATTGACGGCGGTGCGTGAGAAACGCGCATAACGCGTCTTCTCATATCTGAATTGGCACGGACTGTTGCCGACGAACGGCCTATCCAGATCCTGTGTGCTGGCTATAATGGCCACGCGTTCTCTGCGGTACTCGACGGCATGTGCAAACATTCGCCTTGTCCCTTAAGAACGACACCGGGAGCGCGACAGCGCCGGGAGTGCAGGTCCGCCTTGTAGCGGGAAGCCCGATGGTTCTCCAGCGTTCCCACTTGAGCCCCCGGGTTCAAGGTCGTTTCGCATGCATCGACATTGCGGAGAATGCAATATTCCAGCAAGGGCGGCGTCTTCGGGCGTCGCCCTTGTTCTTTCCGGCACAATGACGGCTGATCCTTGCCGCACGCTGCCATGACCGACCCGCGCCAGGCCCTGCGCCACGACCTGCGGCAACGCCGCCGCGACCTTTCCGCCGGTGAGCGCATCGCCGCCGCCGAATCCCTCGCCGATGCCCTGCTGGCCCTGCCCTTCGCCCCGCGCAAAGGTACGGTGGCCGGCTACTGGGCGCTGGATGGCGAAATCGCCCTGCACCGGTGGCAGTTGCAGCTACCCGACACACTGACCTACTGCCTGCCGATTCTGGCAGGCGACACGCTGCGCTTCGCGCCGTGGCGGCCCGGACAACCGCTGACCAGCAACCGTTACGGCATCCCCGAGCCGGATGTAGCCGTGGAAGACACCCTGGAACCGGCGCAGATGGCGCTGGTGGTCACCCCGCTGGTGGGATTCGACACACAGTGCCGACGGCTGGGCATGGGGGGCGGCTGGTATGATCGCAGCTTCGCCTTCCGCCACGACCGGCCGGCGCCGCCCTGGCTGGTCGGCGCGGCGTTCGCGGTGCAGCAGGTCGAGTCCTTGCCGGTGGCGTCGTGGGACGTGCCGGTGGATGCGATCTGCACCGAAGACGGCACCCTGTTCCCCTCCGCTGCCCCCGTGAACGCATGACCGCCCGCAAGCGCTACTGGCTGATGAAGTCCGAACCGGACGCCTTCTCCATCGATGACCTGGCCAAGGTCAAGGTCGAACCCTGGAACGGGGTGCGCAACTACCAGGCGCGCAACTTCATGCGCGATGGCATGCAGGTGGGCGACGGCATCCTGTTCTACCACTCCAATACCAAGGTGCCGGGCATCGTCGGCCTGGCCACGGTGGCCAGCACGGCCTACCCGGACGACACCCAGTTCGACCCGAAATCCGACTACCACGACCCCAAGAGCACGCGCGAGAACCCGCGCTGGATGCTGGTGGACGTGGCCTTCGACCGCAAGCTCAAGCAGGTGATCGCGCTGGACGAGATCAAGCTGCACGCCGAAGCGCTGGGCGAAGGCTTCCCGCTGGTTGCCAAGGGCAACCGCCTGTCGGTGTTTCCGGTGACCGCTGCGCAGTGGAAGCTGCTGCTGTCGCTGGAAAAGAAATCCTGATTCCCTGCCTGAGAGTTCTCCCATGTCCGAAGCCAAGCGCCTGGCCGCCGAGAAAGCCATCGAGTACGTTGAAGACGGCATGATCGTCGGTGTCGGCACCGGTTCCACCGTGGCCTATTTCATCGATGCCCTGGCCCGCATCCAGCACCGCATCAAGGGCGCCGTGTCCAGCTCCGAACAGAGCACCGCGCGCCTGAAGCAGCACGGCATCGAGGTGATCGAGCTGAACCACAGCGGCAACCTGTCGCTGTACGTGGACGGCGCCGATGAGTGCGATGCCAACAAGTGCCTGATCAAGGGCGGCGGTGCCGCGCTGACCCGCGAGAAGATCATCGCCGAGGCCAGCGAGCGCTTCATCTGCATCGTCGACCCGAGCAAGCAGGTGCCGGTGCTGGGCAGATTCCCGCTGCCGGTGGAGGTGATTCCGATGGCGCGCAGCCTGATCGCCCGCCAGATCCGCGACATGACCGGCGGCCAGCCGACCTGGCGCGAAGGCGTGGTGACCGACAACGGCAACCAGATCCTGGACATCCACAACCTGCAGATCACCGATCCGGAAAAGCTGGAGCGCGAGCTCAACCAGCTGCCGGGCGTGGTCTGCGTCGGCCTGTTCGCGCGCCGTCGCGCCGATGTGGTGATCGTCGGCGGCGAGCCGCCGGTCGTGCTCTGACCTTTGCAAGGATCCTGACGATGTCACTGTTGCGTTCGCTGCTGATGCTTCCGCTGCTGGCCCTGGCCGGCTGCGCCACCGATGCGGCCCGCCACTGGGTCGAGCTGGATGGTGCGCGCTACCAGGTAGAGCTGGCCACCAACGATGAAACCCGCGCGCGCGGACTGATGTTCCGCGACCAGATGGCCGCTGACCACGGCATGTTGTTCATCCACGACCGCGAAGAAATGCAGGCGTACTGGATGAAGAACACCAAGCTTGCGCTGGACATCCTGTACTTCGACAGCGAGCGCAAGCTGGTCAGCCAGCAGCGCGATGTGCCGCCGTGCTCGGCCGGGGACATGTGCCCGCCCTACCCCAGCGGAGGCCCGGCGCGCTATGTGCTGGAGCTCAATGCCGGCCAGGCGGAGAAACTCAAGCTGAAGGACGGCACTGAGCTGACCTTCGGCCCGGGCATCGAGTAACAGGGTTCTGCCGGGCTGCGCCCGGCACCCGCCGAATCAACATCAAAGGCAAAAGCTGGGCTACCGAGGGATGGCGGGGCGGTGTGGGCCTGCAGGACACGCCGTAAACCCATCCCTGGGGGCTCGTAGGCACCATCCATGGCGCCTGCGGCCCTGCAAGCCCACACCGCCCCGCCTCTGACAGTTGGCCGGCGGCTGTTGGCAGGTGTCGACCTTGATCGACACGACAGTTCCAAGACGATGTTCTTTTCACGCGGCACCGCTTGAAACCGCCTGCGAATGACGCCAGTCTGTGGTCATGCAGGACCGGATCTCACTCCCCGACTGGGATGCACTGGCCGACCTCGAAGACGAGGCGCTGCCACTGTTGCCGACCGCGCTGCTGATCGCGCGCGACGAATACCCCGATCTGCAGCCGTCCACGTACGACGCGCTGATCCAGAGCCACGTCGATCACCTCCGCTCGGAAGTGGACAGCATCGACAACAGCCCGCTGAAGATGGCGGCGATCAACCGCCACCTGTTCGACGAGCTGGGCTACAGCGGCGACCACGACGAGTACTACGACCCGCGCAACAGCTACCTCAACCAGGTATTCGAGCGCCGCCTGGGCAACCCGATCTCGCTGGCGCTGGTGCAGATGGAAGTCGCGCGCCGGCTGGGAATCCCGCTGGATGGCGTGTCCTTCCCCGGGCACTTCCTGGTGCGCCTGCCGGTGGACGACGGCGTGCTGGTGATGGACCCGTTCAATGGCGGCCGCCCGCTGGACGTGGACGAACTGCGCGAGCGGGCCAAGTCACACCTGGGCGGGCAGATGCCCGACGACCAGGTGCTGGCGCAGATCCTCGACCCGGCCCCTGCGCGCGCGATCCTGATGCGGATGCTGCGCAACCTGCACGGCGTGTATGCCGAAGCGGGCGAATGGGATCGCGCCGCACGCAGTGCCGACCGCCTGCTGAAACTGGCCCCGGAGCAGGACGACGCGCTGCGTGATCGCGGCCTGGCCTACCTGCAGCTGGAATACCTGGCCGGTGCCCGCCATGACCTGGGGCAGTACCTGAAGCGCAACCCGGAAGCCAGCGATGCGCAGTGGCTGCGCGAGAAGCTGATCGACCTGGGTGGGCCGGTGCCGCGGCTGCATTGAGGTTGTCCGGTGTGCGGACCAACGGTCCGCACCCACCGGTAGCGCCGGGCCATGCCCGGCGGCCATTGCAATCAATCGACCTCGACCATCTCGAAATCGGCCTTGGTCACCCCGCAGTCCGGGCAGGTCCAGGTCTCGGGAATGTCTTCCCAGCGCGTCCCCGGCGCGATGCCCTCTTCCGGCAAGCCTTCCGCTTCGCTGTAAAGAAAGCCGCAGACCACGCACATCCAGGTACGCAAGGTGGTGGGGGTGGCGTCGCTCATCGGATAATCAGGGCTGGATTCACGGGCCGCCATTGTCCCATCGCGGCCCACTCACCGGTAGCCATCGATGACTTCTGCTTCCCCGGCGCCCCGCGGCGTCTACCTGATCACCCCGGACGAGCCCGATACCGCGCGCCTGCTGGCCCGCACCGCGCCGCTGCTGGCCGCCGGCGCCACCTGGCTGCAGTACCGCAACAAGACCGCCAGCGACGCGCTGCGACTGGAGCAGGCCAACGCGCTGCAGGCGCTGTGCGCGGAGCACGGCGTGCCGCTGATCGTCAACGACGACCCGGCGCTGGCCAAGGCGGTCGGCGCCGCCGGCGTGCATCTGGGCGGCACCGATGGCGACATCCCCAGCGCGCGCGCCCTGCTCGGCGCGGACGCCATCATCGGCGCGTCCTGCTACGACCAGCTGGCCAATGCCGAGAAGGCCGTGGCCGCCGGTGCCAGTTACGTGGCCTTCGGCGCGTTCTTCCCGACCACCACCAAGGTCACCAGCAGCCGCGCCCACACCGACCTGCTGCGGCAAAGCGCCGCACTGGGCGTGCCACGGGTGGCGATCGGCGGGCTGACGCCGGACAATGTCGGTCCCATCATCGACGCCGGCGCCGATCTGGTCGCCGTGGTCAGCAGCGTGTTCGCCGCCGAAGACCCGGTGGCGACCCAGCGCGCCTACCTCGCCCAGTTCGCGTAATGCCCAGGAAATCCGCATGAACCACGACCAGTCCCACGCCTTGTTCTCCCGCGCCCAGCAGCTGCTGCCGGGCGGCGTCAATTCGCCGGTGCGCGCGTTCAAGTCGGTCGGCGGCGAGCCGTTCTTCGTCGAGCGCGCCGACGGTGCCTACCTGTACGACGTCGACGGCAACCGCTACATCGACTACGTAGGCTCCTGGGGCCCGATGATCGTCGGCCACAACCACACGGCGGTGCGCCAAGCGGTGAAGAAGGCGATCGACAATGGCCTGTCCTTCGGCGCGCCCTGTGCGGCCGAAGTGACCATGGCTGAGACCATCACCCGCCTGGTGCCGTCCTGCGAGATGGTGCGCATGGTCAACTCGGGCACCGAGGCCACGCTGTCGGCCATCCGCCTGGCCCGTGGCGCCACCGGCCGCAACCGCATCGTCAAGTTCGAGGGCTGCTACCACGGCCATGGCGATTCGTTCCTGGTCAAGGCCGGCAGCGGCATGCTGACCCTGGGCGTGCCAACCTCACCGGGCGTGCCGGCCGGCCTGAGCGAACTGACCCTGACCTTGCCCTACAACGACTTCGAAGCGGCCACCGCGCTGTTCGAGCAGCAGGGCGACGACATCGCCGGCCTTATCATCGAACCGGTGGTTGGCAATGCCAACTGCATCCCGCCGCGCGACGGCTACCTGCAGCACCTGCGCGAACTGTGCACGAAGCACGGCACGCTGCTGATCTTCGACGAAGTGATGACCGGCTTCCGCGTCGCCCTCGGCGGTGCACAGGCGCATTACGGCATCACCCCGGACCTGACCACCTTCGGCAAGATCATCGGCGGCGGCATGCCGGTGGGCGCCTACGGCGGCCGCCGCGAGCTGATGCAGCAGATCGCACCAGCCGGCCCGATCTACCAGGCCGGTACGCTGAGCGGCAACCCGGTGGCGATGGCCGCCGGCCTGGCGATGCTGGAGCTGATCCAGCAACCAGGTTTCCACGCCGACCTGGCCGAGCGCACCGCGCGCCTGTGTGCCGGCCTGGAAGCGGCCGCCGCCGAAGCCGGCGTGGCCGTGACCACCACCTGCGTGGGCGCCATGTTCGGCCTGTTCTTCACCAGCGAGAAGGTGGAGACCTATGCGCAGGCCACCGCCTGTGACATCCCGGCGTTCAACCGCTTCTTCCACGCGATGCTGGACCAGGGCGTGTTCCTCGCACCGTCGGCGTACGAAGCCGGCTTCCTGTCCAGCGCGCACGATGATGCGGTGATCGAAGCGACGCTGGCCGCTGCGCGCGTGGCGTTCAAGGCCGCCAAGGGCTGAGCCCTGCTCTGGCAGGTGCCAACCTTGGTTGGCACTGCCGCATCTGGTAGGTGCCAACCTTGGTTGGCACTGCCGCATCTGGTAGGTGCCAACCTTGGTTGGCACGGAGCAGTCGAGCATGGCTCGACTCTACATAAGGCATCAACCGAAGACGAACTTGCCCTTCATCATCGCGAAGTGGCCGGGGAACGAGCAGAAGAAGGTGTAGTCGCCCCCCTTCTGCAGCCCCTGGGTAGAGAAGCGCACGCGCGTGGTTTCGCCGCCGCCGATCACCTTGGTGTGTGCCAGCACACGCTTGTCGGCCTTCGGCAGGTAGCTGTCGGCCAAGGCCATGCGCATGCCCGCCATTGCCACCGGCTGGTAGTCGGCGCTGCGGGTCAGCACCCAGTTGTGGCCCATCGCGGTAGCGGCCAGCTTGCCGGTGTGGCGCAGGGTCAGGTCGACGGCGGTGCAGTCGGCCGCCACCTTGATCTCGCGGCTGCTGAAGCTCATCTGGTCAGTGCTGTCGATGCTGACCGCACATACCCGCGCCATCGCCGACGGCGCCAGCATCAGCGCGCCCAGTCCCACTGCCACCATCCAAGCCTTCATCGTTGCATCTCCTGCGGATTCAAGCGCCATTCTAGGCAGGCGCCTGCGGCCCCGTCTGCGACCGTCTGTCGCATGACTGGTCCAGGGTTTCCCGCGTGTTCACTGCAATGGCATGCTCGGCCAATGCGGATCGACCTGTTGCTGCTGGATGTGGATGGCGTGCTGGTGCAGTACCAGCGCGCGCAGCGCGTGCTGCACTTGGCCGAGGCGCTGGATGTCGCGCCGGAAACCGTGCAGGCCGCGCTGTACGACTGCGGGCTGGAGGCGCAGCACGACTGCGGCGTACTGGATGGCCCCACCTATCTGGCGCAGCTGAGCAGACAGCTGGGCCGCACCGTCGATATGCACACTTGGATCGCTGCGCGACAGGCCGCCAGCCATCCACAGCCGGCCGTGCTGCAGCGGCTGCAGAGGCTGCAGACACTGCAGCTACCGATGGCGGTGCTGACCAACAATGGCGCACTGATGCAGCAGGCCTTGCCCACCCTGCTACCGGAACTGTTCCCTGCGCTGCAGGGCCGCGTGTTCTGCAGCGCGGATTTCGGTCTGCGCAAACCGGCGCCCGCGGTGTTCCTGCGCACGCTGGAAGCACTGGACGTGGCGCCTGCGCACACGCTGTTCGTCGATGATCTGTTCGCCAACGTGCGCGGCGCACGCGCCGCCGGCCTGCACGCGGAAACCGTGCGCGATGGCCGTGGGTTGGGCAAGGTGTTGAAGCGTTACCAGATTGCGTGAACCAATGTAGAGCCGAGCCCATGCTCGGCTCTATAGTTATCGCCGCTGGCTTCAGCGCGCGGCGATGAACGCAGCAATCGCTGCGCGCAGGCGCTTGAGGCCTTCGGCCACTTCTTCGTCGGTGATGTTCAGCGACGGTACGAAGCGCAGCACGTCCGGGCCTGCCTGCAGGGTCAGCAGGCCCTGCTCGGCAGCGTGATCGAGGATCGCACCAGCCTGGCCGGCAAAGTCCTTGCTCAGCACCGCGCCCAGCATCAGGCCCCGGCCACGCACGTCGCTGAACACGCCGAACTCGTCGTTGATGCGGGCGAAGCCATCGCGCAGCGCCTTCGACTGGCGGCTGACGTTGGCGGCGATCTCCGCCGAGGCGAGCTTGCGCAGCGCCACACGCGCGACGGCGGCAGCCAGCGGATTGCCACCGAAGGTGGTGCCGTGCGCGCCAAACTGCATGGTTTCAGCGACCTTGGGGCCGGCCAGCATCGCGCCGATCGGGAAGCCACCGCCCAGCGCCTTGGCCAGGGTGACCATGTCCGGCACCACGTCGTCCTGCCAGTGCGCGAACAGCGTGCCGGTGCGGCCCATGCCGGCCTGGATCTCGTCCAGCACCAGCAGTGCGTTGTGCTGGTCGCACAGTTCGCGCACGCGCTTGAGGAAACCGGACTTGGCCGGCATCACGCCGCCCTCGCCCTGGATCGGTTCCAGCATCACCGCCGCCACGTCGCCGGCGGCCATCGCGGTTTCCAGCTGCACCTCATCGTTGAAATCGATGTAGCGGAAGCCACCGGGCAGCGGCTCGTAACCTTCCTGGTACTTCGGCTGCGCAGTCGCGGTGACCGCGCCCATGGTGCGGCCGTGGAAGCTGCCACGGAAGGTGATGATCACCCGCTTGTCGGCCGGGCGGCCCTGGCTGGAGGCCCATTTGCGGACCATCTTGATCGCCACTTCGTTGGCTTCGGCGCCGGAGTTGCACAGGAACACGCGCTCGGCGAAGCGGCTGGCCTTCACCAGTTCCTCGGCCAGGTGCAGCGGCGGTGCGCTGTAGAACACGTTGCTGGTGTGCCACAGCTTGCCGGCCTGCTCGACCAGTGCGGCGACCAGGTCCGGATCGTTGTGGCCCAGGCCGCACACGGCGATGCCGGCGGCCAGGTCGATGAACTCACGGCCCTGGCTGTCCCACACGCGGGCGCCCTGGCCCCGCTCCAGTACCACCTGGCGGGGCTTGTAGACCGGCAGGTAATAGTGCGAAAGGGAGATCAGCGGATCGGTAGCGGCGGTCATGGCAGTCGGCAGGGTTCAGGAATCCCCATTCTCGCGCCGGAAACCCTGCGGCACAATGCGCCCATGCGACCGTTTTCCGCCCCCCAGCTGAACCCTGCCACCGAGACCGGCTGGCGCCGTCGGTGGTTCGACATCATCTACCGCCACGACACCCGTCCCTCGCGTAATTTCGACCTGATCCTGGTGGTGGCGATCATCGCCAGCATCCTGGTGGTGATGATCGACAGCGTGCAGCACCTGCATGCCGAGTGGTCCACGTGGCTGTACGTGCTTGAGTGGGGCTTCACGATCATCTTCACTGCCGAGTACCTGCTGCGGCTGGCAGTGGTCAAACGGCCGCTGCGCTACGCGACGAGTATCTGGGGCATCATCGACCTGCTGTCGATCCTGCCCGCCTATCTGTCGATGTTCATTCCCGGTGCGCAGAGCCTGCTGGTGGTGCGCGCGCTGCGCATCCTGCGCGTGTTCCGCATCCTCAAGCTGACCCGCTACATCGAGGAAAGCGGCGTCCTGATGACGTCGCTGTGGCGCAGCCGGCGCAAGGTGCTGGTGTTCCTGTTCACGGTGATCACCATCACCATCATCGCAGGTGCGCTGATGTACGTGATCGAGGGGCCGCAGTATGGCTTCACCAGCATCCCCACCAGCATGTACTGGGCGGTGGTGACGATGGCCACGGTCGGCTTCGGCGACATCGTTCCGCAGACCGTGCTCGGCCGCTTCGTCACGTCAGTGCTGATCCTGATCGGTTACAGCATCATCGCCGTGCCCACCGGCATCTACACCGCCGAACTGGCCAGCACCATGCGCGAGGCCGAGCTGGCCGCGCGCCGTGATGCGCGTGGCTGCCCGGACTGCGGACTGGAAGGGCACGAACCGGATGCGCGCCATTGCCGCAAGTGTGGTGGCCAGCTGCCGGATGCGTTCAACCATTGAGGCGCAGGCCGGCCAGCGGCCGGCACTCCCCCTTGGCGGTTACGCATGGATGCGTGCGCCGTTACTCACCGCATGCGGTTGCTGGTGGTCACCAGATCGTTGTAGGCGGCCATCACTGCGGCCTCCGTCCCCGCGGGCGCCGAGCCCACGCGACCGCTGGATGCGCGTTCCTGCTCGCGCTCACGGTCGGTGAATGCCTTGCCTGACGCAAGGCGATCGACACGACGCCCGGCATCGCGGATCAGTACGTCGGTCGATCGCTGCACATGTGCCCACAGCGGGTTGTCCTTGCCCACCCCTGCGTCCTGCATTTCCTTGACCAAGGCTTGATAGCTGGCCAGCTGCGTGCGCGCCCCCTGTAGATCCGGCGACTCTCCCTGCAGCGACGTCGCCAGGCGCTTGCCGTCCCCCACGATGCGCAGCTGGTAGTACGTCAGCGAACGGCCTTCGTCCGCCTCGATCTGCTTGAGCTGTTCAGCCCGGCGTTCTTCCTCGTTCTTTTCCAGTGCTGCATCCAGCGTCTCGCTGGCCTTGAAGAACGTCGCGTACGCCTGCATCAACGGCGCGTGCTGGGCACGCATCCCATCGCCGCCGTCGCGACGATAGTCTTCACGGGTGAAGTACCCATCGGCACTCTCAATCCGCGCATACAGCGACTGGAACGCCTTCTGATACTGGCGCACCGGCTCATCCAAGGGCGTCGCTGGTGCCTTCTCCAGTGCTTCGCTCAGCGGCTGGCCGCAATACTCGACGCGATGCGAAAGCACCTTGCCTGGCGAACGCGGCTGCGCCTCCTTGCCGGTAGGGCCGGCTTGGGGATCCTTGATCCAGCTGGTGTAAGTCTGGAAGCCGTCATGGACGGGCTGCTCCACACCGTTATAGCACTCGATGTAAGCGTTGATCTTGGCCAGGCTGGGGTCGGCCGCAGCCAGCCCCGCGACCTTGTTGCAGCCCGTCAGGCTGGCCAGCGTGCCCAGCAGAAGAAGAGGAAGCATGCGCGTGGATGTGTTCAAATCGATTCCTTGCAGAAACAGAAGCAGCGTGCATCGTCGGCCATGGCGCGGGCAGCCGCTCAGCCAACTGCCGAAGCACCTGCCATTCGGGACCCCAAGGTGTGCCATGTCGCAATCGACCTGCTCGATTGCGACATAAACGACACGACGGAAGCGCGGGTTACTGGCGGTTGCTCTGGAAAACGAGCGTGTTGTATTCCTGCATCAGCTTGTTGGCAGAGCCACGCGGCGCCATCGACGGCGAATCAAGCATGCGTCGTTCGAAATCGGTGTAAGGCTTCTTCTCGCTGACGCGCTGCAGCCGCTCCTTGCCTTCGCGCCGGAAATTCTCGGCCCCACGTTCGAAGCCTTCCCAGTCCGACTTGCCCGGTTCCTGGTCGGCAACCTTGGCGTGCGCTTCATCGGAAATGCGGTTGAAGGCATCCAGACGTTCACGGGCCTTGGCCTGATCGAAATCATCCTCGCTCATCAGATCCATGATGGCCTTGGCTTCCAGCATCATCGCCAGACGGTAGTACTCGCGGGTGCGCCCCTCGGCCTGCTCCAGCGCCTTGAGCTGCTCGCGCTGGGCAGCGTCGTTCTGACGCTCCAGCTCGGCATTGAACGTTTCGCTGGCAGCCACGAAATCCTTGAAGGCGACCATCAAGGGCGCGTGCAGCTGCTTGCCCTTGGCGAACTGGTCGTCCTCGTAGTCCTGGCGATCGTAGTAATCGTGCGCGTCCTTGCTGAGCGGCACCAGCGCCTTCAGCGCCCGCTGGTAATGGCCTGCAGCCGCATCGAGATCGGCCAGCGCCGGCTTGGCAGCGATCGCCTCGGTCACAGGGGCGTCGCACTGCTTCATGTCGTAATCGCTGATCTCGAACGGTCCGTACACGTGCGTCTCGCGCCCGGTCGGGCCAGCGTCGACATCCTTGATCCAGCGCGTGTAGGACTGGATGCTGCCGTGGGTCTTCGAATCCAGCGCGTTGAAGCAGCCGATGTAGGCGTTGAGCTTGGCGGTCAACTGCTGCTGTGTGTCGGACGGGGCCGCGCTGGCGTCCGCCGTGCCGGAGGCAGCGGCGCCGCCCGCAGCTGCGGGGACCTTGCCACCACAGGCGGTCAGGATCAACGACAGCGAAGCGGCCAGCGCCGCAACGGAAAGAGTGCGTGACATGTGTTCACATCCCTGTTGAAAACGATTACAGCCGCGCATTCTAGCGCAGCAGCCCTCGGCCTCTTCCCGCGACGCGCGGTCAATCCAGGAACAGATCCGGCAACAACGGACGCGACGGATCCACCGCGTAACCCGAAAGATCGGTGATACCGGCCTGCGCCAGCACTTCATCATCGATCAGGAACTGGCCGTGGAAGCCCGTCGCTTCGCGCACCAGCACCGCATGCGCGGCATCGGCCATGATCTGCGGCGTGCGGCAGCCGGCCGCATCCACGCCCGGAATCATATTGATCGCATCGGTGGCGATGACGGTGCGCGGCCACAGCGCATTCACCGCCACGCCCTGCGGACCGAATTCCGCGGCCAGACCCAGGGTGACGAAGCTCATGCCCATCTTCGCCAACGTGTAGCCGGTATGTGGTGCCCACCACTTTGGGTCCAGGCTCGGCGGCGGTGCGAGGGTGAGGATGTGCGGGTTCGGCGCCTCCAGCAGGTAAGGCAGGCAGGCCTGCGCGCACAGGAAGCTGCCGCGCGAGTTGACCTGCTGCATCAGGTCGAAACGCTTCATTGGCGTATCCAGCGTGCCACGCAGCCAGATCGCACTGGCGTTGTTGATCAGGATGTCGATGCCACCGAAGGTATCGACCGTGGCCGCCACCGCCGCCTGCACCTGCTCTTCCTCGCGGATGTCGCACTTCAGGGCCAGACCCTGGCCACCAGCCGCCGTTACCGCTTCGGCCGCGCTATGGATGGTGCCCGGCAGCTTCGGGTTCGGCACCGACGACTTGGCCGCAATGGCCACATTGGCGCCGTCGCGCGCAGCGCGCAGTGCGATGGCCAAGCCGATGCCGCGCGAGGCACCGGTGATGAAAAGCGTTTTGCCCTGCAGACTGCCCACGTTCCACACTCCAGCGTATGCAATGAGTCGCTAGTATGCCGCGCCGACGCGGAGTTCACCCGGCCTTGACGATACTCGGGCCTCCAGACAACGCACGAGGTCCACGCCATGCGCCGTTCCCGCCTGTTGCTGCCTGCCCTGGGGCTTGCCCTGCTGACTGCCTGCCAGGGCCGTTCGCCGGAACCCGGCAAGGAGCCGCCCGCCGGTGACGCGCCCAGTGCGGAGAAGGCCGCCGCCGACGGCAAGATGCGCTGGAGCGAGGCGGTGGTCTGGGATGGCGATCTCAACGCCTGCCGCCAGGGCGAGAATGCGGCCACCCGGGATTGCCTGCGCGATGCGATGCGCGCCGGTGGCGCCAGCGCCGATGCCATTACCGCCGCCGAGCAGTTGTCCAGCGGCGGTGAGCTGGCCTATGTGACCGCCTGGCACGAGAACGAAGGACTGGGCATTGCCACGGTCGAGTATCCGTTCCGCGCCAACACCAATGAGGGCACGCGACTGGTCGATGCCGGTGGCAAGCGCATCGACGTGGATGCCGTGCAATTGGACGACACGCTGCGCGCCGATCCTGCCGTACAGGAACTGCTGAAGACCAACCCGCAGGCCACGCCGTTCGCGCCAGCACAGTCGGCCGGTGCTTCGCCGCTGGAGAACGGCGGCATCCGCCTGCTGTACCGCACGCCGCTGCGCGACTGCCACGCCTGCCCGGATGCGGGGCAGTTGCAGATCGCCTACGACTTCGACGCCAAGCGTAACTTCATCGGCCAGCAGGTGGTGCCGGCAACGCCGTAAGCAGGTAGCACCGGGCCATGCCCGGCGGACACAACGCTCAATGCCGCCGGGCATGGCCCTGCGCTACCGATAGGCGCGTACCTGCTTCTGCAGCAGGTGCGGCACGATCAATCGATGTACCGGCGCCACCGGCAGCATGTAGACCCGGCCGAACGCGTTATGGGTATGCACCACGGTGGCCACTTCCAGCACGTCACCCTGCCACTGCAGGGCCAGCTGCACGCGCAGATGGCGGTCGTCGTCTTCCAGCACGATGGCATCGTCATCCATCGACTGCAGGGTGAAGATGCCCAGCCGCTGGCCAGGTTGAGGATCCTCAACAACCTGCACCGCACGCAACGACCCCAGATGCTTCATGCCGAGCAGGCGCATGCCGTGGTTGCGCAGCGCCATCAGCCCGTCGAACCAGCCGGGAATGGTCGTGGCCATATCGCGGTAGGCCTGCAGGGCCGAGCGCCCATCCCGACGGGTCGTCGCCTGGCAGGCGTGCACGAAGTCGGCGCCAGCCAGCTGTGGGCGCAGGACGCTGCCCGCACCCGGCGGGCCGGTCACCACCTGCGCACGGCTCACGGCTTGGGCCCCTGCCCTTCATTGTCTTCCCAATGCAGGATGCGGCGGGTAACGAAGCGGTAGACCGGCTTGCCGGTGGCGAACCACAGCTCGCGCACCCACGAGGTGCGCTTGAGCACGCGCTTCTCCACCGGGGTGAGCGACTCGCGGCAGTACATGCGCTTGTGCTTGAGCAGGTGGCGCAGATCCTCGCGGGCCAGCAGCCGCATCCAGCGCGAGCGCGGGTTGCCGATCACCGCCAGCTGGAAGTCGATCAGCGCCGGCCGGCCATCCTCGGTGACCAGCCAGTTGGCTTCCTTGGCCAGGTCGTTGTGGGCAACGCCGTTGCGATGCAGCTGCTGCAGCAGCCGACGCGCCGAGCGGAACCAGGCCAGATCGCCGCGCGGCGGACGCTGGTACATGGCATCGCCGGCCATGAAACTGCGGTCCAGGTGGCGGCCATTCCAGGCCAGCAGCTGCGGCACATCGGCCATGCCGTGGATGTGCTGCAGCGCGCGTGCCTCGCGGCGGGCCAGCCACCAGGCCGGCAGCCGCAGCCACAGCGGTGTGGCGCCCAGATCACGGCGCACGAAGGGGCCATCGGGCCCTTTCACAAGAAGGATCTGGCCGAAACTGTCGGCCTTCAAAGCATGCGGTGGAGCGTCTGGCGTATGCGGCATGGGCCCATTCTAGGCGATGGCGCCGGTTGCAAACGGTCACGAAGCGGCTGGGAACCAGTCACCTTCACGCCCCTATAATCGGGCAATGGACTCTTCATGGATCGACGCCACGCTCGCGTGGATTGCCGCTCACCCCGTGCTGGCGGGTGCCGTTATCTTCCTCATCGCCTTCTGCGATGCGGTCATCATTCTTGGCGCCATCGTGCCGGCGCTGCCGTTGCTGTTCGCGGTGGGCGTGTTCATCGGCCTGGGCCAGATCTCCGGGCCGTACGCGGTTGCGGCTGCAGCCCTGGGCGCCTTTGCCGGCGACGGCATCAGCTACTGGATCGGCCGCCGCTGGGGTGACCGCCTGCGCGGCGTCTGGCCGTTCAGCCGCTACCCGCAGCTACTCGACCGCGGCGAGAACCTGTTCCGCCGCAATGCGTTCAAGAGCATCCTGATCGCACGCTACGTCGGCGCGATCCGCCCGTTCGTGCCAGCCATTGCCGGCATGATGAAGATGCCAGCCAGCCGTTACGTGCAGGCCAGCGGCATCGCCAGCATTTCGTGGGCGGTGCTGTTCCTGGCGCCGGGCTGGATTCTTGGCGAAGCCTATGACGCAGTCGCGGCGGTGGCCGGGCGTCTGGTGGTGGTGGTCGGCCTGCTGGCGGTGATCCTCAGCCTGGTCTGGGCCATCGTGCTGTACGGCTACCGCTGGTCGGCCGCGCGCATGGACAACTGGCTGGCGCGCCTGCTGGACTGGTCCAACCGCCACCCGACGCTGGGCCGCTACACCGTCGGCGTGCTGGATCCCAAGCGCCGTGAATCGGTGCCGCTGGCGATGCTGGCGTTGATGCTGCTGGTGCTGGGCTGGGGCTGGTTCGCGCTGCTCACCGTGGTGGTCGCGCACGGTGAACCGCTGGCGATCGACCTGCTGGTGCACCAGGCCATGCTGGCGCTGCGCAACCCGCTGGCCGACTACCCGATGGCAGCACTGGCTTCGCTGGGCGCCTGGCAGGTACTGCTGCCGGCCACGGCGGCGGCGATGGGCTACCTGATCTGGCGCCGGCGCTGGATGGCAGCCGCGCACTGGCTGGCCGCACTCGCCTTCGGCCTGGCGCTGACCATGCTGCTGGGCGCCACCGTGGATGTGGTGCGCCCGGTCGATGCCAGCAGCGGTTTCGGCTTCCCGTCGGTGTCGGTGACCATGGCCACCATCACCTTCGGTTTCTTCGCGGTGCTGATCGCCCGCGAGATGCCCGGCCGAACCCGCGTCTGGCCGTACCTGGTGTCCGGCATCGTGGTCAGCCTGATCGGCTTCTCGCGCCTGTACCTGGGCGCGCATTGGCTGAGCGATGTGATCGGCGGCATGCTGTTCGGCACGTTCTGGCTGCTGGTGCTGGGCATCGCCTACCGCCGCCGCTTCAACCGCTCGTTCTGGGTAAAGCCGGTGGCCTGGTTGTTCTATGGCGTGTTCGCGGTAGCGGCGATGTGGTACGCGCCGCGCCACATTCCGGTGAAGCTGGAACGCTTCGAGCCGACCCTGCCGGCCCCGCAGGCGATGGATGCGCAGGCCTGGTGGCAGCACGACTGGTCCACGCTGCCGGCGCGCCGCAACGAATTCGACGACGACCAGCGCTGGCCGCTTGACGTGCAGGTGGCCGGGCCGCTGGCACCACTGCAGGCACAGCTGGAAGCGCGCGGCTGGAAGCGGCAGGAACAGGCCGGCTGGCAGCAGGCGCTGCTGATGCTGGACAAGAACACCGGTGCAGATGAACTGCCGGTGTTGCCGGCAACGCTGGACACCCGCGTGGAAGCACTGCTGATGGTGCGCCAGGGCGCGAAGCCGGATGAGCGCTATGTGCTGCGCCTGTGGCCTGCACCGGCACAGCTGCAGCCGGGCAACACGCCGTTGTGGCTGGGCAGCGCGCAGACCCTGCGCTACGAGCGCCACTTCGAGTGGATCGGCATGTGGCACCCGCTGCGCGGCGTCGACCCGGCGTTGAACGCGGTGAAGGACGCCGTGCAGGACCTGCCGCAGCGCGAAGACGTGCACAGCGAAACCGGGCTGCCGGTGCTGCGGTTGAAGACCACGCCGTGATGGAGCCGCCGGGCATGGCCCGGCGCTACCGCCGCGCCCTGGTAGTCGCCAACCTTGGTTGGCGGTTTCCGGTTACGGCATCCAGCCCAGCAACTGCTGCAACCGCTGGTGCGGGTCATCCATCTGCAGCAGCTGCAGGCGCTGCTGCTCGCTCAGCGGCAGCAGTTCGGCCAGCCGCCAGCCGACCCAGCTGGCCTGGTCCAGCAGTGCCGGGCTGGCGGGCGCATAGGCCTCGCCCGCCTGCTCGATGATGTGCCCCAGCACCGTGGCCAGCAGCGCATGCTGCGGCTTCAGTTCGTCGTCGGGATCTTCCTCGCACCAATGCACATCGGCCACCACCAGGCCGTTGTCGCGCACGCGGGTGCGCTCGACATGGAAGCGGCGGGTGCCGCGCAGGCGCAGCTGCAGCACGCCGTCGGCGCCGACATCGAAGTCTTCGATGCGTACCTGCACGCCATACGCCGCAGGCGTCGCCGGTGCCCCCACTTCCTGGCCATCGAGGATCAGGCAGACACCAAAGCCCTCGCCGCTTCGGCCGCTGTCGCGGACCAGATCCAAGTAGCGGCGCTCGAACACACGCAGGCCCACCGCTGCACCCGGCACCAGCGTGGTGTGCAGCGGAAACAGCGGCAGCGAATCGTCGGCGCTCATCGGGCCTGCAGGGCGGCGAGGAAGCGACGCGGCGCGCCGTCGAAGCCACCGTTGGACATGAACACCACGTGGTCATCGCTGCGCACGCTGGACTGCAGCTGCGCCAGCAGTGCGTCGGTATCCGGCACCGCATGCGCTTCACCACGCACGGCGGCGATCACTGCCGCCGCGTCCCACGCTAGCTCAGGACGATGCAGGAACACCACTTCATCGGCAAGCGCCAGCGACGGGGCCAGCGCCTGCGCATGCGCGCCCAGCCGCATCGAGTTGCTGCGCGGCTCCATCGCGACCACGATGCGCGCATCGCCGACCTTGGCACGCAGGCCTTCCAGCGTGGTGGCGATCGCAGTCGGGTGATGGGCGAAATCATCGTAGACGGTGATGCCATCGTGGCTGCCGATCACTTCCATGCGGCGCTTGACGCTGCGGAAGTGCGCCAGCGCCGGAATCACCTCGGCCGGGGCCACGCCCACCGCATGCGCGGCAGCCAGTGCGGCCAGGCCGTTGAGCACGTTGTGGCGGCCCAGCAATGACCACTGCACATCACCCAGTGCCTGCCCGCGATGGTGCACGCGGAACGCGCTGCCATCGGCGGCCAGCAGTTCGGCGTGCCATTCCAGCGAGGGATCGAAACCAAAACGCTCCACCGGGGTCCAGCAGCCCATGGCCAGTACTTCGGCCAGGTGCTGGTCCTCGCCGTTGACGATCAAGCGGCCGCGAGCCGGCACCGTGCGCACCAGGTGGTGGAACTGGCGCTGGATCGCCGCCACGTCCGGAAAGATGTCGGCGTGGTCGTATTCGAGGTTGTTGAGAATGGCCACCAGCGGCCGGTAGTGCACGAACTTGCTGCGCTTGTCGAAGAAGGCGGTGTCGTATTCATCGGCCTCGACCACGAACTCGCGGCCCTGGCCCAGCCGGGCCGAAACGCCGAAGTCCTCGGCCACGCCGCCGATCAGGAAACCCGGCGAGCGGCCGGCGCTTTCCAGCAGCCAGGTGAGGATGGTGGTGGTGGTGGTCTTGCCGTGGGTGCCGGCGACGGCCAGGGTATCGCGCCCTGGCAGGACCTGCTCGGACAGCCACTGCGCCCCGGAAATGTAGCGCTGGCCGGCATCAAGCACGGCCTCCACGGCCGCGTTGCCGCGCGACAGCGCGTTGCCGATCACCACCTGGCCGGTGCCGGCCGGCACGCTGTCGGCGCGGTAGCCCTGGTCCAGGGTGATGCCCAGCTGCTCGAGCTGGGTCGACATCGGCGGGTAGATGGCCTGGTCACTGCCGCTGACCGTATGGCCCAGTTCCCGCGCCAGGGCGGCCACGCCGCCCATGAAGGTGCCGGCGATTGCAAGGATATGTACGCTGCTCATGACCGAGGATTGTGACTGATGACGGCTGTATAGGGCCAATGTCCGACCGGGGGTAAGACAAGTCCTACACAGGATGTGAGAAAACTCCAATCTTCTGTCAGGGAAATCCCGATAGCGATGTTCTGTGAACCCGGACACAATTCGAACTGCCAGCCGCAGTACCCGAACCGGTCCTACTCCCCAAGAGGCCATCCCCAAGGGAGCTCATGCTGCGGGGCCCTGAGCAAGCCCTCTGCTGGCGCCTATGAAACGACACAGGCCTGATCCTCGCGGACCAGGCCTGTGTTTTTTTGCGCCCGGGGGCCGGCAAGGTGCCGGCCCGGCCGGTTCAACCCTTGATCGCCGCCAGGATGCGGGCTTCGATCTCGTCCAGCTCACCGACGCCGTCGACGCGGGCCAGGGTGCCACGGGCAGCGTAGAAGTCGACCACCGGGGCGGTCTGGTCGTTGTAGACCTGCAGGCGCTGACGCACCGCTTCCGGACTGTCATCGGCGCGGCCCTGCTCCTTGGCACGACCGGCGATGCGGTCGACCAGCAGCTCGGTGGCCACGTCCAGCTGCACCACCGCGTCCAGCGGCTGGCCGATCTTGGCCAGCAGGCCGTCCATCGCATTGGCCTGGGCCACATTGCGCGGGTAGCCATCCAGGATGAAGCCCTTGGCGACATCGGCCTGGGTCAGGCGCGACTCCAGCATGCCCAGCAGGATGTCGTCCGAGACCAGGTTGCCGGCGTCCATCACCGCCTTGGCCTGCTTGCCCAGCTCGGAGCCGGCAGCGATTTCCGCGCGCAGCATGTCACCGGTCGAAATGTGGGCGATACCCAGCTTTTCCTTCAGGCGCGTCGCCTGTGTCCCCTTGCCCGAACCGGGCGGTCCCAACAGAACCAATCGCATTGACCTGACTCCAACGTGTTGAAAATTAAGAAGGTTCGCGTCCCGGACGGTCCGGTATCGCTGCACCGCAATAGCGCCACTTTACCGCATACGGGTAATGTCCCTGCAATGTCCCCTCCCCCGAGCAGGTAGAAGCATGCGCAACGGTACTCTCCTTTATGCCCAGTCCGGCGGTGTCACCGCGGTCATCAATGCCACTGCCGCAGCGGTGATCGAGCAGGCCCGGGCCAAGGGCATCAAGGTCCTGGCCGCCCGCAACGGCATCCTCGGCGCCCTGCGCGAGGAGCTGATCGACACCAGCAAGGAGAGCGCCGCGGCCATCCGCGCGCTGGCCCATACCCCGGGCGGCGCCTTCGGCTCATGCCGGGTCAAGCTGAAATCGCTGGACGCCGACCGCGCCCGCTACGACCGCCTGCTGGAGGTGCTGCGCGCACACGACGTGCGCTGGTTCCTCTACAACGGTGGCAACGACTCGGCCGATACCGCGCTGAAGGTCTCGCAGCTGGCCAAGGCCTCTGGCTACGACCTGACCTGCATCGGTGTGCCCAAGACCATCGACAACGACCTGGCGGTGACCGACACCTGCCCCGGCTTCGGCTCAGCGGCCAAGTACACCGCCGTGTCGGTGCGCGAAGCGGCGCTGGACGTGGCGGCGATGGCCGAGACCTCCACCCGCGTCTTCATCTACGAGGCAATGGGCCGCCACGCTGGGTGGCTGGCTGCGGCCGCTGGCCTGGCCGGCAACGGCGATGACGAAGCACCGCACATCATCCTGCTGCCCGAACGCGCCTATGACGAGGCGGTGTTCCTGGCCAAGGTCAAGGCCGTGGTCGACCGCGTCGGCTACTGCGTGGTGGTGGCCTCGGAAGGCATCGCTACCGCCGATGGCCGCTTCGTCGCCGACGCCGGTGGCGGCAAGGATTCGTTCGGGCACTCGCAGCTGGGCGGCGTGGCCGCGCATCTGGCTGGCCGGGTCAAGGACCAATTGGGCCTGAAGGTACATTGGGCGCTGCCCGATTACCTGCAGCGCTCGGCCCGCCACCTGGCCAGCAAGACCGACTGGGAGCAAGCGCAGGCAGTGGGCAAGGCCGCGGTGCAGCTGGCACTGAAGGGCCAGAACGGTGTGATGCCGGTGATCGTGCGCAGCAGTGATGCGCCGTATCGCTGGAAGATCGAAGCGGCGCCGTTGTCGAAGATCGCCAACCATGAAAAGAAGATGCCCGCCGGCTTCATCCGCCGCGATGGCTTCGGTATCACCGCCAAGGCACGCGCCTACCTGTCGCCGCTGATCAAGGGCGAAGCGCCGCTGCCGTATGGCACCGATGGCCTGCCGAAATACGTGGCGCTGAAAAACGTGGCGGTGAAGCAGAAGCTGCCGGCCTTCGAGGGCTGAGTCGAAAAAGGGGACGGAGGGGATTAAGTCGCATCTGCCTCTCCGTCATCTCCAACAGCGTCAGCCGTGGGTCGGATACGACTTAATCCCCTCCGTCCCCTTTTTATGGAGGCCTGCCATGGCATTGCGTGTTGTTCGACTGGGTACACCGCGTGCGCCCGGTGAGGGGCTCCGCATCGGCACGGTGCGACGGCCGCCACGTGGCGTGCCGCGCAGTGAGTTCGCCCGGCAGGACTGGTACGACGTGTGGTTCCCGACCCTGTCGCCCAGCGCGGAACTGGTGAAGCAGGCGCATGAGGCGAAGACGGAGGCCGACTGGAATGCGTTCTTCCGCCACTACAAGGCCGAGATGAAGGCACCCGATGCGGCGCGCGCGCTGGACCTGCTGGCCGCGATGTCGCAGCACAGCGACATCAGCGTGGGGTGCTACTGCGAGGACGAGGCGCATTGCCACCGCACGGCGCTGCGCGAGCTACTGGTGGCGCGCGGGGCGACGCTGGCGGAGTGATGATTGCAGGGTTGCCGGCCAGCGGCCGGCACTACCCGTGGATGACCGCGTGGGTACACCGCCCACGCAATTTCAATTGCAGGCCTTGCCCTCCATCTGCAGCTGCGCGGCGAACATCGTCACCTGCGGGATCTTGCCGGCAGCGGCCTGCTTCTTCGCCTCTTCCAGATAGATGCGCGACTGGCCCTGCCCATCCAATGCCTGGGTGCTGTTCACCGGCAGGCGCCACACCCGCACTACCGCCTGCTGCGCCGGGCATGCGGCATTGGGTACGCGGATCACATCATTGAGCTTCCAGCCCTTGTCCGCGCTCGGCTGCGCCTTGGCGTAGTCGACGAAGCGTGCGCGCGGCTGGCACTGCTCGCTGGTCCGCACCGGCGCGAAGCGATATGGCTCGGCAGCCTGGCCGGTGAATGCACCTTCCAGGCGCGCGCAGGCCTCGGGGATCTGCCGCAGCGTGTGCACCGCGCCCACCACCTGTGGCGCACCGACGGCACGCTGCAGTTCGGGGGTTTCGGCAGCCAGCGCGGGCATCGCCGGGGCCAGGACGGCAAGCATCAACAGGGACAGGCGCATGCGGGATCTCCTTCAGGACTGTGCGCAGGCTTGCAGAGGGAGGCTTAACGGGGTGCAAAGGCTCGTGGGTTCATGAATCAGTCCACGTCCCGGCGGCGGGTTCCCCGCGCATGGCGATGCGTTCGTCGTGATGGCGGCCGCGGGCCATGAGGCGCGGCCCGGCGCTACCATCCCGGGGCCGGTGCACGCATACTGCGGGCACCAGGGAATGCTGAACACCGCCATACGTCGGACGACCACCAAGGTCGGTACGGGTTGGTTCCAGGCTGCAGCCCGTCGTCCCCCTCGTGGTGCCGTTCATCGCCACTGGATGCTTGTCCATCCATTCTGCGGAGGGGTCTAATGCTGGAACGTCATGGGCTGTCATTGGCGCTGGGCTGCGCCATTCTCGCGATCCTGTACGGAATCGTCTCGGCGCGCTGGATCCTGCGCCAACCCACCGGCAATGAGCGCATGATCGCGATCGCCAACGCGATCCAGGAAGGCGCACGCGCTTACCTCAACCGCCAATACCTGACCATCGGCATCGCCGGCGTGGTGCTGTTCGTGCTGGTCGGCATCTTCCTCAGCTGGTACACCGCAATCGGCTTCGCGGTCGGTGCGGTGCTGTCCGGTGCAGCCGGCTATATCGGCATGAACGTCTCGGTGCGTGCCAACGTGCGCACTGCCGAGGCCGCACGACACGGCATCAGCGCGGCGATGGACGTCGCCTTCCGCGGCGGTGCGATCACCGGCATGCTGGTAGTCGGGCTGGGCCTGCTGGGCGTGGCCGGCTATTACGCGCTGCTGCTGCGCATGGGCCTGCAGATGGACCAAGCGCTGCATGCTCTGGTCGGGCTGGCGTTCGGCTCGTCGCTGATCTCGATCTTCGCGCGCCTGGGTGGCGGCATCTTCACCAAGGGCGCGGACGTCGGCGCCGACCTGGTCGGCAAGGTCGAAGCCGGGATTCCCGAGGATGACCCGCGCAACCCGGCGGTGATCGCCGACAACGTTGGTGACAACGTCGGCGACTGCGCTGGCATGGCAGCGGACCTGTTCGAAACCTATGCGGTCACCGTCATCGCCACCATGCTGCTGGGCAGCCTGATGCTGGCCGAAGCCGGTGCCAATGCCGTGCTGTATCCGCTGGTGCTGGGCGGCGTATCGATCATCGCCTCGATCATCGGTGCGCTGTTCGTCAAGGTGAAGCCGGGCGGTTCCATCATGGGCGCGTTGTACAAGGGCGTGATCGTGTCCGGCGTGCTGGCGGCCATCGCGTTCTACCCGATCACCACCGGGCTGATGGCCGACAACGTACACGGCCCCATCGCGCTGTATGGCTGCGCGCTGATCGGCCTGGTCCTGACCGGGCTGATCGTGTGGATCACCGAGTACTACACCGGCACCCAGTACAAGCCGGTGCAGCACGTGGCACAGGCATCGACCACCGGCCACGGCACCAACATCATCGCCGGCCTCGGCATCTCGATGAAGTCCACCGCGCTGCCGGTAATCGCGGTGTGCGCGGCCATCTGGGGTGCGTTCGCGCTGGGTGGCCTGTACGGCATCGCCATCGCTGCCACTGCAATGCTGTCGATGGCCGGCATGATCGTCGCCCTCGATGCTTACGGGCCAATCACCGACAACGCCGGTGGCATCGCCGAGATGGCCGAGCTGCCCTCGGAAATCCGCGACATCACCGATCCGCTGGATGCAGTGGGCAACACCACCAAGGCGGTGACCAAGGGCTATGCCATCGGCTCGGCGGCACTGGCCGCGCTGGTGCTGTTCGCCGACTACACCCACAACCTGCAGGCAGCCAATCCCGGCCAGGAGTTCCGCTTCGACCTCAGCGATCACACGGTGATCATCGGCCTGCTGATCGGCGGTCTGATTCCCTATCTGTTCGGTGCGATGGCGATGGAAGCCGTTGGGCGCGCCGCCGGCGCGGTGGTGGAGGAAGTGCGGCGCCAGTTCCGCGAGATCCCCGGCATCATGCAGGGTACTGCCAAGCCGCAGTACGACCGTGCGGTGGACATGCTGACCCGCTCGGCGATCCGCGAAATGATTGTGCCCTCGCTGTTGCCCGTCGCGGTACCGGTGGTGATCGGCCTGCTGCTGGGGCCACGTGCGCTGGGCGGGTTGCTGATCGGCACGATCGTGACCGGCCTGTTCGTGGCCATTTCGATGACCACCGGCGGTGGTGCCTGGGACAATGCCAAGAAGTACATCGAGGATGGCCACTTCGGCGGCAAGGGCAGCGAAGCGCACAAGGCCGCGGTGACCGGCGATACCGTGGGTGACCCGTACAAGGACACCGCCGGCCCGGCGATCAACCCGCTGATCAAGATCATCAACATCGTGGCGCTGCTGCTGGTGCCGCTGCTGTAAGGCCCCCTGTAGAGCCGAGCCCATGCTCGGCTCAACGGGCTCGCGGGATCGGAGAACAGCCGAGCATCGGATCGGCTCTACAAGGTCACCGCCCGCGCAGGAAGAACGACACCGGCACCATCACTTCCACCGGGTCGCCGGCCACTTCGGCCGGCGGCACCGGCACCGGGCTGGCGCGCCGCACGGTGTCCAGCGTCTCCTGGTCGAGCAGTTCGAAGCCGCTGCTGCGGCCCAGCTTCAGGCTGGAAACCGTGCCATCGCGGCCCACTGCGAAGCGCACATAGACCACGCCCTGCTGGCGCAGCCGCTCGGCCTGGCGCGGATAGCGCCGGTGCTTCTGCAGATGCCCTAGCAGGCGCCCTTCCCAGGTTGCCTCGGCGCGACTGCGTTCGCCGGCCGTGGTCTGCGGTGCGGTGTAGCGTGCGGCCGCGTCGGCCGCCACCTGCGGCGGTGCGCTGGTCTGCGCGACGTTGGCGTCAGCGCTGTCCGGCGACGGCGTCGGCTCCGGTGTACGCGCCGGTGGCAGGTCGCCCTGCGGCTGCACCGGCGCCTTCGGCAGCTCACGCAGGGCCGGTTTCGGCGCCTGCCGCTGCTGTTGCTGCTGCAGTGGCCCGGTGGCGACCTCGCGCGGCGGCGCCGGCGGTGCCTGCGCCATCGGCGCCAGCTCCAGCATCAGCGCCGCAGGCGGAGCCGCAGCCGTCAGCGCTGGCGCGCGCGCCGCCCACCAGCAGGCCGCGCCGATCAACAGCGCATGCACCAGCAGCACGATCGCCAGGCTGGTCGCCCAGCGCCGCAGTCCACTCATCGCGTGCCCTGCTCCAGGCCGACCAGCGCCACCTTCAGGTAACCCGCCGCACGCAATGCATCCAGCGTCGCCATCAGTTCGCCGTAGGGCACACGGGTATCGGCGCGCAGGAAGATGCGCTGCTCGGTGTCACTGTGAGTGGCCACCTGCAATGCGGCCGCCAGCCCGTCGCGCGCGACGGCCTGTTCGCCAACGCGCAGCGACAGATCAGCCTGCACGGTCACATACACCGGCGCCTGTTCCAGCGGCGTGGCACTGGCGCTGCTGGCCGGCAGCTGCACCGGAACCGATACGGTGGCCAGCGGTGCAGCCACCATGAAAATGATCAGCAGCACCAGCATCACGTCGATGAAGGGCGTGACGTTGATCTCGTGCGCTTCTTCCGGCGCGTCGTCACGGTCGGACGCGGTCCTGATCGCCATCGTCGCGCCTCAGTGCACGGCACGCAGCGGCGCCGCTGCGTTACGCGGAACGGCACGATCGAGGTCACGCGACACCAGCTGCTGCACCGCCGCCGACAGATCGCCGAGCAGGCCACGCAGGCCGGCCAGCACGCGGCTGAAATGGTTGTAGACCAGTACTGCGGGAATCGCTGCGACCAGGCCCAGCGCGGTCGCCAGCAAGGCCTCGGCAATACCGGGTGCAACCACCGCCAGGTTGGTGGTGTTGCTGTGCGCGATGCCGATGAAACTGTTCATGATGCCCCACACCGTGCCGAACAGGCCGACGAACGGCGCCACCGCGCCGATGCTGGCCAGTACACCGATACCGCGTCGCTGCATGCGCGCGGCCTCCAGCTCGATCCGATCCAGGCGCGAGGCAATGCGTTCCTTGATGCCATCGCGGCCTTCCAGATCCTGCGACAGGTGCAGCTCGGTGCGGGCGGCGTCCAGCATCGCCAGCGCGATGCCCTGCTGCGCGTTGGCATCTGCGCTTTCGCTGGGCAGGCTGGGCGCCTGCAGCAACAGCGCGCGCGCCGCCCGCAGCTGCCGTGCCTGACGGGCCAGCTCCCAGCCCTTGGCCAACAGGACGGTCCAGGTGGCCAGCGATGCCAGCGCGAGCGCGATCATCACTGTCTTCACCACCACGTCGGCGGCCAGATACATGCCCCAGGGCGTCAGTGCAGGGGCAGCCACGGGGGCCAGGTCAGCAGGCAGCATCGTCTCGTTTTCCATCAGCATCAGGGGTCGCTGCACGGCGGCGGGCCGTGCGCGGATCATTGGCGTCGTCCACTTCCACGACCGGATTGGGCTCCAGCCGCGGTGCCGGGCGGCTGAGCACGTAGCCGGCGCTGACCGCGAAGAACAGGCCCACGCCCAGCAGCAGCCGCCACGACGGGTGCGCGCCCCAGCAGAACAGGGCGAACCCCACTGCCATGCCGGCGCTGGCAAACGCCTTGCCCTTGCGCGATACCGCACCCTGCTCGCGCCACAGACGCAGCGACGGGCCATAACGCGGATGCGCCAGCAGGCGCTGCTCGAACTTCGGTGAACTGCGTGCGAAGCAGCCCACTGCCAGGATCAGGAAGATGGTGGTCGGCATCACCGGCAGCAGCGCGCCGATCACCCCGAGCCCGACCATCACCCAGCCCAGCGCGAACCAGAGCCAGCGCATCAGCCGTGCGCCTGCACGCAGAAGGTGTCCATCAGGCGAATTCCACTTCAACGTGGCCGTGCACGCTGCGGAAGGCGGCGTCCGCCGCATCGATCACCTGCTGCTCCTGCTCGGCGCTCAGCGGCACCGCATCCAGCGCAGCGGTGAACTCACGCCAGTGACGCGCCGCGCCATCCGGGTGCGCGGCCAGGTGACGGGCGCCGAAGTCGCGGTCCAGGCCGAGCTTGGCAGCCATCTTGTACAGCACGGTGCCGCCCAGGTTGGAGCCCTCGGCCACATACAGCCACCCCAATGCAGCGGGCAGCTCCAGATCGGACGGCAACGCGGCGATGTCGGCGCCCGGCAGGCTCTGCTCCAGGTCCTGCAGGTCGCGTGCTACCTGTGTAAGGCGGCGGCGCTCACCGAGGTCGGGCAGCAGTGCGTCCAGCGCAGGGTTGGCATACAGCGCATCGATGCTGCGGTGGAAGCGGTACTGCACGCGCAGGAAACGGGCAAAGTTGCCGCGGTCAGCGAAGATGTCGCCGGCCATGATGCGTTTGTCCAACGCGCCGTGGCTGTCGCGGGTGGCGGCCTTGAGCCGCAGGCTGCGGCTGTCTTCAGGGGCGATGTGTGCGTTCATGGGGGAATGCCAAGGGGGTCGTCCTGCTGTAGACGTTCGCCACGGGGCTTTCCCCAAGCCCATGTGCACCGATAATGGGCCAGTCCCTTCTTCCACCCGGAACCGATGATGATCACCACCGAACCGCGCATGACCAACCTGTTCCTGCAGCTGGGCCTGGACGCCAGCGCCGAGGGCATCGCCCGCTTCATCCGCGAGCACCAGCTGGCCACCGATGTGGAGGTGGCCGAGGCGACCTACTGGAACGACGCCCAGCGCCAGTTCCTGTCCGAATCGTTGCAGGCCGACGCGGCGTGGAGCACCGTGGTGGATGAGTTGAACGAGTCGCTGCACGAAGATGCAGTGAAGGCTGCCACCGGGCTGTAAGCAGACGCCGGGCATGTCCCGGCGCTGGCGATTGCACGGCAGAAGCGGTGCGGACCAAGGTCCGCACCCACCGAGGGCGGTCGGGGCCCGATGGGGGCAGAGCCCTTTCCGCAGGAAAGGGATCCGACCCCACCACTCATCCGCGACCGATCAGTACTTCCAGGTCAGCGCCAGCCTCGCGGTACGGCCCGGGGCCGGCATCACGCCCAGCGCCAGCGGATCCAGGTAGTAGCGGTCGGTGACGTTGTCCACGCCCGCTTCCACCGACAGCTGGTCGTTGAAGCTCCAGCTGGCGAACAGGTCGACCAGGGTAGTCGGCCGGTACAGCTGCTGGATCGCCGACAGGCCCACGTTCCAGTCCTTGTCCAGCTTGCTGATCGGGCCGGCGTTGTGGACCACGCGGGTACCGAAGGTCAGGCGTTCGTCGAACAGGCGCGAGCCCAGGGTCAGGTTGACCATGTAGCGCGGCGGGTTCTGGGTGTTGGTATACGAGCCCTCGAAGCCGCCGTCCACGCAGTTGGGCGTATTGGCCAGCTCATCGTTCTTGCGCTGCGCACCATAGGCACGGCGCTCGGCGGCGATGTCCGGTGCGCAGGTCTTGGCCTTGAAGTAGTAGTGCGCGGACAGATCAGCAAACACCTTGCCGCTGTCATAGCTGGACTGGAACTCCATGCCCGAGACCTTGAACTGATCGACGTTGCGGATCAGGCCGGCCGACAGCGTGCGGTAGTCGCGGGTGATCAGATCGTCGATGCGGGTATCGAAGTAGGCCAGCTTCAGCGCCAGGCGGTCGCCGGCGGTGAACAGGTCGTAGCGGATGGTACTGGCACCGATTTCCCAGCTGCGCGCACGCTCCGGCTTCAGCTCGCCGACCGGCTTGGCGGCGGTGAACAGGCCCAGCGTGGTCTCGAACAGGCTCGGCAGCTTGGTGCCTTCGGCGTACTTCACGTAGACCATGGTGTCTTCGCTGAAGCGGTAGGCCACGCTGGCGGTCGGCGAGAACGCGGTGTCACGACGGCGGATCGGTTGCGACCAGGTCCAGCTGACCGGCACCTCCAGGTCCTGCGCCTTGCCGGCGTCGTAGAAGTTCCAGCCACCGATGTCGCCCACCGTACCCTTCTTGTACGGTGAAGCCAGCAGCGATGCCTGGGTGAAGTTGCCGTTGGCATCCGGATACCAGTTCAGCAGCGCGATGCGTTTGGCACGCCACGACGGCAGCGCCGGGTTGCCGTTGAGCAGTTCGGTGTAGCGGTACTGGCCCTGCACCTCATAGGCATCGGGCGTGGCCAAGCGGTTGCGGTCCTGCACGTCCACCCGGTTCCAGCGGCCGCCGGCCAGCAGTTCCCAGTGCTCATCGGGCTGCCACTTCAGCGAGGCCACGGCACTGTATTCCTTGCGCTCGGCGTTGCGCAGGAAACGGTTGTTGATCAGATCGTCGTGCATGACCGGCCCCGAACTACCCGGCGCGATGTCTTCGTCGCTGTAGGACAGGCCGTAGTCGAGGGTGAACGCGCCGGCACGAGTGTCGAACTTCGAGGTATTGCTGGCATCCAGGCCGAAGCGCTTCTGTCGCAGCGGATTGCGGTAGGCATCCTTGTAGCCGGGGTCGCCACTGAAGCTGGGCGCGTCGTACCACTCGGTGCGTCGATCGAAGTACCACGGGGTGATGCCGGTGAGGCTGTTGTACATCACGCTGTCGGTGTCGGTGTAGGCGGCATTGACGCGCAGGTCGATCAGCTCGCTGTCCGGGTTGAAGCGGTAACGCAGGGTGTAGCTGTCCATGTCAACGTGGCCCGGATCCCACTGCGGGATGCGGTCGCGATCCACACGGATGATCTGCGATGCCATGATCTCGCCGGCGGTGCCTTCGTAGCGGCGATAGCCTGCTTCCAGCGTCTGTGCATCGTCGATGCGCCAGGTGCCCTTGAGCAGCGCCGACTTCGAGCGCGCCGAGGTATTGAAGACCTCGGTACGCGGCGGATTCAGCGGTGCCAGCGTGCGCCGGGTCTGCGGGAAATCGTCGTAGCCGTGCTTTCCGGAGAAGTAGTTTCCATTGTCACGGTAGGCATAGGCGGCGACCAGATCGAAACGATCCCAATGACCAGCCGCGGCGACGTTGAAGAACTGGCTGCCGGTGGCACTGCGATCGCTGCGCGGCGCGGCACTGTAGGAAGGCAGGTTGTTGGCACTGGCGTTGGCCAGGCCACCACGCACGCGTACGCCGAAGTCACGGCCTTCGCGCAGCACGTCGCCGATCTTCAGCGTTTCCATCTCGACCACGCCGCCGATGCCACCGGAGGCATTGGCCTGCAGGCTCGGGCCCTTGGTGATGGTCAGGCTGGAGATCAGGTCCGGATCGAGGTAGCTGCGCTGCGACTGGCCTGCGTAGCCTCGGTAGGTGTCCATGCTCGACTGGCCACCGTCGATGATCACCGGCACGCGGCCCTGGCCCTGGATACCACGGATGTTGACGTCGAAACCGTTGCCCACGCGCGGATCACCGGCGGTGACGCCGGCCACGCCCTTGACGATGTCGCCGTTGGAGGTACCGCGGAAGCGCTCCAGATGCGTGCGATTGAGCGTGGTGGTGGAGCCCACGCTGCGGTAGCTGTCGAGCAGCCGCGCCTCATCGCTGGCCGCGCCACTGTCGACGCGGTCGCCGGCCACGCTCAGCGTGTCGGTGACGATCACGCCGCTGTCGGCCTGCGCTGGGGATGCCGCCTCCAGGGTGACCGCATCGGCGCCGACCCGGCGCACCGCCAGGCCACTGCCCTGCAGCAGGCGGGCCAGGGCCTCATCGGAAGACAGGTTGCCACTGACCGCGTGCGAGCTCACGCCCTGGGCCAGCGTAGCCGGATACACCACCTGCACCCCGGACTGGCGCATATAGCTGCGCAGCGCTTCATCCAGCGGCTGCGCGGGAATGTCGAAACGCTGCATGGCCGCATGGCCGTTGTTGGCGTTCTGCGCCAGTACGGACGATGGTGCAGCGCTGGCGAGGCCGGCAGCCAGCAACGCGATGCACAGGCGGGACGGGCGCAGCACGCGGCCCGGGCGATGGGAGTCGAACATGGGGGAACCTGTCAGGTAATCGGAGCCGCGGGCGCGGCGTCATCCGCGGCAGGCGCGGACACGGCGACGTACGTGGCGGCGGCGGGTACGTTCGCGGGGTAAGACGGATGGGGTGGCGACAACCCCAAGAGGGATTTGCAGTTGAAGGTGTATCCCGGGTTGTCGCGGTGGGTGCCTACCGTTGGTCGGCACACGGGCAATGGCGAGGATCTACGGGTGGACGATGGCGATCCCGAGCGGCAGGCGGGTGACCTGCAAACCTGCCGTTGCCGCCAGCGCGTCCAGCGCCTGTTCCGGACGATCGATGCGCAACGCCGCACTGACCGCCGGCAACCGCGACAGATCACCGCGTACGAAGGTCGGGCCGGCACGATAGCGCCCCACCCCTCGCACCGCGTCGGCGACGCTGGCCTGCTCCAGCAACAGCTCACCCTGCCGCCAGGCGCCGACGCTGTCAGCGGCCACGTCATCGAGCCGCGTCACGCCACTGCGCTCGCCATAGACCGCACGCTGCCCCACCTGCAGATAGGTCCAGCCACCGTCGGCCGGGCTGGCCACACGCACCCTGCCCTGCCCGACCTGGGTTTCCACCCGGTCATCGCCTCGCGCAACGGTGAACGCGGTGGAGATATCCTCAACCACACCATTGCCGGCACGCACGCTGAAACGCCGCTGCGCGTCCGGACTGACCTCGAACCAGGCGCGGCCACGCAGCAGCTCAATCTGGCGCGCATTCGCATCGAAGCGCACGGCGATCGCGCTGTCGGCATCCAGCACCGCGCGACTGCCATCGGGCAGCTGCACGTTCTGTACGACATGCGTGCTTCGATGGTCGGCCTGTGCACGCAGCCAGGCTTCCGGCCACACCACCAGCATCGCCAGCGCCGCAGCGGCGGCCATCGCCCACCGCAGGCGCTGCGGCCGTCGCCGCACGATCGCCGCGGCCCGTGGCGAACGCGGCCCGGCACTGCGCCACAGCACACGCTCGTGCTCGAAGGCACGACGATGCCCCGGCAGTGCCAGCCAGCACTCGAAGTCGCGCATGCGCGCATCACTGATGTCGCCCGACGCCAACCACGCGATCCAGCCCCGGGCCTGTTCGGCCAGGGCATCGTCGTTGGCGGCGGGCAGCGTGTTCGGCGGGCTCATCGGCTGGCAGAGAGGCGCATTCAAGCGCGGGCAGAGGAACTAGACCGCATGCACGGTCCAGTAATCAAGACGTTTCAGCGAAGGCCTGCCCCAAGCCGGGTCGATCATCGGCCGCTGCGCGCCCAGGCCAGGCGTTGCAGCGCGGAGCGCACGTGGTTTTCGACAGTGGTCACCGACACGCCGAGGCGGCGTGCGATCTCGGCCTGGGTCAGGCCCTGCAGGCGGTTGAGGCGGAAAATGGTGCGGGTCGGCTCCGGCAGGTGGCCTGCGGCATCCAGCACCCGCTGCAGTTCGTCCTGTGCCATCGCCTGCTCTTCGGTCGAGATCACCTCGTCCGGCCCCCACAGGTAATGGTCTGCAAGCAGGCGGTTGCGGCGGGTCGATTCACGGCCGTGGTCGGTGGCCAGGTTGGCGGCCAGCCGGTACAGATAGGCCCGTGGGTTGTCGATGGCCTGGCTGTCGTCGACCCCACGCGCCTTGAACCAGACCGCCTGGATCACGTCCTCGGCACCATTGTCTCCGCCGAGGATGCGCTGCACCCTGCGCAGCAGTGCCGGCCGCTCGCGGATCAGCAGTTCGGTGAGGGTGGCGGCATTGGAGGACATGCGCGAGGCCGGGAGGACAGACGGAAGGCGCCGCGCATGCTACTCCGTTAATGCGAATCAGTCACGTTCTCATCAATGGATGCACTCGGTCAGGCCGTCATAGGCGCTCTGCGACGTGCCCGGCAGCGGATCGTGCAGCGGATTGCGAGCCGCCAGCGCGGCATGGAAGGCCTCCACCCCGGTGCCCGGCATGAGCGGCAGCCGGCACAGCCAGGTCGGCTGCCGGGCCACGATCGTGCCATCGTTGCGGGAGACCTCCAGATCACTGGCGGCAAATGCCCACAGGCACTCCTGGATGGTGCCGCGCACCGCATCGACCGAGCAGCGCAGGCGCAGGGCACGGATGTCGCTGTACTCGCCCTCGCAGAAGGTGTCGCCACAGATGGCGTCGAAACCATGCTGCAACCGGCCTTCCAGGGCGAAGAAGCGGTCCCAGTTGGCCTCCTGGTGCGGGTAGTCGATCAGATCGACATAGGGAAACGCCTGTACCGACGGCGCCATCAGCAGCGCGCAGGTCAGGCCGATCGGCAGGGCAGACACTTTCATGCGGGAGCTCCTCGGGAAGAGGGTTCCAGCCTGCACCCGGCGTCCCGACAACCCCATCGGGCAACACCTCCCGCAAGGGTGGGCCACTGCCGCGCCGTGCTGTCGGCCCCGCCCCCTGCACAGCGCCCGGCAAAGGCATAAAATGGGGGGCTATCCGTCTATATCCCCCACCTGGAGCACGACCATGGGTCTGGAACTCGTCTCGCCCGGCAAGAACCCGCCGGAAGAAATCAACGTCATCATCGAGATCCCGAAGGACTCGGAGCCGGTGAAGTACGAAGTGGACAAGGAAACCGGCGCGATCTTCGTCGACCGCATCCTGTCCACCCCGATGCGCTACCCCTGCAACTACGGCTACGTGCCGAGCACCCTGTGCGGCGATGGCGATCCGGCCGACGTGCTGGTGGTGCTGCCGCTGCCGCTGGTACCGGGCTCGGTGGTGCGCTGCCGTCCGGTCGGCGTGCTGAAGATGAGCGATGAGGCAGGCAGCGACGAGAAGATCCTGGCTGTGCCGGTCTCGAAGATCTTCAGCGGCTACGCCCACGTGGAAGACATCGCCCAGGTGTCCAGCCACTGGCTGGAGCGCATCGGCCACTTCTTCGAGCACTACAAGGACCTGGAGAAGGGCAAGTGGGTCAAGCTGGACGGTTGGGGCGGCGCCGCTGAGGCCAAGCAGATCCTGATCGAGGCGCACCAGCGCCATCTCGACAGCAAGGCCTGAGCCTGAACCGGATCGCTCCGGCGCAGGCCGTCGGAGCGATGCGGGTCACGTTTCATGACTGCGGCACATCACACGTGCCGCCGTATTAGGTAAATTGCGTCACTTCACACGTCGTCGACATCCATCGTCGAGACAGCCAGGGGAATGTGTCGTGCGTATTCTGCTTGTTGGGGATGCAGCCAGCCTGCCGGCCGAGCTGACCGAATTCATTGCCGATCTTGGGGAAGACTGGCAGCCGCTGACCGCCACCGATGGCCAGACCGCGATGACCGCGGTGGCTACGCAGGGCGTGGATGCGGTGATTGTCTGTCCGCAGTTGCCGGACCTCAATGCAACCACGTTGCTCGGCCAGATCCGGACGCTGCGCCCGGAAACCATCCGTATCGCACTGGTGGATGCCCAGCATGGCAACCGTCCGCCGCCGGCGCGCCTGATCGGTGTCGCCCACCGCTTCCTGCCACTGCCGCTGGCGCCGGAAGTGCTGCTGGAGGCACTGACCAGCCTGGAAGAGCTGCGCGAGGTACTGGACAGCCCCCGTCTGCGCGGTGCCATCGGCCGCATCGAGAAGCTGCCGTCGCCGCCGCACCTGTACCTGAGCCTGACCCAGGCGCTGGAACACGACGACGATGCCGACAGCGCCGACGTGGCCAAGCTGGTTGCTGCCGATCCCGCGATTGCCGCCAAGGTGCTGCAGCTTTCGAACTCGGCGTTCTTCAGCCAGGGCCGCACCATTGCCGACCTGCGCACGGCGGTGACACGCCTCGGCCTGTCGACGCTGCGCGACCTGGTATTGGCCAGCGAAGTGTTCTCGGCACCGACGTTGTCCACGGCCGAACGCAACTCGCTGCAGCAACGTGCCCTGCTCGCCTCGCGGCTGGCCGCACGCCTGCTGCCCGAATCCAGTGCCGAACTGGGCGCAACCGCCGCGCTGCTGGCCGATATCGGCCTGCTGCTGCCGGGTGTACGCAACGAGCGCACCGAGCCGTCGCTGGCTGGCGACGCGCGCCCAGGCCACGCCGAAGCCGGCGCCTACCTGCTGGGCCTGTGGGGACTGCCGATGCCGATCATCGAAGCGGTGGCGTTCCATCTGCAGCCACAGCGTGCCAGCACCCGCAGCTTCTGGGTGACCGGCGCGGTGCATGTGGCACTGGCACTGGTCAATGGCGACCCGGTGGACGAGGACTACCTGCAGCGCGCGGGCGTACTCAACAAGCTGCCGCAGTGGCGCGAGCATGCCAATGCGTTGATGGGACTGATTCCAGGAGAGGCCTGAGTCTCTCCATCACACTGGCAGGACCAATAAAAGGCGCGCCTGCAAAGGCGCGCCTTTTATGCATCAACGCGCGCCGCAGGCGTCCTGCACGCAATGACGATACTGCAGATCGCACAGCACCTTCGACTTGCCTGCGGCCAGGCACTGCTGCCGGAACTCTTCGCAGTAGAGTCCACCAGCGCAGACGCCACCGGTCTGGGCGAACACCGCCCCCACCAATGTTGCATAGATCAGTGCAGCAGCAGACAGTTTGTGCAACAGCGTGCTCTTCATCGCTCTCTCCATGTGCAGGCGTCCGGAAGTGGACCCCTTAACTGTGTTGATTACGACACAGCAGGATCGTGACTTCGCTCACCTTCCAACATGCTTCGGAGTTTCCCTACAAAAAAAGAGGGCGGACCTTGCGGCCCGCCCTCCTGTTACTGCGATTGCACTTCGAACTATCAGAAGCGCTGGGTGTACTTCATGTACAGGAAGCGACCGACATCGAAACCGCCGTAGTAAGCGAAGCTCGAGTTCGGTGCCGAGTACATCAGCGGGCCCTTGTGCGCGAACAGGTTGTTCGCACCGAGGGCGATGGTGGCATCCCACGGTGCCTTCCAGCTGACCTGCAGGTCGTGGAAGGTATTGGAACCGGTACGACGCACCGGAGCCTTTTCGCCGTAAGCGTAACGATCCGGATCGGTGCAGCCGATCGAGATGCACGACTCACGCAGGCCCGAGTAGTAACGCGCGGTGTAGTTCACACCGAAATCACCGTACTGCCAGTTGACGCCCAGGTTCGAACGGACACGGAACACGGTGGTGTCGCCGGACTCACCGACGCGGCCCATCATGATGTTGTCGCCGGCGCTGTTCTGGGCCTGCTCGTCGTACTTGGCGGTGTAGCTGGTCTGCCAATCGATGTTGAACTGACCGATGGCCAGTTCCGGCAGGCGGTACTTGACGCCGACGTCGTAACCTTCGGTCTTCATCTTGCCGAGGTTCGCGGTGCCGTAGGTGATGCCGCTGATGTGGCCATCGGCCGCACGGGTCACGCTGCCGCAACGGGCCGAGTTACCCAGCACGTAGCAGTCACGCAGGATGCGGTCGACGCTGTCAGCGATGATCATGTCGCTGATTTCGTACTTGTACCAATCCAGCGACAGGTCCAGGCCCTGCACCCAACGCGGGCTCCACACCACACCGAAGGTGGTGCTCTTGGAGGTTTCCGGCTTCAGGTTCGGGTTGGCACCGGAGACGAACTGGTCGCCCGACTGGCACGGCAGGGTGGCGCACGGCACGTTGCCCTGGCCCAGCTGCACGTAGTTGGCCGGAGCACCGCCGGCCAGGCAGGCCGCGTTGCCAGCAACACTACCCGGAGCACCAACGGCGCACGGATCGATGTAACGCTCGAAGCTCGAGCTCAGGCCACCGTACAGATCGTTGATGGTCGGAGCGCGGAAGCCCTGGGCGTAGGTGCCGCGGACCAGCAGTTCATCCAGCGGACGCCAGGTCAGGCCGAACTTGCTGTTGGTGGTGCCACCGAAGTTGCTGTAGTCCGAATAACGGCTGGCAACGTTCAGGGTCAGTTCCTTGGCGAACGGCTTGTCCGCAAGGATCGGCACGTTCAGTTCCAGGAAGACTTCGTTCAGGTCGTACTGACCCTTGGTCGGCTTCTGGCCCAGGCCGGTGGACATGCCCGACTGCGCGAAGGCGTCCGGCACGTAGTTGCCTTCTTCCTTGCGGTGCTCGACACCCAGAGCAAAGCCCAGGTCGCCGGCCGGCAGGGTCACGATCGAACCGGCCAGGTTGGCGTTGAAGCTGGTGGTCTTGGTCTCACCACGGGTGGTGTAGGTCGGGAACAGGAAGTCCTGCAGTTCCTGGTTGGCCAGCGAGCCCTGACCATTTGCGCCGTACGGCAGCAACGGGTTCCACGGGCGGCAATCGCCCAGGATCGGCTTGGCCGCGGTGCCGCAGCGTGCCACGCCGCCAGCATCGATGAACGAGGTGCCCATCGCCTGCCCGGCGCTGATCAGACTCATGTCACCACGGTTGCGCTTGATGGTCTCGTTGCGGTTCCACAGTGCGCCGACATCCCAGTCGAAGGTCTTGCCGCCGAGCTCGAAGAAGCCGCTGATGGTCGGAGCGAAGCGCAGGGTCTTCATCTGGCTGTCGGTGGTGCGCGGCACTTCCCACAGGCGGCGACGGACATTGACGTCCTGGCCGACCGGGTTGAAGGCGCTGTCACCGGCCAGCGGCTGGTCCCAGGCGCTGGACTGGAACGGATAGCCTGCGATCTGCTGGAACGTCTGGCGCTCGTTGTAGAGCACGTCGGTGTTCAGGCTGATCGAATCGGTGAAGTCGTAGGTACCGTTGATGTACAGCGACTTGCGCTTGACACCGGTCAGCAGGGTCATCTGCTCGTTGGAGTTGGCGTACTCCGCCGGGGTCATGACGTGGTAGTCATTCGGGTTCTTCGGATCGCCACCCGGGTTCAGGGTCTTCCACACGGCGGTCTTGGAGTCGGAGCAATCGACCTGGGTCGGATTGCACCAGCTGCCGAACTGGCTGATCGGGCTGCCATCGGCGGCGACCGAGTTCGGGCCCTTGGCGCCATCACGGCTGTACCAACGGTCCTTGGCCCACACCGGGTCCATCTTCGAGTACTCGGCCGACAGGGTCAGGCTGCCGCGCTCGCCGCGGGCGCCGAGGGTCATCGAGTACTGCTGGGTATCGCCGTCGCCGTCGCTGTACTGGCCGACGTAGACATTGGCTTCGCCACCATCGAAGTTCTTGCGGGTGATCACGTTGACCACGGCAGCGATCGCGTCCGAGCCGTAGATCGAGGAAGCGCCGTCCTTCAGGACTTCAATGCGCTCCACGGCCGACATCGGGATCTGGCTCAGATCCTGCAGGCCCGAGGTGGTCGCGCCGAGGCGCTTGCCGTTCATCAGCACCAGGGTACGCGCGGCGCCCAGGTTGCGGATGTCGACGTAGTAGCCGCCCACGTTCTCGCCGGAAGCCAGCGATTCAGAACGCGAGATGGCCGGGGAACCGGCCGAGGTCAGGTTGCCGAGCACGTCTGCGACGCTCGAGAAGCCCTGCTTTTCCAGGGATTCACGGGTCATCGTCAGGATCGGCTGCTGCGTCTCCATGTTGGCGCCACGGATACGCGAGCCGGTGACCGAAATGCGGTCCAGGTCGGTGGTGCCCTTTGCTTCCTGAGCCGAAGCAAAGGCCGGCGCCAGCGCCAGCGCGATGCCGGCCGGCAGCAAGCCGAACCGCACAGCGGGATTACGAACGTTCATCAATCTCTCCAAGGTACGTGTTAGCAGCGTGTTAAAACACCCCAGCACGTTACGATTGCGTTGCAGCGCTGTATTTGCGCGAACCAACCGGAGACTTTGCAGAATGTGGCGGGAGCAAGCCGCCGTTCTCCCTGAAGCGCGAAGCCGACTGGCCGTAGCGGGCACGGAACGCACGCGCGAAGCTGCAGCAGTTGTCGAAACCACTGGCCGCAGCGACCTCACCGACCATCATGTCGGTGTCGCGCAGCAGATCGGCGGCCCGCTCCAGGCGTAGCCGCGCCGACAACGACTGCGGGCTTTCCTCATACAGGCTCTGGAAGGTCTTGGACAGGTACCAGCTGGAGAAATTGGTCAGCTCGGCCAGCTCGCCGATGCGCACCACCCGGTGGCTGTTGCCTTCCAGGTACAGGCGGGCACGCTGCATGCGGCCGAACACCTGGCGCTTGCGGCTGCGCGAGCGGCCCGGGCAGCGCTGCACGTTGTCGGCCAGTCCGCGCTGCAGGCCCGCCAGGTGCAGCAGCAGCGGGCGCAGCGCCTGGGCCGGCTGGCCGCTGGCCAGCGCATCGCGCCACAGCCGCAGGGCAACACGGGCGTCGCCGCGGTTCATCCGGCCACGACCGGCATACAGTCCGCAGTCGGCCATCTCGGTCAGCACGCGAAGGGCTTCGACGGTCAGGTTCAGGCCAATGCACAACCCGTTGCGACCTGCCTGCACCAGTGGACGCGATTCCTTCTCGAAGGCGATCCACTCGCCCTGGCGCAGGCGGAAACGCCCTTCCTTGGCTTCCACCCAGGAACTGCCACGTACCTGCATCCAGACAGTGAAGCTGCTGCCAGCGGTCTGCAGGCTGCCCAGCCGTGCCACACCGAGGCAGGTCGGGGCGACATCGTCGAGCGAGCGATCCAGGGAGACGGTTTGGCCGCGATCGGCCAGCGAGAGTTGACGCATGGGGGCACCACGGATTTGCCTAGTACAGGACTCCGTTTTGCCAAATCAGGCGGCACCGCGTCAGGAAAGTCCGACGAGATCGCCACGAATTCGCGGCGAGGTCCCGACGAAAAAATTACGAAGGCCCATTTCCCTTGAACAACAGCAACTTGGAGAAAGCCGGGAACAGCGCGGGCGGGCGTTCAGGCAACCGCATCACACCGATGTCGGCACCATCGCTGACCGCCATCGCCACGAACAGGTCACGTCCATCGGTACTGGCGCTGAGCCCGTTGCCGGCACTGAGCCGTTCTGCGTCCAGGCAGCGCTCCGGTTCCTCGCGACCGACCTGGATCCGCACCAGAGTCGTGCCACAGCTGGTCGATGTGCCCAGGTAACCGATGCTGCTGTTGCCGGCCACGGTCCAGGCCCGGTATCGCCAACGGCTGGGCCGGTCATCACTGATCTGCTGCACGCTGGCTGGCGACAGCGCCGCGTCCACCGACCACAGCCCGCCAGCGGCCAACCGCGTGAACAACACCCGGCCACTGTTGCGGTCGAATCGCGCCTGCGAAACACCATCGATGCTGGCCAGCAGGCGCCATGGCTGCACACTGCGATCGAACAGGCTCAGCCGGGTGCGCTGGTCGGTATCGCGCTCGACCACCAGCAGTTGTTCCGGCGTGGCTCCATACAAGGCCTGCAGGGGCTGCTCGGCCGGGACCGGCAAAGGGTGCAGGCGTTCATCACGTGGGGCGATTTCATAGACCACGGTCCGTCCATGCTGGTCGCGGCCGACCACCAGCAATTGCCGACTGTCGGCCGACCAGTCCGGCGCCTGCCGCGCTTCCGGCCGCAGGCCTTCAATGGGTCGCAGCGAATCAGGGCGCTGCATGTCCGCCCACCACAGCGCGAAGCTGCCGGAGCGATCGGAGGTGAAAACCAGCTGCCGCCCATCCGGCGCGGCCATCGGCTGCCCATCGCGGCCACTGGAAGCAAACAGCCGCTCAGGCGCGCCATTGCCCTGCATCGGCACCTTGAACACGCCGAACTGAGCGCGCCGGTGAACGAAGGCCAGCATGCCACCGCGACGCGACACTGCCGGCCACTGTGCATCGTCCAGACCGGCATCACGCAGCGTATGCCGCTCGACATCCAGGTAGTAAAGCCGCGCTTCGCTGTCGACGCGGCGACCAAACACGATGGTGCGGCCATCGTCCAGCCAGGCCCAGCCACGCAGCTCGGCCGCTTCGTTGGTCAATTGTTCGGGCACACCACCACTGGCCGGCATGCGCCACAGATCACCCAACTGCGGATTGCGCACGAACACCAGCCACTGTCCGTCGGGCGAATAGCGCGGTGCGTAGTCAAAGTCATCCTGGTCGACGCTGTATTCCAGCGCGCGCCACTGGCCGCTGGCCAGATCCAGCACTCGGATGCCGCGATGTGCGTAGCGCCCGACCATACTGCCAAACACCAACCCGCGGCCATCGGGGGTCCAGTCGAAACTGAGCAGCTCGGTGCCATCGCAACGCGTGGCCTGGCGCACTGCACCGCCGGTGGCGCTGGCGACCAGCACCTGGCAGCCACCATCGGCAGAGAAACGCGCGAAGGCGATCTCGCGCCCATCCGGCGACCAGTTCGGGAAACGATCGACCGCGCCGGCCGGTGGCACCAGGAGCTGCCGTGCCGGTGCGTTGCCGGAGGTCTGCACCTTGATCGCGCCACCGCCAGTGCCATCTTCGTTGGCGCCTTCATAGGCCACCAGCGAGCCATCAGGTGAGAGCGTGGGATAGGTTTCAAAGCCGCTGGTCGCAGTGATCAGCCGATAGGGTCGTTCTGGACTGCCAATCACTCGCGTGCCGTTCTCCACGGCGGCGTCCACCGCCGAACTGCTGGCCGGTGCCCGGCGAAGCAGCAGCGCGGTCAATACCAGCAACGCAACCAGCATCACCACACCCACTAGCAGCAGCACGCGACGACGGACATGACGCCAACGGCGACGTTTCTCCTGCACATGCGCAGGCACCACGGCAATCGCCGCAGTGGCTGGCTGCACTTCCACGGGCTCGTCATCGGGCATCAGCGATGAGACCGGCTCGACATCGTCCAGCACCTGCACGGGCACCAGCAGGCGATAGCCGGTCTTGGCGATGGTCTCGATATAGGCCTGACCATTGTCGTCGTCGTTGCTGAAGGCCTTGCGCAGCTGCGTGACGGCCTGGGTCAGCACATCGTTGGTCGGCAGCGTGTCCGGCCACACTTCGGCAAACAGTTCATCGCGGGTGACGACACGACCCGGCTGCCGCAGCAACGCGCGCAGCACGCCCAACGCCTTCGGCGTCAGCCGGCGCGGGCGACGCGCACCGACGACCTCGACTTCGCGCGAGGACAGAGTGACGGTGCACTCTCCTATCCGGATCCGATCGAATCCGGGGGGCTGGAATTCGCTGCTGTTCATTTTCCGCTACACAGTGGAGACAGGTCCCGGGCAGTGTTCGCCTTCGATACCGTCCCGTCCTGGGAACAGCGAAAAGCCAGACTCCGCACAAAGCATCGGCGCATACCGCAAAAACAATGAAGCGCGCGAATACTAGCCTATGCCGGTTACCTCGCCTATCGCGTGGTCGACATCAGGCTCTCTCTCGCCGACGCATTCACATAATTCGCAACACTATTCGCGCCCTTTTGGGCGCGAAATTTTTATCTGGCGTTCATTTTCAAACGCGCCTCAGCATGGTCAATCCGACCAGTCGCGAAACCACCAAAGCCACGTACATCACGCCGGAAAACTGCTCCAGCATGACCAATGCGCGTGCCTGTGGATGCAGCGGCACGACGTCGCTCAAGCCCACCCCTGACAGCAAGCTGAAGCTCAGATAAAGCAACTCCATCCAAGTGCGCTGCGCACCCCCGCCCGTGCCCTGGAAACTGCCCGGATACCACTGCTGGCACACAGAAAAAGCAAAGGCGAATGCCCAGGCCAGCAACGTGAACGTTGCACCGGCTGCGAACAGTTCATCGCGTGTGACCTTATGGTCCTGGAGCATGTAGGCGATCAACGCACCGGCCGTGTAGAAGTACAGCAGGCTCTCCAGCAACTGTGCGGTGGTCAGCAGGGCGCTACGGTCCAGCAGCGCGCCAGCCAGCGAGAACACCACTGCAGGGATCGCCAACAGCAGCGCCAACCAGGTGCCCAGCGGACTGCGCTGCACCACCCACAACGCCAGGCCGAGCACCGCCATGCCGAACATGCCCAGTGCCGCACGGCCACTGGCGGTGTCATCCAGCGCCGGATACAACAGCACCGCCAGCAGTTGTGCGCCCAGCAGCCAGGCGGACGGAATGCGGCGGGCGATGGCCAGCCAGCGGGTAGTCAAGGCAACAGGCATGGCGTCCCTTCCCCGGGGTGATGGGCGGAGGATAACCGGGACGGATGTGAGGCTCCGGTAGCGCCGGACCATGCCCGGCGGGTTTCCTGGACCACCGCGTCGCCGGGCATGGCCGGGCGCTACCCGCTCGGGATCAGCTCTGGTGGTAGACCTCGGCACCCGCGGCGCGGAACGCCTCCGACTTTTCCTTCATGCCCGACTCGGCGTACTCGCGCACGTCCTGGGTGATCTTCATCGAGCAGAAGTGCGGACCACACATCGAGCAGAAGTGGGCCAGCTTGTGCGCGTCCTTGGGCAGCGTCTCGTCGTGGAACTCCTTGGCCTTCTCAGGATCCAGGCCAAGGTGGAACTGGTCTTCCCAGCGGAATTCGAAACGCGCCTTGCTCAACGCGTTGTCGCGCACCTGCGCGCCCGGATGGCCCTTGGCCAGATCGGCCGCATGCGCGGCGATGCGATAGGCCATGATGCCGTCGCGCACATCCTGGCGGTTGGGCAGGCCCAGATGCTCCTTCGGCGTCACGTAGCAGAGCATGGCGGTACCGAACCAGCCGATCATCGCCGCGCCGATCGCGCTGGTGATGTGGTCGTAGCCGGGTGCGATATCGGTGGTCAGCGGGCCCAGCGTATAGAACGGCGCCTCACCACACTCGCGCAGCTGCTTGTCCATGTTCTCCTTGATCAGCTGCATCGGCACATGGCCTGGGCCTTCGATCATGGTCTGCACGTCGTGCTTCCAGGCGATCTTCGTCAGTTCGCCCAGTGTCTCCAGCTCACCGAACTGCGCGGCGTCGTTGGCATCGGCGATGCAGCCCGGGCGCAGCCCATCACCCAGCGAGAAGGTCACATCGTAGGCCTTCATGATTTCGCAGATGTCTTCGAAGTGCGTGTAGAGGAAGTTCTCCTTGTGATGTGCCAGGCACCACTTGGCCATGATCGAACCGCCGCGGCTGACGATGCCGGTGACCCGCTTGGCAGTAAGCGGCACGTAGCGCAGCAGCACCCCGGCGTGGATGGTGAAGTAGTCCACGCCCTGCTCGGCCTGCTCGATCAGCGTGTCACGGAAGATCTCCCAGGTGAGTGCTTCGGCTCGGCCGTCGACCTTTTCCAGCGCCTGGTAGATCGGCACCGTGCCGATCGCCACCGGCGAATTGCGGATGATCCACTCGCGGGTTTCGTGGATGTGCTTGCCGGTGGACAGGTCCATCACTGTGTCACCACCCCAGCGGATCGCCCACACCAGCTTCTCCACTTCCTCGGCGATGCCCGAGGACACCGCGCTGTTGCCGATGTTGGCGTTGATCTTGGTCAGGAAGTTGCGGCCGATGATCATCGGCTCGCTTTCCGGGTGGTTGATGTTGTTGGGCAGCACAGCGCGGCCGCGTGCGATCTCATCGCGCACGAACTCCGGGGTGATGATCTTCTGGATCGAGGCACCAAACGCTTCGCCCGGGTGCTGCTGCAGCAGGCCGGCATCGCGGATCGCGTCCAGCCGCTGGTTTTCGCGGATGGCGACGAACTCCATCTCCGGCGTGATGATGCCGCGGCGCGCGTAGTGCATCTGGGTGACGTTGGCACCTGCGCGCGCACGGCGTGGCAGGCTGCGCGCGGGGAAGCGCACCGCATCAAGCTTCGGGTCATGCTCGCGGTCGCGGCCGAACGACGAGCTCAGGCCGTTGAGCTGCTCGGTATCACCACGTTCCTCCACCCAACCGCGCCGCAGCGCCGGCAGGCCGGCCGACAGATCGATGCGCACCTCCGGATCGGTGTACGGGCCCGACGTGTCATAGACGGTGACCGGTGCATTTTCTTCGCCACCGAACAGCGTCGGCGTGCGGGTCAGCGCGATCTCGCGCATCGGCACCAGCAGGTCCGGGCGCGAGCCGGGCACGTGAATCTTGCGCGAACCGGGAATCGGCCGGGTCACGGATTCGGAGAGTTGCTGGGCCTGTTGCTGCAGGGCGGAGAGCTGTGCGTTCATCGGGGCATCGTCCAGAAAGGTCAGGGACGAAGCGGCGGCGCACTGCTGCCGCGCGCGGACGGTCCTTGGGCGGAGTCCGGGCACGGCTGCACTGCAAAGCTTCCCTACGCCGGTATGAGCCGGATCAGGTTCCAAGGGACTGTCTCAACCGTGGCCACCAGGCCGCGGTACCCCCGCTTCTTGGCGTGCATTAGAGCATAGAAACCACTGCATCTCCTGGCGATTCATCCACGCATGGCATGGCGCTGCTCCATCGGCATTAACAGAACCGTGACATCGCATTCAGTAACGTGCACGCGCATCGTGCCGCTGCGGCCGGTGTTTCCGTTGCCGTCTTCGCGGCCCCTGCCCGGCTCGTGCTGCATGCCGCCGGCCCCCTCGCAGCAAGCTCTGCTCGCTCCCCTCAATCCCTTGATCGGAGAAGCTCCTTCATGGTGTTTCGCGTTTCCATCGCGCTGGTTCTACTGCTGGTGCTGCTTGCCGGTGTTGCACCGGGGCCCTTCAATACCGTGGTGCAATCGGCGCTGGCCGATGTCATCCGCAGCGTCGGCTGGCTGTACCTGCTGGTCGTATTCCTTGCGCTGACGTTCCTCATGTACCTGGCCTTCGGTCGCTTCGGCAACCTGCGAATCGGTGGCGAGGACGCCGAGCCCGAATTCTCCCGCGCCAGCTGGATGTCGATGCTGTTTGCTGCCGGCATGGGCATCGGCCTGGTGTTCTGGGGTGCGGCCGAACCCATCTCGCATTTCAGCAAGCCCCCTGAAGGCCTCGCTCCCGAGAGCATGGACGCGGCGCGTGCGTCGATGCGCTACGTGTTCTTCCATTGGGGGCTGCACCCGTGGGCGATCTACGCCCTTATCGGCCTGGCGATGGCCTGGTTCCAGTTCAACCGCAACGGTCGCGGCCAGGTCAGCGACATGCTGCAGCCGATCATCGGTCGCCACCACCGCGGCTGGATCGGCAGCGTGGTCAACATCTCTGCGGTCGTGGCCACCGCGGTCGGCGTGGCCACCGCGCTGGGCTTCGGCACTGTGCAGATCGCCGCCGGCGTGCAGCGCGTGTTCGGCCTGCATGCGGGCATTCCTCTGCAGCTGAGCATCATCGCAGTGGCATTCGTGCTGTACATGGCGTCCACCCTCAGCGGCGTCGGCCGTGGCATGAAGTGGCTGTCCAACTTCAACCTGGCGCTGGCAGTGGTCCTGCTGACACTGGTGCTGGTGCTGGGCCCGACCGGTGCGATCTTCAACACCTTCACCACCACACTGGGCTCCTACCTGAACCAGCTGGTGACGATGAGCCTGCGCATGTCGCCGTTCTCGTCCAGCACCTGGGTCGCGGACTGGACGATCTTCTACTGGGCGTGGTGGATTTCCTGGGCACCGTTCGTCGGTTCGTTCATTGCGCGCATCTCGCGCGGGCGCAGCGTTCGCGAGTTCGTCATCGGCGTGGTATTGGCGCCGACACTGCTGGGCTTTTTCTGGTTCTCGGTATTCGGCGGCACCGCGATCTGGATGCAGATCTTCGGCCAGGCCGACCTGGTGCAGGCGCTGGGCAGCGGATACGAAACGGTGTTGTTCACCATGTTCGACAGCATGTCGCTGCCGCTGCTGCTGTCGTGCATTGCGCTGGTGCTGCTGATGATCTTCTTCGTGACCTCGGCCGATTCGGCGGTACTGGTGCTGGCCAGCATGTCCACCGACGATGCCGGCGAGCCACTGCGGAAGCACAAGGTAGCGTGGGGCGTGGGCATTGCATTGATCGCCGGTGCGTTGCTGCTGGCGGGCGGGCTGGAGGCACTGCAGGGCATGATCACGATTGCGGCGTTGCCATTCGCGCTGCTGATGGTGCTGGTGATGGTGTCGCTGTACCGGGTACTGGACCAGGAGTACACGCGCGAGCGGCGGCAGGCGCAGCGCCAGCGGCACATGATCGATGCGTGGATCGCACGCGAGATGGCGGCGCAGGAGGAAACCCAGGCGGAGGCCGCGCGCGCGCACGATCAGGATTGAGGTTGTTTTGCAGCCTGCGGCTGCACCGCTTTTTTTCAAGCAAGTGCAAGTGCAACTTCAAAAGCCAGAGCGGCTCTGGGTTGCTGCTTGCTTGGCGGGGAGGGGGCAGATGGCGGGACACGCCGCAAGTACGTCCCTGTAGGCTCGGCCACGGCATCCATGCCGTGGACGGTCCCGCCATCTGCCCCCTCCCCGCCCCCGACAGTTTCCCGGTGACGGTGGTTTTTCCACGCTATGCGTGGATGAGGTGTATCGGAAAACAAGAAGGGGTCGGATCCGTTTTCCTCTGGAAAACGGATCCGACCCCAACCCAAAGCGCGCGGCTGTTGCCGTTGCCTTTGCTCTTGATCTTCTTTTTTCTTTTCCTGCGGTGATGGGCACGGAAACTGTCAGGGGCCGGGCGGGTGGGCTGGGCGGGGGTGTCCGCGGCATGGATGCCGCGGCCAAGCCTCCAGGGACGGATTCACGGCGTCCCCCGAGCAGCCCACCCGCCCGGCCCAATCACGCAATCCAGCTTCTGAACCGACACCGCAGAGGGGGCTCAGCCCGGTGGCCGGGAAACCTCAATACCCCGCCGCCTGCCCATCCTTTCGACTCTCCGACGCACCGTAATACACCCCGGTCTCGGGATCGCGCATGATCGCCTGGTACCCGCCATACGGACCATCGGCGAACACGATGCGATGCCCCTTGCGCATCAACGCACGCACCGTCTCGTACGGGAAGCCGGTTTCAAGATTCACTTCGCCACCATCGCTCATTGCCGTGGCCTGTCCGGTCGGTTCGGTCGAGCCTTCATGCTGGATGCGCGGCGCATCGCCGGCTTCCTGCAGGTTCATCCCGAAGTCCACCAGGTTCATCACGATCTGTGCGTGGCCTTGCGGCTGCATCGCGCCCCCCATCACGCCGAAGCTCGCGTACGGCTTGCCGCCCTTGGTGATGAAGGCCGGAATGATGGTCTGGAACGGGCGCTTGCCCGGCGCGTAGCCGTTGGGATGATTCTTCTGCAGCACGAACATCTCGCCACGGTCCTGCAGGATGAAGCCCAGCCCCGGCGGCGCCATGCCGCTGCCCATGCCGCGATAATTGGACTGGATCAACGACACCATCATGCCGTCGGCGTCGGCCACGGTCATGTAGATGGTGTCGCCCTGCTCCAGCTGCTTCGGCGTGCCCGGCTGCACTTCCTTCAACGCCTTGTCCATCGAGATCAGCGCGCGGCGCTGCGCGGCGTACTCCTTGGAAATCAGCTTCTGCACCGGTGCCGGCTGGAACGCCATGTCGGCGTAGAAACGCGCGCGGTCGGCGAAGGCCAGCTTCTTCGCTTCAACGAACAGGTGCACATGCTCCGGTGAACCAAACGGGATCTTCGAGAAGTCGTAGCCTTCCAGCACATTGAGGATCTGCAACGCGGCGATGCCCTGGCTGTTCGGCGGCAGTTCCCACACGTCGTAGCCACGGTAGTTGCTGCTGACCGGCTCGACCCACTCGCCATGATGGTCGGCCATGTCCTGGTAGCTCAGGTAGCCGCCATTGGCCTTGAAGTAGTCACCAATGGTGTGGGCGATGTCGCCCTTGTAGAAGGCATCACGGCCGCCGTCGGCGATCTTCTGCAGGGTGTCGGCAAGGTTCGGGTTCTTCCACATCTCGCCCTTGCGCGGGGCGTGGCCGTTGATCGTGAACTGTTCCTTGAAGCCCGGGTACTGCGACAGCTTGGGCACCGAGCGGTCCCAGTAGTAGGCGATCACTTCAGCCACTGGGTGACCGTCGCGGGCGTAGCGGATGGCCGGTGCCAGGTTGTCGGCCATCGGCTTGCGGCCGAAGCGGTCGTGCAGTGCGAACCAGCCGTCGACAGCGCCCGGTACCGACACCGGCAGTGGACCGGTGGCCGGGATGTCCTTCAGGCCACGGCGCTGGAACTCGGCCAGGGTGAGCGACTTCGGCGAGCGGCCCGAGCCGTTGTAGCCGTACAGCTTCTGCGTCTTCGGGTCCCAGACGATGGCGAACAGGTCGCCGCCGATGCCGTTGCCGGTCGGCTCCATCAGGCCAAGGGCGGCGTTGGCGGCGATCGCGGCATCCACCGCCGAGCCGCCCCCTTTCATCACGTCCAGCGCGATCTGGGTGGCCAGCGGCTGCGAAGTGGCCGCCATCGCGTGCGGGGCGATCACCTCCGATCGGGTGGCGAAGGTATGACCGGTAATGCGGTCAGCGGCAAAGGACAGCGCGGGTACGGCAGCCAGCACGGCGGCGGCGAGCAGGGAACGGGCAAGGCGTCGGGACACGGTCGGGTTCCGATGGAAGGGTGGTTCCCCGATCTTCGCCGCTGCGGCCTTCACGTGGTATCGGGCAGAGGTCATGGACGTTGATTCTGGGGTGGGTGCTGGCCTGGGTCCGCACTGTTCCCGACTTCTGTGAATCCGGTGCGGACCAAGGTCCGCACCCACCAAGGTGAAAATCCGCCGGAATCCGCGCAAAAAACCCGCTGAAAGGAGTGAATTTGGGTTCACCGAAACACTTTCATCGGCAACCATCCTTGTGCTGCAAGCGATTGAACTGGATGCAGCGGCAACCGATGGAAATTCCATCGCAAGGGTTGACATCGCCGAAACGGCTGTGTTTCTCTCGATCACATGTTGCATCACAACACGCCACCGCGAACCCACATCGAAGCCGCCGACACCGGCGCCGCCTCGCTGCGTTCGATTCTTGTGCTCGTACTTATTACCCAACCAACAGGTGCGGGACGAGCCAGCGTGTAAGCAACAAACACACCGGAACTCTTCAAAAACCCGCACCCGTCCAGGTGCGGGTTTTTTCATTTCAGGACCTGGTTTCAGACGCAACCACCATGAACAACGCCACCTTCAAAACCAGGACCAGCACCACCGCGACACCTCGCGGTGGCTGTGCCTGTGCGATGCATGGTGCCTCCCCCACCGCTTTCCCCTGACCGGCCGGTACGTCACTACGACGACCGGCCGTTCTTTTTTCTTCCCACCGCAAGGAACCTCCCCCATGAGCACCAACGACCTGCCCCAGACCAAGATCGCTGTCATCGGCTACGGCAGCCAGGGCCGCGCGCACGCGCTGAACCTGCGTGAATCCGGCTTCGATGTGGTGGTAGGCCTGCGTCCGGGCGGCCCCACCGAGGTCAAGGCGCAGGCCGACGGCTTCACCGTGAAAGCACCGGCCGATGCGGTGAAGGATGCCGACCTGGTCGCCGTGCTGACCCCGGACATGGTGCAGAAGAAGCTGTACGACGACGTGCTGGCGCCGAACATGAAACAGGGGGCCGTGCTGCTGTTCGCGCATGGCCTGAACGTGCACTTCGACATGATCAAGCCGCGCGAGGATCTGGACGTGGTGCTGGTCGCACCCAAGGGCCCCGGCGCGCTGGTGCGCCGCGAGTACGAAATCGGTCGCGGTGTGCCATGCATCTGGGCGGTTTACCAGGACAAGAGCGGCAAGGCCGCCGAGTACGCCCTGGCCTATGCCGCCGGCCTGGGCGGCGCCCGCGCCAACCTGATCCAGACCACCTTCAAGGAAGAAACCGAAACCGATCTGTTCGGCGAGCAGGCGGTGCTGTGCGGCGGCGCTTCGGCACTGGTGCAGGCTGGCTTCGAGACGCTGGTGGAAGCCGGTTACCAGCCCGAAATCGCCTACTACGAAGTGCTGCACGAACTGAAGCTGATCGTCGACCTGTTCTACGAAGGCGGCATCTCGCGGATGCTGGAGTTCATCTCCGAGACCGCGCAGTACGGCGACTACGTCAGCGGCCCGCGGGTGATCGACGCCGGAACCAAGGCGCGCATGAAAGAAGTGCTGAAGGACATCCAGGACGGCACCTTCACCAAGAACTGGGTGGCCGAGTACGAAGCGGGCCTGCCGAACTACAACAAGTTCAAGCAGGCCGACCTGGAGCACCCGATCGAGAAGGTAGGCAAGGAACTGCGCGCCAAGATGGTCTGGTTGCAAGGACAGGCCGCGTAACCACGCGGCCTCCCCCACCCGCTTTGCAAGGTTCCCCCATGAACTCTTCCACACACCGCAGCGCGCCAGCCAACGGCGCGCGCTGGCTGACCCAGGCGCTGGAGGCCGAAGGCGTCCGCACGCTGTTCGGTTATCCCGGCGGCACCATCATGCCGTTCTACGACGCGCTGGTGGATTCTTCGCTGAAGCACATCCTGGTACGTCATGAGCAGGGCGCGGCGCTGGCTGCCAACGGCTTCGCCCGCGCCAGCAACCAGGTCGGCGTCTGCGTGGCCACTTCCGGCCCGGGCGCCTCCAACCTGGTCACCGGCATCGCCGATGCGATGCTCGATTCGGTGCCGATGGTCTGCATCACCGGCCAGGTCGCCACGCCGCTGCTGGGCACCGATGCGTTCCAGGAACTGGACGTGTTCGGCCTGACCATGCCGATCGTCAAGCACAGCTGGCTGGTGCGCAGCGTCGATGACCTGCCGCGCGTGGTCGCCGATGCCTTCCGCATCGCCCGCGAAGGCCGTCCCGGCCCGGTGCTGATCGATCTGCCCAAGGACGTGCAGCTGGCCGATGCCAGCCACCTGCCGGCGCATATGCCGGCCCATGTGGAACCGCCGCCGGCCCCCGCCGACGCGGCCATCGCCGAGGCCATTGCCGCTCTGGCGGCAGCCGAGAAGCCGGTGGTCTACGCCGGTGGTGGCATCGCCCTTGGCGATGCCGTGCAGGACCTGCGCGACTTCGTCGAAGCCAGCGCCATCCCCACCGTGATGACCCTGCGCGGACTGGGCGCGCTGCCGGCCAATCACCCGCACTCGCTGGGCATGCTGGGCATGCACGGCACCCGCGCGGCCAACATGGCGGTGCAGGAAAGTGACCTGCTGCTGGTGCTGGGTGCGCGCTTCGATGATCGTGCCACCGGCAAGCTGGCTGAGTTCGCACCGTTCGCCCGCGTCGTCCACATCGACGCCGACGCCTACGAGATCTCCAAGCTGCGCAGCGCCGATGTCGCCGTGCCCGGCAATGTCGGCCACGCCATCCGTGCCCTGCGTGCGGCCTTTCCCTCCCCCAAGGCCCACCAGGACGCGTGGCGCAAGCGCTGCGCGCAGCATCGCGAACGCTTCACCGCACGCTACGACGCACCCGGCCAGCACATCTACGCACCGGCGCTGCTGAAGCGGTTGAGCGAACTGGCGCCGGCCGATGCGGTGATCGCCTGTGACGTTGGACAGCACCAGATGTGGGTCGCCCAGCATTGCCGCTTCAATCACCCACGCAACCACCTGACCAGTGGCGCGCTGGGAACCATGGGCTTCGGCCTGCCAGCGGCGATGGGTGCGCAGTTCGCCTGCCCCGATCGCGCCGTGGTGCTGGTGTCCGGTGACGGCAGCTTCATGATGAACGTGCAGGAGCTGGCGACCATCGCCCGCTGCCGCCTGCCGGTGAAGATCATCCTGCTGGACAACAGTTCGCTGGGCATGGTGCGACAGTGGCAGGAACTGTTCTTCGCCGAGCGCTACAGCGAGATCGACCTGTCCGACAACCCGGACTTCGTGGCGCTGGCCAAGGTGTTCGGTATCGCCGCCACCCGCATCGATGCACGCGATGACGTCGAAGGTGGGCTGGCCGCGCTGCTGGCCGAACCGGGCCCGGCGCTGCTGCACGTGGCCATCGATGCACGCGCCAACGTGTGGCCGCTGGTGCCGCCGAACACCGCCAACAGCACGATGCTGGAAAGCAACCCCGCCCATGCCCGCCAGGAGATCCCCAATGCAATACCGGCTTGACCTGGTGCTGCACCCGGCCGAAGGAGCGCTGCTGCGCGTGATCGGCATGGCCGAGCGTCGCGGCTTCGCACCGTGCGCGATCAGCGGTGCGCCGGTGGCCGCCGATGATGGTCGCTGGCACCTGCAGCTGGTGGTGGATGGCCAGCGCCCGGCGGAAACGCTGTGCCGGCAGATGGAAAAGATCTACGACTGCGTGTCGGTGCAGATGACCGCACTGGAAGGAGTATCCGCATGAACACCCGTACCGTTTCCAACACGGTGCCGGTACGGAGGCGTCTTCTTCGCCGCCCGTCCCCGCACGCGGTGGTCGCCTGCCCCTCGCTGGTGGTCCATGCCGGGCGCTGACACCAGCAAGGAAAGCGATGTCGGCGACGTAAGCGTCGCCGACGTACTGGCAGCGCAGGCACGCCTGCGCCGCTTCCTGCCGCCCACGCCGCTGCACCATGCCGAGCGCTTCGGCACCTGGCTGAAGCTGGAAAACCTGCAGCGCACCGGCTCCTACAAGGTGCGCGGTGCGCTCAACGCGCTGCTGGCCGGGCGCGAGCGCGGCGACACCCGTCCGGTGATCTGCGCCTCGGCCGGCAACCATGCCCAGGGCGTGGCCTGGGCCGCCTACCGCCTGGACGTACCGGCCATCACCGTGATGCCGCACGGTGCGCCGGCCACCAAGATCGCCGGCGTCGCCCACTGGGGCGCGACCGTGCGCCAGCATGGCAACAGCTATGACGAGGCCTACGCGTTCGCGGTTGAACTGGCGCAGCGCCACGGCTACCGCTTCCTGTCCGCCTTCGACGATGCCGACGTGATCGCCGGCCAGGGCACGGTCGGCATCGAGCTGGCCGCGCACGCGCCGGACGTGGTGATCGTGCCGATCGGCGGCGGCGGGCTGGCCTCCGGCGTTGCGTTGGCGCTGAAGTCGCAGGGCGTACGCGTCGTCGGTGCGCAGGTGGAAGGTGTCGATTCGATGGCACGCGCGATCCGCGGTGACGTGCGCGAGATCACCCCCGTTGCCTCGCTGGCCGATGGCGTGCGGGTGAAGATCCCCGGCTTCCTGACCCGCCGCCTGTGCACCTCGCTGCTGGACGACGTAGTGATCGTGCGCGAGGCTGAGCTGCGCGAAACCCTGGTCCGCCTGGCGCTGGAAGAACACATCATCGCCGAGGGCGCCGGTGCGCTGGCATTGGCCGCCGGCCGCCGCGTCGCCGGCCGCCGCAAATGCGCGGTGGTCTCCGGCGGCAACATCGATGCCGGCGTACTGGCCGGCCTGCTCACCGACATCCGCCCACGCCCACCGCGCAAACCGCGGCGACGGCGCAGTGAATCCCCGCGCTCGCCCAGCAAGGCCAGTGCCATCGTTCCCCCCACCTCTTCCCCTTCCCCCCTGCAAGCCGTCACGCCCGCTGTCGAGGAGATTTCCCTGTGACCACCATCGAACGAATTACCACCCCGCGCATCCGCATCTTCGACACCACTCTGCGTGACGGCGAGCAGTCCCCCGGCTGCAGCATGAGCCCGCCGCAGAAGCTGGTGATGGCGCGTGCGCTGGACGAACTGGGCGTGGACATCATCGAGACCGGCTTCCCGGCCAGCTCGCAGTCCGACCGCGAAGCAATGGCGCTGATCGGCCGCGAACTGCGCCGCCCGAGCCTGAGCCTGGCGGTGCTGTCGCGCTGCCTGCAGGCCGACATCGAGACCTCCGCACGTGCCCTGGAGGCCGCTGCCAACCCGCGCCTGCACGTGTTCCTGTCGACCAGCCCGCTGCACCGCGAGCACAAGCTGCGGATGACCCGCGAGCAGGTACTGGAGTCGGTACGCAAGCACGTATCGCTGGCACGTTCGTATATCGACGACGTGGAGTTCTCCGCCGAGGACGCCACCCGCACCGAACTGGACTACCTGATCGAGGTCTCGCGCGTGGCGATCGCTGCCGGCGCCACCACCATCAACCTGCCCGACACCGTCGGCTTCACCACGCCGGAAGAGATCCGCACGATGTTCCAGCAGGTCATCGCTGGCGTCGCCGATGTGCCGAACGCAGCCAACGTGATCTTCAGCGCCCACTGCCACAACGACCTGGGCCTGGCCGTGGCCAACTCGCTGGCCGCCGTCGAAGGCGGCGCGCGCCAGGTCGAATGCACCGTCAACGGCATCGGTGAGCGCGCCGGCAACTGCTCGCTGGAAGAGATCGCGATGGTGCTGAAGGTGCGCCAGGCCTTCTACGAGCAGGACAGTTCGATCAACACCCCGCGCATCGTCGGCACCTCGCAGCTGCTGCAGCGCCTGGTCGGCATGCCGGTACAGCGCAACAAGGCCATCGTCGGCGCCAACGCGTTCGCCCACGAATCGGGCATCCACCAGCACGGCATGCTGCGCCACCGCGGCACCTACGAAATCATGCGTCCGGAAGACGTGGGCTGGGAGGATTCGCAGATGGTGCTGGGCCGCCACAGTGGCCGCGCCGCCGTCGAAGCGCGCCTGCGTGCGCTGGGCTTCTGGCTGGACGAAGACGAACTGAAGCTGGTGTTCGAGCAGTTCAAGGGCCTGTGCGAGCAACAGCGCGTGGTCACCGATGCCGACCTGCAGACGCTGATGCAGGGCGGTTCCACCACGCAGGGCTATCGCCTGGCGTCGATGACCATCAGCGACGTTGGCAGCCGCGCCAATGCACTGGTCGAGCTGTCCGACCCGGACGGCAACCGCGTGGCCGAGACCGCGCAGGGCGACGGCCCGGTCGATGCGCTGTTCGGCGCCTTGTCTGCCGCCACCGGCGTACAGCTGATGCTGGACAGCTACCACGTGCACAGCGTCGGCATCGGCGCCGATGCGCGCGGCGAAGCCAACCTGAGCGTGCGCCACGAGGGCGTGGAGTACGACGGCACCGGCACCAGCAAGGACATCATCGAAGCCTCCGCGCTGGCCTGGCTGGACGTGGCCAACCGCCTGCTGCGCCAGCGCCAGGCCAGCGCCCCCAGCAGCACCGACGTTGCCACCCCCGCCACCGCCTGAGGAACCCGACATGAGCGCCTTCGACACCACGGCACTGCCCGCAGGGCAGCACTGGAATGCCCAGGACTATGCAATCGACGCCGGCTTCGTGCCGCTGCTCGGCGGCGCGGTATCGCGCCTGCTCGACCCGCGCGCCGGTGAACGCATCCTCGACCTGGGCTGTGGCGACGGCGTGCTCAGCACTGAGTTGGCGCTCAGCGGTGCGCGCATCCACGGTGTGGATGCTTCGCCGGAGCTGGTGATCGCCGCACGTGCACGCGGCGTCGATGCGCAGGTGATGGACGGCCACGCGCTGTCGTTCGACAGTGAGTTCGATGCGGTGTTCAGCAACGCGGCGCTGCATTGGATGAGCAACCCCGACCGGGTGATGGAAGGTGTGCGCCGCGCACTGCGCCCGGGCGGCCGCTTCGTTGCCGAGTTCGGCGGCCATGGCAACGTGGCCACGATCATTGCCGCGGTGCAGGCCGCACGCGTGGCCCATGGCCACGGCGCCAGCGCATTCCAGTGGTACTTCCCTACTGCCGACGCCTATGCCGACCGCCTGCGCCAGCATGGCTTCCAGGTTCAACTGATCGAGTGCACGCCGCGCCCGACCGCACTGCCGACCGGCGTGGCCGGCTGGCTGCGGGTGTTCGCTGCGCCACTGCTGGACGATCTGCCGGCGGAGGCACGCGCCACCGTGCGCGAGGCCGCTGCCGCCCTGCTGGCCGAGCTGCCGCGCGATGCCGCCGGCCAGCCGCTGGCCGACTATGTGCGGTTGCGGGTACTTGCCCGTCGCCGCTGACGTGATCCATTCGTTATCTTTTCCGATGTTCGCAACTTCGTACTTCTGCCAGGCACACGCATGACTTCCGCACCCCGCACCCTGTACGACAAACTGTGGGACGCCCACGTGGTTGTCCCCGAATCCGACAGCGCGCCCGCCGTGCTGTACATCGACCTGCACCTGATCCACGAGGTGACCTCGCCGCAGGCATTCACCGAGCTGCGCGAGCGCGGCCTGGCTCCGCGCCGACCGGATCGCACCAAGGCGACGATGGACCACTCCACGCCGACCCTGCCGGCTGCAGCCGACGGCAAGCTGCCCTATGCCAGCGCCGCCTCCGAAGCCCAGGTCGCCACGCTGGCGCGCAACTGCGCCGAGCACGGCATCGAACTGTTCGACATGGCCTCGGACAATCGCGGCATCGTTCATGTGATCGCCCCTGAGCAGGGTTTCACCCAGCCGGGCATGACCATCGTCTGTGGTGACAGCCATACCTCCACCCACGGTGCATTCGGTTCGCTGGCCTTCGGCATCGGCACCAGTGAAGTCGGCCACGTGCTGGCCACGCAGTGCCTGCTGCAGCGCAAGGCGAAGACCTTTGCGATCACCGTAGATGGCCCGCTGGCGCCCGGCGTCGGCGCCAAGGACGTGGTCCTGCACATCATCGGCGTGATCGGCGTCAACGGCGGCACCGGCCACGTGATCGAGTTCCGTGGCAGCACCATCGAAGCGATGGACATGGAACAGCGCATGACCCTGTGCAACATGTCGATCGAGGCGGGCGCGCGCGCCGGCATGGTCGCGCCGGACCAGGTGACGTTCGATTTCGTCGCCGCCACCCCGCGCGGCCCCAAGGGTTCCGACTTCGAGGCGGCCGTCGCACGCTGGACGCAACTGCGCAGCGACGAAGGCGCGCGCTTCGACAGCGAGGTGCATATCGACGCCGCCGATATCCGCCCGACGCTGACCTGGGGCACCCATCCCGGCACCGCCATCGCGGTGGATGCGCCGATCCCGGCGGCCAACGATGCCGCCGCGCAGAAGGGCCTGGATTACATGCACTTCCAGGCGGGACAGACGCTGGCCGGCACGCCGGTGGACGTGGTGTTCGTGGGCTCGTGCACCAATGGCCGCCTGAGCGACATGCGCGAAGTGGCGCAGGTGCTGCGCGGTCGTCGCGTCGCTGAGCGCGTGCGCATGCTGGTGGTGCCGGGCTCGGAGATCGTCAAGCGCGAAGCCGAGGCCGAAGGCATCCATGAGATCGTGCGCGCGGCCGGTGCAGAATGGCGCGAACCGGGCTGTTCGATGTGCATCGCCATGAATGGCGACCTGGTTGCCCCCGGCCAACTGGCGGTCAGCACCAGCAACCGCAACTTCGAAGGCCGCCAGGGCCCGGGCTCGCGCACGCTGCTGGCCTCGCCGATGAGTGCTGCGTGGGCCGCTGTGCAGGGCCACGTCGCCGATGCCCGTGAGCTGTTCGCCCAGGAGGTGGCCTGATGAGCGGCTTCCGCACCCTGAGCTCGGCAAGCGTGGTGCTGCGCCAGACCAACATCGACACCGACCAGATCATTCCGGCGCGGTTCCTGTCCACCACCGAACGTGCTGGCCTGGGCCGCAATGCGTTCAACGATTGGCGCTGGCAGGCCGATGGCTCGCCCGTGGCGGACTTCGCCTTCAACCAACCGCACAACGCCGGCCGAAGCATCCTGCTGGCCGGGCGCAACTTCGGCTGCGGTTCCTCGCGCGAGCATGCACCGTGGGCGCTGACCGACCTCGGCCTGCGTGCCATTGTCAGCAGCGAGATCGCCGACATCTTCCGTGGCAACTCGCTGAAGAACGGCCTGCTGCCGATCGTGCTGGACGAGGCCGATGTGCAGGCGCTGATGCAGCGCCCGGACGATGAACTGACCATCGACGTGGCCAGCCGCGAACTGCGCACGCCCGATGGTCGCGTCTATTCCTTCCCGCTGGATGGTTTCTCGCAGACCTGCCTGCTGGAAGGTGTCGACCAGTTGGGGTATCTGTTGGGCCGTGTCCCTGAAATCGAACGTTACGAGAGTGAGCATGCACGCTGAAATTGTTGTCCTGCCCGGTGATGGCATCGGCCCGGAAGTGGCCGCCGCGGCAGTCGCCGTCCTGAAGGCCGTCGCCGAACGTTTCAACCACACCTTTGCCTTCAGCGAACACGATATCGGTGGCATTGCCATCGATCGCCATGGTGAACCGCTGCCCGCCTCCACCCTGGCTGCCTGCCAGGCTGCCAACGCGGTACTGCTGGGTGCGGTCGGTGGCCCCAAGTGGTCCGACCCGAACGCCAAGGTGCGCCCGGAACAGGGCCTGTTGGCGATCCGCAAGGCGCTGGGCCTGTACGCCAACCTGCGCCCGGTGCGAACCCATGAAGCCGCGCTGCACGCCTCGCCGATCAAGGCCGAGCTGTTGCAGGGGGTGGACTTCGTGGTCGTGCGCGAACTGACCGGCGGCATCTACTTCGGCGACAAGACCCGAGACGCCGACAGCGCCAGCGATCTGTGCCGCTACACCGTGGTGGAAATCGAGCGCGTGCTGCGCAGTGCCTTCCGGCTGGCGCAGCAGCGTCGCGGCAAGGTCACCTCGGTGGACAAGGCCAATGTGCTGGAAACCTCGCGCCTGTGGCGTGACGTGGCCGCGCGCATCGGCCGCGAGGAATTCCCCGACGTTGAGCTGGAGCACCAGCTGGTCGATTCGATGGCGATGCACCTGCTGGCCAAGCCGCGCGAGTATGACGTGATCGTCACCGAGAACATGTTCGGCGACATCCTCACCGACGAAGCCTCGATGCTGGCCGGCTCGCTGGGCCTGCTGCCGTCGGCCTCGCTGGGCGAGCCGGGCGCGGTCGGCATCTACGAACCCATCCACGGTTCGGCGCCGGATATCGCCGGCAAGGGCATCGCCAATCCCTACGCAACGATCTTCAGTGCGGCGATGCTGCTGCGCCATTCGCTGGGTCTGGAAGCCGAAGCCGCCGCGGTGGAAGCGGCCGTGCATGCGGTGCTGGACGATGGCGTGTTCACTGCCGACCTGGCCGCGAAGGGAACGGCGGTGAGTACCGCCGCCGCCACGGATGCGGTGCTGGCGAAGCTCGCCTGATCCATCCGGCGGCACCTGTAGAGCCGAGCCATGCTCGGCTCATGCAACAGCAGTCGAGCATGGCGCGACGCCTCAGGTCCGCCGCAATCGCGGGTGATTCGCCTCTACTTGGTGGTGTACCCACCATTGACCAGGATGGTCTGGCCAGTCATCCACCAGCCGTCGGTGACCAGGAAGCGGATCCACGGCACGATGTCGGCGATGTCGGTCAGGCCGGTGCGGGTGAATGCCGACAGCGCCGCCGCCGTCTTGTGGTACGCCTGCGCATCGGCGCTCTCGGCAGGATAGAAGAACGGCGTGTCCATCGGACCGGGGCCGATCGCGGTCACCGAGATACCGCGCTCACCGAATTCCTTCGAGGCCGCACGGGTGAAATGCTCCACCGGCGCCTTGGTGCCGGCATAACTGGAATAGAACGGCGTGAACGCTCCCAGCAACGAGGTGACCAGGGTGCAGATGCGACCGCCGTCATTGACGTTTCGACCGGCTTCCTTGAGGAAGAAGAACGCGGTCTTCGCATTGACCGCGCTCATCTCGTCGTACTCGGCTTCGCTGATCTCCAGCATCGGCTTCTTCAGCACCTTGCCAACGGTGTTGATGGCGATGTCCGGCCGGCCGACTGCAGCCACGGCATCGGCGAACAAGCGTTCCATCGCCGCCGCCGAGGTCAGGTCGCCCTGCAGGGCCACGGCCTTGCTGCCGACGGCCTGTACAGCGGCCACGGTTGCTTCCGCATCAGCCTGGGTGGCGGCACTGTTGTAGTGGATGACGATGGCCTTGGCACCCTGGCTGGCAAAGTCGCGGGCCAGCAGCCCGCCCAGGTTCTTGGCACCGCCAGCGATCAGCACGGTCTTGCCCTTGAGGGAATGGTCAGTCATGGCTTGGTCTCGGGGAGGGGTTGCCCGGGATGGCAACCTGCCCTGATGACGATATCGTGCAGAAAATCCGGATAAAGCCCGCTACATTGACTTAACTTTCCAGAACCAGCGAACAATGGACCGGATCGATCGCTTCCGCATCTTCACCCGGGTGGTGGAGTGCGCCAGCTTCACCCGCGCCGCCGACCAGCTCGGCCTGCCCCGCTCCACGGTATCGGCGGCCATCGCCGAACTGGAGCAGCGGCTCGGCACCCGCCTGCTGCAGCGCTCAACCCGACGGGTGTCCACCACCCACGACGGCGACGTGTTCCATGCCCGCTGCCTGCGCCTGATCGCCGAGGTTGAAGACGCCGAATCGCTGTTCCGACAGGACGATGCGCAGCCGGCGGGCCTGCTGAAGATCGACGTGCCCAGCCGCATCGGCCGTCGCATCCTCGCCCCTGCTCTGCCGGATTTCTTTGCGCGCTACCCGCAGGTGGAACTGGACCTGGGCATGACCGATCGCGCGGTGAACCTGATCGAGGACGGTTGCGATGCCGTGCTGCGGGTTGGCCACCTGGGTGACTCCAGCCTGGTGGCACGCACGCTGGGCCAGCTCGACTTCGTCAACGTTGCCGCGCCCAGTTACCTGCGTGAGCACGGGGTGCCACAGCATCCCGCGGATCTGCCGCAGCACCGAGCAGTGAACTATGCCTCACCAACAACGGCACGGGTGGAACCGTGGGAGTGGCAGGACGGCAGCCAGCTGCGTACGCAGCCGATGCCCGGCTGGGTGCGGGTGAACAGCGCCGAGGCGTCGATTGCCTGTTGCGTGGCGGGGCTGGGGCTGCTGCAGATTCCGCGTTACGACGTGCAGGCGGAACTGCACTCCGGCGCGCTGGTGGAGGTGATGCCGCAGTACGTGGCGCAATCGTTGCCGGTGACCCTGCTGCAGCCGCATCGGCAGCATCGTGCGCAACGCGTGCAGGTGTTCATCGAATGGCTGCTGCCACTGCTGCGGAACAGCCTGCAGCTGCAGTAGATCACGCCATGCGTGGATACATGCCGCAGTGCCAACCAAGGTTGGCACCTACCAGGCCCACGGCGATAGATCCACGCCATGCGTGGATGTGCACATCGTGGATGGGGTCAGAGCCCTTTCCCAGCGGGAAAGGGATCCGACCCCGGCCGCAGAACCCGGGGCGTCACGCCCCGGATTCGTCCGGCTTGACCCGGAACCACGCCGCGTACAGCGCCGGCAGGAACACCAGGGTCAGCACCGTACCTACGATCAGGCCGCCCATGATCGAAATCGCCATCGAGCCATAGAACGCACTGCGCGAGAGCGGAATCATTGCCAGCACGGCCGCCAATGCAGTCAGCACGATCGGGCGGAAACGGCGCACCGTCGCATCGATGATCGAATGCCAGCGGTCATGCCCGGCGTCGATATCCTGCTGGATCTGGTCGATCAGGATCACCGAGTTGCGCATGATCATGCCGGCCAGCGCGATCGTGCCCAGCAGCGCCACGAAGCCGAACGGGGCGCGGAACAGCAGCAGGAACAACGTGGCACCAATGATGCCCAGCGGCGCGGTCACCAGCACCATCGCCGCGCGCGAGAAGCTGCGCAGCTGCAGCATCAGCAGCGTGGCCACCACGATCAGGAACAACGGCATGCCGGCCTTGATCGAATTCTGCCCACGTGCCGAATCTTCCACCGAGCCACCGGTTTCCAGCAGGTAGCCACTAGGCAGTTCGGCACGGATGCCGTCCAGCGTTGGCACGATCTGCTGCACCACGTCCAGCGCCTGCATGCCGTCGCTGATGTCGGCACGCACGGTCACCGTCGGCAGGCGGTTGCGATGCCAGATGATGCCGTCCTCGAAGGCGTATTCCAGGCGCGCGACCTGCGACAGCGTCACCGCCGTGCCGCTGCTGGTGGGCATCGCCAGGCTGCCGATCAGGTCCAGCTGCGCGCGCTCGTTGTCCGGGCCACGCAGCAGCATCTCGATCTGGCGGTTGCCTTCGCGGTAGGTGCTGACGCTCATGCCCGACAGCGAACTGCTGAGGAACTGGCTGACCTGCGCGCTGCTGACGCCCAGTGCACGTGCTCGGTCCTGGTCGATCACCAACCGCACCACTTTGCTCGGCTCGCTCCAGTCCAGATTGACGTTCATCACGTGCGGGTTCTCCCGTACCTTGGCCTCGACCTGGCGCGCGATCGCCTGCACCTGTGCGATGTGCTCGCCGGATACACGCATCTGCACCGGGTAGCCGACCGGCGGGCCGTTCTCAAGCCGGGTCACGCGCATCTGCACGTCCGGGAACTGCTTGATCACGTCCTTCAGCATCCAGTCGCGGGTCGCTTCGCGGGCCTTGGCGTCTTCGGTGAGCACCACGAACTGGGCGAAGTTGGTCGCCGGCAGCTGCTGGTCCAGCGGCAGGTAGAAGCGCGGCGAACCGGTGCCGACGTAGGCCACGTAGTTGCTGATGCCCTCGCGCTGCTTCAGCAGCTTTTCCAGCTTGCTGGCCTGCGCCTGGGTGGCGGCCAGCGATGCGCCTTCGGCCAGTTCGATGTCCACCATCAGTTCGGGCCGGGTGGAATCGGGGAAGAACTGCTGCGGCACGAAGCGGAACAGCATCAGCGAGCCGATGAACAGCGCGATGGTCGCACCGATCACCCACCAGCGATGGCGCAGGCAGGTATCCAGGAAAGCCCGGAAGCGGGTATAGAACGGCCGCTGGTACGGGTCATGGTCGTGCGCATGCTCCTTCGGAGCGATCCAGCGCGCGAGCGCCGGATGGCGGTCGGCCCACTGCAGGCGCTTGGCACGCCAGCGACCGGCCAGGCTGTCCGGCTTGGGCAGCTGCGGATTGAACAGGTCCGGCAGCATCTTGTCGCCCAGGTACGGGATGAACAGCACTGCGGCGATCCAGGACACCACCAGGGCGATGGTCACCACCTGGAACAGCGAACGGGTGTACTCGCCAGTGCTTGAGGCCGCCGTTGCAATGGGCAGGAAGCCGGCCGCGGTGATCAGCGTGCCGGTCAGCATCGGGAACGCGGTCGATTCCCAGGCAAAACTGGCCGCACGCAGGCGATCGTAGCCCTGCTCCATCTTGGTGGCCATCATCTCCACCGCGATGATCGCATCGTCCACCAGCAGGCCCAGCGCCAGCACCAGCGCGCCCAGCGAGATCTTGTGCAGTCCGATGTCGAAGTAGTGCATGACGAAGAAGGTCATCGCCAGCACCAGCGGAATGGTCACGCCCACCACCAGGCCGGTGCGCAGGCCCAGCGAGAAGAAGCTGACCAGCAGCACGATCACCACCGCTTCGGTCAGCACCTGCACGAACTCACCCACCGACTCTTCCACCGCGTGCGGCTGGTCGGACACCTTGCGCAGCTGCATGCCGGCCGGCAGGGTCTTCTGCAGCCGCTCGAACTCGGCATCCAGGGTGGCACCAAGTTTCAGGATGTCGCCGCCATCCTTCATCGCCACCGCCAGGCCGATCGCATCCTGGCCCATGAAGCGCATCTTCGGCGAGGCCGGATCGGCAAAGCCACGCTTCACCTCGGCGATGTCGCCCAGGTGCAAGGTCCGCTCGCCGGCCTGGATCGGGAACTTGCGGATGTCTTCGATCGAATCGAACTGGCCGGTCACGCGCAGCTGCACGCGATCGGTCGGGGTCTCGAAGAAGCTGGTGGCGGTCACCGCGTTCTGGTCGGCCAACGCCTGCTGCACCTGCTGCAGCGACACGCCCAGCGTGGCCAGCTTGGTGTTGGACAGTTCGATCCAGACCTTCTCGTCCTGCAGGCCGACCAGGTCGATCTTGCCGACGTCGGGCACGCGCTGCAGTTCCAGCTGGATGCGGTCGGCATAGTCGCGCATCACCGCGTAGTCGAAGCCTTCGCCGGTCAGCGCATAGATGTTGCCGAAGGTATCGCCGAACTCATCGTTGTAGAACGGCCCGACGATCTCGCGCGGCAGCGTCGCCTTGATGTCACCCACGCGCTTGCGCACCTGGTACCAGAGATCGGGAATCTGCTTGGAACGCAGGCTGTCGCGGGCCATGAAGATCACCTGCGATTCGCCCGGGCGGGAGTAAGAGCGGATGAACTCGTACTCGCCGGTGTTCATCAGCGCCTTCTCGATCGGCTCGGTTACCTGCCGCGAGACCTGCTCGGCGGTGGCGCCAGGCCACATTGTGCGCACCACCATCGCCTTGAAGGTGAAGGGTGGATCTTCAGACTGACCCAAGTGCTTGTAGGACCAGGCGCCGATGACGGCGAAGGCCAGCATCGCAAACAGCACCAGCGGGCGATTGCCCAACGCCCATTCGGAGAGATTGAAGCGGCGCACGGATCAGTGCCCCTTGCCTGCGGCCGGCGCAGCGGCCGGCGTGGCCGCCGGTGCCAGCACCGGACGATTCTGGCGGTCGACCGGCGTCACCACCTGGCCTTCGCGCAGCAGATGGCCGCCGGCAGCCACCACCCAGTCACCCGCGGCCACGCCGGACAGCACCGGCACCGCCTGCGCACCATAGGCACCGACCGTCACCGGGGTGGCCTTCAGCGCACCATTGGACGGATTGACCACCCACACGCTGGCCTTGCCATCACTGCCGCGCAGCACCGAGCCGAGCGGCAGCTGCAGGGTGCCATTGCGGCCAGCCGCGGCGAACACCCGCGCGCTCTGGCCCAGTTCGACTTCGCTCAAGGCTTCCGGCGCCAGGCTGACCCGCGTGGCATAGGTGCGCGCCTGCGCATCGGCGGCCGGCGCGATCTCGCGCAGGGTGCCCGGAAGCAGCTGGCCAGGGCGGTTCCACAGTTCCACCTGCACCGACTGACCGACCTTGTAGTCGCGGATGCTGCTTTCCGGCAGCGCGATCAGCACTTCGCGGCCACCATCTGCGGCCAGGGTGAACACCGTCTGCCCGGCACTGACCACCTGCCCGGCTTCGGCCTGGCGGTTGGCGATCACGCCGTCGGCCGGCGCGCGCAGCTGCGCGTACTCGGCCTGGTTGCGGGCCACCGCCAGGTTGGCGCGGGCGGCATTGGCCTGGCCCTGCGCGGCCTTGAACGCGGCGGTCTGCTGGTCCAGCGCCGAGCGGCTGACAAGTTGGTCCTCGGCCAGCTTGGCGTAGCGCTTCTGGTCATCGCGGGCGCGCACCAGGTCGGCTTCCGCCGCCGCCAGCTGCGCCTGCGAGGCGGCTGCCTGCGAGGCGTAGTCGGCCACGTCCAGCTCGGCCAGCAGCTGGCCCTTCTTCACGCGCTGCCCGGCGTCAACATGACGCTTGATCAGGTTGCCGCCGACCCGGAACGACAGCGGGCTCTCCTGGCGGGCGCGTACCTCGCCGGGGTAGGCCGCCGGCGCCTGTCCGTCCTGCGTGGTGGGATGCACCACCAGCACCGGAATGGCCGCCACCGGTTCGGCGGCCTGCCTGCCACAGGCTGCCACCACCACCGCCAGCACGCCAACACCCAACCAACGCATGTTCTTCATGAGGTACAAGACCTGAAAAGGGGATCCGGGGGAACGCGTCGGCAACATACTGTTGCGACACGGACATTAGTGAACCAGTCGGTATAGTATAAATATCGAACCGCTTGGTCTAGTATTGTCGTAATGAGTTCTCCCACTTCCCGCAAGCCGTCGGCCAAGCCCGCTGCCAAGGCCGCCGGACCCGGGCGTCCCAAGGACCTCGGCAAGCGCGCGGCGATCCTTGAAGCAGCCAAAGCACTGTTCATCGAACAGGGCTATACGGGTGTGAGCATGGACACCATCGCCGCTCAGGCCGGCGTCTCGAAGCTGACCGTGTACAGCCACTTCGGCGACAAGGAGACCCTGTTCTCCGAGGCAGTGCAGTCAAAATGCATTGAAATGCTGCCTGACGCGCTGTTCGTGGCCGACGCGGACGGCCCGCTGCGCGACCAGCTGATCGGTATCGGCCTGGCCTTCTTCGAGCTGATCACCTCCGATGCGGCGATCTCCATCCAGCGCATGATGATGGCGCCGGAAACCGATGAGCGCCTGCGCGAGCTGTTCTGGCAGGCCGGTCCGGAGCGCACCTGCGAGGCCCTGGCCGACTTCCTGCGCGCGCGCGGTGCGCGAGGCGAACTGGAGATCCCCGACTATTACCTGGCCGGCCAGCAGTTCCTGACCCTGGTCAAGGGCGAAGTGCACATGCATATGATGTGCGGCATGCCACTGTCACCGGTGGAATGCGACCCTCTCACCCACGTGACCGCCAGCATCGACTTCTTCCTGCGCGCCTACGCGCCAAGAGGGGCCGGGACGGCCGGATAACCAAAACTGAACGAACCGGAGGTCGCGATGACTTCCGGCACTGCGACCCCGGCTACCCGGCAGCTGATGCTCTGGGCGCGCCGCCGGCCTCCGGCACCGGTAAAATGGCCGGCCCACTGCGCTGGATTTGAACCTCATGACGATTGATTACGCCCACGCCCGCGAACTGATGGTGGAACAGCAGATCCGTCCCTGGGACGTGCTGGACATCAAGGTGCTCGACGTCCTGGCCCGCCTGCCGCGCGAGGCCTTCGTCGCCGACGCGCACCGGGCGCTGGCCTACGCCGATGTTGAACTGCCGATCGGCCATGGCCAGAAGATGATGAAGCCGGTCATCGAGGGCCGTACCCTGCAGGCACTGGACCTGCAGCCGGGTGACGAAGTGCTGGAAATCGGCACCGGCAGCGGTTTCCTGTCGGCCTGCATTGGCGCGCTGGCGCGCGACGTGCTGAGCCTGGAGATCGACCCGGAGCTGGCCGCCGCCGCACGCGCGCGCCTGGATGCTTCCGGCCTGGGCACCAACGTCCGCGTGGAAGTGGCCGACGCCCTGGCCTGGCAGACCGAACGCCGCTTTGACGTGATCTGTGTCACTGGTGCCGTCGACGTGGTGCCGTCACAGTTCGCATCGTGGCTGCGTCCGGGTGGTCGCCTGTTCGTGATCCATGGCCGTTCGCCGGCGATGGAGGCCCTGCTGGTCAAGGCCGACGGCAGCAGCGAGTCCCTGTTCGAGACCGATATCGATTACCTGCGCGGTGCCGCCCCGGCACCCCAGTTCCACCTCTGAGTCCAAGGAAGCCGCAATGATCCGCCGATCCCTCGCTGTTGCGCTGGCCACTGCCCTGCTGCCGTTGTCCGCCCATGCCGCCGACCTGCTGCAGGTCTATGAAATGGCGCGCAATGGTGACCCGCAGCTGTCCGCCGCCGAATCCACCCGGCTGTACGACAAGGAAGGCGCCGTGCAGGCGCGTGCTGCCCTGCTGCCGCAGATCGACGGCACGGCCACACTGAACCGCTCGCGCAGCGAAGCCGACCATGACGCCAACTCCGGCACGGTCACCAGCAAGCGCCGCAACTACACGATCAACGGCAGCCAGACGCTATTCAACTGGACCCAGATCAACAACCTGCGTTCGCAGCGCGAACTGAGCAAGGCAGCGGACTTCACCCTCGATTCGGCCAACGACAGCCTGATCGTGCGCACCTCGGCGGCCTACTTCAACGTGCTGGTGGCGATCGAATCTCTGAACGCCGCACAGACCAATGAAGCGGCCGCGAAGAAGCAGTTCGACTTCGCCGACAAGCGCCTCGAAGTGGGCCTGGCGCCGATCACCGACGTGCACGAAGCACGCGCCCAGTACGACCAGGCGCGCGCCAACACCATCGTTGCGCAGAACACCCTGGCCGATAACTATCAGGCGCTGACCGAACTGACCGGCCAGCCGGTGGTCAACCTGCGGGGCCTGCCGGCGGACTTCCGTCCGGAAGTGCCGGCCAACCGCGGCAACATCGACGAGCTGGTGCACCAGGCCAGCACCCAGAATCCGGCGCTGAAGGCGCAGGAACTCAAGGTAAGCGCCGCCGAAGCCGGCGTGCAGGCCGCCCGTGGTGGTCACTACCCCACCCTGTCGCTGGGCGGCAGCTGGGGCAAGAGCGCGACCTGGGGTGACAGCACCGGCGCCGGTTCGCTGTCGCCGGACGCTCGTACCAACAGCATCGGGCTGACCCTGAGCGTGCCGATCTTCTCCGGCGGTGCCACCCAGTCCGGCGTGCGTCAGGCGTTGGCCCAGCGTGACATCGCCCAGGACGGCTACGAGCAGCAGAAGCGTGCCCTGGACCGCAACACCCGCAATGCCTACCAGACCCTGGTGCAGGGCATCAGCGAAGTGGAAGCCCGCCGCCTGGCGGTGGTTTCGGCGCAGAGCGCGTACGACGCGTCGCAGGTCGGCCTGGAAGTCGGTACCCGTACCGTGCTGGACGTGATCCAGAACCAGCGCATCCTGTTCTCGGCGCAGCTGGACTATGCACAGGCCCGTTACACCTTCCTGCAGAACCGCTTGCTGCTGAGCCAGTCGCTGGGCGCGCTGGACGTGGCCGAGCTGCAGGACGTCAACCGCCTGCTGACCCAGGACGCGGGCAACCCGGCAACGACCACGAACTGAGTCGTCGCCCTGCCGGCAACGAAGAAGCCACCCGCGAGGGTGGCTTTTTTGTGGACGCCGCATGCACACGCATCCACGCATGACGCGGAACTACCGGCATCAGCCGGGCCATGCGCGCAGCTGCAGCACCGCCGACAACAGGCATAGTGCCGCCGCCAAGGGCGCCAGCACCGGCATCGTCGCCGACCATCGCGAGCCGCGCGACACCTCGATGCGGTGCCGCGTGCGCAACGCTCCCAGGCACAGCGCTGCCGTCACCAGCAAGGCCACCGGGCCAGGCAGCACCGGCAGCCACCCGATCGGCACCCATAGCGCCAGCAAGGCCGAGAGCAGAACGACGACCACGGTCGCCAGCGTTTTCCTGGGCCCGCGTTCCTCTTCCCATGCCACTGACCACATCCCCATTGCCAGATGTGCGGCCAGCAACACCAGCACCAGTAGCAGCGCCGCCAATCCGGTCATGCCGGCGAAAGGCAGCAGCGGCAGCAGCCACTGCAGTTCCGGATGGCCTTGCAGTGCCACCGACAACGGACGCGTGCTGTCCAGTGCCGGGAACGCGACCAGCCCAGCCTGCAGCGCGGCCAGCAGCATCAACAGCAGCATGGCCAGCAGCACCATCACCGCCAGCACCCTGGACTGCTGCGATACCGTTCGAAGGCGCAGGCCGGGAAAGCCCAGCGCCAGCCCGACGCTGGCAAACACGCCCAGCAACGACACGCTCGCGGCAAGCACGCCACCCAGCCCGAAGTGATAGGGCGCGGTTGCCTCTGGCAACCAGGGAATCCAATAAGCGTAGTGCACATGCCGCGCCGCCAGCGCCAGCAGCAGCACACCAATACCGATCTTCACCGTCAGCAGCGCGCAGACCAGCAGTGCTGCACGCCGCGGCGGCAACACCGCGAACATTCCCAACGACAGCGCACCGGCAGCCGCCAGCAACGGGCCCGGCAGCCAGCTGTCCGTGCTGATGCCTCGGCTGGCCAGCACCGCATGTAGATGCAGGGCGGCGGACTGCGCGACGCCTGCGGCCGTCGCCACCAGCTCCAGCAGCAATACGGCGCCCAGCAGGCCGGCGAGGCCCCTGCCCCAACTTGCAACCAGCAGCCCGTGCAGGCCATCCGCGCCTGGCCGTTGCTGGCGCACTACCTGCAGGCAACACAGCACAAGTCCGGCAGCCAATGCGGCCAGAAGCAGACTGAGCACGATCGCTGGACCGGTCTGGGCAGCGGTGTACTGGCCGACCCGCGCCACCACGTTTCCTCCCAGCAGCAGCGTCAACGCAACCACCGCCAGATGTTCCTTCCCGGGATGCAGTCCGCCGACGCCATCCCTGCTGCTGCCGCCATCCATCGCAAGTCCTCTTGATATCCGCCCAGATGCGGGCGACCGCAGGCTGGCAGCCCGCGCCAAGGGGCGGTATCAGATTCCGTGCGGTCTATGCCGCGATGTGATCGCACGCACGCTGTCTTCTACACAACCGGTCCGGCGGCGACAGGAATCCAACCGCTAAGCAGAATTGATGCAGGCGTTCACGACAGCCCGGCTGCGGGCAGAGAAACTGCCCCTTGCCTATCGGCGAGGCGGCGGCAGGTGCGGCGCAACCAGCTCCAGCGTGCGCTGCAACGCGCCGCGACCATTGCTGACCAACGTGCACCCGGCACGCGCCATCTCTTCGCGCGCCTGCACGCTGTCGAGCAGATGCTGCAGCAGATCGCCAACCGCCTGCACATCCTCGCCGATCAGCAATGCACCGGCCTCACGCATGCGTCGCGAGATCTCGGCGAAGTTATGCAGGTGCGGACCGGTCACCGTCGCCGTACCCATCGCTGCCGGTTCCAACAGGTTGTGGCCGCCGATCGGCTGCAGGCTGCCACCGACGAACGCAACCTGTGCGCAGGCGTAGAACGGCATCAGCTCGCCCAGGGTATCGATGACGAACACATCGGTATCGGCCTCGGGCCACTGCTTCGCGCGACGGGTCGCCACGTTCCAGCCCTGTTCGCGGGCCAGGGCTTCCACTTTGGGGAAACGCTCGGGGTGACGCGGCGCCCACAACAGCAGCAGGCCGGGGTGCTGCTGGCGCAGGCGTCGATGCAGATCGACCACCGCTTGTTCTTCGCCGTCATGGGTACTGGCCGCGATCCACACCGGGCGCCCGGCCGGCACGCGTGCATGGAACTGTTCGACAAAGCCCTGTACCTCCGGCGTGGCGATATCGAACTTCAGATTGCCCAGCGCCTGCACCTGTTCCGGCACGGCGCCCAGCTGCACGAAGCGCTCGGCATCATCCTGCGACTGTGCGGCAACGCAGGTGACGGTGCGCAGCGCGCGGCGGATCAGTGCGGCCAGCAAACGGTAGCCTCGCAACGAACGCGCCGACAGGCGGGCATTGAGGATATAGACCGGGATGCGGCGGTCGCGGCAGCCGAACAGCATGTTCGGCCACAGTTCGGTTTCCAGGATCAGCGCCAGGCTGGGCTGGAAATGGCCAAGAAAGCGGTTGACGCTGCCCGGCACGTCGTACGGCAGGTAGACATGGTCCAGCGCATCGCCCCACAGCGCGCGCACGCGCTCCGAGCCTGTCGGAGTGATGGTGGTGATGACCCAGCGGATGTCCGGGCGCTGCTGGCGCAGGGCGTTCACCAACGGGGCGGCGGCGTTGACCTCACCCACCGACACCGCGTGCAGCCAAACCCGCGGCTGTCCGCTGGGCTGCGGGTAGGACGCGTAGCGTTCGTCCCAGCGCCGGAAGTATTCACGGACCCGGAAACCCCGCCAGACCAGGTGGTACACCGTGATCGGCAGCAGGATGTAGAGCACGGCTGAATACAGGCCGCGCAGGATCCATTCGACAGGGTCTTTACGCATGCGGCAAGGATACGGGAGCCCCCCGGGAAAGACACGCGGCCGGGTTGGTAGAATGGGGAATGTCCGATGCCTCCACCGCCGTCCGCCCGTCGCTGCGCGATCCCCGCAACTGGCCGATGTTCGCCGTCATGTTCGGCGCTTTCGCCATCGCCCGCCTGCCGTGGATGCTGCAGCGTGCGCTGGGCCGTGGCGTCGGCTGGATCAGCTGGCGCCTGCTTGGCAGCCGTCGCCGCGCCGCCGAGGTCAACCTGCAGCTGTGCTTCCCCGAGAGGGACGAAGCCTGGCGCCAGCGCCTGGTCCGCGACAGCTTCGATGCACTGGGCGTGGGCGTGTTCGAGTGCATCCGCGCCTGGTGGGGCAGCATCGACCGCATCCGCCCGCAGGTGCAGATCGAGGGTCTGGAACATCTGCGGCAGATGCAGGCCGAGGGTCGCGGCGTACTGCTGGTCTCCGGCCACTTCATGACCCTGGAGATGTGTGGCCGCCTGCTGTGCGACTACGTTGACCTGTCGGGCATGTACCGCAAGCACAAGAACCCGGTGTACGAGTGGGCGGTGAAGTTCGGCCGCCTGCGCTACGCCAAGGCGATGTACGCCAACGAAGACATCCGTGCCACGGTGCGCCACCTGAAGAAGGGCGGCTTCCTCTGGTACGCGCCGGACCAGGACATGCGCGGCAAGGACACCGTGTTCGTGCCGTTCTTCGGCCACACCGCGTCGACCATCACTGCCACCCACCAGCTGGCACGGATGACCGGCTGTGCGGTGATCCCGTACTTCCACCGCCGCGAAGGCGGGAAGTATTTCCTGAAGATCGGCGCGCCGCTGGAGAATTTCCCCAGCGAAGACGTGGAAGCCGATACCACGCGGGTCAACCAGGCCATCGAAGCGATGGTGCGCGAGGCGCCCGACCAGTACCTGTGGATCCACCGCCGTTTCAAGCGCCAGCCCGGTGGGCGGAGCGATTTCTACAAATAACCGGATGCGGTGGAATGGCCGGCGTGCTCATGGTAGTCGCCAACCTTGGTTGACACCGATGAACCGAGTCCGGTCCCGAGGAGCCAACCAAGGTTGGCAACTACTGGCTCGGCGGAGATTCATCCGATTCGCGTGCCAGCAGGCTGCCGGCGAACAATGCGGCCAGCAGCACCGTCAGGCCACCCCAGAACGCGGAATAGAACGCGAGGTGGGTGTTGAGCGGAAACACCGTGACCGCCAGCGCCAGCATTGCCGGGCGCGCTCGCTCGCGGGCGGCGGCGGGCGCGAAACGCCACGCACGCCAGGCCTGGGCGACCGCGGCCAACCACAGTAGCAGGCCGAGCACGCCGGTTTCAGCAAGGATTTCCAGCACGATCTGGTGTGCATGCAAGGCCGGAGCATTGCCCCACACCGCAGGGCCCTCCTCAGCCACGCAGTCCGGATAGGCATCGCGGAAGCCACGTGCGCCAACGCCATTGACCGGATGCGCCTCGATCATGCATGCAGCGGCTTCCCATATCCGGGCGCGACCCGACAGCGCTTCATCAACGCCTTGTCCGCCATCGTCCCAGGCCATCGCTGTGCGTGCCATGCGATCGCGCAGCTGCGGCACGCTGGCGGCCAGCGCTCCTGCTCCGAGAACAGCGACCAGGGCCAGCACCGCCAACCGCTTCCAACCGAACTGGCGCACGCCGCTGTAGGCCAGCACCAGCGCGAAAGTGATCCATGACGCGCGCGAGCCGGCCAGCAGCAGCACGCAGCCCAGTGCCACCGCTGCCAGCACCCAGCCCAGGTTGCCGAAGCGGCGCGCCACTGGCAGCAGCAGGAACGGCGACAGGCTGGCCAGCACCTGCCCGAACTTCAGGTTGCACGGACCCAGTGCGCCACTGAGGCGGTCGGCCAGCGCGGCCTCGTCGGCCGGGCACAGTGCATGGCCGCTCACGGCCAGCTTCAGGTGTTCCAGCGACCAGAACCACGGGCTGGTACCGGCGGCGGCCTGCACCAGCGCATCCAGCGTCCAGGCAGCGGTGATCAGCGCCAGCCCGCCGAAGGTCAGCCGCCGCCGTTCCGGCGTGGCCACAGCAATTGCCACCAGCCACATGAAGGGCAGATAGCGCAGGCCGGCGGCGGCCTTGGTCCACGACGCCGCCGGATCGATGGCATCGAACGCGGAGAACGCCTGCGGCAGCCAATAGCCGAGGAACAGGATCGAGGTCAGCGCCCACGCCGCCGTGCTCAACAGGTGCGGGCGGCGCTGCAGCCGACGCATGACCATGCGCGCGGCAGCATACAACGCGCCAAGTCCGAGCACGGTTTCGGCGATGCCCGGCAACGGCCACATCGCCACGTACGCCAGCACCCACCAGGGCGCCCAGCGCCCGGCGCGGTCGTCGCGCACGATGACGGCAGGATCAGCCGGCGAGGTCGGCATAGAGGCGGAGGGTATCGCGCTGCATGGCCTGCAGGGTAAACGGGATGCGGGTCGGCAAGGACGGCGGCTGCGCCAGCAGGGCCAGCGCGCGTTCACCCAGTGCGCGCGCATCACCAAGCGGCACCGCGCCGCTGGGCTGCAGCTGACGCAGTAGTTCGCCGACGCCGCCATGGTCCCAGCCCAGTACCGGGCGACCGACCGACAACGCCTCGACCACGGTGCGGCCGAACGCTTCGGGCTTGTCCGACAGCTGCAGCACCAGGTCGCTGGCGGCATAGGCCTGGGCGATGCGCGCGGTCGGCGTGCTGATCTGCACCGCATCGGCGATCCCCAGCGCCACCGCCTGCCTGCGCAGATCAGCAACGTAGGCTTCGCGGCCGGGTTCATCAGTGCCCAGCATCCACAGCTGTGCCGGCACACCGGTGGCGCGCACGTCAGCCAGCAGCTGCAGCGCGTGTGCGTGGCCCTTCAGGCGGGTACCCCGCCCTGGCAGCAGCAGCAGCGGCCCTTCAACCTGCGTCAGCCACGGGTAATCCGCGGCCAGCGCCAGCCGCAGACGGCGATCGGCACGCGCCACGCGCGGGAACTGGCCGACATCGACGCCGCGCGGAATCACCTTCAGCCTCGCTTCGGGAACCGTCGGATAGTGCCGCTGCACATAGTCGCGCACGGTGTTGGACACGCAGATCACGCGTTCTCCGCTGGCCATCACCGCGCTGTAGCGACTGGGCGAATTCAGGCCGTGCACGGTAGTCACCCAATGTGGGCGCTGTGCGGCGGGCATCGCACGGATCGCGTACAGACCCAGCCAGGCCGGCAGCCGCGAACGGGCATGCACGATATCCGCCCCGACCTCGGTGAACAGGCGACGCAGGGTCGGCAGGTGACGCAGGGTCAGCAGCGACTTGCGGCCGATATCGAGGGTGAGGTGCTCGGCACCACTATCGAGCAACGGCTGTACCAGGCGACCGCCAGCGGACACCACCAGCGCGCGATGGCCGGCAGCCACCAGCGCCGCTGCAATTTCAAGGGTCGAGCGCTCGACACCGCCGGAGTGCAGCGCCGGCAGCAACTGCACCACGGTCAATCGGCGCATCGATCGAAGGCCTGCTTAGTCGGCCAGCACGAACACGGAGCCGCAGTACGCGCACTTCGCTTCGCCGTTGGGCTCGTCTTCAATCGGCAGGTACACGCGCGGATGCGAGTTCCACAGCGCCATTTCCGGCGTCGGGCAGCTCAGCGGAAGATCGCTGCGGTGCACGGTGTAGCGCTTTTCGGCGTTGGCGGGCGCGGTGGCGGTATGGCTCATGGCGGATGTCGATGAACGGGTTGCGAGGCCTGCGATTCTAGCATCCGGGCTGCCCCGACATTGCGCCGCAACAGGTCTTTGCGCACGCCGCGGTCATTCCATGCGTCTTTGCGCTGGGCATCGAAGGGCGCCGCCCCAGGGATTTCGCCGATCGATCCGCCTGGTTGGCACTGGAAATCGTCCGACAGCGATATTTTCCGCATTTGGATCGAACTAAATGGCACTTGTCAGGCCGCGATGGCTGTTGCAGGATCGGGCCAGGTCGTAACCCGACCTGCCCAATCCGACCCGATCGCATGGCCCGCCCCCACCGGACCGGCATCGCCTCTACCACTGCCAGCCTGGCGGACGGAGCGATGCTGCCCGTGGTGTCCGCCGATGCGGGTTCTGCCTGCCGCCCGCCCCTCCGGGAGACCCTTGCATGACCCTGTCCGATCCGCGCCGCGCCCTGCTTCCGCTCGCCCTGGCCCTGGCCTGTGCGACCACTGCGATGCCGGCACTGGCACAGGGGCTGCAGACCTCCTTCGAACCCGGCGAACCGGCGCCAGTGCAGGCAGCAGGTGCGCCGCAGGTGACGATCGGCAACGGCCCCGCCGCGCCCTACACCGCCAAGCGCAACGCCGGCTACAGCGGCCTGCATGCACTGCGCTACAGCAGCGAAGGCGGTAGCGCGCGGCGCGAGCTGTTCAAGGCGGACATGACCATCGAGGCCGATACCACCCTGTCGTGGCTGGTACTGCCGGAGATCGTCGGCAAGGACACCGTGGCCTCGACCTATGTGTCGCTGGACCTGCTGCTGGACGACGGCAGCCGCGTTTCCGCCAGCGCCGCGCGTGACCAGCATGGCGTGGCCATCGGTGCGCGCGCGCAGGGCGATTCGAAGACGCTGTATCCGCAGCAGTGGGCGCGCAAGGCGGTGCGGCTGGGCGACGTGGCCACGCTGAAGGGCCGCCGCGTGGTGGCGATCGAACTGGAAGTAGCCAGTGCCGACGGTGCACCGGTCTCCGGCTGGATCGACGATGTGCGCCTCGACGCGCAGCCACGCCAGCAACCGCAGCGCGTCTCCGACTGGGTGCTGACCACCCGTGGCACCCAGGCCAACGGCACATTCTCGCGCGGCAACAATTTCCCGGCCACCGCTGTGCCGCACGGGTTCAACTTCTGGACCCCGGTGACCGATGCCGGTGCGCTTAACTGGCTGTACCGCTGGAACGAGCAGAACGACGCGCAGAACCGGCCGCAGCTGCAGGCGCTTGCGTTGAGCCACCAGCCCAGCCCGTGGATGGGCGACCGCCAGACCTTCCAGGTGATGCCCTCGGCCAGCCGTGGTGTGCCGGAGGCAGACCGCCGCAAGCGCGCACTGTCGTTCGACCGCGCTCATGAAAGTGCACGCCCGTACCGCTACGACGTGCGCTTCGACAATGGCATCGCGGCCTCGATCGCACCGACCGACCATGCCGCATTGTTCCGCTTCGACTTCCCCGCAGACGGCAATGCCAACCTGCTGTTCGACAATGTCGATGCACGTGGCGGCCTGACCCTGGACGCTGCGACGCAGACGCTGTCCGGCTACACCGATACACGCAGCGGCCTGTCCAACGGCGCCAGCCGCATGTACGTGGTAGCGAGCTTCGACAAGCCCTGGCGCAGCAGCGGCCGTCTCGCTACCGGCCGCCCCACGGGCTACATCACGTTCGACACCGGTAGCGAGCGTCGGGTGACCATGCGCATCGCCACCTCGTTGATGTCGGTGGAACAGGCGCGGCACAACCTCGCGCTGGAAATCGCCACAACCGACACGCTGGAAAGCGTGGCCGGGCGCGCCCAGGACGCATGGGACGCACGCCTGGCCCGCTTCGATATCGGCGATGCCAGCGACGACCAGAAGACCACGCTGTATTCCAGCCTGTACCGGCTCTACCTGTACCCCAACTCCGGCCACGAGAACGTGGGCAGCGCGGCGGCGCCGGACTGGCGCTACGCCAACCAGGCCAGCGCCAGCGACGACAATACCGACGGCAGCGCGACCCGCAGCTTTGCCGCCGTGCGCGATGGCAAGGTGTTCGTCAACAACGGCTTCTGGGACACCTTCCGCACCACCTGGCCGGCCTATGCGCTGTTTACTCCGGAGGATGCCGGGCAGCTGGTGCAGGGTTTCATCGAGCAGTACCGTGCCGGCGGCTGGATCGCACGCTGGTCGTCGCCGGGCTACGCCGACCTGATGGTCGGCACCAGCTCCGATGTGGCCTTCGCCGATGCATGGCTGAAGGGCATCGGTGGCTTTGACCCGGCCGAGGCCTACGCCGCCGCGCTGAAGAACGCGACGGTGGTACCGCCGGACCGTCATGTCGGGCGCAAGGGCATGGAGCGCTCGACCTTCCGTGGCTACGCCAGCGCCGACGTGCACGAAGGCATGTCGTGGACGATGGAAGGTGCCCTCAACGATTTCGGCATCGCCAACATGGCCGAGACGCTGGCCAAGCGCGCGACCACGCCCGTCGCACGCGAGCGCTACGGCACCGAGGCCGACTACTTCCGTCATCGCGCCGCCAGCTACGCGACGATGTTCGACCCGGCCGTGGGCTTCTTCCAGGGCCGCAGGGCCGATGGCCGCTGGCGGGTGGACCCCAAGCACTACGACCCGCGGGTGTGGGGCCACGATTACACCGAATCCAATGGCTGGACGTTCGCCTTCACCGCCGCGCACGATGGCGAAGGCCTGGCGGCGCTGTACGGTGGCCGCGACAGGCTGGCCGCCAAGCTCGATGCGTTCTTCGCCACCCCGGAAACCGCCGATCCGGCACTGGCCGGCTCCTACGGTGGCACCATCCACGAGATGACCGAAGCGCGCGACGTGCGCATGGGCATGTACGCGCACAGCAACCAGCCGGCGCACCACATTCCATGGATGTACCTGTATGCCGGGCAGCCGTGGAAGACCCAGCAGCATGTGCGCGAGATCCTGTCGCGGCTGTATGTCGGCAGCGAGATCGGTCAGGGCTATCCGGGAGACGAGGACAACGGCGAGACTTCGGCATGGTATGTGCTGGCCTCGCTGGGCCTGTACCCGCTGCGCATGGGCGCGCCGGAGTACGTGATCGGCTCGCCTGCATTCCAGCACGCACGGGTGGAGCTGCAGGGCGGCGCGGTGCTGACCGTGAACGCGGCCAACAACTCGCGCGAGAACGTCTATGTGCAGTCGCTGAAGATCAACGGCACGCCGTGGACGAAGACCTGGGTGCCGCACGACGTGATCGCCAAGGGTGCGACGCTGGACTTCGTGATGGGACCACAGCCGTCGCGCTGGGGCAGCGGCGTGGATGACGTGCCGCGCTCGCTGACCGCACGCGGCCAGCGCCCGCAGCTGCTGCACGACCTGCTCGGCAGCGGCGCCAAGGCGACGTTGGCCGATGGCCGTGCCCTGCCCGCGCTGGTTGATGACGATGCCACCACCACGGTGGGCCTGGGCGGTGGCGCAACCATCGCGCTGACCGGCCTGACCGACGGCACCCCGACGATGTACACGTTGACCAGTGGCGACGGCAGCATCCGTGGCGGCGAATGGGCGCTGGAGGCACGCAACGGCAATGGCAGCTGGGCCGTGCTGGACCAGCGCAGCGGCGAAGACTTCGAATCCGCCCGCCAGACCCGTCCGTTCCGCATCGCCAAGCCTGGCCGCTACAGCGAGTACCGCCTGCGCCTGCTGGCACCGGGCCGACTGCCGCTGGCAGAGATCGAACTGTTGGCAGCCAGCACCGTACAATGAGCCCTATGCGCTACCGTCTGCTGCCCCTGGCCCTTGTTGCCCTGTCCTTCTCCAGCTTCGGCCAGACCCAGGCGTTCGATACGCAGCTGACCCGCGATGGCGTGACGCTGAACTACCAGGACGCCCGTGGCGCCCTGGCCGCGCCGCAGCGCAAGCGCCTGATCGACACGTTCTACTTCGCCTACCTGCGTGAGCGCGCGGACTTCCGTCCGGCGGCGCCATCGATTGTCCGCATCGTGATCGATCCTGCCTACACCGGCATCGCCTTCGTCGGCGACAAGGACCAGGCGGCGACCATCACCATCAATCCGGGCTGGCTGGCACAGCATCCCAACGACATTGACCTGGTCACCCACGAAGCGATGCACATCGTGCAGGGCTATCCCGGCTACGGTGATGCGCGGGTGCCGGGCTGGCTGGTGGAAGGCATTGCCGACTATGCGCGTGATCGCTACGGCATGGACAACGCGGCCGCCGGCTGGACGCTGCCCGGCAAGGTCGAAAAGGGGCAAAACTTCGACAGCGGCTACCGGGTCACCGGCGCCTTCCTGAAGTGGGCCGAGGCCGAGCATCCGGGCCTGGTGCTGGCGCTGGACAAAGCCCTGCGCGATGGCCGCTACACGCCTGCGCTGTGGCAGAAGCAGACCGGCAAGCTGTTGCCGGCACTATGGGCGCAGTACGCCAAGCCGCGCTCGGATGCGCCGCCGCCGCCGCCAACACGCCGCGGCAAGCGCTGACGGATAGCGCCGGGCCATGCCCGGCGGAATGCAGAGCGCCGCGCTGCGCGCTCGCCAGGCATGGCCCGGCGCTACCCGATCTCACAACCCTCGTGGTCGCTACATCGTGGCCGGCCAACGCCTCAGCGCGACTGCACGAAGCCGGCGTACAGCGCGAACAGCTGCCGGAAATAACGACGCGTCACTCGATTGCGCATGGCACCCTCGCCAATGGAAAGTTGGTCGGGCCCAGGGCAGGAAGGCCGGTCCGGTCCCTTCCCGCGGCCGGGCCACGTGGGCGTATTGGACCGTAGTGGCGTTGCAGGGTAATGACCGGGTTGCGTAGCGCGTGTGGCACAGGCCGGCGGGCGGTAGAGCCGGCCGCTGGCCGGCTGTCGTCGTACCTGGACTTCATTGGGGTTGCCGGCCAGCGGCCGGCACTACCCGTTTCCGCTTTGCGGAAACAGAAACGCGCCCCGGGGGGGGCGCTTCTGCAGCCGGAATCGGAAAGAAGGCTTACGCCTTCTTTTCCGCTTCCAGCTGCTTGCGGATCTGCGCATCGACCGCGGCAATCGCGGTCATGTTCAGGATCCGGCGCGAGGTCGCGCTGGTGGTCAGGATGTGCACCGGCTTGTTCACGCCCATCAGGATCGGGCCGATCGCCACGCCGTCGGTGAACACGCGCACCAGGTTGTAGGCGATGTTGGCCGCTTCCAGGTTCGGCAACACGAACAGGTTGGCACGGCCCTGCAGGGTCGAACCCGGCAGCAGTTTCTGGCGCAGCGCTTCATCCCATGCGGTGTCGCCCTGCATCTCGCCATCCACGTTCAGACGCGGGTTGCGCTTGAGCAGCAGCTCGCGCACCTGGCGCATCTTCAGCGCATCCTTCGAGTCGTGGCTGCCGAAGTTGGAGTGCGACAGCAGCGCCACCTTCGGTTCCACGCCGAACAGCTTCATGCGGTAGGCGGCCTGCAGGGTCGCTTCGCACAGCTGCTCGGCAGTCGGGTCTTCCTGCACGTGCGTATCGACGAAGAAGAACACGCCCTGCTGGTTGATCACGCCGGTCATCGCCGAGGTCGAGGTGACCTTCGGCTCCAGCGGCAGCACGCTGCGCACGTAACCCAGCTTCTTGTGGAAACGGCCGACGATGCCGGTCAGCATCGCGTCGGCCTCACCACGGGCCACCATCACCGCCGCGATCAGGGTCGGACGCGAACGCATCAGGTTCTTCGCCGCGGCCACGGTCACGCCACGACGGCCGGTCAGGCCGTGGTAGTACTGCCAGTACTCGTTGAAGCGCGGGTCGTCATTGATGTTGGTGACTTCAATGTTCTCGCCGATCTTCAAGCGCAGGCCCAGACGCTCGATGCGCGACTCGATCACTTCCGGGCGACCGATCAGGATCGGATGCGCCAGGCCGTCATCGACCACGTTCTGCACCGCCTGCAGCACCACCTCCTCTTCGCCTTCGGCGTAGACCACGCGCTGCTTGTCACTGCGTGCGCGGTCGTAGACCGGCTTCATCATCAGGCTGGTGCGGTAGACGAACTGGGCCAGCTTGTCGCGGTAGGCGCCCATGTCGGCGATCGGACGGGCGGCCACGCCCGAATCCATCGCAGCCTGGGCCACCGCAGCCGACAGCTCCACCAGCAGGCGGCGGTCGAACGGGCGCGGAATCAGGTATTCGCGGCCGAAGCTCGGGGTCTCGCCGCCATAGGCCGAACCCATGTCGGTGGCCGCACGACGCGCCAGCGCGGCGATCGCGCGCACGCAGGCGATCTTCATTTCCTCGTTGATCGCGGTCGCGCCCACGTCCAGCGCACCACGGAACAGGTACGGGAAGCACAGCACGTTGTTGACCTGGTTCGGGTAGTCCGAACGGCCGGTACCGATGATCGCGTCCGGGCGCGCCGCGCGCGCCAGTTCCGGCATGATTTCCGGGGTCGGGTTGGCCAGCGCGAAGATCACCGGATCCGGCGCCATCGTCTTGACCATGTCGGCGGTCAGGATGCCCGGCGCCGACAGGCCCAGGAAGATGTCCGCACCGGCGACGATCTCGGCCAGGGTGCGCTTGTCGGTGTCGCGCGCATAACGCTGCTTTTCCGGGTCCAGATCGGTACGGCCGGTGTGGATCACGCCCTCGCGGTCGAAGGCCAGGATGTTTTCCGGCTTCAGGCCCAGCTGTACCAGCATGTTCACACAGGAAATGCCGGCCGCGCCCATGCCCGTGGTCGCCAGCTTCACTTCCTCGATCTTCTTGCCGGTGATCGCCATGGCGTTGAGCACCGCCGCACCGACGATGATCGCCGTGCCGTGCTGGTCGTCATGGAACACCGGGATCTTCATGCGCTCGCGCAGCTTGCGCTCGACGATGAAGCACTCCGGTGCCTTGATGTCTTCCAGGTTGATGCCGCCGAAGGTCGGTTCCAGCGAGGCGATGATGTCGACCAGCTTGTCCGGGTCGGTTTCATCCACTTCGATGTCGAACACATCGATGCCGGCGAACTTCTGGAACAGCACGCCCTTGCCTTCCATCACCGGCTTGCCGGCCAGTGCGCCGATGTTGCCCAGGCCCAGCACCGCGGTGCCGTTGGAGATCACCGCCACCAGGTTGCCGCGCGCGGTCAGCTCGCTGGCCTGCTGCGGGTCGGCCTTGATCGCTTCACAGGCATATGCCACGCCCGGCGAATACGCCAGCGACAGGTCGCGCTGGGTCAGCATGGGCTTGGTAGCGGAAACCTTGATCTTGCCCGGCGGGGACATCCGGTGGTAATCGAGGGCGGCCTGTTTGAAATCTTCGTTGGACATCGATGTGGGTTACATGAATGGGCAGAAGGGACAGGGGATCATACCCCCGTTGGAGCGCTCGGACCTGTCGCTACCCTGTCGCAGTCATGCTGCGACCGCACAATTCCGGGGCGTATGCGACGGCCTGAAGGGACAGCTTCGGCGCTGGCCATGACAGCCATGGGACGCCTTGAAACGCTGCGGGGCCGTACCACTGTCGTGATCGGCCCCGCAGTACCACACACCTGGATCAGCCCTTGGCCGGCAGTGCCTCGGGCACCGCGTCGATCGGCGGCGGCAGCTCGCTCTCGCGGCCGTCCAGCGCCAGCTGCAGGCGGTTGCGGTCCAGCGCGCCTTCCCAGCGCGAGACCACCACGGTGGCCACGGCGTTGCCGATGAAGTTGGTCAGCGAGCGGCACTCGCTCATGAAGCGATCCACGCCGAGGATCAGTGCCATGCCGGCCACCGGCACTTCCGGCACCACCGCCAGCGTAGCGGCCAGGGTGATGAAGCCGGCACCGGTGACACCTGCTGCGCCCTTGGAGCTGAGCATGGCGACCAGCAGCAGGGCGATCTGGTGGCCCAGGGTCAGTTCGGTATTGGTGGCCTGGGCGATGAACAGCGCGGCCAGGGTCATGTAGATGTTGGTGCCGTCCAGGTTGAACGAGTAGCCGGTGGGAACCACCAGGCCGACCACCGACTTGCTGCAGCCGGCGCGTTCCATCTTCTCCATCAGCGACGGCAGCGCCGACTCCGACGAGGACGTGCCCAGCACCAGCAGCAGTTCGGCCTTCAGGTAGCGCGCCAGCTTGAACACCGAGAACCCGCACAGGCGGCAGACCACGCCCAGGATCACCGCTACGAACAGGAACGCGGTGAGGTAGAACGAGCCGACCAGCCAGGCCAGGTTGACCAGCGAACCGACGCCGTACTTGCCAATGGTGAAGGCAATCGCACCGAAGGCACCGATCGGCGCGGCCTTCATCAGGATGTGCACCAGCTTGAACACCGGGGCGACCAGCGCCTCCAGGAAGCTCAGGATCGGCTTGCCTTTCTCGCCCACCGATGCCAGGGCGATGCCAAACAGCACCGCGATGAACAGCACCTGCAGGATGTTGCCATCGACGAAGGCGCTCACCAGCGTCTTCGGAATGATGTCCATCAGGAAGCCGACCAGGGTCAGGTCGTGCGACTTCTCGACGTAGCTGTGCACCGCGGTCTGGTCGAGCTCGGCCGGGTTGATGTTCATGCCGGCGCCCGGCTGCACCACATGCGCCACGATCATGCCGACGATCAGCGCCAGCGTGGAGAAGAACAGGAAGTACGCCATCGCCTTGGCGAATACGCGGCCCACCGTGCGCAGGTGGGTCATGCTGGCGATGCCGGTGACGATGGTCAGGAAGATCACCGGCGCGATGATCATCTTCACCAGATTGATGAAGGCATCGCCGAGCGGCTTCATCTTCTCGCCAACCAGCGGTTCGTAGTGGCCGAGGATGGCGCCCAGGACGATCGCCACGATCACCTGGAAGTACAGCTGGCGATAGATCGGCAACGGCTTTGCAGGCGCCGGGGCTGCGGTCGGGATGTGCATGGCGGACTCCGGAAGGGGCGTTTTCAGGCACGTACGGCCCCAGCACTGCACGGGAACCGTTACCGTGGAAACTGCTCGCAGGCCCTGTGCTGCACGCGCAGGGGGTGCGACCAATGGACGCCTTTGTACGCGCCGGGCACGCCGGCGCAGATAACCTATTGGTACTAGCCCCCCGGTTCAGGTGGCAGCGGTGCCTACACTGGCGCCGCACCGCCCGATCACGGGGAGGCCGGTGGCCCGAGCTGAACGGCCGGGCGCGTCATTGCGAAAGTTCCGGCCCTTGCGGCCGTTGTTGTCCTGTCCACACGCAATCTGAGAGAGCCGCACACAACATGCGCCCGATTCCCACCTTGCTGGCCTTGTCGCTGGCCGCCCTTCCCGCCTTCGCTTCGGCTGCCGATTTCGACAACTGGCCGACCAAGTACGCCTTCGGCGACGGCACCGAGCTGGCGGCCACCGCCAACATCGCCTACGACTACAACGATTTCTCCTCGGGCAGCGGCCTTGAGGATGACGATGCCGTGCGCCGCAAGGAATTCGGTGCAACGCTGAAGAAGAAGGGCGTCTACGACGCGATGGTCTACTACGACTTCCAGGCCGACACCTGGCTGGACGTATTCGTGCGCTTCGAGAGCAAGGCCTTCTTCGGCCGCGACATCGGCCGCTTCCGCTTCGGCTACATGAAGACCCCGGTCGGCCTGGATGCGAATACCTCCTCGCGCGCCGGCAGCTTCCTGGAAACCGCGCTGCCCGTGCAGGCCTTCTACGCAGGCCGTCGTACCGGCGTGGAATGGGTGCTGGAACGCCCGCAGTACCTGTTGCAGGCCGGCGCCTATGGCGGCAAGGACCTGCAGGGTGACAACCCCGGCACCACCCAGGCGGTGCGTGCGGTGTGGACCCCGGTGAAGGCACCTGGTGACGTAATCCACCTGGGGCTGGCCTATTCGCAGGAAAATCCGCGTGGTTACAGCGATGGCCGCGACGTCCACCACGAAGCCAGCGCACGCCTGCGTGCCCGCCCGGAAGCCGGCCTGACCGATATCCGCTTCGTCGATTCCGGCGCGCTGGTCACCGCCGACCAGATCCGGCGCACCGGCCTGGAAGGCATCTGGATCCGCGGCCCATTCTCGCTGCAGGCCGAAGCCCTGCGCGCCACGGTCACCCGCAATGACGGCAAGCCCGACTACACCGGCAGCGGCCAGTACGCGATGGCCAGCTGGGTGCTGACCGGCGAATCGCGCCCGTACAACGCCGGTGCGGTGGCCAACATCAAGCCGGCCCACGACTACGGCGCGGTGGAACTGGTGGCCCGCTACAGCCGCCTCGACCTCGACGACGGCAGCATCCTCGGCGGCCGCTAGCACGACCTGACCCTGGGCGCGAACTGGTACCTGACCAGCCATTTCAAGTTCCAGGCCAACTACGTGAAGGTCGACGCCAGCCGTCGTGGCGTGCACAGCACGCCGGAGATCTTCGAACTGCGCGCGCAGATGCACTTCTGACCCCTTCCACGTCAGACCCCGGCGGGCGTGCACGTCACGCCCGCCGGCCCTGCGTAGACTGCCGCCATGTACTGGCTCAGCCGCCACCGGATGCTGTTGCTCACCCTGCTGGTCATGGTCGGCGGCACCGTGCTGTGCGCCGTCGCCGCCGGCCACTACGCCTGGCGACGCGCCCTCGGCGACGAGAGCAGCCAGGTGCAACGCCAGCTTCAGCTTTACGGCCAGGGGCTGCAGCAGCGTATCGACCGATTCGGCACGTTGCCGCAGGTGCTGGCGCTCGATCCGGATCTTCTGCACGCACTACGCGTGCCACCCTCGCCCACCGAACGGCAGCGGCTGAACCTCAAGCTGCAACGTGCCAATGAAGTCACCCGCGCTTCCACCCTGACTCTGGTCGGTCACGATGGCGTGGCCGTGGCGGCGAGCAACTGGGACCAGCCGACCACCAACGTCGGCGAGAACTACAGCTACCGCCCCTACTACCGCCAGGCACTGGCCCAGGGCCGTGGCCGCTTCTACGGGATCGGCATGACCACCGGCGTGCCCGGCTACTACCTGTCGCAGGCCATCGAGGAAGACGGCAAGCGACTGGGCGTAGTGGTGATCAAGGTCGAGCTGTCCGCACTGGAACAGGAATGGCTGAGCAGCCCGGACGTGGTGCTGGCCAGTGACGACCACGACGTGGTGTTCCTGGCCAACCGTGACAGCTGGCGCTACAGGCTGCTGCGCCCGCTGGGCGCCGATGAGCGCCGCGAGATGCTGGATGCGCGCCAGTACGCCGACCGTGCCCTGCAGCCACTGCGCGCACGCACTGAAGACGTGCTGGCCGACGGTGGCCGCATGGTGCGCCTGCTGGATCCTGTACTGCCGCAGCCGATGCTGTGGCAGAGCCTGCCGCTGCCAGCCGAGAACTGGAACCTGCACCTGCTGCACGATGCCAGTGCCGCCACTGCAGCCGGGCGAGCCGCGGCCCTGACCGGTGGCGCAGCGTGGCTGGCACTGGGCTTCCTGGTGCTGTTCGTGCAGCAGCGGCGGCGCCTGGCCAAGCATCGACTGCGCAGCCGCCGCGAACTGGAAACCCTGCTCAAGCAGCACGCACAGGAACTGCGCACCGCACAGGATGGCCTGCTGCAGGCGGCCACCGACGCCGACAGCGGACTCAGCCGCAGCCTCGAACACCTGCCGCAGGGCGTGGTGGTGATCGATCGCGAGTTGCGCCTGGTTGCCTGGAATTCGCGCTATCTGGAACTGTTCCGCTTCCCGCTGGACCTGGTACGCGTGGGCCGGCCGATCGAAGAGCTGTTCCGCTTCAACGCCCGCCGTGGCCTGCTCGGTCCCGGCCCGGTCGACGAGGCCATCGAGCGCCGCCTGAACCACCTGCGCAGTGGCCGCCCGCACATGCGCGAGAGCGAGAAGGATGACGGCACGGTGCTGGAAATCCGCGGCAATCCGCTGCCTGACGGCGGCTTCGTCACCAGCTACGCCGACATCACCAGCTACAAGAATGCCGCGCGCGAACTGCGCTCGCTGGCCGATGCACTGGAACATCGGATTGCCGAGCGCACCCGTGACCTGGACGAAGCACGCCGCGAGGCCGAACAGGCCAACCGCTACAAGACCCGCTTCGTCGCCTCGGCCGTGCACGACCTGCTGCAACCGCTCAATGCCGCACGCATGTTCGTTTCGGTGCTGCGCGGCAAGCTGAGTGACCCGGTGCAGCAGCAGACCAGCGACCACATCGACGCTGCACTGGCCGCGCAGGATGCGATCCTCAACAGCCTGCTGGATATCGCCCGGCTGGAATCGGGCAGCCTGCCGACCCGTGTACAGGCCTTCCGGCTCGGGCCGCTGCTGCAGACGCTCGCACGCGAATTCGGCATCGCCGCACAGTCGCGTGGGCTGGTGGTCGACTGGATCGATACCAATGCCGTAGTGGTCAGCGATGAGGCACTGCTGCGCCGCATCCTGCAGAATTTCCTGTCCAATGCACTGCGCTACAGCGAGCGCGGCCGCGTGCTGCTGGGCTGCCGACGCCGCGAAGGGCTGCTGTGGATCGAAGTGCACGACCAGGGTCCTGGTATTCCGGACGCGTTGCAGGGCGAGATCTTCGAGGAATTCCGCCGCCTGCATGATGGCCAGCAACGCGGTGCCGGCCTCGGCCTGGCGATCGTCGACCGTATCGGCCGCCTGCTCGGCCATCCGATCCGGCTGCGCTCGCAGCTGGGCCAGGGCAGCGTGTTCGCGGTGGGCGTGCCATTCGGCGAGGCCAGCGCGATTCCAGCCAATGCACCACCTCCGGTGCTGGTGCAGGAGCCTGCTGCGGACAATCCCCTGCGCGGGTGCCGGGTGTGGGTGATCGACGACGACCCGCACGTGTGTGCAGCCAGCCGCGCGTTGCTGGAGCGCTGGGGCTGCGAGGTGGTGCTGGCCGACGGCCCGCAGGCCGCGCTGCAGCTGGCCACCGCCGGAACAGTGCCGGAGCTGGTGCTGCTGGATGTACGCATGGGCGACCACCATGGACCGGTGCTGTACGAGACATTGGCAGAGCTGTGGCAGGCCCGTCCGCCGGTGGTGCTGGTCACCGCCGAACGCGATGCGGGATTGCGTGAGATGGCCGCCGAACGTGGCTGGGGAATGATGGCCAAGCCGGTGAAGCCGCCGGCGCTGCGGGCGCTGATGAGTCAGTTGCTGGTGCGGCATCGCGGGTGATTCCAGCCAACGGCGCAGCCCCTCGTGGGTGGTGTCTGGTTGGTCGTGGAAAGCAAAAGCCGTGGGTGGGCCGCTTTTTTTTGTAGAGCCGAGCCCACGCTCGGCTGCTTTGGGCGGGTCCGCGAAGCCGAGCATCGGCTCCGCTCTACACGAGAAAGCGCAGCGCGCGACCCGCTTTTGATCTTCTTTTTCTTCTCCGTGGGTGGGAGAACACCATGAACTGTCAGCGGCCGGGTGGGTGGGTAGTGCGGGGTGTCCGCGGCATGGATGCCGCGGCCAAGCCCCCATGGATGGGTTTACGGCGTCCCCGCACTACCCACCCACCCGGCCAGCCCTCAGCAATCCGGCTCTCGGTGACCAACCAGGCACCACCCACGAGGGGCTGCGCCGTTGGTTGGAAACTACAACCCGGTGCCGGCGTCGCCCTCAGGCTCCAGCGCCTTCACCAGCACTGCGGCCTGCGTGCGGCTGTGGCATTCGAGCTTCTTCAGGATCGCGGTGACATGCACCTTCACCGTGTTTTCCGCCAGACCCAGCGTGTAAGCAATCTGCTTGTTGAGCAGGCCATCGGCCAGGCACAGCAGCACGCGGAACTGCTGCGGGGTCAGCTGCGCCAGGCGGCTGGCCAGCAGCGCATCGGCCTCCGAACGCTCGGCGGCCATCGCCGGGAACCACAGGCCCCCATCAAGCACGGCCTGCACCGCCTCGCCGATGGTCTCGGCCGGCGCCGACTTCGGGATGAAACCGGCCGCGCCGAACTGCTGCGCGCGGCGGATCACACGCGGGTGGTCGTTGGACGAGAGGATGACCACCGGTATGTCCGGATGCGAGCCGCGCACGTGCAGCAGCGCGGAAAAACCGTGTGCGCCGGGCATGGTCAGGTCGAGCAGCACCAGGTCCACATCCGGGTGCGCGTCGAGTGCCTCAGCCAGCGCTTCAGCGCTGGCAACCTCGCGCACCTGCACCAGCGGCAGGTTCTGCCGCAATGACTGCACCACCGCCGAACGCAGCAGCGGGTGGTCATCGGCGATCAGGATGGTGTATTCGCTCATGCGGCCATTGTACGGGCAGCCAACGGCCTCCGCCGGGCATGGCCCGGCGCCATCAGGGCATCAGCGCCCCGCCGGCTCCACGCTGCTGCGCCACGCATCGAGGAACTGGCGCCGCTTGAGCGCGTCCAGGTACACCAGCAGGCCGGGACCGAGCTGGATCGGGCGGCGGCTGCGGCCGGGTGCATTCGCGCCGCGTGCACTGCCGGTGACGATCGGCATCAGCCGCGCCTCGCGCGACAGCACCTGCTGGCCGCGTGGCGACAGCAGGTAATCGAGGAAGCGCCGCGCTTCTTCCGGGTGCGGACCCGTGCGCGGAATCACTGCGGTACGCAGCACCACCAGCGTGTAGTCCTCGGGTTCGACGATGGCCAGCGGCGCGCCGGCATCGACACGTGCCTGCGCGTAGGAGCCGAGCACGTTGTAGACCAGCGACAGCTGACCGCTGGCCAGCTGGTCCAGCAGCACGCCGGTGCGCTCTTCGCGCACCACGTCGTTGTCACCGAGCGCACCCAGCAATGCACCGGCGATGCTGCCACGCTGCGCGTCCTGGGTCGCCAGCAGGTAACCGACACTGCTGCGCTCGATGTCATAGGTGCCGACCTTTCCGCGCAGCGGCGCGCCCTCCGCGCGCAGCCGGTCCAGCAGCTGACGCCGGGTGTGCGGCACCTTCGCTGCAGGCAGCGCTCGGGTGTTGTAGACCATGACCACCGGCTCGTAGCTGATCCCGAACGCCTCGTTGCGCCACTGCGCCCAGGCCGGCAGCGCAGCGGTCTGCGCCGAACGGTGCGGCAGTGCATGGCCGTCGTTGACGAGCTTGGTCTGCAGATCCATGCCGCTGGAGATCAGCAGGTCCGGCGATGCAGGTCCGGCGCGGTCATGCAGGTAACGCGCGTACAGGTCCTGGGTGATGATGTCCTCGTACACCACTTCGGTGCCGGGATGCAGGCGCTGGTAGTCGGCGATGACCACCGCGAACACTTCGATGTCGGTGGTGCCGTGGATGCGCAGCTGCGCAGCCGCCTTTCCCTGCGCAGGGAAGCGGCGCACGTCGCCCGGCGCGGCCAGCACCGGCACGGCCAGCAGCAGGGCAACGGCAGCGGCGAACAGGCGGATCATGAACTGCTCCGGGGCAGGCGGATGGTAGCGATCAAGCCGCCCTGCGGACGGTTGCTGAGGTCGATGCGGCCGCCGTGGCTGTCGACCACGCGCTTGACGATGGCGAGGCCGAGGCCAGCACCGCCGGACGGCGCACCTTCGCCACGGGCAAAACGTTCAAAGACGCGCTCTGCGTCTGCTGCGGCAATCCCGGTACCGTGGTCGGCAATGGTCAGCACCGCCTGCCCACCTTCCACGGTCAGTGCGATCTGCAAGGGGCCATCGCCACCGTACTTCAGGGCGTTGTCGACCAGGTTCTTGATCGCCTCGCGCAGCAGCAGTGCATCGCCATGCACCTGCACCGGCTCGGCGGTCATCGCCAGTTGCACGCGCGGCGCCGGGCCGGCCTGCGGCAGCGCTTCATGCAGGGCCTGGTGCACGGTCTCGGCCAGGTCCACCGTCGCAAAGCGCTGCAGGTGCGAACGATGGATCACGCTGGCATCGCTGAGCAGCTGGTTGAGCAACCGGCTCATATGGGTGGCGTTGCGCTCGATCGCCTGCAGGCTGCGGCGCATGTCTTCCGGGTCGTCGTCGTCCAGCGCCAGCTGCGCCTGCGCACGCAGCGCGGCCAAGGGCGTGCGCATCTGGTGCGCGGCCTCGGCCATGAACGCACGCAGGGTTTCATTGCTGCTGGACAGGCGCTCCATGAAGCGGTTCAAGGCGGCCACCATCTGGTCCATCTCACGCGGCACGCGCGCATCCAGCGGTTTCAGGTCGGACGGCTCGCGGCGCGACAGCTCGCGTTCCACCCGCACCAGCGGCCGGAACGCGCGGTGCACGCCAAAGGCCACCAGCGCCAGCAGCAGGCCGGACAGCACACCGATCGCCAGCAACGCTCGATTGACCAGGTCCTGCGCCACCGCTTCGCGGGCGCGCCGGGTCTGGCCGACCTGGACCTGCACCTCGCCCTGCGCCGAGGCGGCCGCGAAACTGCGGCCGACCACCACGAAGCGCACGGTCTCGCCGCTGTAGGCGGCATCGAACAACTGCGGTTGCGTGCCGGGCCGGCGCGGCGGCTCCGGCAGGTCGCCATAGCCGGTGATCAGGTTGCCGCGGCTGTCGGCGACCCGATAGAACACGCGATCCTCCGGCGCCATCGCCAGCAGGTCCAGCGCCGCATAAGGCAGGTCGACCTGCCATTGGCCGTCGACCAGGGCCACCGAATCGGCGATGGACAGCGCCGAGGACACCAGCAGGTGATCATAGGATCGGTTGGCGGCGCGCTGGCCGTAATCGCGTGCGGCGAAGAGCAGGGCCACCGCGAACACCGCCAGCAGCACGCCGAGGTAGAGCAGCAGGGTGCGCCGCAACGAACCCGGCGCCGCAGTCGCAGCACGTGCGTCAGCCATCGGCGTCGGCATGGGTATCACTGGCTTCCAGCAGGTAGCCGACACCGCGCACCGTAGTGATGCGCAACGGCGCAGCGGCCAGTTTTTTTCTCAGGCGACCGATGTACAGCTCGATCGCATTCGGACCGGCCTCGTCATCGAAGCCGAACAGGCCATTGCCGATTTCGTCCTTGCCGACCACCTGGCCGAGGCGGCCGACCAGAATCTCCAGCAACCGGTACTCGCGGTTGGGCAGTTCGATCGGTTCGCCGTCGAGACTGACGCGGTGCGCGGCATTGTCGAACTGGAACCCCCCGATCTGCACCACCTCACTGGCCTGGCCACGCGCGCGGCGCAGCAGCACGCGGCAGCGCGCTTCGAACTCGCGGAAATCGAATGGCTTGCCCAGGTAATCGTCGGCACCGACATCCAGCGCCTGCACGCGATCTTCGATGCCATCGCGTGCGGTCAGCATCAGCACCGGCGTGCTGTCGCCGCGCTCGCGCATGCCGGAAAGCACGCGCAGGCCATCCAGCTTGGGCAGCCCGATATCCAGCACGACCAGGTCGAAGCTCTGGTAGCGCAGCACGCTGGCGGCGGCCAGGCCATCGGCCTGCCAGTCCACGGCGTGCCCACTGCGGCGCATGCGGCGGATGATGGCATCGGCCAGATCCTGATTGTCTTCGACCAGCAGCAGGCGCATGGGCACGGGGGTGGGAGGGGAAACGAATGCTACCGCGTGGAGCGGGATGGCGTCCGCCGGGCATGGCCCGGCGAGCGCAGCGGCAACGATCCTCGCTGCACCGCACAAATCGCTGACAGGACGATGACAGCTTGCCCGACCCAGACTGCGGCCGCGCACCGTCCGGTGCCCACGATTGCCGCGCGCCTGGCGTGCACCTGGGAGGGTTTGTGGAATTCACGTTTGCCTGGCGGCGCCCTGCCGCCATGATGGCTATGGCTGCCCTGTCGGCGCCGGCCTTTGCCGCCGAAGACGACCGTCCGGTCACCGCCAGCCTGGGCGGCCGCCTGCACCTGGACTTCGCCACCTTCGACAACGACAACCGCGGTACGCCGAACAAGGACGACACCGAGATCCGCCGCGCCTGGGTTGACGTTTCCGGCAAGTTCTTCGTGGTCGACTACAAGCTGGAAGCCGATTTCTCCGGCGACCGTGTCGAGGCCAAAGACGTCTACCTGAGCCGCAGCTTCGGTGATGCCGGCCGCCTCACCGTGGGCCAGTTCAAGCAGTATTTCTCGCTGGACGACCGCACCGGTTCCAACTATGGCAGCTTCCTGGAGCGCGGCAACGCCGGCACCACGCTGGCCCCGCTGTACCGTCTGGGTGCGTCGTGGCAGGCCAATCCGGGTGACTTCACCTGGGCGGCCAGCATCTACAGCCTGGAAAGCATCGACGCCTGGCAGATGAAGGGCCGCGCCGCCGGTGGCCGCGTCACCTGGGCCCCCGCGCCCAGCGAGGGCGACGTGCTGCACCTGGGCCTGTCGCTGGCCCGCGAGGCGTACGACAACCCCGGCGCCAACGGCACTCCAGGCCTGAGCATCCGCCCGCGCCCGGCCGGCCATCTGTCCGATGAAAGCCGCCTGACCCTGGTCAACTTCTCCGCCGGCCGCGATACCGACGTCAACAAGTGGTCGCTGGAATACGCGCAGGTGCGCGGCCCGCTGTCCTGGCAGGGCGAATTCAGCGGCGCCACCTTCGATGACGGTGCCCAGCGCGGTGACGTGATGGCCGCCTACGGCATGCTCAGCTGGTTTGTCACCGGCGAGAGCCGCGCCTACGACCGCAAGACCGGCCGCTTCGCGCGGGTGAAGGATATCCGCCACAAGGCCGGTGCCTTCGAACTGGCATTGCGCTACGACCAGATGTGGGGCGCGCAGCACCTGGACGGTGCGCCGGACCTGCGCCGCGGTAGCACCGAAGCCTGGACGCTGGGTGGCAACTGGTACCTGCGCGACAACCTGCGCTTCATGCTCAACGTCATCGAAAGCCGCAACCGCGACCGCCTGGCCGGGGTCACGGTGGACCGCACGCGCGCGGTCACCGGCCGCCTGCAGTACGACTTCTAAGCCCGCAATCCCGGGCATGCCGCCCGGGCCCCTTCCACTCCCCCACGTCCTGTTTTCGCAAGGAGTCCGCAGATGATGCTGAGCATCCTCGGCTTTGGCATGGTCATTACGTTCATGTACTTGATCATGAGCAAACGCCTGTCGCCGCTCGTCGCCCTGATCACCATCCCCATCCTGTTCGCACTGATCGGTGGCTTCGGCGCCGGCCTCGACGAGATGATGCTGGAGGGCATCAAGAAGATCGCGCCGACCGGCGTGATGCTGATGTTCGCCATCCTCTACTTCGGCGTGATGATCGATGCGGGCCTGTTCGATCCGCTGGTGCGGATCATCCTGCGCTTCGTCAAGGGCGATCCGATGAAGATCGTGCTTGGCACCGCCGTGCTGGCGATGCTGATCTCGCTCGATGGTGATGGCTCCACCACCTACATGATCACCGTCTCGGCAATGCTGCCGCTGTACCAGCGGCTGGGCATGAACGCGCTGAACATGACCTGCGTGACCATCCTTGCCGGCGGGGTGATGAACCTGACGCCGTGGGGTGGCCCGACCGCACGCGCGGCCACTGCACTGCACGTGGACCCGGCCGATGTGTTCGTGCCGCTGATCCCGTCGATGGTGATCGCCTGCGCCGGCGTGCTGCTGCTGGCCTGGTACCTGGGCCTGAAGGAACGCCGCCGGCTGGGTGTGGTGACCCTGCCCAAGGGTGGCAGCTGGATGGACAACAGCGTGTCCGACGACAGCAATGCGCTGCCGACGGTGGAAGACGCCGAGGACATCAAGCGTCCGAAGCTGCTGTGGGTGAACCTGGCCCTGACCGTGGCACTGATGACCGCGCTGATCATCGGCATCCTGCCGATGCCGGTCCTGTTCATGGTCGGTTTCGCCATCGCCCTGGTGATCAACTACCCGAACCTGGCCGAGCAGCGCCGCCGCGTAGTCAACCATGCCGGCAACGTGCTGTCGGTGGTGTCGCTGATCTTCGCCGCAGGCATCTTCACCGGCATCCTCAACAACACCGGCATGGTCGAAGCGATGTCGCACAGCTTCCTGGCCGTCATTCCGGAATCGTGGGGCCCATACCTGGCGGTGATCACCGCCGTGGCATCGATGCCGTTCACGTTCTTCATGTCCAACGACGCGTTCTACTTCGGCGTGCTGCCGATCCTGTCCGAGGCCGCCGGCAACTACGGCATCACCCCGGTGGAAATGGCGCGCGCCTCGCTGGCCGGCCAGCCGGTGCACCTGCTCAGCCCGCTGGTGCCGTCCACCTACCTGCTGGTAGGCCTGGCCAAAGTCGAATTCGCCGACCACCAGAAGTTCACCCTGAAGTGGGCCATCGCCATCTCGATGCTGCTGATGGTCGGCAGCCTGCTGTTCGGCCTGTACCCGCTCGCCGCCTGACCTCTTACCAAGGAGCCTTCTGCAATGACGCTTCGAATCGCTTACGTCACCAGCGGCATGGGCAGTGTCGGTACTGCCATCTGCCAGAGCCTGGCCCGCAGCGGCCACACCGTGGTTGCCGGTTGCGCGCCGAACTCGCCGCGCAAGGCCAACTGGCTGCGCGAGCAGCGCGAACAGGGCTTCGACTTCATCGCCTCCGAAGGCAACGCTACCGACTGGGCCTCGACCAGCGCCGCGTTCGCCAAGGTGCGCGCCGAAGTCGGTGAAGTGGACGTGCTGGTCAACAACTCCGGTGGCAGCCGCGACCTGCTGTTCCGACAGATGACGGTGGAGGACTGGAACGCGGTGATCGCCTCCAACCTCAATTCGCTGTTCAACCTGACCAAGCAGGTGGTCGATGGCATGGCTACGCGGGGCTGGGGCCGCATCATCAACATCGGTTCGGTCAGTGCCCACAAGGGCCAGATCGGCCAGGTGAACTACGCCACCGCCAAGGCCGCGATGCATGGCTTCAGCCGTGCGCTGGCCGCGGAAGTGGCCTCGCGCGGGGTCACCGTCAACACCTTGTCGCCGGGTTACATCGCCAGCCAGGCCATCAGCAGTTTCCCGCCAGATGTGCTGGACCGGCTGGCCGCCTCGGTGCCAGTGCGCCGCCTGGGCCGTCCGGAAGAAGTGGCCGGCCTGTGTGCGTGGCTGGCCTCGGATGAAGCCTCGTACGTGACCGGCGCCGATTATCCGGTCAACGGTGGCCTGTACATGGGGTAAGCCCTCGTCCACGCAGTACGTGGACCGCCTCCCCCACGGAGTGCGCGGGGCCGGAGAACCTTCGCTTGCGGGGGTGATCCGGCCCCTTTTTTCTTGCCTGTACCGGGTGCGTGCTATACCGGCAGCATCCGTGAACCGGAAGTTCACCCATGCTGCGTCTGTGGTGGGGAAACCTTGCGATCCTGCTGCCTGCACTGTGTGCGGCGGCCGCACCCGACCAGCTGCCGATGGCTGACGACGTGCAGGCAGATCGTCTGCTCGAACTGACCCGCAGCTGGGGCAAACCGTTGCCCCGCGCGGCGCGTCTGGAAGACCTTCGCGCCATGCTGCCAGCGACAGTGGCCATCATCGAAACACCTTATGCATTGCCGGGCATCACGCTGCCACCGGTGGCCCTGTCCCCACCGCTCCAGATCACCGGCGGCATGGTCCTGCTGCAGGCCGATCGCCAGCACGTGCACTCCGTGCGCCTGGATGTCGGGGGCGCATGCGTGACGCGTCGGCAGATCGTCCAGCGCCAGGTCGCGCCAGCGCGCGTGCTTCCTCCTTCAGGCCACGCCCCGGAACAGGCATTGACGTTGAGCTACCCATCCCCGGATCGATGGGTGAGCTACCTTTTTCCCGGATTGCATCACGCGTGCGTCGCGCAGGTGATCCTCAAACCGGCAGATGCACCGCCGCCGTGACAGGAATGTTGCAGGTTGCACACCACCCTGCACCGTTCGTTGGTTTTCCGTAAAGAAGGTTTCATGTTCCGTTCGCATAGTAGCCATGCACCGCGCATCCGTGCCGGTGACCACCCCCAATGCAACGGACCACCATGCAGACCCGACACCTGACGATCGCCGTGGCGATCGCGCTCTCCGCCGCCAGCGCCCATGCCGCCACCGCCGCCGATACCGGCGCCAGCACCGATGCCGCGCTGAACGCGCAGACGCTGGATACTGTCTCCGTGATCGGCCAGGGCGAGACCCGCCAGGTGCAGCGCATCACCACGGTGGACAAGCAGGTGCTGCCGCCGGGCACCAGCGGCCAGAAGATCCTCGACCGCCTGCCAGGCGTGTCGGTGCAGTCCAACGATGCCTTCGGTGCCAACGAGGAGTCGCAGACCATCAGCCTGCGCGGCTTCGACAAGAGTCGCCTCGGCTACACGCTGGACGGCATCCCGCTGGGTGACAACAGCTACGGCAACTACAACGGCCTGAGCATTGCCCGCGCGATCATCGCCGAGAACCTGGCCGGCGCAGAGCTGTCGCAGGGCATCGGTTCGCTGGGCGTGGCCTCGACCAGCAACCTGGGTGGCACCATCCAGTACTTCTCGATGGACCCGTCGACCGAATTCGGTGGCCGCGCCAGCGTCACCGTTGGCGACAACAGCCAGCGCCGCGGCTACCTGCGCGTGGACACCGGCGACATCAACGGCTTCTCGGCCTACGTCTCCGGCGTACACCAGGACCAGGACATGTGGGCCGCGCCGTACCAGAACCAGACCACCCGCCAGTTCAATGCCAAGGCGGTGTGGAACGTGGGCGACCATCGTTTCGGTGCGTTCGTCGCGACCTCGCGCGCCAGCCAGGCCAACTACGCCTACCTGTCCAAGGACATGCTGGCGCGCGGCTTGGGCTATGACTGGAACATCTACGCGCCGGACTGGGAGCGCGCCGTCGCCGCCGCATACTGCGCACCGGGCACGCTGGACCGCAGCAAGTGCAAGTTCAGTGGTGGCGTCAACAGCATCGACGATGCGTACTACCAGAGCCGCGCACTGCGCGACGACAACCTCTATTCGGTCGATGCCGACCTGCGCCTCGGTGAGCAGGGCCGCCTCAAGCTGCTGGCCTACCACCATGACAACCGTGGCCAGGGCCACTGGTGGGCACCGGGCCAGCCGTCCTACCCGGGAACCGACAAGATGCTGCCGATCTCGATCCGCAGCACCAACTACACGATCAACCGCGACGGCCTGACTGCCGCGCTGTCGTGGACGGTGGGCATCCACGAGCTGGAAGCCGGCCTGTGGTACGAGCAGAACGACCATAACGTCTCGCGCAACTTCTACTACATCAGCGGTCCGTTCCTGGACGACCTGTACCTGAAGAACCCGGACCGCCTGCTGTTCAACCAGGACTTCGACATCCGCACGCGCCAGTTCTACGTGCAGGACCGCATGCGCTTCCTCGACCAGCGCCTGACCGTGGACGTCGGCATCAAGAGCCCGAACACCCGCATGCGCGCCACCGCCAACCCGGGGGTGGAAACCAGCATCGCCTCGGGCACGCTGACTGCCAAGGAATCGGTGCTGCCGCAGCTGGGCCTGGGCTTCAAGCTCAACGCCAACAACGAGCTGTTCGCCTCGTATGCCGAGAACATCGCTGCCTTCGTCGGCGGTGGCAGCGGCGGCCCGCTGCAGGTGTCGCCGGAATCGTTCGCGGCCAGCGCCGGCCTGGAGCCGGAGAAGTCGAAGAGCCTGGAAGCCGGTTTCCGTACTTTCGGTGAGAAGTACCAGGCGTCGATCGCGGCCTACAACGTGAAGTTCGACAACCGCCTGCTGTCGCTGAACCCGTGCTCAAGCATCGAAGTCGGCACGCGCCCGGAGTGCGTGACCCGTTTCATCAACGTCGGTTCGGTAAAGAGCCACGGCGCGGAGCTGACCTTCATACTCAAGCCGATCGACGGCCTGCAGTGGTACAACGCGCTGTCCTGGAACAAGACCACCTACGAGGACGACTACCTGTCCGGCGGCGCGGTGGTGCCGGTGGCCGGCAAGATCACCGTGGATACGCCACAGCGCATGGCCTCCAGTGAAATCAGCTGGAACCGCGATGGCTTCTTTGCCAGCCTGCGTGCCAAGTACACAGGCAAGCGTTACTACACCTACACCAACGACCAGTCGGTGCCGGGCGTGACCACCTTCGACGCCGGTGCGGGCTACGACTTCGGCCCGGGCATGGGCCTGCGCAACGTGCGGGTGTCGTTGAACGCGACCAACCTGACCAACAAGCGCTATGCCGGCCAGCTGAGCTCGTTCGCACCGACCGATCCAAAGGGCACGCGTTATGCGATCCATGCGAGCGCACCGCGGCAGCTGTTCATGACGGTGGCGGCGGAGTTCTAAGTCAGAAGCAGGCGCTGCGGCGCGTTGATTGTTCCTGCATGGCGTGGGTAGGCAGGCCCATGCAGGACACGCCGTAAACCCATCCATGGGGGCTCGATCGGCGCATCCATGCGCCTCACGGTCCTGCATGGGCCTGCCTACCCACGCTGGACAGTTCCCCGCGCCGGCGCGGAGACAATTGAAAGCAAATGCAAAAGCAAAGAGCCGGGCAATGCCCGGCTCTTTGCTTTTCAAGCTTTTCAAACGCAATCCCTCTGGTGGATTGCTGGCCGTCTCGCGGGAAATCGTCTGGAGCGGGGGGCTTGCGCTGGCCAGGACCGTCCACGGCATGGATGCCGTGGCCGAGCCTACAGGGACGTACTTGCGGCGTGTCCTGGCCAGCGCAAGCCCCCCGCTCTCTCCGATATCAATCAAGACGCCACAAGTCGCCAACGCATTTCATTCCGGCGCCAGCTGGTCCATCCGTATCCGGTTGGCGAACAGCGAGAACGCCAGCATGCCGGCCAGGCCGTTGGCGCGACTCACCCAGTGCGGCAGCCAACGCGGCGGCTTCAATACACCGGACTCGAACAACGGCGCGAACGCAATCGCATCGGTCAGGCTCATCTTGCCGGCGAACAGCCATCGGCAGACCTGCAGGCGATCCTCGGCCAGCATGTGGCGGAAGAAGGTATGCACCGACACCAGCCCGCGCAGGTACACCGTGTCCTTGGTGAAGGCCAGGCCGCCACTCGGCGGCACACCGCGGAACACCCGCTGCGCCGAGGCGAAGCTCTCTTCCGGGTTCTGCCCGGCATCGCAGAAGTAGCGGAACACCTCGATGAAGTCCGCACCTTCGCGCGCCATCGCGATTGCCTCGGTACGCAGGCTGATGCGCTTGAGGCGCTCGATGTCGATGCTGCCGGTGATCTGTTCAGCGAACGTCGCCAGCCCTTCCTGGGTGGCGGTCACCCGTGGCGAGGACAGTGCCAGGCTCGGCAGCACAGGCTGCTCACGGCCGTTCAAGGCGGTCAGCGAATGCACCAGCGCTTCGTGGTGGAACAACTGCGCGCGGTCGTAGGCGCTGAAGCGCGCACTGGTGCGCAGGCGGATGCGGGTCGGGCCGGCGGCGGCCTTGGACACCAGCTCCGGATCGAGCTGCACCTGGATGATGCGCGACTCGAAGAACGCGTCCAGATCGTTCTGCAGCTGCAGCTGCAGGGCAATGGCCGAAACCGGCACCTGCTCTTCCGGCGCCAGCAGTTCGTGATCGAGTTCGGCAGCAATCTGGATGAAGTGACGCGCCGCTTCGCGCGTGCTTGGGCCATTGCCCGGCAGCGGCTGCTCGGGGGCGCCGAACAGCTGCACCGAGCAGGTATCGACCGCAGCCGTGCCCAACCCTTCCAGAAGCTGTGCGGCCAGGTCCCAGCTCTGCGCCGACTGCCGCACGTAGTGACCCAGCGGATGGCTGTCATCGCAGTCGGCGGCAATCGCGGCCAGCGCGCGGCGCTCTTCGCTGAAGTTGAGCCGAGGGTAATCCACCTTCGGCAGCACCGGCTGGCCACGCGCCACGCTGTCCAGGAACGGTGCCTGCAGCGTTGCCGGCCAGCTGGTCAGGCCCAGCAGGCGGATGCCTCCCACGGCCTCGACCAGGCGCGCATCGAGCGCTGCATGGTGGGCCACGTCACGGTCCAGCGTCGCGGTCGGTTCCATGCGCGGACTATAGCGCCCTGCCCTTGCTTTGGTAGGTGCCAACCTTGGTTGGCATCCGCCGAAGGCGGGCTTCGGACAGATTCGTGCCAACCAACGTTGGCACCTACCAGGAGCGGGCAGTTGGCATCCACCCGAAGCAGGCAGAGGCGGGTTTCATTGCAGGGGTCAGAGCCCATTGCCGCGCGATGGGATCCGACCCCGCAGTACCGATCAACGCCTACGCGGCTTGCCGGCCGGGCGGAACTGCTGCCCCTTGCCCTTCCTGCCACCCCGCTCCTGCGCGGTCTCGGCCTGGCGAACGGCCAGCTTGGCCGCGGCGGCGGCCACTTCTTCCTTCAGCTTGAAGTAGTTCAGCAGCCGGCTTTCTTCAATCTCGCCCGCGTCGATCGCCGCACGCACCGCACAACCCGGTTCCTGCTGATGCATGCAGTCGTTGAAGCGGCACTGCGCCGCCAACGCTTCGATATCGGCGAAACCGCCTTCGGCCAGCGTCTCTTCACCGGTTGGCTTCAGTTCGCGCATGCCGGGGGTGTCGATCAGACAGGCGCCCATCGGCAGCGGCATCAGCGCGCGATGGGTGGTGGTATGGCGGCCACGCGAGTCATTGGCGCGCACCGCATTGGTCTTCATCCGCTGCTCGCCCAGCAGGGTGTTGGTCAGCGTCGACTTGCCGGCACCGGATGATCCCACCAGCACCACGGTGCGGCCCGGGCCCAGCCACGGTTCCAGCACCGCCACGCTGTCGGCATCCAGGCCGTTGATCGCATGCAGGGCGATGCCCTGCATCTCCAGCTCTTCCAGCACCGCCAGCGCATCCTCGCTGTATTCGGTCTGGTCGGCCTTGGTCAGCACCACCACCGGCTCGGCACCGCCACCGCCGACCAGCAGCAGGTAGCGCTCGATGCGGCGCGGATTGAAGTCGGCATCCAGGCCACAGACGATGAACACCGTATCGATGTTGGCCGCGATCACTTGCTGGTGGTAATGCTCGCCGGCCGCGCCACGCTTGATCGCGGTACGCCGCGGCAGCAGGGCAACGATGCGGATGCCATCCAGCAGCACCCAGTCGCCCACCGCCGGCCGTTCGTGGCTGGGGAAGCGCGGGCGCTGCCATTCCGGCAGCGATTCGGCCTTGATCGCCGCATCCGGGCCATCGGCCACGACATAGTGCGTTCGATGCTGTTCGATCACCCGCGCCGGGCGGGCCTGCGGGTGGGCGGCCATCACAGCCTGCCACTCGGCCTGCTGCGCCGGGCCCGGCCAGGGCCAGCCGATGGTCTGCAGGGCGGTAAAATCGGGAGTCTGGGTCATCGCCGCCATTCTACCTGTGCCAGTGCCCCGCCAGCCCAACAACGGCAAGCCCTGGGGCCTTGCCATGCGCTGCAGCAATTCCGCTACCATGGAATCCCCATGCCATTCGACGGCCCACCGCCCATGTCCACCCCCTCGCCCAAGCCCCTGGTCATCCGCGAGCGCCTCTCCGAAGTGCGCTATGAAATCCGCGGAGAACTGGCTCGACGAGCGCGGGAGCTGGAGGCGCAGGGCCGCAAGCTGATCAAGCTCAACATCGGCAACCCCGGTGCGTTCGGCTTCCGTGCACCGGAACACCTGCAGCGCGCGATCGCCGATGACATGGGCCGCACCGATCCCTATACCCACCAGCAGGGCCTGCCGGAAGCGCGTGAAGCCATTGCCGCGGCCTACGCCCGTCGCGGTGCGCCCGATGCACACCCGGATCGCGTCTTCGTCGGTAACGGCGTCAGCGAGCTGATCGACCTGTCGCTGCGGGCGTTGCTCAACCCGGGCGACGAAGTGCTGGTGCCCTCGCCGGACTATCCGCTGTGGTCGGCCTCGACCATCCTCAATGACGGCCGCCCGGTGTATTACCGCTGTGCGCCGGAGAACGGCTTCCAGCCGGACCCGAGCGAAATCGAGACGCTGGTGTCCTCGCGCACCCGCGCCATCGTGCTGATCAACCCGAACAATCCCAGCGGCGCCAGCTACCCGCGCGAGCTGCTGGAACGCGTGGTCGAGATCGCGCGCCGCCACAACCTGCTGCTGCTGGTCGACGAGATCTACGACCAGATCCTGTACGACGACGCGGTCTTCCAGCCGGTCGCGCCGCTGGCCGGCGACCACCCGTGCCTGACCTTCAGTGGCCTTAGCAAGGTGCACCGCGCCTGCGGCTGGCGCGTGGGCTGGGCCCACCTCAGCGGCGACGATGCGCGCCTGGGTGACTTCCGCGCCGCACTGGACCTGCTGGGCGCGCTGCGCCTGTGCGCCAACGTGCCGGGCCAGTACGCCATCGATGCTGCGGTGAATGGCCCGGATACCATCTCCGGACTGTGCACCCCGGGTGGCCGCCTGTATGAAACCCGCCGCGCGGTGATCGAGGCCTGCGAAGCCAGCGAGCACCTGTCGCTGGTCGCGCCGGCCGGTGCGCTGTACGCGTTCCCGGCCGTGGTCGGTGCCGCAGCCAAGGGCTTCGACGACCATGATTTCGCGCTGGACCTGATGAACAACGAAGGCGTGCTGGTGGTGCCGGGCTCCAGCTTCAACGTGCCCTACCGCCATCATTTCCGCGTGACCCTGCTGCCGGAAGCCTCGGTGATGCGCGATGTGTTCGCCCGCATCGACCGCGTGCTGGCCCGCCGTGCCGAGGACGCGACCAAGGTCGTGCCGCTGAAGCCACGCCGCTCGGTGGCCTGAGCCGTGGCGCTGTCCTACCTTGCGCTGGGCGATTCGTACACGATCGGTGAAGCGGTGGCGGTCGAAGGCCGCTGGCCGCACCAGCTGGCCGCCGCCCTGCGCGCGCAGGGCGTGGACCTGGCCGAGCCACAGACCATCGCCACCACCGGCTGGACCACCGATGAGCTCGACGCCGGCATCGACGCAGCCGCGCCGCAGGGCCCGTTCGATTTCGTCAGCCTGCTGATCGGCGTCAACAACCAGTACCGCGGCCGACCGCTGGACGAGTACCGCCTGCAGTTCCAGGCGCTGCTGCAGCGGGCAATCGGCTTTGCTGCCGGCCGCGCCGAACGTGTGCTGGTGCTGTCCTTCCCGGATTGGGGCACCACCCCGTTCGGTGCTGGCAGTGGCCGTGACCTGGCCGCGGTCGAGATCGAGACCGACGAGTTCAATGCGGCCGCTGAGGTGATCAGCACCCGGCTGGGCGTGGCCTTCGTCGATATCACCGACATCAGCCGCGACCGCGGCACCGATCCGGCGATGATCGCCGAGGACGGCCTGCACCCCTCGGCGCGGATGTATGCGCTGTGGAGCGAGCGGGCACTGCCGGTGGCCGCGCACCTGCTTGGCGGCACGGACTGAAGCGATGGACGGCATGCCACGGACTGGCACGCCGCTGCCCTGCACTCCTCTGACGAGCGCGCAGTCTCGCTTGATCGCCGAGGCATTCCGTCCAGCGCAGGCCTGGGGCAACCGCCGCGACTACTACTACGCCCGCAGCAAACTCGGCAGCGACCCCCTGTACGACGGCGTGTTGCAGCACCTGCCTGACGACGGGCAGCCGCTACTGGACCTGGGCTGCGGACTGGGCCTGTTGGCCCACGTGCTGCGCCAGCGTGGCGGTACCCAACGCTACCTGGGCGTAGACGTGGATGCCGCCAAGATCACGCGCGCCCGGCGCGCTGCCGTCGATCTGCACGATGTGCACTTCGATTGTCTGGATCTGCAGGCGCCGCTGCCGGCACGGGCCGGGCACGTATTGCTGCTGGATGTGCTGCAGTACCTGGACGCGGGTCCGCAACAGGCGCTGCTGCGCGCGGCCAGTGCGCGGGTGGCCCCCGGTGGCCGCCTGCTGCTGCGGACGCCGCTGGCCACCGGCGATGGCCGCGACCGCACCACCCGGGTGGCCGACCGGTTGGCCTGGCTGGTTGGCTGGATGGGCACGCGACCGTGCCACTACCCCGATCCAAAGGTGCTGCAGGCGACGCTGACCGAAGCCGGATTGCAGGTGACGGCCCCCCGGCCGCTGCACGGGCGTACCCCCTTCAACAACTGGCTGCTGGTGGCGCACCGCATCCGCTAGCGCCGCGCCATGCCCGGCGGATTCCATCCATGCCGCTGCGCTCGCCGGGCGTGGCCCGGCGCTACCGGTTATCCGGCCGGCAGTTCGGCCTTCAACCCACGCTCATCGAGCGCCTGCAGCACGCGCTCGATGATCTCCAGGTTGTGGCCGTGCGCCGCACCTTCATGCAGCAACACGATGGCACCCGGGCGCAGGTCAGGCAGCAGCCGTGCCAGCACGCCGTCCGGCGTGCAGTCGACCCCGTCGTAGCCGCGCGCGCTCCAGCCCACCCGGACCAGTCCCAACCGCTGCAGCACCGGCGCCACGAACGGGTTGGTCATGCCCACCACCGAGCGGTACCAGCGCACCGGCTGGCCACTCAGCGCCTGCAATGCGTGCTGGCAGCCCTCGATCTCGGCATGCATCGCGGCCGGGCCAAGCCGCCAGAAGCGGGCCTGCGGGTGGCTGAGGCTGTGGTTTCCCAGGTCATGCCCGCGGCGCAGGATCTCCTGCACCAGTTCCGGCTGCGCCAGCGCGCGCGCGCCCACCAGAAAGAAGGTCGCACGCGCCTGGTGGCGGTCCAGCAGGTCGAGCACGGCACCAGTTTCCTGGCTGGGGCCGTCATCGATGGTCAGCCACACCGTGTTTCCGGCCTTCGGTAACCGGGCCAGCACGGGCGCATAGAAACAGCTGTTGGGCAGGAACACCGGCACCATGAACAACGCATGGCTGGCCACCAGCAGCGGCAGTCCCCACTGCCAGCCGGCCAGCACCCAGGCCAGGATCACGACCATCTGCGACGCCACCAGCCAGGGCAGCCAGCGCCAGGGGCGGGCCGGGATGCGATGCAATGTTCCTTCGCTGCTCATCCCCCATGATGCCATGGGGGTTAGAATTGACGATTCGAATTCCCGGAACCCAGACGTCCATGTCCCTCGATCCCGCCCTGCGTTCGCGCATCGAAACCATTCTCAACGACAACCGCGTCGTGCTGTTCATGAAGGGCCAGCCGTCGATGCCGCAGTGTGGTTTCTCGGCCAAGGCCGTGGGCGCCCTGCAGGACCTGGGCATCGAGTTCGCCCATGTCAACGTGCTGGCCGACCAGGAAATCCGTGAAGGCATCAAGGCCTATGGCGACTGGCCGACCATCCCGCAGCTGTACATCGACGGCGAACTGGTCGGCGGCAGCGACATCGTGCTGCAGATGGCCGCCAGCGGCGAGCTGAGCAGCGTGCTCGGCCTGGCCGCGCCGGACCGCACCCCGCCGAACATCACCGTCACCCCGGCCGCCGTGGAAATGCTCAAGGGCGCGCTGGCCGACGCCCCGGGCGCCGCCCTGCAGCTGAGCATCGACGCCGGCTTCCAGCCGAACTTCCAGCTGGCCCCGCACGACGAAGGCGCGATCGCCGCCGAATCCAACGGCCTGCGCGTGCAGTTCGACCTGGCCAGCGCCCGTCGCGCCAACGGCATCACCATCGACTGGGTGGACGACATCCGCGGCAAGGGCCTGGCGATCGACAACCCGAACGCGCCCAAGCCGGTGCAGGAAATCAGCGTGCGTGATGCCGACGACCTGGTGCGTGCCGGCAACATCACCCTGGTGGACGTGCGCCCGGCCGATGAGCGCGCCATCGCAGCGGTCGGCGTGCCGTTCAAGAGCTTCGACGGCAACGGCCGCGCCGAACTGGAAGCTCTGCCCAAGGACACCGCGCTGGCCTTCATGTGCCACCACGGCGGCCGCAGCGCACAGGCGGCCGAGCAGTTCCGCGCGCTGGGCTTCACCAAGGTGTTCAACGTCACCGGCGGCATCAACGCTTGGTCGGAAGACGTGGACAACGGCGTGCCGAAGTACTGATCGGCACTGAAAAAGGGGACGGAGGGGATCAAGTCGTTTGTGCCTCAAACGACTTGATCCCCTCCGTCCCCTTTTTCTTATCCGGCAAACCCGCCTTCGGCGAGGTAGTCCAGTTCTTCCGGCGTCGGAATGCGGCCAACCACCGCGTTGCGGTGCGGGAAGCGGCCGAAGCGGCGGATGATGTCGCGGTGCAGTTCGGCGTACTGCAGGTATTCCTTGTCACCCAGCACGTCGAACATCGCCACCGAGCGGTCCTGGTCCAGCGGATCCTCGGAATGTTCGAACGGCAGGTAGATGAAGGCGCGCAGCTTGGGCACCAGCTGCAGATCCAGGCCTTCCTCGATGGCACGCGTGGCGTAGTGCCGCGCCAGGCCGTCGGTCGCATAGGAATGCGCGGTACCACGGAAGCAGTTGCGCGGAAACTGGTCCAGCAGCAGCATCAGGGCCAGCGCCCCTTCGGCACTGCCCAGCCAATGTTCGCGCGCGCGCGACGCCGCTGCGAAATGCTCATCCAGAAACAACTGGCGGAACTGCGCGTCGAACGCGTCGTCGCGGGCGAACCACTTCGCAGGGCCCGCCTCCTTCCAGAATTCCACCACTTGCGCGGCAACGTCCATTACCTACTCCCAGGCCCGGACGCCCCGCGCCCGGCCTTCATCATCATTCGTCGAAGCGCAGGTGGCGGACCGACTTGCCGTTGCGCCGGATAAGCTTAAGCGCCTCGATGCCGATCTGGATATGGTTTTCCACGAACTGGGAGCTGACCTTGGCATCGGAGGCCTCGGTCTTGACTCCGTCCGGGATCATCGGCTGGTCCGAAACCAGCAGCAGCGCGCCGCTGGGGATGTGGTTGGCGAAGCCGGCGGCGAACACCGTAGCCGTTTCCATGTCGATGGCCATGCAGCGCATTGCCCGCAGCCGCTCCTTGAAGGCCTCGTCGTGCTCCCATACCCGACGGTTGGTGGTGTAGACGGTGCCGGTCCAGTAATCGTGGCCGAGGTCGCGGATCATGGTCGAGACCGCACGCTGCAGCGCGAAGGCCGGCAGCGCCGGTACTTCCGGCGGCAGGTAGTCGCCCGAGGTGCCCTCGCCGCGGATCGCCGCGATCGGCAGCACCAGGTCGCCCAGCTGGTTCTTGCGCTTGAGGCCCCCGCACTTGCCCAGGAACAGCACCGCCTTGGGCATCACCGCCGACAGCAGGTCCATGATGATCGCGGCGTTGGGGCTGCCCATGCCGAAGTTGATCATGGTGATGCCATCGATGGTGGCACTGGCCATCGGCCGGTCCAGGCCGATGACCGGCGCACCGGTCAGCTCCGAGAACGTATGCAGGTAGCCGCCGAAGTTGGTCAGCAGGATGTGCTGGCCGAACTGGTCCAGCGGTACGCCGGTATAGCGCGGCAGCCAGTTGTCGACGATTTCCTGCTTGCTCTTCATGGACGGTCCGGTACGGCGGGGGACCGGCTATTTTCGGCCAGCCGGGCGATGCCGTCGAGCAGCCGCATGCCACCATGTGAAGAAGGTCACTTGGCAAGCACGCCACCGCCCGGCTAGCGTCGGCGGCTGGACTACGCCGCGAGGGGAACTGCATGGCATCGACGTTGTTGCACGCCGGGGTGGCATTGGCGCTGCTTTCATTGAGCACGGCACCGGCAGTGGGCGCCTCGCGCTTCGTCGCCGATCCCTACCCCAGCACCTACCAGGCCCATCCCGATGCGCCAGTGCTGATCCAGAACGCCACCGTGCTGACCGGCACCGGCCAGCGCCTGGACAACGCCGACGTGCTGCTGCGCGATGGCCGCATCGTCGCGGTCGGCCGCCAGCTGCAGGCCGACCCCGGCATCACCCGCATCGACGCGCAGGGCAAGTGGGTGACCCCGGGCCTGATCGACGTGCACTCGCATCTGGGCGTGTACCCCAGCCCGGGGGTTGGCGCGCACAGCGACGGCAACGAGATGACCGCACCGGTCACCGCCAACGTCTGGGCCGAACACTCGGTGTGGCCGCAGGACCCCGGCTTCGCCACCGCACTGGCCGGCGGCGTGACCAGCATGCAGGTGCTGCCAGGCTCGGCGAACCTGGTGGGTGGCCGCGGCGTGACCCTGAAGAACGTCCCGGCCATCACCTACCAGGCCATGAAATTCCCCGGTGCGCCGTGGGGGTTGAAGATGGCCTGCGGCGAGAACCCGAAACGGGTCTACGGCGAAGGCAAGGGCGTGACCCCGGCCACGCGGATGGGCAACGTGGCCGGCTACCGCGCGGCCTTCATCGATGCGGCCGACTACATCGCCAAGAACAAGCCCAAGCCGGCCAAGCGCAAGGGCTGGTTCGGCAGTGACAAGGGCGACAGTGCCGGTGACGCCGGCGGCAAGCGCGATCTCAAGCTGGACACGCTGGCCGGCGCCATCGAAGGCGACATCCGCGTGCACATCCACTGCTACCGCGCCGACGAGATGGCCACCATGCTCGACCTGGCCAAGGAGTTCGGTTTCAAGGTCGCTGCGTTCCACCACGGCGTGGAGGCCTACAAGCTGGCCGACCGGCTGGCTGCCGACGGCGTCTGCGGTGCGCTGTGGGCCGACTGGTGGGGCTTCAAGATGGAAGCCTTCGACGGTATCCCGGAGAACATCGCGCTGGTCGACCGCCCGAAAAACAGCTGCGCCATCGTCCACTCCGATTCACCCGAGGGCATCCAGCGCCTGAACCAGGAAGCGGCCAAGGTGATGGCCTCCGCGCGACGCGCACGCATGCCGGAGATCACGCCCGAACGTGCCATCACCTGGATGACCGCCAACGCCGCCAAGGCGCTGGGCATCGAAGGCCAGACCGGCAGCCTGGAGGCCGGCAAGATGGCCGACGTGGTGGTGTGGAATGGAAATCCCTTCAGTTCGTACGCACTGGCCGAGCAGGTCTTCGTCGATGGCCGACGCCTGTACGACCGCAACGCGCCGCGAGCAACGCCGCGTTCCGATTTCCAGCTTGGCCAGGAGGTGCGCTGATGGGCGTGTTGAACAAGCGCCGCCGGGCATGGCCCGGCGCTACCTTGGTTGCGCTGTTGTTGATGACAACCGCAGCCTCGGCGCAGGACCTGTTGGTGCGCAACGCGACGGTGCATACCGCCAGCGCGCGCGGCAGCCTGCAGAATGCCGATGTGCTGGTGCAGGGTGGCGTCATCCGCGCGGTGGGCAACGGCCTGTCGGCACCGGCCGGCGCCACCGTGGTCGAGGCCAATGGCCGCCCACTGACGCCTGCACTGTTCGGCGGCATCACCGAGACCGGCATCGAAGAAGTTTCCGGTGAATCGAGCACGGTGGACAGTTCGCTGAAGATCGGCGAGCAACCGCTGCGGCCGGAATTCGACGTCACCCTCGCCTACAACCCGGCCTCAGTGCTGATTCCGGTCACGCGGCTGGAAGGCATCGGCTTCACTGCGTTGGGGGCAGCCACCGGCGGTGGCTTCGTGGCGGGCCAGGGCGGCGTGATGCGGCTGGATGGCAGCATCGACCCGATCGGTCCGCGCGCGCTGTTCCTGCGCATCGGCGCAGCGGCCTCAGAACTGACCGGTCATTCGCGCGCCGCACAGTGGATGCTGCTGCAGCAGATGATCGACGAGGCGCGTGGCCAAGTGGCTGCGGACTCGCCGCATGCATTGCTGACCCCCGCCGGGCGCCGCACGCTCAGCCGTTACCTGGCCGGCAAGGGCCGCATCGTGGTGGAAGTGGACCGTGCCGCCGACATCCGCCAGCTGCTGCGCTGGGCCGCCCGCGAGAAAGTGAAGATCGCCATCTCCGGCGCCAGCGAAGCCTGGCAGGTGGCCCCGGAACTGGCCGCTGCGCACGTGCCGGTGTTCGTCGACGTACTGTCCAATCTGCCCGCCAGCTTCGACCAGATCGGTGCCACCCTGGAAAACGCTGCGCGCCTGCAGCGTGCCGGCGTAGCGGTCTCCTTCGTGCAGCGCGGCGACGCCAGCCACAACGCACGCAAGATGCGCCAGCTGGCCGGCAATGCGGTGGCCAATGGCCTGCCCTGGGCCGATGGCCTGGCCGGCCTGACCCGGGTACCGGCGCAGGCGTTCGGCGTGGCCGACCAGATTGGCAGCATCGAACCCGGCAAGCGTGCCGACCTGGTGCTGTGGGAAGGCGACCCGCTGGACGTGGCGCACTATGCCGAGCAGGTCTGGCTGGGTGGTCGTGCAATGCCGATGCGCTCACGGCAGACCGAACTGCGCGACCGCTACCTGCAGCGCAACGCGCAGCCCTGACCGCACACGAGGACACACCGATGGCCACACTGCGCTGGTATTTCGATTTCATCTCGCCCTATTCCTACCTGCATTGGCAGAAGCTGAAGCAGCTGCCGCAGTTCGCGCAGATCCAGACCGTGCCGATCGCCTTCGGTGCGGTGCTGCACCACCTGGGCAACCTCGGACCCGCGGAGATTCCGGCCAAGCGGCGCTTCATCTACCGCCAGCTGCTGTGGACCGCGCAGACCGAGGGCACGCCGCTGCGCTTCCCGCCGGGTCATCCGTTCAACCCGTTGTCCGCCCTGCGCCTGTGCCTGGCCGCCGGCGCCAGCGCGCAGGCGGTGGACGTGCTGTTCGACTGGATCTGGCGCGACGGCAATGCCGCCGACAGCGCCGAGGCGCTGCGCGAGCCCGGCACCCGGCTGGGCATCGATGATGTCGCCACGGCCATCGCCGAACCGGCGGTCAAGGAGCAGTTGCGGCGCAATACCGAGGCCGCGATCAGCGCCGGCGTGTTCGGTGTGCCGACCCTGGCCATCGACGGGGAACTGTTCTGGGGCAACGACGCCCACCCGCTGATGGCCGCGGTTCTGGCCGATCCTGGCCTGCTGCTGCAGCCCGAATGGCAGCGCCTGGCCAGCCTGCCGGTGGCGGTGCAGCGCAGTCGCTGAACAGGGCGTGGCGCGTTTCCCTCGCGCGCCTGGCTGGGATTTGAGATAGATTTCACGTTTCCGAACCTACAACCGCCCTGGAGGGGGAGCCGCGGATGCGCATCGGAATCGTCGTCGACTCGGCCTGCGACCTGCCGCAGGCCTTCATTGCCGAACACAACATCGTGCTGCTGCCGATCACCGTACGGATCGGCGAAGCGGTGCTGGCCGATCACCGCGATGAGCAGGCTACGCTGAGCTTCCTGCATGCGCATGTGGCCGAGCACGGTGCTGAAGCGGAGACCATTCCCTTCAGCGTCAACCAGATCCGCGACCTGTTCCTGCAGCAGCTGGTGATCGATTACGACCACGTGTTCTGCATGACCATCACCAAGACCCGTAGCCCGATCCACGACAACGCGCTGCAGGCCAGTTTCGCCATCCTCAACGACTACAAGCCGGTGCGTCAGGCGGCCGGCTACAACTCGCCGTTCGCGCTGCGTGTGCTCGACACCCAGAACCTGTTCGCCGCCCAGGCGGTGACGGCGGTGGAAGCGGTGCGCCTGCGCGACAGCAACGCCAGCGTGCAGCAGATCCGCGAGCGGCTGGAGGAACTGGCTGGCAACGTACACGGCTACATGGTCACCCGTGACCTGTACTACATGCGCGCGCGTGCGCGGCACAAGGGCGACCGTAGTGTCGGCCTGCTCAGCGCCGCACTGGGCAGCGCGCTGGACATCAAGCCGGTGCTGCATGGCTACCGCGGCGAGACCGGGCCGGTGGCCAAGATCAAGGGCTTCGACAACGCCGTGCAGAAGCTGTTCGCGGTGGTCGGCCAGCGCGTGCGCGCCGGGCTGATGACACCCACGGTGTGCGTCAGCTACGGCGGTGAGCTGGACGAGCTGCGCACCCTGCCCGGCTACGCGCAGCTGAAGGAAATCTGCGCCACCCATGGCGTGACCGTGTACGAATCGGTGATGAGCCTGACCGGCATGGTCAACGTCGGCAAGGGCGCGGTCACCGTGGGCTTCGCCGATGGGCCGCATCGGTTTGAATGAGGGCCAACGCAGGCTGGTATCTGCACATCGATTCCACCGCGACTGTGCCAGCCTTTCCACACTTCAAGGAGAACTCCATGCCTGCGCAGTACCACATCAGCCTGCCCGACCCGTCCAAGGCCCGCGGTAACGACCCCGACCTGTCCTTCCATTCGCAGGGTGCGGCCGGCTTCGCCGAAGAACTGCAGGATGCCCTGCGCAACGGCACGCTGTTCGAGCGCTGGAAAGCCAAGCAGCCCGACCCGGATGCGGTGGAACCGCAGTGGGGCGTGACCGATCCGGAGGCCACCGTGACCGGTGAGCAGAAGGACCTGCGCATCAACCTGGTCGCCACCACCCGCATCGACAGTGACGTGTTCAAGCAGCGCCTGCGCCTGCTCGCCGGCAGCCACTGGGAGCTGCGCGACGTGCGTTGAGGCCATGCGCTGGTAGATGCCAACCTTGGTTGGCGCTTCTGGAAGAATGCCGCCAACCAAGGTTGGCAACTACCGACGAACCGCCGGGCATGGCCCGGCGTTTCCATTTCCCTACCAGCCACCGCCCAGCGCGCGGTACAGCTCCACCCGCGCGATCGCGGCGGTGGCCTGGCTTTTGGCCAGCGCGGCCTGGTTGTCCAGCGCAATGCGCTGGGTGGTCAGCACATCCAGCATGTCGACCACACCGGCCTGGTACTGCCGGCGCGCCGTACCCAGTGCGGTTTCGCTCTCATCCACCGCCACGTGCAGCTGCGCCGTGCGCTGCTGCTCGGCACTGTAGCCATCAATGGCGTCGTCCACTTCATGCCAGGCCTGCAGCACGGTGCGGCGGAACTGCAGCGACGACTGTTGCTGCTGCAGCTTGCTCAGCGCCAAGTTGGCCTTCAACCGGCCGCCCTGGAAGATCGGCACGCTGATCGACGGCCCGATGCTGAAGCGGTGCGCGTTCCAGCCGTCCAGATCATCCAGCTGTTTGGCCTGGAAGCCAGCGTCGCCATTCAAGGTGATGCGCGGCAGGAAACTGGCCTTGGCCACGCCGATGCCGGCCGTTGCCGCATGCAGTGCCGCTTCGGCACGACGGATGTCCGGGCGACGCTCGGCCAGTTCACTGGGCAGCCCCACCGCTACGGTCGGCAACGCTGGCCAGTCACGGCGTGCATCCTGCAGCTGCGCGTCCAGCGCCTGCGGCGGCTGGGCCAGCAGGAACGCCAGCGCATTGCGCAACTGCGATTCACGATGCCGCAGCGGCGCGATGCGTGCCTGCAGCGATGCCACCTGCGCGGACGCGCTGGACACCTGCAGCGTGCTGGCAACGCCCTGCTGCTGGCGTGCCTCGGTCAGGCGCTTCATGTCGAGGGCGATGCTGAGGTTGTCCTCGGTGATCGCCAGCAGCTGCCGTGTCGCACGCAGCTGCAGGTAGTCACGCGCGGTTTCCGCCAGCAGCGCAATGCGCACCGCGTGTGCATCCTCCTCCGCCATCTGCACGCGTGCATCGGCCGCTTCCACCTGTCGGCGCACGCGCCCCCACAGGTCCAGTTCCCAGCTCAGGCCGATACCGGTCTGGAACAGCCCATAGTCATCACGGCCGCCATTACCGGATGGATCATTCAGGCCCACTTCGCTGTTGCGTGCGCGCACGCCACTGGCGCTCGCGCTGACGCTGGGCAGGCGATCAGCGGCAGTGATGCCGCGTGCGGCGCGGCTCTGCTGCACGCGGTTGGCCGCCAGCTGCAGGTCCAGGTTGGCCGCCAGCACCTGGCTGGCCAGCTGGCCCAGCAGTGGATCATCGAAGCCGGCCCACCAGGCCGCGTCCTGGTCGATGGCGTTGCCGGCGACGGCCTCACCCTGCCAGTCGCTGGGCAGTTCCGCCTGCGGGCGCACGAAGTCCGGCCCCATCGTGCAGGCAGCCAGGACCGTGCACACGCTGGCCGCAACGAAGGTGCGGAACAAGGTGACCGCGCTCATGCACCCTCCTCGCCTTTGTGGCCCTGTTCGCGCTGCGCACTCTGCGCACGCGTGCCGCTCCCCAGGTCAACGCTGGCTTCCACCGACATGCCGGCACGCAGCTGCTCCAGCAGCGGCTGACCCGGCTCCAGCACGATCTTCACCGGAATACGCTGCACCACCTTGGTGAAGTTGCCGGTGGCGTTTTCCGGCGCTACCGCGGCGAAGGTGACGCCGGTCGCCGGTGCGATGCTGTCGATGTGCCCGCGCAGCGGCTTGCCCGGGAACACGTCCACCTTCAGTTCGACCTGCTGGCCGGCCTGCATGCGGGTCATCTGCGTTTCCTGGAAGTTGGCGACCACGAAGGCGCGCTTCAGCGGCACCACCGCAGCCACCGGCGTACCCGGGGTCAGGTAGGCACCCACGCGCACTGCGCGACGACCGACCACGCCATCGATCGGTGCACGCAGCACGGTGTGCGACAGATCCAGTTCGGCGCGCGCCTGCGCCGCTTCTGCGCGTTGCACCGCAGCCTGCGCGGCCTGCACGCCCGCGCTGAGGATGTCGGTGCGCTGGCGTGCGGTCGACAGCGCGGCCTGGCCCTGCTGCAGATGCGCACTGGCCACGGCCTGCTTCGATTGCGCCTGCTGTGCGTTCTGTACGGTACCGGCGCCGTCACGGGCCAGTTCGCGGTAACGCTGCTGGTCGGCACTGGCCAAGGTCAATTCGGAACGGCTGACATCGACGCTGGCCCTGGCCTGTTCGATCAGCGAGTCCTGCTGGGCCAGCGCGGCCTGCGCGTTGGCAAGCTGTGCACGGGCATTGGCCAGGTCGGCACGGGCCGCCTGCAGTGCTACCTGGTAGTCGCGGTCGTCAATGCGGGCAAGCACGTCGCCGGCCTTCACCGACTGGTTGTCCTCCACCTCCACGGCACTGACAAAGCCGGGAATCTTCGGCGCGACCAACGTGTAATCAGCCACCACGTACGCGTTGTTGGTGGCCTGGTGGCTGCCATCGCGCAGCAGCAGCCAGGCGCCGATGGCCAGGGCCAGCACGCCCAGGCCCAGGCCAGTGTGGAGAGTGGTTCTATTGATCGTCATGAGGGGGTTCCTGCGAAAGGTTCAGGCCACGGCACGTGGCGGATGGATGCGGGTGGGCATCCAGGCAATGAGGGGAATGAAGGCCAGCGCGACCAGCGCGACCACCCAGTACAGGTCGGCCGAGGTCAGCGCCTGTACCTGTGCATGCAGGCGCGCGCCGAGCTGCGGGCCCTCGGCCAGCCACGGTTGCTCGCCAAGGCGGTCGACCAGCACGGTGGAATGGAAATGACGGCGGCCCTGGGCGACGGCATCAAGCACGCCGCTGGCGAGCACTGCAGCGAAGCCCTTGACCGTGTTGAACCACGCCGAGGCAAACGGGCCGTCCTGCGGTGGCAGGCCGTTGGTCGCCAGCATCAGCAGCGGCAGTACCGCCATCGGCTGGGCAAATACCTGCAGCAGCTGCACCCACAGGAAGTTGTCGCGGATCCAGGCCACATCCAGATGCGAGCCCAACCAGCACGCCAGCGCCAGCATCGCCAGGCCCGTGGCCTGCACCCAGCGGCAATCCACCGCGCGAACGTTCAACAACGCCGCCACCAGCGGCAGCGCGATCGCCTGTGGCAACGCCACCCACAGCAGCATCGGCGCGGTCTGCAACGGCCGGTAGCCCTGCACGCTGGCCAGGAAGCCGGACGGGATCGAGATTACCGCCAGCAGCACGAACAGCACGCCACCCAGCGTCACCAGCGAGTAGCTGAGGTTGCGGTTGGCCAGCAGCTGCAGCTTGAAGAATGGCAGCGGATGGAACCATTCATTGATCATGAACAGCACCATCAAGCCGGCACCGCCACCGATCATCAGGGTGATCATCGGCGAGTCGAACCAGTTCAGGCGCGGGCCCTGCACCAGGCCCAGCACCAGCAGCACCAGCGCCGGCAGGCCCAGCGCCAGGCCCACGCCGTCGAACTGGGCGAAGCGCTCCAGCCGCAGCGGGTCCTGTGGCAGGCCCCAGCTGACCATCGCCATGGCGGCCAGGCAGTACGGCACGATCTGCCAGAACGCCCAGTGCCAGCCCACCTGCTCGACCCAGAACGCGGCCAGCGGCGTGCCCATGCTGGGGCCGAACGTCGCCGTCAGCGCATAGCCGGCCAGGCCATACAGCTTGATGCCCGGCGGCAGGAAGCGCAGCGCCACGCTCATCAGCAGCGGCGGCAGCGCGCCACCGCACAGACCCTGCAGCGCGCGCAGCAGCAGGAAAGTCTGCAGGTTCGGGGCAAGCGGGCACAGCACACCCAGCACCATGAAGCCACCGATCATCGCCAGCGCGAAACGGCGCAGCGAGAAGGTGGCGGCGCACCACGGAGCGAAGGCCATCGCGCTGACCGACATCGCGCTGTACAGGGCAACAATCCAGCTGCCGTCATCGACGCTGAAACCCATCGCACCGCGGATGTCGGCCAGGGCGACCTTGGTGATGTTCTCGTTGAAGCCCGACACCAGCACCGCCAGCAGCACGCCACACAAGCCGACCAGGACGCGGCGGTCGAGTCCGGGGGCGGCGGCGGGACGGGGCGCTGCGGTGGCCGGAACAGCAGCGGCCGGCGTACTCATCGCCGGGCACCGATCCGTGCAGTACACGGCATGTTGGGGGTCATTGGAATGCGCTCAGTGAAACTCCGGGGAGCGCAGTCTAGGGAGCCGTTACCTTGCGAAAAATGGCGTGACCGGCATCCCAGGCGTGCGTCCGGCGCACGCCTTCCGCCGATCAGTGGCGAGCCGCCTCGACCGAATCGCACATGCTCTTGATCGCCCGCCGCAGCCACTGGTGGGCGGGATCGTTGTCCATCCGCGGGTGCCAGGCCTGCACCAGCGCCACGGTGCGCACCGGTACTGGCAACGGGAACATGCGCAGCGGCAGGCCCATATGGGCGATGCGATCGAGCATCACGCTCGGCATCTGCGGCAGCACAAGATCCGAATCGGCAGCGGCGAAGATCGCGCCATGGAAGGTGGGAATCACCACCGCCACCCGCCGCTGCAGGCCCAGCGCTGCCAGTTCCTCGTCGATCGGTCCGTGCGCCAAGCCGCGCCGGGACACCGCGATGTGGTCGCAGGCGGCGAAACGTTCGGCACTGATATCACCATCGAACAAGGGATGGTCGGCGCGCGCCGCACCCAGCAGCGAGGTGGTGAACAGGTGCTGCACCTTGGTTTCCGGGCTGTGCTTGCCGGCGGTGCTGATGTACAGGTCGATCCGCCCCTGCACCATCGCATCGTCATCGGTATCGCCCTCGGGTACGAAGCGCAGCATGCAGCCAGGTGCCTGCTGGCGGAACACCTCGCGCAGCCGCCCTCCATAGCTGCCGATGAACACGTCGTTGGCGCGCACGCTGAAGGTCCGCTCCAGGGTTGCCATGTCCACTTCACGGCCGGCATTGAACACGCGGTGCGCCTGCTCGATGACATCACGGACCTGCTCGCGCAGTTCCAGTGCCCGCGGGGTGGGAGCCAGCCCACGGCCGGCGCGCACCAATACCGGGTCGCCAAGCGCGGTCCGGATCCGGCCCAGGGTACGGCTCATCGCCGGCGCGCTCAGGTTCATCCGCCGCGCGGCGGCGGCCACGCTGCATTCGTCGATCAGCACGTCCAGTGCCAACAACAGGTTCAGGTCCGGCAGGGGCATGACAGTCTCCAGTAAACCAGATGACTCTACGACAATCGCCACTGGCATGAAGTGCGTTTGATGCATTCATTGACTGCCGCGCACGGCATGGGTGCGCGCGGTGACATCGGCGACCATCCCTGGCCTGCAAAGGAGACATCCATGTTCACTACCCTGCTGGTCGCCCTCGACGGTGGCCCCCAGCACGCACGCGTGCTGGACCTGGCCGCCGCCATTGCCGGCCCCCGCAGCCGCCTGCACCTGCTGTGCGTGCTCGACCCCGAGTACGCGCTGGCCGCCGACGCCAGCGACGCCGACCGCGTCGAGTACCCCGAAGCCGCGCGCCAGCGCTCGAGGGCCGAAGCGATACTTGCCGAGGCACTGGCCGAGCTGCGCGAACGCGGCGTCGATGCCATCGCCCAGATTCCTTCAGGTGACCCCGGCGAAGTGATCAGCGACCAGGCCCGGCGCCTGCAATGCGACCTGATCGTGATCGGCCACCGCCATCTGTCCCGCCTGGAACGCCTGTTCGAACCCTCGATCGGGCAATGGACCATCGACCACGCGCCCTGTCCCGTGCTGGTGGAAACCCGCGACCCACAGCCCTAGCAACCATGGCCTCCCGTTCCCCGTTGTTTCCCACCCGCGTCAACTACCGCGCCTTCGGCCGCCAGTTCGGCCGTGGCGAACAGGCACTGCTGGCGGCGATACGCCAGCTGCACGATCCTGATCAACAGGCCGATGGACTCGCCCAGCTGAGCAGCCTCGGTATTGATCCCGAAGGCTGCGACGCGTTCGTCGGCCTGCTGCCGCTGCTGGCCACGCCCACCGCCCCGATCGACCTGTTGCCCGCCGGCTCACCGTTCATCGCGGCCAGCGAACTGGACCTGCTGGTCTGCCTGCTGCGCATCGCCCAGTGGCGGCATGCACGCCCGCGCGAAGATGACACGCTGGCACCGTTGCGCCAGCAACTGGCGCGCTGTGCGCTGGCCGTGCAGACGGCAAACCTGCCGTTGCGGCAACGCTCGTTGTCACCGGTCGGGCTGAGGCTGCTCGACCCGGCCGGCTGGCAGCGGCAACGCTGACCCAGCGCAGGGATGCGGATCCACGGCATTCAGCAGTCGATCGTGCCATGTGCGCTGCCTTCGTCATCAAGCACATGCGCATGCAGGACCACCCGGTTGCGGCCGGCACGCTTGGCGGCATACAGGCCGGCGTCAGCATCGGCCAGCAGCTGATCAGCGCTGGCCAGCGCCGGCGGATGCAGGTAGCCCACACCAACGCTGATGCTGACCCGTCCCTCCGGCAACGGAAGCACTTCCACCGCCTCGCGCAGGCGTTCGGCCAGTGCCAGCACACCGGACAGCGGGCTTGCCGGCACGATCACCGCGAACTCTTCACCGCCATAACGGGCAACACTGTCGCCGCCGCGACCGGCAATGGCCTTCAACACCGCGGCCACGGCCTGCAGGCAGCGATCCCCGGCGGGATGGCCGTGCTGGTCGTTGAACGCCTTGAAGTGATCGATGTCCACCAGCAGCAGGCCCAGCTCGCTGCCACTACGCCGCGCACGGTTCCACTCGGCCAGCAGCAGTGCATCGAACTCGCGGCGGTTGGCCACGCCGGTGAGGCCATCCTGCCGCGCCAGCTGGTCCAGGCCCGCCTGCCGCTCCATCAAGTCGGTCTGCAGCAGGATGCTGCGCAGGCCGAAGCCCAGCGTCGCCACCACGAACCCGCTGACTGCCAACGGCCGCGCGTGATCGACCACCAGCGTGCCGACCACCAGCAGCAGCAGCGGCAGGATCATCGGGCCAGCCGCCTGCACCGTGCGCGCCAGCCGCGGGTGAGGCACGGCGCCCGGCAGCGGTGCCCGGCTCAGCGCCAGCAACGCCAGCAGCAGGAACGGCAGGTCGATCAGCAGGTCGTTGTAGGCACCGAAGGAATCTTCCGAGGTGTAATGGTTGATGTAATAGGCCACCAGCAGGTAGGCCAGCGCATACAACGCCAGCGCGCGGAAGAAGCTGCGCCGCTCGGGCACGTCGCCGGCCAGCCAGCGCACCACCGCGAAGCCGGCGATGCACAGGTTCTGGATATCGAACATGCGCTGCATGCTGACCAGCGCCAAAGGATCGATCTCGACCCGGTCGGCGAACGACTGCGTATGTACGAAGAACAGTACGCCCAGCAGTGCCGCCATCGCTGCATCGATCAGGCTGATGCTCAGCCGCTCGCGTCGTGCACGGGCCAGGATGAACACCATCGGCACGCCATACAGCACGTACAGGAACAGGCTGGCCTGCGGGGTGATGTCGGCACGGCCAGCACCCAGTGCGTCGAACATGTTGATGGCCATGCCACCGGCCCACAGCAGCAGCGCCAGTGCGGTTGCACGCCAGCCCAGTGCTGCGCGGTCGCGACGGGCCCGCCACAGGCAGGCGGCAGCCGCCAACAGGGGCGCGCCGGTCAGGAACACGAACGAGCCGGCACCCGCCCCTTCCGGCCACAGGGCCACCACCAGGCCATGGCACAGCACATACAGCAGCGCCAGCACTACCGGCATGCATCCCCCGATCCGCAAGGCCGTATGGACGCACGATAGTCCTGCCCGCGCCACAGCGGCGTGATCCACTGCGGCAAGACGACACTCCACGTGCACCGCCATGGTAGTGCCGGCCGCTGGCCGGCAGTCCCAGGGAATCACAGGGCTGCAGGTTGCCGGCCAGCGCCCGGCACTACCGGAAAGCCGTCAGCCGTGCAGGGCGCGGGCGTGGTGGGCGATGTGCTCGCCGATGAAACTGGCGATGAAGTAGTAGCTGTGGTCGTAGCCCGGCTGCAGGCGCAGGGTCAGCGGATGGCCGGCGGCATCACAGGCCTGCTGCAGGCGCTGCGGTTGCAGCTGGGTCTGAAGGAATTCGTCCGCCTCACCCTGGTCGACCAGCAGCGGCAGGCGCTCGCTGGCCACTGCGATCAGCTCGCAGGCATCCCACTGCGCCCAGTCGGCCGGGTTGTCCCCCAGGTAGGCATGGAACGCCTTCTGCCCCCACGGCACGTGGCTGGGTGCAACGATCGGCGAGAACGCCGACACGCTGCGGTAGCGCCCCGGGTTGCGCAGCGCGATTACCAGCGCACCGTGGCCGCCCATCGAATGGCCACTGATCGCACGTGCATCGGTCACCGCGAAGTTGGCTTCGATCAGCGCCGGAAGCTCCTGTGCCACGTAGTCGTGCATGCGGTAGTGCTTCGCCCACGGCGCACGGCTGGCGTTGAGGTAGAACCCTGCCCCCTTGCCGATGTCATAGCCTTCGGCGTCGGCCACGTCATCGCCGCGAGGGCTGGTATCGGGCGCGACGATGATCACGCCGTGCTCGGCCGCATAGCGCTGCGCACCGGCCTTGGTGATGAAATTCTGCTCGGTGCAGGTCAGCCCGCTCAGCCAGTACAGCACCGGCAGCTTGCGAGTCTCCGCCTGCGGCGGCAGGTACACGGCGAACTGCATGTCGCAGCCCAGCGTGGCCGAATGATGGCGGTAGACGTCCTGCCAGCCGCCGAAACAGGCGCGGTGTTCAATGCGTTCCATGGTGCTCTCCTGCGCGGCGCGTGAGCGCACGCGTGCTTCTGGTAGATGCCGACCTTGGTCGGCTTATCCACGCGCGGCGTGGATGCCTTTGTTGATCAGTTCATCCAGCTGCGCCAGCAGGCGCAGCAACGATTCGACGCCAGGCTGGCCATCAAGATTGCGATAGGCAGCCGCGGCCACATCGCTGCGCGGCGGCCACTGCCCGGCCGCGCGCGCCTCGTAAAGGCGTGGCAGGAATACCTGCGCAAGCCACTGCTCGAACGGCATGCCATCGTCGCTGCCGAAGGCCGAGGTCACCACACGCGGTGGCCACACCTCCCCCACTACCCAGCCCAGCGCACGCAACGCCTGCTCGATCGGGGCCACCAGGGCCGCGCGCGGGTCTTCCGCACGCGGCCGGTGCAGGGCATCCAGCCAGCCCATGACGCGGCTCAGTAGTGGACCACCGAACGGATCGACTTGCCTTCATGCATCAGGTCGAAGGCTTCGTTGATCTTGTCCAGGTCCATGGTATGGGTGACGAACGGGGCCAGTTCGATATCTCCCTTCATCGCGTCTTCCACCATGCCCGGCAGCTGGCTGCGGCCCTTCACACCACCGAAAGCAGTACCCATCCACTTGCGGCCGGTCACCAGCTGGAACGGACGGGTGGAGATCTCCTGGCCCGAACCGGCCACACCGATCACCACGCTCTGGCCCCAGCCACGATGCGCGCATTCCAGCGCCGCGCGCATCACGTTGACGTTGCCGATGCACTCGAAGCTGTGGTCCACGCCCCAGGTGGTCATTTCAACGATGACCTGCTGGATCGGCTTGTCGAAGTCTTTCGGGTTGATGCAGTCGGTGGCACCGAATTCGCGGGCCAGCTCGAACTTGGACGGGTTGGTGTCCACCGCGATGATGCGGCCGGCCTTGGCCTGGCGCGCGCCCTGGATCACTGCAAGGCCGATGCCACCGAGGCCGAACACCGCCACGCTGTCGCCTTCCTGCACCTTGGCGGTGTTGTGCACCGCGCCGATGCCGGTGGTGACGCCGCAACCGAGCAGGCACACGTGTTCCGGGTTCGCTTCCGGATTGATCCTGGCCAGCGAAACTTCGGCCACCACGGTGTACTCGCTGAAGGTCGAGCAGCCCATGTAGTGGTACAGCGGCTCGCCGTTGTAGCTGAAGCGGCTGGTGCCATCGGGCATCACGCCCTTGCCCTGGGTGGCACGCACCGACACGCACAGGTTGGTCTTGCCGCTCTTGCAGAACAGGCACTCGCCGCACTCGGCGGTATACAGCGGAATCACGTGGTCGCCGGGCTTGACGCTGGTCACGCCCTCGCCCACTTCCACCACGATGCCAGCGCCCTCATGGCCCAGCACCACCGGGAACAGGCCTTCCGGATCATCGCCGGACAGGGTGAACGCATCGGTGTGGCAGACACCGGTGTGGGTGATCCTGACCAGCACTTCGCCTGCCTTCGGAGGGGCGACGTCGATCTCGACGATCTGCAGCGGCTGGCCGGGACCAAAGGCGACGGCGGCACGGGACTTCATGGTGGACTCTCCAGACATAGGGAAAACGGGATGCACGGCGCGGTGATGCGCCATCGCTTACTTCAGGTACGAGCGGATCAATGCGCTCATGTCGCGCACGCGTTCGGCGCGCTGTTCATCGGAGGCCGCAGGTTGGCCGAACTCCTCGCGCAGATGGGCCTCCATCACCTCGGACATCAGGCCGTTGACCGCACCACGGATGGCGGCGATCTGCTGCAGCACCGGCCCGCAATCGGCGCCGGCCTCCAGTGCGCGGTCCAGCGCATCGCACTGGCCGCGGATGCGGCGCACGCGGGCCAGAACCTTCTTCTTCTCTTCGGGGGAGTGCGGCATGGCGAACTCGCTCGGAACTATACTGGGGGATAGTATACACGCGCGAACGAATGAGGCCATATCGTGCTGGCGGAGCATGCTCCAGGGATAGACCAGTCCGTAAATATGAATGAATAATAAATAGATTCAATTGTTACTTTTTCATGACGTAGGGTGCCGTGTTCGCCTCTGCGTTTATCCCTGAGTCACATTGGCGTGACCAGGGAGAAATCATGTACCGACCGTTGTTCGCCCGCAGTCGCTTGTCTGTCGCGCTGGGTTCGGCATTGGTGCTGGTGGCCGCCGCACCGGCCATGGCACAGCAGGCCGCCACGCAGGAAGAGAAGGCCGAGCCCGCCAGCAGCACCAAGACCCCCGTACAACTGGACCGGATCACGGTCACCGGTTCTCGCATCTACCGCGCAGGCTTCGACACGCTGGAACCGGCCGCGGTAGTCAGCCGCGAATCGATCGAGAACTATGGCGATACCAACCTCATCGATGCGGTAACCCGGATTCCCGGCGTCAGCGCGGGCGTCAGTTCGCGTGGCGACCAGGCCGGCTTCGGTGCCGGCGTCAACTTCGCCAGCAAATTCGGCCTGGGCAGTAATCGCCTGCTGACCCTGGTCAACGGGCGCCGCTTCGTGACCTCCACCCCGCCCACCATCTTTGGTGCTGGCGGCGGCTCTGGCATCCAGGTCGACATGAACGCCATCCCCAGCGTCATGGTGCAACGCATTGAAAGCCTGAGCGTGGGCGGTGCCCCCACCTATGGCTCGGATGCGATCTCCGGCGTCAACAACATCATCCTGCGCGACAAGTTCGATGGCGCCGAAGTCGAGCTGGGCTACGGTAGAACCAGCAAGAACGACAACGAGCGCTACTCCTGGTCGGCCATCTTCGGTACCGACTTCGCTGATGGGCGCGGCCACATCGTGGTGGCCGCCGAGCTGGACAACGCCGACGGTGTGAACGCGCTGCAACGTGATTTCTACCGCCAGGGCTACAGCCTGCAGGCCAATCCCACGGTGGCCAATGCCACTTCCCAGCCCCTGCGCCGTCCGACCAATGATGGCCGCATCGACGGCAGCATTCCGTTCAACACCGGGCCCCGCGATGGCATCCCCGACCAGGTCTGGATCCGCAACCGGCGCATTGCCAGCATGACCTTCGGTGGCCTGGTGATGCCGGCCACCGGCAGCTACACGCGCAACGGCCTGGGTGACATCCTTGGCTTCGGCCCGAACAAAGACAAACTGTGGCAGTTCAACAACGAGGGCAAGCTGGTCGAGTTCAACCCCGGCACCAGCTACGCGGGCGGCAATGCCTCCGGCGGTGACGGCCTGAACCTGTTCGAGACGGTGCCGTTGATCGCCGACCTCGAACGACGCTCGGTGTTCTCCACCGGCAGCTTCGACTTCACCGACAACGTGCGCGGCTTCTTCGAGCTTTCGCGATACGAAGCGACCGCCCGCGAAACCCTGGACCAGAACGTCTACAACGCGGTGTCCTTCGGCAATGCGCGCCTGGACGGTGGCGGTACCGCCAGCGGCGCGCTGACCTTCAGTGCCAGCAATCCGTTCCTCAGTGCGGAAACCCGCAAGATCCTCGCCGACAACGGCATCACCTCGTTCCGCCTGTCGCGTTCTTCGCGCGACCTGTCGATGAACAACGCCAGCACCGAAACCCGCCTGACCCGTGCGGTGCTTGGCCTGAGTGGTGCGTTCGAGGTTGGGAAACGCAACTTCAACTGGGAAGCCAGCGTCACCCACGGCCGTGGTGACTTCGACTACCTCGGCACCGGCCTGATCCAGCAGAACTTCATCAATGCGATCAACGTGACCACCGATGCCAGCGGCCGCATCATCTGCGATGCCACGAGCCCGGGCACTACGGCCGATGCGAACTGCCGCCCGCTGAACCTGTTCGGCGAAAACCAGGCATCACGCGAAGCCCTTGACTATGTCTCCACCCGTACCGTGGCCAAGGCGCAGACCCGCCAGACCGTCATCAATGCATCGGTATCCGGCGGCCTGTTCGATCTTCCCGGCGGCGAGCTGTCCGCGGCGGCCGGCTTCGAACACCGCCGCGAAGAAGGCTCCTTCACCCCCAGCGAGTACCAGCGTCTGGGCCAGGGCCGTTCGGTGCCGACCCAGGCGGCCGAGGGCAAGTACCACACCAACGAAGTGTTCGCCGAAGTGCTGGCGCCACTGTTCAATCCCGACTGGGACCTCCCGGGCCTGCATCGCCTGGACCTGACCGCCAAGTTCCGCCGCGTCGACAACTCCATAGCCGGCGCGTTCAATGCGTTCACCTACGGCATCCAGTACGAACCGATCGCTGGCCTGCAGCTGCGCGGCAACAAGACCCAGTCACTGCGCGCGCCCTCCATCGCCGAGCTCTACACCACCCAGCAGCCGGCCTACTACAACATCCCGGAAGTGTGCTCGCTGGACAATATCAGCGGCGGCTCCAATCCGGCGGTGCGTCGCCGCAACTGCCAGGCATTCTTCGCCGCTTACCCGGGCGCCGATCCGAATACCTTCCGCCAGCAACCGACCAATACGCTGGGCTCGACCAACGGCAGCACCCGCCTGCAGAACGAAACGGCGAAGTCGTGGACGGCCGGCATCGTGTTCGCGCCGGAATGGATCCCGGGCCTGCGCGTCGCCGCCGACTGGTATGACATCAAGATCAACAACGTGATCACCTCGCTGAGCGCCAACGACATCATCACCGGTTGCTTCGACAACGCCGACTTCAATGCCGCCAACGTGCCCAATGCCAACCGCTTCTGCGGCCTGGTGACGCGTGATCCGAACACCGGCGTGGCTACCAGCATCAAGACCGAGTATGGCAACGGCCCGGTGCTGATGTTCCGTGGCTGGACCGCCGAAGTCGGCTACCGTTGGGACCTGTCGCGCTTCGGCGTGCTGGACCTGGACTTCTACGGCTACATGCCGAAGAACCGTGGCCAGGCCGCGAACCGGGACGTGCCGTTCGTCGAACAGGCGGGCAGCTTCAACGAGCCCAAGCGCCAGTTCCGCTGGACCGCACAGCACCGCATCGGCAACTGGAACTACGGCGTGGCCTCCAACTACACCAGCCGCGCCCAATACACCATGACCGATACCCCGGAAAGTCGTCAGTACTTCTATCGAGACAGCTGGACCACCTGGGACGCCAACGTCACCTACCGCATCACCGATGCCGCTCGCGTGACGTTGTCGGTGATCAACGTAGGCGACGACATCGGGCCGTTCCCGTATGTGCTGGATTCACTGGGCCGTCGCTACATGGCCAGCCTGCGCTACAACTTCAAGTAGGCCAGGCGCAGCGGTTCCACAGGCGGGGCCCGGTTTCCGGGCCCCGCTCAATCGAACAATCCCTCACCCGCCAACCGGGTCAGCTCATCCACCACGTAGCGCACCTTGGGCCGCAGGTGGCGCGTCGGTGGCCACAGCGCATGGATGTCGATGTGCCGCTGCATGTGCTCGTCCAGCACCGATTGCAGTGCGCCGGATTCCAGGTGGCGACGCACCAGTGAAACCGGCATCTGGCAGATACCGAGCCCGGCGATGGCCGCTTCGATCACCGCGTCGCCGTCATTGAGTTGATACGGCGCACTGGGAATGAACGTTCCCTCGTCCTCCTCGCTGCCGATCCGCCACCAGACCGGCTGGCCATGGCGGAAGCCGACGATGCTGCGGTGCTGCGCCAGTTCCTCCACCGTGCGCGGCACGCCATGTGCCTGCAGGTACGCCGGCGATGCACACGTGACCAGGCGCTGGCGACCCAGCCGGCGCGCGACCAGATGCTCGGCATGGTGCAGCCCACCAAACCGGATCAGCAGGTCGATGCCCTCTTCGACCGGATCTACAAAGTGATCGGTGAAGGTCAACGTCAACTGCAGGTCCGGGTACTGCCGGCACAACCGCAGCAGCACCGGCAGAACCACCAGCCGCCCGAACGAGGACGGCATGTCGATGCGCAGCCGCCCGCTGGGCAGGCCGGCCGAACCCAGGCAGGCCTCGGCCGCGGAGATCTCTTCCAGCGCCGCCGCACACGACGCGTAGTACGCCTCGCCATCGGTGGTCAGTGCGATGCGCCGCGTAGTGCGGTGGAACAGGCGCACCCCCAACCGTGTTTCCAGCCGGGCGATGGCCTTGCCCACGGCCGAGCGCGAGATGCCCAATGCATCGGCGGCCTCGGTGAAGCTGCCCGAGCGTGCGGTAGTGACGAACGTCACCAAGCCATTCAAGGATTCCAGCGGCAGCATCTCTTACACCCCCATTGGGGACAAATAGTCCCGCACCAAGGGAGATCGAAGCGCTTTATGCGCCGGCATGTCAACTCCATCCTGTGTGCATCGCGCCTGTGGCGCCTCTCCCCCGCACCGAGATGACCGACATGACCGCCGCCCTCTTCCACCCCTACGACCTCGCTGGAGCCGCCCTGCGCAACCGCATCGCAATGGCGCCGATGACCCGCGCCCGCAATCCCGGCTCGATCGCCAACGCGCTCACCGCGCAGTACTACCGGCAGCGCGCCAGCGCCGGCCTGATCATCAGCGAAGGCACGCCGGTCTCGCCGCAAGGCCAGGGCTACATCGACGTGCCGGGCATCTGGTCAGCCGAACAGGTGGCCGGCTGGAAGCTGGTCACCGAGGCGGTGCATGCCGCCCAAGGCACGATCTTCGCCCAGCTCTGGCATGTGGGCCGCATGTCGCATTCCTCGCTGCAGCCCAATGGCGGCCAACCGGTAAGCGCGGGTACGCGCACGGTGGCCAGCGCGCCGAAGAACACCTCATTCGTGTATCTGGACGATGGCAGCCGAGGCCATGCTGATCCCACTCCGGCACGTGCACTGGCCACTGAAGAGATCCCGGGCATCATTGCCGACTTCGCACGGGGCGCCGACAACGCCATCGCCGCCGGCTTCGATGGCATCGAGCTGCATGCGGCCAACGGCTACCTGTTCGAACAGTTCCTCAACCCACTCATCAACGAACGCGAGGACCGCTACGGCGGCTCGCTGCCCAACCGCACGCGATTGATCCTGGAGACCGTCGACGCGATGGCCCAGCGCATCGGCGCCCACCGCATCGGCGTGCGCCTGGCGCCGAACAACCTCACCTTCGACATGCCGTACTACCCCGACAACGAGGCCACCTATCTGTATCTGGCCGAGGAACTGGGCAAGCGCGGGCTGGCCTATGTGCATCTCAACGACAACCTGCAGGCAGGGCAGTCGGTGCTGGGCGAAGCGTTCCTGCAGCAGTTCAAGCAGGCCTACGGTGGCACCGTGATCCTGGCCGGTGGCATGACCCGCGAGCGCGCCCTGCAACTGGTCGAGGCCGGCACCATCGACCTGGCCGCGTTCGGCCAGCCGTTCATCGCCAATCCAGATCTGGTCGAGCGCCTGCAACGCGATGTTGCACTCGCCATACCCGATCGCGGCACCTATTACGGCGGCGGCGAAGCTGGCTATCTCGATTACCCGCGCGCACAGTAGATCCCCGCCATGCGTGGATGCGGCCGCACCCGCACAGCGCCGGTGCGCCGCATCGCACAGCGGGCGTACACTGCCCGCCCGGATTCACTGGATGCGCCCATGGATACGCCCACCGCATCATTCATCGTCAATCTCGACGTTCCCGATCTTGCGGTGGCTGAGGCCTTCTACACCGAAGCCTTCGGCCTGCAGATCGGCCGGCGCCTCGGCCCGGGCGCCGTGGAACTGCTCGGCGGACCAACGCCGCTGTACCTGCTGCAGAACGAGGCCGGCAGCGCCGCCACCGAGGACGGCGACGTGCGCGATTACGAGCGCCATTGGACGCCGCTGCACCTGGACTGGGTGGTGAATGACATCGAAGCGGCGTTGGCACGTGCGGTTGCGGCCGGGGCAACACTCGAGCAGCCGCTGCGCGAACATCGCTGGGGTCGCATCGCCGTGCTGGCCGATCCTTTCGGCCACGGTTTCTGCCTGATCCAGTTCAGTGGCGAAGGCTACGACGCGTTGCTCGAATGACCAGCGCGTGGTTCACCACGGCAACGGCACTGCCTCGCCGTTGGCGCGCTCGCCGTAGTACAGCGACGGCAGCAGGCGGGAAAGAAAACTGAACTCCGTGTAGCAGTGCTTGAGCAGGCCCAGGCCTACCGCATCGCTGGCATCGCGTTGCGGATCGGTGCTGTCCAGGCCGAGCACGAAACGGCTACGCAGCACGCAACCGAACGGTGTATCGCGTGCCACATGCAACATCTGCCCGTCGCAGGGATCACCGTGCGCATCCAGACGCACGTGATCACCAAAACCGATGCGCGCGGCGATCACCGCCGACACATCTCCTGCTTCCTGCGCCGCCCGCAGGTGCTCGGGTGCGAGCAGCGTGCTCGGGTCATGGAACTTCAAACGCGCCGCCACCGGCGGGATGTCGGCGAGCGATTCCACGGCATGGATGCTGGCGCCGTGGTAGCTGCGTCCGCGCTGCCAGGCCTCATCCCAGCCGCGATGTTCGACATGATCGACTGGATGCCACCAGCGGATGTGCTGGGTGGTCTCGAAGAAGGTGAACCACCAGTCCAGCATGCGGCCCTTGCAACCGTGCAGGTCAGTGCGCACCGCCACCAGCAAGGTGCCATCTTCCCGGCGCTGGATCCCGGTTTCCAGATGCATCGGTGCCGGGTCAAGCAGATCGTGGTGATCCAGCCAGGCGCGTGCGTTCACAGCGGTATCCATGAAGGTCTCCTACGGGGTTCGGATGCCCGACAATACGGAAACGTTAGTCGTTTCGCAATTACCCGGATGAGGTAAGATGGGCGCAATGAACAGCACCACCCTGCCCGAGCCCTCAACGCCGACCCGCCGCCGCGGCCGTCCTGCGCGGCCGGAAGCCGAAGTCCGCCACGCCGTGCTGCAGGCCACGCTGGAGCTGTTGCTGGCACAGGGTTACGAGGCCACCACCATCGAAGCGGTGGCGGCGCATGCCGGGGTGGCGAAGAAGACCGTGTACCGCCACGCCAGCAACCGCGAGGAACTGGTCGGGTTGGCGGTGCGCGAGTGGACCGACGGCTTCGCGCCGCAGCTGCAGCGCGATGCGCGCGACAGTGACGAGGTACTGCCGCTGCTGCAGGTCATCCTGCAGGCAGTGTGCACACAGGCGCTTTCGCCGCAGGCGGTGCAGGTGTTCCGCCTGCTGGCGACGGACTTTCCCGGCAAGGAAGCGCTGCTGCAGGCCTACCTGGACAACGGCATCGAGCGCTGCCGGGCGCTGTTGGCCGACTGGCTGGCACGGCAGCAGCAGCGTGGGCTGCTGCGCGAGGGAGATGCCGCGTGCATGGCACGGCTGATCCTGGCGATGGCCGTGGCCGAGCCACTACGCGAACGCGTGATCGGTGTGGTGGCCGAGGATGCGCCGGTAGAGATGCATCTGCGTGAGTGCATGGCGTTGTTGGCGCCGGTGTTGCAGGCGCCGTAGCCAACCAGTAAGCCGCAGCTGTGTGCCACGCATTCAGGCGAAGCTACCTCGCAGGGCTCTTTGCAACTTCTTGTATGGCCTACTGGAAAGACTGCAGGGACTATTCGTGGTCGATCTCTTCGGCGCGGTCACATGCGATATCTCTTTTCCGAACTCTGCAATCTCCTGGGGCAACGAATCGATAGCGATCCGGTCCTTTCCATTGCCGAACGCATCGGAGCGAAGGCACCGAAGCCGACTTCCTTCGCGTACTCCAACTCTGTTGGCGGAATGTCTCACCGCCCCACGGGCCTGGAAATCAGCTGGAATCACGAGGTTCTCGCACCCGAATACTATCCACCCCGGAAATCGGGCCGCCACTTCGTCTGCTGGGTAGATTCAGTCTGGTTTGATCCGGCAACAGTAGACAACCTGCCTTTGCAGTTGTCTCCGAGCTCCCTCGCTGAGGATTTGGTTAAGGCTGCTCCTCAGCTCATTGTCGAGGATATGCCCAAGAGAACGGCCGCGATGCTCACAACTCATCCAGACTGCGTGCTTGCCCTCCCCAGCACGCCTCGGCGCTGGCAGATCAAACTTGCACAGATGCACCGCTACTCCTTGCCAAGCTACGCTGCGGCTGGAAATGATCGTCCAGAGCAGAATGCCAATTCAGACAGGTGGGAATATTGGGATCAGGCTACCGCCTTCTTTCTCTACTGGTGCATTCTCAGAGGCTTCGCAAGCGAACGACATACCTGTGATCACGGCGCAGAAATCCAGAATCTACATCAGCAGCGCATGTCCATGATGGACTACATCCGTGCGAACTGTTTTGAAGGCGAACTGTGGAGCTGGGATATCCGCGAGCCCGTGCGCCATTTTACCTACATCTACTTTCATGCTCTCTGCAATCGCAACTCAGCACATCCTGGAATTGGAAGATCGGACAGGTGCCATCCCAACGACGATCTGAGCGCGGTGGTGAACCACCTGTCGAAGTGCGGGATACCAAACATAGATGACGAATGGCGGCTGTTCTGCCATTTTTCAACGATGCTGGACGCACGCTGGAAGGACTATCTCCTGACAGGACTTCAGACAGAAGTAAGCCGCGGCCAGGCCGTCCAGCTCACGGCAATGTATCGGAAGATGGTGGAAAACCTCTCTGCGGCTTCCGAACTATCGTAGAAGTCCGAGTATTCATCGGCCTCCACGTACTGCGCGGAGATTCCTGGAGCGACATCAACGCGTGGCGTGGATCTACTGTCCGGGTTCTGGTGGACTCCATCCCGGTGGGTGCCGACCGTTGGCCGGCACTCCTGCAGCAACTCACTCGCGCAACATATCCACGAACGCACGCAGTGCACCGGGCATCTGCCGCTGCTTCGGGTAGTACAGCGCGAAGCCGGCGAACGGCTCGCTCCAGTCTTCCAGCACCGCCACCATCTGGCCCGATTCGATGTAGGGCCGCGCGGTGTCTTCCAGCACGTAAGCCAGGCCGATTCCATCGAGCACCGCGCCAACCACGGTGCCCTGCTCGCCCAGCGTCAGCCGTCCGGGCACGTCGATCTCCAGCGCCTGCCCGCCGCGCTCGAACTGCCACTTGTACAGATGCCCGCTGGCGAAGCGGAAGCGGATGCATTCGTGTGCAGCGAGATCGCGCGGATGCTGTGGCGCGGGGTGACGCCGCAGATAGTCCGGCGAGCCGACAATCAGCCCGCGCAGCGGTGGCCCCATAGGCACTGCCACCATGTCCTCGGGCACGAACTCGTGCAGGCGCACGCCCGCGTCGTAGCCCTCGGCCACGATGTCGACCAGGCCGTCGTTCTCGGTCAGCTCCACCCGCACGTCGGGATGGGCGCGCAGGAAGCGCGCCAACCGCGGCCCCAGCTGGGTCGACACCGCCGCGCGGGTGGCGTTGATGCGCAGCAGGCCAGCCGGGACAGCACGGAACTGATTCATCTCCTCCAACGCATCGTGCACCTGCCCCAAGGCCGGCTGCAGGCGCTCCAGCAGCCGCTGCCCGGCCTCGGTCAGGGCCACGCTGCGGGTGGTGCGATGGAACAGGCCCACCCCCAACCGTTCTTCCAGCGCGCGGATCGCATAGCTCACCGCCGAGGTCGACAGCGCCAGCTCGGCGCCGGCACGGCGGAAGCTGCGGTGGCGGGCGACTGCGGCGAACGCAGCCAGGTGGGAGAGATTGTCAGTGGCCATGATTGTGCAGTTTCACTTGATGAATCATGCCGATATCCGTGCTTCTTGCCGCTGGGTACGGGGCGTATTGTAAAACGCCTTTCGACAAACCCTGCCAAGGATTCCCCATGTCCCTCGCCCGTGGTTACGCCGCCCATTCACATACCGACCCGCTGATCCCGTACGAGTTCGAACGCCGCGCGGTCGGCCCGGACGATGTGCGTATCGAGATCCTCTACAGCGGCATCTGCCACTCCGACCTGCACCAGGCCCGCGACGACTGGGGTGGTTCGATCTACCCGATGGTGCCGGGCCACGAGATCATCGGCCGCGTGACCGAGGTCGGCAGCAACGTCACCCGCTTCAAGGTCGGCGACCATGCCGGCGTGGGCTGCATGGTCGATTCCTGCCGCCACTGCGATGCCTGCGAGCACGATCTGGAGCAGTACTGCGCCGAAGGCGCGACCTGGACCTACAACGGCCGTGAACGCGAAAGCGGCGCACCGACCTACGGTGGCTATTCCGACCACGTGGTGGTTGAACAGCGCTTCGTGGTGAAGGTGTCCGACAGCCTCGACCTGAAGGCGGCCGCGCCGCTGCTGTGCGCCGGCATCACCACCTGGTCGCCACTGCGCCACTGGAAGGTGGGGCCAGGCCAGAAGGTCGGCGTGATCGGCCTCGGTGGCCTCGGCCACATGGGCGTGAAGTTCGCCAAGGCGCTCGGCGCGCACGTGGTGATGATCACCACCACGCCGGAAAAGGGTGCCGATGCCAAGCGCCTGGGCGCCGACGAAGTGCTGGTCTCGCGCGATGCCGCACAGATGAAGGCACATGCGGGCAGCTTCGACTTCCTGCTCAACACCATCCCGGTCGGCCATGACACCAACCCGTACATGGGTCTGCTCAAGCGCGAAGCCACCATGTGCCTGGTCGGCGTGCTGACCGAACTGGACCCGCCGCTGACCGGTGGCAGCGTGATCTTCGGCCGCAAGCACCTGACCGGTTCTGCGATCGGCGGCATGGCCGAGACCCAGGAAATGATGGACTTCTGTGCCGAGCACGGCATCGTCAGCGATGTCGAGATGATCGACATCAAGAACGTCAATGAAGCCTGGGAGCGCATGGCGAAGAACGATGTGCGCTATCGCTTCGTGATCGACATGGCGACGATGAAGAACGCCGCCTGATCCAAGGCAGGTGTGAAAAAGAAAAACCCCGGCAATGCCGGGGTTTTTCTTTTGGTAGTGCCGGCCGCTGGCCGGCAACCCCGCAAGGCGATCAATACGCGAACTCGCGGAACACCGGATCGACGTCGCCGTGCCAACGGCCATGGAACAGCGCCAGCTTGCGCTCGGCGGGGGTCAGGCCGGACTCGACAATTTCCTGCAACACGTCCAGGAACTTGCTCTCGTCCTGGCCGTCGGCATTGCGTGCGGCACGGCGCTTGAGGCCTTCCACGGAAATCTTCACCGCCTCGCGGGCCAGGTCACGCACGCTGCCATTGCGGAACGGCAGGTTCATCGCATGCTTCGGCACGCCGTCACGCAGCGCATGACGCTCGGCCAGGGTGAAGTCACGCACCAGATCCCAGGCGGCATCCAGGGCGGTGTCGTCGTACAGCAGGCCCACCCAGAAGGCCGGCAGCGCACACAGCCGGCTCCATGGGCCACCATCGGCACCGCGCATTTCCAGGTATTTCTTCAGCCGCACTTCCGGGAACGCGGTCGTGGTGTGGTCCGACCAGTCGCGCAGCGTCGGCAGCTGGCCTGGCAGCACCGGCAGCTTGCCCTGCATGAAGTCGCGGAAGCTCTGCCCGCTGGCATCGTGGTAGATGCCATCGCGGTAGGAGAAATACATCGGCACATCGAGCAGGTAGTCGACATAGCGCTCGTAACCGAAGCCGTCCTCGAACACGAAGTCGAGCATGCCGGTACGATCGGCATCGGTATCGGTCCAGATGTGCGAGCGGTAGCTGAGGTAGCCGTTCGGCTTGCCTTCGGTGAACGGCGAGTCGGCGAACAGTGCGGTGGCGATCGGCTGCAGCGCCAACGACACGCGGAACTTCTTCACCATGTCCGCTTCGCTGGCGTAATCCAGGTTCACCTGCACGGTGCAGGTGCGGGTCATCATGTCCAGGCCGAGCGAACCGACCTTGGGCATGTACGAGCGCATGATCTTGTAGCGGCCCTTGGGCATCCACGGCATTTCATCGCGCGTCCACTTCGGCTGGAAGCCCATGCCGAGGAAACCCAGCTGCAGTTCACCGGCCACCTGCGCCACTTCATTGAGGTGGGTGCCGGTTTCCACGCAGGTCTGATGGATGGTTTCCAGCGCCGCACCGGACAATTCCAGCTGGCCGGCCGGTTCCAGCGTCACCGAGGCGCCATCGCGCAGCAGGGCGATGGTGTTGTCGTTCTCCTGCACGGGTGCCCAGCCGAACCGCACCAGGCCATTGAGCAGCGCTTCGATGCCGCGCTCGCCTTCGAAGGTCGGCGGACGCAGGTCATCCAGGCGGAACCCGAACTTCTCGTGCTCGGTACCGATGCGCCACTGCGCGCGGGGCTTCTCGCCGGAGGCGATCTCCGCCACCAGCTGCGAGCGGTCGGTAATGGGCGTATCGGCGACGTGGCTGGGGCTCGACAAGGGGAGGACTCGCTGGACAGTGGCAGGGGATGTGGGGCTGAGGGCCTTGCATCGCAAGGGCGCACTATAGCGTGGCACTTCATCGCGTCATGCGACGGTGACGGGTTTCAGCATCCTACCGACACCCTCTTGACCCTCGTACACTCAGGGCCATGAGCCGCCATTCACGACATCCCGAGCTGCACCGTGCCGATCGCGTCGGCTGGCTGCGGGCCGCCGTACTGGGCGCCAACGATGGCATCGTCTCGGTCGCCGGCCTGGTGGTCGGCGTGGCCGCCAGCGGCGCCTCCGCCGCGACCATCCTGGCCACCGGCGTGGCTGGCACCGTGGCCGGCGCGATGTCGATGGCCGCCGGCGAGTATGTGTCGGTACAGACCCAGGCCGACACCGAAGACGCCGACCTGGCGATGGAAAAGCGCGAACTGCACGAAGATCCGCACAGCGAACTGGAAGAGCTGGCCGCGATCTACCGCCACCGCGGCCTGGAGCCGGCACTGGCGCGGCAGGTGGCCGAACAGCTCACCGCCCACGATGCGCTGGGCGCCCACGCACGCGACGAGCTGGGCATCACCGAAGAACTGCGCGCACGCCCGCTGCAGGCGGCGATGGCCTCGGCCGGTGCCTTCACCTGCGGCGCCGCGCTGCCGGTGCTGACCGCGCTGCTGGCACCGGCCGACAAGGTGGCGATGATGACCACGGCCAGCACCCTGCTCGGCCTGTGCCTGACCGGCGCAATGGCCGCCCGGGCCGGCGGTGCTTCGCCTGCACGCGGTGCGATCCGGGTAATGTTCTGGGGCGCGCTGGCGATGGCCGCCGCTGCCGGTGTCGGCAGACTGCTGGGAGCCCACGTGTCATGACCACGATGCTGCCACCGGCCGTCGCCCTGCTGGCAGAGATGGCCAGCCTGGCCGGCTGCGAGCGCGCCGAAGGCTATGCCTGCATCACTGCGCGCCGCGAACACGGCGCCAGTTCGGTGGAAATTCCACAGCCGCAGTTCGCAATCCTGCTGGAAGGCCGCAAGCAGGTACGCACCGCGCATCAGTCGCTGGATTTCGTGCCCGGCGACATCCTGCTGATCACCCAGCGCTGCCGCATCGATGTAGTCAACACGCCCGACCCGGGGACCGGCCGCTACCTCAGTGCCATCGTACCGCTGTGTGCCGAAGTACTGGCCGCGGCGCGCACGCTGTGGAGCGAAGCGCTGCCCAGCCCCGGCCCGATGATGGGGCGGTTGCCATTGACCGAGCATGGCGCGGTACTGCGACAGTGGCGGCAATCGCTGCAGGACGGCCGTTACAGCGACGCACGGCTGGCCCTGGCCTCGCTGGTACTGACCCTGTGCCGGCAGGGCCATGGCAACCTGCTGCTGCCGCAGGTACCGAGCCTGGGTGAACAGATCCGCGACCGCATCGCCGCCGAACCGGCCCGCGACTGGCAATCACGCGATGTGGAAGAGCAGTTCGCGCTGAGCGGCGCGACCCTGCGCCGTCGGCTGGCAGCCGAGCGCACCAGCCTGCGGCAGTTGCTGACCGAGGCGCGGCTGGCACATGGAATGACGTTGCTGTACACGACGGATCTGCCGCTGAAGACCGTGGCCGCACGCGCGGGCTACCGGTCTGCCGCCAGTTTCAGCAAGCGCTTCGCCGAGCAGTACGGGCTGGCTCCTACAGACATTTGAGGGTGTTCGGCAGGGCTGCGCCCTGCACCCGCAGAGGCAACGGCAACAGCCGAAGCAACAGCAACAGCGTGCATTCCGTGGGATGGCGGGGCACTGTGGGCTTGCGGGGACGCCGTAAACCCGTCCGTGGGGGCTTGGTCGCGGCATCCATGCCGCTCACACCCCGCAACCCCACAGTGCCCCGCCTTCGATAGATTCCGGCGGCTGTTGGTAGGTGTCGACCTTGGTCGACACATCTGTCAGATATCGAATGAAATTCTGGGGTCAGATCCAACAGATCGAGGAAAACTGTCGAAGGCGGGGTGGGTCCGGTTGCGGGGGCGTGAGCCGCATGGGCCCGAGGCATGCCTCGGGCGGGTTGGGCAGGACGCCCAACCCGGGCCTTGCCGTGTGCGCAGGACAGCGCACACGAGCAAGCGGCGACCGAGCTTACATGGACGTACTTGCAGCGTCCCCCGCAACCGGACCCACCCCGCCATCCCACGGATAGCCGCTGTTGCTGTTGCTGTTGCTGTTGCTGTTGCTTCGGCTTTTGCCTCTGCGGGTGCAGGGCGCAGCCCTGCAGACACCCCTTCCCTGAGCATTCCGCGTAGTGGTTTGAGCGCCGCGCGCACACCGGCCACGGCAGGCTATGCAGCAACGGAATTGCCCGTCATCCACCGAGAACCGCCATGACCCTGCGTCACCTGCCGCTGCACGGCGCCCTGCTGCTGGCCCTGTCTTGCCTGCCGCTGACCGCGCTGGCCGAAGCCACCTCGCCTGCCCCCACACAACAGGTGCCCGGCGTCTACCACCAGCGCGTCGGGGCGCTGCAGGTCACCGCCCTGTTCGATGGTGTGGTCGCACTGGGCCGGCAGGAAGTGGTGGACGTGCCGCCGACGCTGGTCAGCCGCCTGCTGGAAGGTCGCTATGTGCCGGAAGACAAGAAGGGGCTGCAGACCGCGATCAACGCTTTCCTTGTGCGTCAGGGCAATCACCTGACCCTGGTCGATACCGGTACCGCGCAGTGCTTCGGCCCCGGCCTGGGCCAGGTGCTGGGCAATCTGCGTGCTTCCGGCGTCGACCCGGCCGAGGTGGACGAGGTGCTGCTGACCCATGCCCATCCGGACCATCTGTGCGGCGTACTCGACGCGCAGGGCAAGCCGGCCTACCCGAACGCCACGGTGTGGCTGTCCAAGGCCGATGCCGGTTACTGGCTCAACCCGGCCAGCGAGGCCAGTGCACCGCAAGGCGTACGCTTCGCCTTCCCACTGGCACGCAACGCGGTAGCGCCGTACCAGGCCAGCGGCCATCTGCGTACCTTCAGCCCCGGCGATGCCCTGCCCGGCGGTGCTGTGGCGATGGATACCCATGGCCATACCCCGGGCCATGTCTCCTACCGGTTCGACAGCCTGGGCCAGTCACTGCTGGTGTGGGGTGATGTGCTGCACTTCCATGCGGTGCAGTTCGCGCACCCGGAGGCCGCGTTCGAGGCCGATTCGGACCGCAAGGCGGCCATCGCCAGTCGCCGCAGCCTGCTGCAGCAGGCCACCGCCAACCGCTGGTGGGTGGCAGGTGCGCACCTGCCGTTCCCCGGCCTGGGCCATGTGCGCAGCGAGGGCCAGGCCTATGCCTGGGTGCCGGCGGAGTATTCGCCGCTGAAATGAAACCTTGCCGAGCTCATGCTCGGCTCTTCGGGGTCTCGCCGCGCTGCGCGCGGCAGCCGAGCATGGGCTCGGCTCTACAGGAATGCCGCCGGGCGTCGCCCGGCGCACCTTGTTCTTATTCCAGCCCCAGCCAGCCGCCGATGATGCCGCGGGCTTCGTCCACACCGGTGCGGGCGGCGCCGGAGAACACCTGCACGCTGACCGTATCCCCGAAGGAGGAGTGCAGTTCCTTGCGCACCTTCTGCAGGGTCTGCATCTGCTGGCTGCGGCTCAGCTTGTCGGCCTTGGTCAGCAACGCATGCGCCGGCAGGCCACGCTGCACGGCATAGGCCAGCATCTGCCGGTCGTAGTCCTTCAGCGGGTGGCGGATATCCATCACCACCACCAGCCCCCTCAGCGCATTGCGGGTGCGGAAGTAGCGGTCGATGAAGGCCTGCCAGTGCGCCTGCAGGTCCAGCGGCACCTTGGCGTAGCCGTAACCGGGCAGATCGACCAGATGGGCTTCCGGGGTCACCTGGAAGAACACCAGCTGCTGGGTGCGGCCGGGGGTCTTGGAGACCCGGGCCAGGCTGTTCTGGCGGGTCAATGCGTTGAGAGCACTGGACTTGCCGGCGTTGGAGCGGCCCGCAAAGGCCACTTCGGCCCCCTCATCGGGCGGCAGCTGCCCCATGTTGTGGGCAGAGAGGTGGTATTGAGCGCGTTCGATGAGCAATGACATGCGCATAGGATCGCATGTTGCGGCGCCGCGCGCCCGGCCCGGGGCCTTCCAGCGGGAAAATGCTGCACTGCTGCGTTGACCGTGCGCGGAAACGGCGTTGATAATCCGGGCGATGCCGTGGCTGCCGCCCGGCCCGGTCCATACGGAGCTTCAGCATGCGCCACGCTCGCGTTCTTGCCGTATCCGCCCTTGCCACTGCCGTAGTCGTTGCCGCCGCTGCGTTCGCGCAGACCACGTTGACCCCGCTGCCCGACAACGGGCCGATCAACACCGCCTCGCTGGAGGTGGATTTCAGCAAGACCCACTGGGGCGATGCCAAGGCAGGCCAGACCAAGGCCTCGGCCTGCGCGGCCTGCCATGGCGCCGACGGCAACTCCACGGTGGAGATGTACCCGTCCATCGCCGGCCAGAGCGAACGCTACGTGGCCCAGCAGATGGCCCTGATCGCCAACGGCCAGCGCAGTTCCGGTGCGGCGGTGGCGATGGTGCCGTTCGTGCAGAACCTCACCCCGCAGGACATGCGCGATATCGGCGCGTTCTTCGCCACGCAGAAAGCCACCGCCGGCATCGCCGACGACACGGCGGTCACCGAAGGCCCCTACAAGGGCATGAAGTTCTATGAGATCGGCCAGCAGCTGTACCGCGGCGGCGACGCCAAGCGTGGCCTGCCGGCCTGCATGGCCTGCCACGGCCCCAGCGGCGCCGGCAATCCGGGCCCGGCCTACCCGCATATCGGTGGTCAGCACGCCAGCTACGTCGCGCGGCGCCTGCAGGAATACCAGGCCGGGCAGACCCACGAGACCGACAAGGCGCACTTCCAGATCATGGCTGCGGTCGCGCAGAAGCTGAGCGAGCAGGAGGTGCAGGCGCTGTCGAGCTACCTGCAGGGCCTGCACAACAAGGCCGATGACGTGGCTGCCGCGCCTGTGCCGGCACAACCGGCCGCCGCCCCCTGACCACCATTGGTCGGCCCGGGCCGCCACCACGGCCCGCGCCTGCGGTATGTTTCCTTCACGCCGGCGACTGCGCCGGCGTTGCTTTTTTCAACGGAGATGCGTGTCGATGAGGTTGATTTCCCGCCTGCTGTTGTCCCTGCTGGTCCTGCTGCCGCTGGCCGCCAGCGCCGCCACCCCTGCCAACGCGCCGCTGGTGGAAGGCAAAGACTACGAACGCATCGCCCAGCCGGGCCCGTTCCAGCCGCTGGCCGGCAAGATCGAGGTGGTCGAAGTCTTTGGCTACACCTGCCCACACTGCGCCCATTTCGAGCCGCAGCTGGAAGCCTGGGCGGCCAAGCTGCCGGCCGACGTGCGCTTCACCCCGGTCCCGGCCGCATTCGGTGGCGCCTGGGATGCCTGGGCGCTGGCCTACTACGCCGCCGACCAGGTAGGCGTGGCCAAGCGCAGCCACGCGGCCGTGTTCAAGGCCCTGCATCAGGATGGCTCGCTGCCGATGCAGAACGTCTCGGCCGATGAGCTCGCCAACTTCTACAAGGCCTACGGTGTGACCCCGGACCGCTACATCCAGGCCCTGCGCAGCGATGCGGTGCAGAAGAAGGTCGACGCGGCCCGCGCCTTCGCCCAGCGCACCAAGATTCCGGGCACCCCGGCGATCATCATCAACGGCCAGTACCTGGTGCGTGGCAACAGTTTCGACGACCAGCTGCGCATCGCCTCGGCGCTGATCGCCCAGGCCCGCGCCGCCCGCGGCCGCTGAACCAATACACACCATCGACACGGCGCTGTCGCCGCCGCATGTCATCATTTCCCTCTGGCCGGCACTGGTTGCCGGCCCCACCTATCCAGATGCTGGAGACGTTTCCATGAAGATCCGTTACGCCCTCGCACTCGCAGCGCTGCTGCCGATCCTGGCCGCCTGCAAGGCCGACGATGGCAGCACCAACACCACCGCCGCCCCGGCTGAGCCGACCGCCGCTCCGGCCACCACCGAGCCGGCAGCACCGGCCGCTGGCAGCGAAGGCGCCGCCCCGGCCGCTGAAGGCGACAAGGCCCCGGCTGAAGCCGCACCGGCCGCCGCACCGGCCCCGACCACCGCCGCACTGACCGGCCCGGCCCCGGTGGAAGGCGCCGACTACCAGGTGATCCCGAACGGCCAGCCGTTCCAGCCGGCCGCCGGCAAGATCGAAGTGACCGAGATCTTCGGCTATGTCTGCCCGGCCTGCGCAGCATTCCAGCCGCTGGTCGGCCCGTGGAAGGCCGGCCTGCCGAGCGATGTGAACTTCGTCTACGTGCCGGCCATGTTCGGCGGCACCTGGGATGACTACGCCCGTGCCTTCTACGCCGCGCAGACCCTGGGCGTGCAGGAAAAGACCCACGAGGCGCTGTACGCCGCCATCCACTCGCAGAAGACCCTGAAGGGCGAGCGCGGCCGTGACTCGGTGGACGACATCGCCAAGTTCTACGGCGCCTATGGCGTGGATCCGAAGCAGTTCGCCGCCACCATGGGCAGCTTCGCGGTGAACGCCAAGACCAACTCGGCCAAGCAGTTCGCCCAGCGCAGCCAGATCAGCGGCACCCCGTCGATCATCGTCAACGGCAAGTACCTGGTGAAGGGCAAGAGCTTCCCGGACATGCTGCGCATCGCCGACCACCTGATCGCCCGCGAGCGCGGTGCGGCCCAGGCTCACTGATCCAAGAGAAGCTGTTCCCGGCCGTGACTTCCCCCCACACACGGACCCTGCGCTTGCTGACGGCCAACATCCAGGCCGGCTCAAGTACCCGCCGCTACAGTGACTATTTGACCCGCAGCTGGTCACATGCACTGCCGGCGGGTCGCAAGCGCAGCAGTCTTGACGCGATCGCCACCTTGGCACGCGAACACGACATCGTCGGCCTGCAGGAGGCCGACCCGGGCAGCCTGCGCTCGGGCTTCACCAACCAGACCCACTACCTGGCCCAGCGCGCCGGCTTCAACTACTGGAGCCACCAGCCGAACCGGCGCATGGGCGGGGTCGCTTCCAGCGCCAATGGCCTGCTGAGCAAACTGGAACCGGTGGAAGTACAGGACCACGCCCTGCCCGGCCGCATCGGCGGGCGCGGCGTACTGCTGGCCAAGTTCGGGGATGGCGAGGACGGCCTGGCGGTGGCGGTGGCCCATCTGTCGCTGGGGGCGGGTTCGCGGATGTCGCAGCTGGGCTTCATCGCCGAGCTGCTGTCCGACCACCCCAACGCCGTACTGATGGGCGACTTCAACTGCCTGGCCGAACGCCCGGAAATGCAGGTGCTGTACCAGAAGACCCGGCTGCAGCCACCCGGCTGCATCGTGCCGACCTTCCCCAGCTGGCGCCCCGACCGCGCCATCGACCACATCCTGGTCAGCAGCGGCCTGCAGACCCGCAGCGTGGAAGCCGTACCGGCGGCGTTCTCCGATCACCTCGCGCTGGCGATGGCGATCGACGTACCGGCCAACGCCCTGCGCTGAGCGCTTCCGCTGCGCTCGCCGGGCATGGCCCGGCGCTACCGCCCCTGGTAGGGGCCAACCTTGGTTGGCACGCCGCTCTGGTGGGTGCGGACCACTGCCCTGGTGGGTGCCAACCTTGGTTGGCACGCTGCCCTGGTGGGTGAGGACCGTTGGTCCGCACGCTCTCCGCCGGTCACGGCCCGGCGCTACCCCGCCTGCACGACCGGCACCTTCAGCCGTCGTGCCGTCATCGTGCTGCCCACCGAGGCCAGCACCGTGCAGCCGATGGCTAGCCACTGCAGTCCATGCAGGTGCTCGTGCAGCAGCAGCATCGCCCACAGCGCGGCCACCGCTGGCTCCATGCTGATCAGGATGCCGAAGGTCTCCTTCGGCAGGCGTTTGAGCGCCATCATCTCCAGCGACATCGGGATCGCGCTGGACACCAGCGCCACCAGCAGGCCAGCGGCCAGGATCCTCGGATCGAGCAGCGCGGCGCCGGCATGTACCACGCCCACCGGCACCACCACCAGCGACGCGGCCAGCAGGCCCAGCGACACCGAATGCCCGGCATGCAGGTGACCGGCACGCTTGCCGAACACGATGTACAGGCCCCAGCACGCCGCCGCACCCATGGCATACAGCACGCCGGCCGGATCCAGCGCCGGGCCGCCACCGATCGGCAACAGCAACAGCAGCCCCACCGCCGCGCAGCCCACCCACAGGAAGTCGATCGGTCGTCGTGATGACAGCATCGCTACTGTCAGCGGGCCGGTGAACTCGATGGCCACCGCGATGCCGAAGGGGATCGTGCGCAGGGCCATGTAGAACAGCAGGTTCATCAGGCCCAGGGTGAGCCCGTAGCGCAGGATGGTGATCGCATCCACGCGGCTGGTCTTCCAGCGCCACGGCCGCCAGAACAGCAGCAGCAACAGCGCCGAGAAGCCCACCCGCAATGCGCTGGTGCCCTGCGCGCCGATCAGCGGGAACAGGTGTTTGGCGTAGGACGTGCCGATGGCCAGCGAGGTGACCGAACCGAGCACTGCCAGCGCCGGCAACATCGGCGCGAATCGTGAAGTCTGCATGCGCAAAGTCTATTGCGCCGGCGCCGAGCACTTGGCTCAATTGACAGCCCGTTCGTGCAATTTCTGCTCACCATGGCCATCGCCCCCGTGCTCGACAGTTTCGACCGCACCATCCTCGACCTGCTGCAGCGGGACAACACCCTGCCGCAGCGCGAGATCGCCGAGGCCGTGCACCTGTCCACTCCTGCGGTGCAGCGCCGGATCAGGCGCCTCCAGGACAGTGGCGTGATCGCGGCCAATGTGGCCGTGGTTGCCGCGGCCAAGGTGGGGCGGCCGCTGACCATCATTGTCGAGGTGCGCGTGGTCAGCGAGCAACGCGAACGCGTGGCGCCGTTCAAGCGCCGCGTGCAGGACGACCCGGCCGTGCAGCAGTGCTATTCAATTACCGGTGACGGCGATTTCCTGCTGCTGCTTTCGGCGGCGTCGATGGAGGAGTACGAGACGATCACCGAGCGGTTGTTCGGTGGCGATGACAACATCGAGCGCTTCCGCACCTCGGTGGCACTGGGCACGTTGAAGCGGAGTTTCGAAGTGCCGCTGCTGCCAGTTCCATAGCGTCGAGCCATGCACGACTGCCTTACTACCGCAAAGCAACAGCCGTCGAGCATGGCTCGACGCTACAGCCGGAGACCATGAGCACATTCCCCTCTCCTGCCCACCGCCTGCGCCGCTGGCTGCTGCGCGGCCTGTGGCTGGGCATTGCCATCGTTGCCGCGATGATGCTTTGGAACAGCCCATGGGCGGCCGCGCCGAAAATGCTGTGGGCACTCTCGCGGATGCCGCCGGCCACCGAACTGCCGGTGCCGGTGGAGGGTGTAAGCCCCCGGCAGATTGCCGACACCTTCGGCGCGCCGCGAGGCCGTGACCGCTCCCACGCCGGCATCGACATCTTCGCCAAGCGCGGCACGCCGGTGCGCAGCGTCACTGCCGGCGTCATCGCGGATGTCAGCGAACGCGGGCTCGGCGGCCGCCAGGTCTGGGTGATCGGGCCCGGGCGCGAGCGCTACTACTACGCGCATCTGGAAGGCTGGGCCGAGGGCCTGGCGCGCGGCCAGGTGGTCCAGCCCGGCGACCTGCTCGGCCACGTCGGCGACAGCGGCAATGCCAAGGGCACGCCGCCGCACCTGCACTGGGGCATCTACGGCGCCGACGGTGCACGCGATCCACTGCCACTGCTGCGCTGACCCATTTTGTACCGTCAAGCATGCCCGACTGCCTTCATCGTTTATGGTTTGTAAATAGGAATAGTTCGTATTACCATTTCTTTCGTTTCCGGTGGTGCCAGGACGGCCTGCCCGCCCTTCCCCTACCCGTAAGCGCCTCGCCTCCTGGATGCCGGCCGAACGCGCGTGCTCGTCCAGGATTCCCCATGACCCGTCCCGCCTTCCGTACCCTGCAGCCGCAGCGGCTGTCCATTGCCGTGTTCGCTGTTCTCTGCACCGTGGCCCCGGCCGCCTTTGCCGACACCGCCGCCGACCCGACCACGCTGGACAAGGTGGTGGTCAAGGGCGAGCGTGCCGAAGGCTATTCGGTACGCCGCACCTCGGCCGGCACCCGCTTCGATCTGGCACCGCGCGAGATCCCGCAGTCGGTCAGCATCATCAGCCACCAGCGCATCGAAGATCAGAAGCTGGACGACATCATCGACGTGCTGGCCAACACCACCGGCGTGACCAGCACCCAGTCCGACAGCGAGCGCACCGAGTTCTACGCGCGCGGCTTCTACATCGATGCCTACCAGTTCGACGGCCTGCCGACGCAGATGGTGCAGAACTGGAGCTACGGCGATTCCGGCCTGGACCTGGCCCTTTATGACCGCGTGGAAGTCGTGCGCGGCGCCACCGGCCTGCTCAGCGGCGCCGGCAATCCATCCGCATCGGTGAACCTGATCCGCAAGCACGCCGACAGCGCCGAACTGACCGGCAGCGTCTCGGTGAACGTGGGCAGCTGGGGCCGCACCCGGACCACCGTGGACGTCGGCAGTGCGCTGAATGCCAGCGGCACGGTGCGTGGCCGCGTGATCGGCAGCTACCTGGATACCGATGGCCAGATGGACCGCTACAACCAGCGCAAGACACTGGGCTATGCGGTGATCGACGCCGACCTGACCCCGGACACGCAGCTCAGCGTGGGCTACGACTATCAGCAGAAGCGTGCCAACGGCGCAACCTGGGGCGGCTTCCCGATGTGGTACGCCGACGGTAGCCCGACCAACTACCCGACCTCGTTCAATCCGTCGCCGGACTGGACCTACTGGGATACCACCAGCAAGCGTGCGTTCGCCACCCTGCAGCACGCCTTCAGCAATGGCTGGAAGTTCAAGATCGGCGCCACCCATGACCGCACCAAGGCCGACGACAAGCTGTTCTATCCGTCCTACACCGCGTTCGACAAGAATACCGGTGCTGGCGTCACACCGATGGCCGGTTTCTACAACACCGAGCGCAAGGTCGATGGCATCGATGGCTACATCGACGGACCGTTCCAGCTGTTCGGACGCGAACACCAGTTCATGGCCGGCCTGAGCTACAACAAGCGCGAGTTCGCCAACTATGGTGACTTCCAGATGGGCGGTCCCAATTGGAAACCGTTCGACAGCTATCTCAACTGGACCGGCAACATCGCCCAGCCGAACTGGAATCCGCTGGCGCTCGCCAGCCAGGGCACCATCACCCAGAAGGCCGGCTACGCGGCCGCACGCCTGTCCCTGGCCGATCCGCTGAAGCTGATCCTCGGTGCGCGTTACACCAACTGGAAGAGCGAAGGCGAGAACGACGACCGCGAGCACAAGGTGACCACCCCGTATGCCGGCCTGGTGTATGACATCAACGACACCTACTCGGCCTACGCCAGCTACACCGAGATCTTCCAGCCGCAGACCGCACGCGACCGCAACGACCGCTACCTCGATCCGGTTGATGGCAAGAGCTACGAGGTGGGTGTCAAGGGTGCCTGGTTCGACAACCGCCTGAACGCTTCGCTGGCGGTGTTCCGTATCGAACAGGACAACGTGGCCCAGTCCACCAGCGAACCGATCATCGGCCGTCCAGGCGAGTTCGCATCGATCGCTGCACGCGGCACCGTCAGCCGCGGCTTCGAGTTCGAAGTGAACGGCGAACTGGCACCGGGCTGGAATGCCACCTTCGGTGCTTCGCGCTATGTGGCCAAGGACATCAACGACGCCGACATCAACACCAACCTGCCGCAGACCGCACTGAAGCTGTTCACCAGCTACACCCCGCAGTCGCTGCAGGCACTGACCGTCGGCGGCGGCGCCAACTGGCAGAACCGCATCTACTACGCCGCGCCGGTGGTGGGCCGTTTCGAACAGGAAGGCTACGCGCTGGTGAGTGCCTTCTTGCGCTACCGCATCTCGCCGGAGTTCAGCGTGCAGGCCAACCTCAACAACCTGCTGGACAAGAAGTACTACTCGCAGATCACCGGTTACGGTGCGTACGGCGATGGCCGCAACGGCTCGCTGACGTTTACCTGGGCGTTCTGATCAGCTGCGGGGCACAACCGCCCCGCTCCTGTAGCAACTGTCTTGTCAGGCGGAGGCCATCTGGGCCTCCGCATCCCTTTTGCGGGCGTTGAGGATCACCAGCATCTTGCGCATCACCGCGACCAAAGCCACCTTGCCCGGCTTGCCCTGGTTGACGAGGGATTCAAAGAATTCCTTGAGCCTGGGCTCATAGCGTTTGGCGGTCAGCGCCGCCATGTAGAGTGCTTCGCGTACAACGGCGCGGCCTCCGGTGATGCTCCGTCTCCCTTTCCAGGTGCCGCTTTCGCGGTTCATGGGGGCAACCCCTACCAAGGCCGAGATGGCTTTCCCGCTGAGCTTGCCCAGCTCAGGGAGCTCGCAGGCCAGGGTTGCCATCAACACCGGGCCGGCACCTTTGAGCTTGGCAAAGTCACGCCATCCTTCCTGTTCGGCCAGCAGCGCTGCGATGGTGGCGTCGAGCTGCTTGATGCTTTTCTGGATCTCGCGCAGGTGCTGATTGAGCATGGAAATCAGGCTGGGTTCGCTGAACGCGCGCATGCGCTGATGCTCGCTCACCCGCATCTGGACCAGGTGGCGACGTCGCTGGCACAGCTCACCCAGACGGCGCTGCCAAGCCGCTGGCGGTACGTAGCGGGTCAGCTTTAGGGCATCGGCCATGTGGGCCAGCACCATGGCATCAATACGATCGGTCTTGGCCTGCTTTCCCGTGGCTGAGGCAAAGCTGCGGCCACGGCCAGGATTGATTCGTACCATCGGCAGGCCTGCTTCATGCAGCGCATCCAGTGCCTTTTGCTCGTAGCCGCCACTGGCCTCGAGCACGACCTGCTTGGCTGGCCACTGCTGCAACCACCGGATCAGGCTATTCCAGCCACGTTTGCTGTTCTTGAACTGGCGAAAGGCCTGTTCATGGACGGCAACATCCAGATTCTCACCACTGACATCGATCCCGATCCCAAACATGAGGTAACTCCGCTAGGCTGACAGGGCCGAGAGCTCCCCCCGCTTGCCCAGTCTTATCAGTGCGAGCGCCAACTCGATCAACTGTTCGGGCGGATCAGGGAGAAACCGGCGCGGAGATCCTTGCTACAGAGCGATCGAGAAGACCTAGAGCCGAACGGTCGCCCGCGCCGGGCTCTCGGCACCTAAGGTGCCAGAGTCGCAAGAGATAAGAGCCGAGCCCATGCCCGGATCAGAGAATCAGCCGAGCGTGGGCTCGGCTCCACACTAGCAAGGCAGCGCCGGAACTGACCGGCGCTGCCACGTCACATCAGAAGCGCAAATCCGCGCGCAGGTACCAGTAACGGCCACGCGGGATGTCATAGGTCGAAGCGTCGTAGCCGTTCAACGAGCACGACAGGCAGATCGGCGGATCCTTGTCGAACACGTTGTTCAGGCCAGCGGTCAGCTGCAGCCCCTTCATCCAGTCGATCTTGTAGCCCACCTGCATGTCGTGGAAGGTGGTGGCCGAGAGCGTATTGGTACCGGCGGCCTGGTTGCTGCACACCGGGAACGCAGCGGCATCTCCACAATTCTCGGTCAGCTCGGAGATGTGGCGCACCGTCCAGTTGGCGCTCCAGCGGTCCAGTGTCCAGCCGATGCTGGCATTGCTGGTCCATTCCGGAATCGAGCTGTCGGCCACTTCCACGCCCGGCTTCTGCGGCTGCTTCTGGCCAGCCGCGCCGGTAGCCTCATAGCGGCCGACGAAGGTGTTCTTCCAGCCCAGCTTGAACTGGCCGATGGAGGACTGTGGCAACGTCCAGAACAGGTCCACGTCCCAGCCATCTGTCTTGATCGAGCCGAGGTTGGTCAGGCGATTGTTGAAGCTGCTGACCGCACCGGTGCTGGCGCGGGTAATGCCATCACAGTAGACCGGGTCGAGCGTCTCCACGCACAGGTCAAGCTGGGTCTGCGCGTTGATCGCCTGGATCGCGCCGTCGATGGCGTGGCGGTAGAAGGTCACTTCCACGTCGAAGCGTTCCGACCACGAGGTGTTGTTGCCGAACCACGGGCTCCAGACGAAGCCGGCACTGAAGCTGCGCGAACGCTCCGGGTCCAGCTCGCGGTTGCCGCCGGTGGTCACCGAGATCTGCGAGTTGGCCTGCTGGAAGCCGGCCGGCACGCCCAGCGCAGCGCAGTTGGCCGCACTGCCGCGCGGCGGCGTACCGCCCAGGCCCACCGAGCATGGATCGAACAGCTGCAGGTCGGCACGCGCCGCCGAGCCATACAGTTCGCCGATCGACGGCGCTCGGAAGCCTTCCGCATAGGTCGTGCGCAGCACGAAGTCATCGGTCACCTGCCAGCGCAGGCCGTACTTGGGCGTGAACTCGCCGCCGAAAGTCGAGTAATCCGAGTAGCGACCGGCCAGGCTCAGGTCCAGCTTCTTGCCGAACGAGGAGTCGGCGAAGATCGGCACGCTCAGCTCCAGGTAGGCCTCGTTGACGTCGTACGAGCCCGAGGTCGGCTGCGATGGCACACCGTTGTAATGGCCGGCCACGGTCAACGGATCCGGCTGGTACGACCCCTCGTACTTGCGGTACTCGAAACCGGTGGCGAACGAGACCGGACCGGCCGGCAGCGAGAACAGTTCGCTGGACAGGTTGGCGGTGAACAGGCTCAGTTCGTTCTGGCTGCGGTCACGCACCACCGGCTGGATCCACTTCAGCATGTCCGGCGTGATCGAGCCGACGCCGCCGAAGATGTTCAGCGGCACACACCCCGGCGTCGCCGCACAGATTGCAGGATCGCCCAGCGCCATGTTGACGTTGTAGATGTTGTAGCTGCCGTAGTTGGTCTGCTCGGCCTTGTTCTTGCTGTACATGCCGTTGACGTCCCAGTACCAGCTGCGATCAGCGGCATGGAAGTCACCGACCAGACCGGTGGCGAAGTACGTGGTATCCACCTTCTGCTCGAACACGCGCGCGCCGCCTTCCACCGGGCGGCGGCCGATCAGGCTCATGTTGCCGCCGGACACCAGATCGAAGCCGAACGGGTTGTACGGGTTCAAGCGCGACACCACGATGTTGTCGGCCAGCGGGTTGCCTGTGGCGCCATCGGGGCCGAAGAACAGCGGCTCCGGCCCGGCCTGGTTGGTCGACTCGCGGCGGTTGCCCAGCGCCTTGACGTACCACTGCACGTTGTCGGTGATGTCAAAGCGGAACTGACCGAACAGGCCTTTGCGCTCCGACGGCGTCAGCACCATGTTGTACTCGGCGAAATTGAACCGATCAGCGCTGGTGAAGCAGTGGTAGTCATCACTGCGGTTGCAGCCGGCACTGCCGTCGTAACGCGGGTTGCCTACGCCGGTATTGGGCACGATGTCCTGCTCGGCACCGGTGTTGGAATCGACGAAGGCGAAGCGGCCCTGCGGAATGCCGCCGCTGCCGAAGGCCAGGCCAGTGCCGGGAATCGGGAAGCGCGACTGCTCGCGATCCTTGGCGAACACCGGATCCTGCTTGGTCCAGCTGGCGCCCAGGAACAGGCTGTAGCGGTCACCGCTCTTGCCCCAGGCCAGATCCACGCCCTTCTGCGTGCCGTCGCCCTTGCTGTACTCACCGTAGTTCAGTGTCACCTGCCCGCCGTCGAAATCGCGGCGAGTGATGATGTTGACCACGCCCGCAATGGCGTCGGAGCCATACAGCGACGACGCACCATCTTCGAGCACTTCAATGCGTTCGACGATGGCCAGCGGAATGGTGTTGAGGTCGGTGGCCGAGCCCACGCCGGACGCGGACGACTCATTGACCCAGCGGATGCCATCGACCAGCACCAGCACGCGCTTGGCACCCAGATGGCGCAGATCGACCTGCGCCGAGCCGGCGCCTACACCGCTGCCATCGGGGGGAAAGCCGAAGTTACCGGACGAGTTGAACTTGGCATTGAGCGCCGAACCGGACCCGGTGAGCTGCTGCAGCACCTCGCCGATCGAGGTCAGGCCGGTGCGTTCGATGTCGCCGCGGGTCAGGGTCTGGATCGGTACCTGGCCTTCCACTTCAGCGCGCTTGATGCGGGTACCGGTGACTTCCACCGCATCGAGGTTGGTGGTGGATTGTGCAGCGGCACCCAGCGGTGCCAGGGCCGTCACGCACAGCGCAACGGCAACCGCCAACGGGCGGTGATGCAGGTGAATCATTCGCTCTCTCTCCAAAGGAATGTCGGGACATTGGCTGCCGCGCTCCCCCCTGCATGGCGGCAGCGTCTCCTTTGTAAACAAGTGGTAAAAACCACGGCGTGATGATCGACACTCTTTCACACGGAATTGACGCAATTGACTGGTGATTGCGTCAGATAGCTGCAGTTTATGACCGGACGATATTGTTCACGACAGGCAGCCTTGATGCCGGCTGCGACAGCGCGCGCCGGGAGCTGCCGCATTCATGGAAAAGGTCTTTGCCGGACCGTTTCATGAATAGTTTGAAATTCCTTCATTCAGAAGGCACCGCTAATCGACCCAGCGCAGACTCGCACCTCCAGCCATTCGCGGGAGAGTCGATCATGAAAGCAGTGAGTGCGGTGCTGGGCGTCACGACGGTGATGACGCTGCTTCTTTCCCCAGCGGGCGAACCGAGAGCAGGCGGCCTGATCGAGTGCAACAACTGCCCTTCTCCCACCGATGCGGCCTTGGCCTCAGGAGAGGGATTGACGGTTGTGGTGGATTTCGAGAGAGCCGAGTTGACTGCTTTCGACGTCGAACATGACCCTGGGACCGGAAGGTGGCGAGCACATCCAACCCCGGTTCCAGCGCAGATTGAAATGGCTTTTCTGCGGATCCTGGATGCGACGCTGTCAGCAGGGCAAGCACCGCTCATGCAGCAATCACCGCATGAGCGGCAGTGAGACAACGCCCTATCGCACGAAGGCGATACGTTCCATGCCGGTGGCCTCGGCGGCGGCCAGGATCCGGGCCATGCCTTCGTACTCGGCCGACGGATCGGTGGCGATGCGCAGCTCCGGCAGGTTGCCGGCATGCTCGCCGGCCTGTGCCTGCAGACGCGCCTGCAGATCGCCGATGGTCATCGGCTGGCCATCCCAGCTCAGCTGGTTCGCCGCATCCAAGCGCAGTTCGATCGGCGGTGGCGGTTCGGGACGGTCGACCACGCGATCGGTGGCCTGTGGCAACTGCACGGCAATCGGCCGGGCCACGATCGGCGCGGTCACGATGAAGATGATCAACAGCACCAGCATCACATCCACCAGTGGCGTGACATTGATGTCCGCCAGCGGGCCGCTTCTTCCTGCGCTACTGAACGCCATGTGCCGCTCCCTGCAGCCGGGCCGTTCGCCCAAGGTCGACAGTACGGCTCCCGCAGCCCTGCGGGGCAGTGCCCGCCGCTGTGACATTCAGCTGCCGTTGCCGGCCAAGGACGTGCACGCAATGCGAAACTGAATTCAGCCTCTGCCCGCTATGCTGATCGCCATGACCCGACGCTCTTCGACCGCCCTGTCCCTGCTGCCCTTGGCCACCACGCTGCTGATCGGCTGCGCCAATGCCCAGTCCCTCGATGCCCAGAACGCGCAGCTGAAGGCCGCGATCGCGGCCGCCGAACGCGGCCAGTTCGATCCCGGCCAAGCCGCCGCACTCAGCCGCCATCCAGCATACGGCTGGCTGGAGTACGCCAACCTGCGCCGCAACATCGACACCGTCGATACCGCGCAGGCACAGGCCTTCCTCAAGCGCTATGACGGCCAGGCAGTGGCCAACACCTTCCGCAGTGTGTGGCTGCCCTCGGTCGCACGCCGCCAGGATTGGCCGACCCTGCTGGCCAACTGGGCGCCCACCGACAACGCAGGCCTGCGCTGCGCGCAGCTGACCGCACGCCAGGTGACCGGCAAGGTCGATCCACAGTGGATCAGTGAAGCGCAGGACCTGTGGCGCAAGAACGGCAAGTCGCTGCCGGACGGCTGTGATGCCGTTTTCGCCGTGCTGCAGGCACAGGGTGGTCTGAGCGACGCCCTGCGCTGGGAACGCATCGATGCCGCCGCCGACGCCCAGCAGCCGGCCGTGATGCGCAGCGCCGCACGTGGCCTGCCTGCCACCGACCTGACACTGGCCAACAACTACGCCGCCTTTGTCGATAAGCCCAATACCAGCGCGTTGAACTGGCCGCGCAACGAGCGCAGCCGGCGCATCGCCACCGATGGCCTGGCCAAGCTGGCCAAGGCCGATCCCGGCGCCACCGAACAGCAGCTGCCGCAGTACGCCCAGGCCCTCGGCCTGAGTGCCGACCAGCAGGGCCAGGTGCTGTACCAGATTGCGCTGTGGACGGTGGCCTCCTACCTGCCCGATTCGGCGCGCCGCCTCAACGCGGTGCCCGAATCGGCGTATGACGAACGCCTGCACGAATGGCGCGTGCGCGAAGCGATGTCGCGCGGTGACTGGCCGGCGGCGCTGACCGCGATCCGCAAGATGGCCAGCAAGCAGCGCAGCGACCCGCGTTGGCGCTATTTCGAAGGCCGCATGCTGGAGAAGACCGGCCAGGCCCAGCAGGCGCAGCCGCTGTTCCGCGAGGCCGCGCGTGCACCGACCTTCCATGGTTTCCTCGCCGCCGACAAACTGCAGCAGGGCTACACGCTGTGCCCGTGGAAGCCGAACGACAGCGCACAGGCACAGGCGGTGATCGCGCGCGACCCGGCCATCCAGCGCGCGATGGCGCTGTACCAGATCGATCGCGCTGGCTGGGCCGTGGCCGAATGGAACAGCGCGCTGTCGCGCTTCGATGACACCCAGCGCCGCCTCGCCGTTCGCGTGGCGCAGGACAACGGCTGGTTCGACCGCGCCGTGTTCGCGCTCGGCAAGCAGCCGCAGGAACAGCGTCTGTACGACCTGCGCTTCCCGCTGCACCACGACGCCACCATCCGCCGCGAATCGGCGCGCAATGCGATCGATCCGGCCTGGGTGGCCGCCGAGATCCGCGCCGAGAGCACCTTCACCCCGCGCGCGCGCTCGCCTGCCAACGCCATGGGCCTGATGCAGGTGCTGCCGGCCACCGGTGCCGGCGTAGCCAAGTCGATCGGCCTGACCGGCTACGGCGGCGCCGACAGCCTGTACGATCCGGACACCAACATCGCCATCGGCACCGCCTACCTGCGCCAGCTGATGAACAAGTACGACGGCCTGCCGTACGTGACCATCGCCGCGTACAACGCCGGCCCGACCCCGACCGCACGCTGGCAGGGCCAGCGCCCGGGCTTTGATCCGGACCTGTGGATCGAGACCATCAGCTACAAGGAAACCCGCGAGTACGTCGCGCGCGTGCTGGCATTCAGCGTGATCTACGACTGGCGCCTCAACGGCGATGCGCTGCCGCTGAGCGACCGCCTGATGGGCCGCCTGGTGGACAAGCGCAAGAGCTTCAGTTGCGCCGCCAACGCGGACCAGGGCGGGGATTGATCGCGAGCCGATGCCGGAGCGCCGGGTACGGCCTGGCGCTTGCCCCTGTGGAGCCGAACCCACGCTCGGCTGCCGTTCTGTCCGGTCGCGCTACCAGCTGATCAGCCGAGCATAGGCTCGGCTCTACAGGTCGGGCATGCCATCATGCCCCCCATGAAGATCTATCTTGTCGGCGGCGCCGTACGCGACCGCCTGCTGCAGCGCCCGGCCGGCGACCGTGACTGGGTCGTCGTCGGCGCCACGCCCACGCAGATGGAAGCGCAGGGCTTTACTGCGGTGGGCCGCGATTTCCCGGTGTTCCTGCACCCGAAGACCGGCGAGGAGTACGCGCTGGCTCGCACCGAGCGCAAATCCGGCCGTGGCTATCGCGGCTTCGTGGTCGATGCCGATCCGGCGGTCACCCTTGAAGAAGACCTGCAGCGCCGCGACTTCACCATCAACGCGATCGCCTGCGATGAGGAGACCGGCTCACTGGTCGATCCTTACGGCGGCCTACGCGATATCGAACAGCGTGTGCTGCGGCACGTCGGTCCGGCCTTTGTCGAAGACCCGCTGCGCGTGCTGCGCGCGGCGCGCTTCATGGCGCGCTTCGCGCCGCTGGGCTTCACCATCGCCGAAGAGACCATGGCACTGATGCGCGAGGTCGCCGCCAGTGGCGAGCTGGACGCGCTGGTGCCGGAACGCGTCTGGCAGGAACTGCGCAAGGCGCTGGTCAGTGAACGGCCCTCCGCCTTCCTGCGCACGCTGCACGATGCACAGGCACTGGGCCCGATCCTGCCCGAACTGGAAGCGCTGTACGGCGTGCCGCAGCGCGCGGAATTCCACCCGGAAGTCGACACCGGCATCCACCAGGAGATGGTCAGCGACATGGCCGCGAAACTGGCGCCGGGCGATGACCTGGTCGGCTTCGCTGCCCTCACCCACGACCTCGGCAAGGGCCTGACCCCGCCGGAGGAATGGCCGCGCCACATCATGCACGAGCAGCGCGGCATCAAGCCGCTGAAGGCACTGTGCGCGCGGTTGAAGATTCCCACCGAGCACCAGCAGCTGGCCGAAGCGGTCTGCCGCGAGCACTTGAACGTGCACCGCATTGACGATCTGCGCGATGCCACCGTGCTGGAACTACTGGGCCGCTGCGATACATTGCGCCGGCCAGAACGCGTGGCACGCATCGCACTGTGCTGCGAGGCCGACAAGCGCGGGCGGCTTGGATTCGAGGACAGCGACTACCCACAGGGCGAAACGCTCAAACGCCTGCATCAGGCGGCGCTGTCAGTGCAGGCACGGGATCTGGATACGACGCATCTGAAGGGTCCGGCCATCGGTGAGGCACTGGCCAAGGCGCGGGTGAAAGCCATCGCCGCCGCCCGCTGAAGCACCGGGTAGTGCCGGTCGCTGGCCGGCACCTTCACATCTCCCGTCTATCGACGGCGCTTGCGCGAAAAATGGTCGACAGCATGAGCACCCAACAAGATGGGTTGCATCAAGAGGAACAGCCATCCACCCAACCGGAGCGTCTCCACCGGATTGAACCGGGTGATGAAGAATGCGACCAGTATGAATACGACTAGAAGCCCAAGCTCGTACACAAGGAGAGATCGATTAAAAAATCTCATCACTTCAACCTGTCCTCAGCGATTTTCTGTCCAGTTCCAACTGCGGCATCAGCACCGCGTTGGCCCGCATTAGACAATGCACCCTGTACCGCCCCTTGCTTTGCTCCAATTGCGCCGGCGCTCGCAGTCGCCTCTGCAATATGTGCACCGATGCCAGCAGGTGAACTCACTGGCGCCTTCATCATATTACTCACTGCCCCTTGAGTAGACGCCTGCGAAAAGTCACCAGCGAGTTTTCCAATTCCGCTGCCCGCCAAACTGCCAACACTCCCGCCGACAGCCGATAAGCCCAGTTGAGCGCTTGTCACTGGTGTTCCTTCGATTGCGCCCTGTGCAGCCGTACCCGCAACACCAGTCGCGGCACCCACCGTCGCTTGAATTGCTACGACCTGACCGATCGAAATCGTCCCTCTCGCCAGGGCTCCAACCACCAGGCCGCCGGTACCACCAGTTACAACTCCAGCAACGCCGGCAATTGCCAGCTCTGTCTTGTTGATTGGCTTTCCGGGATTCATGTACTTCTGAATCCCATAGTCCACCGCCATGCCACCGGCGCCTCCAAACAGGGCTGGGCAGATTGGACAACGGCCATCAGGATCTTTGAATGTGTAGGGTGAGTTGAATCCATATGCATAGGCATTGAAATGTCTCCCATCACCATTCCCGTACATTGTGACTGGATCCACTGACAAGAAACGCCCCAAGCCTGGATCGTAATAGCGCTGCTGCATGTAGCTCAGCCCAGTCGCCGAATCACTCACGTGCCCGGCGTAACCCACTCCATCTTCAATACCAGTTCCAATCTGCGCTCCGTACGGCTCATAGCTATAGCGCTTTGTCACCCGGCCAGTCTCATCTGACTCGGCAACTACTGACCCCAGAGCATCAGTATGAATATATGTAACTGTTTCCGCTTTGGATTCAAAAGCATAGATTACAGAGAAAACAGCGAAAACTAGACCAACACCTATCGACCGCATAGCTACTCTCTCCTTGAATAGCATATTCGCTCTTAAGCTCTTCACCAATGCTCTTGCTCTTACATTCCCAAATCGAATGGCATATCAATGCCTAGCAGCAAGGAACGAAGAGGACGGTTCGATTTCTATGCCATCAATCTCAATGCGCCATGCCACGTGTGATCGCCGCCGCACGCTGCTTCAGCTGGGCCACGGCATCGGGAATCATCTCCATGCCCACATCCAGGCCCGGGTTCAGCACCAGGCCGACGCCGTCGCCGATACCGGCCAGCAGCGCGTGCACCGCGATCGGCATGGCATGGGCAAACTGCGGCAGCTGCTCGTGCCACAGGCCGGCGCGCTCGGGGGCGGTGAACACCGCGAACATCGCCTCGCCGTTCTCGCTGGTCAGCACCAGCGGCGAAATGCTTTCATCCCAGGCACCGTCTTCGCCGATGGCTTTGTCCAGCAGCACGAACGCCGTCGAAGTCAGCAGGCCATCGAGGAACTGTGCTGCGGTCAGCGTGCCGTCCTGGGCCTGCAGAAGGCGCACCTCGAGGTCGTTGAGGGGTTCGAACGGGGTGTCGTGGTCCATGGTCGGTTCCGGTACGTGATTGCAGGACAGACTTTAACAGCCCCGGCCCTCAACCGATGAATCCGTGCCGCCACAGCCAGCCCAGCAGGGCCAGCCCGGTTACCACCACCAGCATCAGCGGCAGGCCGAAGCGATGCCGCCACGGGATCGGCACCCCGCCCAGCTGCTGGTCCAGGGTGTCGGTGTCCAGCAGCCAACCGTGCCCGCAGCGGGTGCAGGCCAGCTCGTAACGGCGCTGGTAGGTGAAGCCGAACAGCAGGTCGATGCGCGCCATCCTGTAGCGCAACTGCGGGGCGAACTCGGTTTCCGTCTGGCAGCGCAGGCAGTGATGCGCTTCGGTGGGGCCGACGATCACCACCCGTTCCTGTTGGCCGATCAGGATCATGGGTCAGCGGCCCTGGCAGGCGGGTTGGGCCAGCAGCCATTGCTGGGCGGCGGCCAAAGTGGCGGCATCACCCTCGATGCGCTGGTCGGGCTCGATCTTCAACCCATCGCCACGATCATTGCGGTCGCGCATCACGCTGGTGGTCAGCAGCAGGCGACTGCCATCGGCAAGCGTGTGCACGACATTGCCGGTGGAGACACCCGCGGTCGGCTGGCCGAAACTCCGCGCCTGCGGGCGGCCACGCCACGCCAGCACCGAAGCCTCGCCCGAGCTGCCGGTGCGGGTCCCGAACAGCACCGCCACCGGCGCGCCAGGCTGCCGCAGCACATAACCGGACTGGCCGAAATCCAGCAATGGCTTGCCTGCCAGCTGCACAGCGGTCGCCGTCAACGTCCAGCGCTGCGGCCCGTGCGCGGTTTCGAACGAGCCCACGTCCTCGTTGTTCACCACCGAGGTGCGCAGCAGCGGGGCCATGCCCAGCAGCATCGGCCACATGGCGCCACCGCCGTTGTCCCGCAGGTCGACGATCCAGCCACAGCGCGCGCCGTCGTCCTTGCTGCGGATGACCTGCTGCCAGCGCGCGGCACGCTGGATGTCCTGGCGGAATTTTTCCTGCGGCGTCGCGCCGGGCGTGGAGGCATAGCCCTCGATGACCACCCAGCCGATGCGCGCATCCACCGCATCAGCGGCCCTGGCCCGGTCCACGGCGGCGGCACCGGCCTGCTGCGCACGCGCGAGGGATTCGCGCTGGCGCTGGGTCGTTGTCCACGCACCATGGTGGCCGGTGCTGAGCGCAATGGCTTCGCGCAGAACGGCCAGCCGTTGCGCGGGGTCGCCCTGCGCCGATTGCAGGCGTACGCGGGTGGCGGGCCAGTCCACCCGATCGCGATACAGCGCCTGGCGTTCAAGCAGGGCGAGGATCTCGGCCTGGGCCTCCGGCGAGGGTATCTCGACCACGCTTGGCGTATCGGCCATGGCGCGGGTCGCCAGCAACACGAGCATCAGCGCGCCGATGCGACGCACTCCCTTGCGAACCTGCATGCGACGTTTCCTTGTCGTTGGGTCAGGCGCGCAGGATAGCTCGCGGGTGATGGTTTCCACCATGCGCGAACTGTCGTATCTGGCCCGGTCGCGGGTTGCAGCAAGATAGCGTGCACGCGATCAGCAAATTGCAACTTTGCCCATGTCATCGCCACGTAGAGCGCGAGAAGGTTACCTCCGTCGGCGCCTCCTGCGCTGGCCGGGATTGGCGTCCTGAATGAAGCTACCTGAAGTCGGGCTTGCGACCATGTCGCGGGCTCGAATACTGCACCGTCCGTCGTTCTGCGGCGGGCGGTGCGTGGGGATCCTTCCGATCCGCCGGCTTCGTTTCCTTTGGGTAGCTTCACCGGCACGCCAACCCGCACCGCCCGCCACCTTGCATTCCTGCAGGTGGCCCAGCCTTGTGAGGTTGCTGCCATGACCACGCTCTACCCCACCTACCCACGTCTGCATGTACTGCTCGGTGCCGCAATGCCCGGCCTGCAGCTCTCCAATGCCGCAGCCGAAGCGTTGGAAGATGCGCTCACAGAAGCCCATGAACACGCTCCGCCGCCGGCCTTCTTCGCCCGGTTACACGGCATCGCGCAAAGCCACGCCGCCGATGGTCAGGTCTGGCGCGAACGGCAACTCAGCGATGTGCGTGGCCGGGAACTGGCGGAGGCGACGCGCTGCTTGGCAGCATTGTCTGCGTGCGGCGGGGTACTGCTGGCTGCACAGTCGGCGCGCGAGACAGACGATGCGCAGGCGCAGTGTCCGCCGCAGGTGGAGGAAGGCCTGCTGCACGCGGTGGTGGTGTTGGCCGATCATGCCAGCGCGCTGGTGGCGCCGGGTGAATGCGCGGGGTAATGGCACCGATGGATTCGTGTCGACCAAGGTCGACACCTACCAGAGCAGGGTCATGGCGTCGGCGGAATAGGTGCCGACCGAGGTCGGCACCTATCAGAGCGGGCCACGCCGCCGGGCGTGGCCCGGCGCTACCAATCCGCGCGCAGGCCGATGTTGCCTTCGATGATGCGGCGCTTCTCGTTGCGGTCGCCCCCCAGTTCGCGCGTGTAGTCGGCCACGGCATAGGCGCTGATGGTCCGGTTGAAGCGCCCGACCACACCCACGCCGGCTTCCAGTGCACGCGAGCGCTGCGAATTGACGATCACGTCATCGTCGAAGCCGATGCGATCCTCGCCGGAACGACCATGCCAGTAATTGAGCTTGAAATACGGCTGCCAGCCGTTGTCGGCCAACTGGTAATCGCCGGCCAGGCGCAGGCCGATGCGGCCGGTCCAGGCATTGTCGTTGTCGAAACGCACGCTCGACACTTCATCGCGGCGATCGTCCAGCGAAGTGCGCTGCCAGATCACCTGCACCTGCGGCTCCAGCCACCATGCGGATTGCCCGAAGTGCAGCAGCGGCTTTCCGGCTTCCACCGACACGCTGGTACCGTCACCGCTCACGCCGAAGCCAAGCCCGCGCGAGGAACGCACGCGGCCGTCGTAACGGCTCTGCATCGCCACGGCATCGATGTAGCCGCCGCTGCTGTCGGTGAATGTCCAGTACAGGCCGACGTGCTTGTCATCCAAACGGCTCTGGCCCACCTGCACGTTTTCCCAGCCCAGTGCCAGGCCGGTGGTCTTGCCCTGCGCACGGGTACGTCCGACAAACACGCCAATCTGGTTGCGATGGTTGTCGGAGGCAGCGGCCCATACATCCAGACCGGCCTGCAGGCCCATCACGTCGCCGTCGAAGCCCGGCTTCGCATCGCCCTTCCAGTGGATCTCGCTGCTCTGCCCGACCAACCGGCCCCATGCGGTACGCAGCGCACCCTGGTTGTACAGCAGGCGCTGCTCGCCCTGGCGCTCGTGGAAGGTACCCAGGCTGGCCAGCGAAGCCTCACGCAGCAACGGAGGCACCACCGCATAGGTGGCGGTCTCCACGCGGTACAGCGGCACCACCGCGCCTTCGGCGGGACGCGCACCGGGTGTCGGCGGCGCGCCGGTACCGGGTAATGCACCGCCGGCCACCGGCACGTCAGGCACCGCTGGATCGCTGGGTGGGGCCACCGGCGCGGGTTCTGGAGGCGGCGGTGGCGGTGCGGTCTCGCCCGCGGTCAGGTTCGGATCAGTAGCGCCTTCGGGCGGCGGTGGCGGCGCTGGGGTGATCGGCGGAGGTGGCGCCACCGGCGGCGTCAGGGGCGGCGGTGTCGCGCTGCCGCCGCCGTTGGGTGCCGGCGTCGGCCCGCTGACCAACGTGGAGCGCAGATACCAGTTCTCGCCGGTGCCGGCACTGACGCCGCCCTTGAACAGGAAGTACTCGTAGGCACCCGCAGACACCGGCGCGAACAAGGAGAATGCGCCTGCTGCGGTGCTGCCACCATTCAAGGCCTGTACCACCAGAATGCCGTCTGCCAGCGTCGCCGCTCCGCCGCCGCCGGCGTTGAGAATGCCGATGCCGGTAGTGCCGGTTGCGGTGCCGCCATCGATCACCAGTCGGTCGCTGGTGGAATTGTCCGCGCCCAGCACGGTGCGCAGGTACAGGCCACCGCCGTCACCGCGATAGTTGCCGCGGACAGTGAACACATCCCCGGCGCCGCTACCGGTCAGGTCGATGCGCCCTGCATTGACCATCTCCACCAATGCACCACTGTTGAACGGACGGATGGCATGGCCGCCACTGCCTGCGTAGACCGTGCTGGTGTCATCCACGGTGAGCGAACCGGTGCCGCTGGCACTGTCGCCCAGCACCAGATCGCCGTCGAAGTTCAGCTCGGTGCTGTTGGCCAGGCTGATCGCTTCCCAGTTCTGGAAGCGCCCCACGCCTGCGGTCTTTACGTTGTTGAAGCTGAGCCTGTCGTCGCCTGCGCCACCGTCGAACAGCGGCACCGCGCCCAGGTTGGCCTGGTTGAGATTGCTGAGGTTGGCCACATCGTTGTCAGGGCCCATGTCGATCGCGCCGTAGACGATGCCGCCGCCATTCCAGTTGAACGTGTCATTGCCAGTACTGAGCAGCACCTGGCCACGCACGGTGCCATCGGTGATGGTCACGCTGTCATTGCCGCCGCTGACGCTGATATTGCCGCCGATGTAGGCCGTACCCGAGATGATGATGGTATCGGTGTCGAAGCCGGTGACCACGTTGCCGTCCACCGTGCCGCCGGACTGGTCCCACAGGTTCTTGTCCAGCTTCATGTTGACCCGGCCGATGCGGCCACCGGTCATCCAGGCCTGATCGCCATCCTCGAACGCGCCGACGATGCGGCCGCCACTCATGCGGAAGGTATCGATGTTGTCACCCTGCTGCAGGGCCCCGACGGTGCCGCCGGTCATGACGAAATCGTCGCGGCCGCTGCCCTGCGTCACCAGGCCAGTAACGGTGCCACCGTTGATCGTCATCTGATCATCACCGGCGCCCTGGTCGACACTGTCGATCGTTCCGTCGTTGAGCAGCAACACGTCGTTGCCATCCCCTTGCAGGACGCCGCCGGTAATGCTGCCGGCCTGCATCTCGAGGCGATCGTTGCCGGCACCGAACTGCACGCCAGTGCGGCCACTGATCGTTCCGCGGTTGACCAGAACGCTGTCACCAGTGCCGACGAACTGCAGGGCCACGTTGTTGCCCGTGCTGATGCTGCCGCTGTTCTCGACGCGGCTACCGCCACCAAGTTGGACGGCTACACCCCCCGTCGAACTGATCGCCCCCAGATTGGACAGCAGGTGACCACCTGCACCGACGAGCGAAATCGCACTTCCGCCGCCGCTCTGTTGCAGCTGTGCGGCATTGGCGACGTTGACGATGATGCCGGCCGCGCCACTGGCGGTGATGGGAACGGTCTGTGGATTCGGCGCATTGGCATCGCAGGTGACTGTCTGGCCGGCGGTCGGTGCCGAGTTGTTGCAGCCGGCCCAGGCGCTGCTGGCGGTCATCAGCATGACGGACGGGACGGCCAGGGCCTGCAGCACGGAAACGGTGAGGCGGCGCGGACGGAATGCGCGCGGGACGGCATGGGTCATACAGCACTCCTGGACAGGGGATCAGGAACTGCGGACATGCGTTACTGCGCAGGCAGTCTGCCGTGTGGTGAACGGTTCCGATAGGTGAAATTGCGTGCCAGCCATCACAGTTCAGATGCGAACTTGATCGGGCATCACCTCACCTCTACGTGGCTGAAACTGTTCATCATGGCGGCGGGCGCGAGCCGGGCGGAGAGCATCCACGCATGGTGTGGATCTACTGCCCCATGTGGTGGATCCACGCCATGCGTGGATGAAGTGCCATCAGATCTTCAGATAGATCTTCCGCCGGTCCAGCCACCACGCCACGCCCCACCACAGGGCGACGAACGCCACAGCCTGCAGCATCGATGCCAGCTCGAGCGCCTGCGGCATCGCGGTGGCCAGCTGCTGCCAGATCCAGCCCCAGGCACCGGTCGCCATCAATGCCACCGACATCACCGATGCCCCGAGATACGCGGTGATCGCATTGACGCCGAAGCGACGGCCCAGCGCCGGCCAGCCCTTCTGGTCGATCAACACGTGGCCCAGCCACAGCGCCAGCGCGGCCAGGCCGCCGGCCCACAGCACGTAGCTGGGCGTCCACAGCTGTTTGTTCAGCGGCAACACGATGGCCAGCAGCAGGCCGAGCACAGCGGTCGCCACGCCCAGCCCGGCCAACGCCGCCGAACGCCCGTTGCGCAGCAGGCCACCGGCAAGCAGGCCGAGCACCGTGCTGGCAAGCGCGCCCAGCGTACTCAGCAATCCTTCCGGGTCATGTCCGAGCCCGGTATCGGCATGCCACTGGTAGATCCACGGTGCGAACAGCGTGGTATCCAGGCGGCTGGCCGGGTTGGTCCATGGCGCCAGATCACCGATGCCCAGCAGCAACACGGTATAGCCCACCAGCAGCGCGACCAGCACGCCGGACTGCACGCGCGGCCGTGCATACACCGCCAGTACACCCACCAAGGCTGCGCACACCGCGATCCGTTGCAGCACGCCCCAGATGCGGAAGTGATGGGTATGCAGCGCCCACCAGATCAGCAGATGCAGCAGCGCACCGGCCACCAGGATGCGCAGTGCGCGCTCCAGAACGCCGCGCGCCAACGCGGGTCGCGCCGCCGTGTCCAGCGCGCGTGGCGCCACGCTGAAGGCCATCGACACGCCGACCAGGAACAGGAAGAACGGGAACACCAGATCGGTGGGCGTGCAGCCATGCCATTCCGAATGACGCAGCGGCGCGAACACCGCGCTCCAGTCACCCGGGTTGTTGACCAGCAGCATCGCCGCCACGGTGATGCCGCGCAGGGCATCGATCGAGCCCAGCCGGCGTGGCGGCGTACTGTTCATCAGGCAGCCTCGTACTGTCCGGCAATCCAGGTACCACGCACCTGCAGGGCATCATCCAGCAGCACCAGGTCAGCCTGGTAGCCCTCGGCGATGTGACCCAGACGATCGTCAACGTTGAGGAACTGCGCCGGATAGGTCGAGGCCATGCGCGCGGCTTCTGCCAACGGCTGGCCGAGCAGTTGCACGGTGTTTCGCACGGCAGTGGCCATGTCCAGCGCCGAGCCGGCCAGCGAACCGGCGGCATTGCGCACCACGCCATCGATGGCGGTGATGGTTTCGCCATACAGCACATAGCTGGGTTCATCGGCACCCACCGGTGGCATCGCATCGGTGACCAGCAACAGGCGGCCGCGCGGCTTGGCTGCCAGCGCCACGCGCAGGCTGGCCGGATGTACATGCACGCCATCGACGATGATGCCGATCCAGCTGTCGCGGTCTTCCAGCGCAGCGCCAACCGCGCCGGGCTCACGCCCCTGCAGCGGCGACATCGCGTTGTACAGATGGGTGAAGCCACGCACGCCGGCATCCAGGCCGGCACGGATCTCTTCGTAGGTGCCTGCGGTGTGCCCAGCGGCAACGATCACACCGCGCTCGACCAACGCACGAATGGTTTCCAGCGGCACGCGTTCCGGTGCCAGCGTCAGCAGGGTCACGCCGTTGTCCAGCGAGGCGGCCAGCGCGATCTCATCTTCGTCCGGTACGCGGAACTTGCTGGCATCGTGCGTGCCCTTGCGCGCCGGCGCGATGTACGGTCCTTCCAGATGGATGCCGATCACGCCTGGCACACCCTGCGCGATCGCCTCGCGCATCGCATCGATGGCTTCACGCATCACGCCCACGTCATCGCTGATCAGCGTCGGCAGCATCGCGGTGGTACCGAAGCGGCGGTGCGCCTGCGCGATGGTGCGCAGTGCCGCCACGTCCGGCGTGTTGTTGAACAGCGCACCACCACCGCCATTGACCTGCACATCGATGAAACCGGGCAGCAGCCAGCCACCGCCCAGATCAAACTGCTCGGCAGCCTGGCCCAGTTGCGGCGCTGCATCGGGCAGCAGCGCGCTGATGCGTCCGTGCTCGATCACCACCGCCAGATCATCACGGAACTCGTCGCCGGCAAGGACGCGAGCGTTGCGCAGGACCGTTGCCATCACACCGTCTCCGTGACCTTGTTCAAGTGCGGCGGCAGGTCCGGGTTGAAGCCACGACGCAGTGCCAGCGCGTTGATCGCGCGGTAGAAGCTCTGCACGGTCAGCAGCGGTGCGCACAGCGGGTGCGGCGCGGCGGCCACCGGCAGGTTGCCACCGGCACCGGCCATCCACACCTGCGCGCCACGCGAAGTGAATTCTTCGACGACAGCACGAGTGCCGGCGCCGGTTTCGTCGGGCTGGGCAAAAGCCAGCACCGGGAAACCGCGATCGACCAGCGCCATCGGGCCGTGCTTCACTTCGGCCGAGCTGTAGGCCTCGGCATGCAGGCTGCAGGTTTCCTTGAACTTCAATGCAGCTTCCTGCGCCGCGCCGAGCCCCAAGCCGCGCCCCAGCACGAACAGATTGGTCGCCTCGACCAGGCCCTCGGTCACCGGCGTCCAATCGCACTGCCAGGCCTCGCGCATCGCATCCGGCAGCAGATCCAGCGCATTGCGCAGGCTGCTGTCCTGCTTCCAGTACGCGGCCAGCTGCAGCAATGCGGCCAGCGAAGCAAGGTAGCTCTTGGTCGCTGCCACGCTCTTCTCGGCACCGGCATGCAGCGGAATGACCGTGTCGGCCAGCTGCGCCAACGGCGAATCCTCGACATTGACCAGCGCGATCACGCGCGCGCCGGCCGCCTTGGCGGCCTCGGCGTTGCGCAGCAGGTCCGGGCTCTTGCCCGACTGCGAGATGACGATGAACAGCGCGCCGCGCAGCTGCAGCGGTGCGGCATAGACCGACCCCACCGACGGCGAGGCCGAGGCCACCACCAGGCCCAGCTGGGTTTCCAGCAGGTACTTGCCGTAGGTGGCGGCATGGTCGGAGCTGCCACGGGCACAGGTGACCACGAACGGCGGCGGCGCCGCGCGCAGGCTGGCGGCCAGGGTCTCCATGGTCGCGTGGTTGCGCGAGAACTGGCGGGCGACCACGTCGGCCGCTTCAGCGGCTTCGGCGAACATCAGGGTGGAAGTGGGGTCTGACAGCGACATGGCAGGCTCAGGCAGGATCGGAAGGAAGGGGGCGTGCGCCGGCCGGGCGCATCGGCGCGGTCGAACCGCGCACCACCAGCTGCGGCACGAAGCCCTGGTTGTGCAGCGGTGCCGGCGCGTCGTCGTAGGCGTCGCTGCGCAGCTGTGCGATCAGCAGGCGCGCGGCATGGCGGGCGATGTCTTCGGTGGCCTGCTTGGCGGTGGTCAGCGGCGGCCATGACTGGCGCGAGAACGGGCTGTCCTCGAAGCCGGCGATGGACAGGTCGTACGGCACGTTCATGCCGGCCGACTTCGCTGCGGCCAGCACACCGGCGGCGATTTCGTCGTTGGAACCGAAGATGGCCGTGGGCGGTTCGCGCAGCGCCAGCAGGCGGCGCGCACCACGGAAACCATCGTCGAAGGTGTAGTCGCCCTGCACCACCAGGTGCTTGTCCACGGTCATGCCGTAGTCCTTCAGCGCGGCTTCGTAACCGGCGTAGCGCTCGCCCGAGGAACGGTGCGAGATGCCCCCCCAGAGGAAGCCGATGCGCTGGTGGCCCAGCTGGATCAGGTGCTCGGTGATCTCATAGGCGGCCTCACGGTCGTCGACGAACACGCAGGCGCCGTCGGCCGGGTCTTCGGTGGCGGCGATGATGCGTACCAGCTTGATGCCGCGCGCGGTCAGCGCCTGGATCAGGTCACGACGCTCGGACATCGGCGCGGTCAGTACCAGACCGGCCAGGCGCGAACGCTGCACCCAATCGGCCAGCTCGTCGGCCAGCAGCGGCGAGCTGGAATCGCAGGGATGGATCTGCAGGCCGAAGCCGGTCTCGCGGCACGCGGCCAGCACGCCGTTCTGCACGCCGATGATGTGGTACGGGTTCGGGTTGTCGTAGACCAGCCCGATCACGAAGGTGGTGCCACTGCGCAGGTTGCGCGCGGACGGATCGGGCTCGTAATCGAGTTCGGCGATGGCACGCAGCACCCGTGCACGGGTGGCCTGCATCACCGAAGGCTCGTTGTTGATCACCCGCGAGACCGTCTTCAGCGAGACCTTGGCCTTCTCCGCAACGTCCTTGATGGTCGCTCTGCGCATCGGTTTCCCCTGGGGTTGGCTGCCGTCCATCATCGCCGATCAGACCTTGTCCTGCGGCAGGCCGGCGCGATGGCCGATCACCGAATAGAACAGGATGTACAGGTAGCAGGGCACCATCAGCAGCACGAACACCAGCTGGAAGTCGATGTGCTGCTTGAGCACGGCGAACAGCTGCGGAATGATCGCGCCACCGGCAATGCCCATCACCAGCAGCGCCGAGCCGGTCTCGGTGAAACGGCCCAGGCCGCGGATCGCCAGCGGGAAGATTGCCGGCCACATCATGGCGTTGGCGAAGCCCAGCAGGGCCACGAAGGCCACCGACACATAACCGTGGGTGGCCCAGGCACCGAGGCAGAACACCACGCCCAGCACCGCCGAAATCGTCAGGTAGCGCGACTGCGACACGACCTTGGGGATCAGCAGCAGGCCGACCACGTAGCCCACCAGCATCGCGCCGAGGGTGAGCGAGGTGAACATCTTGGTCTGGTCCAGCGGCAGGTCGAAACCATGGCCGTAGGTGCCGATCGCATCTCCGGCCATCACCTCAACGCCCACGTAGACGAACAGGCACAGTACGCCCAGCCACAGGTGCGGGAACTGGAAGATGCTGCGGCGCTCGGCGGCACCGGCAGCCACCGGCGTGGCGTTGGCCTCGGAGGACTTGATTTCCGGCAGCGGCGAGAACAGCACGGCCACCGCCAGCACCACCAGCAGGCCGGCCATGGCCAGGTACGGCGCGTGGATCTTGGCGGCGAATTCGTTGAGCAGCTGCGCCTTGGTGGCTTCGTCCGCAGCGGCCACCGTGGCCGACAGGTCACCGATGCCATGCAGTACCACGGTACCGATCAACACCGGAGCGAGCATGCCGGCGATCTTGTTGCAGATGCCCATCAGCGCGATGCGCCGCGCCGCGGTCTCGATCGGGCCGAGGATGGAGATGTAGGGATTGATCGCGGTCTGCAGCAGGGCGAGGCCGCTGCCGATCACGAACAGGCCGCCGAGCGCACCCGGGTACCAGCGCTGGGTGGCGAATTCACCGAACAACGCGGCACCACCGGCCATCACCAGCAGGCTCAGGCTGAGGCCCTTCTTCATGCCGGTACGGCGCAGGATCCACGACGCCGGCAAGGCCAGGAAGAAGTAGGACAGGTAGAACACCATCAGCACCAGGAAGGCGCCGACCTCGCTGAGTTCGAAGGCCAACTTGACGAAGGTGATCAGCGGGCCGTTGAGCCAGGTGAAGAAGCCGATCAGGAAGAACAACACGCCAACGATGGCGATGGAGGTGGCCACGTTCGGGCGCGCGCTTGCAGCGGGGACGGCGGACATCAGGAGGGCTCCTGCGGCGACGGCCGCAGAACGCGGCGTCGGAGAGTGGCTGGGAACAACGTTGTCACATTCTTTCGATGGACAGCTGCGGTTTGTCAACTTCCACGCGCAGCCCTGTGAACCTCGTGCTGCACTGCGCAACCCGATCGCGGCGCCTCGTGCTGAATGCGCCGGAGGCCTTGGGCCATGTGCGGCAATGGTTCCAACGTGAAACCCGCACTCACGCCATGTAAACGTTTACTGCCTATCGCATTCGTTGCGATGCAGCAACGAAAGTGTCACGAACTCGTTGACATCGTTGTCAGCGGGGTTACAGACTCCGCCCCAATCGCCGCCCCCGATCCCGGGGCCGGCCCCACCTGCAGCAGGAGCCCGCGTGACCGCCAGCCACCCCGCCCCGGCCCATGTCCTGTCCCGAGTCGCGCCCTCGTTCCTGGCCGCCGACGTCGGTGGCACCCATGTGCGCGTTGCCCGGGTCCAGGCCAGCGGTGATGCTGCCCATCCGGTGCAGGTGCTGGAATACCGCAAGTACCGCAATGCCGACCATGCTGGCCTCAGCGCGATCCTGTCCGATTTCCTGGGTGAAGGCGTGCGTCCTACCCATTGCGTGGTCGCCAGCGCCGGCTATGCCCGCGAAGACGGCACGGTGATCACCGCCAACCTGCCGTGGCCGCTGTCAGCCCGCCAGGTGGAAGCCGACGTCGGCCTGCAGCGGGTCTACATCGTCAACGACTTCGAAGCAGTGGCCTACGCAGCCGCGCAGGTTGACGCCAGTGGCGTGCTGCACCTGTGCGGGCCGGACACCGCTGCCCGTGGCCCGACCCTGGTGGTCGGCCCCGGCACCGGGCTTGGCGCGGCGCTGTGGATTCCCACCGCGCACGGCCCGGTGGTGCTGCCGACCGAAGCCGGCCAGCCGACCCTGGCGGCCAGCACCGAACTGGAAATGGCCATCGTCCGCCACATGCAGCGTGACCGCGCCCACGTGTCGATCGAACACGCAATCTCCGGCCCGGGCCTGATGAACCTGTACCGCGCAGTGTGTGCGCTGCAGGACCAGGCACCGACCTTGGCCAGCCCCGACGCGGTCACCGCAGCGGCCATGGCCGATACCGATGCGCATGCGCGCCAGGCGCTGGATGTGTTCTGCGGCCTGCTCGGCAGCACCATCGGCGACATGGCCCTGTTCTACGGCGCCCATGGCGGCGTCTACCTGGCCGGCGGCATCCTGCCGCAGATCCGCGAATACCTGCGCGGCAGCACCTTCGTCGAACGCTACCTGCAGAAGGGTCCGATGGGCGAAGCGCTGGCACGCATCCCGGTGAAGGTGGTCGAACACGGCCAGCTGGGCGTGGTCGGCGCTGCCAGCTGGTACCTGCAGCAGCAGTCCGCCGCCTGACACCGCAACAGGCTTCAACGCAATCGCAGCACGCAGTACGTGGCACGCCAACGCACGGGACTTCGCCGCCGCCCCGCGCATGTCATCGCAACCGTAATCGAACACCGCCGCCGGCATCCATTCGAGTGATGAGGAGAGACATCATGAACACCCGCAAGACCCTGCTTTCGGCCGCCATCGTCAGCTGCATCGCCTTCAGTGCGCACGCGCAGCAGGCCCCCCAGACCGCCACCGATCTGGACACCGTCACCGTCACCGGCATCCGCGGTTCGATGGAAAAGTCGCTGGACACCAAGCGCGAAGCCAATGCGCGCGTGGAAGTGGTCACTGCCGAAGACGTGGGCAAACTGCCCGCGCACAACGTCGCCGACACCCTGCAGCGCCTGCCGGGCGTCAACATCAGTTCGTCCAGCGCCGATGAAGGCGGCTTCGACGAAGCCGACCGTGTCAGCCTTCGCGGCACCAGCCCGAGCCTGACCCAGACCCTGATCAACGGCCACACCGTCGGCTCCGCCGACTGGTTCGTGCTCAGCCAGGGCAACAACGTCGGCCGCAGCGTCAGCTACTCGCTGCTGCCGTCGGAACTGGTCAGCTCGGTGGAAGTGAACAAGTCCTCGCAGGCCAAGCTGCAGGACGGCGGCACCACCGGTACCGTCAACATCATCACCCGCAAGCCGCTGGAATTCTCCAAGCAGTTCACCGCTGAAGGCTCGATCGGCGCGGTGCGCTCGGACCAGGCCAAGTCGAACGACCCGCAGCTGTCTGCCCTGTTCAACTACAAGAACGATGAAGGCACCTTCGGCGTGATGCTGCAGGCCTTCAGCCAGAAGCGCGAGCTGCGCCGTGAAGCGCAGGAAATTCCGGGTGGCTTCTTCACTATCGAAGCCAACGATCCGGTGGCCAAGACCAACCCGGATCTGGTCGGCGTACAGGTTCCGGGCCTGCTGGGTTCGACCTTGTTTGAACAGACCCGCAAGCGTACCGGCGGCCTGGTTTCGCTGCAGTTCAAGCCGACCGACGATCTGAGCTTCGTACTCAGCGGCTTCAGCTCCAAGCTGGAAGCGAACAACTACAACCGCAACTTCATGATGTTCGGCAACAGCTTCGGCAAGTCGCAGGCGCCTGATCCGGGCTACGTGGTCAAGGATGGGGTGCTGACCCAGGCAAGCTACGTCGGCAAGCCAGGCACGAACTACGCGGTGTACGACATGATCTACCGCGAGTCGACGGCCAAGACCAACTACATCACCCTGGATGCCGACTGGCAGGTCAGCGAAAACCTGACTGCGAAGTTCCAGGCCGGTACCACCAAGGGCACTGGCGAAACGCCGCGCCAGTACATCGCAGAGCTGTTGACCGCCAACGGTGGTGGCGCCAGCTGGACCACCCATGGCAACGGCTCGCCCGTGGACTGGAATGTGGGGGGCGATATCAGCCCTGCCGGCGCCAGCTGGGGCGGTACCTGGGGTAACCAGCAGGTCACTGCGATCGACAAGGAAAAGTGGGCCAACGTCGATTTCAGCCAGTACTTCAATGCTGGCGTATTGAGCTCGATCGATTTCGGCGCCCGCTACGCCGACCACACGCGTGAAGCGAAGTCGCCGGAAGGCGCCACCCCGGGCAACATCTGGGACGCCTTGCGCGGCAGCCCCACCGCCAACTACCCGGGTGGCTTCGCCGGCGACATCGGCGGCAACTTCCCGCGCAACATCTGGTACTACACCCCGGCAGCGCTGCGCAATGCGGTGACCAACAATTCCGAATGGCTGTCGGGCAATGATGGTCCGGATGGCCGCCACAACTACGGCGCCGAATGGAAGGTGACCGAAAAGAACTTCGCTGCCTACGTGCAGGGCAATTTCAGCGGCGACCGCTGGAGCGGCAACGTCGGCCTGCGCTACGTCAACATCAAGCAGGACATCGATACCTACGCCACCGCCACGGGCTCGACCGTGCCGGACGTGAAGAGCCTGTTCGGTGCGTGGACCCGCGAAGCCTTCGAGAACAAGCACAACCGCGTGCTGCCGAGCGCCAACTTCAAGTACGACCTGCGCGACGACCTGGTGCTGCGCCTCGCCGCCTCCCAGACCCAGACCCTGCCTGACTACTCCGCACTGGGTGCGTCTTCGTACGGCTCGGATCTGAACCGCAAGGGCGGCGGCGGCAACCCGAAGCTGAAGCCGGTGATCTCGACCAACTTCGACGCCAACCTGGAGTGGTACTTCATGCCGCGCGGCATGCTGTCGGTCGGTGCGTACTCGATGCGCCTGAAGGACTACGTGGCCTTCAGCACCGAGAAGCAGATGCTGTTCAGCGAGCTGACCAACCGGCTCGAGGAGTACGACATCTCGCGTCCGAAGAACGCCGACGGCAAGGTACGCGGTATCGAAGTGGCCTATGAGCAGCCGATCGGCGAGTACTTCGGCGTCAACGCCAACTACACCTACGCCGATGGCAGCACCGAGCACACCTGGGCCGATGGCACCGACAACCTGCTGGGCACCTCGAAGAACACCTACAACGTGGGTGCCTACTTCGAGAACGACACCTTCGGTGCACGCGTCAGCTACACCCGCCGTTCGTCGTTCCTGATCGGCCTGTCCGGTGCCAACCCTTACTACCAGGATGACTTCGGCACGCTGTCGGCATCGCTGAGCTACAAGGCCACCGACTGGCTGAGCATCAGCTTCGATGCGCTGAACCTCAACAACCCGACCTACAAGTACTACCAGACCGCGGCCATCCCGACCTCGTTCTACAGCAACGGTCGCCAGTACTACCTCAACTTCCGCTTCAAGTACTGATCCAGCGGCGGCTACATCGCCGAGTCGTGCACGCACGCCGGGCCTGGGTCATTCCGGGCCCGGCGTTTTTCATGTATAGCGTTCATCGCACCGTTCCAAGGAGTCGTTCCGATGGTCAAGCCTTCCCGCGCCCGGATGCGCAGCGCACTGCTGCTGGGCAGCCTGTTCGCGATGCTGCCGGCGATGCCGGCACTCGCCGCCGATCCCACCCCCGTCGCTGAAGCTCCTGGCCCGCAGCTGCGCGCCGGCAGCCTGATGCTGATTCCCGCACCCACCCAAGTGCAAGCCGGCCAGGGCAGCGGCATCAGCGTACGCGCTGGCACTCCGCTGCATGCCGAAGGCGAGGCCGCGCAGCGGGTCGCCAGCCAGTTCGCCGACCTGCTGGCGCGCAGCGGAGGCCCGCGCCTTGCGCTGGCCAAGGGCAAGTCGGCCGCCCAGGACGGCGGCATCCGTTTCCAGATCATCCCGACCTTCCGCGACAGCGGTGAGGGCTACACGCTGGAAAGTACGGCGACGGGCGTGCTGGTGCAGGCTGGCAACGAGACCGGCCTGTTCTACGGCGCGACCACCCTCGCCCAGCTCGCCACCGGCGGCAGCAATGGGGTGCTGCCAGCGGTGCAGATCCAGGACGCGCCGCGCTTCAGCTGGCGCGGCTTCATGCTCGACTCGGCGCGGCATTTCCAGAGCCTGGACGAGATCAAGCGCGTGCTCGACGCGATGGCCGCACACAAGCTCAACACGTTCCATTGGCACCTGACCGATGACCAGGGCTGGCGCATGGAGATCAAGCGCTACCCGAAGCTGACCGAAGTGGGCAGTTGCCGCCTGCCGGCCGGCGACGGTGGCATCGATCCGGTCACTGGCCAGGAGCATCCCTACTGCGGCTTCTACACGCAGGAGCAGATCCGCGAAGTGATCGCCTACGCCGCCAAGCTGCATATCCAGGTGATTCCGGAAATCGACGTGCCCGGCCATGCCACCGCCGCGATCGCCGCGTATCCGGAGCTGGGTTCGATCAGCACGCCGCTGAAGCCGATCAGCGAATGGGGCGTGTTCCCGAACCTGTTCAACGTGGAAGACAGTACCGTCACCTTCCTGGAGAACGTGCTGGAAGAAGTGATCGCGCTGTTCCCGGCCAAGTACGTGCACGTGGGTGGCGACGAGGCAGTGAAGGACCAGTGGGAAGCTTCGAAGCAGGTGCAGCAGCGCATGCGTGCGCTGGGCATCAAGGATGAGATGGCCATGCAGAGCCACATCATCAAGCGTCTGGAGACCTTCCTGGAGGAACACGACCGGCGCCTGATCGGCTGGGACGAGATCCTCGAAGGCGGGCTGCCGCCACAGGCCACGGTGATGTCGTGGCAGGGCACCGAAGGCGGCCTCGCTGCGGCCAGTGCCGGGCATGACGTGATCATGTCGCCGGTCGGCTACCTGTACCTGGACTACCTGCAGACGGCCTCGCCGAACGAACCGCCTGGCCGCCCGACCCAGGTCAATCTCGGCAAGCTCTACAACTTCGAGCCGGTGCCGGCCGAACTGGCCGCCGACAAGCGCGGGCACATTCTCGGCCTGCAGGCCAACATGTTCACCGAACACACGCGCAGCTATGCACGCCTGCAGCACAACCTGTTCCCGCGCCTGGCCGCCGTGGCCGAAACCGGCTGGAGCACGCCGGAACACCGCGATTTCCGCGATTTCCTCGCACGCCTGCCGGCACAACTGCAGCGCTACCGCGCCTGGGGCCTGGCCTATGCGCAGACTCCATTCGAAGTAGGCGTGGACTACACCGATGATCGCGCGAAGAACACCGTGACCGTGTCGCTGGCCAATCCGCTGGGCTATGAAGTGCGCTACAGCACCGATGGCCAGCCGGTGACCGCGCAGTCGCCGCTGTACCAGCAGCCGCTGACGGCGCAGCTGCCCGCCACCGTGCAGGCCGCTGCGTTCTACCAGGGCCAGATGCTGGCCGCGAAACCGACCATCGCCACGTTCACCGCGCAGTCACTGCTCAGCCGCCGCAGTGATGAACTGCTCAGCTGCGTAGGCAAGAAGGGGCTGGTGCTGCGCCTGGAAGACGATGGCCCGCGCGAGGGAACGCGTGCAGTGTTCAACGTGGACATCTTCCAGCCGTGCTGGCGCTGGCCGCAAGCGCAGCTGGAGGGCGTCGGCAGCGTGGAGGTACGTGCTGGCCGCATTCCGTACTACTTCCAGCTGGCCCATGACGAACCCAAGCGCCGCTTCGAGAAGGCCAAGCGTGCGCATGGCGAGATGCTGGTGCGTCGCGGCGACTGCAGCGGCAAGGTGCTGGCTGAAGTGCCGCTGCCGGCCAAGCCGGATGCCGATGGCTTCGTGACCCTGCGTGCGACGCTGCCGAAGGGTACGCAGGGCACCGGTGACCTGTGCATCAACTTCACCGGCGATACGCGCCGGGCGATGTGGGTGCTGGATGAGGTGACGCTGGGGAAATAACGGCAGGTCTGTCCTGGTGGGTGCCGACCTTGGTCGGCACCTCGGGCAGTCCATCCACGCTTGGCGTGGATCTACTGAAATTCCATCCACGCTTGGCGTGGATCTACTGGTAGGTGCCAACCGTGGTTGGCACGCCTTTACCCCCGCCAGCGCAGCAGCAGGTCGCGCAGCGGGGTCAGCGCGGTGGCCATGCCGGCCAGCACGCCAATCGTGTTGGCCAGCGCATCCATCGGGTCGGCCATGCGGTTGCTGGTCAGTGTGCCCTGCGCGAACTCGATGCCGATGCCCATCAGCACCAGGCCCACGCCCACCCACAGCAGCGGGCGGCCACGACGGAACAGCTGCACCGCGCTGCCGGCGAGGATGAAATAGGCGAGGAAGTGCTCGCCCTTGTCGCTGTTTTCCGGCAGCGGGATCGGCGGCGGCGGGATCAGGCAGACCACGATCACCAACAGCACCGCCAGCGCCCACAGCACGGCCCACAGCCGCGGCCGCTGCAGCGGCTTGATCACCGGCAACACGTCACTCACAGGCGCCAGCTCAGGTCACCCAGCTCGAACGCCGGCTCGAAATCGACGCCCCGTTGCAGGCCGATAGCCTGGAAGCGCTCGCCCATCTCGGTCGGCAGGGTCAGCTTCTTCACCTGGTCACGCAGCTGGATGCGGCCGACCTCATCGGTGCGTTCCTCGGCCAGCAGCAGCACCTGGTCCAGGCCGTTGCCGAGCAGGAAACTGGCCTGGCTGCAGTAGCCAGCCAGCTCGAAGCCACCGTGCAGGCCAGCTTCGGCCAGCGCGGTGAAATCGACCGAAGCAGTGATGTCCTGCAGGCCCGGCCAGCGGTAGATCTCGTTGTGCACGTGCTGGCGATAGAACGCGCGCACGGTGCCGTCATCGCGATCTTCCATGTAGAACTCGCCACGGTTGTAGCCGTAGTCGACGAACAGCATTGCACCGCGCTGCAGGCCACCGGCCACCGCCTGCAGCCAATACGGCAGCTGCGGCAGCACTTCGGAGCGGTAGCCCTCGGCAAAGGGCTTTTCCAGGTAGCGTTCCAGATGGCGCACCGCACCGTTGAGCAGGATGTCGGCCGGCTGCGCTCCGCGGATGAAGTTGCCATCGCCATCGAGCTCGACGGTCTCCTCGTACACCTCGCCGTCCCTGATCAGGAAGCGCGGAGTCGGCAGCGCATCGATCACCTCGTTGGCGAACACCACGCCCTCCCAATCCTCTTCGAACGGGCGGTCGACCCAGTCGACGCGCGCGGCCAGCTCGGCCGGCAGGTTCTGCTGCAGACGCTGCTGCTGGCGCTCGCGCAGGTCCGCACTGGGTTCGAGGATGGCGTAGCGCGCCGGCAGTGCGTCCAGCTCGGCCAGGCGCAGCAGCACGGCTTCGGCGAAGGCGCCGGTGCCGCCGCCCAGCTCCAGCATGCGCGCCTGCGCGCCCAACTGGGCGAACACCGGGGCCAGTGCATTGGCCACGCTGCCGGCGAACAGGCTGCCGAGCTCGGGCGCGGTGGTGAAGTCGCCGCTGCCGCCGAACTTGCTGGCGCCGGCGCTGTAATAGCCCCAGCCGGGGGCATACAGGCACAGCTCCATGAACCGCGAGAACGGCATCGCCCCGCCCTGCGCAAGGATTTCAGCGCGCAGGGCGGCGGCCAGCTGGTCGCTGTGGGCCAGGGCATCGGCTTCGGGCAGAGGGAAGGTGGGCTGCATGGCGTCTTCGAATGCGGTGACAATGGTGCACAGGATAGCCGAGCCTTGGAGGACCCTCGATGAGCGACACCACCCCCGTGGTCCTGATCACCGGCAGCGCGCGCCGGATCGGCGCGGCCATTGCCCGCCAGTTCCATGCCTGTGGCTGGTCGGTGGTGCTGCATGCCAACACCTCCAGCGCCGAGCTGCAGCAGGCCGCGTTCGATTTCGACAACGTGCGCCCCGGCAGCGTGCTGGCGCTGCAGGCCGACCTGCGTGACGCCGACGCGCTGACCGATCTGGTGGAACAGGCCGTGACCCACTTCGGCCGCCTGGATGCGCTGGTCAACAACGCCTCCAACTTCTTCCCTACCCCGCTGGGCCAGGTCACCGCCGAGGCGATGGACGAGCTTTACGCGGTCAATGCACGGGCGCCCCTGCTGCTGTCGCAGGCGGCAGCTCCGTACCTGCGCCGCCAACACGGCTGCATCGTCAACCTGACCGACCTGCACGGCACCGACCCGATGCGCGACCACATCGCCTACACGATGGCCAAGGCCGCGCTGGAGATGGCCACCCGCTCGCTGGCGCTGGAACTGGCGCCGAAGGTGCGGGTCAACGCGGTCGCCCCCGGCGCGATCCTGTGGCCGGAACAGGGCAAGGACGATTTCGCCCGCGAGGCGCTGCTGGCGCGCACGCCGTTGGCACGGATCGGCACCGTGGAAGAGATCGCCGAGGCGGTGTACTGGCTGGTGGCCGATGCCAGCTTCGTCACCGGCCATACCCTGCGCGTGGATGGCGGGCGTACGGTCAGCTGAGGCGTTGCCGGGATGCATGATGGGGTCAGATCCCTTTTCCAGGCAGGAAAAGGGATCTGACCCCTTCATTCGAGGTCCACGACCTCGAACGCTTCGCCAAACTGCCTGTGCGCACGCCACAGCGTGGCCAGGTCCTGGCCGCTGACCGGGTCGACGAAGCCCGGCGCAATGTCCGCCAGCGGCTTCAGTACGAAGGCATGCTTCAGCTCCGGGCGAGGGATGCGCAGGTGGCCAGGGCCCTCCACCACCAGGTCGCCGTAGAACACCACATCGATGTCCAGGGTCCGGTCGGAGAAGCGCGGGCCACTGCGGTCACGCCCGTGCGCGTCTTCCAGCGCATGCAGCCAGTCGTCCAGTTCCTGCAGTGGCAGGTCGGTCTCGATCGCCACCGCATTGTTGAGGAAGGCCGGGCCATCGAAGCCGACCGCAGCGGTACGGTAGGCGGGTGACACCTGCAGCGCGCCGAAGCGCTCGCGCAGGGCCGTCACCGCGGCGTGGAGGTAGCGGCGGGGCTGGACGTTGCTGCCCAGGCTCAGGAGCACGGTGGTCATGCGGTTCAGGTGACGGCACTTGGGGGGGCGTGGACATGCCGTCGTCACGGCGGCCTGCCTACAATCCGGGACGCACATGATAGGGCACCGACATGACCTATTGCGTTGGAATCGAGGTGGACGAGGGCCTGGTCTTCGCCGCCGACACCCGGACCAATGCCTCGCTGGACGATGTGCGCGTGCACCGCAAGCTGCACGTGTTCGAGTACCCCGGCCAGGCAGCCTACGTACTGATGGCGGCTGGCAACCTGGCCACCACCCAGCTGCTGGTGTCGCGCCTGGTCCGCGACGCCGACGAGCGGCGTACGCCCAACCTGCGTGACATGGCCCACCTGTTCGAGGCCGCGGCCTACGTCGGCCAGTTGCTGGTCGACAGCCAGGTCAAGACCGAGCACAGCGAGCACGGCCATGACGGGGTCAACACCCAGGCCACGCTGATCTTCGGCGGCCAGGTTGCCGGTGAACGCCCAGGGCTGTACATGGTCTACCCCTTGGGCAACGCCATCGCCGCCTCGCCGGAGACGCCCTACCTGCAGATCGGCGAATCCAAGTACGGCAAGCCGATCCTCGACCGCATCCTCAGCCCGGCAACACGCCTGGAAGATGCCGCACGCACGGCCATCGTCTCGCTGGACTCCACCATCCGCTCCAACCTGTCGGTGGGCCTGCCGATCGACCTGGCGCTGCTGCGCGACGGCGAACTGCGCATCGGCCAGCAGCTGCGGCTGGGTGCGGATTCAGCGCTGTATGCGGACATCCACCAGAACTGGTCGCGGCGGCTGGAACAGGCGGTGGACAGCCTGCCGCGGTTTCCGTGGGAAACCGCCGAACGGTAGTACCGGCCGCTGGCCGGCAACCGCAATGATCCCACCACACGCAGACGCCGGCCAGCGGCCAGCACTACCGCGGCGTCAGCCCAGCGCTTCGGCCACCGCGCGGAACACCTGCTGCATCTGCAGCGGCTTGCGCAGCACATGCACTTCCACGCCAGCGGGGAATGCATCGGCCGATACATCCACCGTTGCGTCTTCCAGCACCAGCGCCGGGCCGCGATAGCCCAGTACAGCCATCTCGCCCAGCAGCTGACTGGCCGGCAGCAGCTTGGAACCGGCGTCGGCGATCACCAGTGCCGGCAACGCCTCCTGCTGCATCCAGCGCAGCGCCGCCGGACCATCGGACGCCAGTTGCAGCTGATAGCCCTGGCTGGACAGCGCATTGCCGAGCAGCGACAGGCGGGTGGCTTCGCCATCGACCACCAGGATCGACTGGCCACTGCCCAGCGCCACCAGCTGCTCGATCGGCTCGCTGCCATCAATGGCCTCATGCATCGGCAGACGCAGTTCGAAGCAGGTGCCCTGCCCCGGCTGGCTGCTGACGTGGATGCTGCCGCCGGCGCCTTCAACGATGCGCTTGCAGGAAATCAGGCCCAGGCCGGTGCCATCGGCCTTGGTGGTGAAGAACGGGTTGAACAGGTGCGAGAGCGTGTCCGCATCCATGCCGATGCCCTCATCGACCACACGGATCTGCATCCAGTCCACGCCATCGCGTTGGCCGGCATGGCTGGCGGTCAGGCTCAGCCGGCCCCCGTTGGGCATCGCCTGGATCGCGTTGAGCGCCAGGTTCAACATCACCTGCTGCAGCTCTGTGTAATTGGCATCGACCACCAGGCCCTGGTCCTGCACCTGCAGTTCCAGGCGCACGGCATCGGGCACGTTGCTGCGCAACAGGAGTGCCACCGCATCGAACAGGCCATCGATCTCGATGCGTTCACTCGGCTTGCGCGAGCCACGCACGAACGACAGCATCGATTCGGCCATCTCGTGGCCACGACGACCACACTCGGCGATGACGTCGGCCAGGTGGTGCAGCTGTGGATCGTCGGTACGGGCCTTCAGCAGGTCCGGCATGATCAGCAGCGGCTGCAGGATGTTGCGCAGGTCATGGCTGAGGCCGGCGGCGAGCAGCGACAGGCTCTCCAGCCGCTGCGCGCGCATCAGCTCGGTTTCCACGCGTGCGCGTTCAACAGCGCTGCGCGCCTCGCGGATCGCGCGCGCCACCGCCGACGGCAGGCGCGCCGGCAGGTGCTTGATGATGTAGTCGTTGGCACCCTTCTGCAGCGCCGCCACTGCGTTCTCCTCACCCATGGTGCCGGAGACGAAGATGAAGGGCACTTCCGGTGAGGTCTCACGCACGATGCGCAGTGCATCGTCACCGGAGAACCCCGGCATGCTCAGGTCGGACAGCACGATGTCCGGCACGAACGCAGCCAGCGCCTGGCGCAGCTCGACCTCGCTCTCGACACGCTCGAAACGGGCTTCCAGGCCCGCATCGAGCATCTGTTCGGACATCAGCTCGGCATCTTCCGGGGAATCTTCCACCAGCAGGATGCGCAGCGCCCCCAGGGCGGGACCGGTCAGGGGCATGGGCTCACTCGAGTTCCGGTGCCTGGTTGATCAACGCCCAGAACTTGCCCAGGGTCTGCACCGCGCCAAAGAACTGGTCCACGTCCACCGGCTTGACCACGTAGGCGTTCACGCCCATGTCCCAGCTGCGGGCGAGGTCGCTTTCCTCGCGCGAGGACGACAGGATCACCACCGGCAGGCGCTTGAGTTCTTCGTGCTCGCGGATCTGCCGCAGCACTTCCAGGCCATCCATGCGCGGCATCTTGATGTCCAGCAGCAGCACCGCCGGCAGGCCTTCCTCACGGTTGGCGAAGGCGCCGCGGCGCAGCAGGTAGTCCATCACTTCCACGCCGTCTTCGACGTGCACGATGGGATTGGCCAGACGCGCCTCTTCCAGAGCGTCGATTGCCATTTCGGCATCGGCCGGGCTGTCTTCGGCGAGAAGAATGGTGCGCAGAGTCGTCATGCAGAGGGACCTTGTTTGTCCGCGTCGATCGCGGGAGGCAGGTAGAAGTGGAAGGTGGCGCCGACGTCAGGCTCGGCTTCTGCCCAGATACGGCCGCCATGGCGGGTCAGCACGCGGCGCACGCTGGCCAGGCCGATGCCGGTACCCGGGTAGTCGCTGGCCTTGTGCAGGCGCTGGAACACACCGAACAGTTTGGCGGCGTACGCCATGTCAAAGCCTGCACCATTGTCGCTGACCGTGAACTGATGACCACCGTCGGGCTGCAGCTGGTAGTCCACGCGGATCTTTGCCGGCTCGCGGTTGCCCGAGTACTTCACCGCGTTGCCGAGCAGGTTCAGCCAGACCTGGCGGATCATGTTTTCATCGCCGACCACGATCGGCAGCGGTGCGATGCTCCACTCCACCTGATGCGCATGGCCGTTGTTTTCGGCCTCGGCCTGCAGGTTGGAATCGAGCATGGCACGGGTATCGGCCACCAGCGACTGCATGTCCACCGCCTGCTGGCGCATCGCCACGCGCCCCAGGCGCGAGTAGACCAGCAGGTCGTCGATCAGGGCTGCCATGCGCCGCGCCGAACTGGAGATCACTTCAAGGTAATGGCGGCTCTTGTCGTCGGCCTGCTCGCCCAGATGGCGCGACAGCTTGTCGGAGAAACCAGCAACATGGCGCAGCGGCGCACGCAGGTCGTGCGAGACCGAATAGCTGAACGCCTCCAATTCGCGGTTGACCTCCGATACCTGCGCCACCTTGCCCTCCAGCTGGCGGTTCAGCTCTTCCACGCGCAGCTGCACGGCCCGCTGCACGGTGACGTCACTGACGGTCATCAGCACCACCTCGTCATCGGTATCGGGCAGCGGCATGCGCCGGGCGTTGAGCAGCATGTAGCGCACCATGCCGTCGGCGGCGCGCTGTTCGTGCTCGAAGTCCCATAGTTCGCGGCCACGCAGCAGCACATCGGACAGTCGCTGGCGCATGACCGGATCCCGCCAGGCGCCATCACCGACCGATTCCAGCAGCAGGCCATCGGCACGCTCATCCTGCAACCCGTACAGCTCAGCAAATGCAGGATTGTGCAGCTGTACGCGCAACTCACGATCCAGCAGCACGATCGGCTCACGCACAGTCTGCAGTACCGACGCCGCGCGCGCGGCCGAGCGCTGCGATTGCTGCTCCGCATGCAGGCGGCGGCCGATCTGCCGCTGCAACAACCACAGCACCAGGCCCAGCAGGGCCAGCTGCACCACCAGCGAGCTCCAGGAAACAAACTCGGTCTGCCTGCGCTGGCGTGCGGCCTGCTCGGCGCGCAGAGCCAGCAACTTTTCCTCGCTGGCCTGCAGCTCCTCGACCAGGCCACGGATCGGGTAACGCGTGCTCAGGTCCTGCACCAGTTCACGCTGGTCGCTGTTCGGTTCGGACTTGGCCAGCTCGCGCGCGACCGCCAAGCGCCCGTCCAGCATCGACTCGATGCGGCCGATGCGGATCAGCTGTTCGGGATTGTCGCGGGTCATGCGGCCGAGCTGGGCCAGCCGGCCCGGTATTTCATTCGCTTTGGCCATGCGCTCACGCAGGCCCGGCGCGTCCACACCCTTGGACAGCGTCAGCGCAGCCGATTCGACATCGCGGACATCGGCCTGCAGCTGTTGCAGGGCCACGCCCACGGCCTGGGTGTGGCTGACCCAGGCCATCGCTTGTTCGTTGTCCTGCTGCAGTTTGCGCAGGGTCAACCACGGCACCACGATGATCGCGGCAGCCGCCAGCGCCAGGGCCGGCAATCGCCAGCGATCCCAGACGTCATCACTGAAAACCTGCGCCATAGTTCCTCGTCAGCACTGCCGCGGAGCGTAGGCCGATACCGGCCCGGCTGCGGCGGAACGGGCAATATAGCGCAGGCGGTCACAACTCTGGAGTTTCCAGCCTGGTTGGCTGAACGGGCTCCGGAAACCCACGGTAGGGCCGGGCGGGGCCGTCGGCTCTGCTTCGTAGAGTCGAGGTCGCTCGACTGCTCGGGCGGTTGACTCGGGGGTTGATCTGCAGTGGAGCGAGCCGAGGAAACTCGAATCTACCCGGGCAGTGGGCGCCCCATGCGGGGCGCCCACCGGGTTCAGCGCTTGGCGGCCGCGCTGACCTTCAATGCGGCGGCATCGACGCGGGTCACGCCCTTGATGCCCTTGGCAGTTGTGACCGCCTTGTCTTTCTCGGCCTGGGTGGCCACGGCACCGCTCAGGCTGACCACGCCATTCACCGTTTCCACCTTGATTTCGGTGCCCGGGACGTTGCTGCTGGCCAGCAGGTCGGCCTTCACCTTGGTGGTGATCCAGCTGTCGGTCACCGGCTCGTTGGAATCATGGCGGTCGGCGTGGGTGGCCGGATGAGTGCTGGTCGGCGGGCTCTTCGCGGCCGGATCCTTGGCGAATGCGGCCGAGGAGGACAGCGCCAGGCCCAGCGTCAGGGCGGAAGCAATCAGCGTGCGGGTGGTATTGCTCATCGTGTCGTACTCCTTCGGGATGTGCTGCCAGTCTGGACACACCGGCGTAGAGCAGGCGTGGCGTTACGGTCATGCCGCCGTGAATCAAAGCGTTTCCAACGGCAACGGTTCAGTTTTGGCCTGCCATCCCCCGTCGTTTACCCTGCCCTTCCCCACTGCCGGAGCTCTGCCATGCGCCCCGACCTGCAACTGGCCCTGATCGGCTACGGCCTCGCCGGCCGCGTCTTCCATGCGCCCCTGATCCAGCACACGCCCGGCCTGGTGCTGCACAGCATCGTCAGTTCGCAACGCGACACGCTGCTGCGCGCGTTCAGCGACGTGCACGTGCGTGCCACGCCGCAGGAAGTGTTCGGCGATCCTGCAGTGGATGCGGTAGTGATTGCCACACCGAACGAACAACACGCTCCGCTGGCCATCGCGGCGTTGGCCGCGGGCAAGCACGTGCTGGTCGACAAACCGTTCGCGCTGGACGTGGCCGAAGCGGAAACGGTATTGGCTGCGGCGCGCGACGCCGGGCGCATCGCTACGGTGTTCCAGAACCGGCGCTTCGACGCCGACTTCCTCACCCTGCAGGCACTGCTGGCGCAAGGCGTGCTGGGTGATGTTGCCGAATGCCACGCGCACTTCGACCGTTACCGGCCGCAGGTGCGCGACCGCTGGCGCGAGCAGGATGGCCCCGGCAGCGGCCTGTGGTACGACCTGGCACCGCACCTGCTGGACCAGATGCTGGAGCTGTTCGGCTGGCCACAGTCGATCGATGCCGATCTGGCCGTGCAGCGCGAAGGCGGCAGCGGCATCGATTACTTCCATGCGGTGCTGCACTACCCACGGCTTCGCGCAATCGTGCATGCCGGTTCGCTGGTTGCGGCGCAGACACCACACTTCAGCGTGCATGGCAGCAAGGCCAGTTGGATCAAGCACGGCCTGGACGTGCAGGAAGCGCAGTTGCGGCGTGGGGTTGCGCCGGGGGCGCCAGGCTGGGGCATCGATCCACGGCATGGTGAGCGGGTGCACTGCGATGCGGAGGACAACGTGCAGCGCAGTACTGTCGACAACCTGCCCGGTGACTACCGGCGGTTGTATGCGCAGTTCGCGGCGGCGATGCATGGTGACGGCGAAGCGACGGTCAGCCCGATGCAGGCGCTGCAGCTGATGCGGTTGCTGGAGGCGGGGATGGTCAGTGCGCGCGAAGGGCGGCGGGTTCAGTTGGGGTGACCGGCAGGGCTGCGCCCTGCACCTGCCGAATCAACGGCAACGTCAACGTCAAAGCAATAGCTGGCTATCCATGGGATGGCGGGGGGGCCGCTCACGCCCCCGCAACCGGACCCACTCCGCCTTCGACAGTTGTCCGCGCCCGACGGTAGGTGTCGACCTTGGTCGACACATCCACGCCAGGCGTGGATGACGTGGGAACGATCGGAGACGGCTTTTGTAGAGTCGAGCCAGCTCGACTGGCTTCATGGGGTCAGAGCCCTTTCCTGCGGAAAGGGATCCGACCCCACCGCAGTGATTACGACTTCTTGATGGCGTGGCCGCCGAATTCGTTGCGCATCGCCGACAACAGGCGGTCGGTGAACGAATTCGATTCACGCGAGCGCAGGCGTTCCAGCAGCGACAAGGTGATCACCGGCGCCGGTACATCCAGTGCGATCGCTTCGGCAACCGTCCAGCGACCTTCGCCGGAGTCTTCCACGTACGGTGCAATGCCATCCAGCGACGGATTGCGCTTGAGCGCCTCGGTGCTAAGGTCCAGCAGCCACGAACGCACCACGCTGCCGTGGCGCCACACCTCGGCCACCTGGGCCAGGTCCAGCTCCATTTCCTGCTTGCGCTCCATCAGTGCGAAGCCTTCGGCGTAGGCCTGCATCATTCCGTACTCGATGCCGTTGTGGACCATCTTGGTGAAGTGGCCGGCGCCGGACGGGCCGACACGCGCCCAGCCGCGGTCTTCGGCCGGTGCCAGCGTGCGCAGCAGCGGTGCGACCTGCTCCACCACCGACGCTTCACCACCGACCATCAGGCTGTAGCCTTCCTGCAGGCCCCACACGCCACCGCTGGTGCCGCAGTCGACATAACCCAGGTCGTCCTCGGCCAGCGCCTTGGCGCGGCGGATCGAGTCCTGGTAGTTGGAGTTGCCGCCATCGATGACGATGTCACCCTCGGCCAGGTGCGGGGTCAGCTGGCCCAGGGTCTGGTCGACGGTTTCGCCGGCCGGCACCATCAGCCACAGCACGCGCGGTACCGGCAGGGCGGCGACGGCCGCGGCCAGCGAATCAACCACTTCCAGGCCGGCCTCGGCAGCGCGCTGGCGGGCGCCCTCGCCCGGGTCGTAGCCGACCACGCGGTGGCCGCCGCGATGCAGGCGCTGGGCCATGTTGGCGCCCATGCGGCCGAGGCCGATCATTGCAATGTCCATTGTTTCACCTTCAGTTGGGGTCTAGGGTCAGGCTGCCTGGCCTGCCGGTAGCCGCGCAGTGGCGCAGCTGCGCCTCGCGCCAACGCCGGTAGAGCGTGGTATGCAGATTGTGCACCGCCAGATCGATCGAAAACGGCGTTCGCGGGTTGCGATCAAGCAGGCGGGCGATGTGGTAGCCGATGGGACGTATACCGCGCGGGTGCACATAGATCACGAACTGCTGGTAGAACGGATCGTCCAGCAGCTGGTCCATTCGCGCGAGCGTGTCGTGGTAGCGCGGTTCCAGCCGTGCACGAAGGTCCGGGTCGCGCTCGAACAGCAGCCGCTCGAAGTAGCGCCGGCCGACGCGCGGAATACGCTGCGCCAGCGTCCACAGTTCGGCATTGCGCTGGTCGTACCAGGCCAGGCCGCCATGCTCAGCCAGTGCCTGCGCGGCGCCCTCGCCCACCTCGACCACGACGAAGTTCTCGGCCTGGTTGCTCAGGTCATCCAGCGTGCCCTTGTCATACACATGCTCGATGAAACCGGGCACGCCAACGAAGGCCTGCCGCCCCATCGCCGACGTGCGCACCGCCTTGCCATCGGCGAAGAAATCGCCGGCATGCGCGCCAAGCAGGATGCTGTCGGTCTTGTGCAGGGCGAGGAAGGTGCCGATCGACAGTTCATCCGCTGCGAACTCAGTATCGAACGCAGCATCGCCATACAGCTCTCGTTGCGTGGCCAGCTGCGCGACCTGGCGGCCGACCCCGCATTCGGCACGCACGGCACCGCTGTAGAACGCCTGCAGCGCCTGACTGTTGCCCGCGCTGGGCACGAAGCCACGGCCGAAACTACGCGTGCGCTGCCAGCCCTGTGCCTGCGCGCCCTCCAGTCCGAAGCCGATCCAGCCCAGCTGCGGGCCGGAGAAGCGGAAGGCCGGGTTGTCCTGCAATGCCGAGGCCGTACGTTGCGTGGCTGCCCCCAACTGGAAGGCATAGGCGCAGACCGTGGCCGGATCGTCCAGCAGTTGCTGCAGCAGCGCCTGTCGAGCCTGGGTCGGCAATGCCGTCGGCCAGCGCACGCGCAGATCACCTGCCGCCTGCGCTTCAGCCAGCGACGCACGCGTGCACACCGGACCACCCTGCACCTGTGGCGCGGCCACCGTCGCCTCGTCGAATTGCCAGCCCAACCGCTGCAGCAGGCCCTGCGTGCAGTCGATGGGAGCTGCCGTGACCAGCGGCGGGGCCAGCAACAGGGCCACGCACATGAACCTGCCGCGCACGCTCAACCCTGGTCCAGGCTGGCCGGTGCGGGTTCCGGTGGTGCGGTCGGAGGCGGCGCGGGCGGGGCTGCGGCCGCTGGCAGATACTGCTGCAGGCGCTGGAAGAAGCGGCGATAGAACTCGGCATCGGTGACCGTGCTGCTGGCCACTTTCACCAGCGAGTCGTCATTGCTGCCGAACGGCAGCGACACCGAGCCCAGCGCACCGACACCGACACTGGCTGAGGTCGGGCTCTTCTTCAGCGCGTAGCGGTCCTGCACCGCGCTGACGAACACCAGCGTCTGGCTGCCACGCGGCGCGCAGGAGATGCGCAGCACCAGCTGTTCGTGGTCATCCTCGCGCGGCTGGAAGTTCTTGTTGCCTTCCACCTGTGTGTCGTCGGAACGGGCGATTGCGTAGCCCTGGCTGAGCAGCGTGCGCCGCGCAGCCTCGCAGGCGTCAGCCGCGCGGCCATCGACGGTGCGCGAGAAGGTATCGCCGGAATCAAAGGATTCGCGCAGCACGGTGCTGTCGGCGGCACGACCACCGCAGGCCGACAGGATCAGGGCGCTGGCGAGCGCCACGGCAGCACTGGAAAAACGGGAGGCCCGCATGGGTACTCCTGCGAGGACAGTACGGCCAAGGGTAGTCCCGCGCCCGTGTGCGGCAGGTCGAAAGTACGCCCACCAGACCCCGTCGTTGCGGCCTGTTCATGCACCGGTAGCGCCGGGCCATGCCCGGCGGAAGCGCGCGATCCACTTCGCTCGCCGGGCATGGCCGGACGCCACTTGGAATGAGGTCCTCAAACGCAAAGGGGCCGGCAATGCCGGCCCCTCGGGTATCTAACGTCGTCGCCCCGGCTCAGTCAGCCCAGCGACCGGCACCAGTGGACTGCGGCAGCACCTGCGCCGACAGCGGGCGATCGTTGGCCAGCAGGTTCACCGCATCGGACAGGATCGACGCGGACTCGCGCAGCAGCGGGTCCGGACGCTTCTCGGCAGCCTTTTCGCGGGCGGCATCCTTGACGATGTCGCGCTCGTTGCCGGTCAGACCGTCATCGCTACTGTCATCGGCCAGCGGGTCCAGGGCCAGGCCCAGTTCCTTGCGCATCACCTGGCGCTCCTTGCGCTGGGTGTCCTGGCGCTCACGCTCTGCGCGACGGGTGGCCTCGTTGAGCGAGATGTACTTCTTCGCGGCCTCGGTGCGGAACTGCTGCACGTCCTCGTTCCACCACTGGAATTCCTTGTCGGCGGCAATGCGCGCGTCATGGCGGGTTTCCAGCTTCGGCAGCAGAGGCGCGAAGTTGCCGTACTGGGTGTGCGGCACGGCGGCGATGCGGGTCCACGGCAGCGCGTTGTCGTAGGTGCTCTCGCCGAATTCGGTTGCATCGACGCTGGCCGGGAACGCCAGGTCCGGCACCACACCCTTGTGCTGGGTGCTGCTGCCGCTGATGCGGAAGAACTGGGCGATGGTCAGCTTGACCTGGCCGAAGCGCTGGGTTTCGCCACTCGGCCAACGGTCGAGGTCGACGATGTTCTGCACGGTGCCCTTGCCGAAGCTGGTCTCACCGATCACCAGTCCACGACCGTAGTCCTGGATGGCGCCGGCGAAAATCTCGGAGGCAGAGGCCGAACCGCGGTTGATCAGCACCGCCAGCGGGCCGTCCCAGGCCACGCCCTGGTTGCGGTCGCTGTTGACGGTGATGCGACCACCGGATTCACGCACCTGCACCACCGGGCCCTGCTCGATGAACAGACCGGTCAGTTCAATGGCTTCATCCAGCGAACCACCGCCGTTGTTGCGCAGGTCCAGCACCACGCCGTCCAGCTTGTCGTTCTTGAAGCCGGCCAGCAGCTTGGCCACGTCGCGGGTCGCCGAAGCGTAGTCGGCGGCATTACGGCGACGGCCTTCGAAGTCCTGGTAGAAGGTCGGCAGCTTGATCACGCCGATCTTGCGTGCCGGCTCGCCGTTGGCAGCCGGAATGCTCATGGTCTCGCCCTTGGCGGCCTGTTCGGCCAGGCGCACCTTCTGCCGGGTCAGCACCAGGGTGTGGTGCTTGCCGTCGGCACCTTCGGCCGCCGGAATGAACTCCAGCTTGACCTCGGTGTCCTTGGCGCCGCGGATCTTGGCCACGACATCGTCGATGCGCCAGCCGATCACGTCCTCGACCAGGCCGGACTTGCCCTGGCCAACGCCGACAATGCGGTCACCCGGCTTCAGCGTGCCGTCCACCGCCGCCGGACCACCGGCGATGATCTCGCGGATCACCACCACGTCGTCCTGGCGCTGCAGCTGCGCGCCGATACCTTCCAGCGACAGCGACATCGCCTGGTTGAAGTTCTCGGCGGTGCGCGGGGTGAAGTAGTCGGTATGCGGATCGACCGCGCTGGTGTACGAATTCATGAAGAACTGGAAGACGTCTTCGCCCTTCAGTTCGTTGACCGATTTCTGCAGCGTCGCATAGCGCTTGTCCAGCGTCTTGCGGATGTCGTCCGGCTTCTTGCCGGCCAGCTTCAGGCGCAGCCAATCGTTCTTGACCGACTTGCGCCACAGCTCGTCCAGTTCGGCACTGCTGGCCGCCCACGGCACCTTCTTGCGGTCGTATTCGAAGCGCTCGTCGGCGGTGAAGTCCGGCTCCTGCTTGAGCAGCCTGCGTGCATACGCCACGCGTTCGCCGACCCGCTGCTTGTACACGGCAAACACCTGGAACGCCGGCTCCAGCTCGCCACCACGGATGGCCGAGGAAATGTTCGCCTCGAACGGCGCGAAGCGCGCCACGTCGGCCTGGGTGAAGTACTGCTTGCCGCCGTCCAACGTTTCCAGGTAACGCTTGAACACGTCCTTGGAAGTTGCCTCGTCCAGCGCGCGCGGCCGATAGGCGTAGCGGCTGTCGGACAACAGGCCGTACACCAGCTTGGAGGTGGTCACCTGATCGGCAGTTGCCGCTGCGGGCAATGCAGGCGAGTCGGCCTTGGCCGCCAGCGCCAGCGGCGCGACCAGCGCCAGGGCCATCAGGAATGCGGGGGCTTTGAATTTCATTGACGTGCTCGAAGGCGCCTTGCCAAGGGGGAGACTGCGGGGTGTTCAGACACCACGACAGTGCCGAAAGTTGCCGGGTTTGTCACCCGGCCGCGCTCGGTGGAAAACCAGCCTAGCGGGGCCGGTGTAGCAAATTGTGAATGCAGGCGAAGGCACGGCCGAGCCCTTGCTCGGCAGGCCGCCAGCAAGCAGCCGAGCATGGGCTCGGCTCTATAGCAGGCAAAGGCGTGCGAACCAAGGTTCGCACCCACCGGGACGGTTCGCACCCACCGAAGGTGGCGGGCCGCGCCCGCCCGGGGCCTCAGGAGACCCCTGCGCCCTTGGCCTGGACGTCGGCGTGGTACGACGAGCGCACCATCGGGCCGGAGGCCACGTGGCTGAAGCCCAGCTCGTAGCCGTAGTCTTCCAGCGCCTTGTAGTCTTCCGGCGTCCAGTACTTCAGCACCGGATGGTGGTGCGCGGTCGGCTGCAGGTACTGGCCGATGGTGATCATGTCCACGTCATGCGCGCGCAGGTCGCGCATGGTGGCCTTGATCTGTTCGAACTCTTCGCCCAGGCCCAGCATGATGCCGCTCTTGGTCGGCACCTCCGGATGCTGCGCCTTGAAGTTCTTCAGCAGGTTCAGCGACCACTGGTAGTCCGCACCCGGACGCACGTTGCGGTACAGGTCCGGCACGGTTTCGATGTTGTGGTTGAACACATCGGGCGGGTTCTGCGCCAGGATCTCCAGCGCGCGCTCCATGCGGCCCTTGCCACGGAAGTCCGGGGTCAGCACTTCGATGCGGGTGCCCGGCGACTTCTCGCGGATGGCGGTGATGCAGTCGACGAAGTGCTGGGCACCGCCGTCGCGCAGGTCATCGCGGTCGACGCTGGTCACCACCACGTACTTCAAGCCCATGTCGGCCACGGTCTGGCCGAGGCTGGCCGGCTCGTTGGCATCCGGTGGCTTCGGGCGGCCATGGGCGACGTCGCAGAACGAGCAGCGGCGGGTGCAGACTTCGCCGAGGATCATGAACGTTGCCGTGCCGTGGCCGAAGCACTCGTGGATGTTCGGGCAGCTGGCTTCCTCGCACACCGTCACCAGGCGGTTCTCGCGCAGCTTGGCCTTCAGGTTCTGCACCGCATTGCCCGAGGGAATGCGCACGCGGATCCAGGACGGCTTGCGCAGCACCGGCGCGTCGGCGAACTGCACCGGCGAGCGGTTGATCTTGTCACCGCCCAGCTGCTTGACCCCGGCCTGCAACGGCGCGGCGGACGGAGAATCGCCCTGCACGATCTGCAGGGGAATGGAACGGGCGGTGGATTCAGTCATGGCAGTTCCGGGTGGCGGTCAGGCGGCCGCAGAAAAATCAGGCAGTTCGGGCGTGTGCTGCAGCAGCAGGCCGAACTGGCGGGCCAGGTGGTCCAGCAGCACCGGCTTGACGGCATCCATCCCGGAGGGGCCACCCAAGTCTACCACCGAGGTCACCTGCAACCCCTGATAGCCACAGGGGTTGATACGGTGGAAGGGTTCCAGGTCCATGGCCACGTTGAAGGCCAGGCCGTGGAAGGTGCAGCCACGGCGCACGCGGATGCCGAGCGCGGCGATCTTGGCGTTACCGACATAGACGCCGGGGGCGCCCTCGCGGCGCTCAGCGCCGATGTTCCATTCGGCGAGCGTGTCGATGATCGCCTGTTCGATGCGGCACACGTAGTCGCGCACGCCGATACCCAGCCGCGGCAGGCGCAGCAGCGGATAGACCACGATCTGGCCGGGGCCGTGGTAGGTCACCTGGCCACCACGATCCACGTGCAGCACCGGGATCTCACCCGGCGCCAGCACGTGCTCATCCTTGCCAGCCTGGCCGAGAGTGAACACCGGATCGTGCTCGACCACCCACAGCTCGTCGGCATCGGCGTCGCTACGCTGGTCGGTGAAGCGCTGCATGGCACGCCACACCGGCTCATAGGCCTGGCGACCGAGATCACGGACCAGCGCCGGACGCGGCGCGCGGTGCTCAGGGGCGGCTTCGGCCGGGCAGCTGTCGGCTACAGCGTCCACTTCACTTCCGGATGGTCACGCAGTGCCTGGTGCGCCAGATCGTACTGTTCGCGGCTCTCGGCCTTGAACACCATGCGCACAGACACGTACTTGCCGTTGGTCGAGTGCTTCCAGCTGATGCGTTCATTGACCACATCGATACCGGCAGCCAGCAGCAGGCGGGGAAGCTCATGTTCCAGGCCGCGGTTGGCCGGGCCCATCGCGCTGAGCTCGAACTGGCCGGGGAACTGGAAGCCGTGGTCGGGGTTGTCGGACTTGATTTCCATGCCCCCATTATCGGGCCGCAGGGCAACAAACCCAAGAGTATTCATCAACGTCAAACGCGGCATCTGCGGGCCGCTGCGTTGCAAGGGGGCCTACACATGGAAAAGGCCGGCCCGTGAAGGCCGGCCCCTGGCAGGACACATACCGCACGCGGCCGGTATGCAGGCCGCTTACTTGGCCGTTTCCATCAGGGTGGAGTTGACCCAGCCCTTGTTGCCCATTTCGTCTTCCACTTCCCACATCGTGCCTTCCTTGACACCGGTGGGGTACAGCAGCATGCCCGGCTCCAGCGAGCGTACCGGCGCGCCGGTGCCCTTGGCATTGGCCAGCAGGCGACCGGCCTTGAGCATGGTCACGGCCTGGCCGGCGTTGGCGGCCGACGCATTGGCCGGAAGGCCACCCAGCTCGGCCACCATGTTGGTGTAGGCCTGCAGGTAGGCCAGGGTGATCACCTGGCCGATTTCGGTATTGGCATAGCCGCCCACGCCCATGGCCCCGATGCCGCCGCCGCCGAACAGGCCGCCACCAGCGCCCCAGCCCAGGTCGGTCTTCTTGGAGTTGCCCTCGACAATGGCCACCTGCTCGGAGGAGCGCACGTCGGTCAGGGTCAGGGTCACGTCGGCGGTCTTGCTGCGGAAGTTCAGCCCGCCGACCACGGCACCGGCCTTGCCGCCGATCAGGCCACCCAGCAGGCCACCGATGGCGTTGCCGCCGGAGTTGCTGTTCTGCGAGATCAGGTCGGGCACCAGCACGTAGTCGGCGGCACGGATCTGGCCCTTGCCGATGTTGGAGCGGCCGCGCAACTGGCCTTCGCTGGCCAGCGCGCGCTCAGCCTGGGCCGCCGCCATGCCGACCCCACGGTCCACCAGCGTGAAGCACTTGGACTTGTTGACGAACACCTTGATCAGCTTCGAAGGCGCCGGCAGCTGCTGGCCGGTCCACCAGTTCACAACGTCTTCCGGCTCGATCACCGAGATGGAGCCCAGCGGCTTGGTGCACACCGGAATCTCGGCCTGGCCCTTCTTGCTCTGCTCCTGGGCAGAGGTACGGCTGTTGGCAAAACTGTCACGCAGGCCAGCCGAAGCCGGGGCACTGATGGCCACCAGACCGACACCCAGCAGCGCGCAGGCCAGCGCATGGGCGAGCGAATTCGATTTGTTCATTTGAGTCATCCAGCACCTCGCCGACGGCGAAGCACAATCCATGGGTTGAGAAAGGGTCTGGGACCTGAATCCTTTGCGACGCCCCCCAGGCGTCGGCGCAGAGAATAGGGCAAGGTGCCCCCAACCACAACCGCAGCTGACTGGACGTGCGGTTTGGCCCCCGCCGGGGCGCGCGACCGGTCCCGAGCACGGGTCCACCGGCACCCGTCCCTGCCCGCAGTCCCCCACATTCCGTATCACATCGTGTCGGATGGACAATGTTGTTTTCGGAACAGACAAGTGAGCGCCGTGTGGTCGTTTCACGGACCGCCTGGGGGTACCGTGTCGCGGCTGAAAACGACAAATAGAATCCGCCCCCCATGAGCCCCCCTTCCAAACGCTGTTTCGCAGCCTTCGGGCTGTCTGGCCTGCTGGCCACCGCCCTCCCCCTTGCTGCCCAGGCAGCTGAACAATGTGGTCCGGACGCGATGCGCGACCATCCGCCGCAGATCAACTTCCGCGTCGACAACGACCTGTTTGGCGGCCGCCACCAGGACCAGGGCTATACCAACGGCGCGCAGCTGACCCTGGTCTCGCCGAATCTGGTCGACTACACCGATGACCCGTGCCTGCCGCGTATGGCGCGTTGGGTGAACCAGTACCTGGAAGGCCTGCACCCGGGAAAGTTCGAACAACAGAACATGATCTTCAGCATCGGCCAGGGCATCTTCACCCCGACCGACCCGACGCGCCGCGACCTGATCGAGGATGACCGCCCGTATGCCGGTGTGCTGCTGGCCAGTTTCGGCTTCAACGCGCGCAGCGGCGACCGCCTGCAGACCACCCAGCTGGCGCTGGGCGTGGTCGGCCCGTGGGCGCAGGGCAAGCAGGTGCAGGATGCGGTGCACAACATCCTCAACGACAAGAAGTTCGAAGGCTGGGACAACCAGCTGCACAACGAGCCGGTGTTCATGCTGACCCACGAGCGCATGCGGCGCTGGCCGGCCGATGCCAGCGTCAATGCCGGCGGCTGGGGCTGGGATGCGATCAGCCACTACGGCGGCGCGATCGGCAACCTGGAAACCAAGGCCAACGCCGGTGGCGAAGTGCGCTTCGGCTGGAAGCTGCCCGACGACTTCGGCAGCACGCCGTTGCGCCCGGCCGGCGAAAACACCGCGCCGACACGTGGTGGACGTGCCAGCGGCTGGTCGTGGCACATGTTCTTGACCACCGACGCGGCGTGGGTGATCCGCGACATTACGCTGGACGGCAACACGTTCCGCAGCAGCCACAGTGTGGACAAGCGCCACGTGGTCGCACAGGGCGGTTATGGCATTGCAGTGATGCGCGGCCGTTGGAAGTTCGCGGTGGCGCGCTACCACAGCACCCGCGAATTCGATGGCCAGCGCCAGTCGCCCGTGTTCGGCAGCTTCACCATCAGCCGGTCGCTGTAAGGTAGTTGCCGACCGTTGGTCGGCACACCGATTCCAACGGAAAAGGCCGGCATTCGCCGGCCTTTTCCGTTCACCACGCCAAGGCGTGGATCATTCCGATTCCCACCACATCCAGAAGCTGTCCCACAGGCGCTTGAAGAAGCCGGCCTGCTCAACGGCAGCGACCGCCACCAGCGGCGCTTCGGCCACCAGCTTGCCATCCAGCATCACCTTCACGGTGCCGATCTGCTGGCCGGCGGTGAACGGTGCTTCCAGGGTCTTGGGTACGTCGATGCTCGGCTTCAGGTCGTTGTAGCGACCGCGCGGCACGCTCACCAGCATCGGCTGGGCCACGCCCAGCTGCACCTTGTCGGTGGTGCCCTTCCAGACCTTGTGCTCGGCCACGGCCTTGCCCGGCTCATACAGGCGGTGGGTCTCGAAGAAGCGGAAGCCCCAGTTCAGCAGCGCCAGGCTGTCGTCGGCACGCTGCTTTTCCGAAGCGCCACCCAGCACCACGGCCACCAGGCGCTGGTCGCCGCGCTGGGCAGAGCTCATCAGGCAGTAACCGGCTTCCGAGGTGTGGCCGGTCTTGATGCCGTCCACGCTGCCATCGCGCCACAGCAGCAGGTTGCGGTTCGGCTGCTTGATGTTGCCGACCTGGAATTCCTTGATCTTGTTGTACGCGTAGGTTTCCGGGTAGTCGCGCACCATCGCGCGGCCCAGCAGGGCCAGGTCGTAGGCGCTGCTGTGATGGCCCGGGGCGGTCAGGCCGTGGGCGTTCACGAAGTGCGAGTTCTTCATGCCGATCTTGGCAGCGTAGCTGTTCATCAGCGAAGCGAAGGCTTCTTCGCTGCCGGCCACGTGCTCGGCCAGGGCGATCGCGGCGTCATTGCCGGACTGGATCGCCATGCCCTTTTCCATGTCTTCCAGGCGTGCAGTCTGGTTGACCGGGAAGCCGCTGTAGCTGCCATCGGTACCCGCGCCACCTTCGCGCCAAGCGCGCTCGCTCATCATCACCTGGTCGTCCGGACGGACCTTGCCGTTCTTGACCTCGGCGGCGATCACGTAGGACGTCATCACCTTGGTAATGCTGGCCGGGGCCAGCTGTTCGTTGATGTTTTCACCAGCCAGCACCTGGCCGGTTGCGTAATCCATCAGCACCCAGGCTTTGGACACGCTGGGCGCGGGTGCCGGCGGGGTGGCGACGGTGGCCGGGGCAGCAGCGGCGGCGGCAGGCGCCGGCGTCGCCGGGGTCGGCAGCGGCGTCTGGGCGGAGGCCAGGCCCACCACCAGGGTGGCGGCCAGGGCGGTGGCGGCGGAACGGAAATTCATTGGACAGCAGGCTCCAGGGGACGGCCGGGAATGGAGGGTGGAACGTAACGGCCATTGTAAGGCCGGGGGAGCATGGGCCGGCAGCACCGGCCCGGGCGGATCAATCCTTGACGATCTGCGGCGAACCCAGGCCCAGACCGGCGATGCGGCCGGCAAGTTCCGCGGCACTGGCATGGTCGCTGGCGGGAACGCGCAGGCGGAACAGGGTGCGGCCACCGGCAGCGATGTCGCTGATGGTCGCGCCGACGATACCGGCGGCGTTGAGCTGGCCCATCGCGCGGTTGGCGTTGTCGCGGCTTGAGAAACTGGCGACCTGCACCATCACCGCGCCCACTACCTGCTGCGACAGGCTGGGTGCCGCTGGCGTGGTGCGGACCGGCGCCGGCGCAACAGCGCGCGGCGTGGTGCTGGCAACGACCGCCTGTGCCGGCGCGGTGCCGCGTACCGGCGGCGCACTCGGCGGCAGGCTGCTGACCGCCACGTCCGGCACGGTGCTGGCCACGCCCTGGGTGGTGGCCGGCTGGCCGCGCGCCGGCATGCCCTCGGCAGGAAGGCCCTTGACCAGGCGATCGATGTCACTGTCGGCGGCGGCACGTGCGGCCGGTACCGGCCGCGCACTGGCCACCGCAGTTGCCGCAGCGGCGGCTTCCGCAGCCCGGCGTTCGCGACGAGACGGCTTCTGCGCCATCAGGTTGCTTTCGCCCGGCTGCAGCGCGCGCACTTCGACGTTGCCGGTGCCGCGCTGGGTAATGCCCAGGCGCACGGCGGCCGCATAGCTGAGATCGACCACGCGGCCGTCGTGGAACGGGCCACGGTCATTGACGCGCACGATCACCGATTCGCCGTTGTCCAGGTTTGTCACGCGGGCGAAGCTGGGCAGCGGCAGCGTCTTGTGCGCGGCGGTGAACTGGTACATGTCGTAGACCTCGCGGTTGGAGGTCAGGCGGCCATGGAACTTGGCACCGTAGTACGACGCGGTACCGCGCTCGACATAGTTGCGGGTGTCGTCGAGCACCTTGTAGGACTTGCCCAGCACCACGTACGGGGTCTTGTTGCCGATCGCCGAGCGTTCTTCCGCGGTTACTTCCGGCTCGGGGATGCAGGCCACGTTGGGAATGTAGTCTGGCGTGCTGTCACGCACGCCCGGCTTGTACAGGCCACCGGCAGTGTAGTTGCCGCGGGTATTGAGGTCTTCCTTGGCGGCCGCATACGGCGAGCCCTCCGGGCAATGCGCCGGGCGTGAGCCACGGCCCTGCACCAGCGTACCGCCGGACTTGCCGCCATGGCCGGCCGTGGCCGGCTTCTTCGGCGCGCTGCTGCAGGCAGCCAGCGCGAGGACGATCAAGCCTGGGACCAGCCATCTGATGTTCATGCCGGGGGCAGCTCCTGTCCGGCGATGGCCTGGGACAACTGGAACACGGCCATCGCGTACATCTTCGAGAGGTTGTAGCGGGTGATCGCGTAGTAGTTCTGGAAGCCCAGCCAGTACTGCTTGCCGGCGCTGCCTTCAAGGGTGATCGGGGTAGCGGTGGCGCCCGGCTGTACCGCTGCGTTCGGCTGGTAGCCGCGCTGCGCCAGATCGGCCAGCGACCAGGTGGGCATCCACTCGGTCGGGTTGAATTCCTCGCGGCCAGCAGCCAGCGTTGCTGGCACGGCGACCTGGCCACCACGTACCCAGCCGCCCTTCTTCACGAAGTAATTGGCGATGGACGAGAACACGTCGTCATAGCTGGTGAACAGGTCGCGGCGACCATCGCCGTTGCCGTCAACGGCGTAATCCAGATAGCTGGACGGCATGAACTGGCCCATGCCCATCGCACCGGCATAGCTGCCCTTGAGCGTAGTGATGTCCAGGTTTTCTTCGCGGCCCAGCTCGAACAGCTTGGCCAGCTCATCGCGGAAGAACAGTTCGCGGCGCACTTCGCGCTCCAGCTTGGCCGGGTCGCCACTGCGCGGGTAATAGAACGCCAGCGTGTACAGCGCATCGAGTACGCGATGGCTGCCGGCGTTCTTGCCGTAACTGGTTTCCACGCCGATGATCGCCACGATCACTTCAGCCGGCACCCCGGTGCGCTGCTGCACGCGATCCAGTTCGGCACGGTGCTGGGCCAGGAACGCGCGGCCGCCATCGATGCGTGCCTTGCTGATGAACATCGGCCGGTATTCGTTCCACGGCTTGACCCGTTCGGCCGGGCGCGACATGGCGGCGATGATCGGCTGGCGCACCTGCGCCTGGTCGAGCACGCTGCTGATCTGCTCCGGCTTCAGGCCGTAGCGCTTGGCGGTATCGGCAATGAACCGTGCCCGCGCAGTCTCGAACGGGACCGGGGTGAGGTCGACCGGCGGCGCGGTGGCAGCGGTGGCTTCAGGCGCGGCCTCGGCCGGGCCATGGGCCTTGGCGGCAGGTTGGCGCGGCGTACTGCTGGCCTGGGGCGAAGACGGTGGGGACTTCGGCTGGGTCGCGCAGGCGACCAGGCCGAGGGTGAGCATGCAGGCCAGAGTGCGTCGAATCATCGTCGCAGGTTAGCAGGTCATGGATGAATTAAAACCCCTAACACCATGAATCACAACGATTTGCCTGCGAGCAGCGGGAAATGTGAAGACCTCGTGATCCCGCTTCCCCATTCAGATAGAGGTTGCCGGTTGCGTCCCCATCCCCGCAGACGCAACCGGCGACCGGATCCGGTCGGTACCTGCGCGGCTGCCGCTCCCCAGTGGCAGTACCCCCCGCTCCCTGTACCCGTTGGACCAGTACTGCTTCCCGCCCGACGCCCCCTCGCGCTGCAACGATTGACGGCGCGCCGTGCCGAACGGGCCGCCATTGTGCAGGCCGATTACGACAAGTCCATTGATCAGGATCAACGCGCTGTAAAAGTGTGAACCAGATAACGTTTTTTACGGACTTTGGTCGGCGGGCGTGCTGCCGTGCATCGTCGTGAGAACGCTTCCACAACGGGCGTTGCGCAGAGTCAGGAAGTTTCCATCCAACGGCGCAGCCCCTCGTGGGTGGAGTTGGTCGCTGAAAGCGGGATTGCTGAGGGCTGGCCGGGTGGGTGGGCAGTGCGGGGACGCCGTGAACCCATCCATGGGGGCTTGGCCGCGGCATCCATGCCGCGGACACCCCGCACTGCCCACCCACCCGGCCGCTGACAGATTCCGTGTTCGTCCACCCACGGAAAAGAAAATAAACTTCAGAAGCGGGTCGCGCGCTGCGCTTGCTCGTGAGCCGAGCATGGCTATGCCGGTCGTCCTGACCGGCACCCTTCGGGCCGTCGCCGTGGGCGATGTTGGCAGCGGCTCCTGCCGGTGCCTTCGGCTCTACACAAGGCAATGAAGCGATCCGCCAGGCCGCTTTTGCTTTTGATCTTCTTTTTCTTCTCCGTGGGTGAACGCGCCCGAAAACTGTCAGAGGGCGGGCGCGGTGGGTTCGCGGGACCGTTGGCGCCATGGATGGCGCCATCGAGCCCCCAAGGACGGGTTCACGGCGTGTCCCGCGAACCCACCGCGCCCGCCCCACACATGACCCGCGTTACGCGACCACCCACGAGGGGCTGCGCCGTTGGCTGGAAACCCTATCCCCCGTGCACCGGCCGGTGCCCACGTACCGCCATCACCAATCCGATACCGGCCAGCAGCGAGACCGCCGATGTCCCGCCGTAGCTGATCAACGGCATCGGAATGCCCACCACCGGCAGCAGGCCGGAAATCATTCCACCGTTCACCAGTACATAGACGAAGAACGCCAGCCCCAGGCTGCCGGCCAGCAACCGTGCATGGGTGTCGCGTGCCTGCACCGCGATCCACAGGCAGCGCCCGACCACAAATAGGTAGAGTGCGAACACTGTCGCCACGCCGATCCAACCGAACTCCTCGGCGAGCACTGAAAATGCGAAGTCGGTCGTGTACTCGGGCAGGAAATCCAGTGTCGCCTGCGTACCCTGCCCCCAGCCACGGCCCTGCCAGCCTCCGGAGCCGATGGCGATGCGAGACTGCAGGATGTTCCAGCCGGTGCCGAGCGGGTCCGCCGCTGGGTCAAGGAAGGTCAGCACGCGATCCTTCTGGTACTGCCGCAGCAGTCCGAACCACGCCAGTGGCGCGGCCACCGCCAGCCCCGCCGCACCCGTCGCCACCCAGCCCCAGTGCAGGCCGGCCAGCAACAACGCAAACACGCCGCTGGCGGTCACCAGCGTGGCGGTGCCGAGGTTGGGCTGCATCAGGATCAGAACCGCTGGCACGCCAATCAGCACCACTGCGGTGAGTACCGTGCGTGGCGACGGCGGCAACGGCTGCCGATGCAGGTACCAGGCCATCATCAACGGCAGGCTGAGCTTGAGCAGTTCGGACGGCTGCAGGTAGAACACGCCCAGGTTGAGCCAGCGCTGCCCGTACTTGCCGGTGCCGATCACATACACCGCCATCAGCGGCAGCATCGACAGTGCATACAACGCAGGCGTCCATGCGCGCAGACGCAGCAGCGAGACACGCGACAGCAGCCACATTGCCAACAGACCACCGGCGAAGCGCGCCGCCTGCCCGGCCACCGGACCGGACACGCTGTGCAGCACCGCCAGGCCGGCGGCCATCAGGATCAACAGCGCGACCAGCAACGGCAGATCGATCGTGCGCACCGCCTCACGGCAGCCGCCAAGCATACGTTTCCATTCCACGCGGCCACGGTAGCAACGGGCGCTTGCGTGAAGCTGTCATGGTGCTTCTGCGTTTGTAGCGTCGAGCCATGCTCGACTGCTTCCGAGCTGTGGGGTCAGATCCCTTTTTCTTGTGGAAAAAGGGATCTGACCCCACAGCCGGACTCAACCGTAGCCGCCGTGCACCGGGTTGTGACTGCGCACGGCCATCACCAGCCCGAAGCCGGCCAGCAGCGAAACCGCCGAGGTGCCGCCGTAGCTGATCAGCGGCATTGGCACGCCCACCACCGGCAGCAGGCCGGAAATCATCCCGCCGTTGACCAGCACGTAGACGAAGAACGCCAGCCCGGTGGCACCGGCCAGCAGGCGCGAATAGGAGTCGCGTGACTGGCTGGCAATCCACAGGCAGCGACCGATCACCACCAGGTACAGCGCCAGCACGGTGGCCACGCCGATCCAGCCGAATTCCTCGCTCAGTACCGAGAACGCGAAGTCGGTGGTCTGCTCGGGAATGAAGTTCAGGTGCGACTGCGAGCCTTCGCCCCAGCCCTTGCCATCGAAGCCGCCGGAGCCGATCGCGATCTTCGACTGGATGATGTTCCAGCCTGCGCCCAGTGCATCCATCTCCGGATCCAGGAACATCATGATGCGGTCCTTCTGGTAGGGCCGCAGCAGCCAGAACCAGGCCACCGGTGCGACCGCGGCCACGCCACCCACGCCCAGGCCAACCCACCACCACGGCAAGCCGGCCAGCAGCAGCACGAACACGCCACTGGCAGCGATCAGCACGCCGGTGCCGAAGTCGGGCTGCAGCATCACCAGGCCGGTCGGCACACCAATGATGACCAGGGCAACCAGCACCGTGTTGAAGCGCGGCGGCAGCGGCATCTTGTGCAGGTACCAGGCCACCATCATCGGCAGGCTGACCTTCAGCAGTTCGGCCGGCTGCAGGTAGAAGAATTTCAGGTCCAGCCACTGCCGACCGTACTTGCCGGTGCCAAGCACGAACACTGCCAGCAGCGGAATCATCGAGATCGCATAGATCATCGGCGTGGCCGAGCGGATGCGCAGGATCGGCACCCGCGAGATGCCCCACAGCGCGACCATGCCCACCGCGAAACGCGCGCCCTGGGCCATCACCAGGCTGTCGCCGCCTGCGCTCTTGAGTGTCGCCAGACCGATCACCATCAACGCGCCCAGCGCCAGGCACAGCACCCAGTCCAGCGTGCTGAAGAAGCGGCGCAGCATGTCGCCGGCCCAGCGCAGGAATACTTTCATCGCGCGGGCTCCGCGGCGGTCGGGCGTGGTGTGACCGGCAGTGCGGCGGCAGCCGGCGTACCCGGCTGTGGTGCAGGTACCGGTTCCGGCGCAGGCACGCCGACCAGCACCGGGTGTTCACCCACCTGTGTGGCGGCGAGGTCGCCAGCCTGGCGCGCGCCCACATCTTCGTTGTCGAATGCGGTCGCACCGATGGCAGTGGTGCCACGTTCGCTGTCCAGCGGCTGCATGCCTTCAGGCATCTTGCCCAGCAGATAGGCATCAAACACCTTGCGGGCGATCGGTGCGGCGGCCGCACCGCCGTAACCACCGCCTTCCACCGCGATCGCCAGCGCAATCACCGGCTGATCGACCGGCGCAAAGCCAACGAACAGCGCGCGGTGGCGCAGGTGCATCGGCAGACTCTTCGGGTTCACTGCGGCGGTGCCCTTGCGGCTGACGACCTGCGCGGTACCGGTCTTGCCTGCCATCGTATAGGGGGCGCCGGCCGCCATCCGCGCAGCGCTGCCGCCGGGCAGCATGGTGGCCATCATGCCTTCGCGCACCGCCTGCAGGTTGTTCGGGTTCGGGCTGACCGGCTTGCTCTCGCCCGGGTCGGTGGCCATCCAGTCATGGTCGAACCCTGCACGTTGCTGGATCACCAGGTGCGGCGTGCGCAGCTGCCCGTTGGCCAGCCCACTGACACCGCGCGCCAGCTGCAGCGGAGTAACCTTCCAGTCGCCCTGGCCGATGCTGATGTTGACCGTGTCGCCGGGGTACCAGGCTTCCTTGCGGCTCTTCCGCTTGTAGGCCGGCGACGGCAGGATGCCGCCGATCTCGCCGGTCAGGTCGATGCCGGTCGGCTGGCCGAAGCCGTAGTACTCCATGTAATGGTCGAAGCGCTCGATGCCCAGGTCCAGCGCGAGCTTGTAGTAGTAGGTGTTGACCGACTGCGCGATGGATTTGCGCAGGTCGGTCCAGCCATGGCCGCCGCGATGCGAGTCACCCCAGCCACGCGAGGTGCCGGGCAGGTAGAACATGCCGGTGGAAAGCACTTTGTCTTCCGGCCGGCGCACGCCCGAATCGAGGCCGGCCAGCCCGATCAGCGGCTTCAGCGTGGAACCGGGCGCGACGCCACCGAGCACCAGGCGGTTGAACTGCGGCCGCGACGGGTTGTCGTTCAGCGCCTTGAAGTCGGCATGGGAAATACCGTTGACGAACAGGTTGGGGTCGTAGGACGGCAGGCTGACCATTGCCAGCACCTCTCCGGTGCGCGGGTCCATCGCCACGGCCGAGCCTTCCTGTTCGCCGAAGGCGGCCACCATTGCGCGCTGCAGGTCGGCATCGATCGACAACCGCAGGTCGGCGCCGGACTGCGCGGCGACGCGGCCGATCGTACGGATCGCACGGCCCTGTACGTTGGTCTCGACCTGTTCGTAGCCGACCTTGCCGCGCAGCTGCTGCTCGTAATAGCGCTCCAGCCCGGACTTGCCGATGTGGGTCAGGGCTGCATTGCCCTCGCCGAGGATCTCCAGATCCTTTTCATCGACGCGGCCGACGTAGCCGATGATGTGCGCGAACAGGTCACCGTACGGGTAGCGCCGGGTCAGATAGGGTTCCAGCTCGACGCCGGGGAAACGCCAGCGATCGACCGCGAAGCGCGCCATCTCCTCGTCGCTCATGCGCAGCTTCAGCGTGACCGGCAGGAACTTGCGGCGCGCCTTGCGCGACTTGTCGAACGCTTCCAGCTCTTCTGGGCTGATGCTGATGATCTTCGCCAGCCCTTCTAGGGTGGCATCCATGTCCTTGACCTTGTCCGGGGTCACGTCCAGGCGGAAGGCTGGCACGTTCTCCGCCAGCAGGCGGCCGTTGCGGTCGTAGATCATCCCGCGCCCGGGCACCACCGGCCGCGGCTTGATGCGGTTGGCTTCCGAGCGGGTGGCGTAGACGTCGTGGTCCAGCACCTGCAGCTTGAAATACCAGCCGCCCAGGCCCAGCAGGCAGACCAGCACGCCGAGGAAACCCAGCGCCGCGCGACGGCGGAACTGCTCGGCTTCGGCGTGCGGATTCTTGACCTGGCGGCGCGGGATCATGGCTCAGCGCCCGCGCTTGCCGAAGCGCACCGCGTCCAGCAGCACGAACACCAGCGGCCACAGGCCCATGCCCAGCAACGGCGCCCACCAGTACGACCACGGCAGGGTCGGCTCACCCACCAGGATGTGGACCAGCGCACTGACGATGCGGTCGTTGAACAGCAGGCCGCCGATGGCCAGCATCTGCTGCGACATCGGGAAGAAGCGGATGCGGGCACGGAAGCGCTGCAGGATGAAGGCCAGCATCACCAGCCGCAGCGCCTGTTCTCCCAGCACGCCGCCGTACAGCAGATCGGCGATGACGCCACTGGCGAAGGCAATGCCCAGGCCGACACGCTCGGGCGCTTCGATCACCCAGTAGGCCAGCACCAGCGCCAGCCAGTAAGGGCGCAGCGGCTGCAGCAGTGTCGGCAACGGCAACAGGCCGAGCAGCAGGGCCACTACCAGGCTGGCCGGAAGCACCCAGGGGTTGTCGCGCAGGCGGCTCATCGCTGGGCCTCCGGCTGCGGCTGGGTGGGTTGCGGTTGCCGGCCAGCGGCCGGCACTACCGGAGCAGCAGGATCAAGCGACGATGCCGGGGCCACCGTCGGCGTCGCAGACGGAGCCGGCGACCGGCCCACAGCCGGTGCGGGCGTTGCAGGTGCGGGTGTCGGCGTGGCTGTGGCCGGTGCGGTTGCCGCCGGCACAGTTCCGCCCGCGGCCGGGCCACCCGGGGCGGTCTCTTCCAGCTGCAGGCGCAGTTCCGGCGGAATGCGGATCGCCGCACCCGGGCGCAGCAGCAGCACGTCGCGGCCACGGTCGAGCTGGGCCGCCGGCTTCAGTTCGCCGACCAGGAAGGCATGGGTGTCGTCCGGGCGCAGGCCGGTGATGGTGCCGACCGGGAAGCCCGCCGGGAATCGACCGCCGAGGCCGGAGGTGACGATCTCGTCGCCCACTTCCACGCCGGCGCTGAGCGGGATGTCGCGCAGTTCCAGTTTGTCACCGCGGCCATAGACGATCAGGCGCACGCCGTTGCGGGCCACGGTGACCGGCACCGCGTGGTCAGGGTCGGTCAGCAGCAGCACCGTGGAGGTGCTCCCGGTGACGCTGATCACCTGGCCCATCAGACCGCCGACATCGATCACTGCCTGGCCGACGTGCACGCCCTCGCGGCTGCCGGCATCCAGCACCAGGCGCTGCTTCACCGGGTCCAGGTCGATGTCCAGGATCGGCGCCAGCTGCACGTCCAGGCCACTGCGCTCGGCCACGTTCAGCAGCTCGCGCAGCTGTGCGTTGTCCAGCGCGGCGGTCTGCAGCCGGGTCAGGCGAGCGTTGGCCAGCAGCAGCTGGTTGCGCAGTTCGCGGTTCTCGGTCACCAGCTGGCTGTGGCTGGCCGCAGAATCCTTGACCTGGTTGCCGAGCTTGCCTGGCAGGCCGGCCAGTGCCCACACCGGCTGCACCAGGCTGTTGGCCTGCCCGCGCAGGCGCGCCAGCCAGCCGGCCTGGTCGTCAAGCACGATCAGGGTGATGGCCAGTGCGAGGTAAGCCAGCAGCCGCAGCGGGCTGGCGGCATCACCGGATCGGGAAGCGACGGGAGGTCCGGCGTAGGGCGGCACGGCAACGATTCAACTGGCAGAAGGCGGAGGGGAAACACGCGGACGCCCCGCCGGTGCCGACCCGCCATGATGGCGGGCCGCACCCCGGAGGGGCGCTGCGGGCACAGGCAGCCGGGTCGGCTTACTCCGGCGCAAAGAACTCGTTGCCGTGCATGTCGACCAGCTCCAGTGCACGGCCACCACCGCGGGCCACGCAGGTCAGCGGGTCATCGGCCACCTGCACGTGCAGGCCGGTTTCCTCGGAGATCAGGCGGTCCAGGTCACGCAGCAGGGCACCACCACCGGTCAGCACGATGCCGCGCTCGGCGACGTCGGCGCACAGTTCCGGCGGGGTCTGCTCCAGCGCCAGCTTGACCGCGCTGACGATGCCCGACAGGGGCTCGTGCAGGGCTTCGAGCACTTCATTGGAGCTGATCTTGATCATCTTCGGCACGCCCTCGGCGAGGTTGCGGCCGGAAATTTCCATCTCGATCACTTCCGCCTGCGGATAGGCGCAGCCCAGTTCGACCTTGATGCGTTCGGCGGTGGCTTCACCGATCAGCATGCCGTGGTTGCGGCGCACGTAGTTGGTGATCGACTCGTCGAAGCGGTCGCCGCCGATACGGACCGAGGCCGAGTAGACGATGCCGTTGAGCGAGATCACCGCCACTTCGGTGGTACCGCCGCCGATGTCGATGACCATCGAGCCACGGGCCTCGGTGACCGGCATGCCGGCGCCGATCGCGGCGGCCATCGGCTCTTCGATCAGGAACACGTCACGGGCGCCGGCTTCCTCGGCCGATTCCTTGATCGCACGGCGCTCGACCTGGGTCGAGCCGGCCGGCACGCAGACCAGCACGCGCGGGCTCGGGCGCAGCACGCGCGACTTGTGCACCTTCTTGATGAAGTGCTTGAGCATCGCCTCGGTGTAGGTGAAATCGGCGATAACGCCGTCCTTCATCGGGCGGATGGTGGTGATGTGGCCCGGGGTACGGCCCAGCATCTGCTTGGCCTCGGCGCCGACGGCTGCCACCGAGCGGGTACCACCGATGGCGCGATCCTGACGCACTGCGACCACCGACGGCTCGTTCAGCACGATCCCCTGCCCGCGCACGTAGATGAGGGTGTTGGCCGTGCCCAGGTCGATGGACAGGTCGTTGGAGAACATGCCACGGAGTTTCTTGAACATCTGAGGAAGGAGTCCTGAGGGGTGTCGTGCCCGCCGCGGGATGGCGAAAAAATGGGCAGAAATCGAGGCCGACAAGCCTAGCAACCCGCCTGCCGCCGAGCAAGGAAAAAACTAGCTGAACCCGCGCCTTGACAGGCTTTCGGCCCGATCGGGCATCACCCGGTTCTGGCCCTGAGCGGCACCAGCGGGTAACCTTTGCGCCGTCGGGCGCCCAAGGGCGCCGTTTGCTTGCCTGCTGAACCGGGCCGGCCCACCCCAAAATTCACCGCATAGGCTTACATCGATGTCCGCTCTGATCTGTGGTTCTCTTGCCTTCGACACCATCATGGTGTTCCCGGACCAGTTCAAGAATCACATCCTGCCGGACAAGGTGCACATCCTGAACGTGTCGTTCCTGGTGCCGCGCATGCGCCGCGAGTTCGGTGGCTGCGCCGGCAACATCGCCTACAACCTGCACCTGCTGGGCGGCCAGCCGATCCCGATGGGCACCGTCGGTTCGGACTTCGGCCCGTACCGCGAGTATTTCGAAGGCCTGGGCATCGACCTGACCCGCGTGCGCGTGATCGATGAGCTGTTCACCCCGCAGGCGTTCATCACCACCGACCACGACAACAACCAGATCACCGCCTTCCACCCGGGCGCGATGATGCGTTCCTACGAGAACCACGTGCGTGGCGTGCCGGGCGTGACCCTGGGCCTGGTCGGCCCGGACGGTCGCGAAGGCATGATCCAGAACGCGCAGGAATTCCACGAAGACGGCATCCCGTTCATCTTCGACCCGGGCCAGGCCATGCCGCTGTTCAACGGCCCGGAGCTGCGCGAGTTCATCGAGCAGGCCGACTACGTGGTGGTCAACGACTACGAGTCGAACCTGCTGCAGGAACGCACCGGCTGGGACGAGAAGGAGATCGTCAGCCGGGTCAAGGCCTACATCACCACCCGTGGCCCGAAGGGCGCGGTCATCCACACCCCGGAAAAGAGCTACGACATCCCGCCGGCGCACGAACGCCGCGTGGTCGACCCGACCGGTTGTGGCGACGCCTTCCGCGCCGGCCTGATCTACGGCATCCAGAAGGGCTACGACTGGCTGACCATCGGCCGCATGGGCAACCTGATGGGCGCGCTGAAGGTGGAGCACCCGGGCACCCAGAACCAGCGCTTCACCTTCGAAGAGTTCAACGAACAGTTCAAGCAGCAGTTCGGTTACGCGTTGAACGCGTAAGCGAATTGCCCGCGCATTCCGCCTTATCCCCGCGCCGTTGGCGCGCCCCCTTGAACAACAAGGGGGCTTTCCACCCGACGCGCTATCGGGAATGCGTCTGGTAGGTGTCGACCTTGGTCGACACTGCCGGCCAGCGGCCGGCTCAGGACCGCAACGCCGCCCTGCCCTTCCGGCTCAGGGCTTGGGTTTCTCCGGCAACCGGTACAGCTCTTTCTCGTAAGCCAACGTGCCCCACATGGCATAGGCATGTGCGCGCCGTGCCAGCTCCGGCCGTAGTGGGTGTGGCTGCAGCTGATCGGTCGCCGGGTCGTAGCGGAATCCCTGCGCCGGCTTGTCCGGCTGCAGGATGGCGACGTCGTTGCCCTCCATCCATGCCAGGTTGCGGTCGTACTGCATCAGCGCGCGACCCGGTTGCAGCCGCCGCAAGTCGGTCAGGTCCTGGCCTACCAGCGGCGTGGGGTCGGCGATGCCCAGCAGCGACAGCAGCGTCGGCGCCAGATCGATCTGGCTGACGATGCGGGTATCCCGCCGCGGTTCGATGCCGCCGCCAAGGATCAAGCCCGGGATATGGAAGTTGGCGATGGGCACCATGTCCTTGCCGAACACGCGCGAGTCATGGTCGGCCACCACCAGGAACACGGTATTTTCCCAGTACGGTGAGGCCATCGCCTTGCGGAAGAATTCTCCCAGCGCGTGATCGGCATACTTGGCGGCATTGTCGCGGGTCTGCTTGGGCTGCTCGTACAGCTCGATGCGGCCGTCCGGGAACTCGAACGGATCATGGTTGCTGGAGGTGAACACCAGGCCGAAGAACGGCTTGCCCTGCGCATTCAACTGCTGGAACTGCTCATCGGCGCGGTTGAACAGATCCTCGTCCGATGCCCCCCATGATCCGACGAACGTCGGCGTGCGGTAGTCCTTGCGATCCACGATGCGGGTGAAGCCATTGGCGAGGAAGAACTCGCGCATGTTGTCGAAATGGCTTTCACCGCCGTAGTAGAAGCCGGTGTCGTAGCCATGCCGGCCCAATACATCGGCCAGGGTGAAGAAGCGTTGGCGGCTGGCGGGCAGCTTGACCACCGCTTCGGCCGGGGTCGGTGGGAACCCTGTCAGTACCGCCTCGATCCCGCGCACCGAACGCGTACCGGTGGCATACAGGCGCTCGAACGCCCAGCCCTGCTTGCTCAGGCGGTCGAAGTTGGGCGACAGCGGCCGCCCGCCGAGGCTGCCGATGAACTGTGCACCGAGGCTTTCTTCCAGCACGATCACCAGGTTGCGCGGCTTGCCCTGGTGCAGCGGCGGACGCAGTGCCAGGCTCGGCAGCGCCTCGGACACGTACGCCGTGGCAGGCAGGCCACTGGTCGCGTGAAGCTCGTCGACCACCTGCCCCAACGGCAGCTCGCCATAGATGCGCGAGGTCTCGCTGCGGGCAGCCAGCTGGCGCGCCGCATAGCCGACGGTGTACAGCGAGTTGAGTGGCAGCACGTTGATGGTGGGGTCGGTGGAGAACGCCACCAGCGCCGGATTCAACGGCCGATGGCCGAGGCTCGAACGCACACCCATCGCCGCCAGCAGGAGCACCAGCACCGCCAGCGGCAATCGCCACAGCCACCCGGCTTCGACCACGGTCGCCGGGCGGATTTCCACCCAGCGACGCGAGCCGCGCAGCAGCGCCCAGCACAGCACGATCACGGCGACCACTTCGATCACCACCGCCAGCAGATGCCCCCGCAGCAGCGTCATTCCAACTTCTTCGGGGTAGATCAGATATTCAAGGAACAAACGATTGGGCCGCAGGCCGTACTCGGCCATGAAGCTTGGCGTAGCCAGCTCCATGAACACCAGCAGCACGCTGGCCACGATCAGCCACCCGCGCAGGACATGCCGCCAGGCGCGGCCCAACCGTCCTTCGACCGGCAACAGCAGCGCCAGCACCGCAGGGATGCCAAAGAGCAGGCACAGCGTGGACACGTCCACACGCAGTCCCTGCAGGAAGATCGTGGACCAACCGTCGGCAGCACTGACCCGCGCGGCATGCCACAGCGCCAACCCCAGCCGCGACAGCGACAGGGCCACCAGGCCAAACAGGAAGAAGGCGGCGATCGGACACAGACGCCGGCACAGCGACAGCAACACAGCTCGAGGCATGAAAGAAATCCAGGAATGGAACAACGGAGACCCTTGCCACCTCCCTGGCAGCGGGCCACATCGACCAACGTGTTACCTGACACCGTCGCCAGCGCCCGACCAGGCCACGACAGTCGTCGGCAGCGGTTCCCCAACCGCCCCGGCCTCAGCTCCGGCCGGCCATCCCGCCAGACAAGGTCCAGCGCGGTGACCGCGCACAATACACTGTGATGACCGTCTACTTCGACGGCTTTCGACATCTGGACCCTTTCCTCCTGCCCGCCATGGGGCGCAGAGGGTGCCCCGCTAGCGCTGCCAATGCTCCAGCACCGCCGCACAATCGGCCAGGTGCCAGCAGGCCATGTCCGGCCACGGGTTGTCCGGAGCATTGACCAGCAGGGTGCGCGTGCCCGCGGCCCGGCCGCATTCCAGGTCGAAGCGGTAATCGCCCACCATCACCACCTGTGCTGGATCTACCTGCCAGCGCCGCAGGAAGTACTGCAGGCCGTCCGGCGAGGGCTTGGGCTCGGCTTCGTCGCGGCCGATGATGTCCTCTTCGGCAAACACATCGCCCAGCCCGATCGCCTGCAGCGTGACCTGGGCCAGGCTGCGCACGTTGCGGGTGAGGATGCCCAGCCGGCAACCGGCGCCCTGCAGCGCACGCACCAGCGCCACCGCCCCCATCGCCGGCACGGAGGCCGCGGCCAGTTCACGCTCGTGGGCCAGCAGCCAAGCATGCTTGGCACTGGCCTCTGCAGCGGGCAGAGCGGCCAGGTGGGTGAGGATGTCGTCCTGCGCCGGAATCGCCAGTTCGCGCTTGATCCGCGCGAAATCATGCATCGCCACGGTCAACGTGCCATCCATGTCGAACACCCAGTGCCGGATTGCCGACAACGCCGGTACTGCCGCGGGTGCCACCACGGGTACCGCCTGGGTCATCGCCACCACGCTGGCATGCGGCTGGCATCGACGCCACCGGTCTCGAACACCGCGGTACGGGTGCCACCGGCCTTGACCGGGAACTCGATGCTGATCGACTTGCCCTTGGCTGCCAGCTTCCACAGCGCTTTCTGGTCGGTGATGAACATGGCGATGGCTTCATCGGTCTTCGGCCGCCAGGCGGCCATGGAAATCGGCTTTCCGTCGTCCACGGTCACCTTCACCGTGCACTGCGGGCAGCGGAAATCGCCGGCCTGCAGCACCAGGTAGGCATGCCGCTTCCATTCCGGGTGATCGCGGAACACAAGCTGCACCGGCTTCGCACCGCTGCCATCCACATCCACCCGTTCCTTGCTGTAGATCTGCGCCGAGACCTGGTTGCCCTTGCTGCCGACCGGAATCTGGTTGTACTGCCAAAGCGCCTGCATGCGGCGCAGATCGCGTGCAGCATCGCCCTTGGCCTTGACCTCGTCGAAGCCAGCAGCGATGCGTTCGGCGGCGGCAGTGTCCTTGTACTGGTCCAGCAGCGAGGCACCATGCAGGCGCGCGCGCTCCCAGTCCTGCGCGGCCACGGCCATGTCGTACTGCTTGGCCACGTCCTCGGCCTTGGCTTCCTTCTGCGCCTGCACGGCGGCCGCAGCGGCCTCCTGCGCCTTGCGTTCTTCCTCGGGGTTGCTGCAGGCGGCCAGGGCCAGGGTGCAGGCGGTGAGCAGGATCAGTCGTTTCATGGCGGAGTCCTTTACGGGTGCATCCCGATTCTATCGGCAGCGAAAAGCGGATACAGCAACGGCGGGTTTCCCCGCCGTTGCTGGTGAAGCAGCATCAGGTTGCCGGCCAGCGGCCGGCACTACCGTTTACTTCGCTTCAGCCTTGGCCAGCATGTCCTGCACCGAGGCGGTGGTGATCGGGTGGTAGCCCGGCTTGGCCTTCTCGAAGGCCTGCTTGGCCAGCTCCAGACCCTTCGGGGTCTTCACCAGTTCAGCGTAGATCGGCAGGATCAGCTTGCGACGACCGACACGCTCGATGAACGCAGCGGCCGCTTCATTGGCCTGCTCGTAGCCGCTGCGGATGGTCAGCGGGTACCAGCGCATGGCGATCTCGCCATTCGGGGTGCCGGTGAAGTGGAACGCCTTGTCCAGCGTTGCCAGCTTGTCCAGCGGCTGGGTGGCGCCCAGGCCGTCGATGAAGCGGACCCACTCCTGCGTGCTCCACTCGGCAATCACCTGGCTGCTCGGCACGGTGCCGGCGCTGGCGAAGGCGATGCGCGCGGTATCGACGCTGCTGAAATTGCGCGACTGCGCCTTGGCTGCGAACGCCGGAATGCCCGGCTCGTCCAGCCACGCCTTCAGTTCGGCCTCGGTCACCGCCGACGGATTCTTCGGCAGCAGGTTCTTCTTCAGGTACTCGACAAACTGGTCGGTATTGGCGCTCTGGAAGGCGTGGTCATCGAACCAGCCGCGCAGGAACGGATCGAAAGTTTCGCGGCCGAAACGCTGTTCCAGGAATTCCAGGAACCACGAACCCTTGACGTAGGCCACCTGGCTCAGGGCTTCGTCCGGATCACGCTCGTTCAGCGGCGGCAGCGCCAGCGCCTGGTCGGCCGGGCTCATGTCCTTCACTTCGGCCAGCAGATCGGTCTGGTCGATCTGCTTTTCCATCTCGGCCATCTCCTTGCCGTACAGGGCTTCGGTGATGCGGCCCTGGACGTAGGTGGTGAAGCCTTCGTTGAGCCAGATGTCCTTCCAGCTGGCGTTGGTCACCAGGTTGCCCGACCAGCTGTGTGCCAGTTCATGGGCGACCAGCGAGACCAGCGACTTGTCGCCGACGATCACGGTCGGCGTGGCGAAGGTCAGGCGCGGGTTTTCCATGCCGCCGAACGGGAACGACGGCGGCAGCACCAGCATGTCGTAGCGGCCCCAGCGGTATTCGCCGTACAGCTTCTCGGCGGCACCGATCATCTTCTCGGTGTCTTCGAATTCCTTGGCGGCCTTGTTGACCATGGTCGGCTCGGCCCAGACGCCGGAGCGGCCGGAGATCGGCTCGAACACCAGGTCGCCGGCGGCGATGGCCAGCAGGTAGGACGGAATCGGCTGCGGCATCTTGAAGGTGTAGTCACCGTCACGCGCGGCCTTGGGATCGTTGTCGGCGCTCATCAGCACCATTACGTCCGGGCGCGAGACCACGTGCGCGCTGTAGGTGAAGCGCACGCTGGGGGTGTCCTGCAGCGGTACCCAGGAACGGGCGTGGATCGCCTGCGACTGGCTGAACATGAAGGGCAGCTTCTTGCCCTCGGTCATCGACGGCGCCAGCCACTGCAGGCCCGAAGCGGTCGGTGCGGTGTGGTAGGTCACTTCGACCTTGGCCGGCTGTTCCGGGGTTTCGATGGTCAGCTTGCTGCCGAACACCTTGTCGGCCGGGGCCAGCACGAACTGCAGCGGGCTGCGCGCGCCGTCAGCGGCGATCGCTTCGACCTTGGCGATGCTCAGCTCGCGGGTGTCCAGCACCAGCTGCTTGGCGTCCTTCTGCTTCCATTCCAGGGTGTAGGTGGCGGTGCCGCCGATCTGCTTCTGGTCGAAGTCCAGCTTCAGGTCCAGCGCGATGTCCTTGACGACGACCTTGTCCGGCTCGGCGTACGAGCTTTCATCGTGGCTGCGGTTTTCGGCGTTCACGGGGGCGGCGGGAGCCTTTTCGGCAGTCGGGGCGGCGGCGGGCGCGGCCGCCTCCTGGGAGCAGCCGGCGGCCAGGGCCACGGCCAGCGGAAGGAGCATCAGCGGATTACGCATGAATCGGGACCGTTACGGGGAACAAACCCCAATGGTACCTCCGTCCGGCCCCGCAGGCGTTGCGCGCTGCGGGGTAATGGCGGGGGGGCCGATCCTGCGCCTCCGGCGCATGCCGACCGAGGTTGGCCTCTACCGGAATGGCGACGGACGCGGTACGGGCGGCCGGGGCTGCGCTGCGCCTCGGGCGCATGCCAACCAAGGTTGGCCTCTACCGGTAGGTGCCAACCTTGGTTGGCACGGATCTGTCATCGCTCGCGGACGGGCGTGTGCCAACCAAAGTTGGCACCTACCAAAGCGGGGCTTACAGCTTGTAGCCGGAATGGATCGAGACGATGCCGCCGGTCAGGTTCTTGTAGTGGCAGCGCTCGAAACCGGCCTGCCCCATCATCGCCTTCAGCTCTTCCTGCGGCGGGTGCTTGCGGATGCTCTCGGCCAGGTACTGGTAGCTGTCCGAATCGTTGGCGAACAGCTTGCCCAGCTTCGGCAGGATCTTGAACGAGTGGAAGTCGTAGATCGGCTTGAACCAGTCGGCGGTGACTTCGGAGAACTCCAGCACGCGGGCCTGGCCGCCGACCTTCAGCACGCGGTACATCTCGCGCAGGCCGGCGTCCTTGTCGGTCACGTTGCGCAGGCCAAAGGCAATGGTCACCAGGTCGAAGCTGTTGTCCGGGAACGGCAGGGCTTCGGCATTGCACTGCACGTAGTCCAGGCCGAGCACCAGGCCGCGGTTGGTCAGGCGGTCGCGGCCGACCGACAGCATGCCGGCGTTGATGTCGCCCAGCACCACCGAACCTTCGGCGCCGACGCGCTCTTTCAGCAGCGCGGCGATGTCACCTGTGCCGCCGGCCAGATCGAGCACGCGGTCACCCGGCTTCACCTGCGCAGTGGCGACGTAGTAGCGCTTCCACGCCCGGTGCACGCCCATGCTCATCAGGTCGTTCATCAGGTCGTAGTTGCGCGCGACCGACGTGAACACCTGGCCGACCAGCTTCTGCTTGTCCTTGGCGGCGACGTCGCGGAACCCGAAATGGGTGGTACCGGATTTGTAGGGGGATTCGCTCATGCCCCGATTATCGCACCGCCGGGGGCCATCGGCACCCCCTGCCCGTATCATGGCGGGCCATGACTTACCGGAGCCCCGCATGATCACCACGCCCGACTACCAGGCCCTGCTGCAGACCGCCATCGCCGAAGCCCGCCAGGGCCTGGCCGAGGGTGGCGTGCCGATCGGCGCGGCGCTGTACCACAACGACGGCCGTCTGCTCGGCTGCGGCCACAACCGCCGCGTGCAGGAAGGCGACCCGTCAGTGCATGGCGAGACCGATGCCTTCCGCAAGGCCGGCCGCCAGCGCCGTTATCAGGACACCATCATGGTCACCACCCTGGCGCCGTGCTGGTACTGCTCGGGCCTGGTGCGCCAGTTCAACATCGGCACCGTGGTGGTCGGCGAATCGCGCACCTTCCAGGGCGGCATCGACTGGCTGCGCGAAAACGGCGTCAAGGTGATCGACCTGGACAGCCAGGAATGCGTGGACCTGCTGGGCGGCTTCATTGCGCAGCACCCGGAGATCTGGAACGAAGACATCGGTGAATGAACACCGCGCAGCCTCCTGTTGAACCCGCTTAATGAACGCTTCAGTGCCGGCACATCCTTGTGCCGGCAGCGTTTGCAGCCATCACCGTGAACCAGTGCACAGTCAGTTGCCTGGCATGCACACGCGCCGGTAACACCCGAGCCCGCCATCGCACCTAGGGTGGAATGACCGGGGCCCCTTTCCCCGGCGGAGCCAGCCATGTGCGCGCTCGCCCTACGCCCTGCATCAGACCCGGCCCTTGCCGGCATCCGCGACCGATTGACGCAGCAGTTCGCGTTGCATCGACGCACCGCGCCGTTCTGGACCGTTTACCAGGGACTGCAGCAGGAAGTGATCCGCGCCCATCCGCGTGATCATGTGCGGCTGTGCAATGCCATGGCCGACATCGCCGAAGACCTCGGTGCCGTGACCCGCGCGCAGCTGCTCGATGGCAACACCGGCTGCACGCCGCGCTGACGCGGCATGCACCGGCGCATACGCCACACTGCGATGAACCCCCACTCCCATCCACCTCAACCGATTGGATCGACATGCACGCTGAAGTCCCCACCATTCCCCCGGTCATCAATGTCGATGCCGAGCTTGATCACTGGCGCCGCCAGCATGCCGACGGCGCACTGCCGCACAACTCGTTCGGTTCCTACGTGCCGTGGATCAAGTTCGCCTGCGATTCGCTGATCACCCAACCGCGCGCAAGCAATGCCCAGCGCGACGAGATGTTCCAGACCCAGTACGCGCTGCAGATCATGCCGAGGCTGAGCGAGTCCCAGGCCCGCGAGTTCGTAGACCGCTGCTGGCAGCATGTCTACCAGACCAGCCCGGTGCGGCTGCAGGACGCTCCGCGCCTGCGCGCCTGAGCCGAACTACGGCTGCACGGCCCCTGCACGGGCCACTGCCGATCATCCTCGTCACCTGAGTGGGACGACGACGATGAAAGCAAGAAACCTGTTCAATACGATCGCCAAGAAGGCTGCGGCCGCCACCGGTTCGCCGTGGACCTTCCTGGCTGCGGTGATGATCGTGGTGATATGGGGCATCAGCGGGCCCGTGTTTGGCTTCAACGACACCTGGCAGCTGGTGATCAACACCGGCACCACGATCATCACCTTCCTGATGGTGTTCCTGATCCAGCACACGCAGAACGCCGATACCGCGGCGATGCAGATCAAGCTGGACGAGCTGATCCGGGCGACAGCCGAAGCCAACAACGAGCTTCTGGACCTGGAAGAGCTGGATGAAGAGCGCCTGGAGGAGATCCGCGCCGAGTACGAGCAGATGGCCCGCGAGGCCGGTGACGCGCTGGCGCGCGTGCGCGCCTGCCATGGCGTGCGCCGGGATGATGAAGCGGTCTGAAGGTAGCGCTACCTGCTCTGGTAGGTGCCAACCTTGGTTGGCACAATGCCGGCCGCCTGCGCTGACGCATCCGTGCCAACCAAGGTTGGCACCTACCAGAAGCGCTGCTTATCCGCGCTCGTGCCAGCCGCCGCCCAGCACCTTGTACAGGGTGATGCGGTTGGATTGCTGGGCCAGCTGCGCCTGCAGCTGCGTCTGCTGCGCGTTGTAGGCGGTACGACGTGCGTCGAGCAGGGTCACGAAGCTGTCCAGGCCGGCGTCATAGCGTGCCTGCGACAGGCGGTTGGCCTGCTCGGCAGCCTCGACCAGGCGCTGCTGCGAGGCGACCTGTTCATCCAGGCTGACATTCAGCGCCAGTGCGTCGGCGGTCTCGCGGAAGCCCACCTGGATCGCCTTCTCGTACTGCGCCAATGCAATGTCACGATCGGCATTGGCGATGGCCAGGTTCGCGCGCAGCTTGCCGCCCTGGAAGATCGGCAGCGTGATCTTCGGCAGGAAGCTCCATACGCGGGTGCCACTATCGAACAGGTTGGACAGTTCGTTCGAACCGCTGCCGATGCTGCCGGTCAGCGAGATGCTCGGGAAGAACGCCGCGCGCGCCGCACCGATGCTGGCGTTGGCGGCCAACAGCTGATGCTCGGCGGACATGATGTCCGGGCGTTGCAGCAGCACGTCGCTGGGCAGCCCGGCCGGCGGCGGCGCCAGTGCCAGCAGGCTCGGCGCCACAGCGTCGGGCAGCAGCGCCGGGTCGAGCTGGCCACCGGCCAGCAGCGCCAGCGCGTTGCGGTCCTGGGCCAGCTGGCCACGCAGGCGTGCGGCGTCGGTGCGTGCGGTTTCGACCAGGGTGCGGGTCTGGGTCAGCTCCAGTGCCGAACTGCCACCGCGTTCGTGGCGGGCCTCGGCCAGTCGCAGTGAATCCTCGTAGGTCTTCAGCGTCGCTTCGGCGATCTTCAATCGCTGCGCGTCCGCACCGTAGGTCAACCACGCGGTGGCGGTCTCGGCGACCAGGCTCAGCTGCGCGTTGCGACGGTTCGCAGCCACGGCGAAGTACTGCTGCAGGGCGGCCTCGCTGAGATTGCGCACGCGACCGAACAGGTCCAGCTCGAACTCCGCCACACCAACACCGGCAGTGAACTGCTCGGTGACGCCAGCGTCCGTACCACGGCGATCCATCTGGCCGGTAACGGCCACGCCCGGCACGCGATCAGCGCGCTGCACGCGGTACTGGCCACGCGCACGTTCAACATTGAGCACCGCCACACGCAGGTCGCGGTTGTTCTGCAGGGACTGGTCGATCACCTGCTGCAGGCGCGCATCGGTGAAGAAGTCGCGCCAGCCGACGGCGGCGACGTCAGCCACCTGGCCCTGCGCGGCCTCGGCCGGCCACTGCGCCGGAATGGCCGGAGCGACGGCGGTGTCCTTCGGCACCAGGGTGGAGCAGCCGGCCAGCACGAGCGCGGCGGCGATGGAAACAGCAATGGAATGAAGCTTCATGGCAACACCTTGGGGATCACGGTGGTAGCGCCGGGCCGTACCCGGCGGCTACGCGGTGAGACATCCGCCGGGCATGGCCCGGCGCTGCCTGATTTCATCATTCGGCGGTTTTGCGCTTGAACACGCGCTGCACCACGACGAAGAACAGCGGCACGAAGAACACGCCGAGCACCGTGCCGACGACCATGCCGCCGAGCACGCCGGTGCCGATCGCCTGCTTGGCGCCGGAGCCGGCACCGCTGGAGATCGCCAGCGGCAGCACGCCCATGCCGAAGGCCAGCGAGGTCATGATGATCGGACGCAGGCGGTCGCGGACCGCGTGCATCGTCGCTTCGATCAGCCCCGCGCCCTTCTCCAGATTTTCCTTGGCGAATTCGACGATCAGGATCGCGTTCTTGCTGGTCAGGCCCACCGTGGTCAGCATCGCCACCTGGAAGTAGATGTCGCGTTCCATGCCGCGGAAGGTATTGGCCAGCACTGCACCGAGGATGCCCAGCGGCGCAACCAGCAGCACCGAGGTCGGCACGCTCCAGCTTTCATACAGGGCCGCAAGGCACAGGAACACGATCATCAGCGACAGCGTGTACAGCAGCGGTGTCTGCGAACCGGCCTGGCGTTCCTGGTAGGACATCGCCGTCCACTCGACACCGAAGCCCTGCGGCAGCTGCTTGGCCAGCTGTTCGATCTCGGCCATCGCATCACCGGAGGCCACGCCCGGCGCCGGCTCACCCTGGATCTCGGTGGCCGACACGCCGTTGTAACGCTCCAGGCGTGGCGAACCGTAGTCCCAGCGCTTGCTGGCGAAGGCGCTGAACGGAACCATCTCGCCCTTGTCGTTCTTCACCGACCAGAGATCAAAGTCCTCCGGCACCATGCGGAACGCCTGGTCGGCCTGCACGAATACGCGCTTGACGCGGCCGCGATCGACGAAGTCATCGATGTACGAGCTGCCCCACGCAGTGGCCAGGGTGGTGTTGATCTGGTCGATCGACAGCCCCAGCGACGTCGCCTTGGCCACATCGATATCGATGCGGAACTGCGGCGTGTCTTCCTGGCCGTTCGGACGCACGTTGGCCAGCTTGCTGCTCTGGGCCGCCAGGCCCAGCAGCTGGTTGCGCGCCGCCACCAGGGCTTCATGGCCCTGACCGCTGTTGTCCTTCAGGAAGAAGGTGTAGCCCGAGGCGGTGCCCAGTTCTGGGATGGCCGGCGGCGGGAAGGCAAAGATGAAGGCATCCTTGATCTGGCCCAGTGCTGCCATCGCGCGGCCGGTGATCGGCATCACGCCGTTGTCGGCATCACGGTCCTTCCAGTCCTTCAGCTTGACGAAGGCCATGCCCGCGTTCTGGCCCATGCCGGCGAAGCTGAAGCCCTGCACCGAAAACACCGACTCGACCGCGTCCTTCTCGTTTTCCATGAAGTGCTTTTCAAGCGCGGCGATCGACTCCAGCGTGCGCTCCTGGGTAGCACCGACCGGTGCCTGCACCAGCGCCATCAGCACGCCCTGGTCTTCATTGGGCAGGAACGAGCTGGGCAGGCGCACGAACAGCACACCCATCAGCAGGAACAGTGCGGCGACGATGCCCATGAACCGCCACGGGCGGTGCAGGATGCCGCGCACGCCACGCTGGTAGCTTTCGCTGGTGCGGTCGAAGCCGCGGTTGAAGCCATTGAAGAAGCGACCGGCGAAACCGCGGTGGGCGACATGGTGCTCACCCTTCTTCAGCGGCTTGAGCATGGTGGCGCACAGCGCCGGCGTCAGCACGATCGCGACCAGCACCGACAACGCCATCGCCGACACGATCGTCGCCGAGAACTGCCGGTAGATCACGCCGGTGGAGCCGCTCATGAAGGCCATCGGCACGAACACCGCCGACAACACGAGACCGATACCCACCAGTGCGCCAGTGATCTGGCCCATCGACTTGCGGGTGGCCTCCAGCGGCGATAGTCCTTCTTCGGACATGATGCGCTCGACGTTCTCCACCACCACGATGGCATCGTCCACCAGCAGGCCGATGGCCAGCACCATCGCGAACATGGTCAGCATGTTCACCGAGAAGCCCAGCACCAACAGCACGCCGAAGGTACCCAGCAGCACCACCGGCACGGCGATGGTCGGGATCAGGGTGGCGCGGAAGTTCTGCAGGAACAGGTACATCACCACGAACACCAGCACGATCGCTTCGAGCAGGGTCTGCACCACGCCCTTGATCGACACGCGCACGAACGGAGTGGTGTCGTACGGGATCTCGGCCTTCAGGCCGGCCGGGAAGAAGCCTTCCAGCTCCTTCAGGGTCTCATCGACACCGGCAGCGGTATCCAGTGCGTTGGCGCCGGTGGCCAGAGTGACCGCCAGGCCGCTGGCCGGCTGCCCGTTGTAGCGGGTGACGAAGTCGTAGGACTCGGCGCCTAGCTCGACGCGGGCGACATCGCCCAGACGCAGTTCGGCACCGTCCTGCGCACCGCGCACGATGATGTTGCGGAACTGTTCCGGAGTCTGCAGGCGCGACTGCGCATTGATGGTGGCGTTGAGCTGCTGGCCCTTCACCGACGGCGCACCACCCAGCTGGCCGATCGCCACCTGTGCGTTCTGCGCCTTGATCGCGGCGGTCACTTCCGGAACCGACAGGCCATAGGTGTGCAGCTTGTTCGGGTCCAGCCAGATGCGCATGGCGTACTTGCCACCGAATACCTGGATGTTGCCCACGCCCGGCACGCGGCTGAGACGGTCGACGACATTGGAGCCGACGTAGTCGGCGATGTCGTTGGCATCCATGCTGCCGTCTTCGGACACGAAGGCGATGACGTTGAGGAAGCCCGAGCTGGACTTGGCCACGTTGATGCCCTGCCGCTGTACTTCCTGCGGCAGCAGCGGCATGGCCAGCTGCAGCTTGTTCTGCACCTGCACCTGGGCGATGTCCGGGTTGGTGCCGCTCTCGAAGGTCAGGGTGATGGTGGCCTGGCCGTTGGACGAACTGTTGGAGGAGAAGTAGATCAGGCCATCAAGGCCTTTCATGTTCTGCTCGATGATCTGCGTCACCGAGTCTTCGACCACCTTGGCCGACGCACCCGGATAGCTGGCGCTGATTTCCACCGCCGGCGGCGCGACGTTGGGATACATCGAGATCGGCAGCTTGAACAGGGCCAGGCCGCCGGCGAGCATGATGATGATCGCGATGACCCACGCGAAGATGGGTCGATCGATGAAGAAACGTGCCATGGGGTTCTCCGCTTACTTCGCGCCTGCGGCCGCAGCTGCAGGTTGGGCGGCGGCCGGCTTGGCCGGAGCGGCGCCCTGTTCGGTGACGTTCACGGGCATGCCCGGGCCGATCTTCTGCAGGCCCTCGACGATGACCTTGTCGCCGGGCTTCAAGCCGTCCTCGACCAGCCACTTGTCGCCGACGGTGCGGCTGACCTTGACCGGGCGCACTTCGACCTTGTTGTCCTTGCCGACCACCATCGCACTGGTATCGCCCTTCGGGTCACGGGCGATGCCCTGCATCGGCACCAGCACCGCATCGCTGCGCACGCCGCCGCCGATCACCGCGCGCACGTACATGCCCGGCATCAGCAGGCCATCGGGATTTTCGACCTTGACCCGCAGCGCGAAGCTGCCAGTGGCCGGATCGACGCTGACTTCGGAGAACTCCAGCGTGCCCTTGTGGGCGAATTCGCTACCGTCTTCCATCAGGATGCTGACCGGGGTCTGCTGGTTGTCCTGCAGGCGGCCGGCGGCCAGTTCGCGGCGCAGCTGCAGCAGCTCGGCCGAGGACTGGGTCAGGTCGACATAGATCGGGTCCAGCTGCTGCACGGTAGCCAGCGCCGTGGCCTGGCCGGCGCTGACCAGCGCACCCTGGGTAACACTGGACTTGCCGATACGGCCGCTGATCGGCGCAGTGATGCGCGCATAGCCAAGGGTGACGTTGGCTGCATCCAGCGTTGCCTTGGCGGCGCCGACGTCTGCTTCGGCCTGCTTCTGCGCGGCCACGGCGTTTTCCAGATCCTGCTGGCTGACCGCGTCGACCTTGGCCAGTTCGGTGATGCGCTTGGCGCTCAGCCGCGCCGCATTGGCGGTGGCTTCGGCGCGGGCCAGCTGGGCACGGGCGCTGTTGGCCTGGGCGCGATAGCTCGCATCCTCGATCTGGTACAGCGGCTCGCCGGCCTTGACCATTCCACCCTCGGTGAACAGGCGCTTGGCGACGATGCCGTTGACCTGCGGGCGCACTTCGGCCACCAGGAAGGCGTTGGTGCGGCCCGGCAGTTCGCGGGTCAGGCCCACGGTTTCGGACTTCAACGTGACCACGGTGACATCGCCCGGGCCCTGTTCGGGGGCCTGGGGTTGGCCGCCACAGGCAGCCACGGTCGCGGCGATCGCCAGCGACAGTGCAAAGGGTCGGATTCGGCTCAGCAACATGACGGAAGGGCTCTTGAAGGAAAGGGTCTCAGCGAGCACTGATACGGCGGACCCTCCACCAGAAACAGTGAAGACCGTGCAAACAGCGCCCACCCGATGCGGCGTGGGGGCCGGGCCGGCCTGCCACGCACACGACGGGAATGATGGGAACGAAATATACATACATGCGTGTTTGTTTGTAAACAGGTACAATTCAGCCACGTTTCACCCGCACTCGTACCTACCCATGGCCCGCAAGACCAAAGAGGACACCCAGGCAACCCGGGAAGGCATCCTTGACGCCGCCGAAGCCTGCTTCCATGAACACGGCGTGGCCCGGACCACGCTGGAGATGATCGGTGCCCGTGCCGGCTATACCCGCGGCGCGGTCTACTGGCACTTCAAGAACAAGAGCGAGGTGCTGACCGCGATCGTCGAGCGCGTGCACCTGCCCTTCATGCAGGAGCTGGAGCGCACCTCCACCGACCAGCGCGACACGCCGATACATGACCTGCGCGCGGTGATGATCCACTCGTTCATCGAGCTGTCCGAGGACGAGCGCCTGCGCAAGACCATGGAGATCATGCTGCGCAGCGATGCCTCGGCCGACACCAGGGTGCTGACCGAACTGCAGCAGAGCGGTTTCCGCGATGCGCTGGACCGGATGGAGCGCGCCCTGCGCCGCGCACAGGACCTGGGCCAGCTGCGCGAGGGTGCGGACCCGAAGATCGCCGCACGCATGCTGCATGCCACGGTACTGGGCGTGCTGCACGGGGCGATGGTCGAACCGGACCTGATGGACCTCAAGCGCGATGGCATGCTGGCGCTGGACATGACCCTGGCCGCCTACGTGAAGGAAGGCGTGTTCGTGCCGGGCACAGTACCCGAGCCGCTGCCGGAGGCGTGAGCGGCATTGCTGCCGCCACGACGGCCCCATGTGAGGACGGCCCCATGATCCTGGACAATGTGGCGTGGGGCTTCATCGGTTGCGGCAGCGTCACCGAGAAGAAAAGCGGCCCGGCTCTGGCCGGCGCGCCCGGCTCACGGGTGGCCGCGGTGATGCGCCGCAATGCGGCACTGGCCGAAGACTACGCACGGCGCCATGCGATTCCCCGCTGGTACGCCGATGCCGATGCGCTCATCGCCGATCCGGAAGTGAACGCGATCTACGTTGCGACGCCGCCTTCCACGCACATGCATTACGCATTGAAGGCGATTGCCGCGGGCAAGCCGGTCTACATCGAAAAGCCGATGGCCATGGACCATGACCAGTGCAAATGCATCATGGAGGCCAGCGCACGCAGCGGCGTACCGGTGTTCGTAGCCTATTACCGCCGCGCCCTGCCCCGCTTCGAGAAGGTGAAGCAGCTGCTGGACAGCGGCGCGATCGGTGAACCGCGCAGCGTGCGCGCCACCCTGCATCGACCGCACTCGGCGAATGCCGCGTCGCCGGACTTCTGGCGGACCAACCCGGCAATCTCCGGCGGCGGCCTGTTCGTTGATCTGGGCTCGCACACCCTGGACCTGCTCGATCACCTGCTCGGGCCTTTGACCGATGTGCGTGGCCTGGCCAGTTCGCAGGCAGGCGCGTATGCCGCCGAGGACAGCGTCTCGATGTGCTTTCGTGCCGGTCGGGGGGTGCATGGCATCGCGCAGTGGAGTTTCTGCGCGTTCCGCCGCCAGGATGAAGTCGAGATCACCGGCGACCACGGTCAGCTGCGCTTTGCCACCTTCGATGATGTTCCGGTAGTACTGGAGACCGAGGCCGGCGTGCAGGCGTTCGACATCCAGAACCCGCCGTCGATCCAGCAGCCGTTGATCGCCACTCTGGTCGATGAGCTGCGCGGCAACGGCCACTCGCCGTCAACCGGCGTCAGCGCCGCCCGCACCAATGCGGTGATGGATCAGGTGCTGCAGGCCTACCGCACACGGCAATCGCGCTGACCATCAACGAAGAAGGCCGCCTTGCGGCAGCCTTCCATGTTGCAGCGGCCGGGGTCAGAGCCCTCGCCACGGCGAGGGATCCGCCCCCATCGGATAGCGGCCTTCTGCGTTACAGGATGTAGCGGCTGAGGTCCGGATCCTGCACCAGCTCGCCCAGGTGCGTATCGACGTAGGCGCTGTCGATTGCAAGGGTCTCGCCATCACGGTCCGGTGCTTCGTAGCTGAGCGAATCCAGCAACCGCTCCAGCACGGTGTGCAGGCGGCGCGCACCGATGTTCTCCTGGCGCTCGTTCACCTGGAAGGCGATCTCGGCCAGGCGATCGATGGCATCGGCGGTGAAGCTGACCTTGACGCCCTCGGTGGCCAGCAGCGCCTCGTACTGCTTGGTCAGCGCGGCCTTCGGTTCGGTCAGGATGCGCACGAAATCGTTCTTGCTCAGCGCACCCAGCTCGACACGGATCGGGAAACGACCCTGCAGCTCGGGAATCAGGTCGCTGGGCTTGGCCAGGTGGAATGCGCCGGAGGCAATGAACAGGATGTGGTCGGTCTTGATCGTGCCGTACTTGGTGGACACGTTGGAGCCTTCCACCAGCGGCAGCAGGTCGCGCTGCACGCCTTCGCGCGAGACGTCGCCACCACCCACGTTGTCACCACGCTTGGCGACCTTGTCGATCTCGTCGATGAAAACGATGCCGTGCTGCTCGCAGGCTTCGATCGCCGCGGTACGGATGTCGTCCTCGTTGACCAGCTTGCCGGCTTCTTCTTCGATCAGCAGCGGACGCGCGGCCTTGATGGTCAGCGTGCGCTTGTGCGCCTTGGCGCCACCACCGAGGTTGGCGAACATCGACTTCAGCTGCTGGCCCATTTCCTCCATGCCCGGCGGGGTCATGATGTCCATGCTGACGTTGGCGGCCAGGTCGAGCTCGATCTCGCGGTCGTCCAACTCACCATTGCGCAGCATCTTGCGGAACTTGATGCGGGTCTCGTTGTCCTGTGCCGACGGCTCGTTGCGCGCCACCTCCGGATCGAAACCGATGCCGCCACTACGTCGCGGCAGCAGCGCATCAAGGATGCGGTCTTCGGCGCGCTCTTCGGCCTGGGTACGCACGCGCACCTTGGCCTGTTCGCGGTAAAGCTTCACTGCGGTATCGGCCAGGTCACGGATGATCTGCTCGACGTCCTTGCCGACGTAGCCGACTTCGGTGAAGCGGGTTGCTTCGACCTTGACGAACGGCGCGTTGGCCAGCGTGGCCAGGCGGCGTGCGATCTCGGTCTTGCCGACGCCGGTCGGGCCGATCATCAGGATGTTCTTCGGCATCACCTCATTGCGCAGCTCAGGCACCAGCTGCATGCGACGCCAGCGGTTGCGCAGGGCGATGGCCACCGCGCGCTTGGCGTCGTGCTGGCCCACGATATGCCGGTCCAGCTCCTGCACGATCTCGCGCGGGGTCATGGTGGCGGAGGAAACTTCGATCTTCGACATGGATGTGCTCACGAATTCGTTGTCGGTAGCGCCGGGCCATGCCCGGCGGATCGGGGAGCGTTACAGCTCCTCGACCACCACGTTGCGGTTGGTATAGATGCAGATGTCGCCGGCGATGCCGATCGCTTCACTGGCGATGGTGCGCGCATCCAGTTCGGTGTGCGCCATCAGCGCGCGGGCGGCCGACAGTGCATAGGAACCACCGGAACCGATGGCGATGATGCCGTCCTCCGGCTCGATCACATCACCGGTGCCGCTGATGATCAGCGAGGTTTCCTTGTCGGCCACGGCCAGCAGGGCTTCGAGCTTGCCCAGACGGCGCTCGGTGCGCCAATCCTTGGCCAGCTCGACCGCAGCGCGCTGCAGCTGGCCGTGCTTTTCCAGCTTGGCCTCGAACAGCTCGAACAGGGTGAAGGCATCGGCGGCGGCACCGGCGAAGCCGGCCAGCACCTGGCCGTCACGGCCAAGGCGTCGCACCTTGCGCGCATTGCCCTTCATCACGGTGTGGCCCAGCGTGACCTGGCCGTCGCCGGCAATGGCCACGTGCTCGCCGCGACGGACGCAGACGATGGTGGTGGCGTGGAAAACGTTGGGATTCTGACTGGGGTCCATGCGGCCTCCGATAGCTGTTCCCGGGAGATGGGGACAGCGCCGGGTGCGATCAAGCCTGTGCGGATGGCTGCCGTTCAGCGCTTGGCGGCGCGCCATTGGCAGGCGGGCGCCTTTTCAACGAGCGCATCGCAATGCGCGCGGGCCCCGCCGCCCGAACGTTGAACGCCTGTCGTTCAACGTTTTGCCTGCGACGGCCGCTCCGGATTGGGCTCGATGCCCCAGGCAATGTACCAGTCCTCCCCCTGCGTCTCGATCGGATGCTGGGTCCGGCCGGAACCATTGCCGCAGGCCAGCGCGTCAGCCGCGCAGTAGCGGTCGCAGCCCCAGCAGATGCGCTCGGGATGCCTGGGGTGCAGCGGAATGGGCTTCGCCATGGCAGGCAGTTTCCTCGTGGCCTGCGGCCACGGTGCGCCGGTTGCATCCGCCCAGCCCTGATCCAGATCAAGGGCGGTCTATTCAGCCTTGTCGTCCTTGCTGCGACGCTTCGCACGTGGATGCGCGGCGTCGTAGACCTTGGCCAGATGCTGGAAATCGAGGTGGGTATAGATCTGCGTGGTGGCGATGTCGGCATGGCCGAGCAACTCCTGCACGCCGCGCAGGTCGCCGGAGGATTCCAGGATATGGCTGGCGAAACTATGCCGCAGCATGTGCGGATGCACGTGCTTGAACAGGCCCTGGCGCTGCGCCAGCTGGCGGATGCGGATCTGCACCGCGCGTTGGCTGATCGACCCGTTGCGACCGGGAAACACCGGCATTGCCGGGCCACCACCACTTTCCGCACGCCATGCCTGCAGCGCTTCGCGCGCTGGTCGGCCGAACGGCACCCGGCGCTGGCGATTGCCCTTGCCCATCACGTTGACCAGGCCGCTGGCAAAATCAAGATCGCGCCAGGTCAACGCACACACTTCGCTCAGGCGCAGGCCGGAGGAATAGAACAGTTCCAGCAACGCGCGATCACGACGGCCGAGTTCACCCTCGGGCTCCAGTTCAACCAGCTGCACGGCTTCATCGGCATCGAGCACCTGCGGCAGCCGACGTGGCGCGCGCGGCGCCTTCAGCGTCGCCGCCGGGTTGACCTCGATACGGTCGTGCTTGAGCAGCCAGGCGTAGAAGCTGCGGCAGGCAGACAAGCGGCGCTGCAGGCTCTTGGCCGACAGTCCGCGGCGGTGTTCATCGGCGACGAACTGACGCAGCGTTTCGGCATCGAGTGCTTCCACCACCACGCCCCGCGGCTCGGCCCACACCGACAGAGCGTCCAGGTCGCGGCGATAGGCATCAAGCGTATGCGCCGACATCCGCCGCTCCACCTGCAGGTGCTGCAGGAAGGCCTGTACCGCGCTCATCGTCGTGTCCTGCTCAGCCCGGGAAGCGCTTCAGGCCGGTGACCAGCGCATCGCCCATCATGCGCAGGAACAGCGTGCCCATGCCCGGGTAGAAGCGGTTCGGGTCATGGCTGCCGACCGCGATCAGGCCTACGCCCGGCAGTGGCAGCAATGCGGTGGTCTGCACTTCTTCGCTGCGTACGCCATACAGCACGGCGTTCTTTTCCGGCTGCAGGCGGCCACAGATCGGCTCGCCGTCCTTCAGGCAATCGCGGAACGGACCGAGCTGCGCATCATCGGCGGCGATCACCTGCAGCCAATCGGCCTGTTCCAGTCCCGCCACCGGCGTGTGCACCACCAACCGCACCAGGTCGCCGGCGAAGTCTTCCTGCAGCGAGGCGGCCATCGCACGCAGGGTGTCGGCGGCGTTGTCCTGCTTCATCAGCGCCAGGGTCAGCTGGTGCGTACGCACCGCCAGGCGCTCGTTGACCTGTGCGGTGGCGCCCAGATCGGCCAAGCGTCGCGCGAGCTCGCGGTTCTTCTCACGCAGCACTTCCAGCTGGTAGCTGGCCAGCGATGCGGTCGGGCCGTCATCGCGGGGCACCACCAGGGTCAGGGCCAGGTCCGGGAACTGCTTGAGGAAGCCGGGATGACGCCGCAACCAGGCAGCAACTTCGTGGGCCCCGAGCTTGTCGACGGTTTCGGTCATGCGATCCACTCCCCTTCGAAGACGAATGCAGTCGGGCCGGCCATTACCACCGGCTGGCCATCACCCGGCCACTGGATGCGGAGGTCACCACCGGGCAGGCTGATGCGCGCATCGCGCTGCAAGCGGCCACGCTGCATCAGGGTCACCGCAGCGGCACAGGCACCGCTGCCGCAGGCCAGGGTTTCGCCGACGCCGCGCTCGAACACGCGCAGGCGTGCATGCGCGGGGCTCATCACCTGGGCGAAGCCCACGTTCACCGAACGCGGGAACGACGCATGCTGCTGCAGCAGCGAACCGACGCGCTCGACCGGTGCGGCATCGATCAGGCCGACTTCAATCACCGCGTGCGGATTGCCCATCGACACTGCGGCAAAACGCACGGTCTCGCCCTGCAGCGGCAGCAGGTATTCCTCGCGCGGATGGGCGAAGCCCACCAGCGGCACGTTGGCCGGCTCGAACGCGGGCACGCCCATGGTCACCGCGTACTGGCCATCGCCCAGCACCTTCACTTCGTGGCTGGCCAGCGGGCTGTCGATGACGAACGCATCGCCCTGTGCACTGCCCTCGCGCACCAGCCAGGCGGCGATGCAGCGCGCACCGTTGCCGCACTGTTCGGAATTTGAACCATCGGCATTCCAGATCCGGTACGAAGCCACCGAGCCTTCCGCACGCGGCGCTTCGATGGTCAGGATCTGATCGCAGCCGACACCGGTGTGGCGATCGGCCAGACGCGCGGCCAGCTCGGGCGTAGGCGGCACGGTGCCGTCACGCAGGTCGATCACTACGAAATCATTGCCCGCGCCGTGCATCTTGCTGAAACGCAGCGCCTTGGAACCGGCCTCACTCATTCCCGCTGCCCACCTTCTTCGCGGGCGCAGGCGCCGGCTGGGTCGTCGGCGCGGCCGGGTCCACGGTCGTGGCCGGGGTGCCGGTGCCCTGGGTCTCCGCCGGAGTCGCTTCGTTGGCGGGCTCGGCAACCGGTTCGACCAGTTCTTCCACCGGCACCGGCTTCTGCGGCAGTACCAGCGGGCCCTTGTTGCCGCAGGCGGCGAGGAGCAGCAGCGAAGCCGCTGCCAGCGGAATCAGGATGGCGTTTCGATGGGGGATCTTCATGCCCCGAGTATAGCCATTGGCGGCTGAGCGGTTGGTGCAGGGTGCCGTGCCGCGCATCCGCCGGGCATGGCCCGGCGCCACCGCAACCGGGCCCCCTGGTAGCGCCGGATCATGCCCGGCGGGGGACGTTACTCGGGTGGCGGCAACGGCCGGGTCCACAACCAGATCGCCACCACGGTCATGCTTCCGATCGAGAACCACTTCACCCAGGCGATCGGCACGCACCACAGCATGATGCCGGCGCACACCGCCATGGTGACCGTGGCCATCCACTTGCCATAACGGCTGACCGCGCCATGCGCCTGCCAGTTGGCGATGGCCGGGCCGAAACGCGGGTGTTGCAGCAACCAGTTGTGCAGGCGCTCGGAACCGCGCGAAGCGGCCCAGGCCGAGATCAGGATGAATACGGTGGTCGGCAGGCCCGGCACGAAGATGCCGACGATGCCGGTGCCGAGGCTGACGTACGCCAGCAGCCACCAGGCCCAGCGGAAACGTACCGGCCGGACCGGCGCGGACGATGCTTTGGCAACGGGTGGGTCGGGCTGGCTCATCGCACAAGGATACCCAGAGCGGTGGCGGCGGCGATATCACCGCCGCCACCGTGCCTCATTCCGCCGCAGCGGCGCCGGCCGGGTCCTGGATACCCAGCTGCTGCAGCACGAAGGCGTATGACTCGGACAGCTCACGGTAGCGCTGGAAGCGCCCCGACTTGCCCCCGTGACCAGCTTCCATGTTGGTGCGGAACAGGATCGGAAGATGACCGGTGTTGTCGTCACGCAGCTTGGCCACCCACTTGGCCGGCTCCCAGTACTGCACCTGCGAATCCCACAGGCCGGTGCCCACGAACAGCGCCGGGTAGGCCTGCTTCTTCACGTTGTCATAGGGCGAGTAGGACAGCATGTAGTCGTAGTACGGCTTCTGCTCCGGGTTGCCCCACTCGTCGTATTCGTTGGTGGTCAGCGGAATGGTCGGGTCGAGCATGGTGGTGACCACGTCGACGAACGGCACCTGCGCCACCATCACCCGATAGTCCTGCGGCGCCTGGTTGGCCACCGCGCCCATCAGCAGGCCGCCGGCGCTGCCACCGGAGGCGGCCACGCGATCTTTCGCCGCCCATCCCTGTGCCACCAGGCCACGGGTGACGTCGATGAAATCGTTGAAGGTGTTCTGCTTGTGCAGCAGCTTGCCGTTCTCGTACCAGTCACGGCCCATTTCCTGGCCGCCGCGGATATGCGCAATGGCATACACCACGCCGCGATCGAGCAGGCTCACCGCGGTCTGGTTGAAGTACGGGTCCATCGACATGCCGTAGCTGCCGTAGGCGTACTGGAACAGCGCGCCCTTGCCATCCTTCTGGTAGCCCTTGCGGTAGACCAGCGACACCGGCACCTTGACCCCGTCGCGGGCGGTGATCCACACGCGGTCGGTTTCGTACTTCGATACGTCATAGCCGATCACCGGCTGCCGCTTCAGCTGACGGCGCTCGCCCGTGGCAGTGTTCAGCTCGAACACCGTGGTAGGGGTGGTCATCGAGGTGTAGACGTAACGCAACCACGGCGTATCGGCCTCGGTGTTGTCGCCCAGGCCCATCGAATACGCCGGCTCATCAGCCTTCACGTAATCGCTGCGGCCATCCTTGAACAGCAGGCGGATGCGCTCCAGGCCCTCGGAACGTTCGGCGATGGCGGTATAGCTGTCGAACAGCTCGAAGCCTTCGATGAACACCGCAGCGTCGTGCGCGATCCAGTCCTGCCACTGCGAGCGCGAGGTGGCATCGGTAGGCGCGGTGACCAGCTTGAAGTTCTTCGCACCGTCGTTGGTGCGGATCACCCAGCGGCCATCGTAGTGGTCAGCGTCATACTCGACATCGCGCTGGCGCGGCGCAAGCACGATGAAGGTGGTCGGATCACTGGCCGGCGCGTAGCGCTCCTCCGAGGACACGGTGCTGTGCACGCCGATGGTGATGAAGCGGTCGTCGCGGGTGCGGCCGATGCCCATGTAGAAACTGTCGTCCTTCTCTTCGTAGACGACGGTGTCGGCACTGGCCGGTGTGCCCAGCACGTGCTTCTTCACGCGCACGGTCAACAGCGTTTCCGGATCGTTCTCGACGTACAGCACGGTGCGGTTGTCGTCGGCCCAGACCAGATCACCGGAGCTGCCGCTGATCACATCGGGCAGCACCTGGCCGGTGCGCAGGTCCTTGAAGCGGATGGTGTACTGGCGGCGGCCGACGTCATCATCTGCCCAGGCCAACAGCTGGTTGTCCTGGCTGACCTCCATCGAGCCGACACTGAAGTAACCCTTGCCGGCGGCCAGTGCATTGACGTCGAGCAGGATCTCCTCGGGCGCTTCCATCGCACCCTTGCGGCGCGCATGGATGGGGTAGTCCTGGCCGGTCTCGTAGCGGCTGTAGTACCAGTAGCCGCGCTCACGCGCCGGCACACTGGAATCGTCCTGCTTGATGCGGCCGACGATCTCCTTGTACAGGGTGTCTTCCAGTGGCTTCAGCGGTGCCAGCAGCTGGTCGGCATAGGCATTCTCGGCCTGCAGGTAGGCCAGCATGTCCTTGTTCTCGCGTTTGTCGTCGCGCAGCCAGTAATAGTCATCGTTGCGGGTCGCGCCGAACGGCGCCTTGACCACGTGCGGATGCTTGGCGGCATCCGGCGGAACGGGCGGAGTGGCGGCGGTAGCGGTGGTGGTCATCAGGCTGGCAAGCAACAGGCAGAGGGTGGATTTCATGAGATAAGGCTCCTGGTGCATCAATGCAATGGTCTTCGACGGGGTCAGATCCCTTTTCCCGAAAAGGGATCTGACCCCAATCCCGGCCATGCGGCAACCCTGCGGATCGTCATGGATCGCGCGCGCCCCTCCTCCGGGTCAGAGCCCTTTTGCACGCAAAAGGGATCCGACCCCGGCACGCGGCGTACCATGGCTGCATGAGCACCCTGCCCCACACGCCGGGCTACAGCCGGCGCAGCCATGAGATCGCCCCGTTCCACGTGATGTCCCTGCTGGCCCGCGCACAGGCGCTGGAACAGGCCGGCCATGATGTGATCCACCTGGAGATCGGCGAACCGGACTTCACCACCGCCGAACCGGTCGTACGCGCCGGCCAGGCTGCGCTGGCCGCCGGCCACACCCGATATACCGCCGCGCGCGGCCTGCCGGCCCTGCGCCAGGCGATCAGTGGCTTCTATCGCAGCCACTATGGGCTGGACATCGATCCCGAACGCATCCTGGTCACGCCCGGCGGTTCCGGGGCGCTGCTGCTGGCCAGCAGCCTGCTGGTCGATCCCGGCCGCCACTGGCTGCTGGCCGACCCCGGCTACCCCTGCAACCGCCACTTCCTGCGCCTTGTGGAAGGCGGCGCGCAGCTGGTGCCGGTCGGCCCGGACACCGCATACCAGCTCACTCCCTCGCTGGTGGAACAGCACTGGAATGCCGACAGTGTCGGCGCGCTGGTGGCCTCACCCGCCAACCCGACCGGCACCGTGCTCTCCGCCGACGAACTGGCCGCACTATCGAAGGCCCTGCAGGCGCGTGGCGGCCACCTGGTGGTGGACGAGATCTATCACGGCCTGACCTACGGCCTGGACGCAGCCAGCGTGCTGCAGGTGGATGACAGCGCGTTCGTGCTGAACAGCTTCTCCAAATATTTCGGCATGACCGGCTGGCGGCTGGGTTGGCTGGTGGCGCCGCCGGCGGCGGTGCCGGACCTGGAGAAGCTGGCACAGAACCTGTACATCAGCGCCTCCAGCATCGCCCAGCACGCTGCGCTGGCCTGCTTCAGCGCGGAATCGATGGCGATCTTCGAGCAGCGCCGCGAAGCATTCCGCGAGCGTCGCGATTATCTGTTGCCCGCCCTGCGCGAGCTTGGTTTCCGCATCGAAGTGGAACCGCAGGGTGCGTTCTACCTGTACGCCGACGTCAGCGCGTTTACCGACGACGCGCAGGCGTTCTGTGCGCACTTCCTGGAAACCGAACACGTGGCGTTCACCCCGGGCCTGGATTTCGGCTTCCACCGCGCCAACCAGCACGTGCGGCTGGCCTACACCCAGGAAGTGCCGCGGTTGCAGGAAGCGGTGGCGCGGATCGCACGCGGGTTGAAGCGATTCCGGTAGCGCCGGGCCATGCCCGGCGGCATATTGCCGCGCTCCGCGCTCGCCGGGCATGGCCCGGCGCCACCCGATAACGAAAAACGCCGCCCTGGGGCGGCGTTTTCCGTTCTGCTTATTCCGTTCTGCTTACTTGCCGCCCAACCGCTCCCACAGGAAGCTGTAGGCCAGTGCAGCCATGTGCGCGGCCTGCGCATTGTTGGCCGCACCGCCGTGGCCACCTTCGATGTTCTCGTAGTAGGTCACGTCCTTGCCGGCGTCGATCATCTTCGCCGCCATCTTGCGGGCGTGGCCCGGATGCACGCGATCATCGCGGGTGGAGGTGGTGAACAGCACCGGCGGGTAGGTCTTCTTCGCATCGAACAGATGGTACGGCGAGAAGGTCTTGATGAACTCCCAGTCGCTGGTGTCCGGGTTGCCGTACTCGGCCATCCACGAGGCACCGGCCAGCAGGTGGCTGTAGCGCTTCATGTCCAGCAGCGGTACCTGCACCACCACCGCACCGAACAGCTCCGGGTACTGGGTGAGCATGTTGCCGGTGAGCAGGCCACCGTTGCTGCCGCCCTGCACGCCCAGGTGCTTGGCCGAGGTGATCTTGCGGGTGACCAGGTCCTGCGCCACGGCGGCCATGTCTTCATAAGCCTTGTGACGGTTCTGCTTCAGCGCCGCCTGGTGCCAGCGCGGGCCGTACTCACCACCGCCACGGATGTTGGCGACCACGTACACGCCGCCCTTTTCCAGCCAGGCGCGACCCATGCCACCGGAGTAGCTCGGGGTCAGCGAGATCTCGAAGCCACCGTAGCCGTACAGCAGGGTCGGGTTGGAACCGTCCAGCTTCATCGCCTTGTCGTGCACCACGAAGTACGGCACGCGGGTGCCGTCCTTGCTGGTGGCGAAGTGCTGTTCGATCACCTTGTCCTTGGCATCGAAGAAGGCCGGCATGGTCTTGAGCACTTCCGGCGCCTTCCCGATCTCGGCCAGTGCCAGCGTGGTCGGGGTCAGGTAGTCCGTGGCGGTCAGCCAGACGGCGTCGCTGTCGTTGCTGTCCACCGCGCCCACGGCCAGGGTGCCGAAGGCCGGCGCACCGACGAACTCACTCTTCTGCCAGCCGCTGGCACCCGGGGTCAGCACCGACAGGCGGTTCTTGACGTCGTCGAGCACGTTCAGCACCAGGTGGCTCTTGGTCCAGGTCGCACCGGCCAGCGAGGTGGTCGCGGTCGGGGTGAACAGGACTTCGAAATCACGCTTGCCGGCCAGGAAATCGTCGAACTTGGTCGCCAGCAGCGAGCCGGAGGCGTAGGTTTTGCCACCTACGGTCCAGGCGTCACGCAGCTCCAGGGTCAGCCACTGCTTGTGCAGGCCCTTCTCCGCCGAGTTCGGCGCGTCGATCTTGGTCAGCGTGCCATTGTCGGCACGCAGGTACAGCTCGTTGTTGTAGAAGGCCAGGGTGCGGCTGACCAGGTTGCGCTCGAAGCCCGGAGTGTCATCGTGCATCGCCGCGATGTACATGTCTTCCGGCTTGCCTTCGTACACCACGCTGGCCGAGGCCATCGGCGTACCACGCTTCCACAGCTTGGCCACGCGTGGGTAGCCGGAGGTGGTCATCGAGCCGGCACCGAAGTCGGTGTAGACGAATACGGTGTCGCGGTCGATCCAGTTCAGGCCGCCCTTCGATTCCGGACGGAAGAAGCCGTCCTTGATCCAGGACTTGTTGGACAGGTCGAACTCACGGGTGACATCGGCATCGGCGCCGCCGCGCGACAGCGCGATCAGGCAGCGGCTGTAGTCCGGGCGCAGGCAGTCGGCACCGTGCCAGACCCAGTTCTCGCCCTCGGCCTTGTTCAACGCGTCCAGGTCGAGCACGGTTTCCCACTGCGGCGAGGCCTTGCGGTATTCGGCCAGCGTGGTGCGCCGCCACAGGCCGCGCTCGTGCTGCTTGTCCTTCCAGAAGTTGTAGTAGTAGTCGCCGATCTTCTGCACGCCGGGGATCTTGGCATCGGAGTCGAGCACCTCACGGATGCTGGTCTCCATCTGCTTGAAGGCCGGGGTCTGCGCCAGGCGCCCTTCGGACTTGGCGTTCTGTTCCTTGACCCAGGACAGCGGCTTGTCGCCGGTGACGTCCTCCAGCCAGGCGTAGCGATCGGTTTCTTCAGCGGCCACGGCGGTCCCCACCGAGGCAGCGGTCATCATGCCGGCCAACAGGCAGGCGGAAGCGAGTCGTGACATTGCAGCTCCAGGCAGTCATAAGCCCAGGAACGCTAGCACGGAACGTCGCGGCCGCCCCCGTGTCGAAGGTCAGGCCGTGGCCGTCGAGCCGCGCCGGCCTCGAGGCGTCCCGCCGCTGCGACGTCGCGCCTGTCCACCGGTACGACGTGCCAGCCGCAACCACGACAGGCGTGGCAACGGGAAGCGCAGCAGTGCCCACCAGGCCACCAGCGGCATGCCCACCAGCCACATCGGCAGCCAGCCCAGCCAGGTGCTGCTGCCGCGCGCGGCCGGCCAGACCAGTACCAGCGCCAGGCCGGCCAGGGCCAACTGCTGCACGCTGCGCAGCAGGCGCGGGTCGGCACGCTCGAGGATGACGCGTTCAGTTGCAGGGCGAAGGGCGGAACGTGCGTTCATGGGGCTTCTCCGGTAGACAATGCAACACAGCTTGGGCAAGCCCCTTCTCACAGGTTGCGACACCATTGACGGATCGCGTGCACACAGTCGACCATGCGCGTGCAAGCCCACTGGAGCACGCTCCCGCATGACCTCGATCCGCCCGCTCTGCGCCGTGCTGCTGGCCCTGTCCCTGGCGGGCCCCGCCATGGCCGCCAGTGAGCCGCCGTCGCCCCGTGCCAGCGCAACGCGCGCTCCCGCCCTGGACGAACCGATCGACCTGAAGCGCTTCATGGGCACCTGGTACGTGATCGGCCGCGTACCGAACTTCATCGAACGCGGCCATGTCGCCAGCGTCAACCAGTACGAACTGCGCGACGAACACAAGGTCGGCATCACCTACCGCTACCGCGATGGCTTCGGCGAACCCCTGCAGGAAGTCCGCGCCCGCGCCAGCGTCGACCCGGACAGCGGCAACCATGGCTGGCGCACCTGGTTCTATCGCGTGGTGCCTACGCATTCGCGCGTGCTGGAAGTGGCCCCGGACTACTCATGGGCGCTGATCGGCTACCCGGGTCGCGAGATGGCCTGGATCTTCTCGCGCACTCCGGACATGGACAAAGCCCTGTACAAGGAGCTGGCCGAGCGCCTGCGTGACGAGTACGGCGTCAACACCGACAAGCTCAAGCGGGTGCCGCAGCACCCCGAGCAGGTCGGCAAGCTGGGCTACGAAGTGCCGAACGTGCGTTGAGGTGGCGCCGCCGGGCATGGCCCGGCGGACGAACCGATTATTTGCGGCTGTAATGCGTGACCAGGCGGTCGCCGAGCATCTGCAGCAGCTGCACCAGCACCAGCAATACCACCACGGTGACCAGGGCCACGTCGGTACGGTTGCGCTGGTAGCCTTCGCGAAGTGCCAGGTCGCCCAGGCCACCGGAACCAATCGCACCGCCCATTGCCGTGAACCCGACCAGCGCCACCGTGGTCACGGTCGCGGCTGCAATCAGGCCCGGGCGAGCTTCGGGCAACAGTACCCGGCTGACCAGTTGCCAGGTGGTGGCGCCCATCGCCTGTGCCGCCTCGACCACACCGCGGTCTACTTCACGCAGAGCAGTCTCGACCAGCCGCGCGTAGAACGGTGCCGCACCGATGACCAGTGCGGGCAGCGTGCCGAGCACACCGATCGACTGGCCCATCAGCCACAGCGACACCGGGATCAGCACCACCATCAGGATGATGAACGGTACCGAGCGCAGCAGGTTCACCACCAACGCCAGCACGCCGTAGGCGAAGGGCCGGCGCTTCAGCTGCGGCGCCCCGAACACGTACAACAACACGCCCATCGGCAAACCAATGGCCAGAGTCAGTGGCAGCGAACCGGCCATCATCAGCAGCGTCTCGATGGTCGCCTTGCCGATATCCACCCATTTGTCCGCATCCAGGTGGCGGAAGAAACCTTCAGCAGTGGCGGCGATCATCGACGCAGTTCCTCAACGTGCACGCCGGCGGCCACGAATGCGGCCTGCGCGGCGGACTGGTCACCGCCCACCAGGGCGACCACCAGCTGGCCATACGGGGTGTCCTTGATCCGATCGATGCGGCCGGACAAGATGTTGTAATCGACCCCAGTCTGGCGGGCGACGCTGCCGAGCAGGGGTTCATAGGTGTCGCCGCCGAGGAAGGTCAGGCGCACGATGCGACCGACGACGACGTCGAAATCGCGGTGCAGCGCGCCTTCATCCACGTGCTCCGATTCGCTGACGAAACGGCGCGTGGTCGGATGCTTCGGGTGCAGGAACACCCGAGTGACCGGGCCGGTCTCGACCATCTGGCCGGCATCAAGCACAGCGACGCGGTCGCAGACGCGGCGGATCACGTCCATCTCGTGGGTGATCAGCACGATGGTGAGGCCCAGCTCGCGGTTGATCTTCGACAGCAGTGACAACACCGAGGCGGTGGTCTGCGGGTCGAGCGCACTGGTCGCCTCGTCGCACAGCAGGATCTGCGGGCGGGTCGCCAGCGCACGGGCGATGCCGACGCGCTGCTTCTGGCCACCGGACAACTGGGCCGGGTATTTCTGCGCATGCGCTTCCAGGCCGACGGTCTGCAGCAGCTCGGCCACGCGCGCGTCGATCTCCGTCTTCGGCGTACCGGCCAGCTCCAGCGGGAAGGCGACGTTGCCCGCCACCGTGCGCGAAGACAGCAGGTTGAAGTGCTGGAAGATCATGCCGATGCGCCGACGCAGCGCGCGCAGGCCGTTCGGGTCCAGCGCGGTGACATCCTCGCCGCCGATCAACAGCCGTCCACCGCTGGGCTCTTCCAGGCGGTTGATCATGCGGATCAGGGTCGACTTGCCGGCGCCGGAATGGCCGATGATGCCGAACACCTCACCGGCCTCGATGGTCAGGTCCAGCGGTTGCAGCGCGCTGACTTCGCGGCCGGCAACGGCATAGGATTTGTGCAGGCGCTGGAACTCGATCACGGGCGTGACTCACCGGCTGGGTGGGGGAAGGGGGCGTGCAGCCTACCAGCGTGGGGGCTTGCGCGCCCGCGCCATGGGCCAGAATGTTATTCCTTTTGGTTCTAAGTCACCCAAACCGGAGCGTTGGCTGGGGTCAGAGCCCCTGCGGGATCCGACCCCGGGGCCGGATCCCCGCAGGGGCTCTAACCCCATTCCCCGGCCCAACCGACTCAGGGATGATCCAGCGGCTTCGGCGGCTCCTGCCGGTTCACCCGCTCGCGGTGCAGCAGGTACAGGCCGGAGGCGACAATGATCGCCGCTCCCACCCAGGTATAGCCATCCGGCAGCTGGCCCCAGAAGGCCAGATCCCAGCCGATCACCCAGACCAGGCCGCTGTACTCCAGCGGCGCGATCATCGAGGCCTCGCCCAGCTGGAACGCCTTGGTCAGGGCAATCTGGCCCAGCGCTCCGGCCAGCCCCATACCGGCGATCAGCGGCGCATGCGCCAGCTGCAGCGGCACCCAGCCCGGAATCGCCAGCAGGCCGGCGCCGATGGCCATGATCACCAGGAACCAGACCACCATCGACTGCGAGGTATCGGTGCGGGTCAGCAGGCTGACCGTGATCGCGGCGATGGCATAGGCGGTGGCCGCCGCCAGCACCATCAACCCTGGCACCGAGATGAAGCCGTCCACGCCCGGCCGCAGTACCACCAGCACGCCGATCAGGCCGATGCCGATGGCCACCCAGCGCCGAGGGCCCACCCGTTCACCCAGCAGCGGCACCGACAACGCAGCGATCAGCAGCGGGGCGACAAAATAGATGGTGTAGGCGGTGGACAGCGGCAGATCGCGCAGGGCGAACACGAAGCAGCCGATCATCGCCATGCCCAGCGCGCCACGCAGCAGGTGCAACCCCCAGCGACGCGGGATCAGCGAGCGCGGGCCGGCGCTGACCAGTACCCAGACCAGCACGAACGGCAGCGAGGCCGCGCCACGCAGGAAGGTCACTTCCAGGGTGGGATAGCTGGCCGACAGCTGTTTCATGCCAGCGTCCATCAGCGAGAAACAGGCGACCGCCGCAACCATCCAGGTCACCGCGCGCGAGGGAGAGCGTTGCAGGTTCATGGCCCATTATCGCCCGCCTGTTGCTCTTATGTAGCGCCGAGCCAAGCCTGGCTGGCCGTCTTGTAGAGTCCAGCCATGCTCGGCTGCTCTTCACAAAGCAGCCGAGTATGGCTACAGAAAGCGGGCATGCAGGCCGGCGCGATAGAATGGCCGCCACTGAATTCTGCGGAGTACCGCCCATGCCTTCCTTCGACGTCGTGTCCGAAGTCGACACCCACGAGCTGACCAACGCCATCGACCAGGCCAACCGCGAGCTCGCCACCCGCTTCGATTTCAAGGGCGTGGATGCCAAGTTCGAACGCGATGGCGATGTCATCAACCAGACTGCGCCGACCGAGTTCCAGCTCAAGCAGATGAACGACATCCTGCGTGCACGCCTGGCCGCGCGCGGCATCGACGTGCTCAGCCTGGAATTCGGCGATATCGAAACCAACCTGGCGCAGGCCCGGCAGAAGATCACCGTCAAGCAGGGCATCGAGCAGAAGATCGCCAAGAAGATCGCCGCGGCACTGAAGGATGCCAAGCTGAAGGTGGAGAGCCAGATCAACGGCGACAAGCTGCGCGTGCAGGGCAAGAAGCGCGACGACCTGCAGGACGCCATCGCCGTGCTGAAGGCCGGCAAGTTCGAGCTGCCGCTGCAGTTCAACAACTTCCGCGACTGATGGATGCCGCCGGGCCATGCCCGGCGACCTTCCGGTCAATCGCGCAGCAGCTTGTACAGCGTGGTGCGCGAGATACCCAGCTGGCGTGCGGCCAGACTGAGATTGCCGTCTGCGGCCTGTGCCGCACGCCGTGCCGCCTCTCGTTGCTGGTCACGCAGCTGCGGCGCACCCGGGTTTGTCGGCGCACTCCGCCGCGCGCCGCGCCGCAATGCACCTCGCGGTGCCTGCAGATGCTGCAGGTAGACCGCACTGCCCTCGCCCAGACGGACCCGATGCGGCGCACCCGGTTGCAGCAGGCTACGCCGTTGCGCCGCACTGGCACCGGCAAACAGCGTCTCCAGACTCAGCAACGGCAGCGGCCCGCGCCGTGGCAGACCCAACAGGCGCCTTGCAACGCGGTTGGCCGCGCGCAGCTGGCCGTCCTCCTGCACCGCCAGCAGCCCCTGCAGCGGCGACGCCAGCCAGCGTGGATCATGCTGCACGGCCAGCAGGTGCACGTCGGTGAGGGCATGGAACAGGCGGTTCTCGCTGGCCAGTGCCGCCTGCCGGAAATAGCCCTGCAGCAAGGACGGATCGCGCTCACCCAGGCCGGTGATGTCGATCACCCCGAAGACCTTGCCGTCGAGATCGTGCAGCGGCTCGCTGAGGCAGAACACCGGGGCGAAACGCTGCAGGTAGTGCTCGTTGCCACGCACCAGCGCCGGCAGGTCGTCGGCCAGGCTGACCGCCGGTGCCGTGGTGCCGATTTCGCTCTCGCCCAGCCGTCGGCCAACCTGGATCGGCCTTAACAGGGGCGCGTCTTCCAGGCCATGCGCCTGCTGCGCGACCACCATGCCGTCGCGGTTGGCGCAGAACATCGTCCAGCCACGCCCACCGAAGGCCGCCCAGAGTTGTTGCAGCTCCGGCTGCACGCAGCGCGCCAGGCGTCTGTCATCGGGATGGGACAGATGGCGGCCATCGCCCAGCAGCGGCCGGTAGTCCGGCTCCTGCCCCGGCTGCAGACCGGCCGCACGTGAGCGCTGCCACGACTGCTGCAGCGGCAAGGGCAGGAGGCCCAATGACCGCGCATCCCCCTCGGCGAAGGCCGCCCGGGCGGCCACCAACTGTTGTTGTCCCAGTGCGGAAGCCATCATGGAGGCAGAGTACACCCGCGTTCGCCATGCCCGTGTTACGCCACGGCAACGGAACGTTTCCGCCAGGGATTCCTTACCCAATCAATCAAGGGGTCGGAGCCGCTTTCCGGAGGAAATCGGCTCCGACCCCATCGCATGTCCAACAGATCGCGGAGACCTGTCCAAGGCGGGGGGCCGCACCCAGCCGTGCCCCCCTGCACTTACGCCGCGATGCGCAGGATCGGCTTCAACGTGATGCCACGGGTGCTGTCTTCGGCGGCCTGGTTGATCTGTTCCAGCGGATAGAACTTCACCAGCTTGTCGAACGGGAAACGGCCCTGCTGGAACAGCGTCACCAGCTGCGGAATGAACACCTGCGGCACGCTGTCACCCTCGACGATGCCGCGGATGCTGCGACCGCCGAGCAGCAGGTTGTTCACATCGAAACTGGCGGTGGTGCCCAGCTTCGGCGCACCGACCACGCCCATCATGCCAAGCCCGCCGAGCGCTTCGATGCCGGCGGAGAGCACTTCCGGGCGACCGGTCGATTCCAGCGCAAAATCAGCGCCGCCGCCGGTGATCGCACGCACGGCCTCGACCACATCGGTCTCGCGGCTGTTGATCACGTGGGTGGCCCCCAGCTCCAGCGCCAATTCCAGGCGCGACGGCACCACATCGATGGCGATGATGGTGGTGGCGCCAGCCACCTTGGCCGCCATCACCGCGCTCAGGCCGACTGCACCGGCACCGTAACTGGCGAAGCTGCTGCCGGACCGCACCTGCAGCGAGTTGAGCACCGCGCCCGCGCCGGTCTGGATGCCACAGCCCAACGGGCCGAGCAGTTCCAGCGGTGCATCGTCCGGCACCTTGATTGCATTGATCTCGCGTGCGAGTGCGTAGGTGGCGAACGAGGACTGTGCGAAGAAGTGGTCGTGCAACGACTGGCCCTGCGCATCGGTGATCGCGGTATGGCCGTGACCATCGTCGCCACCGAAGTTGAGCGCAAAGAAATCGCGGCAATACGCGCCGTGGCCGCCACGGCAGGGATTGCAGTGGCCACAGGCACCGTAGGTCAGCACCACATGATCGCCGGCCTTCAGTTCCTTGACGTTGGGCCCGACCGCTTCAACGATGCCGGCGCCTTCATGGCCAAGCACCGCCGGCAACGGCACCGGATAGTACTGGTCGCGCACGATCAGGTCGGTATGGCACAGGCCCGTGGCCACCACCTTCACCAGCACTTCGTCGTCCTGTGGGCCGCGCAGCGTGGCCTGCTCGATGACGAAAGGTTGTTCCTTGCCGCGTACCACGGCGGCGGTGATCTCACGGGTTGCAGTGTCAATGTTCATACGTGGATCCTCCTGGATCAGATCGGATAGGCGGGCGCTTCGCCCTTGACGGTCAGCCACTGCCACTGGGTGAATTCTTCGCCGTTGGCCGGGCCACCGATACTGGTGCCGTTGCCGGATGCGCCGACGCCACCGAAAGGATTGATCACCTCGTCGTTCACGGTCTGATCGTTGATGTGCAGCAGGCCGGTGCGCAGGCGTTCGCCGATCTTCAGCGCGCGGCCGACATTGCTGGAAATGATCGCCATCGACAGTCCGTACTCGCTGTCGTTGGCCAAACGCACGGCTTCGTCGTCATCGTCGAACGGCACCACCACCGCCACCGGCGCGAAGATTTCTTCGTTGAATGCCGGATTGTCGGCCGCGACGTTGCCAAGCACGGTCGGTGCGAAGAACAGGTCCCGGTGCGTACCGCCCGCTTCCAGCGTGGCGCCGGCCTGTACCGCCTGCTCGACCACGCGCACGGCGTGGTCGCGCTGGCCGGCGTTGATCAGCGGGCCTATCGCTACGTCCTCGCGTGCAGGATCGCCCACCTTCAGCGCGTTGGCCTTCGCCACCAGCTTCTGCAGGAACGCGGCGTGGATCTTCCGGTGCACCAGCACGCGGCCGGTCGCCATGCAGATCTGGCCCTGGTGCAGGTAGACACCCCACGCAGTGTTGGCCACCGCCAGATCGAGGTCGGCATCGTCGAGAATGATCAGCGAATTCTTGCCCCCCAGCTCCAGCGAGACCTTTTTCAGGTGCTTGCCCGCGGCCTCGCCCACCTTGCGCCCGGCCGCCGTGGAGCCTGTGAACTGGATCATCGCCACGTTCGGATCGCTGGTCAGTGCAGCACCGGCCGCACCGTCACCCGGCAGCATGTGCAGCACGCCCGCCGGGAGGTCGGCCTGCTCGAACAAACGCGCGATCACCGCGCCACCACACACCGCCGTGCGCGGATCGGGCTTGAGTACCACTGCATTGCCGAGTGCAATCGCCGGGGCCACCGCGCGCATCGCCAGGTACAGCGGGAAATTGAACGGCGAAATGATCCCCACCACGCCCAGCGGCCGGCGCCGTGCCAGGTTCAGCCGCCCCGGTTCAGAGGGCAGGATCTCGCCCACGCTGCGCGACGGCAGTGCGGCGGCCTCCTGCAGCGCCTTGATCGTCACCTTGGCCTCGAAGCCAGCCTTGAGGCGGGTCGAGCCGCTTTCGCGGACCAGCCAGTCGATGAGGGTATCGATGTTCTCCTCGGCCAGCCGCGCAGCCTTGCGCAACACCTCGGCGCGCTGTTCGTACGGTGCGGCGGCCCACGCCTGTTGTGCCTGCGCGGCGGTGGCCGCCGAACGCGCCACCTGCGCCGGGTCCGCCAGACCGATCTCGCCGAGCGACTGGCCGGTAGCCGGTTCGATCACCGGGTGCCGTTGCGGGGCAGCCTGCCAGTGGCCATCAAAGAAGGCGCCGGCCCAGAGGGTGTCCGGCAGCCACGGGGAAGATGCAGTCATGGGTGTCCTCCTGTGTCGTGCATCCATTCCACGCCCGTCGCCCCGGGCTGGCAATCGGCCATCCATCGGTAGCGCGCAACGGTTTGAATCTTCAGGGATTTCCAGCTTCGCCACTGTCCAGTTCCTGCACAGTGGACAGCGCAGCACCGGCACACTGCCTACAATGGCGGCCCCGCCAGCCACGTGCCCGCCATGACCGATTCCCACCTGCCCACCGATGACCCGATCGCCGCCACCCGCCTGTGGCTGGAGCGCATCGTCATCGGCCTGAACCTGTGCCCGTTCGCCAAGGCGGTGTACGTGAAGGACCAGGTCCGCATCGTGCTCAGCGATGCGACCACGCCGGAAGCCCTGGTTGAACAGCTGGCCGAGGAGCTGGTGCTGCTGCGCGATACCCCGGCCGAGCAGATCGACACCACCCTGATCGTGCATCCGCAGGTGTTGACCGACTTCCTCGACTACAACGATTTCCTCGACAACGCCGACGCGGCCATCGAAGCGCTGGACCTGCAGGGCATCCTGCAGGTGGCCAGCTTCCACCCGGACTACCAGTTCGATGGCGTGGCCGCAGACGACGCCAGCAACTACACCAATCGCGCGCCCTTCCCCACCCTGCACCTGCTGCGCGAAGACAGCGTGGCACGCGCGGTGGATGTCTATCCGGACCCGGACGTGATCGTCGAGCGCAACATCCAGACCCTGGACCGCATCGGTGTGGACGGCTGGCACCGCCGCCTGCGCGGCGAAGACCTGACGTGAGCACGGTGCCGCCGATTGCCGCATGGCCGGCCGCGCCACTGTCGGGCAAGGTCGTGCTGGTCACCGGCGGCGCCAACGGCATCGGCCGTGGTATTGCCCAGGCCGTGCTCGGTGCCGGTGGACGCGTGCTGATCGGCGATCTGGACGCCGAGGCTGGCGAAGCGTGCCTGGCGGAATGGCGGCGCGGCGACGATGCCGCGTTCCAACCGTTGGACATCACCGATGAAGCCAGCGTGCGCGCTTTCATCGCCGTAGCCCTGCAGCATTTCGGTCGCATCGATGGGCTGGTCAACAACGCGGGCATCGCTGGACCGCACGGCACGTTGCTGCAGGACATGGACTGGAACGAATGGCAGCGCCGTCTGTCCTCGCTACATGGTGCATTCCTGTGCAGCAAGCATGCGCTGCCGGCACTCTCGGCGAATGCTGCCGGCGCGATCATCAACATCGCCTCGACCCGCGCGTGGCAATCCGAATCACACAGCGAAGCCTATGCCGCAGCCAAGGGTGGACTGGTCGCCTTCACCCACGCGCTGGCGATCAGCAGCGGGCCGGCGGTGCGGGTGAACAGCATCAGCCCCGGCTGGATCGGCACCACTGCGTGGCAGGCACCCTCACGGCGCCACGCGCCGGAATACTCAGCCATCGACCATGCGCAACACCCGGTGGGCCGGGTCGGCCGCCCCGAAGACATCGGTGCACTGGCGGTGTACCTGCTGTCGTCGCTGTCCGGTTTCACCACCGGCCAGGACTTCATCGTGGACGGCGGCATGACCCGGAAGATGATCTACGCCGAATGATCCCAAGGCGCGACGCCCGGTAGAGGCCAACCTTGGTTGGCCTGGGCTTTTCGCCAACCAAGGTTGGCGCCTACCAAGGCGTTACGCCATGCCCGAATGGCGCAGCAGCGCATCGATCTGCGGCGCGCGGCCACGGAAGGCCTTGAAGTTCTCCGCCGCCGGGCGACTGCCACCACGAGAAAGGATCTCTTCGCGGAAGCGCGCGCCGGTTTCAGCCAGCGCCTGCGGCGCCTCCTCGAACGCCGCATAGGCATCGGCGCTCAGCACCTCGGCCCACTTGTAGCTGTAGTAACCGGCTGCGTAGCCGCCGGCAAAGATGTGGCTGAACTGATGCGGGAAGCGGTTCCAGACCGGCGGATGGTTCACCGCCACTTCCGCGCGCACGCGGTCGAGCAGTGCCAGCACGCTGTCCTGCGCCGGCTCGAACTGGCTGTGCAGCAGCATGTCGAACAGGCCGAACTCCAGCTGGCGAACGGTGGCCATGCCGCTATGGAAGTTGCGTGCGGCCAGCATGCGCTCGTACAGCGCGCGCGGCAGCGGCTCACCCGTTTCCACATGCCCGGTCATGCCCTGCAGGTGGTCCCATTCCCAGCAGAAGTTCTCCATGAACTGGCTGGGCAGCTCCACCGCGTCCCATTCCACGCCGTTGATGCCGGCCACGCCCAGTTCGCCGATGCGTGTCAGCAGCTGATGCAGGCCGTGGCCCATCTCATGGAACAGGGTGGTCACTTCATTGTGGCTGAAGGTAGCCAGCTTACCGTTGGCACCGCGACCAAAGTTGCACACCAGGTAGACCAGCGGCGTCTGCACGCTGCCGTCGGCACGCTCGCGACGGTTGCGGCAATCATCCATCCACGCGCCACCACGCTTGCCTTCGCGCGCGTACAGATCCAGGTAGAACTGGCCCACCAGCGCGCCCTGCGCATCGACCAGCCGGAAGAAGCGCACGTCCTCGTGCCAGACCGGAGCGCTGTCCTCCTGCACGCGCAGGCCGTAAAGCTGTTCGATCACCGAGAACAGGCCGCCCAGCACCTTCGGCTCGGTGAAGTACTGCTTCACTTCCTGCTCGGAATAGCTGTAGCGCGCCTGCTTGAGGCGGTCGGCGGCGAATGCCAGGTCCCAGGCCTGCAGTGTGTCAATGCCCAACTGTTCGCGCGCGAACTGCTCCAGTTCGGCGCGGTCCTCGGCCGCGAACGGCTTGGCGCGCGTGGCCAGGTCACGCAGGAAACCGAGCACCTCGGCCGGGTCCTGCGCCATCTTGGTCGCCACCGAATAATCGCCATACGAGCCGAAACCGAGCAGCGCGGCCAGTTCAGCGCGCAAGGCCAGGATGCGGTCGATGTTACCGCTGTTGTCCAATGCATCGTCGCCGAACTCGGACGCACGCTGTGCGCTGGCGCGGTAAAGGATCTCGCGCAGGTCGCGGTCCTCACCCCAGGTCTGCACCGGCAGGTAGCACGGCATCTGCAAGGTCAGTTTCCAGCCGGTCTTGCCGTCCTTCTCTGCTGCAGCATGCGCGGCAGCCTTCACGTCTTCCGGCAGGCCCTTCAGTCGCGCTTCGTCCTCGATGATCAGCGACCACGCATCAGTGGCGTCGAGCACGTTCTGCGAGAACTTCGCCGACAGTGCCGACAGCTCCTCCTTGATTGCCGCGAAACGCTGCTGCGCCTCGGGTGCCAGCTCAGCGCCACCCAAGCGGAAATCGCGCAACGTGTTGTCCAGCACCTTGCGCTGGGCCTCGTCAAAGTGCGCCGCCTCGGCGCTGGCAGCCAGGGTCTGGTACTGCCGGTACAACGCCAGGTTCTGGCCCAGCGCACTGGCGAAACGGGTCACCCGTGGCAGGTTGCTGTTGTAGACCTCGCGCAGTTCCGGGGTGTTGACCACGCCCTGCAGGTGGCCGACCAAGCCCCAAGCGCGCCACAGGCGTTCGGTGGCATCGTCCAGCGGGGCAACGAAGGTCTCCCAGCGCACCGGCTGCACCTGCTCGGCTGCGCTGACGGCGGCTTCGGCCTCGGCCAGCAGCACGTCCAGCGCCGGCGCCACGTGCTCGGGGCGGATCGCCTCGAAGCGCGGCAGGCCGGAAAAATCGAGCAGGGGGTTAGCAACGGTCACGGCAGATCTCCAGGGTACGGGCCCGACAGGCGGGCAGCACGGTAGATATGGCGCTGCCGGGCGTGGCTGACAAGGGGGCGCTGCCCGGTATTCACGTCGGCCTTACGGTCGCGGTTCGAAGCTCTGGCTGCGGGGGAGTCCGCAGCGGTAGGTACCCAACGAGGGCCCACATGGAAGGTCTGGCTGCAGTTGCATCCGTCTCATCGGCGCGGTCGCTGGCGTTGTCCGCCAGCGCGGCCGAGCTGACCTGGATCGCCGCGCTGTGCGATGCCGGCGACGACGCCCCGCGCCACCTGCAGCAGTTGCAGGCCGTGCTTCAGCAGGGCGGCACCTTCAACGATGCCCAGGAGTGGTACCCGTTCGAGGTGATCGAACGCGGCGCCAGCCAGCTGCGGCTGGGCCATGAGCGCGAGTTTGTGATCTGCGTGCTGCTGTGGCTGCAGGCACTGGCCCAGGGCCGGGCCAGCGGCCTGGACCCGAGCCTGCACCTGGATGATCGCGCGATGGACATCGAGGCATTGCCCGATGCGCTGCGCGATGCAGTGCTGGATGCGTTCACCGCAGCGGGGTATTGATCGGGGTGCGACACACCGCTGCGCTCGCCGGGCATGGCCCGGCGGAATGCCGGCTGGCTACAGCGCCTCCAGGCTGCACCACGGCAGTTGCGGCAGGCCCTGCCCGGCTACCGCAGCAGCCAGCTGCGCGTCGGCCCCCTGCACATCGATACCCTGCCGTGCATACCACGCCGGGTCGTAGTAGCTCTGCGCGTAGCGCTCACCGCTGTCGCACAGGATGCTGACGATGCTGCCCTGGTGGCCGGCCTCGCGCATCCACTGCGCAGCCTGCAGCACGCCGATGAAATTGGTACCGGTGGAGCCACCCACGCGTCGGCCGAGCTGGCGGCTGACATGGCGCATCGCGGCCAGGCTCAGTGCATCGGGCACCTTCACCATCGCATCCACACTGGTCGGAATGAAGCTCGGTTCCACCCGCGGCCGGCCGATACCTTCCACGCGCGAACCGCCGCTGCAGGTCAGGCCGCGCCAGTCCTGCTGGCCGGCCACGGCAGCCTGATAGCCATCGAAGAACACCGACACTTCCGGGTCCGCGCAGAGGATGCGGGTGTCATGCCGGCGGTAGCTGACATAGCGGCCCAGCGTGGCCGCGGTACCGCCGGTACCGGGGCTGCACACGATCCATTCCGGAACCGGGCTGGGCTCTTCGGCCATCTGCTTGAAGATGGATTCGGCGATGTTGTTGTTGGCGCGCCAGTCGGTGGCACGCTCGGCGTAGGTGAACTGATCCATGAAGTGGCCGCCGGTCTCGCGGGCCAGCTTCTCCGAATCACAGTTGAGATCGCAGGCGCGCTCGACCAGGTGGCAGCGGCCACCATGGAACTCGATCGCTGCGATCTTTTCCGGCGAGGTCGTGGCCGGAATCACCGCGATGAACGGCAGGCCCAGCAGACGCGCGAAATAGGCTTCGGACACCGCGGTCGAACCGCTGGATGCCTCGATCACCGGCCGCCCCTCGCGCAACCAGCCGTTGGTCAACGCATACAGGAACAGCGAGCGGGCCAGCCGGTGCTTGAGGCTGCCGGTGGGATGGCTCGATTCATCCTTCAGGTACACATCGATGCCCTCGAACCCGGGCAGCGCCAACGGGATCAGGTGGGTATCGGCGGAACGGTTGAAATCGGCTTCGATCTTGCGGATGGCGGCGGCCACCCATTCACGCTGCGACATGGCGGGCAATGGTCATCAGGACGGAACGGTGCGATCAAGCCATTGTACGTCGCGGTGCCGTCAGGTGCTGGCCGGTAGAATGAAGCCATCCGGCCGGCAACGGCCCTGTCTGAAGGACCTCCCCCATGACCATTCCCGCCCTGCGCGATGTCCCCGGCGTCGCCGCCCAGGCTCCGGCCGAAACCACCGGCTTCGTGTTCAACCACACCATGCTGCGGGTGAAGGACATCACCGCCTCGCTGGACTTCTACACCCGCGTGCTCGGCTACCAGCTGATCGACAAGCGCGACTTCGCCGAAGCCCAGTTCAGCCTGTACTTCCTGGCCTACGTACCGGCCGGCGCCGTGGTACCCGAGGATGACGACGCCCGTCGCGTGTGGATGGCCGGCCTGCCGGGCTTGCTGGAGCTGACCCACAACCACGGCACCGAGAGCCAGGACGGCGCGGTCTACCACGACGGCAACAGCGACCCGCGCGGCTTCGGCCACATCTGCGTGTCAGTGCCGGATATCGAGGCCGCCTGCCAGCGCTTCGAGGACCTGGGCGTGACCTTCCAGAAGCGCCTCACCGACGGCCGCATGAAGAACCTGGCCTTCATCAAGGACCCGGACGGCTACTGGGTCGAGATCATCTCCAACTGACCCCAAAAGGGGACGGAAGGGATCAGGTCGTTTCTGGCACTATTGGCCGGAAGCGACCTGATCCCCTCCGTCCCCTTTTTTTGCGAGGTTGGTATGGAAACGATGGAACTGCACCGCGGGCGACTGATCGACCACATCCAGCTGGTCGTACGCGACCTGGCCGCCAGCCGGCGCTTCTACCAGGCGGTGTTCGATACGATCGGCATCCCGATCGCCGGCGAAGGCGAGGATTACTTCTGGGCCGACGAGCTGTTCATTTCCAGCGCCAGCAGCGAAGCCGCCGCCGGCCAGCTGACCGGCCGCCACCACCTGGCGTTCCAGGCCCGCGACAGCGCCACCGTCGATGCCTTCCACACTGCGGCCATCGCTGCCGGAGGCAAGGACAACGGCGCACCCGGCGAGCGCCCCTACCACCCCGGTTACTACGGCGCGTTCGTGATTGATCCGGATGGCAACAACATCGAAGTGGTCTACCACGGCCCGGCGAACTACAGCGCCGACTCGGTGAAGGTCACTTTCTGATTTCACCGAAGCCGTGAACGAAGAAGCCGGGCAATGCCCGGCTTCTCTCGTTCCGACAATGCAGCCCTCAGTGGGCCGCCATGTAGATGTCCTGCAGCACGGCCTTTTCCAGCTCCAGCTCGCCCAGCAGGTTCTTCACGATGTCGCCCAGGCTGAGGATGCCCACCAGGAGCGTGCCTTCGGTGACCATCAGATGACGGCGCCGCGAGTACGTCATCAACGACATGGCCTGCTTCAGGGTGGCTTCCGGCGCAATACCTTCCAGGCCAGTGGACGGCAGGCTGGAAATCACCCGGCGGCCGGCCTGCGGGCCGTCGTCGGCCAGGGTACGCACGATGTCCTTTTCGGAAATGATGCCAACCGGGGCATCGTCCTTCATCACCACCAGCGCAGCGATCCTGTTCGCGCTCATCTTGTGGGCGGCGGCACCGATGGTGTCTTCGGCGTCGATGGTGATGACAGCTTCTTTCTTGGATTGCAGGAGTTCGCGGACGTTCATTCTTGTTTCCTGGTGCAGGTCACTGAAGTCAAAAAAGTGTGCTCTTCCGATACGCCCCCTCCCCGGGAACAGACCTTTCAGCGCACGTCTGGCGCACCCGCCTGCCGCTTGGAATGAATCGGCAGACGTCGTGCTGCAACGCGAACGAGGTGGGCTCAACGGCTCAACCCGACCCTCGGTCAAAGTGATTCTACGACTGCGACCATCGGTCACTACCGGCATCGATAGGACAGTTCGTCGTGGGAACCAACTGACGATCCAGAGAATGGCACCGTGGCTGAAACCGCCGCTGAATACAGGCGATGTCGCGCATTAAAGATTGATTGCCGGCTGCCGACAGCGGACAGAACACCCGGCGGCTGTCCCACTTGCCACGGCGCAAACGAAAGGGGCCCACGTGGGGCCCCTTCGCATGCAGTATCCAATGGATCCGGCGGGGTTACTCCACCGTCACGCTCTTGGCCAGGTTGCGCGGCTTGTCCACGTCGGTGCCACGCGCCAGTGCGGTGTGATATGCCAGCAGCTGCACCGGGATGGTGTGCACGATCGGGCTGAGCACGCCGGCATGGCGCGGCGTGCGGATCACATGCACGCCCTCGGACTCGTTGAAGTTGCTGTCCTGGTCGGCAAACACAAACAGCTCGCCGCCACGGGCGCGCACTTCCTGCATGTTCGACTTCACCTTTTCCAGCAGGCTGTCGTTGGGCGCGATCACTACCACCGGCATGTCCTCGTCCACCAGCGCCAGCGGGCCATGCTTCAGCTCACCCGCCGGATAGGCCTCGGCGTGGATATAGGAGATTTCCTTCAGCTTGAGCGCGCCTTCCAGCGCGATCGGGTAATGCAGGCCACGGCCCAGGAACAGCGCACTGCTCTTGCGCGCGAAACGCTCGGCCCAGGCAGCGATCTGCGGCTCCATGTTCAGCGCGTGCTGCACGCTGCCCGGCAGGAAGCGCAACTGCTCCAGGTAGTCCGCTTCCTGCGCCGCGTCGATGCGGCCATGCAGCTTGCCCAGCACTACGGTCAGCTGGAACAGCGCGGCCAGCTGGGTGGTGAAGGCCTTGGTCGAGGCCACGCCGATCTCGGCGCCGGCGCGGGTGTAGCAGACCAGTTCGCTGGCGCGCGGGATCGCACTCTCCGGCACGTTGCAGATCGACAGCGTGTGCTTGTGGCCCAGCGACTTGGCGTACTTCAGCGCCTCCATCGTATCCAGCGTTTCGCCGGACTGGGAGATGGTGACGATCAGGTGCTTCGGGTTCGCATAGGCGGCGCGGTAGCGGTACTCGCTGGCAATCTCCACGCTGCACGGCAGGCCGGCAATGGCTTCTATCCAGTAACGCGCGGTCAGCCCGGCGTAGTAGCTGGTGCCGCAGGCGATGATCTGCACGCCTTCGATGCCCGACAGCACGGCCTCGGCATTCTTGCCGAACAGCTCGGCCGGGAAACCACCGGCGTCGATTGCCGCCTCGATGGTATCGCCCAGCGCACGTGGCTGTTCGTGGATTTCCTTCTGCATGAAGTGGCGGTACGGGCCCAGCTCCAACGACGCCAGCGACACGTCGGACAGGTGCACGTCGCGCTCGACCGGCTGGTCATGCTCATCGAAGATGCGCACGCCGTCGCGGCGGATTTCGGCGGTGTCGCCCTCCTCCAGGAAGATCACCTTGCGGGTGGCCGACAGCACCGCCGAAACGTCGGACGCGACGAAGTTCTCGCCCTCGCCCAGACCGATCAGCAACGGGCAGCCCATCCGCGCGCACACGAAGCGCTCCGGTTCGGCGCGGCTGACCACGGCCAGAGCGTAGGCACCGGTCAGTTCCTTCACGGTGCGCTGCAGCGCCACCAGCAGGTCATCGCCGTCCTTCAGGTGATGGTGGATCAGGTGCGCGATGACTTCGGTATCGGTCTGCGACTCGAAGCTGTAGCCCAGCGCACGCAGCTTCTCGCGCTGCTCTTCGTGGTTCTCGATGATGCCGTTGTGCACCAGCGCCACGCCGTGGCTGATGTGCGGATGCGCGTTGGCCTCGGTGACACCGCCATGGGTGGCCCAGCGCGTATGGCCGATGCCCAGCACTGCATTGAAGCCCTCGGCCTCGGCCGCAGTGGCCATTTCCGAAACGCGACCGGTGCGACGCACGCGGCGTACATCCCGGCGCTCACCCTGGTCGATCACCGCGATACCGGAGGAATCGTAACCACGGTACTCAAGCCGCTTCAGGCCTTCGATCAGCACCGGCACTACGTCGCGATCAGCGATCGCACCTACGATTCCACACATGTCAGGCGTTTCCTTGAAGACGATCGGCGCATTCTAGCCTGAGCGTCCGGCGTCGCCCTCCTGTCCGCTTAATGAAAGTGTCCGGAAAGGTGTCCGCGGACACGCGGACACTTTTCGTACCCATCCAAATCATTGAACTGAAAGGAAATAAAGTTGGCATGCATCGTGCTTGTATCGGGTACCACCCAGGCACCACCGACAGGCACGCATCGATGATCCGCGACACCTCCGCACAGGACCAGATCGTTTCCTCCGCCCCGGCAGGCACCACCCGCGCCTCCTGGCAGCGCTACCGCTGGCCGGCGCTTGCCGCCATCGCACTGCTGGCCGGCATTGGCTGGGCGGTACATGCCTGGTCCAATGCCAGCCGCTCCTTCGACAGCAGCCGCGTGCGCATCGCCGAAGTGAAGCGCGGCGACCTGGTCCGCGACATTGCTGCCGACGGCCGCGTGATCGCTGCCAACAGCCCGATTCTGTATGCCATCTCGGCCGGTACCGTGGACCTGAAGGTGGTCGCCGGCGACGTGGTCAAGAAGGGACAGGAACTGGCGGTCATCGACAGCCCGGAACTGCGCAGCAAGCTGGCCCAGGAACAGGCCACCCTGGCCGGCCTGGAGGCTGAATCGAGCCGGGCCGCACTGGACGCCACCCTGGCCCGCGCCAAGTCGCGCAAGGAAACCGATCAGGCCACCATCGAACGGCAGGCCGCCGACCGTGACCTGCAGCGCTACCAGCGCGGCTATGACGGCGGCGCGGTGCCGCAGATCGACCTGGCCAAGGCCAAGGACTCGCTGAAGAAGGCCGACATCACCCTGGCCAACGCCACCATCGATGCCCGCCTGCAGAGCCAGGGCGCGGACCTGGATGCCCGCAACAAGCGCCTGCTGGCCGATCGCCAGAAGGCGGTGGTGGCCGAGGTGCAGCGCCAGGTCGACGCGCTGACCCTGCGCGCACCGTTCGACGGCCAGGTCGGCCAGGTGCAGGCCATCCAGTCCACCAACCTGGCCGCCAACGCGCCGGTGCTGGGCGTGGTTGACCTGTCCAAGTTCGAAGTCGAGATCAAGGTGCCGGAGAGCTTCGCGCGCGACCTGGCGATCGGCATGCCGGCGCAGCTGACCGGCGGCAACGGCAAGCCTTTCCCGGGCGAGATCAGTGCGGTGTCGCCGGAAGTGGTCAACGGCGAGGTCAACGCCCGCGTGCGCTTCGCCAGCGCGCAGCCGGAAGGCCTGCGCCAGAGCCAGCGGATGTCGGTGCGCGTGCTGCTCGATACCCGCAGGGACGTGCTGAAGGTCGAGCGCGGCCCGTTCGTCGAACAGGGCAACGGCATCGCCTACGTGATGGATGGCCGCACCGCGGTGCGCCGCCCGGTGGAGCTGGGCGTCAGCAGCCTGGGCGAAGTGGAAATCAAGTCGGGTGTGCAGCCGGGGGACCGCATCGTGGTCTCCGGCAGCGACCTGTTCAAGGACGCCGAACGCGTCTCCGTCAACTGATACCTGATACCTGAATCCTGGAGAGAGGACACCCCATGTACATGCTCGAAATGCGTTCGGTCGCCAAGGTCTTCCGCACCGAACAGGTGGAAACCCATGCGTTGCGCTCGCTGGAACTGCAGGTCAAGGAAGGCGAGTTCGTCGCTGTCACCGGCCCGTCCGGCTCCGGCAAGACCACCTTCCTCAACATCGCCGGTCTGCTGGAAACCTTCACCAGCGGCACCTACATGCTCGACGGCCAGGACGTGAGCAAGCTCGGCGACGATGCGCGCAGCCGCCTGCGCAACCAGAAGATCGGCTTCATCTTCCAGGGCTTCAACCTGATCCCCGACCTGAACCTGTTCGACAACGTCGACGTGCCGCTGCGCTATCGGAAGATGAGCGCCAACGAGCGCCGCGAACGTATCGAGAAGGCGCTGAGCCAGGTCGGCCTCGGCTCGCGCATGAAGCACTATCCGAATGAACTGTCGGGCGGCCAGCAGCAGCGCGCGGCCATCGCACGCGCCTTGGCCGGCAGCCCGCGCCTGTTGCTGGCCGACGAACCGACCGGCAACCTGGACACGCAGATGGCCCGCGGCGTGATGGAACTGCTGGAAGAGATCAACGCCGCTGGCACCACCATCGTGATGGTCACTCATGATCCGGAACTGGCCGCCCGCGCGCAGCGCAACGTGCACATCGTCGATGGCCAGGTGACCGACCTGGTGCGCGAGCCGGTGCTGGCCACCCCGCCGCGTCACATCGTCGCCGTCAACGAGTGAGGGCCCGACCATGTTCGCCTACTACTCCCGACTGGCGGTGCGCAGCTTCCGCCGCAACAAGGTACTGACCGCGCTGATGGTGGTTGCCATCGCGCTGGGCATCGGCGCCTCGATGACCACTTTGACTGTGTTCCATGTACTGTCCGGCGACCCGATTCCCGGCAAGAGCGACCGCCTGTTCTACGTCCAGCTGGATGCGGCAACCGGCGCCTATGTCGCCGGCGAGGAGCCGGAAACCCAGTTGACCCGGTTCGACGGTGAAGCGCTGCTGCGCGAGGCCAAGGGTGAGCGCCAAGCCCTGATGAGCGGCGGCGGTGGCACCATCGAGCCGAACAACAGCACGCTCAAGCCCTTCAGCATCGACACCCGCTGGACGTCGGCCGACTTCTTCCCGATGTTCGAGGTTCCCATGCAGTACGGCCGCCCCTGGACGCGCGAGGATGACAACGCCCGCGCCCGCGTGGTGGTCATCTCCAAGGCACTCAACGACAAGCTGTTCCAGGGTGCCAACAGCGTGGGGCGTGACGTGCGCATGGAAGGCCAGAGCTATCGCGTGGTCGGCGTCATGAAGGAGTGGAGCCCGGAGCCGCACTTCTACGATCTGACCACGGGCAGCTTCGGCAAGGACGAAGATCTGCTGCTGCCGATCTCCACTTCGTTCGACCTGAAGCTGGGCAACAACGGCAACATGAACTGTTTCGGTGAGAACCCCGACGGCAACAGCTACTCGCTCAATGCACCGTGCGCCTGGCTGCAGTACTGGGTGGAACTGGACCCGGCCAAGGCCGCCGACTATCGCCGCTACCTGGAGAACTATTCGACACAGCAGCGCGAGGCTGGCCGCTTCAAGCACCCGCCGAACGTGCGCCTGCGCACCGTGATGGAATGGCTGGACTTCAACGGCGCGGTGCCCAGCGACGTGCGCCTGCAGCTGTGGCTGGCCCTGGGCTTCCTCGGCGTCTGCCTGGTCAACACGGTGGGCCTGCTGCTGGCCAAGTTCCTGCGCCGCAGCGGTGAGATCGGTGTGCGCCGTGCCCTCGGCGCCAGTCGTGGCCAGATCTTCCTGCAGTGCCTGGTGGAAGCCGGCGCGGTCGGCGTGGTCGGTGGCGTGCTGGGTATCGGCCTGGCCCTGCTCGGCCTGTTCGCGGTGCGCCAGCAACCGGTGGAGTACGCCAAGCTGGCCCACCTGGACGGCAACATGCTGCTGCTCGCACTGGGCCTGACCCTGTTTGCCAGCCTCGCCGCCGGTTTCCTGCCTGCCTGGCGCGCCATGCAGGTCACCCCGGCCATCCAGCTCAAGTCGCAGTAAGTACGAGAACGAGGACTCCCATGGACATCCGCCCCATCCTCAGCACCCTGCGCCGGCACAAGACCGCGGCCGCCCTGATCGTGCTGGAAGTCGCGCTGACCTGCGCCATCGTCTGCAACGCGCTGTTCCTGGTCAGCCAGCGCGTCGACAAGATCAGCATGCCCAGTGGCATCGCCGAGAACGAACTGGTGATGGTGCGCGTCAGCGGCATCGGCGAGCAGACCAACGCCATGGCCCGCACCCGCGAAGACCTGGCCTCGCTGCGTGCCATTCCCGGCGTCACCAGCGCCACCATCATCAACCAGGTTCCGTTCCGCAATGGGTCCTCCAGCAGCAGCATCTCGCGTGAGCTCGACCAGGAGCGCCCGACCACGAATGCCTCGATGTACACCCTGTCCGAAGGTGGGTTGGGAACCATGGGCATCAACCTGATCGCGGGTCGTGATTTCCTGCCCAGCGAGTACAAGGACATGAAGGAAGCGAGCAAGGGCGGCGCCAAGGAACAGGCGATTCCGGTGATCCTCACCCAGGCCACTGCCGCCAAGATGGAGCCCAACGGCAGCGCACTGAACAAGACCTACTACATGGGCAAGCAGCCCCTGAATGTGGTCGGCATCGTCGACACCCTCAGCACGCCCAATGGCTGGAATGACAACTGGACCAACTCGATGCTGCTGCCGCTGCGCCGCAGCTTCGATGAAGGTGGCACCTATGTACTGCGCACCGACCCTGCGCGCCGCGAGGAAGTGCTCAACGCCGCCGCCACAACACTGGAACGCAATGATCCCAACCGGCTGATGCGCGACAAGCTGACCTATGAAGACCAGCGCAAGGACTTCTTCAAGAACGATCGCGCGATGGTCGGCCTGCTGATCACGGTCAGCATCTCGTTGCTGGTGGTCACCGCACTGGGCATCATCGGCCTGGCCAGCTTCTGGGTGCAGCAGCGCAGCAAGCAGATCGGCATCCGCCGCGCACTGGGCGCCACCCGTGGGCAGATCCTGCGCTACTTCCAGACCGAGAACTTCCTGCTGGCCACGCTGGGCATCGTGCTGGGCATGCTCGCCGCCTATGCGATCAACCTTGCACTGATGAACATGTACGAGCTGCCACGCATGCCGCTGTACTACCTGCCGCTGGGCGCGCTGCTGCTGTGGGTGCTGGGCCAGATCGCGGTGTTCGGGCCGGCCCGGCGTGCTGCAGCCGTCCCGCCTGCGGTCGCCACCCGGGGCGCGTGAGATGCGCGCCCACTGGATGCTGCTGGTGATGCTCCTGCCACTGCCGGCACTGGCCGGCGGTGGCAACTCGCAGACGCTGGAATGGCGCCAGGATGATGCACGGCTGGCACTGCGCTCGACCGAGGGCCAGGTGCATGTAGAGGCTGCCAGCCCGACAGCCCGCTTCGGCGTACGCAGCGGCGATCGCATCCTGCGCGTGGACGACACTGCGGTGCGCCAGGTCGAGCACCTTGCCGGCGCCCTGCGCCACTCCACCGGCCCCACCGTCTATCTGTTGCTGCGCCGCGACAGGCGCGAAATGACAGTCCCGGTGAATGCGGCTGCCTGGCGCCTGGCGCTGGTCGCTCCGCCTCCACCGGCACCACCCCCTCCGCCAGCGCAGCGCTGACCCCGCCTGCCCCTGCGGCCACGGGTTTGGCTATGCTTGATGGGTGGCGCCGGGCTCTCCCGGTGCATGGACACGATCGGCTCCATCGGCGCCGCCCATCCCTTTCTGCAGAACCGCTTGATGCCTTCGATCCTGATCATCGACGACAACGCCAGTGTAGGCACCGCACTGGATGTGCTGTTCTCCCTGCACGACATCGACACCCTGCAGGCGCAGAGCCCGTCCGAAGGGCTGGCCCTGCTCGAGTCGCAGCCGGTCGACCTGGTGATCCAGGACATGAACTTCAGCGAGGACACTACCTCCGGCGAAGAAGGTGAGGCCTTGTTCGCGCAGATCCGCGCACGCCATCCGGACCTGCCGGTGATCCTGCTGACCGCCTGGACCCACCTCAGCAACGCGGTGGACCTGGTCAAGGCCGGTGCCGCCGACTACCTGGCCAAGCCATGGGACGACCGCAAGCTGCTGACCACCGTGAACAACCTGCTGGAACTGTCCGAAGCGCGCCGCGAACTGGACCGGCGCCGCAGCCGTGAACTGCGCCAGCGCAACGCGCTGGAAGAGAAGTACGACCTGTGCGGCGCGGTCTTCGCCGACCCCGCCAGCGAGCGCGTGATCGCGCTGGCCTGCCAGGTCGCGCGCTCCGAGCTGCCGGTACTGATCACCGGTCCCAATGGTGCCGGCAAGGAAAAGATCGCGCAGATCATCCAGGCCAACTCGCTGGTGGCCAAGGGTCCGTTCATCACGGTCAACTGCGGTGCACTGCCGTCGGAGCTGATCGAAGCCGAACTGTTCGGTGCCGAGGCCGGTGCCTACACCGGCGCCAACAAGGCACGCGAAGGCAAGTTCGAAGCCGCCGATGGTGGCACCCTGTTCCTGGATGAGATCGGCAACCTGTCGCTGGGCGGGCAGATGAAGCTGCTGCGTGTGCTGGAAACAGGCCGCTTCGAGCGCCTGGGCTCCAACCGCGAGCGCCAGGTCAAGGTGCGCGTGGTCAGTGCGACCAACGCCGACCTGCCAGCGATGATCCGCGAGGGCAGCTTCCGCGAAGACCTCTATTACCGCCTCAACACGGTGGAACTGGTGCTGCCGCCGCTGGCCGAGCGTCCGGGCGACATCGTGCCCCTGGCCGAGCGCTTCCTGACCGCTGGCAAGCCCCTGTCCAGTGCCGCCACCGCAGCCCTGCAGCGGCACCCCTGGCCGGGCAACGTGCGCGAGCTGCGCAACGTGATCCAGCGCGCCGAACTGCTGGCCACCGGCAACCGCATCGAAGTCGCCGATCTCAACCTGCCGCGCGCAGCCGCCGCTCCGCGCCCGACGCCCAGTGTGGGCAATGATCCCGACCGCGCGCGCATCGAAGACGTACTGGCGCGCAACCACGGCGTCATCGCCCAGGCCGCCGCCGAACTCGGCCTGAGCCGGCAGGCGCTGTACCGGCGGATGGATCGCCACGGCATCCCTCGCGAATGAAACGGCGCTCGTTCACCTTCCGCCTGTTCCTGCGCCTGCTGCCAGTGCTGGCGCTGGCCGCTGCCTTGCCGTGGCTGCTGGCGTACTGGATGGACCATGGCTGGGTGGTCACCACGGTATCGGCGCTGGTCCTGCTGTCGCTGATGTGGTGGACCCTGCGTCGCGCCACCGCGCCGGTGCGTTCGCTGATGCGCGCCCTGTCCGGCACCACCAGCAGCTACCGCGATGGCGAATACAACTTCGGCGTGTACTGGCCCGGCAACGATGAGCTGGGTGACCTGGTGGAAGCCCACCGCGAGCTGGGTGATGTGCTGCGCGCGCAGCGACAGGGGCTGGTGCAGCGCGAGCTGCTGCTGGACACCATGGTGCAGAACACGCCAGTGGCAATGCTGCTGATCGCCTCCGGCGGTGATGGCATCGCCCGCGTGGTGTTCTCCAACCTGGCCGCGCGCAAGCTGCTGCACGGCGGCTGGAAACTGGAAGGCCAACGTCTGGAAGAGGTGCTGGAACAGGTGCCGGTGGAGCTGCGCGATGCCATCGCCCGTGGCGGCGACAGCCTGTTCGCGGTGCACGCCGAGGGAGAGGATGGTGATGAGGACGACGAGCAGGTCTACCACCTGTCGCGGCGCGCCTTCCAGCTCAACGGCCGACCGCATGACCTGCTGCTGGTGCGCCTGCTGACCGCCGAGCTGCGCCGCCAAGAAGTTCAGACCTGGAAGAAGGTGATCCGGGTGATCAGCCACGAGCTCAACAACTCGCTGGCGCCGATCGCATCGCTGGCCCACTCCGGCGGCGTGCTGGTGCAGCGCGAACGCTTTGATCGGCTGCCGGAGATCTTCACCACCATCGAGGATCGTGCGCGCCACCTGGAAGGTTTCATCCGCGGCTATGCGCGCTTTGCCAAGCTGCCGCAGCCGCAGTTGCAGACCGTGCACTGGGCACCGTTCCTGTCCAGCATGCGCCAGCAGATCCCGTTCGGCATGGAGCACGAGCCGGAGGAAGAGCTCAGCAGCCGCATCGATATCGCGCAGTTCGGGCAGGCGCTGTTGAACCTGCTGAAGAATGCTCATGAAGCCTGCGCCGAGGCTGATCCGCCGAACGACGATGTGCAGGTGCAGCTGACGCGGTTGCCGCAGTGGCTGCGCCTGGACGTGCTCGACCGTGGCAAGGGCATGAACGAGCAGGTGCTGCAGAATGCGCTGATGCCGTTCTATTCGACCAAGCGCAATGGCACCGGGCTGGGCTTGGCCTTGACCCGCGAGATCGTGGAAGCGCATGGCGGCCGGGTATCACTGCAGAACCGCGGCGATGGCGGGTTGTGCGTGTCGATCCTGTTGCCGGTGGGCTGAGCGGGTTTCCCGGCAGCTGCCGACCTTGGTCGGCCTGTCAGTAGATCCACGCCATGCGTGGATATGCCGACCAAGGTCGGCAGCTACTAAACGCGCCGCATCGCCACCCGCAGATGCATCGGAAACCCCAGCGCGGCCTCTTCAGCCATCACGGCGCGCAGGCCATCGCTCCACTCCGCCTGCGGCACTACCGCGAATCCTTCGCTTGCATAGAAGTCCGCATTCCACGGCACATCGGACAACGTGGTCAGCACTGCCGCCGGGTAACCAAGCGCTTTGGCCTCGCCCAATGCATGCCGCAGCAACGCGCGGCCGTGGCCGCGCCGGGCATGCATGGGGTCCACGTCCATCTGCAGCACATGGAACTCACCACACAGTTCGCCGGCCAGCAGGTAACCCGCGATGCCGCCATCAGCTGCATCCACCACCCACAACTGACCGCGCTGCAGGCCCTCCTGCAGGGTCTGCAGGTCCAGCCCATGGCCGGCGAACACCGTGTAGGCCGGGTGGCCCTTCAGCAGTTCGCCAGCACGTCGCTCGATCGCAGGCAGCACCCCGAGCTCATCGGCGCGCGCTGCACGTGGCTCAGGGCTTTTTGAGCGGGCGCTTCCAGCCATCGATGGTTTCCTGTCGTGCACGTGCCAGGGTCAGCTTGCCATCCGGGGCGTCGCGGGTGATGACCGAACCGGCGGCAATCGTCGCGCTATCGCCAATGGTCACCGGTGCTACCAGCGAACTGTTGGAGCCGATGAAGGCGTTGTCGCCGATGGTGGTGGTCGACTTGTTCACACCGTCGTAGTTGCAGGTGATGGTGCCGGCACCGATGTTCACCTTGCTACCGATCACCGCGTCGCCCAGGTAGGTCAGGTGGTTGGCCTTGCTGCCGACACCGAGGGTGACTTTCTTGGTCTCGACGAAGTTGCCCACGTGCACACCGTCGGCCAGCACGGTACCCGGGCGTAGCCGCGCGAACGGCCCCACCAGCGCAGCACCTTCGGTGACCACGCCTTCCAGGTCACAATGCGCGCGCACTTCGGTGCCCGGGCCGAGGTTGACGTCCTTCAGCCGGTTGAACGGTCCGATGGTCACGCCATCGCCCAGCACGATGTTGCCCTCGAGCACAACGTCAACATCGATCAGCACGTCGCTGCCGACACTGACAGTACCGCGGATGTCCAGGCGTGCCGGGTCACGCACGCGCGCACCCTGCGCGCACAAAGCGCGCACCGCGCGGCGCTGCCAGGCACGCTCCAGCTGCGAAAGCTGCCAGGGATCGTTCGCCCCTTCGGCTTCCTGTGCATCAGCCACCAGCGCCATCTCGGCCGGGGTGTACTCATGCGCGGCGAAGGCGAACACGTCGGTGAGGTAGTACTCGCCCTGTGCATTGCTGTTCGACAACTGCGACAGCCAACGGCGCAGCGCGGTGGATTCGGCGGCGATGATGCCGGTGTTGATCGTGCGTACGCGCAGCTGGTCGTCGTTGGCGTCCTTCTGCTCAACGATCGAGCCGACCTTGCCCTCGGCGTCGCGCAGCACGCGGCCGTAACCGGTCGGGTCTTCGACATCGGCGACCAGCACGGCCAGCCGGCCCGGCTGCGCCAGCAGGTCGCGCAGGGTCTGCGCTCGGATCAGCGGCACGTCGCCATACAGCACAAGCACCTGGGCCGCATCCGGAACCTGCGGCATCGCCTGGGCCACCGCATGGCCGGTGCCCAGCTGCTGCGCCTGTTCAGCCCATTGCAGGTCGGGCTGGTCAGCGAAGTGCTGGCGCACCGCTTCACCACCATGGCCATAGACCACATGGATCGCCGCCGGTTCCAGTTCGCGGGCGGCCGCGATCACGTGTGCCAGCATCGGCTGGCCGGCGATCGGCTGCAGCACCTTCGGCAGCACCGACTTCATGCGCTTGCCCGCGCCAGCGGCGAGGATGATGACGTGCAGGGGTTGGGTCATGGAAACGGCAGTCCGTGGTTCGTTGCCGATGATTCTAGAGCGTGGGCCGTTAACATGTGCATCCCACCTCCTTCACCGTACCAATGGGCCTCGTTCGCCAGGGAAGCACCTATCTCATCATCGGGCTCGTGCAGCTGCTGCTCGACTGGCTGGTGTTCGTCGCCGCGACCGCGCTGGGCCTGCCCGTGGTGCCAGCAAACATTGCCGGTCGCCTGGCCGGGATGCTGCTGGGCTTCTGGCTCAACGGCCGTTACACCTTTGCCAGCGCAGGCAGCGCGCGCCTTGGCTGGCGTCGATTTTCACGTTTCCTGGGGATCTGGGCCGCACTTACCGCTGCCAGCACGGTGCTGGTCGCTTTGACCAGCCGCCATCTTGGATTGGATTGGGCCTGGCTGGCCAAGCCGCTGATCGAAGGTGGAATCGCCCTGATCTCCTTCCTGCTGTTGCGCCATGTTGTCTTCCGCTGAGACCTTCAGCCTGCTACGCCCATCGCAAACCGCTGCCGCAGCCCACCCCGCCACAGCTGCAGGGGGCTGTACCCGAGTTCTACGCGATGCCGCCCCGCAGGCACGCACACCGCGTGGAAGAGGCCATTGGCACGCATCAGCGGCAACGGCGCTCCGCCATCGAGTCGGGCCTGCCAACCCTGGGCGGTCACCTCATTGATCACCAGCCACGCCGGATGCTCAGCGTCCACGTCAAGGACGATTCTGCCAGGCTGATAGGCCTGTGAGAGCACGTGCAGTCGGCCTGCCTCACGTTCAGGGCAGGCGGTCTGCTGCCCGGTGGGCAGCCAGACCACCTGGCTGAAGTCCGTCTGGTTGAACTCGGCAGCCGGTGGCAGGCGTTCACTGTGCCGCTGCACCCGTTGCGGATTGAGCGTACGCGGCAGCACGCTTCCGCGTAGCGCCAACTGCACGTCGCTGCCTTGGTCATCGGACCCGGCAAATGGCTCCGGTGACAGCAGCCAGCGGACCCCCAGCAGGTCGTACACGGGGGCATCCATGTCTGGCGCCCAAGGGGTTGTCGCCTTCTGCTGGAAGGCAGCCACGGGTTCCGTCGGCATTCCAACCATCTGCTGGTAGTCACTGGACAGCAGCGGGTTGTAGCCATTGGCCAGTGGAATCGCGTGCACAGCGGCGCCATTGGTCAGCACGCCGATGCCGAAGACGATGGCGCGCTCGGGCAGGCCTGCGCGCCGCTCGGCGGCAAGCAGCGCATACGCGCGCTGCGTGGCGCCATTGCGCTCGGCCGTCATTACCGGCGGACGGGCGCCCGACGTATTGAAGCGTGCTCCCACGTTGAACAGCAGCATGTCGAACACGACCAGTGCGATCAGCCAGCGCATCGGAGCCGGGTGCCGACGCAGCAGCTGCACTGCGGCAATGCCGATGCCGGCACTGGCCGCCAGCCACGCAAAGGCTTCCAGATGCCCGTGGCTCACGGCCAGCCAGGAAGCAACTGGCACGAGTACAACGACCAACGCCAACGACACCCGGTGCGGGTGCAGTGCGCGCTTTTCCAACGCAACCTGCAACGCCTGTGCACCCAGCCAGGCCGCTGCCGGCACGGCAAGGAACAGCGCATCGGAGGGCCGTCGGAACAGATCAAGACCCGGCAACCCGCTGAAGAGCCACGCAAACAGCGGAGTGACGTTCCCCAGGGCGACCAGCGTCGTCAACAGCAGTACACCCAGCGCCAGACAGGTGGCGCGTCGCTGCCTGTGCACAACGCTGCCGCCCCAAGCCAGCCAGAGCGCCAGTGGCACCGCGCCGAAATAGAGGTAGTCCGTGGTGATATCGCCGAAGGACCAACTGGTCCCACGCACCTGCGAGAACACATTTCCCGAGAGCAGTGTCACCAGTCCCTGCCAGTGCATCGCACCGGCCAACGCCGTCTCCAGCATCATGCCGTCACGGTTGGTGTCACCCAGCCATGCCAACGTGGAAAGCCACTGGGGGGCGCTCACTGCGGCGGCGATCAGGGCGACGGCGGTCAGCTGCAATGCCAGGCGGAAGCGCTTGCCCCTGGCCAACAGCAGTGCGCCCACGGCGTACACAGCACACGCCAGGATGATGAAGTAGGTCACCTGGGTCAGCTGCAGCGCACACAGCCCTCCTGCAATTCCCGCCAGCAGCACGTCACGCGTGCGGCCCTGGTTCCGAACGTTCGACAGTCCCAGCCAGATCCAGGGAAGCAGGCTGTAGCTGACGATCATCGGCGTGTGCTGCAAGCGGGAGGCTGCCACCGCACCGAACATCAGCACCATCGCAAAGAACCACTGTGCGGCTGCAGAAAGACCGAATGAACGCGCCAGGCGCAGCGCGCCGAAGCCACCCGCCAGCACATGCAGCAGCACCACCACGGTGAACAGATGCAACGAAGCGGGCGCCAGCAGCATCGGCAGGACCATGGTCGGCTGCAGCGTCATCATCTGCGGATCGGCGATCTGCGGATAGCCGCCGAACAGGTAGGGGTTCCACCAAGGGGCCTGCAGGTTCAGAAGCTGCTCGGCACTGAAACTGACCGCCGGGAAGAACTGCTGCACGGCATCGTATGGGATGACCTTGGTACCGATCAGCCACGGCAGGCACAGCACCAGCCAGCTTGCCACCCACAGGGTTTCAGGTCGGGCCCATCGGGGGAGGGCTACATCGGTGGCGCCCATGCTCATGGTCGATGCGTACTGCATTCCGTGCATGTCTCCCTTCTCCTGAACGAAAATCGCCGGCATTGCGCCGGCGATCTTCCATCACTACCGGCATTGCTGCCGATGGCTCCCGAGCACGTTTTAGTGCTTGAGGGTCTTGCGCAGGCGCTCCAGCGCCTGCAGCTGGACAACGGCCTCAGCCAGCTTCTGCTGGGCTTCGGCCACTTCCATCGCTTCGCCGCGGTTGGCCAGGATGCGCTCAGCTTCTTCCTTGGCCTTGCGGACCGAGGCTTCGTCGATGTCCTGCGCGCGGATCGCGGTGTCGGCCAGCACGGTCACGACCTGCGGCTGCACTTCCAGGATGCCGCCGGAAATGGCGAAATCCAGCTGCTCGCCGTTCGGCGTGGTCACCACCACCTTGCCCGGCTTCAGGCGGGTGATCAGCGGCGCGTGCTTGGGCGCGATGCCCAGTTCGCCCAGCTCACCGGTGGCCACGACCAGGGTCGCTTCACCACGGAAGATTTCCTGCTCGGCGCTGACGATGTCGCAACGGATGGTGCTCATGGAACTCTCTTCGCTAGGGGGCGGGTGTTACCCACCGCAGGGGTTTCCGCAGCGGTGGGCGCAGGCCCACCCCGTTTCACGGATGGGACAGGCCGAAACCCGTCCCCGCCGCATCAGGCCTTTTCGGCCATCTTCTTGGCCTTCTCGACCGCTTCTTCGATGCTGCCGACCATGTAGAACGCCTGTTCCGGCAGGTGGTCGTACTCGCCATCGACGATGGCCTTGAAGCCACGGATGGTGTCCTTCAGCGACACGTACTTGCCCGGCGAGCCGGTGAACACTTCGGCCACGTGGAACGGCTGGCTGAAGAAGCGCTCGATCTTGCGGGCGCGCGACACGGCCTGCTTGTCTTCTTCGGACAGTTCGTCCATGCCCAGGATGGCGATGATGTCCTTCAGTTCCTTGTACTTCTGCAGGGTCTGCTGGACGCGCTGGGCGGTGTCGTAGTGCTCGTGGCCGATGACCAGCGGGTCCATCTGGCGGCTGGTGGAATCCAGCGGATCGACTGCCGGGTAGATACCCAGCGAGGCGATCGAACGCGACAGGGTCACGGTCGAGTCAAGGTGGGCGAAGGTGGTCGCCGGCGACGGATCGGTCAAGTCATCCGCGGGAACGTAGACGGCCTGGATCGAGGTGATCGAACCGTTCTTGGTCGAGGTGATGCGTTCCTGCAGGACACCCATCTCCTCGGCCAGGGTCGGCTGGTAACCCACCGCCGACGGCATACGACCCAGCAGTGCCGACACTTCGGTACCGGCCAGGGTGTAGCGGTAGATGTTGTCGACGAACAGCAGGACGTCCTTACCCTTGCCGTTTTCGTCCTTCTCGTCGCGGAAGTACTCGGCCATGGTCAGGCCGGTCAGGGCGACGCGCAGACGGTTGCCCGGCGGCTCGTTCATCTGGCCGTACACCATCGCGACCTTGTCCAGGACGTTGGAGTCCTTCATTTCGTGGTAGAAGTCGTTGCCCTCACGGGTACGCTCACCCACGCCGGCGAACACGGACAGACCGCTGTGCGCCTTGGCGATGTTGTTGATCAGTTCCATCATGTTGACGGTCTTGCCGACGCCGGCGCCGCCGAACAGGCCGACCTTGCCGCCCTTGGCGAACGGGCACATCAGGTCGATGACCTTGATGCCGGTTTCCAGCAGCTCGGTGGCCGGGGACTGGTCTTCGTACGACGGCGCGTCGCGGTGGATTTCCCAGCTGTCGCTGGCGGCCACCGGGCCGGCTTCGTCGATCGGACGGCCAAGCACGTCCATGATGCGGCCCAGGGTACCGGCGCCGACCGGCACCGAGATGCCGCGACCGGTGTTGATCGCAACCAGGTTGCGCTTCAGGCCGTCGGTGGAACCCAGCGCGATGCAACGGACCACGCCGTCGCCCAGCTGCTGCTGGACTTCAAGGGTGATCTCGGTGTTTTCCACCTTCAGTGCGTCATACACCTTCGGCACCGACTCACGCGGGAATTCGACGTCGACGACGGCGCCGATGATCTGAACGATCTTGCCCTGACTCATTGCTGCATCCTCTAAATGTGTGCTTTGAACGAACGCGGTCAGACTGCTGCCGCGCCGCCGACGATTTCGGAAATTTCCTGGGTGATCGCTGCCTGGCGCGCCTTGTTGTAGACGAGCTGCAGATCGCCGATCAGCTTGTTGGCGTTGTCGCTGGCCGACTTCATCGCGACCATGCGCGCGGCATGTTCGGACGCGACGTTTTCCAGCAGCGCCTGGTACACCAGCGATTCGATGTAACGCGTCATCACGTGCTCGAGCACGGTCGCGGCATCGGGTTCGTACAGGTAGTCCCAGTCGTGATGGGCGACCTGCTTCTCGGCGGCCGGCAACGGCAACAGCTGATCGAAGCTGGCCTTCTGCGTCATCGTGTTGATGAAGCGGTTGTAGACCAGGTACACGCGATCGATCTTGCCTTCGGTGAAGGCATCGAGCATGACCTTGATCACGCCGATCAGCGATTCCAGCTTCGGTACGTCACCAATGTGGGTCACGCTGCCGACCATGTTGACCTTGACCCGGCGGAAGAAGGTCGACGCCTTCTGGCCGATGGTCACCATGTCCACTTCGGCACCCTTGTCCTGCCAGGCCTTGGCTTCACCCAGGAGCTTGCGGAACAGGTTGTTGTTGAGGCCGCCAGCCAGGCCGCGATCAGAGGAGATCACGATGAAACCGACCCGCTTGACCTGCTCGCGCTCGACCAGGAACGGATGCTGGTAATCGGTGCTGGCCTGCGCCAGGTGGCCGATCACCTGCTTCATCGCCTGCGCGTACGGACGCGAGGTCTTCATCCGATCCTGCGCCTTGCGGATCTTGGAGGCCGAGACCATTTCCAGGGCGCGCGTCACCTTGCGGGTGTTCTGCACGCTCTTGATCTTGGTTTTGATTTCGCGTCCGCTTGCCATCTTTGATTCCCGTAGAGCGGGGCGATGCCCCGCTGCAATCAACGGTGTAGCGGGGCCAGGCCCCGCCACACGTCCGTCTTACCAGCTGCCGGTGGTCTTGAACTCGGCGATGCCCTTCTTGAAGGCACCTTCGATGTCGTTGTCCCAACCGCCGGTGGCGTTGACCTTGCCGATCAGCTCGCCCTGGGTGTTGGCGAAGTGGGCGTGCAGGCCTTCTTCAAACGCCAGCAGCTTGTTGACCGGCACGTCGTCGAGGTAGCCCTCGTTGACGGCGTAGATCGACAGCGCCTGGTTGGCGATCGACATCGGCGCGTACTGCTTCTGCTTCATCAGCTCGGTGACGCGCTGGCCACGCTCCAGCTGCTTGCGGGTCGCTTCGTCCAGGTCCGAGGCGAACTGCGCGAACGCAGCCAGCTCACGGTACTGGGCCAGCGAGATACGGATGCCGCCCGACAGCTTCTTGATGATCTTGGTCTGGGCCGAGCCACCGACGCGCGACACCGAGATACCGGCGTTCACGGCCGGGCGGATGCCGGCGTTGAACAGGTCGGTTTCCAGGAAGATCTGACCGTCGGTGATCGAGATCACGTTGGTCGGAACGAACGCGGAAACGTCGCCCGCCTGGGTTTCGATGATCGGCAGCGCGGTCAGCGAACCGGTCTTGCCGGTGACCTTGCCTTCGGTGAACTTCTCGACGTACTCCTCGGACACGCGGGCAGCGCGCTCGAGCAGACGGGAGTGCAGGTAGAACACGTCACCCGGGTAGGCTTCACGGCCCGGCGGGCGCTTCAGCAGCAGCGAGATCTGGCGGTAGGCCACGGCCTGCTTGGACAGATCGTCGTACACGATCAGCGCGTCTTCGCCGCGGTCCATGAAGTACTCACCCATGGTGCAGCCCGAGTAGGCGCTGATGTACTGCATGGCAGCCGATTCGGAGGCAGTGGCGGCGACCACGACGGTATGCGCCAGCGCGCCGTTCTCTTCCAGCTTGCGCACGATGTTGGCGATGGTCGAAGCCTTCTGGCCGATCGCAACGTACACGCACTTGATGCCGGTGCCCTTCTGGTTGATCACCGCATCGATGGCCATCGCGGTCTTGCCGGTCTGGCGGTCACCGATGATCAGCTCGCGCTGGCCACGGCCGATCGGAATCATCGAGTCGACCGACTTGTAACCGGTCTGCACCGGCTGGTCGACCGACTTGCGCCAGATCACGCCCGGTGCAACGCGCTCCACCGGAGCGGTCAGGTCGGTACCCAGCGGGCCCTTGCCATCGATCGGCTCGCCCAGGGCGTTGACGACGCGGCCCAGCAGTTCCGGACCGACCGGCACTTCCAGGATGCGGCCGGTGGTCTTGGCAACGTCGCCTTCGCGCAGGTGCTCGTAGCCGCCCAGGACCACGGCGCCGACCGAGTCGCGCTCCAGGTTCAGGGCCAGGGCGAAGCTGTTGTTCGGCAGTTCGATCATTTCGCCCTGCATCACGTCGGCCAGACCGAAGATGCGCACGATGCCGTCGGACACGCTGGTCACGGTGCCTTCGTTGCGCGATTCCGCGGCCAGCTTGACCTTCTCGATGCGGTTCTTGATCAGTTCGCTGATTTCGGAGGGGTTGAGCGTGGTTGCCATCGTCAAGTCCTAGTGCCGGCAGCGGGGCCGGACGTTAAATGAATTCAGTTAGCGAGCGCGGTCTGCAGACGGGCCAGCTTGCCCTTCAGCGAACCATCGATGACCACGTCACCGGCGTCGATCACGGCGCCACCGATCAGCGAGGCGTCGACCGCGGTGGTCACTTCGACCTCGCGGTTGAAGCGCTTGCGCAGCGCGACCTTGATCGCGTCCAGTTCACCGGCCGAGAGTTCGGCGGCAGAGGTCACGTTGGCCTTGACCACGTGCTCGGCATCGGCGCGCAGGGCGTCGAACATGCCGGAGATTTCCGGCAGCAGCGGCAGACGATGCGATTCGGCCAGGATGGCCAGGAAGCGCGAGTAGGTCTCGCCGTGGGTCACCGGCGCCAGCAGGGCGACGGCGTCGTCACGGCCCAGCTCCGGGTTGGCGAGCAGGGCCGCCACGCGCGGGTCGGCGGCGACGTGGGCGGAGAACGCGAGGGCATCCGACCACGGCGCGAACGCGCCTTCGTCGCGCGCGGTCGCGAACGCGGCGCGGGCGTACGGGCGGGCAAGCGTGAGGGCCTGGCTCATCCTTAGATCTCCGAGGCCAGCTCGTCGAGCAGCGCCTTGTGGGCGTTGGCGTCGATTTCGCGTTTGAGCAGCTTTTCGGCACCGGTCACGGCCAGCGCGGACACCTGCTTGCGCAGATCTTCACGGGCACGGTTGGCGGCGGCGTCGATCTCGGCCTGGGCCAGATCCTTCTGACGGGTGGCTTCGGTGATCGCTTCGGTACGGGCAGCATCAACGATCTGGTTGGCACGCGCGTGGGCCTGATCGATGATCTCGTTGGCCTTGGTGCGGGCTTCCTTCAGCGCTTCGTTGACCTTCTCCTGCGCCTGGGCCAGATCTTTCTGGCTGCGGTCGGCAGCAGCGAGGCCTTCAGCAATCTTCTGCTGGCGCTCTTCGATCGCGTTCATCAGCGGCGGCCAGATCTTGGTCGCGATGATCCAGATGAGACCAGCGAAGGCGAGCGCCTGCGCAAGAAGGGTGAAATTGATATTCATGGTTAGCTCGATCGCTGGTTTCGGGGTGGACGCGCCGCCGAAGCGGCGCATCCGGCCTTCATCCGAAACCGGGTGCATCAGCACCCGGTCGTCTCAAACCGCTGTATCAGCCGGCCAGAGCCTTGGTGACGGCGCCAGCAAAGGCAGCCGACAGCGGGTTGGCGAAGGCCAGCAGCAGGCCGACGGCGACCGAGATGATGAACGCGGCGTCGATCAGGCCAGCGGTGATGAACATGCGCACCTGCAGGACCGGGATCAGTTCCGGCTGGCGGGCGGCCGACTCCAGGAACTTACCAGCCATGATGGCCAGACCCAGACCGGCGCCCAGCGCGGCCAGGCCGATCATGATGCCGACGGCAAGGGCGGTGGAGCTCTGAATCTGCGCGAAGTTGGTCAGGACGGCGAAGTACATGGTTATCTCCAGGAACTTAAGTTGCTAAGGGTGATGAAACGGATGAAGGTTGAAACGCGTTGAAGCTTGAAACTCAGTGAGCGTCTTCCGACAGGCTCAGGTACACGATCGACAGCATCATGAAGATGAAGGCCTGCAGCGGGATCACCAGCAGGTGGAACAGCATCCAGCCGAGGCCGAACGCACCACCGGCAATGGCACCGAAGAAACCGGCACCACCCAGCACCCAGATCAGCAGGAACACGATTTCGCCGCCGAACATGTTGCCGAACAGTCGCATCGCCAGCGAGATCGGCTTGCTCAGCCACTCGACGATGTTGAGGATCAGGTTGAACGGCATCATCCACTTGCCGAACGGCGCCGTCAGGAATTCCTTGATGAAGCCGAGCAGGCCCTTGGACTTCAGCGCGAAGAAAAGCATCAGGAAGAACACGCTGAAGGCCATGCCCAGGGTGGCATTGACGTCAGCGGTCGGCACCGGCTTCCAGTAGTGGACGCCCGCCCATTCCAGCGGCTTGGCGATGAAATCGGCCGGGATCATCTTCAGCAGATTCATCATCAGGATCCAGAAGAAGATCGTGATGGCGATCGGCGTCACCAGCTTGCTCTTGCCGTGGTAGGTGTCCTTGGCCTGGCGATCGACGAACTCCAGGCAGATTTCCACGAAAGCCTGCCACTTGCCCGGCACGCCGGCGGTGGCCTTGCGGGTTCCCAGCCAGAACGCGACAACAATCACCAGGCCCATCAGGACCGCGGTGAGGAAGGTGTCGACGTGGATGTGCCAGAACATACCCTCACCCTTGCCGACCGGCGCGGTCAGGTTTTGCAGGTGATGCTGAATGTAGCTGGTAGGGGTTAGAGCCTCGCCCGCCATGTGTCCGGAACCTTCAGTTAATTGAATTCTGTCAACGCCTGGCCATGGCCAGGACCTGGAACATCAGACCGACGGCGATACCGGCCAACAGCGCCAATGCAGGCAGCTTGAAGACCAGGAACCCCACCAGCAGGACGCCGAAAACCACCACCCACTTGGCGACGATCGCAATGATCAGGCGAGCCATCGCCGATCCTGCGCCCAGTGCCCCCCCGCCCAGTGCCATCCGTGCCGCAACCCAGCCACCGGCCGAAATGGCCACACCGGACGCCAGCGCGCCGAGGGCATACTTCGGACCAACCAGCAGGAAGGCCAGGGCCAGGACAGCCACTGCGGCCAGCGGGTAGACCGCGGCGCGCAGCATCAGTCGCCGACCCGCATCAACGGAGTTCAGCACAGGACGTCCCGCGTGGTTGCAAGTGGAAGGCTGAGGCGGCTACAGCAAGGGGGGCCTCATCGAGCCGCCAAATTATAGCAATGGGACAATTTGCGAGACAACCGCTGCCTGTTCATCCCGGGAAGCCGCAAGTTGCGGTAGCGCTTACATTTTTGCGTGCCACCCGGGGGACAATGACGTCCGCGCGATGTTGCAGCGCAGTATTGAACTTTGGTCGCAGGCCACGGAACTTTCGCCGCAGGGTGCCGGTCCGATCTTTCGACCTGCCTGCAGCAACCTCGTCGACGCTTCGCCCCGCAGGTCCCACGATGGCCCCGAAGCCCCGCTCCGGGGCCATCTTTTTTGCATCGTCGCGACAGCGCTGAACCGTGCACATGCCGTGGACCATACGTTCACGGATGGTGGACGGCGCCGTCCGGCACAGTGGTCTTCATTCTGATGAACCACTGCAAGGACTCTTCGATGCGCCCTGTACCCACCCTGCTCGCCCTTTCCCTGCTCGCCGCCGGCGCTTCGTTCGCCACAGCCGCCCACGCCGCTGAAGGCGATGACCGCTTCGCCCTGCGCCTGGGTGCGATGAACATCGACTCGGACAACACCCTTCGCGGCAAGACCAACGTCGCCGGCCAGGACATCGGCTTCTCCGAGGACTTCAAGCTGGGTGGCAAGGAATGGGAGCCGCGCATCGACGGCATGTTCCGCATCAGCAACCGCCAGCGCCTGCTGTTCAACTACTTCAAGTACGACAAGGACCGTCGCGAGACCCTCGGCCAGGACATCTCCTTCGGTGACGTCAACGTGCCGTCCGGCAGCTTCGTCAAGGGTGAGCTGAAATACCAGGTCGCCAGCCTGGTCTATGACTACTCGGTGGTGGACACCGATACCTTCGACCTCGGCCTGCAGCTGGGTGCCGAGTACGCCAAGGTCAGCACCAAGGCCTACGCCGATCTGGGTACCGTTTATGAGGGCCAGTTCCTCAACGAGAAGACCGACGGCGTCGCGCCAGTGGTCGGTGCGCGCCTGAGCTTCACCCCGTCGGAAAAGTGGATGATCACGCTGCAGGGCCAGTACCTCAATACGCGCTGGGGCAGCTTCGATGACTACAAGGGCGACCTGAGCCGCGCCAACGCCATCGTCGATTACCGCTTCACGAAGAACTTCGGTGTGTTCGCTGGCTACGACTGGTTCAAGCTCGACGCGGACAAGAAGGGCAGCGATGGCACCATCGGCCTGAAGCAGGAATTCAAGGGCCCGGTGGCCGGCGTCAGCTTCGTGTTCTGATCCTCCGCCCCTTCCACGGCATCCTCTCTCCTGGCGCGGCCTCCGGAACATCGGGGCCGCGTTTTTTGTGGCTTCTGACAGAAGAGCAGAAGCGGGTTGGTCGAGCGCTTGAGGGAGAGAGGGGGCTGGGTGCGAATGTCCCCCGGCGCCGGCCTGCGGCCGTCACCTCTTCCTTTACTTCGCACCCAGCCCCCTCTCCGTCCGCGTGTCAGGCATCCAGGCGGACTAGGCAGTGGCTCTCGACTGTCCGCAAGCCGAGCCGCTGCGCGAGTGGCAGGCGTTTGGACAAAGTAAAGGAGGAGGCGACCGCCGCAGGCGGGCGACGGGGGACATTTGTCGAAATGCCTGCCACCCGCGCAGTGGCCCGGACCCTCGCGATGACAACAGCCGGAGACATTCCTGCAACCAACAAAAAACCCCGGCAGAGGCCGGGGCTTTTTGTTCGGAACGGCGTGGACGACTTACTTCTTCTTCGGCATGTACAGATCGGTGATCGTGCCGTCGTAGATTTCCGAGGCCATCGCCACCGATTCGCTCAGCGTCGGGTGCGCATGGATGGTGTGGCCGATGTCCTCGGCTTCGGCACCCATCTCGATGGCCAGGCCGATCTCGGCCAGCAGGTCACCGGCATGCACGCCGACGATCGCACCACCGATGATGCGGTGGGTCTCCTCGTCGAAGATCAGCTTGGTGAAGCCCTCGGTGCGACCGATGCCGATCGCGCGGCCGCTGGCGGCCCACGGGAACTTGGCCACGCCAACCTTCAGGCCCTTGGCCTTGGCTTCGGTCTCGGTGACGCCGACCCAGGCGATTTCCGGGTTGGTGTAAGCCACCGACGGAATCACGCGGGCCACCCACTCCTTCTTGTGGCCGGCAGCCACTTCGGCGGCCAGCTTGCCCTCGTGCGTGGCCTTGTGGGCCAGCATCGGGTTGCCGACGATGTCGCCGATGGCAAAGATGTGCGGCACGTTGGTGCGCATCTGGCGGTCGACCGGGATGAACCCGCGGTCGGTCACCTGCACGCCAGCCTTCTCGGCATCGATCTTCTTGCCGTTCGGCGAGCGACCCACGGCCACCAGCACGCGGTCGAAGGTGCCCTGCGCCAGCGCAGGCGCCTGGCCTTCCTCGGCGGCTTCGAAGGTGACGGTGATGCCCTTGGCATCGGCGGTCACGCCGGAGGCCTTGGTCTTCAGGTGCACGTCGATGCCCTGCTTCTTCAGGCGGTCGGCCAGCGGCTTGACCAGGTCCTTGTCGGCGCCCGGCATCAGCTGGTCCATGAACTCGACCACGGTCACCTTGCTGCCAAGCGCACCGTACACGGTGGCCATTTCCAGGCCGATGATGCCGCCGCCGACGACCAGCAGCGAACCCGGCACTTCGGCCAGTTCCAGCGCGTCGGTGGAGTCCATCACGCGCTTGTCGTCCCACGGGAAGTTCGGCAGCTTCACCGCCTGCGAACCGGCAGCGATGATGCACTTCTGGAAGCGCAGCAGCTGGGTGCTGCCGTCAGCCGCGGTGATTTCCAGTTCGTTGGCCGAGACAAACTTGCCAACGCCCTGCACGCTGCGGACCTTGCGCTGCTTGGCCATGCCGGCCAGGCCCTTGGTCAGCTGGTTGACGACCTTTTCCTTGTACTGGCGCAGCTTGTCCAGGGTGATGGTCGGCTTGCCGAACTCGACGCCGAAATCGCCGGCGTGGGCCACTTCGTCGATGACCGCTGCGGCGTGCAGCAGGGCCTTGGACGGGATGCAGCCCACGTTGAGGCAGACACCGCCGAGGCTGGCGTAGCGCTCGACCAGGACCGTATCCAGGCCGACGTCGGCGGCGCGGAAGGCGGCGGTGTAGCCGCCCGGGCCGGAGCCCAGCACGACCATTTCGCATTCGATGTCGGCCTGCTTGCCGCTGGACAGCGCCGGCTTCGGCGCAGCAGGTTCAGCCGGGGCGCGGTGCGACGGGGTCACCGGCGGCTTGCTGGCCGGAGCGGCCGCTGCCGGGGCCGGCGCGGCAGCCTTGGCCGGGGCTTCGGCGGCACCTTCAGCGTCCAGCACCACGACCACGGCGCCTTCGGACAGGGTGTCGCCGAGCTTGACCTTGATTTCCTTGACCACGCCGGCAGCCGAGGACGGCACTTCCAGGGTGGCCTTGTCCGATTCCAGGGTCACCAGACCCTGGTCCTTCTTCACCGTGTCGCCGACGGCGACCAGCACTTCGATCACCGGTACATCGCTGTAATCGCCGATGTCGGGAACCTTGATTTCAATCGTGGCCATGGTGGGTTTTCCTCGGGCCCGCCCGGCGTGGCCGGCGGGCTGTCACTGCGTTTCGACAGGCGGCCGCGCCAGGGGCAGCGGCCGCACGATGGGGGCGAAGCGGATGCCTTACAGCAGCACGCGGCGCATGTCGGCCAGTACCTGCGACAGGTACGTGGTGAAGCGTGCGGCCAGGGCGCCATCGATGACGCGGTGGTCGTAGCTCAGCGACAGCGGCAGCATCAGCTTCGGTGCGAACTCCTTGCCATTCCAGACCGGCTGGATGGACGACTTGGAGACGCCGAGGATGGCCACTTCCGGTGCATTGACGATCGGGGTGAACGCGGTGCCGCCGATGCCGCCCAGCGAGCTGATCGAGAAGCAGCCGCCGCTCATGTCGGCCGGGCCCAGCTTGCCGTCGCGCGCCTTCTTGGCCAGTTCGCCGGTTTCCTGCGCGATCTGCACCACGCCCTTCTTGTCCACGTCGCGGATGACCGGCACGACCAGGCCGTTCGGAGTGTCGGCGGCAAAGCCGATGTTGAAGTACTTCTTCAGGGTCAGGTTCTCGCCGCTGGCATCGAGCGAGGCGTTGAACTCCGGGAATTTCTTCAGCGCCGCGGCACTGGCCTTGATCAGGAAGGCGAGCATGGTCAGCTTGATGCCGGCCTTCTCGTTTTCCTTGTTCAGCGCCACGCGCAGGCCTTCCAGGTCGGTGATGTCGGCCTGTTCGAACTGGGTGACGTGCGGAATCATGGCCCAGTTGCGGGCCAGGTTCGCGCCGGAAATCTTCTTGATGCGCGACAGCGGCTGCACTTCAACGTCGCCGAACTTGCTGAAGTCGACCTTCGGCCACGGCAGCAGGTTCAGGCCGCCACCGGCGGCAACGGCACCACCGGCAGCCGCCGGTACGCCGCCGCTGAGCGCGGCCTTGACGAACTTCTGCACGTCACCCTTGGTGATGCGGCCACCCTTCTCGGTACCATTGATCTGCAGCAGGTCCACGCCCAGCTCGCGAGCGAACACGCGCACGGCCGGAGTGGCATACGGCACCTTGGCCGGCAGCACGCCATCGGCGTTGAACTGCACCGGCGGGCTGGATGGTGTACCCGCCGAGGCGATCTCGCGAGCAGCCAGCTTGTCCGGCTGAGCCGGCACGGCGACCGGCTCCACCTTGGTGGCGGTCTCTGCGGCAACCGGAGCAGCGGCAGCCGCTGCATTGCTCGGTGCCGGCGCAGCAGCGCCCTCGGCCTCGATGATGGCGACCACATTGCCCTGCGACAGATTGTCGCCAACCTTGACCTTCAGCTCCTTGACCACGCCAGCCACCGAAGACGGCACTTCCATGGTGGCCTTGTCGCTTTCCAGCGTGACCAGGCCCTGGTCCTTCTTGACCGTGTCGCCGACGGCGACCAGCACTTCGATGACCGGAATTCCGGAGTAGTCGCCGATATCCGGCACCAGCGCTTCAACCGCACCACCGCTGGCGGCCGGGGCAGCCGGCGCAGCAGCGGCGGGGGCCGGTGCGCTCTGGGTGGCGGCAGCCGGAGCCGCTGCCTTGGCCGGTGCCGGGGCGGCAGCTGCCGGCTTGGCAGCCTCGCCTTCAGCCACTTCGATCAGCGCCACGACCTTGCCCTCGGACAGGGTGTCACCGACCTTGACCTTGATCTCCTTGACCACGCCGGCGACGGCCGACGGCACTTCCATGGTGGCCTTGTCGCTTTCCAGCGTCACCAGGCCCTGGTCCTTCTTGACCGTGTCGCCGACGGCGACAAGCACCTCGATTACCGGGATATCGCTGTAGTCACCGATATCGGGGACAAGTGCTTCCTTGATTTCGGCCATGGGGATAACTCCGGCAATCTGGTGTAGGGAAACGTCTATTGTGCGGCCAGCGGGGGCCAGCGCCAACCGTTACAGGTGTTTTCAGTACGCACGCAGCCGGGACACGCTGTTGCCCATGGGTTGCGGCTGCATCCAGTCGGTAGCGTATTGTCCGGACGATGTCCGCTTCATGTCGGCAGTGCGTCGGCCACCGGCTGCCAGGCCAGGCGCAGGCGCGGCAACGACCACGCGGCATTGGCCGGGCTGGTGGATGGCAGCGCCAGCAGCGTCGGAGGGGCCTCCAGACGGGGCAACACCCAGCGCTGGAACGCCTGCAGCGACGCACCGCCGTTGCAACCGATCAGCTCCAGCTCAGGAAGCGAAGCGATCAGTGCCGGCAGCGCATTGGGCACTTCCGTGCCACGCACGATGTCGGCATCCAGGCTGCCGCGCCGCTCGCACTGGCCAATCACATCCCACAGGCCGACCTTTGCCGCCATCAGTGCCTGCAGCCGTTGTCGGTAGGCCAGTCCTGCGTCGAAGCCGCAGATATCGGCCAGCAACGGCCAGAAACGATTGCGCGGATGGGCGTAGTAGCGCTGCTCCTGCAATGACGCAACGCCGGGCATCGAGCCCAGCAGCAGCACCCTGCAATCCACGTTCACCTGCGCTTGCAGGCCGATGCACAACGTTGCTTCGCTCACATCTTCTCCAACTGCATGAATGCCACCGATGGCCGAAAAGCCCATGAAAACAGGCTTTCCGCTCCAGTCGCTGAACAAGGAAAACTATTTTTTAACGCGCGTCGGATTCGATTCATGTTGGGGCGACTACGGTGTGCTCGCCCCGCAACCGGGGGCCCAAAACAAGAAACATTAGGAGATACCCCCATGCGCTCCATCCGTATCCTGAGTCTCGCCCTGCTGACCTCCGCCGCGTTCGCGCCGGCCGCTTTCGCCCAGGACAGCAGCACCACCGATACCGCTTCGGGCAAGCATTTTGCCGTTGTTGGCGGCATCTCGCTGCTGGAACCGAAGAACGACCCGATCACCGGCGTGAAGAAGACCGATGGCGGCCCGGCGCCGACCGTCAGCTTCAGCTACTACATCAACGACAACTGGGCCGTTGAACTGTGGGGCGCTGCCGACAAGTTCGACAACAAGTTCAAGGGTCCGGACAACGCCCGCCTGGGCTCGGTCGAGCAGCAGCCGATCGCGCTGAGCGGCCAGTACCACTTCGGCCAGGCTGACAACGTGTTCCGTCCGTTCGTGGGCGTGGGCTACTACCAGTCGAGCTTCAGCAACGAGAAGCTGGGCAACGGCGCTGACAGCGACATCCGCTTCAAGGATGCCAAGGGCGTGATCGGCACCGTCGGTGTGGACATGAACATCAACTCCACCTGGTTCGCCCGTGCCGACGCCCGCTACATGCGCTCGCGCCCGGACGTGAAGATCGGCGGCGAGAAGATCGGCGAAGCCAAGATGGATCCGTGGACCGTCGGCTTCGGCATCGGCGCCCGCTTCTGATCCAGGCTGTACCTGCTTCACTGATGTAACGCGACGGGCCCTTCGGGGCCCGTCGTCGTTTCCGTCACCCGCGTTCTGTAGAGTCGACTGACAGTCGGCTCTACACACAAACAGGATGCGGAGGCGCGATGCATGAAGTCGACCTGCTGGTGATCGGTGGCGGCATCAACGGTGCCGGCATCGCCCGTGATGCCAGCGGTCGTGGCCTGCACGTGCTGCTGTGCGAGCAGCATGACCTTGCTGCGCATACCTCCAGCGCCAGCAGCAAGCTGATCCACGGTGGCCTGCGCTACCTGGAGCAGCGCGAGTTCGGCCTGGTACGCAAGGCATTGGGCGAACGCGAGGTCGTTCGCCGCCAGGCCCCTTACCTGGTCCGGCCGCTGCGTTTCGTGCTGCCCTGGGAACCTCACCTGCGCCCACGCTGGCTGCTGCGCACGGGCTTGTGGCTGTACGACCACCTGGGGCCGCGCAGCCCCGCCTTCCCTGCATCGGGTGCACTGGATCTGCACCAGGACCCGCTGGGTGCACAGCTCTCGCCATCGCTGCGACAGGCGTTCAGCTATGCCGACGCACAGGTCGATGATGCGCGTCTGGTCATCCTCAACGCGCGGGATGCCGCGCAACGTGGTGCACAGGTACGGGTCCACAGCCGCTGCGTCGACCTGCGCGCCGAACAGGGCCGCTGGCACGTGACGCTGGAATCAGCCGACGGCCAGCAGCAGGCGGTGATCGCCCGTGCCGTGGTCAATGCCGCCGGTCCGTGGGCAGGCGGCCTGTTGGATCGGATGCAGCCGCGCAGCGCCGGCCCTGCCCTGCGCCTGGTGCAGGGCAGCCACATCGTGCTGCGCCGCGCCTGGCCTGACGACAGTGCCTGCCTGCTGCAGCAGCCCGATGGCCGCGTAGTGTTCCTGCTGCCGTTCGCCCACGAACACCTGCTGGTTGGCACCACCGACACCGACTACCGCGGCGACCCGGCACGCTGCAGCGTGCTGCCTTCGGAGGTCGCCTACCTGTGCGAGGCCGCCAACCGCTATCTGCGCGAACCGATCAGCGCGGCAGATGTGGTCTGGCAGTTCGCCGGGGTACGTCCGCTGCTGGCCGACCCCGACCCGCGCGCGGCAAAGCTGAGCCGCGACTACCGCCTGCAGCTGCAGGTGGATCCGGCACCGGCGCTGCACGTGCTGGGCGGGAAACTGACAACCTATCGGGTGCTGGCCGAGGAAGCGCTTGAGCTGCTGCGCCCCGCCCTGTCGCAGATGGGAGCGGCATGGACGGCAACGGGAGAACCACTGCCGGGCAGTGACTGGGGCGACGCCGCTCAGGCGTGCTCACGCTTGCTGGCTTTGGCGCCGTGGTTGCCAGCGGACATCGCGCGGCGCTGGGCCGAAGCCTACGGCAGCCGAAGCCTGGCGTTGCTGGAAGGCGCGCAGAGCATGGCCGATCTGGGCGATGCGTTCGGCGCTGGACTGCATGCGCGCGAGGTGGCGTTCCTGTGCGAGCACGAGTGGGCGCGCAGTGCCGAGGACGTGCTGTGGCGGCGGAGCAAGCTGGGCCTGCGGCTGGATACCGCGCAGGTGGCGCGGCTGCAGGAATGGATCGATAGACGGTAGAGTCGAGCTTGCTCGACTGACATGAAAAGCAGTCGAGCAAGCTCGACTCTACCAACACCGTCGCTACCGGAGACGCTGCATGACGCCCCGCTACGTGCTGGCCATCGACCAGGGCACCACCAGTTCGCGCGCGATCCTGTTCGACCATGCCGGCGACATCGTCGGCAGCGCGCAACGCGAGTTCGCGCAGATTTTCCCGCAGCCGGGCTGGGTCGAGCATGACCCCCGCGAGATCCTCACCAGTGTCTATGCCACGCTGACCGAACTGCTCAGCCGCGGGCAGATCGACCCGCGCCAAATCGCCGCACTGGGCATCACCAACCAGCGCGAAACCACCGTGGTCTGGGACCGCTCGACCGGCCAGCCGATCCACAATGCCATCGTCTGGCAGTCGCGGCAGAGCCACGCCATCTGCGAACGGTTGAAGTCCGAAGGCCATGAAGCGCTGGTTCGCGAGCGTACCGGCCTGTTGATCGATGCCTATTTCTCGGCCACCAAGATCCGTTGGATCCTCGACCATGTGGAGGGCGCGCAGCAACGCGCCGAACGCAGCGAGCTGCTGTTCGGCACCATCGACAGCTGGCTGGTGTGGAACCTGAGTGGTGGCCAGGCGCACGTGACCGACTACAGCAATGCCGCGCGCACCCTGCTGTTCAACATCCACACGCTGGACTGGGACGACGACCTGCTGGCGCTGCTGGACATCCCGCGCGCGATGCTGCCGCAGGTACGCGACTCCAGTTCGGTATACGCGCACACCCGGCCGCAGTTCTTCTTCGACCATCCGATTCCGATCGCCGGCATCGCCGGTGACCAGCAGGCAGCGCTGTTCGGCCAGGCCTGTTTCCAGCCGGGCATGGTCAAGAATACCTATGGCACCGGCTGCTTCATGCTGATGCATACCGGCGCGCAGGCGGTGCGCTCGCGCAATGGCCTGCTGACCACCATCGCCTGGGGCCTGGACGGGCGCGTGGAGTACGCGTTGGAGGGGTCGATCTTCGTCGCCGGTTCCGTGGTGCAGTGGTTGCGCGATGGACTGCGCATGATCGAGCGCGCCAGCGACAGCCAGGCGCTGGCCGCGCAGGTTCCCGATAGTGGTGGCGTGTACCTGGTGCCGGCTTTCGTCGGCCTGGGCGCGCCCTACTGGCGCAGTGACGTACGCGGGGCGATGTTCGGCCTGACCCGTGGCACCCGCAAGGCCCACTTCGTGCGCGCGGCACTGGAGGCCATGGCCTACCAGACCCGCGACGTGCTTGATGCGATGCAGTCCGATGCCGGCATCGCGCTGACCGAACTGCGCGCCGACGGCGGTGCGATCGGCAATGACTTCCTGGCCGGATTCCAGGCCGACATCCTCGGCGTACCACTGCTGCGGCCTCGGCTGACCGAAACCACCGCACTGGGCGCGGCCTATCTGGCCGGGCTGGCCGTGGGCTTCTGGTCAAGCCGCGAGCAGATCGCCGCGCAGTGGGGCCTGGACCGGCGCTTCGAGCCGCAGATGGAGGTGGCCCGGCGCGAGAAGCTGTATGCGGGGTGGCAACAGGCGGTGGCTGCCACCCTCGCCTTCCACGTCGACTGACGGTAGTGCCGGCCGCTGGCCGGCAACCCCATGATCCTTGGCAGCATTTGCAGATTGCCGGCCAGCGGCCGGCACTACCGCATGGCCAGAACGTCCGCGGCGCCGGTCAGAACGCCGGCAGCACCGCGCCCTTGTACTTGGTCTCGATGAAGGCCTTCACCTGCGGGCTGGTCAGGGCCTTGGCCAGCTTCTGCACGCGGGCATCGTCCTTGTTGTCCGGGCGTGCGACCAGGAAGTTCACGTACGGCGAATCCTTGCTCTCGATCGCCAGTGCATCCCTGGTCGGGTTGAGGCCGGCATCCAGCGCGTAGTTGGTGTTGATCAGGGCCAGATCGACCTGGTCCAGCACGCGCGGCAGCATCGCCGAATCCAGCTCGCGGAACTTCAGCTTCTTCGGGTTGGCAGCAATGTCGCGCTGGGTCGACAGCGCGTTGGTCGGGTCCTTCAGCTCGATCACACCGGCCTTGTGGAGCAGGATCAGCGCGCGGCTGTTGTTGCTCGGGTCGTTCGGGATCACCACGTCGGCGCCTTCGCGCAGCTCGGCCAGCGACTTGATCTTGCGCGAGTACGCGCCGAACGGCTCGATGTGCACGCCGATCACCTTCACCAGATCGCTCTTTCGATCGCGGTTGTAGGCATCCAGGTACGGCTCGGTCTGGAAGTAGTTGGCATCCACCTGCTTCTGCACCAGCTGATCGTTGGGCTGCACGTAGTCATTGAACACGCGCACATCCAGGTCCACGCCTTCCTGCTTGAGGATCGGCTTGACCACTTCCAGGATCTCGGCATGCGGCACGGCCGTGGCGGCCACCACCAGCTTCTGCGAGGGCTCGCCGGACTTGCCGCAGGCGGTCAGGGCCAGCGCAGCGGCGAGCAGGGGCAGCAACAGGGTCTTCTTCATGGGCGAAAGGGTTCTCGGGGGGAGGGTCAGGAGTTGTCGTAGTTGCTCAGGGCAAGCTCAAGCAGCGCCTTGGCCTGCTCGCGCAGCATCACCGGTTCGACAATCTCGGCATCCGAGCCGTAGTGCAGCACGTCCATCAGCAGTTCGCGGGAGACGCTGTACGGTACCTTCAGCTCGTAGCGGCCGTCGGCCAGGAAACGGCCCTGCTGCTTGGAGTGCCAGTGTTCGTCGGCCACCCAGCGCGCGGCCTTGGCGCTGAACAGGATGGTCGCCCAGCCCTTCGGTGCACCGGAGAAGATGCCGTAGCTGGCGCCCAGCTGTTCGTCGAGCTCGCTGTCGGCCACGTCGCGGGCGGTGCTGTCGACCACCCGCGCCTTGTGGATGCGGTCCACGGCGAAACTGCGCAGGGCCTCGCGGTCGTGGTCCCAGGCATCCAGGTACCAGTTGTCGCGGTAATGGGTCAGGCGCTGCGGCGAGACCGTGCGCTTGGTCGGCTCGTCGGTGGAGCGTGCGCGGTACTCGAACGCCAGCTGGCGGCGCTCCAGCACGGCCGAGGCCACGCTGCGGAAGCTGCCCTCGTCGAACTTGCGGCCACGGTGCGGGATCACCCGCACACGGTCCACCGGCCAGTTGGAGACGCCGGCCTGGGCCGCCAGCAGGCTCTCGATGCGCTGTTGCAGCGGTGCCAGCACCGAGGACAGCACGCCGCCGCCGGTCCGTGCCAGCAGGTGCTGCGAGGCCAGCAGGGCGTGCAGCTCCTCCGAGCTCAGCCACAGGCCGGGCAGCTCGAAGCGGTCACTCTCGTCGGCCTGGTAACGGAAGCCGGCCTCGCCGTCGCCCTCGATCGGTGCCATCAGCGCATCGCGCAGGAAGGCCAGGTCGCGGTAGACGGTGGCGCGGGAACAACCGAGCTTGTCCTGCAGGGTCGCCACCGTCACCGGATAGCGCGCGGACTTGAGCAGACGATGCAGGGCGGTGATGCGTTCGTATCGGTCCATACCCCCGATTATGTCCGAGTCGCGGGTCTTGTGTGGGACGTTTGGGCTATCGTGGGCGCCCCCCGCCCCATGGAACACCCGATGCGCCGGTTGCCTGCCCTGCCCCTGCTGGCCTGCCTGCTGCTGGCCGCCTGCGATCGCGCACCGGCTCCGGCCGGCACTGAGGCCGCCGTCCCTGCCGCCGATCCGGCGCAGGCAGTGCTGGCGGCCAGCCAACGCTTCGCCACCCTGCGCAGCTTCCATGCCGAGCTGGAGGTGCTGGGTGCGCCGGAACCTGTGCGCAGCGCCATGGACTTCGTCGCCCCCGATCGATTCCGGCTGCAGACCGCGGCCGGACCGCAGACGATCATCGGCGACACCATGTTCCTGCAGGCCGACGGCGGGGTCCGCCAGGTCCCGACCCCGCCGGGCCTGCTTGAGCAATGGCGCAACCCGCTGCCGGCCGATGCCCTGCCCGCCGACCTGCGGGCCGAAGACCTCGGCAGCCAGTCCCTGGATGGGGTCGAAACCCGCCACTACCGGTTGCGCGGCGCCCAGCCCGGCGAACGCATGGAGTACTGGGTGGACGCGCAGGGCCTGCCTCGGCAGATCGTACGCAGTGGCAGCAGCAACGGCCGCAGCTTCCAGCTGCGCCTGCGCTATTCGCGCTTCAACGACCCGGCATTGCGCGTCGATCTACCCTGAATGGGCTGGCGGCAGGAACGTTTCCTGAAGCGCGTTTTGGATCGATTCGGACCGCCATCACGCTTCCAGTATCATCACCGGCTGTCAACCGCTTCGGAGAAGCCCCGATGTCCCTGCGTGTGTCCCTGCTGATCCCCCTGCTGCTGTGCGCGCCGCTTGCGTATGCGCAGGACGCCTCCGAACTGGCGGCGATGTCTTCGCCGTGGAGCGGCAGCGGCGGCGAGCTCGGCTTCGCCTCGGCACGCGGCAACAGCAGCACCGAGAGCTTCAACGGTCGCCTGCGCCTGCGCTACACCGACGGCGACTGGGTGCACAGCATGGACCTGTTCGGCCTGCGCTCCAGCTCCAAGGTGACCGAGACCAACGACGACGGCACCACCACCCGCCGCAACAACACCACCGCCAACCGCTACACCGGCAGTGCCGGCAGCGCGCTGCAGCTGGGCGAGCATCGCCAGCTGACCGCGACGGTACGTACCGAGCGTGACGACTTCGCCACCTACGACCGCCAGAGCTCGTTCGGTCTGGGTTACGGCACCCGCCTGTGGAACACCGAGCGTTTCTCGTTCGACGCGCAGATCGGCCCCGGTGTGCGCCGCACCCACAGCACCGAAGACGACCGCACCCGCACCGGCATGATTGGTCGTGGCCTGTTCGACCTGAAGTACTCGCTGACCGACAACACCGACCTGGTCAACACCCTCCTGGTCGAATCGGGTTCGTACAACACCTTCGGCCAGAACGACTTCGGCGTCTCGGTCAGCATGAACGAGCACCTGGCGCTGAAGGCCGGCTGGCAGGCGCGTTACAACAGTGACGTGGCCGAGGACAAGCGCAAGACCGATACGCTGACCACGATGAACGTGGTCTACAAATTCAAATAAGAAACGGGCGCCAAAGGCGCCCGTTCTTCTTTCGGTAGTGCCGGCCGCTGGCCGGCAACTGCATTCAATCGGGGCACGAGGTTGCCGGCCAGCGGCCGGCACTACCTGCGATGCCTCAGACGTTCAGCAGTTCGCCGGCACCGGCATCCAGCAGCATCTTCGCCACGCGCTGGCCCAGTGCTTCCGGGTCACTGGCCGGGCCGATCGCCTCGGCGCGCACCGCGCGGCCATCACTGGCACTGCCGACCAGCCCCTGCAGGTGCAGATCCTGCCCCTGCCACTGCGCGATCGCCGCTACCGGCACGTGGCAGCTGCCATGCAGCGCACGGTTCATCGCCCGCTCGGCCTCGACGCAGGCACGGGTAGCCGCGTCATCCAGGCCGGCGAACAGCGCCATCAAGCGCGCATTGCTGCCATCACATTCCACCGCAACCGCGCCCTGTGCCGGCGCCGGCAGCCACTGCGGCGGTTGCAGGCGGGCGACGATGCGCTCGCCCAGCCCCAGCCGCTCCAGCCCGGCCACCGCAAGCACGATGGCGTCGTAGCCGCCGTTGTCGAGCTTGGCCAGGCGGGTGTTGACGTTGCCGCGCAGGTCCAGCAGCTGCAGGTCCGGTCGCAGCGCACGCAGCTGCGCCTGCCGACGCAGCGACGATGTGCCGACGCGCGCACCGATCGGCAGCGCATCCAGCGAGGCATACAAGTTGGAAACAAAGCCATCGGCCGGATCGTGGCGAGTCAGCATCGCCGGCAGCGCGAACGGCGCATCCAGTTCCATCGGCACATCCTTCAAAGAGTGCACCGCGCAGTCGGCCTCGCCACGCAGCATGGCCAGTTCCAGTTCCTTGAGGAACAGGCCCTTGCCACCGATGGCCGCCAGCGAGCGGTCAAGCACTTCATCGCCGCGGGTGCTCATCGGCACCAGTTCCACGTGCAGATCGGGATGTGCCTGGCGCAGGCGGTCGGCGACGTGTTCGCTCTGCCAGAGGGCGAGCGGGCTCTTGCGGGTGGCGATGCGGACGGTTTCCATCCGGTCATTATCGCGCCTATCGGCGGGATACGGCCAACGGCGGAGCCCCTCGTGGCTGGTGTGGTCGTGCAAGCAACAGCTGTGCTTGGCCGGGCGGGGTGGGTGCGCGGGGGACGCCGTAAACCCATCCTTGGGGGCTTGGCCGCGGCATCCATGCCGCGGACACCCCCGCGCACCCACCCCGCCCGGCCTCTGACAGTTTCCGTGTGCGTCAGCCACGGAAGATCAAAAGAAAAAAGAAAGAGCAGAAGCAGAAGCAACAGCCGGCGGCGTCCGGGGTCAGATCCCTTTTCCGCAGGAAAAGGGATCTGACCCCTCTATCCCCGCCCGATAACAACAATGCCTTTGCCGTCCGACGCTGAAATCTGTCGAAGGCGGAACGGTGTGGGCATGCAGGGGTGTGAGCCGCATGGATGCGGCGACCAAGCCCCCATGGATGGGTTCACGGCGTCCCCTGCATGTCCACACCGTTGCGCCATACGCGCAGCAATACAGAGCCGACCAACCCGCTGTTGCTGTTGCTGTTGCTGTTGCTGTTGATTTCGAAGCAGTCGCGGCCGCAGGCCGCGCGGAAAACCTACAGATGCCGCAGTTCCTGCTTCAGTGTCGCCACGCAGCGGCGGCTGACTTCCAGCGGTTGCTTGCCATGCCGCAGCACCGCCTGCACCTGCCCACCCGTGCCACGGCGCAGCTCGACCAGTTCGTGGCGCGCCACCAGGCAGTTGCGATGGATGCGGATGAAGCGGCTGGCGAACTCTTCTTCCAGCGACTTCAACGACTCCTCGATCAGATCCTCGCCGCGCGCGTGGTGCACCACCACGTACTTCTCTTCGGCCTGCAGGTAATGGATGTCGTCCAGCGGAATCAGGCGCAGGCTGCCGCGCAGGCGCGCGCACAACATGCTGCGGGCCTGCTGCCCGCGGTGGTCCTGCGGCTGGCCGTCACGGCCGGCCAGGAACGTGCGTGCCCGCGCGATGGCGGCCGCCAAGCGCTCGGCACGTACCGGCTTCATCAGGTAATCAATCGCGGCCGCCTCGAACGCCGACAGCGCATGCGCGTCGTAGGCGGTGCAGAACACCACCGCCGGGCGCGGCTCGAAGCTGGCCAGGTGGCGGGCGGCTTCCAGGCCATCCAGTCCGGGCATCGCGATATCCAGCAGGACCAGGTCAGGTTGTAGTTCCGCGCACGCGTGCAGGGCCTGCTCGCCGTTGCCGGCCTCGGCCACTACATCCACGCCTTCCTGCGCTGCCAGCAAGCTGCGCAGCCGCTCGCGTGCCAGCGGTTCGTCATCGGCGATGACTACCCTCACGATCGTCCCCTCACTGGATCGGCACTGTCACCTGGCAGGCATAGTAGCCCTCGCTCCAGCCAGCCGTCATCCGCGCGGTGCTGCCGAAGCGCCAGGCCAGGCGATGGCCGATGTTGTGCTGGGCATGACCCGCGCCCCGCGCCAGGGCCAGCCCCGGGGCCTGCGGATCGGGCGCCGGATTGCGTACGCGGATCTGCAGCTCATTGCCCTCGCGGACGAGCTGCAGTTCGATGGTGCCGCCCTCGGGCAGGCGCGAGATGCCGTGCAGCACGGCATTCTCCACCAGTGGCTGCAGTACCAGCCTCGGCAATGGCAGGTCCCATGGCAGCGGTTCGTCGCGCTGCCAGCGCACCTGCAGGCGTTCGCCCAGGCGCAGCGATTCGATCGACAGGTAGCGCTCGGCCAGCTCGCATTCGTCGCGCAGGGTGGAATCGCCCTCGCCCGCACCCAAGGCTGCGCGGAACAGATCGGACAGGTCGAGCACCGCGCGCTCGGCCACTGCCGGGTCGCGATGCAGCAGGCTGGCGATCAGGTTCATGCTGTTGAACAGGAAATGCGGGCGGATCCGTGCCTGCAGCGCATCGGCCTGCGCGCGCGCGTTGGCCTGCACCTGTGCGGCCCAGCGATCACTCACATAGAAGTAGCGCAGGGCCAGTGCGGTGATAAGTGCGGTGGTTGCGGCACTGCCGAGGGTGAAGCGCCAGAAGCTGATGCCGCTGGCGAAGTTGTCCCCCAGCACCGCATACAGGGCGTGGACGATGCCGGCGCAGATCACCGCGATCAGCGCCGCCAACGCAATCGCCGCGGCCGCGCCCAGCATCTGCGGCAGCTTCGACAGCGCTTGCCGCAGCAGGCACAGGCTGGCGGTCACCGCCAGCGCCAGCCACAGCGCAAAGCCACTGGCCGACAGCAGTTCGCCAAAGGTCCAGTGGCGGCTGCCGTCGGGCGCCAGGGCCAGCACCACCACGACCAGCTCGGCCAGGCCGAGCATCGCCGCCAGCCGTGGCAGGCGGCACAGTTCCGGCATCCACGGCGGTGTGCTGGCCGGGGGCATGGCTCAGGCGACGCCCAGGCGTTCCTGCAGCCAGTCACCCAGCGCCTGGATCTCTTCAGCGCAGACCTGGTGGGCCATCGGGTAGCTATGCCATTCCACCGCCAGGCCCAGCGACTGCAGTGCCTGCGCGCTGTGCGCGGCCACTGCCTGCGGAATCACCGGATCGGCGCTGCCGTGGGCCATGAACACCGGCACCTGCACTGCACCTTCAATACGCTTGGCCGCCTCGGCTTCGGGCAGGTAGGTGGACAGCGCAATCAGGCCGGCCAGCGGCGCGGTACGCGACAGCGCGGCGGTGAGGATGATGGCACCGCCCTGCGAGAAACCGGCCAGGAAGATCTTTTCCGGCGCGATGCCGCGTTCGATCTCACGGGCGATCAGCGCATCCAGCTGCAGTACCGATTCCTGCACGCCGGTCATGTCGGCACGCGAACGGAAGTCCATGCCAACGATGTCGTACCAACCGCGCATCGGCACGCCGTTGTTGATCGTGATCGGCCGCACCGGTGCATGCGGGAACACGAAACGTAGCGCCGGCCAGTGTGGGCGTACCAGTTCCGGCACGATCGGCGCGAAGTCATGGCCATCGGCACCAAGGCCGTGCAGCCAGATCACCGACCACTGCGGCGAAGCGCCGGTTTCCTGTTCCACCGTTTGCAGCATGATGCGGCTCCTTCAAGTTCGAGCCGCATTATGCCGCTGGCACAGGGGAATCAGTACAGCGGCGGTTGCTCGGCCGCTTCCCGGCGCAGCTGGGCGGCGCGCACCAGTACCGGTGGCGGGATGTTCTCCTCGGGGATATCGAGCAGGCCAAGGCGATGCAGGAAGGCGCCCGGGCCCCGCGAGGACGTAAGTGCCACCACCGGAATGGCCAGCACCATGCCGATCACCACCGGTGCCATCCACGCCGCCAGCGACGGCGACACCGCCCACGCCAGCACGCCCATGAAGGCGCCGAACACGCCCAGGCCACCGTAACCGCGGATCAGCGCCATCCAGGAAATGCCGCCGTCGTCGCGCTGCTGGGCGTCCCAGCCCGAATCGCGGCCGGACAGCACTTCGGCCACGCCACGCGACTGCACGTACATCACCACCGGCGCCATCAGTGCGGCCAGCACGGTCTCCACCAGCATCGACACGAATGCGCGGATCGCGCCGCCGCAGCCGCGACGGTCGACCGGGTCCAGCAGCATCGCCAGGTACCCCAGGACCTTGGGCATCAGCAGCACCGCCATGGTCGCAGCGAACAGGCGTACCACCTGTTCCTCGTCCTGGGCGCGCCAGTACACGCTGGGCGACAGGTGCAGCAGGGCGTTGAAGTCGATGCCCTCCTGGAACAACGGGATGGCGATGCCGATCAGCATCAGCATCGCCCACATCGGCGCGGTGAAGTAATGGCCGATGCCGATCAGCATGTGCACGCGGCTGATCCAATGCAGGCCGCGGCTGCCCACCACCTTGCCGTGCTGCAGGTTGCCCTGGCACCAGCGGCGGTCGCGCACCAGCATGTCGGTCAGGGTCGGCGGACCTTCCTCATAGCTGCCGCCCAGGTACGGCACCATGTGCGCGGCCCAGCCACCCCGACGCATCAGCGCCGCTTCGACGAAGTCGTGGCTGAGCACATGGCCCCCGAACGGCTTGCGGCCCGGCAGCGCCGGCAGGCCGGCCTGATCGGCGAAGGCGCGCGTGCGGATGATCGCGTTGTGGCCCCAGTAGTTGCTCTCGGCACCGTGCCACCAGGCCACGCCGCGGGCGATCACCGGACCGTACACGCGGCCACCGAACTGCTGCATGCGGGCAAACAGGGTGCGGCCGCCGATCACCGAGGGCAGGGTCTGGATCAGGCCAACGTCGGCGTTGTGTTCCATGCCGGCAACCAGGCGCACGATGCTGTCACCGGTCATCAGGCTGTCGGCATCCAGGATCAGCATCTGCGGGTAGGCTCCGCCGAAGCGGCGCACCCAGTCGGCGATGTTGCCGGCCTTGCGCGCGCCGTTGTCACCGCGGCGGCGGTAGAACAGCCGTCGTTGGCCGTCGGGCACGCGCTCGCGCAGCTCGGCGAATACCTGCTCCTCGGCCCGTGCAATGTCTTCGCGGCGGGTATCGCTGAGCACGAAGAAGTCGAAACGTTCCAGCTGCCCGGTGGCGGCCACCGATTCGTAGATCGCCTGCAGGCCGGCCAGCAGCCGTCGCGGGTCTTCGTTGTAGGTCGGCATCAGCAGCGCGGTGCGGCTGTGCACGGTCGGCAGCGGTTTGTCCGGGTCGATGCCGAGGCGGTAGCCACGGTCGAACACCGCGGTCAGGAAGCCGGCCACGGCGCTGGCAAAGGACAGTGCGATCCACGCGAACAGCCCCACGAACAGCACCAGCAGGCAGGCCTCGAGCACACTGATGCCATTGGCCGACAGCACCCGCCACATCATCCGGGTGGCGATGGCGGTCATGGCGAAGGTGCCGCCGAAGATGTACAGCCGACGCAGGCCGATCATGCGCGGCGATGTGCGATGCCTGCGGACCTTCAGCTGGCCGTCGCGAAGGGTCTGCTCGGGCATCTGCAGTGGCGATTCAGCAGGCAGCAGCGCCCAGCCGGCGTCAAGCCGGGGCGTATCCGCTTCCGCGTGGATGGTTTGCCCCCCCATCGCCGCCTACTCCGCGCAGTCGGCACGGCCGGCCATCCCGGCCGGGCTGCATGCACGAAGGTTCCCGGCGCGCCTTCCCGGCGCCCGCACTTGTCCTGGCTGTGCCGGCCTTTGGCCGCACAGTCGATGTCTGTCACTACCGGAACCCACACGATCTCCAACGGGGCGGAATCGAAAATGCGGCGCCAGTCTAGGGCGCTGGATGTAAGCCGCGCGCGAAGGTCTACGCCGGGATTTACCCCCATTCAGCAAACAGCAGGCGATCTCCGGGCGGGCCAGGTGGATGTCGCTTCATCGCCCCAGGTACTGGATCGTAACAAACGCGAACGGTTATCATTTCATTAACCAGGCAGGTCACCGTCTTCGTGCGGCCGAGACCCACCCAGCTGCGCCGGTTCGAGCCGCGCGCCCAACGACCCATGGAAGGGGCTGCCTGCTGACTGCTTGCGCCTGTTGCTTCCACCGGGTCTCCCTCCTCCGATGGAAGCCGTCATGTCCCTGTCGTCCCACCTCCGTAGTGCGCGCCTGCCGCGCACCCGCCTGGCCACCGCCCTGTCTGCCGCCTGCCTGCTTGCCCTCCCCGGCCTGGCCGCCGCCGAAGCCAGTGCCGATGCCTCCACCAAGGACCTGGATACCGTGGTGGTCACCGCCTCGGGCAACCAGCAATGGATCAAGGATGCCCCGGCCAGCATCAGCGTGATCAGCCGCGAGGACATCGCGCGCCAGCCGGTGCATGACCTGGCCACCCTGCTCAGCCGCGTTCCGGGCGTGACAGGCGGCCTCAGCGCCGTTGGCGAGCAGTCCAAGATCAAGCTGCGCGGCATGCCGTCCAACTACACGCTGGTGCTGGTGGACGGCAAGCGCATGGGCAGTTCGGCCTCGACCAACTATCGACCCGACCTTGGCCGCCAGGATCTGAACTGGATCTCGCCCGACCAGATCGAGCGCATCGAAGTGGTCCGCGGGCCGATGTCGTCGCTGTACGGCTCCGACGCCATGGGCGGCGTGATCAACATCATCACCCGCCGCATCGGCGACGAATGGAACGGCAGCGCCACCCACAGCTACACCCGCCCCAGTGACGGCAAGCGCGGTGACACCCAGCAGATCGGCGCGACCTTCTCCGGCCCGCTCGGCGAACGTTTCGGCCTGCGCATCGGTGCCAACAGCATGCGCCGCGATTCGGACCAGTCCAACGGCGGCGTCTACGGCAATGCCTATGCCGGCGAGAAGGACCGCAACGTCGACGCACTGCTGCAATGGAAGCTCAGCGATGCGCAGGAACTGTCGCTGGAAGCCGGCCATGGCGTGCAGCAGGCCTTCATCGATGCCTCGCTGGAAAAGCAGGACGAAGGCGCCTGGGGTGCCAGTGAACTCAAGCGCAGTTCGCTGGCGCTCAACCACGATGGAAAGTGGAGCTTCGGCAACTCGAAGATCAGCGCGTACTGGACCGAGTACAAGAATGACATCGGCGCCACCGGCCGCTCCGAGGCTACCGATACGATCATCGAGGGCAGCCTGACCACGCCGTTCACCCTGGGTGTTGAACACCAGTTCGCCGTGGGTGGCCAGTGGAAGCGCCAGGAACTGACCAACACCGACACCATCGGCCGCGCGCCGATCGACTACGCAGGCAACGCGGTCAACGGCTCCGACCTGCAGGTGGATACCTGGGCGCTGTTCGTCGAGGACGAGCTGAAGCTGCACCGCACGCTGGCCCTGACCCTGGGCGCGCGCCTGGACCACCATGAGAAGTTCGGCGGCCACGTCAGCCCGCGTGCGTACCTGGTCTGGCATCCGGCCGAACAGTGGACGGTCCGCGGTGGCGTCTCCAAGGGCTTCCGTGCGCCCAGCCTGACCGAGAACTCGCCCAGCGCTGCCACCCAGTCCGGCGGCCGTGGCTGCACCTCGCTGATCCCGCTGGGCTATACCCGTGGCGGCTGCTACATGGCCGGCAATCCGGACCTGGATCCGGAAACCAGCACCAACCGCGAGATCGGCATCAGCTTCGACAACGACCTGGTCGATGCCGGCCTGACCTATTTCCATACCGACTTCAGGAACAAGATCGAATACGCACCGCTGGGCAAGTTCAACGGCATCTGGTGGACGCGCATGAGCAACGTGCAGCGCGCGCGTACCAGCGGCATGGAAGGCAACCTGAACGTCCGCTTCGGCGAGCACTGGCGCTGGCGCACCTCGGCGACCTGGATGAAGGAAGCCAAGAACCTGACCACCGGCAGGAACCTGATCGATACCCCGGAGTTCTCGGGCTACTCGTCGCTGGACTGGACGCCCAACACGACGTTCTCCAGCAGCCTGTCGGCGCAGTACACCGGCAAGCAGACCGGCACGGCGACGACCTTCCTCAAGGCCTACACCCTGTATGACCTGACCGCCGCCTGGAACGTCAACGAGGTACTGACCCTGCGTGGTGGCGTCAGCAACCTGGCCGACAAGAAGCTGTACGCGGAAGGCTCCACCGACTACTTCGTGGCCGGGCACAGTTACTTCCTGAGCATGACCGCGCGCTTCTGACCGGCGACGCGCGCCGCGATCGCGCTGGCGGCTGGCCAGCGCGATCGGCGGTGTTGCGGGTTACTCGCTTTCCAGCGCGGCCGGTGCCGCGTTCTGCGTGGCCGCCGTGCGCGCACGGTCCATTGCCACCGCCAGTTGCTGGCGTGCGAGCAGTTGTTGTGCCTGCACCACTTCAGGTGTCGGCAGGAGCACCGGTCCCGGTGCGTTTTCCGGTGTAGCAGGTGTGGTCATGCAACCTCCATGGACATCCCGCCGCTGCCCGGAATCAGCTGGGGCGGCGGCGGAACTGCGCACCCTATCCTAAAAACAAGGCGGATGGGTGACGGTGCGGCGCCCCGCCGCAGACCTGCACATGCTGGGCGCGTCACATTTTTGACGGTTGAGGGTAGTTTCCTGAACCGGCGGCCTCGTATCATGTAATCGTTTTCCTACAAGGACGTAATCGTCAATGAACGCAGTCGACCTCACCCGCTTCAGCCCGAAGTGGCAGTTCCGCTTCAACTTCTTCCAGCAGCACGGTGCTCCCAAGGAGCCGGGATTCAAACACGCCTGGAAGGCGCTGTCCTTCGGCGACCGCCTGAAGATCAACATCAACTTCTTCGCGTTCTTCTTCGGCTTCATCTACCTGCTCATCCTGGGGATGTGGCGCAAGGCGCTGGTGGTGATCGGCATCGGCATCGTGCTGGGCATCGTCTCCCTGTTCCTGCCGGATGTCGTTGCGCGTCCACTGTTCATTGCCATGAACTTCCTGGTCGCCGCCAGCACCAACTACAGCTACTACCTGGAGCAGGTGAAGGGCAAAGCCAGCTGGAACCCCTTCGAAGGCATGTTCTGAACGATTGCGATTGCCGGACCCGGTACCGGCATGCCAGCAAGCTGAAACAAGGACGCCCGGCTTTTGCCGGGCGTCTTCATTTGTGCCAGCCGCGGCTCAGGCCGCGTAGCGTGCCGCGGCTACCGGCTCGGCCTGCAGCCGGAAGCGCGATACCGCCACCGCCAGCTGCTCGGCCTGTTCTTCCATCGCCCGCGCTGCGGCGCTGGCTTCCTCCACCAGCGCAGCGTTCTGCTGGGTGGTCTCGTCCATCTGCACCACGGTCTGGTTGACCTGCTCGATGCCCGCCGACTGCTCGCGCGACGCCGCCGAGATCTCGGCCATGATCTCGTTGACCCGGCCGACCTGGCCAACGATCTCCTGCATGGTGCGTCCGGCGCCGTGTACCAGCTGCGCTCCGGCACCGACCTGTGCCACCGATGCGTCGATCAGCCCCTTGATCTCCTTGGCAGCACCCGCCGAACGCTGGGCCAGCGCGCGCACTTCACTGGCGACCACAGCGAAGCCACGGCCCTGCTCACCGGCGCGTGCTGCCTCCACTGCCGCGTTCAGTGCCAGGATGTTGGTCTGGAAGGCGATGCCATCGATCACCGAAATGATCTCGGCAATGCGCTGCGAGGAGACCTCGATCTGCTCCATGGTCTGCACCACCTGGCTGACCACCTGGCCACCTTCACTGGCGACACCTGCAGCGGAGCCCGCCAGGGTATTGGCCTGCAGCGCGTGGTCGGCGTTCTGACGCACGGTGGAGGTCAGTTCTTCCATCGAAGCGGCGGTTTCTTCCAGATTCGCCGCCTGCTGCTCGGTGCGGCGTGACAGGTCACTGTTGCCGGCGGCAATCTCACCGGCGGCCAGGCGGATGCTGGCGGCCGACTGCTGGATCTGGCCAACGATCCGGGTCAGCTGCTGCACGGTGCTGTTGGCATCGTCGCGCATCACCGCGAACACCCCATGGAAGTCACCCTGCATGCGCGCGCTCAGATCGCCGGCGGCGATCGCGCGCAGCAGCGTCGACAGCTCGGCCAGGTTGTGGTCGCTGACCTCCATCATGGTATTGAGGGTTTCGACCATGCGGCGGAAATCGTGGTCGAAGCGCAGGGCGTCGCCGCGCACCGCGAAGTCACCGGCAGCGGCTGCAGCAGCCAGCTGCTGGATCTGATCGTTGATCGCCGCCAGATTGCTCTTGGTGGTGGCCATCGCGGCGCTGAACACTGCCTTCTCGCCCGGCAATGCTTCCATGTCCACGCTGAGGTCACCCACTGCGTAGCGCTGCATCACCTCGACCAGGCGCTGGGTGACCGCATTGCTGGAGGCTACCAGCTGGTTGCTGTCGGCCACCATGCGGCCGTACTCGCCGGGGAATACAGAGGCGTCCATGCGGTAGCTGAGCTCGCCGGCATCGTGGCGACGCGCCATTTCGGACTGCGCGGCCATCACCGACTGCAGCTGGCCGCGCATGCCCTGCATCGCCTCCAGCAGGCGCCCCACTTCGTCATTGCTGCGCGTCGGCAGCGCACTGTCCAGCTTGCCCGCGGCGACATCGCCGGCTACGCGCACCGCTTCGGCCAGCGGCCTGATCGCCAGGCGGCGCAGCAGCACGTAGACACCCGCACTGAGGGTCAAGGCGGCCACCACACCGACCAGCAGGGTCAGCCACAGCAGCTGGCGCGCCTCTGCCACGATCACCGCATGCGGCATCACCACGCCCAGCGCGAAGCGCTGCGGGGCATCGCCCACGCGCAGCGGTACGTACACACGCACGTTGCCGGCCGCATCCGGGGTGAAGGCTTCGAAGCGGCGGTCGGCGGCGATGTCGGCCAGCATGCTGCGGGTCAGTGCATCGCTGCGCGGCTTGCCGATTTCAGCGGGATTGGCCGAAGCCAGCACCACGCCATTGGGCGAGAGCAGCTCGACGCGGCCGGCGCCCATCGGCTTCAGCGTGGCCAGGTGCTTCTGCAGCGCGGCCAGCGAGAAGTCGACGGTAAACACGCCGAGGAACGTACCGTTTTCGACGATCGGCGTACTCAGCGTGCTCATCAGCACCTGCTGGCCGCCGATGTCATAGGCGTAGGGCTCGCTCACCTTCGCCAGCTTGTCGCGCCTGGGTACCATGTACCAGTCGCCGGAGCCGCTGGCGGTCTCGGTGTAGTCGGTCATCGTCGACTGCTGCGGCGTGCCATCGTGCCAGGCCCAGTAGCTCATGTAGCGACCTGTGGCATCGTGCGCCTCGGTGTTGACGAACTCGGCATCCTTGCCATCGAAGGCATCAGCTTCCCACATGGTGCTCTTGCCCAGCCATTCCGGATGGGTACGCAGCTGTTCGCCGAGCACCGCCGCCAGGCTGGCGCGATCGGGCACGTCGCCACGGGCACGCTGGGCCAGCACGCTTTCAACCATGGCATCGTTGCTGGCGAAAGCCGTGCCGAGGTCGGCCGCGACCTGGCGTGCCTCGGCGGTGGCTTCGCTGGCCATGGTCTGGCGCGAGGCATTGACCAGGCTGGCGCTGGCCTGGCGATAGATCAGGAACGCGGTCAGGCCGAAGCACAGCAGCGCGATCACGGCGGTGCCGAGCATCAGCTTGTGGGCGATGCTGCCCGGGCGGCGGGCGGCGACGGAGCGGGAAGAAGGCATGGAAGGATCCGCAAGGCAGTTCAGGACGACCGGCACCGCGAGGGCACCGCGCAGGCGCGCGATCCATCGCGCAGGCCACCGGTCGCCGGGCCGGGCCCAGCACAGGAAGCGCACCGGGTTAGCGGCCGCCCGCCAACGAGGTTGAGGCGGCCGTCCTGCACATTGCTGAACGTACTCAGGGTCGGGTCAGGAACCCGCCCTGCTGCCGCCCTATTCGGCCACGCGGTCCTTGATCCATTCCGCCCGCGGCAGCACTTCGATGCTGCCAGCCGCGTACTGCTGCAACACATCGTCCGGGCCGAAGCGCGGCTGCCACCCCAACGCCCGCCGCATACGGGCACTGTCGTAGACGCGATCGATGCTCAGCGGCAACGGCCAACGGCGGCGTTCGAACTCGGCCAGCAGCTGTGGCGCGCGCCGGGCCAGCACGTTACGCGGCTGGGTGGCCAGCTCCAGGCAGTCCTCGCGCCGGAACGGGGTCGGTGCACAGGCGAGATAGCGGGCGAAGGCAGCGCCTTCATCCAGCAGCAGCGCGGCGTGCGCGCTGGCCACGTCGCGTGCGTCGATGCCACGGTGCAGGCGGAACATCGCCATGCGCTCGGGCGGTTCCGGGAAGCAACGGCCCATGCGCAGCACGCGCACACTGAAATCCGGCGCGGTTGCAGCTTCGGCCAGGGCCTCTGCCTGCAGCTTGGTGCGGTGGTAGATGGTGCGCGGCAGGGGCTCGGTGTCCTCGTCGATCCAGCGGCAGCCGCCGGCCACCACCGCGTGACCGTACAGGGCGGTGGTGCTGGTCAGCACGAAGCGCCGTGCACCGGCCTCGCGCGCGGCCTGCAGCAGGTGTGCGGTGGCGTCCACGTTGATCTGCTGGAACACCGCATCCGGCACCAGCCCGACGTGCGGGGCATGCAGCGCCGCGGTATGGATGACCGCGTCGACACCCTGCACCGCCCGCGTGACCGCTTGACGATCGGTGACATCGGCAATGATGCGCGTAGTGGCGAACGGACTGCGATCCAGCCCCACCACTTCATGGGCCGCCGCCAACGCGCCGAAGATCGCGCGCCCGATCCGCCCGGAACTGCCGGTCAACAGAATCTTCATTGAGTCCATTCACTCGAAGCGCCCGGGAACTACCGGGATGCATCGATTCTAGGCACGCTGCATGTCGTCTGCGATAGGGCATGGTTGCAATTGTGCGTTCATCTTGACGACGCCGGCATGGCCAACAACTGACGGGCGACGAACAATGGATCGTCACCACCGGCGACGTCGGGCCTGACACCGGTGCGCTCCCAGTTGCCACCGGTGCGGAGATTGATCGGTTGCCGGTCCGGAATGCTGATCTGATAGCCATCCGGCAGCAGCACAGGATCATCGAACATATGTGCGGCACCGCCACTGCGGCTGCCAACGATGCGCGCGCGACCCAGCGCCTGCAACGAAAAGGCGACATATTCGGCAGCCGAGCCGGTGCGGCGGTCGATCAGTACCACCAGCAGCTTCAGGTACGCCGGCAGGCTCGCCGGTGGCAACGGCACCGGGGTACGTCGGCCACGCTGCTCCAGTGCCTGCACCTGGGTGATGTTCGCATCCAGCAAGGTACGCACCAGCAGGTCGGCGCTGCCGTCATCACCGCCGCCGTTCTGGCGCAGATCCAGCACCAGCCCATCGGTGTCGGCCAGCAGGGTGAAGGCAGCAGACAGCTTCGGCCTGGCCAGGTCGAGCGGATAGAAAGTGCTCAGCCGCAGGTAACCGATATTGCCCTCCAGCACCTTTACCTCGCGCACGCCGGCACCGTTGCTGCGGGCGTCGGCGCGCCAGGCCATCAGCCAATCGTCCTGTCCGGCGCTGGCATCCACCCGCTCGACGTGGAAATGGCCATCGAATACGTCCAGGTCCTGGTTCAGGCGCAAGCTGAAGGCCTTCGGATCCGCACACGTATCGGCGTAGCGCTGTTCGTTCGACCAACCACGCAGGGCATCGGCGATGCGGGCACCTTCCGCCGCGTCCAGGTACTGCGCCTGTATGGCCGTGGCCGCCGCCTGCAGCACCGCCTCCTGTGCAGGGCAGGAGGCTGCCAGCAGCGCGCCAAGCATCCACGAAACCGCCATGCCCCACCCCGCATTGATGATATGTAAGTGCTTATATATCATCACGACCATGGATCTCCAACATGCCACCCTGGGCACCCTGCTACGTGCTCTTCTTGATCAGCTCGACCCGGCCGTCGAGCAGGCCTATCGCGATCTGCAACTGGACTACCGGCCGCGTTACACGCCGGTGCTGCGCACGCTGATGGCGCAGGGGCCCTGCCGTATCAAGGACCTGGCGCTGGCCTGCGGGCTCAGCCATTCGGCGCTCAGCCAGACGGTTTCAGCGATGGTGCGCGACGGCTGGCTGCACACCGCCGTCGGCGAAGACAGTCGCGAGCGCATCCTGCAACTGAGCCCGCATGCACTGCAGTCGCTGCCGGCGCTGCAGGCGCAGTGGCAGGCGACGGCGCGCGCGGCACGCAGCCTGGACGTCGATCTCGGGCAGTCGTTGGAGCAGGTGCTGCGCGACACGCTGCAAGCGCTTGAACAGCGACCCTTCGCGCAGCGACTGCGCGATGGGCGCGTGCGCTGACGCCCTTACTGCTCCGCCGCCATCTCGATTTCACTGAGGAAGGTCCAGCTGCCATTGGCCACGCGTAGCTCCAGTGTGCGGCACTGCGCGGCCAGCGGTGCCACGTTGCCCAGCACGTATTCCTCTTCGGTTGAAGCGCTCAGCCCGGCCTGGGTGAAGGGCGCTGACAGCGCGCCGATCTTTACGGCAGGCGTGCCCGGCTCGGCACACATCACTTCCACAGAGGTGGGAGTGAGAATGCCCCAGGCGGGGCGTGTCATCGTGTGCAGGCCAATCCAGTCCACCTGCCGGCGCTGGCCGAGATCGATGGTGACGGCGACGTTGCCATGCACGCCCACCCAGCCGGCATCCATCGGGTTGCGCGGATCGCCCACCCGGCGGTCGAACAGCTCGTGGCCTGTGCCGTCGGGATAGTTCGCATCCGGCGCCACGCTGTAGCTGTAGGTGGTCTGCACCGGATCGACGATGTATGAGGCACCCAGGCCATACAACCCGCGGTAGGTGTTCATCATCCGTGGCGCTTCGACATGGCCCTGGCCAGGGCCGACCACCTCGGACATGTGGTACTGGTTGAGCCAGGCAACGCGTTTGCCAGCCGAACGTGCACTCCACAACTGCTGGTTGATGCGCTGTACCGAGGCCGGCCGGTAGGCGCCGGACAGCCCGTTGCCGGTATCCATAAACAACGGGCTGCCATGGTTGAACAGTTCGATGTCGGCCCACAGGCCGTCAGCACCCAGCGTTGCCGACAGCGCCTGGAAATACTCCTCGGTGGAATGTCCCGGGCGGTCCCACTGGAACAACCTGGCATGCGAGGCCGCGCCGATGCCATCCTGCCAGATCTGCACGTCCACGCCGGTGGCCGTGCGGAACGCCGCTGCAGCGTTGGCCACACTGGCCGGATCGACGCTGGATGACGCCAGGTAGGGCGCGACCATCACCGGCCGCGAAGGCGTGCTGCCTTTGAGCGCCGTCACGATCGCACGATAGAAGGGCGCACGATCAGCCGACGCCTGTGCCGGCTCGTCGGTGATGTACCAGCCCGCAAAGGCCGGATGCGAACCGTACTGCTGGCCGAGCTGGGCCAACGCCTGCGCTGCATCCTGCGCCACCGCCGTCGCGTTCCGGCCCTGCCAGAAGGCGCCGCATTGTCCCGAACTGTAGGTGGTGCCGACCACGACCTTCATGCCGCGCGCCGCCGCAGCATCAAGCACCGTGCCAAGCTTGCCGGGGAAACCGGCGATCCATTCGAAGTCCTGCACGCCGCTGGCGCATCCCACGCCAGCGCGCGTGGCACGGGTCTGGCCGAGGATGATCGTATCGTTGCCCAGGTCCTGCAGCTCGTCCAGGAACAGCGGCAACTGCGCAGCGGGCAGTTGCTCATCGTTGGCCGAATAGCCAACGTGGACGAAGCTGCCGGTCAATAGGCTGCTGGCGGCGTGGGCCGGCGCGGCACATGCCAGCACCACGATCAATCCAATCCTGTTCATTTTCTACGTCCCTGTCGAGGCCAGGTGAGTGGCGTCGTCGCCCATCCTAGCAACATCGGCCGGCACCACGCCGCGATCACCGGCACGGCTGCGCAATCGCCCACTTCCGCTGCACCCGCGGCAGAGCACACTCGAACCCATTTCAAGCGGTTGATTCATTCATCTGCGTGATCGAGCCTGCGCGCACCTTCCCCTTGGAGCTCTTCTCATGCGCACGCCACCGGCACCACTAAGCCTGGACGAACGCAATCGCCGCTGGGCCCTGGCCCGCGACCTCATGGCCAGTGAGCAGCTCGATGCACTGGTCGTGCATGGCGATCGGGAGGCTGCCGCCCCGGCTGGCTTTTCCCCGGACTGCTATTTCACCAACGATCGCCCGGGCTCGATCGTGGTATTCGTCGGCGACGAGCCGCCACGGGTATTCACCTTCGCCTCGTTGATGATCGCCGACCACCTCCAGGCCGGCCTGCGCGGCGACCTGCAATGGATCGCACCCGAGCAACTCTGGGTAGGGAAATCCGGTCAGGAAGTCGGCCGCTGGCTGCAGCAGTGCGGCCTGTACTCGGCACGCATCGGCGTGCTGGGGCTGGAGCCCTATCCGCCGTTCTACTTCGACGGTGCGATGCCCGCACGCACCCTGCAGGGCATGCAGGCGGCGGTACCGGGCGCGGAATTCGTACCGGTGTTTCGGGCGTTCTTCCAGCGTGCCTCGGTGAAGAGCCAGGAGGAACTGGCGCTGATCGCGCACGCCGCCTGGATCGGTGAATCGATGAGCGAGGCGCTGCGTGCCACTGCTCGCCCTGGTGTTTCCGAAGCCGAACTGGTTGCCGCAGTGACCGCCACCTGTTTCTCGTTGGGGGGCTATACCGCCGAAGTGCTGCTCGGCTCGGGTCCAGAGTATGTAGGCTGGGGGCCACCCGCCTGGCAGTACCGTGCGCAGCCGCCGCGCGTCCTGCGCGATGGTGATCTGGTGTTGTCGGAGATCTTCGCCCTGTACGGGCTGATGGAAACCCAGCACCAGGCTGCGGTTGCGATCGGCGAGGTGCACGACGACATCCATCGCGCCGCCACCGTTGCCCGCAGCAGCTACGAGGCAGGCCTGTCCGCACTGCGCGTGGGCAATACCTTCGGCGATGTCGTCGACGCGATGGAAGCCCCCCTGCTGGAGGCCCGTGGCTGGCATGTGCACCCGCTGGTCCACAGCCTCAACCCCTATGGACCGGTTGGCTTCGGCCGTGCACCGGGCATCGAAGCGCTGCCGGAGGCCACGCGATATGCGCATATCGCGCCGCTGCCGACCGTCGGGCGCGAACTGCCCCTGCAGGCCGGCATGTGCTTCGCCTTCGAACCAAACTGCGCGTTCGGCCGGCACATGGCCAACATCGGCGGTACGGTCATCGTCGGCGAGAACGCCGGCGTAGCCCTCAACGAAAACTCCACCTGGTTGATGCGGGCCGATGCCTGAGTTCATCGCCCACCTGCAGACACCGGCGCGACAGCGGGCAGCCGAGACGCGCAGCGAGCAGACCCGAGCCCGACTGCTGCAGGCCGGGCTTCAGCTGTTCAGCGCGTTCGGCGTGGAGGGCGTGCGCACTCGCCAGCTGGTGGACATAGCGGGCTGCAGCCAATCAGCCATTCCCTACCACTTCGGCGGCAAGCTGGAACTGTATGCCGCCGTGCTCAAGCGCGCCGCACAGGCCATCGCCGAACAGCTGCCGTTGCCCAGCGTGCCACCCTCCAGTCCACGCCAGGCCGCACAGCAGTTGCAGCGGCTGATGCGGGCATTCGTGCACGCGCTGCTGGCTGCATCCGATGCAGGCCCACGGACCCTGTTGCTGGCCCGGGAGCAGATCCAGCCGACGGCTGCATTCGCCAGCGCCCACCGTGAGCTGTTCGGGCCGCTGCATGGCGCGTTGGCCGAGTGCGTGGCCCGTCTGCGAGGCACCGATGCATCCAGCACTGAGACGCTGCTGCGCACCCACGCCCTGCTCGGTCAGGCAATCGTCTTCGCTGTCTCGCACGGCGCCCTGCAGACACGGCTTGGAGCAACAGCAGCGGCAGCCGAAGTTGAGACGATCGCAGCCATCGTCGGCGGCATGGCCTTGGCGGCAGCACGCGCGGCGCCAGCCTGAATGGGCATCACCGTCAACCGGATGCGCAGGCCAGGTGAAAGCGACCCTGAAGATGGCGACCTGGACTTAGCGTGCCATGGCCAACGATGGTCGCCGTCGTCGAACGCGGCGACACCCACGCAACGGGAGATTTCACATGGCTGACCAGCAACGCGGCACCTCCAATCGGGGTTTCGCCTCGATGGACCAGGGCAAGCAGCGCGAGATCGCTGCCAAGGGTGGACGCGCTGCGCATGCGTCCGGCAACGCACATGAGTTCAGTCCTGCTGAAGCGCGCGTCGCGGGTCGCAAAGGCGGCGAAGCGATCAGCCGTGATCGACAGCACATGGCTGCGATCGGTCGCGAAGGCGGGCATGCGCGCCACGCCAATACGCGGCAGCAGCAGCAGGGCCAGTCCACGACCCTGGCGGACGACCCGAAGCGCCAGCAGGGATGAGTAGCCCGTAGTCAGTCCCGCAACCGCTGCCGCTGCAGGCCGATGGCCGCCAGCAGAGCCATTGCACCCGCCACGGCCATCGCCCAGCCAAAGCCACTGGCCATAGCGCTGCGGTACCAGGCCAGCATCTGCGGTGTGGACACCATCGAGGTGTGCCGCAGAACCAGCGCGCGCGCCTGCTCGGCCACCCCTGACTGCCCGGCAACCTGTGCGGAGCTGGCGAACTGTTGCACCGCACGCATGCTCATCAGGCTGCCCAGCAAGGCGATACCCAGGCTCATGCCAGCCTGGCGCAATGCGTTCATCGTGGCCGAGGCAATACCCGCGCGCTCGGGGGGTACGCTGGCCATGACCGCCATGCCGGTGGCCGGCACCGCCAGGCCCATTCCAACGCCAAGCAGCATCAGCAGTGCATTGGCGTGCCAGCGTGACGTATCCGGTTCGAACGTGGTCATCGCCAACAGCGACACCCCGGTCAGGGCATAGCCCAACACCAGTGCGGTCGGCAGGCCGATATGGGTAACCAGCCGGCCGAACAGCAGCGACAGCGCGCCCATCAACAGGAACTGCGGGACCAGCTGCGTTCCCGCCAGTGCCACACCATGGCCTTGTGCCTGCTGGAAGAACAGCGACAGGAAGAAGAGGCTGGCATAGGCGGTGAAGCCCAGCACGAACGAAGCCAGGTTGAGCATGCCGAAGCGGCGGCTGGCAAACAGGTCCAGGGGCAGCAGTGGTCGTGTCACCACGCGTTCGACGATGCCGAACAGGATCAACCCGGCGGCTGCGACGCCCAACGCCAGCAGCGTCAACGGGGCCAGCAGACCATGCTCGCCGATCGCGATCAGGCCGTAGCTCAGCGCACCCAGTGCGACGATGCTGAGCAGCTGCCCGGCAGGATCCAGCGCGGCATGCTCTGGATGCAGGCGTTCGGCAATACCCCAGGCACCGAGTATGAGCGCCAGCAGGCCCAACGGCAGGTTGATCAGGAAGATGCTCGGCCAACCGGCACGCTGTACCAGCACCCCGCCCAGCAGCGGTCCAAGCACCAGGGCCAGGGCACTGAACGCCGACCAGCCGCCGATCGCACGTGCACGCTGGCGCGGATCAGGAAACGCATGACTGAGGATCGGCATCGCGCTGGGAATCAACAGCGCACCAGCGACGCCCTGCACCGCGCGCCCGGCCACCAGCATCGACAGGTTGCCGGCACAGGCGCAGAGCAACGAGCCGAGAGTGAAGGTCGCCACGCTGAGCAGCCACATCCGCCGATGGCCATAGCGGTCCCCGAGCGGACCGGCCGACAGCATCAGCGCTGACAGCGCGATCGCATAGGCATTGATCACCCACTGCAGGCCGGCCATGTCGGTCCGCAGTGCCTGCTGCAGGGCCGGCAGGGCGACGTTGACGATGCTGATGTCCAGCGAGGCGAGGAACGTGCCGAGATAAGCCGCCAGCACCAGGGCCGGCCGTTGGAAGCGATGCATGAACGGATCCCGCGGAGGACATGCGCGCATCGTAGCCACTGACTGACCGTCGGTCAATGACTGACGGTCAGTCGTCTGCACAGGGCAGCTAGAATGGTGGCCGCCGCACCCGGACCACGCCCACCATGCAGACCCCAGCTGTCGCCAGGCCCCGCACCAAGCCCGCCGAAACCCGCCAGGAAGAACTGATGGACGCCGCGCAGGCGCTGTTCCTGTCGCAGGGCGTGGAAGCGACCACCATCAGCGACATCGTCGCTGCCGCCGACGTGGCCAAGGGCACCTTCTATACCTACTTCGCCTCGCGCACCGAAATCCTGCAGGCGCTGGCGCAGCGCTATACGCGGCAGTTCATGGAGGAGGTCGATCTGGCCGTGCAGCAGCAGCCCGCCAATGATGGCGTGGCGCGCCTGCGTGCCTGGATCCGCGCCAACATCGAGCTCTACGTGCGTACCCATGCGCTGCACGACGTGGTGTTCGCCAACCACCACCATCACCAGCGCGGCAATGCCGAACGCAATGCGATCCAGAAGCAGCTGCGGGAGATCCTCGAGGCGGGCATCGCCGCCGGCCTGTGGCAGTTGCCGGCACCGCAGGTCACCGCATCGTTGATCTATGCTGGCGTACACGGCGCCACCGACGACCTGATCGCGGCACCGGCCCAGGATGCAGACGCCTTCATCGCGGCGGTGGTGGCCGATTGCCTCCGCATGGTCGGCATCTCGCCCGCCTCGGCGCGTGGTGGCAAACGCCGCTGAGAGGCAGCCCCTTCGCTCAGGCGTGGGCCAGGATGTTCAACAACCGCCCGAACGGGTCGCGCACGAAGAAGCGGCGCACGCCCCAGGGTTCATCAACGGGACCGTACTCCAGCGCAATGCCGGCCGCGCGCATGCGCTCCAGCACCTCCTGCAGGTTGTCCACTTCGATCGACAGGTCCGGCACCGGGGTTCCGGCGCCGCCTTCGCTGGCGAAGCTGACCTGTGCCAGCGCACTGCCCTGGCCGCCATGGGTGACGATCCAGCCGTGGTCCATCAGCACGGCCATGTCGAGCAGGTCGCCATAGAACGCGGCGGCGCGCGACGGATCGGACGTGGCGATGTTGGCGACGACGCGTTTGACGGCCATGGCACGCTTCCGTTGGAAAGGACACGTCGAGACTGCCCGACCTTGCGCGTAAACAGAAGAGCCCCGTCGGAGACGGGGCGCGCCAACAGCCCATCATGGCTGGGCTTAGACGGCGCCACAGCGCTCCATGATGCAACGGTCGTACTCGTACTGGCATTCCATGGCATCACCGCCACCGGACAGACACGCCTGATAGGCCTTCCAGCAGGGCAGATCGCAGGGCGGAATCGGCCCGGCCACGGCAACAGAGCCGCTGCAGGCCAATGCGAACACGGCACCTGCGATTACTTTCCTGAAAGCACGCATCGACATCACTCCTTGATAGGCCTGGTGACTCCAGGCCAGGCCACCGTAGCGAGGACGCCGGGAGACGGAGTGAACGCAAGCGTCACAAATAATTAACGCGTTCATAAATTTTCTCTCACGTCACTGGGGGAGATGACGCCGTTGCAGGGTTAACGGCCTTGTTGTCCGTCAACCAAGGAAGTTGTCTGATGAATCACCCGCTGTACGGCCGTTCGTCCCACTCCCGTTCCCCGCTGCACAGCCGCCTGGCGCTGGCAGTCGCCAGTTCGCTGCTGCTGGCCAGCGCACTACCCGCCATGGCCAACGAGTCACTCGATGCCTGGCAGCAACAGCGCCAGTTGCAGGCGGCCTGGGCGCAACCGGCCAGCACGGCCAGCACCGCGAACCTGTCGGCGCCGGTGTCGTCCGCCGCAGCCAGCAGCACGTCGATCCTCGGCAACCCTGGCGATGCGGCCAGCTGGCGCAGCGATGAATTCAACGCCGACTGGGGCCTGGCGGCAACCAACGCGGACCACGCCTACGCGCGCGGCCTGACCGGCACCGGAATCCGCCTCGGTGTGTTCGACAGCGGCACTGGCCTGGACCATCCGGAGTTCGCCGGCAAGAACCACCGCAGCATCCATATCGCTGATTTGCTTGCCGATGGCACCCGCTGCACCAACACCAGCCAGCTCACCGGGTCCGGCGCCTGCTTCTCCTCCGATGGTGACGACGTGCAGGTGAGCTACGTCGGTTTCAACGCCAACGTCCCGCAGAACATCCGCGACCTGATCCGGGCCGGCAACTACGTGCAGCCCGGCCTCGAGTTCGAGGTGCATGGCACCCACGTGGCCGGCACCATCGCCGCCAACCGCGATGGCAATGGCATGCACGGCGTGGCGTTCGGTGCCGATCTCAGCGTCGCTCGCCTGTTCTTCAACAGCGCCAGAGAGTGGCAGCCCGTGGGGACCAGCTATTCCGTAGTTTCGCTGGGCAGCGTCGGTCCCGATCCGTCCGCCGTGGTTGACATGTACGCGCAGATGAATGCCCAAGGTGTGCGCGCGATCAACCACAGCTGGGGCCTGAGCAAAGAGCCCAATGCGGTACTGATGGACCAGATCTACAACGATCCGGATGATCGCGCCTATCTCGCCACCTATGCCGACGGTTCGCGCGCCAATGGCATGATCCAAGTCTGGGCCGCAGGAAACTCGCCTGCCCGAGCAGTCACTGCGCCCGTGTCGGCCAGCCCGATCGCAGGCATGTACGCCACCCTGCCGCGCGCCTTTGCCGATATCGAAAAGTACTGGCTCAGCGTGGTCAATGTTGGTCAGGACTTCTCGCTCAGCCGAACCTCCAACAAGTGCGCCCTCAGCGCCAACTGGTGTCTGGCGGCCCCCGGTTCGAACATCAACTCCACGGTCTACGGCGATGATTCCACCCTGGCCGCGTCGCTGGGTGTGGATGCCAACGGCAACCTCTCCCTAGATGTCACCCAGCGTGTGCCGACCTACAACTACGGATTGCTCAGCGGTACCTCGATGGCCGCCCCGCATGTCACCGGCGCGCTCGGTCTTCTGTTCGAGCGCTTCCCCTACCTGGACAGCGCGCAGGTCCGTGACGTCCTGCTGACCACCGCGCGTGATATCGGCGCACCAGGCATCGATGAGATCTATGGCTGGGGCCTGATGGACCTGCGCAAGGCCATTGAAGGCTACGGCTCGCTGCGCGTGGATACCAACGTGGTGATGAACCAGAAGGCCGGCGGCCTGAAAGTGTGGGAAGGCGACGCCTGGGATGACTGGACCAACGACATCGGGGGCCCCGGCAAGCTGACCAAATCCGGTATCGGCTGGCTGCGCCTGAGCGGCGACAACAGCTTCAACGGCGCGGTGCTGCGTGAAGGCACGCTGGAGTTGAACGGTGCCAACACGCTCACCTCGGCTGTCGAAGTACAGGGTGGCCAGTTCCTGCTCAACGGCAGCCTGGTCTCCACCGCACTGACCACCACCGGTGGCGTCAGCACCGTCAGTGCCAGTGGCGTCCTGAAGGACAGCAACCTGACCGTCAACGGTGGCGTGGTGTCCTTCAACGGCACCCAGACCGGCGGCACCACCACGGTCGGTGCGAACGGCCTGTTGAAGGGCATCGGCACGCTGGGCAACACACATGTGGACGGCACCATCGCCCCGGGCAACTCGATCGGCACGCTGACCATCAATGGCAACTACGTGCAGGGCGCGACCGGCGTCTATGCCGCCGAGCTTGCCCCCGGCGGCCGCAGCGACCAGCTGCACGTCACCGGCAGCGCCACCCTTGGCGGCACCCTGGTCGCACTGCCGGAGCCTGGCACCTACTACCTGGGTGAGCAGTTCAACTTCATCCGCGCCGACGGTGGCGTCAGCGGCCAGTTCGCGAAAACCGACTTCAGCGCGTTCTCGCCGTTCCTGCAGTTCAGCCTGGCCTATGCTGCCAACGGCGCCCGCATCGACGTGGCACGCGGCGCCTCGCTGGCCAGTGCTGCCACCACGCCGAACCAACGCGCGGTGGCGACCAGCGCCGATGGCCTGGCGATCAACCAGGGCCTGCCCAAGCCGCTGACCCAGCTGTTCCCGCAACAGGTCGGTGGCGTGCTTGACGGCCTCAGCGGCGAACTGCATCCGGCCACGGCACTGGCCCTGGTCGAGGGCAGCCGCTACGTGCGTGATGCCGCGCTGTCGCGCCGTGCCGGTACCACCGCACCAGGTGCCGACGCGGGCGATGCCACCGGCGCCTGGGTGCAGGCACTCGGCGGCAACAGCAAGCTGGATGGCAACAGCAACACCGCCCGCACCGAAGCCAACAGCAACGGCCTGCTGGTCGGCATCGATCGCGAGTTTTCCGGCTGGCAGGTCGGTGTGCTGGCCGGTACCGGCCGTACCGACGTGAAGCAGCAGGAGCGTCGTGCCAAGTCGAAGATCGACAACACGCACTTCGGCGCCTACGCCAGCCACAACTGGGGTGGATTCGGCCTGCGCGGTGGTGTGGCCTGGAGCAAGCACGAGGTGAAGAGCACGCGCGACGTGGCGTTCGCTGGCTTCAGCGACAGCCTGAGCGCACGCTACGACGCCCGCACCCGCCAGGCCTTCATCGAAGCCGGTTACCGCTTCGGTGGTCCGGAAGCCGGACTGGAGCCGTACCTGCAGGTGGCGCGCGTGGAAGTGGACCTCAAGCGCATCAACGAACGCGGTGGTGCGGCCTCCCTTCAGGGCAAGGTGGATGACACCGCAACCACGATCGCCACCGCCGGTCTGCGCTTCGACAAGGGACTGAAGGCCTCGTTCCAGCAGGACAGCTGGCTGCACCTGCGCGGTGGCGTAGGCTACCGCCGCGCATCTGGCGACCGCAGCCAGGTGGCCAATCTGGCCTTCGCCAACAGCAGCAGCACCTTCGCGGTCCAGGGCGCACCGATCGCCGACAACGCCGTGGTGGCCGAGCTGGGCCTGTCGGCATGGCTGACCCCGCGGCAGCAGCTGGAGCTGGGTTACAGCGGCCAGTTCGGCAGTGAAAGCCGCGACCATGGCGCCAACGCACGCTGGTCGGTCCGCTTCTAGTTCCAGGCACGTGTTCTCTTGACAGGTTGGGGCGGCCTCGCGGCCGCCCCCTTTTTTTGTCCGCCGCCAGCCGCTATGTACCACACGGCAGGCAGCTTGCAGCCAGCAGGCTGGCCAGTGGCAACAGCAGCCCATAGGCCACCAGCGGCCACACCGTGTCTCCCGGCAGCAGCACGGTAGCCAACGTCCCTGCGCCGGCGACGATCACGCTCTGCAGGGCATAGTAGAGCGCCACCGCCATCCCGGAGGCATCGGCGAAATCACGCAATGCACCGTTGGCAGCCACCGATACCACCATCACCAGGCCCACCGCGATGGCCCACATCGGCAGCACCACGCTGGCGAATGACGGTGGCCATAGCGTCGCCAGTGCCATCAGCAACGCCCCGCCGATCATCACCCACAGCCCACGCAGGAAGGTCCCGCGCACCTGCCAGCGGGCGATCAGCCTCTTGGCCAGGCGCGCGCTGAAAATCATCATCAGCGCCACCGTTGCGAACGCCAGGCTGAAGGACAGTGGCGAGTACTGCATGCGTCCAACCAGGATGCGGGGAGCGATCGAGAAGAACACGAAGAAGGTGCCCATGCCCGCACTGAAACCCAGCGTGTACACCCAGAATCCACCGCTGCGGAGGATGCGCTGCAGCACCGGGCCTGGCGCGTCGCTGCGCGGCGGGCGGGTCTCCTGCCAATGGCGTTGCGCGCGCAGGCCCGCGATCAGGCCGAGCACGCCCAGCAATGCGAAGATTGCACGCCAGCCGAATGCGCCTGCCACCAACGCACCAAGGATCGGACCGAGCGCGGGCACGAAGGCCAGCATCGAGGCGAACAACCCATACAGGGAAGCACCCTCCGGCGTATCGGCATATACATCACGCACGGTGGCGAAGGTCGCCACCAGCGCCGCCGATGCACCGACCGCCTGCACGGTTCGCCAGGCCAGGAACGCCGCGCCGCTGCTGGACGCCGCCAGCGCCAACGACGCGGCGGTGAACAGCAACGCGCCCAGTAACAACACCGGCCGTCGCCCGATGCGATCGGACAGTGGACCGAACACCAGCTGGCCCACGCCGAGCACCAGCAGGTAGGCACCGAGCGTCAGCTGCACCAGCACCGGCGAGGTGCCCAGCGCGCGTGGCATTGCAGGAACCACAGGCAGGTAGATATCCATGGCCAGCGAGGCCAGGAGATCGAAGGGGGCCATCAGCACGATGGCCGACGGCAGGGAATGGGCCCAACGTGGGGCCTGTCGATTGAACATGGGAAGTCTCCGCCCAGAGTGAATCCGGCGGTGGTCCATCCACTTCGCGTGCATCGCAGGGATGATCACCGCAACAACGTCTGCATCGTTGTTGCGGCTCAGCGAACTGTCTGCGGACCGTTCCCGTTGTTCATGGCGCCATCGAATACCTGTACAGGTGGCGCAAGTGTAGCAACCACCGGCAAGCGGCAGCAGCAGTCAGCCCAGCGGCAGCATGTCGATGCGCCTGCATGGCGTCTGTTTCACCTGTTCGATCAGGCGCCGCACCACCGGCGAGCTCTCGGCCTGGCGGTACTGCACGGCAATGGTCGAAACGATGGTCGGGCCGGCCAGCGGCAGATAGACCATGCCCGGCAGCACCAGCGTGCGTTGCAGCACCGATGGCACGATCGCCACCGAACCGACGCCGACGGAAACCTCGGCCAGCACCGCTGCCAGATGGCCGGGCTGCGAACGGATGCGTGGAATGAAGCCGCCCCGTCGCGCGACCTCCATCGCGCCTGCCGGCTGTTCCGGCATCACGAACCCTTCCCTGGCCAGCGCCGCCGGTTGCACCGGACTCCGCGCCTGCGCCAGCGGATGGATTTCCGGCAGGGCCACGCAGAACTGGTCCTCGACCAGGGTGTGTTCACCCACGCTGTCGGGCACCTCCATCGGCGGCCGGCAGAACACCACGTCCACCCGGCCTTGCTGCAGCAGCTCCGGCAGCACGCCCATCGGCCACTCGCTCACCTGCAGGTCAACGCCGGGATAGCGGTCGCGGAACCGGCTCAGCTGGTCCTGCAGCGCGCCGGCATACAACGCCGAACCCACATAACCGATCTCGATCTTGCCGATCTCGCCGCGGCCAGCCCGCCGGCCCACGGTTTCGGCCTGCTCGAACCGGCGCAGCACGTCACGTGCTTCGGCCAGGAACACCTCGCCGGCCGAGGTCAGCGCCGCCTCCCGGCGTCCGCGCTCGAACAGGCGGGTCCCGAGCCGGCGCTCGATGTCCTGGATCTGCACGCTCAGGGTCGGCGTGGCGATCCCCAGGCGCAACGCCGCACGGCCGAAGTGCAACTCCTCGGCCAAGGTGACGAAGTACTCCAGGTGACGACGTTCCATGGGCGACGCTTCATTAGGCAAAACCTAACGTACCGGGAAAACACCGAGAATGAAACAAACACTGATCGCTGCTGGAATGCCTGTCCTCCCCCTCCTGCGAGCGACCGGTGCCACCCTCCCCCACCCTTTCCCCTGTGACACGCAGGCTGCCCGACCGGATCCTGCTGGTGGCCTCGCTGGGCTGCACGATGACCGTGCTGGAGACCAATGCAGTGGCGGTCGCGCTGCCCGGCATCGCGCGTGACCTGCATGCCGGGTTCGCGGATATCGAGTGGGTGATCAGCGCCTACATCCTGTCCTTCACTTCGCTGCTGCTGCCGGCCGGTGCCATCGCCGACCGTTGCGGCCGCCGCCGCGTGCTGCTGATCGGCATCACCGTGTTCGCCCTCACCTCATTGCTGTGCGCGTTGGCGCCGACCGCATCATCACTCTATCTCGCGCGGGCGCTGCAGGGCGTGGGTGCCGCATTCCTGTTGGCGCCATCGCTGTCGATCATCGGCCACACCTTCCACGAGGGGGCCGCCAAGGACAACGCGTGGGCATTCTGGGGCACGGCCATGGGCATGATGATGGTGCTCTCACCGTTGATCGGTGGCGTACTGTCCACGCTATGGGGCTGGCGCGCGGTGTTCATCGCGATCCTGCCGTTCCTCGCCCTGCTCGGCTACGGCGCGCTGCGCTGGATACCGGAATCCTCCGACAGCGTGCTCCGCCCGCTCGACCCGCCCGGCATCGCCACCTTCAGCCTGGCGATCTTCGGCATCGTACTGTTCCTGGTGGAAGGCCTGGCGCAGGGCTGGGGCGCTGCAACGGCGTTGACCGGGCTGGCCCTGGCCTTCGCCATGGGGACCGCCTTCGTCATCGTTGAGCGGGCACGGCCGCATCCCATGGTGGACCTCGGGCTGCTGGCCAGCCCGCGCTTCGTCGGCGCGCTCATCGCCATGGTCGGCTATTCGGTCAGCGCCCAGGTGATGGCCTCGATGCTGCCGCAGTATCTGCAGAATGGCATGGGGCTGGGCGCGTTGGCCGCCGGTGTCGGCATGCTGCCCTTCGCTGCGGCGATGCTGCTGTTCCCTGCGATCGGCCGGCGGCTGGGCCGCCACCTGACGAGCCCGGCCGTGCTGGCCATCGGCCTGTCGATCACCTCCGCCGGCAACGCCGTGGCCGGCCTCGCCGCGTGGCAGCAGCAACCATGGCTGGCATTGCTCGCGATGATCGTGATCGGTGCCGGTGGGGGCATCCTCAATGGCGAGACCTCCAAGGCCATCATCGGTGCGGCACCGCGCGACCGCGCCGGCATGGCCTCCGGCATCAGCGCCACCACGCGTTTCGTCGGCATCCTGCTGGGCTTCACCATCCTTTCCAGCGCACTGAGCCTGGGCATCCGCACCGCGTTGGCGGCGGCGGTGCCACGCGGCGACGTGCGGCCGATGGCCGATGCGATCGCCACCGGTACATTCGCTGGCTCACACACCGCGACGTTCGCACAGGCGATCTACAGCCACGGCTTCGCCAGCGCCCTGTGGACCTCGGCCATCGCCGCAGCGCTGGCCAGCCTGGCGGTGGCACTGCTGCGGAGTCGATCAGCAGACGCTATTTCCCACCATCAAAGGCAATCGCAGGAGAGCAACTGATTCTCTTCCTGCTTCTGCAAAGATGGCCGGGGCAGCCGCGCTGACCCGGCCGTGGCGGCCCCGGGGAGAAGGCCGCCAGAGAGCGTCAGGCCGCCTTCATGGCGTGCTTGCGGGCGCGCATGACGTTGTGGCATTCCTGAACTTCCGGAAGTAGCTGGGTGACTTCCTGGCGCACGGCCGGCGGCAGCTCGTTGTCCTTCAGCACGTCCTTGAACGCACCAAGCAGGCGATCTTCGGATTCTTCCAGTTCGGCCACATAGCCATAATTGGTGTCGCCAAACGCGGCGCGTACCTTGCCGTAGAACTGCTGCATCGAACCGACCATGGTGCCGTGCTCGGCAGGCTTGCCGCCGCTGGCAGCAACCGAGCTGCTCAACGCCGAGACGATACGACCCTTGACACCGGCGATACGGGTGAACAATGCCGACAGCTCGGCATCCTTCACCTTGGTCGCGGCTTCTTCATAGAACGACTTGCCGTCGCGGGCGATCTCGATCAGGTCGTTGAGGCGATGTTCAATGGTGGACTGGGTGCTCATGGAGTCGCTCCTGTGTGCTCGAAAATCTGTGGGGAATGGCAGCGCGATTGCGTTGCCTTCGACCCCACTGTGGCGGGTGTGGCGTGGCTGTCGGGTGAGTACCGATTGATGTGCACATCACCACGTTCAACGCGCGCTGACTTCTTCATGCGCAGGCGCATTTCCGTTCACGGAAAACAAGCGAACCGACATCGATTCACCAGGGCGCGATGATGATGATCAACGCAACCAGCAGCACGATGGCCAGTACAAGCAGCAGCACATGCCTCTGCCGCCAACTGGGTTTGGGCTTTCCAGGGGTATTCACTACGCATCTCCTTCGATCTGCAAAAGGTGCACAGGCACACTGATGCAAAGCAGCATGTGCGCGCGTAGAGATTTCGTGCAGGACCCGTGCAGGAACGCACGGAGCCAGCGCGCGACGATAACGCGTCCATAACGTAATCAGGATGTAAACGGAGTGTTAGGTTCCTTCCGATTCCGCACAGCGGAGTTTCAGATCGGTTTCCACGCAGCAATGCACGAAACCCATTCAACTGGATTTGGAGAGAGCCAAATGCATTACAAGTACACCCTGCTTTCACTGGCAGTGGGCACCGCCCTGGCTGCCACCTGGTCGCCGGCCGCACATGCCCAGGATGGCAGCGAGAAAACACCGAAGAACCTCGATCGCATCCAGGTCACCGGCTCGGCCATCCGCAGCGTCGACATCGAGACGCAGCAGCCCATCATCGCCATCACCCGCGCGATGATCGAACAGCAGGGCTTCACCACCATTGCCGACCTGCTGCAGAACCTGACCTCCACCGGCGCCCCGACCATTTCGCGTGCGCGCGCACTGGCTTCCGGCGAGAACGTCGGCGGCTACTACGTGAACATCCGCAACCTGGGCGCCACCCGCTCGCTGGTGCTGGTCAACGGCAAGCGCCTGGGCGCCACCACCGGCGGCTACCAGGATCTCAGCCAGATCCCGATGAGCGCGGTGGAGCGCATCGATGTACTGAAGGACGGCGCCTCTGCGCTGTACGGATCGGATGCGATCGCCGGCGTGGTCAACATCATCACCCGCAAGAACTACGAAGGCCTGGAAGTGTCCGTGCAACATGGGCAGTTCAGCGAGGGCGACGGCAAGGACAGCACTTTCTCGCTGGTCACCGGCGCCCGTGGTGAACGCGGCGGCTACACGCTCGCACTGGATTACCAGAAATCGGACCCGGTGTTCGCCCGCGACCGTGAGTTCTCCCGGTACGGTGGTGCTGGCCCCAACTACCCCGGTGCGGACTGGAGCAACATCAGCCAGAACGGTTCGTGGTGCGACCCGGCCCTGTACAAGTGCAACACGGGTGATGCGGTGTTCAAGACACTCAATCGTGGCGGCAACCCGAAGAACCCGAACGACTACCACCCGATCACGCCGGCCGAGTTCGCCAACGGCAACGAGCAGATGCACCTGCAGACCGGCATCGAGCGTCGCTCGCTGTTCCTCAGCACGGACTACGCGCTGACCGAGCAGATCAAGTTCACTGCCGATATCGGCTACAACGAGCGCACCACCGACCAGCAGATTGCAGGTTACCCGTACCAGTCGACCAAGTTCGGCACGCCGATGGACGCGGCCAGCGTGTTCAACCCCGTCGACCACAGCATTGCGTTCAATCGCCGCCTGTGGGAGGTGCCGCGCACCACCGAAAGCAAGTTGAAGTCCTTGCGCGTCGCGCCCAGCCTGTCCGGCTACTTCGAGCTGGGAAGCAAGGCGTACGACTGGGACGTCGGCGCGCTGTTCAACCGCAATGAAGTTACAAAAACAGGCCGTGGCGACATGAGCCTGATCGCTTCCCGGCAGGCATTGGGGCCCTCCTACCTCGATGCCAACGGTGTGGCCCGGTGTGGCACGGCGGCATCGCCGGTCACGGGTTGCCTGGCCTGGAATCCTTTGCTGCCGTTCGGGGTCGCGGGGGCTGGCTCTCTCTCCGATCCTGAACTGCAGCGCTTCTTGTTCCCGACGTTCAACGACACCGGCATCACCAAGACCCGCAGCTACTTCGCCAACATCTCCGGCCCGGTGATCGAGCTGCCCGCCGGTGACCTGTCGGTCGCCCTGGGCTACCAGTACCGCAAGGAAGAAGGCCGCTTCGTGCCCGATGCCTTCGCGCAGTCGCGGCAGAGCACGGCGCTGGGCGCCTCCACCACCGCCGGGGACTACAGCCTCAACGAGTTCTTCGCCGAAGTGAACGTACCGGTGCTGCGCGACCTGCCGTTCGCCAAGGAACTGACCGTGAACCTGGCCACGCGCTACTCCGACTACAGCAACTTCGGCAGTACCACCAATTCCAAGGCGAGCTTCGCCTGGCGTCCAATCGAAGAGCTGATGATCCGCGGCACCTTCGCCGAAGGCTTCCGCGCACCGAGCATCTCCGACCTGTACGGCGGCCTGGGTACCAGCTTCGAAACGTATGTCGACCCCTGCGGCATCGGTGCCACCAACAGCGTCAACGGCAATGCCGCCTGCAACGCCGCCGGCGTGCCGTTGGGCTACCAGCAGCTGAACCAGAGCCTGAAGCCCTGTGCCAGCTATCCGTGCGCCACTCCTGACGAGTTCACCACCGGCTCAGACCCGAAGCTGCGCCCGGAAGAGTCCAAGAGCAAGACCGTGGGCGTGGTCTGGAGCCCGCGCTGGGTCGAGGGCCTGGACATCAACCTCGACTGGTACAGCTACAAGATCACCAACATGATCATCCAGGACAGCGTCGACCGCATCCTGCGTGACTGCTACGTGCTGGGTAATGCCTCGCGTTGCGGAAGCGTCAAGCGCGCCGGTGATGGCCACATCACCAGCATGTTCTACGGCCTCGCCAACCTGGGCTCGATGGAGACCGAAGGCTGGGATCTGGGCATCCGCTATCGCCTGCCCGAGTTCTCCTTCGGCCGCATCACCATCGACCTGCAGAACAGCTACGTCTCCAAGTACGACGAGCAGAACCAGAACTCGGCCGGCGATACGATCATGATGGGCCGGATCGGCCAGCCTGGCATTTCCCGACTGCGCTCGAATCTGGGCGTGAACTGGCAGCTCGGCAACTTCAGCACCCAGTACACCGTGCGCTACTTCTCCGGCATGGTTGAAAACTGCGTGCCGAACCGGCCCTGCACCCTGCCCGACCGCTACGCCTATGGTGAACCGGATGCACTGCGCAAGGTGGGTTCGAATGCCTTCCACGACATCCAGGTCAGCTACAAGCTGCCGTGGGACGGCACGGTGGCACTAGGCTCGAACAACGTGTTCAACCACCAGGGCCCGATCATGTTCTCCAAGCCGTCCAGCTCCTTCCCCTACTACGGCGGCTTCGACATCGGCCGCACCGTGTACGTGAAGTACTCGCAGCGCTTCTGATCGACAGGTACGTGCTCGTGGCCGGCGGAAGGGGAGTCCGCCGGCCACGATGCACACAACCTCCACCCGATCTCCATCGTTCTTCGACGGAATCTCCAAGGTTCCCGGCAACACTGATGTCATGACGGCAAAGGAGCAGGACCGCATGGATCGCCACGCGCCTCGACACTGCACGCCCGTCTCCAGGTTCACCACTGAACGCGACGGTGTGGCCCGGTCCCGATCCTCCGGACGTGCCGCCGCAAGGAAAGTACGAGATGACGACGGCAGTTCGCACTGGCCTGACCGACCTGGTCACTGACACGCAGCGGTACCTGCGCAGGATTCTCCCCGGGCTCGCCTCTGCGGTGCACCCGCTGGCTTCATCGCATGCCATTCCACGCGCGATGTCCTCGCGCTACCACCTTGCCGAGCTGATGCTGTATGGGGAAACCCCTGCGATGCTTGCCGTGGCCCGCGAGCCCAGCGAGTCCAGCAGCCGCGTCATCCAGGACGTCCGCTGCCTGCGCGCCGCCGCAAATGCACTGGTCCTGTATGTCTCTCCTTATCTCACCCCCACCCAGCGGCGGTTCCTGGTGGAAGCGCATATCGACTTCGTGGTTCCGCATGCCCAGCTGTTCGCGCCCAGCCTGGCCATCGAGTTCCGCGACGCGCCCGATCACGAGAAGAAGGCCATCTCGTTGTTGCCCTCGGCACAGGCCGTGTTGATCCACGTACTGTTGTCGGGGCAGCCGCGATGGTGGTCTCCCCGCGAGATCAGTGCGGCCGCCGGCTACACATCCATGACGGCATCGCGCCTCTCTGCCGAACTGGTCGAACGCGGACTGGTCGAACGCTCCAAGGGCGGCCGCGAACGCTTCCTCACGCTGGCCGGCAACCGCGACGATGTCTGGGCCCGGGCACAACCGTTCCTGCGTTCGCCGGTGCTGAAAGAGGTGGATGTCTGCTGGGAACAGACCGCCGATGTGCTCCGCAGTGCCGGCCATCCGGCACCCGTGGCCGGTACCGATGCCCTCCTTGCCGGTCCCTCGCAGGCGGCCAGCACCACCCGCGCCCTGTACATCGAAACCTGGCGGGTACTGGGCGCACTGCCCGCGCCGGGGCCCACCTGCGCACAGAATGCCCGGTTGCAGATCTGGGCATATCCGCCCGGGTTCACCAGCATCGACGATGCGGTTGACCCGTTGTCGCTGTATCTCAGCCTGCAGGGCAAGCGAGGTCACGATGTGGATGCACTGGAGTTGCGGGTGCAGCAGGCATTGTGCGGATCGGTGCACGATTCTTGATCACGACACTACGCCTGCGCTGCTGCGCGCTTGGCAGCGTATTCGGCGAACACCACGCCGCCGACAGCCAGCAGGCCACCGCCCAGTACCCATCCAGTGAGCGACTCCCCCAGCAGCATCACCGCCAACGCAGCGGTGACGATCGGCACCAGATTGAAGAAGCCGGAAACACGCGCTGCGCCCAGCCGGGAAAGGCCGGTCATCCAGGTCAGCGGCGCGAGAATGGATGCACAGACCGCAGCGAAGCCGATGCAACCGACCGCCGTCAGGTTGTCCACCCCGGTCCCGATCAGCAGCTGCAGTGGCAGCAGGATCAGCGACGCGGCCGTGGCCTGAAGGAACAGCGACTCCAGCACCGACAGCGGAATCTTCCAGCGCTGCATCAGCACGTTGTAGGCGGCGAAGGCCAACGCTCCGACCAGCATGATCGCATCACCGCGGTTCAGGCCCTGCGTAGCCAACCGCGCCAGGTCGCCCTGGGACACCACCGCGACCACGCCGATGCTGGAGATCACCGCTCCGAGGATGGCGGTGCCACGCACCGGATGGCCCATGAATACACGTGACAGCGCCAGCGCGATCAGTGGAATCAGGGCCTGGATCACCCCCATGTTGGTGGCCGAGGTGAAGTGTGCCGCGTAGTACGCCAGGCACTGGTACATCACCCCACCCAGGCAACCCAGCACCAGGAAGCGGCCGAGATTTGCACGCACGGTTGGCAGGTTTCCGCGCAGACGTGGCAGGGCAAACGGCAACAGAAGAACGGCCGCCACCAGCCAGCGGAAGAAGCCGATGTCGATCGGGCCCACTGAACCGGAGGCAAGCTTGGTGACGATGGTGTTTGCGCCCCACAACAGGCACGCGAGGATAGGAAAGAGATAGTTCAAGGCGGCGGCTGTACGCAGGGGAATGGCCAGCGTACGCTTGGCGCATATCGAGGACATCCAGAAAATGCGCCATTCCACCCCTCGCTTGCGGCAACCGCTTGAGCCGGTCCCCACTTTCCTCCAGCTGCCCGGCCCAATCTACTTCCGGCAGGGCTCGATGGAGCCCACCAACTGGGGCACGCACAGTCATCCCTGGGGACAGTTCAACTTCGTCGCGCAGGGCGTGATGGAGATGAAGATCGATGGTGAGTGGATGGTATCTCCACCCCATTACGCCATCTGGATTCCACCCGGCATGGCCCACTACTCGCGCAATCGATCGCAGCTGGCCTATCGCTCGGCCTATCTGTCGGCAGCACTGTCACGTCGGCTGCCAACGCGTTGCAGTGCGCTGGAAGTCAGCCCGTTGCTGCGTGAACTGCTGCATGAGCTGGCACGGCAGGGGGTTGCCGATCCGCAGACACCGGCCCAGCGGCGCATGGCCGCGGTGGTGATCGATCAGATCGTCAATGCCGCGGTGCTGCCAAGTTTCCTGCCGATCGCCAGCAGCGCTGCACTGAAGCAGGTGATGGCGTACATGGAGAAACGCCTGTCGGCGGCCGAATCGGTTGCCGAGGTCGCGCAGCGCCACCACATGAGCGTGCGCAAGCTGGAGCGCATGGCACGCAGTGAACTGGGCATGTCGCTTGGCGACTGGCGTGGGCGGGTGAAGTTCGTGCGCGCCACGGAGGCGTTGTGCACACGCCGGCCGATCAGCCGGATCGCCGAAGAGCTGGGTTACTCCGGCGTCAGCGCCTTCGCCGAGATGTTCAAGCGGCACGCGCAGTGCACGCCGGATCAGTACCGGAAGCTGCATCGGGCAGAGTGAGGGCGAGTTAGATAGCGGCCAGCAGGTCCACGAGCAGCTTCGGCAGCAACAACGCCGCCGCAACGCTGGCCAACAGGATCAGCAACACCTTGGCTGTCAATGGACGACGGCGCGGATTGCTGAAATGCAGGTTCAGATCGCGCAGTTCATCCCGCAGCGCCTGCCGCATACCTGCGCTTTGTGCTCCGGATTCGACCAGCTGCCGTTCAAGCGCCTGCAGGCGCTTCATCAGCTCACGCGGCGGAGTAGCCCGGATGATCTGCTGATTCAGCTCCTGCAGCCGGCGCGCCTGCGGCATCAGCGCTGCCACGAGATCATCCGGCGGAAGCCATGAGACCTGTCGCCGGGCTTCCGCATCCATCTCAGCCTGTAGCAGATCGCGTTGCTGCCGCAGTTCGGCCAGGGAGGTGCGGCGCTGCCACATGGGGAGGGCACAGGGTTGATGGGTAGCGGGCAGTGTATCGCCCGGCGTCCCGGAATGGCTGTCGATTTCCCGCCCCGTCGTTCGTCGGAACAGGAAAGGCGGGCCCTTCGGCCCGAAGGAGTACCCCGATGTGCCCCATCCTCACCGCCTTCGCCACCTCCCCGGACCGCGGCCAGGGCCTGGCCCGTGACATGCGCGTGCGCTGGGCCCTCGAAGAGCTGGGTGTGTCCTATGACGTGCAGCTGCTCACCTTCGCCGAGATGAAGCAGCCCGCGCATCTGGCACGGAGTCCCTTCGGACAGATTCCCACCTGGCAGGAAGGACATCGGGTCCTGTTCGAATCCGGCGCGATCATCCTGCACCTGGCCGAGCAGCATCCCGGTCTGTTGCCGACCGATCCGGATGCGCGCATGCGCGCCATCATGTGGGTGTTTGCCGCGCTGAACACGGTGGAGCCGCCGATTGTCGAACGCTCGATGGCCTGGGTGCTGGAGCGCGAGCAGCCCTGGTACGCGCAGCGGCTGCCGATGCTCGATGAGCGTGTGCGTATGCGGCTGGCGCAGCTGTCAGCGTGGCTGGGCAAAGCCCTGTGGCTTGACGGTGACTTCAGCGTGGGCGACCTGATGATGGTCTCGGTGCTGTTGCGCCTGAAGAGCAGCGGCCTCCTCGACGAGCACCCGCAGGTGGTCGCCTATGTGGCCCGTGCAACGCACCGCCCCGCCTACCAACGTGCGTATGCCGCACAGCTGGCAGTGTTCCAGAACGCCTGACGCTACGCCCCGTGGGCAGGCCTCAGTGCAGACTGCGCCGGCACGCCGCCTGTACCAGCATCAGCTGCGCCACCAGGATCAGCATCGCGCAGCCCGACAGCAGCCAGGGGTCGATGTACCACTGTTCATTGAAGCTGAAATTGCCGGCGGAAATGCGCTTCCAGCCGTTGAAGTGCTGCATCGCCGCCACCACGAACGCGAAACCGCCCGTGGTGTATGAAAGCCAAGGCACGATGAGCCCGCCGGGCCGCGCGAACAGCACCAACAGGCCCAACAGCCCGATACCCGTGCGCTGCACCCGGCAGTATGGGCAGACGTAGGCCACCCCACTCCATTCCACCGACCAGGCCAGCAGACTGATCAGCACGGCTGCGGCGCCTGCGGCGTACAGGATCTTGGGCGCAATCGTCATGCTGCCGTTGTGTTGCATGCGTGCTCTCGCTCTGTGCAGATCCTGGCAGGTTAACAGCGTGGCCTGGTCAATCCTTCTTGAAGACCGTGCGCTTGCCGATCGGGCTGCTCTTGCGCGCCGTCGGCCGGGCCAGGCCGGGAATCAGGAAATCGGTCACCTTGTGGCCCTTCTGCACCTTGGACGCCAGCCAGCGTGGCATGCGCCCGCGGCCGGACCAGGTCAGGCGCTTGTACTCCGGGTCGCGGTACTTGGCCGCCACCTTTCCGGTTCTACGCCTCGCGGGCTTGCGGCTGGGTGCGGCGTCTTCGACGGCTTCTTCGCCGAAGAGCTCTTCGAGCGTATAGCCGGCTTCGGCCGCTGCGGCCTTCAACATGCGCCGCACCGCACTGGCCGGCCGACGGTTGGAAATCAGTTGTCTGCGCTGTTCAGCGGCAGCCACCAAGGCACCCAGTTCCCGAAGGCTGAGCGATTCAATATCGATCGTCATGGCGGGAAAGGTCTACTGCGGCATGGCTGTCTGTCAAGACGCCCTATCTGGTTGTATACACAGGCTTCACCGGCGCTGGGCTCCGATCGGCGTCGCCAGCCCCTGAGGACATCCACATGAGCCACTCATCGCATTCGCTTGCCTACCTGCTTGCGCGCATCCTGCTGATGGCATTGTTCCTGGTCTCCGGGCTGGGCAAGCTCGGTGATCTCAGCGGCACCCAGGGCTATATGGAAGCGATGGGTGTGCCGGGCATCCTGCTGTGGCCAACCATCGTTTTCGAGATCGGCAGCGGGCTGTGCATCCTGCTCGGCTTCCAGACCCGGCTGGTGTCGATCGTGCTGGTGGGTTTCAGCCTGATCACCGCCTTCATCTTCCACCACAACTTCGCAGACCAGACCCAGCAGATCATGTTCCTGAAGAACCTGGGGCTGGCCGGTGGCTTCCTGCTGCTGGCCTGCACCGGCGCCGGGCGCTACAGCATTGATGGGCGCGGGCGGCGCGGGTAAGCGCCGATCCGCGACGCGCACGCGCTAGCGGCGAAGCTCAGCCTCCGGCGCCAGCGTGTGGATCACCCTGCCCTGTGCATCCAGGAACTCGATGGCACCGTAACCCTCGGCCGTGACGGTCAAGCGCAGGCGCGTGCGGTCGGCCTTGTCATTCAACGCAATGGCCGGGGTGCCGTCAGGCCCGACCATCAGACCGATACGGGTGGGTGCCTGCACGCCGGGAATCAACTTGTTGCCCAGCGCAGGCTCGCGGATCAGCTTCGGCGCCTGGTTGAGCGAAAAACTCACCGCGCCGTCCGGCGATACCCGCCAGCCAATCGCATCCATCGCCGGATGATCCAGCGCCAGCACCGCCATCCCACCATCGACGTCGGCAGTACCGAAGCCACCACGCTCGCTGCCCTTATCGTCATACAGCACCATGCCGGCCACGTTGAAGGCGCGCTTGTACTGCAGCCCATCGATGATCGGCGCCGGCGTTTTGCCGGACAACGTCATGCGGATCACCCCCGTGTCATCGACGATATCGATGCGCCGTGCGGTGATGCGCTCGTGGTCCGGTGTTTGCACGCGCGTTTGTGGTGCCTTGTCGACGATCAGGCGCTGCAGGGTTTCAACGGAAGGGCGCTTGGGTGATTCGGATGGCTCTGCAGCGGCAGGCAATGCAGCGAGCGCGGTCAGGGCGACGAACATGCGGGCACTGCGTTTCATGCGGACTCCTGGACGGGTGGCACGGCAGGCGCTGCCTCGAGATGTGGCAGCGCCGTGGTCGAGCATCCCGCAGATGATGGCCTGCTTCAACATCGGGGGCGATCCGTCGGGGCCCGCTCAATAGTTTCGTTCTGGTTCGCTCAAAGTCTGGAAGCGCAGGGCAAGACCGTACTTTTCCTGCAAGGCGGACAGAGCGCCACGGTACCGTCGCGCCTCAGCCTCATCGCCCCGGATGCGAACGGACGCGGCATGGGCATGCGCATCTCCGCTCAACCCGACATAGCCCGGGATGCTGGCCGCAGCCTCCCGGCTGATGGCACGCAGCCGCTGCGCGAATGCTTCTTCCGTGAACGGATGTCCGGTCGAGAATTCCACGCGGACGCGACCTGACGGCACAACCAGAGTACGGGGCGCGACCGGAGCATCGCCTTGCAGCGACACCCGCACATACAGGTCTGTCGCCTGCATGAGGCGGACCTCAAGCAGACGGCGTGCAAACTCGGCTTGCAGGGCCTGCAGATGCGGCGGAAGTTCACCTTCGATCCTGGCCCGTTGCCGGGCTTCATCCAAGGTGATGCCGGGGGCGCGCGTCATGATGGATCGCGCAGAGATCGCTATCTCTTGTTCCATCTCATGGGCCTGCGCTTCATCCACTGCACGGCCCTGAGCGACAGACTGCGCACCGAGAGTGATGCCCGCAAGCATCAGGATCGAAGCAACGACATGCGTACTGGTTACCCTCACCCTCTCGCTCCCTGCAACCGTGACCTATGACGTCGGGCTGTCGCTACACACCCCTGGCGCGGTCGGCCTGACTGATCTTCAGCAGATGCGTCAGCTTCTCGTACTCCCCACTCCTGCAATGGACAAGCTTTTCCTGCGCGAACCCAAGATTTCGATACATCTTGCCCAGTCGCGGATTGGAGGCATCAGCCAGCAGACCAACCTTGGTAAAGCCTCGGGCCTCCGCCTCAATGATGACCCTGCGCACCAATTCGCCAGCTATGCCTTCGCCCCGATGATCCGGATCGACCGCCAGCGAATCAATGTAGACCTCATCTTCATCGGATTCCCTGGGTTCACTCTCTTCCAGACCGCTTACTGAGCTGTACCGACTTTCATCCGTGCCATTGAAAAACAGGATGCAGCCAATGACTGCGCTACCTTTGCGCGCGATCAAAACGTTCTCAAAATTGAAGTAGACATCTGAACGTGCGAAGTTCTGCTCAAAGTGTGCCATTGCCTCGGACAACGAGGGCTTCCCTGATAGAACAATGACGGCCTCTTCATCAGCCAATGCAATCAGCCGAACGACAGCACTGGCATCGCTCACAGCTGCCTTTGTTACTTCAAAATTCCTCTGCATACCGACAGCCTCGACAGATGTGACCGAACCATAATCTCCGCACTGGGAGGTTTTCTGTCCGCATGAGTCGTACGCTTCCGTGTGTCATTCATGGAACCTCTCAACTGCAGACCGCAATGCACGCAACTTCGATCGTGCTCCGAAGTCCTTTCAATGGGCTTACGGTGAATAGGACGCTTGCCTTCCCTAAATAACGGTAACGCCAGACCTTGGATCCCGAGGTGCGCACTTCGATGTACACACAAGCCATTGGCGTCAGCCACACGGAAGGGACTGGCCTTCGGCTTGAGCGAGCGCGGCCTGGTGTCGATCAGCATGTGAGTCGAGCGCCTGTGAGTCGCCCAGGGGCGTCTAGCCCGCTGACACACAGCCTGACTCACTTTTTCGTGGATGCAAGTGGATGCCGCTGAACACCACTGGACGCTAGAACCACCTGTAATCAAGCGACACAAGGGCTTTGCGGACGCCGCTGGACTTCATTGGACGTCTAATTGGTGGGCCCACCAGGATTCGAACCTGGAACCAAGGGATTATGAGTCCCCTGCTCTAACCGTTGAGCTATAGGCCCGGTGCAGCCTCACAGTGTAGTGAGGCTGGCAATGGGTTTCCACTGCGCGCCAAACCAGGCCCGTGCGCCACTACTGCCCCAGGCGCTGCATCAACCGATCCAATGGAGCACGGTTGTGGTACTCACCGCGCAGGCCGCGCTCGCGCTCGCCACACTCCCCATTGTCGGCCACCACCAGGTCGGTGCCGCGCAGCAGTACTCGTGTCGTGCAGCGCCCCTGGTGCAGGTACAGCACGTCCTCATCCTCCTCTGGTGCAACACGGCCCACAACCCGCGGCGCGGCGCCCTCGCCGTTACCAGGCACGCTCAGCTCGAATGCGCCCCCCTTGGCTGCGATGTCGATGGCATTTCCGTCGCTGCGCTCCCAATGGGCAACCCAGTCGGTCAGGCTGGTCTCGACATAGTTGCTCGTTTTCATCACGCGCGGCTCCGGTGCCCAGCCCACCACTTCCTTGCTCGGCGGACGTGCTTTCACGCAGTAGTAGCTGTTCCAGCGGTCGCCGATCACCAGGCCAGTGCCCGGTTCCATCTCCTCGCCACTGCGGCACCCATCACGCTCTTCGTCCAGGCAGCCTTCCGCCTCGCCCAGCAACAGCACCTCCCCGGCGTCGACCACGCGGCCCACGACATAGTCGAACTGGCTGCTGAAGAAACTCTCGGCATTGCACGCCGGCGGTTGTGGAGTATCCGCCCAGGCAACCAGCGGTGACAGCGAGAGCAGCAGGATCGGCAGTTTCATCGGCATTCCATTGACCTGGGCGAAAACAGGACACGTATCCTATCCCCTCGCCTGCAACGCGGATGATCGCAGGCAAAAAAAACAGACCCCGCTTGCGCGGGGTCTGTCAGGTACTTCATGTGCAGCGGATACGCGTCAGTCGATATCCAAGAAGCTGCGCAGCTGCTCCGAGCGGCTCGGGTGACGCAGCTTGCGCAGGGCCTTCGCTTCGATCTGGCGGATGCGCTCGCGGGTCACGTCGAACTGCTTGCCGACCTCTTCCAGCGTGTGGTCGGTGTTCATGTCGATGCCGAAGCGCATGCGCAGCACCTTGGCTTCACGCGGGGTGAGGCCGGCCAGCACGTCACGCACGGTTTCAGACAGGTTGATGTTGGTGGTGTTCTCGATCGGGGACTCCACGTTGGTGTCCTCGATGAAGTCGCCCAGATGGGAATCCTCGTCGTCACCGATCGGGGTTTCCATCGAGATCGGCTCCTTGGCGATCTTCATCACCTTGCGGATCTTGTCTTCCGGCATGTCCATTTCCTTGGCCAGCTCCTCCGGCGTGGCCTCGCGGCCGTACTGCTGGAGCATCTGGCGGGAAATGCGGTTCAACTTGTTGATCGTTTCAATCATGTGCACCGGGATACGGATGGTGCGCGCCTGATCGGCGATCGAACGGGTGATGGCCTGGCGGATCCACCAGGTCGCATACGTGGAGAACTTGTAGCCACGACGGTATTCGAACTTGTCCACGGCCTTCATCAAGCCGATATTGCCTTCCTGGATCAGGTCGAGGAACTGCAGGCCGCGGTTGGTGTACTTCTTGGCGATCGAGATCACCAGGCGCAGGTTGGCCTCGACCATTTCCTTCTTGGCCTTGCGCGCCTTGGCTTCGCCGTAGGCCATGGCACGGCTGAGTTCCTTCAGATCGTCCAGGTCCAGCTGGGTCAGCTTCTCGATGTCGATCGTCGCCTGCTGTTCGGCGATGATCTGGTCCTTCACTTCGCGCAGGGCCGATGACCACTTCTGCTTGCGCTTCAGTGCGTCTTCCACCCACTCCAGGTTGGTCTGGTTGCCTTCCCAGGAGCGGATGAAATCCTTGCGCGGCATGCGTGCGGTGACGGTCGCCAGGTTCAGCACGCGGCGCTCATGGGCCTTGATGCCGGCCATGGTGTCGCGCAGCTGCTTGGTCAGCACGTCGGTCAGCGGCAGCGGCAGCTTCAGGGTGACGAACACCGCCGACATCTCCTCGCGGAGCTTCAGCAGGCTCTTCTTGTCGCCCTTGGCCACAGCCTTCTTGAACGCATTGAAGGCATCGCTCAGCGCCTGCATGCGCGCGGCGACTTCCTCCGGGTCCGGACCGGTCGGTGCGGCTTCTTCATCGCCGCCCTCGACATCATCGTCCTCTTCCTCGTCAGCGTCGGCGTCTGCGTCGTCACCGTCATCGGAGGCAGCGGGCGCGGCCGGGGCGGCCACCTCTTCAGCCAGGTCGTTGAAGCCGACGATCACTTCGGCCAGGCGCTTCTTGCCTTCCTTGTGGGCTTCGTAATCGTTCAACAGCGATTCGACCGACACCGGGAACTGGCCCAGTGCGGCCTGCACCTGCGAAAGGCCTTCCTCGATGCGCTTGGCGATGGCGATTTCGCCTTCGCGGGTCAGCAGCTCGACGGTGCCCATTTCGCGCATGTACATGCGCACCGGGTCGGTGGTACGGCCACCTTCGGTGTCGAGTGCGCTCAGCGCGGCGGCAGCTTCTTCGGCCGCGGTGTCATCGACTTCGCGGTTACCGGTGTTGCCGTCATTGAGAAGCAGGGTTTCGACATCCGGCGCAACTTCATGGACATCAATGCCCATGCCGTTGATCATGCCGATGATGTCTTCGATCTGTTCCGGGTCGACCATGTCGTCCGGCAGATGGTCATTGACTTCGGCGTAGGTCAGGTAGCCCTGTTCCAGGCCCTTGCTGATCAGTTGCTTGATTTCGGATTGGGCAGGACGTTCGTTGGCCATGTAGTGCTCGCGCCACCGGCTAGGGGGAAATAGGGAACGTAGCATTATACCAGCCCGGGGCCCCGCCTGCCGGGCGGTGGTCCCGCAGGCTCAGGGCCTGAGAAGGAAGGTCACGGGACCGTCATTGACCAGGCTGACGACCATATGGGCACCAAATCGGCCCGTTTCCACCCCCGGCGCGTGATTTTCACGACAGATCTCGACAAATCGATTGAACCCCTGTTCAGCCTCTGCCGGCGGAGCGGCGCTGGTGAAACTCGGGCGCATGCCCGAACGGGTATCTGCGGCCAGGGTGAACTGACTGACCAGCAGCAGCCCGCCACCGGTGTCGCGCAATGATCTGTTCATCTTTCCGGCCTCGTCGGCGAACACCCGGTAGCCCAGCAGGCGCTCGGCCATCCGCTGCAGCTGGGCTTCGGTATCGCCCGGCTCCATCCCCACCAGCGCCAGTAGGCCGGGGCCGATCTGCCCCACCGCTTCGTCATCGACATGGACGGCGGCCTGGCTGACACGTTGGATCAGGACGAGCATCTGCGGGCTTCCAATGAACGGGCCGGCCACGATAGCAGCGCCCTTGGCTAAACTGGCGCCGATGAATCCGCAACGCAAAGCCCGGCTGGTCTACCGCGCCACCACCCTGTTCGCCCGCCTGCCCTGGCCGCTGCTGCGGGGATTCGCGCGCGGCCTGGCGTGGGCGTGGATCAATCTCAACGCCCGCGAGAGCCGCGTCACCCGGCGCAACCTGGAACTGGCCTATCCAGAACTGGACGGCGCCGCACGCGACCGCCTGCACCGCGAGCTGCTGCGCTCCACCGCCCTGCAGGCCATCGAGACCCTGCGCCTGTGGAGCCAGGAACCCGCCGACAATCTGCGCCTGCACCTGAAGCAGCGCCACGGCGAAGTCCTGTACGACGCGGCGCTGGCCAGTGGCAAGGGCGTGATCGTGGCCGCGCCGCACTTCGGCAACTGGGAGCTGTTGAACCAATGGCTGGCCTCGCGCGGGCAGATCGCCATCGTCTACAAGCCGCCGGAGGACGAGGCCAGCGACGCCTTCCTGCAGATCGTGCGCGGCGGCCAGAACGTGCAGCAGGTGCGCGCCGAAGGCCCGGCCGTGCGCCAGCTGTTCAAGGTACTCAAGGACGGCGGTGCCACCGGCATCCTGCCCGACCAGCAGCCCAAGGCCGGCGATGGCGTGTTCGTGCCATTCTTCGGCGTGCAGGCACTGACCATGACCCTGGTCAACCGCCTGGCCGAACGCACGGGGGCCACCGTGCTGTACGGCTGGTGCGAGCGGATCGGCCCGGACATGGAATTCGCGCTGCACATCGAGCCGACCGACCCGTCCGTGGCCGACCCGGACCCGCAGGTGGCCGCCACCGCGCTCAACGCCGGCATCGAGCGGATCGCCCGCCGCGACCCGGCGCAGTATCAGTGGACCTACAAGCGCTATACCCTGCGACCACCGGGCAGCGACGAGGAAGACCCGTATGCGACCGAAGAGCATCCACACTGAAAGCCGCTCCCGCCGGCCTGCGACAGACCGCCGCAGCACGTTGAATACGACGCTGGCGCCCCCATAGAGACACCGATGTCTGCCTCCCCCGGTCCTGCCATGTCTGCTTCTTCCCTGTTCGGCGATCCGGCCGCGATCCGCTGCGAGCGCGCGGTGGCCGAACTGCGCGCCGGTCGCCCGGTCCTGCTTCATGATGGCCAGGGCCAGCGCCTGGCGGTGATCGCGCTGGACAGCGCCACCGCCAGCAGTTTCGCGGCCTTCGCCACTGCCGCGCGCGAGCGCCACTACCTGTTCCTGACCGCCACCCGCGCCCGCGTGCTCGGGGTGGAGGCCGCGGAGGGCGCGCGCCTGCCGCTGGCCGGTGTCGCCTTCGATGCCCTGCCCTCGCTGGGCTACCTGCGCGAGCCGGGCCCGATGCCGGACGGCTGGAGCGCCGGTGACGCCTTCGATGCCGGCGCAGTGGAACTGGCCCGCCTTGGCCTGCTGCTGCCGGCGATGGTGGCGGTGCGCCTGGACGTCGATGACCGCACCTTCGACGGTGCCGCCGAAGTGGCGCTGTGCGACCTGGCTGAAGGCGCGGCGCATGCCGCCCACGATTACGAGCTGGTGGCGCGTTCACCGGTGCCGCTGCGCGACGTCGGCATGACCACCTTCGCGGTGTTCCGCGGTGGCGTGGCCCAGCGCGACCAGGTGGCGATCATCGTCGGCGAACCGGACCTGTCAGCCGTGGTACCGGTGCGGGTGCATTCCTCGTGCCTGACCGGCGACCTGTTCGGTTCACTCAAGTGCGACTGCGGCGATCAGCTGCGGCGTGGCCTGCGCAAGCTGAAGGAACTGGGTGGCGGCGTACTGCTGTACCTGGACCAGGAAGGCCGTGGCACCGGCATCGCCGCGAAGATGCGTGCTTACGGCTACCAGCACGACGGCCTGGACACCATCGATGCCGATGCACAGCTGGGCTTTGGTGCCGACGAGCGCCGCTACGGCAGCGCGGTGGCGATGCTGCGTGGCCTGGGCATCGCGCGCGTGGCCCTGCTCAGCAACAATCCGACCAAGGCGCAACGCCTGCGCAATGCCGGCATCGAGGTGCTGGACTGCATTCCGGTCACCGGCGAGATCACCGCCGAGAACGAGCATTACCTGCGCACCAAGGCCGACCGCGCCGGCCACATGCTCGATGTCGACGCGCTGATCCAGGCTGCCCAGTAATACGGCCGACCTGCTACCGTCTGCGCGGTGCGGTCGTCGCCGCCATCGCCTGCCCTGCTGCCTGACGGAGCCCGCGTGACCGAAGCCTCGATACCTGCACCGCTCACCTCTGACTGGCAGGCGCTGCCAGCACGCGCCGCGCGCCTGGCAGCACTGGAAGGCGCATTCGGCGGCCTGTTCGTGCCGGGCCTTCCGCTCGCAGCGGCCTGGTGGTTCTTCGATCTGCCCGCCGGCCTGTGGGGCGCCGTGGTCGGGCTGCTGGTGGGCATCGCCTTCGGCGCCTGGCTCGGCCGCCGGCGCCTGACCCGCACCCGCTGGCGCCTGGATGCGCAGGGACTGGGCCTGCGCCGCGATCTGATGTGGCAGCTGGAAACGCGCATTCCCATTTCGCGCGTACAGCACCTGGACCTGCGCCGCGGTCCGCTGGAACGCCGCGCCGGGTTGGCCACGCTGATCGTGCACACCGCCGGTACCCGCATGAGCGCGGTCACCGTGAGCGGCCTGGACGAGGCCGATGCCGAGCGCCTGCGCGACACCCTCTCGCACCAGCTCGACCAGGACGCCGACGCCCTGTGAGCCAGCCGCCACCCCTGCCCGCGTCGCTGCCCAACGGTGGCGAGGATCATCGCCTGCACCCGTGGTCGTGGCTGTTCGTGCTGCTGATGCAGCTGCGCCACTACTTCCTGCCGCTGGTGGCGCTACTGGTGTTCGGCCAGCGCGGTGACCGCGATCCGATGTGGGCCCAGCTCATTCCACTGTCGGCAATTGCCGTGCTGGTGCTGGTATCGGTGCTGCAGTACCTCAGCTATCGCTACCGCATCGGCAGCGATGCGATCACCGTGCGCAGCGGCCTGCTGGCGCGCAACCGGCGGGAAATTCCATTCGCCCGCATCCACAACGTGGAAGTGCGGCAGAACCCGCTGCATCGCCTGTTCGGCGTGGCCGAGCTGCGCCTGGAATCGGCTGGCGGCGTGCGTCCGGAAGCGGAGATGCGGGTACTGAAGCTGGACCAGGCACTGGCATTGGAACGGCTGGTGCGCCAGCGCGGACAAGCACCGCAGGCTGGCGACGTGACCACATCCGGGCAGGTGGCCGACGCTGACAGCGAACATGTGCTGCTGCGCCTGTCGAGCTGGGACGTGGTGCGCATGGGCCTTCTCTCCAACCGCGGCTGGGCGCTGGCGATCGCCGCGTTCGGCGTGCTGTTCCAGACCGTGCCGCGGCCGGTGATGGACGACGCCCTCCAGCGCGGCGGCCGCGAGGCCTTCGGCTATGCAAGCCACCTGCACCCCGGCGTGGCCGGCGCCTTCCTGCTGCTGGCCGCGGCCTTGCTGCTGGGCTGGCTGGGACTGCGTGCGCTGTCGGTGGTGCTGACCCTGCTGCGCTACCACGGCTTCACCCTCAGTGAGCAGGAGCGCCGCCTGACCGTATCGGCCGGACTGCTCAGCCGCACCCGCAGCAGCGTGGCGCGGCGCCGCATCCAGGCCTGGACGCTGCGCGAAAGCACCCTGCATCGTTGGTTCGGCCTGCGCCAGCTGCGCATCGACAGCGCCGCTGGTGGGCCGTCTCGCGATGAGGACCGCGCCCTGCGCGAACTTGCGCCGCTGGCGTCCAGTACGCGTTGTGAGCAGCTGGTGCAGCACCTGCTGCCGCAGCTGCAGTGGCCGCCGCTGCAATGGCACGCCATTCCGCAGCGTGGCTGGTGGCGGTTGTGCCTGGGCGCGCTGCTGCTGGTGCCCCTGCTGGCCGCGGCCGGGTACTGGCGCTGGGGGCCCTGGGGCCTGGTCGTGCTGGCCTGGCTGCCGGTGGCACTGCTGGTCGCGCACCGGCAGATGGCGCGCATGGGCTGGTACCTGGACGATCAATACGTCGCGGTGCGCGGCGGCTGGTGGAAGCGCTGGTGGCGCTGGGCCGAACTGGACAAGGTGCAGGGCCTTCGCCTGCAGCGTTCGCCGCTGGACAAGCTGCTGGGCACCAGCAGCCTGCAGCTGGACACCGCCGGCGCACATGGTGATGTGGCGCTGACCCTGCACCATCTGCCGCGCGCGCAGGCGCAGCAGGTGATGGAGCAGTTGGCTGCGGCGCTGGCACGGCGCAAGCTGCGCTGGTGATGGCAGGGTCGGATTCCGGACATGTAGCAGGTAGTGCCGGCCGCTGGCCGGCAATTGCAGACATTTCCCGGGTTGCCGGCCAGCGGCCGGCACTACCTCAACGCTGCGACCGGCCCCAATAACCCAGGTCCTTGCGGATCTGCAGATCGCGCAGCCAGGTGCCGAACGGCTTGCGGCGCAGCGCGCCCATTTCGCCAGCCAGGAAATCCTCGGTGGCGGTGATCACCCGCTCGCTGGACAGGCCATCGCGATACGGGTGGATGGTATCGGCGTAGCGCACGATCTCCGCCTGCAGCGCGGCGTCCGGATGCAGCGCACGCTGCAGCATTGCCGGCAGCTGCGCCGCATCGTCGAAGTCGATCATGTGCGGTTTGGGCACGCGGTTGCGGAAGGTCACCACCGGCTTGTGCTGGACGATGAACTCCGAAACGATCGACGAGGTATCCGACACCAGCACATCGGCAGCACGCTGCGCGGCCATCACCTGCTCAGGCTCGATGAAACGGGCATTGGCACCGGCCAGCGCACGGTAGCGCTCGAACAGCTCCGGCGGGCACTTGGGGTGCAGGGTCAGCAGCCAGTAGCGTTCACCGGCGGCGATGTCGGCAGCGATCTGCGCATGCAGGTGGGGGGCCGCACTGAGTCGCTCGGTGAAAGTCGAGCCAAACAGGATCACCGGGCGCCCATCTGCCGGCGCGCGCAGCGCAGCGCTCTCGCCGCCATCGTCGCGGAACAGCGGGTCCAGCTTCGGCCAACCGGTCTCTGCCACCGCGAAATGGCCCTGCAGGGCGGCGATCTCGCGGAACGGCGCGGTGGTCGCCGGGCCCTGGGTGCAGTACAGGTCGAACATGCCGCGCACCCGGAAGTGGCCGCGCGCACTGTCCCGCTTCTCCACATTGAACCCATGGAACAGCTGCACCTTGGCCCCGGACAGGAAGGTCGGCACCCAGTTGGCCGCGCTGAACACCGCTCGCGGACGCATCGCCAGGGCCTGCTTCAGGCCGATGTTGGGCACCCCCGGCAGAGCACTGCCCGCGGCGCCGTCCTCGAACCAGGCTGCCACCTCCTGCCCGGAGGCGTGCAAGGCCTGCGCCAACGGGGCGAGAATAGGCAGCGCATAACGCTCCGTCGCAAACAACAGGTACCCGGCCATCATGTCCTCCACGACCGCTCCCATCGAACGGCCTCGCATCTCGGCCTGCATTATCGCGTTCAACGAGGCTGGGCGCATCGGCGACTGCCTGGCCTCGCTGCCCTTCTGCGACGAGATCGTGGTGGTGGACTCGTATTCCACCGATGCCACCGTGGCCATCGCCGAGGCCGCCGGCGCCCGGGTGCTGCAGCGCCCGTTCGAGGGTTTCCGCAGCCAGAAGGCGTTCTGCGTAGAACAGGCGACGCACGACTGGGTGCTGTGCCTGGACGCCGACGAGCGCATCAGCCCGGAACTGCGCGCGGCCATCGAACAGGCCCGTGACGGTGGCTTCACCGGCCATGCTGGCTACCGCTTCGCCCGCCTGTCGGAGTACTTCGGCAGGTTCCTGCGCCATGGCAACGCCTACCCGGACCGGGTGATGCGCCTGTTCGACCGCCGCAAGGGGGGCTGGCGCGGCAAGCGCGAGATCCACGAGGCGGCCAGTGTCGACGGCAGCGTCGGCACCCTGCAGGGCGACCTGATCCACTACCCCTACCGCTCATTGCAGCAGCAGCTGGCCAAGACCGAGAAGTACGCGCGGATGATGGCCGAGCACGAATTCGCACGCGGCAAGCGCGCCACCCTGGGCAAGCTGGTGCTGGCGCCCGCCTGGCGGTTCTGGCGCGGCTTCCTGTTCCGCGGCGGCTTCCGCGACGGCTGGCATGGCCTGGTCTACGCCTATGTTCGCGCCAATTACGTGCGCCAGAAGACCATCATGCTGTGGATGCTGGGCAACGGTCAGGCCGTGGCCGACCCGGCGGTCCGCCCGGACCGGCCCTGAGCCTGCTGTGTCACACTGCCCGCGCGTTGCCTGAAGACTCCCCCATGAAAATCCTGTACACCAACTTCCACTACGGCGACGGTGGCGGCCACACCACGTACATCGTCTCGCTGGCGCGTGCGCTGCATGGCCAGCACACGCTGCATGTCGCTGCACCGGCCGACAGCCGCCTGCTGCGGACCGTGGCCGACGAGAGCATCGCCAGCACGCTGCCACTGGCCTTCGGCAGCGGCCTGCCCACCCTGCCGCAGCAGCTGGCCGAACAGCGCGCGCTGCGCCGGCTGGTCCGCGATGAAGGCATCGACCTGATCCACGTCAATGGCGCACGCGACCACCGCTTCGTGATGCAGGGCCTGCTCGGCATGCGCCACCCGCCGATCGTGCTGACCAAGCACAACAGCAAGCCGACCGGCACCTTCGGCAATGCGCTGCGTGCACGCTGGGCAACCGATCGCGTGATCGCGGTATCGGCCGACACCAAGCGCCTGCTGCAGCAGGGCCCGTACCGGCGCTGCCCGATCGATGTGGTGCGCAATGGTGTCGATCTGGAGCGCTACTCGCCGCTGCCCTCCGGAAGCGGCCACGCGCTGCGCCAGCAATGGACGCAGGATCCGCAGGCGCTGGTGCTGGTCAGCAATGCCGGCACCGACGATTACAAGGGCTGGATCGACCTGGGCCAGGCCATCGCGCGCCTGCCCGATGCGATCCGCCCGCACGTGCACATGGCGGTGGCCGGCCATCTGCCCAGCCCGCAGCAGCGCGAACAGGTGCAGGCCCTGGGGGAAGTCGCTGCGCAGGTGCACTTCACCGGCCTGCTGGCCGATACCCGCGTGTTGATCGCCGCCGGTGATGTCGGCTTCGTGCTGTCCCACGATGTCGAGACAATCTCCTTCGCCTGCCGCGAGATGATGGCCAGCGCCAAGCCGATGCTGGTCAGCGACTACGCGGGCCTGCCGGAAAACATTGAACAGGGTGTCGATGGCTGGGTTGTGGCCACCCGCAACATCGACGCCATCGCCGCACAACTGCAGGCGTTGTATGAGCAGCGCGATACGCTGGCGGAACACGGTCGGGCGGCGCGTCGCCACGCAGAGCGTGAGTTCGGCCTGCAGACGTTCGCTGATGCCACGCTGGCCAGCTACCAGGCTGCGCTGGCCGGGACCTGAGCGGCGGCACCGGCGCGCTCAATCCGCAGCGCCGGGCCCTGCAGGCGCCGCTCCCGTTCGAGTTCCGCCGCCGATGGCCTGCAGGGGCCCATGATCGCCGGCGTCGGCACCAGCCACCAGCGCCGCCGATTGGAGATACCGGCCATTTCCGCGCGCGACCGATCAATGCACGCCTGCATCGCATCCTCGTTGACCAGCAGCCAGCGTCGTTGCGGAACCAGCCGTTGCCAGCGCACAGCGGCCTGCAGTTGTTCATGCCAACGCTCCTCGAAGCCGAAGGTCGCCGCCGGGCGATCAGCCATCAACAGGTTCTGCTCCTTCCACGCCACCAGTCCAAGCTCGGCCTCCGGGCCGATGCGTGCACCGACTTCGCGCATCAGGCCACGTGCCGAACTGGAATCATTCAGCACCGGATAGCCCAAAAGGCTGTACAGCACCCAGACGGCAGCCAGGGTCGAGACCAGGGCGTAGTGATGGCGACGGCGACCGCACACCCACAGGCTCAGGGCCGCCCAGATCCCCATCGCCAGCGCCGCCCATGCCAGCGCATCGATGGCGCCGGGTGCCAGGCCGCGACCCTGGGTCAGGCGCACTTCGAAGGCCGGATCGCCCAGCAGCGCCAGTGCCCCGGCCACGACCAGCGCCGCAGCCAGCAATCCGGTGAATGCCGCCAGCACGCCCTGAACATCACGCCGCCTCAGCAGCCCCGGCAGCAACGGCGCCAGCGCCAGGCAGAACATCGGCAGTGCCGGCAGGATGTAGACATCACGCTTGCCGTGGGGAATCGAGAAGAACAGCACGACCAGCAGCCACCAGGCCAACGGCAGCAGGTAGCGCGGGTCGCGGCGGCGCAGGCGCCGGCACCAGGCCGGAACCGCCCAGGGCAGCAGCAGGAATGCGGGGATCCACAGCGACGGCATGATCCCGAGGAAGTACCACCACGGTTGGTGATGGTCCCAGGATTGCGTATAGCGCTGCGCGGTCTGCCGGAACAGGATGTCTCCCGCGTAAGCACGGTACTGCTCCGAGCCCGTCGCCAGGCCAGCCAGCAGCATTGGTACCAGCCACAGCGACAACGCCAGCAGGAACGCCAGTGGTGCCAGCCAGAAGCGGCCCTCACCCACATGCAGTCGCACCCTTGGCCAGTGCAGCGCCGAGGCGATCGCCGCTGGCACGATCATCATCAGCGCGAGCACGCCCACGCCTTTGGTGATCACCCCGATGCCGGCGAAGAACCAGCCCAGCCACCACCAGCGCCAGGCCGGGCCCAGCAGCAGGTGTCGCAGCAGGCCGTAGTTGGCCAGGGTGATGAACAACACCACCAGCGGATCGATCTGCGCCTTCTTCGCCTGGAAGGTGAAATGCAGTGCGAACAGCAGCGCCCAGCCCGCATACAGACCGACCTGCCGCGTCCACAGCCGTCTGCCCAGGTCGATCACGCACCACAGCGTACCGAGCGCCGCGATCAGCGAGGGCAACAGGAAGGCAACCCGCCAGTGGCCGACCAGGCTATACAGCGTGGCCTGCCACCACATCAGCATCGGAGGCTTGTCCGAATACAGCTCGGTGCCACGCTGCGGGAACAGCCAGTGGCCACTGTCGACCATCTGTTTGGCCACCAGCGCAAAGCGTGGCTCGTCAGAGGGCCACGGATCGCGAAGGCCCAGCCCGGCCCCCAGCACCAGCAGGGCCATTACCACCAACAACCCGGTCTGGCGTGACGCGGGGGATTTCAGCATGGGCCTCGAAGCGGCAGCGGGGTCAGGCTGCTTTTAACAGACGCGCGTAGAAGAAACCGTCAGCATCGTCTTCACCCGGCAGTCTCTGCCGCGCCACACCCTCGCAATCCACGCCGAAGGTGTCATCAAGTGGCTGCGCGAGCGCGTCCGGATGCCACTTCAGGAACGCTCGGACCTGGTCGATGTTCTCGGCACGCAGGATCGAGCAGGTGGCGTACAGCAGCACGCCGCCCGGGCGCAGCATCGACCAGCAGGCTTCCAGCAAACGCGCCTGCACGCCGACCAGCGCATCGATGTCCTCGGCGCGGCGGTGGAACATCACATCCGGCTGACGGCGGATCACGCCGGTGGCCGAGCACGGCGCATCCAGCAGGATCGCGTCGAACGGCACGCCATCCCACCATGAACCTGGATCACTGGCATCTGCGGCCAGGGTCTGTACGTGCTCACCCACGCCGGTGCGGATGTAGGTATCGCGTGCGCGCGCCAGGCGACGGGCATCGATATCCAGTGCCAGCAGGCGCAGGCTCGGATCGCGTTCGAGCAGGTGCGCAGACTTGCCACCGGGTGCCGCGCAGGCATCCAGCACGCGCGCACCAGACGCCGGCGCCAGGGCATCGGCCGCGCACTGCGCGGACAGGTCCTGCACCGACAACGCGCCTTCGGCGAACCCCGGCAGCTGGTTCACCGCAACGGGGACCGCCAACCGCAATGCATCTGCACTGAGCGCACTGGCTTCGGCAGCAATACCGGCCTCGGCCAGCGTTGCCAGCACCTTGTCGCGGCCGCCATGCTGGCGGTTGGCCCGCAGCCACAGCGGCGCGGGCTGCAGGCTGGCAGTGAAGACGGCCTCGGCCTGGGCCGGCCAGTCGCGTTCAATCGCATCGGCCAGCCATTCCGGGAAGGCATCGCGTGCGGGCTGCTCCGGGAAACCCTCGCGCTGTGCACGGCGCAGGATCGCGTTGACCAGGCCGGCCTGGCGCTCGCGACCCAGCGCACGCGCGGCATCGACCGTGGCCGACAGTGCCGCATGCGCAGGCAGTTCCAGCACATCCAGTTGGGCAAAGCCCACCATCAGCAAGGTACGCAGGTCGGCATCGCGGGCCGACAGCGGCTTCTGCATCCAGCCCTGCAGGGCTGCGTCATAGGTGCTGCGGCGGCGCAGGACCGCGAAACACAGCGCTTCCAGCAGTGCACGGTCGCGGCTGTCAGCCAGCTTGGGCAGCGCCCAGGCCAGTTCGGCCTTCAGCGAACGGCCGCGGGTGAACACCTGCGCCAGCACGCGTGCAGCCAGCATGCGGGTGGCTGCGCCCGGCGCCGCCTTGGCGACGGAAAAATCGTTCTGCTTCGACACCGCTTATGCTCCCACGCGCAGGTCGCGGCGGGCGTTGAGGTAGTCGGCGGCGGTGATCGCCTTGCCACCTTCACGCTGCAGCACGCGCAGGCGCAGCGCGCCCTGGCCGCAGGCAATGTCGATACCGTCGCGGCTGGCCGCCAGCACCGTGCCCGGCGCCTGGCCATGGGCCAGATCCAGCGCCACTGCGCCATGGATGCGCACGCGTTCGCCAGCCAGGCTCGCCTCGGCAATCGGCCACGGGTTGAATGCACGCACGGTGCGTGCCAGCGCGCCGGCATCCAGTGCCCAGTCCAGCCGGGCCTCGGCCTTGTCCAGTTTGTGCGCGTAGGTCACGCCCTGCTCCGGCTGCGGCCGCGCGACCGGCTTGATGCCCGCGCGCAGCAGGCCCAGGCCGTCAGACAGCACCTGCGCGCCGAGTTCGGCCAGCTTGTCGTGCAGCTGCCCACCGGTATCGGTGGCGGCGATCGGCAGTTCCTGGTGCAGCAGCACCGGGCCGGTATCCAGGCCGGCCTCCATCTGCATCAGGCACACGCCGGTCTTCGCATCGCCGGCCTGGATCGCGCGCTGGATCGGCGCGGCACCGCGCCAGCGCGGCAGCAGCGAGGCATGCACGTTCCAGCAGCCGTGGGTCGGAATGGCCAGCACCGCCTTGGGCAGGATCAGGCCGTAGGCCACCACCACCATCAGGTCCGGCTGCAGGTCGCGCAGCTGCTGCTGGGCGGCCTCGTCCTTCAGCGATTCCGGCTGGTAGACCGGGATGCCACGGGCAACGGCTTCCAGCTTGACCGGCGATGGCGCCAGGCCACGGCCACGGCCGGCGGGGCGATCAGGCTGGGTGTAGACAGCGACGACCTCGTGATGACGCGCGGCCGCGCGCAGCGACGACACCGCGAATTCCGGCGTACCGGCAAAGACAATCCTCATGGCTACCCCACTTGCAGGATGGATTCGTGCAGGAAAGAAAAACGGCGCCGTCGGCCGGCGCCGTACAGCCCGCGCTTGCCGCGCAGGCACGGGCCACCCCAAGGGCGGCCCGGATTGGCGATCACGCCACGTGCTTGCGCTGCTTGGCCAGCTTCTTGCGGACCATCTCGCGCTTGAGCGGCGACAGATAGTCGATGAACAGCTTGCCGTCCAGGTGGTCCATCTCGTGCTGGATGCAGGTGGCCAGCACTTCACCGGCTTCCAGCTCCTGCTGCTGGCCGCTGCGGTCCAGGTACTTCACGGTGATGGTGTCGGCACGGGTCACGTCGGCGAAGATGCCCGGCACCGACAGGCAGCCTTCCTGGTACACCCGGCCTCCGTCCTTGGCGACGATTTCCGGGTTGATGAACACATGCGGTTCATTCTTTTCTTCACTGACGTCGATGACCATGAAGCGCTTGTGCACGTCCACCTGGGTGGCGGCCAGGCCGATGCCCGGCGCGTCGTACATGGTCTGGAACATGTTGTCGATCAGTTCCTGGAAGGCCGGCGTGGTGACTTCGGCAGCGTCGATCAACGCAGCCTTGGTACGCAGGCGCGGATCGGGGAACTCGAGGATGGGGAGAAGAGCCATGGCAATTTCCGGATTGGGGGCCGGCACGCCGGCATACGTCGCAGATTCTAGCTGCAACGCTTGCCTTGCGCCCCGGTTTCTGGACTATAGTGCGCGGACCTGTTGGGGAATCAGGGCTTCACACCTATGTTGCTTCGTTTTCGTACGGTCGTCGCCGCGGCGATGCTGACCGTGGCTGCCTATGCTACCGCCGTGGAAGTGAATGGCGGGCACCCGGACACCTATGTGGTCCGAAAAGGGGATACGTTGTGGGATATCGCCGCACGTTTCCTGCAGAAGCCTTGGCTGTGGCCGGAGATCTGGCAGGCCAATCCGCAGATCGCCAATCCGCACCTGATCTATCCCGGTGACGTGCTCAGCCTGGCCTATCTGGACCGGGTGACCGTCGCAGCCAAGCCCGGCCCGCGCCAGGAAGCTCCGATCGACGCCATTCCGTTGGCCCAGGTCGAGCCGTTCCTGAAGCAGCTGAGCGTGGTCGACAGCATCGAGCAGCTGCCCGCCGTGGCCGGCCTGGAAGAAGAACGCCTGCGTGCCACCAGCGGCCACGCCGTCTACGTGCGCCTGGCCGACGCCCAGCTGGGCCAGCGCTGGGCCGTGGTCCGCCCGACCGTGCGCTACTCCCAGCCCAAGCCGACCGAGGACCTGACTGCCAATGGCGACGTCACCCCGGGCAGCGGCAACCTGTGGCAGGCCTACAGCGCGCCCAACCACCGCCGCGGCGTGCTCGGCTATGAGCTGGCCCAGGTCGGCACCGGCACCATCACCCGGATCGCTGGCGGCAAAGTCCAGGCATCCACCCTGGTCCTGGACAGGAACGAAGGCGGCCGCGAAGTACGTGTCGGCGACCGCCTGGTCCCGATCGAGGCCCGGCCCTACGACCTGCAGTTCGTGCCGCATGTGCCCGCTGCCGGCGTCGAAGGCGTCGACGTGCGCGTGCTGGCAGTGACCGACATGTTCACCGCCGGTGGTCCGCGCGACGTGATCGCGATTTCGGCCGGCCGCGCGCAGGGCGTGGACAACGGCACCGTGTTCTCGCTGTGGCGGCCAGGCCGCCATGTGGCGGACCGCATGAAGTACCCGACCTCGTCGCGTATGGACGATGCCCTCAGCGGCAACGTTGGCCGTGTTGCGCTGCCGGATGAGTACGCCGCGCACGCGATGGTGTTCCGTACCTTCGACAACGTCAGCTACGCACTGGTGATGCAGGGCGTGAAGCCGGTGCGCGTGGGTTACAACGCACTGCATCCGGACGCGAAGTAACCGTTGCCGGGCTGCCCCGGCCACCCCAGGTAGTGCCGGCCGCTGGCCGGCAGCCACCTCCGGGAAAACCTGACGATCACACGCGAAGGCGCCCTAGGGCGCCTTTGTTGCATCTGGTCGATAGTGGGGAATGACCAAGCAAGCTGAAGAGGCGCTGCTGCGCCTGGTGATGGCGGGGGGCGCATTGGCGCAACGGCGGGCGCTGCTGCAGAGCCAGGGCGATGCGAGCGCGGCCATCTCGCTGGGCGTGGCGGGATGGCGTGCACATGGCTGCACCCCGGAACAGTGCGCGGCATTGGAGCGCCCCGATACGCGGACCTGGGCGGCGGGCCTGCGCTGGCTGCTGGACGACAACCACCATCTGTTGGCCTTCAACGATCCGGCCTTTCCTCCGTCCCTGCTGGACGTCCCCAACCCGCCACTGGCACTGTTCGTGGCCGGCGACCCGAGCCTGGCCTGGCGCCCCTCGGTGGCGCTGGTCGGCAGCCGTTCGCCGACGCCCGGTGGGCGGGCGCTGGCGACACGCTTTGCCGGCTGCTTCGTCGAAGCCGGACTGGCGGTGACCAGCGGGCTGGCCGCCGGTATCGACGCCGCCGCCCACCTGGCCGCGCTGGAGGTCGGCGGTTGCACCGTGGCAGTGATCGGCACCGGCCCCGACCGGGCCTACCCGGACAGCCATGCCCGGCTGCAGGCGCGGATCGCCACAGAAGGCGTGGTGCTCAGCGAGTACCTGCCGGGCACGCCGGCACGCCCAGGCCATTTCCCGGCGCGCAACCGGCTGGTGGCCGGGCTGGCGCTGGCCACGGTGGTGGTCGAAGCAGCGCAACGCTCGGGCGCACTGATCACGGCCCGCCTGGCCGCCGAGGCCGGGCGCGAGGTCTGCGCCCTGCCCGGCTCGGTGCTCAATCCACGCGCGTCGGGTTGCCACCGGCTGATCCGTGAAGGCGCAGCGCTGGTCGAGCGCCCCGAGGAAGTGCTGGAGCTGCTGGCCCCGGCCCTGCGCCAACAGCTGCCGGGCTTGCAATCGCGGCTGGCCACCCCCACTGAACAGGCACCGCCGGCGCTCCTGCCGGCGCGCTGGGCCGACGACCCTGACTACCAGTGCTTGTGGCGGGCCCTGGACCACAACCCAAGCGGTATGGATTCACTGATCACGCGCTGTGGATTGACGGCGTCACAGGTGTCCTCCATGCTGCTGGCCATGGAACTGGCGGGAATCGTGGTGTGCGTACACGGCCGCTACTGTCGAACTCCCTAGTTTCTTCACCTCCACAGCGTCGCGCGACGCAGGCCGAGGGGCAATGAAAGAGAGCATCCTGGACGTACTGCTGTACCTGTTTGAACACTATTTCAGCGAAGATGCGGACCTGATCCGTGACCGCGATTCGCTGCAGAACGGCCTGATCCAGGCCGGTTTCAGCCCAACCGAGATCAACAAGGCGTTCGACTGGCTCGACGCCCTGGCCGCGCAGCGGCCGAGCGTGGCCCAGGCGAGGGTCGATGGCCCCGTGCGCGTCTACCACGGTCCCGAGCTGGACAAGCTGGACGTGGAATGCCGTGGTTTCCTGCTGTACCTGGAACAGCACGGCATCCTCGACGCCGACCAGCGCGAGCTGGTGCTGGACCGGGCCATGGCCCTGGACCAGGACGAACTGGACCTGGATGACCTGAAATGGGTCGTGCTGATGGTGCTGTTCAACCAGCCCGGTTCCGAAGCGGCCTATGCCTGGATGGAAACGCAGATGTTCATGGACGAGCCAGAACCCCTGCACTGACCGTACACTTGGGGGCATAGCGCATTCAGGAGCGTCCCCGTGAGCGAGTGGTTCCACGCAGAAGGCAACCGGCAGCAAGGCCCGCTGCCGGCGGAACAGTTGGTCGAGTTGTTCCGCAACAACCAGATCTCCCTGGACACTCTGGTCTGGCGCGACGGGCTGCCACAATGGCAGCCGTTGCGCACGGTCGTCGACGAACTCGGCCTGATCGTACCGGCACTGGATGTCGCTGCGGCCGCCGCCGAACCCGAGCCGGAAGCGGTGGCGACAGCGCCGCCTCCGCCGCAGCCGCCCGTACTGCCGCCGTCCACACCGTATGCCACCAGCACGGCGACGACGGCCCTGCCGCCTCCGAAAAAGAAGCTCTCCGGCTGCGCGCTCACCGCCATCATCGGCGGCGGCCTGCTGCTGGTGCTTGTGCCGATCATTGCGATCCTTGCCGCGATCGCCCTGCCGGCCTACAACGACTACACCCTGCGTGCCAAGGTCGCTGGCGCGGTGACCGTGCTGCAACCGCTGAAGGACCAGGTGCAGCATTTCGCCGATGACGAAGGTCGTTGCCCGGGCGCCAACGACGCCGGCTTCCCGGCGCCGGGCGACTTCGCCCATGCCGGCCTGTCGGCGGTGAACATCGGCCGCTTCAACAACGGCCATTGCGGTATCGAAGCCACCCTGGCCGTGCCCGGCAAGAGCATCGACGGCGACCTGCTGTGGCTGGAATACGACCGCGACAGCGGCCGCTGGGAATGCACCGGCGAAAGCGACGACAAGTACCTGCCGCCGTCGTGCCGCGGTTGAGCCGCACGCACGCCAGCCCCTCCAAGGACGACCCAACAGGGAACATGCAATGACTGAGTGGTATTACGCCGAAGGACAGCAACGCCAGGGCCCCCTGCCGGTCCAGGAGATCCGCCAGCGCTTCCAGCGCGGCCAACTGAACCTGGACACCCTGGTCTGGCATGAGGGCATGGCGCAGTGGGCTGCGCTGCGCCAGGTGGTCGACGAGCTCGGACTGCAGACGCTGGCCGATGCCAGCACTGCCACCGGCAGTGGCGGTTTCGACCTGCGCGGCGACTATGCCGCCATCGACAACGGCACCGCGCCGCTGCCCGGCACCGGCGCCATCAGCAGCTCGCCGTACAACGCGCCGGCCGCCGCCGGTACCGCCGGCCATGTACAGCCGGTGATGGGCGGCGAAGTGATCTACGCCGGTTTCTGGAAGCGCGTAGCGGCCTACATGATCGACTACTTCGTGCTGGTCATCCCGGGCAGCATCATCGGTGCCATCCTCGGCGTGGTCCTCGGCGCCAGCATGGGCGCGGTCGGCAGTGGCGAATCGTCCATCGAAATCGTCGCGCAGCTGGCCAGTGCGCTGATCAACCTGGGCATCGGCATGGCCTACTACACCTGGTTCCATGCCTCGCGGGGCGGTGCCACGCTGGGAAAGATGGCGGTCGGCATCAAGGTCGTGCGCGGCAATGGCGAGCGCCTCACCAAGGCCCGCGCCTTCGGTCGCTACTGGGCCATGCTGCTGAGCAGCTTCACTCTCGGCATCGGCTTCCTGATGGCCGCGTTCACCGAACGCAAGCAGGGCCTGCACGACATGATATGCGACACTCTGGTGGTCGACCGTTGGGCCTATACCGACCAGCCGCAGCTGCAGCGTCGGGAACTGGGCACGGTCACCATCCTGGTTCTGGTCCTGACCGCCCTGCTGTCGTTGGCGGGCCTGGTCCTGCTGGTGGCAGCAGTCGGCTTCATCGCCAAGATGGCCTCATGAACGACCATCCTCACGCCTCGCTGCTTGACATGGGCTGGCCGGGCGTGATTCCTCTAATAAGGTGAAACCTGAACGCCCGGCACACTACCGGGCGTTCAGTTTATGGATTTGCCCGTGGCCGCTTCACTAATGCGGCCGTTTGCTCCACCCTAGCGGCCCCTTCCCCCGGTCCGCCCACAGACCTTTCCCGACATGCCCAAGCACCTGCTCATCGTCGAATCGCCGGCCAAGGCCAAGACGATCAACAAATACCTCGGCAAGGACTACACCGTCCTGGCCTCGTATGGGCATGTGCGTGACCTGATTCCGAAGGAAGGCGCAGTCGACCCGGACAACGGGTTCGCCATGCACTACGACGTGATCGACAAGAACGAGAAGCATGTCGATGCGATCGCCAAGGCCGCCAAGGGCGCCGACGACATCCTGCTGGCGACCGACCCGGACCGCGAGGGTGAGGCGATCAGCTGGCACATCGCCGAGATCCTGAAGGAACGCGGGCTGGTCAAGGACAAGCCGATGCAGCGCGTGGTCTTCACCGAGATCACCCCGCGCGCCATCAAGGAAGCGATCAGCCAGCCGCGCGCGATCGCCAGCGACCTGGTCGATGCCCAGCAGGCGCGCCGCGCGCTGGATTACCTGGTCGGTTTCAACCTGTCGCCGGTGCTGTGGCGCAAGGTACAGCGCGGTTTGTCCGCCGGCCGCGTGCAGAGCCCGGCGCTGCGCATGATCGTCGAGCGCGAAGAAGAGATCGAAGCCTTCATCGCCCGCGAGTACTGGTCGATCGCCGCCGAGTGCGCGCACCCGTCGCAGCACTTCAACGCCAAGCTGATCAAGCTGGACGGGCAGAAGTTCGAGCAGTTCACCGTCACCGATGGCGACACCGCCGAGGCGGCCCGCCTGCGCATCCAGCAGGCCGCGCAGGGTGCGCTGCACGTCACCGACGTGGCCAGCAAGGAGCGCAAGCGCCGTCCGGCGCCGCCGTTCACCACCTCCACGCTGCAGCAGGAAGCCTCGCGCAAGCTCGGCTTCACCACCCGCAAGACCATGCAGGTGGCGCAGAAGCTGTACGAAGGCGTGGCCATCGGTGACGAAGGCACCGTCGGCCTGATCTCGTACATGCGTACCGACTCGGTGAACCTGTCGCAGGATGCACTGACCGAGATCCGCGACGTGATCGCCCGTGACTACGGCATCGCCTCGCTGCCGGACCAGCCCAACACCTACCAGACCAAGTCGAAGAACGCCCAGGAAGCGCACGAAGCGGTGCGCCCGACCTCGGCACTGCGCACCCCTGCGCAGGTCGCGCGCTACCTGACCGATGACGAGCGCAAGCTGTACGAACTGATCTGGAAGCGTGCGGTGGCCTGCCAGATGATCCCGGCCACGCTCAACACCGTCAGCGTCGATCTGTCGGCCGGCAGCGAGCACGTGTTCCGCGCCAGCGGCACCACCGTGGTGGTGCCCGGCTTCCTGGCCGTGTACGAAGAAGGCAAGGACAACAAGAGCGCCGAGGACGAGGACGAAGGCCGCAAGCTGCCGGCGATGAAGCCCGGCGACCGCGTGCCGCTGGAGCGCATCGTGGCCGACCAGCACTTCACCCAGCCGCCGCCGCGCTTCACCGAAGCGGCGCTGGTGAAGGCGCTGGAAGAGTACGGCATCGGTCGTCCCTCGACCTACGCTTCGATCATCCAGACCCTGCTGTTCCGCAAGTACGTGGAAATGGAAGGCCGCAGCTTCCGCCCGTCCGATGTCGGCCGCGCGGTATCCAAGTTCCTGTCCAGCCACTTCACCCAGTACGTCGACTACGACTTCACCGCCAAGCTCGAGGACGAGCTCGATGCCGTCTCGCGTGGCGAGGAAGAGTGGATTCCGCTGATGTCGCGCTTCTGGGGACCGTTCAAGGAACTGGTCGAAGACAAGAAGGAATCGGTCGACCGCGCCGAGGCCAGCGGCGCACGCGAACTGGGCACCGACCCGAAGACCGGCAAGCCGGTCAGCGTGCGCCTGGGCCGTTTCGGGCCGTACGCGGCCATCGGCAGCACCGCCGAGGACGCCGAGGAGAAGCCCAAGTTCGCCTCGCTTCGTCCGGGCCAGTCGATGCACACCATCACCCTGGAAGACGCGCTGGAGCTGTTCCTGATGCCGCGCGCACTGGGTGAGGACAAGGGCGAAGACGTCAGCGTCGGCATCGGTCGTTTCGGCCCGTTCGCCAAGCGCGGCAGCACCTATGCCTCGCTGAAGAAGGAAGATGACCCGTACACCATCGATCTGGCCCGCGCCGTGTTCCTGATCGAAGAGAAGGAAGAGATCGCGCGCAACCGGATCATCAAGGAGTTCGAGGGCAGCGACATCCAGGTGCTGAACGGCCGTTTCGGTCCGTACATCAGCGACGGCAGGATGAACGGCAAGATCCCCAAGGATCGCGAGCCGGCGTCGCTGACCCTGGCCGAAGTGCAGCAGCTGATGGAAGAAACCGGCAAGCCGGTGCGCAAGGGCTTCGGCAAGAAGGCCGCGGCCAAGAAGGCACCTGCGAAGAAGGCGGCGGTGAAGAAGGAGGCGGCACCGAAGAAGGCGGCCGCCAAGAAGGCCCCTGCCAAGAAAGCGGTGAAAAAGGCTGCTGCGAAGAAGGCGCCGGCCAAGAAGGCCGTCAAGAAGGCCGTCAAGAAGGCCGCGAAGTAGATCCGCGCCCTGCGTGGATGAGGGGTAGTGCCGGCCGCTGGCCGGCAACCCCCAGAAGCATCAGGTGCCGGCCAGCGGCCGGCACTGCCGGGGTGCCTGGTTCCACCCCATCTGCACGCAGCGGGGGGATAATGAAGGCCCACGCCGGGCCGGTCGCCGCCATGAAAGAACTCACCCTGGACTCCGCTGTCGCCTCGCTCCGCGCAGGCGGCGTGATCGCCTATCCGACCGAAGCGGTCTGGGGCCTGGGCTGCGATCCCTCGCACGAAGCCGCGGTGCACATGGTTCTGCGGCTGAAACAGCGCCCGATCGAGAAGGGCATGATCCTGGTCGCCGCCGAGCTGGCGCAGCTGGAAGGCTGGGTACGCCTGCAGGCACTGCCCGATGCCCGCCAGCGCGCAGTGCTGGCCAGCTGGCCCGGCGCCAACACCTGGATTCTGCCGGCCGGCCCACGAGCCAAACCGTGGATTACCGGCGAGCACAGCGGCATTGCGGTGCGCATCAGTGCCCACCCGCTGGTGGCCGCGCTATGCCGTGCCTGGGGTGGCCCGCTGGTGTCCACCAGCGCCAACCTGGCCGGCGAGCCACCGGCGCGCAGCCGCGAGGAACTCGACCCACGCCTGTTGCGCCTGCTCGACGGCATCCTCGATGGCGAGACCGGCGGCCTGGCCCAGCCGACGCCGATCCGCGACGCGCTCAGCGGCAACGTGCTGCGCTCCTGAGCAGACGATTGCACAGCCACCGACAATCGCGCACCCTGCCGCCATGAACCTGCTGCGCGCCACCTTGAGCCTGTGCCTGCTGTTGCCTTGGAACTCACCGGCCGCCGAGGACGTGCGCGTATACCGCTGCGTGGCCAGCAATGGTGCCGTGGCGCTGCAGGACAAGCCCTGCAACAGCGGCCGCCAGGAAGTGCGCGACCTGCAGCGTCCGCGGGATCCTGCGCCGCGGGTGGTGCGTAGTGACGCCACGCCATCGCCGCCCAGCGATACCCCGGTCATCCGCGAGCGCGAAGTACGCCACGTCTACATCCAGCCGCCACAGCCGATGTACGAGTGCGTCACCGAGGATGGCCAGCGCTATACCAGCGACAATAACGAAGGCAATCCGCGCTGGGTCCCGTTGTGGACCAGTGTCTGGCTGCCGCACGGGCATCGTGGCCCGGCCTATCCCGGACCGCGTCCGGCATTCGGTACACCGGTGGGGACCCCCATCGGTGAAGGCGCGGGTTATCGTCCGCCCTCGGTGGGCATGGGGGTACAGGTTCCGGCCGGCAGCGTCCTGGTGCGCGACAGCTGCCATGCGCTGCCACCGCAGGAAGTCTGCGCGCGCCTGCGTGACCGCCGCTGGGAGCTGGACCGCCGCTACAACAGTGCGCTGCAGAGCGAACGTACGGCCATCAGCAACGAACAGCGCGGCATCGACGCTCGCGTGTCGCGCGATTGCCAGCGCTGAGCGCCGCGCCGCATCACCACCTGTACGCTGTGCGCATGAACAAACTGATCTGGCTGGCCCTTGCGTTGCTGCCCGGCGCGGCACTGGCCGAAACAAGCGTGGTGTATCGATGCACCTCCAGCAGCAGCGACGTACCCACGCTGCAACGCACGCCCTGCCCGTCCGGCAGCAAGCAGCAGGTACTGCGCGTACCCGATCCGGCCAACGCACAGCCGGCGGTGGTCGCGCCCACCCCCGCCGTCGAGACGCCAGCCCCCCTGCCGGCAGGACCCGCGCCCGCGCAGGCGCCCTCTGCAACGCCACGCCGTGCGGACGAAGGCCGAACGATCATGGAAGCGGGAATGGTCGAACGCGAGGGCGGCAACCAGATCCTCGACAGCGCGACGCTGCGTCGTGACGCCGAGGCCCGCGCCGAAGCAAAGGACGGCCCACCGAAGCCGCCCCTGCCCCCGATCTTCCAGTGCACCGACAGCCAGGGCGGCAGCTACCTGCACGAGTACGAGGCCGCGCCCGGTCGCTGCGAACTGATGACGGTACAGGGCCTGGGCGGCGTCACGCCGGTGAATGCGGCCGGCTGCGAAGTGGTACGTGATCGCTGCGAGGAACTGCCCGAAGCGCAGCGTTGCGGCGGCTGGCAGCAGCGCTTCCGCGATGCACGCGGCCGCGAACGTTTCGCCACGCCAGAGAACCGCGACGGCGCACGCAGCGAGCGCGAGCGGCTGCAGGGTGTGCTGGAGGCCAGCAACTGCCCGGTACCGGGGTGACGGCCACCCGGTAGTGCCGGCCGCTGGCCGGCAACCACAGGATCTTCAGATGATTGCAGTTGCCGGCCAGCGGCCGGCACTACCTGCTGAAAGCTCAGAATCCGTAGCGCAGGAAACCACCATCCACCGCGATGCACTCGCCGGTGACATAGCTGGCGGCGGGCAGGCACAGGAAGCCCACGGCCGCAGCCACTTCCTCCGGCTCCCCGATGCGGCGCATCGGCGTGCGGTTGATCACTTCCTCGTAGTAGTCCGGGTCCGACAACGGGCCGGACGTGCGCCGCGTGCGGATGTACCACGGCGCCACCGCGTTGACCCGGATGCCATCCTCGGCCCACTCGACGGCCAGGTTGCGGGTCATCTGGTGCATTGCCGCCTTGCTCATGCCGTAGACCACGCCGCTGCGCACATGGGTCAGGCCGGATACGCTGCCGACGTTGACGATGGATGACGAGGCATGGCGTGCCAGCAGCGGGTGCGCGTAGCGCGACAGTTCGAACGCCGAGAACAGGTTGGTCTCGAAGATGTTGCGCCACTCGTCCTCGGAATACTCGGTAGCCGCTTTGCTGATGTTGCCGCCGGCGTTGTTGACCAGGATGTGCAGGCCATCGCTATGGTCTTCCACCCAGTCCAGGATCTGCCGGCGGTCTTCGTCATCGGAAACATCGGCAGCCAGCGCGTGCACCTGCATCTGCGGATACATGTCCAGCAGCTCGTCGCGCGCGGTCTCCAGCATGTCTATATCGCGCCCGACGATCATCAGGTCGGCACCGAAGCCAGCCAGTTCATGCGCGATTGCAAGGCCGATGCCGGCACTGGCACCGGTGATCAGGGCAGTCTGGCCGTCCAGGCGCCACCGTTGCTGGGTCATGTGTCCTCCGGGGCCGCGCCCGCTGTGTTTCGATGCGGCAAGGATACGCGCTCACGGCAGCCCCCTGCCCGGAATGCGACACTGCACGCACGCCCACTGCGGAGAGCCGCCATGCGCATCCTGATCGTGTCCACGTCCCTGCTGGCCGCCGTACTGCTGGCGGCGTGCCAACGGCCGCCGACGCCCAACCCGGAGAAGCCACCGGCACCGCAGGCAATGACCCGTGCAATGCATGAGCCGCTGGACCGCGCCAAGAGCGCGCAGAAGGCCGTGGAGGATGCTGCAGCACGCGAGCAGAAGGCCGAGGCCGACGCGACGCAATGACCTGTGGGGTCAGAGCCCTTTGCGGAGCAAAGGGATCCGACCCCGTGAACGAAAACGCCCGGCCGGGGCCGGGCGTTTCCAATAGATCCACGCCATGCGTGGATGGACTTCCGATCAGAACCTGCAGAAGCAGTACGCCAGCGCCTTCACCGGCGCACCGTTGCCCTTGTCGCGGGCCGCGTTCTCGACGAAGCGCAGCTGCGTATCCACTTCCGGCATCGCACGCGCCAGCATCATCCGCGCCATGCCCGAGTCGGACAGCATCCAGGCACCGGCACGGCTGCCGGCGAAGCCGCTGACGAACTGCGCGAACGGCGTCGCCGCCTTCTCGATGTAACGCACGCGGTAAGCATCGGCCTTGCCCAGCTTGGCACGGCTGGCGGCATCGGCCACCGCATCCTTCAAGCCACCGAAGGCGTCGACCAGACCGCGTTCCTTGGCCTGCGCACCGCTCCACACGCGGCCACGGGCCACTTCGTCGACCGCCTCGACCGGCTTCTTGCGGGCGTCGGCAACGCGACCGGTGAAGTCGGCGTAACCCTTGTTGATCACCGACTGGATGACCTGGCCCACCGCCGGATCCATCGGGCGGGTGACATCGAAGGCACCGGCGAAGCGGGTCGTACCGACGCCGTCGGTGTGCACACCGATCTTGTCCAGCGCGCGGCTGAAGTTCGGCACCATGCCGAAGATCCCGATCGAACCGGTGATGGTCGACGGATCGGCATAGATGCGGTCGGCATTCATGCTGATCCAGTAGCCACCGGAGGCAGCCAGGTCGCCCATCGACACCACCACCGGCTTGCCAGCGGCCTGCAGGGCCACCACTTCGCGACGGATCTGCTCGGAGGCGAACACCTCACCACCCGGCGAATTGACGCGCAGCACCACGGACTTCACGTTCTCGTCGTCGCGCGCTGCACGCAGCAGCGCCGAGGTTGACTCGCCACCGATGCGGCCGGCCGGCAGGTCGCCACCGCTGATCTCGCCGGCTGCCACCACCACCGCCACCTGCGGACGGCTGTCGACCGGGTTGCGGCGCGCATCGAGCTGGCCCAGGTAGCTGCCGAAGTCGACGTTGCGGAAACCACCGTCGGCATCGTCGTCAGCCACGCCGCGCTCGATCATCAGATCCTCGAATTCCTCGCGGGTCTTCAGCGAGGTCACCAGCTTCTGCTGCAGGGCGAACTTGGCCAGGTCGCCACCGGCGGCGGAGATGCCTTCCGGCAGCGTGTCGATGCCGGCGGCCAGCTGTGCCGGATCCAGGCGGCGGGCTTTGGCGATGTCACCCAGGTAGCGCTGCCACACGTCGTTCATCCAGAACAGGTCGGCTTCCTTGGATGCCGGCGAAGCGGCGTCGAGCACGTACGGCTCGGCAGCGGACTTGTACTCGCCCACCTTGAACAGGTGCACGTCCACGCCCAGCTTGTCCTGCAGGCCGGTGCGGAAGTACTGGCGGTAGCGGCCCAGGCCCTCGAGCACCACCGACCCCATCGGGTCCAGGTAGACCTCGTCGGCCTGCGCGGCCAGCAGGTACTGCGACTGGCCCATGCTCTCGCTGTAGGCCACCAGCTGCTTGCCGGACGCACGCAGGTCCTGCAGCGCAGCGGCCACTTCACGCAGCGAAGCGAAGCCCGACGGCTGCAGCTTGTCCAGCTCCAGCACCACGCGCTCGATCTTCTTGTCTTCCTTGGCCGACTCGATCACCCGCAGCAGGTCACGCAGCTGGATCTCTTCGGCACCGTTGTCGCCCACCGCCTTGGCCAGCGCGCGGCTGACCGGGTCAGCGCTGAACTGCTCGACCAGGCGGCCTTCCGGCGCGATCACCAGGGTGGTGCGGTCCTGCAACGATTTGCTGGCACCGGCACCCATGCCGGCGGCGATGACGAACATCACCAGCAACAGGAACAGCAGGCCGAAGAACACCAGGTTGAGGATCAACCGGCGGGTGAAATTCATGACGTCCCACAGCCCGATGAAGAAACTGGCGACGGGGTTGCGACGCGCCGGGGGCAGCGGGGGCACGGGTTGATTCATGGAACGCTCCGGAAGGCTTCTTGCCGTAGTGCCAGCATAGCCGGTGCCGCGTGATGCGGCATCGGACACAAGTCAGGGGATCGCCCGCCACGGGTCGCCAGGGCGGGCAGGAAGGATCAGGACAGGCTGGACTGGCCGATGCGCAGGCTGCTGCGGCGCAGGCGCCAGCCCATCAGGATCGCCGCCGCGGTGAGACCGACGATCAGGCCGATCCACATGCCCTGCGGGCCCATGCCCAGGCCCAGGCCGAGCCCGGCGCCGAGCGGCATGCCCAGGCCCCAGTACGCGAACATGGCGATGAACATCGGCACGCGGGTGTCCTTCAGGCCGCGCAGCGCACCGGCCGACAACACCTGGATGCCATCCGGGAACTGGAAGGTGGCCGCGTACAGCAGCAGGGTCGAGGCCAGCCCGGCCACTGCCAGATCGTTGGTGTAGACACCGACGATGGCGTCATGGCCGAACAGCAGCACCGCCGCCGACAGGGTCTGCGTGCCCATGATGATCGCGTAGCCGGCCCAGGCCGCGCGGCGCACGCCGAAGCCATCGCCACGGCCGACCGCATGGCCGACGCGCACGGTAGTGGCCTCGGCCACGCCCATGGGGATCATGAAGCACAGCTGGGCGACGTTGATCGCGATCTGGTGCGCAGCCGCTTCATTGGCACCCAGGCGACCGATCAGCAGCGCGGTGACGATGAACAGACCACCTTCCATCAGCACGGTGATCCCGATCGGCAGCCCGGTGCGCAGCAGATCCCAGATCGCCGGCCAGCGCGGCCCTTCGAAGTGCGAGAACAGCCGCAGATGGGCGAAGCGTTTGGTGAACCACAGGTAGGTGGCGAAGGCGATCGCCTGCAGCCACATCATCACCGCCGAGGCGATGCCCAGGCCTTCGGCACCCATTTCCGGGAAGCCCAGCTTGCCGTTGGCCAGCACGTAGCCCATCGGCGCCAGCACCAGCAGGCCACCGAAGCCGATCAGCATGGTCGGCAGGGTCCAGTGCATGCCCTCACTGAGGTAGCGCATGCAGAAGTACAGGGTCAGTGCCGGGCCACCCCAGCGCACCGCATGCAGGAACGCGGTCGCCCCCGGCACAATGTCCGGTGCGATGCCGAAGGCCGGCAGCAGCGGCGGCACTACGGTGAGGAAGGTGAACATGATCAGGCCCAGGCCCAGCGCCAGCCACAGCGCCTGGCGGAACAGCGGGCCGATCTCGCGCTCACGACCGGCGCCGTGCAGCTGCGACACCGAGGCGGTAAGCGAGATCAGGGTACCGATCGGGATCAGCATCGGCAGCCACAGCAGTGCGGTACCAATGGTCACCGCGGCCAGGGTCGCCGTGGCATGGTGGCCAGCAATGACGTTGTCGACGAAGGAGATCAGACCGGTGGAGACATGCCCGAGCACAAGCGGCAGGGCAAGCAGACCGGTGGCGCCGACTTCCTTGCTGAAGCGCGGCGTGGAGGTTGCAGTAGACATAAGGTGCTTGACGCGAACTGCGGTTGCGCGCGAAGGGCACAGGCACCGGGTTGCGGCCGGTCATCTTACGCGCGCAGCGCGCGCATTCCCATGACATGGCGTGAATGCTGGGTTTCAGCAGCCCCCGGTTTACCGCGTTGCGATCGCGTTACGAACAGAAAAAAGGGGACGGAGGGGATTAAGTCGTTTCAAGCCCGACTGTGCCGAGTACGACTTAATCCCCTCCGTCCCCTTTGTTTACTGACCCGCCTGGCGCTTGAGCCAACTGTCGCGCTCGGCGGCGGGCACGGCGAGGAAGGCGCTGCGCACCGCGTCGCGTTCCTGCGGCGGCGTGCGCTGTGCGACCAGGGTCAGCTGGGCCAGCTGCGCCGGGCTGAGCTGACGCAGCACGGCCAGCGCGGCCTCGCGCTGTTCCGGCGGCACAAAGCCGAACAGGCCGTGCAGCTTGGGGAATTCCAGGCCCAGCTGGGGGCCCAGCCGCCAGCCTTCGCGAAACGCCTGGTCCTGCGCCTGGAACTGCTGGCGCAGGCGCTGCTGCTGATCGGCCGGCAGTGCATTGAAACGCGCCGCAGCCTGGCGGACGCGTTCACGCTCGCCTTCCGGCAACGCCCGCCACGTGGCGTAGTCGGCACGGCGCTGGCGCTGCTGCTGCGCATCCAGGTGGGCAAACGTCGAAGGTGCCGCGGCCGGCGCCGGTGGCGCCGTCGTGGTTCCGGGCGAGGGCGGTGGCAGCGGCACGTTCACGGTCTGCGGCGTGGCCGACAGCGACAACGGCAGGGCCAGCAGCAGGCTGGCGAACACAGTCTTATTCATCGGCAGCAGCGGTTTCCAGCGTGGCACTGGCCGGCTCCGGCCGGCTCGGCTTGGATTGCGATTCGTCCACCGGCAGCGGGCCGCCAGCGGCCGTCCACGCATACAGGTCGGCATCGGCCACCAGCGGATAGTCGCGGTCGGCCAGCATCATGGCGTCGTCGGCAGCCTGGGCCGGGATCGCATCCGGCGCGGCTTCAACCTTGCTCGGCGGCAGCGCCTCCACCGTGACCGGACCGGCATCGCCCACCACCCCTTCCGGCAGCGGTGCATCGCTGCCGAGCACACGGCCCTGCCAATGGCGCCAGCCCAGCGCGGCGGCCAGCAGCACCGCCACGGTCAGCAACAGGATCAGCGGACCGCGCCAGCGCGGCTTGGCATTCGCACGGCGGCGCTTGCCGTTGGCGGCCGCGCGCTCGTCACGCTGCGGTGCACGCCAGCTGGAGGTCGGGGTTTCACTGTTGGCGGCCGGTGCGGCCGGTTGTTGCAGCTGCTGCAGGCGCTTGGCCGGCAGGTCACGGATGCGCAGCTGCACCTGCTCGGCCAGCTGCCGCCAGGCCGAGGCATCAGGCTGGCCATGGGTATCGCGCGGGCAGGCATCGGCCAGCAATTGCTGGTAGCCGGCCTCGTCCTGGTCGAGCACGCGCATGGCAATGCCTTCATCCAGACTACCGCCTACCCGCAGCAACAGCGCCAGGCGCGGCAGTGGCCCCATCTCACCCAGCGCAGCCAATGGCGGTGCCCACTGGCCGCCCAGCGGTTCGCGTAGCGCCTGGCGCTGGCCCAGCAGGGTCCAGAAGCGGGTCGGCCATTGCGCCATGGGCAGGTCGCTGGCGACGGCGGCAAAGGCGCGCATCACCGCCACCAGGGTCTGTTCGGCACGGGCGGCTTCACCGCACTGCAGTTCAGCCACCACCAGGGCACGGCGTTCGACGCCACGCAGGAACGCCGACAGCGCGCCGGCCGCGGTCGAGGAAACAGGGGCGGGCACAGCCGTCATCGGTTACTCCAAAGGTCTGCCGGCATGATAGCGGCAGGCCATCGGCGCCCGGCAGGACTTGCGCCCGCAGGTACTTCGTGCTGCAGGTTGTGCACAGCACCACGGCCCTCGCACGGGAAACTGCGGCATCCAGCTGAATTCACTCTGTTTCAGCAATGTTTCACACTTAAGTTATTGATTTTACTTGACTTTGAAGTGTGGCTATTTTTTGACCAACCCAAGCGTGAGGCCGTCGCCATCGGCCTCCCGCGCGCCCGCCGACCGTTAACGCACAGTCTTATCCACAGAACATGTGGATAAGACTGAATCTCCAATGGACACCGATATTTAGGTGACATTTATGATTCAACGGGCGTCGCCCGGGCGCCTTCGCGCCTGCCATCCGCGTGCGCATGGCCCGTTACACTGGCCCGATGCTTTCACCGATTCCGACCCTGCAGGTCGCCCTGCCCGTCCCCCTGCCCCGCCTGTTCGACTACCTGTCGCCGGAGGGTGAGGCTCCCGCGGTGGCGGTTGGCTGCCGCCTGAAGGTGCCATTCGGCAACCGCGAGCTGGTCGGCGTGGTGGCCGGCCACGGCCAGACCGACGACGGCCAGGGCCTGCGCCAGGCGCTGGCGTGGTGCGACCCGCAGCCGCTGCTGCAGGGCGAGCTGTGGCAGAGCCTGCAGTGGCTGTCGCGCTATACCCATGCGCCGCTGGGCGAGGTGCTTAGCACCGCTCTGCCTGGCCCGCTGCGCCATGGTGAAGCCCTGCCCGATACCCATCACTGGGGCTGGCAACTGACCGCCGAAGGACACCTGCAGCGCGGGAAGCTGCGCGCTGGCAGCCGCCCCCGGCAACTGGCCGAGCTGCTGGCCGAGGCCACAGTGGACGAAGACGTGCTGGGTGAACGCATGCAGGACTGGCGCACCGCTGCGCGCAGCCTGGCCAAGCGTGAGCTGGCCGAGCGCGTCGCCCTGAGTGTGGCCCCGCAACACGCGCAACCGCTGCCCGGCCCCACCCTCAATCCGGACCAGGCCGAGGCCGTGGCCGCGATCAACGCCACCGAGGGTTTCCAGCCGTTCCTGCTGGATGGCGTGACCGGCAGCGGCAAGACCGAGGTGTACCTGCAGGCGATCATCCATTGCCTGGCACAGGGCAAGCAGGCGCTGGTGCTGGTGCCGGAAATCGGCCTGACTCCGCAGACCCTGGCACGCTTTCGCGGCCGTCTCGGCATCGCCGTGCACGCGCTGCACTCGGGGTTGAATGACAACGAGCGCGCGCGCGTCTGGGCGGCGGCCTCACGAGGCGAGGCACGAGTCATCGTCGGCACCCGCTCGGCGGTGTTCACGCCATTGCCGCAAGCCGGCCTGCTGATCGTCGACGAGGAACACGACGGCAGCTACAAGCAGCAGGACGGCATCCGCTACCACGCGCGCGATTTCGCTCTGGTGCGGGCCAAGGCATTGGGCATCCAGGTGCTGCTGGGCAGCGCCACGCCGTCGCTGGAAACCCTGCACAACGCCTATGCCGGGCGCTACACCCACCTGCGCCTGAAGCAGCGTGCCGGCGACGCACGGCCACCGCGCGTGCGCATCCTGGATGTACGCAAACGGCCGCTGCATGACGGTTTGTCGGCCGACGTACTGGCCGGCATCGGCGAGCATCTCAAGCGCGGCCAGCAGGTGCTGGTATTCAAGAACCGCCGCGGTTACGCGCCGGTGCTGCTGTGCCATGACTGCGGCTGGACCGCGCCCTGCAACCGCTGCGATGCTCCGATGACCGTGCATGGTGGCGGTCGTCGCCTGCAATGCCACCACTGCGGTGCGCGGCAACCGGCACCGCTGGCCTGCCCGGCCTGCGGCAGCCTGGCGCTGCAGCCGCAGGGTATCGGCACCGAACGCCTGGAAGAGCACCTCACTGCGGCCTTCGCCGAATTCCCGGTGGTGCGCATCGACCGCAGCACCACGTCGCGACGCGACGCGCTGGAACAGCAGCTGGCGAAACTGGGCGATCAGCCCGGCATCCTGGTCGGCACGCAGATCCTGGCCAAGGGCCACGACCTGCCCAAGCTGACTCTGGTGGTGGTGGTGGGCATCGACGAAGGGCTGTTCTCGGCCGACTTCCGTGCCAGTGAAAAACTGGCACAGCAGCTGATCCAGGTCGCTGGCCGCGCCGGCCGCGCACGCGATCCCGGCGAAGTCTGGCTGCAGACCCACCATCCCGGGCATCCGTTGCTGGAAACGCTGGTGAGCGGCGGCTACCACCCGTTCGCGCAGGCCGAGTTGAACCAGCGCGAGGCGGCTGGATTCCCACCGTTCGCGCACCTGGCGTTGATGCGCGCCGAAGCCCAGCAGGTGGAGCACGCCAATGCCTTCCTGCTGGCCGCGCGGCAGTTGCTGGGAGAACAGAACGTGGTCGAGGCCTATGGGCCGATGCCGGCGCCGATGCCGCGCCGCGCCGGCTACCAGCGCACCCAGCTGCTGCTGTCTGCGCTGCAGCGGCCGCCGTTGCACGGTGTGCTTTCGCACTTGGTGCCGCAGTTGTACGCGCTGCCGGAAGCACGCAAGGTGCGCTGGTCGCTGGATGTGGACCCGACGGATCTGTATTGAGGGCACGCGGACGGTAGCGCCGGGCCATGCCCGGCGGATTCTGCGCGCACCGCGTCCGCCGGGCATGGCCCGGCGCTACCGTTTCCGCTTACGTCAGCGGCGACATCACGCCGCGCTGGTACGCCGGGCGTTCGCGCAGGCGCGCGTACCAGTCGGCCAGGTGCGGCAGTTCCGGGCGCTGGATCGGCAGTTCGAACCACGCGTAGATCAGCGAGCCGAGTGGGATGTCACCCATCGCGAACGTCTCGCCCGACAGCCACGGCTGCCTGGCCAGCGTGGCGTCGGCCATCGCCAGGTAGTCACCGGCACGCACGATGGCGGCGTTGATCCGTGCTTCGTCGCGGTCCGCCGGGGCGGTGCGCATGATGCCCCAGATCAGGTCGGTGTACAGCGGCGCCATCCGCGAAGTGCTCCAGTCCATCCACTTCTCGGCCTGGGCGCGTTCCATCGGGTCCTCGGCGTACAGCGTGCCCAGCGCGTAACGCGCGCTCAGGTAGCGCACGATGGCGTTCGATTCCCACAGCGGCAGGCCGTGGTCCTCGATCACCGGCACCAGGCTGTTGGGATTCATCGCCTGGTATTCCGGCGTCTGCGTGCCGCCGTGGCTGCCACCGACTTCGATGGACTCATACGGCAGGCCGATCTCCTCGGCGCACCACAGCACCTTGCGGACGTTGCTGGAATTGCGACGGCCCCAGATCTTCAACATGCGGGTTTTCCTTGCTGGCAATGCGAGCGGCAACGATACGCCTGATCGGCATGCGGATGTGCGAGTGGCATGACTCCCTCGCGCACCCGCCGGGCATGGCCCGGCGCTACCGGTTCTTCTGGCGCTACCGGTTCTTCTTCGGCAGCGCGCGCACGTAGGAGGACTTGCCGTCCTTTTTCAGCTCGAACAGGCCAATCGCGGCCAGCAGGTCGCTGAGCTTGCCGTAACCGTAGTTGCGCGGGTCGAACGAGGCCTGGTTGCCGATCTGGCTGCCGACCGGGCCCAGGTGCGACCAGCCATCCTCGCCCTCGGCCGAGGACACCGCGCGTCGCAGCATCTTCACCAGACGCGTATCGCTGCGCATTTCCGCGCCGCTCTTGCGCGGACGCGCATCGTCGTTGGCCACCGGCTCGTTCGGTGCCTGTTCGTTCGATGACTGTTCCGCATCCTGCACGCTGGCATGAGTCTGCCCCAACGCCTCCAGATAGGTGAACTTCGAGCAGGCGTTGACGAACGGCTCCGGCGTCTTCTTTTCGCCGAAGCCATAGACCTTCACGCCATCGGTCAGCAGGCGCATCACCATCGGGGTGAAATCGGCATCGCTGGACACGATGGCGAAGCCATCCAGATTGCGCGCGTACAGCAGGTCCATGGCATCGATCACCATCGCCATGTCCGAAGCATTCTTGCCCTTGCTGTAGGCGAACTGCTGGATCGGACGGATCGCGTACTCGTGCAGCACCGCCTCCCATCCCTTCAACCGTGGGCTCTTCCAGTTGCCATAGGCACGGCGAACGTTGGCCACGCCGTAGCGGGCGACTTCGGCCAGGACCTCGTCGATTTTCGATGCCGGCGCATTGTCGGCGTCGATCAACAGGGCGATGCGCTTTTCCGGTTCGCTCATGGATTCCTCGCGGGCGGTTGCCTGAACCCGAGTATCGCCGATCCGCGCAGGCGCTGACGTGACAACCGCCTGCCGTGCGAAGATGCCAAGCGCTTCCCCCATGCCCCCACTGGAGTGAGTCGATGAGTCGTGAGCGCGTTCCCCACCTGGTTGTTGTCGGCGGCGGTTTTGCCGGTCTCTGGGCCACCCGTGCCCTGGCCCGCGAGCGCATACGCATCACCCTGGTCGACCGCCGCAACCACCATCTGTTCCAGCCGCTGCTGTACCAGGTGGCCACCGCCGGCCTGTCCGCGCCGGATATCGCCGCACCGCTGCGCCACATCCTCGGCCACCAGCGCAATGTGGAAGTCCGTCTCGGCGAAGTGGTCACCATCGACAAGCAGGCCCGACAGATCCGCATGGCCGATGGCAGCACGCTGGACTACGACACCCTGCTGCTGGCCACGGGCGCCACCCACGCCTACTTCGGCAACGACCAGTGGGCCGATGATGCCCCCGGCCTGAAGACCCTGGACGATGCCATCGCGCTGCGCCGCAAGCTGTTGCTGGCGTTCGAACGTGCCGAGGCCGAACCGGACCCGGCGAAGAAGGCGGCGTGGCTGAGCTTCGCCGTGGTCGGCGGTGGCCCCACCGGTGTTGAACTGGCCGGCACCCTGGCAGAGATCGCACGGCATACGCTGCGCAACGAGTTCCGCCATATCGATCCGGCCAGCGCCAAGGTGCGGCTGGTCGAAGCTGGCCCACGCGTGTTGTCTTCGTTCCCGGAAGTGCTTTCGCTGAAGGCACGCCGACAACTGGAGAAACTGGGCGTGGAAGTGCTGACCGGCACCCCGGTGAGCGACATCGACAGCCAGGGCTTCAAGCTCGGCGATCAATTCGTGCCGGCACGCACGGTGGTATGGGCCGCCGGTGTGGCTGCTTCACCGCTGGCGCGTACACTGGACGTGCCGCTGGACCGCGCCGGCCGCGTGCAGGTGCAACCCGACCTGACACTGCCTGGCCATCCGGAGCTGTTCGTGGCCGGCGATCTGGCCGTGCTGAACCAGGCCAACGGCAAGCCGGTACCCGGCGTTGCGCCCGCCGCCAAGCAGATGGGCAAGTACGTGGCCGAGGTGCTCCGCGCGCGCCTGCACGACAAGCCGGCGCCAGGTCCCTTCAAGTACGCCGACTTCGGCAACCTCGCCACCATCGGCCGCATGGCTGCAATCGTGCACTTGGGCAGGCTGCAGCTCTCGGGCATCCTCGCCTGGTGGTTCTGGCTGGCCGCGCACGTGTTCTTCCTGATCGGTTTCCGCAACCGCATCGTGGTGCTGCTGAACTGGGCCGTGGCGTACTGGAGCTACCAGCGCAGCGCGCGCATCATCTTCGGTGATGACCAGGAAGACCGGCGGCCGAGGCGCTAGGGCCGCACGCATGTTCCTGTAGAGCCGAGCCCATGCTCGGCTCACGGCGCCTTCGGCTTCGGGTACCACAGCGCGTTGACGATCACCCAGCCCTGCTCGAAGCGGCCCATGTGGAAGTAGTCGACGAACCACGGCGTTTCCAGCCGCACCGATGCGGCGTTGCCGGTCACGTCCAGCACCGTGCAGCGGCGATCCCATTGATCTTTCGGGGTCTTCAACGCGCCCTGCTTCGTCAACGCAACCAGCTCTTCCTTCGACATCCGGCGCAGGCCCAGGCGTTCGTCCGGTGTATCACCGAGCACCGCACGTTTGGCCAGGTCCGGATGCAGGGAACGGGCGACGCGCTGCGGGTCGGCCTCCAGCTGGCCATCCACGTAGTCATGGCAGGTGGCTTCGATGGCTGCGATCGTGGCGGCGTCGGCGGCAGGGCTTGCTGCTGCGGAAAGTGCGAACAACAGGGCAACGGTGGACATCCGGGTCTCCAGCGCTGAAGGCTGGGCGATCATGGCATGGCCGGATGCGCCCCATCCACGCATGGCGTGGATCTACTGCAACAGCCAGGCCAGTTTGCGTTCGCGCGGCTGCCGCTTGAGCTCCCATTCGGCACGTGAGGCCGCTGCTCGGTCCGGGTACTCGCGCACCGCCAGGACCCGCAGTGGTGGCCGCGACCGGGTGTAACGCGCGCCCTTTCCGGCCTGGTGGGCAGCGAAACGCGCGTCCACGTCGGTGCTGATGCCGGCGTAGTAGCTGCCATCGCGGCATTCGAGCAGGTACAGGAACCACGGGCGGAGGGACGGTGCCATGCCCGGATTATGCCGTGCTGCACTGCAGCGGATATACTGGCGCCCGAATGCAGGAGAGAGGCGCCGCGCTGGCGCCCGCCGAAGGCGCAGGCTCCCATGATCGCTCAGGCCGGTGGGCTGGAATCCCACCAACCATGCATTCGACTCGCCGAGCTGGAGAGAGGTCACCGGGCACGCCCGGGACGATCCGCCGAAGGGGCACGCGGCCCATGCCGCTGAACTCTCAGGCAAAAGGACAGCGGGAGCGGCACCGGTCATCGTCATCCCGTCATTGCGCAGGCAATGGCGATAGTGGCGCATGGCCGGCCCCACCGCGCCCGGAGCCTGTCCCATGCTGTTGTCCATCATCTACCTGATCGCCATTTCCGCCGAAGCCATGACCGGCGCGCTGTCCGCCGGCCGCCGCCGCATGGACCTGTTCGGTGTGGTCATGATCGCCTGCGTCACCGCCCTCGGCGGCGGATCACTGCGCGACATCCTGCTCGGCCACTATCCGCTGGGCTGGGTGAAGCATCCCGAGTACCTGGGCTTCACCGTGTGTGCGGCGCTGATCGCCACCTGGGTCGCACGCTGGATGCACCACTTCCGCCGCACCTTCCTGGTGCTCGATGGCCTGGGCCTGATCGCCTTCACCCTGATCGGCTGCTCGATCGCGCGTGAGGCCGGCCATGCCATGCCGATCGTGCTGATTGCCGGCATGCTGACAGGCGCCTTCGGCGGCGTGCTGCGCGACATCCTCTGCAACGAGGTGCCGCTGATCTTCCAGAAAGAGCTGTACGCGATCATCGCGCTGCTGACCGGCGCGGCCTACCTGTTGCTGCTGCACTGGGGCGTGGCCGACGCTACCGCGATCCTGTGCTGCCTGGGCGGCGGCTTCGCGCTGCGCCTGCTGGCGATCCACTACCGCTGGGAAATGCCGAAGTTCGTCTATCACGACGAAGTGCATTGATTGCTTGATGGTAGTGCCGGCCGCTGGCCGGAAACACGGCACACGCCCGCAGATTCCAGCCGGTTGCAGGCCGGCGGCCGGCACTACCGATTGCGTTGCATGACGTTGGTCATGCGGCATTGGCCGGGGTGATTGGCTACCATTGTCGCCCCGTCGCTGCCGCGACGGCATCCAGCCACGCCGCGCCCGCGGCCCCGCCAGACACTCCCTCCCCGCTGCCCGTGGTGCCGTGAACGCACCGACGGGCCCGCATGTCCCTGCGCGCGCAGGGCGCAGGATGCCCCATGTCTGTCGCCGAAAACTCCCGCTTCCGTCGTGCCCGCCCGTTGCTGATCATGCTGGGCGTTGCCCTTGCCGGCGGCCTGCTGTGGGGGTTCTGGCCACGCACGGAGGCCGGTGCCGGCGACGATGCACCCGGCAAGACGGTACCCGTGCGCATCGCCCGCGCCAGCGCCGAGCCGCTGGTACTGCGCCTGAAGGCGGTCGGTACGGTCACGCCGCTGCACAGCGTGGTGGTACGCAGCCGTGTGGATGGCGAACTGCTGCGACTGCATTTCCAGGAAGGCCAGCAGGTGAAGGCCGGCGATCTGCTGGCGCAGATCGACCCGCGCCCGTATGAAGTGAAGCTGGCGCAGGCCAAGGGCACCCAGCAACAGAACCTGGCCGAGCTGGAGAACGCCGAGCGCCAGCTGCAGCGCTACCGCGAACTGCAGAAGCAGAACTACGTGTCCGGGCAGGAACTGAGCGACCAGCAGAGCAAGGTGCGCCAGCTGCAGGGCCGCCGCCTCAGCGATCAGGCGTCTGTTGACGAGGCGCGCCTGCAGCTGCAGTACACCCGCATCACCGCACCGGTCAGTGGCCGCGTCGGGCTGCGCCGGTTGGACGTGGGCAACCTGGTACGCGCCAGCGATGCCGAAGGCCTGGTGACGCTGGCACAGACCGCACCGATCAGCGTTCTGTTCACCGTGCCCGAACCCGAGCTGCCGGCGCTGCTCGATGCCGTGCAGGTGCAACCCGCGCTGGCAGTGGAAACCTGGGACCGCGAAGAAGGCCGGCAGCTTGCCAGTGGCGCGCTGTCCAGTGTCGACAACCGCATCGATACCGCCACTGGCACGCTGAAACTGCGTGCGCACTTCGACAACCACGATCTGGCGCTGTTCCCCAACCAGTTCGTCAACGTCCGCCTGCAACTGGGCGAGCAGCGCGCGCTGCTGATTCCCGATGCCGCCGTGCAGTTCGGCAGCCAGGGCAACTACGTGCATATCGTCGACAAGGACAACAAGGCACAGCGCCGCAACGTGGTGCTCGGTCCGGCCGACGATGGACGCGTGGCCGTGCGCTCCGGACTGGTGGCCGGCGACCAGGTGGTGATCGAAGGCATCGACGGGCTGGAAGACGGCACGGCGGTGGAGATCATCACCGAGGAGGCCGCGATCAAGGCCGGCGCATGAATCTCTCGCGCCCGTTCATCCTGCGCCCGGTCGCAACGACTCTCCTGATGGTGGCGTTGCTGCTGTCCGGTGTACTGGCCTACCGCCTGCTGCCGGTGGCCGCACTGCCGCAGGTCGACTATCCGATCATCCAGATCACAACGCTGTATCCGGGGGCCAGCCCGGAACTGACCACACGCACCATCACCGCGCCGCTGGAACGCCAGCTCGGGCAGATTCCCGGTCTGAAACAACTGTCGTCGACCAGTTCCGGCGGCGCCTCGGTCATTACCCTGCAGTTCGGGCTGGAGGTGTCGCTGGGCGTGGCCGAGCAGGACGTGCAGGCCGCCATCAACGCGGCAGGCAGCTTCCTTCCCGGAGACCTGCCGGTACCGCCGGTGTACCGCAAGGTCAACCCGGCCGACACACCGATCCTGACATTGGCGGTGACCTCGCAGGGACTGTCGCTGCCGCAGGTGCACGATCTGGTCGATACGCGCATTGCCCAGCGTCTGGCGCAGCTGCCCGGCGTCGGGCTGGTCAGCCTGGCCGGCGGCCAGCGCCCTGCGGTGCGCATCCAGGTCAATCCAGCGGCACTGGCCGCCAACGGCCTGGGCATGGACCACATCCGTACCGCGATTGCTGCGGCCAACGTCAACCTGCCCAAGGGCAGCTTCGATGGCCCGATCCGAGCGGTGATGCTCGACGCCAACGATCAGATGCGCAGCGTGGCCGAATACCGCGCGCTGGCACTGGCCTGGCGTGACGGCGCGCCACTACGGCTGGGCGATGTGGCCACCATCAGCGATGGCGCTGAGAACCGGCAGCTGGCCGCCTGGAGCGGCACTACGCCGGCAGTTCTGGTGAACATCCAGCGCCAGCCCGGTGCCAACGTGATCGCCGTGGTCGAGCAGGTGCGAGCATTGCTGCCGCAGCTGCAGGCCACGCTGCCGGCCGGCGTGCAGATGGACGTGCTGAGTGACCGCACCGAATCGATCCGCGCGTCGGTGCGCGGCGTGCAGAAGGAACTGGTGCTGGCCATCGCGCTGGTGGTGCTGGTCACCTGGGTGTTCCTGCGCAATCTGCCGGCCACACTGATTCCCAGCGTTGCAGTGCCGCTGTCGCTGGTCGGCACCTTCTCGGTGATGCTGCTGGCCGGCTATTCGCTCAACAACCTCACGCTGATGGCACTGACCATCGCCACCGGCTTCGTGGTGGACGACGCCATCGTGATGCTGGAGAACATCGCCCGCCATCTGGAGGACGGCGAAAGCCCCCGCGAGGCGGCGCTCAAGGGTGCAGCGGAAATCGGCTTCACTCTGGTCTCCTTGACGGTCTCGCTGATCGCGGTACTGATCCCGCTGCTGTTCATGGCCGACCTGGTGGGCGCGCTGTTCCATGAGTTCGCGGTGACGCTGGCGGTAGCCATCGGCATCTCGCTGCTGGTCTCGCTGACGCTGACGCCGATGCTGTGCGCGCGCTTCCTGAAGCCGCATGCGAAGGGGTCAGAGCCCCACGGGGATCTGACCCCGGCCCAGGGGTCGGATCCAGCCAGGGCTCCGACCCCAAAACAAGATGTCTTCGACCGCGTCATCACCCTTTACGACCGCCAGCTGCGCTGGGTGCTGCAGCGCCAGCCGCTGATGCTGCTGGCCACGGTGGCGACGCTGGCACTGACCGTAGCGCTGTACTTCGCCGTGCCCAAGGGTTTCTTCCCGGTGCAGGATGCCGGCCTGGTGCAAGGCATCAGCGAGGCGCCACAGGCTATCTCGTTCCAGGCCATGCGCGAGCGCCAGCAGGCGCTGGCGGCGGCCATCGAAGCCGACGAGGCAGTGGCCAGCGTCTCGTCCTACATCGGCGTGGACGGCAACAACGCCACGCTCAACACCGGCCGCCTGCTGATCGAACTGAAACCGCATGGCGACCGCGACGGTGCCGCCGTCGTGATGGAACGGCTGCAGCAGCGCGTGGCGAAGATTCCCGGCATCACCCTGTACCTGCAACCGGTGCAGGAACTGGGCATCGAAGACCGCATCAGCCGCAACCAGTACCAGTTCACCCTGACCACGCCGGATCTGGAAGCGCTGGAAAGCTGGACACCGAAGCTTCTGCAGGCCTTGCGCCAGTCGCCGGCGCTGCGTGATGTGTCCAGCGATCTGCAGATGCAGGGGCGGCAGGCGCGCGTGGCGATCGACCGCGATGCGGCGGCGCGCCTGGGCGTAAGCGTGGAAGCGGTAGCCGATGCCCTGTACGACGCCTATGGGCAGCGCCAGATTTCAACCATCTTCACCCAGGCCAGCCAATACCGGGTGGTGCTGGAAGCCGATCCGTCGCGCCAGCCGGGACCGGAAGCCATCACCGGCCTGCGCGTGCGCAACAGCGCCGGGCAGACCGTGCCGCTGGGTTCGGTAGCGCGTGTAGAGGTGGGTCCGTCCGCGCTGCTGCGCAATCACGTGGGCCAGTTCCCGGCGGCTACGCTTTCGTTCAATCTTGCCCCGGGCGCTTCGCTGGGCGAAGCGGTGGATGCCGTGCTCGCCGCGCGCGCGCAGGTGAATCTGCCGCAGAGCATCGAACTTCGCCTGCAGGGCGCGGCGGCCGCCTTCAGCAGCTCGCTATCGTCCACGTTGTGGCTGATCCTGGCGGCCGTGGTAGTGATGTACATCGTGCTGGGCGTGCTCTACGAGAGCTTCATCCATCCCATCACCATCCTGTCCACCCTGCCCTCGGCCACCGTGGGTGCATTGGCCGCACTGTGGCTGAGCGGACGCAGCCTGGATCTGATCGCGGTGATCGGCATCGTGCTGCTGATCGGGCTGGTGAAGAAGAACGCGATCATGATGATCGACTTCGCGCTGGACGCGCAGCGCACACGCGGCATGTCACCACGCGAGGCGATCCATCAGGCCGCGCTGCTGCGCTTCCGGCCGATCCTGATGACCACGCTGGCCGCACTGTTCGGCGCGGTACCGCTGATGCTGGCCAGCGGTTCCGGCGCCGAGCTGCGGCAGCCACTGGGCTGGGTGATGGTGGGCGGACTGCTGGTCAGCCAGGTATTGACGCTGTTCACCACGCCGGTGATCTACCTGGCCTTCGACCGCCTGCAGCGTGGCCGTGCAGCGGCCCCGACGGGCGCTGACGAGGCACGCGCGTGACCCCCATCGCGCGCCTGGCGCAGGCCTGCGTGCAGCGCCCGGTAGCAACGATCCTGCTGGCGGTGGCACTGGTGCTGGCCGGCCTGCTGGCGCTGCGGCTGTTGCCGGTGGCGCCGCTGCCACAGGTGGACTACCCAGCCATTGAAGTCAGTGCCAGCCTGCCCGGCGCCTCGCCCGAATCGATGGCCGCCACCGTGGCCACGCCGTTGGAGCGTGCGCTGGGCAGCCTGCCCGGCATCTCGCGCATCGATTCGGCCAGCACCCAGGGCCAGACCCAGATCGAACTGAAGTTCGTACTCGGCCGTGATATCGATGAGGCCGCACGTGAAGTGCAGGCCGCGATCAACCTCGCTCGCGGCCAGCTGCCCAGTGGCATGCCGGGCATGCCGCAGTACCGCAAGGTGAATCCTTCGCAGGCACCGATCCTGGCACTGGCACTGACTTCGGACACGCGCTCGCCAGGCCAGCTGTATGACCTGGCCTCCACCGTGCTGGCGCAGAAGCTGTCGCAGGTACCAGGCGTTGGCGAAGTGCAGGTGGGCGGCAGTGCCTTGCCGGCAGTGCGTGTGTCGCTGGATCCGAACGCACTGAACCACGCCGGGCTGGCGCTGGAAGACGTAGCCCAGGTCATCGCCCGCGCCAATGCGGTGCGCCCGTTGGGTGCGGTGGGGGATGCGCACCAGCAGTGGCAGCTGGAAGCGCCGCTGCAACTGCGCCAGGCCGCGCAGTATCGCGAGTTGGCTCTGAAGGTGAGCGACGACCGCACGCTGCGGCTGGGCGATGTAGCCGCCGTTGCCGATGGCGTGGAGGACCGCTATGCCAGCGGCTTCCACAACGAACGCCCGGCCGTGCTGCTGATCGTCAGCCGCCAACCCGGCGCCAACATCATCGCTACCGTCGATGCCATCCAGGCGCAGCTGCCCCAGCTGCATGCACTGCTGCCCTCCGGCGTGGACATGCGGCTGGTGATGGACCGCTCGCCGGTAATCCGCGCCACCCTGCATGAGGCAGAGCTCACCCTGGTGCTGGCGATCGTATTGGTGGTGCTGGTGGTGCTGGCCTTCCTCGGCCACTGGCGTGCTGCACTGGTGCCCAGCGTGGCGATCCCGGTGGTGCTGTTCGGTACGCTGGCGCTGATCGCGCTGATGGGCTTCTCGCTCAACACGCTCTCGCTGATGGCGTTGATTGTCGCGGCGGTGCTGGTGGTGGACGATGCCATCGTGGTGCTGGAGAACATCGCCCGCCATCGCGAACTCGGCGCGGACCGCTGGCAGGCGGCGGTGCGTGGCGCATCGGAAGTCGGTGCCACGCTGCTGTCGATGAACGTTGCACTGGCCGTGGTGTTCGTCGCCATCCTGTTCCTGGATGACTTCGTCGAACGCCTGTTCCGCGAATTCTCGCTGACCCTGGTGGCGGCAATGACGGTCTCCGTGCTGGTCGCGCTGAGCCTGGTTCCGATGCTGTGTGCACGATTGTTCGTGGATGCCGCGCAGCAACCCTCGCGTTGGCAGCGCGGCAGCAATGCACTGTTCGAGCGCGTGCGCGGCGCTTACCTGCGCACGCTGCAGGCCAGCCTGCGCCGGCTGCGCTGGCCGTTGCTGGCCTTCGTTGCAGTCATCGCGCTCAACACGTGGCTGTTCCAGCAGGTGCCCAAGGGCATCGTGCCCAAGCAGGACACCGCGCAGCTGCGCGGCTTCGCCCGTGGCGATGACGGCCTGTCCTTCCAGGCCATGCAACCGAAGATCGATGCGTACAGGAAGCTGTTGCTGTCCGACCCGGCCATTGAGGACATCATCGGCTACATCGGTGGCAGCAACGGGGTCAACAACGCCTTCATCATGATCAAGATGAAGCCTCTGGCCGATCGCAAGGTCTCCAGCCAGGAGGTGATTGACCGCCTGCGCGCGCGGCTGCCCAAGCTGCCCGGCGGCAATCTCTATCTGTGGGTGGACCAGGACATCCGCCTGGAGGGCGCAGGCAGCAGTGGCAAGTACGAGTTCCAGCTGCTGTCGGCCGATACAGCACCGCTGCGCGAATGGGCGCCGAAGGTGGCTGCCGCGCTGCGTGGCCTGCCCGAACTGGTGGACGTGGAAGCACAGGGCGAAGCAGGCATGCGCCAGGTGATGCTGGACATCGACCGCGAAGCAGCCGCGCGCCACGGCGTGGACCTGCGCACGGTGGCCAACATGCTCAACAACTCCTTCAGCCAGCGCCAGGTCGCCACGCTGTACGACAGCCTCAACCAGTACCGCGTGGTGATGGAGCTGGACCCGAAGCACACCCAGGACCCGGGCACGCTGCCACGCCTGCAGGTGATCGATGGCAACGGCCAGCGCATTCCGCTGTCGAGCATCGCCAGCTGGCGCTATGGCATGGCACCGGACCGGGTGTACCACAGTGAGCAGTTCGCCTCGATCTGGATCGAGTTCGCGCTGGCACCGGGGGTGGGCCTGGAACAGGCCACGCAGGCAATCGATGGTGCGATGTCGAAACTGATGCTGCCACGTTCGGTACAGGGCAAGCTGTCCGGTGAGGCCGGCGGCCTGGAGCAGCTGCGTTCGCGCCAGCTGTGGCTGGTGCTCGGCGCCACGCTGGCGGTCTACCTGGTGCTGGGCATCCTCTACGAGAGTTTCATGCAGCCACTGGTGATCCTGTCCACCTTGCCCTCGGCCGGCATCGGCGCACTGCTGGCGCTGTGGCTGTTCGGCAACGAACTGAACCTGATCGCGCTGCTCGGTCTGTTCCTGCTGGTCGGTGTGGTGATGAAGAACACCATCCTGCTGGTGGACTTCGCGCTGGCCGGCGAGCGGCGTGGCCTGACTGCACGGGACGCGGTGATGGAAGCAGCGCGATTGCGCCTGCGGCCGATCCTGATGACCTCGCTGGCGGCGCTGCTGGGCACGCTGCCGCTGATGCTGGCCAACGGCGAAGGCTGGGAACTCCGGCAACCGCTGGGAATCGCCATTGTGGGCGGGTTGCTGGTCAGCCAGTGGCTGACGCTGTACACCACCCCGGCGATGTACCTGGCGCTGTCGCTCATGCGCAGCGCCAGGCGCATCGCCGGTGCAGATGGGCCGGCCTCCAACTCCGACCGGCCCTGATCGCGGCCGCACCCCCGCAGGCGCTGGCCGCCATCCACACACGTGCCGCACTCAGGCGGCTTCGGACACCTTTACGTCGCGACGGGCGCGCACGGCCGCAGCCAGTCGCTCCAGCACCGTCACGGTGGTGTCCCAATCGATGCACCCATCGGTGATGCTCTGCCCGTAGACCAGCGGCTGGCCTTCCACCAGCTCCTGGCGACCACCGACCAGATGGCTCTCGATCATCACGCCAACGATGCGCTGTTCACCGTCTTCCAGCTGAACGGCGATGTCGTCGATCACCTTCGGCTGGTTCTCCGGGTTCTTCAGGCTGTTGGCGTGGCTGGCATCGATCATCAAACGCGTCGGCAGCTTGGACTTGGCCAGCACCTGGCAGGCCTCGGCAACGCTGCCCGCGTCGTAGTTCGGCTGCTTGCCACCGCGCAGGATCACATGGCAATCCGGGTTGCCGGTGGTCGACACGATGGCCGTGCCGCCCTGCTTGGTGACCGACAGGAAGTGATGCGGATTGGATGCCGCACCCACTGCGTCAGCGGCGATCTTCACGTTGCCATCGGTGCCGTTCTTGAAGCCGACCGGGCACGACAGCCCCGAAGCCAGCTCGCGGTGTACCTGGCTCTCGGTGGTACGCGCACCGATCGCGCCCCATGCCACCAGGTCGGCGATGTACTGCGGCGAGATCACGTCGAGGAACTCGACACCGGCCGGCAGGCCGAGCTTGTTGATGTCGCGCAGCAGGCCGCGGGCGATGCGCAGGCCCTTGTCGATCTTGAAGCTGCCGTCCAGGTCCGGGTCGTTGATCAGGCCCTTCCAGCCCACCGTGGTGCGCGGCTTCTCGAAGTACACGCGCATGACGATTTCCAGTTCGCCGGCCAGTGCGTCGCGCAGCGGCTTCAGGCGCTGGGCGTACTCAATGGCAGCGTTCGGGTCGTGGATCGAGCACGGGCCCACCACCACCGCCAAGCGGTCGTCACGGCCGTGCAGGATCTGGTGCAGGGCCGCGCGCGAGGCGCTGACGGTGTCGGAAGCTTCATCGTCACAGGGCAGCATCGCCAGCAGCTGGGCAGGCGGTGTCAGCGGTTCGATGGTGCGGATACGCAGGTCGTCGGTGTGCGGGGGCATTGCGGGAGATCTCCGGAACGTTGGGGGTCCCCAGCGTGGCGGCATGAAAAAAGCCGCCAGGTTCGCTGGCGGCTTTCGGGAATGCGTCTGAAGCTTTCTTCAGGGTGAGCGCAGTCCTTCCTCCGCCAGTGGCTTCGGAAAGTAATACCAGTAAAAGCTGGTGGGGGCTGCGTTCATGGGTTGTATTGATAGCACAGCTTTTGCGCAGTGCAAAATGTTTCATCCGCAACTGGGAACGCGGTTCAGCGATGGGCCCGTCTGGGACGACTACGCGGCGGCACGCATGCGAAGTCGCTCATCTGCCATGCACTTCCACGTCCAGCAGCAGGCCTTCATGGATGTCCGCCCAGCGCTCCAGCACGCGGTCCAGCTCCTGCCTGGCTTCGTCCAGCTGCTCGGGGTTGAGCAGGGAGCGCGCGGTATAGAGATCGGAGACCAGCTGCCGCAGCGTCGTTTCCGGAATGGCCACCGACGGCCCTTCCTGCCCCGGCACCTGCAGCGCCGGGCTGGCACCAAGAGGGCCGAACAACGTGACCTGGAGCTTGCTCTGCATGATCAACTTCCCTGCGGACGGACATGGGCAATGCACTGTTTACCGTGTCTCGGTGACAGGCGCATGTGCCATCCATGCCGTGGGCTGGGCCATGCGAGCGCTCTTCACGTCGTTACAGCGCAGCCAGATCAGCCAAGTGCTGGGCCATGCCGTCCACCGCGCCTACCGCATGGGTGGTGGTGAAGTAGTCGTGCCAGCCGGTGGCGGCGATGCCCGCCACCAGCGCGTCGGCCTCCTCGCGGCTGGCGCAGCGCCAGACCGCGTAGAACTGCTCACCACTGCCGCGCGGTACGCCCGTGGCAATGCGGCCCATCGCCAGCGGCATGATGCGGGCCGGATCGAACTGCTGCATACCGGAGCCGATGAGGGCGAAGAAGGCCGCGCGTTGTTCGGGAGGCAGCGTGGTCCAGGCGGGGGTGGCGCTGTAGAGCTCGATGAGCGTGTGCGGCATGGTGGTCTTCCCTGAGGTGGTCGATTGGCGTCCGCCGGGCATGGGCCGGCGCTACCGGGATTGCAGCGAGCGCAGTGCGCGCTTGCGGATGTAGGCATTGGCAGCGCTGTCGCGTTCGCGCTGCCAGCGCGTGCAGAGATCAAGCAGCCACTGCGGCTGCATCCTGCCAGCATCGTTGAGCCAGTTGCCAACCGAATCCTGCACATAGCGCTCGGGATCGTCGGCGAGTGCTTCCAGCACCGGCAACGCAAGTTCCGGACGCTGCTTGAACAGCGCGATATGCGTGGCCCAGACGCCGCGCGGGCGCAGCGCCTCGCAGGCGAAGCGACGCAGGTACGGCGATGCGTCATGCGTCCACGGCTGCAGGTACTCAAGCGCCTGCATCGGCGCAGCAACGATGTCGGCACGCAATGCCAGCCACGCCCATTCGCGCACGCCGAAGTGCGGGTCATCGGCCAGCGGTCGCATCGCCTGCAGCTTCGTTGCCAGCGGTGTAGAGGCATCGCTGCCGATCAGATAGCAGGCCCAGCCGCGCACGGTGTCAGAGCTGTGAGCCTGCCAGAGCGCAGGCGTGCCCTGCCCCGCCCCGCGCAGCAGCTGTGCGGCCAAACCCATGCGTCGGGTGATGCCCTTTCCCGCAGCGTCGCGCATGCGTTGCAGCGCATCCGGTCCAAGTGCGGGGGCTACCACCTGCAGCAGCGCAGCGAAGTCCACTGCAAGGCACTCGGCCAGATGGGTCGTCGCGACGCTGCCACGGTTGAGCGCACGCAGGCGCTCTGCGGCGATGGCACCGCTCATGCCGCAGTCTCACGCCCGGCGTCGGTGTGCTGCCAGACCTTGTGCAGCAGCTGCGAAAGCTGCTGCTGTTCGCCAGCTTCGAGCCCATTGAACAGGCCACCGATCCACTGCGTGTGCTGGTCGAACAATGACTCGGCCAGACGCGCGCCCTTTGCGGTCAGCACGATCTGCAGGCGGCGGCCATCCTCGGCATCGCTGCGACGCTGCAGCAGGCCTTCGCGCTGCAGGCCATCGAGCAGGCCGCTGATGGTGGCGCGGGTGACGCCTGCGCGCTCGGCAAGTTCATGCGGCGGCAGCGTGCCACCTGCACCGTGCAGCAGGAACAGCACGATGAAGCGCCCCTCGCTGAGACCCTGTGGCGCCAGACGTGTGGCGCAGTCGCGATCGATCGACGATGACAGCGACAGCAGCTGGAAGCACAGGCGCAGCTGCGCGACGTTGGCATGGCCTCGTCGCTGTGCCTCGTCCAGCAGGGCATGGTGCTTGGCTTCGAGTATCATCGATACCCACATGATTAGGCGCCTAATCATAAACCAGAAAGATGACGTTCAGTCAATCGACATGCGATGTCAGGAGGCCGATCCCAGCACCAGGCGTGCGATCAATCCCCCTCCGTCACGTTGCAGCAGCTGCAGTTCACCCGCATGCCGCCGTGCCACGTTGGCGGCGACGGCCAGACCGAGGCCGGTCCCACCGGTGGCACGACTGCGCGAGCTTTCGCTGCGCTGGAAGGGTTGCAGCAGGCGCACGCGATCGGCCTCGGCGATGCCCGGTCCGCGATCCATCACGTCCAGCTGCACGCGATTGCCTGCCATGGCAACCCGCAGGTGCACGGCACCGGCATAACGAGCGGCGTTGTCGATGAGGTTGTCGATGGCCCGCCGCAGCAGGAGCGCATCCCCCTGCCACGGCAGCACGTCCGGTCCCTCTGCAGAAATATCGACACCGCGCAGCAAGGCGCTCTGCACGCATTCCTCCAGCAACGCGGCCACGTCCAGTGCTCGCAACTCCAGCGGTTGCAGCTCCCCGCGTGCGTAATCGAGCACCTGCTCGATCATCGTGTCCATGCGCTCGATGTCGGCCACCATCCGCGCTGCCTGTGGCGGCGGTGCAAACTCCGCACGCAGGCGCAGGCCGGTCAGCGGCGTGCGCAGGTCGTGCGCCACGGCCGCCAGCATGCGGGTCATGTCCTGCGCCTGGTCGCGCAGGCGCTCACGACCGCTGCTGATCGCTGCGGCCAGCACCTGCACCTCGCGTGGGCCATCGTCCGGCAGCGGCGTCCCGTCCTGCAGATCAACCCGCGCGCTGGCTTCGGCCAAGCGGCGCAGGGGCCGCCCGATGCGGAGCGACGCCCAGGCCGCCAGCGGCGCCAGCAGCAGCGTGCCGGCCAACAGTGCAAGCAGAACCTGACCGCGCCAGGCCGCCAGATCACTGTGATCGCTGCCGACCACCTGCCAGCGATCATCGGCCCGGCGCACACCCAGCTCGAACGGCGGCCACTGCATGGCGGTCAGCAGGGCCGCCTGTGACGTCAGCACTCCGGCACGCCCTGAAGCATCCAGCACCGTACCGCCCTCGATGACCTGCACATCGGGGGCCTTGCCCTGCCCGGCCCAGACCAGGCGCACGTGATCCACCGGTACACCCAGCTGCAAGGCGGCCAGCTCGGTCAGCCAGTCGCTGCTGCGGCCTTCCGGTGCCGAACTGACGACCGATAGATGCAGCCCCAGCGGCGCCGCCGCACGTTCCCCCCGCAGCACCTGCAGAGCCTGATCCAGGCGCATCGGCGGCGGCGCCGGTCGTGGCATCCAGCCCACCACCGCCACGCTGACCAGGGTGGCCAGCAGCAGGCTGGTGAGAGCCAGCATTGCGATCCAGCGCGCAGTGGACCAACGGGCACTCACAGCACCTGGACCTCGGCATTGAAGCGATAGCCTTCGCCGCGCAATGTCTGTACCAGGGCTTCAGCGCCGGGCGCGGCCTGCCCCAGCTTCCGACGCAGGCGGCTGATTGCCAGGTCGATGGCACGATCCACGCTGTCGCTCGGCTCGCCGCGGCTCAGCTGCAGCAGCTGCTCGCGCGCCAGCACCCGCCCGGGACGTTCGGCCAGCACCAGCAGCAGAGAGAACTCACCGCGGCTCAGTACCAGCTCCGCTCCATCCGGCGCGATCAGGCGGCGTTGTTCGGGCAGCAGCCGCCAGCCGGCGAAGCGCAGCTCACTCGCCACCTGGGTGCGCAGCTTGTCCTGCCGGCGCAGCAGCGCACGCACCCTTGCCAGCAGCTCACGCGGGTCGAACGGCTTGGCCAGGTAATCATCCGCGCCCATTTCCAGACCGATCACCCGGTCCGGGGCACTGCCCATCGCCGACAGCATCAGGATCGGGATGGCCCGTGCCTGCAGCCGGCGGCAGACCGACAGGCCATCCTCGCCGGGCATCATCCAGTCGAGGATGATCACATCCGGTCGTTCGGCCTGCAGCAGCATATCCAACGCCATGGCACCGGCCGCCACGCGCACCTGGTAGCCATGCAGCAGCAGGCAGTCGGCGATGGCATCTCGGATGCTGGCGTCGTCATCGACGACGATGACCCGGGCGGGAGCGTTCATGTGCTCAGTATCAGCCAGCTGTGTATCAGGACGGTATCAACGCCGATATTCCCGCGATACGCCCGTGCCCGCCAATGGTCTCTCCACCCTCACTGCTGAGACATCCCGTGCGCCTCACCTTGCTTCCCCTGCTTGCTGCCTCGCTGCCTGCGCTGGCGGCCGATGCTCCCGAACACGTACTGCCGATGTGGATGCAGGGGGGTCATCCAGCCGTGGCTGTCTCGCTGGACGGGCGCGCCGAACCACTGCGTTTCGTGGTCGACAGTGCGGCCGGTGCAACCCTGGTGGATGACCGTGTGGCCCGGCGCTATCGCCTGGAAGACACCGATGCGGCGGTTTCACATGCCCAGGGTGCCAGCGCAAAGGCAGCCGCGCTGCGGAGGATGCGCACCACCTCTTGGCGGCTGGGCAGCTGGCAGCTGCAGGCGAGCGGCACGCAGGCCGACCTGTCCTCGTTGGCGAAGGACGATGAAGCGGCCATTGATGGCCTGGTCGGCAACGACCTGACCGGGCGCTGGGACACGCGCTGGGACTTCGGCCGTGGCGAGCTTGCCTTGTGGGCGCCGGGGCGTCTCGCGCTGGATGGAAACGGCTGCCAGGCCAATGCCCTGCCCGATCGCAGTGCCGGGCTGCGCCAGTTCGGCTTCATCACGCTGGCACTGGGCGAGACCGGTGTGGAGGCCGTCGCCGTGGTCGATACCGGCGCGGCGCAGACCGTGCTCAATGCCGAAGCCGCCCGTGCGCTGGGCGTGCGCACCGATGGCAGCGACATCCGCGTGCGGGTACGTGAGAAGGGCACCGAGGGCCTGGGCGGCGGGAAGCAGGCCACCTGGCTGTACACCCTGCCGAGCATGACCAGCGCTGGCTGGCGGCATCCACCGATGGAAGTCCGGATCAGCGAACTGCCCGTGTTCAAGGCGATCGGCCTCGAGACGCGACCCGCGCTGATTCTCGGCGCCGACGCCATGCAGGGTGGGCAGGTGGACATCAGCACCGGGGCGTCGCGCATCTGCCTGCGCCGGCCGGCCAGCTGAGCGCCGGCCGACGCCATTCCTACTGCGCTACCAGTCCATCACCCGCGGCGTCGGCCCCGGGTGCGACGGGAACAATGGCAGCACCTCTTCGGCCAGTTCCTGCAGCACCTCATCTGCGGGCCGCTCGGCGAACTGGATGCCCAGCGCGGCATGATTGACGCCTGCCTGCTGCCAGGCCTGCAGCAGCTCTATCAGGCCCTTGCGGCCGGTGCGCAGGGTATAGCCCCCTTGCAGCGGCGTGCGTGGATGATCCGGGTCGTCCACCAGGTCGATCCATTCGTTGGTCATGTGCGGGCGGAAGCCACCATCCGGGATCAGCGCGCGCCAGGCGCCGATCTTCGTGGCCAGCCGCTGCGGACCAGCGTTGTCATGAGTGGCCTCTGGGTAGGTCAGCCAGCCATCGGCATGCTGGCCGATCCACTCCAGCGGCTGGCGTGCGCCACCGGTGACAACCAGCGGAACGCGGCCGTTGACCGTGGGCGGCAGCAACTGCAGGCCCTGTTCGGCCCAGGCATGCGTCATCCGCCCGTCCGCGCCCGGCTGCAGCCAACGCCGCATCTCACCCATCGCGCTGGCGAAGCGCTCACCGCGCGCCGCGTGCTCCAGCCCGTAGGCGGGAAACTCCAGCGGACGATCACCGGAGGCAACGCCCATCACCAGGCGCCCACCGGACAGCTGATCGACCGACGCCGCCGCCTTCGCCAGATCGATCGGATGGCGCAGTGGCAACACCACGCTGCCGGTGGCCAGAGCTACGCGCTGCGTGCGCGCCGCCAGCCACGCAAGGTAGGTGAATGGATCGAACAATTGGCCCGCATCGCCGAACATCGGGTCGTACAGCGGCACATCACGCACCCACACCGCGGCAAAGCCGTGGCGGTCGATGTCCTCCACCAGCCGCGCCTGGCCCTGCAGCACGGCCATGTCGCCCTGGTAGAAGCGCAATGGCAGGTAGATGCCCAGGGTCAGTGCATCGGGGCGGAACATGCGCTGGTAGCCTGGGTGCGTGGCAAAGGCCGGGGCCGACGCACCCGGCATCACGATGGAGTCGTTCATGAGCGTTGCCTCCTTACGGGCCAGTGGCCGGTTCGGGCAACTGCACGCCGCGCTGTACCGCAGGGCGTGCGGCAACGCGCGCGTACCACGCGCTCAGATGGCGATGCTGCGAGAAATCGATATCGATGATGTGGGCGATATGCAGCCAACCGAAGTGGGCGATGTCGGCGATCGAGTACTGATCACCGGCCAGCCACTCGCGCCCGTGCAGGCGCTGGTCGAGCACGGCGAACAGATCGTCGCTCAACCTGCGATAGCGTTCGATTGCGGCCATGTCGGGCTGTTGTGCGAAGTGCTCGAAGTGCACGCGCTGGCCGAGGATCGGGCCGACGCTGGCGGCATGGAACATCAGCCAGGTCAGTGTCTGCCAGCGTGCAGACGGCTCGGAAGGCAACAACGCGTTGCCCTGCTCGGCCAGGTACATCAGGATCGCCGCGGATTCGAAAATGACGATGCCACGCGCGCGATCCTCCAGCACCGGTATGCGGCCATGCGGATTGAGCTGCAGGAAATCGGGATGTCGGTGCTCGCCCGCGTCGATGCGGACGTGATGCAGGCGATACGGCAGGCCCAGTTCTTCCAGCGCGATGGTGGCCTTGAAGCCATTGGGCGAGCTGTCGGTGTACAGGTGCAGCGAAGGTTCGTTCATGGGGTTCCTGGACGGCAGGGAGCGACGGCACGCGCCAGCCTTCGATGCACGAGGGCCGACGATGCGGAAACAGGCGCTGCAGCAGCCGTGCAGGCAGTCTAGGAAAGGCCGCCGTGGCGGGGAAACGATGTCTTCTGCACGGGGAGTTGAGCCTGGCTCAACTTGCGCGACGGGTGCGCGACAGCCTGCGCCGCGGTCGATATGCTGTCGCCGCGCGGTGGATGCCGGCGGAGCAACGGGAGAACGGAATGGGGGCGGTTTTGCCGCTGCTGGGCCTGCGGGCCTTTGTTGAAACCGGCCGCCACGGCAGCCTGACCGCTGCCGCCGAAGCGATGGGAGTAACACCCGGCGCAATCAGCCAGCAGCTGCGGCAGCTGCAGGAACGCCTGGGCGTGAACCTGTTCGATCGCACCCGTCATGGCGTGGTGCTCAGCGCGGCGGGCGCGCGCGTGTACCCGGAACTGCTGCTGGCTTTCGAGCAGATCGCACAGAGCCTGCAGGCACTCGAACGCTGGGAAACGCGGCGCACGCTGCGTATCAGCGCCGCACCCAGTTTCGCCGCGCAATGGCTGGCGCCACGCCTGGGTGAATTCAGCGCACTGCAACCGCAGGTGGACGTGCAGCTCGATGCCAGCCCGGCGCTGGCCGACCTGCGCCGCGATGGTGTGGACATCGCGATCCGCCACGGGCTGGGGCGCTACCCCGGACTGCATGCCGAGCATCTGCTGGCGCCGGTGCTGCTGCCAGTGGCCAGCCCTGCGCTGCTGGCCAGCGCGCCCGCCGTGGGCACCGTGCAGGATTGCCTGCAGCTGCCGCTGCTGCAGGATGCCGATCGCAGCGACTGGCGGCTGTGGTTCCAGGCACAGGGCCTGGCGGCCGATGAGCGGCTGGAGCGCGGCCCTGCTTTCGATGACGACCTGTTGCTGATCCGTGCGGCGGTGGCCGGGCAGGGCATCGCGCTGGTACGCGACATCCATGCGGCCGAAGAACTGGCCAACGGGCGCCTGCAGGTGGTGATCGACCAGCCATGGCCGCAGGCCTTCGCCTACTACGCAGTGACGCGCGCCGATGCAGATGGCAATCCGGCGCTGCCTGCCTTCCTGGCGTGGTTGCGCGCAGCGCTGCAGGGCCAGTAGATCCACGCCATGCGTGGATGATTCCCCCGCTTACCGCGCCTGCTCGAAGAACATCAGGTACACCAGCCGGCCGTTCTCCGGCCGGTCGCCGAACGCCGGCCCGGCGGTGTGCCAGAACCAGGGCCGCAGCAGCACCAGCCGGTTGAAGCGCATCGGAATGCGCATCGTCATCTCCCACTGGCTGTCGTCGATGCTGTCGCGCTCGATGATGTCGCGATGCATGTCGCCGCCATTGGCATAGCCCAATGCGGCCAGCTCGCTGGCATCCAGGGCCATCCGTTCGGTGTTGGTGCGGCGGTGACGGAAGAACTCGGTGCCGCCCTCGCAGTGCTCCGGCGCGCTCAGGTAGAGGATGCCGGACCAGTGAGAGTGGTCTGTGTGCACTTTCGCGCGGCCGACATCCCCGGCCAGGGTCAGACGGAACTTGCCGTGCGACTGCAGTGGGTTGACCGGTCGCAATGGTTCATTGACCAGCCGCGACGCAGCTCCGGACAGGCCGTCCAGCTCCAGCCGCTCCAAGGAGTTGCGGCCGGGGAATGCGCCTTCCTGTGCCGGATAGGTCAGGCCCAGCGCCGCCTGGCGCAGGCCGTGCGCATCGGCGGGAGAAAGGAAGTCGTCAACGACGATGAACGAGGTAGGCATGGACGCCGAGCGTAGCGATGCGTTGACGCGGCGGCAACCGGGCAACGAAAAACCCCGCCTTGCGGCGGGGTCTTTCACAGCAGCAGAGAAGCGTGCCGGCCCAAGGCCGGCCGCTTCCGGTGCAGCACAGGACCTTAGAAGTCCATGCCGCCCATGCCACCCATGCCGCCCATGCCACCGGCGCCACCCATGGCCGGCTCGTCCTTCTTCGGAGCTTCGGCAACCATGGCTTCGGTGGTGATCATCAGGCCAGCGATCGAGGCTGCGTTCTGCAGCGCCGAACGGGTCACCTTGGTCGGGTCCAGGATGCCGAACTGCAGCATGTCACCGAACTCGCCGGTGGCGGCGTTGTAGCCGAAGCTGCCGGTGCCTTCCTTGACCTTGTTGACGATGACCGACGGCTCTTCGCCGGCGTTGGCAACGATCTCGCGCAGCGGGGCTTCCATCGCGCGCAGGGCGATCTGGATGCCGTGGTTCTGGTCTTCGTTGGCACCCTTCAGGCCAGCCAGCGCGGAGACCGCACGGACCAGGGCAACGCCGCCGCCCGGGACCACGCCTTCTTCAACGGCTGCACGGGTGGCGTGCAGGGCGTCGTCGACGCGATCCTTCTTTTCCTTCATTTCGATTTCGGTCGAGGCACCGACCTTGATCACGGCAACGCCACCGGCCAGCTTGGCCACGCGTTCCTGCAGCTTCTCGCGGTCGTAATCCGAGGAGGTGTCCTGGATCTGGGTCTTGATCTGCGCAACGCGCGAATCGACCGCAGCCTTGTCACCCACGCCATCGATGATGGTGGTGTTTTCCTTGGAAACCTGCACCTTCTTGGCGCGGCCCAGGTCCTTGATGGTGGCCTTTTCCAGCGACAGGCCCACTTCTTCGGAGATCACGGTGCCGCCGGTCAGCACGGCCATGTCTTCCAGCATCGCCTTGCGACGGTCGCCGAAGCCCGGAGCCTTGACGGCCACGACCTTGACGATGCCACGGATGGTGTTGACCACCAGGGTCGCCAGCGCTTCGCCTTCGACTTCTTCAGCGACGATCAGCAGCGGCTTGCCGGCCTTGGCGACGCCTTCCAGCACCGGCAGCAGGTCACGCACGTTGGAGATCTTCTTGTCGTGCAGCAGGATGAACGGGTCATCCAGATCAGCGGTCTGCGACTGCTGGTTGTTGATGAAGTACGGGGACAGGTAGCCGCGGTCGAACTGCATGCCCTTGACCACGTCCAGCTCGTTGTCCAGGCCCGAGCCCTCTTCAACGGTGATCACGCCTTCCTTGCCGACTTCCTTCATCGCGTCAGCGATGATCTGGCCGATCGACTCGTCCGAGTTGGCCGAGATGGTGCCGACCTGGGCGATCGCCTTGTCGTCAGCGGTCGGCTTGGAGATGCTCTTCAGCTCGTTGACGGCGGCCACGACGGCCTTGTCGATACCGCGCTTGAGGTCCATCGGGTTCATGCCGGCGGCAACAGCCTTGGCACCTTCGCGAATCAGGGCCTGGGCCAGCACGGTGGCGGTGGTGGTGCCGTCGCCAGCGTCGTCGTTGGTGCGGGAAGCAACTTCCTTCACCATCTGCGCGCCCATGTTCTCGAACTTGTCAGCCAGTTCGATTTCCTTGGCGACGGAGACGCCGTCCTTGGTGATGGTCGGAGCGCCGAAGCTCTTTTCCAGCACGACGTTGCGGCCCTTCGGGCCCAGGGTGGCCTTGACGGCATTGGCGAGAACGTTGACGCCGCGCACCATGCGCGAACGGGCGTCTTCACCGAAACGAATATCCTTGGCAGCCATTGCAGTTACCTCTTTGGTAGCGCCGGGCGATGCCCGGCGGCTGGGAATTGGAGATCAGGGGATGAAGCAGGTCGCGCCGAAGCTCAGCCGATGACGGCGAGCACGTCGTCTTCGCGCAGGACCTTGTACTCGACGCCTTCGCTCTTGTACGAGCTGCCGGCGTACTGGCCGTAGATGACCTTGTCACCGACCTTCAGCGACGGAGCGCGCACGCTGCCGTTGTCCAGCGGCTTGCCCGGGCCCACGGCCACGACTTCACCCTTGGTGGACTTTTCCTTGGCCGAATCCGGGATCACGATGCCACCGGCGGAGATTTCGTCGGCTTCGATCGGCTTGACCACAACGCGGTCGTGCAGCGGCTTGATGCTCATGAGAGACCTCTTAAGTTATTGATTGGTCTGAAAAAGTCTGGCGATGTTAGCACTCACCCAAGGTGACTGCCAGCATTGCTCGCGAAAAAGCCCGACGAATCGGGAGCAGGACAGAGATGGAGCTGGCCCCGGGCCTTTCAAGGCCGATCCCGCAAAAAAATTCACCGCCCGGCAAAGGCGCACCCAGGTGCTGCGTGAAGGCGGGGTTCCGCGTGCAACGCGACAAGCGGATGCCCGCAACCCTCGACATTTGGTGATACGCGTCGCACTGTCAGATATCTGACGTTCATTTACGACAAAGTGTCACTGGATCGGCCTTAGGCTCGGCCGCGCATTCCCAATCACAAGGAGTAGTCGATGCGATTGCTGTCCCCGCTTGCCGCTGCCTGCCTGCTGGCACTGGCCGCCGCGCCGGCCCAGGCCGAGGTCTTCATCAACGAACTGCACTACGACGACAGCACCGCCGCCGGCGACGTCGGCGAAGCGATCGAGGTCGTGGCCACCGCCGGTGAGGATCTGTCCGGCTACCGCCTGTACCTCTACAACGGCAGCAATCCGTCGGCCGCCACGGTCTACGCCAACAATCCGGTTCCCGCCGGTACCGCTGCAGGCTGCGGCAGCGCCAGCATCGCCGTGGTCACCTACCCCACCAACGGCCTGCAGAACGGCCCGAACGATGGCATTGCCCTGGTCGACGCCAGCGGCAAGGTGGTCCAGTTCCTCAGCTACGAGGGTGCCATCACAGCGTCCGGCGGGCCCGCGGCCGGCATGACCAGCCAGAACATTCCGGTGGCCGAGACCAATAGCACGGCCCCGGGCACCTCGCTGCAGCTGACCGGCAGTGGCAGCCAGTACGCCCACTTCACCTGGGCCGAGTCGGCCAGGCAGACCTTCGGCAACTGCAACAACGGCCAGACCTTCAGTGGTGGCGGCACCCCGGGCCCGAACACGCCGCCGTCGGTGTCCACCACCACCCCGGCCCAGGGCAGCAGCACCTTCCCCGCCGCCGCCGACCTGGAAGTGGTGTTCAGCGAGACGGTGAACCTGGCCAGCGGCGCGTTCGCCCTGAGCTGCGGCACTTCCGGCAGCGTACCGCTGACTTTCCCGTCCAGCGGCCGCAGCGTGAAGCTGTCCACCAACACTGCGCTGGTGGCCGGTGAAGCCTGCCGCTTCGACATCCGCGCCGCGCGCATCACCGACCTGCAGGGCGCACACCCGGCCGCCGACAGCCGCATCGCCTTCGCCGTGGCCAGCACCGGTGGCAATCCGGACCCGGGCAACCCGGGCGTGCCGGCCGGTTACTACTCCAAGGTCAACACCAGCAGCCCCAGCCAGCTGCGCTGTTCGCTGCACGCCACCATCAAGGGCCACACCGCCTACCCGTACAGCGGCTCGGGCACCAGCACCTGGACCATCCTGGAGATCGCCGACGAGGATCCGAACAACAGCGGCAGGATCCTGGATGCGTACCGCAACCGCAGCTACGCCAAGGGGACCGATCGCGCCGGCAGCGGCGGCGGCCTGAAGTACAACCGCGAGCACACCTGGCCGAACTCGCTGGGCTTTGCCAGCACCACCGGCGACAAGGGCCTGCCGTACGCGCCCTACACCGACACCCACATGCTGTACCTCACCGACGCGCAGTGGAACGCCGACCGCGGCAACAAGCCGTTCGGCAAGTGCGATGCCAACTGCGGCGAGCGTGCCACCGAAGCCAACAACGGCCACGGCGGTGGCAGCGGTGGCTACCCGGGCAATTCGAACTGGGTGCGTACACCGGATGGCAATGCCGGTACCTTCGAGGTGTGGGGCCATCGCAAGGGCGACATGGCACGCGCGGTGATGTACATGGCCATCCGCTATGAAGGTGGCAAGGATGCGGCCACCGGCCAGTCCGAACCGGACCTGGAACTGACCGACGACCGCAGCAAGATCGTCAAGACCAGCAGCTCGCCGGCCTACATGGGCCTGCTGTCGACCCTGATCGACTGGCACCTGTCCGATCCGCCGGATGCCGCCGAGCAGGCGCGTAATGACGTGATCTACTCGTTCCAGGGCAACCGCAACCCGTTCATCGACCACCCCGAGTGGGCCACCCCGGGCCTGTTCACCTCGGCCAAGCCGGCCACCTGCCAGCTGGCCAACTGACCGCGCAACGCAGCGGTCCATTGCCGCCGCCGGGCCCTGACCCGGCGGCGGCCCTATACTCGACGGTCATGTCGACCGTCGATCCCGTCCTGCTGTTGTTGACCACCTGCCCGGACCGGGCCAGTGCCGAGCGCATCGCGCACGCGCTGGTTGGCGAGCGCCTGGCCGCGTGCGTCACACGACTGGAGGGCGCGCAGTCGACCTACCGCTGGCAGGGCGAGGTCACCACCGACACCGAACTGCAGTTGCTGGTGAAGACCACCGCGAGCCGCGTCGATGACGCAATCGCCCGGATCGTCGAACTGCATCCGTATGAACTCCCGGAGTGCATCGCGGTCGAAACCCGGGCCGGCCTGCCGGCGTATCTGGACTGGATCCGGGCACAGACCCGGGAGGACACTGATTGAAGACTTTGTTTGCGCGTGGCGCCGCCCTGTGCGCCCTGTTGTGGCTCTCGCTGCCGGCCTTCGCGCTGGATGAGAAGGACCTGCTGCCGGTGGACCAGGCGTTCGCGCTGACCGCGACCGCCCCCGAACGCGGCCAGGTGCAGCTGCAGTTCAAGATCGCACCGGGCTATTACCTGTATCGCCACCGCACCAGCGTCAAGGCCGACCCGGCCTTCAACGCAGGCGCGCTGCAGATGCCCAAGGGCGACAAGCACCACGACGATTTCTTCGGCGAGGTTGAAACCTATCGCGAGCGGCTGCAGGCCACCCTGCCCGGCGCACCGACCGATGCAGCCGGCACCATCAGCCTGGAAGTGCGTTACCAGGGCTGCGCCGACGCCGGTGTCTGCTATCCGCCGCAGAAGCGCGTGGTGCAGGTGACCCTGCCCGGCGGCGGTGCACAGGCGGCGGCCCCGGCCGCACGCCCCGGTGCGGCCAGCCCGTTCAACAACCCGCTGGCCGGTGCCGGCAACAGCGGCGGCCTGCGCCTGCCGGGTGCGGCCAGCAACAGCCAGGCGCTGCCACTGCCGTCGGAGCAGGCATTCGGCTTCGATGCCATTGCCAGCGATGGCAACACCCTGCTGCTGCGCTTCAGCCCGGCGCCGGGCTACTACCTGTATCGCGACCGCACCTCGCTGAAGCTCGAAGGCAGCGCCGGCGTGCTGGCCGACAAGCTGCGATGGCCGGCCGCTCAGTCGCATCGCGACGAGCACTTCGGCGATGTCTCGGTGTATTTCAACCAGGTGGAGGTGCCGCTGCCGCTGCGCCGCTCTGTCGCCGACGCGGTCGACAGCACCCTGGTGGTGACCTTCCAGGGCTGCCAGACCGACGGCATCTGCTACCCGCCGATGACGCGACGGGTGAAGCTGTCGATCCCGGCCGGCAGGATCAACGCCAGCGCCAACCAGGCGCCGCCGCGCAGCGAGGTGATCAGCCCGCTGCCGACCGCCACCGGTGCTCCGCGCGAGGCTGCCAATGGCGCGCCGCTGCGCCTGCTGCCGACCGTGCCCAACGCCGATGCCGGCACGCCGGCCGGCGCTGGCAGTGCCGCCGCTGACAACGCGTTCGCCGCCGACGCGCGCGGCGACAACGCCATGCGCACGCGCCCGCCAGCGGCCACGCCGAACCCGGACCGTTCGTTCCTGTGGGTCCTGCTGCTCGCCCTGGCCGGCGGCCTGGTGCTGAACCTGATGCCGTGCGTGCTGCCGATCCTGTCGCTGAAGGTACTCGGCCTGGCACAGAGCGGTGAAAGCCCGCAGCGCGCGCGCAGCCATGCGCTCTGGTACACGCTGGGCGTGCTGGTTGCGTTCGCGGTGATCGGTGCGTTGATGGTCGGCCTGCGCGCGATCGGCAACGCGGTCGGCATCGGCTTCCAGCTGCAGCACCCGGGCGTGGTGGCCGCACTGGCCTACGTCATGTTCGCAGTGGGCCTGAGCCTGTCCGGGGTGTTCACCCTCGGCGGTGGCCTCGGCAACCTCGGCCAGTCGCTGGCCAGCCGCAGCGGCCCGGCCGGGGACTTCTTCACCGGTGCGCTGGCCTGCGTGGTCGGCAGTGCCTGCGTCGGCCCGTTCATGGGCGGTGCGGTGGCCTATGCGTTCATCGCGACGCCACTGCAGGCGATGACCGTGTTCCTGTTCCTCGGCCTCGGCCTGGCCCTGCCGTTCCTGCTGATCGGCTTCGTGCCGGCGCTGGCACGCCGCCTGCCCAAGCCGGGCCCGTGGATGGAAACGCTCAAGCACGTGCTGGCTTTCCCGATGTATGCCACCGCGCTATGGCTGCTGTGGGTGCTGGGCAAGCAGCGCGGCGTGGACGGCATGTCGCTGGTGCTGGGTGGCCTGCTGCTGTTCGCTTTCGGTCTGTGGCTGTTCGAACGCAACCGCTGGACCGGCCCGCGTCCCGTTGCCCTGCTGGGCGTGCTGCTGGCCATCGCTGCACTGGTGCCGGCCTGGGGCGTCACCCAGCTGGCACCGCCAGCGCGCGCCGCACAGGCGGCCAGCGACAACGTGGTCGAATACTCGCCGCAGCTGCTGGACCGCCTGCGCGCCGACAAGCGCGTGGTGTTCGTCAACATGACCGCCGACTGGTGCGTGAGCTGCAAGGCCAACGAGCGCGCTGTGCTGTCGCGGCCGGAGTTCAAGGAACTGCTCAAGCGCACCAATGCGGTGTACATGCGCGGTGACTACACCAATGTGGACCCGCAGATCACCACGTTCCTGGAAGAGCACAAGGCCGTGGGCGTGCCGCTGTACGTGGTGTACGGCCCCGGCGCGCCGCCGACCGTGCTGCCGACCCTGCTGACCCAGGCGGTGGTCGAGGAAGCGCTGCTGCGCACCGCACGATGAAATGGCAACGGCCAGCGCTGCTGTGGACAGCGGTGCTGGCCGCCGGCCTCGGCCTGTGGGCCGGGTACCGGCTGGCACCAACGCCGGCTGCACCTGCCGCAGCGCCGGCCGCTTCCCCTGCAGCCCCCGCGACGCCTGCGCTGCAGGTGGGTGACCCACTGCCTGCACTGACGCTGCCGGATCTCGAGGGCCGACCGCTCGACCTGCGCCAGCGCTTCGCCGGTCGCCCGCTGCTGATCAATGTCTGGGCCAGCTGGTGCGCCCCCTGCGTGGAAGAGATGCCGGAGCTGGCACGCTTTGCCCATACCCGGGGCAGCGAAGGCGTGCAGGTGCTGGGCCTGGCATTGGATACGCCGGAAGACGTGCGCCGCTTCCTGCAGCAGGTACCGGTGGACTACCCGATCGTGATCGAGACCCCGGGCCCGCGCGATGCCAGCGTGCAGCTGGGCAATACGCAGGGACTGCTGCCCTACAGCGTGCTGTTCGACGCACAGGGGCGATTGCAGAAGGCGAAGCTGGGACCGTTCACCCACGGCGAGATCGACAGCTGGGTGAAGTGAGGGTCTTGGCAGGGTTGCACCCTGCACCCGCGGTAGTGCCGGCCGCTGGCCGGCAACCTCAGAAACAACAGCCAAGGCAACAGCAACAGCGGGCTTTCCGAGGGGTGCCGGGCGCCGCCCGGCCGATACCCCCTGCTTGACCACAGGCAGGGCGCCACGGAGAATTCCGCGACTAATTCTCATTTGCTGTTGCGCAGGATGCGGGCGGCAGCCTTCCAGGCCCTCCTCCTTCGATGTTCAAGAACGTCCTGTTCCAACTGCACTGGCTGCTGGGCATCACCGCTGGTGCCGTACTGGCCGTTATGGGCCTCAGCGGCGCCGTGCTGTCCTTCGAGGACGAACTGCTGCGTGCCGCCAATCCCGGATTCGCCGCGATCGCCGAGCACCATGCCGACGGCCAGCCACCGCTGGCGTTGAGCGAGCTGATGCCTTTGCTCCAGGCAGGAAGCGAGCGCCCCCTGCAGCGCCTGCGGATCGACGCCACCGGCCAGCGGCCCTCGGTGGCGCGGTTTGCCGGAGGCAAGGAACACTGGGTGTACTTCGATCCGTACAGCGGCGAGCGCTTCAGTGCCCTGCGCGGGCAGGCCTTCTTCGACTTCATCGAAGACCTGCATCGGCACCTCGCTGCCGGCGAGCGGGGCAAATGGATCACCGGCAGCTGTGCGATCGCGCTGCTGTTCTTCACCCTCTCCGGTCTCTACCTGCGCTGGCCCCGGCGCTGGTGGCACTGGCGCAGCTGGTTGGCGGTGGAGTGGAAGCGCAGCGGCCGTGGCTTCCTGTGGAGCCTGCACTCGGTGGTCGGCACCTGGGTGCTGCTGATCTACCTGATGAGTGCGTTGACCGGCCTGTGGTGGTCGTTCGACTGGTACCGCAGCGCCGCCAACACGCTGCTGGGCGTGGCGCCGGCAGCGAAGCACAAGGTCGCCGCCGACGCGGCACTGGACCTGGATCGCATCGAGGCCACGCTGTATGCGTTGCCGGGCGTGCGCACCGGGTACATCGACCTGCGCCTGCCGGAGAAGCCCGGGCAGCCACTCAATGTACGCGTGATGGCCGGTGATCCGGCGCGGCGCGGTGGCCACCACGATCGTGCACATGACCTGCTGCAGCTCGATCCGGCCAGCGGTGCGATCCTCGATGCCCGTCCGTATGCGCGCCAGGGCGCCGGCGGACAGCTGGCCACCAGCGTGTTCGCGCTGCATTCGGGAAGTTACTTCGGTGCACCCGGGCGCGTGGTGGTGATGCTCAGCAGCCTGGGCATGAGCCTGTTCTTCATCACCGGCTGGATGCTGTACCTGGACCGCCGCCGCAGCCAGCGCGCCGCGCGCGGGCTTCGCCAGTCGCTGCCGGTAGCCACTGACGATGGCAGCAACATACCCTGGCTTGTGGTGCATGCCAGCCAGAGCGGGCTGGGCGAGCAGCTGGCCTGGCGCGCGGCGGCGCTGTTGCAGGCCGCCGGACATGCGGTGCAGGTGCTGCCATTGGACCGCGTCGACGGCTCACAGCTACAGCAAACCGTGCAGGCCCTGTTCGTGCTCAGCACCTTTGGCGACGGCGAACCACCGGATGCGGCGCGACGCGCTTCGCGACTGCTGCTCGCGCAGCGCGTGGACCTGTCGGGCCTGCAGTTTGCCCTGCTCGCGCTGGGTGATCGCCAGTACCCGCACTACTGCGGTTTCGGCCGCCAGGTCGATGCCTGGCTGATCGGCAACGGCGCGCGCCCGCTGTTCGAGCGCATCGATGTCGATGCTGCCTCGGTACCGTCCCTGCGCCAGTGGCAGCAGCAGCTGGCTGCATTGACCGGCATCACCACCGATGACAGCGTGCTGCCGGCTGCCACGCAGATGCATGACTGGCGCCTGCTCGGCCGCGACCGTCTCAACCCTGGCAGCATCGGTGGCGCGATCTGGCGTATCCGCCTTGCCGCGCCCGCCGAGGTGCGGTGGCAGGCCGGTGACATCCTGCATATCGCACCCCGCCACAATGCAGGGCACGCCAGTGCAGTGCTGAAGGCGCATGGGCTGGACCCACTGCAACCACTGCTGGTGGAAGGCAACCCGCGCACGCTGTTGGCCCTGGCCAGCGAGCGCGAGCTACCCGATGCAGACGCCGCGCTGGCGGTGCAGGATGCCTGCCTGTGGCTGCGCGGACTGCCGTTGCTGCCCGGCCGCGAGTACTCGATCGCCTCGTGCACGGATGACGGCGCAGTGGAACTGGTGGTGCGCCTGGTACATGACGCCTCCGGTCGGGCTGGACTGGGTTCGGGGTGGCTGTCACTGCATGCACCGATCGGTGCCAGCATCGTCGCCCGCGTACATCGCAATCCCGGCTTCCACCGCGTGCCGGGTGCACCGATGGTGCTGGTCGGCAACGGCACCGGCATCGCTGGCCTGCGCAGCCTGTTGCGCGAAGCCGCCCATGCTGGCGAGCACGGGCATTGGCTGCTGTTTGGCGAACGCCAGCGCGCGCATGACTTCTTGTTTGCCGAAGAAATCGGGGCCTGGCAGGCCGATGGCCATCTGTCGCGGGTGGACCTGGCGTTCTCGCGCGATGGCGACGGTGGCTACGTGCAGGATCGACTGCACGCCGCAGCCGATGCGCTGTGCGACTGGATGCAACGTGGCGCGGTGATCCATGTCTGCGGTTCGCTGCAGGGCATGGCCGAAGGCGTGGACCAGGTGCTGCGCGCTGCGCTGGGAGATGACGCGGTGGAAACGCTGCTGGAGAACGGGCGCTACCGGCGCGACGTGTATTGATTCCTGCCGCCGAACGCTGGCGTGAGCCGAGCATGGGCTCGGCTCTACAGTGTTCCTGCAGCCGATGTAGAGCCGAGCCTACGCTCGGCTGATTCCCCGCCAGCCGACAAGGAACCGCAAGCTAGGCCGCCGCAGCGCGCGCCCGCGGCATCGACTGCAGGCGGAACGCCCCCACCGCCTCGGCCAAGGCATGCACCTGCGCCTGCATCTGTGCGGTCGAGGCGCCGGCCTCTTCCACCAGGCTGGCGTTGCGCTGGGTGCTGGCTTCCATCTGCACGATGGTCTGGTTCACCTGCGCGATGCCGGCATGCTGGTCCTGCGACGCGCTGCGAATGCCGGCCAACAGCTCGGCCAGCTGCTGCACGCTGCCGACGATCTCGCCCATCGTGGTGCCGGCCTGTTCGGCCTGCTGGTTGCCCTGCCCGACACGCGCCACCGAATCCTCGATCAACCCCTTGATCTGCTTGGCCGCCTCGGCGCTGCGCTGTGCCAGCAGGCGCACTTCGGCGGCCACCACGGCGAAGCTGCGACCCTGCTCTCCGGCGCGCGCCGCTTCCACCGCCGCGTTGAGCGCGAGGATGTTGGTCTGGAAGGCGATGCCATCGATCAACTGAGTGATGTCACCGATGCGTCGAGACGCCTCGCTGATGCCATGCATGGTTGCCACCACTTGGCCGACCGCCTCACCGCCGCGCTGGGCCACTGCCGCCGCGCCCTGGACAAGCGCATCAGCGCGGCCTGCGGCATCGGCGTTGCGGCCGACCGTATCGGTCAGTTCATGCATCGATGCTGCAGTCTCTTCCAGGTTGGCCGCCTGCTGCTCGGTGCGCTGTGACAGGTCGTGGTGACCGGCGACGATTTCGCCAACACCCGTATCCAGACTGGACGTGGCCTGCTGGATGCGGGTGACGATGCGGCCCAGCTGCGCGACGGTGGTATTGGCATCGTCACGCATGCGCGCGAACACGCCCTGCAGCTCACCTTCCATGCGCACGCTGAGATCGCCGCGTGCCAGTGCCGCCAGCAATGCCTGTAGATCGCCGAGGTTGCTTTCGAAGGTCACCAGAAGCCGGTTGATGCTGGTCGACAGCGTACGCACGAAGCCTTGCTTGCCGTCCAGTGCAATACGTCCGTGCAGGTCACCGTGTGCGGCGGCATCGACCAGGGCTGCCACCTCGGTTTCCAGCAGGGTTTCCAGGGCGCGGCTGCGCCATTCCACCGCGACACCAAGGAAATGGCCCTCGTCGATGATGGCGTTGGCGATCAACTGGTAGCGCACGCCGGCGTGGCCGATCTCGCGCTCCTCGCGCTGGCGCACGCCGGCCAGGCTGGCCAGCGCCGGGTGCAGGCGCACCGCGTCACCGCCCACCAGGTCTTCGGCCTGCAGATCCAGCAGCTGCAGCAGCGCAGGGTTGGCATACGCCACCTGGCCTTCGGCATCGACCACCATCAAGCCGGTCTGTGCGCTGTCCAAGGCCTGTCGCACGCGGGTATTGCCGCGCGCTACCGCACGCTCGGTTTCGATACGCGCGCGCAGGCGCTGCTGCATGTGGACCAGGCGCTGGGCCAGCTGGCCGATCTCGTCGTTGGCGTTGTACACACGCAGCGTGGTGTCCAGGCGGTCCTCGGCAATGTCGCTGGCGAAGCGCAGGGTGTCCTGGATCGGCTGGCGTACCGCGCGCAGCACCAGTATCAGGCTGGTGATCAGCACACCGGCGACCAGCAGCAGGGTCACTGCGAACAGCACGCTCATGGTGCGTGCACCGGCCTGCTGGCGCGCCTGTGCCTTGCCCAGCGCGGCGACCTGGGCCTGCTGGAAGGCGCTCAGCGCCGGTGCGACGCTGGCCGCGGTGTCCAGCAGCGACTGTGCTTCCACATCCAGGCCAACGCGGGCGGCGGTATAGCCCAGCAACGCGACCTGATAGGCCTCCATGCCGTTGCGAAGGGCATCCTGCGCATCGGTCGGCAGGCCCACCAGCCCGAGATCGAATGGCAGTTTCTCTTCGCTCGCACGGTCGGCATGGGTGGAGTCGCCATCGAGCAGCAGCAGTGCTTCCTGTCGGCGCATCTTCTGCAGGGACAGCGCCAACGACGGCCGCTGCAGCGCATCCACCTGCGCCTGCAGGGTGTCAGCGGCCTGCTGCAGCTGCGCGGCAAGGCCGGCATCGCCACGACCCATCTCATCGACGCGTTCGAACAGGGCGGCCACACCCTGCGAGAACGCGCCGGCGGCTTCGGTCAGCGCCCGCAGCGCCTTGCGCCGTCCGGCGTCCATCGGCATCGCGCGAAGCGCCTGCAGATCGGCCTGCAGCGCCTTCTGCGTCGCCAGCAGCTGCGCGCGGTCGGCATCATCGAAACTGCGTGCATACTGGGTCTGCAGACGACGCGCCTCGGCCACCCGCGTGGCCAGGCTCGCGGCCAGATCGCTGCCGTGCTGGTAGCTGGCCTGGCTGCGCGCTGCCTGCGTGCTGGCATGGCCGGTCCACGCGTAGACGGCGGCAATCGCGATCAGGCCCAGGCCACAGACCCACAGGGTCGCCTTGAGCTTGTTGGCCACGCTGAGCCGGTGCGGCTGCAGCCACAGCAGCAGGCCGGGGGACGCCGAGCGCAAAGCGGCAAGCCGCATGCGCAGGGACCGGAGGTGGGGGACAACGGCCGACATGACAGACTCCAGGCGGAAGGACGCACCTGTATCGGCTGGATATGGGGCAACTTTAGGTTTTTTTTGGTTCAGTCCCACCGTTTGCTGGCGGACGCGGCCTTTGTACCCGGCATAGGCGACGGGGGGATGACACCCGCGCAGTGCTTGACCTCAACCCCGGTTGGGGGAACACAGTGGACCTCCCTCCCCCGACCGGTGGCCGCATGACGACGCTCGATGTCCCCCGCTACCTGCAGCGCCTGCAGTTGGATGCACCGCCACCGCCAACGCTGGCTGGCCTGACCCTGCTGCAGCAGCGCCACAACGCGCTGCTGCCATTCGAAACCCTCAGCTGCCTGCTGCGCGATGCAGTGCCGATCGACCTGGACAGCGTGCAGCGCAAACTGCTCGATGAACGTCGTGGCGGCTACTGCTTCGAACTCAACGGCGGCCTGCTGGCGCTGCTGCAGGCGCTGGGCTTCGATGCGCAGCCGCTGAGCGCGCGCGTTCTACTGGCGGCACGGGACGGCGAGCTCACGGCGCGCACCCACCTGCTGCTGCGCGTGCACGTAGACGGTGACGAATGGCTTGTGGACGCCGGCTTCGGCAGCCTGACCCCGACCGTACCTCTGCGCCTGCAGGGTGCGCAGCCGCAGGCAACGCCGCACGAACGCTATCTGCTGCAGCGGCTGCCCGGCGACGGAGACTTCGTGCTCTCCGCCGAGTCCAGCGATGGTTGGCGGGCGATGTATCGCTTCGACCTGCAGTCACCGGCCCCGATCGACAACGTGGTGGGCAACTGGTACGTGTGCACCCATCCGGATTCGAGCTTCCCCGGCCAGCTGCGTGCGTCGCTGACCGGACCGGACTGGCGCCGCACCATTGGTAGCGGCAACTACACCGAGTACCGGCCCGGGCAGGCACCGGACAAGCGCCCTTTGCACGATGTCGGCGATGTGCGCGAGGTGCTGCAGCAGCGCTTCGGCATGCAGCTGCCGAACGACCCGCGGCTGGACCCGGCGATCAACGAATGGTTGCAGCGCTCGCGGGCCGCGACCCACTTGTAGCGGCGAGCCATGCTCGACTGGTGCATTGACGGCGCGACCAACAGCAGCCGAGCATGGCTCGACTCTACAGAATCGCGCGCGCCTGCAACGCAATGCGGTTGCCTTCGCTGTCGCGGATCTCGGCCACGCGCCAGTCACCGGCATCAGCGGGGCCGAAACACAGTTCGGCTCCAACCTGCAAGGCTCGCTCGAGGCTGGCATCAAGGTCATCGACCCCGATGTAGATGCGCGCGCCCTGTTCTGACGGCCGGTAGTCCGCCCCCTGCACCAGCGCCATGCTGGCCCCTGCCGCTTCATCGCCGAACGGCAGGTAGGCCATCCGGCAATCGTGCAGCAGGATCGGTTCGTCCACCTGCACCTGCAACCACTGCTGGTAGAAGGTGATGGCACGGGCCAGGTCACTGGCTGGGATCTCGACATGCAGGATCGGATTCATCCGCGCAGGATAACCGGACGCTGACGCTGCCTGCGCAGCAGCACTGGCATGCTGGACGCCCCCCTGTTCCGCGGAGCCCTGCATGTCCCTGGCCGATCATCGAAGCACACTGGCACCGCGAGGCTTTCTGCGCGTAGCGATCAACCTGGGCAACCCAGTGCTGGCGCAGGGTGATGCCCGTTCACCGCGTGGCCCTTCACTGGAGCTGGCCACAGCGATGGCGCAGCGGATGGGCGTGGAGGCCCGTTTCACCTGCCACGACGCTGCGGCGTCGGTGGTCGCCGCAGCGGCCGAAGATGCATGGGACCTGGCCTTCCTGGCCATCGATCCGGCGCGGGCCGACCGCATCGCCTTCAGTGCCCCATACGTGGAGATCGAAGGCACCTACCTGGTGCGCGAGGACAGCCCCTCGCAACAGGTGGCCGACCTGGACCGCGACGGACTGCGCATCGCGGTCGGCCGCGGTGCGGCCTACGACCTGTTTCTCAGCCGCGAACTGCGCCACGCCATGATCGAGCGGGCAGAGACGTCGGCGGCGGCGATCACCCTGTTCGAGCAGCGGCGCCTGGATGCCGCCGCCGGCGTGCGCCAGCCGCTGGAAGCCTGGGCACAGATCCATCCTGGCCACCGCGTGCTGGCTGGCCGCTTCACCGCGATCCAGCAGGCGGTGGCAGCGCCGGCCTCCCGCCCGGCCGACGCGCTGAGGGCGTTGTTCGAGGAAGTGGAGGCGATCAAGGCCGGCCCGTTGCTGGCTGAAGCCTTCGCCCGTGCCGGGCAGGCGGTCACGCTGGTGCGATGATTGAAGAGCAGAAGCAGTCGAGCTTGGCTCGACTCTACAGAACGCCGGTACGGCTCACTGGAACAGATACTTCAGGCCGATCTGCGCACGACGGCCGTAGTACTCCACCTGCAGCGGGCGCTGCGGGCTGCCTTGGTAGTACTTCAACGGCTCGTTGGTGAGGTTGCTCAGCTCGGCGAACACCGTCCAGCGATCGAAGGTATAGGAAGCGCTGAAGTCGACCGAGGTGTTGGCGCCGTACCAGGCGTCGGTGACGCTGCTGTCGCCGTGCGCTTCGATGTAGGCACCCTTGTGATTGGTGGCCAGACGGGCAGCGAAGGCGCCGTCGTCGTAGTACACGGTGACGTTGTACAGGCGGTCGGCCTGGCCGGTGATCGGCACGTTGCCGTTACGCGCCGGAATGCGCATGCGCGAGTCCATCAGGGTCAGGTTGGCATTGATGCCCAAGTTGCTCCACAGGCCGGGCAGGAAATCGAAGCGGCGCACGAAGGCGAACTCTGCGCCCCACAGCTTGGCATCGTCACCATTCTCGGGCCGGTAGAAGGTGACGTTGGGGTTGCCGTTGAAGCTGCCGGTGCTGCTGCTCTGGAACACCGGATTGCTGATGTTCTTGTAGAACACCCCGCCGGACAGCAGACCCAGCGGACCGGCATACCACTCGGCCATCAGGTCCAGGTTGTCCGAATAGGTCGGGTCCAGGTTGGCGTTGCCGGAGGTGAAGGTGCCATCGGCTTCCATGAACGAGCCACCCGGGTTGATGTCACCAAAGTTCGGGCGGGCGAAGCTGCGGGTCAGGCCCAGCCGCAGGTTGAGATCGCTGCGCGGTGAGAAACGCACGTTGAGCTGCGGCAGCACCGAGGTGTAGCGCTTGCGGCCCAGGTTGGGCACCAGCGCGCTGCTGCCATCGGCGTCACGCTCCAGCACCAGACCGCGCACGTCGGTGGCGGTGCGTTCCAGGCGCACGCCGCCGACCACGTCCCAGCGCTCGTCCGGCTTCCAGGTGGCCATCGCATAGGTCGCGTATTGCTTCTCGGCCACGTCGAAGTTGCGACCCAGCGCCGCGCCGTTGGCCACCAGTGCCGAATCGCCCGGCACCAGCACCAGGTGCTGCTTGTTCTGCCGGTACCATTCGGCCAATGCCTGCACCGGTACCACCTGCGAGAAATCGCGGGCGTAGTCACGTCCATTGCCGACGTCGTAGCCACTGCGGTCCGGCTGGTCCATCAACGGGAAGTCAGCCAGGGTCGGCACCGGCCCGCCGGTGGCGGAGTTCCAGGCATAGAACTCGTCGGAGAAGCGTGCGCGGCGCTGCTTGTCGCGGTACTTGGCCCCCATCTTCCAGGTCAGCGTGTCGCTCGCGTCGAAACTGAAGTCCAGCTGCGCGACCGCCTTGTCCTTCTCATTGATCGCCACCCGATACAGCTCCACCGCGCTCAGCGACATCTTCCGCGGATCCATTGCGAAGCTCGGCGGCAGATGGGTTTCGGGGGTGTCGGCGGCAACGTTGCCGCCATCGAGGGTGTTGTACGAGTTGCGGCCCACACCACGGTCCTGCAGGCCCTGGTAGCCGACCTTGCCCTGGTTGAACTGGACCACGAAGTACGCGTTGTCGGCACAGGTGGGAATGCAGCCATAACGGAAATCGTTCTCGGCACTGGCCAGCTTCCAGTCCACCTGGCCCCGGCCGAAGGTGTGCTGGCCGCCGAATTCGAACGTCTTGAATTCGGTGATCAGCTCGTTGTGGATGTTCTGCAGCTCCACGCGGTCCTTGTCGAACCGGTAGCGGTGCTTGTAGTGGGTCTCATCGTCGCTCAACTCGCCATACTGGCCACGCACGTACAGGCGATGGCCATCGGCCGGAAGGAATTCCATGCCACCGTTGACGCCGCGCGTGGTGCGCTCGCCGGTGTAGTCGCGCAGCTCCAGCCGGTAGACCCCCAGGCCGTCGGCACTGCGGCGCGGCTCGAAGTTGTCGGTCGCCCACGGGCGCTTCCAGTAGGTACCGTTGATCAGGAACCCGAAGCGTCCATCGGCGCTGCGGTCGCCGTACAGCACGTTCGCGCTGGTGCCGGTGTCGACTGCCTTGTCGTTGTAGTTGCCGGCCACGCTGGCGGCAAACGTGCGCCGTGTCGGTGCGGTGCGGGTGACGAAGTTGACCTGGCCACCGATGGCGTCGCCTTCGCGGTCGGGCGTGAGCGTCTTGCTCACTTCGATGCGCTCGATCAGCTCGGTCGGGAAGAAATCGAATGCCGTGGCACGGCTGGTGGTTTCCTCTTCGGCGGTCGGCAGACGGTCACCGTTGAGGGTGGTTGAGTTCCACTGTGCCGGCAGGCCACGCACGGCAACGAAGCGGCCTTCGCCCTGGTCGCGTTCGATCGACACACCGGGAACCCGCTGCACGGCTTCGGCAGCGTTGTGGTCGGGCAGCTTGCCGATGCCGTCGGCACTGATCACGTTCATCAGATGGCTGGCTTCGCGCTGTGCATCCAGCGCCTGTTTCTCGCCACTGACGATGCTGCCGACCACGGTGACGGTGTCCAGGTCGACGGCGGAGGTGGTGGGCACGGTATCGGTCGCGGCTGGCGTGGCGGCCTGGACGGCCAGCGGGGCATGCAGCAGGGCGAGCAGACCCAGGGTAAGCGGATGGCGCGAAGGCAGTGTGGACATGGCGATGGCGGCGGCAAGGGAAAGTGGGCCACTCCGGCGGGAGCGGCGATGGCGGCCACTTTCGATCAGTGCGGTGAAGCGCAGGCGGCATCCACTAGGCAGGTCGGGGCAGCTGTCTAGGTGTTCGCACCGCGGCGGCTACTGGGCCAGCAGGCGACGGCCGGCCACCCAGACCTCGGCCACGTAGTCCGGCGTGGACCCACGCACCCGCAGCAGGTCGGCGCGCAGGCCTTCGCCGATGCGACCGCGATCCTGCAGGCCCAGCGCCTGCGCCGGCGCATGGCTGACCGTGGCCACCGCACGTGGCAGGCTCCAGCCCAGCTGCGCGCACAGCACGCCCAGCGCCGGCAGCAGGCTGGCGGGCACATAGTCGGAGGACAGCACATCGAGGCAGCCGGCACGTGCCAGTTCCAGCGCCGCCACGTTGCCGGAATGCGAGCCGCCCAGCACCAGGTTGGGTGCGCCGGCGACGATTGTCAGACCGGCTGCACGTGCGGCGGCAGCGGCCTCCAGCGTGGTCGGGAACTCGCAGATGCGTGCACCACAGGCCACGGCTTCATCTACATCCGCAGCCACCGTGTCGTCGTGGCTGGCCAGGCACAGGCCGCGGCTGCGCACCCACTGCAGCACCTGTTGCAGGTGTGCTTGACGATAGCGCGCCTGTTGCGCACGGCGTGCCTGCAGCAGCTCATCCAGGTAACCGGTCTTCGTGTCGGTCGGCAAACCGTAGTAGGCCGCATAGCGCTGCAGATTCCGGAACTGGCGCTGCCCCGGCGTGTGATCGGTCAGCGACAGAAGGCGCACCGCCGGATCATCCAGCAGTGGCTCCAGCAATGGCAGCAACCCGGAATACGGCAGCTCGGCACGCAGGTGCAGGTAGTGGTCGCTGCGCAGGCCGCCGGCGCGGCGCGCCTCAACCAGCGCCGCATGGGCGGCCTGCAGGCTGCGCACGCGCACGCTGTCGGCTTCCACGTCGCCCACCGCCAAGGCATCGCAGGCCGTGGTGATGCCAGCAGCCAGCAACTGCGCATCGTGCGCCTGCACGGCCGCCGCGGCGGGAAACGCCACGCCCGGGCGCGGCACCAGGTGTTTCTCCAGATTGTCGGTATGCAGCTCGACAAACCCCGGCATCAGCCAGTCGCCGCCACAGTCTTCTGCGCCCGGCAGCCCCACCCGCCCCTGCCCCACCGCGCGGATACACGGCCCGTCCAGCACCACGTGGCCGTGCACGACCTCGTCGGCCAGCACCAGCTTCAGGTTGTCGAGAATGCGCTCGCCCATGGATTTCGCCGTCTGTGTCATGCCGTTGCAACCGCAACGCGTTGATATGCCCGCACGTGCAGTGCACCTGTCTAGTCCAGCAGCCGCAGATGGAGGTTTGATGACCATGACCGACCCGGCCCTGACGCCGCGCGATTCGGCGCTGCCGCTGTGGCAGCAGATCGAACAGGCGCTGCTGCGGCAGATCCGCGAACGCCAGCTGGTGGAAGGCGACCAGCTGCCCTCGGCGCAGGAACTGGCCACGCGCTTCGCAGTCAACCGCCATACCGTGCGGCGCGCGATCGAGGCGTTGGAGGAGCGTGGCTACATTCGCACCGAAACCGGCCGCGGCAGCTTCGTGCAGGAGCATCCGTACCACTACCCGATCAGCCGACGCACGCGTTTCGGCCGGGCCATGCATGACCTGAACGTAGAAAGCCACTACACCCTGATCGATACCCGGGTGCAGGTGCCCAGCCGCCAGGTAGCGCGCGCGCTCGGCCTGATCGCTGGCGAGCGCGTGCATCGGGTGGTGTACTCCAGCCAGGTGGAAGACCGTACTGTGGACCACAGCGAAGCCTATTTCCCGGCCACCCGCTTCCCGGGGCTGGGCGAGGTGTTCGCACGCACGCCGTCGGTGACCCGCACGCTGGCCGCATTCGGGGTGACCGACTACCTGCGCCGGCACACCACGGTGATGGCGCGCCTGCCCGATGCCGAGGTCGCGCGCGTGCTCGGGCAATCGACGCGACGGCCGGTGCTGTGCGTGCATTCGCTGAATGTCGATCCACAGGGGCAAGCGGTGCAGTTCGGCATCACCTGCTTCGCCGGTGACTGGGTGCAGCTGATGGTCAGCAGCGACCTCTAGCGAAAGCGCGGCGGGCATTGCACCCGCCGCGTGCAGCGCCTCAGGCTGCGCGCCGCAGCGCCGTGTAGCGGCCGTCCACCAGCTCTTCGGCCAGACCGAAGCTGAGCGTCATGCCCAGACCACCGCCACCGATGGCGTTGACGATGGTCACGCCCGGTGCCGGCTCGGCGACGAATTCGCTGCTGCCATCCAGCAGCTTGGGATAGATGCCGTGCCAGGTCTGCGCAATGCGCGCGTCGGGTACCTGCATGAAACGGGACAGGTAATCGAGCACCTTCTGGTTGATGGCGTGCTCATCGAACGGATCGTGCGTATGTGCGTAGGCATGCGAATCACCAATGGTGATTTCACCCTGGCCGTTCTGCGCGGCCATCACGTGGATGCCGAGCTCGATCAGGTCGGCATGCTCGGCCTGGTAACGCGCCTGCAACGGCGCGACATCGGCGGCCTCGCGGAATCCGGCGTAGTGCACCAGCGACAGGCCGCCACAGAGGGCCGCACCCAGGCGGAACCCGGACGGCTGTGCGGCCAACCGCAGCATCTGCAGCTTGCAGCGGGTCAATGGTGCTGCCGCGTACCGCTCCGGATACAACTGCTCGAACTCCGGACCGCTGCAGACGAACACCTGATCCGCCTCGAACAGGCGGCTGCCGGACCACACCCGACCGCTCTCCACCGCCGTTACCGGCGTGCGCCAATGGAACTGCACACCGTGCTGTTCATGCAGCACGTCCGGCAGCGCGCGGATCGCCTGGCGCGGATCGACCACCAGCTCATCGGCATTGAACAGCGCGCCGCGCAGCTCGCGCGCCACCAATGCCGGCGACTTCGCCAGCGCCGCATCCCGATCCAGCAGGCGGCATGGGCGCAGCTGCGCATTGGCCGTCGCATACTGCTGCAGCACGGCCCATTCGTCGTCGGCATGGGCCACATGCAACGAGCCACTGGGATCGTGCCAGAGGCCGGCCACGTCGATCAGCTCCTGCCAGATCTGCCGCGAGCGCAGCGCGCGCTCATACAGCGGTCCATTGGGCACGCCGATCGGCCAGACCATGCCGAAGTTGCGGATGGAGGCGCCGACAGCGCGTTCATGGCGCTCCAGCACGGTGACCTTGCAGCCACGCACGGCCAGCGCGCGGGCCACGGCCAGGCCGACGATGCCGGCACCGACCACGAGGGCGGTTGTGTTCTTCATGGGTGATGGACTCAGACGGAGGCGAGTGCTGGCATGCGGGCCAGGCGCAGCGCCTTGTGGTGGAAGTACAGCAGGGACAGCAGCAGGCAGGCACCGCCCAGCAGCGACAGATGGATGACCGCACTGGAGAAAAAGCGCACCCACGACAGCTGCAGGCCAGAGAATTCGTGGCCAAGCAGGACCAGCACACTGCCCAGGTAGCCGAACGCATCGGCCAGGTACATCACGAAGCCGACGTTGCCAGCGACCTTGAAGGTGGCGATCAGGCGTTCGAAGAACACGCAGTTGAAGGGCACGTAAGCCAGGTACAGGCCGAAGCCCACCAGGCCCAGCCACGCCAGCGGATGCAGCATGCCTTCGCGAAACGCCAGCGTGCTCAGTCCTGCAGTGGCCAAGCCGATGAACATCAGCGCGTGCAGCGCCATCAGGCCGTTGAGGTTGTTGCGGAACCAGGTCAGGCCGGCGGTCAGTGCCAGCACCGCGAACGCCACCGGCGTTTCGATGGCGGCGAACACGCCGGCGCTGCCACCGTAGCCCAGCTCGCGGAACAGCTCGGCTTCAAAGCTGTCGCGGAAATCGCGGACCACGGTCAGGCACACGTAGCACAGGATCATCAGCGCCAGCCCCGGCAGGAAGCGGCGCACGAAGGCGCGACGCTGCGCTCGGTCCATCGGTAGCCGCGGCGAGCGCTCGCGCAGGTCGGCGGCATCCGGGGCGGGAATGCGTTCCAGCATGCGTACCGACACCAGCAGCAGCGGCAGGAACAGCAGGCCGCACAGGAACGGCATCCAGAACTCGCTAACGCCCTGCAGCAGCAGCCATTTTCCGACCGACTTCACCACGCCGGAGGCCATGATGAAACTGGAGGCGAGGATCGCGCCCATCGCTTCGGTGGTCCGTCGCCCTTCCAGGTAGCTGAACACCAGGCCCCACACCATGCCCAGCGGCAGGCCGTTGAGGAACAGGAACGGGATGTTCCACGGCGCCGGCACCAGCGCGAAGCCGAGCAGTGCCAACCAGGAAATGCCGATCAGGCCCAGCAGCAGGCTGGCGCGGCGCTCGGCGCGCAGTTCGCCGATCACCCGCACGCCGATGAACTTGCTGCACATGTAGCCCAGCACCTGCGCCACCACCAGCCACACCTTGTAGTCGGCGCCGAACAGATGCTGGTCATCGAACGATGCGGCGGCGAATGGCTTGCGGAAGGCATACATGCATGCATAGGTGGACAGCGCGGCACTGCCGGCGAACACCGTCAGCGCCAACCGATGCCCCTGCAGCCGAGCCCGCAGCGAGGGCCGGCTCATGCAGCGGCGACCGTGCCGGAACGTGCCAGGCCGAGCAGCGCCGGCAGGCGGTCGAGGTGGTCGATGATGTGGTCCGGACCATGCGGCAGCAGTTCCGCACGGGTGAACGCACCGGTTGTGACCGCGATGTTCAGGCCGACGCCGGCATTGCGGCCTTCGTTGATGTCGACCTCGGTGTCGCCCACCTTCACTACAGCGGCGGCGTCATCCACATCGGTGCGCTGCATCAGCGCATGGATCATGTACGGCGCGGGGCGACCCATCGGGACCTCATCGCTGGCCACCAACACATCGATGCGATCCTGCCAACCGAGCCGCTCGATGATCACCTCGGCAATGTCACGCGAGAAGCCGGTATCCAGGCCGATGCGGATGCCGTGCGCGCGCAGCGTTTCGAACAGTACCTCGGCACCCGGCAGCGGCGCGATGCCCGGTGCATGGCGGTAGCACTCGAGCATGCGCGCCACGAAGTCGGCATGGATCGGCGCCACGTGCGGGTCGTCCACCGCAGTCCCCAACAGGCGGGCGATCGCCTGCGGCTTGGGGTAGCCCATCAACGGGCGCACGTGCTCTACGTCGATGGCGTGGCCGGCGGCGGCCATCGCTTCAACGAAGGCGCGGGCGACCAGTCCCGGGTCGGCAACGGTGGTTCCGGCGATATCAAGAACGGCGAGGCGGTAGCGCATGGCGGCAGGCGGTGTTGGGTGGAGGTGCCCAGCTTCGCCGCGGCCGGCCACGCCCTGATGACAGCGGCCGGACAGGCCGGTGCACCTGTCTAGCCGTGCGGCCCTTGCCCTGCCATGTGCCGCACGTGCTCGGCGGCCTGCGCATGCAGCCAGTCGCGGAAAGCAAGGAAGCCACGATGGCTGGCCGAGCGCTGCGGGTACACCAGCCAATGCGGCCACGCCGTCTTCAGGCGCTGGCTGGACAGCGCAACCAGCTGGCCGGATTCCAGCAGCAGGCGTGCCCGGGTCACCCGTCCGAGCGCCACGCCCACGCCATCCAGCGCCGCGCGATGGTGCGCTTCCGAATCATCCAGCACCGCCACGAAGCGCGGCGGCGGGCTCTGCCCGCTCAAGGCGAACCACGCGCCCCACGCGCCGTCAGGATCACCCAGCAGTGGCCACTGGGTCAGCGGTACGCGGTCGATACCGCCCATGCGTTCAATCAGCGCCGGGCTGGCCATCGGCAGCAGCCACTCGTCAAACAATGGCTCCACCACCAGCCCGGGCCAGTGCCCGCTGCCCAGCCGCAGCGCCGCGTCGAACTGCCGCTGACGCTCGAAATCCACCAGGCGCTCACTCGACTGCAGGTTGATCTCGATCTGTGGGTGCTCAGCCACGAAGTGGCCCAGGCGCGGCACCAGCCAGGCCGACGCCATCGATGGCACCGCGCTGATCGTCAGCACGTGCTCGGCACGCGCGGCATAGGGCTGGAAGGCTTCGTTGATCGCATCCAGGTGCGGACCCACCTGGTCGAGCAGGCGCTGCCCCTCAAGGGTGAGGGTGACACCACGTGGCTGGCGGACCAGCAGCGGCTGCCCGAGCCGCTCTTCCAGCTGGCGCATCTGATGGCTGAGTGCACTGACGGTCAGGTTCATCGACGCCGCCGCGCGCGACAGGTTGCCAAGCCGGGCGGCAGCCACGAAACCCTGCAGGGCATGGAGGGGTGGGCGGGACATCAGGCTTGAATTCCTCTCAAGGCAAGCTTGCGGAAATGTCGCTTTTTCGCCTTCCATGCTGCCCGTATCGTGCAATCCACTCAAGTGGAGGTACGCACATGAACATCTTCAGCGGCCTGTTGTTCCTGCATGGCCATGTGACCAACGCCGAGCTGGCGCGGCAACTGGCCAGCCCTTCCCCGTCGCCGTCCCCGCCGCCCAGCAGCACTCCCGGTAGTGCCGGCCGCTGGCCGGCAGCGGCAAGATGCCCGGTCACCGAGGTTGCCGGCCAGCGGCAGGCACTACCCTAGCGCTGCAGTGCTTCCTGCACCGCCGCAGCCACGTCGGTGTTGTCGATGTAACGGCCGTCGTTCCAGCGCACATGCTGGCGGTAGCCCTCGTCGACGCCCCGCACGCGCTGGCCCAGCAGCTCCGACCCTGCCCCCTTGGCCCACAACGGCACCAGTGCATTGGAATGGTTGCCGGTGGGACGGAAGCTCATCCCCGGCATGCGTCCACGGCCGTTGTTGCGCACCGGCTCGAAGGCCACGCTCTGTGCATCCGGGCCCATCGGCATGCTGTTGTCGTGGTCGGTGGTGACGATCAGCAGGGTGCGTTCCCAGCCACCGTTGCGTTCGATCCACTCGATCACTGCTGTCACCGCGTCGTTGAACTCCACGGTTTCCTCGATCAGCCGGCCGTACTGCGGCTGGTCGCCGCACTGGCCGTAGTGCCATTCGGTGCCGCAGGCGCTGGTATGCGCGGCCCAGTCGGTAGCGCCACCTTCCACCATCAGGAACAGGCCCTCGGCCGAACGCTGCTGCAGGAACTGCAGCGCACCGCGGGTCATGGTTGCAAGATCCGGCACGCTGTCGATCTTCCTCACACCAGAAGGCGTGGCCGCATCCTTGCCCAGCACCTGCAGCTGGCGCGCCTGCTGCAGCGTGTTGGCCACGCGCGGCACGCCGATCAGCGGCCGGTCGGTCGGCAGCCGTCCCTGCGCCAGCGCAGCGAACGCCTCCTTGCTGCGGATCAGGCGCCACGGCCCGGACGGATTACCGGCGATGGTGCTGCCCGCTTCCAGCTGCTGCCAATCCTGCTGCGACACCCACTCCCACGGGTTCGCACAGCCCTCGGCCTTCACCGCGCCCGCGCCCGCGCCTTCGTCACAGGCATGGCCATCAACGCTGTAGCCGGGACCACCAGTACCCATCACCAGGTCCATGTGGCCCTGCGCCAGCATCTGGTGCGCAATGGCGTGATAGTTGTTGCGCGATTCGTTCTGCGCAGCGAACGCGGCCGGCGTGGCATGTGCGAACGGCACCGAGGTGACCACGCCGGTGGCCATGCCCAGGCGCTTGGCATGCAGCGTATTGAATTCCACCGCGTTGCCATCGTTGCTGTAGTTGATGGCGTTGTTGTAGGTCTTGATGCCCGAGGACAACGCCGTGCCCGCCGCTGCACTGTCGGTGGCGACCGCGGCCAGGTACTGGTAGCCGGCGAACGGCAGGTCCTGCGCGGGAACCGGGGAGTCATCCCATGCTTTGGCCGCGTCGTAGCCGAGGGTCTGCGCGTTGTCGCGGGTCGGCTGGCTGCTGGCGTTCAACGGATAGGTGGTCACGGCGAGGCGCTGCGGGAAGTCCGCATAGGGGGCGCCTTCGCGGCTGCCGTACTGCCAGTAGGCAGCCGCGTCCCAGGTGCCCCAACCGGCACCGTCGTTGATCATCACGATCACGTTGTGCGGGCGCGTGGTGCTGGCCGCAGCGGTATCGGCGCGCAGGTTCGGCTGACAGCCACCGAGCGCGAGCAGCGCGAGCAGCAGAGAGGAAGGGAGCCAACGGCGTGGCATGTGTGCAGTCATCGGAGGTCCCGTCAGGCCAGTGGCGGCCCATTATTTCGAACGTTATATCATTTCAATATTGCAGCTTCATGCAGCCGATGCGCACTATCCTGCGAGCTTCCCCTCGCCACCGCAGCATCCATGCCGTCTTCTTCCCCTGCACGCGCGCCTCTCTCCTTCATCACCCTCGATGCCGCCACCTTCGAGGTGATCCATCAGGACAACGCCGGGGTCGCGCGGCAGCCGGCGTCGCTGACCAAACTGATGACCGCCTACGCAGCGTATGCGTGCATCGAAGAAGGGGGTCGCACATGGGACGAGGCGGTCACCATTGCCGCCGAAGACGTGCACGCGGTGGCCGATGATGAAACGCGGATGGGCCTGGTGCCCGGCGAAAGGGTCAGCCTGGCACGCTTGCTGGAAGGGTTGATGATCGTCTCCGGCAATGATGCGGCGCTGGCCATCGCGCGTCATCTGGACGGATCACAGTCTGCATTCCTGGACCGCATGAACCGGCACGCACGCCAGCTCGGCCTGCGCAGCACCTGGTTCGCCAGCGTCTCCGGCATCACCACGCCACACCATGCGTCCAGCGCCCGCGACATGGCAGTGCTGGCGGCCTGCCTGCTGAACGATCATCCGCAGATTCTGGCCGTCACCGCACAGCGCGCGTTCGCGCACGGCAGCTTCAGCCGCAACAACCAGAATGCCCTGCTTGGCGATGACGGCGTGGATGGCTTGAAGACCGGCTACACCCAGGCCGCGGGCTTCTGCCTGGCCGCCACCGCCTGCCAACCTGTGCCACGGCGCGCGCATCCGGTACGGCTGATCACAGTGGTGCTTGGCTCGGACAGCCGCGACGCACGCGATGCTCTGGTACGCGAACGGCTGGCCGCCGGATTCGCTGCGCTGGCCGGCAGCAGCGCCGACGCCTGAGCGGCTCAGCGCCGTTTGACGGTGGCCACGATCAGGCGTTGCAACTCATGTTCGGCCTCCATCTTGTCCAGGGCACCGGCGGCTACCCCTTCTGACAGGGTTTCGGCAGCACCGAGAATCGCCCAGCGTCCCGCCAACGGCACGGTGCCATCGGCGGCGAACGGGCCCAGCCAGGCGTCGCAGTTGTTGATGAAGTCCTGCTGGTAACGCCGCCGCACTTCGTGCAGTTCCGGCGCGCCCACCAGCGCTGCGAGGATGCCCTGCACTTCACTGCCCTGGCTGAGGATGCAATCGATGTAGCCGGAGGCGATGGCTGCCGCGCGGTCGGCCAGCTGCGCCCGGGCGCGGCCGATGCGCTCGTGGAACACCACCGTCTGCCGGCCGTCGTAGTCATCGTAGAGCGCGGCCAGCAATCCGTTGCGGGTTACGAAGTGATCGTAGGCCACCGGCTTGGTCACGCCCGCGGCCTCGGCCAGCCGCCCCAGCGTCAGCGCGTCGGTACCTTCGTCGCCAACCAGCGCCCAGGCCACATCCAGCAACTGGCGGGCGCGTTGCTCGCGGGTCAATCGGCGGCGCGTGGGAGCGGCGTTGGCAGGCATCGGCGGGACACGGCGATCAGTGCATTGGAGTTCCGATTTTACGGCCGATCTCCCCTGCCGACTGCAGATGCGCTTCGGCCGCACCGGAATCAGCGTCCAGCAACAGGTCAGACGACAGCACGCGCGCGCCGCAATAGTCGAAGATGCCCATGTCGATCTGGGCCTTCATCGCCGCGCCGTAGCCGCGTCGTTCGATCATGTCCGCGCCCGCGCCGCCGATCCCGACCAAGTGCACGCGCAACCGTCGCAGCTTCTTCTGCACCTTGCCATCGGCACCGTCCTGGTAGGCCCAGCCTTGGGCGAATACACGATCGATCCATCCCTTCAGCAGCGCGGGGAATGACCACCAGTACAGCGGGTAGACCAGTACCAGTGTGTCGGTGGCGTCCAGCCGCGCCTGCTCGGCGGCGACGTCGGCCGGAACTGCGCCGGTGCCACGGAACAGGGCCTGGTCCTGTGGGTTGAAGCGTGGATCGAAACCTTCGGCCATCAGGTCGGCGTGGGTCACGGTGTTGGCGGCATCCGCCGCGGTGATGGCTTCGCCGATGCGCTTGGCGATGGCATGGGTCAACGAGCCGGATTCAGGATGGGCGGTAACGATGAGGCTGTGCATGGGGGATGTCCGGAATTCACTAACTACCAATAGTAAGTAGTGATTGTCGGGATACCAGCGCCATGCGTGGGACGCTGTTTCCGCATCCGCCGTATAGTGCGGCGGTTCCCCCCAGAGATAGCCGAGAATGGATCGACGCCCGCTTCTCCCATTGCTGGCCCTGCTGCTGTCGGTAGTGCTGCCATCGGCCTTCGCAGGCGAACTCAGCCCCAGCGATTCAAAGGCATTGCGTCAGGACGTGCAGGCGATGCTGGATGCGTTCGGTCGCGGCGATGCGGAGATGATCATCGCGCGCACCCACCCCAGCCTGAAGCAGCTGGCCGGAGGCGATGATGCCTATGCACGGATGACCCGCGATACCGTGAAGGAACTGCGCAAGTCGGTCACCGTCATCAGCGACGAAGCCGGCATGCCCGGCCGCACCTACGCCGCTGGCGGCGAAGAGGTCAGCTTCGTGCCACGCCAGTCACTGTTGCGCGTGCGCGAATCGCCGATACGCAGCACCTCGTTCATGTTCGCTGTACGCCGCGTGGGAACTGCGGACTGGCGTTATCTCGATGGCACTGCGCTGCTGGACAACCCCGGGCTGCTGCGGCAACTGCTGCCGGCGCTGGAGCCGGAAGTGTCCATGCCCAAGGGCGGGATCGAGGCGCTGTAGTCGCGGGCTCATCCGTCCACGCATCGCGTGGACCTGCTGCCAATCTGCTCACCTGGGCCGGCACCCAGGTTTCCGTCAGCGGAACAGCGTATTCAACGCCGCGCCCGGGGCCGCCTGCTGCAGGCCATCGAAGCGGCCGCCCTGCACGATAGGCTGGGTGGCCTGCATCAAGCCACCCCAGGCCGCACGCGCCAGCGCACCGCCGAGACTGACCCGGCGCACGCCGAGTGCGGCGATGTCCTGCAGGCTCAGCGGCGTCGGCCCACCGACCAGCAGGTTCACCGGCTTCGAGCCCGCAGCGGCGACTACCGCACTGATCTGTTCGCGTGTACTGATGCCCGGTGCATACAGCACATCGGCACCCGCTTCGGCATAGGCGCGCAGCCGCTGCAGTGCGTCCTGCAGATCGGGCACTCCGACGAAGAAGTTCTCCGCCCGGCCGACCAGCAGCACCTCGCCGCCGGCACGGTCGATGGCCGAGCGCGCTGCACGCAGGCGCTGGACCGCCTCGTCGATCGGCCTCAACGGCGCATCGGCCACGCCACTGGCGTCCTCGATCGACAACGCGGCTACGCCAGTATCGATTGCCGCCGCCACGGCCTCCTCCACCGCGCGCGGTGTGGCGCCAAAGCCATCACCGAAATCGGCGTTCAACGGCAATGGCGTCGCCGCCACCATCAGCCGCAGATGTTCCAGCGTGGCCTGCAGCGAAACCGCGCCGTCTGGCCGCCCCTCGCTCCAAGCGCACCCGGCGCTGGTCGTGGCCAGCGCCTGGAAGCCCTGCCGCTGCAGGTAGCGGGCGCTGCCCACATCCCACGGATTGGGCAGCACGAAACAACCCTGTGCGTGCAGTTGGCGGAAGGTCGCGCGCTTGCGCCGGGTGTCGGCATCGGGCGAGGTCATGGCGGGCTCCAGGGCGGCAGACCTGCACCCTAGCCCGTCGATCGGCCGCGCTCAATGACAAGGGGTGAACGGGCATGAGGTGATACCGCCTGCTTATTGGACGCTGCCGAGGCAGGTGCCTGAGCGTGCTTGCCTGCCCCCGATGCACGCTGCCATGGAGCCCTTCATGCAACCGGACCCACAGACCTCCGCCACCAACGCCCTGTTTGCTGCCGACGACGATGCCCAGTGGGCCGACCTGCTCTCGCCCACGCGCCGCCGGCTGATCGCCTCGGCCGGGCTGGCCGCCGGTGGCCTGGCCAGTGCCAGCGCGGCGGCCGCCCCGGCAGCCGCGCGCGCCGAAGCGGCGGCGAACACCACCGAGCCGGGCCGCCCCGGTTTCCGAGCCATTGTTCCGCCCGCGCCCCAAGGTCGCAGCCCTTGGGGCGAGGCCACGGTCAGCGAGCCGACTCCGCGTCCAACCAGTGTGCGCCCCGGCGAGGCCACCCTGCCGGCCACCCCGCGTGCCTACACCGATATCAGGAGCTATCACGCGCATATCTACTTCGACGAGGACAGCTTCGAGAAGGCGGCCCTGTTGCGGCGCTGGGCGGCCGAGCGCTTCCCGGTGGAGCTGGGCAACTGGAACCTGGAGCCGCGCGGCCCGCACGTCACGCCCTCGTTCTATTTCGGCTTCACCAACGACCTGCTGCCGGTGCTGGTGCCCTGGCTGCAGCTCAACAGCCTGGGCCTGACCATCCTGATCCATCCCAATACCGGTGATGGCCGCGCCGACCATCTGTATTACGCGTTGTGGGTGAACCGCGCGCAGCCGGTGAACGCCTACAACTGGCCGGCACCGAAGCCGGGGGAACGGGAGCCCTTGGAGGAGGTGTTCCCGAACGTTGTACCAACGGTGCCGCTGGAGACCTGAGCGGCCCGGTACCAGGAGGCTTCGTGGTGGGTGTGTCGCTTGCTGCGCACCGAACTCCGCCATCCACGCATGGCGTGGATCTACGGCATCACGGCCCATTGCGGCAGCCGCCATCGCCCGGCCTGCCGCCATCGTCGGCCTACGTGCATGCATCCCCGGCCTGCAAGGCGTTCAGCGCGCCTTGATCCAGCGCCCGCCATACGGCCACAAGCGCTCCGGCAGATTTCAAACGCTCGATTGAAACGCTGCAAACTTCGCCGAACTGGACAGCATCCACCGGTTCCGCCAGACTGCCGCCCTTTCCCGTCTTCCGGATCCCATGGCGAAGCTGCTGGTCCTGCACGGCCCCAACCTCAACCTGCTCGGCACCCGCGAGCCGGAGGTCTACGGCCACACCACGCTGGCCGACATCGACCAGGCCCTGGCAGCCCAGGCGTCCGCTGCCGGGCACGCCATGGAGAGCCTGCAGTCCAACGCCGAGCACGTCCTGGTGGACCGCGTGCAGGCCGCGCGCAATGACGGAACCGCTTTCATCCTGATCAATCCGGCCGCCTTCACCCACACCTCGGTGGCCCTGCGCGATGCGCTGGCAGCGGTGGCGGTGCCGTTCATCGAGATCCACCTGTCCAACCCGCATACCCGCGAACCGTTCCGCCAGCACAGCTACTTCAGTGACAAGGCCGTGGGCGTGGTCTGTGGCTTCGGTGCCGACAGCTATCGCTATGCGATGGATGCAGCGCTGGCACGCGTGCGGGTGGCCGGCGCGTGATGATGCTGCCGCGCGTGCTTGCCAGCGTCGTGCTGTGGGCCGGCATCTGCGGCGCGGCCACGGCGTTCGACCGCAAGGACGAAGGCATCGACTGTGCGCACCCGACCACTACGATGGAGAGCGACCTGTGCGCCTCGGACGTAGCGGCGGCTGCAGACGCTGAACTCAATACCGTGTACGCCCAGGCGCGCCAGCAGCTGCGCACGCCGGACCACGGTGGCAGCTGCAGCTACTGCGGCGAGGCCGAACAGCAGCTGGTGCTGGCCCAGCGTGCCTGGATGCAGCTGCGCGACCACGACTGCAACGCCGTCTATGCCCTCAATTCCGATGGCACGGCGCGCAACGGCGCACAGATGCGCTGCCTGATCACCCTCGCGCGCGACCGTACGCGGCAGCTGCGCGAGTTCTACGAACTGCTTTGACCCGAGCGCGACGCGCTTCCCACCACACTGACATCAAGAGCAAAGAGGCCACCATGGATCTCCGCAAAATCAAGAAGCTGATCGACCTGCTGGAAGAGTCGAACCTGGCCGAAATCGAAATCAAGGAAGGCGAAGAGTCGGTGCGCCTGTCGCGTGCCCCGGTGGCCGGCTATGCCGCACCGATGCCGGCACCGGTGTATGCCGCCCCGGCCGCCCCCGCACCGCAGGCGATGCCGATGCAGTCGCCGACCGAAGCCTCCACCGGCGGCACCGCCAAGCCGGGCCCGGCGCTGCCGGAAGGCCACGTGCTGCGCTCGCCGATGGTCGGCACCTTCTATGCCTCGGCCGCCCCGGACAAGCCGGCCTTCGTCAGCGTTGGCCAGCAGGTCAAGGAAGGCGAAACCCTGGCCATCATCGAAGCGATGAAGATGTTCAACCCGATCGAGGCCGACAAGTCCGGCACCATCGTCGCCATCCTCGGCGAGAACGGCCAGCCGGTGGAGTTCGACCAGCCGCTGTTCGTGATCGGCTGAGGGGCACGCCATGCTCGACAAAGTCGTCATTGCCAACCGAGGGGAAATCGCGCTGCGCATCCTGCGCGCGTGCCATACCCTGGGCATCCGCACGGTGGCCGTGCATTCCACGGTCGACCGCAACCTCAAGCACGTGGCCATGGCCGACGAGTCGGTCTGCATCGGACCCGCGCCGTCGCCGCAGAGCTACCTCAACATCCCGGCGCTGATTGCTGCCGCTGAAGTCACCGACGCCCAGGCCATCCACCCGGGCTACGGCTTCCTGTCGGAGAACGCCGACTTCGCCGAGCGCGTGGAGGAGTCCGGCTTCATCTTCATCGGCCCCAAGGCGGACACCATCCGCATGATGGGCGACAAGGTCGAAGCCATCCGCGCGATGAAGTCCGCCGGCGTGCCGTGCGTGCCTGGCTCGGGCGGCCCGCTGGGCGATGACATCGTCGCCAACACCAAGATCGCCCGTGAGATCGGCTACCCGGTCATCATCAAGGCAGCCGGTGGCGGTGGTGGCCGCGGCATGCGCGTGGTGCACGCCGAAGCCTCGCTGAAGACCTCCATCGAAACCACCAAGAGCGAGGCCAAGGCCGCGTTCGGCAATGGTGAGGTCTACATGGAGAAGTTCCTGGAAAATCCGCGCCACGTGGAGATCCAGGTGCTTGCCGACGGCCAGGGCAACGCCATCCACCTGGGTGAGCGCGACTGCTCGATGCAGCGCCGCCACCAGAAGGTGGTGGAAGAAGCACCGGCACCGGGCATCAGCGCCGAGCAGCGCGAGCAGATCGGCAAGGTGTGCACCGAAGCCTGCGTGCGCATCGGCTACCGCGGTGCCGGCACGTTCGAGTTCCTGTACGAAGATGGCCGCTTCTACTTCATCGAAATGAACACCCGCATCCAGGTGGAGCATCCGGTCACCGAAATGGTCACCGGCATCGACCTGGTGGCCGAGCAGCTGAAGATCGCCGCCGGCCAGAAGCTGTCGATCAAGCAGAGCGACGTGGTACTGACCGGCCATGCGATCGAGTGCCGCATCAACGCCGAAGATGCTGAAACCTTCGTGCCGAGCCCGGGCACCATCACCGGCTTCCATCCGCCGGGCGGACCCGGCGTGCGCGTGGACACCCACATCTACAGTGGCTACCGCGTGCCGTCGAACTACGACTCGATGATCGGCAAGCTGATCGTGCACGGTCCGGACCGCGAGACCGCCATCGCCCGCATGCGGGTGGCACTGAGCGAAATGGTGGTGGACGGCATCAAGACCAACATCGCGCTGCAGCAGCGGATCATGCGCGACAAGGGCTTCCAGGCCGGTGGCCAGAACATCCACTACCTGGAAAAGCGCCTTGCCGAACGCAAGAACAAGCCGATCGCGCTGACCTGATCGGCGCCAGGTGCTGGACATGAAAAGGGCGGGGATATCCCCGCCCTTTTCTGTTTCTCTTCCGCTACCGCCGGACCATGCCCGGCGAAATGACAACGAAGCGCGAGGCCGCCGGGCATGGCTCGGCGCTACCTTCAGCGCGCGTCGGCCGCCGTCGCCGGAATCTGCGACTTTGCCAACGGGCGGACGCCATTGGGCGAGGTCGGGTCGACGATCACCATGGTCTCGGTCGAGCCGTCGGGCCACACCACCTGGAAGGTGCTGCCGGCCGGCAGCGAGGCGAACGGCATGCCGCTCTGCGCGCGATACACCGCTGCGACCTGGCTAGCGCCCGCGCGGCGCACGTCTTCCTGCGCCTTCACCGTGGTCAGCTCCACCTTCGACAGATGCCGGTAGCGATCTTCATAGGTGTCGATCATCAACAGGCCAACCGCACCGGCCGAATAGGCCACGAACAGCGCCACCCAGAACCAGAATTTGGCCCCATGCAGGAATCGACGGTAATTCATTGCCCGTCCCTCTTTCCAACCAATCGCTTGATCCATTGCCTCATCTTCCCCGCACCTTGCCGCGAAACCGCAGCGTCATACACGAAATCCCGGAAATCCTGCGTTCCATCCTGCGAACAGATCCCTCCGTTCGCACAAAAACTGTTGACCAGCACGCTGTCTGCTCCACACGGTAGACCGAGTTCGCAGGCCGCAAGCCGCCATGCCAGTTCACTGAGCTGTTCGCCGGCCACCAGGCCGTTCAGCGCACGATCGCCCGAGGCGCGCACCCCCATGCCCGGCGCGATGGCCATGAATGCCTCCGGATCGCGCGACGTGCGCACCCGCTCGACCAGGTCGCGGCGGTACTCGGGGCTGTCCTGCAGCGGCTCGCCTTCGGCGAACAACGCTGCCTCGGCTGCCAGGTTGCCCTGCTCCGCCGCCTTGCGCCGTTCGGCAAGCACCAGCGGCGGCCCCAGCTTGTCGCCAGGCACAAAGCCACCGCAGCGCTGCGCGACACGTTCGCGTGCCTGCACCATCGCCGGCGCCGCGGTCAGCCCCGATCCGGCCAGCACGTTGTTGTCCAGGCGGTAGCCGCCCGGGTCGACCGCATACTGTGCGCAGTAGTCATAGACACGGCTGAGCATCCAGCGCGCCTCGTGGTTGCCCTCATCGGCCTGCACGCGCAGGCGCTGCGCGTAGGCATACAGATCGGTGGCATCTTCGATATCGGCACGGAGATCCAGTGGCAGGCCTGAAGGCAGGGCGTTGCCGCGCTCGAAGGCCGCCAGCCGGCGCGCCAGTGCTTCCGGCATTACCTGCAACGCTGCTGCGCTGTCATCGGCGACCGCGACGCCCGGCAGGTCTGCCTGCACCGTGGACGGCGCCACGTGGCCGCTGGCCCGATAGCCGGCCACGCCCAGCACGGCCACCGCCGGCAGCACGAGCAACCAGGTTTTCAGGGTCGGAGCAAAGGCCATTGGCGGCGGTGGAGCATCAGGGCGCACAGGAAAGCACGGAGTTTAGCAAGGCCCGGCAGGCCTGTCTGAACCGGCGTCGTTCATCCCAGAGCGGCATCTCAGGCAATACGGAGACGCCCCGATGGTCTAGCATGGCCCCCTTTCCCGCGATTGCCCCCACTGCCATGCCGTTCCTGGAACTGACCCTGCGCTGCACCGAAGCGACCCAGCCCCGCTATGAAAACGCGCTGGAGGACGTCGGCGCACTGGCCGTGACCCTGCTTGATGCCGAGGCCGATACCAGCAACGAACAGGCCATCCTCGAGCCGGGTGTGGGCGAAACGCCGCTGTGGGACACCCTGGTGCTGAGCGCGTTGTTCCCCGCCGACAGCAATGCGCTGTTGCTGCTGGCCGCACTGGAAGCATTCGATCCGGAACTGGACTGGAGCGGCGGCAGCTTCCGCGCGGTCGAGGACGAGGACTGGGAACGCGCCTGGCTGGACCAGTTCCAGCCGATGGATTTCGGCAGCCGGACCTGGATCGTGCCGTGGAACCATGAACTGCCAGAGGCCGCGCAGTCCGCCGATGCCGCCGTGGTGCGACTGGATCCGGGCCTGGCGTTCGGTTCGGGCACCCACCCGACCACCGCGCTGTGCCTGCGCTGGCTGGACCAGTTGGCCGTGGATGGCCTGCTGCAGGGCCAGCGCGTGCTCGACTTCGGTTGTGGCTCGGGCATCCTCGCGCTGGCCGCACTGAAGCTGGGCGCGGCTGAGGCAATCGGCGTCGACAACGATCCGCAGGCACTGGTGGCCACCGCCGACAACGCCGAGCGCAACGGCGAACAGGCACGCATGCACGTGTACCTGCCGCAGGACGAACCCGTCGCGACCTATCCGGTCGTGGTCGCCAACATTCTTGCCTCGGCGCTGGATGCGCTGGCCGAACTGCTGGCCGCGCGCGTCGCTGCCGGCGGTCGCATCGCCCTGTCGGGCATCCTGCACGGCCAGGAAGGCGAACTGCTGCAGCGCTATGCGCCGTGGTTCGACGACCTGCAGGCCACCCAGGACGGCGACTGGATGCGCATCACCGGCGTGCGCCGCGCCTGATCGTGGTTGAATGACCGCTGGATCCGAGCCCGCGCCCTGAGCATGTCCGAGCCGAACCCACCGCGCCGTCCACTGGCCACTTTCCTGCGTCCCACGTCGGAAGGTGATGCCGCGCCTGCGACCGAAACGCACACGCCGGACGCAGCCGCGCCGGTGCCCATTGCTGCAGCACCGGCTGAACCTATCGACCCTGTATCGCAACAGGAAGCGATGAAGCACCACCACGATGACACTGTCATTGCCGATGAAGCGGTGCGCATCGAGCCCGTATCGGCCGCGATACAGGCAACCGCCGTTGCCAGCGACGCGCCCAGCTTCCTCGGTGCCGCGCGCGCGCGCAGGCTGCCGACGCCGCGCTGGCACTGGCTGCTGGTCGCCGGACTGGCCCTGCTGCTGGTTCTGCAAAGCGTGCTTGCCGATCGTGCGCGACTGGCCGCCGACGCCGGCAATCGTGCGTGGCTCGGGGCGCTGTGTGGCGTCCTGCGCTGCACCCTGCCCGCCTGGCATGAACCAACCGCATTCACCATGACCAGCCGCGAGATCCGGCCGCTGCCCAACCAGGCAGGCGTTCTGCAGGTACAGGCCAGCATCCGCAACGATGCACGCTGGGCGCAGGCCTGGCCGGCGCTGCGCCTGTCGCTGTCCGATGCGGATGGCCGGGTGATCGGCAGCGCAGTGTTCACGCCGGCGCAGTATCTGGGTGAAGACCCCGGTGCGGCCCTGCTGGAGCCGGGACAGAGCGCGCGTATTGCCTTCCGTGTACAGGAGCCGGCTGCGTCCACCGTCGCATTCACCTTCGACTTCCTGTGACCAGGATGGACACGACTGGCCGTGGCAGGCCGGGCACGCTCGCGCTAGACTGGCCGCCACCACCTCGTCCGGCCGCGCGCTCCGCGCGCACGGGCAACCGAATCGGGAACCCCCTTGAACGCTGTCCTTTCTCGTCCTGACAACAGTCGTGGCGCTGCCCGGCCACCGCTGCGTGAACATGTCGCCCAGTCCGTGCGCCGTTACCTGCGTGACCTTGATGGCTGCGACGCGGACGATGTCTACGAGATCGTGCTGCGCGAGATGGAGATCCCGTTGTTCGTGGAAGTGCTCAACCACTGCGAAGGCAACCAGAGCCGGGCTGCAGCGATGCTGGGCATCCACCGCGCCACCCTGCGCAAGAAGCTGAAGGAATACGGCATCAGCGCGTAAGCGCGCACGAGGGTAGTGCCGGCCCCTGGCCGGCAACCCCATGAACGATGGCAGGATGTTGCAGTTGCCGGCCAGCGGCCGGCACTACCGGTAGATCCACGCCATGCGTGGATGACGGCCCAGCGGCATCAACCGCCGCCGCCTGCCTTCCAGTAGTACCGCACCACGTGGAAGAACACCGGCGCGGCGAAACACACCGAATCCAGCCGGTCGAGCATGCCGCCATGGCCCTCGATCATGTGGCCCCAGTCCTTGATGCCACGGTCGCGCTTGATTGCCGACATCACCAGACCACCCCAGAACCCCATCAGGTTGATCAACAGCGACAGGCCGAAGGCCTGCAGCGGCGTGAACGGGGTGATCCACCATAGCGCCGCCCCCAGCGCGCTGGCACTGAGCACACCACCCACGAAGCCCTCCACCGTCTTCGACGGCGACAGCTTCGGTGCAATCAGGCGCCTGCCCAGCAGCTTGCCCCAGATGTACTGCAGCACGTCCGAGGACTGCACCACGATCACCAGGAAGGCGAACAGCAACACGTTGCGCGAGGGGTCATGGCCGGGCACGTGCAGGTTCAGCAGCAGCGGCACATGCGAGATGCAGAACACGCAGATCATCAGCCCCCACTGCACCTTCGCCGTGCGCTCCAGGTAGTGGGTGGTGTCGCCGCCGATGGTCGACAGGATCGGCAGGAACAGGAACGCATAGACCGGGATCAGCAGTGTGTACATGCCGTACCAGTCGATCCACACCAGGTAGTACTGCCACGGCAGCACGATGTAGAACGCGGCCAGCAGCGCGTAGTAGTCGCCTGAGCGTGTCGGCGCCAGGGTAATGAACTCGCGCAGCGCGAACAGCGAGATGATCGCGAACAGCACGATCACCCCGGCACGGCCGAAGAACAGCGCCAACCCGACCACGATCGCCATCACCCACCAGGCGCGGATGCGCGAGACCAGGTTGGCGATCACTGCGCTCGGCTGCCCACGCCGGCGCCAGCGCAGCGTTTCGGCCACCAGCGTGGCCAGCACCAGCACCGCGCCCACGCCCGCGAACAGCAGGCCGGTCTGCTGGCCGACACTCTGCGTTGCCAGATCGCCAGAGACATCCAACACGAAACTCATGCACGACCTCCATTCGGCGCCAGGTCCAGCAGCGCCTGCCGGCTGCGCGCCAGGAATGCGGCCTTGTCCTCGTCAGCCTGCAGCCGTAGCGGTGTACCGAAGGTGGCCGTACACAGCAATGGCAGCGGCAGGAAACGACCCTTGGGCATCACCCGCTTCAGGTTGTCGATCCACACCGGTACGAACTCCAGCTCCGGCCGTTGCCGTGCCAGGTGAAAGATGCCGCTCTTGAACGGCAGCAACGGCTCGTCGCCCACGTTGCGCGTACCTTCTGGAAACAGGATCAACGAACACCCCTCGTCCACCGCATCACGCAGCACCTGCAGCGGATCCTGCTGGCGATGGCCGGCCTCGCGCTCGACCAGCACACCGTTGAACACCGCATCGATCAGGTAGCGTCGCAGGCCATCGCGCTGCCAGTATTCGGCCGCGGCCACCGGGCGCACCTGGCGCCGCAACGCCGGCGGCATCGACGACCAGATCAGCACGAAGTCACCATGGCTGGCATGGTTGCCGTAGTACACGCGGCGCTCGCTGGACGGTGCACAGCCGATCCACAGCGCACGCGCACCGGTCACCACATGAATCGCACCACTGCAGGCGCGGGCAATCAGTTCGGCGAACATCGGGTCCTCCCGTTCACGTCTGCGGCCACAACACGGCCAGCACCAGCAGCACACCCTGCATGCCTGTCAGCAGGTACTGCCGCAGCAACAGGCGACGCATGCCTGCCCAGCGCAGGTCCCAGCCGCGCAGCGGTGCGTCGGACGATACGCGGCGCAAGCCGCTGTCATGAAGCACCTGATCGATACGGCGCGCGGCGGCTTCGCCTTCCAGCCCTTCATTACGCAGCAGCTTCAGCAGGCTCGCGTCCAACCCAACCCGCCATGCGTGGTACGCCTGTGCAAGCCCGACAACGACACTGAGCAGCAACAGGCCGGCAGCGATCATCGCCAGCCCCGGCTCGATACCGAGCAGCAGCAACGCCACCAGCAACAGGCCCAGCGACAGCAGCGCCGGCCAACGCCCCTGCCTCAGCAGCAACTGCATGGTCGCCAGATCGGGAACCGTACTCATGCGCGCACTCCCGCTGCAGCAGCGATGGCATACAGATGCGCCGTGCCCAGCACGATGCCGGGGCGTGCAGCGCGCACGATCGCCACCGCTGCTTCGGCATCGCCCGCACGGCCACTGCGCAGCAGCCAGGTCGCGACGCTGGCGGCGCTGCGCGAATAGCCCAGTGCGCAGCACACCAGCAACGGTCCGTGTGCACGCAGCCGCTCGATGGCCTCGGCCGCCTCGCGCAGCTGCTCCGGTGCAGGAACCACCAGATCCAGCACCGGCACGCTGGCATACGCGGCGCCCGGCGCGCGGCAGGACAGTTCGGCACAGGCATCGACCACGCCGACCAAGGGTGCCGGCAATGCAGCGCAGGGAATACGCCCCAGCCACACACCATCCATCACCGGCACCGGCTGCGGCGCACGGCGCGTCCACAGCCGCGAATTGATCCAGGCCGCACCCAGGTAGGGCGCCAGCAGCCAGCGCGCCGCCATCGTCAGGCGACCGTCGGCGCGCTTCTGGAACACCGCCATACCGAGCCCCGCATACGCCAACGCCACCAGCAGCAGCGATACCACCGGCCACAGCAGCCACAACGCCGCGCCACGCAGAAGCACCACCGGCATCAGCAATACAGCGGCCCCCAGCAGGTACAGCGCTGCCAGGCGCCAACGTTTTGCATCACGCGCGGTGCGCCAGGCACGCAACGGTGGCGCGCCCTGCTCCGGCCACAGCCAGACGCACAGCCAGCCGGCCAGCAGGCCGGTCGGGATATCGATGAAATGATGCTGGAACGTGGTCAGCACCGAGACGCCGATCAATAGCGCCCACAGATGCAGTACCCAACGCCACACCCCGTGCAGATACTGTGCGAACTTCACCCACAGCACGATGAGCAGCACGATGTGCAGCGACGGCGCCTGGTTGAACGGCTTGTCGAAGCCCAGCAGCACATCGAACAGCCAACCAAACACGCCGCCGATCTCCGGCCGCTCGAAGCTGAAGCGCAGCGGCCACAGCAGGAAGCACGCCACTGCGATCACCTGCGCGCTGAGCAGGCGCAGTGCATGCCGGTCCAGTTCCAGCCGGCGCCTGCACAGGAAGAACGAGATCGCATAGAACAGGTCGATTGACCAGTACGGCACGATTGTCCACGGCACGAACGGAATCTGCGTTTCCCAACCGAACGCCATCACCGGCAGTTCGGCATGGCGGCCGGCCATCCAGTTGGCAAAGCCATAGCTGGCGAAGAAGAACGGACCCAGCAGCGCCAGCCACAACAGGGCGCGCCGCCAGGGGCGCCCTTCCGCGGCCAGCGGGGTTGCAGCGAGCGTCGCCATCACGCGGTCCGGCGCGCCAGCGACACCGTGAAGATGCCGAAGTCGTCGATGCGCTGCGCCACCTTTTCGAATCCAGCCAGGCGCACCAGTTCATCCATCTCGTGCTGGGTCCGGCGGCGCATCACCCACGCTGCGCCACCGCGGTGGCTGGTCAGCGCACGCGCGATGAACTCCAGCTGCGGATGCCACGGCTGGCCGGTGTAGGCCAGATAGCCGCCCGCCGGCACCGTCGCGGCAATGCCCTGCAGCGAGCGCAGCACTGCATCGTTGTCCGGGAACAGTTCGTACAGCCCGGACACCACGGCCAGCGTCGGTGCGGGTTCCACCTTGGCCAGCTGCGCGGGATCGAACGCATCGCCCTGCTCGAAGTGGGCGATGTCGGCCGCACCAAGGCGCTCGATCAAGGCCTGACCCTGGGTCACGTTCAGATCGCTGAAATCACGCAGCACGATGCGCTCGGCGCGCTGTTCGCCCGTTCCCAGCGCTTCCAGCACGTAGCGACCATGGCCAGCAGCCACGTCCAGCACGCGTACCGGCGCGCCCTGCCCGCGCAGGCGCTGGGCAGCATCGCGCAGCAGTTCCTGCAGATGCTTGCCGCGTACACGGATGCCGCGCCAGCCGATTGCATCCAGGTAGTTGCGGTCGACCATGCGACCCAGCGGCCCCTTGCCGCGCGCTTCGTCGCGATAGATGTAGTCGAGCGTGCTGCCCGAATCGAAACCGGTCTGGAGGCCCAGTGCGATGCCTTCAGACAGCGTGCCACCGAAGCGCAGGCCGCCACGCACCACACGCCAGCGCAGGTCAGCCAAGCTGTTGCGCTCTGGCGGCCAGGCCAGGATCTCCGATTCCTCGAACGTTGGCCCGTGCCGGTGCGCGTCGCGCCGTGAAAGTTCGCGCAGCGGCTCCGCAAAGCGCGCCTGGATGAAGCTGCGGATGCGCGCCAGTGCCGGCGCGCGATCACGTTCGCCCAGCGTGTCATGGAAGAAGCCGGGCAGATGCACGCGCTCCTTTGTCGGGCTGGACAGGCGCTCGTAGAAGCGGTCCTGCGGGCCACGGTGCACCACGAAATCGGAGCCGGAGACCAATAGCTGCAGCGGCACGCTGATCGCCTGCGCATCGGCCACGATGCGGTCGGCCGCCTCGTACAGGCCCAGCAGCACGCGCACCGAGATCGGCCGGGTGATCAGCGGGTCGGTGCGGTAGCTTTCCACCCGCGCCGGGTCATGGGTCAGCCACTGCGGCTTGACGTAGCTGTTGACGAAGAAGTTGCCGCGCAGCTTCTGCATCAGCGTCAGCCCAGCGCGCGCGAACGGCACATACAGCTTCACCTTGAACGCCGGCGAGGCCATCACCAGCGCGCGCAGGCGCGGCGCGTAATCGTGCACCCACGTGGCAGCAACCACCGCACCCACGCTCTGCGCGATCACCACGATGTCCTCCACCGCGATGCCGTGCTCGGCGCCGATGTGGGCGATGAAGCTGTCCAGGTCGCGCACCAGCGCGGGGAAGCCCGGTGCATCGCCACGCGCACCCGGCGAACGGCCATTGCCGCGCGCATCCCAGGCGAAGAAGGCGGTGTCGGGCAGGTCCAGCTCATCGACCAGGTGGGTGACACGCCCGGAGTGCTCGTGGCCGCGATGCAGCAGCACGATGGCCTTGGTGGCCGCGGTTGCGGTGGTGCCCGCCCAGTACCGGTAGAACAGCGGTACGTGGTCGAAGCTGTGGAATTCCCGTTCCTGCGCCTGACGCATGCAATCTCCTGATTGTCTTTTTGTATCTGCTTGATTACTTCAGCGAAACCGCCGCTTCCTGCAGTCCACGCCGCACGCGGTTGATCATCGTCACCCCGCACAGCATCGCCATCACTGCGGCCACGCCGCTGACCGTCATCGCAGCACCCCAGCCGAACGCCAGTAGCAGGCCGAGCACGCCGATGACGAAGGCGCGGTCGCTCTTGCCCATCGGGCCGTCATAGCGGCGGCTGGCACCGACCATCAGCCCCAGCACGCCGGCGTATTCGCTCAGCGCGGCGGCCCAGGCCAGCAGCCACAGCGCTTCCGGGCGCACGCCCGGCACGCTGAGCAGGCTCAGGTACAGCGCCGCATCGGCGATCACATCGCACAACTCGTTCAGATAGGCGCCCAGCCGCGACTGCTGGCCGAACTCGCGGGCCAGCATGCCGTCCACGGCGTTGAGGGCCATGCGCAGCAGCATCCACAGCGGCAGCAGCAGGTACAGCAGGGGCTGGGCCGGCGCGCAGCACCACACAGCGCCGGCCACCAGCAGTGAAACCACGGCGGCGGCCACGGTCACCGTGTTGGCGGTGATCCCCATGCGGTACAGGCCGCGTACGGCCGGACGCAACAGGTCCTGGAAACGTCCTTTCAATGCATAGATCGACACGATCTGTACCCGCTGATCCTTGGCAGTGCGGGCACAGCCTACCCCATCGTCGGCTGATTCCGACAACCCGGCCCCAGCCCGCCGGACGCTGGATCGGGCCGGATCGAAGTGCCCGACCCGGTCTTACGTCGATAGCCGCGGCAAATTACCCCTTCCAGCACCCGCCACCGGCCCCCACCGCCTACAATATCGGCCCCGCTCCGCTGCCGATTCTGTCCCATGACTGCTGATCTGTTGCCCGTCCGCCGGGCCCTCCTCTCCGTTTCCGACAAGACCGGTCTGGTCGAGCTGGCCACCGCGCTGGCGGCACGCGGCGTGGAGCTGCTGTCCACCGGCGGCACCGCCAAGGCGATCCGCGATGCAGGCCTGGCCGTGAAGGACGTGGCCGACGTCACCGGTTTCCCGGAAATGATGGACGGCCGGGTCAAGACCCTGCACCCGATGGTACATGGCGGCCTGCTGGGCCGTTCCGGCCTGGATGACGCGGTGATGGCCGAGCACGGCATCGGCGCCATCGACCTGCTGGTGCTGAACCTGTACCCGTTCGAATCGGTCACTGCCAAGGCCGACTGCACCCTGGCCGACGCGGTCGAGAACATCGACATCGGCGGCCCGGCCATGCTGCGTTCGGCGGCCAAGAACTTTGCCCGCGTGGCGGTGGCCACCGACCCGTCGCAGTACGCTGAGCTGCTGGCCTCGCTGGAGGCCAACGACGGCCAGCTGTCGGCCACCACCCGCTTCGCGTTCTCGGTGGCCGCGTTCAACCGCGTCGCCCAGTACGACGCCGCGATCAGCAACTACCTGTCGGCGGTCACCGCTACTGACACGGCGGTGCCGGTGCGTGCCGAGTACCCGGTGCAGATGAATTCCACCTTCGTGAAAGTGATGGACCTGCGCTACGGCGAAAACCCGCACCAGAGCGGCGCGTTCTACCGCGACCTGTACCCGGTGCCGGGCACGCTGGCCACGTTCCAGCAGCTGCAGGGCAAGGAGCTGAGCTACAACAACCTGGCCGATGCCGATGCGGCGTGGGAATGCGTGCGCCAGTTCGACGCGCCGGCCTGCGTCATCGTCAAGCATGCCAACCCGTGCGGCGTGGCGGTCGGTGCCGGCAACGGCGATGCCTACGAGTTGGCCTACGCCACCGACCCCACCAGTGCCTTCGGCGGCATCATCGCCTTCAACAAGCCGCTGGACGCGGCCACCGCCAAGGTGATCCTGGACCGCCAGTTCGTGGAAGTGCTGATCGCTCCGGACTACGAGCCGGCCGCGCTGGAATACGCGCAGAAGAAGGCCAATGTGCGCGTGCTGCGCATCCCGCACGGCGACGGCCTGAACAATTTCGACAACAAGCGCGTCGGCTCAGGCCTGCTACTGCAGTCCTCCGACAACCGCGGCATGACCCGCGACGAGCTGAAGGTGGTGAGCAAGCTGGCGCCGACCGACAAGCAGTTCACCGACCTGCTGTTTGCCTGGAAGGTGGCCAAGTTCGTGAAGTCCAACGCGATCGTCTATGCCAAGGACAACCGCACCATCGGTGTCGGCGCCGGCCAGATGAGCCGCGTGTACTCGGCACGCATCGCCGGCATCAAGGCCGCCGATGCGAACCTGGTGGTCGAGGGTTCGGTGATGGCCTCCGATGCGTTCTTCCCGTTCCGCGATGGCATCGATGCCGCGGCTGCCGCCGGCATCAAGGCGGTGATCCAGCCGGGCGGTTCGATGCGCGATGCTGAAGTCATCGCTGCCGCCGACGAACATGGCCTGGCCATGGTGTTCACCGGCGTCCGCCACTTCCGCCACTGATTGCTGGAGCGACACGGATGTCTGCAGTCTCTTTGAAACCGCTTGCCGTGCTCGCCTTCGCTGGCACCGCCCTGCTGGCCGGCTGCAAGCCGGCTGCCGAACCCGCATCTGCCCCCCAGGCAGATGCGGCAAAGCCCGCCGCCAGCGAACCGGCGGCGCATGTCAGTCGCACCGCGCGTCTGCAGGCGTTCCTGACCGGGCGTTACGGCAAGGACGCCAAGCTTTCCGGCCAATGGCGCGGCAGCTGGACCCAGGACGATGAAACGCGCGCGATCGACTGGCAGGTCTGCGCCGAGCAACCGGTGGTGAGCGGTGACAGCTGGCAACAACTACTGGCGGTGTGCGGTGCGCTGGTCGATGGTGCGCATATCGACCCGGGAACGATCGAGTTCTTCGTGCTGCAGCCCAAGGGCGATGGCTTCGGGATAGCCAGCGAGCTGACCGGCGAGCGCTTCGGCAGTGGTGGCCAGCCGGGCACCGCCAGCATCATCCGCGCCGGCAGCGATTTCTACGGCTTCCGAGTCGAGGATGGCTGGTTCGGCCAGGGCTTCTCGCTGCTCTCGCAGACCCTGGTCCTGCCGGGCCCGAAAGGCCTGACCAGCACCGGCAACGTGCGCAGCCACATCGACAACGACGCCCAGTACGAATGCGAGAACGTCGACGCGGCCGCCGACCCCGATACCGCCGAAGACTGCCGCACCCGCCGCTTCAGCATCGATTTCGCACTGCGTTTCGACGACAGCGACCGCAGTGCGCGCATCTGGCCACTGCTGATCGAGGAAACCGGCAACACCTGCGGCGGCAAGCGGGTGCGCCAGGAGCACCGCTTCACCCTGGACCCGAAGTCCTGGACCTACTCCTTCCCCGAATCGCTGCGACGCGAAGGCTGCGAGTGAACCACGCGCGCCGCCGGGGCTATCGACCTTCCCTTCCCACGCAATCTGGAATCTCGTGATGAACGTACTTGTCATCGGCTCTGGCGGCCGCGAACACGCCCTGGCATGGAAGCTGGCCCAGTCCTCCCGTGTCACCGAAGTGATCGTGGCGCCCGGCAACGCCGGCACCGCCAGCGAAGACAAGTGCCGCAACGTTGCGGTGAAGGTGACCGATATCGACGGCCTGCTGGCGTTGGCCCAGGCCGAAGGCGTGGCGCTGACCGTGGTCGGCCCGGAAGTGCCGCTGGTGGCCGGCGTGGTCGACCGCTTCCGCGCCGCCGGCCTGCGCATCTTCGGGCCGACCGCCGCTGCCGCGCAGCTGGAAGGCAGCAAGGCCTACGCCAAGGACTTCCTGGCCCGCCACAACATTCCGACCGCGTTCTACGCCGTGCACACCGAGGTGGACGCCGCGCTGGCCTACATCCGCGAGAAGGGCGCACCGATCGTGGTCAAGGCCGATGGCCTGGCCGCGGGCAAGGGCGTGATCGTGGCGATGACCCTGGCCGAAGCCGAAGATGCCGTGCATGACATGCTCTCGGGCAACGCCTTCGGCGATGCCGGCGCGCGCGTGGTCATCGAGGAATTCCTCGACGGCGAGGAAGCCAGCTTCATTTCGATGGTGGACGGCGTGCATGCACTGCCGATGGCCACCTCGCAGGACCACAAGCGCGTCGGCGACGGCGACACCGGCCCCAACACCGGCGGCATGGGCGCTTACTCGCCCGCTCCGGTGGTCACGCCGGAGGTGCACGCCCGTGTGATGCGCGAGGTGGTGAACCCCACCGTGCAGGGCATGATTGCCGACGGCATCCCGTTCACCGGTTTCCTCTACGCCGGCCTGATGATCGATGCCAGCGGTGCGCCGAAGGTGATCGAATTCAACGTGCGCTTCGGCGACCCGGAAACCCAGCCGGTGATGCTGCGCCTGCAGTCGGATCTGGTGGAACTGGTGGAAGCCGCCATCGATGGCCGGCTGGACCAGGTGGAAGCACACTGGGATGCGCGCCCGTCGCTGGGCGTAGTGCTGGCCGCGAAGCCCTACCCGGAAGCACCGATCACCGGTGACGTGATTTCCGGCCTGGACGAAGTGCCGGCCAGTGCCAAGGTGTTCCATGCCGGTACCGCATTGGATGCACAGGGCCAGGTCGTCAGTGCGGGTGGCCGCGTGCTGTGCGTGGCCGCACTGGGCGACAGCGTGCGCAATGCACAGACGAACGCCTATGCGGGCGTGGCCAAGGTGACGTGGGCCAACGAGTTCCACCGCAACGACATTGGTTGGCGCGCGATCGCACGCGAGGGGTGAGGCCGACGCCGCTGCCACGCATGGCGTGGCCGTACGGGCGCCACACCGCCTGGGTAGATCCACGCCATGCGTGGATGAGCCCCACAAACGAGAAAGGCCCGGCGATGCCGGGCCTTTCTTCGTTCCAACGCCCTCCCGCTTACGCGGTGAACAGCGCCTTCATCTTCTTCAGCGCGTTCGCTTCGACCTGGCGGATACGCTCGGCCGATACGCCGTACTCGTCGGCCAGCTCCTGCAGCGTCACCTTGCTGTCGGCATCCAGCCAGCGGCGGCGGATGATGTCGCGCGAGCGGGCATCCAGCTCGGCCAGGCCTTCGCGCAGCAGCTGCATCTGGTTGTCTTCGCTGTCCTCGCGCTCGTAGGCCATCGACGGATCTTCGTCATTGGCCACCAGATACGCAGCCGGCGACGGCGGCGCGTGGTCGTTGTCTTCATCGGTCGGCGCATCGAAACCGATATCGCGACCGGACAGGCGCGATTCCATTTCCATGACCTCGCGCTCGGACACGTTCAGGTCCTTGGCGACGGCGCTGACTTCGGCCGCGTTCATCCAGCCCAGGCGGGTCTTCGACTTGCGCAGGTTGAAGAACAGCTTGCGCTGCGCCTTGGTGGTGGCGACCTTGACGATGCGCCAGTTCTTCAGGATGAACTCGTGCATCTCGGCACGGATCCAGTGCACCGCGAAGGAGACCAGGCGCACGCCCATCTCCGGGTCGAAGCGCTTGACCGCCTTCATCAGGCCGATGTTGCCTTCCTGGATCAGGTCGCCCAGCGCAAGGCCGTAGCCGTTGTAACCACGGGCCACGTGCACCACGAAGCGCAGGTGCGAATGCACCAGCTCGCGAGCGGCGTCCAGATCGTTGCCGTCGCGGAAGCGACGGGCCAGGTCCTGTTCGTCATCGACCGACAGCACCGGGATCTGGTGCACGGCACCGATGTAGGCGTCCAGCGAACCGAGCGCACTGGGAATCGGGAGATTGTTTGCCACAAGGGCAGTAGAGGTGTTCTGGCTCATAGGCACCCATCTTAGCAGTCCGGGATTTGGACTGCTAAAGGAGGAAAAAGTTCCAGCATCCTATTGATGCAACACTGGTCCCAAACAGAGCCCTACCGTAGCGCGATTTGATGACAGTGGCGAGCACGCTTTTCGGGATTCACAATCCCTTGGAATTCAATCAATTACCCACCGGAAACCGGCGATTTCCGGTCAAGCGGAGCTGAACGGGCCGTCCTGGAGGTCCATTCAGGCCAGGAGACGTTGCCCGGTGTTCAGGCCCGAGGGCTGAGGGTTGACCCTTTACTACTAATAAACCCGTTGACAGCCACCCGGCGACATGCTCCGATGCATCAACTAATTCATACGTAGAAGCGCATGGCCCGCCCTGTCTCGCAGAATCCCACTCCCGCCGAGCAGGCCATCCTGGACATCCTCTGGGACAAGGGCGAAGCGTCCGTGCGCGATGTGGCGGATGTGCTCGGCCAACACAAGCCGGTCGCGTACACCACGGTGCTGACCATGTTCAACGTGCTGGCGAAGAAAGGCTTTGTCAGTCATCGCCAGGAAGGTCGCGCCTACATCTATCACGCCACGCTCAGCCGCGAGCAGGCCCGCCGGCAAGCGCTTGACCATCTTCTGCATCAGTTCTTCGACGGCTCACCGAACGTGTTGGCACAGCACCTGGTGGACGAACGCGAAATCGACCGCAACGAACTGCAGGCACTGCAGCAGCGCGTCAGCGATGCCAGGGCCGGGAGGAAGGAATGAACCTCATCGACTTGGCGATGGCATTGGGCGTACGACAGTTGCTGTTGTCCGCAATCGTGCTGCTGCCCGCGCTGTGGCTGGCACGGCGGCGGGCCCTCAGTGCCGAACAACGTTCCTGGCTGCTGGCCGCAGCGATGGCAGCGGCCCTGCTGCTGCCACTCAGTGCCTTCCTGCCGGGCTGGTCGACCACCCTGCCCGCACCGGCACCGCCCGCGGCCGCGTTCCACCCCATGCCCGGCGAAGGGGCAACAGCGGAAGAAGCCATCTTCGAAGCCGGACGACAGCCCGACATCTACTACGTCGAACTGCCGAAGACCCTGCCGACACTGCTTGCACTGCTGTGGCTGCTGGGCACCCTGTGGCTGGGCATGCGCCTGCTGGACGCGACGCTGCACGCACGCCGGCTGCGGCGGCTGGCGCAACCGGCGACCGCCGGACTGCGCGCGGTCCTGGCCGACATCGTGCCCGCCCACGTGACGATCGCCACCTGCGCCGTCGACGGGCCGATGGTCGTCGGCCTGTGGCACCCGCAGATCCTCCTGCCCCGCCCCTTGCTGGCACGCCTGGACAACAATGTGCTGCGCGACATCGTCCGCCACGAGGTTGCACACCTGCAACGGCGCGACCTGTGGACAAGCACGCTGCTGCGGGCGGGAACAGCACTGTTCTGGTGGAATCCGCTCCTGCACCTTGCCCAGGCACGCCTGGCGGTACTGCGCGAGATGGCCTGTGATGCACGCGCTGCGATGCAGGCACGCGAACCGCTGGACTATGCAGGTTCGCTGCTGGCCAGCGTCGAACAGCTGCAGGCCCTGCGCGAGGAGGCGCCGACGCTTGCACTGGGTATGTTCAGTGCGCGCAGCCAGCTGGCGCAGCGCATTGATCAGCTGGTGGACGCCGGGTCACCCACACCCCGGCACCGCAGCCTGTTGGGGCTGGGCCTGCTGCTTCTGCTGGCCTGCACCGGCACCGCCGTGGCCATCTCACCACGGCTCGCCCCATCACCGGCTGCCAGCGCCTCCGATACGCGCGTCATCAAGCTGTTCCAAGCCGCCAGCACGCATGACGTCGCGCAGGTCCGTCTGTTGGCGGCGGCCGGCGTCGATCTTGATGCGCGCGTGCTCGGTGATGGCACGGCGCTGATCCAGGCCATCCGTGCACGCGATCCGGCGATGGTCGACACGCTGCTGCAACTGGGCGCCGACCCCGATCGTGCCGCGCTGGGCGAAGGCAATCCGTTGATCGTCGCCTCCGCGTTGGGCCTGCAACCCATCGTCGAGCAGCTTGTGCAGGCTGGTGCCGACGTCAACCGGGTCGTGACCTATGACGAGACACCGCTGATAAATGCCTCGCGCGAAGGGCACCTGGTCACCGTGCAGTACCTGCTTGCTCACGGCGCCGACATCAACCTGGGCGTGGAAGCCGACGGCTGGCTGGGGCGCTGGCGGACACCGCTGAACCAGGCTGGCAACGCGGCCGTGCGCGATTACCTGCTGGCGCAGGGCGCCCGCCGCGAACGACGCTGACTCCTCCGCCGCATCGCCTCCTGCGCTGCGGCGGTAACCCGTTCCACCCGCAACGACTGGACGCGACAGGCGTGCGTGGCACCGCGTGCGCCGATCCCGCCCTTCTTCCACTCCTGCAAGGATGTCGATGATGAACCGCCTGTTGCTGTGTTCGCTGCTGGTCTCCCTTGCCCCGTTCCACGTGATGGCCACTGACGCCAGCGCTGAAGACGCTGCGCGCTTTGCGCAGGCAATGGCCCGTGGCCTACGCCCCAGCACCGCGCAGCTGGGCGCCGCGCTGCCACAGTGGTCGATCGAAGAACGCCTCGCCCACTACAAGGTACCGGGTGCCGCCGTTGCGGTGATCCGCGATGGCAAGGTGGTGTACGCCGCCGGATACGGCCTGCGCCAGGCGGGCACGCGCGACGCGGTGGATGCCGATACCGTGTTCTCGGTCGGCTCGGTCAGCAAAATGGGCACTGCGGCGACCACCCTGAAGCTGGTTGCTGCCGGCAAGGTCTCGCTGGAGGAGAACATCGACCATCGCCTCCGCCGCTGGCACCTGCCTGCCGATTCGCAGGGACAGCACCCGCCGATCAACCTGCGCATGCTGCTCTCGCACACTGCCGGCTTCAACGTGCATGGCTTCCAGGACTACCAGCCCGCCGAACGCCTTCCGACCTTGCTGCAGACACTGGATGGACTGGCGCCTGCAAAAAATGAACCGGTACGCCTGATCCACGCACCCGGCCAGCAGGTCGACTATTCCGGTGGCGGCTACACGGTGGTGCAGCTGGCGATCGAAGATCTGACCGGCAGAGCATTCGCTGAGGTCGCACAACGCGAGGTGTTCTCGCCACTGGGCATGTCGCGCAGCACGTATCAGAATCCCTTGCCTGCCGGCTACGGCAACGTTGCCCATGCGCACGACAACAAGGGCCTGCCGGAGGCCCTGCCACGCGGCTGGCAGAGCTTTCCAGAACAGGCGGCGTCGGGGCTGTGGACCAGCGCCAATGACATGGGCCTGTTCGTCGCGGCCTTGCTGCGCAGCATCCGCACCACGGATGGATGGCTGCCGCAGTCGTTGGCCCTGCAGATGGTCAGCGAAGTGGCACCGGCCGGCCGTGGCCTGGGCCCGGAGCTGGCCGGCGCTGGCGCCAGTCGCCGCTTCTTCCACAACGGCAGCAACGACAGCTATCACGCAGGCATCGAAGGCTACCCCGAGAGCGGCGATGGATTCGTCATCCTGACCAATGGGGACAACGGCCCTGCCTTGCGTGGGGAGATCCGCAATGCCCTGTCCGATGCACTCGGCCACAACGCCAAGCCGGTCATCCGCACGCTGGATCCCGCATTGCTGGTGGATGGCTATGCGCGCTTCAGCGGCCGCTTCGTACTCGATGAAGCCCTGCCCATGGATCTGCGCAGTGGCCTGGCCGATTGGTTCGACGCCGCCACCCTGGACGTGCAGGCGGTCGATGCTGGACTGCAGTTGCGCTTGCCCGGGCGTGATGCACCAGTCGCACTGCAGGCGCTGACGCCCGTCCGCTTCCTGGCAGGCAGTGCGGGCGCGGAACTGCTGTTCCATCGCGGCGGCGATGGCACCGTGCAGGCATTGAGCGTGATCGCCGAAGGCGCGCGCGCCTACTATCGGCGCGCGGATATCGCGCCAGCAGCGGGCCACTGATCCATCGCTGGCGGCGCCGGGCCACTGCCCGGCCCGCTCAGAGCGCAGAACGCGGCGGCAGCGACCAGTCGATCGGGGCCTGCCCGCGACGCTGCAGGTACTCGTTGGCCATCGAGAAATGGCGGCAGCCGAGGAAGCCGCGATGGGCCGACAGCGGCGACGGATGCGGCGACTTCAGCACGCGATGGCGACGGGTGTCGATGACCTTGCCCTTCTGCTGCGCGTAGGCGCCCCACAGCATGAACACCAGCCCTTCGCGCTCGCGGTTGAGCACGTCCACCACGTGGTCGGTGAAGCCTTCCCAGCCGCGCCCCTGATGGGCGCCGGCCTTGCCCTCTTCCACCGTCAGTACGGCATTGAGCAGCAGTACGCCACGCTGGGCCCACGGAATCAGGCAGCCATGGTCCGGGCGCGGGATACCGAGATCGCTCTCGATCTCTTTGTAGATGTTCAGCAGCGACGGCGGCACCGGCACGCCCGGCGGCACCGAGAAGCTCAGCCCATGGGCCTGACCACGGCCGTGGTACGGGTCCTGGCCGAGGATGACCACCTTCACCTGCTCGAACGGCGTGGCATCGAACGCGGCGAAGATCTGCGGGCCGGGCGGGAACACCGCCGCGCCACTGGCCTTGCGCTGGCGCAGGAAGCTGGACAGCTCGCGCATCTGCGGCTGCAGCAGGTAATCGCCGACATGCTGCTTCCAGCTCGGTTCCAGTTGGATCGTCGGGGTGTCGGCTACTTCATCCATCATCGAATCAGGGGTCCATCATTCAATCGGGCCAGCCGCAGCTGGAACAGCACCTTGGTGACCAGCAGCCGTTCTTCGATCGGCTTCAGCACCAGGTCGTTGGCGCCGGACTGCAGCAGCCCGGTCTGGTTGTGCGGATTGCCATCGCCGGTCATCACCAGCACCGGCAGGCGGCGCTTGCCGTAGCCGAAGTCCACGCGCACGCGCTGCACCACGTCGCGGCCGCTCAGTTCACCCTTCAGGGTGACGTCGGTCAGCACCAGGTCGATGCGGTGGCGGCTGCGGCCCAGCGACTCGGCGGTGAGCAGGGTGAACGCCTCTTCGGCGCTGACCACGTGCAGCACGTTCAGCTGCTGGCGTTCGAGCATGCGCTTGGTGGCCTCGGCCACCACGCGGCTGTCCTCGATATAGAGGATGGTGGCGCCGGGAATGGTCTGCGGCTGCACATAGCCGCGGATGAAGGTCGCCAGTGCCTCATGGCCCAGCGCCTTGTCGAAATAATCGGTGACGTACTCGGTGAAGCGGCGCTGCTCCAGATGCTGCTGGGCATCTCCGGAGACCACGATCACCGGCACATAGGCCTGGCCAGCGGCTTCGCGGATCATCCGCGCCAATGCCAGGCCGTCGCCATCACGCAGGGTCAGCGAGGTGGTCACCAGGTCCACCGGACCCTGTGCCAGCGCCTGCTGCGCTTCCTCGATGCTGTCGCAGCCGATCACCTCCACGCCCGGCAGGTCACGCCTCAGCACGTCGGCGATCAGCTTGCGTACCAGCTTCGAGCCATCGACCACCATCACCCGCGTCGCGGGCCCCTCAAGGTGCTTCAACGCTTGCGGTTGCATGCCGGTCTCAGGTGTCGGTCGGTCGGGTCTGGCGCAGGAAATGGCCGGTCACCAGCCACGCCCCCAGCCAGCCCAGCAGCAGCGTGCCGAGCAGGACCAGGCCGCCATGCAGCAGGTCCAGGCCGTGCAGCACGAACGGGCTGCCGTAGCTGCGCGAGAGTTCGGCCAGCGGCATGCGCAGCGCGGCACCGGCGGCAGCGATCAGGGCCAGCGCCACCGCGCCAGCGCCCAAGCCATACCAGGCGCCCAGGTACAGGAACGGACGGCGGATGAAGCCATCGCTGGCGCCCAGCAGCTGCAGCACGCCGATCTCTTCACGGCGGGCCTGGATGTCCAGGCGCACGGTGTTGCCGACCACCAATGCGGCACCGACGCCAAGCAGCACCGACAGCACCTGCACCAGCCGCGCGCCAAAGGCGAGCCAGGCATCGAGGCGCTGGCGCCACAGCGCATCGTGTTGCACCAGGTCGGCCTCGGGCAGGCTTTCCAGCGCGCGCGCCAGGCGCGCATCGTCCTTGCCCTGGCCGGGAGTGATCACCAGCAGCGAGGGCAGCGGATTGTCGTCGAGCGCGTCGATCGCCTCGCCGAGGCCGGCATCGCGCAGTTCCTGCAGGCCCTGCTCGGGCGTACGCACGTTCACTTCGGCAACGTCGTCGCGGTCGCGCAGCTGCCCGGCCAGGCGCAGCGCGCCGGGGCCATCGACATTGCCCTTCAGGAACACGTTGATGTCGCGCGACTGCTGCACGCTGCCGGCGAACTGCTTGAGGTTGTCCAGCGCGATCGACAGGCCCAGCGGCAGGGCCAGCGCCAGCGCCATCACCATCACCGTCAGCAGGGTCGCCCACGGCTTGCGGCAGGCGCGGCCCAGGCTGAACACCACGCTGTGTACGTGGTGCTGGAACCAGACACCCACGCGCGACGGGGCGGCGGCTTCGCTGTTTTCGTTCTTCGCCATGGTTACTCCGCCAGGTCCTGCGGCGAGATGTCATCCACCAGCCGGCCGTGATCGAGGATCAGCACGCGCTTGCGCATGCGGCGCAGCAGCGGCAGGTCGTGGCTGACCACCAGCACGCTGGTGCCGCGCGAAGGCAGCTCGGCGAACAACGCCATGATCTCCGCCGCCAGGGTCGGGTCGAGGTTGCCCGTCGGCTCGTCGGCCACCAGCAGCTTGGGTTCGCCGACGATGGCGCGGGCGATGCCGACGCGCTGCTGCTCACCGGCGGACAACTGCGAGGGCAGCGCCTTCTCGCGATGGCCCAGGCCCATCCGCTCCAGCACCGAGCGCACCCGCTTGTTGATGTCGCCACGGCGGGTACCGCGCAGGATCAGCGGCAGTGCCACGTTCTCGGCAATCGAGCGGTCCATCAGCAAACGGTGGTCCTGGTAGACCGCACCGACCGCGCGACGGTGGCGGGGCACATCGCCGCCGCGCACCTTCAGCAGGTTGCGCTCGTCGAACACCACCGCGCCGCGGCTGGGCCGCTCGTCCAGGTGGATCAACTTGAGCAGGGTGCTCTTGCCCGCACCGGAATGGCCGGTGACGAACAGCATCTCGCCCGGCGCGACCTCGAAGCTGACATCGGTCAGCGCCTCGTGGCCACCGGCGTACTGTTTGCTGACATTGTCGAAGCGCAGGACACTCATACCCCGATTATGCAGGAGCGGCGCCGCGGATCGGTAGCGCCGGGCCATGCCCGGCGGATTTTTCGATCTGCCGCTGCGCTCGCCGGGCATGGCCCGGCGCTACCTGCGGCATCAAGGCTGTAGAGCCGAGCCAATGCTCGGCTCGGTGGGTGCCGACCGTTGGTCGGCACACCCTTCAAGGTCGTCCGACCAACGGTCGGGCGCTACCCGCTGATCGGCGGCGCCGATCAGCTGCCCGACAGCATCCGGCGGATCTTGCGGCCGATGCGGGTCAGGAACGAATCACCGGTATCGGCGGCGGTGCGCACCGGCTTGGCCACCACCTGCACCGGGGTGACCGGGCTGGCGCCATTGCCGGCCGTGGCCTGCACGCCTTCGGCGCCTTCGACCGGACGGCCGTGGCGACGACGACGGCGCTTGCGCGGCTTGTGCTCGCCATCCACTGCCACGTCCGGTGCACCTTCGGCACGCGGCGGGCGCGGCGGACGCGGGGCCTGGGTCACGGCAGCCTCGGCGCCAGCAACCGGGGTGGCGGCAGCCTGCTCGCCTTCCACACGCGGCTTGCGCGGGCCACGCGGGCGACGTTCGCCGCTGCGCTCGCCGTCACGACCACCGCGGCCACCGCCACTGCCTGAACGGCCGCCACTACGGCCACCGCCCCGACGCTCTTCCTCGGCGGCGCGGGCTTCGCGCGCTTCGCGGAAGATCTGGCCGACGCTTTCGTTGTCATCGCCTTCCTCGCCTGCCGCCGGGGCCGGGCGTTCCGGGCGCGGCAGCGGCGTCAGCAGTTCCTTGGTGACCGGCTCGGACGGAATCTTCTGCTCGATATAGGCTTCGATGTCCGGCAGGCCCATCGCGTAGCGCTCGCAGGCGAAGCTGATCGCATCGCCTTCTTCACCCAGGCGCGCGGTACGACCGATGCGGTGCACGTAGTCTTCGGCATCGAACGGCAGGTCGTAGTTGTAGACATACTTGATGCCGTCGATGTGCAGGCCGCGCGCAGCCACGTCGGTGGCCACCAGGATTTCCAGCTGGCCCTTCTGGAAGCGGTTGAGCAGGCTCTCGCGCTTCTTCTGCGGCACATCACCGGACAGCACGCCGACACGGTAGCCGGCCTTTTCCAGCGAACGGGCCACGCGCTCGACGAACACCTTGGTGTTGACGAAGACCATGGTGCGGGCGCCTTCGCTGCGCGACAGCAGGCCCAGCAGCAGCGGGATCTTCTCGTCGTCGGCCGGGAAGTAGATGCGCTGGCGCACGCGGGCGGCGGTGATGGTCTCGGCCTCGACCACCAGCTTCTGCGGCTCGTTCATGTGCTCATAGGCCAGCTCCAGCACGCGGTGGCTGAGGGTGGCGCTGAACAACAGGGTCTGCCGGGTGGTGCGCTCAGGCATGCGGCGCAGCAGGAAGCGGATGTCCTTGATGAAGCCGAGATCGAACATGCGATCGGCTTCGTCCAGCACGCAGATCTCGCAGGCGTGCAGCGAAACCACCTTGTGCTGCTTGACGTAGTCGATCAGGCGACCCGGCGTGGCGATGATCACGTCCACGCCCTGCTGCAGCAGCTCGCGTTGCTTGTCGTAGTCGACGCCGCCGTAGACCAGCGCGAAGCGCAGGCCCAGGTCGGAACCGAACTTCACCGCGTCCTTGTGGATCTGGATGGCCAGTTCACGGGTCGGCGCAAGGATCAGCGCGCGCGGGTCTTCCGGCTTGCGATCGGCCAGGGCCGGACGGGTCAGCAGGCGGTTCACGACAGCGACCAGGAATGCCAGCGTCTTGCCGGTGCCGGTCTGGGCCTGGCCGGCAACATCACCACCGGGCAGCGCGACCGGCAGGGTCAGTGCCTGGATCGGGGTGCAGCGGGTGAATCCGGCTCCTTCAAGGCCAGCCTGCAGGGCCGGATGCAGCTCAAAGGAGGAAAAGGTCAAATCGGTCAGCGGTTTGTCGCTCATGAGTCCGTCTTGGTATGGCCACCGGCCAGCGGGCGGGCGGCACTGCATCGTCTGGGGGCACCGTCGCAAACTGCGGCCCCTGCGGCGGGTCGGCGGGCCGGGACCACCGGGTCCGCGCGCCGCTCAATGTTCCAGTTTAACGCACTCGGGCCGACAAACCGGAATGACGCGTCTCACCACGCAGGGAGACGCTGACCCTTCACCCAGCAACACCGGACTTGAACAGCCCTGCCGGAGGCGCTGGTGTCGCCCCCTGCCAACCCCATGTACAGGAGGACAGTGAAATCCGACACATATCAGGCATCGAAGCGATCACGATACGCTGGGTTCCAGCCGGCGCCTGTCCCTGCCCTGCGATAGGGGTACACTGCCGGCCGTGAGCGTCCAGGCATCCCGCCGAACGCACCGCGGCAGTGCGCCGCGAGGCAACGACGAGGGTCGCGCCACCGGGCATGGCCCAGTTCACCCACCTCCGGCTTCGCCGGGTGCAATCCAAGACGAGAAACCAAGATGAGCGACAAGGTTGTACATGTCGGCGACGCCGACTTTGATAGCGCAGTGCTGAATTCCAAGGAGCCGGTGCTGGTCGATTTCTGGGCCGAGTGGTGTGGCCCGTGCAAGATGATCGCCCCGGCGCTGGACGAACTGGCCGACGCCTACCAGGGCCGCGCCAAGATCGCCAAGGTCAACGTCGACCACAACCGTGCGCTGGCCGCCAAGTACCACGTGCGCTCGATTCCGTACCTGGTCGTATTCAAGGACGGCGAGAAGGTCGGCGAGCAGATCGGCGCGGTGGGCAAGGCCCAGCTGGCCGGCCTGCTGGACAAGGCTCTGGCCTGATCCTGCGTGACAACACCGGCGGCCGCCACCCGCGGCTGCCGGTGGGCGCATACCGCGCCAGCATGAATGCAGTTCCCGGTGACCCTTGCACGGCGCCGCGGGCCGATGATAGTGTCGGCATATCCGGCCGCGTTCGCGTGCCGCACCCTCTGGACGCAGTTTCTTCCAGACCCATTCCCAACGTTCGCCGCCCCAGCCGGGCGCTCGCACCTTCAAGCGAGGAATAACGCTCTTGTCCGATAACACTCCCGAAACCGGCAGCGCCGAAGCGCCCGCCGAAAAGCGCGTGCGCAAGCCCCGCGTAGCCAAGGCTGCCGCTCCGGCCGCCGCCGAAACCAGCGCCACCCCGGCGCAGCCCACCCTGCCGCTGGCAGCCGCGCCCGAAGCGCCGGCACCGGCTGCAGCGCCTCCCGCGCCGAGCGCGCCCGCCGCCGAGGCGCCTGCCAGCAGTGGCGGCGGTGACGGTGGTGAGGGCCGCGAATCCGGCCAGCCGCGGCAGCAGAACCACCAGGGTGGTGGCCAGAACCAGAACCCGTACAACCAGAACCAGCAGGGTCAGGGCCAGGGCAATCGCCGCGACCGTTTCCGCAACCGCCGCGATCGTGATCGCAACGGCGGCGGTGGCGGTGGACGCTTCCGCGATGACGGCATGCCCAACGACAACGGCGAGCAGCAGCCCTTCGTGCCGCGTCCGCATGCCAGCGTGCCGGAAGGTTTCCCGGTCTACTCGCTGAGCGACCTCAAGCGCATGCCGGCACAGAAGCTGCTGGAGATCGCCGAGCAGCTGCAGATCTCCGAAGGCGTGGCGCGCGCGCGCAAGCAGGACGTGATCTTCGCCCTGCTGAAGGTGCTGACCCGCCATGGTGACGGCGTTGCCGCCGACGGCGTGCTGGAAATCCTGCCGGACGGCTTCGGCTTCCTGCGCGCGGCCGAAGCCAGCTACCTGGCCGGCCCGGACGACACCTACATCTCGCCCAGCCAGATCCGTCGCTTCAACCTGCGCACCGGCGACCACCTGTCCGGCCGCATCCGCTTCCCCAAGGACGGCGAGCGCTACTTCGCGCTGTCGATCGTGGACACCATCAACGGTGAGCCGCTGGAAGCATCGAAGAACAAGGTGCTGTTCGAGAACCTGACCGCGCTGTTCCCGCGCCGCCGCTTCACCCTGGAGCGTGGCAACGGTTCGTCGGAAGACATCACCGGCCGCATCCTCGACCTGATGGCGCCGCAGGGCAAGGGCCAGCGCTCGCTCATCGTTTCCCAGCCGAAGGCCGGCAAGACGATGATGATGCAGCAGGTGGCCACGGCCATCACCACCAACCATCCTGACGTGCACCTGATCGTGCTGCTGATCGACGAGCGCCCGGAAGAAGTGACCGAAATGCAGCGCACCGTGCGCGGCGAGGTCATCAGCTCGACCTTCGACGAACCGGCCGCGCGCCACGTGCAGGTGGCCGAAATGGTCATCGAGCGTGCCAAGCGCCTGGTCGAGCACAAGAAGGACGTGGTGATCCTGCTGGACTCGATTACCCGCCTGGCCCGCGCCTACAACAACGTGGTGCCGAGCTCGGGCAAGGTGCTGACCGGTGGTGTCGATGCCAACGCCCTGCACCGCCCGAAGCGTTTCTTCGGTGCCGCGCGCAACGTGGAAGAAGGCGGCAGCCTGACCATCATCGCCACCGCGCTGGTCGACACCGGCTCGAAGATGGACGAGGTGATCTACGAAGAGTTCAAGGGCACCGGCAACAGCGAAGTGCACCTGAGCCGCCGCATCGCTGAAAAGCGCGTGTTCCCGGCCATCGACATCAATCGTTCCGGCACCCGCCGCGAAGACCTGCTGATCGAGCCGGAACTGCTGCAGAAGATCTGGATCCTGCGCAAGCTGCTGCATCCGATGGATGAAATGGCCGCGATGGAATTCCTGCTCGACAAGATGAAGAACACCAAGTCCAACGACGAGTTCTTCGGTTCGATGAAGCGGTAAGAGAAAAGCCCCGCACTGCGGGGCTTTTTTTGTTTTCGGGACGGCCCATCCACGCGTGGCGTGGATCTACCGGTAGCGCCGGGCCATGCCCGGCGGAATGCATCACCGCGCGCGGTCACAGACACGCCGGGCATGGCCCGGCGCATCCATCCAGATCACGGGCAGGCCACCGCGCCCTCCGAATTGGCCGTGTTGGCGGTCAGCTTGACCTGGGTGAACGCCGCGGCGAACGGCGTGTCCGCGCTCACCACGAACGGTGCTTCGACCGCGCCCAGATCCACACCCTGCTTTGCAAAACACGCCAGCGGCACGGTCACCGTCTGCTTCTGCCCGGGCGAAAGTTTGCCCAGCAGCGGGGCGATGTCCACTCCCCCTTCGCAGCCGGTGCCACATTGCATGGTCACCTTCACCGGCGATGCCGGGCGCTTCACCAGCTGCACGTCGAACTGCAGTGCGCCATTGCTGCGCGCAAGCGCGCCCAGGTTGCGGCGTGAGGTACTGCGCGCGATCAGCTGCGCCGGGGCCAGCCACGTCACTTCCCTGGCGTCCTGCTGGGTGTTCACCTGCACGGTGCGCACCTGCACCACCGGCGTGGCGGTCGGCCAGCGCAGCGTGGAATTCAGATCGTTGCCCAGCGGCTGGGTGGCACCGGCCGCGGCCACGTGCAGAGCGAACGGCGGGGTGTCGGCGCGGTTGAAGATGGGCAGCAGGGTCACTTCACCGCAGCTGTCCGGATTGGCCTCGCCCAGCGTAGCAACCTTGCCGCTCCTGGCGTAGCTCAGGCCATAGCCCAGCGGGAACAGCGGCGGCTTCTTCGCATCGGGCTGGTCGATCGGCGCCGGGCAAGGCACGCTCGGCCACGGGAAGCTGAGGCGACCGCGGAAGTCATGCGCGGGCGTTCCGCCCTTGCCCGCCACCAGTACATCGGTGACGCCCTTGCCTTCGGTGCCCGGCAGCCAGGCCGCAACGAAGGCGCTGGACAGGTTGAGCAGGTCGTTGGTGTACATCGGCCGACCGGACATGTAGACCGTCACCACCGGCTTGCCAGTCGCCGCCGCGGCCTTCAGCGCGGCCAGATCCTGCGGGTAGGCGCGGCTGTGGCTCACGGTGTCCGAGGCGAGGATGTCACCGTTGGTTTCCGCATACGGCGTCTCACCGATCACCGCCAGCACCACATCGAAGGCCTTCGGATCGACGCCCTGGCCGTCGACGCTGAAGCTGACCTTGTCTGCGCCCAGTTCCGCGCGCAGCGCACCGAGCACCGAATCGGCATTGGGGAAATCGGCGTTGTTGTTCCCGGTGCCCTGCCAGGTCAGCGACCAGCCACCGGACTGGTCACCGATGCTGTCGGCGCCCTTGCCGACCACCAGCACGCGCGCATCGCGGCGCAACGGCAGCAGCTTGCCTTCGTTCTTCAGCAGCACCAGCGATTCGCGCACCGCGCGGCGCGCCAGGTCGCGGTGCTGCACTGCGCTGGCATCACCGGCATAGCGGCTGTCGGACGGCTTGCGCTCGAACAGCCCGGCGCGCAGCTTCACCCGCAGAATGCGGGTGACCGCATCGTCGATGCGTGCCACCGGGATCTCGCCGCTCTTGACCTGCGCGATGGTGTTGTCGATGAACGCCTTCCAGTCGTCGGGCACCATCACCATGTCGATGCCGGCGTTGATGGCCTGCGCGCAGCTGTCGTTGCGGCAGCCGGGCACCTGGGCGATGCCGTTCCAGTCGGAGACGACGAAGCCGTCGAAGCCCATCCTGTCCTTCAGTGCATCGGTCAGCAGTGCCTTGCTGCCGTGCATCTTGCCGTAGTCGATACCGGCGGCGCGGTCGTTCCAGCTGTTGAAGGACGCCATCACTGTCTGCGCGCCTTCGGCCAGCGCGCCGTAATACCCCTGTGCATGCACGTTGATCATCGTCGCCTTGTCGACCAACGCCTCGCCCTGGTCGCGACCGTTGTCGGTGGCGCCGTCGCCCAGGTAGTGCTTGGCGGTGGTGATCACGTTGCCGTCGTCGTGGAAGCGACCCTGCGCGCCCTTGACGTAGGCATGGGCGAAGCTGCGGATCACCGCCGGATCGGACGAATAGCTTTCGTAGGTGCGCCCCCAGCGCGGGTCGTGGGCCACGGCCAGGGTGGGCGCGAACACCCAGCCGATGCCGGTGGCGCGCACCGAACGCGCCGTCGCCTCACCGATGCGCTCGATCAGTTCCGGATCACCGGCCGCGCCCAGGCCGATGTTGTGCGGGAACAGGGTCGCGCCCAGCACGTTGTTGTGGCCGTGCACTGCGTCAGTGCCCCAGATGACCGGCACCGGCGTCTTCGCGTCTGTTGACAGCGAGGCGGCGTGGTACGCATCAGCCAGTTTCAGCCAGTCCTGCGCGCTGGCGTGCTTGTCCATGCCCGGCCAGGAGCCGCCGCCGTTGAGCACCGAACCGATGTAGTAGCGGCGCACCTGCTCGGGCGTGATCGTCTTGATTTCCGCCTGGGTCATCTGCCCGATCTTCTGCGCCAGCGTCATCTGCGAAAGGATCTTCTGCACGCGGCTTTCGATGTCCGCGTCGGCGGTGATCGCGCTCTGCACGTGCGGCCAGTCCTGCAGGCGTTCGCCGCTGGCCGGTGCGGCACCGGCGGGCGCGGCAAGGGCCGCCAGCAGGCAGCTGGCAAGAAGGGTCTGGGTGGGGCGATTCACTGGGTTCTACCTCCGTGGATGAAGTTCCTGGCGTGCGGGGCTGCAGCAGCACGACAGCGCGGGCACCTGAGTGCCGTTCCTGACAGCGCTGTCATATAAGCCCGCTCCCGTACTGTCAATCGTTGCTCGTGCGCGCTGTGGTGGCCGCCCCTCAACCACGGGCCCCGGCACATCACAAGCGCGCTACAGTGGTGCCCGTGTGTTGCATCGCGACAAGGAATCGGGACGTGCCAGCGCACCTCCTGTCGTGGCAACATCCGCCTGCTTCGGCAACACCGACCGGGCCACCACGCTCTACCATCGCCGCGTGCCCGCCGCCTTCCAGGAGGATCCATCGCACCATGCGCAGTCGAATCGAGGATGTCGCCGCCGTTGCCGGGGTTTCGATCAAGACCGTGTCCCGCGTGCTCAACCACGAGCCGAACGTGCGCGAGCAGACCCGCGAACGGGTGCTGTCGGCCGTGGCACGGCTGGGCTACAAGCCCAACCCGTCGGCACGCAGCCTGGCCGGCCAGCGCTCGTATGCGCTGGCGCTGGTCTACAACAATCCCTCGCGCAACTACCTGATGGAAATCCAGAGCGGCATGCTGGAAGCCTGCCATGCGCAGCACTACAACCTGATCCTGGGCCCGGTCGGCACCGGCCGCCGCACCCTGCCCGACCTGGCCGCGCTGTTCGAGAATTCGCGCCCCGACGGCGTCGTGCTGATCCCGCCGCTGACCGATGACGAGGTGGTGCTGTCCTATCTGGAGGAGCATGAAATTCCCTTCGCCTGCATCGCGCCGCGCCACCCGGAAGGCCGCATCGGCGTACGCATGGATGAGACCACAGCGGTGATCGAACTGATTGGCCACCTGGTCGCGCAGGGCCATCGGCGCATCGGCCACATCAAGGGCCCACGCGCACATGGGGCCTGCCAGTGGCGCCACGCCGGCTACCGCCAGGCGCTGCGCGAGGCCGGCATCGCTTACGACCCGGAGCTGGTGGTCAAAGGCCAGTTTTCGTTCGAATCGGGCGTGGACGCCGCCAATACCCTGCTTGACCTGGTCGACCCGCCAACGGCGATCTTCGCGGCCAACGATGACATGGCCGCGGCGGTGTACCGCGTGGCTGGCGAGCGTGGCCTGCGCGTACCACGCGATCTGTCGGTGTGCGGCTTCGACGATACGCCGATCGCCGGGCACATCTACCCGGCGCTGACCACGGTGCGCCAGCCGACCGCTTACATGGGCCGGCTGGCAACCGAGCAGTTGATCGAGCACATCCGTGCCGAGGCCGCTGGTCGCATGATCACGGTTGAACATGCGGTGCTGGATCGCGAATCGACTGCCGCGCCACGCCGGCGCTGACAACGGCAACACGTGGCTCACGGCGCCGGTAGCCGTGAGCCGTTCCATGCATAGAAGGCGATGTAGACGTAGCACAGCATCGGCAGCAGGAAAGACACCTGCAGGCCGTAGCTGTCGGCCAGCCAGCCCATCGCCAGCGGAATGACCGCGCCACCAACGATGGCCATCACCAGCAAGCTGGAGGCCTTTCCTGTGAGTGCGCCGAGGCGCGCGATGGCCAGGGCGAAAATGGTCGGGAACATGATGGAGTTGAACAGACCGATGCTGACCACGGCCCACTTGGCCATACCGCCACTGGCGGTGACCGTGATGCCCAGCAAGACCATCACCATCAGTGCGAACAGGCCAAGCAACTGGCGTGCGTCCAAGCGTGCCAGTAGTGCGGCACCCACCAGGCGGCCGGCCAGCGCACCGCCCCAATACAGCGAGACATAGCCGGTGGCCTCCTGTTCGGACAGGCCCTGGCCGATGCCCGGCGAGGACAGGAAGTTAACCAGCACGCTGCCGACGGATACCTCCGCACCGACGTAACAGAAGATGGCCAGCACGCCCAGGCGCACGTGGCGATGGCGCAGCACATCCCACACGCGGCCTTCGCCGCTGATGCGCCCCTCCACGCCCGCAATGGTGGGCAGGCGGAACATCCAGATCGCCACGGCCAGCAGGAACAGCGCCACCGCCAGGCCGAAGTACGGCAGCTGCACCGACTGTGCTTCGGCCGCACGATAGGCCAGTGCTTCGGCCTGCGGCAGCAGGGCCAGCTCATCCTCGCTGCGTGGCTGCGCCGAGAGGATCAGCAGGCCGCCGAACAGTGGCGCCAGCGTCGTGCCCAGCGCGTTCATCGCCTGCGCCAGGGTCAACCGGCTGGAGCTGGTGCGCTCGTCACCGAGCAGCGCAACGTATGGATTGGCGGCCACCTGGAGCACGGTGATGCCGGTGGCCAGCACGAACAGCGCCGCCAGGAACAGGCTGTACACGTGTGCGGCCGCCGCCGGCCAGAACATCAGCGCACCCACGCAGGCGATCGCGAGGCCGGCGACGATGCCGCGCTTGTAGCCGACCGCCGCCACCAGCCGGCCGGCCGGCAGTGACATCAGGAAATACGCGCCAAAGAAGGTGAACTGGATCAGCATCGCCTGCACCCAGGTCAGTGCGAAGGCGGCCTTCAGGTGCGGAATGAGGATGTCGTTGAGGCAGGTGAGGAAGCCCCACATGAAGAAGATCGCGGTCACCACAGCCAGCGCGCGGGTATTGCCCTGCACGTGCTGTCCGCTGACGGTCGTTGCTGTGTCCAAAGCCTGTCCTCCCGGTCAGTGATTAAAGCCATCCATCGGTCATGTGCGACATGCGACGCCGCTCCGGGTTGTCCAGCGCTGTCAGCTCGCTGCACCCCGTCCTGGCAAGGTTCCGCACCGCCATCCGCGCAGTTTCGTTCTGCACCGCACAACGCTTTTCCGCAATCGGATTGGCAGCGCTGTCATACCTTGAAAACCGCTGCAGATGCCTTCCTTTAAGGCAATTCATCGGTGCGAGCGGGCCCATGGCAACGGTTACATCACGGCCGGCACGACCGCTGGTCAGGCGCACTTGATGGCAGTTTGTTGACAACGCTGTCAACCGTCGCTCCAATCCGGCCACGTGCAGTAACCGCGATCACGACAGCGCCGCACCGACACAACCGAATTCCCTGGGGAGGGAGCTTCCATGAAGACGTACACGGCAGTACCTCGCAAGACGATGCTCACTTCCGCGCTGCTTGCAGCACTGGCCGCTCCGGCCTGGGCACAGGACGCGCCCGCCGCCGCCCCTGCCGACCCAGCGACGCTCGATACCGTGCAGGTCACCGGTATCCGCGGCAGCCTGCAGTCGTCGATGAACCTCAAGCGCGACAGCCAGGGCGTGGTCGATGGCATCGTCGCCGAGGACATCGGCAAGTTCCCGGACACCAACCTGGCCGAGTCGCTGCAGCGCATCAGTGGCGTGTCGATCGACCGCACCTCCAGCGGCGAAGGCTCCAAGGTGACCGTGCGCGGCATCGGCCCGGACTACAACCTGGTGTTGTTGAATGGCCGACAGATGCCTGCATCCAACCTTGGCAACGGCGGTGGCGGCCTCAACGGCTCGCGCTCGTTCGACTTCGCCAACCTCGCATCCGAATCGGTTTCGGCCGTTGAGGTGTACAAGACCAGCCGCGCCGACAATCCGGCTGGCGGCATCGGCGCCACCATCAATATCAAGACGATGCGCCCGCTGGAATCGGAGCCGGTGATCAGCCTGGGCCTGAAGGCGGTCAATGATTCATCCAACGACAACCTGCCGCGCACGCTGCAGGGCTCGAACATCACCGGCGAGCTGTCGGGCATCTTCAGCCAGCGCTACGCCGATGACCGCTTCGGCGTGACCCTCAGTGCCAGCCATCAGGAGCGCGATTCGGGCTTCAACCAGGCCACGGTGGCCGAGGGCTGGGCGACCCTGTACGGCAACAACACCACGGACTGGCGTGCGCTGCCGCAGCCTGGCCAGGGCTACGCCGATCGCATCACCAACCGGCCCGGGCCGGACGATGTGTACGCACGCCCGCAGAACACCGCCTACAACGTCAATGGCGTGCAGCGCCAGCGCACCAACGCGCAGGCTACGTTCCAGTGGAAGCCGGCCGACAATGTGACGACCACGCTGGACTACACCTATGTCGAGAACAAGGTGCAGCAGCAGCGTAGCGAACTGTCGGTATGGTTCAACTACGGCCCCGGCGACAGTACCTGGACCAGCGGCCCGGTGGCCGCGCCGATCATCTACAGCGAGGACATGACCAACTCCGATGTGTCGATGGGTGGCGCCAAGCTGGCCACCAAGACCGGCATGCATTCGCTGGGCTTCAACGTGGACTGGGAAGTGAACGATGCGCTGGACCTGTCGTTCGATGCGCACAACTCCACCGCCGAATCGAAGCCGGACAGCCCGTATGGTTCTGCCGGTGTGCTGGGCGTGGCCGCCTTCGTGCGCGGCAAGACCACGGTCGACTACAGCGGCGACCTGCCGATCATCAACATCGCCCTGCCGCCCGGTGGCGTGCAGGCATCCGATGCGCTGGTGACCGGGTCGGTATTCCAGAACAGCTACAACAAGTCCAAGGTGCAGCAGTACCAGGGCCGCGGCACCTTCCGCTTCGCAGACTATTCGGCCCTGGACTTCGGCATCGGCCACGCCCAGGTGGAGAACCGCTCGGCCTCGGCGATCATGCAGCGCAATACCTGGGGTGGCCTGGGAACGCCGTCCGACTACGCCGATGACATCTGGTATGCGGACAACATGGCCAAGTACTTCAAGGCATTCTCCGGCCACAGCGATCCGCGCCTGACCGGCCAGTTCCTGGTCTTCGACTTCGACCGCCTGATCGATCGCGCCGCGCAGGTCGGCACCGCATCCGATCCGGCATGCCCCAGTTGCTACTACGCGCCCAGCGAGTATTCAGAGGACATCCGCACCACCGAGAAGACCCGCAGTGCCTACCTGCAGTACCGCACCAGCTTTGACTGGTCGATGCCGCTGCACGTAGCCGCCGGCGTGCGCTATGAGCGCACCGAAGTGGAATCGAACGCGATGGTTCGCGTGCCCACCGGTATCAGCTGGGGCTCGGCCAACGAGCTGAACATCGTCTATGCGGCCGACAGCAGCTTCATCGGTGGCCGTGGCAAGTACGACTACGTGTTGCCCAACGTCGACCTGAAGCTGGACCTCAGCGAATCGCTGGCACTGCGCGGCAGCTACAGCCGCACGCTGGGCCGTCCCAGCTGGACCCAGATCCAGAGCGGCCAGTCGCTGGCCGACATCGTGCGCACCCAGGGCGGTACCGCCAGTCGTGGCAACCCGGGCCTGGAACCGCTGATCTCGGACAACTTCGACCTGTCGCTGGAGTGGTACTACGGCGAGGCCAGCTATGCCTCGGTTGGATTCTTCCGCAAGAACATCAAGAACTTCATCAGCGACACGATCGTGCGCGAGAACACCGGGACGCTGCACACCCCGGTGGGCGGTGCGTACTGGAACGAGGCACTGGCCTCCGGCTGCGGCACCACCGACATGCCCTGCATCCGCGACTATATCTTCACCAACCATGCCGGCGATCCCGGCGTGACCTACACCGGCACCAATTCGGCGGGTCAGAAGACCGGCACCATCACCGGCCTGCCGGGAGATCCGATCGCCGGCTTCGACGTCACCGTGCCCGCCAACCAGCACTCGGACCATCTCGATGGCTGGGAAGTGGCGGTACAGCACCTGTTCGGCCAGTCCGGTTTCGGCGTAGCGGCCAACTACACCAAGGTGAAGTCGGGGCTGACCTTCAACAACCTGAGCCTGGGTGACCAGTACCCGATGATCGGCCTGAGCGACTCGGCCAACGTTGTCGCCTTCTATGACAAGAATGCCTGGCAGATCCGCGCGGCATACAACTGGCGCGACAAGTTCCTCAACGGCATCGGCGGCCAGGGGCCCAATCCCAACTACACTGCCGCCTATGGCCAGCTCGATCTGAACATCAGCTACGCGGTAAGTGACCAGCTGACACTGAGCCTGGAGGCGATCAACCTCACCGACGAGACCATGCGCACGTACTCGCGCCATACCAACATGCTGCGCTACGCCACCCAGACCGGCCCACGCTACATGTTCGGCGTGCGCTACAAGTTCTGACCTGTTGCAGGGCCGTGGAGCCGAGCGCCGGCTCGGCCCTGCCGGGCCGGGACGGGGCCGTGCATCCCGACGGAGCCGAGCGTACGCTCGGCTCTACACACCGCTCCGGATTTGCGCGCATGCTGGCCCAACCCCGCCCCATCGATGAAGTGCATGACCTGGGCCCGGCGCAGCTGCACGAGCAGCTGCCCACCTGGACCACACCCAAGGTGATCCGTGGGCTGGTGGCACACTGGCCACTGGTGGCCGCCGCGCGCCGGTCCGCCGCCGAGGCGGTGGCCCACCTTGCCCTGTTCGATCACGGGCAGATGCCGGTGACCGCCACCACGGCCGCGCCGGGAGCGGGTGGGCGGCTGTTCTACAACGAGGACATGAGCGGCTTCAACTTCCGCCGCGAGCAGGTGCCGCTGAAAGTGGTGCTGGCCACGCTGCTGAAGTACGCCCACGAACCGTCTCCACCGTCGATCTACGTGGCATCGACCACCCTGGACAGCTTCCTGCCTGGCCTGGCCGAGGCCAATCCGCTGCAGCTGGGCGTGGCTGACCCGCTGACCAGCATCTGGATAGGCAACCGCTCGCGCATCGCCGCCCACCAGGATGTGCCGGACAACCTGGCCTGCGTGGCCGCAGGACGTCGCCGGGTCACCCTGTTCGCTCCCGACCAGGTGCGCAATCTCTACATCGGCCCTCTGGATCTCACCCCGGCAGGCCAGGCCATCAGCCTGGTTGACTTCCACGCACCGGATTTCGAGCGCTTCCCACGCTTCGGCCAGGCACAGGCGCAGGTGGCGGAACTGGAGCCAGGCGACGCCGTCTTCATTCCTTCACTCTGGTGGCACCACATGGAAGGGCTGGATGCCTTCAACGTGCTGATCAACAGCTGGTGGCGCCCGGTGCCGTCATGGATGGACTCACCAATGAACGCACTGATGCTGGCGATCCTGGCGTTGCGCGATCTGCCCGAAGCGCAGCGCGCGCAGTGGCGTGTGATGTTCGATCACTATGTGTTCGACGCCAATATGTCGACCAGCGCACATATCCCTACGCAGGCACGCGGCGTACTTGCGCCACTGAGCGAAGAGCGTGCCGGGCAGATCAGGAACATCCTGCGCCAACGCCTGCAACGGTGAGCCCTGCGCGGGGCGCGCACTTCACCCGCGGCGGCCCCGTTTGTGGCGATAATGCAGCCCCGCCTCCGCCGGCACCTGCCCGCGCTGAGCGCCCTCCGCCTCCGTTTGCCCCGCATGCGCCTGATTTCGCCCCGCCTCAACCTGGGCAAGCTGATCCTTGCCCTGGCCCTGCTCAGTGCCATCATTGCCTTGGCCAACACCCTGCTGGCCAGCTACCGGGTGCAGCGCGACCAGCTGGTCGGCAACACCCTGGAAGCGAACCGTGTCTATGCCACCAAGCTGGCCGAGACCACCCAGAACTTCCTGCTGGCCGCACAGCAGGAGCTGGCCTACGCCGCCACCCGGCTCGGCCAGAGCGACCTCGATCGGGTACAGGCGCAGGACGAAGCCAGCCGCCTGCAGCTGCAGACCAACAGCTTCAACTCATCGCTGGTGGTGGATGCCGACGGCCTGGTGATCGCCACCTCTCCACAGACCCTGCAGCTGCAGGGTGAAATCCTGCACAGCGTCGGCAACAACGCCGCATTGGCGGCGCGCCAGCCGATGATCAGCGACCCGTACCAGTCGGCCACCGGCAAGCTGCTGGTCTCGCTGTCGCACCCGATCTTCGACCGCCAGGGCCACTATCGCGGTTATGTCAGTGGCACCCTGTACCTGCGCCAGCGCAGCGCGCTGCATACGCTGCTGGGCAAGCACTACTACCGCGACGGTTCCTACCTGTACGTGGTCGACCGCCACGGCCGCCTGCTGTACCACGCCGATGGCAAGCGGGTGGGTGACTATGTGGTCGGCAACCCGGCGGTGAAGGCGGTGATTCGCGGCGAACGCGGTGCACAGCAGGTGCGCAACAACCGCGGGGTGTCGATGCTGGCCGGCTATGCACCGGTGCCGGCCACCGGCTGGGGCATCATCGCCCAGCGCCCGACCGAATCCACCCTGCAGCCGCTGTCGCGGTTGATGACCGCAGTGATCTGGAACGCGATCCCGCTGGGCCTGCTGTCGCTGCTGATCACCTGGTGGTTTGCGCGCCGCATCTCGCTGCCGCTATGGCAGTTGGCGCGCAACGTGCAGGGCGGTGAGGACACCGGCAATGCGATCAACCACGTCAGCGGCATTCGTGCCTGGTATTTCGAGGTCGCCCAGCTCAAGCAGGCGGTACTGCACAGCTTCAACGCGCTGCAGGACCGGATCGGCACGCTCAACCGCGCCAGCCGCACCGATCCACTGACCGGCCTGCTCAACCGCCGCGGCCTCCAGCAGGCGCTGGATGCGCTGCAGGTGCAGCGCATCCCGTTCGCGATCCTGGCGCTGGACATCGATCGTTTCAAATCGATCAACGACAGCCACGGCCATGACGTCGGCGACGCCGCCATCGTCCACATCGCCGACCAGATGCGCCGCTACTCGCGCGACAGCGACATCCTCTGCCGCGCCGGTGGCGAAGAGTTCCTGCTGTTGCTGCCGGGCATCGGCACCGAATCGGCGCGGCAGGCCGGCGAGCGCCTGCGCCAGCATATTGCCGATCATCCGTTCGAGCCGGTCGGCACCATCACCGTGTCGCTGGGCGTGGCGCATTTCCCGAGCTTCCATGTCGACGCCGAACAGGCGCTGCGGCTGGCCGACAAGGCGCTGTACCTGGCCAAGGAACAGGGCCGCAACCGGGTGGTGGTGTACCCGTACGCGGACTGAGGCGGCACCGGATACGTCCGGCACCGCCTCCACGCGCCCTCACCCCAGCGGCGTCAGCAGCCGCGGGCCGTCGTTGCGGCCGACCATGTAGACGCCACCTTCGGGCAGTAGATCGGTACCGGACGCCTTCTCGTCTTCGCCTGTCTTCCATGGCGCCTGTTGGCGCGGCCCCGGAATGTAGGCCGACCATCGGCCATACCGCTCTTCCTTCCGGTCGAAGGCATAGCGGACCGGCACCCGCACGGTCCAGAACTCACGATCCCTGTACTCACCGGTGGTCGGCGGATTGAATGTCCAGCCCCGGGCCGTCGCCACGCTGGACTTTGCCAGCACATCGCGCAGCATCTGCATGGTGCGCTCGGGAGCGACCACCGCCAGGTTGGTCTGTTCGGCGATCACATCGGCGACCTTGCCATCGCGTCCCACCTTGACCAGCAGTATCACGTCGCCCTGGCCACGGATTGAAGCCGCCCGTTCCGGGTACGCCGGCGGGCGCATTTTCGCCGCACTTACGTCGTCGCTGGGCCGCGTCTGTTCATTGTCGATGCTGCCGAAGTTGGCATCGACCACCCGGATCTGCATGGTATTGCCGGTCAGGGTCTCGGCCAACAGGCGCAAGCGGACAGCGGTGCGCGCGAGCACAGGCTTGCCATCGACCAGCACTGGCTCGAAGCGCCAGCCCTTGACCGTGCCGTCAACCATTGCCGCCACGTCGGCGGCAACCTTCTCACGGCGATCCAGCTGGAAGCCTTCCACCTGGCCTTCGCGGCCGATATTGATGATACCGCTGAGCGTCATGCTGGCCTCGAGCTGCTTGCGTACTTCACGCGCGGTCTGTGCGTCGGCCACGCCGATGCAGGCGACACCACTGCCCAGGGCCAGCGTCAGGGCCAGGAAAAGGGAAGACCGCATTACACTCACTCCTTGTGCTTGGAGTGCCAAGCCTACCGCAGGCGGCGCTGCAGCTGGCAATGACAATGGCAATCACGCCAGCCGGTGTGCGCCCGCATAGGGCGGCGTATCCGGATAGTCACCGTGGGCGAAGCGTTCCTGCAGGCCCTGCCACCAGCCCGGGTCGAACAGGTGCCGGTAGTGCTCGCGCACCGCTGCCAGCTCTCCGCCCGGCAGGCCCATGAACGGGCCGAAACGCTCGGGAAACACATCGCGCGGCCCCACATGGAACCAGGGCTCGTCGGCCATGGCCTCCTCCGGCGTGCGCGGCTGCGGCCAGGCACGGAACACGCAGTCACTGACCAGGCAGAGCTCGTCGTAGTCGTAGAACACCGCACGGCCATGCCGCGAGACGCCGAAGTTCTTCGGCAGCATGTCGCCGGGGAAGATGTTGTTGCGCGCCATGTCGGTGATTGCCTGCGCGTAGTCGAGCACCGCCGCGCGCACCGCCTCCGCGCCCTGCTCACGCAGGTAGAGGTTCAACGGGCGGAAGCGGCGCTGCACGTAGCACAGGTTGATCTCGACCTCGTCGCCATCCAGTCGCACGCTCTGCGCGCACTGTTGCAGCAGTTCCTCCAGCAATGCCGGAGCGAAGCGGTCACGTGGGAACCGCAGGTGGCGATACGGCTGCGCATCAAGCAGGCGGCCGACACGATCCAGGTTGAATACCAGCGCATATTTTTCTTCCACCTGCTGCCGCGACATCGCCTTGGGCCAGGCGAAGCGGTCGCGGATCAGCTTGAACACCAGCGGGTAGCTGGGCAGAGTGAATACCGCCATGACCATGCCCGGCGTGCCTTCGGCATGCACCAGCCGTTCCTGCGGATGCTCGTTGAAGTGGCGGAAGAAGGTGCGGTAGCGCTCGGTCTTGCCCTGCTTGGCCCGGCCCAGCACGGTATAGATCTCGTCGATCGGCTTGCCCGGCAGCAGGCTGCGCAGGAACACCACGGCATCACCCACCGTGGCCAGATCGGCCTGGAAATAGCTGCGCGAAACGCCGAACAGGTGGGCGACATCGCGGCGCCGGGTCAGTACCGCATCGGCACGCAGGCCACGCTCGTCATTGACCAGCGCGATCACGCACGGCGAGAAGCGATGCTCGCCGAATACCCGGCCGACCAGATAGGCACGGCGCTCGCGGTAGAACACGGTATCCAGCAGCTCGATGCTGCGCACCGGCGTGTCGCCCCAATGCGCGAGATCGTCCTGCAGACGTACGGCAATCGCCGCCGCACAGCGCAGCTGGTGGGCATAGGGAATATCGAAGCGGTAATCGGCCAGCACCCGCTGCAGCGCCTCCACCGGTCGCGTCGGCGAGACCGCATAGGTATGCCGGGCAACCGGATGGGTGATCGCATCGGACGGTTCGACATCAAAAGCAATGAACTCCAGCGCCGGATCCACGCCACGAGTGGCGAACAGCCGCCGCGACAACGTGTTGTAGAAGGTCTTGTACAGCTCGGCGTCGATCAGCCCCTGCAGCAGCGCGCTGTACTCCGCGTGCACCTGCAGCCACAGCGCGCGCTCGCCGATCACCTCTCCGGCCAGGCGACGCAGCGCGTCCATCTGTTCGGCGATGCACAGGTCGTACAGGGCAATGCGCTCGACCGCATCCTGGCGGGCACCAGCCCAGTCGCGCTGCTCGAAGCGCAGGCGGGCGCGAACGGTGATCGCCGCGAAACGGGCATGGTAATCCTCGAAACCATCGCGGATGGCGCCGGCGATGCGCGGCGCCAGTATGGTTGCGATGACAGGCTCGGACATGCACGACGTACCCGTGGAGGACCGTCTCCACCATACGCTGGCGTGTGCGATGCCGTCGAGCGCGAAGGTAGTGCCGGCCGCTGGCCGGCAGCACCTGGATCGTCGATGGATCGATGCAGATGCCGTCCAGCGGCCGGCACTACCGGCTCAGATCGCCAGTTCGGCCTCCACGTCCTGCACCTTGCGCCGGGCCAGTGCCAGGTTGGACTTGGTACGGTCCAGCACGATGTAGAAGAACAGGCCCTGCTTCTTCGCCACCGGGCGCATGATGTGGTACGCCTTGCCCAGCGAGATCAGGATGTCCTCGATGCTGTCGTTTAGGTTCAGCGACGCGGCGGTCTTCATCTTGGCGCGGATCACTTCGGTGTTGCCGGCGGCGGCCACTTCCATGTCCATGCCGGCACCGGCCTCGCCCAGCAGCATGCCGCTCTCGTAGTCGACCAACGCTACTGCCTGCGCGCCGTCGATGCCCATCAGTGCGTTCAACGATTCATTCAATCCAGCCACGTCGCACCCCTTGTCGATGTTGGTTCGAGCCCCTCGTTCCCCTGCGGCCGGGCTCACGATCCGCCGAGTTCGGCCAGGATCGCCTGGCCACATTCCCTGCTCTGCCACAGCACCTGGCCGATCACGCTGCGCTGGTCGCAGGCCGCCATCAGCAGCAACGGCGCGCGCTCCTCGGCATGGATAGCCAGCATCAGTACCTTGCCGCCCGCCGCTTCCAGCATCAGCGTCTGCAGATCACCCAGCACCAGTTCGCGCCCGACCGCCGCGGCCAGCGCCAGCATCGCGCTGGTCATCGCCGCCAGCCGTTCGCCGCGCCCCTCGGCCCCGGCGCTGACCAGGGCGAAGCCATCGACACTGGCCAGCACGACCGTGCGCACGCCTTCCACGCGCTGCTGCAGGTCCTGCAGCAGAGGCTGCAGGCGCTCACGCTGGCCGGCATCGGGCAGTACCGCCATCTGCCCGTCAGCCATGCGCAGCCACCAGTGCGTGCGCTTCCATTTCGCTCATCAATACATCCATCAGCAGCAGTCCCTGTTCGCGGTCACGGGCATCCACCGCCAGCAGCGGCAGCGGCTGGTCATCGAGGTAGGCACGGGCGGCCCAGTCATCCAGCGCGGCCTGTGGCGCCTGGTCCAGGTGGGTGACCGCCACCGCCAGTGCCAAGGATGATGCGAACGGGCGCAGCACCTGAAGATAGTCTTCCAGCTCGCTGGCCAGGCCGGCGCGACGCGCATCCAGCAGCAGCACCGCGCCACGTGCGCCCTGCAACAGGATCGGCCACAGGAAATCGAAACGCTGCTGGCCGGGTGTTCCGTACAGGCGCAGGCGCTCACCGTTGGGCAGGTGGATATCGGCGTAGTCCAGCGCTACGGTGGTCGACGCCTTGTCCGCACCCGCACGGTCACTGTTGGCAACGTCAGTGTCGATCACCGCGCCGGCGGCGATGCTGCGCACCAGGGTCGACTTGCCGCTGCCCATCCCGCCCAGCACCACCACCTTGTGCTCACGCATTGCGCTCGCTCCCGCGCAGGTGCCGCCACAAGCGGGCGAGCAGGCCGTTGTCGGTACCGGCGCCGTGCCTCGACGACGCTATCGGTGCGCCCGACGCCACCTGCAACTGTGCATAGCCGCACAGGTAGGCGGCATGGATGAAATCGCGCACCGCTGCGGCCGGCAGCTCGAGCAGCATCGCGCACTCGTCCACCGTGCAGGCCCGCTTGAGCAACAGCGAGCACAGGCGGAAGCCATCGTGGTCGTGCCCCAGCACGCGGAAGTCCGGCCAGCGCAGCAGTTTCACCGACGCGCTGCGCAGGCGTTCATCCAGCGCCTGCCAATGGCGGCTGCGCTGCGCCCATTGCCACAACAGCGGCCGCAGCGGTTGGCGCGGCCGCTCACCGGCCAGCGCCTGCAGGCGCGCCGGCGTCAACGCATCCAGCTGCAGGCGTTCGAAGGCATCGGCCAGGCGTTCCACAAGGGCGGCCGCTGGCTCCTGCAGCAGCACCGCCTGGTCGTGCTCCAGATCCATCAACAGCAACGGCTCGCCCGCATCACTCAGCAGTGCCTGGCCCTGCCGCAGCGGCAGCCGCTCGCGCAGCAGACGGGTGATGGCATGCGCACCATCAGCCAGGCGGATCGGTGCGAGTGCGTGCATGGCCAGGGGCTCCACTGCCAACTGCATGCCGCGCAATGCACGGCCGATGGCACTGTCATCAAGTACGTCCTGGTGGCCATCACCGTCACGCAGCTGGCCCCCCAGGTCCTCGATCCAGCACTGCAGTCGCGGACGCTGCTGACGCATGCGCAGGGCCGCGTTGCGCAGCGCCGGGGTATCGCGGATGACCAGCAGGTCGCAATCATCCAGGTCCTGGCTGCGGCGGATCTGGTCGTCCGGCAGGGCCGATGCCACGCGCAGCCGCTGCAGCAGGGCCTGCTCGCCCTGGATGTCGGTTCCCACCACCAGCACGCGTGCCATCCGTGTTCCCCGTGCGGCCACCTCCCCGGTGGCCTCGCGTCGCCAAGGCTAGGCCATCGCCAGCGGCAGCCGTCGTGATCGACTGCTCAGATCGAGGGCGGTTGCAGATTCACTCTTATCGGTTCTGCGACGGCCATCGCGGGCAAGTTTCATGCCCCTTTGACGGCATTCCGACAGCCGACGGATGTCGCGCTTTTCGGCTGGGGTCAGAGCCCTCTGCGGTGCAGAGGGAGCCGACCCCGGGCAGGAAGGGGTCAGAGCCCTTTTGCCATGCAGAAGGGCTCTGACCCCCGCGGCCTGCAAAAAAGAAACCCGCGCCGAAGCGCGGGTTCCGGTATCACGACCGAGCGGCGATGGATCAGCCGCGCAGCTGCTCCAGCGCGGCGTTGAAGGTCGCGCTCGGGCGCATCGCCTTGCTGGCCTTGGCCACGTCCGGACGGTAGTAGCCGCCGATGTCCACGGCCTTGCCCTGCACGGCGATCAGCTCTTCGACGATCTTCTGCTCGTTGTCGGTCAGCGCCTTGGCCAGCGGTGCGAAGCGGGCCTGCAGTGCAGCGTCTTCGGTCTGCGCGGCCAGGGCCTGCGCCCAGTACAGCGCGATGTAGAAGTGGCTGCCGCGGTTGTCGATGCCACCCAGCTTGCGCGACGGCGACTTGTCGTTGTCCAGGAACTGGCCATTGGCTTCGTCCAGCGCCTTGGCCAGCACGCGGGCAGCGGCGTTGTCGTAGCGGTTGCCGAGGTGTTCCAGCGACGCGGCCAGGGCCAGGAACTCACCCAGCGAATCCCAGCGCAGGTAGTCCTCTTCAACGAACTGCTGCACGTGCTTCGGGGCCGAACCACCGGCGCCGGTCTCGAACAGTCCGCCACCGGCCATCAGCGGCACGATCGACAGCATCTTGGCGCTGGTACCCAGCTCCATGATCGGGAACAGGTCGGTCAGGTAGTCGCGCAGCACGTTGCCGGTCACCGAGATGGTGTCCTCACCCTTGCGGATGCGGTCCAGCGAGAACGCGGTGGCTTCCACCGGCGGCAGGATGCGGATGTCCAGGCCGGCGGTGTCGTGGTTCTTCAGGTACTGCTCGACCTTGGCGATGACCTGCGCGTCGTGGGCGCGGGCAGCATCCAGCCAGAACACGGCCGGGGTGCTGCTCAGGCGGGCGCGTTCGACGGCCAGCTTGACCCAGTCCTGGATCGGCGCGTCCTTGGTCTGGCACATGCGCCAGATGTCACCGGCTTCCACGGCGTGCTCGAACACCACGGTGCCGGCATCATCGGTGACCTTGACCACGCCGTCGGCGGCGATCTGGAAGGTCTTGTCGTGCGAGCCGTATTCCTCGGCCTTCTGCGCCATCAGGCCCACGTTCGGCACCGAACCCATGGTGGCCGGGTCGAAGGCACCGTGCGCCTTGCAGTCGTCGATGACGGCCTGGTACACGCCGGCGTAGCAGCGGTCCGGAATGACGGCCTTGGTGTCCTGCAGCTTGCCTTCGGCGTTCCACATCTTGCCGGAGTCGCGGATCATCGCCGGCATCGAGGCGTCGACGATCACGTCGCTCGGCACGTGGAGGTTGGTGATGCCCTTGTCCGAGTTGACCATGGCCACGCCCGGACGCTGCGCGTACTCGGCAGCCAGATCGGCTTCGATCGCAGCGCGGGTGGCTTCAGGCAGCGACGGGAGGCGCGCGGCCAGGTCACCGATGCCGTTGTTGGCATCGAACCCGGCCTGCTTGAGCACGTCGGCATGCTTGGCCAGCACGTCCTTGTAGAACTCGTTGACTGCCACGCCGAACATGATCGGGTCGGAAACCTTCATCATGGTCGCCTTCAGGTGCAGTGAGAACAGCACGCCCTGGGCCTTGGCATCGGCGATCTGCTCACTGATGAACGCGGCCAGCGCCTTGCGGCTCATCACCGCGGCATCGACGATCTCGCCCGCTTTCACCGCGGTCTTTTCCTTCAGCACGACGGTGCTGCCGTCCTTGCCGTGGAAGGTGATCTTCAGCGCACCGGCGTTGGCCAGGGTGGCCGACTTCTCGCTGCCGTAGAAATCACCGGCGGCCATATGCGCGACGTGCGACTTCGAATCCGAGGCCCAGGCGCCCATGCGGTGCGGGTGCTTGCGTGCGTAGTTCTTCACCGACAGCGGTGCGCGGCGGTCGGAGTTGCCTTCGCGCAGCACCGGGTTCACCGCGCTGCCCTTGACCTTGTCATAGCGCGCCTTGTAGTCGCGCTGCTGGTCGTCGGCCGGAGCTTCAGGGTAATCCGGCAGCGGGTAGCCCTGGTCCTGCAGTTCCTTGATGGCCGCCTTCAGCTGCGGCACCGAGGCGGAGATGTTCGGCAGCTTGATGATGTTGGCGTCCGGGGTGGTCGCCAGCTGGCCCAGCTCGGCCAGGTCGTCGTTGACCTTCTGCGCATCGCTCAGCAGTTCCGGGAACAGCGACAGGATGCGGCCGGACAGCGAGATGTCACGGGTTTCCACCGCGATGCCGGCAGTGGAGGTATAGGCGTCGACGATCGGCAGCAACGACTGGGTGGCCAGGAACGGTGCTTCGTCGGTCAGCGTGTAGAGGATCTTGGACATGGGGGACTTGGACTCTGTAGCAGTGCTCAGGGGAAGGCCGGCGCCAGCGCCGGGCCACGTGCAACCGTGTCACTTCCCCCGCCGCCGTCAGGGTGGGCGCGCGGCGGGGAAACCCCTGCATTGTCGCGTTTTCAGCCGCGCGGGGCAAAGCCGCGCCATACGCGGCGGTACTGGACCGCTGTGTTTCGTCGTTGGCTCACTTCCGGTCTGGAAGCTGAGGCTTGATGGCTAATTCGACTTCCCGCTCGTTGAGACACGCATGACCCACTCCGACAATCGCGGCCCCCACTCGGCACGCCTTGGACAGGTCAATGTCTGTGAGCGTTTGCTTTGCTGGAAGTTACAGATGCGGAATCCCCCAACGACGGCGGCCAGGCTGGCGAGTTCATCAGCCGTCGCTGCAGAGCCTCGGATGTGCAGCGAACCGGCGCCAAACGATCCGGGTCGAACGTAGACGTCGTACCGGGTGGAACGTCCTTCCGCCCTTGCATACCCCGACACGACATATCCGCCGTCCGTGAAGCGCAGATCCGGCGTGCTTCCTGACGCAGGCTTTTCGGGGGCATCACCCTCGTAGATCAAAGCGACTTCCCGATCATCCCTTCTGACGCGGTGCACGCCGAAGTCAACAGGTGCCTCGTAGGTCACGGACATGCCTGTTGGCACGCGCAGACAAGCGCCATATAGGAAGTGGTCGCAGCTGTAGCTCCACAGGCCAGATTCCTGGGCCCACGAAGTGAGCGGGCACAAGAAAGCGAAGAAAACCAAAATGCGTGCAAGCATCTCAACGCTCCCGTTTTTGAACCGCCGAATCGCCTTCCACAATTCCACCGATGGTATGGCTGTCAACCACACCGGGAACCCTATTCATGATTCCGTCGCCACGTGCAGGATTGGGCAGCCCCGTCGTCTTGTCATAAAGATCATCCACACCGCCAAGATGTGACACTTCATGAGGAACAACACCCTTGTCAAATCTATCCAGGACATTGATCTCGCCCTTCTTTCCGCCCAACTCCGCGAAACTCCGTCCGCTGCGGTGGGAGGTTTCCCCGTTGACAAGCTTTATCTCATTACGGGCGGCCCGCGGAGTGCTTCTATCAATGTCAGTGACCTCGACCGTCACGCGCGTCTCCTTCCCGCCAATATCATAGGTTCCTGACATTGACGCCACCTGCTCTTTGAAGGTCGCTATGTTCTTGGGTGTCGCACCATCCCCTGAAAACTTTGTTGGGAAGCTGATTTTCACCGAACCGTCCTTCATCCGCGTGACTACAGGAACTCTGCCGTCCGGATCGACAAAGTTGTAAGGACTGCTATTGGCGTATCGGTATCTGTTGAAGAGGGAAGACTTCCCACCATAGGCAGCGACGGGATCTACACTGAGAAAAGCACCGATTTCGGGAGAATAATATCGTTGCTGCATGTAATTGAGACCTGTCGTGGAATCAAACACATGGCCTGAGTAGCCAGGACCATCTGCAGCGACGATTCCAACGACAGAGCCATAAGGCTCATATGCGAATCTCTCGACCACCTTCCCGTTTGAGTCCGTAATAGCCACCGGACTCCCAAGTGCATCCGTATGAACATAGGTGACTACTTCACCGTCCGTCGACGCCATTGCCAGCGTGAGAACAATCCAGTTGAGCATCCCATCCCTCCCACGTTTCCATATTCCGTTCAGCGTACCCGAGATCCCCCTCGATCGAGTATCGCCCAATAAAAAAGGACGCAGCCTCGCGGCTGCGTCCATCGTGAGCCCTGCCGGGAGAGAGTCGGCAGGACTTACTTGACCTCGAACTCCTGCGGCGTTCCGGCCGCCTTGCCATCGACGGTGACCTCGGCGCGGTACTTGCCGGCCGGCCAGCCCTTTGCATTCTTGAAGGTGACGTTGGTGGTTTCCGCACCGCCGGTGTTCAGGGTTGCGTTCTGTTCGCCGGCCACCTGGCCGTCCTGGTAGGTCAGCTTCGCGCCAACGGTGACGTTGTTGGCAGCGCCATCGGTCTTGACCGAGACGATGATGTCATCCTTCGGAGCGAACAGCGCCGCCGTTGCAACCGACTTGTCGGCGGCAGCGGTCTTGCCCACGGTGACCGCCGAGACGCTGACAGCAGCGGCTTCTGCCATCGGCGGCGGCGCGCCGGTCATCGGCGCCGGTGCCGTCTCGGCCGGAGCGGTTGCGGCGGGCGCGGCGTTGTTGTCGGTCGACTCTTCTTTCTTCTTGCAACCTACCAGGGCAACGCTGCCCAGCAGGGCGGCGATCAGGGCGGTCTGGAGCGGGGTGGTCTTGATCATTCGGGGTTCCTCCCAGGGATTGTCGGACGGCGTTCGATCGCCGTTTACTTCGGCGGCAGTTTCAGGGTCTGGCCCGGGAAGATCTTGTCCGGGTCGTCAAGCACATCGCGATTGGCTTCGAAGATCTTCTTCCAGGCATTGGCGTCGCCCAGATGCTGCTTGGCGATCTTCGACAACGAGTCACCCTTCTGCACGGTGTAGGTGCCGCCGCTGACGACGTCTGCGGTGCTGTCCACCGAAGCGCTGACGCCAGAGAAGTCTGCCTTCGGCACCTGCTCGGCGGTACTGTCGACGCTGCCACTGACGCCGGAGAAATCGGCTTTCTTCTCGGTACTCATCCACAACTCCCGTTTGCATGACTACGTGGTTCGCACGTTGCCATGACGGTTGTTAAATGGGGATGGTGCAGATGTGAAGCCGCCCCCCGGGGCGGCTGAACAATCGGGGCGGAAGGCACCCGTGGGGCTTGCCGTTGAACCGGTAGTGCCGGCCGCTGGCCGGCTTGGCCTGCACGCGGGTTCCACGCGGTTGCCGGCCAGCGGCCGGCGCTACCCGTAACCGCCTGAGGCGGCTACTGGCGCAGTTCGCGGTAGGTCGCAGCCGGCGCGGCGATGCCAGGGCTGGCGCGCCAAGGGTTGATGTCCAGGCCACCACGGCGCGTGTAGCGGGCTTCCACCTCCAGCCACTGCGGCTGGCAACGCGCGGACACCTCACTGAAGATCCGCTCAACGCACTGCTCGTGGAACTCGGCGTGTTCGCGGTAGCTGATCAGATAACGCAGCAGGCCCGCGCGATCGATCTTCGGCCCACGGTAACGCAGGCTGACGGTGGCCCAGTCCGGCTGGCCTGTCACCGGGCAGTTCGACTTGAGCAGTGCCGAGACCAGGGTCTCCTCCACCACCTCGCCCGCGTCGGCCACGAGGAAGTCCGCCTGCGGCGGGCCGTAGCAGTCGATTTCCACGTCCAGCCCATCGATGGACTCGCCCAGCGGCGCCTCGCGCAGTTCCGGCAGGCCGAATCGCACCTGCACCGGCGCACCGGCGCAGGCCGACAGATCGGTCACCAGGCGTTCGCGCAGTGCCTCGGCGCTGTCGATACGGGTGCTGTTGAGGGAGTTGAGGTACAGCTTGAACGACTTCGATTCGACCAGCCGCGGCGAGGTGCACGGCACCTGCACGGTGGCGACGGCGACCTGCGGCTTGCCGCGCGGGTCGAGCCAGCTCAGCTCGAAGGCATGCCAGCGGTCATGGCCGACGAATGGCAGCGCGGCGTCATCGAGGCCGATCTCGGCGCGGGCGCCGCTGCGGGGGATGGGAAACAGCAGGCCGGGATCGTACTGCGACGGGTAACTGACCTCGCGACCGAGGCTGGAATCCTGGGGGGTGTTCATGGTGCTTATTGTATCGCGCGCAGAGCGGGCCTTCGGCCGGGTCGGCCAACGGCGGAGCCCCTCCGTGGTGGGTGGGTTGGTCGCAGGAAGCCCCGACTCCCGGGTGCGGGCCGGGCGGGTGGGGCTGGCGGGGACGCCGTGAATCCGTCCTTGGAGGCTTAGCCGCGCCATCCATGGCGCGGATACCCCGCCACCCCCACCCGCCCGGCCCCCAGACACATTTCTGCCGCCGATCCACCACGGGAAAGATCAGAACAATCAAAATCAAAAGCCGATGCTTCAGACGTTCATGACGTCCGCCGTGTCGACCAAGGTCGACACCTACCAAAGCAGGAGGTCGCTCCAACAGCCGCGGGAAGCTGTCGAAGGCGGGGTGGGTCCGGTGGCAGGGGCGTGAGCGCCATGGATGGCGCGACCGAGGCTACAGGGACGTACTTGCGCCGTCCCCTGCCACCGGACCCACCCCGCCATCCCACGGAATGCCAGCCTTTGCTGTTGCTCCGGCTGTTGCCGTTGCCTCTGCGGGTGCAGGGCTGCAAGCCCTGCCGGTAATCCTCACCCCGCCGGGGTGCCGGCACCGTGCAGGTAATCCAGGCTCACCTGCAGCAGCGCGCGCAGTCCCACATCCAGCGCCTTCTCATCCAGCAGGAACTTCGGCGAATGATTCGCCGGTGCCGTCGCCGGATCGATGCCCACGCTGGTCGAACCGACGAAGAAGAACATGCCCGGCACTTCCTTCGCATACAGCGAGAAATCCTCCGCGCCCATCTGCAGCGGCGGCTCGTACACATTGTCCTTGCCCACCACCGCCTGCAGGCTTGGCAGCATCTTCGCGGTCAGCGCCGGGTCGTTCACCGTGGCCGGGTTGCCTTCCGACTCGTAGATGTCGGTCACCGCCTTGGCACCGTGCGCGGCGGCGGTGTGCTCGGCCACGTTGCGCAGGTCGGCGAAGATCTGCTGGCGCATGCCTTCATCAAAAGTACGGATGGTGCCGACCATCTCCACTTCATCCGGAATGATGTTGTAGCGGATGCCACCATTGATCGCGCCGAAGGTCAGCACCGCCGGCTGCTTGGACAGGTTGGCGCGGCGGCTGACGATGGTCTGCGCGGTGCCGACCAGGTCGGCGGTGGCCACGATCGGATCCACGCCATTCCACGGCGCCGAGCCATGCGTCTGCCGACCGATCACCTTGATTCCGAAACGATCCGAGGCAGCCATCAACGGACCACCACGCACGGCGATCTGCCCAGCCTGCACGCTGGAGAACACGTGCAGGCGGAACACCGCTTCCGGCTTGAAGTCGGCGAACAGGCCTTCCTTCAGCATCAGTGCGGCACCGCCCTCCTCCGGCGGCGGAGCGCCCTCTTCGGCCGGCTGGAAGATCAGCATCACCTGGCCCGGCAGATCCTTCTTCATCGACACCAGTGCTTCGGCCACGCCCAGCAGGGTGGCGGTGTGCGCGTCATGACCACAGGCATGCATCACGCCCACGGTCTGCCCGCGATACTGGTCGGTGGCCTTGGAGGCGAACGGCAGGCCGGTCTGTTCGGTCACCGGCAGCGCGTCCATGTCCGCGCGCAGGGCGATCTTCGGCCCGGGCTTGCCGCCTTCGATGATCGCCACCACGCCGTGGTGGGCGATGCCGGTCTTCGGCTTCAGGCCCATCGCACGCAGGCGCTTGGCGACCTCGGCCGAGGTGCGTACCTCCCGGTTGGACAGCTCCGGATGCTGGTGGAAGTCGCGCCGCCACTCCACCACCTTGGCCTGCAGTCGCTGGGCGGCGGCGGTCACTTCCGGGCGCTGCGCGTCCTGGGCATGGGCGAGGGCCGGCAAGGCCAGCAGCAGGGCGGACAGCAGCAACGAACGGCGCATCACGATCTCCACGGCAGGGGGTTCCAGCTGAATGTAGGGCAACGCCGCCGCCACGGGAACCTCCGCGGCCGGATCCGGTCTTAGCGCCCGTCCCATCCGTCATGCAGGAAACGTGATGTGGCACAGGTATGCTTTGCGCAATGCCAACCGGGGCCGTGCCCCGTCCAGCCCTCTTGGAGTCCTTGAATGTCACGTGTTTGGAAGATCGTGCTGCTGGTCGTGGCGGTACTGGTGCTGGCTGTGGTCGGCCTGCGCGTACTCGGCGGGGGCAAGGACAAGGCCGGTGGCCCGGCGGCAGCTGCGCGCCAGGGTGGCGAGGATCCGGATGCCGGCCCGGTGCCGGTGACTGTGGTGGATGCGGCACGCCAGGACGTGCCGGTCTATGCCAGTGCCCTGGGCACGGTGACCGCGATGAACACCGTCACCGTCAGCCCGCAGGTTGGCGGCCAGCTGATGAGCCTGAACTTCCGCGAAGGCCAGGAAGTGAAGAAGGGCGATGTGCTTGCGGTGATCGACCCGCGCACCGCCCAGGCCAGTTATGACCAAGCGGTGGCTTCCAAGCGCCAGAACGAAGCGCTGCTGGCCACTGCGCGTTCCAACTACCAGCGCTCGAACGCGCCGGAGTATCGCCAGTTCGTCGCCAAGACCGATCTGGATACACAGCGAAACCAAGTGGCACAGTATGAAAGCGCGGTGGCGGCCAACGAGGCCAGCATGCGCTCGGCGCAGGTGCAGCTGCAGTACACCAAGGTCACCGCGCCGATCACCGGTATCGCCGGCATCCGTGCGGTCGACGCCGGCAACGTGGTCAGCGCCGGCACCGCGCTGGTCACGCTGACCCAGATCCATCCGATCCACGTGCTGTTCAACCTGCCCGAGCGCCAGCTCGGCGATGTGCGCCAGGCGCAGGCCGCCGGTGCGGTGCCGGTGGCAGCACTGGACCGCGCCGATTCGCATGTGCTGTCCGGCGACGGCAAGCTCGACGTGGTCGACAACCTGATCAGTGCCGACAGCGGCACGTTCAAGGCGCGCGCGATCTTCGACAACACCGACAACGGCCTGTGGCCGGGCCAGTTCGTCAACGTACGCATGCAGCTGCGCACGATTGCCGGTGGCGTGGTCATTCCGACCCAGGCGGTGCTGCGTGGCCCGGACGGCGAGTACGTCTATGTGGTGCAGGGCGACAACTCGGTGAAGATGCAGGCCGTGCGCAGCGGCGTGGAAGTGGGTGACAGCCAGGTGCAGATCGCCGAAGGCCTGAAGGGCGGCGAGCGGGTGGTCAGTGAAGGCCAGTTCCGCTTGAAGCCGGGCAGCAAGGTCACCGCGCTGAAGCCGGGCGAAACCCCGGCGGTGCCGACCGAAGCCGAGCTGAAGGCGGCCGAGCAGAAGAACGCTGGCGGCGGTGGCCGTCGTGGCGGCGGCCCGCGCTGAGCGCAGGCTACCGACCTCCCTCGCGCCGGCAAGCCTGCCGGCGCCGACATTGAAGTGCCAGCAAGGATCAGTCCGTGGGCTTTTCGACGATCTTCATCCGCCGTCCCATCGCCACCTCGCTGTTGATGGCGGGCCTGTTGCTGCTGGGCATCCTCGGTTACCGCAAGCTGCCGGTGTCGGCGCTGCCGGAAATCGATGCGCCCAGCCTGGTGGTCACCACCCAGTACCCCGGTGCCAACGCGACCACGATGGCCTCGCTGGTCACCACCCCGCTGGAGCGCCAGTTCGGGCAGATCTCCGGGCTGGAGCTGATGACCTCCGACTCGTCGGCCGGGTTGTCCACGATCATCCTGCAGTTCTCGATGGACCGCGACATCGACATCGCCGCGCAGGACGTGCAGGCGGCGATCCGCCAGGCCACCCTGCCCTCGTCGCTGCCCTACCAGCCGGTCTATAACCGGGTGAATCCGGCGGACGCGGCCATCGTCACCCTGAAGCTGACCTCGGACACGCGCCCGCTGCGCGACGTCAACAACTACGCCGACTCGATCCTCGCCCAGCGCCTTTCGCAGGTGCAGGGCGTGGGCCTGGTCTCGATCGCCGGCAACGTGCGCCCGGCCGTGCGCATCCAGGTCAATCCGGCGCAGCTGTCGAACATGGGCCTGACCCTGGAGCAGCTGCGCAGCGCGCTGACCCAGGCCAACGTCAACGCACCGAAGGGTTCGTTGAACGGCAAGACCCAGTCCTACAGCATTGGCACCAACGACCAGCTGTCCAGCGCCGCCGAGTACCGCGACACCATCATCAGCTACAAGAACGGCCGTCCGGTGCGGCTGTCGGACGTGGCCCAGGTGATCGATGGCGTTGAGAACGATCAGCTGGCCGCCTGGGCCGATGGCAAACCGGCGGTGCTGCTGGAAGTGCGTCGCCAGCCCGGCGCCAACATCGTGCAGACCGTCGAGCGCATCCGCGCGATCCTGCCGCAGCTGCAGGGCGTGTTGCCAGCCGACGTGCACCTGCAGATCTTCAACGACCGTACCGAGACCATCCGCGCCTCGGTGCATGAAGTGCAGTTCACCCTGATCCTCACCATCGGCCTGGTGGTAGCGGTGATCTTCGTGTTCCTGCGCCGGCTGTGGGCCACGATCATTCCCTCGGTGGCGGTGCCGCTGTCGCTGGCCGGCACCTTCGCGGTGATGGCCTTTGCCGGCATGTCGCTGGACAACCTGTCGCTAATGGCGCTGGTGGTGGCCACCGGCTTCGTGGTCGACGATGCGATCGTGATGATCGAGAACATCGTGCGTTACATCGAGCAGGGCAAGAGTGGCAAGGAAGCGGCCGAAATCGGTGCGCGCCAGATCGGCTTCACCGTGCTGTCGCTGACCGTTTCGCTGGTGGCGGTGTTCCTGCCGCTGCTGCTGATGCCCGGCGTCACCGGCCGCCTGTTCCATGAGTTCGCGTGGGTGCTGAGCATCGCCGTCGTGCTGTCGATGCTGATCTCGCTGACGCTGACGCCGATGATGTGCGCTTACCTGCTCAAGCCCGACGCGCTGCCCGAGGGCGAGGACGCGCATGAGCGTGCGGCGGCGGCCGGCAAGCAGAACCTGTGGACGCGCACGGTGGGCCTGTACGAACAGAGCCTGGACTGGGTGCTGGGCCACCAGCGCCTGACCCTGGCCGTGGCCGGCGGCGCGCTGGTGCTGACTGTGCTGCTGTACGTGCTGATTCCCAAGGGCCTGCTGCCCGAGCAGGACACCGGCCTGATCACCGGCGTGGTCCAGGCCGACCAGAACATCGCCTTCCCGCAGATGGAGCAGCGCACCAAGCAGGTGGCCGAAGCACTGCGCCAGGACCCGGACGTGACCGGCGTGTCGGCGTTCATCGGTGCTGGCAGCATGAACCCCACGCTCAACCAGGGCCAGCTGTCGATCGTGCTGAAGGAACGCGGCGAGCGTGACGGCCTGGACAAGATCCTGCCGCGCCTGCAGAAGGCCGTCGCCGGCATTCCAGGTGTCGCGCTGTACCTGAAGCCGGTACAGGACGTGACCCTAGATACCCGCGTGGCTGCCACCGAGTACCAGTACTCGCTGTCGGACGTGGATTCGGCCACGGTGGCCACCCAGGCCACGCGCCTGACCGAAGCACTGCGCAAGCGCCCGGAACTGGCCGACGTCGACAACAACCTGTCCAACCAGGGCCGTGCGCTTGAGCTGAACATCGACCGCGACAAGGCCAGCGTGCTGGGCGTGCCGATGCAGACCATCGACGACACCCTCTATGATGCGTTCGGCCAGCGCCAGATCTCGACCATCTTCACCGAGCTCAACCAGTATCGCGTTGTGCTGGAAGTGGCGCCGGAGTTCCGCACCAGCACCGCGCTGATGGAACAGCTGGCCGTTGCCTCCAATGGTGCCGGTGCACTGACAGGCACCAATGCCACCAGCTTCGGCCAGGTCACCTCGTCCAACTCGTCGACCGCTACGGGCATCGGTGCGCAGAACACCGGTATCACCGTCGGTGCCGGCAACATCATCCCGCTGTCGGCGCTGGCCGAGGGCAAGGTCAGCAGCGCGCCACTGCTGGTCAGCCATCAGCAGCAGCTGCCGGCGGTGACGGTCTCGTTCAACGTGGCACCGGGCTATTCGCTGTCCGAAGCGGTGCGGGCGATCCAGGAAACCAAGGACAACCTGGACATGCCCACCCACCTGCATGCCGAGTTCATCGGCAAGGCTGCCGAATTCACCGGCAGCCAGACCGATGTGGTGTGGCTGCTGCTGGCGTCGCTGGTGGTGATCTACATCGTGCTGGGCGTGCTGTACGAGAGCTACATCCACCCGATCACGATCATCTCCACGCTGCCGCCGGCCGGTGTTGGCGCGCTGCTGGCGCTGATGCTGTGCGGGCTGAGCCTGTCGGTGGATGGCATCGTCGGCATCGTGCTGCTGATCGGCATCGTCAAGAAGAACGGCATCATGATGGTGGACTTCGCGATCGAGGCACGCCGCGCCGGTGCCAACGCGCACGAAGCGATCCGCCGCGCCTGCCTGCTGCGTTTCCGCCCGATCATGATGACCACCGCCGCGGCCATGCTCGGCGCCCTGCCGCTGGCGCTGGGTACCGGCATCGGTTCGGAGCTGCGCCGCCCGTTGGGCATCGCCATCGTCGGCGGCCTGCTGCTGTCGCAGCTGGTGACCCTGTACACCACTCCGGTGATCTACCTGTACATGGAGCGCTTCTCCGAGTGGCTGGCACGCCGCCGTGAACAGCGCGCACTGCGCGATGGTTCACTGCAGGAGCCGCAGGCATGATCCACGCCCCACTGCCGTGGTGGCCCGCACGATGAACCTGTCCGGCCCCTTCATCCGCCGTCCGATCGGCACCGCGCTGCTGGCCATCGGCCTGTTCATGGTCGGCCTGATCTGCTACCTGCGGCTGGGCGTATCGGCGCTGCCGAACATCGAGATCCCGGTGATCTTCGTGCACGCCAGCCAATCGGGCGCAGATGCGGCGACCATGGCCTCGACGGTCACCGCACCGCTGGAGCGCCACCTCGGCCAGCTGCCCGGCATCGACCGCATGCGCTCGTCGAGTTCGGAAGGCAGCTCGCTGGTGTTCATGATCTTCCAGAGCGGCCACAACATCGATTCGGCCGCGCTGGACGTACAGACCGCGATCAATTCTGCACAGGCCGACCTGCCCTCGGGCATGGGTTCGCCGATGTACCAGAAGGCGAACCCGAACGACGATCCGGTCATCGCCATCGCGCTGACCTCGCAAACGCAGTCGGCCGACGAGCTGTACAACGTCGCTGACTCACTGCTGGCCCAGCGCATCCGCCAGATCAGCGGCGTGGCCTCGGTCGACATCGCCGGTGCCTCGACGCCGGCGGTGCGTGTGGACGTCAACCTGCGCCTGATGAACGCGCTGGGCCTGACCGCCGATGACCTGCGCAACGCGGTGCGTGCGGCCAACGTGACCTCACCCACCGGCTTCCTCAGCGATGGCAACACCACCACCGCGATCATCGCCAACGATTCGGTCGCACGCGCTGCCGACTTCGCCGACCTGGTGGTGAAGACCCAGGGCGACGGCCGGGTGATCCGCCTGAAGGACATCGCCAACGTCTACGACGGCCAGCAGGACGCCTACCAGGCCGCGTGGTTCGACCACAAACCGGCGGTGGTGATGTACGTGTTCACCCGCGCCGGCGCCAACATCGTGGAGACCGTAGACCGGGTCAAGGCGCAGATCCCGACCCTGCGCGACTACCTGCAGCCCGGCACCACGATGACGCCGTACTTCGATCGTACGCCGACCATCCGCTCGTCGCTGCATGAAGTGCAGATCACCCTGCTGATCAGCCTGGCGATGGTGGTGCTGACCATGGCGCTGTTCCTGCGCCGGCTGGCACCCACGCTGATCGCCGCAGTGACCGTGCCGCTGTCGCTGGCCGGTGCCGCGCTGGTGATGTACGTGATGGGCTTCACCCTGAACAACCTGAGCCTGCTGGCGCTGGTGATCGCGATCGGCTTCGTGGTCGATGATGCGATCGTGGTGATCGAGAACATCATGCGCCACCTCGACGAGGGCATGCCGCGCATGCAGGCGGCGCTGACCGGTGCCCGCGAGATCGGCTTCACCATCGTCTCGATCACCGCCTCGCTGGTGGCGGTGTTCATCCCACTGCTGTTCGCCAGCGGCATGATGGGTGCGTTCTTCCGCGAGTTCACCGTTACCCTGGTCGCGGCCATCGTGGTGTCGATGGTCGTCTCGCTGACGCTGACCCCGGCGCTGTGCAGCCGCTTCCTCAGTGCCCATGATCACAAGGCAGCGCCGTCGCGCTTCGGCCGTTGGCTGGATGCCGGCCACGAGCGCATGCTGCGCATCTACACCGTATTCCTCGACTTCTCGCTGCGCCACGCGTTGCTGCTGTCGTTGACGCCGCTGATCCTGATCGGCGTCACCATCTTCCTGTTCGGCGCAGTGAAGAAGGGCGCGTTCCCGCCGCAGGACACCGGCCTGATCTGGGGCCGCGCCAACTCCAGTGCCACCGTCTCCTTCGAAGACATGGTCGCCCGCCAGCGTCGCATCACCGACATGCTGATGGCCGACCCGGCGGTGAAGACCGTGGGCGTACGCCTGGGCAGCGGCCGCCAGGGCTCCAGCGCACAGTTCAACGTCGAGCTGAAATCGCGCAAGGAAGGCCGCCGCGAAACCACCGCACATGCACTGGCACGCTTGAGCGCCAAGGCCGACCGTTACCCCGACCTGCAGCTGCGCCTGCGTGCGATCCAGGATCTGCCCAGCAACGATGGCGGCGGCTCCAGCCAGGGCGCGCAGTACCGTATCTCGCTGCAGGGCAATGACCTGGCGTCCCTGCAGGAATGGCTGCCCAAGCTGCAGGCGGAACTGAAGAAGAACCCGAAGCTGCGCGATGTCGGCACCGATGTCGACAATGCCGGGCTGCGCCAGAACATCGAGATCGACCGCGCCAAGGCTGCGCGCCTGGGCGTTTCGGTCGGCGCCATCGATGGGGCGCTGTACGGCGCGTTCGGCCAGCGCCAGATCTCGACGATCTACTCGGACATCAATCAGTACAGCGTGGTGGTCAACGCCCTGCCCTCGCAGACCGCTACGCCGGCAGCGCTGGACGAGGTGTACGTGCGGGCGCGCAACGGCGAGATGGTGCCGATCACGGCGATGGCCAAGCAGGTGCCGGGGCTGGCGCCGTCGCAGATCACCCACGAGAACCAGTACACGACGATGGACCTGAGCTACAACCTGGCGCCGAACGTGAGCATGGGTGAGGCCAAGGCGATCATCGACGCGACCGTGGCCGGCATGCGCATGCCCGGCGACATCCGCCTGGCCGATGATGCGGGCTTCGGGTTCAACTCCGATCCCAGCGACATGCTGATCCTGGTGTTTGCCGCGATCCTGACCGTGTACCTGGTGCTGGGCATGCTGTACGAGAGCCTGATCCATCCGGTCACCATCCTGTCCACGCTGCCGGCGGCCGGCGTGGGCGCGCTGCTGGCGCTGTTCGGCACCAACACCGAACTGTCGGTGATCTCGATGATCGCACTGGTGCTGCTGATCGGCATCGTCAAGAAGAACGCGATCATGATGATCGACTTCGCGCTGGTGGCGCAGCGCGAGCATGGGCTGGCGCCGCGCGAAGCGGCACGCGAGGCCAGTATCGTGCGCTTCCGCCCGATCATGATGACCACGATGGTGGCGATCCTGGCCGCCGTACCGCTGGCGATCGGCCTCGGCGAAGGGTCCGAGCTGCGGCGCCCGCTGGGTATCGCGATGATCGGCGGCCTGCTGTTCTCGCAGAGTCTGACGCTGCTCAGCACACCAGCGCTGTACGTGATCTTCTCGTGCCTGGCCGAACGCTGGCGGGCACGCCGCGCACGCAAGCGCCAAGCGAAGCTGCTCAAGCGCGCGCAGCGGGCGTAGAAGGGTCATCCACGCATGGCGTGGATCTACTACTGGTAGAGCCGGCCGCTGGCCGGCTTTCTCCATACAGCCAATCTGCCGGCCAGCGGCCGGCACTACCGTGGATGCAGATGGTGGGTGTGGATGGTGGGTGCGGACCGTTGGTCCGCACGCCTCCGGGTTTGACGCGCCGTAACGAAAAGAGAACAATTCTCATCCAGCCATGGTCCTGCGCTCCGTTGTGGCGCCCCGCTGCCGGCTTCCGGCACGCCTGTGTGATCCCAGCCACTGCCCCTTCCCCCACCCGTGGGCGGATGGCCCGTGGCCGTCCGTCGAGGACCACCATCGATGCTACCTTCCCGTTCCCCCCGCCTGGCCCTGCTGGCCGTTGCCCTTTCCGCCGCCTGTGCCGCCCACGCCGAAGTGCCGGCCGGCAGCCGTAGCGCCACCGATCTGGATGCGGTGAAAGTCACTGCCGAGCGCACCCATACCGACGCCGGCGCACTGGGCGACCGCGCCCTGCGCGACACTCCGTTCGCGATCACCGCGGTTGGCCGCGAGCAGATAGAGCAGCGCCAGGTGGTCTCGCTGGGTGAAGCCTTCCTGCTCGACCCCTCGGTCAGCACCCAGGTCAGCGCCTATGCCAGTGGCTGGAGCTCGCCGATCCGCAACCGCGGTCTGGAGCTGAACTACGACAGCTACCGGGTCAATGGCCTGCAGGTCTCGTCCTGGGGCACCGAATGGCCACTGGAAGTAATGGAACAGGTCGATCTGCTGAAAGGCCCGGGCGGATTCCTGTATGGCTTCGGCACCCCCGGCGGCATCGTCAACTACATCACCAAGAAGCCAACCGACACGCCCACGTTCTCCGCCCAGCTGGGCTGGCGCGAACAGGGCATCGTCAGCGGCGGCATCGACGTTGGCGGCCGCTTCGGCAACGAGCAGATGTTCGGCTACCGCTTCAACGCCTTCCAGGAAAAGGGCGAGACCTTCAACGGCGGGCATGTCGATCGCAAGGTCGGCGCGCTGTCGCTGGACGCGCGCCTGAGTGATGCGCTCACCTGGACCTTCGACGGTGTGTTCCAGTCGCGCGACCTGCGCGAGGAATCGCCGCAGTACTACTTCCGTGGCCTGACCTCGTTGCCGCGGCCGATCTCTGGAGATACCGACAACAGCGTGCCCGGCACCTACTACGACACACGCTCCAGCCTGCTGTCGACCGGCTTGAACTGGCAGATCAACAGTGACTGGAAGGCCAGCCTGAGTTATGGCGTCACCACTTCATGGAATGACGTCAACAAGATCTTCGCCTACATCGATGATCTCAACGGCGACTACGACGTCAATGTCTACGAACTGGGTGGCAAGAGCGAGTGGAAGCTGGCCCAGGCGATGTTGCAGGGCAGCTTCCGCACCGGTCCGCTGCAGCATCAGGTGGTGGCAGGCATCAGCCACCAGACCGGGCTGGGCTGGGACCGTCCCTACGAGTGGAACCTGATCGGCCGCGCCAACCTGTACCAGCGCCATGCCATCCGCCACGACGCCGTCGGTTCGCGGGTGATGACCCGCGGCGACGAGACGGTGCAGCAGGCGGTGTTCGCAAGCGATACGGTGAACCTCGGCAGCGGCTGGTCGGTGCTGGCGGGCTGGCGCTACAACGACTTCGAAACCAAGGGGCGATACCACACCTACCCGGTCACCCCGACCTACGCCGTGATGTTCAAGCCCAGCGAGGCGGTCACCCTTTACGCCAGCTACATCGAGTCGCTGGAAGCGGGCAGCCGCGTAGGCAACAGCTACCTCAACGCCGGTGACGTGCTCGATCCCACCATCAGCAAGCAGTACGAGATCGGTGCCAAGGTCGAAGCGGCGCGTTGGAATGCGAACGTGGCCGCGTTCCGGCTGGAACGTGGTGCCAACATCGATGAGCTCACGCCGGCCGGCAAGCGCCTGGTGCAGGATGGCATCACGCTGTACGAAGGCATCGAAGCCAGTGCCGACCTGCACCTCAACGATGCACTGACGGTCGGCGGCGGCGTCACCTGGCTGGATCCGACCTACGACAAGCTGTCCCCGGGCAGCGCCGCACAGGAAGGCAACCGTACCGCCGGTGCTGCGCGCTGGAGCGGCGTACTGCACGCCACCTACCAGCTGCCGTGGGTAGACGGTTTGGAGACCTATGCCGCCGTGCGCTACTACGGCGATGTCTGGTACGACGCCGACAACACCCTGAAGCTGCCCGACTACACGCTGGTGAACGCAGGCATCGGCTATCGCCTGCTGGCGTCCGGCCATCCGGTGACCCTGCGTGCCAGCGTCGAGAACCTGGCCAACCGCAGGTACTGGTCCAACGCCGGCGCCGGCCTGCCGCGCACATTCGCGGTGAGCGTGCGTTGGGAGATGTGATCCAACGGTAGCGCCGCGCTGCGCCCTCGCCGGGCACGGCCCGGCGCTACCGGATTTCACGCAAGGCCCGCAATAATGGGGGCATTCCGCCTCCCGAGCCTGCATGTCCGCCCGCCAATCCAGTCTCAGCCGCCTGTGGGCCCACGAGAAGGCCAGTTATGGCCTGCGGGTGTTCATCGCCCTGACCGCAGCTGTCGCCGTGTGCTGGCAGCTGGATGCACTGACCGCGCTACCCGGCGTGTTCCTGGGCATCATCGCCAGCGCCATCGCCGAGACCGACGACAACTGGTGGGGCCGGACCAAGGCCGTGGCGCTGTCGCTGCTGTGCTTCTGCCTCGCCGCGGCTTCGGTGATCTGGCTGTTCCCATGGCCGTGGATCTTCATCGCCGCGCTGGCGCTGTCCACCTTCGGCCTGACCCTGCTCGGTGCGCTGGGCGAGCGCTATGCGTCCATCGCCCAGGCCACGGTGACGCTTTCGATCTACACCATGATCGGCCTCGAACAGCACGGGGCCAGCGATCTGCACAGCGCGCTGGAAGCGGTCAGCCACCTGCTGGCCGGTGCGGTCTGGTACGGCCTGCTGTCGATCCTGTGGACCACGCTGTTCGCCAACCGGCCGGTGCGCGAACGGGTGGCGCGCCTGTATGTGGAACTGGGCCGCTACCTGCAGCTGAAGGCCGCGCTGTTCGAACCGGTGCGCGAGGCCGACCTGCAGCGTCGCCAGCTGGACCTGGCCGAACAGAACCGGCGCGTGGTCGGTGCGCTCAACGAAGCCAAGACCGCGATCCTGGCCCGCTTCGGTCGCTCCGGCCGGCCCGGCGTCAATTCCGGCCTGTACCTGCGCCTGTACTACATGGCGCAGGATTTCCATGAGCGCGCCAGTTCCTCGCATTACCCGTACGGCGCGCTGGTCGATGCGTTCTTCCACAGCGACGTGCTGTACCGCTGCCAGCGCCTGCTCGACCTGCAGGGCCAGGCCTGTGCGCGGCTGGGCGAGGCGATCCGCCTGCGTCGTCCGTTCGTGTATGGCGAAAGCAACCAGCAGGCCGGGCGCGACCTGGCCGATGCGCTGGCCTACCTGCGCGACCAGCAGCGTCCGCAATGGCAGCGCCTGCTCGGCTCGCTGGACCTGCTGGTGCACAACCTGCGCAGCATCGAGCGCCGCCTGCTCGATGCGGAGCGTTCCGAGGCCAGCCTCGACAACGTTGACACCCGCCTGCGCGACAGCAACCCGCATAGCCTGCGCGAGATGGGCGTGCGTATCCGCCAGCAGCTCACGCCGGGCTCGGTGCTGTTCCGCCATGGACTGCGCATGGCGCTGGCACTGATCGCCGGCTTCGCTGCGATCCGCTTGTTCAATGCACAGAACGGCTCGTGGGTGCTGCTGACCATCGTGTTCGTGTGCCGTCCCAACTTCGGTGCAACCCGCCAGCGCCTTGCACAACGCATCGTCGGCACGCTGTTCGGCCTGGTGCTGACCTGGGCACTGCTGCAGCTGTTCCCGCAGCTGCACGTGCAGCTGCTGATCGCGCTGCTGTCGGCGCTGCTGTTCTTCTTCACCCGCACCGACCGCTACCTGGTAGCGTCGGCGGCGATCACGGTGATGGCACTGACCTGCTTCAACCTGATCGGCGACGGCTTCGTGCTGATCGTGCCGCGCATGGTCGATACGCTGCTGGGCTGTGCGATCGCCGCTGCGGCCGCGTTCCTGATCCTGCCCGACTGGCAGGGCCGGCAACTGCATCTTGTACTGGCGCGGGTGCTGGATACCGCTGCGCGCTATCTGGATTCGGTGCTGGGCCAGTACCGCAGCGGCATGCGCGACGACCTGGCCTACCGCATCGCCCGCCGCGACATGCACAACGCCGACGCCGCGCTGTCTACCGCGCTGTCGAACATGCTGCGCGAACCCGGCCACGTGCGCCGCAACCTGGACGCCGGCTTCCACTTCCTGGCGCTGTCCAACACGCTGCTCGGGCACCTGTCGGCCCTGGGTGCGCACCGCGACCAGGTGGACAGCTACGCCGGCGATCCGCTGGCACTGGCTGCCGGTGAGCGCGTGCGCAAGGCGCTGCAGCAGCTGGCGACGGCCCTGACCGCACGGCAGCCGGTCGCAGAGGAGGACAATGATGCCGACCGCGCGGTGGCCGCCGAGCTGGAGCAGATTGACGAGGCGATGCCGCCGAAGCTGCAGTTGATCCGCACGCAGATGGCGCTGGTGCTGCGGATGCTGCCGAAGGTGCGCGCGGCGGCCAATGAGGCGGTACGCACGCTCACCTGACAGCCTGCCGCCGTGCATCGCCCGGTGCTACCGCCAACGCAACATCGCGTTGCATCCAGCGCTGCATCCCGATCACGCAGCCACGCGGATACTGCGTGATCCCCCTGCCCCGGATTCCTCCATGAAGATCGAACTCAGCAGCCGTACCGCGCTGGTCACCGCCTCCACCGCCGGCATCGGCCTGGCGATTGCCCAGGGCCTGGCCGTCGCCGGTGCGCGGGTCATCCTCAATGGCCGCAGCACCGACAGCGTCGAGCGCGCCCGCCAGCGCCTGCTCGACGCCGTTCCAGATGCCGACGTGCTCGGCGTGGCTGCCGACCTGTCCGATGCGGCCGGTGTCGATACGCTGCTGGCCGGCTTGCCCAAGGTCGACATCCTGGTCAACAACGCCGGCATCTTCGGCCCCGAGGACTTCTTCGAGACCGACGATGCGACCTGGGAGCGCTACTGGCAGACCAACGTGATGTCCGGCGTGCGCCTGTCGCGGGCGCTGCTGCCGGCGATGGTCGATGCTGGCTGGGGCCGCGTGCTGTTCATCTCTTCCGAGTCGGCCCGCAACGTTCCCGCCGACATGATCCATTACGGGGTCAGCAAGACCGCGCAATTGTCGTTGTCGCGCGGCCTGGCCAAGCGCGTGGCCGGCAGCGGTGTCACCGTCAACGCGGTGCTGCCCGGCCCCACCCTGTCCGATGGTTTCGCGGCGATGTTCGAAGATGAACGCCAGCGCAGCGGCAAGCCACTGGAGCAGATCGGCCGCGAGTTCGTGATGGCGCACCGGCCGTCTTCGGTGATCCGGCGCACCGCCACGGTTGAGGAAGTGGCCAACATGGTGGTGTACCTGGCCTCGCCGCAGGCCTCGGCCACCTCCGGCGCGGCGCTGCGCGTGGATGGCGGCGTGGTCGACGATATCGTCTGACACCTTTCAAAGTGTGCGGACCAACGGTCCGCACCCACAGGTCCGCACCCACAGCGGATAGGCAGGAATGCTAGGCTGCGCCGGTCAAGGAGGCTCCATGTCCGGTCACAACCAGTTCGCCCTGCTGCGCCAGCGCCGTTTCCTGCCGTTCTTCGTCGTCCAGGCGCTCGGTGCGTTCAACGACAACGTATACCGGCAGGCGATCATCAGCATGTTGCTGTTCATGGCCGTGCCGGAGGAAGAACTGGGGCTGTACGCCACGCTGGCACCGGCCATCTTCATCCTGCCGTACTTCCTGTTCTCGGCACTGGCCGGGCAGATCGCCGACAAACTTGAGAAATCGCGGCTGATCGTGATCACCACCAGCATGGAGATCGTGATCATGTCGCTGGCGGCCACCGGGTTCCTCACCCAGAGCCTGCCGGTGCTGCTGATCGCGCTGTTCTGTACCGGCATGCAGTCGACGTTGTTCGGCCCGGTGAAGTACTCGGTGCTGCCGTCGGTGCTCAAGCCCGAAGAGCTGACCGGCGGCAACGGCCTGGTCGAGATGGGCACCTCGATGTCGATCCTCTCCGGCATGATCGTCGGCGGTCTGGTATTCACCGTTGCCGGCAGTCATGGCACGGTGGTGGCGGCCTGCGCGATCATCGGCCTTGCGATCTGCGGCAACATCGCCGCGCGGCTGATCCCCAAGGTCGATGCCGGCGACCCGAACCTGAAGATCAACTGGAACCCACTGCCGGAGTCGCTGGCGGTGCTGCGCATGGCACGCCAGCAGAAAGCGGTGCGCAACGCGATTCTGGGCGTGTCCTGGTTCTGGTTCGTCGGCACCGTGCTGACCTCGCAGCTGCCGGCCTATGCGGTGACCAACCTCGGCGGCGAACCGACCCTGTACATCTTCGCCCTGGCCCTGTTCTCGGTGGGCACCGGCGTCGGCTCGCTGCTGTGCGAGAAGCTGTCGGCACGCACGGTGGAAATCGGCCTGGTGCCGCTCGGTGCGTTTGGCATGACCGCGTTCCTGCTCGACCTGTACTTCGCCCGCAGCGGCGAGGCGACCGTGCACGGGCTGTCCATCGGCCCGTTCCTGCAACAGCCTGGCAGCATCCGTATCGTCATCGACCTGATCGGCATCGGCCTGTTCACCGGCATCTTCGTGGTGCCTCTGTTCGCGCTGATCCAGAGCCGCACGCCGAAGGCGCAGATGTCACGCGTGTTCGCCGCGCTGAACATCCAGAACTCCGGCTTCATCGTCGGCGCCGCGTTGCTGTCGCTGGCCGCGCACAAGCTGCTGCACTGGACCATTCCGCAGCAGTTCCTGGCGCTGGCCATCGCCAACGCACTGGTGGCGATCTACATCTTCACCATCGTCCCCGAATTCCTGATGCGCTTCCTCAGCTGGGTGATGGTGCGCACGCTGTACCGGCTGCGCCCTCACGGCATCGAGGCCAACGTGCCCGACGAAGGCGCCGCGCTGCTGGTCTGCAACCATGTCAGCTACATGGACGCGCTGATCCTGTCGGCGACGATCCCGCGCCCGGTGCGCTTCGTCATGTACTACAAGATCTTCAACATTCCGGTGATGCGCTGGATCTTCCGTACCGCCAAGGCGATCCCGATCGCTGGTGCCCGCGAAGACCCGGCGTTGATGCAGCGCGCGTTCGACGAGATCGACGCGGCGCTGGCCGAAGGCGAACTGGTCTGCATCTTCCCCGAGGGTGCGCTGACCCGCGACGGGCAGATGGCACCGTTCAAGTCCGGGGTGGAGAAGATCCTCGAACGGCGGCCGGTGCCGGTGGTACCCATGGCGCTGCGTAGCATGTGGTCGAGCATGTGGAGCCGGCGCGACACCCGGCTGGGCCGCATGCGTGTACCGCGCCGCTTCCGCGCCACCGTAGAAGTGGTCGCCGCGCCGGCCGTGGATGGCCACACCACCAGCGCCCCGGTGCTGGAGGCCCACGTGCGGGCGCTGCGTGGTGACCACGCCTGACGGAATCGGCTCGCCTAGGCGGACCCGGCGACCTTCCCGCATACGCTACCGTGCAGTGGCGAACACGGAATACCGAGACTGTAAACGCATACATGCAACGCCGGTTGCGGTAGATTACGCACCCACAGGGGGGAGGTCCGGCCGATTCACAACGGCCGACCACCAAGGAATGGAGTCTCGCTTTGAATCAACCACCACCGCTCAGCCGTCCGGTCTACATCCCCAACCATCTGGTCTGGGCAATCCTGACGACGCTGTTCTGCTGCCTGCCGTTGGGCGTGGTGTCGATCGTCTATGCCTCCCAGGTCGATGGCCGCCGCGCGGCCGGCGACCTGCCGGGGGCCTACAGCGCGTCGCGCAAGGCGGGCTGGTGGGCGGTGGCTTCGGCCGTGTCCCTGCCGGTCCTGTTGCTGTTGTGGTTCGGGCTGTTCGGCGGCTTGGCCGTACTGGGCGCTCTTTCCGACCAATGATTCACCACCACCACCCATCAAGGAGCTTGAACCCATGAATACTGCTACTCCGCAGGTCCCGAACAACCTGGTCTGGGCCATCCTGACCACCCTGTTCTGCTGCCTGCCGGCCGGCATCGTGTCGATCGTCTACGCCGCACAGGTCAACGGCAAGCTGGCGGCTGGCGACATCGCCGGTGCCCAGGACTCCGCTGCCAAGGCCAAGAAGTGGGCCATCTGGTCGGCCATCGCCTGGGCCGTGCTGGTCGTGCTGTACGTGCTGTTCTTCGTTGTGCTCGGCGGCATGGGCGCGATGAGCAACAGCGGCTACTGATACGCCTGGACGGATCCGGCGCCTGCGCCGGATCCGTTGTTGCATGTCCGCGCTTCCCGCTCGTTCCCGACTCGCCCGCTGGGCACCGCTGCTGGTCTCCGCCGGCCTGGCCGTGGGTGCCACGGTGGTGTTGCGCAACGTCAATCCGTATGTCGCCGGCAATCCGCTGCCGAGCTGCCCGCTGTACGCGCTGACCGGCCTGTACTGCCCCGGCTGTGGCAGCACGCGCTGCCTGTATTCCCTGGTCCATTTCGACCTGCCCGGCGCGATGGCGATGAACCCGCTGCTGGTCATCAGCCTGCCGTTCCTGTTGCTGATGCTGCTGAACATCGCCGGCATCCGCCCCCGTGTGCTCGACCCGCTGATGCGGGTACTGGCCAATCCCGTGTTCTGGCTCTGGGTGCTGCCCGGGTATGCGCTGCTGCGCAACCTGCCGTGGGCACCGTTCACTGCGCTGGCACCGATCTAGGTTTCCAGCCAACGGCGCAGCCCCTCGTGGTGGGCGGCGTTTGAAGGCAGAAGCTTTGGGGTTGGCCGGGTGGGTGGCCTGCGCAGGGGGCGCTGTAAGTCCCCCTCCGGGGTCCGGCCCAGCCGCTGCCGGCTGGGCGTTCGGTCGCTTGCGAAGCAATGCTTCGCAAGCAAAGCGCCCTCACCCATGTAAGCTCGGTCGCCGCTTGCACGTGTGCGCTGTCCTGCGCGCACGAGCGAGGCGCCATCGAGCCCCCAGGGACGGGTTTACGGCGTGTCCTGCAGCCCCACACCGTCCCGCCCAACCATCAGCAATCCAGAGCTGCTGTTGCTGTTGCTCCGACCTTTGCCTCTGCAGGTGCAGGGCTGCAAGCCCGGCAAAGCCACTACGTCACCCAGCCTGCAATCACCAGCAGGGCGAGGATCGCCAGCCACAGCAGCAGCATCCGCCACACCAGGCTCATCGCATCGCGCAGGTCCGGCAGCCGCTGCCATACCGGCAACAGTCCCGCCTCGGTGTAATCGTGCGCATCTTCGCGCAGCTCGGCGTTGACGCTGGCCCGTGCCACCGCGCCAAGAAAGCCGATGTCACCGGCCAGGCGTTCGCCATGGGCCTGGCGCCAGGCCTTCCACGCCGTATCGAAGTTACCCACCAGCGCCATCGAGAACGCCATCAACTGCGCCACCGGCCACTCGATCCAGCCCAGCAGGCGTTGTGCCAGTGCCAGCGGCTCCACCGGCACGCGCGCGCGCATCGGGCTTTCCGCCATCAGTGCCAGCAGCCGGTACCCCAGCGCACCGGCCGGGCCCAGCAGCAGGAACCAGAACAGCACCGCGAACCAGCGCCGCAGCGCGTTGAGTACGGTCGCCTCGACCAGTGACGGAATGTCCTCGCGCAGGCTGCCGCCGGCCGACTGCAGGTTGCGCACCGCCGCCTGACGCGTCGCGGCATCGTCGGCATCGATGATCGCTTCGATATCGCGGTCCAGGTCGCGCGGGCCCCAGCACCACGCCAGTACCGCCACGCCCAGCAGCAACGATGGCAGGCCGAACAGCGCGCCGCGCAGCAGCCAGGCCAGCAGCGCCATCAGCAGCAGCGGCGGCAGCAGCGCCAGGGCCACGCCTGCCGGCCCCTGCCAGGCCTTGCCACCCCGCGCGTCCAGCCAGCCCAGCCAGCGCCGGAAGCCATCGAAACGGCGCAGCGAAGCGGCAGCGGCCGGAGCCACATGGCCCAAGGCCAGTGCCACCAGCACGGCGGCCAGAGTGGTGAACATGGCAGGTCTCCCTACGAAACAGAACGCTAGGCGTCGCTACCTTACCTGTCGCAGCGACGCCTCCTGCGATGGATCGCACTGTAACCCGAGGCGTGTTCAGGTGGCGGCAATGCTGGCACCAGAACACGCGTGGCAGCCCCTTGCCATCACCCCTGCTGCTGGCGGTACCAATGCTCGATCAGGCCCCGCGAGATCGAGATCGGCGGCGACAGGCGGATGCCCTGGCCATCGTCCTCGACATCACGTGACAGCGCCGCGCCGACGTCTTCGGCGCTGAACCAGCGCGCGTCTTCCAGCTCTCCGTCCACGGTCGGCAGGTCATCCTGGGCCTGCGCACGGAAGCCGATCATCAGCGCACCAGGGAACGGCCACGGCTGCGAACCGAGGTATTGGCAGGCGGTCACCCGCACCTTGCTTTCCTCGTGTACTTCGCGCACTACGGTCTGTTCGAAGGTCTCGCCCGGTTCGACAAAGCCGGCCAGCACCGAGTAACGGCGCGGCGCCCAGTTCGACTGCCGGCCCAGCAGCAGCCGGCCCTGGTTCTCCACCGCCACGATCACCGCCGGATCGACCCGAGGGTAGTGCTCGGTGGAACACTGCGTGCAACGGCCGACAAAGCCGCCACGGGCAAATGCCACGGCACCGCCGCACACGCCACAGAAGCGGGTGCGCGAATGCCAGTAGGACATGCCGCGGGCATAGCTGAAGGCGGTCGCATCGGCCATCGACCACAGCAGGGCGGCCTGGCGCAGGTCGAGCCGGCGCGGCGCAGTAACCGAAACGCTGGCGGCTTCGACCGAGAACCAGGCCTGCTCGCCACGCAGGCCGAGGAAGACTGCGGCACCAGGGCCACCACCGATGTCGGCGCCGGTCAGCGCCAAGGGCTGGTCGTCGTCGCCGGTGAAGGCGGTACCGTCCTGATCGAGCACGAGAATGCGCGCGCCCGGCCACAGGCGCGCCAGTGCATCGGCATCGTCGCGCAGGGCATCGGCGCGCTCCAGCGGTTCGCCCACGAAGGCGAAACCGGAAAGCGGCGAAGGAGTATTGGGCATCCGGCAAGCGTGCCGTCAATCGATGCGGGTGGCAAGCCGCAGGCTTTGCGGAAACCAGCTGTGGGGTGGAGCTTGCTCCACACACCTTGTCGCGCAGGGGGCAGGCCCCGCGGCCTGTTTACATGCTGAAGCTGCTGCCGCAGCCGCAGGTAGTCTTGGCGTTCGGGTTGCGGATCACGAACTGGGCACCGGTCAGGCTCTCGGTGTAGTCCACCTCGGCGCCCATCAGGTACTGCAGGCTCAGCGGGTCGACCAGCAGGGTCACCCCGCTGGTCTGCACCGCCAGATCGTCCTCGGCACGGTTCTCGTCGAACTCGAACCCATACTGGAAGCCCGAACAGCCGCCACCCTCGATGTACACGCGCAGGGCCAGGTCGAGGTTGCCCTCTTCCTGGATCAAAGATCTGACCTTGGCGGCCGCCGACTCGGTGAAGTTCAGCGGGCGCTCCAGCGACTGGTAATCGGGCGCGGCGACCGGGCTGGCGCCGGGCAGGGAGACTAGCGTGCTCATGGCCTCAGCATGGGGGCGTCGACGCTGGGTTTCAAGCCATCGCCTCGGCCAGCTTGCGGCGCGCGGCGGTATCGCCCTTGCCACCGTTGGCATCGTCGCTTTCCGGCGCCGGCAGGGCCGCCATCGGGGCGCTGGCATGGATCAGGCGGCCGTTCAGCTGGGCGCCCGCATTCATCTCCACCACCTGGTAATGGACATTGCCGTTGACCCGCGCGCTCGGGGTCAGCTCGACCTTCTCGGTGGCGTGCACGTCGCCGTCGAGACGACCGCTGATGACCACCACCTGGGCGCGGATCTCACCCTCGATCACACCATGCTCGGCGACCGTCAGGGTCGCGCCACTGGCACCTTCAGCGGCGATCACCTTGCCATGGATGCGGCCTTCCACGTACAGCCCGCCACTGAATTCCACATCACCGCGGATCACCACCTGGTTGCCGATCAGGGCATCCACCACCAGCTGGCCTTCACGGTTGGATTTGCTGCTTCCGAACATCTGCCTACTCCCCTTTGGCGGCCGGCGCACCGGCCTGTTTCCAGTCGAATACCTGGGTGGTGCCCCCCGCACCACTCCCCAATGTCACCCGCACGCGTTGCGGGGTGAAGTCAGCCGGCAGCATCACGCTGCCGCTGATCTGCTGGAAGTACCGGAACGAGTAATCCTGTCCCGGCACCTTGCTGCGCTGGTGCAGATCATCCCAGCTGATCGTGGCCAGCTTGCCGTTCTTCACGCCTTCCACGGTGAAGCGCATCTGCCCCTGGCTGATGGCACCGCGGTTGAGGTTCTGGGTCAGCACGGCGGTGTACTGCCAGGTGCCGGCCGCTTCCGGGCTGAACTCGATGGAATGGGTGTTCAGGCCCTTGCGCTGGCTGGTCGAACCCACCAGTCGCTCATAGAAGGCGACGTCGGCGCGCAGGCCGGCGATTTCTTCGTCACGCTCGGCCAGCGAGGACTGCACCTCGGTATTGGCGGCGCGGCTGATGCGGTCGGAGGCTTCCAGCGTGGCCTGTTTCTGGCGCAACTCGGTCAGCTGCGTCTGCAGGCCCTCGGCACGCTTCTCGGCGGCCTGCAGGCGCTGGCCCTGCGCATCGCGCGGCGTGGCCATCCAGCAGCCACCCAGCGCGGCCAACACCAGGCTGAGCAGCCAGATGCCACCGATCACCAGCAGGCGGCGACGGTCCATCGGCGGTTGCGGCGCGCCGGGCAGGCGCACCTGCACGCGCATGGGTGGGCGGTTGTTCATGGGTGGTTTCCGGGGCATCGCGAGGGCGACACCGATACGGCCCCTGTGGCAAACGACGGGCTAGTGTATGACAGGACAGGTGGGTTTCCTGCGCAGGGACCGGCGGCGGTCTGTGGCGTTCAGGCACGCCATCGCCGATAGTGTGGCCCCCTGCACAGTTCCGTCGCCGGAGCATCGCCATGACCGAAGCCCACCTGTTCGTGATCGGCATCCTGCTGGCCTGGCTGGCCGGTATTCGCGTCTACCTCACCGTGTTCGGCGTCGGCCTGGCCGGCCTGCTCGGCTGGGTCGACCTGCCCCCCGCCCTGCAGGCCACCGAGTCATGGTGGGTGCTGGGCACCTCCGCGGCGCTGGCCGTGGCCGAATTCTTCGCCGACAAGATTCCCGGCGTGGACTCGGCCTGGGACCTTGTGCAGACGCTCGCGCGCGTGCCTGCCGGTGCCTTCCTCGCCGCCGCCACGCTGTCGCCCGATGGGCAGCTGGGCACCGGCGCGCTTGCTGCCGGTGCCGGTGTCGCGTTGGCCAGCCATGGCCTGAAGGCCGGCACCCGCGCGTTGCTCAACACCTCGCCGGAACCGGCCAGCAACTGGGTCGCGTCCGCTGCCGAAGACACCGTGGTGATCGGCGGCCTGGCACTGGCCCTGGCACATCCGTGGATCGCGCTGATCGTGGTGCTGGCCTGCAGCCTGGCCGGTGCCCTGCTGGTGTGGCTGGTCTGGCGCACCCTGTGGAAAGGCGTGCGCTGGCTGGCACGCGGTGTCGCCGCAGACGGTCCGCGACAGCCCGGCACCGGTTGAACGCCGGGCTTGTCGCATAATGGACGCGAACACCAGGAGCACCGATGGCCGCAAACGAATCCCCCGCGGGCGCCCGCCCGGGACGCGCTGAAACCCCTCCGGCCGATCATTGGCAACGCTGGACCGCTGAACCGGCAAGTCCGGTCGCAGCCGCCGCGGCGGCAACCCCGTCGCTGGCCGCGGTTGACACGCCGGCGACGATCGGCAGCGCACCGCCGCCGCTGCCCGGCCCTGGCGCACTGGCTGAAGCAGGCAACAATGACCAGGCACCGCCGCCCTCCGATTCGCCCTACCGCGTGCTGATCGTCGAGGATGACCGCGCCCAGGCCCTGTTCGCGCAGAGCGTACTGCACGGTGCCGGGATGCAGGCGATCGTGCACAGCGATGCCGATGGCGCGCTGCAGGCCATCAAGGAACATCGCCCCGATCTGATCCTGATGGACCTGCACCTGCCCGGCCTGGACGGCATGCGCCTGACCGCGCTGATCCGCCAGCAGCCTGGCCTGCAGTTGCTGCCGATCGTGTTCCTCAGCGGCGATCCGGATCCGGAGCGCCAGTTCGAGGTGCTCGACAGCGGTGCAGATGACTACCTGAGCAAGCCGATCCGCCCCCGCCACCTGATCGCGGCGGTGGCCAACCGCATCCGCCGCGCACGTGCCCAGGCCGCAACCTTGCCCGGTGCCACCGGCGCACCGGCCACCAGCAATCCGGAAACCGGCCTGCCGACCCGCCACCACGTGCTGCAGCAGCTCAACACCGCGCTCGCCCACCGCGACCACGGGGGCGTGTTCTTCATTGAAGTGGCCAGCGCGCTGGGCCTGCGCGAGCGCTACGGCTATGCCGCGTTCGAGCGCCTGATGGTGCAGGCCGGGCAGCGCCTGGCCGAAGCCGGTCATCCGCACCTGCTGGCGCGCTTGAACGACAACAGTTTCCTGCTGCTGGCCCGCAGTGCTGACGAAGACAGCCTCGAAGGCATCGCCGCGACCCTGCGCGAGCAGTTGTCGGCGCGGGCCTTCGTGATCCGCGACGACGAATCGGTGCACCTGCGCGGCGTGGTCGGTTACGCGCCGATGTCGCCGGGCTTCGACGATGCCAACAGCGCGCTGGAAGCGGTCGAGCGCACCACCCTGCAGGCGCGCCTGCTCAGCGCCGGCGTCGCCGGTCATGTGCATCGCCAGGCGATCACCGAACAGGAACACCTGGCCCTGCTGGAAGGCCAACTGGAACTGGCCTACCAGCCGATCGTCGCCGTCGCCGGCGGCAACACCGCGCAGTACCAGCTGTTGCTGCGCCTGCGCCAGGCCGATGGCACGGTACTGGCGGCCGGCCAGGTGATTCCGGCTGCGGAAGCGGCAGGCCGCATCGCTGATCTCGACCAGCAGGTGATGGACCATGCGCTGGGCCTGCTCGATCTGTACCGGCATGCCACGCAACCGTTGAACCTGTTCGTGTCGCAGTCGCTGCGCACCCTGCAGCGCGATGCCTTCGCCGACTGGCTGCTGGAATCGCTGCAGCGGCGCGACCTGCCCGGTAGCGCGCTGGTGGTCGACGTACGCCTGCCCGACGCGTTGATCCACACCGTGCCACTGCAGCAGTTCTGCCAGCGCATGTCCGGCGCCGGCGTGCGTTTCTGCCTGAGCCAGTTCGAACCCAGTGCCGACGCCGATGCACTGCTGACCCAGCTGCCGCTATCGTTCGTGCGCATGGCCGCGCGCTTCTCCAGCAGCCATGCCAACCCGGCCACCCGCGAAGAACTGCGCAGGGCGATCGAGCAGGCGCATGCCGCCGGCCTGCAGATCATCGGGCAGCAGATCGAAGACCCACAAGCCGCAGCCGCGATGTGGGTCGGTGGCGTCGACTACATCCAGGGCAACATGGTGCAGTCGGCCGGCAGTGACCTGAACTTCGACTTCCACAACGCGGTGCTCTGACGTGCCGCTGTGGGGCGCGCTGCTGGTTGCCCTTGCTGCGGCCGCCATCGTGCTGCTGATGGGCCTGCGCCTGCGTACGCGCAACCGTGCGCTGGCCAGCCTGCAGCGCGAGCGCAGCGTACTGGCCAGCGAGCGCGACCAGCTGCGCCGCACCACCGAACGCCAGGGCCAGCTGGAACAGCAGCTGCTGCAGGCCAAGCAGGCCGCCGAAGCCGCGGTGCTGGCCAAGGGCGAGTTCCTGGCCACGATGAGCCATGAGATCCGCACCCCGCTCAACGGCATCCTGCCGATGCTGGAGCTGATCGCACGTGGACCGCTGGGCGAGGACCAGCGACAGATGCTGGCCACCGCCTCGGCCAGCTCGCAGCAGCTGCTGCGCATCGTCGACGACATCCTCGATTACTCGCGCCTGGAAGCGCAGGCGCTGGAACTGGAGATCACCAGCTTCAACCTGCGCGAGCTGCTCGATGGCGTGGTGCAGCTGATGCAGCGCGCCGCCGATTCGAAGGGCCTGGTACTGGGCCTGCAGCTGGACCCGTCGGTGCGGCTGCCGGTGCGTGGTGACCCGGTGCGCCTGCGCCAGGTGCTCAGCAACCTGCTTGCGAACGCGATCAAGTTCACCGCGCGTGGCCAGGTGCAGCTGCGCGTGCAACGGCTGGGCGAAGGTGCCGCGCAGCACCAGCTGCGCTTCGAGATCACCGATACCGGCATCGGCATCGACCAGGCACTGCAGGCGCGCCTGTTCCAGTCCTTCAGCCAGGCCGATGCCTCGACCACCCGCATCTACGGTGGCACCGGCCTGGGCCTGGCCATCTGCAAGCGCATCATCGACCTGATGCAGGGCCGCATCGGCGTGCAGTCCACGCCTGGCCAGGGCGCCACGTTCTGGTTCGAGATTCCGCTGCTGAAGGTCCCCGGCGACCTGCCCGCGATGGCGCGCGCACCGGCAGCGCTGCTGTTGTTCAGCGCCGATGCCTCGCTACAGGCACGCGTCGAGCGCGTCGCGGCCCACCACGGCCTGCAGGTTCAACCGCTGCCGCAACTGGATACGCTGGTCGAACGCCTGCGCGCGGTACCGCGCCCGGGCCAGCAGGCGCCCGCCTGGCTGCTGGTTGATGCACGTGCGCGCCGCAACGGCGAGGTGACGCTGCAGCGGGCGTTGGCCGAACGTGGCGAGGACGACGCACTGCGGGTGCTGTGGCTGCAGGACGAGGCGCTCCCGCCGCACCCGCGCCAGCACCAGCTACCCGCCCATTTCGATGATGCCGCCCTGCATGCGCTGCTGGCCGTTCCGGTGGCGCATGCGCGCCCGGCTGCGCTGCTGGCCAACGCCGAAGATGGGCAGCCGGCAGCGGCATTGCCGCCGCTGCACCTGCGCGTGCTGCTGGTGGAAGACAACACGGTCAACCGCATGGTGGCCGAACAACTGCTGCGGGTGTTCCAGTGCGAGGTGCGCAACGCCAGCGATGGCGAACAGGCACTGCTCACGCTGCGCGAGGGCGGCGTGGATGTGGTTCTGATGGACTGCCAGATGCCGGTGCTGGATGGCTACGCCGCCACCCGCCAGTGGCGCGCCGAGGAAGCGGAATCCGGTCGCCCGCGGTTGCCGATCATCGCAATGACCGCCAATGCCATGGCCGGTGACCGCGAACGCTGCCTGCAGGCCGGAATGGATGACTACCTGTCCAAGCCGATCGCGCGCGCCACGTTGCATGCGCTGTTGAAGCGCTGGGGGCAACGATCGAGCGATGTCGCAGCGTCGAGCTTGCTCGATGGCAACGCCCCCGCGGCCGGTCGAGCCCCGCCAGCCGAGCATGGCTCGGCTCTACAAAACACAAAAGACCACGCCGCTCCGCAGCCGGTGCTTGACCGCGGTGTTCTGGACGAACTGCACGCGGTGATCGGCGATGCCGCGCTCCAGATCGTCGCGGTGTTCCTGGAAGATGCACCCGCAATGGTGCAGCAGCTGCAGCAGGCCGCGCAGAACGGCGACGAGCCGCGCCTGCAGGCACTCGCGCACACCCTGAAATCATCCAGTGCGAATGTGGGCGTGTTGTCGCTGTCGGCGGTCGCGCAGCGCATCGAGCATGAAGCCCGTGCCGGCAGCCTGCAGCGCCCCGCCGTGGCGGTGGCGCTGCTGGTTGCGGAATTCGCCCGGGCGCGCGTGGCGCTGACGGGCTACCTGGCACAGCATCGGTAGCGTCGAGCTTGCTCGACCATCGCCATGCTGGACACAGTCGAGCAAGCTCGACGCTAAGTCACTCTTCCAGCTTGCTCAGCAGGTACTTCGGCTCACCGATACGCTCGATCAGGTCGAGCTGGGTTTCCAGCCAGTCAATGTGTTCTTCCTCCGAATCGAGGATCTTCACGAACAGCTGGCGGCTGACGTAGTCGCCGACTGAATCGGAATAGGCCACGGCCTCGCGCAGGGTGACCACGCCGTCGCGTTCCAGCGACAGGTCACACTGCAGGATCTCGGTCGGGTTCTCGCCGATGCGAAGCTTGCCCAGCGCCTGGAAGTTCGGCAGGCCTTCGAGGAACAGGATGCGGTCGGCGAGCATGTCGGCATGCTTCATCTCGTCGATCGATTCCTTGTACTCGTGTTCGGCCAGTTCCTTGATGCCCCAGTTCTTCAGCATCTTGGCATGCAGGAAGTACTGGTTGATCGCGGTCAGCTCGTTGTAGAGGACCTTGTTGAGGAATTCGATGACCTTGCTGTCGCCCTTCATGGGGGTGCTCCTGCGCGCTGAAAACGCAGGCACTTTAGCGCCTTGCGCGCGCCGGTGAAGGAACGCGAATCGTGCGCATTGGCCTGTGCGGCACGCAGTGAAGGGAACGAGTGAGCGGCGTCAATGCGCCGCGAAAAAGGTTGCTCAGGCGACCTGTGCCAGGCCGAGCACCGGCAACGGCAGGTCGTGGGTGGCGCGCGCCTTGGCCAGCAGTTCGCCGGCCATGTCCAGGCAGGAACCGCAGGTGGCGCCACAGCCCGTACGCATGGTCAGCTCGGCCACCGACGTGACGCCATGGCTGGCGGCTTCGCGGATCTGGTGGTCGGTGACTCCGTTGCAGATGCAGACGTACACAGGCGTAAACCGGGCTGACAGGCCAGAGGTGGCCTGTTGGCTATTCCAATGGAAACGAGAATGGTTGTCAATCAGAGACCTGAACCATTCTCGATACCGTTCAGCCGGTTACGCCGGCGGCACGTCGCCCTGCGCCTTCTTCGGCCAGTAGCCACGGCTGCGCGGACGCTTTCGTGGGCGATCGTGGCCAGCCGTGTGGCCGGGCATCCAGGCCTCGGCAGCACTCTTGGGCATGGCCGTGACGCCCTGCCCGGCCACCCCGCGTGCCAGCGGCGCCAAATGTCGCAAAGCGCGTGCATAGACGCCGCGCTTGAACATCACCACATGCTCCACCGGGTACCAGAAATCCACCCAGCGCCAGTGGTCGAACTCCGGCGAATCGGTATGGTCCAGGCACACATGGGATTCGTCACCGGTCAGGCGCAGCAGGAACCAGACCTGCTTCTGGCCGATGCAGACCTGCCGCTCGTTGCGGCGGATGGCCCGCGCCGGCAGCTTGTAGCGCAGCCAGCCGGGCGTTGCCCCGAGCACTTCCACGTGCTCAGGCAGCAGGCCGGTCTCTTCCTGCAGTTCACGATACATGGCCTCGACAGGCGTCTCGTCGGTATTCATGCCACCCTGCGGGAACTGCCAGCCATCCCGGCGCACACGTCGTGCCCAGAACACCTGGCCGTCCTGCCGCATCAGCACAATGCCGACGTTCGGTCGATAGCCGTCCGGATCGATCACGATGCGGACTCCTAAAAAATCTACTGGTTGGGACTATCCCATGCCGTCTGTCGGCCTACAAGCACGACACAAAAGTGTTGACAGGGTCGATACACATCAGCAGAATAGCGGGCTCACCGAGGCTATGTAGCTCAGCCGGTTAGAGCACAGCACTCATAATGCTGGGGTCGGTGGTTCGAGTCCACCCATAGCCACCACACTGAAATCCAAGTTGTTTTTCAGTGTGAAAAGTGAGAAAATAGTTACACGTTACATTGCCCCGTCGCCAAGCGGTAAGGCACCTGACTCTGACTCAGGCATTCGGTGGTTCGAATCCATCCGGGGCAGCCAGATTAAAAAGCAAAAGGCCAGATCGAAAGATCTGGCCTTTTGCTTTTTAATCTGGTCCCGCAACCTGGCGAAGAGCAGCCGAGCATCGGCTCGGCGCTACAGGAAGCCAAGGTAGTGCCGGCCGCTGGCCGGCAACCTCGAAATGCATACCCCAGAACGACAAAAGCCCGGCCGAAGCCGGGCTTTTGCTTTTCCATCCAGCGGGCCCCCGAAGGAGCCCAACCAGGCGCGGTAGATCAGCGCTTGGAGAACTGGGTGGCGCGACGGGCCTTGTGCAGACCGACCTTCTTACGCTCGACTTCACGGGCGTCACGGGTCATGAAGCCAGCCTTGCGCAGCTCGGACTTCAGGGTTTCGTCGTACTCGACCAGCGCACGGGCGATGCCCAGACGGATCGCACCGGCCTGGCCGGTGGTGCCGCCGCCAGCGGCGGTGACCAGGATGTCGAAGCTTTCGGTGTTCTTGGTCAGCTCGAGCGGCTGGCGCACGATCATGCGCGCGGTCTCACGACCGAAGAACTCGTCCAGCGGACGGCCATTGACGGTGATGTTGCCCGAACCCTTGCGCAGGAACACGCGAGCGGTGGAGGACTTGCGGCGGCCAGTGCCGTAGTTTTGAGTGATAGCCATGATTAGATATCCAGAACCTGCGGCTGCTGTGCGGCGTGCGGATGCTCAGTGCCGGCGTAGACCTTGAGCTTGCGGTACATCTGGCGACCCAGCGGGCCCTTCGGCAGCATGCCCTTGACGGCGGTCTCGATCACGCGCTCCGGGTGGCGCTCCAGCGCCTGAGCCAGGGACTCGGTCTTCAGGTTGCCGATGTAGCCGGTGAAACGGTGATACATCTTGTCCTGCAGCTTCTTGCCGGTGACGACAATCTTTTCTGCATTGATGACGACCAGGTAGTCGCCGGTATCAACGTGCGGGGTGTAGACCGGCTTGTGCTTGCCACGCAGACGGCGGGCCAGCTCGGTGCAGAGACGGCCCAGGGTCTTGCCCTCGGCGTCGACGAGGTACCAGTCGCGCTGGACGGTCTCGTTCTTGGCAGTGAAAGTGCTCATGAAGAACTCTAGTTAGGTCGGGCTCATTGCGGCGAAGGACTCGCCGGAACTCTGCCACGCGTTGTGAAAGATGAAGCGTAAGAGGCGGGATTGTACGCAGGTCAAGCCCCCGGTGCAAGCCACCCCCAGCCGCGGGTTGGCAGGGGCACGGGGCCGGGCGAGAATCGCGGGGTCTTCCGCCCCATCGCGTACCGCCATGACCGTGCTCCGCCAGACCACCCCGCTGGATCATCTGCTGACCGAGGCGCAACGCGCCCTGGACACGGTCTTCGGCAATCCGCCGGCGGCCCGCCCCTACCCGGCCGCGGATACCGACGAGCCGGGCATGGACAGCGCCGAGCGCCGCCACGCGGCCGGCCTGATGCGGATCAACCACGTGGGCGAAGTCTGCGCACAGGGCCTGTACTTCGGCCAGGCCGCCGTGGCCCGCGACCCGGCCACGCGCGAACACCTGCTGGAAGCGGCGCAGGAAGAAACCGACCACCTGGCGTGGTGCGCCACCCGGCTGGGCGAGCTGGACAGCCGCCCAAGCCTGTTCAACCCGCTGTGGTATGCCGGCAGCTACACCATCGGCACCCTGGCCGGGCTGCGCGGCGACGGCTGGAACCTGGGCTTCGTGGTCGAGACCGAGCGCCAGGTGGAGGCCCATCTGGACGAACACCTGGTCGATCTGCCCCCAGGCGACCTGCGCAGCCGCGCGGTCATCAAGGTGATGAAGGACGACGAGGCCCGCCACGCGGAGCACGCCGAGCAGGCCGGCGCACGCCGCCTGCCGTTCCCGATTCCGGGCGCGATGGCGCTGGCCTCCAAGGTGATGAAGACCATCGCCTACCGGCTGTAAGCCCCGGGTAGTGCCGGCCGCTGGCCGGCAAGATCCTGAGGTTGCCGGCCAGCGGCCGGCACTACCAGTTAATTGGGCGAGACCAGCTTCAGGCCGATCACGCCAGCCACGATCAGGCCCACGCAGGCCAGGCGTGCCGGCGACGCACTATCGTTGAACAGGTAGATGCCCAGCACCGCCACGCCCATGGCGCCGATGCCGGTCCAGATCGCATAGGCCGTGCCGACCGGGATGCTCTTCATCGCCTGGCTCATCAGGTACAGGCTGATCAGCGCGGACACCACCGTGGCGGCGGTGGGCAGGGGTTTGCTGAAGCCTTCGGAGTACTTCATTCCGAGGGCGAAACCGATCTCGAACAGGCCGGCCAGCAACAGATAGATCCAGGGCATGGGTGGGGGCTCCTTACCTTTTTGAAAAAACGAAACGGCCCGGTGTTTTCACACCGGGCCGTGGGTCGGTACATCACCGTGGAACTATACAGTGCGCAAAGCGCAGGTTCCACGGGGCGGGTCGTCCCGCCTGGGTGGCGATGCCTGCCGGCATCGCGCATGGCGCTTACTCGGACAGGTTCCGGCCGTGGAACAGCTCTTCGATCTCGCGCTTGAGCAGCGCTTCGATCTTCATGCGTTCCTTGAACGACAGGTTCTTGGCCTTCTCCTCGAACAGGTACTGGTCCAGGTCGAAGTCCTTCAGGTGCATCTTCGTGTGGAAGATGTTTTCCTGGTAGACGTTGACGTCGAACATCTCGTAACGCGACTTGATGTTCTTGGCCAGGAAGTTCTGGATCGAGTTGATCTTGTGGTCGATGTAGTGCTTCTTGCCCTTCACATCGCGGGTGAAGCCACGCACGCGGTAGTCCATGATCACGATGTCCGATTCCAGACTCTCGATCAGGTAGTTCAGCGCCTTCAGCGGCGAAATGACGCCACAGGTAGCCACATCGATGTCGGCGCGGAAGGTCGCGATACCTTCCTGCGGGTGCGTTTCCGGATAGGTGTGCACGGTGATGTGCGACTTGTCCATGTGCGCGACCACGGCATCGGAGATCAGCTCCTTGCCGGCCTGCTTCTTGTCGATCACCGGTTCTTCGGAGATCAGGATCGTCACCGAGGCACCCTGCGGATCGTAATCCTGGCGGGCCACGTTGAGGATGTTGGCGCCGATGATCTCAGCGACATCGGTCAAGATTTGAGTCAGCCTGTCGGCGTTGTACTCTTCATCGATGTATTCAATGTAACGCTGACGCTCCTCTTCGGTGCGCGCGTAACACACGTCATAGATGTTGAAGCTCAGCGCCTTGGTGAGGTTGTTGAAACCCTGCAGCCTCAGGCGAGGCAACGGCTTGACCACGGCGGTCGATTCCTGTGTAAGAAGGGAAAGGGTGAATTATGGGGCAAACTGTCCCCGGGGGGAACGTGAAGACCGCTCACATCTGGCACACTGTTTGCCCTTAACAATTGCGCTGGTTAAGCTCCGCTATCGACCCCGTGAATCCGTTCATGCGCAGAGGGAGCGCTCCTATCGTGTCAACCGTGCGCCTAGCTAGCAGTCCACTGGCCCTGGATATCGCCACAATCGATCGTTTCCTGGCGCACAGCCACAGGCGGCGATACCCCACCCGTACCGACGTCTTCCGACCCGGTGACCCGGCGGGAACCCTGTATTACGTCATCAGCGGCTCGGTTTCGATCATGGCCGAGGAAGATGACGATCGCGAGCTGGTACTGGGCTACTTCGGTGCCGGCGAGTTTGTCGGCGAGATGGGCCTGTTCGTTGAATCGGACCGCCGCGAGGTGATCCTGCGGACCCGTACCGCCTGCGAGCTGGCCGAAATCAGCTACGAGCGCCTGCACCAGCTGTTCCTCGGCCCGCTGTCGGCCGATGCCCCGCGCCTGCTCTACGCGCTGGGCCAGCAGATCTCCAAGCGCCTGCTCGACACCAGCCGCAAGGCCAGTCGCCTGGCGTTCCTGGACGTCACTGACCGGATCGTGCGCACCCTGCACGACCTGGCGCAGGAGCCGGAGGCGATGAGCCACCCGCAGGGCAGCCAGCTGCGCGTCTCGCGGCAGGAACTGGCCCGTCTGGTGGGCTGCTCGCGCGAAATGGCTGGCCGCGTGCTGAAGAAGCTGCAGACCGACGGCCTGCTGCATGCACGTGGCAAGACCGTGGTGCTGTACGGCACCCGTTGAGCAACCGGTGGGTGCGGACCTTGGTCCGCACTCCTTCGCGCGCTAGGCTCGGTGCATGGAACTGAGCAGCGAATTCTGGTGGTTCATCCTCATCGGCCTCGGCGCGCAGCTGGTGGACGGCGCGCTGGGCATGGCGTTCGGCCTGGTGTCCTCGTCGGTGATGCTGAGCATGGGCCTGCCGCCGGCGCAGGTCAGCGCCAGCATCCACACTGCGGAAGTGTTCACCACCGGCGCCTCGGGTGTGTCGCACCTGGCAGCCGGCAATGTCGATAAGCGCCTGTTCCTGCGTCTGGCCCTGCCCGGCGCAGTGGGCGGCGCCGTGGGCGCCTACGTGCTCACCCAGATCCCCGGCGACATCATCCGGCCACTGATCTACCTCTACCTGCTGGTGCTGGCCATCATCATCCTGGCCCGCGCGGCCGGGCGCTGGATGCCCCAGGGCGAGATCCGTCGGGTGCCGGTGCTGGGCTTCTTCGCCGGACTGCTCGACGCCAGCGGCGGCGGCGGCTGGGGCCCGGTGGCCACCTCCACCCTGCTCGCCCGCGGCGGCCAGGCGCGTACCACCATCGGTACGGTCAACGCGGCCGAGTTCATCGTCACCCTGACCATCTCGGCCACCTTCCTGCTGTCGATGGGCGTGCAGCACCTGCAGATCGTCGCCGGCCTGCTGATCGGCGGCATGATGGCCGCGCCGGTGGCGGCGATCCTGGTCAAGCGGGTGAAGGAGCGCTGGGTGCTGGTGGCCGTCGGCGTGCTGGTGCTGGGCATCAGCCTGTTCCAGATCGGCCACGCGGTGTACGGGCACCTGTACCGCTGACCGCTCGCCGGGCGTGGCCCGGCGCTACCCGCGTGGGATTCGGTAGTGCCGGCCGCTGGCCGGCAACCTCATGAGCTGCGGAAGGGGATGCAAGGTTGCCGGCCAGCGGCCGGCACTACCGGGTCCCTGCCCGGCGGGCAGGCGGGATCGATTACGCCTTCTCGCCGCCGCGGTCGACGCAACCCCAGTTGAGGATGCGGGTACCGGCCGGCAGCACGCGGCGGAAGAACTCCACGCGGCCCGGCTTCGGGTTCACCACCACCGGCGCCTTGGCGGCCAGCAGCAGCGGCAGGTCGGCGGTGCTGTCGGAGTAGGCGATGTCGATATCGCCGTAGCCGCGCTCGCGCAGCATGCGCATCTTTTCTTCATTGTGGCAGTGGCGGGTCGGGCCGACCCCGCCCAGCCGCGGGCCGACCTCGGTACCGATCACCGGCACGTCCTGATGGGCGACGAAGGCCAGGATCGCGCGCGCAAGTTCCGGCGGTGCGCCTGTAGCCACCACCACGCGGTCCCCCTTGGCACGGTGCGCGGCGAACACCTCCAGCGCCTGCGGCAGCAGCTTGGCGCGCATCTGCGCCTCATTGCGCAGCACGTAGGCGTCGATCACCTTGTTGAAATCGCGCGCACGGTGCAGGCCGAAACTGCCGATCCACACATAGACCGAAATACCCGTTCGACGGGTCGGCAGCATCGCCACCAGCGGCCCGGCGATCGGGGTGACCAGCAGCGCCGCCAGCATCCGCAGCGGATTACGCTTGATCAGCGAGGCGAACAGGTGGGTGCCCGAATCGCCGTCGTACAGGGTGTGGTCGAAGTCGAAGACCACCAGCGGTGCATCCTCGCGCGGCGTTGGATAGTGCGTTTTCATGCCGCGAAGAATAGCTGACGCAGGCCCTCGCCCGGCTCTTCCACGCGCATGAAGGCCTCGCCCACCAGGAACGAGTGGATGCCGGCGTCGCGCATCAGCGCCACGTCCTGCGGGCCGAGGATGCCGCTCTCGGTGACCAGCAGGCGATCACGCGGCACCGCCTTCTGCATGTCCAGCGTGGTCTGCAGCGACACCTCGAAGGTGCGCAGGTTGCGGTTGTTGATGCCGATCATCGGCGCCGGCACCTGCAGCGCACGCTCCAGCTCGTCGATGTCGTGCACTTCCACCAGTACGTCCATGCCCAGCGACATCGCCAGTTCGGACAGCGTGGCCAACTGCGTGTCGTCCAGCGCGGCGACGATCAGCAGGATGCAGTCGGCGCCCAGCACGCGCGCCTCGTACACCTGGTAGGCGTCGATCACGAAGTCCTTGCGCAGCACCGGCAGCGTGCAGGCGTCACGGGCCTGCTGCAGGTAGGCATCGGCACCCTGGAAGAAATCCACGTCGGTCAGCACCGACAGACAGCTGGCACCGCCGAACTCATAGCTGACGGCGATGTCGGCCGGGCGGAAATCCGGGCGGATCACACCCTTGGACGGGCTGGCCTTCTTCACCTCGGCGATCACCGCCGGGTCGCCGTTGGCCACCGCCGCCTGCAGCGCGCGCACGAAGCCACGTACCGGCGGGGCGCTGGCAACGGCGGCCTGCAGGTCCTCGAGGGGACGCTGGGCACGGCGTTGGGCCACTTCTTCGGCCTTGCGGGCCAGGATCGTCTGCAGGATGTCGCTCATCGTCGTCGGTTCAATGCGGGGGCGGTGAGGACGGCCATTATCGGCCATCGAGGGGGTCGGGCTGAACCGCGCGCTCAGGCTACCAGCGCGCGGGTGGTGTCAACGTACTGCTGCAGGCGCTGACGGGCGCTGCCGTTGGCGATGGCGGCACGCGCGCGGGCCAGGCCATCGCCGATGTCGCTGGCCACGCCGGCCACGTACAGCGCGGCGCCTGCATTCAGGGCCACGATGTCCAGCGCCGGGCCAGGGGTGTTGTCCAGCACCGCACGCAGCATGGCAATGGACTGCTCCGGGCCATCCACGCGCAGGTTGCGGCTGGCCGACATGGCGATGCCGAAGTCCTCCGGGTGGATCTCGTACTCGCGCACCTTGCCGTCACGCAGCTCGCCGACCAGGGTGCCGGCGCCCAGCGAGATCTCGTCCATGTTGTCGCGGCCCCAGACCACCATGGCGCGCTCGGTGCCCAGCTCGCGCAGCACGCGTGCCTGGATACCCACTAAATCGGGGTGGAACACGCCCATCAGCACCGACGGTGCGCTGGCCGGGTTGGTCAGCGGGCCGAGGATGTTGAAGATGGTGCGCACGCCCATCTCGCGGCGCACCGGCGCGACCACCTTCATCGACGGATGGTGGATCGGCGCAAACATGAAGCCGATACCGGTCTGTTCGATGGCCGCGGCCACCTGCGCCGGCTGCAGCTCGATAGCCGCACCCAGCGCTTCGACCGCGTCGGCGCTGCCGGACTTGGACGACACGCTGCGGTTGCCATGTTTGGCCACGCGCGCACCGGCCGCAGCGGCGACGAACATCGCGCAGGTAGAGATGTTGAAGGTGTGCGAGCCATCGCCACCGGTGCCGACGATGTCGACCAGGTGGGTGGTATCGGCCACCGGCACCGCCAGCGCGAATTCACGCATGACCGTGGCCGCAGCGGCGATCTCGTCGATGGTTTCCTTCTTCACCCGCAGGCCGGTGAGGATGGCGGCGGTCATCATCGGCGAGACGTCGCCGCGCATGATCTGCCGCATCAGGTCGACCATTTCGTCGAAGAAGATCTCGCGGTGTTCGATGGTGCGTTGCAGGGCTTCCTGGGGGGAGAAGCTCATCGGAATGCTCCTTGGATCAGGCCGCCGGACGCTGCAGGAAATTGCGCAGCAGGGCGTGGCCGTGTTCGGTGAGGATGGATTCGGGGTGGAACTGCACGCCCTCCACCGGGAACTGGCGATGGCGCAGGCCCATGATCTCTTCGATCGAGCCATCCTCGTTCTCGGTCCAGGCGGTCACTTCCAGCGCGTCGGGCAGGCTGTGCTTGTCCACCACCAGCGAGTGGTAGCGGGTGGCCTGGTAGCGGTCCGGCAGGCCGGCGAACACGCCCTTGCCTTCATGGCGGATGGGAGATGTCTTGCCGTGCATGATGTTGCCGGCGCGGATGACCGTGCCGCCGTAGACCTGGCCGATGCCCTGGTGGCCCAAGCAGACGCCGAGGATCGGCGTGGTCGGTCCCAGACGCTCGATCAGCGCCAGCGACACGCCCGCTTCGTTGGGCGTGCACGGGCCGGGCGAGATGACGATGCGTTCGGGCTTCTGCGCGGCAATCTCATCCACGCTCATCGCATCGTTGCGCACCACCTTCACCTCGGCGCCCAGCGTCTGCAGGTACTGCACGAGGTTGTAGGTGAAGCTGTCGTAGTTGTCGATCATCCACAACATGGTCAGGTTCCGTCGCTTATCAGGAAAATGGCGTATACGTTTTCGGTGTAGGTGATGGGGCCGGCTTCGATGGATTCGCGTTCAGCGGGCGCCGGTGCCGAGGCCGGTGCGTAGCTGCCGGTCACCGAGATCCTGTCGAGATACTCACCATCCTCGCCCAGCTGCGGCCATTGCCCGGCCTGGATGCCATAGGCAAAGTTCGGCGCCACATCGGAGATGCTGTACAGACCGCGCACTTTTGTTCCATAGGCCTTGGCAAGCCCCTGCGCGGACTCCCGGGTCTTGGCCGCGGCCTCGCCCTTGAGCTCGCGGCGCAGCGCGACTTCACCGGAGTAGGTCGGGGCAACGCTGCTGACCTGCACGTTCTCATTGGCCTTCAGCGCACCCAGCACGTCCTGCATCTGCTTCACGCTGGCGAAACTGGCGCGCAACTGGCGCGACACCTGGGTACCCATGAAGACCTGGCGGCTCTGCTCATAGCGGGTTGCCGGGCCGATCCGCAGGTTGTCCGCACGTACGCTGCCTTCCACCGCCTTGTACTGCTTGAACAGCGCCAGCACGCGGGCAACGTTGTCCTGCACGCGGCGGCGCGCCGCATCCGCATCCATGTCGGTTTCCTCGATGTTCAACTGCAGGCCGAACCGGTCCGGCATCACCACGCGACGCGCCTCGCCCTTCACCAGCAGGTGCGGCTGCGAGGGAATGGTATTGGCCTGCGCCCACGCAGACGGGGCCATCGTGGCCAGCAGTGACGACCACAGCAATGCGCTCAGCAGCTTCATGCGGTACTCCTTGTCTTGAATGGGAACAGCGGAAGGTGCCGCGGCGTCGGCCACGGCACGGCAGAACTCACAGACCCTTGGCGGCCTGGGCGACGGCGCGGAACAGCGCGCGGCCCTTGTTCATCGTCTCGTCCCATTCCTTGTCCGGGTCCGAGTCGTAAACGATGCCGGCACCGGCCTGCACATAAAGGCGGCCGTCCTTGATCACTGCAGTGCGGATCGCGATCGCGGTATCGGCATCGCCGTGCCAGCCGATGTAGCCGATGCTGCCGGCGTAGACATTGCGCTTGATCGGTTCCAGCTCGCGGATCACTTCCAGCGCGCGGATCTTCGGCGCACCACTGACCGTACCGGCCGGGAAGGTGGCGCGCAGCACGTCGGCGTAGCTCAGGCCGGGCTGCAGCTGGCCGGTCACTTCGCTGACGATGTGCATGACATGGCTGTAGCGTTCGATCACGAACTGCTCGCCCACTTCCACGGTGCCCGCCTTCGAAACACGACCGGCGTCGTTGCGGCCGAGGTCGATCAGCATCAGGTGCTCGGCGCGTTCCTTCGGATCGGCCAGCAGCTCGGCTTCCAGCGCCAGGTCCTGCTCGACGGTGGCACCGCGCGGACGCGTGCCGGCGATCGGGCGCACGGTCACTTCACCGTCCTGCAGGCGCACCAGGATTTCCGGCGAGGAACCGACCACCTGCAGGTCGCCGACATCGAGGAAATACATGTACGGCGAAGGATTCAATGCGCGCAACGCGCGGTACACATCCACCGGGCGCGCCTTGAACGGCACGCTCAGGCGCTGGCTGAGCACCACCTGGAAGATGTCGCCGGCACGGATGTATTCCTTGCTGCGCTGGACCGCATCGACGAAACCTTCGCGGGTGAACCCGGAGACGAAATCGGACTCGTCCAGCACGTCGCTGTTGAGCGGTGCGGGATAGCCGGCACCCGGTGCGCGCAGCTTGGCGGTCAACGCATCCAGGCGTGCCTGGGCCTGCTCGAAGGCACCGTCGGTACGCGGGTCGGCATGCACGATCAGGTACAGCCGGCCCTTCAGGTTGTCGAACACCGCCAGTTCGTTGGAGTCCAGCAGCAGAATGTCCGGCGTGCCCAGCTCATCGCGGCCAGCCGGCGGGGCCAGGCGCGGCTCGATGTAGCCGATGCACTCGAAACCGAACCAGCCGACCAGACCACCGGTGAAGCCCGGCAGGCCGTCCAGCTTGGGCACCGAATGGGCGCTGCGCAGCGCCTCGACCTCGGCAAACGGATCGGCGACCTCGCGGGTTTCCACCACCTGCCCGTCCTGGCGCACGGTCAGGGTGTGGCCGTGGAAGGCGTACACGCGACGTGCCGGCAGGCCGATGATCGAGTAACGACCAAAGCGCTCGCCGCCTTCGACGGATTCAAACAGGTAGGTATTGGGGCCGTCGGCGAGCTTCAGATAGACCGAAAGCGGCGTGTCCAGGTCGGACAGCACTTCGCGGACAACGGGAATATGGGTGTGGCCTTCAGCGGCCTGCTGCAGAAACTGAGCGTGCGAGTTCAAGACGACTTTCCTTCCGGGACACAGCGTTATGGGGACGGACGACGGCAACAGGCCACCATCGCCACCAACGGCGTGCGGAAGAAAGGGTATGCGGGGTCGTCAGGCTGGACACCCAATGACTGTATCGCAGCTTTGGCCGCAGGGAAACCCTTTGGCGACGGGCGGTTTGCGCCGCCCTAGCCCATCCGCCGTGCCTGTTCCTGGGTCTCCTGCACCTGCTGCTGGGCCAGCGATACCCCCTGCGCCTGCTCGCGACTGGCGTTGATCGCGTCAACCTGGGCCGTGCTCGCGCTCAGGGGTTGGGCCATGCCCGCTGCCACATCGACGTGGGCATGGCGGCGGTGCGCGGCGTTCAGGTCCGGCGTATCCACCGCGAAGGCACGGCTGTGATCCTCGCTGAGCACCACGTGGGAAATGGACTCCAGCCCTTCGCGCTTGGCCTGTACGGCCAGTGCGCCGGCGAGCTGGTCGCTCTGCAGGTCAGGCACCCGGTTGTGGGCGCGGTCCAGGGCGTGGACCCCGGTCTGTGCGCCATTGAACAACCGGTAGTCGGTGTGGCCAGGGTCATTGATGCCGTGCCCGCGCGCAGCGGGCTCTGCTGCCACGCTGGCGCGGCGGCCATCCTCGGGATGCTGTATGCGCTGGTGCTGCTCGACCAGCTTGCGGGCGACGGCTTCCTGCTTGATCAGTTCCGAGTCCAGGCTGGGAATGACAGTCTCGGCCATGCCATGGCGGGCAGTTGCCTCGCCAAACGCTGGACCGATGTCACGGATCAGTCGCGCGGACTGAGCGAGATTGGAGAGCTTCACCGCATCCAATGGCAGGACACCGGTGGGTACATGCGTTGCTGCCGCAGTGCCCACCCCCACACTGATGCCCCCGACCGTCGCCATGGCAGCTGGCGCTTGGGCGGTAACGCCCTTTACCTTCGATGCCACCAGGTCATAGCCGCGGTCCACATGGGCGCCGGCGGTGGCAAAACCGTTCTGCAGCTTGCCGGCCACCCACTGCCCGTCATTGCCGATGGCCGTGGCCGTCCGCTCGCCAAAGGCACGCGTCCCCTCGGCATCCGCATGTGCTTGCCGCGATGCGAGCACCGCACGCTGCTCGCCCGTAGTACGTGCCCTTTCGGCCTCTTTGGCCAACCTGTCGGACGCGTCATCCAAACCAATCCGACCGGCTACCCACGACAGTGCGGACATGCCATGGGAACTGGCCTGCGACTGCGCGCGGTGCAGGGTTGCCTCTATGCCTCCGGTCAGCTCGCGCCCGGAGGCGATCACGGTGGTGGTCGCCCGGGTACCCACCTGGAGCGTGGTCGATCCCATGTTCACGACCTGGCCAATGGCCATGCCCTGGGTCCTGAGGATCTGCTCTGCGCCATCGCCGACCCTGTCCAGCACATGCGCGCCAGTCGCACCCGCGCGTTCAACCTGCTCACCGATCACACGCCCACCGCGCATGCCGTAACCAGTGGCGTGCAGCACCGTGGACAGCGGTCCAGCCAGCTCTGCAACCTGGCTTGGCGCCGCTACCTGCGAACGATTGACGATATTGCCCTGTGCGTCGAGTGCCTTGGCCTCGAGCAGCAGTTCGGCACGGCCAGCGGCAACCGGGATATTGCGCAGGGCTTCCTGCCCCGGCTGGGTCGCCAGTTGTTCGATGAACTGCGCTGCGGACGTCTGCGCACCCGGTGGCATCATCTCGCGCAGTTTGTCGCCCACCAGCTTCTGCATGGCGGGCTCCTTCAGCAACATGCCCATTTCATTGGCAAGCACGCCATAGCCGCGACGCTGCTGCTCGCTCAGGCGCTGCATGCCGTTCTGCACGTCATTCAGCACCTCGCCGGTGGTCTGGTAGGTGTGCACGCTTTGTTGCGGGTTGAAGGTGGGCAGACCATTTTCCTTCGCGAAACGAGCCGCCGTTTCCGGATGCAGGCCTGCCGCATTGAAGGTGGTAGCCCGTGCGCCGGTGACGGCCGACGCGGCGGAAGCCATGCCGCCACCGAGGGAGTGACCGGCGATTTCGAAGTTATTGCCAATGCGATCATTCAGCTGCGTGGCAAGTGACATGGCGCGATCGTAGTAGTCGCTTCGCATCCCAATGCCTTGCTGCCCATTGTTCAGAAAATCCTCGCCGCCCGACTCACGCCATCCATTCGGTGCAAGAGGATCGGCGATCTTACCGGTGGAGCCTTTGTAGACCACCACCGGCTTTGCGTCTGCACCGAAAAGCGCTTTGTCGGGAACATATATTTCCGCACGGAATCCAGACTGCGGCGGTTGCAGAAGCTCACGCAACTCTTCGTCAGACATGTTGATGCCTGCAGCGCGCAGTGCATCCGGATCGGAGCTGCCGCGCGTCCATCCCACGGGAGGCGCACCTTCGTGCTTGGCTGATTGATAGACATCAGCTGCGAGACCAGACATTTCACGCGCGTGATAGGTCTCCTGAAGACGATCAGCTTCCCTGTCATTGCCGCTTTCCCGCAGCTGTTGAACGAGAAGATCCTGCTGCTGGAGGGCGCGCGCACGCGCCTCGATGTCGGTTCCATTCATGGCAAACTCCATTGCGCCGGGCACGGGCTTGGGCGCGCGATGCTTATCGATTATCAGAACTTTTTGCTAATGTCACGTTTCAGCCCAATCATCAGGATGATAATGCGCATTCACTTTCACAAATGTGTGCAGAAAGCCCTCATCTCCGCGGCTTGTCTCACACTTTTGCTGATCAGCGGCTGCGCGGCATCATCGAGTCATGGAGCAGACAACTACTTTGAAGGGAGGGCTCTGCAGCTTGCCATCGCCACGGAAAGCGGCGATTCAAAGGCCATTCGCCGCCTCATCGTTGAAGAGGGTGTCGATCCGGACAAGACGTTCTCGCGTGAAGACGGGATTCCCATGGTCGCCTGGCCTCTACGCACAGGCAGTCTGGACGGCCTCCGCGCACTTCTTGAAAACGGGGCAGATCCAAATGCCCGCGCTTACAAGGTCGTGGATGGCCGCAGACTTGGCTACAACAACGCCATGGTCTACGCCGCAAAGCTGGACGACGCGCGCTACCTGCAGTTGCTGCTCAAGTACGGCGGCGATCCCAACACGCGGAATTCGGCAGGCGAAACGTTGCTGTTTCAAGCCTTCATCGCAGGCAATCAGTGGGAGAACGTGAAACTTCTGATTGAGAATGGAGCGAACATCAATGAATCCAATCGCGGCACCGCCGACACAGTCCTCAGCTGGTACACCACCCGGGGTGGATTCGAGCATGCCTATTGGCTGCTGGAGCACGGGGCCGACCCTACGGTGATGCTGAAATCATCCATCGGCGCTCCCGACAGAATGCTGATCGCCGAGCACATCTTCTGGGGCATCACTACACCCGATCTTCTGCCATGGCAGAAGAAGTGCCAGCAGTGGCTTGTCGCCCGGGGCATCCCTCGTCCCCCGATGCCAAAAGGCATCCGCGACAAGCGTGAAGCCTTCGGCTTCCCCACAAAGGAAGAAGACATTCCGCTGCTCTGATTCCTGTCTCAGCTGCCGGAAAGCAGCACGCAGTCATCCGGCAGATGCATGCGCACCCTGCCGGCCACGCATTCGATGCGGAAGCGGCGTGCCTGCACCGGTTCGCCGTCCAGGTTCAACGTCAACGGCTGCGTTGCGTCGATCTGCAGCCACGGCAGCTGCGCGCGCGTGGCGACACGTTCAAGCGCCGCCTCCTTGCCGCCGGTCAGCATCTGTCCAAGGGTGGCTGCGACTTCACCCTCCAGTTCCGGCACTACGGTGACATCCAGCAGGCCGTCATCGATCAGTGCCTGCGGGCACAGCTGCTGACCACCACCCGCTTGGCGGCCGTTACCGATACCCAGCGCGATGAACCCACCTTCCCACTGGAAATCCGGCCCGCTCAGGCGCGCGGTGATCGGTTCGATGCGACCGAGCTTGGCGATGCCAGTAATGACATACGCCAAACCGCCAAGCATCTTCTTCAAGCCCGCATCGGTTTCCACCGTGACCTGGGTGCCGAAGCCACCGCTGGCGAGGTTGGCGCACCACCATGGCTTGCCGTCGGCATCGACGCGCAGCAGATCCATCGGGCGTGGGTGGCCGCCGGCAACCAGTGCGAAGGCCGCCTGCGGCTCCACCGGAATGCCCGCAGCGGTGGCGAAATCGTTGGCGGTGCCCATCGGGACCAGCGCGAGCGAAGGCAGCGCCTCAGCCGGCTCGTCGCGATGCGCCAGCGTCTCTGCGACCGCGCTGAGCGTGCCGTCGCCACCGGCCGCCACGATCACGTCCACGCCGTGGTCGATGGCCTCGGCGACGTAGCGCTCGGCATCACCGTCTTCCCAGGTCACCCGCACTTCCAGCTGCACGCCCTGCCCGCGCCAATGGCCGACGGCGTCGCGCAGTTCGTCGTTGCCTGCGGATTTTCCGTTGAGGATCAGGCGCCAGCGCGGGGTGGTCATGCAGTACATCCAGTGAAAGGGCGCTCAGGCTAGCAACACGCCGTTTGCCAGCGGTGAATGTCACGCAGATGTCATTCAGCTGCCGGAGAATGGAAGGCCATAGCAGGGACGACGGATGGAGGCAGGATCAGCCTCCCACGCATGCAGCAAGGCCACGCCAACGTTTGGCGTGGCTTTTTTTTGTCTGCCAGAAGCATCCACCCATGGCGTGGATGCACGTCATCTCAACCGTTGGCGAAATCTTGCAATGCCTGGCCCTGCAGCCGGTACACGGTCCACTCGTCCTGCGGTTTCGCGCCAACGGCGGTGTAGAACTCGATGGCCGGGGTGTTCCAGTCCAGCACCGACCATTCGAAACGGCCGCAACCTTCGGCCACGGCCTGGCGCGCGATGTATTTCAGCAGCGCCTTGCCCGCGCCGCAGCCGCGCTTCTGCGGGCTGACGTACAGGTCTTCCAGATAGATGCCCTTGCGCCCCAGCCAGGTGGAATAGTTGTAGAAATAGACCGCATAGCCGATGGCTTCGCCGTTCGCCTCGCAGACCAGCGCTCGGGCGGTAGCGTCGGCGCCGAACAGGCTTTCGGCGATGCCGATCTCATCGGTCTGCACCGACTGCTCGGCCTTCTCGTAGATCGCCAGTTCGCGGATGAACCGAAGGATCAGGCCAGCATCGGCGACGGTGGCCGGACGGATGTTCAACACGGCCACCGTGCTCATGGCTCAGCCCCGCGCTGCAGCGACGTTGGCGCGCATCTGCGCGATCACGTCCTGGTAGCTGGTCTTGGCGTTGAAGATGGCCGAGCCGGCGACGAACGTGTCGGCGCCAGCGGCGGCGATCTCGCCGATGTTGTCGGCCTTCACGCCACCGTCGATCTCCAGGCGGATGTCACGGCCACTGGCATCGATCTTCTGGCGCACCACGCGCAGCTTGTCCAAGGCCGACGGAATGAAGGCCTGGCCGCCGAAGCCCGGGTTGACCGACATCAGCAGCACCAGGTCCAGGTCATCCAGCACCCAGTCGAGGATGTCCACCGGGGTGGCCGGGTTGAGCACGATGCCCGGCTTGCAGCCCAGCGAGCGGATCAGCTGGATGGTGCGGTGCACGTGGCGGCTGGCCTCCGGGTGGAAGCTGATGTAGGTGGCACCGGCCTCGGCGAAGTCCGGGATGATGCGGTCCACCGGCTCGACCATCAGGTGCACGTCGATCGGCGCGGTGACGCCGTGCTTGCGCAGGGCTTGGCAGACCATCGGGCCGATGGTCAGGTTGGGCACGTAGTGGTTGTCCATCACATCGAAATGGACCCAGTCGGCACCCGCGGCCAGGACGTTGTCGACTTCCTCGCCCAGGCGGGCGAAGTTGGCCGAGAGGATGGAAGGAGCGATGAGGCAGTTGGACATGGCCGGGGCCTTCGGAACGGGGAAAGGGGTCTCCCGCCCGCAGGCGGGGCAATGGGGTCAGCGCTTGCGCAGGGTCTTGATGCGGTCGTAGGCGGCGTTGATGCGCCGCGACTTCTGCTCGGCCTGCTGCTGCAGCTCGGGGGCCGCGCCGCCGAGCTTGTCGGGGTGGTACTGGGAGATCAGCTTGCGGTAGGCACGCTCGACCTCGGCATCGGTGGCCTCGGAGGTCAGCCCCAGCTCCCGGTACGGGTTTTCCTTGTTCAGGCGGAACCAGTCCGAATCGAAGGCATGGCCGATCAGCAGGCCGATGACCGCACCGAACAGCGGATTGGGCCGGAACAGCAGGGCGCCGGCGATGAATCCGAGCAGTTTTCCGTACCAGCGCATGGCGCCCCAGGGTCGACCGGCGAAATGGACGCTCATTTTACGTCACAGCGGGCCCGGACCGCTTTACACTAGGCCGCCCGCTGGTCAGCGGGCCCGCCGGGTCCGTTGGGCAGCCGTATCGACGAAGCCCCAGGAGTGCCCGTGCCAACCACGCTGTTGCAATCCGATCTCCCCGGCCTGCCCTTGCGCCACCGCGGCAAGGTGCGTGACGTGTTCGATATCCCGCGCGAGCGGCTGCCAGCCGGGACCCCACCAGGCGACTACCTGCTGATGGTGGCCACCGATCGCCTGTCGGCCTTCGATGTGGTCCTGCCCGACCCGATCCCGGGCAAGGGCGAGATGCTCTGCCAGGTCTCCAACTTCTGGTTCGCCAAGACCGCGCACCTGATGCCCAACCACCTGACCGGCATCGATGTGGCCAGCGTGCTGCCCGAGGGCGTGGACGCGGCCCTGTACGCCAAGCGTGCGGTGGTCACCCGCAAGCTGAAGCCGGTACCGGTGGAAGCGATCGCCCGCGGCTACCTGATCGGCAGCGGCTGGAAGGATTACCAGCGCACCGGCAAGGTCAGCGGCATCGACCTGCCCGATGGCCTGCGCCAGGCCGAACAGCTGCCCGAGCCGATCTTCACCCCCTCGACCAAGGCCGCCGTCGGCGACCATGACGAGAACATCGACTTCGATGCGATGGTGAAGCAGGTCGGCGCCGAAATGGCCGAGCGCGTGCGCGATGCCACCCTGCGCATCTACAAGTTCGCCGCTGATTACGCCCGCGAGCGCGGCATCATCCTGGCCGATACCAAGTTCGAGTTCGGTACCGACGCCGATGGCCGCCTGTACATCATGGACGAGATGCTGACGCCGGATTCCTCGCGTTACTGGCCGGCCGACGAGTACGAAGTGGGTACCAGCCCGCCGAGCTACGACAAGCAGTTCGTACGTGATTACCTGGAGACGCTGGACTGGGGCAAGACCGCCCCGGGCCCGACCATTCCGGCCGAGATCATCGAGCGCACCCGCGCCAAGTACGCCGAGGCGCTGCAGCGTCTGGCCGGGATCAGCGTCGACTGATCCCCCTGCGCCCCCGGCCGGTCCGGCTGGGGGCGTTCTGAATGGGGTAGTGCCGGCCGCTGGCCGGCAACTTCGGCGGACCTGCAGCCAGGCATGGCCTGGCTCTACTGCCGGTTGCCTGGGGTAGTGCCGGCCGCTGGCCGGCAATCTCGCGAACTCGGCTATGCTCTGGATTGCCGGCCAGCGGCCGGCACTACCGTTGTCCGAGGAAGCGACGCAGCATGCAGACATCCACCGAGCTTGCGCGGCCGATCGACCGCTATTTCGCCAGCTATTCCGACGACCACCGCAATGTCATCAACCAGCGCATCCACGTGGTGGCGGTGCCGGCGATCCTGTGGTCGGTGGTGGCCCTGCTGTGGTGCGTGCCGCCGCTGATCACCTGGTTCCAGTACGGGATCTGGTCGGCCTTCGCGATGTTCAGCGCCTGGTGCTTCTACAACAAGCTGTCGCGCCCGCTGGGCATCGGCATGCTCATCCAGTTCTTCGTGTTCGGCTGCCTGTGCCGGCTGCTGGAGGCGGAAATCGGCCTGCACAATCTGTTCTGGCTGGCGGTGGGCGTGTTCGTGGTGGCCTGGATCGCACAGTTCATCGGCCACAAGTTCGAGGGCCGCAAGCCCAGCTTCCTGACCGACCTGACCTACCTGCTGATCGGCCCGGCCTGGGTGATGGCCAAGGCCTATCGGAAGCTCGACTGGCGCTACTGACCCGACCACGACCGACAAGGACTGTTGTTTCCTGAACGGGCAGATTCCGTCACCCGTAGTCCACGGCGGCCCTGCCAGCCTGCGCCGGTGACCCGCCCCCCACCTCCCGCCCGTCGACGGCAGCCCCTGTGCGACAGGGCCTGCGGTCTCCCTGCGTGGGCGTAGGGTGATCCCCGAGGGCAGCCAGGGAGCGACTGCAGGAACGTGATGTTGCGCCGCAGAAAAAATGAATCAGCGAACGTTACATGCAATTGATCGCTGTTCGATGGGTTTCGGCGACATTTCGCAGCCTGTTATCCTCCCTGACCTGCTCGTGAATCATGGATTCCCTGCATGCTCCCCAGCCTGCCCCTGCTGCTGGCCCTGCCGTTCCTGATGGCAGTGGCTGTTGCGGCCTTCCCCCGTAGTTCGCGCTCGACTGCTGCCTGGCTGGCGGCGCTGGCGCCGTTGGGCGGGCTGGCCATCCTCGCCTGGCTGACCCCATCGGTGCTCGACGGCCAGGTGGTGCGGACGATGGTCCCCTGGCTGCCGCAGATCGGCCTGGACTTCACCCTGCGCCTGGATGGGCTGGCCTGGATGTTCGCCGGGTTGGTGCTGGGCATCGGCGCGCTGGTGGTGCTGTATGCGCGCTATTACCTGAGCAGCCAGGACAACGCACACCGCTTCTACATCTACCTGCTGCTGTTCATGGGCGCCATGCTGGGCATGGTGCTGTCGGGCAACCTGTTGCTGCTGATGGTTTTCTGGGAAATGACCAGCATCAGCTCGTTCCTGCTGATCGGTTTCTGGTCGCACCGCCAGGACGCGCGCGAGGGCGCGCGGATGGCGCTGGTGATCACCGGTGGCGGCGGCCTGGCGCTGCTGGCCGGCGTGCTGCTGATCGGCCGCATCGTCGGCAGCTTCGACCTGGACGTGGTGCTGGCCGCCGGCGAGCAGATCCGCGCCAGCGCGCTGTACCCGTACGCGCTGTTCCTGGTGCTGGCCGGCATCTTCACCAAGAGCGCGCAGTTCCCGTTCCACTTCTGGCTGCCGCACGCAATGGCCGCGCCGACCCCGGTCTCGGCCTACCTGCACTCGGCCACCATGGTGAAGGCCGGCGTGTTCCTGCTGGCGCGCCTGCATCCGGCATTGGCCGGCAGCGATCTGTTCTTCTATACGGTCAGTGGCATCGGCGCGCTGACCCTGCTGGTCGGTGCCTGGAACGCGATCTTCCAGCATGACCTGAAGGGCCTGCTGGCCTACTCCACCATTTCCCATCTGGGTCTGATCACCCTGCTGTTCGGCCTGTCCACGCCGATGGCGGTGGTGGCCGGCGTGTTCCATATCCTCAACCACGCCACCTTCAAGGCCTCGCTGTTCATGGCCGCCGGCATCATCGACCACGAAACCGGCACCCGTGACATGCGCAAGCTGGGCGGGCTGCGCAGGCTGATGCCGTTCACCAGCGCGCTGGCGATCATCGCCTCGCTGGCAATGGCCGGCATTCCGCTGCTCAACGGCTTCCTGTCCAAGGAAATGCTGTTCGCCGAGGCGATCAGCGCAGGCGGGACCCAGGCCATGCGCACGGCGGTGTCGATCGCCGCGCTGCTGGCCGGCGTGTTCGGCGTGGCCTACAGCCTGCGCTTCGTGCATGACACCTTCTTCGGCCCCGGCCCGCACGATCTGGACCGCGTACCGCACGAGCCGCCGCGCTGGATGAAGGTGCCGGTGGAGATCCTGGTAGTGATCTGCGTGGCGGTGGGCGTGGCCCCGGCATTGACCGTGGCGCCGGTGCTGCACGCCGCTGCGGCCTCGATCCTCGGCAATGCTATGCCCGAATACAGCCTGGCGGTGTGGCATGGCTTCAACCTGCCGCTGGCGATGAGCGCGATCGGCGTGGTCGGTGGCGTGGCGCTGTACTTCGGCCTGCGCAGGCTGATCAACCTGCACGGGGTGACCAATACCAGCCCCGGCCGCAACGTGTTCCACCGCCAGCTGGACCTGCTTTCGGCCGCAGCACAGCGCCTGACCAACGGCATCGCCAACGGCAGCCTGCAGCGCATGCTGCTGGGCCTGGTGCTGGTGGCGATCGTGGTCGCCGCCGCGCCGTTCGTGGCCAATCCGGCCTCGCCGAACTGGACCGCGCCGCAGCCGATCCCGCTGCTGGGCTGGGCGCTGTGGCTGGTGATGATGGCCTGCGCGGTCGCCACCCTGCGCGTCTACAAGCAACGCCTGCTGGCGGTGCTGCTGGTCGGCGGCGTCGGCCTGATGGTGGCGCTGACCTTCGTGTTCCTGTCCGCACCGGACCTGGCGCTGACCCAGCTGCTGGTGGAGATGGTGACCCTGGTACTGATGCTGCTGGGCATGAACTACCTGCCCGCGCAGTCCGGGCCGGAGCGCCCGCGCTGGCGCAAGCGCCGCGATGCGGTGATCGCGATCATCGCCGGTGCCGGCCTGGGTGCGCTCGCCTACACCGCGATGACCCTGCCGCCGAACACCATGGCTGGCGAGCTGCTCGCCCGCGCCCTGCCCGAGGCCTACGGCCAAAACGTGGTCAACGTGATCCTGGTCGACTTCCGCGGCTTCGATACCTTCGGCGAGATCACCGTGTTCGGCATTGCCGCGCTGGTGGTACACGCACTGCTGCGGCGTACCCGGATGGCACCGGAGCAGATCATGCCCGGCCCGCCGATCAAGCTGCCGGTGCCGGCCGACCTGGCCCAGATCATGTTCCCGCTGACCCTGACCGTGTCGATCTTCCTGTTCCTGCGCGGCCACAATGCGCCGGGCGGTGGCTTCATCGCCGGCCTGGTGCTGGCCGTGCCGCTGCTGATCCAGTACGTGATCCAGGGCACCGCATCGGTGGAATCGCGCTTCGGCTTCGACTACATCCGTTGCATCGGCATGGGCCTGCTGATCGCCATCCTCAGCGGCAGTGCGTCGATGCTGTTCGGCGTGCCGTTCCTGACCAGCGGCCACCTCGACCTGCACCTGCCGCTGATCGGCGAGGTACCGCTGGCCAGCGCGATCGGCTTCGATATCGGCGTGTACCTGGTGGTGTTCGGTGGCGCGATGCTGATGCTGTCGATGATGGCCACCGTGAAACCCTCTCGTACCCGCACCGCGCGCAAGGGCGAGATCGACCTGCAACGCCGCTCGGCACGTACCGGGGAGATGCACTGATGGAACTGGCCCTGGCCTCCGCGATCGGCGTGCTGACCGCCATCGGCATCTACCTGCTGCTGCGCGCGCGCAGCTTCGATGTGATCCTCGGCATGACCTTCCTGTCCTACGCCACCAACCTGCTGATCTTCGCTGGTGGCCGTGTGGTGCTGGGCAAGGCGCCAGTGCTGCAGGAGGGCGTGGACAGCAACCTCGGCAACTACACCGATCCACTGCCACAGGCGCTGGTGCTGACCGCCATCGTCATTGCCTTCGCGATGACCGCAGTGAGCATCGTGCTGGCCATGCGCAGCCGCAGCGACAACCACAGCGACCACGTGGACGCTCACGAGCCGGATGACGACCTGCAGGATGAGGGTGTGCCGCCGCGCCAGGGCGAGGACCGCGCATGAACCACCTGGTGATCCTGCCGATCCTGGTTCCCCTGCTCGGTGCCGCGCTGTCGCTGTTCGTCGAGCACCGCCGTTATGGCCCGAAGGTACAGCGCGCGGTGGCCTGGACTTCGCTGTCGGCGCTGGCGCTGGTGGTGGGCCTGTTGTTCGCCACCACCGCCAGTGGCGATATCAGCGTCTACCTGCTCGGCGACTGGCCGTCGCGGCTGGGCATCGCGCTGGTCGCCGACCGGCTGTCGGCGTGGATGCTGCTGACCACCCTGCTGCTGGCCATTCCCTGCCTGCTGCATGCGTGTTCGGGCTGGGACCGCCGCGCACCGCACTTCCATGCGCTGTTCCAGTTCCAGCTGGTCGGCCTCAACGGTGCGTTCCTGACTGGCGACATCTTCAACCTGTTCGTGTTCTTCGAGGTGATGCTGATCGCCTCCTACGGCCTGCTGCTCAGTGGCGGCCGCGGCCTGCGCATGCGCATCGGCCTGCACTACGTGGTGTTCAACGTCACCGCCTCGACGTTGTTCCTGATCGCGCTGGGCCTGCTGTACGCCTCGCTGGGCTCATTGAACATGGCCGAGCTGTCGCAGCGCATCGCCGAGGTGCCGCCGGCACAGCTGACCCTGGTGAAGGCGACGATGGGCCTGTTGCTGCTGGTGTTCTGCGCCAAGGCCGCACTGATGCCGCTGTACCTGTGGCTGCCTGAAGCCTATTCGCGCGCGCCGGCCGCAGTGGCCGCACTGTTCGCGATCATGACCAAGGTCGGCCTGTATGCGGTGCTGCGCATCCAGATGCTGTGGTTCGGCGACGATGCCGGTGCGATGGCCGGCTATGGCCGCGACTGGCTCCTGTGGGCCGGCGTGGCGACACTGGTGCTTGGTGGCCTCGGTGCGCTGGCCGCGACCCGCCTGCGCGTGCTGATCTCCTACCTGGTGATCGTCTCGGCCGCCACGCTGTTCATCGCCTTCTCGGTGGGCACGCCGCAAGTACTTTCGGCCGGCCTGTACTACCTGCCGCACAGCAGCTTCGTCGCCGCCGCGCTGTTCCTGATCGCCGACCTGATCCGCCGCCGCCGTGGTGGCGCCAGCGACCGCAAGGAAGTGGTGGCGCCGATGCCGGGCAAGGAAACGCCGGCGGTGCTGTTCCTGATCGCCGCGGTGTCGGTGGCTGGCCTGCCGCCGCTGTCCGGCTTCCTGGCCAAGGCCGCGCTGCTGGCCGGCATGCCGGCGCAGTACACCGGCCCGGTCTGGACCGCCGTTCTTGTCAGCAGCCTGCTGGTGATCATGGGCCTGACCCGCGGTGGCATCCGCCTGTTCTGGCGCGTGCCGCCGGTCGATCCGGAAGCGCCGCAGCCGCGCAAGGCACGGCTGCGCCGGGTCGAGCTGTACGCCGCCTGCATCCTGCTGGCCTATGGCATCGGCATGACCCTGGCCGCCGCGCCGCTGATGCGCTACACCGACGCCACCGCCGCACAGCTGCTGCAGCCCGGCGAGTACGTGCAGCAGCTGCGCGCGACCGCACCGGAGATCCGCCAGCCATGACCGCCCAGCGCTCACTGTTCCGCCGCATCATTCCCTCACCGATGCTCAGCATCATGGTGGTGGCGTTCTGGCTGCTGATGTCCGACAGCTTCACCGTCGGCCAGACCGTGCTCGGCCTGGTGCTGGGCGTGGTGGTGCCACTGTTCGCCGCGCGCCTGGACCGCGAGTTCGCCCGCATCGGTACCCTGCGCCCGCTGCCCAAGCTGCTGTGCGTGACCCTGTGGGACATCCTGATGTCCAACATCCGCGTCGCCCTGCAGGTGCTGGGCCCGGAGAAGAACATCCATCCGGGCTTCATCTGGCTGCCGTTGGACATCGCCAACATCCACGGCATCGCCGCGCTGACCAGCATGATCACGCTGACCCCGGGCACGGTCTCGGCCGCGCTCAGCGAAGACCGCAGGTTCCTGCTGGTGCATGTGCTGCACCTGGAGGATCCGCAGGCGCTGATCGATACGATCAAACGACGTTACGAAGCCCCGTTGATGGAGATTTTCCCATGACTGGATTCCAGATCATCCAGACCACGCTGGTGGTGTGCATGCACGTGGTCGGCCTGGCCATGCTGCTGGCCACCTGGCGCCTGCTGCGCGGACCGACCGTGCCCGACCGCATCCTTGCGCTGGATACGCTGTCGGTGACCGCCATCGCCGAGCTGATGCTGTTCGGCATGTACCTGAACTCCGCGATCTACTTCGAGGCTGCCCTGGTCATCGCCATGCTCGGCTTCGGCAGCACCGTGGTGCTGAGCAAGTTCGTGCTGCGCCGGGACATCGTCGAATGATCACCGCGATCCAGGTCGGCCTGTCGATCCTGCTGCTGTTCGGCTGCTTCTTCATCCTGGTCGGTGCGCTGGGCCTGGTGAAGCTGTCCACGTTCTTCAAGCGCCTGCACGCGCCGACCAAGGCCAGCACGCTGGGCGTGGGCTGCGTGCTGGTGTGCTCGGTGTGCTACCACATCTTCCTCGGCCAGGACCCGCAGCCGCGCGAGCTGCTGATCACCGTGTTCCTGTTCATCACCGCACCGATCAGCGCGCACATGATGGCCAAGGCCGCGCTGTCGCTGCTGATGGAAACCCGCCCCAGCCTGCCCGGCAACGAACCGGCTGCCGAAGAGCAGCTGCCGCCGCCGGAGCCGGTGCGGGAAGAAGAGCACGCGCAGAACCGGTAACCCCGGTAGATGCCGACCTTGGTCGGCGCTTTGTTGCTGCGAGTGCCAACCAAGGTTGGCAGCTACCGCATCATTGGCGGGGTGACCGGTAGGTGCCGACCTTGGTCGGCACGGAACCAACCGCATCCACGCATGGTGTGGCTCTACAACCCGGGTGCACCCACCAGCAGCAGCTCCAGCACGAACCAGCCAACAAACGCGACCAGCAGGATCACGCCTTCGCCACGGCTGATCTTCAGGTCGCCACGCAGCATCGGGTACAGCACCAGCGCGAAGGCCAGCAGCGCCGGCAGCTCCAGGCGCACGAACGAGGCCGGCAGCGCCAGCGGCTGCAGGACCGCCATCGCACCGATCACCAGCAACAGGTTGACCACGCTGGAGCCCAGCACGTGGCCCATCACCATGTCGCCATGGCCACGGCGTGCCGCAGCGATCGCGGTTGCCACCTCCGGCAGCGCGGTACCGATCGCGACCGGCAGCAGACCGACCAGCAGCGGCGTCCACCCCAGTGCAACACCGAAGTCCGCCGCCGCACCGACCACCAGGCGGGCGCCCCAGTACAGCGCCAGCGCCGCGATCACCACGCGCAGCACGTTCAACGGCAGGCTGGTACGGCTCAACGCGGACTCGGCGATCACCGCCTGCACCTCGGCGCTCTCGCTGCGGCCACGACGCACCAGCACCACCTGCACGATGATGAAACCGGCCACCAGCACGCCGCCTTCCCAGCGCGCCAGGCCACCATCAAGACCGAACAGGATCAGCACCACGCCCGCCGCCAGCAGCGACCACCACAGTACCGTCTGCAATCGCGCGCGCAGCAGCAGCGGCGCAGCCATCGCAGCGACGGCCAGGGTCAGGCCCAGGTTGACGATGCTGCTGCCCACCGCGTTGCCCAGCGCCAGCTCCGGCTGGCCGACCGCCAGCGCGCGTGCGTTGACCGCCAGTTCCGGCAGCGAAGTGGTCACCCCGAGCAGCAACAGGCCAGCCGTGAACGGACTGGCGCCGAAGCGTTGCGCCAGGCCGGACACGGCCTTGACGATGGAGTCCCCGCCCAGCGCCAGCAGCAGCAGGCCGAGCAGGAACCAGGCAATTGCAATGGCGATCATCGAGCACTCCCCCAGCGGTCGTGGCGCGATTCTACGCTTGGCCCGCGCGCAAGGCTGGGCCGTGGATCAAGGATCAGCCACAGCCTTCCACATAATCGACCTGCGGGGTCTGGCCCACCCGCCACGCGCCGACCCGGCCGTCCGCACCGAGTGCGAAGTCGACCACCGCACCGCCCTCCTGCGCCGGCCGCACGCGCAGGTGCTGGGCCTTCTCGTCGTACTTGTCGGGGACGACGTCACCGCGCTCGGGATACAGCACCTGCAACTCGCCCAGGGTCATGCCGACCTTGCCGCCGCCCGGTGCGATGACCGCAGCACTGTGCACGTCATAGCGCACCAGCTTGCGGCCTTCGATCATCAGGCGCGGATCTTCGGCATTCTGCGGACGCAGGAAATAGCAGCCATCGTTGTTGTCGTCGACCGGCAGCGGTTTGCCGGCAGCATCGCTGCCCACGCCCCGCAGCGGCGTGCCGAAGCCGCTGCGGACCTCGGCGATGGCTGCACCGAGCTTCGCGCCGGCGTAGCCGTCCAGGTGTGCTGGGCTGTCGCTGCGGAGATCATTGGCCGGGCGCGCGGCCAGATCGGGATCGGCGGACTGTGCGGGCCCGGTCGCCGACGCGGTTTCGGCTGGGGTGTCGCTGCCACTGCCGGCCGCCCCCTGTTTGTCCTGGCCGCCGCAGGCGGTGAGCGAAAGCAGCAACAGACCAGCAATCGGGAGATGCTTCATCGGTGCGGTTCCCTGGCACGAAGGTGGCTGCACGCTAGCGCAGCACATGTGCAGGTGCTGCATTGTCATCGCCGTTTCATGGCCTTCGTTCAGGCTCGGCGTGCACCGACTTGGCCGTCCCCTCCATGCAACCGCGTAAGACCGATCTCGCCCGAACCGCGCTGCAGGCCCACCGCGCGCCGCTGGACATGCGCCAGAGGCGGCTGCTGATCCTGTGCGACGGCCAGCGCAGCATCACCGACTTGACCGGCCTGCTTGGCCCGGAGGCTCCGGCGATGGTCATCCAGCTGGTGCAGGCGGGCTATCTGAGCACAGGGCCGGCCGCAGCGACGCCCGCCCCCTCCCCCGAAGCCGCTGCCATCTTGCCAGCGCAGGCTGCGGTGCCTGCGACACCGGTCGAACGCCGCCGCTCGCTGGTGGCCGCGCGCATCTACGTGCTGGGCATCCTGGAGATGCAGCGCCACCCGCAGGCCGCTGCGGTGTTCCGCGACCTGCAGCAGGCGCGTGCGGAAGACGAAGTGCTGCAGCGGCTGCAGTCAGCGCTGCAGGTGCTGCCCGCGCTGACCTCGGACGGCTACTGCCAGCGCGTACGCCAGCGCCTGCTGGAAGCGCTGCCGCTGGAGCATTGCGACGCGTTCGCCGAGATGGCGTAACCGCAGGTTCCGACGGCAATCATCCACGCATGGCGTGGATGCGATCAGGATCCGTGCCGACCAAGGTCGGCACCCACCAAGCTAGCGGGACGACCGGAAGTTGTTGCGCAGGCCGTTCCAGCACTGCTGGTAATCACCCTGCCGATGGCCGGCAGCCAAGGCCTGCGCGGTCGGGCGGATCACCGCGCGGGTCTCGAACATGAAGGCCATGGTGTCCTTGATCACGTCCGGCTTGGACAGGTCTGCGTTGGAGGCCTTGTCGAAGGTCGGCGCATCCGGGCCATGGCCGCTCATGCAGTTGTGCAGCGACGCGCCGCCGGGCACGAAGCCTTCGGCCTTGGCGTCGTAGGCGCCATGCACCAGGCCCATGAACTCGCTGGCGATGTTGCGGTGGAACCACGGCGGGCGGAACGTGTTCTGCGCCACCAGCCAGCGCGGCGGGAAGATCGCGAAGTCCATGTTGCTGGTCCCCGGTGTGTCGCTGGGCGAATGCAGCACCAGGAAGATCGACGGGTCCGGATGGTCATGGCTGATCGAGCCGATGGTGTTGAAGCGGCGCAGGTCGTAGCGGTACGGCGCGTAATTGCCGTGCCAGGCCACCACGTCCAGCGGCGAATGGTCGATCGGCGCGCGCCACAGGCGGCCTTCGAACTTGGCGATCAGTTCGAAATCACCATCGATATCCTCGAACGCCGCGTGCGGGGTCTCGAAGTCGCGCGGGTTGGCCAGGCCGTTGGAGCCGATCGGGCCGAGGTCAGGCAGCTTCAGCAGCGCACCGTAGTTCTCGCAGATGTAGCCGCGGCTCGGGCCATCGGGCAGTTCGACGCGGAACCGCACGCCACGCGGAATCACCGCGATCTGCTGCGGTTCGATCTCGATCACGCCCAGTTCGGTCAGCAGGCGCAGCGCTCCCAGCTGCGGCACGATCAGCAGTTCGCCATCGGCATCGTAGAAGTAGCGGCCAACCATGTCGCGGTTGGCGGCGTAGAGGTGGATGCCCACACCGGCATGCGCGTCGGGCGAGCCGTTGCCACCCATCGTGTACAGGCCTTCGACGAAGTCGGTCGGCAGTTCCGGCAGCGGCAGCGGGCTCCAGCGCAGCTGGTTCGGCGACGCCGGCTGCGCAGCGAAATCGCACTGCAGCTGGGACTGCGCGAACGGGGTGAACTCACCATGGGTGACCGCCGGGCGGATCCGGTACAGCCAGCTGCGGCGGTTGCTGCCGCGCGGCGCGGTGAAGGCGGTGCCGGTCAACTGTTCGGCGTACAGGCCGTGGGCCACCTTCTGCGGCGAGTTCTGCCCGACCGGCAGCGCGCCGGCGACGGCCTCGGTGGCGAATTCGTTGCCGAAGCCGGACTGGTAGCCGCGGGCGGTGATGGCGGGGGACATGGTGGCTCCTGGAACGGCGATGCCGGAACGGATAGCAGCCGGGCATGGCTCGGCTCTACAGATGAGCAGCCGCCGGGCGTGGCCCGGCGCTACCGATGAACGTTACAGCACGCCGCGGCGGATCTGGTCGCGCTCGATGCTTTCGAACAGCGCGGTGAAGTTGCCTTCGCCAAAGCCTTCGTTGCCCTTGCGCTGGATGATCTCGAAGAAGATCGGGCCGATGCAGTTCTGGGTGAAGATCTGCAGCAGCTTGCGCTGGTGGGTTTCCGGATCGGCATCGATCAGGATCTTGTTCTTCGCCAGACGCGCCACGTCTTCACCGTGGTTCGGCACGCGCTGGTCGATCACGTCGAAGTAGGTCTCCGGCGTATCGAGGAAGTCCACGCCCTGCGCGCGCATCGCTTCGACGGTCTCGTAGATGTTCTCTGTGAAGCAGGCGATGTGCTGGATGCCCTCTCCCTTGTACGCGTCCAGGTACTCGTTGATCTGGCTCTTCGGGTCGGACGATTCGTTCAGCGGGATGCGCACGATGCCGTCCGGCGCGGTCATCGCCTTGGACACCAGGCCGGTCTTCAGGCCCTTGATGTCGAAGTAGCGGATCTCGCGGAAATTGAACAGACGCTCGTAGTAGTCCGACCACTGCTGCATGTTGCCGAAGTACAGGTTGTGGGTCAGGTGGTCGATGAAGGTCAGGCCGAAGCCCACCGGGTGCAGGTCGGCGCCGGCGATCAACTCATAGTCGCCGTCGAAGATGCTGCCGGCGCTGCCATAGCGGTCGACCAGGTACAGCATGCAGTCGCCGATGCCCTTGATGACCGGGGCATTGACCGCCTTGCTGTCCGGCTTGAAGGCGATGGCTTCGGCGCCGTTGCCCAGCGCGGTCTGGTAGACCTCCTGGCCCGGCTTCTTGAAGCGGATGGCGAAGCCGCAGGCACACGGACCGTGCTTTTCGGCGAAGTCGGCGGCGAACGAATCGGGGTCTTCATTGACCAGGAAGTTGACGTCGCCCTGGCGATAGACGGTAATCGGACGCTGCTTGTGCTTGAGCACCGCGCTGAAGCCCATCTTCCGGAAGTACTCGTGCAGCTCCTGGCCACGGCCGGCCGGGGCGGCGAATTCGACGAACTCGAAGCCGTCGATGCCCATCGGGTTCTCGAAGGTGGTGACCTGCATGCCGGGGTTGGGATGCGAGGCGGTCGGGACTGCGGTATTCATGGCGTGGCTCCGAATCGGTACCGCATCGGTACAAACCAGGTGCGGGCAGGTAGGGACCCGGCGAGAATGCAGGGTCTGGACCTACCCCTTATAGTTACACTTGAAACCACCAGCAAGGTGCACCGCAACATGAGCCCCGCCGATCCCGTTTCGACCCGCCTGCGTTCCTCGCACGTCCTGCTCGACCTGGAACAGTTCCTGCCTTACCGGCTGAGCGTGCTGTCCAACCGGGTCAGCGGCAACATCGCCAAGCTATACGGCGATCGTTACGGTCTGGCGATCCCCGAATGGCGGGTGATCACCATCCTGGCGCTGTACCCGGGTTCCTCGGCCAGCGAGGTCTCCGACCGCACGGCGATGGACAAGGTGGCGGTCAGCCGCGCCGTGGCCCGCCTGCTGGAGCGTGGCTTCATCAAGCGCGAGACCCATGGCGACGACCGCCGTCGCTCGGTGCTGGCGCTGTCGGCAGCCGGCTTCGAGGTGTACGAGACCATTGCGCCGATGGTGATCGAGATCACCCGCAAGCTGATGTCGGTGCTGAGCGAGGAGGAGGAGCAGGTGCTGGAGAAGCTGATCCTGCGCCTGGCCGGCGACGGCCTGGAGCGGATGGGCGAAGGGGTCTGAAAGAAAAAGGGGACGGAGGGGATCAAGTCGTTTTGGGCACAACTGTGCTGATTGCGGCTTTATCCCCTCTGTCCCTTTTTTCCGCGCCTCAGCTCAGATGCTTGCGGCGTGCATGGATCCACGGCACGGCCAGCGCGGCGATGGCACCACCTGCAAAACCGAGTGACGCAGCAACCGTGGCCGCTTCGACCGCCCCTGGCAGCGCCAGTGCCGCAGCCACCAAGAGCAGCGACGGCAGGCCGACGAAGGTGCCGAGGAAGAAGTGCCAGCGCGGCGACCAGGTGTTGAGCTGCAGCAGGCTGACCGGCTGCCAGGCGTCGGATGCGGCGTCCTCGGCGATCTTCGCTACCGCCTTGCCCAGGTCTACTTCCGGCAGCGCGCGCCCCTGCCGTGCGGTCGCCAGCAGCTCGGCCACGGCCTCCACCGGCGGAAAGCTGGACGGCCACGCCACCGGCGCCGGCACGCCGTAGGCGGTCATCAGCGGCACGCTCAGCCACGGCGCCACCAACGGTCGCATGCGGCGTCGGCCATGCACGCACCAGATCTGTGGCTGGCCATGGGCGGTGACGCTGTACAGCGCCAGCTCACCCACTGGCGGGTAGCCAAGCATGGTCACCCGCGCCGCCAGGCTGTCCTGGCCCATCGCGCGCAGGAATCCAGGACGGCTGCGTCCCTCCTGCATCCACGCCAGGCCGAGTGCACCCACCAGATACGCCTCGGCCACGTCCTTGCTGCCGGCAGTGGCGCGCTCATCACTGGCCAGGTACCAGGCCAGCGATTTCGGTTCGGAGACATCGTCCAGGCCCCAGCGGCTGTCATCGCCCAGCACGTGGCGCACCGGCAGGCGCGCCGGCGCGGTTTCGCCACGTTCGCCCGGCTGCAGGAACGGCAGTACGCCCTGGATGAAGGTGGACAGTTCGATGGCCCGCGCGCCATGGCCCTGCCATTCCGGCGGCAGCAACCCGGCCAGCTGGCCTTCGGCAGCCAGCGCATCCAGCCGCGCTTTCTGCTCGACCAGCCTTTGCACCGCCCCCTTCAGCACCACGTTGTCGGGCAGCGCGATCTGCGGCAGGCGGTGGCGCGGTGGTGTCAGTTCAACGGTGTTCTCGCCGGTACCATCGTCATCGAGCAGCACCTCCTGCGCCGGCAGGCTCACGCCCTCATCTGCTCCGCTCTCGGCCAATGCGCTGGCAGGTTCGGGCAATCGTTCGGCGTGGTCGCTGTGCATGGGCGTTCCGGTAGGTTGCATCGACGGGGCGTCGACTGAAGTCCTTGCCGGTAACGGCGTGCACGCAGTGAAATTGAGACACCGATTCGGAGAGTGTGACGGCGCGCGCAATAGATCCACGCCATGCGTGGATGCACGTCTGTGCCGACCAACGGTTGGCACCCACCAGAGCCTGCTGACCAGCAGGCGGCACCCAGCCAGGTTGCCGGCCAGCGGCCGGCACTACCGGTCAGGTGCCCACTGCTTGAGGAAGGCGCTCACTCGGGCAGGCTGGAAAGCTTCGCCCCTGCGCAGCTCACCAGTCGCCTGCGAGACCAGCAGTCCACCATCGGCATCGAGCACCAGCAGGTACGGGTAGTCGCGTTCCATCATCGGGAACTGGGCAAAAAAGGCGGTGTTGGGCTGTTCGTCACTGGCGTTGATCTTCACCCACACGTAGTGGGCATCGCGGAAGCGGCGCAGGTCGCCGTTGCCTTCCACCAGTTCGTCCAGCGCATGGCAGCGCTCGCAGGCGGCGTTGCCGACCTCGAGCAGGATGCGCTTCTTGCCGCGCTGGGCTTCCACCTTGGCGGTGGCCAGGTCATTGGCCGGGTCGCGGGCCGGGTCGAACTGTGCACCGAGCCCGGCGATGGCGGCGATGTCCGCCGCCACCGGGGTGTTGCCCGAGGCCACCGGTTCGCTGGGGTCAGCGACCGGTGGCTCGGTGGGTCGGGTATCCAGGGGCTGCGTAGGCTCGGCGGCTGCAGGCGGTTGCGGTTGGGAACAGGCGCCGATCAGCGCCGCACAGACCACCGCTACCGCAGTACCGAGCTTGCTACGCATGCCTTCTACCCTCTCATCATTACTTGACGCCGTGCATCAGCTTGTTGATCAGCGGGGCGACCAGGAACAGCACCACGCCAGAGCCGATCAGAGCCCAGAACCCGAAGGTATACCCCTTCAGTGCCGACTCGACCGTCATGCCGCCTTCACCACTGACAACGCCGGCGAAGATGCCCGACAGGTTGTTGCCGATGCCGGTGGACAGGAACCAGCCACCCATGCCGAAGCCGACCAGGCGCACCGGAGCCAGCTTGGTCACCATCGACAGGCCGATCGGCGACAGGCACAGCTCACCGACGGACTGGATGACGTAGACCATGAACAGGGTCCAGAACGGGATCTTGCCGTCCACCACCATCTGCGACAGGGCGTACATCAGCAGGGCGAAGGCGGCGCCGTTGAACAGCAGGCCCAGGCCGAACTTGCGCGGAATCGACGGATTGGCGCGGCCCAGGGCCACCCAGATCCAGGCGATGATCGGCGCCAGGGTGATGATGGCCACCGAGTTGACCGACTGGAACCAGGCGGTCGGGAAGGTCCAGTCGCCCATCTGGCGGTTGACGATGTTCTCGGCCAGGAAGGTGAACGAGCTGCCGGCCTGTTCGAAGAACATCCAGAACATCACGTTGAAGGCGAAGATGATCAGCATGGCGATCACGCGGTCGCGCTGCACCTTGCCCTCGCGGATGCCCTCGACCAGCAGCAGCACGGCCAGTGCGGCGAACATCACGCCCAGGATCCAGGCCAGCGCGGTGGCGCCGGTGGCCAGCAGGAAGTAGGCCACCGGAATGGCGAACAGCGAGCCCACCAGCACCATGACGACACGGCCGAAGCCTTCAGCGCCAGCCGGCGGAGCACCGATGCCCTTCAGGCCGGCGCGCCCGATGTAGAACCACACCAGCGAGATCAGCATGCCCACGCCCGAGGCGATGAACACGACCTTGTAGGACGGCATTTCCGAGGTGCCGAAGACCTTGCGGGCCAGGTACTCGGTCAGCACCGGGGCGATCATCGCGCCGATGTTGATGCCCATGTAGAAGATGGTGAAGCCCGAATCGCGACGCTCATCCTTCAGGCCGTACAGCTTGCCGACCATGGTCGAGATGTTCGGCTTGAACATGCCGTTGCCGACGATGATCGTGGCCAGGCCGAGCTTGAACAGATGCTCTTCCGGCAACGAGATCATGAACAGGCCGGCGGCCATGATCACCGCACCGGTCAGGATCGAGCGCTGGTACCCCAGCACCCGGTCGGCCACGTAGCCACCGAAGATCGCCGCGGCGTACACCAGCGCCAGGTAGGCACCGTAGATGCGGCTGGCGTCGGCTTCACCGGCGGCACTGCCATCACGGAACTGGGCGACGATGTACAGCACCAAGGCCCAGCGGATGCCGTAGAACGCAAAGCGTTCCCAGAACTCGGTCATGAACAGCATCCACAACGGGCGCGGGTGGCCCATCATGGTCTTGAAGTCCGGCACGGCCGGCTCTGGGGTGTTCGCAGTGGCGTTCAAGCTCATGCGGATTTCCTGGTTCGGTGGATGACGAGCACGTCCGATGTGCAGTGGAGCAACGCGCGAGGATCACCGACTTCTGGCGTTCACGTCAAATACACGCCGTTTGAGGCAGGTGCCAGCCTGCTCGCTGAACTTGCATCTGAAACGATCCAGCCGCCGGCCGGGAACCAAGCTGAATGGGAGTCAGGCCAGATCGGCCGGGGGTGCGGCCTGCAGGCTGGTGCGCACCTGGAACAGTTCGGGGAAAAAGGTCAGATCCAGCGCCTTGGCCAGGAAACCGACACCGGACGAGCCGCCCGTGCCGCGCTTGAAGCCGATCACCCGCATCACCGTACGCATGTGGCGGAAGCGCCAGAGCTGGAAGGCGGTCTCCAGGTCCACCAGGTCCTCGCACAGCGAATACTCGCGCCAGTAGCGATCGGTGTCCTGGTAGATGCGTTCGAAGACCGGCTGCAGTGCGTCATCGGCCACATGCGGCTGGGTCCAGTCGTGGGCCTCGTACACCGCCGGGACGGCGTGGCCGAAACGGGTCAGGTACTTCAGGAATTCCTCGTACAGGCTCGGCGCTTCCAGTGCGGTGCGCAGCTGCGCCTGGCCAGCCGGGTCGTGCTCGAACACCTGCAGCATCTGCGCGTTCTTGTTGCCCAGCAGGAACTCGATGTAACGGTACTGCAGCGACTGGAAGCCCGAGGACGGGCCCAGCACGTCGCGGAAGCCCATGTACTCGGACGGGGTCAGCGTTTCCAGCACCGACCACTGCTCGGTCAGCTGGCGCAGCACCTGCTTGCTGCGCGCCAGCACCTTGCGGCACTGCCAGACTTCATCGCGCTGCAGGAAGCCGATCGCGGCACGCAGTTCGTGGCCGAGCAGCTTCAGCCACAGCTCCGAGGTCTGGTGCTGGATGATGAAGAGCATCTCGTCGTGGTGCGGCGGGTTGGACAACGGCTGCTGCGCGCTGAGCAGCTGGTCCAGCCGCAGGTAGCCGCCATAGGTCAGCCGCCCCTGCAGATCGGTGTGGATGCCAGCTTCGAGATCGCGTTGGTTGTTGTCGACGGACATGGGCGGGACCAGATCGGGGGCGGCAAGGGTAGCGCGTTGCCGCCATGCTGGCAGCCGCCGCGTCCATACCGGGGCGTCCGGGGGCCCGTGGAGCATCCCCCGATATGGGGGCTGCGCGTGGAACCGTTCGGGCCGTTGCACGGGCAGTCAGCCAGAGGCGTATTCTGATGCTTTGCAGCAACGACTGAATACGTTGTTGTTATTGGCCCCCCACCCGCCGGCAGGGGTAAAACAGGGCATCGCCGTGTTGCGCCGCAGGAAGGCTATTCCGTACGCGTTCCTTAACATGGCGATTCATATCATTTGTAACTTCTCTGTCGAAGGTGCAGTACGCAATGACGGTTGCCGCTGAATTCAAGATCGAATACCTGCAGTACCTGGACGTGGACGGCACGCTCGTCCGCGATGACCTGCCCGCGTCGCTGCGCGACCCCAAGGTCCTGGTACCGCTGTTCAAGCAGATGCTGTTCGTACGTACGTTCGACAGCAAATCCATCGCGCTGCAGCGCACCGGCAAGCTCGGCACCTATGCCGCCTGCCTGGGCCATGAAGCCGCGCACGTGGGTATCGGCGCTGCGATGCAGAAGGACGACGTGTTCGCGCCTTCGTACCGCGAGTATGGCGCGATGTTCATGCGTGGCGTGCGCCCGCACGACGTGCTGATGTACTGGGGCGGCGACGAACGCGGCAACGACTACGGCGGCAACGCGGCCAAGGACTTCCCGTTCTGCGTGCCGATTTCCACCCAGTGCCTGCATGCCGCAGGCGCCGCGCTGAAGTTCAAGCTCAACAAGGAACCGCAGATCGCGGTGGCCGTGTGTGGCGACGGCGGCAGCTCCAAGACCGACTTCTACGCGGCACTGAATTCGGCGGGCGCCTACAAGCTGCCGCTGATCCTGTGCATCGTCAACAACGGCTGGGCCATCTCGGTCCCGCGTTCGGCCCAGACCGGTGCCGAAACGCTGGCACAGAAGGGCCTGGCCGGCGGCCTGCACTGCCTGCAGGTGGACGGCAACGACCTGATCGCAGTGCTGGCGGCGATGGAGCAGGCGCGCGAACGTGCGCTGGCCGGCGACGGTGGCACCGTGCTGGAACTGATGACCTACCGCCTGTCTGACCACACCACCGCCGATGACGCGCGCCGCTACCGCGACGACGCCGAAGTGAAGGATGCCTGGCAGCGCGAACCGATGCTGCGCCTGCGCAAGTACCTGATCAACGCCGGCGTCTGGAGCGAGGAAGAGGAAACCGCTTGGGTCGCCGAGTGCGGCACGCGCGTGGACGAGGAAGTGAACCTGTACCTCAACACGCCGGTGCAGCCGGTCGAGGCGATGTTCGATTTCCTCTACGCCGATCCGCCGCAGGACCTGCTGGCCCAGCGTGCCCAGGCGATCGCCCTGGAGAAGCGCCATGGATGAGATCAAGAACGGCGCGCCCGGCGCGCACACCAACGCCGCCGACAGCGCCGCCGTCGCGCGCGGAGAACAGAGCATGACCACCACCCCCATCACCCTGATCGAAGCCATCACCCAGGCACTGGCCTGGGAGCTGGAGCACGACCCGTCGGTGCTGGTGCTGGGCGAGGACGTGGGCGTCAACGGCGGCGTGTTCCGCGCCACCGCCGGCCTGCAGCAGCGCTTCGGCTCCGAGCGCATCCTCGACACCCCGCTGGATGAAACCACCATCGCCGGCCTGACCATCGGTCTGGCGGCACAGGGCATGAAGCCGGTGGCCGAAGCGCAGTTCGACGGTTTCATGTACCCGATGGTCGACCATATCGTCTGCCACGCCGCACGCCTGCGTTACCGCACGCGTGGCCGCCTGCACTGCCCGATGGTGCTGCGCGTGCCGTGGGGCGGTGGTATCCGCGCACCGGAACATCACAGCGAAGCCAATGAGGCGATCTTCACCAACGTGCCGGGCCTGCGCGTGGTGCTGCCGTCGTCGCCGCAGCGTGCCTATGGCCTGCTGCTGGCCGCGATCCGCGAGCCGGATCCGGTGATCTACATGGAGCCCAAGCGCATCTACCGCCAGTACAAGGAAGTGGTCGTCAACGACGGCGAAGCCTTGCCACTGGACGTCTGCTTCGTGCTGCGCGATGGCACCGACGTGACCCTGGTGACCTGGGGCGCGCAGGTGAAGGAAGCGCTGGAAGCGGCCGACAAGCTGGCCGGCGAAGGTATCAGTGCCGAAGTCATCGACGTGGCCACGCTGCGTCCGCTGGACTTCGCCACCATCGCCGAATCGGTGGCCAAGACCGGCCGCTGCGTGATCGTGCAGGAGGCCCCGAAGACCGCGGGCTTCGGCGCAGAGATCGCCGCGCGCCTGGCCGAGGAATCGATCTACGACCTGCTGGCCCCGGTCGAGCGCGTCACTGGCTACGACACCCACATTCCGCTGTTCCGCCTGGAAATGAAGTACCTGCCGAGCGTTGAGCGGATCGTGGCTGCGGCCAAGCGCGCGGTGGCGGCCGGCTGACATGCGGGCCCGCCTTCTGGGGGCTTACCGCAGCCAGTATCCCAACCCGCTCCGGTTCCGCACCGGCCAGATCGTCGAAGTAGGTGTCCGTGACGAGGAATGGCCGGCGTTTGCCTGGGTACGCACCAACGATGGGCGCGCTGGATGGGCGCCCATCGCCTGGTTGCAGCTGCTGGACGAGGGTCGCGCCGAAGCGCTGTGCGACTACGACGCCCGCGAGCTGGATGTGGAAAGCGGCGAGATGGTGAAGCTTCATCACGAACACGGCGGGTGGTGGTGGTCCGAGCGCGCCAATGGCGCGACGGGTTGGCTGCCGGCCCGCGAACTGGAACTGCTGGAAGAGAACTGCAAATGAGCCAGACCAAGAACTTCAACCTGCCCGACCTGGGCGAAGGCCTGCCGGACGCGACCATCGTCGAGTGGTTCGTCAAGGAAGGCGATGTGATCAAGCTGGACGAGCCGCTGGTCTCGATGGAGACCGCCAAGGCCGTCGTCGAAGTACCGTCGCCGTTCTCCGGCAAGGTGCTGAAGCTGTCCGGCGCTGCCGGCGACATCATCCCGACCGGCTCGGTGCTGGCCAGCTTCGAGCTGGACCCCAACCTGCCGCAGCGCGCCGATGGCCAGGACACCGGCCACAGCCACGGTCATGCCGCACCTGCCGCACCTGCCGCAGCACCGACCCCGACCCCGACCCCGCCACCGCTGCCGGCCGCTGCCGCACCGGTGGCCGCCGAAGCCGCCAAGCCCGCCGCCGCCGAGCGTGATGACGCCGGCACCGTGGTCGGCGCGATGCAGAGCTCCAACGCCGTGCACGCCGAGCAGGCGCTGGCCGTCGGTGGCGTCAAGGCCGTACCGGCCGTGCGTGCCACCGCGCGCAAGCTGGGCGTGGACCTGTCCCGCGTACGCGCCACCGGCGCCGATGGCGCGGTGACCATGGCCGACGTCAAGCAGGCAGCTGCGGATGGCAGCGCAAAGATCGGTGCCGCTCCGGCTCCAGCCGCTGCTGCCGCCTATGCCACGCCGGCCCCGGCGCAGGTGTCTGCCCCGGTGCAGAGCGAAGCGCGCACCCCGCTGTCTGCTGCCGGCAAGCCGATGCGTACCCAGCCGCCGGGCGTGGTCGCCAAGGGCCAGCCGGAACCGCTGAAGGGCGTGCGCCGCAACATGGCGCGCGTGATGGCCGATGCGCACAGCAAGGTGGTGCCGACCACGCTGAACGACGACGCCGACATCCACGCCTGGCTGCCGGGCAACGACGTCACCGCGCGCCTGGTGCGCTCGATCGTGGTCGCCGCACAGAAGGTGCCGGCGATGAACGCCTGGTTCGACGGTGAAGCGCTGACCCGCACCCTGCACGCCCAGGTCGACATCGGCATTGCCGTGGACACCGACGACGGCCTGTTCGTGCCGGCGCTGCGCAATGCCGACATGCTCGATGCACGCGGCATCCGTGAAGGCGTCAACCGCCTGCGCGAGCAGGTCGAATCGCGTTCGATCGCCGCCTCGGAACTGAGCGGCTACACCATCTCGCTGTCCAACTTCGGCATGTTCGCCGGCCGCTACGCCACCCCGGTCGTGGTGCCGCCGTGCGTGGCCATCGTCGGTGCCGGCCGTGCCCGCCACCAGATGACCCCGGTGATGGGCGGCGTGGAAGCGCACAAGGTGATCCCGCTGTCGGTCACCTTCGACCACCGCGCGGCCACGGGTGGTGAAGCGGCCCGCTTCCTGCGCGCGATGATGGACGATCTGGCACTGGCCAGCTGATCGGGTAGGCCCACCGAGGAACTGATCGGTGGGTGCCAACCTTGGTTGGCACATGAATTGGAGAAAACGCTGGGCACTGCCTGGCGTTTTTTTGTGCCTGCTGGATCGCGCGCCATCCACGCATGGCGTGGATCTACTGAACGACCTGTCGCTGCGGTGGGCTCGCCGTTGTTCTGCGTCAGGGGAGGATCAATCGCGCGCGACCATGCCCTCGGCGCGGCTGTAGACACGCAGCCGGTGACCATCGGGGTCGACCCCGACGAAGGTGTGGCCGAATTCCAGCGTCACCGGCGCCTGCGCGATCTGCACACCGAGTGCGCGCCAGGCATCGTGCAACTGCCGCACTTCATCAGGATTGGCCACCACCATCGCCAGTTCGGCGGCACCGGCCTGCGCAGACACAGGTGGCTGCACGTCATCGCGCTGCCACAGGCCGAGTGCGGCGCCATCGCCGAGCAGGAACAGGGCAAAGCCGGGTGACTGTTCGACCGGTGCCGTGCCGAGGATGCCGCTGTAGAAGGTGGCGCTGGTGGCAACGTCGCGCACGTACTGCAGCAGGGTGCTGGGCGTGAACATGGGAAAGCTCCGTTGTTGGGAGCGATCATGGTGGTACGGGCCTGCTGACAGATTCTGTCAGTAGATCAAGCAGATGAAATCGGCCAGGTAGAGTCGATCGTCGTTCGAACATCTCGCGTATTGCGGGCACTTCCGCCACCGGATGGAAAGGCAGGCGACCCACTGTGATCTCGCGATATATCGCAAAGCCAAGTCATGATGGGAGCTGTCGTCGGCGATGAACCTTCGCTCTTTTGGAGCCCCCCGGACCAATCAAAGGGAGACGCAGTTACCAGTTGCAACAGACAGAAGTGATTTAGAGTCAAATGCAGATGGAACGCCGCTTCACGTAATACACATGAAAAGGAAAGTTCATGACCACAATACGCAGATATCTCCCGTTGTTGGCAGCCATCCTCACCGCCTCTCCCGCCCTTGCGGACGACGCCCCCAAGGATGTAGCAATACAGCACTACGCGGAAACCATGCACGTAGGCACGTTCGAAGCCGCGCAACGAATGGATGCGGAACGGGCCGCCGGTAAACTCAGCGCACGGCTTCAGAGGGAGAAGCCGGAGACGTTCGCCGGCCTTTACATCGAGCACTCCCCTGAATTCAGGATCGTGGTGAGGTTCACCGGCGATGCCTCACGCCAACTTTCTGCTTACACCAAGGACCGCCTCTACGTCGCAGAAGCCGCGCCACGTTCTCTCGAGCTTCTCCGCGCCACCCAAGAGGAGGTGTCCGATCAGCTCGTCAAGGCGGGCATTGAGTTTGCAGCCACGGTAGACATAAAGAGCTCTATCGTCGAGGTATATGTACGCGATCCCGATGCCGTACGCGCCAGACTTTCCAAACTTCTCTCTGTCGCCGACTTCATCCGCATAAAAGAGACCACAGGTTTCATAGAGCCAACAAACACTGTAGCGGGCGGGCGGCGACTGGAAGGCTACCAGCAGCAGCTCTGCACAGCCGGCTTCAACGTGGTCGAAACTGCAACTCGCGAACTAGGCTTGGCCACTGCGGGTCACTGTGACAATGACAACTATCAGCGCAATCCAACCGCTCGCATTCTGTTCAAGAGTGAACGCAACAAAGGATCTTACGACGTTCAGTGGGGTGCACAGCAGCGTGGCGGCGTCATCTTCTCTCAGTCGAACGAAATCATTGTCGATGGGGAAAAACTGGCGATAACCGATGAGGCATCACTGGCCGACATGACACCAGGCACAACGGTCTGCAAGTTCGGCGTAACGACCGGTCGCACATGCGGATCCATCAAAGACGCAGAGTTCGCAGCCAACTGGAATGGGGAAGCTGGCACCTACGTCCAAGTCGTCAGCCTTGATGGAACCGTGATGAACAAAGGCGGCGATAGTGGTGGGCCCGTCTATGCCGGCAACTCGGCCTATGGCCTTGTTCATGGCAGGGGAAAAGATGGCTCTCCTTGGGAGAATGACCTTTTCTTCATGCCCATAGAGAGAATGTCCACCCTGGGCGTCGCTACCCTGACGAAGCCATTTCAGCTGGACAGCGTTCCGAACGTGTCTGGAACAGGCGCCAGTGTTACTGCCACGATGAACTTCAGTGGGTATCCGAGGTTTCCGGTATACATCAACCTCGAGATCGTGACGTGTCCCGCCAGATGGATCTGCTACGGGGGCCGCGCTAAAGTCGATAAGAACATCCCATCCCCCATCACCTTCACTTGGGGTTGTACACCCAGTAAACCTGGTGAACCTCAAGTTTCGAGAGTCAGGACATTCTTGGAAGATGCGTCGGGCCTCGTAACCCAGGCCATAGAGTCGACGATTACCTGTACCACCCCGGCCTCCCCCGGCACATAGCCCACCAGCTGTGTAAGCCCACCGCGTTGATGCACAGCGCCATTCCTCGTTGGGGTTACGAGCGGTCCAACCAATCCGGTGCGATGCCCTGCGCCTTCTGCCAGCGCCGCAGCAGGGTGGCGCGTGGCACGAGGTAGCGATCCTCCAGCACGCGCACCTGGCGGATGCGGTCCAAGCGGAAATGACGGAAGTCCTCGCGGCTTTCGCACCACGCCGCCAGCATTGGCACTTCATCGAAGTAGCCCAGCGCGAACGGCCAGACGATGCGCTCGGTACGTTGGCCCTGCGCATCCTGGTAGCCGAACTGCAGTCGTTGTTGCGCGCTCACCGCTTCGCGCACAGCCTGCAGGCGCGCAGCGGGTACCTTGGCTGCCGCACGCGAGGGACCCACGCGCAGGCCGCTGTCACGCAGCGCTTCGCGACGCGCGGCAGGCAACACATGCGCGATGCGCGCCAGGGCATCGCGTGCGGCCTCGGCCAGCACGGGTTCGGTGCGGGCCGCAACCCAGCGCAGGCCCAGCACCAGCGCATCGATCTCGGCGGGCGGCAGGGTCATCGGCGGCAGGGTATCGCTCGGTGCCAGCTGGTAGCCGACGCCGGCCTCGCCGCGCAGGTCGGCACCCTGCTCGCGCAGGGTCTCGATATCGCGGTACAGCGTGCGCAGGCTGATGCCCAGGGCTTCGGCCAGAACCTGTCCGGCCACCGGCCGCCGATGGCGGCGGAGCAACTGTTGAAGCTGGGTCAGGCGCAGCGCACGCGACATCAGCCGGCCAGTGCGCTCGATGCCACTACGTGTTCACCCGGGTGCGGGGCGAGTGCGGCCTCGACCAGTTCCTTGGCAACTTCGCTGGCCGGATTGATCCGCCACGCCCGTGGCAGTACTGGCCCCAGTGCGCCGAGTACCGTCAATGCGAAACGCTCGCCGCGGCGCACCTCGTTACGCTCGCCACCAATCAATCCTGGACGTACCAGCGTCAGCGAAGCGAAGTCGAGCGCGCGCAGGTCATGCTCCAGCTCACCCTTCACCCGGCTGTAGAAGATCGACGACTGCGGGTTGGCACCGGCTGCGGAGTTCAACACATAGGTCTGCGCTCCCTGCGCCCGCGCCAGCCGGGCGAACGCCAGCGGGTAGTCATGGTCGATTCGATGGAAGGCCTCGCGGCTGCCGGCCTGGGCAATGGTACTGCCGAGCGCGCAGATGACCGCGTCCACGCGGGCCCATTCGGCTGCGGCGGGCAGTGCATCGAAGGCCAGGACCGGGTTCTCAAGCGTCCCGTGGGTCATGCCCAGCGGGCGGCGGGTGGGAGCGACCACGACACTGCAGCGCGGGTCGTCCAGCAGCTTGCGCAGGGTCAGCCCGCCCACCAGCCCGGTCGCCCCCAGCAACATCACGCGCATCACCACCTCCACTGCGGCATCCTGTCGCCCATCCTAGCCGTTCAAGCCGTCGGCGGCCGCGCCGATATGCTGGAACCAGTCCCTGCCAGCCCCCAGGATTTGCTCCATGACGGACCAGCCCGACCACCGCCCTGCCCCCGGTACCGCCCTTGGGCCGCCGGCACGCGTGCGCGCGGTGGTGGATGACGGGCTGGGAGACCGCGTGGTGCTGCAGGGCGGTGGCGGCGTGGCCCTGCAGCAGCTGTTCGCCGGCGCCGATGCACCGGAACCACTGCTGGCCGCGTTCGCCAACGGTATGGCCACCCTGCCCGGTGAACTGGGCGACATGGGCGACCGCCTGCAGTCGGCGCAGGCCAGTGCCGACTGGCCGCGCTACGGGCGCGCGATGCGGCAGCTGATCGACAAGTACATCCGAACCATCGAACAGCATTCGCCGGATGGCCAGCCCGAAAGCCTGCGCCTGTCCGAGCAGCTGCGGTTGCTGCTGGGCGGCGCGGTGGTGGCCCTGCTGCAGCACGATCCGGACCTGCGCGAGCAGGCGCAGACGCTCGCCATGCAGCTGCGCCAGTGGCAACCGGGCACGGCGCTGGAACCGATCGAACAGGGCGTGCGCGAGCTCGGCCACCAGGTCGGCGTGCGTGCCGAGAGCTGGCAGGAGCAGCAGGCGCTGCTGCTTGAGCTGTTCGCGCTGCTGCTGGAGAACGTCAGCGAACTGCTGGACGACCGCAGCTGGCTGCAGGGCCAGATCGCCGCAGTGCGCCACCTGCTGGACGGACCGCTGGAAGCCGAAGCGGTGGAGCGCACCCGCGCCGAACTGCGCGAAGTGATCTACAAGCAGGGCCTGCTGCGCCAGGGCATCGACGATTCGAAGGCGGCGATGCGCGGGCTGATGGGTGAGTTCATCGAACGCATGGATGGCATGGCCACCAGCACCGGTGAGTACCACGATCGCATCGGCAGCTATGCACTGCAGCTGCGCGAGGCACGCAGCATCGCCGACCTCAACCAGCTGCTGCAGGAAGTGATGCGCGATACCGGCAAGGTGCAGCAGCAGGCCGCGCAGGCGCGCGATCATCTGGCCAGCGCGCGCCAGGAAGTGGAACGTGCCGAGCAGCGCATCGCCGAGCTTGAGCAGGAACTGCGCGCGGCCGGCGACCTGGCCCGCATCGATCCACTGACCCAGGCACTGAACCGCCGCGGCCTGGACGAACTGCTGCAGCGCGAGCTGGCCCGCGCCACGCGCAACAACTCACCGCTGGGCGTGGCGGTGATCGACCTGGATGATTTCCACCAGACCAACGATGCGCACGGCCATGCCGGTGGCGATGCGCTGCTGCAACACCTGGTGTCTGTGTGCAAGCTGCTGCTGCGCGCCACCGACGGCATCGCGCGGTTGGGTGGCGACGAGTTCGTGCTGGTGCTGCCGGAAACCCAGGGTGCCGACAGCATGGCCACCGTGCAGCGCCTGCAGCGCTCGCTGGCGCACCGCGTGTTGACCGTACAGGATCGGCGCGTACCAGTGCATTTCAGTGCCGGACTGGCGCAATGGCAGCCCGGCGACGATATAGAAACCCTGCTGCGGCGCGCCGATGACGCGCTGTATGCGGCCAAGCGGCAGGGCAAGAACCGGGTGCAGGCAGGGTAGTTTCCCGGCACACCGGAAACTGCTTCGGTAGGTGCCAACCTTGGTTGGCACACGCGGGAAACAAAGCACCGACCAAGGTCGGCCTCTACCGGACAAAGGGCCGTTGCTTACTTCCCGCGCAGCTTCTGGAACCCGGTCACCGCCGCCAGCACGATCGCACCGGCAATGATGCCGACCACCATGTTGGCCACGGCACTGATCAGCCAGCCCCACTGGCCTTCACCGCCCAGCGCCTGCACCGCGTGGTGCAGCGCCGGCACGTTGTGCACCAGGATGCCGCCACCGACCAGGAACATCGCCGCGGTACCGGCCACCGACAGGAACTTCATCAGCCACGGGGCCGACACCAGCAGGCCGCGGCCAACTGCCGCCAGCGCCGCGCCCTTGCGCGACAGATACAGGCCCAGGTCGTCCAGCTTGACGATGCCGGCGACCAGCCCGTAGACGAACACGGTCATCGCCAGCGCGATCACCACCAGGGTGCTGACCTGGTTGATGAACGACGCCGTGGCAACCACGCCCAGCGACAGCACGATGATTTCGGCCGAGAGGATGAAGTCGGTGCGGATGGCGCCCTTCACCTTGTCCTTTTCCCACGCGACCATGTCCACCTGCGCATCGGCCAGCGCCTTGCGCCGCTCGGCCTGGTGTTCGGCGTCCTCATCGGCGGAATGCAGGAACCGGTGCGCCAACTTCTCCACGCCCTCGAAGCAGAGGAAGGCGCCGCCGATCATCATCAGCGGCACGATCAGCGGTACGTTCCAGCCGCGGCTGTGCAGCCAAGCTTCCAGCGCGCTGATCGCCAGCGCCGCTGGCACCAGGATCACCTTGTTGACCAGCGAGCCCTTGGCCACCGCCCACACCACCGGCAGTTCGCGGTTGGCGTTGACCCCGGTCACCTGCTGCGCGTTCAGTGCAAGGTCGTCGCCCAGCACGCCGGCGGTTTTCTTCGCCGCGACCTTGGTCAGGACCGAGACGTCGTCGAGCAGGGAGGCGATATCGTCGAGCAGGGCGAACAGGCTGGCACCGGCCATGGGGCGTCCAAGTGAGGGAATGAGCGGATTCTGACCGATACCGGGGCGACTGCGGAAGCGGTCGGATTCACTGCATGCCTACCGCCCCCCGGCGACACTGCGGAATCCGGTAGTGACGGCCGCTGGCCGGCAACCGCGCAGTTCCGGACATTGCCGGCCAGCGGCCGGCACTACCTGTATCCGTCGCATGGGAGTTCCGCTTGAGCAATCCGCCCACCACCAATGGCAACCCTCCGCTGGTCAAGGGCATGAACCGGCGCAGCCAGATCCTGCGCCTGCTGATGCGCTATCGCCATTCGGGCGTGTTCTCGGGCATGAACCTGGACGCCGCCAGCAATCAGGCCGACGTGCCCGCCGACGGAAACCCGGAACAGTTCGTCAGCGACCTGGAAGCCCTGGGGCCGACTTTCGTCAAGCTGGGCCAGATGCTGTCCACGCGACCGGACATGGTGCCGGTGGAGTTTGCTACGGCGCTGGAGCGCATGCAGGAAAAGGTGGCCGAGATTCCGGTCGCTCGCATCCATGCCATCGTCGAACAGGAGCTGGGCGCGCCGGTGAACAAGCTGTTCGCCGCGTTCGATCCCGAGCCACTGGGCTGTGCCTCGATCGCGCAGGTGCATCGCGCGGTGCTGCACGATGGCCGCCAGGTGGCGGTGAAGGTTCAGAAACCCGAGGTCGCTGCTCAGCTGCGCTCGGACCTGGAGGCACTGCGCAGCTTCGCGCTGGCCGCCGACCATCTGACCCAGGTTGGCCGTCGGGTGCGCCTGCGCGACTGGCTCAACGAGTTCGCCAAGACCCTGATGCAGGAGCTGGACTACCACGCCGAGGCCGAGAACCTGGCCCGTTTCGGCCGCCATCTCAAGCCGTTCCGCCGCCTGTGGATACCGCAGCCGCTGTGGGATTACAGCAGTCAGCGCGTGCTGACCATGGAACTGGCCACCGGCGTGCGCGTGGATGCGATTCCCGATGTCCGCCGCACCGAACAATCAATGGACCCGCTGGCGGCGGCGCTGATCCGCGGCTACCTGGACCAGATCTTCGTGCATGGCGAGATCCATGCCGACCCGCATCCCGGCAACCTGCGGGTGATGCCCGATGGACGGCTGGCGATCTTCGACCTGGGCATGGTCGCGCACATGCCGCCGCGCCTGCGCGAGCGGCTGCTGAAGATCCTGTTCGCCGCTGTCGATGGCCGTGGCGAAGAAGTGGCCGACGACCTGATCAGCATCAGCACGCGGTTGGAGGCATTCGACGAAGAGCGCTACCTGCGCGAGACCGGCCAGCTGATTGCGCGCTACGCCGCCAGTGGCAGCTTCTCGGAAGGCCGCGTGGTACTGGACCTGGTGCGCATCGCCACCGCCTGCGGCCTGCGCACGCCGCCGGAGCTGAGCCTGCTGGGCAAGGCCCTGCTCAATCTGGAAACCGTATGCCGATTGCTGGCACCGGACCTGGATACCCGCCGCATCGTCGAGCGCCAGCTGCAGCACGTGATGCGCGCACGCCTGAAGAAATCGCTGTCTGCCGCCAACCTCGCCAGCGAGGCGATGGAGCTGCAGCAGCTGCTGCGCGATGGGCCGCGCAAGCTGTCGGACATCATGGCGCTGCTGGCCGAGAACCGCCTGCAGATGAAGGTGACCGGCCTGGAAGAATCGCGATTGATGGAGAACCTGCAGAAGATCGCCAACCGTGTGGCGGCCGGCATCATCAGCGCGGCATTGATCATGGCTGCGGCAATGATGATGAAGATCGACACCGGCTGGCATCTGTTCGGCTACCCGCTCATCGCCCTGATTCTGTTGTTCATCGGCGTGGTGCTCGGGCTGGGCATCGTTACCAGCGCGTTGTTGTTCGATCGTCGTGCGCGGGCGCGCGAAGAACGCGGGCATCGCTAGCGCATCAATGAAAATATCCGTATTCATGCGGTTTTTAATGCAATCCAACGAACCCTTTCACGCTCGTTTTACCTTCTGAACGCGATTGCGCGCGCGTTATTTCAACAAACATTTCAGTCAGGTTCGTGCATGCACTATCGGGTCATCGGCCTGTCATGTGTATGTGCTTGCGACAGCGCCGGTCGGATGGACACGCGTCGGTACGACGTCCATCAACATCCCGTCACTGCCGAAGCTGCCTATGCTCTGGATACTGTTGTTGTCGTTGCTGCTGCTGTGCTGGCTGTTTCTCGCATCCGGCAAATGGGTGTGGTGGAAGGCCGGTTCACTCTCGCTGCTGCTGCTCATGCTCAGCGCATGGTGGCTGATCGACAAACTCTCCGGTGATGGGCTCAATGCCGCCACCCTGTACCACCTCGGCGCCGATATGGAAGGCGCCGGTGTCTCCGATTTCAAGGGCTATATCGCCGGCTTCATCGCGCTGGCGCTGGTCTCGCTGCTGCCGCTGTTCGCGACGCGGGTGAAGCGCTGGCGCCGGCCCGGCCACGGTGGCGCGTTGTTCGCCGGTTTCGCGGCCGTGTGGGTGGCCGCGATCATGATCAGCCCGCTGGCCCGCGACGGCCAGCGCCTGTACCAGCAGCTGCGTCCGGTCGACTTCGCCCGCATCGCCCCCGAGTACCAGGTGCCGACGCAGCCGCTGCAGCGTCCGCGCAACATCGTCTGGATCTACGGCGAAAGCCTGGAACGTACCTATCTGGACGAGAGCGCTTTCCCGGGCCTGATGCCCAACCTCAACCGCTTGGCATCTGAGTCGCTGGACGTGCGCGGCCTTGCCTCCGCTGAGGGCAGCGGTTGGACCATCGCCGGCCTGGTGTCATCGATGTGCGGCGTGCCGCTGACCACCTCGCAGGGTGATGAGAACAGCATGGACCGCATGGGCAGCTTCCTGCCCAAGGCCGTGTGCCTGGGCGATTACCTCAAGCAGCAGGGCTACACCAACCATTACCTGGGTGGTGCCAACGGCCAGTTCGCTGGCAAGGGCCAGTTCCTGGCCAGCCACGGCTTCGATGAAGTGCATGACCTGGCGTGGTTCAAGCAGCAGAAGAAGATCGGCCGCATCCATTACTCGGCGTGGGGCGTGCACGATGACGTGCTGCTGGATACCGCCTACCAGCGCTTCGAGCAGCTCTCGCGCGCCGGTTCGCCGTTCATGCTGACCACGTTGACCATGGACACCCACCACCCGGCCGGTCATCTGCCGGTGTCGTGCAAGGGCGAGCGCTACCAGAGCCAGTACGGCAACATCAACATGCTCAACGCGCTCAAGTGCAGCGACCGGCTGATCTCGCAGCTGGTGCAGCGCATCCAGGCCAGCCCGTACGGCAAGGACACGCTGATCGTGATCGCTTCCGACCATCTGGCGATGCCCAACGATCTGACCCATATCCTGACCCGGCAGAAGCGCGAGAACCTGCTGCTGTTCCTGGGCGATGGCATTGCCCCGCAGCAGCTCAGCGCCGATGCCGGCACCACCCTGGATTCGGGTGCGACCCTGCTCAGCCTGCTGGACCCGAACCTGAAGACGATGGGCTTCGGCCGTTCCCTGATCGATACCCAGCGCGCGCCCAGCGCCAGCGTAGCCACCCAGCGCGATGGCGGCCGTGACTATCCGCAGTACCTGGCCTTCGCCCGCTCACTGTGGCTGGGCGAACCGACCCGCGAGCTGAAGATCGATGGCGATGACCAGGTGGTGGTGGGCCTGCAGCACGTGCAGCCACCGGTGTTGCTGGAGTACGACAAGGACTGGGGTTTGAAGTCCGTGTATCTGGAAAACACCTCGCGCCAGTTCGATGATGCCAACCCGGACAACACCCTGGCCTACGTCGACCGTTGCACCGCATTCGAGGATGGCTCAGCCGACGGTGACTGGTGCGCCCTGCTGGTCAACCGCGACAACGGCATCAAGCTGTACCGCGACAACGACCTGCGCGGGGGCATCGCGGTGGATGCACCGCTGGATGCGTTCCAGGGCCCGCGCCCGAGCGTGCGCCAGGCGCACATGATCACCCAGAAGGGCCGCCGCACCCGTGCCGGCCAGTACATGCTGCAGCTGGTGGCGAGCACGCGCCCGGATCGCGGCTTCTGGATCGAGGCGGTGTCCTCGCAGCGCAAGGTGGTGCTGGCGCAGCAGTGGGTGCAGCCCGATGCCAACGGCAAGATCAACGTGTCGTTCGGGCTGGACCACGAAGTAGATGATCTGGAGATCCGCGCGTGGTTGAACCATGCGGAGAAGCTGGCGGTGGACACGTTCGCACTGGTGCCCTCGCGCAGCCGGCCACGAGGGTAGGGGTTTCTTTGCAGGGCTGCGCCCTGCACCCGCCGAAGCAACAGCCGAAGCAACAGCAACAGCAACAGCAACGGCAACGGCAACAGCAACAGCAACGGCAACAGCGGGCATTCCGTGGGATGGCGGGGTGGGTCCGGTTGCGGGAGACGCCGTAAACCCATCCATGGGGGCTTGGCCGCGGCATCCATGCCGCGGACACTCCCGCAACCGGACCCACCCCGCCTTCGACAGTTTTCCGCGATCTGTCGGAAATACTCTTGGGGTCAGATCCGTTTTCCGGAGGAAAACGGATCTGACCCCAGATTGATTTCGATATCTGACAGACGTGTCGACCAAGGTCGACACCTACCGACAGCCGCAGGAATCTGTCAGAGGTGGGGCGGTGTCGGATTGCGGGGTGTCAGCCGCATGGATGCGGCTGCCAAGCCTCCATGGACGGATTTACGGCGTCCCCGCACTCCGACACCGCCCCGCCATCCCACGGAATGCACGCTGTTGCCGTTGCTGTTGCTGTTGCTTCGGCGGGTGCAGGGCGCAGCCCTGCAAAGAAACCCCTACTCCTGCGGATCGCGGGTGATGTGGATGTCGGTCGGGGTCGACAGCGGGATGTTCCGCTCCGCCAGGATCTGCAGCAGGCTGAAGTACAGATCGCTGCGGGTCGCATACACCTGCCGCGGGCTGGCCACGTACGCGAAGCTGTTGATGGTGATCTGGCCACCGGCAATGCTGTCGATGTAGACCGTCGGCGCCGGCTGTTTCAGCACGTTGGTGTGCGCGGTGTACGCATCCAGCAACGCTTGGCGCAGGTTGCCGACATCGGTGCTGGTGGGCACCGCGAACTGGATCTGGATGCGGCCCTGGTTGTTGCCCATCGTCATGTTGCGGATGGTCTTGGTGATCAGTTCCGAGTTCGGCACGATCAGCGTCGACTTGTCGCTCACCTGGATCTCGGTCGAACGCACGTTGATGCGGCGGATGTCACCCTCCTGGTCACCCAGCTTCACCCAGTCGCCGATCTTCACCGGGCGCTCGGCCAGCAGGATCAGGCCCGAGACAAAGTTCTGGATGATCGCCTGCAGGCCGAAACCAATACCCACCGACAGCGCGCTGACCAGCAGCGCCAGGTTCTTCAGGTTCAGGCCCATGGCGGTCAACGCCCACAGTCCCACCAGGATGATGCCGACGTAACCGGCAATGGTGCTGATCGAGTTGCGCGCCCCCAGGTCCAGCTCGGTCTTGGGCAGATAGGTGTCGGTCAGCCAGCGTTGCAGCAGCCGGGTCACAGCCAGGCCGACCAGCATCACCAGCAGAGCAATGGCGATGCGGCCGGGTTGCAGCGTCAGGTCCTTGGTGATCGGGATGCCGTTGGCCAGCGAGGCCACGCGTTCAACGACCGAGCCGATGTTGCCGAACGGCGCTGCCAGTGCCAGCAGCGCGATCAGCACCACGAAGGTACGCAGAACCGCCGACAGCAGCACGCCGGCCTGCTCCAGCCGCGATACGCTCAGGCCGGTGCTGAGCAGAATGGTCTGGCCGACCTTGCTGTCGGCATTGAGCATCCACGTGCTCAGGTCATCGACGAATTTGAACAGCAGCGTCGCCGCCAGCACCACGATGCTGCCGCCGATCAACTGCTGGTTCACGAACTTGGCGAAGTTCAGATAGCCCAGCAGGGTGGCGATGATGGCCGCTGCCACAGCGATGTTGCCCGCCACGCGTGCCAATACCAGCCAACTGCTGCGGCGCACCGGCGTGGCCGCACCCACGCCATCGGCCTGCGCCTCCAGCTTGGCCTCGGCCTCGGCGGTCTGCCGGCGATGCAGGCGCGCCAGGGTCACCAGCATGGCCATGATCAGGCCGAGGTAGGTCAGCGCAATCAGGCCATCCAGCGCCACCGTGGTGACGTCGCTGGTACGTGTGGCCTGATCGAGGGCGACCAGCACCGTGCTCAGCCAGGCCAGCGCCGCCGCACCCCAGGCGTATTTGCGCAGCTTCAGTGCGGCGGTGTCATCCAGATTCAGCAACCGCCACGACGGACGCTTGGGAACCAGCATGCAGGCGCTGAGCGCGGCGATGAAGGCGGCGCGGAAGGTAGCCGTCTCCAGGCCGTCGGCCACCACCTGCAGGCGCGGCGCGATGGCATCGATGGCGTCCAGCGCCGCCATCAGTACCACCACGGCATAGCCGGGCAGCAGTGTCCCCACCAGCAGCAGCCACATGGCCAGGCCAGAACGCCGCAGGCGGCCATCGGGCGCACGCTCGGACGCAGCAAAGCGACGACCCAGCCGGCGCAGCCACAACCGTAGCGGGAACATCATGACCAGTGCAGCCACCAGGCCCAGCAGCGGCGTGCCCCAGCCATTGGCCCGGATGCCGGCGACGAAGGTATCGCGCCCCTGCTCGGCCAACGGCGCGACGCGTGCGATATCGATCGGCAGGCGCTCGGCAACTTTGCTCCACAGCGCGGGAGACAACGGCGAGGCAACCTTCTGCCCTAGTTCTTCGGTGCGCTGCGCGACGCGTTGCTGGTCGATGTCGGTCGCCAGCTGCTGGGCACGCACGGCACTGGTCTTGGCCTGCGCTACCGACGCGGCCAGTCCGTCCCGCTGCTTGGTGATGCTGCGCCGTTGCGCCGCCAGTTCCGGCGGCTCGGTAGTGCCCTCGGCAGGCGTACCCAACTGCGCCAGTTGTTCGTCGAGGCGAACCAACTGTGGCTGCAGCTCCTTTTCCAGCGCCTCAGCGTCTCGCCGTGCCTGCGAGGCACTCTCGGACAACATGGCCAGTGTCTCGATGGCCGAAGCATCACCGCGCTTGCGGTCGATCTCCTTCAGGCTGGATTCGATCTGCGCCAACTGCTGCTTTGGCGTGAGGTCCTCATCCTGTGCCAGCACCGGCGCGGACAGCAGGAGGGCGGAGCACAGCATCAGGACCCACCAGGGCCCTCGTGCACGGATCGATCGCAGGAAAGAAGACAAGCCAGCCACACCGGTTCGCGCGGACCACCGCGCCTGCGCGCGACTATACGGCAGAGCCGGTAAAGGGCGGATGGGCGGCCCCGGCAGCGTCGAGCATCAGTACTTCAGGCGCAGCTCTTCCACCGTGGGCTGCTGCAGCGCGTACCAGTCCTGGAACTCTTCCTCGGTGATCTCATCGGGCGCATACACCGCCACCGGGTGCCAGTCGTGGTCGGTCGGCAGCGGCTGGCGCGGGCCGGCACGCAGGCTGTAGGCCACGCCTTCGTAGTCCACCAGGTCATCGACCTGCGGCCACTGTTCGCGTGCGAACGCGGATTCACTCTTCAACAGGATCACCTGGTACATCGGCACCTCCACCTCGTCTGGATCAGGAAAACACGGCGCTGGCTGCAGGATACCGCCGCGCCGGTGACAACGGGCGCTCCGTCGGGGCGACGGAACGTTCTGGACACGGCCATCGCCCCGGCTTCACCCGCCCATGGCAAGGCCATCGGCATCGTGGAGGCCCACCCCTGCAACGACCGCCAATGACCGATCACCCGCCGCTGAAGACCGTTGCCGACCTCAAGCTGCCGCGCTACCTGGGCACCTGGTACGAGATCGCGCGCCTGCCTATGCGCCATGAACCGGAGGGCTGCACCGACGTGTCGGCGCACTACACCCTGCTCGACAACGGCAACGTCGGCGTCACCAACCGCTGCCGTATGGACGGCGAGGTCGAGGAAGCCACCGGCGAGGCCTGTGCCGTCGACAACGACAGCGCGCGGCTGGAGGTGAGCTTCCTGCCCAAGGGCCTGCGCTGGTTGCCGTTCGCCAAGGGCGACTACTGGGTGATCCAGGTTGCTCCGGACTACAGCGTGGCGCTGGTCGGCAGCCCCGATCGCAAGTACCTGTGGCTGCTGGCCCGCGAGCCACGCCTGGACGCGACCGTGCAGGACCATTATCTGGCGGCGGCCCGCCTGCAGGGCTTCGATCTGTCCGAACTGATCCAGACCCCGCACACCGGCCGCCCCACCGCCTGAGCAACGCACGACCATGGACCTTAAGAGTGGCTACCCGTGGTGGGCGGTACGCAACGGCCTGATCCACGCCTTTCCCCCGCTGCAGCAGGACCTGCGCTGCGACGTGCTGGTGGTCGGCGGCGGCATCACCGGCGCGCTGATTGCCGACGAACTGTCCCGGCATGGCCACGACGTGGCGGTGATCGAGCAGCGCGACATCGGCTGGGGCAGTACCGCCGCCAGCACAGCGCTGCTGCAGTACGAGATAGATGCCCATCTGCTGGAACTGGCCCAAAGCTATGGCCAGGACGCCGCCGCGCTGGCCTACCGGGCCTGTGCCGAGGCGATTCCGGCGCTGGGCGAGGTCGCTCGCGGTCTGAAAGACGTTGATTTCCAGCGCATGGACAGCCTGTACCTGGCCAGCCGCCACCGTGACGTCCCCACCCTGATGGCCGAGGGTGAGGCCCGGCGCAGCATTGGCCTGGATGCCCGCTGGCTCGGCCCGGAGGCACTGCAGGAACGCTTCGACGTGGACGCCGGTGGTGCCCTGCTCACACGCCAGGCGGCACGGGTCGATCCCTATCGCCTGACCTATGGGTTGCTGCAGCGCGTGCGCCGGCGCGGCGGCAATGTGCATGACCGTACGGTGCTGCACACGCTCACGCCCAGCGCGCGGGGGGTGACCGCACTCACCGAGGGCGGCGCCACGATTCACGCCCGCCATGTGGTGCTGGCAATGGGCTACGCCAACCAGACGTGGCTGCAGCAGCGCGTCGCACGTAACCGCAGCAGCTATGCCTTCATTACCGACCCGATCGATGCAGAAGTGCTGGGCCGCCTGCGCAACACGATGGTGTGGGAGAGTGCACGTCCCTACCTGTACCTGCGCGCCACCGGCGATCGCCGCCTGCTGGTGGGCGGCCTGGACGACGCCATCGACATTCCCGCCCGCCGTGATCGGCGCGTAGAACGCAAGGCCGACAAGCTGATGAAACAGCTGCTGCATTGGTTCCCACGGCTGGACCCGGTGCCGGCGTTTTCCTGGGCCGGCACCTTTGCCGAAACGGCGGACGGCCTGCCGTTCTTCGGCCCGCACGATCAATGGGGGCCACGGGTGCACTTCGCCATGGCCTACGGCGGCAACGGCATCACCTATTCGATGATCGGCGCGCAGCTGCTGCGGGCCCGGATCGAGCGGCGCAAGCACCCGCTGCAGGGGCTGTTCGGGTTCGGGCGGTTGTAGCGCGCAACCAGGCATGGCCTGGCTCTACCCCAATCCGGCGCCGACAGGCATCATTCAAGCAGCCCCTGCTAGCGTCGGCCTGTACCGCCGCGTGTTGCGTGGCCACCTGTCCGCTGGAGCGCCGTCATGATCCGCCCCCTGACCCTGCTGCTGTGCCTGGCCCTGCCGGGAACCGTGCTGGCCCAGTCCGCTGCTGGCGCGACCGCGCCGCAGGCGACCGGGCTGGATCTGTCGCTGCCGCAGGCACCGATGCGTTATCTGAACGATGCGAGCCTGAAGCAGGACCCGCCGGGCACGTTCTACGGCGACAAGAGCGGCCCGCGCGTGCACGACGACGCGAAGATCGCCGACGTCACCGACGACAAGGTCAAGGTGTCTGGCAGCTTCACCACCGGCATCGGTTATTCCAAGAACGGCGGCAACAGCCACTACAACGCCGCCACCCTGAACCTCAGCAAGAACTACACCACCGATGAAGGCAAGACCCATGGGGTCAACGTCAACATCCACGTGAGCGAAGGCAAGGGCCCAGGCTTCTACGGCCCGTACGGCGGCTACTACGGCCGCGGCCCGGGCTACTGGGATTACCCGCCGCCGTTTGGTTGGTAAGCCCCGCGTCGGGCCTGGGCCGACCAAGGTCGGCCACTACCGGTGCACGTGTCCGGTAGGTGTCGACCTTGCATGTGCCGGTGGGTGTCGACCTTGCATGTGCCGGTGGGTGTCGACCTTGGTCGACACGCTCTGCCTGCTTTCCGTGCCGACCAAGGTCGGCACCTACCGGCACGCGAATCAATCCAGCCAGCCATCGCGCTCGCTGTGCAGGATGCGGCCGTCATAACCGCTCAGGCGCACGTCCACCTTCTGGTTGCGGGCATTGCGCGCTTCCAGCGACCAGGTCGCACCATCGCGTTCCAGCGAATGGATCTCGCGCAGGCCATGCGCCTGTGCCCGTGCCAGCACCTGCTCGGTGGTCAACAGTGCGCGGCTGCTGTGCTCATCGAAGATCTCGCCGGTCTTGGGGTCAACGTAGACCTCGCTGAAGCGACCGTCGGCGCGGCTCACGTCGGCTTCCCACAGGCCGTCATCGCGTTCGATCTCGTGGATCTGGGTGTAGCCGGCCTTGCGCAGGGTCTGTTCGACCTGGGCCATGCCCAGCGGCGCGGCCTGTACAGCCGGTGCGATGGCCAGCAGAGCAACAGTGGCGAGGGTGAGCGACTTCAACATGGGGATTCTCCTGTTCGTGTTCGTGACCGGACCATCCCGGCAACGCCACGATGCACCCCGTGGTTAACAGCGTCTTAGCCGCCCCTGTTAGCCAACGGTTAGTCGCCACCAGCACACTCACGCCCGTTCCCCTTACCTTTCCGCATCCGCCATGCTTGCGACCCTGCCCCTGCTGCTGGCCCTGGCCAGCGCCCCGACCGCCGCCGCGCCCGCACAGGATCCGGCGCAGCAGGTCGCGCGCCGCGCCGTGCAGCAGGGCCGCTACGTGCCATTGGAAAGCGTGGTGCGCGATGCCCTCAAGCGCTACCCGGGCCAGCTGCTGGAAGTGGAGCTGGACGATGGCGTCTACGAGGTGGAGATCCTGCGCGGCGACGGCGTGGTGGTGGAGCTGGACTATGATGCGCGCAGCGGAAAGCTGCTGAAGACGGAGCTGGACGACTGATGCGCATCCTGTTGGCCGAAGACGATGCTGCGCTGGCACAGCGCCTGCTGCCCCTGCTGGAACAGGCCGGCTACGTGGTGCACGTGGTTGCCGACGGGCGCGAGGCCGAGGAAATCGGCCAGATCGAAGACCTGCAGGCGGCCATCGTCGACCTGGGCCTGCCCGGGCTGGATGGACTGAGCGTGATCGAGCGCTGGCGCGGCAACGGCCGCAGCTTTCCGGTGCTGGTGCTGACCGCACGCGGGCGCTGGCACGACAAGCTGGCCGGCTTCGACGCCGGCGCCGATGACTACCTGACCAAACCGTTCCAGGCCGATGAGCTGGTGCTGCGCCTGCGCGCCCTGATCCGCCGCAGCCACGGCCACGCCAGCCCACGCCTGCACTGCGGCCCGCTGCAACTGGACGTCAATGCAGGCCGCTTCGAACTGGATGGGCAGGCGCTGTCGCTCAGCCCGCAGGAGTTCCGCCTGCTCAGTTACTTCATCCACCACAGCGGCCAGGTGATCGGCCGCGACCGTCTGGGCGAACAGGTGTTCGATGGCGGCCACGATCCGGACTCGAACGCGCTGGATGTGCTGCTGGGGCGGGTGCGTCGCAAGCTAGGTACCGAACTGATCCAAACCGTGCGTGGCCAGGGTTGGCGGCTGGCCGCGCCATGACCCGGCAGCCTTCATTGCGACGGCGCCTGCTGCTGGCCGGCGGCGTCGGCCTGCTGCTGGTCTCGCTGCTGGCCAGTTCACTGCTGGGCGAACTGTTCAAGCGCAGCGCGCGTGACCGGCTCGACCACGAACTGCAGCAGGACATGCTGACCCTGCTGGCACAGGCCGAAGTGGATCCGGAAGGACAGCTGCGCCTGCGCCAGGAACCGAACGACGCGCGCTTCCAGCGGGTGTTTTCCGGTGCGTACTGGCAGATCGCCGGTGCCGATGGCCGTGTGCTGCTGCAGTCGCGCTCGCTGTGGGATGAAACCCTGCCGGCCACGACCAGCGGGCCGGCCACGCGCAATCTGAGCGGGCCGCTGCAGCAATCCCTGCGCGCACGTGTGCAGCAGGTGCGGTTGCCGCGCGCCAGCGAGCCGTTCGTGGTCGTGGTCGCCACCGACCGCAGTGCGCTGGATGCGGATGTGGCCGCATTCCGTCAGCGCACGGCCATCGCCCTGGCCGTGCTGGTAGCCGCGTGGCTGGCGGTGCTGGCCAGCCAGGTGCACTTTGGATTGCGCCCGCTGCATCGCCTCGGTGCGCAGCTGGAACGGGTGCGTCGCGGCGACGCGCAGCGCATCGATACACAGGGGCTGGGTGCGGAGGTCGCACCGCTGGGCGAAGAACTCAACGCGCTGTTGGAGCACCAGCAACGCATGGTGGCGCGCGCGCGTACCAGCGCACAGGATCTGGCGCATGCGCTGAAAACCCCGCTGAGCGTGCTGGCCACCGAGGCCGATGGCTACGGCGCGGACTGGCGCACCACCGTGCGCGAGCAAAGCGCACGCATGCAGGCCAGTGTTGACCGTTACCTGGCTGCCGGGCTGGCCGCCGACCATCGCCAGCGCACCGACGTGGCCGCTGTCGCGCAAGCACTGTGCAGGCTGATGGCACGCGTGCATGGCGAACACGGCATTGCGTTCACGGCGGAAGGCATCGATCCGGCGCTGCAGTTCGCCGGTGCCAGTGCCGATCTGGAAGAAATGCTGGGCAACCTGCTGGATAACGCCGGGCGGTGGGCGCAACAGCAGGTGGACGTCACCGCAGACAGCAGTGACGGGCAGCTACGCATCGAAGTACGTGATGACGGCCCGGGCCTGGCCGCGGAGTCACTGTCACAGGTCACGCAGCGTGGCGTGCGGCTGGATGAGCGCGAGGGCAGCAGTGGGCTGGGCCTGGCGATTGTGGGGGATATCGCCGCCAGTTATGGCGGGCGCTTGGCGCTTGAGAATGCGCAGCCGGGATTGCGTGCGACGTTGTGGTTGCCATTGGGGTGACGCGGCCAACCTGACGGCCGGCTCTACCAAGCGTCAATTCGACTGGTCGCCGTGCACCCGGTAGGTGTCGACCTTGGTCGACACGCATCAAAAGCGCCGACCAAGGTCGGCATCCACCCATGCATCAACGGTGATGCATCCACCAGCAGTCAATCGCGTCCAGCACGATGTGGATGATCAAACCGATGCCGAACAATCGCGTTTTCTTCGGCACGCACAGCCCGGCATAGACCGCAATCGCCGGTGCGGTGTGCAGCGGGTGGAAACCGATGCTGCAGCGGTTCGGTGCATAGATCGGATCGGCCAGCAGGTGGTCCAGATCGATGATCCAGCCCAGCAGCATCAGCAGCCAGGCCGAGGCGAAGCGCTTGCGCCAGAACAGCCATGCCAGCAACGCTGGCACGGCGGCATGCAGGAACAGATGGAAGATTGCGCGGGCGCTCATCAGGGCCGGTAGCGCCGGGCCATGCCCGGCGTTCCCGTTTACCTCAGACCAGCGGTTCGTCGGACAGGTAGGTGTAGCCGGTCAGGCCCGCTTCCAGCGCTTCGGACAGTTCCTGCGCGCGCTCCGGCGACAGGTCGGCCGAGGCCACGCGTTCGGCATAGGCCGCACGCAGGTCATCCAGCTTGTAGCCCACGTAGTCCAGCATCACGTCGGTGGTATCGCCGCGGCGCTGCTGGGTGATGGCGTAACCATCGGCATCGGCCAGCACTTCCACCGCGTCGGTATCGCCGAACAGGTTGTGGATGTCGCCCAGGATCTCCTGGTAGGCGCCGACCATGAAGAAGCCGATGCGGTAGCTCTCGCCATGCTTCATTGCGTGCAGCGGCAGCGAGCTGTCCAGGCTTTCGTTCTCGACATAGGTCTTGACCATGCCATCGGAATCGCAGGTCATGTCGGCGATGATGCCGCGACGGTCCGGCGTCTCGTTCAGGCGCTCGATCGGCACGATCGGAAACACCTGGTCGATCGCCCACGCATCGGGAATCGATTCGAACACGCTGAAGTTGACGAAGTACTTGTCTACCAGGCGCTCGTTCAGTTCGTCCAGCGCCGGGCGATGGCTCTTTTCGTCATAGCTCAGGCGCGCACGCACACCGTGGGCGATGGCGTAGAACAGATCGTCGATGCGCGCACGCTGCGGCAGGTCGATCTGGCCCAGCGCATAGCTGGACAGGCCTTCGGCGTGGAAATGCTGGGCTTCCTGGAACAGTTCCACCGCCGGGCGCACGTCCAGTTCCTCGTGGATCTCGCGCAGGTGGCGGATCGAAGCCGGCTCGTCGTCGTGCTGGTCCGGCACGCGGCCTTCCTGCGCCTGTTCCACTTCAGACACGTTGGCGATCAGCACCGCATGGTGCGCGGTCATCGCGCGGCCGCACTCGGTGACGATGCGCGGCGGGGGCAGGCCGTGTTCTTCGCAGGCATTGGCCAGCGGCTGCACGATGTTGCTGGCATACGAATGCAGCCCGTAGTTGATCGAGCAGAAGCTGCGCGAACGGGTGCCTTCGTAATCCACGCCCAGGCCGCCGCCGACGTCCACATGGGTGATCTTCGCGCCCAGCTGTGACAGTTCGACGAAGTAGCGGGTGGCTTCGCGCATCCCGTTGGCGATGTCGCGCACGTTGGAGATCTGCGAGCCCATGTGGAAATGCAGCAGGCTCAGACAGTCGGCGTATTCGGTATCGCGCAGCGACTTCCACAGGTCCAGCAGCTGGCGCGGCGACAGGCCGAACTTGGCCTTGTCGCCACCGCTGTTCTGCCACTTGCCAGCGCCCAGCGAGGCCAGGCGCATGCGCACGCCCAGGCCCGGCTTCACATCCAGCGCCTTGGACTCTTCCAGCACCAGCTTCAGCTCGGACGGCTTCTCGATAACGATGAAGGTCTGCAGGCCCAGCTTGCGGCCGATCAGGGCCAGGCGGATGTACTCGCGGTCCTTGTAGCCGTTGCAGACGATCAGGCCGCCCGGGCGCGACAGCGCCAGCACCGCCATCAGTTCCGGCTTGCTGCCCGCTTCCAGGCCAAAGCCCTCACCGTGATGGCTGGCCAGGGTGCCGGCCACACCGCGGTGCTGATTCACCTTGATCGGATAGACGGCGGTGTAGCCACCGGCGTAATCCCAATCGGCGCGGGCCTGGGTGAAGGCCGCCTGCAGCTTGCCCAGGCGCTGGCCCAGGATGTCCGGGAAGCGCACCAGCAGCGGCAGCTTGGCACCGGCCGCACGGGCCGCGTCCACCACCTTGGGCAGCGACACCACCGGGCCGTCTGCCCCGGTCGGTCTCACTACCATGTGCCCGGCCTGATCCACGTCGAAGTAACCGTCCGCCCAATGCGGGATCGAGTAGGTCTTGCGGGCTTGGTCGAGGGACCAATCGGTCATTGCAGTCGGCCTTGTTGGCAATAAAAGGGGGGGCATGATAACGCCTATATGCCCACAGGTTCGTTATCATGCGCGCCCGCGCCCGTGGCAGGTTCCAACCTGAACGGGCCGATCCGTCCGGATGTGGCATCTGTGCCACGCGGCCCCGCCCGCCAGCCCGGCTTCACCCCTCCGAACAGGACTGTTTTCCAATGACTGACAGCAACAACTGGTACATCGAACACTTCGAGCGCACGGGCTCGGCCATCGGCTACCGCATCACCGGCAAGCTGGACGAGGTGCAGTCGCCGTTCCAGAAGATCGAGATCTTCCAGACCACTGACTGGGGCAACCTGATGACCATCGACGGGGCCATCATGCTGACCAGCAAGGACAACTTCTTCTACCACGAGATGATCAGCCACCCGGTGCTCTTCACCCATGCCGCGCCCAAGCGCGTGGTGATCATCGGCGGCGGCGACTGCGGCACCCTGCGCGAAGTGCTCAAGCACAAGGGCGTGGAGAGCGTGACCCAGTGCGACATCGATGAGCAGGTGACGGTGATGGCGCGCAAGCACTTCCCGGAACTGTGCGATTCCAACGACGACCCGCGCGCCGAGCTGATGTTCGACGACGGCGTGGCCTACATGGCCAACTGCCCGGCCGGCAGCGTGGACGTGGTGATCGTCGATTCGACCGATCCGGTCGGCCCGGGTGAAGGCCTGTTCAACAAGGCGTTCTATGAGAGCTGCTTCAAGGCCCTGAAGGACGACGGCATCCTGGTGCAGCAGTCCGAGTCGCCGCTGATGCAGCTGGAACTGATCAACGAAATGCGCACCGAGATGGGCAAGGCCGGCTTCGGCTCGTTCAAGACCCTGCCGTTCCCGCAGCCGTGCTACCCCACCGGCTGGTGGAGCGTGACCCTGGCGCGCAAGGGCGAAAGCAGCTTCGACTTCCGCCAGGCCGACTCGGCCGCCAAGACCTTCGAGACCCTGTACTACACCGCCGCGCTGCACACCGGCGTGCTGGTGACCCCGCCGTTCGTGCAGGCGGCACTGAAGGGCTGATCGGAAAGCGTGCCAACCAAGGTTGGCACCTACCCATGCAAAAGAAAAACCCGCGCTGTCACCAGCGCGGGTTTTTTCATGTCCCGGTAGTGCCGGCCGCTGGCCGGCAACCTCATGTAACGATCAGAGCGCCCAGATACCGGCAATGACCGCCACCACCAAGCCCCACTTGATGACCTGGTAAGCCACCACGCTGCGCTCGCGCAGTGCCTTGGCCTTCAGGCGCACCTTGTAGACGCTGCCGAACGCCTTGTTGACGCCACCGGTCGGGTCACCCGGCAGGTTCGGCGACGCACCACCGGCCAGCAGCGTGGCTGCCACCGCACGGTTGAACAGGCCCGGCAGGCCGAAGTGCAGCGGGCGGGCGATGTCGCAGAACAGGATCACGCGGTCATCGGGCGTCTCGTTGTGCGCGTGGTGGATGTAGGTCTCGTCGAACATCATCCACTCACCGTCGCGCCAGCTCTTCTTGATACCGTCCACTTCGATGTAGCAGCCGTCATTGTTGGGCGTGGCCAGGCCCAGGTGCAGGCGCAGCGAACCGGCGAACGGATCGCGGTGCGGGCGCAGTTCACTGCCCGACGGCAGCTGCGCGAACATCGCCGCGCGCACGTCCGGCAGCGACTCCAACAGCGCCGTGGTCTTCGGGCACATCGCCTTCGCCGACGGGTGCGACGGGCCATACCACTTCAGGTAGAAGCGCTTCCAACCACGGCGGAAGAACGAATTGAAGCCGGCGTCGTTGAACGTGCTGGACGCAGCGATCTTCTGCGCATCGCGCAGCGCCAGCGCCTCGTCGCGGATCATCTGCCAGTTCTGGCGCAGCGGCTCCAGCTGCGGGAACTCCTTGGCCGGGTCCAGGAACGGCGTGGTCGGTACCTTCGAGAACATGTACATGACCACGTTGATCGGGGCCATGAAGCTGGAGTGGTCCAGCAGCTGGCGCGACCAGCGCGCACGGACCTTGCCACGGAAGTGGATGTACAGCACGCAGGCGACGAACAGCGCTGCGATGACGATTTTGATGATCAAAGCACTTTCCTCCAGCCGCAGCCGGAACGGGAAACAGGGCGATGCACGGCCGGACAGCCAGCACCGGAGGGGACCGCGGCAGGGGACGGGGACGTGCCGGAGAGGGGCGGCCGCCGATGTCGCGAATTAACAGCTTATGGTCGGCAGGCCGTGCGTCGGGGTCAAGCCGGGCGTGCATGGCGTTCAGCGGAACGCGAATGAATGGACGGCAGGAAGGCACAACTGCCTGATCTGAAAGGCCCATTCCAACAAGTGAGACGGAATTGTCCGATTCGGCGTGACGAACTGTTCCAGCCACGACCCCGACATTTCTCCGACAAATCGTGGAATAGCGAACTGACGAGTACTAAAATTAACGAAAACTTAGTAACTCCCTGTAACACCGGTTCGCTTGACGCTTTGCGCCACCCACCGGGTCGTCCGAGACCCCGACATGTATCTTCCTGCTCTGCCCCCTTCCTCCTGCGGCGACGACGCCGCAGCCCCGCTGCTGCTCAAGCGCGGCGAACGCTTCCTGGCCCCCGACGTCTATCGCACCTGCCTGGACGGGCGCGAGGCGGTCATCAAGGACTATTCCCGCTATCGCGGCACTCCCGTTTCACTGATCGCGCGACTGATGGTGCGCCGTGAAGCCCGCATGCTGCAGCGCCTCGGCGGCTGGAAGCATGCCCCCGCGCTGCTCGGCACCCTCGGTGGCCTGGCGCTGGGCATGGAGTTCATCCCCGGCCAGACCCTGAGCACCGCGCAGGCCGTGGGCAATGAAGTGTTCGAGCAGCTGCAGCAAGCGCTCAGCCGCCTGCACGCCGCCGGCATCACCCACAACGACCTGCACGGCACCAATGTGGTGGTCAGTGGTGGCGTGCCGGTGCTGCTGGACTTCACCTCGGCCTGGCGCGTACCCCGCTGGCTGCGTCGCGGCCCGCTGAGCCGGCAGATGCGCCGCAGCGACATGAAGAACCTGCTGAAGATCCGCCAGCGCGTGACCGGCCAGGCCCCGAGTGCCGCGCAGGCCGCACTGGTGGCCGACCCAGGCTGGGTCGCCGCCGTGCGCCAGGGCTGGAAGCGGTTCTATAAGTGGGCGAAGCGCCGGTAAGTGCTTTGCTTTGGTAGGGGTCGAGCTTGCTCGACCGCTTTACCTGCTTCACCTGTAGAGGTCGAGCTTGCTCGACCGCTTTACCTGCTTCACCTGCAGAGATCGAGCTCGCTCGACTGCTCTTCCTGCCTCGCGCGAAATGCAGCCGAGCATCGACTCGGCTCTACAACATCCCGCCAAAAGGCTTACAACGCGTCCGCGTCCAACTCACCGGTACGAATACGCACCACGCTGCCCAGGTCGTACACGAACACCTTGCCGTCACCAATCTTCCCGGTGCCTGCCGCCTTCACGATCGCCTCAACCACGACCTCAACCTGGTCATCGGTCACCGCCACTTCCAGCTTCACCTTCGGCAGGAAATCGACCACATACTCCGCGCCACGGTACAGCTCGGTGTGGCCCTTCTGGCGACCAAAGCCCTTCACTTCCGTCACCGTGATCCCGGTGACCCCACGCTCGGCCAGCGCTTCGCGCACGTCGTCGAGCTTGAACGGCTTGATCACCGCCATGACCATCTTCATCGTCTATCTCCTGTCTTCCGGCGTGGAGGATAGCGCCTGAACACGCCCAGTGCGAAACAGCCCATGCCTGTGCGGGCGCCCGGCCCAGCAGTATCCTTGTGGCCTGCACGGCCCGCCCTACCCCACGGAGCACCCCATGATCGACCTGAACCACATCGATGACCTCGCCCGTCGCCTCAGCGACCTGGTGCCGCCGGGCCTGCGCGAATCGCGCGAGGAACTGCAGGCCACCTTCAAGAGCGCGTTGCAGGCGGGTCTGGCCAAACTCGACCTGGTCACCCGCGAGGAATTCGAAGTGCAGCGTGCCGTACTGCTGAAGACCCGCGAGAAGCTGGATGCGCTGGAAACCGCCGTGCGCGAGCTGGAAGGGCGCGGCGCCGCAGAATGAAGAAGGAGGCGCACCGCGCCTCCCGTTTACAGATTATTTCCCGGATGGGGCCTTGCAGCAAGGCGCACCGGGCGCCCTAGACTCGCCGGCCTGTCGATCCGGCAGGACACGCAGGGGCAGTGCCGATGGCGCAGGACACCGAATGGACACCCATTTCGCATGACACCTGCGACCAGGTCGCCGGGCCGTTCTACCACGGCACCCGAGCTGACCTGGCGGTGGGTGAACTGCTGAGCGCGGGCTTCCGCTCCAACTATCGCGACAGTGTGGTGATGAACCACATCTACTTCACCACCATTGCCAAGGGCGCCGGGCTGGCTGCGGAGATGGCCAAGGGTGAGGGGCGACCGCGTGTGTATGTGGTGGAGCCGACCGGGCCGTTTGAAGACGATCCGAATGTGACCAACAAGAAGTTTCCCGGCAACCCGACGCGGTCGTACCGCAGTGCGCAGCCGTTGCGGGTGGTTGGGGAGATTATGGAGTGGGAAGCCTACGACGCGGAGTTCGTTCGGCAGTTGAAGGCGTTTGTTGCTTCGGGCACCGGCGACATTATCAACTGACGTCCATGTGACACCGAAGTCGTGCCGCGACCTCTTCCAATAGCCACGGGGCATTACTTCCTGCGCCCCGGCTCTCTGCACTGAAGGCATTTCGACAATGGAGCCGCGCGCCATGGACCGAATGATGGCTATCGGTCTGACAAATCAGAACCCAAGCTCAATTGAATGAAACGTATAACCCGGCTGTGCTGGCCTCTATGATCGGGCGGTCCCGGCGTCGGGGTTTGCATAGTTCGCTCACTCAAGTTCAAATGCGGGAAGATCGCGCGCAGTGTGGGTAGATGGCACCCGCGCCAACTCCTGCAACTAGTGCTTGTAGAGAACTCACATGACAATGCGCGTTCGCCTCCTCCTCTTGCTTGCTCAACTGGCTTTGCTCTTCGGCTGCACGGCTACCGAGAATCCTGTGTCCGACACAACGCAGCCCCCTCCAACGGCTGCTGACAACGACCATACAAGCAGGACACCCGCCACAATCATTCAGCCAAAACCCGATCGCCCCAACGCGGACAGTTCTGCTTCCATCTCATGGGAGCAGGAAGTGCGCCGCATGCCTGAAGACAAGGCCGCGTACCTGGATTCTATCAATAACCGCTACTTCGGCGCCGTCGCTTATGAGAACGAACAGGAGCGGCGTTACCTGGAGGAGTCCGGCTTCCCCAGTATCGACGAGTGGCTCCAGGCACGAGCGATGAGCGACAACCAGCTGCAGCAATGGGCGAGCAGCGGTGACGGTAAGGCGATGGCTTTCTACATTGACAGGATGCTCGAGCGTGCCACGCCATATTTGCACCTGCGCGGCGTCGATGACACCGCCTACAAAGCAAGCCCCGCCGCATCCTACGCCCTCAAAGCCTACGAGTTTTCGACCCAGGTTCAGTCTAGCCACAAGAGTCCATTCTCGGGCTATCTCCTCGGTGCGATGTTCTCCACGCTGGCCTACCCACAGTCACCAGAGTCTGCCGCTGCAGGGATCATGGCCGCCCGTGATGCTGGTGATCCACGGGCAAGCGCCCTACTGCTCACGTACGAAGCGAATCACCCAGGAATGGATCAGCAAGCAATCCTGGCAGCTCGTCGCGCCATGGAAATATCCCGATGAATCAATCGATCTTGCGGCTCGCGGTTACGTCACTGCTGTTGCTCTGCGTATCACTCTGGCTCTCGCAGAACGTAGCAGCAGCGACAGCTGCTACTTTCAACATGAATGGCCTCCACCTTGGTGCCACTGCAGCAGAGATTCGCAAGGCATTTCCTACTGCCAGCTGTGAATCCAGTTGCGTGGGACAAGGCGCCGTCTACCTGGGGACTTCCGGGAAATTCGTCGCCTTTCTCCGCGATGGGAAAGCCACCATGCTTGCCATGGAGTTCCCTTCGATGTCCGAGGGTGAACGAGCGCGTGTGCGTGCAGAACTGGAGAAGATATATGGACCTCCCACGGACAACCTTGGGATCATCGGCTGCGATGAGTGGGCCATGTCCAATGGCTTCGTCGCAGCCTGCCTCAACGAAGAATTGAACCACATCGTTTTCAGCAATGAATCCCGCGTGGATGTGAACAAGCGCCACAGCAATTGAGCGGAACGGCAGGCCACCGTCAAGAGCTTGACCAGGCCGGCCTGGCCAAGCTCGACCTGTTCACCCGCAAAGAGTGCGAAGCGCAGCGCGCCATGCTGCTGAAGACCCGCGAGAAGCTGGATGCGCTGGAAACAGCCGTGCGCGATCTGGACTCGCGGTGGGCGAACCGCTGAGCGCGGGGTTCCGGTCCAACTATCGCGACAGCGTGGTGATGAACCACATCTACTTCACCACGATTGCCAAAGGCGCTGGGCTGGCTGCGGAGATGGCTCGCAGTGAGGGGCGGCCGCGCGTGTATGTGGTGGTGCCGACCGGGCCGTTCGAGGACGATCCGAACGTGACCAACAAGAAGTTTCCCGGGAACCCGACGCGGTCGTATCGGAGTGCACAGCTCTTGCGGGTGGTCGAGGAAATTTGTGGAGTGGGAGCTCTACGACGCGGAGTTCGTTCGGCAGTTGAAGGAATATGTTGCGTCAGGGAGTGGGGAGATCATCAATTGATGATCTACTGGCGTTGGGCATTGCGCACCTCTTCCTCGGCATCGTAGATGTCCAGCCCGAGCTCGATGCCACGTTGTCCCAAGGCAAGCAGCGCGCGGGGCGAAAGCGAGACACCATCATTGCCACTGCCCATGAAGAGACCGCAGAACAGGTCAGGCCGAAACCGCGCCAGTGATTCCCATATGGCGAGATCTCCGGTGAGTTGATCAAGGATCTCGAAGATCTGAGCCTCCAGATCTTCTGGCTCACGACGAGGCGCGCTGAGTCGCCAGCTTCCGGTCCTGGCGATACGCACGGTGCCTGATTGGCTGCCCTTAAGTTCCTGCCCCTTGTGATGCGAAACGGTTGGAGTCGCCCCGAGCAAGGCACTGATCTCGTCTGGCAAGAGGTCGTCCCCGAAGAATCGGAGGGTTACCAGGGAATGATCGAATGCGGCCATCGGAATCCAATTGTCCTCTTCTGAATCTCTTCCAGTACGTGCGCCGCTTTGATGTCACTACCGGCCAGAGACGGACCCAGCACCAACTCCGCCTAGCCGGAGCGCATCATCGACCCAATGACGAACGCCGCCGTAAGGCCCGCCCAGGACAGTACCGCCACGACGACCAGCAGCACCTTCCGATGCACCGCCTGCGCCTCGTGCCGGTAGGGCGCCTTGCGATCGTATGGCCTGATCAGCCCGAACAGTTCGCCGGTAATTGTCAGTGCTCCCAGCAGCAACAGGGCAAGCATGCAGAACCCGAACAGCGTTCCAACGTTGCCCAACCTGGCGCCGTCGGTCGCGGTGACGGAATGACCGGCAAGGGCTTCGAAGAACGTCCCGACCCAGCCGGCCAACAACCCGGCCAGGATCGCGACGAACCCCAGATGGCTGAAAAGATGCACCCAGAAGCGGGCTGGAAGTTTCATCGCGTGAGGTCCTTCATCCAGTCAGAAGTAGTGGGCGGGCCACTACTTGAACACATCAACCCGCATGTGTCCCCATCAGTGCACGAGGTGCGTCTTCAGCTCGTTGGAACCCCTGCGCAGCAGGTACAGCGCAACCACAAATGGCCACAGCGAGTTGATCGACGAGAACAGACGCTGAGTCAGCCCCCGGTAGCCTTCCGGGTCCGCTCCCACCACGTTCAACCAGAGATAGACGATTCCCGCGATGCTCACCAATGCGGTCACAGCGTACGCCCTTCGGTTGGCAGACCACGCACTCAGTTCGATGTGCGACATCGCCGGTGCGATGATGTTTGCGATACCGATGGTGTAGAAGCCGTGCATCGGATGGCCCATGGGCCAGAGCCCGTTGGTCAGCATGGAGATGCCAAAGATCATCCAGCAGATCGCGCCTACGGCAATCCGGCGACCGGACTCCCGCCATACCCCGATGGAGAATGCCACGAAGCCCACGCCGGAGCCGATGGCGGCAATCCTGCCGCAAACGCTTGCGATCGTTGGCGCCTGCAGCAGCTCGCTGGCGTGTTGTGCAAGCGGGTTGTAGCCCGGCGCGAACACGGCGGCAACGCTGGTCCAGAACAGGAACCACGGAAGCGGGACCAGACCCGCAGACAGAAGAAGTCGATTGCGGCGTAACACGTGCAGTGATCCTTGTTTTTGGCCTGCGCCGGTGGGTGGAATCCGTTCAAACGCCGCAGATCCTTCCTGCTCCGGGCAGGACAGTTCCGGGTGACTACAGCAGTAGTCAGATTCTGCGTGACGCCCTGTGGGGTCAATAGGCAGAAAGTCACTCACGCCTTGGGGCAAAGTACGCGGCACCCATCAGCGGCCGTCGGACCAATGTTGTCGCATTTGCCGCCCCTTGCGTCTCTGACGGAAGGTTCTGTCGACTCCGTTCCAGAAGTGCCGTTCCGCCTAGCACACCAAGGCTCTCGCCCCTTTCCACGCTATGCGACAATGCCAAAAGCGTCTCGGGTTTTGGCGGCATTGACCCCTACCCGTTGGCATTCCGAACAACTGCAGGTAATCGTTACTGCGCCACCGTGCATCGGTGGTCGGGACTCGAAAGCCCGTTTTGTTGGGAAGTAGTTTGCGCTTGCCAGCCGGCACCATCGCGCGTGGTGCCGGCTGGCAATCCGTCTGCCGGCTATGGCGGGCGGGGCGTGGGGGTCTTGTACCCGCCGGTTCCCAACATCCGGTTTTCGAGCCACGCTCTGCCCGCCACCTTTATCGGTGGCGGCGTCCGCCTGCATGCACGGAGCCTGCCATGACCACACCGCACTCCCCACCCCCGCGCCCCATCCAGGAAGCGCCCTTGGCCGCTCCGGCCTTGGACCCCAACAGCCTCATCGCCATCCTGCACGCCATCGGCGCGGGCGCTGCGGCCGACGGCCAGCCCTGGCCCGAGCGGCACCATCTACGCAGCCGGCAGATGCAGTTGTCCGACGCCGACTGCGCACTCACCGGCCAACGCATCGTGCAGGAGATCCTGCTGGCGGCCGAGCGCACGCGCCAGAACGGCGAGCCGGAGCAGTACGTGGGCGACCGGGTGATGGAGGGGCTGGTGATGGCCGATCTCGCGCTGACTGCCTTCATCCACGAGCGGATGCGACCCAAGGACTGAGCGCGCTTATGGCGCGGACCTTTCTGCCTGTGTGCGGGGTGACGAATGAAGATGCACGGCCTTGCCGCTGCGGTGGTGTGCATCGCGGTGATCGGCGCGATGTGGGTGGAGTGGCCCGAGCCAGCGGGCGATCAGGTCTGGGCCTACCAGAAGCTGCGGCCGGCCGATTACCGCCTGCTGCACAGTGATGCGCTCGGCTTCGTTACCGCGAAGGCATACGAGGGCTTTGAACTGTATGCGCGCCATGCCGGAGCGACGTCCTTCGAGATCCGATGCAAGGGCGTGCTGGTGATGGAGGTGGAGAACGCACCCTCGCGCGTGCTGATCCGGATGCCTGCCGATGCACGGTGGCGGGCGCCGGATATCGAACGCCTGCGCAGCAGCTTCGAACGCTGGCTGGATCTACACCAGCGCCAAGGAAAGTTGCTGGTGGAAAGTGCGGGGCCTTCGTGGGTTGAGGCGCGGTTTGGGCGCTTCACTGGGTTGGTGCCTGATGAGCAGCGGTGCCACTTTGGGGGTCAGCTCAGCGCCCGTCAGAATCCCCGTGGCCGCTTCGCCAGCAGACTATGATGGCCCCTCGGACTGGGATCAACTTCTGCTCGTCCAGCCGCACCAGGCCCGATTCCTTCCTCTGCGTTGGTCCACCGACAAAGATCAGCCGGCTGCACATCCCACACGCCATCACACCTTGCAGCCGCTCCAGCCGCCGCATCCGCTTTACTTCCTTGCCTATTACAGGGTCGGATCGCAGCTCGTTCAGCAGCATCTTCGCCCTGGGGTTGCGGGACTTCTTCAGGGCGAACAGCAGCAGCACCCGCTTGAAGCCAGCGTTGGGATCACTCGCCAGCCTGATGACATCATCAATGACGGTGTCATCGGCTGCAGCGGACAGGACACCAGCGGTCAGATAGTCGATCTGTGGCGGTAGCGCCAGCGTGTCACTTTCATACATTTCAACCAGGTGCGGCCACCACGTTCGTGCGCCGGGTGTGGCCAGGGCGCGCAGAATCCCCTCGCGAACGCGCTCTGGATATAGGATCGGTGCGTGCGCGAGAAGCACACGCAGGGCCGCATCGTTGTCACCCTTCCAACCCACAAGGTCCCATACGGAATCGACACTCATTCCGGCCCCGCGAAGCTCCCGGACCAGTCCGGCCTCCGCTTCCGCGAGGATCCCAGCGGCTTTCATTCGTTGTGCTTCTCTTTCCTGCTCACGCCGTACGAACTCCGGATCGGACATCAGCGTGTCCATCAGCTGCGAGGCGGTGATACGTTCGCTCATGCGTTGATCTCTTAAAGGAAGCAGCGGCCCAGCAGACGACGCCAACACGTCACTCTCACTGCGTTCTACACGGATGCGCAGTTTCAATCGCTCTGATCGCCCTTGCGACTTCTTCGCGGGGGCTTACTGCTGGCGACAGGACCATCGGGCCGAGATTGGATTCAATGGGCGCCGTCTTGTCCAGCGCATCATGCAGAAGAGGCAGCACTGGACGAGCTCGACACCCCAGCATCGCCAGCATCCTGGAGGCGTAGAACCGGCCCACATCCCCATCCACCTTCAGCAGAGAAGCGATCTCTTGCACGCCGGAAGGGCTGGCCGTATCAAGCTGTCGTTCCCCGAGACTCGACAGACATTCAAGCAAGGATCTCATGGCCAGGGCCCTTCGATCCGCATTCGGCTGTGCTTTCAGCTCGCGAACTTGCTGGACGACATCCCGATTCACGTCCATGTGGTCCACATCAACGCCGCATGCCCTCATCTCAGGGAGGGCCGCCGACGAAGCAGCGCCAGGCCCTCCTGTGTTAGGACCAGCGCCGTCGCCGCTGCTCGCCCTTACCTGCCCCATCAGACCAAGCCAAACAGCCAGGACGACGCATACAGCGGCACTCATGGAGCAGTCGCGCATCCGAGGCTCAGCCCTGTACCAGGAATCACTGGGGGAAGACGCAGGAACCATCACCACTCCCTTCATTCAATACTGAACGTGCACCCATCCTTGCCCACCACGACGTTCAATGTCTGGCGAACGCCGGCGGCAACATAGACATCACCCTGGCAATGGGTTGCCTCCGAATCCGGTGACCTTATATAGGTGACCTCTACTGCCGAGTCCAAGGCAACATCCATTCGGCCAGACGCTTTCATGCCCGCCGGCAGCTGGCTCTCATCGAACGTGTTCCCTCCGGCCTGCAATCTGACTTGGTAGATCGCCTCTCCGGATTCATTGCTCACATTCACGCGCAGGCCGGGCGGCGAACTGCAGCCAATGAATGAGAATAACCCAGCCCACAGCAGAATCGACTTTCGCATCGCCACTCATCCATGTCAGAGCTGAGCAAGCCTTCTGCGTCCCCACCTTGACGCGCAAGCAGACACGCCCGTGCGCATGGGACCACTATATCGCCCTCAAACTTCGCTGTTGAACATGCCGCTCCAGAATCCCCCTAGCCGCTTCGCCAGCAATCCCCGATAGTCCAACGCAGATTGCCTGCTTCACCATCAAGCGTCTTTCTGCGGGAAACCACACATGAGCCTGGCGCTGGTCCACAGCCGTGCCCGCGCCGGGGTCGACGCCCCGCTGGTGCGGGTGGAAGTGCACCTCTCTGGCGGCCTGCCTGCCACCCAGATTGTCGGACTGGCCGAGACCAGCGTGCGCGAATCCCGCGAGCGCGTGCGTGCCGCCCTGCTCTGTGCACGCTTCGACTTTCCGCAGCGGCGCATCACGTTGAACCTCGCGCCCGCCGACCTGCCCAAGGAAGGTGGGCGTTACGACCTGGCGATCGCACTGGGCATTTTAGCGGCCAGCGGCCAGGTCGACCCGCAGTCGCTGCTGCAGTACGAATTCCTGGGTGAGCTTGGCCTGACCGGCGAGCTACGCCCGGTGGCCGGTGCATTGCCCGCCGCGATTGCAGCCGCCGAAGCCGGGCGCATCCTGGTGGTGCCGCCGGGCAATGCCGCCGAGGCTGCGTTGGCCGAGCACGCTGACGTGCGGGTAGCGCGTACGTTGCTGGAGTGCTGCGCTGGGTTGGGGAACCCACGCCTGCTGCCGCCAGTAGAGCGTGTGGACACGACACCGTTGCCACTGCCCGATCTGGCCGACGTGCGCGGGCAGGCGCATGCACGGCGCGCGTTGGAGGTCGCCGCTGCGGGTGGACACCACCTATTACTGATCGGTAGCCCTGGCTGCGGCAAGACGCTGTTGGCTTCGCGCCTGCCCAGCCTGCTGCCGGACACCGAGGAAGCCGAAGCGTTGCAGCTGGCCGCGATTGCCTCGGTGAGTGGTGAAGGGTTGGACCCGCGGCGCTGGCGGCAACGGCCGTTCCGTTCTCCCCACCACAGTGCGAGCGCGGCGGCGCTGGTGGGTGGCGGCAATCCGCCCTGCCCCGGCGAGATCTCGCTGGCCCATCACGGCGTGCTGTTCCTCGATGAGCTGGTCGTTAGGTTGTCAAGTTGTCTGACAACTCCGCTGCGCCGTCGCCCTAAACTTCTTAGCAAAGGGGCCGCTATCCACTCGTGGGTCTATCCAGACTATCAATATAAGTGCATTGGCATCACTGGAGTGTCCGCTCATCGCTGAGAGGTCCGTTCGCGTCGTAGTCCCAGAAGAGTCGAAAATGAAACACTCACGAGGCACCAACTTCATTGTGGCTTCTATCCTAGCGGTAGCGAACTGCGCAGCTGCCGTCGCTTGTCCTCTGTCAACTCTCACAATCGAGGCGAGCAAGGGCAATGTCCAGAAGGCCCGCTTCATCTCGGACGTGAACAAGGGAGACGCTGCGTTCTTTGAAGGCTATCCCTACACCTTTGTGGATGCGGCCACTATCCGACATGGCAGTGCAGGCGTGTATGTTGATCAGAATTCAACCAGTTCCAAAGTCGACATTGGATTCAAGTGGTCGTTCCAATGCATCGGGGACCGTCTGTACGTCGATTTTTCCCACGTTGATCTTGTAGGCGTGAAGACATTACCTATGGCTCTTATGGAAACCCCTTCGTACCCTCCAATAGTGAGCGCTTTCAGAGCCACATTGCTACTCGATGGTCGTCCGGGGTCTAAACCGGAACTTCGGACAGAGAATGGATGGTCTTACCTCTTTTGGGTTGAATGAAGCCATTCACATGTACTTCCCCATGAATTCACGCAAGGCGTAACAGATGAGCACAGCCATTAGCCCAAGTATCATGAAGTTGATTGACTCGTTGGTTGAGTCCACGAGGGTCGCGACGGAGGCTCAGGTCTTCAGAATAAAGGAGGAGCTCTTCTTGGCTGGCGAGCAGAACGAGAGGCTGACTGCCGCTGCTCATGAGGTAGTCAATGGTCGGGAAACTCCCCCGCCGTCGCCACCCAAGCTGATGTAGCGCAGCACATCTCCCGCCTAATCTGATATCCAGATCGCTGCCCACAGGGTCATCAGCCGTTAGAGATTCCGCCCTCTTTTTGGCGCCAGGGAATTCGCTTGGGGCCCATGTTCTCCGGTGATTGCCGCAGGGATTTTCCACGCCAGTGCGCTGTGGGGACGCTCCTCGTTATAGAAACGCCGCCACGCTTCGATATCGCCCCTTTCGTCCGCCAGCAACAATAACCAGTGCTCGTTCAGACACTCCTGCCGCAGTCGGCCGTTGAGGCTTTCCACCATCGCATTGTCAGTCGGCATACCACGCCGGGAAAGCTCCCGCTCCACACCGTTCTCATAGCCCCAGCGGTCCATGACCTTGCCGGTAAACTCCCGGCCGTTGTCCACGTTGATCGCGTCCGGACTGCGCCGTTGCGCGACCAGCCGCGCCACCGCTTCGGCTACATCGTCTGCACGCAAGGACTGATCCACGTCGCCACGCCGTGATCCTGCATGCTGAGCGCGGGGGTCAATTCCGTAGAGCGGTGACTACTAACGGTATCTGTCAGGCCAACAGGTTAGGCCTTGGCAGCTACGCAACGGCTTAGACAACACCTGTGGGCGCTCGCACCAAGCACGCAACCAAAGAATGCCATTCGTTGACCGTATATCCAAGCCGGACACATTTGTCTCGGGGCAAAGCAAGATGCCGAGAGGGGCTCGTCATGGAACCCACGTGCTGAGGAGTTCCTTTCGTGTCGCAGAAGCTTCCTGGCCCCTACGCCATCAGCGCTGGAAGGAACTATTATGTCGCGCGGCGCAGAATGGATACTTGCCATAACAGCGCTGGCAGCGCTGTGTCTGGCACGAGCCACCACCTGCGGGCACCGCATACGAAGGATGTCGATCCGCTCGATCGTTGACTACATCAAGATTGCTCTACACACAAGGAAAGAGGCCAGTAGATGACCGACCAGAACAACGAAACCGACCTAGAGTCACGCATTGATGCAACACTTGCCCAGATTTTCCCCGGAGTTGATCTCGAGCACCAGCGGTACTTCAAACTTCATGTCGGTCACACGGTCCTTGAGAAGTCGAGCCGAGACTACGTGAATGGTCGCGCCGATGTTTTGGTTAAGCGAGACGGCGAGAATCTGGCCGTACTGGAACTCAAGCGCTCCGGCCTTCCGCTGACTGATGATGACGTCACCCAAGGCTGGTCCTACGCTGCACTGGCGGGGGCACCGCTCGTCGTAATCAGCAATGGATCGGACACCCGCATCCTTAGAACGCATGATCGCGCCCCGATCTCAGATTCATCATTGGATGCAGCCGAACTGACAAAGCAGTTGCAGTTTGCGGCGTCGGCTGCCGAAGCGTCGGTCACCAATGCCATTGAGCGACTGCTTGGCACCGATTTGGGCCTGCCTGCCACCCAGGCAATCAACAACGTTGAGCTAGGTGAGCAGAGTGGCAGTTGGATGGAGCGCGCGCCGTTTGTTGAAGACTTCCTTGTGCCACGAACAGTTACAGATGAGGTCCGTTCGATCCTGCAGGCGGGCGAGCACCGCGCAGTAGTGGTGTCAGGCGCTCCACTGTGTGGCAAGAGCTCGGTGCTGCGGGAGCTCGTAACCACCATGCCGACTACGGAGGCAATTCCTCTATATATCGACGGATACAATTGCTCTGAGGGCCTATTCCGCCGCCTGGCCAACGTGCTATCGGCCAAGTTTGGTTGGTCCACCAACCCTGACCAGGCCCGGGCCTGGCTAAGGAAAGTAGCGATTGATCCGGCCCGACCTGTCGTGCTGTGCATTGACGCACCAGGCGACTCCTCGCGCCTCCGTGCAGAGATCGACGAAATAATGACCGGCGATGTAGGCAATGTTCGCCTGGTTCTTGCCCTTGACGAGGCAGAGCTGGACAACTGGCTTATGAAGCCCGGAAGCCGCAATGAATCTCGACTGGGTAAAAAAGGCAAGGTGGTTACTGTAGACCACTACAGTGACAAGGAGTTCGAGGCAGCCAGCAGTCGCCTAGTTGAGCTCGGCGGACGCTTTGTTGACGGCTCGTCGTTCTCGCAGGAACTGCGAGCGCCCTGGGTTCTTCGAGCCGCGGTGGCGCCACAGATGGAGGCGGCAGAGTCCGAGCGCATCGCCGTGCTGCCACCCACCTTAGGATGGGACACGCTTCGTATCGCCGAGCAAAGATTTGACCGTCTGGGCGATCCTCAAGATGCCCTGGAGAGCGTGGCTCGGGCGTACCTTGAGTTCATTGTCACTTCCAAGTCAGGCGACTTGGATTTGGCCTCTCTCTATGACTTCCTTGTTGACTACCAGTTCTTGCGCGATCGCGTCGAGAAGGATGACATCAAGGCTCTCGTACAGGCCGGAATTCTTCAAGCCAGACGCTCGCGGGCTACCGCCACGCTGTACCACGTTCGTGTGCCACCCTTGTTTGCCGCCGCCATAACAAAGCGACTCCATGTCTCCGTTGAGAACATGCTGTCGGGTGACAAAGACCCCGAAACCATCGCAGGCTGGCTCATCAATCGTTGCTCTCGCATGCCGTTTGGAGATGTAATCGGCGCTGCGGTCGTCCATCGTCTACTCACGCTCACTCCAGGCGAGGCCGCGCTGCCGCTAGTGAATGCACTGCTGGACATGAAGCCTGCCCTTCAAAAACTCGTACCAGGGGCGAAGTGGCTCGCAGAAATCCCTGGTGTCGGCAACGTCGAGCTTGAACTGGCCGAGGGCCGCAACCTCTTGGTACGTCCACGTAGCAACCGATCTAAAGAATACATGGTCAAACTGGACGATCATGAGATGCCGACCATCGCGGATCAGCATGCGTGGCTGATTCTCTCTCAAACTCGATTGTTCAATGTTCTTGTCGGATCCAAGGGTCATTCAAATCTCATGAACGCTGCCGCCGAGATCTTGCTCGAAGTTGGAACTTGCCCGGTAATGCTGCGCAGGCCCGGCGAACAGGCAGAAGAGTTCCACTTCCATAACGTCGGCAGCACAGAAGTACCGTGCTCGGACATGGGCATTGTTGAGCCAGTTACCTGGGCGATCGCAGAGCTACTTTCGGGCAGGCCCTTCCGCGATGGCCGAGATGCCTGGGTCAAGCGGGCAGCTGAGTCAGACAGTGTTCCCCTGCTCGCTCGTGTAACTCAAGCACTGCAACACCTCAGGCAGGTCGCGGGGCATTCAGAATGGGCTGAGACGATGCTCAGAGATCACTGCCAGCCAAACTGGAAGGAAATCCACTGAAGATTCATTACCCAGCGCAGCTCTTGAATGCCGAGGGTGCGACTGCCTCTCCTCGGCGTGATTGCCGGACGACGATCAGCTAGTTGACTCAACCCGGACGATGATCCGTAGAGTCGCTCGGTAGAAGGCATGCCTAGTCTTACGCATGCCCTGCGCGCTCCTCCCGGCGGATAGACCGGGAGAGCGCAACGGATCTGCACCAGACAGGCGAAAGGCTTGGGCCACCGCGCGGGTCCACCGCATTGCTACATGGCGAGCAACCTGGAACAGCTTTGCTGGATCCCGCTCGCAGCACCGGCCGCAGTGAAGATCGCTCGTTGAAGAGGGTCTGGCTCCCCTGCGAGACTGACGCGCCACGTCTTACTTGTGGCCCGACACCAATACGAAAGCTACATGTCCGACCGGCTTCGACCTTGCGTTGACTTTTTTCTCAAGTGCTTCGGCGAGATCCGATTCACTCTGATCAGTGACTGAAACCACTCGGACAGCTGTGGCTAGGTTTCCACCGATTGGCTGAGCGCCTTTAAGTGTGACACCCCTGGACAGCGCATTCATGAGGCTCCCTTTGTTCTCTTCAGTCATCGGCTCATCAGCCTCACCCTCGCGGTGAGGCGCGATCAAATCGCGAACAAGCTCCACCGCGGCGGCAGCCTCTTCAATAGAGAACTGGATTTGCCAGCTCTGCACATCTTGGGTCATGCTCCAAGCACTGGACGAGAGTGGAACCTCTCGATTGATAAGCACCCACTTCTTCTCTCGATTGAGCTGGAAGATGTGCACTGGCCACCGGTAGAACTTGGGCATACGGATTTCGGCAACGCGCGTTGCCTGCGAAGCGAACTTGGCCAGGACGCGATAGGCGCTCTCGTAACGAAGCTGCCCAACAATTTGATAATCCTCCAGCTCACCTAGTAGATCGGAGATCCTTGGCGTGTACGCTTGGCGCAGATTCCAGTGAAATGCCTGGAAGCTATCAACATTGCGATCGCGGTGGAAATACTGGGACTCGACCATCTTCCCACCACCTTTCACTCCGACATCTACCGGCGCCAAGTCGCCACGGATGAAGAGATATCCGGCGTCCGTCACCTGGTCGAGCGACACGTGCTGGACATCACATGCTTGGGTGACATTCAGAATGAAGCGGCCGTTTGGGCGCCGCTCCTGCAGTACGGTGCCAAATCGCACATGCCGCTTCAGCCACTGGAGACGCTCAGCGGTAGCGGAACGCTGGAGTCGCTTTGCGTGCTCATCGAGCTGCTCCTCACGAGCTCCCGCAATCACTTCTTCCAGTCGCTTAACCACGTCCTGCCTGCCAGCCCTATGAGCCGGATCAGCGCTGTCTCCCGCAGCCGCTTCGGCGTCTCCGGCCACTTCAACGACCGGCTCTGCCTCACCCCTTTCCGCGTCAGGTACAGCGGGAACATCCTCATGAACCTGCCACCAAGCAGGCCGATGCCAGATCACGTCAGACATCAGGCTACGAATGCCAAACTGAGCATCACGGAGCTCAACACCCCTGTTAAGGATGGGCATTATCTTGTCGCGGTCGTTGTCCATCGCCGACTGGAGCGCCTTGACGCTCCTGAGAACATCACCGCGCTCTTCAGCCTCAGCGGTGACACGACGGCTGAGTAGATCTGACAGATACTCCTCAATCTCCATGGAGTCTTCCTTTGCAGTCGCCTCCAGCACTGCAAAGGCACTGCCGTCTAGATCCAGCAACCGGAGCTCCATGGCCTTTGCGGCTTGCTCCAGGCTAGCTTTCCAAGCCCGGACGAAGTTCTCCATGGGAATGATCAGGCGCCGCTGAGTCGCGAGCTGCGTCAGGGCCTGCGCCCACCGCTCCTTGGCGATCAGGCCTCCATTGCCTGGTGCGGGCGATGGCTTTTCTAGAATTCGGAAGCGAGCGCTCGATCGAGAAATATCCGTCTTAATCGTCTGCATGTTGGCCACCACACCACCACCATTAGACGTCATCAACACTACGAGAAGGGGCTTGTCCTCCTTTTCGTGAAGGTCCAACATTCTCCTGATGTAAGGCGCAGTCTCGGCCTCGCTGTCCCCTACCAAATAGTAATCAATCACCAGAAGATCAAAGATATCCGCTGGCGCCTGCACGGTAGCGCTAGGCACCGTGCGCAGGACGGGATCGTGGCCGGTCCACTCCTTCACCCACTCAATGATCTTGCGCACCGGCGCACCCGCATCCTTGATCTTGTCCCTGGCGGTCTCATAGGGGACTCGAATGGAATCCGGCGCTGCCGCCAGCACTTGCGGCTTGTGCAGACTGTCAAACAGCTCATTCTCATTGCCGGCTTTCGCGCCATGCTCGCTCGCAATGGCAATGAGTTCCTCTGTGTCATCATCGTCAGCATCGCGCAAGATGTCCGACACCAGATGTGAAGGATGTGAGGCCAGGTCGACTTCTCCGAGAGTCGGCCTATCACGCAGGTCGTCGTCGACGAACAGAACCCGTCGAATGCTGGCGTCCTGGATCAGTTCCTTGATGTCCATCATTGCTTCCTTGGTAGCTCAAGTACGAACGTGTTCAGCCCGCCCCCATCGCCGACGGAAGCTTCAAGAAACAGCTTCCCTTGGTGATACTCGGCGACCTCTCTAGCCAGATAAAGACCGTACCCCTTGCCCTTGGCTCGCAGGCTGAACCCGGGATGGAAGACACGCTCTCTGTCTGAGACTCTGACACCCGGTCCATTGTCTGTAACCGATACGGTATTTGAGCGCGGGTCGATGTCAATTGTGATCTTCGCCGGCACGGTCTTGTCATGCCGCTCGCCCAACCAATAGACCGAGTTGCTGATGAGGTTCTCAAGAGCAAGGCTGAGGAACCCTGGAACCATGTTCACAAGGAAGTTCCCAGAGTCGCTTGGCTTTTCGATGGCCAGGGAGATATCGTGCCTGGCGAAGCGCGTTTGATAGCCAGATACAATCGTCCTGACCAGGCGCTCCACGTCGATCTCTCGCTTCACGTGGCGCGCGCCCGGCATCAGGGGGTCCATCTGCCGCAGACGGACATTGATTGCGCTGATCTCCTGCTCAAGCTTGTCTAGCAGCTCCTGGGTCTCTTGGTCGGTTCGCCCAGAGATCTTCCTTATAAGCTCCCTGGTTTGAGCCGTGGTCCGAGTCAGCTCGTGCATCACGCCATGCATCACATTGCCGACGCCGGCGAGCTCGAGAATTTCCTCCCGTCCTTCCCCCGCTTTCTCTACAGCGTTTTCAAATTTCGTAACCTGCGCGGAGATGAAGTGCAGATGCGAGTCTAGAGAGCCGATGGCCGCCTTGAGTGGCTCAGGAGCTGCAACGCGAAGCGAAGCAATGTCTTGCTTAGCAAGTATCAGTCGGTCTGCGAGGGTCGAGGTTCCATCGCTAACCAGGCGCTCAAGATCTTGCTGCCGGGTCTTCTGATCCTCCATCTGCACCAACGCACGCAGCGGGTTGATTGCAACGCGAATAAGGAGCTCTTTGAGTGCCTCTACCTCAGGCGTCGAAATCAGTCCTTCTCGATTAGTCAGATCCCTGAGATTAGGATTGCCACGATGGGTGATCTCTAAAGCACCCATGACCTGGATCCGATTGACCACATAGCCACTGCCGCGAAGAGCCTTGGCATCCAGGCCCAGCCAGTCGCCATCCTTCTCGGATCCAGTGAAGCCGACACGGAAACCATCGCGATAGATAGCAATTCCGCCAGACCACATATCGAGCTCTCTTCGTATCAGGTCCCAATCCTGCTTGACCTTCTCGCGCAGCTGACGGCGATTGAAACGAAGGATGTGGAGCTTGAATGGCCCAATGGCCTTCAAGGTATCAAGATCGATAGGTGTCGCTTGCTCATTTGACGCAACGGCGCGCTTCTTGGCCTTCTTCCTTGCGCCATCGGTATCAGTCAGGATGCGTAAGACCGCACTAGCTGAGCGCGGCTGCTCTTCGGCCTGGTCCACCTCTCCGCCAGTACTCAGCTTCATCCACAGAAGAGGGTCAATCAGCGATGAGACCCCCCGGGGATCGAACCGAAGCTCAAGTACCTGGTCGGCGTGAGCACGCATCGAGTCATGAAGTGGAGGTGTCGCAATCGGCCTGGAACCGTTCACTGACACACGAATTTTGAATTTTCTGACGGCCGAAAAGGGACTGCGCAGGCGCCTGATGAATGATTTCAAGCCCCCGAGCTGCTCATTGTTCTCGGTCCAGTCATTTCTAAGCGGGAAGACACGCACCAAAGTGCCGCTAACGATCCCTTCCGGCACCTTGGAGGTACTCGTGGCGATAGGGATGTCACTGACTTGTAGATCAGCAGTATCAAATTGGCGCCAGTCAAACTCGACAGCCGTAGCTCGCGAGGAACCAACGGTCCAAGTCGTCACTTTCGCTCGATCACCCAATCTCATCATGGCCAGGCGACCAATCCCTTTATTGCCCAAGCGCTCAGTGCCGTCGGGGCTACTTGGATTCAGTACTTTGTTGTCAGTTCCCACTGTGAGGAAGACTGGGACAATCGTACTAGGAGCCATTCCATGACCTGTGTCAGAGACCTCGAGGTAATTCAACCTCTCCAGGATGTCCACAACAGTGTCTTCGTTGCGAGCGCGACCAATTTCTTCGATACACAGACCAAAGTGATCCGCGGCGATCTTCTTGAGGTCACGCTCCTCTGCCGCATTGTTCAACTCTACGATGACACCGCTCTTAACGTTCGCAAGCGACTCTGTGCTATCCCTGACCATCTGGATCAGGCTTGCTACCTCGGAAGGAGGAACCGGGCAGACGATCGTGACGTCGGCATTGGGAGAGCCTGCATCAAAGGCGTTCTTGACCAACTCATTGATCGCGATCTCATCGGACGTGATCAGCTCGCGGCCAAGATGCAGGATGGTGCGCGCGGCCACGCGGAATGACTTCGGGCCTGCCGGCTTCTTGCCTTTACTCGAAGCCACCTTCAGCTTCTGCCGTCGAACTGACACTGCCTTCTTATTGCGGGTTGCCATCGCTTCCACATCCCTTTGCTAGTTCCGCCAAGACTTCCATCCCCGCCGAGCTCTATTTCACTCCAGCAGGCGCCCCTAGATTGAATCTAGGACTTCACGGACGGCATCTGACATGTATTCGGCAGCCAGTGCAACTTCTTTAGAGGTAGTCGTCCGCCCAAAGCTGATCCTGAGTCCCTCACTTGCCGTCTCCTCATCCAAGCCAAGCTCCCTCAGCACCCTAGATGCCCTTAGCTCGCCAGCTGAACACGCCGCCCCAGTGGACACTGCCAATAGAGGCAATAGCCTGGCAAGCAAGTCTGGTGCCGCCACACCCGGGAACCGGACACTAAGGTGCCCAGGCAGGCGATCGGAGGGGTGACCAATGACAACAGGCGCTAGACCGCGGCCGGCGAGGGCCGCAATGAACTGCGAAGCCATAGCCTGCAGGTGATTACGCGCCTGTTCCATACGATCCCGAGCAAGCCGAGCGGCCACCCCCAATCCAACGGCCAGGTACGTGGGAACAGTGCCTGATCGAATCCCCGCCTGCTGCCCCCCGCCGTGAAATATTGGAAGCAAGTCCGCCTGATGACTGGGATCTACCCAGAGCACTCCGATCCCCGCCGGCCCGTAGAGCTTGTGACCAGAGATACTCAGCGTAGTCACGTGCATGTCCTGAACGGATATGCCGATATGCGCCGCCGTCTGGGAAGCATCCAGATGGAGAAGGTGGCCCCGGTCTGAAACAGCAGTGCCGATCTCAGTCAGCGGCTGAATAGTGCCGATTTCATTGTTGCCGTGCGCGAGCGCGACCAGAACCCTCCCCTGACTAGCCGCTAGTGCATTCTCTACCTCGCCGGCGGAGACACTACCGTGTGCATCATGCTTGAGCTGTCGGACGCGGCAGGAGCCACTCTGGCCAAGATAGCGGGCCACCTCGACGATAGAGCTGTGGTCCAAAGGGCTGAAGAGCAGCCCCTCGCCGCATGAGCCAGCCAGCCCTTTCAGGGCCAGGTTGTTTGATTCGGTCGCGCCGGAAGTGAAAACTACGCCATCCGGGTCAGCTTCAATGAGGTCAGCGATCTGTTGACGCGCATCCTCAACAGCTCTTGCCGCGCGATGACCAGGCAAGTGGTCAGCGTGAGGATTGGCATGCGAGCCGCCTAGCCATTCCATCATTGCATCTACGACTTCGGGCAACGGTGGGGCGGAAGAGGCAAAATCGGCATAGATGGGCGCTGGAGACTTCATCGGGCATCTCTATTTCTGGCAAATAACACAGGAGGTGGTCTCGCCAAATACCTCTTCCATTTCCACGCCAGCCGGCAACTCCACCCCTTGTCGAAGTGGATTGATTCGACCACGGCTCGCGGACTTCTCCTTCCGTCGCTCAAAGTCCCGCTCGATCGCCTCGATGCGCTCGGGCTGCTCCAGTTCAGTCAGGGATTCACGGTCACTCCAGGTGAATGGTGAACCATGTTCCAAGGCAGTCTTCTCATACATCTTTGCCTCTTCAAATCGTTCGGGATGCTGCTGCTTAAGCCGTACCCACTCGATCTTTTGCTGGAAGAAGCAGAACGTGCAACCACTGCGAGACCGCCATTCGTAGTACTTGGGCAGTCCGACGCCGGCACCGTCCAGTAGCTCCATCACGCCCGAGTGGTCGACGCCTGCTTCTCGGAATGGGAGGTGTACGGTCAAGTTACGATGACCAGAGTCGTATCCTTCGCGATGGTTCTCATCCGAACGAATAGCTACATAGCTATGGACCGTGTCTCCCGCATCGAGCCAAGGCTTGATCCAATTCCGGAACGGGGTCAGCTTGAGCTGACGGGTGCACCAACGGCTCCGAGGCGAAGGAAGAAAGTTGTTGTACTCGCGCAGCCAGAAGTCGAAATCGCGCTGAGGATTGAGCCTGAGAATTTCTTTACCTAGGAACCCTTCGAGACTACCAAGGAAGTCGTAGACCTCCGGCAGCTCCTTGCCGGTGTCAGTGAAGAAGTACTTGAGATCCAACTCAGGATGGTTGAGCCGCATGTAGACCGCTAGTGCCGCGCTGTCCTTGCCCCCAGAGATACCCAGAACATGATGTTCAGCCATTACTGACCTCCGCCTCCATTGCGCCCTCAAGCATCGCTGCGCCCGCCTCTGCCAAGGCAGCGAGGTACAGCTCCTTCGTCAGGCCGTCTCTTTTCGCTGCAGCCAGAATTACGTCGCGAACCTGAGAGATCACCTCTCGATCCTCGTCTGCCACATCGATGGTGGCACTGACGGTTTTCTGGCTACCGAAGGCCACAGCTAGCGCATGACGGCCCGACGGACGCCCCTGGACAGAAGCCAAGAGCTCCAGTCGCCGGAACTGAAACGCCCAGTCGGCCAGCTGAATGCCAGCGCGCTCTACGTCCTGATCGGTGAAGTCGCGGGCAGCACGGTTGGTGGCGAGTGAGGCCAGACTCTCATTTTGAGTAGAAAGCCCATCGTATTCAGCCAGTCTCGAGACAAATGCATCGATTCGGAAGTCGCCTGTCCTGCCTGCAATGGCTTTCGCTCGCGACCGAAGTCGAGACAGCGGCCCAGTGTGCGCCAGAGAAATCAGCATTTGATCCCCGAGCTTACTTAGTACTTGGTTGTAGGCGGAGTCGAGCTCATTGACGACGTTGATGATGACATCAACGATCTCTTTGCCCGGCTTGAGGCCAAGTGCGTCGGGAAGGTCAACGAAGATCGTCTTGAGCGGATCAGATGCGCGCAGCAGAACAGATCGGACATTCCGGGCCGGCTCACTGACCGATGTAGTCTTGCGAGTCCACGTAGGAAGCGAGAATGCCCAAGCCACAAGCGCTCTAGCCGAGTCCAACGGGTCGGCCTGCACAGGTCGATCAGCAATAGGCTCAAGGCGGCGAGCAAGCTGCCGCAGCATCTTGCGCGCACTCTCATCAATGTGAAGCCACTTCCAACCAATTCGAGCTGCATCCTGGAGCCACGCATCGGAATCCGCGTCGCTCATCTCCGGCGTGAACATGCCATCGATGTACAAGGTGATCTCGCTTCGATGGGCCAAGAAGAAGGCCAATGCGAATATGGGAAGCAATCCATTACGCACGCCATAAGGAGCCTGCCTGGCCGTTTCAAACAGCGCGGACAGGGGAACCGTCGACCGCGACTGGACCAACTGCGCCTTCCAGTCCTGCCAGAGCGCGACGATGCTTGAGCCCCCCATCTCCTCCAGTTGAGCGAGCGTTCGGAAGCCCGTTGATGTCCCGTTGAGTCCGTGGAGCTGGAGCGGCGCCAGTATGGTGTGATAGAGGCCAGCTTCAGCTGGGTAACCCTCAAAGCCGAGCTCTTCCTGATCGGCATGGGAGAGCATGCGGTGCATCAGAAGGCGTTGTGCCTTCGCGGCATTGGAGGACAACGTGTCTCGATTGACGAGCTCACTAAAGACCAGAGGCGCCTTGGCAAAGGCCTTCTCGCACACGACACTGGCGATGGGTGAGAGGCCATCGTCGACAGTACTAGTCAGAACCTCTGACCCAATATGCCACGTAGCCGTGGAGAACGCCTCGCGCAGATCGGCGTCCAGCGCGTGGCGGGCATGTTCCAACCTGGCGGAAATCTCCCGCCTGGCCACAGCATCGCCGTCAAGCTGAGGCGTCGCCTTGGCCACCTGCTCCAAGGCCGCCAGCTCGGTTGCCTGTTCAGCCAAGCCCAAGTGGAGCTTGGGCACACCGATGGCATTGAGCGAATCCTCGCAGCGCTTGACCAAGGCCATAGCTGCATCACGAAGCGCCTGGGGAGTGGTCTCTTCATCCGGGACAAGCAAGATGAAACGCCCTGCAGTGGACTCTCTGGAGGAATCGAGCATGTCACCGGCGGCCTTCGGCGTGGCGACCACCCGCTCGAACCAACGCAGCGTCCCGGTCAGGAAATAGTGTTTACGGGCACTCAAAGCCGGCAGCGTACCCACTTGGCGGAACTGTTGGTCAATAGAGAGAGTACGCTTGCCTTTAGCCTGCTCAACCGCAGCTTCAATATCAAAGTCACTGCCGGCGTACACGGCCCAGGCAGACAGGTGCTTTCGGTACACAGCAACGCTGGACGTCACAAGATCCGCGAGAGCGCCTGCGATGTCTTTTGAACTGTGGCCAGGAATGCTCTGCTGGAGAACCTCATTGGTCGCCGCAACGCCAGAGCCGTTGCGGAACATGTCAATCAGAGCGATCGTCTTTATCAGAGCTACATGAAGTTCATGGAAGCGAGCCTCAACACGCTCAATTGCATCACTCGCGACCGCCCAACGGTGTCCGTCGGCCGATGCCAGGATCGCCGGCTCAAAGTTGACGCGCAGATAGTCCCAGAAACGTGCCGGGCTATAGACACTGGAAATCTCCCCCGTCTGACCTCGCAGGAACTCCTGGAACCCCAATGGCTCGGACGAACTAAGGAACCCAAACACGCTTCGCTCGTTCTGACCAAAGCGCCGACGTGAACACGGCCCCAGCAGAGCTGCGGTGACAGGGTGAAGTGGCCAGCATGCGTCCAGCGCAGCGGCAAGCGTAGGGGGCGAAGACGGGCGTCGCAACCTAATCTGGTCCGCAATCGATCGGCTGACCTTGAGCGATTTGGGATGCGCCTGCTCGGACTCTATCGCGCCACCAATGAGACCAATAACTTCGTCCGTGCCAGCGACAACAGGGATGTCTACAAAGCGGCCTTGGACCTTGGCCCATTCGGCTTGAATGCCACGGTGCGACCTGCCGACGTACTGCTCAAATGCCTGGTGCAGTACGCCGACGATGACAAGACGCCCCTCACAGCGACTAGCTGCTTCGGCCAGCTCCTGCAGCAGATAGATATCCTCGCCCGCTGCAGCGGCAGCCTCAAGCAGCTTACCCATTTCGTCAAGGATGACGAGCACGCCACCAACATCAGGATTTTCGGCGCGCTTGATTAGCTCACCGACAACATCACGCACCCCCTCTCGCATGCGCTTAGCGCCACGTAGAGGTGCGTACTTATCAATCGCTTGGCTCAAGGCTGCCTCAAGCGACTGCCGTCGACCGACCAAGGGAATTACAGCCCACGCCTTGCGGCCGCCGAAGGCACGAGTGACTTCGCTGGCTGCATCGAGACCAAGCGCAGCCTTGGCCCGCTTGCGCACCTGCGGCGTACCACCTGACAACTGCGCCAGCGCCAGGGCAAGGGTTGACTTGCCACCACCGTATGGTCCTGTCCAGGTAAAAGCTCGCTGCTGGGAAGACGCTACGTAGCGCGCCGTCGTCTCTAGAGCGAGCTCGCCACTGCCATGCAGGACATAGCCATCGAGCGCATCCTCTCGAGCAAGATCAGATTCGAGCTGCACCGAGCGCTGAAAGCGCGAGGCGACCTGTACCATCGGACGCGCATTACTTGCCATAAGCCTTCCTGAATAGGTCTGCAGTAAGCTCTTCGTGAGCCCCGCGAATCTGACGACTGACTTGCCTCACCCCGGCGGTATCAGTCCATCTGAGCTGACCATCCGTCAGCGACTCGAGCCCTGACAACCGGTCTTCGATCCCCCTCTCGTCAAGCTTGAACACTCTTCCTGGAGAACCGTATTCGTGCGAAATGGCCTCGAAGGAGAGGGTCGCTTGACCGGTACCGAGCCGCAGGTCACGCTCTGCCCAGAACTCGAGCAACGCCATCGCAAATATTCCGTCGGGCAAAGAGCGCTGCGAGCTGCGCAGGAAGGAGAAGCTTCCGCCCGCCCCTTCATTGATCAGCCCAAGCTCAGACAAAAGAGGTTCAACCGCTTCGTCACCGCCGCGCCCATCGCGCTTGGCTGCATAGCAGCGCAGGCAGACCTCGACGTCACGCTTGAGGGTCACTCTGGATGTCTTGTGACCGGCCTGCTCGACCGTCGACTTCAGCGAATCGGTCAGTCGCTCCACATCAAATGCGTGTTGCGCCCCCTGATTGAAGACCCACCACCACGTGGTTGAGCGCTGTGCTCGTCCGGCGAGGAGCCAATGAACCCACCACGCGGTGGCCGGGCGCTCCAAGAATGGATCTAGGCCACCACTACCAAAGAGGGCATGACCGGTCGTGCCGATGGAAATGCGTCCATCCCGCGCTTCTGTCATGACGTCACAGGCCATTGCCCAATGGCGAATGGCGGCCACCATGTTCTTGCCCACACCAAAGCGGCGTATCCCAACTTCAGGGGCAAAGACCTCCTTGGCCGGGCGCCCCTCTCCCTCTACGGCAGCGTCGTAAGCCTTTCGCAACCACAGTTGCCGGAGAGGAAACGTTTCGTGGCCAGAAAACTGAACGAGCGGAGGGAGCGGAATCGAGGTCATGGGCAGAGTCTACTGGTGGCATCCACCAGCTCAAAGTTGCATCTGGTGGCATCCACCAGCTACAACTGCCTCCGCAGCAAAAAATACACCTAACCCATTGACACACAAGGATATATCTGGAAGTTTCGACGATTTGACCTCAGACGCTAATTTCCCCGGGTCTCGTCCAAGTGCGCGAAAACACGTCTGATCGATGCTTCGGCGCGATTGCTAGCCAGCACGGCGGGCCCTCCAAAGCTCGAGGGCTTTAAGGCGCCAGGTCTACAAGACCTGCAGGTGCCGAGCAGCGTGCGCTCGAAGAAGTCAAAAAGCCACTAAAGAAGCGCATCAACCTGCCGATAGGAGACATGGCTTCGCGCGCACAGCGTCAGAAGCGCTTCCCATCAAGGATGAGACAAAGGAGCACGTCCATGGTAGTCAGCGTCAGGGTCAAGTACCAGATCAAGATCAAGGGCTACTCACTCCGCAACGTAGGCCCAATCGGCATCTCTGCCCAGGCCAAGACGGAGAGCGCGGTAATGGAAGCAATCCGCAAGCGAGAGTACGCATCCGCCAAGCAGGTTGAGAGCATCGTAATTCTCAGCATTCAGTAGCGGGATCGCTGCGGGACTACCTGCTCGCCGCGCAGATCACCCCCAACCAACACCCCCTTCTCCCGCCCGGCGCATGCGTCCAGAGCACCGTGACCTGTACCTAAGGTCCGCGCGGGCTTCTACGGCGTCTGATCAGCCCACGGGTGCGGGCTCAATCGGGATCCACCCAAAAGCGGCCACAGGCCTGTCCGGCGGCGCCCACAGGCACATTTCATCGCAACACAAAAGGGAATTACATGGCTTACCGCAGTGACGCTGACCTTGAATTTCTGGGCCAGCTGCAGTCAGAAGACCTGAACGACCTCGTCTATTGCCTTACGCATGACAAGGATGGCTCGCCGCGATTCACGGAGGAGCTGACCATGCATGAGCGATACAAGAATTTCAGTCCAGATCATCATCAGTACTGGGAACAGATTGCCGCAGAAGTCCAGTGCTTCGGAGCGAACACCTTTGCCACCATGTTCCGAGGCGGCAAGGGCGTTCAGTACAAGGAAGTGCTGATGGACGTCTGCGACAAGATGAAGGTCAACTACAGCAAGAATTCGAGCGTAGAGAAGATTGAAAGCAATCTTCTAATGAAGATCCTTACGGATGCACTTGAGAAGATGACTCCGGAGGAACTGAGAGAGTTGGCACAGTCCACCGGGGTCAAGAACACCAATGGCGTCACGGCCGAAACCATGGTCGGCGTGTTCCAGACGGTGTTCCGCATGGGGGGCTTCAGGTCGTACCAGCTGACCACAATCATCGTCAACGCTATCCTGAAAGCACTCATTGGCCGCGGACTCTCCTTTGGTGGCAACATCCTGCTTTCCAAGACGATGGCGCTGCTGACCGGTCCGATTGGATGGGTCATCACCGGACTGTGGACGGCAATCGACGTCGCAGGCGCTGCATATCGAGTCACCATCCCCGCGGTCATTCAGGTCGCTGCTCTTCGGCAGAAGCATCTCTACCAGCATCTCGCTCAAGAGGTTAGCTTCGACAACTGATCTCCAACCTGGGGAGCGCTGGACACTTGCGCTCCCCAACTCAGCAGGAGGTGCGGTTCACTACGTTAAGCCCGCAGAGACCGCACAGCAATTTTCGCCCGCTCGAAGTGGCCTCGCATCACGCCAGATTTCACGGTGCAGATCGGAGATGGCGAGTAAACGCACAACTGCAAAAACCTATATTTGACAAGGCGGCAACGCTTGCAGCGCCAGGGAGCTCATCCGCTGCTGCAGCCGACGCGTGGCAGTAAAAAGGTCGCGCTCTTCAGTCAGACGTTTCACCTCGGCCTTCAAACGCCGAACCTCGGCTGAGTCCTGGGGCGTCGGCAACATCGCCCCCCCCTTTGGCGTGCCCGCCAAGGCCTCGCTCTTGGCCCTGCGGAGCCATTGGTAAAGGCTGTGGGATGAGACCCCCAGCCGCTTGGCAACCTAGGCTACAGCAAAGCTCCTTTGGGTAACCTACTTGACCGCTTCGGCCTTGAACTCATCCGTGTACTGCTTGCTCGCCATAGACACCTCTCTCGCTTCCATTGATTATGGCTCTGAGATGTCTACAAAATCCTGGCCGGTCCACCCTTCGCGCCTGGGTCGGACCAGCGCAATGCTCGGCCTCACTAATATGGCAGCCCACTTGTTCGCAATGCGGTAACGTTCTAGGATCAAATCGATCAACAGCAGACTGTTGAACGGAAGCGTGAACTTATCTGGCTAGGAGCCTGATGTGGCTTCTAGTGGCCGTGGCTCAAGGAGGGCATCATGTACATTGCGATTGACGACACCTACTCATCCAACGTCACGATCGATTCAAACTATGTAACTTCGAATCGGAGGACAAACGTGGCGGTTTGCTTCGCAGACGATGAGGTTGAGCATGTTCGCGAGGAGCTTAATAGCTGTCTTGATGAGCTCACAGAACTGCTTGGAAAGCGACCGAGCGAATTTCATTTCGTAGAGATCGTCAACAAGAAACGCGACTGGATCTCGCTAAGTGACGATCACGTCCTGAGATTGCTTTCGTTTTTTGTGAAAATCTACAACCATTACCGGTGGCCAGTTCTGATTCAGACGGTCGATGACCGTACCTTCGCTGATCACGGAGTTGCGATCGCGACCAATGTGCACGGATTAGATCCTCAGAAGAAGGAGGATCAATCACTGTTCCTCTTGATCCTCAAGTTGCGTCAGTTCTTGAAGGGTCAGAAGGTTGTGCTCATCATGGACGAAGGGCGCGGGGATCCCGGCGACGAGTTCGGAAAGGACTTCTTTCCTGATTGGACCGGGAGTTTTGAGGGTTACTACGAAAGCTCAAAGCAAGAGCCCTTGTTGCAGATTGCGGACTTCATTGCCTATGCGATCAACAGGCTTACCAACTTGTCGACGAAGAGCAATCGGAGCTCGCGCGAGCAAGAGCAGATCAGAATTTTGGGTCAGCTCGATCTCAATAGCGATGACGTGAGGATCGCCAAGGTGCGACCAGAATTCGGTCGTGCAGAATTCGACGCCCTTCACCTTGAGGACCGCAAAGCAAAGGGTCTCGAGCCAAGATGACGGGGGGACGTCGCCGCCCCAGTAAACGCATCCTGAGTGCTAGGAAACCAATTGCGGAGGTACTCACCCCCTGGAAATCGAACGACTAAACGAAGGCCGGGACGACTTCAGCAGACTCCATGGAATCGTCAGCAAACGCCGTATCGCTCTCGTGCGTTGTTCAGCATCATCTCAAACTCTGCAGGACGCCGTCCTTGAGAGCGTTGAATGGCCGAAAGTGTCCACTTGAACTCACGACTGTCCCTAAGCCCCAACACGTGTGTCAGGCGGCGTATCAATCGTTTGGTGTCAACATAACGGAGCAGAAATGATAGGCGATCAGTCGCTGATTCTGGTCTAGCTCCCTTCACAGAGTCGATGAGCGTCTGCACGCCATGCCCCACGCCCTGGAAGGCGTCATCAATTTCTGCAACCCGCTGGTTCAGCGCTTGGGACAGAACTGGCCCTGGCTTATCCCACATGAAGGCGGGAGGGATGGCATCTCCCTTCGCGTGCAGAGCTGCACACGCCGGAGCGCTATCCAGCAAATATTCGCACTCAAGCAGAGTCTTATCCGACAGTGCCAAAGACCAGCTCATGCGTCTTCGGCGATCCACAGGAATCAAACACTGGAACGCATTGTGCCGGTGGGCGCTCTGTAGATCCATCGCCGACCCTCGCCCAGTTGGAGCTTGACGCCTGATCGCGGCAAGCAACGTCGAGCTTAGCTGGAAAGTCCTCACGGGCGATCACGGAGATGTCTATCTTGCGCTGCTGAAGCAAAGGTGTGCCATTGATGGCTCGGCCTCCGATGATGGCGCCCTGACGGTTCTTCTACGTCGTCACGTACACCGAGGAATTGCGATGCTGGCAAGCGGCGACTCGTTGCCCGCTCTTCACTCACTGTGCCAGATGGCGCTTCCAGCCACCGATTTCGCAAACTAGTCTGGTCTTAGTCGCATTAAGCCGGAACGCCCAATGCTCAGGATGCGATGCTAAGCGGGGGGACAATAGATGCTAAGAACCGCTTGGTTTGGCCGGCGCCGAGGGTGCGATGACGTGAGATGTGACGCTCTCCATCCTCAGATGCGACAGCTTAGGGGCAAAATTCCGTGATCATCAGACCGAATCGGACTGGAGATCCGTTAGGAGGGCGAATGCGTCCTCCTTGGAGATCTCGAGTACGCGGCACAGCTGGACGAACTCGACAACGTCGAGACGACGCGCCCCCGCTTCTACCGCCGACAGTGCCTGCTGGGACCAGCCCAGTGCCCTCGCCACCTCTGTCTGACTTCTCGCCAGCGCCTCACGTCGAAGCCGTAGGGCTTCGATCAAGCTTCTATACTCGGCCTGGTAGATCGTTTTTCGAGCCATCGAACCATCGCCGGACTTGGGCGATTGGCAAGGTATGGCTCACGCACCGATTACATGAAAATCGTGTAGTATCGGTTCGGCCGTGGAGCGTGGCCGTGGACGTCCGGGCGCTTTCAGCCTGACGCGTTGGCCGCGTCCAGCCGGATCAGGAGACAAAATGATCGAAGTGATCTTGAGTTGGTCTGTTCGTGAGGTCCGAGACGGAGTACCTGGCCCAGAAGTCCAAGCCGTGACTGACTTCCGGCTCGGTGTGGGGGCGCGCAATTCGGGTGCTGAGGCTTTCAGGGATAGCCTTCTTCGACAGCTGTCCATTTATTTGGCGGAAACGGTCTTCTTGGATGTGGTACGCGTAGCAGAGCACCGCCGGGACCTGCTCGCCGGTGAAGCCGCGCGATGAATAGGGTTTTTACTTCATATCACCGAATACGGGGGCGTGGTCCATTGACATGCCCCTGTAGCTCAATAGGTAGAGCAGCGGTTTTATAACCCGTCAGCGCCAGATAAGCGGCTTGTGTCGGTTCGAGCCCGACCAGGGGCACCATCTATCGCACGGACCTGTTGTATCGACTCGTGTCAATCCCCTCGAGTCACCCTCACTCGACGTGCCTCACTTAGCCGGAGCTAGCCTCTATGCGAAGCGTTGGAAGGCCGATCCCACTGGAGCATCTTGCAGTCGCGCGGCGAACCGAACTCGCCAGTCAATGGCCGACTGCAGCCGAAGTTGAGCAAGCTCTTGGTGTCGAACGAGGTCGCCCAGCGCCATCCGCTATGCAAATGGTTTGTGAAGGAAGGCTTCTGGCGGCCTATCTTCCTGATTCGGGTGGTAGCTGGCGCTTTCCACCCTGGCAGTTCGGCAGGGATGGCAAGCCGGTCCGTTACCTCGCGGACATCCTCGGATCGATTTGGGGCACAGGCGAAGCTCTCGATGCCAAAGGAAGAACAACTGGCTGGGCAGAGATTGAGTGGTTTATCGCCGGCCATGCCCTTCTGGATGGGCGATCGCCTGCAGAGCTGCTCGCAACAATGCCCTACCAAGTCTTGAGGGCCGCGCTTGCTGAATTCCAGTCAGAGAACTGACCAGGCATCGGCAGAAAAGTCCTCAGAAGGTGGCTACACGCTTGCCGAACCTCATCCTAGCCCCTTCTTCATTCGGAGTCGTTCAACCGTTGACTGCGCAAAGGCCAGGTCCTCACGGGCATCATGTAGGGCCGCTGCCAGCTCACCACACAACGTGGTAAGAATCCCGACCTTCTCAACTTCACGTCTGAGTCGCTCTCGAAGAAGATCGATCTTCAAGGCCACGTCCCTCTCGCGCTTCTGCGGGTCTGAGAGCTCAGCAATCTTTGCAACCACGCATTGATGGGAGCGATAGACGGACTGTCTCGAGATCCCACAAGCCTCTGCAACCGATCTAACTGAGGGCTTTCTGCCACCCGCCCTCCAAGCCACCAGCTGCAGCTCGAACTCGGTCAAAAGACACTCACGGTTCATCGCCTCCCCCAATAACAGAGAGAATCTTCACTGCCTGTGCCAGTCTCTCAGCGGCGATCCTCTTGGACTGCGCCGGGGTTCCTCGAAACCTGGCGAACTCTTCCAAGTCAGCAACGCGCCGCCTCCACCACTCGGCATGCCGAGGCGTCGCTGCGAAGTTCAAGCAGCTCGCACAGGTAGTTGGAGTTCTATTCGCCTTGTTCGGTCCGTCTTCATTCCCCTCGCACTTAGATCGCTCTTGCCGGTAGAAGCAGTATCCCCAATCGCAAGGACCCAGAACAACCCCGGCACCCAGCATTCGAAACACCTCCTTCTGGGTACTCACGCGCGACAGTACAGCTTCGATCCTCTGCCTAGTCGCTTCCATCACTTCAGCAGGAACATTCGTATGTACTGAATCAGAGCGCGCAAGATCCTCCATGGCCCTGATCACCTCTAAGCTGGATTCTTCGTTCAGTAGCTTGGTCAGCTCTGGGTCGTTGCCGACATAGTACGTATCAGTGATCTGCACATCCAAGTGGCCGTACTGAAATGCGAGGGCGCCGAGACTGGAGCGATCTCGCCTTGCAACGAATCGGGCTAAGAACCTCCTGGTCTTCCGAAAAGTCAGGTGCTCCAGCGCCGTTCCTCCCTCAGGGCACGACAGCTGGGCGAATTCTCTCACCCTGCATAGCAACATCGAAGCCCATGCAACCTTAGATGGTGCGCGCGTCCGGCCACTTAGATACGGTTTTCTGCTCACCACTCGCGCCGCCAGGAGCGCCTTAGTGCCGCTATTAGCTCGTACTTCTGCCCCCAATAGTTCAATTGCCTCCACAGCAGCTTTGACCTCTGGGACGACTATCCAAGTGTGGGCACGCCCACTTTTGGCGAGAATTCCTTTGATGACCCAACTGCCGAACTCACCGTCACCCTCTTTCTCAACACACCCGACACATAGTCGCTGCAACTCAGACGTTCGCATAACCGAAAGAAGCGCGATCACCGCGATAGCAGCTCCGATCACCGTCCCAATCATTCGCTCTTCGCTCAAACACGTGCGCTCTCCAAGCCTCTTCATGGCCTCAGAGCTAAAGTTCGGCCGATCCCCTACCCACTCTGAGTGCCAATGACGACGTCCACGTCTGGCAGTCCTTGTAGCCCTGGGTCCGGAGAACTTGCTGACGAGCCTAAGTACCTCCGGTGCGTCCTCCTGTACCACTACCAGTGCGTCCCTCAGCACCCTTAGAATCAGATCCTCGCCGAGAGCGTCTGTTCCGGCCTCATTCCCAGCCATCCTAATTCTCTTGCGCGATCGCTGCGCGACCGCAGAGCAGGCCGCCCGTACCTCGACAGAACAGTCAGTATGCCCTCTCAGAAAATCCTCCACGTTCGCAGACCGACAGCCCTCCGCACGTGGCGTAATCCGCCTACCCTTCTGAAATCCGACAATCTCGCGGCCCCAATACTCAATCAGCTCAGAATCAATTTCTTTGGGCGACGCAGCGCCTTGCTCTTTACACCAGACAGCGAAAGACTTGATGGCGTAGAACCGCTCTCTCAACGTCAATGGGATAGTCGACGCCCGCGGAACCAACCCTAGAAGAGTTTTAGCAAAGTAGTCTTTCGCGGAAGACCTCCAAGCGGAGGGAAACTTATGGAAGTCTAAACAGACCCTATGATAGGAATCGCCAACGACGTACTGACGGAGCTCCCAGCAGCCGTCTTCATACCGGACACCAAATTTTGCGAGATCGAAATCAACCTTCTCCGGCGCAGATCGGACCCTCTTCATAGATCACTCCATACTCAGATGCGGGATCTTCAGAGCGAGCGGCCTCGCTACTTCAAGCACTCTTTCGGGAATTCTTTCCATTAATGCCAGCAGGACCTGGTGCGTTTCCTCAAAAGCTGCCAGATAGCGCGCTCGGACATCGACTGATTTAGCGGCCTCCTTCTTCATTCGCTCTAGCGAACTTAGTGTCGCGAGCATCCTGGACACATGCTTCGCGCTGTCAATCACCACAATGCTATTGGGACATGTCGCGCACTGCAGGTACTGGAGACACTCCTTCCCAACAACTGACTGCGGCGCGACCCCCGAGGATGGATCAGAGCACTGCAAACCCGTCACTGTTTCGTAGCGACGCACAGTTGGACGCCTGGCCTCTTCCAGAACCTTGCCAATGAACGTCGCAACTCTTCTTCGAGCTTGTGACGAGGGAGGATGCTGACTCAGGTACCGCTGCGTTGTCCTAGGATGGCTGTGCTGCATCTTCCTCTGTATGGACTCAATTCCAACACCGGATGTACTCAGAGCTTCTGCACCAGACGCGCGAATGTCGACGAAGTTGAAGTCCGGAAGATCATGCTCCTTGATGAATTCGGCCAGCGCGTTGTGCCAACCCTGGACATTAGGAGTCCTCGCTCCTGCCCCGAACGGACTGATGAACAAGCGCGCTGAAAAATCACCAGCAATCGGGCGTAGGACGCGAGTTTTTTGAGTGATATCGTCTACCAGAGCAGGAACTGAGTAACGGCCATCTGCACTTACGTCTAGCACCTGTTGCCGCCCGGCCCTGTACTTGTCCCATATGACACGCCTTTTCAACGGGTCAACCGGGTGCGCTTCAACACAGTCCACGGAGATCTCCATTGCTGACTGAGGATTAGCGAGTGTCTGGCACATCAGACAAATGAGATATGGGATGAAATCACGTGCGTCCAGGACGACGTAGCGACGAACCTCCCTGTACCGGCAGCTGTGCTGAATCAAGCCCCTCCTTGTCAGCTGGTGCTTTGCTAGCACTCCTCGCTGCAACCCCTTCTGGATGCCAACCAATGTGGCAACGTCACGGCCAGAGAGCTCCTCACATTCACCAGTTCTGATCGCGGTCTCGCCCAGCTCTAATCGTCGACGCACACGATCAATGCCCTTCTTACTGGCCGACAAAATCATAGATAGGTCGCTGACAGACAATCTGATACTGCGAACAGACTTCGCCTCTCGCGTCAATCCGCAAGGACCAGAATCAACGTTCATCCACAAAATTGTGTTCGCTACGTCGTTCAGCGACAGCCATCTATAGATCGCTGCAATGAAGTTGTAGTGAGAGATCGCAGTTGACTGGCGAACACTCCTATCCATGGAGCAGAGGAAGTCCTTAATGACTGATTGACGCTTCATTGCCGCATCAGGGTCATGCTGAGTTGCCAAGTATCTGCAGTACTTTCTTACCGAGGCCCAAGCTTGCCTTCTGCTTACGGATCTGTAGGTCGCCGTCAATGCTTGGAATGACCTTGCTAGATGCGAGGCGACGGCAGGACTAAGACCCAACAAACGAAAATCGTATGAATCCACGTCCCGTCCGGGAATGTCGCTCACAAACCTGATCACTAGGCTCTCATTCTTCATTCAAGACTCTCCTGCACTTCGATCAGCGCTCGCAGCACTCCGAGGTCCATCGCTTTAACGGCATCCAGGTACAGCTCTGTTGTCGCAGGACTGGAATGACCAAGAATGTGCTGCAGAACTTTGGTCGGATTTATCCCGACACCACTAGCTACACAACGCTCGAGGGCAGCGTTCATGTGAGCGGCAAAGGTATGACGTGTACAGTGAGGTGACGCGCGTATTCCCGCCAGCATTGCGGCACGTCGAAATGCGCTGTAGTAGGAGCTGGAAGTAGCAGGCATTCCCTTTTCATTGACGAAGATGCGATCCGTTTCTATGCGCGTCTTCGACAGAAGCCTCGGCCTAACCGTTTCAATGTAGTCCCAAGTCACACTCATTAGAGCTCTGGTAACAGGGACATCTAGCGGCTTTCCTCCCTTTACCGTCAGCGTGACATAGGCAATTTCGTCAACTTCTTCAGGGAGTTGCGCGATAGTTAAATTTGCAACGTTGGTCCGCCTAAGCCCCGTGGCTATGCACCACTTGAACATCAGCGAGTAGGGAAGCTTCAGTCCAGCAGAGATGCTCTGAGCATCTTGCGCAGAGAGCGCCTTCGGAACTTTTTTGTAGGCTTTGGCGGCTGCCACTTTCGATGCCGCATGCAGAAACCTATCAATCGGATATCGGTCGATCTCTTCAGAAGGATGATGGAGGCGCCATCTGGTCCAATCGACCAAGAAGGCGTAGAAGTCCCTGACAATTGCAGTTCTTAGATTGACTGTAGAGTTTGAGACAGGATGCCCTCGCCCGATACCCTGTGCCATGGACCTTCTGAAATCACTCAGTGCCACTGGAGGTGGCCTGGTCCAGTCCATACCCCGAGCGTCAAGGTGCTGTAACCAGTCCTTCAATCCTTCGGCATAGGTCTGGAGCGTTCTCCGACGATCCCGAGCACTATCTATCCGGTACTTCTCCAAGAGATAGCAAAAGCAGGCCCAATTTAGCTTCCCCTCACCATCGATGAGCAATGGAAAGCCTTCAGGAAGCCTGCTTGCTATGTTGGCCCCCAGTTGAGTACCGGCAGGAAGATACTGACTGAACAGGCTGGGATCACGCACCTTCACTATCAGCAGAAGCATAGGATGATCTCCCGAGTGGAGTCCCTCGGATACAGTGTAGCCGCGTGACATGACACAGGATGACCTAATTCCAGAGTGGAACCGCAGCGCGCTGGAAACCCTGCGCGAGCCACTGGAATCCGGACACATCCGCATCGCACGCGCGGCGCGCAGTGTGCAGTATCCCGCGCGCTTCCAGCTGGTTGCAGCGATGAATCCCTGCCCGTGCGGCTGGGCCGGTGACCGCAGCAACCGCTGCCTGTGCAGCGACGAACGTATCAACCGCTACCGCGCGCGGGTGTCCGGTCCGTTGCTGGACCGTATCGACCTGCATATCGGCGTGACGCGCATGGACGCGGTGGAGCTGCGGGAGAGCACACCGCTGGGTGAGCCCAGTGCATCGGTGCGTGAGCGGGTGGAAGCCGCCCATGCCCGGCAGCATGCGCGTGGTGGGCTCAATGCACATCTACCGCCGGCTGCGCTGCGTGCGTGCACGAAATTGAGTGAGGCCGATCAGGATCTGCTGGAGCAGGCGATTGAGCGTCTGCAGCTATCCGCACGGGCGATGCACAGGATTCTGCGGGTGGCGCGCACCATTGCTGATCTGGCGGGGTGTGAAACGATCCAGACGGCGCATCTGGCTGAGGCGATTGGCTATCGGCAGTTGGACCGGGGAAAGCCATAGAAACGCCGGTCGAGTTGGCTATTGGTGGAGTCGACCGTTGGTCGACTCGCGCGCGAAGCGCGGCTCTCTGTGGGGTAGATGCGAAGAGCGGTCGACTAACAGTCGACCCCACCGAGGGCGGGTCATGGCCGCCCAGCGACGCAAGGGACGTCCCCGCGCATCACGCTGCGGAATCAATCCGCCCGCGCCTGGCCAGCAATGCCACCCGACGGCTGACCAGCGCATGCAGCTCCGCCAGCTCCGACGCCCGGTCAGCCGTCATGTTCCCGCCGAACAGCACCCGCGACAACGCCGCCTCGTCGCTGTCGTGCGGATGCTGCCACCGGTCCCGGTACACCTTCTGGCAGACCAGCCAGGCCAGCCGCAGCCCCCCACCGGGCAACGGACGCACCACGCGTTCGTAGACCTGCCAGAACTGATATTCGGCCTGCAGGTCGATTACAGGCGCCACGGACAGCGCCTGCCGGGGCCGTCCTGGGCCCCGGATGCCGAACAGCGGGGTTCGCGGGTTGTGCTGTGCCATGCCAACAGGATGGCCCAGCAACATTGTGGGAACCTTGCGTCTTCGCCAGAAAAGCCCTGTTGTTTGCGCAATGCGGGTTTGTAGGCGGGTTTTGGGGGTCAGAGCCCTTTGCGTGCAAAGGGATCTGACCCCCGATCACGGGATGGCTGCGGGGTCGGATCCCTTTGCGCGGCAAAGGGCTCTGACCCCACCTCTCGTTGCCTCAGAACGCCATCGAGGTGCTGAACATCAGCTGCCGGGGGGCGCTGCGCTGCAGGGTCTGGTAATCCCCCGAGAACGACGAGCCGGCGATGGTGGCGGTGCCGATGTTGTGGCGGTTGAACAGGTTGCTCACGTCCAGCCGCAGCTCGAGCCCCGGCACGGCGCTGTCCACACCGAAGCGGTAGGCGGCATAGGTGTTGACCTGCCAGAAGGTCGGCACGCGGATGTCGTTCTCGTAGGTGAAGGGCTGGCGCAGATACGAGGTGCTGGTGGCACCGAAGCGCCAGTCACCGAAGTGGGCGGACAGGTCACTGACCAGCGAGATCTGCGGGTAGCCCGGCTGGGCGTTGCCCTTGATCGGATACACCGTATCACCCACCACGAAATCACTGTCGTAGTACGAACGGGCCACGGCCACGCCCTGGTAGAACTGCAGGTGGTCGGTCAGGTCGGCGGTGATGCCGAGGTCAGCACCGATCACGTGCATCTTCGGCATCAGCCGCACGGTGTTGATCTGCGCGAACTGGGTGCCGATGGCCGCCGACAGCAGGCGGTTGCGGATGTCGTTGTAGAACATGTCGCCGGTGATCGTCAGCCGGTCGAAGCGATGCGACGCGCCGACGGTCAGGTTCCAGTTCTTCTCCGGGCGCAGCGTGCCGGCCACGCGGTCGAACTCTTCCTGGTCGGTGATGGTCCATGCCGAGGCGGTGTAGCCGATGTTGCCGCGCTGGGCCACGCGATAGCCATTCATGGTATTGGCCAGGTCGATGAAGGCGTCGGTGGATTCGGTCGGGCTCCAGAACAGCGAGACGTGCGGCAGGAAGTTGCTCTTGGCGCGCAGCGTGCCGTTCACCGGCCGGTCCTTGGCATCACCCAGGCCGCCACCGCTGGTGCGGAAGTCCACGGCCTTGAAGCCGACACCCAGCTTCAGCGTGTCGTTCAACACGATGTCGTCCTGCAGGTAGAACTGGCGCGAGCGGGTCACCCAGCTCGACGCGTTGTCGGTCTTGAACGCGGGACCATACACATCGAACGGACCGGTGGCCTTCAGCGGCGGGCCCTCGCCCAGCAGCGGCTGCTGGTACCACTCGGTCTTGGCCGCGGCCTTGCTCTTCTCCTGCCAGAAGCCGGCGGTGAACGTGTGCGCGCCGGTCTCGAACTGCAGGTTGAACATGCCACCCAGCCGATTCACACGCGGCGTCTGCACCTGTTCGGAGAACGGTGCGCCGTTTGGCGACGGCACGGTCGGGTCGGTGAGCGTGGCCTGGGTGTGGCTGTTGGCGTTGTACAGCTGCACGTTGCCACTCAGGGCCGGGCTGATCTGGAAGCGATGGTTGATCGAGGACACGCGGTCGCGGGTGGTCTGGCCGGTGTCGTACGGGATCAGTTCGGACAGCTCACCGCAGGTGTAGGCGCCGCAGGACTTGTCCGCATTCTCCGGCGAGGCTACGTACCACGCCCACGCATAATCCGGATAGAAGATGTCGGCCTTCCAGCCCAGCTTGCGGATCATGTCGAAGGAGATGTTGTTGTAGCCCCAGACCTTGGCCTTGCTGTCAGACAGGAACACGGTGAAATCGCCCCAGGCGACGTCCTGCTGCAGCTTCAGGTCGCCGCGCAGGAAGTTCTGCGTGCCCTCGCCCTGGTACTTGTCGGCGGACACGCGCTGCAGGTCGACCAGCACCTTCGGGCCGTGCTCACCGAGCTGGCCGCTCTGCCCGGATACGGTGGTGACCAGCGTGCTGTTGCTGCCCACGCCCTGCTTCACGCGCAGGCTGGGCGTGTCCTGCAGCTCGCGCAGGCGGTATTCCAGGCTGCCGCCGTTGACGCTGCTGGAGAACACGCTGACCGGGGCGCCACCGGGGCTGACCGTGATCGCGCCGATGCCATCGGGCACGCCCACGTTCACCACGCTGGTGCCGGTAAGCGAGAGGAAGCCGTTGTCGTTCAGCGGCACGCCTTCGAAGGTGATGCCCATTTCATTCATGCGGAAGCCGCGCACGAACAGGCTGGTGGCGGAGATATCCAGGCCCAGCCCGTCGGTGGCGGTGTAGCTGGCGCCCGGCACCTGCTTGAGCATGGCCAGGCCGTTGTTGCCGGTGACCATCGCGTCGAGGTCTTCGGCCTTGATGATGTAGCGGTTTGGACCGACCACCTGGGTGGGCGCAACGGCCGCACCGCGCGGGGTGGCGATCACCTGCAGCGCGTTCAAGGTGGTGGGGGTGTCATGTGCTGCGTCGTGGGTCTCGGCGGCATACGCAGGTGCGGCGATGGCCGTGATGATGGCCAGGGCGAGACGCGTCGTGGGTGGGGTGTTCATGGGCAGATCCAGGGTGCAGGGAGAGAGCGGCGCAGGCGCACGCCCAGCGCGTTGCAGCACCGGTGTCGGCGCCCTGGCTGGCGGTGCGATTGCGTTGAGGGAGTGACAGCGCAGTGCGCGCCGGTCAGTGGCAGAGAACGACGATCCTCTGCCTCAGGATTCGATGGCGTGATTTCGACGTGCGAAATTCTTGCATCGCAGTGCCGCATCCGCCATTGCACCGTGGTACAGCGCCGATGGCGGTGGGGATGGGTGGGCTATACGTGGGTATAGCCCCGGCGTGGTGGAGGCCGACCTTGGTCGGCGCTTGCCGTCTGCGTGTGCCAACCAAGGTTGGCAACCACCTTGGGCGGATGGGGCGTGGTGGGGGCCGACCTTGGTCGGCGCGTGCCGTTTGCGGGTGCCAACCAAGGTTGGCACCTACCGGGGCAGCTGGACGCGCGGTTACTGCAGGACGAAACGCTCAATGGCGCGCGCCACGCCTTCATCGGCATTGCTCGTGGTTTCAAAACGCGCCACCGCCTTCACCGCGTCGATGGCATTGCCCATCGCCACGCTGGTACCGGCGTACTGCAGCATGGTCAAGTCGTTTTCCTGGTCGCCGATCGCCATCACGTTGGCGCGGTCGATGCCCAGGTGCTCGGCCAGCTTCTGGAGGCTGGGGCCCTTGCCGGCACGGTGGTCGAACACTTCCAGGAAGAACGGTGCGCTCTTCAGTACCGCGAAGCGCTCGGTCAGTTCGCTGGGCAGGCGCGCGATGGCGGCATCCAGCACGTCCGGCGCGTCGATCATCATCAGCTTGATGAAGGACATCGATGGGTCCATGTCTTCCACGCGACGGTAGGAAAGCGGCATCCGCGAGAGATGCGAGTCGGCCACGGTGTAGTAGCTGATGTCCTGGTTGGGCGTATACATGCGCTGGCTGTCCAACGCCTGGAAATGCACACCCAGTTCGCGGGCCACCTGCTCGCAGAACAGGAAGTCGTCGAAGCTGAGCGGATACTCGACCACGGTTTCGCGCGTGCCGATGCGCTGCACCAGGCCGCCATTGCAGGCGATGCAGTAGTCGTCGTCGCCGGTGATGGCCAGCTCATGCAGGAACGGCGCCAAGCCGGGAACCGGGCGGCCACTGGTCAGCACGATATGCACGCCCAGCGCGCGCGCCTGCGCAATGGCCTGCTTGGCCCGGGCGGTGAGCGTGTGGGTGGGGGCCAGCAGGGTGCCATCCATGTCGATGGCGACCAGTTCGATGGTCGATTGCCTGCGGCCCATGTCCATTGCGTTCAACTCGTGCGGGGCACGCCAGTTTACCCCCTCATGCCCGGTTCACCTCTTTGCCCACGTTGGCCGGGATACTTCGGGAGCCTGTGCGTCCCCCACCGCAGGACGGCCCATTGACCGCCCTTCCCTGGAGAACCTTGCGACGCATGACCTACCGTGCCCCCGAAACCAATGACAGCGCGCCCCTGGCCGAGCAGATCGAGCAGATGATCGACGAATTGCCCGGTGAGCAGGTCAGTATCGGCACCCTGCTCAGCGCGCTGGGCGATGAAGGCCTGCTGCTGATCGTGATCCTGCTCTCGGCCATCTTCATCATTCCGGTGTCGATTCCCGGACTGAGTACGGTGTTTGGTGCCTCGATCCTGCTGATCGGCCTGAGCCGCGTACGCAACCGCCCGCTGTGGGTGCCGCAAAAGCTGGCGCGCCGCGAGATCGCCACCGACAAGCTGAAGGCCAACCTCGGCCGTGCGCTGAAGTGGGTGCACCGCATGGAGCGCCTGTCGCGACCGATGCGGCTGGCGGTGATGGTGCGCTCGAAGAAGATGATGCGCCTGAACAACCTGATGCTGGTGTTCGCGACCCTGTTGCTGATGGCCCCGGCCGGGCCGATTCCCTTCAGCAATACGTTGCCGGCACTGGCGCTGATGTCGTTTGCGATTGGCTTCATCCAGCGCGATGGTGCGGCGGTGGCGGCTGGTTATGGTTTCGTGGTGGCTACGGTGGTGTATTTCGGCGTGCTGCTGGGTGGCGTGGGGTTTGCCGCCGAGTCGGTGTTCAGTGGATTCCGCGCTGCGCCTTCGGAAATGTAGAGCCGAGCCCATGCCCGGCTGCTGTTCGGCCGGTTTCCCGAAACCCCGCGCTGCGCGCGTAAGCCGAGCATGGCTCGGCTCTACACAGGCCAATTCAAAGCAGTCGAGCGTGGCTCGACGCTACACAGCTACTTGGCAGACACCCGCCACACCACGTCGCCCACGTCGTCGGCGACCAGCAATGCACCCTCGGCGTCCATGGCCATACCTACCGGCGCACCCATCAGGGTCTTCTCGTCCTTCGAGGCGAAGCCACTGACCACGGTCTGCGGCCGCCCGGTCGGCTTGCCGTCCTTGAACGGCACGTAGACCACTTCGTAGCCGCTCAGCGGCGAGCGATCCCAGCTGCCGTGCTCGCCGATGAAGGCGCCACCGTGGTACTGCGCCGGCAGTGCCTGGCCGGTGTAGAACAACAGGCCCAGCGGTGCCACGTGCGAGCCGATGGCATAGTCCGGCACGATCGCCTTGGCCACCAGGTCCGGCCGCTGCGGCTGCACGCGCTCGTCCACATGCTGGCCGTAGTAGCTGTAGGGCCAACCGTAGAAGCCATCCTCCTTCACCGAGGTGAGGTAGTCCGGCACCAGGTCGGCACCGATCTCGTCGCGCTCGTTGGCCACGGCCCACAGCTGGCCGGTGCTCGGCTCCCAATCCAGCCCGGTCGGGTTGCGGATGCCCGACGCAAAGATGCGGCTGCCACGGGTAGCTACGTCCACTTCCAGCACCACCGCGCGACGGTATTCGACGGCCAGGCCGTTCTCGGTGATGTTGCTGTTGGAGCCCACGCCCACGTACAGCTTGCTGCCATCGCGGCTGGCCAGCAGTTCCTTGGTCCAGTGGTGGTTGATGGTGCTGGGCAAGTCGGTGAACTCGCGGCCCTTGTCGGATATGCGGGTTTCGCCCGGCACATAGTGGTACTGCATGATGTTGCCGGTGTTGGCCACGTACAGCGTGTCACCGATCAGCTGGATGCCGAACGGCGAGTGCAGCCCTTCGATATAGACATGCTGGGTCCAGGTGTTCGTGCCCGGCGTGCGCCGCAGCAGGGTGACCCGGTTGCCGCCCTTGCCGGCCTTGCCCGAGCGCGCCTTCACCTTGCCGGCGATCCACTGTTTGGGCGTGGTGACCGGTTCTTCGCCAGGCCCGTTGCCTTCCACCACCAGCACATCGCCATTGGGCAGGGTCAGCAACCGCCGCGGATGCAGCAGGTTGGCGGCGATACGTTCGATCTTCAGGCCATCGGCCACCGTGGGTGACTGGCCCTCGGCCCAACCCACGCCGCGCGGTACCTGCATCGGCGGCATCAGGAAGTTCTTCGGTGCTGGCAACGGCGGCTTCGCACCGGACTGGTCGGTGGGGTGGTATTCGGCCTTGCCGGCACAGGCCGACAGGGTCACGGCCAGCGCCAGGGCGGCCACTGTGGGCAGGATGTACTTAGCCATGACGACCTCCCTGCAGCACCGGCGGCTGCAACGACAGCAGGATCAGGCCCAGTGCGATCAGGGCCACGGTCAGCGCCGACAGGATCGTGCCCGGCACCGCAACGGCATACGCATCGCGGCTGTGCACGAAGGCGTTCCAGATGGCCAGGAGCACTGCGATCAGGTTGAGGAAGAAGTCGATGCGGTCGATGCGGGTGGCGGTGCCGTTGCGGCGCCAGACCGTGAACAGGTTGATCAGGCGCGGAATGATGGCGAGCAGCAGGCCGAAGGTGATCAGCCAGGCGGCGGCCTTGCCCCACATCACCTCGGCGCTGTTGAGATAGATCGCGTCGAAGATCAGCGCGCCGACGAAGAAGCCGAAGGGTATCGGGTTCAACAGGCTGAACAGCGTGGTGCCGAGGCCGCGATGGGCCTGGGCCAGAGGGTTGACCATCATCGTGCTCCGATGCGGAAGGGTGCACGGGCTGTAGTAGCACAGCCGGATGTGAGGGCGCGCGACGATGCCGGGTAGATCCACGCCATGCGTCGATACGCGTGCCAACCAAGGTGGGCACCTACCAGATGCGGGCCGCTGCAGTCGTCATTACCCCACGGCATAAGTGTTTGTGACGCAATTGGCACATCTGCAGATTGCGGGTGTGAAGAGGTAGGGGGTTGTTCGTTGTGTCGCGTTTGGCTCGTTGCGATGGGGCAGTTCCGCCCTGCCGTCCTGCCATGCCGATTCACAACAGAAGGATTCGTGTATGAAGCGACACACGCAACGCTCCGCGCCACCGCGCTCCGCGCGCCTGGCCTTGGCCACTGCCCTGGTCCTGGGCAGCCTGGCCGTCACCGCCCAGGCCCAGCAGGCCGATCCGCTGGCCGGGCGTCAGTGGCATCTGCTCAACACCGGACAGGCCGTACTGGGCGATACCCTGCCGGTGGCCGGCAACGATCTCAACGTGGATGGCCTGTTCCGCAATGGCATCCGTGGCCAGGGCGTCACCATCGCCATCGTCGATGACGGCCTGCAGATCGCGCACCCGGACCTGGCCGCCAACGTCGCGGCGGTCGCAGGCAAGAACTTCGCCAACCAGAGCAACAACCCTTCACCGTCCAATCCGGACCGCGACAATCACGGCACCATGGTCGGCGGCATCGCCGGTGCGGTGGGCGCCAACAACCTGGGCGTGCGCGGCGTGGCCTCGGCGGCCACCCTGAAGGGCTTCAATTTCCTGGCGTCCAATGCCCAGGGCAATTCGAATTCCAACATCGAGTACTCGTGGTGGGACGGCGCCGAAGTGGCCGACGTGGGCGTCTTCAACAACAGTTGGGGCTCAAGCCCGGGCAACCCCAACCTGCCGTTGGCCTACAGCCAGAACGACATCACCGCCTATGAGCAGGCCATGTCCGGCACCCGTGGCGGGCGCGGTGGCATCTACGTGAAAGCCGCCGGCAACAATCACAACAACGGCGCACGCTCGGATGGCACCGACATCTGCTCGGCAGACACCAAGAACCGCAACACGGGTTGCATTCCGGCCGGCCGCGACCCGCGCAACAACCTGTTCAACGTGATCACCGTTGCCGCCGTGCGCGCCGATGGCGTGCGCTCGTCCTACTCGTCCACCGGCTCGGCGCTGTGGGTGTCCGGCTTCGGCGGCGAGAACGGTTGGCAGCGGCAGGTCGTGCCGGGGCAGCTGGCGATCCGCTACGATCCGGCCATTCTCACCACCGACGTCACCGGCTGCGCGCAGGGCAGCAACAAGAACACGAGCCTGCGCAACACCTTGGACGGCGACCAGTCCGCCATCGACAGCACCTGCAACTACACCGGCAAGATGAACGGTACCTCGGCGGCCACGCCGATGGTGTCGGGCGTGGCGGCACTGCTGCTGGAGACAAATCCGAACCTGTCCTACCGCGATGTGAAGTACATCCTGGCCACCACCGCCAACCGGACCGATCCGAACCAGGCTGCGGTAACGCACTCCGATGGCCGCGTGCTGGTGCCGGGTTGGACGGTGAATGCCGCCGGCCGCGCCTACAGCAACTGGTACGGCTTCGGCGTAGTCAACGCCGCGCGCGCGGTGCAGGTAGCGGAGAACTTCCAGTCGCTGGGTGCATTGGTGGACAGCGGCTGGCGCAGTACGACGCGCACCGTGGCCATCGGCAATACCTCGGCCGCCGCTGCACGCCTGACCTTCCAGCTGGCCAATGGCGCGCGCAACATCGAAAGCGTGCAGCTGGGCTTCCGGGTCAATCACAGCAACACCCGCCAGTTGCAGTTCGTGCTGGTTTCGCCCAGTGGCACGCGCAGCGTGGTGCAGCCGGCATTCACCGCGATCGGCTCTGGCCTCAATGGTGTCCAGCGCAACTTCACCAACTGGGACCTGCTGTCCAGCAATGCCTTCCTGGATGAGAACGCCACGGGCACCTGGACACTGGAAGTAACCGACCTGGGGCAGGCCGCGAACGCTGCATCGCGTGGCAACCTCGAATTCTTCAAGATCCGCGTTCTGGGGCACTGATGATGAAGACGACCATTCTGTTGAGCACCCTCGCCCTGGCGGCGATGACCACCACCGCCTGGGCACAGAGCTCGGGCCAGACACCTCCGGCGAAGACCTTGTCGACCGTAGACACGCAGCAGTTGAAGGCGGAGGCCACTGGCCGTTCGTTCAATGTGGGCGGCTCGCGCTTCCAGCTGGCGCCGTCGGCAACCGTGCAGCAGGCCAGCGGCGGTCAGTTCCGGATCACCACCGGGGCTGATGCCAGCGCTGCGGCCGTCGGCACCCGCAGCAAGCGGTCCACCGATGCGTCTACCGGTGTGGCCGCACGTGCGGATGCCGGTGCCAGCAAGTTTGCGGCCGCTGTCTCCAACGATGGCGCGCCGGTGGTGGCGACCTCGCGGGTCAAGGTGTTCTTCACCGATGCGGCCTCGGCCCAGCGTGCGGCCACCGCCACCGGCGGCACCGTGGTGAAGGTGTCCAAGGCCTCGGGCCGCGCGATTGTGGAGTACCCGTCGGTGAACGCGGCGCTGGATGCGACCACCAAGCTGCTGTCGACCGCCGGCATCAAGGCGGCCGAGCCGGACGTGGTGCAGTGGGAAGAAACCAAGTAAGGCGTTGAGTGGTGCCCCCGGTCGGTTGGCTCTCCTGGCCGGCCGGGGGATTGGTTTTGGGGTGTGCCGACCAACGGTCGGCACCCACCAGATTCATTCACCGCGTGTCGACCAAGGTCGACAGCTACCAGGGCAGCAGGCGCAACGAACGGTTGGTATCAGTCGGGCATGGCCCGGGACTACCGGGCAGCGAGTGTGTCGCTGTGCTTGCGGCTGCAGCTGGCCAGCGGGCCGTTGCCGGCGGCTGGATGGGCCGGCTCCAGCAGCAGGCGCTGCACGTCGGAGAACAGCTTGTCCACCGGCATGCCATAGGGCGCGAACAGGCGCAGGCGGCCTTGGCGGTCGAATACGTAACCGCCCGCGATGTGGCTCATGGTGTAGGTCTCCGGCACCTGGCCAGGTTCCTTTTCATAGAACGCCTTGAAGTCGCTGGCCATCGCGGCCAGTTGTGCTTCGTTGCCGACCAGTGCGATCGCCTTGGGGTCGAACGCTTCCACATAGGTGCGGGCGACTTCGGGCGTGTCGCGTGCGGGATCGACGCTGACGAACACCACCTGCAGCTGGTCGGCATCCTTGCCCATCAGGTGCTTGACCTGGCTGAGCTCGACCATGGTGGTCGGGCAGACATCCGGGCAACTGGTGAAACCGAAGAACAGATAGGTCACCTGCCCCTGCAGGTCCTTCGGGCCGCGCAGGGTGCCGTGGCTGTCGGGCATCGACCACTGCTGGCCGAGCTCTTCGCAGGCGATGTCCTTGGAATAGAAGTCCATGCGCGACTGCGCACTGCAGCCGGCCAGCAGGCCGATGGCCAGGCATGCCAGCAGCGGCAGGCGGAAACGGGGAGAGAACAACGAACGGACAACAGCAGCAGGACGCTTCACGGGGTACCACCAACGCAGACGCGGGCGGGGTCTCGGTCAGGCCTGCCCTTGGGGGGAAAGAGGACGGAGGTGCCGGGGTGATCGCGCGGTCCATGCCGATCACCCCGACCACGGTCAGTTGATCATCATGTGGTAGTGCATGCTCCAGATGATCCACACCGACAGCGCGACGATGATGAACAGGATCACCAGGGTGAACACGAAGCTGGCCAGGTTCCAGCCGCCTTCGGACTTGCGGTCCATGTGCAGGAAATAGACCAGCTGCACCAGGATCTGCGCCACCGCGAAGCCGACCAGCAGGAACAGCGTGAGCGGCCGCGACAGCACCGGATTCATCACCAGTGCGAACGGCACCACGGTCAGCAGCGCACACAGCACGAAGCCGATCAGGTAGGACTTGGTGGAACCGTGCGCATTGCCGGCGCGCGAGGTTTCGACGTGGGCCATGTCAGAAGGCTCCGATCAGGTAGACGAAGGTGAAGACGCAGATCCACACCAGGTCCAGGAAGTGCCAGAACAGGCTCAGGCACGACACGCGGGTGATGTTGGTCGGGGTCAGGCCGCGGCTGTAGACCTGGTGCATGACCACCGCCATCCAGATCAGGCCGCTGGCCACGTGCAGGCCGTGGGTGGCGACCAGTGCGAAGAACGCCGACAGGTAGGCGCTGGTGCTGGGGCCCGCGCCTTCATGGATCAGGTGCGAGAACTCGTAGATCTCCATGCCGATGAACGAGGCACCGAGCACGAAGGTCACGCCCAGCCAGCGCAGCACTGCGGAGGTGTCGTGGCGATGCATCGCCAGCACGGCCTGGCCATAGGTGATGCTGGAGACCAGCAGCAGGAAGGTCTCGGCCATCACGAGCGGCAGCGAGAACAGGTCCTTGCCGGTTGGGCCGCCGGCGTAGGCGGTGCTGAGCACCGCGTACGAGGCGAACAGCGAACCGAACAGCACGAGATCGGACATGAGGTATACCCACATGCCGAACACCTTCATGCCGCCCTGTTCGTGGCCGTGGTCGTGGTGGCCCTCGTGCGCCTGCGTGTCGCTGGCCAGCTCCGGGCGGGTCAACAGGTTCATGCGCGTACCTCCTTCAGCTTGGCAAGGCTGGCCGCTTCGGTGCGCGCCACCTCTTCGGAACTGACGTAGTAGTCCACGTCCTCGTCGTAGGACCGCACGATCAGGGTCACGATCATCGCGATGAAGCTGGCCGCGGCCATCCACCAGATGTGCCAGACCAGGGCGAAGCACAGCACCAGGATCCAGATGTTGAGGATCAGCGGCACGCCGGTGTTCTTCGGCATGTGGATCGGTGCGTACTTCTTCGGCGGCGGCGGCAGGCCACGCTTCTTCGCTTCGTGGAAGGCGTCCAGCTCATCGGCCTTGGGCACCACGGCGAAGTTGTAGAACGGCGGCGGCGACGGCGTGGCCCATTCCAGCGTGCGTGCATTCCACGGGTCGCCGGTCAGGTCCAGGTTGCGCTTGCGGTCGCGCACGCTCACGTAGATCTGCACCAGCATCAGGATGATGCCCGCGAACACGAACAGTGCACCGATGAAGGCGGCGATCAGGTACGGCGTCCACGCCGGGTTGTCGTACTGGTTCATGCGGCGGGTCATGCCCATGAAGCCGAGCATGTACAGCGGCATGAAGGCCAGGTAGAAGCCGATCACCCAGCAGGCGAACGACCACTTGCCCAGGCGCTCGTTGAGGGTGAAGCCGAACACCTTCGGGAACCAGTAGGCGAAGCCGGCCAGGTAGCCGAACAGCGCGCCGCCGATGATGGTGTTATGGAAGTGCGCGACCAGGAACAGGCTGTTGTGCAGCAGGAAGTCCGCGCCCGGGATGGCCAGCAGCACGCCGGTCATGCCGCCGATGGTGAAGGTGACCAGGAAGGCGATCGTCCACAGCATCGGCACGCTGAACTCCACGCGGCCGCCATACATGGTGAACAGCCAGGTGAAGATCTTCACGCCGGTGGGGATGGCGATGATCATCGTCATGATGCCGAAGAAGGCATTGACGCTGGCACCGGAGCCCATGGTGAAGAAGTGGTGCAGCCAGACGATGAACGACAGGATGCCGATTGCCAGCGTGGCGCCGACCATCGACTTGTAGCCGAACAGTTTCTTGCGCGCGAACGTGGCGGTCACTTCAGAGAAGATGCCGAACGCCGGCAGCACCAGGATGTACACCTCCGGGTGGCCCCAGGCCCACACCAGGTTCACGTACATCATCGGGTTGCCACCCAACGTGTTGGTGTAGAAGTTGAAGTCCAGGTAGCGGTCCAGGGTGAGCGCACCCAGGGCTACGGTCAGGATCGGGAAGGCGGCGATGATGATCACGCTGGTGACCAGCACGGTCCAGGTGAACACCGGCATCTTCATCAGGGTCATGCCCGGCGCACGCATGCGCAGGATGGTGATGAACAGGTTGACGCCAGTCAGCAACGTACCGATGCCGGACGCCTGCAACGCCCAGATGTAGTAATCGACACCCACTCCTGGACTGAACTCGATGCCCGACAGCGGCGGATAGGCGACCCAGCCGGTCATGGCGAATTCGCCAACACCCAGCGAGATCATCATCAGTGCAGCGCCGACCACGAAGATCCAGAAGCTGAAGGCGTTGAGGAACGGGAACGCCATGTCTCGCGCGCCGATCTGCAGCGGCACGATGATGTTCATCAGGCCGACCACGAACGGGGTGGCCACGAAGAAGATCATGATCACGCCGTGCGCGGTGAAGATCTGGTCGTAGTGCTCCGGTGGCAGGAAGCCATCACTGCCCGGGCCAGCCGCCGCCAGCTGCGCGCGCATCATCAGCGCATCGGCAAAGCCACGCACCAGCATGACCAGCGCCACCACCACGTACATGATGCCGATCTTCTTGTGGTCCACGGTGGTGAACCAGTCACGCCACAGCGGGCCCCACAGCTTGAAGTACGTCACCGCGCCAAGCAGCGCGAGGCCACCCAGCACCATGGCCGCCAATGTGACCACGACGATCGGCTCGTGCAGCGGCACGGCCTCCCACGTCAATTTACCCAACATGTTCGTTACTCCTGGGAAACCTGGGCACCGCCGGCAGCGCCCGCCGGGGTCGCAGCAGCGGTGTTCTCACCAACGCCGATGAACTGGTCGATGACCTTCTTGAACAGCAGTGGTTCAACACTGGAGAAGTGCTGTACCGGTGCGTTCTTCGACGGCGCGGCCAGCGCCTTGAACTGGTTGAAATCCAGCGCCTGCGGCGCACTGCGCACCTCGGCCACCCAGCGCTCGAAGTCTTCGTTGCTGCTGGCGGTGGCAATGAACTTCATGTTCGAGAAGCCATGCCCGCTGTAGTTGCCCGACATGCCGCGGAACTGGCCGGGCTCGTTGGCGATCAGGTGCAGCTGCGTGCGCATGCCGGCCATCGCATAGATCTGCCCACCCAGCTGCGGGATGAAAAAGGTATTCATCGTCGAGTTGGAGGTGATGTTGAACGCCAGCGGGCGGTTGGCCGGGAAGTTGAGCTGGTTGACCGTGGCGATGCCCAGGTCCGGGTACACGAACACCCACTTCCAGTCGGTGGCGATCACGTCCACGTGCAGCGGCTCACCGGCCACGTCCAGCGGCTTGTACGGGTCCAGCTCGTGGGTCGACTTCCACACGATCACCGCCAGCACCGCGATGATGATCAGCGGCACGCCCCAGACCACGATCTCCACCTTGGTGGAGTGTGACCAGTCAGGCATGTATTTCGCTTTGGTATTGCCGGCGCGGTAGCGCCAGGCGAACACGAAGGTCAGCACGATGGCCGGTATCACCACGATCAGCATCAGGCCGATGCAGATCAGGATCAGGTCGCGCTGGGCGAGCCCGACCATGCCCTTCGAATCCAGCAGCACCCAGTCACAGCCCGACAGGCCGACGCAGGCCAGGGCGACCAGCGCCAGGCGGATGCGGTTCCAGCAGATATTCATTGGAGGTCAACCCTGTTGAAGAAGCGCGCTTGACCGGCTCGCCTGCGCGCAGCGCCCGGGCGTGGAGCGGCTACACTGTGGGTACGAGGTCGCCTACAAGCAGGCGAACCACTCCAATCAAGCCCATACAAGATACAGCATTGTATGGACTTGTGCATCTGCACGTATGGAAAAAACTGACCGATGACGCCACCTGCCGCCGGCCGCCGCCTGAAACACCCCAATCGCACCTGGGTTCGCCCCTTCCGCGAAGGCGCCGGCCCGCTGTACCTGCAGATTGCCCAGCAGGTGCGCGAGGCGGTGGATGACGGGGTGCTGCGCCCGGGCGACCGCCTGCCGCCGCAGCGTGACCTGGCCCAGCAGGTCGGCGTGGACCTGACCACGGTCACCCGTGCCTTCGCCGAGCTGCGCCAGGCCGGCCTGCTCGACGCCCAGGGCGCCGGTGGCACCTTCATCGCGCTGTCGGCCGGCAACCGCAGCACCTCGGTCGACCTGAGCATGAACATCCCGCCGCTGCTGGGCAGCGCGCCGTTCGCGCAGGGCATGGAGACCGGCTTCCAGCACGTCGGCCAGCAGCTGGGCCAGGGCGAATTGATGAGCTACCACGTCGGCGCCGGCACCCGCGAGGACCGCGCCGCCGCAGTGCAGTGGCTGGCGCCGATGCTGGGCACGGTGGGTGCCGACCAGGTGGTGATCTGCCCCGGCGCGCAGACCGCGCTGTGCGCGCTGATCCTGGCCCGCACCCAGCCGGGCGAGCTGATCGCCGCCGAGCAGCTGACCTACCCGGGCCTGCTGGCTGCCGCGCGCGTGCTGCAGCGGGGCGTGGTGCCAGTGGCGATGGACGCCGAAGGCATGCTGCCTGAAGCGCTGGAAGAGGCCTGCCAGCTGCGTCGCCCGCGCCTGCTGTACCTGGTGCCGACCATCCAGAACCCGACGACGGCGACGATGTCGGCACAGCGCCGGCAGGCCCTGCTGACGATCGCGAAGCGCCACGATCTGACCGTGATCGAAGACGATCCCTACTGGTTGCTGGCCGGTGACGCTGCACCGCCGCTGGCCGCCCACCGCGATGCCGGCTGCCCGGTCTATTACATCTCCACCCTGTCCAAGTGCCTGGCCCCGGGCCTGCGCACCGCCTATCTGGTGGTGCCGGCCGGCGAGCCGATGGAGCCAGTGCTGGACGCCCTGCGCGCGATCGCGCTGATGCCGACCCAGTCGATGGTGGCAGTGGCCTCGCAGTGGATCCGCAGCGGCCAGGCCCAGGACATGGTGCAGCGCTTCCAGCAGGAGCTGCGCGAGCGCCAGTCCATTGCCGCCCGGTACCTGCCGGCCCGTGCCCAGGCGCATCCGGCCGGCCTGCATGTGTGGCTGCCGTTGCCACCGCGGCTGGACCAATACCGGCTGATCCAGGCCGCACAGGAGCAGGGGCTCGGCATCGCCAGCTCCGATGCCTTCAGTGTGGAAGAACCGCCACCGGGCAATGCGATCCGCCTGTCGCTGGGTGGCGCGGTTGACCAGGGCGCGCTGGCCGGGGCGCTGGCCAAGCTGAACGAGATCCTGTCCGAGGCCCCCGAGGCACGTCACAACGCCATCGTCTGAACGGGGTGCATGGCGCTTTATCCATACAAGATGATATTTTGTATTCAATGTATGGATGAAGGGACGTGCATCGATGCGCGCCGAGAAACTGAAATTCCACCTGGTGATGGCCGGGTGCGGCGGCTTTGTGGTGCTGATGCTGGCCGCGCTGGCCTGGGTCTGCCTGCAGCCGCAGACCGTGGACGTAGAGGCCGCCGAACGCCACGCCATCGAGCAATGCGTGCAGCGCAGCGAGGATCCGTCGCGTAGCGAGATCCAGCGCCGCGCCCAGGCCGATTCCTGCCGCGAGATGCGCAAGCAGTACGTGCACAAGTTCGGCCGGGAAGATTCCTGATGGGCGCAGCCGCGCCGCGTCGCCGCTGGCTGCTGCCGACGATGATCGCCCTCGCCTGCCTGTTCATGGCCGGCGTCGCGGCTGCGCTGTGGCAGTACTTCGGCTACAGCGCGCAGTCCACCTTCACCGAACAGGCCATCGTCTTCGACGATTCTCAGCTGCGCCTGCCGGCCGACCTGGCCGGTGATACCGGCCGCATCCGCGTGGTGCATTTCTGGGACCCGGCCTGCGGCGTGTGCAACCGCGAGACCGGTGCGCACCTGAGCTACCTGATCAGCATGTACCGCCGCGCCGGCATCGACTTCTATGCGATCCGCCGCCCGGGTACCCAGGGCGAGCTGCCCGAGCCGCTGCGCAACAAGGTGATCAACCTGCCGACCATCGACGGCATCGAACACATCCCGGCCAGCCCCGCTGTCGCGATCTGGGATCGCCAGGGCCACCTCGCCTACGCCGGCCCTTACAGCATCGGCATGGTCTGCAACTCGGCCAACAGCTTCGTCGAACCACTGCTGGACAGACTGGTACGCGGTGAGACCGTGCGCCCGAAAGGACTGCTTGCCGTGGGCTGCTACTGCCCGTGGCAGGCCAAGCGCTGAGGACGCGCAATGACATCACTGACACTGGCCGGCGTGGCCGCCGCAAACAACAACGGCGGTCACCTGTCCGAACCGACCGATGGTTATGGACAGGCTCCCGCCGTTGGAAGCAACGATACGCCCCGACATGCTCCGTACATGCCGCGACCGGATGTCGCAGCACGCGAATGGGTGCAGGACGTGCTCGCGCACAACGGGCCGATCTACCTGCGCATCGTCAATTCGCTGGAACGCACAGTGCGCCGCGGTGGTCTCGCACCGGGCCAGCGCCTGCCTTCGCAGCGCGCGTTGGCGCAGCAGCTCGGCATCGACCTGACCACGGTGACGCGGGCCTTTGATGAAGCGCGCAAGCGCGGCCTGATCGAAGCGCGTGGACCGCAGGGCAGTTTCATCGCACCACCCAAGGCCGGTTTCGACCAGGTGGTGGACCTGAGCATGAACGTGCCGCCGGTGCCCGACGCCGATGCGCTGGCCGAAACGCTGCGGCGTGGCGCGGCCGCCGTACTCGCACGCAGCAACGCACCGAACCTGATGACCTATCACCTGGGCGGTGGCAACCCCACCGACCGCCACGCAGCGGCGCGCTGGCTGCAGCCGATGCTGGGCGCGGTGGACGATGCCTGCCTGCTGCTGACCGAGGGTGCACAGGTGGCGCTGGCGTCGATCCTGGTCAGCCAGGGACGCGACGACGACGCGATCCTGTGCGATGCGCTGGTCTATCCGGGCCTGCTGCAGGCGGCCGCCGCACTCGGTCGGCGCTTGCTGCCGGTGGACAGCGACGAGCACGGCATGTGCCCCGAAGCTCTGGTGCGGTTGGCACGCGAAAGCGGTGCGCGGCTGGTCTATCTCAATCCCACCTGCCAGAACCCGACCGCACTGACCCTGCCGCTGCATCGGCGCGAAGCGCTGGCGCACGCGCTGGAAAGCGAAGGCCTGCTGGCGATCGAGGACGATCCTTACTGGCATCTCGCCGAAGATGCGCCGACACCGCTGGCAACCCTGGCACCGCGTCACGTGTTCTACGTGGCGACGCTGTCGAAGGTGATCAGCCCTGGCCTGCGCACCGCCTTCGTGCGTTGCCCGAGCGCCGCGCATGCCGAGGCGATGACGGCCGCACTGCGAGCGACGCGGTTGATGGGCCATCCGCTGGTCTCGGCGCTGGCCAGCCAGCTGCTGCTGGATGGTTCGGCGCAGTCACTGCTGGCGCAGGTGCGCACCGAGGCGCGCGAACGCGTGCGCCTGGCGCGACATCTGCTTGCGCCTTCGCTGCTGCAGCGCGCGGAAGGGCTGCATGCCTGGTGCCGGATACCGGCACCGTGGACCGATGCCACCCTGGTGCGTACCGCACAGCTGCAGGGGCTGGCGATCGCGCCGTCATCGGCGTTCTGTCCGCCGGGGGTATTGCATCAGAGCGGTGTGCGGCTGTCGCTGGGACTGGCCGCGGACCGCCGGCAGCTGGAAAGCGCGCTGCGGAGAATCGACCGGTTGTTGTTGTCGGATGCGTTGCCGGCGATCGAACGGTAGGCGCAAGGAAGTGCCAACCAAGGTTGGCACCTACCAGAGCAGGGTCAGGCCAGAGCGGAGAGGGCCTGCACGAGCGCATCCATTTGCTCCGGACGGGTGAACACCGACGGTGTCACCCGCACGCACGCGCCGGACTCCAACCCGTCGCGATGGGTGGTGAACACGCGATGCTCATCCAGCAGGCGCTTCTGCAACGCGATGTTGTCGGCCACGCTGGTGCGCCCCCGCAGGCGGAAGCTGGCCAATGCACTGGCCAACGCCGGATCCGGTGACGACAGCACCTCGATATGCGCCATCTGCCGCGCCGCCACCGTCCAACGCTCACGCAGGTAGCGCAGCCGCGCCTGCTTGTTCGCTGCGCCGATGCGCTGATGCAGCGCGATGGCCTCCGGCAGCGCCAGATAGGCCGCGAAGTTGACCGTGCCGGTGTGCACGCGACTGCCCACGCGGCCGTCGTCGGTCTCCCCCATGTACGAATCCAGGTCGGCCACGCGTCCTTTGCGCACGTACATCGCGCCCACGCCCACCGGTGCGCCGATCCACTTGTGCAGGTTGATGCCAACGAAATCGGCCTTCAGGTCCGGAACCGCGTAGTCGATCTGGCCAAAGCCATGTGCAGCATCGACAATCACATCGATGCCGCGCGCCCGCGCACGCTCGGCGAGCTCGGCCACCGGCAGCACCAGCCCATGGCGGTGGCTGACCTGGGTCAGCAGTACCAGTTTCAGGCGCGGCAGGCGCGCGAACGCCTCATCGTAGGCCTGCAGGATCTGCTCATGGGTGGGCACCACCGGCAGTGCGATGCGCTCGACCTGCACGCCACGACGCTGCTGCAGCCAGCGCATCGCGTTGATCATGCTGTCGTAGTCGACGTCGGCGTACAACACCTGGTCGCCTGCAGCCAGCCGGTTGTAGCCGCCGATCAGCGCGAGCATCGCTTCGGTGGCGCCACGGGTCAGCGCGATCTCGTCGGCGCCGACGCCAAGCATGTCGGCCACCTGCCGATGCACGGCCATGTACTGCGCCGGGAACGCGTAGCGACCGTACCAGGCATTGCCCCGGTTCACTTCGGCGGTATGCCGCTGGTAGCTGGCCAGGGTCTGCTTGCCCATCGCGCCCCAGTAGCCGTTCTCCAGGTGGTTCACTTCATCGGTGATGTCGAAGTGGCTGGCCACAGCGGCCCAGTAGCCTTCATCGCGGGCCAGCACGTCCGGCGCCACGGTCGTTGCGGGAATCTGCATGGGCGCAGCGTAGCGCGCGGCGGCCGTGGCGGGCAGTGAAGACAGTGCGGCTGCGGCCGGCAGCAGGGTACCGGCTCGCAGCAGGTTACGGCGGCGGCTGTCCATCAGAAGCTCAGCCGGTACTGCGCGTACAGGTTGGCACCGTCGGTGTCATACGGCGCGTTGCGCGAGTAGACCAGGCCACGGCTGGCCTGGAAGACCGCCTCGTCCGGGTAGCGGTCCAGCACATTGTCGGCGCCGACGCGCAGACTATGGTGCTCGTTGATGCGATAGCCCACGGCGAGGTCGAGGAAGCTCATCGCGCCGAAGCGCTGGTAGATATCGCCCACCGCATTGCCGCTGGCGTCGGTCCAGGCACCGTAGTAGCGCATGCGCGCCATCAACGACCAGGCACCGATGTCCCAGCTGCCGGTGAGGCTGCCCTTGTGCTCGGGCAGGCGATCTTCGAACAACACGCGCTGGGTCTCATTGGTGGCCACCGAGGTGCTGCCGTTGTCCACTCGCGTACGGTTGTAGTTGTAGGCCAGGGTCAGCGTCATACGGCCGGCACCGAGATCGCGCAGGTAGTTGCCGACCACGTCCACGCCGGTGGTGGTGGTATCGAAGTCATTGGTGAAGTAGTTCACCGAGGTATAGCCCAGCGGATTGGGAGTACCAGCCGGAATGGCGAAACTGGCCGACTGACTGAAGCGGTCGCTGAGCTTGATCTGGTAGACGTCCACCGAACCGGACAGGCCCAGGTCGGTGCGCCAGGTCAGGCCCAGCGACGCGGTACGCGATTCTTCCGGCTTCAGTGGCCTGGCACCGAGCAGCTGCGCCAGCGGGTCGTTCGGCGACAGGCGGCCACTGGTGAAGATCTGCAGGGTGCGCGTATCCAGGCCCTGGGTGGTGCTGGTGGTATTGAGCTGCGCCGGGGTCGGTGCACGGAAGCCGGTGGACACCGTGCCACGCAGGGCCAGGTCCGGGGTGATCGCGAAACGTGCCGAGAGCTTGCCGTCCAGCGTGCTGCCGAAACTGGAGAAGTCTTCATAGCGGCTGGCCGCACCGATACTCCAGCGCTCGCCCAGCGGCACTTCCATATCCACGTAGGCGGCCTTGCTGCGCTGGCTCCACTGCCCGGCCTGGCTGGCCGAGAAGCCCGGCGCGCCGTTGGAATTGGCCTCCAGGCCTGCCGCTGCGCCCGGGCCCACCGCGTACGAGGCCGGATCACCGGCACGCACCTGGTAGGTCTCCTGGCGGAACTCACCACCGAAGGCGACGTTGATCGGCTTGGACAGCCCACCCACGTCCCACTCGTAGTTGAAGTCGGCGTTGGCGTTCTTCTCGGTCTGGGTCAGGCGGCCGAGATCGAATGCGGTGGGGCTGGCCGGGCCGAGCGAGGCGTTGATCGAGTTCTTCAGGCTGTAGTCGATGGCGTTGCGGCCATACGAGGCGCTGACATCCCAGCGCAGCCTCGGTGTGATCTCGCCACGCAGGCCACCGACCAGCTGCAGGTCGTTCTGGACGTTGCCGTACTGCGGGCTGAAGCCCACCGGATAGATCGAGCGCAGGTTCCAGCCCGGGAAGATGGCGGTAGTACGATACGCGCCGGTGGTCGTGTCCGGATTGCGCCAGTTGAAATCGCTGACACCATCGCTGTGGCTGTACAGGCCGAACGCGTACAGCTCCAGCGTGTCGTTGGCGTTGGCCTTCACGTTGAAGCCGACGCGGCGGCTTTCCAGTTCCGGTTGGCCCCAGCGCTGTACCGGGTTGGGCACGTCCAGCTCCGGATGTGCAGCCTGGAAGGCGATCGCATCCGGGCGCTGGCGGGTGCGCGAGGTGGCGTCGGAGTTGGACGATTCGGCGAACAGCACCAGGCTGCCGTAGTCACCCAGCGACCAGCCGGTGCGTGCACTGAAGTCTCGCGAGGCACCATCGCCCTGTGCGTACTGCGAGTAGCCGGCAGTAATCTCGGTACCGGGGCCATCTTCGAGAATGATGTTGATGACACCGGCGATGGCATCCGAACCGTACTGCGCCGAGGCACCATCGCGCAGCACTTCGATGCGCTTGATCGCACTGGTCGGAATCTGTGCCAGGTCAGCCGCCTGCGCGCCACGGTTGCCGAGCAGCGCGCTGCGGTGGAAGCGGCGGCCGTTGACCAGCACCAGGGTCTGGTCGGGCGACAGGCCACGCAGCGTGGCCGGGCGCACGAACACCTGGCCGTCCGCCATCGGCAGGCGCTGCACCACGAACGACGGCACCAGCTGCGCCAGCACGTCCTTCAGGTCGGTGGATTCAACGGACTTGATGTCTTCCTTGGTGAACACGTCCACCGGCGCCAGCGTTTCGAACTGGGTGCGGTTGGAGGCGCGGGTACCGGTGACCAGCATCGCGTCGAGCTGGGTGGGCGCCGTACGGCTGCCCGCCGGGGCATCGACCGCATCGGCCTCCGCTGCGATCGCGCCTCCTGCGCTGGCCATGGAAAGGGCAAGGAGGATGGAACGCGAAAGCTTCGAACGATGCACGGCAGGGCTCCGGGAGGACGCGACAGGGCCAGCACCTGTGCGGACACAACAGGCGTGGACAAGGCGCGCAGTCTCGGCGCGATGTGTGAAGGAGCCATGACGTCAGTGCGACAGCTTGATGCCGCACGGGCGCACGCGCAGGCAGTGGACGCAGCGCTGCGGCTCTTTGGCCTGTCCCTGCGCTAGTGGCCGCCGGGCATGGCCCGGCGCTACAGTGGGTGCGTCCCCGGAGGATCGATCATGCGCCTGCTGCACCTCACCCTGCCGGTATCCGACGTCGCCACCGTCGCCGCGTATTTCCACGATGTACTGCAGCAGCGCGTGGTCGGCAATCATGTGCACATCGGCTGGAGCACGATCGAACTGTAGCCGGCGGGTGACCACCCTGTCGGTGGCGTGCACCTGGCCTTCAACGTACCGGACAACCGCTTCAGCGAGGCGATGACCTGGTTGCGTGAGCGCACGCCGCTGCAACGCAATCCGGCGGGACTGGACTACTTCGCGCTGGAGAGCAGCTGGCAGTCGCAGTCGGTGTACTTCACCGGCCCTGACGGCCTGATCCTGGAACTGATCGGCCGCCGCCGTTTGCCGGCCAGCGCGCGCGAAGGCGCGTTCCATGGCAGCGAGCTGACCTGCCTGAGCGAAGTCGGCCTGCCCAGCCACGATGTCGATGCCGTGCGCGAGCAATCCCAGCAGCAGTTCGGGCTGCAGCCGATCAGCCCGCCTTCGCCGCAGTTCGCGCCGATGGGCGACGACGAGGGCCTGCTGATCGTGGTCGCTGCCGATCGCCGCTGGTTCCCCGAGCAGAAAGACCTGCCCAATGCGCAGGGCCTGCAGCTGCGGGTGGGGGATGTCGCCGGCATCGGCGAACTCTGCGACGACGCACTGGGCTGGCGCGTCGCTTCGACCTGAGGCGACGCGCCAAGCGTGACGCGCTACTGCATGCGCGTGCCCTGCCCCGCCTCGATCTGCGCATGCAGCACCTGCAGCTGCGCGGCGGTCTGGTTGAACACCTGCAGATCCGCGTCCACCAAGACCTGCCAATCCGGTGCGTGGCCCAGCAGCTGTGCCACCTGTTCCTGCGGCGCGCGGTCGAAGCCCTCGCCCAGCACGCCGAGATAGCGCTGGCGGAACCCTTCCGGATCGCGCTGGTCCTGCACATAGAGCTGCACGGCCAGCAGCCCCGCATACAGATAATTCACCAGATAGTTCGGGTCTTCATACATCAGGCGTTTGGCGATCCAGCTGTTGCGCAGCTGCGGATAGCGCTCCGGTTGCTGGCCGAAGCGCGCCAGCACTTGGCCGGTCAGTGCATCCAGATCGTCGGCGGTACCCAACGTGCCTGCGGCAACGCCGCGATAGATCGACTGCTCCAGCTGCGCTTCCTCGGAAGAGGTGAACAGCTGCAGCACCATGTCGTCCAGCAGTGACTTCAGATAATAAGCTTTGGCACGCGGATCCTGTGCCTGCTGGTAAAGCTGGTCGCGGAAGCGCAGCTCGTTGTAGATCGCGAACGCCTCGGTCAGCCACTGGCTGCCATTGCGCTGCAGCGGCGACGCATGACCGCGCTGCATCCATTCACCATGCACGGCATGACCGGCTTCATGTGCGATCTCGACATCGCTTTCCAGATCACCGCTACGCACGCCAACGAACAACATCGCCGGCACACCGGGAACGCTCACCGAGAACGCGTCCTGGCTGCGGTCACCGCGTTCGGTGGCCAGATCCATACGCTGGTTGGCCGGATCGAGCAGCGCGCGCAGTTCGGCGACGTACGCAGGCCCCAGGTGCTGCATGGCATCGGCGGCGTTGTCGCGCAGCTGCGCCAGCGTAAGCACCGGTGGCGTATAGCCGGCATCGGGCAGCGTGGTGTCCCAGATCTGCGGCGCGTCGATGCCGGATCGCGCAGCGTGGTGCAGCAGCATATCCTGATAGGCGCGGCGGTCGCCGGCGTGATGTTCGATCGCTACCAGCGTTGCATCCACTGCGGCGGTGTCCAGGCCCATGCGCTGGTAGCCACGTGCCGGCGCCGAACCATCGCCCTGCAGGCGTGCGGCGGCGTCGTTCACCTGCACCAGCCCCAACAGCACCGAGGCCATTGGCTCGCGGCGCGACTGCAGCCCCTGCCAGTAGCCCTTCCAGCCCGCTTCGCGCAATGCGCGATCCGGTTGCAGCGACAGTGCCCGCTTGTCGCGCCCAGCATCCCAGTGCCGACCATCACGCTCGATCTGCGGGTACTCGGCACTTCGCAGGATCTGCCCACGCAGGCGCGCGAAACTGTCCAACGCCGGATCGGCCAGCGCATCCACCGCCTCGTCCAGCGCGGCATTGGCCGGAGCGGCAGCCTCCTTCAGCCCACGCGCGCGCAGGAAACGGTAGGGCACGGCCCACGCCGCGTCCGCAGGCGCCTCGCGCAGGGCGGCGCGACCAGTGCGGGCGATGCGGCTGCACAGCCCCATTGCCTGCTCCATCGCCTGTGCCGGACGATGATCACGTGCGTTGCGGGCGGACTGCAGATGCAGGTAGGCGAGATGACGCAGGCACTGCGCTTCCAATACCTCGGCCTGCTGGAAGCGTTCCACCGGCGCGAGGGTGGAAGCGTGCTGCAGGGCCTCGACGCGCTTGCCCAGCGCATCACGCGCGGTCTGTTCAGCCGCGGCGTTGGCGAAGTAGACGCGATCGTCGGCATGCACCGACTGTGCCTGGGTGCCGCTGAAGGGGGCCATCGCCAATACAGCGGCGATGACGGTGGTGGTGGCGTGCTTCCTGAAAGCCTGCATCGGCGTCTCCCTGCCTGGACCAGGCCTCGAGCCTAGCAGCCGCTGCCCCGCCGTGCCTGTGCCGGATCAGGCCTCAGATCGACTCATCCTCACGCTTGACCAGCAGCCAGCAGGGCGACTGCGCGAAGGTATAGGTCTGCTGGTCGCTGCTGTCCGGCGTGCGGATCTGCACCTGGCGTTGCCCGTCAGCCAGCGTGCTGACCTGCATTTCGCGGCCCTGCCCGGCCAAGGCGGCGGGATCGGGCATCACCGGCCACTCGACATCGGCCCGCGCCAACCGGCTTTCCACCTTGCGCGGTTCCGGCTCGGCCTCGGCATCGATGTAGCTGTCCAGCAGCGGATCGGCGGTGGCCTTTTCCTGCAGGGTGATCTCGTTGCCGAAGTGCTTCAGGAACGCATCGAAGTCCGGGTACGGGCATTCACTGCTGGCAGGCACCGGTGCGGGCTGGATCGCTGCCGCCGTGGACGACGGCGCGGGACGTGCAGGTGCGGTTTCCGTGAGCGTCGACTGCGGCGCAGGTCTGCAGGCGACCAACGCTACGCCAACGGCGAGCATCAGCAGTGCCTGGAAACGATATCGACGCATGGGCTTATCCTGAATCCGGTCCGGTCGCTCCATGCTACCGCGCACCCTACAATTCCGGCATTCCGCCTGTCCGAGAATTCCATGCACCGCCTCCTGCTCCTGATCGGCCTGCTGTTGCCCGCCCTGTGGCCGGCGGTGGCGATGGCCGTCGATGTCCACGAGGGTGACCTGCTGTTCGTCACCGCCGGCCGCAGCGGCCTCAGCGCCGCCATCGACGATGCCACCGGCAAGCAGGGCGCGCCCAGCTTCGATCATGTCGCGCTGGTCGCTTCCGCGCCGAAGGGCTGGGAGGTATTGCATGCCGACGAGAAGGGATCGCGGCGGCAATCGCTGTCCGAGTTCCGCCAGGACGCGAGAGCAAAGCAGCGGCAGATCGTGGTCTATCGCCTGCGCGCACCGCAGCAGGCGGCCATCAAGGATGCAATCGCCACCGCGCGCACGATGCTCGGCAAGCCGTACAACACGTCGTATGTGTTGAACGAGGACAGCTACTACTGCTCGGACTTCATCGAACGGGCATTCCGTGCGCACCACGTGTTTGCGCTGCAGCCGATGAACTTCCGCAACCCGCAGACCGGGGAGATTTCCCAGCACTGGATTGACCTGTATCGGGGCATGGGCATGGAGGTGCCGCAGGATCAGCCCGGCAGCAATCCCAACGACATGTCGGCGGCACCGGTGTTGCAGCGCATTGGCGTGCTCGAATAAGCGAAGCCCCGCACGTGGCGGGGCTTCACCGGTCACTCCGCATGCACGGCGCGGTCATTCTTCTTCGTCGTTGCCGCCCTGCTGCTGGTTCTGGTTACGCTTCTGCTGTTCCTGCTGCTGTTGCTGCTGCTGGTCACGGCCACGACCCTGCTGCTGATCCTGCTGGTTCTGCTGGCCCTGTTGTTTCTGGTTCGGGTTCTGGTTCTGCTGTGCCATGTCCGATCTCCAAAGCCACTCGCGGAATGCGGTGGACGTGGCCATCGTCTGCAGCAAATGGTTAATCACGCGTGGGTGGGCGGCTACATCTGTGTGTACGCCTGTGAATGAACGCGCGGAAGCCCTTGTGGCACAAGCGGCTGAAGGATTCATGCGGGTTCGGCATGTGTTCATGCCATTGCCAACGGTGCACGCATTCATGGCGTTCGCACCCGGAAACACGCGCTGAACGAGGCTGGCTTCCCAACGCACGCAGGGAAGCCTACCCTCCATTCAGGGCATCACCGGCGGCACATACGCCAGGGTCATGCCCAGCAGCCACAGCAGGCCCAGCACCAGCGGAATGTGCACCAGCAGCTGGATGAAGGTGAAACCCACGATGTCGCGTGCCTTCAGCCCCAGCACGCCCAGCAGCGGCAGCATCCAGAACGGATTGATCAGGTTCGGAAGCGCTTCGGCCGCGTTGTAGACCTGCACCGCCCAGCCCAAGTGTGCCTTCAGTTCGTTGGCGGCCTGCATTACGTACGGCGCTTCGATGATCCACTTGCCGCCACCGGAGGGCACGAAGAAGCCCAACACCGCCGAATAGACGCCCATCACCAGCGCGAATGTGTCGGTGCTGGCCACGTGTACGAACAGGCTCGACAGCCGGTGCGCCAGTGTCTGCCCATCGCCGCCGGCAGCGTGGGTGAGAATCATCGCGATGCCACCGTACAACGGGAACTGGATCAGCACGCCGGTGGTGCTCGGTACCGCCTTCGCGACCGCGTTGAGGAAGCTGCGCGGCCGCCAGTGCAGCAGCAGGCCCAACGAAATGAACAGGAAGTTGTAGGTGTTGAGGTTGGCGATGGCCGTGACCAGCGGCTTGTTGGCGAACTCGTTGAACAGCCAGCCGAACGCCAGCAGCGAGAGCAGCACGGTCAGCAGCGGGCTGTACTCCAGCCATTCGCCCGGGCGCGTGCGGCGCTGCAGTGGTTCCGGCTCGGCCTGCGCAGCGCCGGGGAAGTCTTCAGCGGTACGGGCGCTGCCGGCGGCCGGTGCGGTCAGCCAGGCGATCAGCAACGAGACCAGGATCAACACCGCGGTCAGTGCGATCGACTGCCACAGGAAAATGGTTTCAGTGAACGGCAGGACGCCGGTGATCTCCACCAGCCCCGGCGGCATGCTGGCCGGGTTGGCCTGCAGCTGCGCGGCCGACGAGCTCAATCCCATCGCCCACACCGCACCCAGACCGAGATAAGCCGAGGCACCGGCCGCGCGGTAGTCCATGCGCAGCTCGGTGCGGCGAGCCAGCGCGCGGACCAGCAGGCCGCCGAACACCAGCGAGAAGCCCCAGCTGAGCAGCGAGGCGAGCATGCTGACCAGGCCCACGTACACCACCGCACCACGGCCGGTGCGCGGCACACGGGCAAGGAAATCGATGAAGCGTGCGACCACCGGTGCAGTGGCCACGGCATAGCCACCGATGACCACGAAGGCCATCTGCATGGTGAAGGGAATCAGGCTCCAGAAGCCGTCGCCGAAGGCACTGGCGGTAGCCTGCGGGGTGGAGCCGAAGCCCATCGCCGCCAGCGCGACAATGACCACGCCCAGCACCGCGAACACGTACGCATCGGGGAACCATTTTTCCGCCCAGGCGGCCGAGCGCAGCGCAGCGCGCGCCATCCAGCCGTCCTGTACTGCTGCCGTCGAGGCCATCGCCTACCCTCCCAGGTTCGATGGCTCGATTCTGGGCGGTGGGGTGCGGGCTGTCAGCCACCTATTGGTCGTAGGTGGCCGGTGGCGGTAGTGCCGGCCGCTGGCCGGCAACCTCGGGATTACGCACGGGTGCAGCCGGCCAGCGGCCGGCTCTACCTCACCTTGGGCTCAACGCAGCGCCAGATCCACGGCAATGCCGGCAAACAGCGCGGCGCCCACCCAGTTGTTGTGCAGGAACGCCTTGAAGCACGGGCCGCGCTCGCGGTTGCGGCAGATCCAGAACTCGTACACCACCAGCACCGTGGCCACCGCCACGCCGGCCAGGTAGTAGCCACCCAGCCCACCACGCACGCCGACCAGCGCCATGGTCGCCAGGAACAGCGCGTACAGCACGCCCTGGATGACCAGGTCGAGGTCACCGAACAGGATCGCGGTGGAGTGAGAGCCCATCTTCAGGTCGTCCTCGCGGTCGACCATGGCGTACCAGGTGTCGTAGGCGGTGGACCACAGGATGTTGCCGGCATACAGCAGCCAGCCCAGCAGCGGCACCTCGCCCTGCACGGCGGCGAACGCCATCGGGATGCCCCAGCCGAACGACATGCCCAGGTAGACCTGCGGCAGATGGGTGTAGCGCTTCAGGTACGGGTAGCTGGCGGCCAGGAACACACCGATGAAGCTGAGGCCAATGGTCAGGCCGTTCAGGGTCAACACCAGGCCGAACGCCACCAGCATCAGCACGGCGAACAACGCCAGCGCAGCGCGGCCACTGATCGCACCGGTGGCCAGCGGGCGCGCCTTGGTGCGCTCCACATGCGGGTCGAGCCAGCGGTCGGCATAGTCGTTGATGACGCAACCGGCCGAGCGGGTCAGCCACACGCCGGCGGTGAACACGAACAGGGTCCACAGCGGCGGCAGGCCGCCTGCGGCCAACCACAACGCCCACCAGGTGGGCCACAGCAGCAGCAGCGTGCCGATCGGGCGATCAGCGCGCATCAGACTCCAGTAATGCCGCCAACGCGGCGTCGCCGGCGACTGCGGCGAAGTGAGGGGGGTATCAGCCATGGCGATAGGATACTCCTGCGCCTCTTGCCGGGCTTTGCCCATGGGGGGAGATTTGTTCGGCGAAACTGGATAGAATGCCGGTCCCGCACCGCCTCATGGCGCTGCGATGCCCGCCCCGGCACTGGTCGGTGGCGCGGCGGTTCTACAACGCGCCCGTAGCTCAGCCGGATAGAGTAGTGGCTTCCGAAGCCATTGGTCGGGGGTTCGAATCCCTCCGGGCGCGCCATCTCCCCTCTTGTTGCCTGCACGCTGCCAGCCCGCGCTGGACGATGCCGCGTGCTTCATCAACACTGCGCGCATGACGCCACCGGATCTGCTGAAGCTGGCGGCAGGCGCTGCGATTCTCGGCCTGGCCGCGTTGTCCACCGGAGTGAGCTTCGGCCGCGCTCGGCGTGGCAGTTACCTGCTCACCACCTTCTTCGCCTGTTTCGCCGCCGCGAACCTGTTCGGACTGGTGCTGTTGGGTGGCCAGGCCTGGCTCTCACCCGATGCCGTACGCTGGTTGCGGGTCATCGAAGTGCCGCTGGTCTATCTTCTGGGCCCGCTGCTGTACGGCCATGCGCGTGCGCTGCTGGCGCCTGCGCCGGACCGCGCATCGTTGCTGCCGCTCGCGCATCTGCTGCCGGCAATGCTCGCGTTCGTCATTTCCCTGTTGAACGCTGTTGCGCCTTTCGAGGCCTCGCCCTTGGGCAAGGTGCTGTTCCAGCTCAGCTTCCATGGCTGGCTGCTGCAGGGCGCGCCCTACCTGCTGGCCACGCTGTGGCTGTCACTGCGCACGTCTTCGTCTCCGCGCGGAACCGCCATCCAACACAGCGGACTGCGCGGGTTGGCGATCGTGATGGCGGGCTGCTGGCTTGCCAGCACGATGAACCGGTGGCCGCCGGATGCCGCTCCACTGCTGGCCAGCATCGGGCTCAGTCTGCTGACCACCGCCGGCATGTATCTGCTGGCCTGCCACGTAGTGCGCCAGCAGCTGCGCGCACCGATGAGCATCGCAGCACCGGGCATGGAGAATCTCATCCCCGCGCCCATCGAAGACGTCGCTGTCGCACGCTACGAGCGCTCGGGCATCGACGCGGCGCAATGCGCGGCCATCGCCAGCGCGCTGACCGCATTGATGCAGGGCGAACGCCTGCATGAGGCCCCGGGACTCGATCTCCAGGGCTTGAGCCAGCACAGCGGCTGGTCACCCAACCAGGTCTCGCAGGCGCTCAACCAAGGTCTGGGCCAGAGCTTCTCCGAGTTCGTGACCGGTTTCCGCATCACGGCCGCGAAGTCCTTCCTCTCCGACCCGGCTGACCCACGCAGCGTGCTGGACATCGGCCTTGCCGCCGGCTTCGGCAGCAAGTCCACCTTCAACAGTGCGTTCAAGCGCGCCACCGGGAAGACGCCCAGCGAGTACCGCCGCAGCCGCGCCACGTCCGGCTGAACGTCCAATCCTTCACGCCCGGTCGAACGACGCCCGCCGCTGCGTTGCCATCAGCGCTCGACCCGACGAAGAAGGTGATGCGATGCGATGGCAACGGATGATGTTCGGCCTGCTGTGGATGCTGGCGGTTCCCGTGCAGGCTGCGGTGGGGGATGCGGCGGGTGTGCTGGCCCGGGCCCGTGCAGCCAGTGGCGGCGAGCCGTGGCTGTCGGTACAGCGCCTGCAGGCTGAGGGCGAGCAGTCGCTCGGTGGCTTGCACGGGCGCTGGCAGCTCAACCAGGACCTGCGCGCCGGTCGCTATGCCGAACAGGCGCAGCTGGGAGCCTTCACCGTCGCCCAGGGGTTCGACGGCCAGCTGTCCTGGCGGCGTGACTATGGCGGCGAGATCGGCCTGCTGGACGGCACCGTGCCACGCCGCACCGCGCGCACGCAGGCGTGGCTGGCCACCCGCGCCTACTGGTCGAGCGCCTATCCGGCCTCGCGCTTTGCCGCGCCCCGCACCGAGGCTCTGAATGGCCGGCGCTATACCGTCCTGGCCACGAAGCCGGAGGGCGCGGACCCGATCGAACTCTGGTTCGACACCCGCAGTGGCCTGCTCGACCGGGTGGTCATCGCCTCCGCGCGCACACCCACCGCCACCACGCTGGAAGACTACCGGGCGGTCGATGGCCTGCTGCTGCCCCATCGCATCATCACCGACACCCTCGATGCCCAAGGCCGTGCCGATCCACGATTGCGCAGCGACGTGCAGGTGCAGCGCTACCGGGTGGATTTCCCTGTGCCGGATGGGCTGTATGCACCACCAGCGATGGCCGACGACAGCTACATCGAGGATGCCAGAGGCACCACTCGCGTCCCGTTCGACCTGATCAACAACCATGTCTACGTCGAGGCCGAAGTGGACGGCCAGCCGGCGCGATTCCTGGTGGATACCGGCGCCATCAACCTGCTGACACCGACCGCCGCCAAGCGACTGGGGCTGACCACGGCGGGTCGCCTGAGCGTGCATGGTGCCGGTGACAACGCCAGCGACCTGGGCCTGGCACAGGCCCGCCACCTGCGCATCGGTGGCGCGCACCTTGCAAACCCGGTGTTCCACATCATCGACCTCGGCCAGCAGATCAACTCGATGGGCGTGCCGCACGATGGCTTCATCGGCTACGAGACCTTCCTGCGCTTCGTCACCACCTTCGACTACGGCGCGCGCGTGCTCAGCTTCACCCGGCCGGGCCACTACCAGCCGCCTGCCAACGCGGTGGTGCTGCCGTTCGAGCAGGACGACCGCGCGCCGGTATTGAACGGCGAACTGGACGGCATCCCGCTGCGGTTGTGGCTGGACACCGGCTCACGCAACTCGCTGAGCCTGAGCAGCCCATTCGTGCTCACCCATCATCTGCTGGAGAAGTACCGCGCCAGTGAGGAGGCGGTCCTTGGGTGGGGCATCGGTGGTCCGGGCCGCGCGCGACCGGCCCGGCTCGGTGTGCTCGGCATGGGCAGCATCAAGGTCAGCGGCCTGGTCGGTGATCTATCCACCACCGACAAAGGCGCGCTGGCCCTGGCCGACTACGGTGCGATCCTGGGCGGTGGCGTGCTGCGCCGATTCTCCATGGGCATCGATTACGACGCCAAGCGCCTCTATCTGGTGCCCAATGCCGAAAGTACGCAGCCGGATGCCTTCGACCGCAGTGGGTTGTGGCTGCAGGCCGAGAACGACGCATTGCGGGTAGCGGATGTAGCGCCGACCAGCGCCGGTGCACGCGCCGGGCTGCGCAAGGATGATCGCATCGTCATGATTGCGGGAGAGCCGATTGCCTCTCAGATGCTGGGAGACTGGCGTGCGCTGCTGCGCGAGCGCCCGGTCGGAACGCGCGTGGGCATCCGTTATCTGCGCGATGGCCGGCAGGTGGATACCGAACTGGCGCTGGCGGACCGGGTGAAGGAGCGCTGGCCTGCCGATTGAGCTGGGACCGATGCGAACACAGTAGAACATCCATCGATAGCCATCATTGAATGCGGCTGCGCTGCGCCGGTTCTGCGGTGCCGCCGGTGGATGGTCCGCCCGGCCTGCGCGCATAGCTGTAATCGGGATCCCGGCAGGCGCGCACGATCGGACTTCGTGCGTGCCTGATCACGCCGGGGAACCAGGACAACACCAACACCACGGCCCAGATCGCAGCCAACCAGAACCATCTACCCGAGGCATAGGCCCAGATCATGGGCAATGCAGCCAGCAGCACGACGATCTGCGTATACAGCAGGTAGAGCGTATGCAGGCCCAAGCGGGGATCCGAGCGCAGCACCACGCCACATTCCCTGCATGCCGTCTTCGCCTGCCGTCTCGATGCGCAAAGCAGCGGGAATCGCTGCCCGGCAGCGCCGCAAAGTGGACACGTGAAGGTCAGCACGCGCATCCGGAAGCTCCTCTCCACCGATTGGCGTCATCTGCCAGGTACGTATCCGAGCCTAGCATGGGCGTGGCAGGGGAGCCCCACATACAGCAACGCCGGGCAGTGCCCGGCGTTGTGTTCAAAACAGTCCAGCATGACTCGACTCTACAGAGAGCGGATCAATACCTGCCGTCGAACGCAAAGATCGGCTTACGCTGCTTCCACGCACCGGCAGTGAAATCCGGGAACTCCAGCGTCTGGAAACTGTTGGCAATCGACTGCTCGCTCAACGGGGTAATCGCACTCCACGTCACCGCGTCGTAGATATCGATCGGCATCGGCGCCTTGGCCTTCAGCGCTTCCACGAACGCATGGATCACGAACCAGTCCATGCCACCATGCCCTGCACTCGCAGCAGTGTCGGCATTCTGCTTCCACAGCGGATGTTCGTACTGGTCCTGGTACTTCTTGAACTCTTCCCACTGGTGCGGCGGGCTGCGGCCTTCGATGTGGATCGAATGGTTCACATCCATCCACAGGCCCTTGGTGCCCTGCACGCGGAAGCCCATCGAGTACGGGCGTGGCAGCGAGGTGTCGTGCTGCAGCAGGATGGTCTCGCCGTTCTCGCAGGCCAGCGTGGTGGTCACGATGTCGCCCAGCTTGAACTTCACCTTGGTGCTGGGGTGGGTGGTGCCGCCACTCTTGGCCACCGTGTATTCATGCAGGCCGCGCGCCTTGGTCGCGAAGGCGTTGATGTGGGTGAAGCGGTTACCACGGTTGATGCCGGTATACATCGCGCACGGGCCGATGCCGTGGCTGGGGTACAACTCGCCGTTGCGCTCCACCGAATGCTCGGTGCGCCAGCGAGCTTCGCTCCAGCCCTTGGGGCCGAATTCCACGCCGCTGTCGTAGGGCTGGTTCGGGTCGCCGGAATTGAACTTCACGCCGCGCAGGTCGTGCTGGTAGCCAGCCTGCAGGTGCACCAGTTCGCCGAACAGGCCCTGGCGCACCATCTGCAGCGCGGCCATCACGTCGCGGCGGTAGCAGACGTTCTCCAGCAGCATGTACGGGGTGCCGGTGCTCAGCTGGGTCTTCAACACGTCCCAGTGATCCTGCAGGGTGATGCCGGCCACCACTTCGCAGCCCACGGCCACGCCGGCCTGCATCGCGGCAATCGCCATCGGCGCGTGGTACTCCCACGGCGTGGCGATGATCACGCCATCGATGCCCTTCTGTTCCAGCAGGCGCTTCCAGGCGTTGGTGTCGCGGTCCTGGCCGTAGGTCTTCGGGGCCGGTTTGCCGGCCTTGCTGACCATCTCCACGGCGCGGCCGAGCATGATCGGCTCGATATCGCAGACGGCGACAACCTCGACGTCTTCGCGGCGCACCAGTTCCTTCAGCAGCACCAGGCCACGCATGCCGGTACCGATCATGGCCAGGCGCACCTTGCGCCCGCGTGCCCAGGCCGGGGTCTGCGGCAGCAGGCTGCTGGCGGCGACAGCGGCGCTGGCCGCGATGAATTCCCTACGCTTCATGGCAAACATCTCTCCTCTTGGCAGCGTGCCGGCCGAAGCCGGCACGCCAGATCACGCAAACGGAATTACTTGAACCGGTAACCGACAGTCACACTGTAACCACGACCGAAGATGGTCGCGTAGTCACTGGAGTCACCCAGGAAGCTGTTCGGGTCGTAGAACGGCAGGCGGTTGAACAGGTTCTTGACCGTGAAGCTCAGGTTCCACGCATCATCCGGGCGCCAGGTGACGCTCATGTTGGCGGTCCACCATGACGGTGCACCATCACACTTGCTCTTCTGCAGGGCCAGGTAGCCGCCGGTGCAGGTTTCCTTGTTGTTGCTCTTTTCGTCGACCTGGTCGGTAGCCCACTTGGTGCCACCCACGTAGTTGACGAACATGCTGGTGGTGACCTGCTTGTAGGTCCAGTCGGCATTGAGCGTGGCACGCAGGCGCGGGTTGTTGTAATAGCCCACCACATCGCCGTAGTACCAGCCGCTCGCTTCATCCATGTAGAAGCGGTTGCGGTTGGCGATGGTGGCAGCCAGACCGATGTTCAGGTTGCCCCAGTCACCCAGCGAGAAGCGGCTGCGCGCGTCGATGTCGAAGCCGTCGATCAGCGTCTTGCCACGGTTCTTGTACTGGCCCACCACGCTGGCCACGTTGCCGGCGGAGTAGCTTGGCAGCGTCGAGGGACAGTTCACGCCACTGGCCGGGTCGGCACACATCGCCGCCAGCTGCGCCAGGTTGGCACGGTCGCTGTCGGTGATCGGCGAACGCGACGAGGAGATGATGTCTTCCATGCGGCGGTAGTCAGGCGCAACGATTTCATTGTCGCGGTAGATGAACCAGTAGTCGGCCGACACCGACAGCCAGGTTGCCGGCTCGTAGACGAAACCAAGGGTAGCGATCTTCGCCTTCTCCGGCTTCAGGTCCTTGTTCGGCTGGGTCATGCGTGCCACGGTGCGGCTGCAATCGACGTTCAGCAGGTTCTTGCCGAGATCCACGTCACCCGGGCGCTGCGACCTCAGCAGCAGGTTGGCGATGGCGTTGGTCTCGTTGCAGCGCAGCTCGTCACGGTAGCCGCCCAGCTGCGCGAACACGCCGCCGTTGCCGGACTCGGCCAGGCTCGGTGCACGGAAGCCGGTGGAGTAGGTGCCGCGCAGCATCAGCTGATCGAACGCCTGGTACTTGAAGCCGATCTTCGGCGCGATGTTGGCGCTGAAGTTCGGGTACTTGTCCACGCGCACCGCCGCATCCAGTTCCAGCTTGTCGGTGATCGGCGCCACGGTCTCGGCGAACAGCGCGTAGGTGTTGCGCTTGCCATCGAACCAGGAACCACCCTGCTGGGTGATCAGGCCGTTGGCCGCATCGGCGTTGCCCGGGGTATAGAAGGTCTCACGGCTGGCGTTGAAGCCAAACGCGGCGCGCATCTCACCGGCCGGCAGCTGGAACAGCGGGCCTTCGATCTTGCCGTCCAGGGTATGCAGGCGCGTCCACGACTGGATGTCGAAGGTCGGGAACGCTTCACGGATCAATGCAGCGTTGGCTTCGCTGATCTCGCCGAACTTGTACGCCGGGTGGTCGGAGATGATCACGCGGCCGGTACCCGGATCGATCGTGTACGGACCGAAGGCCTTCTCGAAGCCCTTGGTATTGACGTTGATCGTCTGATAGGTGGTGGAGTGGGTACCCGCGCTGGCGAACGCGGTCTCCCAGTTCCAGTCACCCCTGCTGCCGCGCGCACCGGCCAGCACGCGGTAGCTCTTGTCGGTGTTGCGCTGGCCGAAGTAGTTGGCGCCGGCATCCTGCAGCAGGTAGTTCAGGCCGACCACTCCGCCCATCATCGCCTTCATTTCAGGGCTTGCGTGGTTGTACTCGTTGTTCGGGCCCAGGAACGGGTACAGGAACTGGTTGACGTTGTTGCCGGTGTTGCGCGAGAACCAGCTGGTCGGGTTGCCGGTGGTAGTGCCGTAGGTGCGCGGCGTGCCGCCATTGGCGCGCAGGTCGATGTCGGTGTAGGTCGCCTCGGCGAAGATCTCGGTGCTCTCACCCACCAGGAAGGTGCCGTTGAGGTAGGCGGTGTTGCGCTCGGACTTGGCGCCGGCATCGATCTCGTTGTTCATCCAGGTTTCCCAGACGCAACGCGGACCGGCCGCTTCACTGGTCAGCACGTTCTTGCAGCCCGGTGCGGCTTCCTGCACGCGGCGGCCGGTGACCGGATCGAAGGCGAAGTAGCTGCCCGGGTTGAACTCGCCCGGCCTGCTGCCCGCGCCCAGGCGCAGGTTGTTGAGATAGTTCGGATTGTTGACGTAGTACTGGTCGGGCCGCTTGTCGTAGAAATCGCTGAGCGGAATCGCATCGCGGCGGTACATGTTCACCGCGCCGTAGATGTTGAAGCGGTTCTCGGTCAGGTCGCCGAAGCCAGCGGTGATGCTGGCCTGGCGCTCGCCGTAGGAGTCAATGCGCGAGGAGGTATCGTTGGTGAAGCTGACCTCGGCACCCTGGAAGTTACGCTTGGTGATCACGTTGATCACGCCGGCCACCGCGTCGGTGCCGTACACGGCCGAAGCGCCGTCGGTCAGCACTTCCATGCGCTCGATGGCCGCAGCCGGGATCGCATCGATGTTGACGAACTGGGTCTGGAAGCCCGCCGGCGCACCGTAGTACGACAGGCGGCGACCATTCAGCAGCACCAGCGTGCCCTGTGCACCTAGGCCGCGCAGATTGGCCTGCGAAGCACCGTCGGAACCAGTGAACAGTGAGCGCGCATCCTGCTGCGCTGGCCGCGCGGCCGGCAGGTTGTCGAGCACCTGCAGCAGCGTGCGCGCACCCATGTTCTGGATGTCCTGCTTGCTGATCACCTGCACCGGCGAGGCGGTTTCAACGTCGGTACGGCGGATGTTGGAACCGGTGACCTCGATGCGGGCCAGGTCGGTAGCCTTGTCCTTGCTCTCCTGAGCAACGGCAGGAACGGCGACCGAGAGCAGTGCGCCGGCAATGGCCAGCGTCAGCGGGGCGATGGAACGACAGGGGGGGCGGTGGTGGCGTGCGGGCAACATCGGGGTTCTCTCCTGGCAGGGGTGCGGCGCGAAAGGTGAGCGCGTGGGCGTTCGGCGGGCAAAACGCTCCCGGGCCACGGCCATGAGGGCCGCAGTCGGAATGGGCGGGGGGAGGAGCGGTGTTACGAGGGGGTCATGGGGCGACGAGGCTGGCGGAGTCGCCCTCCTGGCCGATCAGCACGGCATTGGCCCAGTTGGCACAGACCTGGGCGGGTTGGCTGCCCTGCGCACCCAGCGTGCGCAGGCTCAGAGTGGAAAGGCCACGGATGTCCAGCTCCGGTTTGACCACGCCGGGAGCCTTCACCAGGCCACTGTCGTACAGCAGGCGGTTGTCACCCCAGACCTGGAACTGCAGGCCACCGGCAGTGCGGCAGGCGTCGTCGATGCCGAGGTCGGCTCGCAGCAGGTGCCAGCCGCCCTGCAGGCGCAGGTCGATGCGGCTGTTGGCGCCGACACCCAGGCCACGGCGGAACTGCAGGCCGTTCATGCGCATGCCGGCGTCGCCACGGAACGATTGGTCGGTGCGCAGCTGGCTGGCCAGCGCGGCCGGCACCGGCAGCTCGGAGAGATAGCGCTGCCGGGCCGGTCGCTCCGGTTCCTGGTGTTCGAGGATGTGGAAGGTGGACAGCGCAATCGGGCCGACGTCGCGCGGTTGCAGCGCGTCGAAGGCACGCGCACTGCCCTGTGCAGCGGTCACCATCGGATCGGTGCTGGAGGCACCGTCACCTTCAGGGTTCTGCACGCTCAGCACACGGAAACGCAGCAGGCGGCCGGCGTGGGCCGGGAAGTCGATGCGCTGCATGCCTTCCTTCAGCTGCAGGTGGCCGCGGGCAATCGGTTCACCCCACTCGCCGTTGCTGTCGCCCAGGTACACCTCGTAGTCGCGCACCTGGCCGTGCTTCCAGTTCTTGTCGTTGCGCGGCGCGATGTCGATGCCATCGATCATCTTCCGTTCGCCGAAACCGATCACCCACTCATGGGCACCGGTGCGCACGGCCTGGTTGCGCACGCTGCGGAACCAGGTGGCCGGATCATCATCGAAGGCATTTTCCAGCGCATGGCCGGGTTCTTCGGCCGGGCGGTTGACCACCAACAGGCTGTCGGCCGGCAGTTCGCGGCCCAGCACCGGTGCGGCCGGATAGGCATCGTCGGCGGCCGCTGCGGTGACGGCGAAGTCCAGCTGCAGCTGCAGCGGCTGGCGGATGTCCTGCGCCGCGGTGCGTACATGCAGGGTGCCGCGACGCTCCTTGGCATCGAAGTACCAACCCTCGCTGGCGCTGTTGAATGCGGTCGCGTCGGCCAGCGCCGGCAGCGCGCGGCCAGCGGCCTGCACCGCACGCGGCGCCTGCCGGCTGAGCACGCGCAGGCCATAGCGGCGCTGTGCCAGCTGGCCGTTGTACTGGCCCTGTACCGCATCGATCTGCACCTGCACCGGGCCACTGCCCTGTGCCGGCGCCTGCACACGGATCCGCTGCGTGCTCGATTCGCCCTGCTGGTAGCGGCGGGTGTTGCCGTCATCTTCGTACAGCGTGTACTGCGAATCACCCTGCGGGTACAGGTCGAAGGTCACTTCATCGAGCGGTTTCTCGCCGTCGAACAGCATCGACGGGTACATCGGCAGGATCGCACCGGCACGCACGAACACCGGCAGGGTGGCCAGGTCCACCTGGCGGTCCAGCTGGCGGCCATCGGCGGCGGCCTGCACGCGGCGGCCATCCCAGTAGTCGATCCAGCCGCCGGCGGGCAGGTGGATGTCGCGGCGCCAGCCACGGCTGGCGGCCTGGCTGCGGTACACCGGTGCAACCAGCAGGTCGCGGCCGAGCAGGAACTGGTACTTGTAGGTTTCATCCTGCGCGTGCGGATCGCGCGGGTTGTCCCACATCAGGCCACGCACCGGCGGTGCACCGGTCTGCGCTGCCTCATGCACCAGCCCATACATGTACGGGGTCAGGCGCATCTTCAACTTCAGGTAATCGCGGTTGATGCTGCGGTAGGGCTCGTCGTACCACCACGGGTGCTTGCGCGCATTCGACGACCAGCCACTCATGCCCATCAGCACCGGGGTGAACGCCTTCCACTGCAGGTCGCGGGTGAAGGTCTCGGCGCTGCCGCCGAAGATCGCGTCCACATCGCCACTGGCGTAGGCCATGCCGGACAGGCCCGAACCCACCAGGGTCGGCACATGCCAGCGGATGTAGTCCCAGCTGCTGCTCTGGTCGCCGGTCCACGCCACGGCATAGCGCTGGATGCCGGCCCAGCCCATTACCGTCCACAGGAACGGGCGCGAATCGGAATTGTCGAGGATGCCGTTGAAGGCCTGGCGGTTGGCATCCATCGCGAACTGGTAGCCCTTGCCGGTCCAGGCCACGTCCAGTTTCTGCACGCGGCTGCCTGCCTTGCCTACTTCCCAGGCGATCTTGTCGACGCCGTTTTCGGTCCACAGGCCGGTGCGGAAACCGTACCCGGCCAGCCCCTTCACCGTCTCCGGCAACTGCTTGTAGCCGCAGCCATAGCCATCGTTGGGCAGGATCCAGCCGCCGGGCATGTCATTGGCGCGATACTGCTTGGCTACGCTGTCGATCACATCGGGGGTGGTGCCGGTCGGGCCGTCGCTCCAGCCCTCGGGCACGGTGCCGGGCTTCTTGCTGTTGTCGCCGTCGTTGTAGCAATCGGCATCGCCGTAGGACAGCGCCCAGCGCGCGACCATGTTCGGGCGGCCGGTCAGCTGGGTGTAGCGCTCGATCAGCTTCGGCAGATCGGCGCCAACGAAGTAGTACGCATCGAAGCGGTCTTCGCGATGCAGCAGGGTGGCCTGGTCGCTCTGCCGCAGGTCGTAGCTGCCATCGCTCCACGTATTGCGCAGCATGCCCCAGCCACGGCTGCTCAGCAGCATCGGTGCCGGGCTGGGGCGGTCGCCCTCTTCCCAACCGCCGGAATAGGACACTTCCAGCTCGCGGCCCTTGAACTGGTAACGGCCGTTCTGCTGGCCGCCACCGTAATAGCCTTCATCGGCCTGCGAGGACAGCACCTGCACGCTCTGCGCCGCATCCAGATCCAGCGGTTGCAGTTCCTGCCAGAGCGCGGTGGGCTGGCCGTTGTCCAGGCGCTCCAGGCGCAGGCGCAACGGCTGCCGCTGCACATGCAGCACCAGTGCATCGGTGCGCACGCGGATCTCCTGCGCGTCTTCTTCCAGCTGTGCCTGCACGTTGGCCTTGGGCTGTGGCAGCACGATCGGCGCGGCCTTGTCGCCGGCACCGGTCAGCTTGCCGTTGCGGCCGGCCTGCACGCGGATGATGTCGGTGGCCGGCAGTTCAATGCGGATGCGCGTGCCGTTGTCGGTCTGCAGGTCCCAGCCATTTACACCGTCGGTGCTGGCACTGGCGCTGACCGAGCGCAGGTTGCCGACCGGTGCGGCCTGGGCCGACAGGGACGCCGACAGCAGTGCCGGCAACAGGGCCAGCAGCAGTGGCGAACGACGAACGCAGATTTCCACACGGACTCCCAACCCGTTCACCGGGCGTTTCGAAAGCGGTTGGGCCGACTCTAGGGCAGCGATTCGAAAGATGTCAACAAATTGAAAGAAAAAAGGAAGATATATTCCATTGAAACGAAAGTTGTTGCGTTGCAATACTTTGTGTAAGCGCTTGCAGCTGCCTGTTAAGCATTGTGCGATACGGCATTCGGTCCTTCCTTTCGTTTTTCTGGGCACCTCGCGGTGGCAAAAGTCACTCCGCCATTTTCTTTCTTTTTAATTTCGATGTTTGACATTTCGAAAGAAAACGCAGATGGTGCGCTGGCCCAACTGGAACCTCCGAATGGACGTCACCCTGCTTTCCGATGTGTCCGCCTGGCAGCGCCGCGGCGGAGCCGATACCGCTACCGAAATCGCCCAGCAGCCTGCGCTGTGGGAAGCCCTCGCACAGGACCTGTCGCGTGCCCGCGACCGCCTGCAGGCCTTCCTTGGCGACAGCCTCAACGATCCCAACCAGCGCGTGCTGTTCACCGGCGCCGGCAGCTCAGGCTTCATCGCCGAAATGGTGGCCGATGCGATAAATGCGCAATGGCCGGCCGAGGTGCGCGTGGTGCACACCACCAGCCTGCTGACCCACCCGGCGCTGTACCTGCAGCGCGACCGCCCGACCCTGCTGGTCTCGTTCGGCCGCAGCGGCTCCAGCCCGGAGAGCGTGGCGGCGGTGGACCGCGTGCGTAGCGACGTGGATGACGCGCGCTTCCTCGACATCACCTGCAACGCCGATGGCGAACTGGCCCGTCGTGGCGCCGGCCGTGCCGATACCTGCACCCTGCTGATGCCGTCGGCCAGCTGCGACCGTGCCTTCGCCATGACCAGCAGCCTGACCTGCATGCTGCTGGCCGCGCTGACCGTGTTTGATCGTTCGCCGTGGGATGCGCGTATCGCGCGTCTGAAACAGATTGCCGTGCTGGCCCGCGAAGGCCAGGCACAGTGGGATGCACCGGTGGCGGCGCTGGCGCAGCGCCCGTTCAACCGCATCATCTACCTCGGCAGCGGCCCGCTGGAAGCGCTGGCACGCGAGTGCGCGCTGAAGGTGCTGGAACTGACCGCCGGCCGCGTGCTGGCGCTGGCCAACACGCCGCTGGGCTTCCGTCATGGCCCGAAGTCGACGCTGGATGGCAACACCCTGGTGGTGGTGCTGCGCAGCGTGCAGCCGCTGGCGCGCCGCTACGAACAGGACCTGCTGGAAGAACTGCGCCGCGATGGCGTGGCCGGCCAGGTACTGGCAATCGGCCCGCATTCGGATATCGGCGCCGATGACGAATACACCCTTACCGTACCGGCACTGGATGATCCGTGGCTGGCGCCGGTGTGGCTGGGCTTTGCGCAGCTGTTCGCGCTGCAGCGCTCGGCTGCGCTCGGGCTGACCCCCGACAATCCGTTCCCGGACGGCACCGTCAACCGCGTCGTCAAGGGCGTCACCATCCACCATGGCTGAGCTGATCGCCCACGCCTGCTACGGCATCGACATCGGCGGCACCAAGATCGAGCTGGTGGTGTGCGATGCGGCGATGCAGGTCAGCTGGCGCCGCCGCGTGGCCACCCCGCAGGGTGACTACGACGGTTTCCTGCAGGCGGTGGTGGAACTGGTGGTCGAGGCCGATGCGGCGCTGGGCCGCAGTGACGCGGCCATCGGCATTGCGCTGCCCGGCGTGCGCGACCGCCGCAGCGGCCGCCAGCTCAGCGCGAACGTTCCCGCGCTGACCGGCCACAGCGTGGCGGCTGATCTGCAGGCACGCCTGCAGCGCCCGCTGCATTTCGGCAACGACCTGCAGTGTTTTGCGCTCTCAGAGGCGCATGGTGGCGCCGCCGATGGCTACCCCAGCATGTTCGGCGCCATCCTCGGCACCGGTGCCGGTGGCGGCTTCTGCCTGCAGGGCCGCCTGTTGTCCGGCTTCAACGGCCTGGCCGGCGAATGGGGCCACTGGAGCGTGCCGGGCCACCTGCTGCAGCGCCACGGCCTGCCGCTGATCGACTGCGCCTGCGGCCTGCAGGGCTGCGTGGAGCGCTACGTGTCCGGTAGTGGCGTGGCAATGATCGAACGCCACCTCGGTGGCAGCGCCGCCGACGCCAGCGCAGTGATCGCACTGGCCGAAGCCGGCGATGCCCGCGCACGCAAGGCGCTGGACATCCATCGCGACCTGCTCGGCCACAGCCTGGCCGCGCTGGTGCTGGCGCTGGACCCGCACGTGATCGTGCTCGGCGGTGGTCTTTCGCAGTATGCGCCGCTGTACCAGCAGTTGCCTGCGGCCATCGCCGCGCATCTGTTCAACGGCGTACAGGTACCGCCCATCGTGCCGCCACGCTTCGGCGATGCCGGTGGCGCACGTGGTGCTGCCCTGCTCGCCTGCCAACCCTCGTTTTCCTGATGTCCGGAGCTTGACCATGTCCCCGTTGCAGACCCTGCTTGCTTCCCACCGCGCCGGCCATAACGTCGGCCTGTACAGCGTCTGCTGCAGCAACGAGCAGGTGCTGCGCGCGGCCATGCACGTGGCGCTGGCGCATGGCACCGTGCTGCTGATCGAGGCCACCTCCAACCAGGTCGACCAGTTCGGCGGCTACACCGGCATGACCCCGCCGCAGTACCGCGATTACGTCGGCACGCTGGCCGATGAAGAAGGCTTCCCGCGCGAACGGCTGATCCTGGGCGGCGACCACCTTGGTCCGAATGCCTGGCAGAAGCGCCCGGCCGCCGAAGCAATGACCCACGCGCGCGTGCTGATCGAAGCCTACGTCGCGGCCGGCTTCCACAAGATCCACCTGGACTGCAGCATGTCCTGCGCCGATGACCCGGTGCCGTTGCCGGACGCCATCGTCGCTGCGCGGTCGGCCGAGCTGGCCGAGATCGCCGAGCGCACCGCCGCCGAACACGGCCTGCCGCCGCCGGTCTATGTCATCGGCACCGAAGTGCCGATTCCCGGTGGCGAAGCCTCGCTGGCCGGTGGCCTGCAGGTCACCACCCCGGCCGCCGCCGCGCAGACCCTGGCCATCCACCAGCAGGCGTTCGACACGCCGCAGCTGCGCGATGCGTGGCAGCGCGTGATCGCGATGGTGGTGCAGCCGGGCGTGGACTTCGACCACAGCAGCGTGCACGAGTACGACGCGGCCGCCGCCAGCACGCTGGCTGATTTCCTGGAACAGCAACCGCGCATCGTGTTCGAGGCGCACTCCACCGATTACCAGCGCGAGAGTGGCCTGCACGCGCTGGTGCGCGACCACTTCGCCATCCTCAAGGTCGGCCCGGCGGCGACCTTCGCCTACCGCGAAGCGCTGTTCGCGCTGGCCGCGATCGAAGCCGAGCTGCTGCCGGCCGCGCAGTGCTCGCGCCTGCCGCAGGTACTGGACGAGGTGATGCTGGCGCAGCCGAAATACTGGCAGTCCTACTACCAGGGTGATGACGCCGCGCTGCGCCTGCTGCGCAGCTATTCCTTCAGCGACCGCTGTCGCTACTACTGGGGCGAGCCGGCGCTGCTACAAGCGGTGCAGACCCTGTTCGCCAACCTGGAGCAGCACGCGCCACCGCTGGTGCTGCTCAGCCAGTACCTGCCGGAGCAGTACCGCGCCGTGCGCGAGGGAACCCTGGCCAACACGCCCACCGCGCTGGTGCAGCACCGTATCGGCCTGTGCCTGGGCGAATACGCCCGCGCCTGCAGCGCCAACCAGGCCGGTACCCGCGCGCAGAACGCAGGTTCGGCTGCCGCCGTTCTTGCGAACGGCTAATCTCCACCTTTTCCCGCGAAACCGAGAATGGCCATGCGCAACACCCGCTCCCGCCGGCAACAGATCCTGCAGCTGCTGATCGAGCACGGCTCGGTGCAGGTGGCCGATCTGGTCGAGCGCTTTGGCGTGTCGGCGGTGACCATCCGTGCCGACCTGACCCACTTCGAGTCGCAGGGCCTGGCCAACCGCACCCACGGCGGTGCCACCCTGGTGCGCACGCCGCCGCAGGAACAGGACATCCACGAGAAGGACGCGCTGAACCTGCCGCTGAAGGAATCGATCGGTGCGCGCGCCGCGCGCCTGGTGCAGCCCGGCGACAACATCATCATCGACTCCGGCTCGACAACGATGACCCTGGCCCGCCACCTGCGCGCGCATCGCGATGTAACGGTGATGACCAACGGCCTGAACATCGCTTGGGAACTGGCCAATGCGGCGGGCATTACCGTACTGCTGACCGGTGGTCTGCTGCGCCAGCAGTCGCTGTCGCTGCAGGGCAGCCAGGCCGAAGCCAGCCTCAACTCGTACAGCTTCGACACCCTGTTCCTGGGCGTGGATGGCCTGGACCTGCAGTTCGGTCTGACCACCCACGACGAGGCAGAAGCCCGCCTCAACCACCGCATGGTCGAGCGCGCACGCCGCATCGTGGTGCTGACCGACGCCTCCAAGTTCGGCCGCGTCAGCCTGCACCGCATCGCTCTGCTGGATCAGATCCACGCCATCATCACCGACGCCGGCATCGACGATGCGACCCGTGAGGGGCTGCAGCGGCTGGGCATCGAAGTGATCATCGCCGAGCCCACCGCATGACCGACACCCGCACCCTGCATGGCCGCATCCTCACCCCGCTGGGCTGGCGACGCGGCCACGTCCACTTCGATTCGCAGGTGCGCCAGCTGCAGGTGGACGACCACAGCGGTGCCGATGATCTGCAGCTACCGGTGATCCTGCCCGGCTTCATCGACCTGCATGTGCATGGCGCCGCCGGCGTGGACCTGATGCAGGGCGGCGACGTGGCGCGCACCATCGCCCGCACCCATCTGCGCTTCGGTACCACCACGCTGCTGGCGACCACCATGACCGCCGGGCTGGACGAGATCGAGCACGCACTGCAGGGTGTTGCCGCCACCATGGCAGCGCCCGACGCCGAAGCCGCCTGCATTGCCGGCGTGCATCTGGAAGGTCCGTTCATCAGCCCGCAGCGTCTTGGCGCGCAGCCGAACCGCACGATCGAGGCGACGCTGGCACTGGTGCAGCAGCTGCATGCGCTGGCACCGATCCGGGTGATGACGCTGGCTCCGGAGATCGGCGAGCACACCGCGTTGATTCCCGCGCTTTCGGCAATGGGCATCCGCGTGCAGCTTGGTCACAGTGCTGGCACCTACGAGGAAGGCGTGGCCGCGCTGCAGGCCGGTGCCTCCGGCTTCACCCATCTGTTCAACGGCATGACCGGCGTCGATCACTATCGCCCCGGCATTGCGGCGGCGGCGCTGGCACATGCGCAGTACGCCGAGATCATTCCCGACCTGCAGCACATTCACCCCGGCGTAATCCGCCTGGCCGCGCGCGCGATTCCGCGCCTGTACGCGGTGACCGACGCCACCGCCGCCACCGGCATGCCCGATGGCGAGTACGCCTTGGGCGAACAGCGCGTGCACAAGTGCGGCGGCTGCGTGCGCCTGGCGACCGGTTCGCTGGCCGGCAGCGCACTGACCATGGACCAGGCGCTGCGCAATCTGGTGCAAGTGGGCCTGGACCTGGCCGATGCCTCGCAACGTGTTTCCACCTTCCCCGCCGCGTATCTCGGCCTGGACGATCGCGGACGCATTGCGCCCGACGCCCGCGCCGACCTGGTGGTGCTGGATGCCGAACTGCGCCTGCAGCAAGTGGTGGTGGGCGGGCGCGTGGTCGATTTGAACTGACACAGGCCATGCGGCCCGGATGCCGCACACAAGGCGCGCAAGCGCATTGCATCAGCCACGCACCATCCCGTTAGTCCAGGAACGAGTCGATGACCGCAGCCACTGCACCTGCCGTACCCGCTTCCACCGCTCCGCGCTGGCCCGTACGCTACCTGCTCTTCATCGGCGGCCTCGGTGGCCTGCTGTACGGCATCGACATCGGCATCATCGCCGGTGCCCTGCCCTATCTTGAAGCCACCGCCAGCCACGCCTGGCAGCTCAGCAGCCAGCAGCTCGGCTTCGTCGTGGCGGCGGTGTTGCTCGGCAGCGTGTTGTCCTCGCTGTTCGCCGGCATGGTCGCCGACCTGATCGGCCGCCGCGGCGCGATGCTGCTGGCCGGCCTGCTGTTCACCGCCTCGATTCCGATCATGGCGCTGGCCTCGGGCTACACGCCGTTGCTGCTCGGCCGGCTGCTGCAGGGCATCAGTGGCGGCCTGATCGGCGTGGTGATTCCGCTGTACCTGGCCGAAGTGCTCAGCCCGGAACGACGCGGGCGCGGCGCGGCGATGTTCCAGCTGCTGCTGACCATCGGCCTGGTGCTGGCGGCCCTGATCGGCCTCTATCACGCGCATGCGGTGGATGCCGCCGCTGAAGCCGTGCGTTCGCTGCCGGTGGCACAGCAGGCGCAGGAGCTGTTTGCGGTGAAGGACCACGCCTGGCGCACCATCTTCTGGACCTGCCTGGCGCCGGGCCTGCTGTTCTGCGCCGGCATCTTCTGGCTGTCCGAGTCACCGCGCTGGCTGGTGCGCCGCGGCCGCATCGATGACGCACGCCGCAGCCTGCAGCGCGTGCTGCCTGCTTCGGAGGTGGAGCCCACGCTTGCACAGATCCAGGCGCCGGAATCGAGCAGCAGCAGCGGCAAGCGCGACCCGCTGCTCAGCCGCCGCTATGTGGTGCCGTTCCTGCTCGCGTGCGTAGTGCTGGCCTGCACCCAGGCCACCGGCATCAACTCGGTGCTGGCCTACGCGGTGAACATCCTCAACCAGGCCGGCCTGTCCGGCTCGGTGGCCAATGGCGCCGACGTGGCGATCAAGCTGCTCAACGCGGTGATGACCGTGGTCGCACTGCTGCTGGTCGACCGCAAGGGCCGCAAGTTCCTGCTGATGCTTGGCAGTGGCGGCATCTGCGTGGCCCTGCTGGCAGCGGCGACGCTGTTCTTCCAGGCCGAACGCGGTCGCACCGACGTGCAGCCGCAGCTGCAGGCGGCGGTCAGCGGCGATGGCCTGCAGCTGGTACTGGACGATACGCAGTGGCAGCGCTTGGGCGCTGGCATCGACAGCGAAGGCCGGCCGATGCAGCTGACCGTCTCCTACGCCTACGGTGACTTCACCAACGTGCGCACCCTGCGCAGCGACAACCTGATTGATCGCGAGCTGCGCATCGAGCGCGCCGGCACCGTGCAGCCGGACAGCGTGATCGGCGCGTTCTTCCGCAAACTGCGCCTGAACCCGTTCGCCGACCCGGCCGCTGCTGCGCAGGCGCCGCTGCGCATCGAACAGGCCCGCATCGGCCCGGTGCCGCCGCCTGCACATGGCTGGGCGGTGGCCGCCTGCATCCTGGTGTACGTCGCGTTCTTCGCGGTCGGTCCGGGCGTCTGCGTGTGGCTGGCACTGTCGGAGCTGATGCCGAACCGTATCCGCTCCAATGGCATGAGCATCGCGCTGCTGATCAACCAGTTCGTATCCACCACCATCGCCGCCATCTTCCTGCCCACGGTGGGCCACTACGGCTACGCCAGCATGTTCGTGTTCTGGGCGGCGTGCACCTTCGTGTTCTTCCTGGTGGCTGCACTCTGGCTGCCGGAGACCAAGGGCAAGTCGCTGGAAGAGATCGAAGCGCGGTTCGCCCGGTAGCGGTCGACCTTGGTCGACCTCCGCACGCAGCGCGGGGGCGTTGGCGCGCCGTCATTCGCCGGTGATGTGCCTGGCCAGCTCCCGCGCTTCGGCAACGCTGGACAACCCGCTCAGCATCATCGATTCACCGAATGGCCCCTGCACGGTCGCCACCATCAGCACGCGGCCATCCACGCTGAGCGCCGCACGCTGGCCCACCAAGGCAGCGGTGCCATCGTGGATGCGCTGATGTGCCTCCGGCCGGTAGCGGATCTGCAGGCCCGGCTGCTTGCGTTCGTCCAGCACGTAGCGCACATCGGCGATGTCTGCGCTGCCGGCAATCGGCGGCTCGCGCAGGGCCAGGGTTTCGCCCTGCCACTGCACCGGCGTGCCCTTGCCGGCTGCATCGACCGCGCTCAGGCGCACATCCACTCCGGGTCGTGGCGCATGATCCTTGCCTGCCCAGGCACCGGGTGTGGCGCCCGGCATGCATCCGGTCAGGATCAACGCCATGCCCAGCAACAGCGGAAGCGCAGCCCTCACTTCAGCTTCCGCAGCTTGAATGCCACCAGCACCTGCAGCAGCCCATACAGCAGGCTGCCAATGCCGATCCACAGCGTGGTCACCGCAACGCCTGCATACGGATTGGCCGCAAACAGCAGGCCCAGCACCACCGCCAGCACGCCACTGAGGATCAGCAGCCACTCGCCCTGGATCTGCTTGCGCACGCGTATCGCGAACACGATGCGATAGATACCTGCCACCAGCAGCCACGCTGCCAGGAACAGCACCAGCACGCTGGCGGTGGCCAGCGGATTGATCACCGCCAGGATGCCGAAGCCCAGCGAGGCGATGGCATACAGCGCCAACCACCCACGCGAGGCACCGCTGCCGCCGCTGATCAGTGCGAACAGGCTGATGACACCTTCAACGATGGCCATCACGCCCAGTGTCCACGCCAGTGCCATCGCCGCGGACAGCGGCCAGCCAATGGCAACGATGCCGAAACCCAGTGCGACGAGCCCGTACAGCAGCAGGATCCACCAGCTGCGCCCAACCGCCGACAGCAAGGGAGACAAGGGGGAATTCATGGCCACTCCTTCGATCCGGAACCGGCCTCATCCTAGCCCCTGTGGATGAAGAGGACGATCACGGCGCCCGCGCGCACACCCATACGCGCACCTCTCCAACTCCCACGCAGCGCAGCGTTTCGGTAATCTCCATCACCGTACTGCCGGTGGTCATCACGTCATCGACCACCGTCAGTCGCGGTGGCACCGGACGGCGTACATCGAAGGCATCGAACAGGTTCTCCCGGCGCTGTTCGGCCGTGCGTTCGGACTGGGGCGCGGTGTGGCGCCGCCTGTACAGCCCCTGCCAGACCGGCATCGGCAGCAGGCGGCACAGTTCTGCCGCCTGGTTGTAACCGCGCTGGCGCAGGCGGCGCCCGTGCAACGGCACCGGCACCAGCGGTGGGCATGACCAGGGCGGCGGTGCCCGCTGCATCAACTGTGACAGCAGGCGACCGGCGGCGAGGTCCTGATGGAACTTGTAGCGCACCAGCAGCTGGTCGACCGGCGGCAGGTACAGCAGGCTGGCATGCGTGGCGGCCTGCGGCGGTGCTTCCTCACGGCAGGTACCGCAGACGATCAACGCGTTGTCCGGCAACGGCAGTGCACACCGCAGGCAGGCGCGGCCAGCCCAGGGCAGTCCGGCCAGGCAGGCACCGCAGAGATCGAGCCCATCGTGGCCCGGGTCACCGCAGACCAGGCAACGGAGTGGTAGCAGCACGCGAAGTGCTGCCTGCACGTGGCGGCCCGCGTCGAAGAAAACAGACATGCGCTTCAGCGTGACGCAGCCGTCAGCGCGTCGCCATCGGGTGTGTCCTCAACGAGCCGTAGGAGTTTTGTCGCCCACCCGCTGCCCCGATCACCTCACCGCGTTGGCGCAGGCTTCGCATCCACCCGGGTGCGATACACCATGTACGGCGTCTGCCGGCGATCAACGCCACCATTGAATCCGGCCTGCCGATGCAGCTGGTTGGCGGTGAAGTACAGGTAGCCGTCCGGTCCCATCGACAGGGTATCCGGCCACAGGATGCGCGGATCGTGCACCACGGTCGTCCATCGCCCATCCGCATCGCGGGCATGAATGGCGTTGTGCTCGTAGTCGCTCGCATACAGCCGGCCGTTGGCATCCATTTCCATCCCATCGGAGGCGCCCTTGTCGCCCAGGTCGACCACGGCCGCAGCCAACGCCGTTTCGCTTACCTTGGGGTCGCGCAGCAAGACGGTGGGCACGCTGTACAGATGACGGCTGGACAACGGGGTATAGAACAGCGTCCCGCCATCGGGTGACAAGGCAATGCCATCGGCGGCCACGGTGAACGGCTGCGTCGAACCATCCGGATTGCGCAGCCGCATCTGCTGCCCTTCCACGATCGGTACGAATGCCGGATCCGCCGATGTGGACACATGACCGACCAGGCGCTTGGACGCGGCGCCGGTGGCAAGGTCGATCACGATGATTCCGCCGATTCCGCTCAGCGACGAGTCGGTCACGTAGGCCACGCCCTCGTGGCCGACACGGAAATCGAAGCGCACATCGTTGACGTAGGTGCGCGCGTCGATGACGTTGGCCGGGAGCACCAGCGTTCTGGCCACGGTGTTGGTGGCCAGATCGATCGCCACCAGCTTGACGCCACCGGCCTGCGGCGCAGAGAACCCGGGCGCGGCGGTATCCAGCACCCACAACCGGCCCTGGCCATCGGCCACCACACTCTGCACGCTGATGAAGTGGGCCGTCGGATCGGGACCGTCCTTGCGGTTGATGCGCGCATCCGGATAGGGCACGGCGTGACCATCACGCCACTCGGCCACGCTGTAGGGCACCTCATCGCCCCAGCGCGGGAAGTTGACGAAGATGCGTCCGCTTTCAGACACCGCCACGCTGGTGGGCATGGCACCTTCGAAACGCGCCACCGGCTCAATGACACCGATGCTGCGTTCGCTGGGCAGCACAGGAGTGCCCGCCAGCGCCAGCGCGGGGGAACTGGCCAGGGCCAGCACGGCAGCCGCCAGGCGGCGGATACGGCAGTTGATCATGGTTGCTCTCGATGCAGGTCCGGGTGCAGCCCCGGCGTGTATGCATCTTCAGCGGCGCACCTGGCATCGGCTAGACGGTGCAACGGGAAATCAGCTTCACTGCAAAAGTGAAGATGGAAGGCGGATTGATCGCGCTGATCACAGCAATGGGCGATACCTATCGACAACGCTCGCGACGGCTGACGCTATTGGCCCGCGCGCCCTGACCGTGCATCGCTCCGGCGCGATGAAGCACAGCAGCGGATCGGAAGAGGCTCAACGCCCCGCGGTGGTGTCCCGGCCGCGGTCCTCGGCATCTTCATGCGCAGGCGCAGGCACCATCAACAACTCCGCCAACCCACGGTAGATCGGCACGCGGCACACCAACCCGGACACGCCACGCGCGATCAGAACCGTGGCCAGGATCGGCAGCAGCAGATCGCCGCTGTCGGTCAGCTCCAGCGAGATCACCGCCGAGGTCAGCGGGGCCTGGGTAACGCCGGTCAGGTAAGCGCACATACCCAGCAGCACGAACGCGCGCGGGTCCACGCCGGGCATCAGGACCGCCAGGTTGTGGCCCAGTCCGGCACCGACCGCCAGCGCCGGCGAGAACAGGCCACCGGGAATGCCCGCCACATAGGACGCCAGGTTCGCCAGCAGCTTCATCAACCCGAACTCGTGGCCGACCATCGCCTGCCCCTGTACCAGGCTGCGCGCTTGCTCGTAGCCGGTGCCGAACGCGCCTTCACCGAAGACCAGGGCGAGCAGCACCACCACCAGACCGCAGCCTGCGGCCAACAGAACCGGATGCCGCTGCCGCAGTTGCCCGAGCCAACGCGGGCGGCCCGCCGCACTCGCCAGCACCGCACGCGCGAACAGGCCTCCCAGCAACCCGGCCACCACGCCGCACAGCAGGATCGCGAGCCACCCCTGGCCGAGCGGCAGGCGTGCGCTCACATGGCCGAAGTAGGTGTAGTTGCCCAGCAGGCCCAGCGACACCACGCCACCGACGATCACCGCGGTCAGCAACGTGCCTGAGAAGCGATGCTCGAAGCGGCCGCTGAGCTCTTCGATGGCGAAGACGATACCGGCCAGCGGCGTGTTGAACGCCGCCGCGATGCCTGCCGCGCCGCCCGCCAGCAGGAAGTGCGAGAGCTCGCGTGGATCCTTGAAGCCGAACCAGCGGCCGAACAGATACATCAGGCTCGCGCCCACATGCACGGTGGGCCCCTCGCGCCCGACCGAGGCGCCGCCGAGCAGCGACAACGAGGTCAGCAGCAACTTGCCGGCCGACACCGCAGGCGAAAGGTTGGTTTTCCGGAACGACTCATCTGGCTTGTCCAACGCAGCGATGACCTGCGGAATGCCGCTGCCGCGGGTGGGTTTCAGCACGCCCGCGGTCAGCCAGGCCAACAGCGCGAAGATGCCCGGCGTGAGCAGCAGGGCCCACCACGGCGAGTGCGAGGTGATGCGCTGGAACAGGTGGAACGCGGCGTCGCTGGCCTTGGCGAACAGGATCGCCACCAGTGCCACGGCCACGGCGCCGCCCCAGAGCGCGGCGCGGCGGCGCCAGGCCTCGCTGAGAACCAGCGCGGTGATACGGCCGCGGAGGCGGTAAAGATCGATCATGGGAAAGAGTCTGCGCGCCAGCGCTTGCGTTGGGCAGCGGCCACTGTGGCCAGAGGCCTTGCAGGATGCGGTGAAATGCGGCGCATCCTTCGGACTTGATTGAGCGGCCCGTCTGTAAACTATTTTGATTAATAGATGGTTGACAGTCCGGACGCACCCACCCACACTGCCGCCCTCGCTCCACTCGTACCCAAGGTCCCGCCATGGCTGCTGCCATCCGCCACGACTGGCAACACGACGAACTGCAGGCGCTGTTCGATCTGCCGTTCCCCGAGCTGCTGTTCCGCGCCGCAGCGGTCCATCGCGAGCACTTCGACCCCTCGCAGGTGCAGGTCTCCACGCTGCTGTCGGTGAAAACCGGTGGTTGCCCGGAAGACTGCGCGTACTGCCCGCAGGCGCAGCGCTACAACACCGGGGTGAACGCGCAGAAGCTGATGGAGACCGATGCGGTGCTGGCCAAGGCACGCCAGGCCAAGGCCGCCGGTGCGTCGCGCTTCTGCATGGGCGCCGCGTGGCGTTCACCAAAGGACCGCGACATCCCGAAGGTGGCGGCGATGATCGCCGGGGTGAAGGCACTGGGCCTGGAGACCTGCGCCACGCTGGGCATGCTCAGTGGCGAGCAGGCACGTGCGCTGAAGGACGCCGGACTGGACTACTACAACCACAACCTCGATACCGCGCCGGACTACTACGATTCAATCATCCACACGCGCCAGTACCAGGACCGCCTGGATACGCTGGAGCACGTGCGCGATGCCGGCCTGAAGACCTGCTGCGGCGGCATCGTCGGCATGGGCGAGACGCGCGCGCAGCGCGTCGGCCTGCTGCTGGCGCTGGCCACGTTGCCGGCACACCCCGATTCGGTGCCGATCAACAAGCTGGTGCAGGTGGCGGGCACGCCGCTGCATGGCAGCGCCGAACTGGATCCGTTCGAGTTCGTGCGCATGATCGCGGTGGCACGCATCGTCATGCCGCGCTCGATGGTGCGGCTGTCGGCCGGTCGCGAGGCGATGAGCGATGAACTGCAGGCGCTGTGCTTCGTCGCTGGCGCCAACTCCATCTTCTACGGCGACAAACTGCTGACCACCGGCAACCCGGAGAGCGAGCGCGACCTGGCGCTGTTCGCGCGGCTGGGACTGCAGCCGATGGCGGTGCAGGTGGATGCCGAGGGCCACGACCACGGCGGCACCGTGCACGCCGATATCAGCGCCGATACGCCCCGCTGTGGCTGCGCTCACGCGGCCTGAGACGGGATGCAGGCAGGCGTCGCGGCAACGCGCTACCCTAGCCGCCCCGTCGTCGCATTCAGCCGCCATGGCCCGCCCCGACCTGACCGCCCGCCTCCACGCCCAACGCGCCCTGCGCGATGCCCAAGGCCGTCGCCGCCCGCGACGCACGGTCACCCGTCGTGATGGCGTGCGCCTGGAGGTGGACGGCCAGTGGCTGACGGGCTTCTGCAGCAACGACTACCTGGGCCTGGCCCAGCAGTTCAGCGTGGTCAACGCGTTGCAGGACGCCGCGGCGCGTGAGGGTGCCGGTGCCGGTGCCTCGCACCTGGTTTGCGGCCATCACGCCATGCACGAAGCGCTTGAACGCGAAGTGGCCGAGTGGCTGGGCTATCCGCGTGCGCTGCTGTTCGGCAGTGGCTTCGCCGCCAACCTGGCGGTGCAGCAGGCGCTGCTGAGCGAAGAGAACGACGTCTGCGTGCAGGACAAGCTCAACCACGCCAGCCTGCTCGATGCCACGCGGCTGGCGGGTGCACGCCTGCGCCGCTATCCGCATCTGGATGCGGAGGGCGCAATGCGTCAGCTCAAGCACGCGCCGGATGGCGCGGCGATGCTGGCCACCGACGGTGTCTTCAGCATGGATGGCGACATCGCACCGCTGCGCGCGTTGTCGCTTGTGGCACGCCTGCAGCAGGCGCTGTTCTACGTCGATGACGCACACGGTGTAGGCGTGGTCGGTGATGGCCGCGGCGCCGTCGCGGCCGCTGGTCTGGGCGTGGACGATGTGCCGCTGCAGCTGGTCACGCTGGGCAAGGCGCTGGGCGGTTCCGGCGCACTGGTACTGGGCCGCGACGACCTGATCGAGCACCTGGCCGAAACCGCACGCCCCTACATCTACACCACCGCAGTGCCACCGGCGATGGCCGCTGCCGCACTGGAAGCGGTACGCCTGGCGCGCCGTGACCACTGGCGCCGTTCCAAGCTGGCCGACCTGATCGCGCTGTTCCGCAGCGAAGCCCGTCGCCATGGGCTGGACCTGATGGCCTCGGATACACCGATCCAACCGCTGCTGTGCGGTGATGACCACGCGGCCGTGGCGATGTCCACGACGCTGGAACAGGCCGGCTGGCTGGTCGGTGCGATCCGCCCGCCGACGGTGCCGGAAGGCAAGGCGCGGCTGCGCGTCACGCTGTCCGCACTGCATACGCCGGAACAGGTGCGCGGCCTGGTCGAGGCCATCGCCAGCGCGCGCGACCGCGTGACCCTGGCCGCGCGTGAAGCCGCGCCACCGCCGCTGCCCGCTTTTGCCTGAGTTCCGTGTAGTTCCCCATGCATATTGAAGTCACCGGCCGCGGGCCGGACCTGGTTCTGATCCACGGCTGGGCCCTGCAGGGCGGCGTGTTTGCACCGCTGGTGCAGCGCCTGGCGGACCGGTTCACCCTGCACCTGGTCGACCTTCCCGGCCATGGCCACAGCCGCGACGACACCACGCCGCTGCGCCTGCCGTTCGTGGTCAACGCGATTGCTGCGGCCACGCCACCGGCGGTGTGGTGCGGCTGGTCGCTGGGCGGATTGTTCGCGCTGCACGCGGCAGCGACGCTGCCGAAGGTGCGTGGGCTGGCGATGATCGCCGCCACACCGCGCTTCGTACGTGGCGAAGATTGGCCGCACGCGGTGGAACCGGCCGTGTTCGAGCAGTTCGGGCGTGAGCTGGCCACCGATTTCGCCGGCACCCTGGAACGCTTCCTCGCCCTGGACGTGATGGGCTCGGCGCACGCCCGCGAAGAGCTGCGCACCCTGCGCCAGCGCCTGGTCGAGCGCGGTGCGCCCACCGAACGCGCGCTGCTGGAAGGCCTGCGGCTGCTGGAAAGCACCGACCTGCGTGGCGCGCTGCCGACGCTGGGCAAGCCCAGCCTGTGGATCGCCGGCCAACGCGACCGGCTGGTTTCGCCAGCAGCGATGCAGGCCGCTGCAGCGCTGGCCCCGGGCGGACAGGTGCTGACCATCGCCCATGGCGGACACGCGCCCTTCCTCGGCCATGCCGATGAGGTGGCCACCGCGTTGCAACACTTCGTTGCCGGCCTGTCACCGGCCGATGGCGGACAATGAGCGCCTTCCGAATTCCGCAGGACTGACGCATGGATCTGGGTATCAATGGCCGCTGGGCACTGGTCTGCGGCGCAAGCAAGGGGCTGGGTCTGGGCTGCGCGCGTGCGCTGGTGCGCGAGGGCGTCAACGTGGTGATCGTGGCTCGTGGCGAAACGGCGCTGCAGCAGGCTGCCGAGGAGCTGCGCGCACTGGCCGGCGCCGCTGAAGTACGCACGGTCGCCGCCGACGTCACTACCGAGGCCGGCCGTACCGCAGCGCTGGCCGCCTGCCCGCAGGTGGACATTCTGGTCAACAACGCCGGTGGCCCGCCGCCCGGTGATTTCCGCACCTTCGAGCGCGACGACTGGATCGCTGCGCTGGACGCCAACATGCTGGCGCCGATCGCGCTGATCCGCGCCACCGTCGACGCTATGATCGAGCGCAGCTTCGGCCGCATCGTCAACATCACCTCATCGGCGGTGAAAGCCCCGATCGACATCCTGGCGCTGTCCAATGGCGCGCGCAGTGGCCTGACCGGCTTCGTCGCCGGCCTGTCGCGCCGCACCGTGGCCCACAACGTCACCATCAACAACCTGCTGCCCGGCCAGTTCGACACCGACCGCCTGCGTGCCAACTTCGCCCACAGTGCCGGCAAGGACGGCGATGCTGGCGAAGTGGCCGAACGCCGCCGCCAGCAGATCCCCGCCTGCCGCTTCGGCACGCCGGATGAGTTCGGCGCCGCCTGCGCCTTCCTGTGCAGCGCACAGGCCGGTTACCTCACCGGGCAGAACCTGCTGATCGATGGCGGCGCCTACCCCGGTACGTTCTAAGAGACTCCTGCAATGCCGTCCCACTTCGATGCCCGCCACGTCCGCCGCGCGTTCGCCCGCGCCGCCAACAGCTACGATGCCGCCGCCGCCCTGCAGCGCGAGGTGCAGTCGCGGCTGATCGAATCGCTGGACTACCTGGAGGCACGCAAGCCCGAGGTGGTGCTGGACATCGGTGCCGGTACCGGACACGCCAGCGCGCTGATGAAGAAGCGCTGGCCGAAGGCGCAGGTGATCGCACTGGACGTGGCGCTGCCGATGCTGGACCAGGCCAAGCGCCAGGCCGGCTGGTGGAAGCCGTTCCAGCGCCTGTGCGGCGACGCCGCCGCGCTGCCGCTGGCCGACAACAGCGTGGACGTGATCTTCAGCAACCTGTGCCTGCAGTGGGTGGACGACCTGCCGGCGGTGTTCGCCGGGTTCCGCCGCGTACTCAAACCAGGCGGCCTGCTGGTGTGCTCGACCTTCGGCCCGGAAACCCTGATCGAACTCAACGAGGCATTCGCCGCTGCCGATGACCGCCCGCACGTGAGCCGCTTCGCGCAGATCGCCCAGTTCGGCGATGCGCTGATGATGGCCGGCTTCCGCGACCCGGTGCTGGACCGCGACCTGTTCACCCTGACCTACGACGACCTGCCCTCGCTGATGCGCGAACTGCGTGCGATGGGCGCAACGAATGCCCGCGTCGACCGCCGCCACACGCTGACCGGGCGTGGCCGCTTCGCTGCTGCTGCGGCCGCCTACGAGCCGATGCGCCGCGCCGACGGCAAGCTGCCGAGCAGCTGGGAAGTGATCTATGCCCACGCCTGGGCGCCGGACCCGGGCGCGCCGATCCGCGAGGGTGGGCATGACGTGGCATCGGTACCGGTGTCGGCGATTCCGATCCGGCGCAGGCAGACGTAATTGAAAGGCACCGCCGGGATTGAAAGGCACCGCCGGGCATGGCCCGGCGCTACCGGGCGCAACCCGCACTGGTAGGTGCCAACCTTGGTTGGCACAGCACGCCAGATCGCGTTGCGGCCGGCATTGTGCCAACCAAGGTTGGCACCCACACCAAGCAGGCTTCCGCCTCAGGTATTGGCCGGCGAACTCAGCGGCGGGCGCACCAGGTCGCGGTGGAAGAAGTAGATCTCCTGCACCAGGAAGCGCCAGCTGGTGTGGAAGCTGCGGAAGCGCGTGCTGGGCGTGGACGAGGCCAGCGCGTCGATCCCCAGTGCCTTGCTCAGGCGCAGCGCGCGCGCCATGTGCAGCGGGTCACTGACAATGATCACCCGGTGCAGGTCACGCTGCTCCATCAACCGCTTGGCTTCGACCAGATTCTGCACGGTGTTGCGCGAGGCGGTCTCGATCAGGATCGCATCGTCCGGGATGCCGTGCTTGAGCGCGTAGCGCCGCGCCACCTGTGATTCGGAAAAGCGTGCACCGGTGCCGCCATAGCCACCGGTGAAGATCAGCAGCGGCGCGTAGCGGGCCTCGTACAGATCCAGGCCGTGGCGGATGCGCTCTTCGAACACCGGTGACGGCTTGGCGTCATAGGCCGCCGCGCCGAGCACGATGATGGCGTCGGCCTTGGCGGCCTGGTCGCGTTCACCAACCCACACGATCCACGCGGTCACGCCCAGCAGCCAGATCACCAGCAGGACAAACAGCCGCCACAGCCAGCCCAGCAGGCCGGTGCGATGCCGCTGCCGGTCGCGGCTCACGGCGCCCCCCAGCGCAGCGCTGGCAGGTCGACGTTACCACCGGACAGCACCAGCCCGACGCGCAGCCCTGCAAAGCGCTCAGGTTGCGCCAGCACTGCGGCCAGCACGGTGGCCGAGGACGGTTCGACCACCTGCTTGAGGACCTCCCACAACAGGCGCATCGCGGCCATTGTCGACGCGTCGTCGACCACGATCACCTCGGCGCCGGCCGCGCGCAGCAGCGCGAAGTTGGGCGCGCCGATCAGCGTGCGCAGGCCATCGCAGATGGTGTCCGGGGTGAACGCGCCCAGACGCTCGCCTGCAGCCAGCGAGCGCGCGGTGTCATCGGCGCCGGCCGGTTCGGCCAGCACCAGCCGGGTCTGCGGGCTGGCGTGCTGCAGGGCCAGCGCAGTGCCGGTGGCCAGGCCGCCGCCGCCCACCGGCACCACCAGGACGTCGAACGGGCCGTCGCTGTGCAGCAGTTCCAGGGCAGCGGTGCCTTGTCCGGCCATCACCGCCGGGTCGGTATAGGGATGGACCAGGGTTGCGCCGGTATCAGCCTGTACCTTGGCGCAGGTGGCTTCACGGTCGGCGATGGTCGGCGGGCAGTGCCAGAGCGTGGCGCCATGCCGGGCAATATTGGCCAGCTTGGCCGCCACCGCGCCTTCCGGCACCACCACATGGCAGGGAATGCCCCGGGTGCGCGCGGCCAGCGCCAGCGCGGCGCCATGGTTGCCCGACGAATGGGTCACCACGCCGGCACCGGCGCGGCCGGCATCCAGCGACCACACCGCATTGCAGGCACCGCGGAACTTGAACGCGCCACCACGCTGCAGGTGCTCGGCCTTGAAGGCCAGCTGTGCCCCGGCCAGCGCATCGAGCGTGTGCGAGCGCAGCACCGGGGTCACGCTGGCATGCGGGGCGATCCTCGCGGCAGCAAGCAGGACGTCGTCGGCGCGGGGCAACAGTGAATCGCTCATGACGCAAGATTAACGTATGCCCCCGCGCTGGCGACCGGGGCACAGGTCATGCCAGCATGCGAGCCTTCACCTCCATTCATCCTGACCGGTGGAATTAAGGGTCGATTCAATGCCCGCGCACGAAGCTGACTGCACACCCGTCCTCTGGGGGGACCCACCATGAAAACGCGCTTGATGCTTGCCGGTGGCCTGATGCTGGCCCTCACCGGCTGCACCACCTACGACTACGTCGGCGGTGGCCGCGGTGGCGGCTACTACCACGGTGCGCCGTCGGTGGAATACCGCTACCCGGCCGGCTATCCCTACAACTCCGGCTACCCGTACTACGGCGGCTATGGCGGTTACTACGGTGGCTACGGCAATCCGTACTACTCGCGCCCGATCTACCGCCCGCCGCACAATCACCGCCCGCCGCCGCGTCCGGGCAATGGCGGCGAGAACCGTCCGCCGCCGTCGCGCCCGTCCTACAACGGGGGTTCGCCGTGGCGGAACATGGATTCGATGCGACGCCCGCCGCAGTCCAACGTGCAGCCATCGGCGCCCCCGCCGCAGGCGCGTCCGGCGCCGGCGCCGAGCGCACCGAGGATGAACGGTTCCCCCTGGCGCAACATGGATCGTGGGACGCAGCGCACAGTTGAGCGCTGAACCGTCTTGCATTTCACACGGTCTAAGCCGCAATCTACGGGGATGGTGACGGCCCGCGTCACAAAGTGACAAAAACGACACGGGCCGCCGCAAAAAGCTCTACGTCGATATCCGACAGGAACATCTGGATCCCCCCTGTTCCGGCCCTGTCGGATGTCGGCACCTCTGAAAGCAGACGGCCCCGCAATGCGGGGCCGTTTGTTTTGACGGGTCGCCAACCGGCGACAGCCCCGGCTTCAGTAGATCCATGCCATGCGTGGATGGAGCTTTCCCGGTAACCCCAAAAAAACAGGGCCGGACAGTCCCCCGACTGCCGGCCCCCTGCTCCCCCACCGTGCGCCTGTACCGGCCCCTGTTCCAATTCCGGTCACGGGCGCCTACGGCGCCAGCCACGGTGGGTGCTATTGGGTTATCTGCAAAAATCCTGCCAACTTTAGGGCTGATTTCGACGCCAGGCGCCTGGCGACGACGTCCCGGCCCGGAATGGCGCTAAAATCGCCACCCCGGCGCCGCCCCCGGCCGCGCCCGCATCCAGCTGAACAGCACCCATGAACCCGTCCTTCCATCGTTACGACGTCATCGTCATCGGCGGTGGCCACGCTGGCACCGAAGCCGCGCTGGCCGCGGCCCGCACCGGCGTGCGCACCCTGCTGCTGACCCACAACATCGAGACGGTGGGCGCGATGAGCTGCAACCCGGCCATCGGCGGCATCGGCAAGGGCCACCTGGTCAAGGAAATCGACGCCCTTGGCGGTGCGATGGCGCATGCCGCCGACCGCGCCGGCATCCAGTGGCGCACGCTCAACGCCTCCAAGGGTCCGGCCGTGCGTGCCACCCGCTGCCAGGCCGACCGCAACCTGTACCGCATGGCGATCCGCGCCATTGTCGAAGGCCAGGCCAACCTGACCGTGTTCCAGGCCGCAGTAGACGATCTGGTGATCGAGGGTGACGCCGTGCGCGGGGTCATCACCCAGACCGGCCTGCGCTTCGACGCCGAAGCGGTGGTGCTGACCGCCGGCACCTTCCTGGCCGGCAAGATCCATGTCGGGCCGACCCAGTACGCCGCCGGCCGCATGGGCGACCCGCCGGCCACCACGCTGGCCGCGCGCCTGCGCGAGCGCCCGTTCCAGGTCGACCGCCTGAAGACCGGTACGCCGCCGCGCATCGATGGCCGCTCGCTGGACTACAGCGTGATGGACGAGCAGCCCGGCGATACGCCGCGGCCGGTGATGTCCTTCCTCGGCTCGGTGGACGAGCATCCGCAGCAGGTCAGCTGCTGGATCACCCACACCACCGAACAGACCCACCAGATCATCCGCGACGCGCTGCATCGCTCGCCGCTGTACAGCGGCCAGATCGAAGGTATCGGCCCGCGCTACTGCCCGTCCATCGAGGACAAGGTGGTGCGCTTCGCCGAGAAGGCCAGCCACCAGATCTTCGTCGAACCCGAAGGCCTGGGCATCGTCGAGATCTACCCCAACGGCATCTCCACCTCGCTGCCGTTCGACGTGCAGCTGGAGATGGTGCGCAGCATCCGCGGGTTCGAGAACGCGCACATCACCCGCCCCGGCTATGCGATCGAGTACGACTTCTTCGATCCGCGCGGCCTGAAGGCGTCGCTGGAAACCAAGCTGGTCAACGGCCTGTTCTTCGCCGGCCAGATCAACGGTACTACCGGCTATGAAGAAGCGGCCGCGCAGGGCCTGCTGGCCGGCCTCAACGCCGCGCGCCAGGTGCGCGGGCTGGAGGGCTGGTGCCCGCGCCGCGACGAGGCGTACCTGGGCGTGCTGGTGGATGACCTGATCACCCACGGCACCAACGAGCCGTACCGCATGTTCACCAGCCGCGCCGAGTACCGGCTGCAGCTGCGCGAAGACAACGCCGACCAGCGCCTGACCCCGGTCGGCCGCGGGATGGGCCTGGTCGATGATCGCCGCTGGAGCGCATTCGAGACCAAGCAGGCGGCGGTGGACGCCGAGCGCGCGCGACTGGGCGCGCTTTGGGCGACCCCGGCCAATGCGCTGGGCCGCGAAGTGAACGAAACGCTGGGCGTGGCGGTCAGCCGCGAAACCAACGTACTGGACCTGATCAAGCGCCCCGAGCTGGATTACGCCAAGCTGATGCAGGTGCCCTCGCTGGGCCCGGCGGTGACCGACGGCAAGGTGGCCGAGCAGGTGGAGATCGGCGTGAAGTACGCCGGTTACCTGGATCGCCAGCGCGAGGAGATCGAGCGCCAGCAGCGGCATGAGGCCACGCCGATCGCTGAGGCCTTCGATTACGCGACCGTGCGCGGGCTGTCGGCCGAAGCACTGCAGAAGCTGGAGCGCGTGCGGCCGCAGACCATCGGTCAGGCGCAGCGCATCCCGGGCATGACCCCCGCGGCGATCTCGCTGCTGCTGGTGCACCTGGAGCGCGCACGCCGCGGCCGCGTGGCGTAAGCGGTCGCACCTGCTTCTGGTGGCTGCAGACCTTGGTCGGCACATAGCTCTGCCCTGGTGGGTGCCGACCTTGGTCGGCACGAATCATCTGATCGCATGCTTCCGTGCCGACCAAGGTCGGCACCCACCGGAGCGGAAGACGCACACACCCGCGCAGGCGCGTTACCGTGCGTCGGCGCCACCTCCCAGCACCTTGAACAACGTCACCCGGTTGCCCGCCTCCTGCTGCTGCAACGCAATCAGGTCCTGCTGCGCGGCATACAGGCTGCGCTGTGCATCCAGCGCCTGCAGATAGCCGTCCAGCCCGGTGCGGTAACGCACATCGGCCAGCGTGTAGCTGCGCTGGCTGGCGGCGACCAGTGCACGCTGCGCTTCCATTTGCGCAACCAGGTGATCACGCGTGGCCAGCGCATCGGCCACTTCGCTGAAGGCCTGCTGGATTGCCTTCTCGTACTGGGCGATGCCGATGTCCTTGCCGATCTTCGAGGCATCCAGAGAGGCCTTCAACGCGCCGGCGTGGAAGATCGGCGCAGTGATGCTGGGTGCGAACGACCAACCGCGGGTACCGGCCGAGAACAGCGTCGACAACACGGTGGAACTGTGGCCGTAGTTGGCGGTCAGCGTCAGCGTCGGGAAGAACGCGGCGCGCGCAGCGCCGATATCGGCATTGGCCGCCTGCAGTGCGTGCTCGGCGGACAGCACGTCCGGGCGCTGCAGCAGCACGCTTGAGGGAAGGTTGGCCGGCAGCGGTGCCAGCGCCACGGTGCCATCCAGCGCCTGCGCGCTGGGCAGCAACGCCGCGTCAAGCGGAGCGCCCACCAGCAACTGCAGCGCATCACGATCCTGCGCCTGCTGGGTCTGCAGCCTGGCCAGCGCAGCGCGCGCGGCTTCCACGCTGGTCTGCACCTGCGACAGGTCCAGGCCCGAGGCCAACCCCTGTGCGTGGCGGGCCTCGGTGCGCTGCAGGGTCTGCTGCTGGCTGTCCAGGGTCTGCCGGGTGAACGCCAGAGACTGCTCGTCCGCCGCCAGCGCCAGCCACGCCGTCGCCACTTCGGCCACCAGGCTGGTGCGCGCGGCGCGCTGGTTCTCGGCGCTGGCCAGCCAGTTCTGCAGCGCCTCGTTCTTCAGACTGCGGATGCGCCCGAACAAGTCCAGTTCCCAGCTGCTGATACCCACCTGCACCGCATCGGATTCGGTCACCTGAGTGGTACCGGTCTCGCTGTTGGCATCACTCACCCGCGAGCGGGTGACGCTGCCGCTGGCATCCACCGATGGCAGCAGCGCCGCGCGCTGGATGCGGTATTGCGCGCGTTCCTTCTCCACCTGCAGCACCGCCACGCGCAGGTCGCGGTTGTTCTGCAGTGCCAGCGCGATGACCTGCTGCAGGCGCGGCTCCAGGAACACTTCGCGCCAGGCCGGCATCGCCAATGCCGGCCCGGCCTCGCCCGTTGCGGCATTGTCGAACTGTGCCGGCACCGGTGCTTCGGGAAGCTGGTAGTGCGGGGCCATGCTCACGCAGCCGCCCAGCACGGTGGTCATCGTTGCGGCCGCCAGGGCGCGCAGCAGCATCAGCTTCATGGGCTTGCCTCCGTGGCAGTGGCTTCGGCCGGCGCACGGCCCGGGAACATGCGGCGCACCAGCAGATAGAACAACGGCACGAAGAACATGCCCAGCACCATCGAGGCGACCGTACCGCCGGCCACGCCGGTACCCAGCGAACGGCGCGCGGCCGAACCGGCGCCAGTGGCGAATACCAGCGGCAACACACCCATCAGGAACGCCAGCGAGGTCATCACGATCGGCCGCAACCGCAGATAGACCGCCTGCAGGATCGCTTCGCGGGTGCTCTTGCCCTGCTGTTCGAGGATGCGCGCGAACTCGACGATCAGGATGCCGTTCTTCGCTGCCAGACCAATCGTGGTCAGCAGGCCGACCTGGAAGTACACGTCGTTGTTGAGGCCACGCAGGTTCATCATCAGCACGGCACCGAACACGCCCACCGGCACCGCCAGCATCACCGCGAACGGCACCGCCCAGCTTTCATACAGCGCGGCCAGGCACAGGAACACGAACAGCAGCGAGATGGCGTACAGCATGGGCGCCTGGTTGCCTGACAGCTGCTCCTGGTAGGCCATGTCCGACCAGGCATGGCTGAAGCCTTCCGGCAGTGTGTCGGCCAGGCGCGCGATCTCGGCCATCGCCTCGCCAGAGCTGACGCCTGGCGCCGGCTGGCCGGTGATTTCCATCGCCGATACGCCGTTGTAGCGCTGCAGCGCGGCCGGCGCGCTGGTCCAGTGGCTGCTGACCAGCGACGACAGCGGCACCATCTGGCCGGCCTGGTTGCGCACGCTCCAGCGCTCGATGTCCTGCGGCTGCATGCGTGCTTCAGCGGTGCCCTGGATGAACACCTTCTTGATGCGGCCCTTGTAGATGAAGTTGTTGACGAAGTCGCCGCCCAGCGCCGCGTTCAAGGTGTCATTGATGTCCTGCGGATTCACGCCCATGGCCTGCGCCTTGGCGTCGTCCACCTTCACGGCGTACACCGGCGCGTCTTCCAGGCTGGCATAACGCACGTTGACCAGCTTCGGATCCTTGGCGGCCTCCTTCAGCAGCGTGTTGCGCGCGGCCACGGCGGCGGCATGGCCGGCACCGCCTTCGTCCTGCAGTTCCAGGGTGAAACCACCGGCATCGCCCAGGCCGAGGATGGCCGGTGGCGAGGTGATGAACACCTGCGCATCGGGCACGCTGGCCATGGCTGCGGTCAGCCGCGCGGCGATGGTATCGGCATCGTCCTTGCGGTCATCCCAATCCTTGAGCCGGATGAAGGCCTGGCCGACGTTCTGGCCGCTGCCGGTAACACTGAAACCGGCAGTTGCCTGGATCGACAGCACACTGTTGTCCTTCACCGCGGCGGCACTGAGGCGGCCCATCACCGCGCGGGTCTGCTCCAGGGTGGAACCGGCCGGCAGCTTCACCAGCGCGTTGAGCATGCCCTGGTCCTCATCGGGCAGGAACGCGCCCGGCAGGTGCCACAGCAGCAGGCCGGTGGCCATGCTCAGCACCAGGTAGAACAGCACGCCCAGCGTGCGCCGGCCAAGGAAACCATCCACGCGCTGGCGCAGGCCGTTGGAGGTGCGCTCGAAGCGGTGGTTGAACCAGATGAAGAACTTGCCCAGCAGGCTCGGCTCGCCGCCGTGGTCACCATGTGGGTGGCCGCCCTTGGGAATCTGATGCAGGATGCTGCCGCACAGCGCCGGCGTGATGGTCATCGCCACCAGCACCGACAGGATCATCGCAGCAGCGATCGTGACCGAGAACTGGCGATAGATCACGCCGGTGACACCGCTGAAGAACGCCATCGGCAGGAACACCGCGGTCAGCACCAGCACGATGCCGACCAGCGCACCGGTGATCTGGCCCATTGCCTTCAGCGTGGCCGGCTTCGGTGCCAGCCCTTCGAAGGTCATCACCCGCTCCACGTTCTCCACCACCACGATGGCATCGTCCACCAGCAGGCCGATGGCCAGCACCAGCGCGAACATGGTCAGTGTGTTGATCGAATAGCCGAACGCGGCCAGCACGCCGAACGTGCCCAGCAGCACCACCGGCACCGCGATGGTCGGGATCAGCGTGGCCCGCCAGTTCTGCAGGAACAGGTACATCACCAGCACGACCAGTGCGATCGCCTCGATCAGGGTGATCACCACTTCCTTCAGCGAGATGGTCACGAACGGCGTGGTGGTGAATGCCACGTGGGCGGTGTAGCCATGCGGCCAGTACTTCTGCAGCTGCTGAAGCCGTGCATCGATGGCCTTGGAGACGGCGATCGCGTTCGCACCGGCATTGAGTTCAATGCCCAGCGAGGCCGACGGCTTGCCGTTGAAGGTGCTGATGCTGTCGTAGCTCTCCGGGCCCAGGCCGATCGTCGCCACGTCGCCCAGATGCACCACGCTGCCATTGGCATCGGCCTTGAGTACCACCTGCGCGAACTGCTCGGGCGTGTGCAGGCGGCTGCGCGCGGTCACCGTGGCGTCCAGCTGCTGGCCCTTCAGCGCCGGCTGGCCACCCAGTTCACCGGCCGACACGTCGGTATTCTGCGCCTGCAGTGCGGTTTCGATGTCCGACGGCATCAGCGCGTACTGGCGCATCTTCTCCGGGTCCAGCCAGATACGCATCGCGTATTCCTGGCCGATCGGCTGGATGTTGCCGACGCCGCTGACACGGCTGATCTGGTCGTCGATGCGCGCTTCCATGAAGTTGGCGACATCGAAGTTGTCCATGCTGCCGTCTTCGCTGGTGAACGACAGCACCTCGAAGATCGAGCCACTGGACTTGGTGATGGTCAGGCCGTTCTGCTGCACCGCCTGCGGCAGCGTCGCCATAGCCGCCTGCAGCTGGTTCTGCACCTGCACCTGTGCAGTGTCCGGATTGGTACCGGTAGCGAACACCAGGTTGACCTGCGCCGAGCCGTCCGAGGCGCTGGTGGAGGTCATGTACATCAGGTGGTCCAGGCTCTGCTGGGACTGCTCGATGACCTGGGTGACCGCGTTTTCCACGGTCTGTGACGAGGCGCCGGTGTAGGTGGCGCGGATGGTGATGGTGGGCGGGGCGATCTGCGGGTAGCGGTCCACCGGCAGGATCAGGATCGCGAGCAGGCCGAGCAGGCTGACCGCGATGGCGATCACCCAGGCAAAGATCGGCCGGTCGATGAAGAAGCGAACCATGCGCGGCGGGCCTCAGTGCGACTTTTCGTCGGTGTTGCCGTTCGGGTCGATCGCCGGCATGGCGGCCAGCTGCGCGGTGGTGGCTGCGACCGCCTTCACCTGCTGGCCGAGCGCTACCGCACTGCCGTTGCTGACGATTACCCGCTCACCGGCTTTCAGCCCCTGCATGATCTGCCACTGGTTGCCCACCACCTGGCCGGTACTGACCCGGCGCTCGACCACGTGGTCCTTGGCATCGAGCAGGCGCAGCAGCGGCTCGCCGCGTTCATTGCGCAGCACCGCCTTCTGCGGCACCAGCAGGGCACGCGCATCGGTGGCCATCGGCAGCACCGCCTTCAGGTACATGCCCGGCAGCAGCAGACCGTCCGGGTTCGGAATGACCGCGCGCAACACCACATTACCGGTACCCGGATCGACCGCGCTACCGACAAACTCCAGCGTGCCTTCATGGGCATAGGTGCTGCCGTCCTCCAGCAGCACCTTCACCTGCGCCTTGCCGTCGATGGCCTTCACCAGGCCGGCATCAAGCTGCTTGCGCAGTGCCAGCATCTGCGTGCTGGACTGAGTGACATCCAGGTACACCGGGTCCAACCGCTGGATGGTCGCCAGCGCCGCTTCCTGTCCTGCAGCGACCAGCGCGCCGGCAGTGACGCTGGAGGTGCCGATGCGGCCCGCGATCGGTGCGGTCACCCTCGTGTAGTCGAGGTTGATGCGGGCGGCCTGCAGCGCAGCGCGCGCGGCGATCACATTGGCCTGTGCCTGCTTCAGCGCCGAGGTGGCATCGTCGGCGTCCTGCTTGCTGGCCGCATCCAGGCCCAGCAGCGTGCGGGTGCGCTCGGCCTTCGGCTGCGCCGACAGCACGGTGGCCTCGGCCTGCGCCAGCTGGCCACGCGCGGTATCGAAGGCGGCCTGGTACGGCGCCGGATCGACCTGGTACAGCAGCTGGCCGGCCTTGACCTGCTGGCCTTCGGTGAACAAACGCTGGCGGATCAACCCGCCGATCTGTGGCCGCACCTCGGACACCTCGAACGGCACCGCGCGACCGGGCAGGGTCTGCTGCAGCGCCAGCGGCTGCGCGCTGGCGGTAATGACGCCCACTTCAGGCGTGGCCGGGGCGTCGGTCCTGCCCGCCGTACAGGCCGCCAGGGACATCAGCAGGGGCAACAACAATGGATGGGGAGAGCGGTACAGCAGGCGCGGGAGTGACATGGGGGGCGTGGGGGCCTTGCGTTGACCCGTGCACGCTGCCGTGGAACTGTGCAGAGAATATGGAGAATCTGCGACCAGCTCAGCTGGCGCTTGCTTTCAGCGCCACATGCGCCGCTAATGGCCCCGCGATGGTGAAGATTCGACTCAAATTCGGCCTGACCGCGAAGACCTTCCTCGCGATCTTCACCGCCTGCCTGCTGGTGCTGGCAGTGAACGGCATTGCCAGCCGCGTGGCATTCCAGACCGGCTTCCTGGACTACCTCAACGACCAGGGCGACCTGCGCATGCAGCGCCTGATGCCACACCTGCAGCGCGAGTACAGCGCGCACGGTGGCTGGGAGCATCTGCGCGGTGACAGTGATCGCTGGGCGCGGCTGCTGCGTCCGGATCTGGCCCATGGGCATGAGGGCCCGGTGCCGCCGCTGTCCGACCAGACCGGCGTACCGTCGCGGCTGGGCCTGTTCGATGCGCAGCACCGGTTCGTGGCCGGCAACCCCGATGCCACCAGTGATGACGAGCCGCATCCGGTGCAGCTGGACGGGCACACCGTCGGCTGGCTGGGCATGGTGCCATTCCAGACGGTCATCGCCACCAACGATCTGAACTTCTACAACACCCAGGTGCGCGCCTGGTGGGTGATCGGCGTCGCCCTGCTGCTGGTGACGGTGCTGCTGGCCTGGTTGGTGTCGCGTGCGCTGCGCCAGCGCCTGGCCAAGCTGGCTGCGGCCACCCATCGGCTCGCTGCAGGCGACTATGCCACCCGCATCGAGCGCACCAGCGATGACGAGCTGGACGCACTGGTCAACGACTTCAACCGGATGGCACAGGCGCTGGACGATACCGAGCGCAATCGCCGCGCGTTCATCGCCGACATCTCGCACGAGCTGCGCACACCACTGGCGGTGGTGCGCGCCGAGCTGGAGGCGATCGAGGACGGCATCCGCCCGCTGGACCGCGCCAACCTCGGTGGCCTGCAGAGCGAGATCCGCCAGCTGGGCAAGCTGGTCGACGACCTGCACGACCTGTCGATGACCCAGTCTGGCGGCCTCGCCTACCGCTTCGCGCCGCTGGACCTGGTGGCGCTGCTGCGCAGCGAACTCAATGGCATGCGCGTGCGCTTCGCCAACGCAGGCCTGTCGCTGGAAGAAGATCTACCCGCCACACCGCTGCAGGTGTCCGGCGACGAGCGACGCCTGCAGCAGGTACTGGCCAACCTGCTGGAGAACGCGCTGCGCTACACCCATACCGGCGGCCGCGTGCATGTGCAGGCCGCGCGCGTGCCTGCAGGCGTGCAGCTGATCGTGGAAGACACCGCTCCGGGCGTACCGGCTGACAAGTGCGCGCTGCTGTTCGAGCGCTTCTACCGGGTTGAGAGCTCGCGCAACCGTGCCAGCGGTGGCAGCGGGTTGGGCCTGGCCATCAGCCACAACATCATCCTCGCCCACCACGGCCACATCCACGCCGAGCCCTCGCCACGGGGCGGCCTGCGCGTGGCCATCACCCTGCCGGAGCCTGCATGAGCACGTCCCCCGTCGCGCCCGCGAAGATACTGATCGTCGAGGACGAGCCGCGGTTGGCCTCGGTACTGCGCGACTACCTGGCCGCTGCCGGCATGGACAGCGAATGGGTGGATGACGGCGGCCAGGTGATCGAGACGTTTGCGCGCTACCAGCCCGACCTGGTGCTGCTGGACCTGATGCTGCCGCAGCGCGATGGCGTGGACCTCTGCCGCGAGCTGCGCGCCAGCAGCGACGTGCCGGTGATCATGGTCACTGCACGGGTGGAAGAGATCGACCGCCTGCTGGGCCTGGAGATCGGTGCCGACGACTACATCTGCAAGCCGTTCAGTCCGCGCGAAGTCGTCGCGCGGGTGGTAGCGGTGCTGCGCCGCTACCGCCCGGACCCGGGTGCACGCGCCAACGGCGGCCTGCATATCGACGAACCGGCGGCACGCGCCACCTGGAACGGCAAGGGCCTGGACCTGACGCCGGTGGAGTACCGCCTGCTGCGTACCCTGCTGGCCACGCCGGGCCGGATCTGGGCCCGCGACGAACTGCTCGACCGGCTGTACCTGGACCACCGCGTGGTGGTCGACCGTACCGTCGACAGCCACGTGCGCAACCTGCGCCGCAAGCTGGCCGATGCCGGCATGGAAGGCGAGCCGATCCGTTCGGTGTATGGCATGGGCTACAGCTACGAACCGTAGCGGGTAGTGCCGGCCGCTGGCCGGCAACCGCGCGGCACGCCTGGATTTCCGTGGTTGCCGGCCAGCGGCCGGCACTACCCGTGCGCACCACGCAGGTATCATCGTCGTGAACGCCCTGATTTCCGGAGACACCGATGAACCCGCTGCGCCCTTTCCGCGACAAGATGCCCGTCCTCGGCGAGCGCGTGTACATCGATCCGGCCTGCACCCTCATCGGTGACGTGGAACTGGCCGACGACGTGTCGGTGTGGCCGGGCACGGTCATCCGCGGCGACGTCAACCATGTGCGCATCGGTGCACGCACCAACGTGCAGGACGGCACCATCATCCACGTCAGCCACCACAGCCCGTACAACAAGGCCGGCTACCCGACCCTGATCGGCGAAGGCGTGACGGTCGGCCACGGCTGCATCATCCACGCCTGCACGATCGGCGATTACAGCCTGATCGGCATGGGTGCCTGCATCCTCGATGGCGCCCGCGTGGAGCGCCATGGCTTCGTCGGTGCCGGTGCGGTGATCGGCCCGGGCAAGGTGGTGGGTGAAGGTGAGCTGTGGGTGGGCAATCCGGCCCGTCCGGCACGCACGCTGAGCGACAAGGAGATCGAAGCGCTGCATTACTCAGCCGACCACTACGTGCGGCTGAAGGATGAATACCTGGGCTGAGCGGCCAACGCCGCCATGCGGCTCTGTTAAAGTCTGGGCCCGACCAGGACCTGTCGAGAACCCCATGCCTGTGGCTGCCTGCTGGAGAGGACTCCGGCGCCCACAACGAAGGCCATCGCGCTGATGGCCGCACCGATGCTCGATACCTACCGCGAGGTGGTGACGCCGGAGGGTGTGCCGCTGCAGTTGCCGGCGGCCGGCCCGGTGCCTCGGGCGATGGCCTGGCTGGTCGATCTCGGCGTGCGCATCGCGGTACTGGTGCTGATGTCGTTCCCGCTGGCGCTGCTGGACAAGTTCGGCACCGGGCTCTACCTGGCGCTGATGTTCCTGGTCTACTGGGCCTACCCGATCATCTGCGAAGCGCTGTGGGGCCGTACCCTGGGCAAGCGTGCGCTGGGCCTGCGCGTGCTCGCCCGCGATGGCGCGCCGGTGGGCTGGATGGCCGCGGTCACCCGCAACCTGCTGCGCACCGTGGACATGCTGCCGTTCGGCTATGCACTGGGCCTGATCAGCAGCCTGTTCGATCCGCATGGCCGTCGCCTCGGTGACCTGGTGGCAGGCACCGTGGTGGTGCACGCACCGGCGCTGTACCTGCCGCCACCGCCGACCATCGACAGCGTGCTGGCTCCGCCACAACCGTTGCGGCCGGAAGAGCAGGCGGCACTGATGGCCTTCGCCGAGCGCGCACCTCGACTGTCACCGGCGCGCCAGCAGGAGCTGGCCGGCATCGTCGAACCTCTGACCGGTACCCACGGCCAGATCGGTGTGCTGCGCCTGTACGCGATGGCCAACTGGCTGCTGGGCCGGCGATGAAGCAGGAACAGTTCGTCGCCCGCTACCAGCAGGAATGGCAGGACCTGGAGCAATGGTTGCTGCTGCGCGCTGGCGTGTCGCGCCGCACGCGCCGGAAGGCCAGTGGTCTGTCGCTGCACGACACCGCCTTCCCGCAGCGCTACCGGCGCCTGTGCCAGCAGCTGGCGCTGGCCCGTGAGCGCGGCTACAGCCCCCAGCTGGTGCAGCGCCTGCAGCAGTTGATGCAGCAGGGCCACAGCGTGCTGTACCGCACACCGCCGACGCGCTGGCGCGCGGCGCTGGAATTCCTGGTGGCCGACTTCCCGCTGCTGGTGCGCAGCCAGGCACGCAGCATGTGGGTGGCGCTGGCGATGTTCGCGCTGCCAGCGCTGGCCTGCTTCGTGCTGGCGCAGGTCCACCCGGACCTGATCCACATGCTGATGGACAACCGCCAGATCGCCGCGATGGAGCGCATGTACGACCCGGCCGCCGAACGCCTGGGCCGCGACAGCGGCACCGACTGGATGATGTTCGGCCACTACATCATGAACAACATCAGCATCGCCCTGCGCACCTTTGCCAGCGGCCTGCTGGCCGGGCTGGGCACGCTGCTGGTGCTGCTGTTCAACGGCGTGACCATTGGTGCGGTGGCCGGCCACCTGCAGCACATCGGCCATGGTGGCCCGTTCTGGCGCTTCGTGGTCGGCCATGGCGCGTTCGAGCTGACCGCGATCGTGATTGCCGGCGGCGCCGGCCTGCAGCTGGGCATGAAGCTGCTGGCACCGGGCCGGCGCAGCCGCCTGGATGCACTGGTCGACGGCGGCCGCATCGGCGCCCGGCTGTGCCTCGGCGTCGCCTTCATGCTGCTGGTCGCGGCCTTCATTGAAGCGTTCTGGTCATCGATCGCCGAAGTGCCGGCGTGGGGCAAGTTCAGCGTGGCCGGCGTGCTGTGGGCCGGCGTGCTGCTGTGGCTGTGGCGCGGCGGACGCGGAGGCAGCGATGCGCATTGACCACCTGGACGTGGTGCTGCGGGCGCGCAGCGGCTGGGAAGCCATGGAGCTGGGCAACGCCCTCGCCCGCCGGCACGCGCGTGCGGTGTGGGGCAGCTGGCTGCTGGCCAGCGCACCGCTGTTCGTGATCTTCAACGCGCTGGGCTGGTGGCTGGATGCGTTCGGCTGGGCCTGGCTGGCGATGTGGTGGTGCAAACCGCTGTTCGAACGCGCACCGCTGTACGTGCTGTCGCGCGGCATCTTCGGCGAGCCGGTCGGTGCGCTGTCAGCGCTGCGCGTCCAGCGTCACTGGGGCAACAACGGTTTCTGGGGCTATCTGGGATGGCGCCGCTTCAGCGTGCTGCGCAGCCTGTGCCTGCCGGTGAACCTGCTGGAGGGCAACGCCCCCGACCAGCGTGGTCCACGTCGGCGCGCAGTGGCGGCCGGTGCCGCTGGCGCAGCACTGGTACTGACCGTGGCCTGCATGGCCTTCGAAGCGGCGCTGGTATCGGGTGCGATCGGCGCAGTGTTCATGTTCATGCCGCTGGAGCTGATGTCCGAATCCTGGCGCGCAGCGTGGGACATGATCGGCCGGGATACACCGGCGTGGGCGCGGCTGGGTTTCAACCTGGCGTGCTGGCTGGCCTCGGTGATGATCGGCCCGTTTTTCGTCGGTGGCGGCTTCGGCCTGTATCTGAACCGGCGCACGCAGATGGAAGCCTGGGACGTGGAAATCGCCCTGCGCCGCCTGCGCGATCGTCTGCTGCCGGCCGCATCGACGCTGGCCCTGCTGCTGTGCCTGGCGCTGCCACTGGTCTCCGCACCGGTGCATGCGCAGGACGCAGATGCCGGGCCGGAGCGTGTGCTGGGCAAACCCAGCGACGTCGGCGCCGATACGGACGACGACGAAGCCACGATCGACCCGGCCAACACCCCGGCAACGATCTTCGGCACCTTGCCGGTGGACACCGCCGGTTTCCGCCAGGCGGTGAACCGTGCCTATGAGGATCCGCTGCAGCGCCCGACCCGTCAGGTCACGCACTGGAAGCCGATCGAAAAGGCCGAGGAAAAGAAGAAGGAAGACAAATCGCTGCAGAGCGACAGCAGCAACAAGGGCGAGCGCAAGCCGCGCAAGGACGGCATCGCCTGGCTGGCACGGTTGGCCGAATGGGGCCTGTGGGGCCTGCTCGGCGTCCTGCTGCTGGTGCTGCTGCTGACCGCACGTCTGTGGCTGCCGTGGCTGCGCGGCAGCGGGCGGCGCAAGGCCGAGGCGGCACCGCAGGTGGTGGAGGAACAGGTGACGTTGCCGGTGGTGCTGCCGCCGGACGTCGCCACCCAGGCCGGCCTGTTGTGGGACCAGGGCCGGCCACGCCAGGCGCTGGCGCTGCTGTACCGTGCCAGCGTGCGTACCGTCGGCGAGCGCAGCGGCATCGCGTTGCCACCCGGTGCTACCGAAGCACAATGCCTGCGCGCATCGCGGCGCATGCCCGAAGCAGCCGACCGTGATCTTTTCGCGCGCATCGTGCGCATGTGGCAGTACGCCGCCTATGGTGGACGCCTGCCCAGCCGCAGCGATTTCGACGCGCTGGCCGAGACCCTGCGCCAGCAGTACCGGTGGCAGGCATGAGCCCGCGCCTGTTCTGGTCGTTGCTGCTGGGCGTGCTGGTGCTGTTCGGCGTGCCGCTGACCATCCTCTACCTGCGCACGCACGAGCGGGTCACCGAAACGCTTCCGCTGCCGCCGCAGGGCGAAGCCGCCTACAACCCGCTGTACGTGCTGGGCCAGGCGCTGCGCGCCGACGGTATCGACGTGCACGCGCGGCCGCGGCTTGAGCTGCAGCAGATGGCGCTGGCGCCGCACGACACCGTGGTGCTGTTGCAGGACAGCAGCGAGCTGCCGGCACCCACCGTGAAGCAGCTGCTGGACTGGGTCGACCGTGGCGGCCATCTGCTGGTGCGCACGCCGCCGCCGGCCGAAGACGATGCCAGCAGCACGCAGGGGCCGCTGCTGGACCAGCTGGGCGTGGACAGCCTGTTCCAGCGCAGCGACTGCCAGCCGTTCCACATCGACGACGACACCGGTCACAGCGAATTCTGCGGTGGCCGCCGCTTCACGCTTGGCTTTGCCGCCAAAGCGCAGGCCGAGCGACGCTGGGGTGGTGATCGCGATCTGGTGTTCGCGCGCCTGCGCCACGGACAGGGCAGGGTCAGCGTATTGGCCGACATGGAGTTCATGCGCGGCGATGTCGACTCGCCTGCAGCGCGCCTGGCGGCTACTGCCGGCAAGGCCAGCGACGGCCTGCATGATCCCGCCCACCGCGACCTGACCCGCTACCTGCTCGATCCGAACTACGGCAAGGGGGCGGTCTGGCTGGTCTATGCCAGTCAACCGCCATCGCTGTGGGCGCGCCTGTTCTACCAGGGCTGGCCGTTGTGGGTGCCTCTGCTGCTGGCTTTGCTGGGCTGGTTGTGGGGCCGCTCGCAGCGCTTCGGCAGCCTGCTGCCGTCGCCGGTGCTGGAACGCCGCTCGCTGCTGGAGCACGTGCGTGCCAGTGGCGAACTGCTGCTGCGCTTCGGTCACGGCACGCGCCTGTACGAGGCCGTGCTCGCGCTGTTCCTGCACCGCCTGCGCCTGCGCGCGCCGGTTGCCGCCGCACTCGACGGCGCGCCGCGCGATCAGGCCATCGCCGAGCTGCTGAAGTGGCCGCAAAGCCGCGTCGCCAGCGCGCTCTCCCCCCCTCCGCCGCACGATTCCTCCGCCCTGCGCGAGCGCATCCGCTTGCTGCTCCAGATGAGATCCCTGCTATGACCGAAGTCCCCGAGCTGCCGGCGGCCGCGAACGCCCGCCTGATCGAACGCGTCGATGCCATCCGCGACGCTATCGGCCACGCCTTCATCGGCCAGGCCGAGGTGCTTGACCAGATCCTGGTGGCCCTGCTCGCCGGCGGTCACGTGTTGATCGAGGGCGTACCCGGGCTGGGCAAGACCCTGCTGGTGCGCGCACTGGCACAGGCCCTGGAACTGGACTATGGCCGCGTGCAGTTCACCCCCGACCTGATGCCCAGCGACGTCAGCGGCCACGCCGTGTACGACCCGAAGAGCGAGAGCTTCAAGATCCGTCGCGGTCCGGTGTTCACCAACCTGCTGCTGGCCGACGAGATCAACCGCGCACCGGCCAAGACCCAGTCGGCGCTGCTGGAAGTGATGCAGGAAGGCCAGGTGACCATCGAAGGCAAGGCCTTCACCCTGGCGCCGCCGTTCATGGCACTGGCCACGCAGAACCCGCTGGAGCAGGAAGGCACCTACCCGCTGCCGGAAGCACAGCTGGACCGCTTCCTGCTGAAGGTCCTGATCGACTATCCGCAGCTGGAGGACGAGAAGCGCATGGTGACCGCGATCACCAGTGGCCGCGCTGCCAGCGATTTCGACCTGAGCCACGTGCCGCGCGTGCTCGGTGCTGGTGAGCTGCTGGAACTGCAGCGTGCCACCGCCGCGATCACGGTTGACGACGAAGTGATCGACTACGCGGTGCGGATCGTGGCGGCGACGAGGCAGTGGCCGGGTATCGCGGTCGGCGCCGGCCCGCGCGGCAGCATCGCGCTGGTGCGTGCCTCGCGTGCACAGGCGGTGCTGGCCGGTCGTGATTTCGTCACTCCGGATGATGTGCGCGACATCGCGCGCCCTGCGCTGCGCCATCGCATCGCGCTGGCACCGGAACTGCAGATCGAAGGCCAGGACGCCGACGACGTGCTGGGCGCACTGCTGGCCAAGGTGGAAGCGCCGCGCCGATGAGACCGGCACCTCTGCTGCTGGCGCTGCTGCTGGCCTGGGCCGCGCTGGGCGGCCTGGTGCTGGGCGGCGTGCTGCCGCGCTGGAGCTGGGCGCTGGCGGCGTTGGCGATTGCCGTGCCGGCGTTGATGGATCTGTGGCGGCAGTCGCGGCGTCCGTCGCCGCAGGTGCAACGCGAGCTGCCCGAGGCGCTGGCACTGGGCGTGCGTCGCGAAGCCGCGCTGCGCCTGCAGGCCGGACAATCGATGACGGTGCAGGTGTTCGACCTGGTGCCCGGCGGCTGGCCGCTGGAATCACTGCCGCAGCGCGTACGCCTGCAGGGCGGCAGTGCCTCCACCCTGCACTACCACCTGCAGCCGCTGCAGCGTGGGCATTTCCGCTTCGAAGGCGTGCGCCTGCGCATGCGCTCGCCGTGGCGCCTGTGGTGGCAGCAACGCACGCTGCCGCCGGCGCTGGAGGTGCGGGTCTATCCGAACTTCGTGCCACTCACCCGCTTCGCCCTGTTCAGTGCCGACCAGGCCTCGCGGCTGGTCGGTGCGCACGTGAAGCGCCGCCGGGGTGAAGGCACCGACTTCCACCAGATGCGGGAGTACCGCATCGGCGACAGCCTGCGCCAGCTCGACTGGAAGGCCACCGCACGTGCGCGCAAGCTGATCTCGCGCGAGTACCAGGACGAGAAGAACCAGCAGCTGTTGCTGATGCTCGACAGTGGCCGGCGCATGCTGGCCAGCGAAGGCGGGCTCTCGCACTTCGACCACGCGTTGAACGCCTCGCTGGTGGTGGCCTACCTGGCGCTGCGCCAAGGCGATGCCGCCGGCCTGTTCGCTGCTGGTGGCGAACGCCGCTGGGTGGCGCCGCAGCGTGGCATGGGCACGGTCGAGCACCTGCTGCGCGCCAGCTACGACCTGCAGCCGCGCGCAGTCGCCACCGACTACCTGGCCGCCGCCACCGAGGTGTCGCTGCGCCAGCGCCGGCGGGCGCTGGTGATGCTGGTCAGCAACGTGCGCGACGAGGATATCGAGGACCTGCTGGCGGCGGTGCGCCTGCTGCAGCGCCGCCATCTGGTGTGCGTGGCCAGCCTGCGCGAACGCGAACTGGACGCTGCGCTGGAAGGTGACGTGCAGACCCTGGAGGACGCGACCCAGGCCGGTGCCGCTGCACTGTACCTGCAGCAGCGCGCGAAGGCGCATGAGGCACTGCGCAGCGAGAAGGTGATGGTGCTGGACGTGACTGCCGATGCCCTGCCTGCCGCACTGGTCGAGCGCTACCTGGCAGTGAAGCGCGAAGGGCTGCTCTGATCGATGGCGCCGGGCATGGCCCGGCGCTACCGACGCATTGCGCTGGTTCGCGGCCGCTCTGGTAGGTGCCAACCTTGGTTGGCACGAAATCCAAACCGCCGACCAAGGTCGGCCTCTACCAACATCGGTTGCCGGCCAGCGGCCGGCTCTACCCCTGCAGCATCCGACGCACCGCTCTGGTAGGTGCCAACCTTGGTTGGCACAAAATCCGCAGCGCCGACCAAGGTCGGACTCTACCAACGGCGGTTGCCGGCCAGCGGCCGGCACTACCCTGCAGCAACCGACGCATCGCTCTGGTGGGTGCCAACCTTGGTTGGCACAGAACCCACAGCGCCGACCAAGGTCGGACTCTACCAACTGCGGTTGCCGGCCAGCGGCCGGCGCTATCCCTGCAGCAACCGACGCATCGCTCTGGTGGATGCCAACCTTGGTTGGCACGGAATCAACAGCGCCGACCAAGGTCGGCCACTACCTACAGCGGTTGTTCTACGACCGGCGTCGGTTGCCCACGCCGGCCCGGGGGCGCCGCACCGCCATCAGACGTAGATCCGCGTTGGCGCCTCATCGATGATCGCGTGCGGCACGAAGCGCGCACTGTCGCGGGTGATCGCGCTGTCGTCCTCGCGGATGCCGATGCCGCAGGCGTGGTCGCCGATCACCCAGCTGCCGATCAGCGGGTAACCGCCTTCGAAGCGGGTCAGCGGATGCGCACGCTGGATGATCGCCGGGCCGTCGTAGGGACCGTCACTGCGCTGGGTGCTGCCATCGGCCAGGTGCATCTCGATGTTGGCACCTTCGCGCGAGAACAGCGGCTTGCGTACCCAGCCCGAGGCCAGCGTGCTGCCGTCATCGAAATGCGCTTCCAGCAGGTTCGGATGGCCCACGTTGCGCTGCCACAGCAACGGCAGGATGCCCTTGTTGCTCAGCACCGCTTTCCACGCCGGCTCCAGCAGCTGCACGCCCGAGCCCGGCAGCGCGCGACCGAATTCCTCGGCCATCAGGTCTTCCAGCGGGTACAGCTTGAACAGCGTGCCGATCACCGAATCGTCCAGCGCGGTGAAGCGACCGTCCTCGGACAGACCGATATCCTCGACAGCGATCGCCTGGCCATGCAGGCCGGCCTGCGAGGCGCAGTCGCGCAGGTAGTCGACGGTGCCACGGTCCTCTTCCGAACTGCCCACGGCGCTGAAATACAGCGGCGGCGGCAGCTGCGTGGCCAGTTCGCCGAAGCGCTCGACCAGCGCCTCATGGATCGCGTTGAACTGGTCGGCATGCTGCGGCAGGCGACCGGCGTTGCGCTGGTCTTCCAGCCACTGCCACTGGAAGAAGCTGGCCTCGAACAGCGAGGTCGGCGTGTCGTAGTTCAGTTCGTACAGCTTGGCCGGACCGCTGCCGTCGTAGGCCAGGTCCAGGCGACCGTACAGATGCGGCTGGCGCTGGCGCCAGCTGTCGGCGATCCAGTCGCGGTAATGCGATGGAATCGCCAGCTGGTCCATCAGGCGTTCGCTGCCGACGACATCGCCGACCAGGTCCAGGGCCATCTGGTGCAGCTCGGCGCTGGGGTCTTCGATGTCCTGTTCGATCTGGCGCAGGGTGAAGGCGTAGTACGCGCTCTCATCCCAGTACGGCTGGCCGTCGATGGTGTGGAAGCGGAAACCCGCCTCTTCCGCGCGTGCCCGCCACTGGGCACGCTCGGCAATCCGGATACGCTGCATGGGTCGATCAGCCGCCGTAGCTGCCGCTGGTGCTGCGGCGCGCGCTGGTGTTGCCGAAGCCACCACGGCTGGCAGTGACCGCACGGTTCGGCTCGCTGGTGACCGGGGCCAGGCCCGCCTTGCCTGCGCCGATGCCGCTGGCGGTATTCAGGCCACCGCTGCCGCCCGGTGCCGGACGCGCCCAGCCGGCGCTCTTGTCCTGGTAGGCCGGCGACGCCGCGGGCGCCTGCGGAGCGAGACCACCGCGGTTGCTCAGCATCTGCGACATGAAGAAGCCCATCATCATCGGGCCGATGAACGAGGTGCCGGCCGAGGTGTGCTGCTGCACGCACTGTTCCGGCTTGTAGTCCTTCTCGCAGGCTTCCTTGCTGGCGTACTTCGGCGCGGCATCGGCGGCCTGCTTCTGCGCTTCCGCGAAGGCATTGCGGCACGACGACGGATCGCCGGTGGCCTCGGTGCAGGCCTCGACCGAGGTGTACAGGCCTTCCTGCACCTTCACCTCCGGCTCCTTCTGGCAGGCGGTGAACAGCAGCGGCGCAGCGCTCATCAGCAGCAGCGCGGTGGTGCGGGAACGTTTCATGGCCTCATGCCCTGTCGACGGATCAATGCCCCAATGATGCCAAATCCGGACCAGCAACCGGAATCGGCAAAGTCCGAAAGATGAACGGACTTTCATTTTCGTCGTTCCAATCAGGAATCGGGGTCGGATCCCGTCAGATCGCGGCCAACTGTCAAAGGCGGGGTGGGTGCGGTGGCAGGGGCGTGAGCGCCATGGGCGCGAGGCATGCCTCGGGCGGGTTGGGCAGGACGCTCAACCCCGGTCTTGCCGCGTGCGCAGGGAAGCGCACACGAGCAAGGCGCGACCGAGGCTACATGGACGTACTTGCGCCGTCCCCTGCAACCGGACCCACCCCGCCATCCCACGGATAGCCCAGCTGTTGCTGTTGAGGTTGCCGGCCAGCGGCCGGCACTACCGCGGGTGCCGGGCGCAGCCCGGCCCGACCACCTCCGGTGGTTGCAGCAGCAACCGAAAAAATTGTCCATGATCGGGCGACCCCCACGTCGTACGGCCCGCCCGTTCCGCCAGCCATGCCCGAATACCGTTCCCGTACCTCCACCGCCGGCCGCAACATGGCCGGCGCCCGCGCCCTGTGGCGCGCCACCGGCATGAAGGACGGCGACTTCCACAAGCCGATCATCGCCATCGCCAACTCCTTCACCCAGTTCGTGCCCGGCCACGTACACCTGAAGGACCTCGGCCAGCTGGTCGCGCGCGAGATCGAAAAAGTCGGCGGCGTCGCCAAGGAATTCAACACGATCGCCGTGGACGATGGCATCGCCATGGGTCACGACGGCATGCTGTATTCGCTGCCCAGCCGCGAAATCATCGCCGACTCGGTGGAGTACATGGCCAACGCGCACTGCGCCGATGCGCTGGTGTGCATTTCCAACTGCGACAAGATCACCCCCGGCATGCTGATGGCCGCACTGCGCCTCAACATCCCGGTGGTGTTCGTCTCCGGCGGACCAATGGAAGCGGGCAAGACCAAACTGTCCGAGCACAAGCTGGACCTGGTCGATGCGATGGTGATCGCCGCGGACGAAACCGCCAGCGACGAAAAAGTGGCCGAGTTCGAGCGCAGTGCCTGCCCGACCTGCGGGTCGTGCTCGGGCATGTTCACCGCCAACTCGATGAACTGCCTGACCGAAGCGCTGGGCCTGTCGCTGCCCGGCAACGGCTCCACGCTGGCCACCCACGCCGACCGCGAACAACTGTTCCTGCGCGCCGGCCGCCTGATCGTCGAGCTGTGCCACCGCTGGTATGGCGGCGAAGACCCGACTGCGCTGCCGCGTGGCATCGCCACCCAGGCCGCGTTCGCCAATGCGATGACCCTGGACATCGCCATGGGCGGGTCCACCAATACCATCCTGCACCTGCTGGCCGCCGCGCAGGAAGCGGAAGTGGACTTTGACCTGACCCACATCGATGCACTGTCGCGGCGCGTGCCGCAGCTGTGCAAGGTGGCGCCGAACACGCCCAGGTACCACATGGAAGACGTGCACCGCGCCGGGGGCGTGTACGGCATCCTTGGTGAACTGGCGCGCGGTGGACTGCTGGATACCAGCGTACCGACCGTACATAGCCGCAGCCTGGCCGACGCCATCGCACGCTGGGACGTGGCGGTCAGCAGCGACTCGAACGTGCAGGACTTCTTCCGTGCCGGCCCGGCCGGCATCCCCACCCAGGTGGCCTTCAGCCAGGCCACACGCTGGCCGACGCTGGACGTTGACCGTGCCGAGGGCTGCATCCGCAGCGTCGAGCACGCCTATTCGGCCGAAGGCGGCCTGGCCGTGCTGCGTGGCAATCTGGCGGTGGACGGCTGCGTGGTGAAGACCGCCGGCGTGGACGAATCGATCCACGTGTTCGAAGGCAACGCGCGCGTCTACGAAAGCCAGGACGCGGCGGTGGCCGGCATCCTCGCCGACGAGGTGAAGGCCGGCGACGTGGTGGTCATCCGCTACGAAGGCCCGAAGGGTGGCCCCGGCATGCAGGAAATGCTGTACCCGACCAGCTACCTGAAATCGAAGGGACTGGGCAAGCAGTGCGCACTGCTCACCGATGGGCGTTTCTCCGGCGGTACCTCGGGCCTGTCGATCGGCCACGTGTCGCCGGAAGCCGCCAGCGGCGGCACGATCGGCCTGGTGGAAGATGGCGACCGCATCCGCATCGACATCCCCGCCCGCCGCATCGATCTGCTGCTGGACGAAGCCACGCTGGCCCAGCGCCGCGCCGACGCCGATGCACGCGGCTGGAAACCGCGTGCGCCGCGCCCGCGCAAGGTCACCAGCGCACTGAAGGCCTACGCCCTGCTCGCAACCAGCGCCGACAAGGGCGCCGTACGCAACACCGCCCTGCTCGGCGACTGATCTGTGTGCGGTAATGCCGGCCGCTGGCCGGCATCTGCACGATGCATCCGCGTACCAATGAGGTTGCCGGCCAGCGGCCGGCACTACCCATCCTGATCCGTTATGGTGTTCCAGGAAGTCACCAACACGGAGGTTGCGATGATGTTGCTTTCCTTTGCGCTGGCCGCTGCCATGGGCACGTCAGCCGAACCGCCCAAAGCCCCGGACTGCAGCTACGACCGCGATGCGATGCTGGCGATGGAACCGGATGCGTTCGATCAGGACATGGAAGGCGGCTGGCGCACGCTGGCCGACCGTGGCTGCCACCGCGAAGCCGCTGACCTTCTCGCCGCCTATGCTGCGTTGCCGAAGGCTGCAGGCAACTCCATGATTCTGTGGCATGAAGGCCAGATGCGTGCGGAGGCGGGCCAGTACCCGCAGGCGGTGGCGCTGATGCAGCGCACCTACAAGCCCACCGACACCGATCCCGGTTACTGGAACGCCTACGTGGACGGCACGATCGCGTTCCTGCAGCGCGATCGTGCGGCGCTGGAGAAAGCGCGTGCAAGGTTGATCGCGATTCCTGCCCCGGCGCAGATTGCCAGGGCGCTGAAGGATGGGCGCTATCACTTCACGACCGCCGGCGGGCAGAAGGTGGATGCGCCGTGGCCGCCGAACCTGGACGTGCTCGATGGCTTCCTGCGCTGCTTTGATCGCGATTACCACAATGCGATGGGCAACCAGTCCTGCCGGAATCCGGAGGGCGGTTGAGCGACAGAGTGCGTGGTGGGATCAGAGCCCTTCCTGCGGAAGGGATCCGACCCTGTGTCAGCCGATCACGCGCTTGAACGGCGGCAGCGCGTCGATGATGCGCTTGCCGTAGCGGCGGGTCAGCAGCCGCGAATCGAGAATGACCACGCGGCCGGTGTCGGTGGAGGTGCGGATCAGTCGGCCGGCGAACTGGGTCAACGTGCGCAGCGCATGCGGAATGGCGATCAGGTTGAACGCGTTAAGCCCGCGCCCCTCGAACCACTCGCTGAGCGTGGCGGTCTGCGGATCGGTCGGCACCGCGAACGGCACCTGGGTGATCACCACCGTGGTGCAGGCTTCGCCGGGCAGGTCGAGGCCTTCGCCGAACGAATTCAGCCCGAACAGCACCGAGCCTTCGCCCGCCGCCACGCGACGCAGGTGCTCGTCGATCAGCCGGGTCTTGGACATCTCGCCCTGCACCAGCACCCGCTTGCGGCGCGCGGCCGACATCAGCCCGGCCACCTTCTCCATCTTCCAGCGCGAGGTGAACAGCACCATCGAGCCCTTGGCCCAGTCCAGTTCGGTGTCGAGGTAACGCGCCACTTCGCGCGGGTGGCCTTCGCGGTCGTCCGGCGTGACCGGGAACTTCGGCACGATCAGCTCGGCCTGGTTGGGCAGGTCGAACGGCGACGACAGCGAGACCATCTCCGCCTCTTCGGGAATGCCGTTGTCGATCGCCAGCGACTGGAAATCGCCACCGCCGGTCAACGTCGCCGAGGTCATCACCACCGAGTCCACTTCATCCCACAGCAGTTTGCGCAGCACGTGCGCGGCCGACACCGGCGAGCCGTGCAGCACCAGGTCGCCATCGCGGGTGGCAGTCACCCAGCGCGCCATCGGCGGCGCGCCATCCTTGTCCTCGCGGCGCCACGCCTGCCACAGGTTGTACTGCTGCTCGATCATTTCCAGCGCCATGCCCAGGTTGCGCTGCAGGCGCTCGCGCGCGGCATCGTCCTGCTTGCCCTTGGCCACCTGCGCGGTGGCGGCATGCGCCCAGTTGTAGAGGCTGCGGGTGTCGTCGGCCAGCGCTTCGATCGGCTCGCGCCAGGCCTCGGGCAGGCGGCCGTTGGCGGCGCGCCACATCGGTTCCTCGTCGGCCGGTGCCGGCATCCATACCCGTTCGATGTGGTCGCGGAACGCACGCAGCTGCTTGGCCACGTTGCTGGCGACGTCGATCGCTTCGTTGGGCAGCAGGTTGCCCAGGCGGTCCTTGTCGACCGCGCGGTAGGCACCGGCAATCAGGATCTGCAGGCGGCCTGTGCGCTTGGCCATCTCGTCCAGCGCCAGGCTGGCCGCGCCCTGGTCGATCGCCACGTTGCCGATGTGATGACCTTCGTCCAGCACCAGCAGCATGTCCGACGGCGGTGCGATCAACGGCTGGCCGTTGTCGCTGTCGCCGATCGACAGCGCTGACAGCAGCAGCGCGTGGTTGGTGACCACGATCTGCGCGTCGCGCACCGTGTTGCGCGAACGCAGCACCGCGCATTGCGCCGAATAGGCGCAGCGGCGCCCGGCGCAACCCGAAGCCGGCGTGGTGATGCGACTGCGCAGGCCGGGGCTGATGGTCTCCGGCGCGTTGTCGATGTCGCCATCCCAGCTGCCACCGGTGAAGGCATCGGTCAGGCGCTTGGCGATATCCATCTCGATCGGCGCCAGTGGCCGGTCGAACAAGGGTGCGTCATCCTCGAACATGCCGCCCTGCGAGCCCTCGCCCTGCGCTTCGGCAGCATTGCGCGTGCACAGGTAGCGGGTACGGCCCTTGGCCAGCGCGACAGTCGCTTCCAGGCCGGTGGCCTTGAGGAAATTCGGGATATCGCGCTCGACCAGCTGCGACTGCAGCGCCACGGTGCCGGTGCTGATCACCAGCTTCTTCTTGCTGGCCAGCGCGATCGGTACGCCTGCGGTGAGGTAGCCCAGGCTCTTGCCGACGCCGGTGGGCGCTTCGACCACGCCGACGCCACCGCTTTTCGACAGCGCACGCGACACCACGCCGATCATCTGGCTCTGCGAGCGGCGGGTGGAGAAGCCGGGCGTATTGGCCTGCAGCGTCGTGTACGCCTTGCGGATCGCGTCCTTCAAGGGGTCATCGAGCGTGCGCGGAGCGGCGACGGTTTCGGTCACGCCGGGAAGTACCGTGGCTGGATCAGGCCGGTCATTGTCGCATGGCCGGCCGCGTTCACCGTCGCTGGCAGCCTGAACGGGCCAGCGACGACGCCAGGCGGCGGTCACGGTCCGATGGGCGGACCGCTCAAGGGCCAGATACGCCGGGCATGGCCCGGCGCTACCGGTCAGGATGCCGGGATCGAACGGATACGCAGCAGGCGCACCAGCGCCCACACCAGCAGCACCACGCCGATGGCCTCGACCATCGCCAGCGCGAAGTGCAGCACGCCAAGGATGGCACTCATGCCCGAGATGGCGTCGAAGTTGCCGCTGTTGATCAACCACATCGGCAGGATGCCGGCGGCCATGCCGCCGAGGCTGGACAGCAGCAACAGCACCAGACCGACCAGGGCGCCTGTGCGGGTGGCATCGCGTGGTGCGCCGACCACCCAGACCAGGCCCACGCACAGTGCGATCAGCACCGGCAGGCGCACTCCCACGATGCTCAGCACCGTCACCATCAGGGTCGTGTTGTCCATCGATCAGTCCTCGCCGGCAAGCACGGCGGCACCCTGCCGCAACGTCTGGTAGACCTCGTCGGTCTGCGGGCGCACACCGTGCCACTGCAGGAAGCTCTCGGCGGCCTGCTCGACCAGCATGCCCAGGCCGTCCACGGTATTGCGGCAGTTCGCTGCGCGCGCCCAGGCCAGGAAGGCGATGGCGGCCTCGCCGTAGTTCAGGTCGACGGCGGTGGTCATCGAGTTGACCAGCGACAGTGGCAGCTTGAACTCAACGTCGCGGTCGCGGCCGGCCGAGGTGGCGTTGACGATCAGCTCGAAGTCGCCCAGCTCGCGCAGGTCTTCCCAGTAGCGGCTGATCGCGCGGCCCGGCTCGCCCATGGCGTCGATCAGTTCATCGGCGCGTTCCGGCGTGCGGTTGACCACCACCAGTTCGGTGATTCCAGCATCGAGGAAGGCCGGAGCGACGCTGCGCGCGGAGCCACCGGCACCGATCAGCAGCATGCGGCGGCCACGCAGGTCCAGGCCGTGGCGGTCGGTCAGGTCGCGCACCAGGCCGATGCCATCGGTGGTGTCACCATGCCAGCGGTCGCCCTTGCGCAGCAGCGTGTTGACCGAGCCGGCGCGGCGCGCGCGCGCGGTCAACGTGGTGCACACCGAGAACGCGGCTTCCTTGTGCGGCGAGGTGACGTTGGCGCCGACACCACCGTCGGCGGCGAAGGCTTCCAGGCCGGCCAGAAACGCATCCGGGGCCAGGTCGATCGCGCGGTAATCCACCGCGATGCCTTCCTGGCGACCGAACGTGGCATGGATCTGCGGCGACTTCGAGTGGGCAACGGGGTGTCCGAAGACGGCGTAACGGTCGGTCATGGAATCCTCAAGCTGGCTAGACTGGTGCTCTTTCGTGCACGGACCCGGATGATGCGCATCACCCCGCCCCTGCTGGTGCTTGCCGCCAGTCTACTCTCTGCCCCCGTGGCGATGGCGTTGAACGAGTACGGCATCGAAGGCATGGGCGTGGTCTCGACCCGCGCCGACGAGGGCCGCGCCACGATCAGCGCCGATGGCCAGCGCATCGTCTTCGCCCGCCGTGGCGAGGCCGGTTGGGGCCTGTGGGAGGCGCGCGTGGTCGACGGCCGCTGGCAGCAGGCGCAGGCCTTGCCGGTAGGCGTGGCCGGTGAGGCCCGTGATCCCTACTTCAGCCGTGACGGCCGCTGGCTGCTGTTCGCGGCCGGCCGCGAGGGCAAGCTGGCGCTGTACCGGGCCGCGCTGGCTGCCGATGGCCGGCTGGGCAGCGCGCAGGCCCTGGCCGGTGATGGCGGGCGCCGGGAAGAACGCGGGCCGGCCCTGAGCGCGGATGGCCAGCGGCTGTTGTTTGCTCGGCAGCAGGGCGGTAGCGCGGGCTGGGACCTGTTCGTGACCACGTTGGATGCCCAGGGCAGGCGTGGCCCTGCAACGGCGTTGACCGCGTTGAACAGCGCCGATGACGAGACCGATGGCGACTGGCTGGGCCATGACGGCGCAGTGGTGTTCAGCCGCGGCAGCGGCAGCACCGCGCAGGTGTGGAGCAGCGGCTGTGCGTGGACCGGTGCGGCGCTGCAGCCATTGGGGCTGTCGTTCAACCAGGCCGGCGGCTGGACCGGCGCGCCGGTGATCGACAACGCCAAGCCCGGCGAGATGATGGTCGCCAGCAGTGCGGCGAAGGCACCGCGTGCCGGTGGCGTGGACGTATACCGGTTGGCCGTGCCGAAGGTGGCGGCGGTGGCCGGGTGCATGCCGTAGATCCACGCAACGGATGGATGATCGTTTGGTAGATGCCAACCTTGGTTGGCATGCGGGAAAGCGCCAACCAAGGTTGGCGGCTACCAGAACGTGAGGGTCAGCGCGACAGCACCTTGGCGCGCTGCTGCTCGTATTCCAGCTCGCTCAGCTGGCCGTTGTCCTTGCGCTGGTTCAGCGCGGCCAGCTCGGCCTGCACGCTGTCCGGCAGGGCCTGCTCACGGGCCACGTGACGGGCGGCGGAGAGCTGCTCCGGCGGGCGCTTGCCGGCCCGCCAGGCGGCGATGAAGACACCGACGATGATGGCGCCGAACACCAGCGTACCGATGCCCCAGATCAGCCATTGCATCCATCCCAGTTCGGGTCCCATCGCGTAGTCCTCTGTCTATCGTGGCGCTATTGTCAGCGCTCGCGCAGCCATCGCGCCACCTGCGGCGCGAAATAGGTCAGCACGCCGTCGGCACCGGCCCGCTTGAAGCCCAGCAGCGACTCCAGCACGCAGGCGCGCTCGTCCAACCAGCCATTGGCGAAGGCGGCCTTCATCATCGCGTACTCGCCACTCACCTGGTAGGCGAAGGTCGGCACGCCGAATTTTTCCTTCACCCGGCGCACCAGGTCCAGGTACGGCATGCCCGGCTTGACCATCACCATGTCGGCGCCCTCTTCCAGGTCCAGCGCAATCTCGCGCAGCGCCTCGTCGCCGTTGGCCGGGTCCATCTGGTAGGTCTTCTTGTCGGCCTTGCCGAGGCTGGCCGCGCTGCCCACCGCATCGCGGAACGGACCGTAGAACGCCGAGGCGTACTTGGCCGAGTAGGCCATGATGCGCACGTTGATGTGGTTGTCGGCATCCAGCGCACGACGGATCGCGCCGATGCGGCCGTCCATCATGTCCGACGGCGAGACGATGTCGACACCGGCTTCGGCGTGCGATACCGACTGCTTGACCAGCGCCTCGACGGTGATGTCGTTCAGCACATAGCCCTTGTCGTCGATGATGCCGTCCTGGCCGTGCGTGGTGTACGGGTCCAGCGCCACGTCGGTCATCACCCCCAGCTCCGGGAAGCGTGACTTCAGCGCGCGGATCGCACGCTGCGCCAGGCCGTCCTCGGCCCACGCCGCCGACGCGTCCAGCGACTTCAGCGACGGGTCGATCACCGGGAACAGGTCGATCACCGGGATGCCCAGCTCCAGCGCCTCTTCGGCCACCTTCAGCAGCTCTTCGATGGACAGACGCTCCACGCCCGGCATCGACGGCACTGCGGTGCGGCCAGCCAGTTCGTGCACGAACACCGGGTAGATCAGGTCGTCGGTGGTCAGCGTGTTCTCGCGCATCAGGCGGCGCGAAAACTCGTCGTGGCGCATGCGGCGCGGGCGGTAAAGCGGATGAGACATGGCAGGCTCCGAGGAGTGGCTATTGCAACAGGTAGCCCTGCGGCAGCAGGGGTTCGGGCAAGGGGCGTTCGCCGAGCGCGTCGAGCTGGTCGATCTCGATCGTGCGCACCAGCGCGTCCAGCGGCAGGTCGTTCGGCTCCAGGCCGAACGGGTCTTCCATTTCTTCGCCCAGCTGGTCCAGGCCGAAGAAGGCATAGGCCAGCACCGCCGACAGCACCGGCGTGCCCCAGCCCAGCGAACTTGCCAGGCCGAACGGCAGCAGCACGCAGAACATCCATGCGCAGCGGTGCAGCAGCAGGGTGTAGGCAAACGGCAGCGGTGTGGTGAGAATGCGCTCGCAGCCGGCCTGGATCGACGACATCGCGTGCAGGCGTTCTTCCAGCTGGGTGTAGAGGATCGGGTCCAGCTCACCGCTGCGCAGTGCCTGCGCCAGTTCGGCGGCGATCATTGACAACAGCGCGTCGGGCACGTTCTCGCGCTGGCCCAGCTGTTCGCGCTGGCGCTTGTCCAGCCATGGCAAGGCCACCAGGGCGACGATACGCCCGCGCAGGCGACCGGCCAGGGCATGGGCGAAGGCGGTGGTGAGGTAGGCGATGCGGCGACGACGGCCGGTGTCATCGGCCAGCAGCAGGTTTACCTGGCGGGCCAGCGATCGCGATTCGTAGACCAGCTGGCCCCACAGCTTGCGGCCTTCCCACCAGCGCTCGTAGCAGGCGCTGTTGCGGAAGCTGAGGAAGATCGACAGCACCAGGCCGAGCAGGGTGAACGGCGTGACCGAGACGCGCTCGATGCCGGTCGGCGGTGCCAGTTCCACCACTGCGGCCACGGCGATGGACAGGATCAGGATGGCCAGCACCTTCGGCGCGATCGCTTTTACGATCGAGCCGCGCAGGATGTACAGCAGTTGCCAGCCGTGGGGACGGGGTCGGATGATCATGGGGCAGCCGCGCCGGGCGCGGATTCACAGGCACGCGGGGGGCTCGCGCAGCCATTCATTGTACGCCCCTGCCCGGCCACGGGCCGTGCGCCTGCGACGCCCTGTCGCACCCCGGCCCGGGATCAGATCACGCCGCCGCCCAGGCCCAGGCGCAGGATGCCAACCACCACCACGATGCCGTTCAGCACCAGCCCGGCCCAGGCCCGCCCACGCTTGGTCGGATGGGTGAACAGGATGCCCAGCGCGGCGATCACCGCACCGACGGCGGCGAACGGGATCAGGAACCAGTTGCCCCAGCCCAGCAGCGGAATCAGCGCCAGGATCATCCACAACAGCGCCAGTACGCCCCACAACAGACTGATCACACCCATTCCGCTCTCCCGCAGTTGGTTCCTGCCCCAACCATAGACGTTCCCGCTGCCGCCGCCTACTGCCATTGGCGGGGCTGTCACCACCACCGTGCTAGCGTGCTGCCGTGCGTGCCCTGGCCCGGGTGTTGGCGCCGATTCAGAGTGGCCCGCCGATGATCGCAACCAGTCCTACAGGGGTCGTGCCATGAACATCCGTTGGGCCGCGCTGGCGGCCATCCTGCTGGTCGCCGCTGGCTGTGCCAGCACTTCCAAGGTGATGCTGGGCCGCGCCCGCGCACCGATCGATCCGGCGCTGGTGCAGATCTATTCAACGCCGCCGGCCGGCTCACAGGAAATCGCCCAGCTGGAATCAGCGTCTGCGGTGGGCTTCGGCACCCAGGGCCAGACCGATGCCGCCGTGGCCCGCCTGAAGCGAGAGGCCGCGGCGCTGGGCGCCAATGGCGTGGTGCTGGTGGGCGTGGGCAGCAGTGGCTCGCCGGTGGGCATGTCCGTCGGCGCCGGTTCGTTTGGCTCGCATGTCGGTGGCGGGGTAGGCATTGGTATTCCGACCACGCAGAAGCGCGCCGCCGGCGTCGCGATCTGGGTGCCGAATCCGGCACCGCCCGCGCGGTTGCCGACACAGGTGATCACACCGCAACCGCAGCGGTGACCCTCTCGGGTCACCGCCGGTAGTGCCGACCGCTGGCCGGCAACCTCAGGAATGCTTCCTGCGCCAAGGGAATGCCGGCCAGCGGCCGGCACTACCTGATGGGATGGGGTAATGCCGGCCAGCGGCCGGCACTACCGGGCAACGTTCAGCGCTTGTACTTCGGCACGAACACCTTGTTCACCGCATCGGCCAGCTGGTCCGGCGGCAGCAGGCCCTGGTCGAGCAGGAAGTTGTTGAACGCCAGGCGGTCGAACTTCGCGCCCAGTGCCAGCTCGGTCTGCATGCGCAGTTCCAGGATGCGGGTGTAGCCGTAGAAGTAGCTTCCGGCCTGGCCCGGCATGCGCACCATGTAGCGGTCCAGTTCCTGGGTGGCCATCGCCTTGGACAGGCCAACCTGCTCCATCAGCACGCGCTCGCCATTGGCACGATCGGTCAGGCCAAGGTTGAGCATCGGGTCGAGCATCGCGCGCGCGGCACGCAGCAGGCGGAACTGCAGGGCGATCATCTGACCGTCCAGCGGCTCGTACGGCACCATCTCGGCTTCGGCGTACAACGCCCAGCCTTCCACGTTCACCGAATTGAACGCGAACATGGTGCGCGCCAGCGAAATGCCGCGCTCGACCATCGCGGTGAACTGCAGTTCGTGGCCGGGACGCCCTTCATGCGCGCTCAGCGTCCACGCCGCCGCGCCGAAGTTGAAGTCGTCGTACTGCGCACCCGGACCGGCGGCCGGATTGCCCAGCGGCAGCACGAAGGTGCCCTGCTGCCCGGTGTTGTTGACCAGCGGCGCCGGCAGGAAGTGCGGCGCCGGGCTGGCGGCGCTCTCGGCGGCCGAACCCAGGCGCATCTGCATGGCACGCTTGGGCACGTCGACGATGGCGTGCTCGCGGATCAGCGGATCGATCGCGTCGATCACCTTGCGGTAGTGGCCTTCCAGATGATCGTCGGCGATCTTGTCAGCCTTCAGCGCACGGATCACCGCCACCGGGTCGCTCGGGTCGGCTACCTTCAGGCCCTTGTCCTTCACCACCAGCGGCGCCAGCTGCTGCATCGCCGAGCGGGTTTCCATGAATTCCAACTGCGCGCGCTGCATCAGCAGCTTCGGGTCGATGTCGATGCCGACCTGCTTGAGCTGGTACGCGTACAACGGTGCCGGCAGGCGTGCATCAGTGCGCGCCTTCGGCAGCACGGTCGAGCGCGTCCAGCTGGCGTAGTCCTTCATCTGCCCGGCCAGGGCCTTCATCGCTTCATCGGCACCGGCGATCTGGTACTTCTTCAGCAGCGACTCGATGCCGGTGATGTAGGTCTCGACGTTGTCCAGCGACTGCTGCACTTCGATCTTCGTCGGCTGCAGCAGGCTGCTGTCCTTCAATCGCTCTTCATAGCGCTGGCGCGCCAGCGTGGTGAACGCGGTGCCACCCGGCTGCAGGCCGGCATAGGCCTTGAGGCGCTCGATCGCCTTGGCCCGGCGCTCGGCCGGCACCTGATCGGACAGCAGCAGGTTGAGGCCGCTGAACACCGTCTGCGGCGCATCGCTCCACGGCAGCAGGTACTTCTCGTTGAGCTCGCTGCCTTCGATGTTCTGGTTGGCGGCGTGGATCATGATCTCCAGGTCCTGGCGGACATTGGGATCCTTCTCGGTGGCCAGCTTCGCCTTCAGTTCGTCGCGTGCCTTGGCCATGGCGGCGCGGTAGCGCGCATCATTGTCCGGGCCTAGGTCGGCCACCTTGTCGTCATAACCGGGAACGCCGAAGAAGCCGGTTTCCTCTGGCTGGAACGGGCCCTGCGCATCGAGCAGGATCTGCGCCAGCGCATTGCTGCGGGCGACCCAGGCCGGGCTGGCCGGAGTGGCGGCCTTGGCGGCGGGTGCCGCCAGCGCCGGTGGCGCGGACAGCAGCGGGGCGGCAGTCAGGGCCAGGGCAACGGCCAGCGCAATCGGCTTCATGGGACACTCCAGCAAAGGGTTGCCCGCAAGTTACGCGCTCAGGGCGGCGGCGACAATCGGCTGGAGGTCACGGCGCGGCTTATGGGTAGAGTCGACTGTCAGTCGACTATCGCGCGCAGCGCGGGGTTTTCAGGCGTCTTGTGGAGAGCAGTCGACCAACAGCCGACTCTACATGGTCGCCCTTACCCGGTCGCGTGACCGAAGGTCACAACGCGGCAGTGAGTGGGCAGTCGCCACGCTCGCGGCAGGCCTGCAGTTCGCACTCCTGTGCGGCCTCGTCATCATCCAGCGCGGTCAGGTCGAAGGTCTGCTTGTCCTCGCCCAGCACGTACATCACCGGGTAATCCCACACGTCATCACTGCGGGTGCCCTTCACGAACAGGCGACCATGCGCGTGCGGGCCTTCCAGGGCCACGGTCAGGCCGACATCGCGCTGGCCGTTGATCGCGGTCTGCATGCTGCCCAGCGGCATCGATTCGGTGCGCAGCGGCTCGCCGAAGGCTTCCACCAGTTCGATGCTGCAACCGGCGCGGCGCAGTGCTTCGCGCATCGGTGGGCTCTCGCGTGCCGCCTCGCTCCAGCGCAGCACGCTCCAGGCCACCACACCGCCTACGCCGCCCAGCACCAGCACGACCATCAACGGCATCGCCCAGCGCCAGTGACGGCACCACCAACCGGTGGAGGTCTGTCCAGGGGTGGGAATCGGCGGTGGCAGGGTCATGACGGGCTCCTTCCCGGCTGGTGATCAGGGTTTCAGGCAACGTCCCAGGAAGGCTTCGGCGACGCGGTAGCGATGCAACGCATCGGCACCGGACAGGCCGTGCTTGGCACCCGGATAGGTCATCAGTTCGAACGGCTGTGCACGCTTCTGCAGCGCACTCATCAGGCTGGTCGAGTTGGTGAACAGCACGTTGTCATCGGCCATGCCGTGGATCAGCAGCAGCGGCGAGCGCAGGCCGTCGATATGGGTCAGCACGCGCGCTTCGCGGTAACCCGCTTCGTTGCGCGCCGGCAGGTCCATGTAGCGTTCGGTGTAGTGGCTGTCGTACAGGCCCCAGTCGGTCACCGGCGCACCGGCCACGCCACAGGCGTACTGGTTCGAGGCCTTGGCCAGCAGCATCAGGGTCATGTAGCCACCGTTGGACCAGCCCTGCACGCCGATGCGCGCCGGGTCCACCCATGGTTGCTGCTTGAGCCAGGTCACGCCACGCAGCTGGTCGGTCACTTCCACCGTGCCCTGCTTGCCATACAGCGCACCACCGAAGTCACGGCCACGTCGCGGGGTGCCACGGTTGTCCAGCGAGAACACCACGTAACCCTGCTGGGCCAGGTACTGGTTGAACAGGTGATCACCACGGCCGGGCCAGCTGTCGGTCACGGTCTGGCTGGCCGGGCCGCCATATACGTATACCGCCACCGGGTAGCGCTTGGATGGATCGAAGCCGGCTGGCTTGATCAGGCTGTAGTTGAGCGGGGTCTTGCCGTCGGCAGCCATCAACGTGCCGAACTCGATCGGGCGCTGCGCATCGCGGTAACGCGCATACGGATGCTTGGGATCGGCCAGGTCGTTCTCGAGCAGGGTGGCGATCTTCTCGCCGTTGGCGCGGAACAGCTCGATCTGCGGCGGCGTGGTGCTGTTGGACCAGCTGTCGACATAGACGCTGGCGTTGCGGGCGAAGCTGGCGCTGTGCATGCCCGGTGCCCTGGACAGGCGCTGCGGCTCGCCGCCCTGCAGCGACACCGCGTAGATCTGGCTTTCGCGCGAGGTCTCGATGCCGGCGCGGAAGTAGGCCTTGCCGGCCTTCTCATCGACCGCCAGCAGTTCGTCTACCGGCCAGTTGCCGTGGGTCAGCGCGGTGGCCTTGCCCTTGCTGTCGATGCGGTACAGGTGCTGGAAACCGGTGCGCTCGGACGACCACAGCACGCTCCCGTCGTCGAGGAAACGCAGGCTGTTGTGCAGCGGCACCCAGGTCGGGCTGGTTTCGTGGGCGAGCACGCGCTGGCGGTTGGACTCGAGTGCCACTTCCACCAGGTCCAGCTGCCTCTGGTCGCGTGACTGGCGTTGGAAGCTCAGGTGCTGCGCATCGCGCCAATCGACGCGGGCCAGGTAGATGTCCTGTTCCTTGCCGAGGTCGACCCAGCGCGGCTGCGCATCGGCGGCCGGCGCGATCACGCCCAGCTGCACGCGCACGTTGGCGTCGCCAGCGGCCGGGTAACGCTGCTCGATCACATCGGTGCGGTCGGCATAGACCTCGTAGCGCTTCTGCACCGGCACCGGCGATTCATCGATGCGGGCAAAGGCAATCGCCGAATCATCCGGCGCCCACCAGTAACCGGTGTGGCGGTCCATCTCCTCGTCAGCGACGAACTCGGCGACGCCGTTGCCGATGATGGCGCTGCCATCACGGGTCAGCTGCAGCTGCTTGCCGCTGGCCAGATCGATCACCCACAGGTTGCGGCCACGGATGAAGCTGACGAAACCGCCCTTGGGCGACAGCTTGGCGTCGGTGGCGAAACCTTCACCATGGGTCAGCTGACGCACCGCCGCCTGGCCCTGCTGCTTGAGGTCATACAGGTACAGCTCGCCGCCGAGCGGGAACAGCAGGCGCTGCGCGTCGGGCGACCACTGGTAATCGACGATGCCGGTCATCGCGGCGATGCGCTGGCGCTCGCGGCGGGCCTTCTCCTCATCGCTGAGGGTCTCGGTGCCGGGCAGCACCACCTTCGAATCCACCAGCAGGCGGGTCTGGCCGCTGCTGATGTCGTAGGTCCACAGGTCCAGTTGGTTGCGGTCGCTGTCCTTGCCGCGCAGGAAACTGACCTGCGAACCGTCGGGAGCGACCTTCGGCTTCATCAGGGTCGGGCCGGACAACGGCAGCGGGCCGGTGATGGCTTCCAGGGTCAGCTTTTCGGCGTGGGCGGCAGTACTGGTGGCGAGCATGAGGGCGAGCGAAGCGAACAGGTGGCGCATGGAGGATCCCGGCAAACGGCAGGTCCGCCCCCGGTGGGTGCGGGGCGGTCGTCCCCCATCCTAACCAAGCCCGTGCGGGAAGGCAGCATGACCTTCTGCCCATGCCGCGGTGCTGGGGTCAGAGCCCTTTGCGCTGCAAAGGGATCCGCCCCCGCGGCGGGTCAGCGCTGGCCGAACAGGTGCTTGCGCTCTTCGTCGCTCAGCGGCTTGCCCGCGTTCGGGTTCACCTGCTCACGCAGGGCATAGGCGCGCTGGGTGGCCGGGCGCGCAGCAATCGTTTCATGCCAGCGCTTCAGGTTCGGGAACGCGGCGAAATCCACCGGCAGCTTGTCGTAGGCACCGATCCACGGGTAGCTGGCCATGTCGGCAATGGTGTAGTCATCGCCGGCCAGGAAGGCGTGCTGGGCCAGGCGCTTGTCCATCACCCCGTGCAGGCGGCGTACTTCGTTGTCGTAGCGCTCGATCGCGTAGGGGATCTTTTCCGGCGCGTACACATTGAAGTGGCCCATCTGGCCGCTCATCGGGCCCAGGCCGGCCATCTGCCAGAACAGCCACTCCAGGGTGGTGACGCGGCCGCGCGGGTCGCTGGGCAGGAACTGACCGGTCTTCTCGGCCAGATACAGCAGGATCGCGCCGGACTCGAACACGCTCTGCGGGGCGCCGCCGTCGGCCGGGGCATGGTCGACGATGGCCGGCATCTTGTTGTTGGGCGAGATGGCCAGGAACTCCGGCTTGAACTGGTCGCCCGAGCCGATGTTGACCGGGTGGATGCGGTACTCCAGGCCGGCTTCTTCCAGCAGCAGGGTCACTTTGTGGCCGTTCGGGGTGGGCCAGTAATACAGGTCGATCATGGCGGCGGCTCGGGGTGCGGAAAGGAACCTGAAGTCTAGTGCGTGAGTTGGGTTGGCACCGTCACGGCAGGTCGGTAACCTCGCCACTCCCCCGCAACGCAGCATCCTCCGCATGAGTGCAAACCGCCCGCCGCTCTCCCCGCTGTCCACGCTGATCTTCGCCTCGCGCTGGCTGCAGCTGCCGCTGTACCTGGGCCTGATCGTGGCGCAGTGCGTCTATGTGTTCCTGTTCGGCAAGGAACTGTGGCACCTGATCTCGCATTCGGCCTCGATGGGTGAACAGCAGATCATGCTGATCGTGCTGGGCCTGATCGACGTGGTGATGATCTCCAACCTGCTGGTGATGGTGATCGTCGGCGGCTACGAGACCTTCGTCTCGCGCCTGCGCCTGGAAGGCCACCCGGACCAGCCGGAATGGCTGAGCCACGTCAACGCCAGCGTGCTGAAGGTGAAGCTGGCGATGGCGATCATCGGCATCTCCTCGATCCACCTGTTGAAGACCTTCATCGCCAGTGGTGCGCTGGGTGGCATTCCGCTGTGCACCCCGGAGCAGATGAGCGTGGCCGCGGCCAACATCGGTGTCGCCCGCTGCTCGATGCTGACCCAGGAAGGCGTGCTGTGGCAGACCATCATCCACTGCGTGTTCATCCTGTCGGCGATCGGCATCGCCTGGACCGACAAGCTGATGTCCAACAGCCACAGCAAGGCGCACGACAAGGCGCACGACCACTGATGTAGCGACCACCAGCGGCGCATTGCCGCTGCCCTGTTCCGGCCATCGCCCTTGTACGCGGCGGTGGCCGGGATGCTAGATTGCTCCCTCGCCGTTGCCGGCGGTGGCGTCGGGAAACGTCACCCTGCCGCGCCCGGACCGCTGGTCCCGGCCATGCATATCAATGATTTACGTCACGTCGTCTTCTAGAGGGGAGCAGGATGTCGCACGTCTCAACGATCACCGCCGCGCGCCGGTGGCTGCCGGTTGCCCTGGCACTGGCGCTGGCCGCCTGCTCGGGCAAGGAAGAAACCCCGGCACCCGCACCCGCCACTACGCCCGCCGCGGCTGCATCAACAGCACCGGTGGTCGCCGCCAAGGTGCAGTCGATGGGCACCGAACAGCTGCGCGAATCGGCCAGCCAGGCGCTGCGTGAGAACCGCATGTATGCGCCGGCCGGCGACAACGCCATCGAGTACTACCTGGCGCTGCGCGACAAGACGCCGGACGACGCTTCGGTGAAGAGCGCGCTGACCGATCTGCTGCCCTACACCCTGATCGCCGCCGAGCAGCACCTGGGCCGTGAGGACTACCCCGAGGCGCAGCGCCTGGTAGCGCTGATCGAAAAGGTGGACGCCTCCGCCCCCGCCCTGCCGCGCCTGAAGGAAGGCCTGGCCAAGGGCGTGGAGAACGCGGCCAAGCGCACCGAGACCGAAGCTGAAAAGGCGAAGAAGGACGCCGAAGACCGGACCAAGCAGCAGGCCGAACAGCAGCGCCTGACCGAGCAGCGCGCCAAGGAGGCCGATGCGGCCAAGCAGATCGCCGCGCAACAGGACGCCGCGCGCCGCGACAGCGAGCGTCAGGAAGCCGATCGCCAGGCCACCGCCCGCCGCGAGGCCGAGCAGAAGCAGCAGCAGGCGGCCGCCCAGCAGGCCAGTGCCGCACGCCAGGCCACGGCAGCGGCGGCACCGAGCCTGCGCCCGGTCAGTACGCCGGCACCGCGCTATCCGGCCGAGGCACTGCGCGCCGGTACCTCCGGCGAAGTGCTGGTGGAAATCACCGTCGGCACCGACGGATCAGTGATCAATGCCCGCGTGCTGCGCGCAACGCCGTCGCGCGTCTTCGACCGGGAAGCGATGAACGCAGTGAAGCGTTGGCGTTTCGAACCGGTCAGCGCACCGGTCACCACCCGCCGCACGCTGGTGTTCGCACCGGGCGGCTGAGCGGGTAACGCCGGGCCACGCCCGGCGGCAGTTGTTGCCCACAGGGCCCGGAGCGTTCCGGGCCTTGTCCGTTTCAGCAGACGCTGTCGATCAGGCGTTGCAGCGCCGGATCACGCGCAGCCAGCACCTGGAACAGGCCCAGTGCGTGCAGGCCCGGCAACAGTGCGCGCAGGTCGGCCTCGGCAGTGGTGCGAAGGGTAGGATCACTGGCCGGGTCCTGCCAGTCGCGGACGCTGGCAAGAAAGGCGCCAACACTGCCCTTGCGCACAGTGAGGCCGTTCACCTGCACGTCGTTCTGGTGATCGGGGAGGATGTCCTGTGGCTGCATGGTGTGGGTGCTCCATTGAGGGGAGCCCAGTGTCAGGCTTGCCGTTCGACTGTTCTGCCGTATAACTGCCACACGATATGGCAGAACAGACATCCTCCGCATTGATTGACCCGGCGCTGGCCGATGCCGCCGGCGGCCCGGTGTTGCTGGCGGCGCAGCTGCACCTGCCGGGTCCGCGCCGCACGGCACGCCACCAGCACGCCCGCGGGCAGCTGCTGGGTGCACATCAGGGCCTGCTGCGGATCGAGGTCGGCGACCTGCACTGGCTGCTGCCGGCGGGTCATGTCGCCTGGATACCGCCTTCGCTGCCCCACGCACTGGCCAGCACCAGTGCGTTCGACGGCTGGAGCCTGTACTTCAGCGCGCAGGCCTGTGCCGACCTGCCTGCAGCTCCTCGCATCTTCCAGCCAGTGCCGCTGCTGCAGGCCGCAGTGATCCGGGCGTTGCAGTGGCCGCATGTTCCGCTGGATGCCACACAGGCGCGACTGGCCGGGGTGATCGCCGATGAGATCGCCGCCAGCTCGCCATTGCCGCTGGCCCTGCCGCAACCGCGCGACCGTCGCCTGCGCCGGATCGCTGCCGCACTTGCACGTTCACCGGACGACCTTCGCAGCGTCGAGGACTGGGCGGCCGCGATTGGACTGTCCAGCCGCAGTCTGGCGCGCCATTGGCTGGCCGAGACCCACATGACGCTGAGCCAATGGCGGCAACGCCTGCGGGTGCTGCTGGCACTGCCACGCCTGCTGGCGGGAGAACCGGTGATCAGCGTCGCGCTGTCGATGGGCTACGACACACCCAGCGCCTTCATCGCCGTGTTCAAGCGCGAGATGGGGGTGACGCCTTCGCGGTATGCCGGCGGATGACGCATTCAACGCTCCCGCTGTCTGTACTCGCGACCTAAGCTGTTTTCCAAATTCAGGAGGAGAACAGATGAAGTACGACGACGCCAGCTGGCATTCCGGGGGTGACTTCCCTTCGGATCTTCCGGCCGAAGCCAGCGCCACCCACATCGGCATGTACCTGGCATGGCTGCTGTCACAGGGCATGGCAAGCGAAGAGCTCGCCGAGGACGCAGAAGAAGACCTGCAGGCGCTGCGGGAACGTAGTACGACGCCCGGCCTGTTCCTGCTTCGATGCAGCGACGGCAAATTCGTCGATGACCTGATCAGTGATGAAGCCAACACGTTCACTGCTGTGTATTACGACCTCGAGAATGGCCAGTATCTCGAAGACTATGAGGAACAGCTGGGGGCCGACGTCCTTTCGCTGTACCACGTCGCTGATACCTGGGAGAACTTTGATCGATTGGCACCGGTGATCGCCCAACGCTTCGCCGCTTGGCAGGCAACGCAATCCTGAAAACAACGAGGCCCGGAATGACCGGGCCTCGTTCCAAATCCGCCGGGCATGGCCCGGCGCTACCAGTGGGGGTCAGCCCGAGATGGCCAGACGCTCGTTGTGGTAGCGACGCACGGCAGCGAACCACAGCACCGCGGCCAGGCCAAGGCTGGCGCCCAGGTAGATCGCCCACACCGCCGGCGTGATCGTCTCGTGGCGGATCACCTTCAGCAGCATCTGGTTCTGCGACAGGAACGGCACGGCGTACTGCCACAGCTCGCTCTTCAGCGGGTACGCCACCAGTGCGTAACCGGGCATCATCGGCAGCAGCATCAGCCAGGTCATGTGGCTCTGCGCTTCCTTCATGCTCTTGGCCGCCGCCGACAGGAAGGTCAGCAGCGAGGTACCGATCATCAGCATCGGCAGCATCACCAGCAGCATCTGCAGCATCGAAGCGACGTTCATGTTGAACTGGCGGCCGATGTTGCCGGGCGCGATCTGTGCGCTCACCTTGAACGCCACCAGGGTCAGCAGCAGTGACACAAAGCCGACCACGCAGGCAGCCGCGATCTTGCCGCTGACGATCGCGCTGCGCGAGCCGGGCGTGGCCAGCAGCGGTTCCAGTGACTGCCGCTCGCGCTCGCCGGCGGTGGCATCCATCACCAGATAGGCGCCGCCGATGAACGAGGTCAGCGTGAGCAGCACCGGCAGCAGCATCGAGAGGATCATGCCGCGCTTGGCCTCGGCACTGGCCAGGTCCTGGCGTGCCACATCCAGCGGCCGCGCCACCTGCGCGTCAACGCCACGCGCCATCAACCGCAGCGCACCGACCTGGCCGTTGTAGGTGGCCAGCGCCGCTTCCAGCCGCGCACTGGGTACCTCAGCAGCACGGCGGGTACTGTCCTTGATCACTTCCACCAGCGCCGGCTTGCCGTCGGCCCAGTCCTTGCCGAAGTCATCGCTGATGCGCAGCGCCACGTCGATGTCCTGGCTGCGGATGGCCTCGGCCAGGTCCTTCGGCGCCGGTGCGGTATTGAGCCCCTGTGCGGCGAGGAAGCGCACCAGGTTCGGTGCATTCTCCGCACCGATGGTTGGAATCTGCAGCGGCTGTTCGATCTGGGTGCGTACCCGGCTCTCGGCCAGCTTGCCCATGCCCAGCAGCAGCACCGGGTACAGCAGCGGCCCGAACAGCAGGGTCAGCAGCAGCGTGCGGCGATCACGGGAAAGATCGCGCAGTTCCTTGCGCATTACCGTCATCAGGGTCGACATCATGCTCATGCGTGCAGGCCCTCTTCGCTGCCGATCAGTTTCACGAACGCGTCTTCCAGGTTGGGTTCGCCGGCCTGCGCGCGCAGTTCATCGGCGCTGCCGTCCGCCATCACCGTGCCCTTGGCGATGATCACGATGTGGTCACACAGTGCGCCCACCTCCTGCATGATGTGGCTGGACAGGATCACGCAACGGCCCTCTTCGCGCAGGCCCAGCAGGAAACGGCGCAGCGCGCGCGTGGTCATCACGTCCAGGCCGTTGGTGGGTTCATCAAGAATGACGTTGCGCGGGTCGTGCACCAGCGCGCGGGCGATCGCGGTCTTGGTGCGCTGGCCCTGCGAGAAGCCATCGGTCTGGCGATCGAGGATGTCACCCATGTCCAAGGCATGCGACAGCACTTCGATGCGTTCGCGGATGCGCTCGGCCGACAGGCCATGCAGCTCGCCGAAGTAGGCGATGTTCTCGCGCGCGGTCAGGCGCTTGTAGACACCGCGCGCATCGGGCAGGACGCCAAGGTGGCGGCGTACTTCCACCGGATTGCGCGCCGCGTCGATGCCATCGACGCTGATGCTGCCCTGATCCGGAGTCATCAGTGTGTACAGCATGCGCATGGTGGTGGTCTTGCCGGCACCATTGGGGCCGAGCAGGCCGGTGATGCGGCCATCCTCGGCACGGAAGCCGACGTTGGCGACCGCCTGGATGCGCCCGGTACGGGTGTCGAAAGCCTTGTGCAGGTTGTCGGCGACGATCATGGTTCCCATCCGTTGAACGAGGTGAACGCCGGCACGTAGCTCAGCGTGTCCAGGCAGCCGGCATCCAGCGCCTTGGCATCGGTCCTGTCGATGAACTGGCCGAGCAGGCGCGGCATGCAGCCGGCACTCAGCGTGCCGTGGCCCTGGCCACGGGCGACCAGTGCACGGCCATTCGGCAGGCCCTTGAGTACCTGCTCGGCGTAGCGCGGGGGTGTCACCGGATCCAGTTCACCGGACAGCAGCAGCGCGGGTACCTCGCTGCGCAGCGGCACGGCATTGGCGGCTGGCGCCGGCTGGTGCGGCCATACCGGGCACGCGGCGAAGAACGCGCTGGCCACCTCGTTTCCGAACAGTCGCTCCGGGTCCTCGGCAGGCGCCCTGTAGCGCGGCGCGTCCTCGCTGCAGATCACCGACCACTGCATGCCGCGGTTGATCTGGAAATCCATGCTGCGGTTCGCACCACGCGCGAGCGAGGCCAGGGGCGCGTAGCGTCCCTGCGCGGCCTCATCGAGCACCAGCGGCAACAGCGAGGCGTACTGCGGAACGTAGGAGAAAGCGAAGGCCAGACCCACCACGCTGTCCGGATTCAGCACATCCTTGCGGGTCTGATAGGTGCCAGGATCGCGGTACTCGACCGAAACCGGGGCACGGCGCAGTGTCTCGACCACGCTGCGCAGCTGCGCGCGGGTGTCGGTCGGGAAGCGCTTGCTGCAGGCGGCATCCTTGCGGCACTGCGCCGACTGCAGGGCGATCGCATCCTCGAACGTTGTGGCGAAGTCGCCACCCACCACCAGTTCATTGGGCACTACGCCATCGATGACGATGCTGCGGGTGTGCTGCGGGTAAGCGCCGGCATAGCGCTGGGCCACGCGGGTCCCGTAGGAGCCGCCAACCAGGTTGATCCGGTCCACGCCCAAGGCCTGGCGCACGGCGTCCAGGTCGGCGATGGCCTCGGTGGTGGTGTAGAAGCGTGCATCGGCACGCCCCTGCAGCGAGGCCGCGCAGCGCTGTGCGTAGTCGCGCAGCGACGCCTCTGTGGGGGCGGCGTCCTCGTCCATCTGCAGTTCCTTGCCGTCCGTGCCGTGGCAGCTGAGCGGATTGGAGCCGCCGGTGCCGCGCTGGTCGATCAGGAACACGTCACGCTGTTTGCGCACCTGGCGCAGCGCGGTATCGACGATGACGGCCACTTCGCTGGCCGCCTGGCCGGGGCCACCGGCCAGGAAGAACACCGGGTCGGGCTGGCTGGAGCCGCTGCTGCCCGATTCCAGCCAGGCGATGCGCAGGCCGATGCGTCGGCCATCGGGCTGTGCACGGTTCTCCGGCACCTGCAGGGTGGCGCACTGCGCCTCGACGTTGGCGCTGGCACCTTCGGTGGACAGCGTACAGGGCTGGAAATCGATCGTGCCGAAGCGGCGGCTTGGTGCATCGCTGGCGCCTTCGGCGCCGGGTGACGGTAACTGGCTGCAACCGGCAAGCATCAGGCTGGCCAACGCTGCGGCCAACGCGAGGTGGTGTCTTTGCATCGTGCTCGTTTCCCCTGGAGGACGTTCCTGGCAACCACGACGGGCTGCCGCGGAAGATGTGACTCAACTTACACGGGCACGGCGTCGTCGGCGATGGGCAAGGCCGAAATCGGCGCCGGAACGGCGCAGACCAGGCGATCGCGGCCCTCGGCTTTGGCCCGGTACAACGCGGCGTCAGCCGCTGCCAGCAGCGTCGACAGTTCACCTTGGCCCTCGTCCATGGCCAGGCCGATGCTGGCGGTGACCGTCACCGGCCCACCGGCCAGCAATGCAGGGTACTGCTGCAGGCGGGTGCGGATCAGCGCTGCCAACGCCACTGCGTCGCTCGACGTACCGTCGGCCAGGGCCAGCACGAATTCCTCGCCCCCATAGCGACCCAACAGGTGTGTCCGCCCCTGCGTGCTGTGCTGCAGCACCGAAGCAAAGTGACGTAGTACCTGGTCACCGGCCAGGTGGCCCCAGCGATCATTGATCCGTTTGAAGTGGTCGACGTCGACCAGCAGCAGGGCCAGCGGCCGTTGCTGCCGGCGCATCAGCTGCAGCTGTGCCTGGCCGTCGGCCAGCAGCGCGCTACGGTTGAGCAGGCCGGTCAGGCCATCAGTGCGTGCCGCATGCCGCAGATCGACCAGCATGCGTTCGACCAGCAGCAGCACCATCGCGAAACAGCGCGCCAGTTCCAGCATCACGCCGGCGATGTAGGTAACGAACATCGGCGAGCCGGTACGCATGATGTCCTCGCCGGCATCGGGTGCCACCGGCAGGAACAAGCGCACGGCGTACAGCGCAGCCTCGGCCAGGAACACCGCCGCCGCGAGCCGGCAGCTGGTGCGCTGCTGCGCCGGTGCATGTCGCAGCAGCAGCCATGCGATCCAGCCATCGACGATCAGCGCGAATACACTGAACACCTGCAGGCGCAGGTGCAGGTTCGGCCAGAGCACCAGGAAGGCGAAGATGCCTGCCATGAACGCGGCCGCGATCAGCAGCGGCCGCCACAACGGCAACGGCTGCTCCAGGTGCAGTGCCACGCCGCGCAGCATCATCAGGCCACAACCGGCCATCGCCGCATTGCCGGCCAGCACGGCCGGGGCCAGCGGCAGGTACGGCCGCAAGGCCAGCAGGGTCACGCCCACGGTCAGCAGCCACAGGCTGATGGTCCACTGGCGCAGCACCGGTTGCCCGCGCAGCACGACCAGCAGCAACGAGAACCCCACCGCAATGCCGATGCAGAGCAGGAAGCCAAGCACGGTGATGGTGGGGAAATCCAGGGACATGCGGCGCTCGTCGACCGGGGCGGCGCGCGCATCTTAGCGCCTTGTGGTGCAGTCCCCATTGGCGTTGTCCGGTCCGGGGGTGATGCGGGGTCGGAAAACGGCGAGCAGGACTGGCGACGCATGCGCAGACTCCGCAGGAAATCCAAGGAGACGTCCGTGCACACCTGGTACCTCGGTGGCCTCGACCACCGCCCCTTCCAGCACCTGTTCGAGAAAAGTGAGCGCGAACTCGCCGCGCTGGGCATCCAGCGTCGCTGGGCCGGCGAGAGCGGCGGCCATCCCTGCCGGATCAGCCTGAGCGATCCACCCAGTGGCAGCGAACTGCTGCTGTTGTCGCATGTCCATCTGCCCCTGCACTCTCCCTATCACGCCTCCGGCCCGATCTTCGTGCAGCGCGGGGTGACCCGTTGCGTGCTGCCAGCGGGCGAGGTGCCTCCCTATGTGCAACGGCGGATGATCTCGCTGCGCGCCTATGACCACGCTGCGCTGATGCTGGCTGCGCAGGTCTGCGCCGGCACCGACGTCGCCACGCAGCTGGACACCCTGTTCGCCGACCCAGCGGTGGCCTTCGTCCAGTTGCACAACGCGGCACATGGCTGCTTTTCGTGCCAGGCCGATCGGATCGACCGCGAGATTGGCCAGCACGATCTCCACGACGTGATCGATGCCACGCCTGTCGCGTGACCGCCAACGCATCCGTTCAGCCCCACGTGAAGCTGGCGGGAAGGGCTTCACACCCACAGTCACGGATCGGCGCTTCCGTGGTTCCTCAGCCCGCATCGCGACTCGATACTCGCCGTGGTGCCGCCGAAAGTCCGCCGTGCAGCGCAGCTCCTGCGGTCACCGCTCTCTTTCGACGACCACAAGGAAGCGCCATGTCATTCCGATCCACACCGCTGTTGCTGGCCACTTCATTGGCCGCCGCTGGCCTGCTGGTAGCCAGCGATGCATTTGCCCATGGCACGATGACCACGCCGATCAGCCGCGTCTATGCCTGTTTCCAGGGCAATCCGGAGAACCCGACCAACCCGGCCTGTGCCGCCGCCAAGGCCGTCGGTGGTTCGCAGGCGTTCTACGACTGGAACGGCATCAATCAGGCCAACGCCAACGGCAACCACCAGGCCGTAGTGCCCGACGGCAAGCTGTGCAGCGGCAACAACCCGACCTTCCGCGGGCTGGATGTGAACCGCAGCGACTGGCAGACCACTCCGATCCAGGCAGACGCCAACGGCAGGTTCACCTTCGTGTTCAAGGCAACCGCACCACATGCCACGCGCGACTGGCGCTTCTTCGTCACCCGCGACGGCTGGCAGCCGGGCAGCCCTCTGCGCTGGGCCGACCTGCAGGAGTTCTGCACGCTGGGCAACACGCCGCTGTCGGCCGATGGCACCTACAAGCTGCAGTGCACGCTGCCGCAGCGCAGCGGCCAGCATGTGATCTACAACACCTGGCAGCGCTCGGATTCGACCGAAGCGTTCTACACCTGCATGGACGTGCGCTTTGAAGGAAGCGGCGGCAGCACCCCGCCGGCAGCGCAGTGGCAGGACGCCGGTCCGGTCACCGCGCGCGGCGAGCTGCCGGTCGGCACCACCCTGGCGCTGCGCGTGTTCAATGCCAACGGCAATGATGTCGAACGCGTGGAAGCGATCCTGGCCAGCGGCCAGACCGCGGCCGCGCAATGGCCGTTTGCGCTGGCCCGCAAGGTCAATGCCAGTGCCCAGCATGCGCGCGTGGGCGTGCTGAACAACGGCGTGATCACGCCCTCCGCCTCGGCCACCGACAACCGCGTGTACCTGAAGAACGGCAACCGCTTCCAGCTCGACACCAAGGTGCCGGACCCGGGGACGCCGTCACCGGGTGGTGATTTCGACCACGTATACCCCGCCGGCATCGGCAGTTACGTGCCTGGCCAGACCGTGGTGAAGGGCAGCGATGGCAAGCTGTATGCCTGCCGCCCGTTCCCGGAAGGTGCATGGTGCAACGTCAATGCTGAGGCATATCGGCCTGGTGCGGGTGCCGCCTGGCGCGATGCGTGGGTGCCCTACTGAGATGTCATTCGGGGAACGGCGGAAGAACGCCGTTCCCCGAACAATGTGAGCTTCATCTCAGCAAAGTAAACGCACCTTCCCCTTTCAAACTATTCCTATAGCGACCAGGGGAACGCGTGTCGAAACTCCGCGGGGTTCCATCACCCACAGGAGATTCTCCATGCATTTGTCCCAGCGGGCCGTCCTCGCGCTATCCGTTGTCGCGGGTGTAGCCGTATCTGGCGGCGCTTTCGCACACGGCACTCTGTCCAAGCCATCCAGCCGCGTCTATTCCTGTTACCAGGGCAACCCCGAGAACCCGACCAACCCGGCCTGTGCCGCCGCCAAGGCCATCGGTGGCGCACAGCCGTTCTATGACTGGGCCGGCGTCAACCAGGCCAACGCCAACGGCAACCATCAAGCGGTTGTTCCAGATGGTGAGCTGTGCAGCGGCGGCAACAGCAAGTACCGCGGCCTCGATCTGAACCGCAGTGACTGGCCGACCTCGCCGATCCGCGCCGATTCGCGCGGGCGTTACACCTTCGAGTTCAAGGCACCGGCGCCGCATGCCACACGCGAGTGGAAGTTCTACGTCACCCGCGACGGCTGGCAGCCGGGCAGCCCGCTGCGCTGGGCGGACCTGCAGGAGTTCTGCACGCTGGGCAACGTGCCGCTTTCCGGCGACGTCTACAAGCTGGACTGCCCGCTGCCCGAGCGCAGCGGCCAGCACATCATCTACAACACCTGGCAGCGCTCGGATTCGGGCGAAGCGTTCTACACCTGCGCGGACGTGCGCTTCGAGGGGGGCGGTGGCGTGACCCCGCCGCCGCAGTGGCAGGATGCTGGTCCGGTGACCGCCCGCGGTGCGCTGGACGTTGGCACCACCGTGACCCTGCGCGTGTTCAATGCCCAGGGCAACGACCTGGAACGCCCGGAGATCACCCTGGCAGCCGGACAGACCGCTGCGAACCAGTGGCCGCTGGCGCTGGCCCGCAAGGTCAATGGCAGCGCCCAACAGGCACGCGTGGGCGTGATGAAGGATGGCGTGATCACGCCCGTCGCCTCGGCCACCGAGAACCGTGTCTATCTGAGGCCGGGCAACCTGTTCCAGCTCGATACCCGCTTGCCGGGTCCGGTCGATCCGCCGCCGGGTGACGACTACGACTTCGTGTATCCGGCCGGTATCGGCAGCTACAAGCCGGGCGAGACCGTGGTCAAGGGCACCGACGGCAAGCTGTACGCCTGCCGCCCGTTCCCGGAAGGCGCCTGGTGCAACATCAACGCCGATGCCTACCGCCCGGGCACCGGCTATGCCTGGCGTGACGCCTGGATCGCGTACTGAGGCACGGCACCGGGGGCGGCGTGACGCCGCCTTCGGTTCGTGGGACTGCCGGCCAGCGGCCGGCACTACCCGGGATTATTTACTGCTGAAGGACTAAATAACAACGGAAAACTTATTTAAAGCATATAAATCAATTACTTATGCTTGAAATAAGACTTTCGACTTATGTGAGCCTTGTCAATTGATCCTCGAGACTCGCACTGCCTTTAGAGCCTTGCAGATCAGATCAGACACCTCAGCTGGAGAGACACCCAGCGCAGATGCCATTTGGCAGAATTCGAGAACGTCTAGACGACGTGATCCAGACTCTATTGAAGAAATGCGCTGTTGGGGCCACCCCAGATGGGCAGCAAGCTGAGTCTGACTGATGCCCAAGATCTCCCGATGCTCCCGAAGCTTTCCGACCAAACGGAGGTACGGGTTCTGATAGATCGTCTTCGTAGCCATCCGGTCCGCCTCAAGGAGCGGATGGAAATCTATGACCGGGGCACGGCATACATGAAAATCATGTAGACGACATCGTGCCGCCTTGGTAGCATCCGGACTGGTTAATTTGCCGGGGATCGAGTGATCTATGGCCGTAGCCAACAGACCCTCCTTCCTTCGTGGCCCGAGCTCGACTCACTTGTCGTATCGCTTGGTCCTTTCTACACCTGCGCCTGGTGTGCGCTTGAACGCTCCACTTCCGTTAGCGCGCCCGTTTCCTCAGACCCTGCTGTCGCCCAGCAACTCCTGCAATTCCTAAAAAGCGCAGGTGTTGTGACCGGTTCCAGTTCAGGCAACGGAGCCGTTAAGCGCTCTCTCTACGAACCGGTCAGTTGGTCCTACGTCGATGACCTGATTCTTCCTGATGACCTTGATGCAGCGCTCAAGGGGATGCTTGATGCTTGGCGCCCGACGCTTGATAAACACGCAAGACTTTGGATCTGGCGCCAGCTAGCGGATCGAGAGGCAAGCGCCTATCTCACATCATTGCTGCGCCGTCACCGTATCGGAGTGCACCGCGTAGATGAAATCCTGAGAAGTCAGGATGAGGAGTGGACTCGTCTGAGCCTGGGGCGGAAACGATACGTGCTCTGGTCATCTGTAAGGGGAGCAGCGAGCCAGTTCCTTAGTAGCGGTGGCAACGAGGACGCCGCACTAGAAGTGCTTTCCCGAGAGATGCGAAGGAGGACGCGCTGGCTGGTAGTAAAGGCGGCCGCGGGTGAACTTCGAAGAACCGACTATTGCTTCCTTCCTGACACAGGTTGGCGACGACCACTGATGATCGATGTAGCGCTGGAAAGCATACTGAAGATAGGCGATGACTACTGGCTTGCAGCTCCATCCTTGGGCGAAATCTAGTCAAAACAGAGGCCCTCGATTACCCACTTCCCTGGCTCAGCTGAACCAAGAATCACGAGACTTGATAGATGCGTCCAATCATTCTTGCACTGGACCTTGAGGGAACACTTATCTCCAATGCCGTCAGTCAAATACCCCGACCCGGCCTGATGGAGTTCCTAAACTATGCCAGCAGCACCTTCAATCGGATCGTCATGTTCACCTCTGTACCCCAAAAGGTTGTTGCAGAGATTACATCCCTCTTGGTGCTGGAGGGACGCGCTCCCGAATGGTCTCAACATCTCCCATACATCGAATGGGACGGTCCGACGAAGGACCTTCGATTCGTTTCGGCAGAACTTGGCGAGGCACTGTTGCTGGATGATCACGGGGCCTACGTGCATCCCGGCCAACACTTCCTCTGGATTGAAGCCCCTCTCTTCGCTGCACCATATTCTGATGGAGACGAGGGGCTGCAGCTGGTGATCCAGCGTCTTGAGGAGCGCCTCAATCCAGGCAGCACAAAGCCCAAGGCGCGGCCTTAGTGGATGGAGTGTGCCGTGGATGCAATCTTCGGACGCCGCAGTGAGACACCGCCAGCCCCCAATACTCGAGGATTCTGTGCACAGAACTAGCTTGTCTCATCCGTTGCAGATTGCGGGACTTTCCGTCGGTGCCAACGGAGGAACCATAGGCGTTACCTTTGCCCCCGGTAAGCATCAGAAAGTTGCAATGACGGGCTCGTGGTGTAGAGATCTCGAGCTCGATCTAGCGTCCGTCTCAGCTTGGGGATGTCGCCATCTGCTTTCCTTGATTGAACCGTGGGAGTTCGACGATCTCGGGATAGGGTCGCTACCCGAACGCGCGCGCGCTCATGGCCTGCACTGGCATGGTCTTCCGATTCGTGATGGAGAAGCGCCGGATCCTCAGTTCTTGGACGAGTGGACACGACTAGGCCCCGTCCTCACTGACGATTTGCTCCGCGGTGACAAAGTAGTCGTTCATTGCAAAGGAGGGCTTGGCAGAGCGGGCACCGTGGCTTCGATGCTACTGCTCGAGAGCAGATCATGCCTAAGCGCTGAAGAAGCTATGGCCAGAGTTCGGAGTGCTCGTCCCGGAGCCGTGGAAACGGCGGAGCAAGAGCGCTTCCTTCTTCACTGGGCTTCTCGGATGCTCTAGAACCGTGTGCGCTGAAGCATCCGTTCTGAACTCTTGACACGGCACTAATCACGTCCAGACCTGTGAACCTCCCAGTGCCGGATCAGCTTCGCCCCGGTGCTCATCGGTGAATCTGAGAACCCGCGGGGAGGTCAGCAATCAGAGGTTTGAGGGGATCTCCCCACGGCAGGCGTATAAGTAGGGAAGGATGAGGAGATCTCCACATGAATGATCTAGACGATTGGCTGTCCAGAGCCTCGGCAGCTACAAGGCCAGACGGCCATGATCGGGCCACCGATAGCCTGGTCCGACGCCTGTCCCAGGAAGCTTCCCCTTCGCAATGGGCCGGTAAGCGAGAGTTCCGCCGGGCACTCGCATGCGCGGCGCTCGCGGCGGTGCTTACCTGCGGAGGAGTAGGCTCCGCCTTCTTTGTCACCCAGGCACCCTCGCGCCCGACATGGGTCGCGGCCCCAGCTTCCATGTCCCCATACGCTCTACTGGTGGAACGCTGATGGCAATCGGACCCCTCATGAGGCTGCCGCTGGCAACAATCGCTGGCGCCATCATTGGCGTAGTGTGCGCGCTGGCTATCGGCTGGATCTGGCACTCGCTCAATCCTGGGCACAGCGATCTCCATGAACGCCTTCACGCCGTGGTGCCTCTGGACGACTCGGAGAAGCAGATCCTCCAGGCCAAGGAACAGCTGTTCGCAACAAGGCGAGGTGAGATCGAAGCGCGCCTGCGGATTGCCAACCGCCAGCTGGCGGACGCCATCGCGGCTGACCCCAAATGGAACCCCCAGGTGGAACGTGCAAGTCGTGAGGTGGAGCGGGCTGCGGGCGATCTCCAGCGCATCACGCTCGAGCATGTGTTCGAGATGCGCGAGGGCTTGAAACCCGAGCACCGGCCGGCCTACGACAAGGCACTCCTTGAAGCACTTCGCACCGACTCTCCCTGAGCCCCACAAACGTTGTGACCATCGAGGACGACAACAACTGGGCAGTTGAAGCTGCGGCGGGTGATGCTGAGGCCTTCGCTCGCCTGGTCCGCCGTCACTCGCCAGCAATCAAGCAGATGGTTCGAGGCATGGGTCTGCCCGAAACCGACGTCGATGATGTCGTGCAGGAGACATTCGTTGCCGCTTGGCGAGGCCTGTCAGAGTACGATCCGACGCGCTCGGTACTTCCTTGGCTGATGCGTATTGGAATCAACAAGGTTCGTGATACGCAACGGTTTCGACGCGTCCGCCACTTCCTGTTTCGGGCCAAGCCTTTGGATGATGAGGAAGGACGCGCCCTGCATTCCGAGCAGGCCGGGCCAGAGCAGGTTGCCGGTTCTCAGCTTGAGCTCGCAGAAGTAAGAAGGGTTCTCAACACGATCGACCCGAGCCTGCGTGAAGCTCTGGTTCTGACTGCCTTCGTCGGCCTTTCCCAGGTTGAAGCAGCTTCCGCCCTGGGTATCAGTCTCAAAACGATAGAGGGTCGCGTCCTGAGAGCGCGGGCCAAACTGACAGATGCACTGAGCCGCGGGAAATAAATTTTCGCCGGATTCGAGGGGAAGGCCGCGCAGGCCGCGTAGTGCAGAAAGACGGCCGAGATTGCGGCCCCACTGCACCGGATCCTCATGAAACCATCATTGCTTGCCCTGACGGTGATGCTGGCCCTGACCAGTATCTCTGCGGCCTATGCCTCGGACGCCCCGAACTTCAGCGCGTTGCTCGAGCAGAGCAGGGCCCAATCCCCCTTCCTTCAGGAAAAGGGGTTCGACACAGCTGCCGCTGCGGGCGAAGCCCGCCAAGCGCGAGCGCTACGTAACCCCACCATTGATGCCCTCGCAGAGAATCTCAACGCTCCCCCCAGCAATGGCGCGAGCCAGCGGCAGACGACCTACACCATCAGCCAGCCACTCGAGATCTTTGGCCAACGTGGGGCTCGAATCCAGGCGGGAGAGAAAGGGCTGCAGGCGGCCGAAGCTCGCCAGCACCAGGCGCAAGTCGAATTCGCCGCAGCCTTGGCTGTTGCCTACGCGTCTTCCGAAGCTGGGCTGATACGGCGCGACATTGCTGCCGAAGATGTTGATCGCGCCAGAGGCGACCTGAAGGCAGCTCAGGCGCTGGTTGACGCAGGAAAGGAGGCCAGCCTGCGCGTAGCACAAGCCCAGGCAGGCTTGAGCTCAGCAGAAGCGATTGCCGCCTCAAGAGAGGCAGAGGCGGCTGCAGCTCTCGAGCAACTGTCAGTACTGGCGGGAAGAGCGGAACCCTACTCAGGCACGTCCGAGTCACTCCTGGTGCGCGAGTGGGTTGCGCCCGCAATTGCGAACGTCGATTCGGCATCTGTCCTGTCTGCGAAGGCAGACGTCGACGCGAGCGATGCGGTTCTGCGCACTGAACGCTTCAAGCGGGCACCGGACCTGAACCTCACCGCAGGCCGTCGCAACTTCGCCGCCGGTGGGGACGCATTGGTCGTCGGCGTGTCTCTGAGCATCCCATTGTTTGACCGGAACAGTGGCGGGATCAGCGCGGCTCGAGCACGGAGCGACGCCGCCCGTGCTCGATTGGATGCCGCACGCCTCCAGAGCCAGGCGGACCGTGCGACTGCGCTTGCGCGTGTTGACGCCGCCAAGCGAGGACTGATCGCTGCCTCCAAGGGAGAGGAAGCAGCCACGGAAGCCTACCGAATGGCGCGCTTGGGATACGAGGCCGGTAGAACCCCACTGGTTGAGCTGCTGCTTAGCCGTCGCACGCTGACGGACGCGAGGCTGAGCGTGGTGGATGCACGACTCGCACGCGTTGCCGCCTACGCATCGCTCGCCGTGGCCAGCGGTCAGATTGCCTTTGGAGACATGTAGATGAAGAGAAGTATTCCGGCTGTTAACACCCTGACGATGATCGGCGTGGCTACCTTGGCGCTTGGCGCAGGATTTGGCATTGCACGCTTATCCGCCCCTTCAGAGACGGTGGTCGACCCCGCGAAAGACGAAGCCAGCGCCAGTGCGCCGGCGGAGGCGGCTCAGGAAGTCGCGATTCCCAAGGAGTATGTTGCCGCTGCGGGGATCTCGGTGGAGCCCGTCACTTCCGCTCAGGTAGCGGCGAACATCACCGCATCGGGTTCGGTCGTGGCAATCCCCGGTGGTGAGGCCGTCGTGGTGGCACGTGCGGCCGGTAACGTCACCGATGTCATCCGGCAGGTGGGCGACAAGGTGAAGAAGGGCGAAGTGCTGGCACGCGTAGCCAGCCCTGATGGGGCCCGTATTGCGGCTGACCTTCGTGTGGCCAGCGCCAGCCTCTCCCTCGCCGAAAAGAACGTCAAGCGCGATGAGTCGTTGCTCGCACAGGGCGTGTTGGCACGACAAGAGGCCGAGGCGAGTCGCGCCGCTTATCTCACAGCGCAAGCAGAAGCACAACGCGCTGCCCTGGTGGCACGCACCGCCAATGTGGATGGAGGAGGTAGCGTCAACGTCATCAGCCCTATCGATGGAACCATCAGCAGCTCGCAAGTGACTCTGGGCGCTTTCGTCGAGCCGCAGGCCTCCCTCTATAGGGTCACAGGTTCCAATGGCGTGGAGATTCAGGCCTCCGTTCGTGCGGGTGACACCGGTCGGATCAAGGCCGGCGACAGCGCGTCCATTACCCGCTCCGACGGAAGCGTCACCTCAGGCAAGGTCCGTTCAGTTGCTGCCGCCGTAGGTGGGCTGACAAGGGCTGCCACAGTCGTAATCACCCCGAGCGCAGAGGCGAACGGATTGGTTGTGGGTGACGGTGTGCAGGTCCGGCTGGTCACCGCTTCCGGATCGGGTGAGGGGCTGTCTGTCTCGGAAGAGGCGGTCCAGAACATCGACGGAAAAGACGTCCTCTTCGTCAGAACCAGTAAGGGGTTCACTGCACAGCCGGTCTTCATTGGCCTCCGTAGCGGTGGTATGGCGCAGATCCTTTCTGGCGTCACTGCGGGAACCCCGGTTGCTACCCGTAATGCGTTTCTGGTGAAGGCCGAGATGAAAAAGTCGGGCGGAGACGAGTAATGATCGAGCAAGTACTTACGGGTGCCGTACGGCACCGCTGGCTGGTTCTGTTCATCACACTGGTGATTGCGGTGATCGGCGGGTGGCAACTGAACCTGCTACCGATCGACGTGACTCCGGATATCACGAACAAGCAGGTCCAGATCAACACCGTCATCCCGACGCTGAGTCCAGTGGAGGTCGAGAAGCGCGTTACCTACCCGATCGAGACCGCGATGGCAGGACTTCGGGGCGTCGCGAACACCCGGTCGTTCTCGCGCAACGGCTTCAGCCAGGTCACGGTGATCTTCGATGAGAGCGCAGACCTCTACTTCATGCGCCAACAGGTCACCGAGCGACTGACTCAGGCTCGGCCCCAGTTGCCGGAGGGTGCCGAACCGCTGATGGGCCCGGTTTCGACCGGGTTGGGCGAAGTATTCCACTACAGCGTTGAATTCACCCACCCAGATGGCAAAGATGCCCCGCGAAATGATGGTAAGCCTGGCTGGCAAAGCGACGGTTCGTTCCTGACTGATCAGGGGGAACGGCTGACGGACAACATGGCACGTCTGGCCTACTTGCGCACAGTCCAGGACTGGATTGTGCGGCCTCAGCTGCGCACGACGCCGGGCGTAGCAGACGTCGACAGCCTCGGCGGCTACGTCAAGGAGTATGTCGTTGAGCCCAATGCGAGCAAGCTCGCAGAGTACGGGTTCTCCTATACCGACCTAGCCGACGCGTTGCAGGATGCCAACCTGTCGGTCGGAGCAGACTACATCCAGAGGTCGGGCGAGTCCTATCTGGTGCGCGCAGACGCCCGCATCCGCTCCGTGGACGAGATTGCCCGTGCCGTTGTGGGCAATCGCAACGGAGTTCCCGTAACAGTGGGAGACGTCGCACGTGTGGTCGTTGACGGTGAGCTCCGCCGCGGTGCCGCCAGCCGCAATGGCTACGAGACCGTCGTTGGCAGCGCACTCATGCTGGTTGGCGCCAACAGCCGAACTGTGGCGGCCGCAGTGGGTGACAAGCTGCAGGAGATCGGCAAGACCATGCCGCCGGGCGTGAGGATTGTTCCCACGCTGGACCGATCCCAGCTGGTTGTCGCAACGATCAAGACCGTCGCCAAGAACCTGGCCGAAGGCGCTCTTCTAGTCGTGGTCATCCTATTTGCATTGCTCGGAAACTGGCGAGCTGCTGTCATTGCTGCATTGGTGATTCCGTTGTCCCTGCTGATCACCGCGATCGGCATGAACAAGCTCGGGATCTCTGGCAACCTGATGAGTCTGGGTGCGCTCGACTTTGGCCTGATCATCGACGGCGCGGTCATCATCGTCGAGAACGCGCTGCGCCGTTTGGCAGAGCGACAGCATGCACTTGGGCGCCCACTCAATCTATCGGAGCGGCTGCATGAAACGATCGCCTCGTCCAAGGAGATGGTCCGCCCGACCGTGTATGGGCAGGCGGTCATCTTCCTGGTCTTCGTGCCATGCCTGACCTTCCAGGGCGTCGAGGGAAAGATGTTCTCCCCGATGGTAATTACCCTGATGCTGGCGCTGGCCTCTGCATTCGTGCTCTCCCTCACTTTCGTTCCGGCGATGGTGGCGGTCATGCTCAAGGGCCACATTTCCGAGAAAGAAGTACGGGTAGTCGCTGCCACCAAGAGCCGCTATCAGCCGATGCTTCGCAGCGCAATCCGCCAACCCATGCCCTACCTGGCCGGTGGTCTTGGCGTCCTGGTGGCCGGCGTTGTGGCCTTTGGCTTTGTGGGTCGGGAGTTCATGCCCACATTGGATGAGCAGAATCTCAACCTGTCCTCCGTTCGCATCCCGTCCACATCGATCGAGCAGTCCGTCGCCATCGACCTTCCTCTTGAGAAGGCACTGATGACGTTGCCGGAGGTACAGACGGTGTACTCCAAGGCCGGTACCGCAAGCCTGGCCGCAGATCCCATGCCGCCCAACGCGTCCGACAACTACGTGATCCTCAAGCCCAAGGACCAATGGCCGGATGGAGTGAAGACCAAAGAGCAGGTGATCGAGAGGATTCGAGAGAAGACAGCCTTTCTTGTTGGTAACAACTATGACGCCACCCAGCCCATCGAGATGCGCTTCAATGAGCTGATCGGCGGCGTTCGTAGCGACGTTGCAGTCAAGATCTATGGCGAAGACCTGACGGCGCTTGCCGGCAGCGCTGACAAGATTGCGAGCGTCCTCAAGAAGATTCCGGGCGCATCGGATGTCCGTGTGGCGCAAACGGGAGGCTTCCCGACCTTTGACATGGCATTCGACCGGGCCGCGATCGCCCGTTACGGACTGACCGTCAAGGAAGTGGCCGACACAGTGTCTGCTGCGCTGGCAGGTCGCATGGCGGGCCAGATCTTCGAAGGTGATCGGCGCTTCGACGTAGTGGTTCGTCTGCCCCGTGTGGACCGCAGCGATCTCGATGTACTGGGAGCCGTTCCGGTCATGCTGCCGCCAGGCAGTCAGGAAGGCCGTCAGTCTGTTCCGCTTCGTGAATTGGTCAGCTTCCGCTTCACGCAGGGTCTGAACGAAGTCAGCCGCGACAATGGCAAACGTCGAATCTATGTGGAAGCGAATGTGGTCGGGCGTGACCTGGGTAGCTTCGTTGACGACGCCAAGGCGGCTATTGGCCAGCAGGTGCAGTTGCCCACCGGTTCCTGGATCGAATGGGGCGGGCAGTTCCAAAATCTGCAGGCAGCAACGAAGCGACTGGCGATCATTGTGCCTCTCTGCTTCATCCTCATTGCGGCCGTCCTCTACATGGCGATTGGCAACGGTTTGCTGACAGGTACGGTACTGACTGCAGTGCCACTTGCTCTGGCCGGTGGATTCTTCGCATTGGCGTTGAGAGGAATCCCCTTCTCGATCTCAGCCGCTGTGGGCTTCATCGCGGTATCTGGTGTCGCGGTGCTCAACGGCCTGGTTCTGATCTCCGCGATCAAGAAACGCCTGCACGAGGGGCTTCCGCCAGATGAGGCGGTCGAACTGGGTGCAATGGAGCGCGTCAGACCGGTTCTTATGACCGCGCTGGTTGCCTCCCTGGGCTTCGTCCCGATGGCGATTGCAACGGGTACGGGCGCCGAAGTGCAGAAGCCACTGGCTACAGTGGTTATCGGGGGTCTTGCCACGGCAACCGTACTGACGCTGTTCGTGCTGCCTGCGCTGTGCGGGCTGGTACTCCGAAGAACTGCGCGCAGGAAGGCCGCGGGCATTGAAGACCCCCTGCCGGTACCCGAAGTCGATTGAGCACAAGCCCCTTCCACGGCTTCACGTCCTGCCCTACGGATCGGATTACGATCCGCAGGGCAGCGGCGCTTTCCACTGTTCCATCTAGAGGTGAGCCATGATCGAGGTCCTACGCTTTCCAACATTCAGGAACCTGTTCGCTGCGCAGGTTATCGCGCTGATCGGCACGGGCTTGGCTACCGTGGCGCTCTCTCTTTTGGCCTATGACCTGGCGGGGGCTGAGGCGGGCGCTGTGCTAGGTACGGCTCTGGCAATCAAGATGATTGTCTACGTGCTGTTGGCCCCTCTGTCCGGAGCGATCGTCCCGGCAAATCTACGCAAACCGGTGCTTATTGCCCTCGACCTGGTGCGGGCGGGCGCGGCGCTTTGTCTGCCGTTCGTCAACCAGATCTGGCAGGTGTACCTGCTCATTGCCTTGCTGCAGTCGGCCTCGGCGTGCTTCACCCCTCTGTTCCAGTCGACGATCCCGGAAATCCTGAAGGAGGAACGCGACTACACCCGAGCACTGTCCCTGTCGCGCCTGGCCTATGACCTGGAGAGCCTGCTGAGTCCCGCGTTGGCCGCTGCTCTGCTGACGCTGATCAGCTTCCACGGCCTGTTCGCTGGTACGTCCGTAGGCTTCGTGATATCCGCCATGCTGGTGTTCTCAACTGCATTCCCCTTCGTTGCTCCTTCCCTGAGAAAGGACGGTCCCTACGCCCGCGCGATTCGAGGAATGCGGATCTACCTGAAGACGCCCAGGCTGAAAGGGTTGCTTGCCCTTAATCTGTGTGCGGCCGCCGGCGGCGCCATGGTGTTCGTGAACACTGTCGTCGTGGTGCGCAACGTTCTCGGCGGAGCAGAGTCACAGGTGGCATGGGCGCTGGCAGCTTTCGGTGGCGGTTCGATGCTGACGGCGCTTGTCCTCCCCAAGGTTCTCGATCGGGTGGCTGACAGGCGTGTGATGCTCTCCGCAGCCCTTGCAATGTGCATTGTACTTGTGACCCTCAGTCTTACCTGGCTGCTCTCGCCCTCCTCCATAGGTTGGCCCATCGTGCTCGCCGGCTGGGCATTGTTGGGGATGAGCTATGCGGGGCTGGTGACTCCTGGCGGCAGATTGCTGCGACGATCAGCGGAATCCACCGATCTGCCATTCCTGTTCGCAGCGCAGTTCTCTCTCTCCCACGTGTGTTGGCTGATTGCCTACCCTCTGGCGGGAACCGTGGGTGCGAAGTTTGGAATGCCAGTGGCGATCATGGCACTGGCAGTAGTCGGCATCGCCGGATTCGTGTTCGCCTGGAGAATCTGGCCCGCCCATGACCCGGACGAGATTTCCCACGGTCACGACGATCTGGCTGCGGACCATCCCCACTGGGCGGAACACGCCTCTTCCAACGGCAAGCATTCACATCGGTATGTCATCGACGACGTGCACCCTCGTTGGCCTGGATGACGGAAACTTGAACAAGGGGCGCGAGAGGGCATTTTCACCGCTCGCGCCCGACGTTGTCATATCGACTTTGCCAGAACAAGCCTCTAGTCTTTGCCCGTGCGATCCCTTCGTCTACCAACCAGCGTGCTGTTGCGCAGCTGCATCTTCATGATGCTGGTGGCGAGTCTGCTCGTGCGACCCGTCCTGAATCATCTGGGTGAGCTGCACGGCTTGCAGCACATCGTGCAGGCTGCGGTGGAACATGGTCACCCCCATGTTGGGGTGAGTGATGCCGCAGACCGTGATCTTGAACACGCGGTTGGATTGCACAGCCTGTTGCACCAGGCCGATCTGACGGCTTCTGTAGGCATCTTGGCCAGCCTTGCTGGACCCGCTCGAGTTGATCTGAGCGATATCCATCCCTGGCACCAGCCAGCGGCAGAGCTTCAGCATCATCGCTCATCCCTGTTCAGGCCTCCTATCGCCTGAGACCCAGGCATCGTGCTCGCACTGAGCAGAGGCTTGGCAGCGCCCGTCCAGTCAATCCTTACTGGACGTTCGTCGCTGCAAGAAATTATTCATTCGTTCCCCGCCCGGACCCCGCTTACGCGCAGTGATCCGTGTGACGTGCCGTGCGCGCCTTCTGCGCACTCGTAGCACGTTGCGCCGGTTCCCAGTGTCGTAGCGGATAGCTTTGGCGGAGGTCCGCTGACCGCATTCGTAGATCCTCATCATGATCCCCAGTTCTGAATCCGGGACGCTCTCGCGCGTCCTTCTCCAACCCCCACTACTGTCGCACTGGCCGCGAACTCTACTCGCACTGCTTTCCCTGTTCATGCTGCTACTCACAGCTGACGGGGCGTTGGCTCACGCGATCGCCGAAGGCGACAAGGGCTACATCCAGGAAATATCTGGAGTAAATCTGATCGCATTCGCCTATCTGGGCGCGAAACACATGGCCACCGGCTATGACCACATCCTGTTCCTCCTGGGCGTGGTGTTCTTCCTGTACCGGATGAAGCATGTCGCGCTGTATGTGACGCTGTTCGCGATCGGGCACTCCACAACGATGCTGCTGGGTGTGCTGTTCAACGTGGGCATCAACAGCTACCTGATCGACGCAATCATTGGTCTGTCTGTGGTCTACAAGGCCTTGGACAATCTGGGCGCCTACCAGCGTTGGTTCGGCTTCCAGCCAAACACAAAGGTTGCGACGTTGATCTTCGGCCTGTTCCACGGCTTTGGTCTGTCAACCAAGATCATCGAGTACGACATCTCACCCGATGGTCTGTTGCCCAACCTGCTTGCGTTCAACGTCGGCGTGGAGATCGGCCAGATCCTCTCGCTTGGCGCGATTCTGATCGCAATGGGCTACTGGCGCCGCACGCCCAGCTTCTTCAAGCACGCCTACACCGCCAATGCCGCCATGCTCTGCGCCGGATTCATTCTGATCGGCATGCAGCTCACTGGCTACTTCGTTTCCTGACTTTCAAGAGAACTACATCATGTACAACAGTAAGCCCGCCGAAGGCGACCTTCCCACCAGCCGCCAGCTGGGACGCACCACCGCAATTGCCGCCGGCATCGCCATCATCCTCCTGGTTGGAGTGGTGATGCCATCTGAGTACGGAATCGATCCCACTGGTGTTGGTCGGGTACTTGGTCTGAAGGAAATGGGGGAGATCAAGGAACAGCTTGCCGAGGAAGCGGCAGCTGACGCTGCGATGGACGCAAAGGCCGCCGAAGACGAGGCAGCCGCCCTGCTGACGCAGGTGTCCACGCAGAACCGTAAGACCGTTGAAGTTGCTCAGAAGCCTGCCGCGAGTAATGCGGCCACCGCTGCCGAATGGCGGGACGAAGAACAGGTTGTCCTGACGCCGGGCCAGGGCACCGAGATCAAGCTCGTCATGAAGGCGGGCGAGCGCGCCAGCTACCAGTGGTCTGTTGAAGGCGGCGTCGTGAACTTCGACACCCACGGAGACGGCGGCGGTCGAGCGATCAGCTATGAGAAGGGTCGAGGGGAAGCCACCAAGCAGGGGGTGCTCCTGGCTGCCTTCGATGGCAACCACGGATGGTTCTGGCGCAACAGGGGCGAGGAGCCCGTAACGCTTCTGCTCCGCACCGGAGGGGAGTACGAGTTGATCAAGAAGATGTAAACCGCAGCGGTGAGCGGTGGCCGGGTGCGCTTAAGGCCCGGCCACCGCCCTATGTGGGGTATTTCCGATGGGCTGCGCCCAGTTTCGGCCCCTCGACAACCCCAGCCAGCCCCGCTTAAGCTAACCCATATGCGTCTTTCCGCCCGCCACGGCCTTGCCCTCAGGATCAGCTTCTTTGCGCTGATGCTGTTGAGTGTCGTTGCGCGGCCGATGGTGATCCAGCTCAGCGAACTGCACGGATTGGAACATGACATCGCAGCAGCGGTGGATCATGGCCATTCACATGCCGGCGGTGCGGGCGACAATCTGGACCCGGATCACGCCACTGGCGCTCATGCGGTACTGCATCAGGCAGACGCGAGTTTCGCTGGAAGCTTGTTCACGCCCCACGTCTACCTGGCTTCACTACCGCTGGCCGGTGAAGTCCATGCTCTGCGACTTCTGAGGGTGCCTGCAGGGCACCCGGCGTCACCCTTCCGACCTCCGATCGTCTGACGACCCTAGCTGCGCTCTAGCAGCCTGAGCGCGCCTCCCGTGTAGCGGGACGCGGCGCGTCGTTCTGACTTTCTTTCCGGAGGCTTCCGTGAAATTCCGTAGTGTGTGGGCGCTGGCTGTTGCCGGCGCCTGCGGTGTGGCCCTTCCTGGCCACGCCGCCGAAGTGCTGCGCCTGGAGGATGCGGTTGCCCGCGCCCTTGGCACTCACCCAAGCGTGCAGGCAGATGCCGCACAAATAGAGGCGACAAAGAACCGTGCGGCGCGAGAGGGCTTAGCAGCCCCGTTGGTGCTCGGCGGAGAACTGGAGAACGTGGCCGGTAGTGGCAGCGTGCGAGGTATGGACGCTGCCGAGGCAACGTTCCGGGTATCCAAGATTCTGGAACTGGGTGGCAAGCGGGCGGCCCGCCAAGCGCTTGGCGGCGCGGAGGTCGATGCAGCCCAGCGAGAGGCTGATGTGACCCGGGTGGCCATCGCCACACGCACCGCTGGTCGATTCATCGACGTGCTTGCGGCGCAGGAGCATGTCGAGCATGCGGAAGAGCGGATTCGTATGGCCCGCGCGCTCCAGCGAGAGGTGGCCCGCTGGGTCTCTGCGGCACGGAACCCGGACTCAGACCTGAGGGCCGCTGAAATCGCCCTGGCCGATGCAGAGCTCAAGCGTGATCAAGCAGTCCAGCGGTTGGAGGCATCGCGCATGGCGCTTGCGTCTTCCTGGGGCTCTTTCACCGCTGACTTCGACACCGTCGCCGGCGATACAAACATCCTCCCCCCGCTGGATGACTACCAGACGCTGTCCGAACGCCTTCAGAACGCGCCACAGCAACGTGCCTTCGATGCCCAGTCCAGAATTCTTGCCGCGCGCCGCGATGTCGCCGTTTCCAGCGCGAAGCCTGACGTGAGTGTTGGATTTGGACTTCGCCGTCTTGAAGCAACGAAGGACAGTGGCTTGGTCATGTCGATCTCGGTTCCCTTGGGAACCCGGCGTCGATCAGCCTACTCGGTATCCGAAGTCGACTACGAACTGAGTGCGCTCAAGTCACGCCGTGAAGCACAAATGTTGGAGCTCAACCAGGAGCTGTTCGGAGTCTATCAACAGCTGCGCCAAGCGCAGTTGGAGGTCACCTCCGTTCGTGAGCGGCAGCTCCCCAAGGCGGAGCAGGCGATGAATCAGAGCCGTCGTGGCTTCGAGGAGGGTCGATTCTCCTATCTCGCATTGAGCCAGGCGCAGAAGACGCTGTTCGACCTTCGTGAGCGCGAAGTCGAGTCCGCCGCACTCTATCTCCGATTGCTGGTCGAGGCAGATCGCCTCACCGCCTCCGCCCAGGATATCCGCCCATGAATCGTTACGCCCTTCTTATGTTGCTTCCGCTGGCACTGGCCGCCTGTGGCGGTGAAAAGCCGGTTGAGAAAGAAGCCGCAGAGTCCACCGCCGCGGCCGGCGACTACGAGCGCGGCCCCAACCGCGGTCGCATGCTCCGCGATGGTGATTTCGCACTTGAAGTCACCGTCTATGAAACCAACACGCCTCCTCAGTTCCGCCTCTACGCCTATCGAAATGACAAGCCGATCTCACCGAATGAGGTGAAGGCAACAATGCAGTTGAAGCGCCTCGACGGTGAGGTCAATGATTTCACTTTCACCGCCGAAAACGACTATCTCGTGGGGAACGGCGAGGTCGTGGAACCTCATTCTTTCGACGTGAAGGCAGACGCAGTGGTAGGAGGAAAGACACACACCTGGTCCTATCAGTCCTATGAGGGCCGTACCACCATCGAGCCAAGCGCTGCCAAGGATGCGGGTGTGGTGGTGGAAGAGGCTACCGCTGGCACTATCCGCGATACGGTCACGCTGATGGGGAACATCGCGGTCAACACTGGCCGCCAGGCCGCCGTCAAAGCACGATTCCCAGGTATTGTCCGCAGCGTGTCGGTCGAGATGGGCCAACGCGTTTCCGCAGGGCAGACGCTGGCGACGGTTGAAGGCAATGACAGCATGCGCACCTACGCGGTGATTGCTCCCTTCAGCGGCATCGTTCTTGCGCGCAACACCAGTGTTGGTGATGTGGCCGCCGACAACACACTGTTCGACGTTGCCGATCTGTCAGAGGTCTGGGTCGATCTACGAGCTCTGGGCACTGACGCCGAGCGTCTCGCTCCAGGTCAAGCAGTGCGGATCCGTTCCGCCACGGGTGCCTTGGAGACTGAAGGTAGGCTCCAAAGCCTGCTTCCGCTGGCAAGCAGCGGCCAAAGCGTGGTTGCGCGCGTGAGTATCCCCAATGGTGACGGCAAGTGGCGTCCAGGAATGGCTGTCTCGGCCGAGGTCATCATTGCCGAGACACCTGTTCCACTGGCCGTCAAAGAGTCAGGGCTCCAGCGATTTCGCGACTTTACCGTCGTATTTGCGCAGGTGGGCGATACCTATGAGGTGCGCATGCTTGAGCTTGGAAAGCGTGATGGCGAGTGGGCAGAGGTTCTTGGCGGACTGAAGCCCGGAACGCGGTACGTCGCCGAGCAGAGCTATCTGATCCGTGCAGACATCGAGAAGTCTGGCGCCAGCCACGACCACTAAGGATCCATCATGCTAGAGCGAATCATTCGCGCGTCCATCGCGCATAGATGGCTTGTGCTGCTTCTGGTCCTGGCGCTGTCAGGCTTGGGCATCTGGAACTACAGCAAGCTGCCAATCGACGCCGTCCCTGACATCACCAATGTCCAGGTCCAGATCAACACCGAAGCACCGGGCTACTCTCCACTGGAGGCAGAGCAGCGGGTAACGTTCCCCGTCGAGACAGCCTTGGCCGGCTTAGCCAAGCTGGAGTACACGCGGTCCATCTCGCGTTATGGTCTCTCCCAGGTCACCGTTGTATTCGAAGACGGTACCGACATCTACTTCGCGCGGCAGCAGGTGGCCGAGCGCTTGCAGCAAGCCGCATCCCAGCTCCCAACTGGGCTGAAGCCAACGCTGGGCCCGGTCGCCACCGGTCTCGGTGAGATCTTCATGTACACCGTGGAAGCCGAGAAGGGTGCTGAAGAGACCTGGACGCCGATGGCGCTTCGTACCCTCCAGGATTGGGTGGTACGCCCCCAGATGCGACATCTGAAAGGTGTTACAGAGGTCAACACCGTCGGTGGCTATGTGCGGCAGTTCCACATCACGCCTGACCCGCGCAAGCTTCAGGCGTACGAGCTGACCATGCAGGATGTGATGGAGGCCGTGGCGCGCAGCAATGCGAACGTGGGTGCCGGCTACATTGAAAAGAGTGGTGAACAGTACCTTGTGCGCGTTCCTGGCCAAGTGGCGGACATGGACGGCCTGCGCAAGATCGTGGTCGCCAATCGCGAGGGGCTGCCGCTTCGCGTCGGTGACCTCGCAGACGTTCACGAGGGCACCGAACTGCGAACGGGTGCAGCGACCAAAGATGGCAAGGAAGTGGTACTTGGTACTGCATTCATGCTCATTGGTGAGAACAGCCGCGAAGTCGCTCAGCGAACCGCTGCCAAGCTGAAGGAGATCGACGAGACGCTTCCAGAAGGTGTCCGCGCGCATGCGGTCTATGACCGTACGGAGCTGGTCGACCGCACCATTGAAACCGTCAAGAAGAACCTACTGGAAGGTGCCCTGCTGGTCATTGCGGTGCTGTTCCTTCTGCTCGGAAATCTTCGCGCCGCACTGATCACGGCCGCGGTCATTCCTTTGACCATGCTGCTGACCATCTCCGGCATGGTCCAGAACCGTGTCTCAGCAAATCTGATGAGCTTGGGTGCGCTGGACTTCGGTCTGATCGTCGACGGCGCGGTCATCATTGTTGAGAACTGTCTGCGCCGCTTCGGCGAGCGTCAGCACGCCCTGGGGCGTCTGTTGACCCGGGATGAGCGCTTTGCTTTGGCCGCCAGCGCCAGTGCCGAGGTGATCAAGCCCAGCTTGTTCGGCTTGTTCATCATTGCCGCCGTCTACATCCCGATCTTTGCGCTCTCCGGCGTGGAAGGAAAGATGTTCCACCCGATGGCCCTGACCGTCGTTATCGCGCTGACTGGTGCGATGGCATTGTCCCTCACGTTCGTTCCCGCTGCGGTTGCTCAGTTTGTCACGGGCAAGGTCTCGGAGAAGGAAACCAAGGCTATGCGGGGCGTAACCAAGCTGTATGGCCCGATGCTGGAGCGGGCAGTCAGTGCTCGCAAACTGGTTGTGGGTGGTGCAGCCGTCCTCACCGTACTGGCGGGTCTTCTGGCCAGTCGCATGGGCACTGAGTTCATTCCGAATCTGGACGAAGGTGATATTGCGCTTCACGCGCTGCGCATTCCCGGCACTAGTCTGACGCAAGCCATCGGCATGCAGCGCCAGCTTGAAGCGACCATCAAGAAGTTCCCCGAGGTGGATGAGGTTGTCGCAAAGATCGGCACAGCAGAGGTAGCGACCGACCCCATGCCACCGTCGGTCGCAGACACCTTCATCATGCTCAAGGATCGCGACCAATGGCCTGATCCCCGCAAGCCAAAGGCGCAGCTCATTGCTGAGCTGGAGAAGGCTGTCCGAGCAATTCCCGGCAACAACTACGAGTTCACCCAGCCCGTGCAGATGCGCATGAACGAGCTGATTGCCGGTGTACGCGCCGAGGTGGCGGTGAAGTTGTACGGTGACGACCTGGATCAGCTGGCGCAGATCGGCAGCCAGATCGAGGACGCCGCAGGTTCCATCCCAGGCGCCGCAGACGTGAAGTTAGAGCAGATCAGTGGTCTGCCTCTTATGACCATCACGCCTGACCTGGGTGCTTTGGCCCGCTATGGCGTTTCGATCGACGAGGTCCAGAAGACCATCTCTGTTGCGCTGGGCGGTGAGGCGGTCGGTCAGGTCTTTGAGGGTGATCGTCGCTTCGACATCGTCGTTCGTCTGCCCGAGAACCTGCGTCAGGACACCCGGACGCTCGCATCGCTACCGGTAGCCGTCGCCGTCGGGGCCAGTTCCGGCGAACAGAGAGCGTTCGTTCCGCTGGGGCAGCTGGCTAAAGTTGAAGTTGCGCCAGGCCCAAACCAGGTCAGTCGCGAGAACGGCAAGCGTCGCGTCGTCATCACCAGCAACGTACGTGGTCGCGACCTTGGTTCGTTCGTAGAGGAGCTGCGAGAGAAGGTTGGTCAGGAGGTGCAGTTGCCGGAAGGCTACTGGATTGAGTATGGCGGTACCTTCGAGCAGCTCATCTCTGCCAGCAAGCGGCTGTCCGTGGTCGTGCCGGTCGTCCTGGTGATGATCTTCGGCTTGCTCTTCATGGCGTTCGGCTCGGGCAAGGATGCTGCCATCGTGTTCAGCGGCGTTCCACTTGCGTTGACCGGTGGCGTGGTGGCTCTGTGGATGCGTGACATACCCCTGTCCATTTCTGCAGGCGTGGGGTTCATCGCGCTGTCGGGCGTCGCCGTGCTCAACGGCCTGGTCATGATCAGCTTCATCAAGAGCCTTAGGGAACAGGGCACTCCCCTGCACCAAGCGGTAACCGAAGGTGCACTGACCCGGCTGCGCCCCGTGCTGATGACGGCCCTGGTTGCCAGCCTGGGCTTCCTGCCAATGGCCCTAAACGTTGGGGCTGGCGCGGAAGTTCAGCGCCCGCTGGCGACGGTCGTTATCGGCGGAATCATCTCCTCCACGCTGCTGACCTTGCTGGTGTTGCCGGCGCTCTATCGCCTCATCCACCGCGAAGGGGATGAGCGGAAGGAGGACGCAGCGTGAACCCGTCCATCTCAACCCCTCCCAGGAACATGCAGTTGACCATTTCCAAACGAACCCAAGCGTGGCTCTACCTGCTTGCAGCCATCCTTCTGCCTTGCGTTGCTTGGGCGCATGGCGTCAGTGAAGGCGACCAGGCCTTCCTGGAAGACAGTACCGGCCTGCAGCTCATCGCGTTCACGTACCTCGGCGCCAAGCACATGGTGACTGGATACGACCACCTCCTGTTTCTGTTCGGGGTGATCTTCTTCCTGTACCGGATGCGTGATGTCAGCATCTACGTGACGTTGTTCGCGATCGGCCACAGCACCACCTTGCTGCTAGGTGTCCTGGGCGGATTGCATGTGAATGCGTACCTGGTCGACGCAATCATTGGCCTGTCGGTTGTCTACAAGGCGCTGGACAACATGGGCGCGTTCAAGCGCTGGTTTGGGGTACAGCCCAACACCAAAGCCGCCGTGCTGATCTTTGGCTTCTTCCATGGCTTTGGTCTAGCGACAAAGCTGCAGGATTTCTCGCTCTCACCTGACGGGCTTGTCCCAAACATGCTCGCCTTCAACGTGGGGGTCGAGATCGGACAGCTGCTCGCGCTCGCAGGCATCTTGATCGTGATGGGCTTCTGGCGCCGCTTGCCGTCATTCCATCGACAGGCGTACAGCATCAACACCGCCCTTATGTGCGCCGGCTTCGTGCTTGTTGGCATGCAGCTCACCGGCTACTTCGTTTCCTGAATCTACAGAGGTACTCATGTCCATCACGCTTTCCAATCAGCTGCCCAGCACTCGCAAGCTGCTGAAATCCACCGCCCTGGCCGCTGCCGTTGCAGGGGTGATTCTGCTCACCACCGTGCTTCCCGCGGAGTACGGAATCGACCCTACGGGCGTAGGTAAGGTTCTGGGTCTGGACGCCCTAGCCTCCACTGACCAGGTAGAGGCCGTAGCTCCCCCAGTTCCGGCATCTGCTGGCAGCGCCGAAGCCGTCTCGGCGCTGTTCGAGAAGGCCAAGGTTGCCTTCGGGAGCAATGGCAAGCAGGCCTTCGAACCCGCCGCTGTCTCTCTCGCCAGCACTCCTTTACGGCAGGACTCACTGACGATCGAGCTTGCCCCTGGTAAGGGCCAGGAGGTGAAGGCCCATATGGCTCAGGGCGCTGGGATGGTTTTCAGCTGGAAGGCCACGTCTGATGTTGCCGTGGACATGCACGGCGAGCGTCCCGACGTGAAGGGCCCCTGGACCAGCTACGCCGTTGAAGGCGCCCAGCGTCAGGCCGAGGGAACGTTCATTGCTCCCTTTGAAGGTACCCATGGGTGGTACTGGCAGAACCGCGGCAGCACCCCCGTGATCATCGAGGTGCAAATTACCGGCTACCAAGCCGACCTCTACCAGCCGTGACACCCGGCATAACGCCGAAATCAACCTAGGAGAAGCAACATGAAGAATCGTTTTGCCCTCATCAGCGTCCTTTTCGCTTCCATTGCAGCGTCCGCATCGGCCTTCGCACATGATCCGGCGCTTCATGCCGAGTCGGAAGTGAAGGAGGCGCCTAAGGCAAAGCCTGCTACGTGTGAACAGCTGGCTGACCGGACGAAGTTCAAGGTGGATCTTGCCGATCCTCAGACCAAGGCGCTGAAGGACAGGTGCGACGCTCAGGCGCAGTCGGCTGCGAAGAAGAAGTAATTGATTGCGGCGAATGGTCCGGCTTGGGTGAAGTCGGACCATTCGTCTTTACCCTTGAGCCAAGCGAATAGTGCCAGCGTCGTCCTACAAATAGACCTCGGTTAGACCCTCATTCTTCCAACAGGCTCGCTCTCGAATGCTAGCGTTTGACCGGAGGATTGCGATTAGAGCCGCACTCGGGCTTACATTCTCCAAACCCGAGTGCGGCAAAGTTCATTTGCAATCATCGACGTGATCGAACGTGCTGAACCGAACGCAATCTCCTGACCTGATCAACCCGCCTTAGAAGCGCGCGGTCGCGCCCACAAAGAGCGTGCGTGCGCCGCCGTCGTAATTATTGCCTTCTTCAAGCGTGGAAACATCACCCAAGTTCAGTACGCCGACGCGCAAGGTCAGGTTTTCGTTCACATCGAGAGCGGTGACCAGATCCACCGTGGTGTATGCCTTGGCGAAGGTAGGTCTGGACGAAGACACAAGCTGCTTCCCGATGTGTTGCGCGCTGAGGTTAAGCGACCATGCATCGGACACGCTCCAGTTCAGCGAAGTGTTGGCGGTGATCTTCGGCACCACTAGCAGGCTGGCGCCGGTGGTGCGGTTCTTCGATTCCAACATGCGTGTGGCGTTGGTGGTCCAGCTCAGTCGCTCGTGCAGCGGCACGGTCACACTGGCTTCCACGCCTCGCGTGCGAGCCTTCTGGATGTTCTGCGCCACCGTCCACCAGAAGCCGTTTACGAAGCTAGTGTTCTGGCCTGGGATCTCGCGCAGCGGCACCTGTTCGATCTTGTCGTCGAAGTTGGTCAGGAAGTAGGTGGCCGATGCGGACCAGCCGTTCTGGTCGAAGCCCACGCCAAGCTCATAGTTGGTGCTGGTTTCCGGTTTCAGGTTCGGGTTACCGGCCATGTAGCAGCCGGTCGTGCCGTCGGCGTTGATCAGCCGGCTGTTCCAGCCTTCCGGGGTCAGGCTGCCGCAGCCGCGTCCCAGAGACTGGGTGGCCGCACCAGCGGTGCCCTGCTTAAGATTGGGCGCGCGGAACCCTTTGGAGACACCGCCGCGTACTGTCCATGCGTCTGCCGGGTGCCACACGCCGTAGATGCGCGGGCTCACGTTGTCGTCGTAGTTGTCGGTGTTGTCCCAGCGCACGCCCAGAGTCAGCACGAAGCGCTCGTGCAGGGTGATGTGGTCTTCGGCGAACAAGGCCCATGAGTCCGCTTCACTGGTCGGGCTGATGCGGCTGCTGCCGGTCCAAGTCACAGGTACGGTACCGATGGTGTCGCTGTTTTCCAGCTGCTCGCGCTTCCACTGACCACCCACGTTCAGGCTGTGCTCGAAGCCCCAATGGAAAGCGGTGGTGAAGGCAGTATCGAACACCGTTTCCTTCGAATGGTTGCCCACCGCACTGCCCTTGTCTTGGTAGTCGTTCCGCACAAGGGTGGTCTTGGAGGTGGTGGAGTCGCCGTAACGGCCATCATGGCCCAGCACGTAACCGGTCTGTACCAGCTTGGACAGACCCCAGGCATATACATCACCGCTGCCGGTGTTGCGCTGCACGCCGCGCGACCCTTCTATGGTCAGTGCGTGGTCATCGTTGAGGCGCCAGTGGAACTGCAGGTTGGCATTCTCCGCCTTGCTGCCCGGAGTCTGGCCCTCAAGGCGATCGGACTTGCGGTCGGTCACGTTGGCCCCGATGCGGATCCCCAGGTTGTCGGTCAGTGGGCCGCTGAAAAGGGCACCCATCTGCGTGGTATCACCGCGGGTGGATGAATCGGGCACGCTGTGGTTCAAGGTGACCGAGCCGCCCCAGTGGTCGGAAATCTTGCGGGTAATGATGTTGATCACGCCGCCCATCGCATCCGAACCGTATAGCGACGACATCGGGCCGCGCACCACTTCTATTCGTTCGATCATGTCCGGCGACAGCCAGTTCAGATCCTGCGGACCCAGGTCGTCGCGGTAGTTCACGCCGGAGGAGTTGCCCTGGCGGCGGCCGTCGATCAGGATCAGCGTGTACTGCTCGGGCAGTCCACGCAGGCGGATCTTCGACTGCGCTCCGGACAGTGCATAGCCACCGGTCACTCCAGGGACGGTACTCAGCAGCTGGCCGATGCTGGTGACCGGCTTACGCTCGATCTCCTCGCGGCTGATAACGCTAATGCTGGCTGGCGCATCCCTGATCCACTGCTGGGCACCGGTGGCGGTAACGACCAAGGTGTCCAACTGCTTGACGGAGGAGGCATGCGTCAAAGCTTCAGCGCTGGCATGCGAAGAAAGGGCCAGACCAATAGCAACTGTCAGCGTGGGAAGAGCAAGTCGTGACTTCAGGTATGTGTGCGACATCTCGGGGTAATCCGGTAACGGGCATTATTGCTGGGGAATGGCTGCCTCGCTTGATTCCGGAAAACGCCCATATCGGGTCGAGGGCTGGCTTGCGTCTTGAGGTCAGGTATCAAACTGTGGCCGACCGATGCTGTCTGGGCAGCACCTCAGCTGGACTGGCTCATGCTCCAAGTCGTCCATACGCCGGTCCGCAAGGTCCGCGGTTGCTGCAAGCAATAGACAATCTGCGAGGCTACATCCTGCGCGGCCATGAATTCGCTCAAACGGGGATCGTCGGCCGTGCGACCGTGACCCACGGCAAAAGATGTATGAGTACCTGCGGGGCAGATGGCACTCACGCGAATCCCATCTTTCCTTACTTCTCGGTCCAAGCCGCCCGCAAAAATGAGCTGGGCGGCCTTGGTACCTGCGTAGACGGCTTCGTCCGCCCCACTGCGATGAGCTGCGACGCTCGATACGATCAAAATATCCCCGCCACCAACGCTACGAAGATGAGGGAGGAAAGCACGTACCGTGAGGACCGTTCCGAGATAGTTGATTTCACACATTTCGATGACTTGATCATCGCTTGCGTCAGCGACTCCGCCGTAGTAGCCAACCCCGGCGTTGGCCACTACCGAATGTACGCTTCCAAAGTGATCAATGCCGCAAGATGCGAAGGCACCCACGCTATCCGGATCGCGCACATCCAGACGCATCCAGTAGGCGCGATCAGCGCCGAACTCATCCTGTAGCCGCTTGAAGTCACCTAAACGCCTGGATCCTCCAAGAACGCTTCCACCACTGCGTAAGATCATCTCCGCCGTTGCCAGTCCGATCCCCGAACCGGCGCCAGTAATGGCAACGCAGCGGTTTCTAAGGCTGTAACTTGCTTCTGTCAAGGTCTATCTCCTACGTTCGTTGGCGACCAGGTGTAGTTGAGTCATGAAAGGAGTTGGGGTCGTCTGTGACGCAAGTTAGGGGCGTGCAGCGCCACCTTCGGCCCCATACACCTGGCCGTTCGCATAACTGGCGTCGCTTGCCGCAAGTTGGACGAAGATTGAACCCAGCTCAGCAGGCTGACCTGCGCGTCCTAGCGGCTTGTCCCCCCCGAAGTTCGGAATCTTCTCGGATGCAGTCCCGCCACTGATCTGCAACGGAGTCCAGATAGGACCTGGAGCAACTCCGTTTACCCGAATCCCCTTAGGGCCAAGCTGCTTAGCCATCGAGCGAACGTAGCTAACCTGCGCACTCTTCGTCATCGCATAGTCGACCAGGTAGGGGGACGGATCGTAGCCCTGCTCAGACGTAGTAACGATGATGACGCTTCCAGGCGGAAGAGACACACGCAGTGCCTCTTGGGTCATCCATACCATTGCATTGATGTTGGTAAGGAAGGTGTTCTCGAGGTGTTCGTCGGTAATCTTTAGAATGTCCGGCTCCTGCTGCTGATACGCCGCGTTCAGCACCAAGGTGTCGATCGAGCCCAACGCCGATGCCGCCTTGCGCACAAGATCCAGGCAAAAGTCTTTGCTGCGAATATCACCAGGTAAAGCGTATGCCTGACGGCCGGTTGCGCGTATCAGCGCAATAACTTCACGCGCATCTTCCTCTTCTTCAGGCAAATAGTTGATGGCCACATCGGCACCCTCGCGGGCGTATGCAATGGCAGCGGCCCGACCGATTCCTGAGTCTCCTCCCGTAATCAGTGCCTTGCGGCCTTCAAGGCGCCGATTGCCTCGATAGGTTTTCTCACCGTGGTCCGGCAGCGGACGCATCTTCGACGCAAGCCCCGGCCAAGGCTGTTCTTGGCGCGGGTAGGGTGGCCGAGGATATGCCTGCCGAGGGTCGATCAGGCCGGCTCGCGGGCGGCCCTGACCCTGCGCCTCCGAGAGTACCGCAGCGGGCACAGCACCGAATGCCGAGGAAGCAGCAATTCCGCTGGCGATGGCCACACTGCTTCCCGCAATAAACTGTCTGCGGCCGATGACCGGCGTGGCTTCATCGTCGTGCTCAGGCAAATCACTATTCGAATTTGACATGTTCATCCCAGTTGATTGGTCACTCTGGCCCAAGCAAATTTGAGTACAGCGACCGTGGAGGAGACGCAACTTTACTGCGGCGAACATGCGCAAGTAGCAATTTTATTGCTGAAGTTCTTTCAATTCAGAAATGATCGAAAGCGTCGACGGCGCAGCTTCTTGCCATGCCATCCTCGGCGATAATGGGGAAGCATCTGCACTGCGTTCGATCCATAAATCATGCTTTGTGCGGCGGATCATTGGCACGTTTAGTAATCGATACCCGGGTGAAGTGTCTTGAAAGGTGATCTAGAGAGAATAAGCATTTCAGATCTAGCTGCGTTCATCGAGATCGCTCGGCATGGATCAATGCGCGCCGCCGCCCTCGAACTTGGCTTATCTGCCTCAGCTCTAAGTCACGCCTTAAAGCGGCTGGAAGATCGACTGGGTGTGCGTCTCGTTAATCGTACGACCCGTGCGCTTTCGATCACCGTTGAAGGACGCGAACTGGAACGCTATGCAGCCACTGGCCTAGATACAATTGGAGAGGGTCTAGCCGCGATTCGGGCTCGGAAGCAGTCAGAGATCCAGATGCTCAAGATCTCGCTATCACACGATGCGGCGCGCCTCCTACTCTGGCCAGTGCTGTGGAGCTTTCAGCAACGCTGGCCTAACGTCCATCTTGATCTAGTGATAGAAGAACGCCTGGTGGACTTAGTAGCGGAAGGCTTTGACGGCGGCATTCGATACGGTGACCGAGTGCCAGAGGGGATGGTTGGTCTGGAGCTTACACATCCGCTTAAGTGGGTGGTCGTGGCAGCGCCCAGCTATCTGCAACATGCTGGGAGACCTGAGAATCCAAGCGATCTGCGGCGGCATGTTTGTATTGAGAACAGAATCGGCGACGGCTCAATCTATCGCTGGGAACTTGGCGACGGTGATCGTATGGTCAAGGTAATTCCCAGCGGAATGCTGAGGGTGAGCAGCACCGACTCTCTGCTCGCTGCAACGTTGCAGGGATTGGGGTTGGCATACTGTCTGGAACTCAGAGTGCAGGACGAAATCTCGTCCGGCGCACTTGAAGTTGTGATGCCAGACTGGGCATCAATGGGCGCACCATTCATGCTGTACTACCCCACTCGTCGCCAATCCCTGCCCGGCCTCAAGGGGCTAGCGGAGGTAATTCGGACACAGATGATCGATGCATGCTAAAACATGCTCCAAACTATGGAGTTGGGATCGACATGAATGGTCTGCCAACGTACTCCATCACCAGTTCGATACCGGAGTGCTCTCCAGACTCTCCCTCTGGATCACATATGTAGGTTGCTGTGAGGCAATGAGAGCGCTTCTTGCCACCGGCATCAGACAGAGCCAGTCCGGAGGACTCCGAGAATGGATGCCCTGGACTCGCTAGTTCCATAAGCACCTCGTCCATATGAGTGGGTATCGGAATGCAGTCCCTTCATATGGAAGCGTTCAATTGCCAACCACTGTTGAGGCGCTGAAGTTGCGGTCCTCCGCTGTGGTTGGCTTTAACATTCCTAAACGCGGATGAGACCAAAAACCCTACCTTCAATACTGCCACATCAGCACGAGTTCGAAGCCGAATTTACTGAAGAATGATTGGCACTGCCACGACGAGGCGTTGAGCGGGCTCGGACAGATCTCACCTCTTGGACCATCAGACTGAATCCGCACAAACTTCAAAAGAAGAACTTAATTGGACGCTGCGATTGGCCAATTCCATCTGATTTGAACCTACACTCTGTTCGAGAGCATTCAGAGGGAGTTGCAATGCAGTTCATCGTCGACGGGCCAGACATCCCAGAAGCACTTCTACAGGCACACGAAGAAGGACGAGTAGTCTTCTTCTGCGGCGCCGGAGTCTCCTACCCGTCAGGACTACCTGGTTTCAAAGGACTGGTTGAGCAAATCTATGCGTCGAATGGGACATCATTCACGGACATCGAGCGTGCCGCCTTCGATCATTCAAAGTTCGACGCGACTCTCGATCTACTTGAAAGGCGACTGCCTGGGCAGCGATTGGCGGTTCGGCGCGCCCTAGCGAAATCGTTGAGACCCAAGCTTCGTCGGAAGGGAGCAATTGACACCCAAGCAGCGCTTCTTCGGTTAGCACGAAGCCGGGATGGCGCGTTGCGGTTGGTGACTACCAACTTCGATCGAACCTTCCACGCGGCGGCGAAGCGCATGGGCCAACCATTTCCGGCCTATCCCGCTCCAATGCTGCCGATCCCTAAGAGCAGCCGCTGGGATGGGCTTGTCTTTCTGCATGGCCTGCTTCCGGAGAGTGAGGATGATGCAGCACTCCATCGACTAGTGGCCACCAGTGGTGACTTCGGCTTGGCTTACTTGACCGAACGCTGGGCCGCGCGGTTCGTCAGCGAACTTTTTCGCAACTATGTCGTTTGCTTCATTGGATACAGCATTGACGATCCGGTCCTCCGGTACATGATGGACGCATTAGCAGCAGATCGAATGCTCGGTGAGGTTACCCCGCAGGCGTGGGCGTTCGGAGATTGCGAAGCCGGGAAAGAGCATCTGAAGACTATTGAATGGGAAGCTAAGGGCGTTAGACCTATCCTCTACAGGGTTCAGCCTGCTACCCATGACCACTCTGCGTTGCACGACACAATCAGGACTTGGGCAGATGTCTATCGCGATGGAGTTCAAGGTAAAGAGGCCATTGTTGCGAAGCACGCCATGGCCCAACCTCAGGACAGCACGCTCCAGGACGATTTTGTTGGACGAATGCTGTGGGCTCTTTCAGACAAGTCAGGCCTCCCCGCGAAGCGCTTCGCGGAGTTCAATCCAGTTCCCCCGCTTGAGTGGCTCCTCGAGGCATTTTCCCATGAGCGATTCTTGCAGAGGGATCTAGCCCGCTTTGGCTTCTCCTCGGTTAAGGAGGAGGATGCAGAACTCAGATTCAGCTTGGTTCGTAGGCCTGCGCCTTATGATCACGCTCCTCCTATGACACTGGCGTCTTCTGGAAGTATGGCCAGCCGATGGGATGGATTGATGTTCCAGCTCGCACGCTGGCTTGTGCGTCATCTGGACGATCCACGATTGATCATATGGATTGCAGAGCGTGGCGGGCAGATGGATAGTCGCTGGATCTCTCTAGTCGACTCCGAACTTGAGCGTCTGGCCACACTGGAACGGGATGGCAAAGTCTCGGAGCTGGATCTTATTCGCCTGGACGCCCCAAAGGGTGTGCCCGATCCAAAGATGCGAACTCTTTGGAGAATCGTGCTCGGTGGCCGACTCAAGACCCCACTGTCAGGGGGGCTGCTATATCGTTGGATCAAGCGTCTTAGACGTGAGGGACTGAACACGTCTCTTCGGATGGAACTTCGTAGCCTTCTCAGCCCAAAGATCACACTAAGGCGTCCATTTGTTTGGGACGGCGAAGTGGCCGATGGTGCAGACGAGACAGTGCGAATTAAGCAGTTGGTTGACTGGGACCTTGTGCTTGCGGAGGACAATGTACATGCGGTCCTCCAGGATCAGTCTAAGGGTGAGTGGGAGAAGGCACTCCCGCTCCTGCATTCGGACCTACAGCAACTGCTCTGTGACGCGCTGGGCCTTCTTCGAGATCTAGGAGAGGCAGATGACCTTGTCGATAGATCCTACTGGGACCTTCCATCAATCACGCCCCATTGGCAGAACCGGTCCTTCCGAGACTGGGTTAGCCTGATTGAACTGCTACGCGACGCTTGGTTAGCAGTTCGAGCTACGGATGAGTCGAGATCCACGCTCATGGCTCAGGCATGGTTCGAGATCCCGTATCCCACATTCAAGCGGCTGGCATTGTTTGCGGCCAGCCAGGACAATTGCATCGAGCAGGAGCAGTGGGTCGATTGGCTGCTACTGGATGAGGGGCGGTGGCTGTGGTCGCAGTGCACCGCACGCGAAGTGCTGAGGCTTCTTGTTCTCCAGGGGTGAATTCTAGACAACGCGTCTCAAGCACGCTTGGAGAATGTCATCTTGGCAGGACCTCCCCGCGAGATGTATCGCGATGATCTGGAGTCCGAACGCTGGGATCGCCTGGTTGCTCGCGCAGTATGGATTCGTCTAGCGAAGCTGGAGTCCTCGGGCCTACATCTTGGTGTGTCTGCAGCAAGGCGCCTAGCGGAGATATCCATCGCGCATCCTGAGTTGAGATTGGACCCTAACGAGAAGGACGAATTCTCACACTGGATGAGCGGCACCGGAGATCCGGATTTCGAGGACGGCAGAGAGGTCGATGTCGCCCCTCGCACTCGCAAGGAGCTAGTTGAATGGCTTGAATCGCCGAGGCCTGCCCATAGACCGTTCTATGAGGACACTTGGCGGGATGTCTGCCGTACTCGCTTCTTCCATAGCCTTGCCGCGCTCTGCGACCTCGCTCACCAAGACGTCTGGCCCGCAGTTCGGTGGCGCGAGGCGCTTCAGGTTTGGTCGGACGATTCAATGGCAGCCCGCTCCTGGCAGTACGCATCGCCTTTGGTACTGCTAATGCCTGATGAAGTTCTGTCCGAGATCGCACCTGCAGTAGCGTGGTGGATGGAGGCCACTTCAAGAAGCGGCGCGAATCGCGAGAACCTCCTATTGACTCTCGCCGGTCGAGTGCTTGCGCTTCCGATCCCCTTGAGTAGTGGCATGACAAGGAACGGCGAGCCAATCGATAACCCTGTCTCGGAGGCGATTAATCACCCCATTGGGCATGCCACGCGCGCCTTGCTCAATCTATGGTTCAAGAGGGCGCCCAACGATGGAGACCTACTTCCCCCTGAACTTAAGGCGGCATTTTCCGCCATATGCGATGTTGAAGTAGATCGATTCCGCCATGGCAGGGTGTTGCTCGCATCTAGACTCATCGCCCTGTATCGCGTAGACCGGGCGTGGACCGAAGCGACGCTACTACCGCTCTTCGATTGGTCCAACCCTGTCGAAGCGAAAGCAGCCTGGGAAGGATTTCTTTGGTCACCGCGACTGTACCAGCCATTGATGGTGGCATTGAAGTCGCAGTTCCTATTGACGGCCGGTCACTACGCCGACCTTGGTGAACACCGAGGACAGTTCTCTGCTTTCCTAACGCACTCAGCCCTAGGGCAATTGGAAGGCTACTCTCGGGACGACTTTAGATCTGCATTGGGCAAGCTTCCACAGGATGGACTGGAGAAGTCCGCACAATCGCTCTCCCAAGCACTGGAGGCCGCAGGCGATCAACGCGAAGACTTCTGGAGAAATCGAGTCCAACCCTTCTGGCAGGAGATTTGGCCAAAATCGCGCAATCTAGCTACACCCAGCATTGCTGCCTCCTTAGCTCGACTCGCCATCGCGGCCCGGGTTGAGTTCCCTTCCGCATTGAAGGCGGTACGTGACTGGCTTCAGCCGGTAGCGAATTCGGACTACATCGTCCATCTTCTACTAGAATCTGGCCTTTGTAGCCAGTCGCCAACTGAGGCTTTAGATTTGCTGGGTGCCGTTGTTGGATCCCAACAATGGGCGCCTCTAGGACTGAATGAATGCCTAGCTCAAGTAAGGGCCGCCGCTCCCGACCTAGAGCGAAACAACCAGTTTCATCGACTTGAGGAGCTGGTGCGAACGCGCTCCTAAGAGTTCTGGCGGGGCATCATTCGAAGCTTGCGAGATGCCCTATTACGAACTCGCTTTTCTCCTTCTCCCGCTCTCGATTCCAACCACCCTTGAGCCCGCCTCGCGCTGCTTCTTGATCTGTGACTTCAGCTCAGAAATCTCCTTCTTCAAGGCGGCGATCTTTGCATCTCGCTGCACCACCTCGATCGAGTACATGTTCTTGAACTGCGCAGAAATACCGTCGTACCTCTCTTTCCATCCCAGCCTTTGTGAGTAGGACTTTCGTCTGGCGGCCTTCACGCTCGTAGGAACGTCCACTCGAAGTTTCGTGAGCCAGGCCTGCACCTCGAGCTTTGTGGTGCCGGCATGCTTCTCTCCGTGCAGCGATACCGCTGTTACCTTTGCCCGCCGACACAGCTCTGCAACATTCAGCCGACCAGAGTTCCGTGGATACACTCCGTCGTTCTCCGATATCTCCCTGTCAATCTCGGCCATAGTTGATCGAAGGCGTGCAACGAACGCCTCCGTCCGCTCCTTTCCAAGCTCGGCAAGACTCTTCTTTTGTCTCATTTCAGAAGTACCACATTGGGTACGAGGCGCGTCAGCAAACTGCTCTTCGAGAAGTATTCGTCCACCTTCTTCCACCTGCCGAGCACGGACTTGATCTGCCCCCGGAACTGAGCAATGAGCATAACGTCATCATCCACGAAAGCGTGCTCTAGCAACTCAAGATTGTACTGAACTGTCTCGATGGCCTGAACAACGCTTCTGGACGCCTTATCCTCGTCGTCAGGGAGAATCAACTGATTCTCACATGCAGGATGACAGTAGTGTGGATTAGCCTGACCATGCCCCTTGTTGCAAAGGCCTCCATCGGTGAAGTTCGTACACACTATTCCTGGTGCGACAACTGCCCAAGAAGAGCCCTCAGCAGTCATCGCGCGGGCGAACTCCCTGATGTTCTGCGGATCAAGGGCGGACTTACCCAGCCGGCGCGCGAACAGCGCCACACGCCCCCGTAGCTTCTCTGCGCCGGCCCCCTGAACCTCATCAGCCTTATTGATCGCCTCCACTCCCTTTAGAATAAGCATCTCACGTACAACTTGCTGTACTTCGGAAAGAATTCCTGGATCCGAAAGTATGTAGCGCATGATTGTCATTTGTTCATCCCTGTGCCCAAAGACATCCATCAAAATCTTTGGCGCATGGACAAGCGCTAGAGCAACAATTCGAGCGAGGGTCTTTCGGAATCGATGCGGGTTCATACCACCATCGGTGAGCCAGCGCTCCAGGCCAAGTATCTCCACGAAGCTATTGAACACATGCGCAAGGCTCGGCACCTTATCTGGATATCTTGGGGAAACCCACAGGCCGTTCCCCTTTAGGCCGTGGTGCCGTCGAAAAATGTTCGCTAGGCGCTCTTGCTGCAGAATCGCTTGAATGGCAATTGACGGCGCTGGCGCTTCACTCTGCCTCCCTCCGGGATTCTCAAACTTCCAGGTTCTGAACTCGTAAACACTGGAACCACCTCGCTTGCCAAGCGAGCCGATCTGCATCGTTAGCAGTTCACCATGTCGGGGACCGCCAGAAAGAGCCACCGGAAAAGCGTGTGCACCCTGTAGAACCACTATCAGGCGCAAGGCCTGGGGTAACGTCCGAGGCGGCCATGCGACGGTTTTTCCACTTCGCCCGGATTTCATCGAAAATTGAAGCGGGGCATCCCTAAGCGGCTCCCCGTCAGGCCCCCGCCATTCCCATGACCGGATCACAGCATTGCTTACGCGAGCAGCTCGGCGACTGGGAGATGGCGAGGGACCGTCTTTCAGATCACGAGTAGTTTCAGTAGCGGCGAGTGCGGCCTCTACGGCATCCAACAAAGTAGGACCAACGACTTCGATCATCACCAGTGCCATCGAGCCTGCTTCAGAGACGAACTCATCTGAGTATGGCTGATGAGGTTTCGCTATGCTGACCGGGATTGTATGCTCAGGTTCACCCGTTCGATCTCGCGCAGCCTTCATTCCATGAACCGTTGGACGCATGGGCGCGGGGCCATCGGGAAGACACCCCAGTCGGTGGTAGTACTCAACCACCCCAAGGCAGTCAGAGTACTTCTGCGTCAGGCCAGCGCGTTCGACCAGGCTCCAGAGTCTCTTGGAGCTTGGACGTACATTTGTACGCTGGATCGCCCTCTTAAGATTGGCAATGAGCGTCCGGATCGTTGTGTATCTATACACCTTCCCGGTTTTGCCTGGAATTATCGCCATCGTGATCGCCAGCCTCATAAGCTCTCGAACTACGAAGGGTGAGTGCTTCCCCTTGCACGTCTTGCCCCTTCCAGAATAGAGCCTTAGATCGAGATCAGAGGTCCGTAGGCCAGACTGATGTTCGTCGTCAATACGAAGAACGCCCCAGTTGTCCCCCATTCCAACAAGCTTCTGAAGCTGCTTCAGCTTTGCCTCCGGCGCCAACCTCAGCTCATTCGGACTAATCGACAGTAGCGACACCTCCACGTCAGGAGCTAGGAGTTCATGGTTGCCTGCTACTAGAGACCGGTTGACCATTTTCATCAGTGCTGCCCTGCGAAGTAGATTGGCATGTGCTCACCGGAGGCTATCCTTGCCGCCCACTTATCAATGGCGAACTTCACTGCATCTGCTGGCCATTGAAGAACGGTTAGGCGAAGCCGCGCCAGGTCACTTGCATCTGATCCAGCATCGAACCGAACCATTCCTACGGAGGTCCGAACTGCCTCTAGCTCTGCCACACGCCGGCAGATGAAGTCCAGGCTGTCCGTGAACACAAAACAGTTGGGGCAGCCGCTGGAAGCACACCTATGCTGCTGGACGCATAGAGTGCATCCATCTCTCGGATTGCCTGGATCAATGACTGCTGGCGGGCTGTAAGGATCTGCACATCCGCTTCCGTCGTAGGTCTTATGACGGCGTGCTTGATTCAGCTTTTCGATCTCGGCTTCACTGACGTCCAACTTTGCGAGCTTCGCCCTCGTCAAGGCTACGTCGAACACACGATTGACCCGAAGCTGGGAGAACAAGTCATCAATCACTTCGGACACAAGCGAGAAGGATTCCTCAAAAGAAGATCTTCGGTAGCCATAGTGCCTAGTGGTCATGAGGTTCTTGTGACCAAGTAGTACCATCATTACCCAGTTCGAGTATTGAGAATCCTTGAAGATCGCAGCCGCGGCGACATCTCTGAACTGTCCAATTGACATGGTCTCGGAAGCTGTACGGGTGCCGTCATCGAGTTGCTCTATCAGAGAGGCGAGCCAGTTGTTTGCAGTTCGAGTTGTGCGGGGATTTACTACATACACCCCTTGTCGCCGTCCGCGCACTGTTACGCCCACCCATGGACTACGAGCGACAACGTCTGGGAGAGGGCACAGGCGCGGGTTTCTTTCGATATGGCCTCGAAGCCCTTCTGTCCGCTTCAGAAGAAGCTCAACTAACGAATGACAGCCCGTCGCATCGCCTACCCGTGACACAGTCCATTGCGCGGTCCCTTTGGCCCGGTCCTTAGGCGCATAGATCCATGCATGCTGCTCATCATAGACTGCCGTCCAGTCGCTCAAGTTCATGGATGCTGCGGTTGCGGGGTTCCAGGCGCTCCGCGCTACAAAGAGCAGGAAGAAAATTGAGACATCTGCGCTAGTAGGATAGGTTCCGGCAACCAGATCGTGCCAGCCGACCTCGCTTCCTGATCGTTCGTGGTCATCGGGGTAGTGCGCCCACCAGCTTGGGAGTCTTTTGATGCGCTTGCCGAAGATCGCCAACAACTGAGATCGCCGAGGCACTGGATTTCCCGTCAGCCTTATGAGCGCGCGATAGGTCGCGTGCGCATCCGCTTCCGTACATACGAAGTCGGGGGCATTCATGAACTCAGGATTCTCTCTGTACAACTCGATCAGATCGCGTCCTTGAGGAATGAGTCTGTCCGTTCTCCTCCACCGCTGTAGAACCTTCAGTGCCTCCGCTCGTAGCAGCCTAATGACGGCCAATCCGTGCTCTTCGGATGGGGTCTCGCGGCGATTCGAGGCTATCCTGAAAACTGGAAGTACTAGCTCTGGAAGTTCATGGTAGCTAATCGCGGTCTTTATAATCGCGCGGACGACGGCAGCTCTGCTGTCCATAGTGGCATCCCATGCACCCTCCGGACCCGGGCTTGTGTAGAGGGCAACGTGCCGGGATGTCAGATCGCGAAGTCTAACCACCCGTTTGAATGGAATTCCATTTGAGGCCATGTATCCCTCAAGTGCATCGAGGAATCTCCAGAAGGACACCAGTGCCCCCCTTCTTGCAGCTGCACCGTCTGATGCGATGCCTTCAATACTCGCGCTCAGCGTAGGCCATAGATCGCGCAGCAGCTCCGGCCTACCAGTGAATCCCCCCTTCCAGGAATGCCTGACTGCGGCAATGGGCGGGGCATCACTTGCACCAGTCGCCAGAATCGAGAAGTCATAGATCTTCCCCGTGCTAATGAGGTCCGGATGTGTACAGGGCACCACCCATTTCCCAGGCATTCCCCCTGTATCTTCACGCGCTCTCACGTCAATGCCTCGTCGATGATCGCATTCCAACGAATTGCTGGATGCCCTCGATCACGACCAATTTTGGCTACCGCAGCGCGCAAGTATTGCATCGTCGTGCGCTCATCAACGTGCCCCATAAGCGGACTGAGAAGCATCTTTACCTGTCCGGCCATGAGCCCATGCAACCAACCGAAGTCAGCACCACTCAGCTCTGAGTTGCCTGCGAGGGCCAACTGCGCCCGCGTCAGGGCGCAGATCTTCTCCACCGCAAAATGGTGCCTTCCTGTATGAGGGTGCCATCCTTTGGGACAATGCCGATCGGAAGTCCAAATCCGGCGAAGCATCTCATTGCTCACAGGTCGGTTCACACCTTCTCCAAGCCACAGACGATCTGTCCGCTTGGTGTGTTTCCTATCACCAATGTGATATCTCGTCAGCTGGGTCGGTCGAATCACCGAAATGTAGTGCCAGATCCTTTCGGCAAGATCTAGTGGCACAAATACCGTACGCCATCTTGTGCCAAGGTCTGACCCAGGACTGACCTTGCCTCCCTTAGTGCCATACTTGAGCACTAGCGGAACCTCACCAGCCAATATCCAGTCGGGTTGCCAGTTGGTTCTCTCGCTCGTTCTTTTTGCTGGAAAACAGGTGACCCGTAGTTGATTGGCTTCCGAGATCCTGAGGCCAGAACGGATGATCAGCTCGAAGATCAGAATTTTTACGGGCGCACGCACCGAAATCGACTTCAACCACATCTCAACCTCCCTGTCAGGAGGGAGGATGATCGGAGCTTCCGGCGCAGTTAGAGACCCGATCCGCACAGTCTTTGAGCGCAGTGTTCCGCTTTGCGAGCTTGTGGGCGATATGTAGGTGTATGCAACTTTTCTTACAGGTATCTGCATGGGCAGGCGATAGCCGCGCTCGCTGGCCCAGGTCAGAAATAGACACGCCTCATTGACGTAGAGGTTAACTGTAGCGGGATCCAACTGCCTCCCACTCGGGGAGCCGTCTCCACTCAGGAGTGCCGGCTGATACTGATGAAGGATATTCTCGTTGTAGGAAATTTCTCGCCAATCAGTGGCTTGGTCTATGCACCATTCGAGAAAAATAGAAAGCCTTGCGGCCATGTTTCTTCGCGAGCGCAAGGTTGGGATGGGCCCGTAAAAGAGCTCACTCTCAGCTTTTGCTTTTGATCGGTCGCGAGGAAGTTGCCATTCCCCGTTGCTGCGCTCATCGAGGTAGCGGTTGGCTTCAATTGGGTATGAGCCATCGTCACCGATCAGAATCGGTACATGCTGCAACTTAGGCGCGTGTGCAAAGGCTCCCTCAGGGGGCATAACCACTTGCATCGGATTGACTCCGAGCTGACCTGCAGCGGACGGTACGCCCGCTGTTCGCCAAGGTCAATAGGCCACTTAAGCCTTTGAAGGGGTTGAACTTACGTACTTCTCGCGGCGGATCTGCGGATTGCCCAGGCCGGCGGCCTTGAGGAGTTCGGCACAGGCATCGACCATGTCCGGGTTGCCGCACAGGTAGGCGATGTCGGTGGCCGGGTCCGGGGTGAAGCCGGACAGCGCCTGCTGGACGTAGCCGTGCTGCACGTCCGGGTGCGGATCGGCGGGCAATTCGCGCGACAGGCACGGCACATAGCGGAAGTTCGGATGCTTTTCGGCGAAGCTGTAGAAGTCTTCGCTGTACAGCAACTCACCCGGGCTGCGCGCGCCCTGCAGCAGCACGATCTGCACACCGCGCTCGGCCATGGCCTTCTCCAGCAGCGGCAGCATGGAGCGGTACGGGGTAACGCCGGTACCGGTGGCGATCAGCAGGTAACGGGCGTTGTGGTCACCTGGATTCAGGCAGAAGCGGCCGTAGGGGCCGGACGCGCTGATCTGGCCGCCCTGCTCCAGCGCCTCGAACAGGGCCGTGGCGGCGCCACCGGGTACGAAACTGACCGCGATATCCACCGCCTCGCCCGGGCCCAGCGCGTGGTCGTGGATGGTCGCCAGCGAATAGCTGCGCTTGGTTTCGGTGCCGTCGGCGTAGCTGAAATGGACCTGGATGAACTGGCCAGGCTGGAAATCCAGTGGCTGTCCATCGTCACGCACGAACTGGTAGTGGCCGACGGTCGGGGCCAGCATGCGGCAGCCGACCAGCTTGAGGGGGAATTGAACAGGCACGACTTTTCGGGACAGTGTGTAGCCGGGGCAAGCCCTCGGGGTCTTCTATAATAGCCCCTCCCCGCCCCTCTCCAGCGCCAGCCCATGGGCGCGAAGGCTTCGAGCTTGGCTTCCCTGAACGATACGGCGCCCGCCCTGCGCGTGCGCGACCTGCGCAAGACCTACGACAACGGCACCCAGGCCCTGAAGGGCGTTTCCCTGGAAGTGGCCCCGGGCGACTTCTTCGCCCTGCTCGGCCCCAACGGTGCCGGCAAGTCGACCCTGATCGGCATCATCAGCTCCCTGGTCAACCTCAGCGAGGGCCAGGTGGAAGTGTTCGGAAGCGACCTGGTGCGCAACCGCAGCGCCACCATGCGCCTGATCGGGCTGGTGCCGCAGGAAATCAACTTCAACCTGTTCGAAAAGCCCTTCGACATCCTGGTGAACTACGCCGGCTTCTACGGCGTGCCGCGCGCCGAAGCCGAGCAGATGGCCGAAGTCGAGCTCAAGCGCGCCCACCTGTGGGAGAAGGCGCAGGTGATGAGCCGCACCCTGTCCGGTGGCATGAAGCGCCGGCTGATGATCGCCCGCGCGATGATGACCCGGCCGCGCCTGCTGATCCTGGACGAACCGACCGCTGGCGTGGACATCGAGATCCGCCGCGACATGTGGCGGGTGCTGAAGGAGATCAACGCCGCCGGCACCACGATCATCCTCACCACCCACTACCTGGAAGAGGCCGAGCACCTGTGCCGCAACCTGGCCATCATCGACCACGGCCAGATCGTCACCCAGGGCCCGATGCGCGAACTGCTGGCCAAGCTTGACGTGGAAGGCTTCCTGCTGGACATCGACGGCATCCTGCCCGCCCGGTTGCCGGTGATCGAGGGGGCAACCCTGACCGCCACCGACGGCCATACGCTGGACATCGACATGCCACGTGCGATGGACCTCAACCGCGTGTTCGAGGCACTGAACGCGGCGGGCATCCGCGTGCGCTCGATGCGTACCAAGAGCAACCGCCTGGAGGAACTGTTCGTGCGCCTCACTGGCAACCAGGAGACGTCCGCATGAGCAGCACCCCGACCCCGGTCCTGACCGACGGCCAGCGCAACCGCATCGCACTGATGACCATCGTGCGCCGCGAAGTCGCCCGCATCATGCGCATCTGGGGCCAGACCCTGGTACCGCCTGCGATCACCATGACCCTGTACTTCCTGATCTTCGGCGGCCTGATCGGCTCGCGCGTTGGCGACATGGGTGGTTACAGCTACATGCAGTTCATCGTGCCTGGCCTGGTGATGATGAGCGTGATCCAGAACAGCTACGGCAACATCAGCTCCTCGTTCTTCGGCGCCAAGTTCGGCCGCCACGTGGAAGAGCTGCTGGTCAGCCCGATGCCGAACTGGGTGATCCTGTGGGGCTATGTGGCCGGTGCGGTGCTGCGCGGCCTGATGGTGGGCGTGATCGTGCTGATCATCGCGATGTTCTTCACCCCGGTGCGCATTCCGCATCCGCTGGTGACGCTGACCACGGTGATCCTGGGTGCGACGATCTTCTCGCTGGCCGGCTTCATCAATGCGGTGTACGCGAAGAAGTTCGATGACGTGGCGATCGTGCCGACCTTCATCCTGACCCCGCTGACCTACCTGGGCGGCGTGTTCTATTCGGTGAAGCTGCTGCCGCCATGGGCGGAGGCGGCCACGCACGCGAACCCGATCTTCTACATGGTCAACGCGTTCCGCTATGGCCTGCTGGGCAGCAGCGATGTGCCGGTGCTGGTGGCGTATGCGCTGATGATCGGTTTCGTGGTGGTGCTGACGGCGCTGGCGCTGTGGTTGTTGCGCCGTGGCGTGGGCATGCGCAGCTGAGGATGTTCTGCAGGGCCTGCGGCCCTGCACCCGCCGAATCAACGTCAACGGCAACTTCAACAGCTGACTATCCGTGGGATGGCGGGGTGGGTCCGGTTGCGGGGGACGCTGCAAGTACGTCCATGTAAGCTCGATCGCCGCATCCATGCGGCTCACGCCCCCGCAACCGGACCCACCCCGCCCTCGACAGGTTCCCGCTGCTGTTGGTGGGTGTCGACCTTGGTCGACACGGTAGATCCACGCCATGCGTGGATGAAGCGTTCCCTGTAGAGCCAAGCCGATGCTTGGCTCTTTTCGTTTCGGATTGCGGCTAGGCTGTGGCGATGAAGATCATTTCCATTCCGTTGGACAAGGCCGTATCGGAGGGTCTGATCGATGCCTTCAGCCATGTCCTGCTGAGCGATTCGCCCACGCTGGATGAGGTGCTGGATTGCCTGGCCTCGCTGCACATGGCCGATCCCCGCCATCGCTACCTGTGCACGCTCGACGATGTCGGCCAGTGCCGCTACACCAGCATGCATGCGTCCGATGACGAGCGCATCGCGCTGTACGAGGACGAAGACCCGGCAACGCCGGAAGATGCGTTGGCGGCACGCGAGCGGTTGCTGGCGAATGTGGTCGCGCAGCTTGAGCATTCCACGCATCGGTTGGAGTGGACAGCGCTGGCCGGCACGTTGATGTGCAGCAACGAGGACACCGAGGCGCTGGTCGCTGCCAATGCGACACCGGATCTCATCATCGATGACGTGGTCTGCGTGCAGCAGGTGCCCGTGACCCGTGATGACCTGCTGATCGCCGCCCTGCCCAACGGCTACTTCAGCGCGGACTGGGACATCTTCCAGAACCACGCCCTCATACGGCATCTGCAGGAGCACTACGACTACCGCCTGTTCGGACTCGGCGCATCGTGGCTCGGCTTCCAGCGCGACAGCGCACCGTCGCCTGCAGAGGCGAGCGCGTTGGTCGCGGACCTGCAGCGCGTCTACGCGGCCGGAACGCACGGCACGTGGTCAGAGCTGGCTGCAACGCTGGCCAACCGCACCACGCTTCTATTGGGTTACACCGAAGACTTCAGCGAACAGCTGCGCTGAGCACCGCTCTGCTCGAGCGAGCGCAGCGAGCGACCCGCTTCCGCTCTTGATCTGCTTCCCGTGGTGGCCGCGCCCAACCAACCCCAATGAACAGTGCATTCCGCGAACCACCACGAGGGGCACCGCCGTTGGCCGCAATCTCCGGCACAATCGCACTCCTGATTCCCCAGAAGACGGTGAACGTGCAATGCGCATCCTGATCCTTGGCGCCGGCGGTACCGGCGGTTACTTCGGTGGTCGCCTGGCCCAGGCCGGCGTGGACGTGACCTTCCTCGTGCGCCCCGCACGCGCCGCACAGCTGGATCGCGACGGCCTGGTCATCCGCAGCCCGCTCGGCGATGCCAGTTTCCCTGTACAGCACGTCACCGCCGATGCACTACCCGCATTGGCCGCGCAGAAGCCGTTCGACCTGGTCATCCTCAGCTGCAAGGCCTACGACCTGGACAGCTCGATCGATGCCATCGCGCCGGCAGTCGGTGCGAACACCACCGTACTGCCGATCCTCAACGGCCTGCATCACTACAACGCGCTCGATGCGCGCTTCGGCCGCGAAGCGGTGCTCGGTGGCCTGTGCTTCATCAGCGCCACCAAGGCACCCGACGGCGCCGTGCTGCATCTGGGCAAGCCGGCCAAGCTCACCTTCGGCGAGCGCGACGGCGGTGTGATCTCCACGCGCGTGCGCGCCTTCGCCGCCGCCTGTGCGCAGGCCAACCTGGACCACCTGGCCAGCGAACACATTGGGCAGGAGCAGTGGATCAAGTACACCTTCCTGACTGCGCTGGCCGCCGCTACCTGCCTGCTGCGTGCGGATATCGGAACCATCGTCGCCACCGATGATGGCGAGGCGATAGTGCGCGGCCTGTACGACGAATGCCTGGCCGTGGCCGAAGCTGCCGGTGAGCCGATTCCCGATGCCGCGCAGGACACCGCGCGCGGGACCCTGACCCAGGCCGGTTCAGCGTTGAAGGCCTCGATGCTGCGCGATCTGGAGGCCGGCCAGCAGGTGGAGGCCGCGCAGATTGTCGGCGACATGCTGGCGCGTGCGCGCAAGGCCGACCAGGAAGGCCTGCTGCTGCAGGTCGCCTACAGCAGCCTGCAGGCCTACCAGGCACTGCGCGGCGCGTGAGCGATACGACGCAGGCCAACGCCCTGCCCGCGCGGGTGTTGATCCTCGGCATGGGCTGGAGCGGGTGCGTGCTGGCCACGCATCTGCGGGTGCTGGGCGTACACGTGGTCGGCACGGTGCGCGACCCGGCGTCGGCACCGCACGATGGCCTGCTGCGCCATCAGCTACGCGCCGACGCCACGCCATCGACGGCCCTGCTCGATGAGATCGCGCAGGCCGAGGCCGTGCTGTGCAGCGTGCCGCCCGATGCCGAGGGTGACCCGGCACTGCGTCTGTTGCTGCCCGCGCTGCAGGCCAGCCCGGCATTGCGCTGGGTGGGCTATCTGTCGTCCACGTCGGTATATGCCGATCGGGCCGGCGGCTGGGTCGACGAGCGCAGTGCAGTCGATGCCACTGAAGCAGCCGGCGTGATGCGCCTGCGGGCCGAAGCGCAATGGCGTGCGCTTGCTGAAGAACGCGGCATCGCATCGGCAGTGTTCCGCCTGCCCGGCCTGTACGGGCCGGGGCGCAATGCGCTGCTGCAGCTGGCACAGGGACGTGCGCGCCACGTAGTGCGTCCTGGGCTGGTATTCAACCGGCTGCACGTGGACGACCTGGCAACGGTCGTTATCGCATCGATGCGGCGGCCGTGCGTGGATGGGCTGTATCTGCCGGCCGATGACGAGCCGGCACCGTCGCAGGAGGTACTGGCCTTCGCCGCGCAGCTGGGCGGCTTTGCGATGCCACCTGCAGTGGCATGGGACGACCCTGCACTGAGCCCGACGCTGCGACGCTTCTACGAGAGCAACAAGCGCATCGACAGTCGCGGCACGCGTGAAGCGCTGGGGTGGGAGCCGAGGTTCCCGACGTATCGGGAAGGATTGGAAGATCTGGTCGCTGCGTTCGCTGGGCATGGCCCAGCGCTACCACCGCTTCCGTAGAGTCGAGCTTGCTCGACTCTACGACGCAGGGTCGCCGCGACGAAGGGAATCAACCCGCGTCGGGCAGGCGGAAGAACGCACGCGTCGCTGCAGTCGCATTGGCCGCCGTCACCGCCACGTCTTCGCCCCGGTCGCGCGCCAGCTCTTCCACGATGTGCGAGAGGAACATCGGTTCGTTGCGACGGTCCTTCGGCATCGGCTTCAACGTGCGCGGCAGCAGGTACGGTGCGTCGGTCTCGATCATCAACCTGTTGGCCGGGATGTTCTTCACCAGTTCGCGCAGGTGCGCGCCACGGCGTTCGTCGCACAACCAGCCGGTGATGCCGATGTACCAATCCTGGTCCAGGTAGTCGAACAGCTCGTCGCGTTCGCCGGTGAAGCAGTGCACCACCGCAGGGCCGATGCGACCCTCGAAGTTCTTCATCTGTGCCATGAAGTCAGCATGCGCGTCGCGCTGGTGCAGGAACAGCGGCTTGCCATTGTCCGCGGCCAGCTGCAGCTGGCGCTCGAACGCACGGTGCTGGGCCGGGCGCGGCGAGAAGTCACGGAAGTAGTCCAGCCCGCACTCGCCCACTGCTACCACCTCCGGGTGAGCATGCAGCGCGCGCATCTCGGCATCGCATTCCTCGGTGTATTCCACCGCGTGATGCGGGTGCACGCCCGCGGTGGCGTACAGGAAGCCGGGGTGCTGCTGCGCCAGTTGCACGGCCAGCGGCGAGTGCTCGCGGCTGGCGCCGGTGATGACCATCTGCACCACGCCGGCCTGCCGTGCGCGGTCCAGCACGGCATCGCGGTCACGGTCGAAGGAGTCGTGGGTCAGGTTGGCGCCGATATCGATCAGTTGCATGGTCATCGCGGGGGAAAAGTGCCCGCGCATTGTACCTGCGGCTGCCGTGGCCCTTTATCCTTTACACATGAACGCCCCGCTCTTCCCGATTTCCCCGCTGTTGCCGCAGATCCAGCAGCACCTGGCCACACACCCGCGGCTGGTGCTGGAGGCCCCGCCCGGCGCCGGCAAGACCACCCAGGTGCCACTGGCCCTGCTCGATGCGCCGTGGCTGCAGGACCGGAAGATCATCATGCTGGAACCGCGCCGGGTGGCAGCGCGCAGCGCCGCACTGTTCATGGCGCGGCAGCTGGGCGAAGAGGTGGGCGGCACCGTCGGTTACCGCATCCGCTTCGAGAACAAGGTCTCCGCGCGTACGCGGATTGAAGTCGTCACCGAGGGCATCCTGACCCGCATGCTGCAGGACGACCCGATGCTGGAAACGGTCGGCGCGATCCTGTTCGATGAATTCCACGAACGCCACCTCAGTGGCGACCTCGGCCTGGCCCTGGCGCTGGACGTGCAGGCGCAGCTGCGCGAGGACCTGCGCCTGGTGGTGATGTCGGCCACGCTGGATGGCGAGCGCCTTGCCCGCTTCCTTGATGCGCCGCGCCTGAGCAGCGAAGGCCGCAGCTACCCGGTGGCGGTCAGTCACTTCCCGGCGCGCCGCGATGAAGCGCTGGAACTGCAGGTGCGCCGCGCGGTGCAACAGGCATTGGCCGAGCACCCGGGTGACCTGCTGGTATTCCTGCCCGGCCAGCGCGAGATCGCGCGGGTGCAGGCCGGGCTGCAGGAATCGCTGGATGCCGGCGTGGAAGTGCTGGCTCTGCACGGTGAGCTGCCAGTGGAACAGCAGGCGCGGGTGTTGCAGGCGTCCAGTGATGGCCGCCGCCGCGTGGTGCTGGCCACCAACGTCGCCGAGTCCTCGGTAACGCTGCCAGGCGTGCGCGTGGTGATCGACAGCGGCCAGGCACGCGAGCCGCGCTACGACCCCAACAGCGGCTTCACCCGGCTGGACGTGGTGGCCATCGCGCAGGCATCGGCCGACCAGCGCGCGGGCCGCGCCGGCCGTGTCGCCGAGGGCGTGGCGTGGCGGCTGTGGCCGCAGTCGCAGCGGCTGGAACCACAGCGTCGCGCCGAGATCGATCAGGTGGAACTGGCCGGGCTGGCGCTGGAACTGGCGGCCTGGGGCAGCAGCGACCTGCGATTCCTCGATCCGCCACCGGCGGGCCCGATGGGCGCGGCACGCGAACTGCTGCAGCGGCTCGGCGCGCTGTCCAGCAGCGGCGCGATCACCGCACTCGGCCGGCGCGTGCTGGCGCTGGGTACGCATCCGCGGATGGCGGCGATGCTGCTGGCGGCGCCCGATGCACGTGCGCAAGCCCTGGCCGCCGACCTGGCCGCCTTGCTGGAGGCGCGCGACCCGCTGCGCCAGGGCGGTGACGCGCTGGCGGCGCGCTGGCGTGCGCTGGCGGCGTTCCGCAATGGCCGCGCACCGGGCGACGCCGACCGCAGCGGTCTGGCCGCGATTGATGCCGCCGCCAAACAGTGGCGACGTCGCCTGCGCTGCGATGCCGCACCGCCAGCCAGCATCGAAGCCCATGAGCTCGGTGACCTGCTCGCGCACGCCTTCCCCGACCGCATCGGTTTCCAGCACCCCAGCGACCCACTGCGCTACCTGCTGGCCAATGGCCGCAGCACGCGCCTGCACGAATTGAGTGACCTGCGCGGCGAGCCGTGGCTTGTGGCCAGTGAACTGCGCTTCGAGGCACGCGACGCCCTGCTGCTGCGTGCAGCACCGGTGGACGAAGGCCAGCTGCGCAAGTCGTGGCCGGAACGCTTCGTCAGCGAGGATGTGGTGCGCTGGGACAGCGAGCGTCGCGCGCTCGTCGCGCTGCGTGAAACCCGTTTCGACCGCATCGTGCTGGACAGCCGCTCGGCCGGCCGGGTTGATCCACAGCACGCCGCGCAGGCGCTGACCGACGCGGTGGCCGAACTCGGCCTGCAGGCGTTGCCGTGGACCGAAGGCCTGCGCCAATGGCAGGCGCGGGTGGAGTCGCTGCGGCGCTGGATGCCGGAACTGGATCTGCCTGACTGCAGCGATGTGGCCCTGCTGGCCAACCGTGCGCAGTGGCTGCAGCCTGCGTTCGCCGGCAAGACACGGTTGGATGCGCTGGACGAAGCCAGCTTCGGCGAGGCGCTGAAGTCGCCGCTGGAATGGTCGCAGCGGCAGCTGGTCGAACGTCATGCGCCCACCCGCATCACCGTGCCGTCCGGACTGGAGCGGCCAATCACCTATGCGCTGGACAGCGAGAGCGGCGAACCGCTGCCGCCGGTGCTGGCGGTGAAACTGCAGGAACTGTTCGGCCTGGCCGACACCCCGCGCATTGCCGATGGCCGCGTGCCGCTCACCCTGCACCTGCTGTCGCCCGGCGGGCGGCCGTTGCAGGTCACCCAGGATCTGCGCAACTTCTGGGAAAACACCTACGCCGAGGTGAAGAAGGAAATGAAGGGCCGCTACCCGCGCCATCCGTGGCCGGATGATCCGTGGACGGCGACGGCCACCCATCGGGCCAAGCCGCGCGGCACCTGATTGCTGGGGTCGGATCCCTTTGCAGCGCAAAGGGCTCTGACCCCGTCTCCAGGGAAAGCGCTCCAACCCCACCCTGCCTGATCCTGAATGGCTGCGGTAGAGTCACACCACGTGCGACCCCGACTGACATACCGTTTACGGGCAACGCGCGACACTGGACTTCGACCCGAGGCAAAGGACCCCCCGCATGAGCAAGCTGACCGTAATCACCGACCGCGCTTTGGAGCGCGCCCTGGAGCTGGCCCACACCGCCGGCGACGGCCTCAAGAGCGCCGGTGGCAGCCTGCGCAGTGCCGACTGGATCAAGACCGGTGCCGCCATTGGCGCGGTGAAGACTGGCGGCAAGGCCGCGACCAGGTTCGCGCGCCGCAACCCGGCAGTCGCCGTGGCTGCCGCAGCCGTTGGCGTCGGCCTGCTTGGCTATGCGCTATACCGCAAGCAGCAGAAGAAGAAGGCCGCGCAGGGCCATGTGGTGAACGGCCAGGCCCAGCGCATCAATGCGCGCGACCGCCGCAATGACACCGTGGTCGACGAGCACAGCGACATCGGCAGCGATGCCTGAGTCTGCGGGGGTCAGAGCTCTTCCTGCGGAAGGGATCTGACCCCACCAGCTACGAGAGGGCCGGGTACCGGAAAGTACCCGGCCCTTTCTGCATCAGCCGATCTGCCGCCACTGCCCCGGCTGCAGGTCGTCCAGCCGGTACGGCCCCATCGACGCGCGTACCAGCCGCAGCGTCGGCAGGTTCACCGCCGCGGTCATCCGCCGCACCTGCCGGTTGCGGCCCTCGCGGATCGTGATCGCCAGCCAGCTGTCGGGTACGGTCTTGCGGAAGCGAACCGGCGGATCACGCGTCCACAGCGATGGCGCCGGATCGAGGCGCTCGATCTTCGCCGGCAGGGTCGGCCCGTCATTGAGCACCACGCCCGTACGCAGCTGCTGCAGCTGTTCGTCGCTGGGCATGCCTTCCACCTGCACCCAGTAGGTCTTGTCGGCCTTGTGCTTCGGGTCGGTCAGTTTGTGCGCCAGCGTGCCGTTGTCGGTCAACAGCAGCAGCCCTTCGCTGTCATGGTCCAGGCGCCCGGCGGCATACACGCGCGGCGGCAGGCCGAACCCGGCCAGCGTCGGTCGCGGCGGCACGCTGCGGTCGGTGAACTGGCAGAGCACGTTGAACGGCTTGTTGAAGGCAATCAGCATTGCGGGCACGGCGGGCGGCGGGTGGGGCATTGTCCCACGCCGCGCCACGCGCCACTCAGCTGTAGAGCCGAAGGCAGCAGCAGGAGCCGCTTCCAACGTCGCGCGCGAGGGCACGAAGGGTGCCAGTCAGGACGGCCGGCATAGCCCATGCTCGGCTGCTCTTTCCTGCCGCCGCGATTACGGCAGGCTCAGCCGAGGACCTTCCACTCCAGTAGGAACGAGCCCAGCACCAGTGCGATACCGCACGCCGCTATGACATTGGCCCGGCGCCGCAGGCGAGCTGGTGGCTGACTTGCGCTGCGTGCACGTTCATCCAGCAGGATGCCGGCGAACAGCACTGCAAAACCAACAGCCCCGACCAGGTCATGGGTGTGACCGCCGTAGAACATGAAATCGATCAGCCGCGTCAGCACCAGCACCGCAACGGCGATGTATAGAACCTTCTTCAACAGTCCATGTCCTTGCATACGATTGAATTCCGACGCATGGCCGGCCTTGGGACCAGCCATGCGCCGCACTACGCGCGATGAGCCGAGCATGGGCTCGGCTCCACAGAGTCAACATGCGCCAGCCCGGCACCAGCCCTTACGGCTTGATGAAGCGCAGGGTCATGCGGTCGCTTTCGCCGATTGCCTGGTACTTCGCATCATCGGCCTTGTCGTGCTGGTTGGTCGGCGGCAGCGTCCACACGCCGTTCGGGTGGTCCTTGGTATCGCGCGGGTTGGCGTTGACCTCGCTGCGCGCATCCAGCTTGAAGCCGGCGGCCTCGGCCATCGCGATCACCTGCTGCTGGCCGACGTAGCCGGTGTCATCGTCGTCGGCCACAGCGGCCTTGGCGCGATGCTCGACCACGCCCAGCACGCCGCCTGGCTTGAGCACGTTGAAGAAGCCCTGGAACATGCCCTGCGCCTGGCCGGCCTTGCGCCAGTTGTGCACGTTGCGGAAGGTCAGCACCACGTCAGCTGAATCGGCCGGGCCGAACACCGGCTTGGCCGGATCGTAGGCGACCACGGCGGTCTTGCCGAACTGTGCCGGTGCACCGGCGTACTTCTTTTCCAGGCTGTCGCGGCTGCGCTGCTGGTAGTCACGGCCGCGGCCTTCGGCAACAGCCATCGGGTCGACCACGGCAGCGACGTAATGGCCCTTGTCACGCAGCAACGGCGCCAGGATCTCCGAGTACCAGCCGTTGCCCGGGGTGATCTCGATGACGGTCTTTTCCGGCGCCACCTTGAAGAACGACAGCGTCTGCGCCGGATGACGATAGCCATCGCGCTTGACGTTGTTGGCATCACGGGTCGACGCCTTCACCGCCGCATCGATGGCCGGTGACACCTGGATCTTCGCCGGCGCCACCGTGGCCGGTGCGGCGAACGCGGGAACAGCGGCAAGCAGGGCCGAAGCAAGCAGCAGGCGGCAACCACGCAGGGAAGAGGCAGCAATCATCAGGGCGACTCCAGCGGAAGATGCGGCGAGACTAGCAGTCGCAGCGTCCCAGGTGTTCACAAAACGTTAGCTGCGTGCGCGTCGCGGAACACTGTTTTGTGGTCGCCGCCGCAGCGCGGTCACACAACGCGTTCTATTCTGGAGCACTTCCCCCAAGGAGTCCGTGCCCATGACGGCAACCCGCGAACTGGGCCGTTCCGGCCTGCATGTACGTCCGCTCGCCTTCGGTGGCAATGTGTTCGGCTGGAGCGCCGATGAAAAGGCCAGCTTCGCCCTGCTCGATGCCTTCGTCGACGCCGGCTTCAACCTGGTCGACACCGCCGATGTGTATTCGGCCTGGGTCCCGGGCAATGCCGGCGGCGAATCGGAAACGCTGATCGGCAAGTGGTTTGCCCGCAGCGGCAAGCGCGACAAGGTGGTGCTGGCGACCAAGGTGGCCAAGTGGGCCGAGCGCCCCGGCTTGACCCCGGACAACATCAATGCGGCGGTCGAGGATTCGCTGCGCCGCCTGCAGACCGACGTGATCGATCTGTACCAGGCCCACGAGGATGACGAGTCGACGCCGCTGGAAGCGACCCTGGCCGCGTTCGGCCGCCTGATCGAAGCCGGCAAGGTACGTGCGATCGGTGCTTCCAACTACAGCGCCACGCGCCTGGCCGATGCGCTGAAGGTGTCCACCGATTACAAGCTGCCGCGTTACGAAACCCTGCAGCCGGAGTACAACCTGTATGACCGCGCCGGCTACGAGAAGGAGCTGGAACCGCTGGTGCAGCGCGAACAGATCGGCGTGATCGGCTACTACGCGCTGGCCAGTGGCTTCCTCAGCGGCAAGTACCGCACGCCGGCCGATGCGGCCAAGAGCCCGGCGCGTGGCGAAACCGTGGTGAAGCGCTATCTGAATCCGCGTGGCCTGCGCATCCTGCAGGCACTGGATGACGTGGCCAGCAAGCACAATGCCAGTACCGCGCAGATCGCACTGGCGTGGCAGATCGCGCGACCGTCGATCACCGCGCCGATCGGCAGCGCCACCAGCGTCGAGCAGTTGCACGATCTGCTGGCGGCGGCCAACGTGTCGCTGAGCGTGCAGGATGTCGCGCAGCTGGATGCCGCCAGCACGGAAGCTTGAGACACGGTAGTGCCGGCCGCTGGCCGACATGACACGCGCACCGAAGAAAATAATTGAACAAAATGGTTGCGCACGACTAAATCGTGGTTTATCGTGCGCACCTCGTTTCAACAACCACTGGAAACTTCCCTTGAACGCACATTCCGTCGCCATCGCCAAACTGCTGCCATGCCTGCGCATGGACGTGCTGGCGCGCGCGTTCGGCAAGGAAGTCCAGCTGACAACGGCCTGATACCCGCCCTGCGGAGATCGGCCACCCCGATCTCCGAGGCCTGACGACGCCCTCGGAACGCAAGTCCCGGGGGCGTTTTCGTTTGCGTCGGCACAAGGACCCGCGATGCCAGAACTGCACCCCGCGCGGCAACCCGCCGCTCACTGACCCAGGTTTTCCCGCCCCGCCGAAGGATTTACTTCGCGCGAGTGGCGACGCCTGGACATTATCTGCATCGCCCCCAAACATTATCGCTCGCGATAATGTCGGTGGTCTGCACCCTCGATTCTCCAACGGTCCCGTTTCCACCACGGGCTGGTGCGCGCGGCGTTGCCGTGGCGTATGCCGGAGGTCGCGGACATGCCATCGCCTGGATCGCCTGCTGGAGGCAGGCACCGGTTCGCCGGTACGTGGTTCGATTCCGCGCGGTCCCCAACTGGATAGCTCAGTAGGGTAGAGCAACGGATCCTGATTCCGTCTGTCGTGGGTTCGACTCCCACTCCAAACCACATGACCTGTCACGTCATGACTTGAAGCAGCACCCGGGGCGCAAGCCCCAGCGGCCATCGTCGCCGTCCCTGCAGACACCCTCGGGCACCGCAGGAACGGCAACGGACCGCACGCCGGGCCCCGGCCCGCCGCCACTGCCAGCCACGTTCCGCACCGGTGCTGCCTGCCGGGAACGGCGATGGCAGCAGTGCCGGTGCACCGAAGGCTCCGCGTGCGGACCGTCCGCCGATGGCCGCCCTCTTCCGCCAGCTGCACAAGGTGTGCAGCCAGCCCTGCCACGACCTGATCGACCCGGGTCATGGCATTCATTCCATCGGGTCGAACCACCAGAGCCATACAAGGAGAGACTCCCATGTTCTGGACCATCAAGGTCGTGATCGGCGACGGCGAGCGCGGCCTGGTGTATCGCAACCGTCGTTTCCAGCAGATCCTGCTGCCGGGCGTGCACCGCCTGTCGCCGTTCGGCGGCCGCCCGCACGTGGACATCCACACTGCATCGAAGGGCGCGGCCTACACCGGCAGCGACCAGGACAGCCTGATCGAGGCGCTGGGCGCACGGCTGGACACGCACTTCGTGCTGGCCAATGTCGGCGCCACCGAGGTCGGTCTGTTGCTGCGCAACGGCCGTATCGATGAAGTGCTGCCACCGAGCAGCCGCCGACTGTACTGGCGGGGCTCGGTCGATACCCGGGTGCGCGTCATGGCGCTGGGTGACGAGCCGCGCATCCCGGCGGACGTGCAGCAGCGCCTGGGCCAGCTGGGCGTGCTGCCGCGTGTAGCGGTGATCAGTACCGTGCCGAGCGAATCGGTCGGCCTGCTGTTCATCGATGGCACGCTGCGGCAGACGCTGGACGCCGGTCTGCACGCGTTCTGGAACTTCAACGGCAACGTGTCGGTGGAGCGTGTGGAGCTGCGTGCGCGTTCGCTGGACGTGTCCGGCCAGGAACTGCTCAGCCGCGACAAGGTGACCCTACGGGTGAACCTGGCCGCGACCGTGCAGGTGGTCGACCCGGTGCGTGCACACCGCACGCTCAGCAATGCCGATGAGTTCATCTATCGGCAGCTGCAGTTCGGCCTGCGCCAGGCGATCGCCTCGCGCAGCCTGGACGAGCTGCTGGGTGACAAGGCCGCGCTGGACGGCGAGATCGCCGCGCATGTGCAGGCGGCGATCGCGGGTCACGGCGTGCGGCTGCTCGGCGTGGGCATCAAGGACGTGATTCTGCCGGGCGAGATGAAGGAGATCCTCAACGGCGTGGTGCTGGCCGAGAAGCAGGCCCAGGCCAGCGTGATCCGTCGCCGCGAGGAGGCCAACGCCACGCGTTCGCAGCTCAACACCGCAAAGCTGATCGAGGACAACCCGGTGCTGATGCGCTTGAAGGAGCTGGAGGCACTGGAGAAGGTCACCGAGAAGATCGACAAGCTCACCGTGTTCGGCGGCCTGGATGGCGTGCTGAAGCAACTGGTGACGATCAGGTAGGGGGTAGCGGCGGCGCAGGGACGCGCCGCCGGCCCATCAAGGACAAACACGAAGACATGGACACTCAACACAACTATCAATGGCTGCACGCCGAGGGCACCACGCCGATCAAGGGCTGGGTCAACGGTGTGCCGCTGGAGGCGCAGGCGCATGAGCAGCTGCGCAACATCGCCGCGATCCCGTTCGTCGGGCCGTGGGTGGCCGTGATGCCGGACGTGCACCTGGGCAAGGGCGCGACCGTGGGCTCGGTGATCCCGACCCGCGGTGCGATCATCCCGGCCGCGGTCGGCGTCGACATCGGCTGCGGCATGGCCGCCGTGCGTACCACGCTGCGTGCCAATGACCTGCCCGATGACCTGCGGCAGCTGCGCAACAGCATCGAGCGCAGCATCCCGGTCGGCAATGGCCGTGGCGGCGAGCATCACCGCATGCCCGACAGCATCCACACCCGGCTGGTGCAGTCCGGGCTGGCCGCCGGCCTGGAGAAGATCAAGGACAAGCACCGGAAGATCCGCACCGACAAGCTGGATCGCCAGCTGGGTACGCTGGGCGGCGGCAACCACTTCATCGAACTGTGCCTGGACGAGACGGACACGGTGTGGGTGATGCTGCACAGCGGCTCTCGCGGCACCGGCAACCTGATCGGCACCTACTTCATCGAGAAGGCGCGCGAGGAACTGGCCCGGCGCATGCTCGGCTTCCACCTGCCGGACAAGGACCTGGCGTTCTTCATGGAGGGCGAGCCGCTGTTCGATGACTACGTCGAGGCGGTGTCGTGGGCGCAGGACTACGCCCGGCAGAACCGCGAGGCAATGATGTCGCGGGTGCTGGGCGAGATGCGCCACCGGCTGCCGAAGTTCCAGCTGGCGGCGATGGCGGTGAACTGCCACCACAACTACGTGCAGAGGGAGACGCACCACGGCCAGGAGCTGCTGGTGACGCGCAAGGGCGCGGTCAGTGCCCGCGAGGGCGAGTTGGGCATCATTCCCGGCAGCATGGGCACGCGCAGCTACATCGTGCGTGGCAAGGGCAACGCGGACAGCTTCCACAGCTGCAGCCACGGTGCCGGCCGGGTAATGAGCCGTGGCGCTGCGCGCCAGCAGATCACGCTGGCCCAGCACCGCGAGGCCACCGCGCATGTGGAATGCCGCAAGGACAGCGGCGTGCTGGATGAGTCGCCGGCCGCGTACAAGTCGATCGACGATGTAATGGCCGCACAGCTGGACCTGGTCGACGTGCTGCACACCCTGCGCCAGGTGCTGTGCGTGAAGGGATGATGGAACGGTGCCGGCCTCGGCCGGCACCTGCTCGACGGGCACGGGCGAATGGATGCCCGGGATCCGTAGCGTCGAGCTTGCTCGACTGCTCTTCCACGCCATGCGTGGATGGAGCGGCGCCGACCGAGGTCGGCGGCTACCGGTGCTGCGATCAGCGCGGCACGCTGTCCTCGGCCACCAGCGCATGATGCACGCCGATCCCCGCCCGCACGCCTTCGGCGGCGGCCAGGGTGATGTTGCCTACCGTGGTCGCATCGCCTGCGGCATACACGTTCGGCACCGAGGTCTGCTTCATCATGTCGACCTCGATCAGCACGCCCAGCGGGCTCTCGACCAATGTGCACCCCAGCTGCTGCACCAGCGGCGTGGCCATCGCCTGGGTGGCCGGCACGAACAGCGCACGCTGTGCGATGCGGCGGCCGTCGGCCAGCTCCACTTCCAGCCAGGTCGGTTGGTCGCCGTGTACGCCCAGCACCGGCGAGGTCTCGATGTGCACGCCACGCTGCTGCATGGCGGCGCGTTCCTCATCGGTGATCTCCAGACCCATGCTGAAGAACGTGACGTTGCCCCAGTCGGCGAACAGCGGCGCCTTGCTGGCGGACATCGGATGGCCGCCGAGCAGGCCGATGGCACCACCACCGACTTCATAGCCGTGGCAGTAGGGGCAGTGCAGCACAGTGCTGCCCCAGCGCTCGGCCAGTCCGGGCAGTTCCGGCAGCTGGTCGGCGATGCCGCTTGCCAGCAGCAGCTTGCGCGCGGCCAGCACCTGGCCATCGGCGGTACGCACTTCCACGCCTTCGGCGGTGGTGCGGGCGTGCTCTACTTCGGCATGCACCCAACGCACCGTGGGGTAGTCCAGCAATTGCTGACGCGCGGTCTTCAGCAGCTCGGCGCCACTGATGCCATCCAGCCCCATCACCCCGTGCGAATGACTGGCGAAACGATTGCGCGGTGAACCGGCGTCGATGACGGTGACCGGGCGACGGGCACGGGCCAGGATCAGGCCGGCGGCAATGCCGGCATAGCTGCCGCCGACGATGAGCACATCAGGATTCATGGTGACCTTCCAGGGAACGGTGATGGGCGAGATGGCGGGCGAAGTCGGCGCCGAGCTGGTCCAGCGTGGTCGCCTGCAGGCGCTGCTCAAGCAACCGCTGCGCCTCGCGCGCGCCTTCGAGAAGGGCGCTGTTGACCAGCTGCTGGATCGGGCAGCCACCACCGGAATCGCGGGCACCGACCTGCACCAGCGGCGGTGCACCCACGGCCAGGTAGATGTCATGCAGGGTGATCGCTGCGGCGTCGCGGGCCAGCACGCTGCCGCCACCATGGCCGCGCGTGCTGCGCACCAGGCCGGCCCTGTGCAGCTGCGCCAGCAGGCGGCGGATCACTACCGGATGGGTCGGCAGGCACGACGCCAGCTGTTCGGACGTACGCGGTGCGGCATGGCCGACCAGGTGCGCCATCACATGCAGAGCGTCGGAAAGCGGGTTCGCGGATTTCATGTAACGACAATAGTTACATTTAATTCCTCTGTCGAGGGTCTGCTTTCGTTCCATATGGACATATCTGTCCTATGAAATAGTTTCTTCACATCACTAAACGAAACGCGAATGTGATGAACATCCCACTTCAGGGCGTGCGCAGCGGGTCGATACCGCAGTGCCCCTTCCCGAGAGTGCTTCCCCATGAATGCGTCTGTCCGTGCTCCGCGCCTGCAGTCCAAGCTGCTCGGCGCGGTTTCCGTTGGTCTGGCCGTGGTCCTCCTGTGTGCTCTGGCCGGCCTCGCCTCCGCCTGGTTGAAACTGTCCACCGAGGTTCCGCCCGAAGTCGCCCACAGCCGCGACGCCGAGCGCCTGCAGCGCGAGTTCCGCGGGCAGGTGCAGGAATGGAAGAACGTACTGCTGCGCGGTCACGACGACGCACTGCGCCAGCGCCACCTGGAGGCGTTCGACAGCGAGGGCCGTCTGGTGGAGCAGCTGGCCAAGGGCCTGGTCAGTAGCCCGGATGCACGCACGCGCGAACTGGCTCAGGCGTTCATCGGCCTGCACGCGCGGCTGCAGCAGGACTATCACGCGGCGCTGCAGGCGTTCGCCGAGGCCAGCTACGATCCCGCCGCCGGCGACAACCTCGTGCGCGGCAAGGACCGCCCGGTGGCAACCGCGCTGGATGCGTTGAGCACGCACGCCACGCAGGTGGCCGAAGCGGCGGTGGCGGCACGCTCGCAGCAGGCGCGGCAGACGCTGCTGCTGTGCGCGGCGCTGACCGTGCTGGCCGCCGTGCTGCTGCTGATCGGCCTGGGCTGGTGGCTGCGGCGTGCGGTGGTGCAGCCGGTGCTGGCGGTGGAAGCCGCTGCGCGTGCAGTGGCCGCCGGTGATCTGCAGCATGTTGTGCAGGTGCGCAGCCGCGATGAGATCGGTCGGCTCGCGCAGGCCATGCAGGCCGTGCAGTCCACGCTGCGCGGTGTGCTCGATGCACAGGCCACGATGGCACAGGCGCATGAAGCCGGCACCATCAGCCACCGCATGGATGCCAGTGCCTTCCCCGGCGCATTCGGCACGATGGTGGCCGACAGCAACGCGCTGGTCGATGCGCACATCCAGGTAAAGCTGCGCGCGATTGCGATCATGGGCCGTTACGCGATCGGTGACCTCAGCCAGGACATGGAACGCCTGCCCGGCGAGAAGGCAGTGATCACCGACGCACTGGATACCGCCAAGGTCAATCTCGGCATGATCAATGGCGAGATCCGCCGCCTGGCCGAAGCCGCTGCCATGGGTGATTTCAGCCAGCGTGGCGACAGCGCGCGCTTCGAGCATGACTTCCGCGCGATGGTCGACGGCTTGAACCGATTGATGCAGGCGACCGAACTGAACCTCGGCGAGGTCTCCAGCATGCTGCGCGCGATTGCCGATGGCCGCCTCGGCGCGCGCATGCACGGCGATTTCCAGGGTGTGTTCGCGCGCATCGCCGGCGATGCCAACACCACTGCCGCGCAGCTGGCGACCATCGTCACCGACATCAAGCACGCCTCCGGCAACATCCACACCGCGGCGGCGGAGATCGCCGCCGGCAACAACGATCTGTCGCGTCGTACCGAGCAGCAGGCGGCCAATCTGGAAGAGACCGCCGCGTCGATGGAGGAACTGACCTCCACCGTGCGCCAGAACGCCGAGCATGCACGCCAGGCCAACCAGCTGGCGATCGGCGCGCATACCGTTGCCTCTCACGGCGGCAGCGTGGTCGGCCAGGTGGTGACGACGATGGGCGCGATCGAAACCTCGTCACGGCAGATCGCCGAGATCATCAGCGTGATCGATGGCATAGCGTTCCAGACCAACATCCTGGCATTGAACGCTGCGGTGGAAGCGGCGCGTGCCGGCGAACAGGGTCGCGGCTTCGCGGTGGTCGCCAGTGAAGTACGCACGCTGGCGCAGCGCTCGGCCGCTGCCGCGAAGGAGATCAAGGCACTGATCGAGACCTCGGTTGAGCAGGTCGGCCACGGCGCGCAGCGCGTGCGCGAGGCCGGTGACACCATGGCCGAGATCGTGGCGTCGGTGCAGCGTGTGACCGACATCATGGCCGAGATTTCCGCTGCCTCGCAGGAGCAGAGCGCGGGCATTGAACAGGTCAGCCAGACGGTGATCCAGATGGATGGCACCACCCAGCAGAACGCCGCGCTGGTGGAGGAAGCCAGCGCTGCGGCACGCAGCCTGGAACAACAGGCGAACCGGTTGATCGACGCGGTGGATGTGTTCGATCTGTCGACTACGGCGGCAGCGAAGGACGCGTTGGCGCGCGCGGCCTGAGGGATCCGGTTGCCGGCCAGCGGCCGGCACTACCCGTGCGATGAGCGGTAGTGCCGGCCGCTGGCCGGCAACCCACCACGACTTCAGCGCACGTAATCACTCTGCGCCATCGCGTCGGCCAGGTAATCCACGAACGAGCTGATCCGCGACGACACGGCGGTGTTGCGGTAGTACACCGCATGGATCGGCTGGTACACATCCAGCGTCTGCGCCGTCAGCACCTGCACCAGGGTGCCGGCGCTGCGGTCACGATCGGTGACGAAGTCGGACAGGCAGGTGATGCCCACACCTTCCACCGCCAGCCGGCGCAACGTCTCGCCACTGGACACGGCGATATCCGGCCGCACCAGCAGCAGCCCATCCGATTCTCCGGGCAGCGGCCAACGGTTGAGTGATTCCGGCTCGTTGAAGCTGAGCAGCGTGTGCTGGCCCAGCGCGGCGACGCTGGCCGGTTCGCCGTGCTTGGCCAGGTAGGCCGGGCTGGCCACCAGCCGCAGCTGGCAGCGGCCCAGCAGCCGCGCATGCAGGGTGGAGTCGGCCAGCGGGCCGATCCGGATCGCCAGATCGGTGCGCCGTTCGAGCAGGTCGATGTAGCGGTCGGAACTGTTCAACTCCAGCTGCACTTCCGGGTAACGCGCGCGATAGCCGGCCACCAGCGGCGCGATCACGTGCAGCACGAACGGCATCGCCGCATCCACGCGCAGGCGCCCCGCCGGGCGCTCGCGGCGCGCCGCCATCTGTTCCTCGGCCGATTCCACCGCATCGATGATCGCGCGCGCATGGCGCAGGAACGCCTCGCCCTCGGCGGTCAGGTGCAGGCGGCGGGTGGTACGGGTCAGCAGGGTGATCCCCAACTTGTCCTCCAGCCGCCCCAGGGCGCGGCTCACGCCCGAGGGCGTCTGCCCCAGCTGCTCGGCGGCGGCACTGATCGAGCCGCTGTCGATCACCGAAAGGAACGCCTGCATTTCATCGAGAGTGGTCTTCATGTCCCTATTATTGACTGCACGGCAATAGTGATTGGCGTGAAGACCGGTTTTTCGGCAAAGGTCGGCGGCGCAGACTGCGCAGCCTCTTCCTCCTGCTGGACCCTGTCATGACCCGTGGCATTCCCCTCGCCCTGCTGGCGTTGACCCTCGGTGCCTTCGCCATCGGCACCACCGAATTCGTCATCGTCGGCCTGATCCCGACCATCGCCGGCGACCTGCAGGTCAGCCTGCCCTCGGCCGGCCTGCTGGTCTCGCTGTACGCGCTGGGTGTGGCCATCGGTGCGCCGGTGCTGACTGCGCTGACCGGACGCGTACCGCGCAAGCAACTGCTGGTGGCACTGATGGTGTTGTTCACGCTCGGCAATGTCGTCGCCTGGATGGCACCCGGCTATACCTCGCTGATCATCGCCCGCATCCTGACCGGCCTGGCGCACGGCGTGTTCTTCTCGATCGGCGCGATCATCGCCACCGCCGTGGTACCGAAGGAGAAGGCAGCCAGCGCGATCGCCATCATGTTCACCGGCCTGACCGTGGCACTGGTGACCGGCGTGCCGCTGGGCACCTTCATCGGCCAGCATCTGGGCTGGCGCGCGACCTTCCTGGCGGTGGCCGGCCTCGGCGTGGTCGCCCTTATCGGCGCGCTGTTGTTCGTTCCGCGCAACCTGCCGCAGAGTGCGCCGGCCAGCCTTCGCCAACAGCTGGCCGTGCTCGGCCAGCCACGCCTGCTGCTGGTCTATGCGATGACCGCGCTGGGCTACGGTGGCACCTTCCTGGCCTTCACCTATCTGGCGCCGATCCTGCAGGACGTCACCGGCCTTCCGGCCAACGCCGTGAGCCTGGTGCTGCTGGTGTACGGCGTGTCGGTGGCGATCGGCAACCTGTGGGGCGGGCGCATGGCCGACCGCTTGGGTCCAGTGCCCGCGCTGAAGCGCATCTTCGGACTGCTGGCATTGGTGTTGTTCGTCCTCACGTTCACTGCCTACAACACCTGGTTGATGCTGCTGACGGTGCTGGCGCTGGGCGCGGTAGCGTTCGGCAACGTGCCCGGCCTGCAGGTCTACGTGGTCAAGCAGGCGCAGCGCTATGCGCCGCAGGCGGCCGACGTGGCCTCGGGCCTGAACATCGCCGCGTTCAACGTCGGCATCGCGATGGGCGCCTCGCTGGGCGGCCTGGTGGTGGAGCACGTCGGCCTGATGCATACGCCCTGGCTGGGCGCGCTGGTGGTCGTACTGGCCTACGCGCTGACCGTGCTCAGTGGCCGCCTCGACCGCCGCGATGGCGTCGACCACCGCGCCGACGGTATTGCCGCCACCGCGCATTGATCCATGCAATGCACCGTTGCCGGCATGCATACGGTGCCTGTCCTACCCTCTTCCCTCTGCTACTCCCTTCCCCCCGTTGGAGCTTCCCATGACTGTCCCCGCTTTCGGTCTCGGCACCTTCCGCCTCAAAGACCAGACCGTGATCGACTCGGTGCGCAATGCGCTGGAGGTCGGTTACCGCGCCATTGATACCGCGCAGATCTACGGCAACGAAGCCGAAGTCGGCCAGGCCATCGCCGAGTCCGGCGTGCCGCGTGATGATCTGTACCTGACCACCAAGGTGTGGATCACCGAGTTCAAGCGCGATGCGCTGCTGGCCAGCCTGCGCATCAGCCTGGAGAAGCTGCGCACTGACCGCGTCGACCTGGCGCTGATCCACTGGCCGTCACCGAATGACAAGGTCGATGTGCCGATGGAGGAATACCTGCCAGCACTGGCCGAGGCCAAGGCGCAGGGGCTGACCAAGGCGATCGGCATCTCCAATTTCACCATCGCGCAGACCCGCAAGGCGATCGAGATCCTCGGTGCCGAAGCCATCGCCACCAACCAGATCGAGATCCACCCGTACCTGCAGAACCGCCTGCTGGTGAAGTTCCTGCAGGACAACGGCATCCACATCACCGCCTACATGAGCCTGGCTTATGGCGAAGTGCTGAAGGACCCGGTGATCCAGGCCATTGCCGGCCGTCACCAGGCCACCCCGGCGCAGGTTGCGCTGGCCTGGGCGCTGCAGCAGGGCTTCTCGGTGATCCCGTCGTCGACCAAGCGCGAAAACCTGGCAGCCAACCTGGAAGCAGCGGCCGTGCGACTGACCGACGAAGACATGGCACAGATCGCCAAGCTGGATCGTGGCCATCGCCTGGCGAATCCGGAAGGGATTGCCCCGGCCTGGGATTGAGGCCAACCGCGGTTACGGATTGGAATCGGTAGGTGCCGACCTTGGTCGGCACTGACCTCTGATCGATCATTGAAACACCGTGCGGACCAAGGTCCGCACCCACCAGAAGCGGCTTTGGTCTACTCCTGTAGCAACCACTCGCGCATCGATGCACTCACTTCATCTGGTTTCTCCATCGGTGCCAGGTGCCCGCAATCGGGCACCACCACCAGCTGCGAGTGCGGCACCATCGCATGCATCTCTTCGCTCACTACCAGCGGCGTGATGCGGTCATTCGCACCGCAGAGGATCAGCAGCGGATCGCGGTACCCGGCCAGCACATCGTGGCCATCACGGCGTTCCAGCGCACTCTGGCGCAGGAAGACTTCCGCGCCCATGCGGGCGGTCATATCACGCACACGCTGCACCAGCACGTAGTCGTCCAGCCGCGAGGCGTCGATGTAGCTGCGCATCAGCGCGTCACCGAAGCCATGGAACTTCCCCGGCAGGCGCACGCTGGCACGTTGGCTGCGGCGCTGCTCGGCACGTTCCGGTGAATCGGCGTGGATCGAGGTGTCGATCAGCGCCAGCTGCAGCACACGTTCCGGAGCGATGCGCAGGATCTGCTGGGCGACGAAACCGCCCAGCGAGAAACCGGCCAGCGCAAAGCGCTCGGGCGCTTGCGCCAACACGTCCTCGGCCACTGCCTGCAGGGTTTCACCACGGGTCTGGTCGCCCACCGTGCATTCGGCGATGTCGGCCAAGTCGGCCAACTGCGCGCGCCACAGCTCGGCATCGTTGAGCAGGCCGGGTAGCAGCAACAGGGGGATACGGTCGGTCATGGGGGTATTGTCGCGCCATCACGGTGACGGAGCCATGCCAGCGACCGCGCATGACATCAAGATGGCTGGCGGCCTCATGCAGAAACAGAATCCGAGGCCGGCGGTAGAGGGCACGGGCCAGAATCACTCGCTGTTTCTGACCGCCTGAAAGCGAGTTGCCCATGTCTCCGATAAGACCGTGATAACCCATCGGCAGCCCCGTGATATCGTCGTGCACGGCTGCCATCCGAGCAGCTTCCTCGATGCGCTGTTCATCGAAGGCGCTATCGAAGCCGCTGATGTTGTCGGCAATGCTTCCGGCAAACAACTGGTCATCCGGGATCGCATTAAGCTCGCTGACCCGGGCGAACAGCCGCATCGAATCAATCTCGTTCAGCGCTTACTACATGCGCGGATCGCTCAATGCACATCACTGCTGCAGCAGGTGGGTCCATCTCGTAAAGGAGAATCTCGAGCCGGGTCTGCTTGCGCTTGCCCAGACCCTGCGTATCGCCAAATGTCAGCTGCATGGATGGCTTCTCAACGTGTGCCTCTATTGTCTCTCAGGCCGCCGGCCAGCGGACAGCACTACCGAAGTAGTTGTTCAGAGCATCCGTAGATGCAGGTCATGAGGACGGCAAATATCGCTCAGCCATCAGCGACCAATGGACTAGGAATAGATCATTCTATAGATAAGAAACGTCAGTCATCCCTCTCGACCTGCACATCGACCTTATCCCGAAGAATAACTGAAATTAAAGACAATAGCAGAGCTGGGAGCCCCAAAAGCAGCACGAACGACAAAGGCGCACCGAACGACCATAGAGCGGCAGAAAATACGGCAGCCGAAATCCCAAGCAGCAGGAACGAGTACTTAATTTTCCCTATTGACAGGTAACTTGCCGTCGAACACAGCAGCGAAAATGCGGCAACAAAAACTCCGACCTCCTGAGGAACCTGCAAAGGCTCAGCACCTCGAAGCGCCGCCACCAGCATCAGCGCTGAGGCAGACGCCATTGCTACCAGGGAAATGAAATAGAACCTGCCATGCCGCCCATCAAATCCATCAGTAATCTTCATATCGACCCTCAAAGGATCGCAGGGCGAAAGCGCCGCGATCCAGCTAATGATTTACCAGAGCTAAGGATGTTCTGAACAGCTCCCTGCGAACTTTGCAGCAGTGCCCGCCACAGATTTCCGCTTTGGGGGACACTACTAAGTCGCATAGTGGAATACATCATACGACTGACATTTGGGGATGCGCAGGGCCTGGGCAAGCGCAAGCAGACCCGGCTCGAGATTCTCCTTTACGAGATGGACCCACCTGCTGCTGCAGTGATATGCGTTTGAGCGATCCGGGCGTGTAGCAAGCGCTGCACGAGATTGATTCGATGCGGCTGTTCGAACGGCTCACCAGTCTTTCTCAGGTCAAGATACCCTGCATGACTCGCGCGGACTCCATGCCAAGCGTCGAGAAGAGTCATGACGATTGCTCTGGTCCATCAACTGCCGCATTGAAACCAGTACGGACTTGGCGTCCTTTCAGGAATCAGCCGCAGGAGCAGCTCAAGCGGCATCCTTGCAAAGTGATCATTTCGACGCGTGCTCTTCCCGAATCCGCTCTCGCCTGACTTCGGCACGCCTCGCTATCACAATGACAACCGCTCCTATGAACAAGAACGGCAAGATCCGACCGCCTGCAGTTGCCGCCACCATAGCTAGGCAGCACATGCAGCTGGTGAAGGTCTTTTCGTTGATACCTTGGATCCTCACAAATTTCCTCGTGCCTGCAACATCGGGAAACATCTTCTTTCAATAAGGTCACGGAGGGCCGCCGCCACACAGTGGCGCAATGGTAGCGTTGCTTCTTCGCTGAGTTGAAGAGCGAAATGCGTCAGTAGCCGCTTCTTTCCTTCTGGTGATTCAGTCACTCCTACGCAAGAGACACAGCAGGCACCCGGTACGCCGACATGCGTGGACCACTCGGACATCACTGGCGCAGGGTACAAGCCATCGTTGTAGTCTGTATTCAATCGTCAGAACGACTGACAGCAGCGCAATCATCAGCATGAGCTTGCTTTACGACGCCACCGACGTGATGATCGGGCTGACCGAGGTGCTGTGCTATGGCACGGGGGTGGTGGTGGAACCGATGCGGTGAGACCGGTGCATCGCCCAGCGCGGATCACGCCGCCGGCGGCACTTCGGGCACCTCAACCTGCTGCACCGGCAGGGTCACCATCATCACCGTCGGGTCGTCCGGATCGAGTTTGGTCTTGAAGCCCAGGCTCTGGCACATCGCCAGCATGGTGCTGTTCTCGCGCAGCACCTGGCCTTCGACCACGTCCAGGCCCAGCCACTTGGCGTACTCGATCATGATCGCCATCAGGCGCCAGCCGATGCCGTGGCCTTTCAGGTCCGAGCGGATCAGGATGCCGTACTCGCCGCGGTGGTAGTCGGCGTCGGCATGCAGCCGCACCGCGCCCAGCATTTCGCCGCTGCGCGGTTCGATCGCCACCAGCGCGATCGAGCGTGCGTAGTCGAGCTGGGTCAGGCGCGCGATGAACTCGTGGCTGAAGTGCTTCACCGACTGGAAGAAACGCAGGCGCAGGTCCTCGTCGCTGACGCGGGCGAAGAACGCACGGAACAGCGCATCGTCTTCCGGCCGCACTGGGCGCACGAAGGCACGGCCACCGTCTGACAGCTCGATGGTGCGCTCCCACTCCTTCGGGTACGGGAACACCGAGAAGCGCGGATGGCCACGGCCTTTGTGCAGGATGCGCGACGGCGCCACCGCCACGCGTGCGTCGAGGGCGAGGATGCCCTTGCTGTCGACCAGCAGCGGGTTGATGTCCAGCGTACGCACTTCGGGGATGTCGGCGGCCAGCTGCGCCAGCTTCACCAGCGCCAGCGCCAGTGCGCGCTCATCGGCGGCGGGCACATCACCATAGGCCTTGAGGATGCGCGAGGCGCGGGTCTGGCCGATCAGTTCATGGGCCAGGCGCAGGTCCAATGGCGGCAGCGCCAGTGCCTTGTCGTTGATCACTTCGACTGCGGTACCACCACGTCCGACCACGATTACCGGGCCGAACGTCGCGTCATCAGCGATACCGACGATGATCTCGCGCGCCTTCGGGCGAACGATGGTCGGCTGTACCAGCAGGCCATCGATGCGCGCATCCGGCCGCAGCTGGCGTGCGCGCGACAGGATCGTATGGGCCGCACTCTGCACCGCCGGCAGCGTCGCCAGGTTCAGGCGTACACCATCCACTTCGGACTTGTGCGGAATATCCGGCGACAGAATCTTCAGTGCGACCGTGGCACCGCGTTCCAGCAGCGGCTGTGCCAGGTCCATCGCCTCGTGCGCATCGCGTGCATGCATCACCGGCGCGGAAGGAATGCCGTAGGCCTTCAGCAGTTCATGCGTGGCCAGCGGGTCCAGCCACTGCTGGCCGTTGGCCAGCGCGGCATCAACCAGCGCGCGTGCGGCCGCCGCATCCACGCTGAAGTCCTGCGGCAGGCTGGGCGGTGTTTCCATCAGCGCGTTCTGCGCTTCGCGGTAACGCACCAGATGCTGGAAGCCACGTACTGCCTCCGCCTCGGTCGGATAGGTCGGCACCCGCGCCGCGTTGAGCGTGGCGGTTGCCTGGTCATCGTTGCCCAGCCACACAGCGAACACCGGCTTGTCGCGGTGTTGGCGCGGGCGCAGGCCCAGCGTGCGGGTCAGTGCTTGTGCGGCGTCGGCCGACGAGGTGAATGCGGTCGGCACATTGACCACCATCACCGCGTCGTTCTCGTTGTCGGCCAGCAGCGCTTCGATGGCCGCGGCATAGCGATCACCATCCGCGTCAACCACGATGTCGACCGGATTGCTGCGCGACCAGCCCTGCGGCAGCACCGCGTCGAGTTTCTCCACCGTGCTGTCAGACAGGTTGGCCAGCGTGCCACGCAATGCGATCAGCTGGTCCACGGCAAGGCGCCCAACGCCGCCACCGTTGCTGAGGATGGCCAAGCGGCGGCCCGGGAACGTCCCCAGCCGTCCCAGCGACTCGGCGGCGGTGAACAGCTCATCCAGCGCGCTCACGCGCAGCAGGCCGGCACGGTTGAACGCCGCTCCGTAGACATCGTCGGCACGGGCCAGCGCCTGCACATGGGTATCGCGGCTGCCCGGCTGCACACGCTCGGCGCGGCCGGACTTCACCACCACCACCGGCTTGGCACGAGCGGCGGCACGCGCAGCCGACATGAACTTGCGCGCGTCCTTGATCTGCTCCACGTAGAGCAGGATGGCGCGGGTACGGTAGTCGGTGGCGAAGTAATCGAGCAGGTCGCCGAAATCCACATCCAATGTGTCGCCCAACGACACCACGGCGGAGAAGCCGACCGAACGCGCCACGCCCCATTCCACCAGCGCGGCGGCAATGGCCGAGGACTCGGAGATCAGGGCGAGGTCGCCGGCCTGCGGGAAATGCGCGGCGATGCTGGCATTGAGCCGTGCATGGGGAGCGATCACGCCCAGGCAGTGCGGGCCGAGGATGCGTAGGCCATGCTTGCGCGCGACCGCTTCAACCTGTGCCGACAACGAGCCCGGGCCTTCGCCGAGGTGCGCGGTCAGGATGATCGCCGACTGCACGCCGCGCTCGGCGGCGGTGCGTACCACCTGCGGCACGATCGCCGCCGGGGCGGTGATCACCACCAGCTCGGGCACCCAGTCCAGGTCCTTCAACCGCTTGACCGTGCGGATGCCATCGATCTCGGCGTGCCGCGGGTTGATCCACGCCACCTTGCCGGGGAAGCCGGTGCCGCGCAGGTTGCGCATCACCGCGCGGCCGGCCGAGCGCTCACGTGGGCTGCCGCCGATCACCGCGACCGACTGCGGACGGAACACAGACTGCAGGTGGTAGGTACTCATGCGCCTACGGTACACGCACCGGCGCGCCAGGCGCATGATCCAGCGCAAGTCCCCCTTCTCCGGGGTCGGATTCCTTCGCGCAGAGAAGGGTTCTGTCCCCTGCGTGCCGACCAAGGTCAGCACCTGCCAGAGCGCGGTGGTTCCGGCCTACAGCACCGTGCCGTGCAGGATCATCGCGGCGATGCTGAAATAGATCACCAGGCCGGTCACGTCCACCAGGGTGGCCACGAACGGGGCCGAGGCGCTTGCGGGATCGAAGCCCAGCCGCTTGAGGATGAAGGGCAGCATCGAGCCGGACAGCGAACCGAAGGTAACGATGCCGACCAGCGCGGCACCGATGGTGATCGCCAGCAGGATCCAGTGCTCGCCGTAGTCGTGCAGGCCACCCAGCTGCCAGATGACGATGCGTACGATGGCCAGGCAACCGAGGATGGCGCCGAGCACCATGCCGGTGGGCACTTCGCGCAGGGCCACCTTCCACCAGTCGCGCAGGCGCAGTTCGCGCAGCGCCAGGCTGCGGATCAGCAGCGAGGTGGCCTGCGAGCCGGAGTTGCCGCCCGAACTCATGATCAGCGGAATGAACAGGGTCAGCACCACCGCGCGCGCCAGTTCATCCTCGTAGTGCTGCATCGCGCTGGCGGTCAGCATCTCACCCAGGAACAGCACGCTCAGCCAGCCGGCGCGCTTGCGCAGCATCTCGAAGAAGCCGATCTGCATGTACGGCTTGTCCAGTGCTTCCATGCCGCCGAACTTGTGCGCGTCTTCGGTGGACTCTTCGATCAGCGCATCGAGCACGTCGTCTACGGTGACGATGCCAAGCATCTGCTGCTGCGCGTCGACCACCGGAATCGCCAGCAGATCGTGGCGGCGGATCAGCCGCGCCACTTCCTCCTGGTCCATCAGCGCATCCACCGTCACCGGCGGATTGACCTGGGCCACGTCCAGGATCGACTCCTCGGGCAGGCCGGTGATCAGCCGGCGCATGGTCACCACCTGCTGCAGTTGCTGGCTGGCCGGGTCCAGCACGTAGATCGCGTACACCGTCTCGCGGGTGCGCTCGACCTGGCGAATGTGCTGCAGAGTCTGCGCAACGGTCCAGCTGGCGGGTACCGCCACGTACTCGGTGGTCATCAGCGCGCCGGCGGTGTTCGGCGGGTAGCTGAGCAGCTTCTGGATGGCCTGGCGGGCATCGGTGCCGAGCAGCGGGATCAGCCGCGCGCGTTCTTCTTCGTCCAGCTCGTGGACGATGTCGGTGGCGCGGTCGTCGGCCATCAACCCCAGCAGGGCCGCGGCACGGGCCGGCGGCAGTGCCGCCACCAGCTCGCCACTGCGGTGCAGCTCCGGTGCTTCGAGCATCTTCACCGCACGCGGCAATGACAGCGCCGCCAGCGTTTCCGCGGCGCGCGTCAGTTCCAGCGTATTGAGGAATTCCACCGCGTCGGCGGTGTTGTAGTTCGCCAGGGGTGCGGCCAGTGCGGCGGCATCGGCCACCGGGCGCAGCAATTGCTTCTGGTTCATCGGATTGCCTTGTGGGGGTGCGACCTCGCGCAACGCCAACGCAGGCAAACCGTCCCGATGTCAGGCGGTGGCCATCACTGGCGTCGAACGAGGTCGACTTCTACTGTCGCTGGACATGGGTTGGGGACTCCGGGATGCGTGTGCTGGCAGACGCGCCGCCAGCGGCGGGCAGTCTGGACCCGGTGGCATTGCAGGTCAACCCGTGCCGCGCGGCATGGCCCGGCCCCGCCCCGCAGGTCGTTCTCGTGCCTGTACGGAGCGGCGCGCATAATGGAGGGGTGGCGCTCGCCACGCTTTTCCTACCCGAACGGACGCGCAGCAGCTTCCCGATGACCAGGTATTCCCATGCATAGCGGTGGTCTGGAACTGGCCTTGGTGCTGCTGCTGGCGGCGGTCATCGCCGTGCCGGTGTTCAAGAAATTCGGCTTCGGCGCGGTGCTGGGCTACCTGGCGGCCGGCGTGGTACTGGGCCCGGACGGGCTGGGCTTCGTGCAGGATGCCGACCGTATCCTCGGCGCCGCCGAGATCGGCGTGGTGATGCTGCTGTTCGTGATCGGGCTGGAGCTGTCGCCCGCGCGCCTGAAGGTGATGCGGCGCTCGGTATTCGGTGCCGGTGCGGCGCAGGTGGCGCTGTCCGGGCTGGTGCTGGGCGGCCTGCTGCTGCTCGACCACTTCCAGTGGAAAAGCGCGCTGGTGGTGGGCGTGGCGCTGGCGCTGTCATCCACTGCGGTGGGCCTGCAGCTGCTGTCAGAGCACAAGGCGATCAACAGCGACCACGGCCGCCTGGGCTTTGCCATCCTGCTGTTCCAGGACCTGATCGCGATTCCGCTGCTGGCGGCCATCCCGCTGCTGGGCGGGGTGAAGAACGAGACGCTGCGCTGGGAAGATGCGGCCGTGGCGCTGGGTGCACTGGCGGTGGTGATCCTGTGCGGGCGGCCGGTGCTGCGCAGGGTGTTCGGCATCATCGCGCGCACCCGCAGCCCGGAAGTATTCACTGCCACTGCCCTGCTGGTGGTGCTGGGTACCGCCTGGTTCATGCAGGAGGCCGGTCTCAGCCCCAGCCTGGGCGCGTTCCTGGCTGGCGTACTGCTGTCCGATTCGGAGTTCCGGCATGAGCTGGAAGCGCAGATCGAGCCGTTCAAGGGCCTGCTGCTGGGCCTGTTCTTCATTGCAGTTGGCATGGGCATCGACCTGGACCGCATCGTTGCCGAGCCGTGGCTGATCGCCGCCGGCGTGGCGATCCTGCTGGTGGTCAAGTTCAGCCTGCTGTACGTGATCGGGCGCATCGCAAAGCTCAGTTCACGGCACTCGCTGCTGCTGGGCAGCGTGCTGTGGCTGGGCGGCGAGTTCGCCTTCGTGGTGTTCAACGAAGCGCAGCGCGCGCACCTGCTGGGCAACGCCAACCATGACCGTCTGGTGGCGATCGTCGGCCTGTCGATGGCGATCACGCCACTGCTGATGATCGCGCTGCTCAAGCTGCTCGGCCAGGAGAAGGCGGCGCCGCGCGAGGCGGCCGAGGCCGACAAGGTGGCGCCGGACAACCGGCCGAAGGTGCTGATTGCCGGCATGGGCCGCTTTGGCCAGGTGATCGCGCGCCTGTTGACCGCGCAGAAGGTGCCGTTCGTGGCACTGGAAGCGAACCCGGATACCGTGGCCGACCTGCGCCGCTTCGGCAACCAGCTGTATTACGGCGACCCGACCCGGCCGGAGATGCTGCGCGCAGCCGGCGGCGAACACATTGATGTGTTCGTGATCACCGTGGATGACCCGGAGACCAACCTGCGTGCGGTGCGCATGGTGCGCCGGCTGTATCCGGACGCAAAGGTGCTGGCGCGCGCACGTAACCGCCAGCACGCGTGGCGCCTGATGGACATGTCGGCCGAGCCGTTCCGCGAAGTGTTCGGCACCAGCCTGGAAATGAGTGGCCGCGTGCTGACCGCGCTGGGCGTGGCGGCGGACGTGGCTGAACGCCACGTGCAGCGCTTCCGCGAGCACGACGAGCAGCTGCTGCGCGACCAGTATCTGGTGTACGACGACGAGGCTGCAGTGATCCAGACCTCGCGCGATGCACGCAACGACCTGATGCACCTGTTTGAAGCCGACGCGGAAAGCGACGGCGACAAGGAGCGGTGACAGCCAGCCGGTGTGCCGACCAACGGTCGGCACCCACCCGATGGATGGCGGACCCGGTAGTGCCGGCCGCTGGCCGGCAGCCTCTGGATCCCGGGAGGTTTCATGGGGCTGCCGGCCAGCGGCCGGCACTACCCACTGCAGATTCCGGCAGCACGGTGTTGGGGTCAGAGCTCTTTCCGCTGGAAAGGGATCCGACCCCGGCCTGATCAGCCGTTGTCGCGCAGGAACCGCGCCATCGACGAGACGCCCGGCACGCGCGGTTCAAACTCACCGGCAACGTCGATGAAGCCACGCATCACCGCGATCTCGCGCGGGCTGCGGTTGAGGCTGTCGCGTACTTCCGGATCGGCACCGGCACGCAACAGGCGCTGCACCAGCAGCGGCAGTCCATGCAGAGCGGCCAGGTGCAGCGGGCCGAAGCCACGCGGATCACGCACCTCCAGGCTCACTTCCTCGTCCAGCAGGCGCTCCACCGCGGCCATCACGACCTGCTCGTCGCACGCGGTACCCGGTTCGGCGCGTGCGCCCAGCAGCAGCAGCAGCGGCGTGACCGAGCCCGCCGCAGCCTGGTCCGGTTCGGCACCGGCCAGCAGCAGGGTGTCGAGCAGGGCCAGCAGGCGCGAGCGGTCGCGGGCACTGAAGCCGTACAGCGCCGCGCAATGCAGCGGGCCCAGCTGCTGCGCGTCACCGGCATGCACGTCGGCACCAGCGGTGAGCAGGCGCGCGACGATGTCCGGCAGGCCCAGCGCCGAGGCCAGCATCAGCACGGTCACCCCGCCCGGCAGGCGGTGTTCCAGCTTGGCGCCGGCGTCGAGCAGGGCCGAAACGATGTCCACCTGGCGCATGCTGACCGCAGCCGACAGCGGCGTCGCGCCACTGGCAGCGGCGTGCTGCGGATCGGCACCACGTGCCAGCAGCAGGTCGGTCACCGCCAGATGGCCACCACCGGCCGCACGCAGCAGCGCGGTGCAGCCCTGTGCATCGACCGCGTCGACGGCGAACCCGAGATCGATCAGGCGGCGCACCGCATCGACGTCACCGGCCATCGCAGCGGCCGGAAGGTCGGCCTCGCGCAGGGTGCGGCGCGGCAACGGCCACACCCGCCAGTCCAGCCAGTCGGCCAGATCACGACGACCGATCGACAGCGCCACGCCCAGCGGCGTCTGTCCGTCGGCCGCCCGTGCTTCCGGCGAGGCACCGTGCTGCACCAGCAGCTTCAGTGCGCCTTCGCGGGCCAGTGCGGTGGCCAGGTGCAAAGCGGTCATGCCGTGGCTGTCGCGCGCTTCGCGGTCGACCCCGGCTTTGAGCAGGGCCTGCTGCAGGCGCAGCCAGCCCAGACGCACCGCCAGCGACAACGGCGGATCGCCCGCCGGCGAAGCCGCGAACGGATCGGCGCCACGTTCCAGCAGTTCCAGCGCCAGCTGTTCCAAGCCACGGGCGGCCTGGTCGTGCTGCGCGCAGGCGGCAAGGAAGCGCGCCAGGCCACCGCGGCCGGCCGGTGACAGGCCACGCTGCAGCATCACCTGCAGCGCAGGCACTGCATCGATGCCGCGCGACAGCAGCGCGAACATCGGCGTATCGGAGCAGGCGTCGCGCACATAGGGATCCGCACCGTGGGCCAGCAGCCAATCGACCGCGGCCGGCTCCAGCGCCAGTTCGGGGTCGAGCAGCAGCCCGCCCAGCTCTTCCGGCTGGCACAGCTTGGCCAGCGCGGCCATGCCGTCGGTGTTGCCGAAGCCCAGCGCCTCGCGCAGCAGGGTCAACGGCGGACGGTCCGGCAGCAGGCCGCTGGCCGTGGCCGCTTCGCCGCGCTCGGCCAGACCATCGCTGACCGCCGCCGGCAACGGATAGGACGGATCCAGCAGCGCCACGATCGCCCAGCGGCCGGCTTCGGCGGCGTAGTCCACCGCACGGCGGCCGACCGGATCGGTGGCATCGGCGGCAATGCCCAGATCGACCAGGCGCTTGATCAGCAGCGGCGAGACATCCTCGGCCATGACGGCCAGCTGCACCGCATTGCGGCCTTCGCCGTCCACCGCGACCAGGTCGGGCTTGTGCGGCAGCAGATGTTCCATCACACCGGCGCGGCCGGCGCGGGCCGCTTCCAGCCACGGCGTGCGACCGAGCGCGTCGCGCGCTTCCAGGTTGGCGCCAGCGCCCAGCAGCACGCCGATGATCTCGACGTGGCCGGCCAGTGCCGCCTCATGCAGCGCACTGCGGCGCTGGCGGTCACGGGCATCGGCCCGGGCCTTGTGCTTCAGCAGCAGCTGCACTCCGGCCGGATCATCGTCTTCGGTGGCGGCGGCGGCCAGCAGCACCGGCGTACCTTCGGCCGGTTCGCTGCGCGCACCGCGCTCCAGCAGGAAGCGGGCCAGGCGCCAGTTGCCGACCTGGCAGGCCACCGCAAGCGGCGACCATCCGTCACTGTTCAGCGCATCCACTTCGGCGGCGGCATCGCGCAGCAGCGCGGCCACGCCCGGGTCGGAACTGCGCGCGGCATGATGCAGCGGGGTGTTGCCATCGCTGTCGATGGCACGCGAGTCGGCGCCGTTGGCGAGCAGGGTCATCACCGCTTCCGGGCGGCCGTGCCAGCTGTCACGGGTGGCGGCCAGCAGCGGGGTCATGCCCCGGTGCGGCGCGTTCACGTCGACGCCTCGGGCGATCAGTTCGCGCAGCAGGCGCAGGTCCGGCAGCACCGCGGCCAGCACCGCCAGGCTGCGCTGGTCGCGCCAGTTCGGGTCCGGCAGCGCATAGGGATCGGCGCCGGCCTGCAGCAGCTGCAGGCCACGGTCGATGCGGCCGTGGCGCGCGGCTTCATACAGCGCCGGAGTCAGCTCCTGCGGCGCCATCGCCTCAAGCGGCACGGTTTCGACCGCGGCGGAGAACATCGGTTCGTACTCGCTGCTGGTCGTGGCCAACGGGCTCGCACGCAGTGACACCAACGGCGCCGGCGCCACCCGTTGCAACAACAGGTGCAGCAGCGGCGACAGCACCAGCACTGCCAGTGCGGCGGGCCAACGCGCGCTTTCCGGCAGCAGGTCCGGCCAGGCCGGCAGTACCACCAGTGCCGCCAGGGCAATCACCAGCGCGGCCACACCGAGGCCGCGCCAGGCGGTCAGGTCGCGCCCGGCCAGTGCCTGCCAATGCTGGGCCAGGCTGCCATCAAGCCGTTCAACGTCGTTCCACAACGGCCAGGTACGCCAGGCCGCCAGCAGGCCTGCACTGACCAGCACGCTCAGGCCCAGCACTGCGGCCAGGCTGCCACTATCGCGCAGCGCCGCCAGCGGCCAGGCCAGCAGCAGCGCCAGCAGCAGCGGTGCGGCAGCCCACAGCGCCAACAGCGCGGGCAGGTCCTGCCGCGCGACCACCTTCAGTGGCAGCAGCGCGCGGCTGCGCCGCCACCAGGACACGCCCAGCGCGAACGCCGGTTGCGCCAGTGCGGCAAGGATGGCCCCCGGAATGCCGCCCACAGCGGCACCCAGCGCCAGCACGGCAGCCACGGCAAAGACGATCGACAGGACGCGTGGACGGGAGGCGTCAGTCATAGTGTCGCGGCATCAGGCTGGACACCGACGGCGGCACCTGCAGGTAGAAACCACGTTCGTTCATTTCGCTGCGGACCTTGTCCGGATCAGCCTGGGCCAGGCGGCGCCGGGCCTCCAGGGCCACGTCCAGGACGAAGGTGAGCGCCCCCAGCGAGGTGAGCAGCGGCGCGGGCAGCGCGCTGAAATCATCGCGTCGGGGGACGTAGACGTAGGTGTCTGGCTTGAGTTGGCTTTTATAGACGTAGGCGTGCATGTCCGCGGGACGATAACCCGGGAAGAGCCATGATTGTGTCGGAAAGCCGACACCGGGGAAAGCCGTCAGCCGACGATGGCGGCGTGATTGACGGCGTTTCCCCGACGGGATTCAGCAATGTGGCGGCGGCGTTCAGCCACACGCACCGTTGCCGACTGCAGGATCACTCGCTCCAGCGGCGGAACACCAGGGAGGTGTTGATGCCGCCGAAAGCGAAATTGTTGCTCATCACATACTCGGCCTGGAGTTCGCGGCCCTGACCGGTGATGAAGTCCAGCTGGCCGCAGCGCGGATCGACCTCCACCAGGTTCAGGGTCGGGGCAAACCAGCCGGCACGCATCATCTCGATGCTCACCCAGGCCTCGAATGCACCGCAGGCGCCCAGCATGTGGCCGACGTAGCTCTTCAGCGAACTGATCGGCATCCGTGGGCCGAACACCTGCGCGGTGGCCTGGGTTTCGGCGATGTCGCCGTGATCGGTCGCGGTGCCGTGGGCGTTGACGTAGTCGATCTGCGCCGCATCCAGTCCGGCATCCTCCAGCGCCAGTCGCATGGCCTGGGCCATGGTGTCGGCACTGGGCTGGGTGACGTGCTGGCCGTCGCTGTTGGTGCCGTAGCCCACCACTTCGGCGAGGATGGTCGCGCCGCGAGCCTGCGCGTGGCCCAGTTCCTCCAGGATCAGGGTGCAGGCGCCCTCGCCCAGCACCAGGCCGTCGCGGCCGGCATCGAAGGGACGTGGCGTCGACTGCGGGGCGTCGTTCTGCACGCTGGTCGCGAACAGGGTATCGAACACGGCAGCCGCGGCGGCGTCCAGCTGCTCGGCGCCGCCGGCCACCATCACCGTCTGCTTGCCGCTGCGGATCGCCTCATAGGCCGCGCCGACGCCCTGGCTGCCGGACGTACAGGCACTGGACGTGGTGTAGACGCGCCCGGACAGGCCGAAGAACACACCGATGTTGACCGGCGCGGTGTGGCTCATCATCTTCAGGTAGGTGGTGGCGCTGATGCCTTCGGTGGTGAACTCGTTGAGCATGCGGCCGAGTTCGCCGATGGCCTCATGACTGCCGGAGGAGGAGCCATAGGCCACCCCGGTGCGCCCGCTACGCAGCACCGGATGATCAATCAGTCCAGCTTCGCAAAGCGCGATTTCGGTGGCACGCACCGACATGATCGCCACCTTGCCCATCGAACGGGTGCTTTTACGGTTGTAGGTCGGCGGCAACTCGAATGGCTGCGCCGGTGCGGCCAGTTTGGTGTTCAGCCCGGCATAGACATCCCACTCGGGCATTGCGCGCACAGCGTTGCGGCCGCTGCGCAGCTGCGCGTGGATGGTCGGCCAGTCGTGGCCAAGCGGACTGATGGCCGCGGCACCGGTCACCACCACGCGATGATCGGTGGCCATCAGAGCATGCCTCCGTTGACCGAAATCACCTGCCGGGTGATGTAGCCGGCCGGCTCGGACAGCAGGAAGGCCACCGTCGCCGCCACTTCATCGGGACGGCCGATGCGGCCGGCAGGAATCAGTTTCAGGGCATGCGCCACCACGTCCTCGCTGAGCATCTCCGTCTCGATCAGGCCCGGAGCCACGCAGTTGACCGTGATCTGGCGGCTGGCCAGCTCCAGTGCGAGGGCCTTGCTGGCGCCGATGATGCCGGCCTTGGCCGCACTGTAGTTGACCTGGCCACGGTTGCCGGCAATGCCGGACACCGACGACAGGGTGACGATGCGGCCTGGTTTGCGCCGCCGCACCATCGGCATGATCAACGGATGCAGCACGTTGTAGAAGCCATCCAGGTTGGTGTGGATGACCTGGTCCCAATCCTCCGACGACAACGCCGGGAAAGCGCCGTCACGGGCGATGCCCGCATTGCAGACCACGCCGTAATACGCGCCGTGCGCGTCCACGTCGGCCTCCAGCGCCGCGCGCGCGGCATCACGATTGGACACGTCGAAGGTGAGCACGCGCGCCTGCACGCCCAGTGCCTGGATCTCGGCCACAACGGCCTGTGCCTCCTCCACCCGGCTGCGGCAATGCACCGCCACGTCGAATCCATCGTGGGCAACACGTAGCGCAATGGCGCGGCCGATCCCCCGGCTGGCGCCCGTCACCAACACGCATCGATTCCCGGTCATGCCTGTCCACTCTCCAGATAGGCCTTCGCGTCGGCCGGTTCGTACACCGACACGTTGGCAACCGCCCATTCTTCCTCGCCCGCCAGGATCCGGCAGGCGAACAACCCCAGCCCATTGTCGCCCAGCAGTTCACGACGCGCCTGCACGCGCAGCCTGGAGCCACTGGGGAAACCACTACGCTGGCTGCTGTAGCGCCGGCTGCCCAGCAGGAACCCCAACTGCGGCGTGCTGCCGGCCGCGCGCGCGCGGCAACCTGCCCAGGCGGCAATTGCCTGTGCCATGTACTCAATGCCGATCCAGGCCGGCATTTCGCCGTCTTGGATGAACAAGCCCCTCGCGGGTACCACCAGTTCGGCCTCGATGCTGTCCTGGTCCCATCGCAGTATCCGCTGCAGCAGGCACATATCCTGGCGATGCGGCACCACCTCCTCGATCGCGTAGAGAGGATTCATCGGCGTTCCAGTGCCAACACCGCATTGCTGCCGCCGAAGGCAAACGAGTTGCTCAGTATCCGTCGCAGCGGCCGTGCCAGGCGGGTGCCCGGCGCCACCAGTGACAGTTCCGGCAGCGCCTCATCCACGGCGCCATCCCACCAGTGCGGTGGCAGCCGCTGCAGCGGGTTCTCGGCCAGCATCATCCAGCACAATGCCGCCTCGATCGCGCCGGAGGCGCCGAGCGTATGCCCGGTGAGCGGCTTGGTCGAGCTGGCCGGTACACCGGTACCGAGCACCTCCGAAACCGCCAGGCTTTCCATGGCATCGTTGTGGTCGGTGGCGGTGCCATGCAGGTTCACGTAATCGACATCAGTGGGCGACCAGCCAGCGCGCTTCAGTGCCTGTTGCAGCGCATCGATGGCGCCCTGGCCTTGCGGGTCGGGTGCGGACATGTGGTGGGCGTCGGACGATTCACCCCAGCCCGCAAGAACCACCGGACCGATCTCGCGGGTGAGCAGGAACAGCGCGGCTCCTTCCCCGATGTTGATGCCGGATCGATGCTGCGAGAACGGATTGCAGCGTAGCGCGGACACCGACTCAAGCGCGCTGAAACCCGCCACGGTAAAGCGGCACAGGGAATCGGAGCCGCCAGCGATGACCGCATCGACAACGCCGGCGCGCAACAGGCGCGCAGCCGACGCCAGGGCCTTGGCACTGGATGAACATGCCGTGGACAGCGTCCATGCCGGGCCCTGCGCACCACTGCGCAGCCGCACGAACTGCGCGGCGGCTCCCATTTCCTGCTGCGCGTAGTCGTAGTCCGCCGGCCAATGACCGTTGCTGGCGTGGGAGCACATGGCCCGCTCACCTTCACCAATTCCCGAAGTGCTGGTCCCCATCACCACAGCCACGCGCTCGGCGCCATAGCGGGCGATGGCCGCGGCCACCGCAGGCGCGATCTGCGCCAGCGCAACCGCCAGCAGCGCGTTGTTGCGCCCGCGCAGGGCCAGCGGGAGTTCGTCCAGCGACGGCAGCGGCGTGCACACCTCCCCCAGCGCCAGGGTCCGCCCCGGCAACAGGCTGTCGTTGTTGCTCAACCCACCCGGCACCTCGGCGAACATCGCCTCCGCCACCGCCGCGCGGCCATCACCCAGCGCGCAGACAATGCCCAGATCGTTGAGGAAAACGGCAGTGTCCATCAATCCTGTCCAGCCATATCGATCGATTCGATGCGCAGCGCGTAGCCTTCTGCGCGGTTGTCCAGCTGCAGGCTGCCGTCCTGCAGGCGCTGCAGCTGCAGCCACACCGTACCGTCGCGCGACAGACTGCGCTGGTGGCCGTCATCACCGACCTGCCAGCCAGCCGGCAGCACGGCGGCGATCGCGGCCGTCGGCCACAGCGCGAACTGCAGATCGTCCAGCACACGCTCCGCGCGAACCTGCGGCGGCAACCACGATGCACGTTGCTCGGTCAACTGCCGGCCATCCCAGCGCAGACGAACGCCGGTCTGGCCCATGGCCTGCACCGCCAGCTGCACCTGCTGCGCATCGGCTTCCAGCAGAGCGTCGAGATCACGTTCGTGGCGCCCGAAGCGGAAATGCAGCTGCTGCTGCAGCGCCAGTGGCGTCGGCAGGCTGGACGGAGCCAACCGCAGCGGCGGCAGCTCGACCTGCGGCCTCGGCATGCGCCCGGCGCAGGCGCACAGCAGCGCGCACAGCAGCAGCGCTGCAATGCTGCGCACGATCAGCTGCGGCACGCGGCCTCCAGCACACGTGTACGGCAGCCGCTGTTGATGGAATTGTTCATGTAGCGCCCTTCCGGATACGGGTCGAGGGGGGGTAGATGATGTTCCCGAAGTGGTCGCCGCGCCAGCGTCGGGCTGTGGCACACGCACTCCGATTCAGGACGGCGGCAATGCATGGGGTGACGGTCGGAACAATGGCGAGATCAGCCAGACCAGGCCGATGCCGAACAACAGCGTGAGGCCGAAGGCGCGCAGCGCCGGGGTCTGCGACAGCCCCAGAAGGCCGAACGACAGCCAGGTGCTGGCCGCGCCCACGCACACCGCCAGCCATGCGCTGGCATCGCCACGGTGCTCGATCAGGAAGATGCCGTAGTCGATGCCCATGCCGAGCAGCAGCATCAGCGCCAGTACGTTGAACAGCTGCAGCGGCTGGCCGAACAGGCCCAGCAAACCCAGGGTCAGCGCACCGGCAATGAGCGTCGGCGCGAATACTCGCCAGGCCTGGCGGCGGTAGCGCAGCCACAGCGCGCCGAACACCAGCACGATACCGACCAGCAGCAGCCCACCCATCAGCTTGCGGTAGTGACCCAGCAGCTGCGAGAAATCGGCGGTGCGGTCCACCCAGCGCACGCCCGGCAGGCCTTCGGCCGCGCCCTGCAGGGTGGCCAGCGCATCGGCACGCGACAGGTCATCGACCATCACCACGCTGATCATCTGCCCGCCCACGTCGCCCACCCACAGGTGGCGGAACGGCTGCGAGGCCGGCGAGGCCAGGAAGGCTTCGGCGGTGAGCGGTGCGTTCGCGAACTGCGGTCGCTGCAGCGGTTCACCGACCACCTCCGACACGGCAGACAGCACACCCGGTTCCACCTTCGCGGTCAGCCCGGCATCGGCCTGCTGGCGCGATGGCGACGGCAGCCAATCGCTGATCGCGCGGTAGCCACCAATGCGCTTGTCGTTGGCCAATACACGCAGGCGCTCGGTCAGTGCTTCCTCACGCTGCAACAGCTGCGCGGCATCCGCACCCTGCACCAGGTAGAACTGCGCCGGGCTGGGCATGCCCAGCAACTGGCTGAGGCGGATCTGCTGTGCCATCAATGCCGGCGGCGAGGACTGCAGGCTGCGCAGGTCATCGTTGCTCTGCAGGCGGGCGATGCCGATCGCAGACAGCGCCAGCGTGATCACCACGAACATCGTCACCGGACGGCGGCCATGCAGACGCGGGAAGCGCTCCAGCGTGCTGCCCAGCCACTGCGAGAAACGGGTCTGGCGGATCTCACCACCATCCAGCCACGGGAACCAGAAGATCACCGTCAGGAACGCGGCCGCCAGGCCGACCACCGAGAACAGCGCCATCTGGCGCAGCCCGGGGAACGGCGCCAGGCCCAGTGCCAGATAGGCCAGCGCACTGGTCAGCAGCGCCAGCCACAGGCCAGGCAGCAGGTGCCGCAGCAGCTTCCAGCGGCGATCAGCCGGTTCGGCCTGCCGCGACGCAAACCAGTGGATGCCATAGTCCTCGGCCACGCCCACCAGCGATGCACCGAACACCAGGGTCAACACGTGCACGTTGCCGAACACCAGCACGGTCACCGCCAGCGCCACGCCACAGCCGATCAGCAGCGACGTGGCCACCAGCAGGATCGGCCGCAGCGAGCGGAACGCGAGCCACACCAGCAGCAGCACAGCCGCCAGCGAGCCCCAGCCGATGGTATTGATCTCCCGGTTGGCCTGCACCGCCGCAGCTTCGGCATGCAGCGGCACGCCCGCATGCAGGATCTCCAGATCCGGAGCGGCCGCCTTCGCGGCCTGCCCGGCACGTTCCAGCAATCCATCCAGATGGCGCTCGCCATCGAGCTTGAACGCCGAACCCGGCGTATCGAACTGCAGTGCAGCCCAGTGCCTGCCTTCGGCGTCGAGCAGGCCATCATCGCCCAGCCGCAGGCCCGAGCCCTGCGCCTGCTGCTGCCACCACTGCGGCCACAGCGACAACGGGTCCTGTCGCCACTCGGTCAGGCGTGGGGCCCCCATCGGGCCATACAGCGCAGCCAGCGCCTGCTCGGCCAGCGCGCCCGGCTCGCCGCCCTGCAGCTGCTTGCGCTGGGCCGGGGTCAGCAGGCGGTCGCGGTACGGCGCGTAGAACGCGCGCGCCTCATCGAACCAGCCTTCGATCGAGCCGCTGGGCACCAGCAACGCGTGATCGGCGTCCTTGGCCATGGCCGCGGCAAACGCGGCCTGCGCACGCTTGGCGGCAGCGCCGTCCTTGCTGCCCAGCAGCACCACCACCTGCCGCGAACTGCCATCGGCGATGCGCCGGGTGACGTCGCTCAACAGACGGTCGTGCGCGTCCTGCGGCAACAGTGCGAGGATGTCGGTGTCGATCCGCGATTGCTGGCTCCACAGGTGCCACTGCTGCACGCCCAGCGCCAGCAGCAGCACCAGCCAGGCGATGCCCAGCCAATGCCACCAGCGCCGCAACCGGTCCGGTGCATTCAACGCAACGTCCTCACTCAAAGCGGCGCGCCTCGTCTGCGCTGAGCGCGGCCGGAGCCTCGCTGAGCGCGTCGAAATGGATCAGCGTGCGGTCTTTGCTGGCCTCGACGATCTCGACCTGGCGCACGTAACGGTCGCCCTGCAGGGTCAGCGACTGGAACGCCTTGGCCAGCATCGCTGACTTCGGCCTCAGCTGCAGCCGCCAGCCCTGCCCTTCGCGGCTGACTGTCACGTTGAACGGGCCGGACAGTGCCTGCACGTCGCCACTCATCAGCGCGAACATGATCGCGTTCACCGAGCGCATCGCCGGCTGCTGCCGCGCATCGAGCTCGACGCGGGTGCTGCCGTCACGCTGGCGGCTCAGGATGCGGTCGGCAGTAACCACCACCTCGGAGGGAAACGGCTTCAGCGTGGTCCAGATCACGCCATGCTGGCGCGCGACCACGAACCGGCCCTGCGAGCGCAACGGATTCTTGAAGCCGCTGACCTGCTTTTCCTGCGTGAACTGGCCACGCAGTACGTCCGGCCGCGCCACCGCCTGGGTGATCGCGTCGATGGCCGGATCGGCGGCCTGCACCAGCGGTGCGGCCAGCAGCAACACCGCGCCCAGCAGCGCACGCGCAAAACGGTTGGCTCGGTTCATGGCGCAGGCACTCCCAGGCGCTCCCACAGTACCGGCGGGCACTGGTACAGCATTTCCCTGCTGGCCGCGTCCACCGCCACCTGGATGGTCATTGCGCGGGTCAGCACCTGGCCGCTCTGCGCATCGAGGATTTCATAGTCGATCTTCAGCCGGTTCTCCCATTCCACGAGGCGTGCGACCACGCGCAGGGGCTGGTTGAACAGCAGCGGGCGCACATACTTCACCCGTGCGTCGACCACCGGCCAGAGGTAACCCGATTCGAGCATCTGCGGGTAGTCGTAGTTGTAACGACCCAGCAGTGCACAACGCGCGATCTCGAAGTACTTGAAGTAATGGCCATGCCAGACCACGTTCATCGGGTCGCAGTCATGGAAGGGCGGGGCCAACGCAACTTCGGCCATCCGTTCGATTGCTTCATTCACCGGCATACAGCTCCCAACGTTGCGCGCGGATCTCCACCAGCAGGTCCCGCAGTTCGCGATCCAGCGCGCGGTCTTCTTCGACCAGGGCGATGCGCTGCCCCAGGTCGGCGTACATGTTGGCCAGACTGCCACGCAGCTGCGCGTTCAGGCCAACCCGTTGGCGCAGCGCCAGGCCCTGGCGAGCGGCAATCAGCATTGCAGCGACTACCTGTTCGGTCAGCTCGATCACCCGCAGGCAGTCGCGCGCAGCGATCGTGCCCATGCTGACCTTGTCCTGGTTGTGGCATTCGGTGGAACGGGAGAACACGCTGGCCGGCATTGTCTGCTTCAGTGCTTCGGCAGTCCACGCCGAAACGCTGATCTGCAGTGCCTTCAGGCCATGGTTGATGGCCGCACGCGGGCCGGTGGCGGCCGACAGGTTGGCCGGCAGTCCATGGCTGTAGCGCGCATCGACCACCAGCGCCAGCTGGCGGTCGAGCAGGTCGGCAACGTTGGCTACCGTGTTCTTCAGGGTATCCATCGCCAGCGCGATGTGGCCTCCGTAGAAGTGGCCACCGTGCAGGATGCGTTCGCCGTCGGCATCGATCAGCGGATTGTCGTTGGCGCTGTTCAGTTCGGTTTCGATCAGCTGGCGCAGGAACGGCAGGCTGTCTTCCAGCACGCCGATCACATGCGGCGCGCAGCGCAGCGAGTAACGGTCCTGCAGGCGCTGTTCATTGCGCGGCGGGCACTCGCTGTGCAGGTCGCTGCGCAGGCGCGCAGCAATGCGCATCTGGCCCGGGTGTGGTTTGGCTGCGAACAGGTCTTCGTCGAAGTGGTGCGCGTTGCCGTCGCTGGCCAGCACATTGAAGGCGGTCAGGCGCGTGGCCATGCGTGCCAGATAGTCGGCGCGCTGCCAGGCCAGGCAGGCCAGGCCGGTCATCACCGCGGTGCCGTTCATGATCGCCAGGCCTTCCTTCGGCCGCAGCTTCAGTGGCGCCATGCCGATCTTCGCCAGCACGTCGGCCGCCGGCTGCACGCGGCCGTCGTGCAGCACCTCGCGCTCGCCACACAGCACCGCCGCCACGTAGGACAGTGGGGTCAGGTCACCGCTGGCACCGACCGAACCTTCGGCCGGAACCAGCGGCAGTACATCGTGCTGCAGCAGCGTAGCCAGCCCTTCCAGCAGCGGTACGCTGACACCGGACATGCCACGCACCAGCGACGCCAGGCGCGCGGCCAGCACCGCGCGGGTCTCGACCGGGTCCAGGTAACGGCCCAGGCCGCAGCCATGGTAGGTGTACAGATGGTGCGGCAGCTCGGCTACCAGCGCCGGCGGGATGTTGACCGTGCACGAGTCGCCGTAGCCGGTGGTCACGCCGTAGATCACGCCGTCATCGCGCAGCAGGCGGTCGAGGAAGTCGGCACCGCGCTGGATGTGTGCGCGGAACGTCGGCGCCTCGCTCAGTGCGGCTTCGCAACGGCGCTGAGCCAGGGCAACCACGTCTTCGATGGTCAAGGGTGCATCGCCAAAGCGACACACGGGTACGGCGTCAGTCGTCATGCGGAGCCTGATCCCAGAAGGGAAAGAAATTGAACCAGTCCAGCGGCGACTGGATGACCTGGCGTTCGAGCCAACCCGCGTAGCGCTGCACCTGCCCGGACAGCGCGGCATCACGCGACCCGCGTGGCAGCACGATGCGATCGGCGAACGGCTCGAACACGACCCGGTAACCTTCGCCCTCATGCAGGCAGGCCATGGTGTAGACCGGGCAGCCCAGTGCAGCGGCCAGCACATAACCACCAATCGGGAACGGCGCACGCTGCCCGAGGAAATCGACGCTGATGCTGCGCCCGCCGCCGACCGGCGTGCGGTCGCCGACAATGGCCACGAAACCGCCGGCGGCGACCTTGTCGGCCAGCATCATTGCCGTGGCAGGCCCCATTTCGGTGACCTGCACAAGCTCCACCGCTGCCAGCGGATCCAGCCGGCGCAGCAGGCGGTTGAAGCGCTGCGCATGCGCGGTGTGCACCAGCACGGTGATGCGCAGGCCGGGAACCCGCTCGGCCAGCACCTGGCACAGTTCCAGGCAGCCGATGTGCGCGGTGAGGATCAGCCCGCCTTCGCGCTGCGCGATCCTTTCCAGCACCGGGGTGCGATGCAGGTGGATGCGTTCGGGCGGATAGCGCCCGCCGATGCCGAGGATCTTGTCCAGCATCGTGTCGGCAAACGCAAAGAAGTGGCGCAGGCTGTCGCGCCGGGTCGGCACCCGTCCCAGCACGCCGCTGTAGGCCTGCAGCCGCTGCAGATACTGCATCGAAGCCTCGCGGCCAACGCGGTTGCCCAGCCAGTGGCAGGCCACCACCGGCCACACGCACATGCGGAACGGCCAGCGCCCGAACCAGCGGTGCACCCAGTACAGGACCAGCACGCCGGCCACCGAGGTGGATTCACCGATATCGGCCCAGTGCGGGGCACCCTGCGGGGTCGCCATTTCAGCGATGTCCTCGCAGGCGGCGGCGCAGCAGGCGCGGTGCGCGCCAGAGCATGCCGAAGAAAAGGCGGGTGTGCATGCGGGTGATGCGCACGTTGTCGCGCCACATATCAAAGTGCGACACGCCATCGGAAGGATAGGTCACGCGCGTGGCCAGGTGCTCGACCGGCACCTGCCGCCAGTACAGGCGCACGATCACCTCGGTATCGAAATCCATGCGCCGGCCGATGGTCTCTTCGCCGATCAGGCGCAGAACCGGTGGCAACGGGTACACGCGGAAGCCGCACATGGTGTCGCGCAGGTGCAGCGACAGCGTATTGATCCAGACCCAGATGTGGGTGGCGTAGCGGCCGTACAGGCGCGCCTTCGGCACGCTGGCGTCGTAGGCCGGGATACCGCAGATCACCGCATCCGGATGCGCACGCGCCGCCTCGATGAAGCGCGGCAGGTCTCCGGTGTCGTGCTGGCCATCGGCATCGATCTGCAGCACGTGGCTGTAGCCACGCGCGTGGGCCTCGGCGAAACCGGCCAGCATCGCCCCGCCCTTGCCCTGGTTGATGTCCAGGCGCAGCAGGTCGACCCCCTGACGCTGCGCCAGCGAGCGCAGCACTGCCGCACATGCGTCATGTGAGCCGTCATCCACCAGCAGGCACGGAAGGCCGGATGCCAGCACGCCGTCGACCACCGCCGCGATCGCATGTTCGTGGTCGTAGACAGGAATAACCACCAATGGCGCGAACGCGGCTTTGGCAATGGAGGGATCAATCCGCATCGGCAAACACCACTTTTCCGCTCGAGTGCATCCCGTGGCTGGAGGTATAGCGGAAGGCCAGCACACTGCGCGCGGCATCCCAGTCCAGCTGCAGGGTCAGCACGTCACCCGGGCGGGCCACGTGCTGGAACTTCACCGCGTCCATGCGCAGGAAACCCGCCGGCATCGCGAACGCCTGGCGGCCGAAACGCACCGCCCAGTCCAACTGGGCCACACCGGGCAGGATAGCTGCCTGCGGGAAGTGGCCCTGGAACGGCCGTAGCGCCGGGTCGAGGGTCATGCGCAATGTCGCGCTGGATGTATCGCGGTGATCCCACTGCGGTACCGGCATCAGCGGCTGGAACAGTGCCGCCAGCGCTGCCTGGGTGACCTTGCCCTGCGCATTGAACGGCAGCGACGGGACCAGTCGCCAGCGACGTGGACGGCTCACTGCGTCGTGGCCGTTGGCCAGCCGCGCGCCCAGGCGCTGACCGAAAGCACGACGCGCCGCATCACCGCCGTCCAGCAGCGCGGGATCTACCGGCACCACCACCGCTGCAAGCTGTTCGCGTTGGCCCGGCAGCACCAGCACGCGTGCATCCTCCACTTCGGTGTCTTCGCGCAGCGCACGTTCCAGCGCATCCAGCGAGACGCGCCGCTCTTCGATCTTGACGATGCGATCGGTTCGGCCCAGCAGGCGGAAGCGTCCGTCGGCCAGCGCTTCGACGCGGTCCTGGGTGCGCCACCAATCGGCGTTTTCCAGATGCGGCGATGCCACGGCCAGGCAATCGTCCTCGATCCGCCACTGCACGCCCGGCAGCGGCTGCCACGGCGGCAGATCGGTATCCCAGCGCCGCCAGGCAATGCCGCCGGTCTCGCTGCTGCCATAGACCTCGGTCGGGGCCACACCCAGCCACTGCCGTACCTGCCGGGCCGCCTCTTCCGGCAACGGCCCGCCAGAGGAGAACACCGCACGCAGGCGGCCGCGCAGGCTGGCCCAATCCAACTGTTCGGGCAGGCGTTTGAGGTGGGCCGGAGTCGCCACCAGCATCGTATCGGTACCGGACAGCGCCGCCACCAGATCTTCATGGAAGAACCGGCGTGGATGGATCAGGCGACCGGCCGCCAGCGGCCACAGCACGCGGAACAGCAGGCCGTAGATGTGCTGGTGCGAAACCGTACCATGCACCTCCACCCCCTCCAGCTGCGCGCCGAAGGCAGCCTGCAGCGCGTCGACTTCGCGCGCCAGCTGGTCCAGGCGCTTGCTGATCGCGCTGGGTTGGCCGGTGCTGCCGGAGGTGAACACGCACAGTTCGCAGGCGCGCTCGTCCAGCATCCGCAACGCGCCGTCCGCAGCTGCATCCACCGCCGCCAGCGGGCGGCAGTCGGTGGAGACATCGCCGGCAAAACCACTCACCTGTGACTGCAGGGCCTGCAGCGTGGCCGGCAGGTTGTCGGCAGCCAGGAACACCCGCTTGCCGGCATGCCAGGCACCGTACAGCGCTGCGGCGAAGGCCACGGCATCGTCGAAGTAGAGGGCCCAGTCGCGCCCCTCGGCAGCGGCAAAGGCCGAGCGCCACGCCAACACGCGCCGGCGGAACCCGGCGTGATCGAGCAGCACACCGTCGCAGACGCCGACCGGGCGTTGCGGCCGCGCATCCAGCAGCAGCCGGTCCAGGGCAATCCACTCAGCCATGCGTGTGCACCGCCCTGACCCGTTGCCGCACCAGCCACTCACCCGCAAACAGGATTCCCATCAACACGTACGCCAGCAATCCGTTGTAGAGCATCCAGACCCGGTCCGACGCATACAGCGCGGTAAGCAGGGCCAGGCTGCCGTTGAAGACGAAGAAGCCGCACCACACCTGGGTGACGCGACGGGTATAGGGCACCGCCGACGCCGGCAGGTCCGGCTCCTGCAACCGGGCCAGGCGCTCGACCACGGGAGGACCGAATCGAAGGCTGCCGGCAAACACGACCAGCATTACGGCATTGACCAGCGCCGGGTACAGCTTCAATGGCAGCGCCTGATTGAGTACCGTCGCCAGCACCGCGAGCAGGCCGGCACCCGCTGCCGCGCCCCACCACACCGGTTGGCGCGTGCCGAGTGCCCGCAGCAGGGCCAGTGCGAACAGCAGCAGCGACGACCAGCGCGGCTCGAAACGGCCCATCGCCAGATAGACCAGCAGCGGATAGGCCAACGAGATCGCAGCCACCGCCACCGTGCGTGCGCGTGCCATGGGAACGACGCCCGCGCTGCGGTCAGGCGGCCGCCTGGTCCGGCAGCAGGCCATGCGTCACATCGACGATGTCCTGCACCGTACGCACGGCCTTGAATGCTTCCGGCTGCAGGTTGCGACCCAGCAGCGGCTTGAGCTGGACGATCAGATCGACCGCATCGATGCTGTCGATGTCCAGATCGTCGTACAGGCGGGCCTGGGGCGTGACCCGGGCCGGTTCGATCTCGAAGCTGTCGGTGAGGATGGAAACGATGCGATCGAACAGTTCATTCTTGGTCATGGCAGTTCCTGGCACCGGTTACGACCGATGGGCGGCGACGAACTCGCCAAGCGCGCGCACACTGGAAAAATGGCGGCGGGTCTCTTCCGAGTCGGATGACAGGCTCACACCGTACTTCTTCTGCAGCGCCAGGCCCAGTTCCAGCGCATCGATCGAATCCAGGCCAAGGCCCTCGACGAACAGCGGCGCAACCGGATCGATATCCTCCGGCGTGATGTCCTCCAGTGAAAGCGAGGAAATGATCAATACCTTGATCTCGTGCTCAAGTGCTTGCACGGGTGGGGTCTCCAGACAGGTCGAAGTAACGGGAAAGGTGCTCGGTGACGCGACGTGCCGCCAGGGCATTCCCTCCTGGCGAGTCCTCTTCGACCAGAAATGGCGAGATCGGGATATCTTCGCCGATCTGCAGCCGAACGTGAAAGCAACGTGAGGGAATACGATACCACTTCTGCCCTTTGGCCAGGGCTGGCGGCGTACAGGTGATCCGCACCGGCGTGATGTCCAGACGGCCGCGGACGGCGATGTTGGCGGCGCCGCGCTGCAGCCGCAGTGGCTGCCCGGGCACGCTGCGGGTGCCCTCCGGAAAGATGACCAGGCTGCCACCCGCACGGACCGCCTTCACGCAGTCATCGACCAGGCCGGGCCCATCGTCGTTGGCAATGTAGCCGGCGGCCCGCACCGCACCGCGCATGAACGGGTTGCTGGCCACCGCGCGCTTGACCACGCACTCCGCGTTGGGCAGCAGTGACACAAGGCAGACCACATCGATGAGCGTTGGATGGTTGGCCAGCACCAACAGACCGTCGCGCTGCAGGCGTTCGCGCCCTTCGATCTCGCAGGTCATCACACCCAGGCTGCGCATCAGCCGCAGCTGGCCGGCAAAGGCGAGCTGGACCAGACGGCGGGCACGGCGGCGGCGCGCGAGTGGGTTGCGCATCAACAGCAGCAGCGGCATTACCACCGTTCCCAGCACCAGCCCGCCCAGGCCAAAAGCAAGAAAGCACAGCGCCGTGCCGAACACACGCCACGCATGATCGAGGCGGCGCAGCCTCTCAGCCACGGCGGCCCCAGGACCAGCGTTGTCCCTGCGTTACATGCTCAAGCGCCGGCATTCCCGACAACAGGAAGCGGTGCAGGTCCAGTGCGTGCGGCAGATGGCCCGGCACCCCCTCGGCGGCACTCGCCGGCTCCCAGCGCAATGACAGGGTCGGGCAGCCTTCGCGAGGCTGGGTGAGACGCCAGCACCATGCGAAGAACACGTCGGGTTCGTCGGCGAACGGCGCGTATATGCCCGGCAGGGGCGATTCGTACACCACCACACGCACCTCACGGGCGCCGTCGGCCAGCAGCCCGACCGCTTCCAGGCAGGCGGCTTCTGCCGTGGCCTGGCCCGCGGCCAACGCCAGGTAGTTGCCCCGGTGACCGCGGGCAATCGAGTACAGCGCTGCAATGGCGTTGTGCACAGACAGCCCGAAGGTCGTGGGCGACATGGGTTCTCCGCTTGCCAGCGATGCCAGCAGATCCATCGAGCGCGCCACGTCGCCATGGCGGCTGGCGAACACCAGCGGCACCTGGCTGTCGGCACCCTGCGCGTCCTCGCACCAGCATGCGGCCTGGATCGCCATCCGGCCCAGCCGTTCGATACGCCGACGCTGCATCGCCGGGACTTCGGTGAGCGCTGGCGCGCCCTCGCCCACGGGCAGGAACGGCACATCGGCCCAGCGCAGCCATTGGCTGCGCTCGGTCAGGCCAGGCGCCCAGGCGGCCCAGTCGACGACGGAGAATTCAATCATCTAGCGGTGGTGTTTCACTGGGGGAACGATAGGCACGGGCCACTCAAGGCGACGCGCGGCTCCCCCTTCCTGCAGCCGTGCGTCCGTCCAGGACGTTGCCGGCTACCCCCTTGGCTGCCGGAAAGGAGCGCACGCTATCACGTCCAACGCAGGGAATGCAGTCTTCACAAACAACAACGCGGGAACTGCCAGCCGCAGTTCCCGCGCAGGATTCTCAGTGGTAGCCCGCGTCGGCGTGCACTTTGCCGCGGAATACCCGGTAGGACCACGCTGTATAGCCGAGGATGACTGGCAGCAATATGACCAGCCCAACCAGCGTGAAGCCCAGCGAAGACGCCGGCGCGGCGGCCTGCCACAGCGTCATCGACGGCGGCAGCAGGTACGGCCACATGCCCAGCACCAGGCCAAGGAAGCCGAGCACGAACAGGGCCAGGCTGAGCAGGAACGGCGGCAGGTCGCGGCGCGGGTGAGTGGCACTGCGCCACAGCGCGGCAGCCACCGCCAGGGTCAGCAGCGGCACCGGCGACAGCCACCAGAAATTGCCATCGCTGAACCAGCGTTCCATCAGGCGCGAATCGAGGAACGGCAACCAGCTGCTGACCAGGCCCATCGCCGCGATCACCGCCACCACCAGTGGCCGGGTCATCTGCCGCGCCAGCGCCTGCACGCGCCCTTCGGTCTTCAGGATCAGCCACGTGCTGCCGAGCAGCGCGTAACCAGCCACCAGTGCAGCACCGGTCAGCATCGCGAAGGGGCTGAACCAGGCAAACGCGCCGCCCTGGTAGACACCATCCACCAGCGGAATGCCCTGCACCAGGGTGCCCAGGATCACGCCTTGGGCGAAGGTCGCCAGCAGCGAACCGAGGCCGAACGCCACACTCCACAGTCGGCGCGAACGATGCGCCTTGAAACGGAATTCGAACGCCACGCCGCGGAACACCAGCGCCACCACCAGCAGCAGCACCGGCAGGTACAGCGCCGACAGCAGCACCGCATACGCCTTGGGGAAGGCCGCCAGCAGGCCGGCACCGCCCAGCACCAGCCAGGTCTCGTTGCCGTCCCAGATCGGCGCGGCAGTGTTCATCATCAGGTCCAGCTGTTCCTCGTCCTCGGCGAACGGGGCGAGGATGCCGATGCCGAGCACGAAGCCGTCCAGCACCACGTACATCAGCACGCCGAAGCCGATCACCGCGAACCACGCCACCGGCAGCCAGGTCATCAGGTCCATTTCAATGCTCCTCCAGCGGTTCGTCGGCGGCCGACAACGGACGTGCCGGGGTATGGCTGCCATGGTCCAGCGACGGCCCCTCGGCATACGGCTGCGGCCCATGGCGCAGGATCTTCACCAGGTACCAGATGCCCCAGCCAAATACGAATGCGTAGCCGACCACGTAGACACCCAGCGACAGCGCGGTCATCCACGCGCTCTGTGGGCCGACCGCATCAGCGGTGCGCAGAACGCCATAGACCACCCACGGCTGGCGCCCCATTTCGGTGACGAACCAGCCCGACAGCAGCGCGATGAAGCCGCTCGGCAGCATCCAGTTCCAGCCGCGCAGCAGCCACGGCGAGTCCAGCAGCTTCTTCCGCCAGAGCTGGAAGGCCGAGACCCAGGCCAGCAACAGCATCAACGTACCCAGCCCGACCATGATGCGGAAGGCGAAGAACACCGGCGTCACCGGCGGGCGCTCGCTGGCCGGCACCGAGGTGAGCGGATCGAAGGTGCCGTCCAGGCTGTGGGTGAGGATCACGCTGCCCAGCTTCGGAATGGCCACTTCGAAGTCGTTGCGCTCTTCCTTCTCGTTCGGCAGCGCGAACACCACCAGCGGCACGCCCTCGCCTTCCTTGGTTTCATGCCAGTGCGCCTCCATCGCCGCGATCTTCATCGGCTGATGCTTGAGCGTGTTCAGGCCATGCATGTCGCCGACGAAAATCTGCACCGGTACGGTCAGCGCCGCGAACGCCACCGCCGCGATCAGCATGCGCCGACCCGCTTCCACGTGCGTGCCCTTGCGCAGGTACCACGCGCCGACGCCACCAATCACGAAACAAGTAGTGATGAACGAGCCCAGCGCCATGTGGGCCAGGCGGTACGGGAACGAGGGGTTGAACACCACCTGCCACCAGTCCACCGGATGCACGATGCCATTGACCATCTCGTAGCCGGCCGGGGTATGCAGCCAGCTGTTGGACGACAGGATCCAGAACGTGGAGAACAGCGTGCCCAGCGCCACCATGCAGGTGGACAGGAAATGCAGGCGCGGCGAGACCCGGCCCCAGCCGAACATCATCACGCCGAGGAAGCTGGCTTCGAGGAAGAAGGCGGTCAGCACTTCATAGGTCAGCAGCGGGCCGATGACCGTGCCAGCGACCTCGCTCAGCCTCGGCCAGTTGGTGCCGAACTGGAAGGCCATGACGATGCCGCTGACCACGCCCATGCCGAACGACACTGCGAAGATCTTCTGCCAGAAGAAATACAGTTCGCGCCACACGGGCAATTTCGTGCGCAGCCACCGCCATTCGATGAAGGCCAGCCAGCTGGCCGTACCGATGGTGAAGGCGGGGAACAGTACGTGGAAACTGATGACGAATCCGAACTGGATCCGCGACAACAACAACGCGTCCAAGGGACGCCTCCTGCCAGGTGCCGGTGGGATACCGCACCACTTTAGGTGGATATTGTTAAAACGGGATGCGACCGGGTGACGCGCTGCTTCACTTTGTCGCAGGGAAGCTGGATGACAGGATGAATGGGCTACAGGGGCTTCAGCAAGGTCAAGGGCGGCTCCTTGGCGATTCGCAGGGCCCTGGGTACCAGTGCAATCAAGCAGGCCGCCATCACCAGCACGACAGCGATCGATATCGAGAACCACAGTGAATCTGTGATGCCATCCTGTGGCGGCCCTATCCACTGCAACGACGACGCGCCGAGCAGGGCGCCCAGTGTGGTGAACAGTGAAACTTCGAACATGATTTCGGCAAAGATCACGGAGCCGCGAGCACCCAGTGTCCGTCGAACCCCAATGGAGTGCCGGCGCCGATCAAGCCAGGCGCCTACGACACCGGAAACTCCGGCCATCAGCACACCGAGAACAACGGCCGTCATGACCGCGAGCACGGTCGTAGCGAAGCGATCAGCTTTGACGTAGGCGTCGCGATATCCCGCCAGCGTCTCGACACCGGTCGAATTCACGATCCGATACGGCCGCTGCAGCGCATCGACAGTGCGATCAAGCGATGAACGATCAACCTCCGACTTCCACTTCGCCAGATAATAGCGACTGGCGCCCATGGGAAGGCCCGGAAGCAGCGCCCACTGCGAGTCCCGCTCATTGCCTCCTGGTGCCGGTCCAGCAACAGACGCAAATACACCCACGATGATCCGGCTGCTGCCGGGGCCGAAATACAGGTGGCGGCCAACAGCACTCTCCGTTCCGAACAGACGGGCAGCCAGCGCTTCACTGATCAGCACTACCGGAGCACCTTCAGCCATGTCGTCCTCTGTGGCATCCCGCCCCAGGACGATTCCCGCGCCCAGCATCGCCAGCAAGCCAGAGCTGGCAGTTGCCACGGGAATGCGATCACATCCAGCAACGTCTGTCGTACCCGCGTTCATCGAGTACGTCATGGCCGACTCGCTGGTGCACACGCCGTATCGATGGGCTCTTCCCCCGAACGGAACAGCGTCGCTCACAACCGTGTCCTGAACACCGGGCAGCCGGATCGCGGACAGGTCTGCCCGCAGCACTGCAGCATCCGCGCCTTCTTCGACATCCGAGACCCTGACCACACCAATCGATACTGCCTCCTGGATGCTCCCGGTGTTCAATCTGGCGAAGCTGTCCAGCGCCGATTGCAGTGCGAACGCACATGCCAGGCTTGCAAGCGCAGCCTGCACTGCAAGCAATGCGGCGCTTCCCAGATGTCGTCGGGTCTCCCTCATTGATTCGAACATTTCAGGCAGCCCCCTTCGCGAAGGCACTCGACAGTGAGCTGACCCTGCAGATTTCAAACGATGGGACCAATGAGCAGAGCAACGTCGTGACGACTCCCAGGGCAGCCGCCATCAGCATTGCCCCAGCATGCATCGCTGTTATCGCGCTGGGCAGAACGTCTCCCGCAGCAACCACCCGGATTCCCAGCGCATAGGTGACGACAGCGAGTGCACTGCTTGCGACTCCCGCCGCGATGGATTCCCACATGAGCTGGACGAACACGTCTCGGCGTCGCGCTCCCAGCGCACGTCGTATCGCAAGCTCCCGCCTACGGCGCCCCAGACTGAAGCTCAGCAGTGCCGCCGCGTTGACGACGCACACACCGAGAAGGATCAGTGACAGCCGAAGCTGCATCCTGGCCCGCTCCGGAACCAATCCCAGCCTGTCCAGCCAATCCATCAACGGCCAGAGTGCCACCTGCTGCGTGTCTGGTTCGATCCGAAGGCCCTTTGCCTGCGCATAGGCGTTCAGACTCGCGCGGTAGGCGGCGACATCATCTGCGGTAGGCAGCCACGCCCACAGTTGAAGCCATGAAACGTTGCCCCCTGCAAGATCCGTGTCCTGGTCACCCCCCCAGATCGCCGTCCCGTCCACAACAGTCAACTTGTCCGCGATTGCGGTTTCAACTGGCAGGTAGATCTCGTCAGGCTCCACAAACGGCCGGCGCGTGAGATCTCCCTGAAACATCGGCACCGGATGCCAATCCTCTGCGACACCCACAACGGTATAGGTGCGTCTGCCCAGTTCCAACGGATGACCAATGCAATCCTGTGCACATTCACGCTGGGCGAGCGCACGCGACAGGACCACCATTCGACTCGCAGCATGTCCCTCCTCGGTAGTCCATGCCCGCCCTTGAACGACGGCAATGCCAAGGACACTGAAGACTTCGGACGTGGCGAACCTGGCGCGCAGTCTTGCGCTGGACTCTCCCGGCCGGGAGAGCGTCACCGCCCCCCCTGCCATTGCTGCCTGTTTCCACGTCCGGCCTTGATTCAGAAGCGCCTTCGCGTCCGGCCAGGTCAGTGCCTGACCAGGATCCGGAGAGCCACTGCGCAGTGCATCTGGACGCGCGTCAAGGTACGGGCGGAACAATGCCGAGCTCCGGCCTGGTGCGGGATCGGACGATGCCTGGAGAACAATGGAAAGCATCACGGTGGTGATCCCTACCCCTGCACCCAACATAAGAGCGATTGCCAGATGAGTGCCGATTCGCTGCTTGAATCGGACAAGCGAAAGCTGGATGTAATAGAGCATCATCCAACTGCATCCGGCATTGGCTTACTCGCGCACCTGTCCATGTGATTCTCACTCCATCCCCTTGGAAGCTGATGGTTGAGAATCTCTGATTGTGAAACGCCGCCTCAAGTGGAGATATGGAATTTGCAACTTTCCTCAGGAAACACGCGCAGCTCGTAGGTCCTGGATAGAACCACGGCCACTGACGACGAGACCGTCGTGACGGAATCTGACGGGGAAGGCCAACTGTCGATTTGCAGATGACACCCGATGCCTGGCCATCTGATCGGGTGTTGGAGGAAGAAGCGTCCAGAAGCAGGTGCAGGCGTCAGCGTTTCTCTAGACCCAGAAACACCAGACAGCCGCCGCCACCAACGCCCCCAGCAACAGCACCTGCACCACCACATAACCCACGCCACTGTCGCGCGACTCAACGGCAATGCGCTTCTGCAGCGCTTCGCTCACATCCGGCGTTTCTTCCTGCCGCGCCTGCTCACGCAACGCCTGTGCCAGTGCGCGTTCTTCCGCGTCACGAGGGTCGGTCGATTGGGTCACAGCAGTTCTCCGGCGGAGGCATGCCGCGTCAGTTCCTGCTTCAGGACCTGGCGCGCGCGGTGCAGGTGGCTCTTGATGGTACCGCGTGCCAGTCCGGTCACCTGCTCGATCTCGGCCAGGTCGAAGTCCTCCAGGTAGTGCAGGCCGACAATCAATCGTTGCGGTGCACTCAGCCGCTCCAGCGCCACGCCAAGATGACGACCGGCCTGCAGCGCCTCGCTCAATTCACCCGGCCCCGGCCCTTCATCGCCAATGCCCAGTTCCTCCGGCACCTCCACCGCCACCATCCATTGCGCCTCCAGCCGGCGCCGGCGCAGGTGCTGCAGCGCGGTGGTGTAGGCCACCCGGGAAACCCAGGTGCGCAGCGAGGATTCAAAACGAAAGCGGTGCAGCTGGCGGAACACGGCCAGGAAGGTCTCCTGCAGCAGGTCGGCCACCTGATCGCGGTCGCCCACCATGCGCCCGATCACATGCGCGCAGGTGCGCTGGTGGGTCTCGACCAGTTGCGAAAACGCCGCCTGCGAACCATCGATTATCGCCCGCACCAGGGCCTGGTCCGCGTCCAGCGGTGCGGCGGGTGTCGCCGTCGCCGCTGCATCGTGGCGACGACGGCCCCGCAGTGCCGACAGCGCTTCACCCAGCAGGCTCATGCGCGGGGCGCCCCCTGTGCCCTTGGCATGCCTGCCTCAGCCCTTGCGCGCGGCGGGACGGGTGAAGTGCCAGGCCAGCAGCTGGCCGAGGCCGGCACTGCCGACCAGCGCGGCGGCGGCACCGAAGGTCAGGTCACGCGCACCGATGACTTCCAGCAGGGCCATGGCCAGCGCCAGGCAGACCAGGCTGATGCCCCAGCGCAGCGCACCCTGGCGGCGGCGTTCTTCTTCCAGCACGGCCAGCGAGCGGATCACTTCCTCCGGCACGTGCGGGGCTACCAGCTTGCTGCGGGCGCGGGCATCGGCAATGGCGTGGATCGCATAGGCGATGCAGATGAAGAGGGTGATCGGGATCAGTTCCTGCATGGTCGGGCTCCTGTTCGGTGGATGATGCGGGTTCAGAAGGATGGATGCGCAACCCTGGCAACCGGTTGCACCACTTTGCCAATCCCGCTGCCATGACCTGTGGCCCCCTCCCCCGGCCCGGGCGGCTGCTACCCTTGCCCGGTTTCCTCTACTGGTGCCGTCCGCCCATGTCCCGAGTGCTGCCCCTGTCCCTCCTACTGTCGGCCGTGCTGGCCGCACCGGCTGCGCATGCCGCGCCGACGCCGATCACCATCGAACAGGCCATGGCCGACCCGGACTGGATCGGTCCGCCGGTCGAGAAGGCCTGGTGGTCGTGGAACAGCCAGCAGGTGGAATACCAGCTCAAGCGCAACGGCAGCCCGGTGCGCGACACCTTCCGCCAGCCGGTGGCCGGTGGCGTGGCCGCGCAGGTGGCCGATGACCAGCGCGGCACCCTCGACGTGGCCGAGCCGGTCTACGACCGCAGCCGCAGCCGCAGCGCCTTCGTGCGCAATGGCGACGTGTTCGTGCGCGACCTGCGCAGCGGCGCGCTGACCCAGCTGACCCGCAGCAACGAGCGCGCGGGCAACGTGAACTTCGCCGCCGACAATGGCGTGATCTGGCGGGTGGGCCAGAACTGGTTCCACTGGACCGCCGCCAGCGGCGTGCAGCAGGTGGCCAGCCTGAAGGCCGAGAAGGATCCGCGTACGGCGCCGAAGGCCGATGTGCTGCGCGACCAGCAGCTGCGCACGCTGGAAACCCTGCGCCGCGACCGTGACCAGCGCGAAGCGCTGAAGGACCAGGACCAGCGCTGGCGCCAGGCCGACCCGACCCGCGCGCCGGGTCCGGTGTACCTGGGTGCCGACGTGGAGATCGGTGACAGCGTGCTGTCGCCGGACCTGACCCACCTGATCGTGGTGACCAAGCCGAAGGACTTCGACGACGGCCGTGGCGGCAAGATGCCGCTGTACGTGACCGAATCAGGCTACGAGGAAACCGAGGACACCCGCACCCGCGTCGGTCGCAACGGCTTCGAACCGCACACCCTGTGGTATGTGGACGTGCGCACCGGCAAGGCCGAGAAGGTCTCGCTGTCCAGCCTGCCCGGCATCGCCACCGACCCGCTGGCCGAGCTGCGCCGCAAGGCCGGCAAGGATGCGCTGAAGGGCGACCGCAGCGTGCAGGTGATGAGCGACTTCATGGGCGGTGGCATCCGCTGGAGCCCCGATGGCCAACAGGCCGCGGTGATGCTGCGCGCCAACGACAACAAGGACCGCTGGATCGTCAGCATCAACGCCGCCGATGGCCGCGTGCAGAACCGTCATCGCCTGACCGACAACGGCTGGATCAACTGGGGATTCAACGATTTCGGCTGGATGGCCGATGGCCGCACGCTTTGGCTGCTGTCGGAGGAATCGGGCTTCTCGCACCTGTACACCCAGGCCGGCACGGCCAAGCCGCAGGCGCTGACCAGCGGCAAGTGGGAAACCTCGGCGCCGGTGCCGTCGGCCGATGGCAAGGGCTTCTATTTCCTGTGCAACCAGCAGGCACCGCATGACTACGAAGTCTGCGCGGTCGACACCGGCAGCCGCCAGGTGCGCGAGCTGACCAGCCTCAACGGCGTGGAAGACTTCTCGCTGTCGCCGGACGGCCAGCAGCTGCTGGTGCGCTACTCCGGCGCCTACCTGCCGCCGCAGCTGGCCGTGCTGCCGAGCACCGGTGGCCAAGCCCGCGTGCTGACCGACACCCGCACTGCCGACTACAAGGCACGCCAGTGGATCCAGCCGAAGCTGGTGGCGGTGCCGTCCAAGCACGGTGCCGGCGTGGTCTGGGCCAAGTACTACGAGCCCGAGAACAAGGAACCCGGCAGGAAGTATCCGATCGTCATGTTCGTGCACGGCGCCGGCTACCTGCAGAACGTGCACCAGCGCTACCCGGCCTACTTCCGCGAGCAGATGTTCCACAACCTGCTGGTGCAGAAGGGCTACATCGTGCTGGACATGGATTACCGCGGCAGCGAGGGCTACGGCCGCGACTGGCGTACGGCGATCTACCGCAACATGGGCCACCCGGAACTGGAAGATTACAAGGACGGCCTGGACTGGCTGGTCGACACCCAGCAGGGTGACCGTGACCATGCCGGCATCTACGGTGGTTCCTACGGCGGTTTCATGACCTTCATGGCCCTGTTCCGCTCGCCGGGCACGTTCAAGGCCGGCGCCGCGCTGCGCCCGGTGGTCGACTGGCACCAGTACAACCACGGCTATACCAGCAACATCCTCAACACCCCGGACATCGATCCGGAGGCGTACCGCGTGTCGTCGCCGATCGAGTACGCGCAGAACCTGCAGGACAACCTGCTGATCGCCCACGGCATGATGGATGACAACGTATTCTTCCAGGACTCGGTGAACCTCACCCAGCGCCTGATCGAACTGCACAAGGACAACTGGTCGATCGCACCGTACCCGCTGGAGCGCCACGGCTACGTGCGCGCCGATTCCTGGCTGGACCAGTACAAGCGCATCCTCAAGCTGTTCGAGCAGAACCTGAAGTGAGCAACGCCGCGGCCACGATCCATATCGTGGCTGCGGTCATCCTGGATGATCGCGGCCGGGCGCTGGTGGTGCGCAAGCACGGCGCCAGCCGCTTCATCCAGCCGGGCGGCAAGCCCGAACCCGGCGAAGCGCCACTGCAGGCGCTGGCTCGCGAACTGGACGAAGAACTCGGTGTGCAGCTGTGCGCCGAGACCGCCATCGCGCTGGGCACCTTCGAGGACTGGGCGGTGAACGAGCCCGGCCATCGCGTGCAGGCACAGGCGTGGTGGGTGCAGGTGGACGGCACGCCACGGGCACGCGCCGAGATCGCCGAACTGGCCTGGGTACCGTTGCAGCCGCCGCATGGCCTGCCCTTGGCACCGTTGAGCGAACACCATATCCTGCCGGCCGTCGCCACCCGGGTGACGGCCCGCTGATTGCGCGGGCACCGATTGCAAGGACACCGGATGTCAGTGCCACTCCCGCCGCCCTCATTGCAGCCTTCGCCCTACCACGCGTGGATTCGGCCACTGGTCCAGGCGTCCTTCTGGCTGTCCGTGCTGCTGACCGGCTATTTCGTGCTGCAGGGGCTGCTGGTGTGGCCGCTGCACGACGTTCCACTCTGGCAGCTGCTGGCGGGTGAAGCACAGCATCGGCAGATGCACAGCCTGAACTGGCTGCTGGCGCACCCGGTGGGTGCCTCGATGACCGCCGCACTGCTCTGCCTGGTCTCGGCCGTGGCCAGCTGGGGGCTGCTGCGCGAGCGCCGCTGGGGCCTGTGGAGCTTCGTGGTGATGCTGCTGTTGAGCGCACTGGCCAATTTCGCGATCACCTGGTGGTTGGACGTGTTCATGCGTGACATGATCGTGCTGCTCGCCGACGAACCGGACATGCAGCAATCGCTGCAGCCGCGTCGCTGGATGATGACCTTCACCCTGCTCGGCACTTCGGTGCTGTTCCTGGGTCTGCAGGGCTGGCTGGCCTGGCGCCTGCTGCGGCCGGACATCCGCTCGCGCTTCCACTGAGCCACACTCCTTTCCCGCACGACAAGGACCGTCGCATGCGCCTGTTGAACCTTCTCCCCGCGCTGCTGTTCCTGGCCGCGCTGCCTGCCAGCGCCGATGCCCTGCGCTGCGGCGAGTACCGCAGCATCGATGACGGCATGGCACTGGTGTTCACCACCCCCAGCAGCGGTTACCGCGACAACGGCATCGGTGAGCCGGAGCCGCTGTGGGTCGATCGCAGTGCGGCGCAGACCCGCCTGGTCATGCTCGACGATGGCGTGGCAGGGCCGATCCGGATCAGCGCCGATGGGCAGCGCATCGAAGACAACGTGGTGGTGACCTACACCCTGCGCCGGTCCCGCGCCTGCGCCAGCGAGCCCACCGCGGTGGCTGGCAGCTGCCGCGCTGCTGGCAGCTACTGCATGGCGCAACTGCCAACGGCCTCGCCCGGCCAGGCCCGGCGCGCCTGCGACGAGGGCGTAGGCTCCGGCTGCTCAACGTTGCTGCGGTTGATGCGTGATGGCAGCGCATCGGATGCAGCCGGTGACGCCGGCCCGACGGTCTTCGAGCGCCCGCCGCCGTGCCACGAACACACGGCCGGGCACGATCCGCAGGCCTGTGAAGTCATGACCGACGATGCACTGGCCGCCGCGATGTGGCGGGTGGACCAGCGCCTTCAACAGGAAGACGAGGACACACTGGCTTCGCCTCTTCCCGTTGCTGCACGCGATCGCCTGCAGCAGTTGTGCCTGCAACACCGTGGTGGGCGCTTCTGCGTGGAAGTGGCCGCGCAACAGTTGGACGCGCTGCAACCTGCATTGGCGGTGCAGGCCCTGCAGGTGGTCTGCGATGCTGGACGCATCAGTGCCTGCGAACGTACCGCACCGCTGCGTGAACTCGGCACCGACCTGCGCCTGGTAACGCTCCAACATGTGCCGTGTGGCCGCTACCAGGCCGACGGTGGCGTGATCGACATGCTCGATTTCGGCGATGGCACGCAGGCCCGCCTGCACGAAGGCGCCGTCCAGCTGCAACAGAACGGCGAAACGTTCGTACTGCGCCAGCTCGGCAACGGCGACCTGCTCGGCATGGACAACCAGACGGCCTACCAGCGTTACCAGCCCGTGCCCGGCACGGCACAATGCACGCCCCCGCGCGAGGGCCGTGGTTCGCCGTAGCGCCGGGAGTTTCCCGTTAGATCGTCAAGGAGACGACATGCATTCACCCGCACCGCGCCGCCGCTGGCTGGCCTGGGCGTTGCTGCTGGCCGCGCCGATGGCCGCCGCACAGTCACCGCAATGCGGCCTGTTCAAGGCCGATGAAGGCAGCAGCACGCTGCGCATCAGCGCACCCAACCGTGGCGAGCAGAAGCACTTCGGCAGTGCGCCGTCTCCGGTCGTGTTCCAGCAGATCGACGGAAAGCTGCAACTGGTGAACCTGGAGTACGGCCTGCCCAGCACGCTGCAGGTGCGCGATCGTGGCCGCACGGTCGAGGTGGATGGCACGGTCTACACCCTGCAGGCCCCCGCACAGTGCGCCGCAGCAGCGATGCCGGCTGAAGGCGGCTGCCTGGCTGATGCGGCGGCGTGCCTGGACAACCGTCGCGAAGCGACCCCGACCGCGCTGGAAGCAGGGTGCCGGGAAGGTGTGCCCGGCATGTGCCTGCAACTGGCTGATCGTTGGCAGGAGGAGGCCAAACCCACGGTCGAGGCCGATCCCGACCTGGCAAAGGCAGCGCTCGACGCCGCTCTGTCTGGCATCAAACTCCCCGCCGCCTGTGACGATGGTGGCTTCGAACAGGAAACCCCGGCGTGTGCCGCCGCACTCGAGGCCGACCCTGCAGTGCAGGAGCAGCTGGTCAAGGCCGCGATGACGGCCGCCATGACCGAAGCCATGGTGACGATGACGGCGCCGACCGTGCCGGTGATCATTCCGGCTGAGCGGCGGCAACAGCTGTTGCGGCTATGCCGCGAGGTACCGCATGGCGGCTTCTGCACCCGCGTAGCTGAGCTGTCCTGGGAGGCAGGAGATCCCCTGCAGGCAGTGCAGGCCCTGGCTGCGGCCTGCCCCCCCGGCAATGACACCGCCACCTGCGAGCGCCTGCCGGCATTGCAGGCGGTGGGTGCATCGTTGCAGCCGCAACCGGCAACGGCCCTGCCCTGCGGCAACTACCGGGCCGACGGCGGCCTGATGGACACGCTCGATTTCGGTGATGCCGGCCTGGTTGGTGTTGGCTGGGGCAGCCATCTTCGTGCGCGTGTCGAAGAGGGTGACATCCGCATCCACCACGACCGGGGCGGCGACTTCGTGCTGCGCCCGCTGCCGGGCGGCCAGCTGCTGGGCCTGGATACCTGGACCCGCTTCCAGGTGTTTACCCCCACCGGTGAAGGCCCGACCAGGTGCAGTGCGCCGAAGCAGTTCAAGGTGCTGCCACTGCCACAGGATTGCCCGCTGGCGCTGGCCAACGAGGACGGGGCCGAAGCCTGCTGCACGCAGGGCAAGCTGCAGGGCTGCAACATTCTCGGCAACCGCCTTGCGCTGTCCGGGAACTGGCTGCAGGCCGCCGGGCACTACACCACGGTCTGCCGGGCTGGCGTCCGCGAAGGGTGCGAGAACCTGGTCACCGCGCAAGGCAACGGTGCGGAGGTGGATGCACGGGCAACCCTGGAGCAACTGTGCAAGGCCGACCGCAGCGGCCTGCACGTGGCCTGCGACGTGCTCGGCACCCAGAACTGGGAGCTGATCACGCTGGGCGGTGCCTTGCAGAAGGCGGTTGACGAGGCGGCTGTGGACAACGCTCCGACGCCGCGCAACTCCAACCGCAAGCGCTGAGCCCGCCAGGGCCTGTCCGCAGCTTCGGGCGGGCCCTGCGGTAAAGTACGCGCCATGAACGAATTCGAGCGCGTGCGCACCTACCTCACCGACCTGCAGGACCGCATCTGTGCGGCGATCGAGGCCGCCGATGGCCAGGCCCGCTTCCAGGAAGACCTGTGGCAGCGTGCCGAGGGCGGTGGTGGGCGCACCCGCGTGCTGCGCGACGGTGCGGTGTTCGAACAGGCCGGCATCGGTTTCTCCGACGTGGCTGGCAGCCGCCTGCCGCCGTCGGCCTCGGCCAACCGTCCGGAACTGGCTGGCGCCTCCTGGCGTGCCACCGGCGTGTCGCTGGTGTTCCACCCGCTCAACCCCTACGTGCCGACCACCCATGCCAACGTGCGCTTCTTCCAGGCGCAGCGCGACGGCGAAGTGGTGGCCAGCTGGTTCGGCGGCGGCTTCGACCTGACCCCGTTCTATCCGTTCGACGAGGACGTACAGCACTGGCACCGGGTCGCGCGCGACCTGTGCGCACCGTTCGGCGATGAGCGCTATGCCGCACACAAGCGCTGGTGCGACGAGTATTTCTTCCTGCGCCACCGCAATGAAACGCGCGGCGTCGGCGGCCTGTTCTTCGACGACCTGCACGGCGATTTCGAGCGCGATTTCGACTATCTGCGTGCGGTCGGCGATGGCTTCCTGGATGCCTACCTGCCGATCGTGCAGCAGCGAAAGGACAGCGCCTACGGCGAGCGCGAACGCGAGTTCCAGCTGTACCGTCGCGGCCGCTATGTGGAGTTCAACCTGGTCTATGACCGCGGCACCCTGTTCGGGCTGCAGAGCGGTGGCCGCAGCGAAAGCATCCTCATGAGCCTGCCGCCGCGGGTGCGCTGGGAGTACGGCTTTGCCCCCGAAGCGGGCAGCGCCGAGGCACGCCTGGCCGATTACCTGGTGCCGCGCGACTGGCTCTGATCTTCCGGCGCCACGCCTGAGGCGTGGTGCTTTCCCCTGCCTGGTCCGTCCTGTATCGGCGGATCGTGTTTTTTCTTCTTCAAGGATGACGTCATGCCTGCTGCTGTTCCCCTTCGTCCCCGCGCTGCGGGCTGGCGCTCCCTGCTGTTGCTCGCGCTGGCCTCGGCCAGCCTGCCGGCGGCCGCGCAATCGATGGCCTGCGGCACCTACAAGGACAGCGGCGGCAATATCACGCTGACCATCGAGAGCGAAGGCCACGCCTTCCTGTCCGGCCCCTACCAGGCCACCGAGGAACTGCGCATCGCCCGCCAGGAAGACGTGCTCGGCACCGGCAACCTGTCCACGGGACGCCTGGAAAACTGGTTCTTTTCGGACAGCGACCGCACGATCAACACGCCCTATCGTGAGTTCACCCGTGAGCACGCCGCCGCCTGCAGGACGATGCCCGAGCCCATCGAAGATGGTTGCGTGATGAACACCTCCGAGTGCCTGGAGGCGCTGCCGGAGGCCGCACCGGTGAAGCTGCACGCCTGGTGTGCCGAAGGCGTAGGCGCCGCCTGCACGCAGCTGCTGGAGACTTACCAGGAACAGGCCAATGCAGCGGCGCCGAAGGTGGCGGACCCGCCGATGCCTGAGATATGCAAGGAAGAATCACCGTCCTTCGATGCCGAAGGTTGCATGGCGACGGCCAGGAAGGTCGCCTCGCAGATGATGGGAGAGACACTGCTGGGCCTGCGGCATTCGGTCGATGCACCCTTGCCGCCGGCGCAGCTGGATGAGCTGGCTGGCCTTTGCCGCGAGCAGCACGGCGAGACGTTCTGTGAGGAGGCGGCCGAGTCCCTGTGGAGCAGTGGGCGCCTGCAGCAGGCGCGCGATGCATTGCAACTGGCCTGTGCACAGCGCACCGATGCCCCGTCCTGCGCACCGGCCAAGGGCCTCGCTGCGCTTGCCGGTGCGACCGCATCGGCACTCACGCCGATTGCCGCCATCACCCTGCCCTGCGGCAGCTTTGTCGCCGAACGCAGCGTACTGTCGCAGCTGCGTTTCCTCGACGGCGGCGTCGTGAAAGTCGGCGGTGACGACGTGCGCCTGCGCGCGAGCCTGCGCGACGGCCGGATCGTACTGCACCGCGATGTCGGCAGCGACTTCGTGCTGCAGCTGCTGCAGAACGGCAACCTGGTGGGCATCGACAGCGGCAATCGCTTCGCGTACTACCAGCGCGAGGCGACCGCGGGCAACGCCCACTGCGCCCCCTGACCAGAGGTAGAGCCGGGCCGATGCTCGGCTGATGAGCAAGCGGAGCCGAGCACAGGCTCGGTTCTACAGGGTCAGGTGCTCTTCCTGGGGATGATGGTGATGTGCCCGTTGATCTCCAGCAGGGCCAGCTCCACATCCTCCACGCCCAGGCAGCCCTGCTGGCGCATGGCGGCCTCGAAATCGGCACGGGTGACCTGCTCACGGCGCAGAACGGCTTCGAACAGATGCCCATCGCGTGCGATCACCACCGGTTCTCCTTCAACCAGGCGCTCGATCCGCCGGCTGCGGGTACTCACCCAGCCTACGCCGTAGTTGAGCAGGATCAGGGTCGCCGCCAGCAGCAGGCCGCCGCCCAGCGAGGTATCGGTACCCAGCAGCGCGTTCTGCACCGCGTTGCCCAGCAGCACCACCAGCAGTACGTCGAACGGGGTGATCTGCCCCAGCGGGCGCTTGCCGCTGAGCCGGACCATGCCCAGCACCACGACATAGACCACCACCGCGCGCAGGATGAACTCCCACCACGGCATGGCCAGTGCGAACAGGTCGGGCATTGTCTTCCCCTGCGGAGCGGTGGCCCAGCGTGGCGCAGGCCACGGCATCTGGCAACGGCACAAATAAAAAGCCCCGCTGACCAGGGGGAGGTCAACGGGGCCGGGGAACGGGCACTTGGGGAGGAGTCCCCGTTCCGAGATCTGCTCCAGGGGATGGGAGAGATCCACAACAGGCGTTGCGCCTGTCGAGAGTTATAGAAGCACTCCGAACACTAACGGTTCGTGAAGGGGCCCAATTTAATGAACCTCCATCAGGGCAACATTCATGATCGAGTCAGAAACCTCTGACGAATGAACGAATTCACGTCGTTTTCGGCCTGAAACACCTTCAGTGCGCTTCGTCCCAGTTGTTGCCGATGCCGGTATCGACCACCAGCGGCACCCGCAGTTTGGCCGCTTGCGACATGCGCTCGACCACCTGCAAACGCAACTCTTCAACGAAACTGCTTTCGGTTTCGAACACCAGTTCATCGTGCACCTGCAGGATCATCCTTGCCGGCGCGCCGCTGTCACGCAGCCACTGGTCCACGTCCACCATCGCGCGCTTGATGATGTCGGCGGCGGTGCCCTGCATCGGTGCGTTGATCGCGGCACGCTCGGCACCGGCGCGCAGGCCCTGGTTACGTGCATGAATGTCGTTCAGGTACAGGCGGCGGCCAAACAGGGTCTCCACATAGCCCTGGTCCCGGGCCTGCTGGCGCATCCGCTCCATGAAGTCTCGCACGCCCGGGTAGCGGCTGAAGTACAGCGCCACGTAATCCTGCGCTTGGCCACGGTCGATGCCCAGGTTGCGGGCCAGGCCGAAGGCGCTCATGCCGTACATCAGGCCGAAGTTGATCGCCTTGGCAGCGCGGCGCTCGTTCGGGGTCACTTCCTCCAGCGTACGCCCGAACACCTCGGCAGCGGTGGCACGGTGCACGTCGGCGCCCTGCTCGAAGGCACGCACCAGGCCCGGGTCCTCGGACAGGTGAGCCATGATCCGCAGCTCGATCTGCGAGTAGTCGGCCGCCAGCAGCTGGAAGCCCTCCGGAGCGATGAATGCGCGTCGGATGCGGCGGCCATCCTCGGTGCGGATCGGGATGTTCTGCAGGTTCGGGTCCGATGAGGACAGGCGGCCGGTAGCGGCACCGGACTGGTGGTAGCTGGTATGCACGCGGCCGGTATCCGGGTTGACCATCTCCGGCAGCTTGTCGGTGTAGGTGCTGCGCAGCTTGGCCAGCCCGCGATACTCCAGGATCACCCGCGGCAGCTCGTGCTGGTCGGCAATCGCCTCCAGTGCCTCTTCGTTGGTGCTGGGCTGGCCCTTCGGGGTCTTCACCACCGCCGGAAGCTTCAGCTCATCGAACAGCACCGCCTGCAACTGCTTGGGCGAATCCAGGTTGAAGCTGCGCCCGGCCAGTTCGGTGGCTTTCTGCTGCGCGGCCAGCATGCGCGAGGACAGGTCCTGGCTCTGCCGGCGCAGCTCGACGGTATCGATCCGCACGCCATTGGCTTCGATGCTCGTCAGCACCGGCACCAGCGGCATCTCGATGTCGCGGTACACGCTGTCCAGCGCCGGCTCGGCCAGCAACTGCGGTTGCAGCGCGCGGTGCAGGCGCAGGGTGATGTCGGCGTCCTCGGCCGCATAGCGGCTGGCTTCGTCGATGCCCACCTGCGAGAACGGAATCTGCTTGGCGCCCTTGCCGGCCACGTCCTCGAACTTGATGGTGTTGTAGCCCAGATAACGCAGGGCCAGCGAATCCATGTCGTGGCGGGTGGCGGTGGAATTGAGCACGAAGCTCTCGAGCATGGTGTCGTGGTGGTAGCCCTGCACGTGCACGCCGTGGCGGCGCAGCACATGCAGGTCGTACTTGCCGTGCTGCCCCAGCTTCTTCTTCGCCGGGTCCTGCAGCACCGGGCGCAGCGCATCCAGCACCTGCTGCATCGGCAGCTGGGCCGGCGCACCCGGGTAATCGTGGCCGACCGGAATGTAGGCGGCCTTGCCCGGCTCGACCGCCAGGCTGATACCCACCAGGCGCGCACGCATCGCGTCCAGCGCATCGGTTTCGGTATCGAAACTGATCAGGTCCGCCTGCTGCAGGCGCTCGACCCAGGCCTGCAGCTGCTCGGCGGTCAGCACGGTCTCGTATTCACCCGGCGCGGCCAGGGCCGGATCCAGCGTGCCGGCGGCCGGTGCCTCGGCGCTGCCACGGGCGAACCCGGCGGCGGTGCCACGCAGGCTCGGCGTTGCTTCGCTGGCGGCCGTCGGCGCCGGCAGCGGCGCACCCAGCTCCTTCAGCGCCTGGGTGAAGCCATAGCGCGCATACAGCTCGGTCAGCTCCGGCACGTCCTGCTCGCGCAGGGCAAGCGTGGTCGGGCGGGCGTCCAGCTCGACGTCGGTGCGGATGGTCACCAGTTCGCGGTTCAGCGGCAGGCGCTCCAGCGCCGCGCGCAGGTTCTCGCCGATCTTGCCCTTCATGGTCGGCGCGGCCGCCATCACCCCATCCAGGTGCTGGTACTCGGCCAGCCACTTGGCGGCGGTCTTCGGCCCGCACTTCTCCACGCCCGGCACGTTGTCGACGGTGTCGCCCATCAACGCCAGCAGGTCGACGATCTGGTCGGCGCGCACGCCGAACTTCTCCATCACCGCGGCATCGGAATCCATGCGGCTGCCGGTCATGGTGTTGACCAGTTCGATGCCTGGCCGCACCAGCTGGGCGAAGTCCTTGTCGCCGGTGGAAATGGTCACCTTCAGGTCCTGCGCCACGCCCTGCAGGGCCAGCGTGCCGATCACATCGTCGGCTTCCACGCCGGGGATGCGCAGAATGCTGATGCCCAGCGCTTCAACGATGCGGCACATCGGTTCAACCTGGCTGCGCAGCTCGTCGGGCATCGGCGGGCGGTTGGCCTTGTACTGCTCGTACAGGTCATCGCGGAAGGTCTTGCCGGGCGCATCGACCACGAACGCCACGTAGGCCGGGCGCTCCTTCAGCGTCGAGCGCAGCATGTTGACCACGCCGAACAGCGCGCCGGTGGGTTCGCCCTGTGCATTGGACAGGGGCGGCAGCGCGTGGAACGCGCGGTACAGGTAACTGGACCCGTCGATCAGGACTAATCTGCTCATGGGTCGATTCTACGCGCCCGTGCCTGCACTGCGACGACACGGCACAGCCCCGGCGATGGGGCATAATCAAGGCTCTTTCCAGGCAAAGGCCCCCGCCGATGAAGACCCTGATGCTGGCTTCCGTGCTCCTGCTTGCTGGCTGCGCCAGCATGGGTGATGCCGGCGCTCCCCCGGTGGACGTCAAGGGCGCGGACATTTCCAAGCGCACCATGGACAACGGCGACACCATCGAGGAATACCGCGTGTCCGGCCAGCTGCGCATGGTCAAGGTGACCCCGTCGCGCGGCGCACCGTTCTACATGTACGACAAGAACGGCGATGGCCGTTTCGACAACGACAAGGACGGCGTGTCGCCGGTGTACTGGAAGCTGTACAGCTGGTGATGTGGCCGGGGGGGCAGAGCCCTTTCCTGCGGAAAGGGATCCGACCCCAACAAGGCAATCGCCACGGCCCACAAAAGATGACGCCGGCGCGCATCCTGCGGCCGGCGTCGGGTCCCCTCCCCGGGAACGCTTGTATCAGCGGATGACCAGCACCGGCAGCGTGCTGCGTGCCAGCACTTCGGCGGTCTGGCTGCCCAGCAGCACACGGGTCACGCCACGGCGGCCATGCGAGGTCATCACGATCAGGTCGCTGTTGCGCTCACCCGCCGTCTCGATGATGCCGTCAGCCGCGTAGCGGTCCAATACGTGCACCGGGTTGGCGGTGATGCCCTGCTCGGCCGCCTTGGCCAGCGCCGGCTGCAGCACCTTCTGTGCGCCTTCCTCGCGGTCGGCCTTGTACTCGGGGCTGTTCATGTAGCCCACGCTCCAGCCCATGGCGTCGTACATACCGACGGCCCACGGCTCGGAAACGGTCACGATATCGACCTCGGCATTGAGGTCCTTGGCCAGCTCCAGACCCTTGGCCAGGCCCTTGTCGGCCAGCTCGGATCCGTCGGTGGCAATCAGGATGCGCTTGTACATGGTGGGGCTCCGTGGCGGTCTGCCAGATGGGAACAACACCATTGCACACCGGATGTGCAGGGCGCGCCTTGAGCAGGATCAATCCGGCGCCGCGCAGCGGCGTGTGCGCACCGCCGGCTTGCGTACCCGGACACTGCAGCGCAAGCTGGGTGGGCGGCGCACCGCCGCGCCCAAGGACGACCGACATGCAGGACAACAAGCCGCCCGTCTGGAGTTCACAGAAATCCATCCTGGTCGCCGTGATCGTCGCCTTGGCGGTGCTTTTCGGCGGCTACCAGGTCGGCAAGGATATGGCCTTGCGTGACAATGCCCGCCAAGCAGCGGGCAAATAACACGCCCCTCTTCTGTTTCTGTAGAGCCGAGCATGGGTTATGCCGGTCGTCCTGACCGTTACCCCCACGGGCTGTCGCAGGAGACGTCGGCAGCGGCTCCTGCCGCTACCTTCGGCTCTACATCAAGCCTGCCCTCAGGCGATCTGCACCACGCGCGCGTTCTGGCACAACGGATAACTGCCGACGAATTCAGCGACCGCATCACGCATCGCCTCGAACGATTCGCCGTACATGTACAGCGCGGTCTCCGTCGGGCCCTGCCACCAGCTGCAGATCTCGCCCAGGCCATCGATGCGCTCGGACAGCTGCTCAAACACGTGGTTGGAATCGCACTGCTCGTAGACCTCGTCCGGCAGGGTCAGGCCATCCAGGTAGATGCCCAGGCCCTCGGTCACGCCGAAGCTGCGATCAGCCTCACCCGCACCCTGCAGCTGCGAGCCCTTCGGCGCGCCCAGCTGCTCCAGCAGGTCGATCAGCTTCGGCACGCCCGCAGCGTCCACCAGCGCCACTTCGATATCGCCGTACTCGACTTCGCCCTCGTCGGACATCGCGGTGCCACCGCCGGTGATCCCGCCGACCTCGGCCGCCTGCAGCAGCGCATCGAGCGGATCCTCGAACAGCTCATGGCGATGCTCGGGCTGCAGCTTGGCGTTCAACTTCACGGTGACGTGCAGCGTGGGTTCGGTCATCGGGGCGTTCCTGGAAGAAGTGCCGCCTATTGTAGAGCCGAGCCCATGCCCGGCTGCTCTTTCCCACCAGAAGCAGCCGAGCATGGGCTCGGCTCCACAACAGCCCGTCAACGCAGGAACGGCGCCACCTTGCGCTTGAGCAACTCCACCAGCACCGGGTCCATGTAGTCGTAGTCATCCGGGATATCCAGGCAGATCACCCGCTTGCCCTTCAGCCCTGCCTTATAGCGGCTGGACAGCCGATTGCGGTGGGTCTTCTCCATCACGAACACCAGGTCGGCCCACTGCAGCAGCTCGGGGCTGAGCACTTCCTCGGCGTCGGCCAGCAGCCCGGCCGAGGCTGTTTCGATGCCCGGCCAATCGGCAAACACCTGCTCGGCCGTCGGGCTGCGCAGGCGGTTCTGACTGCAGAGGAAGAGCACGTTGCGGGTCATGAGCGCAGCGTATCGGGGTCGGATCCCTTTTCCAACGGAGGCCGCGATTGCTGTAGAGCCGAGCCCATGCTCGGCTGGGTTTTCCCGCAATGGCGTCAGAGCCCTCCCCGCGGGAGGGATCCGACCCCGGCAGTGATCAGATCACCGTCAGGTTGGCGTAGGCCATCACCAGCCACTTGCTGCCGGCGTCGGCGAACTCGACCTGCACGCGGGCGTGGGCGCCGTTGCCTTCGTAGTCGGTCACCATGCCTTCGCCGAACTTGGGATGGGTGACCAACGCGCCGAGCTTCAGCGGCGGCGCCTCGATCGAGGCATGGCCCATTACCCGGCTCGCGCCCATCGAGGCCGGCCGCGAGACCTGCACCTTCGGGCGCACTTCGTGCAGCAGCTCGCGCGGAATCTCGCGCAGGAAGCGCGACGGCAGACTGTAGTTGTCCTGGCCGTGGATGCGGCGCGACTCGGCGTAGCTCAGCACCAGCTTCTGGCGCGCGCGGGTGATGCCCACGTAGGCCAGGCGGCGCTCTTCTTCCAGCCGCCCGCTTTCCTCCAGCGAACGTGCGCTGGGGAACAGGCCTTCTTCCAGGCCGGCCAGGAACACCAGCGGGAATTCCAGGCCCTTGGCCGAGTGCAGGGTCATCAGCTGCACGCCTTCCTCGCCGGCCTGCGCCTGGCCCTCACCGGCCTCCAGCGCGGCATAGGCCAGGAACGCGACCAGCTCGTCCATGTCCTCGCCCACTTCCTCGATATCGTCGGCGCGGCGCACGAAGCGCGAGGCCACCGAAACCAGTTCGTCGAGGTTGTCGGTGCGCGATTCCGAATCCAGCGCGTTGCGGCTTTCCTTGCTCCAGTGCTCGCGCAGCTGCGAGCGGGCCAGCACGTGGTCCACGCGCTCGGCCAAGGTCATGTGCAGGGTCTGCGCCTGCAGCTCGTTGACCAGCACCAGGAAGCCGGCCAGCGCGTTGCGCGCGCGTGCGGCCAGCGCGCTGCCCTGGGTGACCAGCATGGTCGCTTCCCACAGCGAGATACCCTGCGCGCGCGCCTCGCGGCGCACTTCGTCCAGCGTACGGTCGCCGATGCCACGGGTGGGCGTGTTGACCGCGCGTTCGAAGGCGGCGTCATCGTTGCGGTTGGACAGCAGGCGCAGGTAGGCCAGCGCGTCCTTGATTTCGGCACGCTCGAAGAAGCGCATGCCGCCATACACGCGGTACGGAACCTGCTCGCTCAGCAGTGCTTCTTCCAGCGCGCGCGACTGCGCGTTGCTGCGGTAGAGCACGGCCACTTCAGTGTAGCTGCCACCATCGCGCACCCATTGGCGGGCACGCTCGACGATGTAGCGTGCTTCGTCCATCTCGTTGTACGCCGCGTACAGGTCGATCGGCTCGCCGTCGCCGCTGTCGGTCCACAGTTCCTTGCCGATGCGGTCCGGGTTGTGCGCGATCACCGCGTTGGCGGCGCCGAGGATGTTGGCGGTGGAGCGGTAGTTCTGTTCCAGGCGGATGGTCTGCGCGCCTGGGAAATCGCGCAGGAAGCCCTGTACGTTCTCGACCTTGGCACCGCGCCAGCCGTAGATGGCCTGGTCATCGTCGCCGACCACGAACACGTGGCCGGAATCGCCGGCCAGCACGCGCACGAAGGCGTACTGGATGGCGTTGGTGTCCTGGAACTCGTCCACCAGGATCTCGCGGAAGCGCGCGCGGTAGTGCGACAGCAACGCCGGGTTGTCACGCAGCAGTTCGTGCGCGCGCAGCAGTAGTTCAGCGAAGTCGACCAGGCCGGCGCGGTCGCAACGCGCCTGGTACTCGATGTAGGTCTGACGCATGGTTTCCAGCCATGCATCGTGCGGTTCCGGCTGGATGTGCTGTGGGCGGCGGCCTTCGTCCTTCTGCGCGTTGATCCACCACGCGATCTGCTTGGCCGGGTACTTGCCGTCATCCAGTTCCAGCGCCTGCACCACGCGCTTGACCAGCCGCAGCTGGTCGTCCGAATCCATCACCTGGAAGCCTTCCGGCAGCTTCGCGTCCTGCCAGTGCAGGCGCAGCAGGCGGTTGGCCAGGCCGTGGAAGGTGCCGATCCACATGCCGCGGCTGCCGTTGGGCAACTGTGCGTCGATGCGGTGGCGCATTTCGCCGGCCGCCTTGTTGGTGAAGGTCACCGCGAAGATGCCGTGGGTCGGCACGCCATCGACTTCATGCAGCCAGGCGATGCGGTGGGTAAGTACGCGGGTCTTGCCGGAACCGGCACCGGCCAGCACCAGGTGGTGGCCGGGGGGAGCGGAGACGGCTTCGCGCTGGGCCGGGTTCAGGCCATCAAGCAGGTGGGAGACATCCATGCCCCCCATTTTACGGCATCGCCGTCGCGGCTCCTGCGACCACCTGGGTTGCAAGTGCGTGTGCCTGCTGACGCAGTTCAGGCACCGCCAGGCTTTCCCACAGGCTGCCGATGCGCAGGCTGCCGAGCACGCCCAGCCGCGCCTGCGGCTGTCCACCAGCGGCACGCAGGCGGTCGCCCGGCACCGTGCTGTCCAGGCCGAGCCCATGTGGGCCGGGGCGTGCCATGCCGTCGGCCTGCAGCTGCTGCAGCAACGGATTACGCAGTGCGCTGGCGCGGGTTTCCACGCCGGTGGCGTTGATCACTCCGCCAATCGTCCACTGCTGCTCGTTGCCAGTGGCATCGCGGCCGGACAGCTGCAGTGCATCGCCTTCGCGCCAGACACGTTGCAGGCGGGACCGGTGGATATGCAGCTGGCCGCTGTCCTGCAGGGACTGCAGCTGTTCATCGACCTCTTCGGCGATGCGGTGGCGATGCACGTCCCAATAGCGCACCACATGGCGCAGGAAGCGACGCTGGTCGGCCTCATCAAGGCTGCACCACAGCGCCTGGCCGTGTGGGCGGATGCGGTCCATCACACCCTGCCACGGCAGGCCGTCGGCTTGGGCTTGGCGTGCGAACCCGCGCAATGCGCGCAGGCGCTGGCGCAGGTTCATCGGCAGCAACGTAGTCGGATCAAACGTGGGCAGACCCCCGTGCGCATGCGGCAACGGCAGCAGGCCATGGCGCGAGATCACATGCAGCGGGCCAGTGTGGCCGGCAGCGACCAGCGCCAGCACGGTGTCGGCCATGCTCAGGCCGGACCCGACAATGGCGACAGTCTGCTCCCCGGCCAGGGTGCGTACGCCGTCGTAGTCCCAGGCCTCGATCACGTCATCGGCAGGCAGCGCCTCGGCGCCGGCCACAGGCAGCGGACGCATGCTGTTGCCGAGGGCCAGTACCGCCTGCGCGGCGTGCAGCGCAGCGCCATCACCCAGCTGCAGCCGGTAACCATGGTCATCCGGCTGCAGGCCCAGCACCGGCTGCGCGATCACCTGCAGCTGCGCGGGGCTGGCTGCGGCAGCTTCCTGCAGCCGCTGCTGCAGGTAGGCGGCAAAGAAGTGGCGGCACACATAGCGCTCGCCCAGCACCTCGCGCGCCTCGCCCGGGTAGGCGTTGGCAGCCATCAGGTAATCGAGGAAATCACCGGGTTGGTCGGCAAATGCACTCATCTTCGCCGCCGGCACGTTCAGCAGATGCTCCGGCCATGGCGTGGCATAGGCGATGCCCTGGGCCAGCTGCGAGGCCGGTTCGATAATGGCCAGCGCCAGCGGCGCGTGGGCCTGGCGCAATACCTGGATCGCCACCAGCACCCCGGCCGCACCACCACCGATGATTGCCAGGTCCAGTTCGCCATTACGCGGTGAATCAGTCATGTGCCGATTGTAGGCCATCGGCGATGACAGGCCGGATTGCCGAAATGGGCGGCCGGCATTGCCTTACATCAACGCATCTGCCAAGCGTGCGATGCCCTCGCGGCTGCGCCGCCACGTGGGGCGGCTGCGCCACTGCTGCAGGTCCAGCTGCCGCGATTCGCGCAGATAGCCATCCTCGATCTCGCACAACTGCTTCACCAGCGCGCGGTCGTAGCAGATCAGGCCGATTTCGGCGTTCAGCGCGAACGAGCGGATATCCATGTTGATCGAGCCGAGCACGGCGATGTCCTCGTCCACGCTCATGTGCTTGGCGTGCAGGAACTGCGGTTCGTACAGGGCGATGCGCACGCCACTGCGCAGCAGCTCGTCGTAGTACGCCTCCTGCGCCCACGAGGTCAGCCGCTGGTTGTTGCTGGCCGACAGGATCAGCTGCACCTGCACGCCGGACAAGGCCGCAATGCGCAGTGCGCTCAGCGTGGCTTCGTCCGGCACGAAGTACGGCGTGACCATCACCAGCCGGCGCCGCGCCAGGTGGATCAGTGCCGCTACCGCATCACGCGCGTTGCTATAGGGATATGCCGGGCCGCTGGGCAGCAGCTGGGTGGCGATGTCGTCGCTGCATTCGGGCACATCGGCGATCACGTCCAGGCGCTGGCCGGTTTCCATGTACCAGTCGCTGGCGAACACGGCTTCCAGATGCGCCACCGCCGGGCCACGCACGCGCGCCACCAGCTCGCGGTTCGGGTGGCCGGGCACGAACTGCGGGCCTGCCAGGTTCTGCGAACCGACATAGGCCACTTCGTTGTCGATCACCGCGATCTTGCGGTGGTTGCGCAGATCCATGCGTCCGCTGCGGCGCCAGCGCAGGCCGCCGGGCAGCATCGCGCGCACCTCGATGTCACGCGCTTCCAGGCGCTTGCGATAGGCGCGCAGACCGCGCTTGGCACCCACCGCGTCGAGCAGCACGCGGCACTGCACGCCACGTGCTGCGGCACGCTGCAGTGCCTCGACCACCGCCTCGCCCACCGCGTCGTCAAACATCAGGTAATACAGCAGGTGCACGCGGTCTTCGGCCTGGTCGATGTCTGCGATCAGCGTGTGCAGTGATTCGTCGTAGTCGGTCAGCAGGTCGACCGCGTTGCCGTGCACCGGCATGAAGTCGCCCTGGCGCTGCACCAGCGGTACGATCTCGGCACAGGCGGTATCCGGCCGCGGCGTCCAGCGCAGGCGATGCTGCAGCGCCTGTTCCTCGCGGATGACCTGCGAGGCCTCGGCCTGGCGGCGGATGCGCTCGCGCGACAGCCACGGGTGGCCGAACAGCAGGTACAGCGGCAGGCCCAGCAGCGGCACGAAGCCGACCAGCAGCAGCCAGCTGCGCGCCGCACCCGGCGTGGTGCGGGTGGGGATCCAGCACAGCGCGACCAGCCGGATGAGCCAGTCGATCAACAGCAGGTAGGAACCCAGCAGCCACTCGAACAGCATCGCGTCGCCCGTCGGGAGGTGATGGGCCATTCTGCCCAGCCTTCCGCCAACGTGCCAACCAAGGTTGGCACCTACCGTGTGTTGGAAGAGCGTGCCGACCAACGGTCGGCACCCACCACGGGAACACCGGGCATGAATACCGGGCATGAAAAAACCCGCCACAAGGGCGGGTTTCTTCGGAGGCGATCAGCAATCCTTGCGGATTACTTGATCTTGCCTTCCTTGTACGGGACGTGCTTGCGCACGACCGGATCGTACTTGGAGAATTCCATCTTCCCCGGGGTGTTCTTCTTGTTCTTGTCGGTCGTGTAGAAGTGACCGGTACCAGCGGTCGAAATCATACGGACCTTATCGCGCTTGCCTGCCATGATCGTCTACTCCTCAGACCTTTTCGCCGCGCGCACGCAGCTCAGCCAGAACGGAATCGATACCGTTCTTGTCGATGGTGCGCAGTGCATGCGCGGAAACACGAAGCTTCACCCAGCGGTTTTCGCTGGCAACCCAGAAGCGGCGCTCGTGCAGATTCGGCAGGAAACGACGACGGGTCTTGTTGTTGGCGTGCGAGACGTTGTTACCCGTCTGCACTCGCTTGCCGGAAACCTGGCATACGCGGGACATTGCGCACCTCGATAGTAAGTTGTGTCAGCCCGTAGCCCGGGAGACGGCGGCCTCGATGGTTGCCCACCACACGTCAAGAGAATCAAAGGGTTACGCTGGCGTTGGGCGGCCGGGGACGTGCTCCCGGGGGCGCCGCCCGGTAGAAAACCGGACACAGCGAGCCGCGCATTATGCACGGGTTCAAGCACTTGCGCAAGTTACCCACAGGCTGGGGCTGGACGCGACGGCCGCTCCCCCTGTAAAGCCGGGCCGGGCCGGGCCGGCTCAGCGCAGGTGCGAAACCACCTGGGCAAGCAGGTGCGCGTCCTTCAACGCGCCATGCAGGCCCCGGTTGCTTGGGATGCGCAGGCGCACAAGCAGGTCGTCCAGCTTGTTGGGCATGCCGGGCCAACGACTACGCGCCAGCTTCAGGCTGCAGGTAATGCGGCAATGCTGGGCCAGACTGGCGGAGATGCCGGCCAGGCGCAGCTCGTTGTCCAGGAAGCCCACATCGAAGGTGGCGTTGTGCGCGACCATCTCGCTGCCGCGCAGGAAATCCAGCAGTTCGGCGGCCTTGCTGGAGAACAGCGGCTTGCCCACCAGCATTGCGTCGCTGATGCCGTGCACGCGCTGCGCGCCCCAGTCCACCTTGCGCTGCGGCTGCAGATAGGTGTGGAACTGGCGACCGGTCAGCTGGCCATCGATCAGTTCGACGGCACCGATTTCGATGACCCGGTGCCCCAGGCGGTGGGAGATGCCGGTGGTTTCGGTATCCAGTGCGACGATGCGACTCATGAGTAGCGATGTTTCCTGTTGCGTGCCGTGATGATTTTCGCATGCCTGCAGCAGGAAGCCCCCTAAAGAGCCGAGCCCGCGCTCGGCTGGCGCGCGAAGCGCGGGCCCTGAACGTTGCAGCCAGAAGCAGCCGAGCGTGGGCTCGGCTCTGCAGACAAGCGGATTTCACCCCAATACCTCCACCACCCAATCGATGAACACCCGCAACCGCTGGCTCATGTGCCGGTTCGGCGGGAACATCACGTGCATCGGCATCGGCGGCAGCTGCCAGTCCTGCAACACCGGCATCAACTCGCCACGCGCCACGTGCGGATCGGCCATGTAGCTGGGCAGCGCGACCACGCCCAGCCCTGCCAATGCAGCCGCCAGATACGCATTGCCGTCGTCGAAACCGACCGTATGGCGGCCCTGCACCTCGATGCGCTCATCGCCACGCTGGGCGTTGAACACCCGGGCGCGGCCACTGCGCGGGCTGAGGAAGCCGACCATGTGGTGATCCGGGCCTTCCAGCGCGCGCGGGTCGGTCGGCATGCCGAAGCACTGCACGTAGCCGGGGCTGGCATGAAAACCGATCGGCAGTGCAGCCAACGGCCGCGCCACCAGCGCCGGATCGGCCGGCGTGCCACCACGAATCACGCAATCGACGTTGTCGGCGATGACATCCACCTCGCGGTCACTCACGCCGATGTCCAGCTGGATCTCCGGGTAGCGTGCCTGGAAGTCCGGCAGCGCCGGCACCAGCCGCAGCCGCGCGTAGGGTCCAGGCACGTCCACGCGCAGGCGCCCACGCGGCCGCGTGGCGGCATCGCCCAGCCCGCCCTCCACCTCTTCCAGCTCGGCCAGCAGGCGAGCGATGCGCGGGTAGTAGGCCGCGCCATCGGCGGTGACGCTGACCCGGCGCGTGGTGCGGTTGAGCAGGCGCAGCCGCAGATGCGCCTCCAGCTGCTGCACCAGCTGGGTGACCGTGGTGCGGCTGACCTGCAGGGTGTGCGCGGCACGGGTGAAGCTGCCGGTTTCCACTACCCGGGCAAACGCCCGCATCGCCTCGAAGCGGTCCATGGTGGGTCATGATTGTTTGGAATTGACAATCAATCTAGGCCGATCATCGCCGTTTATCCAGACAGCGCTGGCGCGGAGGATGGCATCCTCTCCCACGGGATCTTCTCCATGTCACAGCGTGATGTCGTTTTCCCCGCCGGCCGCCAGGCCCTGTACGAGCGCAACCGCTACTCGCCGGCGATCCGATCCAACGGCTTCCTGTTCGTCTCCGGCCAGGTGGGTAGCCGCGAGGACGGCTCGCCCGAGCCGGACTTCGAAGCGCAGGTGCGCCGCGCCTTCGACAACCTCAATGCGGTGTTGGCTGCCGCCGGCTGCAGCTTCGATGACGTGGTCGACGTGACCGTGTTCCTGGTCGATCCGGAAACCAACTTCGAGAAGGCATGGGCGATCGTGCCCGAGTATTGGGGCGAGGCGCCGCACCCGACCCTGACCGGCATCGGCGTGACCTGGCTGTATGGGTTCCAGTTCGAGATCAAGGTGATCGCGAAGCTGCCTGCAGACCGGTAGTGCCGGCCGCTGGCCGCTGGCCGGCAATGTGTCGGGGGTCGAAAAGCGTGCCGACCAAGGTCGGCACCCACCAGGGCAGAAGGCCCCCGGGCTGCCCACCTGAACGGGAGGTTCCGACGAATTCCCGAGGTGGCCATTGATATTGTATCCGGCGAAAACCGCTTGCTAGCCTCCCCTCCATGCGCCGGATCACCCGCCAACTGCGTACGTACCTGATGATGCTGCTGATGGCGGCATTCGTGGTCGTGCCGGTGGCCGACGCACTGGTGTGTGCGGTGGAACCGCATGCCAGCAGCGCCCATGTCGAATCCCTCGCGGACGACGCAGGCGGTGACAGCGACAGCAAGCACACCGGTGCCTGCACGCATAACCACTGCCACCACTCCACGCTGAGCCTGCCAGCGAACGATTTCGCCGCCTTCGGTACGCCGCTGCCGGCGCGCTGGATGAATGCCGGCGACGTGGCGACCTATGCGGTCGCCCAGGATGAATTGACGCGTCCCCCCCGGGCGTGAGTTGAGCGCGTCCCGCAATCGCGGGCTCCCGTTTCACTCACAACCGGAATCCCCCTATGTCGATCCTGACACCTCGGTCGCCGCGCGCGGCCGGGCTGGTCGTCGCTGTGTTGCTGGGCCTCGCCCCGGCGGCATCGGTGATGGCGCAAGCCGCCCCTTCCTACGACACCCTGCTTGAACGCCTCGACCAGCTGCCCGGCACCCGTGTCGGCGCGGCGCTGGCCGAAGCCGCCGACGCCCGTGCCGACCAGGCCCGTGCGTTGCCCAATCCTTCCCTCTCCTACTCCGCCGAGAACGCGTGGGGCACCGGCTCCTATGGCGGCATGGGCAAGGCCGACACCGTGCTCACCCTGTCCCAGCCCCTGGAGGTATGGGGCCAGCGTGGCGCGCGCGTCCGTGCCGCCCGCGCCGAGGCACAGGCGGCCAACCTGCGTGGCGCCCAAAGCCGCAGCGATGTGGCCAGCCAGTTGGCGGTGGTCTATGCACAGGCGGAAAGTGCACTGCGCCGCTACAGCCTGGCCGAAGAAGCGCTGACGCTCACCCGCGACGACGCCAACGCGGTCAATGCGATGGTCAAGCAGGGCCGCGAACCGCAGTTGCGCGCGGTGCAGGCGCAGAGCGAAGTGGCCAACGCCAGCGCCGCGCTGGATGAGGCGCAGGCGTTCCGCGACGCCGCGTTGGCCCGCCTGGCAGGTGCCGCGCTGCTGGATGCACCGGTGCAGTCGATCAACGACAGCCTGCTCGACCGTGCTCCGCCGCTGCCGCGTGGCGCCACCGATGCTGCGCTGGCGGTGCGCATCGCCGAGGCCGAAGCCGATGCAGCAGGCAAGCTTGTTGACGTTGAGCGCAAGCGCGCCCTGCCCGACCTCAGCGTCACTGCCGCACAGACACGCTTCCGCGAAGGCGGCGAGCGCGCCTACAACCTCGGCGTCAGCCTCAGCATCCCGCTGTTCGACCGCAACCGCGGTGGCATCCGCGCCGCCAATGCCGACCAGCGCGCGGCCGAAGCCCGTCTGGACCAGCAACGCCGCGACAGCGAGGCCGCGCGCCTCTCCGCCGTGGCCGGATTGAAGGCGGCCGGCAGCCGCACCCGTGCCTCCGACGAAAGCGTGGTCGCCGCCGAGGAGGCCTATCGGCTTGCCCGGGTCGGCTTCGACGCAGGACGCATCTCGCAGCTGGAACTGCGCAGCACCCGCAGCGCCCTCATCGCCGCCCGCGGCACCGCCGTAGACGCGCGCCTCTCGCGCGTCGGCGCCGAAATCGATCTTGCGCGCCTTGAAGGACGCGCCCCCTTTGTGGAGGCCCCATGACTCTCTCTCGTACTTTTCCGCTGATCGGCGGTGTCCTGCTGGCCGTGTTCCTGGCCGGCTGCGCCGGCAACGCGCAGACGCCGGAAACGGCCGATGCGACCACCGCCAAGGCCGGCACCGACGATGGCCACGGCCATGCTGCCGACAGCAAGGAAGCCAAGGCGGAAACCGCCAAGGCTCCCGCCGACGCCGATGAAGGCGTGGTGCAGCTGACCCCGGAACAGATCAAGGCGTCCGGTATCGAGGTGGTCGCCATCGGCCGTGGTGGCGGTGGCTCCACGCGCCTGTCCGGCCGCGTTGAACCGTCGGTGGGCGCACGCGCGTCGGTGGCCTCGACCGTGACCGGCCGCGTCGAACGCGTGCTGGTGGCACCGGGCACGGCGGTGAAGCAGAACCAGGCGCTGGCCATCGTGGTCAGTGGCGAGGCGGCAGTGTTCCGCGCCAATGCGCTGGCCGCATCGGCCGAAGCCGAGGCCGCACGCCTGGCCTACGGCCGCGACAAGGCGCTGGTCGACCAGGGTGTGGTTGCGCGCCAGGAGCTGGAAGCCTCACGCGCACGTTCGCTGGCGGCACAGGCCCAGGCGGCCGCCGCGCAGGCCCAGGCCGCCGCCAACGGTGCGCCCGATGCCAGTGGCCGCGTGCGCATCACCAGCCCGGTGGCCGGCATCGTCGGCAACGTGCAGGTCACCCCGGGCGGCGTGGTCGCCGCCGGTAGTGCGGTGGCCGACGTCGCCGATCCGAACATGAACGAACTGGTGTTCACCGCACCGCCAGCGCTGGCCGCGCAGGTCACGCCCGGCATGAAGCTGGAAGTGAGCGTGCCGGGTGGCAGCTTCACCGCCACCGTCACCGGTTCGGCCGCCGATGTCCGCCAGCAGGGCGGCGTCGCGGTGATCCGTGCCACGCCGGTGGACGCCTCCTTGCCGCCTGCCGGTTCACCGGTATCCGCCGTGGTGGTCACCGAAGGCCAGGATGGTTCGCTCAGCGTGCCGGCCGATGCGGTGCAGAACGTCGATGGCAGCAGTGCGGTGTTCATCGCCGTCGAAGGCGGCTTCAAGGCGCAGCCGGTCCTGGCCGGACGCCGTGCCGGTGACCGCATCGAGATCCTCGGTGGGCTGACCGGCAGCGAGCGCATCGTTGGCAGCAACGCCTTCCTGCTCAAGGCCGAACTGGCCAAGGGCGAAGCCGAGCACGGCCACTGAGGAGGCGACCATGTTCAAGCTGATCATTGAAACAGCGGTTCGGCACCGCTGGCTGGTGGTGTTCATGGCGGCACTGATCGCCGCGGTAGGCCTGTTCCAGCTGGGCAAGCTGCCGATCGACGCGGTGCCGGACATCACCAACCGCCAGGTGCAGATCAACACGGTGGCACCGGCGCTGACGCCGGAGCAGATCGAGCGGCAGGTGACCTACCCGCTGGAGACCGCGCTGGCCGGCATTCCCGGCCTGACCACCACCCGTTCGCTGTCGCGCAATGGCTTCTCGCAGGTCACCGCGATCTTCACCGATGCCACCGACATCTACTTCGCCCGCCAGCAGGTGGCCGAACGCATGCGCGAAGCATCGGAAGACCTGCCCGACGGTGCGTCGCCGATGCTGTCGCCGGTCACCACAGGCCTCGGCGAAGTGCTGATGTGGACGGTGGACTTCACCGCGTTCGATCCAGCCAAGCTGGCCAAGCCGGGTGAAGCCGGCTGGCAGGCCGGTGAGGTCTACCGCACGCCCGAAGGCAACCTGCTGCGCACGCCGGAAGAACGTGCGACCTACCTGCGCACCGTGCAGGACTGGATCATCGCGCCGCAGATGCGCTCCAGCCCCGGTCTGGCCGGCGTCGATACAGTCGGCGGCTACGTCAAGGAATACGGCGTACATCCGGACAGTGCAAGGCTGGCCGCGCACGGGCTCGGCCTGGCCGACCTGGTCACTGCCCTGCAACGTTCCAACGTGCAGGCCGGTGCCGGTTTCGTACAGCGTGCCGGCGAAGGCCTGGTGGTACGTGCCGATGGCCTGGCGCTGACCACCGACGATCTGGCGCAGGCCCCGGTGGCCACCCGCAATGGCGTGGTGGTGCGCGTGGCCGATGTGGCCGACGTTGACCTGAGCCGCGCACCGCGCCTGGGTGCGGCCAGCCGTAACGGCCACGAAGCCGTGCTCGGCACCGCGCTGATGATCGCCGGCGGCAACAGCCGCACCGTGGCGCAGGCAGCTGCGGCGCGCCTGGAACAGGTCAACAAGTCGCTGCCGGCGGACATCGTGGCAGCACCGGTGCTGGACCGCAGCGTGCTGGTCAATTCCACCATCAAGACCGTGGCCAAGAACCTCACCGAGGGTGCGCTGCTGGTGGTGGTGGTGCTGTTCCTGCTGCTGGGCAACCTGCGTGCAGCGACGATCACCGCGCTGGTGATTCCGCTGTCGTTCCTGTTCGCCGTGATCGGCATGAACCGCTTCGGCATCAGCGGCAACCTGATGAGCCTGGGTGCGCTGGACTTCGGCATCCTGGTGGACGGTGCGGTGATCGTGATCGAATCGACGCTGCTGATGCTGGGCCAGCGCCGCGCCGAACTGGGCCGTGCGTTGACCGCGATGGAACGCCTGCGCGTGGCCGCCGATTCGGCGCGCAAGATGGCACGCCCGGCCGCATTCGGCCAGCTGATCATCCTGCTGGTGTTCGCGCCGATCCTTACCCTGGAAGGCGTGGAGGGCAAGACGTTCCACCCGATGGCGGCCACCTTCATGCTGGCCCTGATCGGTGCCTTCATCTTCTCCTTCACCTTCGTGCCGGCGATGGCCGCGCTGCTTGTGCGGGAACCGAAGCTGAAGGACGGCGATGCGCATGCCGATGATGGCGAGCACGAGACCAAGCTGATCCGCGTGCTGCGCGCGCGCATCGAACCGGTGATCCGCAAGGCCGTGGACCATCCGCGCACGGTGGTGGTAGGCGCGGTGATGATGGTGGTGGTGGGCATCGGTTCGTTCTCGCTGCTGGGCCGCGAGTTCATGCCGACGCTGGACGAAGGCAACGTGGCGATGCAGGCCCTGCGCGTGCCGTCGACGTCGCTGGAGCAGTCGCTGGCGATGCAACTGGCGCTGGAAAAGGCGATTGCCAAGCAACCGGAAGTGGAGACCGTGTTCTCGCGCACCGGTACCGCCGAGGCGGCGATCGATCCGATGCCGACCAACATCTCCGACAGCGTGATCGTGCTCAAGCCACGCAAGGACTGGCCGGATCCGAACCTGGGCAAGGATGCACTGGTGGCACGCTTCGAAAAGCTGGCCGGGCAGCAACTGGGCAACAGCTTCGAGTTCAGCCAGCCGATCGAGCTGCGCTTCAACGAGCTCATCTCCGGCGTGCGTACCGACCTGGCGGTGATGATCTTCGGCGATGATTTCAGCCAGCTGCAGAAGGTGGCCGACCAGGTGGCGCTGAAGCTGCGTGCGGTGAACGGCGCGGCCGACGTGCGGGTGGAACAGATCTCCGGCCTTCCCACCCTCAACGTGGCCATCGACCACGTGGCGGCGGCGCAGTACGGCCTGACCGCGGCCGATGTAAGTGACGCGCTGGCCACCGGCATCGGTGGTACCGCCGCCGGCAAGATCTTCGAAGGCGATCGTCGTTTCAACGTGGTGGTGCGCCTGGACGATGCCTCGCGCAACGATCCAGACCAGCTGGCCTCGCTGCCGATCGCCACGCCCGCGGGCCTGGTGATTCCGCTGTCGTCGGTCGCGCGCATCACAGTGAGCGAAGGACCCAACCAGATCAGCCGCAACAACGGCAGCCGCCGTGTGGTGGTGCAGGCCAACGTGCGTGGCCGCGATCTGGGCGGTTTCGTCGGCGAGGCACAGGCGGCGGTGGCTGATGTTGCATTGCCGCCGGGCGCCTACCTGACCTGGGGTGGCCAGTTCGAGAACCTGCAGCGCGCGGAGAAGCGGCTGGCAACGGTGGTGCCGGTGGTGTTCCTGCTGATCGGCAGCCTGCTGTTCATGGCCCTGCGCAGCGGCAAGGAAGCCGTGCTGGTGTTCAGCTGCGTACCGTTGGCGCTGGTCGGCGGCATTCTCGCGCTGCTGCTGCGGGGCATGCCGTTCTCGGTGTCGGCGGCGGTCGGCTTCATCGCCGTCTCCGGCGTGGCCACGTTGAACGGCCTGGTGCTGATGCAGGCGATCCGCGAGCGCCTGGATGCCGGTGACCTACCGATGATGGCGGCGATCAACGGTGCGTCCAGCCGCATCCGCGCGGTGCTGACCACCGCGCTGGTGGCGATCGTCGGCTTCATTCCGATGGCGATTGCCAGCGGTTCCGGCGCGGAGGTGCAGAAGCCGCTGGCCACGGTGGTGATCGGCGGGTTGATCACCGCCACCGTGCTGACCCTGCTGGTGCTGCCGACCTTCGCTGCGCGGGTGGCCAAGCCAAGGGCGGTGGGGTGAAACATGACGGGGTCGGATCCTGCGATCCGACCCCGTTTTCCGATCCCCGGTAGTGCCGGCCGCTGGCCGGCAATGTCGAACGATTGCAGTGCGTGCAGGTTGCCGGCCAGCGGCCGGCACTACCTTGGAACGGTCAGGCCTTCTTGCGTTCGGCGATGTAGGCCTGGATCTGCTGTTCCAGCACCGGCAGCGGCACCGAGCCCTGCTTGAGCAGGGTGTCGTGGAAGCCCTTGATGTCGAACTTGTCGCCCAGTTCCTTCTCGGCCTGCGCGCGTAGGCGCACGATGGCGATCTCACCCAGCTTGTAGCTCAGCGCCTGGCCCGGCCAGGAGATGTAGCGGTCCACTTCGGTGGTCACTTCATGCTCGCTCAGCGCGGTGTGGTCGCGCAGGTAGGCCAGCGCCTGCTCGCGGGTCCAGCCCTTGCTGTGCACGCCGGTGTCGATCACCAGACGCGTGGCGCGCCACATTTCGTAGGTCAAGCGGCCGAAATCCTCGTACGGGGTTTCGTAGATACCCATCTCCACGCCCAGCTTCTCGCAGTACAGCGCCCAGCCTTCGCCGTAGGCGGAGATGTAGGCGTTGCGGCGGAACTCGGGCAGGTTCTTCTGCTCGGCGGCGATGGCACCTTGCAGCGCGTGGCCCGGATCGGATTCATGCAGGGTCAGCGCCGGCAGGTTGTACAGCGGGCGCGACGGCAGGTTGTAGGTGTTGAGCCAGTAGGTGCCCATGCCACCGCGGCCGGCGGTCCAGAACGGTGCGATGTCCGGCGGCACCGGCACGATGGTGAAGCGCGCGCGCGGCAGGGTCATGTACTTGCCCAGCTGACCGTCTGCCCGCTTGGAGATCCATGCGGCGCGCGACAGCAGTTCTTCCGGCGTCTTGGCATAGAACTGCGGGTCGGTACGCAGGAAGGTCAGGAACTCGGCAAAGCTGCCCTTGAACTTCACCTGCTTGATGATGTCGTTCATTTCCTTCTGGATGCGTGCCACTTCATCCAGGCCGATGCGGTGGATCTCGTCCGGCGACAGGTCCAGCGTGGTGTATTCGTGGATCTGCTGCTTGTAGTACGCCTTGCCGTCAGGCATCGCTTCGGCGGCCAGCGTGGTGCGCGCCTGCGGCACGTACTCGTTGACGAAGAAGGTGCGCAGCTGCTGGAAGGCCGGCACCACCTTGCCACTGATCGCTTCACGCGCCTGCGCCTGCAGCTTGGCCTGCACGGTGCCCGGGATGCTGTTGGGCAGCTTCTTGAACGGCGCGTACAGCGGCGATTCGGTCGGGTCTTTCAGCTCGGCGACGGTGGCGATGGACACTTCGCGGCCATCGAGCACCGCGCGCGGCACGCTGAAACCGCGCTTCAGGCCGGCGCGCATGTTCTCGGTCTGCTGGCCGAAGTAGCGCGGCACATCATTCAGGCGGGCGATGTAGTTCTGGTAGTCCTGCACGGTCTTCATCTCGCGCCGGGCCATGAAGGACAGGTTGGACCAGAACGAGGAGTCGGCGTTGAACGGCATCTCGTAGCCACGCAGACGCGTCTCTTCGGCCAGGTTGAACACCTGGTCACGGTAGATCGCGTAGTTGACCTGGTTGTCGGGCGACAGGGTCTTCGGGTCGATTTTCTTCAGCGCAGCGAGGGTTTCATCCCACACCTTCAGGCGCGCCTGCTGCGCGGCCGGGCCGACGTCGGGCATGCGGGTGGCGTTGGCCGGGGCGTCTTCGTCCTCGCTGGCCTCACCACCGCCCTGCTGGCGCCACTTCCATTCCTTTTCGTACAACGCGCGGAAGGCGGCGTCAGCGGGCGATTCGGTGGCCACGCTGGCCGGAGCCATAGTGGCGGGAGGTGCGGCCAAGGCCACGGCGGGGGCGGACAGAGCGAGCAGCAGGGCGACGGCAAGACGGGTTTTCACGAGCACAGGTTCCCGGGAAGGCAGACCCCGATCATGGCACCGCGCATCGCCCGTGGCATGGGACGAAGGTCCTGCCTGAGCCGTGTCCTGGTAGCTGCCAACCTTGGTTGGCAAACGGGGAGACCCAGCACCGAAGGCGCGCGGTAGCGCGGGGCCATGCCCCGCGAGCGCGCAGCGCGGTCGACGGATACAGCCGCCGGGCATGGCCCGGCGCTACCGATGCACGGCCACTCTGGTAGCTGCCAACCTTGGTTGGCACCCGGCGAATCCCAGCGCCAACCAAGGTTGGCATCTACCGAAGACCTAGTGGCTGGCCTTGTCCCGCTTCCAGCCGCGGTGCTTGATGTCCAGCTGCAGGCTGTACAGCGCGGTGAACGCCGGGAACAGGTTCTGCAGCACGCCCACCGAGTCCTGCTTGGCCGAGAACAGGAAGTAGCTCAGCGTCATCAGGCTGCCGACCACGCTCATGTACCAGAACAGGCGCGGGATGACCGGCTTGCCGGCGCGCTTGGAGGCCACGAACTGGACCAGCCAGCGCCCACCGAACATCAGCGCACCGGTGTAGCCGATCAGCTTCCAGCCGGTCACATGCAGGCCGGTCCAGTACAGCCAGGTCAGCGGCTGGTCGAGCCAGTGCAGTGCCAGTGCCATCATCGCTCTTCCACCGCGGTGCGCTTGCTGCGGGTGATCAGCCAGGCCACACCGCGCAGATCGCGGATGCCGACCAGCGCACGGCCCAGGTTGTTGTACTTGGACACGCCGGCGGTACGGTGGCGGTGATTGACCGGCACGCTGGTGGTCTTCCAGCCGGCGCGCTGCATCAGCGCCGGCAGGTAGCGGTGCATGTGGTCGAAGTACGGCAGGTCGAGGAATGCGCTGCGCTCGAACAGCTTGATACCACAGCCGGTGTCTGGGGTGTCATCGCGCAGCATGCGCGCGCGGATGGCATTGGCCCACTTGCTGGCCCAGCGCTTGCTGCCGCTGTCCTGGCGGTTGACGCGCCAGCCGGCGAACAGCTTTACCTGCGCCGCTGCGGCGTCACGGGCAGCCAGCAGCTTGGGAATGTCGGCCGGATCATTCTGGCCATCGCCATCGAGGGTGGCGATCCACGGCGCACGAGCGTGCTTGACGCCGGTTCGCACAGCCGTGCTCTGCCCACTCTGGTTCACGTGGTGCAGCACCCGCAGTTCCGGGGTGGTGGCCTTCAGGCCCTGCAGCACCGCCAGGGTGTCATCGCGCGAGTGGTCATCGATGTAGACGATCTCGAACGGCAACCGGCCACGCAGGGCAGCGGTGATCTCGGCCACCAGCGGTGCGACGTTGTCGCGCTCGTTGAACACCGGGACGACGACGGAAAGCTCGGGTTGGCTCATGGGGGACTCGGCCAAGAGGGAACAAAGACCGCGCATTCTCCGAAACCAAGGTTATCCGAAGATGAATCCGGTTGTGTGAGGATCCACTCTCAGGCGCGGTCGCCAAAATACTCGCGGCACCACTGCACGACGGGCGGCAGCCCCGCTTCGATCGGGGTGACCGCATCAAAGCCGAATGCGTCATGTGCACGCCGGGTATCCGCCATCGTGCGCACCATGTCGCCCGGCTGCATCGGCTTGTAGACCTTCTGCGCAGGGCGGCCGGCAGCCTGTTCGATCACGCTGATGAAGCGCTCCAGCTCGACCGGCGTATGGTTGCCGAGGTTGAACACCCGGTGCGGCACCGGACCATCGGCCGGATGCGCGAGCGCGCCGAGGATACCGGCCACGATGTCGGAGACATGTGTGAAATCGCGCTGCATGCGGCCTTCGTTGAACACATCGATCGGCCGCCCGGCCAGCACCGCGCGCGAGAACAGCAGCGGAGCCATGTCCGGCCGGCCCCACGGCCCGTACACGGTGAAGAAGCGCAGGCCGGTGGCATGCAGGCCGTACAGCTGCGCGTAGGTGTAGGCCATCAGCTCGTTGGCCGCCTTGGTCGCCGCGTACAGCGAGCGCGGCTGGTCCACGCGCTGGTCTTCGGAAAACGGCGGCGTGGCCGAATCACCGTAGACCGAGCTGCTCGACGCATACACCAGGTGCTGCACGCCACGGTGGCGGCACAGCTCGAGGATGTTGACGAAGCCGACCAGATTGCTGTCGACGTAGGCCTGCGGGTTTTCCAGCGAATAGCGCACGCCCGCCTGTGCAGCCAGATGGATCACCGCCGTCGGCTTCACCTCGTCGAACAGCGCGGCCAGGCCCTGCTGGTCGGTCAGGTCGAGGGTGCGCAGGTCCAGCGTCGGGCACAGTGCGGCCACGCGGTCGCGCTTGATCTGCGGGTCGTAGTAGTCGTTGAAGTTGTCCAGGCCGACCACGGGCCGACCCGCCTCCAGCAGCGCGCGGGCGGTGTAGGCACCAATGAAGCCGGCAGCGCCGGTAAGCAGGATGGTCATGGCAGGGGCCCGGAAGCAGAAATTCAGACCCCTGATGTTACCGGTCTCAGAACAAACCGAAACGCTTCCTGGCCACGTTGACGCGCCCGGGCTCGATCACGTCCTGGATGTTCTTCGCATCGAAGCGGTCGAGCAGCGCTTCGGCGCCCTTCTTCAGCTTCAGGTCCATTTCTTCCGGATACAGCGGGATGATGGTCATGAAACTGATGACCTTGCCGTCCTCCAGCGCCAGCTCGGCGAAGTCTTCCGGGGGGGTTACCGGCGGCAGCACGATGGCGCCATCGAAACCCACGCCCGGTGCATAGGGCTCGCTGGGGTGGCCGTTGGGAATGGTGTGGCCGAAACCCAGCCAGGTGTCGTACTCGTGCGGCAGCCGTGCCAGTCCCTTCAACAGGCGCACCGGCCAGTAGTTGCGCTCATCCTCGAAGGCGTCCTGCGAGATCGGCCAGTCGGCCGGCAGGGTCACCATCAGTTCCATGTAGCGCGGCACGTCCGCGTCCACCTCGTCGGGCACGGTCATCGGCAGGTCGCTCATGCCCGAGGTCACCAGCCGCAGATACGGAAACTGCTCAGTGGCCGGCACCACGTGCACGTCGATGTGCACCAGGTCGGAGATGATTTCGTGGAAGACACCGGACACCGGGCCGAGATGGCGCTCGATGTGCGCGCCGATCGCCTCGATGTGCTCTTCGCCCTGCGGCGGGGTGAAGTCCTTCTCGCGGCTGTGCACCATGATCGGGCTGCCGCCCGGGCTGACGTCGTCGAATGCGTTGCTCATGTCCTGCTCCCTGGATGAGACCACGGGCCGGAGAGCAGTGCATCCCACGGCGCGCGCGGCGGTGCGTTCCCTGTCAATTGCAGGACGCGGCAGGAACAGGCCGCGCCCCCCCCGTCGCGACGCCGGACTCAGGCCTGGCGGGCGCGCAGCTTTTCCAGCACACCGTCCAGGGTATCCAGGTCGGTGTAATGGATGATCAGCTTGCCCTTACCGCCGCGGCCGTGGCTGATCGCCACCTTGGCACCCAGCGATTCGGACAGCTCGGTTTCCAGCGAAGCGATATCGGCCTGCTGCACCTTCGGCGTGGCCACCGGACGGTTGCTCGGCACCTTGCCGGCGGCGAAGGCCTGCGCACGGCGCTCGACCTCACGCACCGACCAGCCTTCATCGGCCGCTTCCTGCGCCAGCTTGCCGGCCAGTTCGGGGGCCAGGGTCAGCAGTGCACGGGCGTGGCCCATTTCCAGGCGGCGGGTTTCCAGCAGCAGGCGGATCGCCACCGGCAGCTCCAGCAGGCGCAGCAGGTTGGACACCGCCGCGCGCGAGCGGCCGACGGCCTCGGCGGCCTCGGCATGGGTCAGGGTGAATTCGCTGATCAGGCGCTGCAGCGCCTCGGCTTCTTCCAGCGGGTTGAGGTCTTCGCGCTGGATGTTCTCGATCAGCGCCATCGCGATGACGGTGCGGTCTTCCAGCTCGCGCACCACCACCGGCACTTCGTCCAGGCCGGCCAGCTGCGATGCACGCCAGCGGCGTTCACCGGCGACGATTTCGTAGTTGCCTGCCGGCAGCTGGCGCACCAGGATCGGCTGGATCACGCCCTGCGACTTGATCGAGTCGGCCAGCTCGGACAGCTTGCCCTCGTCCATCTCGCGGCGCGGCTGGTACTTGCCCGGCTGCAACTGACCCACGGCCAGCTTGCGCAGCACTTCACCCGGCAACGGTTCGATCACCGCGGTGCTGGCCTGCACCTGGCTGACCGCACCCTTGGGACCCAGCAGGGCATCCAGGCCACGGCCGAGGCCTCGCTTCTTGGCTGCCGGCTTGCTGCTGGTCATCAGACGATCTCCACGGCCTTGCCGGCCTTGTTGCGTTCGTTGCTGCGGCGGATGATCTCGCCGGCCAGGCCCAGGTAGGCGACGCCACCGCGCGAGGCGCGGTCGTAGCCGACGATGCTCTGGCCATGGCTGGGCGCCTCGGCCAGGCGCACGTTGCGCGGCACGATGGTGCGGAACACGCGGTCGCCGAAGTGCTCGGTCAGCTCGGCCGAGACCGCGTTGGCCAGGTTGTTGCGCACATCGAACATGGTGCGCAGCACGCCTTCGATCTCCAGCGCCGGGTTGAGGTTGGCACGCAGCGCCTCGATGGTTTCCACCAGCGCGCTCAGGCCTTCCAGTGCGTAGTACTCGCACTGCATCGGCACGATCACCGAGTCGGCGGCGGCCAGCGCGTTGAGCGTCAGCAGCGACAGCGCCGGCGGGCAGTCGATCAGGATGTAGTCGTACTCGTCGCGGATCGGCGCCAGCGCACGCTTCAGGCGCTGCTCGCGCTCGCTCTGCGCCATCAGCTGGATCTCGGCCGCGGTCAGGTCGATGTTGCCCGGCAGCAGGTCGTAGCCTTCGGCGGTCTGCACGCGCACGTCGGCGGCGCTGGACTCGCCCAGCAGCAGGTCGTAGGTGGAGGAGACCAGCTCGCGCTTGTCCACGCCACTGCCCATGGTCGCGTTGCCCTGCGAATCCAGGTCGACCAATAGCACGCGCTTGGGTGCGTTGGCCAGGGAAGCGGCCAGGTTGACGGCGGTCGTGGTCTTGCCGACGCCACCCTTCTGGTTGGCGATGGCGATGATGCGGGCCATGCGGGTGTGCCTCGTCGACGTGTGCTGGGACCGGTCATTATGCGTACAACCGGCCCCTTGCGGAAATCGTGAATCGCCAACCCGTTGTTCCACAAGGGGCTGGCGACGGGAATCAGGGACCTGTAACGGTGACCAGGTGGCGTTCGCCGGCCAGGCCGGGCACGCTCAACGGGGTCACCTCACGCACCTGCCAGCCAGCCGGCAGGTCCGCGATCTCCTCATGCGGGTAGACGCCCTTCATGGCCAGCAGCACGCCACCGGGGCTCAGCAGGTGGCCACCAACGCGGACGATGCCGGCCAGGGTGTCCATCGCGCGCGCGGTCAGCTGGTCGTAGTGGCCAGCTTCGTCCAGCGCCTCGGCGCGCGATTCGGCCACGCGGGCATTGCCCAGACCGAGCTGGCGCACGGCCTCGCGCATGAAGCGCGCCTTCTTGCCGTTGCTCTCCACCAGGGTGACCTGCAGGCCCGGGCAGGCGATCGCCAGCGGGATGCCGGGCAAGCCGGGACCGGTACCGAGGTCGGCCAGGCTGCCATCAGCCACAAGCGGCTGCATCGCCAGCGAGTCGAGCAGGTGGCGGGTGACCATCTCCTGCGGGTCGCGGATGGCGGTGAGGTTGTAGGTGCCGTTCCAGCGGTGCAGCAGGGCCAGGTATCGCAGCAGCGGCGGCGCCAGCGCGGCGTCCAGGCCCATGCTGGCCAGGCCCTGTTCCAGCGTGGCAGCCACGCTGGCGGGAAGTGGGTGTTCGCTCATGCCGACATTATCGCCGGTTTTGCGCGCTGATTCCCCGCTTCAGTGCGGATACCAGGCCAGAGCAGCGCGGAATTGCCCGGTGGCCTGCCATTCGTGCAGATGCCAGCGCGCGGCCACGCCCAGTGCCGGGTCACACCAGCGCAGGTGCAGGGCGCCATCGGCCCCCGGGGCCAGCTGCAGGCGGTGCAGGCCGAACGAGATGCCCTGCCCGTGTGCCTTCAGCATGGCTTCCTTGGCGCACCACACGCGGAAGAACCAGTGCTCGCGCCCGGCCTCGTCCAGGCTTTCCAGCCAGGCCACTTCCTCGGGGTGGAAGAAGCGCTGCACGATCTCCAGCAGGCGGGCCCGCGGCCGCAGCAGCTCCAGGTCGACGCCCAACCGCACGCCCTCGCCCAGTGCCACAAGCAGCACCTCGCCACTGTGGCTCCAGCCAGTGCCGTAGTGGGCCAGCGCGCCGCTCAGCTCCGGCCGGCCCTTGTCATCGCGAACCAGTGGCAGCGTCTCCGGGTCGGTGCCCAGCGCCTGCGCCAGTACCTGTCGCGCCTGCGGTTCGCCGCGGTGGCCCGGCACGTGCGGGCGCCGCCAGACCGTTACCGGGCCGAAGCGCCACGGGCCGTCGAGGGTGGCTGGCAGGCTCATCCGCACGCGCCCATCACGCAATTGCACGACGGGTTCACAGCCATGCGCGTCAACTGGTCACAGTTCCCCACCGGAGGTTCGATCATGGGCATCATCGTTTGGCTGATCGTCGGCGGCATCGTAGGCTGGCTGGCCAGCATCATCATGAAGCGCGATGCCCAGCAGGGCATCATCCTCAACATCGTGGTCGGCATCGTCGGCGCGCTGATTTCCGGCTGGCTGTTCGGCGGCGGCATCAACGAAGCGATCACCATCCGCACCTTCCTGTTCTCGCTGATCGGTGCGGTGATCCTGCTGGCGATCGTCAACCTGTTCACCCGCAAGAGCATACGCTGACGCGGCAGTCGTGCCGGCCGCTGGCCGGCAGACGCATCACAACGGGCCCGGCATTTGTCGGGCCCCGTTCGTTCAACCGATCTGCACCCACGCTGGCGCATGATCGCTGGGGCGTTCCCAGGTACGCGGCTCGCGGTCGATGCCCGAGGCCACCGCACTGCCCTTCAGCGCGTCGGAGACCAGGGTCAGGTCGATGCGCAGGCCCAGGTCGCGGCGGAAACCGGCGGCACGGTAATCCCACCAGCTGAACACACCGGCCTCGTCGTTGTGCAGGCGGAAGCCATCGTGCAGACCCAGCTGCAGCAGCTTGTTCAATGCACCGCGCTCGGCGGTGGAGGTGAGGATGTGGTTTTCGTTCCACACCTCCGGGTCGTGCACATCGCGCGCATCCGGGGCGATGTTGAAGTCGCCCATCACGATCAGCTTCGGGTGCCGCTGCAGTTCTTCGGCGATCCACGCATGCACCGCTTCCAGCCAGCGCAGCTTGTAGTCGTACTTGTCGGTGCCGATGTCCTGGCCGTTGACCACGTACAGGTTGATCACCCGCAGGTCGCCGAAGGTACCGGCGATGACGCGCTTCTGCTCGTCCTCGAAGCCGGGAATGCCGATCTGCACGTCCTGCGCCGGCTCACGCGACACCAGCGCGACGCCGTTGTAGGTCTTCTGCCCGGCGAACACGCTGCGGTAGCCCGCGGCGATCAGCGCCGAATCGGGGAACTTGTGGTCCTCCAGCTTGGTTTCCTGGATACCGACGATGTCCGGGCCGAAGTCCTTGAGCCACTGCTCCAGGTGCGGCAGGCGGACGTTGAGCGAATTGACGTTCCACGAGGCGATCTTCATGCGGGCATTCTACCCGGGTGGGCTTTGGTAGAGGCCGACCTTGGTCGGCGCTTGGGGTTCACGCGTGCCAACCAAGGTTGGCACCTACCGGAACGGGCCGCGCGGGTTGGCCCCTACCGGTAGTGCCGGCCGCTGGCCGGCAACCCGATAACCCTTCCGGCAAGACCCTGCGCCTGCCGGCCAGCGGCCGGCACTACCACTGGATGCACGCCCTGCCTGGATTCATCGCAGCAGCAGTTTCAACAACCCCGCAATCTTCGAATACGGCGGCCGCAGCCGGTCACTGGCCGCCCAGCGCGACTGCCACAGCACCGGCAGCCGCTTGCTCATCGCATCGAACCCGGCCCGGCCGTGGTACGCGCCCATGCCGCTGGCCCCTACCCCGCCAAACGGCAGGCCATCGGCCGCGAAGTGCAGCAGGGTGTCATTGACCGTCACCCCACCGGCCACCACCTGGCCGAGGATGCGCTCCACCGCCGCTTTGTCATGGCTGAAGGGATACAGCGCCAGCGGCCGGTCGCGGGACAGCACGTCGGCCAGCGCCGCATCCAGATCCGGGTACGCCCGTACCGGCAGGATCGGGCCGAAGATCTCCTCGCGCATCAGGTCCAGGTCGTCCGGCGGGTCCAGCACCACGGTGGGCACCAGCAGACGCTCGCGGTCGGCGCGCGCATCGTCCACCTGAGCCAAAGGAATCACCGGCACGCCGCGTTCGCGCGCCTGCGCCAGATAGCCCTGCAGGCGCCGGTACTGGGCCTCATTGATGATCCGCGTGTAATCGTCGGCATCGCTGAAATCGCCGTAGCGTTCGCGCACCTGCTGCTGCAGCGTCTGCACGAACTCGCGCTGGCGCGCGGTATCGATCAGCACGTAATCCGGCGCGATGCAGGTCTGCCCGGCGTTGAACCATTTGCCGGTAGCCAGCCGTGCAGCGGCCTTGTCCAGCGGGAAATCGCGGCAGACGATGGCCGGCGACTTTCCGCCCAGTTCCAGCGTGACCGGCACCAGATGCTCGGCGGCGGCAGCCATCACTTTGCGGCCAACAGCCGTCGAGCCAGTGAACAGCAGATGGTCCAGCGGCAGCGATGACACCGTTGCGGCCACATCCGCCCCACCCTGCACCACCGCCACCCGATCGGGCGGGAACACGCTGGCCAGCAGATCGGCCAGGAATGCACTGGTGCGCGGCGTGTGTTCGGAGGGTTTGAGCAGCACGTGGTTGCCGGCGGCAATCGCGGTGGCCAGCGGTACCAGTGCCAACGTGACCGGGTAATTCCAGGGCGAGATCACCCCGACCACCCCCAGCGGCGTCGGCCGCAGCTGCGCGCGCGCCGGCCACAGCCGCCAACCGGCGCCCACCCGCTGCGGCTTCGACCAGCGCCGGAGGTGGCGGCGCAGGTGGTCGATGGCCGACAGCACGCTCATGCCATCGGCCAGCTTTGATTCGACGTGGGCGCGGTGGCCGAAGTCCTCGGCGATGGCCTGGGCCATTTCGTCCAGGCGTGGCTTCAACGCCTCGCGCAGGCGGCGCAGGTCAGCTTCGCGCTGATCGAGCGTGGGCTGCTGCGACTGCCAGGCGCTGCGCAGGGTGTGCAGGATGGCGGGAAGGTCGGCTGGGACGGTGGTGGTCATGGGCCGACTATACGGGTGCGACACGTCTCGATGGGGTCAGATCCCTTTCGCAAGCGAAAAGGATCTGACCCCAAAAACAGGGAAACAAAAAGGCCGCGGTCTGCACCGCGGCCCCTGAAACCCGGTGGGTGCCGACCGTTGGTCGGCACACCGGTTATTTGGTGATATCCACGTCCTTGGTTTCGCGCAGGAACAGGCCGCCGATCACCACCGACATCAGCGCGATGATGATGGGGTACCACAGGCCGTAGTAGAGGTTGCCGGTGCCGGCCACCAGCGCGAACGAGATCGCCGGCAGGAAGCCACCGAACCAGCCGTTGCCGATGTGGTACGGCAGCGACATCGAGGTGTAGCGGATGCGGGTCGGGAACAGTTCGACCAGGTAGGCGGCGATCGGGCCGTAGACCATGGTCACGTACAGCACCAGCAGCCACAGCATGAAGATGGTGCCGGCGATGTTGATGCGTGCGCCGTCGGCCTTGGCCGGATAACCAGCGGTGGCCAGGGCGGTCTTCAGCTCCGCACCGAACGCATCGGCCTTGGCTTTGCCGTCTTCCTTGGTCAGGCCGGCGGCTTCGTACGAGGTCACGCTGGCGCTGCCCACGTTCACCATCGCCAGCGAACCAGCGGCGGCGGGCTGCACGTCGTACGGCACACCGGCCTTGGTCAGCGCGGCGGTGGCCACGTCGCAGGAGCTGGTGAACTTGCGCAGGCCGACCGGATCGAACTGGAACGAACAGGTGTTCGGATCGGCAACCACCAGCGCCGGCGAATTGGTGCGGGCTTCTTCGATGGCCGGGTTGGCGAAGTGGGTCAGGCCCTTGAAGATCGGGATGTAGGTGACGGCGGCCAGCAGGCAGCCGGCGAGGATGATCTTCTTGCGGCCGATACGGTCGGACAGCCAGCCGAAGAAGATAAAGAACGGCACGCCCAGCGCCAGCGCGGCGGCGATCAGCAGGTAGGAGGTGGTGGCGTCGACCTTCAGCATGCTGCTGAGGAAGAACAGCGCGTAGAACTGACCGCCGTACCACACCACCGCCTGGCCGGCCGCAGCACCCAGCAGAACCAGCAGCATCAGCTTCAGGTTGCCGCCCTTCAGGCTGTCACGGAACGGCGTCTTGGAACCCTTGCCCTCCGACTTCATCTGCTGGAACAGCGGCGACTCGCTCAGCTGCAGGCGGATCCACACCGACACGCCCAGCAGCACGATCGAGACCAGGAACGGAATGCGCCAGCCCCAAGCTTCGAAGGCTTCGTTGCCGAGGAAGTAGCGGCAGGCCAGGATGATCAGCAGCGACATGAACAGACCGAGCGTGGCCGTGCACTGGATGAAGCTGGTGTACAGGCCACGCTTGTCGTCCGGCGCATGCTCGGCCACGTAGGTGGCGGCACCGCCGTACTCGCCGCCCATCGCCAGGCCCTGGGCCAGGCGCAGGATGATCAGGATCACCGGTGCGGCGAAACCGATCGAAGCGTAGTTGGGCAGCACACCGACCAGGAAGGTCGAGATGCCCATGATCAGGATGGTGACCAGGAAGGTGTACTTGCGGCCGATGCGATCGCCGAGGCTGCCGAAGAAGGCCGCGCCGAACGGGCGCACGAAGAAGCCGGCCGCGAAGGCCAGCAGGGCAAAGATCATGCCCGTGGTTTCATTGACACCACTGAAGAACTGCTTGGCGATGATCGCCGCAAGCGAGCCGTACAGGAAGAAGTCATACCACTCGAACACCGTGCCGAGGCTCGACGCGAAAATGACCTTCTTGTGGCCCTGGGTCAGGGTGCCCGCTTTGTGTGCGGTGCTGGGTGTGCTGGACATGGGACGCTTTCCCTCTGTAGATGCCGACCGTTGGTCGACACGCAATTCGGTAGGTGCCGGCCGTTGGCCGGCACGCTCTTAGAAGCTGTACTTCGTGGTGAACTGCAACCGGGTGATGTCACCCTTGTTGCCGTTCTCCACTTCGCGACGGCCATACATCAGCTCTGCACCGATATCGACCTTGGGCAGCGGCGAGTAGAAGATATTGCCGCGGATGCTCTGCACGCTCTTGGTCACCAGCGGGCCGAGGATGCTGTCGTTGTCGTAGTCGCTGCGCGCGTAGATCAGGTTGGTGCGCAGCTTCGGCGAGAACGCGTGCCGCCAGCCCACGTAGCCGGCAAGCACGCCGGTCGGGTTGAGCTCGTCGCGGGCCACGTCGTAGGCACTATCGGCGGTGATGCCCAGGCCGATGTAGCGGGCGATGCCTTCGCCGCCGGTCAGCTGGTAGTGCAGCGAATCGCTGTCACCCATCACCCACTTGCCGCCCAGGGTCAGGCCGCCGGCCACCTTGTCGGCCTTGGCGCCGGTGGCCTGGTTGTCGACCTTCAGCTGACGGACGATGCCGCCGACGCCGAAGGTGCCCCAGTTGCCCTTCCAGCCGTAACGCATCGTCAGATCAGGCAGGCTGCCACGATCGGAGTTGGCGCTGGCATTGGTCCACGCACCGGTAACCGGGTTGCGGGTACCGGTGAGGGTGGTGGTTTCCGGGTTTTCCAGCGCGACGCTGAAGCCGCCCTGGGTGTAGCGCACCTGCGCCTGACGCACGAAGATCACGCCGTCGGTGGGGCCGACGAAGTCGACCGCTTCCGGCAGTGCGGCCGCGTCCATGAAGTTGGACCAGGTCTGGCCCGCCATCCAGTTGTTCCAGTACATGTAGGCGTGGCGCAGGGTCACACCGTAGGTATTGGTCGCGGTCTGGTTGCCCAGCGAATTGCCGAAGAAGTCCATCTCGAAGAACGCACCGGCCTTGTTGCCCGATTCGCTCACGTTGTCGATGCCCAGGTTGAAGCGCGAGAACTTGGCATGGGCGTTGAAGTCAGTGCCCGAACGCTTGCCGCTGCCGCCGGCGCCTTCCACCGGCGTCTGGCCCGGCAGATACAGCGAGCGGCCGGTGGCGTCGTCGGCCAGCTGGCCATCGCTGGTCTGGGTGGCGAGGAAGTCGGCCTTGATGAAGCCGCCGATCTTGACCGTGGTGCCCGGCGCGGCGCCTGGGGTGATGGTGGTGACCTGGATCGGCTGCTTGCCGGTCGGCACCGAGGCGACCGGCTTCTGCTCGGCCTGCACGGTGCGGACTTCGGTTACGGCCTGCTGGGTCTGGCTGATCTGGGTCTGCTGTTGCTGTTGCGAAGACAGCAGCGCCTGGACCTGGCGTTCCAGTTCGGCAACGCGTGCTTCCAGCGCTTTCTCTTTGGCGGTCTCTGCGAACGCCATGCCCGGTGCGACCAAGGCGACCAACAGGCAGGCCGCCAAAGGTTTGCGCACGGCTTTCAACGTACGGTGGCTCATGTTGCCCTCTCTCCCAAGTGGCAAGGTGATGCCGCGCGTGGGGCACGGTCGAGCCGAGACTGCGGGGCGTTCACGCACACCGGCTATTCGCCATTGGTCGAACCCGGCCCTGCAGGACGCTCACTTTCGACCATGGTCTAAGCAAGGTGGTGACGCGGGCGGGGGTGGATGGGGCAAACTGAGGGGGATCGGTCGCTGCGATGCTGCGACCGCACATACAAAGTCAACGTGCAAGTGAGGGTGCCATGGCTGATATCTACCCCGTCGATCCGCAGTTCGCCGCCAAGGCACGCATCGACAAGACGTCCTATGAACAGCAGTACCAGGCTTCGGTGACCGACCCGGATGGTTTCTGGGGCAAGGCCGCCGAGCGCCTGGAGTGGATGCGCAAGCCGACGAAGATCAAGAACGTCAACTACGACCTGTCCGACTTCCACATCAAGTGGTTCGAGGATGGCGAGCTCAATGCCAGCGTGAACTGCCTGGACCGCCAGCTGGAGAAGCGTGGCGACAAGACCGCCCTGCTGTTCGAGCCGGACGGTCCGGACGCACCGGCACAGCACGTGACCTATCGCGAGCTGTACGAGCGCACCTGCCGCCTCGGCAACGCGCTGCGCAACCTCGGCGTCAAGAAGGGCGACAGGGTCACCATCTACCTGCCGATGATCGTCGACGCCGCCGTGGCCATGCTGGCCTGCGCGCGCATCGGTGCAATCCACTCAGTGGTGTTCGGTGGCTTCGCACCGAACTCGATCGCCGACCGCGTCAGCGACTGCCAGAGCAAGCTGATCATCACCGCCGACGAGGGCCTGCGCGGTGGTCGCAGGATTCCGCTGAAGGCTAATGTTGATGCCGCGCTGAAGCTGCCCGGCACCAATACCGTCGAAACCGTGCTGGTGGTGCGTCACACCGGCGGCGCGGTGGACATGCAGGCACCGCGCGACCGCTGGTTCCACGACGTGGTGGACAGCCAGCCGGCCAGCTGCAAGCCGGAACGCATGAACGCGGAAGACCCGCTGTTCATCCTCTACACCTCCGGTTCCACCGGCAAGCCGAAAGGCGTTCTGCACACCACCGGTGGCTACCTGCTGTATGCGGCCTACACCCATGAAGCGGTGTTCGACCTGCGCGAGGACGACATCTACTGGTGCACCGCCGACGTCGGCTGGGTCACCGGCCACAGCTACATCGTGTACGGCCCGCTGGCCAACGGCGCGACCTCGCTGATGTTCGAAGGCGTGCCGAACTATCCGGATACCTCGCGCTTCTGGAACGTGATCGACAAGCACAAGGTGTCGATCTTCTACACCGCGCCGACCGCCATCCGTGCACTGATGCGCGAAGGCGAGGAGCCGGTGAAGAAGACTTCGCGTGCCTCGCTGCGCCTGCTGGGCAGCGTCGGCGAGCCGATCAACCCGGAAGCCTGGCGCTGGTACTACGAAGTGGTCGGCGACAGCCGCTGCCCGATCGTCGATACCTGGTGGCAGACCGAGACCGGCGGCATCCTGATTTCGCCGCTGGCCGGCGCGATGGACCTCAAGCCGGGTTCGGCCACCCTGCCCTTCTTCGGCGTGCAGCCGGCGCTGGTCAATGCCGATGGCGAGATCAAGGACGGCCCGACCGAGGGCAACCTGATCATCCGTGATTCCTGGCCGGGCCAGATGCGCACGGTGTACGGCGACCACCAGCGTTTCATCGATACGTATTTCCGCACCTACCCGGGCAGCTACTTCACCGGTGACGGTTGCCGCCGCGATGAAGACGGCTACTACTGGATCACTGGCCGCGTGGACGATGTGATCAACGTCTCCGGCCACCGCATCGGTACTGCCGAAGTGGAAAGCGCGCTGGTCTCGCACCCGAAGGTGGCCGAAGCCGCCGTGGTCGGGTTCCCCCACGACGTGAAGGGCCAGGGCATCTATGCGTACGTGACGCTGGTGGCCGAAGAGGTGCCAACCGATGAGCTGCACAAGGAGCTGATTGCGTGGGTGCGCAAGGAAATCGGCCCGATCGCCACGCCGGACCACCTGCAGTGGGCGCCGGGCCTGCCCAAGACCCGCTCGGGCAAGATCATGCGCCGCATCCTGCGCAAGATCGCCGAGAACGCACCGGACCAGCTCGGCGACACCTCGACCCTGGCCGATCCGTCGGTGGTGGCGTCGCTGGTGGACGAGCGCAAGGTGCGATGATGCATCACCCGGGGTCAGAGCCCTTTCCGCCGGGAAAGGGCTCTGGCCCCATGTAGCTTCCCCCACGGTTCCCCCCGACCATGACCACCCTCCTGATTGCCGATGACCACCCGCTGTTCCGCGAAGCCCTGCGCGGCGCCGTGCAGCGGGTCATCCCCGGCGTGCAGCTGTTCGAAGCCGACAGCGTGGAAGCGCTGTACGCGCTGGCCGACCAGCACAACGATGCCGACCTGGTCCTGATGGACCTCAACATGCCCGGTGCACAGGGTTTCAACGCACTGGTGCACATGCGCTCGTTGCATCCCCACCTGCCGGTGGTGGTGGTGTCCGCGCGCGAAGAAGCGACGGTGATGCGCCGGGCGCTTGACCATGGTGCGCTGGGCTTCATTCCCAAATCGGCCGACTCGGACACCATCGGCCACGCGCTCGGCACCATCCTCGATGGTGAGACCTGGGCACCGCCGGAAGCGCACAACGTGCCGCCCACCGGCAGCGAGGAACGCGAAGTCGGCCACCGCCTGCGCGAACTGACCCCTCAGCAGTTCCGCGTGCTGCAGATGCTCGGCGCCGGTCGCTTGAACAAGCAGATTGCCTACGACCTCAACGTCTCCGAGGCGACGATCAAGGCACATGTCACCGCGATCCTGCGCAAACTGGGCGTGACCAACCGCACCCAGGCCGTGCTGATGGCCGGCAAGCTGGCCATCGACGACGACGCTATCGTGCTGCCGCCGGAAGAAGACTGAAGGTAGTGCCGGCCGCTGGCCGGCAATCGCCTGAAACGCGTGAAATCGCTCTGGTAGGTGCCAAGCTTGCTTGGCGCGCTCTCGGCGTTGCGCATGCCGGCCAGCGGCCGGCACTACCAGGCACCGCTGCGCTCTCGATATAGCCATCGCTATACAAACCAGCCCTGCCTGCGCGTTTCGCTGGAAATGCGCCACGCGCGAATCGCGATGCTAAGCTGCGCGTCCCCTTGGGGAGTAGCCGGATTCCTTCGCAGGAATCGTCCACGTCAACATACTCGGCCAGTGCGCCGTGGCGTGGACAACCATGATGGTTGGCGAGACCAGCGGCCCGCGCGCGCAACGTCAGGTTGGGCGCGAGCGCAGGCCGTGCGTCCGCCCTAGCCCGACCTCAGCCGCCGCCCATGTCCCCCATTTCGATCCTCCTGATCGGCTTTGCCATGTCCACCGATGCCTTCGCCGCGGCGATCGGCAAGGGTGCGGCCATGCGCAAGCCGGTGTTCCGCGACGCACTGCGTGCCGGCATCATCTTCGGCGTCATCGAGGCGATCACGCCCATCATCGGCTGGCTGCTCGGCCGCGCCGCGCTGCAGTACGTCGAAGCCTTCGACCACTGGATCGCCTTCGGCCTGCTCGGCGCGCTGGGCATCCACATGATCTACAACGGCCTTCGCCCGGACAATGCCGAGGATGACGAAGACCCCTCGCAGCACCACGGCTTCTGGAAGCTGGCGCTGACCGGTTTCGCCACCAGCATCGACGCAATGGCGGTGGGTATCGGCCTGGCCTTCATGGATGTGCATATCGGCGTGATGGCTGCGGTCATCGGCCTGTGCACGCTGACCATGGTCACCGTCGGCATCATGCTCGGCCGCGTGCTGGGCAGCATGGTCGGCAAGCGCGCCGAGATCATCGGCGGCGTGATCCTGGTGATCATCGGCGCGACGATCCTGTACGAACACCTGCATGGCGTGGGGTAACGCACCCGCGATTACGTGGTTGCCGGCCAGCGGCCGGCACTACCAGGCATCACATCCACGCATGGCGTGGATCTACTGCCAGGCCGATGAAGCTTTGGTAGATGCCAGGCTTGCCTGGCATGGTTTCACGTTACGGTTGCCGGCCAGCGGCCGGCATTACTGCGCATCGCGCAGCGCGCCGAGGAAGGCGCGCAGCGAGGCTGGCTTGATCGGCTTGGTCAGCACGCGGTATCCCCGTTCGCGTGCCATCCGCTTCAGCTCGTCGCGACCATCGGCAGTCAGCAGCGCGCCGGGCAGCGGGTAGCCGGCCGCCTCGCGCAGCGCCACCAGCGCATCCAAGCCATCCATGCGGTCGTGCAGGTGGTAATCGACCAGCATCACCTGCGGGCGCTCGGCGATCTTCTCCAGTGCCTGGTCGACGGTGGCGGCGGTGATCACCTGCACCTGCCAACGGCCCAGCAACGCGCGCATGCCGTCGAGGATCTCTTCGTCGTTGTCCACGCACAGCACGCGCAGGCCCGCCAGCGAATCGCTGCGCACTGGCGCGGCTACGGTCTGTGCAGGTGTGGCCAGCTCGGTATAGCCCGGCAGCGGTGCCACCCGCGGCAGGATGATCGAGAACATCGAACCACTACCCACGCGGCTGCGTGCGTTCAACCGATGATCAAGCAGGCGCGAGATGCGCTGGCAGATCGACAGGCCCAACCCCAGCCCCTGCTCACCCCAGTCGAACGGTTGCTGGTAGCGATGGAACTCGTCGAAGATCTGCCGCATGTGGTGCTCGGGAATACCCGGGCCGGTGTCCCACACCTGCAGTTCCACCTCGTCGCCGCGGTGACGCACCGCCAGCACGATGCGTCCCTGGCGCGTGTAGCGCAGCGCATTGGCGAGGAAGTTCTGCAGCACGCGGCGCAGCAGGCGCCGGTCACTACGAACCCACGCCGGGCGTGCGAACAGGTCCAGGCGCAGGCCACGGCCAGCGGCGACCGGGGTGTACTGCGCGGCCAGCTCGCGCATCAGCGCGCTCACATCGAACTCGCCGATCACCGGGTGCAGGCCACCGGCATCCAGACGTGACACGTCCAGCAGGCCATCAAGCAGTTCCTCGGCCGCACGCAGCGAAGCATCCACGCGCTCGGCCAGATGCTTCTGCTCGTCACTCACATGGTCGCTGTCGCGTAGCGCCGACGCAAACAGCCGCGCGGCATTCAGCGGCTGCAGCACGTCATGGCTGATCGCGGCCAGGAAACGGGTCTTCGACTGCTGCGCGACCTCGGCTTCATGCGAACGCTCGGCCACGCGCTGTTCCAGCGTTTCATTGGCTTCCAGCAGCGCGCGCTCGGCATGCTTGTAGTCGGTGATGTCGTTGTAGCTGGTCACGTAACCGCCGCCGGGCAGCGCCTGGCCACGCATCTCGATCACCTTGCCGTCGCTGCGGGTGCGTTCGAACACGTGCGGTGAACCGGCCCGCATGTAGCCGATACGGCGGTTGATCTGGATTTCGATATCGCCCTCGCCCAGCTCACCACGTTCGGCGTTGTAGCGGATCAGGTCAGCCACCGGCCGGCCGACGTAGAGCATGCCGTCGGGGTAGCCGAACATGTCCTGGTAACGGCGGTTCCATGCAGTCAGGCGCATGTCCGGGTCGACCACGCTGACCCCGGCGCTGATGTTCTCCAGTGTGGTCGAGAGGATCTCGCGGTTGAAGCGCAGCTCCTGCCCGGCTTCATCCAGCACCGCCACCACTTCGCCCAGGTCCATGCCCGAACCACGCAGCAGGCTGGTCAGCAACAGGCGTGCCGATGCCGCGCCGATCGAGGCAGCCAGCAGGCGCTCGGTGAACTGCACCCACGGCCGGTCGGCCGGTGCCGAGGATTGCAGCTCACGGCCCAGTGACTGCGCCTGTTCGAAGAACGAGCGCCGTGCATGGCGTTCACCCACGACGCGCGAGGCCAGCGCCAGCAGGTCGCCCACATGCACGTGACCGGGCCAGCCACCGGCCACCGACGGGCGTTCGGCATACGGGTCGAGGAACGGTGCAGCGCGCAGGCGCTCGTCCACGCCGGGACGCCAGCGCGCGGACACCAGCATCATCGTCGCCGCGTTGACCAGCAGCGACCAGAACGTGCCGTGGGTCAGCGGATCCCAGCCGGTCATGCCGAACAACTGCTGCGGGCGCAGCCAGGCAATACCGAACGGGCCGTTCTGCACCCAGCCGTCGTCCATCCAGCCGGCGATGGTCATCGCCGGCAGCAGCAGTGTGTAGAGCCAGGTAGCGAAGCCCAGCAGCATGCCGGTCTCGACACCGCGGCGGCTGGCACCGCGCCAGTACAGGCCACCGATCAGGCCCGGCGCGAACTGGGCCACCGCGGCGAAGGCCATCAGGCCGTACGAGGCCAGCGTGCTGTCGTTGCTGCTGCTGCGGTAGTAGCTGTAGGCCATCAACGCCAGCAGCAGGATCGCCAGGCGGCGGATCCACAACACCCGTGAAGCGACGTCGGCCGCTTCCTGGTGATCACCACTGCGGCGCAGCAGCACCGGCATCACCAGGTCGTTGCTGACCATGGTAGCCAGCGCGATCGAAGACACGATGACCATGCCGGTAGCGGCGGAGAATCCGCCGACGTAGGCGATCAGCGCCAGGGCGTTGCGCCCCTCGGCCAGCGGCAACGCCAGCACCATCGAATCATCGGCGACGCTGCTGCCGGTGCCGAACAGGCTGACACCCGCGGTAGCGATCGGCAGCACCATCGCCGAAATCAGTACCAGGTAACCACCAAACATCCAGCGCGCGCGGCGCACATCGCGCACGTCACCGCATTCAACCACGGCCACGTGGAACTGGCGCGGCAGGCAGATGATGGCGAGGAAACTGAGCAGGGTCTGCGAGATGAAGCCTACCGGCGGCAGCCCGGTGAACAGCGTATGCACCGACTCCACCACCGCCTCGTTGCGGTCGCTGAGCCACACATAGGCGAACACGCCCACCGCCACCATCGCCACCAGCTTGATCACCGATTCCAGCGCGATGGCCAGCATCATGCCGTGGTGGTGCTCGGTGGCATCGACCTGGCGGGTGCCGAACAGGGTGGCGAACAGCGCCATCAACAGCGCCACGTACAGCGCCGGATCGCTGAAGAACCCGGTCGGGCCTGTGTTGCCGGTCAGCACCTGCAAGCTCATTGCCACCGCTTTGTACTGCAGGGCCAGGTACGGAATGATGCCTATCAGCGCAATGATCGCCACCAGCGCCGCCAGCCGCCGTGAGCGGCCGAAACGCGAGGAGATGAAGTCGGCGATCGAGACCACGTTCTGGCTGCGCGCGATCAGCGCCAGGCGTTCAATGATGCGCCAGCCGAACAACAACAACAGCAACGGGCCGATATAGATCGGCAGATAACCCACGCCGTTGCGCACGGCGGTGCCGACTGCGCCGTAGAAGGTCCACGACGAGCAGTACACGGCCAGCGCAAGGCTGTAGACCACTGGCCGCAGCCAGGGTCTATCCGGATACATCGGCCGACGGTCGCCCCACCACGCCACGCCGAACAGCAGCGCAGCATAGGCAACCGAGACCAGCAGCAGGATCCAGCTGGAGACCACGCGCGCGTTTCCGTCGGAAGAACCCGCAGTGTAGGCCAGGCGTGGCCGGGTGTACGGGCTCGTTGGGGGCAACCACCCCCACCAAGGTGGGGGCTTACGCGGTGCGGGCCACAACCGTTGGTCGTGGCCGGCTTCTTACTGGGCCGGAACGCCCATTTCCTTCAGCAGTTCCGGCGCCGGGTAGACCTTGGCCAGCAGCCAGCGCAGGTAGCGCATGTCCACGTGCACGGCGCGCTTGTAGCGCGGGTCGAACCACCAGCTGGCGCTGACCGACTCCCAGTTGCTGTCGAAGTTCAGGCCGATCAGTTCGCCCTTGGCGTTGAGCACCGGCGAGCCGGAGTTGCCACCGGTGGTATCCAGGTTGGTCAGGAAATTGACGGTCTGGGTCTTCAGTGCCGGATCGGCGGTGCTGCCGAAGTCGCCCTTGGCGATGGCCGCCAGCAGCGGCTTGGGTGCGTCGAACGGATAGGCGTTGGTGTTCTTCTCGACGATGCCGGCCACGGTGGTCACCGGCGAGTAGGTCACGCCATCGCGCGGGTGCAGCGCCTCGACCTTGCCGTAGCTGATGCGCAGGGTGCGGTTTGCATCCGGGTACACCGCGCGGCCCTGCTTGGCACGCCAGGCGAACAGCGCCTGCATGTAGGCCGGGCGCAGGCGCAGCTGCTCGCCTTCGCGGGTCTTGCTCTCGTTCTCGATGCGCAGCTGCGCGGCCACCAACGGGCCGGCCACGGCGATCAGCGGATCGGCGGCCAATGCCTTGCCTTCGCGCGCAGCAGCGAAGCGCGACAGGCGCTGCGCCTCGTCACCCAGCTGGGTGCCGGCGTACAGGGTGTCCAGTGCCTTGGCCAGCTGCTCCGGGGTACGGCCGAAAGCGGTGTCGAACTCTGCCACGCGCTGCGCGTCCGGCAGCTGCTGGTAGCGGCTCAGCAGGGTGGTCAGCAGCGCCTTCTCGACCTCGGGCGCGTAACGTCGCTGGACCTGCTTGAGCACGCCTTCGATCATCGCCTGGTCGCGCTGCTGGAAACCGCTCTCGCGCTGCGCGTCCGGCTTGGCCGATTCGATGCGCAGGCGTTCCAGCAGCAGCGCCGAGCGCAGCAGCTGGCTCTGTGCGGCCATCTGGTCCAGCAGCAGGTCACGCTCGCCCACCGCCGCGCCCTGCGACAGGTTGGTCAGCAGCGCCTTGATGTCGCCCTGGTACTTGCGGTCGGTGGCCGCCAGCATCGCCGTCTCGTCGGCGGCACGCTGGGCCTTGGCGTCGCTGCGCAGCAGGCCTTCCAGCTCACCCGCGGCGCGCTTGCGGTTGTTCTTCAGCGACTGCAGCTGCGAGGCGTAGCGGGTGCGCGCCTGCGCGTCCTTGGCGCTGGCGGCCTCGATGGTGTCGATCATCTGCTGGAACACCGACACGCGGCGCGGCAGCACGGTATCGATCTGGCCGGCGAATTCGGCGGCGGTGCGATGGCGATAGGTGATGCCCGGGTAACCGGCCAGCATCGCGTAGTCGCCCTCCTTCGGGCCTTCCACCGACATCTGCAGGTGCGCCGGGGCCTGGTAGGGCACGTTGTCCTTGCTATAGGCGGCCGGCTTGCCGTCCTTGCCCACGTAGGCACGCAACAGGGTGAAGTCGCCGGTGTGGCGCGGCCACATGAAGTTGTCGATCTCATCGCCGTAGTTGCCGATCGCACGCGGTGGCGCATAGACCAGGCGCACGTCGCTCAGCTCAAGCTGGGCGATGCGGTAGAAGTCGGTGCCGTAGTACATGTTGACCACCGAGCAGCGCACGCTGCCGTCCTTCTCGCACTCGGCCACGATCTGCTTGCTGGCCGCATCCACGGCATCGAAGTAGGCACGACCGGTCTTGCCCTTGGCCTGTGCCAGCACCTGGTCGGTCACCTTGTCGAAGCCGACGGTGACCAGTACGCGGAAGTCCGGGTTGGCCGGGCGCTCGTCGGCGCGGCCCTTGGCGATGAAGCCGCCGTTGATCAGGTCGTGCTCGGGCGAGCTGTTGTACTGGATCACGCCCATCGCCACGTGGTGGTTGGTCAGCAGCAGGCCGTCAGCAGACACGAACGAACCGGTGCCGCCACCGGCACGCACCACGGCGCTCAGCGGCGGCGCGGTGACGTTGGCCAGGTCGGCCGGATTGCCCTTGAAACCTGCTGCCTGCAGCGGCTTGGCCAGTTCCGGCAGCTGCGTCGGCATCCACATGCCTTCATCGGCGTGGGCGCCGGCGGCGAGGGTCAGGCCCAGGGCCAGGGCGGTGGGAAAGGCTTTGCGTGGTGACATGAGGCGATCCGGTACGACAGAACAGCCCGGGACCATAGCCGCTGGGGCCGGATGGGGCAACGGCCGATGGTTGGGTCGACGTGCACGGTAGTGCCGGCCGCTGGCCGGCAACCCACGCAACTCCGGAGATACGGTGCAGTTGCCGGCCAGCGACCGGCACTACCGCATCGTTACTTCTCCCGCCGCCAGTTGATCGATCCACGGTTTTCCACCGTGCTCGATTCCACTTCCACGTCGAAGCCACGACGCAGCAGGTACTTCAGCGTGATCACCGAGCCGGCACCCACCAGCGACACGCCGTAGCCGACATACAGCTTGGGCGAGATGTACTTGCCGACGCCGATCACCGAGCCACCCAGCGCGCGCGACTGGCTCACGCCGGCATCGTCCAGGCCCAGTTTGGCACCGAGCTGCGACGCCAACAGGCCACTGCCTGCCGACAGCGCCGCCGAGGCGGCGTTGACCTGCTGCGTCTGGTCACTGCTGGCGCCGGTCAGGCTGCGCCCCAGCACCAGGTAACCCAGTGCCTCGGACTGCGACATCGCCGGCTCGGACCACACATCCGCACGCGGCTGCTGCGCCCGCCCGGTCACGTCGATGCCCGCGGTGACATCACCGATCCGGCGCTCGGCGCGGATGTTGATGCGCGGGTCGGACACCGCGTTGTAGTTCCAGGTGAGGTTGCCGCGGGTGATGGTCAGATCCTGGCCATAGGCCTTGTAGCGACCGCTCACTTCCAGCCCGCCATTGGCGGTCATCTCGCGGCCGGGCTTGGCCCAGACCTGCATCTTGCCGGTCAGCGCGCCCTTCAGGCCGAAGCCCGTCATCTTCACCTTGTCGCCGAGGCTGACGGTCAGGTCCATGTCCAGCGGCGAGGTGCGCGACTCTTCCGGATCGGCCGGATCCAGCACCACCACGTCTTCGGACACCGAGGTGCCGCGGTCCAGGCGCTCCAGATCGATGTCGGCCTCGGGTACATGCACCGTTCCGCGCAGTTCCATCGCGGCCTTGGCCAGGGTGAAGTCGAGATTGGGATTGGCGACGATGCGCAGCTCGCTGGTGTTGGACAGCAGCACGTTGTCGCCGTGGATCTTCAGCTGCAGCGGCTGCGCATCGCCGAACCAGGACAGGCCGCCGTCGACATACAGCGTGCCCTTGCCCGAATTAGCCTGTGCGGTGATCTTGGCCGAGCCATCGGGCTGGGCGACGAAGCTGCCCTTGCCCTGGTCGAAGGTCAGGCCCAGCGCCGGGAACTCGCCCTTGAAGTTGCTCAGCTGCGCATCACCGCCCAGCGACGGCTGGCCGCGCGTGCCACGCAGGCTCACGTGGCCTTCGATCAGGCCGGTCGGGCGCACGATGTCCGGCGAGAACAGCTCCAGCCAGTACAGCCGCGACATGTTGAGGTAGAGCTCGCCATTCAATGGCGCGCTGGCCTCCCAGCCGGTCTGCATCTTCGCATCGACGAAGCCGTTGCCCTGGAAGCCCATGCCCAGGTAGCCCTTGATGCTGGCCGGGGTCATGTCCAGCTTGAGCGAGAACTGGTCGTAGCGCACCAGTTCGCCACGCGTGGTGTCCCCCACCGTGTTGCGGTTCTCGCCCAGGCGCACGCCGCCTTCCTTCGAGCGCACTTCCACATGGCCTTCCCAGGCGTTGCCGCGCGGTCGGATCTGCGCGTCCAGGCTGACATCGCCGCGCAGGTAGATGCGACGGCCGGACTGCGGCGGCAGCCACGGCTGCACCAGCGCCAGCGGCAGCGCATCACTGCGCACCACCAGGCCCTCGCGCGGCCAGTTGGCCTGTGCGCACAGTGCGCCGCTGCTGGCAGCAGCCAGGCAGGCTTCGCCCAGCGTGTAGGTGCTGCCGTTGATCGCAAACGCCGCCGGTGCACGCAACGACCAGGCATCGCCCTTCACCGGTGCGATGCGCAGCGATGCCAGCTCGCCACGCCACTGCGCGCCCTGCTGGCGGACGCTGCCCTGCAGCTCGACCGCGCCCAGCTCGTTGCGGGTCTGCGCGGCCAGGCGCAGGTTGGAGACACTGCCCTGCGCGTCGATGTTCAGCCGCTCCAGCAGCATGCCGGCATTGACCTGCTGGCCCTGGATCGCCAGCGTGCCGCTGTCGCCGCGCCACGGCAGGCGGCCCTTGATGCTCACGCTCTCGGCGCCGTAGCCATCCCAGTTGAGGTTGTTGCCGACCAGGTCGGCGGTGATGTCCGGCGCATCGCGCGGGCCCTTCACCTGTACCTGGCCACGCAGGCCACCATCGGCGCCCGGCAGCAGGTCACTCAGCTGCAGCGGTTCGAAGCGCGCGTCGATGTCGAGGCGATCGCCAACCTTGCCCGAAGCGGTCACCCGGCTGCTGCCCAGCGACAGTTTCAGGTCGCCCTGGCCCTGCTCACCCTGCAGCGCGAACTTGCCCTGCGCATCGAGATTGCGCTGGCGCAGGATGCCCTTCAGCGACGGCAGATCCACCGTGGCTTCCAGCGTGCCGGCGGTGCCCGGCGGCGCATTGGCCGGCGCCGGCAGCTGGCGGCCCTTGGAAGCCAGATTGCCCGACAGGCGCCCGTCCCAGCCTGGCGCGAAGTAGCCGGGATCGAAATCCTTCAGCGTGGCCTTCGCATCCCAGTCCAGCTGCGGTGCCCAGGCCACCTTGCCTTCCACCTGCAGCTGCCCGCCCGGGGTCTGCGCCTGCAGTTCGCGGATCTCAGCGGCCTGGTCATTGCCACGCACGTCGAAGCGCAGCTGTGCTTTCTGCTTTTCGCGCTCGACATCGGCACGACCGATCGCCGCCCAGGCCTTCAGGGTACCGGCCAGGCCGAAGCGTGCTTCCTTCAGGGTCACCGGTACCGGCGCACTGCCGGCCGTGTTCGGATCCGCTGCCGGCACGTAGGTCAGGTCATGCGCGACCACCGAGAAGTTGAGCTTCTGCTGGTCTTCCTGGCTGAAATCGGCAGTGCCTTCCAGGCGCGCTTCGCCGCCGAAGCCCTTCACCAGCAGCGGCGAGACCTTCAGCACCTGGTCCTGCAGCGATACCACCGACGGCGCCAGCTCCAGTTCCTGGTCGCCCTGCTTCACCTTGCCGCGCAGGTTGGCATTGCCACCCTTGCCGGCGGCGGTGAAATCCAGCGCCAGCGGGGCGATTGCCGAGCTCGCCAGTGCCGGTGACAACAGCGCCAGATCCAGCTCGTCGCTGCGCACGCTGGCGCTCCAGCTCGGATCGGTGCGGCCATCGAACACCAGCATCGCGTGCAGCGGCTTCGGCGCACGCCCGGCCACCGCCACCTCCATGTGCGACAGGTCACCGCGCGCGACCAGGCCCAGGGTAGCGGCGGTGCGGCCACGTGGCGCCGGCAGCATCGCAGTGACGGTCACATCGGTGTCGTAGTCCTTGGCCGGGATGTAGCGGCCCTGGGCAGTGAAATTGCCCATGTCGCTGTCCACTACCAGCTTGTGTGCCTGGAACTCGCCATTGGCGATCTCGATGCCGCCGCGCACGCGGCTGATGTCGATCACCGGCTCGTTGGCCTGGCTGATGCGGAAACCGTCGATGGCGATGGCATCGGCCTGGATCGCCAGCGGCATTTCGATCTGCGGCAGCGAATCGGGCCACGACGGCAGCTTGAACGGCTCGTCGCTCTTGGCCAGGTTCAACGTCGCGTTGGTCAGTTCCAGCTTGTCCAGCAGCAGCTTGCGGCCCAGCAGCGGGCGCAGGTCCGGCTCCAGGTGTGCACGCTCGGCATGGAAATGGATGTCGTCGTAGCGGAAGTCGACGTTGTACAGGGTCAGCGGGCCGGCCACCGGACCGTCCACCTTGTCCCAGGTGAAGCTGGCGCCCACCGGCAGCCGTGCCACCACCTGTGCCAGCAGCACATCGCGTCCGGCCACGGTCTGCAGCAGCCAGTACACCGCCAGCAGGGCCAGCAGCACCAGGCCGACCACGCCGGCGCCGGACCACGCCCAGAAGCGGCGGCGGCGATAGAAGCGCACGCGCGGCGGCGGCGTGTTCGGGGTCGGTGCGGGCGTGCTCAAAGGTCCGCTCCGATGTTCAGGTACAGCTGGAACTGCGAATCCGGGTTGTTCAGGCCATGCGCGATATCCACGCGCACCGGCCCCACCGGCGACTTCCAGCGCACGCCGAAGCCAACGCCGGTATGCAGGTCAATGGTGTTGTCGAACGCGCTGCCGGTATCAACGAACACCGCCGCGCCCCACGGACCGCCATTGAAGTAGTGCTCGTACTCGGCCGAACCGATCACCAGGTTCTTGGCACCCAGCGCGTACTTGTCCGGCGCCGGGGTCCGCGGGCCGACCTCGCGATAGGCGTAGCCGCGGATGCTGCGGTCGCCACCGGCGAAGTAGCGCAGGCTGGGCGGCATCGCCACCAGATCGCTGGTCCAGGTGGTGCCGCCTTCGCCGCGCAGGATCAGGCGGTTGCTTTCACCCACCGGGATGTACCAGCGCAGCACGGCGTTGGCCTGCACGAAGCTGGTGTCCGAACCCACGCCTTCAATGCCGGTACGCATCGTCGCGGTGCCGCTGATGCCCTTGCGCGGGAACATCTCGTCGTCGACGTTGACGTAGTCGGCCACCAGCTGCGGGTAGACCAGCGTCGAGGTGTTGTAGACCGCGTCGGTGAACTCGGTACCCGAGGCATAGCGCCAGCGCTCACGCAGCGCGTTGATCGAGGCGATCGCGGTCCAGTGCTCGTTGATCTCGCCGCTGCGGCTGGCGATCAGCTTGAAGTTGCGCAGGTCGATGTAATCGGTCTGCTCGTCGTAGGCACTGGCGGCGAAGGTGTACCAGCCATCAAGCCACTTGAAGGCGGGAATACGGTAGCTGGTGACCAGGCTCTTGCGCCTCTGTGCATAGTCCAGCTGCGTGTTCATCTTGTGGCCGCGGTTGTTCAGCCACCGCCGCTCGATGCCACCGCGCACACCCGGGCCACTCTCACTGCCGTAGCTCAGGCCGGCGGTGTAAATGGTGCGCTTGGCGCGGGTGAGCTTCACGTCCACCGGCACTTCGCCGTTCTCATCGGCCTGGTCCGGCCGCGGCTGGATGTCGATCACGCTGAAGTAATCCAGCTTGGTCAGCGACTCGCGCAGCCGGTCCAGCTTGCCCTCGTGGAAGTAGCTGCCCTGGTCCCAGTACACCAGCGGGTCGAACAGCTTGTCGACGAAGTAGTCCTGCTCGAAACGCACCGGGCCCATGTTGTAGCGGCGGCCGCTGTCCCAGGTCAGGTCGATGTCGGCAGCGTTGTCGGCGCGGGTGATCTGCACCTGGCGCTGGGTGTAGTCGGCGTCGAAGTAACCGCGCTCGGCCAGGCGGCGGGTTACGGTGATCTTGCTGGCCTCGTACTGGGTATGCACGAAGCGCTGGCCCTTGCGCGGCTTGAACTTGGCCAGGTCGTCCTGCAGGTACTGGTCGTACATCGCCGGGCCGGTGATGTCGATGTGCTCGCGGCGCACGGTCACCGGGGTGCCCTTGTCGACGTGGATCAGCACGCGCACGTGCTCGTCCTCGCGCGGCGCCTCGACCTTGATCACCGGGTTGTAGTACCCGAACGGCTCCAGCGCCTGGCGGGTCTGCCGCTCGGCCTGGGACAGCAGGTACTCCAGGCGCGATTCGCCCTGTTCCTTGCCGATCGTGTCGTACAGCGACAGCGATTCCTGGATGTTCTCGATGATTGCGGCGTCGTCGCCCTTGTCCAATCCCTTGATGTCCACCTTGTCGATGGTGCCGCGCGCATGGGCCACGGAGGTGGCGGCCAGCGTCAGGACCATCAGCGGCAGGGCGTATTTCTTTGGCTGCATGCGGCACAGCATACCGACCGGAGGTGACGATGCGAAATGCATCACGTCATTGGGGATCGGTTGTTAAGTGGCGGTCAAAATACGCGCCTTTGTGGCGATCATCGCAATTGAAGGCGAGGATGCCGGCATCGTGCGCGATGCCGGCAATGACCCCGATGGACATCCGCCGGCGATGTTCCAGTAGTGCCGGCCGCTGGCCGGCAACCCACACATCGATTCGAAACGCGGTGGCAACGCCGGCCAGCGGCCGGCACTACCGATACGGGCGTCAGCTCGACAGATGCTCGATCGCCGCGACCTTGCCCAGGCGCTCGCCCAGCATCGTCAGCAGCGCCAGGCGGTTGCCACGCAGGGCCGGATCTTCCGCATTGACCATCACGCCATCGAAGAAGGCATCGACCTGCGGGCGCAGGCGCGCCAGGCGCGCCAGCACGGCCACGTAGTCCTTCTGCTGCAGGCTGGTGCCGGTGTCGTCGATGGCCGCGGTGACCGCTTCGGCCAGCGCGCGCTCGGCGTCTTCCTGCAGCAGCGCCGGGTCGATCTGGCCCGGGATGTCGCCTTCTGCCTTGCGCAGGATGTTGCGGATGCGCTTGTTGGCCGCAGCCAGCGCCTCGGCTTCCGGCAGCGCGGCGAAGGTGCCGATCGCATCCAGTCGGCGGTCGAAGTCGTACAGCGAGGCCGGCTTCAGCTCGGCTACGGCGTTGAAGTGCGTGGCCGGCACGCCCTTGTCAGCGTAGTAGCCCTTCAGGCGGTCGAGGATGAAGTCGTACAGTTCGCCAACGTCGGCCTGCACGTTGCGCGCAGCCAGGCCGGCGTTGGCACTGGCCAGCAGCGCGCGCAGGTCCAGCTCGAAACCGCTTTCGATGATGGTACGGGCCAGGCCCAGCGCGTTGCGGCGCAGGGCGAACGGGTCCTTGTTGCCGGTCGGCTTCAGACCCGCGGCGAAACCACCGGCCAGCGTGTCCACGCGTTCAGCAATGGCCAGCACCTTGCCCAGCGGCGAGAGTGCGATGTCATCGCCACCGAAGCGCGGCTGGTAGGCCTCGTCGATGGCCAGCGCCACATCCTCCGCTTCGCCACCGGCCACGGCGTAGTGGCGGCCGGCGATGCCCTGCAGTTCCGGGAACTCGTTGACCATGCGCGACTGCAGGTCGTTCTTGGCCAGCTCGGCGGCACGCCGGGCCTGTGCGGCGTCGGCGCCGACCTGCGGTGCGATCACCTCGGCCAGGGCCGCCACGCGCGCCACCTTGTCGGCCACGCTGCCCAGCTTGGCCTGGTAGGTCACTGTCTTCAGGCCGTCACCCATCGACACCAGGCCCTGCTTCAGGTCCTCGTCGAAGAAGAACTTGGCATCGGCGAAGCGCGGGCGGATCACGCGCTCGTAGCCCTTGGCCACTTCAGCCACGTCCTTCGATTCGATGTTGGCGATGCCGATGAACTTCTCGGTCAGCGTGCCACTGTCATCCAGCACCGGGAAGAACTTCTGGTTGATCTCCATCGTTTCGATCAGCGCTTCCTGCGGTACCGCCAGGAACGCGCGCTCGAAGCTGCACAGCACCGCCGACGGCCACTCGACCAGGTTCACCACCTGCTCCAGGTTGTCTTCGGTGATGCGCGCACTGCCACCGGCCTTGGCCGCGGCGGCCTCGACCTCGGCGACGATGCGCGCGCGGCGCTCACTCGGGTCGACCAGCACGAAGGCGGCGCGCAGGGCTTCAACATAGTCCTGCGGCTGTGCCAGCGACACCGCCTGGTCGTGGTGGAAGCGATGGCCACGGCTGACGCGGCCGGCCTGTAGGCCGAACAGCTCGGCTTCAACCACGTTGGCACCGTGCAGCAGCACCAGCCAGTGGGCCGGGCGCGCGAAGCCCCAGGCGTGATCGCCCCAGCGCATCGGCTTGGGAATCGGCATCGCCGCAATTGCCTCGCGCAGGATCTCCGGCAGCAGGCTGGCGGTGCTCGCGCCCGGCGTCACCGCGCGGTGCACGAAACGCTCACCCTTGTTGTCGGTGGTCTTCTCCAGCGCAGTCCAGTCGATCCCGGCCTTGGCGGCGAAGCCCTGCAGGGCCTTGGTCGGCTGGCCTTCGGCGTCCAGCGCGATGTTCAGGTACGGGCCCAGCACTTCGCTGTGCTGTTCCGGCTGCTCCAGGCCGACGCCCGGCAGCAGCACGGCCAGGCGGCGCGGGGTCGACAGCGGGCGTGCATCGCCCAGTTCCAGCGCGACGCCGCGCTTGCGCAGGCCGTCGACAACGCCATCGAAGAAGGCCTGGGCCAGGCCCGGCAGCGCCTTGACCGGTAGCTCTTCGGTGCCCAGTTCGATCAGCAGGGGGGACAATTGGCTCATCGTTTCAATCCTGTGGTGGGGGCGCAGCGCGCGACGCGTCCGGCGCCCCGGAGTAAGGGGGAGAGCGGCCGTCAGGCCTTCTTCGCGCCCGGGAAGCCCAGCTTCTCGCGCTGCTCGTAGTACGCCTTGGCCACCGCCTGGGCCAGCGCGCGCACGCGCAGGATGTAGCGCTGGCGCTCGGTCACGCTGATCGCGCGGCGTGCATCGAGCAGGTTGAAGGTATGACTGGCCTTCATCACCTGTTCGTAGGCCGGCAGCGGCAGGTTCACTTCCACCAGCTTCTGCGCTTCACGCTCGCAGGCATCGAAGCGGTGGAACATTTCTTCCACGTCGGCGTATTCGAAGTTGTAGGTACTCTGCTCTACCTCGTTCTGGTGGTACACATCGCCGTAGGTCACCGGCTGGCCGTCCGGACCGTAGGTCCACACCAGGTCGTAGACGTTGTCGCAGTTCTGCAGGTACATGCACAGGCGTTCGAGACCATAGGTGATCTCGCCCAGCACCGGGCGGCACTCCAGGCCACCGGCCTGCTGGAAGTAGGTGAACTGGGTCACTTCCATGCCGTTGAGCCAGACTTCCCAGCCCAGACCCCAGGCGCCCAGCGTCGGCGATTCCCAGTTGTCCTCGACGAAGCGCAGGTCGTGCACCAGCGGATCGATGCCCAGCGCCTTCAGCGAATCCAGGTACAGCTGCTGGATGTTGTCCGGCGCCGGCTTCATCGCCACCTGGTACTGGTAATAGCGCTGCAGGCGGTTCGGGTTCTCGCCGTAGCGGCCGTCGGTCGGGCGGCGCGAGGGCTGCACGTAGGCCGCGTTCCAGCTTTCCGGACCGATCGCACGCAGGAAGGTGGCCGGGTGGAAGGTACCGGCGCCCACCTCCAGGTCGAGCGGCTGGATGAGCACGCAGCCCTGCTGGGCCCAGAACTGGTTCAGGGTCTGGATCAGGCCCTGGAAAGTGATCGGAACGGTCGGGGTCGCGGACATGCGGACGAGTCTTGGCCGGCAAGGGGGTGCGCTAGTATAACGGCCGACCTGCGGGGCATTCCGTACCCGGGAGGAGCAGGCAGATGGAACATCGGCTGCCGGTGGGCACGCCCGGCGAGGCTGGCGGCGTACCGCTGCCGTGGGGTCGCCTGCAGTTCGAACAGGTGGGCGCGGCCCTGATCGCCGATGGCCTGGTGGCCGAGCAGGACCGGGAACGCATGCGGTTTTCCGCACAGGGCGCGCGCAATGCCAGCGAAGTGCACCCGCTGGTGCTGCTGTCCAACCTCAAGCTGGCGGCCAGTGGCGGCGGCGAGCTGACCCTGGAGCGCCTCACCGAGTGGCTGGCGCGGCACACCAGCAGCCGCTACCTGCGTATCGATCCGACCCGGGTCGACGTTGCCGCCGTCACCGCACTGGTCTCCCACGCCTACGCCCGCCGCCACCGCTTCCTGCCGCTGGCGGTGGATGCCGAGCGCGTACTGGTGGCCACCAGCGAGCCGCTGGTGCAGGAATGGCGCCGTGACCTGCAGCACCTGACCCGGCGCCGGATCGAGCTGGCGGTAGTCAATCCGCTGGACCTGCACCGCTACACCATGGAGTTCTACGGGGTGACCCGCTCGGTGCGCGGGGCCCGTGGCGACGTGCGCGGCGAGGCCAACACCACCCTGCCGAGCTTCGAGCAGCTGGTCGAGCTGGGCCGCACCGGCGACGTCAACGCCGACGACCAGCACATCGTGCATATCGTCGACTGGCTGCTGCAGTACGCCTACGAGCAGCGCGCGTCGGACATCCACCTGGAGCCGCGCCGCGAGATGGGGCGCATGCGCTTCCGCATCGACGGCGTGCTGCACAAGGTGTTCGAGGTGCCGCCGGCGGTGATGACCGCCGTGGTCAGCCGCATCAAGGTGCTTGGCCGCATGGATCTGGCCGAACGCCGGCGCCCGCAGGATGGCCGCATCAAGACCCGTTCGCCCGGCGGCCGCGAGGTCGAGATGCGCCTGTCGACCATGCCCACCGCCTTCGGCGAGAAGTGCGTGATGCGCATCTTCGACCCCGATGCCGCCTTCAAGAGCATCGACCAGCTCGGTTTCAGCCCGCAGGAGGCCGCTGGCTGGAATGCGCTGGTGGAGCGTCCGCACGGCATCGTGCTGGTCACCGGCCCGACCGGCTCGGGCAAGACCACCACCCTGTATTCGACGCTGAAGCGCCTGGCCACGCCGGACGTGAACGTGTGCACGGTGGAGGACCCGATCGAGATGATCGCGCCCGAGTTCAACCAGATGCAGGTGCAGACCAACATCGACCTGGACTTCGCCAGCGGCGTGCGCACCCTGCTGCGGCAGGACCCGGACATCATCATGATCGGTGAGATCCGCGATCTGGAAACCGCGCAGATGGCGGTGCAGGCTTCGTTGACCGGCCACCTGGTGCTGTCCACCCTGCACACCAACGACGCGCCCTCGGCGGTCACCCGCCTGCTCGACCTGGGCGTGCCGCACTACCTGCTGGCCAGCACCCTCAACGGCATCCTTGCCCAGCGCCTGGTACGCACGCTGTGCCCGCACTGCAAGCAGCCACACAGTCTCGGCGCGGCCGATTGGGCGGTTCTGGCTGATAGCCATGCTGCATATCCAGATGCCGCCACGCCCTGTCGGCCGGTCGGTTGCCTGGAGTGCCGGCGCACCGGATTCCTGGGCCGCATCGGCCTGTATGAGTTGCTGCCATTGGGCTCGCGGCTGCGCGGGCAGATCCGCGCCGACATGGATCTGGCCGGTTTCACCCGCGCCGCGCGGGCTGAAGGGCTGCGAACCCTGCGCCAGGCCGGGCTTGAAAAGGTGGCGCAGGGGCTGACTACAATCGAGGAAGTCCTGTCAGTCCTGCCGCCCCCGGATGAACCCAGCCCCATTCCTGATCCTTGAAACCGGCCGCCCGGTTCCGTCGCTGCGCCGCTACGGGCGCTTTCCGCACTGGATCCGCGTCGCCGCCGGGCTGGAAGAACACGAGACGGTGGTGGTTGATGTCGAACACGGTGGCGCCCTGCCCGACCCACATGCCTTCGCCGGCGTACTGGTGACCGGCTCGGCCGCCTTCGTCACCGACCACGCCGAATGGAGCGAGCGCAGCGCCGCATGGCTGCGCCAGACCGCCCACGCGGACCTGCCGGTGTTCGGCATCTGCTACGGCCACCAGCTGCTGGCGCACGCGCTGGGAGGCGAGGTGGCCTACAACCCGGCCGGCCGTGAGTCCGGCACGATCGAGCTGGAACTGCAGCCGCAGGCCGCGCAGGACCCGCTGTTCCAGGGCCTGCCGCAGCACTTCGCCGCTCACGCCACCCACCTGCAGACCGTGCTGCGCGCGCCGGACGGTGCCGAGGTGCTGGCACGCTCACCGCTGGATGGCTGCCACGCCTTCCGCTGGGGCCGCCAGGCCTGGGGCGTGCAGTTCCATCCGGAGTTCGCCACCCACCACATGCGCGGCTACGTACGCGCCCGCGCCGACTGCATCGGTCGCCACGGCGGCTGCGCCCGCAGCATCGAGCGCGCGGTCAGCGCCGCACCGCTGGCCCGCCAGCTGTTGCGCCGCTTCGTCCGCCAGGCGCGGCTGTCTTCAGCCCAGCCGGTGGCAAAACAGGGATAATCGGCGGCACGGGCAGCCGCCCGGCCCCCTCCTGTCCTTCCCGGATGTCCATGAAAGAGATTCGCAAGCTGCCGGCTTCGGCGGGCGCCCAGTGGTTGCTGGATACGTTCTCGCTGTACCGGCGCGCGCCGCTGCAGCTGGCCCGGATCGGCCTGGCCTGGCTGCTGGTGAGCTGGGTGGTGACTCTGCTGTCGACGCTGATTCCCGGCGCTGCCGGCATGGCCGTGCAGCTGATGACCCTGGCCATCTCGCCGATCATGTTCGGCGGCATGTTGTACGCCGTGGGCGAGATCGACGAAGGCCGCCCGGGCCTGGCCTCGCACCTGCTGCAGCCGATCCGCGACCACCGCGTCAGCCACCTGCTGGTGCCGCTGGCGATCCAGGTGCTGGCGGTACTGCTGCTGGGCGCGCTGCTGTTCCTGATGATCGGCCGCGAGGGCTTCACCGCCTTCAGCGAGGTCATGACCAAGATGGAAGAGATCAGCCGCAGTGGCCAGCAGATCAAGCCGGACGATGCCGCCGCGCTGGTCGCCAACCTGCCGGCCAAGCGCATCGCGCTGTGGATGCTGCTGGTATTCCTGAGCGCGGTGGCGCTGTCGCTGGCAATGTTCACCCAGCCGGCGCTGGTGGTGTTCGACAAGCAGAGCGGCATGCACGCGCTGCGCCTGAGCCTGCAGGGCTGCATCGAGAACATCGGCGCGATGATCGTGTTCGCAGCGCTCGGCCTGATCGCTGCGTTCTGCATGTACATCCTGTTCGTGATCGTGATCCAGATCGCGATGCTGGTCGGCGGCCCGCTGGCTGCCGCCTTCATCGCCCAGCTGGTGCTGACCACGGTGCTGATGCCGCTGTATGTCGGCGCGGTCTACGCCGCCTGGAAGCAGATGTTCGTGCACCGCGGCAGCCGCGCAGCGCCTCCGATTCCGACCACGCCAACCTCGAGCGACGTGTTCCACGCCTGACGAAAAAGGGGACGGAGGGGATTAAGTCGTTTGTGCCACTGTGCGGCTAACGACTTAATCCCCTCCGTCCCCTTTTTTCAGGCAGCGGGCTTCTTCACTACCGACGACGGCACCAGCCAGCGTGCGGCGTGGATGCCCAGCTCGTAGAGCAGGCACATCGGAATCGCCAGCATCAGCTGCGAGACCACGTCCGGCGGGGTGAGCACTGCGGCCAGCACGAAGATGCCGACGATCGCGTAACCGCGGCCTTCCTTGAACTGCTGCGGCGTCACCCAGCCCAGCAGCACCAGGATCACCATCGCCACCGGCAGTTCGAAGCTGCCGCCGAAGGCGAAGAAGATCGCCAGCACGAAATCCAGGTAGGCATTCGCATCCGGGGTGATCGCGATCACGTCCGGGCTGAAGGTGGTGAGGAAGTGGAACACCGCCGGCAGCACCAGGAAGTAGGCGAAGGCGCAGCCGGCGTAGAACAGCAGCACCGACGACACCAGCAACGGCACCGCCAGGCGCTTCTCGCGCGCATACAGGCCCGGGGCCACGAACGCCCACAGCTGGTACAGCAGCCACGGCACCGCCACGAACAGGGCGACGAAGAAGGTCAGCTTCAGCGGGGCGAAGAAGGCGCCGGCCGGGTTGGTGGCGATCATCGTCTGCCCGTTCGGCAGCTGCGAGACCAGCGGTTCGGCCAAGGCGTTGTACAGCTTCTGGGTGAACGGCAGCAGGCCCAGTAGCACTACGCCCAGACCCAGCAGCGCGCGTACCAGGCGTCCGCGCAGTTCCACCAGATGTTCAACCAGCGAGCTTTCGCCGAAGTCCTGTTCACTCATGGATGACGCTCCGTGCTCTGCGTCGGCGGCGTCGGGCCGGCTTCAGGGGACGTGGCAGGAACGGCCCCTGAAGAAACAGCGCCTTCCGTAGCAGCCTTTGTCGAAACCAGGCCGTTGTCCTGTGCCGGCGCCTCGGTCTCGGCCGGCTGGCCCAGGTGTGGCGGCAGATCCGCCTGTGCGGGTGTACGCACGTCCTGCACCAGGTCATCGCCCTGCTGCTGCGCCTGCTGCGCTTCGCGGCGGATTGCTTCACCGCTGGCACGCAACTGGTTCTCGGTGTCCTGCATGCCCTGGCGCACGTCCTGCATCTGCCGCTTGATGTCCTCGGCCTGCAGTTCGCGCTCCAGTTCCTGTTTCACCGAATCCCACTGATTGCGGGCACGACGTACCCACAGGCCGGCAAAGCGGGCCGCCTTGGGCAGGCGCTCGGGACCGAGCACCACCAAGGCAACCACCGCAATCACCAGCAGTTCGCTGAAGCCGATATCAAACACCGCAACCGCTCCGGATCAGCGTGGGGTGCGGTCGTGCTCGTCCTGCGCGGTGCGCGAGGCATCCTGGCTGCGCGATTCATCGCCCAGCTGCGCGTTCGGCTTGTCCTCGTCGCGCATGCCCTTCTTGAATTCCTTGACCGCCGAACCGAGATCCTTGGCGCCGCTGGTCAGGCGCTTGGTGCCGAACACCAGCAGGACGATGGCCAGCACGACCAACCAATGCCAGATGCTGAAACTGCCCATAAAGACGCTCGTTACGTTAGTGATCAGGCTGTCGAGCATAGCGCACCGGGTGTTAGCCGGCGCGCGTGACGAAAGTCAGTTTCCGCCCAGCGTTTCCGTGCGGATTTCACCGTCGGTGACCGGCTGGAAGCCCTGCTGCTGCGGCGGCGGGGCCTGCGGCACGTTCTGCAGCGGCGCGGTGGTGGCTTCGGCCGGCGCGGCGGGCGCTGCCTGAACAGGCGCCGGCGCAGCGGCCGGGACTGCTGCCGGCCGCGGGGCGTTGCCGCCGTTGCCGTTGCGGTTGTTGCGAGCGGCGTAGGTGGCCTCTTCCAGGCGGTCGCGGAAGGCGACCACATCCATCGACGGCGAACCCGACGCACGGCCTTCGAAGATCATCCGCGGCGTGGTGTTGCTGCCGTAGGCGTCGAGGTTGGCGGCATCGTCGATCTGCAGCACCGCACCATCAAGGGCAACACCGGCGAACAGGCCACGAGCGCGGGACCACGACCAGATCTCGGCCTTCAGCTGGCCGTCGGTCGCAGCAGCGGCATTGCGGCCAACCGGGCCCGCCGCGACACCGGCATCGGCGCCAAGGGTGAACTTGCCGTTGACCAGATTGTCCAGGCTGCGGTCGTTGCGGAACACCAGCACCACGTCGGAGGACTGCACACCGGCCTGGAAGCCGATGCTGCCACCAGTGAGCTTGATGAACACCGGGTTGGACCAGGCGCCGTTGGGCATGCGCACCGACATCAGTCCATGCCCACGGCGACCACCAATGACCAGACCGGCCTTGATCGTGTCGGGAATGACGATGACGGCGCGGCCTTCGTCCAGCAATTTGTCAGGAATACCCTGTTCAGGGATTCCCTGGATTTCGGCCAGCACACGTACCGCATTGCGGGCGCGTTGGTCTTCCTGCGGTCCGGCCATGGCCTGGCTGGACAGCAGAGTGGCGGCGATCAGCAGGGCTTGGATCGGGCGACGCATGGCAGGCTCCAGAAGTCAGTCCATAGAAAGATATAGCAAGTGACTGAAATTAATAGTGTTGCCATGAATCGCCAATGAGCGTTGCCCACCCACATTGACGTGGGCTATGCCTGCAATCCGAACCCTGCATCCCGGCGCGGCATCGGATCGGCGACAATAGCCACCATGCTCGACGCACCCGATACCGCCGTGTTGGCGGTCAACCTAGGCACGCCCGAGACGCCGACGGCTCCTGCCGTACGCCGTTACCTGGCTGAATTCCTGTCCGACCCCCGCGTGGTCTCGATCCCGGCGCTGCTGTGGCAGCCGCTGCTGCGGGGGCTGATCCTGCCGCTGCGCAGCAGCCGTTCGGCGGCCAAGTATGCCCAGGTCTGGCTGCCCGATGGCTCACCGCTGATGGTGTATACCCGTCAGCTGGCGCAGGCCATGCAGGCGCTGCTGCCGTCGCTGACGGTACGCCATGCGATGCGCTACGGTGAACCGGCACTGGGCAGCGAGCTCGACCGCCTGGCCGCCGAAGGCGCGCGCCGCATCGTGGTGCTGCCGCTGTATCCGCAGTACTCGACGACCACCACCGCCTCGGTCGAAGACCGTGTCGATGCCTGGCAGCGCCGCAACCCGGGCGTGACCGTCAGCCTGGTCCGCGACTATTCAGTCGATCCGGGCTGGGTCGAGGCGGTTGCCGGCTCCATCCGGCGCTACTGGGAGCAGCATGGCCGCGGCCAGAAGCTGATGTTCTCCTTCCATGGCATCCCACAGCGCCTGGCCGATGGCGGTGACCCGTATCCGCAGCGCTGCGAGGCCAGTGCACGTGCCATCGCCAATGCACTGGGCCTGGCCAACGACGAGTGGCAACTCGGCTACCAGTCGCGCTTCGGCCGCGAACGCTGGCTGCAGCCGTACGCCGAGCCCAGCCTGTGGGCGCTGGCCGAATCCGGCGTGAAGCAGATCGACGTGGTCTGCCCGGGTTTCGCCACCGACTGCCTGGAAACATTGGAAGAAGTGGCGATGGGCTTCACCGAAACGCTGGCCGAACGTGGCGCGAAGATGCGCTACATCCCGTGCCTCAACGCCGAACCAGATCACGCGCGTGCGCTGGCACGGCTGGCCGTGGCGTCACTGGCATGAGCCTGCAGCCGTTTGAACTCGAGGTGGGTGGCAGCCGCGTCGCCGGCCTGCGCAACCACGGCGACGGCCCGCGTGTGCTGGCCCTGCATGGCTGGCTCGACAACGCGGCCAGCTTCATGCCGCTGGCACCCCACCTGTCATCGTTGCAGCTGGTGGCGATCGACCTGCCCGGCCATGGCCACAGCGCGCATCTGCCGGCCGGTGCCAGCTACACCACCGCAGCCGCGATCTGCCACGTGCTCGATGTCGCCGATGCACTGGGTTGGGACCGCTTCACCCTGCTCGGCCATTCGATGGGCGCCGGCATCGCCAGCCTCACCGCGTCGGTCAGCGACCGCATCGAACGGCTGGTGGCGATCGAAGCACTCGGTGGCCTGCGCGGGCCCGAAGAAGAAACCGCCAACCGCCTGCGCGAGCATGTGAATGCCACACGTGGCCTGGCCCGCAAGCAGCTGCGTGTATTTCCCGACCTGGCCGCACCGATCCGCGCGCGGATGATGACCAACCAGCTCAGCGAAGGCTGCGCACGGCTGCTGGTCGAACGCGGCGTCGAACCCGTGGAAGGTGGCTACCGCTGGTGCAGTGATCCACGCCTGATGCTGCCCACCGCGATCCGCCTCAGTGAAGGCCAGATCGACAACCTGCTGCAGGCCATCGCCTGCCCGACACAGGTGATCTATGCCACGCCGGCGCAGTCCTACTATCCGGAGCCGATGCGTAGTGATCGCCTGCGGCACCTGCGTGATGGACGGCTGGCGGTGTTTCCCGGCAACCACCACCTGCACATGGAAGACCCGGCACGGATCGCCGAAGTGATCCTGCGCTTCTGCAACAACGACAACGCCGGCTGAGTCCGGACCGACGCGCACTTCACTCTGCGCGCTTGCGGCCGATACACCAGTTGCGGGCCCCTGCGCCCGCGGCACGCGGGTCCGGTCGGGCCTGCGGCGTGTGTCTGGTTCTGCAAGGAAGTCCGCATGCCCGCTTTACTGCACCGTCACCCACAGGATGGGGTCACGGCGCGCCGTCGCTGCGGCGTTGATTGCGCCGCATTCCCCCAATTCCCGGTCCATGCCATGAGCACGCCGTTGCGCGTGCATCAGGGCGTGGCCGTTGTCGTTTGTTGATCCAGGAGTCGCCGATGTCCGCTGCATTCTCCCGTCCCCCCGATACCGCCCGCCTGCCGCATCTGCAGCAGCTCGCACGCAGTGCTGATCGTCGCCTGCTGCTTGGCAGTGCGGCCCTGGCCGTGGCCAGCCTGCTGCTGGCCGTGCGCGGCCCGCAGGTGCTGAGCGCCTCGTTGGCCGCCGTCGCGGTATTGCCTGCCATGTGGCTTGCTGGCCCGCAGGCGGGTCAGGTCATCGCCCGCAATGGCCTGGCGCTGCTGTTGTCACTGCAGCTGACGCTGTTGTGTGCGATCACCGGTCTGTCGCCGGCGCTGCCGATCGCACTGCTGCTGGGCGCGTTGCTGGGTCATCGCGATCGCCTGCCGGTGTGGTTGGCCGGTGGTGTCGGCACGCTCACACTGCTGGCGCCGACGCTGGATGGCGCTGCGGTGCTGCCGACCCTGCTGCAGGCCGCCCTGCTGGCCGGCCTGACCCTGTTCCTTGGCCAGGTCGCGCTGCGCCTTCGCCAGCAGACCGAGGCCCTCGGCCACGGTCCACACCGACTGGCCGCGCTCGCGCGTGATATCGCCACCGGCGCCGATCTCGATGCACACGCGGACACCAGCGCGTATGCACCGGGTTCGCTGGCACACGCGCTGGCCGATACCGCCCGCCATGTACAGGCGCAGCGCGGCCGCGAAGCAGAGGCCAATGCCGAGAACGCACAGATCCGCCAGGCACTGGATGCATCGCGCACGGCAATGATGATTGCCGACAACGATCACGTGATCCGCTACGTGAACCGCTCGGTGGTAGCCCTGCTGCGCAACCAGCAGGCCACCCTGCGCCAAGCGTTTCCCGATTTTGACGCCGAACGCCTGGTCGGCAGCAGCATCCATCGCTTCCATGCCAACCCGGACCGCATCCGCGCCATCCTCAACGGCCTGCAGGTGACCCACAACGGCAAGGTGCGGATCGGGCCGGTGCACTTCGCACAGGTAGTCACGCCGGTGTTCGACGCGCAGGGCGCGCGGCTGGGCTTCGCCGTGGAGTGGCACGACCGCACTCATGAGCTGGCCCTGGAGAACGCAGTTGCCGGCATCGTCGCTGCAGCTGCCGCGGGTGATCTCGATCAGCGCCTGCAGGTCAGCGAGGGTGCCAGCTTCCTGGATGGACTGACCGGTGGTATCAATCAGCTGCTCGATACCTTGGGCGGCACTGTGGATGAAGTGCGGCAGATGCTTTCGGCCCTGGCCAACGGTGATCTCGACCGCCGCATGCGCGGTGAATACCACGGAGCCTTCGCTGCGATCCAGCGCGACGCCAATGCCACCGCCGGGCAGTTGGCGCGGATGGTAGGCCACATCCAGCAGTGCGCGGCGTCGATCAGCACGGCAGCCAGCGAGATTGCCGCCGGCAACGGCGCGCTGTCCGAACGCAGCGAGCGTCAGGCCGCGCACCTGCAGGAAACCGCGGCATCGATGGAGGAACTGACGGCCACGGTGCGCCAGAACGCCGCCCACGCACGGGAGGCCAGTACGTTGGCGGCCGCCACGCAGAGCGCGGCCGGCGACGGCAACGCCGCCATGCAACGGGTGGTCGATACCATGCAGGCCATCGAGGGTGCGTCGAAGCGGATCGGCGACATCACCGGCGTCATCGACGGTATCGCCTTCCAGACCAATATCCTGGCATTGAACGCCGCTGTGGAAGCAGCACGGGCCGGCGAGCAGGGCCGCGGCTTTGCCGTAGTCGCCAGCGAGGTTCGTGTCCTGGCACAACGTTCGGCTGCTGCAGCCCAGGAGATCAAGAAGCTGATCGACGAAGCCGGTCGCCAGGTCGGCGACGGGGCACAGCAGGTGGCCGACGCCGGCCAGCGCATGCAGGCGATCGTGGGTGGTGTGGAGAACGTCAGTCACCTGATGCGTGAGATATCGGCCGCCTCCCAGGAGCAGTCGATCGGTATCGAACAGATCAACCAGACCGTGGTGCAGATGGATCAGGCAACCCAGCAGAATGCTGCGCTGGTGGAGGAAGCGACCGCCGCGGCGCGCGAGCTGCAGTCGCAGGCCGGGACACTGACCGAAGCGGTATCGGTGTTCCGCCAGCAGTCACCGCAGGGGATTGCCCTGGTCGCCTGATCGCGACCAACAACCCGATCTGATGAGGACGGCGCCCGCAGGGCGCCGTCTTTTTTTGCGTGTTCTGCGTGACGGATCAGGAAAAGACGGTTGCCGGAGTAGCTGGGTCCGCCTGCGCCGGCTACCACTGGTAGCTGCCAACCTTGGTTGGCATCGGAATTCCGGTGCGGAGAGCATCCGCGCGTGGCGTGGATCTACTGCCGCTCAGCCTGCCGTGGGTAGCTGCCAACCTTGGTTGGCGCCGCTCTTCCCGGGAACAATCCATCCGCGCGTGGCCTGGATCTGCAGGTAGTACCGGCCGCTGGTCGGCAACTTTATCCCCGTGCCCTGCGCCGAAGGCGCAATCCCGCATCGGAAGATAATCCCGGAATCATTATCCGGGACACAAGAAAACCCCGCTGCGTGAGCAGCGGGGTTTTTGGGTATAAACCCTGGCGATGACCTACTCTCGCATGGCTTAGGCCACACTACCATCGGCGCAGCTACGTTTCACTTCCGAGTTCGGGATGGGATCGGGTGGTTCCATAGCGCTAATTTCACCAGGGAGGCTTTTGGAGAGTCGCACTCGCCCCGGGGGGACAAGGCGCCAGCCTCGCATAGTTCTTGTGACGTAGCGTGCACTTGGATGCTCTTACGACGCTGTCGTAAAGCCAAGGCAACTTGAGGTTATATGGTCAAGCCACACGGATCATTAGTATCAGTTAGCTCAATACATTGCTGTACTTACACACCTGACCTATCAACCACATAGTCTATATGGTTCCTTCAGGGGGCTTGTGCCCCGGGAGATCTCATCTTGAGGCGCGCTTCCCGCTTAGATGCTTTCAGCGGTTATCGCTTCCGAACATAGCTACCCGGCAATGCCACTGGCGTGACAACCGGAACACCAGAGGTTCGTCCACTCCGGTCCTCTCGTACTAGGAGCAGCCCCTCTCAAATCTCCAACGCCCATGGCAGATAGGGACCGAACTGTCTCACGACGTTCTGAACCCAGCTCGCGTACCACTTTAAATGGCGAACAGCCATACCCTTGGGACCGACTACAGCCCCAGGATGTGATGAGCCGACATCGAGGTGCCAAACACCGCCGTCGATATGAACTCTTGGGCGGTATCAGCCTGTTATCCCCGGAGTACCTTTTATCCGTTGAGCGATGGCCCTTCCATACAGAACCACCGGATCACTAAGTCCTAGTTTCCTACCTGCTTGATCCGTCGATCTTGCAGTCAAGCACGCTTATGCCTTTGCACACAGTGCGCGATGTCCGACCGCGCTGAGCGTACCTTCGAGCTCCTCCGTTACTCTTTAGGAGGAGACCGCCCCAGTCAAACTACCCACCATACACGGTCCCCGACCCAGATAATGGGCCCAGGTTAGAACGTCAAGCACGACAGGGTGGTATTTCAAGGATGGCTCCACTGCAGCTAGCGCCACAGTTTCATAGCCTCCCACCTATCCTACACAGACGAACTCAACGTTCAGTGTAAAGCTATAGTAAAGGTTCACGGGGTCTTTCCGTCTTGCCACGGGAACGCTGCATCTTCACAGCGATTTCAATTTCACTGAGTCTCGGGTGGAGACAGCGCCGCTGTCGTTACGCCATTCGTGCAGGTCGGAACTTACCCGACAAGGAATTTCGCTACCTTAGGACCGTTATAGTTACGGCCGCCGTTTACTGGGGCTTCGATCAAGAGCTTCGCCTTGCGGCTGACCCCATCAATTAACCTTCCAGCACCGGGCAGGCGTCACACCCTATACGTCCACTTTCGTGTTTGCAGAGTGCTGTGTTTTTGATAAACAGTCGCAGCGGCCTGGTTACTGCGACCCTCTTCAGCTATAGCTCGCACGAGCCACCAAAAAGGGTGCACCTTCTCCCGAAGTTACGGTGCCATGTTGCCTAGTTCCTTCACCCGAGTTCTCTCAAGCGCCTGAGAAT
>NZ_CM151094.1:4697500-4756527 GCF_056480345.1 Stenotrophomonas sp. 107298_Sma
GACCGCGCGTTGCGCGGTCAACACCGCAGGGGCTATCAATGCACGGATGCACAGTAGAGGGACAGCAATGAACATGCAGGTGCGGCGGGTGTGGTGGCGCGATCTTTCGATGCCGGCGATCGTCGCTGGCTTCATTACTGTATTGGTCGGCTTCGCCAGTTCGGCCGTGATCGTGTTCCAGGCTGCACAGGCCGTCGGTGCCGACCAGGCGCAGATCGCCTCATGGATGTGGGCACTGGGGCTGGGCATGGGCGTGACCTGCATCGGCCTGTCGCTGCGCTACCGCGTGCCGGTGGTGACCGCATGGTCGACCCCGGGCGCGGCGATGCTGGTGGTCGGTGCCGGTGGCGCCTCACTGTCTGAAGCGACCGGCGCCTTCCTGCTTGCCGCGGTGCTGGGCATGCTGGCCGGCTTCTCCGGCATCTTCGCCCGCCTGATGCAACGGGTGCCGATGGCGCTGGCCGCCGGCATGCTGGCCGGCGTGCTGCTGCGCTTCGGCCTGGATGTGTTCGTGGCGATGAACACCCAACTGGTGCTGGCGCTGGCGATGTTCGCCACCTGGCTGGCCGGGCGCCGCCTGTTCCCACGCTATGCAGTGATCGCCACCCTGGCGGTAGGTATCGCGGTCGCGGCCAGCCGCGGCCTGCTGCACGCACAACAGGTACAACTGCAACTGGCAGTACCTCAGTGGGTCACGCCGTCACTATCGTGGACGGCGGTGGCAGGCATCGCCCTGCCCCTGTTCGTGGTCACCATGGCTTCGCAGAACATTCCCGGCGTCGCGGTGATGCGCGCATCCGGCTACGAAGCACCGGTGTCGCCACTGATCGGCTGGATCGGTGTGGTCAACACGCTGCTGGCCCCCTTCGGTGCCTATGCGCTCAACCTCGCTGCAATCACCGCCGCGATCTGCATGGGCCGCGATGCGCATGAAGATCCGGCGCGACGCTATACCGCGGCCATGGCAGCGGGCGCCTTCTACATCGCGATCGGACTGTTCGGTGCCACCGTGGCGGCACTGTTCGCCGCGTTCCCGAAGGAACTGGTGGCCTGCGTGGCCGGTATCGCGCTGTTCGGCACCATCGCCAACAGCCTGGCCAGTGCGCTGGCGATAGAGCGGGACCGCGAGGCGGCACTGGTCACCTTCCTGGTCACCGCCTCCGGGGTCAGCCTGGCCGGCATCGGCTCGGCGTTCTGGGGGCTGGTGGCCGGAGCCCTGTGCCTGCTGGTACTGCGGCCACGCCAAGCCGGCTGATCCGGCCTACCCCGCCAACGCAGCGCCGACCGTACTCAGCACCACCGCGATGACGATGGCGATCAGTGTGGCGACCACGCTGGTGCCGCCGCGTGCAGTCAGCTCGCTGCGCAGCCGTGCGTCATCGCCGCCGGCCACGGTACGGGCCTGGGCGATCAGGCGCTGGCAGTGCGCCAGGTACCAGCTGTTGCCAAAGATGCCGGTGGTGATGCTGAGCGCGAAGGTGATGACCAGCGACAGGCCATCAGGCACATCCAGCAAGGTCTCGACCACGCTGATCAGCAGCAGCAGGCCAGCCCACATCGCCGCCAGACGGTACATCCTGCGGTACATCATCCACACCAGGCCGAGCAGGAAGGCCGGCCAGTGCCAGGTGCCAGTGCCCGTGGCGATGCCTTGATCCAGCCGCCAGCGCTGGCGATAGATCGGGAAGTTGCCTCCCACCACACTGGCGTACAGCGCCAATTCGCCTTCCAGCCCAGCCGCCGCTGTCGTATCCGGTGCAGTGGCCGGCGCACGATACGGATCGGAGGGATCGCCGACGCTCGGCGCGATGCCCTCCACGACAGGGGCTGCGTCGATATCCGGGGCCGGAACCACTTCGATGGGCGTTGGAACCTGATCCAGCTCGGCCAATGGACGCCACGACGGCATCCCTTCGCATCACAGCAGCGTGCGTGCCGTTACCGTCCCGTCCTGCTGCAGCTTGCGAAGACCGGCCAGGTCGACCGGCCCACTGCTCTGCCTGCCATTGGCATACCACCACTGTGCTTCCTGCATGTTCTCCATCCTTCCTGCGTACATCATCAAACTGGAACTGCTGCCACCACCTATAGCGGGGCACTGGCCAGGGTCTGCGCCAACCGGTGGCGCTCCCCCGGTGCGAGGGTGATCTGCTCGGGGCCGGCATTGGCCACCTCCAGGCAGACATAATCGTGCCAGCCATCGCCGACGTCCGCCATCTTCGCCGCCGCGTCCGCACCCGGGTTCCATGCCACCAGCGTCTGGCTGCCTTCGCTGCGGATCTCGATCCGCCGCTGCAGTACGGGATCACGCAGCGCGTAATGGCCGCCAGCACCGGTATAGATGCGATCGCTGCGGCCGGGATCACGCGGATCGCGCAATGACCACGGTCCCTGCTGCAGGCGCGCCTGCGCGTAATCCTCGTACTTGTCGAGATACTGCAGTCCATCGAGGCCATCGACCTCGACGCGACCGGCATCGCCAACACGGAAATAGCTGTGCAGGGCCTGGGTGAAAGTGACCGGGGCGCTGCCGATGTTCTCACTGGTCAACTGCTGATGCAGCTGGTGGCCGATACGCAGCTGCATCTGCAGACGCAGGCCGAGGTCTGCAGGCAATGGCGGCGCCAGCTGCAGCTCCAGCTCTCCCGTGTCGTTCTGGCACACCTGCTGCAGTTCCCAGCGCACGGTACGCACCAACCCGTGTGCGGGAACATCAGTGTCCTGGCCCTGGCGTCCGAACCACGGCCAGCACACCGGCACACCTCCGCGGATCGGCGTGGGCAGTTCGGCGCGCGTGGGCGACAGCCACAACAGGTCGTGCTGCCCTTCCGGAATGAACGACAGCAGCTGTCCACCGAACACGCTGATGACCGCCGTGGCATTGGCGGTTCGCACCTGCCAGGCCTCCAGCCCGTGATACAGGCCGCTGCTGATGTCCGGATTCGACTGCATGCGATGACGCTCCTTGAAGACCGCGGCGATGATGTCGCGGTCAGCGTGCCTGGGGCAAGGCCTTCTGCACGCTGGGCGCTGCCGCTGCGGCCTCTTCCTGCAGCGTGCGCAGGATGCGCTGCCCAGCACGCCCATCGGCATTGGTCCAGCCGAGGCGCTGCTGCTCGGACTGGATCGCGCGACGCGTGGCCGTACCGATCATGCCATCGGCGCTGCCGATATCGTGGCCGCGGGCCAGCAGCAGGGTCTGCAGTTGGCGGCGCTCATCGCGGCCCAGGCCCGGGTCGTCGGTCGGCCAGGCGGTGGCCAACCCGTTGCCGCCACGCAATTGGTCAGCCAGCGTCGCGATCGCCAGCGCATAGCTTTCGGCGGCGTTGTAGCTGTAGATCGCGTCGTAGTTGCGGAACACCAGCAATGCCGGGCCCTTGTTGCCGGCCGGCAGCAGCAGGGCGGCGCGCGCGTCGGCCGGGAGGTTGGCCGGTGCCAGCGCGCTGCCATCCAGCGCGGTCACGCCCTGCGCGCGCCAGTCGGCCAGCGCGCGGCGTTGGGTACGACCGGCCTGGCTGGCGTTGAAGCCGGCCGGGATACGGACCTCCATGCCCCATGGCTCGCCACTGCGCCAGCCGGCACGCTTGAGGTAGTTGGCGGTGGACGCCAGCGCGTCGGGAATGCTGCCGACCAGATCACGACGACCGTCGCCGTCACCGTCGACCGCGATGCGTGCATAGGTGCTGGGCATGAACTGGGTATGGCCGAACGCGCCGGCCCAGGAACCAGTCAGCCCCTGCGCCTGCAGGTCACACCGGTCGATCAGCTTGAGCAGGGCCAGCAGTTCGCCACGGAAGAAGGCCTGGCGACGGCCGGCGCAGGACAGCGTGGCCAGGGACTGCAGCAGCGGGCGCTTGCCGAACACGCGGCCATAGTCGCTCTCCACGCCCCATACGGCGACGATGGTGGTCGGATCGACGCCGTACTGTGCGGACACGCGATCGAGCAGGTCACGATGCTGCTGCAGCATCGCGCGCCCATCATCAACGCGCTGGCGATCGACCAGGGCTGCCAGGTAATCCCAGATCGGCGTGGTGAATTCCGGCTGCGCATCGAGCAGGCCGAGCACGCTGGGGTCCGGGGTGAGGCCGGCGGTGATTTCGTTGAAGCGGTCGGCACTGATGCCCTGGCTGGCGGCCGCGGCCTGCAGGCCCGCCAGGCAGCGGCTGAAGGCCGGATCGGGGTCGGGATCGGGTGCCGTCGACTGCGCCGGCGTCGAGGCGAGGGCGGCGGCCAGGCCGAGCGTGATCAGAATGGGCATGGCGTCCTCCGTGTTGCCGGTGCAGGGCCATCTTAGGGCCAGCGGTGCAGCCGAACCTGAAGCGGCACCGGCGGGTGATCGGTCCTACAGAGCACGCAGCAGGCGCAGGCCATAGGCCGGGGCGTCGGCATCCCAGCGCTGCACCACCTGCAGCCCGGCCTGCTGCAGCAGCTGTTCAAAGCTGTCGTCGGTGTACTTGTGGCTGTACTCCACGCGGATCGGTTCATCGGCGGCAAAGTGGAAAGTGCGGCCGCCCAGATGCACATTCTGCGCCCAGCGGCTGACCAGATCAGTCTCGATGCGCAGCCGCGCGGTGCTGTAGCAGGCGCGGTGGCGGAAGCCGTCGAGGTCGAAGTCGCTGCCGATCTCGCGGTTGAGCCGGGCCAGCAGGTTGAGAGTGAACGCGGCGGTGACACCCTGCGCATCGTTGTAGGCCGCTTCGATCAGCGCCGGGTCCTTGTGCAGGTCGATGCCGACCAGGGCCAGCCCGTCACGGCCCATGGTCTGGCGCATCGCGCGCAGCAGTGCGACCGCGTCTTCGCCTTCAAAGTTGCCCAGTGTGGAACCGGGGAAGAACAACAGGCGTCGCGCGGGTTCGCGCTCGGGCATGGGCACGGTCACAGGGCTGGTGAAGTCGGCACAGACCGGCAGCATCTCGACCTGGGGCAGCGCCGGGGCCAGATGGTCGATGCTGGACAGCAGTGCGGCGCGTGAGATTTCGATCGGTGTGTAGGCCACCGGGTCGTGCAGGGCGGCCAGCAGCAGCGCGGTCTTGCGGCCGCTGCCGCTGCCCAGTTCCACCACGTGCAGGCGCGCGCCGACGCTGCGGGCAATGTCCGGCAGCACGCGCTTCAGCAAGGCCAGCTCGGTGCGCGTGGGGTAGTACTCGGGGGTCTGGGTGATCTGCTCGAACAGGCGCGAGCCACGTGCGTCGTAGAAGTACTTGGACGGCAGCTGCCGCGGCGAACGTGAGAGCCCGGTCACCGCGTCGGCCAGGATCTGTTGGCGGCCGGGAGTGAGATCGGTCAGCGCCTGCAGCGCGTCATGCACGGTGCTCATGTAAGGTCCCTGGCCAGGCGCAGCCCAGAGAACTGCCAGCGCGCCGGTGGCATGAAGAAGTTGCGGTAGCTGGCGCGCACATGTCCGCGCGGCGTGGCGCAGCTCCCGCCGCGCAGCACCCACTGCCCGCACATGAACTTGCCGTTGTACTCACCCAGGTTTCCAGCAAATGGGCGGAAGCCGGGGTAGGCGCCATAGGCCGATTGGGTCCATTCCCATACATCGCCGAACAGCTGCCGCAGTCCACTGCCCTGCCCCGCCTGCGGGTGCAGGTGGTCATCCTCTGCGAAGTGGCCGCTGACCGGTTGCGACGTCGCAGCCGCTTCCCATTCGAACTCGCTGGGCAGGCGCGCGCCGGCCCAGCGGGCGCAGGCATCAGCCTCGTAGTAGCTGAGGTGGCAGACCGGCGCGTGCGGATCCAGCTCACGCCAACCGCCGAGGGTGTATTCGCGCTGCAGAGCGTCATCCCAGTACAGCGGGTGCTGCCAGCCCTCGGCTTCGCGCAGCGCCCAGCCTTCGCTGAGCCACCAGCGCGGCTCCCGGTAACCACCGGCCTCGATGAAGGCGAGGTATTCGGCATTGCTGAGCGGGCGCTCGGCCAGGGCGTGGGCGGGCAGCAGCACGCGGTGCGCTGGCGATTCGTTGTCGTACGCGAACGCGGCCTGCTGCGGCCAGGCTGCGGCGCCGACGGTGACGATGCGCTCGGGTGACTCGATCCAACCCTGAGCGCTGGCGCTGCTTGCGGTGGGTTGCAGGTCTTCGCGATACGGCGGCTGCAGCGGATTGCACCAGAACGCATGCTTGATGTCGGTGAGCAGCAGCTCCTGATGCTGCTGCTCATGCTGCAGTCCCAGCTGCAGGTGCTGCAGCGCCTGCTCATCAAGGTCGCCTGCCGTCAGGCGTGCCTGTACCTGCGCATCGACCTGCTGCCGGTAGTCGCGCACCTGCTGCAGCGAGGGTCGCGACAGCAGCCCACGCTGCGGCCGCGCATGCGCCGGGCCGATGCTCTTGTAGTAGCTGTTGAACAGATAGTCCCAGGCCGGGTCATGCGCCGGTGTGGTGCCGAGTCCCGCCAGCACGAAGCGCTCGAAGAACCAGGTGGTATGGGCCAGATGCCACTTGCTCGGGCTGGCGTCGGCCATGCTCTGCAGCATGGCGTCCTCGGCACTGAGCGGTGCGGCCAGCTGCAGGCTGCGCGCCCGGATGCGGGCGAACTGGTGGGCGAGATCGTGCTGCGGGGCAGCGACGGCGGCGGGTACGCTGTCCATGCGCGCAGCATCGGCGCAGAACGGTGAGTGCGATGTCATGGTTCGACGTCACTTTGTTCACATGGGTAAGCCACCCGCATTCAAGATGCAGGCACGAACGCCGCTAACGGCAATGCTGCGGCCGCGTCGTCACCGCGCTGGAATTCCTGCTTGCCCCTGCATCCGCTCCGCCAGCCTGCGCATTACCTGTTCGTGCTGCCCGCCATGCTGGTCGCCGTGGTGCTGTGCACCGCATTGGGTGCTGAAGACGTGGCCAGTCCCGCCCCGCGCATCCTGCCCTGGCTGCTGGCCTGCCTCGGCGCGGGGCTGGCCCTGCTCTACCATCAGATGCGCGCGCTGTGCCTGCTACTGCTGGTGGCGGTGGTGTTTGCGCTACTGCACCACGATGTCGCTGGCTACCTGCGCAGTGGCCATGTCACCGCACTGACGCCGCTTCGCTTCCACGCCATCTCAACCTGGTTGCCGCTGTTGTTCGCCGGACTGGCGTTGTGGCCGGAGCGCGGGCGCCGACGCCACGACCTGTTGCTGCGTGGTATTGCCAGTGGCACCGCGCTTCTGATCTTCCTCCTGCTGGCGGCACAACAACCGCGTGGCATGCACGACCTGCTGTCGAACCGCCATTGGAGCTGGATTCCGGCTGACTGGAACGCGCTGGCACAACTGCCGGCGCTGCTGTTCCTGCTGGCCACCGCTGCGCTGGGCTGGCAGGCCTGGCGGCACCCGCGCCCGCTGCATACGTCGATGCTGCTTGCGATGCTGTGCCTGTGGTGGATGCTGCCGCGGGTGTTCCTGCAGCCGGTGCTGCTGCCGGCGCTGAGCTGCGCCGCCCTGCTGCTGGTGCTGGGTGCGATGCTGCAGGAATCCTTCCACATGGCGTTCCGCGACGAACTGACCGGCCTGCCGGGGCGCCGCGTGTTCAACGAAACCCTGCAACGGGCACGCGGCACCTACAGCATCGCGATGGTGGACGTAGACCACTTCAAATCGTTCAACGATACCCATGGCCACGACACCGGCGACGACGTGCTGCGCCTGGTAGCCTCGCGGCTGGCGCGGGTGGGTGACGGCGGCCGCGCGTTCCGCTATGGCGGCGAGGAGTTCGCGGTGGTGTTCCTGGACCGCCCTGCGGCGGCCTGCATGGATGCCGTGGAGGCGCTGCGGCAGAGCATCGAGGACACCCGCATGCAGCTGCGCGACCGCAGCACCCGCAGCCGCGATGACGAAGCCGGCCGCCAGCAGCGCGGACGCGGTGGCAGCGGCCAGGTCGTGCAGGTGACGGTGAGCATCGGCCTGGCCGACAGTCGTGTGGACCGGCGACCGATGGCGGTGGTCAAGGCCGCCGACCAGGCGCTGTACGCGGCCAAGGACGGGGGCCGCAACCAGGTGCACGCGCAGGCCGGCCAACGCGTGCTGGCCATGCGTGGCGGCTGAGGCTCAGACCGCGTCGAGGTAGTACCAGCGGCCGTCGATGCGCAGGAAGCGGCTGTGTTCGGTCATCTTCACCGCGCTGCCGCCGCCGATGCGGTAGCGCGCGGTGAAGCGGACGTCGGCGCTGTCGGCACCGGTAACGGTGTGCTCGTGCACGGTCAGGCCCAGCCAATGCGTGCGCTGGCCCGGCGCATCGTCCAGCGTCAGCTCGGCCGGACGCGTGTCCGGGTGCCAGGTCTGGCGCAGGTAGTCGGCCAGACCCCGCACGTAGGCGCTGTAACGCGAACGCATCAGGCGCTCGGCATCGGGCGCGGCCTCGCCGGCGTGAAAACGGCCGCAGCAGGCGGTGTAGTCGGCGGCCAGGCCGCAGGGACAGGGATCGGCGGGTTTTCGGCTCATGCCGGCATTGTCGCCGGGTTGCATGGATTGATCCACGCGCGGCACGGGTCAGCTGATGCAGGACAGGCGTATGCTGTCGCGCCCCCCACCTTGATTGATCGCCGTGCTGGAACTGGTTCCCCCTGAGTTGTGGTGGCTGGTGGTGATCGCCTTCATCGCCGGCCTTGTGGATGCCGCCGTCGGTGGCGGTGGCCTGGTGCAGCTGCCCGGCCTGTTCACGGTGCTGCCGCAGCAGACGCCGGCGATGCTGTTCGGTACCAACAAGTTCAGCTCGATGTTCGGCACGGGTGCAGCGGCCTGGCGCTATGCACGCAATGTGCGCTTCCCGTGGAAGCCGGTGCTGTTCGCGGCTGGCACGGCCTTCATCTTCTCCTTCGCCGGGGCCACCGCGGTTAGCCTGCTGCCCAAGGATGCGGTGCGCCCGCTGGTACTGGTGCTGCTGATCGCGATGCTGGCTTACACGCTTTGGAAGAAGGATTTCGGTGCACTGCACCGGCCGCAGGAGATCGGCCGCCGCGAGCTGGCCATCGCACTGGCCATTGGTGCGGCGATCGGCTTCTACGATGGCTTTTTCGGGCCGGGTACGGGCAGCTTCCTGATCTTCCTGTTCGTGCGCTTCTTCGGCCTGGATTTCCTGCGCGCATCGGCCGCGTCGAAGGTGGTGAACCTGGCGACCAATGTGGCGGCGATCTCGTTCTTCGTGCCGACCGGCAACATCCTGTGGCTGTTCGCGCTGCCGATGGCGGCGGCCAACATCATTGGATCGGTGGTGGGCACGCGGTTGGCGCTGAAGGGTGGTACGCCGTTCATCCGCAAGCTGTTCGTGGGGCTGGTGGTGGTGCTGATCGCGCGGATGGCGTGGGATACGTTGCGCGGAGCGTGAATGCGGTTGCCGGCCAGCGGCCGGCACTACCGGGCCATGAACCCCGCCATGGGTAGTGCCGGCCGCTGGCCGGCATTCCCATTCAATCGGCCAGGTCAGGCCTCCGCTTCTTCCGGCTCGTTGGCCTGCTGGCGGCTGCGCTCGGGCAGCTTCAGGCGCTTGCCCTCTTCGTCGTACTCGATCAGCAGCACGCCGGAATCGTGGCGGCCGCTGATTTCGACGAAGCAGGCGCCTCCGATGAACGGTTCCAGCGTCATCACCGACTTCAACGGGGTGGCCACCACCATCTGGAAGCCGAAGTTGTCGAAGATGTTCATCGCCAGTGCGGTGAACTCGTTGTCGGCCTTGTCGAAGGCTTCGTCGAGCACGACCGCGGCATAGCTGGGCAGCTGGCTGTCGGCGCCGCCGAGCTGGTAGCGCAGGGCAGCCGCCAGGCAGGTGGTGGCCAGCTTCTGGCGCTGGCCACCGGACTTGCCGGCACCGCTGCGGTAGATCTCGACCTGCTGGCGCGTCTCCGCATCCAGCTCGACGCCGATGAACTCCACGTGCATGCGCACGTCCAGCACCAGCTCGCGCCAGCGCTTGTCTTCGCCTTCCTGTGAACCCAGGCGGTTGACCAGCTGGCGCAGCACGGTGAACTGCGATTCGGCCAGCTCGCGCTGCTCGGTCTGCTGCTGCGACAACACTTCGCGCAGCTGCAGATGGAACTCGCCGACTTCCGGCAGGCGGCGGTCGCTCAGTTCGATGGTCAGCAGCGTGCCGCGGTTGAACGGCACCTGTTCCAGGCTGGCATTCACTTCGTCCAGGCGCTGGCCGATCGACTTGCGGGCCTCGGCGCTGTGGCGCTGCAGGGCCAGCAGGTTGTTCTTGCTCTGGTTCTGCAGCAGGTCGAAGAAACGCTCTTCGTGCTGCGGCAGGCCATCGCGCTCCAGGCGTTCGAGGCGTGCAAGGAAGTCCTCGGCCGAGGCCACCGACACGGTGAAGTCGCCCGATTCCTCCGGCCACTGCTGGATGAAGCGGCGGAAGCAACCGATCAGCTGGTTCTCGATGCGGTTGAGGTCCTGCTGCGAGGACGACAGCTGCTCGTTCAGCGCGTTGCTGACCTGGCGCATGTGCGCTTCCAGCGTTTCCAGGCTGAGCGGGCCCTGCTCCTGCAGGCGCTCGGCAAGTCCAGCCTCGTGCTCCTGGGCCAGGCTCGGCAGCACCAGTGCACGGCTCTGCTGGCGTGCACGGTCCAGGCGATCACGTTCCTTGACCAGCTGCCCACGTTCGACGCGGACGTCTTCATAGGTACGGCGCGCCTGCTCGATGTCGGCACGCACCGCGTCGATCTGCTTGGCCAGCTTGGCGAGATCGGCGTTGCCTTCGCGCAGATCGCGCAGGGTGGCCTCGATATCGCTCAGACGCTGCTGTGGGGCGGCGATATCGATCTCGTTCCAGCTGATGCTGACCAGCTCGTGGCAGGCCAGGCGACGTTCATTGTCGCGGTCACGCTGGCCGCGCAGGCGCGCTATGTCGGTCTCGCAGCTGGCGATGCGCTTGGCCAGTTCCTGTGCTTCGCGCTCGAAGGCGCCCACCTTGTCGTGGTTGTTGAAGCCGAGGATCCAGCGACGGCGGTCGCCCACGGCACTGCGGTCGTCCTTCTCGAAGCGGTCGCCCGGATGCTTGACCTGGCCTTCGCGGGTGATGCCGCGGTCGACATTGCGCAGCTGCTTGGCATCGACGCATTCGTAGTCGAAGCGCTTGCCGAGCTCGCGGCGCAGCCAGCTTTCGAACACGTGCTCGCGCAGTTCCAGCTTGTGCAGCAGCGACTTCGCCGACGGCTCACGCGCGAACGCATCGTCATTGCGGCGCACACGGTAATAGGTGAAACGCATGCCCAGGTGGGTACGGTTCACCCACTCGGCGACGTCGTTGTAATGCTTGTCATCGACCAGCAGTGACAGCGCGAAACCGCCCAGCACGCGCTCGATGGCGCCCTGCCAGCCCTGCTCTTCCGAGCGGACCTGGATCAGCTCGCCGACGAACGGCAGCGCCGCTTCAGCGATGCCGGTTTCCTCGGCCAGGCGCGCGCGCAGCTTCTGCATCGGCGCCGGGATGTTGGAGGGCGTGCGCTGCATCGCTTCGAGTTCGCTGCGCACTTCACCGAAGCGGCGCTCGTCATCGCGCTTGCCGCCGAGGCGATCGCTGATCGCATCGTCCAGTGCTGCCGAGGCACGCTGGCGGTCCTGCAGTTCATTCTGCGCACGCTCGACCAGCTCGGCGAAGCCATGGGCATCGTCGGGCAGTTCGGCCTGCAGCTGCTGTGCGGCTTCCTGGGCCTGGTCACGCTTGGCCTTGCGGCGGTCGCGCTCGGCTTCGGCGCGGCCCTGTTCGCGTTCCAGTTCCTCGATGCGCTCACCGCCCTGCTGGCGGCGCTGCAGTTCCAGTTCGGCCAGACGCTCGGTGTGGTTGTCCAGCGCGGCACGGCGCTGGGCTTCTTCGCCGAGCAGGCCACGGTCACGCACATCCATCTCGCGCAGGCGCGCTTCGATCAGCGCCTGGCGGCGGCTTTCGCGGAAGCTGTCGACGCCGAGCTTCAGTGCTTCGTCGTCGCCGCGCTGGCGGTGCATTTCCTTCAGGTCGTTGTAGTAGGCGCGTGCCGGCAGCAGGGTTTCCACCTGGCGACGGGCGGTGACCACGGCCTGATGTGCGCCATCGAGTTCGGCGAAGTCGCTGACCAGGCGCTCGGCGGCGTCGAAGGTCTTCGGCGTGTCGAGCATGAAGTCGCGCAGGAAGACGTTGAGGTCGCCCAGGTTCTTCGCCGACTGCGTCTTGTGCAGCAGGCGCAGCGCCATCTCGTTGTCGATGCCGAGCAGGTCGCGGAAGCGTTCGGCGTAGCCGGAGAAGGTGTCGAAGTGATGCAGGTCGGACAGCTTCTGCTTGAGCTTGCGCAGGTCCAGGTCGAAGCCGCCGAGATCCTTGGCGATGTCGAACGGGCGCTCGGCGATCATGTAGTGCTTGCGCACGTCACCGGCCGAGGTGCCGTTGCCGGAGATCCACAGCAGGCGCACCAGGCTGACCACGCGGCCGTCGCCGGCGCGGTATTCCAGCACCAGTGCGGTCCAGGTCGCGCCCTTGCGCAGGTACTGGGTGGCGATTTCACCGGTCCCGCTGTCCTGCTGGTCGGCCCAGGCGCCACGCACATAGGACACCAGGTTGCGGTCGCGGCCACTGCGCTCGGCTTCACGCGCGGCGGCGTTGAAGTCGACGATGGCCGGCGGCGTCAGCAGCGCGGACATGGCATCGAGCAGGGTCGACTTGCCCGAGCCGGAACGGCCGACGAACAGGAAGCCGCGCTCGGCGATCGGCACTTCGGTCAGGCCATTGAAGGTGCCCCAGTTGTGCACCTGCAGGCGGCGCATGCGGAACTGCTGCAGGCGCGGGTCCGGCAGGCCTTCGTTGAACAGGGCGGGAGTGTGCTTGGAGATAGCCATGCGATGGTCGGGTCTCTCAGGCCTCGGCGGCCGGGGTTTCGCGCAGCTGGCGGTATACCGCCGAAAGCTGGGACACGTCTTCGGCGGAGAACAACAGCTTCAGCGCCGGCGAGACTTCGTGGCGGTCTTCCTGGCCGCTGAGGCGGGTCAGGATGTGGTTGTCCTTCATCTTCTGCACCGCCGAGGCGACACGGCGGTTGAAGCCGGCGCGGTCGGTGGACAGGTTCTTTTCGTAGATGGCCAGCGCTTCGGCCATCTCGGCGTCTGCAACCACCGCGCGATTGCCGCGCGCATCGGCCTCGGCCAGCTGCTGGCGCAGGTACAGCAGCAGCACCGAATCGATGAAGGTCAGCGGCGAGGTGCGCAGCAGCACCGGCGCATCAACGTCTTCGGTATCGGCCTGGCGGGTGAAGGCCACACCGCTGTCACGGTCGAGCACCAGTTCCAGGAACAGGTCGGCCAGCGACGAGCGGATGGCGGCTTCGCTGCGGATCAGCGCCGGCCACAGTTTGGCGTGACGCAGCTGGTCGATGCTGGGGCCGATCAGCAGCTGGCACAGCGCGCGGCGCGCATCCAGCGGCAGGCGCCCGGTATCGCCGAGGTAGTACACGTCGTTGCCACGGCGGGGCTGCGCCACGGTCGCCACCGGTTCGGCTTCGTAGGCGTCTTCCGCCACGTCGGCCTGCGCTGCGTCGATGGGATCTTCATGCCAGCTCATGGCGTCTCTCCTGGGTGAACCAAACCAGCGGGATGCGGGCGCGACGGATCTGGCCGTCGCCACCACGCCATTCGGCAAGCTCCTGCTCGCCGGCGATCACGTTGCCGAAGCGCGTGCCCAGCGACAGGTAGCCGATGACGCTGCCCAGGCCCTGCGGCGCTTCACGCTGCGACAGCGCCTGGGCAATGCTGAGCCGCGGCTGTGCATCGAGCAGGTCGTGCAGGTCGCGGCGCAGGGTGCGGAAGTCGATTTCGGACGAGGCGACCAGGTCGCCGACGCTTTCCAGGCTGATCGCGGCCGCGTCGTTGTATTCGACGTTGCCATCGACCTGGGCACTGCGCGGATCATGCAGCTTCCACTGCGACCACGAACGCAGGCGGCTGGTGGTCAGCTGCAGGTCGCGGCCGATGCCACGCTGTGCGGGGAACTCGTCGCGCAGCGCCAGCGCTTCAGACTGCGCCTGTTTCAGCAACTGGTTGAGGCGGCGCTGTTCCAGGTAGCCACGGCTCTGCACGAAGCCGCGCAGGCTGCGCGCGAAGTTCTGCAGCACGTCGTGCACCTGGCCACCGCGTTCAAGCATGGTGCTGGTGAAGCCACGCAGGAAGTTGCGTTCGTTGCGGTCCAGGCGACGGGCAAAGCCACGCGCCAGCACCGCTTCCAGCGCGGCATCGAGCTGAGCGCTCTGTTCGGCGTCATTGAGCAGGCGCCAGAAGGCCTGGAAGCTGCGTCCTGCATCGCTCTCGCCGATCACATCCACGCCTTCGAACAGCTGCGACAGCACATCGCCGCGCTCGCCCTCATCGTCAATGATGCGTTCGCGGAAATCGCGGTTGAGCTGCTCGAAGTCGTCGCGTACGCGGCGGAAGTCCTCGGTCAGTTCGTCGGCGAGGCCGATGATCTGGCGCGCACGTTCCAGCGCGCGCTTGCCGTCCAGCGCGATCACACGACCGGCACCGACACGGGCGATCTCGGCGTCGATGCGGTCACGCTCGTCGCGCAGCGCCGACAGGCGCGCGTCCGGATCGGACTCGGTCTGTGCGGCCAGCTGCGAGAGCTGTTCGATGACCAGCGCCAGGCGGCTTTCGGTGGCGGCCACGCGGGCCTGCTCGAGGCCGTCGGCGAAGCGGATGGCCTGCAGCGCCGCGGTCGACAGTTCGTACTGCTCCTGGTCGGCGCCCTCGGGCAGGCGGCGTTCCAGCCAACCCTGGGCCAGCCAGTGCGCGATGTAGGCCTGCGCGGTGCGCGGCAGGTCGCGCGACAGTTCGTCGCCGTTGAGCTGGTCCAGCGCACGTTGCAGGCGCTCGTTGAGTACCGACGACGACAGCGTGCGCTCGCCGTCCATCAGCAGCCCTTGCAGCAGGCCGATGATTTCCGGAGCGTGGTCGGCGGCGAGCAGCTTCCACTGGGGCTGTTCGCGCAGATGGCGGTAACGGGAGATGCGTTCGCGGTGCTTCATGCAGCGAAAGGAGTCATGAGGGCTGGCGGGGACGAGCAGCCACGCACGGCTGCCGTGCAGGCAGCCGTGGGCATGCCGGCCACGCGGGGCCAGCGGGGTGCGGGCAAGCGGCTCAGCGCTTGCCGCCCACTTCGATGAAACGCAGGAACTCGGCGCGGGTACGCGCGTCGTCGCGGAAGCTGCCCAGCATCTTCGAGGTGACCATGCTGACGCCGCGCTTGTGGATGCCGCGGGTGGTCATGCATTCGTGGGCGCCTTCGACGACCACGCCGACACCGATCGGCTGCAGCACATCCTGGATGCACTGGGCGATCTGCGCGGTCATCTTCTCCTGCACCTGGAAACGGCGGGCGTAGGCTTCGACGACGCGGGCCAGCTTGCTGATGCCCACCACCTTGCCGGCCGGCAGGTAGCCGACGTGCACGCGGCCGATGATCGGCGCCATGTGGTGTTCGCAGTGGCTTTCGTACTCGATGTCGCGCAGGACGATCAGTTCGTCATAGCCGGCCACTTCCTCGAAGGTCCGCTCCATGTAGGCGCGCGGGTCGTCGCGGTAACCGCTGAACCAGTCGCCATAGGCTTCGGCAACACGGCGGGGGGTATCCAGCAGGCCTTCACGGGACGGGTCCTCACCGGCCCAGCGCAGCAGGGTGCGCACGGCATCCTCGGCCTGGTCCTGGGTCACGTCGCCCTGCGGGGCGGCCTTTTCGTTGTTCTTGCTCATTGCGTACAGCGTCCCGATCGGGGGGCGAGCATCGTACCCGACCGGGGGGTGGGTCGTCCTGTTGGGACGGTTCATCGGGGGGTACTTCCGGCGCGTGCTTGCTATCGGTCTGGAGTGGGAGAGGGGGCTGCGCAGGACACGCCGTAAACCCGTCCATGGGGGCTCGATGGCGCCATCCATGGCGCCAACGGTCCTGCGCAGCCCCCCTCCCCCTCCTTGACGGTTTCCTGCGGGCGCGGCCGGACCGCCCGAAAGCGGGGTCAAAAGCTGGGGTTCATGGCTTCGGAAACGGCTCGCGCCACTGCCCTGGTGGGTGCGGACCTTGGTCCGCACTGCTTCTGCCCTTGCCTTTAAAGAGCCAACCCTCCGCCACCCCAGCCGATAGCCAGCAGGCGCAACGCTTTCCTCACTGCACCCCGCCCATTCAGAAAAACCCATTGATAGGAATGAAATTAGTAGTATCCTATCTATCTCTTATGGACCGACCCCTCGACGAGCGCACCGTGCTGCAAATGCAGCTCAGCTCCGGCCTGCTGTACGCAGGGCGGCAGTGGCAGCGCCTGGCCGACAGCCGGCTCGGCAGCTATGGCATCTCCACCGCCTGCACCATGCCGCTGCTGATGATCGGCCGCTCGGGGGGTGGCATCCGCCAGGTGGCGCTGGCCCAGCAGCTGGGCATGGAGGGGCCTTCCCTGGTCCGCCTGCTGGACAAGCTGTGCGCCAGCGACCTGGTCCGCCGCGAGAGCGACGCCAGCGACCGCCGCGCCAACCTGTTGTGGCTGACCGACGCCGGCCACGCGCTGGTCAGCGAGCTGGAAGACCAGTTGATCGGCCTGCGCCAGGACGTGTTCGGCGAGCTTTCCATGGATGAACTGCACGCCGTGCTGAAGGCATGGCGCCTGCTGGCCGAGGCCGCCGACCGCATCACGTAAGACCGCTGCCCCCGAGTACCGCCGCTGCCGTTCACACGCCAGCGGCTTTTACCCGTTGCCGTTGTTTCGTTGTTCCTCCCCTCCCCCACCTCGCCCCTACCGATGCCCGGTGAATTCAGTCTCCACGGAGTGTTCGTCCCGACCCTGCTCGGGTTGATGTTGTTGGCCTATCTGGTCAACAGCGGCCTGCACGCGCTGCTGCAGCGTGCCGGCGCCTATCGCCATGTATGGCACCCGGCGCTGTTCAACCTGGCCCTGTACGGGATCGTGCTTGGCCTGCTGTTCCACCTTCTGCGTTGGATGCAATCGTGAACAAGATCGTGAAGAAGACCCTGCCGGTGCTGCTCACCAGCGCAGCCGTGATCGTCGCCCTGCTGGTGCTGCGCCAGCTGTGGGTCTACTACATGGATGAGCCATGGACCCGCGACGCCCATGTCGGCGCCGACGTGGTGCAGGTCGCACCGGATGTGTCCGGCTTGGTGGAAACAGTGCAGGTGGCCGACAACCAGGCGGTGAAGAAGGGCGATCTGCTGTTCGTGATTGATCGGGCGCGCTACCGCATCGCGCTGGAACAGAGCCGCGCCAGCCTGGCCGAACGCCAGGCATCGGTAACGCAGCTGCGCCGCGAGATCGGGCGTGATCGCAGCCTGCAGGACCTGGTCGCCGCCGAGGATGCCGAAGTACGCCGCGCCAAGCTGCAGGCCGCCCAGGCCGCGCTGGCCACCGCGCAGGCGGCGGTCGACCTGGCCGAACTCAACCTGGCCCGTACGGAAGTGCGTGCGCCGGCCAATGGCCGCGTCAACGACCGCACCATGCGCGTGGGCGACTACGTGGTGGCCGGCAAGCCGGTGCTGGCGCTGCTGGATACCGGCTCGTTCCGCATTGACGGCTACTTCGAGGAAACCCGCCTGCGTGGCGTGACCCCGGGACAAGCCGTGGACATCCGCCTGATGGGCGAATCGACCCCGCTGCGTGGCCATGTCGAAAGCATCGCCGCCGGCATCGAGGACCGTTATCGCAGCAATGGCAGCACCCTGCTGCCGAACGTGACCCCGGCCTTCGACTGGGTGCGGCTGGCGCAGCGCATTCCGGTGCGCATCGCCATTGATGAAGTACCCAAGGGCGTGGAACTGATCGCCGGCCGCACCGCCACCGTAACCGTGGACACCGGCCGCCACCCGCACAACGACAAGGCCGGCAACGCGCCGACACAGGCGGGCCTGTGAACGCCGCCCTGCCCCGTCTCGGCCTGATCGTCGCGCTGGCCAGCCTGGCCGCGTGCAGGACCGTCGGTCCCGACTACGCATTGCCGGAAGGTTCGGCGTTCAAGCGTCCGCAGGCCAATACCGCCTTCATCGACACGCAGAACCCGCAGATTGCCGCCAACCAGGCGCTGCCCGACCGCTGGTGGTCGCTGTACAACGACCCGGTACTGGAAGGCCTGATCACCCAGGCGCTGCGAGACAACGTTGAACTGAAGGCCGCCAATGCGCATCTGCGTCGCGCTGCGGCGGTGTACGAGCAGGCGCTGGACGCTGGCGGCTTCGAGTACGAGGCCGAGGCCGGGGTCAGCCGCGCACAGCTGTCGGCCGAATCGTTCCTGCAGGAGCACGAGCTGCCGGTGATCAACCTGGCCGATGGCAAGTTCGCGGTCAGCTACCAGTTCGACCTGTTCGGCAAGCTCAAGCGCGGCGCCGAAGCGGCGCGTGCCGACGAGCAGTCGGTCGCCGCAGCACGCGATCTGGCCCAGGTCAGCGTGGTCGCGCAGGTGGCGGACAGCTACCTGGAAATCTGCCACGCCAACCACGAGCTGCACGTGGCCGAGCATTCCCTGCAATTGCAGCAGCGCAGCCGTACGGTCACCGAGCGCCTGATCGCGGCTGGCCGCGGCACACCGCCGGAACTGGCCCGCGCCAATGCGCAGGTGGCGCTGCTGGAAGCCGCACTGCCACCGCTGCATGCGCAGCGCTCGGCCGCCGCCTATTCGCTGGCCGCCCTGCTCGGGCAGACCCCGGGTCAGCTGCCGGCCGGCGTGATCGACTGTGCACATGCCCCCAGCCTGGCGCAGCCGCTGCCGGTCGGTGATGGCCGTGCGCTGCTGCAGCGTCGCCCGGACGTGCGCCAGGCCGAGCGCAAGCTGGCCTCGGCCACGGCGCGGATTGGTGTCGCCACTGCCGAACTGTACCCGGACATCCGCCTGGGTGCCTCGCTCGGTGCCGCCGGCCTGCTGGAAGACTTCGGCACGCCAATGACCCAGCAGTGGTCGATCGGCCCGTTGATCTCGTGGACGCTGCCGTCCTCGGGCACGCATGCGCGCATCCACGCCGCCGAGGCGGGTGCCGATGCAGCCCTGGCCGAGTTCGACCACACCGTGCTGCAGGCGCTGCGCGAGACCCAGACCGCGCTGGATCGCTATGCGCAGGACCTGCGCCGGTTGCAGTCGCTGCGCATCGCGCAGGAGCAGGCCGCGCTGGCCGCCGAGCAGAACCGCCGGCTGTACCAGGGCGGCCGCACGCCGTACCTGTCCAGTCTGGATGCCGACCGCAGCCTGGCCACCAGCGACGCCACCCTGGCCGCCGCCGAAGCGCAGGTCTCGCGCGACCAGATCCACCTGTTCCTGGTGCTGGGTGGTGGCTGGCAGGCCAGCGCCGCCGCGCCCAACGCCCCGACCGCAGCGAAGTAAGCCATGAACGCGCTGACCGACCGCCAGGCCTGGCTGTTCTCGATCAAGACCTATCTGGCTGCGGTAGCCGCGCTGTACATCGCCATGGCCGGCAACCTGTCGCGCCCGTACTGGGCGATGGGCACGGTGTACATCGTCAGCCAACCGCTGCTCGGCCCCACCCGGGCCAAGGGCGTGTACCGCATCGTCGGCACGCTGGTGGCGGGCCTGGCCACCCTGCTGGTGCTGCCGGCGCTGGTGGAAACGCCGCTGGTGCTGAGCGCGGCGATGTCGATCTGGCTGGCCGGCTGCCTGTTCATGGCCCTGCTCAACCGTGGCCCGCGCGGTTACGCATTCCTGCTGGCCGGCTACACCACCGCCTTCATCGGCTTCCCGGCAGTGACCTCGCCGGAAACCATCTTCGACACAGTGGTGGCACGCAGCGAGGAGATCATCCTCGGCACGGTGGTGGCAGTGCTCTTTGCTTCGCTGCTGTTCCCGGCCTCGGTACGCCCGATGCTGCGCGCGCGCATCGGCAACTGGATGGAGGACGCCGCGCAGTGGTGCCGGCAGATCCTTGAACGTGGCCGCGCGCATGCGCCACGCAACCGGCTGGCCGCCGACCTGGTGCAGTTCGAGGCGCTGATCGAATTCCTGCGCCGTGATGATCCGCGCCATGCCGGTTCGGCGGTGTCGATGGAGCGCCTGCGCGAGCGCATGCTGCTGCTGTTGCCGGTGCTGTCCTCGATTGCCGACCGCCTGAGCGCGCTGCGCAGCGATGGCCACGCCCTGCCCGAAGGCCTGCCGGCGCTGGTCGATGACATCCACGACTGGCTGGACGGGCCGACCAACGCCAGCGAGTACGCCCGCCTGCGCGCGCGCATCAGCGCACTGAAGCCGCAGGTGGACCGCGACCTGCAGCATCTGCAGCTGGCCAGCCTGCTGCTGCGCCTGGAGGAGCTGGTGGACCTGTGGCAGGACTGCCGTACCCTGCAGCATGCGATCGACCACGGCACTGCGCCGCTGGACCGCGCGCACTACCGCATCCGCACCGAACGAGTGCCCGCCGACAAGCACGTCGACTACGGCATGGCGCTGTTCTCCGCGCTCAGCGCCGGCGTGGCGCTGATGAGCTACTGCGTGCTGTGGATCGGCCTGGGTTGGGAAGGCGGCGGCAACGGCGCGATGATGGCCGCGGTGACCGCCGCGTTCTTCGCCGCACAGGACGACCCGGCACCGAGCATGGTGTCGTTCCTGGTGTGGGCGATGGTTGCCTCGGTGGTGGCCGGTGTGTACCTGTTCGGCGTGTTCCCGGCGGTGCACGACTTTGGCCTGCTGGCACTGGTGCTGGCGGTTGCGTTCCTGCCGCTGGGGCTGATGCTGCACCATCCGAAGAGCGCGCTGTTCGCACTGCCGCTGACGGTGAACCTGGCCGCGCTGCTGAGCCTGCAGAACACCTACAGCGCCAACATCCAGACCTTCCTCAACTCGTCGATCGCGATGTTCATCGGCATTGGTTTTGCGGTGGTGATGACCCGCCTGTTCCGTTCGGTGGGTGCCGAGTGGACCGCACGCCGACTGGTGCGGCAGGGCTGGACCACGCTGGCCGAAGCCGCCGAAGGGCGGGGCCAGCAGGATCGGCAGCGCTTCGCCGCACGCATGCTCGACCTGCTGGGCCTGCTCGCCCCACGACTGGCGGCGACGCCGGAGGGCAGCGACATCGCCTCGGTGGATATGCTCAACGAAGCGCGCATCGGCCTGAACATCCTGCAGCTGCGCCGCGCGCGACTGGAACTGCCCGAGCGCAGCCGCGAAGCGGTCGAGCACATCCTGGAAGAAGTGGCCGTGCACTACCGGCGACAGATTGCCGCGCGCAAGCCGATTGTGGCGGCCGAAGCGCTGCGCGAGCGGCTGGATACCTCGCTGGGCCGGGTCGGCAGCGTGGCTGCCTGCAAGGCCCGCGATGAAGCCCTGATGGGCCTGATCGGCCTGCGCTTCGCGCTGTTCCCGGAGGCGAAGGCATTGGCGCCGGGGCTGGCGATGAGTGCGGACGCACAGCCGTAGCGCGATACCCTGTGCGTCCACAGACTCCGCGCAGGGGTCAGAGCCCTCTCCTGCAGAGAGGGATCCGACCCTGCCGCTGCAACAGGACGGTTCAATGAGTTACGACATGATGGTGTTCGAGGCCAGTGCGGCCCCGCGGGAGGCGGCGGCTTTCATCGCCTGGTTCGAGAAGCAGACGCAGTGGAACGAGCGCCACGAGTACGACGACCCAGTGGTCAGCAGTCCCGCGTTGCAGGCGTGGTTCGCGGAGATGGCGCAGGAGTTCCCGCCAATGAACGGGCCGTTGAGCAATGACGACGATGATCGTGCCGAGGTGACCGAGTACAGCATCGGTAGTCAGGTGATCTACGGTGCATTCGCCTATTCGGTGGCCGAGCGCGCGCATGGCCGCGTGCAGGACCTGGCCGAGAAGCACGGCGTGGGGTTCTTCGATGTCAGTGCGGACGAAGCGGCGATCGTGTTCCCCGATGGGCTGGTACTGATCGCGGAATGACGGGGGCGGCAGGGCTGCACCCTGCACCTGCCGAATCAACGTCAACGTCAAAAGCGGGTATTCCTTGGGATGGCGGGGTGGGTCCGGTTGAGGGGGACGCCGTAAACCCATCCATGGGGGCTTGGTCGCGGCATCCATGCCGCTCACACCCCCTCAACCGGACCCACCCCGCCTTCGACAGTTTCCTGCGAGCTGTCGGCACGGCGTTCTGCTCTGGTGGGTGTCGACCTTGGTCGACACGGTAGATCCACGGCATGCGTGGATGAACGTCGGAATGATCGAAGTACGCTGTTGTAGAGTCGAGTCATGCTCGACTGCTTCTGCCTGGCGATCAGGTGAAGGGGTCAGAGCCCGTTCCCGAAGGGAACGGGATCCGACCCCCGTTCAGAACAACCTGCCCTGCACCGTAGGCTGTTCGATGCGCGCCGGTGCTTCGACCACCGCTTCCACACCCAGTCGCCAGGCCAGGCCACCCAACCGGCTGGCGTGGCGCTTCAGCGCGGCCTGCAGCACGTCGGCACTGCCGGCCACATGCAGGACCTGACGGGCGCGGGTCAGGCCGGTGTAGACCAGTTCGCGCGACAGCACGCGGCTGTCCTGGCGCGGCAGCTGCAACCACACTTCGTCGAACTCCGAGCCCTGCGCCTTGTGCACGGTCATCGCGAAGGCGCTTTCGTGCGCGGGCAGTGCGGCCGGGTGGAAGGCGCGCGGCTGATCGACGCTGTCGCCGGGGAACCAGGCCACCATCGCGCCGCTGCCATCACGCAGGCAGATGCCGATATCGCCGTTGAACAGGCGATGCCGGTAGCTGTTCTCGGTGACCAGCAGCAGGCGGCCCTGGAAGTAGCCGGGGGTGTTGCCGGCCAGCAGCTGTTCGATACGGCTGTTGAGCCCGCGCGCGCCCTGCGGGCCTTCGCGCAAGGCGGTCAGCACGCGCAGGCGACCCGCCTGCTGCAGGGCCCGTACCGGATCGGCGGTGTCGGCCAGCGCGCGCCAATGGCCCAGCAGGTGCTCACGCTGGCCACGCAGCGGATCGGCTTCGCCTTCGTGGAAATGCACGCCGGCCAGTTCACCACTGCGCAGCAGCTGCAGCGCGGTGCTGCTGTCGCCCTCGCGCACGGCATGTGCCAGCGGTGCCAGGTCCAGCGCATCGCTCTGCCGGTAACCGCGCTGCAGCTGCACGCGGCGGCCGGCGAAGGCGCGTGGCGAGGCCTGCGGCTGCAAGGTGGCCGGCGCCAGCAGGCCGTGCAACGCCTGCGCGTCGTCGGCACGGGTGCCGATGCCGTCGCCGCTGGCACGCAGGATCGCGCTGAGCACGTCGCCGGCTTCGACCGACGGCAGCTGGTCGGGATCGCCGAGCAGGATCAGCCGGGTGCCGCTGTCGATCGCATCGACCAGCTTGGCCATCATCGGCAGATCGATCATCGAGGCTTCGTCGACCACGACCACGTCCACCGGCAGCGGGTTATCGGCGTGATGGCGGAAGCGCGGTGAATCGGGAATCACGCCGAGCAGGCGATGCAGGGTGGTGCCGGTACTGGGCAGCGCCGTGCACAACGCCGGGTCCAGTCCTTGTTCCTGCAGCCTTTGCACGGCCACGCGCAGGCTCTCGGCCATGCGCTCGGCGGCGCGCCCGGTAGGCGCAGCCAGCGCCACCTCGGGAAGCGGCTGGCCGGCCTGCCGGGCCTGCGCGGCCAGCAGCAGCAACAGGCGCGCGATGGTGGTGGTTTTGCCGGTGCCGGGGCCGCCGGTGACCAGCGCCAGCGGATGGCGCAGGGTCACGCCGGCGGCGCGTGCCTGGTGATCCTCGCCGCCCAGTGCCTGTGGGAACAGCTGCGCGAACAACGGCGCCAACGCTGCCATGTCCGGCGCCGGCAGCGGATGTCGGCCGATGCGCTGCAGCCCAGCCGCCAGCTGACGCTCGTACTCACGGTAGCGGCGCAGGTAGAGCAACCCGTTTTCCAGCACCAGCGGTGCATCCTCGGCGATGGCGTCGGCCTGCTCCGGCGTCGCGATCCAGGGCGATGCGCGCAACTGTGCCAGCCAGTCCTGCGCGGCAGGCCACTCGGGAACGCCTTCCAGCAACCGCTGCGGATGTGCCGGATCGAACGCTGCGTGTCCCTGCGATACCGCCAAAGAAGCCAGGGCGGCCGCCAGTGCCACACTCTCGGGCGTGTCGTCGCGCAGCCGCTGCAGGCTGGTCGCCAATGCATGGTCGAGGGTGCGTAGCAAGCCTTTCTTGTGCAGCTCCTTCAACAGGCTCATGCGCCGGCTCCACGGGCACGCGCGGCCAGTTCGGCCTGGGCCTTTTCGCCACCGGCGAACAACGCATCCAGGGCATCCACCAGCGCCAACGGGAAGCGGTCCACATGCACACCGTTGCCGGCGGCATCCAGGCCGCGGCAGAACAGATAGCGGATGCCGCCCATGTCGCGCTCGTAGTCGTAGGCCGCACCCAGGCGGAAACGCAGCCAGCGATGCAGGGCCACGGTGTAGATCAGCGCCTGCAGGTCGTACTCGCTGTGGCGCATGGCAATGGCCAGCAGGTCCGGGCTGTAACCAGGCAGGCGGTTGGACTTGTAGTCGAGCACGTACCAGCGCCCGTCGCGCACATAGGTCAGGTCGATCATGCCGGTCATCAGCCCTTCCAACCGGCGGCGCTGGCCGAAGCCGCGTCGCGTGCTGGAAACACCGTGCGCATGCAGCACCTGCAGCAGCGCCGGCACCGTCGTCGGTTCGATGGCGAAATGGAAGTCGATTTCCGCGCGGCGCTCGCCTTCGCCCAGACTGTGCAGCGCGCCGCCTTCGGGCAGCGGTACGGTCAGCGTGTGGCCGACCAGCGGCACCAGCACCGCCACGCCATCGTCCAGATCGGCATCGGCATAGCCCTCATCGTGCAGCGCCTTGCGCAGCACCTCGGCCTGGCCTTCTGGCGCTTGTTGGCCGGGCTGCCAATCGCCCCAGGCAGCGAAATCGACGTTCTCCATGGCTTCGTGCAGCACGTTGCCGAAACGACTGCCCATGAAGCGCGGGTCGATCGGTGTGCTGTCCTCGGCCGCCGCCGCGGCTTCCGGCAACGCCGGTTCCAGTGGCAGTTCCGGGCCAGCGGGTTCGTCAGCAGCGGGCGCCGGCAGCTCGGTCGCGGCGGCTTCGATATCACTGCCCGCGCCGGCATCGGCATGGGCGAGCTGGGTGAAGCTGTATACCCACCAATCGTGCGGTACGCGCCGGGTCAGGGCACGCACCGCCGGAAGGTCACCTTCCACTTCGGCCGCCAGCGGTGGCAGCGAGGACGGTGCCTCACTGTCATCGATGTACACATCGGCGTGCGAGCGCAGCGCCTGCAGGTCACCCAGCAGCGGCGCCAGACGCGTCTTGCCGAGCCCCGCCAGATCGCCCACTGCGATCCACAGCGCATGCTCGGCACGGGTCAGTCCCACATACAGCAGGCGCGCATCCTCGGCACGCTGCTCACGCTCGCGCTGGGCACTCGCCGCTTCCCAGGCCTCGTCCTTGTCCAGCTTCCAGTGCAGCTGGCGCCGGCCGCCCACATGCACCGTGCAGTGCGAGGCAGTGTTCGGTGCGCCACCGTCGATGCCGACAAACGGCAGGAACACCAGCGGATACTCCAAGCCCTTGCTCTTGTGCAGGGTTATGATCTGCACGCGGCGCGCGTCCGATTCCAAGCGCAGCAGCTGTTGCTCGTCATCCTGGTCGGCGCTGGCCATCTGCCCCTGCAGCCAGTCCAGCAGGCCGTGCATGCCCAGCGCCTGCGCCGAGGCTTCCTGCAGCAGTTCACCCAGTTGCAGGTAATTGGTCAGACGGCGCTCGCCGTCGATCAGCGCCAGCAGGCGTTCGCCCTGTGCGGCGCAGACATCGGCAATCACCGCGAACGGCCCGCCGCGTTGCCAGCGCTCGCGCCAATGCAGCAGCCGCGCCTGGAACTCGCGTTGCAGGTCGCCCTCGCGTTCCATCGCGGCGATCGCACTTGCCCGCTGGCCAAGCAGCACGGTGGCCAGCACCGCACGCAGGCGGCCTTCGTCGGCGGGTTGCAGCAGTGCCAGCAGCAGCGCACGAAGATCGCGCGCTTCAGCGGTGGCGAACAGGCTCTGCTTGCCGGCTGCCACCGCGGGAATGCCGACCGCGGCCAGCGCGCGCTGTACCAGGGTGGCCTCGCGATGCGAGCGCACCAGCACCGCGATGTCACCAGGCTGCACCGGGCGCCCACGCAACACGGCATTGCCGGCCCGCGCAGCGACCAGGGTCTGATGGATCGCGGCCACGCAGGCCTGGGTGGCCGCATCGCGCGAGGCATCGGCACTCATTGCCTTGTCACCGCCACTGCGCAGCACGCGCAGGGTCAGCGCCACGGCGGCATCACCGTTGCGCAGATAGTCCGTATCGATACGCACGCCACCGGGCCGCACCGGCTCGAACTGGATGTCGCGTTCGAGGAAGGCGTCCTCACCACCGTTGTCGTACAGCGCCTGCAGCGCACGCAGCACAGCCGGGCGCGAGCGGAAGTTCTGGTCCAGCACAGGCGCCTGCTGCGCCACCTGCCTGGCCTTCAGGTAAGTATGGATATCGCCGCCGCGGAAACCATAGATCGCCTGCTTGGGGTCGCCGATCAGGAACAGCGCCGGTGCCAGGCCGAGCTCGCGTACCTCCGGCGAATCGCCGAACACGGTGTGGAAGATGCCCCACTGGCGGTCGTCGGTGTCCTGGAACTCATCGACCAGCGCGATGCGGTACTGCGCGCGCAGTTGTTTCACCAGTGGCAGCCGTTGCGGGCCTTCCAGCGCCACCGCCACGCCATCGATCAGATCGTCGTAGGTCTGCACCCGGCGCGTGCGCTTCAGCGCCTGCAGCCGCTGCGTGGCTTCGGCGCGAAGCACGTGCAGGAAATTCAATGCAGTGGCACGCAACCAGGCATCGCGTTCGGCCAGCAGCGCGACATAGCGCGCCAACGGCGCCTGCAATGGCGACGACGGCGTGCGATCGGGGAATTTCTTGTTGGTCTTTTCGGCCAGTACATCCGGCAGCAGTGCTGGCAGGCGTTCGCTGGCCAGAAGTTCGCGCGGGTCGGCACGCTCGGCCCAGGCCAGCAGCTGCCGGCCCAGCGGGTGCAGCCAGCCCAGCTTGTAGGACACCCCGTTGATCCACTTGTTGTCGACGGCATCGCAGAGGTCGATGAAGAACTGCTCGCCATGCTCGCGCACGCTTGCCGACAGTGCTTCCGCCGCGCACTGCAATGCCGGGTGTGGATCGGCCAGCGCCACCGCCTGTGGCAACGGGTGCAGTGGCGGCGCAGCCAGCAGCGCGCGCAGATCGGCGGCCAGCGCATCCGGGTTGGACCACAGCCAGGTCAGCGGCTCCAGCGTGGCCGGGTCGTTGGCATGCACGCGCCACAGGTCAGCGGCCAGCTCCTCCAGCAGTTCACGATCGCTGGCCAGCAGTTCCGGCGGATCAAAGGTATGGCCGCTTTCCAGCGCATGCTCACGCAGCACGCGGGTGCAGAAGCCGTGGATGGTGAAGATCGAAGCCAGGTCGATCTCATCGGCGGCCACCTGCAGGCGTCGCTTCAATGCGGCCGCGCTCTCGGTTCCGACCTGTAGATGGCGCTGCAGTACCTCGCGGGTCAATCGCACGTCCGGTGCTTCACCCTCGGCCGCTTCCAGATCGACCAGGCGCGCGGCCAGCGCCAGGCGCTCGCGGATGCGCTTGCGCAGTTCCTGGGTGGCGGCATCGGTGAAGGTCACTGCCAGGATCTGGCCGATACGCAGGCCCTGCTCCACCACCAGCCGGGTGAACAGCGTGGCCAGGGTGAAGGTCTTGCCGGTGCCGGCGCTGGCTTCGATGAGGCGGATGCCGTCCAGCGGCAGGGCCAGATAGGGATCGCGGTTGAGGGATTCGATGCCGTCTTCGGCGATGGCGGTGTTCATGCGCCGCCCTCCTGGCGTGCTTCGGCGCCGAGGGTGCGGCCTTCGCGCACCGCGCTGAAGACCACTTGGCTGTTGCGCAGCAGGTCGGCATAGCTGGCATCGGTGGCGAACGGGTCGGCGCCACGCAGCAGCAGCTGCCAGGCGTCGCTGCTGGCTTCACCCCAGCTGCGGTCGCTGCCGTGCCACTGCTTCCAGCCTTCGCTGCGCTGTTTTTCTGCCGGCGCGTTGTACAGCACCCAGCCGGTATACGGGGCAAAGCGCAGCGGTTCACGCAGGCCACGCTGGCGCAGCTGCAGCAGTGCACGCAGCGCCGCCCGTGCAGCGGGAACGCTCAGTGCCGGCAGCACATGCGGGCCCGGACCGGCATCGCCGCCATCGTGGAACTGCACGAGGGGCAATGCGTCGCCGGCGGCGTTGGCCAGCAGCCAGTCCAGGCCCTGACGGATCACTGCGTTGCCATTGAGCGTGCCGGCGCGCAGGCGTACCAGCCCTTCGGGATGCCGATCGGCCACGCGGCCATGCAGGCGCACGCCATCGATCTCCACCTCATAGCGACGGCTTTCCAGTGGTTCGCCCTGCATCCAGCCCAGCAATGCACTGGCATACGGGCGCGTCTTCAACTGCTCCACCTCGAACTGGCGCTCGCCCAATGGACCCGAGGGCAGCAGGCCGCGTGCGCGCAAGCGCGGGTACAACGGCTCGATATCGCCACTGAGCGCAGCGCGCACCACCGCCGCCTGCACACTGCGCTTTTCCGGGCCACGCGAAGACAGCACCAGCGGTTCCAGGTCATCGACCTCCTCGACCTCGTCAGCCAGGCGCAGGCCCAGCGACTGCGCCAGGAACTGCCCGGCCGGATCGCACAGGAAACGGCGCAGGGTATCGAGCGCGACCTCGTCTTCCACCGCATCGTCGAGCGGCGGTGGCAACGGTGCATCGAACCACGGCTGCAGTCCACCACGCTGGCCGGTGAGGCGACCGGCCGCCGGATGCCACTGGCGGCGATAGCTGAAGCGGCGTGGATCGCCATCACCAAACGCGGCTGGCGAGAACGGCTGCAGTGCGTGGCGCACGGTGAAGTCGCGGACCGCCAGAGGCGGATCGAGGTGATACGCAGCGGCGGCATCGATCAGTTCGCTGACCAGCACCGACGGCTCGCGCACGCTTCCATCGCGCGGATCGGCGCCGAGATAGCTGAGATAGAACACCTCCTGCGCGGCGGCGAACAGCTGCAGGAACAGGAAGCGGTCGTCCTCGCGCGTGGAGCGGTCGCCCGGACGGCGGCGCGGCGTATCCAGCTCGGCGGTGAGCTGGTTGAGACCGGCAGCCGGGTCACGGCGCGGGAAATCACCGTCATTGAGGCCCAGCACGCAGATCACCCGGAATGGCAGCAGGCGCATCGGCACCATGCGGCCGAAACTGATGCCACCGGTCAGCAGCGGTGCGCGCGTATCGGCCTCGCCCAGCGCACCGGCGAAGTGCGAACGCACCACCTCCGGTGGCACGCCGTCTTCGAAACCGGCCTTGGCGGCATCGTCGGCAAACTGGTTGAGCAGCTTGCGCAGGCGCTCCAGCGCGCGCTGGCTGTTGGGCGAGCTGGGCGCGGTGGGCAACAGTGCATCGAGCAGCGACAGCAGCCGCTGCCGCCACTGCGCCGGGGTCAGCAGCTCGCCGAGGCGATGCTGGTAGATCGCCAGCACGCGCAGCAGGCGCAGCAGCCGGTCCAGCGCTTCCAGCGCACCCCCTTCCAGCTCGATCCACGGCGCCACGCCGGCCAGGTCGGTCTCGCTGCCGGTGGCGTGACCGAGTACCAGGCGGTCCAGCGCGAACTGCCAGGTGTAGGCGTCGTCGGCCGGCGCCTGGTGCTGGTGGCGGTGCTTCGCATCCAGGCCCCAGCGTGCACCGGCCTGCTGCAGCCAGCCATGCAGGCGGTCGAAGTCCACCGCTTCCAGCCCAGCCGCTTCGGCCAGCGGTGCACTGGCCAGCAGGTCCAGCACTTCATTGAGCCCGAATCGCGATACCGGCAGCCCCAGCAGGTGCACGAACACATCGGCAAGTGGTTCACCTGCAAGCGGGCTGCTGTCGGCCAGCGCATAGGGGATGTGCTCCTCCTCGCCACCACGGCCGCCGAACACCGCTTCCAGGTACGGCACGTAGGGATCGATGTCCGGCGCCAGCACCGCGATCTCGCGCGCCTGCAGCGGCGGGTCGAAGCGCGGGTCCTGCAGCAGGCTGCGCAGCTGGTCGTGCAGCACCTGCAGCTCACGCAGGCGGGTGTGGCAGGCGTGCACCTGCAGGCTGGGGTCGTCGCTGCGCAGCCCGTCGCGCAGCTCGCCCGAGGGCAGCGCGCGGCGGTGGAACAGATCGCGCTGCAGGCGATGCAGCAGGCTATCGGACAGGCCGCCCTGGTCCAGGCTCGGGCGTGTGTCCTCCTCCGGATCGGAATAGGCCGCAATCTCGCCGGCCGGGTGCACCACCTCGTAGCTGCCCAGCACCGCCATGAAGTCGCGGCCCGCCGCACCCCAGGCTTCCAGCAGGCGGTTCTCGCCTGCGGCCTCGCCGAACGGGTCCGGCGCGCCGCTGCGCAGGCGCTCGGCCAGGGTCTGCAGATCGCCCCAGTACGACTGCACCGGGGTGGGCATATAGAAGTGCAGCTCGCCGACACGCGCCTGGGTGGCCATCACCCGCAGCACGTCGGGCGAGATGTTGAGCGTCGCAAACGCGGACATGCGCAGCGGCAAGCCCTGCGGCAGCGGCTTACCGGCACCCTCGAAGCGGTCCAGGTATTCCTGGATGCGGCGCGCGCGATAGTCGTGGCCGTGGGTGATGGTGCGCCACAGGATCGCCTGCGGGTCGGCCGGATCGGCACCGGCGGCCCAGCGCAGCAGCCAGTCACGACGCCAGGCCTGGTACTTCTCGAACACCGAGGCCAGCTCGCCGGCCAGCGCCCACGGTTTCAACGCGTCGCCACCGGCAAGATAGGACTGCAGCGCGCGCATCGGGGGCTGCGCCAGCAGTACCGGGTCACGCAGTGCCTGGTACAGCTTCCAGTGCAGGCCGGCCGCGTCCAGGTCGTCCTGCTCGCCGCTGACATTGGCCTTCAGCGCACGGGCCACGAACTCGCCCGGGGTCAGGAATTCAAGATTGGCGGCAACGCCAAACTCAGCCGCCAGTGTCGCTTGCAGCCAACGCCGCATCGCCACCTGCGGGATCAGCACCACTTCCGGTGCCAGCAACGGCTGGCCAGATACCGGCGCACGCACGTTGCGCGCCAGCAGCGCGGCCAGCACGTCCAGGGAGTTGGAATGGTAGAGGCGGAAATCGCTGCCCGGGTCACTCATCGTGCACAGTGTGCAGCACGGCACGCAGTATTCAATGATCCGGGCCATCGCCGGTACGGATTGTTCCGGGACCCCTGTCGATTGTCCCGGCCTGCGCGAGGGCTTGCCGTGCAACAATACTGGACCGTCCAGTCTGCTTATGTTCAGCAGACGGGCCCGATCCTTCGATGTCTAAAAAACGTTAATGGTGCCCATGTCGGCTTCCGCCTCCAGTCTGGTGCAGTTATCCAACGTCCGCATCGACCGGAGCGGGCGCACGATCCTGCGCGACGTGTCGCTGCAGGTGCCCAAGGGCAGCATCACTGCGGTGCTCGGTCCGTCCGGCAGTGGCAAGTCGACCCTGCTGGCGGCGCTGACCGGCGAACTGCGCCCGGTCGCCGGCGAGGTCACCCTGTTCGGCAAGCCGATTCCGCACAACAGCGGCGCGCTGCTGGAAATGCGCAAGAGCGTGGGCGTGCTGCTGCAGGGCAATGGCCTGCTGACCGACCTCACCGTGGCCGAGAACGTGGCGCTGCCGCTGCGCACCCACACCCGCCTGCCCGCTGCGGTACTGCGCCGGCTGGTGCAGATGAAGCTGCATGCGGTGGGCCTGCTGGCCGCCGCCGATGCCTGGCCGCGTGAGCTGTCCGGCGGCATGGCCCGGCGCGTAGCGCTGGCCCGCGCGCTGGCACTGGACCCACCACTGATGATCTACGACGAGCCGCTGACCGGGCTGGACCCGATCGCCTCGGGGGTGATCATGAGCCTGATCCAGCGCCTCAACCACAGCCTGGGCCTGACCAGCATCATCGTCAGCCACCACGTGCACGAGACGCTGCCGATCTGCGACCAGGTGATCGCGATCGCCAATGGCGGCGTCGTGTTCCAGGGGTCTCCCGAAGCGCTGCAGTCCAGCCAGGACCCGCTGCTGCGGCAGTTCCTGCATGGCCAGCCCGATGGCCCCATTCCGTTCGATGCCGCGCCGCGCGCGAGGGTCGCCTGATGCCGTTCGTCCAAGCCACCCGCTCGCTGGGCCGTGCCGGCCTGTTCTCGCTGACCGTGCTGCGTGGTTCGCTGCCGACCCGTGATTTCCTGGGCGAGCTGACCCGCGAGATCTACAAGATCGGTGCGCGCTCGCTGCCGATCATCGCCGTCGGTGGTGCCTTCGTCGGCCTGGTGCTGACCCTGCAGGGCTACCGCACGCTGACCACCTTCGGTGCGGCCGACGCACTATCGACCCTGCTCGGCCTGTCGCTGTACCGCGAACTGGCACCGGTGCTGACCGCGTTGCTGTTCATCGGCCGCGCCGGCAGCTCGATCGCCGCCGAACTGGGCCTGATGCGTGCCACCGACCAGATCAAGGCACTGGAGCTGATGGCCATCGATCCAGTGGCCAAGGCCGTGGCGCCGCGCTTCTGGGCGGCGGTGCTGACCGTGCCGCTGCTGACCGGCGTGTTCTGTTCGCTGGCGATCAGCGCCAGCTACTTTGAAGCAGTACACGTGCTGGGCCTGGACAATGGCGTGTTCTGGTCGGCGCTGCGCAACAGCGTGGACTTCTGGGACGACTTCGGCGTGGCGATGCTGAAGTCGGCGATCTTCGGCGGCACCGCGGCACTGGTCGCGTCCTACGTCGGCTTCCATGCCGAACCGACCATCGAAGGCACCTCTGTCGCCACTACCCGTGCGGTGGTCAACGCCTCGCTGCTGGTGCTGATGTTCAACTTCGTGCTGTCGGCAATGTTGTTCACCTAACCCCTCCACCGGCGGTGCGCATCGGCGCGCAGCCACAACGACTCGATCAGGTAATCCACATGGCCATCCGCGGTCCCAGACTCGAATTCTCCGTCGGCGCCTTCCTGCTGCTGGCCCTGGCCTCGCTGATGGTGCTGGCCGTGGCCTCGACCAACCAGCGCTGGAGCTGGGGCAGCGAAGGCTACGACCTGAAGGCACGCTTCTCCCAGGTTGGTCAGCTGCGCAAGCAGGCGCCGGTGAAGATCGGCGGCGTCACCGTCGGCCAGGTCGCTTCGATCGACCTGGACCCGGTGAAGTTCGAATCGATCGTGACCCTGCGCATGGACAGCAAGGTCAAGGACCTGCCGGCGGACACCTCGGCCGGCATCTTCACCAGCGGTTTGCTGGGCGAGAGCTATATCGGTCTGCAGCCGGGCGGTGATCCGGACGTGCTCAAGGCCGGCGACGAGATCGTCTTCACCCAGCCCGCCGTGGACCTGATCCAGCTGGTCGGCAAGTACATGTTCAGTGGCGGCGCCGGTGGCGGCGCTGCTCAGAAGCCCAACGATGGCGCACAGGCGCCTGCAACGGAACCGCAACCATGAAGATGAAACTGATCCCGGCCCTGCTCGCCTCGGCGCTGCTGGCAGCCACTCCGTTCCTCGCCCAGGCGCAGGCCGCCGCTCCCGCCGCAGCCGCGGCGCAGGGGCAGGCGGGCAAGGTGGTGATCGATGCCAGCAGCCGCATCCTGAGCACCCTGCAGCAGCGCAAGAGCGAATTCACCAGCAACCCGGCCAGCCTGCGCAGCTACATCGACAGCGAGCTGACCCGCACCTTCGACCGCGACTATGCCGCGCGCCTGGTGCTGGGCCCGCACGCCCGCGGTGCTTCCGATGCTGACATCAAGCTGTTCGCCGATGCGATGGCCGACAGCCTGATGCAGCGCTACGGTTCGACCCTGCTGAACATCCAGGGCAAGCCGAGCTTCCGCCTGAAGGGTGAAAGCCCGCTGCCGGGCAATCGTGGCGTGCGCGTGAGCACCGAACTGGTGCGCGCCGGCAACGAGCCGACCCCGGTCGAGTACTGGATGCGCAACGTGAACGGCCAGTGGAAGATCTTCGACGTCAACATCGAAGGCATCTCCTACGTGCAGACCTTCCGCAACCAGTTTGACACCCCGCTGCGCCAGAAGGGCATCAAGCAGGTGGCCACCGAGCTGCACAGCGGCAGCATGCAGGCCGGGCCCGCGGGCAATGGCAAGTAACGCGCTGGCGCTGCTGGAAGGCGACACCCTGCGCCTGCGCGGGGTGCTCGACCGTGCCGCGGTGATCGCACTGTGGCCGCAACTTCAGGCACTGCCGGCGAAACTGGCACGGCTGGAGCTGGGCGAGGTCGAGCGCGTGGACAGCGCCGGCCTGGCCCTGCTGGCTGAGCTGGCCGCGCGTGCACGCACGAGCGGCCATCCGCTGGCGATCTCCGGCGCGCCGGCCGGCTACAACGAATTGAGCGCGGCCTACCGGCTGTCGCCCGACCTGGATTTCAACGCTACTTCTGCTGCGAGCTGACATGAACGTCGTACGCACTCTCCCCCTGATCGTCCTGGCCACCGCCCTCACCGCCTGCGCCGGCAAACCCGCGCGCAGCGATGCACCGGTGGCCAGCACCGTGGTCCCGGCCAGCACCACCGCCGAGGCCCCTGCCGTCGATACCGCAGCGGCCGAAGCCGGCTCGGCCGCACCCGTCGCAAGCCCGCCGGCTGCGGCCAGTCTGCCTCAGGCAGCGGCCGCGTCCAGCGCCGACACCGACGCTGCGAAGGCTGCAGCCGCCACCGCACCGGGCGGTGACGACGACTTCGATGCCCTCTACGGTGGTGCCGGCAACACCGGCAGTGCAGCGGCCTACGACCCGTGGGAACCGTTCAACCGCAAGGTGCACAAGTTCAACAACGCGGTTGACCGCGGCATCGCCCGCCCGCTGGCCACCGCCTATACCCACGTGGTGCCGCGCTTCGCGCGTACCGGTGTCAGCAATTTCTTCAGCAACCTGCGTGCGCCGGTGACCATCACCAACCAGCTGCTGCAGGGCCGCGGTGGCGATGCCTGGGACAGCCTGGGCCGCTTCCTGATGAACAGCACGCTGGGTATCGGTGGCCTGTTCGATCCGGCCAGCAAGGCGATGGTGCCGCGTCGCAATGAAGACTTCGGGCAGACCCTGGGTGCCTGGGGCTGGCGTCGTTCGCGCTACGTGGAACTGCCGTTCTTCGGCCCGCGCACCGTGCGCGATGTGTTCGGCCTGGCCGGTGACATTCCGCTGTCGCCGATCCGCCGCATCGAAGAGGACAAGCTGCGTATCGGCCTGCAGGGCCTGCAGCTGGTCGATACCCGCGCCCAGCTGCTGGCGATCGACGACCTTCGCGACACCGCCGTGGACGAGTACTCGCTGGTCCGCGACGCGTGGATGCAGCGCCGCAACTACCAGATCGAGAACGATCTGCGCAGCAAGCGCGACCGTGGTCACGACGACGCCAATTCGCCGATCCCGGTCGATGCGATGCCGATGCCGCAGTGGACTCGTTGAGTCCTTCCATCGACGCATGAAAACCCCCGCCTCGGCGGGGGTTTTCTTTTCCAGCGAGATTCTTCTCCGGTAGGTGCCAACCTTGGTTGGCACGCTTTCCTCAGGCTGCCAGCGCTGCCTCGATGGCCTCGCGCACGCGCGCATCGTCAGCGGCCACGTCCGGGGCAAAGCGGGCGATGACCTTGCCGTCGCGGCCGATCAGGAACTTCTCGAAGTTCCACAGCACCGCCGGTGCCGGATGGATCGGGATCTCCTTGCTGGCCAGGCGCTCACGCAGCGGGCCTTCGCCGATCGACTGCGGCTGTGCGGCGGTCAGCTGCTGGTACAGCGGGTGGGTGTCGTCACCGGCCACGCTGATCTTGGAGAACATCGGGAAGCTGACGTCGTAGGTGAGCTGGCAGAACTGCTGGATTTCCGCCTCGCTGCCCGGCTCCTGGCCGAGGAAGTTGTTGGCGGGGAAGCCCAGCACTTCCAGGCCCTGCGCGTGCTTTTCCGCATACAGCGCCTGCAGGCCTTCGTACTGCGGGGTCAGGCCACACTTGGAGGCGACGTTGACCAGCAGCAGCACCTTGCCCTGGTAGTCGGCAAGCGAGGACGGCTGGCCGTCAATGGTGGTGAGGGAAATGTCCTGGATCGGGGTGCTCACGCGGGGGCTCCGGCAACAGCGGGGAATGGCCCACCAGCATAGCGCCGCGCGATGCCGGTAGTGCCGGCCGCTGGCCGGCAATCGTGCGACCGTTCGCAAGGGTTCATGCGGTTGCCGGCCTGCGACCGGCGCTACGATCAATCCACGCAGATCGTGCCCAGCGCCTTTCCATCCTCGATGCGCTGGCGGCAACCGAAGTTCTGGCTGGCATCGCGCTGGCATGTACCGGTGGCGGCACTGCCGGCGGCCACTTCGCCCGTGGCCAGGCACTGGCCGGTGCAGTCGCTCTTGCGGCTGCAGGCCTTGCCGGCATCAGCATGGGGAATCACGCATTGCTCGCGCTGCAGCCGGCCGAGCCGCTGCAGGGTGCCACCCGCTGCCTGGCAGTCGACGTCACGCGCTTCGCGGTACGCCTCGGCTGCTTCAGGACTGGTGGCTGCGGCAGGTGTCGCCGCCGTATCGGCAGCCGGTGGTGCGCTGCTGCAGGCGGCAAGCAACGCGGTCAGGACGAGGCTGGTACAGAGGCACAGGCGCATGGCGGTACCTGATCGAGACGGACAGGCCGCCAGCATACGCATCGACGATGCAGGCGGCGTATCCGCGTGACTCAGGCCTCGTCGGTGTCGCCGTCGCTGCCTTCGTCCTCGCCCGCCGCATCACTCTCGGCCAGATCGCCCAGCAGCGACTGCGCCTGTTCGGATGCCAGCGACTCCACGCCACGCAGGCGCCGTTCGATCGTACGCGTCTTGCGGCTGGCCTCGCCGATGCTGCGACCAACCGTGGTGATCTGCTTCTCGGCCTTTTCCAGGATGCCGGCGAACTTGCCGAACTCGCTCTTCACCGCGCCCAGCAGGCTCCACACCTCGCTGGAACGCTGCTCGATGGCCAGCGTGCGGAAGCCCATCTGCAGGCTGTTGAGCAGGGCGGTGACCGTGGTTGGCCCGGCCACCACCACGCGGTGCTCGCGCTGAAGCAGATCAACCAGGCCCGGGCGCCGGATCACTTCGGCATACAGGCCTTCGGTGGGCAGGAACATCACCGCGAAGTCGGTGGTGTGCGGCGGCGCGATGTATTTGTCGCAGATCGACTTCGCCTGCACGCGTACCGCGCGCTCCAGCTGGATGCCTTGCAGGCGCACACCCTCGGCGTCGCCCTGCTCCTGCGCGTCCAGCAACCGCTCGTAGTCCTCACGCGGGAACTTGGAGTCGATCGGCAACCACACCGGCGTGTCGTCGCCGCTGCGACCCGGCAGGCGCACCGCAATATCAACCATCTCTCCGCTGTCCGGGCGCACCTTCACCGCACGCGCGTACTGCTCCTGGGTCAGCGTCTGCTCGAGAATGTTCTCCAACTGCACTTCGCCCCAGCTGCCGCGGTTTTTGACGTTGGTCAGCACGCGCTTGAGGTCGCCGACGCCTGTGGCCAGCTGCTGCATCTCGCCGAGGCCGCGCTGCACCTGCTCCAGGCGTTCGGAGACCAGCTTGAAGGAATTGCCCAGGCGGGTTTCCAACGTCGACTGCAGCTTCTCATCCACGGTGTGGCGCATCTGCTCCAGCTTCTGCGCATTGTCGTTCTGCAGCGCGCGCAGCTGTTCTTCGAGGGTCGTACGCATCTCGGCGATGCGCTGTTCGTTGCGCTGGGTCAGTTCCTGCAGGCGCAGGCCCAGGCTTTCAGTCAGGCGCTGCTGCGACTGCGCACCTTCCTCGCGCCCCTTGCGCGCATCGTCCACCAGGGTCTGGCGCAGCGCGCCGAGCTGGGTATCGGTGCGCCCGGTGAGTTCCTGCAGCTGCTGGCCAAAGGCATGGATGCGGGCCTCCTGCTGCTGGCCGAACACTTCCAGCTGCGCGCGCAGTTCCTGCAGGCGCTGTCCCATCAACGCCGCGCCCCGCTGTTGGCTCTCGGCCGCTTCGGCACGCGCCTTGCGCGCGTCTTCGCCCAGCGCTTCGCGCAGCAGGTCCAGGCGCTGGTCGGTGCGGGTGGACAGATCGGTCAGCGCGCGGGCGAAGCCATCGAGCTGTTCACGCAGTTCACTGCGCCCGGAGCGCGCTTCCTCACGCACCGCCTGTTCCAGGCGATCGTGCGGCGGGCGGCGCAGCAGGGCGACCAGCTGCAGGATGAGCACGGCCAATAGAAGGGCGCCAATAAGCAGATATTCGGTTTGCATGGGGCAAGTGTAGGCTGGCCGAGTCTCAACTGCTGCGTCAGGACCATGCTCACCCTGTACGGAAAGGCGACCTCGATCAACGTCCGCAAGGTACTGTGGCTGGGCGCCGTGCTGGATCTCCCGCTCCACCACGAACCGACGCCATCGTCGGCGCTGCTGGCCACGCTGAACCCGAACCGGCAGGTCCCGGTGCTGCGCGATGGCGACTTCGTGCTGTGGGAATCCAACAGCATCTGCCGCTACCTGGCCACGCGCGCCGGACGCGAGGACCTGCTGCCCGCCGCGGCGCAGGCCCGTGCACGGGTGGAGCAATGGATGGACTGGCAGGCCAGCGACCTCAACAGTGCCTGGCGACAGGTGTTCATGGCGCGCGTGCGCCAGCATCCGGACTATCCGGATGACGCCCGCGCCGAGGCCAGCCTGGTGCAGTGGAACCGGCTGATGGCGGTGCTTGATGCACAGCTGGGCGCTACCGACGGCTACGTGGCAGGCAACACCTTTACTCTCGCTGACATCGTGCTCGGGCTGTCGACCCAACGCTGGCGCAGCACGCCTGGCAACAAGCCCGTGCTGCCACACCTCGCGGCGTGGTTCGAACGCCTGCGCCAGCAGCCGGGTTTCGCCGCCCACGTCGACAACGGTGTGGCCTGAGCAGTGGCTTCCGCAGCTGTTGGTAGGTGTCGACCTTGGTCGACACGGCTGATCCACGCCATGCGTGGATGAAGCGCTGTAGAGCCGAGCGCAGGCTCGGCTCTACAGGAGAAACCGGGCCTTACCAGCCTTCCAGCACGATCTTGCCCTTGGCGCGATGGCTTTCCAGCAGCGCGTGGGCACGCCGCAGGTTGGCGGCATCGATGCGGCCGAAGTGCTCGCCCAGGGTGGTCTGCAGCACACCGCCGTCGATCAGCTCGGCCACCCGATTCAACAGGTCATGCTGGCGCTGCATGTCGGCGGTCTTGTACAGCGGTCGGGTGAACATCGATTCCCAGTGCAGGGACAGTGCCTTGCGCTTGAGCGCCATCACGTCGACCTGGCCCGGATCATCGATCAGCCCCAGCTGGCCCTGCGGCGCCAGCAGTTCCACGATCTGCGCGTAGTGCTGGTCGGTATGGGTCAGGCTGGCCACGTGCTGTACCTCACTGATGCCGAGCCGGGCCAGGCCCTCGGCCAGCGGCAGGCTATGGTCGATCACATGATGCGCGCCCATCGCATGGACCCAGTCCTGGGTATCCGGGCGCGAGGCGGTGCCGATCACGGTCAGCTTGGTCAGGCGGCGCGCCAGCTGCACCAGGATCGAACCAACGCCACCGGCAGCACCGATCACCAGCAGGGCCTGCCCTTCGCCGCCGCCCTCGGGAATGCGCAGGCGGTCGAACAGCAGCTCCCAGGCGGTGATTGCGGTCAGTGGCAACGCGGCGGCGGCCGCATCGTCGAGGCTGGCCGGCTTGCGGCCGACGCTGCGCTCGTCCACCAGCTGGTACTCGGCATTGCTGCCCGGGCGGTCGATGACGCCGGCGTAGTAGACCGCATCGCCAGGCTGGAACAGTGTGACCTCGCTGCCCACTGCGTCGACGATGCCGACCGCATCCCAGCCCAGCACGCGCGGGCCATCGGTGGCCACGCCGCGGCGGACCTTGGTGTCGACCGGGTTCACTGCCACCGCGTGCACCGCCACCCGCAGATCACGCGGGCCGGGCTGCGGCAGCTCCAGTTCGATGTCGATCAGGGCCCGGGCATCATCGATCGGCAGGCCGGCTTGGGTGTAGGCAATGGCGCGCATGGCAGCGGTCCAGTGGGGAAGGAGGCGACAGGTTGCGCCGCGCGCGCTCCCGCAGAAAGGCGCAGAATCGGTCAGCACTTTCACTCTGGCAATGAAGATGATCCGCTTCGACGATCTGCAGCTGTTCGTCCGCACTGCCGCGCTGGGTAGCTTCTCGCAGGCCGCGCGCGAGGCCGACCTGCTGCCCGGCCAGGTGGCTGCAGCTGTGGCGCGGCTGGAACGCGAGCTGGACCTGCGCCTGTTCGTGCGCACCACCCGCAGCCTGCGCCTGACCGGCGAGGGCGCGCTGTACCTGCCGTACGCGCAGGAGGTGCTGGCCACCCTGCGCGAGGGCAAGGCGCGCGTGCAGGGCGAGGACACCGAGCTGCACGGCACCCTGCAGCTGTCGGCTCCCTCGGACCTCGGCCGCAACCTGCTGCTGCCCTGGCTGAGCGCCTTCCGCGCTGCGCACCCGCGGCTGCGCCTGCACCTGCGCCTGTCCGACGAAGTGGCCGATGTGTTCCGCGACCCGGTCGACGTGGCGATCCGCATCGGCCACTTCGACGACGCCAGCTACGTGGCGTTGCCCCTGCTGGAAGGCAATCGGCGCGTACTCGCGGCCTCGCCCGACTACCTGCAGCGGCGTGGCACGCCCACCCGCCTGGAGGATCTGCGTGAGCACGATTGCCTGGTCTACCAGCTCGGTGGCCGCGCCTACGATCGCTGGTCGTTCGACGTGGATGGACGCCGCGTGGTGATGCCGGTGCGCGGCCCATTGGTCTGCGACGACGCCGATGTAGTGCGACGCTGGGCGGTGGCCGGCGAAGGCATCACTTACAAGTCCTGGCTGGACCTGCGCGAGGACGTGCTGGCCGGGCGCCTGCAGCTGCTGCTGGACGGTGTTGGCAGCAGCATCCCGCTGCAGCTGGTATGCCCGCACCGCAAGCAGTTCTCGCCGGCCGTGCGACAACTGCACGCGCAGCTGCGCCAGCACCTGCAACCACTGCTGTCTGGCATGCCCAGTGATCTCACCCGCCCCCTGTCGCCAATCCCGGTGCTGGCCGACAATGGCGGCCCCCCGTAACAAGAGAACGCCGCCATGCCGTGGATGGGCATCCAGGACCTGTGGACATTTCTGGTCGCCGTGCTGGTGTTCCTTGCCCTGCCCGGCCCCGGCACCTTCACCCTGCTGACCGCCACCGGCCGTGGCGGCGTGCGTGGCGGCTACACCGCGCTGGCCGGCCTGCTGGTCGGCGATCAGATCCTGATGTGGCTGGCGCTGGCCGGCGTTGCCGCGCTGCTCAAGGCCAACCCGCTGGTGTTCCACGCGGTGCAGTACCTGGGTGCGGCCTACCTGGTGTGGGTGGGCATCAGCCTGCTGCGCACGCCCAAGCATGACGGCGGTGACGCCGGCCCGATCCGCATGCAGCCGGGCCGCTACTTCCAGCAGGCGATCCTGGTCAGCCTGCTCAATCCGAAGGCGATCCTGTTCTACATGGCCTTCCTGCCGTTGTTCATCGATCCCAAGGCGCACCAGGGCATCGCTACCTTCGCAGCGCTGGCGGGCATCATCCTGGTGGTCAGCATCGCCTACTGCTCGATGTTGATCGGGGTCGGCAACCTGGCCCGTCGCCGCCTGATCCAGCACCCACGGATCAGCGATGCGCTGCGCCGCGTGGCTGGCCTGTTCCTGGTGGGGTTCGGCATCCGGCTGGGGCTGAACGGATGAAACCGCAAACGAGCAGGCTCGACGCCACGTCTGCCAACCAAGGTTGGCCTCTACCAGAGCGCGGGATCCGGTAGTCGCCGACCTTGGTCGGCGCTGGCGCCATCGGCGTTCATGAGGCTGGCCTCTACCCGCCGAGCATTTCCGCGCGCAGGTGGTCGATGAACACCCGCAGCTTTGGCGCCATGTGCTCGCGGGCGGGGTAGTACAGGTGGAAGCCGGGGAACAGCGGCTGCCAGTCCTGCAGCACTGCCTGCAGCCGCCCTGCCGCCAGATCATCGGCCACCAGTGACGCGAACCCCTGCGCCATGCCGAGCCCGGCCAGCACTGCGGCATAAGCCAGTTCGGCATCGTTGAACACCAGCCGCCCATCAACCTCCACTTCCATGTCGTGGCCATCGCGACTGAACTCCCAGGGCATCAGCCGGCCATTGGCACGGCGATGGACGATGCACGGATGGCCCTGCAGGTCGTGCGGGCTCGCGGGTATGCCGTGCTGCACGAAGTAGTCGGGCGTGGCCACCACCACTTGCCGTTCCGGCGGCCCGATCGGCACCGCGATCATGCCGCGTGCCAGCGACTCGCCAAGGCGGATGCCCGCATCGAAGCCCTCGGCCACCAGATCGGTCAGCGCCGGCTCCACGCACAGTTCCACATCCACCTGCGGGTAGCGCGCCAGGAACGAAGGCAGGGCCGGTAGCACCCGGCGCTCGGCAACGATGCGTGGCAGGGTGACGCGCAGCTTGCCGGCCGGCACCGCACGCGCGCTGTCGAGATCAGCAAACGCCGATTCGATCTGTGCCAGTCCGCCGCGCACGCGCTCGAGGAAGCGCGCGCCGTGCTCGGTCAGGCCGACCCGGCGGGTGGTCCGCTGCAGCAGGCGCACGCCCATCCGCGCTTCCAGCGCGCGCACGCTCTGCGACAGCGCGGAAGTGGAGACGCCCAGCGCATCAGCGGCACGGGTAAAGCTGGCATGGTCGGCAACGTGGACGAAGGCGACCACTGCCGACAAGGGGGCGGAGGGATCCATTGTGAAGCCACTCTTCATGGTGAGTCCGGTTCCATCCAGTTTATCCACAGGATCGGGCGGCGGATGCTGTGCCTCCCGGCGGCACGCCCGCCTTCCTGTAATGGAGACCTCCCATGTCGCTGGACCACTATCGCCTGCTCGGGCGCTCCGGCCTGCGAATCAGCCCGATGGCGCTGGGTACGATGACCTTCGGCGCCGATTGGGGCTGGGGCGCGGACGAAGCCGAGGCCCGCCGCATCTTCGACAGTTACGTCGATCGGGGCGGCAACTTCGTCGATACCGCGAACAACTACACCAATGGCAGCGCCGAGACCCTGCTCGGCCGCTTCGTCCAAGGGCAGCGCGACCGGCTGGTGATCGCCAGCAAGTACACCCTGGCCACCGTGCCCGGCGACCCGAACAACGCCGGCAACCATCGCAAGAGCATGCTGCGCTCGGTGGAGGACAGCCTGCGCCGGCTGGGTACCGACTATCTGGATCTGCTGTACCTGCACGCCTGGGATGACACCACGGGCGTGGACGAGGTGATGCGTGGCTTCGACGACCTGGTCCGCAGCGGCAAGGTGCTGTACGCCGGCATCTCCGATACGCCGGCCTGGCAGATCGCGCGCATGCAGACCCTGGCCGACCTGCGCGGCTGGTCGCCGTTGGTGGCGCTGCAGATCGAGTACAGCCTGATCCAGCGCAGCGTCGAACACGAACTGCTGCCGATGGCCGACGCGCTGGGATTGGGCGTGGTGGCGTGGTCGCCGCTGGGCAGCGGCGTGCTGACCGGCAAGTACAGCACGGCCGATCTGGCCAGCGCCGACGCGCTGCAGGCCACGCCGGGCGGATCGCGCCGCAGCGTGGCCCTGATCAATGGCGCGTTGACATCCCGTTCGCTGCAGATTGCCGATGAAGTTCAGAAGATCGCCGCCGATCTTTCGCATTCCCCTGCGCAGGTAGCATTGGCCTGGTTGTTGCGACGACCCGGTGCGGATGCGCTGCCGATCATCGGCGCCCGCACTCTGGAACAGTTCGAGCACAATCTGATCGCGCTGGATCTGGAGCTGCCGACCGAGGCATTGACCCGCCTCGATGCATTCAGTGCGGTCGCGCCGGCATTCCCGCACGATTTCCTGCAGATGCCTTTGCCGCGAATGCTGATGAGCGGGGGCACCCGCCTGCGCCCACGCGCGCGCTGAGGTCGCGGCAGCGGCGCTATGCTGGCAGCCCCTGCTGGAAGGATGCGAGAGGATGGCCCGCCTGGCCTGCTTCACCCTGCCGTTGCTGCTGCTGGCTGGTGCCGCCCCAGCGGCCACCGCGCAGGATCATCGCTGCCTGAGCGGCGGCCGCAATGACGGCATCCATCTGGAATGGCGTTGGCTGGATGACGGCCAGGCCGACGTTCGCTATGCCGGGCAGCGTGAACGCCTGTTGCTGCGCCGGGTTTCGATGGAGACCACGGTGCTGGCCGAAGACCGCCCCTACCAGTTCGACAGCGTCTGGGAAGAGCACGTCGACGGCCGCCTCAACGGTCGCTACACGATCAGCACGCAGGGGGCGCTGGTGCTGGATCTGCGCTACGAACGCGCCCGCGATGGCCGTCGCACCTCCTTCCACGATGACATCGAGGCCTGGCAGGAAGACGGCTGCCACTGGCCCGGCGCCTCCTGAGCCAGGATCGGACTGGCCTCCCTTTATGCCGATTCCGGCAGCCTGGTCGCGGTGCAGCGCGCGTCTTGCCGGGTATGACCCCCGTCAGTGGTAATGCTGCGCTGCGTTCGGTCACACTCGGGAACTTGTCGTTCTCAGTCACCCCTTCCGAGGCCTGCATGTCCCTGTTCCGGCGCAAGTCCCTAGATTCCGTCACCGTCCACGAAGCCGGCAGGCGCCTGGTCCCGACCCTCAGCTGGCCGCACCTGATCGCGCTGGGTATCGGCGCCATCGTCGGTACCGGCATCTACACGCTGATCGGCGTCGGCGCCAACCTGGCCGGCCCGGCGGTGCTGATCTCCTTTGCCATCGCCGGTGCGGTGTGCGCCTGCGCGGCGCTGTCCTACGCCGAACTGTCGACGATGATGCCGGCCGCAGGCAGCGCCTACACCTACAGCTACAGCGCGCTGGGCGAAGTGTTCGCCTGGGTGGTGGGCTGGAGCCTGATCCTGGAGTACTCGCTGGTGGTGAGTACGGTGGCGGTCGGCTGGTCGGGCTACTTCGTCGGCTTCCTCGAATGGGTCCACACCCAGTTCGGCTGGAACGTGCAGCTGCCTGCCTGGCTGGCTGCCGGCCCGCACGTGGAAGGCGGCATGATCAACCTGCCGGCGATCGTCATCACCTGGCTGGTGGCACTGATGCTGATGGCAGGCACCAAGGAAAGCGCCACCCTCAACGCCATCCTGGTGGTGTTCAAGCTGATCGCGCTGGCCATCTTCGTGGCCGTGGCCCTTCCCGCCTTCGACAGCAACAACCTGCAGCCGTTCATGCCGTATGGCTTTGCCAAGTCGATGGGCCCTGACGGCGTCGAGCACGGTGTGATGGCAGCAGCGGCGATCATCTTCTTCGCCTTCTACGGCTTCGATGCGATCTCCACCGCAGCCGAGGAAACCAAGAACCCCAGCCGCGACCTGTCGATCGGCATCATCGGATCGATGATCGGCTGCACCATCGTCTACGTGCTGGTCGCGCTGGCGGCCGTGGGTGCGATGAGCTACGCCGTGTTCGGCCACAGCGCCGAGCCGCTGGCGCTGATCATGCGCCAGCTCGGCCACCCGACTGCAGCAATGGTGATCGGTGTGATCGCGATCATCGCCCTGCCGACCGTACTGCTGGCCTTCCTGTATGGCCAGAGCCGCATCTTCTTCGTGATGAGCCGCGATGGCCTGCTGCCGCGCGGCCTGTCCAAGGTCAACGCACGCACCGGCACGCCGGTGGCAACCACGCTGTTCACCGCCGTGGTGGTGTCGGCGCTGGCCGGCGTGGCGCGCCTGGACGAGATCGCCGCACTCGCCAACGCCGGTACCCTGGCCGCGTTCACTGCGGTGGGTATCTGCCTGGTGGTGCTGCGCCTGCGCGAACCGGACCGTGAGCGCAGCTTCCGCACGCCGTTGGCCTTCGTGGTCGGTCCGCTGGCCGCGCTGGGCTGCATCTACCTGTTCATCAGCCTGCCGCACCGCACCCAGCTGTACTTCCTGCTGTGGAACGTGGCCGGCCTGGTGCTGTACTTCCTGTACAGCCGCCGCCACGCGTTGATCGCGAAATAAACGGATCACCGGTAGCGCCGGGCCATGCCCGGCGGAATTCCGGATGCACGCAGGGCGCTCAGCCGCCCTGCTTTGCCGCGTAATCCTGCGCCTGACGCATCACCCGCAGCAGGTTGCCGCCCCAGATGCCGGCAATCTGCTTCTCGGTATAGCCTTTGCGCAGCAGCCACGCGGTGATCTTCGGCAGCTGGCTGACATCGGGCAGGTCGCTCAGGCCGCCGCCGCCATCCCAGTCCAGGCCGATGCCCACGTGCTCGGGACCGACCACCTTGAGGATGTGCTCGAAGTGGGCGAAGAAGTCATCCAAGCTGGCGTGGCGCACCGGATGCTCGTGATCCAGCGCCTGCTCGGCCTTGAGCAGCTGCACGCCCTGCTCGATGCCCATCCCTTCCCAGCCGCCCAGCTGCTTGCTCAGCGCTTCCTCGGCCTGCTTGCGCTCCGGCGTCTTCGCGGTGTCAATCAGGTAACCGCCATAGGCATTCACCTGGATCACGCCACCGGCCTTGGCCAGCTTGCGCAGACGCGCGTCATCCAGGTTGCGCGGATGGTCGTAGACCGCCTTGGCCGAACTGTGCGACAGCACGAACGGCACCGGCATCATCGCCAACAGGTCATCGAACACGGCGTCGGAGGCGTGCGACTGGTCGATCACGATGCCCAGTTTCACTGCCTGACGCACCAGATCCTTGCCGGTCGGGCTCAGCCCCTTCCACTCCGCGCCCTTGGGGTCGGTGGCCGAATCGGCGAACTCGTTGTTGGCGAAGTGCACGGTGCTGAGCAGGCGCAGGCCGGCGCGATGGTAGAAGGACAGCAGGCTGGGATCGGCCACCAGCGGGCTGGCGTTTTCCATGCTGATGTAGACCACGCGCTTGCCGGCGCCCTTGATCCGCGCGGCGTCATCGGCGGTCAGTGCCAGCGCGAAGCGCTCGGGGTTGGCCGCCAGCATCTCGCGGATCTGCAGCAGCCGCTGCAGGCCGTGGTCGCGCTCGGCCAGGTGCGCAGCGGCACTACAGTCCCCCTGATCGGTGTAGATCGCCCAGAAACCGCCGTCCAGCGCACCTTCGACCATGCGCGGATAGTCGACCTGCGACAGCGCGTTGCGGTCGTGGCGCTGCTCGATGTCGAAGCCGGTTCGGCCGAAATTGGCCGGCGTGTCCAAGTGGCTGTCGAGAGTGACCAGGCGCTGCTGCAGGGCCTTGGCGCGGGCCAGTTCCTGCGCACTGAACTCGATGGCGTGGGCGGACAGCGGCGCGCACAGCGCCAGAGCAAGCACGACGGACAGATGGCGCAACGAAGGCATGGGCTCTCACCGCGAATGGGAAGAGCCCGACCATAGCGCTGCGGCCACGCATTGGGTAGCGCCGGGCCGCGCCCGGCGCTACGGCATCACGCGATCAGTCGACCACGCGGCAGAACACGGCCTTCAGGTAACGCGATTCCTGGACGTGGGCCATGAACGGATGGTCCGGGCCGGCGCCGGCCACCTTCAGGATCTGGATCGTACGGCCGGAGAAGTACGCCGCACGACGCAGCATGTCGAGGAACTGGTCCTCGGCCACCAGGCCGGTGCAGGAGAACGTGGCGAACAGGCCACCGGGCTTCACCACGCCCAGCGCCAGCTTGTTCATGTCCAGGTACTTCTTCAGCGCGGTGATGACCTGGTCGCGGTCGCGGGTCATCTTCGCCGGGTCCAGGATCACCACGTCGTACTGTTCGCCGCGGTTGGCAGCATCGCGCAGCCACGGGAAGATGTCGGACTGGACGAACTTCGGGCGCACGTTGTTCAGGCGCGAATTGCCCTTGGCGATCTGGATGACGTCTTCATCGATGTCGATGCCGACCACTTCCGAAGCGCCACGCGCCGCCGCATACACCGCGAAACCGCCAGTGTTGCAGCACAGGTCCAGTACGCTCTTGCCTTCCACCTGCTGGCTCAGCCACTCGCGGTTCTCACGCTGGTCGGCGAAGAAACCGGTCTTGTGGGCACCGGCCGGGTCGGCGCGGAACTTGATGCCGTACTCGGTGATCACCGACGCTTCGGTGGTGGTGTTGCCGTGGAAGTCGAAGCTCTCCTGCTTCTGCACGTGCTCGTCGGCGAAGCTGTGGAAGCGGCAACCCGGGAACTGCTCGCGCAGCGCTTCGTAGATCCATTCGCGATGGCGGAACATGCCGGCGGCGAAGAACTCGACCACCACCAGATCGTTGTAACGGTCCACCACCAGGCCGGACAGGCCGTCGCCTTCGCTGTGCACCACGCGCCAGGCGTCGGACACCGCATCGAGCTTCAGCACCTCACGGCGCAGCGACACGGCCTGGGCGATCTTGCGCGAGAACCAGCGGGCATCCACCGGCACGTTCTGATCGGTTTCGAGGATGCGCACGGCGATGCGCGAGTGCCCGTTGTAGAACCCGCGGCCGATGAACTCCCCGTCCACGCCGACCACGTCGACGATGGAACCGGGCTTGGGCCGGACGGTCGGCTTCTCGACCAGTTTCTGGAAGATCCACGGGTGGCTGGAACGCCACGCATTCTTGAGGCGGACAATCGGAAGGGGGGTATTCATCCACCTATTGTAAACCGGGCGCCGGGGTCAGATCCCGCGGGGGCTCTGACCCCGGCGGGGATGCCAACCAAGGTTGGCACCTTCCAGAGCGGGGGCACGGGACGGGGGTCGGAGCCCCTCTGGGGATCCGACCCCGGTCACCCGCCATTTGACGGCGGCCCGGCCAGGCCGCAGAATCGGCGCCAGAAGGGGAGTAGCTCCCAGACGTTGTCGCCGTCATTTCGAGCCCGCAGGCTCCGGTGCAACGGCAGTTCCAGCCGACTGGAACTGCGAGCGAGACCTTCGCCGTACTGGCGAAGCTCTGTCCCTGGATCCCCCTCCCGATCCTCCGTTGCAGATCCTCGCCGTCCGGCCTGGCATTCATCTTTCCAACGGACATTCCCAATGCAGACGATCGGTAACGTGTGGTTGTGGGGCGGCTTCGGAGCAGTGGTGATCATCGCCCTGCTGGTCGACCTCGTATTGATGCGCCATGGTGGACCACACAAGGTCACCTTCAAGGAGGCCTTGTGGTGGTCCATCGGCTGGGTCGCGCTGGCCCTGCTGTTCAACGCCGGCCTCTGGTACTACCTCAATGAGACCGCCGGCCAGGTCGTGGCCAACAAGGTCGGCCTCGAGTTCCTGACCGGCTACCTGGTCGAGAAGGCGCTGGCCGTCGACAACATTTTCGTCTTCCTGATGATCATGAGCTACTTCGCGGTGCCGGAGGAGCAGCGCCAGAAGGTGCTGATCATCGGCATCCTGGGCGCGATCGTGCTGCGTACGGTCATGATCTTCGCCGGCAGCGTGCTGATCACCCAGTTCCATTGGCTGCTCTACGTGTTCGGTGCCTTCCTGCTGTTCACCGGCTGGAAGATGTGGTTCGCCGCCGGCCAGGAGCCGGATCTGGAGGCAAACCCCGCCCTGCGCTGGATGCGCAAGCACCTGCGCCTGCTCCCGGATTACGCCGGCAACGCAATGAGCGTGAAGCGCGACGGCGTGCGTTGGTTCACCCCGCTGTTCGCGGTGCTGATCCTGATCGCGGTGACCGACGTGATCTTCGCGGTGGACAGCATCCCGGCGATCTTCGCCATCACCACCGACCCGTTCATTGTGCTCACCTCCAACGTGTTCGCGGTGCTGGGCCTGCGCGCGATGTTCTTCCTGCTGGCTGGCATGGCCGACCGCTTCCACCTGCTGCCGTACGGTCTGGCGCTGGTGCTGGGCTTCATCGGCATCAAGATGATGATCATCGACCTGTTCAAGATCCCGACCCCGGTGTCGCTGGGCGTGGTGGCGGTGATCATCGCCGCGACTGTGGTGCTGAGCCTGAAATACCCGCCGAAGGAAGGCTCCGGCCACGCCTGATCACGGCCGGCCGACGGGATTGTCCCGCCGGCCGCACCCCACTCTCCCGCGGCGGTGGCCTTGGTTTCGCGCCAGTCACCGCCATTGCTGAGGTATGAACAGCAACGCGCCCCTGCCCGCTGGCGACGCGCCAGCCCCCCGCAATGACCGCATGCGTATCCTGCGGGCGTTCAACGTCAGCCTGGCCGCGGTGCTGGTACTGATCGCCGTGTTCGCACTGCAGGGCTCGTTCGACTGGCGGCCATGGGCGGTTGCGCCACTGGAAGCGAAGGGCCTGCTTGGCCTGATCGGCGGCCCGCTGCTGCATGCCTCGGTCGAGCACATCGCCGCCAACAGCATCGCCATCCTGATCCTCGGTACCCTGGCCGGCAGCGTCTACCCCAGGGCTACTCTTCGCGCGCTGCCGCTGTTGTGGCTGGGCTCGGGGATCGGCGCGTGGATGCTCGGCAATCCGGGCAGCGTGCACCTGGGTGCCAGCGGCGTGACCCATGGCCTGATGTTCCTGCTGGCCAGCCTCGGCCTGCTGCGCCGCGACCGCGCAGCAATCGCCACCGGACTGATCGGCATGCTGTTCTACGGCGGCATGCTGATGACCATCCTGCCGCACGCCGACGGCGTGTCCTGGCAGTCGCACATGGGCGGCGCCTTCGCCGGCATCATTGCCGCGCTGCTGTTCCGCAACGCCGATCCGCTGCCGCCACGCCAGCGCTACAGCTGGGAAGACGAAGAGGACGCGATCGAGCCGTTGTCCGACGACGAACTCGAGCCGCCGTCGCCGCAGCGCGTGCCGGTGCTGTGGCAGCCGCGCGAGGGGCAGGACTACGTGGTGATCCCGTTCCGCCGGCCGGAAGAGCCGCGCGGTTGAAACGGTAACGGGGTCGGATCCCCGTAGGGGCTCCGACCCCACCCGGCATTTTCATGACCCGGTAGTGGCCGACCTTGGTCGGCACTCCTGCCGTGTGCCAACCAAGGTTGGCATCTACCAGAGCGGGTCAGTTCGCCGCGTTCCCCGCCGCGCCCATCCCATCCACCGCCTGCCGGCCCAATGCCGGGTCGTCGGTGAAGAAGGCATCGATGCCGGTTGCCAGATAGGCACGCATCTCGGCGATCGAGCCTTCCGCGTTGCGCGCGTTGTCGGCGCCCCTGCGCAGGTTGCTGGCCTGGAAATGATTCTCCGGGCGGAAGGTGTACGGGATCACCATCAGGCCCACCGCATGTGCATCCTGTACCAGCGTGGTTGGCGTCCCCAGTGCGCCCTTGGCGTCCAGCGGAATGATCGAGCGCAGTTCCGGGCCGATGCTGTCGGCGTAGACGGCGATGTCCTTCAGCCCAGACGGGGTCATCATCTGCGCGTAGGTCAGCTTGCCGCCTGCATTGACGATGTCGGCCGGCTGGGTGTCTCCCTTCCACAGCAGCTGCAGCAGGCGGATGTTGCTGCCACGCGGGATCTTGCCGCGCAGGTAGCGCAGGTTGGCGGTCTCGAACGACTGGATGGTAACCGGGCCAACGTTGGTATAGGCATTGCCGCGCAGCGCGGCGAGCAGCTTGTCTTCCATCGGCAGGCCGACCGACTGGAAGTAGGTCGGGTGCTTGATCTCCGGCACCAGGCCGATGCCGCGGTTGGCACGACCGGCCTGCTGCACCAGGAAGGCCAGGATCTCGTCCAGGCTGGCAATGCGGAACTGGCCGTCGTAAGCGGTGCTGCGCAATTCCGGCAGGCGCTCGCGCGCGTACAGTGTCTTCAGCTCGGCCAGGGTGAAGTCTTCGGTGAACCAGCCCTCGACCTTCTGCCCGTCGATGACCTTGCTTGTCCGGCGGCTGGCGAATTCGGGATGCGAGGCGACATCGGTGGTGCCGCTGATCTCGTTCTCGTGGCGGGCCACCATCACCCCGTCCTTGGTCATCACCAGGTCCGGTTCGATGTAGTCGGCGCCATCGGCGATGGCCTGCGCATAGGCCGCCAGGGTGTGCTCGGGCAGCAGCGCGCTTGCGCCGCGATGGCCATAGACCGACACCTTGTGCGCGGCCGGGGTGGAGGATTCAGCACTCATGGCCACCGATGGTGCCACGGCCAGCGACAACAGCAATGCACAACCCCACGACTTCACTGCGACTTCCCCAAGCGGTATGTGATGGGCGTCAGTATGCGGCGGCAATGTGACAGGTTGGGGGAGCTGGGGTCGGATCCCCGAAGGGGGCCCGGCCTCATGTATCCGGTAGTCGCCGACCTTGGTCGGCGCTCTGCCAGCGGGCGTTCACGACCCCAGACGGCCTGTGCCAACCAAGGTTGGCACCTACCAGAGCGTGAGCCGCGCGATTGATCGATGACGGGGTCAGAGATCCCTTCGGGGATCTGACCCCGAGGTGCTGCCCCAGCCGAGCATGGGCTCGGCTCTACAGTTACTTGCCGATGCAGAAGCTGGAGAAGATCCTTCCCAGCAGATCATCGGCACTCATCTGCCCGGTGATTTCGCCCAGCGCGTCGTGCGCCAGACGCAGCTCCTCGGCCGCCAGCTCCAGGTGCTCGTGCGCCAGCTCGCCATCCGCGCGCTGCGCGTGTTCCTGCGCACGCTCGATCGCATCGACGTGGCGGGTGCGTGCGGAGAATTCGCCCTCCACCTGCTCCCCTGCCCCGGCACTGGCGATGCTGCGCAGGCGCGCATGCAGGTCTTCCAGCCCGGCGCCGGTCGCAGCCGAGACGAACACGCGATCAGGATCGTCCAGTGCCGGCAACGCATCCAAGAGATCCGACTTGTTGTGGATGTAGACCTTGTGCGGCACCGCGGCCACGGCTTCGCCCAGCGCGGCTTCACCTGCAACGGGGTCGCGCGCGTCCAGCACGATCAGCGCCAGGTCGGTGCGCTCGATTTCCACGTGGGCGCGGCGCATGCCTTCGCGTTCGATGGCGTCGCCGCCATCGCGCAGGCCGGCGGTGTCGACCAGGGTCAGTTCCAGGCCATCCAGCCGGATGGTCTCGCGCAGCGTGTCGCGGGTGGTACCGGCGATGTCGGTGACGATGGCACGCTCGCTGCCGGCCAAGGCGTTCAGCAGCGAACTCTTGCCCGCGTTCGGCGGGCCGATCAGCACCGCGTGCAGGCCATCGCGCAGGCGACGACCGCGTTCTGCATCGCGGCGCAGCAAGGCCAGGTCGCTGCGCGCCTGCTCCAGCCCACGCCGTACCTGTGCCCCACCAAGCGTATCAAGTGGTTCGTCGGCGAAGTCGATGGCTGCTTCCACATGGATGCGCAGCAGTACCAACTGCTCGATCACCGCGTCGATGCGGCGCGAGAACACGCCGTCCAGCGAACGGCGTGCAGCGCGCGCGGCGCGGTTGTCACCGGCGGCAATCAGGTCGGCGATGGCCTCGGCCTGGGCCAGGTCGAGCTTGCCGTTGAGGAACGCCCGTTCGCTGAACTCACCCGGCCGCGCCTGGCGTGCACCGAGCGCGATGCAGCGCGCGACCAGTTGCTGCAGCAGCACCGGGCTGCCATGGCCCTGCAGTTCCACCACTTCTTCGCCGGTGAAGCTGTTCGGTGCCGGGAACCACAGCACGATGCCATCATCAATGACCTCGCCGTCGGCATCGCGCAGGCGTGCGTAATGCGCGTGGCGCGGGCGCAGTGCAGGCGCGCCCAGCGCGTTGGCGATGGCCGCGGCGCGCGGACCGGACAGGCGCAGCAGGCCGACACCACCAGCGCCCGGTGCGCTGGCGATGGCCACGATGGTATCGGTGCGGATCGCTTCGTTCATGGCTCAGAGTTTCTCCAGCTGCGCGCGCGCCTGTGCTGCGCCGCTGCCCTGCGGCTGCAGCGCAAGGTAGGTGGTGTAAGCCTGCTTCGCCTTGGCCTTGTCGCCGGCGTTGAAGTAGGCATCGCCCAGGTTGAGATAGGCCACCGCACGCGAGGGGTCGATCTTCAGCGTGTTCTCCAGCCAGCGCGCGGCTTCGGCGTAGCGCTGCTGACGGTAGTAGACAAAGCCCAGGTTGTTGGCAGCCTGGGCGAAGTCCGGGCGCAGCTTCAGCGCTTCGGTGAACTGCGCCACTGCTTCGTCGTACTGCTTCTCGCGGTACAGCTGCAGGCCACGGTCATTGGCCTGCTGCGCGCGCTGGCGGTCGGAGGCAGGTCCGGCAGTGGGCACCACCAGCTTGGCCTTGCCGCCCTGCAGGTCGGCCACGGTCACCGGTGCCTGGCTGCCCTTGGCTTCGCTGGCGGCATCCACCTTGCTGTTCAGCGCGATCGCATCGGCAGTCAGCTGGCGCGTGTCGGCATTGAGGAATTCCTGGCTGTCCGGCACCTGGAACACGAACTCGCCGCCCTGCGAACCGGGCAGGCTGCCGAAGGCCGGTGTCTGGTGTGAAACCGCGGACACCGCCGGCGCCACGTAGGCGGCCAGTTCGGTGCCGGTGATCAGGCCATCGCCATTGAGGTCCCCCTTGCCGGCCAGCGCCTGCAGCAGCACCCAGGTGAACACCGAATGGCCGTTCGGGCCGGCATCGGCCACCTGCTGGTCCGCACCACCGGCGGTCAGCATCTGCCGCGCGCTGCGACGCGCATTCTCGCGCAGGAACGACGACGACGATGGGCCGCCGCGGGTCAGGCCGAGGCCGCTGTAGCAGGCATCCATCACGAACATCACGTGCTTGGCCTGCATGCTTTCGGCGATGTTCTGGATGTCGGTCATCGCGATGGCGTCGGTGGCGAATTCCTTCGGGTCCGAGTCCACCGGGATGATGTAGCCGAGGTCGCGCCCGGAGGCGAGCTGGCGGGTAGCGCCATGGCCGGCGAAGAACACGAACACGCGGTCGTTCTTTCCGGTGCGGTCATCGGCCAGGCGGTCGTGGAAGGCGGCGAGGATGTTGTTGCGCGTGGCCTGCTCGTTCTTCAGCACGATCACCTGCGAGGACGGGAAGCCGAACTGCCCGGTCAGGGTATCGGCCACCGCCTGTGCGTCATGGCTGGCGTATTCCAGCTTCGGCCACTTGGCGTAGGTGTCGATGCCGACCACGATCGCCCACGACTTCTCGTAGCCGGTGGTGACGGTGGCGGCACTGGCCTCGCCCTTGCGCGCGCGGGCGACAGTGAACTCACGGCCATTCCAGCCGGCGAACTGGTAGCCGTCGGCGATCAGCCGGTCGAGAATCTGCGGCAACGCCTTCACCGCACGATCGTGGATGTCGTGGAACAGGATGATGCCGCGCTGTTCCTTGTTCACCTGGTCGAGCACGCGTTGCACGATCGACTCCGGCACCGGGTCGGCCCAGTCCATCGAGTCGATGTTCCACATGATCGACTTCAGCCCGGCCTCGTTGAGCAGCTGCAGGCCTTCGGCATTGCGCGCGCCGTACGGGAAGCGGAACAGCGGTGCGCGCTTGCTGTCGACATCCTTCAGCAGCGTATCGGTGTCGAGCACCTGCTGGCGCAGTGCGTCGCCGGTGGTACGCGACAGCTGGGCGTGGGTCAGGCTGTGGTTGCCCACGGCGTACCCATCTTCCATCAGGCTGCGGCTGATCTTCGCCATCGGCCCGAGGCTGACTTTGCCATCACTCTCGACCTTGCCGAGGTTGCGGCCGACTTCGAAGAACACACCCGGCACGTCGTAGCGCTTCAGGATCGCCACCACTTCATCGGTGTAGGCCTTGTGCGGGCCATCGTCGAAGGTCAGCACCACTGTCTTGGCTGGCAGGTCGCGGCCGAAGATCTCGCGGTCGCTGTCCTTCATTGACATCGGGTACGGCTCGATCACCCCGTAGTCGCGTAGGATCGCTTCGCGGCTGTAGTCCTTGTGCAGGTGGGCGATGTAGTCATCCCACTTCTCGCGCTTCAGCTCGATGGCGCGGGTGCGCTCGAAGCGGCTGAAGATGCGGGTCAGTTCCTGATTGTAGTTGCGTTCGATTTCGTCGAGCGCCTCCAGGTCCTCGCCGATGCGCTGGTGCAGCTTCACCGCCGGCAGCGACGAATCGGTACCGACCCGCTCGTGCAGATCACGCAGTACTTCGCGGAAGGCCAGGCGATCGGCATCGAACAGTTCCGGTGCGGATTCGATGTAATCCAGCACCGTGCCGAGGGTGGCGAAGCGCTGCGGGCTGGAACCGCGCAGCAGGCTGTCGAACTGCGCGGCGATGGCCGCGCGTTGCTCCAGCCCATCGTGGAACAGTTGCTGGCCAATCTGGGTGGAGGTGCTGCGGTCGGCGGCCGACTGCCCTTCTTCGTCGGCCAGCAGCACGATGATCCGTCGGTAGCCATCCAGCTGCTTCTGCAACACAGCCAGCAACGGCGCAGCCGCGGGATCGGCGGCGGCCGCGGCCTGCGCGCTGGGCTGGGTGACCGTGGTCGCCGGCGCCTTCGCGTCCTTGTCGCCACAGCCGGCAACGACCAGGGTCAACAACAGCGAGGGCAGGAACAGGCGGAACGACGACGCACGCGGCATGGCGGACTCGATGGATGCAGGAACGGTGTGTGTGCCGGCGATTCTAACGCCGGATGCGAAAAGCCCGCCTTGCGGCGGGCTTTTGCTGAGGTCAGCCGGCCAGCGGCCGGCTCTACCGATTACTTCTTTTTGACCGGGGCCGGTGCGGTGGTGGCCGGAACCGGCTCGCCACCGTGGCGCTTGGTCATCCACCACTGCTGCAGCAGGCCCAGGCCGCCGTTGACCACCCAGTACAGGACCAGACCGGACGGCATGAAGGCCATCATGACGCCGAACACCAGCGGCATGAACTGCATCATCTTCTGCTGCATCGGGTCCATGCCCGGTGCCGGGGTCAACTTCTGGGTGAACCACATCACCGCCACGTTGATCACCGGCAGGATGAAGTACGGGTCGCGTGCGGTCAGGTCCTGGATCCAGCCGAACCAGGGCGCCTGGCGCAGTTCGACCGATTCCACCAGCACCCAGTACAGCGCGAAGAAGATCGGCATCTGGATGAGGATCGGCAGGCAGCCGCCCATCGGATTGATCTTTTCCTTCTTGTACAGCTCCATCATCGCGGTCTGGAACTTCTGGCGGTCATCGCCATAGCGTTCCTTCAGCTGCGCGATGCGCGGCTGGAAGCGACGCATCTTGGCACCGCTCTTGTACTGGGTCGCCGACAGCGGGTACAGCACCAGCTTCAGCAGCACCACCAGGCCGACGATCGCCCAGCCCCAGTTGCCAACCAGCTTGTGCACCTGGTTCAGCACCCAGAACAAGCCCTGGCCGATCACCGCCATCATCGAGAAGCGGCTGTAGTCGACCACGCGGTCCAGGCCCGGCACGTCTTCCTTGGCGATCAGGTTGACCAGCTTCGGGCCGACCCACAGGCGGGCTTCGGTGCTGGTGGACTGGCCCGGGGCCACGGTGAATGCCGGGCCACGCGCTTCGATCAGGTCACGACCGGCCACCTGCGACAGCACGTAGTGTGCGGTCTGGTCCTTCTGCGGGATCCAGGCGGTGAAGAAGTGGTGCTGCAGCATCGCCAGCCAGCCGCCGGTGATGTTCTGGTTCAGCGTGCCGTCTTCCAGGTAGTCCTTGAACGCACGACGCTGGTACTTCTTGTCGTTGTCGTACCAGGTGGCGCCGTTGAAGCTGAAGGAGTCCGGGTTGGTCATGCTCCGCGACAGGATGGTCGGGCTGCGGTCCAGTGTGCGGTAGACGTAGCCGTTCCACGGCGCGGCGCCGGTGTTGCTGACCTCGTCCTTGAAGCGAACGGCGTATTCGTTGCGGGAGACGGTCAGGGTGCGCTTGATGGTCACGCCGTTGTCGGCGGTCCACACGAACGGGATCTGCAGTTCGTTCTGGCCCTTGGCCAACACGAAGTCCTTGGTGTCGCCGACCAGCTTGAAGCCGTCAGCGCCGGGGACGGGGGTGTTCTTGTCTTCACTGGCCCAGCCGCTGATCGCGCTGTACGGATGCGCGGGATCTTCGGTCAGCAGGCGCACCGGCGGGCTGCCTTCGTCCTTGCTCTGCGGGAACTGCAGCAGTTCGGCGTCGAGCACGCGGCCGCCATCGAGCTTCAGGCGCAGCACGTCGGTGGTGACGGTCACGGTCTGTGCGGACGGGGTGGCGCTGGCCTGGGCCTGTACTGCGGCCTGACCCGGGGCACCGGGAACCTGCGCGCTGGGTACGCTGCCCGGGGTCGCGCCCGGAACATTCTGTGCAGCGGCCGGAGCCGACGTGGTCGCCGGTGCCGGGGTCGGGGCAGCCTTTTCGCGGCTCCACTCCATCCACAGCAGCACGGCCACCATCAGCCAGGCAAAAATAAGGAATACGCGGGTCTGGTTCATCAGCGGGCAGGCTCAGCGGTGCCGGAACGCGGTGCCGGCTCGGTCAAAGAGGGAGTTGCGATGCCATCAGGCGGCGGCATTGTGCCGTCCACGCCCGGCGTGGGCAATGCACGCAGGCGCCGCAACAGGCGCAGGAAGGCCTGGCGGATATCGTCGTTGCTGGCGTTACGCGCAGCACTACGAGCCACGACGACGAAGTCGCCTGGCTGCATATCGGTTCGTGTCTGACGCAAGGCGTCGCGCAGGACGCGCTTGATCCGGTTACGCCCAACGGCGTGCGGATCGACCTTGCGGGAAACCGCCAGACCCAGCCTGGCCGGCCGGTCAGCCGGCAGCCAGTGCAGGGTCATCAGCGGATCGGACACACGGCGGGCGCCGTTGAAGACCGTTGAATATTCGGCACGCGTGCGAACCCGCGCAGAGCGAGGGAATCGCTTGCGCGGGTCTGCAGTATTCACTGTCGAATGGATTGCGTCTGCCGCTGGATGCGGCATGGCAATCAGGCGCTCAGGACTTTGCGGCCCTTGGCGCGGCGACGCGACAGGATCTTGCGGCCGTCAGCGGTCTTCATACGGGCACGGAAGCCGTGGTCGCGCTTACGCTTGAGGTTGCTGGGCTGGAAGGTGCGCTTGGTGGCCATGTGGGCCTCTCGTATGAATGGGACGGAAAGAACCGGAAATTTTAGAGAGGTACCCCACCCCGCGTCAACCCCTTGGAGCTACGCGAATTCACCGGCCTGTGCAATAGCTGTGGATGTTTTTGTGAATAAGTAGGGGACAAGCATTCCGAAGCCCTGCGCTCGGTGGTAGTCTGAGCCATCCATTTCCCCCCCTTTCCGGCCTGTGTTTGGGCGCCTTGTCGCGTCCATGCCCCGGCCACCGGACGATTATTGCTG